>NZ_JANADP010000001.1:0-4800000 GCF_024199945.1 Bradyrhizobium sp. CCGUVB4N | reverse complement strand
GTTGGCCTGACCGGCGAGGACGGTCTGCCGCGGGTGGCGCCGCTGCCGAGTTCGCGCGACGCGGTCAACCGCTCCGATCTCGTCATGAACAACGACGCCATCATCGCCGCCCCGATGTTGCACGACTGGGCCAAGCCGATCGTGTTCCAGTGGAATGCCGACGGCAGCGAGTTCGCCGAGTTCAACTTCGGCGGCAATGGCGAGACCGACGCGGATGGCGCCAAGGGCGACAGCCGCACCGGCGCCCATCACATTCTCGGCGTCGCTGAATCCATGGCGCGCGACCTGCCCGCGCCGTTCATCGTGATCCAGGCCTCAGCCCACACCGCGCCGACGCTCGGCAAGGAATACATGGCGGTGAACTGGCTGCGCGCTGCGGCGATCATTGCCCATGTCGACCCGATCGCACGCGGCTATCTGGTGAAGGATGCTGACGGCCATTTCCGCCTGCCGCCGGCACGCACCACCGACAACATCGACTTCCTCGCCGCCAAAATCGGCAACCTCTCGGCCGAGACCGTGATCCACAATCTGTCGGATGCGGACTACATCTTCACAGGCCCGGCGGTGACGGCGTCAGTGGCGATCCTCACCAAGCTCGCGCCCGACTACGGCTTCGACCCCGCGGATGCGGCGAAGTTCAACAACGGCTTCCGCAACCCGGCGCTGTCGTATCTCAGCGCCGAGCGGATTCTGATCCGCTACAACCACGACGGCCTGACCGGCGTGCGGCGCGATCTCGATGCGCTGAAGAAGGCGAAGGCGATTTGAGGCAGGCCATCGTATATTAAAGTAGCTTGGCGAGCGCCTTGGTTGCACCCCATCCTTTGAGACGCCCGCCTAAGGCGGGCTTCTCAGGGATGACGGTGATAGATCGGCGCACACTCTCAACACGTCATTGCGAGCGGCTTGTCCGCCATAGCTCGAAGAGCGACGGCGAAAGAGAAGCAATCCGGGCCTGGCCCCTAGATTGCGCCGACTGTGCGCTAAGCTCCACGCGTTTGGGTGACAATGCACCCAACTCACTCATGCCGCCGCAAGGAGCGAACGGCGAGCGCGGTTGAAAGCCTGCGCCGCTGGACTGCACCTGCCGAATGACACAAGATAGTTCAGTGTCGGTGCACCACATCGTCCGGCGGTCAGCGTGAGTTCAATGCACCGCAATAAAAATCAGAAAACGGCAGGGAAGAACAATGCAGCGAAAAAGCAATGTGGCGCTTGATGGTGCGATGGCTTGCCTGGCTCTGGTCGCGGCCATCATGGTCGTTGCGATCCCGCCGGCAAGCGCCGACGATTCAGCCAACATATCACCTGCACTCAAATGCGCCGACCTGACCGGCTGGAAGATGCCGGGATCGACGACATTGATCACCAAGGCCGAAATGGTGCCGGAGGCGCCGCCGGGAACCGTGCAGCCGTCGCCGCCGGCGCCGGCCACCGTATCGGTGGCGCTGCCGCCGAACTGCCGCGCGGATGGCGTGATCGATCAGCGCGTGGGGGTCGAGGGCAAATCCTACGCGATCGGCTTTGCCGTCGCCCTGCCCGATCGCTGGAACGGCCGGTTCTTGTTTCAGGGCGGCGGCGGTTTGAACGGCTCGATCCGGCCGCCGCTGGGTTACCAGGCGGCCGGCGAGGTGCCGGCGCTGGCGCGCGGCTTTGCCGTGGTCTCGACCGATAGCGGTCATCAGGGCGCGGTGTTCGATGCCTCGTTCCTGAAGGATCAGGAAGCCGCGCTCAACTTCGCCAATTCATCCGTCGGCAAGGTGACGATTGCCGCCAAGGCGATCGTCGCGCATTACTATGGCCAGCCCGCCAAACGTTCCTATTTTACGGGGTGCTCGACCGGGGGCCGCGAGGGCATGCTGGCGTCGGCGCGCTATCCCGAACAATTCGACGGCATCGTCGCCGGCGCGCCTGCGATGCGCACCGGCAACTCCAATATCGGTCTCGCCTGGGCCAACGCTGCCTTCAGCCAGGTCGCGCCGAAAGATGGGTCCGGCAAGCCGGAGCCCGCCAAGACTTTTTCCGCGGGCGAGCGAAAGCTGATCACGAACGCGATCCTCGAGGCCTGCGACGCCAGAGACGGCGTCAAGGATGGCCTGATCTTCGACCGCAAGGCCTGTCAATTCGATCCCGCGGTCCTCACCTGCACGGGCGACAAGACGGATGGCAAGACAGATGGCAAGACAGATTCTTGCCTGGCGCCGCCGCAGGTCGATGCCCTCCGGAAAGCTTTTGCCGGACCGAAGAATTCACGCGGCGCGCAGGTCTACCCGCCGTTCCCGTGGGACAGCGGCGTCGCAGCCGAAGGCGTTGCCATTCCCGGCATCCTGACATCTGGCGCGCGCAGCCCGGTCGGACCGCCTGTTTGGGACAGCATCGATGTCGATCAACTCGAAGACCGGGTCAACGCGAGCGGGCTCGATCGCCTCAGCAACACCGCCTACTGGACCAACCTTTCGAGCTACTTCGGCCATGGCGGCAAGCTGCTGTTTTACCACGGCGTGAGCGATCCCTGGTTCTCGGCTGAAGACACCGTGAATTACTACGAGCGCATGGCGGCGGATTCCGGCGGCATGGAGATGGTGCGGGAGAAATCGAGCCGAGCCTTCCTGGTGCCCGGCATGGGTCACTGCTCGAGCGGCGCAACGCTCGATCGTTTCGATCTCCTCAGCGCGGTCGTGAATTGGGTGGAAGACGGCAAGGCACCCGATGCGGTGGTCGCGACGGGACGAGCCTTCCCCGGCCGCAGTCGGCCGCTTTGCGCCTATCCGCAACACGCGCAGTACAAGGGCCAAGGCGATCCGGAGAGCGCGGAGAGTTTTGAGTGCAAGTAGGCAGATGGAGGGCTCTTCACCGCTGCTCGGTGGCGATACGCAAACCCAAAGCAATCAGGACAGTTCCAGTCACGCCCTCCACGAGGCGACGTACGGTTGGCCGTTGCAGCGCATGCCGCACCTTGTGGATCGCTGCGGCGTAAACTGCGAGCCAGACGAAGGTCATCCCCGCAAAGACAATTCCAAGAGCGAGCAGTGTCGCAAAGGTCGAACCGCCTGTCGGCGCGAACTGCGGAAGCAGGCTTGTGAAGAAAACAGCCATCTTGGGATTGCCGAGATCGCTGATCATCCCCTGCCTGAAGGCCATCCAAGGGCTGACGCGGCCGTGCAAGCGGTTCTCCACCGCGATGTCAGAACCTTGCTCCGGCGGCCAAAGGGCTTCGTACAACGCAATGATGCCCAGGTAGATGAGATAAGCGGCTCCCAAATACTTGATCGCAAGAAACAGTGACGCCGAAGCCACCAGGAGAGCAGCAAGGCCGACGCTGGTCGCCAGGGCCCAGATCGTCTGTCCAACAGCGATGCCAGCCGCTGTGCAAATCCCGCCAGTCCGCCCCGCCAAAAGGGTGTTGCGAATTGTCGTGGCCGTGTCGGGCCCCGGCGTGACGATGACGATGATCGACGTCCCGATGAATGCAAGAAAAGTCAGCATGCTCCGCTGCTCCTCCACGTTTCCGTCGACCATCATACACACTGCCGAGTGTTTTGGCTCGGCCCGGTGCACCCAAACGGAGATCATGAGCACGTAGGATGGGTCGAGCACTTGCGAAACCCATCGCACTTGTTTCCTGGTGGCGTCCTCATGACGGTGGATCACCGCAACTTCGTTCCGGACGGATGCATCTTCGTCATCGTGAACTTGGCGCAACGGAAGCTATAGTTGCTGACATCGGGAAGAGATGGGTTTCGCGAGGGCTCAACCTATCATACGAACTTGAACATCTCGTAGCCGCCACGGGTTTATTGGTTATCAGCATTCAAACTATTTGTCGTCGCGATCCACGTCGAATCCCGGACGGCGCAAATTGAGTGCACCCTCACCGCAATCAATGATCGGCCAACACGAGATGTTGCGGAGCCTTACTCGATCACCTTGTCGGCGCCCGCAAGCAGGTAGGCCGGAATTTCAAGTCCCAGTACTTTAGCTGTTTTGAGATTGATATAAATCTCGTATCGATCTGGTTGTTCGACTGGCAGGTCAGCAGGCTTAGCGCCCCGAATTATCCTATCGACATAAACGGCACCTTGCCTTGCAATCGCGAAGAGGTCAGGTCCCAGGCTTATCAAACCACCTGCAACAACGGTTTCCCGAAACCCGTGGCAGTTAGGTAAGCGATGGGCGAGAGAGAGCTCCGCAATGGTTTTTGCGTTTATGGAAGTGAGCAAGCCGGCAATGACGATTAGACCGTCGACGTTGGCTTGCCTTATCTGATCAAACGCGGCCGGCAAATCATCTGCGGTCGTCACATAAATCGTGGTCAGTTCGAGGTGCATACCAGAGGCAGCCTGCTCCAAGGATCGCATAGCGAACGTAACGTTTGGATCGCCCTCTGCCGCCAAGACGGCAATCGTCCTAAGTGCCGGCACGATCTCCTTCAGCATCTGCAGTCGCTTCGCATAGGTATCGATCGCAGCTTCAAACGAAACGCCGGTCATGTTTCCGCCGGGATGCGAAAGACTTTGAACTAGTCCGATGTCAACGGGAGCGCCAACCGACAGAAACACGGTGGGGGTCGTTTGGCTCAGGCGCTTTGCGACTACTCCACCGACCGTTCCCCAAATAACAAGGATATCAATTTCAGAAAGCAGTTTCGCGACCGCAGCCTCAATTGTTTTTGCATCCGGCGGCACAATAGAGCGAGCTACAAATATGCTCTTCGCTTCAACGTAACCGAGTGACTCCAGCTTTTTCGTGAACTCTCCAAACAGTTGATCGCCGAGCCCACCCGTGCCGACATAGCCAAGCCGCCACGTTTTTGCGGGTTTCTGACCCTGCACCGCAAGCGGCCACATGGTCAGACCACCTGCAAGCGTGATGAACTCGCGCCTCTTCATTTGCGCCTCAAGGTATAAGTCTGAAACCCGCATACTACACCTAGCGCGGCCCGACGTGTAGGAAAACGATGTCCGTCTTGATTGCAGTGACAGCACCGTCACCGCAATTCTTTAGGTTGCCGCGCATCGGTTGTATTTTCGGATCGACAAAACCTCGAGAAGGGTATTAACTGCCCACGCGCGGTCGACAAGAGGCTGCGAATACCAAAGACAATTTCATTGTTCATTGCAGGGGAAGCGAAATGTCCTTCGTCGCACGACGAGTTGCGGCGCTTTCAACCGCAATTTTCCTTTGGCCGCCAGCAACACCGGCGCTCTTGCTCAGAAGAAATATGATCTCGGCGCGAGCGATGCCGAGATCAAAATCGGCAACATTATGCCGTATAGCGGCTCGGCTCGACCGGCCGGCGCGAAGCACGCGCGACTTTCTCAACATGCTTGATACGATCAGCAAGGCCGGTGCTGGATTCAAGAGCCTTGCCGGCACCTGGGCGGATACGACCACGCCGCACGGGAGGCTGATGCTGACGGTGCTAGGTGGGCTAGCTGAATGCGAGCGAGAGTTGATTAAGGCTCGCACCAGCGAAGGACGGACGCGAGCCCAAGCGCGCGGTGTGCACATGGGCAGATCTGCAGCGCTCAATCGGGATCAGCAACGGGAAGCGCTAGCGCGGCGAGCCGTTGAAGGATATCGCGCGGACGTTCGGGGCTAGTCACACGACGATTAGCGGGCTTCGCTAAGGCGGTGGCTCGGCCCACTCGGTTCTTATTGAAGTGATTTTGAGAGGAGTTATTATGGTATCTTCGAATTCAGTGTTGTCACATCGTGCCCGGCGCGCAATCGCATCAGGATCGCCGGTACTCTTAGCCAGCGGGTTTGTCATCGCAGGCTTTGCAGCAACAAATATTAAAGCAGGATTGAGTCCTACCAATGTACTCGTGTGGGGAGTGTTGATCCTCGCGATTCTGCTGCTTCTGTTCCAAATGCGTGCGGAGTATCGGAAGCGGACGTACGACCCGACATTGCTGGTGAAATTCACCGATGAGTTTCACGACACGGAGACGCAGGCCATAAGGTGCAAAGCCGCGAAGTTCTTGAAAACTGGCAAGGGAAATAGGGCCAGCAAAGGATCCCCCGATCTAAACAGTCTCTTTGATTTCTTTGATCAAGTTGGATTCTTTTTACAGGGAGATCAGATAACCGCGGAAGCAGCGCACTTTGGGTTTCACCATTGGATAAGGGGGTATTGGTCGGTGGCCCACGATTATGTAGCGGCAGCTCAGAAGGACACCCCCTCCCTTTGGGAGTTTGTTGGGGTAGTGTTTGATATGACGGATCAGGTCGAGCGGGAGAAGTGCAATAGTGCGAGCAAATACTTAGGGCTCTTGGACGACGAGGAAATTAGAAAGTTTTTGGACGAGGAAATTGAAGCCACGTGCGGAGCTGAAAATAACAAAGGCTAGACAATGCACCACCCCGTTATCTCTTGATGGGCCTCCATACGGCTTGCGCCTTCACTCCTTCGCTAAGTCCTCTGGCATAGTCTCGTTCGATCGAAACTCGACTGCCCTCGCGCTGCGAACCCGCGTGGCTTCAAGATGTGCAGCAAAGCCTTTCCCCAACCCATCCTACGAGCTTGTTTCCTGGTGACGCTCCGAGTCGATGCTTCTTCATTGCCATAACCTTGCGCAATGGAAGTTGTCGTAGCTAACGGATCATCGCAGGCGCGACCAGGCGCTGTTGTCGCTCGATCAACACGCGGCCAAACAGCTAGACGGCCGATTAGGCGGCGATCAATCGGACGGTGGCGGCAACTACGGAGGGCGGTAATCGGGAAGAGATGGGTTTCGTAAGGGCTCAACCCATCCTACGAGCTACGAGCTATCTCAACACCGTTATTGCGGGCGCAACTAAGCAATCCCGGCTGTCTCCGCAGGAATTGGTCTCACGTTCGGGACGGCTGAGCGTCGACTAATTCTTGAAACTTGACCAGATCTTCAAGCTCCCCAGCTCGATCATGTACCGAGCCAACATGGTTCTTGATGTCAGCTGCTCGAACGGGCTTTTTCGTCGCACCCGATTGTTTGGTGCGATGGTCAAAGATGACGGGAAGGTTCAATTCGGAGTCGTTGCACCAATCGCCGTGTACCCAATGGTTTCGAGCGCTCGCAAGCTTTCCTATCTTCTCAACACATTTATCGATCTTTTCCTTATCAAAACCGTCAATTTGCGCGTCGGCTATGAGCGATCGAATAAATCTGATGCGGGTGTCAAATGTAGGAAGGTGGTGGAAACCACGCTGCATCTGGTCGAGGCTCGCGCCAGATATGCGAGTCAGGGCACCAATCAAGGCTGCGTCCATACGAGCCCACGCGATAATCATTTCACCAAGGGCTTTAGCGACTTCAGGGTAGTCCTCAAGGTCTGAGAGTGTGTGGATAGCCATAATTCACAACCCCAAATATCTGGGCGCATAGCCTGCATCGAGATCGACGTGCTCGAAGGCCAAAGTTTGCAGCACCGAGGCCAGCCTACTCCTGGGTCTCTTTTGAACCCTTTTTTCCTCTTTGTAGCCGGAAGTTGAACCCTCCGCCCTGAGAGTTTAGAATTTTTTCCCACTCCTTCGACATCTGGGAAACCAAGTCCCGTCGCTGCTTTGCTAAGTCGGCAAGTGCTTCCGGTGTCGGCACTCCCCCGTGCTCATATATGAATTGAAGTCGGATTCCTTCGAGCTCTGCCTTCATTCGGTCTTGCCATCCCTGCGCTTTGACGCAATGGAGAGTCTGAGTGAGCACAGACGCGATAGTTGTTGCGCCTCCAAGAACTCCCGCAGTTATCGAGTAGCCCACCGCGCCTGCAAAGAGCGAGAGAATTCCGCAGATGGCGGAAGAGATCACAATGGACTGATATAATCCCGCATCTTTCGTGTAGGCCCAACTGTGCTTCGCGATGAGGGCTTCCACCTCAGTCAAAAATGTTGCCGACAGATTATCTTGGTCCGCCACGGTCGCCCCCGAGAATCACTGCTCCTTGTAATATACCTTGAGTTGCAATCATAATCTGTAGGTTCGAGGAATTACGGTGACAGTGCACTAAACTCTCACGATGGCCGACTTCTGCGACTTCGAATAATGCTTAGCGGAAGCAGCAATTCGTTGCACTCCGCAATTCCGTATTGAGTCAGTGCCCCTTGTCGCTTCACTCCGGCTTTGCGGTGCTCCGCAACCCAATCATGAGCAAGACGACAGCCAGAATGATGGCCAAACCGATGAACATGAATCCGCCGGTGATCATGGCCTCCTTCCAGGGCGCGGCTTCATGCCCTACCGCCGTGATGGGCGAGAGCGCGGCCGTCCCAAGCACGGCAGCCGACGTCGTTACGATCCAATTGCCGTATGTTCCGACGAGCAGCGCCCAATATGCCACGGCTTTTGTTCGCGCCGATAGCCTGACCTCGTTCCAGATGGCGCCGACCGCCAGCAAGAACGTGCCATTCATCACGCCCTCCAGATGAGCGGCCAGCGCCATCCTCACATTGGTGAAATGCTGCTCGGCCAGCCCTGTCAGCAATCCGATCAGAAACAAGGCCGCGCCATGCCAGAGGAGCCTTCGCTTCTCATCCGCCATAAGCTTCCCCTCCAATCGCGAACGTTGAATCACCGCACTCTATGCCAGGCCGCAGCGAACGGCAGCCCACATGGCTCCTCACGCACATTTGCCCCCGCCCCCTGCCCCTCCCGTCCTTTTCCTGCTATCTCTCCCCCGCCATCCCGGCCCAAAGCAAAACCCCATCCGTTCAAGGGAGCAACAACCATGCGTTATCTCCACACCATGCTGCGCGTGCGCAATCTCGATGTCGCGCTGAAGTTTTACCAGGATGCGCTGGGGCTGAAGGAGGTGCGGCGGATCGAGAACGACAAGGGGCGCTTCACGCTCGTGTTCCTGTGCTCGTCTGATGATCTCGAGGCGCTGAAGACGCAGCCGCAGACGCGTGGCGCGCCGCTGGTCGAGCTCACCTACAACTGGGACGAGGAGACGTACGGCGAGGACCGGTTCTTCGGCCATCTCGCCTATGAGGTCGACGACATCTACGCCACCTGCGCGAAGCTGCAAAAGGCCGGCGTCACCATCAACCGGCCGCCGCGCGACGGCAACATGGCCTTCGTGCGCTCGCCCGATCTGCACTCGATCGAGATCCTGCAGAAGGGCGAGCCGAAAGCGCCGGCCGAGCCGTGGGCGTCGATGCCGAATACCGGCCACTGGTAGGGCTTTTACCGTAGGAACCAGCGCCCACCCGGCGCGTTCTCCCTTCAACAAGGCGATTGGAGGAGGACGCAATGGGACGAGGAATATTGCTGTGGCTGCTGGGTGTCCCTATCCCGGTGATCATTCTGTTGTGGCTGTTCTTCGGCCATTGATCTCCGCGCAAACGCATCTTGCGTTTGTCGCGTCGGCTTACTCTGCAAGGAAAGCTTCGCCTCCGGCGGAGCTTTTTGCATGAGGGGCTCACGGCAATGCGCATCGCTCCAGGCCGCGATTTCCGCTATCACCCGCGCAACGTCAAAAACCGCTGCGGGAGGATTTCATGCCGGACCAAAAACTGACGATCTGGGGCCGCGCCAATTCGGTCAACGTGCAGAAGGTGCTGTGGTGCCTGACCGAGCTCTCCCTGCCCTACGAGCGCATCGACGCCGGCATGGCCTACGGCAAGACCCGCGAGGCCGGCTATCTCGCGATGAACCCCAATGCGCGCGTGCCGACGCTGGTCGAGGGCGATTATGCGCTGTGGGAATCCAATTCGATCATGCGCTATCTCTGCATGGCGCATGGGCGCGGCACGCCGATCTATCCGGAGCCGCCGAAGAAGCGCGCCGGCGTCGACCGCTGGCTCGACTGGACGCTGTCGATGGTGCAGCCGGTCGATCGCCCGGTGTTCTGGGGCATCGTGCGCACGCCGCCTGCCGAGCGCGACATGATCAAGATCCAGAGGGATGCTGATGCGGCCGCCGAGGTCTGGGCCATCGCCGACCACCATCTGGCCTCGCGCACCTTCATCGAAGGCGACCAGTTCACGATCGCCGATATCGCGATCGGTTGCTACGCGCGGCGCTGGCTCGGCGTCGAGGGGATCACCCGTCCGGCGCAGCCGAACCTGACGCGGTGGCTCGCCGCGCTCGCCAAGCGGCCCGGATTTGCGCAGCACGTGGCGCCGCCGATGTCGTGAAGCCGCTGACGCGGCTTAAGCCGTGGTGAGAGCACGCACAATCGCGCGGGCCGCGCAAACCGCCCGCGCCTGACGTCTCTCTTGATGGCTACTGTGCATGGGGTTGTTTTCGCGTTTTTGTTGAAGGGCGCGTCAGCGCCAGCCGCGCTCGACCATCACGACGACCACGATCAGCACCAGCGTGACCACCGCGGTGGCGAGCTTGGCCGTCCATGAGAGCCCGCGTCCGACCCACCACAACAGCGCGCAATACATCAGCGCGGGGACGAGCAGATCGAGCCGCAGCAGGTCCTGAGACATCTGTCCCTCAGCGCCCGGTCACGGTGTCGACCCTGACCGAGCCGCCGATCTTCGCGCAGGTGCCCTCGACCATCATGAAGCCCCGGCCATAGGCGGCGCAGGCATTGGCCTTGCTGGCAGCCCCCGTGGCGCTCTTCAGCGGCAGGGTCTTGCCCGACTGGGGCTGCTCGGTCGGCGGCAGGCGCAGCGTCTCGGCTCCGGCTGCGGAGGTCGTCGCGAGTGAGATCAGGACGAGGACGGAAAGGCGCATGCCCGCCTTGTAACCCGGACCCGGGCCAGGCGCTATCGGGCGGCCGTCAGAGGAACTTGATGCCGGCCGACTTGCCGCGGCGCCAGACCACCTGGCAGCTCCGCCCGGTCCGGGCGTCGCGCGCAAACGCCATCCGGATCACGCCGGGCAGCTGGCTCGCATCCTCATCCATGGTGATCTTGGCGCCCGAGGCCGAGATGTCCTGGACCAGGCAATGCCGCGCCGCGAATCCGCCCTCGAGCGTGATCCAGGCGTGCTGCGACAGCATTTTGCGGGCTGCGCGCTTCTTGGGCTGTGGCATCGGCGAAAGATATCTCCCGCCCCAGCGCTAGCCCAGGGAACCCTAAGAAACGATTGAAATCGCCGCCCGCACGATCCCGGGGCAGGCTATCCACCGGGCCCAAAAGAGCGTTCCGGAACGGCTTGCCCACGGGCCCAAAGGCCACTATACGTTCGCCCGCTGCAAGCCGCCGGGCACGACTCGGACCGGCCAGCGGGCCTGTCGCCACATGCGGCCCGGCCTTGCGTTTGCTCCCTTCGTCTATCGGTTAGGACGCCACCCTTTCACGGTGGAGAGAGCGGTTCGATTCCGCTAGGGAGCGCCAAGCAGCGCCCATCCCCTCACCGCTCGCCCAGGAAGCTCTCGCGCACCTTCGTGCAGGCGAGCCCGACGGTATAGACGTGGATCCCTTCGATCACGCAATGGTCCGGATGGAACGCCAGCAGTCCGATCGAATTGTCCTCGTTCAGTTCCCACGGTGAGCGGACGACGATGCAGGGATAGTCCGCGGCGAGCTTGGCGTAGCTGGTGGCGCGAAAATTGGTCTTCAGGACGTGCGTGTAGGTGTTGTGGTCCAGCAGGGCGACCGCGAAGGCGTGCTCATAGGCAACCGAGAACCTCTCCCGCATCGCCTGGTCGCCCCAGAGCTGCAAGGTCATGTCCCAGCCGTGATTCATGTCGTTCTCCGGCGCTCCCACGAACATGCCGGAGACGTTGGCGCAGGCCGGCCCCGCCGCGACCACGGCTTTCGAGAGCCTGGCCCCGATCGCATTCGAGGCAGAGGCCTGCAGCGCGACTGTCCTCGCGTCGATCAGCGTCACCGCGGCCGTCACGGCACATAGGCCGCCCGCAAGCAGGCTCAGCGCCGCCGACGGGACCGCGGGGGCCAGGCGCCTGATCTGCACCACGACCAGGACGAGAACACCGCCCGTCAGGGCCCACGACGCCATCATGTAATGCAGCGCGAAATGCTTCGACGTCGCCACGAGGTAGGCCGCAAAGACCAGGGCGGCAGCGCTGAGCGTGAGGCTGACCGGATCGCGCCAGTCGCGCGTCCTGATGCACCAGGCCAGCGCCGCAGCAGCGGCTGCGATGTAGGCACCCGCCGCGAGCGGTCCGGCCGTGATGATCTCGCGCATGTTCGACCAGAACGTCGCGAAGTCGATGAATCCGGTCTCGCCCTCGCCGTAATGTCCCTTGTGGGTTGCGATCTGCACCAGCCATCCGAACCCGCGCGTGATCGTTCCGGGATTGAAGACGAGACTGAAGGCAACGAAGCCGATCGCCCCGGTGAGCAAGGAGGCGACGAACGCCCGCCGGTTTCTGAGCAGGCATACGGCGAACAGCGCCTGCGGCAGGTAGAGATATTTGGTCGCGAAGCCGAGCGCGAATATCAATCCGGACATGACGCCGAGGCTGGTCGCCGGCGGTCGCGCGTCGAGCGCAGCCTTGAGCACGATCGCCATGCCGAATAGCGCGATCGCGACCATGAGGCTTTCCGGGGCGAGCACCGTCTGAAAATGAAACGCATCGGGATGAACGAACGCGCCCGCCTGAAACAGCATCGCAGCAATGGCACTGCGCGTGGTCCGGCCGACGATGAGCCCGCCTGCCAGCAACGCGCCCGAGAGCACCAGCGCCTCGCAAGTCCGCGCCGCGAAGGTGATCGCATCGTAGTGCTTGAGCCCGAACGCAACGATATCGTCAGGCCGGGCGACCAAGGCCCAGCCCCTGATGACCAGTTCGACGAGCAGCGTCGTCGTCGTTCCCGGATGATCGAATTTCAGCGAGCCATATCCGGCCGCCGCCACCAGGCCGTTCATGGTGTAGGCCGATTCCGGATCAACCTGAACACCCCAGACCGCCTGCCAGGCCGAATAGAGCAACGTCGCCGCCAGATACAATGTCGGCACGATCAGGATCAGCGACGTTCTGACCCTCCCGCTCACGCGCGTGTCGGGAAAAGCGCGATCGGCTGACATCATCGGCATCGAACCGTGGCTTCCACGGCCTAGATCGCCTTGATCTTGAGAAAGGCGAAAGCCACCATCTTCAACAGCATCCAGCCATGACGAAACCTCGAGATCTGGGTTTCGCCATAAGTGCGTGCGGCATAGCGGATCGGAAGATCCACCGATTTCAGATTAAGCTTCGAGGCGCCGAAGATCAGGTCGAAATCGCCGAATGGATCGAAATCGCCGAAATAGGCCTTGCCGGCCTTCAGACGCTGATAGTCGCTCCGGCGCAGAACCTTGGTGCCGCACAGCGTGTCCGTATAGCGCTGGTTGAGCAGCCAGGAGAACAGATAGGAAAAGATCTTGTTGGCGATCAGGTTGAGGAAGCGCATCGCGCCCTCGTCCATGGGATAGACCAGGCGCGATCCGTTGACGAACTCGCCCTTGCCCGACAGCAGCGCCTCGACGAATTTCGGAATCTGTTCCGGCGGCATGGTCAGATCGGCATCCAGAATGATCAGCACGTCGCCGCGTGCCGCGTCGAATGCGGTGAAGACGGCATCGGCCTTGCCCTTGCCCGGCTGGCGCATCACCTTGATGTCCCTGGAGGGATACGCCTGCTTGACCCGCTCCATCTCCTCGAAGGTGCCGTCCTGGCTGTGGCCTTCGATGAAGATGATCTCGATGTCGCGGCAGAAGTCGGGCATCCGCAGGACGGCCGGCTCGATATTGCCGCGCTCGTTGCGCGCCGGCACCACGACGGTGGCGGAGCAAAACTCCTCCCTCGCCCTGCGGCTCGAGCGCGCGACCATATAGTGCCGCAGCGCCGCCTGGCGGATCCCCGGCAGCACGCTGACGAAACGATTGAGGAAGCGCCCGAGCCCGAACATCCGGACCGGCGACAGCACGCGCTGCTCGGACTTCACCGGATCGAAGTCCCCAAGTCTCGCGAGGCTGCGCAAGTCGGATGGCGACAGCACGTTCTGATCCGGCTGCGGCATTCGCAGGCCGACAAGCTCGGCCAATTTCAGCACGGGGTACCAGAGATGCGAGAAGTAGCCGATCACCAGCCGCGTATCCCGCGTGCACAGTGGATGCAGCTGTGCGATGAACTTCTGACAATCCTCCAGCGAACCGATCGTATCGAGGACGAGGATATAGTCGAACGGACCTTGCAGCGCTTCCAGCGTCGCGGGGTCTTCGGCATCGCCGACGACGAAGGTGAGATCGGAGTGGCGCTCCCGCGCGATCTCGATCTGCTTGCGACAGAAATCTATTCCGACGCCATGCGATGGCGCGAGGCTCGCGAGCGTGTCGCCAACACCGCATCCGATCTCCAGGACGCGACTTCCCGCCGGGATCAAGAACCGGAGATAGCGTTCATCCTCGTCATGAAAGAAGCTGTTCTTCTCGCGCCAGGCCACGCGGTCCGTGGCGACGCTGTCGGCGTGATCGAGGATGCCTGCTTTTCGCGGAGACAGGCAGTCCGACGTGAGGGTCATGTCCATGACAGGACACAGGCCTCGTCACGCCTGCTCGAACGATAATCTATCGCGACATCAAACAACGCAGCGCGAGGCGCCACAGACACAAAAAAACACATAAAAACAGTTCCCCCGAACCTGCTGCTACTCAAGCGCAACTGCAGCGGGACTTCAACAGGAACGTCATTCGGCGGGCCAGAATTTAAGCCCCCAATCCGGCGACGATCGAATGCTGCCGAGCGCGCCACATCGGCGCGAAGGTCAATGACCGCGCTGCGGATTCCTCAGGTCGTCGTGAAAACCTCACGTCGCCGGTCGCGCCATTTTCGGCTTATCGCGATGAACGGCTCTTCGATGAACCGCTGGGATATCCACGCCATCGGCGTGGTCAAGATCACGCCGATGACAATGCTCAACAGGATCGACAGCAAGGGCCAGCCATCGATGGTGCTGATGCTAACCGCAACGGTCAAGCCGATGATGTGGAAGAGATAGAAGCTGTAGGATATCCGGCCGTAGAAGCCTAGCGCCGGATGATCCAGCCAACGAAAGCCGCGCTGCCGATCCCCAAACGCGATCAACGCAACCAGCAGCCCGGATGAACAGGCTTCGAGCAAAATGATCGGCGCGGTTTGCTTCTGCAGACCGCAATAGAGGAACAGGCCACCCGCCACGACAGCCACCACCATCTGCCGATCGCCGATACGTTCCTCGAGGCGGCGTCCCGAGAAGTGCAGCGCCGCGCCAAGCACGAAAGCATACAAGGGCGCGATGTTCGTGTAGCCGCCGAGCAGGTGCGCATATGGCCCGATGAACGACAACCCGAACAGCACTGCGATCGCCGCGATCAGGACCCGCGAGCCAAATCGCCGTCCGCCCAGGAAAGCCAGAACGATGACCGGAGTTGCGAAACACTCCACCGTCATCGACCACATCGGCCCATTGATGTCGTGCCGGATCATCAGCGCGTTCAGCATCACGTTGAACGGCGAAAAATCGGGTCCCAAGCCCAGATAGAACCCGAATGCCTCGTGAAGCGCGGCCAGCAGCAGCACGACCGCAATCGCCGCCGGAAATAGCCGGAGAATCCTGCGACGCACGAACACCGCGATGTCGTCGTTCCGAGCCAGCGAGCGCGACAGCACGAAGCCGCTCAGCACGAAGAAGAGCACCACCGGCGCCATGCCTGTGACATAGGTGTCGGTGAAGCGTCCGAATGCGTGGTAGCCAACGACAGAGACCGCGGCCAGGCCGCGCAGCGACTCAAGTCTCGGCAGGAATTCGAGTTTTTGAATCACGCTCGTCCCGACATCCAGGGTCTGGATTTCGACGGCTTCTGATCTGGCCGCATCGGTTCGCACTTAGGCACAATACGGCACGCCATGGCAATCTATCGAAATGGGTCCGTCCGCGGACCGGCCTTGATCGCTCGGGAAATCGGGCACCCGTATGATGCGCCGGCAGAATCTGTCCTCCGGCATGAACCTCCCCGGCCCTCAACTCCGACCAACGTCCGAAGGAACCGCCTCGCAGACCGCGATGGCGTCACATCTTGAAGGACCGGGCTCGGCCTATGGAGCAACGCAAGTCCACCGCGAACGGCCCGGCCGGCGCCCCGCCGGCTGCGACCACGCCCCCGGCCTGGATGCGACGTACGTTGCCCTACTCTCCCGACCGACGGGCTAAAATGCTGGAGCACATGGCGCGCGCCAGATCGGTGCCGCAGCCACAAGCTGCGAAGGCGACGGAGCCGACGCACATGAGCGGCTGGGACATTCTCCGCGACGCCTATGGCTACGCCGTCCTGTCGGCGATCATCGCGTTCTTTTTGCAATCGCGCGTGCCGTTTTATCTCGGGGCGTTCATCTTCCTGACCGACGGCGAGCGCGTCGAAGGCGCCCTCGCGACGATGGGGATCCGGTTCGAGCCGGAAGCGATCGGGCCTGACATCGTCAAGGGCTTCGTCTCCCTGTTCGGATGGTTCGCACTGCTCGTGTCGTTGCGGGACTTCGTCCCCGGCTGGCTTGCGGCCTGGATGCCTCCGGCCGAACCGTCCTGGTCTCTCATCGCCGGCATTGCCTTTGCTTTCACCGTCGCCGAAGCGCTCACGACGCGCGCAATGCGGCGCGTATTGCCGTGGTTCGGGCTGGAGATCAGCTCCAACGGCCTGACCTGGGCGGTGATGAAGCTCGCCCTTGCGCTTGGCGTGCTGGCTTTGCTCGCGCTGCACGGCCCTGCCTGAACAGCGACATTCAGCTCGGGCGAAAAACCCGCGTCAGGTCTCCGTAAGCCGGTGCAGCTAGTTTCAAGGCGTCCGATTCACAGACCCCGCCAAACGGCAGGTGGCATTGCCACGCGGTGAGACATGAGCTCCTTGGAGCAGGCGAAGCTGCGACAGATCGCGATCGTGTCGCGCGCGTTGGCACGACAGGACGGCATCGACTATCGGCAAACCTCGAGGGACGAGCGGCATCAGTACCGGCGGGAGGCGATCATCACGCTGCTCGGCAACTGGACCCTCGATGACATCCGCCTCGCCGACGGCATCATCGCCAAATGCAGGAACGGCTGACAGTAAACGCGTGAGCCTCGATTGCTCCGCTTCCGTCGTCGCGCTTCGCGCGATTGCGGACAAGGCGGCCGCAATGACGTGGTTGTGAATGCGCGCGCCCGATAACCGGGACGTTTTGCCGCTTATCCCGGCACATTACCGACCTGCTCATTTACCGGAAATTTACCCCTGCTCCTGAGCGCCGGTATCATTTGCTTAGAATTTGACAGCTACCGTGGAATTACGGAAACAATCAGAAACACGAACTGGCACCCATGTCCGTCGCAGAGTTCCTCAGGCAGCGTGCCGTGGAAGTGAACGTGAGCGGCAGCTATTCGCTGCATCGCTGGTACGATTGCGATGGCAAGCTGCGAAACTTCGCCTGCCGCACCAAGCGCGTTTCACCCTTCCGCATGATCGTGGACGTGCCGGTCGTCGGCAAGATCGGCGAGCGCGTCACCTCCTACTTCCAGGATTTCGGCGAGTTCCAGTGCACCATCAGCGCGACGCTGAAATCGGGCTTCCTGATGGAGCTCGACATGACCCGCGCACGCCGCGCCTGGATGTCGGAAAAGCTGACCTGGCTCGAAAAGAAGCAGAAGGACGACAGCATCCAGGATCTGCGCCGTGACGCGCGCTTTGTCCCGCAGGCCTCACACACATTCCTGACGGTTGCCGACGGCAGCACCCATCCCTGCTTCATCATCGACGTCTCAACGGCCGGCGTCGCGATCTCCTGCGAATACGACCCGCCGATCGGGACCCCGCTTGCGGTCGGCGCCTGCGTTGGCCGCGTCATCCGTAAGTTCGACAATGGCTTTGCGGTGAAGTTCACCGAGAAGCAGCAGCGGGACGACCTCGTCCGCCTGGTCGTACGCCAGGCCGTGCCGCAGCCGGGCTAACGCCGGACAAACGAACCAGATTGCTGCCCTACCGCGGCCCCATTGCGGGATCAGCCTCTGAGGGGTCCGTGCCGCGTGCCGGGCATCATTGCAGGCTTGCGATCGGGGGACCGGATGGCAGTCGACAAGATCACAGTTGATAAGATCACTTGGGACAGGGTCGGCCGGGTCACCGAGCCCGGGCGCTACATGTACACGTTTGGATGGCTCACGATTACGGCCGGTGACCTCGATATCTGGAAACGGTATCCACAAGCCGCCTTCACGCTGCTCACCCACTATTCCGAGCCAGATGAGGCCGTCGGCGAGGAATTCCACCTCGGGGCCTTCGACATCACGCCCGACGCTCCAGCGCCGTTCACCACCCATTGAGGGCGGAAAGCGCAGGCTAGGGCCGCCTTTCGGGAACCGGCGATTCGAACCGGAGCAAGCCGTGCCCGGTGTGAGCCGCCGTTGCACCATGTGCAGGCCTTCTCGGGAACGCATGGCATGCGCGTTGCTTAATCAACGCCATGATCCATATTCCTCCCGCCGACCAGGCCTTCCTGCTGCTGCTCATCGTCTCCTGTCTTGGCACGTGCCTCATACGCGCCATCTGGGAGCTCGAGCAGCTGCGAGCCCGCCGGATCGCATCATCGCCTCGCCGACGCACAACGAAGCGTGATTAGGCGGTCTCATTGGCCGGACGTTGTCCGAACGAGGCCCATCCCGCCTCTGGACTCGCCGCGCGCGCACGTGCATCGTGAATCGAAGAAACCTGCACACTGCCTTGATCTGACTTATCAATCGCGATCCGCTGACCGGCGCGCAGCCGTTATAGTCGACGACGAGGTGGTTCTGTCATGCAATTGATTGCGCTCGTATTCTACACTTTGCGGCCCTGATGAACGCCGGCTGTCGTGCCTGTTAAGCTACGGGACAGCCGGCGCATGACAGATGGTCGCATCCGGAAACGTAGATAAGCGGACCAAGGGAACCTAATTTCGGCGCCGATGTATCTGATTGAAGCTTTACCCACCGTCATCGGGACAGCCGCCATCGCCCCGGCGCTGCTGATGCTGTGGCTTGTCATTGCCGCCGAGGAACGCCCCGGGCCGCCGGCCCAGGTCTGGACCGCGTTCCTGCTTGGCGCGGCCAGCATCTCGCTGCTGGGTCTCGCCCGGGCCCCCTTCGCCAAGATGGTTGCGGCGCCCGACAATCCCTGGACGGCGCTTGTGATGCATTCGGTCTTCGGCGTCGCGCTGCCCGAGGAGGCCGTGAAGGTGATCGCCATCGTGCTGATCTCCTCGACCAAGCGGCGGACCTTCGCCAACCCCATGGACACCGTGGTCTACGGCGCCGCCGTCGGCCTCGGCTTCGCGGCTTACGAGAACCTCGCCTACCTGGTGCAGCATGCCGAGATGTGGCGGTCGCTGGCGGCGCTGCGCAGCGTTCTCACCGTGCCGTTCCACGGCGCGCTCGGCATCATCGCGGGCGCCTATCTCACGATCGCCCGGGCCGGCACGGCGCTGGGCGCAAACCGCCATCACCGCGACTGGGCCCGTCTCTCCAGCCGGTTGTTGATTTTCGCGGGCCCGCTCGCACTGCACGCGGCGTTCGACTTCCCGCTGCTCACGCTCCAGCGCATGCCCGATCTCGATCCGACAATCCGGATGTGGCTGGGCGGGGCAAGCCTTCTGATCGGCTTCAGCTCGATCGCTTTTGCCATGCGCCTGGTGCGTCGCGTCGCGCGCCACCACGCGCCCCGCACCGATATCGCGCGGGAGCGGCTCAGCCAGCTGCGCCGGATGTGGGCGCTCTGGCTCGCCGGCGGCGGTGTCGGCTTCCTCGGCCTCGCTTTCGTGCTGACCTCGATCCATCACTGGCTCATCAACCCCGAGCGCAATCTGACGCTGGCCCTGATCCCGATCGGCTTCGTCTCGATCCTGCTCGGCCTTGCGCTGCTGGTGGTCACGACCGCGATCTACGTCCTCGGCCGCAACCGCATCCGCACCACTGGTGAGGGTTTTTCGTCAGCGCACGGAGGCGGTTGATCCGCAGGATGGCAAGCGTGGAATGTGCGTACTAGATTGGGCGCACGTCGTTCGATCCGGAGCTAGCCGATGACTTCGCCTGAGGAATTTTCGCGGCTGCAATCGGCAATGAGCCAGGCGGTAAAGGCGCATTGGAGGGCCTTTCTGTTCGAAGGCATTCTGCTCGCCGCTCTCGGCATCGCCGCGCTGATCCTGCCGCCGCTCGCCAGTCTCGCCATCACGATTCTTCTCGGCTGGATGTTCCTGGTCAGCGGTATCGGCGGATTGATCGTGACCTATTGGGCGCGCGCCACGCCGGGCTTCTGGTGGTCGCTGATCTCGGCGGCGCTGGCGGTGCTCGCCGGCATGCTGCTGTTGGCCCGCCCGATGCAGGCCGTGCTGACGCTGACCATCGTGCTCGGCGCCTATTTCCTCGCCGAGGGTGTCACCACCATCATGTACGCGCTGGAGCACCGCCGCGAGCTGAGCGGCCGCTGGTCGTGGTTGCTGATCTCAGGCCTCGTCGACATCGCGATCGCGTTCATGGTGATCGCGGGACTGCCGAGTTCGGCGGAATGGGCCATCGGCGTGCTGGTCGGCATCAACCTGTTGTTCGGCGGCGCCACCCTGATCGGGGTGGCCCTGGCGGCACGCAAAAGCAACACCTGAGCCGCCTCGTCGCACCGGCGCCGATTGGGGGGTGACAAGGCGCCAACGGCAAGCTATATGAGCGACCATGATCACCGTCGCCACCAGCTTTTATTGGTACTTTAGCTACGACAGCTCGCTGGCGGCAGGAGGATCGCGCTCAATCTGAAATATTGAAGCAAACGTCCGAACAGCCGCCAGACCTGGCGGCTTTTTTATTGGCCGGCAGGTTCTCAACATGACAGGAGCCCGCCGTGCTGAGCACGACCGACGATCTTCGTATCCGCGAACTGAAAGAGCTAAGCACGCCTGAGGACGTGATGCGGGAGGTCCCGCGCACCCTCACGGCCACCCGTGTGGTGATGGCGGCGCGCAACGCGATCCATGCCATCCTCAGCGGCCAGGACGACCGGCTTCTGGTCGTTGTCGGCCCCTGCTCGGTGCATGATCCCAAAGCCGCGCTCGAATATGCCGAGCGCCTCGCCGCCCTGCGCGAGGATCTGGCCGACCAGCTCGAGATCGTGATGCGGGTCTATTTCGAGAAGCCGCGCACCACGGTCGGCTGGAAGGGCCTGATCAACGACCCCGATCTGGACGGCAGCTTCGACATCAACAAGGGCCTGCGGCTCGCACGCAACGTGCTCTCGGCCATCAACAATCTCGGCCTGCCCGCCGGCACTGAATTCCTCGACATGACGACGCCGCAATACATCGCCGACCTCGTCTCCTGGGCCGCGATCGGCGCGCGCACGACCGAGAGCCAGATCCATCGCGAGCTGGCCTCGGGACTGTCCTGCCCGGTCGGGTTCAAGAACGGTACCGACGGCAATGTCCGCATCGCAGCCGACGCCGTGAAGTCGGCCTCGCACCCGCATCATTTCATGGCGGTCACCAAGCTCGGCCGCTCGGCGATCGCCTCGACCGCAGGCAACGAGGACTGCCACATCATCCTGCGCGGCGGAGCCAAGCCGAACTACGATGCCGCAAGCGTCGCCGCGGCCTGCAACGACCTCGCGAAATCCGGCGTCGCGCCGCTGGTGATGGTGGATGCGAGCCACGCCAATTCGAGCAAGAAGCCGGAAAATCAGCCGCTGGTCACGGCCGATATCGCCGGCCAGATCTCGGGCGGCGAGAACCGCATCATGGGCGTGATGATCGAGAGCAATCTCGTCGCCGGCCGCCAGGACGTGGTGCCGGGCAAGCCCCTGACCTACGGCCAGAGCATCACCGACGGGTGCATTGATTGGGCAACGACGGCAAATGTGCTCGAGCAGCTCGCCGATGCGGTCGAGATCCGGCGCAACACCGCGCGCGCCGGACTGCACGAGCGCTCCGCCTAAGCGGGGCCACAGGTGGGCGGGGCGATGCTGTTCGCGTCCTGCCCACCGCGCCGCACTTGCGGCCTAGCAGCCGCGGCAGATGCTCTTGATTTTCTTGTCGAGCAGAGCGTCTTCCTTGTTCACGGGATTGTTCGGATCGCTCAGATTCTTCTCGTTCGGCACGTCGCCGGCGCGCGGCTGACGATGTCCGATGGGCGCTTGCGGCAACGTTCCGGACGTTGCGCCGCTTGACGTCGACGACCCCTTGGTGCCGGTCTGCGCCATCGCCGCACCGCCGAGCAAGACCACGAGCGATGCAGCCACCATGATCTTCTTCATGTCCGATCCTCCATTCCTCAAACCGGCGTTCTCTGACCGCTCAGGTCTCGGGCGGATAGAGATGGACGTCGCCGCAATAGTCGACGATACGATAGCGCGTTTCGGAGGCCGCATCACGTGCATCGGCTGCGGTATTTTGCTCCGCCAACACATAATTCGGCCCGACCGGCGACTTGCCGGCGCCGCCGGGAATGTCGATGACATAGTCCGGCTGACACAACCCTGACACCCGCCCTCGCAACTGCCGCATTAAATCCTGCCCCTGCGCGAGCGTCGTTCGCAAATGCACGGTGCCCGGCGCGAGATCGCCGTGATGCAGATAATAGGGCTTGATCCGGCATTCGACGAAAGCTCGCATCAAATCAGACAAAGCCGCGACGGTGTCATTGACGCCGCGCAAAAGCACGGACTGGCTCACCAGGGGAATTCCGGCATCGACGAGCCGCGCGCAGGCGGCCTGTGCCGGCCCGGTCAATTCGCGCGCATGGTTGGCATGCACGGCGACCCAGGTGGTCGCGCCCTCGACCTTCAGCGCCGCAACCATCTCGTCGCTGATCCGCGCCGGATCGGCGACGGGCACACGGGTGTGCAGACGGATGATCTTGACATGATCGATGCCGGCAAGATCGGCCATGATCTCGCTCATCCGGCGCGGCGACAGCATCAGCGGATCGCCGCCGGTCAGGATCACCTCCCAGATCTCGCTATGCGCGCGGATATAATCGATCGCGGCGCGGTAGGCACTGTCCGACAGAGCGTTCTCCTTGCCGGGTCCGACCATCTCGCGGCGGAAGCAGAAGCGGCAATAGACCGCGCAGACGTGAACGAGCTTGAACAGCACGCGATCGGGATAGCGATGTACGATGCCCTGGACCGGCGAGTGCGGGTGATCGCCGATCGGATCGGCGTTCTCGCCCGGTTGCGTCTGCAGCTCGGCGGCGGTCGGAACGAACTGCCGCGCGATCGGGTCTTCGGGATCCGTTTTGTCGATCAACTCGACCAGCGCCGGCGTGATCGCCACCGCATAGCGCGCAGCGACGCGCTCGAGCGCGGGCAGCGCCGTCGCAGGCGCGAGATCTGCAGCCACGAGCTCGGCCGGCTCACGCAAGGTGCGTGCAAGATTGGTCTTCGTCATTTTCCACTTAACGTTTCATTTGCAGGCGGTGTCCACACCACCTGATCAATCCTTGTTGCACCGCTCGCCAGCATCACCAGTCGGTCGAAGCCGAGCGCGACACCGCTCGCCTCCGGCATTTGGGCGACCGCAGCCAAGAAGTCTTCGTCCAGCGGATAGGCCTCGCCGTAGCGGCGCTGCTTCTCCGCCATGGATTCCGTGAAGCGCTTGCGCTGTTCCTCGGCGTCGGTCAATTCGCCAAAGCCGTTGGCGAGCTCGACGCCGCAGGCATAGACCTCGAACCGTTCCGCGACCCTCGGATCGTCCGCCTTGACCCGCGCCAGCGCCGCCTCTGGAGATGGGTACTCGAACAGAATGGTCAAACGCCCCTGCCCCAGATGCGGCTCGACATGCTCGACCAGGACCTTGCTGAAGATGTCAGACCAGGTGTCGTCCTCGGCGACGCGAACCTTGCCGGCGGCCGCCTGGGCGAGCGCCGCACGGTTACCCTCGTTGCCCGAGATTGTCGACAGCAGGTCGAGGCCGGCGAAGCGCTCGAAGGCGCAAGCCACCGTCAGCAGCTCCGGCTCGGCGAAGGGGTCCGCGGTCCGGCCCCGGAACGCGAAGGTCCCGATCCCGGTCGCCTGCGCGGCGTGGGCGATCACCACGACCGTGTCGGCCATGATGGCATCATAGGGGGCGCCCGCCCGGTACCATTCCAGCATGGTGAATTCGGGCAGATGCAGGTCGCCGCGCTCGCGGTCGCGGAACACCCGTGCGAACTCGAAAATCCGCTCCTCGCCGGCCGCCAGCAGCTTCTTGCAGGCGAATTCGGGCGATGTTCGCAGGTATCGGCTGATCCGGCTGCCATCGGGCCGGATGATCTCGGTCCGGGGGGCGTGCAGATGGGTCTCGTTGCCCGGAGAGACCTGGAGCACCGAGGTTTCGACCTCGACAAAGCCCTGCTCGGCGAAAAAGCCCCTGAGAGACCCGGTAATGGCCCCCCTGGCCTGGAGAAACGGCCGCCGGTCGAGGTGCCGGCTGGGCACCCAGAACGGCGAAATCGGCTTGTCCCCAGCCATTAACCGACCACCCCCTGAGCCAGCAAAGTGCTGGCATCCAACGGCAAAATCAGTATGTTGCGGCCCGAAACGGGCGCCGAGGTCTGATTTGAGGCCCCAAGTCCCCCATCGATTTGACCACGTCCTGGCCTGAGCCGGGCCAAGCAAGCAGGAAATATAGCTTTGAGAGTCATCGCCAGTTCTATTCGCAAGGGCAACGTGATCGAGCAAGACGGCAAGCTCTATGTCGTCGTGAGCGCCGAGAACATCCATCCCGGCAAGGGCACGCCGGTCAGCCAGATCGAAATGCGCCGAATCTCGGACGGGGTAAAGATCTCCGAGCGCTACAAGACCACCGATCAGGTCGAAAAGGCCACGATCGAAGAGCGCAACTTCACCTTCCTTTACGAAGACGGCGACGGCTTCCACTTCATGAACCCTGAGACCTACGACCAGGTCCAGGTCTCTAAGGACGTGGTCGGCGACGCGGCCGCCTATCTTCAGCCAGAGATGATGGTCAAGCTGTCGACCCACGACGTCAACGTGGTCTCGCTCGCGTTGCCGCAGCGCGTGACGCTGGAAGTGGTCGAGACCGAGCCCGTGACCAAGGGCCAGACCGCCTCGTCCTCCTACAAGCCCGCGGTGCTCTCCAACGGCATCCGCACCACCGTGCCGCCGCACATCGCCGTCGGCACCCGCATCGTGGTGATGACCGAAGACGGCTCCTACTCCGAGCGCGCCAAGGACTAGGCAAGGGATCGAGGATCGGACAGGTGCCGCCGGGGGGCGAGACAGTGGGTAGGAAGGCTTTCTGCTTCGTCTCGCTTTTTCTGGCGTCGCTTTCGCTCTCCTTGGCAACGCCGCTCGCCGCGGACGAATTCCGCAGCCCCTCACTCACAGCCCTGCGCGTCGATTGGCGCGCAGCGCTCGACCAGCTCCGCACCGAAATAAACAGCCGCCCACAGGTCGCAGGCGATTTCATCTTCGTGCCGCGCCGCTCGGTGCCGCGCTACGATCCGCGCGCCACGCCGGCGCTGGTGCAGCTCAACGCGGTCTCCTCGCTGTTCTTCACCGGCATTGCCCGCAGCTCCGTACCCGTGCTGCTTCCGTTCGATGCCGCCGCCTATCTCGAGGCGCAACGCACCGGCGCACAGGCGCTGCCGCGCTACCAGGCCGATTTCAGCCCCGCCGACATGTTCGACGCCGGTCCCGCCGGCTACAGCGCGACGTTCTCGCTCGAGCCCGGCGCCGGCGACGGCATGCCGTCGCGCACCTTCGCAAAGCCCGTCGAGGTGCAGATCACCGGATCGGCGCTCGTCTATGACATCGCTGATCCCGCCGGCGGCAAGGGCGAGCCGGTGAAGCCGCTGGCGGCGATTTATCCGGACCTGCGCAAATTCATCCGCGAAGGCTATGTGCGCTATGCCTTCACGCGCTTCGGCGCCGCCTATGTGGTGTCGATCCAGTGCCTGGACAGCGTCGCGAAGCCGCGGCGGCTCGCCTGCAAGGAGGCCTATCCCGTTGCCGAGCGCTTCCTGAAGGCATTGCACGTCGCCGGCGGGCAACGCACGCGGCCACTGATGGACGTTGCCTCCGATCTGATCGATCGCCCGATCGCACGTTCAGCGGATTTCAGCTACCGGCCGAGCGGCGACATCATCCCGAACACCGGCTATCGCAAGCAGGGCGGCCATCCCGATCCGATGGCCTATGCGCAGATCCGCTTTCCGCTCGAGAAGGCGCCCGCCTTCGTGCATTCGCAATCCTACGCCAAGCGCGACAAGGACGATCGCCCGACCGCCTATCCGTGGCGCGACAATTTCTGCGAGTCACGCAGCTTCGAAGTCTGGCAGTGCGGCGGCGGCTATGGCCACCAGGGCGAGGACATCCGCGCGGCCGACTGCCCCTCGCCGGGTGACGGCCGCGACCCCTGCGATCCCAAACAGCGCGGCGTCGTTGCCGTTCGCGACGCCACGGTGATCCGTGCCTCCAAGGATCAGGCCGCGACGCTCGAGGTCAACAGCCGCACCGAGCACATCCGCTTCCGCTACATGCACATGAATCCGCAGGCGTTGAACGCCGACGGCATTCTCAACGGCCGCATCGTCACCGAGGGCGAGAAGATCGGCGTGATCTCCAACTACCTTGACCACCCCGCCGGCACGTCGATGCACCTGCATTTCGACGTCCAGGTGTTCACCCGCGACGGCTGGATCTGGGTCAGCCCCTACGTCACGCTGGTTTCGGCCTATGAACGCCTGATCCGCGCCCGCGGCCGCGAGGTCGGGCCGGAGATCGCAAGCTCGCCGCAGCCGGTCGCACACGCGCTGCCCGAGGATGTGATCAAACCCGATCAGCGCGAGGGATCGAGCAGCGAAGAGAATTGACGCGCTGCTCGCGCCGGCCATGTGGCTCGGACGCGTGTGTTGATGACACGCCAATGACAGCCCTGCAGGCTTGGCCAAGCCTGATCCCGCCGGCTCCCCCATGACCTGATCTTCTCTGGCCCCAGACTTGCTTGGCGTCCGCAGCCAAACAGGATGAAGGGGAAGCTCATGCGTTATCTCACCACGGCGGCTATTCTCGCCGTCGCTTTCGCCATACCGGTTCAAGCGGAAGAATTGAGCGGCACGCTGAAGAAGATCAAGGACACCGGCGCGATCACCCTCGGGATACGCGACAGTGCGGTGCCCTTCAGCTACATCGACGACAAGCAGAAGATCGTCGGCTACGCCGTCGACATCTGCATGAAGATCGTCGACGAGATCAAGACCGAGCTCAAGCTGGACAAGCTCGAGGTCAACGAGACCATCGTCACCTCATCCACCCGCATTCCACTGATGGCGAACGGCACGGTCGATCTCGAGTGCGGCTCGACGACCAACAACGCCGACCGCCAAAAGCAGGTGTGGTTCACCAATACCCATTTTCTCACGGCGAGCCGTTTCGTGTCCAAGAAGGCGCTGAAGCTCGACCAGGTCGATGATCTCAAAGGAAAGGCGGTCGTCTCGGTCTCCGGCACGACCAACATCACCCAGCTCAACAAGGCCAACGCCGCCCGCTCGCTCGGCATCACCGTGATGAGCGCCAAGGACGTCCCAGAGGCCTTCCTGATGGTCGAGACCGACCGCGCCGTGGCCTTCGTCATGGACGACATCCAGCTTGCGGCCATGATCGCCTCGTCAAAGGATCCGTCGCTCTATGCCATCAGCACCGGCGCATTTTCCGATCCGGAGCCCTATGGCATCATGCTCCGCAAGGACGACGTGCCGTTCAAGGCGGTGGTCGATCGCGCAACGGCCAAGCTCTACAAGAGCCCCGAGATCGAGAAGATCTACAACAGATGGTTCATGGAGTCGGTGCCCCCGCGCGGCCTCAACTTCCATGTCCCGATGCCGGCCTCGCTGAAGAAATCGTTCGAGAGCCCGTCGGACAATCCCGATCCTGCGTCTTACGGGGGCTGAGGACGGCTTGAGGACCCGGATGACGAAGGGTCATCCGGGTTACCGGCTTTACTCCAGAAACGTCGTCAGCTGCGCGCCCTCGTCAGCCACGAATACGGCGATCAGTTCAGCCGGCTCGGTGGTGCTGGCGTTGGCAGAGACCAGATGCGTCGCGCCCGGCGGCTCGAAGAAGGATTGGCCGACACCGAACGTCTCGACCGGGCCGCCGCCGAGCTGGGAGCGGATCTCGCCTTTGGTGATATAGGCCGTCACCGAGCCGGCATGCCGGTGCGGCCGCGAAAACCCGCCGGGACCGTAGAACACGCGCACGATGGTGACGCGCTTGCCCGGTACGTTGGGCAATGCGTATGAGCCGATCGGCTCGACCTTGTCGAGCGGCGAGCTTTCCGCGGCGGTGGCGCAGAGCGGCGCCAGTGCGCCTGATACCTTGTCCATCGTCACCGGCAGCACCTTGCCGATCGCAAGCGCGCAGACGAGGCCGCCGACGACGGCCAGCGCCATCGAGCGCAATGGCACAGGGCGCGGCATGGTGACCAAATTCATTGCAGTCATGGCAACCTCCCCTCGTTGCAATCAGGACGCCGCGGCATTCGCCGCGACCGGCCGCTTCGTTGGCGTCCAGCGATAGGCCGCACCAAACCGGTTCCAGACGTTGATCGAGGCGATTGCCGACGTCAGGTACATCAGCTCGGTCTCCGAGAATTCACGCTGTACCTCTGCGTAAACCTCGTCGCCGAAGCCGTCGGGAAGCAAGGTCAACGCCTCAGCCCAGGCTAATGCCGCACGCTCGCGCGCCGAGTAGATCGGTGCCTCGCGCCAGACCGCGATCAGATGGAGCTTGTCCGCGGGTATGCCAAGCCGCTCCGAGAGGAGGATATGATGCTGCACACAGAACGCGCAACCATTGATCTGCGAGGCGCGCAGCTTGGCGAGCTCGAGCAGCTGCTTGTCGAGGCCGGCCTTGGCCGCAACCTGGCCCAGCGCCAGCACCAGATCATACGCGTCCGGAGCAATTCTCTTGAAATCCTCGTACTCGCTGCGGGCGTGTGACATTGCCGTTCACCTCGTGCTATTATAAGACTGCTTACATCTTATAAGAGCTCTTATATTATGCGCAAGTCGGCGACCATCACGAAATCGAAACCGGCGAAGGGATCCAGGCAGGAGGCTGCGGTGCACGTGCCCGCCCCCGGCGAAGGCAAGCGCGGCGAGCAAGGCTATCTCGGCTATCTCTTGCGTCAGGCCCACGCCGCGGTGCGGCTGAAGATGGAACGCACGCTGGCTGATCTCGGTGTGACCTCGCCGCAATTCGCCGTGCTGACCATGCTGAACGCCTATCCCGGACTCTCGGGCGCCGACGTCGCCCGCCTCACCTTCCTGACGCCGCAGACCGTCGGCGTCATCATCCGCAACCTCGAGCGCGACGGCGCGATCCTGATGACGCCGCATCCCGTCCACGGCCGCATTCAGCAATGGACGCTGACGCCGCGTGGCGCGACGCTGCTCAAGGCATGCCGGGACCGTGTGCTCGAACTGGAGAAGCGTCTGGTGACAGGGCTCGACGGCAAGGCTGAAGTCACCGTCCGCCGTTGGCTTGCGGGCGTCGCGGCCGATCTGCAGGACGAGGCCTAGTCGCCTCCTCCGTCGCCATCCCCGAAATCGCCGAAGCCGAAGTCGCCGTCCCCCTGAATGCCGCGGCCGAAATTCTCCGCGATGATCATCATGACCACGACCAACAGCCCCGCGCCGAACGGCCAGGGATTGGAACGGATGATGTCGAACAGCTCCCGCATGCGCGCATGATACGCAGATGGAAGCGAACCGACCGTAAAAGGACAGGCTTAAAGTTGGGGATTTGGGAGGCCGGCCTAGCCACCCTTCAACACTTTCTTAACCTCGCTGTCGGGCCAGGTCCCGCCTGCCCGAATGACCCGGACGCGACTTCGGTCCGCAGCATTGACCAGCACGTGCGAACTGATCCGGTCTGCGCTCGGCTCCAGATGCAAATCCGTTTCGGGTTTCCAGCTCAGCGTCGCCGCGAGATCTCCTGGAAAAATTTGCCAGCACGATCCGTCGTCGAGCTCGACAACATGGCTTTCCGCGTGCGCGCGTATCTTCATTCCACCCCGAAATCTTGTTGGAGGTAGGCCCTGGCGTTCGGCCAGGGCCCCGCTCCGTCAATCGTTGTCGTGATGAATCACGGTCTTGCTGCGGTTGCCGAATTCATCTTCCTTCTTGATCACCGTGGTGCGGTCGGCGGGCGCGCGCTCCTTGATGACGGTGGTGCGATCACGATCACGATCGCGGTCGCGATATTCGTGGGACTCGCCGACCGTCACGCCGGCGCCGACCGGGCCGACATGAACACCGACTTCATCTGCGAACGCAGGGGCCGCGATAGCCGTAACCACCGCAGCGGCGAACAGATACTTCCTCATCTCATCCTCCTCCAATGTCGTGCGGAGGGAATGCGGGACTGCGACACTTTGTTCCGGAGCACGTGACGCCGAAAGCCTGTTCCTCCTGTTCCGGGAACCGGCTCACAGGCGCCACGTTTCCAGCTACAATGGCCACATGAAACACGCTGATTCCTCGGCCACTCGCATCACCCGCCGCGCCGTGCTCCAATCCACGCTGGCCGCTGCCGCTCTGTTCGCAGCCCCGGCGAGCGTCTTCGCGTCGCCGCCCGGCTTCGACGAATGGCGCGAAGGTTTTCGCGCACGCGCGATGGCCAAAGGCATTTCAGCCGCGACCTGGCAGCGTGCGATGGCGCGGGTCGAGCCCGACATGAGCGTCTTCAAGCAGATGCGCAACCAGCCCGAATTCCACGAGCAGGTCTGGCAATACATCAACCGCCGCGTCTCGGACTGGCGCATCATCAACGGCAAGATCGCACTCAAGAACAACGAGGCATTGCTTGCGCGGATCGAACGCGATTTCGGCGTCGAGCGCGGCACGCTGCTGGCGCTGTGGGGCGTGGAATCCGCCTACGGCGATCCGCTGGTGCAGCAGAACCACATGACGCCGGTGTTTCCCTCGCTCGCCGCACTTGCCTGGAACGAGCCGCGCCGCAAGGCCTATTGGGAGACCGAGCTGATCAATGCGCTGCGCATCGTCGACAAGGGCTGGAGCACGCCCGAGGAGATGCAGGGATCCTGGGCCGGCGCGATGGGCCATTCGCAATGGATGCCGGAAGTCTGGCTCAATGTCGGCATCGACTATGACGGCGACGGCAAGGTGTCTCCGTTCGGCAAGCCTGACGACGCGTTGGGATCGACGGCAAAGTACCTCGTCAATCGCGGCAAATGGCATCGCGGCGAGCATTGGGGCTACGAGGTGCGCACATCCGGCGAGATGAGCGGCAGCCGCACCTATGCGGCGTGGCAGGCGGCGGGCGTCACCCGCGCCGACGGCCAGCCATTCCCGCAGCCGAACGCATCAGCGCAGATGTGGACACCTGTCGCGGGCGGGCCGACGTTCCTGCTGGGGCCGAATTTCTATTCGGTGAAGAGCTACAATCCCTCGATGAACTACGCGCTCGCGATCTGCCATCTCGGCGACCGCTGTCTGGGTGCGCCGCCCTTCATTCAGCCCTTCCCCGGCTCCGAGCGCGTGCTCACGCTCGCCGAGGTGCAGGAGATGCAGACGCGGCTGACCAAGGCCGGCTTTGATACCGGCGGCACCGACGGCCGCGTCGGCAACGACACCATGAAGGCGATCAAGGATTTCCAGCAGCGCGCCGGGATCGCGCCCGCCGATGGCTACGGCGGGCTGAAGGTGCTGGCGAAGCTGCGGCAGGGATCGTAGACGGCCTCAGTGCCGGTACTGCGGCTCTTCCGCATCGAGCTGGCGGCGGATCGCAGCGAGGTGCAGCCGCGCGGATTCGGAATCGCCTTCGCGCATCTGGTTGTAGGTCGCAGCTGCAATCGCGGGATCGACCGGCAGAACTTTCCGTCCCGTCGACATCGCCAGCACCTGCACCTCGGCGGCACGCTCGAGGTAGTAGAGATCGTCCCAGGCTTCCGCAATCGTCGGCGCCAGCACCATCACGCCGTGATGCTTCATGAAGACGATGTCGGCATCCCCGACAGCTGATGCGATGCGCGCGCCTTCGCCGTTGTCGAGCGCAAGGCCGTTGTAATCGCGGTCGACCGCTGTGCGGCCGTAGAACTTCAGCGCGGTTTGCCCGGCCCAGATCAGGGGATCGCCCTCGGTCATCGACAACGCCGTGGCGTAGGGCATGTGGGTGTGGAACGCGACCTTGGCGCGCGGCAAGCGCTTGTGCATCTCGGCGTGGATGTAGAACGCGGTCGCCTCGGGCTCGCCTTCGCCATCGAGCACGTGGCCGTGGAAATCGCAGATCAGAAGCTTCGACGCCGTCAGCTCGCGGAAGGCGTAGCCGTAGGGGTTGACCAGGAAGAGATCGTCATGGCCGGGCACCACGGCCGAGAAATGATTGCAGATGCCCTCCTCGAAACCATTGCGTGCGGCCATTCGGAAGCAGGCGGCGAGATCCTCGCGCGCCGTGCGGATCGCATCGGTCGCGAGGTCCGGCCGGTTCGAGCGAGCGGCCGCTGGTGAGGAGGCATGAAGGCTATGCGCCATGGCGAAGGAGACCTCTATTAGGCATGAGACGGCCGCGTTTTACAGGGCCTGCGCCTGCGCGTCAGCCCCTGCGGCCGCCACCCTGCCCTGCGCCTCTCACGCCCGCCGTGGCACGCCCCCGGCATTCATGCCGCCGTCGATCACGAGCTCGCTGCCGGTGACGTAACGCGAGGCATCCGAGGCCAGATACAGCACGCCGGAGGCGATCTCCGCGGCCTGGCCGGCACGGGCAAGCGGGGTTGCGACCTTGGCGCGCTCCTCCGGATCGATCGGTGCATTCTGGCCGGCGCCGGAGGCCCCGGTCGGAATCTTGCCCCAGATCGGCGTGTCGATGATGCCGGGATGCACCGAGTTGACGCGGATGCCGTCGCCGGCCGCCGCGCACTCCATCGCGATCGATTTGGCGAACAGCCGTACGCCGCCCTTGGTCAGTGAATAGGCCGAGAGGCCCGGCGCGCCGCGCAGGCCCGCCAGCGAAGACATCATGACAATCGAGCCGCCGCCGGTCTTGCGCATCAAGGGCAGACAATGCTTCACCGAGAGAAACACGCCGTCGAGATTGATCGCATTCTGCTTGCGCCAGTCCGAGAGCGTCATGTCGGTGATCGAGGGCACGGCAATGCCGATACCGGCATTGGAGACCATGATGTCGAGCCGGCCGTAGCGCGTCGCGACCTCGGCGACGATCTCGATCCAGCGCTCCTCGCTGGTGACATCCTGGTCCAGGAAGATCGTCTTGCCGCCGGCTTTTGTCACTCGCGTGGCGAGCTCGGGCCCGCGGAGCTCATCGATGTCGGTGATGACAACAGTCGCGCCTTCGCGCGCCAACAGCTCGACAATCGCCTCGCCAATGCCGGATGCGCCGCCTGTGACCAGTGCGACCTTGCCCTCAACCTGTCCTGCCATGTTCACTCCCATTCTTTTTGTTGTTTGGTGCCGTTTTGTCTTGCGCGTGATCTTGTCGGAAAACCGCTTCGCACTTTTCCGGATCAGGCGCTACCTAATCACGGATGGCCCCTGATCCGGTAGTGCGACGTCGATGACGCGAAACTGCACGCGCTCGGCGCCCTGATAGCGATCGACCGACAAGGAGCCCGCAACATGCAATTGTTGGCCGCGATTGGCGAGCAGCGCGTTGCCGAGCTTTTGCCCGACCGAGCGGAACGCGATGCCGTTGACGATGGCTCCGTCGCCCGACTTGAAGCGCAGCCGCAGATGCGCCTGCCCGACCTCGTCGGCAAAGACGAGCTGATGCGCCGGCAGCGCCAGCACGGCTTCCGGATTGCCGCTGCCGAACGGCCCTGCGCGATTGAGCGTGGTCGCAAGCTCCGTCGTCACTGCGCGCGCCGAGATCGCGCCGTCGATATAGAGCTCGTTGACATGGCGCGCCTCGGCGACGTCCTGCGCCAGCGCGTTTTCGAGATAGGCGCGGAATTCGGCGAGCTTCTCTTTCCGCAGCGTCACGCCCGCGGCCATCGCGTGACCGCCGCCTTTCAGCAGGATGCCGTCAGTGACCGCTTGCCGCACCACCTTGCCGAGATCGACGCCGGCGATCGAGCGGCCCGAGCCGGTGCCGATACCGCCGGGTTCGAGCGCAATCGCGAAGGCGGGTCGCGAAAACTTCTCTTTCAGGCGCGATGCGACAAGGCCGACCACGCCGGGATGCCAGCCTTCGGACGCGGTGACGATGACGCCGAGCTTGTCCTCGAGCCCGATCGATGCGAGCGCTTCGGCTTCGGCCTGTGCTTCGGCCGCCTGCTCGATGACGCGACGCTCGCTGTTGAGACGGTCGAGCTCGGCCGCGATACGCGCGGCTTCGACGCTGTCGGCCTCGAGCAACAGCCGCACGCCGAGATCGGCGCGGCCGATGCGGCCGCCGGCATTGACGCGTGGGCCCAGCATGAAGCCGAGATGCCAGGCTTCCGGCGGGCCATTCAGCCGCGCCACGTCCATCAGCGCGGTATGGCCGACATGGTCGCGCCGCCGCATCGCGATCAGTCCCTTGGCGACGAAGGCGCGGTTCAGGCCGATCAGTGGCGCCACGTCGGCGACGGTGCCGAGCGCGACGTGGTGCAGCATGCCGAGCAGATCGGGCTCGGGCATCTCCGCATTCCAGAAGCCGCGCTGGCGCAGCTCGCGATTGACGGCGACCAGCGTGACCAGCACGAGACCGACGGCGGCGAGATGGCCGAGGCCGGAGAGATCGTCGAGACGGTTCGGATTGACCAGGGCGTCGACCTCCGGCAGCTCCGTGCCGGCCTGGTGGTGGTCGATCACGACGACGGACATGCCGAGGCGCTTGGCTTCGGCGAGCGGCTCGATGCTGGTGGTGCCGCAATCGACGGTGACCAGCAGGGTTGCGCCCTTGGCCGCAAGGCCGCGAACCGCGTCGACGTTCGGGCCGTAGCCCTCAAAGATGCGGTCGGGAATGTGGATCAGCGGATCGAGCCCGCAATGGCGCAGGTGCCAGGCCAGCAGCGCCGCCGAGGTCGCGCCGTCGACGTCGTAATCGCCGAAGATCGCGACCTTCTCGCCCTTCGCCGCGGCATCTGCAATCCGCTTCGCGGCGGCTTCCATCTCCGTCACCGTGAACGGGTCCGGCATGAGCTTTCGGATGGTCGGATCGAGGAAGTCGGCGACCGCGTCGATGTCGACACCGCGGCCGGCCAGCACCCGGGCCAGCAGTTCGGGCAATTGGTGCTGCTGCACGATGGCAAGCGCCTTGGCCGCCCCGCGCGGATCGAGCCGGTCGCGCCAGAGCTTGTCGGTGAGCGAACGCGCCACGCCCAGGAAGGCCTGGGGCATTTCAACGGGCAAGGCGGTGGCGGGCGGCGTCATAAGGGGAAGTCGGCTGTTGGGAACTCGGGACCCGGACAAGCGCGGATGTCCGGTCACTGGGCTGGAAGGGATTGGCCGGCAATCCCTCGGAATTTGCAACGGCCGGACCGCACAAAGCGGTGGATTGCCGCTTTGCTGCGCTGACTGACTACCATTTAGGCATTCCGCAAAACAGCAAATTAAGCGGGCGTTAGGCGGAATCTTCGAAAACGAATCTTATTCGATCTGTAAGCGATTGTTCCGGGTTCATTGCAGATCAGGCCTCATTGCCAAGGGAAGTGCCCGATGTCTGCTGCGCTGGGTCTGAAAACCAAGCCGACCACCACCGAACCCGCCGACGACGATTCCGACATCTCCGCGCTGATCAACCGCCTGACCGCGGAGGTCAACCAGATCGCGGTCGACAAGACCAAGTCGATCCAGCAGATCACCAACCAGATGAAGATGCTGGCGCTGAACGCGCTGATCGAGAGCTCGCGGGCCGGCGCGCAAGGCGCGGGCTTTGCGGTGGTGGCGCAGGAGGTCCGCGGTGTCGGCCAGCAGGTCGAGACCATCGCGCGCGAGCTCGAGACGCAGCTGACCAAACGCACCGGCGATCTCGTCGCCTCTATCGACCGCATGAGCCAGCGGTCGCGCGGCGAGCGGATGATGGATCTCTCCCTCAATGCGGTCGAGCTGATCGACCGCAACCTCTATGAGCGCACCTGCGACGTGCGCTGGTGGGCGACCGATTCCGCCGTGGTCGATTGCGCGGCCTCGCCTTTGCCGGCCGCAGTCAGCTATGCCTCGCAGCGCCTCGGCGTCATCCTCGGCGCCTACACCGTCTATCTCGACCTCTGGCTCTGCGACCTCGATGGCAACGTCATCGCCAACGGCCGCGCGGATCGCTTTCGTGTGGTCGGCCAGAACGTCGCCCACACCAAATGGTTTCGCGAGGCAAAGACCTTGCGCTCCGGCGACGACTATGTCGCCGGCGACATCGAGAACCAGCCGCTGCTCGGCAACGCGCAGGTCGCGACCTACTGCGCCAGCGTCCGCGCCGGCGGCCAGGCCAACGGCGCGCCGATCGGCGTGCTCGCCATCCATTTCGACTGGGAGCCGCAGGCGCGCGCGATCGTGCAAGGCGTGCGCGTCGGCGATGCCGACAAGGCCCGCGTGCTGCTGGTCGACTCGCATTTCCGCGTCATCGCCGCCTCCGACGGCCAGGGCATCTTGAGCGAGCGCATCTCGATCTCGCTCAACGGCCAGCGCTCCGGCTTCTACCAGGATCGCTCCGGCGCGATGATCGCCTTCCATGCGACGCCGGGCTACGAGACCTATCGCGGGCTTGGCTGGTACGGCGTGATCGTCTGCGCGACGTAAGGCCGACGAAAACAACCCCATGCACAGTAGCGGGCGGGTTGTTTCCATAGCGGTTTTTGTTTTCGATCGGGCCTGACGAAAGCAGCCTGCGATTTTTCGCGTGATGCGGTTTGACACGTCGGGCAAAACACCGGCATTCTGCGACGATGGCGTCGTTCGCGAGCGAGGCTGACGACTGGCGCGCCCCGCAATGTCCAAACCTCCGCTTTCCGACCCCGTCGCCCGCGCCACCTCCGACAGCACGGGAAGCGCCCCGCGTGACGGCTTTGCCGATCTCGTGCCTGAGCTCAGCGTCTCGAACATCCAAACCAGCCTGGCGTTCTGGCGAGACCTGCTCGGCTTCGACATCGCCTATGACCGCCCTGACGCCCGATTTGCCTATCTGGTCAGGGGCCGTTTGCAGATGATGCTGTGCGAGCTGAACGGACGATGGGAGACGGCGGAGATGAAGCCGCCGTTCGGGCGCGGCATCAATTTCCAGATGGTCGTCGATCGCGTCGATCCGATCTTGCGCGCGCTCGAAGGCGCGAAATGGCCGCTCTACGAGCCGCCGAACGAGGCCTGGTATCGGGTCGGCGATCGCGAAGTCGGGCAGCGTGAGTTTCTCGTGCAGGATCCCGATGGCTATTTGATCCGCCTGGTCGAACGCCTGGGGACGCGCGCGCCGTCGTTGCCCCGACCGCGCTAGGCCCTGGCGACGCGCTCTCCGACCGTGTGCAACGTTGCACCCCCGAGCGTCTGCGACGGGCGCTCGCCAAACATCGCGAGGTAATATTGCGCGAACCGGCCGAGCTCGTAAAAGCCCTGCTCCATCGCGACGGCCGCTACGGTGGTCGAGCCGGGCGCGCTCTGGTGCAGGATCGAGTGAACGGCGCAGAGGCGCTTGTGCCGGAGGAAGCTGACCGGGCCGAGACCGAACACCTCCTGAAAGGCGCGATGCAAGGTGCGCCGCGATACACCGAGTGCCGCGCAAATCTCGGAGACATGCACCGGTCGCGTACCAGCTTCGTCGAGATAGTCCTCAACCCTGCGGATCAGCCGTCGCGCCGAAGGCAACCAGCCGCCGTCGTCGGGCGGCAGCGACGACATGACGTTGGCCGCCATGCATTCGACGATCGATCGCTTCCAGAAATCCGCCGTCGACGGCGTCAGACCAAGCTTGTTAGTGCCCAGATGCGACATGATCCGAACCAGGCGGCGCGATGCGATCGCGCCAGTCTCGAGGTCCGCCCGGAAATGGCCGCGGCTGCGCCAGGTGTCGGGATCGCTCAGCCTCGTCTCGCCGCCGAACAAGGATGCGACTTCGTTGAGGTCGAGGCGCATCGCCGCATAAGCGGACCCGCCGTGAAAGACCCCGTCATGCTCGAGCAACGGCGGGATCACAAGCACGTCATTGAGCTGCATGTCGAACGACCAGTGCGCAACGCGGTCTTCGGCCGCCAGCAGCATTCCGATGATCAGCTTGTCGTCGCTGGAGACACGCTGTGTGCGCATACCTACATTGAACGTTCCGATGCTGAGCGAGAAATCGCCGATGCCGATATGGGACAACGTTCCGCGTAATCGCCCGCGGCCGAGTTGCATCACATCGACATGCGAACCGTGGACGGCCTGCTGAAGTCCTTCGAAACCGTCCAGCTTTTTCGAATCAACCAGAAGAAATTGCCCCATGGCTGAACCCTGTTGCTGAAGGGCGGCTATTCTGGGGCAGGCGATAGTGAAGTACCACCCTAGCGCGAGTCCATGCGACAAAGTGATCTGGTGGTTTGATCTAAATCAATACTGTATTTGATGCGAGCTAAGTACCAGATCGCGCTGCGGATTGAGCGATTAGCGACATGGGTCATTAAGTCTCACCTGTCGCTCACACGTACTGGCACAAACTGCACATCACAGCTGCCAAATCTTCGGATACCGTTTGCAACCTTAGCGATTTCGACAGAACGCGCTCCGCAGATGGCGGAGCGCACGTGGCAGGTGTTTGCCGCGTGCTGGACTACGTGCGCGCAAAGGAAAGAGATGTTGACGCAATGAGGCGTCTTCCTCTCCCCGAGCGCCAAAAAAGAGGGGACCAGATAATGCGTCCAATGAGCCGGGGAACGTGCCGTCGTCTGCCAATGTCTACGCCTTAGCGTCAGGTGGGATACGCGTATCGGAGTGTCCACCATGCTGCGGGCGGATCTGGATCACTGCGAGTGGTTGCCGGATGACGTGAAGACCGGCGAGATGGTCTTCATTCCCGGCGGGACGTTTCGCATGGGATCCGACCATCATTATCCCGAGGAGGCGCCGAGCCATCGCGTCTCCGTCGATGGCTTCTGGATCGATCGCACGCCGGTTACCAACCGGCAGTTCAAGCAGTTCGTCAATACCACCGGCCATGTCACTGAGGCGCAGATCGTTCCCGACCCGAAGGATTATCCCGGCGCGCTGAAGGAGATGCTCTACGCGGGCTCGCTGGTGTTCTCGCCCCTGCCCCGCATCACCGACCTCAAGGACTGGAGCCAGTGGTGGTCGTTCATGCGCGGCGCCAACTGGCGCCATCCCTACGGTCCCGGCAGCAACATCAAGGGTCTCGACGACCATCCGGTCGTGCACGTCTCCTACAGCGATGCGGCGGCCTATGCGCGCTGGGCCGGCAAGGAGCTGCCGACGGAGGCCGAATGGGAATTCGCGGCGCGCGGCGGCCTCGAGGGCGAGGAGTTCGCCTGGGGCGATGCACTTATGCCCGGCGGCAAGCATATGGCCAACATCTGGCAGGGTAACTTCCCTGTCCAGAATCTCGGCGAGGATGGGTTCGAGCGTACCTCGCCGGTCATGGCCTTCCCGCCGAACGGCTACGGCCTTCACGACATGATCGGTAACGTCTGGGAGTGGACCTCCGACTGGTGGTCGGCCAAGCACACGGCCGACGCCGCAAAGCCCTGCTGCGTCCCAAGCAATCCCCGCGGCGGCCGTGAGGAGGCGAGCTTTGATCCATGTCAACCAGACATCCGCATCCCGCGCAAAGTCTTGAAAGGTGGCTCGCATCTTTGCGCGCCGAATTATTGCCGCCGCTATCGCCCTGCTGCGCGGCACGCCGAGCCCATCGATACATCGACCAGCCACGTCGGTTTCCGATGCGTGGTGCGAGCGCCGCTTGCCAATCAACGCGAACAAGAAGGACGTGCTGCAACATAGGGAGTAAGGAATGAGTGGCGAATTGGAGAACAACAAAAACCAGTCGCGGGCTGACAAGTCGATCGATCGCAGAAACCTTCTTTTGGGAACATCCTCGCTCGTCGCGGCCGCGGCGCTGACCTCCGATGCATTCGCGCAGGCTCAGAAGGCGGCTCCCGCTGCGTCATCGTCCAATTCGGGCAGCAAGCCGAATATCCTCTTCATCATGGGTGACGACATCGGCTGGTTCAATGTCAGCGCCTACAATTTGGGAATCATGGGCTATCGCACGCCCAATATCGATCGCATCGGCAAGGAAGGCGCTGTTTTCACCGACTGGTACGGCCAGCAGAGTTGCACGGCGGGCCGCGCGGCCTTCATCACAGGACAATCACCGATACGCACCGGCCTGACCAAGGTCGGCCTGCCTGGCGCCGAGCTCGGGCTTGGACCGCTGGATCCAAGCGTCGCCGACGTCCTCAAGACCTATGGTTACGCCACCGGTCAGTTCGGCAAGAACCATCTCGGCGACCGCGACGAACATCTGCCGACCGCGCACGGCTTCGATGAATTCTTCGGCAATCTCTACCATCTCAACGCCGAGGAGGAGCCGGAGAACCCCGACTATCCGAAGGATCCCGAGTTCCGCAAGAAGTTCGGGCCGCGCGGCGTGCTCAAGGCCACCAGCGACGGCAAGATCGAGAACACCGGACCACTCAATACCAAGCGCATGGAGACTGTGGACGAGGAATTCCTCGGAGCGGCGAAGGATTTCATCAACCGCCAGCATCGGGCCAACAAGCCGTGGTTCTGCTACTTCAACTCGACCCGGATGCACATCTTCACGCATCTGAAGAAGGAGTCGCAGGGCAAGACCGGGCTCGGCACTTATCCCGACGGCATGGTGGAGCACGACGGGATGGTCGGCGAGCTGTTGAAGCTCGTGGATGATCTCGGCGTCGCCAACAACACCATCGTCGTTTACACCACCGACAACGGCGCCGAAGCCTTCACCTGGCCTGATGGCGGCTCCACGCCGTTCAAGGGCGAGAAGGCGACAAACTGGGAAGGCGGCTTCCGCGTTCCCTGCCTGATGCGCTGGCCGGGCGTCATCCAGCCGGGCACCGTGATCAACGATGTCTGCGCGCATGAGGATTTCATCCCGACCTTTGCGGCAGCGAATGGCGATACCGACCTCGTCGAGAAGCTGAAAAAGGGCTCAACGCTGAACGGCAAGACCTTCAAGGTCTATCTCGACGGGTTCAACCTGCTGCCGTTCCTCAAGGGTGACGCAAAGGAATCGCCGCGCAAGGAGTTCATGTATTGGAGTGACGACGGCGACTTGATGGCCCTCCGCATCCGCGAGTGGAAGATCACCTTCATGGAGCAGCACACTGAGGTGAATCCACAAACCCCGCTTGGCGTCTGGCAAGGCAACTTCACCAAGCTACGCGGGCCAAATCTCTACAATCTCCGGGCAGATCCGTTCGAGCGGGGCCCCGACAGCATCTACTACGCCGATTGGCAGGCCCACCGCGCCTTCATGTTCGTCCCGGCTCAAGCGATCGTCGCGAAATACATCGAGAGCTTCAAGGAGTTTCCACCACGCGCAAAGGCAGCGAGCTTCACCGTCAGTGACGTGATGGACAAACTGACCACGGCGAACTCGGGCAAGAACTAAGAAATACGCCGTGCATCGGCCGGCGAAATGCCGGCCGGTGGTTTCTCAAAAAGACTGGAAGAGCATGTCGGAATCCGGAACGGCAGGAGCAGCGGCCTTCAAGGCACCCGCGAACGCCGACCGCTCGGCGGCGCGTGACGCCGTGCTCGATCTCAAGTCACGCATCGGCCAGTCCGTGCTCGGCCAGGATCATCTCGTCGAGAGCATGCTGATCGGGCTTCTGGCCAATGGAAATCTCCTAATCGAGAGCCTGCCGGGCCTCGCCAAGACGCGCGCAGTCAAGACGCTGGCAAAGCATCTGGCCGCGGACCTGTCGCGGGTGCAGTTCACCCCCGACCTGCTGCCATCGGACGTGACCGGCGCTGAAATCTACGTGCAGACCGACAAGGGCGGCCAGTTCGAGTTTCAGAAGGGTCCGATCTTCGCCAATCTGGTGCTGGCCGACGAGATCAACCGTGCGCCGGCCAAGGTGCAATCCGCGCTGCTCGAAGCCATGGAAGAGCGCCAGGTCACGGTCGCCGGCAAGACCTACAAGATGCCCGATCTGTTCATGGTGCTCGCGACCGAGAACCCGATCGAGCAGGAAGGCACCTACCCCCTTCCCGAAGCCCAGCTCGACCGCTTCCTGATGCATGTCGTCATCACCTATCCCGACGAAGCGACGGAGGCCGAAATCATCCGGCTCAACCGCGCGGAAAACGCACAGGCACCGAAGGACCACGCCACCGAGCCGCCACCGATCCCGCAGCAGGAAATTCTCAATGCGCGCGGCGAGATCGACGGCATCTTCGTCTCGGACCTCGCCGAGAAATACATGGTCGACGTCATCTCCGCGACGCGCTTCCCCGGCCGTTATGGCGAGCGCCTGAGCAAATGGATCCAGGTCGGCGCAAGTCCACGCGGCAGCCTCGCGCTCGACCGTTGCGCCCGTACCCGCGCATGGCTCGACGAGTACGACTTCGTGACACCCGACCATGTTCGCGCCGTCGTCCACGACTGCCTGAGGCACCGGATCATCCTCAGCTACGAGGCAGTGTCCCAGGGCGTCACTCCCGACCAGGTGATCGACAAGATCACCGAGCTCGTCGCGGCAGCCTGAGGCCGACATGCCCGAGACATCAGCCAAACTGCCAGGAGCCAAACTGCCAGGTGTCTATGTCGATCTCGACGACCTGATTGCGCTCGAATACCGCGGACGCAGGGTCTCGTTCCTGCCGCGTCAGCCGGTCCACAGCCTGCTTTCGGGCCGCTTTGCTTCACGCATGCGCGGCCGTGGCCTGAACTTCGAGGAAATCAGGGACTATCGCGCCGGCGACGACGTCCGCTCGATCGACTGGAAAGTGACGGCGCGCCTGCGCAAGCCGCACATCCGTGTCTTCAACGAAGAGCGTGACCGGCAAACGATTCTCGTGGTCGACCAGCGCCTGTCGATGTTCTTCGGCAGCCGACGCGCGATGAAATCGGTGACGGCGGCGGAGGCAGCCGCGATCGGCGCCTGGCGGGTGCTTGGCGTCGGCGACCGCATCGGCGGCGTGGTGTTCGGCGACCAAGGCATCACGGAGGTGACGGCGCGTCGCAGCCGGGCGACCGTGCTCCAGATCCTCGCCGCCGTCGTCGCGCAGAACCAGGCGCTCGGTGTCGGGCGCGGTCTCGTCTCCGCGCCGGCGATGCTCAATGCCGCGCTTGATCGCGCGCGGCGTCGCGCGCCCCATGATGCGGCCGTGATCATCATCAGCGATTTCGATGGCGCCGACGAGACGACGCGGGGCATGGTCGCCGACATGGCGCGGCACAACGATGTGATCGCCGTGCTGGTCCACGATCCCCTGCAAAGCGATCTGCCATCTTCGGCCACGATGACCGTGACCGACGGGGAATTGCAGATCAGGCTCGAGGTCGGCCGTGACAGCGTTCGCGAAAGCGTATCGCGAGCCACTCAGGATCGCCTGAAGGGTATCTTCGACTGGTCGCATGAACTCGGAATCCCGGTGCTGCCGCTCAGCGCCGCGGAGGACACCGCCGCACAACTTCGCCGGCTGCTCGGCGGCCTCTCGGCACGCCATGGTGGTGGTACCCGCCACAACCGGACGGAGGCGGCCCTTGGCTGAAGCTCCATCCGCAACGGCAGATCCTGTCGCCGGCCTGATCGACGTCCCGCTGCCGCGCGAGGTGAGCCTCTGGCCACAGACCTGGGAGGCACGGCTCGCGATTGGCCTGCTACTGCTGGCGGTGGTTGCGGCGGCGTGGCGCTATGTGCATCGACGCCGCGTTGACCGCTATCGCCGCGAAGCGCTCGCGGAGCTCTCGCGGATCGAGCATGCCGGCAATTCGGGGCCTTCGGAACTGCTGTCGAGGCTCACCGTGCTGGTGCGGCGCACGTCGCTGGCCGCCTTCCCGCGCGCGCAGGTCGCGCCCCTGATCGGGCCGGCATGGCTTTCCTTCCTCGATCGCAGCTATGGCGGCGAGGAGTTCTCTCATGGCGTGGGCCGCCTGCTCGCAAGCGGTCCGTATCAGCCAATACCGCCCGAACCGGCCGAGCTGCAATCGCTGCTTCGGCTAGTCCGCCTCTGGATCAGGGGGCACCATGCTTGAATTCGCCTGGCCATGGCTGCTTCTGTTGCTGCCGCTGCCAATCCTGGCGTGGTGGCTGTTGCCGCCCTACCGGGCGCGACAGGCCTCGATCCAGGTGCCGTTCTTCGACAGGCTGGCCGCAGCAACGGGACAGACGCCGCAGCGGGGCGCGGTCATCCTGGAACGCCGGGCCGTGCAAATGATCGCCGCCGTGGCGATCTGGACACTGCTGGTGATCGCGCTCGCGCGCCCGCAATGGGTCGGCGATGCCGTGACGCGCGACGTGTCCGCGCGCGACCTGATCCTGGCGATCGATATCTCGGGCTCGATGGACCAGAACGATTTCAAGGCGTCCGACGGCAAGCTGCTGACCCGTCTCGACGGCGTAAAGCGCGTGGTCAGTGATTTCATTGCCCGTCGCAAGGGCGACCGGGTCGCCCTCCTCCTGTTCGGCACCAAGGCCTATGTGCAGGTGCCGTTCACCCAGGACCTGCAAACGGCGCAGCAATTGCTCAATCAGGCCGCAGTCGGCATGGCCGGCCAGCAGACCGCGATCGGTGACACGATCGGCCTTGCCATCAAGACATTCGCGGCCAGCACGGCGAAGCAAAAGCTGCTGGTCCTCCTGACCGACGGCAACGACACCGCGAGCCGCGTGCCGCCCGAACATGCCGCCGACATCGCCCACCAGAACGACGTCGCCGTCTACACGATCGGTGTCGGCGATCCCGCAGCTTCCGGCGAAACTCGCGTCGATCTCGGGGCCCTTCAGCGCGTCGCGACCACCACGGGCGGGCACTTCTTCAGAGCCGAGGATGGCGCCGAGCTGCAGGCGATCTACGCCGATATCGACCGGCTGGCGCCGGCGAAACTTCAGACCCTGTCGTGGCGGCCGAAGCTACCGCTGTTCCAGTGGCCGCTCGGCGCGGCCGTCATGCTTGGCCTGCTGCTGTGGCTTGCGCTCCTGCTCGGAAGCGAATGGCGCCGGATGAGGAGCGTCAGCCATGCATGACGCGGCCACGATGTCCTTCCATCTGTTGCGACCGCTCTGGCTGCTCGCGCTGATCCCGCTCGCTGTGGTGTTGGTCGTCCTGCTGCGCCGGCAAAGCGCGAGCGCGCAATGGGGCGGCGTGATCGCCCCCCATCTCCTCACGCACCTGATCGTGCGGCCGCAGCAGGGACGCCACGTCAATCCGCTCTATCTGGTGGCTGCCGCCATGACGCTCGGAATCGTCGCGCTGTCCGGACCGACCTGGCGGCGGGAGCTGCCGCCCTTTGTCGAGGACAAGGCGCCACTGATGGTCGCACTCGCCGTCGGCGCCTCGATGGGCGGGACCGATATCGCGCCGTCGCGCCTCGAACGCCCCAAGCAGAAAGTCAGCGATCTGCTGGCGGCCCGCGCCGGTGCCCGGACCGGCCTTGTCGCCTATGCCGGCACCGCGCATCTTGTGATGCCGCCGACCGATGACCGTTCCGTGATCGCGCCATTCTTGGCCGCGCTGTCTCCGGGCCTGATGCCTACGGACGGCAAGAATGTGGCCGCCGCAATCGCCCTTTCCGCCGACGCGTTGGCGACCGAACCCGTCGCCGGAACCATCCTCCTTGTCGCCGACGATCTCGGCACTGCCGATGCGGCCACCATGCAGCAAGCGGCCGGGCGCAACAGCCTTGTCGTCCTTGCGGTCAGCGCTGACGATTCTGCGCTGCCGGCCGGCATCGATGCCGTCAAGGTCAGCATCGACGGCTCCGACATTGCGCGGCTGGAGCGACGGATCGAGACACGTTTTCAGGCCGCGCAAGGCGATGCGTTCGGAACCCAATGGCGCGACGAAGGCTATTGGCTGCTGGCGCTGCTGAGCCTGCTCTGGTTCCGGCGCGGCACGACCGTGGCCTGGATTTTGGCTCTCTGCATCGTCTCGCACGCGGCGCCGTCGCGCGCCGAGGGATCCTCGGGGTTCACCGGCCTGTGGCTGACGCCCGATCAGCAGGGACGGCTGGCGTTCGACCGCAGCGAGTATCGGGCTGCGCAAAATCTGTTCGCCGATCCGATGTGGCGCGGCATCGCGGCCTACCGCAGCTATGACTTCATCGCAGCCGCCGAGGAATTCGCGCGCGTCGATACGCTCGCGGGCAAATTCGCGCTTGGCAATGCCCAGGCGCAGAACCACGCCTATGAAAAGGCCCTGAAGAGCTACGACGAGGTGCTAAAGGCGCAGCCCGGCAACGCCGCAGCAAAGACCAACCGCGCCATCGTTCAGGCGGCGCTGGAGGCGGCGGAGGCGAAGCGCCGAAAGCAGGAGCAGGACGATTCCGCGCCGCCGGACGAGAAGGCCGACGAGACGCGCATCGATCCCAACCAGAAAGGCGGCAAGAGGATCACCGTGACGCCGCAGGACGTCACCACCGCAGGCGCGGCCGAAGCCTGGATGCGTCAAGTCCAGACCTCGCCGGCCGATTTCCTCAAGCTGAAATTCGCGATCCAGGACGCAGCGCCTGCGCAGCGAAAGGCCGCGCCATGACACGATGGATCGGATCAGCCATGGTCTGGATCGCCGCGCTGCTGCTGCAACCGCACGCCTTCGCGCAACAGCCGGTCGCCGCGGAGCCGATCGTGCAGGTGACGGCCGATCCGGCACGTGTCGTGGTCGGACAGCCCGTGACGCTCCGGATCGTCGTGCTCGCACCCAACTACATGACGTCGCCGCCCGAGCTGCCCGACTTCCAGGTCCGCAATGCCGTGACCCGGCAGCTGCAGAGCGTCAATACCAATGAGCAGCGCGACGGCGTGTCCTATGCCGGCGTGCAGTACGAATATGCCATCTCGCCGCAGGAGCCCGGCACCTATGCGATTGCGGACCAGAGCGTCAGCATCAAATACGCCGCCGCCCCTCCCGCCACGCGCGAGCTGAGCGTCGCGCTGCCGCGTGTGTCGTTCGAGGCCTTCATTCCGGATGCGGCCGCCGCACTTCGTCCGTTTGTATCGGCCCAAAAGCTGGTTGCCGAACAGCAGATCAAACGTTCGTCCGACCCGCTCAAGGCCGGTGACGCCATCACCCCGACGGTGACGATCACCGCCGAGGGGACGCCGGCGATGCTGCTGCCCCCGCTGCAGTTTTCGGCGGTCGACGGCCTGCGGCTCTATCCGGCGCAGCCTCAGCTCGAAGACAAGACGCAGGCGCGTACCGACGTCATGACCGCGACCCGGATCGAGTCCGCGACCTATATGGTGGAACGATCCGGCACCTATGCGCTGCCCGCGATCGAGATCGGTTGGTGGAACGTGGCCGGCGGCAAGGTCGAGCGGATCCATCTCGACGGTGTGGCTTTCACCGTTGCCGCAACTCCCGGGATGACAGGCGAGAGGCCTGTCGGCCAATCGGGCCGCAATTGGACCTGGGCCGGCATTCGCGACGTCCTCGCAGACCATTGGTTGATCGTCCTGCTCGCAGCCATCATCGCTGTGGGCCTCGGCCTGATCGCGCCGCGCGTGATCCGGCGAGCGAGCGCCGATCATCGACGACGCCGAGACGCCTACCGCCGGTCGGAGGCCTTTGCATTCCACCAGCTTCGCCGCGCGATCGGCCGCCGGGACGCCAGCCGGGCCTATTTCGCATTGCTCGATTGGTTGCCGCACCTCAAGGCCGCCCCGGACAGCACCGCCGCGGCCTTTCGCGCGGCCGCAGGCGATCCGGTGCTTGACGCACAGATCGAGGCGCTCGAGCGCACACTCTTTTGCAAGGGACGCAACGCCACTCCCTGGTCGCCCAACGAGATGATGCGCCATCTGACCACGGCGCGCCGCAATCTGCGACCGCGCGAGAGGCACGGCCGCAGCAGAGGCCTCCCCTTATCCATCAATCCGGCCGGGCCTTCGTCCATACCTGCGCATGACCGCAGGAGGCCCGCCAGATGAGCGAAGCACGTTGAGACCAGACAAGCACCAGAACGGAACTCGTCGTCACCAGCACAAACAACCCTTGAGTAACCGAGGAGCGTCAAATGAGCAGTGAAACGACCAGGCACGACACCAGCACGGATTCCACCTCCGACCACGCGCGAGCCATTCATCGCCGGGCGGTTCTGCTCGGCACATCGTCGATCGTCGCGACAGCCGCGCTGACCTCGCAGGCCGTTGCCCAGGCGCAGAAGGCTGCGCCGTCGCCAACACCCGCCGCGGCGCCGCCGAGCGGACGCAAGCCCAATATCCTCGTCATCTTCGGCGACGACATCGGCATTCCCCAGATCAGCGCCTACACCATGGGCATGATGGGCTACCGCACGCCCAACATCGACCGGATCGCGCGCGAAGGCGCGATCTTCACGGACTCCTACGGCCAGCAGAGCTGCACGGCCGGCCGCGCCTCCTTCATCCTCGGCCAGGAGCCGTTCCGGACCGGCCTGCTCACGATCGGCATGCCCGGCGATCCCCACGGCATCCAGGACTGGATGCCGACGATCGCGGACGTGCTGAAGACGCAAGGCTATGCCACCGGCCAGTTCGGCAAGAACCATCTCGGCGATCGCGACGAGCATCTGCCGACCAAGCATGGCTTCGACGAATTCTTCGGCAATCTCTATCACCTCAATGCAGAGGAAGAGCCGGAGGGCTATTTCTACCCAAAGGATCCGAATTTCCGGAAGCAGTACGGCCCGCGCGGCGTGCTCAAGACATCGGCCGACGGCAAGATCGAGGACACCGGCCCTCTGAATACCGCGCGGATGCCGACGGTGGACGAGGAGTTCCTCGGCGGCGCCAAGGATTTCATCGGACGTCAGGTCCGCGCGAACCGTCCGTTCTTCGTCTGGTTCAATTCGACCCGGATGCATGTCTTCACGCATCTGAAGCCGTCGTCGCTTGGCAAGACCGGCAAGGGTATGCATGCCGACGGCATGGTCGAGCACGACGGCATGGTCGGCGAATTGCTGCAGCAACTGGACGATCTCGGCATCGCCGACAACACCATCGTCCTCTACACCACGGACAACGGCGCCGAGCTCGCGCTGTGGCCCGACGGCGCCCAGACACCCTTCCACGGCGAGAAGGGCACGACATGGGAAGGCGGCATGCGCATTCCCATGATGGTCAGGTGGCCCGGCGTCGTGAAGCCCGGTACGCAATACAACGAGATCATCTCGCTGATCGACTGGTTCCCGACGCTCTGCGCCGCTGCCGGCATCCCCGACATCAAGGAGAAGATGAAGACCGGCTTCGCCGGCGCCGGCGGCAAAAGCTTCCGGGTTCATCTCGACGGCTACAACTTCATGCCGTTCTTCAAGGGAGAGACCACCACGCCGCCGCGGGACGCGCTCTACTATTTCGACCAAGGCGGCAATCTCAACGCCATCAGGTGGAACGACTGGAAGCTGAGCTTCGCGACAGCCTCCAAGGGAAATATCGCGACCGCGACCCGCGAAATTCCCGCATGGTCGCTGATCGCGAACCTGCGCATGGATCCCTACGAGCGCGGCATGGAGGACGGCGGCGGAGCGATCGACTTCCTGGCCCGAAACATGTGGCTGATCGTGCCGGTGCAGGGGAAGATCAAGGAGTTCTTCTCCGACTTCGACCAGTTCCCCTATCAGGAAGGCAGCTCGCTGAACGCGAGCGGCATCAATTACGGCCTGCTTCGGCAGCAGGCGGCCTTGAAGCGGCTCAACGAGCTCGAACGCATGAAGCCGCAATAGCCGGAGCGATGGAGGAAAGGGAAATGCAATGATGGCACGGCTCGCTGCTCTGCTGCTTGCATGTTTGGCCGGCATCGCCGCTGCGATGGCGCAGCCGGCCGATCTCCTGCCCTCTTGGAACGATGGCGCGGCGAAATCGGCGATTGCCGACTTCGTCGCGCGCGTCACGCGCGACGGCGGGCCGGACTTCGTGCCGCCCGCCGAGCGCATCGCCGTGTTCGACAATGACGGCACGCTGTGGTGCGAGCAGCCGATCTATTTCCAGTTCGCGTTCGGGCTCGACCAGGTCAAGGCGATGGCGCCGCAGCATCCCGAATGGAAGCAGCAGCAGCCGTTCAAGGCGTTCCTCGCCGGCGACAAGGACGCCCTCGCAGCCCAAGGCCAAAAGGCAATGCTCACCCTGCTCGCGGTGGCGCACAGCGGCATGACGACGGACGCTTACGCCCGATCGGTCGGCGACTGGCTGGCGCAGGCCCGGCATCCGCGGTTCAACCGGCCCTACGACGAGCTGATCTACCAGCCGATGGTGGAGCTGCTCGCTTATCTGCGCGCGAACGGTTTCAAGACCTTCATCGTCTCCGGCGGCGGCGTCGAATTCATGCGGGTCTGGGCCGAGAAGGCCTACGGCATTCCGCCGGAGCAGGTCGTGGGCTCGTCCGGCGTCACGCAGTTCAAGCTAGGCGCCGACGGCCGGCCGGTCCTGATGAAGCTGCCGAAGGTCGAATTCATCGACGACGGCCCCGGCAAGCCGTCGGGCATCAACCGCTTCATCGGCCGCCGCCCGATCCTTGCCTTCGGCAATTCGGACGGCGACCAGCAGATGCTGCAATGGACCGCGGCCGGCTCCGGTGCGCGATTCCTCGGCATCGTCCACCACACCGACGCCGCACGCGAATACGCCTACGACCGCCAATCGAAGGTCGGAAAGCTCGACAAGGCCTGGGACGAGGCCACCCAGCGCGGCTGGACCGTCGTGGACATGGCGAAAGACTGGAAGACGGTGTTCGCGTCCGAGCGCGGCAGCACGGGAGCGTCGCAATGACGGGAAACTGGTGATGGATCTGACAGGCAATAAGCAGAAGAGCAAGAAGAGGTACAAAATGTCTAAGCATACCGACGTGGCACGACTGGCAGGCTGCATTCTGGTGCTGGCCGTCGGCATAACGATAGCGCCGGCGACGCTATCGGCGGCCCCGCTTCAACCGACCGCGATCCAGCACGACGCCACGGCGTCGCCCGACCTCATCGAGGTCCGCGCGGCCGGTCGCCGCGGCGGGGCGGCGGTGGGCCCCCGTGGCGGTGCGGTCGTTCATCGCGGCGGAGCTGCCGTCGGTCCGCGCGGCGCGGCCTATCGCGGCACCACAGCCGTCAGAGGACCGCGCGGCAATGTTGCGGTTCGCCACACCACAGCGGTCGCCGGACGTGGCGGTTGGGCACGGCCGGGCTGGTACGGCTGGCCGCGTGGCGGCGCAATTGCCGCGGGTGCCGCGATCGGCGTCGTGACCGCGGCAACGGCGGCCGCATGGGCCGGTGCAGCCCCCGCGCCCGGCATGTGCTGGTACTACACCGATCCGTCCCGCACCCAGGGCTTTTGGGACTATTGCCAGTGACGGCGGCGCGCCAATGACACCGGGGCGGCCATCATGAGCGGCTACGACATCTTCGCCTGGATCGTGCTGGTGATCCTGCTCGCCAGCGGCGTCGCCGTGATCTGCATCGCCGGATGGCTGCCCGGCCATATCGCCAAATCGCGCAACCATCCCTACGCACAGGCGGTGGCGGTCGCCGGCTGGATCACGCTGTTCTTCGGCTTCGCGCTGTGGCCCCTCGCCTTCATCTGGGCCTATGTCGACGTCCCCTCACGCAAGGCAGGAGATGCGTGATGGGCGTTGCGCTATTCAATATCTATCTGGTGCTGCTGTTCCTGCTGGTGCGCTTCAAGATCGTGCCGTTCAACACGTTCTGGAAGGCCTCGCCCGCCATCGTGCTGGCGCTGATCCTGTTCGGGCTCCTGGTTCCGATGGGATGGGGCGCCCCGCAAGGCAATGCGCTGGTGGTGCGCAATGCCGTCTCGATCGTACCCGATGTTGCAGGCGAAGTGACTGATGTCCCCGTCGTCGCCAACGTGCCTCTGCAATCCGGCGACGTGCTGTTCAAGATCGACCCGACGCCCTACGCCGCGCAAGTGAAGGCCATTGACGCCCAGTTCAAGCTCGCGAAGACCCGGCTCGGGCAGATGACCGAGCTCTACGAGAAGGACGCCGGCCGCGGCTTCGACGTCGAGCAGCGCCAGTCCGAGGCCGACCAGTTATCCGGCCAGCTCGAGGCGGCGCAATGGAATCTCGACAAGACCGTCGTGCGCGCTCCGGCCGACGGCTACGTCACCAACCTCGCGCTACGCAAGGGCGCGCGGGTGACGAACTTGCCGCTGTCGCCGGTGATGGCGTTCATCGACACGTCCTCGACCATCATCGGCGTCGAGATCAACCAGATCGATGCGCGTTACGTCGCGCCCGGACAGGAGGTCGAGGCCACCTTCAAATTCGCACCCGGGCAGATCTTTGCCGGCAAGGTCGAGAGCGTGCTCCAGGCGATCGCGACGGGCCAGACGCAAACGTCGGGCACAGCCGTGCTGCCGAAGGCGATCGAGGCCACGCCCTTCATCGTCCGCGTCAGGCTCGACGATGCCGATTTTGTCAAGCGCCTGCCGGCAGGAAGTGCCGGGACGGCGGCGATCTACACCGACCATGTCAAACCGACCCACGTCGTCCGCCGCGTGATCCTGCGCCAGCTTGCGATCCTGAATTACGTCAATCCGTTCTGAGGGAGTGCCACATGTTGAGAGTCATCGCCGGAGCCACCGTTGCTGCATTGGTGGCTTTGAGCGCACAGGCCCAGGCTCCCTCCCCGGATGAGCTCGCCGCGCGCAACATCCATCGCCGCGCCGTCGAGGCGATGATCTGGGCCATGCCGGCGGTCAATACCGACTTGATGCTTCAGGCAATGCTGAGGAGCACGAAAGCCAAGGTCAACGAGATCGTCTATTGGTCGAAGCCAGTGAACTGGAAGAACCAGACGCTGACGCCGAATCCGGACTCGATCTATTTCATGTCGTTCTGGAACGTGAAGGACGGACCGATCGTGCTGGAGATCCCGCCGGCGCAAGGCGGCTCGATCGCGGGCAATATCGTCACGGCGTGGCAGATGCCGCTGGAGGACGCCGGCCCTGAAGGCGCCGACAAGGGCCAAGGTGGCAAATACCTGATCCTGCCGCCCGATTACAAAAGCGCTGTGCCCGCTGGCTACATTCCGCTGCAGTCCGACACATTCAGCGGCTTCGCGCTGCTGCGGTCCAATCTCGCCAGCCATGCCGATGCCGACGTCACCAAATCGGTCGCTTATGGCAAGCAGATCAAGATCTATCCATTGTCGAGCGCGAAGGAGCCGCCCGCGACCAACTTCACAGACGCCTATGACGTCTTGTTCGACTCGACGATCCCGTATGATTCGAGCTTCTATCGCGGCCTCGACCGCGTCGTGCAGAGCGAACCATGGCTCGATCGCGACCGCGCGATGATCGATCAGCTTGCAACCATTGGCATCGTGAAAGGCAAGCCGTTTGATCCGGACCAGAAGACCGTCGTGCTGCTGGACCAGGCTGCGGGCGAGGCCCACGCCATCCTGGCGCAGATCTATGACGCGGGCTTCCCCGCAATCAATCCGGGAATCCGCTGGTTCCCGGCTGCGGTGGCTGAAATGGTGAGGGCTGCAAGCAGCGGATACGCCGATCCGAATGCATACCCGGTCGATGCGCGGGGCGTGACCTACACGCTCGGCTTCACCGGCATCAAGCGGCTCGGTACCGCCCAGTTCTATCTGATGTCGAACAAGGACAAGGACGGCCAGCCGTTTGACGGTGGCGCCACCTATCGCCTGACCGTGCCGGCCAACGCGCCGGTCAAGCAATACTGGTCCGCCACCGTCTACGACCGTGAAACCCACGCCCTGGTGCGCAACATGCCGAGCGCCAGCCGCGCCTCGATCAGCCCCGGCCTCCAGAAAAATGCCGACGGCTCGGTCGATGTCTATTTCGGCCCGAAGGCGCCCGACGGCAAGGAAGCCAATTGGGTGCCGACCGACCCTGCCCGCAAGTTCGAGCTGCTGTTTCGCCTCTACGGGCCGGAAAAGCCGCTGTTCGATCACAGCTGGAAGCTGCCCGACGTCGAGCGGGTCGCGACCACGATCGGAGGCGCCACAAAGTAGATGAGCCATGACGACGGCTTTGAGGGACGATTGGACTTGCTCGGGTGGATGACTTGATGGGACCAAGGAGACGCAACATGACGGGACATTTTCGGAAGACCACGCTTGCGGCGACGTTCGCGGCGATGAGCTTCACCGCCCAGCCTGCCCTCGCCGATTCCGGCGGCGTCAGCTTCTGGCTCCCCGGCATCTTCGGCAGCCTCGCCGCCGTTCCGGTCGCGCCGGGATGGGCCTATTCGACCATCTACATTCATCTCAACGAAAGAGCCGGCGCCGGGCAGAACTTCGTCACCAGCGGAGGTATTCCCGGTTCGGTGACGGCCGGCCTCAACGCGCATGCCGACGTGCTCGTGCAAGGCATCACCTACACCTCGGCGATGCCGGTGCTCGGCGGCCAGGCCGCCTTCACGCTGCTCACTGCGCCCGGCAATATCGGCGTCGGCATCGACGCGACGCTGACCGGACCGCGCGGCAATGCCATCTCGGGCGGCGTCAACGACAACCGAACCACGCTGACAGACGTGTTCTACCAGGGCACGCTGAAATGGAACCAGGGCGTCCACAACGAGATGGTCTACGTCACGGGCAACATCCCGAGTGGGACGTACGACTCCACCCGGCTCGCCAATTTGAGCTTCGGCTTCCCCGCGGTCGACGCCGGGGCCGGCTACACCTATCTCGACCCCAAAAGCGGCCATGAATTTTCGGTCGTCGGCGGGCTCACCTATAATTTCATGAACGGCGCGCTGCAGTACCAGAACGGCATCGATTTCCATGTCGACTGGGCCGCCTCGCAGTTCGTCAGCAAGACCGTCCATGTCGGCATCGCCGGCTATTTCTTCCAGCAACTCACCGACGACAGCGGCCCCGGCGCCAAGCTCGGCGGCTTCCGCGGACAGGCGGTCGGCATCGGACCACAAATCGGCTTCATGATCCCGATGTCCGATGGCTATCAGGGCTATCTCAACGTCCGCGGCTACAAGGATCTCGAGGTCCAGAACCGGCCGAGCAGCTGGTCGACCTGGGTGACCTTCTCGCTCTCCCAGGCCGCTTCGCCGCCAGCCGCGACCAAGCCCATTGTTCGAAAGTATTGACGGAGGCGTCACGCAGCCGCAATGCCCGGAGATCAGACCAGAAAGCGCCCATTCAGCATCGGCTTTCAAACATCGATCATCACGGTGTTCGTGGCCGTCGTGCTGCTTGTCGGCCTGACCCTGGTCTATCTCAGCTTCGAGCGCGTGACCTCGATCACGCGCACGGCGGCGAGCGGCTTCATCGAGAAGGTCGCGCAACTCGGGTCCGACCATGTCGACGAACAGTTCAAAAATGTTCGCGACAATCTCGACATCCTGTCCGGCCTGACGCCGATCCAGGAAGCCGACATCGCGGACAATACGCGGCTCTACAGCCTGATGGCGGCGATGCTGCGCAACAACCCGCAGCTGTTCAACCTCTATGTCGGCTATGAGGACGGCTCGTTCATCGAGATGGATGTGATCGACCGCGCCAAGCCGGCGTTCCGCGCCAGCCTGAGGGTCGATCAGGACGCGGCGTTCCGGCTGGTCGTGATCTCGCGCACGGCCGGCGCCGCGCCAGTCACGCAATATCTGTCGGAGAACCTGATCCAGGTCGCCGAGGTCCCCGGCCCCACCGGCTACGATCCCCGGCAGCGGCCCTGGTATGTCGAGGCGTTCAAGAACGACAAGACGCTGCTGACCGGGCCCTACGTGTTCTATGCCACGGGCGAGCCCGGCTACACATTGCGCACGCCCCTGAAGGAAGGACGCCGCGGCGTCGTCGCCGGCGACGTGCTGCTGAACCGGTTCGAGGCCATGCTGGGGGAGCAGAAGCTCGGCCAATCCGGGCTCGCCTTCCTGTTCAACGATGCCGAGCGCATCGTCGGTCATCCCGAGATGAGCCGCCTGATGGCGGAGATCCCGGAGCGGCAGGACGATTTGCCGCAAATTGGCGCGCTCAAGCTGCCCGCATTGGTTCCGATCATCCGGTCCTGGCGCGATGGCGGGCCTGCGCAGCAATTCTTCGCCGATGCGTCGGGCCGGACCTATGTCGCAGCGGTGCACCGGCTGGAGACGGCCGGCTCGGCCAATGTCCGGCTCGCGATGATCGCGCCGCTCGACGAATTCTACGCCCAGATCATCGGCGAGCGGCGCGCGCTGTTCGCACTGGCGCTCGCCTTCGTCGGTGCCACACTACCGTTCGCGTTCTGGCTGGGATCGCGGATGGCGCAGCCGCTGCGCAAGCTGGTCGAGGAGACCGACGCGATCCAGCGCTTCGACATCGCGGAGCGGCCGCGCATCCATTCCGCGATTGCCGAGATCGAGGAGCTCGGGCGCTCGGTCTTCACCATGCGCAGCGTGGTCAGCAGCTTTGCCAGCTTCATTCCCCGCCCGATCGTGCGTCAGCTCATCGAAACCGGCTCGTCGCTCCGCCTCGGCGGCAGCAGGCGCGAGGTCACGGTGCTGTTCACGGATGTCGCCGACTTCACCGCCAAGACCGAGCGGGCCGACCCGTCGCAGGTGATGATCTTCACCTCGCGCTACTTCGCAGCACTCTCGGACGAGATCATGCGGCACAGAGGCACGATCGACAAATACATTGGCGACGCCGTGATGGCGTTCTGGAACGCGCCCGCGGATGACCCTGATCATACCGTCAACGCCTGCCGCGCCGTGCTGGCATGCCTTACGGCAAACGAGTCCCTCAACAAGGAGTTCAGGCGCGAGGGCTGGCCGCCTTACGACACGCGTTACGGCCTGCATGTCGGAGATGCCGTGATCGGCAATGTCGGCTCCAGCGACCGGATGAACTACACCGCGCTCGGCGCCACCGTGAACCTGGCCTCGCGGCTGGAGGGCCTCAACAAGAATTATGGCACGCGCGTGCTGGTCAGCGCAGCGGTCCGTGCGCGCGTCGGCCATGCGTTCCTGTTGCGCAGCGTCGACAGCATCACGCCGAAGGGATTTGCCGAGCCGATCGAGGTCAGCGAGCTGCGCGGCGAGCTGGCGCAGGCGAGCGAAGCCGAGATCATCATGTGCCAGCGCTGGGACGAGGTGTTTGCCGCGATTGCGCAGGACGGCGCGGCCGACACCACCCTGGTCCGGCTCTCCGGCTTCCTGCACGACTACCCCAAGGACGGCATCGCGCAGTTTCACGCCCAGCGTTTTCGCGGCACCGCCCGCAATTCGGGAGCAGCGGCATGAGCGCCCACCCCATCAGCCGCCGGCGAGTCCTGCGCCTCGGTACGGCGCTGGCCGGCGCCTCGGCACTCGGAATGCCCGCCATCGCACAGGCGCGCAGAAAAGTCCGGCTCGGCTATCTCCATGTGGTCGCCGTGGACGGGCATATCTGGACCGGGCTGGATCGCGGCTCGTTCGATCGCGAGGGCATCGATTTCGAGCTGCACGAATTCAACACCGGCCCTGAAGTGTTCGAAGCGATGATGCGCGGAAAGACCGATGTCGCTTCGGCGGGCGGTGTCATCTCCAATTATCTCGCGCTCGGCCGCGGCCGGGGCTTTCTCATCAATGACATCGAGGTTGCGACCGCGCAGCTCTGGGTCCGGCCGTCGCTCGGGATCAACAAGTTCGCCGATCTCAGGGGCAAGCGGATCGCGACGACCATGAAGACCACGGCGCACATCTTTCTCGACCGCGCGCTGAAGGCCAACAACATCGCCCCATCCGAGGTGGAGATCGTCAACGCCAGCATGCCCGATGCCGTCAAGGCGTTCATCGCCGGCCAGGTACCGGCCGTGGCGCTGTGGGTGCCGTTCAATGTCGCCGTGCGCGAGGCGCTGCCTGACGCCGTGAAACTGGTGGACGCCTCCGCCTTCTATCCGCAATCCGCCGTGCTCGGCGGCTGGGCGGCGCGGCTGGATTATTATGCCGACAACAAAGAGGTCCTGAGCAGGATCATCCGCGCCTGGGTCGACGCCAACGACCACATGGTGCGCAATCCGGCCGCTGCCACGGAGGCGCTCCAGGTTCACTACAAGCCGTCACGCCCCCAGGACATCGCTGAAGCCTTCAAGGCGCAAAAGCTCTATTCCGCGCGCGAATGGCGGCGGCTCTATGCCGATGGCACCGTGCTGAAATGGTTGCAGCAGGCCAGCGACTTCTTCATGGCGGACGCCGGTGTCACCGGCGCACAGCGCGCGTCGGATTATTTTGATACGCAGCTCTATCTGGCGGCAACTGGATAGAGACCAGCAGCCGCAAAAGATCCCTCACCGCATTTTTCCCGGAACGCACGTCTCTCGCGCAAGTTTTGTCCGTGACGGGCGAGAGCGTGGCCAGCAACTCTGATAAGATGGATCTCGCCAACGCGAGAGCGTGAGCATCCGCTGGATTTGGTCAACTTACGTTCCCCAATGTCGAGGAGGCACGCCATGAAGTTCGTCGTGATCGGCGGAACCGGGCTGATCGGATCCCAGCTCGTTGCGAAGCTCAAGCAGCAGGGCCACGAGGTCATCGCGGCCTCGCCGAAATCCGGCGTGAATGCCGTTACAGGGGAAGGTCTCACCACGGTGCTGGCCGGCGCGGATGTCGTCGTCGACGTCGCCAATTCACCATCCTGGGAGCCTGCCGCCGTGCTCGAATTCTTCCAGCGTTCGAGCCAGAACCTGGTCGCTGCCGAAGCCAAAGCTGGCGTCAAGCATCATGTCGCGCTGTCGATCGTGGGGACCGACCGTTCGCCCGACATCGCCTATTTCCGTGCCAAGCTCGCGCAGGAGACCGTCATCAAGGCCTCGCCGATCCCCTACTCGATCGTCCGCGCCACCCAGTTCTTCGAATTCCTCGGCGCCATCGGCGAAGCAGGTGTGATCGACGGCAAGATCGTCGTTCCCTCGGCGCTGTTCCAGCCGATCGCATCGGTCGACGTCGCAGATAGCCTTGCCGAGGTCGCAACGGGACGGCCCTTGAACGGCACGATCGACATCGCAGGTCCCGAGAAGGCGCCCTTCAATGAATTCGTCGCGCGACGCCTGAAGGCGGCTGGCGACGGCCGCCAAGTGGTGGGAGACCGAAAGGCGCAGTATTACGGCGTCGCCATCGATGACACGACGCTCGTCCCGCTCGGCGAGGCGCGGCTCGGAAAGACGCCGCTCGCAACCTGGTTGACGGGCATCTAGAGATCTGGCGCGGGCATCATCCGCCCTCCACGAACGCCACCGGCGTCCCTTTCGCGACGCTGGCCGCGACGCGTTCGGCGTCCCAATTGGTGAGACGAACGCAGCCGTGCGATTGCCCCTTCGAGATATTTTGCGGCGACGGCGTGCCATGGATGCCGTAGCCGTCGGCAGACAGGTTGATCCACATCGTGCCGACCGGATTGTTCGGGCCGGGCCTGATCTTGAAGGGTCTTCGCGCATGAACGCCCTTGAAATGATAGGCGGGATTGTAGCGATAGGTCGGATTTGGATCGATCTCGGTGACCTTCAGCGTACCTGATGGCGACGGCTTCTCCTCGCTTCCCACGCTGGCGGGATAAAACCCGATCAGCACGTTCGACTTGTCGAGCAGTTTGACGGTCTGCCGCTTCTTGTCGATCTCGACCCTATCGGCCTTGGCAGGCGCCGCATTGCTCCCGTCGCTGGTGTCGACGACGGCGATGGTCTCGCCGGCACGGTCGAAGTGGCGCCCGGGGTTGAGCGCGGCGAGCAACTGTTCGCTCATGTGAAATTTCTCGGCCAATCCTTCGCGCGGACTGGTGTAGCCGAGCGTCGGAATGTCCTTCATGTCCTCCATCTTCGACGGGAGCTTGCGCAGGAACGGGCCTGCGACGTCCTTGTCGGTGATGGTGTAGGTCGCCATAGGTGGCCGCGCGTCCGCCTGCAGCGCCTTCCAGACGTCATCCGTCAATTCATCCGAACTCGGCAATTGCCGCGCTTCCGCATAGGCGCGCAGCGCCTTCCTGGCATTCTCGCCGAACCTGCCATCGATCTCGCCGGGCGAGAAATGGGCCCTGTCCAGCAGCACCTGCAGACGCACGCCCGCCGGGGTCGGCTTCTCGTTCGAGAGGGTCTTCTTCGATGGTTCAGCCGAACCGATCGCGGCTGCGTCCATCCCGGCGGCGAGCGCCGGCGCGGCCGCTAGGGCAAGGAGCGCGACGGAGAAGGCAATTCTCGCTGCCGCGTGTGGCACCTGCTCGGCCATGGTCCAACTCCGACGTGGCGAGGTTTGTCGGATCGGCAACTCGGCTCGACGGCAGAAGTTTCCAGTTCTTCCCGGCCGACCGCGATCGTTGAGCTAGATCAAGTCTCACGTCCCCCCGGACGGCAGGCTCGATGCATTCCCGTTGAGGACGGCGCATGAATCTGCTGCTCAAGGAAATCCGGCACAACCCATTGCTCTGGCTTCTGGTGTTCGTGCCCGTGGTGATCGTCCTCGCGCAGGTCAGGCCGGATGCTCATACCCTGCTGTTCGTGCTGGCCGTCATTGCCATCATCCCGCTCGCGAGCCTGCTCAGCCATGCCACTGAAGCGGTTGCCGAGAAGACGGGCGATGCGATTGGCGGGCTGTTGAATGCCACGCTTGGCAATCTGACCGAACTCATCATCGCGATCGCTGCGTTGCAGGCCGGTGAATACATGCTGGTGAAGGCTTCCATCGCGGGCGCGATTGTCACCAACTCGCTATTCATGCTCGGCGCCTCCCTGCTGCTGGGAGGACTGAAATATCCGACGCAGGAGTACAACCGCGCCGGCGGCAGGCTCTATTCCGCGTTGCTGCTGATGGCGACCATCGCCCTGCTCTCGCCGTCGGCCATCGCCGATCTCGACTTCGCCGGAGAGGAAAGCGCGGTGCAGCGGTTGAGCACCGCCTTGGCAATCCTGCTGATTGCGGCCTATGGCCTCAGCCTGTTGTTCTCGATGAAGACCCACAAGGAGCTGTTTGCCAGCGAGGATCACGGCGAAGCGGCCGGACCCGCGCTGCCGATCGGGATTGCCGTCCCGACCTTGCTGGTCGTAACCGTGCTCGTCGCGATCGTCAGCGAGATTTTCGTGGAATCCGTGCAGAAGGCGGCCGAAACGCTTGGCATGAGCCCGGCCTTCGTCGGCTTTGTTGTCGTCGCTCTGGTGGGAGCTGCGGCCGAGATGGCGGTGGCGTTCTCGGCGGCCCGCCACAACCGGCTCGACCTCAGCGTCAGCATCGCGCTTGGAAGCGCATCCCAGATCGCCCTGTTCGTTGCTCCGATCCTCGTGTTGTTGAGCTATCTGGTCGGGCCGCACCCGATGGATCTCCAATTCTGGCGCGGCGCGGTGACCATGGTGATGATCGCGACCGTGGTGACATGCTTCGTCACCAACAGCGGACGATCGGCATGGTTCATCGGCGCGCTCCTGCTGTTCATCTATGCCATCTTCGCCATGACGCTCTACATGATACCGCCCGGCTCGCACGGCCCGGTCTAGATCGTGGCCGGTTTAACGGCGCGATCCGGGACGCGGCACGTCAGCATGGCTGGCGTTGTTCGGAAATCCTCCCGGCAACCTTGATCTAGCGCAATGCGCGAGCCGCAGGCAGGCGCAACGCCATCCGCGGGCAGGAAACCGTGGAGCCAATCCATGACTTGTTTGCGTCCAAGAAATATTGCGATCGGGGCCTCAACCTTTGTGTGTGCCGCACTGCTGTCCTTTAGCTGGTCCGGACAAGGCGGCCCCGTGTTGTCGATCGACAGCGCTCAGGCGCGTGTCGGCCGTCCGCTGACACCCGTCAGCGTCGCCGGCGTTGCACGGCGTCAGTATCGGCGGGGCAACTATGGCTACGGCGCCGCTGCCGTTGGAGCCGGCCTCGCCGGCGCAGCCGTGGTGGGCACAACGGCCGCCGTCGCCGCGGCCACCTCACCCTTCGGCGATCCCTACAACAACGGCTATTACGGGAACGGGCCGTATGTCGGCAACAATGCCCTTGCCGCCAACGCCTATTATGCCGGGCCGGCTGAGACCAGCCCGTTCTACCTGCAGCGCGCCTACTCCGGAAGCGCCCCGTGGTACGGCCACAACGGGTGGACTGACTACAAGGCGCGCAATGGCATCGTCTGCGATCCCGGCACCACGTTCAAAGGTGGTGACGGCCTGATGCACGTCTGTCAGTAGCGTCTCAGCGCTGCGGCAAGGGGCGGCTCAAGCGTCGCCCCTACGCCGCGCCCGCCATCTCGGCCGCAAGCAGCACCGCCGCTCGGCTGGCGCCGGTCGACGCAACGCCTTGGCCAGCGATGTCGTAAGCGGTGCCGTGCGCGGGCGTGCAGATCGGAAACGGAAAGCCGCCGAGCAAGGTGACGCCGCGATCGAACCCCATCAGCTTCATCGCGATCTGGCCCTGGTCGTGATACATCGTCAGCACCGCATCGAAGGCGCCGGCCTTGGCGCGCAGGAACACGGTGTCGGCCGGAAACGGTCCCTCCACGGCAATGCCGTCGCGCTGGCCCGCTTCCACCACCGGCGCGATGACATCGATCTCCTCACGGCCGAAATTGCCGCCGTCGCCGGCGTGCGGGTTGAGGCCGGCGACCGCGATCCGCGGCCGCGCAAAGCCGGCATTGCGCATGCAGGCATCGGTCAGCTTCAGCGCACGCTGGATGCGCTCGCCGGAGAGTTTTGCAGCCACATCCTTGAGCGGAATGTGCGAGGTGACCCGCGCATTCCAGAGTTCACCCAGCACGTTGAATTCGCTGGCCGGCGTCTTGAGCCCGGCGACTTCCGCGGAGAATGCGATCTCGTCGTCATAGTCGGCGCGGGCATACCGCATCGCCTGCTTGTTGAACGGCGTGAAGCAGACGGCATCGACACAACCGTCCCGGGCAAGCTCGAGCGCGAGGCGGTAATTGGCAAGCGCGAACCTGCCGCCGGCAAGGGTCGCGGTTTTCGGTTCGACCTCCTTGGGGTCGAGATGGCCGAGATCGATAAACAGCGCCTCGCCTTTCGCCGCGCGAAAGTCGGCCCCCTGCTCCACCTTCGTCAGCTCCGGCGTGACGCCGGCGACGCGTGCGCCCGCGTCGAAGATGCGGCGATCGCCGATCACGACCAGGCGGCAGCGGCTGCGGATCTCGTCCAGCGCCACGAGCTTTGCCGTCAGCTCCGGGCTGATGCCGGCGGGATCTCCCATTGCGAGCGCAATGAGCGGCTTTGCGGTCATATGATCACCTTTTCTTGGGCGCGCGTCTCGGCAGTGGACGAATTGGGCTTGCGGAAGGGCCGCACCAGCTGCAGCACCAGCGGAAGCAGCAGCAGCGCGATGCCGCCCATGACCAGGCAGGTCACCAGCTTGTTGGCAAAGAAGATGCCGAGGGATCCCTTGGACATCAGCATCGACTGCCGGAACGCATCCTCCGCCTTGTCGCCGATGACGATGGCGAGCACCAGCGGTGCCAGTGGATAGAACAGTTTCTTGAAGAGATAGCCGACCACGCCGAAGCCGAGCATCATGACGACGTCGAGATAGGAGTTCGACACCGAATAGGCGCCGACGACGCAGATGATCACGATCAGCGGCGCGATGATCACGAAGGGAATTCGCATCAACGCGGCAAACACCGGCACGGTCAGCAGCACCAGCGCGACCGCGACGATGTTGCCGACATACATCGAGGCGATCAGGCCCCACACAAAATCCTTCTGGTCGACGAACAGCATCGGTCCGGGATTGAGGCCCCAGATCATCAGTCCGCCCATCATCACGGCCGCGGTCGCCGAGCCGGGAATGCCGAGCGAAAGCATCGGCAGCAACGCGCTGGTGCCGGCGGCATGATCGGCGGTCTCCGGCGAGATGATGCCTTCGACCTCACCGGTGCCGAAATAGCGGCCGCGGCGCGAGAAGCGGCGGGCGATGCCGTAGCTCATGAAGGATGCCGCGGTCGGACCACCCGGCGTGATCCCCATCCAGCAGCCGATCGCGGCGCTCCGCAGCAGCGCAACGCCGTGCTGTGGCAGGCGGCTGACGGCGCGAAACACCTCGCGCCAGTCGATCTTCGAGGAGACGGCGCGCGCGTGAAATTCCTCCTCGACCGCGACCAGCAGCTCGCCGATGCCGAACAGACCCATCACAGCGACGACGAAGTTGACGCCCTTGACCAGCTCGTCCACGCCCATGGTGAGGCGAACGCTGCCGGAAACCGTGTCGATGCCGATGGCGGCGATGGCAAAGCCGATGGCGAGCGCCACCACGGTCTTGATCGGCGCCGCGCCGCCCATGCCGACGAAGCTTGCGAAAGCCAGGAAATAGACCGCGAAATATTCCGGCGGACCGAAGGCAAGCGCGACCTGCGCCACCCAGGACGCCAGGAAGGTGATCAGGATGACGCCAATCAGCGCACCGAACGCCGCCGAGCCGAAGGCGGTGGCCAGCGCCGTGGTCGGCCGGCCGTCCCGCGCCATCGGATAGCCGTCGAAGGTCGTCGCGACCGAGGACGGCTCGCCCGGGATGTTGAACAGGATCGAGGTCACCGATCCCCCGAACAGCGCGCCCCAATACATGCTGGAAAGCAGGATGATCGCCGACACCGGCTGCATGCCGAAGGTCAACGGCAGCAGCAGCGACACACCGTTCGGCGCACCCAGCCCCGGCAGCACGCCGACGAGGATGCCGAGCAGCACGCCCACGGCCATCAGGGCCAGATGCGGCACGGTGACCGCGATGGTGAAGCCGTGAAGGAGTTCCTGGAGATTATCCATCGGGTGCTCCCCTAGAACCCAAGAACAGCGGCGACCGCGCCGTGCGGCAGGCTCACCTGAAACATGCGCTCAAACACGACGTAGAGCGCGAGCGCCGTTGCCGCCGCCGTCACCGCCGAACGCACCACGGATTGGTGCCGAGGGATCGCGAGCACCGCGAACACGTAAGCCGCCGACGCCAGATACATCCCGAGCAGCGGGATGGCGGCAACGAAGATCGCGGCCGGCACGAACAGTCCCGCCAGCCGCCGCAGCTCAACGGACGTGATCGCGATGGGAACGCTGGCAAGCGTCGCGGCCGGCACGACGCCGCGCGCCAGATTGTAGAGGCTGCCGGCGACGATGATGATGCCGGTCAGAAACGGGAACGTGCCGGAATCCACGCCCGCGCTCGACCAGCCGATACCGTTGTCCAGACTCTGGACCACCACCGCAACGCCAAAACTGCCGGTGAGGATCGCGGTCGCGAGTTCGAGGGCGCGGCGCGAGATCATCGAAGGCTCCCTTGTGGCATCGGACAGCGGCCGGCTAAGACGCCCACGTCTTTGCCCAGCATTCGCTGTCGTCCCTGCGTTCGCAGGGACGACAGCGGAGCTGGTGGGTAAGCCCTGCTTCCATCAAAGCTGATGCAACAGCCCCGCCTCACTTGACCAGCCAGCCCTGCTCGCTTGCAACCTGCCTGAGGTGCTCGAGATCCTCCTTGATGAATTTGTCGAAGTCCGCCCCGGTGAGGAACGTGTCGATCTGCGAGCTCTTGTCGATGTAGTCCTTCCACTCCGGCGTCGCCTGCACCTTTTTCATGAGATCGACATAATAGGCGGCCTGCTCCGGCGTGACCTTGCCGGGCAACCAGACCGTCCGCGGCTGCTCATATTGCTTGATGTCGAGACCCTGTTCGGCACAGGTCGGCACGTCGCCCCAGCCTTCGGTGGCCGTGACCTTGGCGCCTTGCGGCAGCCGCTTCGGACTGAAGACACACAGCGGGCGCTGCGTGCCACCGCGCCACTGCCCAATGCTTTCGCTGGGATTGTTGACGTGGGAATCCAGATGTCCGCCGGCAAGCTGCACGGCGGTTTCGGCACCGCTCTTGAAGGGGATGTAGGTCAGCTTCACATGGCCGGCCTTCTCGATCATGCGGGTCAGGACCTCGTCGGTGTCCTTGGACTGCGCACCGCCCATCTTGAAGTCGCCGGTTGCCGCAGCCTTCAGGTAATCGCCAGCCGTCTTGTAGGGCGCGTCCTGCTTGACCCAGAGCAGGAATTCGTCCTGCGCCATCGCCGCGATCGGGGTGAGGTCGGTGTAGTTGAAGGCGACCTTGGAGACGAGCGGCTGCTGCCAGGCGTTCGAGGTCCCGAAGATCACCTTGTAGGGATCGCCGGCAGAAGCCTTGCCGTAGACATAGCCTTCGGCGCCGCTGCCGCCGGCCTTGTTGACGACGACGATCGGCTGGTCCGTCAGCTTGTACTTGGTGATGATGTTCTGCACCGCACGGGCGATGTTGTCGGTGCCGCCGCCAGGACCTGCGGTCGCCACGAACTCGATCGGCTTCTGCGGCTGCCAGGCAGCAAACGCCGGCGCAATGCCTGCGAACACGGCTGCACTGACGGACAACATGAAGAGAGACGTCCCACGCATGATTTCCTCCAACTGATTTTTTCTGTTTTGTTTGATCAGCCGTCTCGACGTCCGCTCAGGCGACGCGCTCCCTGCTCTCCCCTGAAGCCGAAACGATTGCGCCTTCTTGTTCGAGCGCTTCGATTTGCTTTTGATCGAACCCGTGCTCGGCGAGCACCTCGCGCGTATGTTCGCCATAGATGGGCGCGCCGGACACAACCTTGCCCGGCGTTTCCGAGAACTTGACCGGCAACCCGATCGTCTTGACCGGGCCGAGCGTGGAATGCTCGACCTCGACGACCATCTCGCGCGCCAGCGTCTGCGGATCGCCGAGCGCCTCCAGCATGTCGTGCACGGGGCCGCAGGGCACGCCCTTCTCGTCCAGCGCCGCGAGCCAATGCGCCCGCGACTGCGTGCGGAAGCGTTCGCTCAGGACGGCTTCGAGCTCCTTCAAATTCGCCATGCGGTCGGCGCCGTTGACGAAGCGCGGATCGGAGGCCAATTCGCTCGCGCCGAGCGCTTCCAGCATCAACAGCCAGTGCTTCTTGTTGGCCCCGCCGACAACCAGCCAGCCATCGGAGGCTTCGAACGCCTGGTAAGGCGCGTTCAGCGGATGGGCCGACCCCATCGCGCGCGGCGCGGTGCCGGCGGCGAGCGCGATCGTCGACTGCCAATAGGTCTGCACCAGCGCCGCTTCGTAGAGCGAGGTCTCGACCCACTGCCCCTCGCCGGTCTTGAGACGGTGAGTGTAGGCAGCGAGGATCCCCATGCTCGCGAGCAGACCGGCGGTGATGTCGGATAGCGGCGGGCCACATTTCACCGGCGGGCCATCGGGGCGTTCGCCAGTGAAGCTCATGATGCCGCTCATGGCCTGCGCGACCAGGTCAAAGCCGCGACGGTGCTTGTAGGGACCGGTGCGACCAAAGCCCGACAGCGAGCAATAGATCAGCGCAGGGAATTTTTCGTGCAGCTCTTCATAGCCAAACCCAAGGCGCTCCATCGCGCCCGGCGCAAAATTCTCGACCAGCACGTCGGCGTCGGCGATCAGCCGCCGCAGCACCTCCTTGCCGCCGTCGGTCTTCAGATCCAGCACGATGCCGCGCTTGTTGCGGTTCATCATGAGGAACGAGGCGGCCTCGTCGCCGATCCTGGGCGGCACCGAATGACGGGTATCGTCGCCGTTCGGCCATTTCTCGATCTTGATGACGTCGGCGCCCATGTCGGCGAGCATCAGGGTGCAGGTCGGCCCCGCCATGACATGGGTGAGATCGACGACCTTGAGGCCCGCGAGCGGGCCGGAACGACGTGAGGTGGATTGCGATCGATCGCTTGGCATCGGGACGTCCTATTGACCGCACCACTGCGGGGCGCGCTTGTTGAGGAAAGCATCGAGCCCTTCGCGAAAATCCTGGCTCGTGTAGCACATCAGGATGAGGTCTTCGCCCTCGTCCCGCGTTAGCCGCTTTTGCAGGCGGGCCACCGCCTGCTTGGTCGCGTTGAGCGTCAACGGCGCGTGGCTGGCGACGAGGCGCGCGAGCTCGTCGGCACGCCTGTCGAGCGCCGGAAGATCCTCGACGACCTCGCCGAGCAGCCCGACCTGGGCTGCCTCCGCCGCATCGACAAGGCGCGCGGTGAAGATCAAATCCTTGACCCGCGCAGCCCCGATCAGGGCCGTGAGACGGCTGACATTGGACATCGACAGGCAATTGCCGAGCGTGCGGGCGATCGGAAAGCCGATTTTCGTGCTGCGTGTGCCGATGCGCAGATCGCACGCCGCGGCGATGCCCGCCCCGCCGCCGGTGCAGAAACCGTTGATCGCCGCGATCGTCGGCACCCGGCATTGCTCGAGCGTGGTCAGCACCCGGTCGATCCGGTTCTCGTAGTCGATGGAGTCCTGTGGCGTCTTGAATTCGCGGAACTGGTTGATGTCGGTGCCCGAGGCGAAGGCCTTGTCGCCGGCCCCGCGCAGCACCAGCACCTTGATGGAGCGATCGTCGTTGGCCTGCTCGCAAATGGCGGCGAGCCGCTCGTACATGGCGAAGGTGAAGGCGTTGCGCGCCTGCGGGCGGTTGAAGGTGATCCGCCCGATGCCGTCGTTGCATTCAAAAACGAGGTCGTCCGCCGCTACGGCCTGGTCCATTTCCTCGATCCCTGCTGTTTTTTGTATTTTTGAATGCAAAACTTGAGAATTTCAAGATATAATTGCCAGACTTTGGTCTACTGGCTCATTTTTGCATTCAAATTGGGGATTATTCCATGCTGCATGAGGAGGTCGTCGGCCGTATCCGCGACATTCTGCTCGACGGCGAGATCCCGCCGGGCGCGCGAATTCCCGAGCGCGAACTGTGCGAGCGGCTCGACATCTCGCGCACGCCGTTGCGCGAGGCGCTCAAGGTGCTCGCTGCCGAGGGCCTCGTGCAGCTCCTGCCCCATCGCGGCTCGCGCGCGGCAAAACTGACCGACAAGGACATGCGCGACCTCTTCGAGGTCTGCCAGGGCCTCGAAGCATTGGCCGGCGAGCTTGCCTGCGAACGCATCAGCGATCGCGAGATCGCGGAGATCGCGGCTGCGCACGCAGCGATGGTGCAGCATTATCGCGAAGGCGATCTGATCCAGTATTACCGCGGTAACCGCGCCATCCACGAGGGGATCGTCAATGCGGCCGGCAATCCCGTGCTGACCGGGCTCTACGCATCCGTCACCGCACGCATCCGCCGCGCACGCTATGTGACGCCGATGACGCCGCAACGCTGGGCGTTCGCCGTCAGCGAGCACGAAGCCATCCTGAACGCGCTCCAGCGCCGCGACGGCGCCGGGCTCTCCCATATCTTGCGCGCGCATCTACGGCACAAGCGGGAAGAAGTGTTGCAGGCGGGCTTTGCGGAGACGGAAGGCAGCGAGCCCACGCTGAAGATCGCGTGAGGCGGCTCGCCCTCGCCAGCTAGGCGCGATTGCCGAACAGGTCGAGCGTGATCGACCGCAGCCAGCGGTGGGCGGGATCGCGATGGTAGCGCTCGTGCCAATATTGCGCGATCTCGATCCGCGGCAATGCCACCGGCGTCCTGAACACGGTCATCCCGAGTGGCTCGGCGACGATGGCCGCGAGATTGGCGGGCAAGGTCGCAACCCCATCGGTTTGCGAGGCCACGATCGCGCCCGCGATGAAGCTCGGCACCTGCAACAGGATATTGGAGCGCGCGATCGCACGTGTCAGCACGCGCTGCGTTTCGAGATGAGCCGCATGGCCGGTCTCTGACGCGGTGATCAGGATATGCTTCTCGTCGAGAAATCCCCGACGCGTGCGCGCCGCAGCCGGCCTTGGATGGCCTCGCCTCACGACGCCGGCGTAGCCGTCCGAATAGAGCCGCTGGGAGCGGAGATGCCCCGCCGCGCGCGGCAAGGCGCCGAGCGCAAGGTCCGCCTCGCCCGACTCGAGCTTGACGGCGAAGTGCCGGGAGTCGAGCGGGATTGCGCGCAGCTGAACCCGCGGTGCGAGTTCGGCAAGGCGCGCGACCAAAGGCGGCAGGAACCGCACCATGCCGACATCGGTCAGCAGCAGGCTGAAGGTCTTCTCGGATTTCCGGGGATCGAACGGCAGCCGCTCCTGCCATAGCCGGTCGGCCATCTCGAGCAAGGCGCGGATTTGCGCCGCCATCTCGACGGCGCGTGCCGTCGGCTGCACGCCGCTGCCACGCCGCACGAACAGGGGATCGTCGAAGCTCAACCGCAAGCGCGCCAAGAGCTTGCTGATCGCCGGCTGCGTGGTCTCGAGGCTCACCGCGGCACGCGTGATGCTGCCCTCGCGGATCAGCGCGTCCAGCACGCGCAGATCGCGAAAATCGATCCCGGAAGATTCCATTTTTGACATGAGAAACATTCCCGTTTGGCTATGGATTGAGCTTCGCCCTTTGCTATCCTGCAGTCAATCGAACGGCCACGCGGATACGGAGGACGCCATGACCAAATTCGTGATCGAGTCTCACTTTCGCCTGCAGGAATGGGTGGCCGAGGAGAAGGGCTACTTCCGCGACGAAGGGCTCGACTACGAATTTCGCGAGTTGATCCGCTCGACCGAAGGCCAGCACCACAACAAGGTCAATGAAGGCGCCTTCCAGAGCATCGAGAAGGGTCGCAAGGCCGACGTCAGCTGCGCCTGCCACTGGACCGTCAACGTCGCCGCATCGAACGGCCACGCCAAGCTCTACGCCGACGTCTACTCGGTCGCGCCTTCGGGCATCTTCGTTCCGGCCGACTCCAAAATCCGCACCCCTGCGGACCTCGCAGGCGTGCCGATCTCGGTCGGCTTCCAGTCAGGCAGTCATTATTCGACGATCCAGGCGCTCGAGCCGTATCTGGCGCCGGGCCAGATCAACCTCACCTTCGAGGACGGCATGCTGTTTCGCCGGATGGAGCTGTTGTTCGAAGGCAAGAGCGAGGCGGCCTCGCTGTTCAACGGCCCCTACTATTTCGCCGAGCAGCTCGGCTATCGCAAGATCATCGACACCACGTTCATGATCGCGTCGATGATCAACGGCGATCCGGCGCCCGAGGACATCAAGCGCTACTTCCGCGCGCTGAAGAAGGCGCAGCGCGACATCGACCTGCGTCCGGAGCTCTTCACACGCTACTACAAGAACGAATTTCCGGATCGTTTCCACGCGGCCATGGACACCAGGCGCTGGGGGCCCGGCGAGCGGATCGTGTTCGAGCCCTATTCGCGCGAAATCTACGAGCAGTCGTTCGACTGGATTGAGAAGCACGGCTTCTTCGAAGCCGGCACGATGGGCGAAGGCACCTACGACAAGGCGACGGTCGCGTTCGGAAAGACTTGAGCGCGCCGGCGATCGGCGACCGGACGTGAGTGCTCGTCGCCCTTCGAGGGTGATTCAGTGCCGATCACGAAGGAAGCCCGCGATCGGCCGCAGAGCGTCAATGGCTGGAATAGTCTCGCAAGCCTGGAGGGCTGAGCACCACGGATAGGGCAAAGCCGCCACCCACCGCATGATCGGCTTAGAGTCCTCGGCCGGAAGCACGCACATCACCTCGATGTCGATCGCGAGACTCTTCACGCGCCCGTCGTCGGAGACAAACTGCCAGTCATAATGTCCGCATCCGACGCGGACGGCGCCGCCCTGCCGCGCCGACATCCCGACCAGCCAGTCGCAACGAAACTGCGGCAGGAGGCCCGCATCGGGACGGGAAAGGCAGAAAGTGCGCACATTCTCGTACTGGTCGCCGAAGCCGGTGACCAGGACTTGAGTGATTTGCGCGAGCCCCTTGGCCGAACTCGGAAACGAGATGGCATCGGTCTTGACCGCCATTTCGAGCTCGCTGTCGTCCACGAATGCGCGCGTCATCAATTCAGGACGGTTGCCGTCCTTCGCCACGATGTACGTGCTGATCGCATCGGCAGCGCCGATGGCCGTAGCTCGGCTCATTTGGTCGCCCTCAACACGTTCGGGCCGCCTCTAGCACCCCAGCTTGTCGGCGATCCCGCCGAAATCCCTGGCCACGATGTCCCATTGGCCTGTGGCTTCGAAATCGATCTTCTGCAACGGGCCGTACTCGGTCGGCCGCGCGACAAAGGCGGTCTTCAAGCCGTAGCTCTGGGCCGCCTTGAGGTCGTAATTGTGGGCAGCGACCATCATCACCTCTTCCGGCTTGAGGCAGAGCAGCTTGGCCGCGCCGAGATAGGTCTCGGGATCGGGCTTGTAGTGCTCGAACAACTCGGCGGACATGACGAGGTCCCACGGCAGCTTCGCGAACTTCGCCATGTTGGTGAGCAGCGCGACATTGCCGTTGGACAGCGGCGAGATCACGAACCTGGTCTTGAGCCGCGTCAGGCCGGCGACGCTGTCCGGCCAGGGGTGCAGGCGATGCCAGCCCTTGGTGAGATAATCCAGATCGGCCTCGGTGAGGCCCTTGATCGCGAACTGCTCGACCAGCTTCTCCAGCGAGCGGCGATGCAGATCGTCGAGCATGACATAGCCGCGCTCGGGATGCCTGCGCACGTCGTCCATCGAGGCCGAGTACACGGCGCGCCAGCCGTCGACCAGAGCGGTCCAGTCGGTGCTGATGCCCCGCCCCTTCCCCCACCACATGAAGTCCGTGATCAGGCTGGTGCGCCAGTCGACGACGGTGCCGAACACGTCGAAGACGAGCGCTTTGACGGCGGAGAGATCGGACATGGGCGCTTCCCTGTATGTTGCTTGTTCTTGGTCATTCCGGGATGCGCCGCACGGCGCAGGCCCGGAATGAGGGTCGCGTGTCGTCAGCCTAGTCGAGGTGGAACTTGGCGAGCTCGCGGTGCTCGGCCTTGATGTAGCGCACGGTGCCGGTGACGGAACGCATCACCACCGTCTCGGTCTCGATCACGCCGTCCTTGCGGAATTTCACGCCCGACAGCAGTGAACCGGTCGTGACGCCGGTCGCGGCGAACAGGCAGTCGCCGCGCGCCATGTCCTCGATGCCGTAGATCATCTTGGGATCGTTGACGCCCATCTTGGCGGCGCGCTCGATCTTCTCGCCGGAATCGAGGATCAGGCGGCACTGCATCTGGCCGCCGATGCAACGCAGCGCCACCGCCGCCAGCACGCCTTCCGGCGCGCCGCCGGTGCCGAGATACATGTCGACGCCGGTGTTGTCAGGGTCGGCGCAGTGGATCACGCCGGCGACGTCGCCGTCGGTGATGAGGCGCACGGCCGCGCCGGTCGAGCGCACGCTCTCGATGATGCCGGCATGACGCGGACGATCGAGCACGAGAACCGTGATGCCGTCGGGCTGGACGCCCTTGGCCTTGGCGAGACGGCGCACGTTCTCGGCCGGGGTCGCGTCGAGCTCGACGACGCCCTTGGCGTAGCCGGGGCCGACCGCGAGCTTCTGCATGTAGACGTCAGGCGCGTGCAGCAGCGTACCGCCATCGGCCATCGCCATGGTGGCGATCGAACCCGGCATGTTCTTGGCGCACAGCGTGGTGCCTTCGAGCGGATCAACCGCGATATCGACCTCCGGGCCGGCGTTCACGCCAACCTTCTCGCCGATGAAGAGCATCGGCGCCTCGTCGCGCTCGCCCTCGCCGATCACGATGGTGCCCTGGATCGGCAACTTGTTCAGCTCGCGGCGCATGGCGTCGACGGCGGCCTGGTCGGCGGCCTTCTCCTGCCCGTGCCCGCGCAGCCGCGCCGACGACACCGCGGCCCGCTCCGTGACGCGCACGATCTCCAGCGTGAGAATGCGCTCGAGCAATGCTTGCGGCGGCACTGAAATATGGGTCGACATCGGCTAACTCCTTCGAAACAGTTCTGGGCGGGAATCTCCGCCCACATCAACTCGTAACACCCACAGTTCGTTCGAACTGTTTTATCGTTTGAGCATGACCTTACCGGAAAACCGCTTCACACTTTTCCGGATCATGCTCTAGTTCTTCTCGATCCTGATGACCTGGGGCCGTCCGCTGATCACCTTGTCCTTCTGCACGGCCGCGAGCGCGCGGCGCACCGCGTCCTCATGTGTGGCATAGGTGATCAGGATGACGGGCACGGGGACCGCCTTGCCGTCGGCCGGGGCAGCGCCGCCATTGGGATGACGCTGCACGATCGACTCGATCGAAATCTTCTGCTCCGCGAGCCGGGTCGCGATCGCAGCCGCCGTGCCCGGGAAATCGCGCGCCAGGAGGCGGATGTAATAGCCGCCCTCGTGCCGCTCCATCGGCGCCTTCTTGGTGTCGCGCAGCTGCGCGATCGGCCGGCCGAACGGATTGGCGCGGATGCCGCGTGCGACGTCGGCGATATCGGCGACGACGGCGGACGCGGTCGCAGCACCGCCCGCACCGGGGCCGACCAGCGTAATCGGCGGAATGCCCTCGCCATCGACGGTGACCGCATTGGTGACACCCATCACCTGCGCGATCGAGGAGGTTTTTGGAACCATGGTCGGATGCACGCGCTGCTCGATGCCCTTGGCGGTGCGAACGGCAACACCGAGCAGCTTGAGCCGGTAACCGAGATCGTCAGCGGCGCGCAGATCTTCCGGCGCGATGGAGGAGATACCTTCGACATACACTGCGCTTTGAGCAACTTTCGTGCCGAAAGCGAGGCTGGCGAGAATGGCAAGCTTTTGCGCGGTATCGTGGCCGTCGACGTCGAAGGACGGGTTGGCCTCGGCATAGCCGAGCCGCTGCGCATCCTTGAGGCACTCGGCAAACGACAGGCCCTCCTGCTCCATCCGGGTCAGGATGTAATTGCAGGTGCCGTTGAGGATGCCATAGACGCGGTTGATGCCGGTTCCCGCAAGACCTTCACGTAACGTCTTGATGACAGGGATAGCGGCGCCGACCGCTGCCTCGAAATTCAGCGCACCGCCATGCTTTTCGGCGGCCTTTGCCAGCTTGATCCCGTGCTTGGCGAGCAGTGCCTTGTTCGCGGTGACGACGGACTTGCCGGCCGTCAGCGCGGCTTCGACCGCGGAGAGCGCGGGATCGCCGGCGCCGCCCATCAGTTCGACGAAGCAATCGATGCCGGGATGGGTGGCGAGCGCCATCGGATCCTTGGCCCATTCGACGCCGCGCAGATCGATACTGCGCTTCTTGGCCTTCGAGCGCGCGGTGACGGCGACGACGCGGATGCCGCGACCGCTGCGGCCCGCGAGCACGCGCGCCTGCGTTTCAATCAAACGGACAACTTCGGCGCCCACGGTGCCGAGCCCCGCTATGCCCACTTTCAGGGGTGCAACCATGATGCCTAGGAAAACCTGTCGAAGAGAACTTGAAGAGAATTAGCGCCGATTGGCGAGCGGAACGACGTTGTGCAACGTTTCGATGCCGCTTTCAAGGAAGCGGCGCACGCCGCGCGCGGCCTGCCTGATCCGTTGCTCGTTTTCCACCATGGCGATGCGGACATATCCTTCGCCATGCTCGCCGAAGCCGACGCCGGGCGAGACCGCGACGCCGGATTTCTCCACCATCAGGGTCGCGAACTGCATGCTGCCGACGCTGCGGAACGCTTCGGGCAGCGGCACCCAGGCGAACATCGAGGCCTCCGGCGGCGGAATCTCCCAGCCGGCGCGGCCGAACGATTCCACCAGCGCATCGCGGCGCTTGCGATAGGTGTCGCGCATCTCCTTGATGCAGTCGTCAGGGCCGTTCAGCGCCGCGGTCGCAGCGACCTGCACCGGCGTGAATGCGCCGTAGTCGAGGTAGGATTTGACGCGGGCGAGTGCCGCGATCACGCGATCATTGCCGACCGCAAAGCCCATGCGCCAGCCGGCCATCGAATAGGTCTTCGACATCGAGGTGAACTCGACGGTGACGTCGATCGCGCCGGGCACCTGGAGCACCGAGGGTGGCGGGTTGCTCTCGTCGAAATAGACTTCGGCATAAGCGAGGTCGGACAGGATCAGGATCTCGTGCTTCTTCGCGAAGGCGACGAGGTCCTTGTAGAAATCGAGGCTCGCGACATAGGCGGTCGGGTTCGAGGGATAGCAGACCACGAGCGCGAGCGGCTTCGGGATCGAATGCACGATCGCCCGCTCCACCGCCTCGAAGAATTGCGGCGTCGGCTCCGACGGCACCGAGCGGATCACGCCGCCCGCCATCAAAAAGCCGAAGGCGTGAATCGGGTAGCTCGGGTTCGGGCAGAGGATGACGTCGCCCGGCGCGGTGATCGCCTGGGCCACATTGGCAAACCCCTCTTTCGATCCCAGCGTCGCCACGACCTGGGTGTCTGGGTTGAGCTTCACGCCGAAGCGGCGCTCGTAGTAAGCGGCCTGGGCCCGGCGCAGGCCGGGGATGCCGCGGGAGGCCGAGTAGCGGTCAGTGCGCGGCTTGCCGAGCGTCTCCTTGAGCTTCTCCAGCACATGCGGCGGCGCCGGCAGATCCGGGTTGCCCATGCCGAGATCGATGATATCGGCACCGGCATTCCGCGCGGCCGCCTTGGCCCGATTGACCTGCTCGAACACGTAAGGCGGAAGGCGGCGGATGCGGTAAAAATCGTCCATGGCTCTCTGGGCTCCGGGCAACCGGTCAGGACAGAATCGATGGGCGATGACCACCCTTCGAGGAGATCTCGCCCCACACACAAAAATTGCTCAAAATCAAATACTTGGAGCAATTTTCGGCGACGAGGACTGAACTCCTTCGCCCTGACTCTCGGCTGAATTGAAGTCTTTTTAGCACGGAGTGGCGGGGGCGCCAGCGATTACCTTGCGCGCCCTGCGATGGCCGTCCCGCGCCGAATCGGCGGAGCTTACTTGGCGTCCTTGGCGGCGACGGCCTGGCGGTCGCGGGCGGCCGCAAGCTCGGCCTCGATCTTGGCGCGCTGCTCTGGCGGGATGATCGCCTGATCACGATCCGGCGGCAAATCGTGCACCGGCAGATAGGCCCCGGGCTCCTTGGGATGAGCCGGCGTGTCGGCGGCCGACATGTCCGCGAGCTGACTCGAACAGCCGCCCAGCGCGAGCGCCGCCATCAGCAGCACGCAGCCGGCAAGCCGCGACTTTTGCAGGTCCCACAACGCAAACACCTGGGAATTCCCCTACTCGTCCCATGCGAGGCTGTGGGAGCTTATCCCAACAACCTGCCCAAGCTCAAACCATTGCTGCCCACAAATGGTACGAGCGAGAAATCATCCAAGGCCCACACCAGGAGAGGTGCACTGCGATTGTGACAAAAGCAAGAAGCCTTGTCGCAGTGCAGCACATCTTCCGCGCGTGTTTAACGCAAAACCAGCGAGCTTCGCGGTGACGAATAGGGAATGAATCGTTACTGTCGCCTTCATGAGTAGCGCCACGACCGACACGCCCAAATCCGGGACAAACTCCGAAACGAAGTTCGATGCGGAAGCCTTCGCGATGAATGTCGCGCGGGCCATGGAGAGCGGCGGCAAGGCGCTCGCCGCATATCTGAAGCCGCGCGAAACCGGCGAGGTGCAGGACCGTCCGCCGGCCGAGCTCGCCGAGGTCGTGAAGACCTTCACGTCGGTCGCCGAATACTGGCTGTCGGACCAGTCGCGGTCGTCCGACCTCCAGACCAAGCTCGCCAAGGACTATCTCGATCTCTGGGGTTCGGCCGCACGGCGGATGGCCGGCCAGGAGGCCCAGCCCGCGATCGCGCCCTCGCCGCGCGACAAGCGCTTTGCCGATCCGGAATGGAAGTCGAACCAGTTCTTCGATTTCATGATGCAGCTCTATCTGCTCACGACCAAATGGGCACAGGAGCTGGTGCACGATGCCGAGGGGCTCGATCCGCAGACGCGGCGCAAGGCCGAGTTCTACATGCAGCAGGTCACCAACGCGATCTCGCCGTCGAACTTCGTGCTGACCAATCCGGAAGTGCTGCGCGAGACGGTTGCCAGCAGCGGCGAGAACCTCGCGCGCGGCCTGACGATGCTGGCGGAGGACATCGCCGCCGGCAAGGGCATGCTGAAGATCCGCCAGTCCAATCCGGACAACCTCGTCGTCGGCGTCAACATGGCGACGACGCCGGGCAAGGTGATCTACCAGAACGAGATGATGCAGCTGATCCAGTATTCTCCGACCACGGAGAAGGTGCTGCGCACGCCGCTGCTGATCGTGCCGCCCTGGATCAACAAGTTCTACATTCTCGATCTCAAGCCGGAGAAATCCTACATCAAGTGGTGCGTCGACCAGGGCATCACCGTGTTCGTGATCTCATGGGTCAATCCCGACAAGAAGCTCGGCGCCAAGAGCTGGGAAGACTACATGAAGGAAGGCCCGCTCACGGCGATGGACGTGATCGAGCGCGTCACCGGCGAGATGAAGGTCCACACCGCCGGCTATTGCGTCGGCGGCACCATGCTCGCGACCACGCTGGCCTGGCTCGCCGAGAAGCGGCGCCAGCGCGTGACCTCGGCGACGTTCTTTGCCGCCCAGGTCGACTTCACCCATGCCGGCGATCTCCTGGTGTTCGTCGACGAGGGCCAGATCACGGCGCTCGAGCAGGACATGAAGGCGTCCGGCGTGCTCGAAGGCTCGAAGATGGCGATGGCCTTCAACATGCTGCGCTCCAACGACCTGATCTGGTCCTACGTGGTCAGCAACTATCTCAAAGGCCAGCAGCCGAGTGCGTTCGACCTGCTGCACTGGAATTCCGACGCGACACGGATGACCCAGGCGAATCATTCCTATTACTTGCGCAACTGCTATCTGGAGAACCGGTTGTCGACCGGCACCATGGTGCTCGACAACACGCTGCTCGACCTCTCCAAGGTCATGGTGCCCGTCTACAACCTCGCCACGCGCGAGGACCACATCGCGCCGGCGGAATCCGTGCTGTACGGCTCGCAGTTCTTTGGCGGCCCGGTGAAATACGTGCTCTCCGGCTCCGGCCACATCGCCGGCGTCGTCAATCCGCCGGCCTCGAACAAGTATCAGTACTGGACCAACGACAACATCAAGGACGTCAACGTCGCCCAGTGGATGAAGGGCGCGGTGGAGCACAAGGGCTCCTGGTGGCCGGATTGGCGCGAATGGCTCGGCGGGCTCGATCCGGAGGAAGTGCCCGCGCGCAGCGTCGGTACCGAGGCGCAGCCGCCGATCGAGGACGCTCCGGGCAGCTATGTCAGGGTGCGCGCATAGCGCAATGCCGCGCGCTTTCGTATAAGCTCACGACATCGATTTGGAGGGGACCGGGTTATGACGCGCGAATTGTTCTGGCTGACGTGCACGGTGATCCTGACCGGGATCCTCTGGATTCCCTACACCATCAACCGCTGCCAGATTCGGGGCCTCGGCGGCGCGATGGCCAATCCCTCCCGCGGCGACAAGCCGCAGTCGGAATGGGCGAACCGCTTGATGTTCGCGCATGACAATGCCGTCGAGAACCTCGTGCTGTTCGCCCCGCTGGTGCTGATCCTGAACGCGATCGACTACTCCTCGAAATGGACGGTGCTCGCCTGCGTGGTCTATTTCTGGTCGCGCGTCGCGCATCTGATCGTCTACGCGCTCGGCATTCCCGTGTTCCGCACCCTCGCCTTCACCGTCGGCTTCCTCGCGCAGGCCGTGCTGGCGCTGGCGATCTTCAAGATCTTCTGACTGCGCACCCCGCATGCGGGGCGATGCCTAGCGAAGGCTTCAGGCCTGCGCACCCTGACGGCTGTCCGCCATCAACCGCAGCTGTTGCCGAAGGATGACAGTGCGGCAAAAACCGACTGGCGCGACAGATTGCCCGTACAGGTTGTCACCCATCCACAGCAAAATTCACGCATCGCAATTGATTGATTCGGAACAGACATGAACCGGAAAATGATTTTCGCACTCGGCGCGGTTTCGCTCGCCGCCGTCGCGACGCAAGCCAACGCTGCCGACCTCGCTGCCCGCCCCTACACCAAGGCGCCGCCGATGATCGCCACCGTCTATGACTGGAGCGGCTTCTACATCGGCGCCAACGGTGGCTATGGCTCCTCGCACAATTGCTGGAACGGAACCGCCGGCTTCCCGGTCGGCATCGCCGAAGGCTGCCATGATGCGACGGGCGCCGTCGCCGGCGGCCAGATCGGCTATCGCTGGCAGAGCAGCGCCTTCGTGTTTGGCCTCGAAGCGCAGGGTGACTGGGCCGATCTCTCGGGTCGGAATACCAGCGCCGTGCTTGGCGTCGCGAACCGCACCCATATCGACGCCTTCGGGCTGTTCACCGGCCAGGTCGGCTACGCCTGGAACAATGCGCTGCTCTATGTGAAGGGCGGCGCCGCGGTCACCAGCAATCAGTACCGCGGCATCGGTACAGGCGGTCTTGCCGGGGCCGAGTTCGATGGTGCCAACGAGACCCGCTGGGGCGGCACGGTCGGCGTCGGCTTCGAGTACGGTTTTGCCCCGAACTGGTCGGTCGGCCTCGAATACGATCACCTGTTCATGGGCCGCCACGACGTCACGCTCACGGCCAACGGCGCGCTCGCGCCGGTCGGCACGTTCTCGCGCACCGATAGCATTCGTCAGGATGTCGACCTGATCACGGCCCGCATCAACTACAAGTTCGGCGGCCCGGTCATCGCCAAGTACTGAGGTCTGGAGTCCCGCACGCAGCGCATCACTGAAGAAGTGCTGCTCTGCGTGCGGCGAACAGCGCCCTACTCCTCCGGCAGCTCCAGCATCAGCCGCATGTTCTGCACGGCTGCGCCCGAGGCGCCCTTGCCGAGATTGTCCAGCCGCGCGACCAGCACCGCCTGGTGATACTTGTCGCTGGCGAAGACGTAGAGCTCGAGCATGTTGGTCTCGTTGAGCGCTTCCGGTTCGAGCCGGCCGCCCTTGGTCGCTTCGTTCTGAAGCGGCATCGCCGAGACGTATTTCGAACCCGCGTAGCGTTTTGCGAGCGCGGCCTGCAGATCGGCGCCGCTGGGCTTGCCCGGCAGCGTGTCGAGCTGGAGCGGGATCGAGACCAGCATGCCCTGCCGGTAATTGCCGACCGAGGGAATGAAGATCGGCCGCCGGGTCAGGTTCGAATAGAGCTGCAGCTCCGGCAGATGCTTGTGCTCGAAGCCGAGGCCATAGAGCTCGAAGGACGGCGCGCTGCCGTCTTCAAAGCTCGCGATCATCGACTTGCCGCCGCCGGAATAGCCGCTCACCGCATTGACGCTGATGGGATAGTCAGGCGGCAACAGGCCGGCATCCACGATCGGCCGCAGCAGCGCGATGCCGCCGGTCGGATAGCAGCCGGGATTGGAGACCTTCTTCGCGGCCTTGATCCTGCTGGCCTGGTCCGGGGCGAGCTCCGGAAAGCCGTAGGCCCAGTCCGGCGCAACCCGGTAGGCGGTCGAGGCGTCGAGCACCTTCGGGCCCGAGGTGCCCATGCTGTCGATCAGCGCGACCGTTTCCCTGGCGGCATCATCGGGCAGGCAGAGGATGACGAGATCCACCTCCTCCATCAGCGCCTTCTTGGCCGCAGGATCCTTGCGCTTGTCGTCGGCAATGGTCTTCACCACGACGTCGTTCTGCAGCTTGAGCCGCTCATTGATGCCGAGCCCGGTCGTGCCGGAGCCGCCGTCGACGAAGACGGTGGCGGGCTTTGTCGTTGCGGCGCTGCTCGAGGCCTGTTTGGCGTCGACTTCAGAAAGACTCATGGCACGCTCCTTTCGAGCTTGTTCGTATCACCGTCGGCGCCTCGCCTTATGGAAACAGCGCGATCTGCTCAAGCCCTGCGGTCTCAGGAAATCCGAACATCAGGTTCATGTTCTGGATCGCCTGACCGGCCGAGCCCTTCACCAGATTGTCGAGCGTCGAAAGCACGATCGCCCGATCCTTGATGCGGTCGGCAACGACGCCGATCTGGACATAGTTGGAGCCGCGCACGTTCTGCGTCTGTGGCAGCACGCCCTTTGGGGCGACATGCACGAACGGCTCGTTCGCGTACGCATTCTGCAGCGCCGCCCGCAAATCGTCGGGCGTTGCACCGTTGAGCTTGACGTAGGAGGTACAGAATTCGCCCCGCGCCATCGGAATCAGATGCGGCGTGAAATTCACCGTCACCGCCGAGCCCGCAGCAAGGCTGATCTCCTGCTCGATTTCAGGCGCATGCCGGTGCGTGCCGACCGAATAGGGCGACAGCCCCTCGCCCGCTTCGCTGAACAGCGTGTTCTGCTTCAGCCCGCGACCGGCTCCGGTGAGGCCCGATTTCGCGTCAATGATGATGTCATCAACGTCGATCAGCCTGGCCTTCGCCAGCGGAACCAACGCCAGCAACGCCGCGGTCGGATAACAGCCGGGACAGGCGACCAGCCGTGCCGAAGCGATCTTCTCCCGGTAGAATTCGGTCAACCCATAGACCGCTTCACCTTGCAGTTCGAGCGCGCGGTGCTCATGGCCGTACCACTGCGCGTAGGTGTCCTTGTTGCGCGGGCGAAAATCCGCGGACATATCGAGGATCCTGATCTTCGGATTGGCCTTGAGCACGGCCGCGATGATCTCTTGCGTGGTGCCGTGCGGCAGCCCGCAGAGCACTGCGTCGAGCTTGGTCCAGTCGACCTTCTGCCACTCCACGAGCCTTGGCAGCTCGAGCATGAAGAAGTGCGGAAACACTTCACTCATGGCCTTGCCGGCATGGGTGTTGGCGGTGAGCGCGGTGATCTCGGCATTCGGGTGCCGTGCCAGCAGGCGCACCGCGTCGGCTCCGGTGTAACCGGACGCGCCGAGAATACCGATCTTCTTCTTCGTGCTCATCACACGCCCCCTTCAGGCGCAAGCGCTTGTTGTGCTTGTATCGCATCTGTTGCGAAGGCCAACGGTCTCGCTTCGCGCATCAGGCTTGCGATCGCGCGCGAGTCCGCATCCGCCTGCGAGCCCAGCGCATCGGCGATCGCCATATAGTCGGCATCGGACTTGTGCTGGTTGAGCTTGAAGCTGCCTTCGACCTCTTCGACCATCATCACCAGACCCACGATCCCCTTCTTCATCGTCTCGAGCCGGCCCGCCGTCATCTTGGCCGACGTCCACGGCTTCTTTGGCATCAGCCAGTTCTCGAAGATGTCGCTGAGCGTGTCGATCTGCAGCGCCAACTCATCGTCCGACAACAGCCTGACAGCTCCGCTCAAATGCACCGACTGGTAGAGCCAGGTCGGCACCTGATCCGGCGAGACGTACCAGTCGGGCGATACGTAGGCATCGGGGCCGTTGACCGCGAGCAGCCAGGACGTCGCGCCATCCGCAAGCTTTACCAGCGGATTGTGACGGGCGACATGAAAGGCGGCCTGCGGCGTGCCGTCGGCGGAATAGGTTAGATAGAACGGCAGCGGCGACGCGATCGGCTTTTGGCCATCGAAGGCGCAGATGGTGCCGAAACCGCGCTCGCCTGCGAATTTCAGGCTCGTGGCGCGGTCCGGCTTGAAAAAGGGTGGCGTGTACATCGTGGTCTCCTGCTGGGCCTCCTTGGGGGCCGCCGGATCAGATCGCGCTGACAGGAGAGAGAATGCCGCGGATCGGATCCAGCGGCAAAGACGATGATCTCAAACGCGATCGACCGCCCAAACCGCTAAAGAGCGGCGGCGGCGACGGGCGAACAGGATGGTCGCGGCGTTGATCATGGCGCGCGGCTATAGGGCGAGATGCGGTTTCCGTCAAGGTTCGCGGCGTCAGATCACCCGCCAGAGCCATTCCATGATCTTCGCGATCACGTCGCCGAACAGCAGGAGTGCCGCCGACCAGACCAGCGCCGAGACGAAATTGGCGGCCTGGAAGCTCCAGTACGGCATTTCGAAAATGCCGGCGGCGAGCGGCACGGAGGCGCGCAAGGGGCCGAAGAAGCGGCCGATGAAGATGCTGGGCACGCCCCAGGTGCGCACGAAGGCCTCGCCCTTGGGCAGAAGTTCCGGATAGCGCGAGAGCGGCCACATCTGTGCGACCCGCTCCTTGTAACGAAAGCCGAACCAGTAGGAGACCCAGTCGCCCAGCGCGGCACCAATGCCTCCGGCGATCCAGACCGGATAAAAGCTGATGCCGCTCACCCCGATCAGGGCGCCGATGGCGACCAGCGCGCCCCAGGCCGGGATCAGCAGCGAGATGAAGGCCAGCGATTCCCCGAACGCCAGCAGGAACACGATCGGAGCAGCCCAAGCCTGGTGATGGCGCACGAAATCGGCCAGTGCGTGCGCGTACTGCTCCATTCCAGAATAGCCTTCCCGCCCCGCCTCGAGGTCCTGTCAGATGGAAAAGACTGGTAAGCCAAGGGGTTGTGTGACATCAAGTCACAAAAACCGGCTATGGCCGGACAGCAGCGTCAAATTGCCGGGACTTGGTTGGCTTGCGGCGTAAAATCGCCGGCATTAGCTCCCACCCACAGCGTCCGGCCGGCGCTGCGGTAACCTTTCGGGGCCAGAAGTGGCATAGTCGGCCTAACCGATTCGCCGCTTCTGCGGCCCTCAAAACGCATCAAGATATATGTCCAAGCAGTTGAAAACAAAAAGCAAAGACGATTTGTTCGACGGCAATGAGCCGAAGGGACGCGCGACTGCCGCGAAGGCAGCGCCACGCGCGAGCGGTGGCGAGGCCGATTACACGGCCGCCGACATCGAGGTGCTCGAGGGCCTGGAACCGGTCCGGCGCCGGCCCGGCATGTATATCGGCGGCACCGACGAGAAGGCGCTGCACCACCTGTTCGCCGAAGTCATCGACAACTCGATGGACGAGGCGCTGGCGGGACACGCAACATTCATCGGCGTCGAGCTTTCGGCAGACGGCTTCCTCACCGTCACCGACAATGGTCGCGGCATCCCGATCGATCCGCATCCGAAGTTCCCGAAGAAGTCGGCGCTTGAAGTCATCATGTGCACGCTGCATTCGGGCGGCAAGTTCGACAGCAAGGTCTACGAGACCTCGGGCGGTCTGCACGGCGTCGGCATCTCCGTCGTGAACGCCCTCTCCTCGCGGCTCGAGGTCGAAGTCGCGCGCAGCCAGAAGCTCTACCGCATGAATTTCGAGCGCGGCCACCCCAAGGGCAAGCTCGAGGACCTCGGCAAGGTCAACAACCGCCGCGGCACGCGCGTGCGGTTCAAACCCGACACCGACATCTTCGGCGCCAAGGCCGCGTTCAAGCCGCAGCGCCTGTTCAAGATGACGCGCTCGAAAGCGTATCTGTTCGGCGGCGTCGAAATCCGCTGGAATTGCGCGCCCGAGCTGCTCAAGGGCGTCGAGGACGTGCCGGCGGAAGCGACCTTCCACTTCCCCGGCGGCCTCAAGGATTATCTGGCCGCGGCGATCCACGCCGACACGCTGGTGCATCCCGACATCTTCTCCGGCAAGTCGGGCCGCAACGGCGCACATGGCGCCTGCGAATGGGCCGTTGCGTGGACCGCGGATGCGGACGGCTTCCTCTCCTCCTACACCAACACCGTGCCGACGCCCGATGGCGGCACGCACGAATCCGGCCTGCGCAGCGCGCTGCTGCGCGGCCTGAAGGATCACGCCGAGCGCGTCGGCCAGGGCAAGCGTGCCTCGTCCATCACCTCGGAAGACGTGATGGTTGGCGCCGCCGTGATGCTGTCGGTGTTCGTGCGCGAGCCTGAATTCCAGGGCCAAACCAAGGATCGTCTGGCTACTGCGGAAGCGCAGCGGATCGTCGAACAGGCGATGAAGGATCCGTTCGACCATTGGCTGTCGGGCAATCCGAACATGGCCAACCGGCTGCTCGACTTCGTGATCGACCGCGCTGAAGAGCGGCTGCGCCGTCGTCAGGAAAAGGAGACGGCGCGCAAGACCGCCGGCAAGAAGCTGCGCCTGCCCGGCAAGCTCGCCGACTGCACCGACGCCGGCACCGAAGGCTCCGAGCTTTTCATCGTCGAGGGTGACTCGGCCGGCGGCAGCGCCAAGCAGGCGCGCGATCGCAAGACGCAAGCCGTGCTGCCGTTGCGCGGAAAAATCCTCAACGTCGCCTCCGCAGGCAAGGACAAGCTGACGGCGAACGCCCAGCTCTCCGACCTCGTGCAGGCGATCGGCTGCGGCCAGCTCCTGCAGTATCGCGAAGAGGATCTGCGCTATCAGCGCATCATCATCATGACCGACGCCGACGTCGACGGCGCGCACATCGCTTCGCTGCTGATCACCTTCTTCTACCGGCAGATACCGAAACTGATCGACGAAGGACATCTCTTCCTCGCCGTGCCACCGCTCTACAAGCTGACCCACGGCCAGAAGTCGGTCTACGCGCGCGACGACAAGCACAAGGAAGAGCTGATCAAGAGCGCGTTCAACGCCAACGCCAAGGTCGAGGTGAATCGCTTCAAAGGCCTCGGCGAGATGATGCCGGCGCAGCTCAAGGAAACCACCATGGATCCGGTCAAGCGGACGCTGCTCAAGGTGGTCCTGCTGCCCGACGATCGCGACACCACGGCCGACTCGGTCGAGCGCCTGATGGGCACCAAGGCCGAGGCACGTTTCGCCTTCATCTCCGACAAGGCCGAGTTCGCCAGCGACGAGCTGCTCGACGTCTGAGACGGCGGTTCCCGCTGAAAAGCCCCGGCCGACGCCGGGGCTTTTTCATTTGCGGAGACGGTGCAGCCCCTCGCCGACGATCGATCCGCGGGATTCGCATCCTCCAAAGCGCGACTCGGCCAGCGACTCACAGTGGCCCGACGGCAAGCCAAGGGCTGAGGCAGGATTGCCTCCGTTTCGGACAAAGGCGAATTCCTAACGAAAACCTACCGAAACGGGAGACGCCGAAATTCGCGTAATGAATTGAAACTACATGGTTTTTCTGAAACCGAGCAAGACCGCCCCTAGACCCGGCTGGCGGGCGTTTTCCGGCAACTGTGCCTGCCCTGCAACAGCATTTCGGAGAGAACCGTCTATAGTCCGGGCATCAGATCACACGGACTTCAGAGCGCTCGCGCCTGCTACGGACCAAGGTTGGGGATTTTATCATGAAGAAGATTGCACTCGCACTGACCGCGGTCGCGGCGATGACCGGTTCGGCCTCGGCGGCCGACCTTGCTGCCCGTCCCTACGTCAAGGCCCCGGTGGTTGCCCCGGTTGCCAGCTGGACCGGCTTCTACGTGTTCGGCGGTGGCGGCGGCGGTCTCTCGAACTCCGACCAGTCCGTCCAGTCGACCGTCGGCGCTGTTCCGCTGACCATCACCCAGCGTCAGGGTGGTTCGGGTTGGTTCGGCACCGTCGGCGCCGGCTACGACTGGCAGTTCAGCGGCACCTGGGTCGCCGGCGTGTTCGCTGACGGTCAGTTCGGCAGCATCCGCTCCACCGTGCAGGATCCGCTCCTCGGCCTCACTGGCAGCCAGAAGCTGGAAGACTCTTGGGCCGCTGGTGTGCGCCTCGGCTGGCTGGTCGCTCCGAACGTTCTCTCCTACGTCAACGGCGGTTACTCCGGCGCTCACTTCGGCAGCACCAACTTCACGACCCTGGCTGGCGGCGCGAGCGGCGTTCACCTGAACGGCTACAACCGCAACGGCTTCTTCGTCGGCGGCGGCGTCGAGAACAGCCTGAACATCTTCGGCATCTCCTCCCCCGGCTGGTTCATGAAGACCGAGTACCGTTCGGCCTTCTACAACGCCAAGACCCAGGACGAGATCTCGAACGTCACCAACCTGCCGACCGGCGTCAACAGCATCCGCGCCAACAGCTGGAACCAGACGATCTCGACCTCGCTGGTCTACCGCTTCAACTGGACCGGCCCGGTCGTCGCCAAGTACTGAGCCGAAAAGTACTGAGCTGAACTTCACTTCAGACGTCAAAGCCCCGGCATCGCCGGGGCTTTTTCGTTTTGAGGCCATTTAGCGTGCGACACTCGCCTTCAGCGACCGGTAGGCGCCGACCAGCTGGGTTTCGATGGCGGCCCAGTCGGTGTCGGTAATCCCCTCACCGCGCGCATCGCGGTAAGCCATCGCTTCGGCCCGCGCGACGCCGAACCGCCTGATCCCGGCATCCTCCGCGCTGCCGCCGTACGTCAGCGCCGTCACGCGCGCGATGGTCAGGCCATAGTCCTGCGGACCGACCGCCTCGCGGCGCGCCTGCCACCAGTCGAGCTCCAGGCGCGCGGCCTCCTCCACCTCGAACGCCACGGGCGCGGCCGTTGCGACCTCGCGGTAGTACGCCACGAGTGCCGGCAGGGCTCCATCGGCCTCCCGGCGTGACCGGGTCGGCTGGAACGCCCGGGCCGCCTCGGCAGCGCTCAGCGCGACATGCAGGCTCCTGAACGGCGAGAAGCCGAACTGCGTCCGTGTGGACTCATAGAGATGGTAGAACAGCGCGACATAGCGCTTGTCGTAATAGTCGCGCCACATCGCCGTCTCGAGACGCGCCATTTCGGCCGGATCGAACGCCCGCAGATCCGCGTGCCGCGGAATGGCGGCATAGGCCGCGACAAGGACGGCTGCAGCAGCGACGCCCAGAATGGTCTTGCGCACGGACATGCATCCTTCCCGCGGCCCTGCGTCCGCGGCCATTGTATCTGAACCGAAGCTACGGCTAGTCTTGCGGGAAGTTTTCGCGACTGTCGGCGATCGTTTTGCCGTGGGTCGCGACAGAAGCAGTCGAATGGGGAGGAATGCATGCGCAGATTTCTGCTGATGGCAGGCCTGTTTGCCCTCGCCGTCGGGCTGCTCTGGATCGGACAAGGCACGGGCACGGTCGCCTGGCCCCGATCGAGCTTCATGGTCAACCAGCTGCAATGGGCCGGCTATGGCGCCGCCATGGCAGGCTTCGGGCTGGTGCTGGTCTGGCAAAGCAACCAATAGAAGAAACCAGGAAGTGAAAGCATGACATCCAACCGGTTCGATCTCCGCGGCAAGGTCGCGATCGTCACAGGGGGCAATGGCGGCATCGGGCTCGGCCTCGCGCACGGGCTTGCGGACGCCGGCGCCGATATTGCCGTGGTCGGACGCAATGAAACCAAGTCGGCTGCAGCCGTTGCCGATCTCAAGGCGCGCGGCGTCAAGGCGATTTCCGTTACCACCGACGTGACCGACAAAGCCGCGGTCGCCGCGATGATCGACCGCGTCGTCAAGGATCTCGGCCGCATCGACATCCTGATCAACAACGCCGGCATGAGCATCCGCAAGCCGCCGCATGAGCTCGAGCTCGACGAGTGGAACAAGGTGATCGACACCAACCTCACCAGCGCCTTCGTCTGCTCGAAGCTGGCCTATCCGGCGCTGAAGGCGTCAGGCAACGGCAAGGTGATCAATATCGGCTCGATGATGTCGATCTTCGGCGCGAGCTTCGCGACCGCCTATGCGGCGAGCAAGGGCGGCATCGTGCAATACACGCGCGCCTGCGCCAACGCCTGGGCGCCGGACAACATCCAAGTCAATGCCATCCTGCCGGGCTGGATCGACACCGATCTTACCCGCGGCGCGCGGAAGCAGGTGTCGGGCCTGCACGAGCGCGTGCTGGCGCGTACGCCTGCGGGGCGCTGGGGCGATATCGACGACTTCGCCGGCATCGCGGTGTTCCTCGCCTCATCAGCCTCGAACTTCGTCACGGGCACCGCGATCCCCGTCGACGGCGGCTTCTCGGTGATGGCGTAAGCCAACTAACGGATCATGAAAAAAGCCCCGGCTCGCGCCGGGGCTTTGCATCAAGTCATCCGCGGGAGAAACTCAGTATTTCGCGACGACAGCCGTGGAACCGAAGCGGTAGTTCACGCCGACGCGCACCGCATCAACCACATGATTGAAACGATAGGTCGCCGAGTCGGTGGGGAAGTTGACCGGATCGAACATCGTCACGTTCGATCGACCGAGATCCACGTGCAGATATTCTCCCCTAACCGTCCAATTGGGCGCGAAGCCCCACTCCACACCGGCGCCAGCAGCCCACCCGACCCGGGTGCTGCTGTCGCTGCCTGCGAAATTGCCGGAAGTCGCAGGCGTGAAGACATTGGTGACACTGGTCCTGACGCCACCGTAGGCAAGGCCACCCGTTGCGTAGAAGAGAACCGGACCAGTCGTGACACCAACGCGACCACGGAGAGTGCCGAACCAATCGATATGGTCGCGGCCGGTTGAAACGCTCGGAACGATGCCTCCGCCCCCCGGGAAAATCACCGTCGAGGTGCGACCGATATCCGCGCCTTGGATGTCGGTTTCCACGCCAACCAGCCAGTTGGCCATCTGCCAGTTGTAGCCGACCTGCCCACCACCAAAACCACCTTCGTGCTTGGCACCGAGGAAGCTCGGGGTGCCCCCCGCAGTCACCGCTCCCGTAAAGGGCGGCGTGAACGCGACCAAGCTTCCTGTGGACGTGGTGTCAAATGCCCAGCCACCGTTTACGCCGGCATACCAGCCGGTCCAGCTGTAGATCGGTGCAGGCGGTGGCAGAGCCTTCACGGCCATATCGGCTGCGGAAGCAGCGCCCATGGTGGCAATTGAGAGCAGCGAAGCAGTGGCGAACGCCCATCCGAAATATCTCTTCATAACCAAATCCCCAATGCGCAAAAATAATCAGATCAACATTTATGGACAGCTGTTCACTCAAACCCAGCCCAAATGTCGTACCCGCCTGGTTTCTCGGCCATTTCGCTTCGGGGCGTTGCCCTCCTGCTACATAAATATGGAAGCGATCCTTCCCTACTGCGGGTTTGTGCACAGCCAAACGGCCATATTCCGCAGGCAGCGGCGTCGCCTGCCCGCACTCCCGTTGGGTGCGACTCGCGCAAAAAAAGCCCCGGCCGAAGCCGGGGCTTTGAATTTTTGGCAGTGATCGTTTCTTGTCTTCCTAATCGTTCGTTGCGTCGAACTTCGTTGCTCAGTAGCGGGCGATGACGGGGGCGTCGAACTTGTAGCTGGCGCGGACGACGGCCCACTGAATGTCACGCGGCTTGGCATCGAAGGTGTAGTTCCCCGAGGTGCCGCCGAGCTGATAGGTCTGGCTGCCGAAGGCCGCGTAGTTGTACTCGAGGCCGACGATCCAGTTGCGGGTGATGCCGTATTCCCAGCCGGCGCCCACGGTCCAGCCGTTGGCCCAGTGGGTCTGACCGCCCGAACCCGTCGCCGGGCCGACCGTGTCGCTCACCGACAGGCGGTTGTTGACGCCGGCATAGCCGCCCTTGATGTAGAACAGGTTGTTCTGAACCGCGAAGCCGGCGCGACCGACGACGGTCGCAAGCACGTTCGCACGCCAGGTGAAGACGTCGTCGCCCGCGCCGAACGCGGTGTTCACGACGGTGCCCTTGTTGTCGAGGCCGGAGATCGTGCCTTCCATGCCGAACACGTAGTTGTTGGCCTGCCAGTTGTAGCCGATCTGGGCGCCGCCCATGATGCCGGTACCGCGCTGACGATAGCCCTGGCCCGGCGTCAGATCGCCGAACGGCGCGCCGACGCCATTGTTGATGAACTGCTCATTGGTCCAGGCGCCACCGATGTGGCCGCCGACATAGAAGCCGGTCCAGTTGAACAGAGGTTCGATATAGGCGGGCGCCTTGGTGTAAGGACGCGCGGCGAGATCGGCGGCGGAAGCGGCGCCGGTCGAAACCAGAGCGGTCGTGCAGGCGAAGGCGGCAATCAATTTGTTACGCATGGTACATCCCGTGTCCTTTGACGGATGCACGCTCACACGCAGTTCTTACTCAAATTTGAATCAAGAAAGTTAAGACGCCGGATTGGCACTTCGCCCTCTTTGAATCCGGATGCGCTGTTGCAGGCACGCAACGCAAAGTGCGCGATTTAACGCGGCATTATCCCTACCAAATTCCTGCGTTACGACGCTGGCGCTGCCTTCGATCGCACATGCTCGGGCCGCACGCCGATCGCAAGGAAGCGCGCCGGAATCCCCTGAAGCCATGGCCATGCGGAGATCAGACGCAGCGGCAACGGCACCGTGAGCGGACGATCGCCGCCCTGAAGCGCGCCGCTGATGATGTGGTTCTGCACGATCACCTGCATCGCCTGCGTCATCTTCACAGGGAACGCGCGGCGGCGCCGCACGGCATCGAGCGCATCTTCCGATGGGCAGCCGCGCGTCAGGTCATCCGCGAGCAAATTGGCGGTCGCGACCGCATCCTGCACGGCAAGATTGACGCCGACGCCGCCCACCGGCGACATCGCATGCGCGGCGTCGCCGATGCAGAGCAGGCCCGGCCGCGCCCAGCGGCTCAGACGATTGATCGCGACAGTGAGAAGCTTGACGTCGTCAAAACTCTTCACATCGGCGACGCCCTGTCTGAGGACCGGTGCCATGCGAACGACGTCGTCGAGCAGCGCCTGCAATCCCCTCGCCTTCACCGCATCGTATTGTCCCTTGGCGATGACATAGGCGCACTGCCAGTAATCGCCGCGATCGAACGTGACCATCATCTTGCCGGGCTCGATCCGCGCAAAGAGGTTTTCGGTCTCGTCCGGCTTGCGGCCGGCGCGGAACCAGAGCACGTCCATCGGCGCGCCGATCTCCTCGACGCTGAGGCCCGCGCGCTCGCGCACCGTCGAATGCCGGCCGTCGCAGGCGATGGTGAGATCCGCCTCGATGTCTACGATGCCGTCGGGCGTCCTGGCGCGCACGCCGGCGATGGCATCGCCGCGGCGGATCAGGTCGACCGCCTCGGTGTTCATCAGCACCTCGAGCGAGGTGAAGCGCTTGCCCGCCTCGCGCAGGAAGTTGAGAAAATCCCACTGCGGCATGAAAGCGATGAACGGGTACTTCGTATTCAACCGGCGGAGATCGGCGATCCGCACCTTGGTGCCGCCGAACAGGCCGTCCATCGTCTGCAGGCGTTGATGCGGCAGCTTGAGGAAACCGTCGATCAGGCCGAGCTCGTCCATCACCTGAAGCGTCGAGGGATGCACGGTGTCGCCGCGAAAGTCGCGGAAGAAATCGGCGTGCTTCTCCAGCACAACGACATCGACGCCGGCACGACCGAGGAGATAGCCGAGCATCATGCCGGCCGGTCCGCCGCCGACGATGCAGCAGCGGACTTTTCGGACGCGCGCAGGTTCATCTTGTGTGACTGCTTCCATGACCCGACTCTCGCTGCTGCAATCGCTCAATCGATTGTAGCGCCAGCGGGCGTCGGGAGCATGTTCAATCTGCAACCGCTCAATTGTTGCTGCGGTTGGCCGTGCGGAAGCTTTTGACCTCGGACACGCTGCCGTCGCGGTAGGTCAATTCGACGGACATGAACTGCGTCGCGGGTGGCAGCTTTTCATAAAGCAGCATGCCGGCGGTGATTGCGGAGGGGTCTCTGAGATCGCAAGGCGGCATCTTCAGCACCTTGTCCGGTACCGCCGTGTCGATGCCGATCCGCACTTCGCGGATCGCACAACGGTACGAGACGAGATGCGTGTAATAGACCAGCAGCCCGTTGAACTGGCGGAACGACAGCCAGCTCGTCGCGGTCATGTCGAGGATCTTGCGTTGATCGCGGACCAGCGCCGCTTCGGGATCGAACTTGATCGGGAACGGGCCCTGCATGTCGCCGGAAGCATCGACATAACGGACCTCGATGGTGCCGGCCTGCGCGTCCGGGGGCAGCTCGATCGACGGGTTCGGCATCCGCTTGCGCGTGCGCGGATCGAGCGTGTCCATGAAGCCGGTCTCGCGGAAATCACCGTTGCCGGCCATGCGCCAGGACACACCGAGAGTGGGATCGGCGAAGGAGAACGTCACGCTCCAGCCGCCATTGTGCCGGGAGAAGCTTGCGATCGGCGCGTTGGTGGTCTCCTCCTTCGGCACGCGCGGCACCGAGACCGGCGGCAGCGCCGCGACTTTCTGCGGCGGTGGATCGGCCGGCCGGGCGGCAGCATCCTTCGCGGTGCCGCTGAGGAAGACGTCATCGACCATCTGATCGAAATAGACCGGCACCTGCCTGTGCTTCACGGTATCGGCCATCTCGCTGACGAGACGGCGGGTGCGCTGCGCCACCTGCACCAGGTTCTCGCCGGGCTGCAGCAGCTCCTTGGCGAAGGTGCGCGTGAACACCGAATTGGGATTGGCATCGTCGTTGGAGAGCCGATCGAGCGCGGTCTGCCGCGGGCCCGCCGAGAACACCGAGAACACGCCTTCGGGCAGTTGCACCATCGGCGCCAACCCGCCACCACCGGCGACGGCGCGGTTGCCTGAACGCTCGAACGGATTGTTGCGGCAGGCGTCGAACACCAGGATCGAGGTGCGCGCCTTCTTGTTCTGGAGACGCTCGACGACACGATCGGCGAGAATGGAAGCGTCGCGCACCAGCTCTTCCTGGCCTTCAGTCGCCGCCGGCACATCGGTCGGCAGCAGATAGTTCTGGCCCGCGATCTCGAAACCGTGGCCGGCGTAGAAGAAGAACGCGGTGTCGCCGGGCTCGATCGCCCGGTCGAAGGCAAGCAGCGTCTCGGAGAATTGCTGGCGGTTCTGGTTTTCGGCAACCATCACCTGGAAGCCGAGCTGCTTCAGCGTATCGCCCATGGTGCGGGCATCGTTGACGGCCTTCAGGAGTTTGGGAACGTTCTTGTAGTCGTTGTTGCCGACGACGAGCGCGACACGCTTTTCGGCGTGCGCGGCACTCGCGAAACCGCCAAGGCTCGCGGCCAGGCCAAGCGCTGCCAAAATCCTGAAAACCAGACGCGTCATCGTGATAATCCCGTTGCAGAACGGCTCCCCGTTGGCTCCATGCGGAGCCTTACACCGTTGATGTGATAGTCGGCCCAGCCGTAACGGCGGTTCAACCCGTTCGTCCCTGCAGTTCCATCATCTCGCCTATGGCAGATTCCTGCGGAATCTGCTCTTTCTTAGGCGGAATTCCGTTTGAGACGAGGGGCTGCCGTGTATCGCTGGTGCACTGACGAGGTCGAGCCTCACGACCGGTTCGATTTTTGGCGCGAGGTGCGCTCCAAGGGGCTATTCGGGGTCACGGCGGAGCTCGAGCGCGAACAGCGCGCAGGCTTTTACGGGGAGTTCTCGCTGAGCCAGGTCGGCAATGGCGCCCTTGTGGAGCTGAAGGCCTCGTCCTACGCGGTCGAGCGCAGCCAGGCCGACATCGGCTACGCGCCGGGCGACAGCATCTGCGTCTACCAGCAGCTCGGCGGCGGCGGTTGGTTCGGCGGCATGCGCTCCAGCGATTTCGCGATCGCCAATGGCGCCTTTGCCACCAGCCATACCGACCTGCCCTACCGCACGAGGCCGCTGGGCGATTCCGGTTTCCACCTGCGGATCCTGAAGATCCCCGTCAGCGGCCTTGCGACACAGGACAAGCGCACGCGCGAGCTTGCGCCCAAGGTTTTCAACGATCCCGCGCTCGCACCTCTGCTCGATGCCTGCTTTGCCGACCTCGGCGAGGCGGCCGCCAACGATGGGTCGTCCAGCGCCGTCCCGCTCGTGCAGGCCTTGGGGCATCTGGCGCTGATCGAGCGCGGCATCGTCAGACCGGGCAGCCGACGCGGACAGGCCGCGCTCCGGACCGCCCGCCTCTCGCTGGCGCGGCGCCTAATCGCACGCCATCTGCAAGACCCCGATCTGGCGCCGACGCAGGTGGCCGACCTGCTCGGCGTCTCCGTGCGCCATCTGCACATGCTGTTCGAGGTCGCCGATCGCAGCTTCTCCCAGACCGTGACGGAAGAGCGCCTGAAGCAGAGCCGCCGCTTGATGCGCGAAGCGCCGGAGCGGCTGATCGCCGACATCGCCAGCGCCTGCGGTTTCGAGAGCCTGGCGACCTATTACCGGGTCTTCAACGCCGCCTATGGCATGGCGCCGGGCGATTTCCGGGCCCAGGCCGCAGGGGCGCGTTAACCACCGGGCCGGCTACCCGCATCGAAAAGCCCTGCCGCGCCCGGTATTTGGGCAAAAACATGAGGGTTTTTAGGGCCTTCCCGCGCCTGCTCCATTGACTTTGGCCGATTCCGCCCTATGTTCCGGGTCGACGCGGCTCGGTATCGAAGAGCGATTCCTGAGCTTGGCGCTTTGTTCGCGTGAGTCAGCACCCCCAGCTTCTTTGAGAGCGCGCCGTTTCGGGGTGGAACGCGACAGCCTTTTTACCCTCGATTCCGAACGGCGGTTTCGACCAGAGGCTCAATGTCCTTTTCCAATCTCGGACTCTCCGAAAAAGTCCTCGCCGCAGTGGCGGCCACCGGTTACACCACCCCTACCCCCATTCAGGAACAGGCGATCCCCCACGTCCTCGCACGCAAGGACGTGCTCGGCATCGCCCAGACCGGCACCGGCAAGACCGCGGCCTTCGTGCTGCCGATGCTCACCATCCTCGAAAAGGGTCGCGCCCGCGCACGCATGCCGCGCACGCTGATCCTGGAGCCGACCCGCGAGCTCGCAGCCCAGGTGAAGGAAAACTTCGACCGCTACGGCGCCGGCCAGAAACTCAACGTCGCCCTGCTGATCGGCGGCGTCTCCTTCGGCGACCAGGATGCCAAGCTGATGCGCGGCGTCGACGTGCTGATCGCCACCCCGGGCCGGCTGCTCGACCATACCGAGCGCGGCGGCCTGCTGCTCACCGGCGTCGAGCTGCTCGTCATCGACGAAGCCGACCGCATGCTGGACATGGGCTTCATCCCCGACATCGAGCGCATCTGCAAGCTCGTCCCGTTCACGCGGCAGACCCTGTTCTTCACCGCGACCATGCCGCCGGAAATCCGGCGGATCACCGAAGCCTTCCTGCACAACCCGCAGAAGGTGGAAGTCTCCAAGCCCGCCACCACCGCCGTCACCGTCACGCAGTCGCAAGTGCCTGCCGGGCGCGAGGCGCACGAGAAGCGCGAGCTGCTGCGCCGCCTGCTGCGCGAGGCCAAGGATCTCAAGAACGCGATCATCTTCTGCAATCGCAAGCGCGAAGTCGCGATCGTTCACAAGTCGCTTCAGAAGCACGGTTTCAGCGTCGGCGCGCTACATGGCGACATGGACCAGCCGGCCCGCATGGCCGCGCTCGACCAGTTCCGCAAGGGTGAGCTCCCCCTCCTGGTCGCCTCCGACGTCGCCGCCCGCGGCCTCGACATTCCCGAGGTCAGCCACGTCTTCAATTTCGACGTTCCCCACCACGCCGACGACTACGTTCACCGCATCGGCCGCACCGGCCGCGCCGGTCGCACCGGCACCGCGATCTCGATCGTGACGCCGCTCGACCAGAAGTCGATGGTGGCGATCGAAAAGCTGATCGGCCAGAGCATTCCCCGCGCCGAAGGCGATTACGAGGTGCATGCAGGGTCGGGCGAGCAGAGCGACCGTCCGCGCGAATCGCGCGGCCGCGATCGTGAACGTTCCCGCGGCGGACGCGGCAAGCCGCAGCGCGGTCGCGACCGTGAGCGCAGCCACGAGCCGCGCGAGGCGCGACACGCCTCCGAAGCAACGCCTTCGTCGGATGCAAGACCTGCTGCCGAAGCACGGCCCGCGCGCGAAGCGCGGCCTGCTCGCGAGGCAAGGCCTCCGCGCGAAGCCAGGCAATCCTCTGAGCCGCGTCATGGCGCGCGCCAGCAGGCCAACAATTCGCATGTGCCGTCGATCGGCCGCCCCGAGCCGCGCCGCCAGCGCGAAGCCGATACCGAGCCCGGCGATCACTCGCATCTTCCGGCCTTCCTGCTCCGACCGGTCCGCTCCCCCGCCGGGGCCTGACACCGCGACACACGCGTAAGTTGGACGGTCGCCCGTTTACCGACCGTTCATGATCGTCCGTTAGCCTACGAACATAATTTAAGCATTGCTGCGGTCGCTAGCGCACCGACCGCTGTGGGGTATGTTCTGTGGTCAAGGTTCTCGATGAACACGAACGCACGATGGCGTTCGCCGAGGTGGCGCTCGGTCAGATCCGGTCGCTGAAGCAGACCGCAATCCCCCGCAATTACGAGATCTGGTACGTCTACGCGACCGGCTACAATGCCCCGCTCAACAAGATCATCAACGAGACGCTGGCGCGCAACGGCAAGCTGACCGAAGCCGATCTCGAGCAGATCTACGACACCTATCTCTCCCACATCAAAACGACCGACCGCATCGACAAGGTCGGAGCGCGCGTCATCGGCGAGATCGACGACGTCGTGGAGGTGCTGAGCGAAGCACTCGGAGTGACCAGCTCTTACGACGCGAGCCTGTCGGGCGCGGCGAAGGATCTGTCATTGGCCAAAAAGGCCGATCAGCTCCAATCCATCATCGAATCCCTGCTCCGTTCGACAAGCGACATGCGCGAGAGCAACAAGACGCTCGAAGATCGGCTCATCCTGGCAAAGAACGAGATCAGCAATCTCCAGCAGAGCCTGGAAGCGATCCGCGCCGAGAGCCTGACGGATCCGCTGACGGGTCTCGGCAACCGCAAATATTTCGACCGCATGATCGGCATGGCCGTGCAGAGCGCGCTCGCGAGCGGCGAGCCGCTGTCGCTGCTGCTGTTCGACATCGACCATTTCAAATCGTTCAACGATTCCTACGGCCACCTCACCGGCGACCAGGTGCTCCGGCTCGTCGGCCTGTCCCTGAAGCAGACCATCAAGGGCCAGGACATCACCGCGCGCTACGGCGGCGAGGAATTCGCAGTCGTGCTGCCCAACACCGCGCTGCGCCAGGCTCTCACCGTCGCCGACCATATCCGCCGCGCCGTGATGGCGAAGGAATTGAAGAAGAAGTCGACCGGCGAGATCCTCGGCCGCGTCACCATCTCCGTCGGCGTCTCCATGCTGAAGCAGGGTGACGACACCGAGACGCTGATCGATCGTGCCGACGCCTGCCTCTACGCGGCCAAGCGCAACGGCCGCAACCGTGTGATCTGCGAAGTCGATCCCGAATACGCGGTCGAGACGCACAACCGGGTGGTGGCCTGAGCCGCCTCACCGTCGCTGATGGGCGCGTGCTCGCCGACGAAACCTGCGTCCATGTCGTACGGGATCTGCGCGTCGGCCCTCACCACGTCCGCAGCCTGACATCGCCGCGGCAGTTTCTGTCCGATGGCGCGCTTGACATTGTTCCCGGACGAACGACATCTGAGGCTGTGTCGCCGGTCCCATGCACCTGACCGTGCCCCCATAGAGGTTCTGTCGCCTTGCCAAACCCGCATGATTTTCACACGCCACAACCGTCCTACACCAAGGACGAGCTGCTGAGATCGAGCGAGGGCGGCTATTTCGGCCCGGGCAATGCGCAATTGCCGGCTCCGCCGATGCTGATGATGGACCGCATTACCGAGATCAGCCTGGACGGCGGCGAATTCCGCAAGGACCATATCGTCGGCGAGCTCGACATTGCGCCGGAGCACTGGTTCTTCGATTGTCACTATCGCGGTGACGCGATGATGCCGGGAAGTCTGGGCCTGGATGCGATGTGGCAGATGGTCGGCTACTGGCTCGGCTGGTCGGGCTCACCGGGCAAGGGCCGCGCCATCGGCGTCGGCGAAGTCGAGGTCACGGGCGCCATCACGCCACAGACGCGATCCGTCCGCTACGAGGTCGCCATGCGCATGGTCCGCCGCGGCAAGCTGGTGCTCGGGATTGCCGACGGGCGTGTGGTTGCGGACGGCGCGTGCGTCTTCACCGCGAAGGATATGAGGGTCGGCCTGACCAAGGCCGCAGATTGAGGTCTCGTAGGGTGGGCAAAGGCGCGTAAGCGCCGTGCCCACGATCTTACCCGTGGGCACGCTTCGCTTTGCCCACCCTACGCACCGTTTTCTTGGCTGCCTTCTCGGCCGGTCTCTTCTTCGCAACCGACTTCTTCGATTCCGCAGCTTTCTGCTTCGGCCGCTTCCTGACCTTGGCACGCTGGGCGGCGGCAAGCGCCGCCCTCGCCCACTGCACAAAATCCTCGGAATCATCGAACAGGCGCGCCGGCAGCTCCCAATAGGAGTTCACCAGCACGGTCTTGGCACGGGTGGAATACTGGAACGGTTTTGAGCCTTCGGCTTCGAAGTCGGGGATCGTGATCTCATCGGCCCGGAAGAACAGGCCGGCGCGCAAGGACAGCGCGAAGTTGACCCCGTTGACGGAAATGCCGTGGCCGGAGAACATCTTTCGCACGGTGACGGGACCGAAACTGGAAAACAGGTCGATCAGGAATTCGCGGTCCATGGCCCAACTCTCTCCCCAGCATCGTCCTGGCGAAAGCCAGGACCCCAGCGCGAGCGCTTTGCGCTCGTCGCCATAGCCACAGGGAGGAGTTTAGCGAAGACTCGTCGTGGTGCCAGCTCCGGTACGGATATCTCGCCCTAGAGAGAGATCGCGCGGTATGGGTCCCTGCGTTCGCAGGGACGACGGCGGAGTTATTGGCGCGAGCCGGGTTTACCCGTCGATCTTGGCCGGACGCAGCTCGACCGATTCGCCGCAGCCGCAGGCAGAGATCTGGTTGGGGTTGTTGAAGACGAACTGGGCCTGCATCTTGTCGGCCTTGTAGTCCATCTCGGTGCCGAGCAGGAACAGCACGGCCTTGGGGTCGACCAGGATCTTGACGCCCTTGTCCTCGACGACCTCATCGGTCGCGCGGATCTCGTGGGCGTATTCGACCGTGTAGGACTGGCCGGCGCAGCCGCCGTTCTTGACGCCGACCCGCAGGCCGACGATCTCGGAATCGGCGCGCTGGGTGAGTTCGGAGATGCGCTGGGCAGCGGCATCCGTCAACCGCATCACCTGCGGGCGGGGCCGCCGCGGCTTCGGAGTGGATGCTGGTGTCGAGCCGGACGAAATCTGTGTCATGTCAGTGATGTGGTCCGTTGCTGAACGAATTCAATGCCAGAGTTACGCGTCACCACATGTTGAGGACGAGGCGGGCCTCGTCGCTCATGCGTTCCGGCGACCAGGCCGGCTCCCAGACCACCTTGACGTCGACCACGCCGACGCCGGGAACGCTGGCGACCGCGTTCTCGACCATGGTCGGCAGCTCGCCGGCGGCCGGGCAGTTCGGCGTCGTCAGCGTCATCTGGACGTCGACGGAACGATCGTCCTTGATCTCGACCTTGTAGATCAGGCCAAGCTCGTAGATGTCGGCCGGGATTTCCGGATCGAACACGGTCTTGAGGCCCGCGATGATCTCGGTGGTCAGGCGTTCGGTCTCCTCCGGCGGCAGCGCCGAATGAGTTTCCATCGGATTGGCTTTGATTTCGGCCGTGTCACTCATGCGAACAAATCCCGCGCCTTCAACAGCGCCTGTGCCAGATGATCGACTTCTTCCCGCGTATTATACATGCCGAACGAGGCGCGGCAGGTGGCGGTCACGTTGAACCGCTCTAAAAGCGGCATCACGCAATGGGTGCCGGCGCGGACCGCGATGCCCTGACGGTCGATCACGGTGGCGACGTCGTGGGCGTGCGCACCCTTCAGCTCGAAGGAGATCACAGGGCCCTTGCCGCGTGCCGTACCGATCAGCCGAAGCGAGTTGATCTCGCGCAGCTTCTCCTGGGCGTAGGCGGTGAGATCGGCCTCGTGTGCGGCGATGCGCTCCTTGCCGATCGAATTAACGTAATCGATGGCCGCGCCAAGGCCGACGGCCTCGACGATCGCCGGCGTGCCCGCCTCGAACTTGTGCGGGGGATCGCCATAGGTGACGATCTCGCGCGAGACCTCGCGGATCATCTCGCCGCCGCCATTGAAGGGGCGCATCGCGACGAGGTGGTCGTACTTGGCCCAGAGCACGCCGATGCCGGTCGGCCCGTACACCTTGTGGCCGGTGAAGACGTAGAAGTCGCAGCCGATGTCCTGAACGTCGACCGGCAAATGCACAGCGCCCTGGCTGCCGTCGACCAGCACGGGAATGCCGCGGGCATGCGCAATCTTCACGACGTCCTTGACCGGCACGATGGTGCCGAGCGCATTCGACATCTGCGTGATCGCGACCAGCTTGGTCTTCGACGTCAGCAGCTTCTCGAACTCGTCGATCAGGAAGTTGCCCTCATCGTCGACCGGCGCCCACTTGATTACCGCGCCCTGACGTTCCCTGAGGAAATGCCAAGGCACGATGTTGGAGTGGTGCTCCATGATCGAGATGACGATCTCGTCGCCTTCCCCGATGTTCGGCCCGCCCCAGGACGAAGCGACCAGATTGATCGCCTCAGTCGCATTGCGGGTGAAGATCACTTCCTCGGTGCGGGCAGCGTTGATGAACTGCGCGGCCTTGGTGCGACCGCCCTCATAGGCTTCGGTCGCGGCGTTGGCGAGGTAGTGCAGGCCGCGATGCACGTTGGCGTATTCGCTCGTGTAGGCCTGCGTCATCCGGTCGAGCACGGCGCTCGGCTTCTGCGCGGAGGCCGCGTTGTCGAGATAGACCAGCGGCTTGCCGTAGACCTGCATGGCGAGCGCAGGAAAGTCCTGGCGCACCCGCGCGACGTCGTAGGCACCGTTCTTGACCGCGGGATGCGTGCTCATTGGCGGCGCTCCAGCCAGCGCTCGGCAATGCCGATCACATGCTCGCGCAAATCATCGTCTGCGATCTGCTCGACGGCTTCGCCGACAAAGGCCTGGATCAGCAGCGCCTGGGCCTGCTTCTCGGGCAGGCCGCGCGCCTTCAGATAGAACAGCAGGCTGTCGTCCAGCGCGCCGGCAGTGGCGCCGTGGCCGCAGGAGACGTCGTCGGCAAAGATTTCCAGCTCCGGCTTGTTGTCGGCCTCGGCTTCGTCCGAGAGCAGCAGCGCGCGGGTCATCATCTTGCCGTCGGTCTTCTGCGCATCGGGACGAACGATGATGCGGCCCTGGAACACCGAATGGGCGCGATCGTCGATCACGGCGCGGAAGACTTCGCGGCTGACACAGTTCGGCACGGCGTGGTCGACGACCAGCGTGGTGTCGCCATGCTCAGTCTTCTGCAACAAGTTCACGCCGTTGGCGGAGAGCTCACTGCCCTCGCCTGCCAGCGTGATGAATCCCTGCAGGCGGCTGACCGCCGCGCCGGTCGTCATGTTGAAGAAGTTGAACTTCACATTGGCGCCGACGGTGACGAAATGCGACGAGACGTTCAGCGCGTCGGGCGCATCGTCCATCAGGCGAATGTGTGCGACATCCGCATCGTCGCCGACCGTGACGAGCACGGCGTCATTGATCTGGTAGGCGTTGGCGCCAGCGGCAACGAAGGTCTCGACGATGGTGGCGCGGGCGCCCTTCCCGATCGCGACCTGCGAACGGGTGAAGCTGGATGCGGAAGCGGCCGTCGCGATGTGGATGATCTGGATCGGTGCGGACAGCTGCGCGCCGTCGGCAATCGACAGCACCACGCCATCGGTCGCCATCGCCGCGTTCAGCGCGATCACGGCGTCGGTGGACGCGGTCTTCAGCAGGCCGGCATCCTTCTCCAGCATCTCCCGCGACGTCTTGAAGCCCGCTTCACCGGCGAGCGCCTTGACGTCGGACAGATCGCCCGCGAACACGCCGTCGACCAGCACCAGCTTGCGGGCGCCGGCGATCGCATGCGCCTTCACGGCGTCCGCAGCACGCTTCAGAGCGGCCGCATCCGGCGCGGCTGCGAGCGGCAGCACCTCGCCGACCAGCGCGCGCAGGTCGGTGTATTTCCATTCCTCGATCCGGCGGTGCGGCAGGCCGAGACGCTCATAGGTCTCGAACGCCTCGCGGCGCGCTGCGATCACGGTCGGCGCACCCGGCAAACGGCCTTCGGCGCTGGTGAAGAGATCGCTCACCGCGCGGCCCTTTCCGGTCTTTGCCACAGCAACGTTCATTGCAACATTCCTTACGCGGCATCCTCGAATTGGGTGTAGCCGGACGCTTCCAGCTCGAGCGCCAATTCCTTGCCGCCGCTCTTCACGACGCGGCCCTTCGACATCACGTGCACGATGTCGGGCACGATGTAGTTGAGGAGGCGCTGATAGTGGGTGATGACGACCATCGCGCGCTTGGGCGAATGCAGCGCGTTGACGCCATCGGCCGCGATGCGCAGCGCGTCGATGTCGAGGCCGGAATCCATCTCGTCGAGGATGCAGAGGCTCGGCTCGAACAGCGCCATCTGCAGCACCTCGTTGCGTTTCTTCTCGCCGCCGGAGAAGCCGACATTGACGCCGCGCTTGAGCATGTCCTGCGGGATGTTCAGCGACTTCGAGACCTCGCGGACCTTCTTCAGGAAGTCAGGCGTCGAATATTCGCTCTCGCCGCGCGCCTTGCGCTGCGCGTTCAGCGCAGTGCGCAGGAAGGTCATGGTGGCGACGCCGGGGATCTCGACCGGATACTGGAACGCCAAGAACACGCCCTTGGCGGCGCGCTCGTCCGGCGACATCTCCAGCAGGTCCTCGCCCTTGAACAGGATCTGGCCATCGGTGACCTCATAGCCGGGCTTGCCGGCGATGACATGCGAGAGCGTCGACTTGCCGGAGCCGTTCGGCCCCATGATCGCGTGAATCTCGCCCTCGTTCACGGTCAGCGTCAGCCCGTGGAGGATCTCACGCTCCTCGACACGAACCTTCAGGTCTTTCACTTCAAGCAAAGCCATCTTGGTATCCAGTTTATTCAATTGATGTTGGAGCGCGAGATGCGCACCGCGAGGGTCGGTAATTAGCCAACCGACCCTTCAAGCGAGATCGAGATCAGCTTCTGCGCTTCCACCGCGAACTCCATCGGCAGTTGCTGCAGCACGTCCTTGACGAAGCCGTTGACGACGAGGCCGACGGCTTCTTCCTGGCTGAGGCCACGCTGGACGCAGTAGAACAACACGTCCTCGGAGATCTTCGACGTCGTCGCCTCGTGCTCGAACGTCGCCGAGGAGTTCTTGGCTTCGATGTACGGCACGGTGTGCGCGCCGCATTTGTCGCCGATCAGCAGGGAATCGCAGGCGGTGAAGTTGCGCGCGCCGGTCGCTTTCCGATGCGCCGTAACGAGACCGCGATAAGTGTTCTGCGACTTGCCGGCGGCGATGCCCTTCGAGATGATGCGGCTCGACGTGTTCTTGCCGAGGTGGATCATCTTGGTGCCCGAATCGACCTGCTGGAAGCCGTTCGAGATCGCGATCGAGTAGAACTCGCCGCGGGAATTGTCGCCGCGGAGAATGCAGCTCGGATACTTCCAGGTGATCGCCGAACCGGTCTCGACCTGAGTCCAGGAGATCTTGGAGTTGTTGCCGCGGCAGTCACCACGCTTGGTGACGAAATTGTAGATGCCGCCCTTGCCTTCCGAATTGCCCGGGTACCAGTTCTGCACCGTCGAGTATTTGATCTCGGCGTCGTCATGCGCGACGAGCTCGACCACGGCGGCATGCAGCTGGTTCTCGTCGCGCTGCGGCGCGGTGCAGCCTTCGAGATAGCTGACGTAGGCGCCCTTGTCGGCGATGATCAGCGTGCGCTCGAACTGACCGGTGTTGCGCTCGTTGATGCGGAAATAGGTCGACAGCTCCATCGGGCAGCGCACGCCCGGCGGCACGTAGACGAACGAGCCGTCGGAGAACACCGCCGAGTTCAGCGTCGCATAGAAATTGTCGGACGTCGGAACCACCGAGCCCAGATACTTCTGCACCAGCTCGGGATGTTCGCGGATGGCCTCCGAGATCGGCATGAAGATCACGCCGGCCTTCTTCAGCTCTGCCTTGAAGGTGGTCGCGACCGAAACCGAATCGAAGACCGCATCGACCGCTATCTTGCGGCGCGCCGGATCTTCCTCGCCGGGCTTGGGCTCGACGCCTTCGAGCATGGCGACTTCCCGCAGGGGAATGCCGAGCTTCTCGTAGGTCTTGAGAATCTCCGGATCGATCTCGTCGAGCGAGGTGACCGTCTTCTTCGGCTTCGGCGCCGCGTAGTAATAGAGATCCTGGAAGTCGATCTTGGGATAGTCGACACGTGCCCAGGTCGGCTCGGTCATGGTCAGCCAGCGCCGATAGGCTTCGAGCCGCCACTGGAGCATCCAGGCGGGCTCGTTCTTCTTCTCGGAGATGAACCTGATGGTGTCTTCGGACAGCCCCTTGGGGGCCTTGTCGGACTCGATCTGGGTCTCAAACCCATAACGATACTGGTCGACGTCGATGCGCTTGACGCGCTCGACCGTCTCTTGGACGGCTGGCATTCTATCCTCCGCTCGCGGTTTCAAGGACCGCGGTGGATCAAACTCGGACGAGTATTACGATGTTTCTGTGCGGAAAGCACGGGCTTAGAACCGTTCAAGCCGTGTTTCATCGCTTAGCCTCTAAGTAGGGTATTACCGAGCTTTCGCCAAGCCTCTAACGCCCTATTGATGTCATCAGGTTGCGTGGACCAGCCCAGACTGAGGCGCACCGCTCCCTGGGCGACGGTGGCATCATACCCCATCGCCGAGAGCACGTGGGACGGCTGGACCTTGCCCGAGGAACACGCCGAACCGGAGGATACGGCGATGCCTTCGAGGTCGAAGCCGATCACGGCCGTCTCGGCCTTGAGCCCCGGCGCCGTGAACAAGACGGTATTCGGCAACCTCTTGCCATCTTCCGCGAAGATGGTCGCCCCGGCAATAGCCCGAAGGCCATTTCCCAAGCGATCTCTTAGGCTTGTCATCCGCTCCGCATCTTCCGGCAGAGCCTGAAGGGCGGCCTTCACCGCAGCCCCGAAACCGGAGATCCCGGCGACATTCTCGGTTCCCGCCCGCCGGCCGAGCTCCTGTCCGCCGCCCCGCAGCACCGGTTCCAACCCGGCCAGTCCCTCGGCCACGACCAGCGCGCCGACGCCCTTGGGACCGCCGATCTTGTGGCCAGAAAAGGTCGCAAGGTCCGCGCCTAGCGCGTTAATATTGAAAGCAATTTTGCCAAGGGCCTGGATCGCATCGACATGCAGGAGGCCGCCGGCCTCATGGACAATCGGCGCCGCCTCGGCGACAGGCTGGAGCGCCCCCGTCTCGTTGTTGGCCGCCATGATCGAGACCAGTGCGGGCGGACCATCAGCGAGCAGAGCCCGGAGATGGTCGAGGTCGACGACGCCTGAGCGCGTGACCCGGATCTGGCCAATGTCGTCGGCCGGAAACCGGCCGCCCGCCAGCACCGAGGCATGCTCGACCGCGGAAACCAGAAGTCGCCGCACCGGTTCGCCCGATCGGCTGCGCAAGCCGGGCGACAGCGCCAGCGCGTTAGCCTCGGTTCCGGCGGAGGTGAAAACCACGTTTCGCGGCAGCGCGCCGACGGCCGCCGCTAGCGTACCACGGGCGTCCTCGATCAGCCGCCGCGCCTCGCGTCCCTCGGCATGGACCGAGGACGGATTGCCGATCAGCTCGTAAGCGGCCAGCATCGCTGCGCGCGCCTCGGCGCGCAGCGGTGTGGTCGCATTCCAGTCGAGATAGACGCGGCTCGGCATGGCGCCCTCTTAGCACCTTTTGCCCCGGCGCCAATCGGCAGCCATCGCGCATCAGGCCGGCTGTTGCTGCGCAATTCGACCAACGGAACGGGGCTCCATCCGCAGTCCGAACAGCGGCCGCAGCCAGGCGATCCGGCGCGCGACCTCGTAGGTGACGAGACAGGCGAGCGCGGTGCCGACAATCACGATCGCAGCCTCACTTCCCGCAGACAGCCCGCTGCCTCGTAGCGCATGTGCGATCATGATGATCGCAGTCTGATGCACGATGTAATAGGGAAAGATCGCATCGGTGAGATAGCGCCGCGCAGGGCCATCAGCCTTCAGATGTCGCCGCGCAAAGCCGAGCACCGCCGCCATCGCCAGCCATTGGTAGCAGCCATAGACGGAGCTCGCGAACCATTTCGGCACCGACGAAGGCGCCAACAAGCCGGCATAGACAACGACGAAGATGGTGAAGCAGCCAGCCGCCACGGTGAGCGCTAGCCATCGTTGCCGCTCGATGTCGCGCCAGATGCCATCCTGGCGGGCGAGCAGGAAGCCGATAAGGAACGCACTCGCGTAGTCCGCGTGATTGTACCAGTCACCGAACAGCGCATGAGTCGACGGGAAGATCGGCGAGAGAAACAGCCGCCAGGCTGCAAACAGCAGGCAGGGCAGCACCAGCAGCCATGGTCCGGCGAGGACGGCCGCCATCCTCTCACCCATCCAGTCGGCAGCCTTCGGCCACACCCACAACACGCCAGCCAGCGCCATGGTGTAGACCCAGAGATAGATCACGAACCAGAGATGGTTCCAGGTCGGCTGCGCGATGCAGGGGTTCGGACAGAACTGCGCCCCGAACGCCAGATAATGGTGGACGTAATAATCAGCGAAACCTTGGAGATAAGAGGCTTGGGGATAGCCGAGGCTCTCGACGATCTGGAGATAGGATTGCGGCGGCACGATCACGAGCATGCCGAAGATCAGCGGGATCAGAAGCCGCGCCGATCGAGCACGGGCGAAGGCAGCCAAGCGAACTTTCCCCAGCATGACGCGGCTGGCGACCCCGGAAACCAGGAACAGCAGCGACAGCCGCCAGGGATTGAGCACCAGCATCGCTGGCTCCAGCCAGGTCAGCCGGTGCTCGCTCTTGATGTGAAATCCCCAGGACACGTAGAGCATGCCGACGTGGTAGAAGATCAGCGACCCAAAGGCTAAAATCCGCACCCAATCCAGATCGATGCGTCGTTCCGAGTTTGCTGATTGCTGCGGTGTTGACATGGTGTTCTGCTCCTTGACGGAAAGACAAACGCGGTTTTCGGGCCATGGCTGACGGCCAAAATGCCCCCGAAACGGAGCGCGTCGAGACGGTTTGGGATCAGAACCGGGCGCGAGGGGACGAATCGTCCCCGGCCGGGACGAGCGGTTGGCGCGGTGGGATCGGCGGCGGCGAGTGGACGACGTTCGCGACCATCGCAGCCGTCGCGCTTGCCATCGGTATCGTCAATGCACTGTCAGGCGCACAGGACGCCGCCTGGCGTGGCGACAGCTCCAATGTCGGCCAGCGGTTGTTTTGGGAGCTGTCGAGCATCAGCGTCATCCTGCTGCTGGTGCCGATCCTGGCGCTGGCCGTTCGGCGCATGCGCGAGACGAAGGTCTTGGTGGCGCGGATCGGAATCGCTGCGGCCGCCCTGCTCGGCTTCTCAGCTTGACTTTGGCCAATTTTGAACTCGTTCATGGGATACGCGGACCCCTGAACATGGGATCGTTCTCGACGATTTCATGAGCGCTCGTGAGCATGAGTTTCATGCGCCCCATATTGCCAAAGGTTGTCCAGCGCCCCTTCACGTTCGACCAGTAGAAGAGCTCGAAGCGATCGGTATCTGGAATGGGGCGCAGCCGTGCGACCGGATTTGAAGTCCGACGGTTGATAACTAAATAACCGCTACGGCTCTTTTCTATGTCGTGATGCGTGAACTGAGCAGCAATCTGGGCAAGCGTTGGGTCGGATTTTGCCATAGCGCTCAATGTGCTCGATCGGTGCCGCGCGGGCCAGAGTGGATCGGTTTGCCGATTCAATTTGTCGCAGCTGGACGAGGTTGCCGCGATTCAACATGCCGATTCTACCGATGGGATGCAACACGCCCGTCTTCTTCCCCGCTCTTGCGATCCGCTGCCGCCGCGTTTTGCAGCCCGGCTTGCAGTCTTCACCGATCTGTTCACGCGTCCTACCTGGCCGAATGTTCTGATGCTGCTCGCCGGCGTTATCCTGGCGCCCGGCCGGCGCACTGTCACGGCGGCGCTGCGCATCCTCGGGCGAGAGCGCGATCCCGATTTCTGTACTTTCCATCGCGTCCTCAACCGGGCGGCGTGGTCGTCGCGGGCCGCGGCAGGCCGCCTGCTGCTCCTGCTGATCAAGGTCTTCGTGGCGGCCGGCGAGCCAGTGGTGATCGGGCTCGATGACACCATCGAGCGGCGCTGGGGACCCAAGATCAGCGCCCGCGGCATCTATCGCGACCCGGTGCGCTCCTCCAAGGGGCACTTCGTCAAAGCCAGCGGTCTGCGCTGGCTTTCCGCCATGTTGCTGGTGCGCGTGCCGTGGGCCGATCGCATCATGGCGCTGCCCTTCCTCACACTGCTCGCCCCCTCCAAACGCTTCTATGACGGCAAGTCGCGCTCGCCCAAGACGCTGCTCGATTGGGCCCGCCAGGCTGCTTGGCAAATCCATCGTTGGCTGCCCGATCGATATATCGTACTGGTCGCCGACAGCGCCTTTGCCGCCATCGAGTTCCTTGCCGCTGTCCGCAAGCATGTCTGCATTGTCACCCGCCTGCGCCTCGATGCCAACCTGTTCGAATTTCCCCGACCAAAGCGCAAAGGTCGTGGCCGCCCTCCAATCCGAGGTAAGCCCCACAAAAAACTCTCTGCCATCCTCAAGGATCGCAACGTGTCCTGGACGCGCTACCGGGTCAGTCTCTGGTACGGCCGAACCAATCGCATTGTCGAGATCGCAACCGGCACCGCTCTGTGGTATCGCGGCGGCGTTCCGCCGGTACCGATCCGCTGGCTTCTCGTCCGCGACCCAACCGGCGAGTTCGACCCGCAGGCCTTCCTGGCGACCGATCTCAACGCTCTTCCCCGCGACATCCTCGCCTGGTTCGTCACTCGCTGGCAGGTCGAAGTCACCTTCGAGGAAGTTCGCGCTCACCTCGGTGTCGAGACCCAGCGCCAATGGTCGGACAAAGCCATTCTGCGCACTACCCCGATCTTGCTCGGCCTCTACTCCATCGTCACGCTATGGACCCACGACCTCGCCAAGGCACAAAAGCTCAAGCCCAGAACCGCGGCTTGGTATCCAAAAGCCGCGCTGACCTTTAGCGATGCGATCGCATCCGTCCGACGCCAAATATGGGCTCATCAGATTTCTTTCATGTCCCGGCCGCGCCGGAACAGTATAGAAATTCCGCGCCATATCTGGCGCCGGATGGAGAACGCGCTCGCCTACGCCGCATAAATCGGCCAAAGTCGAGCTCAGCCCTCCACATTACCGGCATGGTGGGCTTGCGGAAACTCCTGCTTTGGCTCGCTGGAGGCACCTACGACTTCCACTTCTCGCTGGCGACGGTCCTGTACGAGTTCCGCAAGGATGCCGTGACCGCGTTGCTGCTTGGGGCAACGCTCTGGCTGATCGAAAGCCGGCGTGAGCTGAGGAAGGCCGCGCGCGCCCCTGCGTCCATGCCGGCCGCTCCGCAGGAGCAACCCTCATCCGATCTGATCTGGCTCCGGGACGGCACCAGCCGCATCCGCGTCGCGCCGCGTGACATCCTCTGGGTCGCCTCCGCCGGCAATTACATCGAATACATCCTCGCCAACGGCACCCAGCACCTGATCCGCGGCACGCTGGCTGCGACCGAAAGCGAGCTCGCCCGCTTCGCCATCGTGCGCGTGCACCGGACCCGGCTCGCCAATCTCGACCGCGTGAGCGGCGTGGAGTTCAAGCCGTCAGGAGATTTCGAGCTCACATTCGACAACGGGCAAACGCTTGGGGGCAGCCGCCGCTACCGGCCCGCGGTCGCCGCGCTCGGAGGGCGCACGGCGCCCGTGTGAATCGCTCGCCAAATCGCCCGAGCGATCGATAAACGATCGTGATTCCAATCAGTTGCCGCCACGGATGCGAGGCGGGCCATTGCCCCGATTCATCCCGGCCGCCTTGGGCATGACACCGCGATGACCGGCTAAGTTCTTGAGCAAATTGGCAGATGTCGAAGATGCTTGCTTTTAGCCCCGCCGCCTATGTTAGAACGCGCACCGTCAAGTCAACGCGCGCCATTTGCGCATCACCGCGAGGCGCACGCCTTCTCGTCCTTCCATTCGCGCTCTCGCCGGCGTCGCTGCCGATGAGGCCACAATCGGTTGATTGCGGAGAACCGTCTCTCCAGGACATCAATCAAGAGATCATCCATGCCTGAAGTCATTTTCACTGGCCCCGCCGGCCGTCTCGAAGGCCGCTATCACCCGGCCAAGCAGAAGAACGCGCCGATCGCGATGATCCTGCATCCGCATCCGCAGTTTCACGGCACGATGAACCATCAGATCGTGTACCAGTGCTACTACGCCTTCGCGCATCGCGGCTTCTCGGTGCTGCGCTTCAACTTCCGCGGCGTCGGCCGCAGCCAGGGCTCGTTCGATCACGGCACCGGCGAATTGTCGGATGCGGCGGCGGCTCTCGACTGGGCGCAGACCATCAATCCCGAGGCGCGCGCCTGCTGGGTCGCCGGCTTCTCCTTCGGCGCGTGGATCGGCATGCAGCTTCTGATGCGCCGCCCCGAGGTCGAAGGCTTCATCTCGATCGCGCCGCCCGCGAACCTCTACGACTTCTCGTTCCTTGCGCCCTGCCCGTCGTCGGGCCTGATCGTGCATGGCGAGAAGGACGCGGTGGTGCCGCCGAAGGATGTCAACACGCTGGTCGAGAAGCTGAAGACACAGAAGGGCATCGTGATCGACCAGCAGGTCATCCCCGGCGCCAACCACTTCTTCGACGCCAAGCTCGAGCCGCTGATGGAAACCATCACAGCCTATCTCGACATGCGCCTCGCCAACGTGCGGTAAGCATGACATGGCCGCGTTTGTAGCCCTGCTGCGCGCGGTCAATGTCGGAGGCACCGGCAAGCTGCCGATGACCGAGCTCAAGGCGATGTGCGAAGAGCTCGGTTTGGGTGCCGTGCGCACCTACATCGCCAGCGGCAATGTGGTCTTCACGAGCCGCAAATCTGAAACCGCGATCAAGGCTGCGTTGGAAAAGCGCCTGCACACCTATGCGGGCGCGCCGGTCGGCGTGCTCGTGCGCAGCGCGGCCGAGATGGCGCAAGTCGCGGCCGACAATCCATTCCCAAAGATGGCACCGAACCGCACGGTTGCGATTTTCCTCGACAAGCCACCGCCGGCAGACGCGCTTGCTGGCATTCGCGGTCAAAAGGACGAAGAGATCAAGCTCGGCCGCCGCGAGATCTACGTGCACTATGGCGACGGTATGGGAACGTCAAAGCTCGCGATCCCCGCCGCCAAGACCGGTACCGCACGCAACATGAATACCATCGCGACGCTAGCGAAGATGGCTGCTGAGCTCTAGCTGATCGAAGACGACATTGCTCGCTTCGGGGGACAAGGATTGAAGGCGTATCTGGTGCTCGACCTGTCGGTGAATGACCCTGCCGGCTTCAAGAGATACATCGCTGAAATCCCGGCCTTCATCGCCAGGCATTCGGGGCGATACATCGTCCGCGGCATCGAGCCGACCGCAATCGAAGGCGACTGGACGCCCGAGCGTCTCGTCATCATCGAATTTCCGGAACGCGCGGACGCGCAGGCCTTCCTGGATGATCCCGACGCTCAGGCCCTGTTCAAGCTGCGCCATGCCACGACGACGAGCAGACTGTTGCTCGCCGACGGCTGCACCTGAGCGCGGCAGCGCGGCTCAAGCCAGCTTGAGCGCGGCGATCCCCATCAAGACGAGCGCGATGCCCGCAAGCTTCATCGCGCTCAGTGCTTCCCCGAACAGCACGACGCCCATCATGAAGGTGCCCGCGGCGCCTATGCCGGTCCACACCGAATAGGCGACGCCGACCTCGAGCACCTTCAAGGCACGCCCGAGCAGGAACACGAAGGCGGCGAGCAGCACCAGCGACACGATGCTCCAACCGACGCGCGTGTAGCCTTCGGCATATTTCATCGAGATCGCCCAGCCGACATCGAGCGCGCCGGCGATCACCAGCATCAACCAGGCCAGAGATTGCGACATCGGCGTGTGCTCAGGCCGCGAGCTTGAGCAGATGCGCGTCGTGGCGCACGAGGAAGGCGCGCAGCAATTGCGGATAGTCTGCTCCGACCGCAGTGCGCACGCTCGGACGTTTCGCGAGCTCGCTCCGCCACGCGCGCACTTTCGGCACATCACGGAAGATACCGTGCTCGGTCAGCTCATCAAACAGGTCGAAATAACGGAACACCGGCGCGAACACTGCATCGACCAGACTGAATGCCTCGCCGGCGAAATAAGGTCCCGCGCCCAGTGCGGCTTCGACACGCGCGAATTTCGTCGCCAGCGCCTGGCGCTTGCTTTCGAACGTTGCCGGATCCGCCGTTGTCTCCAGCCCCCAGAGATCACCGAGGATCGCCGAGCCGAACTCCATCCAGGCCCGGTGCTCGGCCCGCTTCAGCGCATCGATCGGATGCAGCTTCGCGCCGGCTTGCGTCTCCTCGATGTACTCGCAGATCACGTTGCTCTCGAACAGCGCGACCTCGCCCTTGTCCGTCGTAACCACCAGCACCGGCACCTTGCCGAGCGGCGACAGTTTCAGGAACCAGTCGGGCTTGTTGGCGAGGTCGATGTCGACCCGCTCGAACGGCACGCCCTTCTCCTTGAGCGCGATCACCGCGCGCTGCACGTACGGACAAAGCTTGTGGCTGATCAGTTTGAGCGAAGCGGTCATGGCTAATCCCGGCGGTTGGATTCAACTGCACCCAAGATAGATGCACTTGCATGCAACCGTCAAGATCAATGCAACTGCATCAACCTACTGTGACCGCCGGCAGTCGCCTTTAGGGCCGCACGATCACCCCGCCCGTCATCGGCATCGGCACGCCTGTCGTGGCCGGGTAGGACAGCGGCAGGCCCTTGAGGCCACGCGCGGCAAGGAAACCAAAGGCCTGCGCCTCGATCGCGTCGGAGGCCCAGCCCAGCGTCTCGGCGGCTTCGACGGTTGCCGCGCCGACCCGCTCCCGCAGCATCCGCAGCATGGTGAGGTTGCGGGCGCCGCCGCCGCAAATGATCCAGCTCCGCGGCCGCCGCGGCAGCAGCGGGATGATCCGGGCGATCGCGGCCGCGGTGAAGGCGGTGAGCGTCGCAGCCCCATCGGCCGGCTGGACATCGCCGAGCTTGACCGCGGCGAAGTCGTTGCGGTCGAGCGATTTCGGCGGCGGGACTGCGAAGAACGGCAGCTCCAGCGCCCGCGCGATCCAGGCCTCGTCGGCCTTGCCCAGGGCTGCGAACTTGCCCTCGGCATCGAAGGCCTGGTTCATGGTGCGGTACATGAAATCGTCGAGCAGCGCGTTGCCGGGGCCGGTGTCGCAAGCAATCAGCGTGTCGTTGCCGTCGATATAGGTGATGTTGGAGACACCGCCGATATTGACCACGACGATCGGCCCTTCGCGCGCCAGCGAATTGGCCAGCGCCCGGTGGTAGACCGGCACGAGCGGCGCGCCCTGCCCGCCGGCCTCGACGTCGGCAGCGCGGAAGTCGTACATCACGGGAATATGGATGACCTTCGCCAGCGCCGGCGCATCGCCGATCTGCACCGTCAGGCGCCGCTCGGGACGGTGCAGCACGGTCTGGCCGTGGAAGCCGACGATGTCGATATCCTCCGGCTTCATCCGGTTCTGGGCCACGAACGCGGCAACCGCCTCGGCATGCGCCAACGTCACGGCGCGCTCGGCCTCGGCCAGGATTCCCGGCCGGGCATCGCGTTGCGGCAAGTGTACCGCCTCGGACAGCGCCTGGCGCAGCAGATTGCGCTCGGCCGGGCTATAGGGCCGGTAGCCGGACGGTCCGAACGCTTTCACCTGCTTTCCGTCGGTTTCGATCAGCGCGACGTCCACCCCGTCCAGCGAGGTGCCGCTCATCAAACCGAGTGCCGTCAACATCATGGGATCAGCGTCCTCAAAACACCCCCTCCGGCATGCCGATCTTGTGCCAGAGGGACACATCTTATAATGCCACAGCGCCAAGTGGCGGGCGGCAATCGAGTTCCCATAGAAGGACGCTTAAATTGCGCCCGAAACAGTAAACCAAGAATTGTCAGGCACGCCGACAGATGACTGCATTTAAATCGGATTTCCTCAATACCCTGCAGGAACGTGGTTTTATCCACCAGTGCTCCGATTTCGAGGGGCTGGACGCGCTCGCCGCCAAGGGCGAGGCGATCGCCTATGTCGGCTACGATTGCACCGCTCCTTCGCTGCACATCGGCAACTACCTGACCATGATGCTGCTGCACTGGTTTCAGCAGTCCGGCAACAAGCCGATCACGCTGATGGGTGGCGGCACCACCATGGTGGGCGATCCCTCCGGCAAGGACGAGACGCGCGCGATCCGCACCGTCGCCGAGATCGAGGCCAACAAGGCCTCGATCCGCGGCGTGTTCGCAAAGGTGCTGCGCTACGGCGACGGCAAGAGCGACGCCGTCATGCTCGACAATGCGGAGTGGCTGACCAAGCTCAACTGGATCGAGATGCTGCGCGACGTCGGCCGGCATTTCTCGGTCAACCGCATGCTGTCGATGGACTCCGTGCGCCTGCGCCTCGAGCGCGAGCAGGAGATGAGCTTCATCGAGTTCAACTACATGATCTGCCAGGCCTACGACTTCGTCGAATTGGCCAAGCGGACCGGCTGCCATTTGCAGATGGGCGGCTCGGACCAATGGGGCAACATCATCATGGGCGTCGATCTCGGCCGCCGCATGGGCACGCATCAACTGTTCGCGCTGACCACGCCGCTGCTGACGACGGCATCGGGCGCCAAGATGGGCAAGACCGCGCAAGGCGCGGTGTGGCTCAACGCCGACCAGTTCTCGCCGTATGACTTCTGGCAGTACTGGCGCAACACCGAGGACGCCGACGTCGGCAAATTCCTGAAACTGTTCACGACGCTGCCGATGAGCGAGATCAAGAAGCTCGAGGCGCTCGGCGGCTCGGAGATCAACGAGGCCAAGAAGGTGCTCGCGACGGAAGCGACTGCGCTGCTGCATGGTCGCGACGCAGCAAACGAAGCGGCCGAAACCGCACGCCGCACTTTTGAGGAAGGCGCACTCGCCGAGAGCCTGCCGACCGTTGAAATTCCGCGCGGCGAGCTGGAGGCCGGCCTCGGCGTGCTCAACGCCTTCGTCAAGGCGGGCCTCGTCGCCTCCAATGGCGAGGCACGCCGTCAGATCAAGGGTGGCGGCCTCCGCGTCAACGACGAATCCGTCACCGACGAGAAGATGGCGCTGTCAGCGGCCAGTCTGACGCCGGAAGGCGTGATCAAGCTGTCCTTCGGCAAGAAGAAGCACGTCCTGCTCAAGCCTGCATAGGCGTATGAGCTTTTGATGCTTGTCAGGGCGCGCCGAAGCGCGCTCCCTGATGGCAATGGATCAGAAGACGCCCAGCGAACAGGGGAACATGCAGCAGGACGCGGTACGAACCGCGCTCGTCGTGCTCGCGTTGTGCTTCACGCTGGCCGTGCTCGGCCGCGGCTTGAGCGAAAGCTTCACCGTCTTCCTCAAGCCGATCTCCGAAAATTTTGGTTGGGACCGCGCGCAGGTGGTTTCGATCTATTCGCTGACCTGGCTCATCAGCGGACTGACGGCGCCGCTGGTTGGCCGCCTGTTCGATCATTCCGGACCGCGCATCGTCTATGCGCTCGGCCTGTTGCTGCTCGGCTCCGCGTTCCTGATCGCAGGCCATGCGCAGGCGCTCTGGCAATTCCAGCTCTCGATCGGTTTGTGCGTCGGTATTGGCGTTGCCTTCATCGGCAATGTGCCGAACTCGATCCTACTCGGCCGCTGGTTCGGGCCAAAGCTGCCGACCGCGATGGCGGTGGTGTATTCGGCAATGGGCGGCGGCGTGCTGGCGCTGCTGCCGGCCTCGCAGCTCCTGATCGATCATCTCGGCTGGCGCGAGACCTATCAGGTCTACGGCTTCGCTACACTTGGTCTGCTGGTGCCGCTGCTGCTGCTGCCCTGGCGTAGTTTCGCGGCCGGCTCGCCGTATGTTGCCAAGAAGACCGATCCTGATTTCGTCGACCACGGCTGGACGCTCGTGAGCGCGATGCGTCACCACGCGTTCTGGGCGCTGTTCTCGACCTTCTTCTTCACCGCGGTCGGCATGTATTGTATCGCCGCGCAGATCGTCGCCTATCTGATCGATGCCGGCTTCCCGCCGCTGCAGGCCGCGACTGCCTGGGGCTTTTCGGGGGTCGTGCTGGTGTTCGGCATGATCGGCGTCTCCGCGCTCGACGGGCTGATCGGACGCCGTCCCTCGGTGCTGCTGAGCTACGCGATCTCGATCCTCGGCATTGTCCTGCTCTGGCTGCTTCAGTATTATCCGAATGTCATCCTGCTCACCGGCTTCGTCGTCTGCTTCGGCAGCATGATGGGCTCGCGTGGGCCGCTGATCACGGCAACGGCGATGAAGATCTTCAGAGGCAAGAGGGTCGGCACCATCTTCGGCACGATCTCAATCGGCAGCGGACTCGGCTCGGCCTTCGGCTCCTGGAGCGGCGGCCTGATCCACGATGCCACCCACGGCTACAATGCGCTGCTTGTCTTCGCACTTGCAAACGTGATCCTCGGGATGATCCCGTTCCTGATCGTGCCCGCCTTGCGGCGATAGGTCTCCCGGAAGTAACCTGCACTCATTCGCGACACCGGGGAACTACGGGTGGGCGTGGCGCGTAGACGTTGAAAAAATGCTGTCGACACGCGGCTGAAATCACAGCCTGCGGTGTTTTGTCCGACATGACAAAAAAGTCAGCGCAAATTGACCTGGCGCAGCTTGCAGGGTGGAATTGAATGCGGTCCTAGTCGCAGCATTGGATGGAGGGCACAAACCAATGAACTTTCCTTATCTCACTCGCTTTCAGCCGGTTCTCTTGAGCCTGTTTCGCTTCATCACTGGACTGCTGCTGTTCCAGTACGGTGTCGCCAAGCTGTTCAAGTTCCCGGTGCTCCCCTACTTCGCCGACATCCCGCCGCTGATCTATGTGGCCGGCACGCTCGAGCTGGTGCTCGGCGCGACCTTGATGCTCGGCCTGTTCACGCGGCTGACGGCGTTCATCCTGGCGGGTGAAATGGCCTTCGCCTACTTCATGGGCCACGTGATGAAGACCGGCACGCCGGTGCTCCTGCCGCTGCTCAACGGTGGCACGGCTGCGATCCTGTTCTGCTTCGCCTGCCTCTACATCTCGGCAGCGGGCGGCGGCTCGGTCAGCGTCGATGCGCTGATCGGCAAGGAGACCGACGCACCGAGCGGCGCCTTCGCGCGGCGCTGACGCGCGCGCTCAATTCGCAAAACGAGGACGGCGCCGGCCATTGCCGGCGCCGTCTCAGCGAGAGCCCAGGACGTTCCAGATCAGAACGAGGGCCGCGACAAGCAGCACGGACATGATGAGGCGGTGAACGAATCGGTTCATTGCGGGTCCGGCCAGGTGCGATGACCACCAAAATCTGAGATCGACATCCTCCCGCAAATATACGGACGCGCAACAGAGCGTGTCCATTTGCCTGCACCGTTGCGCATGGGTCTGCGAAGAGTCCCTCGCGCGGCCGGCCGCGGCGCGTCCATCTTCATGATTGGTAAGAACTTGATGTTACGGATGATGACAATAACAACCATTCCGTAGGGGCTGTGATGAAGCTGCTGAACCATCTGAAGATCCGGACCAAGCTTGCCAGCATGGTCTGCCTCGCAGCTCTGACAGTCACGGCCATCATCGCGGTATCGACCGTCCTCAGCAAGAGCCGCATGATGGACGACCGGGTCCAGCAGATGAAGGCCGCGGTCGATCTGCTCCACGGCCTCGCACAGACTTTCCAGGATGACGCGGCCGCCGGCAAGATGACGGTGGACGACGCCAAGCTGCAGTTTCGCCAGCGTGCCCGCAACATGAAGTTCGGCGGCGGCCAGGGCTATCCTGTCGTCTACAATTCCGACACGTCGATCCTTGTCAACGGCGCCAATCCCCAGCTCGAAGGCAAGATCACAGGCGCGACGGATTCCAATGGCGTCCTGATTGCCGATGCTCAGCTCAACGCCGCCAGGCAGGCGCCGCAGGGCGGCGTGACATCCTATCTCTACCCTCGCCCCGGTCAGACCGAGCCCGTCCGCAAGACCGTGTTCGTCCGCCAGTTCACGCCCTGGAACGCCACGATCAGCTACGGCCTTTACGTCGACGATATCGACGCCGACGTGCGTGCGCTGACGCTCGAGCTCGCCGCGATCGGCGCCGGCCTGATGCTGCTGATGGCGACGCTGTCCTGGCTGATCGCCCGCGACGTGCTCAGCGCGCTCGACCGCCAGAAGACCCGGATGCAGGACATCGCCGACGGTGCCATCGACAAGCCGGTCGAGGAGACCGATCGCGGCGACGAGATCGGCCGCATGGCCGAGACGCTCGAAGTGTTGCGCCAGACCGCCCTGACGGCGCGCACGCTGGAAGCCGAACAGGTCGCAGCCAAGGCCCGCGGCGAGCAGGAAAAGCGCGACGCCCTGATCTCCCTCGCCGATCGCTTCGATGCGTCCGTCGGTCAGCTCGTGGGTCTGATGGCCTCGGGCTCCGGCGAGCTGGAAACCACGGCCAAGTCGATGTCGTCGACCGCCGAGGGCACCAACCGCCGCGCCGCCGTGGTCGGCTCGGCTGCGACCGAAGCCAGCCAACGCGTTCAGACGGTCGCCGCCGCCGCCGAAGAGCTCTCCTCCTCCATCACCGAAATCAGCCGTCAGGTCGCGCAATCGGCCGAAGTCACCGGCCGCGCGGTCGAGAGCGCACGCCACACCGACACCATCGTGCGCGCGCTATCCGACGGCGCCCAGCAGATCGAGCACGTCGCCGAGCTGATCTCCAGCATCGCCGCGCAGACCAATTTGCTGGCACTCAATGCCACCATCGAGGCCGCACGCGCCGGTGAAGCCGGTCGCGGCTTCGCCGTCGTCGCCTCCGAAGTGAAATCGCTGGCAAGTCAGACTGCAGAGGCCACCCGCGAGATCGGCGACAAGATCGCCCAGATTCAGGGCGCAACCAAGGAAGCTGTCGACGCCATCGGCGGCATCACCGCCACCATCGAGGAGGTCAGCCGCATTGCCACCTCGATCGGCGCCGCAATCGAGGAGCAAGGTGCGGCCACCGCCGAGATCGCCCGCAGCGTCTCGCAGACCGCCGAGGCGACCAAGGAAGTCACCACCAATATCGGCGGCGTCAGCTCGGCGGCCAACGAGACCGGCAATGCCGCCGGCATGGTGCTCGCGGCCGCGTCGAACCTCTCCAAGCAGGCCGAGCAGCTCTCGGGCGAAGTCGGCACATTCCTGGCGAGCGTGCGCGCGGCGTAAGACGACGCGGCTCGTCGCATAAGCATTCACAAGATGTCGTCATGCCCGGGCTCGTCCCGGGCATCCACGTTCTTTGTGCTGCTAGAGAATGCGTGGATGGCCGGGACGAGCCCGGCCATGACGCTGTGGAGACTTCAGGGCCCGCCCCGATAGAACGGACTCGCGGCTAACGCCGCGCGACGCTGCAACCGCTCGACAGCGGCCTTGCCGATCCCGTCGAACTGTCGCCGGACTGCGACGACGGCAGTTCGTCGATCGGCATGTTCTGCTTGCCGGTGTTGAACTCGAAGATCTTGCGGAACACGCCTGGCACCATCGCGGAGATCGGATTGACGCGCATCACGGGAGCCGCAGGCGTGCCGACGACCTCGTAGGTGACGCCGATCAGCCCTTCCTTGTCGCCACCGCCGAGGAAGAGGCCGAACAACGGGATCTGGCCGAAAATGTTGTTCACGCCATACATCGGCACGAAGGTGCCGCTCATGCAGACCTGATTGCCGGGATAGTCGATCGAGCCCTCGATGGTGGCGCCGATCATCGGCCCCTTGACCAGGCCGTCGCGGACCGTGAGCGCGCCGTTCTGCCGGGTGAACTCCGCGCGCAAGGCGCTGAAGGAAACGCCACCGCCGCCCGGAGTGCCGTTCGGCGCGCCTGCGGCGACGCGTTCGAGCTGCGCCTCGCCCTTCACCGTGAAGTCGCGCACGTTGATGAGGCCCTCGCGCGCCGTGGTCGCGTCCGATGTCGGCGGCTCCATCGCCACCACCATCTGGCCGCCGACGGCCTTGGTATAGGTGTCGGTGAATTTCAGCAGCGAGCCCGCGTCGTTGGTCTGGAGATAGATCACCTCGCGGCTGCCTTGCGCACGCCCGCCGCGCAGATCGGCTGCCACCGGCGTGTTCTGACCGATCCTGCCGCTCAGCGAGAACGCCTTGATGGCCCCGCTGCGCTTCGACATCTTGGCGTCGACGCTGCGCATCGTCTCGCCGTTGAATCCGGCGACCGTGCCGAGCTTCACATCGATGTCGAAATCGACGTTCTTGAGCTTGCTCTTGCTGTCGTCCTTGGAATTGCCTGAGATCGCCGACTTCAGGAAGCCACGACCGTCGAATACGTCGCCGCGCATTGTGCCACGGACCACGCCGTCCTGACCGCGCTCCACCTTCAGCGACGTCTTGTCGCCGTCGGACGGCGAATAGACCGGGAAATTCGCATTCATGAGGTCGCCGTTGGGGTCGACTTCCAGCGAGCCCTTGATCGAGGCACCGCCGCCGTCGATGACGATGTCCTCGAGCCGCGTCGATTGTGCCGTCGGCACCACCTTGAACGTCGCCTTGCTCGCTTTGCCCGGCAGCTTGACCCAACCGGGAAGGATGTTGTCGAGCTTGACCGAAGTCAGGTCCGCCTCGATGCCGAGCTTCGTCGTCTGCTCGGGCCCGCCGGCAATCTTGCCCGACACCTTGACCGGCACCGACCCGCTGACGGCCGGACTGAGATCGAAGCCGAGCCGCGCACGGCTGGCATCGTCCAGCGTCGTCTGCAGCTTGACGTCGGCATCGCCATCGGTCGCCTTGCGGTAGTCGAGCGAGGCCGCCTGCCCGTTGATCTTGACGTCGCCCTTGACCTGGTAACCCTGGTTGTTGGCGACGATCTTGAGGTTGTTGGCCTCGAGCTTCTGGTTCATCACCAGCTTGTCGGCGGCAAAGCCGTTGAGATCGGCGGTGACGGCGTAGACGGTGTCCGCCTTGGTCAGCTCGCCCTTGACCGGCAAGCCGAGTTGGATGTTCGCCGTGAACGTGCCCTTGCTGGTGTTGGGATCGACGACGGTCGATGACAGATCGCTCAACCGGTCGTTGGACAGCATTTCGGCAGCGGCCGGCACCGGACCATCAACGCGGAAGCGCGTCCGCGAGGGCGACGGCTTCGGCGCCATGTCCGGCACCTCGAACGTGAAGTCGGAGATCGTGACCTTGCGACCTGCGGGCGTGTCGGCAACGCCCTGGCCGATATTCACGGTGGCGGTGCGTCCGGTCACATGCGCCTTGAGGTCCGCATCGTGCACCACCGGCATGCCGTCCACAGGGCGGACCGCGACGCCGTTCGCCACGATGTTGACCGACAGGCCGTCGTCGGGGATCGGCGGCCCCTTGCGCGGAAGGTTGCGCGTCGGCGAGTTGATGCCGATCTCGATGCGCTGAAGCGTGCCGCGCTCGATCCGCTCGATCACCCATTGGCGCAACTCGGGCACCACCAGCGTCGGCCACATCCGCTTCATGGCCGAGGCCGACATCGGCGTTCCCGCAAAGCCGAGCGTCAGGCGCGGCTCGCCGGAATAGTCGATCGCGCCGGTGCCGGCGACACCGATCTCGCCATTGGAGATGTCGGCCTGCGTCAGCAGCATGCGCTTGTGATCGGTGTCGAAGCGGAATCCGATCGCGATGCGGTTGAAGACGAGCGGCGGCTCGTTGTCGATGCCGCCGAGCAGGATCGAGCCGCCGCTGAAGCCGAGCTGCCAGTCATTGGTGGTGCCGTTCGGCGGCTCGAGATGGGCGAGCAGTGTCAGGCGATTGGCGCCGGAGAGGATCTTGAACGGTGCGACCAGCACCCGCCGTCCCGCATCCCATTCGACGTTGATCTCGGCCGAGTCGATCGCCATGGGATAGTCGGGCGTGTCGGTGTCGATGATGTTGCCCGCGCCGATTGCGACCTTGCCGCGGAAGAATGTCGGCACACCGTCGCGGCCGAGCTCACCCTTGAGCTCGCCGGTCAGAGGCAGGTCGGCCGTATAGGTGAAGTCCTTGACGCGCAGCGCCAGCAGGATGTTGGCGGTCGACACCTTGTCGGCGCGGATATCGATCGAGCGCACGCCGTTCTCGCTCGGCCCGATCGTGGTGCGCAGCGACCACGGGCGCGCGCCCTCTTCGCCGAAGCTGAGCGCGACGCCGCCATGGCTCGGCCGGCGCAGGCTGAGCGTGATGTTCTCAAACGTCCATTTGCTGCCGCGCTGTTGATCGTCGACGATCAGATTGCCGTTCTTGAGACCGATCTCGTTGAGGTTCTGGCCGTCGAGGCCGGTCAAGCTCAAGCTGTCGAGCCAGTCGAGGCCCTGAAGAATTCCACTCTGAGCGGCAGGTTGAGCTGCGGCCTGGGACGCGTCCGGAGTTGCAGGCGCCATCCCGAACGGTGGCGGCGGAACGCCGTTGCGCGGGAATGTCGGCGGCAGGCCCGCTTCCTTCTTGGACGCGACGCCGGTTGCGAGCGGCTTCGCCGTGTCGCCGGCGGACACCGTGACCGTCCCGTCAGGTGCGATCCGGATCGCGAGCTCGGCATCGACGAGGTTGAGGCTTTCGGCGCGCAGGTGCCCGGTGAGAAGTGCTGCCCCCGACAGCCGCACCTCGGCCTTCGGTGCGCTGGCGACGATGGCATGGTCGTGATCGCGAACGATGATGTCGCGGATGCGCACGGCAATCCGGACCCGCCCGGCGCGCTCGATCTGGGTGCCGCCGACCTCCACGGTATTGCCGTGGCCGATATTGTCCTCGATGGCAGCGGCGAGCCAGGGCGTCGCCATGTCGAGGTTGATGGGACCGGCGCCCAGCCGCCACCACAGCGCGCCAAAACAACCGACGAAGATGACGATCAATGCGCCGAGGACGACGGACATCCGGCGCAGCCAGCGTCCGCTCGGCAGCGCCCGCCGAAACAAAGAGAAACCGTCACCGACGCGAAAGCGCGAGTTGGAACGCGACAACAGGCGGCGCGCGCGATGTCCCGCTTCCTCTTCCTGGTCTTGATCCCAGTCGTCCTCGTGCCATTCCGGCTGCTCGTGATGGCCGCCGTGCCGATCGAAGTCCCGATTGTGATCCTGGGGCGACGTATTCCTAGCCATTGCCTCTCGATACAGGCGCCCGTCGTAGGATTGAGCGCCGCCGGGACCGCAGCCGTCGACGGGAATCGACGCTCCCCGCCCCGGCATTGCCGCCATACCTCGAATGTTCCTGCTGTTCGTCATTTCGCCCCGGGAGCGCGTTCAACGAGCAGTGGGGTGGTGCGTGGAATTCCTTGTAACCATACTCCGTCGCCGCCAAAATTGCCCAGCCGAGGGCGCGAATCCGGCACACCGGACGAGAGCTGCAATACCGCTTTGGTTGACCCGCCGAAAGCGACGAAAGGAAGGCGTATGTCCAAGAAATCCCGAAAGAAATCGTCCAAAACGCCCTCCGGCAGTTCGACCGCTAAAAAGAAGCCCCTGAAAACACGGGCATCGACTCAAGCAAGTGGCGCGAAAACACAGCCGGCATCGGCAAGCAAATCAGGCAAAGCAACCGCCAAGGCAGCATCGCATAAGGCCGCATCGAAACGGTTAAAATCTTCTGAAAAGGCCTCTAAGCCTTCCGCGTCGGCGTCCGCCGCTTCGGCAAAACCGTCGTCGGCAAAGTCTCTGGCCGAGGGCCAGAAGGCGCCCGCCTTCCGCCTCCCTCGCGACGGCGGCAACGTCGTGACCCTCCAGGACTATGCCGGCCAGAAGCTCGTCCTGTTCTTCTACCCCCGCGCCGACACGCCGGGCTGCACCCGCGAGGCGATCGACTTCACCCGACTGAAGGACGACTTCGCGGCTGCCGGCACTGCCGTGCTGGGTATTTCGGCCGACCCGTTAAAGGCCCAGGAGAAGTTCCGCGACAAGCACAGCCTCGGCGTCCCCCTGATCTCGGACGAACAGCACGAGATGCTGGAGGCGTATGGCGCCTGGGGCGAAAAATCCATGTATGGCAGGAGCTTCCTCGGGATTCTTCGCACCACGGTGCTGATCGGATCCGACGGCAAGGTGGCCAAGATCTGGCGCAACGTGCGGGTCGATGGCCATGCCGACGAGGTGCTGCTCGCGGCAAGAAGTCTTTAACCAGCCCGTTAAAATCGAGCGTTCCCGTTTCCGGAAAATTAACCATGACCGGCCCAGATTGCTGCGGCAATTAGGCCGTAAGGAACCGTTCCGACCGGCGCGGGAGTGCCGATGTCGAAAAGTTCTGCCCAATTCTCGCAGTACCCCCAGCATCATCCCCACGACCACGGACGTGCCTTCCATCGCCGTCCTGCCGCTGCTGCGGCAGCCGCCGCGATTCCCCTGCCCGATGCCGATGACGCCTACACCATCGTGCATCACGGCAAGCAGGTTCGCCTCGGGCCTGTCGTGTTTTGGATCGTGGTCGGCACCGTCGTGCTGCTCGGCCTGTGGTCGGCGGCGACCGCCACCTATTTCGCTTTCCGCGACGACGTTCTGACCCGGCTGATCGCCCGCCAGGCCGAGATGCAATACGCCTATGAGGACCGCATCGCCGAGTTGCGCGCCAAGGTCGACCGCACCACCAGCCGGCAATTGCTCGACCAGGAGCAGTTCGACCAGAAGCTCGACCAGATCATGAAGCGCCAGACGGCGCTGGAGTCCCGGGCGACGGCGCTGGGGGCCATGCCTGACGTCACCGGATCGATTCCCCGTTCGACGCCGCAGCGTGGCGACGCGAACCAGACGACGCAAGGCACGCCAAAGCCGTCGCCGATCAGCGACACCGTGATCTTCGTGGCGCCGCCCGACCGCGAAGCGCGGCTCGAATCGCGTGCGCCGGCCGCGATCGCCCCGCCGGTCAATCAATTCGCCAAGAACCAGGGCTTTGACAACGTCCTGGTCCGGCTGACGACCTCGCTCGATCAGGTCGAGCGCCGCCAGGTTGCGGCGCTCAGCGCCGTCGAGGAAGGCATGGATTCGCGGATGCGGCGGTTGCGCGGCGTGGTCAGCGACCTCGGCCTGAACATGGCCACTCTCGAGGCGGCGGTGCCGCGCGCCGCGATGGGCGGCCCGTTCGTGCCGGTCAAGCTCACGGCCAATGCGGGCCCGTTCGAGAAGCAGCTCTATCGCATCAGCACCACCCGCGCTGAGATGGACCGGCTCAACCGCACGCTGGCGCAGGTGCCCTATCGCAAGCCTGTCGTCGGCGAGGTCGAATTCACCTCCGGCTTCGGCGTGCGCAGCGATCCCTTCCTCGGCCGGCCCGCGATGCATACCGGACTCGATTTCCGTGCCGCGACCGGCGATCCCGCGCGCGTCACCGCCAACGGCAAGGTGGTCTCGGCCGGCTGGTCCGGTGGTTATGGCCGCATGGTCGAGGTCGATCACGGCAACGGGCTCTCGACCCGCTACGGCCATCTCTCCGAGATCAACGTCAAGGTCGGCGAGATCGTGAAGATCGGCCAGGTCATCGGCCTGGTCGGCTCGACGGGACGTTCAACGGGGCCGCATCTGCACTACGAAACCCGCATCGATGGCGAAGCCGTCGACCCGCAGAAGTTTTTGCGCGCCGGCGTACGGCTCAGCGCGGGCTGAGTCTGTCGGCCCCCCGCCGCGCCGATAGGCCTCGAAGCGAGAAATCACAGCATTCACGAGCAATCCGTGCGATCTGCCCGGCCAACGGATCGACGATGTCCGTACGCGTCACGGCAAAATACCTGATCTGCGGGATGGGCGGCGACGTTCTGATCGTACGCAATAGACCGATCTCGATCTCATGCCGGAAATACTGCTCGGTCAGAAAGGTGATGCCGAGCCCGGCCACCGCCAGCGCCGAGAGCACGCTGAGACTGTTGCACTTGACGACGCGATTGAGCTTGATGCCGCTCCCGCCCAGCCAATCCAGGACGAGCTTCTGCAAGCCTGATCCTTCTCCCTGGGTGAGGATCGGATATTGCGCGATCTCCTCGAGCGCGGCCTCGTTGGCCTTCGGCCCGACGCCAGGCGCCGACATCCATTGCAACGTGACGCTGTCGAGCGGCAGCGCGTTGAAGTCGGCACTGGCCGGCGGATCAAGACCAATGACAAGATCCAGGCGGCGATCGGCGAGCTTGTCGAGAAGCACGACACTGGATTCGACTTCGGGCTCCGGAATGACCGCCGGATAGGCCTCCTTCATGGCCACGATCAGTTTCGGGAGCCAAGTCAGCGCCACGAGCTCGGTGACACCGAACCGGAAGGCACCGCTAAAAGCCAGCGGCCCTGCTGCGACCTGGCGCATTCGCGCCTCGAGCTGCAACAGCTCAGCCGCGAGCTCGATCAGATTTTCGCCGCTGCGCGTCAAGCTGATCGTTCGACTGTTGCGATCGAACAGCGTGCTCCCGATCGCAGCTTCCAACTCGGCGATGCGCTTGGAAATGGTCGATTGCGCCAGGTTCAGCCGCTCCGCGGCGTCAACCACCCCGCCCAATTCGGCAATCCAGTAGAAGGCTTCGACCTGCTTCAGTGTCAGGCTCACCATGGCATCGCCCCCGATAAATCGAAAAACGTGATCCAATACGTAGAAAAATATTCACTTTTCTTCAAGTCAACCGCAGGGCAGGCTTCACGCGAAATCTGCGCTCCAGCGCACAGCCCATCGGTTTTGCCCCATGCTCCTGCCCGGCCATCGACTGCTTCCCTCGCCGCCCTCGGTCCCGCCTGCAATCATCGCCGACTTTGCCGCGGAGCAGGTCGCGATCGTGTCCGACAACATGAACCGGCTGCACGGCACGCGCGCGCTCCGCCCGTTCCATGGCAACGCCCGCCTGATCGGCACGGCGATCACCGTCAAGACGCGTGCCGGCGACAATTTCATGCTGCACAAGGCGTATGAGCTGCTCCGGCCGGGCGACGTGCTCGTGGTCGATGGTGGTGGCGATCTCAACCAGGCCCTGGTCGGCGAGATCATGATGACGCGCGCCAAGGCGATGGGAGTCGCCGGCTTCGTCATCGACGGCGCCATCCGCGATGTCGCCGCGTTCGCCGAGGCTGGCTTTCCCTGCTTCGCGCGCGGTGTCACGCATCGCGGTCCGTACAAATCAGGCCCCGGAGAGATCAACGTGCCGGTCTCGATCGACGGCATGGTGGTGATGCCGGGCGACGTCATTCTCGGCGATGAGGATGGTGTCGTGGCCTTCGAGCGATCCGTTGCCCCGGAGCTGCTCGACCGGGTCAGACAGCAGGAAGCGCGCGAAGCCGGCGCGTTGGCCGCCATCCGCGAGGGCCGTCTCGACAATTCCTACATAGGCACCGGAAACTCTCCTGCCCAAGGGGCAACGTCATGAGCAGCACTAGCGCCATCGCCCTCGCCCCGAGGGTTCAACGGATCAAGCCGTCACCGAGCATGGTCGCGCGGGAACGGGTCCGGCAGCTCCACGCGGAGGGCCGTGACGTCGTCGATCTCACCGCCGGCGAGCCTGATCTGGATACGCCGAAGCATATCCGTGACGCAGCTACAGCCGCGCTCGAAGCGGGAGAGACGCGCTACACACCGGTCAACGGAACGCCGGCACTACGCAAGGCGATCATCGCAAAGCTCGCCCGCGAAAACGGCGTCCACTATGCCATGAACGAGATCTCCGTTGGCGGCGGCGCCAAGCAGGTCATCTACAACGCACTCGCCGCCACGCTCGGAGCCGGCGATGAAGTGATTGTCCCCGCCCCCTATTGGGTCTCGTACCCCGACATGGTCGAGGCTTGCGACGGCACTCCGGTGATCGTGAGCTGCGGCGAGAACGCAGGCTTCAAGCTGTCGGCCGAGGCTCTCGAGAAAGCAATCACGCCACGGACGCGCTGGCTCATTCTGAACTCGCCCTGCAATCCCACCGGTGCATTTTATTCCGCTGCCGAGATAGCCGCGCTCGCCGGGGTGCTGCTGCGGCACCCCCATGTCGCGGTCATGACCGACGACATTTACGAGCACATCCGGTTCGATGGCGGGGCAACGCCATGCATCGTTGCCGTCGAGCCTCGACTGAGGACGCGGACTCTGTTGGTCAACGGCGTCTCCAAGACCTATGCCATGACGGGCTTCCGGCTCGGCTACGGCGCGGGACCCGCAGAGCTCATCTCGGCCATGAACACGATCCAGTCGCAGTCGACGTCCTGCACGTCGGCAATCAGCCAGGCAGCGGCGACCGCCGCACTGGAAGGCGATCAAGGCTTCGTCGCGGAGGCTCGCGAGATGTATCGCCGTCGCCGCGATCGTGCGGTCGCCATGCTCAACGACATTCCCGGCCTCTCGTGCCTCCCGCCCGACGGCGCCTTTTACGTGTTTCCGTCTTGCGCCGGCCTGATCGCGAAGACTACGCCCGAGGGCAAGATCCTCAAGACGGATCTGGATGTCGTGATGCACTTTCTCGATGCTGCCGGCGTCGCCGTGATCGATGGAACGGCCTACGGCATGCCATCCTATCTGAGAATGTCGATCGCGACCTCGTTGCCCAAGATCGAGGAAGCCTGCACGCGGCTCGCGCGAACCTGTGCGGCCTTGCGCTAACCGCCGAAGGACGAAGGAGAGAGCCATGAGATTATCAAAGGTCGCCGCCGCCGGACTCCTGATCCTCACAGGCGTTGTCAGCGCGGCAAAGGCAGACGAGCTCGCGGACGTCAAGAGCCGCGGCAAGCTGGTCTGTGGGACGCTCGGCACGGCCGAGCCGTTCAGCTTCCAGGACCCGAAGACGCGGGAGATCGTTGGATACGACGTCGACATGTGCCGCAAGGTCGCAGACTCGCTCGGTGTCGCGCTCGAGCTCAAGCCGATGGCCGTCGAGGCCCGCATCCCCGAGCTGTTGCAGGGGCGGGTCGACATCCTCGCCGCCAATCTCGGCTGGACCAAGGAACGCGCGCAACAGATCGACTACAGCTATTCGTACTTCGTCAGCGAGCAGAAGGTTCTCGTGTCCGCCGATTCCGGCATCGCCACCCTCGAGCAATTATCGGGCAAGCGGGTCAGCGCGCTCAAGGGATCGTCTTCGGAACAGGGCGTCAGGCGTGTCATACCGACGGCAGAAACCGTGACCTTTCAGGATTCATCCTCGGCCTTCCTCGCGGTCGTTCAGGGAAAGGTCGACGGCTTTTGCGCTTCCGAGTTGATCCTGGTGAAGCTCCGTAAACAGGCGCAGGCATCCGCCCCGATGTCGATCGTCGAAAAGTCGGTCTTCGTCGAACCGTGGGGACTCGGCGTCCGCAAGGGTGAGGCCGCCTTCAAGGACCAGGTCAACAAGGTGCTGACCGAGCTGGATGCGTCCGGTGAGGCCGGCAAGATTTTTGCAAAATGGTTCGGCCCGGATACCGTCTATGGAATGAAGCTCGATTTCAAGATCGAGGAGATCAAGGGCTGACCCCCTCGCCACCGCGCGAAACCGAACATCGGGAGTGCATGATTTAACGATGGGCTATGTCTTCGACCCGGCCGCGGTCCTGACCGGCCAATATCTGGACTGGTTCATCTGGGGACTGGCGACGACAATCGCGCTGACCGTGGCTGCCTGGCTGCTCGGAATGACGATCGGGATCATCCTGACGCTGGTCCGCATGCTTCCGTTCAAGCCGCTCGAATGGCTGGTCGCTGGTTACGTCGAATATCATCGCAACGTTCCGCTGCTGGTTCAGATCCTGGTCTGGTATTTCGGCGTCCCGCAACTGTTGCCTCGCGCCATCCGCATGTGGGTCAATAGCCACCACAGCGAGTTTCTCCTCGCGATGGTGGCGCTGGGCCTCGCCAGCGCTGCCTATATTACTGAGGATTTGCGCAGCGGTATTCGCTCGATCCCGAAGACACAGTACGAAGCGGCGCGCTCGATCGGGTTCAACTACCTCCAGGCGATGAGCTACGTGATCCTGCCGCAGGCGCTGCGCATTGTGATCCCGCCGCTGATCAACCAGACCCTGCTTCTGTTCAAGAACACCAGCCTCGCCATGGCGATCGGCGTCGGCGAATTGACCTATCGCACGCGTGAGGTCGACAGCTACACGTTCAAGACGTTCGAAGCGTTTGCGGTGGCGACCATCCTTTATCTTGCGATTTCCTTCGCCATCATGGCGCTCGGCAGCTTCGCCGACCGGCGCCTGAAACTCGAGATCCGCTGATGCTGAAGATCCTCGAGGACAACTGGCTTCTATTTCTGATCGGGCAATATCCGCACGGCCCCGTCGGTGGCCTCGCCATGACGCTGTTCCTCGCGATGGCTGGTCTATCTCTCAGCTTTCCCGTCGCAATTGCGCTCGCGCTGGCGCGTCTCAGTGCGCGTCGTTGGCTTCGCGGACCGGCCACCGCCGTGGTTTACGTCGTGCGCGGCCTGCCGCTGATCATGTTCATCTTCTGGACCTATTTCGCGCTGCCGCTGTTGACCGGACATACGGTCGGAGGCGTCGAGACGCTGCTCTTCGCGCTTGTCGTCTACGAGGCGAGCTATCTGTCGGAGATCATCCGGGCCGGGATTGAAGGCCTGCCGAAAGGCCAGGCTGAGGCGGCAAAGGCGCTTGGCCTCGGCTACTTTCCGACCACCTTCAAGGTCATCCTGCCGCAAGTCCTGCACAACATGATGCCAAGCCTCGTCAGCCAGTTCGTCTCCACGATCAAGGAGACCTCGCTCGGCTATGTCATCAGCGCCAACGAGGTGACCTTTGCGGCGAGCCAGGTGAACAACCAGCTCATGACCCAACCGTTCGAGGTATATGGCTTGCTGGCGCTGACCTATTTCACGCTGTGCTTCACCCTGACATCGGCAGCGCGCTGGCTAGAACGCCGGCTGGCCGCCGAGCGCGGTGGGCTCGGCGTTCAGCCGGCGTGAGGGCTGTCATGATCCGCTTCGAGGCCGTCGAAAAATGGTTTGGCCGGCACCAGGTGCTAGCCGGCGTGACGGGCGAGGTCAAACGCGGCGAGGTCGTCACGCTGCTTGGGTCATCGGGCTCCGGCAAATCGACGCTCATCCGCGCGGTGACGCGCCTGGAAGCCATTCAAGGTGGACAAGTGCTGTTCGAGGGCGTGGACGTCGCCGGGCGTGGCGTCGATATCAACCGTTTGCGCCAGCGCGTCGGCTTCGTATTCCAGGCGTTCAACCTGTTTCCGCATCTCACTGTGCTCGGCAACATCACGCTGGGGCTGGAGCGTCTCCGAAACATGCACAAGGCGGCGGCCAGAGAACGCGCGATGACTGAGCTCGACCGCGTCGGGCTGGTCGACAAGGCTGACGCCTTGCCCTCGCGCCTGTCCGGCGGGCAGCGGCAACGCGTCGCGATCGCACGCGCACTCGCGATGGATCCGGACGTCATGCTGTTCGACGAGCCCACCAGCGCGCTCGATCCGGAAATGGTCAACGAGGTGCTGCGGGTGATGAGGACGCTGGCGCAGAATGGCATGACGATGGTCGTCGTCACGCACGAGATCGGCTTTGCGCGCGAAGTCGCGGACACCGTCTGGTTTCTGGACAAGGGCCAGATCGTCGAAAGCGGTCCACCGGCCGATGTCCTCGATGCTCCCCGTCACGACCGGCTGCGCGCGTTCCTCTCCAGAGCGCGTTAAGGCGCTCCTCCCTAGCGCCGACCGCCGCCGCCCATCCCGCCTCCGGGACTTCCGAAGCCGCCACCACCCATTCCGCCGCCGGGGCCCATCGGGCCTCCACCGGGCGTGCCAAAACCACCGGGGCCTGAGGGGCCGCCTGCTCCCGACGGCGCCGAGCCAGGATTGCCAGCGGGACCGGATCCAGGCGCAGTCGACCCACCGGGCGGGCTGTTACCCGGGCTCGGGGCGCCGCGATCCGGATGCATGATCGAACCGCCGGGCGACCGGCCGGGATTGTTGCCGCCCGGCTGAGGCGCGCCGGGTCCCGGGCCGATCGCTTGCGTCGACTCCACCTGAAGCCCGCGCGAGCGATCGAACACGCCATTGACCACCATGCGCGCTTCGCCCGCCGCCGGCCCGAAGCGTGAGCTGTCGCGGGCCACCAAGCCGGAGCCGAGTTGCAGGCTGGAGCCTGCGCGCTGCACATAGGCCTCGATCGAGAGCCGGCTCGCGCCGACAAGATCCGAGAAATCGTCGATGCGCGTGCGCGCGGCCTGCATCGCGCCCTGGCTCGCGCTGCCCTCGATCTGGACGCGCTGGCCGACCAGCAAGGGATCGACGCCGGCAAGCTTCAGCCCGCCAATATGCAACCCGTTGGGTCCGCGCTCGACCAGCCCCGTGACGCGTTCGGCTGCGTCCTTCCGCGGCTCGACCAGGCTTGCGACGATCACGCCGTCGGTCCGGCGCAGGCCGTAGACGGCGACCTGCGTGCCGGTGCGAAGCTTGCTCTCCTTGCTGCCGGCGACGATCTTCTGACCCAACACCGTCAGCTCATTGCCCTTGACCTGCTCGATCGGCCCGGAGACCTCGCTCGCGATCGCGATGTTGCGGGTGACGAGCGTACCGTCGGCCTGCCGCGTCGCGACCACGCGGGCAAGCTGGCCGATGCGCAAGCTGCTCGGGCTCGCCGCCTCGCCATCGATACGCACCGGCACGTCGCTCGCATAGGTCACGCGCTCGCCATTGACGTAGATGCTGCCGAAACGCTGGATCACGCCGACGATGCCGGTGCCGCCGATGCCGTGATCGTCACCGCGCGTGATTCCGGTGCCGCCGATGCCCTGATCCGTGCCGCGCTTGACCTGCGCGCGCGCGATCGCCGTTCCGGCGAGCCAGAATCCGGTCAGCAGCAGTCGGCGGGAGATCAGCGGCGGCCGGCTCATCAGGAGCTGCCCTCCTTGCCGTTCTCCTTGCCACCGTCCTTGTTCGCGTCCTTGGCTTCGCCCTCCTCATCGGCGTCTTCGCTGTAGATGTAGATGCCGAAATTCCAGCGCGCGTCGCCGCCCTTGTCCTTGGCAAGCGCGCGATTGGCCTCGCGATTGGCGGTCTTCAGCGCATCCATCGCAAGCTCACGCGAGCGCGCCTCGAGACGCCTCGCAAGCTTCGGCGAGATGTTGTTGTAATGCACCGCGCGTTCGAGGAAGCGCGGCGCCGGCCCCGACACGTTCTCGGCAGCGGCTGCGATATGGTCGTGCAGATTGCGGCCGAGATAGTGCCATTTGCTGTCGTCCGCGCCACTCGGGACGAAAGCCGCCTCCACCAGCTCGATCTCGTCGGCCGCGTTGATGGTGACGAGCTGACGGTCGACCCATTCGTCGAGCACCGCGCGCGGGCGCACATCCTTGGTGACGGAGGCGACGAGCTGCTCGAAGGACGGCGCGTCGCCCTCGGCCGTGCGCGGCAATGCCAGTGGCTCGCCGCGCGCATCGGTGAATTCAGGCGCGGCGAGCCAGCGCGCGATCACCGCGCTCGTCAGCGACAGCGCCGCCGGCGTCTCATGCACCGGCGCGCCGGCGCCGCGCAGCCGCGCCACCTCCTTGCGGTGGATGCCGGTGAGCAGGCTGACGCGGCTGTCGGTCTGCTCTTTGCCCTCAAGCGCGAAATCATGCTCGGCGACGTTGACGAAGAGCTCGCGGAGCAGCTGCGCCAGGGCCGGAAAGGTCATGCCGCTGCGGATGCAGAGGCGCACGAGCGGGCGCAGCAGCCGCGCCAGCGGCGCGTGCAGCTTTGCGGCGGCATTCGGCTCTGGCGCCGCCGCTTTGGGCCCGGACTTGGCATTCATGTCTGAATTGTACCCGTGACATACGTGGGACACAATCCCACATTTTCCCATTTTGCGATTGACGTGGTAAATTTTCCCACATATACGAAACGCCACTGAGGGCGCGACGTAAAGGGACAGACACCCATGGCTGACCGCTTGGTCTGCAATTCCAGTTCACTGCGTGCCGTGCCGTTTCCCGAGCGGAGCCGTACGGCTGCAATCGAGCCGATCCTGCCGGCGTTGCTGCGCGGCGTGATCTTCATCTTGGTGCTATCCGCACCGTTCGTCGCAGCACTCCTCGCCGGCTGACACCACCATGCATCACACCAGCTCTCCCCCGCGCCGTCCGTCGGTGCTGCACATCTTCAAGATCTACTATCCCGACCTGTTCGGCGGCACGCTCACGGTGATCCGTGACATCTGCGCCAGCCTGAAGGACACCTTCGCCTCCGCCGTGCTGACCTGCTCGCAATCGGCCGACCAGCGCGAGATCGTCGTCAACGACGTGCCGGTCGAGCGCGTCCGCTCGTTCGGCAATGTGATGTCGCTACCGGCCGCGCCCGCCTATCCCTGGCGGCTGTGGCAGAAGATCGCCGAGCACGATCTGCTGGCGCTGCATGCGCCCTTCCCGCTCGCCGACCTCGTCTTCGCCCTCGGCTTCGGCCGCAACCGGCCGCTGGTGGTGCACTGGCACGCCGACATCGTCACCCATTCGGGCCTGCGCTGGCTCATCGAGCCGCTGATGCGACGGACGCTGCGCCGCGCCAAGGCGATCATCGTCTCCGACGGCGTTCTGATCGAAGAGACGCCGCTGCTGCGGGAATTCGAGGACAAGTGCCACGTCGTGCCGTTCGGCATCGACACCAGCGTCTATGACTGGCCGAAGATCGAGCCGCACCATGTCAACGATCGCGGCCGCCTCGTGCTCGCCTGCGGCCGTCTCGTGCCCTACAAGGGCTACGACGTGCTGATCCGCGCCGCCGTCAATCGCAAGTTCGAGGCCTGGATCATCGGCGAAGGCGCCGAGCGGCCCCGGCTCGAGCAGCTGATCAGCGAGCTTGGCGTCGGCGACCGCGTTCGCCTGCTCGGCTCCGTCACCGATTCCGAGCGCATCAAGCTGATGTGCCTCGCCGACGTCTTCGTGATGCCGTCCGTTACCAATGCCGAGACCTTCGGCCTCTCCCAGCTCGAAGCCATGGCCGCCGGCCGCCCCGTGGTGAACACGGCGCTCGACACCGCGGTGCCGCGCGTCGCCCGTCACGGCATGGAGGGAATCACGGTGCCGCCGGGCGACGCCGAGAAACTCGGTGAAGCCATCGACGCTCTGATCAGCGATCCCGAACGCCGCCGCCGCCTGGGGCTTTCGGCCCGGGCCCGCGCCGTCAGCCGCTATTCCGCCACCGCCTTCAAGGAAGGCATGGAATCCGTCTACCGCAACGCCGTCACCGCTCCCTCCAATGAGATCGTCCCCGTCGCCGAGGCGCCGCAGCCAACGGGCTGGCTCGATAGCCTGCGAATTGCAGCAGCGCTGGCCTGGTCCGACATGCGCCACCGCTATGTGCGCTCGCTGCTCGGTCCGTTCTGGATGTCGCTGCAGATGGCGATCGTGGTCGCGGTGCTCGGCTCGGTGATCGGCCAGATGTCGAACGCCGACATGCTGGCGCGGCTGCCGATGCTGGCCCTGTCGATGACGGCCTGGACCTTCCTCAACAGCGTGGTGCTCGATTCGACCACGGCGCTGCAGAACTCCGCGAGCCTGATCCGCGACCGGGCGCTGCCGCCGGTGATCTTCCTTCTGCAATGCACGTTCCGCCAGGGCCTGTTCGCCCTGCATAATGCCTGCGTCCCGCTCCTGCTCTGGCTGCTGCTCACGCCGCACGATCTCTCCGGCGCGCTCGCGGCGCTCCCGGGCCTGTCGCTGTTCGTGATCTGCACCTTCGGCCTGAGCCTCGTGCTCGGCGCGCTGGCGACGCGGTATCGCGACCTCAAGCCGATCATCGAATCGACGCTGATGCTCGCCTTTCTCGCTTCGCCCGTGATCTGGTCTTCGGACATCATCAATCACCGTTCGACCGTGATGCGGCTCAATCCGCTGACCCATCTGTTCGCGGTGTGGCGCGAGCCGCTTGTGGGCGGCCATGTCGATGCGACCAGCATCATCTATGTCCTGGTCGCATTGGCGCTGCTGCTCTGCGCGAGCGTGCTCACGCTGGTCCATTTGCGCAAAGCCGCTTTCTGGATCTGACCGATGGCCTCGATCAGCCTGCACGATGTCTGTCTCGATTATCCCCTCTACGGCGCCTACGACTTCTCACTGAAGCGGCGTCTGCTCGGCCACCTCATCCGCGAGAAGGGCGAGATGCGGATCATCCGTGCCGTCGACAACGTCACGATCGAGGCCGAGGCCGGCGCGCGCATCGGGCTTGCCGGTCCCAACGGCTCGGGCAAGTCGACGCTGCTGCGGCTGATCGCCGGGGTCTATCCGCCGAGCAGCGGGCGCGTCGCGGTCAAAGGCAATGTCGTGCCCCTGCTCGGCCTCAATGCCGGTGTGAACCTCGACTTCATCGCCGAGGACAACATCGCCCTGTTGCTGCGGATCAGCGGCCGCAAGCCGACCCGCGCCGTGATCGACGAGATCTGGGCCTTCACCGAGCTCGAAGAGCGCATGCAGCGGCTGCCGTTGCGGATGTTCTCCTCGGGCATGCTGATGCGCGTCCTGTTCGCGACCGCGACCGCCTTTCCGGCCGACATCCTCCTGCTCGACGAATGGCTGAGCGTGGTCGACGAGCACTTTGCCGAGAAGGCCGAGCAGCGGCTACAGAACCTGGTCTCGCAGGCCGCGATCGTCATCATCGCCTCGCACGACCAGCCGCTGCTGCGCCGCACCTGCACCAGCATCATCAACCTCGACCGCGGCCGTATCGCCTCGACCATCACGGTCGAGCCGCCGTCGCCCCTGTCTTTCGAGCTCCGCGAGAAACGCGCATGAAGCAGAACATCCTTGTCGTCTCCGAGGCGCTCGGCGAACCCAACCACAAGCGCGGCATCTTTCATTTCACCCGCGAATTGATGCGCTCGCTGGCCGCCGAGGGCCACGAGCTCACCCTGCTGGTCGAGACCACCCGGCGTTACCGCAAGCTGCGCCGGCGCGAGCGCCGCACGAGATTGTTCCCCACGCAATCGCGCAACATCGAGCTGCTCGCGCTCTATCGTTTTCTCGACGAGATCAACATGGCCGAGCCGCTGGCGCGCAACGGACTGCGGCGTACGCTCGACTGGCTGCGCCACAAGGTCACCATGTCGGTATCATGGGACTATACTCTCTGCTTCCTGCGCGCGATCGGCCTGCGCGGCCTGCACGCGCGGCTGATCGAGAACAAGACCTCGGCTCTCGAATATATCCCGCCGGATCTGCGTCACCTCGAACTGTTCCGCGACTTCCATCTCGAGCCCGGATTCTACAGCTATCAGGACTCCTCGGCCTTCTTGTTGCTGCCGCCGCCGCGGATCGACGCGCGCGATTATGACGTCATCGTCATCGACACGCCGACACGGGTCTCGGTGAAGCGCAGGCCGGATGCCAAGGTGATCTGCGTCGTGCACGATCTGCTGCCGCTCACCGATCTCAAGCTCAGCGACGTCGCAACGCGGCTTTTCCTGTCGCGGCTGCTCACCAGCCTGCGTCAGGCCGACGAGCTCGCCTTCGTTTCAAACTATAGCATGATGCGGTTCAGGGACCTGTTACCGCAATTTGCGCACCTGCCGGCGCGGGTCGTGTATCCCCGCACCCGGTTCGACGCCCCGGATGTCCTGCACCTCCCAGCCCCGTCGGGGCGTCCGGGGCGGCCGAGCTTTGTCGTTATCGTCTCGAACGAGCCGCGCAAGAACGTCGCGACCGTCATTCGCGCGTTCCGCAGCATCCCCCAGGCCGACCTGGTGGTGATCGGCCTGGCCGGCCAGATCAGCAAGATGCGCAATCTTCCGCCAAACATTCGTTTCGCCGGCTATGTCGACGAGCAGGAAAAGGCTGCCCTGATCGCGGAGGCGCACGGCCTGATCATGCCGAGTTTCGCCGAAGGCTTTGGCGTCCCGATCATCGAGTCGCTCGCTGCCAATACGCCCGTGCTCTGCTCCGACATCGCCGTGTTCCGCGAAGTCGCGGGCGAGCTGGCCGACTATTTCGATCCGTTCGCGACCGAGTCGATCGTGGCCTCCGTCACCCGCGTGCTGGCGCGGCAGGAAGAATGTCGTGGCCGAATCCGGGCGCGCCGCTCCGAGCTAGCCGAACGCTTCGGCTACCAGACCCAGGCCCGCGATTTCCTCGGGCAATATCTGGCCCCGGAACGCCCCGTCGCGGCGCAACGGGCATGACCGCCCAATCGGTGGCGTACGGGGGTCACGCCACTGCCCGCACCACGCGCGGCTCGGCTGCATGGACCCAGGCCGCCGATGGGCTCGCTGCATTGATCGCGGCGTCGCTGCCGTGGTCGACCACGGCACCTTCAATCTTCGTCGGTCTGTGGCTGCTCGCGGTGACGCCCACCATCGACTGGCGGGACTATGCCCGCAGGCTTGCGCAGCCTGCTTACGCCCTGCCCTTCATCATCCTGCTGCTCGCGCTTCTGGGGATGCTGTGGTCGGACGGCGCCTGGACCGACCGGCTGCACGCGTTCAAGCCGGTTGCAAAGCTCGTGCTGATTCCGCCGCTGCTTTATCATTTCAGCCGATCGGAGCGCGGCTTCCAGGTTTGCGCAGCCTTTCTCGCCTCCTGCGCGCTGCTTGCGATGTTCTCCTGGGTCGTGCTGCTCGATCCTGCCCTGAAGCTGACCGCGACGGCGTCGGCCGGTGTTCCCGTCAAGAACTACATCGACCAGAGCCAGGAGTTCACGTTGTGCGCCTTCGCGCTCGCGCTGCCGGCGCTGAGCTTCTGGCGCGGCGGAAGCATACTGGCGACGGCCGCGTGCCTTGCGCTGATCCTGCTGTTTTTGACCAACATGGTGTTCGTCGCCTCCGCCCGCACGGCACTGCTCTGTGTCGCGGTCCTGCTGGTGCTGTTCGCTTGGCGGCATCTGAGCCGGCGCGCGGCGTTGTGGCTGCTCACGGGCGCAGTGGCCACAAGCGCACTGGCCTGGGCAGCATCGCCCTATCTGCGCCAGCGCATTTCCGACATTGCCGTGGAATATCAGCACGGGCACGAGGACATCAGCCACGCCTCGACCGCGCAGCGCCTGACCTATTGGCGCAAATCGGTCGCCTCCTTCGCCGAGGCGCCGCTGTTCGGCCACGGCACCGGGGCGATCAAGCGCCAGTTCGAGCGCGCGGCCTCAGGCGAGAGCAGCCTTGATTCCGAGGTCGTCAGCAACCCGCACAACCAGACCCTGCACGTCGGGGTGCAGTGGGGACTGCTGGGCGTCATCCTGCTCTACGCCCTGTGGATCGCCCATCTGCGCCTGTTCACGGGCGAAGGTCTTGCCGCCTGGATCGGCCTCGTTATCGTCGTGCAAAACATCACGAGCTCGCTTCTCAACTCCCATCTCGCCGATTTTCACGAGGGCTGGATCTATGTGCTCGGCGTCGGCGTCACCGGCGGCATGGTCCTGAAGGCGAAAGCCAGAACTTCCGTTCCGTTCGAATCGGAACGGAAGTCCTGACGCGTTTTCCTGACGCGAACCGGTGCCCACTTCGCTGGAAAACGCTCCATTAGCCAGCCCCGACTACTGGCTGCGCTCGTGGCCGACCTCGCCGGTGATGACATCGCCGAACATCTCCCAGGCCTGCCCGTTGAAGCGCATCAGCTGCATCTGCTCGATCGGGAAATAGTCGTCGGCTGACGTGTTGACCATGATGCCGGGCAGCATCAGGTCGGTGTGGAAATTCTTCAGGCTTGCGGCCTGCTTCATGACGTTGTCGCGCGTGAGATTGTCGCCGCACTGCTTCAGGACCTGTAGCATCGCCTCGGCCTGCACGTAGCCGTAGACGTTGTTGGCATTGGCCTTGTCGCCGTCAGGATAGTACTTGTCCATGAATTCGCGCCATTTCACGACCGCGGGATCCTTTGTCCCAGGTCGGATCTGTCGGCTCCTTCAGATAGATGGTCGAGATGATGTCCTTGGAATAGTCGAGGCCGGCCGGCTTCAAGACCGAGGCGACCGAGGTCGCGGTGTTGGCCAGGAAGAATTTTGGCTTCCAGCCGAGCTCGCCGACCTTCCGGATCGCCTGCGCTGAACCCTTCGGCGCGGCCCATGAGAAGAAGATGTCGGCACCGGAATCATGCAAGGCGACGATCTGCGAGTCGATCGAGGGATCGCTGACCTCGTAGGATTTGTCCGCGATGATCATGCTGGCCTTGTCGCCGAGCCCGTCCTTCAGGCCCTTGAACTGGTCCTTGCCGGCGTCATCGTTCTGCCAGAACACGGCGATCTTGCCGTTCGGGAAGTTGTCGCGGATGTACTTTGCGTAGATCCGCCCCTCGCTCTGGTAATTCGGCTGAAAGCCCATGGTCCACGGAAAGTTCTTGGGATCGCCGAACTTGGTGCCGCCGGAGGCGACGAACAGCTGCGGCACCTTCTTGGCGTTCATGTATTTCATGATCGCCGAGTTCGAGGGCGTGCCGAGCGCCTGGAAGATCAGCAGCACCTCATCGCTCTCGACCAGCTTGCGCGCCTGCTCGATCGCCTTCGGCGGCGAATAGGCGTCGTCATAGCTGATGAAGTTGATCTTGCGGCCGTTGATGCCGCCCTGATCATTGATCATCCGAAAGAACGCGGCCTCGGTCTTGCCGATCACGCCATAGGACGAAGCCGGTCCACTGTAAGGCATGATGTTGCCGATCTTGATTTCGGTGTCGCTGGCGCCGGGATCGTATTTCTTCTGCGCCGAGGCCGGCGTCGTGACGAGCACTCCGGCAGCAAGCATGGCGAGGGCAGCAAGGTTTTCGCGACGACCCGGCATCGTTCTCTCCCCTATGTTTTGTCGTTCTTATTGTGAGGGAGTGTCGCAAGCAGCCTTGCCGCTGGCAAGCGGCAGGATTTTCCGCAACGTGAAACGCGGAGGCAGGAACTTATGCGACGCGCTGCAGCATCCTCAGCGCGCGTCCGTCGATCACGATCAACGCGCTGGCGATGACGATCGCACCGGCGATCTCGCGCGCGGAAATCGGCTCACCCAGCACCAGCCATCCCAGCAGGATCGCGGTCACGGGAATGAGCAGCGTCACCAGCATGACGTTGCTCGCGCCTGAGCGTCGTATGATCTGAAAGAACACGATGTAGGCGAGCGCTGTCGAGAGCGCGGCGAGACCGAGGACCGCAAGCCAGGTCAACACGCCCGGTATCGGCAGCCGCCACGGCTGCTCCGCCGCGCCGGCGACGACAGCCATCATCACCGTCGACGCCATCAGCTGAAACGTGGCCGTTCCCAGTGGTGGCGAGTCCTTCAGGAGCCGCCGCGCGGCGAGCGCCGCAAAGCCATAGCTGAGCGCGCCGCCGAGACAGAGGAGGATGCCAAGCCCCTGCGCCGTGCGCGTCTCGATGCCCCATCCGCGCAGGATGACCACGCCGGCGAGCCCAAGCGCTACGCCGGCGACCCGCCGCGCCTGCAATGCCTCTTCACCCGCGGCGGCCATCACCAGTACCGTGAACAGCGGCGTGGTGGCATTGAGGATGGAGGCGAGCCCGCTCGGAATGAAGGTCTGGCCGATCACGATCAGCGAGAACGGAATGACGTTGTTGAGCAAGCCGATCGCAAAGAACGGCTTCCAGCCCCTGACGCCCTTCGGGAAGTTGATCCCCTGCAAACGAAGCAGCGGGAGCAGCATGGCTGCGCCAAGCGCGACGCGCAGCAGCACGAGTGTCAGCGGCGGCAATTCCCGCAACGCCGCACCATTGAAGAAGAATGACCCGCCCCAGAGGATCGAGAGGACGGCGAGCAGCGACCAGTCTCGCGCATCGATCCTGATATCGTTCGGCAGCATGGGTTTCATCTCGGCGGTCGACCTAGTTCAAGCCAACGGATAATGCCACCCGATTCCCGACAAGACGCGGCTCACAAGCGCGAACGAGCGTCGCCCGCGATATCGGCGATCACCGCCCCGATCACCAGCGCCCCGCCAATGAGCGCATGCACGGCGGGGACCTCGCCAAACCCCACCCAGATCCAGAACGCCATCAATGGCGTCTCCAGCGTGGCGATCAGGGAGGCCTGCCCTGACGGCAGCAGGCGCGAGCCGAGCATGTAGAAGGTCAGGCCGAGCGCGACCTGGAGGCAGCCGAACATCGCGAGGATCGCGAGGCTGTGGCCGCCGACATGGGCGATATCGTGCGCGAATGGCAGGCTGACGAGGCTGCCGATGAAGTTCGACAGTGCTGCCGCCGCGACCATCGAGGTCTCCCTATGGCGCCGGACGACGACCGTCATGGCCGAGATCGCAAGCACCATCAGGCAGCTCAGGGCCACGCCGCCGATATCGGCGCCCGCCCTGATGCCGCCGACCGTGATGACGACGCCGGAAAAGGCGACGAGGCTCGCGATCAGGGTGCGCCACGTCGCGGATTCGCCAAGCCACAGCCATGCCAGTGCAGCCGCAACGAACGGCTGGGTCGCGATCAGCACCGCGACATTCATGACATCAGTCATCTGCAGCGCGGGGATGAACGAGATCATGCCGACAGCGGACAGCGAGGCGACGAGCGAGCCCCCGCGTCCCGGCACCACCAATTGCCGCAGCGCGCCCGGCCCCTGCATCAGGACGAGGAGCACCGTGATCAGGCTGCCGCCGAACAGGCCGCGCCAGAACAGGATGGTCCAGGGATCGAACGGCAGCAGTCGCGTGAAGAACGGCGCCGTGCTCCAGGCAATCGCCGCTGCGGCGACAAGGGCAATGCCGAGACCGCGCTCCGATCGAGGCTGCCCCACGTCGAAATTCCCAGTTAGGACGGCTTCTTCGGCCGCGACACCAGCTCGATCATCTTGCCCTCGTCGTCATCGGGCATCGCGGCCTTGGCTAGGGCGTATGCATCGACCGCGGCGCGCGAGACCAGCGGCGTGTCGGCCAGCAGGCTCTCGGCGAGTTTCACGGCGTAGGCGGCATCCTTGTGCCGCAGCGCTGCGGTGAACGTCGCGCCGCTGAAATCGCGGGCGACCATGCGCTTGGAGTGGCGCTGCACCTGCGGGCTGGCGGCGACGCCGGCCTGGATCGACTCCAGCACCAGATTCATGTCGAGCCCGGCCTGCTCGGCGATCGCGAGGCCCTCGGCAAGGCCAGCGATCTGGATCGCGCCCATGAGATTGTTGATGAGCTTGTAGACCGTGCCGGAGCCGACAGCACCGAAATGCCGGATGGTCGAGCCGATGGGTTCGAGGAACGGGCGGGCGCGCTCGAGGTCGGCCGCATCGGCGCCGGCCAGCAGCGTCAGCTTTCCGCTTGCTGCCGCATCCGGCAATCCCGTCACGGGGCAGTCGATATAGATCAGCCCGCGCGCATTGAGCTCGCGACCCATCTCGCGCGCATGGTCATAGGAAACGGTGGAGCACTCGATCGCTATGGTGCCGGCCTTCGCCGTCTTGGCTGCCCCGTTCGGTCCGAGCCAGACCGCGCGCGAGGCTTCGTCGTGGGCGACCATGGTCACCACGGCATCGGCGTCGATCGCGGCATCCTCGGGCGAGGTCGCCCAATGCGCACCACGCGCGATCAGGTCTTCCGCTTTTGCCTTGCTGCGATTCCACAGCGCCACCGTAAAGCCGGCATCGAGATAGCGACCGGCCATGCCATGGCCCATCCGCCCCAACCCGATGAAGGCAACACGGGGCATGATCAATCCACGTCCTCGATGTCAGCGCCGGTGGTCCCGAAGGCGCGCTGGGCAAGCGTCGCGGCCATGAAGTCGTCGAGCTCGCCGTTGAGGACGCCCGACGTGTCGGAGGTCTGCACGCCGGTGCGCAGGTCCTTCACCATCTGATAGGGCTGCAGCACATAGGAGCGGATCTGGTGACCCCAGCCGATATCGGTCTTGGCGGCCTGGTCGGCGGCGGCCTTCTCCTCGCGCTTCTTCAGCTCGATCTCGTACAGCCGCGCGCGCAGCATGTCCCAGGCCTGCGCCCGGTTCTTGTGCTGGGAGCGGCCGGCCTGGCAGACCACCGCGACGCCGGTCGGGATGTGCGTCAGGCGTACCGCGGATTCGGTCTTGTTGACGTGCTGACCGCCGGCGCCGCCCGACCGCATCGTGTCGGTGCGGACGTCGGATTCCTTGATGTCGATCTTGATGCTGTCGTCGATGACCGGAAACACCTGCACGCTCGAGAACGAGGTGTGCCGGCGCGCGTTGGAATCGAACGGCGAGATGCGGACAAGACGATGCACGCCCGCCTCGGTCTTCAGCCAGCCATAGGCGTTGTGGCCGGAGACCTGGATGGTCGCCGACTTGATGCCGGCCTCTTCGCCCTCGGACTCTTCGAGATACTCGACCTTGAAGCCGTGCGTTTCGGCCCAGCGCGTGTACATGCGCAAGAGCATCTGCGCCCAGTCCTGGCTCTCGGTGCCGCCGGCGCCGGCATGGACTTCGAGATAGGAATCGAAGCGATCGGCCTCGCCCGACAGCAGCGCCTCGAGCTCGCGCCGCGCCACTTCCTTCTTGAGGTTCTTGAGTGCGGCTTCGGCTTCGGCCACGACGCCGGCATCGCCCTCGGCCTCGCCGAGCTCGATCATGCCGATGTCGTCTTCGAGCTGCTGCTCGACCTTGCCGATGCCCGAGAGCGAGTCCTCAAGCGAGGTCCGCTCCTGCATCAGCTTCTGGGCTTTCTGGGGATCGTTCCAGAGGTTGGGATCTTCTGCGAGCTTGTTCAGCTCAGCGAGGCGCGCCGTCGATTTCTCGACGTCAAAGATGCCTCCTCAGCAGCCCGACTGACTGCTTGATCTCTTCTACCAACCGTTCGATTTCGGCGCGCATGTCGTTCTCTGGTCTCGCGGAGCTGGTCCGCGTTTGATTTGCAACGGGGATGTAACGGCGGCAGCGCCAAAGCGCAACCGCCCGCCTCGCCCGGATCAGGCGTTAACGGCTACCACAGCCCACCGGTGCCCGGCCGGATCAGGAAGCCGGAATCCGGCTGCTGCTGCGACGACGGCATGCCGCCGCGCCCGTCTGCGTCGGCGACCCCGATGACCGAGTAATTGTCCGGCGGCGCCGTGCCCGGCTTGAAGGCTTCGAGGATGGTTCCGCCGGTTTCGCCGGGGCCGGCGCGCATGCCGGTTTTGGAGACGACGCGGATCAGCTTGATGCCGGCCGGCACCTTGAACGGAACCGCGGGCTTGTCGGCGAGCGCAAGCTTGAGGAAATCGCGCGCGATCGGAGCCGCCAGATGGCCACCGGTCGCAGCGTTGCCTTTGCCGAGCGGACGCGGCTTGTCATAGCCCATGTAGATCGCCACCGCGACGTCAGGCGAGAAGCCGACGAACCAGGCGTCCTTGGCCTCGTTGGTCGTACCGGTCTTGCCGGCGATCGGCTTGCCGACTTCCTTCACGACGGTCGCCGTACCGGCCTGGACCACGCCTTCCATCAGCTCAGTGATCTGATAGGCGGTCATGGAATCCAGCACCTGCTCGCGGCGGTCGATCAGCTGCGGCTCGTTCTGGTTCTTCCAGCCGCCGGGCGCGTCGCAGCCGCGGCATTCGCGCTGGTCGTGCTTGAAGATGGTGTGGCCGTAGCGATCCTGGATACGGTCGATCAAGGTCGGCTTCACGCGGCGACCGCCATTGGCGAGCATCGAGTAGGCCGTGACCATGCGCATCGCCGTGGTCTCGCCGGCGCCAAGCGCGTAGGAGAGATAATTCGGCAGCTCGTCATAGACGCCGAACCGGCGCGCATATTCGCCGATCAGGGGCATGCCGATGTCCTGCGCGAGGCGCACCGTCACCGTGTTGAGCGACTGCCGCAGCGCGTTCCGCAGCGTCACCGGCCCCTGATATTTGTTCGACGAGAAGTTTTCAGGCCGCCACACACCGGCGCCCTGGCCCTGGTCGATTTCGATCGGCGCGTCGAGCACGACGGTCGACGGCGTGTAGCCGTTGTCGAGCGCGGCCGAATAGACGATCGGCTTGAACGACGAACCCGGCTGCCGGTAGGCCTGCGTGGCACGGTTGAACTGGCTCTGGTCGAACGAGAAGCCGCCGACCATCGCGAGCACGCGTCCGGTCCAGGGGTCCATCACCACCATCGCGCCCGACACTTCGGGGATCTGGCGCAGACGGTATTGCCCTTCGACGGGTTGGCCTTCCTTGCTGTAGAGCGGGTCGGCATAGATCACGTCACCGGGCTGCAGCACCTGCGCCACCGACGTCGCCGCCCTGCCCTTCGCAGCTCCTGAGGCCGCCTTCGCCCATTTGACGCCGTCGAGCGTGACCAGGCCGGTCTCGCGCTGCTTACTGACGGCGCCGCCGAGCTCGCGGTTGGGCTGGAAACCGATCCGCGCCGACTGGTCGCTGGTCTCCAGTACCACCGCCATGCGCCACGGCGAGATGTCGGAGAGCGACTTGATCTCGGCGAGCTTCACGCCCCAGTCGCCCGAAATATCGAGCTTGCTGATGGCGCCGCGATAGCCCTGCTGCTCGTCATAGTTCACGAGGCCGGCGACCATGGTTTTGCGCGCCATGACCTGGATCTTCGGATCGAGCGTGGTGCGGACCGACAGGCCGCCCTCATACAACTTCTTCTCGCCGTAGCGCTCGAAGATGTCGCGGCGGACTTCCTCGGCGAAATACTCGCCGGCGAAGGTGTGGGCACCGTTGGAGCGGTTGGTGACGGCCAGCGGCTCCTTGCGCGCCTTCTCGGCGTCGGCCTGCTTGATCCAGCCGTTCTCCTGGAGGCGGTCGATCACATAGTTGCGGCGCTCGATGGCGCGATCGCGGTTACGCACCGGATGCAGCGTCGCCGGCATCTTCGGCAGCGCGGCGAGGTAGGAGGCTTCCGCCACGGTGAGCTCGTTCACCGACTTGTCGAAATAGACCAGCGAAGCGGCGGCAATGCCGTAGGCGCCGAGACCGAGATAGATTTCGTTCAGATACAGCTCGAGGATCTTGTCCTTCGAATAGGTCTTCTCGATGCGCATCGCGAGCAAGGCTTCCTTGATCTTGCGCGAGAATGAGACCTCGTTGGTCAGAAGGAAGTTCTTGGCGACCTGCTGGGTGATCGTGGACGCACCCTGCGGACGGCGGTTGGAGCCGAAGTTCTGGAGATAGAGCACGCCGGCGCGCGCCATGCCGGTGTAGTCGATGCCGCCATGCTCGTAGAAATTCTTGTCTTCGGCGGCGAGGAACGCGTTGATCACGAGCTTCGGCACCGCCTGGATCGGCAGATAAAGCCGCCGCTCCTTGGCGTATTCGCCGAGCAGCGAACCGTCGACCGCGTGCACGCGGGTCATCACCGGCGGCTCGTAATCCTGAAGCTGAGAGTAGTCGGGCAAGTCCTTGGAGAAATGCCAGATCAGGCCTGCCACGGCACCGACGCCAACAAGGAACATCACCGTTCCCGCGGCGAACAGGAAGCCCATGAACCGCACAAGCAAGCGCATTATGTGTTTATCCGTTCAATCTCGGGATCAGCCCAAGGCGCCCAAATAAGGCGCCCCAAACGGACGCCATCCTCACGTCGCGAATTCACCGGCCTATTCAATACCATCGATGCCGGACCGAAAGACGCTTGCCGAACGGGATTCTGATCGATTCCGGAACCCCCTGCATCGTTTTTATAAAGCGTCCGCTGTGGCCAAACTAGGGCTTAACGTCGGAACCGGCATTCCCTGATTAATTGCTGGCCCCCGCCGTCGCCATCCGCTTGGCCAGGAACGTGTCGATCGCCTGGGCCATCGAGCCGACAGCCTTGGACCGCCAGCCCTCGGACACGAGGTGCTCGAGGTCGCCCTTGTTGGAGACGTAGCCGATCTCGACCAGCACCGAAGGCACGTCGGGAGCTTTCAGCACCCTGAAGCCGGCCGACTTCAGGGGATGCTTGTGCATCCGCACGGTCGACTTCATTTCGCCCATCAGCAAATGGGCAAAACGGTTTGAAAAGGTGCGGGTTTCCCGCTGGGTCAGGTCGATCAGGATGTCGGCGACATCGGTCGGCTCTTCCGCAAGATTGAAGCCGGCGATCGCGTCCGCACGGTTTTCGGCGTCCGCCAGCCGCTGAGCCTCGGCGTCGGAGGCCTTGTCCGAGAGCGTGTAGATCGTGGCGCCCTGCGCATCGCCCTCGGCCTTCGGCAGCGCGTCGGCGTGGATCGAGACGAACAGCGCGGCATTCAGGTTGCGGGCGATTTTGGATCGGTCATTGAGCGGAATGAAGGTGTCGTCGTCCCGCGTCATGACCACACGGTATTTGCCTGCTTTTTCCAGCCGATCGCGCAGCGCCAAGCCAAAGGCGAGCACGAGGTTCTTCTCGCTCTCGCCGCTCGACTGGGTGCCGTTGTCGATACCGCCATGGCCGGGATCGATCACGACGACCGGCCGGCCGTCGGAGGGCTTTTGCGGCGCCGCGTCGGGCGCGGCAGGAACCGTTGCCGGCGGCGCGGTGGCGATCGTCGGTCGCAGCTCGGGGCGATTCTCCGGGGCGGGCGTCTGCACGAAAGCCGCGCGGTCGACCTCCTCCAGCTCGAGCACCAGCCGGGCCGGCTGGCCGTTGGCCGCCTCGAGCACGTAGGAATTGGTGATCTTGGCGGGCCCGGTCAGGTCGAACACGATTCGGGAGCCGCCGGGCATCACGAGCCCGTAGCGGAAGGCCTTGACCAGCCCTCGCCCGGCCCCCGAGCCCGGAGCCAGCTGAAAATTCACCTGGGGAACGTCGACCACGACGCGGTAAGGGTCGGCGAGCGTCGTGACGCGGAAGCTGACGGTCTGGTCGAGGTCGAGAATGAAGCGGGTCTGCTTGCCGTCGCCGGCTAGGCGTGCAGCCGTGGCAATCGGAAAATTCGCCGTCGCAACAGAGGGTTGCGATGGGCTCTCGGCCGCGCTCAAACGCGAGGAATCGGCGCACGGCAATGCTGCGGCGCACAGCAGCGCGAAACCCAGCAAAACCCGTTGATTTGTGCGGCTCGCCACCGATTCCGTGCCTCCGAGCAGCCCTCTTTAACGCAATAGAACCACAGGGTTAATCGATCCTTAATGACGAAAACGCGAAACTCTTCGACTGTGACCGGCGTGCGACGCTCCCTTGCACGGATGACCCATTCCTCGTATGTACGGATTGCTGACGGCCAATAATTTCCGGTTGTGTCGCATTCAGCCTCCCGGTGCAGCGCCGGAACTCCCAAGGTTTGGGAATTCCAGCGTTTTTCTGTTCTCCTCTAAGACCAGCGCGGTGCGCGGCAGCGAGGTGGAACAGGGCAAGCCCCGGCGGCGGACGGTTTCCGGTTACCACACTGTTTCCGGGACAGTTTTGACAGCGACGCGGCCAGTTACCCGGTCCCTTAATCCCAAGGGGGCGGTTCGTGATCCCAGGGCGAGCGCGCTCGCGCCATGCCTGGCCAGCAGCAACTGATTAGGGGCGGCCCCGCCGCCCAATGTTTCATACGGGCCGACGCTTGATGCGCCAGACTGTGCCGACGAATTCTGAAGGACCTTTCGCGACGCTGCGGAGTGACACTCCCGCGCGCCGCTTCGGTCCTGAAGCTTCCGATTCGGCGAGGCGCGAGAGACGGCGTTTCGGCCTTCCCCTCACCCCCGAATCAGGTGGACCGTCGCGTCACCCGGCAGCGCTCTTCGCGCCCACGGTCGATCGCGCCCGCCGCCGCGAAGAGTTAAGACATGCCCAACAAGATGTTGATCGATGCCACCCACCCGGAAGAGACCCGGGTCGTCGTGGTCCGCGGCAATCGCGTCGAAGAGTTTGACTTCGAAACCGCGCAACGCAAGCAACTGCGCGGGAATATCTACCTCGCCAAGGTCACAAGGGTCGAACCCTCGCTCCAGGCCGCTTTCGTTGAATATGGCGGCAACCGCCACGGCTTCCTCGCCTTCAGCGAAATCCATCCCGACTATTACCAGATCCCGGTCGCCGACCGGCAGGCGCTGATCGAGGCCGAAGAGCAGGCCCATCGCGAAGCCGAGGAAGAGAGCGAGAACCGCTCCCACGGCCGCCGCCGCTCGCGCCACCGCAACGCCCGCCGTCGCGGTCATGGCGAGCGCGTCCGCAGCGACATCGTCGAGGGTCTCGACGCCGGCGCCGATCCCGCGGCCCAGCCGGTCGAGGGCCAGGCCCTGCACGCCGAGGGCGCGCCGCATGAGGGCGAGCACCTGCACGCCGATGCCGAGCATCACGGCGAGCACGAAGGTCACGACCATCTCGACCACGATCATCATGACCATGATCACGACGATCACGGGCATGACGATCATGAGCACGATGATCACCATCACGCCCATGATGACGAGCACCACGCTCACGATCATGACGACCATGGTCATGACCACGATCATCACGACCATGATCATGCCGACGAGACGCCCGCGCCTGTCGCAGCGGTCGGAGCCGAGCCCATGGTTGCGGCCGAGACCGTTGCCGAGCCGCAGCAAGAGGCCGCCGCCTCCGAAACGCATGCCGAGGCTCTCGCCGAAGCCGTGATCTCCGTCACCGAGCCGGCCGATGCCGTCTACGCCGCCGGCGAGCCCACCGAAGCTCCGCATCAGGACGCGGAAGCCAGGGCCGACGAAGACGATGAGGACGATGAAGACGGCGAGGAAGCCGAAGAGGAGCACGTCGAATCCGTCGGCGGTGACGACGTTCTCGAGGAGGTGCCGGAGCGCACCTTTCGTCCGCGCCGCCAGTACAAGATCCAGGAAGTCATCAAGCGCCGCCAGGTGATGCTGGTGCAGGTGGTCAAGGAAGAGCGCGGCAACAAGGGCGCGGCGCTGACGACCTACCTGTCGCTCGCCGGCCGCTATGCCGTTCTGATGCCGAACACCGCCCGTGGCGGCGGCATCAGCCGCAAGATCACCAGCGCCCAGGACCGTTCCCGCCTGAAGGAAGTGGTGCAGGATCTCGACGTGCCCGAGGGCATGGGCATTATCCTGCGCACCGCGGGTGCCGCCCGCACCAAGCCCGAGATCAAGCGCGACTTCGAGTACCTGATCCGGATGTGGGAGACGGTGCGCGACCTGACGCTGAAGTCACAGGCCCCGACGTTGGTCTACGAGGAAGGCTCGCTGATCAAGCGCTCGCTGCGCGACCTCTACAACAAGGAGATCGACGAGATCTCGGTCGCCGGTGACTCCGGCTACCGCGAAGCCCGCGACTTCATGAAGATGCTGATGCCCGCCAATGTCAGCGCGGTCAGGCAGTATCGCGACGGCCAGCCGTTGTTCTCGCGCATGGGCGTCGAGAGCCAGCTGGATGCGATGTTCTCGCCGACAGTGCAGTTGCGCTCCGGCGGTTACATCGTGATCAACCAGACCGAGGCGCTGGTCTCGATCGACGTCAACTCCGGACGATCGACGCGCGAGCATCATATCGAGGACACCGCGCTCAAGACCAATCTGGAAGCGGCCGAAGAGGTCGCCCGTCAGCTCCGCCTGCGCGACCTCGCCGGCCTGATCGTCATCGACTTCATCGACATGGACGAGAAGCGCAACAACCGTGCGGTCGAGCGCAAGCTGTCCGACTGCCTGCGGCAGGATCGCGCGCGCATCCAGGTCGGACGCATCTCGCATTTCGGCCTGCTCGAGATGTCGCGCCAGCGCATCCGCGCCAGCGTGCTGGAATCCTCGACCGATCCCTGCCCGCATTGCGGCGGCACCGGCCACGTCCGCTCGGTGTCCTCGGTGGCGCTGCAATTGCTGCGCGGCCTCGAAGAGATCCTGATGAAGGGCGCGACCCACAACCTCGTGGTCCGCACCCGCACCGACGTCGCGCTCTATGTGCTGAACCACAAGCGCGGTCATCTGCGCGATCTCGAAAACGGCTTCAAGGTCTCGCTGTCTGTTATCGCCGACCCCAGCGTCTCGGGACCGCAAGCCTATGTCATCGACCGCGGCGAGCAGGTGCATACGCTCGAAGCCGCCAAGGCACTGCTCGCTGCGCAGGCGGCCGCAAGCCCGCCGCCGCTGGTCGAAGAGGCCTTTGACGACGAGGAATTCGACGCGGAGCTGGAATCCGAGGTCGAGAGCGAGGAAACCGAAGGTCTCTCCGAAGAGCAGGCCGCTGGCGATGCCGCGCCCGAGCAGGACGGCCAGCGCCGCAAGCGTCGCCGCCGTCGGCGTGGCCGCGGCGGTCAGCGCGACGGTGAGGCACGCGAGGATGGTGCTCCCGCTTCTCCCGAAGGGGTCGTAGCGGCCGGCGAAGGCGAAGAGGATGCCGACACCGAGCAGGACGGCGAGGAAGGCGAGGAGCAGGCCGCCCGTGGCGAGCAGCAGGGCAGCGGCGAGCGCCGGCGCCGGCGTGGTCGCAGGGGCGGACGTCGTCGGCGCGGTAACGGCGAGGAAGGTCTCGCCGGCTCCATCGGCGACGAGCTCGGCGGCAATCCGCCGTCGGAAGCGACCGACGCTGTCGCCGATTTCGACAGCTCCGGCAGCGAGACAGCTCCGTCGATCACGCATTCGGAGCACATCGCGCCGGTTGAGACGTCTCAGCCCGAGTTTCAGTTGCAGGCCCCGGTTGAAACACCGGTGCAGCACGAACCTCCTGCCGCCGTTGTGGAGGAAGAGCCCGCAGTCGACGACAAGGCGGCACGACGCCGCTCCACCGTCCGCGAGAAGGTGAGCTTCCTGTCGAGCAGCCCGAGCGAGCCCGCGACCCCGGTTGCGGCCGCGCCGGAGCCGGTGGCTCCGCCTGCGCCCGAGCCCGCGCCGGAACCGGCAAGCGAGACGCCGGCAGCACCGCGTCGCGCCGGCTGGTGGTCGCGCCGTTTCGGCGGCGGCGAATAGACACCCGAATAAAAAAACGCCCGGCCTGGCCGGGCGTTTTTCATTTTATGCCTAGGGCTGACGATTACGATGGCAGCTCGTCATCACCGAGCGGCGCCACCTCGCGCGACGCGATCTGGCGAAGCTGGTCGTAGAGGTCAGGCGCCTCGCTGGTGCAGAGACAGACGCCCGTGGCGGACGGTGCCTCGCCGGCGTTGAGATAGGCGTGGCCCATGGTGCTGTCGAGATAGATGCCGTCGCCCGTGCCAAGGATCTCCGGCGCATAGAACTCGGTGTGAACAGCGACGCGTCCGCTCGTCACCAGAAAATACTCTTCGCCGGCATGGCGCAGCAGCGGACCGAATTCGTCCAGCGAGCGCGCGCGGACCTCGGCCACGATCGGCACCATGCGTTTGCCGATCAGGTCGGTGCATTGATAGGTGTAGGTGTAGAATTTCGTGTTGATCAGCTGCCCCTGCCCGGCTCGACTGATGCTACGCCGCGCGGTAACCGGCCGACCCTGCGCGGGAGCTGCGACCGCCGGGTTGAACAGCTCCGCGATCTCCATCTTCAAGCCGGAAGTGAGCTGCAGCAGCTTGTCGTAGGTCAGCGACATCAGGCCGTTCTCGACCTTCGACAGGGTCGACAGCGCCATGCCCGTCCGCTCCGCCACCTGCTTGAGCGTCAAGCCGCGCGCCTGACGCGCAGCCTTGAGACACTGGCCGAGCTGGGAGTTGGCACTTTCGGGCGTCGTGATCTCGCTCATGCAGCATCTCTATCACGCCGCCGGGAAAAAGGTATTGGCCGATCCGTCTAATCTTTTCGGTTCAATCCGCCACATAATACCTCTCCGAGCTACCTCTCGGGCACGCAAGCCACGATTTGTGCATGAAATGCCCCGGTTGGCGAATATTGGTGCGTTGTACATACTTTCCGATATGCTAAATCGTTTTCATATTTTGAAAGGGCCTGGCGTTGTCCGAACTTTGCGACAAAAGTGCCGTCGAGCTGCGCCGCCTGCTGGCCGCACGGGCGATATCGCCCGTCGAGCTGCTCGACGCCTGCCTGTCCCGCATCGCCACCACCAACGCCGCCGTCAATGCGGTCGTGACGCTGGACGAGCCGGGCGCACGCGCCGCCGCAAAGAAGGCTGAGGCCGCGATCCTGCGCGGCGAGGACCATGGCGCGCTGCACGGGCTTCCCGTCCTGATCAAGGATACGCAAGACACCGCCGGCATGCGCTCGACCTACGGCAGCCCCCTGTTGCGCGACAATGTCCCGGCCGCCGACCAGGGCTCGGTGGCGCGGCTGCGTGCGGCGGGCGCCATCATCTTCGGCAAGACCAACACGCCGGAATGGGCGGCGGGCGGCAACACCCGCAATCCTGTTTTCGGTGCGACCGGCAATCCCTTCGATCCCTCGCGCTCGGCGGCGGGCTCCTCCGGCGGATCGGCGGTTGCGCTTGCGTGCGGCATGGCACCGCTCGCCTCGGGCTCCGACACCGGCGGATCCCTGCGCAATCCCGCGGGCTATGCCGGCATCGTCGGGATGCGCCCCTCCTACGGCCTGGTGGCGAGCGAAAAGCGCGCCTTCGGCTGGTCCAACCTGTCGACCGACGGACCGATGGCCCGCAATGTCGCCGATACCGCGCTGATGCTCTCGGTGATGGCGAGCGACGATGCCCGCGATCCGCTCGCCTACACGCTTCCCGGCGAGCCCCTGCGCGGACGCGCCGAGCTCTGGGCCGCGCCGCGTCCCGCCGAGCTTGGCAGGCTACGCCTCGCCTTCACCGAAGATTTTGGTTTCGCGCCGACCGAGCAGGCCATCCGCCGCGTCTTCCGCGATCGCGTCAACAAGCTTGCGCCGCTGTTCGCCGATTCCCGCGAGGCGACGCCTGACTGCACCGGCGCCGACGATGCCTTCGCCGTGCTGCGCGCCGGCCTGTTCCTGGCAATGCACGGCAAGAACTACAAGGAGCGGCCGGAGATGCTCGGCCCCAATGTCCGCGCCAATGTCGAGGAAGGCCTGAGCTACACGCTGGAAGATCACGGCCGCGCCGCGACGACGCAGACGCGGATCTATCGCGCCTATCAAAGCTTCTTCGAAACCTGCGACGTGCTGATCAGCCCGACGATCACGCTCAGTCCGCGGCCCTGGTCGGAGCTCTATCCCGCCGATATCGACGGTGTGCCGACGAAATCCTACTTCCACTGGCTCGCGCTCGCCTATGCCGTCACGCTTCCCGGCCATCCCGCGATCAGCGTTCCGCTCGGCGTCGATGAAGCCGGGCTGCCCTTCGGCCTGCAGATCGTCGGCCCGCGCGGTGGCGATGCCATCGTGCTGTCGGTCGCCGCGAGCATCGAGGCTGCGTTCGCGGGCGATCCACAACTGTGCCGGCCTGTTCCCGACCTCGCACGGCTTGCCGCAGCGCCGCCGCTGTCGTCGACGCCCGGTTTCCTCACCTGGGAATAGAGCCCGGGAATAGATCAACAAGCAGGCATGACCGCCGGGTCGCCGGCAAAGCGGAGAGCAGCATGGCCGAATTGTCGAACCGCAAGACCGGCATCGTCGCCTTCGTCCTGCTCTATGTCGCCTACTGCATCTCCTACATCGACCGCGCGGCGATCTCGCTGGCGCTGGCGCAGATCGGCAAGGACTTCAATCTCCAGGCTGCCGACCTCGGCATCGTCATCAGCGCGTTCTTCTTAGGTTACGCCGCGATGCAGGTGCCGGGCGGATGGCTCTCCGACCGCTTCGGCTCGAAATACGTGGTGATCGTCACCATCGTGATGTGGTCGCTGTTCACGTCCTTCACCAGCCTCGCCTGGTCGCTGACCTCGCTGATCGCCATCCGCTTCATCTTCGGCATCGCCGAGGGCGGATTTCCGCCGGCGAGCATCCGCGCCATCGCGGAGCTGTTCAAGAAGGATAGCCGGCCGAAAATGTCCGCGCTGCTGCTGTCGTCGAACTATGCCGGCAGCATGATCGCGCCGCTGATCATGGCGCCGCTGATCCTCTGGCTCGGCTGGCGTCACGCCTTCAATACCATCGGCATCGCCGGCGTCCTGTTCGCGGTGATCTATTTCGTCTTCGTTCCGCATCTCGCGCGTATCGGCGTGGGGCCGGTGACGGCGAAGCCGCGGGCGCCGATGCGCGAGCTGATGAAGAATCCGCTGCTGTGGCAGCTGATGGTGGTGTGGTTCGGCCTGAGCTGCGTCAACAAGGGCCTGGATTCCTGGATGCCGCTCTATCTGCTCCAGCAGCGCGGGCTCGATCTCAAGACCGTCGGCGTGGTGGCGCCGATCCCGTTCGTGATGGCGACGATCGCGACCGCGATCGGTGGCTGGGTGATGACCACGTTCTTTTCCGAGCGCGAGAAATATCTGCTGATCGGCAGCTCCGCGTTGACCGGCATCTTCCTCTACGCCATGTACAAGGCGGAGACGATTACGGTGCTGATCGTCTATCAGTCGCTGGTCTACTTTTTCAAATCCTTCGTGCTGGCCGCGGTGGTTGCGCTTCCGACCAAGCTGCTCCGCGACGACCAGATCGGGTCGGGCGTCGGCATGGTCAATCTCGGCGGCCAAAGCGCAGGCTTTGTCGCACCGGCGGCGATTGGCTTCATCGTGACCGGGACCGGATCGTTTGACGCGGCCTTCGGCTTCCTGGTGGCAATGACCGCGCTGTCCGTGATCGTCGCCGCCACCATCAATACGGCGCAGCCCAGGCTCACGCCGAAGCCGGCCTGACAGGAGTATTCCGCCAATGCAAAGCGCAATCATTCTCGGCGGCGGCATGGTGGGCGTCGGCGCCGCCTTGCATTTGAGGCAACGCGGCTGGACCGTCACGCTGGTCGACCGCAGGGAGCCCGGCCGCGAGACCAGCTACGGCAACGCCGGGATGATCCAGGCGGAGGCGGTGCGGCCCTATCCGATGCCGCGCGATCTCGCCTCGCTCGTGAAGATCGCGACCGGCCGCACCAACGACGTGCGCTACAGCTTGTCCTCGCTGCATCGCCACGTCGAGCCCCTGCTCCGCTATTGGTGGCATTCGGCACCGAAGCGGCATCGCGAGGCGATCGCCGCCTGGGCGCAGCTGATCGCCTATGCGACCCCCGAGCACGACATCCTCATCCGCGAGGCCCATGCCGACAATCTGATCCGCCGCGCCGGTTATCGCGCGCTGTTTCGCGATACTGCCGCGCTCGACCAGTCGATCAAGGCCGCGGAAGAAGACCGCCGCGAGTTCGGCGTGAATTTTCGCGTGCTCTCGGGCAGCGAGCTGACCAAAGCCGAGCCGATCCTGCGCGATGACCTTCCCGGCGCGATCCATTGGCTCGATACCTGGACCGTGTCCGATCCCGGCGCGCTGGTGACGGCCTACGCCAATCTGTTCGAGCGGCTCGGCGGCACCATCGTGCTCGGCGATGCGCAGTCGCTGCAGCAGACCGCAACCGGATGGTCGGTCAACACCGACAACGGCCGCATCGATGCCGCCAACGCCGTCGTGACGCTCGGGCCGTGGTCGCCCGACCTGTTGCACAAGTTCGGCTACCGGATTCCACTGGTGCGCAAGCGTGGCTACCACATGCACTACACTGGCGGCGCCTCGCTCGATCTGCCGCTGGTCGACAAGGGCCAGGGCTACGCCATGGGGCCGATGGCCAAGGGCATCCGCATCACCACCGGCGCGGAGCTCACGGGCCCGGATGCGCTGGCAACCCCGGTGCAACTCGCCAGTGCCGAAGCTTCCGCCCGCGAACTGATCGACCTTGGCAAGCGCGCCGAGCCGGAGCCTTGGTTCGGCACCCGCCCGTGCACGCCCGACATGGTACCGGTGCTCGGCCGCGCCCCGCGCCACCCCGGCCTCTGGATGAATTTCGGCCACGGCCACCAGGGCTTTACGCTCGGCCCCGCCACCGGACGCCTGCTCGCGGAGATGATGAACGGCGAGACGCCGTCAATCGATCCGACGCCGTACCGGCCGGAGCGGTTCTAGCTCTCCGCTTTCGCGGCGAGCACTGAGAGCGCAGCCGTCAGGCGCATCAGCGGATCGTCCCATTCGCGGGGGCGGCGTTGGCGAAACAGGCGCATGGTCGGATACCACGGGCTGTCCTCGCGATCGCGCAGCCAGCGCCAGTCGAGCGCGTAAGGCGTCAGCATCCACACCGGACGTCCGAGCGCACCGGCCAGATGCGCAACCGACGTGTCGACGGCGATGACGAGATCGAGCGCGGCCACGGCCGCGGCCGTGTCGGCGAAATCGCCGAGCGCGGGCGCGAGATCGATGATGTCGTCGCCGAGCCCCGCCAGCACCGCACCGTCTTCCGTGCGCGGCTCCTTTTGCAGGCTGTAGAGCTGCACGCCCGGCATCACGAGCCGCGGCAGGACCGCCCCGGCCGACAGTGAGCGCTGCGCGTCGCCCTTGTGCTTGGGATTGCCGGCCCAGACCACGCCGACCTTCAGTCGCGTCTCGCGACCGAGCACGGCGCGCCAGCGCGACAGCTTCTCGGGATCCGGGTGCAGGTACGGAACGTCAGCAGGCAGATTATCGAGCGTGGTGCCGAACAGGCGTGGCAGGCTCATCAGCGGCAATTGCAGATCGAACGGCGGCAGCGCCTCGCCGCGCGGAATCACGGTGACATCGGGCAATTGCCGCAGCAGCGAGGCGAGCGCGGGCTGCACCTGCAGGATGATCCTGCCGTCCTTCCCTGTGACCATCGGCAGGTAACGCACGAAATGCAGGGCATCGCCGAGGCCGTATTCGGCGAAGACCAGCAAGGTGCGCCCCTCGAGCGGCTCGCCCTGCCATTCTGGCTCACTGAAAGTCGGATCGCCATCCGAGAGCGTCTTGCACTTGCGGCGCCACCGATAGGCATCGAACCCCTCGGTGAAATGGCCGTTCATCAGCAGGAAATGCGCGTGGTTGTATTGCGCGAGCGGCTGCTCCGGATCGAGCGCAACCGCGCGGGCCGAGACCGTGAGCGCCTCGTCGATCTCGCCGGCGTTGCGCAGTGCGACGGCGAGGTTGGCGTGGCCCTTGGCATAGGACGGATCGGTCGCGATCGCGCAGCGATGCGAGGCGACGGCATCAATGACGCGCTGCTGCTTCTCGAAGATGATGCCGAGATTGGTGTAGGCCGGCGCGTGATCGTGCTTGAGCCGCAGCGCGTGCTCGCAGGCCGCAACGGCGTCGTCGAGTTCGCCGAGATCGGAGAGGCAGGCGCCGAGATTGGTGGCGATCATATGATCCGTGGGATCGCGCGCGAATGCTTGCCGGTAGATCCCGGCGGCCTCCTGCAAATGGCGGGCTTCATGCAGCACGAGACCAAGCAGGCGCAGCGCCGCGACATTGTCGGGCGCGCGTTCGACGGCGCGGCGATACTGGACGATGGCCTCTTCGAGCAATCCTTGCCGATAGAGCGCCGCGCCGAGATTGCAGATCAGGCCGACATCGTTGGGATCGAGCTGGAGTGCGCGGCGATAGGCGGCCACGGCATCGCCCAACCTGTTCCGGTCCGCAAGCACGTTGCCGAGATTGAGCCAGACGCCCCGGAAGGCGGGCTCGCGCGCGATCACGGCGCGGTAGGCGTCCTCCGCCTCGATCAGCCGCCCCTGCCCGGCGAGCGCGACGGCGAGGTTGAAGCACGCGCGCGTCAGATGCGCATCGAGCGCGATTGCGCGGCGATAGGCGGTCTCGGCCTCGCCGAAGCGCGACAGCTCGCCCAGTGCCACGCCGAGCTTGTTGTGCAGGCCGGCGTCATCGGGCCGCCCGCGCAGCGCGCGCTGGAATGCGGCCACGGCGCCCTCGTGCTCGCCCTTCACGGCCAGCGCATCGCCGAGCGTGACCAGCGCCGGCGCGTGGTCGGGATCGATACTGAAGACCCGGTTGAGCAGCGCGGCGCCCTCGGCGGCACGGTCGGTGACGAAGGCCGCGACGGCCGCCAGATGCAGCGCCGGCACATGGTCCGGCTCCGCCTTCAGGACCTCGGTGCAGAGCGCCTCCGCCTGATCCGGCCGACCGGCCGCAAAATGCTCCGCCGCCGCCAGCACGATCCGATTAACCGCCGCCTCGCCCACGATACCACCGCCCCCCGACATCAGAGATGCCGGTTAAACGCGCGAGGCCGCGAATTCCGTCAGTCGATATGCGTGGCGAGAACTTTTCTGATGCGCTCGGCGTCCTCCGGCGTCGCCGGGTTGTAGACGACCATGCCGAGATCGGGCCGGCCGTCGACCGAGAAGGCCGAATATTCGAACGCGACCGGGCCGAGCACGGGATGGCGCAGATGCTTGACGCCCTCGCCGTAGCTGCGGACGTCGTTGTCGGCCCACAGCTTCGCGAATTCGGGGCTGAGACGGCACATCTCGTCGACGAATTCGGCGACATGCGAGACCGCGCCGGCGCGCGCCGCATCGGCCCGGAACGCCGCGACCACGAAGCGCGCCACGCTGTCCCAATCATATTGCGCGGCCCGGATGTTGGGCTCGCTGAAGATCAGCCGCAGGATGTTGCGCCGTTCGGGCGGGAGTTTTGAATAGTCGGTCAGCACGAGCCTCGCCGCGCGATTCCAGGCAACGACATCCCAGATCGCGGTCCTGATGATGGCGGGGCTGGTCTCGAGCGCGTCGAGCACGCGCTGAAGCCGCGGCGACACGCCCTCACGCGCCTGGTAGCGGACTTCGGGCGGACGGCCGAGCCCGATCAAAAACAGATGCTCGCGCTCGACGTCGGTCAGCATCAGCGCGGCCGAGATCCGGTCGAGCACGTCGGCTGACGGCGCGCCGCCGCGGCCCTGCTCCAGCCAAGTGTACCAGGTCGGGCTGATATTGGCCCGCTGCGCCACCTCCTCGCGCCGCAGCCCCGGCGTCCGCCGGCGGCTGCCGCCAAAGCCGAAGGCCGCCGCGTCGAGCCGGGTACGGCGGTCTTTCAAATAGGTCCCGAGCAGGTTCTCGCTGGTGGTCTCGCTCATCCTGTTAGCTATTATACCCTGATAACGTCACTACTTTACCCGGATAATTGTAGCGCAGATGCTGCCCTCCACCAACCCTGGAGAAACTGCTCATGCGTGTATTCGTCACTGGCGCCACCGGCTTCGTCGGCTCTGCCGTCGTCGCCGACCTGATCGCCGCCGGCCATAACGTCACCGGCCTTGCCCGCTCCGATGCGGGTGCCGCATCGCTCGCCGCGATGGGGGCGACAGTCCACCGCGGCTCGCTGGAGGACCACGCCTCCTTGCGCAGCGGCGCGGCCGGCTCCGACGGCGTGCTGCACCTCGGCTTCAACCACGACTTCTCGAAATTCCCTGACAATTGCGAGCTCGACCGCCGCGCCATCCTGGCGCTCGGCGCGGAGCTCAAGGGCTCCGCGCGCCCGCTGATCGTCACCTCCGGCGTGGCGCTGCTCGCGCCCGGACGGCTCGCCACGGAGGATGACGAGCCGGCACGCGGCTTCCCACGTGTCTCGGAAGCGACCGCGCTGTCGCTGGACGGCGTTCGTGCCGCCGTGGTTCGGCTGCCACCGACGACCCATGGCGAAGGTGACCACGGCTTTGTCCCGATCCTGATCAACCTCGCGCGCCAGAAGGGCGTCGCGGCCTATATCGGCGACGGCATGAATCGTTGGCCGGCCGGGCACCGCATCGATGCCGCGCGCGTCTACAGGCTCGCGCTCGAGCAAGGCGCAACCGCGCCGCGCTATCACGCGATCGCAGAGGAAGGCATCCCGTTCAGGACGATTGCGGAGGTGATCGGCAAAAGGCTCGGCGTGCCCGTGGTCTCGAAATCGCCCGACGAAGCGGAAGCGCATTTCGGCTGGTTCGCGCGGTTTGCCGCCGTCGACGTTCCGTCATCGAGTGCGAAGACGCGCGCATTGCTTGGCTGGGCGCCAAAAGAAATCGGGCTGATCGAGGATCTCGACCAGCCCTATTACTTCAAGGTCTGACGGCGCATCACGCCGCCAGATGTAGCCGGTGGATCAGTCCGTCGTGACCGCGGTCTCGAGGTCGGTCGGATCGATCTGCTGGCTCAGCCGCGCATTGAGCTTGTCGCGATCGAGCTCGCCCTCCCACCAGGCGACGATCACGCAGGCCACGCCGTTGCCGCAGAGATTGGTCAGCGCGCGGCACTCGCTCATGAACTTGTCGATGCCGAGCACGATCGCCATGCCCGGCACGAGCCGCGGATCGACCACCGCGAGCGTCGCCGCCAGCGTGATGAAGCCCGCGCCGGTGATGCCGGAGGCGCCCTTCGAGGTCAGCATCGCCACCACCAGGATGGTGAGCTGCTGACCGAAGGTCAGATCGAAGCCGAGCGCCTGCGCGATGAACAGGGTTGCCAGCGTCATGTAGATGTTGGTGCCGTCGAGGTTGAACGAATAACCCGTGGGCACCACGAGGCCGACCACCGACTTCGAGCAGCCGAGCCGTTCGAGCTTCTCCATCAAGGACGGCAGCGCGCTCTCGGACGACGAGGTGCCGAGCACGATCAGCAGCTCGTCCTTGATGTAGGCCAGGAACCTGAAGATCGAGAACCCCGCGATCCGCGCGATGATGCCGAGCACGACGAACACGAACAATGCGGCAGTGAGGTAGAACGTCGCGATCAGGCCCATCAGATTGAGGATCGCGCCCGTGCCGAACTTGCCGATGGTATAGGCCATCGCGCCGAAGGCGCCGACCGGGGCTGCGCGCATCACGATCGAGATGACGCCGAACACCGCATGCGCGGCATCGTCGATGAAGCTGCGGATGACATGGCCGCGCTCGCCGAGCCCCATGATGGCGAAGCCGAACAGCACCGAGAACAGCAGCACCTGGAGGATCTCGCCTTGCGCAAAGGCGCCGACGACCGTGTCGGGAATGATGTGCAGGATGAAGTCGACCGACCGCTGGCCTTCGGCCTGCTTGGCGTAATTGGCGACGGCCTGCGCGTTGGCGGCGGCACTGCCGAAGCCTGCGCCCGGCTTCACGACGTTGCCGATGATGAGGCCGATGACGAGCGCGAAGGTCGAGACGACCTCGAAATAGACCAGCGCCTTGACGCCGATGCGTCCGACCTTCTTGGCGTCCTGGATGTGGGCGATGCCGGAGACCACGGTGCAGAAGATGATCGGCGCGATCACCATCTTGATCAGCTTGATGAAGCCGTCGCCGAGCGCTTTGATCCAATCGTTGGTGGCGACCGTCGGCCAGAGCCAGCCGACGATGGCGCCGAGCACGATGGCGATCAGCACCTGGACGTAGAGAACTTTATACCACGGCTTGGCTGCGCTCGGTGCGGCCGGCGCGCCGCTCATTGTTGTCGTTGTCATTGTTTTTTACTCCCCCCTCAAAATTCAGAGCCAGCCAAGATCAACTTGGCCGGCCCTGTCAATTGGAACATTCCGTATGATGAAATCTAGCCGCGGCGGTCGACGATCCGGCGCACTGCCGGCATCAGCGCAGCGCCCAGCGCGTTCTTGACCAACGAGGCCGCAATGAACGGCGCGACGCCGACGGCCCAAGCCTTGTCCGCGCCAAGGCCGATGCCGTAGGCCAACCAGCCGAAACCGGCGATGAAAATGACGACATGGCCGACGGCCATTGCCGCAAAGAGCAGCACGACGTTGCGATCCCAGCCCCGTTCGGCGAACCAGCCGATGACGACGGCAGCCAGCACGAAGCCGTAGAGATAACCGGCGGTCGGGCCGACCAGCGGTGCAATTCCACCGACCGGACCGGCAAAGACCGGCAACCCCATCGCGCCCTCGGCGAGGTAGGCAATCATGGTTGCGCTGCCAAGGCGCCAGCCATAGGCCGCGCCGATCATCAGCACGACCAGGGTCTGCAACGTCATGGGCACGTAAGGCAGCGGCAGATTCACCTTGGCCGACAACGCCATCAGCGCGGAGCCGAGCGCCACGAGGACCACGGCGCGCAAGGCGCCGACGGTCTCACCCGGTCGGGTCGGCCACATCACTGCGGCAAGAGGAGAATGCGTGGCGGCGGACTGGACGGTTCGGTCAGACAAGATGCACTCCGGAAGGCTGTTCGAAACTGGCGGCTATTTAAGCCAGTGAGCGATCCGGTCAACTGCCTCCCGCATCTCCGCAGCCGAGCGTGCATAGGAGAATCGTATGAACGAGCGTCCGTGGATCGGATCGAAATCGACCCCCGGTGTCGCGGCGACGTGGGCCTTCTCCAGCATCTGCTTGGCGAAGTCGAAACTGTCGGACGTGAAGTCCGAGACGTCGGCATAGAGATAGAACGCACCGTCCGCGGGCAGGAACTTGGCCAGCCCCGCCTTGGGCAATCCCTCGATCAGGATGCGCCGGTTCTCCTGATAACCGTGCTTGATCTCCTCCATCTCGGCAGCGCCGTCAAAGGCGGCTTCGGCCGCGATTTGCGACAATGACGGCACCGAGATCGAGAGGTTCTGCTGCAGCCGCTCGATCGGGCGCACCAGGATCTCGGGGACGACCATCCAGCCGACGCGCCAGCCTGTCATGCAAAAATACTTCGAGAACGAGTTGATCACGAGTGCGTGCGGAGACAGCTCGGCCGCCGTCACCGCCGGAAACGCGTAGTCGAGCCCGTGATAGATCTCGTCGGAGATGAAGCGGATGCCGGCATCCTCGGAGGCCGCGATCAGCCCGGCGAGCGCCTCCCGCGACATCATCGTGCCCGTCGGATTGGCGGGGCTGCCGACCAGCACGCCCTTGAGCGGCGCCTTGCGATGGGCGGCGAGCAGCGCCTCGCCGGTCAGCGCGTGACGCGTCTCGTTGGTGGTCTCGATCAGCACCGGCTCGCAGCCGAGCGCCGTGAGAATGTGACGGTACGGCGGATAGCCCGGCACCGTGACGGCGACGCGATCGCCGGGCTCGAACATCGACAGGAAGGCCAGGATGAACCCGCCGGAGGAGCCCGTGGTCACCACGATTCGCTCCGGGCTGACGGTGCAGCCATAGGCATCGCGATAATGCCGCGCGATGCGCTCGCGCAAGGACGGGATGCCGAGCGCCGAGGTGTAGTCGATCCGTCCCGTTTGAAGCGCAGCCTGCGCCGCCGCGATCGCGGTCTTCGGCGCCCCGGCCGCGGGCTGGCCGACCTCCATGTGAATGACATGACCACCGGCCGCCTCGATCCGGGCCGCCGCGGCCATCACGTCCATCACCATGAACGGGGGAACATCACTGCGGCGGGAGGGCTCGAGCCACTGCCCCACCCGGTTCCTCAATGTCGCATCGTGCATCGATATCTGCTATTTCGCTGGCGAACCGGGCCATTCGGTCCGGAAAACAGGGCACTTGCGCCCCAGACTAGCCGCATTATACGGCTCATAAGGGCATATCGCGTATCCGGTCCGCCGCCAATCGACAAAACCAATCACAAAAGCTGCATTCCAAGTTCGCTCGCCAAGTCCGATCGCCAAGTCCGCTTGCAAAGCCCGTTTGACCCAGACCGTTTGATGTTGCTCCAGATCGCATTGCGCAAGAAGGCCTCCGCCCTCACCGCCCTCGTCACGGCAGCTGCGATCGCGTTGCTGCCGGTGCCGGCAACGCAGGCGCAGGAAGGCCGCGGACCGCCGGTCCTGCGCGACACCGAAACCGAGCAGCTGCTGCGCGAATACACGCGCCCGATCCTGCGCGTTGCCGGTCTGGAGAAGCAGAACATCCAGATGGTGATCATCAACGACAGCACGTTCAACGCGTTCGTTGCCGATGGCCGCCGCATCTTCGTCAACTACGGCGCGATCCTCCAGTCCGAGACGCCGAACCAGCTGATCGGCGTGCTCGCGCACGAGACCGGGCATCTGGCCGGCGGCCATCTGTCCAAGCTGCGCGAGCAGCTCGCCAGTGCCCAGACCCAGATGATCATCGCCATGCTGCTCGGCGCAGGTGCCCTTGCGGCTGGCGCCAGCCGCGGCGGCGGCAGCGGCAATAACGGCCTCGCCAATGCCGGTGCCGCTGCGATCGCCGGACCGCAGGAGATGATCCGCCGTTCGCTGTTGTCCTACCAGCGCCAGCAGGAAGAGAACGCCGACCGCGCCGGCGTGAAATTCCTGACCGCGACCCAGCAATCGCCGAAGGGCATGTACGAGACCTTCAAGCGCTTCACCAGCGAGAGCCTGTTCGCGGCACGCGGCGCCGATCCCTATCTGCAGTCGCACCCGATGCCCGCCGAGCGCGTCGCAGCGCTCCAGGAGTTTGCCAGCAGCAGTCCGTATTGGGACAAGAAGGACGATCCCGCGCTGCAGCTCCGCCACGACATGGTGCGCGCCAAGATCTCCGCCTTCATGGAGCGGCCCGAGACCGTCTACCGCCGCTATCCCCTGACCAATGACAGCTTGCCGGCGCGCTATGCCCGCGCCATCAGCACCTATCTGCACGGCGATCTGCGCAGCGCGCTGACCCAGATCGACGCGCTGATCGCGGTGCAGCCGAACAACCCGTACTTCTACGAGGTCCGCGGCCAGGCCCTGCTGGAAAGCGGCAAGCCGGCCGACGCGGTCGCCCCCCTGCGCAAGGCTGTCGCACTCTCGAACAACGGGGCCCTCATCGAGATGTTACTTGGGCAGGCTCTGGTTGGAACCGATAATAAGGCCTACACGGACGACGCCATCAAGATTCTCCGTGCCGCGGTGGCGCGCGAGCCCGAGGCGCCGATCGGCTACACCCAGCTCGCGATGGCCTATGGCCGGAAGGGAGACTATGCCGAGGCGGATCTCGCCTCCGCCCAGGCCGCATATTTGCGCGGCGACAACAAGACCGCTCGCGAGCTCGCCACGCGCGCGAAAACCCGTTTCGCCGTCGGCACGCCCGGATGGGTCAAGGCCGACGACATCGTGGCGTCGAAGCCGCCGCGCAACTAGCCTGATCACGACATCCGCCACGTTGACGTCACGACACTCCGATTAAGTCCGCCGGGACGTTCTTTTCGAAACCTGCTCTGGATAAGAGGATTTGCCAATGCCTTCGCTGCGCCTGCTTGCTCCCGCGCTGTTTGCGCTCGCCATCTTCGGCGCAACGGGACCGGCTTCGGCCGACAGCTTCTCGGATGCCCAGCGCACCGACATCGAGGCGATCATCAAGAACTACCTCGTCAGCCATCCCGAAGTGCTCGAAGAGGCTATGACCGAGCTCAGCAAGCGCCAGGCTGATGCCGAAACGAAGAAGCACGAAGCCAGCATCACGCAGAATTCGGATGCGATCTTCAACTCGCCGCGGCAGGTCGTGCTCGGCAACAAGGACGGCGACGTCACCTTCGTCGAGTTCTTCGATTACAATTGCGGCTACTGCAAGCGCGCGATGAGCGACATGCTCGACCTGATGAAGGCCGATCCCAAGCTTAAGGTCGTCCTGAAGGAGTTTCCGGTGCTGAGCCAGGGCTCGGTCGAGGCCGCGCAGGTTGCGGTCGCCGTGCGCATGCAGGATCCCTCCGGCAAGAAATATCTCGACTTCCACCAGAAGCTGCTCGGCGGTCGCGGCGCGGCCGACAAGGCACGCGCGCTCCAGGCGGCCAAGGAAGCCGGCCTCGACACCGCGAAGATCGAGAAGGACATCGCGAGCCCCGAGGTGCGCGCCACCATCGAGGAGAACTTCAAGCTCGCCGAGGCGATGGGCATGAACGGCACGCCGAGCTACGTGATCGGCAAGCAGATCGTGGTCGGCGCCGTCGGGCTCGACGGTCTCAAGGAAAAGATCGGCGTCGCACGCTGCGGCAAGGCGACCTGCTGACAATCATCCTGCAATTCGCAGACGCGACAAGGCCGGCTGAAAAGCCGGCCTTTTTCGTTGGCCGCTTCTCTGCATGAATCCGGGCGCGAATCCGGCACGCGTGTTCATCTCGCGTTTAGGAAACAAATACCTTGGAACAGCAGATGTTCCGGAACAAGTGACACCTCCTCTCGTTGTCGGCGCGGGCAATGACGCAGAATAAACACGTGAGGAGAAACTCGATGTCGAACCGCTTTATGATCTCGGTCGCCGCGCTTGCACTCGTCGCCGGCACCGGTCTGGCGAACGCACAAGGCACCATGAAGAACGACAACGGCGGCGCCGGCGCGCAGCCGATGCAGCAGTCGCAGCCGTCCGGCGGCGCCGCCGAACACGGCACGATGGGCAAGGAATCCGCGAGCCCGCAGAAGGGCACGGTCGGTCAGGCCGGTGGCTCCATGAAGCCTGGTGAAGAGAAGTCAGGCGCGATGGAGAAGTCGGGCGCCGCGGAGAAATCCGGCGGCATGGAGAAGTCCGGCGCGATGAACAAGAACGCGGCCGACGAGAAGGCCGGTGCGGCGAAGGGTGAGCACGCCCAGAGCGCGCAGGACAAGGCGACGCAGGACAAGTCGAAGAGCATGAGCTCCGACTCGACGACCAAGTCCGATAGCAAGAACATGAAGGCCGAGGACAACAAGGCCGGCGGCGCCGCCAAGAGCAACAATGCCGAGAACCGTCCGGCTGCGACCGACAGCAAGTCGCAGACCACGACCGGCAACGCCGCCACCTCGGCGACCGCTGCGCCGCCGGCGGAGAAGCGGACCGAGATCTCCACCGCGATCAAGTCGACCAAGATCGAAGAGACCACCAACGTCAACTTCAACATCTCGGTCGGCACCGCCATTCCGGCGGGCGTTCGTTTCCACCCGCTCCCGGCCCGGATCGTCGAGATCTATCCGGAATGGCGTGGCTATGAGGTGATCTTCGTGCACGGCGAGTACATCATCGTTCGGCCGCAGACGCGTGAGATCGTCTACATCATCGAAGGCTAAGCCGGATCGCTGAAGCCAAAGAGAGCCCCTGCCGAGCCATCGGCGGGGGCTTTTGGCCTATCGGGCGGTCTGCCCCGCCGGGGCCTGCCGCCAGCCACTCTTTCGACTGGTTAACAAGCAATTTCCGTAGTTTCCGCACAGGTTTTTGCACACTGGATGAGGGGCCTGAAGTCGATCGGGAAGCCCTTCAAGGCTTCCCCTGGGTCACTTTGTTACCTATAACCCCCGCCACGCCGAAACACCTTTGCCGGGACAGGAATGGCCGAACCAGCAACCGACACGATCCTCGTTCTCAACGGACCGAACCTCAACATGTTGGGGACGCGGGAGCCCGAGAAGTATGGCCACGCGACGCTTGCCGACGTCGAGGCGCTGTGCCGGGAGACGGCCGCGACCTTCGGCCTCAAGGCTGATTGCCGTCAATCCAACCGCGAAGGCGAGCTGATCGACTTCATCCACGAGGCGCATGCCCGCAAGATGAAGGGCATCATCATCAACGCCGGCGGTTATTCGCACACCTCGATCGCGCTGCACGACGCACTGCTCGCAGTGCAAATCCCGACCGTCGAAGTGCATGTGACCAACATCCACGCCCGCGAGAGCTTCCGCCATCACTCCTACACCGCGCGCGCGGCCTTCGCCTCGCTGTGCGGTTTCGGCATCGAGGGCTACCGCCTCGCCATCCAGGGCCTTGCCGCCAAGGTCGGCATCAAGCCCAAAGCCTGACGCTCCCTCCTCACACAGAACATTCGGATCAAAGAACATGGCGCGCCAGCCAGACGACAAAGCAGCCGCAAAGTTTTCCAGCGAGGATTCCGCACTCGTCCGCGAGCTCGCTCTGCTGCTCGATGAGACCAGCCTCACCGAGATCGAGATCGAGCGCGCCGGCCTGCGCCTGCGCGTCGCCCGCAACATCAGCGTCGCCGCGACCATGCCCGTTCCGGTGGCGCATGCAGCCCCCGCGCCGGTCGCTCTTGCGGCTGCCGCACCTGCGGCTGCTGCGTCCGACCTGTCGAAACATCCCGGTGCCGTGACGTCGCCGATGGTCGGCACTGCCTATTGGTCGCCGGAGCCCGGCGCCAAGCCGTTCGTCGAGGTCGGCTCGAAGGTCTCGGTCGGCCAGACCCTGCTGATCATCGAAGCGATGAAGACCATGAACCAGATTCCCTCGACGCGCGCCGGTACGGTGACGCAGATCCTGGTCGAAGACGGCCAGCCGGTCGAGTTCGGCGAGCCGCTGGTTATCATTGAATAAGCGAGTGGCGAATTTCGCCCGCTGAGGGACCATGTTCGACAAGATCCTCATAGCCAATCGCGGCGAGATCGCCCTTCGCATCCTGCGGGCCTGCAAGGAGCTCGGGATCGCGACCGTCGCCGTGCACTCCACCGCCGACGCCGACGCCATGCATGTGCGCCTGTCGGACGAAAGCGTCTGCATCGGGCCGCCGCCGTCCAAGGACAGCTATCTCAACGTGCCCGCGCTGCTCGCGGCCTGCGAGATCACCGGCGCGGACGCCGTGCATCCCGGCTACGGCTTCCTGTCGGAGAATGCGCGCTTCGCCGAGATCCTCGGCGAGCACAATCTGCAATTCATCGGCCCCAAAGCCGAGCACATCCGCCTGATGGGCGACAAGATCGAGGCCAAGAAGACCGCCAAGAAGCTCGGCATCCCCGTGGTGCCCGGCTCGGACGGTGCGGTTGGTCCCAACGACGATGCGATGGCGATCGCCAGGAAGATCGGCTTTCCGGTGCTGGTGAAGGCGGCTGCCGGCGGCGGTGGCCGCGGCATGAAGGTCGCGCAGACCGAGGCGGATCTCCAGATCGCGCTGTCAACGGCGGCCAACGAGGCCAAGTCCGCCTTCGGCGACGCCTCCGTCTACCTCGAGAAATACCTGCAGAAGCCGCGCCACATCGAGATCCAGATTCTCGGCGACGGCCGCGGCGGCGCGATCCATCTCGGCGAGCGCGACTGCTCGCTGCAGCGCCGCCACCAGAAGGTCTGGGAAGAAGGCCCCTCGCCCGTGCTGGCCGCCGCTGCGCGCGCCAAGATCGGCGAGACCTGTGCAAAGGCGATGCGCGAGATGAAATATCTCGGCGTCGGCACCATCGAGTTCCTGTTCGAGGACGGCGAGTTCTACTTCATCGAGATGAACACGCGCATCCAGGTCGAGCATCCCGTCACCGAGAGCATCACCGACATCGATCTCGTGCTGGAGCAGATCCGCATCGCCGCCGGCGGCGAGCTGCCGGCCAAGCAGAGCGAGATCCAGATCATCGGCCACGCCATCGAGTGCCGCATCAACGCCGAGAACCCGCAGACCTTCCGCCCTTCGCCGGGCCGCATCACGCAATATCACCCGCCGGGCGGGCTCGGTGTCCGCATCGATTCCGCGGTCTATCAGGGCTACACGATCCCGCCCTATTACGATTCCCTCGTCGGCAAGCTGATCGTCCACGGCAAGACCCGCGCCGAATGTCTGATGCGGCTGCGCCGGGCACTGGACGAGATGGTGGTGGACGGCATCGAGACCACGCTGCCGCTGTTCCGCGATTTGGTGCGCCAGGACGACATCATCAACGGCGACTACCACATCCACTGGCTGGAGCAGTACCTGGCCGGTAAGACGGAACCCAGCGCGAAATAATCTTCTCTGCCGTGGAACCCTTTGGTCCCAATCGCATTATGGACGGTTGGGGACAGTTCCAAGGGGGCGATTTGAACTCCGCGACACCTAACAAGGCAAGACCGTCGTGACGGCTGGGGAACAGCGGCGGCGCGCATTCTGGCAGATCCTGCTGTTCGCGGCAGGACTCCTGGTGCTGACCGTGATCAGCGCCGGCTCCGTCTACCTCGTCAACGAAGCCCGAGACGACAGCAAATGGGTGGTTCACACCCTCGAGGTGGAGAACCAGATCAACGGTCTGCTGCTCGAAGTCCGGCGCGCCGAGAGCGCCCTGCGTGGCTATCTCCTGACGCTGGGACCAGAATTCCAGGGCGACCACGAGAAGGCCGTCGCCGCAATCATTCCTGCGCTTGACCGGGTCACGCGCCTCATTGGCGACAATCCTGCGCAGCGCGACAGTATCGAGAAACTGAGCGCGGCGATCGAGATCCGTCTCGGCCAATTCGGACGCGAGATCGACTTCATCAGGCAGGGCCAGCAGGCCCAAGCCACAGCGCTGGCTCGCGAGGCGGCTGACGGCAACACGACCGCCACCATCGGCAGCGTCGCGGCCGCCATGATCGCAGAGGAGGAGCGACTGTTCCGCCTCCGTTCGGCGAACGCCAACCGCAGCCAGACGCTCGCTGCATCGATGACCGGTATCGGCTCGGGTCTCGTCGTGCTGCTAGCGATCATCTCGGTCTGGCTGGTGCGGCGCTCTGCCCGCGCCCGCGACGACGCGGAAACACGGCTTCGCGACTCCAATCTCAATCTGGAGGCCACTGTCGACGAGCGCACGGCCGACCTGCGCGAAGCCAACGACGAGATCCAGCGCTTTGCCTATATCGTGAGCCATGACCTGCGCTCGCCGCTGGTCAACATCATGGGCTTCACCAGCGAGCTCGAGGAATTGGGCAAGGACATCTTTCGACGGATCGGAGGTCTCACGGGCACGCCGGCCGGCGGCCCGCCCGTCGATGTCGCGGAGATTCCGCTGGACGGCCCCGACAAGCAGATGTCGGCGGATTTTTCCGAAGCGCTCGGCTTCATCAAATCCTCGATCGCCCGGATGGACCGGCTGATCTCGGCGATCCTCAACCTCACACGCGAGGGCCGGCGTGAGTTCCAGCCGGAGAAGATCGATACGCGCGACTTCATCGAGGCCATCGTGTCGTCGGTGGCACATCAGGCGGCAGAGGCGCAGGCCGAGATCCATATCGAGCCGCTGCCGAATATCGTCAGCGACCGCCTTGCGCTGGAGCAGATCTTCTCCAATCTGATCGACAACGCGATTAAGTATCTGAAGAACGGGGTGCCCGGCGAGATCAGAATTCGCGGGCGCACCAAGCTCGGCTACGCTATCTTCGAAATCAGCGATAACGGCCGCGGTATCGACGCTAGGGATCATCAGCGGATTTTCGACCTGTTCCGCCGTGCGGGAACCCAGGACAAGCCCGGTCAGGGCATCGGTCTTGCCCATGTGCGTGCACTTGTGCGCCGCCTCGGCGGCACGATGTCGGTATCGTCGGAACTGAACGCGGGCAGCACTTTTACGATCACGCTGCCCATCTCGTGGAACGCCAGCAACCGGAACGCTGACAAATGACACTGCCCGTCACCATCATCATGATCGAGGACGACGAGGGCCACGCCCGGCTGATCGAGCGCAATATCCGCCGCTCCGGGGTCAACAATGAAATCGTGTCGTTCGCCAACGGCACCGAGGCGATGAAGCACCTGTTCGGCGCCGACGGCAGCGGGCTGGTCCAGAAGGGCAACGCGCTCCTGATCCTGCTCGACCTCAACCTGCCCGATATGAGCGGGATCGACATCCTGAAGCAGATCAAGGAAAACAAATATCTCAAGGCCTCGCCCGTGGTGGTGCTGACCACGACTGACGACAGCCATGAGATCAAGCGCTGCTACGAGCTCGGCTGCAACGTCTACATCACCAAACCCGTCAACTACGAGAATTTCGCCAATGCCATCCGGCAGCTCGGCCTGTTCTTCTCGGTCATCCAGGTCCCGCCCGCCGCCTCATGAACCAACAGCGCACGCCTACACTGCTTTACATCGATGACGACGACGCGCTTGCGCGCCTGGTCGATCGCGGCCTGACGCGGCGCGGCTACAAGGTCATCCATGCCGCGAGCGGCGAGGAAGGCCTGGAGCGCATCCGTAACGCAAGCAGTCAAGGCTGCATCGATGTGGTGGCGCTCGATCAGTACATGCCCGGTCTCGACGGCCTCGAGACGCTCGAGCAGATCATGGCGATCCCGGACGCCCCGCCGGTGGTGTTCGTCACGGCCTCGCAGGATTCCAGCATCGCGGTGACCGCGCTCAAGGCCGGTGCGGCCGACTATCTGGTCAAGGACGTCAAGGGCGACTTCATCCCGCTCCTGCATGTCGCGGCCGAAGGCGCGCTGCGCCAGGCCGAGTTGCAGCGCGCCCGCGAGGAGGCTGAAGCCGAGATCCACGCCTCGCGCGACCGCTACGCCGCACTTGCGGCCGAACGCGAGTTGTTGCTGCGCGAGGTCAATCACCGCGTCGGCAATTCGCTCCAGATCATCGCCTCGCTGTTGCACCTGCAGGCGAGCTCCGCCGCGCAGGACGAGGTCAAGGCCGCGCTCACCAACGCGATGGGTCGCGTCGCCGCCGTCGCTCAGGTGCACCGCCGCCTCTACACCTCGCAGGACCTGAAGAGCGTCGTGCTCAACCAGTATCTGGACTCCCTGCTCGAGGATCTCCGCCGCTCGGCCGAAGGTAACCGGATGTCGCGCCTGACGGTGAAGGCGGAAGCCATCGAGATCGACCCGGACCGCGCCGTCGCCGTCGGCATCATCGTCAACGAGCTGGTGATGAACGCGGTGAAATACGCCTATCCCGACGGCGCCGGGCCCATCCATGTCGAGCTGAGCTCGCAAGGCGACGATCTCCTGCTGTCGATCACCGACGACGGCGTCGGCGACAACGTCAAGGCCGATCCGCGCTCCACCGGCATGGGCCAGCGCATCGTCGCGGCGATGGCCAGCAAGCTCGATGCCACCGTCGAGCGCGATCCCGCCCATTCCGGAACCCGCATCATCCTGCGGTTCCAGCGCACGCCCGCGCCCCCCAACAAGGCGAACACCGCCGCGGCGGGCTGATCCGCACATCCGGAATTGCCCCCCATCGCACGCGCATCGCGATCCTGCTATGGTCGGACGCTATGACTTCGCGCGACTCCGCCTCGTCTGAAATCACGCCGGCCGTGCTGCTGCGCGCCTATGCCTGCGGCATCTTTCCGATGGCCGAGAGTGCCGACGACCCGACCCTGTTCTGGGTCGAACCGGAAATGCGCGGCGTGATCCCGCTCGACGGCTTTCGCGTCTCGTCGCGACTGGCCCGCACGGTGCGCTCGGATGCGTTTCGCGTCACCGTCAACACCGCGTTCAAGGCGACCATCGCCGGCTGCGCCGCGCCGCAGGCCGGGCGCGAGGACACCTGGATCAACAAGCGCATCCGCGACCTCTATGGCGGCCTCTACGAGCTCGGCCATTGCCACAGCGTCGAGGCCTGGCAGGGCGACGACCTCGTCGGCGGCCTCTATGGCGTGAGCCTAGGGCGTGCCTTCTTCGGCGAGAGCATGTTTCACACCGCGCGCGATGCCTCGAAAGTCGCGCTGGTGCATCTGGTCGCGCGTCTGATCCATGGCGGCTTCGAGCTGCTCGACACGCAATATGTCACCGAGCATCTCAAGAGCTTTGGTGCGGCCGAGATCTCGCGGCGGCGCTACACCGCGTTGCTCGACAAGGCGCTCGCCGGTGAGCCCGGCGATTTCCTGAAACTGTCTGCGGGGGATGCGATCCCGGGCGCACGCGCGCTCGAGATCGTCGCCTCGCGGCAATAAATCAGGTTATCGGCTACCGAACCCGGGGATACCAAACAGACCCGGCCGCTGCTCCGGCGGCGGAGGTGGCGGCGGCGCCGGCTGCTGCTGCTGGATCGGCGGCAGAGGCTGCGGCGGACGCTGCTGCACGGCCTGTTTTGGCGCGGCTTTCTTCTGTGCCGGAGGCGGTGGCGGCGGCGCAGGCTTGGTCGCGGGATCGGGCGCTGCGGTCGCAATGGTCTGCTGCGGCTCTTTGCAGTCGGTGAGCCAGATATCGTAGATCGGGTGCTCGACGCCGTGCAGGCCGGGGCTTGCGGCATACATCCAGCCGGAGAAGATTCGCTTCACCTCGCCCTGCAAGGTGATCTCGTCGACCTCGACGAATGCGTCGGTGTTGGCGGCTTCCGTGGCGGGCCGCGTGTAGCACGCGTCGGTCTTCACCCGCAGCGCGCCGAACTGCACGGTCTCGCCGATATCCTCATCGAAATTGATGATGCGCCCGGTGATCTTGTCGAGGCCGGAGAACGTCGCCTTCTTGTTCACGATCTTCTGCGCCGGCGGCTCGGTGACGACCTCGTCGCCCGGCTGGAGGCTTGCCGGCGCCTGCGGCACGGCGCCCTGCTGGGTCCCGCCCTTCTGCTGCGGCTGGCGCTGGCCGGGAGCTCCCGGAACAGCGGCGCCCGGCTGAGCAGGCGCGCCCGGCGGCGCCACAGCGACGGCCGGCGGCTGGTTCTGCGGGGCGACGGGGCTGCCTGGCGGCGGCGCCAGCGGCTGGGTCTCGACCGGCCCCGGCATGGCATTGCCCTGGCGCGGCATCGGACGCGACGGCAGCACGCGGCCCTGCGGCGGCAGCTCGGGCACCTCTTCGTCGTCGTCGGGGGTCGGCTGCGGTTGCGGCTGTCCGCCGCGCGGGATGGTCCCCGGCGGCCGCAATGGTGGCGGATCGGAGAAGATCGTGCCGATCTGCGCCTGCGCGGGCGTCGCCACCGTCAAAGCGGTAGCGGCCAAAAGCGCCGCAAGACCTGTCAGGGTAATGGTTCGAAACATAATCTCGCGCGGCTTCAACAGCGAATCGGGCTTATTCGACATTCTACAGGGGATACCGCCGCTCGCAGGCCATCCGGTTAACACGGCGAATACGGCGGGTTTGCGTCGCAATCGAAAAAGGCTGCAATTTCAACGTAAACTGTGTCGCCTGTTCTCATTCCGTTGCCGCCTTTTTCAGGGGTTTGTGATACCAATCTGATACCGGATCACCGCTTGTTCTCACTGCCGGGGGCGGCCCTACGGCGACTATTGGCACCACTCAAGTTCCAAGGCAATGGATCGGGCGCGCTGACGCCCGTTGTTCAGGCCGCCTAGAATGGCGGCCTCTTTGATTCTCGGTTGTCCACCCCCACGACCGGCAGTAGCTCGGCACCGTTCCGGCCTACCGGGAATCGACTTTTTGACTCGGCGCCGACAACGGCATCCTTGGCGGGATGCCTCGCCCAGGACGCATCACCCCCACCCGCCCCGATGGTCGCCCGATCAAGATCACCTTTGCCGAGATGCGCGAGATGGGCGTACGGGGCGTCCTGATCTATTGCTGCTCCTGCGGCCACCACATTGCCATGAGCGCGGATCGCTGGCCTGATGAGGTGCGGCTGTCTGATGTCGAGCCGCGCCTCGTCTGCACCGCCTGCGGTCAGCGCGGCGCCGAGGTCAGGCCGAACTTCGATGGGGATAACCCGCCGCTGGCGGCGATGGGGTATCGCAACACCAGATAACCCCCACACGTTCCCGTGATCGCGGTTGCGCGATCCAGCGAGCGCGCGCGGAATGCTTGCATTGATCGAATCGATAGGAGCATCGCCGTGCTGGAGATCAGCGTCGGTCATTGGACAACCCACTACCTTAGCCGGCTTCGCTATCGGCTCGGCCTGCTGTGAACATGTTCGGCAGCGCGAGCAACGGCGGCGCGTTTCTTCGCGACCTGCGGGAGCACTGGGTCGCCCGGTGTGTCCTGCTCCTTTGGGCGGTAATCGGTTTTTACGACACTTTCGGCTCGCAGTTTCTGCCGCCCGAATGGTCCCAAAAGCGGCCTTCCGTCTTTCAATTGGTTACAATGACGAGCGGATGGCTGTCTTGGGGAGCGTGGCTAGTGATAGGCGCAGCCTCGCTTCTAATCTTCTCGATTTGGCGTGCGCCTCTGGGCGCAAAGGCGAAGACGGCCGGCTTGGCTATCTTGGCCGCAGTCGTCGTTAGCTGCTTCGCGTACTACGCTGTATGGCCTGTCCAACCGCGAGGTCCGAGCCTGCCGCCATTGCTGGCCAAGATGGACGCCGATTTCCCGAGCAATGACTTCCAAGAGCCGTTCGATTGGGACGTCAAGTTCTCGCCGACAACCGTTACGAAGGTTCGGGGAAACATCTACTACAATAACCAGACGATGAGTAAGTTCATCGCCTTTTACGTCCCAAATCAGAACGTCTACGAAACCTGCCAACGGCTTGCTCTGGACCTAAGCAGAATTCTGGTAGGGCCGCCCAACATTGTAGTGAACGGTAAGCGCGAAAGGTGGCCGTTCAAGATGTCCATGCAGGTTGATGGGGATACCAACCCTCAAACGAGTGAAAATGCCAAATTCACTGGAGTCGTATATCTATACTATGAAGGTCACTTGCAGGATGAAGAGCGTGCCCAACTCCGGAAGCGATTTTTAGAGCAAGGAGCCACCCTGCGGTTCGTTGCCGCCGAGCTATTGAGACAAGAACTCAAGTGACGCGGTTAGAGCTAACTAAGGCAGCGGGAACGAATAGCGCAGCACCCTGACGATCCCGGAATGCGTCACCGTGATCGGCGGCGCTCCGTCGTCGATGACGACGCTCTCAGTGATCGCGTGCGGAAGGATGCGTTGGCCTTCGCCGATCTCCTCAACCTCATAGCCAGCATTGGCAAGTTCTGTCGGCAGTGTTGAGCCGGGCAAGCAGTCCATGGTCGCGTCCAAGGCGCCGGGCGACGACGTCAACCAGCCCCCACGATCAGCCACAAGGGCTACCATCGCAGCATGACGCTCGACGCGGGTTTGGTCTTTGACCGGCCGCCGATAAGCGCGCTCCGAGTCCTCACGACGTGGATGCCCTTGACTGGCCCGGTAGCGGTCGTACCAGGCCATCAGTCTACCTCGGTCACAAAATCAAAAACTGCGTCCACGTACTTTTGCAAGGCCTCCCGGATGCTGGCGGGATCACGACGCGGCCCTGCGTGCATGAAGTTCCGGCAGCGAACCAGGACGACGTTGTGCAGATGCTCGACCTCCGCCAGCCGCATATCCTGAATCGTCGGGATGCCCATCAGTGCTTCCAGATGTTCGTCTCGAAGACGGCCTGATCGCCGAATTTGTCGGCGATGGCGAGCAACGTCTCGCCAAAGTCTTTCGCCGTCAAATCGAGAGGCATCGACACCGGTTCGCCTTCATTCGTGGCGAGCCGGAGCCGATGCCGCCACGGATGAAAATCAATCGTCAGCAATAGCCAGACCCAATCGTTGACCTCGGCGTCTTCATGGAAGCGGATGGGGTGAACGGTCATGGTTCAGCCTCGCTCTCTCTGGGGATACAGGCCTTCCTGCCGGAGGCGTTGCAGCTTGGTGCGGTTCTGCAAGTAGAGATGCTCTTTCTGCGCATTCGACATGTTCGGGTCGGTGAAGGAGTTGCGCGCGATAGCGCGTTCCTCCGGCGACAGCGTCTTGTCTAGCTGCGTCAGTCTGTGCCCGCTGGCGCTGGGCACATCTCGGGAAACGGGGGCAGTCATAGGCATTGACCTTTGCGCGCGCTGCGCTGGTTGTGGTTGAGGCTGCGACGCCAGCACTTCCGGCGCTGACATCCTGGCGTGGTAGGCGTCACCGATGGCTGATGCTTCATCGGCCAGCCGCTGGGCGTGCTGCTCAACGCTCAATTCAGGCCGTGCGGCCTGAGCCATGGTGGCAGCGCGCGCGGCCTCGGCGAGGCGTTCGCGCCTGGCCACCATTTCCTGCGCAACGGTCGAGCCAAGAAACTCGAACATGGCCGGGCTGTCGTCGGGAATGCCGTGCTTAATCGCTGCGTCATGGGCGCGATTCACGATCTCGGCATGTTCGTTTTGCAGCATCATCGGATTCTGCCGGAGCCATTGCTTCTTGGCGTCGGAAATGCGCAGCCCGTCAATATGCCGTTCGGCCGGCGACGCCTGCTGTTCATGATGCGCCTGCCGCTGCAATTTCTCGGCGCGAAGCTGGCCATCCAATGCCTTCTGGATTGGATCGTCAGCATCCCGAGGAGGCAGCGACGGTTCGTCCGCGTTCACTACTACCTCGGGATGCTCGACCACTTCTGGAATCGCACCTCCAGAAGTGAGCGGGACGGCGCCGCCGTCGCGATATTCCTGGATTTTGTACCTGCGCCGTGACGCCATTGGTTACGCCTGTCGCCGAATGCTCGCCAAATAATCCGACTCTGACGAGGCGTGATTGGTGTCCGCCTTGGCTGCGGCGCGCGCATCCTTGTCGGCATGAGCCGCCTTCTGGAGGCGGCCGACGCCGCTCTCGGCACCGGCCGTGATCTTGCCGCCGCGACCATCGCTGTCTGTGTCCGGCAAGCGCATGGCGCCGCCCCGGGCTCTGGGAGCGACCTTGGAATTCTCAGTTGCTCGCTGGCTCCAGCGATCCAGGTTGGCCTTGTCGCAAGACTCGCCATCCCAATTCTCGCGGCGGGTCGGACGGGAATATTCGCGAAGACGATCTAGTCTCGACATCTGTTGATCTCCTAAACGCTCACGCCGCCCGCTTGCGGTCGGTACGGCTCTGTCAGATTCAGAACGCGCCCGCGAGAGCGCGCATCCATTGCTTCCTTGGCAAGCTTCACCTTGTCAGGGATGGAATCGAAGCGCCGATCCTCTTTCATCCAAGCGGCCATTTTCCGAGCCATTTCGGTCTGGTTATGCTTGCAGGCGATTCTTGCCTCGTCTTGCATCTTCATCAGCGTCTCGCTGAGGTCGTTCGTGGTCCTGCCAAACATGATTACCTCCGCACCATGCCCTGATCGTCGCGATACTCGCCGGTCATGCGCATGTGCTGATACTTCTGCTTGTTCCGCAGATACAGCTCCTGCTTCTGATCCGGCGTCATCGACGAGTCCGGATGGCTGTTCGCAACCTCAACCTCGTCCTTGCTCAGACCGAAACGGTTCATGTCGCGCGGCGCAGCCGCATAGGCTTCGCGAGCCATGTTGTTCAGCTCGTTCATGCCGACCCTGAGATTCGCGATCTGTTGCGAGGCCTCAACCATGGCCTCCATATCGTTCCGAAGACGGGCCTGTTGGAAGTTCATGTTGCATTCTTGCATTGCGTACTCGTAGCCGCGAAGGCTGCGCTGATGGACTTCTCGAAGATCAGACATGTAGAGACTCCTTTACTGGTTGGCCGATTGCCGCAGATACGCATCGGGATCGAATTGCTCGTTGCTCGGGGGTAGCCGTCCGATCTGCCGCGCCGGACGCGGCAGGAAAGAGAGCGGCGGCGAAAATCGCTCGGCCTGTCTCGCCGCTCGGCCGGCGCCATGTGCGATCTCGCCGACAAGGCGCGGAGACATCGCCGGCAGCGTCGCCAATGCGCCGACGCCTGCGCCCGCTGTCCCGGCTCCAATCGCACCAGCAGCCATTGCAGGCAGCTCCGTAGCGACAAGGCGGCCCCATCCGCGAGGCGTCCAAGAGCCGAGAGCCTGACCGGCAAGCTTCTCCATCAGGCGCGGCGCGCCAGCATTGACGAGATAATCCGCCAACTCGGCGCGGCGGCCATAGGCCGTCGTGACGTTGTCGCGAAGCACCGATTGCAGCTTGCGCAGCGTGGTATCGACCGAGGCCTTGGGATTGATCGAAAGCGTCTTCTCCATCTCCTTGATGAGGTTGCTCGCTTCCTGATAGGCGTTCATCGCCTTGGCGTAATCCGGCGCCTGGGCGACGATTGTGCGGCGAACCCCCTGATAGACGCGATCCGCCACAAGCCGCTCTGGCGTCCCGTATTGCGTCGTGTCCCGGACGTCGCCAATCCGCTGTTTCAATGCGTCGAGCCCTTCGGCCGTGTGAAACTCGGCCGGGTCCAGCGCGCGCCACTCATCGACCACGTCGGCGAGCTGATGGCGGATGTTCGCCGTGCTCGGCGCGAGGTCCCGCCCCTTGAACGTCTTCACGCCGCCAGCCTGCCGCAGGGCGTCGTCGATCTCGTCGAAGTTCAAGACCTTCTGGTCCATGCCGATGTCCTGCATAGCCGTCCGGTACGCGTTACCGCGCTCCTGCCGCATCTGGCCGACAGCCTTCCGGGCGTCCTCGACCGCGTCCTCTATCGGGGCTAGGCCGCGCATGTTCTCGCGGAACGCGTTGCCGGCCTCGCCGCCTTCATAGCCGGAGCGCGCGGCGATCCTGATCGGCTCGCTGCCGGCGCCGGTCGTCAGACCAAGGCCTTCGGCTCCGACATATCCCGCGCCCTTGGCGATGGCCTTCCCGGCGCCCGCAGCGGCACGGAGCGGGTCAACGGCTCGGCCGGCAGCGCCTGCGATCTCGCCGGCCTTGCCGACGATGCCGGGAGCGCGAGCGAGCGCGCTCTCGCCGCCAGTCAGGAGCATGGATAGATCGCCGAGCACGCCAACTGGATCGTTAGCGAGGGCGCGCTTGACGTTCTCCACGCCGCCATAGCGGTCCGCATAGAACTTGCCGACAGCGTCGGCATATTGCGCGTGCTCGCCGGAGCCGATCCCGACCTTGTCGAGGATGCCGAGGCCGAGGTTTTTGAGATTTGACGCCGTATCAATCGGATGGATGAACGGCTGCAAGATGTCGCTGCCGAACTGCACAGCGCTGGAGGGCGTGTTGCGCAGCGCCTGCGATCCGACCTCGGACCAGGACATTGGTTGAGGCGAGCCTTGATGGACGACGTCCCAATCACCGACCGGCTTGGTGCTCACAACATCCCAATCGCCCGCCTTGGCAGTGGGCGGATCAAATTGATCGAACGCGTTCTTGGGGGGCGTTGGCTGGCTCCTGAGATACGCATCAGGATCAAACCCCGACGTGCTCTTGAGGTAGGCGTCGGGGTCGAACTGGTCGAAGACGTTGGCGTTAGGCTGCGCTGGCATGGGCGTTCCCATTGTTCAGCTTGCGCGCCGGGAGCAATCCCTGCTGTCGCAGGAATTGATCGAATGCCATGCGATAGAGATCGGATTTGGTGAATAGACCGCTTGCCGCCAACGCATCGAATGCGGCCTCATGCTCTTCGGGGCCGTAGAACTCGAACATGACGGGAAAGCGTCGGGGCCTTGGCATGGTGAATATCCCTGCGTTACGGGGGAAGAGCACCGGACAACTTCCCGACGCTCTCCCGCCAATCTCCTGTCAGCGCGTATCGCGAACGCGCCCGCCATTGATCTCGCGAAGGCGATCATGCGCATCGGCAAGCCGGCGATTTGCGGAGTTGACCGCGTTGGCGCTGCCGCCTTTGGAATAGTCGCGCTGCGCCTTATCGACGGCGGCGCGCGCGTCGTGAACTTCATCGTAAGCGCGATCGAGATCGGTCCAGAACATCATCGAAAAGCCTCCCGTTGTGTTCGGAATACTGTCGGGATACTATCGAAATAGAGTAATCATTTCAATCGACTAAGTAATGGTCAGTTGATCTGAGCAAATAGCGTCAGGTGAGCTTAATAAAATGCAGCCTCGTTACGTGACCCTTTCCTCAAGTGGATCATCGCCTTGGCAGATCGTGAACTGGCACGCGACGCCGCAAGAAATGAGCTTCGCGATCCTGTCGACTGGGGGCTCCTCCTACTCCATTGACGTCTGCCTCGAAGACCCGAGCGGCACGTACAAGTCGCCGGTCTCATCGGCGCCGACACCGTTCACGATCTTCACCGGCAGCTCGAACGCGATGTTCCGTTTGGGCAGCACGGTGACCGCGCCGATCAATGCCCCGATCGCCGGATACCGGATGAATCTCAATTCGCAGTCGAGCGCTGGCGCCAGCGTCACTCTCGTCTCAGTTCAAGCGGGTATCGGATGATGGGGGACATCGAAACGATCTCAGCCGGGCGCGAGGCATGGAATCAGCTCCGCAATCGCCATCGCGACTTCGATCTCTGGGTCTCGCTCGGCAAGGCCTTCGCTGTCGGCAGGGCCGAGGCGTTCAAGGTCGCAGGCGTGAACCAACCATTCGGTCCGAAGTATCAAGCCGCCATCAAAGACTGGCTGGCGCTGAATGGCTTCGCTGACGTCCCGTTTCGAGAGCGCAGCTCGGCGCTGCGCATGATCGACTCCTTGCCCGACATCATGCGCTGGCGCGCGGACTTGTCGTCCGGGCGTCGGCTCGCTTGGAATTCGCCGGGCGCGGTTTTGAAGCATTGGCAGAGGAGCCTGGCGCGGCCAGAGCGGCCAGAGCGGCCACCGATCCGCGTGAGACCTCCAGTCCGGGACGATCGCCATGGGCGGCTCACGTATAGCCAAGCGCTGGTCCGGCGAACCCGCGACGCCCTGATCGAAACGGCCGAGGTCAGGGATGTCTGCGTTCGAGCAACACTGATCTTGGAGCGCGTCCTTCCGGACCGCACCGCTCTTCTGGAGTTCTTCGAGGAGCGGCCACGACCGCAGCCCAACCGGCGCGTTGCGGCGGCCCCTAAATCCGATCAAGTCGAGGCCGTGGCATGAACGACATTGCCGCCCGACTTGATCGCGTCATGAACCTGCGTAGGCGGCATCGCTCTGGTCAGGGTGGGCTGACCGAGGAGCACTCGACATGCCCAATCCTCTGAACTTCTTCACCAAGACCGTGACGCTGGCTTCCTCGGTCCCGCAGTTCGTGCTGCCAATCGGACAGTACCGCAGCTATCTCTCGGTTCAGAATGTCGGCACAGGCGGCCCGCTTACCATCGGGTTCTCGACATCGCCGAAAGGCCCCGGACTTGGTGCGAGCCTTGATCCTGCGACATCGCCGGGCGGTCAAGGCGGGAGCTGGGTCTGGGACGATGTCATCCCGATGAACTCGATCTATCTCTATTCAGCGTCGGGGACGATTGCGGTCGTGATCGAGGGCACCTGACGGCGTGGTAGGCCGCATCTGGCAAGGTGGGGGGCGCCATGGGCGATGTCCGCTTTCCGGGGGCAATGCGACCGCACCCTCCGCAATGGAAATGCCCGCAACTCATGGGCGCCCCTAGCATGATAGCGAGCCACAGCGCATGATATAGGTTGGGTGGACGTGTTTTAAGGTAGCAGATGTGTGGTGTAGAGGAGAGCAGGATGCGGATTGCGCTCTACCCGGGGACGTTCGACCCGGTGACCAATGGGCACCTCGACGTGATCCGCCGGGCCGCGGCATTGGTTGATCGACTAGTTGTGGCTATCGGCATCAATCCCGGCAAGAAGCCACTATTTCCGAGCGATGAGCGGATCGAGATGGTGCAGGCTGTGATCCTGCCAGTGGCGGCTCAAGTTGGCTGTGAGATTGACTGCATAACCTACGATGATCTGGTGGTGACCACGGCGAAACGCGTTCACGCCTCGATCCTGATCCGCGGCTTACGGGACGGCTCCGATCTCGACTACGAGATGCAGATGGCGGGGATGAACGAAACTATGATGCCAGGGGTAAAGACCGTATTTCTCCCAGCTTCGCCGATAATGCGCCCCATCAAAGCAACCTTGGTGCGGCAGATCGCGGGAATGGGCGGCGACGTCTCCCATTTTGTTCCGGAGCTTGTGGCCTCACGTCTCAGGATCAGGTTTGCGAAGTGATCGCTCTCGGAAAGGAGGTGTCCAAACGGCACAAGTGGCCCATCACGGACATGTCGGCTCCCGGTTCCTTCGGCCGCTTTTGAGCAATGAGCGGACGTCATCACGAACGCGCTGAACCGCGCGCTGCCCCAGCTCCAAACCGAACTCGCCTAGCCGGCTTCATCTGGCCCGACCTCGTCGTCAAGGGGCCATCGCGCGATCTCGTCGGCCTCGATGCGCTCCTTGCTCGGCCCCTCGATGTACAAGACCTGCACCCGTGTCGCCGTGATGTTGCGGGCAGCACGCAGGGCTTCCTCTCTCGTCTTATGGTGAGTATGCCCGACAGCCGGGGGCGCGACATTGGCGTCGCTCGTAAACAGCTTCCAATTCATCAGGCCGCCTCCGCTTTCGTCGCCGAGGCGACCGCCATTAGGAAATCCGCGACCTCGCCTAACTCAGCCGGAGAGAACATGCCGACAAACCGCGCAATCGGCTTTGCTCGCAGCTCGCGCAAGTCCGTCACGGCATGGGCAAACAATGGGGCCTCTGCCCAAGCCGTGCTGGCCTCCAGCCTTTGCGGTTCGGATGGTGTCGGCGGCGGCGGTAAATCTGGCGGGGCACCGTCAAGGATCGCGTCAACCTCGGCGTCGTCTTCAACGACGCGCGCTTTGAGTTGTTGTATGTACTCGTCCCGAACTTCGTTGATGATCGCACTCGCACTCTCGTCGGTCTCGGGTTTGCGCTCTTTCAACGCGTTAATTGCTTTTTCGGACCAGGGCACATGGTCCAGCTCCTCTCCCGCGAGCTGAGCGAGCGTAGCGTCTGGATAGTCGCCGAAACGATACCGACCAATGCCGACCCGGATGACGCGCTTAGCGTCAACGATCGTCATTGGCCGTTTACTGGCATGCTTGGCCAGCTCATCGACGATTGAGGGAAGATCAACGTCCTTCTCGCGATAGGCAAGGTCGTAGAGGATCGTCGCTGGGAGCTTCAAATTCCGCAAATTGCGGAATTTCGCTGCCAGCTCAGCCACAGCGGCATATCGGTGAGCAGAGTCCCAGCTCCATCCGAGTTGCTCCAAAAAAACGATCCATTCGCCCCGCTCACACTGCGCCCGTGCTTCGAGCAGGAGATCACCGATATCGAAGATGCTTTTGCGCTCCAACCTAGCGATGTCATCGGCGATCTTATCGAGGGGTCTCACGTTGCGTTCGCTCATAGCATGAGGCTCCTACGGAAAGCCGAGTTGCACAGTGCGACTGCTCTAGGATTCAGTTTGGCGCCGATACGAAGCGGCATATCGAGCGGCGCAATGTGCCCGAATAATCGGCCTCGTTCGTAGTTCCACGCTGTGCCGTTGTCGGCGCCACTGCGCCAATCGAATGGGACGCCCTTCCGTGCCTCTTCAAGACCGAGCGCGAACTCAGGCGACCCCATAATCCTCGATGTCGTGGCAAATACAGTGCGGACCTGCCTCATCGCCCTACGGCTACGGCTAGCGGTTCATCGGCAGCGACCTGCTCAAACAGCTGCACGACGCCAAGCTCCCGGCCGTAGGTCTCGGGATCGACGTGACTCTGCACGATCGCGTTGCGGTCGAGATCAACAATGAAATAATCGCCGAGGTCGCTCCACCAACGACTGTTCGGGCGGCAAGCGCGAAGACGTAGCAAGTCAGGCCTGAGCCTGCGGTTGATGCGCGAGATCACGGCGCGCGTTGTAACTGGCACCTTGCGTGTGTCCATGTACTCATACTCCACTGCGAAACTGTGCAATGAACATGAGCGCAGGTGCTGCGAAGAGGCAATAGGCTGGAGCCCAACTGGTGGTGCGCAACCATGATCTCGTGGTCGATAACTCTGGTGAGCGTTGACCTCCAGCGGAGCCCATAGAGACGCCCGTGACGCTGCCCCGCGTGAGACAGCGGCTGGCGCACCGAAACGCACACAGCGCGCGGCGCGATCTGGCGGGCTAATGGCAATCGCTCTGCGGCGAGGTTAGGACGGGCGTATGCGCGCTCTCTATCTCGCGGCCGTCTCGGATCACGTGGACGCTGGCGAACCGATGGCCATCCGGATGGCTCTTTCCTGTCGCCTGCAAGATGTACATCAAGCTGACGGACCCCATCGTGGCACCGGGATTTGTATCCGGGATGTCACCGACGCAAAACGCGACGCCGCGCTCCCAATCTCGAAACTCAAGGATCAACATGCCCGGAAGCTTCAGGCCGAGAGGTTAATGGGGCGTGAAAAATGGAAAGCCCGAGAGGTTGCCCAAAAAATCTCCAGCAAAAAAAATAGCGCGAGGGGGAAGAGATGCGGGGTTGAATTTAAACAGAGGATGGTCGGTGGAAGGTTGGCCGGGGTGGCCTACCCCCTTAGCGAGGGGGCCGGAAAGATCGGGGCGGCCCGTCAGGCCAGCATGGACTTCACCGACGACGGGGAGAAGGTCACGCCGCGCTCGTTCCGATGGCCGAGCTTGTCGAGTCCGGCAGCGATGTCACGTAGCGACAGGCCGTCGCTCTCTAGCCGCTTAGCTGCCGCGATCATCTTTGCGATCTTCCTGCCCTTCTCGGAATCCTCCTGCCCCTGTTCGATCCAGCTCTTGCGGCCCTCGACCTTGTCGCCAGTCTTGCGGCGCTTGCGCTCCCGCGCGCCTCGGAGCTTGGCAACAGTCATGGCCTTGTCGAACTGGGCAACGGCGCCAAGGATTTGCCGCACCAGCACGGCGGTTGGAGTGTCATCGACAAACGAGTCCGGCTTGTCGGCCGCGATCAGCGTGATGTCGTCCGCCTGTAGACGCTTCCAACCTGTCTCCTGCACGATGAGGTCGCGGGCAAAACGATTGGCAGTTTCAACGATGATGGTGCGAACGCCATTGCTCGCGATCATTTCGAGGGCGGCCATGAAGCCCGGGCGCACATCGATCATGTCGCTCCCGTTCACGGCAGGATCGTCAAACCAGGCAACGATCTTGTAGCCGGCGCGGTTGGCGTGGGCTTGGATCGCCTTGCGCTGGCGCGCCACGCTGTCCTTGTCGTCGCCGACGTTCGTTGCCGAGCTAGTTCTTGTGTAACCGATCGCGGGCTTGCGCTGGCGTTTCTCTTGATCCGACATGGTGTTGCCCCCGGTCTGTACAGATAACCCGAGAATACTGTACATGGCCTGGAGGCGTTGAGCAACGATTACTCTCGGAAACCGTGTCGCCTTTCCACCATCGACGGCCATTCCTGCGCCGGGCTGACATCGAGCGCGGCTCCGGCCGCGTCCTCGTCGATCAGGCGCACAACCTCGACGCAGAAGGCGCGCACGGCCTGCCTGTCCTCCAGATCATCGACAAGGCGGCGCATCAGCTCGTCCGGCGTCTTGCAGTCGTCGAAGTCGCCCGGCCCGCCGATTTCGATTTTTTCGCGCATGAAACCCAACAGCCGCGCCTTGAGCGCGGCAGCGGAACCGGCCGCGCCCCACTGCTTGTCGCCGGACGCGCCGGCAAAGACTTCGTCGAGCTGGGCCGCGAGTGTGTCCACCGTCGTCCGCGTTTTCTTCACCACGGGAGCCGTCAGTTCGGCGATCCTGGTCCTGATCTTATCGGAACTTAGCAAGCGTGATGCTGCGACCTCGGCGGCGTTGCCTTCGGCGCGGTAGCCGCATGCGAGATAACATCCGGTGTTCGACATGCCGCTCTTGGGCGCCTGCACGATCAGGTTGGCGAAGAGTTCATGACGTTGATTGCGGAGCGGAGCCATTGGAGCTGTACCCGGGATCGTGTGTTGATGTGGCATCGAGCCCGACATCGTTGATGACCTCCATCAGGCGGCCCGCCATGTAGCGGCATCGCTGGTCGAGGAGGTCGCACCGTGATTGGAGCAGTTGAACGTGCTGCTCAAGTCCCGTTATTCGCTCTGCGTCCGTCATGCATTGTTCCTCGTTGCTTCGCGCCGAGGAAATTACCACGCTGTTGGAGATGGCGTCTCTTGCCATTTTGAGGCTGACATGTAGCGCGACCGACAAGACGCGCGGTAATGGCGATGACAAGGTTGATGTTCAGCTCGTCGTCAACGTGGTGGAGCGCGAAGCGCGGACGTCACGCTGCCTCGACAGCACCACTGATGAGACAAGTCCGTCCGCAGCAATGACAGTAAGTATGCTGCGGACACACTTGTCTCATCGTCAAGCTACCCTGACGGTTACGAGCGCGTGCGAAATGTGTGAGACAAGTCCGTCCGCAGCATAATGTGTTTTTGCCTCATTGGCCGCCTGCTTCTCGCGGCGATAATAGGTCGCTCGCGACAGGCCCAAAGCCTTCCACGGCGCAATCTTCGTGATTGAGCTGTTTTCGTACTCGTCACGTGACATCCGGCCGGTGTCACGGCGACGCTTGGCGTGCTGTTCCTTGTTCTTCACCTTCCGCATCTCCTTGCGCTGTTCCGCGTCAACATCAATGGCGCCGATCGTGGTGATCCCAATCCGCTGGCGCCGTGCGTAGGTCAGGCCCAACAGCCCGGCGAGCCTGTCGGCGGTGTATTTCATCGGCTTGCGGAACACCCCAGCGATCATCGCCTCTCGCTCTTCACCGTGGAGCCACGGCGTTCGTCGGTCGAGCCAGTCGTTCATGAGCCATACCCGGTCGACGGCCTGCCGGTAGTGGATGTGATTCAACATGATCTGGGCATCGGCACGCCCGGCATCGTCGTCGGGCAGCACCGGGCCGTACCGATCTGTGAAATACCTGTCGAGATCGTCACATCGCAGTGTTGCGCCCGGAATCGTGCGGACGTGCTTCGGCACGGCTTTGCCGCCCAGCTTCACCCTGTTGGGCTTGCCATTGCGGCTGCGCGAATACATGCGCGACGTCGTCGCGGCCTTTTTCACGAAGACGGCTCCGTGATTAGGCCCAACTTCACCGCCTGGCGATACGCTGCACCGGCAGCGGCGGCGAACTTGCCGAGCTGCTTGACCGAGATCGTCACGCCCTTCCGGCTCGGGATCATGAATCCCGAGCTGTTGTCGTATTGCCGGATGTCCAAAAACGAATGGCCGCCGAATTCCTTCAACGCGAATTGGATCGCTCGGGAACGATCACGCGGGCCGCGCCAGATGGCGCTGAGATGTACACCATCGATCGGCAGCGAACAGGCGATGGACTCTTGCGCGGGCTGCGCTTGCGACGCTATATCGGCACTGGCTTGTGACGCCGAAGAAGACCCGCGCGCTGCCGAGTTTGCCCTCGGCGGCGCGTAATTTTTGGTCAAGGACTCAACTCCAACATTGGCGGGGGATTGGTTGCGCGGGCGAGCGCGGCTTTGCCGCGCCGGGTGATGGTGATGCTCGTGGACCGCTTGCTGTTGATGCAGATGTAATCGAGCCAGACATGATCATCTCGGGCGAGCAATCGAGCGTGCTCTCGCAGAGTCATGCGATGCGCGATGCCGAGCGCCGCGCATGCCTCGACGGCTGTCGAGCAGCCGCCGCGCTCAATGAGGTGGCGCAACAGCGCGCGTCGCATCGGATGGTCTAGAAGTTGGTCTCCGGGAATCCGCTTACGACCCGCACGCATAGACAGCTCCACAATGACGGCGGCCGGACCTCCGGCTTGGCCTTGCGAACCGACTTGTTGGCGTCCCCAGTCCGGACGCGGTCGGTTCGTTCCTTGCAGGCTCGTCGCGCTGACCGCTCCATGTCGGGTCCACGTCGAGGGCAAAATCGCGTAAGCGATTATTTGCCAACTATCGGGCCGGGCAAGTTGCGTCAAGGCAATGGGGCGCAGCTCATGGTCGATAACTTCTTTGATCTGTAAGGATTTTTTACGGTTTGCGCGCCGCGTTTTACGGGCGCCGCTATTGCCGGTCGATAACGTCAAAAATCATTTTGGTACCAAGCCCCAGCATGGTACCAATCTGATATAGGTTGGAATCTGGAGGCGCTGGGTGACCGAAAAAGCCGGAGACGTGGTGCAGGTTAACCTGCGCATCCCGCAGGCGTTGCGGCGTAAGCTGGTGGCGGCGGCGCGCCGGAACAAGCGCTCGCTCAATGCCGAAATGGTTCACCGGCTCCTGTCGTCCGGTCAAGCCGCCGCGACGCTGGAAGACATCGCCAGTAGCGCCGCGACGCAAGCCGTTGAACTGACCTTGCAGCGCTTCGGCATCAAGCCGAAGGCCGATCAATGACACGTCTGCGGCACAGCCGCATTGCTAGCCCCCGACAGGAAGGATGCGTAACCGTGTTGAGTTGCCGGCGCTTACTGCCGTCACCGAGACGACACCATTGCGATTGGCAGTCGTCGCCGAACTGGCGTTCCCAGATGGTTCAATGTCTGTTGCCGCTCTGCGCCGTTGCGCGCGTGCAGGGCTTCTGACGGTCGAGAGAATTGCGGGCAAGGACTTCACCACGCTCGCCGACATCAAGGACATGAGAGACAGATGCCGCGTCCAAGCAAAGGCCCCCGCCTCGCAAAGCAAAAGCGCGAAAGCGGAAAAGTCTTCTGGATCATCCGAGACGGTCAGCGCATCGCTGGCACTGGATGCGATGAACATGATCGCGTCGGAGCTGAAAAAGCCCTCGCCGCGTACATCCTCAAAAAGCATGATCCCAAAAAAGCACTGAGCGCGAATGACGTAAACACGATCAGGATCACTGATGTTTGCTCGCTCGAAATTCAGTACATCGCCAAGCGCAATATCGGTCAGACCTACAAGAACCAACTGATCTCAGCAGTCCAGCGTATAGGCAATTGGTTTGCCGCCTACACCATCGGTGACCTTGATGGCGCCCTGCAAGAGCGCTATGCAGAAGAGCGCGTATTGCAGCCTTCCGCCTATCGTGACTTGAAGCTGTTGCAGGCTGCGATCAATCGCTGCGTCAAAAAGACGAAGGGCGGCATTCAACCGAAGTTCAGCGCAACGTTGCCGCCTGCCCCGAAGTCGCGCGAGCGCTACCTCACGCGCGACGAAGCGGCCAAGCTGTTGTGGACCGCATGGCGTTATCGGAAGGCGACCAAGCTGGTCACAAGCAAGGGCCGGCACACGCTACGCCACATCGCCCGCTATATCCTGATTGGTCTCTATACCGGCTCCCGCAACGGCGACATCTGCAACGCCTCCATGATACCGTCGCTCGATCGCGGCTATGTCGATCTCAAGCGCGGCATCTTCAAGCGGAAGCCTGACAACAAGGAAGCGACCTCGAAGCAGCAGCCGACGATCCCGCTCCCGCCGCGCCTGCTCACCCATATGCGGCGCTGGCAGCGCCTCGGCATCTCCAACCGTGCCGTAGTCGAATTCATGGGCAAGCCCGTGAAGCGAATTCACGACGGGTGGGATACCCTGGTCGAGAAGGCCGGGCTGGCGACCGACGACAAGCGCAAGAAGATCGTGCGGCACACGCTGCGCCATACCGCGATCACTTGGTATCTTGATGCTGGCGTTGATATCGAACTGGTCAGCCAGTATTGTGGCGTCTCGGTCGAAACCATCCGGAAGACCTACCGGCACGAAACGCCCAAGACGTTCGATAACCTCTTGAGCGTCAAGCTGCGCTAAAACCGGCGTCAGCAACGAAGCGTTTCTGATACCGTTTCTGATACCAAAGCGCCCCTGACTTCACCAAATCCTGTAAAACAAGGCACATGCAATTAGCCCGCCGTTTCCGGCGGGGAAAGGGCGGCATCCCTGCCCTGCCCGCCGCCAGCTGGCCATCCCGGCCTCCGGATGGGATAGTCGGCCGCCTCCCCCCGAGGCGGAACGCGGGCATCGCCCCCCGAAAATGACGTCCACCGATCACCAGAACCTCTGGGGTACCTGCCCATGCCCGTCGTGCTCGATCCCGATGCCGCCGCCGTCTACAAGGCCTTCCAGGACGCCGGCCGCCCCGCCTACGAGACGCTGACCGCCGCGGAGGCGCGCGCCTACTACGCGCAGGCTCGCTTTGCCACCAACCCCGAGCCGCCGGAGCTTGCCCGGGTCGCGCCGCTGTCGATCCCGGCGCCGCACGGGACCATCCCCGCCCGCATCTACGTTCCGACGGAGCCGCGCCTCAAGGACGGGCTGGCGCCCGCCCTGGTGTTCTTCCATGGCGGCGGCTGGGTGATCGGCGATCTCGACAGCCATGACGTCGTCTGCCGGCAGCTCGCTGATGCCGGCGCCCTGATCGTGATCGCGGTCGATTACCGCCTCGCACCCGAGCACAAATTTCCCGCCGCCACCGACGACGCGATCACCGCGACCAAATGGATTGCGGCGAACGCGCGCGAGCTGGGCATCGATGCTTCGCGCCTCTCGATCGGCGGCGACAGCGCCGGCGGCAATCTCGCAGCCGTCGTCGCGCTGGCCGCGCGTGACGGCGATGGCCCCGCACTCGCCGGCCAGGTGCTGATCTATCCGGCGGTCGATTTCGCCATGACGCACGGCTCGCACAGCGAGCCCGAGACCAGCGTCCTGCTGACGCATTCGGTGATCCGCTGGTTCCGCGACCATTATCTCAACGGCGCGGCCGACATTCACGACTGGCGCGCCTCGCCCGCGCGCGCCGAGACCTTGGCCGGACTGCCGCCGGCCTATGTGCTCACGGCCGGCGCCGATCCCCTGCGCGACGAGGGCGACGAATACGCCGCGCGCCTCAAGCAGGCCGGCGTGGGCGTCACATACAAGCACTTCCCCGGCCAATTCCACGGCTTCTTCACCATGGGCAAATTGCTGCAACAGGCCAATCTCGCCGTCAGCGAGATCGGCGCGTGGCTGAGAGCCTTGGGCTGACAGCAGCGTCATCCGAATGTCGTCCGCGCTCAAAACCGTCTTTGCCCTTCCCGTCCGCGGCCTGACCTGGCTCGGCAGCCAGGGCACGCGCGCGGTGGCCGCCGTCGTGTTCATTGCCGCCGCCGTGCCGCCGCTCGGCGCGCTGCTGCGGCCCTACGTCACCGAGGCGATCCTCGTCCTGCTCTGCATCTCCTTCATGCGGGTCGATCTCGCGGCGCTTTACAGCCATCTGCGCCGGCCGGCGCTGGTGGCAACCGCCACCGCGTGGACCACGATCGGCGTGCCGCTGATCGTCGGACTGATCGCGCATGCGAGCGGGCTCACCGAGCGCGCGCCCGGCCTGTCGCTGGCGCTGATGCTGCAGAGCATGGCCTCGCCGATGATGGCCTCTCCGGCGTTGGCCGCGCTGATGGGCCTCGACGCGACGCTGGTGCTGATCACGCTGGTGGCCGCGACCGCGATCGTGCCCTTCACCGCGTCGCTGTTCGCGAGCCTTTTCCTCGGCGGCATGCTGGCTATCTCGCCGCTCACACTCGGGCTGAAGCTGCTCGGCATCCTCGCGGCATCGCTGCTGGGCGCCACCATGATCCGATGGGTCTTCGGTGCCGCGGCGATCCAGCGCCACAAGCAGCCGATCGACGGCTTCAACATCATCATCCTCCTGATCTTCGCGTCCGCGATCATGGGCGATGTCGTGAGCGACCTGATGGCGCGGCCGGTCTTCACGATCAGCCTGGCAGCCCTGTCGTTCGCGATCTATTTTACCCTGCTCGCCGTCACGACCTTGCTGTTCCGCCGCATCGGCTATGAGCGCGCGCTGGCGCTCGGGCTGATGGTGTCGCAGCGCAATCTCGGCCTGATGCTCGCCGCGACCGCCGGCGCGCTGCCGGCCACGACCTGGCTCTATTTCGCCATGACGCAGTTTCCGATCCATCTGTCGCCCTACATGTTGACGCCGATCGCGCGGCGGCTGGCGACGCGAGGAACCGGCGCGACGGCCGCAGGCAGCACCAGCTAGCGCGCTCTCATGTCAGCGCGCCGGCAGCTTTGATGCCCTGAAAATATAGCGGTTGGTGCTGAAGAAATATTGTCCCGTCCCGGTCAGGCGCTCGAATTCGCCGTGCCATGCATTGAGATCGTCGGCTGAAACATCGTTCGTGCGGCTGACGAAATCCCGGATCCCCTGGGCCAGTCCCTTGCTGTAGCTATCGTCATCGAACCGCAGATTCAGAATCGGAAAGACGGATGCTCCGTCGAGATGAAATCCGGCATTGATCAGTCTGAAGGCCATCGATCTGGGGAGACGCGGATGGGCACAATGTGCTTCCCATGATGTCATGACGGCGGCCATGCGCTTGCGGTTCTCAGAATGCCACACCACGGCGTCCCAATCCGTTGCGACAAAAACCGTTCGGCCGCCCGGCTTCAGGACGCGAAACGCTTCCCTGAGCACGCGGTCGACATCAGGGACGTACTCGGCGACCTGAGTGCACACGACGGCGTCAAATGATGCATCGGGCTGGCCCAACTCCGTCGCGTTGCCGATGGCATATGAAATCCAGTCCGAAGCCTTCTGCCGGTTGCAGACGGCGATCAGGTCGGTCGACACATCGATACCGACGACAGCGCCATGAAGCCCAACGATCTGCGCCATGGTTTCGCAGAGATAGCCCGGACCGCATCCGATATCGAGAACGCGCTCGCCGGCAGAGAGATCGAGCTGCCGGATTGTGTCCGCGCGCTGGGCCTTCACATCGCTAGTGAGATAGAGTCTCTGGAGCCGTTTCGCGTTCTCATTGCTGTACTCCATCCCGCTCATCGTCGCCTCCTCGGTCGCGTGGCAAGTGAGAGTCGCTACCCCGCCCGCGCCGCGCGCCGCAGCGCTTGCGGTGGCTGGCCGAAGGCACGGATGAAGGCGCGGCGCATGCGCTCGGGATCGCCGAAGCCGGTCGACTCTGCCACGAGCTCGATCGCCTCGCGCGAGGACTGCACGCGCTCGCGCGCAACCTCGATCCGCAGCCGCTCGATCGCCTTCGACGGCGTTGTGCCGGTTTCGGCGGCAAAGGCGCGGGCGAAATGCCGCGCGCTCATGCCGGCGCGGTCGGCGAGGTTTTCGACCGTCAGCGGGGTGTCGAGATTTTCCCGCGCCCACGACAGCAGCGCACCGAACCGGCCGTTCGGCGTCTTCAATTCCAGCAGCGACGAGAACTGCGACTGGCCGCCGCTGCGGCGGTGATACAGCACGAGCTGGCGCGCGGTCGCCTGCGCGATCTCCTCGCCATGGTCTTCGGTGACCATCGCGAGCGCGAGGTCGATGCCGGCGCTGATGCCCGCCGACGTCCAGACCTGGCCGTCGCGGGTGAAGATCTGGTCCGGCTCGAACTTGATCTTGGGATAGCGCGCGACGAAATCGCGCGTGCGGCCCCAATGCGTCGTGGCGCGGCGGCCGTCGAGCAGGCCGGCCTCCGCGAGCACATAGGCGCCCGAGCAGACGCTGGCGATCCGCACGCCGCGCTTCGCCAGCCGCTGCACGAAGGCGAGCGTCGTCGGACAGCGCGCCGCCGCCGACACGCCCGCGCCGCCCGCCACGACCAACGTCGTGATCGCATTCGTCGATTTGAAATCGCGCGCCATCATCTCGACGCCGGAGGACGAGCGCACCGGGCCCGCGGTCATCGCCAGCACGCGCAGCGCAAGCGGCTTGTCGCCGGCGCGTGCCGCGATCTCGAATACTGAGATCGGGCCGGCCGCATCGAGCAGCTGAAAATCCGGGAAGATCAGGATGCCGATCATGCTCATGTCCGAAAGTGAGGGAAATACGCCATTTTGGACAGAAGGGCATCGTGCCAATTTGCCGGCGTCAAGCACTTCATTGGAGGCTCTCATGTCGGCACCGCTTCAGATCGGCCTTTTGGTGTTCCCGCGCGTCACCCAACTCGACTTCACCGGCCCGTTGCAGGTGTTTTCATCCGTCCCCGGCGCGACCGTGCACCTGATCTGGAAGACGCTGGATCCCGTGCCAAGCGATTCCGTGCTGATGCTGACGCCGACGGTGACATTCGCCGATTGCCCGCAACTCGACGTGATCTGCATTCCCGGCGGCTTCGGCACCGACGCTCTCCTCAATGACGAGGAGACCCTCGACTTCGTGCGCAAGCAGGCTGAGGGCGCCAAATTCGTCACGTCGGTCTGCACGGGATCGCTGGTGCTGGGCGCGGCCGGGCTCTTGAAGGGCTACAATGCCGCCACCCATTGGAGCGCGATGGAGATGCTGTCGCTGTTCGGCGCGACGCCGACCAAGACGCGCGTCTGCGTCGATCGAAATCGCGTCACCGGCGGCGGTGTCACCGCCGGAATCGATTTCGCCCTGAAGCTGGTCTCGCTGCTGGTCGATCGCACCACCGCGGAAGCCATTCAACTTCGCCTCGAGTACAATCCCGCCCCGCCGTTCAATGCGGGTTCGCCGGATACTGCGCCGGCAGACGTGCTCGCGCTGATGAAGGAGCGGGTCGCGCCATTCCAGGCGCGGCGCTTGGAGGCTGCCAAGCGTGCAGCCGAGCGGATGATGTAGCGCGGCTCTCGTGTCCCGGACGCGCTGCAGCGCCCTTGCGCTGCTGCGCAGAGCCGGGACCCAGCAGCGACACGGCAAGCGGACCCTAGCCCAACAGAAAGAGGCCGCCCGGTTTCCCGAGCGGCCCTTCCTGTCTCACGGCGGCGCACATTCTCATCGGGCGATTTCGGAACTACCAGACCGGGGGCCTATCTCCCGATCGAGTCCTTCCTCGGCGGCCGCTGCATCTCGGGACAGTCGCGAACTGTTGCCCGAACCGAACGCGATGGTCTCCCATCTCCGTAAGATGGGTTCATTGAGCCGCATCGCTGGCGCAGGCGCAACGGCCACGCAGCCGGCATCCCCGCTGATCCCGTTGTCCACAGCGGCGTGATGCGGATGCGCGTGCATCCAAACCGATGATGGAGAGCGCCTGGGACTAGCCAGGCGTCCAGGGCTGGTAGTCGCCGGTCGCCTTGGGGCGCTTGCCGCCGGCGAGCGTCGAGCCGGAGGGACGGTAGGCCTTGGCCGTCCCCGTCGGATTCGGCTGGTGCGGCTTTTGCCATTCGCGCGGCTGGTAGTTCTCTTCGGTCGGCGGCACGTCGACGACGTGATGCATCCAGCCATGCCAACCCGTCGGGATCCGGCTGGCTTCGGCATAGCCGTTGTAGATCACCCAGCGCCGCTCGAAGCCGAGCGTCGGGTCGATCTTGCCACCGGCCGTCCGATAGTAGCGGTTGCCCTGCTCGTCCTCACCGACCAGCTCCCCGAACCGCGAGGTCCAGAGTTGGGTGCCAAAGGTCTGGCCGTTCCACCAGGTGAAGAGCTTCAGGAAGAATTGTTTCATGCGGCAAGGGCCCTGCTTCGTGGGGTCCTGATGCCATCCGGACGGCCAAATGTCCAGTTCGCCCGGTGCGGCCGTGCCCAGCCCAAACGCGGTGACACGGGGCGGCCCTGCCTGCCGCAAATCGGTCGCGATCCATTCATGCCGGGTACAGCGGCGCCGTGAAAACCTGCCCCTCATGCGCAAACCGGCGTGATCCCAGGAACCGTAGCCCGTTCAAGGGATTTGCTTCCGGGAAAGGAGTTTTGAACATGAACAGTCTGAGAGTTTTGAGTGCGGCCGCGGCGCTGGCACTGGTTCTTCCGATGGCGACCCCGAGCTTCGCCCAGGGCCCCGGCGGCCACGGTGGCGGACATGTCGGCGGTGGTGGCGGCGGTGCTCATTTCGGCGGTGGCGGCGGCGGCGCCCGCATGGGCGGCGGCGGCTTTGCCGGCGGCGGCCCCCGGATCGGTGGCGGCGGCGGCAATTTCGCGGCCGGTGCGGCTGTGCGCCCCAGTGCGGGCCCCGCCTTTACCGGTGGTGGCGGCCGCAACTTCGCAGCGACCGGAGGCCAATGGAACGGCGGCGGCGGCAACTGGCACGGTGGCGGCTGGCGTCGTCACGGCGGCTTCTGGCCGGGCGTCGCAGCCGGTGCGGCGATCGGCGCGCTGGGCTCGTCCTACGCCTATTACGGCGACGGCCCGTATTACGGCGATGGCTATTACGACAACAGCTACTATGACGACAGTGCGACCGTGGCCGTGGTGCCGGACAGCGGCGGCGATTCGTCGGCCTATTGTGCCCAGCGCTACCGGTCCTACGACCCGGCGTCCGGCACCTATCTCGGCTATGACGGCCTGCGTCATCCCTGCCCGTAACGCGGCCTGAAGATCATCATCCCTGAGCGGCGCCGACCAACGGCGCCGCTCTCATTTGTGTTGGCCGCCCCTCGGCGTGTTTCCGGTCTCTGACACGGATTGAGCGACCATCACGCTGCGGTCGTGAAACCAGAAGCCGGCGAACAGGACGATGAGAACGATTGCGTAGCCCGCGCATGAGCAGCGAGCCCATCGCCGATACGTCCTGCGATCATCCGCGCTCAGATCTTGCACGTCTTGTCGCGAACGCAGTCCATCAAGCCCGAGCCGGGTCATCGCAGAACCTCCGCAGATCATGGTTCTGCAGTAATTCGACCTGCCCACATGCGTCATCATCCCGTCGGGTGACATATGCGCCACGCCTCTCCAGAACGGTTCAATGACGGAGCAGCTTTCGCGGATCGTGCGGATTTGCCTCAACCTGTCATTGAAATCCGACGAAATTCGCCTGCCACCCGGAACCCGCAGAGGCGCTATGCATTGCGACGTGCATACCTATGTAGGTCCAATCCAAAATTGACCCGGCGCACGATTCGCCTATATCACCAATCGCTGTGGGGACTTCGATCTACTAGGAAGGGTCATGCCGCGTATTCTCGTGGTCGATGACGATCCGATGGTCGGCGCGACCATCGAGGTCCTCCTCCTGCGCCAGGGCTTCGACGTCACGCTCACCGACGGCGGCGAAACGGGGCTTGCTGCGCTGGAAGCGCAGACGTTTGATGTGATGCTGGTTGATATCTTCATGCCGCATATGCGCGGCTTCGAATCGATCCGCATCTTTCACGAGCGTGCGCCGGCGATTCCGTTGATCGCCATGTCGGGCTACGCCTTCGCCTCATCCGCCTCGCCCTCCCCGGACTTCCTCCGCATGGCGCTCGAGCTCGGCGCATCGCGCTGCCTGCGCAAGCCGTTCACGCCCGAGACGCTGTTGACGACCATCCGGGAATGCCTTGGCGAGAGCGCACCGCCGAAGGACCAGAAAGAAGCACCTTGATCCCTTCGCAGCGCGTCATTCTCGGTGCTGGACTTGCCATCCTCCTGCTCATCACCGCCGCCTCGATCGGGCTCGACGTCAAGTCGCGGTCGGATGCTGCGTGGGTCAATCACACCGCCGAGGTGCTGAAGAAGATCTCCGACGTGCACCTGCTGGTTCGCCGCGCGGAAAGCGCGCTACGCGGCTATGAGATCTACCGCACGGCAGGCTTCATCGACGAATTCCAGGCTGCCCGCGGCCAGATCGCACCGGCGCTCGGCGACCTCAAGCTCGCGATCCGCGACAATGCCGACCAGGTGGCGCTGATGGAGGCGACGGAGCCACTCATCCTTCGGCGCATCGAGGTCGCAGCCGAGTCGCTTCGGCTGCGCACCAATGGCGACATTGAGGGCTCCAACGCGCTGAGAGACCGCGGCGAAGGACGCGGCCTGATGGAGACGCTCACGGGAAATCTGGATCGGCTGGCCGCGAGCGAAGAGAAGCTACGCGCCACTCGCGAAGCGGCCTCGCGCCGGACCGGCATCGTGCTGCTCGGCATCGACGTCATTGGCGCGCTGGTGATCCTGCTGCTCGTCACCATCCTCTTGCGCGAGAGCCGGCGTACCACCGTGCAGCTCCAGAGCTCACTGCTGGAAACCACCGCGGCCAATCAGCAACTCGAGGCCGCCGTTGCCGAGCGCACCGAGCACCTCGTCACCGCCCATGACGAGCTGCGCCTGTCGGTCAACGTGCTGCAGAGCACGTTCCGCAGCATGGCCGAGGCCGTGCTGGTGATCGACACCGAGGGCAACGTCCTTTTGTCCAATCCGGCCGCGGAGCACATACTGCTGCACCGCACCGGCACGAACCTGCGCAATCTGCGCGCGCTGTCCGACGTCTTCCACGGCGACGGCGTCACGCCGCTCGAGTCCGACGGACTGCCGTCCGTGCGCGTGTTGCGCGGCGACGCTTTCGAAAATCTGGAGATGATCGTCCGCCCGCACAGCGGCAACAACGCGCGCCATCTGATGGTCAGCGGCCGGCCGATGCGGGACGGACAGGGCAACATCTCCGGCGCCGTGCTGGTCTATCACGATGCGACCTCCTCGCGCGAAACCGAGCGGCAGCTGCACCAGTCGCAAAAGCTCGACTCGATCGGCAAGCTGACCGGCGGCGTCGCGCACGACTTCAACAACATGCTGACCGTGATCTCGGGCAATACCGAGACGCTGGTGGCGAGCCTGAAGGAGCAGCCCGAGCTGCAGCGCACCGCGCGCCTAATCGACGACGCCGCCGAGCGCTGCGCCGAACTGATCCAGCATCTGCTGGCCTTCGCGCGAAAACAGCCGTTGCAGCCGCGCGACGTCGAGATCAACGCCGCCATCACCGACATCGCAAAGCTGCTGCGCCCCACCCTCGGCGAGCAGATCCAGATCGAGACCGTGCTGGAACAGGGACCGATGACCTCGCACATCGATCCGTCGCGCCTGACCAATGCCGTGCTCAACATGGCGATCAACGCCCGCGACGCCATGCCGAACGGCGGCAAGCTCCTGCTCGAGACCCACCGCGTCGTGCTGGATGAGGCTTACGCGCAGGCCAACGCCGACGTGCGGCCCGGCCCCTACGTCATGCTCGCCGTCAGCGACACCGGCACGGGCATGCCGCAGAGCGTGCAGGACATGGCGTTCGAGCCGTTCTTCACCACCAAGGAGGTCGGCAAGGGATCAGGCCTCGGGCTCTCCATGGTCTACGGCTTCGTCAAGCAGTCCGGCGGCCATATCAAGATCTACAGCGAGCAAGGTCACGGCACCACGATCAAGCTCTATCTGCCGCCCGGCGAAGGCACGACGGAAGTGGCCGCAGCAATCGCCCCGCAGGCCGAAGGCGGCGCCGAGACCATCTTCGTGGTCGAGGACGACGTGCTGGTGCGCAACTTCGTTACTGCGCAGCTGCAGAGCCTCGGCTACAGGACGGTGGCCGCCGGCGACAGCCGCGCCGCGCTGCAACTGATCGAGGCCGGCCAGGCCTTCGATCTGCTCTTCACCGACGTCGTCATCCCCGGCGGCATGAGCGGCCGCGAGCTCGCCGACGAGGTGGCGAAGCGCCGCCCGGGCGTCAAAGTGCTCTACACCTCCGGCTACACCGACAACGCCATCGTCCACCACGGCAAGCTCGACGACGGCGTGATGCTGCTGACCAAGCCGTACCGCCGCAACCAGCTCGCCGAGATGATCCGGAGGGCGTTGAGTGGCGGCGGGATGCGGACGGGCTGAGCGCACGGACTACCGAAGGCGCGCTGCGGTCTCGCATATATAAGGCCGAGCGCACTGCTCAGGATGTGAGTTCCGGTTGTCCTCTTGAGCCGCCGTGGCTCGCCCGGATCCGCGCCGGAGGTGTTCCGAAACCGCGCAATGCAACGAGTAAGGCCGTTTTGATTCCGATCGGGCCGGTCTCAAGCAAAAATCAAGCGCATCTCAAGGACAAATCGTCTCACCACCCCCATCTCCGAGCATGCTCCCGGCGACAAATGTTGGAGCCGGCGTCGCGACAGTCCGCTTGCGGAGCGCGATACCGATCGCAGTCACCAGATGCACAGCTAGGATCCTGGTCTGCGGCCGGAACTGACGGCGCAGCTTTCCACAGGTGCTCGAATGAAAAGACGCGAGTTCATCTCGTTGATTGGTGGAGGACTGGTCTGGCCTGCGATCGCACGGGCGCAGGGCGGAGCCAAGCTGCATCGCATCTTCTGGGTCTCGACTGAGTCCGAACCGGATCCCTTCCTGGACGGCTTTCGCGAGGGAATGCGCGCGCTGGGATACGTCGAGGGCAAGACCGTAACCTTCGAGACGCACTATGCCCCTGGAAATCCGCAGGCACTGCGCAAGATCGTCTCCGAGTTGCAGCGAGGGGATATCGACCTTGTGGTCTCGAGCGGTCCGGCGACACGCGCCATGACCGCGGTCACCGACATCCCCGTGCTGTTTGCACTGAGCGGTGACCCCGTCGCATTGGGTGTGGTGAAGAGCCTAGCTCACCCCGGCACCAATTTCACCGGCAGCACGTTCCTGTCGCTCGAGCTGGCAGGAAAGCGCGTTGAGCTGCTCAAGGACATCTATCCAAAGCTGCGAAAACTGGCGGTCTTCTCGAACACGGATCATCCGGGAGAGCCACTGGAATGGCGTGCGACTTTGGAGTCGTGCCGGAATCTCGGCATCGAGGCTGCCTACGTTCCGTTCTGTGGCGCTCGCGAAATCGAGAATGGGTTGACCGCTGCCGGAAACGTGGACGCGGATGCTCTCCTCGTGTTTCCCGATGTTGTGACGCTGGTGCATCGTGCGAAGATTGCGGAGCTTGCAATCGCGCACCGGCTGCCTTCGATGTTTGGCTGGTCTGAATATTGTGACGCTGGCGGTCTCCTGAGTTACGGCGCAAACCAGCGCACGACCTACTTTCGGCTTGCCACGTATGCCGATCGCATCTTGCGCGGTGAAAATCCGTCAGATCTTCCGGTGATGCGCCCCGAGAAGTTTGAACTGGCAGTCAATCTGAAGACAGCCAGGCTTCTGGGCATCGACCTGGACGTGTCGTCGATCCTGTTTCGGGCCAGCAAGGTGATCTCCTGAGAGCATTGATGACCGACGGTGCTGCGCAGTCCTCTTCGTGTACGATGCCCCCGCGTCGCTCGCTGTTCTGCAAGTACTTCGCGACGTTGTTTGTCGCTGCCGTCGTGCCTTTGATACTGGGCGCGGCCGTCGAGGCGTCTTTCGGTTACCGGGACCAGCGCCGCCAGATCAGCGCGGTGCTGCAGGCCGATGCTCGCGCGGCGTCCGACAGGATCGAGGCGTTCACCGACGGCATCCGGGATCAGCTGGGTTGGATGGTGCAGCTTCCCTGGTCTGCCGGGGACGATGCGCAACATAAGATCGACGCCTTGCGCCTTCTCCAGCAGGTACCTGCAATCGTTTCGGTTTCGCTTCTGGATGAGGCCGGCACCGAGCGGATCTTTGTTTCCAGGCTGCATCTGAACAGGACCGGGCGCGGCATGGATATGTCTGCTGATCCCGCTGTTCTCGGCGCACGCGCCAACAAGGTCTGGTACGGGCCGGTTCAGTACCAGCGGGATTCAGAGCCCTATATGAGGATCGCGGTTGCCGGGAGCCTGCCGACCGCGGGGGTCGTGATCGCCGAAGTCAATCTGAAGCTGATCTGGGATGTCATCGCCGCCATTCGAATTGGCGAGACCGGCTACGCCATTGTTGTCGATGACTCCGGTCATCTGATCGCCCATCCCGACATCAGTCTGGTTCTGCGCGGCCGCGCCAGCTCGGGCAGTTTCGGCCGGATCAAGCATCTCGTTGGCGCGTCGAGCGGAGCCGCGGTGATAACCGGGGACCAAGGCAAGCCGGTGGTTGCGCTGTCCGTTCTAGCCGCCGATGTGGGATGGACTGTGATCGCGATGCAGCCGGTCTCGGAAGCCTTTGCATCAATTCACGCGGCGTTGTGGCGCTCGTCAATTCTGATTGCCTTCGGTCTTCTTGTCGCGCTGGCGCTCGCCTATTGGCGCGCGCACAGAATGTCCGGCCCGATCAAGCAACTGGAAGAGGGCGTGGAGCGGATCAGAACCGGACAATTCGAGCATCGCATCAGGATCTTCAGCGGTGACGAGTTGCAGCAACTGGCGTTGCGCTTCAATGAAATGGCTTCTGAACTGGCGATCTCGCAACAGAAATCTGCGCGGATCGAACGGCTGAAGCAGTTCCTGCCATCGCAGGTCGCCGAATTGGTCGAGCATTCTCACGAACTGCTCGAAGGACAGCGACGTGAAGTCGCCGTCATTTTTGGCGACTTGCGCGGCTTCACGGCGTTCTCCACGCGCAATGAACCTGATGTCATCATGAGCGTCATGCGCGAATACTACGAGGCCGTTGGTGCCGTGACGACTCGTCACGAGGCAACGCTCATCGGCTTTGATGGGGACGGAGTCATGCTCCTCGTCAATGCCCCGGTCGCATGCGAACAGCCGGCAACCCAAGCGGTCCGACTCGCGATCGACCTGCAAACGACGGTGCAGTCCCTTGCCGGCAAATGGTGCGACGCCGGCCACGCGATCGGCTTTGGCGTGGGCGTTGCGATGGGACCGGCAACGGTAGGAACGGTTGGTTATAACGGTCGGCTGGACTACACGGCGATGGGAGCCGTGGTGAATTTGGCGTCGCGGCTCTGCAATCTCGCGAAGGACGCGCAGATCCTGGCTGATCCGACGATCGCTGGAAGGGTAAGGGATAGCGTTCCGTTGGCATCGCTCGGGCAGCGACACATCAAAGGCTACGACCAGCCCCTCGAAGTCTTTGCTGTCGCACCTGCTGACCTGCCGTTGAAACCGCCGGCCTCTGGGCAACGCCGCCGAGAGAAAGAGCCTCAGGACCACTGATACCCCGGCGTCCGGACGGCTAGCGCGAGATGATCCGGAAGACGTTGAACGTCGGCGGGATGGCGGCGGGCTGACGCGTCGCTGATCGAGGTCATGCTATCGCGAAGCATTGGCATCCGCTGATGAGGCCTTGGTTGGCGCGACTGTCTGACGCCCGCGAGCGGCGATCAGTGCGGCCTTGATCCGTTGCTGCTCGGCGACGTCCATGAGCGGCGCCTTGCGCGCCGGCGGCAAATCGTGGACTGCAAGATAACCGCTCTTGTCGGTCGCTTTTCCGCCCTCGGCGAGAGATGCTTGTGCATCGAGCGGATTGCGAAGGCCAGCAGCGCCACCCGGGGTCGTCGCGCAACCTCCAAGCCCCAATCCGATGACGACCGGCAGCACAACAAACCGCATGATACCGCGCATGCCAAGCGCGGCCGGCAGACGACCGGCCTGCCCCTGTACCAAGGTGCAGTTGCCGGTCGCAGGTCGAGAGTAGCTACGCAACAACATGGCTGTGTCGAGTTGAAATGGGCGACTGGCGGGATCGCTGAGTCAGATCACCCGGCTCGGCATTAATTCTGGTCACCAAATCGCATCGAGGATGTTGGACAGGGCCTGCCGGCCCCCGCTCAGCACTGCTCCAGGTGCATCCATCACGCGCTCCAGAACCCCGGACCTGGCATAAGACAGCCTATCCTGTCGCTTGGTCGCGTTGGCCGGCTCGGCGACGGCAACATTCGGAGCTGGTGCCGGGCCGTAGATCACCGGCGGGGGTCCGCCCCAGGAAGGGGTCACGTCAGCCGCACTCGATCTCCAATTCCGATAGTCGACGTCGCCCCGTAGCTGGCCGAGCAATTTGGGCTTCTCGGCCGGCGCCGTGGAAGCGAGGCGCACCAACCTCTGGCGCCCGGCGGGTTCGACCTTGGCCTTTGCTTCCTTTTTCTGTTCAGCCGGGATGCCCGCGACCTTCGCCGGCGCCCGGTTGGCATCGACGTCGCGGTTCGAGCTCTCACGTGCCGGCTCCGCAGATGCCTTCTCGGCCTTCGGCTCCGTCGTCGTCGTCGTCAGGATATCGCGCGCTTCCGAGACACCAGTCTCGGGTTCGGCCGCACGCGTGCCGGGCGGGGACGTGGCTTCGTCGACCGGCTGATTGCCTTCCGTGGATATGGTTGTCACACCCGGCTGCGCGGTGGAATCTATTTCGGCTCCATCAGCTGGATCACGGCGAATGTCCTGACTGACCGCTGCCACATCGGGGCTGGATGCCGCCGGCTCTCCGCGCGACATGGACAAACCGCCGACGATCGCAAGCAGGAGCAATGCGTCCAGGAAACGAAAACGAGACCTGCGAAACCTCGGCATCTCAAAGGCGAGCCTGCGCGGAACGTACCTGAAGGCCGGCACGCGCGCACGCGGCGCGGCTGCGGCCGGTCGAACGAGCGAACGGCTCGCGTTCTCCTGCACCGCAGGCATGTCGAGATCGGCGTCCGGCGGCGTGTGAGACGCATCCGGCAAGGCCACCACTTCCGGCACGGTCACTTCCGACATGACCGCGGGAGCAGCGAGCAACTCGCGCGGCGTGGATTCAGGCTTGGATTCAATGGACGCGAGAAGCGCATGCACACGGCTCGGATCGCCAAACTCGTCGTCATTCGACACGATGACGCCGCTCCCATCGACCGGACGCTGGTCGCGGGCGCGTCCTAAGCCAAGGAGATGCGCGAGCGCCCTGAAGATGGGAAGCCACCAGCGCCGGCCCGGCGCGACCTCTGGGATGACTGACTCCGTATTGTGCATAATCTCGCCTCGACTGACGCGCTGAGCTGAACGTAACGGCAGCATTTGGGGTCGAAGCTGCGGCGTCTTTTCTGTCGAAATTTGTCCGTGCCGTGGCGGTATGTGTAGAGATATTAGCGCCCCGCCCTGCGACCTTCCCGCGGCGTAAACAAGCCGCTCCAACCTCAGGCGGCCGTAACGGTCGGCGTGAAGAGATAGCCCCCGAGGCGAATGGTCTTGATCAGCGTCGGCTCTCGCACGTTCGGCTCGATCTTCTGACGAACGCGACTGACGTGAACGTCGATGCTGCGCAGGAATGGCCCTGCCAAACCGGCATGCGTCAGCGAAAGGAGTTCTTCGCGCTTCAGCACCCGACCCGGGTTGGCGCAGAAGGCAAGCAGGATGTCGAACTCCGCCGTGGTCATGGGCATCTCGACCCTGTCGGGATCGTGAAGCTTGCGCTGCACCGGATCGACCCTCCAGCCTGCGAAGGTCATGCTGGCAGGCTGCCGGGCAACGCGGTTGGCGTAGGAGGCCCGGCGCAGGAGACTCTTGATGCGCGCCAGAAACTCGCGCGAGCTGAACGGCTTGGTGACGTAGTCATCGGCACCGAGCTCCAGGCCGACGATGCGATCGACATCGTCGCTGAGTGCTGTCAGCATCATGATTGGAACCGTTCCGGTCGAGCGCAGCCGGCGGCAGATGCTGAAGCCGTCTTCCCCCGGCAACATCCCGTCCAGGACGATCAGATCGAAGTCGTCGCGCCGCAGGACGTGATCCATCTCCGCGCCAGATCCGACGACGGAGGCAACGAGGTTCGCCTCGGTGAGCAGCTCGGCCAGCATGCGCGCGATGTCCCGGTCGTCCTCGACGAGGAGGATCCTGGCCGGCACCGCATAGTCGGTGCAATCGGGCGCGGTGGCAGCTTCCATCAGCCGGCCAATATCAGACTGCGGCCTTAAAAACAAGTCGACCGGTCGGTTTTTATTGTACCCGTTTGCAGCGCTCGCGGCCTCGCAGACTACTCAGCGCGTCGCCAGCACCACAGCCGCCAGCGTAAAGATCAGCCCGGCGATCTGCCCTGCCCCGAGCGGCTCGTGCAGCGCAAGCGCGGACGCCACCACGCCGATGACCGGCACGGCCATCGTCCCGATCGCCGCGACCGAGGCCGGCAGGCGGGCGAGTGCTGCGAACCAGCTGACGTACGCGATGCAAAATTGCACCACGGTCGAATAGACCAACAGCAGCCAGCCGATTGGTGTCACCTTGTCCAGATGCGAGGTCTCGATCAGGAGGCCGACGATCGAGATCGGCAGGCAGCCGATCCCGATCTGCCAGGCCGCGGCCGTGATCGGCGGCAGGTGGATCGGGTACTTCTTGGAGAAGACCGTGCCGACGGCAAAGCCGATCGCGCCGCACAGCGCCATGATGATGCCGGGCGCTTTCTCCGCACTGGCGGCGATGCCGTTGCCGCCCATGATCGAGGCGAGGCCGGCAAAGGCCATCACCAGCCCGAGCGTGCGCAGCAAGGTCGGCCGCTCTCCCAGCACGGGCCAGGCGATCAGCGAGGCCCAGACCGGCATGGTGTAGGCGATCAGTGCCGCCTCGCTCGCCGGCAGCCACAGCAGCGCGAGCCCCATCAGCACCATCCAGCCGGTGACGTTGAGGGTGGCGGCGGTGACCAGCCGCGGCCAGATCTGGGGCGCGACCTTCAGGCTGTCGCCGCGGACCAGGGCGAGCGCGGCCAGCAGCACCGCGCCGAGCACGCCGGTGACGCCGCGCAAGGTGAGCGGCGGCAGTTCGCCAAGCAGGAACTTTGTCACCGGCCAATTGAAGCCCCAGCCGATCGAGGTGATCGCGAGGAACATCAGGCCGGCCGGGGCGATGCGCGGTCGCGCATCCCGACGGGTCGAATCAAGCATGTGGGCAGTCCGGCAAAATCGAGGTCAGCTTGGCGCGGATTCGCAGGCGCGACCACCGCCTCGGCGGGCATGCCTGCCCTCTCCTTCCGTACCACTACGTGAGTCCCGCTGACGCAATCCCGTTGCCCAAAAATATACCTGCCCTGTGAACAGCGGGATGAAGGGTCCGTATCGTCACGGGATGCAAATTTTTTCGGTTGGGAATCCCTGAGGACTCACTGATACTTGGCTCAACAACAGGTGAGGGCTTGCCCCCTGTTATCCCCCGCAATCCACCATATTTAGTATTTGATTCAGGAACTCGCACTAGTTCTTGACGGGCGCAACGGAGAGTCCTAGCTTTCGGTCCGTTCGGCGCGAGTGAGTTTGCGTCCCGCCGGCACTCCCCCAAAGGGTCTCGCAAATCGCCACTCCGCCAGCCAGCCAAAGGCAGCGGGAAAGGGCTTGTCTGCCCGCGATAAGCGGACTTTTCGGGCGCCAGAACGGGCCGGCAACAGGCTCGGATGGCATCGGTAGACGTTGTGACGTTGTGGGGCGTTTGAACGCATGTCGGGCTCATCCCCTTGGGGGCGGATGTGTCTGGACATGCCGGCGGATGAGAGGTGCACACGCACCCGACATCCCCGGGAGAAACTGGGCCGGATCCACCGGCTGAACTGCGGTGCCCAAGGGCTGATCAGGCCTGGGTGGAAACGCGAAACGAAATAGCGACCCGGACGCCTTCAACGAGAGGCGGATCCGGTCAAAGATAAGGACGGGGCAAGACCATGCGGATTGAGCGGCGCCACACCACTTCGGGACAGTCACCTTATGCGGGAATCGAATTCCGCCTGACCACGTCGGAGATCAGGAATCCCGACGGCTCGGTTGTGTTCAAAATGGACGGCGTCGAGGTGCCGACCGAATGGTCGCAGGTCGCCTCCGACGTGCTCGCCCAGAAGTATTTCCGCAAGGCCGGCGTCGCGGCGCGCCTGAAGAAGGTCGAGGAAGAGTCCGTCCCCTCCTTCCTGTGGCGCTCCGTGCCCGACACCGAGGCCCTTGCTGCTCTGCCCGAGAAGGAGCGCTATGTCAGCGAGCTCTCGTCCAAGCAGGTGTTCGATCGTCTCGCCGGCTGCTGGACCTATTGGGGCTGGAAGGGCGGCTACTTCACGTCGGACGAAGACGCCCAGACGTTCTACGACGAGCTCCGCTACATGCTCGCCATGCAGATGGTCGCGCCGAACTCGCCGCAATGGTTCAACACCGGGCTGCACTGGGCCTATGGCATCGACGGTCCCGGCCAGGGCCACTATTACGTCGACCCCTTCACCGGCAAGCTGACCAAGTCCAAGTCGGCCTACGAGCATCCGCAGCCGCACGCCTGCTTCATCCAGGGCGTCGGTGACGACCTCGTCAACGAAGGCGGCATCATGGACCTCTGGGTCCGCGAGGCCCGCCTGTTCAAATACGGCTCCGGCACCGGCTCCAACTTCTCGCGCCTGCGCGGCGAAGGCGAGAAGCTGTCGGGTGGCGGCCGCTCGTCCGGCCTGATGAGCTTCCTCAAGATCGGCGACCGCGCTGCCGGTGCGATCAAGTCGGGCGGCACCACGCGCCGCGCCGCCAAGATGGTCGTCGTCGACGTCGATCACCCCGATATCGAGACCTATATCGACTGGAAGGTGAAGGAGGAGCAGAAGGTTGCCGCTCTCGTCACCGGCTCCAAGATCAACCAGAAGCACCTCAAGCTGGTGCTGAAGGCCTGCGTGAACTGCGAAGGCTCGGGCGACGATTGCTTCGACCCCGAGAAGAACCCAGCGCTCCGCCGGGAAATCAAGCTGGCTCGTCGCTCGCTTGTTCCCGATAACTACATCAAGCGCGTCATCCAATTTGCAAAACAGGGCTACAAGGACATCCAGTTCGACGTCTACGACACCGACTGGGATAGCGAAGCCTACCTCACGGTGTCCGGCCAGAACTCCAACAACTCGGTCTCGCTGAAGGACGACTTCCTGCGCGCTGTCGAAACCGATGGCGACTGGAACCTGAACGCCCGCACCTCCAAGAAGGTGACGAAGACGCTGAAGGCGCGCGACCTCTGGGAGAAGATCGGCTACGCCGCCTGGGCGTCGGCCGACCCGGGCCTGCACTTCAACACCACCATGAACGACTGGCACACCTGCAAGGCGTCCGGCGACATCCGCGCGTCGAACCCGTGCTCGGAATACATGTTCCTGGACGACACCGCCTGCAACCTGGCGTCCGCCAACCTGCTCACCTTCTACAACACCGAGACCAAACAGTTCGACGTCAAGGGCTACGAGCATCTCTGCCAGCTCTGGACCATCGTGCTCGAAATCTCCGTGATGATGGCGCAGTTCCCGTCGCGCGCGATCGCAGAGCTCTCCTACGAGTTCCGCACGCTCGGCCTCGGCTACGCCAACATCGGCGGCCTGCTGATGACCATGGGCCTCTCTTACGACTCCAAGGAAGGCCGTGCGCTCTGCGGCGCGCTGACCGCTGTGATGACCGGCATCACCTACAAGACTTCGGCCGAAATCGCGGCCGAGCTCGGCACCTTCCCCGGTTACAAGAAGAACGCCGCGCACATGCTGCGCGTCATCCGCAACCACCGCCGCGCCGCGCATGGTGAGGCCTCCGGCTACGAGGCCCTCTCCGTCAACCCGGTGCCGCTCGACCACGCCTCCTGCCCGCAACAGGACATCATCGCGCACGCGAGGGCGGCCTGGGATGCGGCGCTCGAGCTCGGCGAGAAGCACGGCTATCGCAACGCCCAGACCACGGTGATCGCGCCGACCGGCACGATCGGCCTGGTGATGGATTGCGACACCACCGGCATCGAGCCCGACTTCGCCCTGGTGAAGTTCAAGAAGCTCGCCGGCGGCGGCTACTTCAAGATCATCAACCGCGCGGTGCCCGCAGCGCTGCGCGCGCTCGGCTATCGCGAGAGCGAGATCGCGGAGATCGAAGCCTACGCCGTCGGCCACGGCTCGCTGTCCAACGCGCCCGGCATCAACGCCTCGACGCTGAAGGCCAAGGGCTTTACCGATGAAGCCATCGCCAAGGTCGAAAAGGCGCTTCCGACCGCCTTCGACATCAAGTTCGCCTTCAACAAGTGGACCTTTGGCGAGGATTTCATCCGCGACCAGCTCGGCATCGGTGCCGAGGCGATCGCGGCCCCCGGCTTCGACCTGCTCCAGGCCGTGGGCTTCACCAAGCGCGAGATCGAGGCGGCCAACGTCCACATCTGCGGCGCGATGACGGTGGAAGGTGCCCCGCACCTGAAGGCCGAGCACTACTCCGTGTTCGACTGCGCCAATCCCTGCGGCAAGATCGGCAAGCGCTATCTGTCGGTCGAGAGCCACATCCGCATGATGGCGGCCGCGCAGCCCTTCATCTCGGGTGCGATCTCCAAGACCATCAACATGCCGAACGACGCAACTGTAGAGGACTGCAAGTCCGCCTACATGTTGTCGTGGAAGCTCGCGCTGAAGGCCAACGCGCTCTATCGCGACGGCTCGAAGCTCAGCCAGCCGCTCAACTCGCAGCTCATCAGCGATGACGAGGACGAGGACGATGCGGTCGAGACGCTCTACGAGAAGCCGATGGCGGCACGTGCCACCCAGGTCTCGGAAAAGATCGTCGAGAAGCTGGTCGAGCGCATCATCGTGATGCGCGAGCGCGAGAAGATGCCGGATCGCCGCAAGGGCTACACCCAGAAGGCGGTCGTCGGCGGCCACAAGGTCTATCTCCGCACCGGCGAATATGACGACGGCCGTCTCGGCGAGATCTTCATCGACATGCACAAGGAGGGCGCTGCACTCCGCTCCTTCATCAACAACTTCGCCATCGCCGTGTCGCTCGGTCTGCAATACGGCGTGCCGCTCGACGAATATGTCGACGCCTTCACCTTCACCCGCTTCGAGCCGGCGGGCCCCGTGCAGGGCAACGACAGCATCAAGTACGCGACCTCGATCCTCGACTACGTCTTCCGCGAGCTCGCGGTGAGCTACATGTCGCGCTTCGATCTCGCCCATGTCGATCCGACCGAGTCGAATTTCGACGCGCTCGGCAAGGGCGTGGAAGAAGGCAAGGAGCCGGACGAGACCCATCACGCCACCAAGCTGGTGTCGCGCGGCCTCACCCGCTCCCGCACCGACAATCTCGTGGTGATGCGCGGCGGCTCGGCCGCGGTCGCCTCCGGCAGTGACAACGCGCCTGCCGGCGGCAGCAAGGTCACCGCTCTTGCCGGGCATGGTGCGAGCGCCCGGGTCGGCGATGTCCTGGAAGGCGCGGTCGCGCTGAAGCAGGAAGTCAGCCACGACCTCTCCCCCACGGAGAAGCTCGAGGCCCTGCAGTGGAGCAAGGCCGGCAGCGCGGCCACGACCGCAGCCCCCAGCAAGGCCGAGCGCCGCGCGGAAGCCAAGGCCAAGGGCTACGAAGGCGAGATGTGCTCAGAGTGCGGCAACTTCACGCTGGTGCGGAACGGCACCTGCATGAAGTGCGATACTTGCGGCAGCACGACGGGGTGTTCGTGAGGGGGTAGCAGGTCACGACGATCGTTAGACCCGGGCTTATCCCGGACGAAGGGCGGCCGAGAGGCCGCCCTTCTCTATTTGCGCACGGCTGCGGGAGCGCCGTGTCGCCCGGATGTCGCGTATGCTCCACCCGGGCCATTCGCTCTTCACCGCTCATCGTTCGCCACCGCATTTCGACGCGCTTGTCGTGCAGCTTGCTTCGCCGCCCTTCTCGCAACCCAACGCGCGCGAAACTGTGTCGCGGCACGAAAGGTCCGCGGTGCGATGACCTGAACTGCCAATGAGGCGATCCCAGCGACCACCCCTTTGACCACGTCGAAAGCGAAATCGGGGCCAAAATACTCCCACATGACCCTGCCTCCTTCTCGCGAAGGCTCCGCCGGGCTGGAGTGGGCAGATTGCGAACATAAGAAAGGCCCCGTCCTCACCGGCGGGGCCTCAAGACAACTCCTGCACGCCTTGTTCAGCGCACGCGAAATCTCTCGGTACACCCGCTCATGGTGGACTCGATGATCCAGCTGCAAAGCATGGCCGTGCGATGAAAAACGCCCATAGCGATAACCCAGTCGTTGCGGAATGCGGAGGCGCCAAGTGCGCAATACCAAGCGTGCGCACGAGGGGCCGTTTGGCCGCAGATAAACAGACGGGACGGCCGCCGTCTGTGGGACAATTCACAATTGCGGTACGACTTTTTTTGGGCGCTGTGCGATTTGGCCCGACCGCTGCGCCGGCCAGAATTCGCACAGTCGGCCAGCCCGTAGGATGGGTAGAGCACTTGCGAAACCCATCATTCCACGACGAACATTGATGGGGTTCGCTTCGCTCTATCCATCCTACGAGCTATTACCGCTCCCGCATCACGGCATCTCGGACATCGACACGTTGGCCGCGATTCCGCTCAGCTCGCGCACTGGTGCGGCAATCTCCTCATTGGGGGACTCGCCGACCGAGATTTCCGTCATTCTGCGTTTGACCTCTTCACATGTCTTGCGGACGTCCTCCGTGAAGAGCGCGCATTCTTCGATGCGCTTGAATATCTTGCGTCCCTCTGCACGATAGCCCGCGGCCGTTTCGCGCATGAAGGCAATCGCATCATGGACCTGGGCCGTCAGCACCTCGCATTTTTGCGCGGCGTCGATCAACTCGGTGCCCATGGCCTCGATCTCTCTTGCAGCGGATTCATAGTCGCGAATGACCGCCTCTGCACTGAGCGCGCCGACGCGCGTGACGCCCTCGGTGTGCTCGACGTAATCAGGCAGAGCAACTGAAGCGATCGAGCTTCCGTGGCGGATCGATGAAATGTCCGCCTCGAGTTGAACCAGGTTCACTCCTTCGTGCCTGCGCAATTGTCCGACACTTGCCATGATTGACCCTCCCAATACGCACCCCGCACCCCAAACGACACTCAGTGTATGACGTGGATAAGTGGCATTACTAATCCAATCTGTCGTTGACAGTCTCAACTTTGCCATTTTTCTCCGCCTGCCAACGCGGCACGCGGGGATGATGGGTGTCACAAGCGTTCAACCACCCGTATTTGCGGTTCGCGAAGATGATGGGAATTGCGGTGACAGCCCGTAGGATGGGTAGAGCACTTGCGAAACCCATCATTCCACGACGGACATTGATGGGTTTCGCTTCGCTCTACCCATCCTACGAGCTAAACTCCGAACCTACCGGCATGGGTTCCGATGGGCCCGGTAGAAGCGGAGTCGAGTTATGCCCAAACCGGAAAGCTTCCCGATCGAGAAGATCTTCGTTCCCACGAAGCAGAAGAAAGCGATCAGGCCCGAGAGCGTCGCGGAGATCGCGGAAAGCATTCTGGACATCGGACAACAGGCCCCCATTTCCGTTCGGCTCGACGGAGACCGCCTCGTTCTGGTCGAGGGACTGCATCGGCTCGAAGCCTGCAAGGCGCTCGGCGAGACAACCATTCTCGGCGTCCTGGTCCCGGCCGAGCTTGCTCAACACAAGGCCCTGCTGTCCGACGGACCCGAAGTCGAGGCGGAGCGCCTCAAGATGGCGCGATTGAAACAGTTGCGCCTCGAGAGGGAAGCCGCAGAGGCATCGACGGCTGCCGCGAAGCGCGTCAACGCAACGGAAGCGCCGCGCACCCGTTCGACGCAAGGCGCCCGCGACAATCCGAAGGCATCAGCGGGCCGGACCGCGAAAGCGCCACCGAAATCATTGTCGGCCTGGATCACGCAGCAAAAGGGCAGCGGCGGCCGCTATTGATTGCGGGCTCCGAATTGCGGTGACAGTGCCGGAGCCTCGATCCGCCCCCGTGGCCGCCACAATTTCTCCTTCGCACGCGCGTTGTGTTGGACGACGGTGAGGCCTATCCTTCCTGCGATCGGACTGCCGTTAGCGCCCGACTGGATGGAGCGTGCATCGGTGCCTGAAGCGGACGACCCCAAACCCGATCCCCAAAAGCCTGAGGCCCCCAAGCCGAACGAGGGGCGCGCCGATGGCGGGCTGGCGCGGGCCCTTGACCAGATCAAGAGCGCCGAGGAAGACCTTGCGCGGCTCGACCGGCTGGTTTCCGGAATGGAACGCGGCGGCGAAAGCTCGCGGGCCTCGCAGGCAAGCGGCAGTGCGAAGGCGGCCAAAACTCCCGAGAACAAGCCTCCCGAGAACAAGACTCGCAGGGACATCGTGCCGGCACGAGCTAGCACGGTCCGCAATCAAGGCCTGAGGGGAGATCGGCCCATGCTGCGTGCTTTGGTTATCCTCGTGCTCGCGATCGGCCTTCTCGGTGCCGCCTTCGCTTCGCAATATCGCGATGAGGCCAAATCATTCAGCAAGTCGATCATGGCGCGATGGGCGCCACCCGCCGGTCAGCCGCCACGAGTGTCCGCGGTCGAACGTCCGGCGCAACCGCCGGCCGTGCAACTGGCTGCGGCCGATGAGCCAACGCCCGTGCCGGCGCCGCCGCCCGCCAAGGAACCGGAAATCGCTCCAAAAGCTGACGCTTCAAAAGCTGACGTTCCAAAAACGGACGCGCCAAAAACCAGCGCCCAGGCGGCCGACCCATCATCGTCCGACCTCGCGCAATCGCTCAAGACCATCACCAGCGAGCTTGCGGCCATCAACGGAAAGCTCGAGCAACTGAAAGGCCGCAGCGAGCAGACGCTGCGCGAGCAGGCCGACACCATTCAGCAGCTCAAGACGGCGCAGGAGAAGGATGCAGCGGACAACGCGCGCCTCGCCGCGCAGGTCCAGGCGCTGCAAACACAACTGACGGCTCCGCCTGCGTCTGCATCCGCGAAACCCGTCGCGCGGAGCGTGGTGAGCAACGACACGGCTGCACCGGCACGGCCGCACGTGCAAGCGGCCGCACCGCCCCGCCGGCCCAGGCCTCCGTCGCGAGGACACTGGATGCCCCCGCCCTATATGATGGATCCTTACGGCGATGCGGATTGGTGAGCTCGCGTTCACGGCCATCAGCCCTGGTGCTATGCTACACACGCCCCATGCCAAGCAAAAGCAAGCGCCTCCTCCCTCGCCTCAGCGTCCGGCGGGGTACCCGGTGGGTGCGAAAGACGTTCGCGCGAGCGCCGCGAATGGTTCGGATCGCCTGCACGGCAGCGATCCTGCTTGCGGCCGCAGCGCTCCTGAACCTCGCCTATCACGTCATCCGCAAGCCGACAGAGCTGTTCGTCCTCATCGGCAATTCCCTCGACAAGGAGCCGGCCGAAAACTGGCGCCAATACGGCCCGCTGTTTCGCACCTACTCCACCGCGACGATCACGCCCGAATTGCTGGCGGCCCTTGCGCAGGTCGAGAGTTCGGGCAATCCGGTGGCGCGCACCTATTGGCGCTGGCGATGGAGCATCAATCCGCTCGCGATCTACCGGCCCGCCTCGTCCGCCGTCGGCCTCTACCAGATGACCGATCCGGCGCTGAGCGACGCCGCGCGGTTCTGTGTGCGCGGCAATTTGGTGACTGACAACGGCTGCGGTTCGACCTTCCTCTACACCCGCGCGATCCCGAGCCACGCGATCGAGCTCGCCTCGGTGTATCTGGATCGCCAGGTGGCTGACGTCCTCGCCCGCGCCGGCGATGTGAAGGCCACGGCGCAGCAAAAACAGGACCTCGCCGCCTTCATCCATCTTTGCGGCGGAGGTCCCGCCACCGCCTATGCGCGCCGCCACTTTCAGATGATCGCCACCGAGCGCTGCGGCGATCATCTCGTTGCAAGCTATGTCGCGCGGGTCAACGCAATGAAGCGGCAGTTTCAGCGGCTTGCGGCGGATGACGACAATTGACGCGTAGGATGGGTAGAGCTCTTGCGAAACCCATCATTCCACGACGGCACTTGATGGGTTTTCCTGTTACCCGTTCTGGCCCGGACGCCGGGCAGCAAAGACCTCCTTGGCGGCGAACAGGCCGTTGAGCGCTGCGGGAAAGCCCGCATAGACAGCCATCTGCATGATGACCTCGGTGATTTCGTCCTTGGTCAGCCCGACATTCAGCCCCGCCGCGATATGGACTTTCAGTTGAGGTGTCGCGGTACCCATCGCCGTCAGCGCTGCGATGGTTGCGACTTCGCGGGCGCGCAGGTCGAGGCCGGGGCGGCAATAAATGTCGCCAAACGGAAACTCGAAAATATAGTTTGCGAAATCGGGAGCGATATCCGCCAGCGCAGCAATGACGTTGTGGCCAGCTTCGCCGTCGATGTCAGCGAGCGCCCGCTTGCCGCGTTCCAGCCGGCTTTCGCCGACGCTCGGGGATTGATGCTTCATATTCTCTCATCCTCTTGTCCTCGCCGGTGTATCCGGCGATTTTGGTGTCGAGGACGAAAAGGCAGGCCTGCAGATCGGCCACTTGGGCGCGAACTTTTTCGCGATGCTGTTCGAGCAAGGCGCAGCGTTCCGCTTCCGTGCCGACGCCACGCTCCCGCAAGGCTGCATAATGCAGCATGTCCCGAATAGGCATTCCGGTTGTCTTGAGACGGCCGAGAAATTCTATCCAGGTCAGGATCGATGCGTCGTACTCGCGTTGGCCCGATTGGTCCCGCTCAGCGTGGGGAAGCAACCCGATCCGCTCATAGTATCGGATGGTGTGGGTCGACAGCCCCGAACGTTTTGCCAGTCCACCAATCTTCATGAACGCCCTTCTTTCGTCACGACGCACGGGAAGCTACCGGTTAGAGCGCACTCTAAGTCAATAGGGAAAATGCGCCGGTCGCTAGGCACCAGCTCCAATGTCCTAGGATGGTAGAGCACTTGCGAAACCCATCAATCATGGCGGCGCTTGATGCGTTTCGCTTTTGCTGTCGCCTACCTCGCCACGCCGACCACAGCCGCCGCCATCTTCCTGTTGCCCTCGACGCTGAGATGACGGCCGTCGGGACCGACGCTGCCCGGCTGCCGCCAGACCGACATGTAGGTTCCCCAGACGTCGACGACGCGAATGCCGCGGGCCTTCAACTGGCTCTTGATGGCCGCGATGTTCTCCATGGCCTTGACCGGGCTCATATTGTGCCTGACGTCATTGGCGGGGTTGTCGCAGAGGATGACGAGCTTGGTCCCCGCAGGAACGACGCTCGGCGTACGGGCAAGCGTCTGATCGGTGGTCTCGCCCCACACGCCGGCATTGACGACATGAACCTGAGATCCCTTGGCGCGCAGCAAGCCTTCCAGCACCGCCGGCCACATTTCGGATTCGGAGACGTTGCCGTGGACCGCGCTGTGGCCGAGCGCCACGATCTGCGCGGACGCAGGATTGACCGTGGCAACGACGATGGCCGCAACGGCAAGGAAGAACATTCGCAAACTCGAACAATTCATGGCGCCCTCCAATGATTTTTCAAAATAGCGTCGATCGGGGCCGAATGAATACCCCGACGAGATCAGCAACCCATGTTCGCCAGTCCGCGCACGTTTGGCAACTCTCCTTCCGGATATCCGGCCTTGGAGAGCGTAGCCCGTAGGATGGGTAGAGCTCTTGCGAAACCCATCATTCCGCGACGACTGTTGATGGGTTTCGCTTCGCTCTACCCATCCTACGGCTTCTACGGGTGCCGATCAGACCGTCGCCTCCGTATCCGGCGCGGACCCCTTCCCGCCGTCCGAGGCTCGCTGCCGGCTTCCGGCCATGAAGATGTCGTGCACAAGCCCGAGCTTCCCAAGCCCCAAAATGATCAGGCCGTTGATGTCGATCTCGTACCATGCGTGCGAGAGATAGGCGTCGCGCGGGAAGCGATGATGGTTGTTGTGCAGACCTTCGCCGAAGGTGAGGATCGTCGTCACCAGCTCGTTGGTGGTGCCGTCGTTGAGCTCATAGCGGCGATAGCCCCAGCGGCCATCGCTATGGCAGACCGAGTTGACCAGCGACGTCGCCATGGTCATGAGGTAGCTGCGGAACAAGCCGGAGAACAGCACGCAGCCGATCATCGTGTGCACGCCGCCGAAGGCATAGCCGATGCCGCCGGGAATGATCAGCGCCGACAGCGCGTACCAGTACCAGCGCGTCCGCGTGAAGAACATCGCGATCGGGTCGGCCAGGATATCCCGGGCATAGTATTCGGCATCGGTGGTGGCGCGGTCCCACACCCAATTGCCTAGCGCGTGCCCCATCCCCTTGGCGAAGGAGGCGATGCGATAACCGTCGCCGTCATAATAGGGGCTGTGGACGTCGCCGGGCTTGTCGGAGTGAAGGTGGTGCCGCCGGTGGTTGCTCGCCCATTTGAGGATCGAGCCCTGCACCGCCATCGTGGCGATCGCGGCGAGGATCGCCCGCATCACCGGACCCGCCCGATAACTTCGATGCACGAAGTAGCGGTGCATGAAACCGATCCCCATCGTGGTCAGCATGAACATGCCGGCGAAGACCGAAATCTCCACCCGGCCGATCCCATACGTGAAGGCCCAGATCAGCGCGCCGATCGAGCCTCCGATCATCAGGGCGAACGAGATGTAGGAATCGCGAAATTTCGCGTCGACCACCGGGCCATCGACCAGCACGCCGGGCGGCATTTTCGGGGCTGCGGATTGCTCCGATGCAACGCGCTCAATTACGGTCATTCCAGCCGATCCATTCCTAGAAAATCGTCGCTTTCGCAACGCAAGGTATAGACGGGGGGAATGTCAGGCAAGGCCGGGGGAGCGCGGAGCCGGAACCCGAATCGGACGTGGTTAGCAGGTGTGGCCGGGATGGCGCGTCAGCGTCGATGCCGTAGGGTGGGCAAAGGCGCAAAGCGCCGTCCCCACGATCTCATTGATGCGGATAGAACAGGTGGGCACGCTCCGCTTTGCCCACCCTACGAGAGCCAAGAATTGCTGCGCACTACCACCAATACGGCCAGCGCCATCCCTCGTACCGAACATATGACGGCACGATCGGCGGGCCATAGGGATCGACGCGGTCGTCTTCGGGCCGATAACGATAGCGCGGAACGACATTGTAATCCCACGGCGTTGGCCGCAGCACGGGCGCCGTGACGATGAGCCTCTCTTGCGGTGCGCGAACGACGACGGCCTTCCGCGTCTTGGCCTCAGCACCTGACATCCCGAGGCTGCACAGCACCCCGGCCGTTCCGAGCGCACACGCGACAGTCTTGATCTTCATGCGTTGGTCTCCTTGCCCGGCAAGAGTGCAAAAGGACGCAAAGCAAGGCAAGCGAATTTCGATCACGACTTGGTAGCGGCGCAGCCCGTAGGATGGGTAGAGCGTCAGCGAAACCCATCATTCCACGACAACACTTGATGGGTTTCGCTCCGCTCTACCCATCCTACGCGGCCACGAAGCCGTAGGGTGGACAAAGGCGCACTTGCGCCGTGCCCACCACCTCTCTCCGTCACAAAAAGTCCGTGGGCACGCTTTCGCTTTGCCCAACCTACGAGACATTCGCTTCCGTGAAGCCGCGCTCCGCCTACCCCGCCCGTTGCGGCGCGTTGATATCCTTCAGGCTCGCGTCGCCCTGATGGACCGCGAGAATGTTGATGCCGAGCCCGAACGGCTTGTAGCCGTTGTCGGCGAGCCATCGCTCGAGTTGCGGGATGTCCGTCTTGATCTTCTCGATCAGCAGCACCGGGTGATATTTGTTGATGGTCTCCCGGGCGCCGCTCAGCGCCTCCATCTCCATGCCCTCGATATCGATCTTGATGAAATCGACGCGCGGCAGATTGAGCTCGTCCAGCGTCATCTTCCGGACCAGAACGGTGTTGTCGGTATAATTGATCTGCTGGCCGATGAACTCATTGTTCGGACGCTGCTGCAATTCCAGGCTGCCGAAGCTGGACGGCGTAAAATAGTCCGGATTCGGGATTTGCAGCGTACCGGCTTCGGACGATACGGCCGCGTGCACGGCCAGCGCATTGAAGCAATTGTTGATGGCGATGTTGCCGGCGAGCGCATAGTAGATCCGCTCCTGCGCCTCGATCGCGATCACCGAGCCCCAGCCCGTCATTGCGGACGCCCATTCGATCGTGTGCACGCCGATATTGGCGCCGCAGTCGATCGCGATCACGCCGTCGCCGTGGTGCTTGCGCCGCAAGGCCAGCAGCTCGAGCGCGACCTTGACTTCGCCGGGATCGAAGGCGGCGCCCTCGAGGAGCTGAAACCCGACACCGTAGCCGCGGTCAGGGGCGACCATGCGATAGTCGAATCGATTGACGATCATCGTCCCATGGCTGGTCGAAGCCATGACAAAGGCCAGCTTTTGCCCCGCGATCGGCATTGCAGAATCTCCCCCAATGATTCGATGCCACTCTATCCCAATACCTGCTTGCGTGAAGCTTGCCCCGACATTGGACACGAACGCAGCGACCCGTTCACCGCGGCATCCCCGCAGAATTACGCAGCGCAACAACCGCGTGGCCGACGTCCATTTTCGAATGATCGCGCAACCGTGAAGACCAATTCAAACGGCGCTGTGAACCGATTGTCCCCCTCACACGCCACAGATGCAGGTGGACATATTGCTTCTCCAGGGCGTTCCGCCCCGAGATTGCAGAAGCAACATTGCAGACATTGGTAGCCCAACAGCGGGCGTCCATCCGAGCTGGCTGATTATTTAGAGCGTTTGCAGTCAAAGTCATTTGCTCATGGAGGGATCACCATGCGTGCGAAAATGCTTGCTGCTTTTGTATTTTTAGTTGTTTGCGCGTCCGGCACCGCGGCTCACGCCGGGCCTCCTCCCCGAACGTTTCTGGTCGTCCTGGAAGAAATGGCCGCACGGTGGTTCGGGCGTACGGCTACAGAGCTGAAGCTCTCACCGACTGTGCAGAGGCTGGAGACCGCGCCGTTGACGCGGCCGCTAGGCAATTATCACAGTCCATACGAAACGCAGAACTTCCGCCAACCGGATGAGTTCGTCCGGCAACTTGCCATTCCCAAGCAAGATCTCACTCTTGCTGCGCCAGCCCAGGATTCCACTGCCTCGGCCGACAAAACCAGCAAGGCCGGGCCCCTGATCGGTGGTTCCATTACAGGTACCGGGACCTACTGCCTGTTGTCGGGCACCTGCCCCGGACAACGCGGAAAATGAAAATTGAGACAAGCCTAAGACTTCGGGCGCAGGCTCAAACTGCCGACGATTGTCCGCATCGTCGGCAGTTTTGAAGGCGCCAGACCGCGGTCAGCCCCGAATTCTTGTGCTCAAATACGCTCCGCATCCCTGTTCTTGCTGCGGGAAATCTTGAAATGGCGGGCTGGGGCTGGCACCTCGTTTTCGTGATCGTCGCGACCGTCGCGGTATTTTACGTGGCAGGCCGCTTGAGAAAGCAGCACGCCGGCGAGCTCTATTTGATCTGGTACATCAACTCGTTTTTCTTTTTGCTTTTCTTTGCATTGGAAATCGTCGCGGCAAAGAACAGCGCCCACCTTGCTGCGGTTTGTAAACCCTACGAAGCGACATGCGCAGCGATTGTCGATTACCTCACGAACGCCAGGGACGAGGTGATTTTCATCGGCGCCATCGTCGGCGTCTTTGTCGGTCCCCAATTGCTGACATATGTACTTGCCGGGATATCCGGGGCCGCGATCGCCCCGAAGTTCGTCTGGCAAATCGAGCAATTCGTCGTCTGGAGTTTGATCAAGTTCATTGCCGCTCTAGCGGGCATTCGCAGCGCGACGCCGTTTGCCAAGCTTGTCACTCACCGGCCCGTCGAAATTGCCGACTTTATTCCCGGTCTCATTTTCATCGCTGCCGCATTTGGTTGGGCAGGTCTGCATTTCGACTTGCATGCGCAGCGAGACGCGCTATCTCGTCAGCTCACCGGGCAGAAGCCCAGTTGGCCTGTTCGGCAAGCCGTGAGGATTCACGACTACTTTACGCGGAACGCCCGCCAACAATAGCCTCGCCTTCGCGCATCACATCTCCAATGGCCGCCGGGCCTGGCGGCCAACAGGATCCCCCTCATGACCGATGTCCTCCGTATCGCGGCCTTCTCCGACGGCAACACCGGCGGCAATCCCGCCGGCGTCTGGATCGGCGAGGCGTTGCCGGATGCAGCGGCGATGCAGGCAATCGCAACCGAGGTCGGCTTTTCGGAAACGGCCTTTGCCGCACCCGAGGGCGAGGCCTGGCGCGTGCGATACTTTTCGCCGGCGATGGAGGTGCCGTTCTGCGGCCACGCCACCATCGCGCTCGGTGCGGCGCTTGCGCATCGCTACGGCGATCGCAGCTTTGGGCTGCATCTGAACGATGCCGACATTTCCGTCTCGGGGCAGCGCGACGGCACCACCATCGCAGCCGCGCTGCAGTCGCCGCCGACACGCAGCACGCCGCTCGATGCGTCGCTGCGGGATGCGTTGCTGGATCTGTTCGGTTACGCCAGCGGCGATCTCGACCAGAAACTGAGCCCTGCGAAAATTCACGGCGGCGCCGATCATGCCCTGCTGGCGTTGCGATCGCGCGAGGCGCTCGCGCGCATGAATTATGAGTTCGAACGGGGCCGCGCGCTGATGGAGCAAGCGGGCCTGGTCACCATCGCCCTGGTGACGGTGGAAACGCCGCGGCTGTTTCATGTTCGCAATGCCTTTGCCGCCGGCGGCGTGGTCGAGGATCCCGCGACGGGTGCGGCCGCCGCAGCGTTCGCAGGTTATCTGCGCGACATCGGCTGGCCGCACGGCGGCGCCATCGACATCGTCCAGGGCGAAGACATGGGCGCGCGCTCGCTGATCCGCGCGGAGATCGGCGCGGCCAAGGGCAGCTCGATCCGGGTGTCGGGCACGGCGCGGTTCATGGAGGGGTAGTGCGTCGGGGTGCAGCCCTCAACCATCGCAGCTGCCCACCCTGCCATGATGCACCTGTTTTGCCCGACGGGTCAAATGTTATTCCGATTCGCCGAAATTCAAAACCCGCGAGCATTTCTACTGTGCATGGGGTTGTTTTCGTGAAAATTGATCTGCATCAAGACCGCCGAGGCGTTTCCCTTCCAGGATCGAGACCAGCATGAATGATTCCACACATTGTCCCGCCTGCCAGTCGGAGCACGCCTATCAGGATCGCGATCTCTGGATCTGCCCGGAGTGCGGTCATGAATGGAGCGCCGCGGCGGGTGCGGAAGCGGCTGCACCTGATGAAGGCGGCGTGCGCGACGCCCATGGCAATGCGCTCAGCGATGGCGACAGCGTCATCGTGATGAAGGACCTCAAGGTCAAGGGCTCGTCTTCGGTCGTCAAGGGCGGCACCAAGGTCCGCAACATCCGTCTCCAGGACGCCACCGACGGCCACAACATCGCCTGCAAGATCGACGGCATCGGCGCCATGAACCTGAAGTCGGAGTTCGTAAAGAAGGCCTAACCCGCCCCACCGCTCGGCAACGCGTCATACCCCTGCGCGCTGAACGCACACCGCGATAGGCGAACCCACCCGATGCAGCTAGGATGACACGCAAGGGCACGCAGCCCGGCTGCATCATGAGGGGGTTCCGTCCATGTCGAAGAAGCCGTCACTCGACCACGACTATCATCCGAAAAAGGATCGGCTCGAGATCACGATCAAGCACTACGCCCTGGACAAGAAGTCCGATCGCGAGGGGCTGATCAAGCACATCCTGCACCGGCTCGAGAAGTCACCGGCGCTGGCGAAGGCGACCGTCAAAAAAGCAAAGAAGAAGCCCGGCAAGCTGCCGAAATCCCCGGTCAAGGGATCGCGGCTGGTCCAGGTCGGCGATTAGAGTAGCTTCGCACGCGCGGCCTTGTGAGGCGCTTCACAAGCGCCGCACCTCCCCTGTGGTAACTTGCCGCATACTTTACAACCATAGGGAGGTCGTCATGCATTTCCGTCAGTTCATTCTGGCCGCGTCGCTCGTCGTGGCCCCGATCGCATTCGTCGGCAGCGCACCGGCGAACGCCGCACAGACCTGTCGCTGCACCGACATCGTCTTCCCGAGCGGCGCCTGCTCCCGCTATGGCAACTGCACCACGCTCGAAATGGTCGTCCCCGGCGGCGAGCCCAAGCCGATCCGCAGTCTGAAGGCATGCCCGGCGAAATCCCAACTGCTGGTCTGCGATTTCAACAGCTGCACCGTCACCTGCAGCCCGCCGGCGAAGAGCGGCTAGTCGCGGCGCCCTCTATCTCTCCCGTGACGCGAGATGGAATTCGCAAGCACCGGCGTGAGCCCTTTAGCCGCGCCGGCGAATGCCGTTTGCTTGCCGGTGTGTCAAATTCACTACATTCGGCCGAGACAACCTGAGGTATTTTCGCAGGCGTTTTGATCCGGAAGTTGGAATTGCCTCATGAAAAGACTGACGCTTGCCGCGGGCCTGACAATCATTGGACTGACCGGCGCCCAGGCGGCCGATCTGGCTGCCCGGCCCTATGTCAAGGCTCCGCCGATGGCTGCGGTCTACGACTGGACCGGATTCTATGTTGGCGGCAATGTCGGTTATGGCTGGGGTGAAAATACCGATCCCCGTCTCAGCCTGGTCAATCCCGGCAACGCGGGAAACATCACGACGTTTCTGACCACCGGCTTTCCGGGCTTCGTCAGCGGAAATCAATTCCCGAACCTCAACCCGAATGGCGTGTTTGGCGGGCTTCAGTTCGGTTACGACAAGCAATTCGGCCAATGGGTGGTCGGCGCCGTCACGGACATTCAAGCCGCGGATTTTCGCGCCAGTCGCCTGGTGACGACTTCGGCGGTGACCACGGCCGCGAACGTCGATGAAAGCCTGTCGGCCAAGATCAACTGGTTCGGCACGTTGCGCGGGAAGGTCGGCTACGCCGCCAATGATTGGCTGTTCTACGGCACCGGCGGCCTTGCCTACGGCCGGACGGAAAGCAGCATCGGATTTGCGTGTACCCCGGGCGGCGTTGCTTGCGCCGGCATCAATTTCGTCGGGAGCGCTGCCGAGACCCGCGTGGGCTGGAGCGCCGGTGCGGGCGTCTCGAAAGCCTTCGGAAACTGGAACGTCGGGCTCGAGTACCTTCATGTCGATCTCGGGCGCTCGTCGGTCACGGCTGTTGACACGACCGGCCTCGCGCCCACGACGACAATCACGCAAGGCCAGCGCTTTGTCGTCGACACGGCACGTCTGACGCTCAACTACAAGTTCGGCAGCACGCCGCTCGTCGCCAAATACTGAGCCGGCTGCGCCTCAGCTCTGTCGCTGCGCCAGATAGAACCCGCACAGCACCGTGACGAGGCCGGCGGCCTGCAGCGCCGTCGGCGGCTCGCCGAGCAGCAACCATCCGGTGAGCAGCGTCAGCGCCGGCACACAGGCCGGAAACACCGCCGCGCGCGCGACACCGAGGCGCTGCACCGAGACCGCAAACAGATAGAGCGCGGCAGGACCGGCGAGCACGCCCTGCGCCAGCGCCTGGATCGCGTTCTCGGTGATGCCGATCGCGGCGACGTGGGCGAGACCGACGGTCGCGATGTAGATCGGCAGCAGCAGCAGCGACAGCACGTTGATGACGAGCGCGGCCGACACCGCCGAGACGCGCCAGTGGCGCAGCAGCGCGCCGAAGCCGGCGAACATCAGGCCGGTCAGCACGAAGATCAGATCGCCCTGCACGCCGTCGATGCCGATATGGCCGATCGATTCCGCGCCGATCACGCCGAGCCCGCCGACGATCACGATCGCCCCGGCCAATCGCGAGGCGGAGATCCGCTCCTTCAGGAACAGCGCAGCCAGCAACAGGCCGCCGAGCGTCGCGCAGGACGGCTGGATCACGCTGCCATGGCCGAGCGGCACGAACAGGAACCCCGTGTAGGAGATCAGCGACATCACGGGGCCGCCGAGCACCATCAGGGCAAGCCCCCTCGCCCAGCCGATGCCGCAGAGATCGGAGACGCCGGCGCGCAGCACCAGCGGCAGGAAGGCGATGCCCGACCAGACGTAGCGATGCACCAGGAGATCGACCGGCGTGAAGCCGACCTTCAGCCCGTGCCGCGTGCCGGCAAAGCCGAGCGCCCAGAACAGCGCAGCCGACAGCCCGCAGACGACGCCGATTAGCGCTTGCGTCGCATCGTTCGTTTGAGTGAGAGCGTCAGCGCCGCTCGTTCGCTGATCCATGGGCCCAAGCCTTATGTCAGTGCGCCGATCGGCTCAACCCACGCAGCTGCAGGGCTGGCACGCGATGATCCAATCATCGCGTCTCCTCACCAAAGACCATGCGCCATCCCTTGCGCGTATCCATGTATTCCCTGACCTCGCGGATGCGATTGCCCGCCACCGTGAACACGAAGCAGTAGTCGTTCTCGTAAGCCTTGCCACCGGCGAGCGTCGCACGCATCCGTTCCTCCACGATGACGGTGTCACCGTCGGCATAGACGCCGCGAAAGGCGATATCGATCCCGGAGAACATCTTGTGCATCTCCTGCGCGATGAAGCGCGCGATCTGCTCGGCGCCGACCATGTGGTCGGTGTGGTCGAGCGCGACGGCCGTGGCGTTGCCCTTTGGCGCGATCCACTCGGCATCCTCCGTGAACAGCGCCGCGATGCGCTCGATGTCGCGCGACGAAAAGGTTTTCCAGGCGGCGATCACGATGTCCTTCGGGCTGGTCACGGCGCGCTCCCTCGCTTGCGTTGATGTGAGGATGTGCCTTCTAGGCCGCGAGAAGGTCCGCGGCTCGCCACAATCGGACTCGGTCATCCCGCGGCACTTTCGTCGGCGCCGGCATGCGCTATCATCCACCGATGCTGAGCTTCGAGACCTGCAACGCCGCGCGGCTGCGCCGCGATCCCCGCTATGACGGCCGGTTCTTCACGGCGGTGAAGACAACGGGGATCTATTGCCGGCCGGTCTGCCCCGCCAAGCACCCGCTGACACGCAACGTGGCCTACTACCCGACCGCAGCGGCGGCGGAGGCTGCCGGCTTCCGGCCCTGCCTGCGTTGCCGTCCCGAGACCGCGCCGTTCTGTCCGGCCTGGAACGGCACGCGTTCGACGGTCGCGCGCGCCATGAAGCTCATCAATGAAGGTGCGCTCGACGCGGCCTCGGTGGTGACGCTTGCGACGCGGCTCGGCATCTCATCGCGTCATTTGGCGCGGCTGTTCGAGCGCCATGTCGGCGCGACGCCACAGCAGCTTGCCAAGACGCTTCGCGTCCAGCGCGCCAAGCGCCTGCTCGATGCCGGCGAGCACACCATGACGGACATCGCGTTCCAGTCCGGCTTCGGCAGCCTGCGGCGCTTCAACGCCGCCTTCGCCGAGCTCTATGGCCGTTCGCCATCAAGCTTGCGCGCAGTACGGAGAGTGTGATCGCTCAGAAGAAGCCGGGGCTGAGATCGAGGCCATAAGTCAGGCTCAGCACGAACACGAACAGCGCGGCGGCTGCGAACATTGCGACGTGCCGGACGATGAATTCGCGCGGCGAATTAGCGACAACAACGGCTTTCTGCGCAACAGGCATGACGGACTCCATTATGAAAAACGATTCTTGGCCGCCAATATGCGGCGTCCGCATCAAGCGCCGCGATCTGCAAAACAAGTATTAAGGAGATCACACTCGTTTTGAACGCCGGTACACAAGTCGCGCGTTGCGAGGAATTTTTCTGCCGAAAGATTCTCAGTCAGCGCATCAACGCGCGGCCAGAGATGGAACGCGTCTACTGTGACCGATCACTTCGTCGCAACGGCATGACGGCCGCGAATAAAAAAATGGCCGGGACTAGCCCGGCCATGACGTCGTGAAGGTTTTGGCTCCAGCCTCTCGGCCGGGTGCAATGTCGGTCTTACCGGGCGGAGCCCACGGTCGCAGTCTTCAACTTGCGCGGCGTCAGCACGGCGGCCTGAAGCGCCGTCATGCTGGTGGCGGGCGCCGTCACCTGCTGCTCGACATGGGCGGCGCCGAGCACGCGGACCTGCACGGGCGAGGCCGGAATGCCGTTGGCCTCATAGGCAGGCAGCTCGGCGGCGAAGGTGGCAGTCGTGCCCGCAAGAGCGAGGACAGCGGCTGCGATCGACAAAGTCTTCTTGTTCATGGTGATGCTCCAAAGAGAAGTTCGGAGCACATGTAGGGCTGATTTGCTGCGTTGCGACATGCATTGCTGCAACGCAATATCGCGCGTCGCGCATGGCGATATGTTTAACGCGCCGGACGCCTTGGGCGAATCGCCTCGCTGCGATGGCTTATGCGGAAGTAATGCTGGATTGCTTCGCTCAGCTCGCAAAAGGAGGGCGACAACGCCCTATTTCAAGGCAGTCGCCAATGCTTGCAATTTTGCGACGAGATTGGTGCCGAGCGCATAAATGACTTCAATAATCGCGAGCGCAATGCCCGCGGCAATCAGGCCGTATTCGATCGCTGTGGCACCGGATTCATCGGCCACGAATTCAGCCAACAAGCATTTCAATTTCACAAGCATATCCTTCCCAGATCTGCCGGACGTTGCCGGCACGCGAGCAATGCAGCATCACAATCCAAGATTGAGTAAATCCGGATAATTCAATTTGATCGGCATTCGGGGCCGATTTTGCCTGCTTCTCCACCTGCAAAGCTGCTGGAACCGCGCGGGAACCAAAGTTGCAATCGGGCAACACTCGCGCGAAAAGCCCTTTTCAGGGTTTTTGCGCCATTGCACCGCCACATCGTCCCCCGAACAATTGACGCGCCGCGTGCTTGGCTGTGCAATCTGGTTCGCTCACGAACCTTGGAGGCAGGGATCATGAATGATCGGCGGTCTCTTCTTGTGGCGGTCTCATGCCCCTCGGCCGTGATGGTCGGCTGGCTGGCACTGTCTCTCTCCGCCTATGCCCCTGCTTTGATCGAGAACAGCGGCGCCAATGCAGCCGCCGTCTCCCGCGCCAAAGATCTCACCCGCCTCGAACTTGCCGACATCCCGCGCGCGGCGACGATCGATGATGGCATCGCCCTGACCGCCGACATCGCCGCCGCCGCGGCTGCTACACCCCGCGTGGCGCTGGTCGAAGCACCTCCGCCCGAGACGCCCGCCCCCGCCGTCCAGCTCGCCTCGGCCGATCCGACCGACATCGTGCCTGCGGCTTCGCCCGCGCCTCAGGTCGCACCTGAGCCCGCGGCTGCCGCCAGCGAGGCTGCCGCTGTCATCAGCGAAGCCGCTCCCGTCGCCGGCGAGGCCAAAGCTGAAGTTGATACCAAGGCTGAAGAGACCAAGGCTGCGGACAAGGCTGAAGTTGAGCCCGCGCCCGCGCCCACCATCAAGCTTGCATCCGCCGATCCCGGTGACGTCGTGCCGCAAGAAACGCTGTCACCCGCGGCGATCGCGAGCGGGCCCGTGACCGAGAGCAAGTCGTCGCCGCCCGCCGATACGGTGGCCGTGCTCGATGAATGCTTCGCCATGGATGCCTGCATCGACCGCTATCTCTGGGCGCTTTATCAGCGCACGCCGAAGGAAGATTCGATCAAGGTCGAGGACCGCCGCGCCGTCACCATCAAGCGCAGGGGCAAGATGGTCACGGTGATGCGCAGCTTCACGAAACTCGTCGACGAGGATTTTGCCTGGAAGGATCCGAAGGCGGCCGACCGCGCCAAGATGGCGCTGATGGATTACGTCATCGGCGGCATGGACAAGAGCTTCAAGCAGAAGCTGTTTCGCATGCTGCTCGCCGCCGAGGCCGCCGGCCTCTCGCCGGGGATCACCAGCGCGTTCCGTGACGATTATCGCCAGGAGATTGCAAGCGGCCTGAAGGCAGCCTCCAACCGCTCCTATCACGGCGGCAGTCTTCGCGGCGGCTACGGTCACGGCATGGCGGCCGACATCGTCTCGACCGCCGGCAACAACCGCGCGCAGCGCTGGGTCTCGACCGAAGTGTTGTGGAAGTGGGTGGATGCCAACGGCAAGGCGCTCGGCATCGGCCGGCCCTATCTCGGTCGCGATCCGCCGCATGTCGGCCCGATCGACGGTCAGGAATATATCTCGAAGCGCGGCGGTTCGACCGACCGCAAGGAAGCCGCCAACACCCGATCGAAGAAAGCGCGCGCGGTGGCCAGCGCGAGGCCGCCGAAGTCCCAGGCCGCGCGGGAGCAGAAGAGCTCGGCAAGGTCGCAGAAATCGGCACAGTCCGCCGCGAAGCGAACGACCTGAGCCGTCGCTCAGTTCCCTGAGGCCGGCAACGGCACTAGACGCATCTCGACCGATCCTGCCTGCTCGGTGCGAACGAGCACGGCGAAGATGGTCTCGACCGCAAGCCGCACTGCCGCCTCGATTGCCGTCCCCTTGGCCAGGTGCGCCGCGATCAGGCCGGTGAGGAGATCGCCGGTGCCATAGGGGCGGATCGGCAGGCGCGGCGTCGCAAAGCGCGACAATTGCCCATCAGCACACAGGATCGTCTCCACCTGCCCGTTGGGCGTGTCGGCGAGCGTGCAGCCGGTGGCAACGACGTCGATCCGGCGTTGTCCCGCCAGGGCAGCCGCTGCCGCACGCAGGCTATCCGTGTCTGCGATCTTGACGCCGGAGAGCAGCTCGAGCTCGAACTGGTTCGGCGTGATCAAATGTGCGGCCGGCAACAAGCGATGCCGCACCACGTCCAAAATGCCGTCGGCGACATAGACGCGGCCGTCGTCGCCGATCACGGGGTCGCAGAGATAGACGAGCTTCGAATTGCGCGACAGCGCTCGCTCGACGAAATCGGCGACGACGACGGCGTTGTCGGGCGAGCCGAGATAGCCGGTGACGAGCACGGCCGCCTCGTCGACGAGGTCCCGCTCCTCGACACCCCGCAGCAGATCGGCAACCAGCTCGGCGTCGAGCACCCGCCCTCGCACGGTCGGATAACGCGGATGGTTCGACAGCAGCGTCGTCGGCACCGCGGCGACGTTGACGCCCTCCGCCTGCATCGCGTGGACCGCCGCGCTGTTGCCGACATGGCCGTGGACCACCTGGCTTTGAATCGAGATGACGAGCATGCAGAGGTCCGTAGGGTCAAAAGCGCGATGTGGCAAGCGTCGCCCGGATCACGAAAATTCGTACCCGAGCCCGGGCCGCAGCGCTTGCATCTTCCGCGCCAGCCTCCGGTGCCCGGTCTCCTCCGACCGCCCCAATTGATCGGCGACCGCGACATGGTCCGCGTCGCTTTTATGTTGGTTGAGCTTGGCCTGCCCCTCGATCTGATCGACCACGAGATCGACGACGCGGATCGCAGCCAGCATGCTCTCGCGCTTGCCCGGATCCATCTGCTGGAGGTCCCAGGGCTGTTTCGGCAGCCGCGCCTCGGCAACCGACAGCAGCGCATCGCCATGACCACGGTTTTCATCGTGTCCGCGCAGATGCATCACACCCGACAGATGCACCGCCTCGTAAAGCCAGGTCGAGACATTGTCGGGCGAGGCGTACCAATCGTTGGAGATGTAGGCATCGTCGCCGGCAACGATCAGCAGGAAGCGCCTGACGCCGTCGGCCAGCTCGACCAGCGGATTTTTTGCCGTGAAATGGATCTGCACGATCGCGCGCCCATCGCGCTCGACCAGCACGAACGGCACGTGCGAGGCGCGCGGGCCGTTCGCATCCGCCGCCACGATCACGCCGAAGCCGCGCCTTGACGCAAATTCCAGAGCGCGCTGCTGCTCGATGCGGAACTGGGGCCGAAGGACATGCATGGCGCGGCACTCGGGCTGGACGACGGGCGATGGAAAGCTAACCCATGATCCCACGAAATCCGAAACGATATTGGGCCGCAAACGCAGATGTCAGGAATGACTTCCGCGGCCTGCAAGCTGATCGAGGTAGGCGCAGAACATGTCGGCCAGCCCGTCGGCGTGGCGCGCGATCTCGGCCTCGCTGCGCGGCGCTTCCGAGAACCGCTTGCCGACTTCCGCCAGCGTCGTCTTGATCAGCTCCCCGGCAAGCTCGCGCGTCGCCTCCGGGGCCTGCGGCAGCGCCTCGCGCATGAAGGCTGCGACGATGCCCTCGCCGGCCGCGCGCGCCGCCTCGGCCTCGGGCGCATCGCGATAGAGCGGCGCGGCATCACTCAGCGCGCCGCGGATCGCCGCCTCCTCGCATTCGGAACGTATGAAGGCATGCACCAGCGCGCGCAGACGCACGAAGGGCGGCTTCGTCTGGTCCGCCAAAATGCCGCGCAGGAGCTCGCTCGTGCTTCGCCACTCGTCGCTCTGCAGGCGGAACAGGATCGCCGCCTTGTTCGGAAAATATTGGTAGAGCGATCCGACGCTCACCCCGGCCCGATCAGCCACCCGCGCGGTGGTGAAACGCTGTGCCCCTTCCTTCGCCAGAACCTGAACAGCGGCATCGAGGATGGCCGCGACCAGCTCGTTGGAGCGGGCCTGCTGCGGCTGTTTTCGTGAGGAAACTGAACGACTTCGACGATCGGCCACGGTCTACCCGGGGGAATGCGAATAGGAAATGCGACGAATTAGTCGTATTTCAATCCGCACGCAAGCCCACGCCTTGCCGCGAACTCTGGAGACACCGAATGACCACCCCGACCATCACCTCGCTTGCGCCGCTGCTGGATCGCCTGTTCGACCAGGACGAAGCCGCACGCGGCGCGACACGAGCCGCCTTCGCCGACGTGACCGACGCCGACCGCGCACGGATGATGCAGAGCAAGACCGATTACCGCGACCTCTACGCACGCCTGAGGGACGCGCCGCTCGCCGTCTCGCGCGAGACGGGCAACCTGCTCTACATGCTGGCGCGCAGCTCGCGCGCGAAGGTGATCGTCGAGTTCGGCACCTCGTTCGGCATCTCGACCCTGCATCTGGCCGCAGGCTTGCGCGACAATGGCGGGGGAAGGCTCATCACCAGCGAGTTCGAGCCGTCCAAGGCGGCGCGGGCGCGGGAAAACCTGAAAGACGGCGGGCTGATCGATCTCGTCGAAATCCGCGAAGGCGATGCGCTGAAGACGCTCAGCAAGGATTTGCCCGATCAGATTGATCTCGTGCTGCTCGATGGCGCCAAGGCGCTCTATCCGGAGATCCTCGATCTGGTCGAAGACCGTCTGAAGCCCGGCGCGATCATCGTCGCCGACAACGCCGATTTCAGCCCGGACTATCTCGCCCGCGTCCGCCATCCGGGCAACGGCTACATGTCCACGCCCTTCGCAGGGGACGTCGAACTCACCGTGCGGATCAACTAGCACCGCATCGAACGGCTCACGACGGCTTGAAGCCGCTGCGCGATTTGTCGCGCGGCGGCTTCCCGTCGCAGCCCCGGGCTCATCGCTCCCTGTCGCAGGCTCGTCACTCACACGTGATATCCGCTCCCGACAAAAGCCAGATTACGCGTGCTAAACATACCTACCGCGCGGTATCTTTCGCGCGCCAGGCCCGAGATCGTCATGACGTCCGCTTTCACCTCCTATGCCGCGCTTGCCCTCGCCATCGTGTTCGAGGTGACGGCGTCCGCCTTCCTGCAGCAGTCCGCGCAGTTCACGCGGCCCTGGCCGACGCTGGCGATGGTGCTGTTCTACGTGGCCTCGTTCTACGCGCTGTCGGTCGCGATCCGCGTCATCCCCCTGAGCATCGCCTACGCGATCTGGGGCGGGATCGGCATCATCCTGACCGCCACCGTCTCCTTCGTGCTGTTCCGCCAGATGCTGGACGCCGCAGCCTTCGTCGGCATCGGACTGATCGTCTCGGGGGTCGTGGTGATCAACCTGTTCTCGCAGACGACAGCGCATTGATGCCGGCGAGCGCCTATACCCGCGCCAAGCAGCCCGAGCAGGTGCGGCGCGCCCTGCTGGACCACGCCGCAGCGATCGCCATGGACCACGGCGTCTCCGGTGTCACGGTGCAAGCGGTGGCAGCGGCGGCCGGCGTCACCAAAGGCGGGCTGTTCCATCATTTCGGAAGCAAGCAGGCGCTGATCGAGGGCCTGTTCGCTGATCTGCTCGCCCGCGTCGATGCCGAGATCGACGCCGCCATCGAAGCGGATCCCAAGCCGCGCGGCAGTTTTACGCGCGCCTATGTCAATGCGGTGTTCACCGGCAAGGCGTTCGGCTTCGCCACGCCCTGGGCGGCGTTGAGCATGGTGGTCGTCACCGACCCGTCACTGCGCAAGCTCTGGAACGACTGGATGAAGGCGCGCCTTAAACGCCACCGTGCCACCGATGCGACGCCTGAGCTGCAGATCGTACGTCTGGCCGCAGACGGCGCCTGGCTGTCCTTTGTCACGACGGGACAGACCCGCATGAACGCCGATCTGCGCGCCGTGCACGACCGCCTGATCGCGCAGACCTATCGGCGCGTCTAGTCCAGCCGACTACTGGCTCTGCGCCGGCTTGGGCGGATGCGGCTTGGATCGGGGTGACTTTGCGCCAGGCTTCACCGGAGCAACTGGAGGCGGCGTGTCGACCGACACCAGATAGGCTGCGAGCGCCTTGGCCGAGTCGGGACCGGCCGAATAATGGTCCTGCAGGAACCAGGACAGCGTCAGGGTGTAGCGCCCTTTCGCGAGCCCCCGCGGACTGCGGTGGCAGGCCGTGCAACCGTCGGCGAACAGCTTTTCAGCCGATTTGCCGGCGTCGAGATTTTGCGCGAAGGCAAACGGCGCCGTCAGCGCGATCGCAGCCGCGGCCACGGTCCCAAGAATCACCAGAGGCGCAATGACTTCGCGCCCCGGTCGAATGTGCGATCTCAATGTCGTCCCCTAGCCCGCGCCTTGCGATCACGCCGCCAGCAACTGATCGAACTCCGGCGGCGCGTAGGCCTTGCCGTCCTGATCGGTGATGACGACCCGCCACCCTTCGCTCGCCCAAACCTTCGCCTTCGCCACGATGAGCAACCGGCTTTCACGGGCAAAACTGTACTTCTCATTGTCGCGTTCTGCGACCATTTTATAGGCCAATGCTTGTCCCCTTGCGGTTGCCCTGCCCCGTTCCGTCGTGGCAGCGGGCTTTGGCGGCAATTCGCCGGGAGCGTGGCAATTTGGTGCCGTCCGCGGCAGCATTGTGCGCCGACACCGGTTCCAACAGCGCGACGAAGGTCCATACGCCGCATCATCAATGAGATTCTGCTTGCCGGGGGCTTGTTCGCGGCCATGCCGCGCAACCGCGCAGACCTGGATCCGCGACGGCCGAGTGCTGTACAACCCCTATGCGGTGCAGAGCCGCCAGCCGGCGCCGGCCCATCGCCGCCGCGACGGAACCGATAATGCCGAGCCGATCCGCTCAGTGAACGCGGATCACGTGTGGACGGCCGAGATCGATCAGACCCTGCACAGCCGATAGACGGTCGTCCAGGGCAGCTATGGTGAGCAACAGATTGTTGCGGCGCTCGTCGAGCAGCCCCATCTCGGCACCGGAGAGCTTTGTGCTCGTCCGCTCCTTGTGGATGCCATCGAGAGATTTGCGCAAGCCCGCAATCAAGCTGGCCAATTGCCTCGCCTCCTTGGTCATCGACCGCTTCGCGACATTTTGGCGGCGCGAGTCCGCCTGGCTCTGTCTCATCTACATCCTCCCGTGCCCCGCTGCCCCGAGTGGATGCTTACACCTTTGAGTACACATATTACGATCGATGAAATCTGCCCGCGAAGAACTTTCTTAAATTGTACGCGCACGGAACCCGAACAACCCAAGCAAAAAGCCCGGCGCGGAGGCCGGGCTTTTCTTTCCAATGTCACTGGTGCTTCTGCGGACCACCGCCGGGCCCGCCGCCATGCGGCGCGGCGTTGACGTGCGGCGCGCCGCCGCCGCCACCGGGATGCGGCATCGCAGGCGCAGGTGCAGCCGCACGCGGTGCCGGCATCTGCGCGTGGGCGTTCATCGGCGCGCCATGGCTGATATTCGGCTGAGCGACGTGCGGCATCGCGGGCCGGGGCGCCGGCGCGGCCGACACACGCGGCGCTTCATGTGCACGCGCCATCGGCTGCGCGCGTATCGCAGCGCGGCTTGCCGCCTGTTCGTGCATCATCCGCGCCTGCGCGTCACGGGGATTGCGGCCCTGCACCGCCGTCCGCTCGTTGACGAAACGCTGGCTCCGTTCGGTGCGATTCCGATCGACGCCGATTGCAGCCTCGCGCTTGGCGATCGTCGCATCATGCCGCGCCGTCGCGGCATCACGGCCGGAGACGGCAACATTGCCCTTGTTATGCGCGTCGCGGCCGAGCGCAACCGCAGCGTCACGCGTCGCGGCGCGTCCGATCCGAGCGGCGTGCGGATCGATCGTCATCCGCGTCGCAAAGCGCTCATGCGACGTCCAGTAGTTATTCCAGTAGGCGTGGCGGCGATACCAGGGGCGGCCCTCGTAATAGCTCGACCAGTACGAGCTCAGCACGAACGGGACGACGGGCACGTCAACCTCGTCGGCATAGTCGGGCAGATAGACGTAGTGATTGCGGTAGAGATATTCGAGATATTGCGACGACACCCAGCCGCGGTCGTCGGAGAAGCTCACATCGCACCAGGCATTGCCGCGCAGGCAACCGTGGATGTTGACGCGGGCGCCCTCGGGGACGCGATCGACAAGCGGAAAGCCCGCACCCGGGCCGGCGCGCAGACCGGTCGAGACGGTGACGATTCCCGGCGCGGCCAATGCGGCCGTCGGCGCGAGCAGCAATGCAGCAACTAAAGCGGTTCTCAGTCTCATGGCGAAGTCCTCCTCTGAGAGGCGGAACGCGCGAGCGGAATGAAGCGTTCCGTGCGCCGACGCCGTATCAGCCAAAAGATTGAGAGGCGCGCTGCGCCCGCGGTTCAATATTCATCCGCCATTCATCGGCGCAGCAACGTGTCAGTTCACCTGCAACATGAAGCCATCGAAATACGCCGCGAGCGCCGCAAAATCATCGAGCGGCAGCACCTGTGCAACGTATTGATCGGGCCGCACCACGACCATGCAGCCGGACGTCCGATCGATGCCGCGCATATCGAACACGTCTTGTCCGCTCTTGAGGTCCGGACAAAACATCTTTTCGTAGTCGAGCAAGCCGTAGCGCCCTTTCCGCGGCAGCAGCAGCGTCGGCATCGCCTCGATGGCGAGCGCGCGATGATCCTGCTGAAACACCGCGCGCAGATCGATCACGGCATCGATGTCGGCACCGGCCGGCGTGTACCGCCTGAGCGGCGATTCCCTGGCCTCCGCGAGGAAACTGCACAGCGCGCGAATGGCGGAGCCGGGCGCGGCCGGATCTTCGGCACCGGAGAACGCATAGATCCGGAAACGACCATCCGCCTGCGCCGCGTGGCCGAGATGCACGGGCTTGGCGTCTCCAAGCCGTATGACCGGCGCCGAATGGAAGCGTTTGCCGATGACGAGGCCCCGCGCGAGATGCTGATGCGAGGCTGCGCCGGTGAGGAGTGACGGCGTGTAGTGCGTCGCCGTGCCCGCGGTGTAGCGGCCGTGCCTGACGAAATAGTCCTGCGTCTTCGCCGCATCGCCACCGCCGGCTTTCGCCGCGGAGGCGAGAATCCCGGACCATTCACGATCGAAATCGATCAGCTCCTTCGCGACCGCCTGCCGCTCGGCCGAATAGGAATGAAGCAGGCTCGGCGTACTCTGCTTCCGCAGCACGGCGGCGAGCTTCCAGCCGAGGTTGAACGCGTCCTGCATCGAGACGTTCATGCCCTGCCCGGCTTTCGGGCTGTGGGTGTGACAGGCATCGCCGGCGATGAAGATGCGCGGCAGCCGCGTGTCGATCTCGGTTTCCGGCACGTCGTCGAACTTGTCGGTCAGGCGCTGGCCGATCTCGTAGACCGACCACCAGGCGATCTCCTTCACCTCGAGCGTATGCGGCTTCAGGATCCGCTGCGCTTTGGCAATCACGTCTTCGGCCGTGATGTTGCGGTTGGCAACGCGCTCGCCGATGTCGAGCTTTGCCAGCTCGACATAGAGGCGGACCATGTAGCCGCCCTCGCGCGGAATGATGAGAAGGCTGCCGTCCTTGGCCGACTGGATCAGCACTTTGAAACGGATGTCGGGAAAATCGGTCACCGCCAGCACGTCCATCACGCCCCAGGCATGGTTGGCGGAATCGCCATGCAGTTCGCGGCCGATCGACTTGCGCACCGTGCTGCGCGCGCCGTCGCAACCGACGACGTAGCGCGCCTTGATCATCTCGACCTTGCCTTCGTTCGCGGCATCGACGCGTTCGAGGCGCACCGTCACGGCATGGTCGGACGGCCCAGCGGCTGGATCGACCTGGAGGTCGAGCAGACGCCTTCCGTAATGGGGCTCGAGCTTGGCCGGCGACTTTCGCATCACGTCGAGGAAACCGTCATGGATGCGTGCCTGGTTGAGGATCACGTGCGGGAATTCCGACAGCCCGTCCTCGACGTCCTGCACCCGGCCGCTGCGGACGATCTTCTCCGGCGCCTGCCCGTCCGGCTTCCAGAACGTCGTCTCGTTGACCCAATAGGCCTCCTTCAGCACGCGCTCGCTGAAACCGTAGGCGTGGAACATCTCCAGGGTGCGGCAGGCGATGCCGTCGGCCTGGCCGACCGCGAGCCGGCCCGGCTTCTGCTCGACGATGCAGGTCTTGATATCAGGGAATTGTGCGAGCTGGGCCGCGAGCGTCAGGCCCGCCGGGCCACAGCCGACGATCAGGACATCGACTTCATCAGGCACGGCGCCGACAGCGCCCGAGGCCTGGATGCGCTCGGTGGGATCGGCGATCTCGGGGTCGCCCGGCTGGAATCCATTGAGATGGAATTGCATGAGCACCTCTCCCGTTGACGTTTTGTTGGATATTGCTCAGTATGCTGACTATCAGTATACTTGTCAATAATCATCCACCGTCCCTGCCCGCACGGAGAATTCGGTGAAAGACAACAACGACATGCCCGGCCATCTGGCACGCCGGTTCCAGCAGATCGCGGTCGCCGTGTTTCTCGCCGAGGTCGGCGAAGCCGGCTTCGACCTCACCCCGGTGCAATACGCGGCGCTTGCGACCATCAAGGCCAATCCGGGGCTCGACCAGGTCACGCTCGCGGGACTGATCGCCTATGACCGAACCACCATCACCGGCGTGGTCGATCGCCTCGTGCAGAAAGGCCTGACTGAGCGGCGCGCCAGCAGCCGCGACCGCCGCGCCCGCGAGCTCGAGATCACCGACGAGGGCCGCCGCACGCTGCGCAAGATCACGCCCGCGGTCGAATCTGCGCAACAGATCATGCTGCGCGGCCTCAGCGCCAAGGAAGGCGAGGATTTGATGCGGCTGCTACGCAAGGCCATCGCCGCCGGCAACGAGCTCAGCCGTGCGCCGCTGCGCGATGCGTAAAGCGTTTTCGAGCGAAGTGGGTACCGGTTCGCGTCAAGAAAACGCGACAGGCAAAAAGCCAATACCCCCGTAGTTTTGTACGTATTTGTCGCAGACCCGCGAAACCTGGAGCTAACCTTCGGCTGTTACGGTCGGCGTCAATTCTGCGCTTAACGCGCGATTAACTTTGCCGGTTTGGAGCTTCGGATGTTCAGGGTCGTCATTGCCGCCACGGTCATCGCGCTGTCCACCGGGCATGCGTTCGCGAATGGGCATGGCGGCGGCGGCGGCGAAGCCCCGGCCGCGCCGAAAGTCGAGGCGGTGCCCGCACCTGCGCGCTACGTGCTGACCAAGCAGGGCCCGAAGCTCGTCGACCTCAAGGGCATGACGCTCTATTTCTATGAGCGCGACACCAGCGGCAAGACATCGAGCTGTAACGGCAAATGCGCAGAGGCCTGGATTCCGCTGGCTGCTCCCGCGAATGCCCAGGCGACCGGCGATTTCACACCGATCACCCGCAATGACGGCAGCAAGATGTGGGCGTTCCGCTACCGTCCGCTCTACACGTCGGTGGCCGACAAGGCGCCGGGCGAAGCCAATGGCACCGCCACGACGTTGCAATGGCGCGTCGCCCGGCCCGAGGATTAAGGCGCGAACGGCGCACGCCCATCAGTGCCTGAAGTGCCCACAAGCTTCGCATGGGCCGCGGAATCGGCCGAGGCGTAGTTCACCTCCGGATTCCAGTGCAGCACCGAGTACGCGACCAGTCCGGCGAAGATCGATCCGTAGAAGCCAACGGCAACCAAGCGCCAGTTGCGGACAATGCGACGGTCGCCCTCATTCAATTGATCAAGAAATTTTTGCATGATGCCTCCAATGGCAACGAGCCATTGAGACATAGCGCAACCGGCGCCTGGCGCCTGTGAAGCAGTTCACCTTTGCAACCGCCCGGTCGTCGCTCGACGCAGTCACGACCTTCAAGCTTCGGTGATGCGGCTGACGTGACAGGTCAGATCAGCTGTCTCACCCGCGCCAGTTCGGCCCTGCATTCATCTGCGCACTTTGTCCAGGCGGTAGCACCACGACGGTTGCGTTGAGCTTCACCCGATCGAACAGATCGATCACGTCCTCATTGCGCATCCGGATGCAGCCCGACGAGATCGCCTGCCCGATATATTCCGGCTGATTGGTGCCGTGGATGCGGTAGAGCGTGTCCTTGTTGCCGGTATAGAGATAGATGCCCCGCGCACCCAGCGGATTGGCGGGACCACCGGCCACGCGCGACGGATACGGCCCGAGTCGCGCCTGGATCTCTGCCGTCGGCACCCAGTCTGGCCATTCCGCCAGACGACCGACACGCGCGACGCCCGAGAAGGCCATCGCCTCTTCGCCGACCGCGACGCCGTAGCGGATCGCCTTGCCGTCGGGCAGTACGTAATAGAGATAGCGCGCATCGGTATCGACCAGGATCGTGCCCGGCTGCTCCTTGCGCGGATAATCGACGATGTGGCGGAGATATTGCTCAGGCACGTTCGCCTGGGCGTAAGGCGTGTGCGCCAGCAACTGACGGTCGCGCGGCGTCATGCTCGCATCCGTCGATGGCGAGAGCGTCGTCTGCATGCAGCCACCGAGCGGCAGCAGGGCGAGAACGAATAAAGCGAATAGAGATTTTGGCACCGCCGGCCCCCGATAGCGGATAGCAGCACCCCCAGCACGGTAAGGATGCTGCCCAAATCGTGCTGAAAACAAGGCAATGCGGAACACGTGCCCGTGTTCGGCACGGCTGGTTCCATCACCACAAACGACAGAAGACCGTCGCGATGTCTCCATCGCCTTGCCTTGCTTTGGTCAAACCCGGCTGGACTCGTGCGACATCAGGCCAACCCCAGGATTTGGTTGAGCTCACGCAACAGATCGGCTCGCGCGAATGCGGACGACCAAGGGGTCAAAGGAGCTGCGATGCTCGCAACGTTGAACAGCCGGCAGATCGTCGACGAGATCGTGAAGGACACGGTCAGCAACAACGATCCGCACGATGCCGTCCAGATTTCGCCTGACGTGGTGCGGGCTTCGCGCGTGACCGGCGAAGCGCCCACGCTGGCACCCGAGTTCACCGCCCGTCCGGAGCCAAAATTCGCGCCGGAGCCCAAAATTCATCCGGAGCCGAAATTCATCCCGGTCCTGGAGCCGCAAGCGGCAACGCCGTCGGTCGACACCGCTGTGCGCGTCACGGCCAGCGATAGTCGGGGCCGGCCGAAGCGATCGACCGCCGGCAGGTGGTTGCGCGGCGCGTTCCTCACATCCCTGTTGGCCGGCGGCAGCGCCGCCGCGACCATCGGCTGGGAGAAGCACGGCGACACTGCGAAGCAGATGCTTGCCGAATGGACACCGGTCTTGACGTCGCTGCTGCCTTCAACGTCCAAGACAGCGCCGGTCGCAACCGCGCAGGCCGCGCCGCCCGCCGCACAGGATCAGGCCACCGCCGCCGACCAACCTGCGGCGACGCCCGCAGCACCGGTTGTCACCGCGGCCGCCGCGCCTGCCCCGACACAAGCCGATGCCTCGCAAACAGTGGAGTCCATGACGCGCGACATCGCCGCGATGGCGCAGCAGATCGAGCAGCTCAAGGCCAACATCGCCGAGTTGAAAACAAGTCAGGAGCAGATGGTCCGCGAGATGGCGAAATCATCGGCGCCAAAGCCGGTCGCCGAGACAAAACCGCCGATCGATCCGCGTGCGCGCGTGTCTGCGCTGCAGCCGCGCCCTTCGGCGCCGATGCCGCCGGTTCGCAAGCCGAAGCCGATCGTGTCGCACAGCTACACACCGGCTTATTCGCCGCCGCCGATCGCGCCCCCGCCGCCGCCGTCACAGGCTGCCGCGGTCCCGCCGCCGGTGGCAGCACCGGTCGCGACGACGCAAGCCGTTGCCGATGATGACGGACCTGTCGTGCGTCCACCGATGCCGGTGCACTAGCGCCGCATCAAACGACAACGCAAGCTGTCCGACTCGATGTGATGATGTGAGTCCGTGCAACTACGGTGATGCGCCGACGCGCGCAAAGAGAAAAGGCCGTCGGGATCTATGCCGCCGGCCTTCTCTTGCAGCTGCCGGTTCCCGGAGCCCGGTTCTGCTGCAATTCCATGCCTTATGATCAGGCCGATATATTTAATAAAATCTTAAAGCGCTCGAACCTTGCACATCATTTCTGCGCCATAAGCGCAGAGATTGCGCGATCCGATCATCGGATAAATATCGACTCAGTGGTACGATCTCTCATGTTTCGAAGCCGTCTGTTTGAAGGCTTCTTTTGGAAATTTGGATCGTCACACCGGGGAATTCGGATGCCGTATTATTCCTTCGATCTCGTGGTTGGTGAAGAGTTCAAGAACCAGGGTGGAATCATCCTCGAAGACATCGAGGTTGCCTCCGATCGCGCCGTTCAGCTCGCCACCGAGCTGTCGCAGGTGAAGCCGGAGCTGCAGCGGAAAGGTTGCTCGGTGCGCGTCACCGATCGCGATCACAACGAGGTCTATCGCACGCCGCTCGATCCCGTGCCGGCCTGGCGTCGCTAGCTAGTCGTCCAGCACCGGCGCTTCGAACCAGTTCGTCAGCGACAAGCCGCCGTCGACGACGAAGGCCGCGCCAGTGACGTAGCCTGACAGCTTGTTCGAGAGCACGGTCAGCGCCATCGGCACGAGGTCGTCGGCCTCGCCGAGACGCCCGAGCGGAATGTGTCGCGCCAGCGAAGCATCCGCGACGAACCCTCCGGCCGCGATCGCGCCCGGCACCAGCGCATTGACGCGGATGTGGTGACGACCGAAGGTCTTCGCGAGCTCCTTCACCAGCATCGCCATCCCCGCCTTTGCCGTCGAGTAGTGCGGCAGGTTGCGCGGCGTGCCCGCGTGCAGCGAGGTGAGAAACAGGAACGAGCCGGGCCGCTTCGCCGCGATCAGCCGCTTTGCGATTTCGCGCGCCAGATGAAAGCCGGCATCGAGATTGACGGCGTGCATCTCCTGCCAGGTCCGGCGATCGACCGCGAGCGCATGATCGGCTTCGCGCCGCGGCGGCGAGGCGCTGTGCACGAAATGCGTGACCTCGCCAAGCGCCGCTTCGGCGACCGCAAGCAATTCGTCGCACGCCTCGAGCCGGGCGAGATCGCCGACCCAGGGCCGCGCCAGATCAGGCGACCCGCTCGCGTCGATGGCGGCCTTGACCCGCTCCGCGTTGACATCGGCAAAGAGCGTCCGCACGCCCTCGCCGACCAGGCCCTGCGCGATCGCGCGGCCGATGCCGTTGCCCGCGCCGGTGACGAGTGCCCTGTCGCGTGCGGGATCGAATGGTGTGCTGAACAGGCTCATGTCGCTCTCCGGGGGCCAGGGCGGGTCCAATCTAGCGCACGCAACAAACGGGCGACAATCAGCCGCGCCAACCATTGCGAAGCGGCCCGCCGGACGCTAGCCTCCCCAAAAAACGAGGAGGACCCAAGGATGCGCTACCCGTTCCTGATGGCAGGCCTGTTGCTGCTCGCCGCGCCCGCCCAGGCAGCTGACGACCATACGCGCTCGAACTATGTGACGATGGTCTTGCAGGCCTTCGCCGCCAAGGTCGAATGCCCGAACACGGACGTCGCCTATCAGGATCTGGTGCAGAAGGCGCAGCAGATGCAGCTTCCCGATGGCACCACCGAGCAGGTGCGCAAGGCCATTGCCTGGATGCACACCGGCGGCAAGATGGGCGAGAAGCAGTCCGACGACATCATGGCTGAGGTCGCGGTCGCAACCCAGACGACGGACCTCGACCAGCGCCGGCTCGGCATGACCAGCTGGTGCGAAAAGCAGAAGACCAACCTTGCCGGCTTGATCCGAAACAAGGGCGGTTAACCGGCTTTCCCCGCACCGTTAAGCACGCCGCGACGGAACCCTCGTCGCGGCCCATAATCGTCACATTCCTGGCCAGCATGCGAGGCGTCTTCAAACTGGAGAACCCCATGCGGATCACTCATCTCGTCTTCGCCGGGCTGCTCGCGGCGAGCGCCGTGCTGACAGCGCCCGCGCTGGCGAAGAATTCCGATTCCCGGAAGGGCGAGGACAAGGCGACCTCGTCATCCTGCAGCGCCTATCAGCAGGCGGCTGACGGATCCTGGGAGCAGCTCCCCTGCAAGGAGACCGGCGAGCGGGCGCAGCCGCAGACCCAGCACAAGCCGGCAACGCAAGGTGCCGAGCAAGGCGAACGTTAGACCAACCCGACAGAGCGGGAACCGGGCGGCCTCGACCGGGTTGTCGGCTTGCCGCGGTGCATAGGCCAGCTAAGGTGCCGTGGGCAGGGCTGAGGATCAGCTGCTGGAAACGCCAACCCCGCGAGCTCTTGTGGATTCGATCGAGTTTGAGGACCTGCAACGCCGCCTGAAGGCGCTTGAGGAGGAAAACGCACGCCTCAAGGCCCAGGGGATCGCCGTTGTCGGCGAGCGAAAAAGGGCGGAGTCCGCACTCGCCGAAAGCGAGGAGCGCTACCGGACGCTGTTCAACTCGATCGACGAAGGCTTCTGCATCATCGAGTTCTTCGACGGACCGCACGGCCCGCTCAGCGATTACATCCATGTCGAGGCCAATCCCGCCTACACCCAGCATGCGGGCATTCCGAACGTGGTCGGCCAGAAGGTCCGCGAGATGGTCCCGACCGAAGCTGGCGGCTGGGTCGAGCTCTATGGCGACGTCCTGCGTACCGGTGTACCGATTCGCTTCGAACGCGAGCTGATGGCCACAGGGCGCCACCTCGAGCTCGCCGCCTTCCGGGTCGAGCCGGCCAGCCGCAAGCAGGTTGCGGTGCTGTTCCAGGACATCACGCCGCGCAAGCGCGCCGAGCGGGATCTGCAGCAGCTCAACGAGACGTTGGAGGCGCGCGTGGTCGCGGCGTTGGCCGAACGCAAGCTGCTTGCCGATATCGTCGAGGGCACCAACGCCTTCGTGCAGGTGGTTGACCCAAGCTTCCGCTGGCTTGCGATCAACGGTGCATCGGCCCGGGAATTCTTCCGCATCTACGGGGTGATGCCGCAGGTCGGTGACAATATGCTCGAGCTGCTTGAGGATCGGCCCGAGCATCGGGACGCCATCCGCTCCGTCTGGGCGAAGGCGCTCTCCGGGCAGGAATTTGTCGAGATCGGCGAATTCGGCGACCCCAGCCGAATCCGGCGCTCCTACGAGATGCGCTTCAATTGCCTGCGCGACGGCGATGGCCGGATCGCCGGCGCCTATCAGTTCGTCTACGACGTCACCGAACGGCTGAGAGAGCAGGAGCGCCTGCGCCAGGCCGAAGAGGCGTTGCGGCAATCGCAAAAGATGGAAGCGGTCGGCCAGCTCACCGGCGGCATCGCGCACGATTTCAACAATCTGCTCACCGGCATCACCGGCTCGCTGGAGCTGTTGCAGACACGGCTCGGCCAGGGCCGCGTCAAGGAGATCGACCGCTATGTGACCGCGGCGCAAGGCGCGGCCCGGCGCGCGGCCGCCCTCACCCACCGTTTGCTGGCCTTCTCGCGACGGCAGACGCTCGATCCGAGGCCCACCGACCTCAATAGACTCGTGATGGGCATGGAGGAATTGATCCGCCGCACCGTCGGCCCCGAAATCGCGCTGGAGGTCGTCACCGCAGGCGGATTGTGGGCCACGCTGATCGATGCCTCGCAGCTCGAAAATGCGCTGCTCAACCTCTGCATCAATGCGCGCGACGCGATGCCGGAGGGCGGCCGCATCACCATCGAGACCGCCAATCGCTGGCTCGACGAACATGGCGCGGGCGAACGCGATCTCGAACCCGGGCAATACGTCTCGCTCTGTGTCACCGACACCGGCACCGGCATGGCCGCAGATGTGATCGATCGCGCCTTCGATCCCTTCTTCACCACCAAGCCGATCGGCCAGGGCACGGGCCTCGGCCTCTCGATGGTCTATGGCTTCGTGCGGCAGTCCGGCGGACAGGTGCGCATCTATTCCGAGGTCGGACAAGGCACCACGATGTGCCTCTATCTGCCGCGCCATTACGGCCACGAGGCAGACAAGCCGTCAGCACTCGCCACCAAGAGCCCCGTACGCCCGCAGGCAAGCCACACCATCCTGATCGTCGACGACGAGCCCTCGATCCGCATGCTGCTGACGGACGCGCTGGAAGAGATCGGCTTTGACGTCATCGAAGCGCATGACGGCCCAACCGGACTGAAGATCCTGCAATCGGATGCGACCATCGACCTGCTCATCACCGATGTCGGCCTGCCCGGCGGCATGAACGGTCGCCAGCTCGCGGATGCCGCGCGCGCGACCAAGCCGACGTTGAAGGTGCTGTTCATCACCGGTTACGCGGAGAACGCGATCATCGGCAACGGCCAGCTCGCGCCCGGCATGCAGGTGCTGACCAAGCCGTTCGTCGTCGAGGCGCTGGCGGGCCGCGTGCTCGATATGATCAAGGACGGAACCGGACCAAGCTGACGAATCCGGTTCCGGCGAATCAGCTAACGGCCGGACCGCGCATGATCTTCATGGCGTCGGCGATGTGGCGCCATTCCTTGGCTTCGTCGGCCTCGCCACGGCCCTCGCAAGCCTGCGCCTGTTCGGCGGCCTTCGCAATCGCAGCGAAACCGTGTCTTTCCAGCATTTGCCGCGCGACAGTATGGAGCTGGATCTCGGACATCATGGGCGCACTCCCGTTTGAAGGAAACCGCGGCGCCCGGCTCGGCGCTCCGCGGGTTTCTGATAACGGATTTGCCGTAGCTCCCGTTCCGCACGCTACCGATCACATCGGCAGGCCTAGGAACTTGAACGGCTCGGCCTCGCGGAAGCTGGCGGTCGCATCACCCGCAAATGTGTGATCCTGGTCCGGGCCGAGATCGAGCTTCTTCACCTTTCCGGTCTGCGGCGAGAAATCGACCTTCTTGAGATCGACCCAGAACGTGTTCGGCGTCAGCACCGACTCGAAGAAATAGAGTTTTCGCTGGTGGTCGGCGACGGTGCGCCAGCGCGTCGACGAGATGTTCGGTTCATCCGGCGTGTTGATGCCGAAAGGCACGGAGGTATTGCGGATCACGCTGAAGACGCTGGCGAGCGCGCGGTCGGGATTCTCGTCCTTCGGGATCGCGTTGACGTAGAACGAGGCGCGCGCGAACCGGTCGGAAGCGCGGTTGGTGCCGGGCAAGAACACCGTGCCGCCGATCTGCTTCCAATAGGCGTTGAGCGCGAGTTGCTCGTCGAAGGTCGGCGAATTCGTCATCACCTGGTATTGCCGGCCGTGATGGATGACTTGCTTACCGGCGATATATTCGACGATGGCGCTGTCGCCGGTCGCATCCGAGATCGACAGGTGCAGCGTCGCGAGCCGCTTCTCGCCCGGCACGTTGTCGGTGACGATCGTGAACGGCTCCTTCGCGAGCACGTCGACCGCCTCTTGCACGGTGGTGAAATTGTCGAGCACATATTGCGCCCATGCCGCGATGGTCAGGCCCGGCTTGCTCTGGTCGAACTTGGGGTATTCCGACTCCACCAGCCACAGCACGTTGGCCATCAGGCCGGCCTCGTTGAGCCCATCGGTGGTCGAGATGTCGTAGCCCGAGGCGATCACGCTGCCGTATTTCGAGGTCCATTTGAGCGAGTTGGGCCCCACTTCGCCGGTTCGGGCCATGCCGCGCGGAAAGATCCAGAGATTGGTGGCAACATCGCTCTTCCAGTCCATCGAGCGCGCCGTGATCACCTGATTGCCCGCGCCGTGATAGACGAAACGCGTGCAGGCCAGCGAGACCGATGGCGCGGCCGCGATCGCTGCGGCGAGCGCCACGGCCATGATGCGTTGATGGATCGGCTGTCCCGACGGCATGGCGCATTCCCTTCCTGAACCAGCAGGACGCGCAACGCCCTGCAATGACAATCCAGCGTCGAGACGGAATCGGGCGAAACCGTGGTTCCCGGCATGCACGCAAGACAAAGGCGGCCCGCCGTGCCCGGCGGACCGCCTTCTCACCCACCCCAAAGTCTGCGGTCGCGTCCCCTACGCGACAGCCACCTTCTTGCGCTCAATATCGTTGGGCACCTCGATGTCGACCTCGAGGGTCGAGACCTCGTCGCCACGCTCGAGCCGGACGATGACCTTGGTCGGATCCAGCGTCACGTGCTTGGACACGACGGCGAGAATTTCCTCACGCAGCACGCCGAGCAGATCGGGCTGGCCACGCAGTCCGCGTTCATGGGCAAGCAGGATCTGCAACCGTTCGCGAGCGACGGGTGCGGACGCCTTGTTGCCGCGGAGAAGCCGGAGCAGACCCATGCTCATGCAGCCCTCCGTCGCAGCAGACGATCCATGAAGCCCTTGCGCTCGGTCGGCACATGCATGGCGACAGTGTCGCCGCACAGCCGCCGCGCCGCGTCGATATAGGCCCGCGCGGGCGCGCCGTGGGCGTTCGACAGCGTCACCGGCGTGCCGACGTTGGAGGCCTTCAGCACGTCCTGGCTCTCGGGGATGATGCCGAGCAAGGGCGTTGCGAGGATTTCCAGGATGTCGTCGATGGTGAGCATCTCGCCGCGCGCGGCGCGCGAGGGATCGTAGCGGGTGATGAGAATGTGCTTCTCGACGCGCTCGCCCTTCTCGGCCCGCACGGTCTTGGAATCGAGCATGCCGATGATGCGATCGGAATCGCGCACCGAGGAGACTTCCGGATTGGTGACGATCACGGCCTCGTCGGCGAAGCGCATCGCCATGGAGGCGCCGCGCTCGATGCCGGCAGGGCTGTCGCAGATCACCCAGTCGAAACGGCTGCGCAGGTCGGCAATGACCTTGCCCACGCCCTCTTCCGTCAGCGCGTCCTTATCGCGGGTTTGCGAGGCCGGCAGCAGCCAGAGGTTCTCCAGCCGCTTGTCCTTGATCAGCGCCTGCGGCAGCTTGGCCACGCCCTGCACGACGTTGATGAGATCGAACACCACGCGGCGTTCGGCGCCCATCACGAGGTCGAGGTTGCGCAGGCCGACGTCGAAATCGACGACGACGACCTTGTCGCCGCGTTGCGCGAGCGCAGCTCCCAATGCGGCGGTCGTGGTGGTCTTGCCGACCCCGCCCTTGCCTGATGTCACGACCAGTACCTTACTCATCTGAAATGTCTCCTTTGCTGGTCAGTTCAGTGCTGTAATTCGCATGGTATTCCCCTGCAGCCAGGCCTGCGCCGGCTTGCCGCGCAAGTCGGCGCCGATATCGTCGGCGGTCTGGTAAAACCCATCGATTGCAAGTAGTTCAGCCTCGATCTTCTGGCAGTAGATGCGCGCGCTAGTGTGACCGTTCACGCCCGCCATGGCGCGGCCGCGGAGCGCGCCGTAGATGTGGATGGAACCGCCGGCGACGACTTCGGCGCCCGAGCCGACCGAGCCCAGAATGGTGACGTCGCCCTCGGGAAAGATCACGGTCTGCCCGGAGCGCACCGGGGCCTCGAGCAGCAGCGAGGTCGGCTTGGTCTCGACCTTCGCCTCCGGCTTCTTGGGCGCGCTGGGTTCGATCACGCAGCTTCGCCCGCCCGAGAGCAGCGGCGGCATGGACGGCGTCAGCCGCGCCTCCTCCACACCCTCGATACCGAGCACGCGGATGTTGCGGTCCTGCAGGCTGGTGAGGAGATGACCGATGCCGGCCTGGCTGAGATCGACCGAGGACAGGTCGACCACCACGGGCCGACCGGCGAAGAAGCCCGGCGAACGCGCGATGGTGGTGTCGATCTCCTGGAGCCAGTCCTGGATCGGAACCGTCGGCACGAACACGAAGGCCACGTAGGAGCGCCCGCGCAGGCGCACCATTTGGCGTTGGATTTTTGCTTCAGCCTCCATGGCGGCCGACTCGTTCCCAGTTATTGAATGGTTAACGATGCCGCCGATATGGTTAACGGCCGGTTAATTTCTCCTTGGGAGGGGTACGTGGGCGGATTTGGCTAGCGGTGGGCCTCGCCCCTGGCCCGCCTCTGCTGGCAATCGTGTCGCACGCCGTTCGCGCGCTATTGGCACAAACTGCATAGCTGGTTCGCCGGCATCGACCTACTCTCCCCGCGAGCTCTTCTCGCCAAGCGCGTCGCCCCGCGGCTCGCAACATTCGGCTGTCGTGGAGAGAACATCATGCCGACGAAGCATCGGCCGGGCGAAGTCCGGCGAGCACGGGTCATTCGTCCATTGCTGTCGCTTCTCGCCGCGGCCCTGATTGGCGCGCACATTACCCCGGCTCTTGCCGACCAACCGGCAAGGATCATTGGACTTCCCGCGGTCCCCGTCTGGACCGGCGATTTCGACGGGATGAAGGACCGCAAGCTCGTCCGCATCCTGGTGCCCTTCAGCAGGACGTCGTTCTTTCTCGACAAGGGCGAAGCCTTCGGCTTCGAAGCCGAGCTTGGTCAGGAGTTCGAGGCCTGGCTGAACAAACGCTACGGGAAGAAGCCCTATCACATCAACGTGGTCTTCATACCAACGCCGCGCGATCGATTGTTCGACGAACTACGAGCGGGCAAGGGTGACATCGCCGCCGGCAATCTCACCATCACTGCGGAGCGCGCCAGCATCGTCGATTTCGCAGCGCCTTGGGCGACGAACGTCAAGGAAGTCCTCGTGACGGGACCCGCGGCACCAGCCATCGCAGGGCTCGACGATCTCGCCGCAACCGGCGTGGCAACGAGGCTCTCCAGCAGCTATTTCACGCATCTGAAGGCGATCAACGAACAGCGCAAGCAGTCGGGAAAAGCGCCGATCAAGCTCGATGCCGCCGACGAAAATCTTCAGGACGAGGATCTGATTGAAATGGTCGGTGGCGGCCTGCTGCCGTGGGTGGTGGTTGATCGTCACAAGGCAGTCGCCTGGTCGGGCCTGCTCAAGGGACTCAAGGTCCGCGAGGACATCACGATCAACGACGGCGGAGAGCTGGCCTGGGCCATACGAAAGGACAGCCCGCTCCTGACCAAGGAGCTCAACGAGTTCGTCGCTGGCCACCGGCTCGGAACGGAGTTCGGCAACAACCTCAAAGCGCGTTACGTGACCAACGCCAAGGCCATCAAGAATGCGATTGCCGACGCCGGAAAGCTCCAGGCGCTGGTCGCGGCATTCACGGAGTATGGCGGTCGATACGCCATCGATCCGATGTTGCTCGCGGCACAAGGCTACCAGGAATCAGGCTTCGACCAGAAGATGCGAAACAGCTCCGGCGCGGTCGGCATCATGCAGATCAAGCCGAGCACGGCGCACGAGAAGCAGATTGCCATCAACGATGTCACCTCACGTGCGGAGGACAACATCCACGCCGGCGCAAAATATCTCCGCTTCCTTGCCGACACCTATATCGCCGAGCCCGCCGTCGAGGCCCGCGAACAGGTGTTGATGGCGCTCGCAGCCTACAACGCGGGCCCCGGCAATCTGAAGAAGTTTCGCGATTTTGCCAGTAAGCATGGCCTCGACCGAAACCGCTGGTTCGGCAACGTCGAGAACGGAGCGGCAGCGATCGTCGGGCAGGAGACGGTCGGCTATATCGGCAATATCTACAAATACTACGTCGTCTACGCGGCCCAGATCAAAGCAAACGAGGAGGCCGCGAAGACCGACGCCGTGGCCAAGCCGTAGCCCTACTTCTTCACCTTGCTCGCATCCATCTTGATCGCGGGATCCAGCATCCCGGTCGAGAACGCCGTCGTCACGTCGAACGGCTTTTCCATGCCCAGATACGTCTGGACCAGCTCGTAGTCCTTCTTCATCCGCTCGCCGTCGATCCAGCCGAGACCCTTGGTGGTCGTGAACTCGTCGGTCATCAGATACTTGATGCGCTCCCACTGGCGCTCCTGGTTCTCCTTGTCGAGACCGGAGACCTGGTCGAGCAGCGCCTTCAGGCACGGCGTTACGTCGGCGACGCAGGCTGCAAAGGCCTTTTGCGAGATGCGCACGAACGCCTCGACCAGCTTCGGATTCTTCTGGAGATAGGCGCCGTTGACGATCAGCGAATTGCCGTAGGGGTTGAGGCCGATGTCCTTCCAGTTGACGTAGCCGAGGTCCTGCCCGAACTCGATCACCTTCAGATCGTGCTCGTTGTAGAAATCGCTGATGATGTCGACGGTGTGGCTCTTCAGCGCGGCGATCTTCGCGGTCGGCCCGATATTGACGAAGCTGACGGAGTCGGGCGCGAGACCGGCGGCCTTGGCGAAGGCCGGCCACATCACGCGCGAGGCGTCCCCCGGCGGATTGCCGATCTTGTGGCCGGCGAAATCCTTTACGCCGTTCACGCCGTAGCTCTTCAGCCAGTAGAACGTCTGGCCGGTGTTGGCGTAGATGCTCATCAGTGCCACATCGTCGGCGCCCTTGCTCTTGGCGACCAGCATGGTGGCGAGATCGGCGATACCGAACGGCGAGCCGCCGGAGCCGACCTTGGCGGCGGATACGCCGGAGCCCTTGCCGACCTCGATGGTCAGGTCGATGCCGGCCTTCTCGTACCAGCCCTGCGCCTTGGCGTAATAGAACGGCGAATGGTCGGCGGTCGGCGTCCAGTTCAGGATCAGGTTGACCGCCTCGCCCGCGCTCGCCGGCGTTGCCGGCAAACCCAGCGCCAGAGCCACAAAAGCCGCCTGCAAACGTTTCATCGTCTGTCTCCCCGTTGCCGCGACCCGGCTTGTCGCTCTCCCCGTGTGAGGCTACCAATGCAACAAGCCCGCCCTCAACTTGTCAACTGTTTGGTTGGAAATGCCCGCAAAACGATCAGGCGACACCGTGCCGCAGCGCCGCGACCCCGTCGCCACCCGCAAGAAGCTGCTCACCGCGGCGCGCCTGGAGTTCGCCCGGCACGGTTTTGCAGGCGCCCGCGTCGACGAGATCGCGGAGCGCGCCGGCGTCAACAAGCAGCTGGTCTACCACTATTTCGGCGACAAGGACGCGCTGTACCTCGCCGTGCTCGAATGGGTCTACGAGGACATCCGCGAGCAGGAGCGCAAGCTCAATCTCGAGGGCCTGCCGCCGGACAAGGCGATCCGCCGCCTGATCGAAGCTTCGTTCGATCATTTGGCGGAAAACCCCGATTTCATCGTGCTTCTGAACGACGAGAACCGCGGCGGCGCCCGCCACGTCCGCGGCTCGACGCGGCTGGAGGCGATGCATTCGCCGCTGGTGAAGAGCGTCTCCCACATCCTGCACGAAGGCGTGCGCGCCGGATTGTTCCGCAAGGGGATCGACCCGGTCCAGCTCTACATCTCCATCGCCGGCTTGAGCTATTTCTTCTTCTCCAACACGCCGACGCTGTCGGCGATCTTTGGCAAGGACCTGTCGAGCCGCACCGCCCGCCGCGCCCGCCGCCGGCATGTCGCCGATCTCGTGCTGCAGTCGCTCCGGCCGTAATCAACCAACTGGTTGAAACTTGGCGCCGGGACGGTTAAGCTCGGCGTTGCGGCAGTGAGGCCGAGGCAACAGGGAGCAGACGGTGGCAGGTGGCGGAGCCAGCAGTCCGGCGCGCAGCGTTGCGATCGTCCTGATCGTGCATCTGGCCGTGCTCGTGCTCTGGCAGGTCGCGGTCGATGCCTTCCACGTGCCGAAATTCATCCTGCCCTCGCCGCTCGCAACCGTGCAGACGCTAGGAACTGCCAGCTATGCCTGGGGCGCCAACACGCTGGTGACGGCGGTCGAGATCCTCGGCGGCTTCGCGCTCGGCGCTTTCGTCGGCGTCGCGCTTGCGGTGATCTTCAGCTGGGCGCCGCTGCTCAGCCTCGCGCTGCTGCCGCTGTTCGTCACGCTGAACATGATCCCGAAGGTCGCGCTCGGTCCGCTCTTCATCGTCTGGTTCTCCTACGGCATCCTGCCGAACATCCTGATCGCCTTCAGCATCTGCTTCTTCCCGATCCTGCTCACCACCGCGCGCGGCCTGCGCGAGGTCGAGCCGGACCTGCTCGATCTCGTCAAATCGCTACGCGGCTCGCGCTGGACGCTGTTTCGCAAGATCCAGTTGCCGGGCTCGCTGCCATATGTGTTCTCCGGCATGAAGGTCGGCGCCATCCTCGCGGTCGCCGGCGCCATCGTCGGCGAGTTCATCGCCTCCGAGCGCGGGCTCGGCTACCTCATGATCCAGGTGCAGTCGTCGCTCGACACGCCCGCGATGGTGATGGCCGTCGTGCTGCTGACGCTGCTCGGCGTCGCCCTCTACGGCCTGGTGCTCGTGCTCGAACGCATGTTCGTCGTGGGCGATGCAAGACAAACCTGAAAACGGCAAACCTGAAAACGGCAAACTTGAAGGACCAATCGATGCTCCTCACCCGCCAGACGCTGCCGAAGACGATCCCTGATATCGCGGCCCTCGACGATCTCCTCTGCCGTCCGACGCAGGCGTTGATCGACGATCTCGAAAGGGTCGAAGGCGACATCATGATCCTCGGCGTTGCCGGCAAGATGGGGCCGACGCTGGCGGGGCTGGCGAAGGCCGCCGCCCCTGATCGCCGCGTCATCGGCGTCGCCCGCTTCAGCGACGCGGGCGTCAAGGACTGGCTGCAGGCGCGCGGCGTCGAGACCATCAATTGCGACCTGCTCGATGACGCCGCGATCAAGGCGCTGCCGAAGGCGCCCAACATCATCTTCATGGCCGGCCGCAAGTTCGGCGCCGAGGGCGATCTGTCGCTGACCTGGGCGATGAACGCGCATGTGCCGGCGCTGGTGGCGCAGGCTTTCCCGTCGTCGCGGATCGTGGCGTTCTCGACCGGCTGCGTCTATCCGTTCGTCGGCGTCGACGGCAAAGGCTCGACCGAGGACATGGCGCCGAACCCGCCCGGCGAATACGCCCAGTCCTGCGTCGGCCGCGAGCGCATGTTCGAGTATTTCTCGCACAAATTCGCAACGCCGGGCCGGCTGTTCCGGCTCAATTACGCGATCGACATGCGCTACGGCGTGCTGCACGACATCGCGACAAAGGTGCTGACTGGCACACCGATCGACGTCAGCCTCGGCCACGTCAATTTCATCTGGCAGGGCGATGCATCCGCGCAGGCGCTGCGGTGCCTGGCGCATTGCACGGCGCCGACCACGCCGATCAATGTCAGCGGCCACGAGATTCTGGCGGTGCGCGATCTCGCGCAGAAATTCGGCGCCCGCTTCGGCCGCGCGCCGGTGCTGACAGGCAAGGAAGAACCGACGGCGTGGCTGACTGACACGTCGAGAGCCGTGGAGCTGTTCGGCCTGCCGGTCGTCGACACCGAGCAGTTGATCGCCTGGACCGCCGACTGGGTCTCCCGCGCCATGCCGAGCCTCGGCAAGCCGACCAAATACGAGGTGCGCGATGGCCGTTACTGACGGGCCTCCCGTCATCAAGCTCGGCCTGGACGATGCCATGGCCGGGCTCGTGCTCTCGACGGAGGCGCACTGGAACCAGACCGAGGAGGACTGGCGCGTCTTCCTTCGCGACGGCGTCGTGTTCGGCATCCGCACCGGCGTGCTGCTGGTCGCAACGGCCGCGTTGCTGCCCTATTCCAGCAACAACGCCTGGATCAGCATGGTACTGGTGACGGCAAGCCACCGCCGCCGCGGCCTCGCCACGCGCCTCGTCGATGCCTGCCTGGAAACCGCGCGCAAGAACGGCCTGACCAGCTGGCTTGATGCCACGCCGGACGGGGTTGCGGTCTACGGGCCGCTCGGCTTCACGCCGACGCTGCAATTGCGGCGGATGAAGCTCGCGACACCCGCGCGGGCCGCAGCGCCACACTTGTCATCCGCGAGCATCGATGCGCTTCGCGCGCGCGACCGGCGGGCCACCGGGCTCGATCGCACTGCGCTGCTGTCAGCCGTCGCGCAGCGTTCCGGCTCGCGCATCGTCTCGGCCAACGGAGCCATCGCACTGGTGCGCGATGGCCGGACCGCCCGCCACATCGGCCCGCTATTCGCCGACAATGCCGCGGCAGCGCTGGCGCTGGTTCATGCGATCGTACGCTCCGAGACCGGCCCGCTCCTGCTCGACGCGGTGGCGCCGCAGGCTGCGTTCCTCGAAGGATTGACCGCATCGGGCTGGACCATCGAGCGCCCGTTCCAGCGCATGCGGTTCGGCCCCGCCACCACCGCGAGCGAAGAAATGCCATTCGCCGTCGCCGGCCCCGAATTCGGATAGGACATCATGCACCACAGCCAGATCAACGCCGACGTCCGCAAGCTCATTGCCGATGGTACCGTGCTGCCGGCGCATCCGCTCGCACTCACCGCCGAGCGCCAGCTCGACAAGAAACATCAGCGCGCCTTGACGCGCTACTACATCGACGCCGGCTCCGGCGGCCTTGCCGTCGGCGTTCACACCACGCAATTCGCCATCCGCGACGTCGGCCTCTACCGCCCCGTGCTCGAGCTCGCCGCAGAGACCGCCGCCAACTGGACCAAGCGTCCGCTGGCCATGGTCGCCGGCCTTGCCGGCCCGACCGCACAGGCCGTCACCGAAGCCCGCACCGCGCGCGACATCGGCTATCACGCCGGCCTGCTCAGCCTCGCCGCGATGAAGAGTGCCTCCGAGGACGAGATCATCGCGCACTGCACCGCCGTTGCTGCCGAGATCCCGCTCGTCGGCTTCTACCTTCAGCCGGCGGTCGGCGGCGTCATCCTGTCGAGCCGGTTCTGGCAGCGCTTTGCCTCGATCGACAACGTGATTGCGATCAAGATCGCACCGTTCAACCGCTATCGCACGCTCGACGTCCTGCGCGGCGTCGCGGCCGCCGGTGCGCTCGATCGCGTCGCGCTCTACACGGGTAACGACGATCACATCCTGCTCGACCTGATGCTGCCGTTCGACTTGCGCGACAAGGGCGTCACCACGCGCACCTATTTCAAAGGCGGCCTGCTCGGCCACTGGTCGGTGTGGACGGCGAGCGCAATACAGCAGTTCGAACGCTGCAAGCAGGCGCGGCACAAGGACAGCGTGCCGGCCGACCTGCTCGCACTCGATGCCCGCGTCACCGATTGCAACAGCGCCTTCTTCGACGTCGCCAACAATTTTCACGGCTGCATCGCCGGCTGTCACGAGGTGCTGCGGCGCCAGGGCCTGATGCAGGGCCTGTGGTGCCTCGATCCGAACGAGGGCCTGAGCCCCGGCCAGAAGGACGAGATTGATCGCGTCACGCGCGAGCACGCTGATCTGAGCGACGATGCCTTTGTGGCCGACAATCTGAGCAAATGGCTGGCATGAGCTCAAAACCCTTCATCAGCCTGCAAGGCGTCCGAAAGGTCTATCGCAGCGGCGGCGCCGAGTTCCTCGCGGTGTCCGACGTGACCATGGATGTGCAGGAAGGTGAGCTGGTTTCGCTGGTCGGTCCGTCCGGCTGCGGCAAGACCACGGTGATGAAGATCCTGGCCGGCTTGCACGGTGCCGACGGCGGCACGGTGACGATCGGCAATGCCGAGAGCCCGTTCGATCCGACCCGGGACATCGGCATGGTGTTCCAGCAGGCCCTGCTGCTGAAATGGCGCACCATCCTGGACAATGTGCTGTTGCCGGCCGAGATCGTCGGCCTGCCGATCAAGGCCGCGCGCGAGCGGGCGCGCGACCTGCTCAACCTCGTCGGCCTTGCCGGCTATGAACAGAAATATCCGCGAGAGCTCTCCGGCGGCATGCAGCAGCGTACCGCGATCGCGCGCGCCTTCATCCACGATCCAAAGCTGATCCTGATGGACGAGCCGTTCGGCGCGCTGGACGCGCTGACGCGCGAGCAGATGAATCTCGAGATGCTGCGGATCTGGCGCGAGAGCGGCAAGACCATCATCTTCGTCACGCATTCGATCCAGGAAGCCGTGTTCCTGTCCTCGCACTGCGCCGTGCTGACTGCGAGCCCCGCGAAGATGGCCGACTACTTTGCGATCGACCTGCCCTTCCCGCGCGATCTTCCGCTCAAGACGACCGACGCGTTCGGCGCCTATGCGCGGCGGATCTACGCGAAACTCGGGCTGGGCGCCTCCTGAGACGAACGCTCAAAATTCTCCGCCGACGCCGAGATAGGCCGTGTGCTCGGTGCCGCCGCCATTGCCATAGCCGCCCACGACGGTGAACGGCATGGCGGTGTTGAGGCGATGGGCGAAACCAACACCGAAGCCGCCCTCGCCGTGAAACGCCGAGCCGCGCACCTGCCAGGTGGTCTTGCCCGGCGCGGACGGCATCGGCGCGCTGGCGGCCGCAACAGCGGCAGCGATACCGCGCCGCGCTTCGGTCAGATTGTTGCCGATCTGCGCCTGGAGCGAGCCGATCTGCGACTGAAATCCGGAGGTGATGCCGGATAGCTGGCTCATGTTGACGGCATCGGTCGGGTTGACGCCGGCGGCCACGTTCGTGAGGCGACGCTCGTTGCCGGCCGTGCCGAACGACACGGTGTTGGCGGCGGTTGCGACCGAGCCCGCGCCGATCGCGACGGAATTGGCTGCCGATGCAGTCGCACCTGCGCCAAGCGCGGTAGCGTTGATCCCGGTCGCGTTGGAGGAGGTCCCGACCGAGGTCGTCCCCTCACCATTGGCGTTGCTGAAAGTACCCACCGCCGTCGACGTGTTGCCGGTGGCGATGGCGTTGCTGCCGAGTGCGGTCGCGAAACTGCCGGTGGCGGTGCTGGTCTCGCCGATCGCCGTGGCCCGGGTACCCGTCGCGATGCTGCCCTGGCCGTAGGCACTGGCCGCACCGCCGTTGGCGAAGCTGTTGGCACCGGTCGCGGTCGCGTATTGGCCGCTCGCCCTGCTGTTCTGGCCCGTGGCTGTTGCAGTGTCGCCATTGGCGAAGCTGCTGGCGCCGGTTGCGGTCGCGTTGTTGCCGACGGCACTCGCGCCCGCGCCCGTTGCGGTCGCCGACGCGCCGGATGCCAAGCTGCTGGCGCCGGTCGCGGTGGCATTCAGCCCGCTAGCGAAGGCGTTGCCTCCGAACGCAGCGGCATTGTCGCCAATGGCACTGGAGTGGGTACCAGCTGCCGTGGCGCCCGCGCCGGTCGCGGTGGAATTGTCACCAAAGGCGCTGGCCGATAGTCCGGTTGCCGTGGTGCCGGTACCGATCGCGGTTGCGTTATCGCCGGTCGCATTGGACAAGCCGCCGATGGCTATCGCGGTATTGCCGGTTGCGGTGGATGAGTAGCCATAGGCAGCAGCGAATATCCCCTGTGTCGTCGCGCTCGGCCCGACCGCCGTGGCGAAGCCGGATGGCGCGTTGTTGACGCCACCGCCGGCCGCGTAGTCGGCAGCCATTGCGGATCCGGTGTGAAGGAATGTGGTCGCGAGAAGGATCGCCAAACAAAAGGCGATCGGGCGCCTAGCGGTCCCTAAAATGCTGTTCCGTGAGGCCATTTTCGACTCCATTCCCTGTTGCGCAAGGTCTGGAGGAATCACGAAAATCGCACATCAACCGTAAGGTTGAGAAACAGCGGGCTGCGTCCCGGCCTGTCGTTTTCCGGCAGGATGTTGCAGCAATGCATCGCATTGCGCGGCCCTCCGTCCCGGCCACACGCTCGGAACTCGTAGGGTGGGCTAAGCGAAAGCGTGCCCACCGCCTCTCTCAAATGGAAACAGATCGTGGGCACGGCGCAAATGCGCCTTTGCCCACCCTACGAGAGCCGGGCGCGGCTTAGTCAACCGCGCCCTCCTCACGATCAGCTCTTATTCCGCATCTTGCTGAGCAGATAGTTGTCGTAATAGTTCTCCGCGATCTGCGTGTAGAACAGCAGTTCCTTCTGATACGCGTCGTGGCTTTCCTTGGTGCGCTTGAACAGGTCGCTCTTGGCGGCGAGCTCGTTCAGATGCTCCTGGGTCGCGTTGTAGCTGGCTTCCATCACCGGCTGCGGGAACGCCTTCAGCTCCGCGCCGTTCGCGATCAGCCGCTTCAACGCCGCCGGGTTCACGCTGTCGTACTTCTCGAGCATCCAGGCGCCGGCCGCGGACGCGGCCTGGTTGACGATGGCCTGATACTGCTTCGGCAGGCTCGCCCACTTCTCGTCATTGACGATCATGTGCAGCATGGCGCCGCCTTCCCACCAGCCGGGGAAATAGTAGTACTTGGCGACCTTCTGGAAGCCGAGCTTCTCGTCGTCATAGGGACCGACGAATTCGACCGCGTCGAGCGAGCCCTTCTCCAGCGCCGCATAGATGTCGCCGCCCGCGAGCTGCTGCGGCACGACACCGAGCCGCGCCAGCACGTGGCCACCCATGCCGGCGATGCGGAATTTCAGGCCCTTGAGATCGTCGACGGTCTTGATCTCCTTGCGAAACCAGCCGCCCATCTGGGTGCCGGAATTGCCGCAGAGAATGGCGTGCGTCTTGAACGGCTTCAGCGCCTCGTTGGTCAGCTCGGCGCCGCCGCCAAAGTACCACCAGGACTCCTGGTGGCGATGGTTCATGCCGAACGGCGCGCCGGTGGCGTAGGCCAGCGCCGGCTCCTTGCCGATGTAGAAGTAGAGCGGCGTCTGCGCCATCTCGACGGTGTTGACGCTGACGGCATCGAGCGCCTGCAGACCGGGGACGAGCTCGCCGGCGGCAAAGGTCTGGATCTGGAATTTGTTGTCGGTGGCTTCAGCGACGTATTTCGCGAAGGTCTGCGCCGTGCCGTAGATGGTGTCGAGCGACTTCGGGAAGCTCGAGGTCAGGCGCCATTTGATCTCGGGCGCGCTTTGCGCGATCGCAGGGGCCGCAACCAGCGTCGTCGCGCCGGCGACCGCGCCGCCCGTGAGAAATGTACGGCGTTTCATGTCGGGGTCTCTCCCTCTCAGTCAGGCTTGAATTGGGTGGCGTAAGCCACGGTCGTCGCGGACCGTTTGCCCGTTCCCGCCACCCAGTTCAAGCCATGATAAAGGAGGGGCGCCCTGCCCAATCAGCGCTGCCGCGGCGTGCCGCCGCGGTCAGGCGTCCCCGACAAAGACCGACAGAGCCTGTCGCAATTCCTTGTAGGCGCGCGGGCCGATCTTGGCCGCGAGCGCCTTGTCGCTTTCGGCCGCCGCGGGCCTCAGCCGGCCCAGCAGCGCCGTGCCGGCCTCGGTCAAATAGAGCACGTAATAACGGCGGTTGATCGCCGACGCCGTGCGCCGGACCAGGCCCCGGCCCTCCAGATGATCCACCAGCCTGCCGAGCCCGGCCCGCTCGATCGACAGAAGCTGCGCGACCGCCAGCTGGTTGACGCCGGGATTGGCGTCGATCACGCAGAGCACGGAAAATTGGGCGGGACTGATCTCGAAGGCCGCCAACTGACGGCTGAATTCCTTGAAGATCCAGAGCTGCGCCCGGCGAATGGAATAGCCGAGCAGTTGCGAGAGGTCGCCGAGGTCAAGCGGTTTCGCCTTGGCCGTTTTCGTGCCGGATACGACGCGCGGCGCCGGTCGCGACGGCTTTGTCACGCGCGCCGCCCGCTGCGGTCGTGCGATCCGCTTCCTGATCCGTGCCTTGCCTGGCTGCATCGACGTGCATCTTTCGCAAAGCCGGTGCAAGCGCATCCGGCTGCATCTCGAGGATTCGGACAGCGAGTCTAACGCAACGCGGTCGGATCGAGAAGCCGCGCGGACCATCGCGGCGGCGCGTACAGCTTCTACGACAGGTTGCACAGCAATATCGCGCAATGCGTCATGTTGACACGGCAACATGGCTCGCCTAAGGATCGTGAAAGCCTGCCGCACCGCGAGCGGGCTCAAGGGGAGCGAACGTCCGTGCCGTCATCAGGGGTGGGCACCGATCCGCATGCCATGGCGCATCGCGGCGGAGCGGTTTTGCGCGTGAATGAAACTGCGTCGCGGCGCATCGCCGGCGAACACTCATCTCTCCCCATAACGATTCAGAAAACGTCTCCGACCACCCGACACCTCGCCGGTTCGCGATGCGTCGCGTGCATTCGTTCAATCATCAACGTTGAAACCGGGAGGGCATGACATGAAACGATTTTTCCTCGCCTCGACGATCGTCGCCACGTGGGCGTCGCTCGGCCCGCAGGCAACGGCACACGGGCTGCCGCCGAGCGGCGTGGCCCCGCGCTCGTCCTGCACCGCCCTCACCGGGCTCACTCTGCCGAACACGCAGATACTGAGCGCGACGCAGAAGTCCGGCTATTGCAACGTGGTCGGCATCATCAACAAGCGCGTCTCCACGCAAGACCCCGATCATTTCACCTACGGCATCGGCTTTGCGCTCAATCTGCCCAACACCTGGCATGGCCGCTTCGAGATGATGGGCGGCGGCGGCACCGACGGCAGCCTCAATGCCGACCCGCAAGGTGCGGCCGGCGTCGAGCTCGGCCAGGGCTGGGCGGTGGCGGCCGACGACGGCGGCCACGAGGACAGCGCGACCAACGTGGTCGGCGGCCATCAGGACGACGACGCCAATGCCGGCGGCTCCGCGCATTTCGCGATCGATGCGCAGGCACGCCGCGACTACGGCTATAACGGCATCGAGAAGACCGCGACCACCGCCAAGCAGATCATCTCCTATTTCTACGGCCTCGAGACCGTCTATTCCTACATCATGGGCTGCTCGAACGGCGGCCGCGACGCGATGGTCGCCTCGCAACGATCGCCCTGGCTGTTCGACGGCGTGATCTCGCAAAACCCGGGCTTCAACCTACCGCAGGCGGGCCTCGCCGAAGCCTGGAACGAGCAGGTGCTCGGCACGCTGTCGACCAGCAAGGACGTCAACGGCCAGCCCTATATTCCCGACACGTTCCCGCAGCAGGACCTTCAGGTGGCATCGGCTGCGATCCTGAGCGCCTGCGACGCACTCGACGGCCTTGTTGACGGCATCATCGACAATTACCACGCATGTACGGCGAAGAAGGTGTATCCGGCACTCGCGAGCTACACCTGCGGCACCGGCTCGCACGGCAGCACGCCGCACGGCGGCACTTGCCTGACCGGCGCACAGGTCGATGCGCTGAAGAAGATCTACACCGGACCGGTCAATTCAAAGGGCGAGCGGCTCTATTCGAACTGGTTCTGGGATGCCGGCATCTGGACGCCGCCGACCGCGCCGGGCGCAGGCTGGCAATTCTGGAACGTCGTCACCGCTCCGGTGCCTGGCGTCAACACCGCGATCAATCTGACGCTCGGCGCCGGCGCGATCCCGATGATCTTCCAGACGCCGCCCGTCGTCACGCCCGTCAACGGACCGACCGGCCAGGAAGCCTTCGTGTTCAAATTCAACTTCGACACGGATGCACCGAAGATCTTCACGAAGACCGCGGCCTATCCTCAGAGTTCGATGGACTTCATGGCGGCGGTCGCAACCGATTTGCGTCCGTTCAGGTCGCGCGGCGGCAAGCTGATCATCTCGTCCTCGGTCAATGACGGCATCTTCTCCGGCGCCGCGATCGCCCGCTGGTATCGCAAGATGAACCAGCGCATGGACAATCACGCGACCGATTTCGCGCGGCTGTTCATGGTGCCCAACATGGCCCATTGCGGCGGCGGCGCGGCGACCACCAGCTTCGCCACCAACGAGCTCAAGGCGATCACGGACTGGGTCGAGAACGGCATCGCGCCGGAACGGATCATCGCGGCCAATACCAACACCACCTCGCCCTACCCGACCGGCGGCGTGTTCGACCCGCGCATTGCCCAGAACTTCCCGACCGGAGGCACGCGGCCGCTCTGCGTCTATCCCAGGATTCCCGCGTACAAGGGCAGCGGCCTGACCAGCGATGCGGCAAGCTTTGCGTGCGTCGATCCCGGCTTCGGCCGCGGCGGCGACCACGACTTCCACGACGATGACGACGGCCACGGCGGCGACGGGCACTGACGTTCTGGTGCCCCGGACGCAGCGCAGCGCTTCCCTGGCGATGCGAACATCGTCCAGTTCAGCGGTGCGCTGCAGAGCCGGGGCCCACGCTTCCGCTGGCCCTGTGATTTCTGGACCCGGCTCTGCGCAGCAGCGTTGCACGCTGCGGCGCGTCCGGGACACGACCAGACCTCACGCGGCCTTGGCCTCCTCGTACACGCCCGCGATGAAGTCGCTGAATGTCGGCGCAAGCGGCAGGACGTAGCCCCAATTGTCGGACATCGCCTCGGCGAGCGTCCACGGCTTCTCGTATTCGGCGATCTCGTGATCGATGAACCAGATCTTGCCGAAATGCGCCTGGTCGATCGTCATGCAGATCGGATTGCCGCCGTGATCGCTCATGATCCACAGGAGCTCATCGACGGTCGGCCATTGCGGCGTCTCGCGCGTCCGCACCAGGGAGCATTCATCGCCCCGCAATCCCAGCACCTCCTGGATCGCGCCGGCCCAATGCCCTTGCGGCCAGTTGAACTCGGCCGAGCCCTGGACATAACCGCCGGCGCAGGCCAGCAGGAACTGGCGATAGTCGTCCGGAAGGCGACACCCCAGCATCGTCTCGAACGATGCGAGCGCGGCTTCGGTCGGCGGCTCACCTGCGGCGCTATCGACGTCCGCGATGAATTTAGCGATGTCCATGCATTCTCTCCTCGGCGCGTGCGCGCGCCATGGCTTCGTCGCAGCAGCCGAGAAGCCGGTTCGAGGAGAAGAGGTTCGCTTAGAGCAGCTTCGCGCTCACGAACAACGCGCGCACCGCGTTGGTCGCCTGCACCACGAGGATGGCATTTTCGGCGGCCCCCTCCAGCGCCTGGACGGCATCGTCGTGCAGCGAGCGGAATTCCATCCACTCGACCGATTTGAAGTTGGTGAGGAATTGATAGGCCTGGCCGACGGTCGCGATCGCCAGCGTGTCACCGTTCAGCTTGATCTTGAACGTCGTGCGCAGCGGGGTCTCGGAGCTTGCTGGATCACTCATGGGCTGCTTCTGGACGACAACGGCTTAACGAAGGGAAAACGGCAGCCCCACCGTCTGACGAATGTCAGGAATCGGTGCTGGCGCGCTGCGCGACAGTTGCCGGGCTGCCCAGGCGCGGCACCACGACAAGGCGGTTGAATTCGCCATTGTCATAGGCCTTCATGAAGCGATCGTAGTCCTTGATCGAGACACAGCCGTTGGAATCACCACGCGGTCCGAGCATGTAGGTGTGGGTGAGCAGGCCGACGCGGCCGAGTGCGCTGGTGCCGTCGGTCGGCGTCAAGCGCAACGCGCGGACGCCGTGGAACAGTTTTTCGCGGGGCTTCAAATCGTAGGTCGCAGGTGGGGTCGCGCCGACCATGCGCTGGTCGACATGCTGGGGGTCATCCATCAGCGCGCCCATGCCCGAATGGGCCTCAAGCGCGACGCCGCTCGGCAAATAGAGCGCCTTGGCCGAGATGTCATAGACCGCCGTCCGTGAATCGTAGCCGAGCGCGGCCAGATCCGGCGCCTTGGCGAACAGGCCGCTGTCAGGCGTCAGAGAAGCCAGCTTGATCTTGTCGGTGAACTTTTCGAAGAAGTTGCGGTTGTCGACCCTGGGATTGGTGTCGGCATAGGACTGGCTCGAGGCGATCTGCGCGGAGAAGTCCGCCTGGACCGGCCGCGAACGCGGCATGGGAACGGCGTCGGCGCGCTGCGAGGGCTTTGTCGTCTCTTCGGCAGCAGGCTGCTGGTCGTTGTCGGCCAGGGTCGAACGCCAGTCATCGCCCTGGAGCTTTTGGGCGAGCATCGCCTTGGCATCGCGCAGCTTGAGCTGGACCGCACTCAGGGCGGAGCGCTCCATCGTCCGCAGGCCGAGCTCACGGGCGGGCGGATTGCCGGACAGCGAGGCGAAACGATCGTCGAACGAAGGAGAATTGGCCGGCGGCAGCGCGGCGGTGACCAGCGGGGTCGAATCGCCGATATCCGCGACCCACGCGGCGGCGCCGAGCGCCAGCGCGACGGCAGCCATAGACAGCAGTATTGCCTCGGCTCGCCCAATTCGGCGGCGCGGCAACAGCCTCTCGGCGCTTGCGCGGTCGGAAACCATTAGATCCCCAAATCGACCCCCGGGGGACCCAACCCCCACCCGGAGACTCTATACCAGCTACCACATTGGGAGCCAAAAGTTAGGCATAATCGCGGCCGTCAGGACCCCGTAAGGTATCCAATGACCGATCCTTTCGATCTAGAGCGCTTCCTCAGGGCCCAGGACCCGGTTTTTCGCGACGTTCTGGGGGAGCTGGGCCAAGGCCGGAAGCGGACTCACTGGATGTGGTTCGTCTTCCCGCAGGTCGCCGGCCTCGGCTTCAGCGCCATGTCGCGGCGCTACGCCATCGGCTCGCGCGCCGAGGCCGCGGCCTACCTCGCCCACCCCGTGCTCGGCCCGCGCCTGATCGAATGCACCCGCCTCGTGCTTGCCGTCGACGGGCGGACCATCAACGCGATCCTCGGCGCACCTGACGATGCCAAATTCCGCTCGTCGATGACGCTGTTCGATGCGATCTCCCAAGAGCCCGTTTTCGACGAGGCGCTCGCCAAATATTTCGGCGGCGAGCGCGACGATGCAACGCTGGAGATCCTGTCGAAACGCGATCGGCAACAGTAAGCGTCCGAGATCAGCGGCCCTGGAAGACGGCTGCGCGACGCTCGATGAAGGACTGGATGCCCTCTTTCGCGTCGGCGCTGGACAGCACGCGATCGCGGATTTTCGGGATGTAGGCGATCGCAGCCGCCTCGCCGCCTTCGATATATTTCGCCGCCGCCTCCTTGGTCACCTGGATGCCGAGCGGCGCGTTGCGCGCGATGATGGCGGCAAGTGCCATCGCCCGCGCGACCTGTTCGCCGGGGGCCACGACCTCCTGGACCAGCCCGATCGCCTGAGCGCGCTCGGCGGAAAACTCGTCGCACAGGAACAGATGATACATCGCATCGCCCCAACCGGCGCGCGAAAGAAAGCGGAAATGCGCACCGCCCAAGGGCGCAATACCGCGCTTGGCCTCCATCTGGCAGAAGCGAGCATCCGAAGCCGCGACCACGATATCGCCGGCGAGCATCAGCTCGATGCCGATGGTGAAGACGATGCCCTGCACGGCGGTGACAACGGGTTTGCGACAACGCTTGGCAAGGCCGAACGGATCAACATTGCCCTCCTTCGTGTTGCGCTTCTCCGCGGTCGGACCGAAGAATTTCGGCATGTCGAGACCTGCGGTGAAATCCCTGCCCTCGGCGCAGATCACGCCGACACGATAGGCCTCGTTGTCGTGCAGCTCGGTGAGCGCATCGGACAGTTGCTCCATCATCGCCGGCGTGAACGCATTCTTCTTCGCGACATTGTCGATGATGATCTTGAAGACGTGGTCGTGCACCTCGGTGCGGATCTGACCTTCGGATGTCATGGCGGGCTCTCCCTGATGCTGCCGGCGCGGCTTCTCTGCCCGCACCCCTTGAGTATGACACACGTCATATTTGAGCTTGCCCTCGACTATGTCAACTGTCATATTCGCGGCATGACCACCACACGCGACAAGATGATCGCCGGCGCGGCCGACCTGATGAGCCGCCGCGGCGTCAATGCCACCAGCATGCGCGACGTCGTCCACTACACGGCGACGCCGCGCGGCTCGATCAGCCATCACTTTCCTGAGGGGAAGCGGCAGTTGATCACCGAAGCCGTGACCTTCGCCGGCAAGGCGGTGTCGATTCCCCTGGAGAAGGCCATGAGCGAACGCGGCGTGATCGGCGGCTTGCGGGCTTTCGCCGCATCCTGGCGTCGCCGGCTGGAAGCGACCGGCTTCGAGGCCGGCTGTCCGGTGCTCGCCGTCGCCGTCGACCGCTATGTCGGCGAAGCCTCCGACAAAGACGACGAGACGGCGCAGCAGCAACTGCTCGACCTCGCCGACGGCGTCTTCGCCGATTGGCGGCGGATCATGCACGCGGCCTTGCTGCGCGAAGGGCTGGCCGCGGACCGCGCGGAACGGCTCGCAACGCTCGTCGTCGCCTCGATCGAGGGCACCGTTGCGCTGTGCCGCGCAAGCCGCAGCGCGGACGCGCTCGATCAGGTTCAGGAGGAGCTGGAGACAGTCCTGTCCGCCGCCCTCGCCCGCACCACCAGATAGATTGGATAGGCACCGATGGATGTGTCCCGGCAACGCGAGCTCGCCCGCCACCTCGCCGATTTGCGTCGCAACGCCCGGCAGCGAAGCGGCCTCGATGAGCTGCTGGTGCCGCCGGATGCCGACACCGCGTATCGCATTGCGCGCATGGTCGAAGAGGAATTGGGCTGGGACGTCGTCGGCTGGAAGATCGCCGGCATGAAGCCCGGGCTGCAACGCCAGCTTCGCACCTCCTCGCCGATCTATGGGCGCGTGTTCGCGCCGCTGATCAAGGCCTCGCCCGCGCGCGTGGAGCACGCCCGGCAATGCAGCCCGATTCCGGAAGTGGAGTACCAGGTGCGCCTCGGCGCCGATCTGCCGCCCCGCGCGCAGCCATATGCGATCAACGAGGTCGGCGATGCCGTTGCGTCCCTGCATCCGGGCATCGAACTCGCCGAGTGCCGGTTCGTCCACGATGCGGCGTTTCCGCCGATGCCGGCGATCCTGGCTGACGGCGCGGGCTCGGGAACGATCGTGCTTGGCGACCCCATCGCCGACTGGCGCAGCCGCGACGTCGCGGCCCAGGAGGTCGTGCTCACTTGCAACGGCGTCGAGAGGCGCCGCGGCAGCGCAGCGGAGGCAATCGATCATCCGCTGGTGCCACTGACCTGGCTCGCCAACGAACTGTCGCGGACCGGCATCGGTCTCAAGGCCGGGCAGACGATCAGCACCGGCACGCTGACGGGCATGCTGCGACCGAAGGCGGGCGAGACCTATGTCGCTGATTTCGGTCCGTTCGGAACCGTGAGTGCAGCCTACACCTAGCCGAATGGACGCATGCAGGCGGAGCATGCCGGACGGCAGCGTAAACCGGCGATTAAGACGGCGCCCCTATCGTTCGCGCAGAATTTTTTTCTCCACCTGCGCAATTGCCGGACGAATCATGAAAATCGGTACGCTGCTGACCACCGCCATCGTCTCGCTCTCGACCGTCGGCGGCGGCCTCGCCGTCTACGTCGCGGTCACGAAATACCAGACGATGGACAGGATCGCCGAGGCGCAGGGCCGGCTCGCGATCGTCCGCGCCGTCAGCGACATCCCGCGTTATCTCAATCCCGAGCGCGGCTTCGCCACCAACATCATGTACGGACCGGCAACCGTCGACCCGGCGCAACTCACCGAGCATGACAAGCTGCGCAAGCAGACCGACGGCGCGCGCGACAAGATGAACGCGCTGCGCAAGGAGCTGCCCGGCTCCTTCGACGACGGCAACGCGATCGGCAGCAACATCGACGGCATCAATTCGAAATTCACCGCACTGCGCGACGCCATCGACAAGGCGATCGCGGGACCTGCGGATACGCGCAAGGACGCCGCCAAGAAGATCGTCGCCGACAATGCCGTGCTCAACGCCGGCGTGACCGCGCTGCTCAACGAGCAGGTCCGGCGCATGGCGATCCTCAACGGCGATGCCTATCGCCAGTCCAATTACGCCAACATCGCCATGACGCTGCGCGACATCGGCGGCCTCAATTCCAGCGTGCACAAGAACCTTGTCGGCGCCAAGAAGGTCGCCAACGATTCCGAGAAAGCCGACATGGCCCGCATGCAGGGCCGCAACGACCAGATCGTGATGTCGCTGATGGAATTGCGCGGCAATCCGGCAACGCCATCCAACGTCGCCGCGGCGCTCGAGACGATGAATACGAGCTATGTCGAGGAATTCGGCCGCGAGATGAAGCTCGTCAAGGACGGCGCGCTCAGCGGCAAGTACGAGCACGATGTCGAGACCTTCTACGTGGCCTCCCAGAAAGGCCTCGGCTCGATCATCGGCGTCCGCGACGCCTTCTACGACAACGCCGAGCAGATCCTCTCCGGCGCCTCCGCCGCCGCGCGCACCAGCTTCACGATCGCGCTCGTCGGTCTCCTCGCCGTGCTGATCGCCAGCGCCGGCCTCATCGTGATGGTCCGCCGCCGCGTCTGCGCGCCGATCGTCAGCCTGACCACCCGGATGTCGCGGCTCGCCGACGGCGAGGTCGCGCAGGAGATCCCCGGCGCCGAGCGCTCCGACGAGATCGGGGCGATGGCCGCGGCCGTCCAGGTGTTCAAGGACAACATGATCCGGGCCGACCGGCTCGCAGCCGAGAAGCAGGCCGAGAACGACGGCAAGATGCGCCGCGCCCAGGCGCTCGACGAGCTGACCCGCGCCTTCGAGGCCAAGGTCACCGAGCTCGTCGGCGGCCTGTCGCAGGCCTCCTCCACCATGGAGACCACGGCGCAGTCGATGACCTCGACGGCCGCCCAGACCAACAGCCAGGCCGCGGTCGTGGCCGCCGCCTCCGAGCAGACCTCGACCAACGTGCAGACGGTCGCAAGCGCGACGGAAGAGCTGACCTCCTCGATCGCCGAGATCGGCCGTCAGGTCGCGCAATCGACCGAGATCGCGGCCCGCGCCGTCGACAACGCCCGCCGTACCGGCGACACCGCGCGTGCACTCGCCGACGGCGCGCAGAAGATCGGCGATGTCGTCACGCTGATCCAGAGCATCGCCGAACAGACCAATTTGCTGGCGCTCAACGCCACCATCGAGGCCGCCCGTGCCGGCGACGCCGGCCGCGGCTTTGCCGTGGTCGCCTCCGAGGTGAAGTCGCTGGCAGGCCAGACCGCCAAGGCCACCACCGAGATCTCCGAGCAGATCAATGCGATCCAGTCCGCTAGCGACGAGACCGTCACCGCGATCCGCAACGTCGCCGACGTCATCGCCGAGATCGACCAGATCGGCACCGCGATTGCGGCCGCGATCGAGCAACAGGGGTCGGCGACCAGGGAGATCTCCCGCAGCGTCCAGGAAGCTGCCCGCGGCACCCAGGAGGTCAACACCAACATCACTGGCGTGCAGCGCGCCGCCGACGACACCGGTGCAGCCGCCCAGGAAGTGCTTGGCGCCGCCGAGCAGCTCTCGACCCAGTCGCGTGACCTCGCCGGCCAGTTCGACCGCTTCCTCGGCGAAGTCAGGGCGGCGTGAAACGGGCGCAGTTTAATACGGCGGCGCCTTGCGCGCGCTGCTCCTTGGCCGCTTCGATCCACCACGCGAGATCATTGGCCAAACGCGGGAACGAGCGTTCCAGCGCCCTCGCCGATCGGCCAGCTTTCGGCTGACAACATCTGCACGATCGTGACACCGTCATACGGTGTGGTCGCAGCGTGGTTGTCATGCTCCCTTAAGTCCCGATATATCGCTTGTTATGAAGTCGATACATTCAGTTCCCCGGACCGATCAATGACTGGCATTTTCGCTTGGATTTGCGCTGCTGTAGCTGCGCTCGCGACCCTGGGCACCGCCTACTTTTTTGACAGGAGCGCCGAGGAAGGGATCGCTAAAGCCGAAGAGCACGCTGCACACGCAAACTCTCTTGCGGGCGAAGCGCACGAGCGAGCTGCTGCGCTGGAGAAAGAAGCGGCTCGGGCCAAAGCAGATCTTGCCGCCACGCAGGCAGAGATCGAGAAATCGAAATTAGCAATCGCTCAAGCCGACCAGCGGGCGGCTGAGGCCACAGCCAAGGCAAAAGAGGCAGAACTTGCGCTTGCAAAGCTAAAAACGCCTCGCCTTCTCAACAAAGAACAGGCAGCCGAATTCGTCTCAATGCTAAAGAGATATAACGACGATCGCTATTGGAAGGTGGCAAGCAGCGGACTCTTTGTTGCTCTCGTGACGCAAACCTACGAAGCAACCGCTTTGGCCGCGCAATTCATTGAACTCTATAATGCGGCCGGACTTCACTTGTTCCGAGGAATTGATGAACGCGTCATTGCCGGGGCAGGCGTCATCACCAACGGTGTGGGCATCACGTACTCCAGGCATCGTCAAGTGGAGAAGGAATTCGCGGAAGCGTTTGCTGACCTCCTAAACAGGTCTGGCATCGAAGCCGCTGCTATTCCAACTGGCGACGAAAACTATGACGTTATGAATTCAACAACGAAAGCGGGCGCTGGAATCGTCATCCTTATCGGCGACAAGTGGTAACTATCCAATTCGACCGCTTCCTCGGCGAGGTCCGGGCCGCTTAAGCAAAGTTGCGAGCCCCGTAGCCCGGATGGAGCGAAGCGTAATCCGGGACGGTGCCGTTGACGTGTGAGCCCCCGGGATTTCGCTTCGCTCCATCCGGGCTACGGGACCGTCATCGCGGTCAACGACATCAGTACGGCGGCGCCTTGCGCGCGCGCTGGGCCTTGGCCGCTTCGATCCACCACAAGAGATCGTCGGCGAAGCGCGGGAACGAGCGTTCCAGCGCCTTGCCGCCCTCGCCGATCGGCTCACTCTCGGCCGACAGTGTCTGGGCGATCGGACCGACGCCGATGGTGCTCGAAATCACCACCATGCCCATTTCCGATAATGTGCCGTGCCACGCGGTCGAAGCACGCGCGCCGGACAGCCGGCCGGCGGAATAGCTCACGATCGCGGCCGGCCGCCAGAACCACTCTTCGAGGAAGTGGTCGGTGAGATTCTTCAGGCCGGGCTGAATGCCCCAATTATATTCGCCGGTGACGAAGACGAAACCGTCCGCGCCGCGGATCTGGCCGGCGAGCTTCTCCAGCGCCTCGGGCGCGCCACCCTTCGGGTGCTCCTTGTACATGCGGTCGAGCATCGGCAGGCCGACCGCCTTGGCGTCGATGAACTCGACGTCTTCGCCACGCTTGCGCAGGCGATCGATGACGAAATTCGCCAGGCGGATGCCCATGCAGTCGGCCCGGTAGGAACCGTAGAGGACGAGGATGCGATTGCTCATGGCCGGCAGGCTAACACGAAACCGGACTCCGGTCCCAACCCCTTATCGCCTGCGGCCGCGCTCCAACGTTTCCGACGGCGTCTCGCCGAACTGATCGCGATAGCTGCGGGAGAAGTCGCTGAGATGCCAGAAGCCGAACGCGAGCGCGACGGCCTTGACGCTGTCGGCACCGGCAAGCAGCCGCTGGCGCACCAGCCACAGGCGGCGCAGGCGCAGATAGCGATGTAGGCTCATGCCGCGATAGCGGCGCACGACATCGTGCAAGGTTCGGACGGAGAGATCGAGCTTGCGCGCGACCTCCTCGCTGTAGATCGGCTGCGAGAGGTCGTCTGACAACAGCGCGCGGATGTCCTGGAACAGCTTGAACTGCCGCTCGTCATTCGGCCGCTGGGTCCAGCGCGCCTGCACGATGTCGGCGAACGCGGCATCGACCGCAGCGAGCAGGGATTCCTTCATCGCCGCCGCCTTCAACGGCACCTCGGCTGGATCGATCGGCTCGGCCGCAGCCGCCAGCACTTCCCCGACCACCTTCCGCAGCCAGTTCAGCGCCGACGGACTGGTCTCGAAAATCTTGAAGCTGGAGTTCGTCACGGGCCAGCCGCGGTCCTTCACCTCGGGCCGGAACACGACCGAGGCGATCTGCCGCTGCACTTCCTCGATCGTGTTGTAGGCCGCGCCGCTGCTGCCGATGACGATGACGGCGCGGTCGCGCTGCGCGCCGTTGAAGCGGATCGGGATTTCGAGCTCGTCCATCGCGAAGCCCACCGCCGTGCAATCGGCAACGAGCTGCGCGTCCACGACGCGCGGAAATGACCGCGTCATGTTCACGTCGCAGCCGGGCAATTGCAGAATGATCTGCTCGGCCGCAATGCTTCGCACGAACGGCGTGAACTCGTAATCCAGGCCGCGGATCGAACTGCGAAACTCGTCGACGTCGGAGAAGCGAAATATCTTTGGCGCCAGCGCTGGCGCAGCATCACTGTTGTTCATGACAAATAAAAAACCGCACCAGGAAACGGCGCGTGTCCGGCAATACGCCGATCTGAATTCCTCCTGTGAACCCCCATTCGCGCGAAGGACTCATCCAAGCCCTTCCCGCTCAGTTGGCGAGTGTCCGGCGCAAAGGACAAGCGGAGCGTTCGCCTCCTGCCAAATTTCGATAGCGTTTCCAGCGCGGTAGGCGGTGCGCAGATACCCCGGGAGGGCGAGGCCTAAATTTCAAATTAACGCATCTCTGGCGGAATGAGGGGCGTTAGTTCGTCGAAGTTTATTTGAGTACAGGCCCCTGCCATGATGGCAAATTCGCCTGCTGATATTTTGGTCGAATTGGAAGCGGCGGTCGCAACGTGTCCGCTTGACCGTTGCGCTCGCATTCTTTCCGGCATTTTGCAGTTGCTCACTGGCAGCCGCGACCGATCTCAGGAACTGCTCTGCGGAGTGGTCGATGGCGTTCTGCTGCGCCTGACGGAACGGGTCGAGGTCGGCGTGCTGATTGAGCTCACCACGACGCTTGCCGACCTCAAGGTCGCACCGCCACGGACATTGCGGCGCCTTGCCTCCCACGACAACGCGGACGTCGCATGTCCCGTGCTGCAGAGATCGCAGGCACTTGCCACGGCCGATCTGGCGGCGATCGCCGCCTCATGCGGCGAGCGGCACCAACGCGCCATCGCGGCGCGTGACTGCATCGAGCCTGATGTGACCGAGGCACTGATCAAGCGCGGCGCGCATCTCTTTCATGCGCTGATTAAGAACCCTGGAACAAAATTCTCCGAGGCGGCTTACGCCACCCTCGCCGGGGCCGACCAGGACGGCGAGATTGCGAAAGCGCTGGTGCTGCGGCCGGGTACCCCTGACTTGATCGTGCGGAAGCTGCTCTCCACCGCACCCGCCAAGCCGGCGCCCGTCCGGGCAGCCCCCGCCAAGCCCAATGCCTCCGCCGTTGCTCCCGTGCAGGCAGTCGTTGCGGCTCCGCCAAAGCCGCCCTCCTCCGCCGACTATGCAAGCGCCAGACCCGAGATCGTTGCGTTAAGCCGCGTCGGCAAGCTCAACGATTCCACCGTGAATCGCTTCGCGATCCGCGGCGAGACCGCCAATCTCTTCACCGCCCTGTCGGTGCTGTCGGGCGCGCCGATCGAGATCGTCGAACATGTCATGAGCGATGACGATTGCGAGGGCCTGGTGATGGCCTGCCGGGCGTCGCGCCTGAACTGGGCGACCACGCTCGCCATCTTGAGCAATCGCAACGGCCCCCGGCTCTCCTTTGCCCAGCGCGAACGCGCGCAGCTGATGTTCGAAACGCTTCTCTTGTCGACCAGCCAATGGACGGTGCGCTGGGGGGAAATCGCAGCAAGCGCCAACACAGGCGATCCGGGACATCGCGGCGCAAAAATGGGGGTTAGCCGATGAAGTTCGATGGCCGCAAGGACTCTCGTGTGAAAATGGACCACCGGCAACCCGTCAATTTGATGGGTTCGGACGGCACCTGGCGGCGCAGTTGCGTCCTGCTCGATGTATCGAACACCGGCGCCAAGATCGAGGTCGAGGGCACACTCGACGTACTGCAAGCCAAGGAATTTTTCTTGGTGCTGTCGTCGACGGGGCTGGCGTATCGGCGCTGCGAGCTGGTTTGGATCGATGGCACAATGGCCGGCGTTCACTTCATCAATGGCGATACAAAGAAAAAGCTGACGAGTGCGAAGGCGGACGTCGCACCGGCCAAGTAGGCCAACCGGTTCAAGAGATCATCACGCTCGTTCAATTCCAGTACCTCAGTAAAGTCCATGTCACCCGTGCAGAACGCGCGAACCATCACCAGCCCCATCAAAGGCGACGGCGGCATCCGAACGGCGCAATCGGCACGCCCCTTCGTGCATGTGCTGGCGGATTCATCCGACAAATTGTCGGGCATCTGTTCGGCGCTCGAACAGCAATTCGCCGTTGCGGGCGAACGGCTCGACGCCGAAGCCAGGTTGTCTCAAGCGCCGTTCGCCATCGTCATCCGCGCCGAGTTGCGCGACGTCGACAATATCGCGGCGATCAAGAAACGGTCCGCCAGGCTGGCAAAGGCCGCCAAGCGCATCTTCCTCGTCGAGCACTCCTCGCATGTCTGCATCTCGCAAGCCTATGCGCTCGGCGCGACGCTCGTGCTTCCCGGTCCGCTCAACAAGACCAAGCTGCTCGCGGCGCTGGCCGATCCGGTCGAGCCGGCCGCGGACTCATCGGGCGGTTCGCCCCGGCCGGACAACGCCGTCGAGACAGCTGCCACCGCCATCGCATCGATGTTCACGGCCGTGACACTTGGCCAGCCCCTTGACGTCAACGGCACCAAGGAAGCCGGACGTCAGATTGCCGACCGCATCACCGAGCATGGCCTGTCGGAATGGCTCACGACGGTACGGCGCCACCATGAGGGAACCTATCAGCACTGCCTGCTCGTGACCGGCGTTGCCATCGACTTCGGACTCAGTCTCGGCGTCGGACGAATGGATCTCGAGCGCATGTACACGGCCGCCATGTTCCACGACATCGGCAAGGCGCAGATCCCGCTTGCGATCCTCGACAAACCCGGCCGCCTCGATCCCGAGGAACGCACCATGATCGAAACCCACCCGGCGGCGGGTTACGAGTTCCTGAAGGATCACGAGCAGATCACGCCGGAAATTCTCGATGCCGTCCGCCATCACCATGAATATCTCGATGGCAGCGGCTATCCGGATGCGCTGGCCGGCGAGAGCATCAACGATATCGTGCGTATTCTCACGATCTCGGACATCTTCGCCGCGCTGATCGAGCACCGGCACTACAAGCCGACGATGCCGCGCAACGAGGCCTATCAAATTCTCTGCGGCATGACCGGAAAGCTCGAAAAGGCGCTGGTCACCTCCTTCAAGGAGGTCGCACTCTCACGCTGAGCGCGCGCCCAACAACCTGAAGGACGACGGCGATTCATCCCGATCTCAACGCGCTTTAATGCGTAGCGCGGTATTTGATGCGGCGCGGAATTGAACGAGAGGCCAACCCTTCGGCAAGCAGCTTCATATCCTCGCGCCGGCCACTGCGAACCAGCCTGCTGAACTCTTCAGGAGTGAAGGGAAGGCTGGGATCATCATCGATCGGACCACGCACCCGCGGGCCGAAGAACCATCGAACCAGGCTAGCCAGCCGCCGCATGTCAATTCCCTCGCGCCAGCAACAAACCTTTGAGTCCGCGTATTGTTCCTCCTGCACGGAAGAGATTGCAAGAGGCCGTAACGAGTCCGCACGAAAAATTTCGTGACGGAATAATCGCCTCCGACCTCTCGATGTCGGTCGGCGAAACCGACGTAGCGGACGAACTCGTCATTACCCTCGCGATCCGAACGAACGGCATTCGCGGCAAAGTTGTCGTCGGGATAGCCCATCGCAACGCAGGTCATGATGACTTCGTCTTCCGGGATCTTTGCGACTTCGCGCACGATGTCGGAGCGCATGATGCCCTGCCCGTTGATGACAGAGCCGAGCCCGCGGTCCCAGGCTGCCAGCACGATGCCGTAGCAGAGTGCGCCGAGATCGAAATGACAGACGGCGCCGGGATCAAGCACGCGGTCATAGGTGAGCACCAGCGAGACCGGCGCGTCGAACTGGCGGAAGCCGCGCAGCACCCAATCCTGCCGCATCGGTTTGTCGTCGCGCGCAATCCCCATCGCGCCGAACAGCTTCTTGGCGATGTCGACCTGGCGGCTACGATGGATGCCCTGATACTCGCCATGGCTGATGATGTCGCGCTTGACCTTTGCGCCCCCGACCATCTCCTCCATGTTGCGGCGGCGCACTTCTTCCAGCGGCGCGCCGGTCAGCACGTGAACATGCCAGGGCTGGGTGTTCATCGACGACGGTGCGCGCTTGGCGCTCTCGATGATCGCCTCGACCACGGCGCGGGATACCTGCTGCTGCTTGAAGCCGCGCACGCTGCGGCGCGACTGGACCAGCGTTTCGAATTCCACCTCAGGACCTCCCTGCCCGTTCATTCATCTGCATGACATCTGCAACACGTCTCCGGTTGCCGATGCGGCGCGCGAAATCTATGCTACCCCGCAAGCAAGACCAAAAACCCTGTAAGGACCCCACCATGGCCGCGCCGCTCGATCCCGTCATCGCCCAGATCATTCCGCTGCTGCCGCTGCGCGATCCCACGACGATGACGCCACAGAGCGCCCGCGATTCCTTGCGCGCACTGGCTGCCTCACGTGCCGCCGTCCCGCCGCCGCCCGTCGACGCCGTGCAGGATATCAAGGTGAAGGGCGGCGCCGGCCCGCTCGATGCGCGCGCTTATCGCGTCGGCAGCGCGCCCGCGCCCACCGTTGTGTTCTTCCACGGCGGCGGCTGGGTTGCGGGTGACCTCGAGACCCACGACCGACAGGCGCGCAATCTTGCGATCGAGACCGGCGCGGTCGTGGTCTCCGTCGACTATCGTCGCCCGCCGGAGACACGCTTTCCTGGCGCCTTCGACGACGCCTTCAATGCTGCGAGCGACGTGTTCAACCGCGTCGCGGAATTTGGTGGGGATGCCAGGCGTCTTGGCGTTGCCGGTGACAGTGCCGGTGGCAATCTCGCGGCCGCCACTGCGATCGCCTGCCGCGATTCCGGCATCAAGCTCGCCGCGCAGCTCCTGGTCTATCCCGTCACTGATGTCGTGGGCTCCTATGCCGACGCGCGCGAGAACGCCCGCTTTCCGTCGCGCGCCGAGAATGCAGATGGCTACTTCCTCTCGCGTGCCGTCATGGAGTGGTTCGCCGGCCATTATCTCGCCGATGCCGGTCACGCCGCCGACTGGCGGGTCTCGCCGCTGCGTGCCGCCTCGCTCGCAGGCCTCGCCCCCGCGATCGTGACCACCGCCTGGTACGACCCGCTCCGCGACGAAGGCACAGCCTATGCGCGGGCGCTGGAGACGGCCGGCGTGCGGGTGAAGCATCACGAGGGCGCCGGCCTGATCCATGGCTATTTCGGGCTCGGGGACGCCTCCGATGTCGCCCGTGCCGAAGCACAGCGTGCACGCGCCGACTTCAAGGCCTTGCTCGCGCGCGGGGTCTGATCGCGTTGCGGCCCGGCGGATTCGAATTGCGACCTCATCTCGTCCGTATCGTCAGCCTGATCGCAGCCCTGCTGCTGTCGATACACGCCGTCGCGGCCGCGCCCCAGACCGTCTATTTCAGCAGCGCCGACGGCCGCACGGCGCTCACCGGCTATCTGTTCCAGCCCAGCACGCCCGGCCCCTGGCCCGCCATCGTGATGCTGCACGGGCGCGGCGGACCGTACTCCAGCAATGACAATGAAGATTGCACCTTCGTTGGCGCCGGCACCACCTCGCCCTGCAATGCGAACACCTTGTCGAAGCGTCATGCGATGTGGGGTGAATATTGGTCGGCGCGCGGCTACCTCGCCTTGCTGCCGGACAGTTTTGGCCCGCGCGGCAAGGCCTATGGCTTTGGCCGCTTCACCCATGGCGACCCCGACCGCGCCGACGTCAACGAGACCGATGTGCGCCCGCTCGACGCCGAAGGCGCGCTCGCTTATCTGCGCGGCCGCAGCGACGTCCTCGCCGGCCGGATCTATCTGCAAGGCTGGTCCAATGGCGGCAGCACAGCGTTGAACGTGATGATCCGGCAAGCAAGCCAGCAGGGCAATCAGCCGGGCTATCGCGGCGCCCTGGTGTTTTATCCGGGCTGCGGACAGACCGCCCTGCTCGCATCGACCATCTCGACCACGGCGCCGATCGCGATGTTCCTGGGCGCCGACGACGAGGAGGTCTCGCCCGCGATCTGCCAGCGCGTCGCCGAGCGCTCACGGCAGGCGGGCAGCCCCGTCGACGTCACCCTCTATCCCGGCGCCACCCATGATTTCGACGAGCCGTCGTCGCGGCGGCAATCCGCGCTGGGCAATCAGGCGGCCATGAACGATGCCCTCGCCAGGGCCGCCGGCATCCTCGACCGCTGGAAAAAATGAAGCGAGGACCGATACCGCACCGCGATCCTGCTTGATTGCGCCACGATTCCGCGCTCCAATTCGCAGCGCCATCTTTTTGGTTTAGGGAGACACCCATGATGAAGCGAATTTTCCTGGCTGCGATCGTTGCCACCTTTGCGGCAGGCTCGGCCCTTGCGGACGACACCTGCGAGAGCAAGGCGGTCGGCAAGGACGGCAAGGCGCTCGCCGGAGCGGCCAAGACCTCGTTCATGAAGAAGTGCAAGGAAGACGCCTGCACGCCCAAGGCCGTCGGCTCCGACGGCAAGGCGCTCGCCGGCGCCGCCAAGAATAGCTTCATGAAGAAGTGCGAGATGGGCGCGTAAGGCGCTACGAATTCGCTGCCGCTTTAGCGGGCAGTCTGCAAACGAACTCCGTCATGGCCGGACAGAAGCGCGAAGCGCGTCTTCGCGCTTCTGCCCGGACATGACGCCAAGGCCGCCTCTCCGTGCGCGCCGCGCACCGCAATCAAATCATCCCTCGACATTACAACCCTAGACAGACGCCGTCGGCTGACGGATCATGGCGTGCTGAGCGAAATGGGGCGCATCGACCAGGCTTTCCAGGAAAGGGACGTCAAGATGTGGCAACTTCGAGTGCATCATCCGATCATGGCGACAGCGAGCGTGCTGTTCGCGCTGCTCATCAATTTTGACGCGAACGCGAGGGGCGTCGGCCTGCCCAACGTCATGGTTCTGGCGACCGGCGGCACCATCGCTGGCACCGGGGCAAGCAGTACGACCGTGGTCGGGTACACCGCGGCCACGGTGGGCATCGAGACCCTGCTGAACGCGGTCCCCGAACTGAAGACGGTGGCCAACGTCAAGGGCGAGCAGGTTTTCCAGATCGCCAGCGAGAACATGAACAATGACTACTGGCTGAAGCTTGCCAAGCGCGTCAACACGCTGCTCGCGCAGGACGACGTCGACGGGATCGTCATCACGCACGGCACCGATACGATCGAGGAGACCAGCTATTTCCTGGATCTCGTGGTCAAGAGCAAGAAGCCTGTCGTCATCGTCGGTGCGATGCGGCCGTCGACCGCGATCAGCGCGGACGGACCGATCAACCTGTTCAATGCGGTGATCCTCGCAGGCAGTGAGGAGGCGGTCGGCAAGGGCGTGCTGGTTGCTCTCAACGATCAGATCAATGCGGCGCGCGAGGTCACCAAGAACAACACCTCCACGGCCGACACTTTCCGCACGCCTGAGCTCGGCTTTCTCGGCTACATGCAGGGAAACAAGCCGTACTTCTATCGTCAATCGACGCGCCGGCATACGGCCGATTCCGAATTTGACGTGTCCAACCTCGATACGCTGCCGCAGGTCGATATCGTCTACGGTTATGCCAACATGAACCGGGTCGCGGTCGACGCATTCGTCGCCGCCGGGGCCAAGGGGATCGTGCATGCCGGCGTGGGCGACGGCAGCCTCGCCCGGCCCGCGGTCGAGCCGGCTCTCGACGAGGCGCGCAAGAAGGGTGTCGTGATCGTTCGCAGCAGCCGCGTCGGCAACGGCATCGTCGCGCGCAATGGCGAGGCCAAGGACGACGAACACGACTTCGTCGTTTCGGATACGCTCAATCCGCAAAAGGCGCGAATCTTGCTGATGCTGGCGCTGACCAAGACGACCGACACCAAGGAAATCCAGCGGATGTTCTATTCCTACTAGACCATCCGTCGCGTTGTTCCACAGACTCTCCGCGACTTCGTCATGGCCGGGCTTGTCCCGGCCATCCACGTCTTTGGTCCGACGAGAACAAGAACGTGGATGCCCGGGACATCTGCGCGAAGACGCGCTTCGCGCTTTTGCCCGGGCATGACGTGGGGCAAGCGGCCCTACTCCCGCTTGAAGCGGTAATCGAACGCGGCGCCGAGCGGCTTGATCAGGCCGACCGTCGGCGCCGGAAAGTGGATCGGCAGGATCAGCGTATCGGTGTCCGCGACGGAGGCGAAAAACTTCCGTCGCGACACCGCCGACTGCTTGGCATCCCAATCGGGCTTCGCCGACCAGTCCGGCTCGCGGCACTGGATCTGGTGATGCATGAGGTCGCCGGCGACCACCGCGCGCCGGCCCTTCGACAAGATATTCACGCAGCAATGGCAGGGCGAATGCCCGGGCGTCGGGGTCAGCGTCACGGTGTCGTCGAGCGCATAATCGTCGTCGACCAGCAGCGCCTGCCCCGCCTCGACGATCGGCAGACAATTGTCACGAAACACCGTGCCGGGAGGGTTGTTGCCTTTGGCATTCTCGGCCTCCCAGGCCGCGTACTCGCCCTTGTGGAAGACGTATTTCGCGTTCGGGAATGTCGGCACCCAGCGACCGTCGCGCAAGGTGGTGTTCCAGCCAGTGTGATCGATGTGCAGATGCGTGCAGAAGACGTAGTCGATCTGCTCGAAGCCAATGCCGAGCGCGAACAATTCGTTGCGCCAGCGCTCCTTGCCGGGAAAGTCGAACGGCGGCGGATGGCCCTTGTCCTCGCCGGTGCAGGTATCGACCAGGATGGTGTAGCGCGGCGTGCGCACGACGAAGGTCTGATAGGTGATGACCATCATGCCGCGCGCGGCGTCGAACACCTCCGGCTCCATCGTCGGCAGATGGTGCTTGAACACGCCGTCGTCATAAGCCGGGAAAAAATCTTGCGGCCGCCGCCACGGCCCTTCCCGCTCGATCACCGCATCGATGGTGATGTCGCCGATCCTCAACTGCTTCACGCGCCCCTCCTGATTTTTCTCGAGCGTAACGAACGGGTTCGCAGCGTTCAAGGCGCGTGGGCGCAGGCCTGCCTTGCCGAGTTCCCCTCGCACGCGCGACGGAGATCGGATTGGACTCTTGCGACAACATCCTCGCGCCGACGCGCATGCGTCGCTCAAGCGTCACACGCGCGTCGTCGGCCGCACTCGATACTCCACGTGTCATTCCAGGTGAAACGCGCACAGATTGCGCGAAGAAAAACACGGGGCTGCACGTGGACAAGAAGAAAGTTTTCTCGCTGATTTCATCACTCTCGCTCGCGGCATCGCTGGCCGGCACGGTGATGCCTGCCCATGCCGACGAGGATAACCGCGACCGCGGTTCCGACAATTCGCGTGACCACGATCACGGCAGGCATCACGGGCATCGCTCGCCGCCGGTGGTGCTGATCTCGCTCGACGGGGCCAAGCCCGATTTCATTCAGCAATTCATCGCGGAAGGCGTGCTGCCGCGCGACGGCGGGCTGGCGCGACTGAGCCGCCATGGCGCGATTGCCGTGCAGAACATCACGGCCTCACCCTCGCTCACCGCGGTCTCGCATATCGAGATCGCGACCGGCTCGACCGCCGTTCACAACGACATCCCGTCCAACACCTTCCAGGCGATCGTCGGGCCAGCCACCTCGAGCCTCAGCGGTTTCGCCGCGCCGATCGGCGGCTATCGCGAGAGCCCGCTTGGGCCGACGCCGCGGCCGACTGCCCAGCCACTGTGGGTGCAATTGCGCCAGCAGGGCAAGAAAGTCGCCACCGCAACGTGGCCCGGTGGCGACGGCGCCGACATCTCGATCAACGGCACCGTGGTGCAACCGGCCCAGCCGATCCGCGTCACCGACTACACCGTGCCGTTCGGCGCCTTCGGCGGCCTCAGCGCCCAGGGTTTTTCGCTGACCCGGACCGACTTCACCCCCGATGCGGCGGTGGCCACGGCGCTGCAGGCGGCCGGCCGATTCTCGTTCAGCCCGGTGCTGGCGACGACAAATCCGATCGAGAGCTTCTCCTGCGCGTCGGCCTCGACCGCGACCTGCACCAGCGCGGCGACGCTCGACCTCAAATACGCGATCCGCGTTGCCGCACTCGACACCACCAACGACAACGTCGCGAACTACGACACGCTGGTGTTCTTCGACGCCACGCGCGGCATCACGGCGGGCCCGTTCGCGCCGCCGGCGACTGGACCTGCCTACGTCAAGTTCGGCGGCGAGAACGCGCCTTTCTTTTTCGACGGCAGCGGGGCGAAGGTTGGCGCTGCGTACTTCGTCTCGCAGCTCGCGCCTGATCTCTCGGTGGTGCGCTTCGCCCGCTACGGCGCCAACTACATTCCGCGCAACGCGCCGGTGCTGGCCGATGTCGACGACATCAACAACAGCATCGGGTTCTGGCGCCCGCAGGCCGATTTCCGCATTCCGGAGCGGCTGAGCCCGGGCTTCACCAACTTCCCCGAGATCGAGGCGATGTTCGAGGACATGGTGAAAACCTTCGTGCGCTACCAGGCCGAGATCGGCGAGCGCGCGATCCAGAACCATCCCGACGCCGACCTCGTGATGGTCTATATCGAGCAGCCCGACGGCTCCGAGCACCAGTTCCTGCTCACAGATCCCCGTCAGGGTACCAACCCGAAGGACCCGAACTCGATCGGCGCCAACCAGGACCCGGCCAAGGTCGCGCGCTACGCCTCCTATGTCCGCTTCGCCTATCAGACCGCCGACAAGGCAGTGAAGCGGATCGCCGATGCAGCCGGCCCCGACAGCAACGTCATCGTCGTGTCCGACCACGGTTTTGCGCCGTTCCACACCTCGGTCAGCATGACCAACATCCTCAGGAATGCCGGCATCGACACCAGCAAGGTGGCGATCCGCACCTCAGGCCCCGCAGCCAATATCTACATCAACCTGCAACAGCGCGAGCAAGGCGGCACCGTCGATCCCGCCACCTACCAGGCGCTGCTGGCGCAGATCACCGCGGCCGTGCAGAACGCGGTCGACCCCAACCCGAAGTTCAACGGCTCGCTCGATAGCGGGAAGATCTTCACGGTGGTCGAGACCCGTCCCGCGCAGTGCGAGGCCGGGCTCGGGCAGTGCACCAGCAAGACCATCGGCCACGATTTTGGCGATGTGTTCGCGCTGATGGCGCCGGGCTACAATTTCGACGGCATCCAGAACCCCGGCGTCGCCCGCCTCGGCGATGCCGCATTCAGCGCAGCCACCACCACGCTGTCGATGCCGAACTTCTACGGCGCCCATGGCCACGATCCCAAGCTGCCGGTGATGAGCGCGACCTTCATCGCCGCCGGCCCCGGCATCCGCGACAACACCACGATCCGCCGCATGCACAATCTCGACGTCGCCCCGACCATCATGCAGATCCTGGGCGTCAGGCCGCACGGTGTCGACGGCGAAGTGCTGAACGAGATCTTGCGGTAGCGATTGAGAGCGACACGGATGGGCGCCGATCGGCGCCCATCCCGGCTAGCTCCGCAACCCCGGCGCTTCCTGCCCGGTCCGCGCGACGTATTCCGTATAGCCGCCGCCATATTGGTGGATGCCTTCCGGCGTCAGCTCGAGCACGCGGTTCGACAAGGTCGCCAGGAAGTGGCGGTCATGCGAGACGAACAGCATGGTGCCTTCGAAATCGGCCAGCGCCGTGATCAGCATTTCCTTGGTGGCGAGGTCGAGATGGTTGGTCGGCTCGTCCAGCACCAAAAAATTCGGCGGGTCGAACAGCATCTTCGCCATCACGAGGCGCGCCTTCTCGCCGCCTGACAGCACGCGGCAGCGCTTCTCGACGTCGTCGCCGGAGAAGCCGAAGCAGCCGGCGAGCGCGCGCAGAGACCCCTGCCCCGCGGTCGGAAACTGGTCTTCCAGCGACTGGAACACGGTGCGCTCGCCGTCGAGCAGATCCATCGCGTGCTGGGCGAAATAGCCCATCTTGACGCTGCCGCCGACCGCCACCGTGCCCTGGTCCGGCTCGCTTGCGCCGGCAATGAGCTTGAGCAGCGTCGACTTGCCGGCGCCGTTGACGCCCATCACGCACCAGCGCTCCCTGCGCCGGATCATGAAATCCAGCCCGTCATAGATGCGCTTGCTGCCATACCCCTTGTGGACACCCTTGAGCGCAACGACGTCCTCGCCGGAGCGCGGCGCCGGCAGGAAGTCGAACGCAATCGACTGACGGCGGCGCGGCGGCTCGACGCGCTCGATCTTGTCGAGCTTCTTGACCCGGCTCTGGACCTGGGCGGCGTGCGAGGCGCGCGCCTTGAAGCGCTCGATGAACTTGATCTCCTTGGCGAGCATCGCCTGCTGGCGCTCGAACTGCGCCTGCTGCTGCTTCTCGTTCAGCGCGCGCTGCTGCTCGTAGAACTCGTAATTGCCGGTATAGGTCGTCAGCGAGCCGGAATCGATCTCGACCACTTTCGAGATCACGCGGTTGATGAACTCGCGGTCATGCGAGGTCATCAGCAGCGTGCCTTCGTAATCGTGCAGGAATTTTTCCAGCCAGATCAGGCTTTCCAAATCAAGGTGGTTGCTCGGCTCGTCGAGCAGCATGACGTCGGGACGCATCAGCAGAATGCGGGCCAGCGCCACGCGCATCTTCCAGCCGCCGGAGAGTTTTCCGACGTCGCCGTCCATCATCTCCTGGCTGAAGCCGAGGCCGGACAGCGCTTCGCGCGCACGACCGTCGAGCGCGTAGCCGTCGAGCTCCTCGAAGGCGTGCTGCACCTCGCCATAGCGGGCGATGATCTCGTCCATCTGGTCGGCCTTGTCGGGGTCGGCCATGTCGGCTTCGAGCTGGCGCAGCTCGGCTGCGACCTCGCTGACGGGACCGGCGCCATTCATCACCTCGGCCACGGCGCTGCGACCGGACATCTCGCCGACGTCCTGGTTGAAATAGCCGATGGTGATGCCGCGATCGGTCGAGACCTGCCCTTCGTCGGGCAGCTCTTCGCCGGCGATCATCCGGAACAGGGTGGTCTTTCCGGCCCCGTTCGGGCCGACGAGGCCGATCTTCTCGCCCTTATTAAGGGCGGCGGAGGCTTCGATGAACAGGATCTGGTGGCCGGCTTGCTTGCTGACGTTGTCGAGGCGGATCATGAGGTCTTTTGGGGGAATTATTGCGTTGCGGCGTAATAGGCCATGCGGGCCGCCAAAGGAAGCCCGGCCGGACCCGGGTTTGGTTCCCTCCTGACAAATCCTTAGCAATTTTCGGCCAAAAGCGCGGGTGGCGACGCCCAGCGATTCCGACGGGCGTCCGTAGAGCTGAGATGTGACCCGGGGGACGACCGATGAGAACTCGCTTTGGCCTGGCCATGGCCGCCGTACTGATGCTCGGCGGCAGCGCCGCAACCGCCCAGACCCTGCCCGACTACATGGCGCCGATCTCCGGCAAGACCAACGCCGCGCCGGGCGACGTCGCCACCAGGGACGTGCTTGCGCTGAACACGGCGATGTTCGAGCTCTATGGCGATGCTGCCAAGGTGTTCCAGAAGAACATCCTCGACAAGCACCCTGTCATCCTCGGCCTGTTCTCCGGCGCCGGCGGACGCCTGATCCTCTATCGGCGGGGCCAGCCGCCGCTCGACGCGCCGCAGGTGCCGATCGTCTATCAGCTACTGAAATCGGTCGGCCACAGCACCATGGCGCTGGCCGAGGTGGTCGGCCCCTATGTCGACAATCCCGACAACAAATCCTGGCGCGGCGCGATGCTGGCCTTCCGCAGCCGGATGCAGTCGGCGCTGGACAGCCTCGACGCCACGCCGATGCAGGCCGACTGGCGCGACAACAACCGCACCATCCTGAAGAACAACATCGCCTTCATGGACGAGTGCCTTGCGAGCGGCGTCATCCCGTTCGCCAGGCTGGAGGCTTTCGGCAAGCAGCAGGCCCCGTTCCTCGCCAGGAACGTCGCATGGGCGGCCCAGACCCAGGTCGCGCACTGGATGGGCGTGCTGGCGGACTGGAAGGCGCAGCTCGGCCCCGACTGGGAGAAGACCTATGCCGCCAGCAACACCATCTACGTCGCACGGCAGAACAACGTGATCTTCAGCGTGCTCGCGCAGTTCTTCGGCCCCGACGCCATCAACACGCGCCTGCTGCTGATCGAGACGGTCTCGTTCACCACGACGCCGGCGGACATGCTGGAATCGCTGACGCGGATCATCGCCGATCGCTCGGTCGGCGCACTGTTCTTCGGCAATTATCATCTGATGGACTACGAGCTGATGGGAGGCGACGCGCGCGCCGCGATCATCACCGAAACAGCAAAGCGCGGCATGACGCCGTTCCTGCCGCCGCTGGTCCCGTTCGGCTCCAAGCAATGGCCGACCCTGGTCACGCCCGGCCCCGGGCCCGCGACCATCGCCGACCTCAAGTGAAGGCTTGATGTTGCGCCAGATGAGAGGCGGCTGCGTTTGCCGCAGCCGCCTTCACCTCTCGTAAACGGCCGCCCTGTTCTATTCGGCCATGGGCGAATCATGACAGCCTCACGCCAGCGTTGGCGCGTAGCTGTGGTCGCGATGCCGTCAGCATCGTGAGCCCCAAAAGACCTTGTACAAGGATAAGATCATGCGGCCTTCGCGACGCGAGTTCGTGAAGTGGTTATCGGCAGGCGGCATCTCGGTCAGCCTGTCGCATATGGCGACGGCGGCGAACGCGCCCTTTGCGTCACACGAGACGCTGCCTGGCCGCGGACATTTCAATCCAGCAACAAAAGGCGCAGGCCGCGTCGACGGCGTCGCCAAAGTCACTGGCGCAAAGCTCTACGCCTCTGATTTCCGCGCCAACGATATGCCCGGCTGGCCGCAGACCACCTCGCACGCGATTCTGGTGCGCGCCAATGACGCCACCCATGTCTATACCGGCATGGACCTCGCCCGCCTGTCGGGACCGCTGAAGCCGTCCGTCGTCGTCACCGCCAGCGATCTCGACCGCATCGGCACAGAGGTGCCGGAATTCTATGCCGGCGATCTGTTCTGCCCGCTCGGCAAGACGCCGCTTTATCTCGGCCAGCCGGTCGCGCTGCTGGTCTTCGAAAAGTTCGACGCCTACGACCAGGCGCGCCTCGTGCTGCGCGACGGCACCTTCGTCAAGTTCGGCGAGGAAACCGGCCCGGTGATCGCGCCCGATTACGGCTCCTACCGTTTCACCCGCGTCGCAGGCGCCTCGCCCGACAAGCCCGACGTCTATTCGCCGATCCAGGCCGGCTGGGTCTCCCCCAAGAAGGTGCAGAACGCCGCGCTGCCGGTGTGGTCGCCGCTCGCCAAGGACATGCCGGCCGACTACGTCAAGGCGGCCAAGCTCGGCGACCAGATCCGCAGCGAGCTCGCCGCGGACAACGCCTCTCTCCTCGTGCTCGACCGCGAGTTCGAGACGCAATCGGTCGACCCGATGTTCCTGGAGCCGGAGTGCGGGCTCGCCTGGTACGCTGGCCGCGGCGGCAATCTCGAGCTGGTGCTCGGCGTGCAGTCGCCTTACGAGGCCGCGGAGTCGCTCGCGCATCTGCTCGGGAAGGCGCGCGCGCCTTACAAGCCCTCGCACATCAACGCGCAGTTCGCCCATGTCGGCGGCGGCTTTGGCGGCCGCGACCACACGCCGTTCATCCTTTACGTCGCGCTCGCCGCGATCTGCTTCCCGGGCAAGCCGGTGCGGCTGGCGCATGACCGCTACCAGCAATTCCAGGGCGGCATCAAACGCCACCCGATCAAGATGCGCTCGCGGATCGGCATCGACCGTTCGACCGGCCTGATCAAGGCCTTCGCCGCCGATCACGTGCTCGACGGCGGCGGCCTGCAGAACTTCTCCGCGAACGTCGCGGTGGTCGCCGCGACCGGCGCGATCGGCATCTACGACATCCCCAAGGTCGACGTCACCACGATCGCGCTGCATTCGCGCGGCGTCACCGCCGGCTCGATGCGCGGCTACGGCACGCTGCAGACCATGACCGCACTTGAAGCGCTGATCGATGAAGCGGCAAGCGAGCTCAAGCTCGACCCGATCGAATTCCGCCGCCGCAATGCGCTGAAGCAGAACGGCCGGACCATGACCGGCAATCCCTACATCGTCTCGGTACGCACGCCCGAGATTCTCGACAAGCTCGAGAAGCACCCGATCTGGCAGCAGCGCGCCCAGCTCAGGCAAACCACGGGCGACCGGCTGGTCGGCACAGGCGTTGCCTGCGTCACCAAGGATTATGGCTCCGGCGCGGACTGCTCGCTCGGCCGCGTCGAGCTCGGCGCCGACGGCAAGATCGCGATCTTCTGCGACCATGTCGAGATGGGCAACGGCATCGGCACGGCGCTGGCGAACCGGGTCGCCAGCCATCTCGGCGCCATCGCCGACGAGGTCTCGGTCGCGCGCGTCGACAGCTACGACGTGCTCGGCCTCGTCACCTCGGGCGATCCCTACACGATGGACCAGAAGACCCAGGATGCCGCGGAGCGCAATCCGCGCTGGGTGCCCTCGATCTCCTCGGCGACATCGGCCTCGATCGGCGCCCATGTCGGCACGCACTCGTCGGCGGAAGCTGCCCGCGTGATCTTCCGCTTCGGCCTGTGGCCCGCGGCGCTGGAGCTGTGGCGCATTCCCAGGAATGATCCGCGCGCCAAACAATGGGCCAACGCGATCTGGCAGAACGGCCAGCTCACCATGCCCGGCCTCGAACCGCTGGCGCTGCCGGCGCTCGCCGCGACCGCACATGCACGCGGTTTCGTCACCGGTGCGGTCGCACATAGTTTTTCGCGCTGGGCCTGGTCGCGAGCGCGCTTCCCCCTGTTCGGCGAGCAATACCGCGCCGAGATCGACGCGCTCGCGATCCGCCGCGGCAACGCTAAATTCGAGCGGATCAACCGCATCAGCGTCAAGTTTCCGCCGACCGACAACAACCGCATCGGCACCGCCTACACCTCGATGTGCGGCACGCTCGTCCGCGTCGAGATCGAACGTGCCTCCGGTGCGCTTCGCATCGCCAAGGCCTACAGCGTGTTCGAATGCGGCACGGCGCTGGTGCCTGAGGTGGTGATGGGCCAGTCCCATGGCGGCTTCGCCATGGGCGTTGGCTATGCGCTGTTGGAAACGCTGCCACCGTTCGAAGGCGGCCCCGGCAACGGCGAATGGAATCTCGGCCGTTACCTGGTTGCGCGCGGCTCCGACCTGCCGTTGCGCGACCTCGAGATCGAGATGCTGAAGCCGCTCAGCCCGGACGAAGCGCCGAAAGGCATGGCCGAAGTCGTGATGATCCCGATCGTGCCGGCGCTGATCAACGCCATCCACGACGCCACCGGCCACCGTTTCCGCGCGCTGCCGGTGACTGCAAACCTCCTGAAGGGAGTGCTCGCGTGACGACCCTCAGCCTCACCATCAACGGCCAGAAACATGGCCCGATGGATGTCCGCGACGATCTCTCGATGAACGATTTCCTGCGCGAGATGCTCGGCATGACCGGCACCAAGTTCGGCTGCGGCGCCGCGCAATGCCTGAGCTGCGCCATCATCGTCGACGCGCCGGATGGCACGAGCTACACCAGCCCGACCTGCGTCGCGCCCGCCGTGAATTTCGACGGCAAGTCGATCCGCACCGTGGAAGGTCACGCCAGGGACGGCCAGCTCTCGGCCCTGCAGCAGGCTTTCATCGATCACTTCGCCTTCCAGTGCGGCTATTGCACCGCCGGCTTCCTCAATGAGGGCCAGGTGCTGCTCGAACGTCTGTCGCGCGCGCCTGTCGCCCGCGAGGCGCTGGAGCAGACCATTGCGGATGCGCTCGACGGGCATCTCTGCCGTTGCACCGGCTACATCAAATATCACGAGGCGGTGCGCGACGTGATCCTCGCCGATTCCAGTCGCTATCTCGTCGCCACCAAATGAGTGCGCAAGGGATGATCACCACGCGCATCAAGATCATGGCCGTGATGGCGGCGCTGACGAGCAGCCTGTGCGCCGGTTACGCCGCGTCTGATACGGCGAGCCACGGCCTCGCCTCGCCCGAAAGCTTTGCGAACATCGCAGACACCGAAAAACGCTCGGCCGCGATCTTCACCGAGCTCGGAAAAGTGCTGACGCATCCACGTTGCACCAACTGCCATCCGGCCGGCGACAGCCCGCGCCAGGGCGACAATCCGCGCCTGCATCAGCCGCCGGTGACGCGCGGCGCCGACGGCCACGGCCTCGAGGCGATGCGCTGTCACACCTGCCACCAGAAGGCCAATTTCGAGCCCGGCCGCATTCCCGGCCATCCCGAATGGCACCTCGCCCCGCGCGAGATGGCCTGGGAAGGCAAGACGGTCGGCGAGATCTGCGAGCAGATCAGGGACCCCGTGCGCAACGGCGGCCGCAAGGTGGAGGCGCTGATCGACCACATCGGCAAGGACACCCTCGTCGGCTGGGCCTGGAAGCCCGGCTTCGGCCGCGCGCCTGCACCGGGCACACAGGAGCAGGCCGGCGCATTGGTGGAGGCCTGGGTGAAGACGGGAGCGGCGTGCCCGGCGCCGTGATGGGGCGTGGCGGCGCGTCACCATGCGTCGGCTTCCTAGAGGCCACGTGAAAATCGCAGCATCAACGGCTTATGATCCGGAACGTATTCCTCGCGGGTCAGTATTTCGATTCGAGGCAACGTAGTCGATCTCGCCATACGAGATCCCGATATCCATAAGCTCTCGATCACTTAGATTATAAAGATCGTGCCGCAGCCGCTCCCATTTCCGCCACTCTTGAAAAGCGTCCCAACAATTCTTGAGAGCGCTGACATTGCCTCGCTGTGCTGTCGTCTGGACCAAGCCCGCTGTCTGGTAAAACGTGTTCATTGCAGCATCCTCGGGTGCCTTGTTTCCACCCAGGCAAGCTGCCAGGATCCGACCCGGCACGCTTAATCTGTCGCTTACATTTTCCTTACGGGCAGCTTATTCTCCGTCCTCCAAATGTTGCCGAGCCTAACCGGGGACGGCTTAAGGGATTTCGCGTCGTGCGCTATCTCTTCGAAGACTACGAACTGGATTCCGGCCGCCGCGAGTTATACCGCGATACAAAAGTCGTCGCCCTGACGCCACAAGCCTTTGACCTGCTTGACTACCTCATCCGCAACCGCGAGCGCGTCGTCTGCAAGGACGATCTTATCGCAGCCATTTGGAAGGGGCGATGCGTGTCGGATGCCGCGCTGACGACCCGGCTGAATGCCGCTCGCTCCGCGATTGGCGATTCCGGGGAGAAGCAGCGGTTGATCAAGACGCTGCCGAGGAAAGGCTATCGCTTTATCGGCACTGTGCAAGAAGCTCACAACGCTTCCACAGGGGTAGTAACCGAAATCCAAGGAGAAACGGCCAAGGGTGCCCTCACGCTTCCCGACATACCGTCGCTAGCCGTTCTCCCGTTTATTAACCTGAGTTCCGATCCAGAGCAGGAGTATTTCGCCGAAGGCATGGTCGAGGACATCATTACCGGCCTCTCACGATCCAAATCGCTGTTCGTCATCGCGCGACAATCCACTTTTACCTACAAGGGCAAGACTGTCGACGTCAGGCAGGTCGGACGCGAGCTAGGAGTTCGATATGTACTCGAAGGCAGTGTGCGCAAATCCAACGACCGAGTTCGCATTATCGGGCAGCTGATCGAGGCCACGACGGGTGCCCATCTTTGGGCAGACCGTTTCGACAGCCAACTCAATGACATCTTCGATCTGCAGGACCAAGTGACGAGCAGCGTGATTAGCGCACTCTTTCCTCACTTGGAGCGTGCCGAGATAGAGCGCGCAAAGCGCAAGCCAACCGAAAATCTTCAGGCCTACGACTACTATCTTCGTTCACTCTCGAGCTTCTATCAATTCACCCGCGAGCAAAACATTGAAGCCCTCAGACTGACCCGGCTTGCAGTCAAGATCGATCCCGGATTGGCGGTAGCATACGCGCTTGGTGCTTATTGCTACCTGCAACGCAAGGTCTTCGGCTGGACGGTTGATGCGGATCAGGAACGAAATGATACCCGACTGTTTGCAAGGCGCGCGATTGAACTCGATAAGGACGATCCAACCGTACTCGTGAGGGTTGGGCAGGCAATTGCCGCCGTACTATATGAGATCGACGAAGGCGTTGCCCTCGTCTTCCGAGCGCATGAACTTAACCCAAGCCTGGCTCTCGCACAGTATACGATCGGCTGGGAGCACATTCGCCGCGGCAACCTAGACGCGGCACTTAAGCAATTCCATGCCGGGGGGCGCTTAAGCCCCATGGATCCGTTTATTTTCTTGATGCAGACCGGAATAGCGTTCGCGCATTTCTTGGCAGATCGATACGAGGACGGGACATCATGGGCCAAGTCGGCTGTGTTGCACCGCCCTAACTATCTAAACGCACAATTTATTCTGGCGGCATGCCACGCAATGTCCGGACGGGTCGAGGAAGCCCGGATGATCAGTGCACGCCTAGTCGAAGCGAGGCCGGCGCTGCGCATCTCCACACTCATTCCCAAGCTCGCCCAATTTTACATCCCGGAACACCTCGAACGGATCAATCGGGCTTGCCACATCGCAGGCCTCCCCCCATGAACGCGTGCGCCCGGTCACTTGAGCCCCCTGCTCGCACACCGATGAGGCGCGAGGGTAAGTACGCGCGAACGTCCGCTTCGGGGCCTAGAGCGGCAGTCGCCGCGTCTAGTGGTCGTCGGCGGCTTGTGACCCGAAGCGGACAACGAGCAAGGCTCGAAGGTTTCGAGCCATGCTGTCCTGTGTCTCTATGCAGTCAGTGGGCGGCGTCGACTAGTGGCGGCTTTCGGCGACTCGCCTTTCGCCGGGCAACTTGCCTCCGGCCAGCAGGCTGGTGCAAATCCACCGGGATTCTCTGGGTTGCGCGCCAAGGAGAGCCTTGGTCTCTACGCACTGCGCGTAAGTGTTGTAGCTGAGCGTGTCCGTGCACGTTGACGAGAAATTGCTGCCGTCAATCGCTCCGCCCGTCCCGCCTCCGGCAGCCATGCTACATCCAACCCAGGGAGCGTTGCCGACCCTGTAACTGGTTTCGCAGCCACCGTTACAGCTGCTGGCAGATCGCTCCAGCCTGGCGATCTTCCCCAACACTGTATTCGGGCCGAATACCGGCCCTTGAGCGGTCGATGAGCCGGTTGCCCGGTGGTGGTGGGAAGTCACGGTCGTTCGCCCCTGCCTCGGCACAACAGTCGTTCTTGCCTTCGGCGCTTCGACCGAGACGGTGGGAAGTGAGGAGCTTGGTGTGGGTTGTGACATTGCCGTGCTGCTGCACAGCAAGACAGCTGACAAGGTAACGATGGCGGACGGCACGGCGAAGCCAAATGACGGTCGCATAGGGTACCTCCCAAATTCGGGACGGAAATGCCGTCCCTACAGCTAAGGGTTGTACCACGGCATACAGATACCGGCAATTCGGAGGGTGCAGGACGATCTGCGCCATCGACATGGGGCCACAGAACGTCGCCCGCACCGTTGCGGGGTCGGCGTCTGGCCCAAGGCCAACATCCAAACGCACGGCTCGAACGTCGCCTTGCTCTAGCAGAGCAGACGCGACAGCCGATGAGACGCCCTACGCCCGCCGCATGAGCCTGAGCGAGGCCGCCAGCCGCAGACTGCGCTTGCCGGCGAGTGCGATACCCTCGAGCTCGCCGCTGTCTTCCGTGCAGGTCCCCGAAAAACCGATCCCGACCTCGTAGCCGCCGAACACGGGATTGTCGCCCTTCGCCGGCGTGTGCTCCTGGTTGAGCATCTCGCCCTTCCAGCAGCCGTCCGCCGACGAATAGGCGCCGAGGTAGTAGAAGAACGCATCGCCGCCGAGGATGCGGCCGTCGATCAGCAGCATCACGCCGGAGAGCCCGGCATCGACGCCGTCGAGCGCGCGCAGGCTCATTCCATAGAGGCCGTTGGCGATGCCACCATGCCCGATCGTGCCGCGGGGCGGCAGCGCCTCGTCCTCATCGAGGCGCGTCAGGTTGGCCCAGAATTGACCGCCCGGCATGGTGTCCGCGCTGCCCTCCAGGCGGATCTGGTTGCCGACCAGCTTGCCGCGCGCGCCGATCGTTGCGACGTCGGCGCCCATCAGCGGCTTGTAATGGGGGTCCTCGTTGTGGCGCTCGGTGATCACCTCGGCAACGATCTCGCCGTCCCGCTCGGAATAGGTGCCGAGATGCGCGAAGGCGGAATTGCCCCCTAACATCTTGCCGTCGTGCAGGCACATGATGCTGCGCCCGAAGGCCTCGTGGATGCCGTATTCAACCTTGTAGAGCCCGTCGAGCAAAGTCATGAACCCGCAAAAAATAAAGGAATCGCGGGCTACCTAGCACCGTCGCCGCACCGAAGCCATCCGGCTTTTCCGCGCAGGCTGCGCGCGGAGCCGGTCGTGCCATGATGCCATCATGCGCCTGTTTTGCCCGACGGAGCAAGCAGATTTCGTAAAATCCGCATCCGACCGTTTGGTTCGGCTATCCGGGTGTTTCGTCAGCCCCCTGGCTACTGTGCATGGGGTTGTTTTCGCCTTTCGAACCCGCAAGTGCCTGCGCGCGACCAAGCGGCATGGACCCGATTGAACCCTCAGCCGACGAGCAGATCGCAGCCTTCATCGCCAGCGCTGCGAAGCAGCCGCTGCTCGATGCCGCATTCGAACTCTGGCGCTGGCGCTACCTATTGAATTCGATCAAGGGGCGCCCGACCGCCGAAGAGGCGCGCATCAATCGCACGCTTTCACCGGAGCAGATCGGTGCGAAATATCGCCACGATCGCGACCACGCCCATGAGGGGCCGATGTTCGGTTATCTCAAGCGCGCCCATCCGCATGCCGGCGACGATGCGGTCCGGCAGGCCATCATCACCGCCGTCAAGTTCGAGGGCGCGGCCGAAGCGCATTTCAAGTGGGACGGCGATTTCTGGGCTTGCGTCGTGCGCGCGGTGGCACAGGCGGCGGCGCAATATCCCGGCTTCCTCGAGACAACCTATCGCGACGCCCGCAACAATCTCGCCTACTACATGAAGTGAGCCCTGCGGGCTCTCATCACATCGACATGAGTCAGAAGCACAGCGTGGTGACGAGCTTGCCTTGCTTGTCCTTGATCGCGTAAGGGCAGCGCAGCCGCTCCAGCGCCTTCTTGGCGTCCTCGTCGCCGAGCGCAGCAGCGCGCTCGTAATATGCCTTTGCGGCATCCTTGTCCTTCGGACCGCCGCGGCCGCCCTCGGCGAAGGCCCCCATCCGCTCCAGCGCGCCGGGATGGTTTTGCGCGGCCGCCTTCTCGAACAGCGCGCGTGCCGCGACGTCGTCCTTCTCGCCGCCATTGCCGTTGGCAAGCATCAGGCCGAGCTGGTACTGCGCCTCCGCGTTGGTCTCGGCGGCCTTGCCGAGCAGCGTGCGTGCCTGCGCCGGATCGGCGGGCGCGCCACCGCCGGCGTTGCCGAGCGCCGCGAGATTGGAGACGCCGCGGGGATTGCCGGCCTGCGCCGCCTTCTCGAACAGCTTTCGCGCCTGTGGCTCGTCCCTGGCCACGCCGGAGCCGGTGCCGTAGGCGACGCCGAGCTCGACCATCGCAGCGCTGGAGCCCTTGTCGGCCGCCTTGCGCCAGGCCGCGATCGCCTCGGCCGTCTGCCGGTTGGCGGCATAGGCACGGCCGAGCGCGAACATCGCGCGGCGCGACGAGGATGCCGCCTGCTTGCAGAATTTGATCGCGGTTGCGACGTCGGAGGCGGCGATCTCAGGCACGCCCTTCACGTCAGCCGGCTTGTCGGGATCGCTTGGATCGGCGGCGACGCGATCGCACAGGACGAGGTCGGCCGATTGCGCATGGGCAGCGACAGGCACGGCGAGCGCGACGAGGACGGCAAAGAGATGGATCCGCATGGCCATCACGTTGCGTTGACGCCCCGGCGATTTCAAGGCTCGAGTCCTGATCGGCGCAAGACGGGCACGACCTCCGGCGATGCCAGATAGCGCAGCAACGCCTCGGCGCCTTCGGCCTGCTTCGCATCCACCATGCGGCCTGCGGAAAACACCGACGGCGTCTGCAAATCATGCGGGACCGGGCCGATCACCTCGATGCCCTCGACCTGCTTCAGCTCGCTGATCTGCTGCACGGCCAGATCCGCTTCGCCGCTGACGAGCCGCTCGGCAGTAAAACCCTGCTCGACGATGGTGGCCTTGGCGTTGATCGCGGCGGCGATGCCCATCCGCACGATCAGCTGGGCGAAGTAGACGCCGCTTGCGCCGAGCCGTGAATAGGCGACCGACCGGGCCGCGAGCAGCGCCTTGCGCAGCGCGGCTTCATTGGCGATGCCGGGATGCGGCGCGCCGGTCCGCACGGCGAGGCCGACATAGGAGCGCGCGAGGTCGGCTGCGCTGTCCGCGATCACCCGGCCCTCGCCGATCATCTCGTCGAGCCCTTCGCGCGTGAGGATCACGAGGTCGGCAGCCTCGCCGGCGCGTAAGCGCTTGAGCAGCGCCAGCGTCGGCGCGAAGTCGGCATCGACGTGAATGCCGCTCGCCGCCTCGAAGGCGAAGGACAGGCTGCGCATCGCGCCCATCAGGCCGAGCGTCGAGAGCATGCGAATTTTTTCCATGGGCACTTTCCTGGTGCGATCAGGCGCGATGCATCAGCTTCAGCGCCGCAGTCAGGCGCAAGCTGCGCTTGCCGGCCAGCGCGGTTGCTTCCAGCACCGCCTCCTCGCCGTCATAGCTGCCGGAGAAGCCGATGCCGACCTCGTGGCCGCCGAAGATCGGATCGTCCTTGGCGGGCGTGTGCTCCTGGTTGAGGATCTGCCCCTTCCAGCGGCCGTTCGCGGCGGTGTAGCTGCCGAGGTAATAGAACGAGGCATCGCCGCCGAGGATGCGGCCCCGGTTGAGCAGCATCACGCCGGTGAGCCCGCCGTCGACACCGTCGAGCATACGCAGATGGATCGAGTAGAGGCCATCGGCGATCCCGGCCTCGCCGACGCCGCCGGCGATCGGCACCTCGTCCTCCGTGATCGGCGTCATCAGCGACTGAAAGGGCACGCCGGGCAGCTCCTTCAGCTCGCCCTTGAAGCGGTAGAGATCGCCGTCGGCAAAACCCTTCGCGATCAGCGTCGCATCGTCGGTGCCGGCCATGGCGCGGTAGTTCGGATCGGGGTTGTGGCGGACGGTCTTGATGACGATGTCGACGCCACCTGCGGTCTTCTCGTAGGTGCCGATATGGGCGAACGCCGAATTGCCACCGAGCATCTTGCCGTTGCCGGCATGCATCACGCTCCGGCCGACGCTGTCGCCGAGCTGAAATCGCACCTTGTAGAAGCCTTCAAACACCAGCCGTGTCCCCGGCCCCGCGCGCATCCTGCGCCCACTCTAGCCCGGTTTGGGCTGCGATGGACAGGCTCCAGGCCGGCATGGCCGCCAGACCCACAACGAGCGCTGTCATCGGCAAGCACTGTCATCGAAATGCAAAAATCCGCCGGAGCCTTATGAGCTCCGGCGGATTTGAAAGCCAACCCGGGCCAGCCCCCGGCCCGGGCCTGGAGGATGCTTAAGCCGCGGCCTTCTTGTCAGCCGGGACGGACGCGATCGTCTTCAGGATCTGCGAAGCGATCTGGTATGGGTCGCCTTGCGAGTTCGGACGACGGTCTTCCAGATAGCCCTTGTAACCGTTGTTGACGAAGGAGTGCGGAACGCGGATCGACGCGCCACGATCGGCCACGCCGTAGCTGAACTTGTTCCACGGCGCGGTCTCGTGCTTGCCGGTCAGACGCTTGTCGTTGTCCGGGCCGTAGACGGCGATGTGGTCCATCAGGTTCTTGTCGAAGGCCGCCATCAGCGCTTCGAAGTACTCCTTGCCGCCGACCGTACGCATGTACTCGGTCGAGAAGTTGGCGTGCATGCCGGAGCCGTTCCAGTCGGTGTCGCCGAGCGGCTTGCAGTGGAACTCGATGTCGATGCCGTACTTTTCGGTCAGGCGCAGCATCAGGTAGCGGGCCATCCACATTTCGTCAGCGGCCTTCTTGGAGCCCTTGCCGAAGATCTGGAATTCCCACTGGCCCTTCGCGACTTCCGCGTTGATGCCTTCATGGTTGATGCCGGCAGCCAGGCAGAGGTCGAGATGCTCTTCGACGATCTTGCGGGCGACGTCGCCGACGTTGGAGAAGCCGACGCCGGTGTAGTACGGGCCCTGCGGCGCCGGATAACCGGAGGCCGGGAAGCCGAGCGGACGGCCGTCCTTGTAGAAGAAGTATTCCTGCTCGAAGCCGAACCAGGCGCCGGCGTCGTCGAGGATGGTGGCGCGCTTGTTGGAAGCGTGCGGGGTCTTGCCATCGGGCATCATGACTTCGCACATCACCAGCACGCCGTTGGTGCGGGCGCCGTCCGGGAACACCGCGACCGGCTTCAGCACGCAATCCGAGCTGTGGCCTTCGGCCTGCTGGGTGGAGGAGCCATCGAAGCCCCAGAGCGGAAGCTGCTCGAGCGTCGGGAACGACGCGAATTCCTTGATCTGAGTTTTGCCGCGCAAGTTCGGAGTCGGCGTATATCCGTCGAGCCAGATGTACTCGAGCTTATACTTGGTCATTGAGCCTCTCTGTAGATGATGCGAAAGGTGGGGTTGAGAGCCCCGCACGTTTGTACCCGGCCATCATCGGCCGGTGCCTTATAAGCATTTTGCGTGCCAAAAGGCCGCAGCGCGGGAGGTTTTCCACCGCGACCGGAACCGGCCCGGGGGCGGCAAACCGTCCACAGCAGCGTGCGGCATAGGCGCGCACCTTCGCGTGAAGCTGCACTGCAAAAATCCCGCGGAAAACGCCTGATTCTGGAGCAGGCCAGCCCCAGCTGAAGGTTGCCGATGAAACGCGCATCAACGTCCGGCAACTTTCGTAAAGCCCCCACCCCCTGCCCAGCAACCTTTGGAATGGCCTAGGCGTTAGTCATCGACACGGTGCCTTAGGGGGTGCAGACCATCACCTGCCTACAAATTGAGCGGAAACTGATTTCCTTTTCAGCACTTTGCATTTCGGAGTGCCGGGCCGATATGGGGATTCCAGTAACCACAATCGAACGAGTCGGGCGCACCATGGAGGCCAAGGCGCTTCGACCCAGGAGCAATCGCATGATGAACAATGGACTGAGTCAGGGATCTGCGAAGATCTATCAATTCCCCGCCGGGGGCCGCGCGGCTCTCGCCGGACGCCGCTATGGCGAGACCCGCTTTCCCGCCGATCACGCTTCGCTTCCCGCGAACGTCTCGATCTGCAGCGACAGCTGGTACCACCAGGACGCGGTCGACGAAGCAAAGCCCAAATGGGAACGCTAATGCCAGCATCTGGTTTGAGACCGACGCGCTCCTCCAAGCGCGCAGCGGAAGTTTGAAAAGGGTCGAAACAACGAGGTTTCGACCCTTTTTGATTCCAGACGTGATTAGCGTCAGATCACCGCGCAGGCCGTCGCCGGCCGCTTCAGATGCTTGACCGTGGTCGCCCCGGTCTTGCCGATCCTCAACGTGTTGCCCGCTCCCGAATAGCGCACCCCCGAAAGAGCCAACCGCTTGGCAAGCGTCGCCGGTTCGCCGTCGATCTGGAGGAACGCGCGCTTGTCGCCGTCATAAAACGCAACAATGAACTGCGTACCATCGGCGCAGCGGTAGTTCCGAAATGTCTGCGCGTCGGCCTGCCGCGCCCCGGAAATTGCAGCCGTCAGCATGCTGATCCCCAAAAGAATGGCCTTGTGTCGGCCCATGATCGCCCCCTGTAATGGTCCGTCGGCAACATAACAAAAGCAGCTCCGATGTCAGACTCCCCTGCCCGTCACCTCGCCTTGCAAGGCGCCAGCAATTTTCGCGACCTCGGCGGTTACGCCACCAGCGACGGCCGTACCACGCGCTGGCGCCACATTTTCCGCTCCAATCATCTCGGCCAGCTCACCGCTGAAGACATCGCGATCGTCCGCGCACTCGGCGTCAGAAGCGCGTTCGACTTCCGCGGCGTCGAGGAGCGCGCGGCCGGCGTCTGCGTCGTCAACGAGATCACGGTGCATTCGCTTCCGATCGAGCCGACGGTCGTGGCCTCACTGCGCACCGAGCTCGCCAGGGGCACGCTGACTGCGCCCGTCGCGCTCGAACTGATGCGCGAGTCCTATCGCAACTATGTCCGCCACAACACGCACAGCTTCCGCATGCTGTTCGGCCATCTCCTGCAGGCCCGCGCCCCGCTCGTGATCCACTGTACCGCCGGCAAGGACCGCACCGGCTTTGCCAGCGCACTGATCCTGCATGCGCTCGGCGTGCCCGAGGCGATCATTGCAGAGGATTACCTGCTGACCAATCGCCACTACAAGCGCGACGTGTCGAGCGTCTCCGATCTGCCCGCCGACGTCCTCGACGCGATCGGCTCGGTCAACGCTTCCTATCTCGACGCCGCCTTCGATGCCGTCAGCGGCGAGTACGGCGATGTCGAAACTTACCTGCGCGACGGCATCAAGCTCGGGGCAGCGGAGCGAACCGCGCTGAAGGAGCGCTACCTTCAGCCGTGATCGACGACAAGCGCCTCACGCTGTCGGAGTTGCGGCCTTGATGATGGAATTGGTCAGCGCGAGCGATACCTGCATGGTACTCCAATTGCTCTGATGCAGCTTCAGGTCATCCTCCGGATCGAGCAGCTGCTCGAACGAGACCTTGTTGTAGACGTGCCAGTGGCGCATGAGCGCCCAACGCTGGAACAGGTTGACCTCGGCGTCCTCCGCCGCGGTTCGGATCGCCGAAACCATCTTCTCCGCGAGATCGGCGTTGTCGTCGAACAGCATGGCCGTCACATATTGCGGGTCGATCAGGATGACATCCATGGTCGGGTGATTGCGCAGGAGGGCCAATCCCCTGGTGATGCTCGCGACCACTTCGTCGAAGTTGAACTCCTTCTGGCGAAAGACCGCGTTGGTCCCGACCTGCCAGAGCACCAGAGAAGGATTGTCGGCAAAGATATCGTCGTCGAACCGAGGCACTTCCAATGGCGCTTCCTGGCCGCCCTGGCCGCGGTTGAAAACGTCGATCCGAATGTTCGGATGGGGATCGTCATCCTTGTAGTGTTTTCTCAAATACAGCTCGAGCCGCGCGGGATAGGGAACGACATTGCGAAGTCCCGCAGTCGAGGACGACCCCATCGCCACCACGCGCACGGGGCCTCGTCTGCCCAATGCCGCCCGGAAATTCTCCAGCGGACGCTTCAATTCAACGATCTCTGGAGGATTATCGAGAGTCGGCAATTCATCAGACATGAAACGCCCTCCGTCGCCGCCTAAAGTTGCATTTATAGCCCAGCCTTGATGCCGCCGCCATTGCAAGTCCAATTCGCCTCACGCAATAGTCGGCGCGAAGCGAGACGACGGAGAGTATCGTGCAGGGAAAAATCATTGTCGTGACCGGCGCGTTCGGCGCGCTTGGCAAGGTGGTCGCCGACATCGCGCAATCACGCGGCGCGCGGATCGCCGGCATCGACCATGCGCCCTCTCAAATGCCTGCGACGACCGAGCGCATCGAGATCGGCGGCGTCGACCTGTCCGATGCTGCTCAGGCGAAGTCGGCGGTGGACGCAGCCGCGAAGCATTTCGGCGGACTGGACGCCCTGGTCAACATCGCCGGCGGCTTTGCCTTCGAGACCGTCGGTGACGGCGACATCAAGACCTGGCACCGCATGCATGCGCTGAACGTGCTGACGGCGCTCAACGCCTCGCACGCGGCGTTGCCGCATTTGGCCACCTCGAAGGCTGGCCGCATCGTCAACATCGGCGCCATGGGCGCGCTGCAGGCGGGCTCGGGCATGGGTCCCTACGCGGCGTCGAAGGCCGGCGTGCACCGCCTCACCGAAGCGCTGGCCAACGAATGGAAGGGCAAGGTCACCGTGAACGCGGTGCTGCCGTCGATCATCGACACCAAGGCCAACCGCGCCGACATGCCGAAAGCCGACTTCGCCAAATGGGTGACACCGCAGGAGCTTGCCGAGGTGATCCTGTTCCTGGCGAGCGACGCCGCAAGCGGCGTCACCGGCGCGCTCATTCCGGTGAGCGGACGGGTCTGATCAATCCGGCACAAGCAGGCGCAGATTGCCCTTGAAACGGATGCTCTGCTTGCCGGCGAGCGCCATGCCTTCGCCGTAGGCGGTCTCATCGGTATAGGTGCCGCTGAAGCCGATGGTCACGACCCTGCGGCCCCACACCGGGCGCTCGTCGAACGAGGGCGAATGCTCCTCGTTGGTCAGCTCGCCCTTCCATCTGCCATCGGCGGACGTGTAGCTGCCATAGGCAAAGAAAAAGGAATCGCCGCCACGCATGGTGCCGTCACGCAGCACCATGACACCCTGATTACCGCCCTGGACGCCATCCAGCATCTCGATCCGGATATGATAGAGCCCGTTCCTGATCGTCATCGTCGCGCCCGCTTGTTCCCCGCGCAGGGGTATAGCTGGCTTGACAGCGTCCGGGCAAATGGCCGGCAGCCCGAGTTCGATCCGGGCTAAACTGGCCGCAACTGATTCTCCGATCGGAAACTCGCCTTGGAAACCGAGCTCTATCTCCCCGTGAAACGCTTCCTCGAAGAGCTCGGCTTCTCCGTGAAGGGCGAGATCGGCGGTTGCGATCTCGTGGGGCTGAGCGCCGGCGATCCGCCGGTGGTGGTAATCGGCGAGCTCAAGCTCGCCTTCAATCTCGAGCTTATCCTGCAGGCGGTCGATCGCGCGCCGGCAGGTGACGAGGTCTGGATCGCCGCAAAGATGTCGATCCGCGGCAAGGGCCGCGAGAGCGACGCGCGCTATCGCAATCTGTGTCGGCGCCTCGGCTTCGGTATGCTCGGGGTGGCCGACAACGGCCAGGTCGAGGTGCTGGTGAAGCCGCCGACGGCCGCCCCGCGCCGCGAGCCAAAGACGCGCTCCCGGCTCGTAGCCGAACATCAGCGCCGCCAAGGCGATCCCGTGCTCGGCGGCAGCACGCGCGCGCCAATCATGACGGCCTACCGGCAACAGGCGCTGGCCTGCGCATCGCAGCTCGCCGCAGGCCCGCGGGCCGTGCGCGAATTGCGCGAACGCTGTCCCGATGCCGGCAAAATTCTCCTGCACAACGTCTATGGCTGGTTCGAACGCGCCGAGCGCGGGATCTATCGGCTGACCGAGGCCGGCCACGCCGCGCTGAAGCGCTGGCCGCAGACACCGGTCAAGACCATCGCGCGCGAAGCATCCCTGCCCTAGCGGCCATCACTGTGGAGAACGGCATGATCGTGGTGACTGGCAGTGTGACGGTCCGGCCCGAGGCGTTCGAGGACGCGCGCCGCCTCAGCCTCGAACACGTCCATCGTTCGCGCCTGGAGCCCGGCTGCATCTCACATGCGGTGCATGTCGACTGCGAGAACCCGCTCAGGCTGGTGTTCTTCGAGCAATGGGCCGACCGGGCCGCGCTTGCGGCCCATTTTGCGGTACCTGCGTCCGGCGATTTCGTACGGGCCCTGCGCTCACTCGCCACCGGGGCGACGACGCTCGAACTTTACGACGCCAGCAAGCTCGAAAAGCTTTGAGTGCATAGCTGAGATGCCACACCAAATTCATATTGCAATGCAACATGGGTCGCACTAGGTATCCCGGCATCAAAACGAGGCCGTTATGAGCGCAGACTGGAATACCAAATATGGCACGCGGCGCGTGCGCCACGATCCGCCCACCCTGGACGAGGCGATCTTCGCCGCCGTCGGCATCACCGACGATCAGGAGCAGCAGGCAGAGATCGCCGCCTCGCTGATGGGGATGCCGCTGGACGTCGTTCAGGCCGAAGTGAAGAAGCAGGCCCGCACCAACAGCCGTATCACCGCGACCCGCGTGATCGCCGGCGAACAAGGTGCGCAGCGCTCCGTCGTGGTCGAACGCCGCGTCGTCCGCCGCTTCGGCAACGACAAGCGCACCGGCACCTGAGCGCTCATTCCCTTGCTTCAATCGAAAAGCGGACCGGCCTAGCCGGTCCGCTTTTTGATTCAGACCTATAATTTCAGGTCTTTCGATCTCAGGCGGCGCGATTGCCGTACATGCTGGAGATCAGCTTCCAGCAGGTCGAATTGAAGTTGAGAATCGCGCGACCGGCCTTGAACGGCGCCGCTGCGAGATCAGCGAGCTCGGCCTCGGGCGTCTTGCCAAGATCGATCGTGCCGGTGGATTCACCGTGGCGAAACTGCAGATGCGCGCCGAACTTCTTGGCGAGCGCCCGCATGGCGTGATTCTCCGCGCCGGTGGTGATGCGCAGGCTCTTGTAGCCCTTCCAGCGCGCTTCCGCGATCAGGCGGCTGAACAACACGGTGCCGACGTTCTGGCGGCGAGCGGAGGCTTCCACGCTGAAGGCGACTTCGGGCAACGAATCGCCCTCCGGCGGATGCAGCTCGGCTGCACCACGGACCACGCCATCGACGATATAGGCGACGATCACGGTGCCATCTTCGGCGCAGCGGGCGGCGTAACGCTCGATGAAGCTGTCGTCGAGAAACCCGTTGAAACGGTCATGCCGGCTTGCGGCATCAAGCCTCAGCAGGTGATCGCGCAACAGCGGCAATTCTTCCTGCTGGATCAGGGTCCGCACATAGCCCGGGGCGGTGCGGACGGTGTCTTCAAGTACCACGTCAAAACTCCTCTTGGTGTCCCTCGAGGAGGCGTTCGAATCCCTAGGCCTCCAATATTGTGCGTCGCAACAAACTTTTCAAGACGGGAACCTGCTCAAGTTTGAGGCAGCGGAAGCGACTAATTCGTTAACAAAATCAAGGCCCCGTAGTCTTACAGGACGAGCTGGGTCTGGGTCACGATGGCGACCAGCTTGCCGTCCTCGGTCTCCAGCCGGGTGGTCCAGACCTGGGTCCGTCGGCCCCGGTGGACCGGGGTGGCGGTGGCGATAACGGTGGTTCCCTCCTTGGCGCCGCCGATGAAGTTGGTCTTGCTCTCCAGCGTGGTCGTGCCCTTGGCGTCCTCCGGCAGGTTGATCACGGTCGCCGCCGCGCCGACGGAATCGGCGAACGCCATCACCGCGCCGCCATGGACGGTGTGATGCAGCGTGCAGAGATCGGGCCGCACTGTCATTCGCGCTACCACGCGATCCTTCTCGGCCTCGACGAACTCGACGCCCTTGAGCTCCGCGAACGGCATCTTCATCGCTTTAAGTTTCTCGAGCGGCGTCATCAGATCTCCTCCCAATTCGTTGTTGTCTCAGCGTGAATGGCTTCGCGGGGCAAAGCAATGACGTCGGAGGTAATGGTTGCCGTGACATCGGACCTGCCATTCGGGCATATGCTCCTCCCATGCGCCACTTCCCGCCCCGCCGCATCGTCTGCCTGACCGAAGAGACGGTGGAAACGCTCTATCTGCTCGGCGAGCAGGACCGCATCGTTGGCGTCTCCGGCTATGCCGTCCGCCCACCGCAGGTCCGACGCGAGAAGCCGCGGGTCTCCGCATTCGTCTCTGCGGACATCCCCAAGGTGCTGGCGCTGGAACCCGACCTCGTTCTGGCCTTCTCCGATCTCCAGGCCGACATCACCGCCGACCTCGTGCGCGCGGGCATCGACGTCCACGTCTTCAACCAGCGCGACGTCGCAGGCATTTTGTCGATGATCCGCACTCTGGGTGCACTGGTCGGTGCGGCCGGGCGGGCGGAGGAACTTGCGAACGGTTTCGAGCAGCGCCTCGCGACGATTGCGGCCGCGCCTCGCCGCTCGCCACGACCAAGAGTCTATTTCGAAGAATGGGACGATCCCTTGATCTCCGGCATCGGCTGGGTCTCCGAGCTGATCGAGATCGCCGGCGGTGAAGACGTGTTTCCGGACCTGCGCCATCGGCAGGCCGCGAAGGATCGCATTATCTCTGCGGATGCGGTGCGTGAGGCCGCGCCGGACGTGATCCTCGCGTCATGGTGCGGCAAAAAGGTCGTGCCTGCCCGCATCAGGCAGCGCGAGCGGTGGAACGAAATTCCAGCGGTGCGCGATGACCGGATTGTCGAGATCAAGTCGCCGATCATCCTGCAGCCAGGGCCGGCAGCGTTGACGGATGGGCTGGATGCGATCGTGACGGCGCTGTGGGGCTGATCTCACGTCACCGCATTGACGACCTGGTACTCCGGCCGCCGCCACACCTCGCCCGCAATCACCTCCTCGATGATCTCGGCCGCGCGGATGATCTCGCTCTCGCCAATGTAGAGCGGCGTGATGCCGAACCGCATGATGTCAGGCGCGCGGAAATCGCCGATGAGGCCGCGGGCGATCACGGCCTGCATGGCAGCGTAGCCGCCCTCGAAGGCGAACGAGACTTGCGAGCCACGGCGCTCGTGTGCGCGCGGGGTCACGAGCTGCAGAGACGGACAGCGGCGTTCGACCTCGGCAATCAGGAGATCGCCGAGCGCCAGCGAACGCGCGCGGACATCCGCGATCTCAACCCGATCCCAGATGTCGAGCGAAGCCTCCAGCGCCGCCATCGCCAGCACCGGTGGTGTACCCACGCGCATGCGCTCGACGCCGCCGGCGGCCGCATAGCCAAGCTCGAACGCGAAGGGCTTTGCGTGTCCCATCCACCCCGACAGCGCGGCGCGCGCGCCGTCGGCATGGCGCGGCGCGACGTAGAGGAACGCCGGCGCGCCCGGGCCGGCATTGATATATTTGTAGGTGCAGCCGGCCGCAAAATCGACGCCGCAACCGGCAAGATCGACCGGGAGCGCGCCGGCCGAATGGGCGAGATCCCAGACCGTGACAATGCCGAGCGCCTGCGCTTTTGCCGTCAGCCCGGCCATGTCGTGGCGGCGACCGGTGCGGTAGTCGACCTCGGTGATGTAAAGCACCGCGATCTCTTCCGACAGCGCAGCCTCGACCTCCTCGGGCGCCACCAGGCGCAATTGATGGCTGCGCCCGAGCGTCGCGATCAGCCCCTCGGCCATGTAGAGATCGGTCGGGAAATTGCCGGTGTCCGACAAGACAACCTTGCGCGACGCGTTCATGTCGAGCGCGGCGGCGAGCGCCTGATAAACCTTGAGCGACAGCGTATCACCGACCATCACCGACCCCGCCTCCGCGCCGATCAGCCGCGCGATGCGGTCGCCGACGTGGCGCGGCTGGGCATACCAGCCGGCCGTGTTCCAGGCGCGGATCAGCTCGTTGCCCCACTCGGTCGTGATCACGCGGCTGACGCGCTCGGCAACGCCCAATGGCAATGCGCCGAGCGAATTGCCATCGAGATAGATTACCCCGTCGGGGAGATGGAACAGCGCTTTGGTGTCGTGATAGACGCGATATTTGGTCATGGGGATTTCTACAGAATCGTGCGGACGCGCCAGAGCTCGGGAAACAGCTCGACCTCCAGCATGCGCTTGAGGTAGCTGACGCCGCCGGTGCCGCCGGTGCCGCGCTTGAAGCCGATGACGCGCTCGACCGTCGTGACGTGGTTGAAGCGCCAGCGCCGGAAATAATCCTCGAAATCGACCAGCTTCTCGGCGAGCTCGTACAGCATCCAATGCGTCTCCGGCGCCTCGTAGACGATCCGCCAGGCCTGCAGCACGCCCTCGCTGAAGCTGTGGGTTTCGCGGACGTCGCGCGCCAAGACAGTCGCAGGCATCTTGAGCCCGCTGCGGTCCGCCAGCCGCAGCACCTCGTCATAGAGGCTCGGCGTCGCGAGCTCGGCTTCGAGGAGCCTGGTCGTTTCAGCATCGTGCGCGTGCGGCTTCAGCATGGCGTGGTTGCGGTTGCCGAGCAGGAATTCGATCAGCCGGTACTGGCGCGACTGGAAGCCCGAGGACTGGCCGAGCTGGGACCGAAAGCGCGTATATTCGCTGGGTGTCATCGTGCGCAGCACGTCCCAGGCGTTGTTGAGCTGCTCGAAGATACGCGACATCCGCGCCAGCATTTTCATGGCGGGCGCGACCTCGTCCTTGGCAATGGCGCGACGCGCTGCGCTGAGCTCATGGATGGCAAGGCGCATCCAGAGCTCCGTGGTCTGATGCTGGATGATGAACAGCATCTCGTCATGCGCTTCCGACAGCGGATGCTGCGCGCCGAGGATCGCGTCCAGCGACAGATAATCGCCATAGGACATGCGCCGGGCGAAATCAGTCTCGGCGCCTTCTTTTGCGGGATCGTAATCGCTGGAGGTCATGACAGGCCCTTTCGATCGATCATCCCTGCCTCCGTCAGTCGAGGCCGATCAGGCGCGCAGTGATCGGCGACGATGGATCCTTGAGCGCATCGATCACGGTAAAATGGTTGAGCCCGGGATCGACGACGAGGTGGGTCGGTACGTCGAAGCCGGTCCAGACATTGGCCAGCAGATCGGACTGGCGGATGAATTCCGGGCGCTCGCTGCCGCCGACCCAGGCGGTGACAGGCGAATGCCCGCGCGGCAGGTGCAGCGCCGCGCTTTCGAGCGTCGCCTCGTCCATGGTCATGCGCAGCGTCTCGTTCATCTTCGTCTTGAGCAGCGGACGCAGATCGTGCAGGCCGCTGATCGAGAGCGTGCCCGCAATGCGGTTATAGACGGCCGGCTCGAGCCGGCTGTCGTCGCAGAGCATGCGCGTGACGAGATGGCCGCCGGCGGAATGGCCGGCGAGCCGGATTGGCCCTGCGACCAGCGACGCCGCTTTCGCGATCGCGGCTGATATCTCCGCGGTGATGTCGGAGATGCGCGCTGCCGGCGTCAGCGTGTAGCTCGGCAGCGCGACCGTCCAGCCGTGGTGCCGCGCGCCTTCGGCGAGATCCGTCCAGGTCGACTTGTCGAACCGCATCCAATAGCCGCCGTGCACGAACACGACGAGGCCCTTGCTGTCGCCCTCGGGCAGGATCAGGTCAAAGCGCTGGCGCTCACCTGAGCCGTAGGCGATGTCGGGACGAAAGGCCTTCAGCCCGGTGCGGTAGGCCGCCGCCCGCTCCGCCCATTGCGCCGGCATCTTGTCCGAGCCCGGGATATGGGCCGAATTGGCGTAAGCATCATCCCAATCGCGCATTGTGACTCCCGGTGACTCGTCCAGCGAACCGGCGGACAGTCTGCCACCGCTGAGGGCGGCATCCTAGTCTTTATTTTAAGCTTAAAGGATTTGGATGAGCCATTGTTTCGGGCAGATGCTACTCCGGCCGAGACACCGTAGGGTGGGCAAAGCGAAGCGTGCCCGCGATCTTTGGTCATGTCCGAGACGACGCGTGGGCACGGCGCTGACGCGCCTTTGCCCACCCTACGAGAGCTGTGACTGAGGCTCTCGCTAGGCCTTCTCCACCCCGCACCATTCCGCGATGAACAGCGCCATCGCCCTGGTGGTCTTCTTCAGCGAGTCCAGATCGACATATTCGTTGAAGCCGTGCATCTCGCCGCCGCTGGCGCCAAAGCACAGGCTGGGGATGCCGTAATTGAGTCCATAGAAACGCGTGTCGGTGAGCGCGGTGAAGACGAGATCCTCGACCGCGCCGCCATAGACCTTGTTGAAGGCCTTGCCGAATGCAGCTTCCGGCGCGGCGGAATCGGTCAGCTCATAGCCTTCCGACAGGAAGCCCGACCATTCGACCTCCGGCGGATTGTTGGCGAGGAAGCGATGGTTGCGCGAGGCGGCGGCAACGCAGGCCATGATCTCCTTCTGGTGGTCAGCGACCGACCAGCCCGGCAGGATCGCGATGCGGCAATCGACGTCGCACCAGGCCGGCACGCTGGAGGCCCAATCGCCACCCTTGATGATGCCGGGATTGAAGTTGATGGGATGGTTGAGCGTCTTGAAGTGGCGGTCGGCCTTGGCGCGCTCGTTCCACTCGATCTCGAGCTTCTGCAGCGCGTGGACGAGGTGATAAGCCGCCATGATCGCATTCGATCCGGAGCCGGCAAAGGCGACATGGGTCGGATGGCCCTTTACCCGCAGGCGAAACCAGATCACTCCGACCTGAGAACGCACCATCTTGCCGGCGGTGGGCTCGGGGATGAAGCAGGCATCGGCCCGGTAACCGCGCTGAAGCGTCGACAGTGCGCCGACGCCAGTGCTCTCCTCCTCGATCACCGACTGAAAGTGAATCCGCGCGGTCGGCTTGAGGCCGGCCGCCTTGATCGCATCCAGCGCATAGAGCGCGCCGATGGTCCCCGACTTCATGTCGCAGGCGCCGCGACCGAACATTTTGCCGTCCTTGATGACGGGCGAGAACGGCGGTGTGTCCCACAATTCCAGCGGCCCCGCGGGCACGACGTCGCAGTGCCCCTGGAGGATCAGCGATTTGCCGGCCTCGGTCGTCGGGCGATAGGTGCCGACCACCGTGCGCGCCTTGGAGAAATCATGCTCGATCGGGCCGAAGCCACGCAGATCCTTGAGGTCGTCGACATTGATGTGCCAATCGTCGACCTCGTAACCGCGCGCACGCAGGAGGTCGCCGATCATGTCCTGGCACGGCCCCTCCGCCCCGCGGGTCGAGGGGATCGCGACGAAATCTCGGGTGGTCGCAAGCTGGGCTTCGAAGCCGGCATCGACGGCGTCAAGAATCCTCTGCTGCGTATCGGCATTCATCAGGCAACTCCGGGCATCCAGTTGGTCAAGGGTGCGCGCAAGCTAGCCGATTTCAGCCGTTCGGGTACTCCACAAAATAAGCATCCCGCAATGCATCTTCGAGCAGCCGGCCTTCGGAATAGCCATTCAGCGTCGCCGGCCGGCTCACGCCGCCGAGCAACCGCGGGCATGGTTCCGGCGCGCCGAGAACGGTGCGAACCGGAATGCGCTCGGCATAGATCGGCAATTCGTAGTCCTCGTCGTCGTCCGCGACACCCTTGGCGCGGACCTTTGCCGAGGCTTCCTCGATCTCCATCGCGATGAAGGAGGTCGCCTTGATCTCCTGGGTGTTGCTGGCACGCAGGCTCGCGGTGCGATCCGGAAAGAAGCGGTCGACCATCGCGACCACGGCGCGCTCCTTCTCCTGCGCGTCGGTGACAAGATAGGCTGTGCCGAACGCCATCACCGCGCGGTAATCGGCGGAGTGATTGAAGCCGCAGCGCGCCAGCACGAGGCTGTCGAGATGGGCGACCGTCAGGCACACCCGCTCGCCCCTGGTCTGGTTGCGCAGCATACGGCTCGCGCTCGAGCCGTGCCAATAGAGCTTGGTCCCCTCGCGCCAGAAGAAGGTCGGCGTGCAGTAGGGCTGGCCGTCGATGACATAGGAGACGTGGCACATCATCGAGGAATCCAGGATGCGGTGAACCGTCTCGTGATCGTAGAAGCCGCGATCGTGCCGGCGCTTCACCTGGTTGCGCGCTGACGTCGGATAGGAATTTTGACTCTCGGTCTGGCTCACGGCCGCTCCTCATCGGAATTGGAAGAATTCCAGGCTAGTTGTAGCGGGGCATTTGGTCTGCGATAGTGCCAATTCCATGCAAAAAATTCCGACCAATTCTCTCGCCCCGGCCAAAGCCGAGCTGCCGCTCGATCTCACCGGCGCGCACATCACCGCCGGCGCCTCCTCGGCGCATCGGCTGTACCAGGCGCTGTGCGAGATGATCGTCTCGGGCCTCGTCAAACCCGGCGAGCCGCTGCCGCCGTCGCGCACGCTGGCCAAGCAGACCGGATTTCGGCGCAATGCGGTCGTCGCGGCTTACGAACGCCTGATCGCCGACGGGTTTGCGCAAGCCACCGTCGGCTCCGGCACGTTCGTCGCTGCGCGCATCCCGGCGCGCGCTGCAGTATCGAAGAAGCCGAAGGTGATCGTGGAGGCGCCGAAGCAAGGCGCGCTCTCGCTCGGCTGCACCCATATCGACGAGCGCGCGGTACAACGCTTTCGCGCCTTCGTCGGCCGGCGCATGCGCGCCTTTGGTAGCGAACACCTGCATTACGGCGATCCGCGTGGCAGCCGCGAGCTGCGCGTCGCGATCGCGGACCATCTGCTCTCGGCGCGGGGGCTACGCTGCGACCCCGACCAGATCATGCTCACATCGGGCACGCTGCATACGCTGCGCATCGTTCTCGGCGCGATCCTGAAGACAAACGATCAGGTCTGGTGCGAGGACCCCGGCTATCCCATCGCACGCAGGACCATCGCGCAATGCGGCTATCGCACCGTGCCCATTCCCGTCGACGCCCACGGCCTGCAAGTCGCCAGGGGCCGCGCCGCCGCCCCGGCCGCGCGCGCGGCCTATGTGACGCCGTCGCATCAGTTTCCGCTGGGCGTGCAGATGTCGATGCCGCGGCGGCTCGAGCTGCTCGACTGGGCGAAGCAGGCCGGCGCCTTCGTGTTCGAGGACGATTACGACAGCGAATTCCGCTATGACGGCGCGCCATTGATGTCGCTCGCCGGCATCGATCACCTCCAGCGCGTGATCTACATGGGCACGTTCGCCAAGACGCTGTTTCCAGGTCTGCGCATCGGCTATTGCGCGCTGCCCGAACGCCTGATCGGCGACGTCACCGCCGCACGCGCCGCGCTCGACCGTTTTCCGGGAACGCTGATGGAGGGCGCGGTCGCCGACATGCTCAATTCCGGCGCGTTTGCCGCAAATTTGAAGCGCGTGCGAAAACTCTATCGCGAGGCCCGCGATGCGCTGGCCGAAACGCTCGAGGCGACCTCGGACGGCGCGCTGTCGGTCCCGGTGCCGTCGCAGGGCCTGCACCTCGTGGCGCAGTTCGATCCGTCGGTCCCACCAGCAATTGCGGCCGAAGCGAAGCAGGCGGCCGGCGCCGAGGGCTGGCTGCTCGCCGACACCTACGCGCGGGCGCGTCCGCTACCCGGTTTCGTGCTCGGATTTTCGGGACACGCGGTTCCACACCTCGTCGCCTCTGCCGAGCGGCTCGCGCGGGAAGCGCGGGCCGCCTTGCGCAACAAAGGCAAGGTCGGCCGGCGCGCGTGACAAAGGTTCACTATGAGAATCGTGTGCCGCTCCCTAGATTGCGGCATCGACGCCGGAACCACTGATCATGTCACTCCGCTACGCAGTCTGCCTTTCGCTCCTGATCTCAGCCGCGCTCGCGACGACGGCGCACGCAGCCACGGTCGGCCGCGAGCAGGACATCGTGGATCTCAAGCTGGGTCAGCGCGTGATGGTGGATGACGGAACCTGCCCAGCTGGACAGGTCAAGGAAGTGCGCGGTTCGAAGATGAGCGACAAGGGCGTCGTGCGAACCAGTTCCTGCGTGGCGCGGTACGGTCCGAAATCGAAGTAGCCCTACGACTTCGCCGGGTCGAACATGCACTGCAGGGTCGGCTTGGCGATCTTGGTGAAGGTCGCGCCGATTTCGCTTTGCTTGGCCGCCGGCACCCAATCGGTCTCGATCGTGGGAACACCGGTCTCGCTGATGCCGCGCAGCAGCGCCTCGCGCAGGTCGCGATCTTCGACGACAGCCGCGGCATGGTCGTGCAGGCAGCCGCAAACCTCTTCCGGATGCTCCCAGCGTCCGAGCATGCGCGGGGCACATTGCCGCACGAATTCGGTGCGCGGATCCGGCAACCGGTTCGGCGCGCGCACCTGCGCCTGGACGGAACTGACCATCAGAAGGGAGAGGACCGCTGCAGCGCAGAGACGAAGGTGCATGATGGCTTTTGCCGGTTTATTTTCTTGTTGCTGATCAGAAACGCGCGGCCAGAACGATCGGCTGCGGCGCCGTGGTCGTCACCGGCGAGCCGCTGTATTGGAAGGTGCCGATACCAGGCAGATTACCGTCCGGCGCACCGGCAAACGAGGAACCGGCGAGCACGAAGCCGAAAGCAAGGATGAAGCTGAGCGCGCGCATGTATCTGTCCCCGAATCGCGTGGCCGGCGGTGTGCCGTCGTCGTTGTGACGCTGATAACCATCCGCGGTTTCTTCCGTGATGCGCCCAAAGCTCAAAATGGTTTCGTTCCAGGTGAGAATTGTTTCATCGCCCGCGCACGGACGAAACAATTCTCGAAAAACATCAATCATTTCAGATGGAGCGCGCGACGGTTTGAACCTGCCTGGGAGCCGCCATCCACGTCGGTTGAAGTGACGTGGTCACATCCGCGACGTCAGCGCTTCACATGCATTTTACGGTTCTCTGCTGAAAGGAACCGAAACGAAGGCCGGTCCCGCCGATGAACCCGCAGTTTGCCGGGCGCGACCGAAGCCTTCGAAAACTGAAAGCCCGTCAACCGGGCGCATGTAAGGAATTGCCATCATGATGGCGCAAGATCGCGCAACGGCGCGCGACGCGGCCGAACGGACCGACCGCGCTGATCAACGCAACGCTTCGCCGGGAGCGATGGCCCTGCAATCGGGCCGCGGCTACGAGGCCGCGCCACAGGCGTTCGTACGGCTGAGCGGCTCGCACCTTGCGAAACCGCGCGCGAGCCGCGATCACATCATTGAGTGAACGCTAACGCGTCACTGAGTGAACAAGTCGCCACTGAGTGAACGCAAGTGCGTCACTGAGTGAAGAAGTCGCCGCACTTCTGGACGTTCGCGTCGGCCGGCCCCCACGGCATGATCGGCACCGTCGAGGTCGAGTTCTTCGGCGATCCCTCGATCAGCTTGTCCGAATAGACCATGTAGACTAGGACGTTGCGCTTGGCGTCGCAGCCACGGACGATCTGCATCTTCTTGAAGAAGAGCGAGCGTCGCTTGCGGAACATGTCGTCGCCCTGCTCCATCTTGTCCTTGAACTTGATCGGGCCGATCTGGCGGCAGGCGAGCGAGACGTCGGAAACCTCCTCGGCAAGACCGAGCCAGCCCTTGAAACCGCCCTTTTCCGGTACTGTGAAATGGCAGGCCACGCCCTCGACCTCGGGGTCGTCGAGGCCATAGGTCGCGAGCTTGTCATTCGGGCTCATCCATTTGAACACGGTGGAGCGGCGGAAGATCAGATCCGGCTCGTCGGCAGCTTGCGCGGACGCCGCCGGCACGGCCATAGCCAGAAGCAATAAAGCGAGGCCTTTCAAGCGGATGCCTGAAAGACCGAGGAAACGAGATGACATGAAGTTCTCCGGTAACAAGTCCCGGCAATGTAGGTATGGGGTGATCGTTCAGGAAGATGATGGCAGCCGGCCGCGGCCGTCGTTTACCGCTCTGTGAGGCTTTTTTGCTACGTCCAGAACAAAAGTAGCCAAGGGCAGAACTGCTGTGCTGGTGAACGCATATCCCCTCTGCGAGACTAATGTCTGATTTGGATTATGGATTCGAGGAATGACTAGCGTGAACGGGTCCCGTTTTGCTGCCGCGCCGGTGCGGCTGTGGCAGTTTGCCATTCTGACGGCCGCGGGGGCGATCGGTACGACCAGCCAGGCAGAAGCCGCGTTCTATTACACACCGGACTATTCGGGCACGTCCTACTACTCCCAGCCAGAGCGACATCCCGAGGGACCGCGACAGAAGCCGCAGAAGCGCGGCGCGGGAGCGGGCAAGAAGGAAACCCTCGCCGAGAAGGAGGCCGGCGCGAAGCCGCAGGGTCCGCTCGTGATCGTTGTCTCGATCGACCGGCAGAAGGTGACGATTTACGACTCCAAGGGCGTGTTTGCGGAGTCGCCGGTGTCGACCGGCATGAAGGGCCACTCGACGCCGATGGGCGTGTTCAGCGTCATCCAGAAGCACAAATTCCACCACTCGAACATCTATAGCGGCGCGCCGATGCCGTACATGCAGCGGATCACCTGGTCCGGCGTCGCCATGCATGCCGGCGTGCTGCCGGGCTATCCGGCCTCGCATGGCTGCATCCGCATGCCGATGGCGTTCGCGGTGAAGATGTGGAACTGGACCAAGATGGGCGCGCGCGTGATCGTCGCGCCCGGCCAGATGACGCCGCAGAACTTCTCGCATCCGATGCTCGCCTCTCTGCGCGTCCCGCCGCAGCCGGCCGCAAGCCTCGAGCCGGCAACGAGCGTCGGCGACAAGGCGGACAAGGGCGCGCCCGAGACCAAGGTCACGGACGCCAAGCCCGCCGAGACGAAGTCTCCTGAGACGAAGACCGCGAGCGCCGACAGCGTGCTCGAGCTGCGCTCCAGCGTCGGCCATACCGTGATGTCGGATGTGACCACGGGCAATGCACCGGTCCGCGAGGAAGCCGCCAAGACCGAGACAACGACCGACGCCAAGTCCACCGAGGCCTCCGAGCCGGCCAGGCAGCCCGACGCGGCGAGCACCGACGCGAAGCCTGCAGAGGCTGCAGAAGCTCCCAAGACGACATCGGACGAGAAGCCGGCTGACGCCGTCGAGGCTGCGAAGTCCGACGCGCCGAAGGCGGAAACTGCGCCTGCCGAAACGGTAAAGTCCGAACCGACCAAATCCGAACCGACCAAGCCCGAGCCGGTCAAGGCTGACGCTGCAGCGACCGAGAAGAAGCCCGACGCGGCGGTGACCGCAACGGCGCCGGCGCAAGCCGCCTCGCCGGACGCAAAGAAAGATCAGACCCGCGTCGCCGATCCCGCGCCGTCCGTGAAGCCGGACCTGCCGAAGCGGACCGGCCAGATCGCGGTGTTCATCAGCCGCAAGGATTCCAAGCTCTACGTGCGGCAGAACTTTGCGCCGCTGTTCGACGTGCCCGTGACGATTGCGGCAAGCGACCGCCCGCTCGGCACGCATGTCTTCACCGCCGAGGTCGACAAGACCGATTCCAACGCGCTGCATTGGTCGGTGGTGTCCCTGCCCGTCGCCGTCCGCGCCGCTTCGCGCGAGGACGACGGACACGTTACGCGCCGCCAGCGTGGCGCCGCCGTGATCCCCGTCGCCGCAAAGCCGGTGATCACGCCGGACAGCCCGGCCGAGGCACTGGATCGCATCACGATCCCCGCCGACACCATGGCGAAGATCAACGAGATGCTCAGCACCGGCGGCTCGGTGATCGTCTCCGACCAGGGCATCAATCAGGGCGAGACCGGCGAAGGCACCGACTTCATCGTTCGCCTTTACTAGAGCGTTTTCAAGCGAAGTGGATGCCGGTTCGCGTAAAGAAAACGCGTCAAAATAAGAGCCCGACACCGCACCAGATAACGCGGTGTTGAGCAGGCCGGCCGTCTCGCCGGAGTAGACTGCGCGCCGGATCACATCCGGGGGACGCCGCCATGTTGAACCGCAGAGCCGTTCTCACCACAGCGCTTCTCGCAGCAGCCACATCGGCTACGCGCGTGCAGGCCGATGGCGGCTTGAGCCGCATTTCCGCTTACGCGTTCTCGTTCCCAGCTCTCTCCGGCGACGACATCCGGCTGGCCGCCTTTACCGGCAAGCCCGTGCTGGTCGTGAACACCGCATCGCTGTGCGGCTACACCCCGCAATATGCCGGGCTGCAGGAGCTCTGGAGCGAGTTTGGCAAGCGCGGGCTCACCGTGATCGGCGTGCCCTCCAACGATTTCGGCGGCCAGGAGCCCGGCGGCACCAGCGAGATCTCGGAGACCGCGCACCACCAATACGGCGTTACCTTCCCCATCACCGCCAAGGCCGTCGTGGTCGGGGCGAAGGCGCATCCGTTCTACAGATGGGCGGCCGAGGCACGGCCGAAGGAGGTCCCGAAGTGGAACTTCCACAAGTACCTGATCGGCCGCGACGGCTACATCGCCGAGGTGTTTCCGTCGGCTGTCGAGCCCGCCGACACGCGCATCAAGACGGCGATCGCCAGAACCCTGGCTGACAGCTGAGTCATCCCCGCTCAAACAGGCCTCTCGAACTGGTCTGGGCACAATTGGGGCGAAGCGCCAAACAGCCGTTGCCATGGCGACGGGGCACCATCTAGGCTAGGATGATCAGGGGCAGGATGGGTTTTGCCGGAGGCGAAAAGCCACGGCGGAACAACGGGATCAATCTCGAGGACAACACCATGCGTGTGGCGGCAGGACTGATTTTGGCAAGCGCGATGTCTGTTGCGCTGACAGGCGCGGCATGGTCGCAGACCCCGGCCGCGAAACCCGCAGCCGCGACTCAGGCCGCCCCCGCGGCAGCACCGGCAGCAGCTCCGGCACCTGCAGCAGCACCTGCCGCAGCGCCCGCGCCGCAGGCCGCCGCCTTCCCGCCGCCGCCGCAACAGGCGCCGCAGCCGGCGCGCGCGGCCTGCAACAATCCGAACGCGCTGGGCGTCGCCCGCACCGTGGAGATCGACACCACCGGCGGTCCCGGCTTCGGCTTCGAGCACTTCAAGGAGCTCGACTTCCTGCGCGACAAGGAGGTCGTCCTGACCTTCGACGACGGTCCCTGGCCGCACAACACGCCCGCCGTGCTGAAGGCGCTCGCCGAGCAGTGCACCACCGGCATCTTCTTCTCGATCGGCAAGCACGCCACCTACGAGCCGGAGATCCTGAAGCAGGTCTATGCGGCCGGCCACACCGTCGGCACCCACACCTGGTCGCACGCCAACCTCAACAACAAGAAGCTGACCGAGGCGCAGCGCAAGGAAGAGATCGAGAAGGGCATCAGTGCCGTGAAATGGGCGCTCGGCGGCATTTCGCCCGCGGCGTTCTTCCGCTTCCCGGCGCTGCAACACCCGCCGGAGATGGTCACCTATCTCGGCAACCGCAACGTCGCGATCTTCTCCTGCGACATCGACTCCTTCGACTTCAAGGCCTCCAAGCCGGAGAAGGTGATCGAGACCGTGATGAAGGGGCTCGAGAAGAAGGGCAAGGGCATCATCCTGATGCACGACTTCCAGAAGCACACGGCGGAAGCCCTGCCCGAGCTGCTGAACCGCCTCAAGGCCGGCGGCTACAAGGTGGTGGCAATGCGTGCCAAGGCGCCGGTCGCCTCGCTCCCCGAATACGACCAGGACCTGATGAAGGACGTCAAGCTGCCGACGGTGAGCACGCGCCCGGTCAATTCCGTGGTGACGACCGTTTCCGAATAGACGTCGCTTGTCTTTCCATTTCGAAGGCTACGTCATCGTCTCGGCGGACGGCATGCTTGCCGACGCCAGCGGGGTCATGCCCGACAGCCTGAAGTTCGCAGGCGACAAGCTGTTCTTCGAGCAGGCGCTCGATGGCGCGGCGCTGATCGTGCACGGCCGCAACTCGCATGAGGGGCAGCCGAACTCGCCCCAGCGCAAGCGGCTGATCACCACCCGCAAGATCAAGGCCCTCACCGTCGATCCGGAGATGCCGAACGCGACGCTGTGGAATCCGGATCATGCGAGCTTCGAGGACGCGATCGCGTTCGCCGATGTCGCCTCGGGACGGATCGCGGTCATCGGCGGCCCCGACGTGTTCGAGATGTTCATGGAGCGCTACGACACGTTCTGGCTGTCGGAAGCCCCGCATGTGCGGTTGCCCGGCGGCGAAGGCTGCTTCGTCGACGTCCCCAAGCGGACGCCGCATGAGGTGCTGTCGTCGCATGGGATGAAGCCGGGCACGCCTTATCTGCTCGACGCCGCCCATGATGTGACGGTCACGCCATGGCGGCCGGCGCGAAGCTCCGTCTAAAGCGCGCGAAACAACCCCATGCACAGTACCGGTATCCGGTATTTTGATACCTTCATGCAATGGACGGGCTAGCCCTGCATAACCCTCACGGCCGAACGGGCCTGGCCAGGCTGCGAGCCTCGAGCTCAGCGCGCACGTTGCGGAGGACGCTGGTCCAATCGCCGGGCTGACTTTGCCGGAATTGCCGCAGGCTCGGATACCAGGGGCTGTCGTCGCGGTCCAGCTGCCACCGCCAGCACCGATCGAAGCGATTGAGCAGCCAGACCGGGCGACCAAGCGCGCCGGCCAGATGCGCCACGCCCGTATCGACAGCGATGACCAGGTCCAGTGCCTCGATCAGCGCCGCGGTCTCGCCGAAGTCGTGGAGATCGTCCGTCCAGTCGTGCATGGACAGACCCGGCGGCGGCGACTGGCTGGCCCCTGGCCCCTTCTGCAGAGAGACGAAACTCACCCCCGGCAGATCCGCAAGCTCCGAAAATCGTTCGAGCGGAACGGAGCGTCGGCGGTCGCCGCTCATCGTCTGATTGCCGGCCCAGACCAGGCCGACCCGCAGGCCATCGAGCTGCCCGACCCGCTCGCGCCAGGCCGCCACGCGCTGCGGTTCGGCGCGGAGATAAGGTGCCTCGCGCGGGATGGTGTCGAGCGTGGTGCCGATGTTGGTGACTTTCTAAATCCGCACAAAAATGACGACAAGAATGGGCGGTAGGATGGTGAGGGAACTAAAAAGGCGGCCCGCAAAGGCCGCCGCCGAGTGTCGCAGTGGTGTGTGTTTCAGAAGGAGTATGGTTGCTCTTCGTCGTCGCGGTGATCGGCCGGCGCTTGTTGCTCCTGGATGAGTTCCTGGATCTTGAGGCAGTAGTGCGACCAGATGTTGTCGGATAGATCCTTGAGGAGCTCGTGGACAGCGAGCGCCTGCTCCGGGGTCCATTCGGGATTGATGAGGAAGCTGATCCCGAAGTTGAGGCCGGATGGTTGATGGTGGTTTCTGGTCATGCAACGTGCTCCTTCTCGTTGGTGCTGGCGGGCCGGCTTCGATGCTGTGTGCTCTGGGCCTCGGCGCGTTCCAGAGCTTCCTTGAGGCGGTAGGATTCGCCGTCGATGGAGATCACCTCGGATCGGTGCACGAGGCGGTCGACCAGGCTGACGACACATGCGGCATTTGGGAAGACCTCCGTCCATGCGGCGAAGGGCTTGTTGGTGGTCACGATTGTGGAGCGGGCCTGATAGCGCCGGCTGACGAGTTCGAACAGCAGGTCTGCGTGACGGTTCGAGTAGGATAGATATCCCACCTCGTCGATCGCCAGAACGTCGGCGGCGGCGTAGTGATGGAGCCTTCGGCGCAAAGCGGTATCGCTGTCGAGGGCGGCAAGCTCGCCGAGCATTTCGCTGGCCGATCGGAACAAGACCGAGTGACCGGCGATGAGCGCCTGGTAGGCGATATTCTGCGCGAGGGTCGACTTTCCGACGCCGTTTGGTCCGACGAAGACGATGTTGGTTGCGTCGTTCATGAAGGACAGCGACATCAATTGCTCCACTGCGGCGCGGTCGAGGCGCCTGGACCAGAGCCAGTCGTAATCGGCCATCGGTTTGAAGTGACCGATCCTGGCGTCGCGCAGGCGTCGCTGCAGCGAGCGCCGGGCACGTTCCTCCTCCTCCCATTGCAGCATGGGGGCCAGCCATGGGGCGCCGGCGATTTCGTCCCAGTGTTCGACCAGGCCGTTGAGGCGCAGCGCCTTGGCGCGGTTCAGCAGGGCATCATCAGTGCTCATCGTCGTTATCTCCAGAAGGGGTCAGTTGGTCGTAGCTGTCGAGGCGGTGCGGCCGGACCGTTGTATCCTTGCGCCGCACATGTTCGGGCAGGCTGGTTTCGACGGGCGGCGGTTCACCACGCTCAAGGCGCCGACGTTCGAGTGCGGCGCGGACCGTCGCCGCATGGACGGAGCCCGCACGCAAAGCGTCCTCGACCGCAGCCTGCAATTCCGTTGCGCCGTAGCGATCGAGCAGCCGCAGCAGCGCGGTCGTGAGCGCACCGATGTTGGCGCCACGTTCGGCGGCCCTGATCATCAGGGTCTGACAGACCGGCACGGCTCGGGTGAGGCTGTTGAGGCCGCGATGCTGGCGCGCCTCACGCTTGATCTCGACGAGATCCTTCAGGTGTCGTCGGTCTTCGATCTCTTGGCCACGATCATAGCTGCGACGGTGACTGGCGATCATTTGCGCGCCGTCGAAGATCCGGACCTGGCTGAGATCGGCCCGCACGCTCAGCATGCGCCGAACATGGGTATGGGGAACCGTGTAGTCGTTCAGGTCGAACCGCACATAGGGCGTTTTGCCGACCTTCACGGCGACCTGCTCCTCAACGGGATACGGGTTGGCGGGCAGCGGCAGAAGCAGTGGTTGCTCCTTTGCGAACGCCTGGCGTACTGTCATCTCGCGATCCTCCGGACATGGTCGGTCCGCCGCTTCGGATCGGCACCATTGTTCGGCCTGGGCATTCAGGTCGTCGAGATCGGTGAACTTGCGGGCGATGAAGAATGCCTCCCGGATATGCCGTATAGCGCGCTCGACACGGCCTTTTTCGTTGCCCCGGGCAACCGCGACAGGACGCGGCTCGAACCGATAATGGCCGGCGAAGGCAAGCAGCGTGGGATGGAATCGGATCGCATCACCCTGGCGCTCGAGCACCGCGCTCTTAAGATTGTCGTAGAGCAGGACCCGGGGCAGCCCACACCATGTGTTGAACGCGCCGATGTGGCCGCGCAGGAAGTTTTCCATGCGCGCATCGAGGAAGAAGCGCAGGTAGATGTCGCGCGAGTACGACAGCACCATGACGAACGCCATCAGCGGACGGCGGGCGCGACCGATCTCGATGTGACCGAAGTGCCCCCAATCCACCTGCCCTTGTTCAGACGGCAACGTGCGCAGCCGCAGGAACGCCTCGGCTGGCTTGCGTGGACGGTGCAAAGCGATCAGGTGCCGGAAGTAGCTGGGCGACCCGCGGTAGCCGCGCTCACGCATCATCGCATACAGGCGGCTGGCCGTGAGTGCGGGGAACTGCTCCAGCGTCTTCAGGACGATCGGCAGATAGGGCTCGATCTTCGTGGGCCGCAATATCGGCCTATTCCTGGGCAGTCCGGCCTGGGTCAGGACGCGATGCACGGTCGTGTGATGAACCCGCAACTGCTTCGCAATGGTGCCGCAGCGCCATTTCTCGACGTGATACAGACGCAGGATCTGCGCTTCCAATTCAGGGATAACGGTCATCGGTCGGGTCTCGGCCTCCATAGGCGGGGTGCGCATGACGAGGCCCCCGGCGACGCACGAAGCCGGTACGAACGAACATCGACAACCGACAGCCGCAGAGCCGACAGCTCGGCATGGGCATGATCGATGTCGTCGCTCGCTCGCCGACGTCAGTAGGTGCAACGACGACATCGTCCGCAGGCCGGCGCAGTAGTGAACCGACAGGGCATGCGGGTGGAGAGTGATGCGTCACGTTATTGTGCCGCGCCCGGTATCGTCGGGCCCGGGTCGCATGCGCCAGGCGTCCGCGGCGGCTGCGCTGATAACGCTGTCCCGCCTCGCGCAGGCTCTCGCGGCGGGCAGCACGGGCGCAGTCATGGCCGCAATAGCGTTGTCCCCGGTCGCAGTTGCGGCAGATCGTGACCTGCGAACGGCAGCGGCCGCACAGAAAGAAGCGGCCCGTGAGCATCCGCGGCGGTCCTTTCGGAGCGCCGCCGGAGGTTGCTGGAAAAGGTCGACGGAACGCGCGGACAGTGCGATAGTGCAGGCCGCGCACCGTCCGAGGGGCGTGACATCGAGCCCCACTTGCCAGTTGAGATCGGTGTTACGCCGGTTTTGTTTCTGCGGCGCTGATTACCCGCAGATCTACCATAAGGCAGGCGCAAAGCGGGGTACGTCGAAAGGAGCCTCAGGGCGCCCGGAGACGTGCCCCGCGTCTTTTATTCCTCAACTCAGACGCTGGTCGTCGCCGCAAAGGCGTCCGCCCGCTTCGGCGCGATTGGTGAGCGCGCGTGCGGACGCCTTCGCTCTACCGCCGTCGTACCTCGTCGTCATTCTTGCGCGGATTTAGAAAGTCACCAACATGCCGAGGACCCGCGGCAGGCTCAGCAGCGGACAATGCAGATCGAATGGCGGCAGCGGATCGCCATTCGCGACGACGCGCTCGATTCCGGGCAACCCGGTCAGGAGCGGCATCAGCGGCCGCTGAACCTCGAGAACGACCCGCCGCCCCGCCGCAATGGCCGGCACGAAGCGACAGAACTGGAGCGTGTCGCCCAGGCCCTGCTCCGCATGCAGCAACAGGACCCGATCACCGATATCGCCTCCATCCCAGAGCGGCTGGCTGAAACCGCGCAGATGCGGCTTCTTCGTCTCCTGCTTCCATCGCCACTCATATTCCCGCCAGCCTTCGTCGAACTGGCCGGCCAGCAACAGCGTGATCCCGAGGTTGAAATGCGCGTCGGCATAATCCGGCCTTTGCGCCACCGCCGCACGCAAACTCTGAATGGCTTCATCGGTCCGCCCGAGATCGTAAAGGAGCGTGCCGAGATTGTTGAGCGCCTCCGGCCAACTCGGATTGCGATCGAGCGCGGTCCGATAGCAAGGCTCCGCTTCGTGGAAGCGACCGGCCTCACGAAGCGCGTTGCCCAGGGTCAATTGCGCTGGAACATAGTCCGGCTTCAGACGCAAAGCTTCCCTGCAGGATGCTTCCGCCTCTTCCAGCCGCCCCCGCAGACGCAGCAAGTCACCGAGATTGTTCAAGGCCTCGGCGAAATTCGGCCGGAGTTTGCAAGCTTCGCGAAGATTGAGCTCGGCCTCGTCGAGGCGCCTCAATTTGAGGAGAAGACCTCCAAGATTGTTATGGGCCTCCGCGAATGCCGGCTTGAGGCGCAGCGCCTCGCGATAGCAACGCTCGCATTCCTCGAAGGCGGCAAGATCGAACAGCACAGCCCCGAGATTGCAATGCGCCTCCGCAAAATCCGGCCTTTGCCGCAGCACCTGCCGAAATTCGCTGATCGCATCATCGAATTGCTTCCGTCTCACCAGCAGATTGGCGAGATGGAAACGGGCATCGACCTGAGTACGAACCGCCGCGAGGTCGAGGCCAACGGGATGTCGCAACACGAGCCGGTACTGCGCCTCCTCGTTTGCGAGATCCCCGCATTCACCCAGCAGGAGGCCAAGCTGAATGTGCGTGTCCAGATTGCCGGGCTGATGCAGCAGCGCTTCCCGGTAGCTCGCGACGGCCTCGCCCTTGCGTCCGAGCGCGCGCAGAGCGACAGCCATGTTGCTGTGATAGGCGCTGTTGCGGGGCTGCAGCTTGACGGCACGACTGAAGAGATCGAGCGCCCTGTCGGGGTGACCTGTCTGGAGCGAAGCAACGCCGAGGAGGAAAATTACGTCCGCGTGATCCGGCGCGGATGCCAGGATCTGCCGGTAGATCGCCTCTGCCTGCGGCAAGCGGCCTGCGCGATGATGCGCCAGTCCGGCCTCGAGCGATACCGAATCTGATGACTGCTGAGCAAACATGACGATCGGCCCCACCCTGCCGATCATTCTGCAGCAACGTCCTTGTGCGGGGCTGGACACACCCGCCGGCGTCCGCGCGTTAGCTCCCGTGGGCGCCTTGCGCGATCGCTTTGGATCGCGCCTACAACCTAGGGCGTCGGCAAGTGATAGACCAGCGAACCGCGCAGCGTGTGGATCGTGCCGCCGGCGCTGATGTTGGTGAAGAGGGTGTCCGTGAGATCATCGCGCGTCTCGACATGCGTCATGCGATATTCGGCGCGGGCCGAGATCCTGTCACTGAAGAAGCGCTCGAAGCCGCCGCCAAAGGTGGCGCCATGATATTCGCGCTCCGGACTGGTGCTCTGGAATCCAAAGAAGCTGTACGTGATCGACCGCGCGGTCGAGCCGGTATAGCCGCCGAGCACATAGACCATCGTTTCCGGCGAGACGAGATAGCCAACGCGGCCGCCGACGGTCCAGGCCCACTTCACCGACGCCAGATCCGACGTGACTGTCCCCCCCGCGCCTGCCCCCGTCGCCGTCACGCTGGCCCCGCCATTCGTCGCCACATCGATCAGGCCGAAGGCGCCGACCACCCATTTCGGCGCGATCTGACGATCGTAGCCGATGGTGAAGGTGCCGCCGACATCGGCACCACCAAGGCCCGCCGCGTTGAAATCCAGAGCGCCGGGGACCGAAGCCGCCACATGGGGTGTGACGGCATCGCCGCCGATGCCCGCGCCGACATAGACGCCGGTCCACGCCGGATTGATCGCCGGCGCGGCCGCTGCGGTCGTCGCAGGACCGCCAAATTGGCCAAAGCGGTAGGCCGCACCGATCCGGATCACATGCTCCGCCAGATCGTTGGTCCAGATCGGGCCGAGCGGATCAACGGTCGTGTTGTGGCCAAGATCGACATAGCGATACTCACCGCGCAGCGACCAATTGTTGGCAAGGCGATATTCCACGCCGGCACCCACCGTGTAGCCGTGCGAGGTCTGGGCGGATTCCTGCGCTGTAAACGAGGGACCGCCGACGATCGTGTAAGTTCCGCTCCAGTTGTTGATGCGCATCTGGCTGTAGCCGGCGAGGCCGTAGAGCAGGATATCCGGCGTCGCCAGAAATCCGGCACGGCCGCCGATGGTCCAGCCCTGGTCGAGCGACGGCGTGGTTGCCGTGGCGATCTGCCCGAAGGCATTCCCGCCCACGCTCAAAGTCGTCCGCTGCCGCGACCAGTCGTAATCAACGAAGCCGCCGACCACGAAGCGCGGTGCAACCTGGAAGTCAAACCCGGCGAATGCCGACAATCCGAGATCGGCGCCCTGCAGGCCATCGAAGCTGAACAGCGAAGGCCCGCCGCCAACGGGCGCGAGGTTCGACCGCCCCGACGCGAAGTCGAAGCCAAGGCCTGCACCGACATAGAACTGGGTCCAGTTCGCCACGGGCGCCATCTGCGGCGGCGCCTTCACGGGCAAGTCGGCAGCGTTCGCCGCCGTTACGACAAGGGCTGCTCCCAGAACAACAACCGCACGCGCCAACCGTCGCTTCGAATGAACCAAGTCCCGCCCCCAACACCCCGTGCCGGTTGCGCCCATACAACCGATCGACGGCTAGTATTCGGTTCCGGCAGAGTCAGACAAGGCGAGAAAGATGCACACTCCACAGCGGCCGCGATTTTGTAGAACCGCTGTGTTCTCAAAGCCATAACGCGTGAATGACGGTTCACGTCGCGCGCTTATGCGGGCGGAGATTTCTACCCGGCTACACGTCGCCGTAGGCCGTCTCGACCGAGCGCGTGGCGCGGCCATAGCCCATGATCATGAAGAGCGCGCCGATGATCGAGAGATTCTTCAGCGCGTCGACCAGCATCTTGGCGTTGTCCGGCGCCGCCTGATTCCAGAAATCGTAGAACAGGACGGTCGACACCACCATGTAGATGATCATCAGCATCGCGAAGAAGCGTGCGCCGAAGTTCAGCGCGATCATCAGGCCTGCGATGATCTCGAGCCCGCCGAGCGCGATTGCCAGGAGCTGCGGGGTGGTCATCGCGGTCGCGGTCTCGACCTGCTTGGCATAGGGCGCGATCACGTCAGGCACCACCACCTTGGTGGCGATGAAATCGGCAGTGGCCTGGATGGCAAAGAGCTTGGTCGCGCCCGTGTAGATGAACAGCACGGCGAACAGGATTCGCCCGAAAGTCACGAACGCTGGCATGGTCGGCCTCTTGGCTCAGGCTTTTTGAAATCGGAACTTGGACGCAAGGACCGCGCGATTATGGAGAGTCGTGGGCCGGTTTACAAACGGGGAAATGGAAAACTGCGAGCAATTCAAATCTGGCCGCACGACCGGTGCCCCTTCTCCCCTTGCGGGAGAAGGTGGCGCGAAGCGCCGGATGAGGGGTATCCATCCCCGAGTTCAATCGTGAGAGATGACACGCGGATAGATACCCCTCACCCGTCTCGCCGCTGCGCGGCGAGCCACCCTCTCCCGCAAGGGGAGAGGGAAAGATCGCGCCCCTTACGTGAACAACGTCGGCTGCTGCCGGGCCGCGCGCTCCTGCGCTTCGACCACGGCGACCGCCGTCATGTTGAGGATGCCGCGCGCAGTCACCGAGGGCGTGAGGATGTGGGCGGGCCGCGCCGGGCCGATCAGGATCGGGCCGACGGGCAGCGCATCCGCCAGCGACTTGATCATCTGATAGGCCACGTTGGCCGTGTCCAGCGTCGGCATGATCAGGATGTTGGCCTCGCCCTCCAGCTTGGAGTGCGGCAGCACCATTTTTCGCGCTGCAGCCGACAGCGCGGTATCGCCCTGCATCTCGCCGTCGGCCTCGATCTCCGGATGCTTTTCCTTCAGCAACTGGGTGGCGCGGCGCATCTTGCGCGAGGAGTCGGTGTCGTAGCTGCCGAAATCGGAGTGCGAGACGAACGCGATCTTCGGCTTGATGTTGAAGCGCTGGACGTGGACGGCGGCGAGCGAGGCGATCTCGGCGAGCTCTTCGGCGCTCGGATTGGGCCGCACCTGGGTGTCGGCGATGAAGAAGGCACCCTTGCTGGTGATCAGCAGCGCCAGCGCGGCATAGTCGCTGACCCCCGGCACGAAACCGATGATTTCGCGGACATGCCGCAGATGGCTCATGTAGCGGCCCTCGACGCCGCAGAGCATGGCATCCGCCTCCCCGCGCGTCACCGCCAACGCCGCGATCACGGTGTTGTTGGTGCGCACCACCGTGCGCGCGGCATCCGGCGTCACGCCGCGGCGGCCGGCGACCTCGACATAGGACTGCACGTAGGAGCGGTAGCGCGGATCGTCCTCGGGATTGACGAGGTCAAAATCCTTGCCGGCGCGGATCTGGAGGCCGAAACGCTTGATGCGGGCTTCCACCACCGAGGGACGGCCGACCAGGATCGGCCGCGCCAGCTTCTCTTCCAGCACCACCTGGGTGGCACGCAGCACGCGCTCGTCCTCGCCTTCGGCGTAGATCAAGCGCACCGGCTGGGTCTTGGCCTTGGCGAACATCGGCTTCATAACGAGGCCGGAGCGGAAGGCGAAGCGCTCGAGCAGTGCGGTGTATTCGTCGAAATTGGTGATCGGCCGCGTCGCGACGCCCGATTCCATCGCGGCCTTGGCCACGGCCGGCGCGATACGCAGGATCAACCTGGGATCAAACGGGCTCGGGATCAGCGAGCCCGGACCGAAGCCCTGCGTCTCGCCGGTGTCAAAGCCCTGCGCCACCGCATCCGACGGCGCCTCACGCGCGAGCTGCGCGATGGCCTCCACGGCGGCGTGCTTCATCTCCTCGTTGATGGCGCTGGCACCGACATCGAGCGCGCCGCGGAAGATGAAGGGGAAGCAGAGGACGTTGTTGACCTGGTTCGGATAGTCGGAGCGGCCGGTGCAGATCATCGCGTCGGGGCGCACCTTGCGCGCCTCCTCCGGCATGATCTCCGGCGTCGGGTTGGCGAGCGCCATGATCAGGGGCTTCTCGCCCATCGCCTTGGCCATCTCTGGCTTGAGTACGCCCGGAGCCGATAGCCCGATGAAGATGTCGGCGCCGCCGATGACGTCGCCCAGCGTGCGCTTGTCGGTCTTCTGCGCATAGACCGCCTTCCACCGGTCCATCGTGGTGTTGCGGCCCTCGTGTACGAGGCCATCGATATCGCAGACCCAGATGTTCTTGCGCTGCGCGCCCATCGAGACCAGCAGGTTGAGCGTGGCGATGGCCGCCGCCCCCGCCCCCGACGCCACGATCTTGACCTCCGAGAGCTTCTTGCCGTTCAGACGCAAGCCATTGGTGATGGCGGCGGCGACGATGATCGCGGTGCCGTGCTGGTCGTCATGGAAGACCGGGATCTTCATGCGCTCCTTCAGCTGCGCCTCGATCTCGAAACATTCCGGCCCGCGGATGTCTTCCAGATTGATGCCGCCGAAGGTCGGCTCGAGCGCCGCCACGGTCTCGACCACGCGCTCGATGGTGTCGGCCGCGATCTCGATGTCGAACACGTCGATGCCGGCGAATTTCTTGAACAGGACGGCCTTGCCTTCCATCACCGGCTTGGACGCCAGCGGGCCGATGTTGCCGAGGCCGAGCACGGCGGTGCCGTTGGAGACCACGGCGACCAGATTGGCGCGGGTCGTCAGGGTCGCGGCTTCCGCCGGGTTCTTGGCGATCTCGGTGCAGGCCGCCGCAACGCCCGGAGAATAGGCAAGCGCCAGGTCGCGCTGGTTGGCGAGCGGCTTGCTCGCCTGGATCTCGAGCTTTCCGGGGCGCGGCAGACGGTGATAGGCCAGCGCCGCCTGGTGGAGATCATCAGAATAGGACGACATGCGGTCTCTGCCTCGCGTTATCCGGGTCTCAATCGTTCATCAACCTCGGCCGGTTCGCCGCAGTGCACACGGTATTCCGGCTCGTGGAAACCGCGATGAAGCACGGCCGACGCCTCGGTGGCAACATCCGATTGCAATCCCATTAGCAGATCACACGCTCAAATATTTGACAGCGCTAGCTTTCCCTAGACCTCGCGACCTTTCCCGAATATGGCAGGTTGCGCAGCGCACAACGAGCAACTGGAGCTGGGAATGAAGCGGATCCTGATCGGCCTGATCACAGTCGCGGTGCTCGCCGCCGGCGGATGGTTCGGCTTCAACCTCTACGCAAAGCATCGCGTCACCGCCGAGATCGAGACGGCCTTCGAGCAGATCCGCAAGCAAGGCGGCAAGGCGAGCCACGGCAAGATTGAATTCGACCTGATGACGCGGACGCTGACCGTCGAGGACATTGCGGTCACGCCCGGCAATCAACCGCAAGCGCAGATCAAGATCGCCGGCATCAGGGGCACCGGCGTTCGCCAGATCGACGACACCAGATTTTCAGCCGACAGGATCGACATCAGCGGCTTCGAAGTGGCCCTGGACCAGATCGGCCCAGCCAAGGTGACGGCATCCTACAAGATCCCGCAACTGACGATCCGCGACTATGCCGGCCCCCTTCACACCCGGACGGCACCGGTGGACGGCTCCCTACTCGACCTCTACCGCTACGTGCTCGATCAATACGCGAGCGTCACGGCATCCACGCTCACGGCGCCGACGCTGACGATGAGCTTCGATTCCGGCAGCGGTCCCGGCGGCAGCGGCGAGATCACCTATTCCGGATTGGCGTTCCAGAACCTGAAGCACGGCAAGATCGATTCGATGAAGGCGGACCGCGCCGCCCTCGCGATCGACGTGAAGCAACCAGGCAAGCCGGACAAGCTGACCGGCGAGCTGTCGAACATTATCGTCAACGATTTCGATGCGACCGCGATCATCACCGCGCTCGATCCAAAGACCAGCAGTGACGAGACCTATCATCGCGTCTACCGGCAAATCTCGGCCGGTCCCTACCAGCTCAAGTCGGCCCAAGGGATGAGCGTCGACATCGACAGCTTCAACATCGAGGACGTCGCCGTGCAGCCGTCGAAATTCCGGCTGTCCGAGATGTTTGCCGCGCTACCGCAGGACCAATCAACGCCTCAGACGCCGGCGCAGGCACGCGAGCTGCTGGAGAAGCTCGCTGGATTCTACGAAGGTCTTCGCATCGGCAAGATCGATATTCGCAATCCGTCGATCGGCACACCGCAGGCGGCAACCAAGCTCTCGGCCATCCGCTATAGCCAGGATGAGTTCGCACTCGAGGGCCTCGATATGCCCGCCACGCAAGGGCGGCTCAAAACGGACCGTTTTGCGCTGAAATCTTTCAGTACGGTGAGCCTGATCCGCTGGGCGTTACAATTCTCAAATCCCGGGTCCAAACCCACCGCCGAACAGGCGGTCGGCTTGTTCAGGGTGCTCGAAGGCATCGAGATCAAGGGTATGCTGGCGCCCTATCCGCGTAGCAAGAAAGTGGCGACCATCGACACGCTAAGCATCAATTGGGGACAGCTGGTTGGCTCGATACCCAGCAAGGCGAACGTCGTTGCCAAGATGATTGCACCGACCGACTCAACCGAGCCGGCGCACATGCCGTTGATTGCCGCCGGCATCGACAAGCTCGCGATCGACCTCGATCTCGGCGCGGCGTGGACCGAGCCGTCCAGCAGCTTCGCCGTGACGCCGGCGACGCTCGACATCGGAGGGATCGCAAAGGCGCAACTACGCGTCGCGCTCGACAACGTGCCGCGCGGCGTGTTTTCGACCGATCCCGCCCAGCTGATGGGTCAGGCGGCCCGGATCGAGGCAGGCGCGCTCGAGCTCTCGCTGCGCGACAATGGCGGCGTCGATCTCGTCGTGACGCAGTTTGCGCGCATGCAGAACGTCAGCCGTGACGCCGCGCGTCAGGCGCTCGTCGAGAGCATCAAGGCCAACCGCGAGCAAGTTGTTTCCGCCAATCCGGACGCGGACGCAGCCGTGGACGCGATCGCCCGCTTCGTCGAGACGCCAGGCCAGACGCTGTCCATCAAGCTCACCCCGCGCGCCAAAGCGCCGCTGATGCAATTGATGCAACTTCTGCAGACCGACCCGCAGAGCGCGCTGGCGCAATTCAGGATCGAGGCGTCGACGGGATTGTAGAGTTAGCGGTCTCGTGTCCCGGACGCGCTGCGGCGTGAAACGCTGCTGCGCAGAGCCGGGACCCAGAGGCCGCTGGTTGCTGGAGCATGGGCCCCGGCTCAGCAGCGCACCACTGCGTGCTGCGCTGCGTCCGGGGCACGAGCCTCACTTCTGCGGCAGGTTCACCTTCACATGCAGCTCGCGGAGCTGTTTTGTCGTCGCTTCCGACGGCGCGCCCATCAGCAGGTCCGCGTATTGCTGGTTCATCGGAAACAGCGAGATCTCGCGCAGATTGTTGGTGCCACAGAGCAGCATCACGATACGCTCGAGACCTGCGGCCATTCCGCCATGCGGCGGCGCGCCGTACTGGAATGCACGGTACATGCCGCCGAAACGCTCGACGACCTCCTGCTCGCCATAACCCGCGATCTCGAACGCCTTCACCATCGCCTCGGGCACGTGATTGCGGATACCGCCGGACGCCATCTCGTAGCCGTTGCAGGCGATGTCGTACTGGAACGCCTTGATGGTCAGCGGATCCTGGCCCTTCAGCGCATCGAGGCCGCCCTGCGGCATCGAGAACGGGTTGTGCGAGAAGTCGACCTTCTTGTTTTCCTCGTCATACTCGTACATCGGGAAGTCGACGATCCATGCGAACGCGAACCGGTCCTTGTCGATCAGGTTTAATTCCTCACCGACCTTGGTGCGGGCCAACCCTGAGAACTTCCAGAATTTGTCGGGATCGCCGGCGACGAAGAAGGCGGCATCGCCTTCCTTGGTGCCGATCTGCGCGCGGATCGCGGCGGTGCGCTCGGGTCCGATGTTGTTGGCAAGCGGACCAGCGCCCTCGCCGCCCTCGCGCCACATGATGTAGCCGAGGCCCGGTTGGCCTTCGCCCTGTGCCCAAGAATTCATGCGATCGCAGAACGCGCGGCTGCCACCGCCCGGCGCGGGAATGGCCCAGACCTGGTTCTTGGGGTCTTCGAGCATGCGCGCGAACACTTTGAAACCGGACCCGCGGAAGTGCTCCGAGACGTCCTGCATCTCAATCGGATTGCGCAGGTCAGGCTTGTCGGTGCCGTATTTGCGCAGAGCCTCTGCGAACGGAATCCGCGGCCAGTTCCTGTTGACCGGCTTGCCGTTGGCGAATTCCTCGAACACGCCGGTGATGACCGGCTCCATCGCGGCGAACACGTCGTCCTGGGTGACGAAGCTCATCTCGACGTCGAGCTGATAGAACTCCGGCAGACGGTCGGCGCGTGGATCCTCATCGCGGAAGCATGGCGCGATCTGAAAATAGCGATCGAAGCCGGACATCATCAGCAGCTGCTTGTATTGCTGCGGCGCCTGCGGCAGCGCGTAGAACTTGCCGGGATGGATGCGCGAGGGCACCACGAAGTCGCGCGCGCCCTCGGGCGAGGAGGCCGTCAGGATTGGTGTCTGGAATTCGAAGAAGCCCTGCTCCTTCATCCGCTTGCGCAGGGAGTCGACCACCGCGCCGCGCGTCATGATGTTCTGGTGCAGCTTCTCGCGACGCAGGTCGAGGAAGCGGTACTTCAGGCGGATGTCTTCGGGATATTCCTGGTCGCCGAACACCGGAAGCGGCAGGTCGCCGGCAGGTCCCAGCACCTCGATCTCGCTGACATAGACCTCGACCTTGCCGGTCGGCAGGTCGTCATTGTCGGTGCCTTCGGGGCGGCGGCGGACCTTGCCGTCCATCTTGACCACGAATTCCGAGCGCAGCTTTTCGGCCTGCGCAAACGCCGGCGAGTCCGGGTCGACCACGCACTGGGTCAGGCCGTAATGGTCGCGCAAATCGATGAACAGCACGCCGCCATGGTCGCGCACGCGATGGACCCAGCCCGAGAGGCGAATGGTCTCGCCGATGTTGCTCTCGCGGAGCGCGCCGCATGTATGTGACCGGTAGCGATGCATGGTCGTCCCAAAATCAATGTCGGAGGATACGAATCGGACGGCCTGAAACGACCGGTCCGAGGTTGCGGCAGGGTTTACCCGACGAGGCCGGGGGCGGCAACCAAAGGAACGGGCTGTTTGGGGCTGGAGGCGGCCATTTTTGGCCAATCCAGGCCCGAGCCTTTGCCGATCAGCGTTCGAGGCCTATCTTGAGGCCATGACAGTCCATTTCCCCTTCCAGAACTCCTATTCGGCGCTGCCGGACAGCTTCTTTGCCCGCGTCGCGCCGACCCCCGTGGCTGCGCCCCGGCTGATCAAGCTGAACCGGCCCCTGGCGGTCCAGCTCGGGCTCGATCCCGATCTGCTGGAGACGCCCGAGGGCGCCGAAATCCTGGCCGGAAAGACGGTTCCCCCCGGGGCCGACCCCATCGCCATGGCCTATGCCGGCCACCAGTTCGGGCATTTCGTGCCCCAGCTCGGCGACGGGCGCGCGATCCTGCTCGGCGAGGTCATCGACAAGGACGGCATCCGCCGCGACATCCAGCTCAAGGGCTCGGGCCCCACCCCGTTCTCCCGCCGCGGCGATGGCCGCGCCGCACTCGGCCCGGTGCTGCGTGAATACATCGTCAGCGAGGCCATGTACGCGCTCGGCATTCCGACCACGCGTTCGCTGGCGGCCGTCATCACCGGCGAGCCCGTGATCCGCGAGACCGTGCTGCCCGGCGCCGTGCTGACGCGCGTGGCCTCGAGCCATATCCGGGTCGGCACCTTCCAGTTCTTCGCCGTCCGCCGCGACACCGATGCGATCCGCCGGCTCGCCGACCACGTCATCACCAGGCACTATCCGGACCTGCTTCACGCCGAGCGGCCCTATCACGCCCTGCTCGCCGGTGTCGTCGCGCGCCAGGCCGAGCTCATCGCGCGCTGGCTGCTGGTCGGCTTCATCCATGGCGTGATGAACACCGACAACTCCTCCATCTCCGGCGAGACCATCGACTACGGCCCGTGCGCGTTCATGGATGCCTACAATCCCGCGCAGGTGTTTTCGTCGATCGACGAGATGGGCCGCTACGCCTATGCCAACCAGCCGCGCATCGGCTTGTGGAATCTGACGCGGCTCGCCGAATGCCTGCTGCCGCTGTTCTCCGACGACCAGGAGAAGGCGGTCGCGGAAGCCCAGGACATTCTCGGCGCCTTCTCGAAGACGTTCAGCGCCGCCTATCAGGCTGGCCTGCGCAAGAAGGTCGGCCTGTTCACGGAGCGGGACGGCGACGAGGCGCTGATCCAGGATCTGCTCGACGCCATGGCCAAGAACCAGGCCGACTTCACGCTGACGTTCCGCAAGCTCGGCGACGCCGCCGGCGATGACGGCACCGACGTCCGCGCGCAGTTCATGGAGCCCGCAGCCTTCGACGAGTGGGCCGGCCGCTGGCGCGCCCGCATCGCGCTGGAGCCGCAGACCGCGGCCGAGCGGCAAGCCGCCATGCACGCTGCCAATCCAATCTTCATCCCGCGCAACCATCGCGTCGAGGCCGTGATCCAGGCCGCGGTGAATGACGACGATTACGCGCCGTTCGAGGAATTGGTGAAGGTGCTGGCGAAGCCGTATCAGGATCAGCCGGAATTTGCCGCCTACGCCGATCCGCCGCTACCGGACCAGCGGGTGCTGCAGACGTTCTGCGGGACGTGACGACGGGCGCCGGCGCGCCGCTACCTCTAATTGGCTCAACGGTGGATTGCGCTTTCAGCTGATCCACCGCGCGCGTGCTCATGCTGTGGACGCGTCCCGACCTCGGGAACCGCTGTCATCAAACTGAAACACACGCGCTCTAACGGCCTGTCAGGGCCGTCTTGCCGGAGGCGCCCATCCTCCAACGATCCTGACAAGCGCCATGCCCTTCAAGTTCATCCACATCACCGACACGCATCTCGCGAACCCCGGGCTGAAGCTCTATGGCCTCGATCCGCGCGCGCGGCTGGATGCGGCGATCGCCGACATCAACGCGCACCAGTCGGACGCCGCCTTCGCGGTCGTGACCGGCGACCTCACCCATTGGGGCGAGGCTGAATCCTACGCCAATTTCGCCGATGCGATGGCGGCGCTGAAAATGCCGTACATCGCCATGGTCGGCAATCACGACAAGCGTGTCACCTGCCTCGACACCCTGAAGGCCGCGCCGCGCGATCCCAACGGTTTCGTGCAGGGCACCCGCACCACCGAGCACGGGCTGTTCGTATTCCTGGATACGCTGGACGAGACCAGTCACGCCGGCGAGATGTGCGCCAGGCGCTTCGACTGGCTTTCGAAGACGCTGGCCGCCGCACCCGCCGATCAGCAGTTTGTCGTGTTCATGCACCATCCGCCCTTCCCGGTCGGCGTGCACGCGATGGACGAGATCGCGCTGAAGCAGAGCGCCGAATTCGCCGAGGTGATCGCGCCCTATCGCGCGCGCATCCGCCATCTCTTCTTCGGCCATGTGCACCGTCCGATCTTCGGCAGCTACGGCAAGATCCCGTTCTCGACGCTGCGCGGCACCAACCATCAGGTCTGGTTCGAGCTCGACGCCAACGTCACCGACCATCTGGCGAGCCACGAGCCGCCGGCCTACGGCGTCGTGCTGATTGACGACCAAAACCTCGTCGTGCACAGCCACGACTTCCTCGACACCAGTCTGCGCTTTCCCTTCGAGCCCCCTGCGGGAATGGACGGCCGCGACTATGCGCTCAATTTCCCGGCGCGGTGACATGAGCCTCGCTGAGCCCGCGGCTCTTCCGGTCGCGGCTGCGGCGCCGCCGCGCCTACATATCGCGACGCGGTTTTCGGCACGCCTCAAAGCCTCGCTGCCGGCCTATCTGCTGCTGCTGCCCTCGCTGATCTTCCTCGCGCTGTTCACCTACGGCGCGATGGGGCGCGTGCTGATCGATGCGCTCTATCAGCGCGCCACGCCGAAGGCGCCGCTGCGCTTCGTCGGCCTCGACAACATCGCCGCGGTGCTGGCGGACCCCGCCTTCACCGGCGCCGTCGTCAACAACCTCATCTACGCCGTCGGCACCGCGGTCCCGAGCATCGGGCTGGCGCTGCTGTTCGCACTGGCGCTGGCGCGCACCAACGCCGTCACCAGCGCGCTGCGGGCTGCGCTGTTCCTGCCGGTGCTGATCCCGATGGTCGCGGCCTCGGCGCTGTTTCTCTTCATCTTCCTGCCCAATGTCGGGCTGCTCGATTACTACATCGGCCGGCTGCTGCCGGTGCTGCCGAACTGGCTCGGCGATCCCGACATCGCGCTTTATGCGATCATGATCATCACGATCTGGAAGAATGCCGGCTACTACATGCTGTTCTTCCTCGCCGGCCTCCAAGCCGTGCCCGAAGACGTCATGGAAGCCGCGTATCTCGACGGCGCAGGTCCGTATCATAGGCTGCGCCACATCATCCTGCCGGAGCTCAAGCCGACCTTCCTGTTCGTCACCGTGATCGCCACACTCAACGCGGTGACGCAGGTCGACCACGTCTTCGTCATGACCAAGGGCGGACCGTCGAACGCCACCAACCTCGTGCTGTTCTACATCTACCAGCAGGCCGTCGAGCACTACGACATCGGCATGGCTTCGGCGGCGACGCTGCTGACGCTCGCTGCCTTGATGGCCCTCACCGCGCTCTCGTTCCGCACCATGGCGCAACGTGAGGGCGGGCCATGAAACTCATCGATGCCCTCTACAAGGACGCGCCCCTCGCCACCCGCAACGAGATCACGCCAAAACTCGGATTCGCGCTGACGGTCCTGCTCGCGCTCGCCTGGCTGATCCCGTTCCTGTGGATGGGCGTGGCAACGCTGCGTCCGGCCTCCGACGGCATCAATCTGATGGCCGAACTGATGCCGAGCCTGAAGCCGACGCTCGACAACATCAGGGATGCCTGGGAGATCGGCGACTTCCCGCGCTACTTCCTCAACACCACGATCATCTGCACCGGCATTCTTCTCGTGCAGTTCGTCACCATCACGCTCGCGGGCTTCGCGTTCGCGCGGCTCGACTTCGCCGGCAAGACGGTGATCTTCTACCTGTTCCTGATGCAGCTGATGCTGGTGCCGGTGCTGCTGATCGTGCCGAATTTGCGGCTCGTCGCCCAGCTCGGTCTCTACGACACGCTCGCGGGCGTGATGATGCCGTTCTTCGCGTCGGCCTTCGGCACCTTCCTGATGCGCCAGGCGTTCGAGGCGATTCCGACCGAGCTGGAAGACGCAGCCCTGATCGACGGCGCCAGCCTGATCCAGCGCATCCGTCACATCTACATTCCGCTGTCGATTCCGAGCTTCTCGGCATTCGCGATCATCTCCGTCACCAGCCACTGGAACGACTTCCTGTGGCCGCTGATGGTGATCAATTCGCCGGACAAACGGCCGCTCACCGTTGGCCTCTCCGTCTTCACCGCGACCGCGGAAGGCACGCAGGCCTGGGGCACCATCGCCGCGGGCACACTGATGGTGATCGCGCCGCTGCTCATCACCTTCCTGATCTTCCAGAAGCGTTTCATCAGCTCTTTCGTCACCTCAGGCATCAAATAGGAGATTTGTCGATGCTGTTCTCCCGCAGGCTTATGCTCGGCCTCGCCATGGCAGGCTCTATGGCAGGCGCCCTCGCCGTCCCGGCGCTGGCCGGTGAAGGTCCGACCGAGATCGATCTGTTCTTCCCCGTTCCCGTCGACGGCAAGCTCGCCCGCGACATGGGCACGCTGATCAAGGAGTTCAACGAGACCCATCCCGAGGTCAAGGCGACCGCGGTCTATACCGGCTCCTATGACGACACGCTGATCAAGACGCGCGCCTCGATCAAGGCCGGCAAGCCGCCGGCCGCCGTGATCATGTCGGCCAACTTCCTGCTCGACATGCAGATCGAGAACGAGCTCACCAATCTCGACGGCCTGATCGCCGCCGACGGCAGCACCAAGGAAAAGTTTCTGGGCCAGTTCTTCCCGGCACTGCAGGGCAACGCGGTGATCGATCGCTCGGTCTACGGCGTGCCCTTCCACAATTCGACGCCGCTGCTCTACATCAATGCCGACAAGGCGAAGGAAGCCGGCCTCGATCCGAGCAAGCCGCCGCAGACCTGGGCCGAGCTCACCGACTGGGCCAAGAAGCTCACCAAGCGCGAGGGCGACAAGGTGACCCAATGGGGCATCGCGATCCCCTGCGCCTACGACTATTGCGGCTGGATGATGGAAACGCTCACCATGACCAATGGCGGGCGTTACTACAACGAGGAGTTCGGCGGCGAGGTCTATTACGATACGCCCTCGATGCTCGGCGCGCTGACCTGGTGGAACGACCTCGTGAGCAAGCACAAGGTCCACCCGCCCGGCGCGACGCCTGGCCCTGCCGTCAGCACCTCCTTCATCTCCGGCAACGCCGCGATGATGATGCTGTCGACGGGCTCGCTGACCTATGTGCGCGAGAACGCCAAGTTCAACTACAAGGTCGCCTTCATCCCGCGCAACGTCCGCAACGCCGTGCCGATCGGCGGCGCTTCGCTGATCATTCCGGCCGGCGTGGAAGCTGACAAGCAGAAGGCCGCCTGGACGCTGATCAAGTGGATGACCTCGCCCGAGAAGAGCGCCTGGTGGAGCCGTGCGACGGGCTATTTCGCCCCCAACATGGCCGCCTACAAGACGCCTGACATGGTCGACTTCCTCAACAAGAACCCGGACGCCAAGACCGCCGTCGAGCAGCTCGACGTCGCAAAGCCCTGGTTTGCGACCTACAAGACCGTGCCGGTGCGCAAGAACCTCGAGGACGAGGTGATGCTGGTCCTCAACGGCAAGAAGCAGCCGAAGGAGGCGCTCGTCGCCGCCCAGAAGGCCGCGGACGAGACGCTGAAGCCGTACAACGCCGAGACGTCGCTGAAGCTGCCGTAAGCAGGAGCTTCGTAGGGTGGGCAAAGGCGCACAGCGCCGTGCCCACCTTCTCTATCCCTTGAGCGACGGGCACGCTTTGCTTTGCCCACCCTTCGAAACCGAGGCTGCCGCAAGACCGCAGCTCATCGCAAAGAACAATCTTCGGCGCCTCGGCACGCGGGGCGCCGAAGACGTTTTTGGACGCCTCCATGATGGCGACGATGCCCCCTCGCCCGAGTCCGGCGATGTCCACCACTGCGTCATAGCGACCGGATAGCTAACGACCCTTGACGGGAAGAAAAAAGTCAGCTCAACCTTAGAGATTATCAAAAAATCAGCTACGCCACCAAACCCACTGACCGAGAGAATTCAAGAGCTCCCAGGCCGCCCGAATTAGATCGCGGGCAAGAACTTTTCTTACATCGTGATGTCGGGACTCCTGAAGAGCGCCACGACATCGATAGATTTTCGCCGTGCGCGGAGCACGGGCAGCTAGACATTGTCAGGAGATATTAGAATGGCATTGGACAAAAATCTAATCGAGGAAATGGCTGTCGCGGGCCGCAAAATTTATCTCGCCGAAAAGGATGACCCAAAACTTGGACCATTGCGCTGGCTGCCGGGCACATGGAAAAACACCCCGGAACTCGCGGGCCATGGGTTCAATATAATTTCACTCCCATTCGGCGGCTCGCCCAATGGGTATCGATTGCTGATGAACCAATATGACGAGGTCCTGAACTTTCTTGTGGCAGACGTCGGGGTGCCCAACAGAGGGGTCAATCCAGCAGATGGCACGCAAACCGATCAAACCGCCGTTGCCTTGAGCTATAGTCAAATTATTACTCAACGATCGAATGAAGACTCTTATCTTGTGAGCGTCACAGGCCCTGACTCAACGCTGGGCAAGACCGACATATCGGAAAAATTCAACGGCCATGGGATACATCATGAACCAGGTCTATGGCTTTTCATGACTGATCAAAATATTTCTCAAGAAAGCGGTGCCGAAGTGTCGGTAGCGCGCATGGGAAGTATTCCTCATGGCAACAGCTTTATCGCCGTTGGATCTGCAAGCACATCAGACTGGACGCAGCTTCCCGACGAGAAAAAGAGGCCCCCGATTCCGCGCATCAATGGTGTGGTTGTTGGGGGCGGCTCTGATCCTGATGAGCGCGCTCTCGACCCAATAAGAAACTCTGCGGGCAATATTATCAATGGAGATTACTTTGCTCCTTACAGATACTTTCACGAAAATCCGTTCAAGGGGGATGGGACAATTAATGGATTTAGCGGATTCGAACCGGTCAATCCGACGCTTCTTTTGAGGCACACTTTCGAAAATTTTCTCAAAGGCATCGGAACGATCAAACAGGTTACCACTCTTCAAGTTGATTCCACGATCGATCATTCCGGCATCAACAGAGTAACAAATCCCAGTATTGGCAACACACCATTCATCACGCGCCAAGCCGACACAACGGCGATGAACTGCACGTTTATTATATATGAGATAGAGGACTCAAAAACCGGAGCGCTGCGATATTTCCTGCAATACGCTCAAAACGTCATTCTGGATTTCATCAATCGACCGGACGGACATCCAGGCAGAGCGAGATGGCCTCACATTTCCATCAACACGTTGGAACGTGTTGAGGCCGCGGCGAGGACAGAAGCAATCATGGAGAGCTTGCCGTCGCGATGACCTGGTGGGACGACATCGTCTGGAAGCACAAGGTCCACGCGCCCTGCGCGACGCCGGGACCCGCCGTCAGCACCCCCTTCATCTCCGGCAACGCCGCGATGATGATGCTCTCGAAGCCGTACTATGCCGAGACGTCGCTGAAACTGCCGTAAGAGCGTAGCTCATCTCAAGGACCAATCTTCGGCACTCCGTCATGCGGGGCGCCGAAGTCGTTTTGGTCAGGAATAGCGGCCAGGTCCTCGATCACCTCACCGCCATACACTGGAAGTACGCGATCGATCTTGCGATGCCGGCACCATGAACACCGACGTCTGGGACAAAATCTACACGATCAACAAATACTATGACGGACCCGAACTCGGCGTTGCCGACTATCTGGGAAAACCGCACATCTACGAACGACAGTTCGACGGAGAGAGAGACGACTACGCGTCGCACTTCCTGTTGAGCCCGATCGATCCGGACTTATTCTCGTTGGTGCTGGAGGATTGGGAGATCTGGCTGCGGTGGCAGAGTGCGTATCGGCAGGGACAAACTCCCCACGAAACCCAACCCGCCCTGCTCGAGGACCGCCAACGTCACGACGAACTCGTAAAACTGATCGGCGACCGCCTCAAGGCCGAACCCAAGCACAGCTTCAGGAAATGGGCCCGGTTCAAGGCCGAGAAGGTTCAATGGGTCGATGCGCCGACTGAGCCCAACGTCCTACCGGCTGACTAGTCCTATCCCGGGCAGCCCCGCCCCATTAACCCCCCGTCCACCATTCCAGTCGCCCCGCCGCCGGTAACCATTTGAATTAACAGAGCGTCAACGCACCGCCGACAAATCTAACGGTGTTTCTGGAGATTTCCGCCGTGGATTTGCTGGTTTTCGAGTTCCTGGGGTTGGCGCTGGTTGGCATGTGCCTGATCGTGGTGGCGCTACCCTGCGCCCGCAAATCCTCGCACCGGATCCGCTACGAGTAGGAATTTCGGCCGACGGGGGCGATTCCAGCCTAATGCAAGGCTCGAATTCGCTCCAACCCCCTTGACATCACAGCGCTTTCGGCAGAACGGCTGATGGCAAGTGTCATGGGCCGTTCATGGATTTGATTACCACCACCGCTGACCTCGCGGCTGCCTGCAGCCGGCTGGCCAAGCACCCCGTCATTACCGTCGATACCGAGTTCCTGCGCGAAACCACCTACTACCCGCTGTTGTGCGTGGTGCAGATGGCCAGCGCCGAGGAAGCGATCGTCATCGACACCCTGGCCGAGGGCATCGACCTCAAGCCGTTCTTCGAGCTGATGGCCAACGAGAGCGTGCTGAAGGTGTTCCACGCCGCGCGTCAGGACATCGAGATCATCTGGCACCAGGCCAACATCATCCCGCATCCGGTGTTCGACACCCAGGTCGCGGCCATGGTGCTCGGCTATGGCGACAGCATCGCCTATGACGCCCTGGTCGAGAAGGTCACCGGCCACCGGCCGGACAAGACCCACCGCTTCACCGACTGGTCGCGCCGGCCGCTGACCAAGGAGCAGATGCACTACGCGGTCTCCGACGTCACGCACCTGCGCGACGTCTTCGCAGCACTGGATGCCGATCTGAAGAAGCGCCGCCGCAGCGAATGGGTCTCCATCGAGATGGAGATCCTGACCTCGCCCAAGACCTACGACTTCCACCCCGAACGCGCCTGGGAACGGCTGAAGACGCGGGTGCGCAAGCCGAAGGACCTGGCCGTGCTGATGGAGGTCGCCGCCTGGCGCGAACAGGAAGCCCAGAGCCGCGACGTGCCGCGCGGCCGCGTGCTGCGTGACGAGGCCATCAGCGATATCGCCACCCACGCGCCGAACACGCTGGAGAAGCTCGCCCATCTGCGCTCGGTGCCGAAGGGCTTTGAGAAGTCCAAATGGGGCGCCGACATCGTCGCCGCCGTCGAGCGCGGGCTGGCGCGGGATTTCTCGACGCTGCCGAAGCTGGAGAAGCCGCGCAACAACAACAATGGCGCGGCGACCGTCGAGCTGCTGAAGGTGCTGCTGCGCATGACCGCCGAGCGCCATGCCGTGGCCAGCAAGGTGATCGCGACCGTCGACGATCTCGAGGAGATCGCAGCCGACGACGAGGCCGACGTGCCGGCGCTCCGCGGCTGGCGCCGCGAGCTGTTCGGCGACAACGCGCTGAAGCTGAAGCGCGGCGAGCTGGCGCTTGCGATCGAGAAGGGTCGCGTGATCGGGGTTCAGCGGGCTTAGGCCCCGATAGCCTCCCCAATGTCGTCCCGGCCTAGTGCGCAATTGCGCACGGGGGGCCGGGATCTATAGCCCCAGGGAGTGGTTTGGCGAAGACCGGACGTTGTTCGTTCGTAGGTTCGACGACCGCCCAACCTCGATAGATCACGCGGTATGGGTCCCGGCCCCCCGTGCGCAATTGCGCACTAGGCCGGGACGACACCGCATATGCGGCGGGCAGCTCCGCCTTGAAGGATCAGCCCTACGCCTGCGGCAGCTTGGCCACTTCGGGCTTCATGTCGTCCAGCACGCCAGTGATCGCCGCGATCAGCTCGTCGATCTGGGCCTTGGTGACGATCAGCGGCGGGCAGATGGCAATGGCGTCGAGCATGTTGCGCGAGATCACGCCGCGCTCCTGGAGCATGCGGCTCGCCATGCCGCCGACGGCGCCGGGCGTCGCGGCTGCGGTCTTGCGGCCCTTGTCGAGCACGAGCTCGAGCGCCGCGATCATGCCGACGCCGCGGACCTCGCCGACCAGCGGATGGCTGGTGAGCTCGCGCAGCTTGGCCTGCATGTAGCCGCCGAGTTCGGCGGCATGCGCGACCAGGCCGCGCTCCTCGATGATCTTGAGGTTTTCCAGCGCGATCGCCGAGCCGACCGGATGGCCGCCCGCGGTGAAGCCGTGGCCGAGCACGCCGATCTTGTTGCTCTCATCGGCGATCGGCTCGAACATGCGGTCGTTCATGATGATCGCCGACAGCGGGAAGTAGCTGGAGGTGATCTGCTTGGAGACCACCATCGCATCGGGCTTGATGCCGTAGGTCTCGCAGCCGAACATCTTGCCGGTGCGGCCGAAGCCGCAGATCACTTCATCGGCGATCAGCAGGATGTCGTACTTCTTCAGCACCGCCTGGATCTTGTCCCAATAGGTCGCCGGCGGCACGACGACGCCGCCCGCCCCCATCACCGGCTCGCCGAAGAAGGCCGCGATCGTGTCGGGTCCCTCCTTCTGGATCAGCGCGTCGAGCTCCTCGGCCCGGCGCGTCGCGAAGGCTTCCTCGCTCTCGCCGGGCGCGCCGTCCTTGTAGAAATGCGGCGAGCCCGTATGCAGGATGTTCGGCAGCGGCAGGTCGAACGAACGATGGTTGTTGGGCAGGCCCGTGAGGCTCGCCGACGCAATGGTGACGCCGTGATAGGCGCGCATGCGGCTGATGATCTTCTTGCGCTGGGGCTGGCCGAGCGCGTTCGAACGATAGGCGATCAGCTTGAGAACGGTGTCGTTCGCCTCCGAGCCGGAATTGGTGAAGAACACCTTGCTCATCGGCACCGGCGCGAGCGCGACCAGCTTCTCGGCGAGGTCGATCGAGGGCCCGTGCGATTTGGCCGAGAAGGTGTGATAGAACGGCAGCGCCTGCATCTGCTTGTGCGCGGCCTCGACCAGGCGCTTCTCGTTGAAGCCGAGCCCGACGCTCCACAAGCCCGCCATCGCCTCGAAATAGCGCTTGCCCGACGCGTCGAACACGTAGGGCCCCTCGCCGCGCTCGATCACCAACGGACCTGCCTGCTGATGGGCCCGCGCGTTGGTGTAGGCGTGGAGCTGGTAGGCCACATCGCGGGCTTCTTGCGAATTGGGCAGGATGGACATTTGCAGGGATCCCTTAAGTCATGACGTCGCCGCTGCGGCCAACGCCATCGCTCGATTGTGAGATTACTTGGCTATTGCGACGACGCAAAACTTGCAACGCCAATTCGTCGGCAGCAAGCGCTCAGCAGCGATGCACAAAGCCGCACTCGAGGCAGCGCTCAGGTCGCGCCGTCGTCATGTCCCTCTTGGTCGGCTGCGGCTTCCTTCACCTCGACCAGCGCCATCGAGAGCAGATAAACGGTCGTGGACAGGCCGATCCGGCGCGCCGCCTCGACGGCACGCGACAGATCGCTCGCCAGCTCCTTGAGTTCGTCCTCCCGAGACAATGTCCCACCCATCCATCCGCCGATCGCGTCTCTCTCAGACTGCGACGGCGCCGCTGGTTCTGATCAGTTCGGCGCTGGACTGGAGTGTAGCAAAGTTGGCGATGACATTCACCACCGACTGCTTGTAGGCGGCCGCCTCGGTTGTTCCCGGCTGCCGGCAGGCGACGGCATCGACGACCACCTGGTAGCGGTGGCTGCGGTGAAATCCCTCGACGGCGGTGGCCAGGATGGTTTCGTCGAGGGAAAAGCCCGTTACCACGCAGCCGACATTGCGGATGCTCGACATGTAATCGGCGAAACGCGACGAGCTGTAGGCCGACGGCAAGGGGTGCTCGAACGTCATCTCGCCCGGACGCGGCCTCGTTTCCGCGATCCAATCGGTCAGTCTGGATGACGGATTGAACCAGGCCGCCTGCGCGATGCGCTTCAAATGCAGCACCGGCCAGAGGTTGCTGCGCCACAGCGTCAGCAGTTCCAGGCAGCGCAACGTCGTGGCGTCGCCGTCGAGAATGACGTGGCGGCGCCCGGGGGCCAGATATTCGACCTGGAGATCCGCGCAAACCAGGATCAACGGATCGTCGTGGACGGAGACCGGCATGGTTTTGCGCAGAGCTGCACCAGTTTCAGCGGTCGGCGAGCGCGAGGTCCCGCAGCGGCGACGTCACTGCTCGCCCCGCCGATGCGTCGAGCACGCCCGGCCGGTCCCAGTCGCCCTCCGGGCGGATGATGACGTAGGGATCGCTGTCCAGCGTGATGGCGTCCGGCCCCGGCTCGATCTCCAGCAGCATTTCCGTGTAGGAGAAATCCGAGAAGGTGATCTTGCGATTGTGGCCCAGCGGCTTGGCGCCGAAATGAGCCCAGAAATCGACCAGCCGATCCTGTGCCTGACCATAGATCTTGCGGAACCCCTTGCGCTTCACATAGTCGACGCTGGCCTGCACCAGCTTGAACGAGATGCGCGAGCGCCGATATTGGTGACGCACCGCAAGCCGCTCGACCTTGGCGAAGTCGCCGAAGAAGCGCACCCGCAAACAACCCGCCGGCTCGTTGCCGATGTAGCCGATGAAATGAGCGGCAACCATATCGTTGCCGTCGAACTCCTCATCGAACGGACAATCCTGCTCGGCGAGATAGACCGCGGAGCGAATGGCCGTGACCAGCATGAGGTCGCTCGGATCGCGCGCAAGGCGAACTGTGATCGCGCGGGAGTCAGGCTTGGCGAGGGGAATCCTAGTGCCGTGCATCTGAAAAACTCCTTGATTGGATGACCGCGCCCGGCATGAGCATCGGCTGCCGATGCCAGGGCCGCTCGTAACACCAGAGGTCGCGCTGGAAGCTCGAAATGGGCGTAAAGCCCGTAGCCTTCATGATTTCACGTCCGGCCACGGTTGACGGCTGCGCATAGCAGTCCGCGCCGCGAAACCTTATCTGCCGAAGATGCGCCGAGGCCTTGCCGAGACCGGCGATGCCGCGGCCGGTGGCCGCGATCGCCCAGATGTAGATCGCCGAAACATCCTCTTTCGCGGAAGCGAGGTAGTGCGTCTCGGGCGCGGTCAGACAGATATCGTCGAGCAGCAAGGCATCATGCCCGCGGTCGTTGAGGAACAGGAAGGCCATGCCGCCGAGCAGATGGCCGTTCCGACTGAAGGTCAGGATGCTCTCGGGATCCCAGGCGAAATATGTCTCAAGCTCCATCGTCCCGATCTGCACGCCGGGCACCAGGCGGTGCGCCATTTCCGAAAGCGCTGCGATTTCTCCGAATTGCGCGCACCGGACATCCACCTCGGGGCTCAGCGGCAAGGCATCGAAATCATGCCTTGCGGCAAACGAGCCCCTTTCCATACTCATGTCGTCCCTCTATCGTTCAGGGGTTTTGTACGCCGCTATGGGGGGAAGCTTAGCGGCTGGAGATCAGGAGTATGCAGCAACAATTGCACCGGGGCGCTGCATTGATGCAGCACCATGAAGAAGCGCTAAATGCGTCCTGGGACGATTTGAAACTCTTTTTAGCTTGCGCGAAATTTAAAAGTTTCCGGAATGCAGCCGAAGAGCTCGGGCTGACCTCCACCACATTGATGCGCCGCATCGACCGGCTCGAAGAGAGCATCGGCTGCAAGCTCTTCCTGCGCGACCAGAGCGGGCTCACGCTCAGCGACGAAGGCACCTCGATGATCGCCGACGTCGCGCATATGGAGCGTCACGCCTTCAACGTCTTCCGCCGCGCCTCGCGGTCCTCGAACGACACCTCCGGCACGGTGCGCGTCGCAGTGACGGAAGGCCCCGGCAATTTCTGGATCCTGCCGCGACTGATCGATTTCCAGAAGACCTACCGCAAGATCACCGTCGACCTGCGTTGTGCGATGGAACAAGCCGACGTCGCGCGGCTGGAGTCGGATATCGCGATCCAGCTCGAGCCGCCGACCAATCCCGACCTGATCGTCGCCAAGCTCGGCCGGCTGCACATCTATCCCTTCGTCTCGAGGGACTACGCCGACCTCTACGGCGTGCCGGCGACGCTCGCCGAATTGTCGAGCCACCGCATCATCAAGCAGAGCGCGCCGCAGGTCGACGACGGCGCCTATGCCCGCGTGCTCGGGTTGAAATCGCTGGAAGGCATCGTCGGGATCAAGACCAACTCGTCGGTCGGCGCGCTCTACGCGGTCGAGCGTGGCGCCGGCATCGGATTCCTGCCGACGGTGTCGATCGCGCTCGGTGCGCCGCTCGTCGCCGTCGACCTCGGCGTCAGCCACCATGCCGACCTCTGGCTGACCTATCACAAGGAGTTCCGCGCCTCCGAGCGGCACAAGATCGTGGTCGACTGGCTGAAGAAGATCTTCGATCCCAAGACCCACCCCTGCTTCCGCGACGAATTCATCCATCCGAACGCGCTGGTGCCGATGATGACGGCCGCGCGCGAAGGCTTTGGATTGTCCGGATACGTTGCCGCGACGCCGAAGTAAGCGCAGATCGTCGTTTTGCGCGTCACCACCGATATTCGAAGCCGATCGTGCCCTGATGCGATGTCAGCTCGTTGCGGAACTTGCCGTCGTAATTGACGTAGAGCCGCGCGGTGTTGGTCAGGCTGAGTGACGCGGAGGCGCCGGCGTCCATGCCGTATCGGCTCTCGCCGATGCCGGGGACGACGATGTTCTGGGTGCCGAGGCTGACCTGGACCGCGCCCAGATCCTGATAGAAATTGTCGACGAACTTGCCGTAGGCCGAGAGGTCCAGGATCTTCTGGTCGAAGATGAAGTAGCGCCCGATCTCGGCGCCGATCATGACGCGCGCACGCGCCAGCGCGCTCGAGCCGACGTTGAGCGGATCGAGTCCGCCCGCCTCCTGGAACGCCGCGCCGGTGGCCCGCACATATTCGATCGCGCCCTTGGGAACGACGCGCATCTGGTCCTTGGTCCAGTAATAGCTGATCTCGGTCAGTGCCCCGTCGACCGCGGCGCGATAGCCCGCCGTGGCGAAGCCGAAGCCGGTGTCCCGGCTGGAGTGGACCTTGCCGAAACCGTGCACCAACGCAAAGGCCCAGGTCCACGGTCCCTTGTCGACAGAGCCGTTGAAGCCGATCTGGGTCAGGTCGAGCGTCGCCGACTGCAGCGCCAACGGCACGTCGATATCGGTATGACTCTGGTCGACGGAGAAGCCGAGATTGACGCCCGGTGCGACCCGCGCACCGAAACCGGCGACGCCGCCGAACGTCTTACGCTTGTCGCCGACGAAATCGCCCTGCGGATCGGTCCGAAGCGAAATGCCGTAGCCCTCGTACCAGGTGCGGTAACGCGGATCCTCCGTGCTCGCCGAGGCTCCGCCACCGCCGGGGTTGGTGCGGAAGGCGCGATTGACGCCGCCGGAGGCCTGGTTGCCGAGGCGCTCCAGGAAGTTCGAGCCGAGATTGAGCGCACTGTTGCCGGCCGACTGGTCGTAATTGGTCGCGGTCGGGACCGGCACCGGCGTCGGTGATGCCGTGGGCGTGGGGGTCGGCGTGGGCGTCGGACTTTGCGCCAGCACGGGCGTCACAGCCGACAGCATCACGACGAGCGCGAACGCCATAGCGATTGCCGTCACGATCCGGCGGACGCGGTCCAGCCCAATCATCTGCCGTGTCCCGGTAAGCTGCGAGGCGCAGCGCATGACGAAGAATCCCAAAGCAAGATGGCGGCCCGCAAAAATACAACACGAACCGTGAGCGGGTGCGGCGATTTGTGCCGAACTGCCACGAGGGGTCAACCGGTTGGCACGCTATCGCAGGGGCGATTGCCCACGATTGTGGTTCCGGCGCCACAGGTCGCAAATTGCAGCGGGACATCTCCGGTATGGTCTTGAAATTCGCGCGCGGCTTGCTAGCGCGCGATTTTCGTGTTGGAATACTGCACACAATCGGAATTGGCCGCTCGGCTGTGCGTTTCGCGACAATGAGACTCGAACAGACTTCCGGAAGCCCGTTTGTGACGTGGCACGCGAAAAGCGGCCGCGTCTTTTTAGTATCTAGCGGAGGAGACTAACGATGCCACAAAAGGGCACCGTCAAATGGTTCAACCCGACCAAGGGTTATGGGTTCATCAAGCCGAACGGCAGCGATAAGGACGTGTTTGTCCACATCTCGGCCGTCGAGCGCGCCGGACTCTCGACCCTGAATGAGAACCAGGTGGTTGAATACGACCTCGTGGAGAACCGCGGCAAGTCGTCCGCGGAGAACCTCAAGGTCTCCTGATTTCTCTCAAAGCGATGCGCGAGAGATCATGACGATGCCCCCGGCTCTGCCGGGGGATTTTGTTTGGGGACGTCGAAAACGCGACCGCGATTCAGTGCGCCACCGGCGCAACCAGAAAATTCTCCGACGCCGAACTGCCTGCGGTCTTGCAGACATCGCCCTCGATCTTGACCTTGCCGGTCGCGAGCAGGCTCAGCGCAGCCGGATAGATGCGATGCTCGATTTCGAGGATGCGCTCCGACAGCGTCTCCGCCGTATCGTGATCGCTCACGGGCACCGCGCCCTGCATCACGATCGGCCCCGCATCGGTCTCGGGGATGACGAAATGCACCGTCGCCCCAGACAGTTTGACGCCGGCGCGCAAGGCCTGGCCATGCGGGTCGAGGCCGGGGAAGGACGGCAACAGCGAGGGATGGATGTTGAGCATCCGTCCGTACCAGGCCCTGGCGAAGTCGGCGGTGAACAGGCGCATGAAGCCGCCGAGGCAAATCAGCTCGATGCCGTGCTGGTCGAGGGCGGCCTGCAGCACCGCCTCGAAGCCGGCGCGGTCCTTGCCGAACGGCTTGCTCTCGATCACCAGCGTTTTCACGCCGGCCGCCTTGGCCCGTTCGAGCCCGAGCGCACCGGCCTTGTTCGAGATGACCAGCGAGATCTCCGCCGGGAAATCCGCAGCAGAAGCTGCCTTGATCAGCGCGGACATGTTGGAACCGCGGCCGGAAATCAGGATGGCGACGCGGCGCTTCATCACAGCGCCAGATCGAGATGGCCGTTATAGACGACGCGGTGCTCGCCCTCGGCCGGGATCACGGTGCCGAGCTGCGCCGCGGTCTCGCCGGCGTCGGTGAAGACCCGCACGACCTCGTCGACCTTCTCGGGCTCGACGATCGCGATCATGCCGATGCCGCAGTTGAAGGTCCTGAGCATTTCGAGCTCGGCGATGCCGGCTTGCGCCGCCAGCCATTTGAACACCGGCAGCACCGGCAGGCGCGCCAGATCGATGCCGACGCCAAGATGTGCAGGCAGCACGCGCGGAATGTTGTCGGTGAAGCCGCCACCGGTGATGTGGGCGAGGCCCTTCACCGCAGCGGTTTCGCGGATCGCGCGCAGGCAGGATTTGACGTAGAGCCGCGTCGGCGTCAGCAGCGCGCCGCCGAGCGTCATGACCGGCGCGAACGGCGCCTGCGCCTCGAAGCCGAGGCCGGACTGTTCCACGATCTTGCGCACCAGCGAGAAGCCGTTGGAATGCACGCCCGACGAAGCAAGGCCGATCACGGCGTCGCCCGCGGCAATGTCCTTGCGCGGCAGCAGCGTGCCCCGCTCGGCAGCGCCGACGGCAAAGCCGCCGAGGTCATAGTCGCCGTCCTTGTAGAGGCCGGGCATTTCGGCGGTCTCGCCGCCGATCAGGGCGCAGCCGGATTCACGGCAGCCCTCGGCGACGCCGGCAACGATCGAGGCGGTGGCCTCGGGGTCGAGCTTGCCGCAGGCGAAATAGTCCAGGAAGAACAGCGGCTCGGCGCCCTGCACCACGAGGTCGTTGACGCTCATGGCGACGAGGTCGATGCCGATCCCGCCATGCAGGCCGGTCTCGATCGCGATCTTGACCTTGGTGCCGACACCGTCGGTGGCCGCGACCAGGACGGGATCCTTGAAACCGGCCGCCTTGAGGTCGAACAGGCCGCCGAATCCGCCGATCTCGGCGTCGGCGCCGGGCCGTGCGGTGGCGCGGACCATCGGCTTGATCAGGTCGACCAGGCGGTTGCCCGCATCGATATCGACGCCTGAATCGGCGTATGTGAGGCCGTTTTTGCGGTCGGTCATGCCCGATTTCCAGTGGGTTTGCGGCTGGTTACGTCGAATTCCGGGGACGCGCAATGGCAAGCGTGGCGCCCCGCCCTATACTATGTAGAGATATCAACCGGTTCAGCCTCTTTGGAGGCCGGATTCGAGGTCAGACCGGGTGCCGGGAAGCGCCGCGTGAGTATTCCGAACATCATTACCCTGGGCCGCATCATGCTGGTCCCGATCATCGTCTGGGCCATCGTGTCGAGCCAAATGGAGGTGGCATTCGCCGTCTTCCTGGTCGCCGGCATCAGCGATGCCGTGGACGGCTTCCTGGCCAAGCGCTTCAACATGACCAGCGAGCTCGGCGCCCTGCTCGACCCGCTGGCCGACAAGGCGCTGCTGGTGTCGATCTACCTCGCGCTCGGCATCTGGGGCGACATTCCGCGCTGGATCGTGATCCTGGTGGTGTCGCGCGACATCATGATCGTCACGGCCGTGATCGTGTCCTGGCTGTTCGACAAGCCGGTCGAGATGAAGCCGTCGATGGTCTCCAAGCTCAACACTGCGGCCCAGGTGGCCTATGCGGCGCTGGTGCTGGCCTCGCTCGCCTTCGGCTTCAGGCCGGCGCCGTATGATATAGTCCTGATGGGCTTCGTTACGGTGTTCACGCTGTCCTCCGTGTCGCTCTATCTCGTCGAGTGGTTGCGGCACATGAGCACGATCGAGGCCAAATGAGCCGGGACGCGGCCGCCCTGCAAAAGGCCAAAACCCGATCGAATAGATCGAATCTCTTCAGACAAAGCCGGCGCGCCGGCACGGAGCAAAGCAAGCGTGGCAGGCCGCGTTCATCCCCGACAATTGGCGTTTTCGCTTCCGCATGCGGAGAGCCTCAGCCGGGACAATTTTCTCGAGGGCCCTGCCAATGCCGCCGGTCTCGCGCTGATCGACGGCTGGCCGGAATGGCCGAACCGGATCATGTGGCTCGCCGGCCCCGAAGGCTCGGGCAAGAGCCACCTCGCCGCGATCTGGGCCGAGGAGGCCGGCGCGCGCTCGACCACGGCCAATGCGCTGACCGCGGCCAGCGTCCCCGGCGCGCTCGCGACCGGCGCGCTGGTGGTCGAGGATCTCAAGGCCGGGGATCTCGACGAGCGCGCCCTCTTCCATCTGATGAACCTCGCCCGCGAGGACGGCGCCTATGTACTCTTCACCGGCCGTGAGGCGCCGGCGGCGATCGAGGTCGAGCTCCGCGACCTCCGCTCCCGGCTGCGGACGATTCCGGTGATTTCGCTGGCGCTGCCGGACGACCAGCTATTCCGCGGCCTGATCGTCAAGTTCTGCGCCGACCGTCAGCTCTCCGTCGACGAAAGCGTGGTGAGCTACCTCGCGACCCGGCTGGAGCGGTCGTCGGCCGCCGCCCGACGCGCCGTGGAATTGCTGGACGGCGAGGCACTGCGGCTCGGCCGCCCCGTCACCCGGGCGCTCGCGGCCGAGCTGCTCCGGGACGCCTGACCGCCGGCCCCTGTCCCCTTGGCCCGCTTGACGCGGCGCGGCCGCGGAACATCAATGTCATCGAAACGTCATCGCACTAACACATGCTCCGGCCGGTTTTGCGCATAAGTCGCAAATTGGGGCGAACTGGATGGACCGACTTCTCATGGATTCCGCGCAAACTGTTGAAATAAAAGAGAAAGCCACGGAAGCCGAGGGCCTGCCGGCGATCGCCTCGAGCCCTGAGCGATTCATCAACCGCGAACTCTCCTGGCTGCATTTCAACCGCCGCGTCCTGGAAGAATCGGTCAACGCCAGCCATCCCGTGCTGGAGCGGGTACGATTCCTGTCGATTTCCGCAAATAACCTCGACGAGTTCTTCATGGTCCGCGTCGCCGGCATCAAGGCGCAGGTGCGTGAGGGCATCGCCGAGCGCGCCCCCGACGGCCTGACGCCGTCCGAGCAGCTTGCGCTGATCAACCGAACGGTCTCGCAGCTCGCCTCCGACCAGCAGGCGATCTGGGCCGATTTGCGCGGCACGCTCGCCGGCGTCGGCATCGTGCTGGTCGATGGCAAGGACGTCAGCAAGGCGGAGCGGACCTGGCTCGAGGACTATTTCCTCAACAACGTGTTCCCGCTGCTGACGCCGCTGGCGATCGATCCAGCCCACCCCTTCCCGTTCATCCCGAGCCTCGGCTTCACCATCGCGCTGCAGCTCACGCGCGCCATCGACGGCAAGCAGATGAACGCGCTGATCCGCATGCCCGGCAAGATCGACCGCTTCATCCGTCTTCCGGGCGACGGCAAGGAGAACAAGGTCGTACGCCTGATCTCGCTGGAGCAGGTGACCGGCCTTTTCATCAATCGCCTGTTCCCCGGCTACAATCTCCACGGCCAGGGCGCCTTCCGCATCATCCGCGACTCCGAGCTCGAAATCGAGGAAGAGGCCGAAGACCTCGTCCGCCTGTTCGAGACCGCGCTGAAGCGCCGCCGCCGCGGATCGGTGATCCGGCTCGAGATCGACGCCAAGATGCCGGAGCAGTTGCGCAGCTTCGTGCAGCACGCGCTCTCGGCGGCCGACGACGAGGTGTTCCTGGTCGACGGCGTGCTCGCCATGAACGAGCTTTCGCAACTGACAAGGCTCGACCGGCCCGACCTCGAATTCACCCCTTACGTGCCGCGCCATCCCGAGCGCGTGCGTGAGCATGGCGGCGACATCTTTGCCGCGATCCGGCAGAAGGACCTCGTGGTCCATCACCCCTACGAATCCTTCGACGTGGTGGTGCAGTTCCTGCAACAGGCCGCGCGCGATCCCGACGTCGTCGCGATCAAGCAGACGCTCTACCGCACCTCCAACAACTCGCCGATCGTGCGCGCGCTGGCCGAAGCGGCCGAGGCCGGCAAATCCGTCACCGCGCTGATCGAGTTGAAGGCGCGCTTCGACGAAGAGGCCAACATCCGCTGGGCGCGCGACCTCGAACGCGCCGGCGTGCAGGTGGTCTACGGCTTCCTTGAATTGAAGACGCACGCAAAGCTTTCCATGGTGGTGCGCCGCGAGGGCGGCAGCCTCACCACTTACGTCCATACCGGCACCGGCAATTATCACCCGGTCACCGCGCGTATTTATACGGACCTCTCCTACTTCACGTCGGAACCGACCATCGGCCGCGACGCCGCGCGCGTGTTCAACTTCATCACGGGCTATGCTGCACCGAGCGATCTGGAGAAGATGGCGGTGTCGCCGCTGACGCTGCGCAAACGCATCATCGAGCACATCCAGGGCGAGACCGAGCACGCGCGTCACGGCAAGCCCGGCGCGGTTTGGATGAAGATGAATGCGCTGGTCGACCCCGATATCATCGACGCGCTCTATGAGGCCTCACAGGCCGGCGTGCAGGTCGAGCTCGTGGTGCGCGGGATCTGCTGCCTGCGGCCCGGCATTCCCGGCCTTTCGGAGAACATCCGCGTCAAGTCGATCATCGGACGGTTCCTGGAACATGGTCGAATCTACTGCTTCGGCATGGGCCAGGGCCTGCCGAGCGCGAAAGCGGCTGTGTATATCTCGTCGGCCGATATGATGCCGCGCAACCTCGACCGCCGCGTCGAGGTGCTGTGTCCGCTGCAAAATCCCACGGTGCATCAGCAGGTTCTCGAACAGATCATGGTCGCGAATCTGAAGGACAATGAGCAGAGCTGGCAATTGTTGCCGGACGGGTCCTCAACGCGTATGAAGGCCGCGAAGGGCGAGGAGCCCTTCAACGTGCACAACTACTTCATGACAAATCCGAGTCTGTCTGGCCGTGGAAAGTCGCTCAAGGAATCCTCGCCGCGCCGTCTCACGCGCCGAAACGAACGCCATCAGTCCTGACCGGAGATCTTTGCCGTGAAACGGCCGCGCAAGCGTGGCGCTAGCGTCGCGGTCATCGACATCGGCTCCAACTCGGTTCGTCTCGTCGTCTACGAGGGACTGACACGCAGCCTGATTCCGATCTTCAACGAGAAGACGCTGTGCGGCCTCGGGCGTGAGGTGCAGAGCACGGGTCTGCTCGCGCCGGATGCCGTCGACAAGGCGCTGACCTCGCTGAAACGTTTTCGGGCGTTGTGCCGCGTGATGCAGGTCGGCCGCGTGTTCGCGATCGCGACCGCGGCCTGCCGCGACGCTTCCAACGGCCCCGACTTCATCGCGAAAGCCGAGCGCATCTGCGCCGTTAAAATCGAGATCCTGTCGGGACCGCGCGAAGCAAAACTGTCGGCGCTCGGCGTAATCTCGGGCATCCATCGTCCCGACGGCATCGTCGGCGATCTCGGCGGCGGCTCGCTCGAACTGATCGACGTACGCGGGAACAGCGTACGCAGCGGCGTGACACTGCCGCTCGGCGGCCTCGCGCTGCAGGACCTCGCCCACAAATCGCTCAAGCGCGCCGACCGCATCGTGCGCGAGGCGATCGACGAAGTTCCGCAGCTCGCCGCGGGTCGTGGCCGCACCTTCTATGCCGTCGGCGGCACCTGGCGTGCGCTCGCGCGCATCCACATCATCCAGAGCGGCTATCCGCTCCAGGTGATGCACGGCTATTCGATTCCCGCCGCTGAGGCGCTCGATTTCTCACGTCGCCTCCGGCGGCTTGCAGCCACCAACATGCTTGCCGACATCGAGGTCGTCGCGGATGCGCGGCGCCCTCTCCTCACCTACGCAGCGCTGGTGCTCGAGCATATCATCCGGGTCGCGAAGCCGAAGACCATCGTGTTCTCGACCTTCGGCGTGCGCGAGGGCCTGCTGCACGAGAAGCTGCCGGACTCCGAGCGCAACAAGGACGGCCTGATCTGCGCCGCCGAAGAGCTGAACCAGCTCTTGTCACGCTCGGCCAAGCACGCCCGCGAGCTGATTGCCTGGACCGATCGCCTCGCACGCGTGGTGAAGCTGCGCGAGACCGAGGAAGACCGCCGCCTCCGCCACACAGCCTGCCTCCTGTCCGACATCGGTTGGCGCGTCCATCCCGACCATCGCGGCGAACAGACGCTGAGCCTGGTGGTCAACGCCAATTTCGGCGCGATCGACCACCGCGAGCGCGCCTTCGTCGGCCTCTCGGTGTTCTATCGCTATGCGGGTCTCAGCGAGGAAAACCAGCCGCCGCTGACCATGCAGGAATTGCTGACCCCGGCGCAGCTCGAACGCGCCCGCCTCCTTGGGGCAGCGTTCCGTGTCGCGCATCTGATCTCAGCAGCGCGCCCGGGCGTCCTGCCCGCCACGCATTTCCGCAGCCAAGCGCGCAATCTGATGCTGGTGTTCGAGCACAGGCTCGGCGACCTCGTCGCCGACCGCGTCGGCAGCCGCTTCAAGCAGCTCGCCCGGCTGATCGGACGTTCGGGGTCGATCGTCCGGCGTTAGAAACTACTCCGCCGACGCCTTGGCGTGGTGCTCGGAGGCCTCGAGCGCGGCATGGCTCAGCCGGCGCCGGCGCCAGATCGCGCCGACCAGCAGCACGACGACAACGCCGAGCAAAGCGCAGAGATATTCGGCGCCACCGCCGCCATGGGCGAATTGCGGCGGGATGTGCAGAGTGCCGAGCATCTGGTCCAGCGCGGCGCCGAACGGACCCTCGGACAGCGAATGCAGCTTCGGCGCGATGCCGGGATCGGTGGCGATCACCTCTCCGGCGATCCAGCCGAGCAGCGCCGCACCGGCCCAGACCAGGATCGGCAGCTTCGACAGCAGCGCCATGATCAGCGCCGCGCCCGCAACGATCAGGGGCACGCTGATGGCAAGGCCGAGCACCAAAAGCGGCACGCTGCCATTGGCGGCGGCCGCGACCGCGATGACATTGTCGAGGCTCATGACGATGTCGGCGACGACGACGATCTGCACCGCCTGCCACAGATGCGAGGCCGACTCGACGCCGTCCTCGTCCTCGTTTTCCGGCACCAGCAGCTTTGCCGCGATCACGATCAATGCGAGGCCGCCGACCAGCTTGAGGTACGGCAGCTCCATCAGGCTCGCGACGATGCCGGTGAAGATGATCCGCAGCAGCACCGCAGCACCCGCACCGAGCACCATGCCCCAGAGCCGGTGCCGCGGCTTCAGGCCGCGGCAGGCAAGCGCGATCACCAGCGCGTTGTCGCCAGACAAAAGGATGTTGATCCAGATGATCTTGCCGACCGCAATCCAGAAGGTCGGTTCGGCCATCTCATTGCGGAACTGGGTGAAGAATGCCCCGATCGTGGCGGGATCGAAGATCTGCCAGAGCCAGTTCACAATAAGTCCTTTCGCCCCGTCGACTTAACTTATCGGCTGAAAGCTCAGCCGACGATCTCGTTGCCCGAGAAGAACTGCGCGATCTCGATCGCGGCGGTCTCCGGGGCGTCCGAGCCGTGGGCGGAGTTCTCGCCGATCGACTTTGCGTAGAGCTTGCGGATGGTGCCGTCGGCCGCCTTGGACGGGTCGGTCGCGCCCATGGCGTCGCGGTACTTGGCGATCGCACCCTCGGCTTCCAGCACCTGGACCACGACCGGGCCCGAGGTCATGAACTCGACCAGCTCGCCGAAGAACGGGCGGGCCTTGTGGACGGCGTAGAACGTCTCGGCCTGTTCCTTGGTCATGCGGATGCGCTTCTGCGCGACGATCCGCAGGCCCGCCTTCTCGATCACGGCGTTCACGGCGCCGGTCAGGTTACGCGCGGTCGCGTCGGGCTTGATGATCGAGAAAGTGCGTTCGATGGCCATGATCTTGTCCTTGAAGAGAAAAAGGGTGGTTTGGAGTTGCGGGGCTTATATCGGCGCCTTCGCGATCCGGCAAGCGACCGCCGGAACAGCCCACGGGCGCTTCGCCGCAGGGCCAGGCCGAGAGGCTGAGCCGAATTCCAACATGGATTACAACGATTTCACGCAGATGAACCCAATCTGAAGGCCCCATGAGGGTTTGGTTCAGCCTCGCTGGCCTAATGTCAGGTCCATCGAAACCAAAGCCTCCTCCCGAGGCGGATCGTTTCGGCGGCCTTTCCATCGACGCGATAGCCCCGCGCCGGCAGTTTTGAGGAGATCATCATGTTGAGGAAACTTTCGCTCGCTGCAGTCGCCGCGGTCGCGCTGGGTGCCGCGCTGGCTCCCACCTCCGCCTCCGCTCACTGGCATGGCGGCGGCTGGGGCTGGCACGGCGGTGGCGGCTGGCATCACGGCGGCTGGGGCTGGGGCGGACCGCGCTTCTACGCTGCCCCCGTCTCCTACGGTTATGGCGGCTGCTATGTGCGCCGGCTGGTCCCGACCCCCTGGGGACCCCGCTGGCGGCTGATCAACCGCTGCTACTGAGCCCGACAGAACCTTCCTGAGGTGCCGTTCCCCCCCTGCGGTACCTTCCAAGAGAGGCCCCGGCGTTCCCCCCGCCGGGGCCTTGTCTTTGGGCAGATACGGCGAATTCATACAATTTTCACTAGAATGGCTGACGTCCCCAACAACCGGCGAAACCATTTTGGGGGCCAATGACTTGGTACCGTGTCGTTACTTTGAACACACGGAACTCCGAGATGGCTGGCCTTTTTGCCAATGAGAGCGAACAGATCGACCGGCGCACCAGCCGCTCGATTTGCGATGCCGTAGGCGAGCGGCTTCAGCAAAGCCTTCGTCCCGACCCTCGGCTCCCGACACATCTCGAGCAGCTGATGGACGAGTTGAGGAAGCGCGAACGCGAGTCGCACTGACGAAAAAATCGGGTTGCGTTTGATCCCGCCTGCGGTGACAAGGCCGCATGCTCTCCATCACCGATCTCTCCATCCGCCTCGCCGGACGCCTTCTGATCGACAGTAGCTCCGTGCAGATCACGCCCGGCTCGCGCGTCGGCATGGTCGGGCGCAACGGCACCGGCAAATCGACGCTTTTCAAGGTGATCCGCGGCGAGCTGGCCGCCGAGCACGGCTCGGTGACCCTGCCGCCGCGTTGGCGGGTCGGCAGCCTGGCCCAGGAAGCGCCGAACGGCCCCGAAAGCCTGATCTCGGTCGTGCTCAAGGCCGACCTCGAGCGCGACGCGCTGCTTCACGAAGCCGAGAGCGCCACCGATCCGCACCGGATCGCCGAGATTCAGACCCGGCTCGTCGACATCGACGCGCACTCCGCCCCGAGCCGCGCCGCCGCGATCCTGTCCGGCCTCGGCTTTTCCGCCGCCGACCAGCTGCGTCCCTGCGCCGAATTCTCCGGCGGCTGGCGCATGCGCGTGGCGCTGGCGGCGACCCTGTTCGCGGCCCCGGACCTGCTGCTGCTCGACGAGCCCACCAACTATCTCGACCTCGAAGGCACGCTGTGGCTGGAGGATCACCTCGCGCATTATCCGCGCACGGTGATCGTGATCAGCCATGACCGCGACCTGCTGGAGAGCTCGGTCGACCAGATCCTGCATCTGGAGCGCGGCAAGCTCACGCTCTACAAGGGCACCTACTCCTCCTTCGAGGAGCAGCGCGCCGCGCGCGAGTTGCTCGATGCCAAGGCGGTCAAGCGCCAGGAGGCTGAGCGTGCCCGCCTGCAGGCCTTCGTCGATCGCTTCAAGGCCAAGGCCTCGAAAGCGCGCCAGGCCCAATCCCGCGTCAAAATGCTGGAGCGGCTGAAGCCGATCACGGCCCTGGTGACGGAGGACGTGCGCGAGATCACCTTCCCGGCACCGGAGAAAATCCTGTCGCCGCCGATCATCGCCGTCGACAACGCCTCGGTCGGCTACGATCCGGCCACGCCGGTGCTGAGCCGCGTGACGCTGCGCATCGACAACGACGACCGCATCGCGCTGCTGGGCGCCAACGGCAACGGCAAGTCGACGCTCGTCAAGCTGCTCGCCGCGCGTCTCGCCCCCTTCTCCGGCAAGGTGACGCGCGCCGACAAGCTCTCGATCGCCTATTTCGCGCAGCATCAGCTCGACGAGCTGAACGAGGACGCGTCCGCCTACGATCACGTCCGCAAGCTGATGGGCGATGCACCCGAGGCGAAGGTGCGGGGACGCGCCGGCGCAATCGGCTTCTCCGGCAAGGCGGCTGATACGAAAGTTGGAAAACTGTCGGGCGGCGAGAAGGCGCGGCTGCTGCTGGGGCTCGCGACGTTCTACGGCCCCAACATGATCATCCTGGACGAGCCGACCAACCATCTCGACATCGACAGCCGTGCAGCGCTCGCCGAAGCCATCAACGAGTTTCCCGGCGCGATCATCATGGTCTCGCACGACCGCTATCTGATCGAGGCCTGCGCCGACCAGCTCTGGATCGTCGCCGACCGCACCGTGACCAATTACGACGGCGACCTCGACGAGTATCGCCGCCTGGTGCTGTCCTCGCGCAACGCCGAGCCTGCCCCGCGCGAGCGCAGCGCGCCCAGCGAGAAGCCGCAGCGCCCGAAATCGGACAATCGCGGCTCGCTGAAGAAACGCATCGCGGAGGCCGAGAGCGAGATTGCGCGGGTCACCGAGATCATCACCAAGATCGATACGGCACTCGCGCTGCCAGACATCTTCACGCGCGATCCCAAGCAGGCCGCGCAGCTCTCAAAGGCCCGCGCCAATGCGGCCGATGCGCTGGCGCGCGCGGAGGAACAGTGGCTCGAGGCGAGCGCGCAGTTCGACGAGGCGGCGGGCTAGGTTCAAAACCTGAAAACAACCCCATGCACAGTAGCGGGGCGCTGGCCGACAATGCGCCACTCGGACAATGTAAGACGTTGAAATAACTTATTAAAATTCAATAGTCGGTATTCGCACCCGACCCCGCGCCCATGGCCTGCAGCCGTGGTCAGGCAAAGGCCACAAAGCCTGTCCTGCCCCGCCGATAATTGGGCCGGTGGCACAAACTGCACATCTCAGCGCGGCCGGTAAACGATAGTTTGTTCCCATCGACGAAAGCCAAGGTTTTCTCGATGTACCGCGCAAGAGTCTTCGGCGTTTCCCGTCTGCGAACCTCAACAAGGCATCTCAGAGGGACGAGCCTTCTGTGCGGCTTGCTGCTCCTTTTCAGCCTGCTGTTTTTCGGATCACCCAGCTACGCCAGCGAGACGGCAAAGCGCATCCTGATCCTGCATTCGTACAATTACACGTTTCCAGCGACGTCCATGGCGTCGGACGGAGCACGCAGTCGCCTGCTGGAAGGTTCGCGCGAGAAGATCGAGCTCAACGCCGAGTATCTCGATCTCGCTCGCTTTTCCGAACCGGGCCACGAATCCCTCATGGCCCACTTCCTCCGGGACAGATATGCGCAGAGACGACCCGACATCGTGGTCGTCATCGGCGGCGACGCCCTCCCCTTCGTGATCCAGCACCGGGACGATTTCGCGCCCCACGTTCCCGTTGTCTTTCTCGGTGTCTCGAGGCAGGGCTACGAAGCGGCAAAGCCACCGCCCGACGTGACCGGCCACATGGTCGACCTCGACGGAAATCTGACCAGGACCATCGATTTGGCCGAGCGTCTCCAACCGGAGGCGCAGCGCCTCTTCATCATCGCGGGAAGCGGACTTGTCGATCGCCGATGGCAAGTCATCGCCCGAAGGATCATCGAAGCGCGCGACCGCAAGCTCGAAACAACCTATCTGTTCGACCTGCGTTATGATGAGCTCATCGCCAAGGTCGCCGAGATCCCCAACGACGCGATCGTCATTATGCTGTCGATGTTTCGCGACGGCGGCGGAACGGCCGTAATGCCGTCCGAGGTCACGGCCCAGGTCGCCAAATCTTCGCCGGCACCGGTTTATGCGCCGTATCCCTATCCGGTGAGAGGCTTCGTTGGCGGGTTCAGCGAAAACTACGACGCGATGGGACGCACTGCAGGCGACATCGCGCTGGAAATTCTCGGAGGCAAGGACCCGGCTTCGATTCCGCCACGAACCAGCTCTGAAGCGGCCTACCGGGTGGACCACCAGGCCATGCTGCGATGGGGTCTGAATGAAAGCAATCTTCCGCCTGACTCCGTGGTTCTCTTCAAGCAGCCCGGCGTCTGGGAACTTTACCGTCGCTACATCATCGGTGCGGGATCCCTCGTCGTTCTCCAATCGATCCTGATAACCGCACTGATCGCACAGCGCTCGCGCCGCTGGGCGGCAGAGCGGGACAACCGCGCCAAGGAGAGCGCACTGCGAACCAGCTATGAGCAGCTACGGTACCTCGCCGGACGACTGATCAATGCGCAGGACGAAGAGCGCCGTCGGATCGCGCGCGAACTGCATGACGACGTCGGCCAGCGCATCGCTTCGCTGTCGATCGGATTGAGCAGTCTGAGACGTCACCTTCCGGTCTCGCAAGATTTGACCAAGAACGAGCTGTCCCGACTTCAGCGGCTGACTGTCGATCTGGCGGAAGACATGCGCGAGCTTTCACACGGCTTGCACCAGGGCGTGCTCGAACATGCCGGATTGCCGGAAGCGTTGCGCGAGCGCTGCGAGGAGATCGCCCGGAACTCGAACACGTCGATCGACCTCGACGTCGCAGACGGCTGCGCCGAGGTCGCGGACGACGTCAAACTGTGCCTGTACCGGGTTGCGCAGGAAGCGCTGCGGAACATTGCCAAGCATGCCCATGCCCGGCGCGCAAACATCTCGGTGGCCCGCGAGCAAGGGCAGATCGTGATGAAGATCGTCGACGACGGCGATGGCTTCGACGCGAGTACGGACGGCGGCCATTGCGGTCTCGGGCTGCTGAGCATGCGCGAACGCGTCAGGATGCTGGGCGGCACGTTCGAGATCATTTCGGCGCCGAACGCCGGCACCATCGCCACCACCTCTATTCCCGCCGGAGGCTCCCAATGAGGCCGCGCGTGGTACTCGCAGACGACCATGTGATGGTCGCGGAAGGACTGGGCCGACTGGTCGGCGAAGTCGCCGACCTCGTTGCGCAGGTTGCCGACGGCAAGCAACTCGTGGAAGCCGTCCAGCGGTTGAAGCCCGACATCGTCGTGTCCGACGTCACGATGCCCGTCATGAGCGGGCTGGACGCCCTGCGTCAGCTCAAGACCGGAGGATCGAAGGCGCGCTTCATTTTCCTGACGGTTCACGCCGACCCGCAACTCGCAACGCAGGCGATCCGCGAAGGCGCATGTGGCTATCTTCTCAAGGCCGCCGCGGGCGAAGAATTGATCGACGCGATCCGCGCGGTCATGGCTGAGCGCATCTATCTGACGCCGCACATCACCCGGGACGTGCTGCAGACGATGTCACGCACGCGCGGGGACGACCGGCCCTCGCTCTCCCCACGGCAGCTGGAATTGCTGCGATTGATCGCGCAGGGCAAGCGCATGAAGGAGATCGCGGCCCAGCTCAACATTTCGGTGAGAACCGTGGAAGATCACAAGAGCCAGTTGCTCGCGGCGCTCGGCGCGAAAAGCACCGCCGATCTGGTCAAATTTGCCGTCAAGCAGGGGCTTATTCCCGAGTGATGCGACCGGGAATTCCGGGCCGACCGCCCCCGTGATTTCCACACCCGATCCTTCAGCTTTCCCCGATGCGTCCTCCCGGCCGAACGCGTAGGTCTTGCGCGCATCGTAGCCTATGACAAGCCGCCGAGACGGACATGAGTCAAATACGTGTCATCTTGGCTGAGGACCACCCCGAGATGGCTCAGCACCTGCAAGCGCTGCTCGACTCTCGCTACCACGTCGACGTCGTTTCCGACGGGCAGACGTTGATCGAGGCCGCGAGCCTCCAGAGACCAGATCTGATCATCACCGACATCGCCATGCCGGGCGTCAACGGACTGATAGCGGCGCGGCGAGTCCTGGCGACACATCCGAAGCTTCCGATCATCTTCGTGACCGTTCTGGATGAGCCGGCGATCATCAGGCGATCGCTCGCCGATGGCGCTCGCGGCTACGTCGTGAAGTCGGACGCCGGCGACGAGCTGGCCGACGCGATCGACGCCGTTCTTGCCGGCGACAGCTACGTTTCGTCGTCCGCGCGTGCGGCGCTCGGCGACAGCCTCGGGAGCGGCTGAACAGGACATTCAGGTCAATCAAGAAGGCGTCCCCAACCACCCAGGAGCCAGTGATGAGCGAGATCAAGGAAGATCCCATCGAGACGCGCGGTCAGACTGCGGACGGCAAGCCGGACCAGCCCTTCATGAGCCGGCGAAAGATCCTGCTCGCCGGGACCGCCATCGCTGCCGTTTCGGCAGCAGGTTCGGGAGCTGCGATCCCCACGGCTCAGGCGCAGCAGAGCCCGCCGGCAGCCACCGGACGGCGGCCGAACATCCTCGTCATTTTTGGCGACGACATCGGGATGTGGAACCTCAGCACCTACAATAACGGGCTCATGGGCTGGACGCCGAACATCGACCGCGTCGGCAAGGAAGGCATCATCTTCACCGATCATTATGGACAACCCAGCTGCACCGCCGGCCGCGCCGCATTCCTGATGGGGCAGATGCCGATCCGGACCGGCATGACGACGGTCGGCATTCCCGGCTCGACCCGCGGCATCCAGAAGACCGATCCCACCCTGGCCGAGGTCCTGAAGCCGCTTGGCTACGCGACCGCGCAATTCGGCAAGAACCACCTCGGCGATCGCAACGAGTTCCTGCCGACCATGCACGGCTTCGACTACTGGTTCGGCAATCTCTATCATTTGAATGCAGAGGAAGAGCCGGAGGAGCTCGACTATCCCGGCCAGAAAAATCCGGCCTACAAGCAGAAATACGGACCGCGCGGCGTGCTGCGCGCTTGGGCGACCGACGTCGACGATCCAACCACCGACCCGAAATTCGGGCGCGTCGGCAAACAGAAGTTCGAAGATACCGGCCCCCTGACGCGGAAGCGGATGGAAACGATCGACAAGGAAGTGCTCGACGAGACCCTGAAATGGCTGGACACGAACGGCAAAGGCGACAAGCCGTTCTTCGCCTGGTTCAACTCGACGGCCATTCACGTCTGGTCGCACCCGAATCCCAAATATATCCAGATGGCCGTGGACGAGGGGCGCGCCGAGGAAGACGTGGTGCGTGCGCGCATGATCGAGCACGACGAGCATGTCGGCGTGCTGTTGAAGAAGCTCGACGATCTCGGCGTCGCCAACAACACCATCGTTGTCTACACCACCGACAACGGCAACGAGCTGTTGTACTGGCCCGATGGCGGCTACGCGCCGTTCAGGGGCGAGAAAGGAACCACATGGGAAGGTGGCGTTCGCGTTCCCTGCATGGTGCGCTGGCCGGGACAGATTCCGCCCGGCCAGGTCTCAAACGAAGTGCAGGCGCATGAGGATCTCTTCCTCACCCTTGCGACAGCGGCCGGCCAGACGGGGCTCAAGGACAAGCTGCTCGCGGGCACTCAAATCGGCCAGACCCAGTACAAGGTTCATCTCGACGGCTACGACAATACGGCGCTGTGGACCGGCAAATCCAGGAAGTCGGCCCGTCGCGAGTTCTTCTATTACGACGAAACCGATCTGATGGCGCTGCGCGTCGACGACTGGAAGATCGCTTTTGGCGTCAAGAAGGACGGCAGCTGGTTCAACGAGAAGTCCTATCCAAGCATCCCTTATGTGTTCAATTTGAGAATGGATCCGATGGAGAAGATGGATCCCGAGTCTCACGAATGGGGCTATGCCGGCCGCAAATTCTTTGCCCAGAAACTCTGGGCGCCGACCGCGGCGGGACCTTTCGTTCAGGCTCATCTGGAGAGCATGGCTGCGTTCCCGCCAAGCCAGGGAGCAGACACCTTCAGCATGAAGAAGGCCGTCGATGAAGCGATGAAGAAGCTGGACAAGCACGGCGAATAGACGATCGAGCCCGGGCAGCGGTCGCGGTCGCGCGCCCTGCCCGGATGCCTCCCCGACATGCGAGATGGAAGGGCGCGCTCATGCTGATGTCTGACCTCAAGGACATGATTTTCGTCCCGGGCGGTACGTTCAGCATGGGATCGGACCGGCATTATCCCGAGGAGGCTCCAGCCCATCGCGTCACCGTCGATCCGTTCCGGATCGATGTTACACCAGTGACGAACCGGCAGTTCAGGGCGTTCGTCGCGGCGACCGGTTATGTCACGACCGCGCAAATCCCACCGGACCCGAAAGACTATCCCGGCGCTCAACCGCAGATGCTTTATGCCGGTTCGCTGGTCTTTACACCGCCCGGACGCACCGTCGATCCAAAGCACTGGAGCCAATGGTGGAGCTTCATGAGGAGCGCCGACTGGCGTCATCCCTACGGACCAGAGAGCAATATCGACGACCTCGATGACCATCCGGTCGTGCATGTCGCCTATGCCGATGCCCTCGCCTGCGCACGATGGGCCGGGAAGGACCTGCCTACGGAAGCCGAGTGGGAATTCGCGGCACGCGGCGGGCTCGATAGCGCGGAATATGCGTGGGGCGACGACTTCGCTCCAGGCGGCAAACACCGCGCCAACACCTGGCAAGGAAAATTCCCGGTTCAAGATCTCTGCGAGGACGGGTTTTCCCGGACCTCGCCAGTGACCGCCTTCCCTCCGAACGGATACGGCATTCACGACATGATCGGAAACGTCTGGGAGTGGACCAGCGATTGGTACATTGCGCGCCATACGGCCAATCCGGCCAAGGCGTGTTGCATTCCAAAGAACCCGCGCGGGCCCCGTGAGGACGAGAGCTACGATCCCTGCCAGCCATCGATCCGGATTCCCCGGAAGGTCTTGAAGGGCGGCTCGCATCTGTGCGCACCGAACTATTGTCGGCGCTACCGTCCGGCCGCGCGTCACGCCGAACCGATCGACACCTCGACGAGCCATGTCGGCTTCCGTTGCGTCGTCCGAGGAACTCAAAGCCCGGCAGAAGCACCTGGTCCGCGATGATCATCGAACCTGGAAGCACGGATGCCCCGATTGTTTCGATCCGGGAGGGTCTCGGCCGAAGAACCTGTCCTGCGGGCGCGACGATCTTCGTCGAGGGTGAAATCGGAACGATCGCCTACATCCTGCTTCGGGGCGACGTCACGATCTATCTCCGGTTCGGCACCGACCAGCAGCGCCTCGTCACCGAGCTCCAGCCGGGCCAGATGTTTGGCGTGCACGCCTTGATGGCGGGCGCACAACGCGCCGCATCGGCTTATACCAAAAACGGATGCGACCTGCTGGCAGTCAGCGAGAGCAGGCTCAAGCAGAAGCTCGATGAGGCCGACCCCTTCCTTCGATACTGGGTGGACTATCTGTCCAAGCGCATCATCGACCTGTCCACGTAACGCGGCTCGTGAGGGTCCGCAGCCATGCATGCAGCAGATCGTACGCCACGCATCCCGATATTCGTGACCGTGCTCACGCTTTTCGTACTCGCGGCGTTCCTGCTCGGAACCGCGCTGACGGTCACTAACTACCTCGAGACCCGCAGAGCAGCGATCAGGGCAGCCTCGGACAGCTTCAAGACGACGATCGATCGGATCAACGAACGGCGGCTGGGCTTCTTTGCTCCCGCGTTCCTGATCGCGGCCCAGCTCAGCGACGCGCCCGCGGTCCGGCAGATCGCGGGGCTGAAAGCTTCAATCGAGCCGCTGATCCTGACGAGCCTGGCGCTCAGTCCCCAGATTTCCTCAACTTACGTCGGCTACGAAAATGGGGACTATTTTCAGATCCTGTCCATCTCGGAGGCTGAAAGCTCCTTTGTCTCGGCCTTGAGCGCGCCTCCGACGACCCGGTTCGCGATACAGGAGATCAACCACGATGAAGCCGGGGTGCGCACCGAGACCTGGCGATTTCTCGATGCCGGCCGGCGTCAGGTCGGCACGCGCAACATTGCCGCCGATTATGATCCGCGCCTTCGCCCATGGTATCGCGATGCGAGGGCGCAGCCGCAGAATATCGTCCGGAACGTGCCCTACATTTTCGCCACCACATCGCAGGCGGGAATGACTCTCGCCAAGGCCTTCGAGGGCGGCGCCGTCGGCGTCGACATCACTATCGACCGATTAATGGCCTATGTGCGGTCCGTCCGCCTCAATGACAGCCATCGCTTTGTGGCCTTCGACGAGCAGAAGCGGCTTCTGGCCCACTCCGATCCCAGCCAGATGTTCAAGCCATCCGGCATCAATGGAGGCGACGCGATGCAGGTCGCGACCGTCAGCGAACTTTCCGATCCCGTGATTCAGGAAGCCGTACGACTATTCGAGCAGAACGGTCCGTTTTCCCTGGTCCGCTTCCATGCCGCAGGCGCGGACTTTCTCGCAACGGTCGTTCGCCAGGTCGCAAGGGACGGCGGCGCGTTCTTCGTGCTCTATGCGGCGCCACTTTCGGATTTCATGGGCACGTTGGCCGATGCCGCAGCGCGGAGCATCCCGCCTGCCCTGCTCATCTTCGTGTTGTCGCTGCCGGCGATCGCCTACCTCGCGCATTCGATCTCGCGGCCCGTCATGAAGCTCGCCGGCGAGGCGGATCTGATCCGGGCATTCAAGCTGGACGATCCGATCGGCTTCGGCTCGCGTGTCCGGGAACTCGATGTGCTGATCAGGTCGATGTCCGGGATGAAGAGCACGCTCCGCGAAGTGACGAAGTTCGTCCCGAAGGCGCTCGTGAGGGACATCCTGCAAAGCGAGACGGTTGTCGCGGTCGGCGGCGAGACCCGCAACGTCAGCATCATGTTCACGGATGTCCAGGATTTCACGTCGATGGCCGGTGTCACGCCCGCCAAGGATCTGATGGTGAATCTGTCGACATATTTCGAGGAACTCGCCTCCGTGGTCATCAGCGAGCAAGGGACCGTCGACAAGTTCATTGGCGACGCCATCTTCTCCTTCTGGAATGCGCCGCTGCCGGTTGCGCGGCACGAACACGTGGCCTGTCGTACGGCGCTCAAGTGCCGGGCGGCGGCCCACCGCCTTGGAGAACGCTGGAAGGCAGACGGCCTTACGCCGTGGCACACCCGTTTCGGGCTCCACGGCGGCGAAGCGATCTTGGGCAATGTCGGCTCGACCGACCGGATCGACTACACCGCCATCGGCGATACCGTGAATGTCGCCTCCCGGATCGAAGGCCTCAACAAATATTACGGCACCGAAATCCTGGCGAGCGCAGAGATCGCGGACCTCTGCTCGGACGCGTTTCTGTTTCGTCGCGTCGACAGGATCCAGCCGAAGGGCGCGAAGAGGTCACTCGACCTCTTCGAGCTTCTTGGCGCCCTCGAGGGTCCGGAGGATTGCCTTGCAACGGCTGATATGACCGACATCGTTCGCGATTGGCACCGCGTTTACGAGGCTTACGCCAGCCGGGATTGGATGCGTGCGTTCGAGGCGCTGGAGGCGTTTGCCCGCGCCCGTCCGGACGATGTGCTGGCCGGAATCTACCTCGACCGCGTGGTCGGCTTCCTGCTCGAACCACCTCCGGACGATTGGGATGGAACGATCCGGTTTACCAGGAAGTGAGGCGCGCACCCTAGCGCTCCCGCATGATGTCGTGCCGGTAGCGCTGCAGCGGCGACAGCAGATAGCTCAGAATGGTGCGCGAGCCGGTCCTGATCTCCACCGTGACCGCCATGCCCGGCGTGAGGCTGACGAGGCGGTCGTCCACCTGCATTTGCGTGCGGTCGAGCGAAATACGTGCGCTGTAGCTCAGCTCCTGCCCGGTGGGCTCGCTGCTATCGTGCTGCGCGCCGGGCGCGCGGTCGCCACGCTCCGGCGGACGGTCGCGAATGATGGCGTCCTGCGAGACGCTCTCGACGCGGCCTTGCAGCAGGCCGTAGCGGGTGAAGTTGAACGTGTCGATCTTGATTGCGGCGCCCTGCCCGGGCTCGACGAAGCCGATGTCGCGGTTGGAGATCATCGCCTCGATCTCGAGCCGGGTATCCGACGGCACGATCACGAGCAGCGACTGCGCCGGCGTGACCACGCCGCCGACGGTGTGGACCGCCAGCTGCTGCACGACGCCGTCCACCGGTGACGTCAGTCGCTGAAGCTGCGTCCGCTGCTGCGCCTTGATCAGATCGCGCGCGAGGCCGTTGGCTTTCTGCTCGCTCTTGGCGAGCTCGTCGGACAGGCTCTTGCGATACTCGGCCACCGCCTGGATGCGGGTCTCCCTGATCGCGGCGACGGCGGACTCGGCTTCCTTCAGATGGCTGCGCTGGACCCCGAGCTCCTCCTGCTGCTCGATCTGGAGCTGGAGCGTCTCGTAATAGGTCAGCTTCGAGCCGATCTCCTTCTCCATCAGCGTCCTGCGGATATCGACGCGCTGCTCGGTCACCGGGAGCAAGGCACCGAGCTTGTGGATCGTCGCCGCGATCGTCTGCTGCTCGGCGTTCTTCTGCGCCTCCTGGCCGGCAAGCGCCGCGAGCTTGGCGCGGTGCTCGCCAACCTGGCTGGCGAGAAGTTGCTGCTGCGTCGCGACAAGCAAGGGATCGGTATCGGCGGGCGGGACCAGATTGGCGGGACCATCTTCGCCGGCGGCAAGCGCCGCGCGCAGGCGCGCGCTGTTGAGCCGTTCGGCCATGAGATCGTCATGCAGATGGTCGCGCTCCGCGGCATTGACGGTCGGATCGAGCTCGATCAACACGTCGCCGGACTTGACCGCCTGCCCGTCCTGCACATGGATGGCGCGTACCACGCCGGTCTCGAAGGGCTGCACCACCTTGCTGCGGCCGCTCGACACCACCTTGCCGGTCGCGGACGCCACGATGTCGATCGTGCCCCAGGCCGACCAAGCCAGCGCCACGCAAACCAGGGCCATCAGCGCGAACGCGATGGCGCGGCCGATCGGCGACGGCGGGGTTTCCGTGATCTCCAGCGCAGCGGGCAGGAACGCGGTTTCCGCGGCGCTCCGGTTCTTCGTAGTCCGGAACGGAACGACAGTCTGCTCCGGCTTTCGGGCCGGTGCGGTGCTAGCCGACCTCATAGAGTCCTCCCTGAAGCCGGTGCAGGTTGGCATAGCGGCCGCCGCTCCTGATCAAGGCATCATGCGTGCCGTCCTCGACCAGACGGCCGCGCTCCAGCGTGAAGATGCGATCGGCGCCGCGGACGGTGGAGAGACGATGCGCGATGATCAGGACGGTGCGGCCCTTCGCGATGTCTTTCATGTTGTCGTGGACGATCCGCTCGCTTTCGTAGTCCAGCGCGCTGGTGGCTTCGTCGAAGATCAGGATGCGCGGATTGGTCACCAGCGCGCGGGCGACCGCGATGCGCTGACGCTGGCCGCCCGAGAGTGTCGAGCCGCGCTCGCCGACCACCGTGTCGTAGCCTTCGGGAAGCTCAAGAATGAAATCATGCGCGCCGGCAAGCCTTGCCGCCTCGATGATCCGGTCCATCGGCAAAGTCGGATCGGCGAGCGCGATGTTGTCCCGCACCGAGCGGTTGAACAGCATGTTCTCCTGCAGCACCACGCCGATCTGTCGCCGCAGCCAGGCCGGGTCGGTCATCACCAGGTCCATGCCGTCGATCAGCACGCGGCCGCCCTGCGGCAAATACAGCCGCTGCACCAGCTTTGCGAAGGTGCTCTTGCCGGACCCCGACGAGCCGACGATGCCGACGGTCTGGCCGGCCGGAATATCGAAGGAGACATCATGCAGGATTTCCGGCCCATCGAGCCGGTAGCGAAACGCGACGTGCTCGAAGCGAATGTTGCCCTGGAGCGCCGGCAGCCCGGCGCGGCCCGCGGAGTAAGCCGGCTCCGCGGCACTGTTGAGGATGTCGCCGAGCCGCGCGATCGAGAGCCGCGCCTGATGGAAATCCTGCCAGACCTGCGCCAGCCGCAACACCGGCGCCGAGACGCGGCCCGCGAAGATGTTGAAGGCCACGAGCTCGCCGACGGTCAGCGCATCGCCGATCACCAGCCGCGCGCCGACATAGAGGATGCCAGCGGTGACGACCTTGCTGACGAACTGCACGAGCTGGCTTGCGGTGTTGCCGAGGCTGGTGACGCCAAAGCTCGCAGAGACGTAAGCAGCGAGCTGCTCTTCCCAGCGGCGCTGCATCTGCGGCTCGACCGCCATCGCCTTCAGCGTCTCGATGCCAGAGACGCTCTCGACCAGAAACGCCTGGTTCTCGGCGCCGCGGCGGAATTTCTCCTCCAGCCGGCGGCGAAACAGCGGCGTCGCGACCGCCGAGATCGCGATGTAGAACGGGAACGATCCGAGCACGATGCAGGTCATCAGCGGCGAATAGGCGAACATCACCGCCAGGAACACCGAGGTGAAGACCAGGTCGATGAGCAGCGTCAGCGACGATGAGGTGATGAAATTCCGGATGTTCTCGAGCTCGCGGACCCGCGCCACGGAATCGCCGACGCGCCTCGCCTGAAACCAGGCCATCGGCAACGCCAGCAGATGATTGAACAGGCGCGCGCCCAGCTCGACGTCGATGCGGTTGGTCGTGTGCGAGAACAGATAGTTGCGCAGGATTCCGAGCATGGTGTCGAACAGCGAGACGACCACGAGGCCGACGACGAGCACGTCGAGCGTCGACAGCGAGCGGTGCACCAGCACCTTGTCGATCACGACCTGGAAGAACAGCGGCGACACCAGCGCAAACAGCTGGAGGAAGAACGAGGCCGCCACCACCTCCCCCAGCAGCCGCCGGTACTTGCCGATGGCGCCGATGAACCAGGTGATGTCGAAGCGCCGTCCGAGGTCGGATAACCCTGCGCGCCGGGTCGTCAGGATCAATCCGCCGTCCCAGATCACGGCAAACTCGTCGCGCTCCATGAACACGGGCCGCTGCGTCATCGGCGACTGCACCAGCACCTTGTCGGCGGAGGCTTTTGCGATGACCATGAAGCTGCCGTCACGCAGCATCGCGATCGCCGGGAGCGGAGTGTCCGGCAGGCGGCTCCACTGCGTTCGATGGGTTCGCGCTTTTAAGCCGAGGGATTTGGCGCAGCGGATGATGTCCGCTGCGCCAAAATGGGCCGTACCTTGCCGGTGCCTGAGCTGATCGCGCTCGGCCGCCACGCCTTGCAGGTGAAGCAAGGTCAGGAGCGCGTCGAGCCCCGTATCGGTCGAGACCGCGTGCGTCGTCATGGGCGTTCTCCAGGCCGGAGCGTCAGGCGTGCTGCGGCGGAGCGAGCGTCTGGGTTTGCGCCGTGTGCGGATCGGCCAGCGGCATCACGCCATGGCCGTCGCCTGCGGGAACGAAGCTCGCCGCCATGGCCTGGTTGAGCAGCATCGCGGCCGCCATCGCCCCACCGTCCTGGATCAGGACGTTGTTGCCGGTGCCGCCATCGAGGACGTCCTGGCCGGGACCGCCGATCAGCACATCGTCACCCGCGCCGCCGGTCAGCGTATCGTTTCCGGAGCCGCCGATCAGGACGTCATCGCCGTTGCCGCCGTTGGCGACGAGCTGGATGCCGCCGTGCAGGCCGGTGGCGGTGATGACATCGTCGCCGTCGAGGCCGTTGATGACGAGCCTGTCGCCCGCACCGGCATCGGTGATGTTGATGTCCTGGCCAAGCCCGGACACCGTGATGATGCCGTCGTGCTCGGTCACCGTGATGACGTCGGCGCCACTGGTTCCGTTGATGGTCACGGTATCGGCGGCGCCGTCATTGGCGCCGAGGTCGAGGTTGACCTGGTTCACGCCGGTGCCGGAGAGATCATTGACCGTGATGTTGTCGGCGCCGCCCAGCGCATTGAAGTCGATATGCTCGATGTTGTTCACGTCCATCGCGATGTTGGCGACATCGCGGGTGAACAGCACCCTGCCGCCATTGGCGGAGATGTTGATGTTCTCGTTGACGTTGGCGCCGTTGAACAACAGCGTATCGGTGCCCTTGCCACCTTCGACGGTGTCGCTGCCGTCGCCGGGATTCCAGACGAAGGTGTCGTCACCGGCGCCGAGATTGGCGACGTCGTTGCCGCGGCCGCCGTTCACGACGTCATTGCCGGCGCTGCCGGTGATGGTGTCGTTGCCGTCGCCGCCGTTGATGTTGAGGCTGAGGAGCTGTCCGGCCTTGATCGCGGAGGCGTCGATGACGTCGTTGCCGCCTCCGCCGTTGACGGCGAGCACGTCGCCGGCATCGGCATGCGCGATCGTGACCTGCGCGGCCAGCCCGTTGACGTCGATCGACCCGCCTGAGGTGACGACCTTGATGGTGTCGTCGCCCGCACTGCCGTTCACCGTCACGCGGTCCGCCGCGCCGTCGCCGCTCTGGCTGCCGGGGCTGGCGCTGAGGTCGATCGCGACCTGGGTGACATCGGTGCCGGTGAGATCGTTGACCGTGATGTTGTCGGCACCGCCGGCAGCAGCGATCTGCACGTGCTCGACGCCGTTGATATCCATGACGACATTGCCGACATCGCGGGTGAGCAGCGCGCGGCTTCCATTCGCCGAGATCGACATGTTCTCGGCCACGTTGGAGCCGTTGAACACCAGCGTATCCGTTCCCGTGCCGCCTTCGACGACGTCGCTGCCGTCACCGGGATTCCACGTGAAGATGTCATCGCCCGCACCGAGCAGAGCCAAATCGTTGCCGCGGCCGCCGGTGACCTTGTCGTTGCCGTCGCCGCCGATCAGGGTGTCGTTGCCCTGGCTGCCGGTGATGGTGTCGTTGCCTGCGCCGCCGTCAATGGTCAGCCCGATCACCGCAGCGAGCATCGACGCATCGATGACGTCGTTGCCGCCGAGCGCCTGGATTACCAGCCGGTCGTTGGCAGCCTCCGCATTGGCGATGGTCACGATCTCCGGCAGGCCTGTCACCGTGACCGTGGTGCCGACGGCCGTGACCTGGATGTGCTGATTGCCGTTGGTGCCGTTGACGGTCACGGTGTCAGCCGCGCCGTCGCCTTGCGTGCCGCCGGGAACGGTTCCGAGATCGACCAGCACCTGCTTCACGCCGGTTCCGGTGAGATCGCCGACGGTGACGTTGTCGGCGCCGCCGCGCGCATCGAACTCGATCTCCTCGATGCTGTTGAGGTCCATCGTGATGTTGGCGACATCGCGGGTGAAGCGCACCCTGCCGCCATTGGCCGTGATGTTGATGTTCTCGTTGATGTTGGCGCCGTTGAACACGAGCTTGTCGTTGCCCGATCCGCCTTCCACGGTGTCGCTGCCGTCGCCGGGATTCCAGATGAAGGTGTCGTCACCGCTCCCGAGCTGGGCGACGTCGTTGCCGCGGCCGCCATTGACGATGTCATTGCCGGAACCGCCGATCAGGAGATCGTTGCCGTCGCCGCCGGTGATCGTGTCGTTGCCGGCGCCGCCATCGAGTGTCAGCGAGATCAGGCTGGCCAGCCCGTTGCCCGCGGTGATGACATCGTCGCCGCCGCCGGCGTGCAGCACGAGATTCTCCGTCGTGCCGATATCGAGCGAAAATGGCGAGGTGCCCGTCCCGTCGAACCGCACGCGGGTGCCGTTCGCGGTGATCGTGAATGTCTCGGACGCATTGCTTCCGTTGATCTGCGCGGTGTCGTTGCCGTCGCCGCCTTCGAAGACGTTGCTGCCGCCGCCGGGATTCCAGATCATGAGGTCGTCGCCGGCCTCGCCGAACAGCTGGTTGTTGCCGCTGCCGCCGTCGAGCGTGTCGTTGCCCGCGCCACCGAACAGCAGATCGTTGCCGCCGCCGCCCTTGATCACATCATTGCCGGCCTGCCCGAACAGCAACTCGTTTCCCGAGCCGCCGGTGATCCTGTCATTGCCGTCGCCGCCGAAAATGTTCACCGCCGGCATCGCACCGTGGCTTTCGTCGACGGTGATCGTGTCGTCACCGCCTTGACCGAAGACATCAATCGCGTTGGTGTTGGCCACGGTGGGATCGCCACCGACCGTCTTCACGTGCCCGTTATTGATCAGGATGCGTCCGGACTTGTCGCGGCCTATCACGAGGCCGTTATTGGCGCTGTCGCCGAAAATCGTGAGCTGCCCCGTAACCGGGGAAAAAACCGAGGTAATAGACATCCAAATATTCCTTCGATCGATCTAGCCCCTCCTCTCGATCCGTAGCAGCCGCCATCAAGACAATCTTGGAGCGTTGCTTGAGACGCGCGTGATTATTCTGGAGATTTCCTCCAGATTTGCGGCGGATGTGACGGCTGGCACATTGCGAGGCGCTCGATCACGTTTCACAACCGCGCGATTTTCCATCGGCGCGCGCGAGCAGCACGGGCGGCACATCGAAACCAAGCGCCTTGGCCGTCTTCAAATAATGACCAGTTCGTAGCGGCGCGGTGCCTGGATTGGCAGATCGTGCGGCGAATCGCCTTTCAGAATGCAATCAATATAGTCGACGGGTGCGCTGACCAATTCATCCCAGACGAATGTGTAGGACATCAGCGCCCCGCCATCGACGGCGCCCAGCACCGAATTCAAGGCGGGCACGTGAAAGCGGGCGCACTGGGCGACGATGTGATCGCGATGCCCGTTGGTGAAGGGTTCGGGAATCACGAGCGGGCCGCTGTCCTGCGACCGCACAGTTCGACAAGAAGAGCTAGCGTCCGCGGACGATTCCGGAGAACGCCCTACTACCGCACAGGCCCGCGCATCGAGGCCGGTTGCCCCGGCAATTTCAGCTTTGGCGCAACTTCGGTCAGCTTGCCTCCGGCGAGCGCGAACACCTGCAAATCCTGGTCAATGTAATTGCCCACATAGAGATAATCGCTGCTCGGACTATAGACGACGCCCTCCGGCAGGCCACCAAGCGGCGCGCGAGAGATGACCGTCAGCTTGCCTCCCTCCCCGATCGACATCAGAGCCAACTCGCCGGTCTTGGTCTTGAACCAGTCGCTATCCTTGGCGGAGGTGCCGAGCAGCAGCGGCGCCGCCGCTGTCTTTCCATCTGGCGCGATGGCAAAGCCTTCTGGTCCAATGCCGGGGCTCATGACGTCGACCACGTGAGGATGCGGACCTGTCGCTTCGATGATCACCTCTGCGTCGACGTTGTTCTTCCCTGCACCGGTATTTGAGGCGATGGCGTATTTGCCATCCGGCGTGATGTCGATGTTGTAGGGGTTGATTGCCGACGGAATGTCCAGCGACTTGTCGTAGGTGACCTTGTCGCCATCGATGGACAGCACACCGATCTTGTTCACAAGATTCAGGCAAACGAAGGCGCGCTTGCCGTCCGGTGTGATAGCAACCGCCGCGGCCTGCTGCTCTACAGGCACTTCGGCAATCGCCTTGACCGTCGAACCCTGGATAGAGACAACAGAAACACTCTTGCCATCACGATTGGCAATCAGTGCGAGGTCGCCCTTCTTCGAGATCGACAGGCCGGACGGCTGTCGCCCGACGGTGACCGTATCGATCAACTTCGGCGGCTCCGCGGTGAGGTCGATCACGTACAATTTGTTATCCGGGACTGCTTTCCAGGCGTTGCCGTCCTGAACGTTAGTCACGGAATTCGCGACAAGGCCGAGCTTGCCGTCCGGCGTGATCTGCAGATTGGTCGGTGGCCCCAAAAGCGAATTGGTCAGTGGCAGGTTGGCGCGAATCCTGGGCTTGGCCGGCTCAGAAATGTCGACAACCAGCACAGCGTCGGTTGCCGGCGCGACGTTCACTTGGCCGTCGGCACCAAAGGTGACCTTGCTGTCAAGGCCGATCAGCATGTCATTGGTTCCGGCGATCGCCGAGCCAGTTGCGGCAAAGCAAACCACGCACGTCGCGCAAATTACATTGCGTAAGTCCATGATGCATTTTCTCCCCATCGGCTCGTTTTGATCGAGCTCCTCTTCTACCCTACCTCGCGGCCTCCATGGCGTGCAACCAGAACCGCGCCGTCGCGCGCGAATGGGACGATTCATCGAGCCGCGTGGGCCGTGCGATCAGGCAGCCGACTATTCGAGATCACGCGATCGGCGCGCGAGCAGCACCGGCGCATCTCAGCGCCAGGCGCCTTGGCCGTCTTCAAATTGACGACGAGCTCGTAGCGCAATGCTGCAATGAATTCGCGCCGCCGCATGCCCCAACCTCGCCCCTTGAATGCAGGGAGTGTAACTGTTCAAGCGTAACGTTTGATAGATGCCGGATGCATTTCCATCGGACATATCCGGGCTAGCAGAGTTTGCGGCGGCGCATCGCGCGTGGTTCGGCTCCATGCTACGGTGCGTGAAGCGGCCTCTTCGGCCGAATGCAATTTCAAACAAGTTATTTTTTTGGGGAGGCCGAGATGTCGTCACCCGAACCGATCAAATTCGCCGACGGTGCGGCTTACGAGCGCTTCATGGCGCCGTGGAGCCGATCGGCCGGGACTCTGTTCCTCGACTGGCTGGCGCCACGCTCCAGGCTGGCCTGGGTGGATGTCGGTGCGGGCAACGGCGCGTTCACTGAGCTCCTTCTTGCGAAGTCTGCTCCCTCATCCGTTTGCGCGATCGATCCCTCCGACGGACAAATCACGACTGCGCGCCAAAAGATATCGGCAAAGCTGGTCGAGTTTTCGATTGGCGATGCGATGGCGCTTCCCTACGTCCGCGACCGTTTCGACGTCGCGGTGATGGCGCTGGCGCTGTTCTTCGTGCCCGACGCCCGCAAGGGCGCCGCGGAAATGGTCCGCGTCACCAAGCCGGGCGGGATGGTTGCGTCCTACACCTGGGACATCGTGCGCGGCGGCTCACCCACTCAGCCCCTGTGGGAAGAAATGGACGGACTTGGCAAGCCGGCGATGCGCCCGCCGAGTGCAGACATATCACGTTTCGAAGCGCTGAAGGCGCTTTGGGCAGAGCTCGGTCTGCGCGATGTCGAAACCCGCGAATTGGTCGTCGAACGAACGTTTGCGAATTTCGATGACTACTGGCTATCGATGGTCGTCAGCAGCCCGGCCGGCGTATTGGGAAGGCTGTCGGAGACAGAGAGCGCGGAACTGCAACGCCGATTGCAGGCGCGACTGCCGGCGAGCGCGACCGGTGAGATCACCGTTCATGCCTTCGCCACCGCGATCAAGGGACGCAAGGCAGCTTGATCATCTGGACGACCATGCGCGGCTGATCGCGTTGCCAGCCGCAGCCGACTTCAGTGCGAAAGACCGACGACGTGTTACGTCGCCGCCTTCTTCTTCGCCTTCGGCTTGGTCGCCTTCGGGACGACCTGCGGTTCGGGCGAGCCCTCGATCGCGGAGAGGCGCCCTGACGTGAACGTGTAGATGCCGGCGCGCGGACCCGTAGTCCAGGTCACCGTCGCGACGCGACGACCGGCCGCATCGCTGGAGAGATTGACGGTCGAGGGCGCGCCGATACCGCGCACCACGTCGCATTCGGTGTGGCCGAGCGCGACCGTTCCGCCCATCGGCGCAGGCGCCGTCGTCGACGCATTGGCGTCGGCAGGTCCGGGCGGCGGTGTCATGCCGGGGCATCCGCCATCGGCGCTGACGAGATCTTCAGCGCCAACCGGCTTGTCGGGGGTCAGGGGCGGCGATTCGATCGAGATGTTCTTGATGAACAGGCGGCTCGGCTTGTTGAACCACTCGGCGTCCTTGGCGGACGCCAGCATGTCGGTTGCGCCCGAGCAGCCCGCCAGCAGCGGCGCGACAGCGGCCAACGCAACTATGAGCGACTTTGGAAGCTTTTGATGTCGCACGATAAACTAAATTCCCCACGTCAAGGAGCGGCCCTAAGCGATTGTACCAACATCACTTTGCGGCACGAAGGTGGCCAAAGCCAGTCTGCCCGAGAAAGTCCAAATTATCATTAATTGCGCGGGGCCGCTAATTCCGACGCTGCCACCGGCCCCGTTCGTCCGCCTGCCAATAGGTGACCTCAAATCCGCGCGTCTTGCAATCCGTCCAGGTGCTGCGGGCCGCCGCGAGCGCATCCGGATCGTCGCCGTTGAACAGCAACACCATTCGCTCATAGGCCTCCGCGTCCTGGGGCAGCGCGGCATTATCCACGAGGAACCGGACATTGGCGCCGTTCGGGTTATCCGCCTCGATCGCCAGCACGATCGGCTGCTCGGCCACATCGTTCACCCGCCATGTCGCGTGCGGCAGGAAGGAATCGTCGCGATAGGTCCACAGATGCGCGTCGAGCGCATCGGCGCGCTCCGGCGAGGTCGACTGCACCACGACGCGCCAGCCGCGCTCGAGCGATTTCTCGAGAAGCGGCGGCAACACGTTCTCAACCGTCATGTTTTGCAGATGGTAGAACAGGACTTCAGTCATCTCGCGTTATTTGCGCTCGTAATGATCCGCCACCAGGCGATCGAGCAACCGGACGCCGTAGCCCGACCCCCAGCTCTGGTTGATGTCGGTCTTGGGCGCGCCCATTGCGGTGCCGGCGATGTCGAGATGCGCCCAGGGCGTGCCGTCGACGAAGCGCTGCAGGAACTGCGCCGCGGTGATCGAGCCGCCGTGACGGCCGCCGGTGTTCTTCATGTCGGCGAACTGGGAATCGATCAGCTTGTCGTATTCGGGGCCGAGCGGCAGGCGCCAGACCTTCTCGCCGCTCTCGATGCCTGCGGCGAGCAGGCGCTCGGCGAGCTCGTCATTGTTGGAGAACATGCCGGCATGATCGGTGCCGAGCGCGACCACGATCGCGCCGGTCAGGGTCGCAAGGTCGACCATGAATTTTGGCTTGGCCTTCTTGGCCACGTACCAGAGCACGTCGGCCAGCACGAGACGGCCCTCCGCGTCGGTGTTGATGATCTCGATGGTCTGGCCCGACATCGAGGTCACGATGTCGCCCGGCCGCTGCGCGTTGCCGTCGGGCATGTTCTCGACGAGGCCGATGGCGCCGACCACGTTGACCTTGGCTTTGCGCGCCGCGAGCGCATGCATCAGGCCGACGACGCAGGCCGCTCCACCCATATCGCCCTTCATGTCCTCCATGCTGCCGGCCGGCTTGATCGAGATGCCGCCGGTGTCGAAGCAGACGCCCTTGCCGACGAAGGCGACCGGCGCCTCGCCCTTCTTGCCGCCGTCCCAGCGCATGATCACGGTGCGGCTCGGACGCGCCGAGCCCTGGCCGACGCCGAGCAGCGCGCCCATGCCGAGCTTCTGCATCGCCTTGACGTCGAGCACCTCGATCTTGACTCCGAGCTTGCGCAGCTGACCGGCACGGCGCGCGAACTCCTCGGGGAAGAGCACGTTCGGCGGCTCGTTGACGAGATCGCGCGCGATGATGACGCCGTCGACGACCGCACCGGCCGAGGCAAAGGCCTTCTTCGCCGCGGCGGCATCGCCGACCGCCAGCGAGACGTCAGCGCGGAGCGCGCCCTCCTCGCCGTCCTTCTTTTTGGTCTTGTAGCGGTCGAACTTGTAGGCGCGCAGCCGCAGGCCCGACGCGATCGCGACCGCCTGCTCGCCGGTCATGGCGCCGGTCGCCAGTTCCGCCATGATGGTCATGGCGGTCGTTCCCGCCTTGAGCTTGCCGGCGGCGATGCCGCCGAATTTGAGGAAGTCGTTGCCCTTGAGGCTCGATGTCTTGCCGGTCCCGATCACGATCAGGCGCTCGACCTTCAGACCCTCGGGCGCCAGGATGTCCAGGACGGAGCCGGTTTTGCCCTTGAATGAGGCGGCAGCCGCCGCCCGCTTCACGATCTCGGCAGCCCCGCCGAGCGCCTTGGCCGTCGCCGGGCCGACCTTCAGGGCATCGTCACAGAACACGATCAAGATGCCACGGGCGGCACTGGCCAACGGGACGAAGCCGACCTTGATGGCATCGGACATGGGTAACTCCTCGAAAGCATGGGGCTTTTACCGATCAGCGGGTCCAACGGAAGGCCAGACCTGAACGGCGATTCACTCGTCTCGCCCCACTATGGGCGAGAAGCGCGGTCGATGCCAAGCACCGCCCGTGGCCGGGACGCCACAACGAGGGAAATATTAACCATATATTGAGGGCGCCATGGGTCAGCCATTTTGTTGACGGATCAAAGGGATGGTAGTGAGAAAGTGAGGCTCCGGAAGAGCTGGCTGTCCGACCTTGGGGATCCCCTCGCGGGGATTGGTTGGACAGAAGGAATTCCGGTGCGCGCGTTGGGGCTTTGGTGGGATTCGTGCGGTAGCGCATGGGGTCAATCGACAGGTATATTTTCCGCACGACGCTGGCGTCGTTTGCGCTCGTCCTGGTCAGCCTCACCGGCGTGATCTGGATTACGCAGGCGTTGCGCGGCATCGACCTGATGACGAGCCAGGGTCAGACCATCATGACCTTCCTCGGCATTACCAGCCTCGTGATCCCGGCGCTGGTGCTGATCATCTCGCCGATCGCGTTGATGATCGCGATCTCGCACACGCTGAACAAGCTCGCGACCGATTCCGAGATCATCGTGATGAATGCCGCCGGCTTTTCGCCGTTCCGGCTGTTCTATCCGTTCTTCTACGCCACCTGCGTGGTGGCGCTGCTGGTCGCCTTCATCGCCGCCTATCTCGCGCCCGACGGCATGCGGCGGATCAAGCAGTGGGATGCCGAGATCACCGCCGACGTGCTCACCAACATCCTGCAGCCCGGTCGCTTCGCCCAGCTCGACAAGAACCTCACGATCCGGATTCGCGAGCGGCTGCCCGGCGGCATCCTCGCCGGCATCTTCATCGACGACCGCCGCGATCCCAATGAGCGCGTCTCGATCGTGGCCGAGCACGGCGAGGTCGTGAAGAACGAGAACGGATCGTTCCTGGTGCTCAAGGACGGCAATCTGCAGCGTTTCGAAGCGGGCAAGCGCGATCCTGCGCTGGTGGCCTTCGGCCGCTACGGCTTCGACATGTCGAAGTTCGGCAACCAGGGCCACGACGTCACCCTCGGCATCCGCGAGCGCTATCTGTGGGAGCTGTTCTCGCCGTCCGAGGACGACCCGGTCTACAAGCAAATCCCCGGACAGTTCCGCTCGGCGCTGCATGACAGCCTGCTGGCGCCGATCTATCCGTTCGCCTTTGCCGTCTTGACCTTCGCCTTCCTGGGGGCGCCGCGCACCACCCGCCAGAGCCGCAACTTCTCGATCGGCTCCTCGATCCTCGCCGTGTTCGGCCTGCGCATGGCCGGCTTCGCCTGCTCGGTCATGGCCGTGAAATCGTCGGGCCCGGTGCTGGCCCAGTACGTGATGGTGCTCGGGGCGATCGCCGTCGGGCTGTGGATGGTCATCGGCGGCATCGTGGTCGAGCCGCCGCCGGGCCTGATGGAAGCCATCAACAAATCGAACGCGCGGATCGCGCGGCTGTTCGGACGGCCGGCCGCCGCATGAGCATGCTCACCAACACGCTCGGGCGCTATTTCGCCGGCCGCTTCGTGGTCGCCGCACTCGGCGTGTTCGCGAGCATCTTCCTGCTGCTGGTGCTGGTCGACTACATCGAGATGGTGCGCAAGACCTCGGGGCTTGCGTCGGCGTCGGCGATCATGGTGGCCGAGACCTCGTTGTTCCGGGTGCCGCAATTGCTGGAGAAGCTGACGCCGTTCTGCATGCTGATCGGCGCCATGACCTGCTATCTCGCCCTCTCCCGCCGGCTCGAGCTCGTGGTGGCGCGCGCCGCCGGCATCTCGGCCTGGCAGTTCATCTCGCCCGCGCTCGGCAGCGCGCTTCTGATCGGCGTGATCGCCACCGTCGCCTACAATCCGATGTCGGCGAACCTACGCGAGCTGTCCAAGCGCATGGAAGCCGAGCTGTTCGGCTCGGCGCCCGGCGGCGGCATTCAGGACGCCTCGGGCTTCTGGCTCAACCAGGTGACCAGCGACGGCCAGACCATCATCAACGCCGCGCGCAGCGAGCAGCAGGGCGTCCGGCTGACCGGGCTCACACTGTTCCGGTTTGACACAGAGCAGCACTTCAAGGAGCGCATCGAGGCGCGCGAGGCGACGCTCGAGGCCGGCCATTGGCTGTTCAAGGGCGTGCGCCGCTTCTCGCTCGATTCTCCGCCGGTCGACCAGGCCAGCCTGGAGATTCCGACGACGTTGACCGAAGCACAGGTCCGCAACAGCTTTTCCACACCCGAGACTGTGTCTTTTTGGCAACTACCGAGCTACATCCGCTCATCGGAGAGCTCGGGGTTCGCGACAGCCGGATATCGACTCCAGTATCACAAGCTGCTGGCACAGCCGTTTTTGCTCGCCGCCATGGTGATGCTCGCGGCTTCCGTGTCGCTGCGCTTCTTCCGGATGGGCGGCGTACAGAAGATGGTTTTGAGTGGCGTGGGCGCAGGCTTTCTGCTCTACGTTTTGTCGAAAGTGACTGAAGACTTGAGCAAGGCTGAGTTGATGCATCCGATCGCTGCGGCGTGGTTGCCCGTAGTGGTGGGCGGCCTCACCGGCTTTTTGGCCTTGTTGTACCAGGAGGACGGTTAGTGACTGCCGTCCGCAGAGGACTTGTGTCTGATTCGACGTTGCGCACCCCCGTGCGCGCGAACGGATACGGCTTGGCTGTCCGCAGGCTCGTCCTCGCCCTGATCGCGACCGCATCGTTCGCCGGCATGATCGATCTTGCCGCGGTGACGCCGGCTGCCGCCCAGAGCTACACCTACAATCCGCTGCCGCCGCGTCCGAAGCCGCCGAAGGCCGCCAATGACGGGCAGATGCTCGTGCAGGCGACCGAGGTCGATTACGACTACAACAATTCGCGCGTCTCGGCGGTCGGCAACGTCCAGCTGTTCTACAACGGCACCAGCGTCGAGGCCGACCGGGTCATCTACGACCAGAAGACCAAGCGGCTCCATGCCGAAGGCAACATCCGCATGACGGATGCCGACGGCAAGATCACCTATGCCGAGATCCTGGATCTCTCCGACGACTACCGCGACGGTTTCGTCGATTCGCTGCGCGTGGACACCGCCGACCAGACCCGCATGGCCGCGACCCGCGCCGACCGCTCCAGCGGCAACTACACGGTGTTCGAGAACGGCGTCTACACGGCCTGCGCGCCGTGTAAGGACGATCCGAAGAAGCCCCCGCTCTGGCAGGTCAAGGGTGCCCGCATCATCCACGACCAGCAGGAGAAGATGCTGTATTTCGAGACGGCGCAGCTCGAGTTCTTCGGCGTGCCGCTCGCCTACATGCCCTATTTCTCGACGCCCGATCCGACCGTGAAGCGCAAGACCGGCTTCCTGATGCCGGGCTTCACCTCCTACACGGCGTTCGGCTACGGCGTCGAAGTCCCGTTCTACTGGGCGATCGCGCCCGACATGGACGCGACCTTCAGCCCGCGCATCACCTCCAAGCAGGGCGTGCTGTTCCAGGCCGAGTTCCGCCAGCGCCTGCTGGACGGTGCCTACCAGGTTCGCGTCTACGGCATCGACCAGCTCAACCCCGGCAATTTCGCCGGCCAGCCGGGCGATCGTCAGTTCCGCGGCGGCATCGAGACCAAGGGCCAGTTCGCGCTGAACGACAAATGGGTCTGGGGCTGGGACGGCGTCCTGCTCTCCGACTACTATTTCATGTCGGACTACCGCCTGTCGGCCTATCGCGATCCGCTCGGTTCGTTCCTGAACCTGCCGACGGATGCGCTGTCGCAGCTCTATCTGACCGGCGTCGGCAACCGCAGCTTCTTCGACGCGCGCACGATGTACTGGACGAGCTTCTCGGGTAACCAGCAGCAGGTCCCGGTCGTCTATCCCGTGATCGACTACTCGAACGTGCTCAACTATCCGATCTTCGGCGGCGAGGTCTCCTACAAGACCAACTTCGTCAATCTGACGCGTAACGACGCGGCGTTCGATCCGATCACGACGACGGCCAACACCAACGGCCTGTGCACGACGACCTCGGCCGATCCGCTCGCGCGCACACCGTCGCAGTGCCTGCTGCGCGGCTTCCCCGGCACCTACACCCGCCTGACGGCGGAGGCGCAGTGGCGCAAGTCCTTCACCGATCCGTTCGGCGAGATCTGGACGCCGTTCGCGATCCTGCGCGCCGACGCGATCAATTCCGACGTCTCCAACCAGCCGGGCGTGTCGAACTACCTGCCCGTCGGCAACACCCAGGCGTTCCGCCTGATGCCGACCGTCGGCCTCGAATATCGCTATCCCTTCATCAACGTTCAGCCCTGGGGCTCGACCACCATCGAGCCGATCGCGCAGATCATCATCCGCCCGAACGAGACCTACGCCGGCAAGCTCCCGAACGAGGATGCGCAGAGCATGGTGTTCGACGCCTCGAACCTGTTCAGCGTCGACAAGTTCTCCGGCTACGACCGCGTCGAAGGCGGCGGCCGCGCCAATGTCGGCGTGCAGGCGACCACACAGTTCGACAAGGGCGGCGCCGTCAAGGTGCTGTTCGGCCAGTCCTACCAGCTGTTCGGCATGAACTCCTTCGCGGTGCAGGACTCCATCAACACCGGCATCAATTCCGGCCTCGACAAGCCGCGTTCGGATTACGTGGCGAGCGCCGCCTACTCACCGAACAGCACCTATACGTTCAGCGTCCGCTCCCGCATGGACGAGCAGACCTGGAACATCCAGCGCTTCGAGGCGGAAGGCCGCGCCAACTTCAATCGCTGGTCGGTCAGCGTGATGTACGGCAATTACGCGCCGCAGCCGGAACTCGGCTACCTGACCCGCCGCGAGGGCATCCTGACGACCGGCTCGATCAAGGTCGCGACCAATTGGGTGGTGACGGGCTCGGCGCGCTGGGACCTCGAGGCCAACAAGATCAACCAATATGTGCTCGGCGCCGGCTATGTCGACGATTGCTTCGTGCTGGCGGCGAACTATGTAACTTCGTATAGCTATTCCGCGGGCACCACGCCGCCCGTGCTGAGCCACGCGTTCATGTTCCAGATCGGCCTGCGCACGCTGGCGACCTCGACCGGGTCCAGCTCATCCGCCGGCTACCAGTGAACCCGTTTGAATTGCCGGCCGCTTGTTCCCTCTCGCGGGATCATTGCGGCTGACATGCGAGCGACAAATATGACCACCCGATTGCCTGTCTTCCGTCTCCCCCTCTTCGTGCTGGGCGCTGTGCTGGCCTCCGCACTGGTTCTCGCCGGTGCACCTGCGCATGCGCAGAACATCGTCGTCATGGTCAACGGCGATCCCATCACCGATTTCGACATCGAGCAGCGCACCAAGCTCGAGACGCTGACGACGCAGAAGCCGCAGAACCGGCAGGACATCATCAACACGTTGATCGACGACAAGATCAAGCTGAAGGAAGGCAAGAAATACGGCGTCGACCCCACCGCATCCGACGTCAACGGATCCTACGAGGGCATGGCGCAGCGCATGCGCATCTCGATCGATCAGCTCAGCAAATCGCTCGAGACCAAGGGCGTGCGCCCCGAAGCGCTCAAGAACCGCATGAAGGCCGAGATGGTCTGGACCAGTCTCGTGCGCGGCCGCTTCAAGGAGAAGCTGATCGTCGGCGAGAAGGACGTCGCCGACAAGGTGCGCGAAGGCGGCGACGAGAAGCTGCAGATCGAGGGCACCGAATACAAGATGCAGCCGATCGTGCTGATCGTGCCGCGCGGCTCGTCCGCCGCTTTCCAGGAGACGCGGATGAAGGAAGCCGAGCAGTATCGCTCGCGTGTCGGAAGCTGCGAGGAAGCCAATTCGCTGTTCCGTTCGACGCCGAACGCCACCATCCGCGACACCGTCACCAAGACCACGGCTGACCTGCCGGAGGCACTGCGCAAGGTTCTCGACGACACCGCGATCGGTCACCTCACGGCCCCTGAAGTGACCAAGGCCGGCATCGAGATGGTCGTGCTTTGCGCGCGCAAGCCGACCACGATCGATACGCCGAAGAAGCGCGAGATCCGCGAGAAGATGTATATTGAAAAGTACGAGAAGACCCAGAGGGCCTATCTCGACGAGCTCCGCAAGGCGGCGATGATCGAATATCGCAACCGCTGATGGCCGCTCCCGCAAAGCCCCTTGCACTGACGCTCGGAGAGCCCGCCGGCATCGGCCCCGACATCACCATCGCGGCCTGGCTCAGGCGCCGCGAGCTCGACCTTCCCGCCTTCTATTTGCTCGGCGACGAGGCGCTGATCGCGCAGCGCGCCAAGGCACTCGACGCCGATATCAGGATCGCCGCGGTGAAGCCGGGCGAAGCCGAGACTGCCTTTGCGGACGCCCTGCCCGTGGTCGCGACCGGCGAGCGAGCGACCGCTGCGCCCGGCAAGCCCGACGCATCGAGCGCACCGGCAGCGCTTGCCTCGATCCGCCAGGCGATCGACGACGTCCGCGCCGGTCGCGCCAGCGCCGTCGTCACCAACCCGATCGCCAAGAGCGTGCTTTACCGCGCGGGCTTCCGTCATCCCGGCCACACCGAATTCCTCGCCGAGCTTGCGAGCCTCGATGGCCGCGTGCCGCAGCCGGTGATGATGCTGTGGTCGCCGCGGCTCGCCGTGGTGCCGGTGACGATCCACGTGTCCGTGCGGGACGCGCTCGCCCAGCTTACCAGCGAGCTCATCGTCTCGACCGTGCGCATCGTTGCGACCGAGCTGAAATCCCGCTTCGGCATCGCCCGTCCCCGCATCGCGGTCTCCGGCCTCAACCCGCATGCCGGCGAGGACGGCTCGCTCGGCCATGAAGAGCAGACCGTGATTGCACCGGCGCTCAAGCTCCTGCGCAATGACGGCGTCGACGCCAGGGGACCGCTCCCCGCCGACACCATGTTCCACGAGGCCGCGCGCAACACCTATGACTGCGCGGTCTGCATGTATCACGACCAGGCGCTGATCCCGATCAAGACGGTGGCGTTCGACGACGCCGTCAATGTCACGCTTGGCCTGCCCTTCATCCGCACCTCGCCCGATCACGGCACCGCCTTCGACATCGCCGGCACCGGCAAGGCCAATCCGGCCAGCCTGATCGCCGCGCTCAAGCTTGCCAGCCGCATGGCGGCTGCAAACAGCTGATGAGCGCGATCGACGACCTCCCGCCGCTTCGCGAGGTCATTCGCCAGCACGCGCTGTCCGCCCGCAAGTCGCTGGGCCAGAACTTTCTGCTCGACCTCAATCTCACCGCGCGCATCGCGCGCGCAGCAGCGCCGCTGGACGACAGCACCATCGTCGAGATCGGCCCGGGCCCGGGCGGACTGACACGTGCGTTGCTCGCGCTCGGCGCCAGACGCGTCATCGCGATCGAGCACGACGAGCGCGCGATCCCGGCGCTGAACGATATTTCCGCGCGCTATCCCGGCCGGCTCGAGATCGTGCATGGCGATGCCATGACGTTCGATCCGCGCCCGCTGCTGGCAGGCGAGCGCGCGAAGATCGTCGCCAATCTGCCCTACAACATCGCGACCCAGCTCCTGATCAACTGGCTCACCACCGAGCCCTGGCCGCCCTGGTTCGACATGATGGTGCTGATGTTTCAGCGCGAGGTCGGCGAGCGCATCGTCGCGCGCGAGGACGAGGAGGCGTATGGCCGCCTCGGCGTGCTCGCCAACTGGCGCTGCGAGACCAAAATCCTGTTCGACATTTCGCCGTCCGCCTTCGTGCCGCCGCCGAAGGTCACGTCCTCCGTCGTGCGCCTGGTGCCGCGCGCGGAGCCTCTGCCCTGCGATCGCAGGATGCTCGAACAGGTCGCGGCCGCGGCGTTCGGCCAGCGCCGGAAAATGCTGCGCCAAAGCCTGAAATCGCTCGGTGTCGATCCCGCGCGACTTGCGGCAGCCGCCGGCGTCGATGCGACGCGGCGTGCCGAGACCATTCCCATCTCCGGCTTTGTTGCCATGGCGCGTGAATTGGCCGATATACGAGCCGAAACGTGAGAATGGAAATTCCGGAGGAAAGAAAATGGCGTTGATGCGTCGGCAGTCGCTGGTCAAGTTCGATGCGCCCCTGTGCGAGACCATCGTCGATACGCCCAAGCCGCAAGGCGCCGAAGTGCTGGTGCGCATCGAACGCTGCGGCCTCTGCCATTCCGATCTGCACATCCAGGACGGCTATGCCGATCTCGGCGGCGGCAAGAAGCTCGACACCACGCGCGGCATGACGCTGCCCTTCACGCTCGGCCACGAGATCGCCGGCGTCGTCGACGAAGTCGGCCCCGACGTGCCGGCGGGTCTCGTCGGAGCCAAGAAGGCGGTGTTTCCCTGGATCGGCTGCGGCCAGTGCCGCGACTGCAAGAACGGCGACGAGAACCTCTGCGCCAAGCAGCGCTTCCTCGGCGTCTCCATCGACGGCGGGTTCGCCACCCACGTGCTGGTGCCCGACGCAAAATATCTGCTCGACTACGATCCCCTGCCCGTCAACCAGGCCGCCACCCTGATGTGCTCCGGCGTCACCGCATACGGCGCGCTCAAGCGCCTGGTCGACCGTCCGCGTCAGCGCAATCTGCTGCTGATCGGTCTCGGCGGCGTCGGCATGATGGGCCTGTCGTTCGCGCAAGCGATGTTCAAGCAGCCGATCACGGTCGCCGATCTCTCGCCGGCCGCGCGCGAGACCGCGCTGAAGAACGGCGCGGCCAATGCCTACGATCCGTCCGAGCCCGACGTGATCAAGCGCATCCTGAAGGAGACCGACGGCGGTTTCGACGAGGTCGTCGATTTCGCCGGCAACGAGAAGTCGATGGCGTTCGCGGTCGCGGTTGCCGCGCGCGGCGGCAAGGTCGTGGTGTCCGGCCTGATGGGCGGCCAGTTCACGCTGCCGATGGTGCAATGGGTCTACAAACGCCTCACCGTCGAAGGTTTCATGGTCGGCACGCTCGCGGAGGCGCATGAGCTGATGGCGCTTGCCCGCGCCGGCAAGATCAAGCAGACGCCGATGCGCGAAGAGCCGATGGGCGATGTCCAGAAGTGGATCGACGAGCTGCGCGCAGGCCACGTGGTCGGCCGCATCGTGCTGAAGAACTGAGTTTCGATCGGCGGCGGGACAGGCGTCTCGCCGCCGCTTTCGTTTGCGCGATTAACCCGGAATTCACGAAAGGCCCGGTTCCAAATAGGGGAACCTGCACGCTGACGACTATAATCCTCACCATCCCATTTCGGAATTCTGGTGTGAGCATGCAGACCATTCGCCGTTTCCTGGCCGACGAATCCGGCGCGACTGCGATCGAGTACGGTCTGATTGCCGCCGGCATCGCGCTGGCCATCATCGCGGTGGTCAACAATCTCGGCTCGACGCTGAAGCTGAAGTTCGGTTCGATCAGCTCGTCGCTGAAGTAGCGCGCACCTTTAGAATAGGCCTTGGTACGAAGCCCGACGCTCGGAACGGCTGCGGCCGCACCGCGTTGGCAGCGCATGACCATCCGCTGCACCGTCGAGAGCGCATTCTTCATCGCCTGGAGCTTCCTCGAGAAGAGCGGCGAGCTCGGCCCGCCCGACAATTCCGCCAACATCATTCTCGATGCGATTGAAGCACAGCTGAAAACCGGCGAGCGCCGGCCGCTGATGCTCGCCAACAGGGCGATCGACACCTACAGGCATCAGAACCGCCTGTCGGCTGCGCGCGCGGCCCGCTTGGGCTGACGGCAACGGCACGTGATGCCCTTGGCCCCGCCGGCCCGGCGGCGGTACCTTGTGTTCACTCCTGAACAGAGCGTCCGCTCCATTTCGAAATTCCGTAGTTCTCCGGCCAAGAACAAAGTTCGAGGCGTGGCGCCCGTGCAACGCAGGACGCTCTTCCGCGTTCGGCGCCATTTTTTCGATTTCCCGTAACCCCTTGTGTGCACTTTGGAACCGTCGGTTTCTGCCGGGAAACGTAGGGTTCTCCCCGGTGCCGATTCCCGGCAGGCAAGAGAATCAGTGTGACCGGCCGGCCCAAGAACGAGCTCCTCCAGAAGCTCAATGCCCACGATTTCGAGCTGCTTGCTCCTCATTTGCAATCGGTCGAGCTGGCTTCGAACCACATCCTGCATCATGCCGGCGACAGCATCGGCGCCGTCCACTTCCCGTGCGGCCCCACGTTCGTGTCGTTCGCGGTACCGGTCGAGGACGATCGCGAGGTCGAAAGCCTGCTGGTCGGACGCGAGGGTGCGGTCGGTCTCCCCGCCGGACGCGGCCCGTCGCTGGCCTATGCCCGCATCGTCGTGAAGGTGGGCGGCTCGGTGCTCCGCCTGCCGCTGCGCGCGTTCGAACAGGCGCAGCAGAGATCGGCGAGCCTGCACGATCTGTTCGCGCGCTACGCCGCCTGCCAGCTTGCGCAGCTGCTGCAGACCGCGGCCTGCAACGCCGCGCATTCGATCGAGCAGCGCGCCGCGAAATGGATCCTCGCGGCGCAGGAGCACCTCGGCGGCGACGAGATTCCCCTCACCCACGAGCAGCTCGCCGGTATGCTCGGGGTCTCCCGCAGCTATGCCAGCCGCGTCATCCAGATGCTGAAGGCAAGGCGCATCCTCGCAACGCGCCGCGGCGCCATCCTGATCCTCGACGGACCGGCGCTGCAGGCGAGCGCCTGCGCCTGCAACGTCACGGTGAAGAAGCATTTCCGCGAAGTGCTGGGTCACTCCTGACGGAGCGGCCAATCCGCGCGCGTCGGAACATATTCGACTGGCCCGCATTGCCGGGACATGCCGCGGTACTTTTTCCATTTCGAAGGCCAGCAACCTCACATCGACACCACAGGCGAGGCGCTCACCGACGACGAGGCCGCCTGGCGCGAAGCCGTCCGCCTCTCCCGCGACGTCGAGCATGCGCTGCGTCCCGGCGACAGCTGGACGCTCAGCGTGTTCGACGGCACCGAGCCGGTGTTCGTGCTGGCGATGGTGACCCGGCGGTTTCGTTAACGCGTCGGCAGAACGTTAACGTCCGCCGCCGCCCCGGTTCCGGGGGTGGACCCGGCCCGACTTGCCGAATTTCGATAGCCGGCTACACCCCGAAACTTGCGTCACACCAAAGCACAACTTGCATTAGGATGCGAACAGCCGTTCAATACCCGCATAAGCCGGCAGCACATTGCATCACCTTTGGTTTTGAGTGGAATGCGGACCTTTCTTATCATTCTGGGCATCTGGATCCTGATCAACGTCCTGTTCGTCGTGATCATGGTCCCGCCGCGCAAGCCACGGAAATCGAGTGAGCCTCGCGCGTCGAGCGGGCTCGCGCCCGTCCCGATCGGCCAAAATGCCTACGTTTACGATGAGGACGAAAAGGTCTCGCTGCGGCACACCATCATCGCCGTTGCGATGGGTGCGCTGTTCTCGCTGACGCCGCCTCTGCTGGAGGCCGTCGACGACATCAAGCGGATGATCGGCAAATACCGCAAGCAGCGGCAGTACGCCGAACCGGCGAGCGACGAGCGATCCCTCGAGACGACCCCGAAAGAGCTCCGGGCGCGAGAAGGCCAGAGTTCGACCGGCGGATCGTCTTCTCCCGAGCAAGACAGTTCGAAGCACTGACGCTCCTCGCGGCATCGTTCCCTATCACTTCAGACCTGGATTTTGGAACACGCGGCGCGTCCAGCGCGTTGGCGAACAGGAAACCACAGGGGGAGAAGCGACGACAGGAGACACGAGCTTGGTCAATCTCGGCAAATGGTACGATCCGATCTCGGAGCGTTGGATCGCACCGCGCGAACTTCACCCCGTCCCGACATCCCGCCACGCGAGCGAGAACCACGTGATCGAACTCCAGAGGTCAGTCGAGATCCAGCGCATCTGGCGCACGGTGGTCGATTGCTGCGCACGCAACTGATGCTGCCGCGCCGGAGGCGTTGCTGTTATTCCCCATGAACGATCCCGCATCACCCGCAAGATCATCCGCAAGGCCAGTCGCGACCGCGATACGATATCTGTCGATCGCGGCGGGCTCCGCCTGCCTGCTGCTCGCAGCCATTTGCCTCGCCTTGGCGTGCCGCGTCTTCATCGAGTCCGGTCTGTTCGCGCAATCCTACGCGATGGTGTGTCTCATCAGCGCAGCGTTGGGATGTCTCGCGCTGATGTTGGCGCGGGTGTGGAAATAGGCTCCCGCCTCGAGATCATCTCAAGGCAAGAGGTACTTGCTTTCACGGCTGCAGCCATTGGCACAAAGTGCACATGTTATCCCCGCAGCCTTGAGCTAATCTCCCCTCGCTCCAGCGACTAGCCTCTCGCGACAGATTGCGGGTCACGAGTTTTCGCAAGGTGCTGCTCTTCGTCAGTTTGACGTCATCGCAACCAATCGCGTTGACGCAAACACGCGCCTGCATGGCTTGACCTTCGCGATCAGCTTGCGTGCAAGCGAGCGCATCCGGGGTCGTTTAGCAACACGGAGACCACCATGAGTAACGGCGCTCCCAAAAACATCAATTCCTCCCCCGATCAGAAGACCACGAACGAAGCGTCCGCCATCAACCGGCGGAATGTCCTGCTCGGATCGACGGCGATCGGAGCCGTCGCTGCATTGTCCGCAGCGCCCGGGACAACCGCTCCGGCCTCGGCGCAGGGAGCGACGGCCACGCCATCCACAACGCCCGGCGCGCTGACGAAGAAGGGCTTCAATGGCGTCATCAAGCTGGACTCGCGCGATTCGACACCGGACTGGGGTCCCTTCACGCCGGCACGCGCGCCCGAGGGATCGCCGAACATTCTGGTGATCCTCTACGACGACACCGGCCTGGCGGCATGGTCTCCGTTCGGCGGCGGCATCAACATGCCGACGCTGCAGAAGCTTGCTGACAATGGCCTGATGTATTCGCAATGGCACACCACCGCGCTGTGCTCGCCGACCCGCTCGACATTCCTGACCGGCCGCAACCACCATCTCAACGGCAATTCGTGCATCACGGAAGCCGCCCAGGGTTTCCCGGGCTGGAGCGGACGGATCCCGGACGAATGCGCCACCATCGGCCAGGTGCTCCAGGGCGCCGGCTGGAGCACGTTCTGGCTCGGCAAGAATCACAACGTGCCGGAGCAGGACATCGCCGCCGGCGCGACCCGTTCGCAATGGCCGCTACAGAAAGGGTTCGATCGCTACTATGGCTTTCTCGGTGGTGAGACCAACCAGTGGTTTCCCGATCTGACCGAGGACAACAAATTCGTCGACGCACCTTATTCACCTGAGGAGGGCTATCACCTCTCCCGCGATCTGGTCGAGAACGCGCTCCAGATGATCCGTGACCAGAAGGCCAGCAATCCGTCGAAGCCGTGGTTCATGTGGCTTTGTCCCGGCGCCAACCATGCCCCGCATCATGCCCCCAAGGAGTATGTCGACAAGTACAAGGGCAAGTTCGACGATGGCTATGAAGCCTATCGCGACTGGGTGTTGCCGCGCATGATCGCGAAAGGATTGCTGCCGAAGGATACCAAGCTCACGCAGATCAATCCGCTGCCGCAGAGCGTCGCGAACCAGCTCGACGCGGTGCGACCGTGGAGTTCGCTCAGCGCCGACGAGAAGAAACTGTTCGCACGTATGGCCGAGGTCTATGCCGGTTTCTCGGAATACACCGACGTGCAGATCGGACGGCTGATCGATTATCTCCAGAAGAGCGGTCAACTCGACAATACGCTGGTGTTCTACTGCGCCGATAACGGCGCATCCGGTGAAGGCAGCCCGAACGGCTCGGTCAACGAGAACAAGTTCTTCAACAACTATCCGGACGAGATGGCCGAGAATATGAGATATCTCGATGTGCTCGGCAGCGTCGAGACCTACAACCACTACCCGACCGGATGGGCGACGGCGTTCTCGACCCCGTTCCAGATGTTCAAGCGCTATTCCGAATATGCCGGCGGCACCTGCTGCCCCCTCGTGATCTCCTGGCCGAAGGGGATCAAGGCCAAGGGCGAGATCCGCGACCAATATCACCACTCGACCGATATCGTTCCGACCATCCTCGATGTCTGCGGGCTCGACATGCCGAAAGTGTTCCGCGGCGTCGAGCAATACCCGATGTCGGGGGTTTCGATGCGCTACAGCTTCGATGCCAAGGACGCTCCCACGCAGAAGAAGCGGCAATATTACGCCATGCTCGGCACCCGCGGCATCTGGGAGGACGGCTGGAAGGCCGCGGCCCTGCACGCGCCCCTCACCGGCAAGGGGCATTTCGACCAGGACGATTGGGAGCTCTATCATGTCGACGTCGATCGATCGGAATCGGTCAACGTCGCCAAGCAGTATCCTGACAAACTGAAAGGTCTCATCAAGGCCTGGTTCGAAGAGGCGGACAAGAATTTCGTGCTGCCACTCGACGACCGGACTCCGGCCGAGTTGCTCGGCATCGAACGGCCCAGCGAGGAAAAGCCCCGCACGCGTTACGTCTATTATCCCGGCACCTCGCCGGTCCCGGAAGGCGTTGCCGTCAATGTGCGCGGCCGCTCCTACAAGATCGTCGCCGATGTCGAGATCAGCGATCCCGATGCAACCGGGGTGATCTTTGCGCACGGCTCCCGCTTCGGCGGGCACAGCCTGTTCATCAAGGATCGCAAGCTGAACTACGTGTATAATTTCCTCGGCATCAAGCCGGAACAACGCTTCGTCTCCAACGAACTGAAGCCGGGCAAGTACACGCTTGGCATGGAGTTCGTCCGCGACAAGGCGGGCCCGAAGGGTGAATCCGTCGGCAAGACGACGCTCTACGTCAACGGGCAGTCCGTCGCCCAAGGCGACATGCGCACACAATCGGGAAAATTCACCCTTGCCGGCGACGGCCTTTGCGTCGGCTATGACAGCGGCGATGCCGTCAGCCAGGAGTACAAATCGCCAGGCACGTTCAAGGGCGGCTCTATCCTCGGCGTGGGCGTCGACGTCAGTCCCGAAGTCTATCATGACTTGGAGAAGGAAGCCTCTCGGGCGATGTCGCGGGATTAGGAGCGGCTCTTTCCGTCATTGCGAATGTTGCGAAGCAATCCAGAATCTCTCCGCCGCGGCGGTCTGGATTGCTTCGTCGCATCAGAAGGCATCACCTATACCGGCGCTGGCCACCTGTCCGGACGCAGCGGTTCCGGCACTTTCCGCCGCTCTGACGGCTGCTCGGGAACCTGGACCGCGAGCAAGCAATAGCGCCGGCAAAAAGCCTGAATTCGCGGCGGAACGAACACCGCGCAGGCCCGATTCAAGCCACATCCTCTCCGGATTTGCGGCTCATTGCCACCTAACTCTTTGTTGAGAAAGGGAAGGTAACGAGTTGCGTCATGCGTAAACGGGAGACCAGGATGGGCAACCGCACCGCAAAGTTCATGTCCGCGCTAGTCGGCAGCATCATTGCCGGCGCGCCGCTGGCTGCCGTTTCACAGAACGCGCCAAGCACATCCAGCGCCTCAAGCACACCCAGCGCCGCAAGCACGGCGAATACCGCGAGCGCAAGCACGGCGAATGCCGCGAGCGATTGCGTCGCCTCGCCAAAGGGTGTCGCGCCGCAGGGGCAGCACTGGTTCTATCGCGTCGAGCGCGGGACCAAGCGGCAATGCTGGTATCTGCGTGCCGAAGGTACCAAGGACGGTGCCAAGGAAGGTGCCAAGCCCATACAGAGCGCGCAGGCGACGACCGACACGCCGAGTGCAGCTCCAGCCGCGCCGTCATCGGTGCAAAATGCGCATGCCGAATACATTGCACAGCAAACCAACCCCGCCGCGAACGCGCCGGCGTCAGCCGCAGCCGCCACGCCGCAGGCTCCCGGCGCCAGTGATGCCAATGCGGCGCAGCCCTCCGTCGCCACGCGTTGGCCCGACGCCGCCCTCGCTTCGCCCGCACCGCAGCCATCAGTTGCAACCGCTGCCGCACCTGCAGCAGCGTCGGTACAGCCGAGTGCGAAGCCAGCCGCCTCCCCGGTAACGCTCGCCGCGGCAGAGGCCCCCGCCGACAAGCCGACCGGATCGGTGCAGATGCTGCTGCTCGTCATCGGCGGCGCGCTGACGCTCGCCGGCCTCCTCGCCAGCGTGATTTATCGCTTCGCCGGTCGACGCGCGCGCGCCCGGGCGGCCGATCGCCGCGTGAACTGGGATCATCGGCAGGATGACGCCGACAGCCGTGCGCCCTGGCATACCGAGCCGGCGCCGCGCGTCGTACGGCCGCTCCCGGTGGACTTCGACGCCATGCGTGCGGAAGCCCCGCAGATCGCCGCATTCTCAAGCGCCATCGGCCGGATCGCTGCGCAGGGCCGTTCCGTTGAGGTTGCGACAGCAGAGCCTGACGAGACAAAGCCTGACGAGACCGGGATCGACTATTTCGACGGCGAGTTCGAGATCGAGCCTCCTGCGCCGCAGCTCGCCGCCGACGCCGCCCACCGCGAAGAGCCAGCAGAGCAGAACGCGGACGCGCGTGACGAACATGCGCACGAAGCGGCCAGCGCCGCCGACATCGATATCATTACGGCGATGCTGGAGCGGCTGGCGACCGAAGGGCCACGGCTGACGCAGCCTCGCCCTGAAGCCTTCCCTGCTAGCCTTGAAGCTGACCTTGCAGCCCTCGCACGAAGCTCACGAGGCCAGTCCGCCGCTCGCGCTTGAGGCGCTCGGCCTTCAGGATCGACTGCACCTCGGCGAAGGCGTCATCAACATTGTGGTTGATGACGATGTAATCGTACTCGGCCCAGTGGCTCATCTCGTGACTGGCGCGGCTCATCCGCTTGCGGATAACCTCATCCGAATCCTGCGCGCGCGAATGCAGCCGCTTCTCGAGATCGCCGGCTGACGGCGGCAGGATGAAGACGCTGACGACGTCCGCGCGTGCTTTCTCGCGCAACTGCTGCGTGCCCTGCCAGTCGATGTCGAACAGCACGTCCTGCCCCGCCGACAGCGCGGCCTCGACGGGCGCGCGCGGCGTGCCGTAGCTGTTGTCGAACACGGTGGCCCATTCCAGCAGCTCATCGCCCTTCACCATGGCGTCGAACCTGGGCTTGTCGACGAACAGATAGTCGCGGCCGTCGACCTCGCCGGGCCGCATCGACCGCGTCGTCGCCGACACCGACATGCGCAGACCGGGCATGCGGTCGATCAGCAGACGCGACAGCGTCGTCTTGCCCGCGCCCGATGGCGAGGACAGCACGAACATCAGCCCGCGCCGCTCGACACCGTCAGTTCCGTGACCGCCCGTCGTCATCGATCACTCCAGATTCTGGACCTGCTCGCGAAATTGCTCGACCACGTTCTTCATGGCGAGCCCGGTATTGGTCAGCTCGATGTCGTTCGACTTCGAGCAGCAGGTGTTGACCTCGCGGTGAAACTCCTGCGCCAGGAAATCGAGCTTGCGCCCGATCGGACCACCCTTGCCGATCAGCTCGCGCGCCTGTGCGATGTGGGAGGCGATGCGGTCGAGCTCCTCGCGGATGTCGGCCTTGGTCGCGATCAGGATCGCCTCCTGCATCAGGCGGTCGGAATCGAAACGGTCGGACGTGTCCAGCAGCGCGGCGATCTGCTCGGCGAGCTTCGCCTTGATCGCCTCGGGCTTGCGCCCCGGTGCGGCTTCCGCCCTCTTCGCCAGCTGCTCGACCTCGTCGACCCGCTGGGTCAGGATCTGGCCGAGCGAGGTGCCCTCGCGCTTGCGCATCGCGACGAGTTCGTCGAGCGCCTTGTCGAAGGCGTCGGCCGCGGCAGCGCGTGCGGCCTTGTCCTCCTCCTCGTCGCCCTCGGGCTCGGCGACCTCGACGACGCCCTTGATGGCGAGCAAGCCGTCGACGCTAGGCGCGACCGCGTCGACCTTGCCGGCGATGACGGAGGCCGCCTTCAGCACGGCGTTGAGCACGTCCTCATTGACGCGGACGGTGGCGGCGGCATTGGCGCGCTTGACGTTGAGGTTGGCGTAGACGGTGCCGCGCGAGAGCAGCTCGCCGGCGCGCTTCTTGGCGTGGGCCTCGAGCTCGTCGAACCCCTGCGGCAGCCGCACCCGCAAGTCAAAGCCCTTGGCGTTGACCGACTTCAATTCCCATTCGAACGTATACGGCCCGCTTGCGCCGTGGCTTCGGGCAAAGCCGGTCATGGACGACAGCGCCATCAGGTCAAATTCTCCGACAAACATGGGATTCGCGAGGCCATCAGGCCACGCGAATCTTAAGACTATTTTGCGGGAAAGTGGAATCCGCAAAGTCCCGTAGGCAGGTCTGCACAGCGACCGAGGCTGGACCAGCCCTAGCGCTGGATGACCGGCGGCGACGGCTGCACGGCGCCCTGCCGCGCGGGCGCGGGAGTGGTGGCGGGCCGCGCCGGCGGCTTCTTCTGCTGGGTCGGCTTGGGCGTGGTCGCGGTCGGCGCCGTATCGGCAGCCGCAGGCGCCGCGGCGGCCGGCGCAGGTGCGTCCTCGGCAGGCTCGACCGTGTCGTTCTGGATCTGCTTCTCCATCGCGCGCAGCTTGGCGACGTTCTTCTGGTGCGCGTCGTAGGTCTCGGTGAAGGCGTGCCCGCCGCTGCCGTCCGCGACGAAGAAGAGATCGCGGGTGCGGGCCGGGTTGGCGGCCGCCTCCAGCGAGGCGCGGCCGGGGTTGGCGATCGGGCCCGGCGGCAGTCCCTCGATCACATAGGTGTTGTAGGGCGAAGGCTGCGTGATCTCGCTGCGCTTGATCGGGCGCCCCAGGGTGCCCTTGCCGCCGACGAGGCCGTAGATGATGGTCGGATCGGACTGCAGCTTGATCTTCTGCTTCAGCCGATTGACGAACACGGCCGCGACCCGGCTACGCTCGTCCGGCTTGCCGGTCTCCTTCTCGACGATCGAGGCGAGTGTCTCGAGCTGCTCCGGCGTCTTGACCGGAAGGTCCTGGCTGCGGCGCTCCCAGATCTCCGCGAGCACGCGCTTGTGCGCCTGCTGCATGCGCTGGATCACCTGGTCGCGCGGGGTCCCGCGCGGGAACTTGTAGGTCTCGGGCAGCAGCGTGCCTTCACGCGGCAATTCGCGCACGCTGCCGGTGAAGATGTCGTTGTCGGACAGCCGTGCCACGATCTGCTCGGAGGTCAGGCCTTCCGGAATCGTGACGGAATGCTGCACCACCTTGCCCTCGACGATGGTGGCGATGACGTCGCGCAGGGATGCGTTCTTCTGGAACGAATATTCACCCGGCTTCAGGTCGGAGCTCGCCTTCAGCGCAGCCACCGCGGCGATGAACACCCACGGATTGACGTCGGTCACGCTTTCCTTGTTCAGGGTCTCGGCGATGTCGCGCTTGCCCGCACGCTGCGGGATGTTGACGATCTTGTCTTCCTTCAGCGGCCCCGGCGCCTCGAGCACCTGCCGGCCGTAATAATAGGCGCCGCCGGCGCCGAGCATGGCGATCAGCAACAGGGTGATGATGGCGTTGCCGACCACGACAAAGGGATTGCGGGCCCGCTCCGAACGCCTCGGCGGCGGCGGGACCTGCTCGGGCTCGAGCGCTGCCCGCGGACTCCGGGGCGAAATGGGCGGCCTTTCACTCATCGAAGCAACCTGAATCCTGCCGGTTCAATCGCAGCCTGACAATCGCTTGCCAAGCCAAATGCACACGCCCACAGACATGACTATCGCCGAATACGGCAAAACGGTGGATTCGTCGCAAACACAAATTAATGGGTCAGGCGCCGGACGATGACCGAGGCATTGGTACCGCCGAAACCAAAAGAATTCGACAACGCGACATTCACCTCGCGCTGCTTCGCCTTGTGCGGCACGAGATCGATTGCGGTCTCCACCGACGGATGGTCCAGGTTGATGGTCGGCGGGACGATGTTATCGCGAATCGCAAGGATCGCGAAGATCGCCTCGATCGCGCCGGCCGCGCCGAGCAGATGGCCTGTCGACGATTTGGTCGAGGACATCGCAACCTTGGAGGCGGCATTGCCGAGCAGGCGCTCCACCGCGCCGAGCTCGATCTCGTCGCCGAGCGGTGTCGAGGTGCCGTGGGCGTTGATGTAGTCGAGGTCGGATGCGGTGAGGCCGGCGCGCTTGAGCGCGGCCGACATGCTGCGGAAGCCGCCATCGCCATCGGGCGACGGCGACGTAATGTGATAGGCATCACCCGACAGACCGTAGCCGATCACCTCGGCGTAGATCCTGGCGCCGCGGCGCTCGGCGTGCTCGAGCTCCTCCAGGACGAGGACGCCGGCGCCCTCGCCCATGACGAAACCGTCGCGATCCTTGTCGTAGGGGCGCGAGGCCTTCTCGGGCGTGTCGTTGAAGCCGGTCGACAGCGCGCGTGCGGCGTTGAAGCCGGCAATACCGATGCGGCTGATCGGCGACTCCGCGCCACCGGCGACCATCACGTCGGCATCGCCGAGCGCGATCAGGCGGGCGGCGTCGCCAACGGCATGGGCACCGGTCGAGCAGGCCGTGACCACCGAATGGTTCGGTCCCTTCAGGCCGTGCGCGATCGAGACGTAGCCGGATGCGAGATTGATCAGGCGGCCCGGAATGAAGAACGGCGACACCCGGCGCGGACCGCGCTCCTTCAGCAGGATAGCGGTGTCGGCGATGCCGTTGAGGCCGCCGATGCCCGAGCCGATCATGGTGCCGGTCGCGCACTTGTCCTCTTCGGTCTCGGGATGCCAGTTCGCATCGTCGAGCGCCTGGCCGGCCGCGGCCATGCCGAAGATGATGAAGTCGTCGACCTTGCGCTGGTCCTTCGGCTCCATCCACTTGTCGGGATTGAAGGTGTCGTTGCTGCCGTCGCCGCGCACGACCGTGCAGGCGTATTTGGTCTGCAGATCGGAGACATCGAAGCTCTCGATCCTGCGCGCACCGCTTTCGCCGTTGAGGATGCGTTTCCAGGTCGGCTCGACGCCGCAACCGAGTGGCGACACCATGCCGAGACCAGTGACGACAACCCGCCTCATATCCGAAAACTCCGCATCGAAAGATTCACGGCCAATAACAAGAAACCGGCTGACCGCTGCAAAGCGGCCCGTCCGGTTTCAATGTTGTCCCCGCGAAATGAAGAGCCTTAGCTCTTCGCGTTCTTCTCGAGAAACTTCGTGGCGTCGCCGACGGTGAGAATCGTCTCCGCGGCGTCATCCGGAATCTCGCACCCGAATTCTTCTTCGAACGCCATCACCAGTTCGACGGTGTCCAGACTGTCGGCGCCGAGGTCATCGATGAAGCTCGCTGCGTCGACAACCTTCTCGGGTTCAACACCAAGGTGTTCGACCACGATCTTCTTAACCCGCTCGCCAATGTCACTCATTGCATAACCTCGTGTTGTTCCCTGTAGACCCGACCCCCCGGGACGATACGAGCCGTCGTGGTCGTTGACTGCCTTCGCTTACGAACTTTGATTTGGCCCCACCTTAACCGGTAGAGGCCCGGCGAATGACGGCCAAGGCTCCGCATCGCCAATATACAGGGTTTCAAAAACCTGCAATGGCGTTCTTTGCCCATCCGTTGAAGGTCCGGTTATCATACTTCAACTGCCTTGACTACACGCCTCAATTCGCTCCGAAAACGGCCGTTTGCCGCATCCTGCCCCACCCATGTGGGCAGTGCGGAACGACGTCTCAGATCATGGCCATGCCGCCGTTGACGTGGATGGTCTGGCCGGTGACGTAGGCCGCTTCGTTCGAACTCAGGTAGACCGCGGCCGCCGCAATGTCCTCGGGCGTCCCCAGGCGGTTGGCCGGAACCTTGGTCAGAATCGTCTCGCGCTGCTTGTCGTTGAGCGCATCCGTCATCGGCGTCTTGATGAAGCCGGGTGCGATGCAATTCGCGGTCACGCCGCGCTTGGCGTATTCGGCGCCCAGCGTCTTGATCATGCCGATCAGGCCGGCTTTCGACGCAGTGTAGTTGCCCTGCCCGGGATTGCCGGTGACGCCGACCACCGAGGTGATGGCGATGATGCGGCCGAAGCGCTTGCGCATCATCAACTTGGTGGCGGCACGCGCCAGGCGGAAGGTCGAAGTCAAATTGATGTTGATGACCTCCTCCCAATCCTCGTCGCGAAGCTGAACGAACAGATTGTCGCGCGTAATGCCGGCGTTGGCGATGAGAATGTCGACCTGACCCATCGCAGCTTCCGCAGCCGGCACCAGCGCCTCGACCTCGTCGGCCTTGGAGAGATTGCAGGGCAGCACATGGGTGCGCTCGCCGAGCTTGCCGGCCAGCTCATCCAGCACGTCCTTGCGCGTTCCCGAGACCGCGACGGTGGCGCCCTGCGCATGCAGCGCCTGCGCGATCGCGCCGCCGATGCCGCCGGTCGCGCCGGTGACGAGCGCCTTCTTGCCAGTCAGATCGAACATCGAAAAATCCTCCAAAGCACGATCCGGAAAAGTGTGCAGCGGTTTTCCGGAAAGATCGTGCGTAAACTCAAGCCTGCTTCGCGGCGGCCAATGCATCCTTGGCGGCGGCAATGTCGTTCGGCCCGCCCACGGCAACGCCGACGGCGCCATCGGCGATACGCTTGACGAGTCCCGTCAGCACCTTGCCCGCGCCGATCTCGAAGAAACGGGTGACGCCCTGCCCTGCCATATAGGCAACCGACTCGCGCCAGCGCACCGTGCCGGTGACCTGCTCGACCAGGCGGCGGCGGATCTCGTCGGGATCGGTGATGGCGCTCGCCAGCACATTCGACACCAGCGGCGCAGCCGGCGCCTTGATCGTAACCTTGGACAGCGCCTCGGCCATCGCGTCGGCGGCGGGCTGCATCAGCTTGCAGTGAAACGGTGCGGACACAGGCAGCAACATGGCGCGCTTGGCGCCCTTGGTCTTGGCGATCTCGACGGCGCGGTCAACCGCGGCCTTGTCGCCGGAGACGACCACCTGGCCGCCACCATTGTCATTGGCCGCCTGACAGACCTGCCCCTGGGCCGCCTCCCTGGCGACCTCCATGGCCGCGTCGTAATCGAGGCCGAGCAGCGCGGCCATCGCGCCGGCACCGACCGGCACGGCTTTTTGCATTGCGAGACCGCGGGTGCGAAGCAGCCGCGCGGTGTCCGAGATCGTCAGGCTGCCGGCCGCCGCCAGCGCCGAATATTCGCCGAGCGAGTGACCGGCAACGAACGCCGCATCCCGCCCCACGGAAAACCCGGCTTCAGCCTCCAGCACGCGCAGAGTGGCCACAGACACGGCCATCAGGGCCGGCTGGGCGTTCTCGGTGAGCTGAAGGGTTTCGGCCGGGCCATCCCAGATCGTGGCCGTCAGCTTCTCTCCAAGCGCGGCATCGACTTCGTCGAACACGGCACGCGCCACCGGAAAGGCGTCGGCCAAAGCCTTGCCCATACCAACTGCCTGGGAACCCTGCCCCGGAAATGTGAATGCTGCCGTCATCGGCGCTCCCTGGATCGCTCGAGCCGTGTGGTTCGAGAACCCGCAGCCGATGACGTCCGGCCCGAGCCTTGGTTCCCGACCATGCTCCGAAGGGGGCCGTAGACACTGTCCGGGGCTGGAATGTCAAGCCAAGATAGGAGCTTCGGCCTGCATTGGACTGGGGATTCGGCCTGTCAAAACCCGCCGGCCTTCTGGTCCGCACCGACCTCGGCGCCGGCTTGCGCACGGCGCGCATTGCTGACCAGTTGGCCCGGCCGGTCATCCCGGTTCGGCTTCGCCGTGGCGAGCCGCAGCACGGCTGCGTAGCCCGGCTGCACCTCCATCCGCTCGGTATGCCGGCTCTCGCTGAGCAGGCGATGCACCTTCGGCAGATTGTAGCAGGGCACGTAGAACAGCAGATGATGCTCGAGGTGGTAGTTCACGTAATACGGCGCGATGAACAGGCGCTCGAGGACATTGGCATGCGTGGTGCGGGTGTTGCGCAAGGGATCGCTGCTGTCGGGCACGACGGCGTGCTCGGCGATGTTGCGGATGCGCGTGATGACCATCATCCAGGTCAGTAGCGGCACCAGCCAGAGCAGCGGATAGGCCCACCACACACCGGCCGCAGCGAGGCTTGCGAACATCGCGGCGTTGACGAGGCATTGCGGGCCGAGCTTCTCCCAGAAATGCCCGGCGCGCTGCCGCCACGGCCAGTCCTTCGGACCGAGCGCGTTGAGCAATTGCGCCTTGCGCTGCTGGTACCCGGTCTGCCCGGTGATGTCGCGAATGAACTTGCGGCGATAGCTCAGCCTGGTGATCGGAAACGGCGCCGACAGCACCAGATCGGGATCATCCTCCTGCTGGGTGCGTGCATGATGCTGCAAGTGATAGCGCCGATAACTGCGTGTCTCGGCAAAGAGCGGATAGGCGCAAAACCACTGGCTCAGCGCGAGATTGGTCTTCTCGTCCGCGGACAGGCAGCCATGCGCGCCGTCATGCATCAGGATTGCGAGCCCGAGCTGACGCGAACCGATGATGGCGACGGCGAGAACGTAGGTGATCGGATTGGGCCACCAGGCGACCAGGGCGATTGCGCCAATGATCAGCGCCCAGGCGTGCGCGATCATCGCGACGCCCTTCCAGGTCACGCGCTGGCGCACGTCGGCCAGTTGATCGTCGGTCAGGAAATCGCGGGCACGCATGCGAAGCGCCGTCATGACCTACCCCTCCTCGTTCGAATTGCTTGATGCGCCGCGCTCGTCGACGAGACGCAGGCGCGCAGTGTCAGCGCTGGATTTGGCCTGCTCGCCGAGCACGCGCAGCATCTCTTCGCAGAGTGCCTCGGGCGAGCGGCCCATGGCGTAGCCTTCGAGAATGACGCCGATCGCAACCGCCCAGAACCGCCGCGAGCTTTCGTCGGGCGCGCGCAGCGAGCGCCAGCCATGACGCGCCACCTGGCCTGCATAAGCGCGTGCGCCCTCACTGTGCAGGCGCTCGATGGTGCGCTCGACCAAAGGCGCCAGATCCTGGCGCCGCCGCGTCAGGGTCAACGCCTCGGCGAAGAAGGCGATCGAATCGCTCGCCGTCACGGTCTCGGCCAGCGCGTGGGTGTAGTCTCGCGGCGTGCGCGCCTGCAGCGCCGCCTGCTCGGTCGCGCGCGCCAGATACAAAAGTTCGCGGCAGGCGCATTCGACGAACAGCGCTTCCTTGGTGCGGAAGTAATAGGTGATCTGGCTCGGGAACGCGTCCGCCGCTGCTGCGATATCGGTGATCGCGGTGCCCGACAGCCCCCGCTCCCGGAATAGCGGGCTTGCCGCGTCCAGCAGCAGCGACCGCATCTTGCGCCCGGCCGAGCGCGTCGCCCGCGCGGCATGCTTGGGGTCGCCAGCCGCCTCAAATGGCTCTTCGAACGGCTCTTGGGCCGACTTTTCCACCATCGGATCCTCTCCCTGATTTATTTGTATGACATACAAACAAAGAAATCAAGGCGGATGTGGTATAAGAGGACCGGCCTCCCACCACCCGCACCGGGCGATCCGGGCCGAAAATGCGGCCTCCAACCTTGCCAAGCCGGCCAAAATCCGTATAACGCGCGCATCCGCAGACCCCGGCCGGGAGCTGAACGGACGGTCTCAGCAAATCATTCGTGATTTTGGTGTGGCAGGGCCAGTCGGCCCGTCGTCCCGTGTTTCCGCCTTCTGAGCTTAATCCCAGAGTCCTTTCCGAAGGTCTCTTAAGGGCTTGACGCCGGGCAATGCGCTAACACGAGGAAAGGACGACTATGGCTCTCTATGAGCATGTTTTTCTCGCGCGCCAAGACGCGAGCACGCAGCAGGTCGAAGAGCTGACTGCGCAGATGACCGGAATCGTCGAGGGTCTCGGCGGCAAGGTCACCAAGACCGAGAATTGGGGCGTTCGCTCCCTCACCTACCGCATGAACAAGAACCGCAAGGCGCACTTCGTGCTGCTCAACATCGACGCGCCCTCCGCGGCGATCGCCGAGATCGAGCGCCAGGAGCGCATCAGCGAAGACGTGATCCGCTATCTCAGCGTCCGCGTCGAAGAGCTCGAGGAAGGCCCGTCCGCGATGATGCGCAAGGCTGACCGCGATCGCGAGCGTGACGACCGTGGCGGCGGCTTCCGCGACCGTGAAGGCGGCGGCGGTTTCCGTGGCGACCGTGAAGGCGGTTTCCGTGGCGGCGATCGCGACGGTGGTGGCTTCCGCGGTGATCGCGGCCCGCGCCGTCCGCGTGACGAAGCTGAAACCACGACGGATGGGGAGTAAGACCAATGGCTGAAGCTGGTGCACGCCGTCCGTTTTTCCGTCGCCGCAAGAGCTGCCCGTTCACGGGCGCCAATGCTCCGAAGATCGACTACAAGGACTCCAAGCTGCTGATGCGTTACGTCTCCGAGCGCGGCAAGATCGTGCCGAGCCGCATCACCGCCGTGTCCGCGAAGAAGCAGCGTGAGCTCGCCCGCGCCATCAAGCGCGCGCGGTTCCTGGGCCTGCTGCCCTACGTCATTCGCTAAGACGAATTCGACCGGCGGCGATCACGCCGCCGGTCGCGACTTTCTGAACTCATAAGGCTTCCGGGTCCTCCGGTCGCCGATGGTTGGGGCAAAGCGCCTCTAACCGCTCGAAGGGAGCGGGACAGCTGATGATGGTATTTGGACTGATAGCCCTGATCGCCGGCGCTGCGTCGGCCCTGATGTTCGCCTCGATCGTGTCGGGCGCGCTGATCTCGCTCGTCCTGGTTTATCTCGCTCCGCTGCCGCTCATGCTCGCCGCGATCGCCTGGGGGCCGCTGTGCGGCGCCCTCGGTGGCCTCATCGCGACGCTCGTCATTGCCGGCGCGCTCAGCCCGCCCCTCGCCCTCGGTTACGGTCTCGCATTCGCGCTGCCGGCCTGGTGGCTTGGCCATCTCGCCATGCTGGGCAGGCCGATCGCCGGCGGCATCGCGGGCCAGGATGCGGCTTCGCCCCAGGTCGAATGGTACCCGCTTGGGCGCATCCTGCTCTGGATTGCGGCGCTGGCGACGCTGCTGACCGCGGGATCGCTGTATTCGCTGGGAAGCGACGCCTCGGCCATCAGCGATGCGATGCGGCGCGGCTTCGCCAAGATTCTTTCAATGGTGAGCGAGACGACCGTTACGGAGAGCGATCCCCGCGTCGGCCTGATGGTCGCGGTCATTCCGGTTCTGGTCGCGGCGTCGCAGATGGCGACGCTGACTTTGAACCTCTGGCTTGCCGCCAAGGTCGCGGCTGTTTCAGGTCGGCTGCATCGGCCGTGGCCGGACCTCAGCAGCACGAGCTTGCCGCCAATGACGCTGGTGGCCCTCTGTGTCGCGCTCGCGTTCAGCTTCTCCGGCGGAATGACCGGCATTCTCGCCGTCGTCGTCACGACCGTCCTGATGATGGCCTATGCGCTGGTCGGCTTTGCCGTTCTGCACACCATCACGCGCGACCTCGCCAATCGCGGAATTTGGCTCGCTACCGCCTACGCCATCGTTTTCATGTTCAGCGTGAGCCTCATCCTGCTGACCGTCCTTGGGCTCGCGGACGCCGTGTTCGGCTTCCGCGAGCGCTTCCTGCGCAACCGGCAACCGCCGCCATTGCCGACAACTTAAGTCCAACCCGAAAACTGAAAACCAGAGCACCTCAAAGGAGAACGAATATGGAAGTCATTTTGCTGGAACGCGTGAGCAAGCTCGGCCAGATGGGCGAAGTCGTGAAGGTTCGCGACGGCTATGCCCGCAATTTCCTGCTCAAGCGCGGCAAGGCGCTGCGCGCCACCGCCGACAACCGCGCCAAGTACGACGGCATGAAGGCCGACCTCGAAGCCCGCAACCTTGCCTCGAAGGGCGAGGCGTCCAAGGTCGCCGAGAAGATCCAGGGCAAGAACATCATCGTGATCCGTCAGGCGTCCGAAGCCGGCCAGCTGTTCGGCTCGGTCACGGTGCGTGACGTCGTTACGGCGTTCGAGGCCGACGGCGTTGCCCTCGAGCGTCCCCAGGTGCAGCTCGACGCACCGATCAAGACCATCGGCAAGCACTCGATCACCGTCGCGGTTCACCCCGAGGTCGAGGTCGAGGTCACCGTCACCGTCGCGCGCAGCCAGGATGAGGCCGAGCGCATCAACCGCGGCGAGGACATCTCCACCCGCAACGAGGACCGCGACGCGGCCGCCGAGGCGATTGCCGCCGCCGGCGAGTTCTTCGATCCGGAAGCCCAGCACGACGACGCCGAGCCGGCCCCGGCTGCGGAAGAGACCGAGAAGTAAGCCTCGCGCTCGCGCAGGGCTACGAAGCAGGGCTACGAAGCCCGGCTGCCTCAGGCAGCCGGGCTTTTCGTTTTGGACGCGACATCCTCGCTCAGCATCGCGATCGAGGCGAGTGCCGTTGCCGTGTGCTTCTCGACACCGTCGCTGACGCAGAACACGTCGGCCGCGACCACGGAGACCTGACGGCCCGGCTTGATTACCCTTGCACGGCAGATCAACTTGTCACCGACCGCGGGCGACAACAGATTGAGCTTGTATTCCGCCGTCAGCGCCGACTGTCCGCGCGAGGTCGCCGCCGCAATGGTCGTGGCATTGTCGACCAGGAAGGCCGTCACACCGCCGTGGAAGAAGCCGTGCTGCTGCAACAACTCCGGCCGACGCTCGACCGCAATCGTGCAAGTGCCCCGCGACAAGTCCGACAGCTCGGCACCGACGAGGTTCATGAAGCCCTGCCGGCCGACATTGGCGTGGATGCGCTCGGCTACGGCCACGAACTCGGGATCGGCTTCGTTGCTCATGTCGCCACTCCTTGCTTGGGGTTGAGGCGCCCGGGCGGCACCAGCGCACGGATGGCGCAGGCGATCAGCGTGTCGGCCTCGCCGCGAGGATCGGCGCGATCGCGCCCGGAGAGAAAGGCCCGGCAGAAGATCTGCGCGGGGCCGATCAGCTGACTGACGAACATCACGGATGTCATCGGCAGAAGCTCGCCGCTTGCGACCAGCGGCGCGCGCCAGCGCTCGATGCCTTCGGCGAGCCGTGCATTCTGTGCGCGCTGGGCGTCGCGAATGTCCTCGCCCCATTCGTTGCGCGAGATCTCGAAAAGATAGCGCGCCTCGCGCCGGCTCAGCACGACCCAGTCGAGATGGGCGCGGATCAGGCGATCGATGCCCTGCTCCGCTTCGAGCGCCTGATCGAGCGCGGCGAGCATCGCGGCGTGATAGTGCCGCAGCACGTCCAGGAACAGCGCACCGGCAAGCTCCTTCTTGGAGCCGAACACATGAAAGAAGCTGCCATTGGAGGCACGGGCCTTGGCGCGGATGGCGGCCACCGTCGCGCCTTCGAAGCCCGACCGGTCGAACACCGCGAGCCCCGCAGCCAATAGATCGTCGCGAACGCCGGATGACATCGCCGCCTCCTAGAGTATTACTCTAGAGCGTAACTCTAATGATGGTCAAGACGACGCGAAGGCCGCGCTGGGCGCGGCCTTCGCAGATCGGCGGGATTGTCGGCTTAGCGCGAGATCGGCGGCGCCGGCGGACCGGAGGACTCGGCGGGCGCGGGCGACGCGGCCGCGGCGGGCGCAGACGGTGCCGGCTCTGACGGCTTGGCGGCCGGTTCGGCGCTGGGCGCGGGCTCGGCCGGTTTGGAGACGGCCGCTTCTGCCGGCTTGGGCGCAGCCGGTTCAGCGGGCTTGGCAGCCGCCGGCGGGGCCGGTGTGACCTGCGGCACCGGATCGGGGCGCAGAGCCGGCGTCTCGCTGCTGCTCGGCTCGACCTTGGCGCTTTCCGGCTTGGCCTCTGCAGGCTTCTCAGCCGGCTTGCCGCTGTCGGGCTTGGATTCAGAATCGACCTTGGCGCTCTCGCTCTTGGGTTCGGCCTTGGGTTCGGCTTTGGGCTCAGTCTTGGAATCGACCTTGGGCTCAACCTTCGGCGCGGCTGCGTCTTCCGTTTCCGGCTTACCGCGCTTGCTCATCCGCTTGCCCTTGCGGCCTTCGGGCGGCTGTTCGGTGGCGGCCTCCGGCTTTGCGCCTTCCCTGACACCTTCCTTGGCGCCCTCTTCGCTCGGCCGCGCCGCGCGCTTCTGGCGGCCTTCAGGCGCCGGGCCAGCGGCACCCTCGCCCTCGGGCCTTGCGGCCTCCTGCGAGCGCTGGCGTCGGCCCTGGTGCTCAGGCGATTGCCCCGGAGCCGTATTGGCGTCCTTCTCCTTGGCGCCGTCCTTCTTCTCCTTGCCGTCCTTCCCGTCCTTGGCCTGATAGCGAGTATCGGTGGCACCATTGGAGATGAGGTAGGAGGCGAGCACGCCCGCCATGTCGGGGCTGGTAGTGTAGTGCTGCCGCAGGAAGCCCGGCAGCGAGCCCGGCGCGACCGTCTTCAACAGCCCTCGCGGGCTCTTATGGCAGGCGTTGCAGGTCTGCGCGAAAAGCTGGGATGGGGCCTTGCCGGCCTCGAGGTTCGTCGCCTGCGCCAGAACGGCATCGGAGGCGCCGAAGCCGATCAGAAACAGCACCGTGGCGAGGCTGAGCGCTCGGCTCGACATTCCCATCATCTCCATTGAAATCCGACAGATACGGCCGGCATTCGGCGCGGCGGCGGGTCACCTTTTAGCCGATTGCGCTGCGAATGGAAGCGCACTCAACAAGCATGTGAACACGCGATTTTCGAATATCGGGTTTGAACACAACGCAATAGCCGGGCGGGAATAGGCTGCCTGGACGTCCATGCGAACGCATTGGAACCAACGTGTCGTCCAAGCATCGGTGTGACGGCCGGGTCGTCGCATCTTTTCGGGTTCGCGAGAGGTTGGTGCCCATGGACCGCTTGTTACGCAGGTTCTTGACGAGGCCTCCATGAACGGCGAGTTTGTCGTCGAGCGCGGCAACATAGCTGATGCTCACGCGATCCTGCTCAATCAAGCCGACCTGTTGCCGCACTGGGCAAAGCCCTGGTGGCACCTGCGCTATCTCGTCCGGCACCTCAGACAGTTCAATCCGCGGGCGCGATCGCGCAGCAATGTCGCACATCACTACGATCTCGATGTGCGGCTCTATGATTTCTCGGCGCCGACCAGCAAATAGCTGCGTCTACTTCGAGACACCGGAAACAACCCTCGACGACGCACAGTTCGCCGAGACCGGCGTGAGACGCTGAAGGCCTGGCGGGAAGGTTTCACGGCCCGGCGCGAGGAGGCCGTGCAGCTCTATGACGCGCGCTTCGCGCTGATGTGGGAGTTTTACCTCGCCGCCTGCGAGACGACGTTCCGGAAGCAGGGCATGATGAACTTCGAGCTTCAGCTCACCAAGCGTCAGGGCGTGGTCCCGATCACGCGCGACGATATCGCGCATGAGGAAGCCGGGCTGCGCGCCCGCGAAGGGGGCGCCAGATCCAAGCTGAAGCTTGCTGGTGAATGAATTCTAATGACACAGGGTCGAAATCGGCGGGATCCGGCAAGAAGTCGGTAACGCTAGCTGGGCGCGCAATTCCGCGAGGGTTTCGGGCGCGACAGGCAGTCGCCGCTGCTCGGGCCGCGTGGCGTGCTCCATGGCCGCGATCAGCCCGGACAGCCAAAGCCGACTACCAGCCTCGCTTCGCCAAACCTGTAGCTGCCGTTCTGGCCGCATGGCTTGCCTCGTCTCCCTATTGGCAGGTTATGGGAGACAATCCCCTACCCGCCAGTCCTGTTCCCGAGGTACCCCGAAAGAATCCGGAGAGATGTGATCTGCTTCACATAAGTCTGTTTGGTCCTGGCCTAGATCGTCGCCATGAGCAAAGAGACCCAAACCTCATTCGACGTGCAGGACGACCTCCGCACCGATTACGCCCTGATCGCCACCGGCGTCGGCGCGGCCCTGGTTGCGCTGGTCTACCTCCTGCTGGTCTGAAACCCGCGCCGAAAGCGGCCAGCGTGCGTCATTTCGCGCGCTCTTCGATACGTCTGCGCCTCAATCCATAAGGTTCACGGCATCCGGATTTTTCCGTGATGCGGCCGCGGCCACGTCCAGCGCCGGGCGAGTTCCGCGAAAATCCGTCAAGCGCGGCGCTTGCTGCGACTGCTAATCATCCACCATTTTTAATGATCGGTTGATAGCGACGAGCTTTTGCTTCCGCTTCGGGCTGCGTCGGCGCTTTATCCCGGCCCCGCATCCGCCCAAGAAAATTGCTATCGCTCGACCATGGCCCTGACTGATTCGAACGTCCTCAAACTCGCGCCCGAGCCCGGAACTCCCGCTTATCGGAGCGCGCCGCATAATATCGAGGCGGAACAGAGCCTTCTGGGCGCGATTCTGGTCAACAACGACGCCTTCTATCGGGTCTCCGACTTCCTGGAGCCGAAGCACTATTTCGAGCCGCTGCACCAGACCATCTTCGAGACCGCCGGCAGCCTGATCCGGATGGGCAAGATCGCCACGCCCGTGACGCTGAAGACGTTCCTGCCCGCCGACACCGACGTCGGCGGCATGACCATCGGCCAATATCTGGCGCGGCTCGCGGCCGAGGCGACCACCATCATCAACGCCCAGGACTATGGGCGCACCATCTACGATCTTGCACTGCGTCGCGACCTCATCGGCATCGGCGAAGACATGGTCAATGTCGCCTATGACGCGCCGGTCGATTTCGCACCGCGCGCGCAGATCGAGGACGCCGAGCGCCGCCTCTACGAGCTCGCCGAATCCGGCCGTTACGACGGCGGCTTCCAGAAATTCTCGCAGGCGTTGGCGATCGCGGTCGATCTCGCGGCAAAGGCGTTCCAGCGCGACGGAAAGCTGTCCGGCATCTCGACCGGCATGCGCGACCTCGACACCAAGATGGGCGGCCTGCAGCACTCCGACCTCATCATCGTGGCCGGACGCCCGGGCATGGGCAAGACATCGCTGGCGACCAACATCGCCTACAACGTCGCCAAGGCCTATGTCGGCGAGCTTCAGGCCGACGGCACCATGAAGGCCGCCAATGGCGGCGTGATCGGCTTCTTCTCCTGCGAAATGTCGTCCGACCAGCTCGCCACGCGTATCGTGGCCGAGCGCACCGGCATTCCCTCTTCCCACATCCGCCGCGGCGGCATCTCGGAAGCCGATTTCGACAAGATCCGGGAGGTCTCGATCGAGCTGCAGTCGCTGCCCTTCTATGTCGACGCGACGGGCGGCCTGTCGATCGCGCAGCTGATGGCGCGCGCGCGCCGACTGAAGCGACAGAAGGGCCTCGACCTGCTCGTGATCGACTACATCCAGCTGCTCTCCGGCTCGGGCAAGCGCGCCAGCGACAGCCGCGTGCAGGAAATCACGGAGATCACGACGAGCCTGAAGGCGCTGGCGAAGGAACTCAACGTCCCCGTCATCGCGCTGTCGCAGCTCTCGCGTCAGGTGGAATCCCGCGACGACAAGCGACCGCAGCTCTCCGACTTGCGTGAATCCGGATCAATCGAGCAGGACGCCGACGTCGTGCTGTTCGTCTATCGCGAGGAATATTACCTCGCCATGAAGGAGCCGCGCCCGGGCACGCCTGAACACGAGAAGTGGCAGCTTGACATGAGTCTGGCGCACGGAAAGGCCGAAGTCATCATCGGCAAGCAGCGCCACGGCCCGACAGGAACCGTCGATCTGGCGTTCGAAGCTTCGGTCACGCGGTTCGGCGACCTCGCGCCGGACAGTCAACTGCCGGTTCGCAGCAGCAACGATTATTGAGTTCCTTGAACCGGACCAGCCTCTTGCGTAAAACGGCGTCATGACAATGGCGTCCGACCCGAACATGATCCAGCAATCCGGCCTTCTCTCCGCGGAGGCCAATCAGGCTGCCGCGCTCGCTGCCTTCGGCGGCGTGCTCACCGTCGATCTCGACGCCATCATCGCCAACTGGCGCAAGCTCGAGAAGACCGCCGTGCCGGCAGAGTGCTCGGCGGTGATCAAGGCCGACGCTTACGGCTGCGGCACCGCACAGGTCGCGCAGGCGCTGAACAAGGCCGGCTGCAAGACCTTCTTCGTCGCCACCATCGAGGAGGCACGCACCGCCCGCGCGGCGGTGCCGGACGCGGCCATCTACGTGCTCGGCGGCTATTTCCAGAACACCGGCGAGCACTACGCCAAGATCAACTGCCGTCCCGTGATCGGCGACCTCAACGAGCTCGCCGAATGGGACGTGTTCTGCCGCCGCACCGGCTGGTCCGGGGGCGCCGCTGTGCACATCGACACCGGCATGAACCGGCTCGGGCTGACGCTCGCGGAAGCGCAGGCCATCATTCCCCGCATCACTGCCGGCGATCACGGCATTACGCTGGTGATGAGCCATCTGGTCTCGGCCGAGCAGCTCAACAGCCCCGTCAACGCCAAGCAGCTCGCGGCCTTCCGCGGCATCGCCAGCGAATTCTCCGGCGTGCCGGCGGCGCTCTCCAACTCCTCGGGCATCTTTCTCGGCGCGCCCTTCCAGTTCGACCTGGTGCGGCCGGGCGCAGCGCTCTACGGCGTCAATCCGACCCCGGAGGCCGACAATCCGATGCAGCCCGTGGTCGATCTCAAGGCGCGCATCGTGCAGATCCGCAACATCGAGCGCGGCGAGACCGTCGGTTACGGCGGCACCTGGTCCGCGCGTCGGCCGACCAAGCTCGCGATCATCGCGGTCGGTTACGCCGACGGCTATTTCCGCGCTGCAAGCTCCAATGACGGCACCCGCGGCGCCGAGGTGATCGTTGCCGGCAAGCGCTGCCCGGTGGCGGGTCGCGTCTCGATGGACCTGATCGCGATCGACATCACCGATCTGCCGCCGAACGCGGCGCGGCGCGGCCACATGGTGACGCTGCTCGGCGAGGGCATCACCGTCGACGAGCTCGCCCACCATTTCGGCACGATCGGTTACGAGGTGCTGACCAGCCTCGGCCACCGCTACGCCCGCGTCTACAAGGGCGGCGATGTCGTGGAGCCGCTCGCAAAACCGGAGCCGGAGCCTGCGCTGGCGACGGAACAGCCGCCCGCCCCGCCGCCGCTCGAGCAGCCAGCGGCTCCGCCGCCGCTGCCGAGCTAGGACGCCTCTTACTTCTTCCGGCTATCCAGCGCCGCCTTGCAGGTCGCGCTGAGCTGGTCGCGCTTGGCGTTGAGGCAGGCGACGATCTTGCCACCACCAGGCGCGATGCCGGCGCAGAATTTGTCGTAATCCGCCTTGCAGGCGCCGCGCGGATCGGCCGATTGTGCCGAAGCGGCTCCGGAAAACGCGACGACGAATGCAATAGCGGCAAAGCTCAACTTGGTCATTGTATCTCCGGTGTCGGGACGTACGAGGCGATCAGCTCTACATGAAGATTGCGACATTCAACATCAACAACATCAACCGCCGCCTGCCCAACCTGCTCGCATGGATGCGCGCGGCGAAGCCGGATGTCGTTGCACTCCAAGAGTTGAAGGCAAGTGATGGCGAATTTCCGGCGGCCGCGATCGAAAAGGCCGGCTACGGCGCAGTCTGGCGCGGACAGAAGACCTGGAACGGCGTCGCCATCCTCGCCCGCAACGCCGAACCGGTGCTCACGCGCGACCGGCTGCCGGGGCGGCCCGACGACCACGAAGCGCGCTACATCGAGGCCGCCGTCCGCGGCGTCATCGTCACCAGCATCTACTTGCCGAACGGCAATCCGCAGCCCGGGCCGAAATTCGACTACAAGCTCGACTGGTTCGCGCGGCTGAAGCGCCACGCCAAAACCTTCCTCAAGCAGGATCTGCCCGTGGTGCTCGCCGGCGACTTCAACGTCGCGCCTGATGAGATCGACATCTATCCGACGCGCTCATGGGACAAGGATGCGCTGATCCAGCCGAAAAGCCGTGCGGCGTTCGCCTCGCTGGTCGAGCAAGGCTGGTGCGATGCGATCCGCGAGTTGCACGGAGACAAACGCATCTACACCTTCTGGGACTACAAGCGAAACCGCTGGCCGCGCGACGCGGGCTTACGGCTCGACCATCTGCTGCTCAGCCCTGCCCTCGTCTCGCGTCTGGCGAAGGCCGGCGTCGACAAGACGGTTCGTGGCGAGGATGGTGCGAGCGATCATGCTCCTGCGTGGGTGGTGTTGAAGTAAGCGATGGTCTCGTAGGGTGGGCAAAGCGAAGCGTGCCCACGAAATTCGTCTACGGAAGCAGATGGTGGGCACGGCGCAAGTGCGCCTTTGCCCACCCTACGAGACCGTGCCAGATCACCGTCCGTAATACTCCTGCACCGTGTCCCACGCCGCCTTCTGCAGCAGTTGCACCGTCTCCGGATCGATCCCCATCGTGTAGGAATTGCCAATGGGCGAGCGGCCGGTCAACGCAGCCAGCGTGACACAGGTCGCGAGATAGGTGCCGGCGGGGCTCGGGTGACGCTTGTCCGGCGCATAGAGATTGAGCTCCGGCTGCAGCTTGCGGACGCGCGCGAAGGCGAGCCCTGCGGGAATCACGAGCGCATTGTTCGCATTGCCGGCAATCGTATAGGCCTCGGCCAGCGCTTCGGTCATTTCCGGCTTGTCGAGATAGGCCCAGGACATGAACAGCACCGGCCGCATGTCATGAGCGCGGACGATCTCGCTGTCCTTCTTGGCGAAGGTGGCGAAGGCGTCCTTCAGCTGCGGATGGATCGGGCACTGGCTGCAATCCATCATCACGACGGCATCGAACTGCTTGCCTGGCTTGTTGAAGACGACGACGTTCTGGTCGTCGAAGGAATAGGCGCCGAGACCGCCCGGACGCAGCAGATTGTCCATATCGTGCCAGTCGAGCCCGGAGCCGCCGATGGTGGCCATGGTGTTGCGATAGGCCGCCTTGTTGGCCTCATCCGCGGCCCGCTCCATGAAGGAGAGATGCCCGGGCATGCCGTTGTTGTAGTAGAAAAAGCTGTTGCCGACGAACAATGCGGCCTTCGGAAAGTCGGGTCCGAGCGTCGTGACCTTCGGTTTGGTTTGCGCTTGCGCATTGAAGCCGGCTGCAACGGCCAGACACATTGCGAGCATCACTCGCGCAAAAAGACGCATCATGGCTTCCTCCCCTTTTTATTGGGCCGGAACCAAATCAGCTTTTCAAAAGAGCCTCAAGAGGATGGGCGTGCGGGCAGATATGCGGGAGGCCGCCTGCTCACCATAGATTCTTGCCGTCGATCATGTTGACCGGCACGGCCTCCAGGTCGAAATCGTCGAACAAGCGCGCATTCACCGCGACCTTGGGATTGTCGAAATCGGGCTTGCCATTCGACCAGTCCGGCGACTCCGAATAGGTGCCACAGCCGCAATTCGCGCAATAGTGATGTTTGACGGTGCGGCTGCCCCAGAGATAGGTCGCGACGTTGTCGGCGGGCGACAGCAGGCGAAACTGTGCCGGCGTGTAATAGGCCCACAGCGCACCGCGCTTGGCGCAGAGCGAGCAGGTGCAACGCGTCACGCTCGAAGGCGCCTCTGTCACCTCGAACACCGTCTCACCACAATGACAGCTTGCCTCGACCGGCATGATCCGCTCCCCGTTTTGTCAGGAGATGGTCATAGCCCGCCCCTGCTGCCAACATGCTGTCAGCAGCGGGAGAACTGGCCTGTCTCACTTTGTCGTCGCATGAACCGAGAGTTGGACCTGCCCTTTCGAGGCCTCGCAGCTTGCGCTCGCGACCCTCGGCAGCGCGAACGGCGGCAAACTGTTAGTGTTGGTGATCACGATCCCGCCTTCCCCGGCCGCAATGATGTCGCTCGCCACATCCAAGGTGGCAAAGCCATTGATCTCGCCATGCGAAATGGTCGATGTGCCGGAATTGGCCGCGGCGGACGTCGATTTGGACTTGGTGACCGTGGTGAACGAGCCGGAGCCGGTCACATCCTTCTTGGCCGTCGCCAACACGCCGGTCAGTTCCCAGACATAACCGACGCCCTTGAAATCGATCGCCAGATGCACGTTGTCGCCGGCCGCGAACGACGCGCTCAGGACGGCAGTATCACCTTTGCCGAACAGTTTGTGGGCATCGGCCTCGAATTGACTGCAACTGGTCGTGATCGCGGTCCGGCGTTCGCGGTTCGGCGCATTGAACAGCAGCAGGGCTCCCGCGAGGACAACGACCACCGCCAGCAATGCAATGGACCGGGCTGCCCAATCTCGCCGCTTTATGTCACTCAAAATGGCCTCCGACAGTTTGGGTGCCAGGCGCACGCGTCTGTCGGCGAACGAACTTGGAATTGCTACAGGAGCTAGCGCGGCATCATCCACCGTCTGTCGCCCCCACCGCACGGCGGGTTCATGGCGACCGATGAGCCGTCACGCGGATGCCGCGCGACGTCTCAATTCGCAGACAGGCGCTTGGCGTTGGCGGCCACATGCTCGCGATAGCGCTGAACCACCGCCGCAGGCGTTGCGCCCGCGAGCAGGCACGCGAACGCTTCGAAGGCGGCCGCGACCTTCTCGCTGACCATCAGCACGGCTTCCTGCCCGGCAGCCTCATCGCCATGGCTGAGCTTCTCGCAGCGGAGCCGAACCACTTCGCTCGCCTCGACCGCAAGCATCGCGCCCGCGTACCAGGGAAAGCCATTGTCGGATCCGCCGAGCACCGCATGGCGGTCGAGCGCGGAGAAGGAATGGTGGTCAGGCATCATGGACCTCAAATTCTTTGAGCGACGCTCCGATCAATACGCTTCAAATTCTAAGGATCAGGCCCGGGAACCGGTCGGATTGGCGGCGGGCGCGACACCGGCGGTTAACTACGGGCGGCCGGTAACCCCATTCGCGCGCTCCCCCTCCTCCGGCTAAACTCTGCCGATTCCCGGAGCCCGCCCTTGGCTTTTCTCTTCGTCCTCAGCGTCGGCCTGATCGCAGGCACTATTTCCGGCATCGTCGGCACGGGCTCGTCGATCATGCTGATGCCCGTGCTGGTCTATGCCTACGGGCCGAAGGAGGCCGTGCCGATCATGGCGGTCGCTTCCGTCATGGCAAACTTTTCGCGCATTCTGGCGTGGTGGCGAGACGTCGACTGGCGGGCCTGCCTGGCCTATTCCGTCACTGGCATTCCGGCCGCGGCGCTGGGCGCGCGGACGCTGCTCGCCCTGCCCTCGCACGCCGTCGATCTTGCCATCGGCATCTTCCTCATCGCGATGGTGCCGGTGCGGCATTGGCTGGCGCGGCACGACCTCAAGGCCAATCTCTGGCATCTGGCGATCGGCGGCGCCGTCATCGGTTATCTCACCGGCATCGTGGTCTCGACCGGACCGCTCAGCGTGCCGCTGTTCCTGTTCTATGGCTTGTCCAAAGGCGCCTTTCTCGCCACCGAAGCCGCCGCCTCGCTTGGGCTCTACTTCGCCAAATCCGTGACGTTCGAACGCTTCGGCGCGCTGACGCAGGACGTCTTCATCAAGGGCCTGATCGCAGGCTCCTCGCTGATGGCCGGTGCTTTCGTCGCCAAGCGCTTCGTCATGCACCTGAAACCCGAGATGTTCCGCATGGTGATGGATGCGATCATGATCGCAGCCGGGCTCTCGATGCTCTGGAATGCGACGCAGCCCTAGCCGCACCGCTCAGGCGGCGAATTCCGGCGCGATTGGCGGGCTGTCTGCGAACAGACGATCCTCGCCGCCGCCGGTTGCCGCAAGCCCCCGCAGCACGGCATCGAGCGGCTGCGGCTTGTGATACAGAAAACCCTGGCCGAGCCTCACGCCCATCTCGCGCATGGCCTGCGCCTGCTCGGCCCGTTCGATGCCTTCCGCGACCAAGGTGAGCCCCAGCGTCTCCGCGAGTGAGGCAATCACTCCGACGATCGCCTTGTCCTCGGCACTCTCGGGGATTTCGCGGATGAATGCCTTGTCGATCTTGACCTTGTCGAGCGGAAACCGACGCAGATGGGCGAGCGAGCTATAGCCCGTGCCGAAATCGTCGAGCGCAATGGTGGCGCCGAGGCGCCGCAGCCGGCGCAGCGTCTCGGATGCGCTGGCGATGTTGTTGATCAGCGACCCCTCGGTGATCTCGAGCTCGAGCGACGAGGCCGCGACGCCGAGCCGCTCGCACGTCTCGCGCAGCTCGGCGGCGAGCGAATGGTCGGCCAATTCAGATGGGGGCAGATTGATCGCAATCCGGATCTGCGGCCTGCCCGCAGCTGCGAGGCGTTGCAGCGCGCGGCAGGCGTCGGTCAGCACATAGCGTGTCAACCGCGCATTGTTGCCGCTGCGCTCGATCAGCGGCAGGAATTCACCGGGACCGATCACGCCATGCTCGGGATGACGCCAGCGAATGAGCGCCTCCAGGCCGATGACCTCCTGGGTCACCAGATCGACCTGGCTCTGATACCAGACCTCGAATTGCTGCTCGGCAAAGCCTGTCGGGATCGCAAGCTCGAGATCCCTGCGGCGGCGATAGTCGCGCTGGAGCGCTTCGTCGAGCACCGCGACGGTGCCGGGCGCCTTGCTCTTGGCGTGGTAGAGCGCGATGTCGGCGAGCGCCGGCAAGTGGGATAATTCGGGGTCGCCGGCACGGCGCACGGCAAGGCCGATGCTGGCACGCGGCACGACCTGCTTGTCATGCAGCAGGATCGGTTCAGAAATGGCGTCCAGCACTTGCCGCGCGAAGGCCTGCGCGGCCGCTTCATCGCTGACTTCCGGACGAATGACCACGAACTCGTCGCCGCCGAGCCGCGCGACCCAATCTTCCGGTTCGACCGTGTCACGAAGCCGTTCGGAGATATGAACCAGGAACTTGTCGCCGGCGTCGTGACCGAAGGTGTCGTTGATGCCCTTGAAATCGTCGAGATCGATGAAGGAGAAGGCAATCAGTGCGTCCGGCGAGCCGGCATCCCTGCTCAAGGTCACGAGGCGCTCGGACAGTGAGCGGCGGTTGGGCAGGCCCGTGAGCGGATCGTGCGCGGCCATGTGGCCGAGCCGGTCGAGCGCGCCCGACGTCGTGTGCTGCATCGCGTTGAAGGCGCTCGCGAGCTGGCCGAATTCGTTCGACGATTTGACGTCGGCCGGATAGGCGCGGCCGTCCTGCTTGCTGCGTTGGATCGCCGACATCATCGCGGCCAGCGGCTTGCCGATGAAGATGTTGGCGGAGATCCGCATCGCGATCACGGTCGCAAGCGTCCCGAGGAGGCCGACGACGAGAAGCAGTCCCAGCCTGCTGCCGGTGTCCACATAGAGCGTCGCATAGGAATAGGCGATCACGATGCGGCCGGCCTGAACGGCGATGTTGCCGTTGCGGTAGGCAATCGGACGCGAGACCTCGGTGAGAGCCTGAACCGCGGGCCGCGCCACCACGCGGGCGATCACGACGCCGGTGTCGTCGTAGACGGCAGCAGCCGCGATGGTCTCGTCGTGCATGATCTCGTTGAGCACGCCGGTGACCTGGTCGTAGCGCATCTTCCAGAGCGGCTCGGCGATCAGCTCTGCGCGACTCTCGGCGACGCGGGCAATGCGGGCGTCGAGCTGCCGGATCTGCGACCAGAAGCTCGAGACCTCGACGCCGGCCGACGCCAGCAGCTGCACCACCAGCAGCACCGGCACGGTGGCCCAGATCATCGCGCGGACGACGGAGCGCGATGCAGCCGGCCTGGTCGGAGCGTTCATGCCGTCAGCGTCCTGCATCATTCACCGGCGGCGCTTGGGGGCGACAGCGACGAAATCAGCGCATCCAGCGAGAAATCGTATTGGCCGCAACGTCCCGGCCTTGCCTTGAACCGCGCGAAGTCGATCCGGTCGAAGGCCCGGGTCTTGATCAGCGCGGCGACGGAGGCGAGATTGTCGCGCGTGATCGCCGATGTCTTGACCTCGATGTGCGGCGAGCTGGCTGCGAAGTCGCAACCGTCGGCATAGTCGCGCAGCAGCACGATCGACCAGCCGCCGAGCAGGAAATGGCCACCATCGGTCAGCAGCAGACGACCGGCCTTGATTTCGCGCAGCGCGTCCTCCGACCAGTTCAGGCCGACGACCTGGATATTCTGGCCGGGCTCAAGTCCCGCGGCGGCCGCCGCCTTGAGCGCACCAAGGGCCATCGGATCGTTGCCGGCCCAGATTCCTGCGGGACGGATGCCCTTGCGCGAGGCCCAGCTCAGATAGTTGGCCGCAACCTGTTCCGCTTCCGACTGCGTCCAATTGGCAAACAGCATCCGGTCCACGATGACGTCGGGCGCAGCCGCGACTGCGAGCTGGAGACCGGCATTGCGGGCAATCGAGGCCGGCGTGATCTCGTCACCGCCGATCCCGAGAAGATGGATTTTGCCATCGGGGCTTTGCCATTTTTCGTGACGCGCCGCGTCGATCAACGCATTCGCCATGCGCGCGCCCGCGGTCGTCAGATCGGTCGTGATGTCGCCGAGCCAGGTCTTGAGCTTGCTGCGCGGCGGTCCGAGACGCAGCGCATCCTCGCCGATCAGCGTATTCGACAGCAGCAGCGTTTTCACGCCTGCGGCCTCGGCCGCCTCCAGGATCGGAACGGCGGCGGATTCCTCGTTCGAGAGAATGAGGAAGTCGGGCTTGTCGGCACGCGCGACCACGCCGAGGCCGAGCTCCTGCATGGTGCGATAATTGCGCTCGCTGCTCAGCACCTCGACATTGGCGTCGAGCTTGCGGCCGGCGGCCTGCATGGTCTGCGCGACCATGTCCCAGTAGACCTCACCGATCTTGCCCGGGCTCACGAAAACGATGTTGAGGGGTTTTGCGTCAGCCGCAACAGCGTGGCCGGCTGGCGCGAGAACGCCAAGGGCCATGCTCACAGCGAGCAATATCCGTAAGACTGCCGTCATTCTTTTTAGCCACCCCGTCTTGTTCCGAAGCTGGACCCGCGTCCGCTAACATTTGGCAAAGTCCGGCGCGGCGCGGCGGCGTAGAGCTAACAAAGGGTGTATCGGCTGCACGGAATTGGGCTAATTGGAGCGCTCACGGCCGCCCGCACAACCCGCCGTTCCGTGCTATCAGCAAATCTGAAACCTCCGACTCACCATCCCATGGCCAAGAACACGCTTTCCTTCGTCTGCCAGAACTGCGGCGCGGCCTATAACCGCTGGCAGGGCAAGTGCGAGTCCTGCGGCGAGTGGAATACGCTGGCCGAGGAGGATGCGACCGGCAGCGTCCCGGTCTCGATCCGCTCCAAGCGCAAGGGCCGCACGTTTGCGCTGGAGAGCCTCGCGGGCAAAAGCCCTGACGCGCCGCGCCTGTCCTCGGGGCTGACCGAGCTCGACCGCGTCACCGGCGGCGGCTTCGTGCGCGGCTCGGTGCTGCTGGTCGGCGGCGATCCCGGCATCGGCAAATCGACGCTGCTGACGCAGGCGACCAGCTTGATGGCGCGCGCCGGCCACCGCATCGTCTACATCTCCGGCGAAGAAGCCATCGCCCAGGTGCGGCTGCGCGCCGAACGGCTCGGGCTGTCGGATGCACCCGTGCAACTCGCGGCCGAGACCTCGGTCGAGGACATCGTCTCGACATTGTCGGAAGGCGCCGTCCCGCGGCTGATCGTGATCGACTCGATCCAGACGATGTGGACCGACACGGTGGAATCCGCCCCAGGCACAGTCACCCAGGTGCGTGCCTCGGCGCAGGCCCTCATTCGGTTCGCGAAGAAAACCGGCGCGGCCATCATCCTGGTCGGCCACGTCACCAAGGACGGCCAGATCGCGGGCCCTCGCGTGGTCGAGCACATGGTCGATGCCGTGATGTCGTTCGAGGGCGAAGGCTCGCAGCAATTCCGCATCCTGCGCGCCGTCAAGAACCGCTTCGGTCCGACCGACGAGATCGGCGTGTTCGAGATGACCGGCCTCGGCCTGCGCGAGGTCACCAACCCTTCCGAGCTGTTCCTGTCCGAGCGTGACCTCGGCACCCCCGGCACCGCAGTCTTCGCGGGCATCGAGGGCACGCGGCCCGTTCTGGTCGAATTGCAGGCATTGGTGGCGCCGACCTCGCTCGGCACCCCGCGCCGCGCCGTGGTCGGCTGGGACCAGAGCCGGCTCTCGATGGTGCTGGCGGTGCTGGAAGCCCATTGCGGGGTCAAGCTGTCGGGCCACGATGTCTATCTGAACGTCGCGGGCGGCCTGCGCATCCACGAGCCGGCGGCCGATATGGCAGCTGCGGCCGCGCTGGTGTCCTCCCTGGTTAATGCGCAGTTACCCACCGATGCGGTCTATTTCGGCGAGATTTCGCTCTCCGGCGTCATCCGCCCGGTGGCGCAGACCCCGGCCCGGCTCAAGGAAGCGGTCAAGCTCGGCTTCAAGCGCGCCGTGCTGCCCGAATCGGCCCGCGGCGGTGAGGCCGGCGGTGACGCCGGGCTGACCCTGAACGCGGTCAACAGCCTCACCACGCTGGTCGCTGAAATCGCCGCCAAGGGCTCCCGCCGCGGCGATCAGAACCCGCCTGCGGAGAAAAATGCCACACCGGCAAGATTCCGCCGTGGAGAGGGGTAGCCGGAGGTGACGTCAAGCGTCCCCGCCGCTATACAGCCGTCACAAAAGCAGCATGGGATTGCGTGGTTACGGCCTTGCCGGGAACGTCGTCTGGCCTTCAGTTAGGGCGGCGGCCAAACACCGATTCGCTGAGCACCCTTTGAGAGTACGAGCGGACCAGACCAGCCGATGCCAGTTACACTCCTCGACCTGATCCTGCTCGGTGTGATGCTGATCTCGGGCCTGCTTGCGATGGTCCGCGGCTTCATGCGCGAAATCCTGTCGATCGCAGCCTGGGGCACGGCGGCGATCGTGACGCTGTACTCGTTCTCCAAGCTGCTGCCGACCGCCAAGACCTATTTCAACAACGACACCGTCGCCAGCGTGGTCGTGGTCGCCGGTGTGTTCGTCGGTACCCTGGTCGTGGTCTCCGTGATCACGGTCCGGATCTCCGACATGATCCTGGATTCGCGCATTGGCGCGCTGGATCGCACCCTCGGGTTCCTGTTCGGGCTCGCTCGCGGGCTCTTGATCGTCGTGGTGGCCTTCCTGTTCTTCACCTGGCTGGTGCCGGACAAGCAGCGCCCGGACTGGGTCTCGGGGGCAAAATCCCGTGTGGTGCTCCAGGGAACCGGGGATTGGCTGATGTCCCTCTTGCCGGATGACCCCGAGAACACCATCTTGAAGAGATTCAAGAAAAACAAACCAGATGATGATCAAGCTGATACCGAACAGCAGCCTTCGGGCACTGGTGACGGTTACAGTAAACCTGCTCGTGACAGCCTCAAGAAGCTGATCGAGAAACCTGCGGCGCGTTGATTGAGCCCTAAAGAGAGGCGCGGACGAGATGCGACACCCTGACCAGGACGCCCACACTGAACTCGATCCCGGCTCCGCCGCGCTAGAGCTTCAGGACGACCTGGACGGAGATACGGTCCGCGAGGAATGCGGCGTATTCGGCATCTACGGACATCCTGAAGCTGCCGCCATCACGGCGCTCGGCCTCCACGCACTTCAACACCGCGGCCAGGAAGCCGCCGGCATCGTCTCCTACGACGGCAGCCGCTTCCACAGCGAACGCCGCCTCGGCCTCGTCGGCGACACCTTCTCCCGCCGCGAGGTGATCGACCGCCTGCCCGGCACCATGGCGGTCGGCCACGTCCGCTACGCCACGACCGGCGCCACCATCCTGCGCAACGTGCAGCCGCTGTTCGCCGAGCTCAATGCCGGCGGCCTCGCGGTCGCCCACAACGGCAACCTCTCCAACGGCCTGACGCTGCGCCGCGAGCTCGTCAAGAACGGCGCGATGATGCAGTCGACCTCCGACACCGAGGTGATCCTGCACCTGGTGGCGCGCTCCCGGCGCAGCCGCTTCATCGAGCGCTATATCGACGCGCTGCGCGAGATCGAAGGCGCCTATGCGCTGGTCTCGCTCACCAACAAGAAGCTGGTCGGCGCGCGCGATCCCCGCGGCATCCGCCCGCTGGTGCTCGGCGAACTCGACGGCTGCCCGATCCTGACGTCGGAGACCTGCGCCCTCGACATCATCGGCGCGCGCTTCGTCCGCGACATCGAGCCCGGCGAAGTCATCGTGTTCGACGAGCACGGCCAGGACATCCACAAGCCGTTCCCGCCGATGGCGCCGCGCCCCTGCATCTTCGAATACATCTATTTCTCGCGTCCTGACTCCATCGTCCACGGGCGCTCGGTCTACGAGGTGCGCAAGGCCTTCGGCGCTCAGCTCGCGCGCGAGAGCCATGTGCCTGTCGACGTCGTGGTGCCGGTGCCGGATTCCGGCGTGCCCGCCGCGGTCGGCTACAGCCAGCATTCGGGCGTGCCGTTCGAGCTCGGCATCATCCGCAACCATTATGTCGGCCGCACCTTCATCCAGCCGACGCAGGCGATCCGCGAATCCGGCGTGCGCATGAAGCACTCGGCGAACCGTGCCGCGATCGAAGGCAAGCGCATCATCCTGATCGACGACTCCCTGGTGCGCGGCACCACGTCGAAGAAGATCGTGCGCATGATGCGCGATGCCGGTGCCAAGGAAGTGCACTTCCGCCTCGCCTCGCCTCCGATCCTCTATCCCGATTATTACGGCATCGACCTGCCGGACCGCGGCGGCCTCTTGGCCGCGACGCATTCGCTGGAGGAGATGCGCGAGCTCATCGGCGCCGACTCGCTCGCCTTCCTGTCGATCGACGGCATGTACCGCGCGATGGGCGAACCCGGCCGCGACCCCGCCAATCCGAAGTTTGCGGATCACTGCTTCACGGGCGTCTATCCGACCCACCTCACCGACCAGACCCAGACCGAGCCGCAACCGCGGCAGCTGTCGCTGCTGGCGGAGGCGAGCTGACGATGCCGGCGTGGTCGTTGTAGCCAACCTCAGGCGGCTATCTTGCAGCGACACGCCGTCGCTGGAAGCATTTTGGCCTGAAGGGCCATTCGGAATCTACATTTCTGCAATGGTCGGTCCGGCTGGCGGGCCGGGCGAAGAATCCTTTGGATTCACTCTTTGCACACCGGAATGGTTCGCGGAGAACATGAAGGACGCTCATGTCCCGGGAAGACACTTCCTCTTCGTCAAGGAATACGACTACCCAGCGCTCGAACAATATGTGCGTGGCTATTGCCAGAGGTGCATGGGCAACAGTTGGAAAGAGGTTGCCGAAAAGGTTGGCCTCCTTGGCTCCTGGGAATTCGAAAACTACGAACCTTGAGCCTGGTAGGCGGTCGGATTTTGTCTCGGCCGGGCTTGTCCCAGCCATCCACGCCTGTAAAACCCCGCCATGACAAAGCTCCTCGCTGACCGTATCGCTCTCGTCACCGGCGCCTCGCGCGGCATCGGTTTTGCCACGGCGCTCGCGCTGGCCAAGGCCGGTGCGCATATCGTTGCCACCGCGCGCACGCAGGGCGGGCTCGAGGAGCTCGACGACGAGATCCGCAAATTAGGCGGCAGCGGCGCCACGCTGGTGCCGCTCAACCTCACTGATTTCGACGGTATCGCGCGGCTTGGGGCAGGCCTGCACGAGCGCTATGGCAAGCTCGACATTCTCGTCGGCAATGCCGGCGTGCTCGGCCCCTCCTCGCCGGTCGGCCATATCGAGCTCAAGACATTCAACGACGTCATGGCCGTCAACGTCTCCGCGAACTTCCAGCTGATCCGCTGCATGGAGCCGCTGCTCAAGCAGTCCGACGCCGGCCGCGCCGTGTTCATCACCTCGGGCGCCGCCAACAAGGCCACCGCCTATGTCAGCCCCTACGCTGCCTCCAAGGCCGCGCTGGAGACGCTGGCGCGTGCCTGGGCGCAGGAGACTGCGAACACGCCCCTGCGCGTCAACCTGTTCAATCCGGGCCCGATCCGCACCCGCATGCGCGCAACCCTGATGCCGGGCGAAGACCCGGCGACGCTGGACACGCCCGAGCAGGTCGCCGAGTTCATCGTCCCGCTGTGCGCGCCCGACTGGATCGAGACCGGCAAGTTCTACGACTACAAGACCCGCAGCCTGATGGGCTTCCGCGCGCCGGCCTGATTGACTCAAGCACCTCCCCGCGATTGACTGCGCGCGCTCAAGCGGCAGCAAGCCGCAAGCCAAAAAAGGGAGGTCGCCATGGCGTCATGGCATGATCGCGCAGGCTTTTACCGTGCGCTCGCACGCGTCTCTCACGCCGTCTCCATCCTGATTGCAGCCATCGCCTTCGCGCTTCCGAACGTCGCCACGGCCGGTGACGTCCCGACCTTCGCGGTCGATGCGTCCTGGCCGAAGCAGCTTCCGAACAACTGGATTATCGGCCAGATCGGCGGGATCACCGTGGACTGGCAGGGGCACATCTGGGTGATCCACCGTCCCCGCTCGCTGATCGACGGCGAGAAGGCCGCGACCCTCAATCCGCCGCGGGCAAAATGCTGCGTGCCCGCACCGCCCGTGCTGGAATTCGACGTCGACGGCAATCTGCTGCGGTCCTGGGGCGGGCCCGGCGACGGCTATGAATGGGTCGGCCGCGAGCACGGCATCGAGGTCGACGAGCGTGGCTTCGTCTGGATCGGCGGCAATGCCGACAATGACAGCGCGATCCTGAAATTCACGGTCGACGGCAAATATCTCGGCCAGATCGGCAAGATCGCGCCGCGCACCAACAGCAACGACACGACGCAGCTCGGTCGTCCGGCGGAGATCGCGATCGACAAGGAGGCCAACGAACTCTACATCGCCGACGGCTACGGCAATCGCCGCGTCATCGTGTTCGACGCCACCACACTCGCCTACAAGCGGCATTGGGGTGGCCACGGCAAGACCCCGAACGACGACAAGCAACCGCCTTACGATCCGAGCGCCACGGCACAGGAGCAGTTCGGCAATCCCGTCCACTGCATCAAGATCGCCAATGACGGCCTCGTCTATGTCTGCGACCGCAGCCAGAACCGTATCGAGGTCTTCAAGAAGGACGGCACCTTCGTGAAGGAGTGGGTCTACGAGAAGGATAGCCGTGGTGACGGCGCAGTGTTCGATCTGGCGCTGTGGCCCGATCCAAAGCAGACCTACCTGTTGAATGCCGACGGCACCAACAACGAGATCCGCGTCATCAAGCGTGACGACGGCAGCGTGGTCGGCACCTTCGGCCACAGCGGCCGCAACGCCGGTCAGTTCGAACTGCTCCACGCCATGGCCGTCGACGCCAAGGGGAACGTTTATACCGGCGAGGTCGAGGGCAAGCGCATCCAGAAATTCAAGCTGATTTCGGACGCGCTGAAATAGCGCCTCAACGCATTTTGCCCAAAAGTTAACGACGGATGACGCTACGACGCAGTGTCATCCGGCTTTAGGCGCATTGCCGCCGTCCCTGGGACAGGCTACGGAATTTGCCGGAACAAGGCTCCGCAAGAGGGCCGTCCGAATATTTGACACCGGAGGAAACCTTTTATGACGACGACGTTCGCGCGCCGCACTGCGGCCCTTCTGGCCTGCGCCGCTTTCGGATTTGCATCATCAGCCTACGCCCAGGACAAGACCGTCACGATCGGCGTGCTCAACGACATGTCCAGCCTCTACGCCGATATCGGCGGTCCCGGCTCCGTCGTGGCGGTGAAGATGGCGGTCGAGGATTCCGGCCTCGCCGCGAAGGGTTGGAAAATCGAGGTCGTCAGCGGCGACCACCAGAACAAGCCTGACGTCGGCGTCAACATCGCGCGGCAGTGGATCGACACCCAGAAGGTCGACATGATCACCGACACGCCGAACTCCGGCGTGGCGCTGGCGGTCAGCAACGTCGCCAAGGAAAAGAACGTCGTCCTGCTCAACAATGGCGGCGCCAGCGCCGACCTGACCGGCAAGGCCTGCAACGCCAACACCATCTCCTACACCTACGACACCTACATGCTTGCCACCGGCACCGGCAAGGCGCTGACCAAGGCTGGCGGCGATACCTGGTTCTTCCTGACCGCCGACTACGCCTTCGGCGCCGCGCTCGAGCGCGACACCAGCGCGGTCGTGACCGCGAACGGCGGCAAGGTGCTCGGCGGCGTCAAGCATCCGCTCAACACCTCCGACTTCTCATCCTTCCTGCTCCAGGCGCAGAACTCGAAGGCGAAGATCGTCGGGCTTGCCAACGCCGGCGGCGACACCACCAACTCGATCAAGCAGGCGGCCGAATTCGGCATCGTCGAGGGCGGCCAGAAGCTCGCAGCGCTGCTGCTCTTCATCAACGACGTCCACTCGCTCGGCCTGAAGACCGCGCACGGCCTGACCTTCACCGAGTCCTTCTACTGGGACCTCAATGATGCCACGCGCACCTGGTCAAAGCGTTTCCAGGAAAAGACCGCCAACAAGGCGATGCCGTCGATGACGCAGGCCGGCAACTATGCCGGCGTGATACACTACCTCAAGGCGCTCGAGGCGCTCGGCGGTAATCCACATGACGGCGCCAAGGTCGTCGCCAAGATGAAGGAAATCCCGACCGACGATCCGCTGTTCGGCAAGGGCCCGCTCCGCGAGGACGGCCGCCGCATCATCCCGGCCTACCTGTTCGAGGTGAAGAAGCCGGAGGAGTCGAAGGGCCCGTGGGACTATTACAAGCTGGTCTCGACCATCTCGGCGGAAGACGCGGCCAAGCCGCTCAAGGACAGCGAGTGTCCGCTGGTGAAGAAGTAAGCCAGTCAACACTGCCGTAGGGTGGGCAAAGGCGCGAAAGCGCCGTGCCCACCATCTCTCCACGATCGAAGTAGCGGTGGGCACGCTGCGCTTTGCCCACCCTACGAGACCGTCTTCGTTGCTGCCAGCGTCCGCACCGCGATGGCTACGCAAATCACCATCAACGTGGCTGCGAGCAGGAACGGTGCGCCGGGCAGATGCAACGGCGCGCTGCCGCCGATGAAATACGAAAACGTCAGCGTGAACAGGAAGGGACCGACGAGCTGCGCCACGCTCTGCACGCTCGAGGTCGCGCCCTGCAACTGGCCCTGCTGATCCGGCGCGACCAGCCGCGTCATCAGCGACTGCATCGCAGCGCCGGAGATACCCCAGAGGGACAGCACGGGAATGCCAAGCCAGGAGAGCGGTCCGGTCGGAGCCGCACCCAGGATCACGAAGCCGATCGCGCCACAGCACAGGCCCATCAACATCGCGTTGCGTTCGCCGAGCAGGCGCACGATGGGACCGATGGCGAGCCCCTGCACCACCATGGCGCAGACGCCCACCATCGCCAGCGTCAGTCCGACGGTCTTTGAATCCCACCCGTAGCGATAGGTCGCATAGAGCACGAAGGTCGATGGCAGCACGACATGCGCCACCTGGGCGATGAAATTGACGACCGACAGCGCCGCCAGCCCGGCGCTTGAACTCAGGAGGTGCAACGCGCCGACCGGATTGGCGCTCCTCCAGCGGAACGAGGCGCGCTTCTCCGGCGCCAGCGATTCCGGCAGGATCAGCAGGCCATAGAGGGCATTTGCAAAGCTCAAGCCTGCCGCCGCCCAGAACGGCAATCGTGGATCGATATCGCCGAGCAGGCCGCCTACTGCCGGCCCCAGGATGAATCCTGCACCGAAAGCGGCACCGATCTTACCGAACACGGCCGCGCGCCGCTCCGGCGGCGTGATGTCGGCGATGTAGGCAAAGGCGGTCGAGATGCTGGCCGAGGTGATGCCGGAGATCACGCGGCCGATGAACAGCCAGGTCAGCGACGGCGCGAGCGCCATCAGCACGTAGTCGGCGGCGAGCCCGAAATTCGACAGCAGCACCACCGGCCGGCGCCCGAAGCGATCCGACAGCGCGCCGAGCAGCGGAGAGAATACGAACTGCATCAGCGCCCAGGCCGTGCCGAACAGGCCGAAGATGCGGGCTGCATGCGCGGTGTCGTTGCCGACAAAACTCTCGATCAGCTTGGGCAGGATCGGCATGATCACGCCGAGCGCGAGCATGTCGAGCAGGATGGTGACGAAGATGAAGGCGACCGCCCCGCGCCGGACCGGCGCAGCGCCTTGCGCTATCGCCTCGCCGGCCTCGCCGCTCACGACGGCCGCTTGCGCTTGTGCGCGAAGGGATTGGCCTTCTCGCGCAGGGTGATGCGCACCGGCGTGCCCGGCAGATCGAAGGCCTCACGCATCGAGTTGACGAGGTAGCGCAGGTAAGACTGCGGCACCGCGTCCGCGCGCGAGCAGAACAGCACGAAGCTCGGCGGGCGCGCCTTGGTCTGGGTGATGTAGTTCAGCTTCAGCCGGCGGCCGGACACCGCGGGCGGCGGATTGGCCTGGATCGCCTGCTCGAACCAGCGATTGAGCGCAGAGGTCGGCACGCGCCTGTTCCAGAGCGCGTAGGCGTCCTGGATCGCCTGCATCAGGCGATCGATGCCCTCGCCCATCAGGCCGGAGACGGCGACGATCGGCACGCCCTTGAGCTGCGGCAGCCAATGATCGGCGTCGCGGCGCAGACCCGAAATCGCGCCACCGCCCTTGGTCTCCATCAGGTCCCATTTATTGACGGCGAGCACGACCGCGCGACCCTCGCGCTCGATCAGGTCGGTGATGCGCAGATCCTGCTCCTCGAAGCGGTTCTGCGAGTCCATCATCATCACGACGACTTCGGCGAAGCGCACGGCGCGCAGCGCATCGGCCACCGAGAGCTTCTCCAGCTTCTCCTCGATGCGCGAGCGCCGGCGAAGGCCCGCGGTGTCGAACACGCGAAAATCGCGGCCCTTCCAGTTGATCTCGACCGCGATGGAATCGCGCGTGGTGCCGGCCTCCGGGCTCGTCAGCAGGCGCTCCTCGCCGAGCAGATGGTTGATCAGCGTCGACTTGCCGGCATTGGGACGACCGACGATGGCAACCCGGATCGGGCGCGTCGCGGCCTCTTCCTCGGTCAGCGGCTCGTCGTCCTCGGCCTCATCCTCGTCGACGGGCTCCGGCATCAGCTTGGCGAGTTCGTCGTAAAGCTCGCCCATGCCCTCGCCGTGTTCGGCCGAGATCTGGATGGGATCGCCGAGACCAAGCGCAAAGGACTCCATCGCGCCGGCATCGCCATGCTTGCCCTCGCTCTTGTTGGCGACCAGCAGCACCGGCTTGTTGGCCTTGCGGGCGAAATCGGCGAAGGCGCGATCTGTGGGTGTGAGGCCGATGCGGGCATCGATCACGAAGAACAGTGCGTCGGCTTGCGCGATCGCGGCCTCGGTCTGCTCCTGCATGCGCGCCGTCAGCGAGCCCTTGGCGCCTTCGTCGAGGCCTGCGGTGTCGATGATGGTGAATTCGAGATCGCCGAGCCTGGCATCGCCCTCGCGGCGGTCGCGGGTGACGCCCGGCAAATCATCGACAAGCGCGAGCTTCTGTCCCACCAGGCGGTTGAACAGCGTCGACTTGCCGACATTGGGCCGGCCGATGATGGCGATCGTAAAGGACATCAGTCATTCGTGCGCCGTCGAGGCAGCGCCTGTCAAATCGGTGAAAAATATCAGCGCGAGAAACTGCCGCTGGGCATCGGCGCCGGGAAGGCTCCCTGCGTCTGCTGTTGCTGGGTGGTCTGCGCCGATTGCGCCGGCTGCTGTGCGGATTGATCCGGCGGCGGCGCGGTGGTGCGCTTGCGGACGATCTTCTGCTTGGGCGGCGGAGCGGCCGGCGCCGGTGCTGCCTCGGGCTGAGCCTCGCCGTCGACCTCACCGGCCGGCGCTTCAGCCGGTGCGGCTGCCGTCGCGGCCGGCTGCCTGGTCTTCTTGCCCTTGGCGGATTTCGACGATTTGGCGGTCTCAGCCGGCGGCGGCTCGGCCGGCAACGCCGCGACGGCAGGCGCGTTCGGATCCTGCTGTTGCTGCGCGCCCTTGTACATGTCCTTCGGCACGCCCTGCTCCAGACCTGGCACGCCCTCGGGGAACACCGGCTTGCGCTCGCCCGGCAGCTTCTTCTTGGTGTCGAGGAAGTCCAGGAGATCGCTCGGATCGAAGCTGGAGCAACCGCCCAGGACGCCCGTGAAGGCGATCAGAACGGCGGCTGCGATCAAACGTGGCGTGCGGCGCATATCAGAATCTCGTCTGGGCTCTCGGGACCGTCGGCTCAGCTCTTGGCGACGGGCGGCAGCAAGGCCTGAAGCGCCTCGGCGCGCGAGCGCAGGCCCGGCGGCGATTCGCCGTCCTCGGCGATCGCGTCGACCCATTTGCGTGCCGCGGTCATGTCATTGTTGCGCCAGGCCGACAGCGCCAGCAATTCGCGGGCGCTGTGGCGGAAGGTCGATTTGGGCTCGGCGGAGGTTTCCAGCCGCTGCTGGATGTCGGCGTAGCTCGCGCTGTCCACCAGCAGGCCGGCCGCGCGAATCTTGGCAAGATCCCGCCACTCGCTGCCGACGCCGCTGTCGGCGGCGATGTCGTCATACATCTTGGCGGCGGCCTTGGGATCGCGGGCCGAGGCCTCGGCTGCGGCCCGGAGCCGCGCCAGGGTGCGGTAGCCGGACGGAGCCTTGGCAGCGAGGTCAGCAAAGGCCGTCTCGGCCTCCGCGTGCTTGCCCTGCTCCGACAGCTCCACGGCCTTCTCGAAGGTCGCGCCGGCCTCGGCGGCCTTCTTGGCCTCGAGATACTGATAGCCGCGCCAGCCGCCCACGGCCGCCACGACCAGCACCATCAGGGCGATGAAGTAGAGCGAATATTTGTCCCACAGCTTTTTGAGCTGCTCGCGACGTACTTCCTCGTCGACTTCGTCAAATAATTCAGACACTTATGCTAATCCCATGCCCGGCCGGGAGCGCGCGCCAGATCGTGCGCGTCTAAAGCCCGTCCCCACGTGGCGGCGGCGATACCCTATCGATATGGCGGTGGCAAGGCAAAGCAAGGCCGATCAAGGCGTTAACGCGCGATCCGGGATATCCCGGTACCCCACCCGCCTCCATTCAGGCCCCGACCAGCAGCTCCCGCAGCTGGCGTTTCACCACCTTACCGTTGGCGTTGCGCGGGAGGGGCTCCGTGGTGACCGTCATGGTCTCCGGCACCTTGTAGTCGGACAGGCGCTCGGCGCACCAGGCCTTCAAGTCGTCGGTGCCGACCTGGACGCGGGTGACCACGACCGCGTGGACACGTTCGCCCAGCACCGGGCATGGCCTGGCGATGATCGCACTCTCGACCACGGCCGGGTGGCCGGCCAGCACGGATTCGACCTCGGCCGAATAGATCTTGAGGCCGCCGCGATTGATCATGTCCTTCTGCCGGTCGAAGATACGGACGAACCCTTCGGCGTCGACCGAGCCGAGATCGCCCGAATGCCAAAAGCCGGCAGTGAAACTATCCGCCGTCGCCTTCGGGTTGTTCCAGTAGCCCTTGATGACGGAGGCGCTCTGGATCCAGAGCTCGCCGATCTCGCCGGGCGGCAGCTCGCGTCCCTCGGTCCCCATCGCGATGATCCGCGCGCCGGGACACGGCAGGCCGACGCTGTCGATATGGCTCTCCGTCAGCTCGCCCGGCATGATGGTGGACGGCGACGTGGTCTCGGTCGCGCCGTAGCAGTTCGCGAGCTTCAGGCCCGGAATCGTCGCCTTGAGCTTCTCGATCGTCGCAACCGGCATCGGCGCACCGCCGAAACCACCGATGCGCCAGCTCGAGAGATCATAGCTGTCGAAATCCGGCTGGAGCAGGCAGAGATTGTACATCGCCGGCACCATCACCGTGTAGGTGACGCGCTCCTGCGCCGCGAGCTTGAGGTAATCAGCAGCCTTGAACTCCGGCATGATGATCAGCGCGCCGCCGCAGCAGATCATCGTCGTGATATTGGCGACGACGCCCGTGACATGGCCGAGCGGGACGGCTGCGATCGAGCGGTCGACCTTCGTCAATTGCAGGCAGGACACGAACACCATCGAGGAATGCACGATGTTGCAATGGGCGAGCATCGCGCCCTTCGGCTTGCCCGTGGTGCCCGAGGTGTAGAGGATCATCGCGGTATCCTCCTCGTTCACTTCGACCGGTGCTGCGGCCTGTGCGTTGTCGGCGAGCACCGCGAAGCGCGACACTTGCGGATCATTGTCGACGGCGACGCGATGGACGACATCAGGCACATCCTGTGCGTCGGGCAACCGCTCGGCGAGACCGGCTTCGTGGATCAGGATCTTGGCGCCGCAATCGGTGAGAACATAGGCAATCTCCGGCTTCTGCTGGCGTGTGCTGAGCAGCACGGTGACCAGCCCCTCATGCGCGGCGGCAAACAGCAGCAGCGGAAATTCGATGCGGTTGCCGAGCAGGATCGCGACGCGGTCGCCGCGCTGCAGGCCGAGCTTGCGAAAGCCCGATGCAATCCGCGCGGCCTGCGCCACCGCCTGTCGCCAGCTGAGGCGAACGTCACCGCAGACCAGCGCTTCGCCATCGCCGTTGCGCGCGGCAGCCTCCGCGATCATCGCCCAGAGACTAGCCGGCCGGTCGGTGAAGGCCGGGACCACCCGATCGCCAAAACGCGCCTCGAACCGCATCGGCGGAATCTGAGATTGCGACCAGTCCATCGGAGGGTCCTCGTCTTGTTGCTTTTGTCACCTTCCGCACATGAGTACGGAGATGATGTCTTGCGCCGATCGGCTAGCCGCCCATGACGGGAACGCCGATCACAACAGGGTGGAACGCAAACGCCAGCGCCAGATAGGCGACGATACCGACCGCAACAGCGATCAGATCGTTGGTGACGCCGCCCACTGGAATCGGCGGGCCACCGGCATCCTTGCGATGCTTGAGCGAAATACGATCATAGACCCCCCACCCCAGAAACGAGCCGAACAGGATGATGGAGCCGAGATCGCCATTGGCGAGCAGATGGGCCGCCGCCCACAGCTTGATGCCGGCGAGCATCGGATGCTTCAGCGTCGCATAGATGCGGCCCCGCAAATATGATGCGACCACCAGGATGACGGCAGGCAGCATCAGCGCGACCGTGATGTGCTTCATCGCCTTCGGCGGATACCAGACATCGATCCAGCCGGTCGCGCGATAATGGCCAAAGCCCCAGACGATCAGCGCCAGCCCCGCGAGCGAGACGACCGAATAGAGGATCTTGTAGGTCCCCTCACCCAGCCGCGCGATCGCCTGCGCGCGTGCCTCTCGTTTCGTTGTGAAAACATGGGCGGCGAAAAACAGCACCAGCCCCAGGATCATGACCAGCAGACCCACGACATCCTCCCCTCAACCAGCGCCCCCGCCTATGGCGTATCATCGATCGGCCGCCGGTCGCAACTGATGCGCTACTTGCCAGTCTCTCGATTATCGACATATCGGATCGCGATCGGACGCCCGGCCAGGGCACCGCCGAGGCCGCTGGTGAAGTTCAACGGCAGGCAGGCGTTCAGCGATGAATTGATCGCGTTGAGATAGGCCGTCCTTGTGTCCGCCGGAACGCCTGCGGTCGCATATGTCAGGCGCGGCGGGCCGATCAGCCCCCCGGTCTTGTTAAAGCTGAATCGCACCGCCATCTGCATGCCCGCGCGGGCATTGTCCGATGGCGGCGACCAGCAGGTGCGCAGCTCGGCAAAGAGGTCGCCGATCGTATCGAGATCGTGATCCGGCTTCTGGTACTTGGCCCGATCAGCCTCTGACGGGACGCTCTCGATCGTGAGCTGGAGGTTCTGCCCGTAGGGATAGTCCATCTCGGGAATGCAGGGCCCGTGATCGAGCGGGCTGCAATAGGACGGCGTGCAGGGACGGCCGTCGAGCACACTGCACGGCTCGTGCGCAAACGGGATCGGATTGATCTGCCGGCGCTGCGCGTCGACCGCGACGGTTGAGATCGCAAGAAGGAGAAAGATGAGGATGCCACGCCACATGATGCGCGCTCGCGATATCATGTAGACCAACGTGGCACCGCCGCAGCATGCGTCAAGCCCGCGTGCGTTCACATGCTCGCGCTTAAGCCGCCGGGGTGCGCCCTACCCCTTCTTCTTGACGTCCTTGACGTTGGTGAACTCGATCCCCTCGGCGCGGTCCCTGGTGTAGCCGAGATAGAACTCGTTCCGTGCCAGATACACGGGATCGCCATCGACGTCGTCGGCGATGCTGGAGGTGTTGGAAGCAATGAAGGTGTCGAGCTTCTTGCGGTCCTCCGAGGAGACCCAGCGCGCGAGCTGGAACTCGCTGACCTCGAACTCGACCGGCAGCGAATATTCCGCCTCGAGCCGTGCCTTGAGCACGTCGAGTTGCAGCGCGCCGACCACGCCAACCAGCGCCGGTGCGCCGTCGCGCGGACGGAACACCTGCACGACGCCCTCTTCCGACATCTGCTGAAGCGCTTCCTTCAGCTTCTTCGCCTTCATCGCGTCGGTGAGACGCACCCGGCGAACGATTTCGGGCGCGAAGCTCGGCACGCCAACGAAGTTGAAATCCTCGCCCTCGGTCAGCGTGTCGCCGATGCGCAGCGTGCCGTGATTGGGAATGCCGACGACGTCGCCTGCAAAGGCCTCGTCCGCGACCGAACGGTCCTGGGCAAAGAAGAATTGCGGGCTCGACAGCGGCATGCTCTTGCCGGTGCGCACCAGCTTCGCCTTCATGCCGCGGCTGAGCTTGCCTGAGCACAGCCGCGCAAACGCGATGCGGTCGCGGTGGTTCGGATCCATGTTGGCCTGGATCTTGAACACGAAGGCGCTCATGCGCGGGTCGGTGGCTTCGACCTTGCGCTGGTCGCTGTCCTGCGCACGCGGTTCGGGCGCGAACTTGCCGAGCCCTTCCAGGAGATCGCCGACGCCGAAATTGCGCAGCGCGCTGCCGAAATAAACCGGCGTCAGATGGCCCTCGCGAAACGCGTCGAGCTCGAACGGCTTTGAGGCCTCGGTCACGAGCTCGAGCTCGTCCTTCACCCCGGAGACGTCGAGATTCGCATTGAGCTTGGCGAGCTCGGCGATCTCGATCTGCTGCGCAGCGCCCGTCTTGGCGCCGCCACCCTCGAGCAGGCGTACGCCGCCATTGACGACGTCGTAGGTGCCGAGGAAGTCGCGGCCGCGGCCGACCGGCCAGGTCATCGGCGTGGTGTCGAGCGCCAGTGTCTTCTCGATCTCGTCGAGCAGCTCGAAAACGTCGCGGCTCTCGCGATCCATTTTATTGATGAAGGTGATGATCGGGATGTCGCGCAGACGACACACCTCGAACAGCTTGCGCGTCCGCGCCTCGATGCCCTTGGCCGCGTCGATCACCATCACGGCGGAATCGACCGCCGTGAGCGTACGATAGGTGTCTTCCGAAAAGTCTTCGTGGCCCGGCGTGTCCAGGAGGTTGAAGACCAGGCCTTCAAACTCGAAGGTCATGACCGAGGTCACGACCGAGATGCCGCGCTCGCGCTCGATCTTCATCCAGTCCGAGCGGGTGTTGCGCCGTTCACCCTTGGCCTTGACCTGCCCGGCCAGATTGATGGCGCCGCCGAACAGCAGCAGCTTCTCGGTCAGCGTGGTCTTGCCGGCGTCCGGGTGCGAAATGATCGCAAACGTGCGACGCCGCGACACTTCTGCGGCAAGCGGGGAACGGGCCGGCGATTCGGCTGTGGTGGCGATGTCGGACATGGCGGGAGCGTTTGGCAGGGAAAATGGGCCCAATCAAGCCTCATTTGGTGATTGCGGAGCCCTTCGGCCAGCCCCATATCGGCTTCCGGGAGGACGACCTTCCTGCTCATCAGCATAGCAGCCTGCGGGGACGGCCCTGCCTTGAATGGAGGGGCGTCATGGCCTGGAGCATCCTGTTCGTCGCCGGTCTTCTCGAGATCACCTGGGCGATTGGCCTGAAATATACCGAGGGCTTTACCAGGCTGGTTCCGTCCGTCATCACGCTCGCGGCCATGGCCGGCAGCGTGATCCTGCTCGGTTTGGCGCTCAAGTCGCTGCCGGTCGGAACCGCCTATGCGGTCTGGACCGGGATCGGTGCGGTCGGCACCGCGACGCTCGGCATCATCCTGTTCGGCGAGCCCGCCACAGCCTTCCGGCTCGCCAGCATCGCCCTGATCGTCGCGGGCATCGCGGGGCTCAAATTCGTTACCTGAGGAAGAGCTGGACCGCCCACCAGGAGAGTGCTGCGACGATGGCCGAGGCCGGGATCGTGATCACCCAGGCATAGACGATCGAGCTTGCCACGTTCCAGCGTACGGCCGAGACGCGCCGCGCGGCGCCGACGCCGACAATGGCGCCGGTGATGGTGTGGGTGGTCGAGACGGGAACGCCGAGGAAGGTGGCTATGAACAGGGTCGCCGCCCCGCCGGTCTCGGCGCAAAAACCCTGCATCGGCGTCAGCTTGGTGATGCGCAGCCCCATGGTGCGGACGATACGCCAGCCGCCCATCAACGTGCCCAGCGCCATCGCCGACTGGCAGGAGAGCACCACCCAGAACGGCACCGTGAATTCGCCGCCGAGATGGCCCTGCGAATAGAGCAGCACGGCAATGATGCCCATCGTCTTCTGCGCATCATTGCCGCCGTGCCCGAGCGAATAGAGCGAGGCGGAGGCGAATTGCAGGATGCGGAAGGCGCGGTCGACCGCGAACGGCGTCGAGCGCACCGAGAGCCAGGATACGACCGCAACCAGCATCATCGCGAGCAGGAAGCCGACCAGCGGCGACAGCACGATCGCCAGGACCGCCTTGGTCAGCCCACTCCAGACCGCCGCCGAGATTCCGGCCTTGGCCATGCCGCCGCCGACGAGCCCGCCGATCAGCGCATGCGACGAGGAAGACGGGATGCCGAGCGCCCAGGTCACGAGATTCCAGACGATGGCGCCGACAAGAGCTGCAAAGATCACCTGGGCATCGACAATTGCGGGGTCGATGATACCGGTGCCGATGGTCTGCGCGACGTGCAGGCCGAACACCATGAAGGCGACGAAATTGAAGAACGCAGCCCAGAACACCGCGAATTGCGGCCGCAGAACGCGGGTCGAAACGATGGTCGCGATCGAATTGGCGGCATCGTGCAGGCCGTTCAGGAAATCGAACAGCAGCGCGACGGCAATCAATCCGACCAGGACGGGAAGACCCAACGCAGCATCCACGGCGCGGCCCCTGCCCTAAACTTGCTCGATGACGATGCTGTTGATCTCGTTCGCGACGTCGTCGAAGCGATCGGCCACCTTTTCGAGGTGGTCGTAGATTTCGACGCCGACGATGAAGTCCATCGCGCTGCCCTCGCGGTGCTTGAGGAACAGCTCCTTCAGCCCGATGTCATGGAGGTCGTCGACGCGGCCTTCGAGCTTGGTCAGCTCTTCGGTGATCGCGGTCAGCATCGCGACATTGGGCCCGATCGACTGCATCAGGGGCAGCGCACGTCCGACCAGATTGGCGCACTCGATCAGGAGCGCGCCGATCTCGCGCATGGGCGGCTCGAAGGTGCGGACCTCGAACAGCATCACGGCTTTGGCGGTCTGCTGCATCTGGTCGATGGCATCGTCCATCGAGGTAATGAGGTTCTTGATGTCGCCGCGATCGAACGGCGTAATGAACGTGCGGCGCACCGCCGTCAGCACCTCACGCGTGATATTGTCGGCATCGTTCTCGAACTGGTTGACGCGCTGACAGTAGACCGGCGTCTCCTCGCCGCCGTTCAACACGCCCTGAAGCGCGATCGCGCCCTGGATCACGGTCTGGGCGTGGCGGTCGAACAGGTCGAAGAAGCGTTCTTCCTTGGGCAGGAAAGCACGAAACCATCGCATCATGGGGATAGGCTACCGGTTGGACATGACCCGGCCCGAACAGGCCGTCACAAAACTGTCATAGACCATTTTCGTTCCGCGCGCGTGTCATCTCACGCCCGCGGCGCCGGATCATCCACCGGATTTACGCGCCAACGGAATTGGTGCGATATCAATGATTTAGAGCGACCGCCGGAAGTAATGGGCAAATTCGCCAACGACACCACGGCGGAAGGTGAGCACGCAGATCACGAAGATCGAGCCCTGGATCACCGTCACCCACTGGCCGAAGCCGGCCAGATATTGCTGCATGGCGATGATCGCGAAGGCGCCGACCACGGGACCGAAGATGGTACCGAGACCGCCAACCAGCGTCATCAGCACGACTTCGCCCGACATCGACCAGTGCACGTCGGTGAGCGAGGCGTTCTGCGCCACGAACACTTTCAGCGCGCCGGCGAAGCCCGCCAGGGTCCCCGACAGGACAAACGCCAGGAACTTGTACTGATCGGTCCGGTAGCCGAGTGAGATGGCGCGCGGCTCGTTCTCACGGATCGACTTCAGGACCTCGCCGAACGGCGAGTTGATGATGCGATAGATCAGCAGGAAGCCCGCGAGGAAGCCGACCAGCACGACGTAATAGAGCACGGTCGGCTTCGACAGATCGAGCACACCGAACATGTGCCCCTGCGGAATGCCCTGGATGCCGTCCTCGCCATGGGTGAACGGCGCCTGGAGATAGATGAAGTACAGCAACTGCGACAGCGCCAGCGTGATCATCGAGAAATAGATGCCCTGGCGGCGGATCGAGATGTAGCCGGTGATGAGCGACAGCCCGAACGCGGCGGCTATGCCGACGAGGATGCCGAGTTCAGGCGGCAGCGCCCATACTTTCAGCGCGTGCGCGCTGCAATAGCCCGCGGTGCCCATGAACATCGCATGGCCAAACGACAACAGGCCGCCATAGCCGATCAAGAGATTGAAGGCGCAGGCAAGCAGCGCAAAGCACAGCGCCTGCATCACGAAGAACGGATAGATGCCGCTGAAAGGCACCGAGGCCAGCAGCAGCGCCATCACCACGAAGACGATCATCTCGTCGCGCATCGCCCGCGGAGCTACCGGCAGCGTGTCGTCCGTCAAGGCTGTCATGTCAGGCTGCCCTTCCCGTCAATCCCGTTGGCTTCACCAAGAGCACCAGCACCATCAGCACGAAGACGACGGTGTTGGAGGCCTCGGGGTAGAAATATTTGGTCAGACCCTCGATCACACCGAGCGCGAAGCCGGTGATGATGGAGCCCATGATCGATCCCATGCCGCCGATCACCACCACCGCGAACACGACGATGATGAGGTCGGCGCCCATCAGCGGCCGCACCTGGTTGATCGGCGCCGAGAGCACGCCGGCGAGCGCGGCCAGCCCGACACCGAGACCGTAGGTCAACGTGATCATGCGCGGCACGTTGATACCGAAGGCACGCACCAGCGTCGGATTTTCAGTGGCGGCGCGCAGATAAGCGCCGAGCCGCGTCTTCTCGATCAGGAACCAGGTCGCAAGACACACCACCAGCGAGAAGATGACCACCCAGCCGCGATAGATCGGCAGGAACATGAAGCCGAGATTCATGCCGCCCTTGAGCTGATCCGGAATGGCATAAGGCAGGCCGGAGGACCCGAAAAAATTCTGGAACACACCCTGCACGATCAGCGCGATGCCAAAGGTCAGCAGCAGACCATAGAGATGGTCGAGCCCGGTCAGGAATTTCAGCATGGTCCGTTCCAGGATCATGCCGAAGATGCCGACGATGATCGGCGCGAACAGCAGCGCCCACCAGTAACTGATGCCACCGAGGTTCAGCAGGAAATAGGCGACGAAGGCGCCCATCATGTAGAGCGCACCATGGGCGAAATTGATGATGTTGAGCATGCCGAAGATGACGGCGAGCCCGAGACTGAGCAGCGCGTAGAACGAGCCGTTGATCAATCCCACCAGTAGCTGTGCGTAGAGAGCCTGCATCGATCCAGCACCCAGTCCCTTCGGCGTTCCCAAAGTCGCGCCCGCCGGCTCGCCGCCAGCGGGCTGTTGGTCTTACTTCTTAAGCAGCGCGCACTTGCTCTCGGAGAGCGGCGTGAAGGCCTGATCGCCCGGCACCGTGCCGACGAGCTTGTAGAAGTCCCACGGTCCCTTGGACTCGGAGGGCTTCTTCACCTCGAACAGATAGGCGTTGTGGATGGTGCGGCCGTTGGGCTGGATCTCGCCCTTGCCGAACAGATCGTCTTCCGTCGGCATCGACTTCATCTTCTCGACGACCTTGACACCGTCATGAGGATTGCCGCCGAGCCCGTCCAGCGCCTTGAGATAGTGGCGCACGCCCGCATAGACACCCGCCTGCACCATGGTCGGCATCGCGCCGTTCTTCATTTTCTCCGAGAACCGCTTGGAGAAAGCCCGGCTCTGGTCGTTCATGTCCCAGTAGAAGGTCTCGGTGAAGTTCAGGCCCTGCGCGGTCTCCAGGCCGATCGCCTTGACGTCGGTGAGGAACAAGAGCAGCGCCGCGAGCTTCTGACCGCCCTTGACGATGCCGAACTCGGCCGCCTGCTTGATCGTATTGGTGGTGTCGCCGCCGGCATTGGCAAGGCCGATGATCTTGGCCTTGGAGGCCTGCGCCTGCAGCAGGAAGGACGAGAAGTCCGGCGTGTTGAGCGGATGCTTGACGCCGCCGACGACCTTGCCGCCGTTGGCGGTGATGACGGCGGTGGTGTCGCGCTCGAGCGCCGCACCAAAGGCGTAGTCCGCGGTCAGGAAGAACCAGGTGTCGCCGCCGGCCTTCACCAGGGCCTGGCCCGTGGTGTGGGCCAGCATGTAGGTGTCGTAGGTCCAGTGCACGGTGTTGGGCGAGCACTGCGCGTTGGTGAGGTCGGAGGTCGCCGCGCCCGAATTGATGTAGACGCCGTTCTTTTCCTTCACGACGTTGTTGACCGCGAGCGCCACGCCGGAATTCGGCACGTCTACGATGATGTCGACCTTATCGACGTCGAACCACTGCCTTGCGATGGCGGTGCCGATATCCGGCTTGTTCTGGTGATCGCCCGAGATGATGTCGATCTTCCAGCCCTTCGCGGCGAGGCCGGAATCTTCCACCGCCATCTGGGCTGCGAGCGTCGAGCCGGGCCCACCGAGGTCCGCATAGAGACCGGACTGATCGGACAGCGCGCCGATCTTGACCGTCTTGTCCTGCGCGAAAGCCGCGCCAGCGGTGGTAACGGCCAACGCCGTGCCGAGCAACAACGATGCAATCGACTTTTTCATGCTACTTCCCTCGTGAATCTTCTCGTGACCGTTCGACCTCTGGCCGGACTAGACGCCGAGATAGGTGTGGAGCTTGTCCATGTTGGCGGCAAGCTCCGCATTGGAAAATCCGTCAATGATCTTGCCGTGCTCGACGACGTAATAGCGGTCGGCAACGGTGGATGCGAACCGGAAGTTCTGCTCGACCAGAAGGATCGTGAAACCTTCCTTCTTCAGCCGCGCAATGGTGTGACCGATCTGCTGAATGATGACAGGCGCAAGACCTTCGGTCGGCTCGTCGAGCATCAGGAAGCTGGCGCCGGTGCGCAGGATGCGCGCGATCGCGAGCATCTGCTGCTCGCCGCCGGACAGCTTGGTACCCTGGCTGTTGAGCCGCTCCTTCAGGTTCGGAAACAGATCGAAGATCTGTTCGAGCGGCAGTCCGCCCGGGCGCACCACCGGCGGCAGCAATAAATTCTCCCGCACGTCGAGACTGGAGAAAATCCCCCGCTCTTCCGGGCAGAACGCGATGCCCATCCGCGCGATCTTGTCGGAGGTCGCGCGGATGATGTCCTGGTTGTTGAATTTGATCGAGCCGGCACGCTTGCCGATGATGCCCATGATCGACTTCAGCGTGGTGGTCTTGCCGGCGCCGTTGCGCCCCAGCAGCGTGACGACCTCGCCCGCGTTCACGTCGAAATTGATCCCGTGCAGGATGTGGGATTCGCCGTACCAGGCCTCCAAGTTCCGGACCTGGAGGATGTTACCGCCGGTTGCGGCCTTCGCCGGAGCTTCGGCCATCGCAGTCTCAGGCATGACCGGCTCCCAGATAGGCTTCCTTGACGCGCTCGTCCTTGGTGAGATCGGCGTAATTGCCCTGGGCGAGCACCTGCCCGCGCGTCAGCACGGTGATGATGTCGGAGAGATTGGCCACGACGCTCAAATTGTGCTCGACCATCAGGATGGTGTACTTCGCCGAGATACGCTTGATCAGCGCTGCGATCTTGTCGATGTCCTCGTGGCCCATGCCGGCCATCGGCTCGTCCAGCAGCATCATCTCCGGATCGAGCGCCAGCGTGGTCGCGATCTCGAGCGCGCGCTTGCGCCCGTAGGGCATCTCGACCGCCGGCGTATTGGCAAATTCGCTGAGGCCGACATCGTTCAACAATTCTAGCGCCCGGTTGTTGAAACGGTTGAGCACCGATTTCGAACGCCAGAAATCAAACGAGCTGCCGTGCTGACGCTGGAGCGCAACACGGACGTTTTCCAGCGCGGTCAGGTGCGGAAACACCGCCGAGATCTGGAACGAACGCACCAGCCCCAGGCGCGCAACATCGGCGGGCGCCATCGCGGTGATGTCCTGTCCCTTGTACAGGATTTTTCCGGCAGACGGTTTGAGGAACTTGGTCAGAAGATTGAAGCACGTCGTCTTGCCGGCGCCGTTCGGGCCGATCAACGCGTGAATACTCCCACGGCGGACCTTGAGCGCAACGTCGCGGACGGCGAAGAAGCCCGCGAACTCCTTGGTCAAGCCTTCCGTTTCGAGAATGAACTCATCGGCCAAACAGATTTCCCCCTGCCCGCGCAATACGCGTGGCTGTCCTTGATACTTCGGCTTTCCGGAGGCCTTGGAGCCTTCCCGGAACGCCGCCTCCGGGCGCGGAATATGCCGGAGGTGACGGGGGTTAGGCAAGGCGGAAAGCTGAGCAGGTCAGGCCTCCGGCCGGGAGTCTTATGCTCCCTTAGTTGGAGGTTTTGTGATGTTGCGCCTGCCGGCCTTCCGGTTCGCAAGACACCGGTCATCAAGCCGTCGTTAACGGTCTTTGGTCCCGCGCGCCAGCCTTCATCAAAAATTTCCCCACCGTGGCGATCATGTGCGGGTTTCATTCGCCGGGAATATTGTTTTGGATTTCGCCAGCGCCGCTCCCTCCGTCGTCAAATCGATCAAGCAGCGTGACCTGCTCAACACGTGGCTGCGACTTTATGCGCGCCAGCAGGCTGCGCCGGCGATCTGGGAGTATCAGCCCGCGCGACTCGAGGAAGAGCTGTCCGATCTCATCTACTACACGGTGGACAATTCGCCGGCGACGCCTCGCCTGACCATTCAGAGCGAGGGCACACGGATTTCGCGCGCTTATGGCCATACCGGCAAGGGAATCCTGCTGGAGGATTATGTCGGGCTGCGGCTCGCGCCCTTCGTCATGCCGGTCTACCACGAATGCGTCGCGCGCGGCCTTCCGGTCTACAGCGTTGCCGAGGTTGACGACATCTACGGCCGCGTCGTCGCCTATGAACGGCTGTTGCTGCCCTTCCTGACCGACGAAAAGGTCAGTCACGTCATCGCTTCGCTCAAGACCTTCTGCGAGGACGGCGGCTTCGAGATCAAGAATCTGCTGCGCGGAAATGACGCGCTGCCGCGGCCGAAACTGCGCACGGTGATCGACCGCGAACTGTTTCACCGCGCCCCCGGACGCATCGCCGCCGCTGACGTCGTCGAATTCGCCGATCAGCCCGGCGGTCCTGATATCACCGCCGAAATCATCGAGCTGAATTAGCTTTTGCGCGATTTGGCGCCGACTTCCTTGTCGTAGATATCAGGCTTGAAGCCGACCAGCAGCTTGCCGCCGATGTCGAGCACCGGCCGCTTGATCATCGATGGTTGCGCTAGCATCAGCGCCAGCGCCTTCTTCTCGGTCAGGCCTTCCTTGTCGGAGTCCGGCAACTTCTTGAAGGTGGTGCCGGCGCGATTGAGCAACGTCTCCCAGCCGACCTTGTCGCTCCATTGCTTGAGCTTGTCCTTCTCGACGCCGGCGGCCTTGTAGTCGTGGAACTCGTAGGCGACGCCATGACTGTCAAGCCAGGCGCGCGCCTTCTTCATGGTGTCGCAGTTCTTGATGCCGTAGATGATGTTGGGCAAGACGGTCCTCGCGCATGCGTCGTGACGTGCTGTGGCGTTGTACGAAACTCCGGTTCGCGCGACAATATTGCCATCGACGCTTTCGACCTCTTCCGAACGGACACATCATGCACGTGACCCACGATCCCGCGGCATCCGCCTCGCCGACCATCGACTTCAACACGTTCCTCGCGGTCGATATCCGCGTCGGCACCATCGTCGACGCAAAGCCGTTTCCCGAGGCGCGTAAGCCGGCCTGGCGGCTGTGGATCGACTTCGGCCCGGCCATCGGCGTGCGCAAGAGTTCGGCGCAGATCACCGAGAACCATCCGCTCGAGACGCTGGTCGGACAGCAGGTCGCGGCCGTCGTCAATTTCCCGCCGCGCCAGATCGGGCCTGTCGTCTCCGAGGTGCTGACACTCGGCTTCCCCGATGCCGACGGCAAGGTCGTGCTGATGCAGCCGAGCAAGCCGGTGCCGAACGGCGGGCGGCTGTTCTAGCGGAATCGCCTTCGCGGCCTCTCTCAGATCTCGTCCGGTTTCTTCGGCTCAATCGCCCGGACTTGACCGGAAACCGCTTTGCCATTAAAATGACTGACTGATCGTTTTTTATTAAAGCAAGCTTCGTGGGGGCCATTTCTGACTGCCTCCTAAAACGATCGCACGGTCAGTTATTTACGGACGGGACGGATGCCCAAGATCAGCGACAAGAAGCGTGAAGACCGCCGCCAGCAGATCCTCGAAGCCGCGCTCGCCTGCTTCTCCGAAGACGGATTTCACCAGACCGGCATGGCCGATATCGTCAAGCGGTCCGGCCTGAGCCACGGCGCGGTCTATCTCTACTTCCAGAGCAAGGACGATCTGATCGAGGCGCTGGCCGACGACCGGCATCGCCGCGAGGCCGTCCTCAACTCGGTCGCGCAAGGCTCGGGCGATCCGATCGAAGGATTGCACGCGCTGGTGCGCGTCTACGCGCAATGGCTGACCGATCCCGCCGGCGAAGCGCGGCGCCGCGTCGGCATCCATGGCTGGGCCGAGGCGCTGCGCAACCGCCGCGTCCGCACCAGCGTTGTCGAAGGCATCGACATGCCGCGCGCGCTGATCGTGGCGCTGGTCGAACGCGGCCAGCACGACGGCCTGATCAAGCACGATCTCGGCGCCGATGCGATCTCGCGCGTGCTGGTGGCGATCTTCCAGGGCTTTGTGCTGCAAAAATGCTGGGGCGAGGATTTTGACGTCGCCGCCTGCATGGCGACTGTGACCGGCGTGATCGATGGCTTTCGTACGGCCAAGCCCGACATCAAGCGACGAACGAGGACGTGAACGATGTCGGCAATCCACGACCTCCTCGCCGGTGCCGGCGTCGGTCTCATCGGCGGACTGACCTCGGGCTTCATGGGCACGAGCCCGGGCGGCGGCCTCGTCATCTTCACGGTGCTGCTGCTCGGCGCCGAGCAGCACGTCGCCCAAGGAACCTCGCTGATCACGCAGGTCCCGCCGACAGGTCTCGCCGGCGTACGTCGTTACTGGCAAAGCGGCAATCACAGCCCGTTGCTGTGGATTGTCTGGATCGGCGTCGGATTTCTGATCGGCGGCGCGGGCGGCGGCTACGCCGCGGCCGCCGTCTCCGACGCGGTGCTGCAATGGACCTACGTCGCCTACCTGGTCGCTCTCATCGCGCTTCTGATCCTGCGTCGTGACCGCAAGGACGGTAGCAGCCCCACCGCTGATCAGGACCACCTGCCCTGGCTCCTCCTGCTGCTCATCGGCGTGCTTGCCGGCTTCTCCTCCGGTTTCATGGGCATCGGCGGCGGACTTGCGATCACGGTCGGCCTCGCCGCTGGCCTGCGCGTGCCGCAGCATCAGGCCCAACTCATCAGCCTCATCTTCTCGGTGATCCCGACCAACATTCCGGCCGCCTGGATCTACTGGAGCAAGGGACTGATGGTCGGCTGGCCGGCCATCATCGGCATTATCGCCGGCCTCTGGGTCGGCACCGATCTCGGCGCGCGCATGGCGAATGGCGTCAGCAAAGCGGTGCTGCGCCAGAGCATGATCGGACTCGTCGCGCTGATGGCGCTCTACATGACCTACAAGGCGCTGGGCTAGCTTCAAGGCCGCTTCGGAATATTCAATCCGCGCTCAACGGCCGGACGGGCCAGCCCGCGCTCAAGCCAGGCCGCGACCGACTTGAATTGGCTGAATTCGACGAGATCGCCGGCACCGTAAAAGCCGATGAGGTTGCGTACCCAGCCAAGCATGGAGATGTCGGCGATGGTGTAGTCGTCATCCATGAACCATTGCCGGCCGGAAAGATGCGTCTCCATCACACCGAGCAGGCGCTTGGACTCGCCGACGTAACGCTCCAACGGCCGCTTGTCCTCAAAGTCCTTGCCGGCGAATTTGTGGAAGAAGCCGACCTGGCCGAACATCGGCCCGATGCCGCCCATCTGGAAATGCACCCACTGGATGGTCTGGTAGCGCCGCGCAGCGTCCTGCGGCAGCAGCTTGCCGGTCTTGTCCGCGAGATATTGCAGGATCGCACCGGACTCGAACAGCGGCAGCGGCCTGCCGCCGGGGCCGTTGGGATCGAGGATCGCCGGGATCTTGCCGTTTGGATTGAGGGAGAGGAATTCCGGCGTCTTCTGGTCGTCCTTGCCGAAGTCGACGAGATGAACTTCGTAAGGCAGCCCGATCTCCTCCAGCATGATCGAAACCTTGACGCCGTTCGGCGTCGGCAGCGAATAAAGCTGGAGCAACTCCGGATGCTTGGCAGGCCAGCGCTTGGTGATCGGAAAGGCGGACAAATCAGACATCGGAACCCCGGCTTCATGCGTGAGATGGCGCTTAATCTAGGCGAGCCATCGAACGGCGCAAGGCCGGGTCATTCCGTCAAACTACAACGGCCGCAGCAAATGATTGGTGGCGTAGAGCGCTTCGCGCTGGGCGCGCTGCTCGATGAAGAGCTGCCCGGTGACGAGCAATGCTCCGGTGAAAACGAGCGCGAGCATCGCTGTCGCGAACTGGCTGGCATCATTCATCGCACGGGCTTCTCTCAATTCGGTTCGCACGGGGAACGCGCGCCGGCCATCGCCAGTTCCTGCATGGTTCAAATAATTTGCCTGTTTTTCCCGGGTTCGGCCTACAGCCCGGCGCCCTCAGTAATTGATCTCCATGCGCAGCCCGCGCGGATCGATCTCATCCCCGCCGACGTGCTGCGTGCTGTCCCGCGCCGCGACCGCACAGGCGCAGGCATCGATGAGATCGTCGCGGCCGATGCCGGTGCCGTGCCGCTGCGTCAGCCATTTCGGCAAGCGCGTGAAGCCGCGCTGCGCCAGCAGCGCGATGCGTTGCTCGCGGCCTTCCGCCGATGTCTTCCTCGCAAGCCGGATACGCCCTGAGAGATTCCAGAAAATCAACTCCGGATGGGCTTCGCCGATTGTCGCTTGCCGCGACGGCGTCATGATCTCGTCGACGTCCCTGATCTTGTCCCTGATGTTCCAGAGTTGCGCGGAAACACCCCTGCCCTTGCCTTCGTGCTCCCAATAATGCCGATTGGCCGCCGCCATGTCGGAAAATAACCAGAGGTCGCGCCGGGCCCCGAGAAACACCGCCGGCCCCACCATTTCGCGCGCACGCAGATCGCATGTTCGATAGCCGGTCGGCTTCAACCCGATCGGCATATCGATCATCGTACGCGCATGCGGCATCGCGAGCAGGCGCGTGAGGCCCGGCGAATAATCGAAGCCGTGATCGCCGCGATCATCGATCCACGCGGCGACCCAGCCGAAACGAAATCCGTCGAGACCGAGATAGTTGTTCACGCGTCCGGTCCCGCCTTCCACCAATGCTCGCTCATCCAGCGCCCCGATGCCCCTCGAACAGCCGTTGTGCCAGCAGCGCATGGCCGAGCGTGCCGCCGGCGCGCACGGCGGCTGCGATCAGCGCAGCTTCCGCCACCTCTTCGCGCGAGGCACCGGCTTTCGCGGCCTGCGCCGTATGCACGTCGAGGCAATAGGCACATTGCGTGGTGAGCGCGACGGCGAGCGAGATCAGCTCGCGATATTTCGGCGGGATCAATCCGTCGTGGCGCTCGACCGCGTGGTTGAACGCGAGGAACGCCTTGGCCTCGATTGGCGCCAGCGCGACGAAGGCCGGGATCGACTTCAGATCGTCAGGGGTTTGATAATCGGTCATGGCTCATCTCGTCAGATATTCGCGCATCAGGGCGCGGGCGCGATGCAGGCGCGCCTTCACAGTCTGCCGCGTTGCGCCGAGCGCCTCGGCGATTTCATCGATGGTCATTTCCTTGACATCGCGCATCAGCGCGACGTCGCGGTAATGCAGCGGCAGCGCCTCGAAGGCCGCGGCCACGTCGAGCCGCAGATCGGCCTCTGGGCGCGACAGCAGCGCGGCCTCCGCCTGGCTCTCGTCGATCAACGGGGCCAAACCCGCTTTGCGCGCGAGGCGCAGGCATTCGCGGCGGACCACGTTGAACAGCCACGCCGAAAATGCAAGCAGCGAACGGATCGCGCCGACATGCCGGCTCAGGATCCACAACGCTTCCTGCGCCGCGTCCTCGGCGTCCGCCGAATTGCGGCAGGTCGCGCGTGCGTAACGGCGGATATCGGGTTGCGCCGTCTCGAGCAGACGGGCGATCGCCTGGGGATCGCCGAGCCGGGCCGCCTCGAACAGGTTTGAAGAGATCGCCGCAGCACTCACGACACGCCTCCCCTGCCGATGCCGGCCATCGCACACATCGGGCAATAGCCGACGAGACCGGTCAGCGCGAAGCCGGCGCCGCCGAGCGCGACCAGCCATGCCGGCGCACCGGTGAGATGAACCAATGCCGCGATCGCTACGGCGATTCCGGCGACCACCCGCACCGCCTGGTGCAGGCCGCCGATATTCTTCCTGTAAAATGCCATCACATCCTCCAACACGAGCCGAGACGGAATGCCTCGACCGTGAAGAGGGCGCGATCGCGCAAAAGGATTCGCGGCTGCCTGCAATTTTTTTGCGGTCAGCCTCCGACCGCCTGGTAGGCCAGGCGCTTGAACTCGAAGAAGAACGGATTCCAGAAGCCCATGTGGCGCTGCGCCATCAGGACGCCGGCGGTGTTGGCCTCAGGGCAAATCCACCAATGGGTGCCGGCAAGACCGCCCCACTGGAATTCGCCTGTGGAGTTCGGAGGATCGAACTGGGTCGGCGCGAACGTCACGGCGCCGCCGAGGCCAAAGCCCTTGCCCGGCATCGGCCCGAGATTGGCAAAGCGGATGGTCTGGCCCGCCGGCAACTGGTTGGTCATCATCTGCCGCAGCGTCTCAGGCTTCAGCAGCGCCTCCGGTCCGGGCACCAGCGCACGCACCAGCGCGAGCATGTCCGGCAGGGTCGAGACCAGCCCACCACCGCCCGACAGCCGCGGGAACGGCCGTCGATAGGCCTGCGGGTAAGGCAGATCGTCGGCACGGGTGAGGCCCGGCTTGGTCGGATCGAGCACGTCGGCACCGGTATAGTGCGCGACCAGTCTGCCCTGCTGCGCTTCGGGCACCGAGAAGCCGGTATCGGTCATGCCGAGCGGATCGAAGATGCGTGCCTTGAAGAAGGCGTCGAGAGGTTTTCCCGCGACGACCTCGACGACGCGACCGAGCACGTCGGTCGCCACCGAATATTCCCAGCTGGTACCGGGATGGTAGGACAGCGGCAGATCGGCAAGCTTGTCGATCATGTCGATCAGAGGCGTCAACGGATTGAGCACGCGCGCATCGTTGTAGCCTTTGAACAGCACGGTGCCGGGATCGAAGATGCCGTAGCTGAGGCCCGAGGTGTGGGTCAGGAGGTGCCGGATCGTGATCGGGCTCTTCGCCGGCTCCGCATCGGCGAGGCTCGAAGCCCCCTGCTTCAGCACCTTGCGATTGCCAAGCTGCGGCAGGAATTTCTCGATTGGATCATCGAGCCCGATGCGGCCCTCTTCGACCAGCAGCATGATCGCGGAGGTGACGAAGATCTTGGTGTTGGAGAACGCGCGAAAGATATGGTCCGGCCGGAGCGCCGTCTTCGCCTCGCGATCGGCAAAGCCGACGCATTGCTGATCGACCACCTCGCGCCCGCGCAGCACTGCCCAGGACATGCCGGGGACGATCTCCTGATCGACGTAGCGCTGCATCGCTGTCCGCGCGGCGGAAAAATCTGTCGTTCTGGCATCCATAAACCGGTCCCTTCCCGAGATGATGGCGATGGATATAGCAACGAATCGGCCGCGGGGAAGCCTGTTCGCGCAAGGCGCGGCCGGCGCCGTCAACACCCGCATTTTTGTTTCACCGCATGTTCGCCTCGGCGCGAGCAACACAACGAAAACGCCAGCAATCCCTACGGCAAGATCTCATTAAGCGCGCGACCTTTAGCCTCACACCCATGTTCAGCGTATCTTCAATTTCATCAAGGGTGACCGGCAATGACCTCGATCTCCGCAACGACCACCAATTCCTACTCCCCACTCGACCGCCTTAAGAGCGAGCTCACCAAGGAAGTCTCGGCGGGCACCATCTCGTCGAGCGATGAATCCGCACTGTCGTCCGCGCTCGACGATATCGACTCGGCGATGAAGAGCAGCGCATCCAGCGCCAGCTCCTCGTCGCCGCCCTCGGCCGACGAGATGCAGTCCAAGATCGACGACCTCATCCAGAACGAGGTGTCGAGCGGCAAGCTGACCAGCGACCAGGCCAGTGAGCTGAAGAACGTGTTCGCCAACACCTTCTCCGGCAGCGCCAATGGCGCCGGCGGACCGCCGCCACCGCCCGATGGCAGCAGCGATTCGTCGAGCACGAGCAGCACTGGCAGCACCGACTCGACCTCGTCGTCCGATTCCTCGTCCAGCTCGTCTTCGGCCACCACCGCAGAGCTGATGAAGGAGTTGATCTCGCTGCTCCAGAACGCAACCAGCCAGTCGACATCCTATGGCTCCAACGGCAACTCGGCGTCCTCCAACGCATCGAGCGCGCTGCTCGTCGACTACACGACCTAGGATGCGCGGCCCGGCGCAGGCCGCCGGGCCGTCATTCCTGCTTCATGAACGCCGTGACGTGCAGACGACGGCGGATGTGCATGCCCTGGCGCTGATAGAGCGCGATGGCGGACGTGTTGTGGGAGAATACGTGCAGGAACGGAATCTCGCCGCGCGCCTCGATCTGGCGCGCGACCGCGGCGAGCAGCGCCTGCGCATAGCCGCGCCCGCGATAGTCGGGATGAACGCAGACCGCGGTCATCTCGACGAACTTCCCCGGTTTCATCCGCTCGCCCGTCATCGCGACCAGCTCGCCGTCGACGCGGATGCCGAGGAACGTCCCGAGCTCATGCGTTCGCAATGCAAACGGCCCGGGCTTGGTCAGCGCGGTGAGCGCCATCATCGCGGGAACGTCGGCCGCACCAAGCGTGACGATCTCGGCATCGCGCAACGGGCTATCCGCGGGCGAGCCGATCATCTGCTCGCCGGTTTCGGCCAACACGACCTTGAAGCCCGCGGGAACATCGACCGTATCAGGCGTGAACAGCGCGGCAACTTGTGAGCCGGACATGAGATCACCGAGCGCGGCAAAGCTTGCCGCCGACATGTCGACCATGTCGGCGAACGGCGTCATGTCCAGGGGATAGCGCAGCGCGCGCGGCCCGCCTTCGGCCAGATGCCGATGGCTCGTCGTCAGTGCGCTCCAGATCGGACGGTCCAGGAGCCGCACATCGCTGTCGGACACCGGCCTAGTCCTTGTCGAAGCTGACGATGACGGCGGCGTTGGCGATCAGGATGGGATCATTGGCCACTTCCGTGGCCGAGGGAATCTCCAGCCCGCCCTTGACCGCGGTGACGGTCACGGTGCCGTAGGGAAGCTCCTTCGCGACCGCCTCCTTGTCGACGGCCTCGGGATTGGGCACGCCGATGGTGACATCGACGAACATGTCGTTCGCGGTCTTGTCGATCATCCGGAAGAAGCCGAGGCTCGAGTGCCGGATCGCATCCGACACGGCCCGCTTCGCTGCCTTGGTGGCGTCCCTGCCGTGAACGTCGACGCCCATGCCCATCTCGGTGATACAGCGAACGCGAGTCATGTTCATTCCTGCCGGTGCTGGAGTTCAGAGGGGCTGACCTTCCGCGATCCGCGCCTCCGGCACAAGCGCCTTTTCGCGCAGGAAATATGCGTTGCGGTCCTCCTCCTGCGCGTTCACGACCGCGCGAATTCTCAGCAAATCCTTGCGAGCGACCAGGCCGACCACGCGATGGCTCGCACGATCGACCACCGGCAGCCGCCCGAGGTCGGAGGCGACCATGAGATCGGCGACCCGCCCCAGCACGTCGTCGGGATGCGCCACCACGACCGAGGTATCCGACACGACGTCGTCGAGCGTCGCCGCCTGATGATCGCCCTCGGTGCGCCAGCGCAGCACGTCGGCGCGGGTCACCATGCCGTTCAGCCGTCCATCGGCGGCGACGACGGGATAGGATTTGTGACGGCGCTGATCCGAGGTGAAGAAAGCAACCGCCGCATCGATGGACATGTCGACCGGCAGCGTGTCGACCTTGGTGACCATGACATCGGCCGTGCGCATCAGCTCGAACGGATCGATCGCGTATTCGCGCGTGATGTGTTGGCCGCGGCGCGCGATCTTCTCGGTCAGGATCGAGCGTTTGAGCAAAAGCACAGTGACGGCGTGCGCCGCGCCGGTCGCCGCCAGCAGCGGCAGCAGCATGTCGATATTGCCGGTCAGCTCGATCGCGAACATCACGCCGGTGAGCGGCGAGCGCATCGTGCCACCCATCATCGCGGCCATGCCGACCAGCGCCCAGAATGATGCGCCACCCGGCAGCGCCAATCCCTCCAACCAGCCGGCCGTGCCGCCCAGGATCAGCAGCGGCGCCAGCACGCCGCCCGAGGTGCCCGAACTGAGCGCGATCACCCAGATCGCGGATTTCACCAGCAGCAACCGGATCGCCTCGTCGCGCACCATGTGGCCGGACAACAGATCGGCAATGACGTCGTAGCCGACGCCGAGCGCGCGGGGATCGATCAGCCCGCCAAGGCCGACGACGAGGCCGCCGAGCATCGGCCACCACATCCAGTGCACCGGCAGATGGTCGAACAGGTCTTCGATCGCGTAGAGCAGCCGCGTCATCAGCCCGGATTGCAGGCCGGCGACGATGCCGACGCCGATCGCAGCCACGAGGCCCCACCAGGGCAGATCCGGCCGCTCCGCGAACGGAAACAGCGGTCCGGTCCCGAACAGCAGCGGGCGCCACGCCGCCGAGATCACCGCCCCCGTCACCACAGGCAGGAAGCTGCGCGGCTTCCATTCGAACAGCAGCAGCTCGACCGCGAGCAGCACCGCCGCGATCGGCGTGCCGAAGATCGCCGTCATGCCGGCGGCCGCGCCCGCGACCAGCAGCGTCTTGCGCTCGGCGGCGGCGAGATGAAAGCACTGGGCGAAGATCGATCCGATCGCGCCGCCCGTCATGATGATCGGTCCCTCGGCGCCGAACGGACCGCCGCTGCCGATCGACACCGCGGAGGACAACGGCTTCAGGATCGCGACCTTCGGCTGCATGCGACTGCCACCGATCAGGATCGCCTCGATCGCCTCGGGAATACCGTGGCCGCGGATCTTCTCCGAGCCGAACCGCGCCATCAACCCGATCACGAGACCGCCCAGCGCCGGCGCCAGCACCATCCAGATCCCCGGATGGGCATTGGCCAGCGAGACATTCTCGGCGCTGACATGGCCGAACCAGACCAGATTGGTCACCAGCGCGATCAGCTTCAGCAGCACCCAGGCGGCCCCGGCACTGATGCTGCCGACCAGCAGCGCCATGCCGATCAGGACCAGCACGCGGCGGTCGGCGGTAAAATCTCCGGGCTTGCCGCGAGGCCGCGGGAGGCCGCCGGTCATGTCGGGGGTCTGGCGCATGGATGTCTCTTGTCGGGAGGATGCTTCGCGCCTGCCAATATATCGTAGAACGATATATATCAAGGAATGGCTGGTATTCACCGAGCCGTAAATCGGGCCGAGATCGTCCCGATGTGGCCATCCTTCGAGGCGCCCGCTTTGCGGGCTCCGCAGGATGAGGTCCGGATATGCGGCGAGATGCTAATTCCTAATGGTGAGGAGCCCGCTGAAAGCGGGCGTCTCGAACCATGCAGGCCCCGCTCTCCTATTTCTGCCGCGCGCGCAGCTCGTCGACCAGCACCCGCACGTTCTCCGAATAATCGATCGGAATCACGACCAAATGCACGCCGCCCTCCTTGAAGGCGGCATCGAGCGTCGGACCGAAGCTGTCGATACTGGCGATGCGGTGGCCCTTGGCGCCATAGGCCTTGGCGTAAAGCGCAAAGTCGGGATTGCCGAAGGTCATGCCGTAATCGGCGAAATGGTCGACAGCCTGTTTCCAGCGGATCATGCCGTAGGCGTTGTCCTCCAGCACCAGCACGACCAGATTGAGCTTGAGGCGGACGGCGGTTTCCATCTCCTGGCTGTTCATCATGAAGCCGCCGTCGCCGGCGACCGCGAGCACGCGGCGATCGGGATAGAGCATCGCGGCCATCATCGCCGACGGCAGGCCGGCCCCCATCGTCGCCAGCGCGTTGTCGAGCAGCAGCGTGTTGGCGACGCGGGTACGGTAGTTGCGCGCGAACCAGATCTTGTACATGCCGTTGTCGAGCGCAACGATGCCGTTCTCGGGGATGACCTGGCGGATGTCGTGCACGATGCGCTGCGGCGTCGGCGGCCAGCGCGTCTCGGTAGCGCGGTCGGCGATGTGGTTGAGGATCTCCTCGCGCAACGGCAGCAGCGCCGCTGCCTGGGGCAGCTTGCCCTCGAGCCGGTCGGCCAGGAGTTCCAGGCTCGGCCCGACGTCGCCAATGACCTCGGCGTCGGGAAAATAGACCAGCTCGACGCTCGCCGACGTGTAGCTGACGTGAATGACCTTCGGGCCCGACGGCCCCATGATGAAGGGCGGCTTCTCGATCGGATCATGGCCGATCGCCACGATCAGATCGGCGGCGTCGATCGCATCATGGACATAGTCGCGCTCTGACAGTGCCGCGGTGCCCATGTAGAGATTGGTGCCGCCGGGCACGGTGCCCTTCCCCATCTGCGTTGTGAAGAAGGGAATGCCGGTCCGCCGCACGAAGCTGGCGATGCCGTGGGTCGAGTGCGGCCGGCTGGTCGCAGCGCCCATCATCACCAGCGGGCGCTTGGCGGCCAGGATCATCTCGGCGGCACGGTCGAGCGCGGCGCGGTGCGCAACGGGGATTTCGATCGGATGAATCGGGATCACCGGGGTAGCAGCCACCTCATCGCCCGCGATGTCCTCGGGCAATTCCAGATGCACCGGACCCGGCCGCTCCTCCATCGCCACGCGGAAGGCATCGCGGACCACGGTCGGAATCGAGGAGGCGCTGACGATCTGCCGCGACAATTTCGTCAGCGGCTTCATGGTTGCAACCACGTCCACGATCTGGAAGCGTGCCTGCCGACTGCTCATGATCGGCTTCTGCCCGGTGATGAGGATCATCGGCATCCCGCCGAGATGCGCATAGGCGGCACCGGTCGACAGGTTGAGCGCGCCCGGGCCAAGCGTGGAGAGACAGACGCCGGGCTTGCCGGTCAACCGGCCGTGGGTCGCTGCCATGAAGGCGGCCGCTTGCTCGTGGCGAGTCAGGACCAGCTCGATCTTCGAGGTGCGCAGCGATTCGACGAGGTCGAGGTTTTCCTCGCCAGGCACACCAAAAATTCGGTCGACGCCTTCGTTCTCGAGCGCCGCGACGAACAGGTCCGATCCTTTGACTTTGCGTTCCTGCTCGCTCATGTCGCCTCTCCAGTGACGATGTCCGCTCCTGCACACCGCAGGAACTCGGCACGCATCGTAACCGCGTGGCGTTCAGGCACAACTCACAATGCAGCTGGCTTGTCAGGGCGCACGAATTTTCTTCGTATCCATCGCTCTCACGGCGCAGCAACGCCTCTTGGCGTTGCTGCGCCCGTGGCACGAGACCATCGTTCAACGATGGCACACCAACGGAAGGTATTGTGGGCGGAGGACCTCACTTCACCTTCAGGCTTAGCTCCGTGCCGCCCTTGAGCGGCAGCGTCATCGACACGAAGCCGTTTTGGGGATCGCGGATGAAGGAGAGATAATCGGGTTCGGCATTGTCGTTCATGACATAGCCGCCGACGAGCAGCTGCGGCGCGACGATCTCAATCACTTCACGGGCGAGCGAGGGACCACCCTCGCCCGGCCAGCCGTCGATCAGGACGAAGTCGACGGGGCCGCCGAGATCGCGCAGCGTCTTGCGGGCATCGCCTTCGCGGATCTCGGCATAGTCGGCCAACCCCGCCTCAGCGAGGTTACGCCTGGCGGCCTCGACCTTGGCTGGCACGATCTCCGAGCCGATCACCTTCCCGCCGCCATTGTCGCGCAAGGCGGCGGCGAAATAGAGCGTCGACATGCCGACCGAGGTCGCGAACTCCGCCACGCGTGTGGCGCGCAGGCCGCGGCACAGCAGGTAGATCAGCTCGCCTTGCTCGGGATGGATCGAAAAGCCCTGCTCGGCATAAGCGTGGGGATCGCGGCTGTTGAAAGAACTGCGCGGTCCGCCGCCGGAGGGCCGCTGCCGCGCACCTTGCAGGCGCGCGATCACGGCGTTGACGCGCGGATCTCGGATCGGACTGTGCGGCTGATCAGTCATGTCCCGCTTTCCTCGTCACTTGCCGAGAATTTCCGCGGCTGCACGCTCCAGGATGCCGGCGATGCGACGCGCCTCGGCGGAGTCGCTGCCGTGCCTGGAACGCAGCGCGCGCTTGAGGTTGTGGCGGGCCCGATGCAGCTCGTCGGAGGCATCGGCATCGAGATCGCTGACGCCGGCAAAGGCCTCGCGCACCTCGTCCATGCGGCGCCCGATCCGTGACAGCGCCTGGAGGATCGCATCAGCGGTCCCACGCTGCTCGGCGAGATAGGCCTCACCCTGCGGCGTGATGCTGTAGAGTTTTCTGCCGCCATCCTGTGCGACGCTGGTGTGGCCGACCTCCTCGAGATAGGTCAGCGCCGGATAGATCACGCCGGGGCTCGGCGTATAAAACCCCTCCGAACGCTCCTCGATGATCTTGATCAGCTCGTAGCCATGCACGGGCTTTTCGGCGAGTAGCGCCAGGATCACGAGCTGGAGGTCCTGCGAGGACAGCCGCCGTGCGCCCGGAAACTCGTCGCCGCCGCGCCCGAAAAAGCCATGCCCGCCGCGGCCGAAGCGATGCCGCCCGCCATGCCGGCCCATGGCGAAGTGGGCGAAGTGCCCAAAGTGAAAGTCTCTGTGGTCTCGGTGTTTACCGAACATATCTTACGTCGCCTTCTCAAAACATATCTTACGATATAGTTTGCGATAATCGAGACGCAAATCACGGATCCGTGATCTTCCGTCGTCCGGAAGCTGCAGCCGCCGGCCGCTACTCGGCAGCCTCGCTATGGGGAACGCCCTGCTCGACCTCGAGCTGGAGAATGTCGTTGAAGCGATTGAAGGCGCCGCACAGCGCGATGCGCCAGGTCAGTTCGACGATCTGCGCTTCCGAGAAGTGCATGCGCAGGCAGCCAAAGATCTCGTCGCGCGTCCTGTTCCAGTTGTTGGTGACGGCGATGGCGTATTCGACGACCAGCTTGTCGCGTTCATCGAGTTCGGGGTGATCCTTGTAGTCGATGAGGCGCGCGGCCCCCTGCTCCGACACACCCTGCACCGCGAGTTTTGGCGCGTGGTGGGAAACGCAGTAATCGCACTTGTTGAGCAGCGACACCGTGACCAGCGCCAGCTCGAGATGGCGCTTCGAGACTATGCCTTCGCTGGCGAGATCGACCAGCAGCGACCACATGTGCTTGAAGATCGGCGCGCGATGCGCCATCACACCGGCCTGGTTCTCGAACGCACCATAGGTCGTCATCTTGTCCCACAGGGGGCGCAGTGCTTCCGGCAGATCGTCCCTGGTCTTGATCGAAACACGCGACATGGCATTCCATCCTCGGTTGGAACATGCATGCTGCCACAAAGGTGCGCCGATGTCCGCTATTGCAATCGCATGACTCCCAAGACCTTTGAGGCCCGTTGCCTGCGCCTGCCCGCTGCTACCAAAGTGGTGCAGTGGGAAGGCACCTCCGTGTTCAAGGTCGGCGGCAAGATGTTCGCGCTGAGCGGCGGCTTTACCGCAAGCTACATGTTCAAGACCGCTGATATGGCCTATGCGATGCTGATCGAGCACGGTGTCGCGCGGCCGGCGCCCTATCTGGCACGGGCCAAATGGGTGCAGTTGGTGAGCAACAACGCGTTGCCCGATGCGGAACTGACGGCCTATCTCGCGCAGGCCCACGCCCTGATCGTGGCAAGGCTCACACGCAAATCGCGGAAGGCGCTGGGCCTGGACTAGAGCTTGGCCTCGCCAAAAATGCGTCCAACCCAGTCGAGGAAGACACGCAGGCGCAGCGTAAGCTGGCGGTTCTGCGGATAGAGCGCCGACAGCGGCGTCGGTGATGGTGGATGGTTCGGCAGCACTTCGACCAGCGCGCCGCTGACGAGATCATCTTCGAAACGATAGCGCGGCGCCTGCGCCAGGCCGAATCCGAGCCGCGCCAGATCCGCCATCGTGTCGGAATTGTTCACCCTGATCCGGCTCGGCAGCACGATCTCGCGCAGGGCACCGCCCACGGAAAACTCGAGCGGCAGCACGTCGCCGGTTCGCGACGAGATGAATCCGACCATCTGGTGGCCGTCGAGCGCATCCGGCGACGCGGGCGTGCCGTGCGCGGCGAGATAGGCGGGGCTCGCCACCGTCACCTCCGCAATCGAGCCGAGACGACGCTGGATCATGCCGCTGTCTTCGGGCTGGCCGGACCGGATGACGCAGTCGACGCCCTCGCGCACGAGATCGACGAGGCGATCGCCCTGCCCGATCTGCAGCTCGATCAACGGATGGCGCGCCAAGAATTCAGGCAGGTTCGGCAGAATGAAGGTGCGCGTCAGCAGCGGATGCGCATCGAACCGCAACAGGCCGCGCGGCTGCGCGTCGCGCATCGCGCTCTCCGCCTCCTCGACCTCCGCCAGGATGGCGACGCAGCGGCGATAATACTCCTCGCCGTCGAGCGTCGGCGTGACATGTCGCGTGGTGCGTTCGAGCAGGCGCACGCCGAGATGCGCCTCGAGGCCGCGCAGGACTTCGCTTGCGGTGGAGCGCGGCAGGCCGAGATCGGCCGCAGCAGCGGTGAAACTTCGCCTTTCCACGAGGCGGACGAACAGGCGCATGGTCTCGAAGCGGTCCATGGCCGATTGTTCAACATAGCCGCCAGGTGATGGCAAGAGCCGCGGGATGATCGCACGCGGAGCGATCGGCCGATCCCGGCACAGGCGGCCCGCGCGAAGCGCCGCCACTCTCCGCAACGTGATGATATGACGATCGTCCTCCTATTGGCGCGCTACTGCACCGCACCTAGCTAAGATGAAAGGTTCTCTCTGATGGAGATTTCCATGGCCAAGCCCAACACCGCATCCACGAAAAACCATCGCTACGAATTCGTACACGACGACGATACCGACTTCGTCTCTTATCAACGGCGCCGCGACGACGGCCTCTGGCAGACCGTTGCGACGTGGATGATTCCGCAGGTGACCTGCATCTAGAATGCGGCGCGCTCGTCCTTGATACTTGCGTCGGAGGCGAACATCGCCTCCGACTTTGACATCAGATCCGGGTCGCGGTTTCGATTAACGCTTATTCGCGCTGCCCGCCTGCGTGTTGCGCAGCAAATTGTCGCGCAGCCGGCTTACGGTCTTCTGCACCACCGGAAATTCGTCGCCCAGGCCCGTCGCATCGACCACGGATTCGCCGAGATCCTGCTCGATCAGCTTCCTTCCGGTCGGGGTCAGGCTGACCCGCACTTGCCGCTCATCCGCGGGATCGCGGTGGCGCTTGATGAAGCCCACCTGCTCCAGCTTTTTCAGGATCGGCGTCAGCGTGTTGGATTCCAGAAACAGTTTTTCGCCGAGCGCGCTGACCGTCAGCTCATCCTCGTCCGATAGCGCCACCATGGCGATGTACTGGGTGTAGGTCAGGCCGACCTTATCCAGCAGCGGCTTGTAGGCACGACCGAAGGCCAGATTGGCCGAATAGACGGCAAAGCACAGGAAATTCGAGAGTTTTCGGCCTTTGTCGGCGGTTTTGGGGGAACGGGCCATTGGAACCTCCGCAATTCGTGATCCGCAATCCATATAAATCGCATCCGATTAAATCGGAAGAGCTTGACCGGCGGACGCGCGAGGTTTATTTCGCATCGTATCCGATTGGATCGGACACGATCAAAATGGAAAGGACGATCGTCATGACCACCGCTGCAAAGGTTCTCTTCACCGGCAAGACCCACGTCACCGCAGGTCATCAGGGCGCTGCGCGCTCGCAGGACGGCCAACTCGACATCAAACTGCCGCAGCCGCACCCCGCTGCCGAGAACCTGTTCGCCGCCGCCTGGTCGGCCTGCTATCTCGGCGCCATCGGCCTCGCCGCCGCCCAGCGTAGGGTCAAGCTGCCGGAAGAGCCCTCGGTCGACACCGCGATCGACCTGAACAACGCAAACGGCGCCTTCTTCCTGCGCGCACGTCTCGACGTCAGCGTCCCCGGCGTAGATCGCGCAGTTTCGCAGGAGTTGATCGAGGCCGCGCACGGCATCTGCCCGTACTCCAAGGCCGTCCACGGCAACATCGAAGTGACCACCACCCTCGTCTGACACACCCCGACGCGGCCCGGCCGAAGAACGGCCGGGCGCGCGGCGCGGATCATCAATCCGGGAGCCGACCATGACCAACTCTTTCCTGCGAACCGTGCGCGTGCTGGCGAGTGCAGCCGTACTCGCGACCAACCTCGTCACGCTGCCGGCCGCGGCGGCCCAGCCGGCCGGCGTTACCCGCACCGACCTGCAGCGTCACGATCTCAGCGCGCCCGGCCGCGAGGCCGTCCAGGTGCGTGTCGATCTCGCCCCGGGCGTCGCGTTTGGCCGGCACAGCCATCCGGGCGAAGAGATCATCTATGTGCTGGCCGGCTCCATCGAATACGACCTCGACGGTAAACCGCCGGTGACGTTGAAGACCGGCGATGTCCTCTTCATCCCTGCCGGAACGATTCATGCCGCGAAGAACGCCGGCGACGTGTCCGCGAGCGAGCTTGCGACCTATATCGTCGAAAAGGACAAGCCGCTGCTGACGATCGCGAAGTGAACACGATTGACCAAGGCGTGATATCTGACTAAAGTCAGATAATGCTCGATCCCGTCTCCCGCGTCCGCCGCTTCAACCGTGCCGTGACTTCCGCCGTCGGCGCGCTCGACAATTCATTCCTCGGGCGCGGCCGGCCGCTGGGCGCGGCGCGCGTGCTCAATGCGATCGGACAGGGACGCTCCGACCTCGGCGAGGCCCGCGACTATCTCGGCCTCGATTCCGGGCTGATGAGCCGGCTGTTGCGCAGCCTGGAAGATGAAGGCCTGATCGAAACACATCCGCACGAGGACGATGCGCGGCGCCGCGTGGCCAGCCTTACCCGCGCCGGCAAGCGCGAATTCGCAGCCTATGAAGCGCTGTCCAACACGCAGGCCGAAGGCTTTCTCGCCCGCAATGGGCAGCGCGAAGCACTGCTCGCGGCGATGGATCTGATTGCGTCTGCGCTGACGCGCGACCGTATCGCGCTTGCCGAGATGGATCCGCGCAGCGACGAGGCGCGCTATTGCCTCAGGGAATATTATGCCGAGCTCGGGCGCCGCTTCAAACAGGGATTTGACGTCTCGCTGTCGCGCGACCCCGATGCCAAGGACATGCGCCGGCCCCGCGGCAGCTTCATCGTCGCCATGTCGGATACGTTACCGATCGGCTGCGTCGGGTTGAAGGGAACCGATCATGGCTATGCCGAGATCAAGCGGCTGTGGGTCGCCTCTTCCGCGCGCGGATTGGGCCTCGGCAAGCGCCTGATGGATGCCGCCGAGGATACCGCGCGCACGCTCGGCATCGCGCTGCTGCGGCTCGACACCAACAGCGCGCTCCCCGAGGCCGGCCAGCTCTACCGCACCACCGGCTGGCGCGAAATCCCGCGCTTCAACGACGACCCGTATCCAGATCTGTTCTTCGAAAAACCCTTGTGAGCGGCACGCCGATTCCCCTGCTCCCGCGTTAGGCCCGGAGCCGCAGGAGCATCGCCATGACGCCAGTCGAACTCGCCGACATCTATCGCGACTACATCGCCTGCCTGAACCGGCAGGATTGGCCTGCACTCGGGCAATTCGTCCATGACGAGGTCACCCACAACGCATGGCCCCTCGGGCTGGCGGGTTATCGCGCCATGCTGGAGCGGGATTTTCGCGAGATCCCGGATCTGCATTTCAACATCAGGCTTCTGATCTCCGAACCACCGCGCATTGCCAGCCGGTTGAAATTCGATTGCAAGCCGGTCGGAAACTTCCTCGGACTTGCCGTCAACGGCAAGCGCGTCTCCTTCTGCGAAAACGTGTTCTACGAATTCGACGACGGAAGGATCCGGCAGGTGTGGTCGCTCGTCGACAAGGCGGCCATCGAGGCGCAGCTCTGAGGCTGCGCCTCGATCCGCTCAGGCCGCCACCGGCGCCGGCGCGGGCTCGCTTTGCGGCTTCGGAAAGGGCCGGAACGTCATCGCCATCAGGAACGCGCCGAGACCCATCGCCCAGGAGCCGATATAGAGCCAGGCGTAGCTGGAAAACGCGTCGTAGATCATGCCGCCGGCGAGCGGGCCCGTTGCCATGCCGAGACTACCGGCCATCGCGGTGCCGCCGATCACGGTGCCCATCATCTTGAGCGGAAAGTTCTCGCGGATGATCACCGCATAGAGCGGCATGGTGCCGGCATAGATGAAGCCGAAGACGGTCGCGACCATGTAGAAAGTCGTAAGCTCATGGGCGAAGACATAGGCGAGCGCGCCGAAGGCTTGCGCGAGCAGGCCGCCGACCAGCACACGCTTGGCGCCCAGGCGATCGCCCATCAGGCCGAATGCGATACGGCCGCCGAGACCAGCCAGTCCCTCGACACTGTAGATCGTCACCGCCGAGATCAGCGGGATGCCGCAACTGACGGCATAGCTGACGGTGTGAATGATCGGACCGGAATGCGTGGCGCAGCAGAAGAAATTGGTCGCGATCAGGATCAGGAATTGCGGCGAACGCAGCGCTTCGCCCACCGTCATCTCGGATTGCGGTCCACCCGGCCCCGCTGCGCCGACCGGCGGATGCGCAAGCGCCGGCGGACGGCGGACCAAAAGCGCGACCGGGATCATGATGACGGCGACCACCAGCGACACGATCTGCATCGCGGTGCGCCAGTCGTGGTTGGACACGAGCCATGCCGCGAGCGGCGCCATCGTCATCGGCGCCACGCCCATGCCGGCCGACACCAGCGAGACCGCAAGGCCGCGATGGGTGTCGAACCAGCCGGTGACGGTCGCCATCATCGGCGCGAAGATCGCGGCGCAGGAAGCGCCGACCAAAAGGCCGAACACGAACTGGAACGCGATCAGCGAGGTCGCGTGGCTCGCGGCGAACAGGCTCAGCGCCAACACGACCGATCCCGTCAGCACCACCGGCAGCGGACCAAACTTATCCGTCAACGAGCCCCAGGCCATGCTCGTGAAGGCCATCGCCAGAAAACCGATCGTCATCGCGCTGGAAATGCCGGTCACCGACCAGCCGGTGTCCTTGGCGATCGGCTGCAGGAACACCGGCAGCGAAAACATGCCGCCGATCGCGACGCAGCCAAGCAGGCCGCCGGCGGCGACGATCACCCAGCGATAAGAGGAAGAAGTCATTTTTGTCTCCCGTCAGGTCTGTCTGGGTGGAAGACGAATGGAAATGGGGAAAGCAGACAGGGCGACCCTACTTTATTTCGCAAGCTATCACGACTGCCGACAGCGCATGGTTCCGCGGCGGATGCCTCTGGTGCGCCCCGCGCACGCTGCCTATGTGCTGGCAGCAGATGTCAGGAAGTCATGCATGCCGAAAATCGACGTCGCCGCCGTTCCGGCCCGCAAGGGCTCCGGTTATCCCGCGCCCTTCGACGCCCCTTGTGCGGAGCGCATCCGCAAGCGGCTCGGCAATGCCGGGGGCCTTTCCGATTTCGGCGTCAATCTGATGCGACTGCCGCCTGGCAACTGGTCGAGCCAGCGGCATTGGCATTCGCATGAGGACGAATTCGTCTATGTGCTCGAAGGCGAAGTGACCCTCGTCGAAGACGAATGCGAAACGGTGCTGCGCGCCGGCGACTGCGCGGCCTTCCCGAAAGGCAGCGGCAACGGCCATCACATGATCAACCGGTCGGACGCGATTGCCGTCTATCTCGAGGTGGGCTCGCGTGCGCCCGAGGACCTCACGACCTGCTCCGACATCGACATGATGAGCGCCAATTCCGATGGACGGTTCGTGCATAAGGACGGCACGCCCTATCCGCACAGGTAAGCCGAGAACTTACAGGAAGTGCCTTTTGCGAAAGCGAGCCACCTGGCGATCCATTCGATCCAGCAGCATCGGATCACGGCGCCCCCCGCGCTTCCTCCACGACGCGCTTGAGGACCGGAAGGGTCACTCGCCAATAGAAAGCGACATGCTTCGCCCCGGACTCCTCGCCGATTTCCCAGCCCGGCCCCTTCCGCACCGATGATGGTGGCACGCTCTGTTCCACCGTCAAGATCGTCTCCGCGCCCTCGTCACCCTGCTTGGACTCGAGCGTCATGGTGACGGTCGAATAGCATTCCGCACGATCCGGCAGACCGGACACGCTGGACCAATAGGTGTATTGCAGCAGCGCGTGCGGCTGGACCTGAACGACCTGCCCTTTGTCCCGATAACGTCTCGGTCCGATGATCGCCTCGATCTCGATCAGGTCGCCGGTCTGCCAACCGGTCCTAAAGTGGGCATTGCGCCATTGGTCCCCGGCATCGCGACCGGTCAGGGCCGCCCACACATCCCGCGGTTCGGCTGCAATGCTGATCGACTGAAGCACCGTATGAAACGACACAGATTGACCTGCCCCTCATCTAGATCCGCGCATCAAATTCCATGAGTATCTGACGCCCTTCCGGCCAGTCGCCGAGATTGCTCCCGCCATTGATGTGGCCCCTCGCGCCGATGTTGACGAGATCGCTGCCCCACTGCCCTGCTCTTGCTTCCACGTATGGCAGCGACGCGTAAGGGTCGTTGCTGCTGGCCACGATCAACGAGGGAAAACGAAGACGCTCTTCCGGTACGGATGCGAACGCGGCGGCCTCGACAGGAAACGCCGGAGACCGCGGATCGGGAACGGCAACCAGAAGCGCTCCCTTCACCGGCGCGGACATCTGTTTTTGCCAATGCGCAACGAGCAGGCAGGCCAGGCTGTGAGCCACGAGCACCGGCGGCCTTGTCGCCGCGCCGACGGCCCGATCCAGGGCCGCGATCCAGTCGACCAGATCAGGTTGCTCCCAATTGGCCGGAGCGAAACGGCGGATCGCAGGATCAGCCAGCTCCCAACGGCTTTGCCAATGGGCTTCGCCGGAGTTGCCAATGCCCGGCAAATGAATGAATTCCGTCACGCCTCACCTCTCGTCTTTCATCACGCTGGCGCGGAGCATGGCGATTTACAAGCGCAAACGGAATTGGCATTCATCGGAAAGCGAAGCGCAATTCCGATAGATTAGAGGTCATGACGCGAAGCCAAGAGTTTCATCCCGTTCTCGATCCGACCGATGTCGCGATCATCGAAACGCTGCAGGACGATGGCCGCATCAGCGTCTCGGAATTGGGCAGAAAGGTCGGCCTGTCCCAGCCGGCCACCTCGGAACGGCTGAAGCGGCTGGAGGAGCGCGGGATCATCAAGGCCTATCGCGCCGTCATCGATCCGGCCGCGGTCGGCCTCCACATGATGGCCATCATCCGGCTGCGGACGACGCATGAGCACATCAAGGCCTGCCTGAAGCAGTTTGCGGAGATGCCTGAGATCATCGAGGTCCTGAGGTTGACCGGCGAGGATTGCTTTCACCTCAAGGTGATGGTGCCCTCGCCGGCGGAGCTCGAGAGTATCGTCGATGCGATTGCCCGATATGGTTCGGTCACGACGGCGATCGTGCTGCGGAGCGAACCGCCGAAGCGTATCGGGCGTGAGCTGATCCAAAAGAGCTAGCGCGGGATTTGACCATTCGATCGCATCACCCCTGCTGCATCCGCCTGGTACGCCTGCGCCAGTCGCCGACGGTGAGCCATACGGCCGAGACCAGGAAGTAGAGCGCACCGACGCCGGCATAGCCCGCGACGTTTGCGATCGACGGCGACATCGGCGTCGTCGCCTGAAAGATGAAGAAGCTGCCGGCGAGCGCCGACTGACCGCCGCTGAGCACCATGGCCCATTGCGCGCCAAAACTTTTCCAGCGCCGGACCGCGGTCCCCAGCTGGAGCAAGCCGGACAGGATCGCCCAGGCGCCGAAGACGCCGAGCACCCCGTTCATGCTCGTTTGCAGGGCCACGATGACCGCGACTGATGTCGCGAGGCTGACCGCAACGTTCAGCGCCTGCGTACGATTTTGCGCGAGCCCGCCGCTGCGCAGAGCGTCCACGAAATTGGCCGCGGCGTCCCACGCCGGATAGAGCACGAGCAACGCGCCGGCGATCGCCGAAGACGACGATGCGACGGCAATCGCGGCAACGACCCAGGCAACGGAGAAGGCCGCGCGGAGGAAGTAATATTGCTTGAGCCATTGCTCGCGATCGTCACGAACGAGATCCGTTTGAAGATGAGCCATTGCTTTCACCCCTTACCTACTAGTTGGTAGTTTTACGCGCAAGACGCTCCGCCCCGATGCCTGCGGGCGCCGCTGTCGTCTCGTCGATGTCCTCAGTGCTTCGTGGAGAGCCGCTCCAGCAGCGGCGCGGTGATCACACCGAACATCCTGGGATCGCCATAGGCACGTGCCGATAGCATCGCGCCATGAATGGTCGCCATGAACCCTTCAGCCTCGACCCGGGCCGGAGAGTTTCAGCTGCCCCTTCCGCTTGCCGCGCTCCATCACCGACGTCAGCCAGGACGCCAGCGAGCGGAAATGCGAGCGGACTTCGAGCGCCACCTCCTCCGGCAGGATCGGGAGCTCGCTGGCCAGCAGCGCGCAGACGCAGAAGGGCGCCGTTGCATCGCCGATGCACGCTTCCCAATACGCCACGTAGCTTTTGAGCTGCTCGCGCGGGTCCGGAACATTGCGCTCGAGCGCCGCCAGCCCTGCTTCGGCCTCCTCGCGATAGCGCGACACCAGGGTGCGGACCAGATCGACCTTGCTGGCGAAATGGTGGTGGATGCTCGGCTTGCGGATGCCGACGATGTCGGCGACGTCGGCATAGCTGAAGCCGTTGTAGCCGCCCGCGATGATCAACGTGCGGGCGCAAGCCAGGATGTCGTCGGCGGTCGAGGAAACATTGGTCATGACCCTTGACTACCTACCAGTTGGTAGATCGTCAAGAACCGGGGTGCTTCACTCCCCCGTGAGTGGTAGGAGCCTCAAATGACCATTCGTCCGATCGTTCGCTACCCCGACCGCCGCCTCGCCATGCCCGCGCGGCCCGTCACCGCCTTCGACGATGGCTTGCGCGAGCTCGCAGCCGATCTGCTGGAGACGATGCGCGCCGCGCCCGGCATCGGCATCACGGCGCCGCATATCGGCGTGCCCTTGCGCATCGTCGTGCTCGAGCTCGACGCCAAGGTGGGCCCGCAGACCTACGTCAATCCCGTGATCGAATGGGCCTCGCCCGAGATGATCCTGCACAAGGAAGGCAGCGTCTCGATGCCCGGCGTCAATGACGAGGTGCAGCGCCACGCCCGGGTGCGGATCGGCTACTGGGATCTCGACGGCAACGCGCAAAGCGAGGAGTCCGAGGCCTTGCGCGCCGTCTGCCATCAGCACGAGATCGACCAGCTCGACGGGATGTTCTGGATCCAGCGGCTGTCGCGGCTCAAGCGCGAGCGGCTGGTGAAGAAATTCGAGAAGATGGCGCGGGGGTGAACGGTTCCGTAGGGCGGATTAGCCAAAGGCGTAATCCGCCATGTTTATGCGCCGCTCCAAGATGGCGGATTACGCTTCGCTAATCCGCCCTACCTAACGTACCGATCCCCGCCAGGATCAGATCGATGCCGGCCAAGAACTGCGCGCGGTCGTCGTGGTCGCGGAGCTGCGTCGCCATCTGCCGCACGAATGGATATTTTGCGGAATCGAGCGCCTCCCACTGCGCCGCGACGGATGCAAGAAAGGCCGATCGATCCGTATCGGGGGCATGAACGCGGGCGTTCGCGGCGTTCTGTCCGGCGACCCCGAGGATGTAGTGCACCAGCGCCGATGCGGAATCGAACTGCGCAGCCTTGGGCACGCCGAGCGCCTGGAGCCGTCCGCCGACGCTCTCGATGATGTCCAGCATCGCCGGCCGCCACGGCTCGCGAAACAGCTGCGCGCCGACCCAGGGGTGGACATCGATCGCGTCGAATACGCCGAGTGCGACCGCACGGATCGCCTCGCGCGGCCTGGTGCCGCCGGGCAGCTCGGACATGACACGCGCGATGACCTCGTCAGTCGCGGCCGCAAGCAGCTCGCCCTTGTCGGCCACGTGCCAATAGATCGCCCCGCTTCCGGTTGCCAGATGCGCCGCGAGCGCGCGGACGGTCAGCGCGCCCTCGCCGCCGCTGTCCAGGATCTCGATTGCGGCCGCGACGATCCGCTCCCGCGTGAGCGCATCGGTGCGCCGCTCAATCCGGTTGGTCTTCTTCGCCATGGTCGCCATCTTGACATGACTGGAACGTCGTTCCAATGCTATGGAACAACGTTCCATTCACATTGGTAAAGAACCCGATGACGCCTCCGGTTACGATTGTCGGTGCAGGCCTCGGCGGCCTCACCCTCGCCCGCGTACTTCACCTGCATGGCATTCCCGTCACCGTCTACGAGGCCGAAGCGTCGGCGATGGCGCGGACGCAAGGCGGCATGCTCGACATCCACGACGACAGCGGACAGCTCGCACTCAAGGCGGCTGGCTTGTTCGAGGAATTCCGCGCGCTCATCCATGAGGGCGGCCAGGCCTCGCGCGTTCTCGACCAGAATGGCAAGGTGTTGCTCGACGAGCCCGACGACGGCACGGGCGGGCGACCTGAGGTGCGTCGTGGCGCGCTGCGGCGCATCCTTCTGGACTCCCTGCCCGCCGAGACGATCCGATGGGACAAGAAGCTTGCGGGCGTGGTTGCACGCGGTGCCGGGCGGCATGAGCTGACATTCGCCGACGGTTTTGGCGTCAGCACCGAACTTCTCGTTGGCGCCGACGGGGCGTGGTCAAAGGTGCGACCGCTGCTGTCGGATGCGACGCCCAAATATGTCGGAACGTCCTTCATCGAGACTTATCTGCACGATGCGGACGCGCGGCATCGTGCGGCGGCCGAGGCTGTCGGCGGCGGTGCGCTGTTCGCGAACGCGCCCGGCAAAGGCATTTTCGCGCACCGCGAGCCGGACAGCGCGCTTCACGCCTATATCGCGCTGAACCGTTCCGCCGAATGGTTTTCCGCGATCGACTTCACCGATGTCCCCACTGCAACGGCACGCATCGCGACCGAATTCGCCGGCTGGGCGCCGGGGCTCACGGCGCTGATCACCGACGCCGACACGCCGCTGGTGCTGCGCATGCTCCACGCGCTACCCAACGACCATCGCTGGGAGCGTGAGGGTGGAGTGACGCTGCTCGGCGATGCCGCGCATTTGATGCCGCCGGCCGGCGACGGCGCAAACCTCGCGATGCTCGATGGCGCCGAGCTTGGCAAGGCCATCGCTGCCTACCCCGACGACATCGAAGCGGCATTAGCGACTTACGAAGCCGCGCTGTTCCCGCGCAGCCGCTCTGCCGCAATCGGCGCGCATGAAATCCTGGAGCTCTGCCTCGGCGAACGCGCGCCGTTCGGCCTGGTGGACTTCTTCACGGGGATGCGACAGGCGTAGGGCGGATGAGCGCAAGCGCAATCCGTCCTACACGCCATCCGAGCGACTACTTCAACGGCAGGAAAACGTCCGCCATGGCCTCATGCTCCGGCACCTCCGGGAACAGGCTCAGCCGCTGGCAGTAGATCGGAAAGTCGCGCGCTTCCTCGCCGCTGGCCGGAAGCCAGTCGCGATAGAGATAGAGCGCGGCGGGCTCCAGATTGTCGGTAAAGCCGACGACGCGCAGCACCGCGCAGCGTCCGCCGGGGATCTCGCCGGCCTTGATCGCTTCGCCGTTCGCGACGATCGGCTGGTCGGTGCCGACGCAGAGGTCGATGTGATATTCGTCCTGCTGCACGGGGCGCCCCTCGGAATGCCAGACATTGAAGGTCGGACTTGTCCTGGGGTGCAGGCCGGCGGCCTTGCGCCACGCGATGAACCGCCGGATCGTGTCACCAAGCGTCTCAGGGTTTCCCCGATGCTCCAAGATCGCGACCCGCGTGGGGGGCACATCGCGGATCGTCACGTCGTCAGTGCTAAAATTCTTCTGCATGAGCTTGCTCCTCGCGTTGTCGAGAGGCCCGAAGGCCGCAAGCCACGGCTCCCAGTCCGGCGATTTCCGGAACGACGACGGCGATTGCCCGAACCGTTGCCGAAAGGCGCGGGCGAAGGCGTCAGGCGCGTCGTAGCCGGCATCCATCGCGATGTCGGTGACATCAAGAGCGTCATTGTAGGCCAGCTGATGCGACGCGCGCTTCATACGGGCGAGCTGGACATAGCGATGAACCGACAACCCGAAGGTCGCCTTGAATTGCCGGTGGAAATGAAACTTCGAGAACGCTGCGACGTCGCTCAACCTGTCCAGGTCCAGATCCGCGTCGAGGTGCTGGTCGATATGATCGAGCACCCGCCGCATCCGGGCCTGATAATTTCGCAATGCCGCCGTCATCGTCCCTCCTCCGTGGCGGCTTGAGTTAGGCGAAGATGGGTGTGATATGCTCGACCGATCTTGCGGTTTGGCAGAAACGTGTAGGATGGGTAGAGCGCAGCGAAACCCATCGCGTTCTTAATGGAGGCGCGATGATGGGTTTCGCTTCGCTCTACCCATCCTACAAGCCCCTACCCGCCCGCCATCAATTCCTTCGCCAGCGCCATATACGCCGGCAGCGTCACCGGATCGTTGGCCGCGTTGCCCGCGACCGGGTGCGAGGCGTAGCGCGCGATCACCATCTCGGCCCTGGGATCGATGTAGATGCCCTGGCCATGGACGCCGCGCGCCATGTAGGCACCATACGCGTTGTGCGTCACCCACCATTGATTGCGGTAGGACGCGCCGGGCAGCGTGGTGTAGCCGGCCGGCTTGAATTTCTCGGGGTCGCCACCGCGCGCGATGTCCTCGACCACCTGCGACGGCACGATCTGGCGCCGGTTGAAGCGGCCGTGATTGCGGATGGTTTCGCCGAAGCGGGCGAGATCGCGCAGTGTCGTCGAGAGACCACCGCCGCCGCTCTCGGTGCCGATGCGGTCGACGTGATAGTGCGCGTCCTCCTCCGCGCCCATCGGCTGCCAGATCCGTTCGGAGAGCAGATCTGAAAGCGTCATGCCGCTGGCGCGCCTGATGACCCAGGCCAGCACGTCGGAATTGACGGTCTTGTAGGAAAACGCCTTGCCGTGCTCGCCCTGCTTTTTCTGCGCGACGAGGAAGTCGAAGATGTTAGTCGCGCCGTCATAGTCCGGCGGGATCGGCGCCATGCCGTTGGCGCGCCGCAGGTCCCACACGGCGGAATTCCTGTCGTTGTAGACTTCGGTGTATGCGAGACCCGTGGTCATATCCATGGCCTCATGCACGCGCGCGTCGCCGAACGCGCTCGCCTTCAGCTCCGGCACATAGTCGGTGACCGGCGCCTGCGGATCGATCTTGCCCTCCGCGATCAGGATGCCGGCCAGCACACCAGTGAACGATTTCGTCACCGACATCGCGATATGCGGCTTGTGCGGCTTCAACGCGCCGAAATAGCGCTCATAGATCAGTCTGCCCCGATGCAGCACGGCGATGCCGTCTGCATACGTCTCCTCCAGCATTGTCGCGAAGGTCATCGGCCGCCCGTCCAGCGTGGTCGAAGCGACCGCGCCGATGTCCTGCTCCGCGCGCGGCAGCGGCGACGCAGGCCCCGCGCCGCGCCAGACATTCACCGTCGGCACCAGCTGGCGAATGTTGCTCCAGGCCCAACGGAGCTCGGGGAAATTGCGGAATGAGCCGTCCTGGAAAGTGATGAGGCGATCAGGAGACGGCGGGAAGCCGCGCATCCAGCCGAGGGTTTCTGGGTCGGACTCGACGGCAGTGGGATTGGTGGGCGGGACGGACATCAACGCGGGCTCCGGAGATGCGATGATGATGTCGTAGCACGGGAGCGCGTGGTGGACATCCGACGCAAGCGCTGGGCACCTACGCGGCGAATAGGTTCGTTAGCACTATGGGGCCAACCCAGCCTTTGCTCGCGCAACGATGCTGTCCCAATTCACCTGTTCGCTGGTGGCCAGATCAATCTTGAAATAGCTGTCGTGGTGGCCGAGATACGCCGGAAGCCCCTTATGCCCGTGGGCACGCCACGCTTGGGCGAACCATTGCTCCAGAAGCTCTGAAGCCACTTCCCCCGGTTCAATCGCCTCGTATTTCTCGTCATCATAAATTTTGGAGGGAACGACGACTGTCCGGCCCTTCAGAAACCAGTGCCCTTCCCGATCAACAGGTTCGCCATCGGCATCCATCGCCCATAGTGCCACAAAAAATTCGTCGCTGAACTGTGACGCGTCGTATTCAATCAGGAGGAATCTCGCCTCTTCATCCCATGACAATGCTGCGATCATCGCCATTTCTTTATTCAGTCGAGGCGTGATCTTCTCAAAGTGGCGCCGGACCCGTTCAACGAATTCCTTCTTGTTTTCGTCCTCACTCATGTCCCCCGCCCTCCTATCGACATTGCATTACTTGCCAGAGCTCGCAGGACGGGCGGAGCAAAGCGATACCCATCAATCCGACCACGATGGGTTTCGCTGCGCTCCACCCATCCTACGAGTTGCATTAAATCGGCGTCCGACGTCACAAGCATCGTAACGCTCACCATCGGTGCACTGCCAGTGTATTCCTATTGCTTGAAGCAATTTTCGCGATGCCACTTCAGAAAGTGTGGGTGTGGGCGATCTGATATGCGCTGGGGCGCACTCGCACGACCTGTCTTGTTAATCATCGATCGCACGCCGTCGAGATCGTTGGTATGACGCGAGATCAGAATCTCGAGATCGTCAGCGAGACTGATGAGGCCGCGATCAAACATCCAATGCGCTGTGCCTGAAAGAGCGATGCCATTGCTGATGACGTCCGGCCCGTTGGCTTCAACAGGTCTTATGTGAGCAGCGGCGACTTCCGCGCGCCCCATTCCATTGATGAGCTTCAAACCGGTAACAGCGCAGCGCTCATCGTAAGCGCGAAGCACGATGCGGCGAAAAACGCGATCGCGCAGAACTCTCGACACAGTTAGGTTGACGCGGTCGCGCTGCTGTTCGAATTGGAACGGCGCCTGCGTCTCATTGAGATCGAGCGGTCGGATATCGTCATCACGCCGCGGCAGCAGCGGAGCATTCTCAGCAAGACCGAGTTCGCAAATTCTATTGAAATCGTCGGGTGAGATCGCACGGACCGCCGACTGAGCGCGCCCCGAAATTCGTCCCTGCTCATTCAAGACACCGCGCTCCACGGGACCATCGGGCCCGTTGAAGGAAACCGGATTGGCAAAATCGAGATAACTTCCGGCCTCAATCAGAGCTAGATACATGCCCGCAGTCCCGGGGTCGGGAATAACCTGCTGAACCCGAGCAATCGCAAAATAGCCGCGCGTCTCGGCGACCTTGCTCGGTTCGTAATAGATGATCCAGTCGCCGATGCAGGCTTCAACGCGACGCAAGTACTGACTGGGAAACTGGTATCGTTCAGCAGGGCTGTCATCGTAGATCGAGTCCGATCGATGGATGAATACCCCAAATCCCATGATCTAGGCGAAGCCGCCTGTGTTGAGCGTCAGGGATCGATTCGGCACACTCCTACTCCCACTCAATCGTCCCAGGCGGCTTGCTCGTCACGTCGTACACCACCCGATTCACGCCCTTCACCTCGTTGATGATGCGCGTGGCGGTCTCGCCCAGGAACTTCATGTCGAACTGGTAGAAGTCCGCGGTCATGCCGTCGGTTGAGGTGACGGCGCGGAGGCCCACGACATAATCGTAGGTGCGGCCGTCGCCCATGACGCCCACCGTCTTCACCGGGAGCAGCACCGCAAAAGCCTGCCAGATGTCGTCGTAGAGGCCGTGCTTGCGGATCTGGTCGATGTAGACGGCATCGGCCTTGCGCAGGATGTCGAGCTTGTCCTTCGTGATGTCGCCGGGGCAGCGGATGGCGAGGCCCGGGCCCGGGAACGGGTGACGGCCGACGAAGATTTCGGGGAGGCCCAGCTCGTAGCCGAGCTTGCGCACCTCGTCCTTGAACAGCTCGCGCAGGGGCTCGACGAGCTTCATGTTCATGCGCTCAGGCAGACCGCCGACATTGTGGTGCGACTTGATCGTCACCGAGGGGCCGCCGGTGAAGGAGACGCTCTCGATCACATCGGGATAGAGCGTGCCCTGCGCCAGGAAGTCGGCGCCGCCGAGCTTCTTGGCTTCCTGCTCGAACACCTCGATGAAGAGCCGGCCGATGGTCTTGCGCTTCTTCTCGGGATCGGTGACGCCTTCGAGCTCGCCCAAAAACTGCTTCGACGCATCCACGTGCACGAGCGGGATGTTGTAGTGGTGGCGGAACAGGTCGACGACAGTCTTGGCCTCATCAAGGCGCAGCATGCCGTGATCGACGAACACGCAGGTGAGCTGGTCGCCAATGGCTTCATGAATCAGCACGGCCGCGACGGCTGAATCGACGCCGCCGGAGAGGCCGCAGATCACCTTACCCTTGCCGACCTGGGCGCGGATCTTTGCGATCTCTTCCTCGCGGAAGGCGCGCATGGTCCAGTCGCCGGTGAGGCCGGCGATCTTGCGCACGAAGTTGCGGATCAGCTTTGCGCCGTCGGGCGTGTGCACCACTTCGGGGTGGAACATCAGGCCGTAGTACTTGCGCTTCTCGTCCTGGATGATCGCGAAGGGCGCGTTCGGCGAGATGCCGGCAACGCTGAAGCCCGGCGGCATCTTGGTGATGCGATCGCCATGGCTCATCCAAACCTGGTTCTTGCTGCCCGATGACCAGACGTCCTCGAACAGCTGGCTGTCGGCTTTCACCTCGACATCGGCGCGGCCGAATTCACGGTGATGGCCGCCCTCGACCTCGCCGCCGAGCTGGGCCGCCATGGTCATCTGGCCGTAGCAGATGCCCATCACGGGCACGCCGGAGGCGAAGATCAGCTGCGGGGCGCGGGGGGAGCCTGCCTCATGCACCGACTCCGGGCCCCCGGAGAGAATCACCGCTTTCGGCTTCATCTCCTTGAAGGCTTCTTCGGCCTTGTTGAACGGGACGATCTCGCAATAAACGCCGTCCTCGCGCACGCGACGCGCAATCAGCTGCGTCACCTGGCTGCCGAAGTCGACGATGAGAATCTTGTCGTGCGCCGAGGCCACGGAGGGCGCCGACGCGGAGCGGTCGTTCTGTGCTGCTGTCATGGCCAGCAGATACGCGACCACGCCCCTGCCCGCAACCACGCGGGCCGCGCGCCCACATTCTTCTTTGGGCATGGACAAATCAAAATAGGTAAGTATTATTGACCTATATGTGCCCCCACGTCACAGAGGGGCCGATCAGGGAGACCGCCCATGTCGCAGCACCACCCGCCATCAACGCTGGCCGCCCTCGGCCGGACCTGGCTCGAGGCCTGGAATGCCCGCGATCTCGAGCGCGTGCTCACGCTTTACGACGACGCCGCCGTGATGACCTCGGACCGGATCCCGGTGATGGGATTTGACGCCAGTGGCACCGTGCGCGGCAAGGATGCCTTGCGGGCGTATTGGAGCAAGGCGATCGGGCTGCTGCCGGAGCTGCACTTTTCGCTGATCGATGTGTTCGTGAGCCCGGATAGCCTGGTGGTGTTTTACGAGAACGAGCGGGGCAAGCGCATCTGCGAATATCTGCGGGTGAATGATGCGGGGCTGATCGTGCAGGGATCGGCTAATCATTTGCCGCATTGAGGGCTGTCGATCATTCCGAGCGAAGCTCTCATTGGGTGGGCAAAGGCGCGCTTGCGCCGTGCCCACGATCTCTTTCAAAATCGCAAGGGAACGTGGGCACGCGTCCGACTTCGCTCTTCGAGCGAAGCGGAGGCTTTGCCCACCCTACGTGACCGCCGGCCCAGAGACAGGACCCCACCATGAAGCTCCCCACCTCACCCTTCACCGTCACCGACTGGAGCAAGGTCGAGGCGACAACGCATCCCGGGGAGACCGGGCACGCGCTGTGGCGCACGCTCAACATCGGCGATCTCCGGGTGCGGATGGTGGAGTATTCGCCGGGCTATCTCGCCGATCATTGGTGCGACCGCGGCCACGTGCTGTACGTGCTCGCGGGCGAACTCGACAGCGAGCTGCGCGACGGACGCAAGTTCAAGCTGACGCCGGGCATGAGCTACCAGGTCTCGGATTTCGGCGACGCCGCGCACCGCTCATCGACGGCGACGGGCGCTACCCTCTTCATCGTGGACTGACGGAACCGCTCGGTGTGCAGCGCAAAATAGCAAACTGCGCGGCGCTCGCTGTGGGCGCGTGCCGCCTTGAAGTTGCCCCAAAAAATCGCTAGATTGTGAACATCGATCCTTGGCCGAACGACTGGGCCGCTCCGTCTCATTTCAATGGGCGAGCACGTTTCAGGTATTTCTCCAAAATCGACCAACCGGGATGATGGGCGCAGCAATGTGCATTTGTCCCCCTGAGTGCATCGTCAATTGAAAGGAAATGACTATGGCAATGGGCACCGTGAAGTGGTTCAACAACCAAAAGGGCTTCGGCTTCATCCAGCCGGATGACGGCGCAAAGGACGTCTTCGTTCACATCAGCGCCGTTGAGCGCGCTGGTCTGAGCACCCTCAACGAGGGCCAGAAGGTCTCCTTCGACATCGTTGCGGACCGCCGCAGCGGCAAGTCCTCGGCCGACAACCTCCGCGCCGGCTAGTTGACCGCGACATTCGCGATCTGACCACGGACGTACCGGCAGATCGTTGAGTTCAGAGCCCCCGCGACCGGGCTTCCGGTTCGCGGGGTTTTTGTTTGCGCTGTCATTCCGGGGCTCGCGAAGCGAGAGCCCGGAATCCATTGATCCGCGGAATCCGCCGCCCGATGGATTCCGGGCTCGCCCTTCGGGCGCCCCGGAATGACGGGCGAGCAAGATCAGCCGCCCTTTTTCAGAACGGACACGAAGAACCCGTCCGTCCCGGTCCGCCTTGGCGTCATCAGCCAGCCCTCGTCCGACTGCAGCGCCGCTTGCCCAAATGCCTCGGCCTTGTCCCAGAGCACGCTCGCGGTCTGCTCCGGCGGCACCACCGCGAAGTCCGGATGCTTCGCGACGAAGGCCCTCACCTGCTCGCCGTTTTCCTCAGGCAAGACCGAGCAGGTGATGTAGGCGATGCGGCCGCCGGCCTTCACCAGCGGCACGGCGCGCTCCAGCACCTCGGCCTGGTCCTTCAAGCGAATCTCAAGCGCGCCCGGGCGCATGCGCCATTTGGCATCGGGATTGCGACGCCAGGTTCCGGTTCCCGTGCAGGGCGCGTCGATGACGACGAGGTCGGCGGTCGCGCGGATATCGGCCAGCGGATCGGCCTCGCCCTTGGGCGTGCGGACATCGGCATTGTGGACGCCGGCGCGCGACAGCCGCTCGTGGATCGGTGCGAGCTGACGCTTGTCGCTGTCGGTCGCGATCAGCCGGCCTTTCCCCTGCATCATGGCTGCGAGCGCCAGCGTCTTGCCGCCGGCGCCGGCGCAGAGATCGATCACCTGCTCGCCCGGTTTTGCCGCGGTGAGAAGGGCCGCAAGCTGCGATCCTTCGTCCTGCACTTCAACGCCGCCCTTGATGAAATCCTCTTCCGCCTGGATGCCCGGGTTGCGCGCATCGGCCGAAAGCTCGATGCGCAGGCCATTTGGCGACCATTGCGTCGGTTTCGCATGAAGATGAGCAAGCGCCTTCAGCACCTTGTCGCGATTGGATTTTAGCGTGTTGACGCGCAGGTCGAGCGGTGCCCGGCTCGCCATCGCCACGGCCTCCGCCGCGCGGTCCTCGCCGAACACCTTGGCGAGATGGGAATCCAGCCATTCGGGGTAGTCGCCGGCGATCGCGGCGGGCGCATCTTTCAAGGATCGCGAGGCAAGCGCGGCCTCCTCGGCCGCCGTCAGCGGCTCGGGCGCAAACCGGCTGCCGTCGAACAAGGCGGCCATGGTGGCGGTGTCCATGTTCCGCTCGAGGCGGAGCATGCCGATCAGCCGCGCGCGGGCCGAATCGGAGCCCATCAGGAACGCGCTGGAGGAAAACCGGCGCAGCACGTCCCAGACCAGGCCGGCAATGGCAGCGCGGTCGCCGGAGCCGGCAAAGCGGTGCGCGGTGCCCCACTCCTTCAGCGCTTTCGCCGCGGGCACGCGGTCGCGTTCGATGGTGTCGATCAGTTCGATGGCTGCGGACAGCCGGGCAGCGGGAGTCATTTGAATCTTTCAGATCAGGTCCGACGGCGCGATTTTAAGATCGCGCTCTAAGGGTTTGTTATTGCGCTTGATCTTGTCGGAAAACCGGTGGCCACTTTTCCGGATCATGCGCGGGTCAGATCAGCAACAGAATTTTGAGTGCGAAGTAGATCCACATCGCCAGCAGCACCAGCACGCCGGCGAGCCAGACCGACGAGCGCCGGCCGAGATCGTTCGAGGTCACAAACACGCCGGCATGGGCAAAGCGCGTCACCACGAACACCCAGGACATCAGCACGATGAAGAGATCGGCATGGCGGAGCGGCAGCGCCAGCGCGATCAGCGCATAGAACAGCACCGGCAGCTCGAACTGGTTGCGGTAGCAATTGGCGACCTGGGTAGCCCCCTTCGGCCAGTTCGGCTCGCCGAGCGCGATGTCGCGGATCTTGGTCTCGCCCGAGACCAGCGCATTCCGGCGCCCGAACACCATGCCGAGCAGGAGCGCGAAGGTGAGGCCGACCTGCACGAAGACCGGCAGCAGGACCATTTGGACAGACATCGGAACTTTCCCGTGAGGCGGCGTGCCGCAGACCGTCATTAGCCGCGACTTCTGGCGCTGACAATCAACCAGTTGAACCGGCGTTCCTGCATCTGCGACCAACTGCCGATCTTTAAAGCGATTTTTGCCCCCCTCGAGCCCGGCGAGAGAGCGCCAAGAGAGCAGCATGAACACCCTGCCCAGCCTTTGGACCGAATCCGCCGATGGCCAGCTCGGCATCTGGATGTCAGCGCTGGCTGGCGTCGCAGCGGCACTCGCTGTTGCGCTGGCAATGACCGTGTATTTCCGCCTGGGATACCGGACCTGGCGCGATGTTGTCAGGCACGGCCTGGCCGTGCTCGCCGCCCTCGCCCTGCTCGCTTTTGCCGCCTACGACATGCGCCACGCCGCGCTCGCCTATCTCGGCCTCAACCCGTCCAAGCCCGCGGTCGAGTTCGAGATCCGCATGCCGCGGGAAACGCTCGCGGCGGTCACCGCCGACACCCAGATCGAATTGCACACCGACCGCAACCAGACCCTCGCTCTGGTCAGCGGCGTCAGCGATCTCGCCGACGGACGCGCGTTGCTGCGCGGCGCGGTCGCGCTCAACCATCGCACAGCCGACCGGATGCTGGTCGTGAACCTGCCCGGCAAGGGCACGTTCGAATTCCGCCTGCGCCTGCCCGCCGAGCCGCATCGCACCGAGCAGTTCAGTCCCTGGCATCTCGCCGACCGCATCGCCTCGCCACTTGCAGGCGCCGTCGCGCCGCAGGACGATTACACGATCCGCTATCGCGTGCTTTAAACTTTGTTCGATCGCAGGTTTTGCGCACGCGTCATCGTTCCGACGTTTGCGCGGGCGATACTTCGCCCATGTCCGAATTTCGCCTCACCCAGATTTCCGACACGCATCTCGGCCGGCGCTTTCCCGGCCTGATCGCGAACTTCCATCGCGTCAGCGAGCATATCGACGCTGACAGGCCTGATCTCGTGATCAACACCGGCGATGTGTCCTTCGACGGTCCGACGAGCCGCGACGATATGCAGTTTGCAAAGGGCCTGCACGACGCGCTGCCCGTCGACTGCCGCTATGTTCCGGGCAATCACGACATCGGCGACAACCCGACCGCAATCGGGCCTGCGCCCAAGCCGCCGGTCGCGGAAGCACACCGCCAGCAGTTCCGCGACATCATCGGCGAGGATCATTGGTCGTTCGAGGCCGCGGGCTGGCGCTTCATCGGTCTCAACTCGCTCGCGATGAATTCAGGGCTCGCGTTCGAGGCCGAGCAGTTCGACTGGCTTGCTTCAGACATTTCGCGCGTGAACGGCAAACCGGTCGCGCTGTTCATCCACAAGCCGCTGTTTCTCAACCTGCCCGACGACCCGGAAACTCCTGAGACCTCGATCCGCTACGTACCGCAGCCGGCGCGCGCGCGGCTGATCGAGATGTTTGCGCATGTTGATCTCCGTCTGATCGCGAGCGGTCACGTGCACCAGCGTCGCGACTTCACGTTCCGCCACACGCGCCACGTCTGGACCCCCTCGGCGGGCTTCAAGATCAACGACGCCCGGCAGGATCGGATCGCAATCAAGGAGACCGGCCTCGTCGAGTACCGCTTCGCCTCCGATAGCTTCGAAGTCCGCCACGTCCGCGCCGCCGGCCAGGTCGATGTCGATATCGAAGAGCTGTTCGCCCAGATGGGCGGCGAGCACTAGCTCAACGCGCGGGAACGTCGCTTTACCTAATTACCTCTCTGCTCCGAATTTGGCCTTGGAGTGCTTGATTTTGCCTAATGACAACGTTGTCATCAGCGCATATCGTTCCCTTCAGCGGTCAAGAGCCGCGCGAGGGAGTAACGATGCAGTTTTTGTCCCGGTGGGATAACCAGCGCCTGTCCACGACAACGCGGGGCATTCCCGTGGTCGATGGCCTCGCTGCCGAGCACGTTGGCAGCCAAGGCTGGCTGCCGGCACGGGGCGACCTCGCGCTGCCCGCCCTCACGCTTGATGAGACCGCCTTCGCCGCCAATCGCGACCTCTTCCTGCGTTGGTGCCGGAGCGCCGGCGTTGCCGTTGCCCCTCACGCCAAGACGCCGATGTCGCCGGAGCTCGCACGCTCGCTGCGCGAGGCCGGCGCCTGGGGCACGACTGTTGCCAATATCCAGCAGGCCGCCGTGCTGCTTGGTCATGGCGAGCGGCGGCTGCTGCTGGCCAACGAAATCGGCGGGCTTGCGGCCGGCCGGCGGCTCGGCGCGCTGCTGAGCGCCTATCCCGATGTCGAGCTTCACGCTTTCGCCGATTCACCGGCCGCAGTCGCAGCGCTGGCCGAGGCGGCACGCGTCGCTGACCGGCACGAGCTCTCGGTGCTGATCGAGCTCGGCGCAGGCCGCGCCGGCGCGCGCGATCGCATCGCGGTCGGGGCAACGATTGCCGCGGTGCTCGCCGCCGACCGCCTCGTGCTCGGTGGCGTCGCTGCTTACGAAGGCGCGGTCGCGACCCCCGATGCCGAGGCGACCATGCAGGCGATTGCAGCGCTGATGGAGCGCACCATCGCGGCGTTCGCCATGGTCCGCGCTGCCGCCCCGCGCCTGCCGCTGCTCCTCAGCGCCGGCGGCTCGGCCTATTTCGATGTCGTGGCCCGCGCGCTCGCACCGGCCGCGCAGGCTGATGGCCATGCGACCGTCGTCCTGCGCTCCGGTGCGTTGTTCTTTGCCGATCACGGCATCTATGCCCGCGCCTTCGCCGAGCTCGACCGGCGCGGTGGTCTCGTCATCGCCGGCACGCACCACTCTGCGGCGGAAAGCTTTCGACCCGCGCTGACGCTCTGGGCCGAGGTCCTGTCGCGCCCCGAAGCCGGGCTTGCGATTGCGGGCTTCGGCATGCGCGACGCCTCGTTCGATCAGGGACTGCCGCAGCCGCTGCACATCTTTCGCGACGGCGTCGAACAGAAAGGGCTTGCCGCAAGCGTGTCAGTCACGCGCCTCAACGACCAGCACGCGTTCCTGTCCGTCGCGCCCGATTGCCCGCTCGACGTCGGAGACGTCATCGCCTTCGGCATCTCGCATCCCTGCACCTGCCTCGATCGCTGGCGCGTGATTTTTGGCGTCGATGCCGCCGGCACCGTGACGCGCGCACTTCCCACCCAGTTCGGCTGAGCGGCTCATGAACTTCCTCCCGCTCTGGCGCTATCAGAACCAGCTCATCGACGGGGCCATCGTCACGCTCGAGCTGACGACGATCGCGGCGGTCGCCGGGCTCCTGATCGGCGTTGCCGGCGCGGTTGCACTGAAGGGTCGCATCGCAGCGCTGCGCTGGCTGGTGCGCGGTTACATCGAGCTATTCCGCAACACGCCGTCGCTGATCCAGATCTTCATCATCTTTTTCGTGCTGCCGACCTTCGGCCTGAAGCTCCCGGCCTTCGAATCCGCCGCGGTCGCCCTCTCGCTCTATTTCGGTGCCTATTCTGTCGAGATCATCCGCTCGGGGCTCGACTCCATTCCGCGAAGCCAGGTCGAAGCGGGGCAATGCCTCGGGCTGTCCGGCTGGCAGGTGTTCCGCCACATCGTGTTGCCGCCGGCCCTGCGCAACGCCTATCCGGCCGTGACCAGCCAGTTCGTCCTGCTGCTGCTCGGCACCTCGCTCGCCTCGCAGGTCGCCGCCGACGAGCTGTTTCATGTCGCCGGCTTCATCGAGAGCCGCACCTATCGCAGCTTCGAGGTCTACGCGGTGATCTGCGTGGTCTATTTCGCGATGGCGATGGCGTTCAAGGCGCTGTTCGCCATCATCGCGGCGGCCGCCTTCCGCTGGCCGCGGCGAAGGTAGGGACGAAGCGATGCGATCCTTCACCCTCATCGATTTCGTCTCGCTGTTTTCGGCCCTGCGCTGGACCGTCGCGCTGGTCGCACTCGCGCTCACGTTCGGTGCGCCGTTGGCGCTCGGCCTCGCGCTCGGGCGCATCAGCCGCTTCAACGGCCTGCGCTGGACGATGGCGGCGCTGATCCAGGTGATCCAGAGCGTGCCGCTGCTCGGGCTCTTGTTCTTCTTCTATTTCGGCATGCCGGTTTTCCTCGGCATCCAGGTGCCCGCGATCGTCGCGGTCACCGTCGCCTACACGCTCTACACCGCCGCCTTCCTCGGCGAGATCTGGCGCGGCGGCCTCGAGGCGGTGAAGCAGGCGCAATGGGAGGCCGGTGCCTGCCTCGGCCTCTCCGCCTGGCAGCAGTTCCGCCACATCATCGCGCCGCAGGCGCTGCGGCTGTCGCTGCCGCCGACCGTCGGCTTCCTGGTGCAGCTGATCAAGGGCACCTCGCTCGCCTCGATCGTCGGCTTCGTCGAGCTTGCCCGCGCCGGACAAGTGGTGAGCGCGGCGACGTTCCAGCCGCTGCTCACCTACGCGCTCGTCGCCGCGATCTACTTTGCGCTGTGCCTGCCGCTCACGCTCTGGTCCCGCTCCTTGGAGGCCCGCCTCGATGGCTCTCGTTGAAATCCGCGACGTGCACAAGACATTCGGCAAGGTCGAGGTGCTCAAGGGCGTCTCGCTCGATGTTGAGGAAGGCGAGATCGTCACGATCATCGGCCGCTCGGGCTCGGGCAAGTCGACGCTGCTCCGCTGCATCAACGCGCTGGAGAGCGTCGATTCCGGCGAGATCCGCGTCGAGGGCGAGAGGGTCCACGCCAAAATGCCCGACCTGAAGAAGTTTCGTCAGCGCGTCGGCATTGTGTTCCAGGCCTTCAACCTGTTTCCGCATCTGAAGGTCGAGCGCAACATCACGCTCGCCCCACTGCTCACCGGCCGCACCGACAAAGCGAAAGCACGTGCGCTGGCGCAGGACGTGCTGACCCGCGTCGGCCTCGCCGACAAGATCGACGCCTGGCCCGAGCAGCTCTCCGGCGGCCAGCAGCAGCGCGTCGCGATCGCACGCTGCCTCGCCATGGCCCCTCACCTCATGCTGTTCGACGAGGTGACCTCCGCACTCGACCCCGAGCTTGTCGGCGAAGTCTTGAAGGTGATGGAGGCGATGGCCAGGCAAGGCATGACCATGATCCTGGTCACGCATGAGATGGGCTTTGCCCGCAACGTCGCCAACCGCATCGTCTTCATGCACCAGGGCCGCGTCTGGGAACAGGGACCGCCGGCAAAACTGTTCGCCAACCCCGAGACATCAGAGCTCGCAAGCTTCATCGCCTCGTCGAAATGAACATCAACCCATCCGCCACCAGGAGACCGTCATGAGACCACTGAAGTCCCTCTTTGCGATCGCAGCCACGGCTCTCGCCGTTCTCGCGGTACCGACCCTAGCGCAAGCCGACAAGCTCCAGGACGTACTCGGCTCCGGCAAGCTCCGCGTCGGCATCCTCACCGATGCCGCCCCCTGGGGCTTCAAGGACGATAAGGGCGAGATCGCGGGCCTCGACGCCGACCTCGCGCGGCTGATTGCCGCCGACATGGGCGTGAAGCTCGAGCTGGTCCCGGTGACGGGCGCGGCACGCATCCCGAGCCTGCTCTCGGACAAGATCGACATCCTGATCGCGGGCCTCGGCGCCACGCCCGAGCGCGCCCAGCAGGTGATGTTCTCGCAGCCCTATGCGGTGGTGAATCTCGGCGTCTATGGTGCCAAGTCGATTCCGGCCGCCACCGGCAAGAAGCCCGACAATCTGGAGGGGCGCACCGTCGCGGTCGCCAAGGGCACGACGCTCGACGTCTGGCTCACCGACAACGCGCCCAAGGTCAAGCTGGTGCGCTTCGAGGACACGCCGGCCGCGCTCGCCGCGTTCCTCGCGGGACAAGCCGATACCTTCGCCGAGAACAGCGCCATCGCGATCAAGGTGCAGGAGCAGAACCCGACCAAGGAGGTCGAGCTGAAATTCCTGATCCGTCAGTCGCCAGCCCATGTCGGCGTCCGTCAGGGCGAGCAGAACCTGCTCAACTGGATCAACACCGACATCTTCACCAACAAGCTCAGCGGCAAGCTCGGCGCGCTGCAACTGAAGTGGTTCAAGGAAGAACAGACGCTGCCGACGCTGTAAGAACGCAACGGCTCCCGCGGTGTGCGCGGGGGCCGCTTTCACGAGGAGAATTCGAAATGATCAAACGTTATGTCGTCGGCTCGCGCATGAGCCAGGCTGTCGCCGCCGGCGGCATGGTGCACATCGCAGGTCAAGTCGCGGATGACCGCAAGGCAGGCATCGTGTCGCAGACCCAGCAGGTGCTCGCCAAGATCGACGCGCTGCTGAAGGAAGCCGGCACCGACCGCTCCAGGCTGATCGCGGTCAACGTCTTTCTGCCGCACATCATCGACTTCGACTCCATGAACTCGGTCTACGATTCCTGGATCGATCCGGCCAATCCGCCGGCGCGCGCCTGCGTCGAGGCCCGCCTCGCCGATCCCGATTTGCGCGTCGAGATGACCGCGGTCGCCCTGCTCTGAACGGCACTTCTCTCAACCTTCGGCCGGCGTCGGCGACGGCGCGGCCCTGAGGCCTCCCATGCATACCGGACTTTTCCACGAGATCGATTTCGAGAAGGACCAGAAATGGTCCGGCCATCTCGGCATTCCCTTCTCGATCGATCGCTCTCCCTACTACCAGCTCAAGATCCCGATCTTCCGGATCAAGAACGGCGCCGGCCCGAAACTGCTGCTGATGGCCGGCAATCACGGTGACGAGTACGAGGGCGAGATCACGCTGACACGGCTGTATCGCCGGCTCGATGCGAAAGCCATCAAGGGCGAGATCACCATTCTTCCGTTTGCCAATTGGCCTGCGGTCATGGCGGCGCGGCGGCGCTCGCCGCTCGACGAGGGCAATCTCAACCGCGCCTTCCCAGGCGATGCCGCGGGCACGCCGACGTTCCGGCTTGCCCACTTCCTCGAGCACGAGCTGTTTCCGCGTCACCAATTCGTCTTCGACATCCATTCCGGCGGCACGTCGATGGCGCACGTGCCTTGCGCGTTGATCGAGCGGCAGGGACCGCCCGAGATGTTCGCCCACGCGCTGCGGCTGATGGAAGGGCTCGGCATGCCCTTTGCCTTCGTCGCCGAGAACGGCGCGGCCGCACCGACTTCGATGGCCGCCGCCGCGCGCGCCGGCGCGATCGGGCTGTCGGGTGAATTCGGCGGCGGCGGCACTGTCACACCGCAGACGATGGCGCTGACCGCGCGCGCCGTCGATCGCCTGCTGCTCGCGCTCGGCCTGGTTCAGGCGCCGGTATTGGGGCCTCACGCGCCGGTCGAACGCGCCACCGAATTGCTGGCGCTGCAAAGCCACGCGCAGGCGGTGTTCGCGACACGCCGCGGCTGGTTCGAGCCGGCCGTCACGGTCGGCGCACGGGTCAAGGCGGGTGACATCGCCGGCTGGTACCATGATTTCGAGCGACCGGAGCTGGCGGAAGAGGTGCTGCGCTTCCCTGCCGACGGCATCGTGATCTCGCAGCGCCTGCACACCGACAGCCAGAGCGGCGACTGCCTGGTCCAGGTCGGCCGCGCGCTGTCGCGCGACGAGGTGGCGCGCTGAGCTTTGGAGAGCCACCGACTTCGACTAACTTCGGGAATCGATGACCGATCCGGCAAAGCCGACCTATGACGATGTGGTGCGCATTCCGGCGCCGCCCGGCCGCAGCAATGCGACCGGACGGCCGCCGCGCATCGAGGAGGTGGCGGAGCGCGCCGGCGTGTCGCCGATCACGGTGTCGCGGGTGCTGCGCCATCCCGAAAAGGTCAATCGCGACACCCGCGAGCGCATCCTCGAAGTTATCGAGGCGACCGGCTACGCCTCCAACCCGCATGCGCGCGCGCTGCGCTCGGGCCGATCGAACGTGGTCGTGGCCTTTGTCTCGAACATTCTGAGCCAGCAGTTCGGCCTCGCGGTCCGCAGCCTCGCCGCCACGCTCGAGCCGGAGGGCTTTGAGGTGCTGGTCGGCCAGACCTCCTACTCCTATGCCAAGGAGGTCGCGATGATCCAGTCGCTGCGCGGCATCCGGCCTGCGGCGGTGATGTTCACGGGCGTGATCGAGCTCGAGGAGAATCGCGCCGCGTTGCTCGAGCTCGGCATTCCCGTGATCGAGACCTGGGCGTATCCGCGCGATCCCATCGACATGCTGGTCGGCCTGCCGAATGCGGATGCCGGCGCGATGGCAGCGCGTCGCCTGGCTGATGCCGGACATCGCCGCGTCGCCTTCATCGGTCGCACCAGCGGCCGCGGCGCGCTTCGCCGCGATGGATTTCGCGCGGCCTCAGCCGGGCTTGGGATCGAGATCGTCCACGAGATCGGCGTCGGCGAGATCACGGGCCTCGTCGACGGCCGCGCGGCCTTCACCACCCTGCTCGACCGCGGCGACCGCATCGATGCCGTGTTCTGCGCCAATGACCTGCTGGCGACCGGCGCACTGATCGAGGCTCGCGGCCGCGGCCTGTCGGTGCCACGCGATCTCGCCGTGCTCGGCTTCGGCGACAATGATGTTGCCGACCAGATCACGCCGGGCCTTACGACGATCTCGTTCGATGCCGCGGCGGTCGGGCGTATTGCGGGAGAACTGCTTCTGGCGCGCCTGTCCGGCACGCCGCTCGCTGCGCAGCGGCTCGCCGTCGACCTGTTCCTGGTCGAGCGCGGCAGCGTCTGATTCAGGCGACGCTCTTGAGGTCCTGCTGGATCGCAGCGAGCAGGGATTCCAGCGCGGCACTGCTGACCGGCCTGGCCTCAGCCATCTCGGGCTGAGCCTTGGCAGGCTGGACATGAGCGGACTGCGCCGCCTTGACCGGACGCTTCGGGAATGGTGGCGGCGCCGGCATCGGGGCCTGCGTGAACGCAGCCTCGTCCTCGCTGTGCACGAACTTGCCATGGATGACATCGTCATGGCGGCCCATGACATACATGGCCACCCAATAGCCGGCAGCCAAAAGGATTACGCAGAAAATACCAATCTCTAACATCGCAACACCCTAAATATGCGCGATGATTCAATGCCTTCGCCCGGACGTCAATGAACCCTCGGTCACACATACGGGTTTTTGCGGGCAAGTGTTGCTAATTGGTAACGCTTTGTTAACCACCGGTGTCAGGGGGTGTGACACCGGTGCAACTACGAGACGCTCCAGGCCGACAGGAGGCGCTCCAGGCCCCTCTGTTAGGCCTTATCCGGCCCGACCCGGACCAGCTGCTTGCCGAAATTGGCGCCCTTCAGCAGCCCGATGAAGGCGCCCGGGGCGCTCTCCAGACCCTCGGTGACGAACTCCTTGTACCTCACCTTGCCGTCGCGGACCCAGCCGGACATGTCGCGCAGGAAGTCGCCATGGCGCGAGGCGAAGTCGGAGACGATGAAGCCGCGGAAGGTAAGCCGCTTGGTCAGCGTCGCGCGCATCAGGCTTGCGGCCCATTTCGGCGGCTTGGCCTCGGTGTCGTTGTAATGGGCGATCAGGCCGCACACCGGCACGCGCGCGAATTGATTGAGCAGCGGGAAGACCGCCTCGAACACCGCGCCGCCGACATTCTCGAAATAGACGTCGATCCCCTTCGGGCAGGCGTCCTTCAGCTTCGCAGCGAGATCAGGATCACGGTGATCGATGCAGGCATCGAAACCGAGCTCCTTCACCACGTAGTCGCACTTGTCCTTGCCGCCGGCAATGCCGACCGCGCGTGCGCCCTTGATCTTCGCGATCTGACCCACGGCCGAGCCGACGGCGCCGGAAGCGCCGGCGACGACGACGGTCTCGCCTTGTTGCGGCTTGCCGATGTCGAGCAGACCCGTATAGGCGGTCATGCCGGGCATGCCGAGCACACCGATCGAGGTCGAGATCGGACCGAGCTTGGGATCGACCTTGATGAGACCTTTGCCGTTCGAGATCGCGTGCGTCTGCCAGCCCGAGCGGATGCGCACGATGTCGCCTTTTGCGAAATCAGGATTGTTGGAGGCCGCGACCTCGCTGACCGCCTCGCCCTCCATCACGCCACCGACCGGCACCGGCGCAGCATAGGACGGCCCCTCGCTCATGCGCCCGCGCATATAGGGGTCGAGCGATAGCCAGATCGTGCGCAGCAGCACCTCGCCCGCACCCGGCGTCGGCACTGCGAATTCCTCCAGGCGAAAATCGGATGATTTGGGCTCGCCGACGGGACGCGCGGCGAGAACGATGCGTTTTGCTTGGGACATGATGGCTTCCTCCGTTTTGTCTTTCGACGCGGACGGAAGCGGAGGGATTGAGGCGCGTCAATACAAAAGCGGTGGAGCCGCGCACTCGCTGTCGTCGCCCGACCCCGTAGAATTTTATGTGCCGGATTAAGGCCGCGATCAGCTCACCAGTTTAGGCTGTACCAGGGAGATCGCTTCGCCTCTGCCGGGCACCGCGATAGGCAAATGACAATTGGACAGGGAATGGCATCGCTGAGGCAGCAGATCGGGCAAATGGGTCTCGCGGCCCCGAAGAGCACGGCATGGAAAGTAACGGCCGCCCTGGCTTCCTTGCCGATCCTCATCTTTGTGATCGGCCCCGTGCTCACTGCGTGGCTCTCGGACGCCCCTCCTAATTTTCGTGAAGCGGTCCACTATCTTGCAGGTTTCGTGCTGATCCTCTCGCCAACATGGATCGCACTCTTTCTCAATCATCCCTGTGTCTTGTTTATATTCCTGTTGAATTTCCTTGCCTTCATAACGTCCCTGCTCTGCCTGGCCGGCATACCCGTCAACAGCTGCGTCGGCCTCGACGGCCAAGCGTGGTGGTCGATCCTGGGGACGCCAGTCGCGCTTATCTGGTCGTTGAACAACAGCAAAAGACCGGACGCGGCGGCGCTGGATCACTCCGCGCCGCCGATCGCATCGCTGACAACGATCAGCACATGACCTTGGGTCGCGCGAACTAACCGCCACCCGGATAGTTCGGGGCTTCGCGGGTAATCGTCACGTCGTGGACGTGGCTTTCGCGCAGGCCCGCGCCGGTGATGCGGACGAAGTTCGCTTTCTCGTGCAGCTCCTTCATGTCCTTTGCGCCGACATAGCCCATTGCGGCACGGAGGCCACCGGCGAGCTGGTGCATGACGTTGCCGACCGGGCCCTTGTAGGGCACCTGGCCCTCGATGCCCTCAGGCACGAGCTTGAGCGCGTCCTTGATGTCCTGCTGGAAGTAGCGGTCGGCAGATCCCCGCGCCATCGCGCCGACCGAGCCCATGCCGCGATAGGCCTTGTAGGAACGGCCCTGCCACAAGAAGACTTCGCCGGGGGTCTCGTCGGTGCCGGCGAGCAGCGAGCCGACCATCGCGATGTCAGCACCGGCGGCGAGCGCCTTGGCGAGGTCGCCGGAGAACTTGATGCCGCCGTCGGCGATGACGGGGATGTCCGACTTTTTGGCAGCCTCCACCGCATCCATGATCGCGGTGAGCTGCGGCACGCCGACGCCGGCGACGATGCGCGTGGTGCAGATCGAGCCCGGGCCGATGCCGACCTTGATGCAATCCGCGCCCGCATCGATCAGCGCCTGCGTCCCCTCTGCGGTCGCGACGTTGCCGGCGACGACCTGCACGGAGTTGGAGAGACGCTTGATGCGATTGACGGCGTGCAACACGTGGCGGGAGTGGCCGTGCGCGGTGTCGACGACGACGAGGTCGACACCGGCATCGATCAGCCGCTCGGTGCGCTCGAAGCCGGTGTCACCGACGGTGGTGGCCGCGGCAACGCGGAGGCGCCCCTGCGCGTCCTTGCAGGCGAGCGGATGGGCGACCGCCTTCTCCATGTCCTTCACGGTGATCAGGCCGACGCAGCGATATTGCTCATCGACCACGAGCAGCTTCTCGATGCGATGCTGGTGCAGCATCCGGCGCGCCTCGTCCTGGCTGACATTCTCGCGCACCGTGACGAGCTTCTCATGCGTCATCAGCTCGGAGACTTTTTGCCGGCGGTCGGTGGCAAACCGCACGTCGCGGTTGGTGAGGATGCCGACCAGCTTGCCTGGCGTGTTCTTGCCGGCGCCGGTGACGACGGGAATGCCGGAGATGCCGTGATCGCTCATCAGCTTGAGCGCTTCGTCAAGCGTGGCCTCGGGGCTGATGGTGAGCGGGTTCACCACCATGCCCGACTCGTAGCGCTTGACCTGCCGCACCTGGGCGGCCTGCCCTTCGGGATCGAAATTGCGGTGGATGACGCCGAGGCCGCCGGCCTGCGCCATGGCGATCGCCATGCGGGCCTCCGTGACGGTGTCCATGGCGGAGGCCATGATCGGGATGTTGAGCGGAATGGCGCGGGTGACGCGGGAGCGGATGTCGACTTCGCCTGGCATGACGTCCGACAGGCCCGGCTTCAACAGCACGTCGTCGAACGTAAAGGCTTCGCGAATGCCTTGTTGTACCGTGGCCATGTGCCAACTCCTTCCGCGGCCGTGCCGCAAATAAATATGGATGAGCGCCGCCCTCGGCGTACCTTGCGGCATCGCCGGAGAATCGGAGCCCATCGGTGGGGTTGACGCGGGTCGATAGCACGGCCGCGCGACGAATCAAAGTAAATCGGACCGCTGGCCAGCCATGCACAGGCATTTTACGTAAATTCGGCGGGGATAGCCCGGCCGCGGCCCACCCTCCGTCATTCCCGGGGGGCGCGACGAAGGCGCGAGCCCCGGAATGACGGAGGAAGGAGCACAGGATTTAGGTGCTATGCGTTGATCCGCAATGGTCCCGGCCGCGCGGCGGTGATAAGCCGCAAGTCCACCCATTCTTCTGATTTTCATTAACAATCCGTCATGGTCGACAAGCAACGCATCATTCCGCTGATCGTGGCCACTGCTCTCTTCATGGAGAACATGGACTCCACGGTGATCGCCACCTCGCTGCCTGCGATCGCGGCCGATATCGGCTCCAGTCCGCTGACGCTGAAGCTCGCGATCACGTCCTACCTCCTGTCGCTCGCGGTGTTCATCCCGGCGAGCGGCTGGACCGCCGACAGATTCGGCGCGCGTCTGGTGTTCGCGATCGCGGTCGGCGTGTTCATGGTCGGCTCGGTCGGCTGCGCGCTCTCGACCTCGGTCACCGACTTCGTGTTCGCGCGCATCCTCCAGGGCATGGGCGGCGCGATGATGACGCCGGTCGGGCGCCTCGTGCTGCTGCGCTCGGTCGACAAGAGCGCGCTGGTCAACGCAATGGCCTGGGTGACGGTCCCTGCCCTGATCGGTCCCGTGATCGGGCCGCCGCTCGGCGGCTTCATCACCACCTACGCCTCGTGGCACTGGATCTTCCTGATCAACATTCCGATCGGGTTGCTCGGCATCTTCATGGCGCTGAAGTTCATCGATCCGATCAAGAGCGAGAATCGCGAGCCGTTCGATCTCTACGGCATGGTGCTGGCGGGCATCGGGCTTGCCGGCATCGCGTTCGGCCTGTCGGTGGCCGGCCTCAACCTGCTGCCCTGGAGCATCGTGGCGGCCCTGGTCGCGGGCGGCGCGATCTCGATGACGCTCTACGTCATCCATGCCCGGCGGACGGGATCGCCGGTGCTGGACTTTTCGCTGCTGAACCTGCCGACGCTGCGCGCGGCCGTGCTCGGCGGTTTCCTGTTCCGGCTCGGCATCGGCGCCCTGCCCTTCCTGCTGCCGCTGTTGATGCAGATCGGCTTCGGGCTGTCGCCATTTCATTCCGGCCTCGTCACCTTCGGCTCCTCGCTCGGTGCGATGGGCATGAAGACGCTGGCCGCGCGGATCATCCGCACCTTCGGTTTCCGCAACCTGATGACGGTGAACGCCATCATCAGCGCATTCTTCCTCGGCGTCTGCGCGCTGTTCACGGTGACCACGCCGCTGCTGATCATCCTGGTGATCCTGGTGGTCGGCGGCTTCTTCCGTTCGCTCGAGTTCACCGCGATCAACACGGTCGCCTATGCCGACGTCGAGAGCGCGCAGATGAGCCGCGCCACGACGCTGGTCAGCGTCAACCAGCAGCTCGCGGTCTCCGCCGGCGTCGCGGTCGGTGCCGCCTCGGTCGAGACCACGATGTGGCTCAGCCATGTCAACGAGCTCAACGCCACCGTGTTCGCGCCGGCCTTCATCGTGGTGGGGCTGACCTCGGCGGTCTCGAGCTGGTTCTTCTGGCAGATGCCCGCCGATGCCGGCCACGAGATCTCGGGCCGCAAGGCGGTGGAGATCGCGAGCCGCAAGGGCGCAGCCAAGAGCGCGGCAACCGCCGCCGTCAAGGTCGCCACGGAAGACACGCAGGACATGCGGGATCAGCGGCTGGGCTAGTCCCTCTACTCGTCATTGCGAGCGCAGCGAAGCAATCCAGAATCTTTCCGCGGGAGCAGACTGGATTGCTTCGTCGCTTCGCTCCTCGCAATGACGGAGAAGTATGCGTCTACGCTTTCGCCTCGCCCCGAAATCCGGTCGCGAGCACGTAGCGCTCCGAGGAATCCTGACGGCTCGCGGCGGGCTTCACGTGACGTACCGTCGCAAAGTCGCGCTTGAGCTGGGCGAGCAGATCGGCGTCGGCGCCGCTCTGGAACGTCTTGGCCAGGAACGTGCCGCCGGGCTTGAGCACGTCGCAGGCAAAGGCGGCTGCCGTCTCGACCAGGCCGACGATGCGGAGCTGGTCGGTCTTGCGGTGGCCTGTGGTGTTGGCGGCCATGTCGGACATCACGATATCGGCGCCGCCACCCAGCATCGTGGTCAGCTTGTTGGGTGCGTCGTTGTCCATGAAATCGAGCTGCGCGAAGTCGACACCGGGGATCTCCGGCATCTCCAGGAGGTCGATCGCGACGACCTTGCCCTTGCCGTCGACCGAGCCGACGCGCTTGGCCGCGATCTGGCTCCAGCCGCCGGGCGCCGCGCCGAGATCGACCACGGCCATGCCGGGCTTCAACAGGCGAAACTTGTCGTCGATCTCGAGCAGCTTGAACGCGGCGCGCGAGCGATAGCCCGCCGCCTTGGCCTTGGCGACATAGGGATCGTTGAGCTGCCGCTCCAGCCAGAGCTTTGACGACAATTTGCGCTTGCCGCCGGTCTTGACCTGAACGTGCAAGCGGCCGGTGGTGTCCTTCGCCATCTCACCAGCTCCTGAGCGCGCCGTCCTCGCGCATCATCTCGACCAGCATGCCCTCGCGCAGGCCACGGTCGGCGACGCGCAGGCGCGGCAGCGGGAAAGCACGGCGGATCGCATCGAGGATGGCGCAGCCGGCCAGCACGAGATCGGCGCGCTCGACGCTGATGCAATTGTTGTTGGCGCGGTCCTCGTAGCTCATGCCGAGCAGCTTGTTGATGGTCGCGGTAATGTCGGTATCATTCATCCAGATGCTGTCGATGCGGCGGCGGTCGTAACGCGCGAGATTGAGATGGATGCCGGCGAGCGTGGTCACGGTGCCTGAGGTGCCGAGCAGATGCATGTCGGCGAGATCGCGGCCATGTTGTTCCGCGAACGGCGCGACATGGTTTGCGACCTCCTGCTCCATCGCAGCATAAATCTCCGGCGTCACGTCGCGGCCGCCGAACTGCTCGGCCAGCGTCACGACGCCCAACGGGATCGACATCCAGGCCTTGATGCGCGGCTCCGGATTGGCGGGATCGCGCTCGATCCGCACCAGCTCGGTCGAGCCGCCGCCGATATCGAACAGGATGGCACCGCGTCCCTTCGGATCGACCAGCGGCGAGCAGCCGAGCATGGCGAGCGAGGCTTCGGTCTCGCGGTCGATGACCTCGAGCTCGATGCCTGTCTCGGCCGCGACGCGACTGCGGAAACCTTCCGCGTTCGAGGCCGCGCGGCAGGCTTCGGTGGCGATCAGCCGCAGCCGCTTGGCCTTGCGCAGGTTGATCTTGTCCCGGCAGATACTGAGCGCGGCGATGGCGCGATCGATCGCGGCCTCGCTGATCGAGCCGGTCGCCGAGACGCCCTCGCCGAGCCGGATGATGCGCGAGAAGGAATCGACCACGCGAAAGCCGTCGTGGGTCGGACAGGCGATCAGAAGCCTGCAATTGTTGGTGCCGAGGTCCAGCGCCGCGTAGACGCCGGTTCCCGCTTGCGCGGGGACGGCCGGTTCGGGGGCCAACGCCACCGCCGCCATCGACCCCTCGAGCTCACCGTGCGGCCCATGGCCGTCGCGGAGCCGCGTGTGGTCATTCATACAAACTGTCTTTCCGCGGCCGGTCGGGCCGGTCTGGAATTGATTTTTCGCCTGAAACATTAGCAGCGCGGCGGGTATGCGCAACAACGCATCACATGGGACCATGCCCATTCGTGCGTTGTCGTGAACGGGTCGGTGGGTTATTTCAATGGGGTCCGGTCCCCCCAGGCGCCCACAAAACGCGCAATTGCCGGCTTTTCAGGTCATTTCCATGCAAGAACACACGAAATCCTCGACGCTCGAAAACGCTATTGCACTGCAAAAATACGGCGTTGGTCAGCCGGTCCGCCGCAAGGAAGACGACACGCTGGTGCGCGGCAAGGGCCGCTACACCGACGATTTCAACCTGCCCGGCCAGGCCCATTGCGTGGTCGTCCGCTCAACCCATGCCCACGGCATCCTCCGCGGCATCGGCACCGAGGCCGCGAGGGCAATGCCGGGCGTGCTGGGCGTATGGACCGGCAAGGACCTCGACGCGGCCGGCTACGGTCCCTTCACCTGCGGCCTGCCGCTGAAGAACCGCGACGGCTCGCCCCTGCTCCAGACCAACCGCCAGCCGCTGGCAACCGACAAGGTCCGCTTCGTCGGCGACCCCGTCGCCTTCGTGGTGGCCGAGACGTTGGCGCAGGCGCGCGACGCGGCTGAAGCCGTCGAGCTCGATATCGAGCCGCTGCCGGCCGTGACCGATCCGGAGGAAGCCACCAAGCCCGGCGCGCCGCAGCTTTACGACCACATCCCGAACAACGTCGCGCTCGACTATCATTATGGCGACATGGAGAAGGTGAACGCCGCGTTCGCCAGCGCCGCCCATGTGACCAAGGTCGATATCGAGAACACCCGCGTTGCCGTGGTCTCGATGGAGCCGCGCGTCGGTCTTGCCTCCTACGACAAGGCGACCGAGCGCTACACCATCCAGATGCCGACGCAGGGCGTCGCGGGCAACCGCGCCAACCTCGCCAAGAATCTGAAGGTGCCGAACGAGAAGGTGCGCATCCTCACCGCCAATGTCGGCGGCTCCTTCGGCATGAAGAACGTCAACTATCCCGAATACATGTGCATCCTGTACGCGGCGAAGGCGCTGGGACGTCCGGTAAAGTGGCTCGACGAGCGCTCCACCAGCTTCCTCTCCGACAGCCACGGCCGCGCGCAGCGCATCCATGCCGAGCTCGCGCTCGATGCCGAGGGTCACTTCCTCGCGGCAAAGCTCTCCGGCTACGGCAATCTCGGCGCCTACATCACCGGCGTTGCGCCCGGCCCGCTCTCGCTCAACACCGGCAAGAACTTTTCCAGCGTCTACCGCACGCCGCTGATGGGCGTCGACATCAAGACGGTGCTGACCAACACCACGCTGATGGGCGCCTATCGTGGCGCCGGCCGTCCCGAAGCCAACTACTACATGGAGCGGCTGATCGACCGCGCCGCCGACGAGATGGGCATCAACCGGCTGACGATGCGCAAGCGCAACTTCATCAAGCCGAACCAGATGCCGTTCCCGGCCTCCTCGGGCGTCACCTATGACAGCGGCGACTTCCAGGCGGTGTTCACCAAGGCGCTCGAAATCTCCGACCACGAGAATTTCGCCAAGCGCAAGAAGGAGAGCAAGAAGGCCGGCAAGCTGCGCGGCATCGCCGTCGGCTCCTATCTCGAGGTCACCGCGCCGCCGAGCCCCGAGCTCGGCAAGATCGTGTTCGATCCCGATGGCTCGGTGCAACTCATCACCGGCACGCTCGACTACGGCCAGGGCCACGCGACGCCGTTCGCGCAGGTGCTGAGCGCGCAGCTCGGTGTCCCCTTCGAGAGCGTGAAGCTCGTGCAGGGCGACAGCGATATCGTCCATACCGGCAACGGCACCGGCGGCTCGCGCTCGATTACGGCGAGCGGCCAGGCCATCGTCGGCGCGGCAAAGCTCGTCATCGAAAAGGGCAAGCGCGCCGCCGCGCACATGCTGGAGGCCTCGGAAGCCGACATCGAATTCGCCGACGGCGCCTTCACCATCGCCGGCACCGACCGCAGCATCGACATCATGGAGCTTGCCAAGAAGCTGCATGACGGCAAGGTGCCGGATGGCGTGCCTGACAGTCTCGACGTCGATCACACCAGCGATCCGGTCGCCTCGGCTTTCCCGAACGGCTGCCATGTCGCCGAGGTCGAGGTCGATCCGGATACGGGCGTGGTGCAGATCGTGCGCTACAGCGCCGTGAACGACTTCGGCACCGTGATCAACCCGATGCTGGTCGCGGGCCAGCTCCATGGCGGCGTCGTCCAGGGCATCGGCCAGGCGCTGATGGAACACGTCCGCTACGACGAGAGCGGCCAGCCCATCACGGGATCGTTGATGGACTACGCGCTGCCCCGCGCCGAGGACGTGCCGTTCATGGAGGTCGGCGATCACCCGGTGCCGGCCAAGAGCAATCCCCTGGGCACCAAGGGCTGCGGCGAAGCCGGCTGTGCCGGCAGCCTCTCGACGGTGGTGAACGCGGTGGTCGATGCGCTATCGGACTACGGCATCAAGCACATCGACATGCCGCTGACGCCGGAGCGGGTGTGGCGCGCGATCCAGGACGCGAAGGGCGCGGCGTAAGGCTGCCCTTCCGCCTCACAACAAATGCTGTCATCGCCCGGCTTGACCGGGCGATCCAGTATTCCAGAGACGGCGCGGCTTGAGCCGAGGGGCCGCGGCGTACTGGATGCCCCGGTCAAGCCGGGGCATGACAGCGATTTTGGAGCAGCAGGCTCGCTTCTTTCCGCGCCTTACGCCGCCGCCTGCTCGCGCGGCTGGTAGATCGCGGTGTGCTGGCAATGCGCCAGCGGCGTTGTGCCGTTGGCCACGACAAGCGCGTCGAACTCGACGAAGCGATGGCCCTTCTTCTCGTAATTCGCCGTGACCTTCGCCCGCGCGACGATCTCGTCGCCGGTGCGCGCGGGCGACAAGAGCTGCATGCGGCTGCCGACATGGATCCAGGGGCCGAGGATCGTATTGTCCACCAGCACGCGGTTCATGACGCGCTGGATCAGGCCGGGGTGACCGAGCCCCTCGCGCGCGAAAATCGGATCGGCCTCCCTGACATCGGCGAGGTAATCCGTCGCGTCCTGCCCGGCCCAGCGGCGCGGCGTTGTGCCGAGCCATTTGCCGACCTCGAAGATATCAGGGCTGACCGGCCGGCGCTCGGCCACCGCGGGTACCTCGACGTAGTCGCTCAATGACACCGCGGGAGGGGCCGCAGGTAGCGACGCCGTACCGGTGGCGCAAAGCTCGGTACGGCTGAACACCTCGATCGTGAGCAGGCCGTTGTGCTCGGTCGCGTCGACATCGGCGGTCTCACCATCATAGACCGGCTTGATGAAGCGTGCCTCGACCAACCCGCGCGCGAGGAAATCGCGGCCCCAGCGCGCCACCGGCACGTGCATCATGTAGGCGAAGACGTCGACGCCCGGGACGAGGCCACCGGAAAAGCCGAAGCGGCGCGCCACCGTGTCGTCGTGCATCTTGTTTTCGGACTGTTTGGCGGTGTTGTAAGCCGCGACGCGGTAGGTTTCGAGCCGGTTCGGCATGGCGGGCTTTCCCCTCTGTTTTTGTTCTTTCAGGGCCGATCGTACGGCCTGAGGAACCAGGGTCAATCCCCTCGCCTTTGGGGCCCGAATGGGGTACCACGCGGCGAATGACCGACACCCCCACCCGCATCTATGTCGACGCCGACGCCTGCCCGGTGAAAGACGAAATCTACCGCGTGGCGCTTCGCCACGGCGTGCCCGTGAGCGTGGTCGCCGGCAATCTTATTCGCGTGCCGCACGATCCCCTCATCGAGCGCATCGCCGCGGGCGCTGGGATGGACGCGGCCGACGACTGGATCGCGGAGCGTGCCAGGCCCGGCGACGTCGTCATCACCTCCGACGTTCCGCTGGCGAGCCGCTGCGTCAAGGCCGGCGCCGACGTGATCGCGCCGAACGGCAAGCCATTCACGGAGGAGTCGATCGGCATGACGCTGGCAGTGCGCAATCTCATGACGGATCTGCGCTCGGCCGGCGAAGTTACCGGTGGCCCGCGCTCGTTCTCCCCGCGCGACCGCTCCGCCTTCCTCTCGGCGCTCGACCAGACGCTACGCCGGATCCAGCGCCGTCGTGCCGACCAAGCCGCCACGAGCCAAGGTTAGTCATGGCGCCGCCGCTGATCCAACTCAAAGACATCAAGCTGACCTTTGGCGGCACGCCGCTGCTGTCGGGAGTCGAACTCAACGTCTCGCCATCCGAACGTGTCTGCCTGATCGGCCGCAACGGCTCCGGCAAATCGACACTGCTGAAGATCGCGGCCGGTCTCGTCGAGCCCGACGGCGGCACACGATTCGTGCAGCCCGGCGCGACGGTTCGCTATTTGCCGCAGGAGCCTGATTTCGGCGAGCACAGGACCCTACTGGCCTATGTCGAGGCCGGGCTCGCGCCCGGCGACGATCCATACCAGGCGCGCTATCTGGTCGAGCAGCTCGGGCTGACCGGCGACGAGAACCCGGCCAACGTCTCTGGCGGCGAGGCCCGCCGCGCGGCGCTGGCGCGTGTGCTGGCACCTTCGCCCGATATCCTGCTGCTGGACGAGCCGACCAACCATCTCGATCTCTCCACCATCGAATGGCTGGAAAAGGAGCTCGACGGCCGCCGCAGCGCGCTGGTGATCATCAGCCATGACCGCCGCTTCCTGACCAATCTCTCCCGCTCGACGGCCTGGCTCGACCGCGGCAAGATCAAGCAGATCGACCGCGGCTTCGCTTCGTTCGAGACCTGGCGTGACGAGGTGCTGGCGGAAGAAGAGCGCGACCAGCACAAGCTCGACCGCAAGATCGTCGACGAGGAGCACTGGCTGCGGCACGGCGTTTCCGGCCGCCGCAAGCGCAACGTCAAGCGGCTCGCCAATCTGCACACATTGCGCGACCAGCGTCGCAATTATCGCGGCACGGCCGGCACCGCGAGTCTCGCCGCAGCCGAGGCGGAGCAATCCGGCAAGCTGGTGATCGAGGCCAAGGGCATCACCAAGGCCTTTGGCGACCGCGTGATCGTGGACAATTTCTCGACCCGAATCCAGCGCGGCGACCGGCTCGGCATCATCGGCCCGAACGGCGCCGGCAAGACCACGCTGGTCAATCTACTCACCGGCGGCGGCGAGCCTGACACCGGCATCGTGCGGCTCGGCGCCAACCTCGAGACCGCCACACTTGATCAGCATCGCGAAAGCCTCGATCCGAAATCGACACTGGCCGAGGCGCTGACCGGTGGTCGCGGCGACCAGATCATGGTTGGCGGCAAGCCCAAGCACGTCGTAGGCTATATGAAGGACTTCCTGTTCGCGCAGGAGCAGCGCGGCACGCCCGTTGAGGTGTTGTCAGGCGGCGAGCGCGGCCGGCTGATGTTGGCGCGCGCGCTGGCAAAACCATCGAACCTGCTGGTGCTGGACGAGCCGACCAACGATCTCGACCTCGAGACGCTCGACGTGCTCGAAGACATGCTCGGCGACTACGAGGGCACGGTCATCCTGATCAGCCATGACCGCGACTTCCTCGACCGCGTCGTCACCTCCGTGATCGCGCCCGAGGGCAACGGCAAGTGGATCGAATATGCCGGCGGCTATAGCGACATGCTGGCGCAGCGCGGCGCGGATTTGAAGCGCGACACCGCGAAGACGTCGGCGCCTGCGGAGAGGAAAGAGGAGCGCACTGCCGCTCCCGCCTCCACGTCCAAGCGGAAGCTGAGCTTCAACGAAAAACACGCGCTGGAAACGCTGCCGAAGAAGATGGAAACGTTGCACGCCGATATTGCCAAGCTGCAGCGTGTGCTCGACGATCCCAATCTCTATGCCAAGGATCGCAAGAAATTCGACGACACCTCCGCCGCCATCGCCAAGGCGCACGACGAATTGTCAAGCGCTGAAGAGCGCTGGCTGGAGCTCGAAATGTTGCGTGAAGAAATCGAGCAAGCCTGATCATGGATATCGTAGGATGGGGAGAGCGCAGCGAAACCCATCGCCTAACGCGAATTGGTTCTGATGGGTTTCGCTTCGCTCTACCCATCCCACAGGGCCGGAAATAGAGAGATCACATGACCACTCCCCTCGCCGCCAAAATCGCCCGCGAATATGGCACGCCCTGTGCGGTCATCGACATGGACAAGGTCGAGCGCAACATCGCGCGGATCCAGAAGGCCTGCGACGACGCCGGCGTCGCCAACCGCCCGCACATCAAGACGCACAAGAATCCAACCATTGCGAAGATGCAGGTCGCGGCGGGCGCCAAGGGCATCACCTGCCAGAAGATCGGCGAAGCCGAGATCATGGCCAATGCCGGCATTGACGACATCCTGATCAGCTACAATCTGCTGGGCGAAGAAAAGATGGCGCGGCTCGGCGCGCTGAATGCCAAGACCAACATGACGGTCGCCGCCGACAATTCGACCGTCGTTGCCGGCCTGCCGAAAGCGGCCGCGGCTTCGGGCCGCCCGCTCTCGGTCGTGGTCGAATGCGATACCGGCCGCAAGCGCGCGGGCGTCGAGACGCCGGCGGAGGCGATCGCGCTGGCACGCGAGATCGCCGCGTCCAAGGGACTGCAGTTTGCCGGCTTCATGCTCTACCCGACCGAGACCGGCTGGGGCGATGCGCAGAAATTCTTCGACGAGGCGCTCGCCGGCGTGAGGGCGCACGGGCTCGATGCCAGGATCGTCTCGACCGGCGGCACGCCAAATCTCGTCAACATCGGCAAGCTCAAGGGCGGCACCGAGCATCGCTTCGGCACCTACATCTACAACGACCGCATGCAGGTCGCCGCCGGCTCCGCCACCTGGGACGATTGCGCCCTGCACATCTATTCGACGGTGGTGAGCCGTGCCGCACCCGAGCGCGGCATTCTGGACGCCGGCTCGAAGACGCTCACGACCGATACCGGCGGGCTCGACGGCCACGGTCTGATCCTGGAGCACCCCGAAGCCAAGATCGCAAAATTCGCCGAGGAGCACGGCTTCCTCGACCTCTCCCGCAGCAACACCCGCCCGAACGTCGGCGACGTCGTCCGCATCGTGCCCAATCATGTTTGCGTCGTCGTCAACATGATGGACGAGGTGGTGATGGTCCGCGGCGACGAGATCATCGGCACGCTGCCGGTGGCCGCACGGGGCAAGCTGCGCTAGGCGCGAATGAGAGCCTGAAGCTCCCGGTCGAGCCCCTCGCGGAACAGATTGATCGGGCGGGTCAACCGCCCCGCCGGCGGACGATGCACGAGCCATGCGCGCACCGCGGGATTGAAGTCGCGCGCGGCGACCGGCTTGAGCTTGTCGCGAAACGCGCTGCGCTTCAGCGCAAGCGGCGTCACCAGCCCGACGCCAAGGCCGCGTGACACCAGCGAGAGCCGAAGCTCGCTGTCGAGCGCTTCCACGGCGACGGTGAACGGCAGATGCTCGGCATCGAAGCGACGCTTGAGCGTGTCGCGAAATCCGCAGCCGTCCTGGTTGATCACCCATGAGAGCTGCGACAGGCGCTCGAGGTCGACGGTGCGCGGGATCTTCATCTCGCGCGCAACGACGAACACGACCGGCTGCGATCCGAGATCGTCGGCGACGAGATCGGCGGGCGGCGCGGCCCCGTCGGGCAGGCAGATCGCGGCCGCATCCAGCTCGTTGCGGCTGACCCGCTCGACCTGATTGGGCGACCAGCCGGAGACGACGCGCACGCTCAGCGCCGGAAATTCGGCACGCACCGCATCGAGCGGCCCGCTGAGTCCGGCCTCGGAGAGAAACGGCGTGAGGCCGAGCCGGAACTCACCGCGCACCACGCCATCCTTGGCGACGCCGGCCTTGAGATCATCCAGCATCCTGAGCAGGCGCCGACCCTGCTCATAGGCCTCGTGGCCTGCGGCCGTGGGCTTCAACGGTTTCGACAGGCGGTCCAACAACTGCGCTCCCAGCATCTCCTCGAGATTCTGGATGCGCCGGGTCACGCCAGGCTGAGTGAGGTTGAGGCGCGTCGAGGCGGCAACGATTGATCCGGTCTCGACCACAGCAACGAACGCGACGAGGTCATGGGTATTCATAAGTAACTCGCATATTCTTTATAGACTTAATTCAATTGTAGCATACTGATCGTCCCGCTTAAAGGGGACCCGCATTCAGCCCGCGAGGTCCCATGACCATCTCCGAAACCACCAAGCTCGTATCCCCGAAGAAACTCGCCGAGCGATCGCTGATCTGGCTCGGCGCCATCACCACTGGCGTCGTCGTCACCAATTTGTTCGCGCCGCAGATTCTCGTTGGACTGATCGGCCAGTCGCTGGCCATGACCGCCTGGCAGGCCGGCCTCGTCAGCACGCTCACCCTGCTCGGCTATGCGCTCGGCCTGCTGTTGCTGGTGCCGCTGGTCGATCTCGTCGAGAACCGCCGCCTGATCCTGCGCACGCTCGGCTGCGCCATCCTCGCGGCGCTGGCAACTGCACTCGCGCCGACGCCAGTGCTGCTGCTGCTCGCAACCTTCGTCCTCGGCGCGTCCTGCGCGGCGATCCAGATGATGGTTCCGCTCGTGGCCTCGATGGTCGCGCCCGAGCGCCGCGGCCAGGCCATTGGCGAAGTCATGAGCGGGCTGATGATCGGCATCCTGTTGTCGCGGCCTGCCGCGAGCCTGATCGCAGATCTCTGGAGCTGGCGTGCCTATTACCTCGCCTCGGCCATCCTGATGGCGCTGCTCGCCGGTGCGCTCGGCCGCTATCTGCCGATGCTGCAACCGGCGGCCCGCGTCGGCTACGGCGATCTGCTCCGCTCGTTCCCGAAACTGTTGCGGGAAGAACCCGTGCTGCGGGTGCGGGCCTGGACTGCGTCCCTGGTCATGGCGTCTTTCACCGCGTTCTGGTCCGCGGTCGCGCTGCGCCTGCCGGAGGTCCCGTTCACGCTCGATGCCAAGGGCATTGCCGCTTTCGCACTGATCGGCGTCGCGGGCGCCGCGGCGACACCGCTCGCCGGTCGCTGGGGCGACAAGGGCTGGGCACGCCCGCTGTTCTTCGCCGCACATCTGTGCATCATCGGCTCGCTCGCGCTCTGCGCCTGGGCGGGCGCGATCGAGTCCCGTATCGCGGCTCTCCTGGTGTTGAGCCTCGGCACCATCCTGCTCGATGTCGGTATCACCGCCGACCAGACGCTGGGCCGCCGCGCCGTCAATCTGTTGCGGCCGGAGGCGCGCGGCCGCATAAACGGCCTGTTCGTTGCGCTGTTCTTTGTCGGCGGTGGGGTCGGCTCCGCGGCAGCTTCGCTAGCCTGGAGCTATGGCGGCTGGAGCGCGGTCTGTGTGGTCGCGGCGAGCTTTGGCGTGCTCGGCCTTCTCACCGATCTTTTGACCCGGACCGGCACGTCGTGATCAGGATGACGCAAGCCATCGCAACACGCCGCTGCCCGCGGCAGCGCCTGTCGCGAACGAGGCCTGCAGCAGATAACCGCCGGTCGGCGCTTCCCAGTCCAGCATCTCGCCGGCAGCGAATACGCCCGGGAGTTTACGCAGCATGAAGTGGCCGTCGAGCTCGTCGAAGGCGATCCCGCCCGCGGTGGAGATCGCGCGCTCGATCGGCGCCACGCCGGTGAGCTGAACCGGGATTGCGTTCACCAGATGCGCAAGCTCCGCCGGCGACAACGCCGCCAGCGGCCGGCCGGCCGCTATGGCCGCTTCCTGCATCAGGCCGATACCGACCGGCGACACTTGCGCCGCCTTGCGGAGAAAGTTCGCCAGCGATTGCTTGCCGCGCGTGCCCGACAGGCGCGTGGTCAGTGCCGCCTTGTCGAGATCGGGCCGCAAGGCGATCGTCAGTGTCGCCTGCCCGATCCCCAACACCGCCTCGCGCAGCTCCGCCGACAGCGCGTAGATCGCGCCGCCCTCGATGCCGCTGCGCGTGATCATGGCTTCGCCCCGAACCGCGTGCGCGCCGACCGTCAGCGCCACGCCCTTCAGAGGCTGGCCCTCGAATCGATCCCGAAACACATCGGACCATGCAACCGTGAAGCCGGAATTGGCCGGCCTGAGCCTAGAGATGGCAACGCCCTTCGCGGCGAGATATCCGACCCAGGCGCCATCCGAGCCGAGCCTCGGCCAGCTCGCGCCACCGAGTGCGAGCACGGTTGCGCTCGGGGCGATGGCAAGCGGACCGTTGAGTGCCTGGAATTGGAGCCGACCCTGCTCGTCCCACCCGGTCCAGCGATGGCGAAACGCAAAGTGCACGCCTGATACATCGAGCCGCCGCAGCCAGGCGCGCAGCAAGGGCGAGGCCTTGAACGTCTTTGGAAACACCCGGCCGCTGCTGCCGACGAAGGTCAGTTGCCCCAGAGCTGCGCTCCAATCGCGCAGCGCATCGGGCGGAAACGCCTCGACCGCGGCGCGCAAGTGCGGCATCGCCTCGCGGTAGCGCGGGAGGAAATCCACGAGCGGCTCGCTGTGGGTGAGATTGAGCCCGCCACGGCCGGCCATCAGAAACTTGCGGCCCGCCGACGGCATGGCGTCGTAGACAGTGACGCGGGCGCCGCCCTGCGCCAGCACCTCCGCCGCCATCAAGCCCGCGGGACCGGCGCCGATGACAGCGATGTTTGTCTCGGATGAAGTCATGACGGGAGTTTAAGGCCAGATTATCGCGCCACAAACAGTGTGATTCCGGGGCGCGCGCAGCGCGAGCCCGGAATCCATTGGGCGGCAGAGTCGGTGGCACGATGGATTCCGGGCTCGCCCTTCGGGCGCCCCGGAATGAGAGAATTAGAGCTTGATGCCCGCCCGTGCCGCGGCCTGCGCCACATACTTCTGCGTCTGCTCGAACGCGCCGGTCAACGCCTTGGCCTTCGACATGTCACTGATCTCAGCGAAATGGGCGGCGACGGCGTCGGGGGTCCATTCGGACTCCGGAAGGTTGATGCCTTCGCTCTCCACAATCTTGATCACCGCGAAGGAGCCGGCGCCGGCACCCATGATGGTGCGGGTCGGCGCGTCCTCGCTCAGCATGTACTCGACCGCAGGCGTGATCGCGTTCGGCTTCATCAGTTGCAGCGCCTGCGGCGGCAGCAGCTCTTCGGTCATGCGCGTCGCCGCGGTCGGCGAGATGATGTTGACGCGGATGTTGGTCTTGCGGCCTTCTTCCGCGAGCACATTCATCAGCCCGACCATGCCCGACTTCGCGGCGCCGTAATTGGCCTGGCCGAAATTGCCGTAGAGGCCGGAGGACGAGGTGGTCAGCACGATGCGACCGTAATTTCGATCGCGCATGCCGGCCCAGACCGCCTTGCAGCAATAGAAGGTGCCGACGAGGTGCACGTCGAGCACCTTCTGGAAATCGGCGGCCTCGATCTTGCCGAACGACTTGTCGCGCAGGATGCCGGCATTGGCGCACATGATGTCGACGCTGCCCCACTCCTTGGTGGCGCGCTCGACCATGGCGGTAACCTGCTCGAAATTCGAGACGTCGGCGCCGTCGGCCATCGCGGTGCCGCCTGCTTTGCGAATCTCCTCGACCACGGCCTCAGCCGGCGAGAGCGAGGCACCGGTGCCGTCGCGCGCGCCGCCGAAATCGTTGACCACGACTTTCGCCCCGCGGCTGGCGAGGCCCAGCGCATGCGCCTTGCCGAGACCATTGCCCGCGCCGGTGACGATAGCGACGCGTCCGTCGAACCTGATTGCCATGAGATAAGATTCCCTATTCTTTCTTCCCTTCTCCCCTTGCGGGAGAAGGTGGCGCGCAGCGCCGGATGAGGGGTTGTGTCAGCTAGCGAGTTCGCGGAGAGAAACCCCTCACCCGCCTCGCTTCGCGAGGCACCCTCTCCCGCAAGGGGAGAGGGTTAAACCCCGCTCTGAGGTAACTTTTGAGCAGCGATGCATGGCCGGGTCAAGCCCGGCCCTGACGGCTGGGCTCAGGCGAAATAGATCAGGCCGAGCCACTCCGCGACCAGCGCGGGCTTGTCCTCACCTTCGATCTCGACCGTCACGTTGGTGCGCGACTGCAACTCATTGGGCTTGCGCAGCTTGGCTTCCGCCAGCACGAAGCGGCCGCGGACGCGCTTGTCCGAGCGCACCGGCGAGATGAAGCGCAGCTTGTCGAAGCCGTAATTGACGCCCATCGTGGTGCCCGCGATCGCCGGCATCACTTCGTAGGACATCACCGACAGCATCGACATCGTCAGGAAGCCGTGCGCGATGGTGGTGCCGAACGCCGTCTCCGCCTTAGCCCTCTCGGGGTCGACATGGATGAACTGGTGATCTTCGGTGACGTCGGCGTAGGTGTCGATGCGGGGCTGGTCGATCAGGTGCCAGGACGATACGCCGATCTCCTTGCCGACCATGGCCTGATAGGCCTCCAGCGTGATCGGCGGCTTCTTCCAGATTTCGTTCATGTCGCTTCAGGTCTCACTTCTTGTTTTCGGCAGCTCCGGAAAATCCTCCTCGCGGAATTCCCGGCCGCGCAGCGGATCGTTGCGATCATCGTCGCGTTCGAGCCGTCGTAGCTGCACGCGGCGGATTTTGCCAGAGATCGTCTTCGGCAGTTCGGTGACGATTTCGAGGCGACGGATACGCTTGAACGGCGCAAGCCGCGTGTGCAGGTGCTTGAAAATCGAGAGCGCCGTCTCCGGCGTCCGCTCCGCGCCCGAGGTCAGCAGCACGAAGGCCTTGGGGATCGCGAGCCGGATCGGATCCGGGCTCGGCACCACCGCGGCTTCCGCAACGAGTTCATGCTCGAGCAGCACGCTCTCCAGCTCGAACGGGCTGATGCGATAGTCGGATGATTTGAACACGTCGTCGGAGCGGCCGACGAAGGTGAGATAGCCGTCCTCGTCAGCGAAGACCACGTCGCCGCTGCGATAGAGCTCGCCTTCGGCGCCCGAGAGTTTGCCGTCGTCGCCCTGATAGCCTTGCATCAGACCCGCCGGACGGTCGGCACCGAGCAGCAGTGCCACCTCGCCTTCCTTGGCCGGATGGCCGTCGGCGTCGCTGACCTGCACACGATAGCCCGGCAGCGGCCGGCCCATCGAGCCGATCTTGATCTTTTGCCCCGGCGAGTTGCAGGCAAGCGCCGTGGTTTCGGTCTGGCCATAGCCGTCGCGGATGGTGAGGCCCCAGGCGGCCTGCACCTGGTCGATCACTTCCGGATTGAGCGGCTCGCCGGCGCCGCAGACTTCGCGCAAGGCGACCTTGAAGGCCGAAAGGTTTTCCTGAATGAACAGCCGCCACACCGTCGGCGGCGCGCACAGCGTGGTGACGCCGCAGCGGCCGATGGTGGCGAGCAGGCCCTTGGCATCGAAGCGCGGCTGATTGACCACGAACACGGTGGCACCCGCATTCCACGGCGCGAAGAAGCAGCTCCAGGCGTGCTTGGCCCAACCGGGCGACGAGATATTGAGATGGACGTCGCCGGGCTTCAGCCCGATCCAGTACATGGTCGAGAGATGACCGACCGGATAGCTGCGCTGGCTGTGCAGCACGAGCTTTGGTTTTGCCGTCGTGCCCGAGGTGAAATAGAGCAGCATCGGGTCGTCGGCGCGGGTCGGGCCGTCCGGCACAAGACTCTCAGAAGCTTTCGCCGTCTCGTCATAGGCAAGCCAGCCTTCGGAAGCGGCGCCGACCACGATGCGCACGATGTTCTCCGCACCAAGGCTTGCGAATTTCGTGACCTGATCTTCGGCGGCCACCACCGCCTTCGCCTTGCCGCGATCGAGCCGGTCGCGCAGCTCCTCGGCCGTGAGCAGCGTGGTCGCGGGAATCACAACGACGCCGAGCTTGATCGCCGCCAGCATCGTCTCCCACAGCGGAACCACGTTGCCGAGCAGCAGCAGGAGGTGATCGCCGCGCTTCAGGCCCTGTGCGCGGAGGAAGTTGGCGACCTGGTTCGAGCGCTGTGAGAGCGCTGCGAAGGACAGCTTTGTCTGCTTGTCCTGTGCAGCATCGACAATCCAGAGCGCAGGCCTGTCCTTGGCTTCCGCATCTTTCGCCAGCTCGTCGAACCAGTCGAGTGCCCAGTTGAAGGGAACCGGATCGGGCCAGCGGAAATCTCTGACCGCTGTCTCGTAATCAGTGCGATGAGCAAGAAGAAACGCACGCGCTTCCTGAAATGTCGTCATTAAGTTTTCCCGGCTAGCTCCCTAACGTGCTTGATAATTCCGGAAAAATCCACCCCGCCCTGCCCCGCCTTGTCGAAGGCCTGGTAAATCTCCTGCGCATGCTGGCCGAGCGGCGTCGCGGCGCCTGCGGCCCTCGCGGCGTCCTGCGCCAGGGTCAGGTCCTTCACCATCAGCGCCGAGGCGAAACCGGGCTTGTAGTCGTTGTTGGCCGGCGAGGTCGGAACCGGACCCGGAACCGGGCAATAGGTCGTGAGCGACCAGCACTGGCCCGACGAGGTCGAGGCGACGTCGAACAGCGCCTGGTGTGAAAGCCCGAGCTTTTCTCCGAGCGCAAAGGCTTCGCTCACCGCGATCATGGAAATGCCGAGGATCATGTTGTTGCAGATCTTTGCGGCTTGGCCCGCGCCGGCGCCGCCGCAATGCACGATCTTCTTGCCCATCCTCTCGAGCACTGGCTTTGCCGCCGCGAAGGCGCCCTCCTCGCCGCCGCACATGAAAGTGAGCGTTGCGCCCTTGGCGCCGCCGGTGCCGCCGGAGACCGGTGCGTCGACCGAGAGCACGCCGTGCTTGGCGGCAAGCGCATGCGCCTGGCGCGCGCTTTCGACGTCGATGGTGGACGAGTCGATGATCAGCGCGCCCTTGGCCATGGCGGGCACCACCTCGTTCCAGACGCCGAGCACGTGCTTGCCTGCGGGCAGCATCGTGACGACGATGTCAGCGCCCTTCACTGCGCCCGACGCACTGTCGGCGATCCCGGCTCCATCGGCCTTGGCCTGATTGCGGGAGGCTTCGACGAGATCAAAGGCCACCACCTTGTGGCCGGCCTTGACCAGATTGGCGGCCATCGGGCCGCCCATGTTGCCGAGACCGATGAATGCGATCGTGGCCATTGTCGTTTCCTCCGCTTGTAGCGTTGTTAGTTGAACTTCAGCTCGTCGACGCCGATCTCCGCGAGATACGGCGCCAGCATTTGCGGCGTCACGTCCTCGATCCGCGGCGGCGACCAGGTCGGATTGCGGTCCTTGTCGATCACGGCCGCGCGCACGCCCTCGCGGAAATCGTCGCTGCGGAACACCTCCAGCGCGGCGCGATATTCGCGCACCAGGCATTCCTCCAGGCTCGATGCGGTGCGCGCGAGCCGCAGCAGCTTCAGCGTCACCACCATGCCGCGCGGCGATTTTTCATTCAGTGTCTTGAGCGTCGCCAGCGCGAACTCGGAGCCGTCGCGCTTCAGGGCCGCGAAGATGTCTTCCATGCGGTCGAAGCCGAACAAGGCGTCGATAACGGCCTTCTTTGCTGCAACCGGCCCAGCGGTCTCACCAGTCGCAAAGCCGTTGATGAGCTTGGTGACATCCGCCGCTGTGACGCCGGCGCGAACCCTGGTCAGCGCCTCGCGCAGCGCCGGCCATTTGGCCGCCGGTACCACGGCATCCGCAAACTTGGCGTGGATCGCGTCAGGCCCGTTCATGGTCTGGCCGGTCAAACCAAAATAGGTGCCGATCTCGCCGGGCGAGCGCGACAACAGCCAGGTGCCGCCGACATCGGGGAAGAAGCCGAGCCCGACCTCGGGCATCGCGAGCTTGGTACGATCAGTGACGACACGATGGCTGGCGTGGCCCGAAAGCCCGACGCCGCCGCCCATCACGAGGCCGTCCATGAACGCGACATAGGGTTTTGGGTACTTCGCGATCCGCGCATTCATGACGTATTCCTGGCGCCAGAACCGCGCGCCGAGGTCGCCGCCCTCGCGCGAGCTCTCCCAGAGGCCGCGGACGTCGCCGCCGGCGCAGAGGCCGCGTTCGCCAGAGCCTTCCAGAATGATCAATGCGACTTCAGGATCGGTCTCGAAGCGATCCAGCGCCGCGTCGATGCCCTCGGACATCTCCAGCGTCATAGCGTTGATCGCTTTCGGGCGATTAAGGCGGATCACGCCCGCTGCGCCCTCGCGGCGAACGATCAGATCGCCCTCTTCCACCGAACTCATCGCGCGCCCTCGATCAATTTGCGCGCCACGATCAGCCGCATGATTTCATTGGTGCCTTCGAGGATCTGGTGCACGCGCAGATCGCGCACGATTTTCTCGATGCCGTATTCGCTGAGGTAGCCGTAGCCGCCGTGAAGCTGCAGCGCGTGGTTGGCGACCTCGAAACCGACATCGGTGCCGAAGCGCTTTGCCATTGCACACAGCATGGTGGCGTCGGGATCTTTGCGGTCGAGCGCCGCCGCAGCACGCCACAGGAATGTGCGTGCGGCCTCGAGCTCGATCGCCATGTCAGCGAGCTTGAATTGCAGGGCCTGGAATTCGTCGAGCCGCTTTCCGAACGCCTTGCGCTCCTTCATGTAGGCGCGCGCCTTGTCGAGCGCCGTTTGGGCACCACCAAGAGAACACGCCGTGATGTTGAGGCGGCCGCCGTCGAGGCCCGCCATCGCGATCTTGAAGCCGACGCCCTCCTCGCTCAAGCGATTAGCGACCGGCACGCGGGCGTTCTCGAACATCACCGCGCGGGTCGGCTGCGCGTTCCAGCCCATCTTGCGCTCATTGGCGCCGAAGGACACGCCCGGCGTCTTGCCGTCGATGACGAGGGTCGAGATGCCGCCGGGGCCGTCGCCGCCAGTGCGGACCATTGCAACCAGGAGATCGGTGCCGCCGGCACCGGAGATGAACTGCTTCTGGCCGTTGAGAACATAGTGATCGCCCTCGCGCACCGCGTGGGTGCGGAGTGCTGCTGCATCGGAGCCGGCGCCCGGCTCGGTCAGGCAATAGCTCGCGATCAGCTCCATGGTGCATAGCTTCGGCAACCATGTGTGGCGCTGGGTGTCGCTGCCGAACGCATCGATCATCCAGGACGCCATGTTGTGGATGGAGATGAAGGCCGAGGTCGTCGGACAGCCCGTCGCCAGCGCCTCAAAAATCAGCGCCGCGTCGAACCGCGTCATGGCAGAGCCACCCACATCCTCGCGGATGTAGATGCCGCCCATGCCGAGCGTTGCGGCTTCGCGCATCACGTCGACGGGGAAATGCTTCTCCTCGTCCCAGCGCAGCGCGTGCGGCGCGATCTTCTCCGCCGCAAACGCCAACGCCATATCGCGAACCGCGACTTGATCCTCATTCAGGGCGAACTGCATGTCGAGCTCGCGCTGCTTGAGTTACTTCATCGTCGGGATCGAGAACTCCGCACCTTCCTTGACGCCGGATGGCCAGCGCGAAGTCACCGTCTTGGTCTTGGTGTAGAAGCGGATCGAGTCCGGGCCGTGCTGGTTGAGATCGCCGAAGCCGGACTTCTTCCAGCCGCCGAAGGTGTAATAGGCGATCGGCACCGGGATCGGCACGTTGATGCCGACCATGCCGACGTTGACCTTGGCTGCGAAGTCGCGGGCAGCGTCGCCGTCGCGGGTGAAAATGGCAACGCCGTTGCCGTAGTCATGGTCGGACGGCAGCGCCAGCGCTTCCTTGTAGTCGTGCGCGCGCACGACCGAGAGCACGGGGCCAAAGATCTCTTCCTTGTAGATCCGCATGTCCTTGGTGACGTTGTCGAACAGCGAACCACCGAGATAAAAGCCCTTCTCGTAGCCCTGCATCTTGAAGCCGCGGCCGTCGACGGCGAGCGTCGCGCCCTCCTTGAGGCCGATATCGATGTAGCCCTTGACCTTCTCGACCGCCTCGCGCGTCACCAACGGACCGTAGTCGGCGGACGGATCGATCGAGGTGCCGATCTTGAGCGACTCGACGCGCGGGATCAGCTTTTCCATGAGGCGGTCCGCGGTGGTCTTGCCGACGGGCACGGCGACCGAAACCGCCATGCAGCGCTCGCCGGCCGAGCCGTAGCCGGCGCCGATCAGCGCGTCGACCGCCTGATCCATGTCGGCGTCCGGCATGATGATGGCGTGGTTCTTGGCACCGCCGAAGCATTGGCAGCGCTTGCCGGTCTGGGCGGCGCGCTCATAGATGTACTGCGCGATCGGAGTCGAGCCGACGAAGCCCACGGCCTTGATATCGGGATCGTCGAGGATGGCGTCGACCGCTTCCTTGTCGCCGTTGACGACGTTGAGGATGCCGGCCGGCAGGCCCGCTTCGATCATCAGCTCGGCCAGCTTCATCGGCACGCCGGGATCACGCTCGGACGGCTTGAGGATGAAGGCGTTGCCGCAGGCGATCGCGGGCGCGAATTTCCACATCGGGATCATCGCCGGAAAATTGAACGGCGTGATGCCGGCGACGACGCCGAGCGGCTGGCGCAGCGAATAGATGTCGATGCCGGGACCGGCGCCTTCGGTGTACTCGCCCTTCATCAGATGAGGGATGCCGCAGGCGAACTCGGCGACTTCAAGGCCGCGCTGGATGTCACCCTTGGCGTCGGGCACGGTCTTGCCGTGCTCGCGCGCGAGCAACTCGGCGAGCTTTTCGTAGTCGCGCTGCACCAGCTCGACGAATTTCGTCATGACGCGGGCGCGGCGCTGCGGATTGGTTGCAGCCCACTCGGGCTGTGCTGCGCGGGCATTTTCCACGGCGGCGCGGACTTCAGCCTTGGACGCCAGCGCGACCTTGGCCTGGACGTCGCCCGTCATCGGCTCGAAAACGTCGGCCGTACGGCCCGAGGTGCCCTTGACCTCCTTGCCACCGATGAAATGTCCGACTGCGCGCATGGAATGAACTCCTTAGGTCCCGGTCTGATAGCTTTGACAAATCCTATCGACCTGCATTTTATAGGATTCAAGTCTGAGATAATGCACCATAGATGTGCGAAAATGCTGGATCAAGGTCACATCGATTGGGACGACTTCCGCTTCGTGCTGGCCATCGTGCGGGGCGGCTCGGTGTCGGCTGCGGCAAAACAGCTTGGCGTGGACCACGCCACGGTGATCCGTCGCGTCGACCGGTTGGAAAAGCACCTCTCGGCCAAGCTATTTGACCGCCGCAAGACCGGCTACCTCCTCACCGAGGCCGGCCAGCGCGTCGCCGACAGCGCCGAGGCGATGGAATCCACCATCGTCGCCAACCAGGAGCAGGTTGGCGGCTCGGTGGCGCGGCTGACCGGCACGGTGCGGATCGGCGCGCCCGACGGGTTCGGCACCGCTTTCCTGGCACCGCGGCTCGCGCCTTTTGCCGACCGCTATCCTGACCTCGATCTGCAACTTGTAGCCACCGCGCGACTGTTCAGTCTCTCCAAGCGCGAGGCTGATATCGCAATCAGCCTGACCATGCCGAAGGAAGGCCGCATCGTCGGCCGAAAGCTGCTGGATTATCGCCTTGGGCTCTATGCCGCCCCCGCCTATCTCGATCGCTTCCCGAAAATCGCCTCGCGCGAGGTGCTGCCGCAGCATCGTTTCGTCGGCTACATTGAGGAGCTCCTGTTCACGCCGGAGCTCGACTATCTGCCGCAGGTGTCCCCGCGCATCTCGGCACGCCTCCGCAGTGCCAATCTGATCGCGCAGCTCAATGCGACGCTTGCAGGCTTCGGCATCGCGGTGCTGCCACACTTCATGGCGGCCGACTATCCGCAGCTTGTCGCGGTGCTCCCGGAGGAGATTTCGATCACGCGGACGTTCTGGATGCTGATGCACGCCGACAGCAAGGATCTCGCGCGGATCCGGGCGGTGGCGGATTACATCGGCGAGATCGTGGAGCGCGAGCGGGCGCTGTTTGCGGGGCGATAAAACACCACTCTCGTAGGGTGGGCAAAGGCGCGCCAGCGCCGTGCCCACGATCTTTCTCGAGCGGCGACAGATGGTGGGCACGCTCCGCTTTGCCCACCCTACGGTATCTCGCCTAGTTCTGCTTCTTCCTGGCCGGTGCAGACTTCGCAGGCTCACGGCGCGCGCCGTCCAGCGCGCTGTCCTTGCCCGCCTTCAGCACCTCATCCGACAGCTCACTGGAGCCCGCAATGCGCGCCAGCAGCATGGTGCCGGCCATCGTGGCCAGCGTGGCGATCGCCTGTTTGCGCGCGGCCTTGCGCGGCAAATTAGGGATGAAATCGGTCATCATCTCGACCATCTCGTCGAGCTTGCCGGAAAAGGCCTTTCGCGTCTTCGGACTCTCGCGGGCGATCTCGGCGCCGAGCGCGGGGATCGAGCAGCCATGGCCGGGATTGTCGCGGTGGAGCGCCGAAAGATAAGTGTCGACGATCTGGGCGAGCTGCTTCTCGGGCGCGACCTGATCGGACTGCTTGCGCCAGTGCTCCATCGAGCGGTCCATGGCGTAGGCGAACGCCTCGATCACCAGCGCCTCGCGGGAATCGAAATGGGCGTAGAATCCGCCATGGGTCAGGCCCGCCTCTTTCATGAGGTCGGCAACACCGATGCCGTGGGCCCCCTTTTCGCGCAGTCGCACCGATGCCTTCTTCACGATGCGATCGTGGGTTTCCTGCTTGTGTTCCCGAGAATAGCGCATGCGGCTCTCATTGGATGTCGGAGGTCATCTCATAACACGGATATCGGTCCAGCGGCGCATTAATTCCCGGTAAAATTGTTGCCGATCATGGAAAAGGTTGCAGTTGCATGGACTGCGAGGGCGCCCTTGCCGTCGCGCACAAAGCCTTCGGTGTAGCTGGTCTGGCGCCCCAGCTTGATGATCTTGCCTTCGGCCGAGATCAGTCCCGAACGGACCGAGAGCGGACGCAGGAAGGTCATCTTCAGGTCGAGGGTAACCGACCCCTGCCCTGCCTCCAGCCGCGTCGAAATCGCGCAGCCCATGGCGGTGTCGAGGAGCGCCGCGGCGATCGCCCCATGCACGAGGCCGATGGTATTTTCGAGGTCCTCGCGCGGCTCCAGTTCCATCACGATCCGGCCCGGCTCGACCACGGCCATGACGAAGCCGATCAGCTTTGCAAACGGCGGCGGGGGCAGTCGGCCATCACGGATGCCCAACATGGCGTCGATGCCGGACAAGCCCATCGCCACTTTTGCAACGGGCGCAGGCACCTGCCAGTCCACCAAGCGCTCGCGGCGCTGCGCTGGCGAAAACAGGTCGAGTTGAGCGGAATCGGTCATGGGCGGCCTCTTTGTATGATCATCATCATACTATGCTGCGGACTTCCCGCTGGCAACTCCGTCCCCGCCGCTTGACAAGGGAGGCATTTCGGCCCGGAAGTAATTCCGACCGGTGCGCCTCGCGCCTGTCCACGAAACCTTCGAGATGCCACGATGGAAATGCTCAACAATCACTGCGGCGTGACGCGCGATGCGCGCGGCGTCGTCCATGTCGCGATCTGCAATGCCGGATCGCTCAACATTCTGGGCTCGCCCGTGACCGATGCGGTGCGCGAAGGCCTGCAACAACTCGCCACTGATCGCAGCATTCGAGCCGTGGTCCTGCGCGGCCAAAGCGAAAAGAGCATGATCGGGGGCGCCGACATCAAGGAGATGGCGAAGCTCGACCAGAAATCGGCCGAGGCGTTCATCAGCCGCCTGCGCGATCTCTGCGAAGCCGTACGCCAATTCCCTGCCCCCGTGATCGCACGCATGCCCGGCTGGTGCCTTGGCGGCGGGCTCGAAGTGGCTGCCGCCTGCGACTTCCGTATCGCCGCACATGATGCGCATTTCGGCATGCCCGAGGTTCGCGTCGGCATCCCCTCGGTCATCCACGCCGCCCTGCTGCCACGCCTGATCGGCTGGGCCCGCGCGCGCTGGCTGGTGATGACCGCTGAAAACATCGACGCGCCGACGGCGCTGGCCTGGGGCCTGATCGACAAGATCGCGCCGGCCGGCGGACTGGATGCCGAGATCGAGCACCTCGTGCACGCGCTGCTCGAATGCGGCCCCGAAGCGCTGCGATCGCAGAAGGCATTGCTGCGACAGTGGGAGGAACTGCCGCTGACGGAGTCGGTGAACCTCAGCGTCAAGGTCTTCGGCGAGTCATTCCTGACCGACGAGCCGACGCGACTGATGCAGGCGTTCGTGAACCGGAAGCGGTGACCTGTCATCGGTGTCGTCCCGGCGAAGGCCGGGACCCATAACCACCGAATTCAATCTGACGAAGACTCCGAGTTACCATCTCGCCTCATCAACACTCGCTGCGGAGTATGGGTCCCGGCCTCCGCCGGGACGACTTGAGGGAATCTCATCCGAACCACGACAATTTCTCATGCCGGGCGCGGTTGCATTTTTTGCGCCGCATCATATGATGATCATAATCTCACTTGTCATCGCCAGGGAGTCTTGTCATGGCCGAAGCAGCCGATCCCGTCGTCATCGTCTCCGCCGCCCGCACCCCGCTCGGCCGCTTCATGGGCGAATTGTCGCCGCTCGCAGCGCATAAGCTCGGATCGCACGTGATCAATGCGGCGCTGGAACGCGCCAAGCTCGCGCCCGAGAAGGTCGACGAGGTCTTCATGGGCTGCGTGCTGCCGGCCGGCCAGGGCCAGGCGCCCGCGCGCCAGGCGGCACGTGGCGCCGGCCTGCCCGATGCCACCGGCGCGACCACCGTCAACAAGGTCTGCGGCTCCGGCATGAAGGCCACCATGCTGGCGCACGACATCATCCGCGCCGGCTCGGCCGAGATCGTCGTCTCCGGCGGCATGGAGAGCATGAGCAACGCGCCGTATCTGCTGGCGAAGGCGCGCGGCGGCTATCGCGCCGGTCATGACCGCATCATCGATCACATGATGATGGACGGGCTCGAGGATGCCTACGAGACCGGCCGCTCCATGGGCGACTTCGGCGAGGCCACCGCGGAAGCCTATCAGTTCACCCGCAAGGACCAGGATGCCTATGCGATGGAGACGCTGAGCCGCGCCCGCAAGGCGGTCGAGGGCGGCGCATTCAAGGTCGAGATCGCGCCGATCACACTGACCGAGAAGGCGGGGCCGCGCATCGTCGCCAATGACGAGCATCCGCTGAAGGTGGATCCCGCCAAAATTCCCGGACTGAAGCCGGCGTTCCGCGCCAATGGCACGATCACGCCCGCAGCCTCCTCCGCAAACGCCGATGGCGCCGCCGCGCTGGTCCTGACCAAGCGCTCGCTTGCCGATCGTAACGGGCTGCCTGCACTCGCCGAGATCAAGGGCCATGCCACGCATAGCCAGGAGCCGCAATGGTTCACCACGGCGCCGATCCCGGCGATCCGCAAGCTGCTCGACAAGGTCGGCTGGAGCGCCGGTGACGTCGACCTGTTCGAGATCAACGAAGCGTTCGCTGTCGTCGCGATGGCGGCGCAGCGCGATCTCGGCATTCCCCGCGAGAAGCTGAACATCAATGGCGGCGCCTGCGCACTCGGTCATCCCATCGGTGCCACCGGCGCCCGACTGATTGTGACGCTGTTGCATGCGCTCGAGGCCAACAACCTCAAGCGCGGCGTCGCGGCACTCTGTATCGGCGGCGGCGAAGCCACTGCAATCGCGGTGGAGCGTCTCGCGCACTAGCTGCCGCGACGTCCTGAATTGAGGGAAGTCTGTCATTTCAGACTTCCCGTTTCCGTGCCAGACTGCAACAATGACGCGGGCGTCCCGGAGCCCGCCAACCTGGATTGAGGGGCAATGATCTCGAACTGGCTTTCGGCCGCGCTCGGCCGTCGCAACATCCACTACGGTTGGGTGATGGTCGGCGTGACCTTCTTCGCCGCTCTGATCAGCGCCGGCACGGTCGGCGCGCCCGGCGTGTTCATCGTTCCCTTGCAGAAGGAGTTCGGCTGGAGCACGGCGGAGATCTCATCTGCGCTTTCAATCCGCTTCATCCTGTTTGGATTGATGGCACCGTTCGCAGCCGCCCTCCTCAACCGCTACGGCCTGCGCAATGTCACGCTGACCGCACAGCTCATCGTCGTCTCGGCGCTGGTGGCCTCGCTCGGCATGACACAGGTCTGGCAGCTCGTGGCGCTGTGGGGCGTGGTGATCGGCATCGGCACCGGCATGACCGCACTGGTGCTCGGCGCCACCATCGCGACGCGCTGGTTCGCGGCGCGGCGTGGCCTCGTTGTCGGCATCATGACCGCGAGCGTCGCCACCGGCCAGCTCGTGTTCCTGCCGCTGCTGGCAAGTATGACCGAGCGTTACGGCTGGCGCCTGGCGCTCGGCTTCGTCTGTATCATGCTCGGCGTCTCCGCAGCGGCGGTCCTGCTCATCATGCGCGACCGGCCGAGCGATCTGGGCCTGCGTCCGTTCGGCGACGAAGGCACCGAGCCCCTGCCCGCGCCACCGGTGAACCACGGCTCGATCACGGGTGTGGCACTCGGCACACTGCGCGACGCCTCGAAGTCGAGCGCGTTCTGGATCCTGTTTGCGACCTTCTTCGTCTGCGGCGCCTCGACCAACGGCCTCGTGCAGGTGCATCTGATTCCGATGTGCCTCGACTTCGGCATCCCGCAGGTGCAGGCGGCGAGCCTGCTGGCGGCGATGGGCATCTTCGACTTCTTCGGCACCATCATGTCGGGCTGGCTGTCGGACCGCTATGACAATCGCTTCCTGCTGTTCTGGTACTACGGATTGCGCGGGCTCTCGCTGATCTTCCTGCCGTTCAGCGATTTCTCGTTCTATGGCCTGTCGATCTTCGCGATGTTCTACGGTCTCGACTGGATCGCCACCGTGCCGCCGACGGTGCGGCTGACCGCGCAGAAATTCGGACCCGAACGCGCGAATCTGGTGTTCGGCTGGATCTTCGCCGGCCACCAGCTCGGCGCCGGCACTGCCGCCTTCGGCGCGGGCCTGTCGCGGACGCTGCTGCAGAGCTACCTGCCCGCCTTCTTCGTGGCCGGCGCACTCTGCGTGTTCGCCTCGCTGATCGTGCTGGCGCTGTCGCGACAGCCAAAACCGCAACCAAAACCGGCGATGGCCTAGTACCGGAGCGTGGTGGTGACGCCGAACACGGCGGCGTCACCGATCCGCGACACGCCGGTCGGATCGTTCGGGTTCGGAATGCCGCCGGACGGCCTGCGCACATATTGGAAGTAAGGCGCGATCAGCCAGCCCGGCTTGATGTGCGCCTCATAGATAATTTCAAGCAGGCCCTCGCTGCTGCGTACCGGACTCTGGATCCCGCTGAAGATCTGCGTGTCGACATCGAGGCTCCGGGCCGCCCCCGAGGTCCGCATGTAGGCAAGCCCGATCCCGAACCGATCGAGTGGACGACCGGGCGTAAAGCCGACAAAGCCGACGCCGCCGTCAACATAGAGATCGATCAAATTGCGATCCGGCGGGCTGTAGGCGATGCGGCCGAACGCGGTAACGCCGGGTATCGAGGCCGACACGGTCTTTTCGATTTCCGTCCCCGGCGGCCGCCAGAGCGCCTGCTCGACGACCGCGTAGATTCCGTAATTGCCGCGAAGCTTCGCAGGAATTCCGGATCCGGTCGGGTCTGCGAGCGAGATGCCGTCCGCGGTGAAGCGTTGGCTGTCGAAGTCGCCGAAATGATACCAGCCGCCGGGCGTGACGTTGCCGGCAAGCGTGCTTCCGCCGATGTTAACGTGATAGTCGAAATGGACCTGCCCGATGACCCACGGCGGATCATTGACACGAAATGCGAGGCCGTGATTGTCACGCGTCTGCGGATCACCGTCGCCGGGGGCGGCCGGATTGCCGTTGAACACTGCGCCGAAGACGGTGACGTTGTTCGCGACCTGAGCCTTGAGCCGAATACCGGGCACCGCGATCGGCGGCGCCGGGCCGCCGGCCGGCAAATTGGTCGCCTTGATGGCGGGCCAGCCGAAGGTGCCGTTGATGAAGAGGTCGTCGGTCTGGCTGTCGAAGAACTCGACGTCGGCCGCCTGCTGGCCGGCCCGGATGTTGAGGCGGTCGTTGAAGAAGCTCTGCTCGAAATAGGCGTTGTAAAGCCGCTGATCTGGCAGCGCCTCGATCTCGCTGATGGTGGCGAGATTTTGGATGTAGTTCCGGCTGAGCCCGCGACCGTAGATGATGTAGCCGTTGGCGTAGAAGCGTCCGCCGGTCCAGCCGACGAGCTTGTCGAGATCGGCGTCGACCGACAGATCGAGCCGGCCGAAATGGATGGCGCCGCGCGAGACCCCGCCCGAGACATTGCCGATATTGTCGGCAATGTAGGTCGCGCCGAAATTCAGTCCCTTGTTGGCGAGCCCGTCATGCCATTCGTTGAACCATTTCGGGAACAGCCAGTCGGCGGCGCTCTCGTCCTTAGCGCCGGCGAAGGCGCTGGTGCTCGCGACCAGCGTCGCGGCGATCACGAGCGAGCGTCGCAACGCAAATGTCGAAACAATCGCACTCACGGCCGACACCGGCTGGCCTGCGCTATTTCTTGAAGATGCCGGTGCGCCGCATGAACAGATAGGCAAGGCCGATCGAGCTCACCATCAGCGCCGCCGCCCAGAGAAAACCCTCGTCCACGTCGGTGAGCGGCAGGCCCTTGGTGTTCATGCCGAAGATGCCCGTGATCAGCGTCGGCGGCAGCAGCAGCGTCGTCACGATCGAGAGCGTGTGGAGGTGGCGATTGCTCTCCTCCTCGTTCTTGAACCGCAGCTCCTCCTCGAGCAGGCGGCTGCGCTCGCGCAACTCGACGATGTCGTGGTCGAGCCCGTCGAGCCGCTGGGCGAGCTTGCCGGCCTGAATACGAAGCCCCGGCGACAGATGATCGGTGTTCTTCTGGTCGAGCCGGTGGAACAGTACGCGCAGGCCGGTGAGCTGACGATGCAGCCGCACGCAGGTCCGGCGCAACCGACCAAGCGTGCGGCGCATCTCCGGCTTGGCTTCGTCGGCGAGGATGCGCTCCTCGATGCCGTCGATTTCCTGGCCGAGCTTGTCGGCCATCCGATCGAGCGTGTCGGCGACCTCGTCGACGATCTTTTCCAGGAGATGGGCGACGTTGTCGACGCGGTAGCCGCCCTCGAGCACGCGACGCGTCGCATCCGCCGAGCAAAGCGCCTGGTGACGGCCGGAGACCAGGAGATGCTCGGTCATGGCGAAGCGCAGGAACGCGGTCTCTTCCGTTGCAGCATCGATGTCGCGGACGAGATCCGAGAACACGCCGTAGACGCAATGGTCGATGACGTGAAGCTGCTGGAACGTGTCGCTCGACAGCAAGAGATCGCGCGCAAGCGGCGGCAGCTGTGATGCTGCGATCCACGGCCGCACGCGACCATCTGTCAAATTGAAATGCAGCCAGAGCCGGCCATCATGGCTGAACTCGATCGGCTGGTCGATCGGCAGCGCCTCGGCGCTGCCGTCGCCATGCAAACGAAACGCCCACACCAGTCCAGGAATGACAGGCGCGACATCCGATGTCGCGCTGACAAGCATTGCCGGCTCGGCCATGCTGACCCCATATCATTGCAGCCCAATCCCGGGGGGCCGTTATTGGCCTCCTCCGGGTCCTCCGTGCAGTCAATTACGCCAGTGTTACAGTTTGATGATGGCGCGCCGCCCTATTCCGCGGCGAGCCCCGTCGCGGCCTGGGCTTCCTTGATGTAATCGTGCACGACGCGGCCGAACGGCAGTGTCAGGTCGGCGATGTAGTGATGCGCGCCGATGCAGCGGCGGACCGGGAAATCCGCAACCGGCGCGTTGACGTGCGGCACCAGATGCAGCCGGCCGGGTCCCATCCAGGACCCCTTCGGCACGATGTCGATCAGGTTGATCGCGACGAGCTGGCAGACCTCGAGATGGCCGTCGACGCCGGGGATCATCTTCAGATTGATTTGCGTCTTCGACAGCGTGGCGCGGGTGAGATCGCCGTTGCCGGCCATGCTCTCGTGCTTGTAGCCCATCGTGCCCATGGCGACGAGCTGGCCGGCATATTCAAGCGTGCCCGTCAGCGTATCCTTGACGATCTCGAGCTTGGGGTGGGCGTACTTCTTCGGGAAGCCCCAGATCTCACGGCCCGCCGCAATCGGCGGATCATCATCGAGATACATCTGCGAGACGAAGTTGACCTCCTCGCCGTGCAGCCGCGCCGGGATCACGAGGCCGGATTCGGTGTAGCTGCCGAAGCCGGAGGAGTCCGGCATCTTGATCCATTCGTAGTGCACGATCGGCTCATCGATCGGCTCCAACGGCTCAGGCAGGCCGGCACGGATCAGGTCCGGGTCGGTCTCGTAGGTGATCACCAGGAATTCGCGGTTGACGAAGCGGTACGGGCCGGCCGGATAGCTCGGCCCGGCGGCCGGCATGGACGGAAGCCTCAGCACGTCTTCCCTGCGCATCGCTGTCTCCTCTGGTGATCCGGTAAGTTCCGACTTCACGCAGATTGCTAGCTGCCGTCATTGACTGCGATGTGACCGATTTCCGTCAGGGACACGACCTCCCGCCATTCCCGTCGCGGTTGACCTGCATGCAAAGGCGGCATCGGCCTGCTTTGTCATCACGCCGTCACCACCGGCCGCAATCGTCCGGCGAAGGCTGGAGGTATCGCCATGGACGCTCGCACGTCGCAACCGACACATCAGACCCATCAGCCGCCCGCGCGGGGCTGGCGGCCCGAACGCTGTGATCGCGTCGCGCTGGTCCTGCAGGGCGGCGGCGCGCTCGGCGCCTACCAGGCCGGCGTCTACCAGGCGCTGCACGAGGCCGGCATCGAGCCCGACTGGGTCACCGGCGTCTCGATCGGCGCGATCAACTCGTCCATCATCGCCGGCAACAAACCGGAGAAGCGGCTCGAAGCGCTGCGCATCTTCTGGGAGCGCATCACCAACCGCAAGATCTGGCACTACACGCCGGACGGCGACATCTTCCGCCAGTGGCGCAACCTCTACAGCTCCTGGATGACATCGGCGATGGGCCAGCCCGGCTTCTTCACGCCGCACCAGGTCAATCCCTGGTTCAGCCCGGTCGGCGCCAAGACCGCGACCAGCTACTACGACACGGCCGCGCTGAAGGCGACCTTGCTCGAGCTCGTCGATTTCGACCTCATCAACGAAAAGAAGATCCGCTTCGCAGTCGGCGCGGTGAACGTGCTCTCCGGCAATTTCATCTATTTCGACAACGCCCATGACGAGATCGAGCCGGAGCACATCATGGCCTCCGGCGCCCTGCCCCCGGCGCTGCCGATGGTGCGGATCGGCACCGATCATTTCTGGGACGGCGGTATCGTCTCCAACACGCCGCTGCAGCACCTGCTCGACCAGGAGGACGCGATCAATTCGCTGGTGTTCCAGGTCGACCTGTTCAGCGCGCGCGGTGTGCTGCCGCGCTCGATCCAGGACGTGATGGCCCGCCACAAGGACATCATGTATTCCTCGCGCACCCGCCATAACACCGACGTCTATCGCCGCACGCATAATCTCAAGGTGCTGCTCTACAAGGCCTTGGCGAAGATTCCGGACGAGCAGCTCTCCGACGAGGACCGCCAGCTGAAATCGAGCCTGCGCCGCATGCCGGAGATCGCGATCCTGCACCTGATCTACCAGCAGAAGGCCTATGAGGGCGACGCCAAGGACCACGAATTCTCGGGCACCTCGATGCGCGAGCATTGGACAAGCGGCTACGAGGACACCAAGCGCACACTGAAGCGCCGCGACTGGATCAAGATGCCCGACGAAGGCATGGGGCTCGTCGTGCACGACGTGCACCGGGAGACGGAGAGCGCCTGACGGGCGCTCTCGACAAAACGTCGAAAACAACCCCATGCACAGTAGAGATCGTTCAAGAATTTAGATTCGCGACGACTAGCTCCCTGGCACGCGGTTTGACACGTCGGGCAAAACACCTGCACAATATCATCATTGCAAAATCGCACGACAGATCCGCTCTGCGCCAACGCGCGACGTGGCGAGCTTGCGCCCGGCGCCATACACTGAGCGTTGAGAGCGTCAGACGGCAAGGTCAATCCGCGCGGTGCAGACAGTCACGATCCTCTGTGCCGCCAGCTTCGTAATGCCCTCGTCGATGCGCGGGAGACAATCATGATTCAAGTCGTACAGGCCTTCGACCGAAAAGAGATCACCGAGCTCGCCAGTGACGACGCCGCCGCATTGGACGCGAAGTTCGAGACCGCGCGAAAGCTGCTTGCGGACCGAAAGTCCTGGCTGAAAACCCATCAGCGGATAGCCATCCTCCACAAACTCGCCGATCTCGTTGCCGAGAAGCGGCAGGATTTCGGCATTCTGATCGCACGGGAGGGCGGAAAGCCGCTGACTGACGCATTGATCGAGACCGATCGGGCGATCGACGGCATCCGCTCTGCGGCGGATTTTCTCCGAACCCGCGCCGGGGTCGAGATCCCGATGGGCCTGACGCCCGCAAGCGATGGCCGCCGGGCCTGGACCATCAAGGAGCCGATCGGCATCGTCGCAGCAATCTCCGCCTTCAATCATCCCCTCAACCTGATCGTTCACCAGGTCGCGCCGGCGATTGCGACCGGTTGCCCGGTGATCGTGAAGCCTGCGGGCACGACGCCGCTGTGCTGCGTGGAACTGGTGAAGCTTGTTCACAAGGCCGGCATGCCCGAAGGCTGGGTCCAGACGTTCCTCCCCGAAGATCAAAGCCTTCCGGAAAAATTTGCGACCGACCCGCGCGTCGCCTTCCTGAGCTTCATCGGATCGGCGCGTGTCGGCTGGCACCTGCGATCGGTCATCACACCCGGTGCGCGCTGCGCGCTGGAGCACGGCGGCGTCGCTCCCCTCATCGTCGACCGCAGCGCCGATCTCGAGAAGATCATCGAACCAGTCGTCAAGGGTGGATATTACCATGCCGGCCAGGTCTGCGTATCGGTCCAGCGGATCTATGTGCACTCATCGCTTCAGAAGGAATTCATCGACAGGATGGCCGCGAGGGTCGAAGCGCTCAAAGTGGGAGATCCGACGCGTCCCGAGACGGAGGTCGGACCGCTGATCACACCAAGGGAGGTCGAGCGTGTCGAGGGCTGGATCGCAGAGGCTACGTCCCGCGGGACGCGACAGATCGGCGGCGGGCGGCTGAGCGAGACGACACTCAAGCCATCGATTCTTGTCTCGCCACCGCGCGACGCAAAGGTCTCCACCCTGGAAGTCTTCGGGCCGGTGACCTGCGTCTATCCGTTCGATCGCATCGACGATGCGATCGCAGAAGCCAATTCACTTCCCGTCTCGTTCCAGTCCGCGATCTTCACGCGCGATCTCGCGACAGCCCTCGATGCCGCGGAGCGCCTCGATGCGGCGGCAGTGATGATCAACGATCACACGGCCTTCCGCACCGACTGGATGCCCTTCGCGGGTCGTCGCGTATCGGGCCACGGCGTTGGAGGCATCCCTTATACGATGCACGAGATGACCGCGGAGAAGATGATCGTGTTCAAGTGAACGTGACCCCGCAGTCAGACGCGCAGGCCAGCACCCGCTCGCGCAGCGACCTAACAGGAAAAACCTAACTCTAGCGCGAGGCCATTCGCGACGCGTCCTCGCCGAGCTGCTGGCCCTGGGCGAGCCTCTGCCTGATCATTCCCATGACGGAGGTCACGTCCTCGAAGGCTCTGGAGTGCGCGTCATCGCCGCCCAGGTGCGTCAGGTCGAACACCGCGATCTTCTGCTGCGCAAGCGCGCTTCTGTACGGCTCGTCCTGCGGATTGAATTCGCCGAGACGGGCTGTTCCTCCGGCAAGGGACCTCGATATTTTCAGAGCAACATCATCCTGAGACAGGAACAGCCCGATGCGGGGACGCAGCGGTCCCGCCGCACTGATCTGGCTGATGAACTCATCAAAGCCGATGTCGGGCGCGACAAGCGCGACATTCTTCAGCTTCGAGGGCGGTCCACCGTGCTGTGCCCTGTTCCGCAGCGCATCGAGCGTCACCAGGGGGCATTTGTGCGCGAGGTTGACCGATGGAAGCGAGAAGGAATATCGCGGCGAGCAAATGCCTGACGGCCCGTGATGCGCGCAGCGTCACTTCACGTCCTTGTTCAATTCGATCGCGACTTCCGACATCCAGGACCCCGGCGCCTCCATCAGGAACGACTGATGATTGGCCTTGGTCTGGATCGTCACCAGCGCAGCCACGGTGTTTCCTTCGATGCGCGCCTCGATCAAGCCGTCCTTGTTGGTGCCGGTGACCTTGCCGCCCTGCCGATACTCGTGCTCGAACCAGTTTCCGGACAGCTCGGTCCCGTTCTGATCGATGTTCGCGGACAGGACCATCTTGTACGCATCGCTCGCGCAGCGCAGGTCGAGGCTCACGGAACGTCCGGGCCTGGTGATGTCGTACGCCACCTTGCAGCGCACCTTCTCACGCGGGCCGTCCGATGGCTTCATCGAACCGGTGCCCGACCATGTGCCGCCCAGGCTGTCGAACACCGGCTCTGCGTGCACCGATGTGATGCTTGCGAGCATCAGGCAGGCCACGCCTGCGCCAAGACGTGTCGCCGAAGGTTTCAATCGCATCTGCCAATCCTGCTTGCGGGGTCGGGGCCCGTCCTAGGACGAGACAGCCGCAAGATGTTGGCGAACATGTTTGGAGATGTTGCCAAGATTGTCCCGGTGTGACCGATATTGCCGTTAGACTTCGCGGCCCAAACGTGGACAATGCCCTTAAAGCGCTTCGCGCGCGCAGTGCACACCAAGATGCGCCAGAGGAAACAAAATGCCGACTGCCTTCCCGTCACCCGTACCCGCCATTCCGACCGCACCTGTGACCGCAGAGCTACGCGACGCCCTGCGCGCGATCGTCGGCGAGAAGGGATTTATCGAGGACGAGCACGCCAAGCAGCCGTTCGTCACGGACTGGCGGGGGCTGCTGGTGGGCGGCGCCGGGGCCGTCATACGTCCCGGCAGCACCGAGGAGGTCTCGAAAGTGGTCCGGCTATGCCACGACCACGGCGTCGCGATCGTGCCACAGGGCGGCAACACCGGGCTGATGGGCGCCGCCACGCCCTGGCCCGCCCATACCGGCATCGTGCTGTCGCTCGGCCGGATGAACCGCGTGCTGGACGTCGATCCCGTCGGCTATGCGATGACGGTGGAGGCCGGCTGCGTCTTGCAGACGCTGCAGGAGACCGCGGCCAGGCACGACAGGTTCCTGCCGCTGAGCCTTGGCGCCGAGGGCTCCTGCATGATCGGCGGCAATCTCTCGACCAACGCCGGCGGCGTGCAGGTGCTGCGCTACGGCAACGCGCGCAACCTCGTGTTCGGTCTCGAGGTCGTCCTGCCCAACGGCGATGTCTGGAACGGACTGCGTGCGCTGAAGAAGGACAACACCGGCTACGACCTCAAGCACCTCTTCATGGGCGCCGAGGGCACGCTCGGCATCATCACCAAGGCCGTCCTCAAGCTATGGCCGGCGCCGAAGGACGTCGCCACGGCGTGGCTGGCTGTCCGCGATCCGCGCGCGGCGCTGGAGATCCTCTCCGAAGCGCATGCGGCCTCCGAGGACAATGTCGGGTCCTGCGAGCTCTTGAGCCGCGCGGCCGTCGACCTCGTAATGCGCCACATTCCCGGCGTCCAGGACCCGCTCAAGGCGGATACGCAATGGTACCTGCTGCTCGAATGGTCGTCCTCGCGCCCCCGGCAGGACGGGGCCACCGGCATGTCGGAGAAGCTCGAGCAGTTTCTCGCCGACCAGCTCGAGGCCGGTCGCGTGATCGACGCGGTGATCGCGCAGACCGTCAGCCAGTCGCGCAACATGTGGCGCATCCGGGAAGCCATGGCCGAGGCCTCGCGCGCCGAGGGACCGGGGATCAGCTACGACATGTCGGTGGCGATCTCAAAAATTCCGGAGTTCATCGACAAGGGGCTCAAGGCCGTACTCGATATTCTCCCGAGCATTCGCCCCTATCCTCTGGGGCATATCGGCGACGGCAATCTGCACTTCTCGTTCATGGGGCCGAAGGGCATGGATCAGCAGACGCTGAACCAATACACCGCCGCGATCACGCGGGCCGTCAACGATATCATCACCTCGATGGGCGGCTCGATCTCGGCGGAGCATGGCATCGGCATCGAGAAGCTCGACGAGCTCAGCCATTACCGCTCGAAGACCGAGCTCGACATCATGCGCACCATCAAGCGCGCGCTCGACCCGCAGAACATCATGAATCCGGGGAAGGTGCTGCGGGTGTGATGACGTCCGAGCACCCTCCCCGTCGTCTCAAGCGCGCGGGTTGACGATGGTGTAGCCCCGCAACGAACGTGCGTGCATGCGCGTGGCGTGACCGCCCGAATTGGCGTCATAGGCCATCCACATGTCGCCGCTGAGGTGCTGCTCCAGAACGAAGACGTGCCCGCGGCGCGCCGCAACCATTCCCGGCGCCGGCGCCGTCCGCGGGAAACGCAGCCAATTGGCCGCAAGGTTCAATTCCGGCACGATACGGCCGAACACGCGCAGCGCCGCGCCACAACCGCAGAAGGACGAGGGACACCCGGCCGGACGACCGCCAATGATGCGATCACCACCGGACACGCTGATTGTCGTGGCGCGGCTTCCCGCGTCAGTCACCGTCATTTGGGTCGCCCGATAGGCTTGCAATGCCTGGCGGGGAGCCCGCTCGCGTCGCGCCTGCGGATACGAGAAGTCGCAGGGCATGGTGATGTTGCACCCGGGCGCTTGAAGATTGCGCGAGGGCCGCGCTTCCGAAGCAACTGAACTAACTGCAATTAAAAAACACGCAGAAATTACTAACTTGATCATTGCAGGACTCCGGTTGGAGGGCCCTGCCCCGGCGACGAGCTACAGATATCGGTTTGACCGAAATGGGCCTGAAGCGCGGCGAAAAATGGCTGGATTTGGGCGCCGCCGCCTCGAATGTGTTCCCCGCTCGCCCGGATTGCGACAACGCAATCCAGACGTGTCCGCGGTGAGAGGATCAATTGCGACGCTTCCGCCTTCGCTCTCCGAGCTTGCGCGGACAGGTCGCCGGCAATGACGGCGGGACGTTACGGCCGGATCGTCATGTTCTCCGGCGGCCCTGCTTTTCGCAGCGGCTCGGCCAGCCGCGCGAACTCGCACAGCAGCGAGCGGGTCTTGCGCGGATCGATGATCTCCTCGACCCAGAATTTTTCGGCCGAGCGGAACGGCGAGCGCAGCTTGTTGAGCCGTTCCTGGATCTCGTTGAGCTTGGCTTCCTTGTCCTCGGCCGCGTCGATGTCGGCGCGGTAGGCGGCCTCGATGCCGCCTTCGAGCGGCAGCGAGCCCCAATAGGCCGACGGCCAGGCGTAACGGATCGAGAAGCGGTCCGCCGGCTGATGCACGACACCGGCGACGCCGAAGGCGTTGCGCAGGATCACGGTGCACCAGGGCACGGTGGTCTGGTTGACAGCGGCCATGGCGCGCACGCCGTGACGGATGGTCGCCACCTTCTCGGCGTCGAGACCGATCATGAAGCCGGGGCAATCCATGAGATAGACGATCGGCAGATGGAAGGTCTCGGCGAAGTCGACCCAGCGCACCACCTTCTGGCAGGCATCCGCCGTCCAGGAGCCGCCATAGTGAAAGCTGTCGCTGGCGAGCAGCATCACCGCCCTGCCCTCGAGCCGCGCAAGGCCCACGATGATCGGCTTGCCGAAATTGGAGGCGACCTCGAAGAACGAGCCCTTGTCGACGACCTGCTCGATGATCGGCCGCATCTTGTAGACCTGCTTGCGGTTGCGCGGCACCGCATTCATCAGCGCCTCTTCGCTGCGCTCCGGATTATCGATGCAGGGCAAGGTCGGCGGCAGCTCGTAGACCGATGACGGCAGGTAGGAGAGGAAGCGGCGCGCGCAGGCAAAGGCCTCCTCCTCGGTGTCGACGGCATGATCGACCGCGCCGGCGCGGGTCTGGATATCCGCGCCGCCGAGTTCTTCTTTCGAGAGGTTCTGCCCAAGCGCCTTCACCACCGGCGGACCGGCGACGAACATCGCGGACTTCCGCGTCATGATGGAATAGTGGCTGGCGGCCAGACGCGCAGCGCCGAGGCCCGCAACCGAGCCGAGGCCCAGCGCGACCACAGGTACGCGCGACAGATTCTCCGTCGTGAAGCGATACCAGCGCGTGCCGCCGATGCCACCCGGCAGGTTCGCCGCGCCCTTGGTCTCGATGGTCTTGACCGAGCCGCCGCCGCCGGAGCGCTCGATGATACGCACGATGGGCAGACGGAGGTCGTGCGCCATCTCCTCCGCCATCAAGGGCTTTGCCGAGATCGATGCGTCCGCCGAGCCGCCGCGCACCGTGAAATCGTCGCCGACGACAACCACGGTGCGGCCGTCGACGCGCGCGCGGCCGAACACGCAGTTCGCCGGCGTCACGGTCTTCAGCTCGCCTTTGGGATCGTACTCACCGATGCCGGAAACGGCACCGATCTCGTGGAAGCTACCCTTGTCGATCAGTTTGTCGATGCGTTCCCGAACAGTCAGCCGGCCCTGGTCATGCTGTCGCTTGACCTTGTCAACGCCGCCCATCTCCCGCGCGAAGGCTTCGCGCCGGGCGAGCTCGTCGAGTTCCGGCTTCCAGTTCATTCACTCCCTCCGAATTGATCGGCTTGTTATTGTTGTGCACGGCCATTGCGACCGGTTTGCGCGAGATGCGGTTGTTGAAGGCGTCGCCTTCCGCGCCCTCCATCAGGCTGCCGAGCGAACGGCCGAGCGCGACCATCACCGGCGCGACTTCGGCGTGGAGACGCTGCTCGTCAAACATCGCCGAGAGAAGGCCGATCGTGACGACCACGAAGGTCTGGTACTGCGGCGACCAGACCGGCACCGCCAGGCCATTGATGTGCGGGCTCCACAGGCCGCAGGCCGTGACATAGCCGCGCTCGCGCAGCGACTGCCGGTTGGCCTCGATGCGGGGCCTGAGGATCTTCGCCGCCTCGGGCGCTTCGCGCTCCATTTCGGCGATATAGGCATCGCCGACTTCCGGCGACAAGGCCGCGGTGTAGGCCGCGCCTGCAGCGGTCGAGGCCATCGAGATGCGGCTGCCTGTGCCCTCGTGCAGACCGAGCGCAGAGGCCGAGCGCGCGAACTGGAGATAAACGAGATGGAAGCGATCGGGCACGACGAAGCCGACGGTGCCAGGCAATTGGTCGGCGACTTCCTGCAGCCGTTGGCGGATCATGCTGCGCAGCTGCGCGCCCTTCATCATCGAGGCGCTCATCGCCACCGCGCTCGGCCCGATGCGATATTTCTGGTCGCGCGGCAGGTAGACCAGCTGCCCCATGCGCGTCAGCGTGTGCGTGAGCCGCGACACGGTGGAACGCGGCAGGCCGCAGCGATTTGAAATCTCGAGATTGCCGAGCCTGCTATCGTGGCCCTCGAAGCATCGCAACACGTCGAACGCGCGCGACACCACCTGGATGACATCACCTTCACCGGCATCGCCAGCGAGTGCACCTTGCCTACTCAACCGCTCCGAACGTCGTCCCATGATCCCTACCGTTTGTTCCGCTCTGCGGAATTAAATTCCACTTGTGAAAGACGCTACCTCAGGCATTTTGCGACGACAACAAAAAGGCGATGGCATGCCAGAAATAAAGATCGTCACTGAAGTTGCGGGACGTATCTGCGCAACGCCCGTGCAAGTTGGAGGAACCGTCGCGGATGGCGAAGACGTTGTGATCGTCGAGGCCATGAAGATGGAGATCCCGGTGTCCTCGCCTGCGGCCGGCACGCTCAAATCACTGCTCGTGAAGATCGATGACCTTGTCGCCGAAGGCCAAGCGATCGCGATCGTCGCGAGCTGAGCACACGCCGCCGCAGTTTCGTTGCAGTTTCCGTTGCAGTTTCGTTGAAGTTTTCCTGGCGGCTTTCGGATCTGCGACAATCTGAAACAGATCATGATGCAATCGCGCGCGGCGTCTTGCGTTCGGGCGTTACAACAGAGCCGAACGGGTTGCGCATGTCAGGATTGCGTTGCACAAGGGAGGCGATGATAGCGCAACCGCCGCCCGCCGCCGCCTGGACCCGCTCGAAGCCGCCGCTGCTGCGGTTTCTCGACACATGCCTGAATGAGTTCTCCGCGGAGACCTCTGGCGCAGTTGCGGATTATATTCCCGAGCTGAGCAAGGCCGACCCTGCCTATTTCGGCATCAGCCTCGCCACGCTCGACGGCCATGTCTACGAAGTGGGCGACTCCAGGGTGCCCTTCACCATCCAGTCGATGTCAAAGCCGTTCGTGTTCGCGCTGGCGCTGGATCTTCTGGGTGCGGGCAAGGTCGAAAGCGCGATCGGCGTCGAGCCCTCGGGCGATCCCTTCAACTCGATCCGGCTCAATGCGGAGAATCATCCGTTCAACCCGATGGTCAATGCCGGCGCGATCGCCTGCACCGGACTGATCCATGCGAGCAAGGGCGCTGATGCTTTCGAGCAGATCCGGCTCGCCCTCAGCCGCTTCGCGGGACGCGACCTCGCCGTCGACGAAGCGGTCTACACGTCCGAAAGTCAGACCGGCGACCGCAACCGCGCCATCGGCTATCTGCTCAAGACCAATGCGGTGATTTCGGACAATGTCGCCGGCGTGCTCGACGTCTATTTCCGCCAATGCGCGGTGCTGGTCACCGCGCGCGACATCGCGATCATGGCGGCGACGCTCGCTAATCGCGGCGTCAATCCGGTCACCGGCGAACAGGTGCTGACGCCGTATGCGATCTCGCGGACGTTGTCGGTGATGACCTCGTCGGGCATGTACGACTACGCCGGCGAGTGGATCTACCGGATCGGCATCCCCGCCAAGAGCGGCGTCGGCGGCGGCATCCTGGCCGCGCTCCCCGCCCGCCTCGGCCTCGGCAGCTACTCGCCAAGGCTCGACAAGCACGGCAACAGCGTGCGCGGCATCAAGGTCTGCGAGGCGCTGTCATCGCACTACGATTTGCACATGCTCAACCGCAGCGATGACGCCCGCAACGCCGTCATCGCGGACTACGACATCGGCAAGAGCCCGTCACGCCGCGTCCGCCGCCAGCAGGAGCGCGACATCCTCGCCGCGCATGAAGAGGCCGTGCGGGTCATCGAGCTGGTCGGCACGCTGTCGCTCTCGGCGGTCGACTATGTCTCGCGCCGGCTGGCCGATCGACCGCGGCCGCAGTTCGTGATCTTCGATCTTCACCGCGTCACCTCCACCACGCGGGCCGGCGCACGCCTTGTGGCCGAAGCCTTCGAGCAGCTCGCCGCGCTGAACGTCACCGTGGTGATTTCCGGCGTCCGTCGTGCCTCCAAGGAATGGGACAGCTTGCGGGAATGGACCGCGGAGCTGAAGAACGTTCGCGATTTCTATCTGCTCGATACCGCGATCGAATGGGCCGAAGACCAGATCGTCTACCGTTATGGCGGTTCGATCGATTTCCACGAGACCACCGAGCTGTCCGAACAGCCGCTGCTCGACGGCCTCAGCACCGAGGAGCTGACCGACCTCGCCTCGATCTGCACGATCAAAACCTATCACTCCGGTGCAAAGATCCTCACCGCAGGCGATCCTGCCGACGCCCTGTTCTTCCTGCGCAGCGGCGCCGTGCATGTCACCCTGCCCGATGGCGTCAGGCTTGCGACGCTGACCGCCGGCATGGCCTTCGGCGAGATGGCACTGATCGAGACCGCCCGCTCCGCCGACGTGTTCGCGGACATGGCGGCGACCGCCTTCGAAGTGTCGCTCAGGGATTTCGAGCGTTTTCGCCGGCAGCACCCGCGCGCCTCCGAGCGCATCATGCGCAACCTGGCGCAGCTCCTGGCCGATCGCCTGATCGTCGCCAACACCAAGGTCGATATTCTGACGTCGACGTAAGCGATCGCCTATCGGCTCGCCGCCTCGCTGATACGTCGCTTGATCTTGGCCGCGCTGGCCTTCAGCAATTCGGACGGCTGCTGGCCGGTCGCGGCGCACAGGCAGGCCCAGTAGTAGATGACATCGCCGAGCTCTTCGATCAGCCCCGCCTTGTCGAGCCAGTCGTCGCGCAGCAGCTTCTTGATGTGCTCGGCGACCTCGCCGGATTCACCGGCGAGGCCGAGCCCGAGATAGGACAGCCGTTCGTTCGAAGGATGCTCATCGACTTTCGCAACGGTTGCAGCCCAGGCCGCATATTCATCGATCGTCATGACCATCCCTCGCAAGCCACGCTGTGGATCAGCCCACCACCTCGGTGACGGGTTGGAGATCGATCTCGAACGTCTCCAGGAACTTCGACGTCATGATGTAGAAGCCGACCGAGAGCTGCAGCTCGACGAGCGCTGCCGGCGTCAGCTTTGCGGCAATCGCCTTGAAGATCGCATCCGTCGGCTTCCTCAGCTTCACGATCTCGTCGGTGAAGGCAAGCGCGGCGCGCTGCGTCTCGTCGAAACAGGTCGCAGCCTGCCAGTTCTCCAGCGCCTCGTTCTGCGCGTCGGTGACGCCGACGTTCTTGCCGATGCGCTTGTGCGCGACGATCTCGTACGGCGCCTCGCACAGAATGCCGGTGCGCGTGATCGCGAGCTCGCGCACGATGGGATCGAGCTCGCCCTTGTGGCGGATGGCGCCGCCGAGGCGGCAATACTGTTCAAAATAGCTCGGCGAATGCGACATCATGCGGAAGATGTTGGCATTGCGGTTCTTGTCGAGGATTTCGCGGGTGCGGTCGGACGCCTTGGACGGGTCGCTGTAGTCGATGCGGGCCATGATCACCTTGGGTCTTGTTCTCGTTTTTTGGACGACCCAAGACTATTCTTGCCCCGACGCAAGAGCAACATCATGCGGAGGACTTCGGCTCCGGAAATGCCGTCGGATCGGCAAAGCGCCTGACGATGTTGGTCACCAGCAGGGCCGCCACGTTGGCGTAGCCGTCGACCGGCAATGCGCCGATGAAATTCATCGAGCCGACCGAAAAGACCGCGCCGCCATTCGGCGTTTCGAAGAAGGTCAGGTCGGAGCGGATGATCTCCTCGCGCGACGCCGGCCAGGTATGGTCGTAGCGCTCTTCGTTGACGGGCTGATAGGTCGGATCATCAAGCACAGCGCGGCCGATGATGATCGCATGATGCGGCGTGCCGAGGCGCGTATCCGCACGGTCGAGCTCGTGACCGGCCGCGCCTCCGCCCATGAAGCCGCGCTCGCCAAGCCTGGCACCGGGGCTCGCCAGATCCTCGATCCCCTCGCGCATGAACGCGACGCGGGGATCGAGAATGCCGTCGAGGAAGGTGTAGGGGAAACCCTTGTATTCCCCTTGCGTGCTGAAGCCGACGCCGACCAGCGCCTGCGGCGGCCGGCCAAGCCGTCGCCAGAGGCCACCATACGACCCATCGAACGCATGATAGCTCTCGCCGGGCAGCGTTTCCCAGAGTCGGATGCCGCCCTCGGCGCGTCGCAGCTCGAAAGCCCAGGTGCCTGTCGCGTGCGGTACCACTTTCCAGTAGAAGCCGTTGCCGCCGAGATACATGAAGCGGCCGCCATTGCCGATATAGGCACCGAGCGCATCGAGCGTCTCGTGCGTATGATATTCCGGATGCTGGCCGGTCAGGACGACCGAATATTTCGACAGCAGATCGACGCCTTCGGCATGGACGTCGTGATCGGTGATGACTTCGAAGTCGATGCCCTTGCGGGTCAGGAGATCGGTGATGGCGCTGTCGGCGGCGATCCAGTAGAGGCCGGAACCGTCATCGCTGGGATCGACCAGGTGGATCTGGTTGACGCGCTTGTCGATCAGCGGCCGGCGCATGGTCGACATCACCACGCCGCTGCCGTCCGAATGGAAATTGTAGGGCGAGACGCCGTATTCCGGATGACCATCCGGCGCCTGTGCCAGCGCGCCCCAGGCCAGCGAGCGCTCCGTGATCAGAGCCTGCCTGCCCTTCTTCTGATACTGGCTGTAGACGGTGTAACTGAAGGTCGGCGCGAGGAACGCCACCTTGGCCTGCGATCCCGGTATTTTGGCGCGGACATAGAAGACGATGTTGTCGCGCGCGCCGTCCTTTTCGAGGTGCAGCGCATAGACGCCGCTCGTCCAGTCCTCCGGCACGGTGAAGCTCAGCGACGGCTGCCAGCCGGAATCGCCGATATCATCATCGTGGAAATGGATCGCGCCCCAGAGTTTTGGCTCTTCCGTCCAGCGATGCGTCACTCCGCCAGTCCAGCGCGAGCCCGTCATCGCGCGCGTCGGCAAATTGACGCAGGTGCCGTGCGCCTTGGCTGCGCCAATATCCGTCGCTGTGTCAGTCGGAATGCCGATCGAAAAATCCCATTCGGCGATGGCCGGGGGCACCGCCCCAGCGGCTTGCGCGGCGATGACGCCGTCAAGACCGGTGCCGCCATCGGTGATGCGCGGCCGCTCGATCTTGCCATTGAAGTGGTGGACTGCGCCCCGGCTTCCGCGCTCCGCGGCGATTGCCGCCGCGCCCGTGCCGGCCAACGCGGCCTTTGGCGCGCTCAGCGTTTTCGTCGCGCGCTCGTCGCGGTCGAGCCTGATCTTGCGCGGCGCCTGCGCGATCGCCAGCGTTCCGGTCGCGGGATCGAACAGGCAGGCGATATCGTGCCAGGTACGCTCGGTGAGCGCGATACCGGTCTCGACCTCGACGGTGCCCTCACCGGTCACATGCCGGGCGAAAGCACCCCTTTCACCGACGCCGAGCGTCAGCGAGCCGCCGGCGCCCGCAAAATTCAGCACGGCCTGCCTGCCCGCGGCGAGCAAGGTCGGCCAGACGGTCGCAGCGAAGGCGACCGGACCCGCCGGCAAAGTCAGCGCGGATACATCGACCCATGAGCCCTTGGCGATGGTCTGCTCGATCCCGTCGTGCTGGCCTTCGAGATCCCACTTCACCGGAATCTCGCGATAGCCGGGCCCCCTGGGGTTCGGGTCGCCGCAGATGATCCGTGCGATCCGCGCCGAATAGCGGCCGCCGCCTTTGACCGCGATCATGAACTTGATGTCGTCGCCGGGGCGCACGCTCCAGCGGTCCGCATAGCCGGTGATCGGAAGCATCGAAAATCCTTCTTCAGGCGCCGCGCACGTTCCAGAACAACGGCAGGCCCTTGAGCATGCCGGTGAGGCTCTTCTTGTACGCGGTCGGCTGATAGAAGACACCAAGCGGCACATAGGGAACATCGACAAAGCACTGCTTCTGCATCTCGATGCCGATCTTGGTCTGCGCGGCAACATCGGGAGCTGCGAACCAGGAATCCCGGAGCTGCTCCAGCTTCTCGCTCCTGGCCCAGCCGAAGGTCGCCTTGTCGCCGCTGCCGCGGATGAAGTTGTGGGCCGACGGGTTCAGTTGCGTGACGCCGGCGGAATAGGTGCAGAAGGCGCTGTATCCGCCCTTGTCCGGCGTCTCGCGGTTGCCCATGCGGCGCAGCATCGAGCCCCAATCCGTCATGACGTAATCGAGATTGAAGCCGAGCTTGCGGAACAGATCGGCGGCGACCTCGCTCATCTGTCCGATGACGGGGAAATCGCCCGGCGCCATCAACAGTACTTTCTCACCCTTGTAGCCGGCATCCTTGATCGCCTTGGCGGCGGCGGCGATGTCCCGCGGACCATTCAGCGCGTCCATGCCGGCATCGTTCGCCATGGCGCCACCGGGCGCGAAGAAGCCGACCTTGTCGCGCCAGAGGCTGGTATCGTCTCCCGCAACCGCGGACATGAACTCCTTCTGGCTGATGGCGGAGAGCACGGCGCGGCGGATGGCCGGGTTGTCGAAGGGCGGCTGCGTATGGTTGAAGCGCAGCACGCCGACATTGCCGATGGGATCGAGCAGTTCGACATTGAGCGCCTTGTTCGCCTTCAGCTTCTGCAACAAGTCGACGATGGGCTGATCCCACCAGTCGATCTCGCCCTGCTGAAGCGCGGCCGCGGCCGTCGCGGGATCCGGGATGACCTGCCACTCGACCCGGTCGAAATAAGCGACCTTCGGACCTGCAAGGAGGCTCGGCGTCCCCTCGGGACGCGGCACATAGCCGTCGAAACGCGAGTAAACGAGACGCGCGCCGGGCACGTGCTGATCGGCCTGGAATTTGAACGGACCGGAGCCGATCAGCTCCTTGACCGGCGTGACGCTGTCGGTCTGCGCCAGACGCTCCGGCATGATGAAGGCAATGATGGCACCGACCTTGCCGAGCGCCTCCGGCAGCAGCGGAAACGGCGACTTGAGCCGCCAGCGCACGGTCTTGTCGTCAGGCGCGGAGACCTCATCGACCAGATTGAAGAGCGAATTGCCGAACGCATCGCGCGAGGCCCAGCGCTTCAGGCTCGCCACTACGTCGCGCCCGCGCACCGGCTCGCCGTCGTGGAATTTCAAGCCGTCGCGCAAGGTCATCGTCCAGAGCTTGCCGTCGTTCTCGACGGTGTGGCCCGCGACCATCTGCGGCTGAACCTGGAATTTCTCGTCGACGCCGTAGAGGGTATCCCAGATCAGGAAGCCATGATTCCGGTTGACCAGGCCGGTGGTGATCATCGGATCGAGAATGGCCGCATCGGCCTGCGGCACGAAGCGCAGCACGCGCGAGCCCTGCGCGCGGGCCAGCCGCGGCATCGGAAGGGTCGAACCCAGGGCGACGCCGAGACCGGCGCCCAGTGTGGATCGGAGCAGGTCTCGACGACGCATGTTTTTGTCTCCTCAACGGATTACGAAGATGGACGGTTCTCGGCAAGCTTGGCTTCGGCGCCGGACAAGGTCCGCGCGAACAGGTCGAGCGCTTCGTCGACCCCGGCTTCGTCGATGATGAGCGGCGGACAGAACCCGATCGTATCGCCCATTGCGCGGATGATCAGGCCATTCTCGATCGCAAGCGCATCGAACATCGCGCCGACCTTCAACGCCGGATCGAACGCCCGCCGCGTCGCGGGGTCAGCGACCAGCTCGACCCCGATCATCAATCCTTCGCCGCGAACCTGGCCGACGATGCGCGAATCCCGCGCGATCTGCTCCAGCCCGGCACGGAGCCTGCCGCCCATGCGACGGACATGCGGCACGACGTCCATCTCGTGATAGATCTTCAGCGTCTCGAGCGCGATGGCCGCGCCGACCGGATGCCCGGAATTGGTGAAGCCGTGTCCGAACAGCTCGCCGCCCTTGTTCATTTCGGCAAGCGCGTCCCGGATCGGACGTCCGAGCAACACGGCTGACATCGGGAAGTAGGACGAGGTGATGCCTTTGGCGAGCGCCACCATGTCCGGCTTCATGCCGACCGTCTCGCAGCCGAACCAGTTGCCGGTGCGGCCGAAGCCGCAGACCACTTCGTCGCCAAGCACCAGGATGTCGTGACGGCGCAGCACCGCCTCGATCGCAGCGAAATATCCCTTCGGCGGCACGACGATGCCGCCGCCGGCGTTGATCGGCTCGGCGATGAAGGCGGCGATCGTATCGGGTCCCTCGGCCGTGATCAGCGCTTCGAGATCGGCCGCAAGGCGAGCGACGAACGCCGCCTCGCTCTCGCCAGGCCTGGTGCCGCGATAGGCATCCGGGCAATGCGTATGCAGGAAGCCGTCGAGCGGAAGGCCGAATTCGCGGTGCATGCGGGGCAGACCGCACATCGAGGCCGCGACGATCGTCGAGCCATGGAACCCGCGGTCGCGAGCGATGATCTTGCGCTTCCCCGGCTTGCCATGGACCGCGTGATAGACCCAGGCGAGCTTCACCATCGTCTCGGTGGCTTCCGAGCCCGAGGTGGCGAAATAGGCCTGCGCATCCGGGATCGGCGAGATCTCAACCAGCTTCTCGGCGAGGTCGATCGTGTTGTCGGGCGTCTTGTGATTGAAGCTGTGATAGAATCCAAACTTGTCGTAGGCCGCAGCTGCGGCCGCCTTCAGCCGCGCCTCGGAAAAGCCGAGCGAGGTGCACCAGAGCCCGGCCATCGCTTCCAGATAACGCTTGCCGCTTGCGTCATAGACATGGACGCCCTCGCCGCGCGTCATGATCAGCGGTCCGATTTCTGCATGATGCAGAGGATTGGTCTGCGAGTGCAGATGGAACGCGATGTCGCGCGCCTCGGCTGAATTCAGTCTTCGGTCGGACACGCGCGGTTGCTCCGTCTTCCCGCCGGTGATGCAGATCCGGCGTCGGTTCGACCCAAATTGGTCAGGCCAAATTGGTCTGACCAGCTTGGGTTTCGCGCGGCAGCTTGTCAAACTCAAAAAAACAGCTGATGAGCACGAAGATGTTGCACGACCCTCCAACCAAACCTGAACGCAGCTTCGAGATCGTCGCGCGGCGCATTGCTGCAATGATCCAGACGAGTTACCGCATCGGCCAGCGCCTGCCGGCCGAGCGCGATCTCGCGAAGACTTTTGGCGTGTCACGCCCGACGGTGCGCGAGGCCATCCTGTCGCTCGCGATGGCCGGGATGCTGAAGGTCCGCAGCAATAGCGGCGTCTATGTCATCAGTCGTCAGGAGGCGCCTGACGTGCATGTGCTCGAAGGCTTTGGGCCGTTCGAGAATCTGGAAGCGCGTCAGCTCATCGAGCCGCAGATCGCGGCGATCGCGGCGCAGCGCGCCTCGGAGGCCACCTTCGTGCAGCTTGCCGAAGCACTCGCCATGATGCGCTGGGAACACGCGCAGGGACGCGAGGCCGACACGTCGGACCACCGCTTCCACATGGTGCTGGCCGAGGCGACGGGAAACGGAGCACTGGTGTCGATCAGCGACTCCTTGTGGCGTGCGCAAACCGAGTCCGGCATCTGGCAGGAGATTCACAACCACATGCAGATGGAGGATTATCGTCCCATGTGGCTCAGGGATCACGAAGCCATATTCGAAGCCGTTCAAGCGAGGAGCGCTCGCAAGGCGAGCCAGGCGATGACACGTCACCTCAGCAATATCAGGGATGCGCTGATGGTGGCTTCGAAGGCCAAATCGATGGCCACACCGAAATCGTCCGGGAACTCTTCCAAGAAAATTCGATGAGACTTGTCGCGGTCGAGGAAAGGTTCCTCAAACTCTGCGCAGCGAGACCGCAGGAGCAACATCATCGAGTCAAAATGCCGCCGCATTGCTGATCGACCTTGGCACAGTCGATATTCGCCGCGTGGGGACTTGATTGCGGTGAGTACTCGAAGTGGGGTGTTCCGAGTAAAATAATTGGCCGTCGGGTGCGCGAGTAGCGCAACGATGAGTCACGCCCAAGTCTAGGGAGAAAACTGCATGAAGGAAGCCACCAAGGGGGCGGCCTCGGAAGCGCTCGCGCATATGCTGGCGGTGATGGCGATGCTCGTCATCGCCAGCATATTATTCTACGGGCGTTGAGTTAGCTTTACGGGCGTTGCGTTCGCGTTTTCCAGTTTTCGTCATTCCGGGGTGGCCCTCGCACAGGCCAGGCCCAGAATACCCGTTCCAGGCTCGGTCCCTTGGACCGCCCCCGAATGACGAAGCCCACTACGCCTTCTTCGCAAAGAACGGCACGAGCTTACCCGCAAACGGCTTGAAGCCCGCGATCACCTCGTCGCCAATGGCAAGATCATTCTCGCCATGGGCCATCATGCGAAATCCCTCGGCGCAATCGATCAGCAGGATGTTGTAGGGCACGTGCGCCCGCGTCTCGGGCGTGGCGGCGCGGCAGACCAGCGAGGTCGCGTAGACCCTGCCCTTGCCGCCGGCACGCGCTTCGTGCAGGTCTGACGCACCGCAGGCCGCGCAAAAGGCGCGGTGGAAATATTGCACATGGCCGCATGCGCCGCAGGTCTGAAAGGTGATGGCCTCTTCGCCCTTGGTCCAGTCCGCGATTCGCTCGCTCATCGCACCTGCTCCAGAAACATGCTGACATGGGACGACAGCACGCCGCCGTCGCCGTGCAGCAGCGCAATCGAGGCATCGCGAACCTGGCGATTCGCCGCCCGTCCCGTCATCTGCAGATGCGCCTCGACCAGATGCGCCATGGCGCCGCCGACACCGCAATGGCCGTAACTCAGGAGGCCGCCATGGGTGTTGAGCGGCATCGCGCCGTCACGGCCAAAATGGCCTGAGCGCACGCGTGCCGCCGCCTCGCCGCGGCCGGCCAGGCCGAGGTCTTCCAGCAGCATCGCGAGCGTGATGGTAAAACTGTCGTAGATCGCGGCGTAACGCACGTCGGAGATCGCAAGGCCGGAGGCCTCCCTGGCGCGCGCGATGGAGATTTCGGCGCCGAGCTCGCTCAAGCCGGGCGCAGCGGTGACGTGCTGATGGGTATGCGCCTGGGCGCAACCGCGGATGCGCACGCCCGCCTCGCCGGTCCGCTCGCGGCTGATGACGAAGGCCGCGCCGCCGTCAGACACCGGGCAGCAGTCGAGCAGCTTGAGCGGCATCGCCACCGGCTTCGAGGCCATGACGTCGGCGACCGTGATGGGATCGTGGAATTGAGCGCCGGGATGCGCGCAGGCATGCGCGCGCATCAGCACGGCGAATTCGGCGAGGTCCTGTTCGGTGACGCCGTATTCGTGCATGTACCGGGTGGCGACGAGACCGTAATAGGCGGGAATGGTCGGGCCCAGCGGCACCTCGTAGTCGGGATGACCGACCTGCGCCAGCGCCTGGATCGAGGCATCGCGGCTCTGCCCGGTCAGGCGGTTCTCGCCGCCGACAACGAGCACGTTGCGGCAGACGCCGGCGTCAACGAGATGATGGGCGAGCATCGTCATCGCAAGTCCGGTGGCGCCGCCGACCTGCACGGCGTGCGCATAGGACGGGCGGATGCCAAAATGTTCAGCGAACACCGTCGCCAGCATGATGTGCGGCGACACCGTTGAGTAGCCGCAGAGGATGCCATCGATCTCGGCCCGCTTCAGCCCGGCATCGTCGAGCGCGGATTGCGCAGCCTTGCTCATCAGGTCGAGCGAGGACGAGCCTTCGTGCTTGCCGTAGGACGTGAGGCCGACACCGGTGATGAAGCTCATGATGCCCTCCTACTCCGGCGCCAAGCGCGTGACGCCATCGCGAACCATGGCGGCAATGTCGTCGGCGGAGTAGCCGATCTCGCGCAGGATCTCCGCGCCATGCTCGTTGAGGCGTGGGGCGAGCCTGACAGGCTCGGCCTCGGTCTCCGACCAGGTCGCCGTGACCTTCATGCTGCGGATCGGGCCTTCGGTCGGATGGTTGACGACCGGGAAGAAGCCCGTCGCCTCCAGATGCTGGTCGTGCAGGATCGACGCGAGGTCGTGCATCGGCATCACGGGCACGTCGGCCCTGGTCAGCAGCTCGATCCACTCGGCCGTGGTGCGCGTCTCGAAGATGCGCGCGAGCTCGGCATAGACGACGTCGATATTGGCGGCACGGCCGGCGAAGGTTGCGAATTTGGGATCGGCGCGCAGGTCGTCGCGCCCCGTGGCCTTGAAGAAGTTCTCCCACTGCTTGTCGTTGTAGACGATGACGCTGAGATGGCCGTCGGAGGTCTTGTACGGCCTGCGGTCGCGCGAGAGATGCCGGGCATAGCCGCCCTTGTCGAGCGGCGGATCAAAGGTGAGCCCGCCCATGTGGTCGCCCATGACGAATCCGGCCATGGTCTCGAACATCGGGATGTCGACGCGCTGGCCGCGGCCGGTGCGATCGCGATGCACGAGGCTGGCGCAGATCGCGCCGACGGCGGTGAGGCCGACGATGCGGTCGACCAGCGCGTTCGGCACGTAGCGCGGCACGCCGTCGCCGGTCTGCGCCATCAGGGCGGGGAGCGCGGTGGCGCCCTGGATCAGATCGTCATAGGCAGGTTTGGCGGCATAAGGCCCGTCCTGACCGAAGCCGAACACGCCGGCATAGACGAGGCGCGGGTTGATCGCGGAGACGACGTCATAACCAAGCTGAAGCCGCGCCATCGCCTGCGGGCGAACGTTGTAGACGAGAACGTCGGCATCCTTCAGCAGCCGCAGCACGGCATCGCGTCCTGCAGGCTTCTTCAGGTCGAGGCAGATCGAGCGCTTGCTGCGGTTGGTGTTGAGGAACACCGGCCCCATGCCGGCATGCCGCATCGGGCCGATCAGGCGGGTGACGTCGCCGTCGAGCGATTCCACCTTGATCACGTCGGCACCGTAATCGCCGAGCATCTGGGTCGCATAGGGCCCCATCAGCACGGTGGTCATGTCGACGACCTTGATGCCCTTCAGCGGCCCCATTCGTTCGCTCCCGATTGCGCAGGCTATGGATTCCTGTTTTGACGCGTTTTCTTTGTGCGAACCGGTATCCACTTCGCTCGAAAACGCTACAGGCGCGGCCCCGCGATTTCGGTCCAGCTAAAGGCAGCAGCAGCGCACGCGCAAGGGCGGCCGGGGTATGGCCGCATGCGCGGTGCGGCCACTATTTCTTCTGGCGGGATTCGCGGATTTTCATGAGGCGATCGAGCTCGTCGTTCTGCTGGTTGATACGGTCGGCAATGCGCGACTCGTTCTGCTCGCCCGAGGCGGCCGCAGCCTGCTCGATCAGCTGGCGGATATTGTCTTCGAGGATCGCGATGCGATCGTTGAGGGCTTCAATAGAGAGTGAATCTTCGTAGGCATTGCTCATGATAGCTTTCTCTCAAATCAATCAGGAGCCGTAGGGTGGGCAAAGCGTAGCGTGCCCACCATGATCTAACGCAAGGAAATGGTGGGCAAGGGGCTTGCGCGCCATTGCCCACCCTACGGGACTGGCTACTTCAGAGGTTCGAGGACCGAGACGTAGTTGGCGACGGCGGCGCCGCCCATGTTGAAGATGCCGCCGAGCTTGGCGTTCTTGAGCTGCATGCCCTCTGGCGCCTGGCCTGCGAGCTGCATCGCGGTCATCACGTGCATGGAGACGCCGGTGGCGCCGATCGGATGGCCCTTGGCCTTCAGCCCGCCGGACGGATTGACCGGCAGCTTGCCGTCCTTGAGCGTCCAGCCTTCCTTGATGGCGCGGGCGCCCTGCCCCCTCGGCGTCAGGCCCATCGCTTCGTACTCGATCAGCTCGGCGACGGTGAAGCAGTCATGGGTCTCGACGAAGGAGAGATCGCTGAGCGTCACGCCCGCCTGCTCCAGCGCGCGCTGCCAGGCGACCGTGCAGCCCTCGAACTGGAGGATGTCGCGCTTGGACATCGGCAAGAAGTCCTGGGCGTGCGCGGTGGCGCGGAAGCCGATCGACTTGCCCATGCCCTTGGCGGTCTCGGCATCGGCCAGCACCAGCGCGGCCGCGCCGTCGGAGACGAGCGAGCAGTCGGTGCGCTTCAGGGGGCCGGCGACATACGGATTCTTCTCGCTCTCGGCGCGGCAGAAGTCGAAGCCAAAGTCCTTGCGCATCTGGGCGAAGGGATTGGCGACGCCGTTCTTGTGGTTCTTGGCCGCGATCAGCGCCAGCGCATCGGACTGGTCGCCGTATTTCTGGAAGTAGGAGCTGGCGATCTTGCCGAACACGCCGGCGAAGCCGCCGACGGTGTCGCCGTCCTCGGGCAAATAGGACGCCTTGAGCAGGTTCTTGCCGATCTCCGGACCCGGGGTGCGGGTCATCTGCTCGACGCCGACAACCAGCACGATCTTGGCCGCACCTGCGGCAATCGCGCGCAGGCCCTGGTGCACTGCGGCCGATCCGGTCGCGCAGGCATTTTCGACCCGGGTGGCCGGCTTGAAGCGCAGCTTCGGGTCGGCCTGGAGCACCAGCGAGGCGGTAAAATCCTGCGCCGAGAAGCCGGCGTTGAAATGGCCGAGCACGATCTCGTCGACATCGGAGGCCGAAATGCCGGCATCGGCCATCGCCTCGTTGGCGACGCGAGTGACGAGGCTTTCGACGGTTTCGGTGTCGAACTTGCCGAACGGCGTATGCGCCCATCCGACGATGCTGGCGGTCATGGTCTTTTCTCCCTGGCGGTCTCTTGCTGACCCAAGTCTTATCCTGACCTAAGTCTTAGCCCAGGGATGGCAAGACTTCACGCAGGTTTAAGGGCCTGGAGGGTGCGCTGGCAGATGGCAGTTATGCCAGCCCAGTTCCCGGCCTTGATCTCGGCTGTCGGGCACAGCCAGGAACCGCCGACCGCGACGACATTGGGCTCGGCGAGCCAGGTCGCCGCATTGGCCTCACCGACCCCGCCGGTCGGGCAGAACCGAACGTTCGGGAACGGCCCACCGAGCGAGCGCAGCCCCTTGATGCCGCCGGCCTGCTCCGCCGGAAAGAATTTTGCGACGTCGAATCCATGCGACAGCGCCATCATCAGCTCGGACGCCGTGGCGATGCCGGGCGCAAAGGGCAAGGAGCTGTGCGCGGCGGCCTTGAGGAGATCGGGGGTCAGGCCCGGGCTGATGCCGAAGGCGACGCCGATCTTCTCCACACGGGTGAAGTCGGCCGGATTGAGGATGGTGCCGATGCCGACGACCGCGTCGGGGACTTCGGACATGATCGCCCGCGCCGCCTCGATCGCGATGGGGGTGCGCAGGGTCACCTCCAGCGTGCGAACGCCGCCGGCCACGAGGGCTTGCGCCAACGGCACGGCATCCTGAATGCGGTCGATGGTCAGGACGGGAATGACGGTCGCGGCTTTGAACAGCGCGACGAGGTGGTTCTGTTGGGCGGTCGTGGGCATCTCTGGGATCTTTTCGTTTCACTTGGTCGCTTGACGCGTGGTCGCCGGCCGGTGCCGCTTCTTCGGCGGCATGGCATAGCCCGGAATGATGGCGCCGGGATAGCAGATCACGAGGCTGGCGAGGCGATGCCCGGCCTGGGCGGCCTCGACCGGATCGGAACCGCCGAGCCGGGCCGCGATATAGGCCGCGGCAAAGCTGTCCCCGGCCGCCGTGGTGTCAACGACCGGCTTGGTCATTGGTTCGGCGTGGACCTCATAGGTCGCCCCGGGAAAGCGCAGCATGCTGACGGGCTCGGCCAGGCGGAACACCAGCTCGGGCGTCGGGATGCGCGCCATCAGCTGTTCACGGCTTTCGCCGGGATAGAGCGCGAGCAGATCCTCGGTCGAGGTCAGCACAATGTCGGCCGCCGCGAACGCCGCGGCAAACACCTCGCGCGCGACGTCTCGGTCGGGCCAGCCGCGTGCGCGAAAATTCGTGTCGAACACGAAGCGGGTGCCGAGCAGCCGGGCGCGCTTGATCGCCGCGAACAGGCGGTCGCGTCCGGCGGCGTCGTAGATCGAGAGCGTGATCGCCGAGAGATAGACGATGTCGTAGCTCATCAGCGAGTTGAGCAGCTCGTCGGTCTCCGGCAGGCTCATCAGCTGCCGCGCCGCCGCACTGTCGCGCCAGTGAAAGAACTGGCGCTCGCCATTGGCATCGAGCTGGATCATGTAGAGGCCGGGCAGCTTGCCCGGCAGCCGCACCACGCGCCGCGTGCCGACGCCCTCGGCATTCCAGGCCGTGATCATCTCCTCGCTCATGCCGTCGTCGCCGAGCGCGGTGAGATAGTCGACCTTGATCTCGAGCCGCGCCAGATAGACCGCCGTGTTGAGGGTATCGCCGCCGAAGCCGCGCGAGAACAGGCCACCGCCCTGCCCGGCAGACTGGCCGGTGGACTGTCCACCTTGAGCCTGCCGGAGCTCGACCATGCATTCACCGATGCAAGCAACGCTCGCCATCGTCATGTCCACGCTGTTCATCTCCAACGATCAGGCGACGAAATTGCCGCCGAGCTCGTCGTCGATGTGGATGCGGATGATATCGTCGAAGGACTTCTCTTCGGTGGTGAAGCCGAGCTCGCGCGCCCGCTTCGCCTCGAAATTGCGCGGCCAACCACCGACGATGCCGACGATGAACGGATCGAGCTCATGCTTGATGCGCGCGGCGACCTTGTCGCCCGCGACCCGCCTGAGCGCGGCGATCTGCTCGCCGACCGTGGCCGAGAAGCCCGGCATGGTCAGGTTGCGACGCGGACCGACCTTGGCGAGGTCCATGGTGCCGGCATGAAGCAGGAAGCCGACGGCCGAGCGCGGCGTGGCGTGCCAGTGGCGGACGTCCTCGGAGACCGGGAGAACCGCTTCCTTGCCGGCGAGCGGTTCGCGCAGGATATTGGAGAAGAAGCCCGATGCCGCTTTGTTGGGCAGGCCGGGACGGATGCAGATGGTCGGCAGGCGAATGCCGATGCCGTCGAGGAAGCCGCGGCGCGAATAATCCGCCAGCAGCAGCTCGCCGATCGCCTTCTGGGTGCCGTAGCTGAGCAGCGGCGTGTGGAAGAACTCGTCGCCGATCGCATCCGGGAACGGCGCGCCGAACACCGCGATCGAGGACGTGAACACGACGCGGGGCTTGTAGCCGCCGCCGACGAGCCTGACAGCGTCAAGCAGCATCCGCGTGCCGTCGAGATTGATGCGGTAGCCCTTGTCGAAATCGAGCTCGGCCTCGCCCGAGACGATCGCGGCGAGATGGAAGATCACGTCGGGACGGCCGGCGATCAGCTTTTCGGCAGCGCCCGGCACGGCGAAATCGCCCGAGACGGTCTCGACGGGGAAACCGGCCTTCTCCGGCTTCTTGGGCTCGACCACGTCGTGCATGGTCAGCTTGGTGATGTCGCTCTTGCCGAGCCGGCCGTCGCGCAAGAGACGTTCACACAATTTGCGGCCGACCATGCCGGCAGCACCCAGAACCAGAATGTGCAAGAGCCTACTCCTTCTTATTGGCCGGAACGCGCCGCCCTTGATCTACTGACGCGTTCTCAGGCAGGCCCCGCGATCATTCCTTCACGGCGCCGGTCATCGCCGACACATAGTACTCTACGAAGAAGGAATAAAGGATAACTACGGGGACCGAGCCGGTCAGGGCCGCCGCCATCAGGGCGCCCCAATGGTAGACGTCGCCATTGACGAGCTCGGTGATGGCGCCGACCGGAATCGTCTTGTTCTCGGACGAGGAGATGAAGGTCAGCGCGTAGATGAACTCGTTCCAGGACAACGTGAAGGCGAAGATGCCCGCCGAGATCACCCCCGGCAGCGACAGCGGCAGCGTGATCTTGGTCAGGATCTGCAGCCGCGTCGCCCCGTCGATCAGCGCGCATTCCTCAAGCTCGTACGGGATGGTGCGGAAATAGCCCATCAGGAGCCAGGTGCAGAACGGGATCAGGAAGGTTGGATAGGTCAGGATCAGCGCCAGATTGCCGTCGAACAGGCCGAGCTGGAACACGATCGCCGCCAGCGGAATGAACAGGATCGAGGGCGGGACGAGATAGCCGAGGAAGATCGCAAGGCCGACATAGCGCGAGCCCTTGTAGCGGAGGCGCTCGATCGCATAGGCCGCGCAGACGCTGGCGAACAGCGAGATGAAGGTCGAGGACACCGAGACGATGACGGTGTTCCACATCCACAACGGATAGTCCGTGTCGAAGAACAGCTTCTTGATGTGCTCCAGCGTCGGATGCGCAATCAGGAACGGATTGTACTTCTCATAGTCGTACATCTCCGCGTCCGGCTTGAACGTCGTCACCGCCATCCAGTAGAACGGGAACAGCAGGAAGACGATGATCAGGCCGAGCGGAAGGTAGACGCGGAGGAACTTCCGCGGAAAGCTTTCCAGATAGTCCATTCCGACGCTTTGGTCGTCCACGGTGGTCATGGTCAGTCCCTCCCGCCCTGCTGCCAACGGGAGCGCTGAAGCCCGAAGAAGCTCAACAGGATTGCCGCGACCAGGAACGGGATCATCGCGTTCGAGATCGCCGCGCCCTCGCCGAGATTGCCGCCGGTGATGGCGCGCTGGAACGACAGCGTCGCCATCAGATGGGTCGCGTTGATCGGGCCACCGCGCGTGATGGTGTAGATCAGCTGGAAGTCGGTGAACGTCATCAGCACCGAGAACGTCATCACCACCGCGATGATCGGCGACAGCATCGGCAGCGTGATGTGGCGGAAGCGCTGCAGGTTGGTGGCGCCATCGAGATTGGCGGCCTCGTAAAGCGACGGCGAGATCGTCTGCAATCCCGCCAGCAGCGTGATGGCCACGAAGGGGACGCCGCGCCAGATGTTGGCGAGCACCACCGACCAGCGCGCATTCCAGGGATCGCCGAGGAAGTCGATGTAGTGGGTCAACAGGCCCGCCTTGATCAGCACCCAGGAGATGATCGAGAACTGGCTGTCATAGATCCACCAGAACGCGATCGCCGACAGCACGGTCGGCACCACGAAGGGCAACAGCACGATGGCGCGGACCATCGACTTGAACGGCAGCCGCTCGTTGAGCAGCAGGGCCAGGTAAAGTCCGACCGCGAATTTCACGATGCTCGCGAACACCGTGTAGAAAATGGTGTTGAACACCGACAGCCAGAACACGCTGTCCTTGGACAGCGAGACGAAGTTCTGGAAGCCGATGTAACGACCGACGCCGCCGATCTTGGTGTCGGTCATGCCGAGCCAGAATCCGAGCGCGAGCGGATAAGCCAGAAACAGGATCAGGATCGCGATCGCCGGCACCATGAACATGGCGCCGAGAAAATGCCGGCTTTCGAACGCCCTGCTCCACAAGCTGCTGCGCTTGACTTCCGCAGCGGCGGGCTCGGCGATAACGGCCATGTCGGACTCCCCTCAAAGAACGACAACGGCGGCGCCCAGCAAACCGGACGCCGCCGCCTGTGGCTGATCAGACCTGGTAGTAGCGCTTGGCACGCTCGGCAGCGCGCTTGGCTGCTTCCTGCGGCGTGGCCGAGCCGGATGCGGCTTCCGCGAACATGTCCACCACCACGAAGTCGCCCATGACGGCGGCCGAGGCGTAGCCGAGATCGCCGGCATAGCCGTTGTCGCGGCAGCGCTTCAGGCAGTCGCGATACGGCGTGATCTTGGGATCGGAGGTCCAGACCGGGTTGTCGTTATAGGCCGGGAGCGGCGGCGAGACGTAGCCGTTGGAGGCCACCTCCCACGCGTCGTAGTTCTCCTTGTCCATCATGAACTTGATGAATTCCTTGACCGCCTTCGGATACTTCGAGTGCTTGTAGCCGTAGTAGACCAGCACGTTCTGCTGCTCGGTCGACACGCCCACGGGGCCGATCGGCATCGGCGCGTGGTTCATGTCCTTGGCGATCTCCTGCTGCTTCGGATCGGTCGAGTTCTTGCCGACGGTCCAGATCGAGATGCCGTTCAGGGTGAGGCTGAGTTCGCCGTTGAGGAACGCCTTGTTGTTGTTCGAGTCGTTCCAAGACAGCACGCCCGGAATGAACGTCGCATAGAGCTGCTTGACGTATTCGATCGCGGCGATCGTCTCCGGCGAGTCGATCACGACCTCGTTCTTGTCGTTGACGACCTTGCCGCCGAACGCCCACAGCGCCCACTGGCACCAGCCGTTGGCGTCGCCCGTGGCATGGCCGAGCGCGAAGCCGGCCGGCGTGTTGTTCTTCTTCAGGGCCTGGCACAGCTTGAGGAAGCCGTCGGTGTCCTTGGGGAATTCCTCGAAGCCCGCGGCCTTCACGTGGCTGATGCGGTAGTTGAGGCAGCCGCCGGTCGCGCCCTGCGGGATGGCGATCCAGTTGTTGCCCTTCTTGCCGTAGCGCTCGGCCACCGGATACCAGCCGCCATATTGCTTGCCGAGATAGTCGGCGACGTCGGTCACGTCGATCAGCTTCTCGGGGAACTTGAAGGGATCGTCGAGCGTGCCGACGATCAGATCCGGACCGGCGCCGACATTGGCCGCGACCGCGGCCTTCGGGCGGATGTCTTCCCAGCTCTCGGCCTCGAGCTTGACCTTGATGCCGGTCTTTTCGGAGAACTTCTTGGTCTGCTCGGCGAACTTGTCGAACTCCGCCTGGATGAACTGCTTCCAGCGCAGCACGCGAATGGAGGCGTTCGGCTCCGGCGTGTTGGTCCACTCCGCAGCACGCACCGGGACGATCCCTGGGCCAGCGAGCAAAGCTGCGCCGCCCAGGCTGGCTTTAAGCACACTACGCCTGTCGAAATGGCTCATCGTTCTCTCCCTGAATTTTATATTTTGTATTTAGTCGTCTTACGTCACGAAACGCCGCTACATGCGCTTGCCGGTCGCCTCGTCGAACAGATGCACCAGGGCCGGATCGGGCTTCAGCTTTACCTTGTCGCCCGGGTTGAACTGGTGACGCTCGCGGAAAACCGCGACGACCTGCTCGCCACCGACCTTCGCAAACACCTGCGTCTCCGAACCGGTCGGCTCGACCACGACGATCTCGGCGTCGGCACCGTCATCGGCGATGGTGAAATGCTCGGGACGGACGCCATAGACCACAGGCTTGCCATCGGAGCCCGCCGGCGCGCTCTTGAGCGGCAGCCTGACGCCGTTCGGTCCCTCGAAGGTCGCAACGCCGTTGACGCGGACATGCCCCTTCAGGAAGTTCATCGCGGGCGAGCCGATGAAACCCGCGACGAACTGGTTCTCCGGCTTGTCGTAGAGCTCGAGCGGCGTGCCCATCTGCTCGACAATGCCGTCATGCATCACGACGATCTTGTCGGCCATGGTCATGGCCTCGATCTGGTCGTGGGTGACGTAGACGGTCGTGGTCTTGAGCCGCTGGTGCAGCTCCTTGATCTCGGTGCGCATGGCGACGCGCAGCTTGGCGTCGAGGTTCGACAAGGGCTCGTCGAACAGGAATACCTGGGGATCGCGCACGATGGCGCGGCCCATGGCGACGCGCTGGCGCTGGCCGCCGGAGAGCTGGCGCGGATAGCGCTCGAGCAACGGCGTCAGCGCGAGGATTTCGGCAGCGCGCTTGACGCGCTTGTTGATCTCGTCGGAGCCGGCGTTACGCAGCTTCAGCGAGAAGCCCATGTTTTCGCCGACCGTCATGTGCGGGTAGAGCGCGTAGTTCTGGAACACCATCGCAATGTCCCGCTCCTTGGGCTGGACATTGTTGACGACGCGGTCGCCGATCGAGATCGTTCCGGAGGTGATGTTCTCGAGGCCTGCGAGCATGCGCAGAAGCGTCGACTTGCCGCAGCCGGAAGGGCCAACCAGGACGACGAACTGGCCGTCCTCGATCGGAATCGAGACGCCGTGCAGGACTTCAAAATTGCCGAACGATTTCCGCACGTCGCGGATTTGCACAGACGACATCTAGGCTCCCTCCTCCGACTTAGACGACGCAACTGTGGCGCCGCCACCGTCTTGTTTTTTCTGAACTTCGCCGACCCGAAGCCCCTCTTAACAGGCGACATTGTCGGCAGTTTGTGCGGCTTTGGCAATTTGTCTTTGGTTAGTCGTTGCTGGTAGCGCTGTCAACGATCCTTTGTTTGCGGGAGTGGCTGTGTTAAGAGCAACAAATGGGACGAAAGCGCACCAAGTCGGGCAAGATTCGGTTGGCGGAAGTCGCCGAGCTCGCCGGCGTCAGCCCCATTACGGCCTCCCGCTTCTTCCGCAATCCCGAGGCGCTGTCGGTCGCCAAGCGGACGCGGGTCGAAAGCGCGGCCCGGGAGCTCGGCTATGTGCCCAACCTTGCGGCACGCGCGCTGGCCTCGCAGCGCACCGAGGTGATCGGTGTCTTGATTCCGTCACTGACCAACAACGTGTTCTCCGACGTGCTGCGCGGCATCTATGACGCCTCCGAAAGCAGCCGTTACTCGATCCAGCTATCCAACACGCGTTACAGCATCCTCCAGGAGGAGAAACTGTTGCGCCTGTTTCTGGCGCAGAAGCCGGCGGGACTGATCGTCACGGGCATCGACCAGACCACGGAATCGCGCGCGATGCTGGAGGCGGCCGACTGCCCGATCGTGCAGATCATGGAGATCGGGCCCAACCCGGTCGACATGATGATCGGCTTTTCCCATTATGATGCAGCGCGCGCGGCGATTGCTCATTTGTTCGCGCAGGGCCACCGCAGGATCGGCTTTGTCGGCGCGCGCATGGACCCGCGGGTGCAGCGCCGGCTCGACGGCTACGTCGCGGCCATGAAGGACGCCGGCCTGTTCGACCAAAGACTGATCGTGACGACGGCGACGCCGACCTCGGTCACGCTCGGCGGTGCGCTGTTCGCCGATCTGCTCGCGCGCGAGCCCGGCATCGACTCGGTGTTCTGCGCCAATGACGACCTCGCGCTCGGCGTGCTGTTCGAATGCCGCCGACGGGACATCGCAGTCCCCGATCAGATCGCGATCGTCGGGTTCAACGACCTCGAATTCATGGCCTCCTCGGTGCCGACGCTGACGAGCGTCCGGACCAACCGCTACGAAATGGGCAGCGCTGCTGCCGCGATGCTGATCGAGGCGATCGAAGGCAAGCGTCCCGAGGAGCCCGTGCTCGATCTCGGCTTTACCGTGATCGAGCGGCAGAGTTCGCAGACGCAGCGGCTCGCGGCCGGCCCGCACACGCCGGAATGGGCGCCAGCCGTACAAAATGATAGCGTTACCAACGACCCATGAGTAGTATCCCTGCCATCAGGAAACGTTCGCCAGCAGGCGGGCCGTCACGACATGCTCGCGCTGCCGGGCATCGCACCGATCGGCATCCCGGACGCCGGCCCGTGCGTTTGCATTGAAGGAGAATCCAATGACAAAAAAGCCAACCAATGGGCATGCGCCCGCCGGTAACGGCACCCGCCGCCACCTTCGCTCGCAGGACTGGTTCAACAACCCGCATAATCCGGGCATGACCGCGCTCTACATGGAGCGCTATCTGAACTACGGCCTCACCCGCGCCGAGCTGCAGTCCGGCAAGCCGATCATCGGCATCGCCCAGACCGGCAACGACCTCTCCCCCTGCAACCGCCATCATATCGAGCTCGCCCATCGCGTCCGCGAAGGCATCCGCGAGGCCGGCGGCATTGCGATGGAATTCCCGACCCACCCGATCCAGGAGACCGGCAAGCGCCCGACCGCGGCGCTCGACCGCAACCTCGCCTATCTCGGCCTGGTCGAGATCCTCTACGGCTATCCGCTCGACGGCGTGGTGCTGACCACCGGCTGCGACAAGACCACGCCCGCCTTGATGATGGCGGCGGCGACCGTGAACCTGCCCGCGATCGTGCTGTCGGGCGGCCCGATGCTCAACGGCTGGCATGCCGGCGAGCGCACCGGCTCCGGCACCATCGTCTGGAAGTCGCGCGAGCGGCTCGCCGCGGGCGAGATCGACTATGAAGAGTTCATGGAGATCGTGGCGTCCTCGGCGCCTTCGGTCGGCCATTGCAACACCATGGGCACGGCCTCGACCATGAACGGCCTTGCCGAAGCGCTCGGCTTCTCGCTGCCGGGCTGCTCGGCGATTCCGGCCCCCTACCGCGAGCGCGGCCAGATCGCCTACGAGACGGGCAAGCGCGCCGTCGAGATGGTCTGGGAAGACCTCAAGCCCTCGGACATCCTGACCCGCAAAGCGTTCGAGAACTGCATCGTCATCAATTCGGCGATCGGCGGCTCGACCAACGCGCCGATCCACATCAATGCGCTGGCCCGCCATATCGGCGTGGAGCTGTCGATCGATGACTGGCAGAAGTTCGGCCATGACGTGCCGCTGCTGGTCAACATGCAGCCGGCCGGCTTCTATCTCGGCGAGGAATTCCACCGCGCCGGCGGCGTGCCGGCCGTGGTGCGCGAATTGATGAAGCACAAGCGCATCCATGAGGACGCGGTCACGGTGAACGGCCGCGGCGTCGGCGAGAACTGCAAGGATGCGCCGAAGCCCGACAACGACGTGATCTGGGCTTATGACAAGCCGCTGGTGAAGGACGCCGGCTTCCTGGTGCTGAAGGGCAATCTGTTCGATTCCGCGATCATGAAGACCTCCGTGATCTCCAAGGAATTCCGCGACCGCTATCTCGTCAACCCGAAGGATCCGAATGCCTTCGAGGGCCGCGCGATCGTGTTCGAGGGTCCGGAGGACTATCACGAGCGGATCGATGACGCTTCGCTCGACATCGACGAGCACTGCGTGCTGTTCATCCGCGGCACCGGCCCGATCGGCTATCCCGGCGGCGCCGAGGTCGTGAACATGCAGCCGCCGGCCGCCCTGATCAAACGCGGCATCCTGTCCCTGCCCTGCATCGGCGACGGTCGCCAGTCCGGCACGTCGGGCTCGCCGTCGATCTTGAACGCCTCGCCGGAAGCCGCCGCCAATGGCGGCCTTGCGATCCTCAAGACCGGCGACAAGGTGCGCATCGACCTCAACAAGGGCAGCGCCAACATCCTGATCTCGGACGACGAGTTGAAGAAGCGCCACGCCGAATTGAAGGCCAGCGGCGGCTTCAAGCACCCGGCGAACCAGACGCCCTGGCAGGAGATCTATCGCAACACCGTCGGCCAGCAATCGACCGGCGCCTGCATGGAGCTCGCCACGCGCTACCAGAACATCGCCGCCGCGTTTGGCGTGCCGCGGGATAATCACTGACAGCGACACCGTCATTGCGAGGAGCGTAGCGACGAAGCAATCCAGACTGCCCCCGCGGCAAGAATCTGGATTGCTTCGCTTCGCTCGCAATGACGAGAAACCAACAGTCAAATTTTCAAGGTGAGGAGAACAAGAACATGGCAGACCGCCTCAAGGGTAAGCGCGCCGTCATCACGGCTGCAGCGGCAGGCATCGGGCGCGCATGCGCCCTCGCATTCGCGCGTGAAGGCGCAACCGTCATCGCCACCGACATCAACGAGGCCGGCATCGCCGGCCTGACCAAGGAAGGCATCGCCGAGGTCGCAAAGCTCGACGTCCGCAACACCGCCGACGTCAACGCCTTCGCCAAGCGCATCGGCAAGATCGACATCCTGCTCAACGCCGCCGGCTTCGTGCATCACGGCACCATCCTGGAGTGCTCGGAGGAGGATTTCGATTTCTCGTTCGACCTCAACGTCAAGTCGATGCACCGGACCATCAGGGCGTTCCTGCCCGACATGCTCGCGGGCGGCGGCGGCAGCATCGTCAACATCTCGTCCTGCGCGGCGCTGCGGCCGCCAGCGAACCGCTACGTCTACAGCTCCTCGAAGGCCGCCGTGTCGCTGCTGACCCGCGCGGTCGCGCTCGACTTCATCACCAAGGGCATCCGCTGCAACTCGATCTGCCCCGGCACGGTCGAGACCCCCTCGATGCTCGATCGCGCCGCAGCCCAGGGACCGCAGGGCAAGGAGATGTTCATCTCCCGCCAGAAGATGGGCCGGCTCGGCACCGCCGACGAAATCGCCAACATGGCGATCTATCTCGGCAGCGACGAGAGCGCGTTCACCACCGGCGTCGACCTCGTCGTCGACGGCGGCTACATGCTCTGATCACTCTTCATCCCGAGGCGGCGCGCCAGCGCCGTCTCGAGGGATGGGCCACGGGCTCCATGGTTCGAGACGCGCGCCAGTTGTGCGCTCCTCACCATGAGGGACAGATAAGAGGATTCATCGATGAACAAGATTGATCTCCAGGGCCGCGTCGCCGTCGTCACCGGCGGCGCGCAGGGTTTTGGCCGCGCGATCACCGAGCGCTTCGTCGCCTCCGGTGCCAAGGTCGCGATCTGGGATTTCGATGCCGCGCTGGCCGAGAAGACGGCGAAGGAAATCGGCGACAGCGTCCGCGTCGTCAAGGTCGACGTCACCGACACCGCAGGCGTCGAGCAGGCGCGCGATGCCACGCTTGCCGCCTTCGGCAAGATCGACATCCTCGTCAACAATGCCGGCATCGCCGGCGTCAACAAGCCGGTGTGGGAGACCGATCTCGAGGAATGGCGCAAGGTGCTGCGCATCAACCTCGACGGCCCCTTCATCGTCTGCAAGGCGATCGTGCCCGTGATGCTCAAGCAGAAATACGGGCGGATCGTGAACATCGCCTCGATCGCCGGCAAGGAAGGCAATCCGAACGCCTCGCACTATTCGGCGTCGAAGGCCGGCCTGATCGCGCTGACGAAGTCGCTCGGCAAGGAGCTCGCCGCCCATGACATTCTCGTGAATGCCGTGACGCCGGCGGCGGCGAAGACTGCGATCTTCGACCAGATGACGCAGCAGCATATCGATTTCATGCTGTCGAAAATCCCCAAAGCCCGCTTCGTCCTGGTGGAAGAGCTCGCCGCGATGGCCGCGTGGCTTGCATCCGAAGATTGTGCCTTCTCCACCGGCGCGGTCTTTGATATTTCCGGGGGACGGGCGACCTATTGAGAGCGTGATGGTCCGTCCAGGGAGGCGGACCATGCAGCTTGGGCGTCGGGATTTTGTGAAGTTCGCAGCCGGCGCAGGCGCGCTGCCGCTGCTGTCGCAACGAACGCTGGCGCAGCTCGCGCCCAACCCGCCGAGCATCCGCCCGCCCTCGCCGGCCGAACGCGCGGCGATGGGCCGGCTGGCGCAGAGCTTCATGGGCAAGTTCGACGTGCCGGGGCTCTCTTTTGCGATCGGCTATGCGGGTGCGATCGTCCATCAGGCCGCCTTCGGCGTCGCCGATCGCGAGCAGAATGAAGCAACGACGCCGCAGCATCTGTTTCGCATCGCCAGCGTCAGCAAGATGATCACCTCGGTCACGCTGTTTCGGCTGATCGAGGAGAACCGGGTCAAGCTCACCGACCGCGTGTTCGGTCCCGGCGCGCTGCTCGGCACCGATTACGGTGCGCCACCCTACTCGCCCGGCATCGACCAGATCACGCTCGAGCATCTCCTGACACATACCGGCGGCGGCTGGACCAACGACAACCGCGATCCCATGTTCACGCATCCGCACATGGACCACGCGCAGCTGATCACCTGGACGCTAGCGAACCGGCCGCTGGACCGTCCGCCGGGCCAGCACTATGCCTACTCGAATTTCGGCTATTGCGTGCTGGGCCGCGTGATCGAGAAGCTCACCGGCCAGCGCTATGCCGAACATGTCCGCGCCGAGGTACTTGGCCGTTGCGGCATCACCGACATGACGATCGCAGGCAACACAAGCGACCAGCGCCAGGCCGGCGAAGTCGCCTATTACTGCAAGGTCGAAAGTCCCTACGAGATGAACGTCCGCCGCATGGATTCCCATGGCGGCTGGATCGCGACTCCGACCGACCTCGTGCAGTTCCTGATGCACGTCGACGGCTATGCGCGGCCGGCGAACATCCTGCGGCCGCGCACCATCCAGGTCATGACCACGGCACCGAGCTATAGCCCGGACTATGCCAAGGGATTCTGCATCAACAGTTCAGGCAATTGGTGGCACAATGGCAGCCTGCCCGGCACCAGCACCATTGCGGTCAGAACCCATGGCGGCTTCTGCTGGGCCGCCTTCACCAACGTCAGCCGGCCGAACACCAAGATGGATGACGAACTCGATGAGCTCAACTGGAACATGGCGCGGCAAGTCAGCGAATGGCGGGTGGCATGATTAGAGAAGGTGGATGCCTGTGCGGCGCAGTGCGGTTCAAGGCGGAGGGCGAGCCGCTGAATGTGCGCATCTGCCATTGCCGCATGTGCCAGAAGGCGATGGGCTCGCCTTACTTCGTTCGCGCCCAGTTCGACCAGAAAGCGCTGACGGTCGAGGGCGACACCGGCCGTTACGCATCGTCCGAGGCCATCGAGCGCGTGTTCTGCAAGAATTGCGGAACCCGGCTGTTCTCCTGGCGGCGCAACGGCACGCTGGCCGGCGTGGCGCTCGCGACCTTCGATGACCGCAATGCCTTCGCGCCGACCGAGCACATCTGGGTGTCGGAAAAGCTCGCCTGGCTGAAGCTCGACGACGGCCTCAAGCAATATGAGAGGACGATCCCGGCGTAACGTCAGGGCCGGCTTGAAGCAGGCAAGCTGGCGGTCTCAACGCGCCGTCCTGTCGTCGTGGCCAGCCAGATTCCCGCAAACACCGCGACGATGCCGGCGGCGAGATTCCAGCGCAGCGGCTCGTTCAGCAGAAAGGCACCGACGAGCGATGCCGTGATCGGATTGACCGTCACCGAGATCGCTACGCGCGTCGGCGTCGTCCGCTCCAGCGCGAAGGCCCAGAGATAGAAGGTCAGCGCCGCGCCGAAGGCGCCGAGGTAAAGCGCGGCGAGCCATTGCGGCGTGCCGAAATTTGCGACGGGCGCAAAACTGCCGCGGAAACACGAGAGCAGGACAAGGCAGACGGCGCCCGCTGCCATGCTCATGGTGGTGAAGGCGATCGGGCTGGAGCGCCGGATCAACGGCCTCGACCAGATGCCGTACAGCGCCATGCACAGCGCAGCCGCCATCATCAGGAGATCGCCGCGCCAGGCGCCCGATGGCGCCGCGTTGAGGTCCGTGAGCAACGCGACGGCAACGCCTGATGTTGCCACCACGACGCCGATCGATTTGCGCCAGCTCAGCGCCTCGCTGCCGAGCGCGGCGCCTATCACGAGCGTCAACAGCGGCAGCGTCGACAGCGCGAGCGCGCCGCGCGCGGCTGTCGTGAAGATCAGCGATGCGTTGAACAGGATCGGAAACAGCGCGAAGAAGAGGATGCCGAGCCCGACAGCAACAGCCCAGTCGCCCCGCGACGGCCAGCGATCGCCACGCAGCCATGTCAGCGGCAGCAGCAGCAGAAAGCCGATCCCGAACCGGAACGAGCCGATCGCCAGGGGATCGATGCTGCCAACGAGATAGCGCGTCGCACCGATCGAGGTGCCGCCGAACGCACTCGATAGCACCGCAGCCAGAACGCCAAGAATCTCGCCCACCATCCCTCCCGTCGAACGCCTGGACGAAGAGCATACGGGCCGTGCCCAAACTGGGAATGGAATTTCCGTCATGCTGGGATAACGTTCCATCATGACCGCGCCCGATCTCGATCCCGATCTGCTGAGGGCTTTTCTCGCCGTCGCCGAGCATCGCTCGTTCACGCGCGCGGCCGATCAGCTCAACCGCACCCAGTCGGCGGTGAGCGTGCAGGTCAGGCGCCTCGAGGAGCGGCTCGGCGCAAAGCTGTTTCACCGCAATCGGGCCGGAATCGTGCCGACCGCCGCGGGCGACGAGTTGCGGGCCTATGCGCAGCGCATCCTTGCGCTCCATGCCGAAGCAATCGGCGCGTTACGCGCACGCAAGCCGGAAGCCGTCATCCGCCTCGGCGTGATGGACGATTATGGCACGATCGTCATTCCGCCCCTGCTGGCGAGCTTTGCCAAGGAGTATCCGGCGGTGCGGGTCGAGATCGAGACCGGGCTGACCGCGACGATGCCGGCGCGGCTCGGCGAAGCCTATGACCTCGTCATCGCCATGCATCCGCAAGGGCGTGGCGACGGCGAGCTGTTGCGGCGCGAACAGGCCGTCTGGGCGGCGGCCACCGCCTGCCGCGCTACGGCTGAAGACACTCTGCCCGTCGCGCTGTACCCGCCCGGTTGCCTGTTTCGCCAATGGGCCGCAGACGCGCTCGATCGCGCCGGCCGGCGGTGGCGGCTCGCCTTCGTCAGCCGGACGCTGGCGGCGGTGGAATCGATCGCGGCGGAGGGCCTTGCGATTACCGTGGTGAAGGCCGGCATCCTGCCGCCTCGGCTCCGCGCTCTCGGCGCACGCGACGGCCTGCCGCCGCTTCCCGCGGCCGACATCCGCCTCCACCGCGCGCGCAACCTGCCGCGCCCGGCGGCCCGGCTTGCCGATCATTTGCAGCGTGGCATTTCGGAACCGGCCATCCTATCTTGAGCCGAAGCGTTGCTGCACCGCCGGTCTGGCCAGGTCGTCTGCAAGGCGACGAGCAAAACCGGACGAGATGCAAATTGAACATTTCCCTCTATGACCTCTCGGTGTGGGTGCTGCCGCTGGTGCTTGCCATCACTTTCCACGAGGCGGCGCACGGCTTCGTCGCGCACCGCCTCGGCGACAACACCGCCTGGCAGCTCGGCCGCGTCAGCTTCAATCCGCTGCGCCATATCGACCCGTTCGGCACGCTGATTCTGCCGGCGATGCTGCTGTTTGCGCATTCGCCCTTCCTGTTCGGCTACGCCAAGCCGGTGCCGGTGAACTTTCGCAACCTCAACAATCCGAAGCTGGACATGGTCTGGGTCGCCCTGGCCGGCCCCGTCACCAACATCCTGCTGGCGCTGGTCGCTGGCCTCGCCCTGCACGCCCTACCCCTGGCGCCCGCCAGTTCGGCGCAATGGATCTTCGACAACCTCAAGAATGCGCTGCTGATCAACGCCGTGCTGGCGGTCTTCAACATGATGCCGATCCCGCCGCTGGACGGCGGACGGGTCGCGGTCGGGTTGTTGCCACGGCCGCTTGCCCTGCCGCTGTCACGGCTCGAGCCGTACGGCATGATGATCCTGATCGCGCTTCTGATCCTGCTGCCGCTTGCGGGTTCCCAGTTCGGTCTAAATCTTGATGTTATTTCAGCAATACTGCGAACGTTGACCGGTTATGTGATTCAAGCTGTTCTCTTCGCTACCGGCAATGCGTAGTTGAAGACACTCCTTCAAGACCATGCACTTGAAGATCCCGGACTTGAAGATCCTGCACTTGAAGACAAAGCCGAAGGGCTAGAGGCCAACTTGGTCAAAGCTGCCGATATGCTGATCGCGCGACGCGCCGACACCCGTGCCCGCGCCGATTTCGCCACCTGGAAGATGATGGCCAAGCTGAATGGGTTGTCGGCGCTGCCTGCGGACGCACAGGGCTTCCTCGACGGCTACAAGAAGCTGCTGGAGCGGATGAGCGAGGGCGAGGCGGCCGAAGCCACCATCGCCGAGGTCTACAAATCCTACTATCTGGAGATGGGTGGCGCCGGGAACCCGCCCGACGTCCGCTCGCGGCCGGCTGAGCCGGTGGCGGACAATGTTACCGCCTTCCGGCGCCCGGCCCCCAAGCCGAAGAAGGCCGCCATGTTCGGAGCGGCGATGTTCGGTGGAACCGAGAAGCGCCCCCTCCCGGTGGCGCTGATCTTCGCCTGCCTGGTCGTGGTCTACGTCTCGATCAAGTTCTACTGGCGCTGAAGGTTATTTCGACGGCTTCTTGAAATTCACCGGCAGGCTGAAGGCGAACTGATCGTCCGTCAGGTCGGCCGGCGGGACCGGCACGGGATCCGAGCGGCGCACCATGGAGATGGCCTCGCTGTCGAAGGCGGGATCGCCGGAGGACTCGGCCACGTCGACTGACACGACATTGCCGCGTCGGTTCAGGACCAGGCTGAGCTTGACCGTCGTCGTCTTGCTCTTGTCCTTGGGATAGCGCTTGTGCAGCTCGAAATAGGCGCTGATCCGCTTGCCCCACTCGGCCGTCAGCTTGCGAAGGTCCTTGCCGATGCCCTGGTTGGGGGCAGCCGCCTTCTCGTCCTCGCGCGCGTCTTCGTGTAGCGCCTGCCTCGCCGATTCCTGGGCGTTCGGCATCTCCTCGACGGCCTGGGTTTCGACCTTGGCCACTTTCGTGGTGTCCTCGACCGGCTTCTTGGAGTCGTTCTCGGTGACGAGGCGGTCCGGGTCTTCGGCCTCCTGAGGTATTTCCTTCGGCAGATCGGTCTCGTGAACCTCGGCCTGCTGCTGCATCTGCTGCGGCTGATACTGCGAGGCTTCGCTATCCGGGCCGGGAGGCAGATCCGTCTCGGGAAGCTTCGGCGAGGTCATCTCGACGGCGTATTCCGCGCCGTTGGCGCCGAGGCCATCGTCGCCGTCGTCGGCACGAAGGTTGGCGAGCGCCAGCGCAGCCCCGCCGAGATGCAGGCCAATCGCGGCGATCGCGGCCAGAATCCAGAGCCGCCGGGATGGTTTTGCGTCGATTACAGGGTCGGACATCGCGCTGCCGTCAGGGTTGGACCGCCCCCTGCGCCGGCCCAGCCGCCGCAGGAGGTGCTTCGAGCGCCACCAGCTTGATCCGAGAATAGCCGCCGGACCGCAGGATTTCCATGACGCCCATCAACTCGCCGTAAGGCACGGCCTTGTCGGCGCGCAGGAACACGTATTTGTCCTTGCTCATGTCGGCGATGGCGTCGAGCGAACTGACCAGGTCGGTCCGCTTGACCGCGTTTTCGCCGATCGCGAGCGTCAGATCGGGCTTGATGCTGACATAGGTCGGCTTGTCCGGCTTCTTCTGCGGCGTCGCGCTCGAGGTCGGCAGGTCGATCGGCAGATCGACCGTCGACAAGGGAGCCGCGACCATGAAGATGATCAGCAGCACCAGGATGACGTCGATGAACGGCGTGACGTTGATGTCATGCGTTTCCGAGAAGTCGTCGTCGTCATCGTTGTCGGTGAGCGAGACAGCCATGGCCTACTCCGCCGCGCGCGAATGTGCGCTGCCGTGGCTACGATCGAGATCGCGCGACAACAGCCGCGCCGCCGCTCCCGAGGCGCGGCTGACGAGCTCGAGATAGCCCTTCGTCACGCGCGAGAAGTGATTGTAGATGATGACGGCCGGGATCGCCGCGACAAGGCCGATGGCGGTCGCGAGCAGTGCCTCGGCGATACCGGGAGCGACGACAGCGAGGTTCGTCGTCTGCGACTTCGAGATGCCGATGAAGCTGTTCATGATGCCCCAGACGGTACCGAACAGGCCGACGAAGGGCGACGTCGAGCCGATGGTGGCGAGGAAGCCCATGCCGATGCGAATACGGCGCTGTTCGGCGCGCACGATCTCGGCGAAGCTCGAGGCCGCGCGCTCCTTGATGCCGGTGTCGCTGGAGAGGCCCGCCGACATCCGCGCCTCGCGCAGCGCTGCCGCCAGGAAGGACGGCAGGATGCCCTGCTTGGTGCCGAGCGCCATCTGGGCTTCCGCAAGCGAGCGAACCTCGGCGATCTTCTTCAAGGCCGACCGGAGCTTGGCGGACGCGACCGACAGTTCGATCGACTTCGCGATGAAGACGGTCCAGGTCACGAGCGAGGCGAAGGCAAGCCCGATCATCACCGCCTTCACGATGATGTCCGCCGACATGAACATCACCCAGGGCGACAATTCCTTCATGGCCGGCGCGATGCCGGCCTTCGGCGCCGCCTCGGATGCCGGGGCGACGCTAGCCTCGGTCGCGCTGGGCGCGGCGGCCGCGGGCGCAGCCACCACGGGGGCGGCCGTCGACGGCGCGGGCGCCGCAACATTCGGCTGTGCCGCAACTGCGGGAGCAGCCGGAGCCGGCTGGGCCGCCACGGGTGCCGGCGCCGCAACGGGCCGTGCCGGCGCGGCCGGCTGGGTTTGTGTCTGGGCAGAAACAGGAGCTGCGAGCCAGGTGGCCGTCAGCAGCACGGCTGCAGCGAGGCTTGCTTGGAAAGATGTGATCTTCATACTTCGGCCCAGTAGCGAATGAGGTTGTGATAGATACCCGTCAATTTGACCGTTTCGGGATCGTCACGCCCGAGCCGTGCCACCAGCGCCTGAATGGCGGTGTCGAGATCAAAGATCATGCTGCGAGCTTGATCGTCCCGTATCATGCTCTGGAGCCAGAAGAAAGACGCAACCCGCGCTCCCCTGGTCACCGGCGTGACCAGATGCAGGCTGGTCGAGGGATAGAGCACGCAGTCCCCGGCTGGCAACTTGACTTCGTGCGAGCCGTAGGTGTCCTCGATCACAAGTTCGCCACCGTCGTAATCCTCAGGCTCGCTGAGGAACAGCGTGACCGACAGATCCGTGCGGATGCGAAGGCCGGTCAGCCGGTCGCCGCGGATCGCGTTGTCGACATGCAGGCCGAAATGGTGGCCGCTGTCCGCCGCATAGCGGTTGAACAGCGGCGGGAAGATCTGGAGCGGGATCGCGGCTGCCAGAAATCGCGGGTTCGCCGTCAACGCCGAGATGATGCGATGGCCGAGCTTGCGCGCGACCTCGCTATCCGGCGGCAACTGCTCGTTGCGCTTGACCATTGCTGACTGCGCGCCCGCGGTGGAACGGCCGTCTTCCCATTCACTGGCGTCCATGATGCGGCGGAAATCCGCCACATCTTCCTTGCTCAGGACGCCGTCTATGCATGTCAGCATGGCACCTCGTTATTTCTCCATCAGTAGCGCGCCGAAAGGACCAGATAGGCGGCCCGTCCCGGTGCTTCCAGCACGAAGGGCGCGGCGCTCTGGTACAGCGCGTCGTAGTAACGCTTGTCGAAGATGTTGTTGACGAACAGCTTGACCTGCCAGTTCTTGTTGATCTTCGCTTCCGCGAACATGTCGAAGCGCCAGTAGCTGGGGATCGAGGTGCCCTGGTTGGCCGCGAGGAACGTGCCGCCGTAGATCTTCGAACGGTACACCGCCTGGCCGCCGAGCTCCCACACGTCGTTGATCTGGTACTTCGAAAGCATGCTGAACGACTGGTGCGCGACATTCGAGAGCGGCAGGCCGACGTTCGTGGTGTACAGGGTCGTGTTCGCCGGCGGGATCAGCGACTTGGTGACCTCCGATTGCATCAACACCAAGCCGCCGAAGACGCTCCATTTGTCGGTGATCTTGCCGCCGACGCCGAGGTCGATGCCGCGAATGCGATAGGCCGCGCCCGCGGTAATGAGGGACACGATGCTCCCCCCGGCCCCAGCTATGTTGCGGGATTCACGCGCGTTGTCCTTCTCCGTCTGGAACAGCGCAGCGGTCAGTAGCAGATGCCGGTTGAACAGCTCCCATTTTGTGCCGAGTTCGATCGCCTTGTTCTTTTCGGGCCCGAATATCTGGTTGGGATTGCCGTTCAGGGATGGAGCCAAGCCACCATACTGAACGCTGGTGCCGTCGAATTCGGCACCGACGGGGTTCGACGAGGTGGCATAAGCGACGTAGACGCTCCCGTTCGGCAGCGGCTTCAACGTGAGGCCGAGGTTGAAATTCGGCATCAAGTATTCTTGCTGCTGCTGGCCAAAGACGTTTGCCACACCTCCAACGGTGCCATATCCGGTCGCCTTGATGTTGTAATCATCATAGCGAAAGCCGCCGTTCAGGATCAGCTGGTCGTTGTAGTTCGCGCTGTCCATCACGTAGACACTCTTGGTGTCGATGGTGACCTTGGTGGGCAGACCCGACAGGCCCCCGGGAATTCCGAACGGAAGATTCGTGAACTGCGGATTGAAGACGCTCACGCCGGACAACGATCCCGACCCGCTGAAACCTCCGGGTAGAGCTTCGGAGCTGAGACCGGTATATTTGTCGATGGATAATCTCTCGTTGTCGTATTCGAAACCGGCCAGAGCCGTGTGCTTGAATCCAGCACCGTCACTAAACTTGTAAGTCGCCTCGGTCTGGTTGGCGATCACGTTCGTGGTCTGGAAACGGCTCTGCGGATTGGCGCTGAGCGTCGAGGCCGACAACGGGGTAGCCAGAACCGGGCCTTCCGGAAGCGTGCCAATGTAGTTCTGGGTGGAATAAGAATCCCGAAACTTGTTGGTGAGCAACAGGTCTGGCGTGATCTGCACTTCGGCATTGAGAGTGCCGATGTCCTGACCGGTTCGGAAGAAATCGCGATTGACGAAGCCATACCAGGCGTTTCTGTTCGATCCGAAGTCGGGGAACGGGCCGCCGGCTGTGCTCGCCGTGCTCGGCCGGTAGTACGGCACGCCGAAGTCCGGCAGGCCGGTCAGTTCGGTGTGAATGTAGTTCGCCTGGATTTTGACCGCATCGATCGGCTTCCAGGTCGTGGCAACAAACGCGCCGTCGCGATTGTCCTTGACGTAATCGCGCCCGGCAACGCCCGCGTCCTGAAACATGCCGCCCGCACGCACAGACCAGCTCGGATCGATCACCTGGTTGACGTCGAGCACCACGCGCTTGGTCTTGTCGGTGCCAAACGTGGTATCCATGTTGTAGAAGCTCTTCTCCGCCGTCGCCTGCTTGGTGACGATGTTGATCGCACCACCAGCGGTACCGCGACCCGCGAAAGTCGAGCCCGGGCCGCGCAGGATCTCGACCTGCTCGGTGAAGAAGTTTTCACGCACGCTGACGCCGGAATCACGCACGCCGTCGATGAAGACGTCGTTGCGAGCATCGAAGCCGCGGATGAAGAAGCGGTCGCCGAAAGCGTTGCCGCCCTCGCCTGTGCCCAGGGTCACGCCGGCGGTGCTCAAAATCGCCTGCTTCAGCGTCGTGGCGTTCTTGTCCTCGAGCACTTCCTTGCTGAGCACCGTGATCGACTTCGGCGTATCGACCAGCTTCTCGGGAAACTTGCCGCCGGCCTGAACGTGATCGACTTTGTACGGCGCAGCCGGATCCGCATAGGGATTGCGATCGGGCGCCGGCCCGGCCGCATCAACGACCGGGGCCGTTGCTGCCTGCTGGCGCTGCGCGGCACGGCGCAGCGCATTGCGGGCGCGAACCTGATCGGGTGTCGGCTTTGCAGCGGTGGAGCGCGGACGTTCCTTCGGGGCATCGACGTTGACGGGGGGCAGCGTCGATTGTTGCGCCTGCGCGCCGCCCGAGACGGACGCGGCCGCGATCAGGCTCGCGACGGCAGACACGGTCTTGCCGGTCGCGCCATCGAGATTGCTGCCCAATGATTTCCGAACCGCGACCGAACGCAACGACCGCGGTGTTCTTGTAACGCCCATCACACGCCCCACTGTGCTTCTTCTGCTTCCAATAGTCGCGTTGCGACAACGCGACGCATTGGTGCTACCGAGCGTGTTCAGGGGGGTCAACGCGATCACGGCAACACTGGGCAACAAACCAGCCACTTCATAGCGATTCTAAACTTGCTCACGCATTTCAGTTTGAACCGTTCTAAACTGAAGTTTGTAAGCGTTCTAAACTGGTACCAAGTTGCGGATGGCGCGCATCGTGGTCGATTGCAGGAGCGCAGGGACGCCTGCCGTGGCAGGCATCCCGTTTTTGGAACGGCGCAATCAGAACGTCATCAGAACTTGGCCGTCGTGACGATGTAGAACGCCCGCCCCGGCGCGACCGCGACGAACGGCACGGCGCTGCGATAGAGTGTGTCGTAGTAGAGCTTGTTGGTGAGGTTCTGGGCGTAGAACTTCATGGTCCAGTTCTTGTCGATCTTCTTCTCGACGAACGCATCGAAGCGCCAGTAGCTCGGCAGCTCGTTGCCGGTGTTGGCCGCGAACGTGCCGCCATAGACCTTGGAGCGATACACCGCCTGCCCGCCGACTTCCCAATCGCCGTCGAACTTGTACTTGGTCAGCATGCTGAACGACTGGTGGGCGACGTTGGCGAGCTGCAGGCCCAGGTTGGAGGCGATGTTGCTCTGCGTGACCTTGGACTGCATCAGCACCAGGCCGCCGAAGATGCTCCAGCGATCGGTGATCTTGCCCTCGGCCTCGATGTCGATGCCCTGGATCTTGTAGGCCGCGCCCGAGGTGAGGAGGCCCGCAGCGTTGGTCTCGCGCGCATTGTCCTTCGTGGTCTGGAACAGCGCCGCAGAGACCAGCAGGTGACGATCGGCGAGCTCCCACTTGGTGCCGACCTCCGCCGCCTTGTTGCGCTCGGGCCCGAGCAGAACGGTCGTGTTGGCGGGAACGCCACCGTAATCGGTGCCGGTCGCGTCGAGCTCCGAGCCGAACGGATTGGCCGAGGTCGCGTAGGCCGCATAGATGCTGCCGATCGACATCGGCTTATAGACCAGGCCGACGTTATAGTTGACCAGATCGGAGTTCATTTTCAGATAGGCCGCATTGGTCGACGAGCTCATGTTGTAGCCGTCGTAGCGGATGCCGCCATTGACGATGACGGTGTCCTGCCAGTTCGCGGTGTCCATGACGTAGACGCTGCTGGTGTTGACACCGTAGCGCGTCGGATTGCCCGTCAGCGTCGGTGTGCCGAAGCCACCGACGTAAGTGGACTGAGGGTTGTAGAGATTGATCCCCGAGAGAGCCCCGTTGCTCGTGAAGCCGGAGCCCGCCAGCTCCGATGCAAGACCCGAGTAACGATCGATCGAGATGTTCTCGTTGGTGTATTCGACGCCGAACACCGCGGTGTGCTTGACCCCGCCGGTGTCGAGCTTGAACGTGGCCTCGTTCTGGTTGGCCCACACGTCCACGGTCTGGTAGCGGCTCTGCGCGCTCGCCGTCGTGGTCCAGAGCAGCGGATTGATGTTGGTCGTCACCGGGTTCTGCGGCAGCGTGCCGATATAGTTCAGCAGCGAATGCTCGCCGCGCACCTTGCTGGTCAGCGTGATGGCTTCGTTGACCTTGTACTCTGCGGTCGCGGTGCCGAAATCCTGCCGCGCGGTCTGGAAGTCGCGGTTGAGGAAGCCGTACCAGGTCCCGCGCGGAATGCCGGCCGACGTCACCGGCACGTTGCCCTGCTTGTAATAAGGCACGCCGAAATCGGGCAGACCGCTGAGATCGGTGTGGACGTAGTTCGTCGTGATCTTGATGTCGTTGGTCGGGGTATACTTGGTCGACAGGAACGTGCCCCAGCGATCGTCGGTCACGTAGTTGCGGCCGGCAACATTGGCGTCCTGGAACAGGCCGCCGGTGCGCACCGAGAAGGTCGGATCGACGACCTGGTTGACGTCGAGCGTGACCCGCTTCGTCCGGTCGGTGCCGAACTCGGTATCCATCCGCTTGAAATTGACGTCGCCGGCCTGCTTGGTGACGATGTTGATGGCGCCGCCGGCGGTGCCGCGGCCGGCATAGGACGATGCCGGTCCGCGCAGGATCTCGATCTGCTCGGTGAAGAAGTTCTCGCGGATCGACACGGCGGGATCGCGGATGCCGTCAATGAAGACGTCGTTGCGCGCGTCGAAGCCGCGGATGAAGAAGCGGTCGCCGAAGGCGTTGCCGCCCTCGCCCGACCCCAGCGTCACGCCGGCGGTCGAGCGCCCGATTTCCTTCAGCGTCGTCGCATTCTTGTCCTCGAGCACTTCCTTGCTCAGCACCGTGATCGTCTTCGGCGTGTTCAGCATCGGCTCGGGAAACTTGCCGGAGGCCTGGACGTGGTCGACCTTGTAGGGCGCAGCCGGATCGGCATAGGGATTGCGATCCACTGCACCGGCCGGGGCCGGTGCCGCGGCGGCGGCCTGCTGCTGCGCCTGCTGGCGCTGCGCAGCGCGGCGAAGCGCGTTGCGCGCACGGACCTGCTCCGGCGTCGGCTTGGAGGCTGCCGGGCGCGAACGCTCGACCGGCGCATCGACATTCACCGGCGGCAGGCTCGACTGCTGCGCCTGTGCGCCGCCCGAGACCGACGCCACTGCAATCAGGCCGGCGACGGCGGACACCGCCTTGCCGGAATTGCCATCGAGTTCAAACGAATTCCTTGCCGCGATCGCACGCAACGATCGCGGAGCCACCGCCAGCCCCATTCCAACGCACCCCAATTTATATTCGTCGATCCGCGACATGCGCGACGAACGATGAGGCGGTGCTATCGATCACGAAAAATCAGGTCAATGCGAGGAGACGCGCGCGACCACTTGAATCGCTCTAGTTCAAATCGATTCTAAAATTTCGAATCGGAAACGATGAAATGTCGCGCGACATATTGAAGCAATCAGAAACGACGGCGCTTGTCTTCGCGCATCATTTTGCGCAGCCGTCAGTCGCTGCTCGGCGGCTTCATCAACGAGAACAATTCGTCGACGGTGCGCTGCGCGGTCGCGCGCACACGATCGGAGTTGTCCATGCCGGCGATGTTGATGCCGTTGACGACGGCTTTGATCTCGTCGCGAAAGTCGGTGAGGAAGCGCAAGGGATCACGCTGCTCGTTGGCGACGCGCGCGATCAACCCCGTGATCAAGATCTGACACGCGATCAGCTTGCCGTTCAGCTCGTCCATCATGTGCTCCCGTTGTGGCGGGCCGATATGAACGACACTGATTTTCCTGACAACCGCAACGGCATGCCGCCGGTTTAGAACCATCCTAACTGCGATCAATCCGAAACATCGACGATGCGGCCAGCCGCGTGCGACGCCACGCGCGCATGGTTGGTCGCTCACGCGGTCCGCGAGCACTGCCCAACTTTTGCACTTTGTCGGTTCGCATCGGGAAAATGCAGCACTGCACACCGCTTCGCCACCCGGTTGCCTACGGGGTGCAAAGCTTTCCAATTGTTTAGGATTCCCAGCCGATAGTGCTGTTTACACTGGAACTTGGCGTGTATTATACAACAGCGCCGGGAACTTGTTGCTGGCGCTTAAGTCGTTCCTTTGGGCATACAAGCCGATACAAATAGATATGAAAAAGTCACGGCCGATCCTGTGGATTGTCATCATCGCAGCTGTGGCCGGTGGCGGCTATTACGGCTGGCAGCGTTTCTCGGCGGCTGAGGCCGGGAAAGCCCAGACCGCGCAGAAGGGCCCGCCGCGGGCGCCCGCCGTCCCCGTCAGCGTTGCGCCGGTCCAGAAGGCGGACTTCCCGGTCTACCTGACCGGCCTCGGCACGGTGCAAGGCTTCAACACCGTACAAGTCCGGACCCGGGTGGACGGCCAGATCGACAAGATCGCGTTCACCGAAGGTCAAATGGTCAACCAAGGCGATCTCCTCGTCGAGATCGATCCGCGCCCGTTCCAGGCCGCCCTCGATCAGGCCAAGGCCAAAAAATCGCAGGACGAGGCCAATCTCGCCAACGCCAATCTCGATCTGCAGCGCTACACCAAGCTCGGCGAATTCGCGACGCGGCAACAGACCGATACGCAACGCTCCACCGTTGCCCAGCTCACCGCCCAGATCGCCGCCGACGAAGCCGCGATCGCCAACGCCCAGACCCAGCTCGACTACACCCAGGTCAAGTCGCCGATCACCGGCGTCGCCGGCCTGCGCCAGGTCGACCTCGGCAACATCGTCAACGCCTCGAGCCAGACCGGCGTCGTCACCATCGCCCAGGTCGAGCCGATCACGGTGATCTTCACCGCACCGGAAGACCAGCTGCCTTATATCAGCGAGGGCCAGAAGTCCGGCGAGCTCAAGGTGATCGCGTTCACCACCGACGGCAAGAAGACGCTGGCCGAGGGCAAGCTCGCCGTCATCAACAACCAGGTTGATACGACCAGCGGGACTATTCGGCTCAAGGCGGTGTTCGACAACAAGGAACACACGCTGTGGCCGGGGCAATCGGTGTCGACACGCCTGTTGGTGCGGACCCTGAAGGATGCGACCATCGTCCCCGATGACGCGGTGCTGCATTCAACCAACGGCCTCTACGCCTATACCGTCGGCCAGGACAACAAGGCCGAGGCACGCAAGATCAAGGTAAACTACTCCATCGACGGACGTTCGGTCGTCGAGGAAGGTTTGAGCCCCGGTCAGCAAGTCATCACCGGCGGTCAGTATAAGGTGCAGCCCGGCAGCCTCGTTTCGACGGCCGTGGCGAGTTCGGATCCGGTTCAGAAAAGCAAGGTTCAGCAGGAATGACCGAAGGCGGGATTTCGGCACCTTTCATCCGTTATCCCATCGGCACATCGTTGCTGATGGCCGGCATTCTTTTTGTCGGTCTCGTCGCCTATCCGCTGCTGCCGGTCGCACCGCTGCCGCAGGTGGACTTCCCGACCATCCAGATCACGGCCAATCTGCCGGGCGGCAGCCCGGAGACGATGGCCTCGTCGGTCGCGCAGCCGCTGGAGCGCCAGTTCGCCCAGATTCCCGGCATCGCGCAGATGACCTCGACGAGCTATCTGGGCACGGCGTCGATCACCATCCAGTTCGACCTCAACCGCAGCATCGACGGCGCCGCCAATGACGTGCAGGGCGCCATCAACGCCGCCAGCGGCCAGTTGCCGAAGAACCTGCCCTCGCCGCCGACCTACCGCAAGGTGAACCCGGCGGACTCGCCGATCCTGCTGCTGTCGGCGACGTCGGACACGCTGCCGCTGACCACCGTCAGCGATTCGATTGACGCCCAGCTCGCCCAGCAGATCAGCCAGATCTCCGGCGTGGCGCAGGTGTTCATCGGCGGCCAGCAGAAGCCCTCGGTTCGCGTCCAGATCGATCCGGCGAAACTCGTGGCCAAGGGCCTGTCGCTCGAGGATGTGCGCAGCGCGATCGGCATCACCACTGTCGACAGCCCCAAGGGCAATATCGACGGTGAGAAGCGCGCCTACACGATCTACGCCAACGACCAATTGTTGCAGTCCAAGGACTGGAACGACGTCATTATCGCCTACCGCAACGGCGGTCCCCTGCGGATCAAGGACATCGGTCAGGCGGTGACCGGTCCTGAAGACGCCAAGCAGGCGGCCTGGGCCAACGGCAAACGCGGCGTGTTCCTGGTCGTGTTCAAGCAGCCCGGCGCCAACGTCATCGAGACCGTCGACCGGATCAAGGCGACCCTGCCCCGCCTCGTCGCGGCGATCCCGCCCGCCGTCAAGATCGAGGTCATCAGTGACCGCACCACCACCATCCGCGCCGCGGTCGAGGACGTGCAGTTCACGCTGCTCCTGACCATTGCGCTGGTGGTCATGGTCATCTTCGTCTTCCTGCGCAGCTTCTGGGCAACGGTGATTCCGACCATCACGGTTCCACTGGCGCTGTTAGGCGCCTGTGCGCTGATGTGGGTGTTCGGCTATTCGCTCGACAATCTGTCGCTGATGGCCCTCACCATCGCGGTCGGCTTCGTCGTCGACGACGCCATCGTGATGCTCGAGAACATCACGCGCTACATCGAGGAAGGCGAGAAGCCGCTCGCCGCCGCCTTCAGGGGTTCCAAGGAAATCGGCTTCACCATCGTGTCGATCTCGATCTCGCTGGTCGCGGTGCTGATCCCGCTGCTGCTGATGGGCGGCATCATCGGACGCCTGTTCCGCGAGTTCGCGGTCGTGCTGGCGATGACGATCTTCGTCTCGATGTTCGTGTCGCTGACCCTGACCCCGATGATGGCCTCGCGCTTCCTGCGTTCCCACAGCGAGGTCACCCACGGCAAGTTCTACCAGTGGAGCGAGAACGCGTTCGACGCTCTGCTGCGCGGGTATGAATACGTGCTCGACCACGCCATGGCCTGGCGGCGCACCACGCTCGTCATCTTCTTCGCCACGCTCGGTCTGTCGGTCTATCTCTTCATCCTGATCCCGAAGGGCTTCTTCCCGCAACAGGACGTCGGCCTGATCACCGCGACCTCGGAAGCCTCCCAGGACATCTCCTTCGCCGAAATGCAGCGCCGTCAGGTCGAGCTCGGCAAGATCGTGATGGAGGATCACGATATCGCATCGGTGGCAATGAACATCGGTGGCAGCGGCCGCGCCGGCAATAACGGCAACATGTTCATCACGCTGAAGCCGCGCAACGAGCGCGACGCATCTGCGCAACAGATCATCGCGCGGCTGCGTCCCAAGCTCGAGAAGGTGTCCGGCGCCCGCCTTTATATGCAGGCGGCCCAGGACGTCCGCCTCGGTGGCCGTCCGACACGTACGCAGTTCGAGTTCACCCTGCAGGACGCCGATCTCGGCGAGCTCAATTCGTGGGCGCCGAAGATCCTCGCCAAGATGCAGACGCTGCCGGAGTTGCGCGACGTCGCGACCGACCAGCAGACCCAGGGCACCACGGTCCAGCTCAAGATCAACCGCGACACCGCCTCGCGCTACGGCATCCAGCCGCAGCTGATCGACGACACGCTGTATGATGCGTTCGGCCAGCGCCAGGTCGCTCAGTACTTCACGCAGCTCAACAGCTATCACGTGATCCTGGAAATCCTGCCGGAGATGCAGGGCAATCTGGATTCGCTGAACAAGCTCTATCTGAAATCGCCGCTGACCGGCGACCAGGTGCCGCTGTCGACCTTTGCGACCTGGACCACCGATCCGGTCCGGTCGCTCTCGATCAGCCATCAGGGCCAGTTCCCGGCGATCACGATCAGCTTCAACCTCGCGCAGGGCGTTGCGCTCGGCCAGGCTACCGAAGCCGTCCAGAAGGCGATGGCCGACATGGGCGCGCCGGCAACGCTGAATTCGAGCTTCCAGGGCACGGCGCAGGCGTTCCAGCAATCGCTCGGCACCGTTCCGCTCCTGATCCTCGCGGCGCTGGTCGTGGTCTATCTGATCCTCGGCATCCTCTACGAGAGCTACATCCACCCGATCACGATTCTGTCGACCCTGCCCTCGGCCGGCGTCGGTGCGCTCGCGATCCTGATGGCGGCCGGCTTCGAGTTCAGCCTCATTGCCTTGATCGGCGTCATCCTGCTGATCGGCATCGTGAAGAAGAACGGCATCATGATGGTCGACTTCGCCATCGCCGCCGAACGCGACGGCAAGACGCCGGAGCAATCGATCCGCCAGGCCGCGCTGCTGCGCTTCCGCCCGATCATGATGACCACGATGGCCGCACTTCTCGGCGGCGTGCCGCTGATGCTCGGCCACGGCACCGGCGCCGAGATCCGCCAGCCGCTCGGCTACGCCATGGTCGGCGGCCTCATCGTCAGCCAGGCGCTGACGCTGTTCACCACGCCGGTCGTCTACCTCTATCTCGACAAGTTCTCGAACCTGTTCAAGAGCCACTCGGCCGAGGACGAAGGGCACGAGGCGACCGGGCACGGCACCGTCAAGGAAGCCGCCGAGTAAGCTTGCGCCGCGGCTTCCGCGACGCTACAGCGAGGCCCTCGGTTCACGCCAACGCGGTCTCGCCATGCCCATGCAATCCAGACTTGTCGCTCTCGCCGCCGCTGCCCTGTTGTCCACGGGTGCCGCGTATGCCCAGCAGGGCGCCAAGAAGAACGCAGCGTCCCCAACCCCGGCCGCGCAGGCGGCGCCCTCGCCCGCACCGACCCAGCCGCAGGCCGCTGAAGGCGCTCCGGCGCAGCCCGGCTGGATCGCACGCTGCACCAGCGCGAGCCGCGACGCGCCGCTCGAATGCGCGATCGAGCAGAACGCGGTCCTGACCAAGACCGGCCAGACCATCGTCCTGATCAACATCCGCATCGCGCCCGATACCCGCACGCCGGTCGCCTTGCTCCAACTGCCGCTCGGCCTCAACCTGCCGGTCGGCGCCAAGCTTCAGGTCGACGAGGGCAAGGCGGTCGATCTCCAGATCCAGACCTGCGAGAACCGCGGCTGCTACGCCTCGACGCCGATCGCACCCGACCTGCTCGCGAGCCTGAAGTCGGGCAAGCAATTGAAGGTCTCCTTCCAGAACATGGCGAAGGAAACGATCGCGATCCCGATGCCGCTGAACGACTTTGCGGCCGCTTACGACAAGATCAAGTAGGTCCGCAGACGTCGGTGGCTTGCACCGGGCGGCTTCCCGAGCCGCCCGTGCTGGATTACGCTGGTGCCGCAGCCGGGTGTTCCGGCAACGGCGGTGGAGCATGACGCGAGAAAAGTCGGGCCTCGATCGGCTTGCTGTCTTGATCACCATCTTTGGTGTGATCGGCGCCGCCACACGCGCTCAGGCCCAATTGCAGTCGCCGCCGACGCCAACGGCCGAGCCGACCGTCCATGATGCGAGGGTGCGGCCACGCAACGACCAGACCGACGGCAATTTCTCGCAGACGCCCAATGCCGGCAAATCGTCGTCCACCTCCGATGTGAAGCGCATTCGCACGACGCGCGAACGCAACACGGACGCCCCTTTCGCGATTGGACCGCTGCAACCGCCCCCAGCCAAGCCGTAGCGACCCGTCTGCGGCGTCGCGCTTACTGCCGCGCCATCTGCGCATTGCCGACGGCCTCGCCGTCGAGCGTCTGGTCGTTGTGCATGGTGACGGTGACGCGCAGCAGTTTTCCCTCAAACTCGAACGGCGCCTCGTAGTGCGACACCGGGCTGCCGCGGTCGCGGCCGATGTCGAGGCCCGACCACGAGATCAGCGTATGGAAGCCGAGCTGGGTCTGCAGCGAGCCGGCCTTCTCGCCGTCGATCAACAGCGTGTAGTCGGTGACACCGGTGCGCGAGCCCTTGGCGGGCGGCTCCGTGCGGACGAGACGCTCGACATGAACGCCCAGCCGACGCGCACCGGAGCGAACCTGGCGGTCGGAGCGCACGATCTGATGGCTGCCGCCGATGTTGAGGTCGTGCACGAGATGGCCGTCCTTGACATAAAGGCTGTAGCCCGACGTCGCATCGCCATGCGAGATCAGCACGCCATCGGCGCCCGCGTCGCCGATCTCGACATGCGCCTCGATCGTGTAGCTGCGGCTGCGCACATCGGGCGCGACGTCGGTCGGCACGTGGCCCATGCCGTGGTGGAAGACGAAATGGTGGCGCGCGCCGTGGAAGCGCGCGGCGTTCTCGGCAAAGCGCGGCCCGAAACGGTCGTCGAGCGGCAGCACGTCATGCTTCTCGGCCTCGTCCCACCATGTCGCGATCATCTGCGCCAGCCGCTCAGGCTCTTTCGTCGCAAGATCGTCCGTCTCGGAGAAATCGCGGTCGAGATGGAACAGCTCCCATTTGTCTTTCTCGAACGGCGTGCCGGGCGGATGGTAGGCGACCGCCTTCCAGCCGCCTTGCCAGAGCCCGCGATGACCGAACATCTCGAAATATTGCGGCGAGCGTTTTGAAGGCGCGGACGCATCCGTGATCGAGCGCGCAAAGCTCTCGCCTTCGAGCGGCATCTGCGGGCAGCCGGCGATCTCGGATGGCGCGCCGACCCCGATCAACTCGAGCAGCGTCGGTGTCAGGTCGCAGGCGTGCACGAACTGGTGCCGCAGCTCGCCTTTGGCTGCAATCCGTTTCGGCCAGTTGATGACGAAGGGATCGCGGATGCCGCCACCATGGGTGTTCTGCTTGTAGCGGCGCAGCGGCGTGTTGGAGGCCATGGCCCAGCCATGGGGGAAATTGCTGTGGGTGTCGGGTCCGCCGATCTCGTCGATGCGGGCGAGCTTCTCGGGAATCGGCTCCGGCTTGAAATTGAACGGTCCCATCGCGTTGACGAAACCGAGCGGGCCGCCCTCCTGGCTCGCGCCGTTGTCGGACATCACGATGATGACCGTGTTGTCGCGAATGTCAGCCGTCTCCAGGAATGAAACAAGGCGCGCGAGATGTCGGTCGGAATGGTCAAGCATGCCGGCGAAGGCCGCCTGTAGCCGCGTGAACACACGACGCTCGTCTGTGGAGTGATCCTCCCAGGCCTTCACGCCGTCGTTGCGATCAGGCATCCGCGTCTCCTGCGGCACCAGTCCCATCGCCTTCTGGCGCGCCAGCCGCCGCTCGCGCTCGACATCCCAGCCGTGCACGAATTCGGGATCGTAGCTGCGGATGATGTCGGCCGGCGCCTGGTGCGGCGCATGGCAGGCGCCGAGTGCGACCCAGGTGAGCCAGGGGATATCGGGTCGGTCGGCATGGTGATCGCCGATGAAGCGGATCGCCTGGTCGATCAGGTCCTCGGTCAGATGATAGCCGTCGGCGTAGGTGCCGGGAGGATCGATGTGCGTGTTGTCGGAGACGAGCTCGGGCGCGTATTGGTCGGTCTCGGCGTCGAGGAAGCCGTAGAAGCGGTCGAAGCCGCGCCCGAGCGGCCAGCCGTCGAATGGGCCGGTCGCCCCGCTCTCGGTCAGCGGCGTGACGTGCCATTTGCCGACCATGTAATTGCGATAGCCGTGCACGCGCAGCATTTCGGCCAGCGTCCCCGCCTCGCGCGCGATCTTGCCGCGATAGCCGGGATAACCGGAGTCGAAATTGGCGAGGCACCCGACGCCGACCGAATGATGGTTGCGCCCGGTGAGCAGCGCGGCGCGCGTCGTCGAGCACATCGCGGTGGTGTGAAAGCCCGAGTAGCGCAGCCCCTCCGCAGCGAGCCGATCGATGGTCGGCGTCTTGATGCTCGAGCCGTAGCAGCCGAAATCGGAGAAGCCGACATCGTCGAACAGCACGACGAGAATGTTCGGCGCGCCCGCGGGCGGCTTCACGGCCTCCGGCCACCAGGGTTTCGACTCCGCAACCGTCTTGCCGACGGTGCCGCGAAACGGCGTGCCACTGCCTGCGCTCATCTGTTGCTCCCTGTCCCGGCCGTCGCGGTTGACCCGCGGCTCGTCTCAATCTAAATTATAATCAGAATTATGATTACGATTTTGGGTGGATGCAAGCACGAACGCGACCATTTTCCGAGGCGCCTGGCTCCCGCGATTTCGACCTGCCGGGCGTCGCCCCGTCACGCCAGAGACGCAGCCGCGAGACGACGCTGGCGCTGCTGCGGGCCGGCGCCGATATGCTGCGGACGCGAAGCCTGGCCGAGCTCTCGATCGAGGCGCTCTGCACTGAAGTCGACGCCACGGTCGGCGCCTTCTACAGCCGCTTCGAGAGCAAGGAGGCCTATTTCAACGCGCTGATGGCGCTCGCCGCACGCGACGGCGAGCAGCGGCTCGGCGAAATCAGGCGGCCGTCGCCCGAGACCAATCTCGACAAGCTCTGCCATATCGTCGTCAGCGGCATCATCGCCTGGATGCGCCACCACGAAGGCGTGCTCCGTGCAGCGCTCCAGCACGACGACACCCGTCCGGACAAATGGACGCCGTTCAAGGCACTGGCCAAGGCCACCACCGCGCGTGCCACCCCTCTCCTGCTGCCGGCCATGGGCAAGGGCCGCGCGGCCGCCAAGACCCGCGCCATCGCGTTCGGCTTCCAGGTGGTGCTGGGCACGCTGGTGAACGCGATCCTCAACGATCCCGGACCGCTGTCGCTTCGGTCGAAAGAGATGGAGACGCGGCTTGCAGGCTGCCTGTTGCTGCTGCTGCAGGCAGAGATCGATCAGTCCACGCCCAAATAGGCCTTCTGGACCTGCGGGTCCTCGGCCAATGCCGCGGCGGTACCGGACAGCACGCTCTTGCCGACCTGGAGGACGGTGGCGAAGTCGGAGACTTCCAGTGCGAGCTCGATCGATTGCTCGGCGAGCAGGATGGTCAGGCCCTCGCGATGCAGGCGACCAAACGTTTCGTACATGGACTCGACCACCGCCGGCGCAAGGCCAAGCGATGGCTCGTCCAGCATCAACGGCTTCGGGTCGCTCATCAGCGCCCGGCCGACCGCGAGCATCTGCCGCTCGCCGCCGGACATGGTGCCGGCTCGCTGGTTGCGGCGTTCCTTCAGCCGCGGGAAGATCTCGTAGACGCGCTCGAGCAGTTCGGTCTGGCGCGATCTGTCATGCAGCGGCGTCGCGCCGAGCATGAGGTTGTTCTCGACGCTCTGCTGCACGAACAGCCGCCAGCCCTCCGGCGACAGCGCCAGCCCCTTGCGCACGATCGCAAAGGCCCTCTGGCCGGCGATCTCCTCGCCGCGAAAGCTGATCGTGCCGGAATGCACGGGGATAAGGCCGGCGATCGCGTTCAGCGTCGTGGTCTTGCCGCCGCCATTGGAGCCGAGCAGCGCGACGACGCTGCCCTCAGGCACCTCCAGTGACACGTCGGAGACGCCGATGAGGTCGCCATAGCGCACCTCGAGGTGCTCGATCCTGAGCAACGGTCCGCTCATAGGTCCGGCCCGCCCAACAGCTCGACCGGCGTGTGGCCGGCGGCCGCCTTCGCCGCGCGTTTGCCGAGATAGGCCTCAATCACAGCCGGGTTCGAGGTGACCTCGCGCGGCGAGCCGCGGGCAATCTCCTTGCCCTGGTGAAACACCATCACCCGGCTGGCGAGCGACATGATCACTTCCATGATGTGCTCGACGATGACGAGCGTGACGCCGGAACGATGGATGTCGCGGACGAGATCGATCGCAAGCTTCACCTCATGGGCGTTGAGGCCAGCCATGGCCTCATCGAGCAGCAGCACCTTTGGCTCGGTCGCAAGAGCGCGGGCGATCTCCAGCCGCTTGCGGCCGGGCGTGCCGAGCGAGCGCGCCGGCGCATCCGCAAGCCGGCTCATGCCCACGCGTTCCAGCACGGCGCGCGCCTTGGTCTCGGCTTCCTTGCGCTGCGCGGTGCGCAGGAATGCACCGATCATGACGTTTTCCAGGACGGTCATGCCTTCAAAGGTCTGCGGCACCTGGAAGGTGCGGGCAAGCCCGAGCCCGGCACGCAGCTCCGGCGTGGAGTCGGTGATATCGCGCCCTTCGAACAGGACTCGGCCGGAAGTGGTCTTGAGATCGCCGGTCAGGCAATTGAAGAAGGTCGACTTGCCCGCGCCGTTCGGGCCGATCAGGCCGAGAATATCGCCCTGCTCCAGCGTCACGGAGGCGTCATCCACCGCCTTGAAGCTGCCGAACGCTTTTGTGATTCCGCGTGCCTCAAGGAGCATGGCTGGCTCCCGTGTCGGATGTTGGCTTCCTGCGCCGCGTGAACAGGCTGAGCAAACCACCGGGCTGGAAACGTGCGATCAGCACGATGATCGCGCCATAGACCACGAAGGTGAGGCCTGCCCCCTTGCCGCCGAGCCAGCTGTTGGAGATCTCTTCCAGCGGCACCAGGATCGCCGCGCCCACCAATGGCCCGAACAGCAGCCCTGCCCCGCCGAGCGCTGCCATGATCAGGATTTTCACCGAGATCAGGATTCCGAGGCCTGACTCTGGATCGACAAAGCCGAACATCATCGCATAGAGCGCGCCGGCGACGCTGGTGAATGCCGCGCTCAGCATATAGGCGTAAAGCTTGGTGCGGCTGGCGGGTGCACCGAGCGAGCGCGCGGCGCGTTCGGAATCCTTGATTGCGCGTAGATAAAATCCCATCCGGCTGTTGGTCATCCACCAGGTGATGAACAGCGTGATCGCGAGGATGACGAGGAAGAGATAGTAATATGGCAGAGACGACAGGAACGAGAGATCGAAGATGTTGCGCGGCACGGTCGGGCCCGAGAGGCCGACCGCCGCCCCCAGCCAATCGGTGTTGGTGACGATCAATCGCACGGTCTCGGCGACGGCGATCGTCGCCATGCTGAAGTAATGGCCCGACAGCCGTAGCGTCGGCACGCCGATAATCGCGGCAAGCGCGACCGCGATGACAATGCCGCCCGGAATCCCGAGCAACGGCGACAATCCGAACTTGGCGTAGGACCCCATCGCGGCATAGGCCCCGCAGCCGAAGAACACGACATGGCCGACCGAGACCTGGCCGGCATAGCCACCGACGATGTTCCAGGCCGACGCCGCGATCGCGTAGAGCAGCACCAGCGCGCCAAGGCGCTGCTGGAACGGCGAAGACAACAGCAGTGGATAGGCGATCGCAACCGCGACGACGACCGAGAGCCAGATCAGGCGCCGCATCACATCTTCCCCATCAGGCCCTGCGGCCGGAACCAGAGGAAGAACAGGAACAGGACATAGACGACGATGTCCTTGTACACCGCACCGATCAGATAGCCGGACAGTGACTCGATCACGCCGATCAACAGGCCCGCAACCAGCGCGCCGGGCACGCTGCCGAAACCGCCAAGCGAGACCGTGACGAAGGCGACAATGCCAAGCGTCTCGCCGACGGTCGGCACGATGTAGAAGAAGTTCGCGATCAGCGCGCCGGCAAGGCCGGTGGCGCCGGCCGCGATCGCCCAGGCGATCGCCTGCATGGTGTCGGGCCTGATCCCCATCAGCTGCGCCGCGGTCTGATCCTCCGCCACCGCCAGCATTTTCGAGCCGAGCGAGGTGCGGGTCAGCAACAGATGCAGGCCGAGCGTCACCAGCAGCGCGACCACACCGGCCAGCAGCCGCGAGGCCTCGATGCGCAGGCCCGCAAACGCATAGGTGCCGCCGACGATGTTCGGCGGCATCGACAGGAAGTTGGCGCCGAACCACCAGAACACGGAATAGCGCAGCAGCAGCGCGAGGCCGAAGGTACCGAGGATCTGCGCCAGCATCGGCCCCTTCATGATGTCGCGGATCAGGGCGAAGTAGACGACGACGCCGACGGTTGCGAGCACCAGCGTTGCAAGCGGCGCACCCAGGATCGGCCCGCCGCCCATCAGGGTGTAGACGACATAGGCGACATACATCCCGAGCATGACGAAATCGCCATGCGCGAAATTGACGATGTTCATCATGCCCCACACCAGCGTGAGGCCCGAGGAAAACAGGGCGTAGACGGCGCCAAGCAGAAGCCCGCCGACAATCACCTGCACGAGGACAAAGGACATGAGCCGCGTTGCTCTGATCAAATCAGTTTGGGAAAGGCGGGACGCGCGGCCCCGCCTTCAACAATTTCACCAGCCCTTGTACGGCAGCACGGGCGGCTTCTCGGCGTTGGTCTTCGGCCACACCGAGACGTAGTTCTCACCGTCCTGAAGCTGGATGATCGCGCCGGACGCCAGGATGTTCTGGCCCTTGTCGTCGAACTTCACGCCCTTGTAGCCGATCATGAGCTGGTCGGCCTTCAGCTCCGTCGCCTTCAACGCGGCCTGCACCTTGGCCGGATCGGTCGCGCCGGCGCGATCGATGGCGTCGGCGAGCACGAAGAAGCCCTGCATCTGGCGGGCGACCGTGTCGTCCATCTCCTCGCCGCTCTTCTTCTTGTACATGTCGGCGATGACGGCCGACGCCGAGCCCGGCGGTCCGACGACCCAGGACGAGCGGTTGAAGACGCCCTGCGAGATCTTGCCGACCGCCTTGATGAAGGACGGGTCGGAATAGCCGGCGTCGTCGGCGAGCAGGATCGCCGGCTTGTAGTCGAGCGACTGCATGGTCTTGGCGAACAGGATCGCATCCGACGTGTAGGAGATCATGATGATCACGTCGGGCTTCTTGTCCTTGAGCTGGAGCACCTGGCCCTGCACGTCGGTGGCATTGACGGGATAGGCGACGTCGAGCGCGACCGGCTGGCCCTTCTCCTTGAAGGCGGCGCTGATCGTATTGGCGACCGAGGTGCCGTATTCGGTGTTGTCGTGGACCAGCGCGATCGCGTCGGTCTTGGCGCCGGTGGCCTTCATGTCGGCAAGGAAATCAACGTAGATCTTGGCGAAATCCGTCGCGATCGGCGTGGTCCGGAAGAACCATTTGAAGCCCCGCTCGGTGAGATTGGCGGCTACCGATTCCGAATTGAGGAAGGGAATGCCGTATTTCTCGGCGATGGCGCTCGATGTCAGCGTCACGCCGGACTGATACGAGCCGAACACGGCCGCGACCTTGTCTTCCGTGATCAGGCGCAGCGCCTGGTTCTGTCCCGTCGCCGGGTTGCCCTGGTTGTCGGCGAAGACCGCCTCGATCTTGGCGCCGCCGAGGCCGGCAAGGCCGGCGTTCTTGGCCAGCGGCAGATTGCCGAGCTCGGGATGTGCGTTGTTGATGATGTCCATGGCGACTTCGATGGCCGCCTTGGCATGCGCGCCGATCGAGGCGGTGCCGCCGGACATCGGCATGATGACGCCGATCTTGACCACCTTGTCCTCGGCGCGCACGCCGGCCGCGAGCACAAGGGACATCGCGGCCGCGCAAAGCAGCCCCGTGACGTGCTTCAATGTCATGAAATCAGACCTCCCAAAGGGTTTCCCCAACCAAGGTTTTTTGGAAGCTGTGGCGGGCGCCCGCTTCCGTTTGATTATTCCTGGCGGCGAGAGGATGGCATGCCAGCGGAGTACCGGCAAGGTGAAACGGATTGCGACGATGTTGCACAAGGAAGCACCGATGACGCGGGCCCGGGAGGCGCGCGCAACCGCTGCGGCGCGCTTGCTGCCTAGGTGAGCCCGGCCTCCTTCAAGCTCGTCTTCAGATGGGCGATCCCCTTCCTGGCATAGGTCAGCGGGTGCGCCTTCCGCGGATCCTGCTCCGCCTCAACGACAACCCAACCGGAATAGCCCGGCAGCTCGCGGAACACGGAGGGGTAATCGACCATGCCGTCGCCGGGGACTGTGTAGACGCCGAGCTCGCTGCCCTGCCCCAGCACCGCGTCGAGAAAACTCCAATCCTCGCGGCGCGCCTGCTCCATCACCGCCCGGCGCACGTCCTTGGCGTGGACATGGCTGATCCGGGTGCGATAACGCCGGGCCAGCGCGGCCGGGTCGGCGCCGCCCCACGTGGCGTGACCGGTGTCGAGCAGGAGATGAGCAGCATCACCAGTCGCCGCCATGAAGGCATCGATATCATCGGCGCTTTCCACGATCGTGCCCATGTGATGATGGTAGACCAGCCTGACGCCCTCGGCGAGCGTACGCTCCGCGACATCCGTCATGCGGCGGCCGAACTTCGCCCAGTCGCCCGCCTTCATGACCGGACGCTGCGATAGCGGCTTGCTGCGATCGCCATGGATCGCATTCGAGGTCTCGGCGAAGACCAACACGGTCGATCCCATCGCCTTCAGCAGATCGAGATGCGGACGCAGGTGCCGCATCTCCTCATCGGCATCGCGCCGCAGAAGTTCGGCCGAATACCAGCCGGAGATGCAGGCCATGCCGAACGGCGCGAGCGCAGCCTTCAGCGTCTGCGGCTCGCGCGGAAATTTGTGACCCAGCTCCATGCCCTCGAAGCCCGCCTCACGCGCTTCGGCGAGGCAGGTCTCGAGCGACGTCTCGCCGCCTATCTCCTGCAGATCGTCGTTCGACCAGCCGATGGGGTTGGCGCCGATACGGATAGGCATGTCGTCCTCGCTTGATCAGTATTTGCGGCGCACGAGCGCCTCGACATAGTTGCGCCTTGCGGCTTCGACCTCGGTGCGTCCCGAAACCTCCGGCACCGCCACGTCCCACCAATGGCCGCCGGCATCGGTCGAGGGCATCGGGTCGGTGTCGATCACGATGATGCTGGTCCGATCATGGCGGCGCGCCTCGTCGAAGGCCGCTTCCAACTCACCAATGCTCGCGACCTTGCGCGCGTTCGCCCCCATCGCGGCGGCGTGGGCGGCGAAATCGATCGCGGGCAGCGTCTCGTGACGGGCGTCGCGCAGGAGGTTGTTGAAGGGGGCACCGCCGGTCGCGTTCTGGAGCCGGTTGATGCAACCGAAGCCGCGGTTGTCGAGCACGACGATGATGAGCTTGACACCGAGCATCACCGACGTCGCGATCTCGGAGTTCATCATCAGATAAGAGCCGTCGCCGACCATCACGATGACGTCGCGCGCGGGATCGGCGAGCTTGACGCCAAGACCGCCGGCGATCTCGTAGCCCATGCAGGAATAGCCGTATTCCATGTGGTAGCCGCCGGGCGCGCTCGCCTGCCAGAGCTTGTGCAGCTCGCCAGGCAAGCCACCGGCCGCGCAAAGCACGACATCGCTGGGCCGGCTGCGGCGTTGAACGGCACCGATGACCTGCGCATCGCTCGGCAAGGTTTCGTTGCCGGCAGCTAGGTAGCGCGCTGCCGTTTCGAGCCAAGCCGTGCGGCCGCTTTTGGCCTGGCCGGTCCAACCGGCGGGCGCCGCCCAGCCCTGAAGTGCGGCGCCAAGCTCCGCCAGGCCGACCTTGGCATCGGCGACGAGTGGCTGCGCACGATATTTGCCGGCATCAAAGGGCTGCGTATTGAGACCGACGATCCGGCAGGCCGGGTCGGCGAAGAGCGAGCGCGAACCTGTGGTGAAATCCTGCAAGCGCGTGCCGATCGCAAGGACGAGATCGGCCTGCCGCGCCGCATCGTTGGCCGCGCCCGTGCCGGTCACGCCGATCGCGCCGAGATTGAGCGGATGGTCGTGAGGCAGCGCGCTCTTGCCGGCCTGCGTTTCCGCCACCGGGATGCCGTGCGCTGTGCAGAAGGCTGCGAGTTCGCCTTCCGCCTCGCTGTAGAGAACGCCACCGCCGGCGACGACGAGCGGGCGTTTCGCGGCTTTGAGCAGCGCTGCGGCCTGCGCCATTTGCGTCTCGTCGGCTCGCGCCCGGCGCGGCTGCCAGACGCGCTCGGCGAAGAACCAGTCGGGATAGTCGAAGGCTTCCGTCTGCACGTCCTGGCAGAGCGCGAGCGTCACGGGCCCGCATTCGGCAGGATCCGTCAGGACCTGCATCGCACGCTCGAAGGCGGGCATGATCTGCTCGGGCCGGGTGATGCGGTCGAAATAGCGCGAGACCGGCCGGAAGCAGTCATTGGCGGAGACAGTCCCGTCACCGAAATCCTCGATCTGCTGCAGCACGGGATCGGGGCGACGGCCGGCGAAGACATCGCCCGGCAGCAGTAACACCGGCAGGCGATTGACGTGAGCAACGGCTGCGGCCGTCACCATGTTGGTCGCGCCTGGCCCGATCGAGCTCGTGACCGCCATCATGCGCCGGCGGCGCGAGGCCTTGGCGAAGGCGATCGCGGCATGCGCCATCGCCTGCTCGTTGTGCGCACGTAAGGTCGGCAGACGGTCGCGCGCGGCATACAGCGCCTCGCCAAGACCCGCGACATTGCCATGCCCGAAGATCGCCCAGACACCGGCGAAGAGCGGCTGATCCTGCCCGTCGATCACCGTTCGCTGCGCAGCCATCGCGGCGACGAGCGCCTGCGCCATGGTCAGCCTGATCGTCGCCATTACTCGCTCCCACTCAACCGCGCCACCCGGCTTGGGCAAGCTGGCGGAAATTGTTCCATCATCGCGCCGACCGCGCCTTCGTCGTCATCCGATCTGACACGATGCCGTGACGCGGTTGACGACATCGAGAAGCGCACGCTCCGACCTTGACTAGGCGGCGCAGAGAATGGAATGCTTAATCCAATAGTCAAGCAAGACAAACAAAATATGCCACCCGAGGGAGCGCTTCCGTCTGAGACGGACATGATGATGACAATGCGGTTTGGACTTCTTGGCGCCGGCAGGATCGGGCGCATTCACGGCCTTAATGTCGCCGCGCGCGGCGATGCAAACCTCGTCGCGGTGGCCGACGCCTCGCGCGAGGCAGCGTCCTCGCTGGCGCAGGCTGCAGGCGCGAAAGCGGCCGACACCGACGCGATGCTGAGCGATTCCGGCATCGACGCTATCCTGATCTGCACGCCGACCGACACGCATGCCGACCTCATCGAGGCCGCCGTCTCGGCTGGCAAGGCTGTGTTCTGCGAGAAGCCGGTCGACCTCGATTCGGGACGCATTCGCCGCTGTCTCGCCACGGTCGAGAAGACAGGCAAGCCGCTGATGATCGGCTTCAATCGCCGCTTCGATCCGAACTTCGCGGCTTTGGAGAAGCGGCTACGCCAGGGCGAGGCCGGAGAGATCGAGATCGTCAACATCATTTCGCGCGATCCCGGACCGCCGCCGGTCGAGTATGTGAAACGCTCGGGCGGTCTCTTCCGCGACATGATGATCCACGATTTCGACATGGCGCGCTTCCTGCTGGCGGAGGAGCCGGTCGAGGTCTTCGCGCTCGGCTCGGCGCTGGTGGACAAGGCCATCGGTGAGGCCGGCGACGTCGATACCGCCGCGGTGCTGATGAAGACGGCGAGCGGACGCATCGCGCAGATCTCGAATTCGCGCCGCGCCACTTACGGCTACGACCAGCGCGTGGAGGTGCATGGCTCGAAGGGAATGCTGAGGGCCGGCAACATCCACGAGACAACCGTCGAGATCGCCACCGGCGCAGGCTTCCGCGCCGATCCGGTGCAGAACTTCTTCCTCGAACGCTATGCCGCCGCGTATCGCGTCGAACTCGCGGCCTTCATCGACGCTTGCGCCGGCAAGGCAGCGCCCTCTCCGACCGGTCTCGACGGACTGCGCGCCCAGATGCTGGCTGACGCCGCCACCGAATCGGCCCGGACTGGTCGCCCTGTCGCCATCGAGGCCGTCTGACCATGACCCCCGCCGAGCTCATGCTGCGGCGCTACGCGGCGCAGGGCCTCGTCGCCGAGGCGGGACGCATGGCGCTCGACTATTTCGGCCGCAAGGAAAGCCTCGGCGTCACGATGAAGGGGGCGCAGGATTGGCTCACCGTCGCCGACGGCGCCGTCGAGGATTTTTTGCGCGCACGGCTCAGAGAGCTTTTCCCTGGCGACACCGTGATCGGCGAGGAAGGCGGCGGCGAGGCCAGCGATGCGGTCTGGATCCTCGATCCGATCGACGGCACCTCGAACTTTGCGCGCGGCGATCGCAACTGGTGCATCTCCATGGGCTTCCTGCTGAACCGCGAGCCGACGATCGGCATCGTCGCGGCACCGGCGCTGGACGAGCTCTATGTCGCGCAACGTGGCCAGGGTGCGACGCTCAACGGGCAGCCGATCGCCGTCTCAGGCGCCGATGACATCCGCCGCGCTTATGTCGAACTGGGTTGGTCAGCCCGCATACCCTCGCAGCGCTATCTCGACATGATCGGCCGCGGTTATTCCGCCGGCTGCTCGATCAAGCGCGGGAGTTCAGGCACGCTGGGTCTCTGTCATGTCGCGAACGGGCGCACCGACGCCTATGCCGAGCTGCACATCAACGCCTGGGACGTCGCCGCCGGCATTGTGATCGTCGGCGAGGCCGGTGGCTGGGTCAACGACTTCTTCGCCGGAGACGGCATCAGCAAGGGCAATCCGATCCTGGGCTGTACGCCGGCGTTGGCGTCGCAGCTCAGCGACATCACGGGGATTTCCTAGCCGGCGCAAAGTCTATTGCGCAGGTGAAGCCCGCTCATCACATGCCCGCAGCAGCGTCGTGAAGCCGCCATAGATCATGCGCTTGCCGTCGAACGGCATGTCGGAGCCCTTCAGCCGCGGATCGGCCATCACCTTGGCGTTGACGGCATCGCGGCTCGCGCGATCGCGGTAGACGATCCACGAGAACACCACGACCTCATCCTCCGTCGCCATCACCGCGCGCGGAAAGGATGTGAGCTCGCCATAGGGCACGTCATCGCCGATGCATTCGACATAGTCGAGCGCGCCGTGCTCCATCCACACCTCGCAAGCCGTGCGGGCCAGCGCCTTGTAGGCCTCGATCTTGTCCTTGCGCACCGCCAGCACGAAACCATCGACATAGGGCATCTCGGATCTCCTTGGGTTATGTGCCCCAAGGACGATCGGACGCACACCGATCCGACACGCGATGGCGAAGTCGGGATGAGGCAAACCGTCGCGAGCCGGGCACGGCAGACGGCCGGGTCAGAGGCAATTCAGGCCTGTGGGAGGCGCCTTGAATGGCTGGGGAACCTGGATTCGAACCAAGACAAACAGAGTCAGAGTCTGTTGTGCTACCGTTACACCATTCCCCAACGGAATAGTCGAACAAATTCAATATCTTACTGATCTGTCCGACTGTGGCCGGAAGCGCGGTCTGCGCAATCACGGCTCAGGCGTGCAGCCTTCTACCTGCTCGTCCCCGGACTGGCAAGCGCTGCGGTGGACGGATCGTCCCCTACTCCATCTTGATGTTCGCGGCCTCGATCACCTTCTTCCACCGCTCGGTCTCGGAGGCGATGTAGGCGGCGAACGGCTCGGAATCGACCGCGACTGCGGTGGCGCCGAGCTCGGCCATCTTCTGCACCGTCTCCGGCTGCTGCATGTAGGCGCGGATCTCGGCCGAGAGCTTTTCGATGATCGGCTTCGGCGTGCTGGCCGGAACGAAGAAGCCGTGCCAGGCGACTGCTTCGAAACCGGGCAAGAATTCGGCCACGGCCGGCACCTCCGGATCGAAGGCGGCGCGCTTCGGCGTTGCGGTTGCCAGCATCGCGAGCTGGCCGGTCTTCACCTGCGGCAGCAGCAGCGGCACGTTGTCGAAGGCGAGATCGATCTGGCCGCTCAACAGGTCCGTCAGCATCTGGCTCGAGCCCTTGTAGGGCACGTGCACCATCTTGGTGCCGGTCATCTGCTGAAACAATTCGCCTGCGAGATGCTGCGAGGTGCCGACGCCGGCCGAGCCGAACGAGACCTTGTCCGGGTTCGCCTTCAGATAGGCGATCAGCTCCGGCACGGTCCGTGCCTTGATCTTGTCGGGATTGACGACGAGCACGTTGGGCACGACGCTGATCTGGGCGACCGGCGCGAGATCCCTGTCCGGCTGGTAGCTGAGCTTCGGCCCGTACAGCGACGGATTGATCGCGAGCGCCGAGGTGCTGGCAAGACCGATCGTGATGCCATCGGGGGCCGACTTCGCCAGCCGCGTCACGCCGAGGATCGAGCCGGCGCCGCCGACATTCTCGACCACGAACGGCTTGCCGAGCTTCATCTGCAGATGGTTCGACACCATGCGCGCAAAGATGTCCGCGGTGCCGCCGGCGGCGAAGGGTACGATCACCGTCACCTGCTTGGACGGATAACCATCCTGCGCACTCGCCGGCGACATCGCCAGCAGGATTGCCGAGGCAAGACCAAGCCACATCGATCTCATCGAAGTTTCCTCTACTTTTTTGAATGTTATTGATTGAGCGCCGCGCACGGCGGAGATGGCTAGAACGCGACCTCGTACATGTTGAGGATCGCATCCCGTCCCAAATCGCGCGGATTGTTGTCGAGCAGGCGGCGAATGGCGTGCGCCTCGTCGGCCATCATGCCGAGATCGTCCTTTGGCACGCCGAGCGCCGACAGCCGCATCTCCACACCGAGGTTCTTGCAGAAGGCGTAGGTCGCATCGAATGCAAGCTTCGGATCGTTCTGCTCCGGCAGACCGAGCGCTCCGAGCACCGCGACCGTCTTCGCCTCCACCGCCGGCATGTTGAACGCCAGCGTGTGCGGGAAGATCATCGCGCAGGCGAGACCGTGCGCGATGTGATGACGCGTGCCGAGCGGATAGGCCACGGCGTGGCCGGCAGTGGTGTTCACCGGCCCCAGGCAATAGCCGCCATAGAGCGAAGCCAGCGACAGACCGGCACGGGCCTCGCGATCGCCGCCATCGGCCACCGCGCGCTTGAGATAACGCCCGACCAGCCGCGCGCCTTCGAGCGCATAGAGGTCGATCGTCGGGTGCGCCTTGCGGCTGGTATAGGCCTCCACGCAATGCGCCAGCGCATCGACGCCGGTGGCAGCCGTGATCTCCTTCGGCACGGTCATCGTCAGATCGGGATCGACGATGGCGATATCGGCCAGCATGAAACGGCTCTGCACCGCCTGCTTGTTCTGGCTGACGGGATCGGTGACCAGCGCGCGGGTGCCGGCCTCGCTGCCGGTACCGGACGTGGTCGGGATCTGCATCAGCGCGACGCTGCGGCCGGCGACCTTCTCCGGCCCGACGATGTCGGCAAAGGGCACCTCAGACGTGCACATCACCGCGACCAGCTTGGCGAGATCCATCGCGCTGCCGCCGCCGAAGCCGACGACGAGATCGGGCTTGGCTTCTTTCGCCATCGCGACCGCCTTCTCGAGATTGGGCAGGTCCGGCTCCGGCTTGACCTCGCCGAACACTTTGACGGCGCCCGGCAGCGCCAGCGTGTCGACGCGGCGCGCGTTGAAGGGATCGGAGATCACCAGCGGCCGCTTGGCACCGATCCGCTCGGCGAAGCGCGCTGCAGCGGTGATGGTGCCGTTGCCGAACTCCAAGATAGTGGGGCGGAGGATTTCGATGGGCGTGAAGGCGTTGGTCATCGTGGGCTCGATCTCAGGACTTGGATGCGGTGCTGCCTGCGGACAGCCGCTCGGCATAATCGATGGCCTCGATCAGGCTGTGCTCGTTCGCAATGCCCTTGCCGGCGATGTCGAAGGCGGTGCCGTGGTCGACGGAGGTGCGGATGATCGGCAGACCCAGCGTGATGTTGACGCCGGAGAGTTCCTGCCAGCGGCCCGTCGCGGGATCGACCTGGAAGCCGAGCAGCTTGACCGGAATGTGCCCCTGATCGTGATACATCGCGACCGCCGCATCGTACTGGCCGGCGCGCAGCTTGACGAAGATGGTGTCGCCGGGCACGGGACCGACGACGTCGAGACCGTCGGCGACCGCCTTCGCGATCGTCGGCGCGGAGACGTCGATGTCCTGCCGGCCGAACAGGCCACCCTCGCCGGCATGCGGATTGAGCGCGGCGATCGCGATCTTCGGCTTGGCAATGCCGAGCCGCAGCAGCGCATCATTGGTGAGATCGATCACCATGCGCAGCCGCTCCGGCGTCAGACGCTTCGGCACATCCTCCAGCGCCACATGGGTCGAGACATGGCTGACACGCATGTTGCCGTGAGCGAGCAGCATCACCGAGCCGCGCACGCCGGTGAGATGCGCCAGCATCTCGGTATGGCCGGGGAAATGATAGCCGGCCTTGTTGAGGGCTTCCTTGTTCAGCGGCGCGGTTACGATGGCTCCGGTTCGGCCTGCCTGGGTCAGGCGCACGCCCTGCTCGATCGCCTTATAGGCAAAGCGGCCGCCATCGGCACTGAGCACGCCGGGCTTGATCGGGTCGCCCTCGACGTCGGCCTGCAAATAGCAGAGGTTCGGCCAGTCGCGATCATCCGCGGTCACCTGCGGGATCGCAACGTCGCTGCCGAGCGCAGCCTTCGCGCCGTCCAGCGCCGCGCCGCTGCCGATGATCAGCAGGCGCAGATCGCCACGCGCGATCCGCTCCTTCAATCCCACACAGGCCTTGACGATAATCTCCGGTCCGATCCCGGCGGGATCGCCCATGGTGATGGCAAGATGACGAGAGGTCATGTCGGACTCCCCTGATTGAGCAAATGATTGTCCCGGAGCAGATCGCGCCAGAGATCGCGCGCGCCGAAGGCTCCGGATTTCGAGACGACATCGACGCCGGCCCAGCGGCCGCCTTGCAGCGTCGAGCGCGGCAAGCCCGGCACGATCCGCCCTGTCACCTGCAGCGCGTGCGCGCCGAGGGCAAGGCATACGGCCTTCAGCGTTTCTCCGCCAGCAACGATCAGGGTTCCCGGCGGATCGAGCGTCGTGACCAACGCCGTCAGCTCGCGCGCGATCCGTTGCGCAGCGTCGGCGCGCGACAGCCCTTCGGCCAGCGAGAATTTCACCAGCGCCACGCCGGCATCGGCCAGCTTGCGTTGAACGATAGCGCGGCCCTCACCTTCGCCAAGCGCAACAGTGGCCTCGCCACATGCATCCAGCTGGGAGGCAGTGGCGGCCTGGTCAGAGCCGAACAGGCCCAGCACCGGGCGCTTCAATTTCGAAAGCGCATCTGCGCGTTGGCCCCGCGCGAGGGCACCGGCCAGCCCGCCACTTCCGCACCACAGCACCGGCCCGGGCATTCGCCGCGCCATCTCGACGACGCGATCGAGATCGACGTCGCTCTCGGCGTCGAAGACCTGAACGCCGCCTTGCGCCAGCGTGTCGGCGTTGCCGCGCTGCGCCGCGATGCCATCCTGTCTCAGCTGATCCAGTAGATTGTCGCCAACGCGATGCCAGTCGCCATCCACCGTGCGCGCATATTGCTGGGCATCGACGGTGCGGCGTCCCTGATAGTCGAAGGCAGGCGCCACCACGCAGGACGCCCAGTGGCCGGTGCCCAGGCAGGCACCGAGCTCGGCTGCCCATGCGCCGCGCAGCAGGCTGTCCGCTTTCTTGTAGGCGATCGTGCTGTCCTGAAGCAGCGGTGCCAGCCGGCCGACGATCGCGACGCTTTCGGCTTTCGAGCGTTCCCTCGTGCCGCTGTCGATGGCGAGGCTCGGGGAACCCGACACCGTATCCTTCCAGATGACATCGAACGGTCCGCACAGGCCAACGAACTCCGCCGCGGTGTCGAGCGCGCCGGTCAAATCGTCAGCAAGCAGGCGGACGCTGGTCATCGTCATGCCGCTCCCTCGCCAAAGATCTTGCCGGGATTCATCAAGCCCTGCGGATCGAGCAATTGCTTGATGCCGCGCATCAGCTCGATGTCCAGGGGATCGGCGACACGGGCAAGCCGGCCGCGATTGGTGATGCCGATGCCATGCTCGGCGCTGATCGCCCCGCCCTGCGCCGCAGTCTCGTCATCGACGATCTCGTTGATCTCAGCCACCAGCGCCGCGGTCGCGGCCGGATCCTGGCAACGCGCACGGTCGATCAGCGCGATGACATGGATATTGCCGTCGCCGATATGGCCATGCATCACCACGTTCGCATGCGGCACGGCGGCCTTGATCCGGGCCTCGACATTGGTGACGAAGGCCGCCTGACGCTCCAGCGGAACCACGCTGTCATGCGACACCACATAGCCGCTGCGCTTGTTGCCTTCCGACACGCTGTGCCTGACGGTCCAGATCGCCTTCGCCTGCGCAAGGTTCGAGGCCAGGATCGCGTCTTCCGCGAGCCCTGCTTCCATCGCATCGGCAAGCACCGCCGCAAGAGGTTCGTTGAGGTCAACGCCCGCGAGCGTGTCAGTCAGCTCGACGATCAGATACCATGGTGTCGTCAGCGTGAAGGGAATGGTGACGTGCGGCACGGTCACGGCGATCGCCTCGATCTGGGACCGCGACATGATCTCGAGGCTGCCGAGCCGGTCGCCGACCGCACCGCGCAGGCGCGCCATGATCTCGAGCGCCTGCTCGACGCCCCTGAGCTTCAACAGCGCCAATGCCGAACTGCGCGGCGGCGCGAAAAGTTTCAGCACCGCCGCGGTGACGATGCCGAGCGTGCCTTCCGCGCCGATGAAGAGCTGCTTGAGCGCATAGCCGGTGTTGTCCTTGCGCAGCGCGCGCAGGCCGTTGAAGACGCGCCCGTCGGGCAGCACGACCTCCAGGCCGAGCACGAGATCGCGCGTCGGCCCGTAGCGCAGCACGGCGGTGCCGCCGGCATTGGTCGAGATGTTGCCGCCGATCTGGCAGGAGCCCTCGGCACCCAGGCTCAAGGGAAAATAGCGATCGACGTCGCGGGCCGAACTCTGCACCTCGGCGAGGATGCAGCCGGCCTCCACCGTGATGGTGTTGGCGAGCGGGCTGACATCGCGCACGGTGCGCATGCGATCCAGCCGGATCACGACGTTGCCGGCAGCATCATCCGGCGTCGCAGCCCCGCACATCCCGGTGTTGCCGCCTTGCGGCACGATCGCGAGCTGCTTCCCGGCGCAATATCTGACCACGGACGCGACCTCGGCGGTCGAACCGGGCTTCACCACCGCAACCGCGCGGCCGCGATAACGCCCGCGCCAGTCCACCACATAGGGCTCCTGGTCAGACCCGGACGCAATGACGTGCTTGTCGCCGACGATGGCGGCGAGCCCGGTCAGCGCGTCCTGGAAAGAGTCGGACATCGGATCGCCTCGCCGTCCGCGTCCGCCTTAGGCAGCCGTCGCGAATGCCGCGGCATTCGCGAGCAGCTCTTTCACTTGAGCTGCCGGCAAGGTCTCCAGCGGCGGCCGCAGGCGCTGCCAGCCGGCGTGACCGGTGCGCTCGGCCATCAGGGCCTTCAGGGACGGCATCTGCGCGAAGCGCGAGACCAGCTCGCGCGCCTTCACGATGCGCGCCTGCGCAGCCGCGAGCTTGGCGTCGTCGTCGCTGTCGCGGAAATGCTTGAAGACATAGGCGAGATCGCGCGCGATGAGGTTCGAGGTCGCCGTGATGCAGCCAGCGCCACCCTTGCGCAGCAGCGGCAGCAGCAGCGGGTCGGCGCCGGTCAGCACCGAAAAGCCGGGGAACCGCTCGACCATCGCGGTCATGTTGGCGAAGTCGCCCGAGGAATCCTTGATGCCGACGATGGTCGACGGATAGGCCGTACGCAACCGCTCGATCAGCGCGTGCGAGATCGGCTGCATCGACATCTGCGGGATGTGATAGAGCACGATCCTGAGGCGCTTATCGCCGATGCGCTGGATGATCTCGTTGTAGGCGGCATAGACGCCATCATCGCTGACGTTCTTGTAGTAGAACGGCGGCAGCATCACCACGGTATCGACGCCGACCGACAGTGCATGGCGCGTCAGCGCGATGGTCTCGGTGAATGCAGCAACGCCGGTGCCCGGCAGCAGCTGGTTCGGCTTGATGCCGCCGGCGATCACGGCCTCCAGCAGCGCCGTGCGCTCGGAGACCGAGAAGGAGTTCGCCTCCCCCGTCGTGCCAAGCATCGCGATGGCATCGCAGCCTTCGTCCAGCAGGTAACGGCAATGCGCGATGAAGCGCGCATGATCGGGCGCGAGCTCGGCATCGAGCGGCGTCAGCGCGGCGGAGAACACGCCATGTGGGTGCAAGGACTGGGGGTGCAGCGATGATGTCGACAAAGCTTCCTCCGATCGTCAGATCGATGTTGTTCGGAATGCGAACATTTGTTATAATCTGACCCGTTGGTAAGATCAGGCTGCCGCCGCGTCAAGGGCTGTGGCTGTCATGGCAGGGCATACAGGCATGGCCAAGGTCGAAAAGAAGCCGGCGAAGCGCGCCCCGGAAGCTACACCGAAAAACCCTAGGGATAAGAATCCCAAGGATAAAAATCCCAAGAACTATGTCGCGTCCGTCGGCAAGGCCTTTGCCGTGCTCAAGAGTTTCACCAGCGAGGCCTTCGAGCTGACGTTGAGCGAAGTTGCCGCACGCGCCGAGCTCGATCGCGGCACGGCATTCCGGCTGATTCAGACCCTGATCGAACTCGGCTATCTCCAGGCCGTGCCACAGAGCCGCCGGTTCCGTCTCGGCGTCGCCTGTCTCGACCTCGGCTACACCGTGCTGTCGCACGGATCGTTGCGTGCCCTCGTCGAGCCGCTGCTGCACGATCTGGTCCCCGAGGTCGGCGATGCGGCCTCGCTTGGCATCCTCGACGGCGGCGACGTGATTTATCTTGCGCGCGCCAGTGCGGGCCTCGACCGCTACAAGATGGATCGCCGGCCCGGCGCGCGCATCCCCGCCTATAGCGCCGCGCTCGGCCATGCCATGCTGGCGCATCTTCAGCGTGACGAGCAGATCGCGCGGCTGGAGGCACGCCCCCGCGTCAAGCTGTCGGAGCGAACGCTGACCGATCTCGATGCCCTGCTCGCACGGCTGGACCAGGTGAAGAAGAAAGGCTACGCCGTCTCCGACGGCGAGAACGCCTATGGCCTGCGCACGCTGGCGACGCCGATCCTCGACGCCCAGGGTTTTGTGATCGCGGGATTGAGCGTCACCGTGGATGCAATGCGCATGGACATGCCGACCTTTCGCGACCAGGCGCTGCCGAAGCTGACGCTGCTGACGGGCAAGGTGCAGGGGCTCGCGATCAAATCGGGCCTGTTGAGCTGAGTGCGCTGTCGGCCGAAGCGCGGTCTCTGAAGATGGCTATTCCGGGACGAGCGTGGCAAGTCCGGCTTCGATGATGGTGATTTCCTCGTTCACCTGCGCGATGGAGTGCTGCGGGTCGACGCCAGTCACAGCCACCAGCTGACGCAGCAGATCCTGGCGATGCGCCAAAATATCCTCCAGCGCATGGCGATCGTTCAGCCGCACATAGCCCTCAACGATCAATTCAACGGAACGAGACATGATACTCTCAATACAAACTGATTTCTGATCTCGCGAAAATACCGCGCTGGCGCGCGGCTGCGGGGATGAAGTCGCGTCAACCTTGACAGGTAAGATTAATGGCCGTGCAACGCACCGCCTAAACAGCGATACGATCGAAATCTGCAGCGATCCGGACGTTCGGGAAGATCTTTGCCGCCTCGGCCAGGATCTCTCCGTCCTCATAGCGGCCCGACAGATGGGTCAGCACGAGCTGCCGAACGTTATTCGTGGCCGCGAACCGAGCCGCCTCCGTCGCGGTGAGATGGCCGTAATCTCGCGCCGTCGGCGCATCCCGATCCAGGAACGTCGCCTCGATCACCAGCAGGTCCGCATCCGCGGCATGTGTCGAAAGCCCCTCGGTGGTCTCGGTGTCGCCGATCACGACCAGCTTCCTGGCCCCACCCAGCGGACCCAGAACATCCTCCGGATGGATCGTCCGGCCTCCTTCAACCGTGACCGGTCGACCTGCGGCAAGCTCGCCGCGCACGGGACCGTCGGGCACACCGAGCGCCGAGAGGCGATCTGACAAGAGATGACGCCGCGCAGGGCTTTCAAAAACGAAGCCGAAACTGTCGGTGTTGCGATGACGGACCGGAAAGCAGCCGATGTTGAAGTCGCCGGCGTCGACGACGGGGCCTTCCGACAGCGGCGCGAACTGCACGGAGATCGGCGCGCGCCCCTCACCCCACAGCCCTGCAAGCATGCGGATGACGAGATCGAGCGTGCCCGGCCCGCCATGGATGATCATGACATCGGAGGTCTGCCGCAGCCCCAATGTCGAGAACAGGCCGGGGATGCCGAGCACATGATCGAGGTGGCCGTGTGTCAGCAGAATGCGATCGAGCCGTCGAAAGCCCGCGCCGCTTCGCAGCAGCTGGCGCTGCGTGCCTTCGCCGCAATCGATCAGGATGCGATTGCCCGCGGCCTCGAGCAGAAGCGCCGGATGGTTGCGCTCCGCGGATGGCACGCTTGCCGAAGTCCCGAGAAATGTCAGGGCGAACATTGCCTACTCTGGTGCGAAATCGCAGGGCCGATCCCCCCTTATACGGCCTGCGAGCTCAGAGCAGAAATTCCTTCATGGCGTCGAGAAACTGTCGCGGCGATTGCAGCTGCGGTACGTGGGCGCAACCCGCGAGGATCTTGAGTTCGGCGCGCGGAAGTCCCGCGGCCAACTCATGCGACATCGGCGGAGGCGTTGCCTCGTCATGCTCGCCGACCATCACAAGAACCGGAACTTTCACGCAGGCAAGTTCGGCGCGGAGATCGAGGCTCGCCAGGGCATCGCAGGCCGCGCGAAACACATCGGGATCCGTTCGCAGAAAAGCTGCACGACGGTCCTTCATCAGGTCGGGCTGCTGCTCCTGAAACTCGGGCGCGAACAGGCGCCGCATCGCGACGTCGGTGATGGCCTCCAGTCCCTTCTCCCGCGACACCCTCGCCATGTTGCGAAACGCCTCGCGGCCGGGCTCGGAGAACGCCGCACCGCTGTCGGCGAGGATGAGCCTGCTCGCGATCTCGGGATGCCGGATCGCCATCTGCAAGGCGACGAACCCGCCATAACCATTGCCGAGCACGATCGCCGGCGCGCCGCCCGCAGCATCCCGCACGGCCTCGGCCATCCGGTCGGCGACCGCAGCAAGACCGCCTTCCACGGCGCGTGAACGGCCGAACCCCGGGAGCTCCGGCACGATGGTCCGGAACGACGGCGCGAGCTCAGGCACAACCGCGTCGAAGCTCGCGCGATCCGACAACAACGAGTGAAAGAGAAACAGCGGCGGCCCCTCGCCCGATTGCGCGACGTTGACGGTCCCGTTGGCAAAAAGCCTGTCCATGTCCGGTCTTTCCTCGGCTGCGTCGCTCGGAACACGCGTGACCGCGTGCCTCATCGGTCCGATTGATAAATCAATTCGGCGGGAATTCAAGCATTTAGGCCTTGACGTGAAATATCAGGACTGAGAGATTATGGCCAAGGAGATTCCAAATCACATGCTTTTGCGCGAGAATATCTATGATCTTCTCAGAGCTGATATTTTAGCTTGCCGCCTGGCTCCGGGTGATGAAATGCGCGAACAGGACCTGGCCGAACGCTACGAGGTGAGCCGCCAGCCTGTGCGGGACGCGCTCTTAAGACTGCAGCGCGAGCACCTCGTCACCGTGCAGCCGCGCCAGGGCTATCGGGTCACACCGATCTCGCTGTCCGACGCCCGCGATCTCTTGCGCTTCCGTCTTGCGCTGGAGCCGGCCTGTGTTGCCGAGGCGATCGAGAGCGCCCCCGACAGCGTGCTGAAATCGCTCGACGAATTCCGCCGCTTCGCCGGCAACCACGAAGACTTCATCACCTACAATCGCGGCTTCCACACCGCGCTGGCGCATGCGTCCGGCAATCGCCGCATGGCGACCGCGCTGTGCGATCTGATCGGCCAGGCCGATCGCCTCGTCCGCGTCAGCATTTCCAATCTGAAAGGCCACGACCCCGCAAAGCTCGTTGCCGAGCACGTTGCCCTGATCGACGCCATGCAGAGCCGCGAAACACGAACCGCGGCGCGCATCATCAAGGCCCACATCGGGGCCACCGAAAAACGCGTCCTGCCGGCGCTCAAGCGCAACGCCGTCATCGTCGAAGAGAGGTTATCATGAACGTTCCGTCGAAACCCGCCTCGATCGACGTCGAAATCCACGGCAATTTCGTCGATGGGCGTGAAGTCGAAGCCGGCAACGGCGCGATGCTCGATGTTCGCAACCCTGCAACCGGCGACGTGATCGCGCGGATTCCCAATTCAACCGCCGAGGACATCGACCGCGCCATGAAAAGCGCGCGCGCCGCGTTCGAAGGCAAGGCCTGGCGCAGCATGGACACACGCGCGCGCGCCAGGCTGGTCAACAAGCTCGCCGATGCGTTCGAGGCCAATCTCGACAGCCTGTACCGGCTCGAGACCCTCAACAACGGCCGCCCGATCAACGAGACCCGCGCGCAGCTCTCCCGCCTGCCCGACTTCTTCCGTTATTTCGCCGGCCTTGCGTTATCCCGCCGCGACTCCGTCATCCCGGTCGAAGGCGCATACCTGAACTATACGCTCCGCACGCCGATCGGCGTCGTCGCGAATTGCACCCCGTTCAATCACCCGCTGATGATCCTGTGCAAGTCGCTCGCCGTGGTGCTGGCGACCGGATGCGTCACCGTGGTCAAGCCGTCCGAATACACACCGCTGACGACCTTGAAGCTCGCACAGATCTTCACCGAGGCGGGCCTGCCGCCCGGCGTCTTCAACATCGTGCTTGGGCTGGGCCAGAGCGCCGGCAAGATGCTGGCCGAGCATGGCGACATCAACAAGCTGGTGCTCACCGGCGGCACCGAGGCCGGCCGCATCGCCGGCAGCGCGGCGGCGAAGGTGTTCGCGCATCAAACCATGGAGCTCGGCGGCAAGACTCCGGTGATGGTGTTCGACGATTTCGACGTCGATCGCGCCGTCAATTATGCCGCATTCGGCGCCTTCATCGGCGCCGGCCAGACCTGCGTCTGCGCCTCGCGCCATATCGTTCAGGCCTCGATCTACGATGAATTCGTCGAGAAGCTGCAGGCCAAGACCCGCACGATCCGTATCGGCGATCCCTTCGATGCCAGCACGCAGCTCGGCCCCGTGATTTCGGCGCGGCAGCGCGACCGCGTTCTCGCCTATGCGGGCTATGGCCACGCGGACGGCGCACGTCTCGTCACCGGCGGTGTCGCCGCAAAGGTGCCGGGCCATGACAACGGCTATTTCGTCGAGCCGACGGTGTTCGCCGACGTCACCTCCGACATGCGCATCTTCCAGGAGGAAGTGTTCGGTCCGTTCACGTCGGTAACGCCGTTCAAGGACGAGGCCGACGCGTTGCGGCTCGCGAACGACTCCCCATTCGGTCTCGCCGCGGCGATCCGCACCCGGGACGTCGCCCGCGCGCACCGCGTCGCCGCGTCGGTCAAGGCCGGCATCGTCTGGGTCAACGATCACCACCGGCTCGATCCGGCCTCGCCCTGGGGCGGCGTCGACGATTCCGGCATCGGCCGCGAATGCGGCACCGAGAGCTTTGACGACCATTTCAACACCAAGAGCGTGATGGTCGCGACGCATGAGCAGCCGTTCGACTGGTATCGCGACACGGCCAACCAGAAACGATTGAACTAGCAGAGACCAGAAGCGGCTGACCGCCCAAAGAAGGCGGGCCGCATCAACCAGAATGACAGTCAAGGGAGAGCGTACATGTCGACATCGGTGAACGCAGGCAGCCGTCTCGATCGGCTGCCGATCGGGCCATTCCACCGCCGCATCATGCTGCTGATCGGCATCGGCATGTTCTTCGACGGTTTCGACATCTACATCGCCGGCACCGTGCTCAGCGTAACGCTGAAATCAGGCTTTTCGACACTCTCCCAGAACGCGGCCTTCATCTCCGCGACCTTCGTCGGCATGATGCTGGGGTCGTTCGGCACCGGCTTTCTCGGCGATCGCTACGGACGCCGCTTTACCTATCAATTCAATTTGCTGCTTTTCGGCGTTGCCTCATTGGCCGCCGCGTTCTCGCCGAACATGGCCTTCCTGATTGCCTGCCGCTTCGTGATGGGCGTCGGCTTGGGGGCGGAGAACGTCGTCGGCTATTCGACGATGACGGAGTTCGTGCCTGCCCGCACCCGCGGCAAATGGCTCGGCTTCACCACTGTATGCGTCGTCACCGGATTGCCAGTGGCACTGCTGGTCGCCTCCGTGCTGGTGCCGCAATACGGCTGGCGCTCGATGTTCGTGCTCGGCGGCATCGGCGCGCTCGTCGTCTGGTACATGCGCAAGTCGCTGCCGGAATCGCCGCGCTGGCTCGAAGCTGTCGGGCGCACGGCGGAGGCGGAAGCGCTGATGCAGGCGATCGAGAAGGAAGCGGCGCAGGGCCAGCCCTTGCCTGCTCCCGCGCCCATCACATCGGCTCCGGTCGCGGCCGATCTCGGCACGCTGTTCACCGCGCCCTTGCTGTCTCGGATGATCGTCGGCTCGGTCTGCCTGATCACGATCAACACCCTGCTCTACGGTTTCGTGACCTGGCTGCCCGTGTTCTTCGTCAAGCAGGGCCTCTCGATCGCGACGTCGTTCGGTTATTCGCTGCTGATGGCGCTCGGCGCCCCGATCGGCTCGGCGATCGGCGCGTTGACCGCGGACCGCTGGGGCCGCAAGCCGACCATCATCGGCGCATCGCTGATCACGGTGGCGCTCGGCATCCTCTACCCCATGATCTCGGATCCGATCCTGCTGCCGGCCGTGGGCTTCGCGCTGACGGTGCCGATCTACGTCCTGGTCGCGCTTCTGTTCGGCATCTACATCCCCGAACTGTTTCCGACCGAGGTCCGCCTGCGCGCGTCGGGCATTGTCAACACGCTGGGACGCGGCGCCACGATCGTCACGCCGTTCCTCGTCGTCTCGCTGTTCGAGACGCGTGGGGTTGCCGGCGTGATGGCGCTGATGATCGGCCTCCTGGTGGTCCAGATCATCACGGTCTGGGGGCTCGGCATCGAGCCGCGGCATCGCAGTCTCGAGGAGCTGAAGGCCGAGGACTCCGCTGCGCCGGTGCTCAAGGAAGCCTCCTGACTCACTCCACTGCGTCATGGCCGGGCTTGTCCCGGCCATCCACGCAAAATTTCAGATTCGAACGTCTCCTGCCCCGATCGGCGGGCAGATCTGGTTCCCGTTACATCGCCTCCTCATCTCTCTTGCGGAATTGCATGCTTGATACCCGGATCGGCTCGCCGACACGATAAGATGCAAGGGAGTTCGTGATGACCGCAGATGCCGCTGACTTGAACTACGGCTCGATCGGCGCACTCCTCGGCGCCCTGCACGCGCGCAAGATCTCCGCGTCGGAATTGCTCGAACATACGATTGCGCGCATCGAGGCGCTGGACGGGCCGATCAACGCGATCATCGTTCGGGATTTCGATCGCGCCAGAGACGCCGCGCGCGCCGCCGATGCTGCGCTTGGCCGCGGCGAGCGGAAGCCGCTGCTCGGTATCCCCGTGACCTTGAAGGAGCCGTTCAACGTCGCCGGACTGCCGACGACATGGGGCTTTCCGCATTTCAGGGATTTTCAACCGGCCGAAGATGCTGTTCTGGTCGCGCGCTTGAAAGCGGCCGGCGCCATCATCATCGGCAAGACCAACATCCCGATCGGTTTGCGGGATTTCCAGAGCTACAACGAGATCTACGGGGCGACGAACAACCCGTGGGACCTCGGCCGGTCCCCCGGCGGCTCCTCGGGCGGATGCGGCGCGGCGCTGGCCGCGGGCTTCGGTCCGCTCTCGATCGGCTCGGACATCGGCGGCTCGATCCGGGTGCCGGCGCATTTCTGCGGTGTGTTCGGACACAAGCCGAGCCTCGGCCTGGTGCCACTGCGCGGATATAGTTTGCCGCCGGCCACGCCCGTCCCGGGCCAGGGCGATCTGGCGGTCGTCGGGCCGATGGCGCGCACGGCCTCGGACCTCGCGTTGTCGCTCGACGTGATCGCCGGCCCCGATGAAATGCGCGACGGCATCGGCTATCGCCTCGCGCTGCCTGCTCCGCGGCATGACGAGCTCAAGGATTTCAGAATCCTCGTGATTGACACGCATCCGTTGATGCCGACGGGAGACGCCGTACGTTCAGCGATTGGACGGTTGGCGGACCGGCTCGGCAAATCGGGCGCGCGGGTCGCGCGCGCCAGTGCGGCACTGCCTGACCTCGCGGATTCCGCACGGCTCTACATGAAGCTGTTGAACGCAGCGAGAAGTCCGCGCCTCACGCCGGCCGCCCTCGCAGAAGCGCAAGGATTGGCCGCAGCACTCGCGCCCGACGACCGCAGCCTTCAGGCCGAGCGCGCACGCGGCTGGGGCATGATCCATCGTGAGTGGCTGGCGGCCGATGCGGCGCGCCTGCAACTGCAGCAAAAGTGGCATGAGCTGTTCCGCGAGTTCGACGCGGTGATCTATCCCGCCGCCGCCGTGCCGGCCTTTCCGCACGACCATTCCGAGCCGTTCGACGCGCGGCAGCTGGATATCGATGGCAAGCGCTATAACTACTCTGATGCGTGCTTCATCTGGGCCGACCCCGCTTCCACTTGCGGACTGCCTGCAACCGCCGTGCCGATCGAGCGCACGGCTTCGGGCCTGCCGGTCGGCGTCCAGATCATCGGGCCGTATCTGGAAGACCGCACGACGATTGCGCTGGCGGGGCTAATCGAACGTGCGTTCGGCGGCTTCGTACCGCCGCCGGCGCTGGCTGCGAGCTAGCCGAGATCGACGGCGTTATGAGGCTCTGTCGGCCGATTGCGCCTCGACGGCCTGCACGGCCACGCTCGCCACCTGCCGCAGCGCGTCGCGGTCGGAGCCTGAGGACGCCATCACGCCCATGCCGACCGACACGGCCGACACATAGCGCGCAAGCGCGGCGGGATCGGACGTCGGCTTGAGATCGCCTTCCGCCCTGGCGCGCACAAAACGGTCGCGGAGCTGGTCCTCGTTCTGGGCGCGGCGCGCGGCGAGCTCGAAGGGGACGTTTTCGGAGCCGGAGCCGGTGGCGATGCCACCTTGCACGAGCAGGCAGCCCGGCGGATTGGCGGGATCGGTCTGCTTTTCGGCGATGCCCATCAGCATCCGCTCGGCGACATCGCGGGCGGTCGGTGCGGCGACCACCTCGTCCATCCAGGCGCCGCGCAATTTGGTGTAGCGGTCCAGCGCGGCCTTCAGCAGGCCTTCCTTGTTACCAAAGCACGCGTAGAGGCTCGGCGGGTTGATGCCCATCGCCTCGGTCAGCTGGGCAATCGTGGCGCCCTCATAGCCATGGCGCCAAAACACTTCCATCGCCTGATCCAACGCCACTTCAGCGTCGAATTCGCGGGGGCGTCCCATGCCCATCTGCCTGTCTCCTTGGAATTAACGTTCCGCCGGAGGCTTAACGTCAAATCCTATCTATTTGTTCTACCTTTATATTTCTGCCGACTTCACATTCTTGCGGTAAGCGGCTACAATTTTCTTAGTGAACGGTACATAAGTATCTTGCGCTGCGATATCCAGCTCCACATCTGTAGTGAACACTACATTTCTGGAGCGCGCAAATGCCCCCCTCCCAAAACACCTCTCGCCCTGGCCGTGTCCGCCGTCTTCTCGGCGGTGTCGCGATCGTGGGCGCCCTCGCCGTAGCCGGTTCGATCGCGACCGGCCACTATTTCCGTGCCGCGCAAGCGACCGCAACGGCGGCCGCCGCTGAGCAGGCCGTCTCCGTGACGGTCGCGATGATCGAACCAAAGCAGACCGTGCTGTGGGACGATTTCTCCGGCCGATTAGAGGCCATCAATCGCGTCGAACTTCGACCGCGCGTGGCCGGCGCGATCCTGTCGACCAACTTTACCGAGGGCGCGCTGGTGAAGGCCGGTGACGTCCTGTTCAAGATCGACCCCGCGCCTTACGAGGCCGAGGTCGATAAGGCCAACGCACAGCTCGAGGCCGCGAAGGCCCGCGTGGTGTTCACCCAGAGCGAACTCGAGCGCGGCGCACAGCTGGTTGGCAATGCCGTCGTCACGCGGCGTGACTACGACCAGCGCGACAACGCCAATCGCGAGGCCATCGCCAACGTGAAGGCGGCCGAAGCGACGCTCCAGACCGCAAAGCTCAATCTCGACTACACCGAAGTGCGCGCGCCCGTGGACGGGCGCGTCGGCAAGTTCGAGATTACCGTCGGCAATCTCGTCGCCGCCGGCACCGCCTCCCCGGTGCTGACGTCGCTGGTCTCGGTCAATCCGATCTACGCCTCCTTCGATGCGGATGAAGAGGTCGTGCTGCGCGCACTGAACTCGATCGCAGATAGCACCGGCAAGCGCGGCAATCTCGACCAGATCCCGGTCGAGATGGCGACCTCCGGCGGCCTCTCGGCCAAGGGCCATATCCAGCTCATCGACAACCAGGTCAACGGCCAGAGCGGCACCATCCGTGTCCGCGCGGTATTCCAGAACGAGGACGGGCGTCTCATTCCCGGCCAGTTCGCCCGCGTACGGATGGGGCAGCCGAAACAGCAGTCGCTGGTGATGATCGACGAGCGTGCGATCGGCACCGACCAGGACAAGAAGTTCGTGATGGCGGTTGGCGATGACAGCCGTGCGGTCTACCGGCCGATCACGCTTGGCGGCTCGGTCGACGGACTGCGCATCGTGACAGCGGGCCTCAAAACCGGCGATCGCATCGTCGTCAACGGCCTGCAGCGCGTACGGCCGGGCGCTCTCCTCAAGACCGAGGTCGCGGCGATGGGTGCGCGCGGCCAGCAGGCCTCCAACCACAGCAACCAGGACGTGGTGCAACGCTAGTTACCTCGTTCCGGGCCACGCGCCCGGAATGACGACGACTTAACGACCAAGACATCGCATCCCAATTCCGGGAGCGCGGCACAGCCCGCGTCCCGGAATACGGGAGAGCTGTCTCTCTTGCAGGGGCAAAGCCATGAATCTCTCGAAGTTCTTCATTGATCGTCCGATTTTCGCCGGCGTGCTGTCGGTGCTGATTTTCCTCGCGGGCCTGATCTCGCTGTTCGCGATGCCGATCTCCGAATATCCGGATGTGGTGCCGCCCTCCGTCTTGGTGCGCGCGACCTATCCCGGCGCCAATCCCAAGGTGATCGCGGAAACGGTGGCCACGCCCATCGAGGAGCAGATCAACGGCGTCGAAGGCATGCTGTACATGTCGAGCCAGGCAACCACCGACGGCGCCATGACGCTGACGGTGACGTTCCGCCTCGGCACCGATCCCGACAAGGCAACACAGCTGGTGCAGAACCGCGTGCAGCAGGCCGAGCCCCGCCTGCCGGCGGTGGTGCGCCAGCTCGGCATCATCACCAAGAAGTCGTCGCCCGACCTCACCATGGTCGTGCATCTGTTGTCGCCGAACAACCGCTACGACATGACGTATCTGCGCAACTATGCGGTGCTCAACGTCAAGGACCGCCTGGCGCGGATCGACGGTGTCGGTGACGTCCAGCTTTACGGTGCCGGCGACTATTCGATGCGGGTCTGGGTCGATCCCCAGAAGGCGGCCGAGCATGGGCTGACCGCCAGCGACATCGTCAAGGCGATCCAGGCGCAGAACGTCGAGGCGGCCGCCGGCGTGGTCGGCTCCTCTCCCAACGTCAAGGGCATCGACCTGCAGCTATCGGTCAACGCCGAGGGACGTCTGGCCAACGAAGAGCAGTTCGGCGACATCGTGGTCAAGACCGGCACCCGCGGCGAAGTCGTTCGCTTGCGCGACGTCGCGCGGGTCGAGCTCGGCGCATCCGAATACGGCCTGCGCTCGCTGCTCGACAACAAGCAGGCGGTTGCGATCCCGATCTTCCAGGCGCCCGGCTCCAACGCGCTGGAGATTTCCGACCACGTCCGCGCCACCATGGCCGAGATCAAGAAGAACATGCCGGAGGGCGTGTCCTACCAGATCGTCTACGATCCCACCCAGTTCGTGCGCTCGTCGATCGAGGCCGTGATCCACACGCTGCTCGAGGCGATCGCGCTGGTGGTGCTGGTCGTGATCCTGTTCCTGCAGACCTGGCGCGCCTCGATCATCCCGCTGCTCGCCGTGCCGGTCTCGATCGTCGGCACGTTTGCCGTGATGCATGTGTTCGGCTTCTCCATCAACGCGCTCAGCCTGTTCGGCCTCGTGCTCGCCATCGGCATCGTCGTCGACGACGCCATCGTCGTGGTCGAGAATGTCGAGCGCAACATCGAGGGCGGGCTGTCGCCGCGCGACGCCACCTATCAGGCGATGCGCGAGGTGTCCGGGCCGATCATCGCCATCGCGATGGTGCTGATCGCGGTGTTCGTGCCGCTGGCCTTCATTTCCGGCCTCACCGGGCAGTTCTACAAGCAGTTCGCGCTGACGATCGCGATCTCAACGGTGATCTCGGCCGTCAACTCGCTGACGCTGTCGCCGGCCCTGTCGGCCCTGCTGCTCAAAGGTCATAACGAGCCCAAGGACCGCCTGACGATCATCATGGAAAAGGGCCTCGGCTGGTTCTTCCGCCGCTTCAACCGCGCCTTCACCTACTCCTCGGAGAGTTACAGCGGCACCGTCACCAAGGTGATCTCCGGCAAGGCCGCGGTGATGGGGCTCTATGTGGTCCTGGTCGGTCTGACCGCCTTCCTGTTCCAGCAGGTGCCGAGCGGCTTTGTGCCGGGCCAGGACAAGCAATATCTGGTCGGCTTCTCGCGGCTGCCCGACGGAGCAACGCTCGACCGCACCGAAGAGGTGATCCGCAAGATGAGCGACATCGCGCTGACCCAGCCCGGTGTCGAGAGTTCTGTGGCCTTCCCGGGCCTGTCGATCTCCGGTTTCACCAATTCGTCCAACGCCGGCATCGTGTTCTCGACGCTGAAACCGTTCGACGAGCGCAAGGGCCCGGCACTGAGCGGCAATGCCATCGCCGCCGACCTGAACAAGAAATACTCCGGCATCCAGGAAGCCTTCATCGCCATGTTCCCGCCGCCGCCGGTCAACGGCCTCGGCACCATCGGCGGCTTCAAGCTCCAGATCGAGGATCGCGCCGGTCTCGGTTATGAGGCGCTGAACGAGGCGACCAAGGCGTTCATGGCGGCGATGCAGAAAGCGCCGGAGATCGCCGGCGTGTTCTCGAGCTTCCAGGTCAACGTGCCCCAGCTGTTCGCCGACATCGACCGCACCAAGGCGCTACAGCTCGGCGTCCCCGTGACCGAGGTGTTCAACACGCTGCAGATCTACCTCGGGTCCTACTACGTCAACGACTTCAACAAATTTGGCCGTACCTACTCCGTCTATGTCCAAGCCGATGCGCCGTTCCGCGCACGCGCCGACGACATCAGGCAGCTGAAGGTGCGCTCATCCTCGGGCGACATGGTGCCGCTATCGGCGCTGCTCACGATCCGCCAGAGCGCGGGCCCTGAGCGCGCGATCCGCTACAACGGCTTCCTGTCGTCCGACATCAACGCGGCGGCCGCCCCCGGCTTCTCCTCCGGCCAGGCGCAGGAGGCTGCGACGCGGATCGCGGCGGAGACGCTGCCGCCGGGTTTTGCCTTCGAATGGACCGACCTGACCTATCAGGAGTTCATCGCCGGCAATTCCGGGCTCTGGGTGTTCCCGCTGGCGATCCTGCTGGTGTTCCTGGTGCTGGCGGCGCTTTATGAGAGCCTGACCCTGCCGCTTTCGATCATCATGATCGTGCCGATGGGTCTGCTGGCCGCGATGTTCGGCGTCTGGCTCTCGAAGGGCGACAACAACGTCTTCACCCAGATCGGACTTATCGTTCTCGTGGGTCTCTCAGCCAAGAACGCGATCCTGATCGTCGAATTCGCGCGCGAGCTCGAATTCGCAGGTCGCACGCCGATCCGGGCCGCGATCGAGGCGAGCCGGCTGCGGTTGCGTCCGATCCTGATGACGTCGATGGCCTTCATCATGGGTGTGCTGCCGCTGGTGCTCTCGACCGGCGCCGGCTCGGAGATGCGGCGCGCCATGGGCGTTGCCGTGTTCTCCGGCATGATCGGCGTCACCGTGTTCGGCCTGTTCCTGACGCCCGTGTTTTATGTGCTGCTGCGGACCGTCACCGGCATGAAGCCGCTGGTGCATCACGGCAGCGACATCAGCGCGGCTCCGGTTCAGGGCCTTAACCAAGAAGTCCCTGGCCACTAGATCAGGGAAATCCCCGATATCAGCAACAGAACGAGCACGGTCTTGCGAAAGACCGTCTCGTTCACCCGGTGAAAGGCAATCACACCGAGCGCGGATCCCGCGAACAGCGCAGGCAGGCTGACCGCGAGATCGACGAAGACCTTTGACGACAGATCCTGATGCCCGACCAGCAGGATGATCGCAAAGACCTGCATCGCGGCGATGAACGGCTGGACCAGCCCGCGCTGCTCGCTCTTGGGCATGCCACGCATGTCGCACCAGATCGTCGGGATCGCGCCGGGCATCGCGGTGAGCCCGCCGACGAGCCCTCCTCCGAAGCCGATCAACGCAACCCAGTGCCGGCCGACCGCCTCACCGGCCGTCACCAGCGTCGGCCGCAGCAGCATGTAGGCGGCATAGAGCGCAACGACCACACCAAAGCCGCGCCGAAGCAGATGCGTGTCGGTCGACTGCAATAGCGATACCGCAATGGGAACGCCGATCAGCCCACCGATGATCAGGAACAGGCTTCCCTCCCAGCGGATGCTGCGCCGGAGCGCCCACAGATTGGTCGCCTGCACGCCGATGCTGCAGGCCATCATCAGCGGCACGGCCTCCAGCGGCTGGAACACCCGCAACAGGATCGCGCCCGCCACGGCCGAGAATGCGAATCCCGAGAGCCCTGAGACGAACGCTCCGGCGAATACGGCGGTGCTGAGGAGCAGCAGTGTCGTAATGTCAGGCACGGTCTGCCCTCCACTCAATCATAGGGGATCTGCGGGACCGGTGCGGCGGCGCTTTCTCCGCAGCTTGCAGGCTCGCGCGGAAACGACACCTGCATCGCATGCGCATGCGATCGTTCCAGCATGATGAGCCCTGCCAGTTGAAGGACGATGAGCGCGGCGGTGAGCGCTACTGCAACGATGTTGCCGTTACGCGCGCGCGAGACCCGCGTGACTGACTCCGCGCTCGCGCGCATCAGATTGATCGGCATTTTCTGAAAATTCCTCTTCGCTGCAGACAAAATCGGCGTCACTCAAAGGCAATGTTTCGTGCTGCGTTTCCAGCAGATGGCGGTAGCGCTGCAACACGCGCCGGGCTTCGATGGCACGCTGCTGATGCAGCGCTGCGACCATGCGATCGACGGCGTCGTGGAATTTCCCGACAAGGCTCCGTGCCGTTGTTCGCATGACGATCTCCTCTCAACCTGAAAGCGAGATTGATGGAATTCACCCTGAACCACTGTGAGTTGCTTCACACACGAATCGCACGCGACGAACAAGAACGCGTGTGTGCTCTCGTAGGAGAGAACGCAGCAAATCGCGTCACCCAAACGAATGACGCGCGATAACAATCTGATGATGAAATTGCGGGCGCGGTGCTGATGCTTTGTTCAGCGCTGACGATGCGTCAGTGCACCAGAGGGTTGGCAAAACCTGCCGCGAGCTTGACGAGGTCGGCCTGGCGGCTCGTACCGGTCTTGGCGAACACGCGATGCAGGTGCGTCTTCACCGTCGTCTCGGCTATACCGAGCGCGTCGGCCGTCTCCGGCACGCCGCCGATTTCGACAATGGACTGCAGAACCGTGAGCTCCGCAGGCGTCAGCTCGAACGTACGGTCGAGCAGCCCGGCGCAGGAGCGCGCATCGAGCTTCGCCTTCCAGACGAACAGGGCGCCGATGGCACCACCGGCACGCCCCACATTCCCCTCGCGCAGAAGCGAGGGCAGCGCGACCACATGGGCGACGTGATGCGATCCGTCGCTCGATGTCAGCAGAATATTGCGGTCCGCCGCCGCAGCTGCGGCGACCTCCGCTTCGTCACGAAAAACGTTGCGCAGCGCCGCGTTCGCGTCGGGCGATCTCGCCAGCAGGCGGCCATTGACTGACCGCAAGACGTCGTCCTCGTCCAGGATCGCGGCGGCCGCCGGATTGCTGTAGACGATGTTGCAGGCGGCATCGAGCAGGATCACGCCGGCACTCAATTGATCCACGACATCGGCAAGCGCGATGGCCTTCTGCTGCTTCCGCTCGACCGCGCGGTTGATCATCAAGGCGCGGCTGGCATGTGGAACAATGAGTTGCATGCGCGCACGCATCTTCGCGTCCAGCATCTCGCTGCCCGGGATCACCGTCATCAGCATCGGACACGGCGAACTCGCCTGTTCCAGCACCACATTCGCGACGTCGGCACAGCCTTGGGGGCGCAACCATTCCTGATAAAAGCGCCCGCGCCGATATTCGTCGAAATTCACGAGGTCGGGGATGTTGCGTACCTCGCCATAGCGCGGCAGCCTGGCGAGCGGGTCATGCTGCGCGTATTCGTCGGCATAGAGCTGGATGAAATGCGGGTCGACCCCGCAATAATAATGCGTCGATCCGGATTTGCTGACCTTGTCCTTTGAAATCAGGCCGCAGGCCCGGCTGCCGAAAAATCCGTTGAGCATGACGACGACATCGGACCACAACTCAGGATTGAGTCCGGCGTCATAGATGCTCTCGATCAACTCGGAATGTTCTGCGGTCAGCTGCATTGAAGCCAATAGTCCAGCGCGGATTTGAGACGTTGATGCCCTGCGGCTTTTCTATGGAGTCGGCCGAGACACCGATAGGTTCAACGGTTTCGCGCCAAATAACCGGCTAGTTGACAAGTGGATTGGAGAATCCGGCCGCGAGCTTGACGAGATCCGCCTGACGCGCGACGCCCGTCTTGGCGAACACGCGATGCAGATGCGTCTTCACAGTCGTCTCCGCTATACCGAGCGCGATGGACGTCTCCGGGACGCCGCCGACCTCGACGATCGACAGGAACACGCGCAGTTCCGCCGGCGTCAGATCGAAGGTCCGCGCGATCAGCTCGCCGTAGGCGTGCCCGCCAAGCGTGACCTTGCGCAGCAGCACCGCACCGACGGCATCGGACGAGCGCTCGCTGCCGTTCCGCAGCACCGAGGACAACGGCAGGATATGCGCGACGTAGCGCTCGCCCTTCGGCGAAAGCAACGGAATGGCATGCCCTCCTGCGAGAAGCGAGGCGGCATCGCCGCGGGCCGCAAAAGCATCCCGCAGCGTCTGATTGGCCTCGGTGCCGCTGGTCATGAGCTGGCCGGCAACGATGCGGACCGCGTCGCCGGCTTCGAGCAGCGCGTAGCCGCTCGCATTGGCGTGCACCAGGTGGCAGCAGGAATCGAGCAGGAAAATGCCGGATGAGAGGTTGTCCAGGACATCCGCGAGTGCCGTGGCCAGCGTCAGCTTCGAGTTGATCGCCCGGTTGACGAGCAGCGCGCGGCTGGCATGCGGCACGATCAGCGACATCCGGTGCTTCATTCCGGGGTCGACCATGCGCCGGCCCGAGAGCACCGTCATCATCACCGGGCAGTGCGCGTTCGATTTCTCGAGCACGACATTGGCGGCATCGTGAGAGCCCTGCGGCTGCATCCATTCCTGATAGAAACGCCCGCGGCGATATTCGTCGAAATGAACGAGATCGGGGATGCTGACGATCTGGCCGTGTGGCGGCAGGATCGCCAACGGATCGAACTTGGAGTGGGTCTCGGAATAGAGCTGGATGTAGTGCGGATCGGCTCCGCAATAATAGTGCGTGACACCGAACTTGCTGATCGAATCCTTCGAAAACAGCCCACAGGCCTGGCCACCGACGAAATCGCGGATACCCACGACGACGTCGTTCCAGAGCGAGGGGTCGAGACCGGCATCGTAGATGGACTCGACCAGATCGGGCAGCTTCCGAGCTCTCGGCATGGCGTTGTATGGCTTTGGATGAACAATGCCGGGCACAATATCACGATCGGGGCACCCCCTCATCCTCCGATCGGAGGATGGTGCCGGCCGGGCGGATGGAGCCCGGCCGGCGGGCATCGCGTTCAGGCCGCCAGGGCTGATGCCGGCTCAGAACGCGACGCGGAGGCCCCCTCTTGCGGTTCCAGTGCGGCTCTGGTCGGACATCACCATGCCCTCCACCGCGCCGAACACGGAGACGTTGGTCGTGGTGCGATAGTCGAGGCCGAAGCCCGCGACCGCGCCGACGGTGCTGCTTCTGCCTGGCGTCACGAAGGATAGATTCTGGCCGAGCAGCACCGTGTTGATGCCGGTGTCACCCACGCGCTGGAGCGCGATCACGCCGCCATGGATGTTGGCCTTGAGCTCGCCGCTGTCGAAGCGCGTCACCCGAGAGAGATCGACCTCTCCGCGTTCTTCGATATCCTGGAGTGTGCGGCTGCCGACCGACAGCCCTTGCGCAGAGCCGGCCTCGCTATAGCCGTCGAACCGGCCGGCGACGTAGCGCAGCCGCGCCGTCGGCGTCAGAAGGTAGCCATTGCCGATGTCGAGCTTGTAGCCATAGGCAAGCTCGGGGCTGATGTACCAGCCGCGATAGCTGGCGGTTGCCGTCTCCATGCCGCTCGCCACGGCATTGTTGAGCACCAGCCGCCGCGATTTGTTGTCGGCATTGCCGCCCTGGATGGTGAAGTCGAAGAATTGCGCGGCCCATTCGAAGCGGCTGTAGGCACCCGCGAACACATAATTGGTGTCCACCGACTGCGAGTTGAGATCGACCGAGAGGCCGCCCTGCCCGCCGCCGAGGAACGCGCCGACCAGCCAGTTCGGCTGCACTTTGCGATCGATGCCGATAGCGCCACCCCAGGCCGTCGAGGTCGCGCGCAGCGTTGCGGCGGTCTCGTCCTGGATGCGCTGGCCACCAAAGCTGTTGGCCCACACCGTGATCGGCGCCGGATCGGTCCACAGGCTGTGCGGCGCCTTGGTGAAGGGTCCCGCCTGCGCGGTTTCGGGCGCATAGGCCATCGCCATCATGTTGTTCGCGCCGGAGCCTGTGCCGTTGAGTCGGCCTTGCACGAGCGAAGAGACGCCGCTGCTAAAGTCCATCAGCGTGCGGTCGGTCTGGGCGAGCGCGGTGGGATCGAGGGTTGCGAGCGTGGTGCCGGATAGTACCGACGGGCCATTGAAACCGCCACCAGACGTGATGGTATTGATGGTACCGGTGAAGTGAATGAAGGTCGGCAGATCAATCGTCGTGAGCGAGGAGACCTTGCTGCTCGGTGCGAGGTTGACGTTGACGACGTCATCACCGAAGCCGAAATCGACCACGCCATTGATCTTCGAGCCCGGCAGCAACGTCAGCGTGTCGGCCGCCCTCGACAACCTGATCGCCACGCCGGAAGTTGCGGTTATCGTGCCGGCGTTGACGATCGTGGCGGCCCCCTGCGCAACAATAGCCTGGTCCGTTCCCGCGATGCTGCCGCCGGCCATGTTCGTCAGGTTGAGCGTGCTCGAGGCGACGATTCCTGACCTGCCGGTGATGAGCCCCGAATTGGTGATATTCGCCTGCCCCCCGGCGCCGATACCGGCCAGGCCTCCGGTGATCGTTCCCGAATTGACGACCGCCACAGTGCTCGTCGCCGAAATGGCGTAAAAGGTCGACGTCCGCAGAATGCCTGAATTTCGGACATCCGCCGTGGTGGCGTCGACGGCGCTACCGCCCGATCCTTCGACCACACCGGCATTGCTCAGCACGATGTTGTGCGCACTGATGCCGAATTGCCCTCCGGAGATGAGTCCTCCCGACAGATTCTCGACCGTCGCATTGTTAGTAGCGCGGATCGCCTTTCCACCGTTCGAGCCCCCCTTGATCGTGCCGCTATTTCTGACGGTTGCGTCCGCTCCTGCAAACACCGCGATGGAGTTGATATTCGTGGACTGAATCTTGCCGCCGTTGTTGTTGACGGTGACCGAACCCGACGGCGATCGGATCGCGTTGGCCTCACCCGTGATCGTGCCGGTGTTGTCAGTCACATTCACTGTTCCGGCCAAAATACCGACGCCGCCCGCGCTCAATGCGAGGATCTGTCCCGCATTGGAGACGGTCGCGACGATCGCATTGATCGCGGCCCCATTGACGTCGTCTGCCTGTATGATTCCGGCGCTGTCGTTCCTGACGGTTGCAGTGTTGGCAAGAACGCCCTGCGCTCCGGCCTCTATACGGCCGGTGTTCGAGGACACAACAACGATATTCGCCGCGATGGCCTGGCTTCCGCCCAAGAGCCCAGAAATCTCGCCGGAGTTGACGACCGTCGCAGTGCCTGGGCCAGATATTGCGACGCCGTCCGCTTCGATCTCGCCGGCGCTATTGTTGGTGATCGTCGCCATGCTCGTGAAGGAGATGCCGGCCGCACCGGCTCGGATGGTGCCGGTGTTACCGAGAGTCACTGTTTCCGCGCGAATTGCGATAGCTCCGGTGATGCCGTTGGTGTTGTTGACGACAGCGGTACCGGATGTATTGATCGCGATGCCGTTGGTTGCCCCTGCGGAGATCGTACCATTGTTGTCGACCGTCGTAGCCGTCGTTGCGGTGATTCCAAACCGATCGCCCTGAACCTGGCCATTTTGACTGGTGGACAGGTTGACGACGTTTGCCTGGATCGCGATGCCGCCTGCGGCGATCGCGTAGATGCTTCCTGAATTCTCAGTTTTCACATTCACCGTACCGAGGCTATTGACCCCAACAGCGTTGGTCCCGAATGCCTGAACGCGATCTCCGGTGTTCTTCAGATCGAGGTCGCCCAAGGCAGCAATTCCGGTGGCGCCATTCGACGCTGCGGTCCCGGCCAGGATGGCGCCAGCATTGTTGATCGAGCCCTGGTTGAGCGTGATGCCGGAGGTCGTGCCGTTCAGGAACGAGCCGGACGTCACGTTGATGGTGTTGCCGGTGTCGGTGGCCGATCCATAACCGATCGTACCGTTGGCGTTGGTCGTCGTGCCGGAACAGGTAATAGTCGTGTTGTTGACCGGCGACGGCGGCGTGCACGCAGCTTCGGCGCGCCCGGTCATGATCCACGGCCCCAGCAGAAGTGCTGATGCCGGGACCCGCAGCAGGCGGCGGTTGACGGTTGCGAGAAGCCTTCGTTTCATCTTCATTCCCCAAGCGAGGCCTTCCGCCCAATGGGCGTGCAGACCTATTGCAACCAGCCTCCTCCCTTCGAAGGAGGCCGGCGCAGCGAACGTGAATCGCTGATCGCTAAGGTAGGAGGACAGTCAACATCCGACTTGGACGGACGCGACCGAGGTTCGGCTCAGAGCGAACTGACGCTCTTTCGCAAGCACTGGTGCAGACTTGTGACACTGCCCACAGGCTCACGCCAGGTCCCAGCCCGCCTTCTCGGCACTCTCGGCCCAGACCGCGGCGCGATAGATCTCGCGGCCGCCATCGTCCCTGACGCGGATCCAGGCATCGCGATCGCGCAGATCATCGCGCCAGACGAAGAGGTGATTTGCCATCTCGTCGGCGACCGCGAAGGTCGCTCTCGCATGCTCGAACACCATGCCACCCGGATCGATCTTGACGACATTGCCGACCAGAAGGTCGAAGAAGAAACGGCGCATGTCTACTCCACGCGCCAGAACACGTAATCGGCGGAATACGGCACGCTGCGATAGGTCCCCGCCTGCTGACACGTGCCCCGGAGCACACCACCTTGCGTGTTGATGCGCTGCACGTGGCTGGCGCCGAAAAACAGGCCGTCGCCGCTCTGTGTGATCACTCCGAATTTGAGCCACGGCAGATCGTCGGCGCTGCGGCCTGCCGCCTGGGCGACAATCTTCGCCATCACAAAGCTGCCGTCCTTGTGCTCCCACATCAGTGTGCTGGCATCGACGGTGTCCCAATGCTGTGCGGCCGAGTGGCGCCCGACCGACTTGCCGCGGTCGATCAGCGTCGCGGTCGGCTCCCGCACCTGCCAGACCAGCTGATTTGTGGGGTCGCGCCGGCACTCGTAAATCTGCGCGCCCTCGGCATGAAGGACCGTGCCCGGAATCTCTCCGGGAACCCTGATCTCGTCCGGCGTCCCCGCCAAAGCCGACGCTCCACAGAGCACGCTCGCGACAACGGCACTACGTTTCAATAATCGCGCGATAGCCATGATTTCACGATCAAGGATCATGTGAAAAATTCCCGGCCCGGCCTAAAAATCGGCGGGCCGCTCAAATGCCCCGCGGATACGATCACTCCGCCGCGCCGCTCCTGACATCGCTCGGCGTGGCCCCGTAGGCCCGCCGGAAAGATCGGTTGAAATAGGAGAGATCGCCGAAGCCGACGTCGTAGGCGATCGAGGAGACCGGACGCTCCGCGAATTCCGGTTCCCGCAACATGCGATGGGCACGTTTCAGGCGTTGCTCGATCAGGAACGAGGAAAACGTCCTGCCGTCGGCCTCGAACAGGCGCTGGAGGTAGCGCGGCGTGACGCCGAGCTCCTGTGCGACGCCCGCGACCGAGATGTCCTGCCGCCAGCAATTGTTGACGATCAGGAATTTGGCCTTACGCAGGCGGGCGGCCTTCGCGCCGCGCCGGCCGGCGCTTTCCCTGATGTCGTCGGTTGGACCGAGCACGAGCGCCAGCAGATCGTGCAAATGCCCGGCGCCGAGCTCGCGCAATGCAGGCGTCGCCAATGCGTGCTCCCGCACCAGCGAGGCGGCGTAGTCGACCAGCACCCTGATCTCGGCCTGCCGGTCCCTGATAACGCGCATCACGGCGTCATCGACGTCCATGATGATCGGTGCAAGTACCCGCCGCGGCACCCGTAGCGAGAAGCAGTCTCCTTCCACGAATCGTTCGAAAGTCGTGGCGTCCTCGGCGCTCGCCAGCACCGCGTCTCCGGGACCGAGCAGCAGATCCCGTCCCCGCCCCGTGACCCCGATCGTTCCCGAGCGATTGAACACGAACGCAAGACTGTCGTCGCCGTCGTCGACGACGAGCTGCCGGGAACGAACGAGCTTGGCACCAAACAGCGTACCGAGGAGCAAGTGCGCGTCGGGCAGTGAATGCGCCGTGAGATTTGCGATGATCGGTTCGCCATCGCGAATTTCGAGCTCTGCCTTCGCTGTGCCGCGGCAGTAGAAATCGCGCAGCGTGGTGACGCGTTCGCTTTCCGGAATGTCGCTCGAGGAGACCTTGAGAACTGAAACATCATTATTGCTGCTCACTGCAATCCCTCCAATCGACGAGCAGGCTCGGCCACGCGCTGTTGTTTCCTGCACTCGTATCCGGTGCCGCGCATTGTTGTGATGGCGCGCATTGCCTCTCGCATGTCAGAAAATGGCTATACGAAAATGTCAGATGACAAGCGTCATACGTTCGGAGGACGAGTGTCGCCTGGTCTTCACATTGGATTGAGATCGCGCAATTTCGCAGGCCGCGATGTGAATTGGATCACACGGTGTCGTCCGGGCCGATCGGCTGCACGAATGGAGCAGCGAAGCCCGCCGCGATCTTCACGAGGTCGGCCTGCCTGCCGGCGCCGGTCTTCTCGAACAGGCGGCCGAGATGCGTCTTCACCGTCGTCTCGGCAATTCCGAGCTTTGCCGCGATGTCGGGAACTCCGCCAAGCTCGACGATGGCCATCAGCACGCGCATTTCAGACGGTGTCAGCCGGAATGCTGCAGCGATCGCATCCGTTGCGAGCTGGGGCACCATCGAGGCTTTTTGCAGGAACAGCACCGTGGCTGCAGCATCGCGATGCAGGCTACGTTGGGGCGTCAGCGAAAACGCGTAGGCCAGATAGTGCTGACCGTCGGCCGACGTCATCAGCTCGATCCTGCGGCGATCGGCAGACCCGGTTCCGCCACCGGCGACGGCATCAAAGAGACCGCGGAATATTTTGTCGGCCTGGGTGTTACGCGCGACGATGCGATCGCCGACGATCGCGAGCAGATTTCCGTCGGCGAGCATTTGCCGACACGACGCGTTGGCATGAACGACACGCCCGTCCGCATCGAACAGGCAGATCGCCGTGCTCAAGGCGTCGAGGACCTCCGCGAGGTCGGCCACGGTGTGGGAGCGCGCCCTGATCTGCCGACCCATGACGCGCGAGCGCTGGATGTGCGGCGCGAGCAGCCGCATGCGCTCGCGCATGGCGTCATCGACGGTTCCGCGTGACCGGCCGCGCATGACCTGCAGGATCGTGGTGCGCGCATGCGATCGCTCCAGCGTGACGGTCGCGAGATCGACGGCGCCCTGCGGTTCCACCCACTCGCGATAGAAGCTCGTGGCCACGAAGTCCGAATAGGGCATGACGTCGGCCACGCCGATGGTCCGTTCGACGGGCAGTTCGAGATGGCGATCGAGCAAGGGATCGAGCTCGACATAGCGGTCCCGATAGAGTTCGCGGAAGCGGGACTCAGTTCCATAGTGCTGGTGGATTTCGATCGAGAGCCTGGCGGCGTCCCGCGACAGAATGGTCACGGCCGAGCCGCCGACAAAGCCGGCAACCTGTTCCAGGGCGGCGCTTCGCTGTGCAGGATCGACCGCCGCATCGTAGATCTCGCCGACGAGCGAGGAGAACCTGCTGGCCTCGAGGATCGTCATCGGCGGAGCAATGCGGTCTGGAGGCTGACGATGAAGACGGGCCGGCCGATCGCCGTGGTCGACGACGAGAAAACGTCAGAAAAAAATGCTGGAATCTCGAACATCGTCCTTGCGTAACGTCAACCGCAGGGTGCGGCTTGGACGTTTTCGCCAAAGACTAGGATAAATGCGAACAGCCGGCGGGCTGTGTGCCGGGCATCACGCGCCCGCTCACCGCTTGCTCAATCAGCCGCGTCCAGGGCGCGCGGCATTTTATTTCCGGTTCTCCTCGCAGAACTTCAGCGCGGCGAGCGCCTCGCCGGCGCGCGGAATCTGCATCTCGATGCTGTCGTCGTCATCGTCCTCGAAATCGAGCGTGAGGCGCTTGGCTTTCGACAGGCGATCCATGATCGATTGATCATACTCGAAGATGCCACGCACGGTGGTCTTGTCCATGACCTCCCACTTCGCCTTCGACATGATGTCGGCGTCGTCGGTGCCGACGTCGGCCTTCAGGATCTCGCCAACCTTGTCCCACTCCCAGCCGTCATAGATCATTACGATCACGATGGCCTTGTCGGAATAGGTGATGACGATGACGTAATCGCGGTTCTCGTCGTCCTTGTCCTTGTAGCCGCGGCTCGCGTTGCAATGGGTGTCCTGGGTGCGCTTCTCGATGGTCCAGTCGCCGACCTTGGACTGTTGCGCGGCGGCAGGCCCGGCGCTCAAGGCGCCGGCCAGCACTGCGGCGGCAAGAAGAGATCGTTTCATGTCAGCCTCCAGCAATTCCCCTGCTCAAGCTGACCATCTCTCTCCGCAAGCCGCAAGAGTTTCAACCGGCTCGATCCGGCCGCGCTAGGCGCGCCGCGGCACGATCGCGATCGGTGTGAAGGTGTAAACCTCCTCGCCGTTCTGGTTGAACATGGTCCATTTGACCAGCGCGATGCCCTGCGGCTTCGACTTCGACGGCGTCAGGCTCATGACCTCGCCGACCAGGTGCAGGCGGTCATTCGGCCGCACCGGGATGGTCCAGCGCAGGCCGTCGACGCCGGCGCCGATCAGCGGATGCGGGCCGAACGGACGGGTCTGGATCGCGAGGTTCATGGCGATCGCCGCAGTGTGCCATCCCGACGCAGCCAGGCCGTTGAACAGGGTCTGCTTGGCGGCCTCATGGTCCAGATGCATCGGCTGCGGATCGAACTCGGCGGCAAACCGCTTGATGTCGGCCTCGGTGACCTCGACCTCGGGGGATTTGAAACGCATGCCGACGGTGAGATCGTCGAACCAGGCGACCTGTGCCATGATTTTGCCTCGAAATATGGGCGACCGCGCGCGATGTACGCGACCGGGGGGAATAGACGCGTGTCGCATGTAGCGGTTTGACCGCTCGCAGGCCAGCCCCGGGTTCCCCGCGAAACCCCTTTCCCAAATCGACGAAACACGCCTGAAACAGATGGCCGCTTTACTGGTTATCAAAATCATACAGGGACGTGCGTCATGATCGAGCTGATCTCAGCCTTGCTTGCCCTCTGCGCAATCGGCGTGTTCGCTGCACATGCGTTGGATGCCTACCGCACCTCGCACTACTAGGGCGCCGCGCCGGTTTTGAAAGCTAGAACGGCCGCCGGTAAAAATGCTCGGAATGTGTTGTCGGCGGAAACCGGTTCGCCAGCGCCAGCGCGCCTCTCTCGTCCGTCTCGAGCGCGATCTTCTGCGCCAGCATCACGTCGCCCGGCACCAGGAAGCCTGACGGGACGAAGCACCACCCCATCGTCGCATTTCCGGCATTGTCGACCTCGTGGACGTTGGCGGCGGTGCCGTAGTGGATGCGATAGCGCTTGCCGCTGTCGCAACCGATGACATCGAAATGCCGGTGCTGCTCGAACTGTGCGCGCTGCTCTTCAGACAGCCATTCGGCCAGCAGCCGCCGCCCGCGCGCCTCGGGCGTGTTCTCGCCGAAGAAGCGCCGGTAGAGCTCGCGGAGCGCGTGCAAACGCGCTCGCGCGGGCGCGCGAAGCCTGAAGACCGCGATCATCGGCCGTTCAGATCAACCGCCGACCAGGCGGGGATAGAACAGCGTTTCCTGCGCGGTCGGGTCGAACGATTTGATACGCGTGACTTCGCCGGGCCCGGTCCGGTACGCGGCGGTAAAGCCCGCACCCGTCAGCTCCCGAAAGCGTTGTTCGGCCCGCGCCAACGCTTCGGCATTTTCAGGATCAAACTCGTGGCGTGTATCGCCGGTCTGGTCCATCACGATCTGGGTAGCCATGTTGAGTTCTCCTCATGCCCAGCCCTGAACTTGATCTAAGCAAACCTCATGCCGTCGGTTCCTGAAAGCAACAACTTTCTCTCTTCAGCAGGTCACGCCTTGCGGAGTACCCTCAACGCGCTGCTGCCGCCCCGCCGCCCCCATCGATCTGGCGTCCCATCAGTGCGATGGCCTTCTGATAGACGCCTGCCGCGTTCCAAGCCTGGATCGCGGCAAAATTCGGCTCGCCCGGCTGGTAGCCGGCTCCCGCACGCCAGCCATTGGCCTTGAGGAAGTTCGCGGTCGAGCTCAGCGCGTTGGCGGCGACCTCGAGATTGCCGGTGCCATAGGCCAGGATGTTCTTGGGCATGAACTGGGTCTGACCAACCTCGCCATGCATGGAGCCGCGGGTGGATCCCGACAGCACGCCACGGTCGACCAGCTTCAGCGCAGCATAGAGCTGTTCTGTGAAGAATTCGGGACGGCGGCAGTCATAGGCGAGCGTCGCGATCGACGAGAGCATGTTCTGGTTGCCGCGCTGGCTGCCGAAACCGGTCTCCATGCCCCAGATCGCGATCAACGGCCCCGGTGGCACGCCGTAGCGCTGCTCGATCGAGGCGAACATCGCCGCCTGCGACTGCTTCAGCGACCGGCCGCGCGCGACGATCGTGGTGGCACCGCGCTTGGCCAGAAACTGGTCGAGCGACAGTGAAAAACTGTGCTGGCTGCGATCGGCGCCGATGGTCGCGCTGGCGTAATTGGTCTGCATCAGCGCCGAGATCGCGGTCTGGCCGATGCCCTTGCCCTGCGCCTCCGCGCTGAACTCCCGCTTCCAGGCCTCGAAGCCGCCGGGTCCGTTGCCGCATTGCGCGGCATGGGCCGCGGAGGCCAGGGACAACAGTAGCGCGGCCGCGCCAATCGTCGCCGTCGCAACGGCCCTGCCCTTGATCATTCCGTGGTCCCTTCCTTCGACTTTACGCGACCGGCCCGCGCGCGGGCATGATCCTACGCCAGCCGCGCCCGCTCAAGCCCCGACCGATGCAATCAATGCAAGCAATGCGCTTGACATGAATCAAAGGCTTATCAATCGCCATCGATCCCGAGCAGGAAATCCACCATGATGCCTTGGTGCTGCCGGTACATGTCGGTGCCGGTCGCCGTCACGCAGCCGAGCGCCCGTGCCGCTGCAATGAAGGGCGAGATTTCGGGCTTGGTGATCACGCAGCCGCAATAGGCCGACGGCGCCAGCCGCGTGACATCGACCGGCTGCGGGTCGCCCTGCTTCATCCCGGCGGGTGTGGCATTGGCGACGAAGTCGAAACCTGCGGGATCGACGGTGCCTGCCCGCACGGGCGCTTTGCCGAGCCCGTTGAGCCGGCCGACCAGGGCGTCGCGGCGCTCGGCTGCGGTGTCGTGAATCGCGAGCTCGCTGACGCCGGCCTCGACCAAGGCGAGCGCGATGGCCGAACCGGCACCACCCGCGCCGACCAGCAGCGCCCGCATGCCGCGGGGATCGATCCCCTTCGCCCGCGCGGCGCCGACGAAGCCGAGACCGTCCACCATGTCGCCGTGCCATGAACCGTCGGCCCGCCGGCGCATCAAATTGACGGTGCGCAGGAAGTGCGCACGTTCCGTCGTACTGGCGCAGGCCTGGTAGCAGGCGAATTTGTGTGGAATGGTCACGACGATGCCGTCGAGGTTCATCAATCGGCCCGCCACCGAGAGAAGCTCCGGCAGATCGGCGGTCGCAACCTGAACAGGAACGAGAATCCCGTCATGGCCGCGCGCCGCGAACTCGGCCGAGACTCCCGCAGGTGAACGCACCTGGGCGATGGGATCGCCGACGATGACGTAAAGCCGCGTCGCACCTGTGGGAGCCGGAATCATGCCGGGACCTGGGCGCCGTCGGTCCTCGCGTCCGCTCCATAGGTCAATTCCAATCCGTCCAGGCCGCCTTCCTTCCGCCATTTGGCGAGCAGCCGGAGGAAGGCCATCGGCCCGCGCCAATACTGGCTGTTGCGCGCCGCGATCGGATCGAACACCCCTTCATTGTTGTAATAGCCCGGCGTGCATTCGGCGAGGTAGGTCTGGCGGCCGACCGCGGCCTTCACCACTTCGTCGACCCAGGCATTCTCGGCGGCGAGCGTCGGCTCCAGCGTCCTCGCACCGCGCTTGCGCGCCTGATCGATGACATAGGCGATGTGCTGCGATTGCTCGTCGATGATGTGCGGAAAATTGGCGCTCTGGCCGGCCTGCACCGTCACGATCAGGAAGCAGTTCGGAAAGCCTCGGCTGTAGAAGCCGTGCATCGTCTTGACGCCATCGCGCCAGCGCTCGGACAGGCTGACGCCGTCGCGGCCATAGACCTCGAAGCCCATGCGCCGCGCATAGTCGGTGCCGACCTCGAAACCGCTGGCATAGATCAGGCAGTCGAGCTCGTAGGCCTTGCCGTCGACGACGACCGCATTCTCGGTGATGCGGTCGACGCCCCTGCCCCCGGTGTCGACGAGATGCACGTTGGCGCGATTGAACGTGTCGAAATATTCGTCGTGAAAACACGGCCGCTTGCAGAACGCCTTGTACCAGGGTTTTAGCGCCGCTGCGGCTGCCTCGTCCTTGACCACGGCGTCGACGCGGGCCCGGATCTCCTCCATCTTGCGATAGTCGGCTTGCTCGATCACCTTCAGCGCCTCTTCCATCGAGGTCACCGGTTGTGGCTGACGACGCGGCGCCAGCAAGATTTCGCCGAGCAGGCCGGTCCAGCCGTCCTGCACGAGATCCTGCTCGAACGGCTCGCCCGAAATCACGGCGGTGAAATTGTCCATCCGCTCGCGCTGCCAGCCGGGTTTCAGGCCTTCAGCCCAGGATTGATCCGTCGGCCGGTCGTCGCGCACGCCGATCGCCGATGGGGTGCGCTGGAACACGAAAAGCTCCTTTGCCGAGCGGCCGAGATGCGGCACGCACTGCACCGCGGTGGCGCCGGTGCCGATGATGCCGACGCGCTTATCGGCGAGACCGTCGAGACCGCCCTCCGCGGTGCCGCCGGTGTAGGAATAGTCCCAGCGGCTGGTGTGAAAGCTGTGGCCCTTGAAGCTTTCGATGCCGGGAATGCCGGGCAGCTTCGGCCGGCTGAGCGGACCGCCGGCAAGGATGACGAAGCGTGCGCGTATGCGATCGCCGCGATCTGTCTCGACCAGCCAGCGTGCCTCGCCCTCCTTCCATTCCATTCGCGAGATGACGGTCTGAAACAGCGCACGCTCGTAGAGGCCGAAGTGGCGACCGATGCGGCGCGAGTGTTCGTAGATCTCTGGGGCACGCGCATATTTGCGCACCGGCATGTAGCCGGTCTCTTCCAGCAGCGGCAGATAGATGTAGCTCTCGGTATCGCAGGCCGCACCCGGATAGCGATTCCAGTACCAGGTGCCGCCGAAATCGGCCGCCTTTTCCACGATGCGGAAATCAGTGATGCCGGCCGCACGCAGACGCGCGCCACACAGCAAGCCGCCGAAGCCGCCGCCCACGATGACGACCTCGGTCTCTTCGCTGACGGGCTCGCGCGCAAATCCGGGATCGGCCCAGGGATCGTCGAGGTAACGACCGAAATCGCCTGTCACCTCGACATATTGTGCCTTGCCTTCGCTGCGCAGACGCAGGTCGCGCTCATCGCGATAGCGCGCGCGGAGTGCGGCAATGTCGACCGTAGATTCGCCGGTTGTACCGGTCTTGTGTCTTTCCGCTGACATCGATTTCCTCCACGGCGAACGCAGCTTCGCCGACAGCTCATCGCACGTTAGCCCCGAAAAAGTGACGCATGCAATCTCATCCCTCGCTTTTTGCGTGAACGCCGCGGGACGTTCCGCTAACCTTCCGTGCAAATCACAAGCCTATGCCACGCAACGACGTCATTTCAGAACGTCACTGGCGATCCGGAGGGGACAATGCAGGGATTGATGATGGACATGCCGCTGCTGATCAGTGGCCTGATCCAGTATGCCGCCGACTATCACGGCGAGGCCGAGATCGTCGCGCGCGAAATCGAGGGCGATATCCATCGCTATACCTATGCAGACGCCCATCCGCGCATCAAGCGCATGGCGCTGGCGCTCAAGCGGCTCGGCATGAAGCAAGGCGATCGCGTCGGGACGCTGGCCTGGAATACCCATCGCCATTTCGAGATGTTCTACGCCGCGCCCGGCATGGGCTACGTGCTGCACACCGTCAATCCGCGGCTGTTTCCCGAACAGCTCGTCTACATCATCAATCACGCCGAAGATCGCCTGCTGTTCGTCGATCGCGCCACGCTGCCGATCGTCGAGGCGATCGCGCCGCAACTCAAGACCATCGAGGCCTTCGTCGTGATGTCCTCGCGCGAGCGGATGCCGGAGACGACGCTTGCCAACGTTCATTGCTATGAGGAGCTTCTCGCAAAGGAGAGCGAGGCTGGCTTCGCCTGGCCGGAGTTCGACGAAAAGTCCGCATCCACGATCTGCTACACGTCCGGTACAACAGGCAATCCGAAAGGCGTGATCTATTCGCACCGCGCCGCGATCCTGCAGACCATGACGTGTTGCAGCTTCGACTTCCTCACCGGGCATGTCGAAGGCGTGCGCGAGGTGATGATGCCGATGGCGCCGCTGTTTCACGGCAATGGCTGGAACATGCCGTTCACGGCGCCCTATACCGGCTCGAAGCTGGTGTTGCCCGGCCGCAATTACGAGCCCGAAAAACTCTACGAGCTGCTCGAAGGCGAGAAAGTGACGCTGTCCGCGGGCGTGCCGAGTTTCTGGCTGATCCTGCTCGACTGGCTCGGCCGCACCGGCAACAAGTTTTCGACGCTACGTGCAACGCTGTCGTCGGGCTCGGCACCACCGCGCACGATGGTCGAGAAGCTCAAACGTGACTACGCCGTCGACTATATCCAGGCGTGGGGCATGACTGAGGCCCTGGGTTGTTCGATGCCGGGCTTGCGGCCTGGGTCGGAGCATCTCAGCGATACCGAGAAATTCGATCGACGCCAGGTCTCTGGCCGCGCCTGCTTCGGCACCGCCTTGCGTATCGTCGATGATGGCGGTGTTGAGCTGCCGCGCGACGGCAAGACGGTCGGCCATCTGCGCGCGCGCGGCCCCTGGGTCGCCTCCGGCTACATGAAGCTGGAGGAAGGCCTCGATCGGGACGGCTGGCTGATCACCGGCGACATGGCCGTGATCGATCCGCAGGGCCACGTCACGCTGACCGACCGCTCCAAGGACGTGATCAAGTCGGGCGGTGAATGGATCTCCTCGATCCAGCTCGAGGACATCGCCCTGTCCCATCCCGATGTGCTGCAGGCCGCCGTGGTCGCCATCGCGCACGAGAAATGGCAGGAGCGCCCCCTGCTTCTGGTCGTCCGCAAGAAGGGCGCGACCGTCGACGGCAAGACCCTGCTCGACCATATGCGTCCCAGGATCGCGAGCTGGTGGATGCCGGATGCGGTCGAATTCCTCGACGAATTCCCGATGACCGGCACCGGCAAGGTGCTCAAATCTGCGCTGCGCGAGAAATTCAAGGCGTACCGCGTCGGGTAGGTTTGGCCCCTCTCATTGCGCGATCATCTTCATCTTTTGGTAGATTCGCCGGCGATATATCCGAGGCATCGCTAACCCCTGATTGAGGACATCATGGCGTTTTCCGGATTGGGCCTGCATCTCGGCAATCTGTCGCGCCTGTCGAACGCGCAGACGCGTTCGATCAGCCCCGAGAATTTCACCGGCGAAAAGGGCAAGGGCGGCATGTCCGTCGACGGGCCCGCGGCGCCTCAGGCCCGTGACCTTGGGCAGGGCTGGAAGGTTTCGCCCTTTGTCGTGATCGAGCCCGGCGCGACGTTCACACTTGCCGATATCGAGGGCCAGGGCGCCATCCAGCAGATCTGGATGACGCTGGCGCGGGGACGGCTGCGCCATTCGATCCTGCGGGTCTACTGGGACGGCCAGGAGCATCCGAGCGTCGAATGCCCGGCCGGCGATTTCTTCGCCTGCGGATGGGAGGAGTTTGCGCAGGTGACGTCGCTCGCCGTCTGCGTCAATCCCGGCCGCGCATTCAACTGCTATTGGGAAATGCCCTTCCGGAAGCGCGCACGGTTCACGATGGAGAACCGCAGCGAGGAAGCGCTGACCGTCTACTACCAGATCAACTACACGCTGACCGAAGTGCCCGAGGACTGCGCCTATTTCCACGCGCAATTCCGCCGCACCAATCCGCTGCCCTACAAGGAGGTCTACACCATCCTCGACGGCGTCAGCGGGCGCGGCCAGTATATCGGCACCTACATGGCCTGGGGCGTCAACAACAACGGCTGGTGGGGCGAAGGCGAGATCAAGTTCTTCATCGACGGCGACGGTGAATTCCCGACCATTTGCGGCACCGGCACCGAGGATTATTTCTGCGGTGCGTATAATTTCGATCCCTATGTGGCTCATTCCGGTCGCGGCGCCGTGCAGCAGTCGCGCTACCAGGAATTCACCACGCCCTATGCCGGCCTGCCGCAGGTGATCCGTCCCGACGGCGTCTACAAGTCGCAGCAGCGCTTCGGCATGTATCGCTGGCACATCCCCGATCCCATCCGCTTCCAGAGCGACCTTCGCGTCACCATCCAGGCGCTGGGCTGGCGGACGGGCCTCAAGGAGGCGAAATACCTCCCGCTGCAGGACGACATCGCCTCCGTGGCGTTCTGGTACCAGACGCTGCCGGCCGCGCCGTTCCCGAAACTCGCCGACCCGGAATATCTCGAGATCGACTAGCCCGAGGCCTGAGGAGGTCCAGCATGCTCTACCCGATGTCGCCAAAAGTCGTCGAGCTCAAGCGCAAGCTCGAGAGTTTCATGGACCGGCACATCTACCCGAACGAGGAGCGATTTTATCGCGAGGCGGAAGAGCTTGGGCCGTGGAAAGTCTATCCAATCGTCGAGGAGTTGAAGCCGCTCGCGCGCGCCGAGGGCCTCTGGAACCTGTTCCTGCCGGAGTCCAGCCACGGCGCGGGCCTCACCAATCTCGAATATGCCCCGCTCTGCGAGGTCATGGGCCGCTCGCATCTGGCGCCGGAGGTGTTCAACTGCTCGGCGCCGGACACCGGCAACATGGAAGTGCTGGAGCGCTACGGTACGGAGAAGGACAAGGAGCGCTGGCTGAAGCCATTGCTCGCAGGCGAAATCCGCTCCTGCTTCGCCATGACCGAGCCTGCGGTCGCCTCATCCGACGCGACCAACATCGAAAGCTCGATCGTGCGCGACGGCGACCATTACGTCATCAACGGGCGCAAATGGTACACGACCAACGCGACCGACCCGCGCTGCAAGATCTGCATCTTCATGGGCAAGACCGATCCTGACAATGCCGATCGCCACAAGCAGCAATCGATGATCCTGGTGCCGATGGACACGCCCGGCGTCGAGGTCAAGCGGCCCCTGCCCGTGTTCGGCTTCTACGGCGTACCCGACCGCGCCTCGGAGGTGATCTTCACCAATGTGCGGGTCCCCAAGGAGAACATGCTGCTCGGCGAAGGCCGCGGTTTCGAGATCGCGCAGGGCCGCCTCGGTCCCGGCCGCATCCACCATTGCATGCGGCTGATCGGACTTGCCGAACGCACGCTGGAAAAGATGTGCCGGCGCGTGCGCAGCCGCGTCGCCTTCGGCAAGCCGGTCTCGGAGCAGACGGTCACCCAGGAGCGCATTGCCGAAGCCCGCATCATGATCGAGCAGGCCCGGCTGCTGACGCTGAACGCGGCTTACGCGATGGACACCGTCGGCAACAAGGTCGCGAAGGCCGAGATCGCGATGATCAAGGTCGCCGTGCCCAACATGGCCTGCCAGATCATCGACTGGGCGATCCAGGCCCACGGCGGCGGCGGCACCTCGAACGATTTTGGCCTGACCCAGGCCTACGCCACCGCGCGCCTGCTGCGCCTCGCGGATGGGCCGGACGAGGTGCACCGGAACCAGATCGCGCGGTTCGAGCTGAAGAAATATTCGAATATCTAGCCGGATGTTACCGCGTCAGCACCGGAGCCCGCGCAACAGGATCGGCGACTAGTCGTCGCTTGGCGGCGATGCTTTCCGGCCCGAAATCGCTTCGAGCATCGCTCCGAAAATGATGATCGGCAGATAGAACGCAAGCATGATCGTATTCCTCCTGCTGTGACAAACTTGGCCCGCAGGGCCAGGTTCCTCAAATTGACGCTCGCCCCCTCGGCTCTTTTCGGCGCTTACCGAGCTACCGACGACACCGAGACACAGGCAAATTCAAGAACGCATCGCGTCAATCGCATGGGCGATCAGAACGACTGCACTCGCGGCAATGAAAAACACAAACAACCAGCTCACGTCCGCCTCCAATCCCGGAAGTGAACGCGCTCATCCATGCACAGTCAAAAACCATCGATCTGGAACCGCCATTCCGCGGCTCGCTGATGCTTCGCAGCAACAAATGCATCCGCTGTCGGCACTATCGGCAGAACGCCAGAACGAGCAACGCGCCGACGACGCAGGCTGCTAGGACTAAAAACCAAACGCCCATACAGATCCCCGACTCATACACGCGCGTCAGGATCAGCCTTACGATCTGGCATTGAAACGTTTGTTGCCGGTTTTCCCCAAGCCAAGCGTGATCATCTGCTCGCTGCGTTAGTCCAATACCTCCACGGTGGCCGAACGTCCGGCGACCAGCGACATCCCATCAGGCACCGGATCCAGCGCGATGCGCACCGGCACGCGCTGGGCGAGCCGCACCCAGCTGAAGGTCGGGTTGACGTTGGCGAGCAGGCTTGCGCCCTCGGCGCGGTCGCGATCCTCGATGCCGGCGGCGATGCTCTCGACATGACCTGAGAGCGTGCCCTTCTCACCCATCAGGCGAACCTGCACCTTGTCGCCCACGCGGATGCGCGCGAGCTTCGTCTCCTCGAAATAGCCTTCCACGTGCAGCGTGTCGCTGTCGACCAGCGCCATCACGCCCTTCCCGGCGGTGACGTAAGCGCCGGGCCGCAGATCCATGTTGGTGATCACGCCGTTCACGGACGCCCGGACCTCGCTGCGATCGAGATTGAGCTGGGCGACCGCGCGGTCGGCAACCGCCGCATCGAAGGCCGCCTTGGCCTGGAGCTGGGTCGCCAGCACCTGCTCCTGCTTCTGTTGCGAGACGGCATCGGTCGTCAGGGTGCTGTAGCGCTTCAGATCGGCATTGGCCTGATCGAGCGTCGCCTGATGACCCGCCACCGACGCGTCAGCCTGCCGCAACGCCAACGCAAACCGTTCGCGGTCGATCTTGAACAGCACGTCGCCGCGATGGACCTTCTGGTTGTCCTTGACGAGTACGTCGGTGACGAAGCCGGAGACATCAGGCGCGACCTGCACCACGTCGGCGCGCACACGGCCGTCACGCGTCCACGGCGACTCCATGTAATAGACCCAGAGCTCGCGACCCACGCCGAGCGCCACGACGACCACGATGACCGTGACCGCAAGCCGGCCGATCCAAGCAAAATTCCCCTTCATGAGAGATACTCCGAGAGATAGACGACGCCGCCGAGAAGGCAGACGAAAATCGCGAAATCGAATAGTGCGCGGTGCCAGACCAGCCGGTAGAGGTCGAAGCGCTGCATCAGACGGCGCAGAATCGCACTCAGCACATAGGCGACGATGATCCAGAGCAAGAGCGCCGGCACGAGCACGCCATAGATGTCGATCACGTATCTCATGCCGCCACACTCGCATCTGCGCGCGGCCGATAGGCCGGCGCGTCCGGGAACAGGCCACGGCGGATGCCGACGAGGCCGATCAGCGCATCTTCCCGCGCGCTGTCATTGGGATCCTTCACCGCCTGGGCCAGCGCCCGGTCGACGCTGGTCAGGAGTTCGCGCGGCATTCCTCCGCCCGCATAGCTGCGGCAGGCGATGGCAAGCTGGTCGAGCATGTCGTCGATCACCGAGATGGTCGATACCGCAAGCCCATAGCGCGCACGGCGCAAATCGATGATGTTGATGCCGATCCGGAGCTGCACGAGGCTGTCGGCGTCGCGCCGATCGCTCTCGGACAGGAAGGCGATGCGCTGCACCAGCAGCCCGAGCCGGTGCAGCATGAGGCCCGCGAACTCCGCGCGGTCGCGTTTTCCCCGCCGCTCGGCGGCGACCGCGATCGTGATCCAGCTCGACAACACCAGACGATTGGCGATCCACTCTGCGCCCACCCCGCGCGCGATCCGCGTCACGATCTCGGCGATGAGGACGCCGACGAAGAAAGCGACAGCGGAATTGGCGTAAGAGGCGAAATCCGCGATGTAGGTCGATTGCAGCGCAAGCAGCGTTGCGGTGTTGGCCGCGAGCGCCATGCCTGTGCCCGCCGTTGCCGGCCGCGCGATCAGGAAGCCATAGAGCAGGAAGGTCGGCGCCAGCGCGACGACCAGAACCTCGATATGGGAGATCGCAGGCACCAGCGCGAACAGATAGATCGCGACCACCACGATGGCGACCAGAGACCACAGGCCGAAGCTGCGGATGAAGCGCGCCGGCTCGTCCTGGGCTGCGAAGAACGAACAGGCGACCGCCGCCATCATCGGTGCCGAGGCGCCGTCGGGCCAGCCCGTGCCGATCCAGAACGCGCAGCAGATCAGGATCGCCACGGCCGCGCCGGCCGCTGACCATAGCGCTAGTCCGCGATCCCGGTGACGTACCGGCGCGGCGCCGGCTTCGGAATGGAAGGCCAGATCGAGCGTCGAGACGTTGCGATTCTCGGCGATCGCCTTGCTCAGCTCGCGGCAGTCGCGCGAGAGATCGACGAGCTCGCGCAGTCGCGACAGCAGGCTCGTGATGATGATCCGCTCCCAGGACGCGCTGTCATCGAGCACGGCCTGCCGTTCGGCGATCATGGCGCGAATCCGCTCGGCCGGCTGCCGTGCGCCGACGTCGCTGACGATCCATTGCGCCAGGTCCTCCAGCAATTGCTTCAATTCGGGTTGCCGGCGCAGAGCCTCCTCCCCGAGCGCCGCCAGCCGATCCTCCAGCGAGGCGATCACGGGCAGCAGCATCAGCATGCGCAGCCGGATTTCGCCGAGGCCGGTCACCGCATTGCGATCGGTCAGCCGGTCATAGGCGAGATGGGTGGAGAGCGTGTCGATCTCGACGATGTCGGTCGCGAGCTTGAGACGCTTGCCACGGCGGGTGTCGCTGGTGCCCTCGCGCAGCAGGACGACCTGACTGAGACGGCGTGCATCCAGGAGCCAGGTATCGACACGGCCGGCGACCGCGGGCGCGACGCTGCGGGGAAACACGATGGTCGAGACCAGGCTGGCGCAGATGATGCCCAGCGAGATTTCCTCGAGCCTTGCCACCGCAGTGTCGAAGATTGCACCGGGCTCGGACACCGAGGGAAAGCCGATCAGCGCGACGGTGTATCCGGCCAGCATGAAGACGTAGCTGCGCGGCGTGCCGTCGAGCAGCGAGAGATACAGGCAGAGCCCGACCCAGAGCGCGATGGCGAGGCACAACAGCTCGGGCGCGTTGATGAGGTTCGGCACCAGCGCCACCGTCATGGTCGCGCCGACCAGCGTGCCCATCACGCGGAAGAAGGCCTTCGAGCTGGTCGCGCCGGCAAGCGGTTGCGATGTGATGTAGACGGTGGCCATCGCCCAATACGGCCGCGGCAGGTCCATCGCGAGCGCAATGACCAGCGCCAGCATCGACGCGGCAAACGTCTTCAATGCAAAAATGAGGTCCGCATGGCGGACCAGGAACGGCTCTTCCGCGCGCATGACTATTTCGCCTCTGGAAGCGCCTTTGCCTCAAGCAGGCTGGCCCGCCGCTCGATGCGCTGGAGCGTCTCGAAGGTTATCGCAAGTTCCTCCGGCGGGATATCTTTCAGCAGGCTCGCCCGTACGCGCCGCAAGATCCGGTTGGTCTCCTCGACCTTGGCCTCGCCCGCTTTCGTCAGATGGAGCGTTTTGGCACGCCGGTCGGTCGGGTCCTCGCGGCGCTCCACCAGGCCCTCGGCCTGGAGCAGATCGATCAGCCGCACCAGCGACGGCCCCTCGATGCCGAGCTCGTCGGCCAGGACGCCCTGACGGACGGTCTCGCCCTGCCGCGACAGCACCAGCAGCGGGATCGCCGTCGCATAGGACAGGCCGTGATCGGACAGCGCCTGATCCGACTCCCGCCGCCAGATGCGGGCAAGGCGCGTGATGAGCCGGCCGATTTCGCCGTGGATATAGCCTTGCGAGGGTGCCATGCAAATTAGATAGGACACGAACTATTAGCCTGCAACTATATAATCCTGCGTATCGGGATCGATCACGCAAACGCGAACGAGGACAACGCGATATGGGCCCGGGTTCCACGGCAGAGGCACGGCAGGCGATCGCGGGCGAGAGCGCGCTGTCGCTGGTCCCGACCTTCGTCGTCGTGGCCGTGGATGCCACGGGGATGGGCATCATCCTGCCGCTGCTGCCGTTCTATTCGCAGCGGCTCGGCGCCACGCCGTTCCTGGTCGGCGCACTGATCTCGGTCTATGCCGTTTGCCAGCTGATCGCCGGTCCCGTGGTCGGCATTCTGTCCGACCGCTACGGACGGCGGAAGGTTCTCGTCATCAGCCAGATCGGAACCCTGATCGGATTTGTCCTGCTCGCGCTGGCCGGCAACCTGACGCTGGTGTTCCTGGCGCGCATCATCGATGGCCTGACCTCAGGCAACATCTCGGTCGCGCATGCCTATGCCGCCGAGCATAGCGCGCCGGCGACACGCAAGCAGGCGCTCGGCATGACCAGCGGCGCGATTGGAACCGGGCTGCTGCTGGGACCTGCGCTTTCGAGCTTCCTTGTCCATTACGGCCAGACCGCACCGGTGTGGGCCGCGGCGGCGCTCTCGCTCATCAGCATTCTCGCAACGATCGCCCTGCTTCCGCCCGACCATCCGGCGTCAGAACCGCTCTACCAGCATCGCGTGCCCGAGCCGACGCTGACCCGCAGCCTGTTCGGCATGCGCTACGCCTGGCGCCTGCTCGGCCTGCTGATCGTGTTCTTCTTCGTCAACTCGATGTTCCTGTCGCAGATCGGCCTGTTCCTGTCGGCGCGGTTCTCCTGGGACGGCCATCCCTTCGGCGCACGCGAGCTCGGCTGGATGTTCGCCTATGCCGGCTTCATCAACATGGTGGTTCAGGGCCTGCTGATCACGCGGGCGAACCTCGTCGCCTCCGACCGCAGCATCGTGATGGCGGCGTTCGCCTGCATGGGCCTTGGATTTGCCGGCCTCGCGGCCGGCAGCAACATCAGCCTGCTCGCACTCTATCTGACGCTGATCATCGTCGGCACCATGTTCGCCCGCAGCACGCTGACGGCGGAATTGTCGCGGTCGACGGCGATCAACCGCCAGGGCATGATCATGGGCCTCAACCAGTCGCTGATGTCGGGCGCAAATATCAGCGCCCCGCTTCTGAGCGGCGCGCTGATTGGTCACCGGTTGTTCGTCTCGTGGGCGCTTGCGATGGCCGCGATTGCGGTGGTCGGTGCGGCGCTCGCCGGGCAGCTGCTCGACACGCCGCGGACGCGCTAGCGCCCTCGCCTCACTTCACGAGATACACGTCCGGATCGGCGCTCGAGCTCGGGTTCTTGAACGCATTGCGCAAGGCCGTCGACATCGGAACATTGTAGTTGATGCCGTTCGGCGGCGTCGGCGATTCCAGCCACTTCCTGTAGAGCACCTCGATCTCCGGGCTCGCATAGAGCTCGGCGGTGGCGCGATCGGCCAGCGCCTTGAACGGCGCGTCCTCACGCCGCAGCATGATCCCGAAGGGCTCGGCCTTCGCGAACGTCTCTTCGCTGATCATGAACAGGGCCGGCTCCTTCGAGCGCGCAATGGCGACGGCGAGCTGGACGTCGTCGAGCGCGTAGGCTTGCGCGCGGTCGGTCTCGAGCAGAAGGAACGCCTCGGCCTGATCCACGGCCGGCATGATTCTAATGCCGAGATTGCGTTCGGTATTGACCTTGGCGAGCTGGTTCAGATTGACCGAGCCTGCGACCGCGGTCACGGCCTTGCCCTTGAGATCGTCGATGGTGTTGATCTTGGCGGCCTTCTTGGCCGCAAATCGCGTCGCGCTGAGGAAGTGCGTATTGGTGAAGGCGACCTGCTTCTGGCGGTCGGCATTGTTGGTGGTCGCCGAGCAGTGCAGGTCGAGCGTCCCGTTCACCATCAGCGGGATGCGGTTCGACGAGGTCACCGCGACAGTGTCGACGGCAATGTCGGGCATGCCAAGCTGCTTCTTCACGGCGTCGACGATCTTGAGGCAGATATCCATAGCGAAGCCCACCGGCTTCTGGTTGCCGTCGAGATAGCTGAAGGGCACGGAGGCTTCCTGATAGCCCAGCGTGATCTTCTTGGTCTCCTTAATCTTCTGGAGCGTGCCCGACAGATCTTCGGCGGACGCTGCACCGGCAAGACAAGTGAAGGCCAAGAGAACGGCGGGTAGACGCATCGGGGGCTCCTGAAAGCGGGTTGCGCCTCCATGCCGGGCGCAATCGAAGGGTTGATAGCCCAGGCGCAGGCCTGCCGCCAGACCAGCCTGCGTCTATCAGCTATCACAGCTTTCGATATGGCGGCTGGCCCTTGGTCTCCGCTACATTGCCGCACAGGCGCGACCTCGCCGACTACCATAGGTTCTCCAGCCAGATTCCTCGCCATGACCGTGCAGACCGCCTTCGACATGATCTTCCGCAACGCCCTGTTGCGATCATCCCCTGCGCCCGTCGATATCGGCGTGAAGAGCGGACGTATTGCCGCAATCGAACCCAGGCTGGCCTGCGAGGCGGTCGAGGTCGATGTCGGGGGGCGGCTGGCCCTGCCCGGCTTCGTCGACACCCACATCCATCTCGACAAGGCCTGCCTGCTCGAACGCTGCGGGCATATCCACGGCACGCTCAGTGATGCCATCCGTGCCGTTTCGGCGATGAAGCGGGATTTTGGCGTCGACGATGTCTATGCACGCGGCGCAAAGGTGCTCGAGCGCGCCATCGTCCATGGCACGACGCGAATGCGCACCCATGTCGAGATCGACCCGCGCATCGGCCTGCGCAGCTTCGAGGCGATCAAGAGACTCAAGCGCGACTATGCCTGGGCGATCGATCTGTCGCTTTGCGTCTTCCCGCAGGAAGGCCTGACCAACGATCCCGGAGCCGAGGAACTGCTGGTTCAGGCCTTGCGCGAGGGGGCCGATGCGATCGGCGGCTGCCCCTATACGGACACCGATCCGAACGCGCATCTCGCACGCATCTTCGACCTCGCCCAGCAATTCGACCTCGACGTCGATCTCCATCTCGACTTCGATCTCGATCCCTCATGGTCGCATCTCGATGAGGTCTGCCGACAGACCGAACAGCGCAACTATGGTGGTCGCGTTGCGATCGGGCATGCCACGAAACTCTCGGCCTTGCCGCCGGAACGGCTGAAGGCCGCCATCGCGCAATTGGCAAAGGCCGGTGTTGCCGTCACCGTGCTGCCCGCGACCGATCTCTATTTGATGGGACGCGAGGCCACCCACAACGCGCCGCGCGGGATGACGCTGGCGCACAAGCTCGCGCGCGACGGTATCGTCTGCTCGGTCGCGACCAACAACGTGCTCAATCCCTTCACGCCGTTCGGCGATGCCTCGCTGCTGCGGATGGCGAACTTTTACGCCAATGTCTCCCACGCCGCCGTCGGCGATTTCGACACCTGCCTCGATCTCGTCACAGAACTGCCGGCGCGGCTGATGAACCTCGGGGATTACGGGATCGCGGTCGGCAAGCCCGCCGATCTCGTCGTGCTCGACACGCAGGATAGCCGCTTCGCCGTCGCCGAGCTGCCGGATATCCTGATGGGGTTCAAGAACGGGCGGCAGACCTTTGAGCGGAAGCGAGCGACACTGTTTAATCCGACAAACTGAACCGCTCGTACAACTCCAATCGACCAACGGAGCAACCGGATGGCCTTCGACAAGATCTTCCTGAACGCCCGCTTCGACGGCGGGGCTCGCCATCACATCGCGGTCAAGGACGGGCGCATCGCCGCGATCATGCCCCCTGACGCGCCCACGGGCGATGGCGAGACGATCGACCTCGGCAACGCCCTCGTCGTTCCCGGCTTCGTCGAAGGCCACATTCATCTCGACACCAGCTTCTATGGCGACGCCTGGCGCCCGCACAAGCCATGCACCAATGGCTTCAACGTGCACGAACGCGTGGCCTTCCAGGCCCAGAACATGGCGGTGTCAGCGCCGATGGACGTGCGGGCGCGCAACCAGCTCGATCTCTGCATCGCCCATGGCTCAACGCAGATGCGCAGCCACGTCATGGTCGACGGCTCGGTCGGCCTGAAATCGCTGGAGACGATCTTGCGCGTGCGCGAGGAATATCGCGACCTGATCGATATCCAGCTCGTCGCGTTCCCTCAAAGCGGCATCCTGGCGAGCCCGGGCACACCGCAACTGCTGGACGAGGCCATCGGCCTCGGCGCGAACCTCGTGGGCGGGCTCGATCCCGCGAGTTTCGATCGCGATGTCGAGAAGCATCTCGACGTGGTGTTCGGCGTCGCCAGCAAGCACGGCGTGGACGTCGACATTCACCTGCACGACATGGGCACGCTCGGCGCCTTCGAGATCGAGCAGATCGCCGAGCGCACGCGTGCGCTCGGCATGGCGGGGCATGTCGCCGTCAGCCACGCCTATGGGCTCGGCGATATCTCCGCGGATCAGCTCAAGACGGTCGCCGACATCCTCGCCCGTTCCGGCGTCGCGATCATGACGAATGCACCGGGCGCCCGTGCCTTCCCGCCGATCCTGGCGCTGCGCAACGCCGGCGTCACCGTGTTCAGCGGCAACGACAACATCCGCGATTCCTGGTGGCCCTATGGCGACGGCGACATGCTGCGCCGGGCGACCACGCTCGGCTATCGCTCGGGCTTCAACATCGACGAGGAATTGCGCGTCGCGTTCGATGTCGTCACAGCGGCCGGTGCCAAGGCGTTGCGGCTCGAGGGCTACGGCCTGCGCGTCGGCGCCAAGGCGGACTTCGTGACGCTGAACGCGGAACACGCTCCGGAGGCCGTCGTCGCGGTGCCGCAGGGCCGCGCTGTTTACAAGGCAGGTATGCTCGTGGCGTCTAACGGTGTGGTTGTCGCGAAAAATCGCTGATCATCGTACCTTTCCGATCCGATTTTACCGCCGGTTTCCGCCGAATCCGAACCCGGTAGAATCCCGGACCGTAGCCCAACGCATTGCGGGAAAGGCGGCACTAACCATACTGGGACGTGCGCACTGACCGTCTGCGTTCTCTGGGGAAGTTATGGATATGTTCAGCGCATTCAGCAGCATTGATTATCAGTCTATTCGGGCCAACACGCCCGCCGAAACCGCGGTCAAGCGGCTCAATGGCATCGGTGAAGTCCTGTCGGGTCTCGACATCTCGGCCATCCATTCGCAGAACGACATGGCCCGCGCGCTGTGGACGCTCGACACCGCCGACAAGTGCATTCGCATGATCCTGACCGAGTTCAGGACCGAGCGCCCCAAGGACGTCGTCCGCGAAGCTACCAGCCTGATCGACTTGATCGAGGCCGCTCGCGACGAGATCTCTGGCTAGCGCGATGGCGGCAAAGTTCTGAGCTGAGCGCCGTACTCAGCTCTAGTGCTTGATCTTCGCCAGAATTCGATCCGCTTCGGTGCGCCAATCCGCGCTCCGCGCAAATTCCTTCGTTCCTTTCGCACCGAACAGGCCCTCGTCGGCGAGATCGGCGACCCAGGCCTGACGCTCGGCCGTCCCCTGCGCCGACCACGGCGTCAGCCCCGCCTCGCGCACGGTCTCCGCGACCTCGCGCACCTCTTCGGCGCGCCGGCGGCCGTGCTCGATCACGCGCTGGAAGAAATAGGCGCCCTGCTTCTCCCAATTGATCGCGGGAAAGGTTTCCGTGAGCGACGCCAGCACCGCATCCTCGACACCATAGGCGCGCGCGGTGGTGAAGCTTTCGATGACCATGGCCTCGAGGCCCTTGATCATGATGCTGCGGCACATCTTCACGGCCGAGGACACACCGAGCTTGTCGCTCGCAACCTTCGCTGCGAAACCAATCGCGTTCAGCAACGGCTCGAGCTCCCTCGCGCCGGGACCGCCGAGCAGCAGCGGCACCTTGATCCGATAAGGCGGCACCGAGGTCATCACGGCGCCCTCGACGTAGCGCCCGGCCGCGCCATCGATCAACGCCGCCGCGCGCTGCTTGGCGCCCGGCGAGGCCGAATTGAAGTCGAGAAACCAGGTGCCCTGGTTGATCGCCGCCGCGCAAGCCTTTGCGACCGGGACGGCCTGGCTCGCGGTGACGGCCGAGATGATGAAATCGGATTTTGCGGTCAGCTCCGCATGAGACGCCGCGAGCGCCACGCCGAACTTCGCCGCATGCTCCTTTAGCGCAGCGGCCCGCTCGCCGCCGAGCTTGATGTCATACGCAGCGACCCTGATGTCCTGCTGGCGCAGATCCTCGGCCAGGATCCGGCCGACCTCGCCGTAGCCAACCAGCCCGATCTGCCACCGCTTCGGATCTGCCATCAGATCAATCCTCGTGTCGTCGGGTCGAACAGGTCTTCGACTGCATAGCGGCGTGGAATCAGCGCCTGCTGGAATGCGTAGTCGACGATCAGCTCCAACGGCTTTCTATTGGCCTCGATCCCGAACGGCACAAAGTCGGGCGTCGCCGCAGGCCCCATCTGTTCCTTGTTCCGCTTGAGCAGATCATAGACGCCTGTGACCACATCGGGGCGCGATTTCGCGAGGCTCTCGGTCACGACCACGAGATGATTGACCGGCACCACGCCGCGACGCGCATACCATGTCGCGGCTTCCGCGGCGGGATCGGGGAAGAGCGACTTCAGCTTGGGATTATCGGAGGTCTCACCGAGAACGGCGTCGACCTCGCCGTCGAGCAGCATCTGCAGGACCTTCTTGTCCCTTGGCGCGCGCTCGGTGGTGTCGACATATTCGGCGACGTGCGGATCCTCGAACGTCACCCAGCGGATCTTGTCGAGATTGACGCCATAGTCGTTGGCGAGGATGCCCCTGATCCAGGCGCCGGTCGTCGTCGTGAACGAGCGGATGCCGACGCGCTTGCCCTCGAGATCGGACGGTCCGAGCGTCCCCTTCGCGGGATTGTACAGCGCATGGGTATGCTGGAAACGGCCCATCATGGTCGCCGGCAGCAGCACCAGCGGCTTGCCGTGCGCCTTCGCCATCAGATAGGTGACGATCGCCATCTCGCAGACGTCAAACGCCTGCTCGCGCACCATCGACTTGAACGCCGCGTTGGTCGGTGTGTACTCGATGAAGTCGAGGTCAAACAGGTCGGAGCGGAGTTCGCCGCTCTTGACCGCCTTGACGTGAGGGTGACTGCCGAGCACGGCCTTCAGCTTGAGACGATCCATCCGCAGGTTTCCCTTCGCTTCAGACGTCTTCGGGGTTGTCGACGTAGACCAGCCCCGCCTTCGCCAGCGCCTCGCGCATGCTGTACATGTCGAGGCCGAGTTCGCCCGAGCCGAGGCGCTTGCGCTTGCCACCCTCGTCGGCGCTGCGCTTCTTCGCCTTCTCCGCGACCTCGGCAGCATAGCGCTTCGGCACCACGACGACGCCGTCGTCATCCGCGACGATGATGTCGCCGGGATCGACATTGACGCCGGCACAGACGACGGGGATGTTGACCGAGCCGAGCGTGGCCTTGACCGTGCCCTTGGCCGAGACTGCGCGCGACCACACTGGAAAATTCATCTCGTGCAGCGCTTTGACGTCGCGGCAGCCGGCATCGATGATCAGCCCCTGCACGCCCCGCGCCTGCAGCGAAGTCGCCAGCAGCTCGCCGAACATGCCATCGGTATTGTCGGTGGTGCAGCCGACGACGAGGATATCGCCCGTCTTGCATTGTTCGACCGCGACATGGATCATCCAGTTGTCGCCTGGCTGCGCCAGTACGGTGACGGCGGGCCCTGCGATCGACGCGCCCGCCCAGACGGGCCGCAGATAAGGCTTCATCAGGCCGACGCGGCCATAAGCCTCGTGCACGGTCGAGACGCCGTACTCCGCCATGCCAGCGGGATCGGCACGTTTGATGTTGCGAACGACGACGGGCTTCATGCCAGCTCCTCCGCAACCGTCGGGAACAGGCGCTGGTAGGCCTCGCCATAAGTCATGGGCACGCCGGTGTTACGGCTGCCCTGGATACCGCGATTGAGCGCGACGCGCTCGTAATAGCCCCAGAGGTGCTTTTGCGCGGCGAGGATCTGGAACGCCTCGCACTTCTCCTTCCAGACTTCGTCGATCTTGAGCAGCAGGTCCGGCTTGTAGTTGCACTGCTCGGGCTGGTGCGGCTCGAACAGGAACACCGGCGGCGCGGAATATTTGTACTGCGCACCGGGCTTGTGCCCCATGGCCTGTGCGACGACGCGGGTCTCCTGAGCGAAATGCGCCGCGTTCGGGTGGTCGAAATTGTAGGGATCTTCCAGCGCGTGGGTCAGCACGAAGCTCGGATTGAGCTCGCGGTAGATGTCGACCATGCGGTCGAAATGCGCCTCGGTCAGCTTCAGCGGATAGTCGCCGCAGTCGAAGAACTCGATTTCGGCGCCCAGCAGCTTTGCCGCCCGCTCCGCCTCGTCCTTGCGGCCGGCCTTGACCGATTCCAGCGTCGCGCCCTTCTCCTTCCATGCGAACTGGCTCTCACCGCGCTCGCCGAAGGACATGCAGACGATCTTCATGCGATAGCCCTTCCTCGCATGCAGCGCGATGGCGCCACCGGCGCGCCAGACGAAATCGCCGGGATGGGCGGTAACCACGAGACCTGTTTTCATGGGAGAACTCCCCTCTTTCGTTCGTCAACATCATAGGCTGCCGGCGTCATGCCGGCAGCAATTTCATCAGGCCGCGGCAGCCGCGGGTTCCTCGCCGTCGAGCACACGCTTCAAGCGCTCGCCGTCGAGCGCGCCTTCCCATTTGGCAATCGCGATGGTCGCGACCGCGTTCCCGATCAGATTGGTCGGCGTCAGCCCCTGCGACATCAGGCGATGGATGCCGAGCACCAGCGCGACGCTGGTCACGGGAATGGAGCCGGTGGCCGACAGCGTCGCCGCCAGCACGACGAAGGCCGCGCCCGCGATGCCCGCCGCGCCCTTGGAGGTCACGAGCAGGATCAGCAGCAGCTCGATCTGCTCGGCGAGCCCGAACGGCGTGTTGGTCGCCTGCGCCAGGAACACCGAAGCGGCGGCAAGGTAGAGACAAGTGCCGTCGAGATTGAAGGAATAGCCGGTCGGGATCACGAGCCCGACCACGCTCCTCTCGCAGCCCGCTTTCTCCAGCTTGGTCAGCATCCGCGGCAGCACCGTCTCGGACGAGGTGGTCGCGATGCAGATCAGCAGCTCCTCCCAGATGTAGCGGATCAGCTTGAGCAGCGAGAAACCGCAGAGCCGCGCGACGGGACCGAGCGCCACGATGATGAAGATGACACAGGTGAGGTAGAACCCACCCAGCAGCTTGCCGAGCGAGGCCAGCGATCCCACGCCGAATTTGCCGACAGTAAAGGCGATTGCGCCGAACGCACCGATCGGTGCGGCCCACATCACGAAGCCGACCACGGCAAACACCATCTTGGCGGCGATGTCGATCAGGTTGACCAGAGGCGCGGCGCGTTCGCCGAGTTGCACCAGCGCAAAGCCGCAAAGCACCGAAATGAACAGCACCTGGAGGATGTTGCCCTCGGCAAAGGCGCCGATGAAAGTCGCGGGCACGATGTTCATCAGGAACGGCACGAAGCCGATCACGGCGGTCTGCTTGACGTAGGGCTCGACCGCGCTCGCATTGATGCTGGCGGGATCGATGTTCATGCCGGCGCCGGGCTTGAGCACATTGACCGCGATGAGACCGATGATCAGCGCGATCGTGGTCATGATTTCGAAATAGATGATGGCCTTGACGGCGACGCGGCCCACCCGCGCCATGTCGGCCATATGGGCGATGCCATGAACGACGGTGCAGAAGATGATCGGCGCGATCAGCATCCGGATCGCCTTGATGAAGGCGTCCCCGAGCGGCTGCATCTTCGCGCCGGCTTCCGGATTGACGATGCCAAGCGCGATGCCGGCCGCCATGGCGATGAGCACCTGGATCCAGAGCTCCTTCCACCAGGCGCGCCCGCGCGGCTTGTCGATCGCCATCGCGGTCATTCGTCGAATCCAAACAGACGCGCGGGATTATCGACCAAAATCTTCTGCTGGAGTTCCGGCTCCGGCGCGAACAGCGGGATCAAATCGACGAGATCGCCATCATTCGGCATCACCTTGACGTTGGGATGCGGCCAGTCGGTGCCCCAAATGATGCGACCGGGCGCGGTCTCGACGATCTTTCGCGCGAAAGGCACTGCATCGGTGAAGGGCGGGCCGGCGGTCGAGACCCGCTCCGAGCCACAGATCTTGACCCAGCATTTTTCGTCACGCTGCATCAGCTCGATCAGGATCCTGAACGGCAGCTGGTCGAGCCCGTCGGAGGCCTTGACCCGTCCCATATGGTCGATGGTGTAGCTTAGCGGCAGCCTTGTCAGCATGTCGGCATATTCGGGCAGGTCGATCGCATCGAAATGCAGGTCGATGTGCCAGCCGAGCGGCGCGACCATGGCGATGATGCGGTTGAACACGCGCTTGTCGGGGACGCCGCCGAGATGCCGGACGAAATTGAAGCGGCAGCCGCGGAAGCCGCCCTCGTGCAGCACGCGAAGCCCCTGCTCCGTGATCGTATCGTCGATATTGGCGACTGCACGATAGGCACCGTTGCTCTGCGCAATAGCGTCGAGCGCGACCGTGTTGTCGACGCCGTGCACGCTGGCATTGACGATGACCGCGCGCTCCACGCCAAGCTTGGCGTGCAGCGCCTTGAAGTCTTCAAGCGGCGCATCCGGCGGCGTGTAGGAGCGGTCAGGCGAATAGGGATATTTCGCGCCGGGACCGAAGATATGGCAATGCGCGTCGCACGACAGCTTCGGCAGCTTGAACTTCGGCGTGCGCGTGTTCGGATCGGGCGGTGGAATGGTCGGCGTGTACATCATATTCATCAGCTGAACTTGAACAGGCGTGCGGGATTGTCGACCAGCAGCTTCTGCTGGATCGCCTTGTCCGGCGCGAAGAGAGGAATCAAATCGACGATCTCGCCGTCATTCGGCACGGTCTTGACGTTGGGATGCGGCCAGTCGGTGCCCCAGATGACGCGGTCGGGCGCGTTGTCGATCAGCGCCTTCGCGAACGGCACGGCGTCGTGGAAGGGCTTGCCGGCGGCAGAAGCACGTTCGAGGCCGGTGATCTTGACCCAGCACTTCGCGTCCTTCTTCTGGAGATCGAGCAGCGCCGTGAAACCGGGATCGTCGAGCCCCTTCGCGGCCTGCACCGTGCCCATGTGATCGATCACGTAAGGCGCCGGCAGCGCGGTCAGGATCGGCGCGAATTCGGCGATCGTACCGGGCTCGAAATAGACGTCGATGTGCCAGCCGAGCTCGGCGACGCGATGCACGATGCGCTGGAACTTGTTCATGTCGCCGACGCCGCCGAGGCGCTTGAGGAAGGCAAAGCGGCAGCCGCAGATACCGCCCTTGTCGAGCGCCGCCAGCTCCTTCTCGCTGATCTCGTCGCTGACATTGGCGATGCCCTTGTAGGCACCTTCGCTCTGCGCGATCGCATCGGTGACAACGCGATTGTCGGTGCCGTGCACCGTGGCATTCACGATCACACAGCGCTCGACGCCGATTGCCTCGTGCACACTGCGGAACGTCTCCAGCGGGGCATCGGCGGTGTTGTAGGGGCGGCTCGAAGAGAAGGGATAACGGGACGCCGGCCCAAAGATGTGGGTATGGCTGTCGCAGGATTTCGGCGGCAGCTTGAACGAGGGTGTCTTGGGATTTGGATCCGGCGGCGTGATCGTCGGCATCGCCTTGGGTTCAGCTTTGGGCTCGGCGCCTTGCGCACGCGCTTCGCCCGCGAGCGCGGCACCGGCCAGCCCGGTCAAGAGATGCAAGCACTCCCGCCTGTTCATTTCCCAAAACACCCCATCACATGTCCGCTTGCGAGCGGAAGCGCTGTTACGCGCCTCCCCTCGGGCGATTTCTTTCAAGTCTTGCTGCTTGCAACAGTCCGCCGCCGCGCCGGCGCGGCCTGATCCAGGGCCGGCGCCTGAAACGCCGCAACAGTAGCCTGCACCAATTGCTCGATGGCATTGGCGGGATCGCTGCCGTCGGCCTCGCCGCGCGACAGGCGCGAGACACGATCCGGCGTCACCAGCGAATAATAAAGTGCGCCGAGCAGGAAGTGGCTGCGCCAGACGATGTCGGTGCGCGGAATGTGCGGCAGGCTGTCGTGGATCGCGTCGATGAAGGCGTGGCTGGTATCGTCAAACGTCTGCGCGATGATTTTTCGCGCGACCTCGTTGCCCTCGGCCGACATCACGGCGCGCAGCCGCGTGAAACGCGCCCCGCCGCCGGCGAGATCGCTGCCCGAGGTGAAGGCCGGCACCACATAGGCCCGCACCACCGCTTCGAGCCGGTCCTGCAGATCGCGCACGCGCTTGGCGGCGGCGAGCAGCTCCGAGCGGCGGAGGTTCATCGGCCCGCAATGGCGCCGGTAGATCTCCAGCAGCAGACCGTCCTTGGTCTTGAAGTGGTAGGTCACGCTGCCGGGATTGGCCCCCGCGGCCTGTGCGATGTCGCGCACCGAGACGGCGTTGAAGCCGTTGGTGGCGAACAGCTCCTCGGCCGCGGCGAGGATCGCCTCGCGCATGTTCGGCTTGCGGGCCGTTTCCTTGCTGGTGGGCTTGCGTACCATGTGATTTGTACTATCGTACAAAAGATCAGGTCTCGTCAACAAAAACCACGGGCAACGTCCGGAAGCGGCTCGGAAGATCAACCGCACGGACGCGAATGCCCCCAGGGAGTGCTGAAGTATGCTGGGTTTGAACACGAAGATCGGCGCTTTGATGCTCGGCGCCGGTCTGCTGCTCGCGAGCGGCGTCGCGCAGGCCGCCGACAATTATCCGAGCAAGCCGGTCCACATCCTCGTGCCCTATGCCGCCGGCGGCGCGGTCGACGTGCTGGCCCGCACGCTCGGCCAGGCGCTCGCAAAGACCTGGGGCCAGCAGCCCGTGGTCGACAACCGCCCCGGCGCGGGCGGCATCGTCGCCTCGCAGGCGCTGACGCAGGCCGCGCCCGACGGTTATACGTTGATCCTCGTCGCCAGCGGCCATCCGCTGAACCAGTTCATCTATCCGAGCGTGCCCTACGACACATTCAAGGACTTTACTGCGATCAGCGAAGTCGCCTCCTCGCCGCTTGCGATCGTGGTGGCCAAGGACAGCCCCTACAAGACGCTCGGCGATCTCCTGGCCGCGGCAAAGAAGGATCCGGACAAGCTGTCCTACGGCATGTCCGGCAACGGCACCTCGGCGCATCTCGCCGGCGAGCTTCTGAAATACATGTCGGGGACCAAGATCGTCGCAATCCCCTATAAGGGCGGCGCGCCGGCGCTGACCGCTGTCATCGCGGGCGAGATCCCGCTCAGCATCAATCCGCTCGCGGAAGCCATCGGCCAGCTCGAAGGTGGTCCGGTGCGCGCGCTCGCAGTGACCTCGGCCGAGCGTTCCAAGGCACTGCCTGACGTCCCGACCGTCGCCGAGTCCGGCGTACCCGGCTACGACGTCTCGGTCTGGTGGGGCGTGCTTGGACCCGCAAAAATGCCCCCGGAGATCGTGGCAAAACTCGAGACCGATCTGAAGGCGGCGCTAAGGGATCCGAACGTGCTCTCCACGCTCGGCAAGATCGGCGCAGCCCCCGTCGGCTCCTCCGCCAAGGATTTCGATGCCTACATGCACGCCGAGGCAACCAAATGGGAGCCGGTGCTGAAGGCTGCCGACATCCGCGCGCAGTGAGGTCCTGCACATGAGGACCACATTTGAGCGTATCACGCACGGCACCCTGCTCGCCTTCGCACTGGTTAGCCTGGTGGGCACGCCCGCGCGCGCCGACGGGGAAGCAAAACTGCTGGCGCCGAGCGGCACCTTGCGCGTCGGCATCTATCCGGGCAGCCCGACCTCGATGGTGACAGACGCGGCCGGCAAGCCGCACGGCCTCGCCTACGACCTCGGCGGCGAGCTGGCGAAGCGCCTCGGCGTCGCAATCGACTATGTCAGGTTTCAGCGCGTCGCCGATATCGTCACCGCGATCCACGACGGCCAGGTCGACTTCACCGTGACCAACGCCACCCCGGCCCGCGCCAATGAGGTCAGCTTCAGCCGGCCCGTGCTGGCGATCGAGCTCGGCTTTCTCGTTCCCGCGAATTCGCGGATCGGCAAGGTCGAGGATATCGACAAGCCGGGCGTGAAGATCGGCGTCACCAAAGGCTCGACCTCCGAGCGCACCCTGCCGACGAAGTTCAGGAACGCAACCATCGTTCCCGCCGAAAGCGTCAAGGTCGCCATCGCCATGTTCGGCCGCGGCGAGATCGATCTCTACGCCACCAACAAGCCGACGCTGTTCGAAATGTCCGACCAGATGCCGGGCGCGAAAATCCTGGACGGCAATTGGGGTGCGGAGCACATGGCCATCGCAGTCCCCAAGGGACGTGAGGCCGCCCTTCCCCTGCTCAACCGCTTTGTGGCAGACGAGCAGTCGTCGGGCGCACTCGACGCGATTCAGCAGCAGGCGGGCTTGCGCGGCGCGACCAGGGCGACGCGCGAATAGACCTCAATTCGCCGCCTTCTCCGCAGTCCGCCAGACGATTTCCGGCGGATCGCGGAAGGCGAAGCGGACGAGATGCCGCTCGACAACGCCTTCGACCTGGACGAGGAGGTCCGCGTTCTCGGCCTCCGCCTTCAGCGTGAGCTTGTCGCCCGCAGCTTGCAGCCGGCACGTCCCCATCGAAAACGGGATCGTGCCCTGCTCCGGCGTGAACTCGACCGCAAGCTTGTGAGCGAAATGCTTGCAGAGCTGCTGCAGATAGATGCTCGCCCGCTCGGTGGTGATCTCAGCCACGGAATGATTCATGGGTATGCCCTTTCAGGCGAATGGTGTCCGACGCGCGTCTTGCATCGCGATGTAGGCCGCAGGTATCTTGCCAGCAAGCTATTTGCCGCTAACGATGCCGTGAGGCGCTCGGACGATGTCACCATCCGCTCAGGAAAATCTACCAGGCGCCCGGCTGGGCCGGCGGACGAGCAACGGCCGCCCCGTCTGCGGAATTCGCCGCGGCGCTCGCCGGCACGGCGCCGAAGGCCTGCCGTGCCGAGGCTTGCTTGGTCGCGGTCCGGGCAGCAACGCCCGTCTTGGTCCGGCCGCTCGCGGCCCAGGTAGCCGGCGACGCAAGGATCGCCGCCGCCGTCAGGGCCAGTATCAGGTATCGCGTCATCATCGCAGTCTCCATTTGGCAACAGCTCTCCCGCTCGCGCGCTGGCGTCCAGCACGGCGGCTCGTTCTCGACCAATTATCTTCCTAGAAAGACATATTCCGCAAATATCTTTCTAGCAAGACATCCACGGATGAACTTTACGTAAGGACACGGGCCCATGACCGAACCGCGCTATCCCGCGGACAAGCTCCTCGCCCTCAAGAAGAAGCATTGGCCGGAATCCGTCACGCCGGTCGGCGAGATGTTGGTGCGGGTCTATCGCCTGAACAGCCTGATGCGCGACGGCGTGGCCGAGCAGATCGCCGCGCATGATCTGTCGTTCATGGAGTTCGAGGTGCTGATCACGCTGCGCGGCGCCGCTCCGCCCCATGAGATGATCCCGACCGAGCTCTATCCGGCGATCCTGATTTCATCGGGCGGACTGACCAAGGTGCTCAACGCCCTGCAGCAGCGCGGCCTCATCACCCGCGCGGAGGACGCCGCGGACAAGCGCAGCAAGCCGGTGCGACTGACCGCCAAGGGGCGAACGCTCGCCGAGCGCGTCATGGCGGAGGTTCTGCAAACGGGCGAGAGGATGGTTCTCGGCGGGCTTTCCGAAGCCGATGTCGAACGCGCAACGCGATTGCTGCACAAGCTGCTGACGACGCTGGAGCCTGCGCGCGACTAGTGCGCGCGGTTCCGAATTCGGCTATCAGTGATAGCCATGACCAGACGAACCGGCAGCGCCGATCTTCCTCTCCATACCGGGCGGGTTCCGCCATGGCTGGCGAGCCGTATGGCCTCGCTGGGAGCGATCGTGACGCAGGCGATCGTGCATCACTACGGCCGCGATGCATTCATGCAGCGGCTCTCGCATCCCTTCTGGTTCCAGTCGTTCGGCGCCGTGATGGGGATGGACTGGCACTCCTCCGGTATCACGACCTCCGTGATCGGCGCCCTGAAGCGCGGGCTCGGCCCGCTCCAGGACGAACTGGGCATCTATGTCTGCGGCGGCCGCGGCCAGCATTCGCGCAAGACGCCGGATGAGCTGTTGCAACTCGGCGATCGCGTCGGCTTCGACGGCGTCAGCCTCACCCGCGCCAGCCGTCTGGTGGCCAAGGTCGATAGCGCTGCCGTGCAGGACGGCTTTGATCTCTATCTCCACGGCTTCTTCGTCACCGCCGACGGCAAGTGGACGGTCGTGCAGCAGGGCATGAACGGCGACAAGCGGCAGGCGCGCCGCTATCACTGGCACTCCGAGGCGCTGAAGAGTTTTGTCGACGCGCCCCACAGCGCGATCGACGGCCCGCAGCAAGGCGAGATCGTCAATCTCACCGACCATCGCGCCGATGTCTCGCGCAATGCGCAGCTCGACCTGCTCAGCGATCTCGGCCCCGATCGCATCCTCGCCGAATTCGAGCGGCTCACCGGCACTGCGCCCGAACCGGCGCAAGCGGTGCTGCCGCATCTGATCATGCCCGCCCATCATGATGTCCGGCCGAAGGACGTGTTCGCGCGCCGCCTGCATGGCACGCTGGCAGCCGCCGCCGAGCGCGGGCCGGTCGACTTCCCCGAGCTGCTGCTGACGCCGGGCGTCGGCGCGCGCACGGTGCGGTCGCTGGCGATGGTCGCCGAAGTCGTGCACGGCGCCCCCTATCGCTTCAACGATCCGGCGCGCTTCTCGCTCGCCCATGGCGGCAAGGACCGGCATCCCTACCCCGTCCCGATCAAGGTCTATGACGAGACCATCCGCGTGCTGAAGGGCGCGATCCAGGGCGCCAAGCTCGGACGCGAAGAGGAGATGCAGGCGATCAGGCGCCTCGACGACCAGGCGCGACGGCTGGAGCGGACGGCAACCGGGCCGTCGGTTGAGGCCTATATCGAGGGCGAACGCGCCGCCTCGCCCGATCTCGACGGCCGCTCGGTGTTCGGCTGGGAGCGCGATCTGCTCGCATCACGGAAATCGACGGGCTGACGCCGCTCACCGCCGTCGGCCACAACGGGCAGCTTTGCGATTGCGCGGAGCCCCGGCCGCTTGCGCCAATGGATCTGTGACGGATCGACAGCCAGCCCAAGCCGTGGCCAGCGCGTGAACAATGCCTGGAGCGCGCACGCGCCTTCGATCCGCGCCAGTTGATGGCCGAGGCAGAAATGAATTCCGGTGCCGAAGGAGATGTGCCGGTTGGGTTTTCGCGCGAGATCGAGCCGCTCCGGCTGGTCATGCACCGCCGGGTCCATGTTGGCGGCCGCGAGCATCACCATGACGCGGTCGCCTTTCTTCAGGCGCACGCCACCGAGTTCGACATCCCGCCGCACATAGCGCGGCTTCGAGAACTGCACCGGCGAGACGAAACGCAAGCATTCTTCCACCGCCAGCCCGGCACGGCTCCAATCCTCCTCCAGCCAGTCGCGCAGATCCGGATTCCTGAGCAGCTCGTAGACCGAGCCGCTGATGAGATGCGTGGTGGTCTCCGAGCCCGCCGCGAGCAACAGGAACACCATGGAGACCATTTCGTCCGGCGTGATCTCGCCGCCTTCGCGCTCGACCTGGACCAGCTCGGCGATCAGGCCCTCGCCGCCCCGCTCGCGCGCGATCTGCAACTGCTGTTCGAGATAGAAGCGCATCTTGCGGAACGCGAGCAGCAGGCGAAAGAAGCTGACCACGTTCGTCAGTGACGACATCGCATTGGCCCAGGCGATGAAACGCGGGCGATCGGTCATGGGCAGGCCGAGCAGCTCGGAGATCACCGAAAGCGGCAGGATGCGCGCATAGCCCTGGACGAGATCGGCCGGGCTGCCGTTCGCAAACAGCTCATCGGCCAAGCCATCCGCGATGGCGCGGATGCGCGGCTCCATCGCAACGATGGCGCGGCGGCGAAACGCTTCGTCGACAATGCTGCGCAGCCGTGTGTGATCCGGCTCGTCCATCGTCAGCATGTTGTTGGCGATGGTCCTGACCAGCCCCGGCATCCACCAGCGCAGGCCCGCGACCTCGCCATCTTCCTTGCGCAGCGTGAAGATCGTGCTGTCCTTCAGCACCTCTGCGGTCGCATCGTGGGTGGTGGTGATCCAGACATCGCCGACAAGGGGAAAGCGCGTCGCGACGACAGGGCCGGCCGCCCGCAAGGCCGCGATGGCCTTGGGCGGGTCGCGAAAGAAGGCCTCGCTGGTGAAATCGAGGCGCGGTGCCATGGGATCACCGGAGTGGTTGGTGGCGCCTCAACCAGATGGTGAGTGGCGCCGTGGGCGCAAGGGCTGGAACCGCCCCGGCCTGCGCAGCGGACCTAGCCCCGCCCCGGCGTGCGCGGGCCGGCCTTGCGCTGCTGCTGGTTGGTGTAGGCGTCCCAATGGCTCCAGCTGCCATTGCTCAGGCTTTGCATGTCGGTGCCGAGCGGACGGCGCGTACGCTTGTCGTGATCGGCAATCGCGCGCTCGGACTGCGCGATCTTGCGCTTGAGATCCCCGATCGCCTTCTGGGTTTGGCCGTCGCGCTTCGAGGACGCGATCTCGCCCATCGTGAAGCGCGCGGTCTCGAGCGCCTTCAACTCGGCGCGGTTCTTCTTCAACTGAACCCGGTGCCAGGCGATGTTGCTGTCGCTGTCCGCAACCATGTGGGAACTCCGCTGATTCGTTCTCACAGTGTATCAAGCGCCGAATCGGCGGGGCAACGCCCCCGCCGCGGCGAAAATACGGTGTTATTGTGCGGGTAGTCCCGGCTTAGCGCTCGGCAAAGGCCTTTTCGACCACGAACTGGGCCGGCTCGCCATGATTGCCTTCGACAAAACCGCGCTCGCCCAGGAGCACGCGGGTATCGGCAACCAGTGCCGGGCTGCCGCAGATCATGACACGGTCATGGGCCGCCTCGATCGCCGGCAGGCCGATATCGTCGAACAGCTTGCCGGAGGTGATGAGGTCGGTGATGCGGCCACGGTTGCGGAAAGGATCGCGGGTCACGGTCGGGTAGTAGATCAGCTGGTTCTGGATGTACTCGCCGAGCATCTCGTCCTTCGGCAGATGCTCGGTGATCATCTCGCCATAGGCGAGTTCCTTCACATGCCGGCAGCCGTGCAGCAGCACGACCTTCTCGAACCGCTCATAGGTCTCGGGGTCCTTGATCACGCTCAGGAACGGCGCGAGGCCCGTGCCGGTGCCGATGAGGTAGAGGTTGCGGCCCGCTTCCAGATTGTCGATGACCAGCGTGCCGGTGGCCTTGCGGCTGACGATGATCTCGTCGCCTTGCTTCAGGTGCTGGAGCCGCGAGGTCAGCGGGCCGTCCGGCACCTTGATCGAGAAGAATTCGAGCGTGTCCTCGTAATTGGCGCTGGCGACGCTGTAGGCCCGCAGCAGCGGCTTCTCGCCGACCTTGAGCCCGATCATGGTGAACTCGCCGTTGCGGAAACGGAAGGTCGGGCTGCGGGTGGTCTTGAAGGAGAACAGCGTGTCGGTCCAGTGGTGGACGCTCAAAACGCTTTCCTGATTGAAATTGCTCATCTCAGCTTCCCTGTCGCGTCAATTGCGGTTCCGAGGCCGGCAGCTATGCGTCGTTTGTACACGATCATTCGTATACTAATGAATAATCCTGCTTGATCCCGCGGTCAAGGCTGCCCAAGATCGAAAGCGTTGCAGTTAGGAATAAGGAGCCCCTTCCATGGCGCATGACGCACCCCAGGCCACCGGACCCTCGAAGCTCGTGATCCGCAATATCGGCCTGATCCTGTCCGGCGCGATGGAAAAGCCGATCCTGGATGGCGACACCATCGTCGCCGAGAACGGCAAGATCACCGCGATTGGCCGCTTCAAGGACCTCAACACCGACGACGCCACCACCATCGTCGAGGCCAACGGCACCACGGTCGCACCGGGCCTGATCGACAGCCACGTCCACCCCGTCGCCGGCGACTGGACGCCGCGCCAGAACCAGATCGGCTGGATCGACAGTAACCTCCACGGCGGCGTCACCACGATGATTTCCGCCGGCGAGGTGCACATGCCCGGCCGCCCGCGTGACGTCGTCGGGCTGAAGGCCATGGCGATCTTCGCCCAGCGCGCATTCTGGAATCTGCGGCCCGGCGGCGTGAAGGTTCACGCCGGCGCGCCCGTGATCGAATGCGAGATGGTCGAGGAGGATTTCAAGGAGCTGGCTGCCGCTGGTGTGAAGCTGCTCGGCGAAGTCGGCCTCGGCGGCGTCAAGGACGGCCCGACCGCACGCAAGATGGTCGGCTGGGCCCGCAAATACGGCATCCAGAGCACCATCCACACCGGCGGCCCCTCGATCCCCGGCTCAGGCCTGATCGACAAGGACGTGGTGCTGGAGGCGGACACCGACGTGGTCGGCCATATCAACGGCGGCCACACGGCGCTCCCCGACGACCAGATCCGCTGCATCTGCGAGGGCTGCAAGCGCGGCCTCGAGCTCGTGCATAACGGCAACGAGCGCTCGGCCCTGTTCACGCTGCGCATCGCGCGCGAGATGGGCGACCTGCACCGCGTCATCCTCGGCACCGACGCGCCCGCCGGTTCCGGCGTGCAGCCGCTCGGCATCCTGCGCATGGTCTCGATGCTGTCCTCGCTCGGCGATCTGCCGGCCGAGATCGCGTTCTGCCTCGCCACCGGCAACACCGCGCGGATGCGGCAGCTCGATTGCGGCCTGATCGAGGTCGGCCGCTCCGCCGATTTCGTCATCATGGACAAGGCGCAGCACTCGCCCGGCAAGACCATCCTGGAGAGCGTCCAGCTCGGCGACCTCCCCGGCATCGGCATGACCATCATCGATGGCATCGTGCGCACGCAGCGCAGCCGCAATACGCCGCCGGCCGGAAGGGTGCCGGAGATCGTGGCGAAGTAGAGCCGCCAAAAAGCTCTCGACCCGTCATCCTGAGGTGCGAGTGCACGGCGCGACAGCGCCGCGCGCGAGCCTCGAAGGATGAACGGCCGAGCTGCAGTCGGGCCGTCGCCCTTCGAGGGCCGCTGAAGAAGCGGCCACCTCAGGGTGACGGTGAAAGAGCGGGATTCACCGCAGCTTGTTGAGCAGCGCCATCAGCAGCTCGCGCTCTTTCGCATCGAGCGGGGCCAGCGTCTCGCGGGTGATCGCAATCGCGTTCGGCGCGAGCTTTTCCGCAAGCTGCTGACCGGCGCGCGTCAGGCTCACCAACAGGCGCCGCCCGTCCTCGGGATCCTGGCTGGTCTCGGTCAGGCCACGCGCGGTCAGGCGATCGATCACGCCCTTGATGGTGGCAACGTCCATCGCGGTCAGCCGCCCGAGCTGGTTCTGCGAGCACGGTCCGGTCTCGGCGAGCTTCGACAGCGCGGCCCACTGCGTCGGCGTCAGATTGGTGCCGATGTCGCGCGAGAAGATCGAGCTGTGGCGCTGCCAGACCTGGCGCAGGATGAAGCCGACCTGTTCGTCGAGCACGTAAGGCGGCTTGCCCTGCTTGACGCTCTTCTTCGCCGTGACGCTCCTCGCCATCCCTGCGCTGCCCTTCCCTTGCCCTTACAACGACAGATGCGCGTCGCGGATATCCGGACGCGCGTCGAGCTCGGCCATGGTCCCGCCAAAGCAGATGCGGCCGCGCTCGATGATATAGGCGCGATCGGAGATCAACCGCGCAAAGTGCAGATTCTGCTCGGAGACGACGATGCTGACGCCTTCCTTCTTCATGGTCAGGATGGCATCGACCATCTGCTCCACGATTTTTGGCGACAGGCCTTCCGAGGGCTCGTCCAGCAGCACCAGCGACGGATTGCCCATCAGCGTGCGCGCGATGGTCAACATCTGCTGCTCGCCGCCGCTCATGCGGCCGCCCGGGCGATTTTTCATCTCGCCGAGGTTCGGAAACAGCGTGAAGAGCTTTTCGCGATCCCAGTGAGGTGCATTCGGTCGCTTGGGCTGGCGGCCGACCTCGAGGTTCTCCTCCACCGTCAGATCGGTGAAGATGCGGCGCTCCTCCGGCACATAGCCGAGCCCCTCACGCACGATCTCGTGCGTCGGCTTCGCCGAGACATCCTTGCCTTCGAACATGATCCGGCCGGTTCGCTGCGCGACGAGGCCGACGATCGAACGAAAGGTCGTCGACTTGCCGGCGCCATTGCGCCCGAGCAGCGCCACCACCTCGCCCTCGCCGACCTCGAAACCGATGTCGAACAGGATATGCGCGGGGCCGTAATGACTGTTGAGGTCTTGCACCGTGAGCTTCATGCCGAGGCCCCTTCGCGATGGCCGCCCTCGTAAAGCAGACCCTCGCCGAGATAGATCGCCTGCACCTGCGGATTGCCGCGCACCTCGGCCGGCGAGCCTTCGGCAATCAGCGTCCCCCGATTCAGCACGATGATGCGGTCGGCATGCTCGAACACCACGTCCATGTCGTGCTCGGTGAAGAGCACGCCGATCGACTTTTCCCGCGCGATCTGCGCGGTGAGCCGCATCAGCTCGACACGCTCGCGCGGCGCCATGCCGGCGGTCGGCTCGTCCATCAGGAGCAGTTTTGGATCGTTGGCGAGCGCCACCGCGAGCTCGAGCCGCTTGAGGTCGCCATAGGCAAGCTCGCCGCAGGGACGATCGGCATAGCCGCCCATGCCGACGAGCTCGAGCAGGCGGCCGGCCTCGCCGCGGTCGACATTCGGCGCCGAGCCCCAGAGATTGAACAGCTGCTTGCCGTGCGAGATCAGCGCGACCTGGACGTTCTCGCGCACGGTCATGGTGGCGAAGGTCGCCGTGATCTGGAAGGTGCGTCCAACGCCGAGCCGCCAGATCTCGCGCGGCTTTTTGCCGGTGGTCTCTTCACCCAGCAGACGGACATGGCCGGTATCGGGCCGGTTCTGGCCGTTGAGCATGTCGAAGCACGTGCTCTTGCCTGCACCGTTCGGGCCGATCAGCGCCAGGATCTCGCCGGCGCGCAGCGAGAACGAGACGCCGCGCACGGCGTGGATGCCGCCATAGGATTTGGTCAGGCCTTCGACCGCGAGAAGTGGGGGTGCAACACTCATTCGGCGGACTCGATCGGCTTGGCCAGCAGGGAAGATCCCGGCGGCGACGACTTCCTGCGGCGCTGCGCCAGCAACTCCAGCATGCCGACAATGCCCTTGGGGAAGACGACGACGATCAGCACGATGAAGCCGCCGAGCACGAGTTTCGACAGATCGGTCTGGCTCACCAGCCAGATGTTGAGCGCCTTGTAGACGATGGCGCCGATCACCCCGCCCGACACCGTCTCGACGCCGCCGAGCAGCACCATGACCAGCGCATCGACCGAGAGCGAGATGCCGAGATTGTCGGGGAAGACGCTGCCCTTGAGGTAGGCGAACAGCGCGCCGCCGATGCCGGCGGTGGTGCCCGCGATGACGAACGCGGTCCACTGGATTCGCTTGGCGTTGATGCCGACCGCCTCGCTGCGCAGCAGCGAGTCACGCGTGGCGCGGAGCGCGTAGCCGAATGGCGAAAACACCGCGATCCGCAGCGCAACGGTCACGAGCGCCGCGACGCCGAGCGCGAGCCAGTAGAAATGCGACGGGCTCGCCGCCCAGCTCGCCGGCCAGACACCGAGAATGCCGTTGTCACCGCCGGTGACGCTGACCCACTGGAACGCGATCGACCACACGATCTGCGCGAAGGCCAGCGTCAGCATCGCAAAATAGACGCCGGAGAGCTGCACGGCGAAGAAGCCGAACACGGCAGCCCCCATGCAACCAAGCAGCGGTCCAAGCAAGAGGCAGACGATCATCGGCAGCCCCGCCATCTTGGCGAGGAAGGCGACGCCATAGGCGCCGAGGCCGAAATAGGCCGCGTGGCCAAAGGACGCGAGCCCGCCGACCGACATCAGGAAGTGCAGGCTGACGGCGAAGATCACGAAGATCGCGATCTCCGAGCCAACGGTCAGCGCATAATTGCCGGCGAACAGCGGCAGCATGGCCGCGACCACCAGTGCTGCCAGCGAGGCGAGCCGCTCGTTCGACGTCAAGGGACGCCAGGGATTGACGGTGAGACCCGGCGTCTTGCGCGCGGCCGCCTCCGGCTTGCCGAACAGGCCCCAGGGCCGAACGATCAGCACCACAGCCATCACCAGGAAGACCAGGATGATGGAGATCTTCGGGAAGATAAGGATGCCGAAGGCGTTCAGCTCGGACACCAGCACGGCCGCGACGAACGCACCGACGATGCTGCCGAGGCCGCCGATGACGACGACGACGAAGACCTCGACGATGATGCGCAGATCCATGGCGTGATGCACGGCATCGCGCGGGATCTGGAGCGCGCCGCCAAGGGCCGCGAGGAAGACGCCGACCGCGAACACGGAGGTGAACAGCCATTTCTGATTGACGCCGAGCGCGGCGACCATGTCGCGGTCCTGCGTCGCCGCACGCACCAGCACGCCCCAGCGCGTGCGCTGGAACAACAGCCAGAGCACACCGAGCACGACGGGGCCCAGCGCAATCAGGAACAGATCATAGCTCGGGATGTTCTGGCCGAAGAAATCGACCGCGCCCTTGAAGCCCGGCGCGCGGCGGCCGACGAGATCGTCGGGCCCCCAGATCAGCACCACGAGATCCTCGACCATCAGGGTCAGGCCGAATGTACCGAGCAGCTGAAACAGTTCGGGCGCGTGGTAGATCCGCCGGAGCAGCACCATCTCGACGAGGACGCCGATCAGCGCCACGGCCAGCGCCGCCACGACCACCCCGCCCCAGAAGCCGAACGCGCCGGATAAGCGCTCGGTCAGCGTGAAGGCGATATAGGCGCCGATCATGTAGAAGGCGCCATGCGCGAAATTCACGATCCGCGTCACGCCAAAGATGATCGACAGGCCCGAGGCCACCAGGAACAGCGACGCTGCGCTGGCGAGACCGGTCAGAAACTGTACGACGTAAAAGGCCATCGGCGGTCCGGGTTAGGTCTGAATTTCACCTCTCCCCGCTCTTGCGAGGAGAGGTCGGATCGCCCTTGCGATCCGGGTGAGGGGCTCTCTCCACCATCGCGGAGCGTGGAGAGAGCCCCTCACCCCTACCCTCTCCCCGCGAAGGGCGGGGAGAGGGAGAAGTGAAGACGCATCAATCCTTCGGCCGCAGCTTCTCGACTTCGGCATCACCAGGCAGATAGTCCGAGCCCTTCTTGTAGGAGAAGTCGACCATCACGCCCTTGCCGTCCTTCTGCGCGGTCTTGCCGACGAAGGCGCCCAGCGTCGACTGGTGGTCGATCTTGCGGAAGGTGATCTCGCCGAACGGCGACGGCATCGACAGGCCTTCAGCGGCTGCGATCATCTTGTCGGTGTCGGTCGAGCCGGCCTTGGCCAGGATGGCGGCAGCCGCCTTGATGGTCTGGTAGCCGACGATCGAGCCGAGGCGCGGATAGTCGTTGTACTTGGCCTGGTAAGCCTTCAGGAACGCGTCGTGCTCGGGCGTCTTGATCGAGTACCAGGGATAGCCGGTGACGATCCAGCCATCGGGCGTCTCGTCCTTGAGCGGATCGAGATATTCCGGCTCGCCGGTCAGGAACGATACGACCTCGCGTCCCTTGAACAGACCGCGGGTGTTGCCCTCGCGCACGAGCTTGACGAGATCGGGACCGAAGGTGACGTTGAGGATGGCTTCCGGATTGGCCTGCGCCACGGCCTGCACCACCGGACCCGCGTCGATCTTGCCCTGCGGCGGCCACTGCTCGTCGACCCACTGGATGTCGGGGCGCTTCTCCGACATCAGCTTCTTGAACACCGCGACGGCCGACTGGCCGTATTCATAGTTCGGCGCGATGGTCGCCCAGCGTTTTGCAGGCAGCTTGCTGGCGGCTTCCACCAGCATCGCGGCTTGCATGTAGTTGGAGGGACGCAGGCGGAAGGTGTACTTGTTGCCCTTCGCCCAGGTCACGGCGTCCGTCAGCGGCTCGGCCGCCAGGAAGAACACCTTCTTCTGGTTGGCGAAGTCAGAGACGGCGAGACCGATGTTGGACAGGAACGTGCCCGTCAGCATCGCGACGCCTTCGCTGGAGACGAGCTCATTGGCCGCGGTCTGCGCATCCGCCGGCTTGCCGCCGTCGTCCTTGGAGACGACGACGAGCTTCTTGCCGTTGATGCCGCCGGCCGCGTTGATCTCTTCGACGGCGAGCTGCCAGCCCTTGCGGTAGGGCTCGGTGAAGGACGGCAGCAGCGAGTAGCTGTTGATCTCGCCGATCTTGATGTCCTCTGCCATGGCAGAATGACCCATGCCGGCAGCCAGAAGCGCAAAGGCCGCGCCGACAAAATAGTTTCTTGCTCGCATCCCAACCTCCAGTTTTGAACTTTATCTCTCGACCGCGATCATGCCGGAGAAGCAGTGCCCGCCGCTCCGAACCGTCCCCTATTTCAAACCGTCTTCGCCCTTGATCTCCGCGACCGTCAGCCCGCCGACGCGCGGCAGCGGACGACCGCTGTCGGTGACGGCAACCGCAACCATGATCTCGTTGGCGCGCGGCGCGTCGTTGATCTGCACTTCCATGCCGTCGAAATGACTGCGCACGAAGGCCGCGTCCTTGTGGCCGAGCGGAATGTCCAGCGTCGTGCCGGGGCCGCTGCGCTTCTTCGACGACGGAATCAGCGCCGCGCCCTTGCTCAGCACTTTGCGCACCGGCGCGCCCATCTTGGGGTGAAGGATCGCGGCGGCGTGCTCCAGCTCACCGTTCTCGCCGACGGCCGCGGCCTTGCCGTAGCTCTGCGCCTTCGCACCATCGATGCCGAGTGCGGCGACCGCGCGCTTCGCCAAGAGATCACCAAGCTCCTCGCCGATCGCGATCAGCGGCGAAAGGTCCTCGACATATTTTCCGGCAAAGGGATTTTCGATCACGGCGATCGCGGCCGCGCGCCGGGTCGGCGGCGAGACCTGGCGGCCCATCTCCATCTGCGTCTCTTCGACGACGGTGACGATCTTGCGGATGATCGCGCTCATGTTTCGCTTCCCTGTTCAGGCACAGACTGCGTTCTCCAGCACAAGCGGGCGCGGTCGTTGCTCTTCTATATCCTTGGTTCCGATGACAAGCATATCACCACAAAGCCGCAGCACGGCCCCCTCGATCAGTCCGCGATCGAATAATTGCCGTGCACATTCCGCGCCAGATTCGAGCGCCTTGGCGATCTCTTCTTGCGACAATTCACCGACATCGCGGGTGACGAGACGCGCACCGAGATCGCTGTCGGGTTGAAGCTCGTTTGCGGGTTGTCGGATGATGGCGGGATGCCCGGGCAGATCGACGGCGTTGGCGATCACAGTCGCGGCTGCATCGGCCTGCGAGGCCGTCGCCGCCAGCACGGTCACGGCATCGGCGATGCCGAGTGAGAAGCTGCGGCCATGCCGCCCGCTGGTCGCGATGCCGCGCACCGGATCATCCGCATCGACCCTCATGGCGCGCATCACGCCGTCGCGGTCGGGCCGGTCCATCAGCCCCACGGAAAAATGCTCGCCTTCGCCGAGATGCAGCGCGATGTCGCCGCCATTGTTGACGTAGACCCGGTCGAGCGACGCAGCGTCCAGCATCGCGCCGAGAATCTCTTCGGCCACGCTGCCCGCCACCGCGGCCATCGGCGTGATGAAGCCATCGGCGGCATAAGGCGCGACAGCGGCGTGCATGCGACGCGCGACCACGCCCTTCAGCGACGTCTGCCTCTCGGCAGCCGTCCGTAGCTCCGGCAGTTCCACACAGAGCTCGTCGAGCAGACCGGTGAAGCGGCGCACTCCAGCCTCGTAAGCCGCGCGCACCTCGTGCTCGCGCCCCCTCGCCTCGACGATCAGATCAATCGGTCCATCCTGCAAATGCAGCCGCCGGCCATCAGACAGCAATGCGATTTGCGGGAGCCGTGTCATGCCCGCCGTCCCGGAATCGGGTTCTGCCAGGGCAACTGACGGACATCATCGCCGTCCCTCACCTCCGACAGTGGCTTCACGTAATCCATATGGCCGCCGAGCGCGGCATAGTCGGTCAATTTCATCGTGAATTCGATCGGCGCAACCAGCGCCGGCGTCGGCACATAACCGAATGCGCCTGCAGGCATCTGGGTCACGTCGACCATGTACGTGATGCCGCCGCCGGGCCAGACATAGACCGGGGCGCCGCCGCTGGTGACGCGCGTCAGCGCGTCCTTCACCGAGCGCGTCAACCGCACCGGATTGTCGGTGACGCCGGCGCGCAACGAACCGCCGGCACCGGCCATGAACAGCACGGTGCACAGCGCCGGCTCGCAATTTTCCTGAATGCGCTCGACCGAGAATTTCAGGTCGGCCGGCATCTCCGTCTCGACCGGCTTCAAGGCTTCGTCGAGCACATAGTAGGAGGAGTGCTCGCCGGTCGTGGACACCATCAGCATCGAGAGGCCGGGCTTGGCCTCCTTGGCGTCGAACGGCCCGAGGATCGCCAGCGGATCGGAGATGTTGGTGCCGCCCCAGCCCGTGCCGGGATCGGCAACCTGGAAATAGCGGCCGGGCGTCGAGCGCCGCCCCTTCATCTTGATGCCGGTGTCGGCGATGTCGAGCAGCTTGCCGGCCTGATGCTCGCTGAGCACACCGGTGATATGGTCGTCGACCACCACGACTTCGTCGACCTTGCCGTGCCATTGCTTGGCGAACATGCCGATGGTCGCCGAGCCGCAGCCGACGCGCATGCGCTCTTCTTTGACGCCGTTGACGATCGGCGGCTGGCCGGCCTGCACCACCACGCTGGCGCCGCCGTCGATGGTGAGCTCCACCGCCTTGCAATTGGCGAGATCCATCAGCGTGTCGCAGGTGACGCGGCCCTCCTTCTTGGAGCCGCCGGTCAGATGATGGACGCCGCCGAGCGACAGCATCTGCGAGCCGTATTCGCTGGTGGTGACATGGCCGACCGCCTCGCCCTGCGCCCGCACGGTCGCGGTCTCCGGGCCGAGATAGCGGTCGGTGTCGATCTTCACCTTGATGCCGCAATAGGAGAAGATGCCTTCGGTGACGACGGTCACCATGTCGACGCCGTCGACCTCGGAGGAGACGATGAACGGCGCCGGCTTGTAGTCGGGATAGGTGGTGCCCGCGCCGATCGCGGTCACGAAGGTCGAGGGCTCATGGACGAGCTTGCCGTCCCAGTCTTCGGTGCGGCTGAACGGCACCAGCTTGCCGCCCTGCGACACCGTGCGTTCGAGAATGATGTGCGGATCGACGCGGACAAGCTTGCCGTCGTGGTTGGCATAGCGGTCGCAGGCGCCCGCCGCGCCCGGCTTGATGTAGCACATCACCGGACAGGCATCGCAGCGGATCTTGTCGACGGCAGCGCTCGTTGTTTCCATCACCATGTCGAAGCCAGCAGACATTGCGGTTATCATTCGTATACGAACGATGTTGCGCGCGGTCCTGATAGCTGTCAAGCGGCGCCGCGCGCGAAAAGCCGCGCCTGCCGAATAAAACCTCATTTGCCTCCCGGCTTTGTCCACAAAGCGGGCAGTTGCGCTGCACTGCGGCATGGCCGCTTGCACGTTTGTGTACAAACGGTATCGTCGCGACGTAGATTTCAAGCGATCTGGAATTTTTGCGATCGCAGGGTTTGGGAACGAGGATGACGCAGGCACCGATCCGCCTCACCGTGAACGGCAGGATCCACGACGTCGCGGCGGAGCGCCAGACGCCGCTGCTCTATGTGCTGCGCAATGATCTCGGACTCAACGGCCCGAAATACGGTTGCGGCCTGGGTGAATGCGGCACCTGTACTGTCCTGATCGACGGCACGGCCGCGCGCTCTTGCGTGATTCCGATCAGCGGCTGCGCCGGACGCGACATCGTGACGCTCGAAGGACTCGGCACGCGCGACAAGCCTGATGTCGTGCAGCAGGCCTTCATCGCCGAGCAGGCCGCGCAATGCGGCTACTGCCTCAACGGCATGATCATGACCACCAAGGCGCTGCTTGCGATCAACCCGCAGCCGACCGAGCAGGAAGCGCTCGCCGCGCTGCGCTACAATCTCTGCCGCTGCGGCACCCATGTCGAAATCCTGCGCGCCGTGATGCGCGCATCGGGCCAGCTCGCCGAGGCCCGTGATTGATGTCCTCCCCGCATCCGAACGGAGCTGAGCGCGGCTCGCTCGTCGTCGTCCGCACGGTGGACGAGGTCACATCCGAAACCTTCGTCCGCATCACCGCCGATGGATCGGTCACGGCCTATAACGGCCATGTCGATCTCGGCACCGGAATCCGCACCGCACTCGGCCAGATCGTCGCCGAAGAGCTCGACGTCTCCTTTGCGCGCGTCGTCGTGGTGCTCGGCGACACCGCAGTGGTGCCGAACCAGGGCGCGACGATTGCGAGCGAGACCATCCAGATCACGGCCGTTCCCTTGCGCAAGGCCGCAGCACAAGCACGGCACTTCCTGATCGCACGCGCGGCCGAACGGCTGGAGCTGCCGGCCGAAGAGCTCGCGATCGAGGACGGCCTCGTCCGCGGCCACAATCGCAGCGTCAGCTATGGCGAACTGATCGGCGGCGAGACCCTTCGCCTCGAGCTTGACGATGATGTGCAGGTCAAGGCCGTCGGCGATTACGCCATCGTCGGCCGATCGATGCCGCGCGTCGATCTTCCCGCCAAGGCCACGGGTGAGCTCACCTTCGTCCACGACATTCGCCTGCCCGGCATGCTGCACGGCCGCGTGGTGCGGCCGCCCTATTCCGGCGTCGATGCCGGCCCCTTCGTCGGCACCAGCCTGATCGCGGTCGACGAGTCCTCGGTGCGCGATATCCCCGGTCTCGTCGCCGTCGTGCGGATCGGCGATTTCGTCGGCGTCGTCGCCGAGCGCGAGGAGAACGCGATTCGCGCGGCCGAGCGGCTCGCGGTGAGCTGGAAGCCGACGCCTGAGCTCGCCGATCTCGCCGATGTCGAGACCGCGCTGCGCGCCCATCCGTCGACGCCGCGCACGCTGATCGACAAGGGCGACGTCGATGCGGCGATCGCCGGCGCTGCCAAGCCGATGCCGCGCACTTACGTCTGGCCGTATCAGATGCACGCCTCGATCGGTCCGTCCTGCGCGGTCGCCGACTTCCAGGACGGCAACGTCCGGGTCTGGTCGGGCACACAGAACCCGCACGTGCTGCGCGCCGATCTCGCGCTGCTGATCGAACGTCCCGAGAGCGAGGTCGAGGTGATCCGGCTCGAGGCCGCCGGCTGCTATGGCCGCAACTGCGCCGACGACGTCACCGCCGACGCGCTGCTGCTGTCGCGTGCCGTCGGCCGCCCCGTGCGCGTGCAGCTGACGCGCGAGCAGGAGCACGCCTGGGAGCCCAAGGGCACCGCGCAGCTCATCGATGTCAATGGCGGCCTCGACGCTCAAGGCGGCATTGCCGGCTACGATCTCGCCACGCGCTATCCCTCGAACGCGGCACCAACGCTCGCGCTGCTGCTGACGGGACGAATTCCATCCGAGCCCACCGTGCTCCAGATGGGCGATCGCACCGCGATCCCGCCTTACGACTACGACCACATGCGCGTCGTCGCCCACGACATGGCGCCGATCGTGCGCGCGTCCTGGTTTCGCGGCGTCTCGGCGCTGCCGAACACCTTTGCGCATGAATCCTATATCGACGAGGCAGCGACCGAGGCCGGCGTCGATCCCATCGAATATCGGCTGCGTTACCTGAAGGACCAGCGCGCCGTCGATCTCGTCAACGCGGTGGCCGAACGCGCCGGCTGGACGCCGCGTCCGGTGCGCGAGGAGAAGGACGGCGATATCGTCCACGGCCGCGGCTTTGCCTATGCGCTCTATGTCCACAGCAAGTTTCCCGGCTATGGCGCGGCGTGGTCGGCCTGGGTCGCCGACGTCGCGGTGAACAAGTCCACCGGCGACGTCAGCGTCACCCGCGTCGTCGCGGGACAGGATTCCGGCCTGATGATCAATCCGGACGGTGTGCGCCACCAGATCCACGGCAACGTCATCCAGTCCACCAGCCGCGCGCTGATGGAGGAGGTCTCGTTCGAGCGCGGCGCAGTGGCGGCGCGGGAATGGGGCGCCTATCCGATCATCCCCTTCCCCGACGTGCCAAAGATCGATGTGCTGATGTTGCCGCGACAGGACCAGCCACCGCTCGGCGTCGGCGAGTCCGCCTCGGTGCCGAGCGCGGCGGCGATCGCGAACGCGATCTTCGATGCCACCGGCGTGCGCTTTCGCGAGCCGCCGTTCACGCCGGAGCGCATCCTGAAGGGGTTGCACGGTGAGGCTTCGCCCACACCTCAGGCCCTGCCCGGGCCCACCACGGCGCCAAAACCGTCGCGCATCTGGGAGAATCCCTTCGCCAAGCGCGCCGGAATTTTCGCGACGATCGCGGCCGTCTGCACCGCCGCGATCGGCATCGGCACGGCGCTGCTGCCAGGGCGGGCCATCGCGCCGATCGCGCGGCCCGATGCATCGGTCTATTCCGCCGCGACGATCGCCCGCGGTCAGCAGCTCGCAGCGCTCGGCAATTGCGCGGAATGCCACACCAGCCTCGGCGGCGTGCTCAACGCCGGCGGCCGCGCGCTTCCGACGCCGTTCGGCACCATCTACAGCACCAACATCACGCCCGACGTCGAGACCGGCATCGGCGCCTGGTCCTATCCCGCCTTCGAGCGCGCGATGCGCGAGGGGCTGCATCGCGACGGGCGACAGCTCTATCCCGCCTTCCCGTACACGCACTTTTCGAAGACTGATGATGCCGACATGCAGGCGCTCTACGCCTATCTGATGGCGCAGCCCTCGGTGCGCGCAACGGCCCCTGCGAACACGCTCACCTTCCCGTTCAACCTGCGTCCACTGCTCGCGGGCTGGAATGCGCTGTTCCACCAGACCAGGGCGTTCAAGCCCGACCCCGCCAAGTCGGAGGCCTGGAATCGCGGCGCCTATCTGGTCGAGAGCCTCGGCCATTGCAGCGCCTGCCATTCGCCGCGCAATGCGCTTGGCGCCGAGCAGCGCCGGGCCTATCTCGCCGGCGGCTTTGCCGAGGGCTGGGAGGCGCCGCCGCTGACGTCGCTATCGCAGGCTCCAATCCCCTGGAGCGAGGACGAGCTGTTCGCCTATTTGCGTACCGGACATTCGCGTTATCACGGCGTCGCTGCCGGCCCGATGGCGCCGATCGTCAGGGATCTCAAAGCGCTGCCCGATCCCGACATCCGCGCGATGGCGGTCTATCTCGGCTCGTTCAACGACACTAAGGCGGACGCGCCCGCGCTTGCGGCGAAGCTCGAGAGCACAACGCAAGTCACCGTCGCGTCCTCGACCGGCGCGCGGCTCTATCAGGGCGCCTGCGCGGTCTGCCACGAGGTCGGCGGCCTGCCGCTGTTCGGCAGCCGTCCCTCGCTCGCGCTCAACAGCAATCTGCACGGCACGACGCCGGACAATCTCGTGCAGGTGATTCTGCACGGCATCGCCGAGCCCGCCTCCAGCGATCTCGGCTACATGCCCGCCTTCGGGAATAGCATGAGCGACGCGCAGGTCGAGGCGCTCGTCGGCTTCCTGCGTGGGCAGTTTGCGCCGGACAAGCCGGCCTGGACCGGCGTCCGCGAGACGATCGCACGCGTGCGGGCGTCGGCGCACTAATGCCTGATGGCATAATCCCGACGGCCTCTACATCGGAGGTCTGTTCCCTCCCCCCTTGTGGGGGAGGGCTAGGGAGAGGGGTGGCCCAGGAAAAGGTGCTGATGATTGATGTCGCGCCAACTCAAGTTGCGCGACGGAAAGAGTCCCCGTGTGGTACCCCCCTCCCTGCCCCTCCCCCACAAGGGGCGAGGGAACGGAGAGAGCGGAGGTGATCAGCTGTGCTTCTTCACCTCCACCGGCGGCGTGCCGTGGGTGTGGAAGGACTCGATGGTCTTCAACCCCCAGGCCTGGCCCTTCTTGCGCTCTTCTTCCGTCCACACGATCGGCTTCCAGTCCGGCGCGAGGATGAGGCGGGCGCCGGCGTTGGCGACTTCGACGCGATTGCCGCCGGGCTCGTAGACATAGAGGAAGAAGGTCTGCTGGATCGCGTGCTTGTGCGGGCCGGTCTCGATGTGCACCCCGTTCTCCAGGAAGATATCTGCAGCGCGGAGAATCTCCTCGCGGCTGTCGAGCGCGTAGGTGACGTGGTGGAAACGGCCTCGCGTGCCGGAATGGTCGAGCGAATAGGCGAAGTCGTAGCTCTTGTTCGACATCGTCAGCCACATCGCAGCTTCGCGGCCGTCATTGAGCACGATCTGTTCGGTGAGGCGGCAGCCGAGATAATTCTCGAAGAACTCGCGGTTGGCCTTGATGTCGACGGCAAGGCAGTTGAGGTGGTCGAGACGGCGGACATTGACGCCGCGCGCGGGAAAACGCTGTGCCTGGTTCTTGAGCGCAGGTTTGAGCTCCGGCGGTGCCTGGTACCATTCGGTCTCGTAATAGAGCTCGACGATGTGGCCATCGGGGTCGCGGCAGCGGAAGGTCGGCCCCTGCCCCATGTCGCCGTCGATCCAGCCGATGTCGAAGCCAGAGCCCTTCAACGCGGCGACACGGCGCTCCAGCGCCTGCTGGCTGCGCGCGCGCAACGCCATGTGCTCCATGCCAGAGGTCTTCGACGCCGTCAGCTTGAGCGAATAGCGCTCGTAATCGTCCCAGCCGCGCAGGTAGACGGACTCGCCCTTCTGCCCGCTGACAGTCATGCCCATGACATCGACGAAGAATTTCAGGCTCTCGTCGGGCTTCGGCGTCAGCAGTTCCATGTGGCCGAGATGGGCGAGATCGAGGATCGGTTCGGGCTGCATGGGCTTCCTCCAGAAGCGTGGCGATCCGGTTCACGGGCATCGCGCAATCGGGCGCAGGGCGCAATCTTGATGGGTGCGCCCGGACGGCACTCGGCCACGGGCTCATTTGTACTAATGTACAAATGATTAGGTCCCGTCAACAAATCAACGCATGGCCCCTGCGACGTGGACCTCGTTCCCATCGATGAACGGCGGTCCCCTGAACGGCCGACGGACTGCCCGAATGGTAAAATCTTCCTTAATCGAATTTGGCCACAAGAGCCCAACAAAGCAGCATTTTCCGGCCGATTCCGTGCCCAAGTATGCATTAGGTACAATCCAGCCTGCCGAATTTCGGCACATTTAACGAAGCTGCCGCGCCTGCCGTTTAACCGTTTGTGCAGCCCCACCTCGCATAGTCAGGGGCAAACTCCTCGGACTTTCCAGGTTCATCCATCGTGACTTCCTTTGGACGCGTCATTTCGGTACGCGGATCGCTCGCCCGGGTCGGGCTTCTGGCGGCAAGCCAGATGCCGGTCTCGGAGGTTCGGGCCACCGTCGGCCGCTTCGTCAGCATCCGCTGCGCCAGCTCGGTCATCGTCGCCATGATCACCGAGGTGTCCTGCGAGAACTTGTCGAGCCCTGACTACATCGCCATCGCCTCGGTCGACCTGCTCGGCGAGATCCTCAATGCCGCCGACAAGGCCAAATTCCAGCGCGGCGTCACCAACTATCCCACCATCGGCGATGCGGTCGACCTGATCACCAGCCAGGAGCTGCGTACCATCTACGCGCCGACCGGCTCGGACCAGATCAATGTCGGCTTCCTCCAGCAGGACCGTTCCGTCGTCGCCTATGTCGATATCGAGGAAATGCTCTCCAAGCACTTTGCGGTGCTGGGGTCGACCGGCGTCGGTAAATCGACCGGCGTGTCGCTGCTGCTCAACGAGATCCTGAAAGCGCGGCCCAACCTGCGCATCTTCCTGCTCGACGTGCACAACGAATATGGCCGCTGCTTTGGCGACCGCGCGCTGGTGCTCAACCCGCGAAACCTGAAGCTGCCGTTCTGGCTGTTCAATTTCGAGGAAATCGTCGACGTGCTGTTCGGCGGCCGCGCCGGCGTGCCGGAGGAGCTCGACGTCCTCGCCGAAGTCATCCCGATGGCCAAGGGCATCTACACGCAATACCAGAACACCGATCGGCTCGGCCTGAAACGCGTCGATCCAAAGCAGATCGGCTTCACCGTCGATACGCCGGTGCCGTATCGTCTGGTCGATCTGATCTCGCTGATCGACGAGCGCATGGGCAAGCTGGAGAACCGCTCTTCGCGCATCATCTATCACAAGCTGATCTCGCGCATCGAGGCCGTGAAGAACGACCCGCGCTACGCCTTCATGTTCGACAACGCCAATGTCGGCGGCGACACCATGGCCGAGGTGATCAGCCATCTGTTCCGCCTGCCTGCCAACGGCAAGCCGATGACGGTGATGCAGCTCGCCGGATTCCCGGCGGAGGTCATCGATTCCGTCGTCTCGGTGCTTTGCCGCATGGCGTTCGATTTCGGCCTGTGGAGCGACGGCGTCTCGCCGATGCTGTTCGTCTGCGAGGAAGCGCACCGTTACGCTTCCGCCGACCGCAATATCGGCTTCGGTCCGACCCGCAAGGCCGTCTCGCGCATTGCCAAGGAAGGCCGTAAATACGGCGTCTATCTCGGCCTGATCACGCAGCGTCCCGCCGAGCTCGACGCCACCATCATCTCCCAGTGCAACACGCTGTTCACGATGCGTCTTGCCAACGATCGCGACCAGGCGCTGCTGCGCGCCGCGGTGTCGGATGCGGCCGCGAACCTGCTGTCCTTCGTGCCCTCGCTCGGCACCCGCGAGGTGCTGGCGTTCGGCGAAGGCGTCGCACTGCCGACGCGGTTGCGCTTCAAGGAGGTGCCGCCGCACCAACTGCCGCGCGGCGAAGCCACCATCGCGAGCGTGCCGTCGATCACGTCGGGTCACGACATGCATTTCGTCGGCGCGGTGCTCGAGCGCTGGCGCGGCGCGACCTCGCAGCGCGACGTCCCGAACGACCCCGTGTTCCAGGCGCCGACGGCCAAGACGCTGGCGCCGGCCGAGACACCGATGCTGCAGCCCTCGATGGGCCTCGATCCGGACCGCTTCTCGCTGCTGAAGAAGCCGCTGCGGTAGCTCTCGTGTCCCGGACGCGCTGCAGCGTGCAACGCTGCTGCGCAGAACCGGGACCCACACCGCGCACACTGAACTCTCGGAGACATGGGCTCCGGCTCTGCAGCAGACCGCTGAAGGAGCGCTGCGCTGCGTCCGGGGCACGAGAACAGCACATTGAGGCGGCCTCCCGCATCGACTATGGTTGCCGGCCCCAAGCCGGAATCCATGCCCATGACAAAGCCCGCGCAACGCTTCCCCGCACCCGCTCTCGACACGCTCCCTGACGACATCCGCACCCGTCTCCTCGCCGTGCAGGAAAAGAGCGGTTTCGTACCGAACGTGTTTCTGACGCTGGCCTACCGGCCCGACGAGTTCCGCGCCTTCTTCGCCTATCACGACGCGCTGATGGAGAAGGACAGCGGCCTGACCAAGGCCGAGCGCGAGATGATCGTGGTGGCGACTTCGGCAGCCAACCAGTGCCAATATTGCGTGATCGCCCATGGCGCGATCCTGCGCATCCGCGCCAAGAATCCGCTGATCGCCGACCAGGTCGCGATCAATTACCGCAAGGCCGACATCACGCCGCGGCAAAAGGCGATGCTCGATTTCGCGATGAAGATCTCGGCCGACGCGCAACGGATATCCGAGGAGGATTTCGCAAGCCTCGCCCCGCACGGCTTCAGCGACGACGATATCTGGGACATCGCGGCGATCGCGGCCTTCTTCGCGCTGTCCAATCGTCTGGCGAATTTCACCGGCATGCGGCCGAATGACGAATTCTACCTGATGGGACGACTGCCCAAGACATGACGGAGCTCGACTGGACAGAAATCCTGCTGCGCCTCGGTGTCGCGACGCTTGCCGGCAGCGCGATCGGGCTCAACCGCGATCTGCATGGCAATCCGATCGGGTTGAAGACGCTCGGCATCGTCGGCCTCTCCACCGCGACCATGGTCCTGCTCGCGTTGCAGCTCGCCGAGCCCAGCAGAGTTGCCGATGCGACGAGCCGGGTCATCCAGGGCATCCTCACCGGCATTGGCTTCCTCGGCGCCGGCGTGATCGTCCACGAGAGTGATCGATTTCGCGTCCGCGGTCTGACCAGTGCCGCCTGCACCTTCCTTGCCGCATGCCTCGGCGTCGTCTGCGGCGCCGGACAGTGGAGGATCGTTATGGTCGCGTTGGCGCTGGCCTTCGCTGTGCTCACGATCGGCCGCCGGATCGAGCACTGGGTGCACCGAATGCTCGGCGGCAAGGACGAGCAGCACGGGGATCACAGGCAAACGTAGCGCCCCTTGCTCAAATCTTCCGCTCGCATCTTGGTCAGAAGCGCTGATAATTGCCCCGAAGAATTCGGTGGTCGCTGGCTCGACTGCCGTTCCGACCTGAGAGACATGATGGACAGCAGTGCTCACACTCCCGACGACGTCACGTTCGACTTCCGCGAGCTATCGGCGCGCGACAAGTACAAGCTACTGATCGGCACCGTCGTACCGCGGCCGATCGCGCTGGTGACGACGGTTGATCCCGCAGGGAAGATCAACGCAGCGCCATTCAGCTTCTTCAATTGCCTGTCGGCCGATCCGCCGATCCTCGCGCTCGGCGTCGAGAACCATCCGGACATGCGGTTCAAGGACACCGGTCTCAACATCCGCCTGACCGAGGTCTTCACCGTCAACATCGTCTCGCACGCGATTGCCGAGGCGATGCATGTCTGCGCCGTGCCGTTCGCGCCGGAGCATGACGAGTTGAAGGCCGCTGGGCTAACCGCCATGCCGGGCAAGACCGTGGCGTCGCCCTGGATCAAGGAAGCGCCGGCCGCGTTCGAATGCCGCCGCCATATCACGCTCGAACTCGGCAAATCGCGTCAGATCATCATGGGCGAGATCCTGTTCGCGCATTACCATTCAGACGTCGTCGACGCCGAACGCCTGCACATCGACCCTGCCAGGCTCGATGCCATCGCCAGGCTCGGCGGCAGCACCTGCGCGACCATTCGCGATCGTTTCGACATGGAGACGCCGACGCTGGACGACTACTGGAGCCAGCGGCAGGCGTAGCACTGCTTCAGGCCTCCTCGACCTCGAGCGTGATCGACACCTTGAGACACGGGTCGTGCTGGCTTTCCCGGACATCCACGACGACATGATGGGCCGTGCCGGCAACGAACGCGTCGCGAGCTATGGACACGCCGGTGAGCACCGCCTCCTTGCGCGCGCCTTCCGCGTTGGCGAAGTCCTGCCCGGTCTCATCGCGAATGAAGCGGCCGTTCTCGTGGATGTCGAAATGAAATCGGGGCATCGGCGCCTCAAAGGGTTGGCGACTGGTGCAAATAACGGTCGTCGAAATCGGCGAGTTCCAAAAATTTCCGTTCGTCGAGCACGGTGGCGTGGCCCCGATGGAACTCGACGATCCCTTCCTGGCGCAATTGCTTGATGACGCGGTTGGCGTGAACTGCGGTAATCCCGAGCGCCTCGCCGATCTGCTCCTGCGTCAGCGGCATCTCGAAACTCGCCCCGTCGACGCGCCCGATGATCCTCAGGCGCTCGCGCAATTCGATCATGACATGGGCGAGCCGCGCCGGCGCAGGACGCTGGCCGACATTGACGATCCATTCGCGAAACATTGCGGCATCGATCAGCGTGTCGCGCCAGAACAGCTCGGCGACGACAGGCCTACGGCGATGCAGCTTTTGCAGCGTCTCGTGGCTGATGAAGCCGAGCGTCGCCGGCGTCAGCGTCGACAAATCATGGTCCATCACGTGCAGGAACAGGCTCATCAGGTCCGGAATCTCGCCAGGGATGTGGAGCGAAAGGATCTGCCGCTTGCCGTTTGCGATCGTCTTGGAACGCGCGCAGAATCCGTCGGCGATCAGGCAGCAATCGGTCGCGCGCTCGCCGTCGCGCACCACCGCCGTTTCGGCGGGGTACTGCCGCACCGAAATCGGAAGGGCTTCGATCTCGCTGATGTCCTCGTCCGCGATCGCGGACGAGATGCGCAGGCGCTTGATGAGCGCCGCGCGGATCGCGTCGCTGGGCACGTCGTTTGCTCCGGTCGTGGAGATGGAACTCATGGCGCCGCGGCGCCGTCGGGATAAAAACCCGCAATCCGCCAGCCCGGTTCCAACAAAAGTTAAGGACGCGAATTGGCTGCACATGGTTGGCTTGGCGCTCGAAAGGGCAAACCATGACCAAAAAGCGCAACCGAACGCGTCCCGCCCTGTCCCTTCAGGAACGCCTGGACAAGTTCACACAGGACGCGCGTGCCGCGGCAAAGAAACTGCCGCCCGGCGCAGAGCGTCACGCGATGTTGCAGAAGGTCCGCGACGGCGAAGCCGCCTCCGAGATGGAGCGCGCGTTGTCCTCACCCGCTCCACAGGCTCCGAAGTAGTCGGCGCGGCCCGAGGCCGCAAAGCACGCCAATGCTAGTGCTTGTCCATCAGCGGAAGCGCCGGCGCGAAGCGCTCCGCGAAGGTCAGTGTCCTGGCCTGGTGGACTGCGGCAAACGAAGCCGAGATTCCGACCGAAGCCACCGCGAGCAAGGCAATTGCGAAAACCATACGGCGCATGTTCGCCTCCTGTGTGAGCTCGATACCCCTATTGGTGGGATGGCTCTGTTTCAGGACGGTTTCGTCGGCGCGGAAAATGATTTCGCTCAAGCGGCTGTGATCGGATTCGGCTTACCGGACCGCAAGTCGTAACCAACTCATAAGTATCGCTGTCGTTTTGCGGCCAGCACGAGCGGGGAATTTCACGCCCGCGATCACGATCATGAATCGCAAGACGGCCGCGACGAGCAGCGTTTGCTCGATTGCAGAGTGTTCGAGGAATAGTCAGATGAAAATCGTCATCGAAAGGCTCAATGGTCTGTGGCACCTCATCGTCGGATCGAGTCGGATCCGCACGCCCTTCCTGGAAACCCAGGACCGCGCGCTGGTCGTCACTTACGCCCGGCGTGTCTACCCCGGCGCCAAGATCTTCCAGCGCGACTGATGCAAGCGGGCGCGCCTCAATCGTCCGATGCCGGGCCGCACCAGCCGGGCAGATAGACTGCGTCCTTGCTCTTGGCCGCGGCCAAGGCCTTCTCCAGCGCCTTGTCGAAATTGGCATCGACCGCCTTGCGCGTCAGCTTGCGGCGCAGGAAATCGGCCCACAGAAATTCGGAGAACGGCGTGGTGTCCTTGGCGAAGCCGCCCATGCGGCGGAGCTCGCCGGCAAGGCTGCGGAACGGATCGTCCTTGAGGTCGACGACCGATTTCGGCAGATCGCGGAAGGGGCGACGCTCGCCCTTGCTGTCGTAAGGATAGACCCAGCGCTTGTTGTCCATCACGCCCCAGAACGCCTCGCGCTCGACCATGCGGAGATCGCCGACAACCGTCACCAGCACCTGCTTGATGCCCTCGTCGTGCAATGCGCGGCCGAGATGGTGATGGTCGATCACGTAGTAACGTCCGTCGGGTCCGTAGACGACGGGGATCATGTGGGTGCCGAGCAGATCGGACTGCTTCTTCTTGTCGTGCTCGCGCCAGCGCTTGCGCTTCTCCTTGACCTCGCGCATGCCGACCGTCATCTGCGTTGGTCGAAGCGACAGGATCGGCACCGGGTGCACTCTCGGCTCGCGTGCGTTGGGGGTCATGATCGAGGCCTCTCAGTTGGTTGCCAAAGCTTGTGGTTGCGAAGGCTGGTCAGGGTTCCCGATTATGCCATGGGCCCTGCGGCGGCAACATGCGTTCGCAGCGCCAGGCGCCATTGTCCAAGCGATTGTTGCAGCGCAACCCGCGGCCCTGACACCGGGATGACAGCCGCTCCGACGCGCGTTCGCGGCGCGGAAGACGGCGGGCGAAAAATGCTCAGACGATGATAATGCGAATGCGCAATGCACGTGCGCGGTGAGAAGATTTTCTGCAACCCCTGTGTCGCCTATGCTATCTAAAAATCGCTGCTTCGGAGTAATCCCCGCCCCATGAAATCCCAGCGGCCCATAACCTCGGACGACGAGCACAGGGTGCTCCAGTTCAGGCCGCGCACGACGCCCTCCCCGGTGGTCCACCGCGGCAGTGGCGTGGTCCAGCCGCTGCACGTGCATGCGGCCCCCGAACCGCTGGACCTGTCCCGCTACGAGCAGCCGCGCGAGCAGCCGGACGACTTCCGCCACCGCATGCTCGCCAACATCGCCGCGCTCGCCTTCACCATCGCGCTGACCGCGATCGGGATCTGGCTCGCCGTCAGCATCGCCGACCTCCGCCGGACCCAGGATTGCGTGATGATGGGCCGCCGGGACTGCGTCAAGATCACGACCCCGCACATCTAGGCCCAGCCCGGCCCCCGAAGCACCGTCCCCGGCGGAAACGGCTCCGGACCGGCATCCCCAGGCCTATCCCCACCCCTGTCCGGCTCCATTGAACTCAGGGCGGCGCTCCGATATACGGGCTTCCGACCCGTCCAGAGGGGGGTTAGAGGGCGTCATTCGGGGCGCGACGCCCACCCACCGTGCCACTCTGGGATATCTGACAAATACCAGCAATATATCAAAGGCTTAGTGATGTCTTCCACATTCGATCAGGTCGCTACGATCATCGCTGAAACCTGCGACATCCCGCGCGACACGATCACGCCGGATAGCCATGCCATCGACGACCTCGGTATCGACAGCCTCGATTTCCTGGACATCGCGTTCGCGATCGACAAGCAGTTCGGCATCAAGCTGCCGCTGGAAAAGTGGACCCAGGAAGTCAACGACGGCAAGGCGACCACCGAGCAGTATTTCGTGCTGAAGAACCTGTGCGCGCGCATCGACGAACTGGTTGCCGCCAAGGGCGCGAGCGCCTAATCGGGCGGTCATGCAACTCGAATACTTCCACATGATCGATCGCATCGTCGACCTCAAGGTCGACGAGAAGACGATCGTCGTCGAGGCCCAGGTTCCCCAGGAGAGCACTGTCTTCGAGGGGCACTTCCCGGGCTATCCCTTGATGCCCGGCGTGCTGCTGATCGAATCGATGGCGCAGGCCTCGGGCTTTCTGCTGCTTGGCGTGCTCAAGTTCGAGCGCATGCCGATTCTCGCCGCGGTGAAGGAAGCCAAGGTGCGCGGTTCGGTGTTTCCGGGCGACCTGATGACCCTCGAGGCGAGCGTGGCCCATGAGGGCTCGGGCTATGCGATGACCGAGGCCAAGATCAGGGTCGGCGGCAAGCTGCGTGCGAATTCGACCCTCACCTTCACGCTGATTCCGTTCCCCAATGCGGATATGCGCGGATACATGGACGCGGTCGCGCAACGCGTCGGCTTTCCGCAACAGGCCGTCTCGCCATGACTGACACCGCTTCGAAGCCCGGCCAGACGGAAGTCTGGATCACCGGCATTGGTCTTGCCACCTCGCTCGGCGAGGGTCTCGACGCCAATTGGGCCGCGCTGTCCGAGAAGCGCATCAATGTCGACGAAAAGGGCTTTGCGCCCTTCATCGTGCACCCGTTGCTGCCTGTTACCTTCGACAGCCAGATCCCCAAGAAGGGCGACCAGCGCCAGATGGAAGCCTGGCAGCGCATCGGCGTCTACGCCGCGGGCCTGGCGCTCGACTCGGCCGGCATCAAGGGCAACAAGGACATCCTGTCGAAAATCGACATGGTGGTCGCCGCCGGCGGCGGCGAGCGCGACCTCAACGTCGACACCGGCGTGCTCACCGCCGAGGCCAAGGGCGCCAATGCGCCGGGCTTCCTCAACGAGCGGCTGATGAGCGATCTCCGCCCGACGCTGTTCCTGGCGCAGCTCTCCAATCTGCTCGCCGGCAACATTGCCATCGTCAACGGTCTCGGCGGCACCTCGCGCACCTTCATGGGCGAAGAGGTCGCAGGCGCCGATGCCGCCCGCATCGCGCTGTCGCGCATCGCCTCGGGCGAGAGCGACATCGCGCTGGTCGGCGGCTCCCACAATGGCGAGCGCAAGGACCTCATGGTCCTCTACGAATTCGGTGACTTCAATCTGAAGGACAAGTTCGCTCCGGTGTGGGCGCGCAAGGACCACGCCGGCTTCGCGCTCGGCTCAGCCGGCGCCTTCCTGGTGCTGGAATCGAAGGCGCACGCTGAAGCGCGTGGCGCCAAACCGTACGCAAAACTGTCGAGCGTGGTGACGGATCTCGCCCGCCGCAAGCAATCCGGCGACATGGAAGCGACGCTGGAGAAGCTTTGGGACAAGCTGCCCAAGCGCGATGGCAAGGGCGCGATCATCTCGGGCGCGACCGGCGCGGAGCCGGCGACGTCGGAGGAGCGCGGCTTCCTGAAGAAGCACGGCGATTTCCCGGTGCGCGCGACCGGCACGATGTTCGGCCACACCATGGAAACGCAATTCCCGCTCGGCATTGCGCTCGCGGCGCTCTCGATCTCGCGCGGCGCGCTGTTCCCGCCGAACGATTCGACCGGGACCGAGGTTGAAATGCAGGGTGCGCCCACCCAGATCGTTGTGGTGGGAGCCGGACACTGGCGCGGCGAAGGCATGGCGCTGGTCGAGGCGATTGACTAGTTCTATCGGGGGACGATCGACATGACTGCACCACGCGACAAACTCGGGCGTCCCGTTGTCGTCGTTACCGGCATGGGCATCACGACCTCGCTCGGCGCCGGCAAGGCCGACAATTGGTCGAAGCTCGTCGCCGGCGAATCCGGCATTCGCACCATCACGCGCTTTCCGATCGACGGCCTGAAGACCACGATGGCCGGCACGGTCGACTTCGTCAGCGTCGATCCGTTCTCCTCCACCGGCCTGTCCGAGCGGATGGCTGAGCTCGTCACCCAGGAAGCCCTTGAGCAGGCCGGCATCGGCGCCAAGGGCGATTTCCCGGGTCCGCTCTTCCTCGCGGTCGCACCTGTCGAAGTCGAATGGCCGCAGCGCCGCGAGCTCGGCCGCGCCGTCGGCGCGCCCGACTTCAACTATGACGATCTGTTGCGCATCTCCGGCGGCGGCAAGTACAACGCCTATCATCACCGCTTCATGTTCGGCTCGGTCGCAGCCCACCTCGCCGAGACCTTCGGCACCAAGGGCTCGCCGATCTCGCTGTCGACGGCGTGCGCGTCCGGAGCCACCTCGATCCAACTCGGCGTCGAAGCGATCCGTCGCGGCGAGACCGATGCCGCGCTGTGCGTCGCCACCGACGGCACCGTGAATCCGGAAGCGCTGGTGCGATTCTCGCTGCTGTCGGCGCTGTCGACCCAGAACGATCCGCCGCAGGCGGCCTCCCGTCCCTTCTCCAAGAACCGCGACGGCTTTGTCATGGCCGAAGGCGCTGGCGCTCTGGTGCTGGAGAGCTACGAAGCGGCGACCGCGCGTGGCGCAAAGATCCTCGGCGTGATCGCCGGCTGCGGCGAGCTCACCGATTCCTTCCATCGCACCCGCTCGTCGCCCGACGGCAAGCCGATCATCGGCTGCATGAACAAGACGCTGGCCGATGCCGGCATGACGCCGGACCAGATCGACCACATCAACGCGCACGGCACCGCGACGCCCGAGAACGACAAGATGGAGTACAACACGACATCGGCCGTGTTCGGCGATCTCCTGCAGAAGATCCCGGTCACCTCCAACAAGTCGATGGTCGGCCACACCATCTCGGCCGCCGGCGCGGTCGAGGCGATCTTCTCGCTGCTCACGCTCGAGCATCAGCGCATTCCGCCGACCATCAACTACGACAATCCGGATCCCACGATCCTGTTCGACGTCGTCGGCAACAAGGCGCGCGACGCCCGCGTCACTGCGGTGATGTCGAACTCGTTCGGCTTCGGTGGCCAGAACGCCTCGCTGATCCTGACCCGCGAACCGGCCTGACCGGACGCATGGCGCTGCTTTCCCTCAGCACGAAGATTCGCGCGCGGAATGCAGCCAAATCGATCGGTGGCAGCCTGATCGGCGCCGCCACCGTCGGCATGCTCAAGACCACGCGTTATTTCGATCCGGTCAAGACCTCGGACTTTTTCGCGCGCGTCACTCAGACGATCGGCCCGCGCCTGCGCGAGCACCGCATCGGCCGCGCCAATCTCACCGCGGCGTTTCCGGAGAAGTCGCCGGAGGAGATCGAGCAGATCCTGATGGGCGTGTGGGACAATCTCGGCCGCGTCGGCGCCGAGTTCGCCCATATCGATCATGTCTGGGACTACGATCGCGCCCATCCGGAAAACAGCCGGATCGAGCTGCTGCCGCGCACCATCGAGCTGTACGACCAGATCAGGGACGACGGCAAGCCGGCGCTGATCTTCGCCTCGCATCTGGCCAATTGGGAATTGCCCGCGCTCGCTGCGCCCGCGCACGGGCTCGATGCCGCGATCCTCTACCGCCGGCCGAACATCGCCTCCGCCGACCGCATCATCCAGGAGATGCGCCAGGTCAACATGGGCACGTTGATCCCGGCGGGGCGCGATGCGCCGCTGCGGCTCGCGCAGGCGCTGCAGGATGGCAAGCACGTCGCCATGCTGATCGACCAGTATCTCACCGGGGGCGTCGAGGTCACCTTCTTCGGCCGCAAGACCCGCGCCAACCCGATGCTGGCGCGCCTGTTGCGCCAGGTCGAGTGCCCGATTCACGGCGTGCGCATCATCCGCCTGCCCGGCTTTCGCTTCCGCGCCGAACTGACGGAAGAGATTCCGCCGGTGCGCGACGCCGACGGCAAGATCGACATCCAGGGCACGACCCAGGCGATCACCAATGTGGTGGAAGGCTGGGTGCGCGAGCATCCCGAGCAGTGGCTCTGGCTGCATCGGCGGTGGCGGTAATCAACGAACTGTCCGGCAAGCGTGCCGCGCCTTGCCGGAAGATCTTGCGAACAAAGCGGTCTCAGTTCACCCGGATCTCAACGCGTCGTTGCAGCGCGGACGGCGCGGAAGAATGAGTCCTGGCCCTTGACTGCGGCATAGAGGTTGAGCCGGCCCCAGCCGTCCCAGGTGTTGCCGTCGAGCAGTGCGAAGCCGGCCGGCAGCGCCGTGGCCCGCAGGATCTCGGTCCGCTGCTGATCGGTGGCATAGGGGAAGCGGGTCAGCAGCAGCACCTGCGCCTGCACGGGGACGACCTCCGGCAACTTCATCGACGTCGCCAAAGCGAGCCCGTAGGTCATGCGATAGGTGTAGCCCCTCGCATCATCGGGATCGAGATTGCAGTCGGGCCCGTTGCGGTCGTCGCGGTCGCGATCCCGCCCGTCATGACGGTCGCCGCCGTCGTGATGGTCGCGATCGCCGTCGTGACCACCACCGATCCGCTTGAGGCAATCTTCCACCGTGCTCGTCCCGCACGACTGCGCCAGATATTTCTGGGTCTTGGTATGGGCCAGATAGATCGCATAGGCGGATGCGTTGGCGGAATTGGTCCAGTCCAGCCGGTTGCCATACGGGCCATAGAGCGCGGCGTAGATGTTGGTCGCGACGATCGCGGTCGCCTCGATGCGGCCGCCGATCACATCGAGCGGCGAATGCATGCCTGCGAAGATGCGATTGTTGCCGAGGTCGGAAGCGCGGACCAGGAGGCTCTCATATTGCTGCGGCACCAGGAAGGCCAGCCCGAGCGCCTGGTTGTAGGCAAGGTTGGTGTGGCCGCTGACGAAGGCGCCGTCGCCATAGGGGTTGGTGCCGTTCGCGATCTGCCAGAGCAGCGTCGGGACGTTGACCTTGGTGGAGAGCCGGAACGGACGGGGCGCCGTGCCGATGCCCGGGACGTAGTCGCCCGCCATGAACTGCGTCGGCGTGAAATTGCCCGCGGCGTCGTAGCTTCCGACATTGGGGACCGTGATCGAAGTGCCACCATGAGCGGCCACGAGCGCCGGCGTCGCGGTGAAGCCACGCACCCAGTTGACGGTGTTGTAATAGGCCACCGGGACGGCAAAGCTGCTGAAATAAGTGGGAACGACGAACTGCGCCGTGTCCGCATCCGTCAGGCCTGCCTTGTTGCTCACGGCATTGTAGTTGCCGTAGCGCGAGTCGAGCGGGCTGATCACACCGGCGGTGATGGACGCGGGATTCACGACCGGTATCGTGGAGCCCATGTAACGCTCGAACGTGCGCTTCGGCGGTTCGGTCGAAGCGTTGGCGCGGATGGTGTTGTTGAGGAAGTTTGCGGCATCGGCCAGCGGCGTCGCGCTGCCGTCGCCGAAGGTCGCAAAGCCGATGGTCGCGCTATTGAGATAATTGATGCCGTGTGCGCTGGCATCATAGTCCTGCAGCGTGGTCAGCTGATACGAGGTCGGCGTCAGGCTCGCGGGCGGCGTCGCCGTCGTGGACGAGCCAATGCCCGTCATGAAGTACGAGGTCAGCTGGCCGAGGCCGTTGAGTACGCTGTAGGGCTGCGACGTCCGGTCGTCGTGAACCGCGGCCAGCGTCTGCGCCGGCGTCCGCTCCTGCGTCATCATGATGACGGTCTGATAGTTCTGCTCCATCACACCCACACCGTTGCGCAGCTTGGGATCGGTGAGCATGAGACGGGCGTAGGAATCCAGCAGGTTGACGATCGTCGATCCGACCGACGCGGTGGAGCTGTTGGTGAAATTCACCGGCGGCGTCGACGGAATGGAATCAGCGCGCGCGGCGGCCGGCAACAGGGCAGCGCTGAGAGCCGCGTATTTCCAGAAGGTTGAGGATGGCGAGGACGTCATCTGAGCAGGCTCCAGATCCTGGCGTGCTGAATCCACCCGGCGCTTCTGCACACGGGTGAGGACGTGCTCGACGATCTGATGCCATCCCCGCGCCTGACGTATTTATCGATCATTACAGGACGATAACAATTATATCATATGATTATTCGCATGATGTCGAAATCGCGCCTGACATGAGGAGGCACGGGCGTCGCGCCGTTCACTGCTCCGGCAGCCCTGCGTCGACCTCGGCCTGCACGACGCGCTCCCAGGCTGCGATACAGATCGGACTTGCATTCTTCATCGGCGGCCAGACGCTGAGACGCGTCGTGCCGGGCCGCAATTTCAGTCCTTCCGCAATCGCCGCCCGCGCCTCCTCGAACCGGCCCGTTCGCTGATAGGCGGCGGCGAGCAGGAAGTGCGAGCGGCCGGTCCCCGGCGTGATCGCGATCGAGCGCTGCAGCCACGGCAGCGCGTCCTCGTCGCGCCCCATCAAGACATACGCCATGCCTGCACCGAGCAGCCAGGTCCAACGCGAGGCCGGCGGCGTGTCGTAGCGATCGGCCTGCTGGAACATCGCGAGCGCATCGTCGAAGCGGCCGAGATAGACCTGCCCGAGGCCGATCAGATAGAGCGCAGACCCGTTCCACGGATCGAAGCTCAGCGCCTTGGCGCAGGTGACGAGACTTTCGACGAAATGATTGGTGGCGCTGAGGAAGCGGCAGGAGGCCTCGAGCACGGGAATGGAATTCGGCTTCAATCGCAAGGCGCGCTCGAGCGTCGCATTGGCCGTCGCCTCGACCGTAACCGCCTCCTCCGGGCCGAACCAGACCATCTGGATGCCGCGCATCTGCAGCGACGCCAGCGCCACGGCGAGATCGACATTGTCGGGGTCGTCGGTGAGCGCCTTCTGCAACATCGTTTGTGCCGCGCCAAAACGCTCGCGCGTGGTCTGGTTGATCGAGGCGAGCGCCTGCTCGACGGCCACCTTGTCGCCGCCCGCCGACGATGTGCGGCGCGCCGATGACGCACTCGGCTCCAGAATTTCATTCAGCCGGCGCGCGAGCACATGGCCGACGCCTGCGGCGAGCCGCGCCTGAGCAAGCTGTGCGTCCATCGCCTCGGCGTTGACCGACACCGCGACCGCCGATTGAACCTCGCCGGTCGCAGCCTTGATGATGCGCGCCCGCAGCGTCCAGGATTGATCGGCGAACTGCAACTCGCCGCGCAGTTCGTAATCGGATGATGTGGCTGGCAGCCCGATGCTTTCACCGCCCGGCACCGCCGCCGATCGCGGCGCCACCACGCTGATGTTCTGGATTTTGGCAAAACCGTCCGTCAGGCGGCCGGTGACCTCGGCGGCCATCACCGCGCCGCGGGAATCGTTGCTGGCATCAACGATCGGCATCACGACGATGCGCGGCGGCGTTCGTCCGAACAGCAGGTCCGGCTTCAGCACGGGCGCCGCCACCGCAAGCCCCATGACGATCGCACAGAGCCCGGCCACCACAGCGACGATGGCCTGCCGGCTCAAGCCGAAATTGGCGCGCTGCGGCCGCACAGGCGCCGCGACCATCTCGGCCGGCGGCTCAGGCTCAACCCCGCCCGTCGGAGCCAGCCGGGGCAGCTCGGACTGTGGCGTACCATCCGGCACCTCCACGACCTCCGCCGCCAGCAGGTAGCCGCCGCCGGAGGCGAGCTTGATCAGCTGCCGCCGCTCGTCGCCGAGCGCGGTGCGAAGCTCGCGGATGCACTGGAACAGGCTGTCCTCGCCGACATGCACGTTCGGCCAGACCGCCTCCATCAGCTCCTGCTTGCTCAGCACCCGGCCGCCGCTGGTCGCGAACAACCGCAGCATCTCGAAGGTCTTGGGCCGGAGCTTGATTGCAACGCCGTCGGCTGAGCACAGCTCCGCGCGCTGCTGATCCAGCTCGAAGCCGGCGAAACGAAGCAACTGATCCCCCCAAGCCTCTCTCTGGCCGGCTCATATAGGGCAACTGTGTCGAAAAAGCCCGAAAAGTCTCCCTGAAACGTAAATATCAGAAAGCTTCAGAAATGAGCCAACCCCTTATCAGGACACCACTCCCACCCCAGTGCGATGAATCCCGTCGAGGACTCGCGAGTGCCGGGGGACGTGGTGAGGACGGGGAAAGATTGTTTCAAAGCGACCCGCCGCCTGCGGGCCGCGCTGCTGACATCGTCGGCGCTGGCCTTGGCGTGGACGCTGCCGGCCACCCCTGCCCGCGCGCAGGATGCGACCTGGCTCGCCTCGCCCGGCAGCAACAAATATGACCGCGGCGCCAACTGGAGCTCCGGCACGGTGCCATCGGGCACCGCCTTCTTCGGCGCGTCGAGCACCACCAGCATCTCGATTCCATCCAATGACGGAGCCAACACGACGAATACCGGCGGCTGGACGTTCAACGTCGGGGCGGGAAATTACACCTTCGCCAACGGCCAGATCCTGAATTTCAACGGCGCCGGCATCGTCATCAATGGCGGCAGCGCCACCATCAACGCCATCGACGGAAGCATCAATTTCCTCAATGCCAGCTCGGCCGGCGGCGCCACCATCAACAACGACAATGCCACCAGCGCGGTGAATTTCTATAACACCAGCACGGCGGGCACCTCGACCATCACGACCTATGGCAGCGTGAATTTCTACGACGCCAGCACGGCTGGCAGCGCCCACATCACGGTCAATTACAATGGCGATGATGGAGGGTGGCTGTTCTTCAACAACACGAGCTCGGCGGGCAGCGCCACCATCGCCAACAACATGCACCTGTCCTTCAAGGACAGCAGTACAGCGGGCAGCGCGACCATCACCAACAACGGTGGCATGAATTTTTCCGGCGCCAGCACGGCTGGTAACGCGACCATCATCAACAACACGAACAGCCATCTGAGTTTCTCCGGCACCAGCACGGCCGGCAACGCTGCCATCATCAACACTGCCGGCACCGTCGATTTTTCCGCGTCAACGGGCCCTGCCGGAGACGGCAAGCTCAGCGCCGGCTCGATTGCGGGCGCGGGCAATTTCTTTCTGGGCGCACGCGAGCTCACCGTCGGCGGCAACAATCTGAGCACCGAGGTGAGCGGGGTGATCAGCGACTGCGGCACCAGCCCGACCTGCTCCGCCGCGGGCGCGACCGGCGGGTCGCTGGTGAAGATCGGCACCGGCACGCTGACGCTGTCCGGCGCGAACACCTACACCGGCGGCACCACGATCAATGGCGGCACGTTACAGCTCGGCACGGCCGCCCGCACCGGCGCGATCCTGGGCACGGTCGGAATCGGCGCCGGCGCCACGCTCGACGTCGTCAACGCCGACACCAGCGGCATCACCGGCATCTCCAGCGAAGGGGCCGTGATCTTCCGCAACACAAGCAGCGCCGGCAGCACCACGATCACCACCACGGGACACGGCACCATCGACTTCTACGACCAGAGCACGGCCGGAAGCGCCACGATCATCAACAGCGCCAGCGATGTCAACTACGGCGTCACTTTCCACAACACGAGTTCGGCCGGAACCGCAAACCTCAGCAACGATGTCTACGGCACGTTCTATTTCCGCGACGCCAGCACAGCAGCAAACGCAACCATCAACAACGCCAACAACAGGACGACGGCGTTCTACGACACCAGCACGGCAGGTCACGCGACCATCAACAACACCGGCTTGACATACTTCTACGGCACGAGCTCGGCCGGCAGTGCCACCATCACCAATTCCAGCACCGGCCAGGTCATCTTCCAGGACTCGAGCACGGCCGCAAACGCCATCATCGGCGGCGGCAGCAGCTATACATTCATAGGTTTTTACAATACGAGCTCGGCCGGCAGCGCCACCATCACGGCCAACGGCCAATTGTCTTTCCGCGACAACACGACGGCTGGCGGCGCGACCATCACCGTCAACAGCTTGGGCTACGCGTATTTCCTGAGCACCGCGACGGCCGGCACCGCAACCATCACCAACGATGGATCGCTTTCTTTCGGCGGATCGAGCACCGCCGGCCATGCGGTCATCACGAGCAGCAACTCAATCGACTTCCGTCAAAACAGCACGGCCGGAAGCGCTGTCATCACCAACAATGGCAGCTTGAACTTCGGAAGCTCGAGCACCGCGGCCAGCGCAACCATCACCAACAACCTGGCAGCGTCGTTCTACGGTGCCAGCACGGCCGGCAGCGCGACCATCAACAACACCTATAATCTGACATTCAACGAAACCAGCACCGCCGGCAACGCCGTCATCACCAATAATGCCGGCGGCCCCATCAACCCCAACGGAATGACCTGGTTCCGGGACAATGCCACCGCCGGCAATGCGCAGTTGATCAACAACGGGGCCAACACCTTCTTCGATTTCTCCGGTAGCTCCGGCCCGAACGGCGACAACAAGCTCAGCGCCGGCTCGATCGCCGGCGACGGCACCTTCTATCTCGGCGCGATCGAGCTGACGGTCGGCGGCAACAATCTGTCGACCACCGTCAGCGGCGTGATTGCCGACGGCGGTTATAGCGGCGCCACGGGCGGGTCGCTGGTGAAGACCGGCACCGGCACGCTGACGCTCACGGGCAGCAACACCTATACCGGCGGCACCATTTTCGCCGGCGGCGCCGTCAGCGTCGCGTCCGAGGACAATCTCGGCGACCTCGCGGGCGGCCTGACCTTCAAGGGCGGCACGCTGCAGATCACGGGCACCGCCTTCAACACCACCGCACGCACCATCAGTCTGGGTGCCGGCGGCGGCACCTTCGACATTGCGGATGCAGCCAACAATTTCGTCGTGAACCAGAATCTCGGCGGCACCACGCTGACCAAGGCCGGCGCCGGTACGCTCACCTTGACCGGCGCAGAGAGTTTTTCCGGCGCGACGGTCTCCGCCGGCACGCTGGTATTCAGCGCCAACGCCACAGCCGGCAGCGCCGTCATCACCAACAGCGGCAATGTGCTGTTCGAAGGCAATTCCACGCCCGGCAACGCGCAATTGTTCAACGCCTCGGCTGGCTCCGTCTTCGACCTCTCGATGACGTCAGGCCCCAGCGGCGACAACAAGCTCACTGCCGGCTCTTTCGCCGGCGCAGGGACGTTCTATCTCGGCGCCAACCAGCTCACGGTCGGCAGCGACAATCTATCGACCAACGTCACCGGCGTGCTCGCCGACGGCGGATCGGGCGGTGGCGCGGGCGCCGCGCTGGTCAAGGTCGGCACCGGCACGCTGACGCTGGCGGGCATCAACACCTATACGGGCGCGACCACGGTCGACGGCGGCACGCTCGCGGTCAACGGCTCGATCGCGTCTTCCAGCAGTCTCATCGTGAACAGCGGCGGCACGCTCGGCGGCACCGGCATCGTCGGCAACACGACGATCGCGAGCGGCGGCACGCTCGCGCCCGGCAACTCCATCGGCACCCTCACCGTCAGCGGCAATCTGGCGTTCACAGCCGGCAGCTTCTACAAGGTGGAAGTCTCGACGTCCGCGGCCGACCGCACCAACGTCACGGGCACCGCAACGCTCACCGGCGCGACCGTGCACGCGGTGGCTCTAGCAGGCAGCTTCCGCAGCCAGACCTATACCATCCTCACCGCAGGCAGCGGGCTGGTCGGCACCTTTGCCGGCATCACGGGCAGCACCTTCGCGCCCGGTGCCCGCAACCCGCATCTCACCTACGACCGCGACAACGTCTATCTCGTGCTCGATCCCGGCACGATCGTGCTGCCGGCGGGCACCGGCGCCAACCCGACCAATGTTGCCGACGCCATCAACAGGGCGGTCGCGGGCGGAGCGACACCACCGGCCGGCTTCGATGCGCTGCTCAACATGGGCAATCCGCAGCTCAACCACGCGCTCGGCCAGGTCTCGGGCCAGCCCGGCGCCGCCGGCACGCAAGCGGCGTTCGACGCCACGCAGCAGTTCGTGAACATGCTCGATCCGCTTGGCGGCGGCACCGACGGCGAGCGCGGCGCGGCCGGTGACGGCGGGACGCTGGGCTACGCCGCCACCAGCCCGCGCGACGCCAGGGTGCGCGAGGCCTATGCCGCGGTGACGCCGCGCGAGGCGAGCGCAGATGTCATCGACCGCCGCTGGGGCGTGTGGGCCTCCGGCTATGGCGGCGCCAGCACGCTGAACGGCAACGCGGCATCAGGGTCGAGCACCACCACCAGCCGCATCTACGGCACCGTGGTCGGCGCCGATTATCGCGTCTCTCCAAACACGCTGCTCGGCCTCGCGCTCGGCGGCGCCGGCTACAATTTTTCGCTGTCCGACAACCTCGGCAGCGGCCGCGCCGATCTGTTCCAGGCCGGCCTCTATGCCCGCCACAGTTTCGGCCCGGCCTACATTTCCGCGGCCTTCGCCTATGGCTGGCAGGACGTCACCACCGATCGCACCGTGACGGTGTCAGGCACGGACAAGCTCACCGCGAACTTCAAGGCGAGCACCTTCTCAGGCCGCCTCGAAACCGGCTGGCGCTTCGCACCGATCCCCGCCTCCAGCTTTGGCGTCACGCCCTACGCGGCGGTGCAGGCGACAACCTTCCATCTCCCCGGCTACGGCGAGACCGCGCTCGTCGGCAGCAACCAGTTCGCACTGTCCTACACCTCGCAGGACACCACCAATGTCCGCACCGAACTCGGCGCCCGCACCGACCAGCGTATCCTGGTCAACGACGGCGTGCTCACGCTACGCGGCCGCCTCGCCTGGGCCCACGACACCAACACCAACCGCTTCGTCAATGCAGCCTTCCAGACGCTGCCCGGCGCCGCCTTCACCGTCGGCGGCGCGCAGCCGGCTGCGGACTCCGCGCTGGTCGGCAGCCGCGCCGAGATGAAATGGCGCAATGGCCTGTCGCTCGCAGGCATGGTCGAGGGCGAGTTCTCGCAGAGCACGCAGACCTACACCGGCAAGGGCATGGTGCGTTATGAGTGGTAGACGGCACATCGGCTTCGCCGCGATCGTATTGATGGCTGCATTGCTGGCCACGCCGGCCCTCGCTCAAAGCATCACCGTTCCGGCCGGCAACACCAACACGATGTCCGGGCCGATCGGCGGCGCCGGCGATATCGTGCTCGATGGCGGCGGCACGCTGGTGCTGTCCGGCGCCAATACCTACACCGGCGGCACAACGATCTGCGGCACCGCCTGCGGGGTCGCCGGCGGCAGCAGCGTGCTGCAAATCGGCGTCGATACGGTGGGTACGCCTGGCGCGATCACCTCGTCGGCGATCGGCACGGGCACGCTGACCTTCGACGGCGGCACGCTGCAGGCCGGCGGCAACTACACCATCGCCAATGCCACGCAGATCAACGCGACCGGCGCCACGATCGATTCCAACGGATACACCCTCACCTATTCCGGCAACATCGCCGACGCGGCAGGACAATCGGGCAGCCTGCTGCTCAAGACCACCAACGGGAACGTGATCCTGTCCGGCACCAACACCTATTCCGGCGGCACCACGATAGTCGGCGCCATCAACTTTGCCAGCGGCAAGGTGGTGGTGGCCAACGGCAGCGCGTTCGGCACCGGTACGGTCACCTTGCAAAACGTCTGGATCCAGACCAGCGGCACAAGCGACGTGACCTTCGCCAACAATTTCAAAATCGATCAGTCCACCAGCGGCAGCCTCCTCGACGCCAAAGGCAAGACGTTGACGATCTCCGGCAACATCACCGACGGCACCGGCGCCGGCAAGCTGATAATCGCGGATACTTCGTTCAATTTCAGCCAAGTGGTGTTCCTCGGTGCCAACACCTACACAGGTGGCACCACAATCAGCCTCGGGAACCTGGTGCTTGGCGATGCCACCCACACCGCGTCCATCACCGGCCAGGTCACCAACAACGCCTACTTCTATATCCGCAACGCCGATACCTCGGCGATCACGGCTCTGGCCAATAACGGCGACACGGAGTTCTCCGGCACGACGACCGCGGGCACGATGACCATCACCAACAAGGGTGGTGTCTCCTTCCTTAACGCGAGCAGCGCCGGGAACGCCACGATCAACAACTATTTCAGCAACGCGACCAACGATAATTATACTGGCAGCGTGACCTTCGGCACGTTCGGGGGCACCGATACCAGCAGCGCCGGCAACGCCAAGATCAACAACATCCATGGATACACCGCGTTTAACGCGGCGACCAATGCCGGGACTGCCACCATCATCAACACCTTCAGTGGCAACACCGTGTTTAATGATCAGTCGTCGGCGGCCGGAGCGACGATCACGAACAGTGATTATGGCACGACCTGGTTTCAGTTCTCTTCGACTGCAGGCAACGCCGTCATCACCAACACTTCCGGCGGCTCGACAAGCTTCTACAACAATGCAACCGGCGGCAACGCGCAATTCATCGCCGACGGCACCGGCTATGTCGACTTCAGCCAGAGCGGCGGCACGAACGGCGACGGCCGGATCACGGCCGGCTCGATCGCCGGCTCCGGCTTCTACTACATCGGGGGCGGCAACACGCTAGTGGTCGGCAGCAACAGCCTCTCGACGACGGTCAGCGGCGTGATCGCCAATCTCAATCCCGACCCATCGTGCGGCTGCGGCGCGGCGGGTCCGGCCAATCTGGAGAAGACTGGCAGCGGCACGCTGACGCTGTCCGGCGCCAACACCTATACCGGCACCACCGTCGTGAACGGTGGCATGCTCCAGGTCGACGGCTCGATCGCATCCTCGAGCCAGACCACGGTGAACGCCGGCGGTGCACTCTCCGGCACAGGCACCGTCGGCAATACGTTGATCGCCAGCGGCGGCATCCTGCTCGCCGGCAACGGCACGCCGGGCTCACGGTTGACAGTCGCGGGCAATCTCGCCTTCCAGTCGGGCGCGTTGTATCTCGTGACGGTCAACACGAACGCGGCGACGTCGGTCAACGTCTCCGGCACGGCATCGCTCAACGGCGGCGTCGGTGTGAGTGTGGCGCCCGGCAGCACGGTTCAAAAGCAATATACCATCGTATCGGCGAGCGGCGGCCGAACCGGGACATTCACCAGCCTCGCGGCAACAGGCGTACCGGCCGGTTGGGCTGCGAGCCTCAGCTATGATGCCACCCATGCCTATCTGAATTTCGCGCTCGACTATGGCATCCGGACCGACCTCAACACCAACCAGAAGACGATCGCGACCACGCTGCAAAACTTCTTCGACGCCAATGGCGGCATCAACGCCGCCTTTGTCGCGCGCTCCACAGGCAGCCTGACCCAACTCTCGGGCCAGGGCGCGACGGGATCGCAGCAGACCACGTTCGGCGCCATGAGCCAGTTCATGGGATTGCTGACCGATCCGTACACAGCCGGGCGCGATGGCGGCACCGGCGGCGCCAGCGCGGTGCCGTTCGCCGAGGAAAGCGCCTCGCTCGCAGACGCAGCGCGCAGCGGCGATGCGCGTGATGCCTTGGCCAGCATGCCGCGCAAGGCCCCGGAGCAGCCTGCCTTCGATCAGCGCTGGAACGTCTGGGCTGCGGCCTATGGCGGCTCGCAGAGCACCAGCGGCAATGCAGTGCTGGGCTCGAACAACACGACGAGCAGCCTCTACGGCACCGCTGTCGGCGCCGACTATCGCGTCTCGCCGAACACCATCGCCGGCTTCGCGCTCGCCGGGGGCGGCACCAGCTTCAACGTGAGCGGGCTCGGCGGGGGCCGCTCGGATCTATTCCAGGCCGGCGCCTTCCTGCGCCACAATGTGGACGCGGCCTACATCACCGGCGCGCTCGCCTATGGCTGGCAGGATGTCACCACCGATCGCACCGTGACGGCCGCCGGCATCGATCGCCTGCGCGCCGAGTTCAACACCAATGCGTGGAGCGGTCGCATCGAGGGCGGTTATCGCTTCATCGCACCCTGGACCAGTGGCGTTGGCCTCACGCCCTATGCTGCAGGCCAGGTCACGAGGTTCGACCTGCCCGCGTATGCGGAATCCGTCGTCTCCGGAAACAACACGTTCGCCCTCGCCTACGCGGCCAAGAGCGTGACCGACACGCGCAGTGAGCTTGGCTTGCGCACCGACAAATCCTTCGCCATGGCGGACGGCATCCTCACGCTGCGCGGCCGCGCTGCCTGGGCGCACGATTTCAATCCGGATCGCACCGTCGCCGCGACGTTCCAGGCGCTGCCCGGCGCGAGCTTCGTCGTCGGCGGTGCACGACCGGCAGCCGACTCCGCCCTCACCACCGCCTCCGCGGAGATGAAATGGCTCAACGGCTGGTCAGCGGCTGCAAGCTTCGAGGGCGAGTTCTCCAGCGTCACGCGCTCCTACGCCGGCAAGGGCATGGTGCGTTACGCGTGGTAGGAAGGCATTGTTCGGAGCCTTTTTGCTTAGATCCGGAGAACGTAATAGCGTGAGTGGGCCTCGCCGCCCGGGTCTTATGAGACCGCGGGCTGGAAGCCCACCTTGGATTGCTGAGGAACGTCAGGCGCCGGCGAGCTCGGCGCGGCGAAGACTGACCTGGACGCCGACCTGGTTGATCGCATGAGCAATCGGCGGCGACGATTTCGCAACGGCGACCGTCACACTGTCCATCATGTCGAAGCGTCGCAGCAGTCCTGCAGCGATCGTCTCGCCGAGCGCTTCGAGGGTCTGGAATTTGCCGGACCCTGCAATCTGCACGGCCTCGTCGACGACGGCGTCATACCGCACCGACGAATCCAGATCGTCGCTAAGGTGGGTCCGGACCTCCTGCAGATCGGCAAAAATATCAAAACTGAATTTTTGTCCGAGCTTTCGCTCTTCCTCGAACAGACCGTGATAGCCGTAAGTCTGAAGTCCGGTGATTTTGATTGACGTCAGCATGGGCAGCTCCAGATGAAGCATTTTGATCGGGGTTGCCCCCAATCGCCCAGGCGAGCGGCAGATGCCCCGCGCTTCCCGATGGTGCTCCATCCGATGTCGCCAGTCACGCGAGGTCTTCAGCGTTATCAGCTTTCCGCAATGCCGACAATGAACATCATCGTGCTGGGCTCGGCAGGCGGCAGGATATTGTTCTGCTCCTGTTTTGCCCGACGTGTCAAATGACCGGCAACTCGCACGCCGCGGTTCTACTGTGCATGGGGTTGTTTTGCGGAATCGCGTTGCGCAGCGGTCGCCGCAACGCCTAGCGCCCGGTCTTCACCTTGGTCCAGAGCCGGTTGATGATCCGCTGGGTGGCGGGATCGCGGGCGGTGATGACGAACAGCTTTGCGAGCGTGGCGTCGTCCGGATAGATGTTCTTGTCACCCAGGATCTTCGGGTCGACCAGCTTCTGGCTGGCGAGGTTGCCGTTGGCGTAGGACAGGAAGTCCGAGTTCTTGGCAGCGACGTCGGGCCGGTAGAGATAGTTGATCAGCTCGTAGGCTTCCTTGACGTTCTTGGCATCCGCGGGGATCGCGAGATTGTCGAAGAACATCTGCGCGCCCTCCTTCGGGATCGCGTAGCCGATCTCGATGCCAGTCTTGGCTTCGGCTGCACGCGCGCGGGCCTGCATGATGTCGCCGGACCAGCCGACCACGAAGCAGATCTCGCCGGTCGCGAGCGCGCTCAGATATTCGGAGGAGTGGAACTTGCGCACGAAGGGTCTGACCTTTGCGACGACATCGGCGGCCTTCTCGAGATCGGCCTGTTTGGTCGAGTTCGGATCGAGCCCGAGATAGTTCAGCGCCGCCGGAAAGATGTCGTCGGCGGAGTCGAGCATGTGGACGCCGCAGTCTTTGAATTTTGCCAGGTTCTCCGGCTTGAAGACGATGTCCCAGCTGTCGATCTTCGCGTCGGGTCCGAGGATCTGCTTCAGCTTGGCGACGTTGTAGCCGATGCCCGTCGTGCCCCACATGTAGTTCGCGGCAAAGTCGTTGCCGGGATCGTAGGTCGAAAGATTCTTGGTCACCATCGGCCAGGCATGGCTAAGGTTCGGCAGCTTCGACTTGTCGAGCTTCTGGAAGATGTTCGCCTTGATCTGGCGCTGCAGGAAATAGGCGGTGGGCACCACGACGTCATAGCCGGACTTGCCGGCCATCAGCCGCGTCTCCAGCGTCTCGTTGGCATCAAAGGTGTCGTAGACCACCTTGATGCCGGTCTCCTTGGTGAAGGCCTCGAGGACGTCGGGCGCCATGTAGTTCGACCAGTTGTAGAAGTTGACGACGCGCTCCTCGGCCCCTGCGGGAGGCGACATCAACGTCAGCGCTGCGGCGATTGCAAAACCAAGGCAAAGCCTGGAGCGGCTGACGTTCGTCATCTCAGGTTGACCTCTTGCGTCCGCGGATCGCGTCCGACAGCCGCTCCAGCGCGGTGTCGAGCGTCTGGTCCTTCTTGGCGAAGCAGAAGCGGACCACCGAGGTCACCGGGTCCTGCTCGTAGAACGCCGAGACCGGGATCGCCGCGACCTTGTAGTCCTTCACGATGCGCCAGCAGAACTCGGCATCGCTCTCGTTGAGCCCGAGCGGCGACAGGTCGACGGTGAGGAAGTAGGTGCCCTGCGACTTCAGCACAGGGAAGCCGAGGCTCTCCAGCCCCTTGGTCAGGCGGTCCCTGCTCCGGGTCAGATCCTTCCGCATCGACAGGAAGTACTCGTCCGGCTTGCCGAGGCCGTAGGCAACGGCGGCCTGCAGGTTCGGCGCGGTAGTGAAGGTCAGGAACTGGTGCACCTTGGCCGCGACGCGCAACAGCGGCGGCGCGGCGCAGACGAAGCCGATCTTCCAACCGGTCAGCGAGAAGATCTTGCCGGCCGAGCCGACCTTGATGGTGCGGTCGCGCATGCCGGGGATAGTGATCAGCGGGATGTGCTTGTGCTCGTCGAAGGTGACGTGCTCCCAGACCTCGTCGCAGATCGCGATGACGTCGAACTCCTGGCAGTAGCGCGCCAGCAGCTCAAGGTCCTCGCGCGGATAGACCACCGCGGACGGATTCAGAGGATTGTTGAACAGCACCGCCTTGGTCTTTGAATTGAAGACGCTTTTCAGCATGTCCTCATTCAGCCGCCAATGCGGAGGCTCAAGACGTACGAGCCGCGGAATGCCGCCGGCCTGGCGGATGATCGGCAGATAGGAATCATAGACCGGCTGGAAGCAGACGACCTCGTCGCCCGGCTGCACCACCGACAGGATCGCCGAGGTCAGCGCCTCGGTACCGCCGGAGGTCACCATCACCTCGCTCATCGGATCGAGCTTGAGGCCGTGCCAGTGGCCGTAATGGGTCGCGATCGCCTGGCGCAGTTCCGGGATGCCCATCATCGACGGATACTGGTTGTAGCCGTTGAGCGAGGCGTCGGCGGCGGCGCGGCGGATGTCCTCGGGGCCGGGATCGTCAGGGAAGCCCTGGCCGAGATTGATGGCGTTGTTGTCGCGCGCGGCCTGCGACATCGCCTCGAAGATGGTGACGGGAAGGTCGGCGAAGACCTTGTTCAGCGAGGAGCTCTTGGTCGTCATCGCCGGGCTAGCCACCGACCTTGCTGGGAAGACCCGCCGCCTTCCAGCCGAGCATGCCGCCGGCCAGATGCTTGTTGTAAGGCAGGCCGGCCTCTTGCGCCGCGAGCGAGGCGGTCACCGAGCGCTTGCCCGAACGGCAGGCGAACACGACCTCCTTGCCTTGCGGATCCGGGATCGCCTTGGGATCGAAGGTCGAGAGCGGCACGACCACGCCGTAAGGGTAGGCCTCGGCCTCGACCTCGTTCGGCTCACGGACGTCGACGAGCAGATAGCGGCCCTCCGCGACACCCTCGGACACTTCCTCGGGGGTCAGATCCTGTACTTGATTTGCCACATCATCCTCCAACGTCGCAGGGCGCGCCCGCCGGGGCGATCCCGGCCGGCGGCAACCTCGCCTCTCGGCATGCGAAAATCAAGCGCTACAAAGGCTTGAGCTGCCTTGCGCAAGTTAAAGCTAAATCGCAGCGACTTGAAGTGCGCTTTGAATCCGGCGCTAGATCGTCACCTGCGTACCGACCTCGACCACGCGGCCAGAGGGGATCTGGAAATAGTCGGTGGCGTCGTTGGCGGAGCGGCTGAGCGAGATGAACAGCCTATCCTGCCAGCGCGGCATCCCCGAATGGGCGGCGGGCTTGAGCGCCCTCCGCGACAGGAAGAACGAGGTCGACATGATGTCGAACTGCCAGCCGAGCTTGCGGGCGATCGCCAGCGCCTTCGGCACGTTGGGCGATTCCATGAAGCCGAACTTCAGCGTCACCTTGGAGAAGGTCGGTGAGATCTGCTCCAGCTTCACCCGCTCGGCCGGATCGATCCGCGGGGTCTGCGCGGTCTCGATGGTGAGAATGACATTCTTCTCGTGAAGCACTTTGTAGTGTTTCAGACTATGCATCAGCGCCGTCGGCGCGCTCAGGGGATCGCTGGTCAGGAACACGGCCGTGCCGGGCACCCGCTGCGGCGGTCGCTTCTCCAGCATCGCCACGAGGTCGGCCAGCGGGAATTCCAGCTTGCGCGACTTCTCGAACAGCAGCCGGCTGCCGCGCCGCCATGTGTACATCATGATGATCATGAGCGAGCCGAGTGCGAGCGGCACCCAGCCGCCCTCAAACACCTTGAGCAAATTGGCGGCGAGGAAGGTCAGGTCGAGGAACAGGAACGGCGCGATCAGGGCGGCGGCCCACAGCGGCGACCACTTCCAGGCCTTCCAGATCACGACAAAACCCATCAAGCCGGTGACGACCATCGTGCCGGTCACGGCGATGCCGTAGGCCGAGGCGAGCGCGCTGGAGGAGCGGAACAGCAGCACCATCATAATCACCGCGACCAGCAGCAGCTGGTTGATGCGCGGGATGAAGATCTGGCCGGAATGGGCTTCAGAGGTATGGCGAATTTCGAATCGGGGCAGCAGCCCGAGCTGGATCGCCTGGCGCGTCAGCGAATAGGCGCCGGTGATGACGGCCTGGCTCGCGATCACGGTGGCGGCCGTGGCCAGCACGACCATGCAGCCGCGGAAGATGCCTTGCGGGAACAGCTGGAAGAACGGGCTCTCGATCGCTCCGGGGTCGCCGAGCACGAGAGCGCCCTGCCCCAGATAGTTCAGCGCCAGCGACGGCAGCACGATGAACAGCCAGGCGGTCTGGATCGGCCGCTTGCCGAAATGGCCGAGGTCGGCATAGAGCGCCTCGGCGCCCGTCACGGCCAGGAACACGGCACCCAGCGTCACGAAGCCGATGATGCCGTGATGGAACATGAAGGACACGGCGTAGAACGGGTTCAGCGCCAGCAGCACCTGCGGCTGCGCGATGATCGGATGGATCGCGGCGATCGCAATCACCGCAAACCAGACGCACATCACGGGTCCGAAGAACGCCGCAACGCGGGCGGTGCCGCGCGACTGCACGGCAAACAGGAACACCAGGATCACCACCGTCAGCGGAACGATGTAGGGCTCGAACCGCAGCGTGACGTCCTTCATACCCTCCAGGGCCGACAGCACCGAGACTGCCGGCGTGATCACGGCGTCGCCGTAGAACAGGGCGCCGGAGATGATGCCGAGCAAGACGATGGTCGCCCCGCCGGTGCCGACCGCGCGCTGGGCCAGCGCCATCAGGGCCAGCGTGCCGCCCTCGCCGTTGTTGTCGGCGCGGAGCAGGATGACGACGTATTTGAGCGTCACCACGACGATCAGCGCCCACAGGATCAGCGACACCACGCCGAGAACGGCCGCCGGCGTCGGCGCGCCTTCCGCGCCTGACGCCGCCATCACCGCCTCGCGGAACGCGTAGAGCGGGCTGGTGCCGATGTCGCCATAGACCACGCCGATGCTGCCGAGCGTCAGCGCGCCGAAGCCGGCGGTGGTGTGGGCATCGCCATGCCCATTGGCCGCCGCCGTTTCCGGGGCGGGAACTGCTACGTCACTTGTCATGGGAGAGCCTAGTGGCCTCAAAATGCTTCACTGCACAACGGCGGAAGAGAGCGCGCGGCTTATAGTCCTGCGCTGCCGGCATAGCCTAGCCCGATTCTGGGCCCTTGGCATGCAAAATCCGCATAGGTCCGTCAATTGCGTCCCGATGGAGGTTTCAGATGGTGACTTGGGTTCCGACTTCAACCACCCGCCCCGTCGGAATCTGGAAATAGTCGGTGGCGTCATTGGCCGAGCGGCTGAGCGCGATGAACAGGTGGTCTTGCCAGAGCGGCATGCCCGACTGCGCCGACGCCTTCAGCGAGCGCCGCGACACGAAGAACGACGTCGACATGATGTCGAACTGCCAGCCCTGCTTGCGCGCGATCGCGAGCGCTTTGGGCACGTTCGGCTGCTCCATGTAGCCAAAGCGCAAGCGGACCTTGGAGAACTTCTCGCTGATCTTCTCCATCTTGAAGCGCTCGGAGAGATCGACCCGCGGCGTGTGCGCGGTCTCGATGGTCAGGATCACGTTGTGCTCGTGCAGCACCTTGTTGTGCTTGAGATTGTGCAACAGGGCGGTCGGCACGAAGGCGGGATCGCTGGTCAAGAACACCGCCGTGCCCTTGACGATGTGCGGCGGCCGCTTCTCCAGGCTGCGGATCAGATCGTCGAGCGGCACCTCGATCCGGCGCGTCTTCTGGATCAGGATCCCCGAGCCCCGCCTCCAGGTCCAGATCGTCCCCGCCATCGCCGCGCCGAACAGCAGCGGCACCCAGGCGCCTTCGAGCAGCTTCAGCAAATTGGCACTGAAGAAGGTCATGTCGACCATGACGAAGGGCAGGATCACGACCGCCGCGGTAGCAGCCTTCCAGTTCCACAATTTCCAGATCACCACGAAGCCCATGATGCCGTCGGCGACCATGGTGGTGGAGACCGCAATGCCGTAGGCCGAAGCCAGATTGCTGGGCGTGTGGAACAACAGCACCAGCAGCATCACGCCGATCAGCAGCAGCCGGTTGACACGCGGCAGATAAATCTGGCCGGCGTGGGTTTCGGAGGTGTAGCGCACCTCGAAACGCGGCAAGAGGCCGAGCTGCACCGCCTGATAGACCAGCGAATAGGCGCCGGTAATCACCGCCTGGCTGGCGATGACGGTCGCGGCCGTTGCAAGACCGACCAGCGGCAGCACGAAGTGCTCGGGCACCATGCGATAGAAGGAGTGCTCGATCGCGCTTGGATCGGACAGCACCAGCGCCCCCTGCCCGAAATAATTGATCAGCAGCGCCGGCAGCACGAAGAACATCCAGGCCGACTGGATCGGCTTACGGCCGAAATGGCCGAGGTCGGCATACAGCGCCTCGCCGCCGGTCACGGCGAGGAAGACTGCGCCGAGCGTTACCAGGCCGATCGTGCCGTGCGAGAGCAGGAATTGGAACGCATAGTAGGGATTGATCGCGGCCAGCACCGACGGATCGTCGGCGATGTGAATGGCGCCCAGCACCGCCAGAACCGTGAACCAGACCACCATCACCGGCCCGAAGGCCGAGGCCACCAGCGCGGTCCCCTTGCTCTGGACCGCGAACAGCAGCACCAGGATCAGCACCGTCAGCGGCACGACATAATGCTCGAATGCCGGCGTCGCGAGCTTGAGGCCGTCGACCGCCGACAGCACCGAGATCGCCGGCGTGATCATGGAATCGCCGATGAACATCGACGCGCCGACCACACCGAGCGCGAGCAGAAACCAGCTCCGCCGCCCCAGCGCGCGTTGGCCGAGCGCCATCAGCGAGAGCGTGCCGCCCTCGCCGTTGTTGTCGGCACGCAGCAGCAGCAGCACGTATTTGGCGGTGACGACGATCAGCAGCGCCCACAGGATCAGCGAGAGCACGCCGAGCACCATGATTCGCGTCACCGGCTCGCCATGGGCCGCGCCCCTGACCGCCTCGTGGAACGCGTAAAGCGGCGAGGTGCCGATGTCGCCGAAAACGACACCGATGCTCCCGAGCGTGAGGGACCAAAAACCGGAGGTGACCGGCCCATCCTGGGTCTCAGTCGATGTGATGCTCGCCGTCATGAAGGTGGAAAACGCTTCGTCCCTGGAATTGATCCGGCGCCTTTTGACGCTTCCGGCGCGCCTGTCAATCGGCCCTCCACCATAGCAGGCGCTGCGCGAGATGCTGTGACGGCGCGGCCACGTTCGTCGCCTTCGCGGCGAATAGCCTCAGGTAAAATGGTAGCGCAAGGGATTTAGGGCTTCAAGTTCGGCGGCAGCGGCGGATCTTCACGCATCAGGGTGATCGTGACGCGGCGGTTCGCGGCGAGCGACGGATCATCCGGGAATAGCGGCTGCGTGTCCGCCTTGCCGGAGACGGCGAAGATGTGGGACGGCGGCAAGCCCTCGCGCTCGAGGATCTGGCGCACGGCATTGGCGCGGTCGGCCGAGAGGTCGAAGGCGCCGTAATCGCTGCGGGTCGGGACGAAGCCGGCCGCGGTGTGGCCGGCGATGGAGACGCGCAGCGGGGTTGCTTTCAGCGGGATCGCGAGCTTCTCGATCAGGCGGCGGGTGCGGTCGTAGGGCACCTTGGAGCCGTCCGCGAACATCGAGCGGCCGTCCTGGTCGACGATCTCGAGATTGAGGCCCTGCTTGGTCTCCTCGAACATGATGTGCTTGGACATCTCGGTCAGTTCGGGCATGTCCTGCAACGCCTGGCGCAGCGAGGCAGCGGCGAGCGCGAAGTTGCGGTCGACCTTGATCTTGGCGCCGGACGTCTTGTCGCGATCCTCCTGGTCCGGCGTCGGCGTGTTGGAGGACTCCTCGGGCTGGATGTGGTCGACGTTCTTCAGCCGCGCGCGGGTCGGCAGGCCGTCGGATTCGATGATACCGGCGTAGCGCGCTTCGCTCTGGACGCCGAAGGCCTCGCGCATGGAGCCTGCGACGATCTTCAGCTTGTTGGCGTCCTGTGTGGAGAACGCGACCAGCATCACGAAGAACGCCAGCAGCAAGGCCATCAGGTCCGCGAACGTCACGAACCAGCCATGGCCGCCGTGTGCTTCCTCGCGCTTTTTCTTTGCCATCGGTCAGATCCCCGGCGTCCGGCGGCGTTACGCCGGAACCGGCTCGCCTTCGGCGTGGCGGTGCTTCTCGGGCAGATAGGCCAGCAGCATTTCGCGCACCAAAGTCGGGCTCTTGGAGTCGCGGATCATGAGGATGCCGTCGATGATCAGCGTGCGATTGGTTTCCTCGTCGATCAGCTTGCCGTGCAGCTTGTCGGCGATCGGCAGGCAGAGCAGGTTCGCGACCAACGCACCGTAGAGAGTTGCCAGCAGAGCGGTCGCCATGAACGGGCCGAGCTTCGAGGGATCCGACATGTTCGAGAACATCTGCACCATGCCGATCAGCGTTCCGATCATGCCGAACGCGGGGGCGCAATCGCCGACGGCGCGGTAGATCTTGCTGCCTTCGTTGAGGTGCAAAAGGAAATTGTCGCGGTCGCGTTCCAGATTGTCCCTGATGAAATCGAGGTCGTAGCCGTCGGCGACGTAGCGGATGCCCTTGGCGAGGAAGGGCTCGTCGGTCTCGACCTTTTCCAGGCCGACCGGACCCTGCTTGCGGGCGATCTCGGCGATGCGGGCGAGCTCATCGACCAGGTCGTGCGCCGACAGCCGGCTCATCGTGAACGCGAACTTCATGCCGAGCGGCAGGCCGTGCGCCAGCGCCGAGAGCGGAAAGCGGATCATGGTCGCTGCGGCCGAGCCGCCGAAGATGATGATCGCAGCATGGTCGCTCATGAACATGCCGAGGTCGCCGCCCAGAAACACCATCGTGGCGATAACGACCAAACCGGCCACAAGACCGGCGCCCGTCATGATATCCATGGGAGTCTCCAAAGCGAACGCAACAACGGCCATCCTGGCCGGTGGCGCGGTCCAACCCCGAACCGCATCGAAAACCCTAGAGCGCCGCCCTTAAAGCCGCGTAAAGGTTAAGTTCAGCCGATGCGACGGAGCGGCGCGACGCGCTGAACAAACGGCGGCTTTGCCGTTCCGCGACATCAATCTCAACGCTTTGCTAACCATAAATGAGGCGGGTCAGGACGACAGTCCCGTCAGCTCCCGGCTGAGCGCGCGCAAGCGACTGCGCGCATCGGCATCATAGGCCTGCGGATTGGCACGCGCCTCGTTCATGCCGTTGAAGAACAGGCCGCTCTTGCCCGCGATATCGTCGCCCTGGACGAGACGCAGGATCGCAGCACCACCCTGCTCCACCGTCGATATCGGCGTGATGCCGCCGGCACGCACCATCGTCGTGTTCATGTAGGTCGCCGGATGCAACGAATTCACGGTGATACCGGCGTCCCTGAGCTCGGCCGCGAGATCGATCGTGAACATGATCTGCGACAGCTTGCTCTGCGCATAGGCGCGCGAGCCGCTGTAGCCTTTCGTGATCATGACGTCGCCGAAGTCGATCGGATGCTGGCCGAGCGAGGCGACATTGACGATGCGCGACGGCGCGGCGGCCTTCAGCAACGGCAGCAGCAGATGGGCCAGCAGGAAGCCCGAGAGATAATTCACGGCAAAGCGCAATTCGTGACCGTCGCGGCTCTCCTGGCGCTGCGGCCCGTCGCTCTGCGAGCCGATGCCGGCATTGCTGACGAAAACATCGAGGCGTTGATGATCCCGCGTCACGGCCGCGGCGAGCTCGCGCGTGCCAGCCATCGACGACAGATCCGCCTGATAGAAAGTCGGCGCCGTATGCCCGGCCTTCACGATCTCGTCGATCAGCGCTTCTGCCCGCACCGCGTCGCGACCATGGATCAGAACATGCGCACCCTCGGCGGCAAGGCGGTTCGCGACATAGCGCCCGACACCATCGGTCGAGCCCGTGATCAGAACCGTCTTGCCGCGCATGTCCATGGAGCTAGCCCGAGATTAGTGGATCTCCGCCGAGCGCTTCAGCGCGGCCTTGAGCTTCTCCAGCGAGAAGTCCGGGCTGCGCGCGATCTCGAGGATCGGCGTCTCGCGGCGGCCGCAGAGCTCGGCGGCCTCGGGGAGCTTCGCGGCGATGTCGAACGGGATCACGATGGCGCCATGCTGGTCGGCGTGGATCAGATCGTCCGACTTCACGGTCATGCCGGCGACGCGTACCTCGCCGCCAAAGCTCTCGGCATGCACCCATGCATGCGACGGGCCGATCGAGCCGGCCAGCGCCTGGAAGCCCGGGGCCCATTGCGGAATGTCGCGGATCGAGCCGTCGGTGATGACGCCGAGGCAACCGAGCGCCTTGTGCACGTTGCTCTGCACTTCGCCCCAGAACGCACCGTAGCCGACGTCGGGACCGTCGATGTCCTGGATCACCGAAATGCGCGGACCGTGGCCGGTGCCGACATATTCGTAATATTCGATACGGCGCTTCGACTGTTCTTCGGCCGGCAGCGACGATTTCAACACCGAGCGGATCGCGACGGTGCGGGCGTAGCCGACGATCGGCGGCAGATCCGGGAACGGGCAGACCAGCTGCTTGGTGGTGTAGCCGATCAGGCGGCGCTCGGGCGCCACGATCTCCATGGCGTTGCAGATCGTCGGCGTGTCATAGCGGCCCAGCGCCTCGAGGACGGAAGCGGGCAGCGGCCCGGTCGCAGAATTCGTCACGGCGTTATCTCCCAGATTGGCGGCCGCTGTTGGCGCGGTGCCGCCGGCACAGGGCGATATAGCCGAGATCGGGCCTCAACCCAACTCAGGCGCTCTCATGGCAGATATCCGCGTGCGATCGCTCAGTGCAGCCGTCCGGGCCGGTCGTCGTCATGCGGTGGTTCGGACAGGCTGGCCATTGTCGGCGCCGACGGCGGCGACGAGACCTCGCCGCCCGCAGGCGCCACGGCTTCCGTCGCGCGGGCCTGATCGCGGTAGGATTTGTAGCCGAGCGGCAGGCCGAGCAGATAGAGCACCGTGCCCGCCGTGAGCACGTGCCAGGGATAGGCAATCAAGATCGCGATGAAGACGATCACCGCGACGAACGCAGGCAGCACGAGCTCAGGCGGCACGCGCATCCGCTTGGTCTTGCCGGAGAACACCGGCAGTCGCGAGACCATCAGGAAGGCGATCAGGAGCGTATAGGCGGCGGTCAATGCCGCGGGCGCGCGGCCAAGCTCGAGGAAGGCCACGTAGATCGGCAGCAGCACCGTGATTGCGCCGGCCGGCGCGGGCACGCCGGTGAAGAAATTGGCGGCGAAAGCCGGCTTGTTCGGATCGTCCATGGTGGCGTTGAAGCGCGCGAGCCGCAGGCCGCCGGAGATCGCAAACACCATGGCGGCGATCCAGCCGGCATTGCCGAGCTCGTGCAGCTGCCAGAAGTACAGCATCAGGCCGGGCGCGACGCCGAAATTGACGAAATCGGCGAGACTGTCGAGCTCGGCGCCGAATTTCGACTGGCCCTTGATCAGGCGCGCGACGCGGCCGTCGATGCCGTCGAGCGCGGCCGCGAACACGATGGCGTAGACGGCGAGCGATATCCGCCCCTCGATCGAGAGCCGGATCGAGGTCAGGCCGGCGCAGATCGCCAGCAACGTGATGACGTTGGGCACCAGCATCCGCACCGGGATCGGGCGGAACCGCCGGCGGCGAACATCGGGATCTCTGTAGTCGTAGGGCGTCATTGGCGCGTCCTCACCTGCAGGCGAGATATAGCAAGCCGTGCTCCCTTCCGCCATTGCGGCGGAAGGCCCCCGACAGCGGCCCGATGGTTAATTGGCGCGATAGGCGCGGCCGGGGTCGTCGCCGGTCAGATCGGCCAGGATGGTCTCGCCGGCGATCGCGGTCTGCCCTTCCGAGACCAGCGCCTTGGTGCCGACCGGCAGGTAGACGTCGAGCCGCGAGCCGAACCGGATCAGGCCGAACCGCTCACCAGCGCCGATCGCCTGCCCTTCCTTGACGAAGCAGACGATGCGTTTTGCGACCAGGCCCGCGATCTGGATCACGCCGATGCGGCCCTGCGGCGTCGAGATGACAAGCGAATTGCGCTCATTGTCCTCGCTCGCCTTGTCGAGCTCGGCATTGATGAACAGGCCGGGCCGATAGGCGATGCGATCCACCCTGCCCGCTACGGGCGCGCGGTTCACATGGCAGTTGAACACGCTCATGAACACCGAAATGCGCGGCAGCGGCCGGTCGCCGAGCCCGAGCTCGGCCGGCGGTAGCGCCATGGTGATCATCGAGACGCGGCCGTCGGCGGGCGACACCACGAGCCCGTCGCGCACCGGCGTCACGCGCACGGGATCACGGAAGAACAGCGCGCACCACACGGTGATGATGGTGCCGATCCACCCCAGCGGCGACCACAGCCAGAACAGGACGAGGCTTGCCAGCGCAAAGCCGCCGATGAAGGGATAGCCCTCCTTGTGGATCGGCGGGATCTGACGCTGGATCGAATCGAGAATGGACATCGCTATCTGCCGCTCAGGGGTTGATGGCGCGGGTCGTCTCGCGCGGTGGGCCTGTTTAGGCCAGAGTTGGGACCGGAGACAAGCTCACTCCGCGGCCGCTTGCGCCGTGAGGGCGTCCTCGACCGGCGGCGGCTCCCGGTTGGGCGCCTCGCTGCTGTCGGCCATCCGGGCCAGTTTCTCGCGTGCGGCCTCGGCCTCACGCTGCCTGTTCCACATGCTGGCGTAAAGACCGCCCTGTGCGAGCAGGCTGGCATGGGTGCCGCGCTCGGCGATGCGGCCCTGGTCCAGCACGATGATCTCGTCGGCACCGACAATGGTCGAGAGCCGGTGGGCGATCACCAGCGAGGTGCGGTTCTTCGCCACGCGGTCGAGCGCGCCCTGGATCTCGTGCTCGGTATGGGTGTCGAGCGCCGAGGTCGCCTCGTCCAGAACCAGGATCGGCGGCGCCTTCAGCACTGTGCGCGCGATTGCGACGCGCTGCTTTTCGCCGCCGGACAGTTTCAGGCCGCGCTCGCCGACCTGGGTCTCGTAGCCCATCGGGGCCAGGCGGATGAAATGGTCGATCTGCGCCAGCCGCGCCGCCTCCTCGACCTCCTCGTCGCTGGCGTCCCAGCGGCCGTAGCGGATGTTGTAGCGGATGGTGTCGTTGAATAGCACCGTGTCCTGCGGCACCATGCCGATCGAGGCGCGCAAGCTCGCCTGCGTGACCTCGCGGATGTCCTGGCCGTCGATCAAGATCTTGCCGCCGGAGACGTCGTAGAGGCGGAACAGCAGCCGCGAGATGGTCGACTTGCCGGCACCTGACGGGCCGACGATCGCCACCGTCTTGCCGGCCGGCACCTCGAAGCTGATGCCTTTCAGGATCGGCCGCGTCGGCTCATAGGCAAAGCGGACGTCCTCGAAGCGCACGGTACCGGCGGAGACGGTCAGCGGCTGCGCGCCGGGTTCATCCTTGATCTCGGCCTCGCGACCGATCACGCCGAACATCTTCTCGATGTCGATGATCGCCTGCTTGATCTCGCGATAGACCATGCCCATGAAGTTCAGGGGCTGGTAGAGCTGGATCATCATCGCATTGACCAGCACGAAATCGCCGACCGTGTTGGTGCCGTTGCGCACGCCGATCGCGCACATCAGCATGGTTGCGGTCAGGCCCAGCGTGAAGATCACCGCCTGGCCGGTGTTGAGCACCGCGAGTGAGGTGTAGGTGTGGATGCTCGCTTCCTCGTAGCGCGCGACCGACTTATCGTAGCGCTGCGCTTCGCGGGCCTCGGCGCTGAAATATTTGACCGTCTCGTAGTTGAGCAGCGAGTCGATCGCCTTGGTGTTCGCCTCGGTGTCTGAATCGTTCATCTTGCGGCGGATGCCGATCCGCCACTCGGTCGCGATGTAGGTGTAGTACATGTAGACCGTGACGGTGATCAGCGTCGCGGCCACATAGCGCCAGTCGAACTGCCAGAGCAGCACGGCCATCAAGAGCGTGACTTCGACGATGGTCGGGATCAGCTGCAGGATCACCATGCGCACGATGACCTCGATGCCCTCGCGGCCGCGCTCGAGCACGCGCGTCAGGCCGCCGGTCTTGCGCTCGAGATGAAAGCGGAGCGACAGCTCGTGCATGTGGACGAAGGTGATGGTGGCGAGCTTGCGCACCGCGTGCATGGCGACGCGCGCAAAGATGCCGTCGCGCCATTGCGTCAGCACCGCCATCACGATGCGCATAACGCCGTAGCTCGCGGTCAGGAGCAGCGGCGACGCGACCACCCAGAGATGCCAGTTGGCTGCCTGCACCGGCGCGGTGTTGGCGCCGGTGAGCGCGTCGGTTGCCCATTTGAAGCTGAACGGCACCGTCAGCGTGATCAGCTTGGCGGCGAGCAGCAGTACCATCGACCAGACTACGCGCATCTTCAGGTCGTAACGGTCGCCCGGCCAGATATAGGGCCACAGATGCGCCAGCGTGCCCATCAGGGTGGCCCGCTCCAGCGGTCCGCCGGCAGGCTCGGGTACATCGGGGACGTCTGGCAGAGGTGGGCTCATCAAGAAACCTGGAGGCCGCCGGATGCGGGCGCGCTGCGATTAACTGTTTTCGCTCGTCATATAGAAGCTTCCGGGGGCCAGCGCACCCCGCCAGATGGCGAATCCTCGATTGTTTGTCGCCATTTACCGGTAGATTTCCGGGTGTCCCGAATCACCGATTGGACTTGACGCCCCTTCGCTGCAATGCATCATGGTACCAATGAGCACGATCAAAACCGTCTGTGTCTATTGCGGCTCCGGTCCCGGAACCAATCCCCACTTCACCGAAGGCGCCAAGGCGTTCGGCAAGGCGCTCGCCGAGAACAACATCCGCCTGGTCTATGGCGGCGGCTCGCTCGGCCTGATGGGCTCGGTCGCGACCTCCGTGCTCGATCACGGCGGCACCGTCACCGGCATCATTCCCGAGTTCCTGCGGAAGCGCGAGAACGCGCTGACCCGCGTGCAGGAAATGATCGTCACCCCCGACATGCACGAGCGCAAGCGGCTGATGTTCGAGCGCTCCGACGCCTTCGTGGCGCTGCCGGGCGGCGTCGGCACGCTGGAGGAGCTGGTCGAGCAATTGACCTGGAAGCAACTTGGCCGTCACGCCAAGCCGGTGCTGCTCGCCAACATCGACAATTTCTGGGAGCCGTTGTTCTCGCTGCTGTCGCATATGCGCCAGACCGAGTTCATCCGCGCCGGCCTTTCGGTCGACATCCTCAAGGCCGATCGCGTCGAGGACATCTTGCCGAAGCTGAAATCCGCCGTGGCCCAGATCGCCGAGACGGAAAAGCAGCTCGCACCCGACGTGGCGCGCAAGCTGTAACGCCCTATTCGCTCGGAAACGTCACCGCTTCGATCCGGTTACCATCAGGGTCGACGACAAAGGCCGCGTAGTAACGCACGCGGTCGTGCGGACGGATGCCGGGCGCGCCATCGGATGCGCCGCCGGTCGCAAGCGCGGCAGCGTGGAATGCATCGACCTCGGCCGTTGTCTTCGCCCGCAGGCAGATGTGCACGCCGCTCTCCGGGGCTACATGCGGCATCGCCTCGCGCAGATTGATCCAGAACTCCGGATAGGTCTTGCCGAAGCCGACCGTGCGCGGCCGCGTGACGAGGCGCGTGAGCCCGAGGGCGGCGAGCGTGGCCTCGTAGAACTTTGCGGAGCGTTCGAGCTCGCTGACGCCGACGGAGATGTGGTCGATCATTGCCCTGCTCCCTCCTCACCCTCCACTGTCATCGCCCGGCTCGACCGGGCGATCCAGTATTCCGAGACGCCCGAGAGCGACCGAGAAGCCACGGCGTACTGGACACCCCGCTTTCGCGGGGTATGACAGTCGTCGTGGACCCTACGCCGGCGCGCCCGACTTCACGAGCTTGTAGATCACCGAATCCATCAGCGCCTGGAACGAGGCATCGATGATGTTCGGGGACACGCCGACCGTGGTCCAGCGATCGCCGTTCTCGTCCTCGCTCTCGATCAGGACGCGCGTGACCGCGCCGGTGCCGCCGTTGAGGATACGGACGCGGTAGTCGATCAGCGTCAGGCCCTCGATGTACTTCTGATACTTGCCGAGGTCCTTGCGCAGCGCGACGTCCAGCGCGTTGACGGGGCCGTTACCCTCGGCGGCCGAGATCAGATGCTCGCCGGCGACGTCGACCTTCACCACGGCCAACGCGACAGTGACGCGCTCACCAAGGGCGTTGTAGCGCTGCTCGACATTGACGTCGAACTGCTCGACCTCGAAATAATGCGGCACCTTGCCGAGCGTGCGGCGCGCCAGGAGATCGAACGAGGCGTTGGCCGATTCATAGGCGTAGCCCTGCGCCTCCCGCTCCTTCAATTCCTCGACCAGCCGGGTCAGCTTCGGATCGCTCTTCTCATAGGCGATGCCGGCGCGGTCGAGCTCGGCGATGACGTTGGAGCGGCCGGCCTGGTCCGAGACCAGCACCTTGCGGTGATTGCCGACCGTCTCCGGCAAGACGTGCTCATAGGTCTGCGGATCCTTCATCACCGCGGAGGCGTGAATGCCTGTTTTGGTGACGAAAGCGCTCTCCCCGACGTAGGCCGCATGCCGGTTCGGCACGCGGTTGAGCATGTCGTCGAGCGTGCGCGAGACCTTGACCAGTGTCGCCAGCTTCTCCGGTGTGACGCTGATCTCGAAGGCGTCCGAAAACTCCTTCTTCAATTTCAGCGTCGGGATCAGCGAGCAGAGATTGGCGTTGCCGCAGCGCTCGCCGAGGCCGTTCAGCGTACCCTGGATCTGCCGCGCCCCGGCGCGAACCGCGGCGAGCGAATTCGCCACCGCCTGCTCGGTGTCGTTATGAGCGTGGATACCGACGTGATCGCCGGGGATGTGCTTCGTGACCTCGGTGACGATGGCCTCGACCTCGTTCGGCATGGTGCCGCCATTGGTGTCGCACAACACCACCCAGCGTGCGCCGGCCTCATAGGCGGCCTTGGCACAGGCGAGCGCAAAGCTCGCATCTTCCTTGTAGCCGTCGAAGAAATGCTCGCAGTCGAGCATGACCTCGCGGCCGGCGGCCTTTGCGGCCGCGACGCTGTCGTGGATCGAGGCGAGGTTTTCCTCTTTCGTCGTCTCCAGTGCGACGCGCACCTGATAGGCGGAGGACTTTGCGACGAAGCAGATCGCGTCGGCCTTGGCTTCCAGAAGCCCGGCGACGCCGGGATCGTTGGAGACCGAGCGCCCTGCCCGCCGCGTCATGCCGAACGCGGTGAAGCGCGCGTGGTTCAGCTTCGGCTTAGCGCCAAAGAATTCGGTGTCGAGCGGATTGGCGCCGGGATAGCCGCCCTCGACATAGTCGATGCCGAGCTCGTCGAGCATCGCCGCGATCACCTGCTTGTCGGTCAGCGTGAAATCGACGCCGTTGGTCTGCGCGCCGTCGCGCAGCGTGGTGTCGAACAGATAAAGGCGCTCCTTGCTCATTGTTGCGCTCCGAGCGTCTTCTTCATGGTGGTGTTGGCGAGCCATTCGTCATTGATGGTGACGCTGTTGCGCTGCTGGGCCGTGTAGCCGCGCTTGGCGAAGAAATTCTGCGCGGTGTCGCTGGCGTCGACCGTGAGGGCCGCAGCGCCACGGCCGCCGGCGAGCTTTTCCAGCGCGTCGATCAGCATGGTCGCGATGCCCTGCCGGCTGACGGCCGGATGCACGTAGAGCATGCGGATGTGATCGGCACCGCGCAGCGAGGCGAAGCCGACGGGCGAGCCGTCCAGCGTGGCGATCAGCGTCAGGTCGGAGGTGAGCCGCTTGCCGAACTCCTCGGTTTCGGCCGCCTCCATCCAGGCTTCCTGCTGCGCCTCGCTGTAGTCGTCGCCGGTCAGCTCCTGGATGCTGGCGACGTAGATCGCGGCCAGCATCGGCACGTCGGCCGGCAAAAACGGCCGCAAGCCGGGCTTGGGATGCGCTTGTGCCATCACGCGAGCTCCCAGGTCGTCACCGGTTTGCCGTCGGCATCCTTGCCATCCTTGATCACGACGCCCTTGGCCGCGAGCTCATCACGGATACGATCGGATTCCTTGAAGTCCTTGCGCGCACGCGCTGCCGTACGCTCCGCAATCAGGCGATCGATCTCGCCGGCGTCGACGCCGCTCGCCTGCCGCTTGCGGCCTTCCCACTGCGCGACGCTCTCGGACAGGAAGCCGAGCAGACGCAGCGACGCCGAAAGACCGGCCGCATCGGACGAATTGCGCAGACCATGCAGCGCCGCGATGGCCTGCGGCGTATTGAGGTCGTCGAGCAGTGCTTCGACCACGGACGACGCCGGCTTTGACGGCGCGACATCGGCCGCAAAGCGATACCAGTCGTTGAGCGTCTTGGCGCTCTCCTCCAGCGACTTCATGGTCCAGTCGATCGGCGACGTGTAATGCGTCTTCAGCATGTTGAGGCGCAGCACCTCACCCGGCCAGTCCGCGAGCAGCTCGTGGATGGTGATGAAGTTGCCAAGGCTCTTCGACATCTTCTCGCTCTCTACCTGCAGGAAGCCGTTGTGCATCCAGTAATTCGCCATGCGCTGCTGGTGGAAGGCGCAGCAAGTCTGGGCGACCTCGTTCTCGTGATGCGGAAACACGAGATCGATACCGCCGCCATGGATGTCGAACTGTTCGCCGAGATGCTTCCAGGCCATGGCCGAGCACTCGATGTGCCAGCCCGGGCGTCCCTCGGCCTTGATCCCGGCCGGCGACGGCCAGGACGGCTCGCCAGGCTTCGATGGCTTCCACAGCACGAAGTCGGTCGAATCCTTTTTGTAGGGCGCGACGTCGACGCGCGCGCCGGCGATCATTTCGTCGAGCGACCGCTTCGACAGCGCGCCATAGCGCGGCAGCGTGGAGTTGGCCGCGTTCATCACCTGCGGCGAGAACAGTACGTGGTCCTCGGCGGCGTAGGCGAACCCGCCCTTGATCAGCCGTTCGATGATCTCGCGCATCTCGCCGATGTGCTCGGTCGCGCGCGGCTCGACGCTCGGCCGCAGCGCGCCGAGCGCGTCGACGTCAGCGTGAAACTGCTTGCCGGTCTGTTCGGTGACCTTACGGATCGCCTCGTTCAGCGGCAGCCCCGGAAAATCCCGCGCGGCGCGGTCGTTGATCTTGTCGTCGACGTCGGTGATGTTGCGGACATATTTGACATGCGCCTCGCCGTAGAGATGGCGGAGCAGCCGAAACAGCACGTCGAACACGATCACCGGCCGCGCATTGCCGATATGGGCGAAGTCATAGACGGTCGGTCCGCAGACATACATGCGGACGTTCTTCGCATCGAGCGGCACGAAGGCGCGCTTTTCCCGGCTCAGCGTATCGTAAAGACGCAATTCCATATGGACACCTGTCGGCTGTTGGCCGGGCGTCCAGTGCTCTCAATGTGGTTGAGAAAAGACGGCTCCAGCCAGCGAATCGCTAGCTCGTAATCTCGCGGCAAATAATGCAGATGGCGAGGAGACCGTTCATGCGGCGACATATGGGCTATGAGGCGCCCTTTCGTCAAGAGAGCCGCGAAAATGCCGGTTTATCTCCGCAATGCGCGGCCGCCCGCCCTGATGGTTCATGATCCTTAACCATTTGAGCCCATTCTGGAACCGGCAGCTCCTCCTTTTGCCCCAAGGTGATTTCATGCGGTCCCTGCTCGCGCTCATTTCCTGCGCCTCCATCCTTGCGGCATCCAGCGCCTTCGCCGAGACCCGCGTCTTCATCATCGCCAACCAAGCCGACGGCTACGGCGTCGACCAATGCCTGGCCAAGGGCGAGAAATGCGGTGCGCAGGTCGCCCGCACCTACTGTCAGTCACGGGACTTTGCGCAGGCATCGGCCTACCGCCGGGTCGATCCCGATGAAATTACCGGGTCTGTCCCCAAATCCGGCGCAAACTGCTCCCATGGCCATTGCGACGAATATGTCGCAATCACCTGCCAGCGCTGAATTCGCTCGGAACTGGCGGACTTTAGGACCCGTTTGCGGCCCCTGAAACGACGTGACGATGCCGCAGGAAGCGGCTATTGGAGGGCGCGCTTCGGCCCGCCAAATCACATTCGAAGTCACTTGGGGCCGTGACATCGCTAGAATGGCGGATATGCCTGAATTTTTGTCCCTGTCCCGTCCCCGCTCCCTGCTTGCCTGCACCGTGCTTCTCAGCGTCGTGCTCGCCACTGACGCCTTTGCTCAGGCCGGCCCGCCCGGCGCACCGCCGCCTCCGCCCGCCCAAGGCGGTCTCGGACCGAACCCGATGTGCGTGCGCCTGGAAGGACAGCTTGCCGCGCTCGACCGCGGCGGCAGCAGCGATCCCGCGCGCGACGACCAGATCCGCCGCTACCAGGATTCCCAGACCCGCCAGCAAGCCGAGCTCGATCGCGTCACCATGCAGGCCAAGCGCATGGGCTGCGATTCCTCCGGCTTCTTCTCGCTGTTCAACGGCCAGTCGGCGCAATGCGGCCCGGTCAACACCCAGATCCAGCAGATGCGCGCCAATCTGGACCAGATCACCGGCAATCTCGAACGCCTGCGCGGTGGCGGTCCCGGCGGCGGCAGCCCCGAACGCGACAGCCAGCGCCGCTCGGTGCTGATTGCGCTTGCGCAGAACAATTGCGGCCCGCAATACGCCAACGCCGCGCAGTCGCAGGGCGGCAACTTCCTGAGCAATCTGTTCAACGGCGGCAACAACCCCAATAATCCGCCCGGCGCGCCACCCGCCGATCTCGGCGGCCCGCAGTCCGGCACCTATCGCACCGTGTGCGTGCGCACCTGTGACGGCGCCTATTTCCCGATCTCGTTTGCGACCGTGCCGGCGCGCTTCCCCGACGACGAGAAGACCTGCAAGGCGCTGTGCCCGGCGGCCGAAGCCGTGCTCTATGCCCACCGCAATCCCGGCGAGGACATGAGCTCGGCGGTGTCCATCAGCGGCCAGCCCTACACGGCGCTGCCGACCGCCTTCAAATTCCGCAGCGAGTTCAACCCGTCCTGCTCTTGCAAAGCGGCGGGCCAGACCTGGGCCGACGCGCTGAAATCGGCCGATGACAAGGCGGCCGTCGAGCAGCAGGGCGACATCATCGTCACCGAGGAGAGCGCCAAGAAGATGCAGCAGCGGCAGCTCACCAAGGGCGCGCCCGCGAACGCCAAGAAGGGCGCAGCTCCCGCGCCGACGACGGCGACGGCACCTGCCGCGACGCCGCCTGCGGAGACGAGCACCACGGCCGCGTCGGAGAACAAGCCGATCCGCTCGGTCGGACCCAGCTTCCTGCCGCAGCAGCAGAAGTAAGGTTTCTTACTTCCCTTCTCCCCTTGCGGGAGAAGGTGGCAAAGGCGGCCTTCGGCCGCCGTTCTTGAGAACGCCGATGCTACGCATCGGCTATGGCGCCGGATGAGGGGTTCTATCCGCGCTCGCATGTGTACATGAGAGTACGCGGATAGAACCCCTCACCCGACTGAATTCGTTTCGACGACCGTGCTGCCCTCTCCCGCAAGGGGCGAGGGCGCAATGGCGCCCATCTCGCCCGCAGTACGAGAGGTACCGCAAAGGTCAGCCTACCCTACCCCTCGAACGCGTCGATCGACGCCTTGCTGCCGCGCGAGACCAGGGTCTCGTCGGGCGCGGGCAATGTCTCGCCCCGGTCGCGGAAGCGGTTGGTGATGGGATAGCGGCGGTCGCGGCCGAAATTCTTCCGCGTCACTTTCACGCCGGGCGCGGCCTGGCGGCGCTTGTATTCGGCAACGTTGAGGAGATGGTCGATGCGGGTCACCGTCTCGCGGTCGAAGCCCGCGGCGATGATCTGGTCGAGCGGCTCCTCGCGTTCGACCAGACGCTCGAGGATCGCATCGAGCACCTCGTAGGCCGGCAGTGAGTCCTGATCGGTCTGGTTCTCACGCAGCTCCGCCGTCGGCGGGCGCGTGATGATATCGGGCGGGATCACCTCGCCCGCGGGTCCGAGCGCGCCGTCGGGCTTCCATGCATTGCGCAGCGTCGCCAGCCGGAACACCTGCGTCTTGTAGATATCCTTGATCGGGTTGAAGCCGCCGTTCATGTCGCCATAGAGCGTGGCGTAGCCGACCGACATTTCCGACTTGTTGCCTGTCGTCACCACCATCAGCCCGGTCTTGTTGGAGATCGCCATCAACAGCGTGCCGCGGGTGCGAGCCTGGAGGTTTTCCTCGGTGATATCGGGCGGCAGGTTCTTGAAGATGCCGGACAGGATGGTTTCGAACCCGCCCACCGCTTCCGCGATCGGCAACACCTCGTAGCGGATGCCGAGATGGCCGGCGAGCTCGCCCGCGTCGGCAATCGAGTGTGCCGCCGTGTAGCGATAAGGCAGCATCACGCCGTGTACCTGGTCGGCGCCGAGCGCATCGACCGCGATCGCCGCGCAGAGTGCGGAATCGATGCCGCCGGAGATGCCGAGCAGCACGCCGGGAAAACCGTTCTTGCTGACGTAGTCGCGCAAGCCGAGGACGCAGGCCGCATAGTCGGCCTTGTCGCCCTCGGGCTGCTCCACGATCGGACCCGTGCAACGCCAATCGCCGCCGTTTCTGATGAAGCGCAACGTCGTGACGTTCTCCTCGAACGCCGGCAGTTGCGCGGCGAGCGAAAGATCGCCGTTGAGCGCGAACGACGCGCCGTCGAACACGAGTTCGTCCTGACCGCAGACCTGGTTGAGATAGACCAGCGGCAAGCCGCTCTCGGTGACCCGCGCGACCGCCACCGACAGACGCACATCGTTCTTGTCGCGGGCATAGGGCGAGCCGTTCGGCACCAGAATGATCTCGGCGCCGGTCTCGGCCAGCGTCTCGACCACGTTCTCGTAGTCCTCGGACTCTTCCAGCCAGATGTCCTCGCAGATCGGCACGCCGATCCGCACGCCGCGCACGGTGACGGGGCCTGCCGCCGGCCCGCGCGCAAACAACCGCTTCTCGTCGAACACGCCGTAGTTCGGCAGATTGCATTTGAAGCGCAAGCCGGCGATGCGGCCGCCGTCGAGCAGCGCACAGGCATTGTAGAGCCTGCCATCCTCGACCCAGGGCGTGCCGACCAGCAACGCCGGGCCGCCGTCAGCGGTCTCACGCGCGAGCGCTTCGATTGCCGAACGGCAGGCGGCCTGGAACGCGGGCTTCTGCACCAGATCTTCCGGCGGATAGCCGGCGATGAACAATTCCGGGAACAGTACGAGATCGGCGCCATCGGCGATGGCTCGCGCGCGTGCCGAGCGAACCTTCGCGGCATTGCCCTCGATATCGCCCATGGTCGGATTGAGCTGGGCGAGCGTGACCGCGAATGCGTTGAGACGTTCGGTCATGGCCGCCTCGTCCAGCTAGAGGAACCCCAGACGTTCGATGATCGCGATGATCCAGAACGCGCCGGCCATCAGCAGCGCAACGCCAACCGCGGCCGAGCCCATGTCCTTGACCCGCCCGATCTGCTTGTCGTGATCCATGGTCAGGCGGTCGGCGAGCTTCTCGATCGCGGTGTTGAGCAACTCGACCACCAGCACGAAGGCGACCGAGCAAACCAGCTCGACCGCGCGCGTCGCGCTGGCGGCGACGAACCACGCCACCGGCAGCGACAGGATCAGCGCAAAAATCTCCTCGCGGACGGCCTGTTCCGAGCGGAACGCAAAGGCCAGACCGTTGCGGGAATTGATCGTGGCCTTCCAGATCCGCAGCAAGGTCTTAGAGCCCCGCCGCGGCCGGCATCGGCCTGACCTTGCCGGCGCGTTCCTGCTTCAGCAGTTCGGCGACCAGGAAGGCCATGTCGATGGATTGCTCGGCATTGAGGCGGGGATCGCAGACCGTGTGGTAGCGGTCGTTGAGGTCCTCGTCCGTGATGGCGCGGGCGCCGCCGATACATTCGGTGACGTCCTGGCCGGTCATCTCCAGATGCACGCCGCCGGCATGCGTCCCTTCCGCGGCGTGGATGGTGAAGAACGACTTCACTTCCGACAGCACGCGATCGAACGGCCGCGTCTTGTAGCCCGTGGTCGAGGTAATGGTGTTGCCGTGCATAGGATCGCACGACCAGACCACCACCTTGCCCTCGCGCTTCACGGCGCGGATCAGGCCCGGCAGATGGTCGGCGACCTTGTCGGAGCCGAAGCGGTTGATCAGCGTCAACCGGCCCGGCTCGTTGTCGGGGTTGAGCACGTCGATCAGCTTCAACAGCTCGTCCGGCTTCAGCGACGGACCGCACTTCAGGCCGATCGGGTTCTTGATGCCGCGGAAATATTCGACATGGCCGTGATCGAGCTGGCGGGTGCGGTCGCCGATCCAGATCATGTGGCCCGAGGTCGCGTACCAGTCGCCGGTCGTGGAATCGACGCGGGTCATGGCCTGCTCGTAGCCAAGCAGCAGCGCCTCATGGCTGGTGTAGAAATCGGTGGCGCGCAGCTCTGGATGGCTCTCGAGATCGAGGCCGCAGGCGCGCATGAAGTTGAGCGCGTCCGAGATGCGGTCGGCCAACTCCTTGTAGCGGCGGGACTGCGGACTATCCTTGAGGAAGCCGAGCATCCACTGATGCACGCTGCCGAGATTGGCGAAGCCGCCGGTCGCAAACGCGCGGAGCAGGTTCAGCGTCGCGGCCGACTGGCGATAGGCCATCAGCTGGCGCTGCGGATCCGGCACGCGCGCTTCCTTGGTGAAGGCGATGTCGTTGACGATGTCGCCGCGATAGCTCGGCAGCTCGACGCCGTTGAGCTTCTCGGTCGGCGACGAGCGCGGCTTTGCAAACTGGCCGGCGATGCGGCCGACCTTCACCACCGGCACCGCGCCGGCATAGGTCAGCACCACCGCCATCTGCAGCAGCACGCGGAAGAAATCGCGGATGTTGTTGGCGCCGTGCTCGGCAAAGCTCTCGGCGCAATCGCCGCCCTGCAACAGGAAGGCGTCGCCGGCCGCGACACGGGCCAGCGCCTTCTTCAGATTGCGCGCCTCGCCGGCAAACACCAGCGGCGGAAAGGTTGCAAGCTGCGCCTCAACGTCGGCCAGGGCCTTGGCGTCGGGATAATCGGGCACCTGTAGCACCGGCTTGCTGCGCCAGGACTCGGGCGTCCACCGCTCGGACATCGCAATCTCTCCGTGAAGCAAAAAAGTGCAACCTGATCTGTGGGTTGCGAGGGCCGCCTTATACACAGGCTAAAGCGACACCGCCAGTTGTAAATCCATTTTGTGACGCAAACCCTTGCGAGAAAAGCTGAATTCGCATTTGCTGGGGGAGGCAGAGGAAACCGGCAAGACAGCTTCCACCCATGGACGCGCCACTGGACGACGTTTTCATCGACGAGATCAGCTTCCCGGCGACCGACGGGTATGCGCTGACCGGCACCCTGTTCCTGCCGCGTGGCGCCAAGCGGCATGCCGTCCTGATCAACTCGGCGACCGCCGTCCCGCGAAGGATCTATCGCGGCTTTGCCTCCTATCTCGCCCATCGCGGCTGCGCGGTGCTCACTTACGACTATCGCGGCATCGGCGACTCCCGGCAGCCGGCGATGGTCGGCTACAACCAGCCGAAATCGCTGGTCGGCTTCAAGGCCTCGATGTCCGACTGGGCCGCGCAGGACGTCACCGCCGCGGTACGCTGGATGCGCGAGCGCTATCATGGCCTGCCGCTTGCCTATGTCGGTCACTCCTTCGGCGGCCAGGCGCTCGGGCTGATCGACAACAACAGCGAGATTTCGCGCGCGGCGTTCGTGGCCTCGCAGGCCGCGACCTGGCGGCTGATGACGTCGCCGGAGAAATACCGCGTCTTCGCCTTCATGAATTGCGTCGGCGTGCCGCTGGTCCACGCGCTCGGCTATGCGCCGGGCTGGGTCGGCATCGGCGAGGATTTGCCCAAGGGCGTCTTCCTGCAATGGGCCGATTGGGTCTCAAGCCCGCGCTATCTGTTCGATTCCAAGCTGCCGGCGCTGGAGAATTTTACGAAGTTCAAGGGCGAGCTGCGCGCGCTCTGCTTCTCCGACGATCCCTGGGCAACGCGGCCGGCGGTCGAATTGCTCGCGTCCGGCTTCACCGCGATCAAGCCGGAGGTGCTGACGGTGAAGCCGTCCGACGTCGGCGCCAAGACGATCGGCCATTTCGGCTTCTTCCGCCCCGAGCACCGCGACACGCTGTGGCGCGGCGTGGCGGAATGGATCCAGGGCGAGTGAGGGTCAGACGGTTGCCGCCGGCAATTTGACGACGACACGCAATCCGGTTCGCCCGGCCTCCGTCATGTTCACCGCTTCGATCGACCCACCGAGCCGATCGACGATCCGCTTCACGATCGCGAGGCCCAGGCCCGCGCCCTCGCCCTCCGGACGCTGCCCTCGGAAAAACGGCTCGAAGATCCGATCGATCTCGTCGGCGGAAACGCCGGGCCCGGTGTCCTCGATTTGAAGCACACCCGTCGCACCGTCCTGGTAGATCGCCACATCGATCCTGCCACCTTCCGGCGCGAACCGGAGCGCGTTGTCGATGAGATTTCGGATCATGGCGGTGAGCATGACGGGCTCGCCCCGCACCGGTACAGGCTCAGCTCGTGCGAAGCCGAGATCGACGCCACGGCTGATCGCGTCCCGCAACAGATCGGCAATCACCCCTCTCGCCGCGCGATCGAGCTCCACGACCTCGCTTTGGGCGCGATCGGAAGGCGTCGCGTCATGCCGCGCCAGCGCCAGCAATTGTTCCAGGAGATGCTTGCTGCGGCGCATGCCCTGCCGGAGCGCCGCAAGCCGTTCGCGCGCCGCAGGCGGCAGTTCGACCTGATCGAGATTCTCCGCCTGCAGGCTCAGTGCCGTCAGCGGTGTCCGCAGCTCATGCGCGGCATCGGCGATGAACCTGCGCTGCTGCTCCATCATGTCGTGCACGCGGCGCAGCAAGCCGTTGATCGAGGATACGAACGGGTTGAGTTCGCTCGGGAGGTCGTGAAGCGGGAGCGCCGTCATGTCATCGGCGGGCCTGGTATCGAGATCGCCTGCCAGACGCACCATCGGGCGCAACGATCGCGCGATGACGAAGGCGATCACCAGCATCAGGCAGGGAATGAGCATCGCAATCGGCAGTACGGTACGGAACGCCATGTCGCCCGCGATCTCATCACGAACGCCCGTGCTCTGCGCCACTGCAAAGCGGCTGCCGTCGGACCGCGTCCGCAGCACCACGCGGACCGGCTTTCCCTTTCGCGTCGCGTCGCGCATCCCGTCCTGAAGCCGCCACAACTGACGCTCCTCTTGCGTGCCTTGCGGCGTCTTGCCCAATTCCATCAACCAGACTTCGGAGTCCTTATCGACCCCATGGAGGTCCTGAGTTCCCGTGAGACCGCCGCCTTGAACCAGACCCGCGATCTGGATCAGGACGGAGTCCTGCGTCTCGATGGCCTCGTCGAATGCCCACCGGTGTGCAAATACGCCGCCGACCAGACCGGTCAGCAGGACAATCGCCGTCAAGCTGATGAACAGCCGGCCGCGCAGCGACTTGATCATGGCGCGCGATCCACCATCCATCCCATGCCGCGCACGTTACGGATCGCCTCCGTGCCGAGCTTCTTGCGGATGGTGTGGATCAGAAATTCGACCGCATTGCTTTCGACTTCCTCGTTCCAGCCGTAGAGCTGCCGCTCGAGCTCGCTCCGCGACAGGATCGTACCGGGCCGCGCCAACAAGGCCTGGAGCAGAGCGAACTCACGCGCGGTCAGAACGGACGTCTGGCCGTACAGCGAAGCCTCGCGGGTCGCGGGATCGAGACTGAGCTTGCCGTTGCCAAGCACTGCAGGCGCACCACTGCCTTCGCGGCGCGTCACCGCGCGCATTCGCGCCAGCAACTCGCGGATCTCGAACGGCTTGACCAGGTAATCGTCCGCGCCGAGATCGAGCCCCTCGATCCTGTCGTCGAGTGCATCGCGCGCCGTCACGATGATGACGGGAAGCTTGCGGCCATCCGCACGCAGTCGCCGCAAGATATCGCGACCATCGGCATTCGGCAGACCGAGATCGAGCAGCAGCACCTCGTAGGACTCGCTTGCCGCGGCGAGCAACGCGGTCTCGCCATCCCTGACCCAGTCGACGGCGTAGGCGGCGTCCCTCAGCGCCTGTTCGACGGCCGCTCCGACCATCCTGTCGTCCTCGATCAGCAAAACCCGCAAGCTTCGATCCTCAAAATCGCCAGGCCATCCGGCCGTCAAAATCATGCCCGCGCCGACTTAGCGCAGAGTTAGGACGCTCCAGCGGGCCCAAATTGCGGCGAAGACCACCCTGCTCGGAAAATTCCCGCCCCTAAGCCGGGCCTAAGTCGCCTGCGCGACGGTCCGGCATCGCTTCGGCTTCGGGAGATTTGGGCGTGTCGCAATATTCAGGCTTTGGCGCAAGGCAGATGCTGAACAAGGTTCCGGAGGTCACCGCGATCTTCTGGATCATCAAGATCCTCTCGACCACGGTCGGCGAGACCGGCGCCGACTATCTTGCGGTGCATATCGGCCTCGGCGCGAGCGTGACCGCAATCTGCATGACGGGCCTGCTGGTTGCCGCACTCCTCGCGCAACTCAATCGCCGCGCCTACGTGCCGTGGATCTACTGGCTCACCGTCGTCCTCGTCAGCATCGTCGGCACCCAGCTCACCGATCTCCTGACCGACAAGCTCGAGATCAGCCTCTATGTCAGCACCGCCGCGTTCGCCGCCGCGCTCGCCGCAACATTTGCGGTCTGGTACGGCATCGAGCGTACGCTGTCGATCCACAGCATCGTCTCGACACGGCGCGAGCTGTTCTACTGGACGGCGATCCTGTTCACCTTCGCACTCGGCACTGCGGCCGGCGATCTCGCGACCGAAGCACTCGGCCTTGGTTTCCAGCTCGGCGTCGTCGCCTTCGGCGCGCTGATCGTCGCGGTCGCATTGGCTTACGCTATCGGCGGCAACCCCGTCCTCACGTTCTGGCTCGCCTACATCCTCACCCGCCCGCTCGGCGCATCGCTCGGCGATCTGCTGTCGCAGTCGCACGAGTATGGCGGCATGGGCCTCGGCACGATCCAGACCAGCATCGTCTTCCTCACCGTGATCGTCGGCCTCGTTGCCTGGGTGACGTTCGAGGGCGAAGGCGCGCGCCGCGCCGGCCCGGCGCAGTAACCCAATCACAGCATTGAACGCTCCTGCACGACGCAGGAGCTACACCAGGAGAGACCAATGAAACTCATCCCCGCGCTTGCCGTTTGCCTCGTGACGACCTTCTCCGGCGAACCAAACATGAGTGCGAGCCAGCACTTCACCTTCGTCCCGCTCGCGGAGGCCGCGACCGCAAAGCTCGGCGACCTCACCCCATTCCGCAGCATCGTCGTCGATGTCGCCGCGCTGGTCGACAAGGGCGACCTGCCCGGTGCCAAGACAAGGATCAAGGACCTCGAGACCAGATGGGACGAGGCCGAGGCCGGATTGAAGCCACGCGCGGCGGCCGACTGGCACACGGTCGACAAGGCGATCGATCGCGCACTCGAGGCGCTGCGCGCAAGCACGCCGGATGCCGCAAAATGCAAGCAGGCGATCACCGATCTGCTTGCGATCATGGATAGCGTCGCCAAGGCGTGAGGCGACAACGAGGAACACCATGCAAGATTACGCTAAGAGCAGCCTCCTCGGCGAAAGCAAGGTCCCCGAGGTCACGCTCGGCTTCTGGATCATCAAGATCGCCGCCACGACACTGGGCGAGACTGGCGGCGACACCGTCACGATGACGCTGAACTGGGGCTACCTCGCCGGCACAGGCCTGTTCCTGGCGGCGATGATCGTCCTGGTCGCCGCACAAATCCGTGCGCGCAAATTCAATCCGGCGCTGTATTGGGCGACCATCGTGGCCTCGACCACCTTCGGCACCACGATGGCCGATTTCGCCGACCGCTCGCTCGGCATCGGCTATACCGGCGGCTCCACGCTCCTTCTCGCCTGCCTCGTGCTGGTGCTCGGCCTCTGGTATCGCACCGAAGGAACGATCTCGGTCAACAGCGTCAGCACACCACGGGTCGAGGCCTTCTATTGGGGCGCCATCACCTTCTCGCAGACGCTCGGCACCGCGCTCGGCGACTGGATCGCCGACACCGGCGACATGGGCTATCGCGGCGGCGCACTGATCTTCGCGAGCGGCCTGGCCGTCATCGCAGCACTTTACCTCTGGACTCGCGTCTCACGCGTCACGCTGTTCTGGGCCGCGTTCATCCTGACGCGACCGCTGGGGGCGACCGTCGGCGACTTCCTCGACAAGCCGCTCGATCACGGCGGACTTGCTCTTAGCCGGCCACTGGCCTCGGCCGTGATCGCGGTGTTCATGGTGGTTTGTCTGCTGCTGATTCCGCAACGCGCGGGACAGCATCCCGGCGACCACTCGCTCAGCCGAACGTAAAGGCGTAGGCCTGGACGCCGGGATCGAGGAAGCGGATTTCGAAGGTGTGGTCGGCGACCGTGTCCGGCGTCCGGACGAGTTGATAGAGCCGCTGCGTCGTCACCAGGCCGTTGCCCTCGGCATCCGCGTCCATGCCATGCGCGGCGCCGGGTGGCTTGCCATCGATGGTGATGCGGAAGCGGATGCTGGCGCCTTCGGTGGCGGGACCGAGCACCAGGTGCAGGTCGCGGGCATGGAAGCGATAAACGATGCTGCCGTCAGGCGCGTTCAACTGCGCACGCTCGGGGCCGACCGTCCAATTGCCGGTCAGCGACCAGTCGTTGAGCTGCGGCTCGCCCGCAGCATAGACGTGGCTCTCGTCCTTCGCCACGCCGCCGGGCGAGACGAAATTCTCGCTGCGATCACAGCCGACATAGGTCTCGGGCGATTTGACTTCGGCGCCGTCGGAGGCCGCCGCCTCCGCGCCCGACGCCTTGACCGCGACGATGTCGGACGGGACGTTCTTGTTCCCGGCCTCAGCAAGCAGCGTCTGGATGACGCGCTCGGACTCCGCGTATTCGCCTTCACCATAATGATGGTGACGGACTTTGCCGTTGGCATCGATGAAGTAATGCGCCGGCCAGTACTGGTTCTCGAACGAGCGCCAGATCTTGTAGTCATTGTCGATCGCGACGGGATAGCTGATCTTCAACGTCGACACCGCATTCTTGACGTTGGCGACATTGCGCTCGAAGGCGAATTCGGGCGCGTGCACGCCGATCACCACGAGGCCGCGGTCGCGATATTTCTCCGCCCAGGCGCGGACATAGGGGATCGAGCGCAGGCAGTTGATGCAGGAATAGGTCCAGAAGTCGACGAGGACGACCTTGCCTTTCAGCGCCTCGAAGGTCAGCGGCGGCGAGTTCAGCCACTCCTGCGCACCGGCGAGCTTGGGATCGAGATCCTCGACCATGAGCATATCCGACGCGTTCTCGCCGCCCGGCTTCGCCTGCATCGACGTATCAGTCATCGCGGTCTTCGCGTTCGGATGCAATCTGTCGAGTAGCGCCTGCTCCAGCGACGTCGTGCTGCCGACCGAGAGGTTGGTGAGGACGCCGGTGTCGAGGCCGAGCGAGATGGCAATAACAGCCGCGAGCACGGCCACGCCGACGCCCCGCCTGATCCATTCGCCGGCGCCGATCGAGCGCTTCATCGCGGCGAAGACGCGGCCGCCGACCAGCAAAGCCAGCGCCAGCGAGGTTGCGGCGCCCGCCGCATAGACCAGAAGCAACAGCGCGGTTCCGGCGTTGGCGCCCTGAAGCGCGGCGCCGGTCAGGATCAGGCCGAGCACCGGACCCGCACAGGGCGCCCAGAGAAAGCCGGTGGCAATTCCGAGCACGAACGGCGCGACAAGGCTGTCCTCGCCCGGCTCACTCGCCGATTGCGACATCCGCGCACCAACGGCCACCAGCGGCCGCATCAGGCGGTCGGCGAGCTCCGGAAACACCAATGTCAGGCCGAACAAGGCGAGCAGGACCAGCGCGGCGCCACGTCCATATTGGTTGGCGGAGACGACCCAGCCTCCCGCGACCGACGCCAGCGTCGCGACGACGGCAAACGCGAGCGACATGCCGATCAGCATCGGCAGGCCGTTCCGCAGGAACGGACGATCGGCGCGCGCCAGCACGAAGGGGATGACCGGGAGGATGCAGGGGCTCACGATGGTCAGGACGCCACCGAGATAGGCCAGCAGGTAGAGGATCATGAGTCTGCTCTTATCACCGCTCGGAAGGAGCGATCTTCACAAGACCGTTTTCGGCAATAATGCCCTGCCCCTTGTCCGACAGCAGGAACAGCGCAAGCCGCGCAGCGGCCGGATTGTCCGTGAGCAGCACCAGTCCATAGGTCGCGACAACATCGATCTCCGGCGGCAGCCGCGACACCTTCAAGCCGGGAACCTCGCGCAAGGTCTGCTGCTGACCGCTGCAATAGACCAGCAGGAGATCGGCCTTGTCGGCAAGGAAGATGCTGGCGGCCGGTGAGTGCCCCTCGAGCGGCTTCATGGCGCCCGGGCCTCCGATCAGCTTCAGGGCCTTCTGGCTGAGCACGGCCTCAGCGCCGGCACGGACTGTCTCCGCCCGCTTGAACACCGCAAAAGCATAATCGCCACCGGGATCGACGAGCGGCGTCGACGTTGCCAGACGCATCTTGGGGTCCAGCATCGTCTCGAGTGCATTGGCCTCGGTCAGCCCCACCGCCTCGCGGCCGAACAGGCAGAGATTGTTGCGCGCGAACGGGATCATCAATGCCTGAGGCCGCTCCGCTGCCAGCGTGCGCGGATGCGCCGTATCGGCCGACAGAAAAAGATCGGTGGCCTCGCCCTTCTCGATCCGCTCACGCAGGCCGCCCGACGGGCCGAAGACGGGATCGGCGATTTGCGAGGCGTCGAGGCCGGCCGCCTTGATCGCCTGCTTCAAGGGAGCAACCAGGCTGCCGGCCGCATAAACGCGAGCTGGCTCGGCGCTGGCCGAGGAGACACTGATCGCGAGGAGGAACGCAGAGACGACGGAGCGTGAGGCTCGCATGGATTGACCTTCTTCCTGGACTGACCGGCGCGCCACCGTTCTAGAGCAGCCGCTCGTAAAATCCACCATAGGAGCCGTTCGGCTCGACCAGATGGACCTCCAGAATCCAGTGCCGCTCCCTACCGAGCTCATCAGGATCGCGCATCCGCTTATCATTTCCGGGCATGATACGATTGAGGTTCTTGTCGCCGGGGATGTGCGCATGCGCGAACTCACTGACGAGATGGCCGGCGATGACACCGCCAAACCGCCATCCCGCCTCCTCGGCCGCCTTCTGCGCAAACGCGTAGAGACCCTCGCCCGTCATATCCGGGGAGGCGTGATAGTGGGCCTGGATCCGGTCGAACACGACCGGGAGCGCGGCGACCAGCGGCCCGCCGGGATGATTACCCAACACATACGTACGCCCGAGGTCCGCTTCCCAATCCTCGAACACCGGGCCCAGATCGACATAGACGATGTCGTCGGCCTCGATCTCCCGGACCGGCGGATTGTCCGCGGCCAGGGTCAAGGTGTTCTCTCCGGCCCTCACGATGCGCTTGTGCCAATGCTTCTCGACGCCGAACCGGTCCAGGGCGATTTGATAAATCTCCTGCTCGATCTCGCGTTCGGTCCGGCCCGGCCGGATCAGGTTGCGCCCTTCGATCTCGTCAAAGAGCGTCTCCGCGCGTTTCTCCGCCTCGACCAGCGCCATGCGCCGCTCCGAAGGCGTTGCCTGTCCTTGCTTCACGCTTTGTCCTTTGTCCTATCGAGCCGCTTCGACCACGAGCTTACCTTCGCCGCGTGACGGGCCTTCCGGCCGGAGGCCCTGCCTCGATCAATTTTGCGGTGCACGCGTTGCAGATCAACGCGCATTCGTCCGAGACCAGACCGAGCTTGATGTCGAGGCCAATCCCGAGATCCTGATCCGCGAGGCCTGCGATGATCCCGTTACAACTCAAGCACCTGCGGGGCGCATCGACGCTGCGGCTGTCTTCGCCCATCGGCACAACGTGACGGGACATCGTGGGATCCTCTTCGCTTCCGGTCGTCGGCCTTCGTCTCGCTATATTTACTGGTATATATCGATTGCGGCAAGGCGGACCGGGGAGGAGCAAAAGGATCCGCCAGCTGCGCGCGACAAAATGGCCGACAAAGCTCGCCTCTGAAGAATAGTCCCTTCTTATTCGTCAGGAATCGCAATCATGAAAAAATACGACAATGCCTTGCGTTCGCGCAGGCAGGGAGAAACGCTCACGACCGGTCGCACGCTCGGTGCGGCCGCCGCTATCCTCGCATCCAGCCTATTCAGCACGGGCCTTGCCCAGGCACAAAGCGCGGCGGTCACCCTGCCCGAGAAGAGCTTTCCGGAAAGCGTGTCATCGACCAGCGACGGCGCGCTCTATGTCGGCAGCTTCAATCATGGCGGCGTGACGCGGGTGACCCCGACCGGCAAGGTCGACGCCTTCATCTCGCCCGGCGCCAGCGGCAGCCGCTCCACCCTCGGCGTGCTTGCCGACGAGAAGAGTGGCACACTCTATGTCTGCTCGAACGACCTCTCCGGCATGGGCGTTCCGAGTCCCGGCAGCGGCAAAGGGGCGTTCCTCAAGACGTTCGACCTGCGTACCGGCGCGCCCAAGGGCAGCTTCGCGCTCAAGAACGACAAATCCTTCTGCAACGACATCGCGGTCGGCAGCGACGGAACGGCCTACATCAGCGACTCCTTCGCGCCTTACGTCTATAGCCTCAAGTCCGGCGCGACTGCGCTCGATGTCTGGGCAACGGATCCGGCGCTGGCGCCGGCCAAGGACGGCGTCGGCCTCGACGGCATTGCCGTCGGTTCCGACGGCAATCTCTATGTGACGACCTTCATCCCTGGAAAATTGTTCCGGATCGCGGTCAAGGACGGCAAGGCCGGCGCCATCACCGAGCTGAAGCCATCAAGCACGCTCGACCATGCCGATGCGCTGCGCGCATTCGGCAATGGCTTCCTGCTGATCGAGGGCGCCGGCCGGCTCGACAAGATCACGGTGAGCGGCGACGCGGCACAGGTGGAGGTGATCAAGGACGGCCTCGCTGAGCCGGTTTCGGTCACCCAGGTCGGCGATACCGGATGGGTCGCGGAGGGCAAGCTGTCCTACGTCATCGGCGAGAACAAGAGCAAGGATCCCGGCCCGTTCACGCTCAAGCCGATCGCATTGCCGAAGTAGCGCGCTACCGAACGCGCAGCGCAGCAAATCGCGCTGCGCGTTCATACCGCGCGACAGCACGCCATATTTGATCGGATATAGCGTTGACGAACCATTCGGTCCGGCGCAGACTTCGCGTGGTTTCGCCGGGATGATCTGACATCTCCCCTCGTTGCCGGAGCGGCGAACGCTCCGGATTGGCTTGTTTTGCGCTGCGTGCTCCGCCGCAATCGGAGCGCGTGTTCGACGACGCGCGAGACCGCAAGATCCAAGGCGCAAAGACGCCGATCAATCCACGGAGGACATGCCATGTTCCAGCAAGCGCTCGACCAGGTTTCGAAAACGCTCCTTATCCGCGAACGCTACGACAATTTCATCGGCGGCAAATGGGTCGCTCCGGTGGAAGGCAAGTACTTTGACAATCCGAGCCCGATCACCGGCAAGAAGCTCTGCTCGGTGCCGCGGTCCACCGCCGCCGACATCGAGCTGGCGCTCGACGCCGCGCACAAGGCAAAGGAATCCTGGGGCAAGACCTCGGTGCAGGAGCGTTCGCGTATCCTGAACAAGATCGCCGACAAGCTGGAGTCAAATCTCGACCTGCTGGCGCTGATCGAGACTTTCGACAACGGCAAGCCGATCCGCGAGACCACCCATGCCGACATGCCGCTGGTCGTCGACCACTGGCGCTATTTCGCCAGCGTCGTGCGCGCGCAGGAAGGCGGTATCTCCGAGATCGACCACGACACCGTCGCCTATCACTATCACGAGCCGCTCGGCGTCGTCGGCCAGATCATTCCCTGGAATTTCCCGATCCTGATGGCGACCTGGAAGCTCGCCCCTGCCCTTGCCGCCGGCAATTGCGTGGTGCTGAAGCCCGCCGAACAGACCCCGCTCGGCATTCTCGCCGTGATGGAGCTGATCGCGGACATCCTGCCGCCCGGCGTCATCAACGTCGTCAACGGGTTCGGCATCGAGGCCGGCAAGCCGCTGGCACAGAACAAGCGGATCGCCAAGATCGCCTTCACGGGCGAGACCACGACGGGCCGCATGATCATGCAATATGCGTCCGACAATCTCATTCCGGTGACGCTGGAGCTCGGCGGCAAGTCGCCGAACATCTTCTTCGCCGACGTCGCCGAGACCGACGACGATTTCCTCGACAAGGCGCTGGAGGGGTTTGCGATGTTCGCCCTCAACCAGGGCGAGGTCTGCACCTGCCCGAGCCGCGTGCTGGTGCAGGAATCGATCTACGACAAGTTCATGGAGAAGGCGGTCGCGCGGACCAAGAAGATCAAGCAGGGCCACCCGCTCGACGCTTCGACCATGATCGGCGCGCAAGCCTCGAACGACCAGCTCGAAAAGATCCTGTCCTATCTCGACATCGGCAAGCAGGAAGGCGCGAAGGTGCTGACCGGCGGCAAGCGGGCCAAGATGGAGGGCGAGCTCGCCGAAGGCTATTACGTCGAGCCGACGATTTTCGAGGGCAACAACAAGATGCGCATCTTCCAGGAGGAGATCTTCGGGCCAGTCGTGTCGGTCACGAAGTTCAAGAACGAGGAGGACGCGCTCGCGATCGCCAACGACACGCTCTATGGCCTCGGCGCCGGCGTATGGACCCGCAACGGCAACCGCGCCTATCGGTTCGGCCGCGCCATCCAGGCCGGCCGCGTCTGGACCAACTGCTACCACGCCTACCCCGCGCATGCGGCGTTCGGCGGTTACAAGCAGTCGGGCATCGGGCGTGAGACCCACAAGATGATGCTGGACCACTACCAGCAGACCAAGAACGTCCTGGTCAGCTACTCGACCAAGGCGCTTGGCTTCTTCTGATCGTTCGCCGCCTGGCTCAGGTGCGATTCATCGCACCTGAGCCACTTTTTCGTCGATAGGATTCGCACCATGGTCAATCGGGTCCAGATCACGCCGAAGGCGGCCGAGATCGTCGCGCGCCTCAAGACCCAGCACGGCGCATTGATGTTCCACCAGTCCGGCGGCTGCTGCGACGGCTCGGCGCCGATGTGCTATCCGGTCGGGGATTTCCGCGTCGGCCCCCAGGACGTGCTGCTCGGCAAGATCGCCGATTGCGAGTTCTATATCGGTGCCGCCCAGTTCGAATATTGGCAGCACACCCAGCTCATCATCGACGTCGTGCCCGGCCGCGGCTCGGGCTTTTCGGCCGAGGCGCCGGAGGGCGTGCGGTTTCTCACCCGCAGCCGCGTCTTCACTGACGAGGAAGTGGCGGAGTTGGCAGCCGCTGGGCCACCGGCGCGGGCGGCGTGAGTTAGCGAATGATTGTCGTCAGTGACGAGTAGCGCTTGTTCGGCTTGGCCTCGGCCGCCGAGAACTGCGCGAAGGCTTCGCTGACGCGGGTCGCCGGCGGCGTATCGCTGGCGAAGCGGAATTCCTTCGGCTTCGGCGCGTAGAAGCTGGCGCTGTAATAGGAATCGTCGAAGCGCGTCTCGCCGACGCCGAACAATGCGTCGCAGACGAACAGGAGTGCGTAGACTCCCGCGATCGCCGCGACGATCTCCTTGAAAATTGACATACGAAATGCCCCAACCTGTTGCGGTGAGGATGCACGCCGGTTCCAAAGCCGAGGTTTAAGACCACTGCCTTCTTGTCCGCAGGGTTTGCCGCCGCTGAGCGGGTTGCAGACAATTTTATCGATCTCCCAAAAAGAGAGCCCGCCTGATCGGGCGGATCAGGCGGGCTCCAGGATTGGCCGCTCGGGAGGGATCAGACGGCCAAATTCATCCAGACAGCCTTGGGCTCGGTGAAATTGTCGAGCGCTGCGGTGCCGTGCTCGCGGCCGAGGCCGGAGTCGCGCTCGCCGCCCCAGGGCAAGCGCACGTCGGTGTAGCCATAGGTGTTCATCCAGACCGTGCCGGCGCGCGCCCGCTTGGCAAAACGCTGCAGCTTGCCGACATCGCGGCTCCAGACGCCCGCGGCGAGGCTGTAGGCCGTGCCGTTAGCGATCCGTAAAGCATCAGCCTCGTCCTTGAACTTGATGACGCTGACGACGGGGCCGAAGATTTCCTCCTGCGAGATCCGCATCTCGTGCGCGACATCGGCGAACACCGCAGGGCTGATGAAATAGCCGCGATCGCCGACCTTCTCGCCGCCGGTAACGAGACGCGCACCTTCCTTCTGGCCAATATCGACATAGTCGAGGATCGACTTCATCTGCTTCTCGGAGATGACCGGCCCGAGCGCTGTCTTGCGGTCGAGCGGATCGCCCATTTTGATCGACTTCGCGCGCGCGGCGAGCCGTTCGACGACTTCGTCATAGGCCTTCTCCTGCACCAGCACGCGGGAGCCGGCCGAGCAGACCTGGCCGGCATTGAAGAAGATGCCGGAGGCCGCAGCCTTCGACGCCGCTTCGAGATCGGCATCGTCGAAAATCACGTTGGCCGACTTGCCGCCGAGCTCGAGCGAGACGCGCTTGAAGTTGCTGGCCGCGCCCTTCATGATTCCGCGGCCCACGCCGGGCGAGCCGGTGAAGGTGACCTTGTCGACATCGGGGTGATTGACCAGCGCGTCACCGACGACGCGACCGGGACCGGTGACGACGTTGAACACGCCTGCCGGCAGGCCCGCTTCGAGCGCGAGCTCCGCGATACGCAGTGCCGACAGCGAGGTCAGTTCGGCCGGCTTCATCACGATGGTGCAGCCGCAGGCCAGCGCCGGCGCCAACTTCCACATGCCGATCATCAGCGGGAAATTCCAGGGAACGATCGCCGCGACCACGCCGACCGGCTCGCGCATGGTGTACGTCAGGGCATCGTCGCGCACCGGCACGACATCGCCGCTGATCTTGTCGGCCCAGCCTGCATAGTAGGTCAGCGTGTCGACGGCGGCCGGGAAGTCCTGGCGCATCGTCGCCGAGATCGGCTTGCCGGCATCGATCGATTCGAGCTCGATGATCTCGTCGGCGTTGCGCTTCAGCAGGTCGGCCCAGCGCATCAGGATCTGGCCACGCTCGGAGGCACGCATGGTGCGCCACGGGCCTTCGAACGCCCGGCGCGCAGCCGCCACGGCGATCTCGACGTCGGCCTCGCCGCCCTCGGCGATGGTGGCGATGACCTGCCCGGTGGCGGGGTTGAGGGATTTGAAGGTGCGGCCGGAGCTCGCGGGCACGCGGCGGCCGTCGATGAGCAGATGCTGCGGCCGGGCCATGAACTCGGTGGCCGGCGAGTGCGCAAAGTCATATGCAACAGACATCATATTTCCTCCTGTTCTGGTATACCAGATTAGGCACTTATTGGCGGGAGTAAATATGATATGAAGTGCAATTGAACGCCCAATATATGAAGTCTATTTCATAAGGAAAGCGATGCTTCAGATCGAGATCGAGGCCGTCTGGCGGTTTCGCCACGAGGGCAGCCCACGCACCGCCGTCGTCATGCTGGGCGTGCTCAACGAGATCCGGAAGACCGGGAAGATCACGAGCGCAGCCAGCGACGCGCAGCTGTCCTACCGGCATGTCTGGAATCTGATCGAGCAATGGTCGGAGTTCTTCGGAACGCCTCTCGTCGAAACCCAGCGCGGCAAGGGCTCGAAGCTCACGCCATTCGGCGAGCGGCTGGTGTGGGCCGGCGAGCGCATGCAGGCGCGGCTCGGGCCGCAGCTTGAAAACCTGGCGCAGGAGCTGGAGAGCGAGATCAAGCCATTCCTCGAGCAGCGGCCCTCCGTGATCCGCGTCCATGCGAGCCACGGCTTTGCAGTTGCAAAGCTGCGCGAATTCCTCGACCGGGAGCCCGGCATCGGCGTCGACCTGCGCTATGTCAGCAACCAGCATTCGCTGGTCTCGCTGGCGCAGGGCGCTTGCGATCTCTCCGGCCTGCATCTGCCGCGCGGCGAGTTGCGCGCCCAGGGCATCAACGCGGCCCGCGAATGGCTCGATCCGCGCGAGGACCGCGTCATCAATTTCGTCACGCGCGAGATGGGGCTGATGGTCGCGCGCGGCAATCCGCTGCGGATCGCCTCGCTGCGCGATTTGACCGGACCGAAGGTGCGCTTCGTCAACCGCGATCACGATTCCGGCACGCGTCTCCTGTTCGACCGCCTGCTCACCGTGCAAGGTATCGACCAGGGCAGGATCAACGGCGCGCAGCAGATCGAGTTCACCCATGCGGCGGTCGCAGCCTACGTCGCCAGCGGCATGGCCGATGTCACCTTCGGCGTCGAGGCCGCCGCACGTCAGTTCGGCCTCGATTTCATCCGGGTTCTCACCGAGGACTATTTCTTCGTCTGCAAACGCGCCTTCCTGGAGACAGAGCCGATGCGACGTATCCTCGACATCATCCGCAGTCACGATTTCCAGGCGGCGGTCGCCGCCCTGCCCGGTTACACCCTGTCCGATACGGGCGAGGTCTCCGGCGTAAAAGCCTTCCTGGAGATGCACTCCGCACGCTGATGCCGCATGCAGGGCATGCCTGCGGCGGATCCGGCCCGGAACCGTCTGGACGAGGCGTGACATACGTTATATCAATTCGAATATAGCGGATGCCGTCGAAAGACCCCGCACAACAGGGTTTTGTGGATGTTCCAACGCCGCCGATCTGCCGTCGCGCTTCGTCATGTGGCCTTCGAGGATCTCGGCCTGCTGGCACCGATCATGGAACGCGAGGGCTGGAACGTCTCGTTCTGCGAAGCGCCGGTCGACGATCTCAGTCACTCCTCGATCGGGGATGCCGACCTCCTGATCGTGCTCGGCGGCCCGATCGGCATCTATGAGACCGACAGCTATCCGTTTCTCAAAAGGGAAATCGACCTCCTCGAACGTCGCCTTGCGTTGGGCCTGCCGACGCTCGGCATTTGCCTCGGCGCGCAGCTGATGGCGAAGGCGCTCGGCGCCCGCGTCTATGCCGGCCATGTGAAGGAGATCGGCTGGGGATCGGTAACATTATCGGACACCGGCCGCGCCTCCTGCCTGACGCCGCTGGCGGAGGGCACACCGGTCCTGCACTGGCACGGCGACACCTTCGATCTTCCCGATCATGCAGCGAGACTCGCCTCGAACGAAAACTACGAGAACCAGGCGTTCGAGTTCGGAAACAATGCGCTCGCACTGCAGTTTCACCTCGAAGCCGATCCACGGCAGCTCGAGGAATGGTACGTCGGCCATGCCGTCGAGCTCGCCTCCGCGCGGATTTCGGTGCCGGAGCTTCGGGCAAGGACGGCAGAATATTCAACGATCGTCGCACAACAGGCCGATCGCATCTTCACGAGTTGGTTGAACCAGCTCGCGCACAAGGACGCTGCAAGCAGAACCGCACAAGCAAGGTAAAGAACAATGGCGGAATATCCCCTGATCGAACTCTACATCGATGGACAATGGAAGCGCGCAAGCGGCCAGCCGATCATCAATCCCGCCGATGAAAGCGTGCTCGGCACCGTCCCGACCGCGACCAGAGCCGACCTCGACGACGCGCTCGCCGCCGCCGAGAAAGGCTTCAAGATCTGGCGCAACACCGCGCCGGCGAAACGCGCGCAGATCATCCTGAAGGCCGCCGCCCTCATCCGCGAGCGCGTCGATGTGATGGCCGCCGCGATGACGCTCGAACAGGGCAAGCCGATCGAGCAGGCAAGGCTCGAAATCCTGCGTGGCTGCGACATCATCGAGTGGGATGCGACCGAAGGCCTGCGGCTCTACGGCCGCATCATCCCCAGTGAGCCCGGCATGCGCCACACCGTGCTGCGCCAGCCGATCGGCCCGGTCGCTGCGTTCTCGCCGTGGAACTTCCCGATGAGCTCGCCGGCCCGAAAGGTCGCGGGCGCCCTCTCCGCCGGCTGCTCGATCATCCTGAAGGCCTCGGAGGAAACCCCGGCCGGCGCATTCCAGTTGGTGCGCGCCTTCCATGATGCGGGCCTGCCCCCCGGTGTGCTCAACCTGGTGTTCGGCAATCCCGCGGAAATCTCCGACTACCTGATCCCGCAGTCGCGCATCCGCCTCGTCACTTTCACCGGCTCGATCCCCGTCGGCAAGCATCTCGCCGAGATGGCCGGCCGGCACATGAAGCCCGCGATCATGGAGCTCGGCGGCCATGCACCGGTGATCGTCTGCGACGACGTCGACCCGGCCGCGACTGCGGCTGCGTCCGTGATCGGCAAGTCGCGCAATGCCGGCCAGGTCTGCGTCTCGCCGACGCGCTTCTTCGTGCAGGAAAAGATCTACGAGCAGTTCGCGCAATCCTTTGCCGAGCGTGCCGGCCAGCTCAAGGTCGGCAACGGCCTCGACCCTTCGACACAGCTCGGGCCGCTCGCCAATGCGCGCCGCATCGACGCGATGGAGACGCTGGTCAGCGATGCCAGGGACAAGGGCGCGCGCGTGCTCGCCGGCGGGCAACGCATCGGCAATCGCGGCTATTTCTTCCCGCTCACGGTGATCGCCGACCTGCCCGACGATGCCCGCGCCATGAACGAGGAGCCGTTCGGGCCGCTTGCACTGGTCAATCCGGTGAAGACGCTGGACGAGGCGATCGAAAAGGCCAACGCCCTTCCCTATGGTCTTGCCGCCTACGCCTTCACGAAGTCGGCCGGCAATGCCGAACGCCTCGCCGAGAGCGTCGAGGTCGGCAACCTCTCCATCAACCATTTCGTCGCCTCGGTCGCGGAGACCCCGTTCGGCGGGGTCAAGGACAGCGGCTACGGCCGCGAGGGTGGCACCGAGGGCCTGCAGTGCTACACCGTGGTCAAGAACGTGTCGCACAAGACGTTGTAGGAGACCTCATGCAGGACAACGCGCTACAAGACAACGCGCCACGCCACCGGGACGGCAGCGCCGGCGACGCCAATTACGGCACGATCGGCCAGGGCTACGCGAATTTTCGCAAACCCGATCCGCGCATCGCGGAGATGATCGATGCCGCGCTCGGCGAGGCCGGCACGATCCTCAATGTCGGCGCGGGCGCGGGCTCCTACGAGCCGGTCGGCCGCACCGTCACCCCGGTCGAGCCGTCGCAATCGATGCGGGCGCAACGGCCGGCGCACCTGCCCGCCGCAATCGATGCGGTCGCGGAAGCGCTGCCCTTCGAGGACGCGACGTTCGCTGCCGCGATGTCGACCTTCTCGGTGCATCAGTGGAAGAACCTCAACGCGGGCCTGCGCGAGATGCGACGGGTGACGCGCGGTCCGATCGCGATCATGACCTGCGATCCCGACGAACTCGATCGCTTCTGGCTCAACGCCTATTGCCCGGAGGTCATCGCGGTCGAGGCCGTGCGCTATCCGGGGGTCAAGGACATCGCAACGGCTCTCGGCGGCACGACGGACGTCGTGCCCGTGCCGATCCCGCTCGACTGCACCGACGGTTTCAATGAGGCCTATTACGGCCGGCCCGAAATGCTGCTCGATCCGGCCGCGCGGCTCGCCTGCTCGGCCTGGAGCTTTGTCGCCGACGATGTCGTCCGGCGCTTCGAGCAGCGCCTCGGCAGCGATCTCGGCGCCGGCCGCTGGGATGCGCGGCACGGGTCCTATCGGCAGCAGCCGACTTTCGCTGGCTCGCTCAAGCTGATCGTCAACCGGATCTGACCCGGCGCGACAGGTTATTGCCGGACGCCGGGGCTCAGCAGGCAGGCCGCGAGCTCGGTGCGATTGTGCACGCCGAAGCGTCGGCACAAATTGGCGACGTGCTCCTTCACCGTCTGGTCGGAAATTCCCATCTCGCGGGCGATTTCCTTGTTGGTCTGGCCGCGGCAGACCCGGATGGCGACGTCCGCAGACCTTGGCGGGAGCGAGAGCGTCGCGGCCGGCTCACGGCCCCGGGTCGCGGCACGATGGGCGTCGATCGCGCCCGCGTTGGTCATGTTGGTCAAAGCCAGCGAGCCGGCCCGGCACAGCATCTCCATGCGCTGCCGTGACCGCATCGTGTAAGGCGCGTCCGTGTCGGTCGTCGCGGTAAACAGCACGCCGACGATCTTCTGCCCGCACCACAATGGGCCGCCCATGTTGTATGCAAAACCCCACTCGTGCAGCATCTCGAAGGACGGACTGTGCCGCCATTGCTGTGGACCGATCACCGTTTCGCCGTCGACCGCGCGGCCTCGGGTCATGATGCAGTCGAGCACGGGGTCATGCTTCCAAAAGCCGGCCCTGTAATTGTCGAGCAAGCCTTCCGCGACGTGCTGGCTGTAGACCAGTTCCGGCTCGAGCCCGTCGAGCAGATAGAGGCCGACGGTCGGCGACCCCGTCATTTCCGTGATCGCCGAGCAGCAGGCGACGCCAAGCGCACGCACCGAGCAGCTCTCGGCGATGGACATCAGCCGATCTGCGAGCTGGCGCTCGGGCAGACCATCCAAATGCTCCTGCTCGGCTCTCACCGCCACTCCTCGCGAACGCGACGTCCCCCGGACACACGCATGTCATTGCCGATTATTATAGGCTTAAAATTTCTGCCTTGCCTGATCTTTGGTCAAGCGAAAAGAAGCGGCAACGCGCTGCTCTCCCGGCCCAGCTTTGCGGCAGAGCACAATGGCCGATCCCCCCATGATGGGGGATTGCTGGCTTGGCCGCCTCGTCTCTAGCATCCTGGCCATCGGGATCGCGTCACGACGCGCGGTTCCGGTGGGGACATCTCGACAGCAACGCGAGCCGATCGTCGCGCGCCAACTGACATTGGCGCGTGCAGGCGAAGTGTTGCCTGCGACTGTCCCGTCCGACCCAGATCTTCGCGCACGGCAGCCCTGCGCGAAGCACCAACAGACCGACTGACAGACCGACCTGGAGACACCGATCATGAGCCCTTCCGTGCAACTCGCAGTCAAACCTTCCGCGACCCCGACGGTGGCTGAGTTCCATGCGCGCCTCGACGCGCTGCTGCCGCTGGTCGAATCCAGGGCCGCGGAGGCCGAGGCACAGGGCTATCTGACTGACGACGTCGTGGCCGCGCTGCGCAAGGCCGGCATCTACACCATGCTATTCCCCCGAGAGGTCGGCGGCGCCGAGCTTCTGCCCTACGACGCCATGACCGTCATCGAGCGGCTTGCCTACGCACACGCCTCGGCCGGCTGGTGCGTCATCGGCAACAACATGGAAGGCACGACACTCGCCATCTACATCGAGGACGAAGGCATCAAGAAGGTCTTCGCGGGCGGGCCCGACATCACGATTGCCGGCAACGGCGTGCCGCGCGGCTTCGCCCGGCCGGTCGACGGCGGCTACATGATCCGCGGCAACTGGGCGTATGGCAGCGGCATTCAGCACGCCGAGTGGGTCCATTCCGGCTGCTTCGTCACCGACGCCTCCGGCAAGGACATGATCTTCGGCCCCAACGGCCAGCCCAAGATCGTGGTCACACACCACCCGCGCGCGACCATCAAGCTGATGGGCAATTGGGACGTGCTCGGCCTGCGCGCGACCGGAAGCTTCGACTACACCTTGAGCGAGGGCGACGAGCTGTTCGTCCCCACGCACATGACCTACGATTTCGACATTGGCGCGCCGCGCCGGGGTGGCGTGCAGGGTGCGCTGGGACTGGCGGGCTACAGCGCCTGGGCGCATTCCGCATGGGCCGTCGGCGTCGGCCGCCGCATGCTCGACGAGCTCGTCAAGGTAATCGTCCAGCGCCAGGATCCATTCGGCAAGTCGCGCGACAGCGCGAGCTTCAAGTTTCAGTTCGCGCAGGCCGAAGCTCGCTTCCGCGCCGCGCGTGCGCTGGTCCACGAAACCTGGAAGGACGTCTCGGAGACTTGCGCCGGCGGTGAACCTCCGTCGCTGGAGCAGATGACGATGATCAAGCTGTCACTGCGCCACGTCCACGACGTTCTGTCCGATGTCGCGACCTTCGCACATCGCGCCGCCCGCGGTGCCTCGCTGCACAACACGCCGATGCAGCGGTTCTATCGCGACATTCATTCGGGCACGCAGCACATCCTGATGGCCGACCAGATCGTCGAAGAGTGCGGCCGCGCGCTGCTCGGCCTCCCCGGCGCTGGCGCGCAGTGGACAGTGTTCGGGGTGACGGGCTGAACGGGCGATCAGACGAGGACGTCGAGGTGAGGACATCCCGCATCGTTGGCTTCTGCGGCAACAGCTGGCGCCCGGCGAAGTCGCGCATTCTGGTGGAGGCCGTCGCCGCCGACCTTCAGGCGCAACATGGACTGAACACCACGATCCTCGATCTCGTCGATGCCGGCTGCGGCATCGCCGGCTTCACCCGGACCGCACTCGATGACAGCGCGCGCGCCGTCGTCGAGGCCATCGAGCAGGCCGACGGCCTCGTGATCGGGTGCCCGGTGTTCCAGGGATCCTATCCCGGATTGTTCAAGCACGTCTTCGACCTGATCGAACCCAGCGCGCTGCGCAACCGTCCGGTGCTGCTGACCGCCGTCGGCGGCGGCCTGCGCCACTCGCTGGTGGTCGAGCACCAGCTCCGCCCGCTGTTCGGCTTCTTCGAAGCCTGCACCGTTTCGACGGCCATCTACGCCAGCAGCGGCGAGATCGCGCCAGGCGAGCCGCTCGCACCAATGACGGCCGCGCGGATCGCCAACGCCGTCGAACAGTTCGCCTCGCTTCTCAGCGGTCGTCAGGCGGCTGCCGCATGACCCACCAACGCCCGGCCCTTCCGACGTCAACCGGAGACAACCATGCTTGATACCCCCAAACCCTCACCCGATCTCGCCGGCTTCTCGCGCGCGGACTATACGATCAACGGCGTGCGCACCGTCGTCCACAGCATCGGGAGCGGCCCGGCACTCGTGTTCCTGCACGGCACCGGCACCTTCACCGGCTTCGAGATGGCGCGTGTTTGGGCGAAACGGCACACCGTCATCATCCCCTATCACGCGGGCTTCGGCGACTCCGATGACGCCGAGACGATCGACACCGTCGAGGATCACGTCCTTCACTACATGGATCTATTCGACAAGCTTGGCCTTAAGCAATTCGACCTCGCCGGGTTCTCGCTCGGCGGATGGCTTGCCGCGGAGTTCGCGATCCGTCAGCCGCATCGGATCCGCAAGCTGGTGCTGGTTGCACCCGCCGGTCTTGTGGTCGGAAGCGCGCCTGCACCGGGATTGTTCGAGATCGCGCCGCAAGAATTGCCCGCCTATCTCGCGCACGATCCGGCCGCGGCACTCCGTTATTTTCCCAAGGCGCCCGACCCGGCTTTCGACGCCCGGCTCGGACGCGAGGTCACCGGCTTTGCCAAGCTGATCCGCAGCGAACCGCAGGGCAATCCCAAGCTCGCGCATTGGCTGCATCGGATCGCGATGCCGACGCTCGTGCTGTGGGGGGCTGCCGATCGCCTGCGTCCGACCGCCCAGGCAGAGGCCTGGAAAGCAGGACTTCCCGACGCACGCGTGGTGCTGGTGCCCGCGACCGGACATCTCGTGTTCGAGGAAACGCCGTCCTCCGCGCACCACGTCACCGACTTCCTCGCCGAATGATCCCGCACACACCAAAGGACATCACCATGATCGAGATGCCTCCGGGCGTAACCCCTGCCAAGGAAGGTTTTGGCAACGTCGTCTGGAACATTCTGGGCCAGACCTACACGCTGAAGCAGCATTCCGAAGCCTCGATGGCCTGGCATGCCGTTTTTCCGGACGGCACCTTCGTGCCGCCGCACATCCATCCGACCCAGGATGAGTTCGTCTATGTGCTGAGCGGCCGCTACGACCTCTGGCTCGACGGCAAGGACTTTGTGGCCAGGGCCGGCGACCTCGTGCGCATGCCCAAGGGCGTCCCCCACGGCATCTTCAACAAATCGGGCGAAACCGCCACCAGCCTGTTCTGGGTCGCACCGACGCGGTCGCTCAAGGAGCTGTTCGAACGCATCCACAATCTCCCCGATCCGCAGGAGGTGGTGCGACGCGCCGCCGAGCACGAGGTGAATTTCCTGCCGCCGCCTGCCTGACGCTGCGCCGATTCCACCGACACGCAAACCGCGAGACCCGATGATGACCACGCTGACAACGACTTGGACGACCATCTCCGAGAGCGACCGCCGTCGGATAGCCCGGTGGCAAAAGGGCATGCTGGCGCTGGCCATCCTCTGCGAGATATTTCTCGCCGCGGACTGGTATGCCTTCGCGGCGGTACTGCCTTTCGTCTCCGAGAGCCTCAAGCTCAATCCCGCCGAGGCCGGGCTTGCGCAAGGTATCTTTGCGCTGACTTACGGCATCGGCATGGTGGTGTGGTCGCCGGTCAGCCGGTCGATGACGGCGCGCAACATGCTGCTGATCGGGCTTGCGGGCACCGGAATCGGCATGGTGCTTCAGGTGTTCGTGCAGAGTTACACGCAGCTCGTGATACTCCGGCTCGTGATCGGCTTCTTTGACGCCGGCATCTTCATCGGCAATATGAAGCTGATCTTCGGCTGGTTTCCGCAAAGCCGGCGCGGCTCGGTGGTCGGCATCATCCTCGCCGCCTACAGCCTCGCCATCACCATGGATTTCGCGCTCGGCATCCCCCTGACGATCGCGACCGGTTGGCGAACCTTCTTCGCCGTGCTGGCCATCGGCACGCTGCTGGTCGCGGCCGTCGATGCACTCGTCGTCCGCAACAATCCGCGCGAGCTTGGCCTCGACGGTTTCACCTGGGGCAACGAAACACCGCAGCAGCACCTGCCGCTCGGCGAGATATTCCGCTCGAAATGGATCGCGGTCGGCGGCTTCGGCATCGTGGCCTGCACCTTCGCGATCGCCGGTACCGCCACCTGGGTGGTGCCGGCCTTCATCACCGTGCAGCATATGCCCCCGGAGGCCGGCGCAATCATCGGCACCGTCATGGGGCTGTCGCAGGTGCTGTTCCTGGTGATTGGCGGGTACATGTCCGATCGGCTCGGCAAGCCTTTCATGATCAAGCTCACCGCATGTCTCGCTTTCCTGACGGCGCTGATGTTCCTGTGGAGCGTGGTCACTCCGATGTCGTTTCCGATGCTGGTGCTGTTTGCGGCGCTCAGCGGCATCGCGCTGCTCGGCGGCGGCGCGATCTTCGCCCTGCTCAGCGAAAAATACTCCGACGCGCTGGCGCCGGCCGCGATCGGATACGCCGAGGTGTTTGGCATCTTCTCGGCGTTCGTGGCGCCCTGGATGATGGGTGCCATCATCAACGCCTCCGGGGGCTCGTTCACCGGCGCCTTCATCGCCTTCGCGGTTGTCGAACTCGTCATCGTCGGCCTCCTGGTGATCCTTGCCCGCGAGGACGTCAGTCAGGGCGCGGTGGTCGGAAGCCCCGCGGAGTAAGGTGCAGGCGTCTACGAGGGCACGGGCTCGCGCCCGTGCCCTCGACAAAGGTCTATCTTCTGGGAAATCCGGCGCCTTCACCTTGTCCACCGTGGGCAAGAGTGGCACTCTCTGTTTAGAGTCATTCAAGAGAGCCGGTCATGTCGCGCGCGAGCGCCAAATCCCTTCCCCAGCTGAGCCTTCGCATCGACCTCGACGGCGAGGACCGGATCGGGCCCGGCAAGATCGAGCTTCTGGAGCAGATCCGCGAGCAAGGCTCGATCTCCGGGGCCGGCCGCGCCATGGACATGTCCTACAAGCGCGCCTGGGATCTCGTCGACGAGATCAACCGGATCTGCGGACATCCCGCGGTCGAGCCGCAGGCCGGCGGCAAGAACGGCGGCGGCGCAATGCTGACTCCGTTCGGCGAAAAGCTCGTTGCGCGCTACCGCAAGATCGAGCGCGACGCCGCCCGCGCGGTGCACAAGGATCTGGAAGCGCTGAAGAGCGACATCGCCCGTTCCCGCAAGTCGTGAACCAATGGTCGGGATCGCGCAATGCTGCTGATCGGGGTCAATCGCTCACCGTTTACGCGACGCGTTGCGATCACGCTCAATATTTACGGCGTTCCGTTTGAGCAGCGTGCACTGTCCGGCTTCGGCGACCGCGCGGAGGTCAGGGCAAGCAATCCGCTTGGCCGCATTCCGGCGCTCGTGCTCGACAGCGGCGAGACGTTGATCGATAGCGACGCGATCATTGATCATCTCGATGAAGCCTACGGTGGCGACCAGCCTCTCACGCCGCGCCACGGCGCCGATCGCCGCGCCGTCTTGAAGGTCGCGGCCATGATGATGGGCGTGTGCGAGAAGTGCCTTCACGCGGCCTATGAGGGCAACCACCGTCCGCCGGAGAAGGTGCATCAGCCGTGGATCGACGACTGCATGGCCCAGGCCGCCAATGCGCTTAACACGGTCGAAGCCATGATAGAGCCGAAGCAGCCGTATTTGTTGCTCGAGCGTCTCACCCAGGCCGATGTGACCGCCGTTGTCGCGGAACGGCTCGCGCGTGCACGCGGCATCGATACCGATGTTCTCATGCCCAGGCTACGCGCACTGACGAGCAGGCTCGCAGAACAACCGCTCTTCCAGGTCAGCGAGCCCTAGTTCGGCCGCACCGGCATGTCCGGCATCGGCTGCGTCAGCGCTTCGCCGAGCAGGCTCTGCTCGTCCCTGGGGATCGAGAAGCGGACCTTGAAGCCGTCCTCGGTCTGAAGCGTGATGATGCGCTGGCTCGTGTCGGTCGACTGTTCGATCGCCCAGGATGCCAGCGGATAAGCATAGCGCAGGCTCTGGTCGCCGTAGCGGGCTTTCAGGGCCGCCTCGAGCAGGCCGGGCAGCGTCATGATGAGGGCACCGACCTGGTTGAGCGAGACACTGACGGCCGCGGTACTCCCCGTCACGTCCTCGAAGCCCAGCGAGATCGCACCGCCGTCGGCCGCCACCTCGCAGGTCGTGAGCTGCCTCACCTTGATTTCCATCGCCAGTCCCGGAACGCAGTTCGCTATATCCGTCAAGATATATCGATATGTCCACCCGCGTCCAGCCTGCTTTTCTGGATTTGATCGAACCGGCCGCCATGGCCCGTTCGGCCGGGGCGTGATATATAGTTCGATATAGCGAGGCCCGAACGGCCCGTTCTGCAAGGGAGCGAAAAGCCTATGAGTGACTTCAATCTTCTCATCGACGGCAAAATGGTGCCCGGCGACATGACGATGCCGGTTCTCAATCCCGCGACCGAAGAGGTGGTGGCACAATGCCCTCGCGCCTCGAAGTCGCAGCTTGATACGGCCGTTGCCGCCGCGAAGGCTGCCTTCCCGGCCTGGTCCGCGACCTCGATGGAGGACCGCCGCAAGGTCGTGATGAAGATGGCCGACGTGATCGAGGCCAACTCCGGCGAGCTCGCGCGCCTGCTCACCGCCGAACAGGGCAAGCCGCTCGCGGATGCCACCGGCGAAGTGCTCGGCATGGCCGCCTTCTTCCGCTATCTCGGCTCACTCGATCTGCCGATGAAGGTCATCGAGAATTCCGGCGACCGCAAGGTGGAAGCCTATCGCCGCCCGCTCGGCGTCGTCGGCGCCATCATCCCCTGGAACTATCCCCTCCTGATCCTCGCCTTCAAGCTGCCCTCCGCGCTCATCGCCGGCAACACCCTGATCGTGAAGCCCGCGCCGACCACGCCGCTCTCCTCCCTGCGCTTCGCCGAGCTGATCAAGGACGTCGTGCCGAAGGGCGTGCTCAACTTCATTACCGACGCCAACGATCTCGGCGGCGAGATGACCAAGCATCCCGACATCCGCAAGATCTCCTTCACCGGCTCGACGGCCACCGGCCAGAAGGTGATGGCGAGTGCTGCGCAGACGCTCAAGCGCATCACGCTCGAGCTTGGCGGCAACGACGCCGGCATCGTGCTCGACGACGTCGACCCGAAGAAGGTCGCACCCGGCATCTTCGAAGGCGCGTTCCAGAACTCCGGCCAGGTCTGCCTCGCCATCAAGCGGCTCTATGTGCACGAGTCCGTCTATGACGAGCTCTGCGACGAGCTGGTCGCGATCGCCAAGAGCACGGTCGTCGACGACGGTTCCAAGCAGGGCACCAAGCTCGGGCCGCTGCAGAACAAGATGCAGTACGAGAAGGTGAAGACGTTCCTCGAGGACGCGCACAAGAACGGCAAGGTGGTCGCCGGCGGCGCCGCGATGGACCGTCCCGGCTATTTCATCGAACCGACCATCGTGCGCGACATCAAGGAAGGCTCGAAGCTGGTCGACGAGGAGCAGTTCGGACCGGTGCTGCCGCTGATCAAATATTCCGATAAGGATGACGTGATCCGCCGCGCCAACGCGACGACCTACGGCCTCGGCGCCTCGGTCTGGTCGTCCGACATCAAGCGCGCCCACGAGGTGGCAACGCAGCTCGAGTCCGGCACGGTCTGGATCAACAAGCATCTCGACATGGCCCCGCACATCCCGTTCGGCGGCGCCAAGCAGTCGGGCATCGGTACCGAGTTCGCCGAGGAAGGCCTCGCCGAATTCACCCAGCTCCAGATCATCAACGGCCCGCCCGCGGCCTGATCCAAAAACCGGGGGCCGCGGCGGAACCGCCGCGGCCCCTTCCTCATTTGTGATGGAAACGGAGGCGGACCATGTTCGATGCGCAATGCGACCTCGCCGCCCTCGTCTACACGCCCGATCAGGACCCCGACGCCGTCTTGCGCAGCTTCGCCGCCGATCTGGTGACGCGCGGCCATCGCGTCGTCGGCATGGTGCAGGCCGGCCAATGCGCCGATTCCAGCCTCTCGGCCATCCTGCTTCACAGCGGCGAAAAGTTGCTGCTCGCGCAGGATTTCGACCCGGCCGCACAAGGCTGCCGCCTCGATTTGGCACGGCTGCAGAATGCGGGGACGCGGATCGCGGATGCGCTCTCGCACGGCGCCGACCTCGTCATCATCAACCGCTTCGGCAAGCGCGAACGCGACGGCAAGGGCCTGTCCTATCTGATCGAGCGCGCGCTCGATGCCGACATCCCCGTGGTGATCGCGGTCGGCAGAGACCACTTCGCCGACTGGATCAAGTTCGCCGGCGGCATGAGCGTCAAGCTTGGTTGCGATCGCGGCGCGCTGGACATTTGGTGGCAGGCTATCTCGACGCAAGATGCCGCACCTATGCCCGATGAGCATCCGACGGTTTGTGAAATTTTGAAGTGAAATAATCCGCAACCTGGTGTGGGTTTACATCGGCCTGTGGCTGATGCAGAGACGTCGCGTCCTTCATCAGCTCGGCGTGCTGCATCGTGAACAATGTCACCCTGAACCGGCCCATCGCGGTCTTCGATGCCGGGATCGGCAGCTACGCCATCGCGCGCAAGATCGCGGACCGGTTTCCCGGTCAGGATGTGCTCTACTTCGCCGATCGCGCCAGCTTCCCCTATGGCGGCAAGGGCCGGACCGAGCTGCTCGCCGTGATGCGACGGACGATCGAACGCCTGGAGAGTTTCGGTCCGGCAGCAATCGTGATCGCTTCCAATGCGCCTTCGGTCATGGTCCTCGACGATCTCAAGGATTGGAGCCCGACGCCGATCATCGGCGTGTTTCCGCCCGTCCGGCGCGCGCTCGACACATCCGTCACGAAACGGATCACCGTTCTGGGCGTCGCGTCTTTGATCTCGAGCTCTGAAATTCGCGGCTATGTCGGGCGCGAATCCGCCGGGCAAGGCAACGTCGACCTCGTCAGCGCGTCGGATCTGGTCGAGCTTGTCGAGAACAGCAAGTTTCTGACCGACCCCGAGACAACGCTGGCCGCCGTGCGCGCCAAGCTCGGCACGCTCCATCCGGACACGGATGTGGCGACATTATCGTCCACGCATCTGCCCTGGCTATTGCGCTATTTCGAGCAGGCCGGGCCGCGCCTGCGGTTTCTCGATCCGGCCGACGACGTCGTCGCGGCGGTCGGCTCGTACGCGACTCCCGGCTCCGGCACCTTCCGGACCCTGGTTTCAGAGCGCGAGGGTTATGATCTTGGGGATTTTCAGCGCATGCTCGCGCGCCTCGGGCTCGATTTGACCATCGAGCGCGTCTGAGCGGCGCGATCATTGCGACCTGCTATTCGTCCCTCAGCGCCGCGATCACCTGCTCGCCCTGCGCCGTCAGGCGATAACTCACCAGCGGGCGGCTCGATGGCGGCTTGCGGTCGGTCTCGACGATATAGCCGCGCACCATCAGCGCTTCGAAGCTGCCGTAATAACCGTACATGCTGATCTGGTTCTGCCTGAGCAGCTTGAACTCGCGCAGCAGGCGAATCTCGTTGCCCGAGAGCAGCGAACAGCGGACGCGCTGCACGAAGCTCGCGCGCTGCTCGAACCAGGCTTGATCGGGCAGCTCGCGCGAAGACGGCACATTGTCGCGATCGCAGGGGCGCGCCTCGACATCGGCGCGCACCACGGGCTGCGACGGCATGCTGCTGCCGACCGCTTCCCTGGCGTCATCGAGCAAGGCGAGCGGCCAGCGCCGCTTGTTGTCGACCATGACCGGCGGCGGCACGACATTGTCGCGCACCAGCTGCTCGAAGCGGCCGGCGGTCACGCCGACATAGGCGGCGGCGCGGCGGCGATCGACGAGACGGGTGTCGCGCCCGTGCTCCAGCTCGCCAGCGATCATCTCGTTCACCCCAAAATCCCCAGCCGCATCGTTGCGGGCGCGTCGCTGCGCGGGCCCGGCAGGCCCGTCAGCACGTGACATTAGGGTGAAACCGGCGCTCTCAAAAGGCAGAGAATTTCGTACATGTTGCTGCCGTTTCGGCAACAGCTATAGTCTGCCCATGCGCTTTCACTCACCGTCCATCCAGTACTTCCATGCCGTCCGCCGCACCGGCTCGATCCGCGCCGCGGCACGCCTCCTGAACGTCGCCTCCTCAGCGGTCAGTCGCCAAATTCTCAAGCTTGAACAAGAGGTTGGATCACCCTTATTCGAGCGCAATGCGCGCGGCCTGACCCTGACGACGGTCGGCGAGATGCTCGCGCGCCACGTCATGAACGTGCTTCAGGACCTCGATCGCTTCCGCTCGGACGTCGAGTCCCTGTCCGGCGCCTGGCACGGCAGCGTCAGCATCGCCTGCATCGAGTCCCTCACCGAATCGGTGCTGCCGGATCTGATCGCCTCGCACCGGACCCGTGCCCGGCGCGTCAGCTTCACCACGGAAGTCATGGGATCGTCCGATGTGCTCGAAGCCCTGCGCCGGGGTGAGGCCGATATCGGCATCGCCATCGCGCTCAGGCATCCGCCCGACCTGCGGCAGGTCGCGCTGAAGCGGTTTCGCCTCGGCGCGCTCGTCGCGCGCGAGCATCCGCTGGCGCGCCGCAAGACGGTGACGCTGGAGCAGTGCCTCGCCTTCCCCGTCATTCACGCGCTGCCGGAGCTGTCGATCTACCATTTGCTGCAGCCCTTGATCGCGCAGCTCTCCGAGACACCGGAGCCGGCGATTCAAGCCAACTCGATCGACCTCATGCGCGAGCTCGCCGCGCGCGGCGTCGGTGTCGCCTTCCAGACCCAGCTCGGCATCGGCCGGCTGTCGCGCGACGCTCAGCTCGTGTTCCTGCCGCTCGACAATGCGGGCAGCCCGGTGTGGTCGGATCTCGGCATCTATGTTCGCGCCGAGCGCACCCTGCCCGCTTTCACGGAGTCGTTCCTGCAGGAGATCGTCCGTGAACTGGGCGAGCGCGAACGGCGGGAGAATGCGGCCTATCCGCACATCGCGTGATCTGCATGCGTCCCCTGCGATCACGCGCAATAGGAATCGCCGCTGAAATGGCAGTAGTTTCCGGGATATGAACAGCAGTTGGCCGTCTGGTAATTGTTTCGGTTCCACCCCGACAGCTGTGGCCCCTGGGACATCGACATGCCGGTCAATCGGCTGAAGCCTTCGCGAGTCCTGAAAATCGAGCGCTTCTCGGATTTCAGCGAGTTTCGTGCCAACGAGGTACTCGGCCTCGGCACCAGCACGCCGCTTCGGCCGCGCGAGTTCTCGCTGTCGCGCGCAATCCTGCCGCTCCAGAACGGGCTGTTCGTACTTCAGCGCGCGTTTGCGCGACGCTACGAAGCCGAGATCGGGACGGACACCGGCATCGGCCTCGTTGTGCCCCTTTCCTTTCACGCCATCACCAACGGCGGCGAGGTCGACAGTTCGACCATCGCCGTGATGCGCGGCAAGGCGCCGGTGGAGTCGATGGAGCAGCAACCCAACACCTATGTCATGCTGCGCTTCAACTCGGACATGCGGCATCGCGGCTGGGCGGATTTCAACTCCGGCCTCGCCTATGTCCGCACGCAGGACGATCCGATGGCACGCTTGCGCGCCATTTTCCTGGAGATGTTCTCGCTGGCTTCGGCATGCGGTTCGCCGCGTCAATTCGAGGCGCTCAACCGTCCGATCCAGGAAACGCTGCTCGCAGGCCTCGACGCTGTCCTGGTGCCGGCCGAGGCCCGCACCGCCCGTCCCGGTTCGTTCGACCGGCACCGCAAGCTGATTGCGCAGCTCGACGAGGTCGTCGAACTGTTCGGTAGCAAGCCGCTCTACAGCGACGACCTCGCAGCTGCGCTTGGCGTGTCCGCGCGCACGCTCCAGGTCGCGACGCAAGCGGTGCACGGCGTCAGCCTGCATCACTATCTGCGTCTCAAGCGCCTGTGGGCCGTTCGCATCCAGCTCATGACCGGAGGCGACGGATTGACGGTGAAGGCCGCAGCGCTCGGCAACGGCTTCTGGCACCTCGGCGATTTCTCGAGGGGCTACAAGCAGGCCTTCGGCGAAGCACCGTCCGAGACGCTGGCGCGCGGACGGCGACCGCTTCATTTTGCCGTCGGCGCCTGAGCGAGCGGCTCGCGCTCAGGCGTGACCGTTCTCCTTGCGATGTCCGTTTTCGCTGAGGCGGTCGACCCAGGCGATGCCGATCGCCGAGATGATGAAGGTCAGGTGGATCAGCACCTGCCACATCACGCCGGTCTCGGTGAAATTGCTGCGCGTGGTGCCGAGATTGCCGGCCTCGATGAAGGTCCTGAGCAGCGAGATCGAGGAGATGCCGACGATCGCCATCGCGAGCTTGATCTTGAGCACGCTGGCGTTGACATGGCTCAGCCATTCCGGCTCGTCGGGATGGCCGCGCAGGTTCAGGCGGGAGACAAAGGTCTCGTAACCGCCGACGATCACCATGACGAGCAGGTTCGAGATCATGACGACGTCGATCAGGCCGAGCACGACCAGCATGATCTGCTGCTCGCTGGCGTCGAAGGAGTGCGCGACCAGGTGCCAGAGCTCTTTCAGGAACAGCAGCACGTAAACGGCCTGCGCGACGATGAGGCCGACATAGAGCGGCAATTGCAGCCAGCGCGAGCCGAAGATCAGCCGCGGAAACAGGCCGATCGGCGGCTGCGGCGCACGCGCGGCCAAAGGTGCTTGGGGTTCAGACGACATCGATCACTCCAGAAAAACGTAGGCAGGAAGGCAGGACTTCAGGAAGGCAGGACTTAGAGGCTCGCGATGACAGGCGCGAGCTCGAGCGAGCCGCGATAGATCATCTCGAAGGCGACGTAGACGATGATGGCGAGGCCGACATAGGCGATCCAGCGCTGCTTCTGGAGCACGCGGCCGAGCAGATCGGCCGCGACGCCCATCAGCGCGACTGACAGGACCAGGCCGAAGACGAGGATGTAGGGGTGCTCTCGCGCCGCGCCCGCGACCGCGAGCACGTTGTCGAGCGACATCGAGACGTCGGCGGCGACGATCTGCAAGGCAGCCTGCTTGAACGTCTTGCGCGGCGCAGCCGCGCTGGTCGCTCCACCGCCATGGCTGAAGGCAAGCTGGTTCGCATGCGCGGCCTGCTCACGCAGCTCGCGCCACATCTTCCAGCACACCCACAGCAACAGCACACCGCCGGCGAGCAGCAGGCCGATCACCTGCAGGAGCTGGGTTGCGACGCCGGCGAAGACGATGCGCAAGCCGGTCGCGGCCACGATGCCGACGACGATGGCACGGCGGCGCTGATCGGCCGGGAGGCCTGCAGCGGCGAGACCGATGACGACGGCATTGTCGCCGGCGAGCACGAGGTCGATCAGAACGACCTGGAGCAGCGCGGTCAGCGCTTCGGCGGTGATGAGTTCAATCATGACTGATTATTTTTCGAAACTGACGGATCCAGCCAGTGCGGTTTGCGGCGCTCGATCCAATCGAAGACCTTTGAGCGGGACGCACGCAGCGCCGGCACGTCCTCGGCGAGCAGCGCGAGGCCGAGTGGCAGCATCCAGATGCCGAGGACCGGCAGGAAGGACAGCACGCCACCGACGACGAGCAGCGCGCCCGAGGGAATCCGGACCCAGCGGCTGGACGGTTGCAGGAGATAGTCGACGGTGCCGGCAAGGCGCGGCGGCAGCCGATGAACGAGCGCGTCAAGCCGCGGGTCGCCACCGGCCGGTTGACCGGTGGCGCCCGCAGACCTCGTCTTTTGCTCGTCCGAAGCTGCGCTCATGCTCACGCCTTCGCGGCGGCGCTGACCGCAGCCGCCCCGACCGGCTTCGCGCGCGGCAGCACCAGCGTCAGCAGGCGCAACAGCTTGATCGCCTGCACCTCGTGCGGATGCACGTCCTCGTCCGCGGCCGCGACGCGCTCCGACAGCTCGATGAGATGGGACGACAGCGGCAGGTCCGAGACCGGCCGCAAGGTGTCGATCACCACATTGGCGAAATCAGGCTCTTCGAGCCGTTCGGCGAGCTCGTCGAACATCGCAAACAGGCGCTCCTCGCTGATATGCGGCGCCAATCCGCGTTCCCTGATGAACCGGATCACCTCGTCGCGCTCGACCGGCGACACGCGCCGGTCGGCCACGGCAACCAGTGCGCCGGCGATCACCAGCGCCACCGCAGCCTGCTCGCTAAAGCTGCGCGGCTCGGTGATCTCGAGTTCGATCGGATTGGAATTATTGGCGTCAGACATCGTCGCTCCTCAATCTTGCGAAATGGCCGCGCGGAGCTGCAGATGGGACGATTGGTCGGAGGGAACGTAAGAAGGCCCGACGATCGGCCGATCCATCGCATTCGCGCGGGACAGGTCATCCGACATCGCGAGGTTTTGCTGACATTGTCAGCGTCCTCGCCAGAGGGGCCCGGATTCTTGTTCTCCCCAGAGATAAAGCCGGGTGCGCCGGAATCAAGACGAGACGCGTGCGACCAGCCGCCGCATCGGAGTTCCGGGTCGCGCTCTCGTTACGCGTGCAGGCGTGAGCTTCGCTCCTAACCAACGACCTCCACGAGATGCGCGCGCGATGGTGACGGATCGAACCGGTCACCGAAATATTGCGTTTCGTGCGCTACCAATCCGTCGCGGAATTCCATGATGCTGACGACGTAGGATGGCACCCCGTCATAGGTCAGGACGAATTCGCTCACCCAGAGATCGCCGCCACCGATAATCCGCCGCACCGTGAAGCGCTTCTGGTTCGGCTGCACGAAGCGGCTCTGCTGGATGTTCCGTCGGCCGCGGATACGCTCGCCGGACTGCGGATAATCGAGCACGGCGTCGTCGCGGTAGATGTCATGCTCGGCCTCGAAATCGTTCGCATCCGACGCCTCCCAGTGGCGCTGCAGCGCCGCCAATTTGGCCTGGTCATCCATCTCGATCTCCCGCCTTGCGGTTTCGGTCTTGCCTAGATCGGAACGTGGGCAGCCGGCGGCAAGCCGGCCTCGCAACGTCTAACAACGCCTAACGCGCCAAAAAGCCGGCCGGGATGCAGATTAGGGTCGTCGTGATCCGGAATCCGCCGGAGCGCGGAGCCGCAGTGGTCGCAGGGAGAACAGACATGGCACGTTTGCTGTCCGTCAATGTCGGCCTGCCGCGTGACATCGCCTGGCAAGGCCGGACGGTCCATACCGGCATCTGGAAAGCCCCTGTCGAAGGCCCGCGCAGAGTGCGTCGGCTCAACATCGATGGCGATGGCCAGGGCGACATTGCGGGTCACGGCGGCGAGCAGCGTGCCGTGTATGTCTATCAGGATGCGTCCTATCGCTACTGGCAGGAGCATCTCGGTCGATCGAACTTCGTTCCTGGTCAATTCGGCGAGAACTTCACCGTCGAGGGCCTCGCCGACGCGGAGGTCTGCATCGGAGATCGCTACAGGATCGGCTCGGCCGTGTTCGAGGTGACGCAGCCGCGCGTCACCTGCTACCGGCTCGGCATTCGCATGGAGGAGCCGGACATGGCCGCGCTGCTGGTCAAGCACGGCCGGCCCGGATTCTATTTTCGTGTGATCGAGGAAGGTGACGTCGAGGCGGGTGATGAGATTATGCGGGTCGCCAGCGGCCCTGAGAGCATGAGCGTGTTCGAGATCAACACGCTGCTCTATTTGCCCCCTCACCCGCGCGAGCACCTGGAGCGCGCGCTCAAAATTGCGGCGCTGAGCCGCGGCTGGCATCGTTCCTTCGCAGCCATGCTCGCGCAGAAGGACAATCCGGCGACAGGCAATGCCGGGCTTGGTCCGGCGGCAAGCCCATCTCCCGCCTGGCGCGGCTTCCGACCGTATCGCGTCGCGCGCAAGATCGCCGAAACCGACAACGTGACGTCGCTGATCCTCGAACCGGCGGACGGACATCCGGGGGTCGCGGCCCTGCCCGGCCAGTTCGTCATCATGCGGCTCGGACCTTCCGCCACGCCTGCGATGACGCGCAGCTATTCGCTGTCGCGCCACGCCGATGCGGCGTCCTATCGTCTCAGCATCAAACGCGAAGCACACGGCATCGCCAGCACGTACGTCGCCGACGAGCTCGAACCCGGCGACATCGTCCAGCTCGGTGCGCCGCGCGGCAGCTTCACGCTGCAGCAGGGCACGCGGCCAATTGTCCTGCTGAGCGCCGGCATCGGCGTGACGCCGGTTCTCGCGATGCTCCACGCGCTCGCGGCGGAAGGAACGACACGGGAGGTCTGGTGGCTGCACGGCAACCGCAACGGCCGCGAGCATGCCTTCGGCGCCGAGGTGCGCGAATTGCTGGGCAGGCTTCCTCACCATCACAGCCACGTCTGCTACAGCAGGCCCGATCCCAACGATCGCCCCGAGGTCGATTTCGACAGCACCGGACATCTGGACCGGCAGCTGCTCCAGACCATCAACGTACCCCAGGATGGCGACTTCTATCTCTGCGGACCGGCCGCGTTCATCAGCGACCTCACGACCGCCCTCCACGCATGGGGCGTGGCACCCGATCGCATCCACACTGAATTGTTCGGCGCCAGGCCTTCGTTGACGCCCGGCATCGCAGCTTCACCGAACAGGTCCGCGCATCTGCCGCTGGGCGTACCGGGCCCGGGACCCATGGTGTCCTTTGCCCGCAGCGGCCTCAATGTCTGCTGGGGACCATCCTACGCCAGCCTGCTCGAACTGGCTGAAGCCTGCGACGTCCCCGTGCGCTGGTCGTGCCGGACCGGCGTGTGCCACAACTGCGAAAGCGGGCTCGTTGCCGGCGACGTCAGCTATCAGCCCGATCCGCTCGACGCACCGGCGGACGGAAATGTCCTGATCTGCTGCGCACGCCCGCAAGGCGACATCGTGATCGATCTCTAGAACATGGGAGAGTCCTATGCGAACTGACATGGTGCCGGGAGCGACCTTTCCGGATTACGAGCTGAGCGATCACACCGGCAAGCACCGCAAGCTCTCAGAGCTGCAGGGCATCGATCCGATGGTCGTCGTTCTCGGCCGCGGCGGCTACTGTCCGAAGGACCGCCGCCAGGCCGAAGGGCTGCTGCAACTTCATCGCGAGATGGAGGTGGGCTATTGCCGGCTGGTGACGATCACCACCGACAACATCACCCAGACCAACGAATATCGCAGCGGCGTCGGCGCGCATTGGCCGTTCCTCTCGGACTCACGGCGCATCGTTCAGAAGGATCTCGACATCGCCGAATATACCGACCCCGTGCACAATCCGATGATTCCGCATGTCATCGTGCTGGAGCCCGGCTTGCGCATTCACAAGATCTACAACGGCTACTGGTTCTTCGGGCGCCCGACCGTCGAGGAGCTCCGCGGAGATCTCCGGGCCGTCAGCAAGATCTGCCGCCCGGATTGGGACATCACGGCGCCCGGCTTCAAGGCGCAATGGGATCAGGGCCGCAAGGAACATTTTTATCCCTACGGCAAAACTTACGCCGAAACGCTCGGCGAACAGGGCTAGAAACACATTCCAAGCTCGCCGGTCCGCAGCAAGTGCCGGCCTGGAATGTGGATGATGCAGAAGAGAACCAATCCCGACCGCCGCGCCGGCCGCATGGGCGCTCGCCAGATCTACGAGGCCTTGCGCGATCAGATCATGTCGCTGGTCTACGGCGCTGATGGCCTGTTGCCGTCGTCGCGGGCGCTGGCCAGTGAGATGGGCGTGGCCCGCTCGACCGTCACGATCGCCTATGAGCAGCTCACGGCGGAAGGATTTATCGAGACGCGTCCTGGCGCCCGGCCGCGCGTCGCGCGCGCCGTGGTGGAGCGTGGACGCGCCCGCGCGACGTCGCGGCCATCGACGCGCAAGGTGCGGCTGTCCGCATTCGGCGAGCGATTGCGCCAGGACCCGCCGCGCTGGAACGAGCCGCCACGCGGGCTCGTCGCCAACTTCCGCTATGGCGAGCTGTCGCCGTCGGACTTCCCCGTGCTCGCATGGAAGAAGGCCGTAACGGCTGCAATGGCGCGCAAGCCCGAGCGGCTCGCCTATGACGACCCCTGCGGGTCACTGCGGCTGAGGACCGCGCTTCAGGGCTATCTCTGGCGATCGCGCAGCATCCGCTGCGAGGTCGACCAGATCGTCGTCGTCAACGGCTCGCAGCAGGGCCTCGATATCTGCGCGCGCCTGCTGCTCGATGCCGGCGACCGCTTCATCATGGAGGATCCCGGCTACCAGATGGCACGGCACACATTTGCTGCGACGGGCGCCGTCGCGATGCCGGTCACGGTCGATGCCGAGGGCCTCCAGACCGGGCGGCTCGAGGGCATCGCCGCCCGCCTCGCCTATGTGACGCCGTCGCATCAATATCCGCTCGGCGGCGTGATGCCGATCGGACGCCGGCACCAATTGCTCGCCTGGGCGAGAGCGAACGACGCTTACGTGATCGAGGACGATTACGACAGCGAGTATCGCTACGACACCAAGCCGATCCCGCCGCTGCATGCGCTGGAAGGCCGCGACAACGTGATCTATCTCGGTACCGTCTCCAAGACGCTCTCACCGACCTTGCGGATCGGCTATCTCGTGGTGCCGCCGGGCTTGCGATCCCTGTTCGCCGCCGCCAAGCAGATCATGGACCGGCACACGCCGCTGATCGAGCAGGAGGCACTCGCGGCGATGCTGGAGAGCGGCGCCTATGACAGTCACGTCAGGCGCGTGCGCCGGCGCAACGCCGAGCGCCAGCAGGCGCTGCTTGCCGCCCTTCACCGCCGCTTCGGCGATCGTGTCAGGGTCGAGGGCACCGCCGCCGGCCTGCACGTGGTGGCGTGGTTCGACAGCCTGCCGCAAAAGCATGAGGGCGCGCTGATCGAGGCCGCCCGCGCCAAGGGCGTCGGCATCTATCCGGTCTCCGCGCTATTCGCCGGTCCCCGAGCGCGGAAGTCGGTCGGCCTCGTCATGGGCTATTCGGCGCTGGAAACGGCGCAGATCGAGCGGGGCTGCAAGCTCCTGGCACAGGCGGTCGCTGAACTGGACTGATCAAATTGCATAAAACTGGTAGTTTCTCATAGTCCAGATTGCGGCTATCTCCGGGTCAAGAACGGAGACATGCCATGTATATTCCCCCCGCCTTCAGGGACGACGACATCGAGAGCATCCGCGCAACCATCCGCGCCGCCCGCCTCGCCAGCCTCGTCACCGCCACCGCCGAAGGTCCGGTCGCAACCCCCTTGCCGCTCTTCCTCGATGAGAGCGAGGGCGAGCATGGCGTGCTGTACGGGCATGTGGCGAAGGCCAACCCGCAATGGAAGCTGGCGCCGATCGGCGATGCGCTCGCGATCTTCTCGGGTCCCGACGCCTATGTGACGCCGTCCTGGTACGCCACCAAGCAGGAAACCGAAAAGGTCGTGCCGACCTGGAATTACATCGCTGTGCATGCCTATGGCCCGGTGGAATTCTTCCAGGCCCCTGAGCGCCTGCTCGAGGTCGTGACGCGGTTGACCAGAAAGCACGAAGGCGCGCGTGCAAAGCCGTGGGCGGTCAGTGATGCCCCCGCGGACTTCATCGCCGCGCAGCTGCGCGGAATCGTCGGTGTGCGCATCCCCGTGGTGCGGTTCGAAGGCAAGCGCAAGATGAGCCAAAATCGGCCCGAGGCCGATCGCGTCGGCGTCGCACAAGGTCTTGCGGCGAGCGAGAACGCCGGCGATCGCGAGGTCGCGCCCCTGATCCCGCTGCCGACCTGAAGTGCTGGCGTGGGTGGCGTCAGTGATCGCCCTGCTCGCGCTGCCGATGGGCGTATTCCGCGCCCCAGCCGAGGCCGAGCGTCACGGAGATGAGCGAGCCGAGCAGGACGCCGAATTTCGCGGCGTCCAGCAACCTCTCATCAGTGAAGGCGAGCATGGCGATGAAGATCGACATGGTGAAACCGATGCCGGCCAGAAGCCCGATAAGGCAGATGCCGGACCATGACACGCCCGGCGCCAGTCGGCACCATCCGGTACGCACCGCGAGCCAGGTCGCGCCGATCACGCCGATCGGCTTTCCCGCGCACAGCGCGAGCCCGATGCCGAGCGTCACGAATTGCGCGCCGCCACTGAACGCGGCGCCCCTGAGATCGACGCCGGCATTGGCCAGCGCGAACAGCGGCATGATGGCATAAGCGACCCAGGGATGCAGGGCCGTCTCAACGCGGATGACGGGCGGCACGATCCCGGGCGCGGCTGAACGGACCGGCGTGATCAGGCCCAGCACAACGCCCGCGAGCGTCGGATGGACGCCTGCCGTGAGGAAGCCCGCCCAGACGATGAAGGCCGGCACGACATAAGCAAATGCGGAGTTGAATCCAAGCCGCTGAAACCCCAGCGCCAGGAGCACGCCGAACGAAGCGACCATGAAGCCGTTGAGATCGAGACTGCTCGTGTAGAACAGTGCGATGACGAGCACTGCAATGATGTCGTCGATGATGGCCAGGGCCAGAAGGAAGACCCGGACATTGACAGGAATTGATCGCCCCAACAGTGCGAGTACGCCGACCGCAAAGGCGATGTCCGTCGCGGTCGGGATCGCCCAGCCCTGGCTACGCCCTGTGACGGTGTTGAAGCTTAAATAGATCAGCGCGGGAACGACCACACCGCCGACGGCCGCCAGCACCGGCAGGATGGCCTGATCGAACCTGCTCAGCGCTCCCTCATGCATCTCGCGGCGGATCTCCATGCCGACGACCAGGAAGAACACCGTCATCAATCCATCGTTGATCCAGAAATGCAGGGACCTGACGAAAGCGAAGTCCCCGAGCCGAAGCGTGACCGGCTGGTTCCAGATGTCGTGATACCAATGAGCGAAGGGTGAGTTGGCCCAGAGCAATGCGGCAGCCGCAGCCACCAGCAGCACGACGCCGCTCACGGCCTCGACATGCAGGAAATGCTGGAGCGTGTTCAGCGCACGCGCGACGAAAAACGGTGATTTGGGCAGGTGCCTGCCGGGCAGCTGATCATTCATGGGGCGCACGCATCCTGCGTGGCGGCCCGACCATCGCTTGACCTGTCGCTGCCCAATGCAGCGAGCACCCTGAGAGGTGTTCTACACAGCGAGGCGATGAAGGCAACCCCGCTCCGTGCGCGTCGGCCTCGACCAAATGGCTGGAACCCTCACGTGGTGAGGATCGTTGGTGCACCTCACGACACTTTGCCGCACGGGAACCTCATGTGCCGCTGGATCGCATATCGGGGCGAGACGACCTCGTTCGAACCTTACGTCACCGAGCCCGAGCATTCGCTGATCGCGCAGAGCATTCGCTCGCTGCAGTCGACGGCGGGATCGAATGGCGACGGCTTTGGTCTCGGCTGGTATGGCGAGCATCCCGAGCCCGGGCTTTATCGCGAGACGCGGCCGGCGTGGTCGGATGAAAATCTGCGCTACCTCTGCCGCCATCTGCGCTCGCATCTGTTCTTTGCCCATGTGCGCGCCGCCACCGGCACCGCGGTGACGCGGCAGAACTGCCATCCCTTTGCCTGCGGCCAATGGATGTTCATGCACAACGGTTTTGTCGGCAGCTGGAACCGGCTGCGACGCAAGGTCGAGGCGCTGATCCCCGATGCCTACTATCCGTCGCGGCTGGGAACGACCGACTCGGAGGCCGTGTTCCTCGCCATGATGGGTGCCGGTCTCGACGCCGATCCGCTCGGCGCAACGCGCGCCGTGCTGCAATCGCTCGTCGGTCTCGTCAACGAAGGCCAACTGTGCGAACGGCTGCGCTTCACCAGCGCGATCGCCAACGGACGCGATCTCTACGCGTTTCGCGTCGCCGTCAACGACGCCGCCAACACGCTCTATTATCGCGAGGCCGGCGACGGCCAGGTCGTCGTCGTGTCCGAGCCGTTCGACAAGGAAACCGGCTGGACCGAGGTGCCGCCGAACCACGCGCTGATCGCGCGCGCGTCAGACCACGTGAAAATTGTTCCGTTCGAGCTTGCAATTTCCGGTGGGACCGAGGCGGAACCCGCCCCGGCCAGGAGGATTATCGCCGGCAGGTAATACCACTGCCGGGTGGCCCATGACATTTGCTTCAGACGTTTTGAAACTGCTGCGATTGGATACTTCCGACGACAAGCAGCATCTCGTGATCCGTTCTGCCGGCGGGCGCGGCAAGACGGCCGAATATTCCTTCGGCATCGAAGAGGAATATTTCCTCGCCGATCGCCGCACCCTCGAGGTCGCGATCCAGAGGCCCAACGAGCTGTTCGAATCGGCGAACTGGTCGACCGGCGGCCAGGCCATGCGCGAGATGCTGCAATCCCAGCTCGAGGTCGCCACCAACGTCCATGTCGATGTCAATGACGCGCGGGAGGAGCTGAGGTTCCTGCGCCGCGAGGTCGCCAACGTCGCCGCGCAATATGGCTTTGTCATCATGGCCTGCGGCACGCATCCGACCGCGATCTGGCGCATGTCGCAGCCGAGCCCGAAGCCGCGCTACGAGGAGATGATCGAGGACCTGCGCAGCATCGGCCACCGCAACATGATGTGCGGCATGCATGTGCATGTGCAATTGCCCGATCCGGAGAAGCGGATGGCGGTGATGCGGGCGATGCTGCCGCATCTGCCGCTGTTTATCGCGCTGTCGGCGTCCTCGCCGTTCTGGAATTCCCACAAGACGGGATTGAAGGGCTACCGGCTCGCCGCCTATTCGGAGCTTCCGCGCACCAGTCTGCCCGAGCTGTTCGAGAGCAGGCGCGATTACGACGATTATGTCGGCGCGCTGCAGCGTTCCGGCGTGATCCCCGATGAGAGCCATATCTGGTGGGCGATGCGCCCCTCCATGAAGCACCCGACGCTGGAGCTTCGCGCGCCCGACACCTGCACCTTCGTCGACGACGCCATTGCCGTCGCCTCGCTGTATCGCTGCCTGACGCGGCACCTCTATCTGAGGCCGCATCTGTCGAAGCAAGTGAGCGCGGTCGAGCGCGCGGTTGCGGTAGAGAACAAATGGCGCGCCCAGCGCTACGGCACCGACTGCATCTTTGCGTCACAAGACGGACCGGTGACGATCTCGGAGTGGCTTGCGCGAATCATCGACGACATCACCGAGGATGCAGCCGCGCTGGAATGCAGCGCCGAGATCGAGCACTGCCGCACCATCGTGGCGCGCGGAAGCTCGGCTGAATTCCAGCTGCGCGCCTATCGCGAAAATGGCGACGACATCACCGCCGCGTCGCGATGGATTGCGGCATCGACGATATCGGAGACGCGCACCGACACCGGACAGCGCGCGCCAGCGCCGTCATAGCGCCCGCACAAGCTTCGCCAACGACAAGATCTCTTTCCGAACTTGCTACGCCGTAGGGGAATGAATGACTGACATCACCTGGTGCGCCGGTTGCGGCCACAGCCTGGTCCCGATCCTGTCCTCGAAGGGCCTGACAACGCCGAGCTGCTTCTGGTGCGAGGGCGTCGATGCGCGGACCATGGAGATGGCGAAGTGGGCGGACAGCCCGGCCGGCAAACCGGATCGGGCCGCGCCTCACTCCTTTGATTGAGCCCCCTCGCCGTCAAACCCTCGCCACCAGGCGTGGACGGAACACCGACGCGATGGTCGGGGCAGCAGCAGCGACCGGCTTTCGCGTCGGCCTTCGCCGCGGGATGAAGAAGCTGCTCACGACGATCGGTTCGTTGTCGCCGAGCGCGGTTCGCTCCTTCACCAGTTCGCTCATGACCGAGCGCATCTTGATGACTTCCTGCGCGACGAAACTGCAGTCCTCGTCGCGGTTGATCTGTTCATGCATGATCGCTTCGGCCTCGCGCATGCTGACGCGGAGCGCCCTGATCGTTCTGCGGATGTCGTTGATGCGGTTGTCCATGGCTGCCTCCATCTCGGTCGCAGCATAAGAACAAAACATGAACATATTGTCAATCGCCGCATGCACGCGCGCTGGCGAGGCTTGCCGACAAATTAGACAAAGAGCGTCGCCGCCTCGCGATCGCCAGCCTTGGCGCGGCGTCGCGTGATCGGAGCGAGCGGACGATCTAACCCGCGGCGCAGCCACCGGATTTTTGCTCGCCGCGCCACAGCGCCGGGCCCGTTTGCTGCTCCGTAAACCAACTGGCCCAAAATTCGCAATGACGTTGCAAGCTGGCAATGGCGCAGAGCGGAGAACGTCATGAACGTGCATGCTGCGGGCGATCTCAAGACCACCGGCCTCACCCATCCGAACGGCGCGCCGCTCCGTCTCAACACCCAGGATTTCGTCGCGATCGATCGCGACAAAAATGCGAAGTTCGAAGCGACCTATCGTCCGCAAGCGCTCTACAACCGCGCCAACGAAGGCTTTCACGCCAACAACGAAACCTTCCTGCTGCACGAAGTCGCGACCAACCTGCCGATCTATCGGTCCGACACCGGCCCCACCGATTTCCATCTGCACCTGCCGCCGGGCGGCTTTCAGCTCGTGCTGGTCACCTCGGGCGCCTTCACCTTCGACTATGACGGGCGCTTCTACAATGTCGGTCCTGGTGCGGTGATGCTGCAAAGCGCGATCGTGCATCGCCAGCTGTTCTACACATGGTCGGGGCTGTCGACCGAAGAGAATTTGAAGACGCCGCAGACGGTGGTGCCGGATCCGATCTCGATGGGCTATTCCGGCAAATTCCTCGAAGCCTTCATCACCGATCCCACCACCTTTCCGAATCCGACCATCGTCGGCCCGGATCAGATCAACGAAGCCGAGACGCCGCGCGTCGCGTGGACCCATCCGCTACACGATCGTCCCGCCGATGCCGGCTTCTGGCTTCAGGATCCGCTGGCGCTGGATGCGCTGTTCAGGCCGCTCGTCGACGGCCCCGTCAAATCGGCGCTCCCGGTCTACATCCGCGATATCGGGATCGAGATTCCAAGCGGCCATCTCGTCACCGGCCACATCATCGCGACCGATCCGCCTGGCCACTCGCTGCTGCCGAAGAGCGCCTTGATCGCCGCCGACGCCGACTGCCTTGGCAAGGGCGAGGTCGTGATCTACCGCATCATTCGCGGCACGGCCGAGTTCAAGAAGAAGTCCGGCGAAAGCTTTGAACTCGCAGCCGGCGATGTCGTGACGGCGGGCAAGGACTCGATCAGCCTCGCTGGCGTTGGTGAGAACACGCAGGTGCTCCGGCTCGGCCTGCTCAAGGGCATGAACGATCTTCGCAGCTGGACACCGACACAGCGCGACGAGATCGACGGCTTGGCCAGCCAGATCATCACACAGAAGGACATTCGTCCGCTGCGCACCGAAGGCAGGCCGGTCGGATATTTGTACGCCTAGTCGCGAGGCCTTCCGCCAACCAATCCGGCCTCGTCCGCCGCAGGTCTCGTCCACTGAAGATCTCGTGCACTGAAGATCTTGCCCGTCCGCAAACGGTGCTGGTAGTTCATAGGCGATCGAGATGCGCCTGGAGCACCAGCTTCGCCCGTGAGCCCCGACATCACCAGAACCTGCGGAAGCTGCAGCGCCTGCTGCGATGGCTGGCTGCAGATCGAGGTGCGCGGCCACAAGGTGCACAGGGGGCAACCATGCCCATTCAGCGTCGCACATCGATGTTCGATCTATCCCGAACGCCCGCAGCATCCGTGCCGCGAATTCGTCTGCGGCTGGCTGGTCGCGTCGAGCCCGTTGCCGGATTGGATGCGGCCGGATCAATCCAGCATGATCATGCTGGCCGCCAATTTCTTCTGGCGCGGCCTGCCGGTCGACGTAGTGGTGCCGGTCGGTGAGCGGCCGAAGAAGAAGGCACTGGACTGGCTGACGCGGTTTTGCGCCGAGAACAGACGGCTACTCGTCTACCAGGTCGCCGATGAGTGGTTCGCGTTCGGACCGCCGGTGTTTCAGACCGATATCGCCGAGCGCCTTGGGCGCGGCCAACCGCCGTGGGGCGATTGAAGCAAGCCTCGGACGCCGCTCGCTTTTTCCACCGGAACAGGCTGGGTGCGACGCAATGCGGCAGATCGCCGCGCGACACGCTTTGCCGGGAATAGTTGCTGTTTGGACACACTCAGCCCAGAAAGTGAGTAGCATCACACCAGGCGTATTGTATGCCGTATCTGGTATACATTACCTTCCACTTTATCCCGGGCCCATTGAGAGCCTGCGGCGATAGAGGGGAAACCAATGAAGAAGGCCTTTCTGCTCGGCACAGGCTTTGCGGCCCTTTGCACAACCACAAGTATACATTCAATCAAAGCAGCAACTATAGATGATGTCATTGCGCGCCTCGACGCGCTCGAGCGCAGCAACACGAAGCTCGCGAAGGAGAACGCGCAGCTACGTGAACGCGTCAATCATATGGGCGAGAAGGCCGCAGTGACGGCCGTTGCCCCGGCTTCGCCGAAGGGCAATCCGGTTCTGCACGCGGCGGTCGCGCCCTCACCGGCGCCTGCGCCCGAGCACACCGTTGTCAGCATCGGTGGCGCTCCGCTCTACAGCAAGGCGCCCGGCGCCAATCCATTCATCGACAACACCACCGTGACGCTCTACGGCCATGTCGATCTCTCGGGTGACGTCTTCAATCCCGGCGTCTACGACCAAGGCACGAAGTTCGGCGTCTCCAGCAATCTCACCTATTTCGGCGTTCGCGCGCGGCACAATCTCGATCCCTATGGTTATCCCGGATGGGCGGCCGTCGCGCAGTTCGAGTCCCTCGTCGAGGTCGCAGCCGTACCGACCGAGCGCGCAGCATTCGGCACGCGCGACAGCTTCCTCGGCATGGAGAGCCCGTGGGGTACGATCAAGGCCGGCAAGGCAGACACGCCCTACAAGAAGGCGACGGCAAAGTTCGATCCGTTCTCGGCCACGCTCGGCGACTACAACTCGATCATGGGTAACACCGGCGGCGATCTCCGCGCCGAGTTCGATTGGCGCGCCAGTCATGCGATCTGGTATGAATCGCCGATCTGGAATGGCTTCCAGGCCACGCTCATGGTCTCGCCGGGACAGAACACCGCAAAGGACAACAGCGACTATGCGCTTGGCGATTTCAACTGCCCGGCGACGTCATCGCGCGGCAGCGGCTCGGGCTTCCCGCTGACATCGGCGCCGGAAGGCTGCACCGACGGCTCATACGGCAATCTCTACAGCGCCTCGCTGACCTATAATCAGGGCGGCTTCACCGGCGTCGCAGCGTACGAGCTGCACGAGGGCACCAACCGCACCGGCGACGAGGCGGTGACGCCCCTGAGCAACGGCACCGTTCTCACCGTGCCGCCGGGTTCGGTCGGTATCGCCAACGAGTGGGCGGCAAAGGTCGGTGCAGGCTACAGGTTCAACGACGTGATCGGCAGCCTCCAGCTCTACGGCATCTACGAGATCATGCGTCGTCAGAATACGGTGGCCGCCTTCAACGAGCGTTCGCGCGACGGCTACTTCCTGAGCGCGACCCAGACGGTCGACAAATGGGACGTCAGCGCGTCCTGGGCTCACGCCAACGCCTCGCCGGGCTCACCGGGCACGGGCGTCCTGAACGCCTATCCCACGCCCGGGGTCGCAGTCTCCGCGCCCGCAGGCGCTGCCGACTTCGCGCTCAACACAGTCGACTCCAGCGCCGATCAGTACGCCATCGGCGTGAAGTACCACTTCAGCCCGTTCGTGAGCTGGTACATGGTGGGCAGCTATCTGCGCAACGGACCGGGCGCGCATTATTGCCTCGGTGTCAGCGGACATGGCTACGGGGTATGCGGACGCGACGCCAACAACAACGTCGTTGCCGGCAACAAGGCCGAAGCCGTCACGACTGGCATGACGTTCGATTTCTGAGCGCCGTGAAAACAGCGGGGAGCCGCTCGCGGCTCCCCGTCGGTGAGAAGCGCTTGGGGCGCGCCCTACTCCGCCGCCTGGCGCACGTGGCGCGCGGTCGGGGTGCGCATCGTCACCAGCTCTTCGGCCGCGGTCGGATGCAGCGCGATGGTCGCGTCGAAATCGGCCTTCGTCGCCTTCATCTTCACCGCGATCGCGACCACTTGCGTCACCTCGGCGGCGCAATCGCCGACGATGTGGCAGCCGAGCACGCGGTCGGTCGAGCCGTCGACGACGAGCTTCATCAGCACGCGGGTGTCGCGGCCGGACATCGTCGCCTTGATCGGACGGAACGACGTCTTGTAGATGTCGACGTGGCTGAACTGCGCGCGCGCTTCGGTTTCGGTCAGGCCGACGGTGCCGACCTCCGGCTGCGAAAACACCGCAGTCGGGATGTAGGAGTGATCGACCTGCACCGTACGCTTGCCGAACACGGTATCGGCGAAGGCGTGGCCCTCGCGGATCGCGACCGGGGTCAGATTATGACGATGGGTGACGTCGCCGATCGCGTAGATGCTGTCGACCGAGCTCTTCGAGAAATGATCGACCGCGATGCCGCCGTTCTTCTGATTGATGGCGACGCCGGCCTTCTCCAGGCCGAGATTGGCCACGGATGGATGACGGCCGATCGCGAACATCACCTGGTCGGACGCGAGGCTCGATCCGTTCGACAGATGCGTGGTGAATTCCTCGCCATGGCGATCGACCTTGTTCACCGTGCAGCCGGTGAGGATGGTGATGCCCTGCTTCTCCATCTCAGCTCGGACGTGAGCACGGACGTCCTCGTCGAAGCCGCGCAGGATGTTGTCGCCGCGATAGATCACGGTGACGTCGGAGCCGAAGCCGGCGAAGATGCCGGCGAACTCCAGTGCGATATAGCCGCCGCCCTGGATCACGATCCGCCTCGGCAGCTTCTTCAGGTGAAAAGCCTCGTTGGACGAGATCACATGCTCGATGCCGGGAATTGAGGCGCCATGATTGGGCGCGCCACCGGTGGCGATGAGGATGTACTTTGCAGTGATCTTCTTGTCATCCGCGAGCAGTCGAACCGTATGCCGGTCCTCGATCACGGCACGGCTCTTTACGACTTGCGCGCCGGACTTCTCGACATTCGTCGTGTAGGCCGCTTCCAGCCGCGCGATTTCCTTGTCCTTGTTGGCGATCAGAGTCGGCCAATCAAAGGTCGCGGGCGAAACGGTCCAGCCGAAGCCGGCGGCGTCTTCGAGCTCGTGACGGACATGCGAGCCGATCACGAACAGCTTCTTCGGCACGCAGCCGCGGATCACGCAGGTGCCGCCCATGCGGTACTCTTCCGCGATCATGACGCGGGCACCGTATCCGGCCGCAATGCGGGCGGCACGCACGCCGCCCGAACCGCCACCGATGACAAAGAGGTCGACGTCGAATTCAGCCATTGTCCACTCCGACCTCTTCAACCCAAACCGCGGCGGGCTTTGGGGCTTCCTGATCAGCTACCTTCTCAGATAGGTGCTGTTACATGTCCTTGCCACGCTTCTTCATCTCAGCGCGGAAGGCGCTCGCGACGACCTCGGAGAAGTTCCGCGCCCAATCGTTCATGACCTGCATGCTGAGGCTGATGGCCTTGGGCTCATTGGTGATCAGCTTCTGGCCGAGCGGCGATTTGTAGAACGTGACGAGATCCTTCAGCTCCTGCTCGGTGAACTCGCCGGCATAGACCCCGACCATGCCCTCGCCGATCTCCTGCTCGCGACCGGCAAGCTGCTTGGCGATGACCGGGGCGAGCTCGTTGAGATCCTTTTGGTAGTTGAGGTTCTGGCCGATCAGCGTGGACTTGACCTTCTCGACCATGCCGGGCACCGCGCCGGCGTACATCGCGCTGGCGTTCTTCAGGGTCAAAATCTCCCTCGCCGCCGCAATCGCGCCCGGAGTGGGAGCTGCCGGCTGCTGCGCGGCCGCCGGCACCGCCCCCAGTGCCAGCACGAAGGCGAGGCACGCAGCGGGCACGATCTTCAAAGCGCTCTTCATTTCTAGTCTCCTTTCGGCTTTCGCCGTTCAATCACGCGAATTCCCTCGCCACCCGCCAAAACAGCGGAGCTGGCCAAGCCGATAAACAACCCATGCTCGACCACGCCGGGGATCGCGCTCAACGCCTTGGCAAGACGGGGCGGATCCGCAATACGTCCGAGTTCGGCATCGACGATCCAGTGTCCGCCATCGGTGACGAAAACGTGGCCATCCTTGACCCCGCCTTTGGCCTTGCGGACCGCCATTTGCCCGGAAACGCCGCATTCCGCAAATGCCTTCTCGATCGCGCGACGGGTCGCGCCGAGCCCGAACGGGATGACCTCGACCGGCAGCGGAAAGCGGCCGAGCGTCGGCACCCATTTGGTGTCGTCGGCGATCACGATCATGCGATCCGAGGCGGCCGCGACGATCTTCTCACGCAGCAGCGCACCGCCGCCGCCCTTGATCAAATTGAGCTCGGGATCGATCTCGTCAGCGCCGTCGATAGTCATGTCGAGATGGTCGATCTCATCGAGCGTGGTCAGCTTCACGCCGCAGCGCTCCGCATCGGCGCGCGTCGCCTCGGATGTCGGCACGCCGATCACCTTGAGGCCGGCGGCGACGCGTTCGCCCAGCAGCTCGACGAAGTGCTTGGCCGTCGAACCGGTCCCGAGGCCGAGCTGCATGCCGTCACGCACCTCTTCCAGCGCGCGCGCCGCAGCCTGCCGCTTCAACTGGTCCATGTTCACGTCCGGGCCGCCTCTCAAGTCAGGGGTGCCGCAGGTCTCGTCGGTTGCGGCGGGCCTATGTAGCCTCGTTTTTCCCCGGAGAACAGGGTCCGGGAACAGGTCTATAAGCCGATCTTATAGCCCCGCCCCTTGCACCGGTACGGCCGGGCCGGTAGCGCTTGGATCATGACCTCCTCCCAAAAGACCTCCCCCTACACTCTCGTCTTCGATCTCGACGGCACGCTTGTGGATACGGCGCCCGACCTGATCACCGCGCTGAATTACGTGCTCGACCGCGAAGGCCTGCCGCCCGTGCCGGTGGCCTCGGCCCGCAACATGATCGGCGCCGGCGCCCGCAAGCTGATCGAGCGAGGCCTGGAGGCCGAGGGCCGCACGGTCACGCCGGCCGACATGGACCGGATGACGGCGGATTTCATCGCCTATTACGCCGACAATATCGCGGTCGAATCGCGCCCCTTCGAGGGGCTCCTGGAGGCGCTCGACCTGTTCTCGGCCCAGGGCCATCGTCTCGCTGTCTGCACGAACAAGCTGGAATGGCTGTCGAAGCGGCTCCTGGACCAGCTCGACCTGAGCCGCCGGTTCGCGGCGATCTGCGGCGCGGACACTTTTGGCGTCCAGAAGCCCGATCCGACCATTTTCCGCGAGACCGTGGCGCGCGCCGGCGGTGAGGTCAAAGCCAGCATCATGGTCGGCGACGCCGGAACCGATGTCGGCGTGGCCCGTCGCGCCGGGGTGCCAGTGATCGGGGTCAGTTTCGGCTACACGGACGTGCCGATCGCCGATCTGAAGCCGGACCGTCTGATCCATCACATGCGCGACCTGCCGGCTGCCGCAAACAGCCTGATGACGGCCTAGCCTCCGCGCAAGGCCCTGACATGGCTGCGTTATTCCACGGAACCCTGCGTTAACCATCTATTAACTATGCGCAGTCCGCCGGTTGCTTGCCCCAGGCGACGCTCATAAGGTCCGCGCGGGGTTATGTGGCGGTTCGTCGCAGTAGAAGTGGATGGTCATGCGTCGTGTCATCGCGATTGCGCTAGCGGGAGCGAGCCTTGGCGGCTGCTCCTCGATGTCTTGGGACATGTTCAAATCGGCGCCGCCGACCGTCCAGGTCCGGCTCGAATCCAATCCTCCGGGCGCCGACGCCAAAACCTCGCTCGGTCCGGGCTGCAAGACCCCCTGCTCCGTCTCGGTTCCCGCGCCGGAGGCTCCCTTCACGGTCGACTACGTCCTCAACAAGTACCAGCCGACCAGCGTGCCGGTGAATGTGATCAAGAATCCCGGCGATTTCACCACGCCCGCTACGGTGACCACCGATCCGAACCCGGTGTTCGCGGAGCTTCAGCCGGCGGTGCCGCCCAAGCCCGTAAAGAAGAAGCCGCACCGGCCGAAGAAGCCGAAACCGGCCGCAGCCGCACCCGACGCGGCGCCGGCCGATGCTGCAGCGCCCGCAGCCGGTTCTGCGTTCCCCGATCCGAACGCGGGCAAGCGCTAATCTACGTATACCACCCGATTGTCTCAGCCGCGTCCGATGCTTAGATTGTGTCTCAAGCACCGCTGAAGCAAAGGTGCGCCCGTCGCCGTAAGTGACAAGGCATTTGGTATGAACGGACCTATCGCGAGCCCTCTCGCTCCAGCGAGCCCCCTCGCCGCGCTGTCGAGCGCGATGACCGATCCGTTCGGACGGACCATCTCCTATCTGCGTGTGTCCGTGACCGATCGCTGCGATCTGCGCTGCTTCTATTGCATGTCGGAAGACATGACGTTCCTGCCCAAGGCCGACCTGCTGACGCTCGAGGAACTCGACCGGCTCTGTTCCGCCTTCATCGCCAAGGGCGTGAAGAAGCTGCGGCTCACCGGCGGCGAGCCGCTGGTCCGGCGCAACGTGATGTCGCTGGTGCGCTCGCTGTCGCGCCATCTGACGAGCGGCGCGCTGGGCGAACTGACGCTGACCACCAACGGCACGCAGCTGGCAAAGCATGCGCAGGAGCTCGCCGATTGCGGCGTCCGCCGCATCAACGTCTCGCTCGACACGCTCGATCCCAAGAAATTTCGCGAGATCACGCGCTGGGGCGAGATCGACAAGGTGCTGGAAGGCATCGAGGCGGCGCGCGCTGCAGGGCTCGCGGTAAAGATCAACGCGGTGGCGCTGAAGAACCTCAACGAGGACGAGCTTCCCGATCTGATGCGCTGGGCTCATGGCAAGAACATGGGGCTGACCTTGATCGAGGTGATGCCGATGGGCGAGATCGGTTCAGGCCGCATCGACCAGTACCTGCCGCTGTCACTGGTGCGCGCGCGGCTCGCTCAGCAGTTCACGCTGACGGATCTCGCCGAGAGCACCGGCGGGCCGGCGCGCTATGTCAGCGTTGCCGAGACCGGCGGCAAGCTCGGCTTCATCACGCCGATGACTCATAATTTCTGCGAATCCTGCAACCGAGTGCGCGTCACCTGCACGGGCACGCTGCACACCTGCCTCGGCCACGAGGATGCCTCGGATCTGCGCAAGCCGCTCCGTGCATCTGATGACGACACACTGCTAGCGGCTGCGATCGACCGCGCCATCGGGCTGAAGCCCAAGGGCCACGATTTCATCATCGACCGCCGCCACGACCGCCCGAGCGTCTCAAGGCACATGAGCGTCACCGGCGGCTAGGACGACCGGGAACGATCAGGCCGGCTTGTGCATGAAGAACTGGGCGATGATCGTCGCGCCCAGGAACGTACCCGCATTCGCCATCAGCGAGACTACGACGATCCGCCAGCCGAGCGATCGAAACGCCGGCATGTCCTTGGCGATGGATAGACCCGCAAACGCCAGGAGCGGCGTCGCAAGCGCGAGAAAGTTGATCTTACCGGTCATGGCTGCGATCTCGGCAGCAAAGGGCATGGCAGGATTGGTCAGGGCCATCGCGACAAGGGACACCCAGACAACGGCCGGCACCCAGCCCTTCGTCAGCAGATAGACGAGGTGACCGATCATCACGGCCGCCACGATGATCGCGGCGCCGGCGAGAACCGAGGCGTCCGGCACAGTCTTGTAGGCAATGTAATTGCCGATCAGGGCAATGAGCGCGCTCACGATCCAGATCGAGAAGCGCTCGATCGCCGAGACGTCCGCCGTCTGTTGATGCGCAAGCGTCGCGTCGGCGGCGGCCGGCGATGTCAATTCCTCCGAAGTGGCCTCGCGGCCGCGACCAAGGATCGGCTCGAGCACGCCGTACGCCCAGACCGTGAAAGGCAGCGACAGAAACAGCGTGAAGTAAGTCCCAATGGTCGTCGTGATCAGATTGCTCGCCGCGGCGAAGGCAGCGATATCCTTGGCAAGATCAGCGCTCTGTTGAGCTGCAATCGCACCGGACGCGGCCGCCATCATGCTGCCTGAGCCGACGCCAGCCCCCATGGCGAGGGCGAGCGGATCGAAGATGCCAAGACCGGTGATGACACCCGCGAAGATTGCGATGAAGACGGCGCCGAAGATCGTGCCGGTCATGTATTCGGCGAGGACACCACGCCCCTCAGCGCTGTTCATCCCGTACTTTTCGCCGATGATGGCGAGGCTCGGCTCGCGCCCGACCGAAAAGGTTGCGCCGATCGCTTCTCGCTTGATGCCAAGCAGCAGGGCTACCGGCAGGCCGAACACCATCGTGCCGAAAAAATGCCCGAACTCCTGGAACACCAGCGCCCAGCCGGCGGTCAGAATTTTCGGCAGCGATCCGCCGACCAACAATCCGAGCTTGGCGACAAACAGAAGCAAGGCCGGCTGGAGCGCGGCCGCCGCGACCGTCTGGGTCCCCAGCTCGAACCGCACCACGGCCGGAAGGCGCGGACTCGCAAGACCCCAGGCCGCGCCAAGGAGCAGCGCCCAGAGCAAGGGCAACAGCACGACCTTGTAGGTCCCGCCGAGTGGGACTGCGACCGCGCCGATCAATTCAGCGAGCAGGACGGTGACGAAGACGCCGACGAAGACCTTTGGCAGGCCCGACCGATTTGCATCGATTGCGGTTGGCGATGCCGATGTGACGTTGCTCATGCGAAGCCCCCCGTTCCACGATGAGATGAATGCCTTCGCGGGCTCTACTCCCGCACGCCCGGTGCATAGCCGAAGCCCACAGCGGGCTCGGCCGCGGTCTCGACCCAGACGCTCTTGACCTGGGTGTACTCGAAGAGAGTCTCGACGCCACTCGAACGGCCATAGCCGCTCATGCCGAAGCCGCCGAAGGGCGATGCGACGCTGATCGTCTTGTAGGAGTTGATCCAGAACGTCCCGGCCCTGACTTGCGCGGCGACCCGATGCGCGCGTGCGACATTGCCCGTCCACACCGCGCCGGCCAGACCAAAATCGCTGTCGTTGGCGAGCGCGATCGCTTCTTCCTCGGTGTCGAACGGGATCGCGGCAACGACCGGTCCAAAAATCTCGTCGCGCGCGACCGCCATGCCGTTGCTGACGTCGCGCAACACGGTCGGAGCGACGAAGAAGCCGCCCTGCTTCGTGCTCCCGTCGGTGCCGGTCGCAAGCGTCGCGCCTTCTGCGAGGCCCTGCTTCACCATCGCGAGCACGCGGGAGTATTGCCGGGCGTTGTTGATCGGCCCGACCTCGGTATCCGCCGCATCGGGTGCACCGACTTTCAGCCGCGCGGCGCCATCCGCGACCAGCTTGACGAAGCGATCGTAGACGGAGCGCTCGACCAGCAGCCGCGAGCCGGCGACGCAACTCTGCCCGGCGCCGGCGAAGATCGCCGACTGGGCGCCGATCGCGGCGCGCGCAAGGTCGGCGTCGGCGAACACGATGTTGGCGGACTTGCCACCGAGCTCGAGCACGCAGGGCAACAGCCGCTTGGCGGCTGCTTCCGCGATCAACCGACCCGTCGGCACCGAGCCCACGAACACCACTTTCTTCACCGCCGGCTGGCCAAGCGCGGCCTGCCCCGTCGTGTGGCCGTAGCCCGCGAGCACGTTGACGAGACCGACCGGCAATCCGGCCTGCTCGGCGAGGAGCGCAAGCGCCATCGAGGTCAGCGGCGTCAGCTCCGACGGTTTCAGCAGCACGCCGTTGCCCATCGCGATGGCGGGCGCGACCTGCCAGCCGCAGGTGAAGATCGGGGCGTTCCAGGGGGTGATCTGCAGGACGATTCCGACGGGCTCGCGCCTGGTGTAGTTGAGATGGCTCGACGGCACCGGGATCACGTCGCCATGGAATTTGTCGGCCCAGCCGGCATAGTACTCGAACATCTCGGCGACCTTGGCGACCTCGACGCGGGTATCGCGGATCGGCTTGCCGGCCGACAGCGACTCCAGGCGCGCCAGTTCTTCCGCCTTGCCCTGAATTGCGCGCGCGATCGCCTGCATGACGCGGCCGCGGCCCGCGCCGGTCAGCCGTGTCCAGGCACCTTGTGCCGCGACGGCCGCTTTGGCCGCCTCGGCGACCACGGCCTCACCGGCATCATGATAGGCATAGAGCGGCGCACCCGTTGCGGGATCGTCGATCGTGATGAGCGCGCCCGCACCGAGAGCGATACGGCCCGCGACGTAAGATCCGATCGCCGCACAGTCGGTCCAGAACGGGGTGAGCGCATCGCGCAGCCGCGTGTCGAGGAAGGGGGTCATGGTGTCGCTCACATCCTGCCGAGCTGCAGCTCGACGATCCTGTTGAAGTCTTCGCCATCGCCGATCGAGCCGGCGCTCTCCGACCAGATCCGCGCGGTTTCCTGCGCGATCGGCAGATCGAGCGCGAGCTTGGCGATGAGTTGAGTGGCCAGGCGGACATCCTTGCGCATCAGCGCCATGGTGAAGCCGGAATCGAAGGCACCGTTCAGGATCCATGTCGGCAGATTGACCAGCGTGACACCGGATCGGCCGGAGCCGGCATTGAGACCTTCGAGCAGCCTTGCCGGATCGACCTCGGCGTCGCGCGCGATGCGCATCGCTTCGGCTGCGGTCAGCAGATGTGCCGCGCAGAGCAGGTTGTTGATGATCTTGCAGACGTGCCCGGCGCCGACCGATCCGACATGGACCCGCTTGGCGCTCATGTCGCTGAGGATCGGTTCGACCGCGGCGACATCATCATCCGCACCGCCGATCACCATGGTCATCGTCGCGGTGATCGCGCCCTTCGGACCGCCGCTGACCGGCGCATCGATCATCGCCATGCCCTGCGCGGCAAGAGAAGCGGCGAGCCGGCGGGTCGTGTCGGGATGGGAGGTCGAGGTGTCGACCACGCGCAGGCCCGGCCTCGCATGGGCGATGACGCCGCCCGGGCCGGCCACCACGGCTTCGACGATCTCGGCGGTCGGCAAGGAGAGGACCAGCAGATCCGCGCGGGCGCAGAGTGGTCCGACGCCTTCGAAAACCGCGATGCCCTCCGCTGCGATCGCGCTGCGGGCCGCTGCCGAGGCATCGGTCCCGAGCACGTCATGCCCGGCTCGCTTGAGCGAGAGCGCCATGCCGCGCCCCATATTCCCGAGCCCAACGACGCCAACGACTGCCATGTCCCTGTCCCTCGCCTCAGATTGCCGGGAAATCATAGGGATCCGGGGCCGGCCCGGGCATCAGCGGCGCGGTTGCCTAATGTTGCCTCATAGGCAACACTTTGGCAGGAGTAACCCGGCCATGATCAATCCAATCGACGAGAACCGGCTTCGCTACCTGGCCGAGGCCGCGCGCTACGGCGCCGTACGCGCCGCCGCCGACGCGCTCGGCGTGAACCCGTCCGTGGTGAGCCGCCAGATCGCCCTGCTGGAGCAAGAGCTCGACGCAGCCCTGCTCGACCGGCACAGCCGCGGGGTACGGCCGACCGAAGCCGGCGAGCTCCTGATCGAGCACTATCGCCGCCACACGGTCGACCGCGACGACACTTTGGCCCGGTTGCGGGAGCTCCAGGGCCTGCATCGCGGTCACATTGACATCGTGCTGGGCGAGGGCTTTGTCGCCGATCTCATGGGCGGCTCGCTCGGCGAGTTCTGGCGCCGCCATCCGCGACTGACCATTTCGCTGGAACTCGCGGGCACCAGCGAGGTCATCCGCGCCATCGCGGACGATCACTGCCACATCGGGCTGGTCTATCACCCGCCCCAGGATCCGCGGATCCGCTCCTGCGCCGCGATCCGCCAGCCGATTTGCCTGATCGCGCGCCCTGACCATCCGCTCGCGAAGCTCCGCCGCGCGGTCAAGCTCCGCGAGATCGCCAAACACACGCTCGGGATCATGCATGCGGGCTACGGCACGCGCCAGTTGCTCACGATGGCCGAGACGTCCGAGAAGATCGGGCTCTCACCCAAGCTGACCACGACCTCGATCAGCATCCTGAGACATTTCGTTCGCTCCGACCTGGGTGTGACCTTGCTTCCGGCCTTCTCGGTTGCGGCCGATCTGGAGGACGGATCGCTCGTTGCCATTCCGGTCGAAAATGCGCTGCTCGCGTCGGCGGAAGCGCACATCATCACCCGCCTGGGTCGCGAGCTGCCGAACGCGGCCAGCCAGCTGCTCCGGTTCTTGATCGGCCGGATGAAGGCCTTTCAGAATCGCCCGCCGCCGCCTTAAGCTTTTGACCCGCCGTCAATTTGCCCATTTTCCGATTGACGGCGCACAAGCCCGCTGGTTTGGTGCCCTCGCCTTTGCTTGCCCGGCAGCAATAAGCCGGCCCGCCCCGTTGGCGGTCGCGGTCAAGACGGCAAGGCACGAGGGGAGGACTGACGCCGCAATCGTTCTCGGACTGTGATCCGTGCGATCGCGTGCTTTGCGCACGCGGGCCGAGATTTGCGCGCTGAAGCCTCCTGCCAAAGTGTTAGGCCGCGACGGAGAGAAGGTAAAATGCGTCCATTGCTGGCGGTGAGCAACGCCATCGACGCCCTCAATGAGAAGATTGGGTACGTCTGTAACCTGCTCGTGCTTCTCGCCTGCCTGGTCAGCGCGGCCAACGCCATGATCCGTTACGCCTTCAGCTACTCGTCGAACGGGTGGCTGGAGCTGCAATGGTACATGTTCGCGATCCTGGTGATGTTCGGCGCATCCTACACCTTCAAGCGCAACGAGCATGTCCGCGTCGAGATCATGTATCTGATGCTGTCCGAGCGCGGCCAGATCTGGCTCGACCTGATCGGCACGCTGTTCTTCCTGATCCCCTCCTGCCTCCTGCTCGCCTACCTGTCCTGGCCGTTCTTCATGCAGGCCTATGACGTCGGCGAGATGTCGGGCAATGCCGGCGGCCTGATCCGCTGGCCCATCAAGTTCGTGATCCCCGCCGGCTTCGTGATGCTGGCATTGCAGGGAGTTTCCGAAGTCATCAAGCGTATCGCGGCTCTCCAGGGCTATGTGACGATCGACGCCAAGTACGAGAGGCCGACTCAATGATCACGCTGGAGATGATGCCGCCGCTGATGTTCGGCGGCCTGGTTCTGGTGATGCTGCTCGGCTTCCCGGTCGCGTTCACGCTCGCGGCGGTCGGCCTCTCCTTCGGCTTCCTCGCCATCCATCTCGGTTTCTTCGACCTCAACTTCCTCCAGGCGATCCCCGGCCGCGTGTTCGGCAGCGTGCTCTCCAACGAGCTGCTGCTCGCGATCCCGTTCTTCACCTTCATGGGCGCGATATTGGAAAGATGCGGCCTGGCCGAGGACATGCTGGATTCGATGGGCCAGTTGTTCGGCCCGGTCCGCGGCGGTCTCGGCTATTCCGTCATCATCGTCGGCTTCATCCTCGGCGCCATCACCGGCACGGTCGCGGCGCAGGTCATCGCCATGGCGCTGATCTCGATGCCTGTGATGATCCGCTACGGCTACAACATGCGCTACATCACCGGCGTGCTGGCGGCCTCCGGCACCATCACGCAGCTGGTGCCGCCCTCGCTGGTGCTGATCGTGCTCGCCGACCAGCTCGGCAAGTCGGTCGGTGACATGTATCTCGGCGCCTGGGGCCCCTCGGTGTTCCAGATCATGCTGTTCGCCGGCTACACCTTCATCCTCGGCCTGATCAAGCCGGAGCACGTGCCGCCGGTCCCGCTGGAAGCGCGCACGCTGACCGGCTGGGCGCTGTGGAAGAAGTGCCTGATGGGCATCATCCCCTCGGCCGTGCTGATCTTCGTCGTGCTCGGAACCATGATGATGGGCCTTGCGACGCCGACGGAAGCCGGCGCGATGGGCGCAGTCGGCGCCATCGTGCTCGCTGCGATCCACCACAAGGACTTCACCTCGACCGACCGCAAGATCCTGATCGTCGGCGTGATCGCCGCCGGCATCGGCACCATCGTCGCGATGCTGTTCACCCAGAACCTGATCTTCAAGATCGCGTTCGCCCTGACCTATCTGGCGGTGGCCTGGATCTGCATCTCGGCCGCCCGCATTCCCGACCTGCGCGACCTCATCAAGCAGGGCTATGAATCCACCATGCGCCTCACCTGCATGGTCACCTTCATCCTGATCGGCTCGACCTGCTTCTCGGTGGTGTTCCTCGGCGTCTCCGGCGGCGTCTGGCTCGAGCATCTCCTGACCTCGCTGCCCGGCGGCGTCTGGGGCTTCCTGATCTTCATCAACCTCTTCATCTTCTTCCTGGCGTTCTTCCTCGACTTCTTCGAGATCGCCTTCATCATCCTGCCGATGATCGCGCCGATCGCGCAGAAGATCCTCGGCCCCGTCGTCGGCGACGGACCGGCGCTGATCTGGTTCGGCGTCATGCTCTGCGTCAACATGCAGACCTCGTTCCTGCATCCGCCGTTCGGTTTCGCGCTGTTCTACCTGCGCGGCGTGGCGCCGAAGGAAGTGAAGAGCTCGGACATCTATTGGGGCGCGATGCCCTGGATCGGCCTGCAGATGATCATGGTGCTGATCGTGATCGCCTTCCCGATCACGGTGACGGGCCTCTTGGACAAGCCGGTCAATGTCGACCTCGACAAGGTCAAGATCGAGGTGCCGCAGATCGACTTGCCGCCGCTGGATCTCGGCCCGCCGCAGAAATAGTCGACGCGGACGCGACTGCCCTCCCCCTTCTCGCGTTGTGGACCCAAGGTGCGCTGGCCACCTTGGGCCACCGTTTTGGAGGACGCAGTTCGGCATCGGCTATCGCGCTGGAATTGAACTGCGCACGAGCACGATCAAAGGGTGCGCGATCCGCGATAGATCGGTGCTCGCGCACCGTTATCGTGCGAGTCCCGTCAGCAGACTTGCCTTGATACATTCGTCGCACCCCGAAGTTTCCAATGTTCACGCTCCGCCGTCGGACTTAAGCTCGCATCCCCTTTTGAGGGATCCGTTACGACGCGGACCGGCCGACCAGAAATTGAAAAACACGTTGATTCATTTTGTCCGCACCTCATGCAAGCGAGGTTGCCATGGACCAAGGTTCTCATCAGGACGTTGACTGCCGATCACGGCAACACTCCTCGACAGCCGCAACTCATCGTCGCTGCCCGCTCCTGACCGCGATATTCTGCGCGCTGTGCCTATTCCAGTTCGCGACCAAGGCTGACGCGCAATGCAGCGCGCGAGATGTGTTGCAAAACCAATTGAAGCTGAAGGCGGCACCCTCAACTTATGCGCCGATCAGCCCGGTCAGATCCGTTGCCGATCTCCCGGTGTGGAAGAGGATCACTGTCGGCAATTTTTCAAGTCCGCTCGCCCTTCGTAACGCGTTGGATGCAATCGGCTGCCATGTGGGGGGATCAGCGACGGAAATCATGGCCCGGCCGACCTTCACCATTAGTTCCAGAAGGAAGGAAGTGGATCTCGTCACCGTGTCGGCGGCCGCGCTTGGCTTTGGTACGGACCCTGTGACCCTGGCCGCAATTTACGCGCGCGCGAAACGGCTCGGTTTGGGGATTGCCGCAGCAGAGATCGGCCCGCAACTGCGGCTTCAATATCTTGACCAGCCTATGGGTGAGTTTCTCGTCATTGGAATGGACCCGATCAAGACCTGGATCGGCGAGGAGGTCATTCTGAACGTCGCCAATGGCGGAGCCGGGCTCATCCTTATCGGCCAGGACGGCAGTGCTAGCGCCACGATATCAACGATCTCGCGCTTCGTATTCGAACGGCCAAACGAAGCTGCGTCGGTTGACCAGCTTGATCAGGCAGCGGAACTCCTGCCGCCGTGAGCGCAGGACGGATCGTCGCTTACCGAGTAGCGTCTGTCGACGCGATCCCCCTCACCCACACGGCGAGGGGTGCAGCGCAAGTGTCGCGTGACAAGCGCCGGAAACAGAGGCATACCGGGCCATCATCCAACCAATGGTCCGTCGCGCATGTCCCGATCGCTCCTTGCCCCATCGTTCGCTGGCACGTTCATCGCCTCGCTCTGGCTCGCCTGTGCTGTGGCGCACGCCGAGCCGATGGCCGACGTCCAGGCGCTGGCGCAGAAGGAACAGCAGCCGCTGCTCGACACGTTGCGCGACCTCGTCAACATCGAAACCGGCAGCAGGGATGTCGAGGGCCTGAACGTGATCGCAGGCCGCGTGGCCGACCAGCTCAAGCAGCTCGGCGGCACGGTGGAGATCCTGCAGCCCACCGACATCTATCGTCTCGACGACACGCCGGACAAGATCGGCCCGGCCGTGCACGCCACCTTCAAGGGCACCGGCACCAGGAAGATCATGCTGATCGCCCATATGGACACGGTGTACCTGAAGGGCATGCTGAAGGATCAGCCGTTTCGCATCGACGGCGACAAGGCCTACGGCCTCGGCATTGCCGACGACAAGCAGGGCGTCGCGCTCATCCTCCACACCGTGGCGATGCTGCAGAAACTGAACTTCAGGGAATACGGCACGCTGACCGTGCTCACCAATGGCGACGAGGAGATCTCCTCGCCCGGCTGGCGCAGCACCATCACCAAATTCGCCGCCGATCAGGACGTCGTGTTCTCGTTCGAGGGCGGCGGCACCGACGGCACGCTGCGGCTCGCCACCAGCGGCATCGGCTCGGCCTATCTCACGGTGACCGGCAAGTCCTCGCATGCCGGCGCGCGGCCCGAGGGCGGCATCAACGCGCTCTACGAGCTTTCGCATCAGGTGCTGCAGATGAAGGACCTGTCGAAGCCCGAGCAGGGCCTGAAGCTGAACTGGACGGTGTCCAAGGCCGGCACCAACCGCAACGTGATCCCTGCCGAGGCCACGGCCCAGGCCGATGCGCGCGCGCTCAAGGTGTCGGATTTCGACGAGCTGGAGAAGGCGCTGCAGGACAAGATCAAGAATCGCCTGCTGCCCGACTCCAAGGTCGAGCTGAAGTTCGAAGTGCGCCGTCCGCCGCTCGAGGCCAACGACGCCTCGCGTCGCGTGGCCGCCTACGGCAAGACGATCTATCAGGAGCTCGGAATGCCGCTCAAGGTCGACGAGAAGGCGACCGGCGGCGGCACCGACGCCGCGTTTGCCGCGCTCAAGACCAAGGGCGCCGTGGTGGAAGGCATGGGCCTGTCGGGTTTCGGCGCGCATTCCAACGACGCCGAATACGTCAAGCTCGACACCATCGTGCCGCGCCTCTACCTGACCACGCGCATGATCATGGATCTGTCGACCGGCAAGCTGAAGTAGCCAGCCGCCCTTACCCGTCCGACCTGCGGCTCTCCATCGCGCGCAGGAATTTGTTGCGATAGGTATCGAGGATCACGGCGAGCACGATGACGGCGCCGATCACGATGGGCTTGACGTTGTCTTCGGCGCCGAGAAGCTGAAGACCTGTCGACAGCACCTGGAGAATGCAGGCGCCGACCAGCGTGCCGATGATCGAGCCTTTGCCGCCCGAAAGACTCGTGCCGCCGATGATGACGGCCGCGATCGCGTTCAGCTCATAGCCGATGCCGGCAATCGGGCTGCCGACGTTGAGTCGGAGCAGATAGACCATCGCAGCCGTGCCGGCGGTGAGGCCCGAGATCGTGAAGGCGGCGATCTTGATCGCACTCGGATTGTGGCCGGACAGGCGCACCGCCTCCTCGTTGGTCCCGATGGCGAAGATGAAACGGCCGAACACCGTGAAACGCAGGATGAACCAGCCGATCAGCACGACACCGAGCGCGATCACGAAGATCGACGGGAACACGCCGAAGAAGATCATGTTGCCGAACTCGACAAAGGGCTGCGGCAATCCCGTGATGGTGGAGTTGTTCGAGACGACGCGCGCGAGGCCGCTGGCGATATTGAGCATGCCGAGCGTGACGATGAAGGACGGCAGTTTCCACCGTTCGCACACCCAGCCGTTGATGGCGCCGCAGATCGCGCCCGTTCCGAGACACGCGACGAAGGCGAGCGCGATCGAGGTGCCGGCCGCAAGGCGCTCGTCCGTCATGATCGTCGCGCCGACGACCGTACACAGGGCCAGCACCGAGCCGACCGACAAGTCGATGCCGCCGGTCAGGATGACGAAGGTCATGCCGGCGGCAAGCACGGTATTGATCGCGATCTGAACGAAGATCTTGAGGAAGTTGCCGCTCGTCGCAAAATAAGGCGCGGTCGCGCAGAAGAACAGAACGATCAGCACGAGCGCGACCGTGACGCCCGCCTCGCGCATCGAGATGCGCAGCAGATTGTCCCATTTGACGCGCGCCTTACGCTCGGTGGCGCGCTCAACTTGCTCGGACACGGCTGTACTCCTGATAGGCGAGAGAAAGAATGCGGTGCTCGTCGAACTCGGCGCGCGGCACCTCCCCGGTGATCTGTCCCTTCGAGAACACCAGGATCCGGTGGCAGATCGCCATCAGCTCGGGCAGATCGGACGAAACCACCAGGATGCTCTTGCCTTCGAGCGCGAGCTTGCCGAGCAGCTCATAGATCTCGGCCTTGGCGCCGACATCGATGCCGCGCGTGGGCTCGTCGAAGATCAGCGTCTTGGGCCCGCGGAACAGCCACTTCGCGATCACGACCTTCTGCTGGTTGCCGCCCGAGAAAGTCCGGACCGCCTGGTGGATCGACGGTGTCTTGACCCGCAACTCCTTCACCAGCCGCTGCGCGACGCCATTCTCCTGCTTGCGCTGGAGCAGCCCGCGCCACGACACCCGCAAGAGGTCGGTGATGGTCATGTTCTCGGCGCAGCTCATCTCAAGCAGCAGCCCCTGCCCCTTCCGGTCCTCGGTCGCAAGGCACAGCCCGTGCGCCACCGCGTCTTTCGGCGAGGCGATGTCGACCTCCCGGCCGTCGATCCGGATCGTGCCGGCGGCCTTCGGGTCGGCGCCGAACAGCGCGCGAACCATTTCGGTGCGGCCGGATCCCACGAGCCCGGCGATGCCGACGATCTCGCCTTTGCGAAGCGAAAACGAAATCGCCGGGCTGTCGTCGGTCAGCTTCAGCTCGCTCACCCCGAGCGCTTCATCGCCGACAGGTGCATCCATATCGATAGGAGCCTCACCGGTGATGGTTCGCCCAACCATGAGCTTCACGATGTCGGGGATATCGAGGCCCGCAAGCGGACGCGTGGTCACGTGCGCCCCGTCGCGCAGCACCGTCACCTGATCTCCGACCTCGTAGATCTCCTCGAGCCGATGCGAAATGTAGAGCGTGGTCACGCCCTTGGCTTTCAGACGATGCAGGATCGCGAACAGACGATCGACCTCGCGAACGGTGAGCGTCGCCGTGGGCTCGTCGAGCACGAGCAGCTTGCTCTCGTGGCAAAGCGCTTTGGCGATCTCGACCAATTGCATCTGCGCGACGCCGAGACGGCCGACCTCCATCGTCGGCGAAACGTCGAGGCCGACTTCTGCAAGCAGCTCCGCCGCGCGCCTGTTCATGTCGCGGAAATTGACGAGGCCCCGCCGGCTCGGCAGCTGCTCGAACAGCAGATTCTCCGCCACCGAAAGGTTGGACAGCAGATGCAGTTCCTGGTGCACGATGCGAATCCCGGCCTTGAAGGCCTCGATCGGCGAAGTCGGGCGGTAGGGCGCGCCATCGAACCAGATCGATCCGTCATCCGGTTGCAACACACCACCAAGCAGGTTGATGAGGGTGGACTTGCCGGCGCCATTCTCGCCGAGCAGCACGTGTCCCGAGCCACGCCCGATCTCGAAGGAGACGTCGCGCAGCGCCACGACGCCGGGAAAGCGCTTGCCGACCGATTGCAGCTTGAGAATCGGGCTCTCGGCCTCCGCAATCGGCTCGGCGCGAGGACGGCTCAACTCATCGCCTTGCATGAGGGCGCGCTCTCCGTCGCGGTCAAAGATAAGCTTGCGAAGATGATCTTCGCCAAAATCGGGACGCCGGCAAGATGCAGGCGTCCCGATGGATCAGATCACAGAAGCGAACGACCGAACTATGCGAGGTCCTTGGCCTCGACCAGCTTGACGTCGGTCTTGATCCAGCCCGAGAACTTCTCGCCGGCGAGCTGGCGCAGACCGTATTTGATGCCGTTGACGGCCATCTGGGCACCGAACTGCTCGACCGTCGCAAGCATCTTGCCGCTCTTGATCAGGGGCTGCACCGGCGGAATGTTGTCGAAGCCGACGACCTTGATCTTGCCGCTCTTGCCGGTCGCATCGAGCGCCTTGACGACGCCGAGCGCCATCGAGTCATTGGCGGCCATCACGCCCTGGATGTCCTGATATTTGGTCAGGAAGTTCGTCATCAGCGTGTTGGCTTCCTCGGTCTCCCAATGCGCCGTCTTGCTGTCGAGGAGCTGGAGCTTGCCTTCGGCGATCGACTCCATGAAGCCCTGCTTGCGCTGCTTGCCGTTATCGGCCTCGGGATTGCCCTCGAGGATGACGACCTTGCCGCCCGCGCCGAGCGCCTTGGCAAGCGCATCGCCGGCCAGCTTGGCGCCGGCCTGGTTGTCGGGACCGAAGAAGGCGAGATCGATGCCCGCGGCCTTCTTGGCGCCTGCATCGAGCGGCACGTCGATATTGACGACGGTGATGCCGGCCTTGATGGCCTTGGCGAGCGGCGTCGCCATCGCTTTGGAGTCGGCAGGAGCAACGACGATGATGTCGTACTTCTGGGTGACGAAGTTCTCGACCGCGTCGACCTGGGCGGCGAAGTCGCGCTCGTCCTTCATGCCGACGGCCTTGAAGTCGAACTTGTCCTTGTTCTCGGCGGCGAACTTGTCCGCGCCGGCCTGCATCTGCTTGAAGAATTCGTTGGAGAGCGACTTCATGACCAGGCCGACCTTCGGCTTGCCGTCGGCAAATGTCGGGCGAACGCCGGACATGATGGTGATCGTACCTGCAGCGCCGGCCAGAACGATCTGACGGCGGCTGATTCCGGATTTGCGCGTCGAGTTCGCCATTTCCACCTCCCTGTTGAACGTTTTCTTGTGCCGGCCATTGTGGCGGCGCGATGAAACGTTTCCAAATTTTGGGTATCAGAACTGGAAGCGGGTTTCAAGCCACCAGCGTTTGTGCACGCGCGAACCGACCATTTCGCACTGCATTTGACGCGGTATTCGAGCAACCGGATCGAGTCCACCGCGCCTTCTCACCCCTTTGCCCCCAAGCAGTTCATCGATATAGTGATGAACCGTTTCCAAATGGACAGGAAGACTGACCAACCGCTGGTCGGACGCTTGGAACGCTTCCGGAGCAGCGCGTTGGAAAAGCGCCGGTTGCTGATCGTCCGCCCGGCACGCTAATCACTGAGGCCTGATGGCAAAGCGTGGAATCAAGGACGTTGCCGAGCGCGCCGGGGTCGCCGTGGGCACGGTCTCGCGCGTGCTCAACGAGCATCCATCGGTGACTCCGGAGGTGCGCGCGCGCGTCAAGGCCGTGATCCACGAGCTCGGCTACCGGCCCGACCCCTTCGCCCGCAGCATGCGCAGCAAGGTCAGCCGGCTGATCGGCATCGTCATTCCGGACCTGACCAATCCGTTCTTCGCCGAGCTCGTGCAATGCGCCGAACGCGCCGCGGCCGATCGCGGTCACAACGTCATCTTCATGAGCTCGTTCGACGATGCCGCAAAGGAGGCGGATCGGCTGGCGCAGCTCGCCGGGCGCAAGGTCGACGGCATCATCATTGTTCCCTGCAACAGCCCTCACGCCATCAAGGCGCCCAAGGGACTGCCGCTGATCACGGTGGACCGCCTCCTCCCCGATCATCCCGGTGTCGCAGCGGATCACCGCGGCGGCGCGCGCGTCGCAGTGGACTACCTCGCCAAGCTCGGGCATCGCCGCATTGCCTGCATCGCCGGCCCGTCCGGCTCGCGCCCCGCCGACGATCGTCTGCAGGGATATCTCGACGTCATGCGCACGCTTCGTGCGCCCAAGGGCGCGAAGATCGAACCGCTCTTCGTCAACGCGGCCTTCGACTATGAGAGCGGCCGTACCGCCGGCACCTTCCTGCTCGCGAGGCCAAGAGCCGAGCGTCCGACCGCAATCTTTGCCAGCTCCGACCAGCAGGCCATTGGTTGCCTGCGCGCAGCCAACGATCTCGGCATTCCCATTCCGGCGGGCCTGTCCGTCGTGGGCTTTGACGGCATTCCGCTGTCAAACCTCATCACGCCACGCCTCACGACGATCGTCCAGCCGATGGCGCAGATTGCGAACGCGGCAGTCTCCTCGCTGCTTGGCCTCGGCGAGATGCCGCAGGCCGGCAAGCCCAGTCTTTTTCAGTGCGAGCTCGTCGTGCGCGAGTCCTCGACCGATCCGGTATTGGAGCCGGCAGCGACGAGCGCGTCGCGATAAAGCTCGATTGGCAACTCAGCGCGACGGTAGCGAAGAGAGTCCTTTCATCGCCCCCTCTCGGCGCTGTCGTGGTCACGGCCCGTACTGCGGTGCCGGCTTCTGGTTGAACTCATGCTCGCCGCGGACGCACGTGAAGCTCGCCGCATCGTTGGTACTGCCGCTTCCATTGTACCTCGCGATCTTCGGGAACACGCAAAGCGGTCGCGTCATCTGCACGTTGGGCGGAGTGTCGTCGACATATTTGGTCGCGGTGACCGCATCCGGCGCCGTGCCGTTCTCGACCCAATTCACGAGCGATGGAAGCAGAACGAAGGAGTTGGGACCGGGTCCGCCAGTGCAATGATGCATGCCGGGGACCATGTAGAGCCGGGCATAGCTCTGGGTCCTCTCGAGCGCGGATCGCCTGCGGTCCCTCTCATCGAACCGTACCTCCTCTGCGCCATGCCGCGAATGTTCGAAATCGTGCCTGTCGTGCTCCACAAGCGCATTGAAATAGTTGATGCTGACTTGCGAGGCGACACCCTGGTCCGCCCAACCATGGTACATGATCAGCTTGCCGCCATGGGCGCGGAACGCGCTGAGATCGGTACTGTTGGCGTTCATCGGCTCGGCGAGCTGGTCGTCGACGGCTTTGAGATCGCGGTGGATGTCGAAATTCGTGTAATTGATGGCGCTGCCCGGCTGGCCGAAGCTTGGACCGAACACCCAATACAAGGGGCCGTCAGCGAGCGGCTCCGGAAGCTGCTGCTTTGCCATGATGCCGAGAGCGTTGATGTCTTCAATCTCGGTGCCGCGCGAATACGCAGGAAAGACCACGTCGCCATTTACGGGGTCGATGACGCCGGCGTAGTAACTCTGCATCCTCGTGACCTGCTCGGCGGTCAGGCACGCAGGCGGGAGGTTGCCGCCCGTACATTGCAGGACTTTTGGATCGAAGTGGCAGTCGCGCGGATCCGACAAAAATTGGTCGGTCTTGACTCCACCATCCCGGCCGGCGCACTGCGCCAGGACCGCCTTGTTGATCAATGACATCTGGCCGGTCTGCATGAGTCTTCCGGGATTCGCATGCGCGACCTGCCACCCGTAGGGCGTTGATCCATACGATCGTGAGCGGTTGAAGGGCGCCGCGCCGGCCACGATGCCGTCGTAGTCATCTGGATAGCGCTGCGCTTCCATCAACGCGTTCTGGCCGCCGGTCGAGCAACCGAAGAAATAGCTCTTGTCGGCGTTTCGTTGATAGAACGCTGCGGTGATCGCCTTGCCCTGCACCGTCATCAAGTGGATCGCGCGATGACCGAAATCCGTGATCCGTTCCGGGTGCCCATAAAGACCAGTGGTCGGGTTGGCCGGCTCCCCCAACGCGATCGCAAGCGCGTTGCCCTGATTGCCGTTGGATCCGCAGAAATTGTTGGTGCACCCCGAGACCCCGGTGCCGAGACCGGTGTTGGCGACCGCGTATCCGGCCTTGAGACGCAAGGCGAGAGCGCCGTAGTCGAAGAAGCCGCCGAACCCGCCACTTCCAAGTCCGAGAAATCGCCCACCCCATGTGCTCTCCGGCAACCAGACCTCGATCTTGATCGACGAGTCGGTCGTGGGCGCGATCGTCGCCGTGACGCGACAAAACGTCGGCAATCCCGTGAGGTACTGCACCGGGTTGGTGCCCGGAATGGCGAAAGTGCCGGAAATGACATCGGTCGCCGACGTGATGGTGGTCTGCTCAAGCGCGAGCGATTGCAAGCCTGTGCACTGCGTCGCCATCGCGGGGCTCCCAGCAGCCGTGACAAGAACACCTGCGACCGCGCCGATGAGAGATTGACGATGCATGATCTGCCTACCCCAATTGTTTTTGTTCTAGTTGCGCCAAGCTAACCCACAATCTAGAATGGCACGACTTCATGACGTCTGGAAGAGGCGAGCACAGGATCTCGTCGCGCTTCTCGCAAAATGCGAGGGCGATCCCACGGAGCGGCGAGCTCCATGTCCCCTGCTTCCGTTTGCCGGAAGGGCTGGCGCGGTTGCACGCGTATGTGTCGGATAATGCGTTCCGCTCTAGGCGGGCGCTGAGACGGCCTTGTCCGCCAGCCTGAACCGCAGCGTGAACTCGGCGCCGCCGCCGGGGAGATTGTCCACTGCGACTGTCGCGTCGTGATCGTCGGCGACGCCGCGCACGATCGAAAGGCCGAGGCCCGCGCCGTCGCTGCGCTGGCGATCCCTGCGCCAGAAGCGCTGGAAGATCAGCTCACGTTCGGCTTCCGTGACGCCCGGACCGCAATCGCGCACGCGCACAGAGCCATCGTCGCCGACTTCGACGTCCACCGACGTCTCCTTCGCGGTGAACTTGATGGCGTTTTCGGCGAGGTTGAAGACTGCGCGCTGGAGCATCTCGAAATTGCCGTGGATCATCACCGGCGCGTCGGCGCCCCGGAGCGCGATGTCCTTCTGCTGGGCGATCGCGAACGGTGCGATCGCGCCGACCACCTCGGCGCACACGGCGCGCAAATCGGCCGTCTCGCCGGGATCGAGCACCAGCGTGTCGAGCTCGGCGATCTCCAGGAGCTGGGCGACGATCCGGCTCATGCCCGCGATATCGTCATGCAGCGCCTGCTTCGCCGCGCCGTCGCCGAGCGTCTCGATCCGCGTGCGCAGGATCGCGAGCGGCGTGCGCAGTTGATGGGCGGCATCGGCCGTGAACTGGCGCTGCACGCGAAAACCGTCCTCGAGACGATCCAGCGCCTGGTTGACGGCGGTGACGAGCGGCATGATCTCGCGCGGAATCTGCTCCGTCGGCAACCGGATGTCGGTGCGCGACGGGCCGATATTGCTGGCCTCCTCCGAGGCCATCCAGAGCGGCGCGATCGCGCGGCGAAAGATGAAGATGTCGATGGCGAGCAGGATCAGGAGGATGGGAATGGTGATCCACCCGACCCGGCGGAAGAAGTTGGACACGATGTCGTCGGTGATGACGTCGCGATGCGACAGGTCTTCCGCCACCTGAATGCGGACGGTGGTGTCGCCGATCGTCTGGGTCACGTCGGCGCCCGAGATCGACTCCGATTCAACGCTACCGGTCTTCTTGTGCGACGAGAACAGCAGGCGTCCGTCGGCATCGCGGATGTCGTACTGGTAGCGGCCATAGGCTTCCGAATAGAGACCGCGCAGGCTGTCGGGCAGATTGAACGTCACCTTGCCGTCGGGCTGGACCGCGATGCGCTCGGCCAGGGTCACGGCCTGGGCCCGCATCGCGGCGCGATGCAGCTGGTCGATCTCCGAGTTCAACAGCCAGAACAACACCAGCGGCAGGAAGATCGCGACCACCGCGATCGCGATGATGTGCAAGAACACGATGCGCGAGATCAGCGATTTGAACGACGGCCTGGCGAATGACCCGGCGGCGCCCACGCTATTTCTCCTCGGCCATCATGTAGCCGACGCCGCGGATGGTGTGGATCACGACCTTGGCGCCATGTTCGGTGAGCTGCTTGCGCAGCCGGGAGACGTACACCTCGACCGCGTTGGAGGCGACCTCGCCCTCGAGGCCGAAGATGTGATCTTCGACGTTCTTCTTCGGCACCACCCGCCCCTGCCGGCGCAGCAGGATCTCCAGCACCGAGGTCTCGCGCGACGAGATGATCCGCGGCTTGTCGTCGATGAAGATCTGGCGGCTTTCGGTGTCGTAGACGAGATTGGCGAGCCGCAGCGAGCGGCCGAGCAGCTGGCCCGGACGGCGCAGGATCGCCTCCAGCCGCGCCACCAGCTCCTCCATCGCGAACGGCTTCGCCAGGTAATCGTCGGCGCCGCTGCGCAGGCCGTTGACGCGGTCCTGCACGCCGCCGCGCGCGGTCAACACCAGCACCGGCAGCGGTTCCATCTGCCGCCGCAGCTCGCGCAACACCGACAGGCCATCGCCGTCCGGCAGGCCGAGATCGAGGATCATTGCGGCATAGTTGACATTGTGCACCGCCTCGCGCGCCTCCTCGGTGCTGCCCACGATGTCGCTCTCGTAGCCGGCCGCCGCCAGCCCGCTGGCCACGAGCCGCGACAGCTCGGCATTGTCCTCGACGATCAGAAGGCGCATTGCTTGACGCTCGATATCCAGCCGGTGGCCGCCGCCACCGCAATTGAGATCATATCGCTGCTTTTTCCACCATTCGGCCGGGTTCGCCAGCAAAAAGCGAATGCGCGCCGGCTTGGGGGCATCAGGCCTTCGCTGTCAGATCCACGTAAGCTTGGTAAACGCGAACATCCACCGAACGACGATCGCAGCAGGATCGGTCACCAGGATGGCGCAATTCGAATGCGATACGGTGCAGGAACGACCCGGCACGCGACGAAGTCATCTGCCGGAAACGGAAGGGTCCCATGGATCGACGCGGGTTTCTGTTGGCTTCTTGCGCAACCTTGGCGCTGGCCGGTCGTGGCCATGCGGACGATCTTGATGATCAGGTGGCGAGGCTGGCGTCCGAGGGACACGTCTGCGCCGTGTCGGCCACCATGTTGAGAAATGGGCACGAGGCGCGCGCGCTGTCGGCCTCCGGCTGTGGAGCGAATCCCGGATCCGATGCTGTCTTTCAAGCGGCGTCGCTGTCGAAGCCGGTTGTCGCCTACGTCGTGCTCCGGTTGGCGCGGCGAGGAGAACTCTCGCTGGACCATCCGCTCAGCGAGATATTTCCTGACGGATATCAACACCGCCAAAACCTCTTCGCTTTGAAGGCCGCTCCGATCGTCGACACGGTAGCGGTCGACGTCTTGCGCACCGTGACGCCGCGCTTGCTGCTGTCCCATGGCGCCGGGTTTCCCAATTGGGCTTCCGATGGGCCATTGACCCAGACTTCTGCTCCAGGCACGTGCTGGCAATATTCCGGCGAAGGCTACGTGCTGCTGCAACGCATGCTGGAAACCCTGACCGGCCGGCCGCTGCAGCAATTGGCGGAGCAGGAGCTGTTTGCACCGATTGGACTGACCAATACCGCATTCAAACTGACGCCGGCGATCCAAACACAGCTCGTTGCGGGCTCGCCGCGCCAGCTCCGCTTTCCCTACGAGATCGCCGCCAGCTCCCTCTACACCACGGCGAACGACTATGCCCGCTTCATGGCCGCGGTCCTCAACGACGAACAATTGCTCTCGTCGATCACGCGCGATCCGCGGAAACTTTCCGCACCACATCTTTCCTGGGGGCTTGGTTGGGGACTCGAGGAAAAGAACCATCCGGTCGCGATTTGGCACTGGGGCAGCAATCCCGGATTTCGCGCGCTCGCCATGGCCAACCTTCAGTCACGCGATGCGATCGTCGTGCTGACATCCTCCGATGCCGGAATGCCGCTGGCCAAGACCATCTTGGGCTCGGTCATGCCGGGAGATCATCCCGCACTGGCGCTGGACCTGGTGCGGTAATTCCCACGCCCGGCCCCACGACCGGGGCCGGACGAGTCCGTTCACTGACTCGGCCACATCGGATATTTTGGCCCTCCGTAATAGCGCATCTGGTGAGTATCGGATGAACCTGCCGCGGTCGCGCCGAGATCGCTCACGCAACCGGCAAGGCAAGCGCCGAGCCCTGCTAGAATGATCATCGTCGCGACTATCCGAGCCGGCCGTTTAGCGGTCATGTTCTCCTCCCCCTGGGCGCGTCAGTACTTGGCAACGACCGCGTTGCCACCGAACTTGAAATCGAGTCCGAGTGTCACGACCGAATAGGTGTTGGCGACCGTATAAGGCAGCGCACCGTTGGTCGGCGCGTCGCGGTGGAAAGTGCCGAGATCGAGATAGCGATACTCGAACTTCCCGATCAGATTGTCGGTGATCGCATAGGCGATGCCGCCGCCGGCAGCCAAACCGCTGCGCGTCGCCTTGAACGTGTCGACGCCAAAGCCTGGATTGGTGTTGGTGTGGGTCAGCTCGCCATAGGCCCAACCACCCGTGAAGAACAGCAACAGCCGATCGACCGCGATGCCGCCGCGCGCCCGCAGCGTACCGCCCCAGCCGAGCTTGGTCGCGTCGTCCCAGCCGAGCGCGAAATTATCACCGCCCTTGATGTTCGAGCCGAAGCCGTCCGCCTCGACGCCAACCACAATGCTCCCGCTCTGCCATTGGTAGCCGACTTCGCCGCCGCCAAGGCCACCGGTCGATTCGTAGTTCGCGGTGAAATTGGCAAAGCCCGCCGGACCAGTCGCGTTGTTGACGTTGTGATTGCCGAGCCCCCAGCCGCCGAACACGCCGACGTAGAAGCCGGACCAGTCGTAAGCGGGCGCCGCGAGCGGTGGCGCCTTGCCGTAGATCGGCAGATCGGCGCCGAGTGCCGGCGACATCGCCCCCAATGCGCAGAATGCGACGGTCGAGAGAATGAGTTTCTTCATGGTTTGCCCCTGTCGAATGTGTGCCCCGCGATGCGGGCGGCGCGCTCCGAGCGCCGGCCCGCGCGCAGGATCAGAAGTGGATGATGATGTCGGCCGAACCGATGACGGCAGTCTTCTTGTTCGGCGGGATGCCGAGGTTCGCATTACCGTTGAACGCTGGTGCATCCAGGGCACGGTAGATCGACACTTCGGGCCGCATCTCGATCTGCGGTGAGAACCAGTGCTGCCAGCCCAGACCGGTCTCGACGTAACGTGTCTTTACACCCGTGCGCTGCCCCTGCTTGTCGTCGAACCATTCCAGGCGATAGGAGATGTTGTCGAGCTTCGTCGGGCTGTAATTCACATAGGTCAGGAACGTCTGCACCGAGGCGGTGCACGACAACTGGGTCGTGTTGCCGCAATGCGCGCCGAACGGCGCATTCCACGGCATCACGTCGAGCGAGAACGGTGTTCCGCTCGCGACGAGCGCGACCGAAGCCGGATTGTCGAGATTGAGAACGTTGTTCTGGTGCTCGTTATAAGTCTCGAACGAGATGTGCCACTGGTCGTTGAACTTGTGATAGTAGGTCAACCCGTACCATTGGAGGTTATTGTAGCCCCAGGTGCCGTTGTTGATACCGTTCGCGACGACGTAGACGCCGTCTTTGCCGCTGTCGGTGACATAGCGGACGCCGGCGCTGAAGGAGGGTTGGGCGCCGGGATCCTTCAGCATGGTCGTGTCGGGAAACAATGGATTGGGGTTCGCGTTGGGAATCTTGGCGCCCACATGCCAGGGCATCGCTTCCGTTCCCACGGAGACGCTTCCCTGGATCATCCAGTTCTTGTTGAGTGAGAGCGAGGCGTTGATGCCCGTGTTCGTGTAATTGTCGAACGTATACGTCATCGAGTGCGTATACATATAGTTGTTCGGTGCGAGCTGTGCCTCGATGTCGGGGATCGAGATGTAGCGGCCAAAGCGGAGCAGCAGGCCGTCGGCAAGGTACGGGATGAAGACCTCGCCATAGGCCATCGGCATGTCGTAGCCGTAATTCTTGTTCTGCTGGAGCAACTGGTTGCTCCACAGGCCGTACGCGGTCGTGTAGCGATAATTCTCGCCATAGATGGGCGCGATACGGAAGCCCCAATCGACATGATCCTTCTGCACCGTATCAGGCAGGCGCTCGATGTAGACCACAGCCTGATCGAGCTGCACCGTATTCGGATTGTAGTCGTACGCTGCCGGCGAGTTGCCGCCGCGAACGGTGTTGTTGCTGAGGTTGCCGCCCGCGTTGATCCAGCCATACACCTGGATGTGCGAATCGTTCATCGCCTGTCCGACCGAAGTATTGCCGAGCGCACTCATCAACGGGCTGTCGACCGAATTCGGACGCGTGACGCCGATGCTGGTCGTACCGCCATAGGGCCATTCGCTGAACGGCATCGGCGGAATGCTCTGCGGCGTCGCCGGCCAGGCGTCGCGGCGCGATGCCGGCGCCTTGGGATCGGACGGCGCTGAGTCCTTGCCCCATTCGAGACGGTAATAGTTGATGAACCGGGTGAAGAAGTCGCTGCCGAGATAGGAGTCCAGGCAGCCGTAATTCTTGTACGGGTCGCAGAACGTCTTGCCTGTCGGCGGAAGTGTGTCTCCCGCATTGGCGGCGCCGCCCATCCCCATCATCGCGACCAGCGATGCGCCTGCCAGAAGATACTTTCTCATCATATTGCCCCAAGCTGTTGGTACCGACGCCTTCAAGGCGCTCTTTCGGTTTGGTTAAGCTTGGCGTCATCCTTCGTGCGCGGCGCAGAAAAAGGCGATACGGATTGCCGCGCGCGTTCATTAAAATAAAATAGCGCAACGACGCGCTGCTCCGTCGTTTGCACGCATACTCATCAATTGCCCGCGCCGTTTGCTCAAGGCCTCAGCGAAATCATTAACATTTTGCGGACGAATGATGTCGCGGCGCAAACGTTTCCCTCGCGCTGTGTCATTTTCGACATAGTCGTCCGAAGTGTCTGCTCGACTTGAGCGCAAATGCGATCACGCGACCCACCGCGGCTATCTTTTTGCTACGCCCGAGCGCGGAATTGTTGATCGAAGATTTATGGCCGGACTCGCTAGTCTTCTCGTACGGACTAGACTCTGCTTTGCGAGGTTCGACCATGGAAGCCGTGACTCATGCTGCGGGCGTCGCAGATGGTCCCTCGCGGGACGATACCGCAACTGACCTCTCGTTCCTGCCCGGGACGTTGATGGGGCAATGCCGCAGCCTGATCGAATCCTATCATGAGGTTCATGGCTTCGCGTCGCTACCGAACATGCTCTGGCAGTTTCGCATGGGCCCCCTGATCGAGCGCCACAACGAGCTTCGGCAAGTGCTGCGCAGGGCCTCGACCACGCGTAGCGCCAAGAAAGCCAATGAAGGGTTTGTCCAGATCGCGAGCACGATTCTCGCGCTGGAAATCCTGGCGAGCAGCTTTGCCGGCTGGAACGCCATCTATCCGGTCGCCGGCGAGAGCGCGCGTGACGTGCTCCGGCGCAACGCTCACGGGTCGCACATGCCGCTGATGGACTTCTACCTTTATCCGCCGAAGCAGATCAGCGCAGCCGCCATTGCCACGCTCGCGCCTCCCGCCAGCCGATCGCATGACGAGCCCGGCCTTTATCACGCGTCGCGCCCCGAGTTGTCGGGCGAGCGGCGCGCTCTTCAATATGCAAGCATGCTGCTCGACTCCGTAGATCTACGGAGCTGAACGGCTATTACTTTTTTATTTCCGCCCGCATTCAACGACATAGATTTTCTACGCCAATTCGGCCCATCGTTGGCCTGCTGGGTAAGTTGACGACATCGCGGGGTGGATTTGCGCCCTGACGTGATCCGCTGCGGGGTGCCGACGGGCTCTCGCAGGGATCATTGATGTCCTTCCCTGAAGGCACGCACGTATTTTGATTGTAAATCTCCCACTTGGCCGCATGCCTTCAACGGCGAGCATGCGGACGACCAGACCTGACGTTGGAGCCGGCCGCCTCGTGGCGGCGGACGAGCATCGGCGGCCGCGCGCGCTTTGGCGCACCGTGTCGCCTCTTCTGCTGTCGGTGCTCGGCGTTGCCTTGTTTACGGCGCCCCTGCTCGCCTTCAGCCGGAACGTGGCCACCAGCCTGGTACCGATCGCTTATCTCATCCCCGTGATCTTCGCAGCGACCAGGTGGGGCATCTGGCCTGCCATGGTGGCATCGATCGCGGCCATGGCGGCCGCGGACTTCTTCTTCTTCGCCCCGCTCTACAGCTTTCGTGTCGACGATCCGCAAGAGGCGGTCGATCTGCTGCTGTTCCTGATCGTGTCGCTGGTCAGCAGCAATCTGGCATCCCGGCTGCGCCAGGAGACCGAGCGGCTCCGTCGGAGCGAGAAGGACATGCAGGCGCTCTACGACTTCTCGCGGAGGCTCGCGTCCTGCTTTACCATCGCCGACCTGATCGCGGCCATTCAGCAGCATTTCGCGCTCGCCTTCGGCCATCCCGCCACCTTCTTCGTGACGACGTCCGATGGCCACATCGAGCCACCGGATTCACGCTTTGCGCCTCCGACGGTGCAATCGGGTGCTGCCGCCATGAATTCCGGTGTCGGACCGATGTCGCGGACCATCGTCGACGAGACCAGAAGCGAGCTCTGGCTGCTGCGTGCGATCTCCTCCGACGACACCATTCACGGCGTCATCGCGGTCAATATCGGACAGGGCCCGCAACAGGCGATCGCGACCCGGACGCGCCGGATCGAGGCCATTCTCGATGAGACGGCCCTGACGCTGCAACGTCTGGACATCGGCAAGGCCATGGAGAGCGCGCGGCTGCACCTGCAGGGACAATTGCTGCGGGACGCCTTCCACGGCACGCTGTCTCACGAACTCTGCTCGCCGCTCGCTGCGATCCAGGGATCGGCAAGCGTTCTCGATTCGATTCCCGCGATCCGCAGCGCCCCCCGCATGCGCGCGCTGGTCGACGCGATCTCCGATGAGACGGCCCAGCTCGACGGCTATATCAGAAACCTCCTGAGCGCGACCCGCGTCACCGCAGGCGGGCTGAGCCCGCGCCTCGAATGGGCCGACCCGAGGGATATCGTGAATGGCGCAGCCAGACGGCGCGGACGCCGGCTCGGTGCGCACCGGATTGAAATCACCTTTGCCGATGATTTGCCGCTGCTCCATCTCGATTCCGGATTGATCGAGGAAGCCTGCGGCCAGATCCTCGAGAACGCCGCGAAATATTCGCCATCCGGCTCGACCATATCCGTCGACGTCAGGTCGGAGCCGGACCGCCTGATCATCCGCGTCTCCGACCAGGGCGTCGGCATCACCCTGGACGAGCAGGGAAAGCTCGGGCGCCGGTCGTTTCGCGGGGCGCGGCACCAGGCCTCCGTGCCCGGCTCCGGCCTCGGCTTCTGGATCGCATCGACCTTTGTGCACGCCCATGGCGGAACGATCTCGGTTCAGAGCCGGGGACAGGGGCAAGGGACCGTCGTCACCATCGCCCTGCCCGCCACCGCATCCTCTCCCGAAACGATGGCCTTCCATGAGTAAGCCGGCAAACGTGGTCCTCCTGATCGACGATGAGCCGAAGATCAGGCGCTTTCTGCGCGCCGGTTTCGAGCTCAACGGCTTTGTCGTGCTCGAAGCCGAGAACGCGACCGAAGCCCTGAAGATCGCGACGTTCAGCGCGCCGGACCTCATCGTTCTCGACCTGGCGCTGCCGGACCTTCACGGCGCCGAGGTGCTCGAACGGATCCGCGCCTGGTCGAACATCCCGATCATCATTCTCTCCGTCGCCGCGGGCGAAGACGACAAGGTGCGGCTGCTGCAGGCCGGCGCCGACGATTATGTCGTCAAGCCGTTCGGCATGGCCGAGCTTCTCGCACGCAGCGAAGCCGCGCTGCGGCGCTATTTCAAATCGGCGACGGAGAATCCGGTCGTCGTCGCCGGCCCGCTCTCGGTCGACCTCGTGACGCGCACGGTGTCGCTGAACCAGAGCCTGGTTCGCCTGACGCGGAAGGAATACCGGCTGTTGCACGTGCTCGCCATGCATGTCGGCCTCGTCGTCACCCACGACCAGCTGCTCAAGGAGATCTGGAGCGGCAATCAGCGTGATAACATCCAGTACCTGCGCATTCTCGTGCGCAAGCTGCGCCAGAAGATCGAGAGCGACCCGAACCAGCCCCGCCTGTTGATCACGGAATCCGGCGTCGGTTACCGGCTTCAGAACCGCTTCGATCCCGTGCCCGTCGCCGATCGGGTCGGCTGATGCCGGCCCCTTCCCGGACACGCAGATCACCGATGCACGGCGCGGCGCCACGCCTGTAAAGAAATAATATATTTCCCCGCGCAAACCGCCTACCTTGCACAACAAAGGGGCGGATGCGGTGGACTTCCTCGTTCAGAAATTCAGTATTTTCGGTTTCGAAGGCCAGTACTGGATGCTCGCCGGCGCCGTCGTTGTCGCCATTTTCGTCATCTTCGTCTGGCGGACGCGCGACCGGACCTGACCGTTGCCGCGTCCGGGAACGCAAGAGGCCGACCACTTCAACGCGATGTGATCGGCCGCGGATCAACGACCGATCCACGCCACCGCATGATGGCGGCGCAGGCAGCGGCGCTGTGCAATCGACCGGCTTTTGTTCAATCGGGCATCGGCGCGCGTCCGGCGCTATCATTTCTGTATTTATATCCCCCGCTCCTTCTATCGAAACCAGATCAGCAGACCGCTAATACTGTTTTGGGGCAACCACGGTGACGTCGCACTGTCAGGTGTACGTCAGTTGGGCTTGCTAACAAGATTCCGTCCGCCGCGATCGCTTCACGCCGCGCGCATTGCGCAGTGGTCCAGCCGATCGAGAGCACGGACATCCGAAGCGGATCAAACGGGGCTCTGTGATGGCATTTCGCATCAAGCATGCGGGCATGACGGCGAGCATTGCGGCGATGGCCGCCATCGCCGGCGGCGCCTGGTTTTTGACGCACACCGGCGAATTGCGCTCCGCCAAGGCGGAGCAGCCGGCAGCCGCCAGCGACGTCGATATCGCGCAGCAAACCATCACCATGACCGACAAGCAGGCCGACGCGTTCAAGGTGCTCGCCGCCGAGCCGCGCGCCTTCCGCGTCGTCAAGCAGGCCGTCGGCTCGATCGACTTCAACCAGAACATGCTGGTGCAGGTGTTCACGCCAAATCCCGGCAAGATCGTCGACACCTTCTTCAACGTCGGGGACACCGTCGCCAAGGGCGCGACGCTGTTCACCATCGACAGCCCCGATTTGCTGCAGGCTGAATCCACGCTGCTGGCCGCGGCCGGCGTGCTGGAGCTGCAGGGCCGCACGCTGACGCGCGTGAAACAGCTCTTGAAGACCGGCGGCGGCGCGCAGAAGGACGTCGACCAGGCGATCTCCGACCAGCAGACGGCCGAAGGCAATTACAAGGCCGCGCGCGACGCCGTGCGCATCTTCGGCAAGACCGACGAGGAGATCGATCGCATCGTCGCCGATCGCAAGGTCGATTCCATCCTGATCGTGCCGAGCCCGATCGCGGGCCAGATCGTCACGCGCAACGCCGCACCCGGTCTCTACGTCCAGCCCGGCAATGCGCCGGCGCCCTACTCGCTCGCCGATCTCTCGACGATGTGGATGGTCGCCAACGTCATCGAGACCGACGCGCCGTCCTACCGCATCGGCCAGTCCGTCGCCGTCAGTGTCCCCGCTTATCCCGGCGAGGTGTTTCGCGGCCACGTGACGACGCTCGGGCTGAACATCGATCCCACCACGCACCGCCAATTGGTCCGCTCCGTGATCGACGATCCCGCCCACAAGCTGCGCGCCGGCATGCTGGCCGGCTTCTCGATCGAGACCGAGGGACCGAAACAGTCCGTCGCCGTGCCTGCGGACGCCGTGGTGCGCGAGGGCGACGGCACCATGACGGTGTGGGTGACGCCCGACCGCCACCGCTTCGAACGGCGCAGCATCACGGTCGGCATCGCGCAGGACGGCTGGTACCAGATCCTCGACGGGCTGAAGCCCGGCGAGCTGGTGGCTTCGAGCGGCGCGATCTTCCTCTCGAACAAATTCGCCACCGCGGTCACGGGCTGATCGAGGCGTCGATCGCCCCGGCGCGCCGGTTCTGAGTCAAGAGATCGTGGTCAAAAGCATCCTCACCTTCGGCCTCACCCGCAGCGCGATCATCGTGCTCGGCCTCGTCGTGTTCTGCGCGGCGGGACTGGCCGCCTTCAGCAAGCTGAACATCGAGGCCTATCCCAATCCCGCGCCGGTCATCCTGGAGATCACGGCCCAGGCGCCGGGGCTCTCGGCCGAGGAGATGGAGAAGTATTACACCATCCCGATGGAGGTCGGGCTCTACCCGACGCCGGGCGTGGTCAACATCCGCTCGACCTCGTTCTACGGTCTGTCCTTCGTCCGCGTCACCTTCCGCTACGGCGTCGACTATTATTTCGCGCTGACCCAGGCCGCCAACAGCATCCAGCAGAACATCACGCTGCCGGGCAACCAGGTCCCGACCATCCAGCAGTCGAGCCTGGTCGGCGAGATCTACCGTTACCAGCTGGTCGGCCCGCCGAATTTCGGCCTCACCAACCTACGCACGCTGCAGGACTATGTCGTCACCCGCCGCCTGATGACGCTGCCGGGCGTGGTGCAGATCAACTCGTGGGGCGGCACCACCAAGCAGTTCAACGTCGATGCCGACTTGCAAAAGCTCGAGGTCTACAACATCACCGTGCCGCAGCTCGTCACCGCGCTCGGCAACGCCAACGTCAATGTCGGCGGCCGCGAGATCGCGATCGGCCAGCAATCCGTCAACATCCGCGGCATCGGCCTGATCGATTCCGGCGGCGCCGACGACGTCACCAAGGGCTACAAGGTCACCGATATCGAGAACATCGTGCTGACCCAGTCGAACGGGCTGCCGATCCAGATCAAGGATGTCGCAAAGGTCTCGGTCGGCTTCGTGCCGCGGCTCGGCATCGCCGGCAAGGACAAGCAGGACGACATCGCCGCCGCCATCGTCGTCATGGGCCGCACCCAGCACACCAACGAGATCATCCCGAAGGTCGAGGAAGAGGTCGCCAAGATCAACAGCGATGGCACGCTGCCTCCGGGCGTGAAGGTCGTGCCCTATTACGACCGCTCATCGCTGGTCGGCGTCACCACCCACACGGTGCTGCACAACCTCGTGTTCGGCTGCCTCTTGGTGTTCATCATCCAGTGGGTGTTCCTCGGTGACCTCCGCAGCGCGCTGATCGTCTCCGCCAACATTCCCTTCGCGCTGTTCTTTGCCATCATCATCCTGGTGCTCCAGGGCGAGGACGCCAATCTGCTGTCGCTCGGCGCGGTCGATTTCGGCATCATCGTCGATTCCGCCGTGATCATGATGGAGAACATCTTTCGAAACTTCCAGTCGAGCCCGGACAGTCGCGCGCGCGTCCTGCAAAATCTCGCCGAAGGCTATTGGGGCGCCGATCCGACCGCCCCCACCCACGGCCAGCCGACCATGGCGCGCTGGACCGAGCGGCTCAGGATGATCTTCGTCAGCGCGCTGCAGGTCGACAAGGCGGTGTTCTTCACCGCCGCGATCACGGTGACCGCCTTCGTGCCGCTGTTCACGATGCAGGGCGTCGAGGGCCAGATCTTCGGACCGATGGCCCGCACCTATGGCTATGCGCTCGCCGGCGCGCTTCTGGCGACCTTCACGGTGACCCCGGTGCTGGCGTCACTGCTGCTGCCGGAACACATCGAGGAGACCGAGACGGCGATCGTGCGGTGCCTGCGCCGCGCCTACACGCCGGTGCTGCGCTGGGCGCTGGGCAGCGTGAAGCTCGCCTTGATCGCGGGCGGGATCTTCCTCGCGATCTCGACGCTTGCGGCAAGCCGGCTCGGCAGCGAATTCCTGCCGGCGCTGGAGGAAGGCAATTTCTGGATCCGCGCCTCGATGCCGCCGACCATCTCGCTCGACGCCGGCACCGAGGCGACGCGGAAGATGCGCGACATCCTGCTTCGTCATCCCGAGATCATCACCGTGGTCTCGCAGCACGGCCGGCCCGACAACGGCAGCGACGCCTCGCCCTTCTCCAATGTCGAGCTGTTCGCGCCGATCAAGCCGTTCGACGAATGGCCGAAGGGCCTGACCAAGGAGAAGCTCACCGAGGAGCTGCAGAAGGAGTTCGACGAGGAGCTGCCCGGCGTCACCTTCAACTTCTCCCAATACATCCAGGACAACATCGAAGAAGCCCTGTCCGGCGTGAAGGGCGCCAATTCGGTCAAGGTGATCGGTCCGAACCTCGATGTGCTCGAGCAGACCGCGACCAAGATCATGGACGTCATGCGCGACGTCCGCGGCGTCGCCGATCTCGGCGTTTTCCATCTGGTGGGCCAGCCCAATCTCGACATCAAGATCATCAGAGAGAAAGCTGCCCGTTACGGCCTCAACACCGGCGACATCACCGCGGTGGTGCAGGCCGCGCTCGGCGGCACCATCGCCACCAATGTGCTGGAGGGCGACCGCTCCTTTGCGGTCGCGGTCCGGCTCGATCCAAAGTTCCGCCAGAGCATCGACGCCGTGCGCGATCTCAAGGTCGCCTATTCGACGCCATCCGGAACCAACGCCTATATCCCCCTGAGCGAGCTCGCCGACATCACGCTCGACACCGGTGCGCTGTTCATCTACCGCGAGCGCAGCCAGCGCTACATTCCGATCAAGTTCAGCGTGCGCGGCCGCGATCTCGGCGGCACCGTGGCGGAGGCGCAAGCCCGCGTCGCGGACAAGGTCCAGCTTCCGCCGGGCTACCGCATCATCTGGTCCGGCGAGTTCGACAATCTGGAAGCCGCGAAGGCACGCCTGATGGTCGTGGTGCCGGTGACGCTGCTGTTGATCTTCGTGCTGCTCTACAGCCTGTTCAATTCGGTGCGCGACAGCCTGCTGGCGCTCGCCGGCATTCCCTTCGCGGTCGGCGGCGGGCTGATCGCGCTCTATCTCGCCGGCCTCGATTTCAGCATCTCGGCGGCGATCGGCTTCATCTCGCTGTTCGGCGTCGCGGTGATGGACGGCATTCTCAACATTACCTATTTCCGCGAGCTGCGCGCCTCCGGCATGAGCATCGCGGAAGCCGTCTTCCACGGTGCCGAGCAGCGCATGCGGCCGATGCTGATGACCGCGCTCTCCGCCGGCGTCGGCCTGTTCCCGGCGGCGCTGTCCCACGGCATCGGCAGCCAGGTGCAGAGGCCGCTGGCAACGGTTGTCGTCGGCGGCATGTTCATCGGCCCGTTGCTGCTGCTCGTGGTCGCGCCGGCGCTGCGCAAGGTGTTTCTGTCGCGCGAGAGAACGCCGGCACACGAGGACAGCGCGGCGGCCTCGCCGCCGGAAGTGGCCCATTAGGATGCGTTGCGTGATGATCAGCCGAGCGGCTCGCAAATCACTTCTCGCCAGCGCCGCGAGCGTCCTGCTCGCCAGCTGCGCGGTGGGCCCGAACTTCGAGACGCCGCCGGCGCCCGCCGTGTCCCGCTACACGCCGGAGCCGCTCGCCTCGCCCCGGGTCGATGCCGAGGGCCCGCGCGTGCCGCGGCAGCAATTCGTCAATGGCGCCGACATCCCGCCGCGCTGGTGGGCGGCGTTCCGGTCGCAGCCGCTGAACGAGCTGATCCGCCTGTCGGTCGAGCACAATCCGTCGCTGCAATCGGCGGAGGCCGCGATCCGCGTCGCCAATTTCAACGCGCTGGCGCAACGCGGCCTGTTCTTTCCGCAAATCGGCGTCAACTACATGCCGTCCGACCAGCAGATCTCCAACATGGCGACGTCTAACCCGGTGGACTCGCCGCAGTCGCGCTACACGCTGCACACCGCACAGCTCAACATCAGCTTCGTGCCCGATATCTGGGGCCAGAACATCCGCGCCGTCGAGAGCCTCGACGCCCAGACCGAGCAGGCGCAGTACCAGCTCGAGGCCGCCTACGTCACGCTCACCGCCAACGTCGTCACCGCCGCCATCCAGGAGGCCTCGCTGCGCGGCCAGATCGCGGCGACCGAACGCATCGTCAAGATCGAGCGCGACATCCTCGGCATCCTCAAGACCCAGTTCGAGGCGGGCCAGGCCGCGCAGGTCGACGTGCTGACGCAGGAAACGGCGCTGGCGCAGGCCGAGCAGACCCTGCCGCCGCTGGAGAAGCAGCTCGCCGTGCAGCGCGACCTCCTCACCGCGCTCGCCGGGCAGTTCTCCGCCGACGAGGTGTTGCAGAAATTCGATCTCCGCCACCTCACCTTGCCTGCCAACCTGCCGGTGAGCCTGCCGAGCACGCTGGTCGCGCAACGGCCGGACGTGCGTGCGGCGGAAGCCAATCTGCATTCGGCGAGCGCCCAGGTCGGCGTTGCCATCGCGGCGCGGCTGCCGAATCTGACGCTGACCGGCAATCCCGGCACCAGCGCCTTCAAGGCGTCGCAGCTGTTCACGCAAGGCACGCTGTTCTACACGGTGGCCGCGAGCGCGACGCAGCCGCTGTTCGACGGGCTCACGCTCTATCACAAGCAGAAGGCCGCGGAAGCAGCCCTCGACGAGGCCGAGGCGCAATATCGCCAGGCCGTGATCACGGCGCTGCAGAACGTCGCCGACGCGCTGCGTTCCCTGCAGGCCGACGCCCGCGCGGTGCAAGCGGCGATCAAGGCCGAGACCGCGGCGAAGGCGAGCCTCGACATCGTGCAGAAGCAGCTCGTGCTGGGACAGATCACCCAGGTCACGGTGCTGAACGCGCAGCAGGCCTATTTCAACGCCGCCATCACCCGCGTCCAGGCGGAAGCCACCCGCCTGTCCGACACCGCCGCCCTGTTCATGGCGCTCGGCGGCAGCTGGCCGGCCGAGTGTAAAACACCGGTCTGGCGCGAATGTGTGTTTGCGGACAAGCCTGCTCCGGTCATGAAGGTCAGCGAGGCAACGTTGCCGTCACGGTGATGCGAGTAGCGGGCCAAGCCCGTAGGATGGGTAGAGCGAAGCGAAACCCATCGCTTGATCACCGCAAGGAAAAATGATGGGTTTCGCTGCGCTCTACCCATCCTACATCTGCCTCACAACGAGACCGACCGCGGGAACAACGCATGCGCATTCTGAAGTTCACGCTCGCTTCCGCCCTTTGTCTGACGACAACATTGGCCCACGCAGCCGGCTTTCGATTCCTCACCGTGCCGGCCGAGGCCGGCTTTCCGCAGATCGAGGCGGCCGTGTGGTCGCCCTGCCGGGAGCCGGTCGGCGAAGTGAAACTCCGCACGATGACCCTGCCCGCGACGCAGAACTGCGCGATATCGGGCGACAAGCTGGCGCTGATCGTGATCTCGCATGGCTATGGCGGAAGCTTCCCCGGTCATCACGACACCGCAGAAGTGCTCGCGGACAACGGTTTCGTCGTTGTGGCGCTCAGTCATCCCGTCGATACCGGAGGCGGCGACATGAGCCGCGCGGACACGCTCGCCGCCTTCACGGAGCGTCCGGCCGACATCAAGCGCGTGATCGACTACATGCTCGATGCATGGCCTGATCATGCAAAGCTCGCCCCCGGACATATCGGCTTCTTCGGTTTCTCGCGGGGCGGCTACACCGGCCTGGTCGTCGCCGGCGGCAATCCCGATCTGCGAAAGATGATCGCCTTGTGTCCGGAGAGTTCTCGAAACCCCAGCTGTGCGGAACTGCGCAAAAGCGAGATTCCGGCGCCGGCATTCACGCATGACCCGCGCGTCAGGGCGCTCGTCATTGCCGACCCCGCGTTCGGTCCATTGTTCGACCCTGATGGCTTGAAGGACGTGAAAATCCCGATCCAGCTGTGGGCCTCGGCGCTGAGCGGAGAGGACAGAACGGGCGGCGAAGTCACGCTGGATTATGTCTCAACGATCATGCGCGATCTGCCGGTCAAGCCCGACTATCATCTCGTGGCGAATGCCGGTCACTACGCATTTCTTCCGCCCTGCACGCCGGAGCTGGCGCAGAAGCGTCCCAACATCTGCACCGACAGAGCTGGCTTCGACCGCCTCGGCTTCCACAACGCGTTCAACGCGGCGGCGCTGGCGTTCTTCCGGGAGCATCTGAAGGACTGACGAACAATGCAGGCGTGCAGCCTACGCCAGATAGCCTGACACGCCATCCCACAGCAGCTTCACCGCCGTGACGACCAGCAGGCCGTAGCAAGCGCGGAAAATCTGCTGCTGGTCGAGCCGTCCGTGCAGGCGCCAGCCGAGCCAGACGCCAGAGGGAATGGCGAGCAGACAAACCGCCATCACGATCCATTCGTTGCCCGACGGGCGCGTCAGCAGCAGCCACGGCACCGCCTTGGTCGCATTGCCGACGGTGAAGAACAGGCTCGTCGTTCCCGCATAGATCTCCTTGCTGAGGCCGAGCGGCAGCAGATACATCGCAAGCGGCGGTCCGCCGGAATGCGCGACCATCGTCGTGACACCGGAGCCGAGACCGGCTGCGATCGCCTTCGGCGTCGAACGCGGACGTATGATCACCTTCGTGTCGCCAAAGAACCACAGGCCGACGAAGATCAAGGTCACTATCGCCATCACGATCGCAACGGCACGGTGATCCAGCACGCGAAACAGCAGATAGCCGAGACCGATGCCGATCACGAGCCCCGGCAACAGCAGCATGAGGTCGGGCTTCGACCAGGTCGAGGGCTTCCAGTAGCGCAGCGCGAACAAATCCATCGCGATGAACAGCGGCGCGAGCAGGTCGCCGGCCGTGACCGGGTCCATGACGAAGGACAGCAACGGAATCCCGACGATGGAGAAGCCGCCGCCGAAGGCGCCCTTCATGAAGCAGATCAGGAATACGCCGGCAAAGGCGATGAGGATGGTGGCGGCCGTCAGATCCATGTTCGTCTCCGCGACCGCCAGGCAATCCGCCCTCTATGAAGTCTTGCGGCGCGACGTGTCCTCGCTCCGGAAAAACACGCGAGGCAGGGCTGACGGCACGCCAAACGTCAATCCGATGAAGGCGAGAAACAGGTCGAAATAGCTGAGGTGCATGGTCGTGGGCTCTGCAGTTCCCGGGCGTAACCGGGTCAATTCACTGATTGCCCGGAATATGCTCCGATGCACGTCTCAGTACAATAATAACATTGATCTCGGAGCAATTTGGTCGCGTACGTCCTAAGCGAAGGCTTAAGGGCTCAGGGCGACGTCACGAATTCCGATGCGATTGCGATCCTTTTCGAGGACGTCGGCTCGCTTTAGGATGACCGGGACAGGGATCAGGTCATGGCAGAAGCTCTTCGCAGCTATCGACGCACCCGCGTAACCTAGACGGAGCGATGGAGGCCGGGATGAGGCGCCTGCGCATATATGCAACGCCTGACGGGGAATCCCATTTTGGAGAAGTCGATATCGCAATGACGATGAAGCCGGCGTTTCCCAACGAAGCGCCGTTTGAACTTTCGGCTTACTACCCAGCGTCACGCATCCGTTTCGCTCACATCCCCGCTGGGGTACGCGAAGCCGGCTTTCACACGCCGCCGGATCGGCTCCTCGCCATATGGCTGGATGGCCAAGTGGAATTTGAAACGAGCGATGGACAGGTGAGATGCCTCCCGGCGGGAAAATTTGTTCTCGTCGAGGATACGCACGGGAGAGGACACATCTCGCGCCACCCCGAGGAAGGACAGAACGTTATCACGGTCATATTGCCGAGCGGCCTTGGCACGCCACTTGATTAATGCAATCCCGAGCTGAATTCGTTCCGGGGCGGTTGCTGGTGGGGAGGCTCCTCCACGCGTCAGCTATGATATGTTGTGCCGTTCTTCATCGCAGGAGATAGACTGACGTGTCCGACACCCGGAAACTGACGCCCGCACTCTCGGCGCCTGGGCGCGACTTGCTGAGGCGAGAAATATACAAAGGACTGGCGGACAGAGCGGCCGGGTGCGTCAAAGACCTCGATGTTGGCGCCATCCTTGCCAAACAAAAGGAGCTGTTCCAGCAGCGCTCAATCTCCAATGTAAGGCAATTCGGAGTTGATGGTCGCAAGACGCTCTTCCTGCTGCTTCTCCTTTTCGCGATCCCCGCGGGCGACTGCTCCGCGCAGACACCGCCGCCGCCAATCGACGACCATGCGTTCGAGCGCGTGCCCGCGACGGTCGTGAAGAGATTGGCAACCCGCTTTTCGCTAGGCGCATTCGCCGGCCACTTCGAGAAGACGCCGCTCGGCGCGGTTCGCGAGGCCGTGGGCGAAGGGACCATCCAACACCAGGGCGACGCCGGCGGTAGCATCTATTGGCTGTGTTATCGGCGCGCGCAGCATCGATTGTGGGTGGTGTCCAGCGGAGAGATCGGCGGCCCGGACCATCTCATCACGGAGATCGTTGAAGAGCTCACCGAGAAAGACGCCGGGGCCTCGGCCGATTGCGCCATCATCCCGGAGAAGTTCGCCCCGTCGTCTTCGACAGCAAGCTGCATTTAGGTATGTCGCGTCAGGAGGTCATCACGGCGTTGGGACCGCCGTCGAAGTCGCAAGCTGCTCAGATCGTGTATTCTCACGCGGGAAAGCTCGCAGACGGTTTCGATGAGACCGCTTGGCTCATTCTCGGATTTCGTGAGAACAAGCTCGTGTCCATGCGCGGCAGCAAGACCACGACGAATTGAAGTGGCTGCGAGCCGCGTTCGCGCTTCGCGACGGACGCGAGCGCGTCACACCGCCGGGTTTATGGGTACACGGCCTAGGAACCGGCCCACTGCTCGTGAAAAGCAGCTCTGAGTGCAGCCAGTTGCTCGTTCGTTGCGCCCTGCTCCGCCTCGGCCCGATCCGTCGGCAGGTCCGTGTAAATGATCGGCTGAGCGAACTGGCTGGCCGTGAAGTCATATCGCCGGCCTTCGATCCGGTTGTAGAAATGATCGCCGGCCGGCAGCGGCGTCTTCAGCAGGTCACCGCCGAAGAGTTCATGAACGAGCAGCGCCGTGACGTTGCACTGCCCTGCCGCGGGATTATCCGCCGTCCATTGGCTCGCCGTCGACAACGACCACGCCTTGCGCAGCGCGCTCTGAATCTCGTCGGCATCGAAGCCCATTGTCACTCCCAACAATCGCTGCAGGCCCCGGAGCCTTCGCACCGGGACCTGCATTCGCCAGATGTTAGCGTTCAGCTCTGCGAGTGACGCGCCATGAAGATGTCGTAGCCGACCTCGCCGACTTGGAACCAGGCATAGCTGTCGTTGGAGAATTTGGTGAGGGACTCGTAGACCTTCTTGAAGTTGGGGTTGGTCGCCGAGACCTCGTCGTGCAGCTCTTTCGCGGCCTTGTGGCAGGCATCCATGATCGGCGGCGAGAAGGCGTGCAGCTTGGTGCCGTTGGCGAGCAGCTTCTTCAGCGCCAGCGGATTGGCCTGGTCGTAGCGCGCCATCATGTAATTGTTGGCGTAGTGCCCGGCCTGCGCGAGCACGCTCTGGTAATATTTCGGCAGCGCGTTCCATTTGTCGAGGTTGACGAAGGCGAGCAGCATCGGGCCGCCCTCCCACCAGCCGGGATAGTAGTAGTGCGGCGCAATCTTGTAGAAGCCGAGCTTTTCGTCGTCATAGGGGCCGACCCATTCGGCGGCGTCGATGGTGCCCTTCTCCAGCGCCGGATAGATGTCGCCGCCGGCAAGCTGCTGCGGCACCGTACCGAGCTTCTGGAGCACGCGGCCGGCAAAGCCGCCGATGCGGAATTTCATGCCCCTGAGATCATCCGGCGTGTTGACCTCTTTCCTGAACCAGCCGCCCATCTGGCAACCGGTATTGCCGGCGAGCAGCGAGACGACGTTGTAGCTCTTGTAGAACTCGTTGAGAATCTCGCGCCCGCCGCCCAGCATGTACCAGGCCTGGTTGATACGCATGTTCGGACCGAACGGCACCGACGAGCCGAAGGTGAAGGTCGGGTCCTTTCCGAAATAATAGTAGGACGCAGTGTGGCCGATCTCGCAGGTGGCGTTCTGCACGGCGTCCAGCACCTGCAGGCCCGGCACGATCTCACCGGCCGCAAAGATCTGGATCTGAAACTTGTTGTCGGTCGCCTCCGCGACCATCTTGCACATCATCTCGGCGCCGCCGAACAGCGTATCGAGCGATTTCGGCCAGCTCGTCGGCATGCGCCATTTGATCTCCGGCATCGACTGCGCGATCGCGGGAGAAGCGAGCGTGGCCGCGCCGGCCGCAGCCAGTCCTGTGACCTTGATGAAGTCTCGTCTCTTCATGATTTCCTGCCCTGATGAATGATGATTGTGAGCCTTCTTGCCGAGGCTTGGAGAGCAGCATGGCGCAAGGCCGGAGCGAATGCCATCGTGATCGCATCGCGGCGAGGAAAAAATTCCGGCCTGCTCGGGGCCGGCCGATTTGGTCTGGTGTCACTCGATGACCTCGTCGGCGCGGCCAAGAATTGACGGCGGGATCGTAAGGCCGAGCGCCTTTGCCGTCTTGAGATTCAATCTGAGCTCGAATTTGGTCGGCACCTGCACCGGAAGCTCTGCCGGTTTCGTGCCATGGAGAATGCGATCGACGTAGACGGCCGCCCCAGCAAAGAGATCCTCGTCTACGGGGCCATACGAGAGCAGCCCGCCTTGCTCGGTCGGTAGCGTTCGATCTGAAACCGCGGGAACATGATGTTGCACCGAAAGCGATATGACCTTTGCACGATGAGCAAGCATAAATCCATCCGATTGGACAACGAGTCCTCCGCTTGGCTCCTGTCCAAGCATCGCAATCGTTCTTTCGATGTCTCCCTCACTGCGAACGGGCGCTTTCATCGCCTCGACGCCGACTGAGCGTGCGGCAGCTTCGAACGAAGGAAGGAAATATGATCCGCCTGAGGGGGCGGTATCTGGATTGAACATGATTGCGACCCGCATCACGCGAGGCGCGATCTCCTTGAGAAGCTCAAGCCACTTGCCGCCCATGGTCGGCTCCAGGTTGATGAAGCCCGTGATATTCGCGCCAGGATGGGAAAGGCTCGCGACGAACCCGGCACCTATCGGATCAGACACGATGACAAAGACGACCGGCAGCGTCCGCGTCTCTCGGAGGAGTGCAGCAGTTGCCGGGGTCGTGCATGTGACGATCAAGTCGGGTCCGAGTTCAACCAGCTCTTTCGCCTGGACCCGCATCCGATCCACATTTCCTGCAGCCCAGCGAACGTCGAGCCGGATGTTGCTCTCTTCTCGCCAACCCAACTCGCGAAGCCGCTGCCTCAACCTGGAGAAAAGGAACTTTGATGAAGCATTGTTTTCATCCCAACCCAGGAGAATGCCGACCCGCCGCATGCGCCCTCGCTGCGCGTGTCCGGTGCGCGACAGTGCAAGCGCAGTCGCCGAACCAACGAGGAGCGTAACGAACTCCCGGCGCCTCACTCGATGGTCACCTCGCCGGCCAAGGCGAGCACCGCAAATGGTCATGGCAAACCCGACGGCCTGGGCGGTCTCTCTGATCAAAACGATAGCACAATCGCGACGTGGCCGAAGACTGCTGCGGTGCGAGATTCCGACCCCGGCGATGACTGCTTCGGCCCCACGTCCGGACGTTCGGCGCGCCGCGCGTTCGGACCATGCCATCATCGGCCACGCCATCAATTTCAGATTATTCCGCCACCCCAAGCTGCCCGTAGGATGGGTAGAGCGAAGCGAAACCCATCGGCGATCCATCCCAAACGACAACGATGCCAGCGATCTGGGACGGGATGATGGGTTTCGCTTCGCTCTACCCATCCTACGGCGACTAAATTTCTTCCACCCGTAGCGGTACAACTGTCCCGGCGGCATAAGTTCTTCCGGGCCAATGGCCCCATACGACTTTCGCGTCGAAATTCCTGCCGCGGCAGCGAACATTGATCACGTCGCCCACGACGGGCGCCGCGTCCGAAGAATAGTTTTCGTCGGCGCCAAGCTCCCTCTCAGTCACGATCTCTCCTGACTTGAGACGAATTCGTTTGACCCAGTATGGCACGTACCAATCCTCTTGCTCGCCGCCGCCAAGACAGCGGCTATTGAGCCGCGAAAAACAGAAGAGACGCAATAGTCCGCTTCGGGTCACTACGCGGATTTGGTACCGAGACTCTGAAAGGCGACTCTAAGCCCAGCCAATTCCTCGCGCGTTGCTCCAGCTTCGTCTCGGCCCGATTTGCAGGCAGATCCACGTAAGCGATCGGCTGCTCGAACTGGCTCGCCGTGAAGTCATACCTCTGGCCCCGGATCGAAGCTCATCGTCAACTCAGCGCCAGCTTGTAGCCGATGTGGCTGCCGACAAATCCCAGCCTTTCGTAGAAGCGATGTGCATCGGGGCGCGTCTTGTCGGTCGTCAGCTGGACGAGATTGCAGCCTCTGGCTTTGCATTCGCCGATGGCCCATTCAAACATTTGCTGCCCGGCACCTGTTCCCCGATGGGCCGCAGCGATCCTCACCGCCTCGATCTGTCCGCGCCACGCGCCTTTCCGGGCCAGCCCAGGGATGAAGGTCAATTGCAAGGTGCCGATCACCTCGTTGTTCAAGATCGCCACCGCCTGGAGCTGATTGGCATCGGCAAGGATGGCCTTGAACGCGTCGACGTAGCACGGGTTTGTCGGCGAGCTGGAATCCTCCCGCTGCTGCCCCAGGACGTCGTCGGCCAGAAGCGCGACGATGGCCGGAAGATCGGCCCATTCGGCGCGACGAAAGCTGATGTTCATTGTTGATGAAAACTCCGCAGCGCCGCGCGCCAATTTCGGATTATTCGATCATCACCTTTTGCCACTGTTTTGCCCGACGGGTCAAGCGCAACTCCATCCGCTCGCAATGACGGTCGGGCAAGCCGTCGCGAACCGCGAGACGACGTCGTTCCCGGCGTCTACTGTGCATGGGGTTGTTTTGCGGATTTCCTGTTCGGCGCCCGATGCGCCAGCAAAGAAAAAGCCCGGCCTCGCGAACGAGGCCGGGCTCTGTCGTCTTGCGACCTGCTCTAAGATCAGCCGCGGGTGCGCGAGCGGATCATGAAGCTGTCGTAGGTGTATTCGGCGACCTGCCACCACAGATATTCGTCGGAGCGGTAGGCCTGCATGGCGTCGATCGACTTCTTGAAGTCGGCGTTCTTGGCCGAGATCTCGCCCCACAGCTCGTTGGTCGCCTTGAGGCAGGCCTCGAGCACTTCGTTGGTGAAGGGACGGAGCTGGGTGCCGCCGGCGACCAGACGCTTCAGCGCCGCCGGGTTCTGCATGTCGTAACGCGCGGCCATCCAGGTGTTGGCGTTGGCCATCGCGTTGGTGAGGATCGCCTGGTAGTTCTTCGGCAGCGAATTCCACTTGTCGAGGTTGGTGAAGGCGTGGACGGTCGGACCGCCTTCCCAGAAGCCCGGATAGTAGTAGTACTTCGCGACCTTGGCGAAGCCGAGCTTCTCGTCATCGTAGGGGCCGACCCACTCGGCCGCGTCGATGGTGCCCTTTTCCAGCGCCGGGTAGATGTCGCCGCCGGCGAGCTGCTGCGGCACCACGCCGACCTTCTGGAGCACCTGGCCGGCGATGCCGCCGATGCGCATCTTCAGGCCCGAGAGATCCGCAACGGTCTTGATCTCCTTGCGGAACCAGCCGCCCATCTGGGTGCCGGTGTTGCCGCAGGGGAAGCCGATCACGTTCGACTTCTTGAAGAACTCGTTGCCGAGCTGCTCGCCGCCGCCCTGGTACCACCAGGAGTTCTGCTGGCGCGCGTTGAGGCCGAACGGCACCGAGGCGTAGATCGCCCAGGTCGGGTCCTTGCCGACGTAGTAGTAGGACACGGTGTGGCACATCTCGACCGTGCCGTTCGAGGTCGCGTCGAGGGCCTGCAGGCCAGGGACGATTTCGCCGGCAGCGAACACCTGGATCTGGAACTTGTTGTCGGTCATCTCGGCGACGTACTTCGCCACCTGCTCGCCGCCGCCATAGATGGTGTCGAGCGACTTCGGGAAGCTCGAAGTCATGCGCCACTTGATCTCGGGCGAGGACTGCGCAATCGCCGGCGAGGCCACCGCGGCGGTTGCCGCCGCACCTGCTGCCGACACTTTCAGGAAATCACGACGCTTCATCTTCAGGTCTCTCCTTGCTGGGGCGTTTCCCCGAACTTCCTCTTGGCTGCCGCTCATTCCGGCGACGCAACGTGGACCGCGTCGAACCGAAGGGGCTTCGCTGCCGTGGCGTTTAACACGGAAGCTACTTCCGCGGAACGCGACAATGACATGACGGGGGGCGACCAAAGTCGCATGTCCCCTGACTTCAGGCTTAAGCGGCCGCGATGACGCCCTTGAGCTGGTCCCGGACCTGTCCCGCGATGGCGCGATAGATCGCCGCATGGGGGCCGTCCGGCTCGCTGTCGACGACGGGATTGCCGGCGTCCGAGGTGGCACGAATCGCCATATGCAGCGGGATCTCGCCCAGGAACGGTACCTGGAGCTTCTCGGCCTCGTGGCGCGCCCCGCCATGGCCGAAGATGTCGGATTTCGTGCCGCAATGCGGGCACTGGAAGTAGCTCATGTTCTCGACGATGCCGAGCACGGGCACGTTGACCTTCTTGAACATGGCGAGCCCACGCCGCGCGTCGATCAGGGACAGGTCCTGCGGGGTCGAGACGATCACGGCCCCCTTCAGCGGCACGTTCTGCGCCAGCGTGAGCTGGGCATCGCCGGTGCCCGGCGGCATGTCGACGACGAGCACGTCGAGCGTGCCCCAGGCGACGTCGCGCAGCATCTGCGTCACCGCCGACATCACCATCGGGCCGCGCCAGATCATCGCGGTCTCTTCCTCGACCAGGAAGCCGATCGACATGATGGCGAGGCCGAAGCGCCGGAGCGGAATCATTTTTCGCTCGCCGTCCAGTTCCGGCTTCTCGTGCAGGCCGGTCAACCGCGGCACCGAGGGCCCGTAGATGTCGGCATCGAGCAGCCCGACCTTGAGGCCGAGATCGCGCAGGCCGAGTGCCAGATTGAGCGCGGTGGTCGATTTGCCGACGCCGCCCTTGCCGGAGGCCACCGCGATCACGGCGGCGACGCCCGGAATCTCGGACTGCCGTGCCATCGGCGATTGGGCACCGCCCTGCGGCGGCGGCTTGTGGGCATGGACCGGCTGCACGCCGGGCGTGCCGCGGCTCGGTTGCGGGGGTGGCGGCGGTGCTGCGCCGGCCTTGCGCTCGGCGGTCAGGGCGACCATCACGGTGGTGACGCCGGGAATGCCGCGCACGGCAGCCTCGGCTTCGGCGCGGACGGATTCCCAGGCCCGCGCCTCGGCGGCATCGACGTTGATCGAGAAAAACACCTTGCCGTCGGAGGCGCTGATCGCGCTCAGCACATTGGCATTGGTGAGCGCGACCCCGCGGGGCGACTTGATCCTGGCGAGGCTGTCGAGAACCTGTTGCTGCGTCACGCTCAAAGCGCATCTCCTAGAAATTCAAGATGCCCCATTAGAGCGGAAACGGCCAAAAGGCTACTGCTTGCCGATATCGTCAGCCATCTCGGCAGGTGCTGCCCCCTGCTCCTGGGCCGCCTCGTAATTGAGCTCGATCATGACCCCGTTGGGGTCGTGGACGAAGATCTGCCAGAGGTCGCCGCCCGGCACCTGGCGGCTATCGAATTTCATGCCCTTGGAGGCCAGGCGCTGCTTCATGCCGTCGAAGCCCCGGCTGACGAAGGCGACATGGTGGACCACGCCGGAATCCGGCTTTTGCGGCTCGGAGGTCGGGGAAATATCGACGAGGTGCACCACCGCCTTGCCCTCGCTGTACATCCAGGCCCCCGGGAAGGCGAAATTCGGCCGGGCGCCTTTTTCCAGGCCCAGCACGTCCTCGTAGAAGCGGACCGTCTCGGCCAGATTCCGGGTTCGGATGTTGAAATGATCGAGGACGCCAACGCTCACGCCGCCCATGCTTTTCGCTCCCTTGTTTTGAAGTCCTTGTTGAAGTCCTTAGTCCCTGCATCCTAGCACAGGAGGCCGCCAAACGAAGCCGTTGCCCTCCGGCCGCAACGGTTTATGGTGCGCCCGGTCCGCCCTGGCGCGGAACCTCAAGGACCCCCGGCTGGCGCCCCTCGCCCGGCTGCAACCGTAAAACTCAAGCTACGGACACACACATGGCTAAAGTCGCTTTCCTCGGTCTCGGCGTGATGGGCTTCCCCATGGCCGGACACCTCGTGAAAAAAGGGGGCCATGAGGTCACCGTCTACAACCGCACCGCCGCCAAGGCGAAGGAGTGGGCGGACAAGTTCGGCGGCAAGACCGCGGCGACCCCGAAGGCCGCGGCCGAAGGCCAGGACTTCGTGATGTGCTGCGTCGGCAACGACAACGACCTGCGCGCGGTCACGATCGGTGCCGACGGCGCCTTTGCCGGCATGAAGAAGGGCGCGACCTTCGTCGACCACACCACCGCTTCCGCCGAGGTTGCGCGCGAGCTCGATGCGGCTGCAACCAAGGCCGGCTTCAAGTTCATCGACGCCCCCGTCTCCGGCGGTCAGGCCGGCGCGGAGAACGGCGTGCTGACCGTGATGTGCGGCGGCGCGCAGGATGTTTATGCCGACGCTGAGCCGATCATCACGGGCGCCTATGCGCGGATGTGCAAGCTGCTCGGGCCCGCCGGCTCCGGGCAACTGACCAAGATGGTCAACCAGATCTGCATCGCCGGCCTCGTGCAGGGCCTCTCCGAGGGTATCCACTTCGCCAAGAAGAGTGGCCTCGACGTCGCCGCGGTGATCGAAACCATCTCCAAGGGCGCAGCGCAGTCCTGGCAGATGGAGAACCGCTACAAGACCATGAACGAGAACAAGTACGATTTCGGCTTCGCGGTCGAATGGATGCGCAAGGACCTCTCGATCGCGCTGGCTGAGGCCCGCCGCAACGGCGCCAATCTGCCTGTCACCGCGCTGGTCGACCAGTTCTACGCCGAGGTCGAGAAGATGGGCGGCAAGCGCTGGGATACGTCGAGCCTGCTGGCGCGCCTCAATCGCTGACCTGATACTGCCTTGCTGACCGCGATCGCCGCCATCTTCATCCTGACCTATGCGGCGATCGCGTTCGAGCACCCCCTCGGGATCAACAAGACCGCGACCGCGCTGGTCGGCGCGGGACTGCTCTGGACGATTTACGCGGTCACGATCAGCGATCACGCGCTGGTCGGCCATCAGCTCGACGAAGCCGTCGTCGCCACCGCGCAGATCGTGTTCTTCCTGATCGGCGCGATGACCATCGTCGAGGTGATCGACGCCCATGACGGCTTCGAGGTCATCACCTCGCGCATCAATACCACGAGCCAGGTCACACTCATGTGGCTGGTCGGCTTCGTGGCGTTCTTCCTCAGCGCGATCCTGGACAATCTGACGACCACCATCGTCATGGTCTCGCTGATCCAGCGTCTTATCGCGAGGCGCGACGATCGCCTGCTGTTCGCCTCCCTCATCGTCATCGCCGCCAATGCCGGCGGCGCATGGACCGTGATCGGCGACGTCACCACGACCATGCTGTGGATCGGTGGACAGATCACGCCGTTGAACATCATGCGTGCGGTGTTCCTGCCCTCACTGGTCAATTTGCTGGTGCCGCTGGCTTTCATCAGCCTGTCGCTCAGGGGCAAGACCATCGCGGCGCCGCCGAGAGACAACGAATTGCTCGCCGTCGACCGGTTCGAGCGCAATCTGATGTTCTATCTCGGGCTCGGCGTGCTGATCGCGGTGCCGGCCTTCAAGACGGTCACGCATCTGCCGCCCTTCATGGGCGTGCTGCTCGGCCTCGGCATCGTCTGGCTCGTCGGCGAGCTCGTTCATCGCGACAAGGACGAACATGTGCGCCGTCCCCTCTCGCTCGCGCACGCGCTGACCCGGATCGACATGGGTTCAATCGTGTTCTTCGTCGGAATTCTGCTCGCGGTCGCCTGCCTCGAACATGCCGGCCTCCTGACGATGCTGGCCCGATGGCTGGAGACGACCATCGGCCGCCAGGACGTCATCGTCGTCGTGCTCGGCCTGCTCAGCGCCATCGTCGACAACGTGCCGCTGGTCGCCGCGACCATGGGCATGTATGACCTCGGCCACTACCCGCCCGACAGCTTCCTCTGGGAGTTCATCGCCTATTGCGCCGGCACCGGTGGCTCGATCCTGATCATCGGCTCGGCCGCAGGCGTGGCCGCCATGGGGCTCGAGCGGATCGAGTTCCTCTGGTACGCCCGCCGCATCGCCGTGCCCGCGCTTGCGGGCTATCTGGCCGGCGCCGTGGTCTATGTCGCACAGCACGCGTGGCTGCACTGAGCGGCGGCAGCCGGATCAAAATTAACGCCCGGTTAACGTAATTCTTTAGCTCCTTAAGTCACCTCTTAAGGATTTCTTGCCAGAGATAGACAATGCAGAAGTCCCGCGTCCGACGCGGGCAGGAATCGTTGTTGCTTGATGAGTAACCCCGCTGAAAAGCCTGAAGTTGTGCAGCTTCCGGCCGAACCAATCAGCGCTCCGTCGGCGAGCAGCCGAAGGGCTGCGTCGCAGCGGGTGCGCGAGGCGCGCGATAAGTTAACGTCGACCAGCGGAACCCGGCCGGCCTTCGACGCCGAGATGCTGCGCCAATATGCGCAGACGCGCCTGTCCGCCTCCTATGTCGTGATGCTGCTGGTGGTCGCCACCGGCGTGCTGTTTGGGCTGTGGATGCAGCCGATCCCGGCCGCGGCCTGGACCGCCGGCATGATCTGCCTTCACGCGGCCATGATCCGCAGCTGCCGCCGCTTCCTGGCCGAGCCCGCCTCACCTGCGGCGACGCGCACCTGGCGGACACGCTTTGTGGTGCTCGATCTGCTGTACGGCCTGTGCTGGATGGCGATCCTGATTCATCCCGTGCTCGACATGGTCACGGAAACGCTGATGATGTTCCTGATGCTGCTGGTGATCGCAGTGTCGAGCATGCTGGCTGCCAATCTGCCGATCGCAGCACTTGCCGCCACCGCGCCGGTCGCGGTCGCAATGGCGTTGAGCTTCGCGATGACCGGTTCGCTCGACAACTACATCCTGGCCGCGCTCGCGCTCGCAGCGGAAGGCTATTTCGTGCTGCTGGCGCATCGCCTGCACTCTTCGACCTTCGCCACGCTCGAGGCGCGCGCCGAGAAGGACGCGCTGATCGGCGAGCTCGAACAGGCCAAGGCGATCTCGGACGAGGCGCGGCACCGCGCCGAATCCGCCAATGTCGCCAAATCGCGCTTCCTCGCGCAGATGAGCCACGAGCTGCGCACGCCGCTCAACGCCATCCTCGGCTTCTCCGAGGTGATGAAGAGCGAGATTTTTGGCGCGCATGCGGTGCCGGTCTACAAGGAATATTCGGCGGACATCCATAATTCCGGCGTACACCTACTCAATCTCATCAACGAAATCCTCGATCTGTCACGGATCGAGGCCGGCCGCTACGAATTGAACGAGGAGGCAGTGTCGCTGGTCGGGATCGTCGCCGACTGCCACCATCTGATGAAGCTGCGCGCCTCCAGCCGCGGCATCACCATCCACGAGGTGTTCGAGCAGGCCATGCCGCGGCTCTGGGCCGACGAGCGCGCGATCCGCCAGGTCGTGCTCAACCTGCTTTCCAACTCGATCAAGTTTACCCCGCAAGGCGGCGAGATCTGGCTCAAGGCCGGCTGGACCGCTTCGGGCGGGCAGTATCTGTCGGTGAAGGACTCCGGACCCGGCATCCCCGAGGACGAGATCCCGGTCGTGCTCGCCTCGTTCGGCCAGGGCTCCAACTCGATCAAATCGGCCGAACAGGGCGCGGGCCTCGGCCTGCCCATCGCCAAGAACCTGATCGACCTGCATGGCGGCACGTTCACGCTGAAGTCGAAACTGCGCATCGGCACCGAGGTGATCGTCACCTTCCCGCCGGAGCGCGTGATGAGCGCGCTCGCGCCGCTGTCGGAGGAGGCGCCGCCGCTGCAGCCGGAGAGTTCCATGGTGCCCGACGAGAAGCGCAGGCCGCGCCACAAGCCGATCATGAGTGCGGGCACGGGCTCTTAACGTCATGCTTGCGGACAGGCCCGCCAATCCCCCACTATGTCCGGATGACCAAAGAAACGCCGTGCGTCGCCGTCTGCATGATCGATCCCAAGACCAAGCTTTGCTTCGGCTGCGGCCGGACCTTGCCGGAGATCGCGCGCTGGCACGCCATGGAGAGTACCGAACGGCTCGCGCTGATGGCGCTGCTGCCCACGCGCATGGCGGAAGCCGGCTTGCAGCAGATCGCGGGATCGTCGAAACGGGCCTGACCGGCCAGCGCGCCATCGGAGGCGCGCGATGACCCGCTTCCTGCTCGTTCTCATCATGCTCGCCGCCACGGCCGGCGCCGTGGTCGCCTATGGTGATCCCGACCAGATCGCACGCGCAAGCCACAAGGTCTCGCACATTTTTCGCGCGCAGACGGCCGCGCCTGCCCCCGCCGTGCAGATCCAGCGCGGCCAGGGCGGCGAGTTCGCACTGCGCGCCAAGATCAATGGCGTCGCAGCACCCATGGTGATCGATACCGGCGCCACCTCCGTGGTGCTGACCTGGGAAACCGCGAAGGCGATCGGGCTGCCGCTCGAGATGCTAGAATATGACGTCGACCTCGAAACCGCCGGCGGCCACACCAAGGCGGCGCGACTGACGCTCGACCGGCTCGCCGTCGGCCATCTCGTCGAGAAATCCGTGCCGGCCCTCGTCGTGCCGCGCGGGCTGATGAAGACCAACCTGCTCGGCATGAGCTTCCTCGATCGCCTGGAGAGCTGGGGCGTGCGGTCCGACACGCTGATGCTGACCGGCTATCCGGAGCTCCAGAGCAGCCACCGCCGTTCGCGCACGGCTGTCGACTAAGGGCGGCGCTCTCCGTCCGCGCACGGTCACTTCGGCAAATTGGTCATCCGTCCACCGAACGATCCCGGCTGTGGCATTTCCGCCATTTACAAACCGCCCAGTCGGTTTATAAGAGACGTATTCCCGGATCGGGGTTGGACGAGCGCCGCTTCTCGCGTGACGGAGGCGGCCAAGTGGGAGATTGAGAGTGATGACTGCAAGAGCCGCCTTACGTCGCGCAATGCGCGCCCTGCCCTTTGTCGCGGCGTTCGCCGCAAGCAGCGCGAGCGCGGCCGATCTGTCGCCGCGTTACGCCGCACCGGCCTACACGGCGCCGCAGACTGTCTATTCCTGGACCGGTCTCTATGCCGGTCTCAATGCCGGCTACGCCGAGAGCGGCGACAACGCCTTCAACAATCTCGTCGGGGTGAGCGGCGGAAAGGTCAAGGGCGCGTTCGGCGGCGTGCAGATCGGCTACAACTACCAGCTCTCGCCGATGTTCGTGGTCGGCATCGAGAACGATTTCGAAGGTGGAGACATCAAGAACCGCGACGCAATCAACAGCGCCGCGGTCAGCCTGCCCTGGTACATGACCGGCCGCGCCCGTGCCGGCATCGCGACGATGGATTCGCGGCTGCTGTTCTTCGGGACCGCAGGTCTTGCCACCGGCGAATTGAAGGACGGCCCGATCAACAAGATGAAGATGGGCTGGACCGCGGGCGGCGGCGTGGAATGGGCGTTCCTGCCAAAATGGTCGGCCAAGGCCGAGTATCTCTACACCGAATTCAAGCATAACGACCTGCCGGACTGGAACGCTGCGAAATTCCACAGCTTCCGCGTCGGCGTGAACTATCATTTCGACCTGTTCCGCTGAGCGTGATCAAGAGAGAGCCGGATTCTGCGATCCGGCTCTTTCTCGCGGCTAGGCCGCCTCCGCCGGCGCGCGTGCACCAACACGCGCGATCGCATCACGCAAGACGTCGACGCCGGCGCCTGGCTTCACACCGTGCTCAGCGAGATGGCGGCGGAAGGCACGCGCGCCGGGCACGGCGTGGAACGCACCGACGAAGTGGCGCGTGATGGCATGCAGCCGCGTGCCGCGCGCGAGCTGCGCCTCGATATAGGGGATCATCGCCTCGAACGCGTCCTGCATGGTCGCGTGCGGCGCCGCCTCACCGAACATCTCGGGATCGACCGAGATTAGCCGCCACGGCTCCTGATAGGCGGCGCGGCCGAGCATCACACCATCGACATGCGCGAGATGCGCCTTCGCTTCCTCGATGCCCGGAACGCCGCCATTGATGATGACAGGCACATTCGGCATCGCGCGCTTGAGCCGATAGACGCGGTCGTAATCGAGCGGCGGGATGTCGCGATTCTCTTTCGGCGACAGACCGTTCAGCCAAGCCTTCCGGGCGTGCACGATCAGCGCGTCGCAGCCTGCAGCGACCACCGCGCGCGCCAACGTATCGAGCGCGACTTCGGGATCCTGGTCGTCGATGCCAATGCGGCATTTCACCGTGACGGGAATTGAGACTGCGCGCTTCATCGCCGCGACACACCGCGCGACGAGCTCCGGCTCCGCCATCAGACAGGCGCCGAAGCGTCCATCCTTCACGCGATCGGACGGGCAGCCGACATTGAGATTGATCTCGTCATAGCCAAACCCCTCGCCGATCCGCGCGGCTTCAGCGAGATCGCGCGGATCCGAGCCGCCAAGCTGTAGCGCCACCGGATGCTCGGTCGCGTCGAAGCCGAGCAGCCGCTCGCGGTCGCCGTGAATGATGGCGCCGGTGGTCAACATCTCCGTATAGAGCAACCCCCGCCGTGTCAGATGTCGGTGGAACACCCGGCAATGCCGGTCGGTCCAATCCATCATCGGGGCACAAGAAAATTTCCAGCGTAAGTTGTTCATATTGCTAAGCTATTCTAGTCGCGATCAGTCCTGCATGTTATTGGACCGACTGAGAAATTCGGTTCGACCACGTTTCCGGAACGTGGTCCTTCTAGGCTCATCTGGGCCTAAATTGGAAGCGGAATTCGCGAGTTCGGATTCTCAGTGCACACGTCGCGCACATGAAAAGCCGCGTGCACACGCGGATCGCTAGATTGGCGTCGGAAATACAATGATATCTAAAGCTGCATCAGACTGGCGTTATACTCAGTTTGCCGATTGAGTATAAATTGGGCGAGCATGGCCGAGTTACCGCGCCCATGGAGGAAGCGCTTCATCGCCCCTAGCGCTTGCGACAGTGAGCAGGACGTCGGCCAGGGCTCGCCACACTCCCCGCTTGACCAGCAATGGAATGAGAACTTTCGACAGCTGATCTCAGTAACCAAGGGCGATGCCATCCCGTCGGGGATCAGCCCCACCTCTGAGAAGGCCACGTTTACGGTCGATCCATATCGCCTGGGCAGTTCCGAGTGGATTTGACGCTCGCGTAGGAAGATGCCCCAACGCACGAAGCCCCTCGACGATCTTAGCCGGAACAGTCGCTTCGACGTCCAGCACGTCGCCGCGTGCGAAGATACGCGGTTGATCGATCGCTTCTTGCACTGACATTCTGTGATCAAGAAGGTTCGACAGCACCTGAATCTGTCCAATCGGCTGGAAATGCCCCCCTGTCACACCGAACGACAGCACGCATTCGCCGCCTCGCGTCAGCATCGCAGGCAGGATGGTGTGCATTGGCCGCTTGCCACCAGCAAGAACGTTGGGATGGCCGGGCTCGAGCACAAAGCCGAAGCCGCGGTTGTGCAGCAGGACCCCACATTCGGGTGCCACGATGCCGCTGCCGAAATCGTCAAAGATCGAGTTGATAAACGAAACTGCGGTGCGATCTTTGTCAACGACGGACAGGAACACCGTGTCTTTGTGTTCCGGCATGGTGATCGGCGTGACGTCAGTCAGCCGCCCGCTCGGCGATATCCGGCGAGCGAGGATGTCGGCACGAGCTGACGAGGTCATGCGCTCGACCGGCACAGGCCCGGCATCGGGATCGCCGACAAAGGCGTCGCGCTCCGCATAGCCAATGCGGGCGATCTCGGCCAGGAGATGATAGCGCTCCACCGACACGGGAGCAAAGTCCGCGACAATGTAACGGTCGAGCAGACTTGCCATGGCCAGAGCGGCAACGCCTGAGCCATTCGGCGGACACTCCCACAGTTCAAAACCACGGTAGGACGCTGATATCGGCTTCTCGTAACGCGGCCGGAACGCGGCGAAGTCCTCGACGGTGTGAAAACCGCCGAGCGAACGCAGCGCTTTTACAATGCTTTCAGCAATCCATCCCTCGTAAAACACGTCCGCCCCTTGTCTGGCGACATGCCGAAGGGTGCGAGCCAGCATTGGCTGCGCGTGCAAATCGCCAGGAGCCGGCGCTTCGCCGCGGTGAAGAAAGACGGAAGTCGTCGCAGCAAGGCGAGAGAGCTTCGGCATGTGCCTCGCCCAGTCCCTCGCGAGCCGCTCAGCGACGGGATAGCCATTCTCCGCGGCGGCGATCGCAGGTGCGAATAGTCGCGCGAGATCAAGCGTTCCGTGATCTTCTGCCAGGCGAGCCCATGTCCGTACGGCACCTGGAACAGTAACTGTGTGCGCACTCTCGGGGTCGAGTGTCGTCACGCCGGCTTCTGCGAGCCGTTCGACACTCGCCGCTGATGGCGCGGCTCCGGATCCGTTGAGAGCTATGACCGGCTGCCCTTCCCGCTTCAGAAGAACGAAGCAGTCCCCACCCACGCCCGTCTGGGTTGGCTCAACGACAGCAAGCATCGCTCCGGCCGCCACGGCTGCATCTATGGCGTTTCCGCCTTCGCGCAGCACGTCGATGGCAGCCAGCGTGGCTAGCGGGTGCGTGGTCGCGGCCATACCGTTGACGCCGAATGCTTCGGAACGTCCTGGCGACTGGAAATCTCTCATGTCAGTACCAGCACCGTACGTTTCGCAATTTTGCCGATCTCACCTCCCTCGGATCTCAACTCCGATTCGAATGATCTCAGCGCAGCCGCGGGTTAACAAAAAACGCCGGGGCAACAGCCCCGGCAAGTTTGGGAGATAGCGAGTCGAACGCAGCTTCCCAGAAAACTGAGCTTGGGCCCTATCAATACTGCGGTTGACGGCGAGAAACGCGTCTAAATGCTCTCCCATTTTGCAAGAATGTTGCAGGTTGGGGCCGCAAGTCACAAAGCCGCCTTGCGAGATGCCGTTCTGTCACGGAGACGAATGCGGAAACTTTGTCGATGGCGATGGACGATTGATCGAAGCGCGCGACCTATTTAGTCGTTTTTTCCGTGGGCAATTTTAGGCCCATCGACGCTTTCACGCGATCCATGACCACCATCGTCTTGAAATGCTTGACGTTGTGATTCTCGAAAAACAACCGCTTGGTAAGGTCTTCGTAATCTCGCATCGAAGCGATAGTGATCACCAACAAGAAATCCATGTCGCCAGTGATGTAGTAGCATTGCTGGACTTCCGGGGTTGCAATGAATGCCTTCTTCGCAGCCTCGAGTAGATCAAGACGCTCGCTCTCGATGTGCACTTCCACGAGGATCGTGATCGGTAGACCCACGGTCTCCGGATCCAGGATGGCGACGTTGCTTTCGATGACACCGCCCTTCTGAAGCCTGCTGATCCGGCGTTGAACGGCCGCAGCGGACAGATTGACCATGTCTCCGACAGTGCGCTGCGGAGTCGTGTTGTCGCGCTGAAGAATTTCGAGGATTGCTAGATCATATTGATCGAGGTCGTGCACCCCGAGCTTCTTCAGCATCAACGCCTCCATCGTCCAGTAAGCCTCTCAAGCTAAAAGCTTTTTTGAGCCCGCGCGCAATATCTTTTCGACGAGAATCGCGCATCTCGGTCCTCTCGCCGCTCCCCTTTTCGTCGACACCCCCGACCGGAGCTTGCGGCACTCCCCTCGAAATGGTGCTCCGAACTTTTTCAAGTGAACCACCACAATTCGTTCGGCCAACCCCGAGAAATCGAGGGAAGATTGCATTCGGCAGCTTGAATCCGAGCGCACAACTCGGCGACGCCGCAATACTGATCATATCCGAATATGCAATTTCTTGAGGGACAAGAACCGCGACACGGGAGCGGCGACCTGTGCTCGCAGTCGGCGATTTTTCCTTTCCGGAGCTCTGATGTCTAGCGTTGCCCAGCCGGCCACGAGGGAAGATGCGATTGCCGCCGCGCGACGCTATGTCGTTGACGGCGACTTCACGGCCGAGATGGCCCCTCGCATTGCCATCCGTAGCGAAAGCCCTCGAACGGACAGCCGCGACGATCACCTTCACTACTTGAACAAGGAAATGCGTCCGCTCCTGGAGCGGATGGGCTTTTCATGCCGGGTCATCGAGAACCCGGTCGAGCAGCGTCTGCCGGCTATGTATGCCGAGCGGATCGAAGATCCGAGACGCCCCACCATTCTGATCTACGGCCACGGCGACGTTCTGTGGGGCATGAGTGGCGATTGGAAGGACGGCCGCGATCCCTGGATACTGGATGAAGCCGGCGGACGCATCTACGGCCGCGGCACTGCGGACAACAAGGGTCAACACTCGATCAACCTGGCTGCCTTGCGCATCGTGCTGGACAGACGCGGCCGGCTTGGGTTCAACACCAAGGTGCTCATCGAGATGGGCGAAGAGACTGGTTCGCTCGGGCTCGCCGAACTCGCGAGAAACCATCGCGATCTGCTCAAGTCAGACTGTCTTATCGCTTCCGACGGCCCCCGTTTGGCGGCAGGTGCACCGACCCTGTTTCTCGGTGGTCGAGGCAGCGTTGGCTTTCGTCTGACCTGCGAGATCCGCGAAGGAGCATATCATTCCGGAAACTGGGGTGGCCTGCTCGTCAATCCCGGCATCAGGCTTGCCCATGCGATCGCCACCATCACCGATCCGACCGGCCGCATCGCGATCCCGGAATGGATACCGCATCGCATGACGCCCGAGGTCCGCGCAGCCCTGAAAAAAATCGTCCTCGAAACAGGCCCCGATGATCCGGCGATTGACGACAACTGGGGTGAGCCGGGCTTGGCGGGCGCGGAACAAGTCTATGGCTGGTGCAATTTCGAGGTCCTAGCCTTCCTTTGCGGTCGGCCTGATGCCCCCGTCAATGCCGTGCCGGGGACCGCTCAAGCAACATGTCAACTGCGTTACGTCGTTGGCGTCGATCCGGAGAAAGTGCTTCCCGCGTTGCGCGCGCATCTGGATGCGCGAGGGTTCTCCGACGTGAAATTCGAGGAAATCAAGGAAGACTTCTATCTTGCGACCCGGACCAACCTCGACAACGGCTGGGTTCAGTTCGCCCTCTCGTCGATGGAAACGACGCTCGGTCGCGAGGCATCTTTGTTGCCCAACTTTGGTGGATCGCTGCCCAACGAGGTCTTTGCCGAGATCATCGGCATGCCGACCCTCTGGATCCCGCACTCCTATCCTTCCTGCTCCCAGCATGCACCGGACGAGCACATGCTCGTCAGCGTGGCGGAGGAAGGAATGCAAATCATGACGGGCCTGTTCTGGGATCTCGGAGAGGCGGCAATCCGAGACGGGCAACCAGTCGCATCGGCGGCGGCCTGACTGTAGCCGCTCCTCGCTCGGCTTTCGTAGAAGAACGGTGATGCCATTAGGCGCACCCAAGAAAATCAAACGCATCGCATTCGACAGGGAAGGAACGACCATGGTGACTTTTGGATACGCCATCACGCGCGCAGGCAGGCCGCACTCAAAACTGGCGGTCGCGCTCGGCGCGGCGGCGTTGGTAGCAGCGATGGCAATCGCTCCACTTGGCGCCCAAGCGCAAACCCAGAGCGGTCAGAGTACCTCCGCCTCAGACAAGGTCGACACACTTGGAGCCATCAAGGCCCGCGGATATTTCATCTGCGGCGTCGCAGGCGATCGACCCGGCTTCAGCTTCCCGGACAGCAAAGGTGTGATGCAAGGGCTGGATGCGGACATCTGCCGCTCGGTCGCAGCCGCGATCTTCGGTGATCCGGAAAAGATCCGCTTCACCTCCCTCACCAGCTTGACGCGCTTTCCCGCTCTCCAATCCGGCGAAGTCGACATGTTGGCTCGCTTCACCACGTGGACGCTCACTCGCGAAGCCAGCTTGGGTCTCGACGTCGCCTCGGTCTATTTCTATGACGGCCAGGGGTTCTTGGTGAAGAAAAGCCTGGGCGTAAAGAGCGCGCTGGAGCTCGATGGCGCTACCGTCTGCGTGACGCAGGGCTCGACAAGCGAAGCCAACATGGTCGACTTCTTCCGGACCCACAATCTCGCACTGAAGCCCATCGTCATCGAAAAGGTCGAACAGGTCCGCGATGCGTTGGCAAACAACCGATGTGACGCCTATACGAACGATTCCTCGCTACTCGGCTCCCTGAAACTTTCGATGGGCCCAGCCGGCGACGAATACATTCTTCTTCCCGACATCATATCAAAGGAACCGCTCGGAACTTTCGTCCGCAAGGGCGACCAACGGTTCTTTGACATCGTTCGCTGGACTTACATCGCCATGCTGACCGCCGAGGAAAGCGGCATCGCCAAAACCAATATCGACACCTTCCGGAAGACACGAGACCCACAGAATCAGCGTTTCGTGGGCGAGACCGGCGATCTAGGCGCCGCTCTTGGGCTGGATGCACAATGGGCCGTTAATGTCGTCAAGGCCGTCGGCAATACCGCCGAGCTGTGGGACCGCACCATCGCCAGCCTGGGTATTCAGCGCGGCGCAAACCGCCTCGCGAAGGATGGTGGCATTCAATACGCTCCTCCGATGCGTTGATGCAGGCCCGAGAAGACGGTCTTCCGGGTCCTCTCGCCTTGCGATCCGGAAATGCACCCCTATTCCAACCCACTCATGGAAGTTCGTGGCAGAGCGACATGACGACACTCAACGACGGCATACAAACGCACACTCGTCGAGCAACAATGCTGGGCTCACTTGTTTCGAACGTCGCCGTTCGTAGATTCGTTTGGCAAGCGCTCGCTGCGCTCGCCTTGTTTGGAGCTGTCTTCTGGCTTGCCGGCAATCTCCACCACAATCTTGCAGCGCGCAACATCTCATCAGGATTCGGCTTCCTTACTCGCGAAGCGGGTTTGCCTATTGCCGAACACTTGATCGCTTACACGCCGGCAGACAGCTATTTCCGCGCGCTTCTCGTAGGGACCCTGAATACGCTGTCGGTCGCGTTCTGGAGCATCATCCTTGCGACCATTCTCGGCACCGCAATCGGCGTCGCACGCACTTCGAAGAACTGGCTGCTCGCCAAGCTTTCTTCCATTTACGTCGATCTATTCCGGGACGTCCCGCTCCTGCTCCAGCTCTTTCTTTGGTACACCATCCTCCAGAAGCTGCCGCCCGTCCGGCAGGCTCTAAATCCCGTCGCCGGCGTTTTTCTGTCGAATCGCGGATTAAGCTTTCCCGTCGTGGATTGGCAAGCCGCGCATGGTTGGACACTGTTCGCCTTTGTTCTCGGCCTTCTGGCAACGACGCTGTACGCAAAGAGAACGTCCCGCAAGCAACTGGATGATGGCCGCGCAAGGTCGTTCTGGCCGGTAGCCATCACCCTTCTGGTCGCCATCCCGCTCGTCGTCGGATTCTCGCTCGGCGCATCTGTGACTCTCGATATGCCTCAGCCGAAAGGCTTCAATATTCGCGGCGGCGCGACGGTTTCCCCCGAATTCTTCGCGCTTCTCGTCGGTCTCGTCGTTTACAACGCCGCGTTCATTGCAGAAATCGTCCGATCGGGACTGGAATCGGTAGGCCGCGGGCAGCACGAAGCGGCTCGCGCCCTCGGGCTCCATCCGAAAAACATTCTGACTTGGATCGTATTTCCGCAGGCCTTGCGCGTTATTGTGCCTCCGTTGACCAGCCAATATCTCAATGTGACCAAAGGCTCCTCCCTCGCCGTCGCGATCGGCTACCAGGACATTGTGTCCGTCGCGACAACCTCGATGAATCAGACAGGCCAGTCTATCGAGCTCGTGGGCGTCATCATGGGCGTCTATTTAACGATCAGTCTTTCTATCAGTCTTCTGATGAACATCTACAACGCCCGTGTGGCGTTGGTGGAGCGCTGACCATGGTTGCTTTGGTTGAACACATCGTCAATCCGACGCTCATTGAAGCGCGCGAACGCCCGGAATTGATCGGTGGCGGCTTCTTCGCTTGGGCACGGGAGAACCTCTTCTACTCGTGGCTTTCCTCGCTCACGACACTGGTCTTGCTGGTGGCCATGGCGAAGTTCGGAATCTCGCTGTTCCAATGGGCTTTTCTTGACGCCGTGTGGAGTGTTCCAGCCGGTCCACAGGGCCCCATTACCGATAGCTGTAGAGCGCTGGGAAGCGGAGCTTGCTGGGCAGTAATCCGGGAGAAGTACCGCTTCATCCTGTTCGGTACATACCCCTTCGAGGAGCATTGGCGGCCGGCGATCGTCATTGCCCTTTTCGTTGGATTGTTTGTCGTGTCTGCGATGAAGCGATTCTGGCGCATCGAACTCGCAGCACTGTGGGGCCTCACCCTCCTCCTGATAGGACTGCTCATGTGGGGCGGCGTATTCGGGCTCACATTCGTCTCCCAGGCGAACTGGGGCGGCCTGGCGCTTACGCTTATCATTGCGACCATCGGAGTCGCGATCGCGTTTCCGTTGTCAGTCTTCGTAGCCCTTGGCCGACGCTCGGATCTCCCGTTCATCAAGTGGCTATGCGTGGCCTACGTCGAAGTCATTCGCGGCGTCCCTCTGATCACCCTTCTTTTCATGGCAAGTGTCATGTTTCCGCTGTTGATGCCCGAAGGCGTCAATCTCGACAAACTTGTGCGAGCCCAGATCGCCATCATCCTCTTCTTCGCTGCGTATCTGGCGGAAGTCGTGCGCGGCGGCCTGCAAGCGCTTCCGAAAGGGCAGTACGAGGCCGCGTATGTATTGGGGCTTTCCTATTGGCAGAGTTCAAGGCGGATTGTGCTTCCGCAAGCCTTGCGGACAGTCATTCCGCCGCTCGTCAACAACTTCATCGGCTTTTTCAAGGACACCTCTCTGGTCCTGATCATCGGCCTATACGACCTTCTGCACTCGGCACAGGTCGCCGTTGCCGAACCAGCCTGGCAGGGATTTGGCGTGGAGACCTACATCTTTGCCGGCCTGATCTACTTTGTCTTCTGCTTTGCAATGTCGCGATACAGCCAATGGCTGGAATTCGGCCTCAGCATGCAAAGACACCGCTGATCATTGATCACCCAAAAGGCATCTTGATCGTCATCCACGCGCAAGAGCCAGATACGAGGAAAGGGACTTCAAGTGATCCAACCAGTGATCGCCGAAACTGACCCGACAACGAAGGCAACTGCCGTTTCGATACAGAAGGTCAACAAGTGGTACGGCAGCTTGCACGTACTTCGCGACGTCGATCTCGATGTGGCGGCCGGCCAACGAGTCGTGATCTGCGGGCCTTCAGGCTCGGGGAAGTCCACGCTTATCCGCTGTATCAACAATCTTGAGGAACATCAGCAGGGCACGATTGTCGTGGACGGCATACAGGTCGACCACAACATCGCCCATCTGGATGCCGTTCGCCGGGAGGTCGGGATGGTGTTCCAAAGCTTCAATTTATTCCCGCATCTGACCGTTCTCGAAAACTGCACGATCGCACCTATGCTCGTGCGCGGCGTCGCTCGTGCAGACGCCGATGCGCAAGCTAGAGCCTACCTGGAGCGCGTCCGCATTCCCGATCAAGCCAATAAGTTCCCGGGACAACTTTCGGGCGGACAGCAACAGCGCGTCGCCATCGCCCGCGCCCTATGCATGAAGCCCAAGATCATGCTGTTCGACGAACCAACGTCGGCTCTCGATCCGGAGATGGTCAAAGAGGTGCTCGATACGATGGTTTCGCTCGCCAGGGATGGCATGACGATGATTTGCGTCACCCATGAAATGGGATTTGCTCGCGAAGTAGCCGATCGCGTCGTGTTCATGGACCACGGCCAGATCGTCGAATCCGGAAGTCCGCAGGCGGTGTTTGGCCAACCAAAGAGCGATCGGCTCAAGCTATTCTTAGGTCAAGTTCTTAGACAACACTGATCTTCCGATGTGCCAACTCGGGAAATTCCGAGCCGATGGATCGATTGACAGAGCGGGAGGCTGCGGTTCGCCGAGGGGCTGGTCCCGGTGCAATGACTCCTGCGATTGACGCAACTCGCCCGATCGAAAGACGTCCCGTCGCCCAGCCAGCACAGATCCCGTCCGAAGATGAAGAGACCGGGAAAGATCAACGCGAGCAACCACACTGCCTTCTAAGGAGGACTGCACCCATGAGACATTCGGATTTGTACTGTTCGACGCTCGCGAAACGCCACGACGTGTTGCGCCGTGCCCTGCGTACGACGATCTGCGCAGCAGCGTTCGCGATCGCGCCGTTGGCCGCTCAAGCTCAGGCACAGAACGCCCCCGCAGCGGCCAGTACGGTAGACACGCTCGGTGCCATCAGGGCCCGCGGATATCTGATCTGTGGCATCTCGGGGGACAAGCCCGGCTTTAGTTTCGCCGACAGCAAGGGCGTCATGCAGGGGCTCGATGTTGATCTCTGCCGTTCCGTCGCAGCTGCAATCTTCGGCGATCCCGCGAAGGCGCGCTTCACTTCTTTGACTAGTCTTACACGCTTCCCCGCACTGCAGTCTGGCGAAGTCGACCTCATTGCGCGATATACGACCTGGACTCTCACCCGTGAGGCCAGTCTCGGTCTGGAGGTCGCTGCAGTCTACTTCTATGATGGCCAAGGTTTTCTCGTAAAGAAAAGCATTGGCGCAAAAAGCGCGCTGGATCTCAACGGCGCATCCGTCTGTGTGGAGCCTGGCTCGACCGGCGAGGTGAACCTCGTCGACTATTTTCGAGCCAACAAGCTTGAACTAAAACCTGTTGTCATTGAGAAGCTAGAACAGATCCGCGACGCGCTGATGAGCGACCGCTGCGACGCCTACACGAATGACAGTGCGCAACTGGGTTCGTTCAAGGCGACGCTGGGTCCCGCGGGCGACAACTATGTCGTGCTCCCCGAAATCATCTCGAAAGAGCCTCTCGGAATCTTCGTCCGCAAAGGTGACCAACGCTTTTTCGACATCGTCCGATGGACGCATGCCGCGCTGCTCACCGCCGAGGAGTTCGGCATTACCCAATCAAATATAGAAACGTTCCGTAAGAGCGCCAATCCCCAAATTCAGCGTTTCATGGGCGAGACGAACGATCTCGGTGCGACTTTGGGCTTGGACACCCAGTGGGCTGTGAACGCAGTTAAGGCGGTCGGCAACTTCGCCGAGATCTGGGATCGCAATATTGTACCACTGGGCATTCCCCGCGGCATCAACCGCCTCGTGAAAGACGGCGGCGCGCAATACGCCCCGCCGATGCGTTGATCTCAACGAGATACATTTCACGATGATCACTTTCCGGGTGGATCTCCACCCGGAATACCTCTCGGCGGTGATCCAACGCAGGTCTCAACACGTATGCACGCACATTCCAAGGAGGCAAGCCAATGACCGACTTCGCGACGCTGGACCGCGAAATGACGGAGTGGAGACGGGATCTCCACCGGCATCCAGAATTCGGGTTCGAGGAGCGCCGCACTGCAGCTTTCGTGGCAGCAAAGCTCCGCGAATTTGGTTTAGACGACGTTACTGAGGGGGTCGGCGGTACGGGAGTGGTTGGCACGCTGAGGCGCGGAACGGGCAATCGCTGCATCGCGCTGCGCGCCGACATGGACGCACTACGCATCTCTGAGCAAGGAGAGATTGGCCATCGGTCACTCAATCCCGGTGTTATGCACGCGTGCGGTCATGATGGTCATACCGCGATGCTTCTTGGGGCCGCCAAGCTTCTGTCCGAAGAAGGTGGGTTCGATGGCACCGTGCGTTTTGTCTTCCAACCCGCCGAGGAATGGGGTCGAGGGGCACTCGCGATGCTCGACAACGGTTTGATGGAACGGTTTCCGTTTGAGGAAATTTATGGCCTCCATAATATGCCAGGTCTTGCGGTCGGCCACGTGCAAACCCGTGTTGGGCCCATCATGTCGGCAGAGGACAACTTCGAAATTGTACTGAAGGGCATCGGCAGCCACGCCGCCCGTCCTCATCATGGCAAGGAGACCCTTGTGGCCGCGTGCGCGACCGTCATGAATATTCAGTCGATAGTGTCGCGGCGGCTGAGCCCGACCGATATCGGTGTTGTCTCGGTGACCGAGCTCATTACCGACGGTACCCGGAACGTGCTGCCAGGACTAGCACGAATCCTGGGCGATGCACGCAGCTTCCGCCCCGAAGTCAGCGCGGAGATCGAGGCCCAGATGCGTGCGATTGCTGAAGGAACCGCCCGCACCTACAATCTTTCCGTCGAGGTTACATATACGCGCGAGTTTGTGCCGCTCCTGAACGACCCTGCCCTCGTCGAGGAAGCGTTTGCCGCTGCACATACCGTCGCTCCGCCAGAGAATGTCGCGACCGCACATGAACCTATGACTGGATCGGAGGACTTCGCACGGTTTCTGGCGCACGTGCCGGGCTGCTTTCTGTTTATAGGCAATGGCACGAGCTCTGCTCCCTTGCACAACCCAAGCTACGACTTCAACGACGAGGCGCTTGTTACCGGCACCAAGCTCCATGTCGCAATCACGCGGCGTCGACTACCAGAGGCATGACGAACGATCAGATCTGACGATCAAAACGGGTCGCAGCAGCTGACAAACCAGCCTGAAGGCGGCCTCATGGAAGGTGGAAGGGTGGCAATGACTATCGCGATTGACGCAGCTCGCCTGATCGAGCGTATCAAAGAACTGGGCGGGATCGGCCGAGACGAAGCCGGTCGCCTCTGCCGTCTTGCCGGCACCGATGCCGACCGCGAGGGGCGAGACCTTCTTTGTGAATGGTTGCAGCAGGCGGGCTTGCGGATCGAAGTCGACCGCATTGGTAACATCTATGGCATCTGGGAGCCGGAAGATGCTTCAGGTGAGCCGGTCGTAATGGGATCCCATATCGATACGGTCATCGATGCCGGCATCTACGATGGCTGCTTTGGCGTGCTGGCGGGATTGGCAGTGATCGAAGCAATGCAGCAAGCGAGCCTTCGACCGGCCCGGCCTCTCGCCGTAGTCGCCTACACCAATGAAGAGGGCGTGCGCTTCGCTCCCGACATGATGGGCAGCCTCGTCGCGGCCGGAGGACTTGCTACCGACGATGCTCTTGCTGCCATCGGGACCGACGGAACCACCCTTGGTGCGGAGCTTGCTCGTATCGGCTACGCCGGATCCCGAGAACCGGGATTCCTGCGCCCCCATGCTTACGTCGAACTTCACATAGAACAAGGCCCTGTCTTGGAAGCCGAAGGCCTGCCTATCGGTGCTGTCGAAAACCTCCAGGGCATTTCGTGGCAGAGGGTGTCAATAGCGGGCACGGCAAACCACGCAGGAACCACGCCCATGGTGATGCGTCGCGATGCAGGTGTTGCAGCGGGACGAGTTATCGCCTTCCTTGATGACCTGGCGCGAAGAACGCAGGACGCCGTGGCGACGGTCGGCACCATCCGGTTCGAACCGAACGCGATCAATGTGATTCCTTCAGCCGCTGTCTTCACTGTCGACTTGAGGAATCCTGACGAGGATCGGCTGAGATCTCAGGAGGCGGCGCTTCAGAGGTTCTTGGACGGACTTGTCGTCGAAGGCTATGAGGTAAAGATCGAGCGTTTGGCTCGCTTTAAGCCGGTGATATTCGCGCCTGAAATTGTGAGCGCCGTTGAGGAGTCCGCTGGCCAGCGGCAGCTGCTCTGCCGGCGAATGACGTCAGGTGCAGGTCATGACGCGCAAATGATCGCGCGCGTTGCCCCGGCGGCAATGATATTCGTGCCGTCAAAGGGCGGGATTAGTCATAACCCCGCAGAGTTCACGGCCGATCATGAGCTGATCGCGGGCGCTAACGTCCTTCTCGACGTCGCGAGGAAGCTGAGCCAATGAGAAGTACGGCTCAACGCTTGACCCGACGCACATGTCGAACATCGCCAACGCGAAACGCTCATTTGACGGGGTGAGCGAGAGGGAAATCTGCGATATCCGGGTGAATTTGTAGCGCCGTGATCGCATTGAGGACGGTATCTAAGATGAACTCGCTCAACGGAAGATGACGCCATGTTGCTCCGCAATACTCTCAGTGAATATCGTTCTGCGCTCGATCCTTCCGATGCCGACGCTCTCGGCATTGAGGCGGCTCAAGCGGTGGAGCGCTTTCTTCAACATCGAGAGGGGGCGACCCCGACCCCACTGGTTTCACTTCCGGCTCTTGCGCGTCGCTTGGGTGTCGAGTCCATATACCTCAAGGACGAGGGACATCGTCTTGGTCTCGGCAGCTTCAAAGCGCTCGGAGGAGCTTATGCCGTCATCCAACTTGTCCTCGAGTTGGCGTCGAAACAACTCGGCCGTCCGGTCGACGTTTCCGAGTGGCGCTCACCTGAGGTGGCCGCAGTCGCCGCGGGACTAACGGTGACCTGTGCTACGGACGGCAACCACGGCCGGTCGGTCGCACAAGGCGCCCAACTGGTTGGCGCAAACTGCGTCATCTTTGTCCATGCGGGCGTTAGTGAGGAGCGATGCCGAGCGATCGCCCGCTATGGTGCTCGCATCGAGCGCGTTGAGGGCAACTACGATGATTCCGTTGCGACGGCTTCGAGTGTCGCCAACGAGCGGGGCTGGATCGTGGTTTCCGACACATCGTGGCCTGGTTACGAACGCATCCCGCACCTTGTCATGCAGGGCTATACAGCGCTACTGCGCGAGGCGCTTGCCGCACTACCCAAACCTCCAACTCATGTGTTTATTCAGGCTGGCGTCGGCGGAATTGCCGCAGCGGTTGCCGCACATTTTGCGCTCGTCTTCGGAAATGACAGACCCTTCCTCACTGTGGTGGACCCGGCGCGAGCCGCCTGCCTTTTTGAGAGTGCCAAGGCCGGCCACATCGTGAAGATTCCGCATGACAAGCCGACGGTCATGGCGATGCTCGAATGCTACGAGCCATCCCTCGTTGCCTGGCGAATTCTCGCCCGCGTTGCAGATGCTTTCATGACCGTTGAGGACGACGAGGCGATCGCGACGATGAAGTATCTCGCGCATCCCGTCGACGGCGATCCGGCGATCGTCGCCGGCGAAAGCGGCGGCGTCGGTCTCGCTGGATTGGCAAAGGTGGCGGGTGATCCGGCGCTACGTGCGGAAATCGGACTCGGCCCAGATGCGAGTGTCTTCCTGATTAATACCGAGGGCGCGACTGATCCGGTCCTTTATGGGAGGATCGTGGGCATTCCGCCTGAGGACGTAACAGCAAGCGTTCCGAGGAAGACTTGAGGGGCACCGCAGAGAGCCTGGGTATATTGCCATCGCAGTTCAGTCGGGCCTCGTGTCTTGCTTCGCCCCAGTGGGCGCTGCCAAGCCGCCCGCCCCTCTGGTCCGGCACTTCAACGAATTTACGCGGACCTCACATTACCAAAGAACGACGATCCACCACTTGCTCTTGATGGATTTTTCTTGATCTTCCGGTGCACACACTGTGCACACGCTACCTTCCAACCAATTGAAAAACTTGAACTCTCGCTCCAATCCATCATGGGGGCCACGGAGAACTTTAATCTTTGTAAATTCAACAGCTTGATCTTGATTTTCAGCTCGCGCAGCCCGCGGTACCGCATCCGAGCTATCCCGCTCAGGTCATTGCGATACATTGCCCAAGCATGCACCACTTTCAACAGAAAGAATTTCGCTTCCTGGCGGAAGCTCTCGCGCCGGGCGGCGCGAAACGATCGACTCCGATCGCATGCGCACCGCGCTTGGCCAATTGATAAAGGATGGAACTGCCCATCGCGCCAATACCGACGACAACGAAATCTGCTTGCCCGATCATGGCGTGCTCTCCGGGTTCGAGTCTGGAGTCTTGACCAATGTATGGGCGTCGCGATCCGTGATCGACGGACCCAAAGGGCTCGAATCAAGCGACCTTTTTCAACCGCTTGAATCGCTCGATCCGGAATGGAGCCGGATCGACGCAAGCCGTCGATCCCGTCACCAGGTCGGCCATCAACGCGCCGGCGCCCGGGCCGATACCGAACCCGTGACCGGAGAAACCTGTGGCGAGATAGAAGCCGGGAACGGAACCGACCGGCGCCATGACAGGAACGGCATCCGGCGTAACGTCCATCAAGCCGGCCCACACCTTTGTTATCTTGGCGTCGCCGAACGCCGGGAACGCCTCGCGCAGATGGCGAACGCCGCCTCGAACGAATCGCCACGACGGATCGGGATCGAGAATGCGGACCTGTTCGAACGGCGTAACTTCGTCGCTCTGCCAGCTTCGCGCTATCGACAGCTCGCGAAAAAACTGACCGCTGATGCGAAGTGTCAGCTCGTTCCAGCTCTTGATGAGCGTCGGCGTATAGTCGCAGAACAAGCGAAAGCTATCCGGCGTGATCGGCGCAACATTTGCGTTGCGCTGAGCGACGGTGAACCCGCCGTCCAGACGGCGACGGAAAGCGAAGTTGCCCGCACCAACTGCGAAATCCGGAACGCCGTCGACGGAGGACAGGCGGACGACGCTGCCGAGGATCTTCAGGACCGGAAGATCGATGCCCATGTTGCCAGCAAACAAGCGCGACCAGGCTCCTCCCGCTAGAACCACGGAGGAGCAGCGAATCTCACCGCGCTCGGTCACACAGCCGCTCACCCGGCCGCCTGATCGCTCGACGGAGCGGACCGCGCAATTGGTGAGGATTTGCGCGCCTTTGGCGGCCGCGGCCCGCGCCATCGCCGGGACTGCGATAAAGGGCTCGGCCTTGCCGTCGCTCGGCGTGTGCAACGCGGCGCGGAACGGCTTCGCCGCTCCGGGGATGAGCGTCTTCAGCGCCTCGCCGCTAACGAGGCGGGAATCGAGACCCAACGGGGCGGCATGCTTGAGCCACTCCTCGTACGTCGCGACATCGGCATCGGTGTCGCAGAGGTAGGCGATGCCCGTCTGCCGAAAGCCCGTTTCGCCGGCGATGCGCGCGTTCATGCCACGCCAGAGCCGGAGACTTTCGATGGCAAGCGGCAACTCGGCCGGATCGCGCCCCATCTGACGGACCCAGCCCCAGTTTCGCGACGACTGCTCCGCTCCGATCAAACCCTTTTCACACAAGGCCACGCTGACGCCGCGCTCGGCCAGCGAGAGCGCCGTCGAGACGCCGATGATGCCTCCGCCGATGACGACGACGTCCACCTTCGCGGGTAGCTCCTGCGGCGTGACGACGAGATCGGGAATTATTCTGGACAAATCGTCCTCCTTCAGGCCTTCGTTACCGCATCCTCTTCCGGGCCGACCGGAATAGCGGGCTGCTCCAATTCAGCCTCGCGGACGATCGAGGAAATCGCGCAGGCGATACCAGCCTGCAAACAGCGGCAGGAACCACGGCCTGCCCGCGTAGAAGGGCACGGCGGTGAATGTGTCCCGATCAAAGGCTGACGGCATGTTCTGCTCGCCGAGAATTTTCCGCGCCGTCTGATAGCCGAGATAGGTCATCAGCGCGACGCCGTTGCCGTTGCAGCCGGCTGCGAAGTCCGTGCCGTCGCGGGCCCCAAGATGCGCGAGCTTGTCGACCGTCATCGCCACACGCCCGCTCCACGCATGCGTGATCTTCACGCCCGCAAGTTGCGGCCAGATGGTCAACATGCGCATGTAGAGCCGCTTGGCGGCAAGCTTGTCCGGCATGTCGAAGATGCCCGGGCGCGAACCGAACAGAAGTCGCGTCCCGTCGGGCGACGGCCTTGTATAGATCAGGTCACGACGCGTATCGGACACCATGCGGGCGTGCGGAATCAGCTCGGCCAGCAGATCAGCCGGCAACGGCTCGGTGGCGATCTGATAGCTCTTGACCGGCACGATGCGGCTGGCGAGCCCCGGCGTCGCATCCGCTCCGGTATAGCCGTTGGTGGTTGCGACGACGTGCGCGGCCCGGATGCTGCCCCGCGCGGTCGGCACGATCTTCTCCCCGCCCACTCCGTCCTGCACCATGCCCGCACGCGCATGCGAGCGCAGCACGACGCCGGCGGCGCGCGCCCTGTCGCGCAGCGCCTTGTGATACTTGCCCGGGTGCAGACCGCCATATTGGTCGATCACCATGCCACCATGATAGTAGTCCGAGCCGATTGCGGCCCGCTGATGCGCGCGATCGAGAAAATGCACTGTGACGCCGGTCTTTTCCGCCAGAAGCGCGCCATGCCGCTTCAGGGTTTCGTAGTTGCCCGCCGCGTGAGCGCCGAAAAAACGTCCGGTGAGCGCGAGGCCGGCATCCAGCCTCTCCGTCTCGACCAGCATCTTCAGATAGTCGAAGCTCTCATTGCTTTCGCCGATCAGGCGCGAGAACAGCACGGAGTCGATCCCCTTGATCGCGCCACTCACCACCAGCTTCTGACCGCTCGACACCATGCCGCCCGACCGCGTCGAGGCGCCCTCCCCGATCCGGTCGCCGTCAATGACGACGACCGAGCGCCCGGCGCGCGCCAGATGAGTCGCCGCGTTCAGCCCCGCATAGCCCGAGCCAATGACCACGACATCGGCGCGTTCCGGCAAGGGATCGAGATCGGTTTCCGGTTCGGCAGCCTCCCACCAGTAAGGCGCCTCCTTGAAGTCCTTGGCATAGATATCGTCAAAACGGGGCATGATGGATCGAGCCTTTCCGGCTTGTCTTTCTTTGAACGTGGGACGGCGCGATCAGAGAACCTGACCGAGGAATTCGCGCGTGCGCGGATCTTGCGGATTGTCGAAGAGTTCTGCAGGCGGCGCGCTCTCCACGATCAGGCCATGATCGGTGAAGCAGACACGCTGCGAGACCTCCCGGGCAAACTTCATCTCGTGCGTCACCAGGATGCAGGTAAGACCTTCCTCCACCAGTTCGCGGATGGCGAAGAGCACGTCCTTCACCGTTTCAGGGTCCAGCGCCGCCGTCACCTCGTCGAACAGGATCACCTCCGGCTGCATCGCGAGCGCGCGCGCGATCGCCACGCGCTGCTGCTGCCCGCCGGAAAGTTGCCCCGGAAAGCTGTCGGCCTTCTCGGAGAGCCGCACCTTCTTCAGGAGCTTACGGGCGCGCTCCTCGACTTCGGCGCGGTCGTGTCCGAGCACCTGGATGGGCGCCATCATGATGTTTTGCAGCGCCGTGCGATGCGGAAACAGGTTGTACTGCTGGAACACCATCGCGACCTGATGGCGCAACGCCCGCATCGCCTTGTCGGACTTCAGCTCGTGCACGCGATGCGCACCGACGCGAATAAAGCCTTCGTCGACGGGAAACAGGCCGTTGATGCAGCGCAGGATGGTGGACTTGCCCGATCCGGAGGGACCGATGATGCAGACGGCCTCGCCTTTCTGCACGAACATCGAGATGCCCTTGAGAACCTCGAAGTCGCCGAAGGACTTGCGGACGTTGTCGAGCTCTATCAGCGCTTCGGTGCGGCTCACAGGCTGTCTCCCTTCACGGCACGTTCGAGCCGGCGCGCAATGGCCGCGATCGGATAGCAGTAGGCGATGAACAGGAAGAGGATGGTCAGGTAGAAATAGACGATCACCCGCTCATTCTCCATGGCGAGCAGGGTGTTGAGGATCGTCAGGACGTCTTGGATGCCGGTGACGGTCGCGAGCGCGGTCGCAATCATCAATAGTGCGTAGAGATTCATCCAGCCCGGGATCATGCGCCGCATCGCCTGCGGCATGATCACGTGGCGATAGATCTGGAAAGTGTTGTAGCCGAGCGAACGTGCCGCCTCCCATTGCCCGCTGTGAACGGACTGGACCGCGCCGCGGATGACCTCGGAGAAATTCGCCGCCGTCGGCAAAGCGAGGCCGATCACGGCTTTCACGAATGGCGGGAATGGAATGGTCGCGCCGAAGACGCGTATCTCGAAAGGCAGGAAATAGAGCGTTGCAAAGAGCAGAACGAGCCAGGGTGAATTGCGCAGGAAGTTCACCAGCAGAAGAGACGGGACTCGGATCAATCCGACCCGCGCAAGCGTCCCAAGACCCATGATCGTGCCGAGCGCGGTCGCCAGTGCCATGGAAGCGATCGAGAGGAGAATATTGAGGACAAAGCCGCCGGTGACCGGCCAACCGCTTGCTGAGCCGGTCAGAAGCAGCGGAAGCCGCACCAGCACTCGGGTCCAGTACACCGAGCCGCCCGTCGCGGCATCGACAGCGATCCAGACCGCCACGCCAAGAGCGATCAGCAACTGGACGGCGCGCTTCTTGTCCTCGTAGTGGAGCACGAACCCCGTCATCAAAGCCCCCGTCCATATCCAGGGAAGGCCATGAAAGCCTCGAGCCTCGCCATCGCGAATGTGAGAATTGACACCAGCACCACATAGATGAGGAGCACGAGGATCATGACCTCCAGCGTGCGAAACGTGTCATTGTAGATCTGCCCGGCGTAGTACATCAGCTCCGGCACGGTGATGACGGACGCCTGCGACGTCGTCTTGAAGAGATTGGTCAGGATGTTCGTCAGCCCCGGCAGGCAGATGCGGGTCGCGATTGGCGCCTCGATGCGCCAGAAGCGGGCCCACCGGCCGTACCCGAGTGACCGCGCCGCATCGACGATCGACCGTGGCATGGTTTCGATCCCTGAGCGAAAGGCTTCGATGGCCAGTGCGCCGCCGAACAGACTGAGCGAGATCGCAGCGCAAGCAAAGGCACTGAGCAGCGGCACCGACAGCCCGGTCGACGGATCGGTCACCTTGAGACCGAGGGTCGAGAGCGTGAAATAGGCAAAGAGCATCTGTAGCAGCGGCGGCGTGTTGCGAAACACCTCGACGAACAGCTCAATCAGGGCGTCGAGCCAGAATATCCTCAAGGTGAAGCCGAGAGCTCCGAGCATGCCGATGAGGATGGCAGCGCTCGACGAGAGCGCCGCCAGCTTCAGCGTGTTGACGACACCGATCAGCAGCCATCGCTGGTACGCCGGATCCGCGAGCCAGGAATAATCGAGACCTAACAAGGGCTGCTGCTCCGTGTCCGTCGGTTCTACTTCGCGGAAGCAGCCTTTGCCCGCGCAGCGATGTAGTCGGAGTGCGGCATGCCGAACTCGGTCTCCCACGCAATCAGCTTACCTTCCGCCTCGGCCTTGCCGATGGCCTTGTCGACGGCCTGACGGAACTCAGCGTCGTCCTTGCGGACGCCACCGGCCATCGGCTGGAATTCATAGGGTGCAACGGCGATCTTGTAGCCCGTCCAGTCGGCTTCCTTGAGCTTTTGCTGAAGCGTCATGTCGTCGAAGACAAAGCCGATGCAGCGATTGTCCTTCAGCGCGCGATAGGCTTCCGGCTGCGTCTTGAAGGCGACGAGCGTGATCCCGAACTCCTCGGTCATCTTCTTGTTGTAGTAGGAGCCCTGAATGCCGCAGACCGACTTGCCTTTCAGCTCTTCCCACTTGGAGATCGTGGTCTCCTTGGCCATCAGCACCGATGGGCCGGCGGCGGAAACATATTCCGTCGTGAAGTCGATGACCTTGGCACGCTCGGCCGTGACGCCGAGCGTGGCGAAGATCGCATCGATACGGCCGGCGGTCAGAAAATCGATACGATTGGCAGCGATGACCGGCACGAGCTCGATCTTGTCCTCGGAGCCGAGGAGCTCCTTGGCAACGTACTTGGCGAGCGAGACCTCAAAGCCGACGACTTCGCCCTTGTCGTTCAAATAGCCGTAGGGCACGTAGTCATTCTTCACGCCGACGATCAGCTTGCCGCGTGCCTTGACGTTCTCGAGCGTCCCCGCCACGGCGGCGCCAGCAACGAAGAAGGTCGCGAGCGCGAGGGCAGAAACGCCCATCATCCTATTGAAGCCTGTCATCCTGTTCCTCTGGATAAATCAGGGCCTTCGGGCGCTGTTGCCGCGGCGCCGCGTCAGCCGGTCAGCTTTGTGCGAATGCAGAAATCAGGCCGCTCAAAGAATATGCACCTTTCTCAAGCGACCTAATTTTCATCATTGGAGGCCGATATTTTTCATTAGACAAGTTGCCAGCGGCATTTTTTTCATATTATGAGAATATATGCGTCCCACCGCACAGCCACCCTCCGGTGGAGCCCAACTGCTCGACAGGACTGTCGTCCTGCTGGATCTCGTCGCCGATGGCGGAGTCGACGGCCTGTCGTTGAAACAATTGGCGGCGCGCTCGGGGCTCAACACCGCCACCTGTCACCGCATCCTCAACACGCTGGTCGGCCACAAGCTGCTCGCGCGCGACGACAAGAAACGGCGCTACCGGTTGGGTGCGCGCATGGCGATCTACGGCGTGCGCGCGGCCCGCGGCCCCGGAATCATCAGCCGCTGCGAGGTCGCGCTGACCCGGCTGAGGCGGCGCACCGGTGACACGACCCATCTCATGGCCCGCTTCAATCACGATTCAGTCTGCCTCGACCGGCGCGACGGCGAATGCATCGTGCCGACGCTGACGGGATCGATCGGCGGCTTCGTGCCCCTCGGCGTCGGCCCCGGCGCGATCGCGATGCTCGCATTCCTCGACGAGGACGAGCAGGATTACATCATCCGCGCCAATCTGGGGCGCTACGCATCCTATCGCAACCTCACCGAGGACAAGGTTCGGCAGTTGATCGCCGATACCCGCCGGCGGGGCTACGCGGTGGATATGGGCGAGCTCATTCCGGGCATTGCCGGCGTGGGCATGCCGATCATGACGCCGGGAGAAAAGCCGGGCGCAGCGCTCAGCTTCACGCTGCTCTGCGCCAAGGTCGGGCCCGGCGTCATTGAGCGTTATGGCGCCCTCCTCGAGGAGGAGATCAACGCCATCGTCGGTCAGTAGGGCGGATGGGGAGCGTACGCCGGCATGTAGGTCGGGGCCGGCAATCCGAACTTTGGGTGGAGATCGAGCGCGTCATCGCGATTGGACGATCACGTGACCGATTGCCTCATCACAGACGCGCCGACAGTTACATGATTCGAACCCAGGTGCCTTTGCATGCGGAGGATCTCAGGGCAGCATCGATAAATTTCACACCTGCGAGGCCATCCTCTACGGTTGGGAAAATCACCTGGGGATCCGGCTTGTCACCGGCGCGTGCCGCGCGGATGGCACGCGCGGCCTCGGCGTAGATGGTTGCGAAACCTTCGAGGTAGCCCTCGGGATGACCGGAGGGGATGCGGGTGACGCGGGTCGCCTCTTGCAAAGCGCCGCTGCCGCCACGTGTCACGAGCCGCTTCGGCTGGCCGTAAGGCGTGAACCATAGCTGGTTCGGATTCTCCTGCGCCCATTCGAGGCCACCCTTGCTGCCGTAGACGCGCAGCGTGAGCCCATTCTCATTGCCGACGGCGACCTGGCTCGCCCACAGCATGCCCCTGGCGCCACCTTTCCACTTGAGAAGGATCTGAACATCATCGTCGAGGCGCCGGCCCTCGACGAAGGTCGATAATTGGGCGAGCAGTTCGTCGAGCTCGAGGCCGGTGACGAAGCAGGCGAGATTATAGGCGTGGGTGCCGATGTCGCCGATACATCCGCCGGCGCCGGACCGAGCCGGGTCCGTGCGCCATGCCGCCTGCTTCTGGCCGCTCGCCTCCAATCGCTCCGTCAGCCAATCCTGGAGATATTCAGCCTGGACGAGCCTGACCTCACCGAGCTCACCATTCGCGACCATGGCCCGAGCCTGCCGGACCATGGGATAGCCCGTGTAATTGTGCGTCACCACGAATACCCTGCCCGTCTTCCTGACCAGCGCCACCAGCTCCTCGGCTTCCGTGACGGTCGTCGTCAACGGCTTGTCGCAAATGACGTGAATTCCGGCCTCCAGGAAGGCTTTCGCGACCGGACTGTGCATGTGGTTGGGTGTCACGATCGAGACCGCCTCGATACCGTCCGCGCGAGCGGCTTCCGCCTTCGCCATCTCCTCGAACGAGCCGTAGGCGCGATCGTCGGCGACGCCGAGCTCCTGTGCGGAGGCTTTGGCCCGGACCGGATCCGAGGAGAGCGCACCGGCCACGAGCTCGAACTGGTCGTCGATGCGCGCGGCAATGCGATGGACTGCGCCGATGAAGGCTCCCTGGCCGCCGCCGACCATGCCGAGCCGGATACGACAGCGATTGCCGGCTTCGTTGCTTGCGTCGATGGTCATGTCTTGTCCTCGCTCATGAGAGGCCGAGCATCTTGCGGTTCGCTGCGTCGTCGGTGCCGGCACCCGCGAAATCGTCGAAGGCTTTCTCGGTGACACGGATGATATGACTCTTGATGAATTCGGCACCTTCGCGGGCACCTTGCTCGGGATGCTTCAGTGCACACTCCCATTCGAGCACGGCCCAGCTGTCATAATCGTATTGCGTGAGCTTCGAGAAGATGGCGCCGAAATCGACCTGACCGTCGCCGAGCGATCGAAAGCGGCCGGCACGGTCGACCCAACTCTGGAAGCCGCCATAGACTCCCTGGCGGCCGGTGGGGTTGAACTCGGCGTCCTTAACGTGGAATGCCTTGATGCGCTCGTGGTAGATGTCAATGTAGTCGAGATAGTCGAGCTGCTGCAGAACGAAGTGTGACGGGTCATAGAGCAGGTTCGCGCGCTTGTGGCCGTTCACCCGCTCGAGAAACATCTCGTAGGAGATGCCGTCGTGAAGGTCCTCACCAGGATGGATCTCATAGGCGAGATCAACACCGTGCTCGTCGGCATAATCGAGGATCGGCCGCCAGCGCCTGGCAAGCTCGTCGAAGGCGGCCTCGATGAGGCCGGCCGGTCGCTGCGGCCAGGGATAGACATAGGGCCAGGCAAGCGCACCGGAGAAGGTCGCTTGTGCCGTGAGCCCGAGCCGGCTGGAGGCCAGGATCGCGCGCTTGACCTGGTCGACGGCCCACTCCGTGCGCGCCTTGGCGTTGCCACGCACCTCCGGCGCCGCAAAGCCGTCGAATGCCGCGTCATAGGCCGGGTGAACGGCAACGAGCTGGCCCTGCAGATGGGTCGAGAGTTCGGTGATCGTGAGCCCGTGGCGGGCCGCAATCCCCTTCACTTCGTCGGCGTAGTCCTGCGACTCCGAGGCTTCCTTCAGATCGAAAAGCCGCCCATCCCAACTCGGAATCTGAACTCCCTCGTAGCCGAGCGAGGCTGCCCATCCGCAGATTGAATCGAGAGAATTGAACGGCGCTGCGTCGGCGGCGAACTGAGCGAGAAATATCGCCGGTCCCTTGATCATCTTCATCGAATGCGTCCTTGTATCCGGGATGCTTTGGCATCACGCGTCTGCTGAACTCGATACCCCCACCAAACTTCGCCTGCCCGTGCTGGTTCCCGCCGACAGAGCGGGCACTACATTCTAACGCCCACACGGGGCGGTCAGTTCTGGGGGGCTGGCCTGTGTCAGAACGTCTCCTCGGCCCACAATGCCATCGCATCGACATCGGACAGCGGCGCCGGTCGCTCTACGCGCGAGTGCACCACAATCTCTCCACCCTCGACGCTGGCCTTGAGGATCGCGTGCTTCACCTCCAGCGCGTGGCTCGCCAGCGCGCCGGAGGCGCGGTGTGGCGTGTCGTTTAACACTGCACTTGCGAGTTCGGCGACGCCCAGGCAACGATAGTTAGCCTGGTTCGGTATGTGATCGGCCCAATTCGGCGAGCGCCAGTTGGGCTTGCCGAACGGCCGGTCGTCCGCTGTGACAGAGATCCAGTCGCCACCCTTCTCGGTGTATTGCACCGCGCCGCCGAAGAAGTTGGGGTCCGGCACACGCAGCGAACCCTCGGTGCCGTAGAGTTCGATCGGCGGATGTCCGTGTTTCCAGACGTCCCAGCTCATTGCGAAGATGATGTCGGCACCCGATTCGAAATGCAGCAGCGACATGACCGTCGTCGGGGTTTCAACCGCGATGGTCTTGCCGTTCATCGGCCCCTTCGAGGTGACGAGTCGCGAAGCAAAGCCGGAGCTCGCACGCCCCTGCACCCGTGCGACCGGACCCAACAGGTTGATCAGCGCTGCAAGGTAATAGGGCCCCATGTCGAGGATCGGCCCGCCGCCACGTTTGAAGAAGAAGGTCGGATCGGGGTGCCAGTGCTCCATGCCATGCGACATCAGAAAGCAGGTACCGTAGAGCACCCTGCCGATCCGACCCGTATCGATAAACTCGCGCGCAATCCGTCCACCGCCGCCAAGAAAAGTATCCGGCGCGCAGCCGAGCTTCAAGCCGCGGCGCGCCGCCTCCGCGACCAAGATCGCAGCGTCGTTGGCCTCGACCGTGATCGGCTTCTCGCCGAATACGTTCTTGCCCGCGGTCAACGCAGCGTGGCTTATCGCAAAATGTGCGTCCGGCGTGGTCAGGTTCACGACGATCCGGACGTCGGGACGCGCCAACAGCGCATCGATCGATAAGGCCTCGATACCGAACTGCGCTGCCTGGGCTTGTGCGGCTTCAGGCCGAATATCCGCGCAAGCAATGAGCCTGAGATCGCGAAATTTCGGCATGTTCTGCATGTAGATCGTCGAGATGTTGCCGCACCCGACGATGCCAACTCCGAGCGTGCTCATGATCCCCTCCCCGTCACGTCCATGACGACACGGTCTCACGCGCCCGCCGCGCGAAGCGGGCGACGTCGTTCGGCTTGTCGTGCTCAGCGACGAACAGGGAGACCTTGGCATCTTTCATCGCCGCGCACAGCGCCGGCCAGTCCATGATGCCGTGCCCGGGATCGGCCCATCCGTCCTCATCGGTGCACTGCCCCGATGGCGCAAGATCCTTGATGTGACACGCGACCAACCGCGGCGCATGCTTCTTGATCTCGGCGACTGGATTCCCGCCGCCGCGCACGATCCAGGCGAGATCGGCCTCCCAGACCAGATCGGGAGCCTCCTCGAACAGGCATTCGAGATAGGTCTTGCCGCTTTCGCTGCGGCCATACTCCCAATGATGATTGTGCCAGCCGAATTTGAGCCCCTCGCCGGTCACCACCTTTCCGATGTCGGCAAGCTCGCGCCCGATGCTGCGCCATTCCTTTTCGCCTCCCTCACGCTCGCCCAGCGGCGGGGCCGGCGCAAAGATGGTCTCGATGCCCAGCCCCTTGCACATCCTCACCGTGCCAACCGCATCCTCACGCAAGCGGTCGAGGCCAACATGGGCACTCGGCGCGATCATCCCGTGGACCTCAAGAAGCCTCCTCAGCGTCTCGGGATCGTTGAACAGGCCGCCCCAAGGTTCGACCATCGTGTAGCCGAGGCTGGACAGCAGGGCGAATTGTGCCTCGAGTGAGGCGATGGAGCGGGCTGAATAAAGCTGGATGGAGAAACGGTCGATCGGCTTGGTCATGTCTCGCTTTCTGCTGGTAAGGATTTAAAGGCGCTGGCCGCTCGTCTCATCGAACAGCGACATGGCGTCGACGGGGAAGCGGACGGTCAACGTGTCCCCCACACGCATTGGCGCGTCCGCATCATGGCGGAAGGAGAAGGCGGCGCCATCAGCAAGGCGGCACCAGATCAATGTGTCGGCACCCATCGGCTCGACCATTTCGACGCGCGCGGACACTGAGGATGGATCGCTGGACGCCGTCAGTTCGATGTGCTCGGGCCGGATGCCAAGAACGGCCGGCGCGTCGGTCGTCTGGCTATGCAAGGCATAGCCGTTCAGACCGATCCGATTTGCGCCGACGATAAATGCGAGCTCGCTGCCGCACGCGAGCCGGCCGGGAATGAAGTTCATCGCTGGTGAGCCGACGAAAGAGGCGACGAAGCGGTTCACGGGTTCGCGATAGATCTTCCTCGGCGTATCGAGCTGCTGGATCACGCCACCCTGCATCACCGCGATCCGGTCCGCCAGCGTCAGCGCCTCGATCTGATCGTGCGTCACGTAGATCATCGTGGCACCCAGCCGTGCATGCAGCCGCTTGATCTCGACTCTGAGCTCGGCGCGGAGTTGGGCGTCGAGATTGGAGAGCGGCTCGTCAAACAGATAGACGCCCGCATGGCGCACCAGCGCTCGCCCGATTGCGACACGCTGGCGCTGCCCGCCGGAAAGCTCGCTGGGACGGCGGTCGAGAAGATTGGTGAGCCGCAGGATCTGCGCGGCCTCTCCGACGCGGCGCTCGATCTCGTCTCGCGGCGTGCCCGCGACCGTCAGCCCGAACGACATGTTCCGGCGCACGCTCATGCGTGGATAGAGCGCGTAGCTCTGGAACACCATTGCGATGCCGCGATCCTTCGGCTCTGCCCATGTGACATCCCGGCCGCCGATATGGATCTCGCCACCCTTGGCCTCGATCAGCCCGGCGATCGCATTGAGCAATGTCGACTTGCCGCAGCCGGAGGGCCCGAGCAGCACGAGGAATTCGGACTCGCCGACATGGAGATTGAGATTATCCAGCACCTTCAGGCCGCCAAAGCCGATCTGCAGGCCTCTGATATCGACGTCCGATTTCTGCATGCTGCGTCAGCCTTTCACGGCACCGGCGGCAATGCCGCGCACGAACCACCGACCGGAACCGAAATAGACAACGAGCGGCAACAGCGCGGTCAGCAGCGTCGCAGCCATGTCGACATTGTAGGCGCGCTCGCCTTGCGTCGAGTTGACGATGTTGTTGAGCTGAACCGTCATCGGCAGATTGTCGCGGCCGGCGAAGACAAGCCCCAGGATGAAATCGTTCCAGATTCCGGTGGTCTGCAGGATCACCGCGACCACGATCATGGGGGTGGCCATCGGCATCATGATCCGCGCGTAGATCTGGTAGAAGCCGGCGCCGTCGACACGGGCGGCCTTGAACAACTCGACCGGCAACGATGCAAAATAATTGCGGAACAGCAGCGTCATGGTGGGAAGGCCGAAGATCGTGTGAATCATCACGATGGTTGAGAGCGATTGCCCGAGTCCGGCGAAGGAGAACACGCGAACCAAAGGATAGATGAACACCTGATAGGGAATGAAGGCGACCACCATCATCGCGCCGAACAGGACGTTGGCGCCGCGCACGCGCCATAGCGACAGCGCATAACCGGTGAGCGAGCCGACCAGGATGGAGAGGACAACCGACGGCACCAGGATACGCAGCGAATTGAGAAAGCCGATCTTGATGCCTTGGCAGGTCAGACCCGTGCAAGCCGAACTCCAGGCCTTGACCCATGCGTCGATGCTGGGAGCTGCAGGCAAGGCCAACAGATTGCCCTGCCGGATCTCAGCCATCGGCTTCAACGACGTGACGACCATCACATAGAGCGGAAGCAGGAAGTAGAGCGCGGTAATGAAGATAAAGGCATACAGGCCCCAGCGCGCCGGGGTCATGCGCTTGCTCCGCCGCGCGGCGGACAAAGGCTGCACCAAGGCGGTCATCGCATCTCTCCCTTGCGTGCGCGCCAGTAAAGATAGGGAGCGACCACCGCGATCACCGTAATCAGCATGGTGGTCGCTGCCGCCGTCGCAAGTCCGATGTTGGCGCGCTCGAACAGATGATCCATGACGAATTTTGCCGGCACCTCCGAGGCGATGCCCGGCCCGCCATTGGTCATCGCGACCGAGAGATCGTAGAGGCGCACCACGCCCGTCGAGAGCAGCACCGCGGCAGTCGCAAAGCTGGCACCCATCATCGGGATGATGATCGACACATAGACCCGCCATTTCGGCAGGCCGTCGACCCGCGCCGCCTTCCAGATTTCGTCGTCGACGCCGCGCAGGCCGGCGAGCATGATTGCCATCACCAGCCCCGAAGCCTGCCAGACGCCGGCAATGACCAGGCAATAGATTGCGGTCTCCGGCCGTACAATCCAGTCGAAAGTGGCGCCTTCGAAGCCCCAGCTGCGCAACACATGCTGGATGCCGAGCGTGGGGTTGAGCAGCCATTGCCAGACCAACCCCGTAACCACGAATGACATCGAATAGGGATAGAGATAGATCGAACGGATCGTATCTTCGGCGCGCACCCGCTGATCGATCGCAACCGCCAACAGGAAGCCGATCAGAAGCGTGAGGGAAACGAACAGCACACCGTAGATGACGATGTTGTGGACCGAGGTGATCCAGCGGTCGTTGCCGAGCAACAGCTGATATTGCCGGAGCCCGACGAAATTGCTGTTCGGCAGCATGCGCGAGTTGGTCAGCGACATCCAGACGGTCCAGCTGGTGGCGCCGATATAGACGACGAACATCACCACCAGCGCCGGCAAGAGCGCGGAGATCGCGGACAGTCGGGAACTCAGCGCAAGACGCATGACATCGCCGGATTGAAGAGAAGTCGACGGGGAGTAAGGGCGACCGACAGTTCGTCGGCCGCCTTTGGTGACATCACTCCTGGGACTTCAGCACCGCTACGACCTTGGCTGAGAATTCATCGGCACTCATATTGGTGTTCCAATATTGCGAGATGGCATCCTGCAGCGCACCGATCGTCGCCGGCGGTGCCAGCATGTCGCCGGACGGCATTTGCTGGGCTTTGTCCGCGACATAGCGCATACCCTTCTGGGCGCAAGCGTCGAGTGCAGACGTATCGACATCGCTACGTACGGGAATCGAGCCCTTCTTCAGCGCGAACTGGATCTGGGTCTCGGGCGTCAGCATCAGTCTCGCCAAGGTCATCTGCGCCTTGGTCGTGGATGGATCCTTCGCCTTCGGGAAGACGAACACGTCGCCGCCCATCACGTAGCCGCCGCTGCCATTGGATAGCACCGTGCAGCCATAGTCCTTGTCGGCGACCTTGCCCGCCGCAACGAATTCGCCCTTGGCCCAGTCGCCCATGATCTGCATTCCGGCCTTGCCCTGGATGACGAGATTGGTCGCGTCATTCCAGTTGCGGCCGGGCGCGCCGGCATCGACATAGTCCTTGAGCTTCTTGTAGGTGACGGCGACCGCCTTGAATTCGGGGCTCCCCGCCAGCGAGACGTCGCGCTTGCCGAGGATGCCGGTCCACATCTGTGCGCCACCAACGCCGATCATGACCGCATTGAACAGGTTTTGCTCCCAGTTCTTCTGACCCGAGAAGGCCAGCGGGATCACCTTTCCGTCGGCCTTAAGCTTGTCGAGAATGGCGAGAGCGTCAGTCCAGGTCTTCGGCTCGACAGCGCCAACGGAGGCCAGCACGGTCTTGTTGTACCAGAGCCAATTCTGACCGTGGATGTTGATCGGCACCGCATACATCTTGCCGTTGCGAGTCGCCGCGGCAACGATCGCGGCAGGCATGACGCCCCTCCAATTGCCCTCAGTCGCGACCGCATCGACATCGGCAAGCAGATCGCCTTCCACCAGTTCATCAAACTGCTTGCCGGTGTTGAGCTGCATCGCGGTCGGAGGATTGCCGGCGACGGTGCGGCTGATCGCGGCGTTTCGCGCGTTGGCGGCACCGGCCACGGCGCTATCGACCCACGTCCCACCGGCCTTGGTGAACTGATCGGCGAACACCTTCACCGCGGCCGCCTCTCCACCGGAGGTCCACCAATGAATGACCTCGGCCTTCATCTCTTCTGCCGAGACCGGCGCTCCAGCCAAGGCAATGGCGGCAATCGCCACTGATGCGAACAGCGTGCGCTTCATCATTCCCTCCCTGATCTGCCTTTGCAGGCTTTGCATTCGGCTTTCGGCCTTTAAGGGCTCATTGCTTTACCGAATGTAATCGATTACATGAGGCTAGCAGAACTCCTGGCTTTTGCAAGCGCCGTTGCGCCTCCGAGAGGACGAGCCTTTCCATGGCAAAACGAAGCAGAACGACGCGCCCAAAGGCCACCAAGATCGCCGATGTCGCGCGACTGGCAGGAGTTTCGGTTGCGACCGTCAGCCGGACGCTGGCGCGCCCCGAGGTCGTGATTGAGGAAACCCGCACACGCGTGCTCGCCGCGGTGCGCGAGACCGGCTACGCGCCGAACATTTCCGCAAGGAACCTGCGCGCCCGGAAGACCATGGTCGTGTTGGTGGCGGTGCCGGATATCGCCAACCCCTTCTTCGCTGAGGTCCTGCAGGGCATCGATGATACGCTATCGGCCGCCGGTTATGGTCTCATCATCGCCAATCTAACCGGCTCGCCGGAGAAGGAGGCGCGCTACGTTGATCTGGTCTGCGCCGGCCAGGCCGACGGCGTACTGCTCTTGTGCGGCCATGTGATGCGCAGCCCCGACCGCGACTTGCTCGAGGCGCGCGTGCCGCTGGTCGCCGCTTGCGAGTACATTTCTGGCGAAAGCTTCCCCCAAGTCACAATCGACAATGTCGGGACCGCCAGCGAGGCGGTGCGACACCTGGTGGAGCTCGGACACACAAGCATCGCCTATCTGTCCGGACCAAAATCCAACATTCTCGAGCAGCAGCGTTTCGAAGGCTATCGTCAGGCCTTGCGCGAGGCGGGTATTGCGGCTGAGGCAGACTTGATTCTGCCCGGCGATTTCACCTTCCGTACCGGCGTCGAGGCCGGCCGGGCGCTGCTGGCGCTCGGACCCGCGGCGCGTCCCACCGCCCTGTTTGCAGCCAATGACGAGATGGCGATCGGCCTTATCAAGACCGTGCACGCGGCCGGCCTGCAAGTCCCGGACGATCTCTCCGTCGTCGGCTTTGACGGCATTGCCTATGCCGACTATTGCGAGCCGACCTTGACAACCATCGTCCAGCCCCGCCGCGATCTCGGAGCCACCGCCGCAGCCGAACTGATTGCGCTGATGACGACCGGCAAGACGGGGCAGCGGAAGGACATCAATCTTCCTGCCACGCTGATGCTGCGCGACAGCACGCGTCCGCCGCGGAAGAGTCCCGGCGATTCATCCCAGGGCGCGAAGGACTACGACCCGGGCAGCGCGACGCCAGTCAGCTCGCGCAGCCTGCCGACCAGAGCGTCCTGAAACCCGGCGTCCGTTGCTTCGCTGGCCGGCTGCTGCTCCTGTAAATTATGCCAATAGCGACCACTGACCAACGCGGCGGGGTCTTTGCTTACGGCCAACCAGGTTTGTGTCTTCTGTCCAGTCGCGATATCGACCGGGGCGCCTGAGCCGCCCATCCTTGTGCGCGCCCAGCCGGGATCAACCGCGTTGCTCAGGACCTGCGGCCAACGTCGCGCCAGCGCGAACGCAAGCGCAACGACGTGAAGCTTGCTCTCGGCATAAGCCTTTGCGGGACCCCAGGACCTCTTGGTCCAGTCGAGATCATTCAGCGACCCCTCCCCGCCGCGATGCAAGCCGCTGCTGAGATAGACCAATCTGGCGGGGCGCTCGATCAGCGCCGTCAATATGTAGGGCGCAACGGTGTTGATCGCCAATGTGCTCGCATGGCCTTCCAGAGTCGAACCTCGATTCGGCTGCGTGTAGATACCGGCGTTGTGAATGACGGCATCCATGCGCCCGATCGCGTTCACCTGATCCGCGATGCTCCTGGTCTCGGTGCCGTTGTGGAGATCGCCGATCACAACAGCCTCAGCGCGAGGGGCGAGCTCTTCGAGCGCCGCGGCGCGATCGGCCGAACGTGCGTGCAGCACCACGCGGTGACCTTGGTCGAGGAGCGATTGCGCCGCCGCCCGGCCAAGCCCGTCGGTGCTGCCAGTGATGAAAACGATTGCCATGCGGTGCTCCTCTGGGCGCTTCAGGCCTACACTCCACCGATGGCATCTGCGGGGCAAGCTGCTTGACCGACGGCCGCATTGCGAGCTTGGGGATTATCCTATCGTCGTGGATGATTGAACTTTCCGTCCATCAGATACCCCAGCGTAGCGCCGCGGTATGCACCTGGGCATCCCACAATTCTTTCGACTGGCCATCGAGCACCGAGACAGTGATGGAGGCACCCGCCATATCCAGGGACGTCACATAGGAACCGGTCAAGAAACGTGTCGCCGTGATCCCCGCCCCGTCCAGAATGCGCTTGGCGCTATTGACCATCAGATAGAGTTCGATCAGTGGCGTTGCGCCGAACCCGTTGACCAGAAGCAGAACCTCGCTGCCCTTGCTCGGCGCAAGATCACCCAGGATCGCATTGAGCATCTCGGCAGCGATGGCATCGGCGGACGCCAGCGGCACCCTGCGGCGACCCGGCTCGCCGTGAATGCCGACACCCATTTCCATTTCATTATCGGCCAGGGTGAAATTCGGCCGGCCCGCTGCCGGCACGGTGCACGGCAGGAGTGCCACGCCCATCGAGCGTGTGCGCCGATTCACGTCATCGCCGAGCGTCTTGAGCGCGGCAAGCGGCATGCCTTTTTCGGCCGCGGCACCGACCATCTTTTCCACGATCAGCGTGCCTGCAACACCGCGACGACCGGTCGTGTAGGTCGATTTCTCGACCGCGACGTCGTCGTTGGTCACCACGCTGGCGATCTCGCGTCCGGCCATCTCAGCGGCCATGGTGAAATTCATCACATCGCCTTCGTAGTTCTTGACGATGAAGAGCACGCCTGCCCCGGTGTCGACGGCCTCGGCCGCCTCGATCATCTGATCCGGCGTCGGCGAGGTGAAGACCTGGCCCGGACAGGCGGCATCGAGCATGCCGTGACCGACGAAGCCCGCATGGAGCGGCTCGTGTCCCGAGCCGCCGCCCGAGATCAGCGCGACCTTGCCCGGCTTCAGGGTGCGGCGGCGCACGAACTTCCTGTCGGCACCGAGCAGCAGGATATCGGCATGCGCCGCAGCCAATCCGTCGAGACTCTCTTCGAGCACCGCATCCGTGCTGTTGATCAGCTTTTTCATGGCGTCCTCCCGGTTATCTTTTTTGCAGTCACAATTCGTCAGCCGATGCTTTCGGCGTAGCGTGCGAGCTGGGCAGCGAAGTCGACAATGAGCTGCTCGAGCGCGCGATTCTTCTTGTCGTCACCGAGATCGGGCACCGTCACGGTCACGACGCGGGTGCGCGCCTCGCGATGGGCGCCGCGCAACCGTCCCGGATGTGCGCGACCATAGGCTTCGAGGAAAGCCGCACGCTCGGCACCGGCGAGATGGCAGACCTCGAAGATGATGGGGACATGCTTCGCCGGAATCGGCACCAGATAGGCCGGATTGGTGATCTGGCTGACGAAGGAGCGGTTCTTGCCGAGCGCCGCCGCGAGCTTCAACCGCGTCCCGGACGGCCGGTTGTCGAGGGCCCGCCGCAGGATCAGTTTGTAGTCCGCGACGTTGCTGTCGCCCGGCCGGCTTGTGTCCTCGCCTGCGTCGTCGCTCATGCGGTCACCCCGGCGATGGCAGCCTTGAGCCGCGCCACCGCAATCGGCGAGACCGAGAGCGTCGTCAGGCCTGTCGCCAGTAGCGCTTTCGTCAAGCGCGTATCGGCCGCCGCATCGCCGCAGAGCGAGACCTCGACGCCGCGCTTGCGCCCGGCCTCGACGGTCCGCGCGATCAGCGCCAGCACCGCGGGATGACCGGCATCGTTGAGGTCGGCGACAGCGCCGATGTCGCGCGCCGCAGCCATCGTATATTGGGTCAGGTCGTTCGACCCGATGGAATAAAATGCAGCGCCAAAATCCTCCGCGCAGAGCGCTGCCGCCGGGACCTCGACCATGATGCCGAGCGGTGGCCGCGCGCAGGCGATGCCTTCTGCCGTCAGCATCGCAAACTCCGCATCCAGCATGGCGTTGGCACGATCGAGCTCGGCGGGGACCGCAATCATCGGCAACATCACCTTCAACGTGCCATGGACGGCCGCACGACACAGCGCCCGCAACTGCACGCGAAACACCTCCGGCCGCGCAAGCGAGAGCCGGATCCCGCGCAGGCCCAGAAACGGATTGCGCTCGCTATCGACCGTCAGGCCGGCAATTGGCTTGTCACCGCCGGCATCGAGCGTGCGGATCGTCACCGGCCGCCCCGCAGCCCATTCGAGAATGCGTCGATAGACCGCGTATTGCGCATCCTCACCGGGCAGGCCCCTCGATCCCTCGAACAGAAATTCGGTCCGCACGAGTCCGATGCCGTCGCAAATAGCGGGATCGAGGCCTTCGACATCTTCGGGCGCCGCGACGTTGAGAAGGACGGCGATGCGCCGGCCGTCGGCCGTCACGGCCGGCTTGAGGCGGCCCGCGTCGGCAGCGATCTGCGCTGCATTCGCCGCCGCCATGCGGTGCTCGAACAGGCGGCGCGTTTCGGGCTGGGGATCGAAAATCACGGTGCCGGTATCGCCGTCGACAAGCGCCAGCGACGGCGGCTGTCCGTTCCATGGCAATGGACCCAGTCCGACCACCATGGGAGCGCCGCGCGATCGCGCGAGCATCGCGACGTGCGACGACGGCGATCCGCTCGCGAGCGCAATGGCGCCACCGCGGGTCCAGTCGACTGCCAGGAATGTCGACGGCGAAATATCATCGCCCGTGACGACGGAATCGCCGGAGATCCTTGCGACCTGATCCGCGCCGTTCAAACCCGCAAGCACGCGATCGCGAATGTCGACCAGATCGGCAGCACGAGCCCTGAAATATTCCTCATCCGCGGCGCGATAGCCCGCAATCTCCACGTCCAGCGCTGCGCACCAAGCCTCATCGGCAGCCGTGCCGCCCGCAATGGCTTCGTAAGCTCCCTCCGAAAGCGCATCGTCACCCAGCATCGCGACCTGGAATTCCAGGATCTCCGCTGCCTCGCCATGAACCGTCGCGATCAGTTCGGCGAGCTCTGCGGCTGCCCCATCGATCGCCGCCTTCAGCGCCGCGGCCTCCTGCGCGGGATCACCCTTGGTCACCCTGCTCGCCACAGCGCTCGTCAGCACGGCGACCGGGCCGATGGCGAGGCCAGGCGAAGCAGGATGGCCGGTGAGATGGATCTCGCCCACGACTTTACGCCTCGCCGAAACCATCATGCACCAGCGCCAGCATGGCTGCGAGCGCCGCGTCACCATCGGGACCGGCGACGCGGAAATGCAGCGTTGCACCCTGCGGTGCTTTCACACGCATCACCTTCACCGGGCTCTTGGCGTCGGTCCAGGGTCCGTCGGCGGCAAGCGCGATTTCGATCTTTGCGGCAAAGCCCTTTGCCAACTGCGTGAGCTTCACCGATGGCCGCGCGTGCAGGCCGACCGGATTGACAAGGACCGCGGAAGCGGTCAGCGGCGCAAACGTCTGGGCCGCCCGGTTGGCGTTGGCATCATGCATAGAATTCCTCCGCACTGCGCTTGACGGCGGCAAGCGACGAGCCGCCCGAAGATTCGGTCGCAGCAATCACTGCCCCCTCGACCACCGGGGCATTACAAACCAGCACGCGCGCGCGCCGATCTTCGGGGAGCATCTCAACCGCCATCTCCGAATTGGTCTCGGCACCGCCGAGATCGACGAGGATCGCGACGCCTGCCGGCGACCAGGCCGTCTCGATCGCCTCGAGAATTCCTGCAACGTTCGTACCGAGCCCACCGTCGACATCCCCGCCGGTCCAGGCCAGCGGCACGGCATCCCCGACCATCTGGCGCACCATATCGGCCGCGCCTTCCGCGATTTTCGGCGAATGCGACACGATGACAATTCCGACATTGCTCATGTATTGACCTCAAACTCCAGTGTCTCAACTGCTGCGCCGATCAGAAGGGACGCCGAGCGCGAGCCCGGGTCCATATGACCGATGGAGCGTTCCCCGAGAAACGACGCGCGACCGCGAATCGCTTGCATCGGCGTGGTACGATCAGCCGCTTGCACGGCCTCCGCCGCGATCGCCCTGGCATCGCCGCCTCCCGCCAACACGGCGTGAACCGGCACCAGGACATCCAGCAGCGTCTTCTGCCCTGCCTCGGAACGGCCGCGCGCCTTGACGGCCTCGATCGCTTTCTCCGTCGCCGCGACGAGATCGGCCCGGCTCGGCTGCTCCGGAAGCGCCTTGCCCAGTTCCATGAAGAAGGTCCCGACCAGCGGCCCCGAGGCGCCGCCGACCTTCATGACCAGGGTCATTCCGATCGCCTTCAGCATCTCCGGGAGCGACTTGTCGGCAAGGCCCGGCAATGTCGCCAGCACCGCCTCGAAACCGCGCTTCATGTTCAGCCCGTGATCCCCATCGCCGATCGCCTGGTCGAGGCTCGTCAATTCGTCCGCGTGTTCAATCACGGCTCCTGCCAGCGCTCGCACCAGTCTTTCCCTGGCTACCCGATCAAGGCTCATGCCGCTACCCTCCAGCCCTTCGCATCGAAAAACAGCGGTCTGTTCAGACGGAGCGACACCATATCTCCGGCGCCGAAGCCCGCCTCGGGATCCGCCAGGGTCACGACCGGCCGGCCGGCGAGGTCGAGATGGAGATGGCTCTGGTCGCCGAGATGTTCGATCCGCTTGACGGTCGCCGACACGTCACCACCGCCGCGCGCAATCGTCAGGTGCTCAGTCCGCGCGCCGACCGTCTCGGCGCCGGCCGGGGCACCGCCGAACAGGGCGGCCGGCAGCAGATTGATCGTTGGCTGGCCCAGCCTTGCTGCGACATGCGCATTGATCGGGTTCTCGTAGATCTCGCGCGGCGTGCCGATCTGCATCAGCCGTCCGCCTTCGATCACGCCAATGCGCGAGGCCATGGTCATCGCTTCGGTCTGGTCGTGGGTGACATAGAGGATCGTCGCGCCGAGATCGACCTGGATCCGCTTGAGCTCGAGGCGCAGCTCGCCGCGAAGCTTGGCATCCAGCGAGGAGAGCGGCTCGTCCATCAGATAGATCGAGGGCGAACGGACCAGGGCGCGACCGATCGCGACGCGCTGCATCTGTCCGCCCGACAGCTGCGTCGCCTTGTTGTCCAGCTTGGTTTCGATGTGAAGCAGGCGCGCCACCTCCTGCACTTTCGCGCGGATATCCGCCTCCGGCACGCGGCGGGTCGGCGCGCGCAACGCGAAGGCCATGTTCTCGAACACGGTCAGATGCGGATACAGCGAATATTGCTGGAAGACAAAGGCGACGTCGCGGTCGGCCGGCGCATCGCCGGTGACGTCGCGCCCATCGATCCGGATCGAACCGCTGTCCGGCTGCTCCAATCCGGCGATCAAGCGCAAGGCCGTGGTCTTGCCGGCGCCTGTCGGCCCGAGCAACGCGACGAATTCGCCATCACCAATGGTCAGCGACAGATCGCTCAAGGCTTGCGTCTTGCCGAACGCCTTGGAGACCGCGTTGATCTCGACCTCAGCCATGCGTGCCTCCTTCATGCAGCGCGGTGCGAATCGCCCGGCCCGATGCCTTGTCGAAGATCGACAGCGTATCGGGCCGGAAGTCGAGCCCGACAGTCTCGCCGGTCCGGAACGATCTGCTGCTGGGTGAGCGGGCCTTGAGTGCGCCGTAATGCGTCGTCACGGTCACGATCTGCGTCGTGCCGAGATATTCCGTCCCATAGACCTCGCCGCGGACCATGCCGCGATCGGTGAAGCGCACGTGCTCTGGCCGTACCCCGAGCACGAGCTCGCTTTCCGCCATCGCCTCGCGCGCAGCTGGAATGGCAACGTCTCGCTCGCCTAGCCTAATCGCGTCTGCGCCTGTCTGCAGGCCTCCGCGGAACGGGAGGAAATTCATGGGCGGCGAGCCGATGAAATCCGCGACGAACAGCGAAGCCGGCCGGTCATAGATGTCGCGCGGGCTTGCGACCTGCTCGACGACGCCGTTGTTCATCACCGCGATCCTGTCGGCCATCGCCATGGCCTCGAGCTGGTCATGCGTAACATAGACGGTCGTCGCACCCAGCCGATCATGTAGAGACCGCAGCTCGTGAATCATGGCCTCCCGCATCTCGGTATCGAGTGCGCCGAGCGGCTCGTCCATCAGAAAACATTTCGGCTTGCGCACGATCGCTCGTCCAAGCGCGACACGCTGACGGTCGCCGCCGGCAAGTCCCGATACCGATCGATCGAGGAGATGGGAGATCCGCAGGATGCGCGCGGCCTCGACGACCCGCCGGTCGCGCTCGGCGGCACTGATCCCTTCGCATTTCAAGGGAAAGCCGATATTGCGGTGGACATTCATGTGCGGATAGAGCGCGAAGAGCTGGAACACGAAGGCGATGTCGCGCGCCGATGCGCGGTTCATCGTCACGTCTTCGCCATCGAGCCGGATGGTGCCTGATGTCGGCAGCTCCAGGCCGGCAATCATGCGGAGCGTCGTGGTCTTGCCGCAGCCGGACGGTCCGAGCAGGCAGAGGAACTGGCCGTCCTCGACCGTGAAGCTGGCGGACTTGACCGCATGAAACGCACCGAAGGATTTGTCGAGCGACTCGACCTTGATCTGTGCCATCGCCCTACTCCCGAACCTTTGACACGATGGTGAACATCACCGTGCCGAACAGGGTCGTCGCAAACGACCAAGAATACAGTGTCAGCGACAACGGCTGCATCAGCATCACGACACCGGCGGCGATAATCGTCGTCGCCACTGCTTCGAGCGGACCGCGGCGCAGAATGCGGTCTGCGAGACCGCGACGCGCGATGGATGGGGTGACATCGATACTCATTTGCGGACGGCTCCAAAGGTGATGCCGCGCAGCAGATGCTTGCGCAGAAGCACCGTGAACACCACGATCGGCACCAGGAACAGCGTCGTACCGGCGGCCACTGCGGGCCAGTCCTGCCCGCCCTCGCCGATGATGATCGGAATGAAGGGCGGCGCGGTCTGCGCGTTGCCCGAGGTGAGAAGCACCGCGAAGGCGTATTCGTTCCAGGCGAAGATCAGGCAGAAGATTGCGGTTGCCGCGATTCCCGTAGTGGCCTGCGGCAGCACCACCTTCACGAAGGCCTGAAAGCGGGTATATCCGTCGATCATCGCCGCCTCCTCGTACTCACGCGGGATTTCGTCGATGAACCCCTTGAGCAGCCACACTGCGAGCGAGACGTTGACCGAGGTGTAGAGCAGGATCATGCCGAGTCGCGTATCCGACAATCCGATGGTGCGGTACATCAGATAGATCGGGATCGCGACCGCAATCGGCGGCATCATCCGGGTCGACAGGATGAAGAACAGCAGATCGTCCTTCAGGGGCACACGGAACCGCGAAAAGCCGTAGGCCGACAAGGTGCCGAGCGCGACGGCAAGTACCGTCGATCCGAACGCGATGATCAGCGAATTGACGAAGCGCGGCACATAGTTCGAGGGGCCCGCGACCACCATGTTGCGGCTGCGCGCGATGCTGTCGCACATCCCCTGCGGCGGTCCCAGCGAGCGGATGAACTCCGGCGTCTGGCGCGAGCGGGTCGTGAACAGGTTGCAGAAGCCTTCGAGCGACGGCTTGAACAACACTTTTGGCGGATAGGAGATCGCATCATCCGGCGACTTGAACGCGGTGAGCATGATCCAGACCAACGGGATCATGGTGATGACGGCATAGAGCACGACGAGTGAACCGGCAAAGCGTCGCGTGGTGGCCGACGGCTCGACGACGGAATGGGCTGTGGTTGCTGAGGTCATCGGCTTTTCACCTTGTTCAGCGCTTTCACATAGATGTTGGCGAGGCCGAAGACCGTCACGAACAGGATGATCGCGAAGGCCGAGGAATAGCCGGTGCGCCAGCTCTCGAACGCCGCACGCTTGAGCGTGATCGAGGCAACTTCCGTGGTCGATCCCGGCCCGCCGCCCGTGAGCAGATTGACCATGTCGAACATCTTGAAATTTTCGATGCCGCGGAACAGCACCGCCAGCATGATGAACGGCAGCGCCATCGGCAGCGTGATCGACCAGAACTGCCGCCATTTCGACGCGCGATCGACCTCGGCCGCCTCGTAGATGTAGTCCGGGATCGAACGCAGGCCGGCAAGACAAATCAGCATCACATAGGGCGTCCACATCCAGGCATCGACGATGACGATGGCCCAGGGGCTCAGCGTGACATCGCCCAGCATCTGGAACGATGAGGCCGCGCGTCCCGTGAAGAAGGCAACCACGTAATTGAACAAGCCGATCTGGGGCTGATACAGGAACGTCCAGAAATTGCCGACGACGGCCGGCGACAGCATCATCGGCAGCAGGATGATCGTGGTCCACATCCCGTGCCCGCGGAACTTCTTGTCGATGAGGTAGGCAAGGCCAAATCCGAGGACGGTCTCGATCACCACCGTCCAGATCACGAAATGCGCTGTCACCTGCATCGCCGCCCAGATATCCGGATCGGTCAGGATCGACTGGTACCAGTCGGCGCCCAGCCAAATCGTCGGCACGTTGGCGCGATTGGCGCGGTAGTTCGTGAACGAGAGATAGATCGTCCAGAGCAGCGGGAAGATGTTGATCGCCAGCAGCAGCACGATCGTCGGCGTGATGAACAGCCAGGCGAGCGTCCTGTCCGACAGGCCCCTGATACGACGCGCCATGCCTGGCCGGACCATGACGGCCCGATAGGTGATCCGCGAAGAGGCACTCAATTCATTCATTGCGTCGACCGATCCTGGCACCCGGGGCGTCGACAATGCGACGGTTCCGGTCGTCTCGAAGGAAAGGCCGGAGCGCAGCGTACGCGCTCCGGCCGGCTCGCGTCAGAACTTCTTGCCTTCTTCCTTGAAGATCGCCTTCCAGTCCTTCACCAGACCATCGAGCGCTTCCTGTGCGGTGCCCTTGTCGGCCACCACGTAGTCATGCACGCGCTTCTGCTCGGCCTGCAGCAACTGGGCGTAGGAGGGCTCGGCCCAGAAGTCGACGACCATGCCCATCGACTGCAGGAACTCCTTGGCGAAGGGCGCGCTGGTCGGGAAGCTCGGATCGTTCAGCACGGACTTGGCGCAGGAATAGCCGCCGAGCGCCCACCACTTCTTCTGGACGTCGCCGCCGGAGAACCACTTGATATATTGCAGCGCCTCAGCCTGGTTCTTCGAGTAGGAGACCACCGAGATGCCCTGGCCGCCGAGTTGCGTCGCCTGCCCGGCGGGACCGGCCGGATTGACGAAGAAGCCGATCTTGTCGCCACCGACATTCGGGTCCTTGTAGAGGCCCGGGAAGAAGGCGAAGAAGTTCATCTGCAGCGCGACCTGGCCGGACTTGAAGGCGTCAAGTCCCTCCGACATGTAGGAGTTGGAGGCGCCGGGCGGCGTGCAGCACTTATAGAGGTCCTTGTAGGCTTCGAGCCCCTTCACCGCGCTGGCCGAGTTCACGAACCCGTCCATCGCATAGGGCTTCTTCGGATCGTCGTATTTGAAGCCGTAATCGTAGAGGTAGTTCGAGACGCCCATGGTGATGCCTTCCGAGCCGCGCTCGGTATAGATCGAGGCGCCATAGACCTTCTTGCCGTCGATCTCGCGACCCTGGAAGAATTGCGCGATGTCCTTGAGCTCATCCAGCGTCTTCGGCACGCCGATGTCGCGGCCGTACTTGGCATTGAAGTCCTTCTGTACGTCCGGCCGTGCGAACCAGTCCTTGCGATAGGTCCAGCCCACCGCATCGCCCATCGCCGGCAGCGCCCAATAGTTCGGCGTGTTCTTCGGCCACTCGGAATAACCGACGACCGTGGCCGGCATGTAGTCGTCCATGCTGATTCCTTCCTTCTTGAAGAAATCGTTGAGCTTGACGTACTGGCCGTTCTCCGCGGCACCGCCGATCCATTGGGAATCGCCGATGATGAGATCGCACAGCGAGCCGTGCGAATTGAGTTCGTTCAGGAAGCGATCGGCGTAATTGGTCCACGGCACGAATTCGAACTTCATGCCGATGCCCGACTTGGCGGTGAAGTCCTTCGACAGTTCGACCAGCGCGTTGGCCGGATCCCAGGCGGCCCAGCACAGCGTGATGGTCTTGCCTTGCGCCTGCGCGGGCGTGGTCCCCGCTCCGACACTGAGCGCTGCGGCAACGGCGCCGCAAGCCACGACAAACGTCTTCATCGTTCGTTTCATTACACGTTCCCTCCGAGTGGGCCGGCCATCGACATGGCGCGGCTTTCCAACCCGCTCGAATGCTTCGAGCAGAGCGACACAGTCCATGACGAGCTGAATAACTAAACTAGCGTTTCCTCGCGCCACCCGGATTCTATAGGCCCGGCAGGCTCGATTTGTTTAGTGAACCACCGTTTACTAAACATTGCAAGCGGAGTTAGCGACGCCCCGCGCGCGGCGGCAGCCCGTCACAAGCCAGAAGGCCTGCGACCATGGGGGGCCAGATCCTTGAAATCGACCGCGGCGCGCCTCAGGCTGACGACGCGTTTTTGCCTTTACGGCCATCCCGAAAACCAGGGATCACTTTTTCCTAGACGATGCCTGCCGAAGTCCCGCCGACGTTGGGACGCTCCCCCGCCTTTCGCGCCCGATAGTTGGATGCGCGATAGGCCGCGATTGGTGCGATCGCTCCGCCGGCCCGCATGCGGGCGACGGCGAGGAGCGGCGAGACGTCCGTGGTGAAGGCGCGCTTCAATTCGAGATGTGCACCGAGCGCATCATTGGCCTCCTGCGCCGCTTCAAGCGCGGTACGATCGACGACGAGCGCCTGCGCATAGGCGCGCTGCAACTCGATCGCCGATTGCATCAAACTCTCGATCGGATCGGTCACATTGTGTGACTGGTCGATCATGTAGGCCGGCGCGAAGCCTTTCGCCTTGCGACGCTCGGCATCGATCAGCTCGTTGAAAACCAGAAACAGCCGGAACGGCTCGACCGAGCCGCTGTCGAGATCGTCGTCGCCATACTTGGAATCGTTGAAATGGAAGCCCGCGAGCTTGTTGAAGCGAACGAGCCTGGCGACGATCTGCTCGATATTCACGTTCGGCGCATGATGGCCGAGATCGACGAGGCAATGTGCCTTGGGCCCGAGCTCCTGCGCAACCGCAAAGCTCGTGCCCCAATCCGAGATTACCGTCGAGTAGAACGCCGGCTCGTAAAGCTTGTGCTCGAGGAACACCCGCCAATCGGCAGGCAGCGCCGCAACGACCTCGCGCATCGCGTCGATATAGCGGTCGAGCGCTCTGGTCAGGTTTGATTGACCGGCAAAGTTCGAACCGTCGGCGATCCAGACGGTTAGCGCCTTCGAGCCGAGCTTGCGGCCGATCTCGATACATTCGACGTTGTGGGCGACGGCCTGCGCCCGCACACGCGCATCGGTATGCGACAGCGAGCCGAACTTGTACGAAAGCTCTTGCCCCGGCTGATCCTGGAAGGTGTTCGAGTTGACTGCGTCGAAGGCAAGGCCGTGGCTCGCGGCCTGTTCGCGCAAGGCGGCATAGTCGTCGACCTTGTCCCACGGGATGTGCGGCGAGATGGTTGGGGTCGCGCGCGCCAATCGCTGGATCACGGCGCAATCGTCGATCTTCTCAAAGACATTGCGCGGCTCACCCGGCCCCGGAAAGCGGGCAAATCGCGTCCCCCCTGTGCCGACGCCCCAGGTCGGAATGGCGACGCCGAAGGCCATCACCTTCTGCACGAGTGCGTCCGCATCGATCCCGTGCCGCCCCAGCGCGCGCTTGAGCGCCTCATAGTCTTCGGTGATCGCCTCTTCGAGCCGCGCATTGTGCTCGGCGATGAAATCCGCGCTGATCGAGAATGGCGCACTCATCGCGTGAAAGCCTGGGCGTTGCCGGCGTCGACATTGAGGATGTTGCCGGTCGACTTGGCCGAAAGGTCGGACGCGAAGAAGTAGATACCCTCGGCAATATCCTCGGGAAACACCGACAGCTTGAGCATCGAGCGCTGGCGGTAGACTTCCTCGAGCTGGTCTTCGGTGACCTTGTTGGAGGCCGCACGCTGCTGGCGCCACTCGCCTTCCCAGATCTTGGAACCGCGCAGCACGGCGTCGGGATTGACCGTGTTGACGCGGATGCCATGCACCGCGCCTTCCAGCGCCAGGCAGCGGGCAAGATGGATCTCCGACGCCTTCGCGGCGCAATAGGCCGAGGCACCTGCCGAAGCGGCAAGACCGTTCTTCGAGGCGACGAAGATGATGGCCCCGCCGATGTTCTGGCGCTGCATCAGCCGGAATGCCTCGCGCGAGACGAGGAAATAACCCGTGGCGAGAATGTCCATATTCTTCTGCCACAGCCCGAGGCTCGTGTCCTCGACAGGCGAAGCCGAGGCGATCCCGGCATTCGACACGACGATGTCGACACCGCCAAAGGCACGCGCGGCCTCTTCGAACGAAGCGACCACCGCCGCCTCGTCGGTCACATCGAGCTTCACGCCGATCGCAGCATCCCGCCCATGGCGCTTCGTGATAGTCGCGACCCGCTCGTTGAGCGCCTTCTCGTCGATGTCAGCGATGACGAGGCACGCGCCCTCGCCGAGCAGCCGTTGCGCGGTCGCCCCGCCAATGCCGCCGGCGCCGCCGGTCACATAGGCAATCCGCCCGGCGAGCGATTTCGGCTTGGGCATGCGCTGGAGCTTGGCTTCTTCCAGCAGCCAGTATTCGATATTGAAGGCCTCCTGCTCGGCTAGGCCGACATAGGCGCTGACGCCAGAGGCGCCGCGCATGACGTTGATGGCGTTGACGTAGAACTCGGCCGCGACGCGCGCCGTCGCCTTGTCCTTGGCAAAGGTGAACATGCCTACCCCCGGCACGAGATACACGACCGCGTTGGGATCGCGCATGGCCGGCGAGTCCGGATGTCTGCAGCGCTCGTAATAGGCGGTGTAGTCGCGCCGGTAAGCCGCGAGAACGTCGTCGAGGCCTGCGATCACCTCGTCAAGATTATCGCGCCCGGGATCGTAGGGCAGCAGCAACGGCCGGATCTTGGTGCGAAGGAAGTGATCCGGACAGGAGGTGCCGAGCGGCGCCAGCTTCGCGAGCGCGCTGGAGTTGACGAATTCCAGTACCTCCGGCGCATCGGTGAAATGGCCAATCTTGCGCTCGTCGGTGGAGATCTTGCCGCGGATCAGCGGCATCAGCTTGGCTGCGATCGCGCGGCGCCTGTCCGGCGCGGCCGCTTGGACCTTGGCGCCGCTGAAAGCCGGCTTCCGCTCATGCGCGGCGAGCCAGTCGGCGGCCTGCTGAATCACACGCAAGGTCATCTCGTAACAGGCTTTCGACGTCTCGGCCCAGGTGAAGAGCCCGTGGCCGCCGAGGACCACGCCGACATAGTCGGGATGACGCGCGGCCATCTCGCCGAGCTTCAAACCGAGATCGAAGCCGGGCCGCTGCCACGGCAGAAAGCCGAGCTTGCCGCCGAAAACCTCGCGGGTCAGACGCTCGGCGTCTTCAGAGGCAGCAATGGCGATGACCGCATCGGCATGAACGTGATCGACATGCCGGTGCGGCACGAAGGCGTGCAAGGACGTATCGATCGAAGTCGCGCGCGGATTGAGATCGAAGGTGCAGTGATTGAACAAGCCGACCATCTCGTCCTCATGGGCGAGGCCGCGATAGAGGCCCTTCAGGCCCTCGAGCTTGTCGAGATACAACGTCGAAAAGCCGTCGCGCTTCATCGAGCCGATGTCGCCACCAGAGCCTTTGACCCAGAGCACGCGGACGTTCTCGCGCGTCAGCGGATCTTTCATCTCGATCTTGGCCGAGGTGTTGCCGCCGCCGAAATTGGTGACGCGCAGATCGGCTCCGAGCAGATTCGAGCGGTAGAGCAATTGACCGGCTTCATCGAGCCCGGAGGCGAGCGCGTCGTCCCATAGATTTGGCAGGGGCGTGGCCGCAACCTCGCTCATGACGCATCCTCCCTGTGCTTGATCTCCGAGCAGATTAGGCCGCGGATTCAATCAAGGTCAATCACCGACACTCAGCATCGCGACGCAATATGCTTGATGCAGCGCGATATTGATTGATTGTGACGGTTTCCAGTTGACCATCGGTCGAGAGCGTGAACTATTTACGAGCAAAAGGGAGGGCGACGTGCACGAGCGGGAACGCTGGCAGGTCATCAAGGCGCTCTTGCGCGAGCGATCGCTGGTGCGCATCGCCGACGCTTGTCGCGCGACCGGCGTCTCCGAAGCCTCGATACGGCGCGATTTCGCCAGGCTCGCCGAGCAAGGTGTCGCGATCAGGGTGCATGGCGGGCTCGAAGCGTTGCCCGAAGCCGCCAACGCACCGGGCGACGTCCTCTCCCTTGCCACCCGCTCCTTCGACGTCAGCCAGACGCTCAATATCGACGCCAAGCGTGCGATCGCGAAAGCGGCCGTCGCCCTCTGCGCCGATGGCGAGACGATCATCATCAATGGCGGTACGACCACGTATCAGATGGGCGAGTATCTGCGTGAGCGCCGGCTGAAGGTATTGACCAATTCCTATCTGCTCGCCGACGCACTGATCCACACGTCGAAATGCCGCGTCGCCTTGCCGGGCGGCGAGGTCTATCGTGAACAGGGCATGATCGTCTCGCCGTTTGAGGAGGATGCGATCCAGCACTATTCGGCGACGCGGATGTTCATGAGTGCGATCTCGATCGGACCGCTCGGCGTGATCGAAGGCGACCCCCTGCTCGCCCGCGCCGAATCCAAACTGCTGAAGCGCGCCGACAAGCTGATCGTTCTCGCCGATTCATCGAAATTCGTCTCGCGTGGCAGCCTTGTCGTTTGCCCGCTCTCGCGCATCGATACGCTGATCACCGATTCCGATGCGCCGAGCGACGCACTCGACATGTTGCGCGGCCACGACGTCCGCGTCGTTGTCGTCGACGCCAGCTCTCAAACCACTGCGGCGGCGTGACCATGACGACGGACCCGCAACGCGACACGCCCGCAACACCGCTTCTGTCGGTGCGCGCGATCGAGAAATCCTTTCCAGGTGTGCGGGCGCTGTCCGGCGTCTCGTTCGACGCCGCCAGGGGCGAAGTCCATGCCTTGCTCGGCGAGAACGGCGCCGGCAAGTCGACGCTGATCAAGATCATCTCCGGCGTATTCCCGCCCGATCGCGGCGAGGTGCTGGTGGACGGCAAACAGGTCGACCTCGCGCGGCCGGACGATGCAAGGCGCGCCGGCATCGCCACGATCTATCAGGAGCTGCTGCTGTTTCCGGAGCTCACGGTCGCCGAGAATATCTTCATGGGGCATGCGCCGCGCGCCGGACTCGGCCGGATCGACTGGCGGGCGATGCATGAGACGACGAACGCGCTGCTCGCTTCGCTCGAGATCCATGATCTGCAAGCCGACCGTGTCGTCGGTTCCCTCAGCGTCGGTAATCGCCAGCGCGTCGAAATCCTGCGCGCGCTGTCGCAGGATGCGCGCATTCTCATCATGGACGAGCCGACCGCGGCTCTGACCGAGTACGATGTGACGCGGCTGTTCGACATCGTCCGCAAGCTGAAAGCCCGCGGCGTCGCCGTGATCTATATCAGCCATCGGCTCGATGAGATCTTCGCAATCGCCGATCGTGTCACCGTACTGCGCGATGGCGCACATGTCGCAACCAAGCGCGTCACTGAGACGGACGCGGCCGGGCTCGTGCAATTGATGGTCGGCCGCAGGATCGAAAGCCTGTTCCCGAAAATCACGGTACCAATCGGCCAGCCCGTGCTGGAGGTGAAGGACCTCGAACGTCGACCGCTGACGAAAAGCATCTCGCTCACGGTGCACGCCGGCGAGATCGTCGGCCTTGCCGGCCTCGTCGGCTCCGGTCGCAGCGAGTTGGCCCAAACCATTTTCGGCGTCACGCCGGCTGAGAGCGGCGAAATCCGGATCGGCGGACAGCGCGTCGACATTCGCTCGCCGGCCCAGGCGCGGGCTTTGGGCGTCGCCTACGTTCCCGAGGATCGCGGCACACAGGGCCTGGTGCGGCCGATGACGGTGCGCGAGAACTTCAGCCTCGCCGCTCTTGGCAAGGTCGCGTTCGGCGGCTTCATCGATCGCGGAGCCGAACGCAAGCTTGCCGGCGATGGCGTCAAGCGTTTTGCGGTCAAGGCGAGTTCGCTCGAGCAGATCGCGGGCAAGCTCTCCGGCGGCAACCAACAGAAGATCGTGCTCGGCAAATGGCTGGCCAACGGGCCGAAGCTGTTGATCCTCGACGAGCCGACGCGCGGCATCGATGTCGGCGCCAAGGCGGAGATCCATCGGCTGATGGGCGAGCTTGCGGCCCAGGGGCTCGCCATCCTGATGATTTCGAGCGAGCTGCCGGAGGTACTTGGCATGAGCGACCGCGTGCTCGTGATGCGCGAAGGCCGTATCGTTGCCGAATTCTCGCGCGAAGAAGCAACCCAGGAGTCGGTCGGCGCAGCGATGATGGGCAGCCACGAAAACGCGGAGAAGGCGGCATGACGGCGGTGACCTTAGCCGGTGCCGAGACCGACCCGCGGCGGAGGCTGAAGGCGTTTGCCTCGCAGGAGGCTTTGCTCGCGATCGCGGTGATCGGGCTCGCCATCGTGGTCGGCCTTTACAATCCGCGCTTTCTGGCGGCGCGCAATCTTTCCGACGTGCTGCTGGGCAACGCCTATATCGCCGTCGCCGCGGTCGGCATGTCGATGGTGATCATTTCCGGCAATATCGACATTTCCGTCGGCGCGCTGATCGGCGTCCTGGCGACGATCAGCGGCACTCTGGCGGTGAACGGCGCGCCGATCGTGGTCGCCTGGCTGGCGGCGCTCGTTGCCGGCGTGGTCGTGATGGCGTTGCAGGGCGTCATCATCGCCTATCTGCGCATTCCAGCGATCGTGGTGACGCTCGGCATGCTGTCGATCCTCAAGGGCGGGCTGATCAGCGTCACCGGAGGCAAATGGATCACCGATCTGCCTGACAGTTTCCATCTCGCCGATATCGAACTACTCGGTGTGCTGCCGTTTCCGGTTTTTCTCATGATCCTGGTAACGCTCCTGGCCGCATTGTGGATGCGCTACTCGGCCTCGGGACGCGCGATCTACGCCGTCGGAGGCAATGCCGAAGCCGCGCGGCTCTGCGGCATTTCGCAGCCGCGCACGGTCGTGATGGTCTTCGCGCTGCACGGCTTGTTCGCCGGCGCCGCCGCCCTGCTCTACGCGACCCAACTGCGCGTCATCCAGTCGACCGTGCCGCCCAATCTCGAGCTGACGATCATCACCGCGTCCGTCGTCGGCGGCGTCAGCATTCTCGGCGGCGTCGGCACGGTGGTCGGCTCGACCCTTGCCGCCGTCCTGATCGCCGAGATTGCCAGCGCGCTGGTCTTCATCGACGTCTCGCCCTACTGGATCCGCGCAGTTCAGGGCGTGCTCATCCTCGTGACCGTGATCGCCGACATTCTGCGGCGCCGGCGCACAGCCGGAGCATGAGCGCCATGAGCGAGATCCCTCTCCCCCAGGCCGCCAAGCGCGTCGTGCCCTGGTGGCTGCTGCGCCACGAGACCATGCTCGCGGTGATCCTGCTCATTGCACTGATCGGGCTCGGGGGCTTGAACAGCCGCTTCCTCACGCTCGACAATCTGCTCAATCAAGGCAGGCTGACGACCGAGGTTGGGCTCATCGCACTGCCGATGACCTTCATCATCATCACCGGCGGCATCGATCTCTCGGTCGGCTCGATCGTCGGGCTCTGCGCGATCCTGCTCGGCTATTCCTGGAAGGTTTTCGGCTTTCCCTTGCCGCTGGCGATTGGCTTCTCGCTGCTCGTCGGCGCCACGGCGGGCTTTCTTAACGGGATCGTCATCACCAGAGTGAAAGTGCCGCCGCTGATCATGACCATCGCGACACTCGCCCTCTACCGCGGGCTCGCCGAGGGCATCAGCCAGGCGCGTTCGGTGCGCGGCTACCCGGAATGGTTCTACTTCGTCGGGCAGGAAAACCTGTTCGGCGTGCCGGCGCAGCTCTGGCTCTTGCTGATCGCAATCGTGGTCTCGGCAATCGTTCTCGACCGAACCACCTTCGGCCGAACGCTCTATGCGATCGGCAGCAACGAGACCGCCGCGCGTTTCTCCGGTTTGCCGGTCGATCGCGTCAAACTGATCATCTACACGCTATCTGGCCTCATGGCCGGCATTTCCGCTTGCGTTCTCGTCTCACGCGTGACCACGACCCGCTCCGACATGGGGATCGGCTATGAGCTCGACGTGATCGCGGCGGTGGTGCTCGGCGGAACCAGCATATTCGGAGGCGTCGGCACGATCTGGGGCACGGTGGTCGGCCTGGCGATGATCCAGCTCTTGAAAAACGGGTTAGCGCTGACCGGTGTCAAGGGCGACGCGACGATCGTCGTCATCGGCACGGTCCTCATCCTTTCAACTCTTGTGGCGAGTTCGCTCCAGCGGCGACGCGAAGGCGTATGATGGCGTCAATGGCCGCGAAAAAGCGGCATCAACATGGGAGGAAAACAAAATGAAGCTCGGATTAGCTGCTGCATTCCTCGGCGCGACGCTGCTGGCGGGGACCGCCTCTGCGGCGGACAAGAGATGGGACGGTGCGGACGACCTCCCAGTCAATCCCCTTGCCTGTTCTGCCGGCGAGGCCAGCGCCGCTCCCGCTGCCAAGCCCTATGACGGCGGCCGGCCAAGCAATGCTGCCGACAAGGCCGGCAAACCGATCACGCTGGTCGACGTACCGAAGCTGATCGGCATCGGCTATTTCAACGCGACGTCGAAGGGTATGCAGGACGCCGCCAAGGCGCTCGGCAATGTCACGGTGAAGACCGACGGCCCGACCGAGGCCAAGATCGACGAGCAGATCAAGTTCATCGACAACTACATCACCAGCGGCGTCGACGGCATTCTCTTCGCTGCCAATGATCCGGTGGCGATCGCGCCGGTCCTGAAGAAGGCGCTGTCGAAGGGCATCCATGTCGTCGGCTATGACGCCAACTCGTCGCCGGATGCGCGCGAATGGTTCGTCAACCAGGCCGAGTTCAACGGCATCGCCAAGTCGATGATCGACTCGATGGCCAAGGAGGCTGGCGAGGACAAGAGCTTCGCGATCGTCACCTCGACTTTCACGACGCCGAACCAGGCACGCTGGATCGCCGAGATGTGGGCCTATGCTCAGAAGTGTCATCCCAAGCTGACATGGCTCGAAACGGTCGAGGCTCAGGAGGACAATAACCTGTCCTTCAACCAGGCAACGACGCTCATCAACAAGCATGGCGACAAGCTTGCCGGGCTGTTCGGCATGACTTCGGTCGCAACGCCTGCTTCGGCGGAAGCCGTGACCAAGGCCAAGCTCTGCGGCAAGGTGGCGGTGGTCGGCCTCGCCACGCCCAATGCGATGAAGCCGTATGTCAATGCCGATTGCGTCAAGTCGGTCGTGTTGTGGAACCCGGTCGATCTCGGCTATGCCGCGACCTACGTGATGCGGGCCGTCGTCGACGGCAGCCTGAAGCCCGGCGCGACCTCGGTGGACGCGGGCAAGCTCGGCAAGCTGAACGTGGTCAATGGCAGCGAGATCCTGCTCGGGGCCCCGTTCATCTTCACGAAGCAGAACATCAAGGACTTCGATTTCTGATCTGAACTCGTCGCCCGGCCGCCGAACGCGGCCGGGCGACGCTTGTTGAAATCGTTCTTTTGCCGTGAGCTTGACGATGAGCCAGACGGTCGCGGTGCTCGACATCGGCAAGACCAATGTCAAGCTTGCCCTGTTCGACGAAGGCCGGCTCCTTTGGGAAAAGTCGGCGCCCAACCGCGTTTTGCCCGGACCGCCTTATCCGCACGAAGACGTGGAGAGCGCATGGAGCTTTTTCCTCGATGCGCTTCGTGAAGCCGCACGCACGCATCAGATCAGTGCGATCGTTCCGACCGCGCATGGTGCAGCCGGCGCCTTGATCGGCGACGGCGAGCTCGCAGCTCCGCTCATGGACTATGAATTCACGGGCGTAGACGCGATCGAGCCCGAGTATGCGAAGCTGCGGCCCCCCTTTTCGGAGAGCCTCTCGCCGAAGCTGCCCGCTGGCCTCAATCTCGGACGGCAGCTGGCCTATCAGAAATGGCGCTGTCCGGACCTCTTCGCCAAAGCGAGGTATTTCGTCGGCTATCCGCAATACTGGACCTGGCGCCTCAGCGGCGTCGCGGTCTCCGAAGTCACGACCATCGGCGCCCATACCGATCTCTGGATGCCGCGACAGGGACAAATCTCGAGCCTCGTCAGAGGCCTCGACGTCGATCACTTGCTGCCGCCGCTGCGCCGTGCCTTCGATCCGCTCGGCCCGATCACGTCTGAAATCGCCGCCGCAACCGGGCTTGGGCCTGAAACGCCCGTCTTTTGTGGTATCCACGATTCCAACGCATCGCTCCTGCCCTACCTCGTCTCCCGCCAGGCGCCATTCACTGTGTTATCGACAGGCACCTGGGTGATCCTGATGAGCGTCGGCCTTTCGCTCGATCAGCTCGATCCGCGCGACGACACGCTCGCCAATGTCGACGCGCTGGGCCGGCCCATCGCCTGCGGACGCTTCATGGGCGGCCGCGAATACGCCATCATCGCGGGCGGCGGCGGCAATCCAGATCTCGACGCAATCGAGCGCGTCATCGCCTCGGGCGCGATGGCTCTGCCCTGCTTCTCCGGCCAGGGCGGACCTTATGCGACGACCAAGGGTGTGATCCACGGGGAAGTCGCAGCGCGCGATCGAACCGCGCTTGCGACGCTCTACTGTGCTCTGGTCAGCGATCTGATGCTGACGCGGATGGGAGCAGACAGCGGAGATCTCATCGTGGAAGGAACCTTCGCCGGCAATCTTCCGTTCTGCCAGACGCTCGGCGCATTACGACCGACGCAGCGCGTCTTTGCCGCGGAAGATGCCGCCGGCACGGCACGCGGCGCCGCAATGCTCGCGCACTGGCTCCCCTCTTACCATGTCGCCGAGCCGGCACCCGTCGCTGCGATTTCGATTGCCGGCCTCGATTCTTATCGCGAGGCCTGGACGGCAGCAGTCGGCACGATCGCTCGGTGAGCCCCCGAACGGGCGAGCAGCGCTCGCATCGTATGCCCAGCTCCCTCGTCACCGAGCCACCAGCGGCACGTAGTGCTCGAGCTCAGGATCCGGAAAATGCACGCTCCGGCCGAGTTCCGCCGAGCGATAGAGTCCCATGAGCATTTCCATAACCCCGACTCCGTCGTCAAAGGTTTCGGCGGGGCTGTTACCAAGCCTGAACGCCTCGACCATATGACGGTTTTCGTCCGTGTAACCATAGATGCCAGCTTCGTCCTCGACCACAGGCATCAGGCCTTGTTCCGCATTCTGCTTCTCGACCAGATCCTCGCCTTCCGACCCGGTGAGCGTGCGTGACAGGAAGACCTTGAGCCCAGTCGAAAGTGACGAGAACTCCATCGAGTATTCAGGGCCGAGCAACTCGAGCTGGATACGCAGCCCGGCGCCAACGTAAGCCCATGAGGTCGTTGCCTCGATCATCAGTTGATGCCCGTCGGCATCTTCCATCGTGAGGATGCCGCGCGCGAAATCCTCGACGGGACGCTTTGCAAAGTCGATGCCCATTCGCGCCTTGAGGTCGGCGGCATAGCGGGGCCGTGTCCATTTGAGATTGGCCGTCGTGGCGTTGGCGCTGACCAGCCGCAAGGACTCGCGCTTCGCACCGGGCGCAGTCAGCATGAACCGTGCGACCTCGACCGAATGGCACATCATGTCGGAGAGCACGTCGCCACCTTGCTTATCGCCTTGCCAGAACCATGGCTCGTGCGGTCCGGAATGTTCCTCAGCCGCGCGAGCAAGATAAGGGCGGCCGCTCCCAGGCACGGCGCGTCGCCAGATGATGTCCTTGCCGCGCATCACCGCAGTCGAAAATATCTGGTTTTCCAGATAGCCGTGGAGCAGGCCCGCATCTTCGGCAAGCCGGCGCATTTCCCGTGCTTCGGCAAGCGTGCGGGCCAGCGGCTTTTCGCAGGCAACGGCGCGCAGAGGAGCTCCGGCCTTGGTCACACGGTGGATCTCGCGCATGATGTCAAGACGGGTGTCGTTCGGCGTCAAGAGCCAGAGCGCATCGACCTCGCCGGACATGGCCATCGCCTCGATGCTGTCGAACACATGCGCCTGTCCAAGGCCAAGACTGCGCGCCCTGTCCGCGATGCGCTCACGACGCTCAGCAGAGCGGCTGTACACGCCGCCGACGCTGACATTACGTACGCCAAGCATGGACTGCAGATGGAACGCGGCGATAAAGCCGCTGCCGATCAGCCCGACACGCAGGATCGGAAGTTCGGTGAGCTTCTGCATATCAGACCTCCTTCAATGACGAGCGTGGATCAGTTCGGCGCTTTGCGTTGCCGCCCCGGAATTGCGGCCAGCAATGCCTGCGTGTAGGGATGCTCAGGCCGATTGAGCAGATCAACGGTCGGCCTGATCTCGACGATCTCACCAAGGCGCATGACGGCGATCCGATCGCAGACCTGGGCCGCCACGTTGAGATCGTGGGTGATGAACAGCACCGCCAGCCGCAGCTTCTGTTTCAGTGTCTCGAGCAAAGCGAGCACCTGCGCCTGGACCGAGACGTCGAGCGCCGACACAGGTTCGTCCGCGACCAGTACCTCCGGGTCGAGCGCCAGCGCGCGCGCAATGCCGATCCGCTGGCGCTGTCCGCCGGAAAACTCATGCGGAAAGCGTCGCGCGGCGGCGGTATCGAGACCAACGAGGGCCAAAAGCTCCTCGGCGCGGACGAAGGCCTGTGCTGCCGGAACGCCATGCGCAATTGGACCGTCGGCGATGATCCGGCCGACACGGCGACGCGGATTGAGCGAGGCGAACGGATCCTGGAAAACCATCTGTATGTGCTTGCGGGCAGCCCGCAAGCGCGCTCCGCGAACCTCGGAGAAATCAAGTTCGCCGATGCGGACCACACCTGCGTCGGCGTCGGTAAGACGCATCACCAATCGTCCGATCGTGCTCTTGCCGGAGCCCGACTCACCGACCAGTCCGAGCGTCTCGCCGCGCCGGATCTCGAAGCTCACGTCCTTGACGGCCGCGACCTCGGTCTGCGCTCCAAACCACCCGCTCCCCCGATAAGTCTTTGCAAGCCCGGTCGTGGCACAGGCGATCGGTTCGTCCTTGACTTGCGCACGCTCTGGCGGAACTCCACCCGGTACGGCGGCGAGCAGCCGGCGTGTATAAGGATCCCGCGGGCGCCTCAGAACGTCTTCGACCGGCCCCTGTTCAACCAGCCGCCCCTTCTCCATGACCGCGACGCGGTCCGCGATGTCGGCAACGACGCCGAAATCGTGGGTGATGAAAAGCACCGCCATGCCGCGCCGCTGTTGAAGGTCGCGGATGAGCCGAAGGATTTGCGCTTGCGTGGTGACGTCAAGTGCTGTGGTTGGCTCGTCTGCCACCAGAACCGACGGCTCCAGCGCCAGCGCCATGGCGATCATGGCGCGCTGACGTTGTCCGCCCGACAATTGATGCGGATAGCTGCGGATGATCCGCTCCAGATCGCGCAAGCCAACCTCTTCGAGGAGTGCGCGCATGCGCACCTGCCGTTCAGGCGGGGTGAGCTGCTCGTGCGCCTCGAACGCCTCCATGATTTGATCGCCGATCCTGATGACAGGATTAAGCGCCGTCATCGGCTCCTGAAAGATCATTGCGATACGCCGCCCGCGCAACGTCCGCCATTCTGCCGGCGCCAGCCCCAGCAGGTCGCGCCCTTCGAACCGAATGGTCCCTGCGACCGGGCGAATAACTTGCGGCAGCAGGCCCATCGCGGCAAAGGCGCAGACCGATTTGCCAGAGCCGGATTCGCCGACAACACAGAGTATCTCCCGCGCGTGCAAGGCAAGCGAGACGTCTTCGACGGCAAAGGCACGATCGGCGCCGGCGGGGAGTGCCAGCGTCAGCTGCTCGATAGACAGGATCGGTTCGACGATGTCGTTCATGATGTCCGATCCAACATCGCGTTTCTCCCTCGTCTCGATCACGCCGCCTGCGCGATGCCATCCTTGCGATGATCCGACGCTCCGAACATGACACCCCGGGACACATCGATGTGCACGGCCTGGAAGCCTCCCAGCGGTTCGTCGGCCCAGACCACGCGATGGCCGCGACCGATCAAATCGTCAGCGACGGAGCCGGGAATCGTGGGCTCGAGCGTCAGCGCGCCGTCGAATGCAAAGCTGCGGGGTGCATCCGAGGACTGTTGAATGTCCAAACCGCGGTCGAGCATGCCACTCAGGATCTGCAGATGTCCTGTCGCCTGATATTGCCCGCCCATGACGCCAAAAGCCATGACCGGCCTGTCATGCCTGGCGAGCAAACCTGGAATGATCGTGTGGAACGGGCGCTTTCGTGGCGCGATGGCATTGGGGTGCCCTTCGACCAACGAGAATCCCGAACCTCGGTTCTGCAACAGCACGCCGGAGCGAGGCGCATAGATGCCGCTCCCGAAGGCGAAGAACAGGGAATTGATGAGAGACACCATGTTGCCGTCACGATCCGCGACCGCAACGTAGGCGGTATCACGATGAACGGGCATGTCGAAGTCCGTCGGAGCGCTCGCCCGCTCGCGCGTGATGCGAGAGCGCAAAGCCGCGACTGATCCCTCGGAAAGCAGTGCGTTGATATCGAACGGGCGGAACAACGGATCAGCGACGAGCGCATCGCGCTGCCGGTAAGCGGCCTTGGTTGCCTCGGCAAGCAGATGGATGCGGTCCGCCTCGTCGAGCGCGGGATCCGCCATATCGAAACCTGCAAGGATTCGGGCGATCAATAGCGCAGCCACGCCCTGCCCGTTCGGCGGACATTGCCAGATTTGATGATCACGGTAGTCGGCGCTGATCGGCTCCACGTAGTCAGACCGGGCACTCGCCAGATCCTCGAGCTGCATCAGTCCGCCCAGCGCCTTCAAGACTGAGACGATCTCTTCGGCGACGGCACCTTCGTAGAATGCAGCGCGTCCCTCACGCGCGATCCGGCGCAACGTCGCGCCGAGCGCCGGATGGCTGAGCCTGCTGCCGACGGCGGGCGCAAAGCCACCGGGCAGATACACCGACACACCGGTCTGATGCCATTCGATACGATTGCCATAGCGTGCCCAGTCCAGGGCGGCGCGCGGAGTCACCACGAATCCATTCTCGGCCGCCTGGATCGCAGGTGCCAAAACCTCGTCCAGACCTTTTGAGCCATGATCGGCAGAGAGCCGGCACCAGGCATCGACCGCCCCCGGAATTGTGACGGCGTGGGGCGAGTCATCCGGAATCGACGCCAATCCCGACTGCCGGAACCAGCCTAGCTCTGCCTTCGCTGGCGCCCGCCCCGAACCATTGATGGCGACGGGTTTGCCCGAGGCGGGCGCATAAATCGCAAAGCAGTCGCCACCGATGCCGGTCATGTGCGGATCAATGACGCCCTGAAGAGCGATGGCAGCAATCGCGGCGTCGACGGCGTTGCCACCGCTACGCAGGATTTCGACAGCGGCCAACGTCACAGCGGGGTGAGAGGCTGCGACCATGCCCCGGTCGCCGACTGCCAGGGAGCGTCCTGGCACCATGAAATCGCGCTGTCCCCAGATCATGCCCATCTCCGATCGTTTTTCGGCGGATGCTCTGTCATGCCGCAACATCCGCTGCCACGGCGGGAAGAGCCAGAGGACCTGCATCTCTGCCGATGCCAAACAGCGAGCGATGCACGAGGTCTATCGCGCTGCCGACCGCACCGATCAGCGTGGCACGATTGCCGAGCGCGCTGAGCTCGATACGAACGGGCTCGCGCATGCACCGCCCGAGATACTCATCGATCCGCAGCTTCAACTCGGGCCGCGCGCCGATGCTGCCTCCCATCACGATGATCTCTGAATCGAGAATGCTGTGCACAGCCAGAATCGCACTGGCAATCGTCCGGCTGACTTCGTCGATTGCTATTCGTGCCGCCTCGTCGGTCTCGAGCCGATCGAAGACATCACGCACCGTGCCGCCTGGGACGCCGCCAAGTCCGAGATAGCGCTCCACAATCCCGACGCTGCCGACGGCGGTTTCAAGCGTACCCAACCGGAGACCGCGCGAATCGTAGGGATCGCCTCCAAGTGGCAGATAGGCGATCTCGCCGGCTGCGCCACGCGCGCCGCGCACGAGATAGCCGTCTGAAAAGATGCCCATGCCGATACCTGTACCGAGGGCAATGAAGGCGAAGCTGCGGGCCTTGCGGCTGTTGCCGCGCCAGTGCTCGCCGATCGCGGCAAGGTTGACGTCGTTCTCGATCGCGACGTCGATGCCGAGCCGCTCGCGCAATGCAGCCCGTACATCCAGACTATCCAATCCGGGAATATTGGGCGCGAAGACGATGCTGCCGGACGCCGGATCGATGATCCCCGGACTTCCCATCACGCCGCCACGCAGACGTTGCGCAGGTACGGATGCACGCTGGAGCAGAGACTCTTGCATACGCCCGATCTGAGCGACCACGGCAGCACCACCGTCGCCGGACGTCGACTCGATGCTCTCGGCGACGATCTCTCCTTGCAGGTCTGCAAGCGCCACGTGCAGCTTCGTGCCGCCAAGATCGACGCCCAGCACGAAAGCGGCGTCAGGGCGCAACGCGTAGGTGACAGCACTTCTGCCGACGCTGCCCTGGATTTGCCCGTCCTCGCGTACCCAGCCGTCGCGTTCGAGGTCGCGCATGACTTCGGAAATTGTCTGTTTGGACAGGCCCGTGCTGCGAGAGAGCTCGGCGCGCGAGACCGCTCGATCGCGCAACAGACGCTCGATGACGAGGCGCACGGATTGTTGTCGCGCAACGGGCGACGAGGGGGCGTCTGGCATGAACCTGATCCAATTCGTCAATATACCGAACTAATGCCGACCGCGACCATCCGTCAAGAGGGCTAGAGCGGCTGATTTCTGCTCATAATAGGTATTATAATATAGCTCTCTTCTACGCCATAAGTCGATTTGTTCTCTACGTTTACAAATCTGGTTTGGCGTGCTTGTCTTGCCGTTCGACAGCAGAGCCTCGGCAGAGAAGCCTGGATGAAAGGAATTCGCATGAAGCGGATCGGCACAGCGTTGGCGGCAATTGTGATGATCGGATCCGGCCTCGTGTCGGCCGGTGCAGCGACATTGCGAGTCGGCATCCAGGACGATCCCGATGCGCTCGACCCCGCACTCAGCGGAACTTATACCGGCCGCTTCGTGTTCGCGGCGCTGTGCGACAAACTTGTCGATATCTCCCCCGATCTCAAGATCGTGCCGCAGCTGGCAGAGGCTTGGGATTGGGCCGCCGACGGCAAGTCGATCACCTTTACCTTGCGCAAGAACGTCACGTTCCACGATGGCACCGCGTTTGATGCGGCGGCGGTCAAGTTCAATATCGAGCGCATGAAAACGATGCCGGATTCGAAGCGCAAGGCCGAACTGGCGCCGATCGTGAGCGTCGAGGCCCTTGCGGCGGACAAGGTCAAGTTCACCCTGTCGGAACCGTTCGTGCCGCTGCTTGCCAATCTCAGCGATCGCGCCGGCATGATGGTGTCGCCCAAGGCCGCCACGGAGAAAGCCGGCGAGCTCGCGGCTGCGCCCGTCTGTGCCGGTCCGTATCAATTCGTCGAGCGCAAGTCGCGCGACCTCATTCGCCTCAAGAAATATCCCGGCTACTGGAACGCCGGAGCCGTCGGCTACGACGAGGTCGTCTACTACTACGTGCCTGACTCGACCGTGCGATTGTCGCGGGTACGAGCGGGCGATCTTGAGCTCGCGGAACGCGTCGCTCCCACCGATCTCAAGACCGTGCGCGACGACCCCAATCTCACGCTTCATTCGGGCCAGGGGCTCGCAGTTTCGCATCTGATGTTCAATGTCGGCGCGGGCGCCAAGGCCGATACGCCACTCGGCAAGAACGCGACGCTGCGACAGGCCTTCGAGCTTGCGATCGATCGCAATGTCATCAATCGCGTTGCCTTCAACGGCGAGTTTCTGGCGGACAATCAGATGATTCCTCCGTCATCTCCGTTCTACGATAGCGCACACAAGGCGCCGGCTCGCGACGTCGCCAAAGCCAAGGCGCTGATTGCAGCGGCTGGAATGACGCGCGTCCCGGTCGAACTGCAGTACGAGAACGCTGCCGGCGATTCCCGCGTCGCACAGATCATGCAGTCAATGGCGGCCGAGGCTGGCTTCGACGTGAAGCTGCTGCCTATGGAAACAACCACTGCCATTGAGCGCTACTTGAACGGCAATTTCGAAGCCTACATCGGCAACTGGAGCGGCCGTGCCGACCCGGATTCCACACTGGTCGCATTCTTCAGCTGCGCAGGCTCCCAGAACGTCAACAAATATTGCAACAAGGATCTCGATGCGATCCTGACTCAGGCGCGAGGCGAGGCCGACGAAGCCAAGCGCAAGGCCCTCTACGCGAAAGCGACTGACATTTACCTGAGCGCGCTCTCGTCGATTCCTCTCTACCACCCCAACTGGTTCTTTGCCGCTCGCAAATCGGTCGGCGGCATCGTCATGGTGCCGGACGGACTCTTGCGTCTGGTGGGCGTCAAGCCCGTGAATTGACGCGCAACGTCTCGCGCTTTTCCTCACGTGAGGACCTGTCTGCTCCGATGAAGACCCTGCTTCTGCGTCGCCTTGCCGTCCTGCTGCCGACCTTGTTGCTCGTGTCGATGATGGTGTTCGGTCTGCAGAAGCTGCTGCCCGGCGACCCGGCGCTGGCGCTGGCCGGGGAAGAGCGCAATCCTGAGGTCATCGAGTATCTTCGGCACAAATATCGCTTCAATGAGCCGATTCCGGTGCAATACGGCATTTGGCTGAAGGCCTTGGTGCACGGCGATTTCGGCACGTCGGTCCGCACCCGCCTGCCTATCGGCACCATGCTGGCGGAAAAACTGCCGGTGACCATCGAGCTCGCGATCCTGTCGATGCTGGTCGCGCTGCTCGTCGGGGTGCCGATCGGGATCGTCGCGGCGCTCGGGCGCGGGACGCCACTCGACTATGGCGCCAGTCTTTTCGGGCTCGCCGGACTTTCCATTCCGCATTTCTGGCTGGGGATCATGATGATCCTTCTCTTCTCGGTGAACCTCGGCTGGCTGCCGGCGGGAGGTTTCGTTCCGCCGTCTGAAAGTATCGGCCGCAACCTGATCTCGATGCTTATGCCCGCTTTGGTGCTGGGCACGGGCACGGCTGCGATCATGATGCGCCATGTCCGCGGTGCGATGATCGAGGCGATGAAGCAGGACTATGTCCGGACCGCCCGCGCGAAGGGCGTCCGCGAACGCACCATCGTGCTGCGCCATGCTCTGCCGAATGCGCTCATCCCGGTGGTCACGCTGGGTACGTTGCAGTTCGGCGAGCTACTGGCCGGCGCAGTGTTGACCGAGCAGGTCTTTTCGATCCCCGGTTTCGGCAAGATGGTCGTCGATGGCGTGTTCAGCCGCGATTATGCCGTGGTTCAGGCTGTCGTGCTCTGTACGGCGGCGGTATTTCTTCTGATGAGCCTGATTGCCGACGTCGCCTATGTGCTGCTCAATCCAAGGCTCAGGTCATGAGCACGATTGAGGCACCAGCCCCTGCTCAAATGCGCACAGGTGGGCGCTCTGAACTTCGTCGCTTGCTGCGCGAGCCGTCCGCGGTGATTGGCGGCGCGATCATCCTGTTCTTCGTCGTGCTGGCGGTGTTCGCAACATGGATCTCGCCCTACGATCCGAATACGCCGGATTGGATGGCGATTCGTGCTGCGCCCAATGCAGTGCACTGGTTTGGCACGGATGATCTCGGCCGCGATGTGCTGTCTCGGGTCATCTTCGGAACGCAGGCGTCGCTCGCGGCCGGCATGGTTTCCGTGACCGTTGCGGTGCTGATCGGCCTGCCGTTCGGTCTCATTGCAGGTTATTTCGGCGGTGTCGCCGACATGGCGATCTCGCGCATTGCGGATGCTCTCCTCGCCTGCCCGTTTCTCGTCCTCGCGATCGCGCTGGCCGCATTCCTGGGTCCCAGCCTCCAGAATGCAATGATCGCGATCGGCATTTCGGCGATTCCAGTCTTCGTCCGCGTTGCACGCGCCGAGACACTGGTTGTCCGCACCGAGGATTACATCGCGGCGGCGCGCGCTCAGGGGTTGGGTCATTTCGCCATTCTGACCGGGCAGGTCCTGCCCAATGTGCTCGCACCGACGATCGTCCAGGCGACCCTCACGATGGCGATTGCGGTCCTGGCTGAGGCGAGCCTCGCCTTCCTTGGTCTTGGTCAATTGCCACCGGCCCCCTCTTGGGGCTCCATGCTCGATGTCGCGCGGCAGTTCCTCAGCGAGGCGCCGTGGATGGCCTTCTTCCCCGGTCTCGCAATCATCGCCCTTGTGATCGGCTTCAACCTGATCGGTGATGGCTTGAATAGCGCACTGAATCCCAGGCAGTAGATGATCGAGGTCGATCGGAGATCGCCGACTATCGCGGTTGGATGTGCCTGCCGTCTAGATGCGAGCTTCGAACGCAACCCGCTGCGCTGACGTCAGATGCAAGCCATGCTTGGTGCGCCGGTCCAGGAAATCTCCAGCGCGGCTCGCCCACTCTTTCTCTCTGAGAAAGATTTCTTCGCATTCATAGAAGTCGCCGCCATAGTGACGACCGAGATCGGCCGAAATGCGGGCCGAGCCCAGCAGCTCTCTCGCGCGCGTCCCGTAGAGACGCGCATAGTGGTGAATCAACTTTCGCGGAAGATCCGGATAGTCGCGCGCCAGTCCGAACGAGAAATCATCGAACGTGCCCGCGATGTCGCCGCCAGGCAGGGGGCGGCCTGCGGTCCAGGCCGGCTGCATCTTCAGAAACCACGGCGCGAGCCGCTGGAGCGCCTGCTCGGCGAGCTTGCGGTACGTCGTAATCTTCCCACCGAAGATGGAAAGCAGCGGCGGCGCATCAACCGCACCGTGAACTTCGAACGCATAGTCGCGCGTCACCGCCGAGGGATTTTCGGCATTGTCATCATAGAGCGGCCGGACGCCGGAAAACCTGTGCACGATCTCGTTCTCCTGCGGCGGCGTCCGGAAGTAGCGGGTCAGCACCTGCAAGAGATAGGCGGTCTCGTCCGTGCCGATCGCAACGTCCTCGGCCTTGCCTTGATAGGGAATGTCGGTCGTGCCGATCAGCGCGAGATTATCCTCGTAGGGATTGACGAAGATCACGCGGCGGTCCTCGTTCTGAAGCAGATAGGCTTGCGATCCGCTCCAGAACTTCGGCACCACGATGTGGCTGCCCTTGACGAGACGCACGCTGTGGGCGGAGTTCAGGCCCGCAACGCTCTGCACCACATCCTGAACCCAGGGGCCGGCGGCGTTGATCAGCGCGCGGGACCGCACGACTTGCGTCTGGCCGTCCTCACCCCGCATCTCGAGAAGCCAGGCGTCATCCTCGCGGCGTGCCTGCACGGCACGGGTGCGCGGCAGGATGATGGCGCGGTTCTGCGCGGCATCGACCAGGTTCAGGATCACCAGCCGGGCATCGTCGACCCAACAGTCCGAATATTCAAAGCCGCGGCGAAATTCGGCGCGCAACGGTGCGCCCTCTGGCGCATGCGCAAGGTCGAGGCTCCGGCTCGACGGCAGGCGCTTGCGGCCACCGAGATGGTCGTAGAGCAACAACCCAGTGCGGATCAGCCAGGCCGGCCGCTGCTCCGGCGAGTGCGGCAACACGAAACGCATCGGCCAGATGATATGAGGTGCGGACGCGAGCAGCACCTCGCGCTCGATCAGCGCTTCGCGCACCAGACGAAACTCGTAATATTCGAGATAGCGCAGGCCACCGTGAACGAGCTTGCCCGAGCGCGACGAGGTGCCTTCCGCAAAGTCGCCCTTCTCGCACAACAGGACCTTAAGGCCTCGACCAGCTGCATCGCGCGCAATGCCGGCCCCGTTTATGCCACCACCGATAATCGCGATGTCGACCAGCCCGTGAACCCTGCCCGTGTCCGGCGCAGTCTCCGTCATCGCGTCCTGCTGCGCTTCTTCTCGATCCGCCGCCGCGCCGCGGCCTTTGCCGGCGCGCGCGCCTTGCCCGGCTTCGCTTTCGGCTGCTGCAAGCCGTAGGTCGAGAATCCCTTTGCCGTATCTCCGATCTCCGCTTCGCTGAGAATGTGCGGCCCACCGAGCGCGAGCGAGAGATAATATTGGCGCGCAATGGTCTCGAGCTCGACCGCAAGCCACATCGCCTTGTCGAGGTTGGCACCAACCGCGATCATCCCGTGATTGGCGAGCAGGCAGCCGTTGCGGCCTTCGAGCGCAGCGAGCGCCAGCTCCGACAGCTCCGCGGTGCCGTAGCGCGCATAGCCGGCGCAACGGACATCGTTGCCGCCGAACGCGGCCATCATATAGTGGCAGGCCGGGATCGGCTTGTGCGCGATGGCCAGCACGGTCGCATAGGTCGAATGAGTGTGGACGACGCCTCCGACATCGGGCCGGCCGCGCATGATGTCGAGGTGAAAGCGCCATTCGGTCGACGGCTGCAAAGGTCCATCCCAGCTGCCATATTCACCCTCGAGCGGCATCGAGGCGATCATCTCCGGCTTCATCGCATCATAGGGCGTTGCCGACGGCGTGATCAGCATCCGGTCCTTGTAGCGGGCGGAGATGTTGCCCGACGTCCCCTGATTGAGCCCCGATGCGTTCATCCACCGACATTTGGCGATGATCGCCTCGCGCAACTGTCGCTCCTCACGAGTCATGGCAAAACACCTTTCGTCTTCAGCACGGATTGAGCGGCGGCTCGCCGACAAGATAGCGGCGAACCTCCTCGGCCGCCTGGTCGGCGGCAATGGTGACGGTGCGTAACGAGGCCCCGGCAATGTGCGGCGTCAGCGTCACGTTCGGCAGTTGCAGGAGCGGCCAGTCCGGCGGCACCGGTTCGACCGCAAAGGTGTCGAGCATGGCGCCGGCAAGCCGGCCTGCCGACAGGGCCTCGAAGAGCGCCGCGTAGTCGACCAGCGGCCCGCGCGCCGTGTTGATGAAGATACAGCCGGGCTTGACCCTTGCCAGCGCCGCGCGATCGATGAAGCCGGTGGTCTCGGCGGTCACGCGTGCATGCAGGCTGATCACATCCGCGCGCGACAGGAGGTCGGCGAGCGCAACGTGCTCGACGCCGTCATTGCGATCCTGGGCGCTGAGCTGGACATAGGGATCGGTCACCAGGATCCGGCAGCCGAACGCCTTGAGCAGCTTCACGACGCGGGTGCCGATCGCGCCATAACCGACGATACCGACCGTCATCTCGCCGAGCTCGCGCCCGGTACGGTCGGCGCGATAGAGATCGCCGCGCCATTCTCCGCCGCGCAGGGATTCATGCCCGCTGCGGATCAGACGGGTTTCGGCGAGCATGGCACCGATGGTGAACTCGGCCACAGCGCTCGCGTTGCGGCCGGGCGTGTTGACCACGAGCACCTTGTGGTCGCGCGCAGCCTGCATGTCGATATTGACGGGACCGCCGCGCGAGACCGCGATGAATTTGAGATTCGGCAGACGCTCCAGCATCGATCGCGAGACTGGCGCGAGATGCGTGACGAGGAGCGATGCGTCCCCGATGAACGCCGCGACCTCATCCGGGTCACCCATGAATTCCTTCAAGCCGTCGAGCGTCGAGCCGGCATAGCCGTGCTCCATCGGCTCGTCCGGCCAGGGCTGCTCCAGGATACGGATGTCGACGCCGTTGCCGCAAGCTGCCGTGATGCGTTCGGCAAAGACGCTCGGCAGCATGAAGCGGTCTCCGACGATGGCGATGACCTCAGGCATGACCCGCTCCCGCACGCAACGCAGCCAGCTGCTTCCAGACCGGTCGCGCCGCAAGCCTGGCATCCAGATAGGCCGGAAACATCCGCGCATAATGCGCGGCGAGCTCCGCATCGGGGGGCTGCGGCGTATTGAGATAGGGTTGCACCCATTCCTCCGTGCAGGCCGCCATGTCCGGATAGAGGCCGGTCGCCACCGCCGCGATCATCGCTGCGCCGGCGGCTCCCGCCTCGCCGCGGCTGCAAACGCGAATATTGCATTCAAGGGCAGCGCCGAGGATCGCGCCGAGCGCCCGGCTGCGCGCAGCGCCCCCGGTGATACGCACGTCGCGCGGCAACGCACCCATGGCCGCGTAACAATCGCGCGCCGCAAAGGCTAGTCCCTCCATCACCGCCCGCATCAGATCCCAATAGCCATGGTGGGTGCGCAGACCCAGAAATTGCGCACAGGCCTCGTGCGCGACGAACGGCCCGCGTTCGCCGGCATCGGAGATGAAGGGATGGAACAGGAGCTCGCCGGGCCGCGCCTCCATCACGCGCTCGTCGAGCCGCCTGATCAGGTCGGCGCGCGAGCGCGCGATGCCTTCAGCGGCGAGCAGGTTGCGGGCGAGATCGAGGAGCCAATCGATGTTCAGCGTTGCCGCCATGTTGGATTGCATCTGGGCATAGTGACCGGGCACCGGAAACGGCATCGTGTAGCCGGTCGCCTCGGCGTTGAGGACCACGGCGTCGACGTCCGGCGCCAACCGCATATGCATCCCGGTCGAACCGATGATGGTGCAGCCGACGTCCGGCGCCGGATCGTAGAGCCCCGCCCCGAGCGCGTTGCAGATCACGTCGACATAGCCCAGCGACACCGGAATGGCCTCGGGCAGGCCAGTCTCGCGCGCGGCGCCGGCGCTCATCGGATGCGTCGTCACGACGCCGTCGACGACGTCGGGAAACAGGCTCGCGCAATCGGCGATGCCGATCAAGCGCGCGGCCTCCGCGTCAAAGCGGCGCTTGCGGAAATCGCCACAGGAGAACGTCGCCTCAGACGGATCGGTCGCACGCTCGCCGGTGAGCAGGAAATAGAGCCAGTCCTTGCAATGGAAGGCGGTGCGGGCACGTGACAGGCTCGCCGGCGCGTTCGCCTGCAGCCAGGCCAGTTGCGGTCCCTGTTGGCAGGCATTGAGCCCCGAGCCGGTCCGCCGATAGAGCGGCGCGTTGCGCTCGCTGGAGCGGATGTCGTCAACGAGGCCGGCGGCACGGGAGTCGAGCCAGAGCAGCGCCGGCGCGACCGGGCGGCCATCATCGTCGATCAGCCAGGTGCCATCGCCCTGCCCTGTGACGGCGATGGCCGCAAGGCGCGCGGCAAGATCGGGGACGGCAGCGACCAGGCCGCGCAGCGCCGCAACGGTATCTTTCCATGTGCGCGCCATGTCCTGCTCGACATGTCCGCCGGCGGACATCGTGTAGCTGTTGGGCAGCGAGAACTCGCCGAGCTGCCGGCCTTCGCGCGTGAACGCAACCGTCTTGATCAGGGAGGTGCCGGCATCAATGCCGATGATGACGTCGCGGCTCGCCGAGGTTCGCATGATCAAGCCGCCTCCGCGTGGCGAATGCAGGTGCCGTCGACACCGAACAGATGCAGATGCCGCGCCTCCAGCGCGAAGGGAATGATATCGCCGGGGCGCGCCGCGATCCTGCTCGGCGTCACCGCGATGAGAAGGTGGCCGTCGCACTCGCCCGCGACATGCGACTGGTCGCCCAGCCATTGATTGGACACGACGCGCACGCGGACATCACCGGCTCCGACGGTGATCTTCTGTGGCCGGATGCCGATGCGGATGCGCTTGCTCTGCTCGAGCGCCCGGTCCACGCCCGGACCAAGTGTTCGTGCTTCGATCTGGAACGCAACGTCGGGGCTGACCGAGAGGCGGAATCCGCCATCGGCGCGGGCCACCTCCGTCTCGAGCAGGTTCATCGGCGGTTCGCCAATGAAGCTCGCGACGAACAGGTTCGCCGGATGCTCCTTCAGCTCCCTCTCGCTTGCGAACTGCTGGAGCACGCCGTCTTCCATGACCGCGATGCGATCGGCGAGCGCGCTCGCCTCGGTCTGGTCGTGGGTGACGAAGATCGCCGTCATCCCGCGCTCGGCCAGCAGTCCCTTGATCCGCCCGCGCAAGACCGCGCGGAGCTGCGGCTCGAGCTGGCCCATCGGCTCGTCCAGCAGATAGAGCTCAGCATCGCGCACCAGGGCCCGCGCCAGCGAGACACGCTGCTGCTGCCCTCCCGAGATCGCGCGAGGATAGCTGTCCAGGATGTCCGAGATCTCGACGAGGCGCGCAATCGCCTCGACGCGGCGCGAGACCTCGCCATGCGAGAGCTGCTGCGCCTTCAAGGCAAACGCGATGTTCTCGCGAACCGTGAGCGGCGGGTAGAGCGAATAGCCTTCGAACGCCATCGCCACCCTGCGCCTGGCGGGCGGCAATTCATCGATGCGCCGCTGGCCGAGCGCAATCGCCCCCGAGGTGACGCTTTCGAAGCCCGCGATCATCCGCAAGGTCGAGGTCTTGCCGCAGCCCGACGAGCCCAGCAGCGCGACGATCTCGCCCTTCCCGACCTCCATGTCGAGCGCGCGCACGGCATGGACCGGCGCCTTGCCGCGGCTCTGGTAGACCTTGTCGACGTTCCTGATCTCGAGCATACCCATGGTCATCGCGCTCCCATCATGCCGCCTGCCGCCGATGCGGCAGGCCGACGCGCAGGCCAGTCGTGCGGTCGAACAGCAGAGCCGCCTCCGGCGCGAAGCGAACGAAGATACCGTCCTCGGCGGTCGCCATCGGTGAGTCCTGCGGCAGTGCCGCGAGCCATTCGGACCCATCGGAGAAGCGCAACAGCAGCACCGCTTTCTCATGCATCGGCGTGATCGCAACGACGCGCGCAGGAATCGCGTTCTCGCTCGCCTCGCGGGTGATGACGAGATCATCCGGACGCACGCCGAGCCAGCACGGACCATGATCCGCGGCCTGACGATCGGCGGCTTCAAGTCGAACCGCGGTCCCCGCAACCTGCGCGCTAAGAAAGCCCTGCGCAGCGACCGGCTCGACTTCGGACAGATTGATGCTGGGATCGCCGAACAGCCGCGCCACCGCAACGGAAGCGGGCTTCGCGTAGATCTCCTCGGGGCGCGCGATCTGCACCAGGCGCCCGTCGATTAGGACCGCAATCCGGTCCGCGATCGCCATAGCCTCGCGATAATCCTGGGTGACGTAGAGAACGGCGGCCGAGCTCCGACGCAGCAGGCTCGGCAATTCGAGCCGCATCTCGTAGCGGAGCTTGGCATCGACGTTGCGCAAGGGATCATCGAGCAGCAGCACATCCGGATTGCCGATCAGCGCGCGCGCGAGCGCCGTACGCTGCTTCTGCCCGTTCGACAATTCACGGGGCCTATGGCCGAGGACGTGCTCGATCTTCAGGAGCCGGCTGATCGATTTGACCCGGGATGCGACCTCGCCCGCGGCCGCCTTGGCGCGCAAGCCGCTTGCAATGTTATCCTGCGCGCTCATGTGCGGGAACAACGCAAAATTCTGAAAGGCCATGCCGATCCCGCGCCGCTCTGGCGGTGCGTCCACGATCGACTGACCACCGACCAGGATATCCCCTTCATCCGGCTCGAACATGCCGGCGATCATCCGCAGCAGCACGGTTTTGCCGCTGCCGGATGGGCCGAACACCGCGACGATCTCGCCAGGCTCGACCGCCAGTGACAGATCCTCGGCGCAGCGGACCGGGCCGAACGACTTGCCGACGGCATTGAGTTCGAGACGCGCCATGCTTCAGCCTTTCACCGCACCGAGCGACAGCCCCTCGACCAGATAGCGCTGCGCGTACAGCGCGAGCAGCAAGGTCGGCGTGACCGAGAGCACGATTGCGGCCGCGATCTGGCCGTACTGGATGCCGGACGCCGTGACGAAGGCCAGCGCGCCCACCGTGACCGGCTGCTTGTCAGCCGAGGCCAGGATCAGCGCGAACACGAAATTGTTCCAGCAGAAAATGAATGACAGCAGGCCGGCCGCCGCGATGCCAGGGCCGGCGAGCGGCACGGCGATACGCGTGAAGGCCTCGCGCCAGGAATGCCCCGCAAGCCGATAGGCGTGCTCGATGTCCGGGCTGATGTCCTCGAAATAGCCGCGCACGATCCACAGGATCAGCGGCAGCGCAATGAGCTGGTAGACCCAGACGATGCCAAAGTAAGTGTCGCTGAGACCGAGCTGCTGATAGTAAAGCGACAGCGGCAGCAACACGAGCAACGGCGGCGCAAATCGGAACGACAGCAGCGTGAATGCGATGGTTTCGCCGAGCCGGAACTTGAACCGCGCAAAGGCATAGGCCGCGGGCACACCAAGCAGCAAGGCCAGGAGCACCGCCGCGCTCGACAGCACAAAGCTGTTCATGAGGTTGCGCATGAAGGAAATCTCGAGATTGCCGGCGGTGGTGCGGAGCTGGCCCGAAATCAGCGCCTGGTAGTTCGCGAGCGTCGGCTCGAACAGGATGTGCGGCGGAATCCGCAGGATCTGCTCGTTGCTCTGGAACGACATCATGAGGATCCAGACGATCGGGAACATGAAGAACACGAGCACGAGCGCCAGCGCCACGCCGCGGAAGATGCGCCCTGCGAGACTGGAATGATCCATCGCCGCCTCTCCGCCTCTTACGCGTGGCCGTGGGCGCGTGCCCGTAGCCGCAGCCAGTTCTTGATGAAGATGTTCGAGAGAATGTTGGTGATCAGCCAGAGGATCATCAGCAGCGCCGCCGAACGGCCGACATTGGTGTACTGAAAGAATTCGAGATAGGCCTGAACCTGGAACACCATCAGCCGGTCGCCGGGGCCGCCTTGCGTCATTGCATAAATGATGTCGAACTGCTGGATGGAATCGAGCAGGCGAAACAGCGAGGCCGTGATGATGTAAGGCGCGAGCATCGGCAGCGTGATGCGGAAGAACACGAAGCTCGCGGGCACGCCATCGAGCGCCGCCGCCTCGAACGGTTGCCGCGGCAGCGAGCGCAAGCCCGCCAGCAGCAGGATCATGATGAAGGGCGTGTAGACCCAGACGTCGACCAGGACGACCGTGAACAGCGCGCTCGAGGGATCGGACGCCCATTTGAAGTCATGCACGCCGAGCAGGCCGATGAGATAAGACAGGATGCCGAAGCTGGGATTTGTCATCAGCTTCCACATCAGCGCCGCGATGGCGGGCGCCGTCATCAACGGCAACAACAGCACGATCGACACCGCATTGTGAAAGCGGGTCGGCCGCCGCAGCAGCAGGGCGATGCCGAGGCCGAGCAGCAGCTCGAGCACAACCGTCAGCGCCGTATAGGTGAGCGAGATGCGAAGCGTATTCCAGAAGGCCGGATCGGAAAGAAAGTCGATGTAATTGTCGACGCCGATGAAGCCGCGCAAATAAGGCAGGTTCAACCGGTAGCGCTGGAGCGAATAGACCGCGGCCGTCACGAAGGGCACGAGGATAGCGATGCAGACGAGCAGCGCCGGAAGGCTCAGCACGTAGGGCAGAAGGCGCCCGCGCAGCCTCGTGGTGCGGCGCGGAAGCACGTTCGTCTGGGACAACTGGGCCATGCTCATGATGATACGGGATCACGCGTTTGCTTCAACACCGCCGGCCCGGACCGGACAGGCGTTCCGAACCGGCGGGTTGGCGTGGTGCGGAGGAATCAGGCACCACGCCAAAGGTCAATCAAGGCAGGTTCAACCAGGGCAGTCTCAACCGAGGCCTGCCTGCTTGAGCTGACGGTTGATACTGTCGGCGAGCTTGTCCAGCCCTTCGTCGACGCTGACCTCTTTGGCGACCATCTTCTGGAGCGAAGCCGCCCATTCCGTCGTCAGGTCGAAGAACAGAGGCTGCGCCGTGAAATAGATCTTGGCGCCCGGCGACGAGAGGTCATGCTGCTCGAGATAGCCCGGGTAGGATTTCGCGATGCGGTCGCGGAATTCCGAGTCCTTCCACACCGACGCGCGCACCGGATTGACGAAGTCCATCTTGCGGGCGCCGAACAAGTCGTGCTCGGTTGAGGCCGCCCATTGCATGAACAGCCAGGCCGCGTCCTTCTGCTTGGAGAAGCTCGACATTGCGAGCGACCAGATCCAGACGTTCGGCGTCGGCGCCTTGGCGGCCGGATTCGCGGCAAAGGGCGCGTAACCGAGATTGCCCTTCTCCTTGTTGTCGCCGCCGTTCATGAAGTAGCCGAGAATGTCGGCGTCGAAGATCATGCCGGAGGCGCCTGCGCCGAGATCCGTGCCGACCTGATACCAGGTGTAGGTCGACCAGTTCTTCGGGCCCGAGGTCTGGATCATCTTGACCCATTTCTCGTGGAACTCCTTCGAGGCCTTGGTGTTCATGGCGGCCTTCAGCTTGCCGCCGTCCATCACAAAATCCTTCTGCCCGAAATTCGAATAGGCCGAGAGGAAGCCGGGATGGATGGTCGCCCAGGAGCGCGAGCCGCGAACGCCGACGCCATAGGGGCCGCCCGCGTCCTTGGTGATCTTCGCGGCGACATCGAGCAAGTCGTCGAGATTCTTCGGCGGCTTGACGCCGACCTTGTCGAAGATGTTGCGATTGTAGGCGATGTTGTTGAGCTCATAGCCCCAGGGGATGCACCACTGCTTGGCCTTGCCCGAACCGAGCTCCGAGCCCGCAACGCCGTCCCATGCCGTCGAGGAGCGAAGGCCGGGCAGCACATCGTCCCAGGCAAAAGCCGGGTTGGTCTTGGCGGGGTCCTTGATGTAGGTGTTGAGATCCTCGATCCAGCCGGCCGGACCGTAGGTCCAGGTCATGTAGGCGCCGGTCATGAAGGCATCGTACTGATCCGACTTCGAGGACAGCGCCGCCGTCACCTTGTCGAAATAGACGTCCTCCGGGAAGATGTCGTAGCTGACGTTCATCCCGGTTAGCGCCTTGAAGGCCTCGATATCGCCGATCATCGCATCGACGTAAGGATGCTTGTTCAGCAGCAGCTTGACGCTCTTGCCGCTATAGGCCTTCCAGTTGAAGTCTGCGGCCATGGCCCGCGACATCGCGGAGACATAAGCCGAGTTTGCGGCTACGCCGGCGATGCCGAGCTTGGCGGCGCCATCCAGCAGATCACGCCGACTGATGCGTTTGGCAGCGTAGGAGTCGAACAGATTCTTCTCTCGATCGAACATTGTAACCTCCCATTGTGCGCGTTTACTTTCCCTTACGGCCCTTGTTTTTGGCCTTGTTGTTCTTGTCGTTGCCGGCTGTTGCCTCCGGCTTGTCGGTTGCGAGGGCCTGAGCAGTCGCCTCGTCGATAATCAGGCCGTGCAGCAGGCGGCTGCGCAGCACGGCGCGCAGCGCCGTGACCTTGGCCAGTCCGCCGCCGACGGCGACGATGCGATGTTTCCTTAAGTCCGCCGCCTCCATCGAAGTGGCGCGCGCCGACAGGTCGATGTCGAGCATCTCGCCGTCGGCGTTAAAGAAATGTCCGAGCAGGTCAGCGCAGGCGCCCGCGCGCTTCAGTTCCACAACCTCGTCGGGCTTGATCATGCCGCTCGAGACCAGGAACCCCTCGGCATGGATCTGTCCGATGCCGACGAACAGGAGCGAGGCCTTGCGGGCGAGCGCAAACACATCGGCGATGCCGTATTGCTGCATCAGCACGGCGCGGTCGGCGACCGAGTTGGCGAACACCGGCACCGGCAACAGATAGGCCTCCGCCCCGGTACGCTCCGCCAGCCGATGAATGACATCGAATGGATTGGCGGCGAATTTCCGCGTCAATCCACCAAGCAGCGAGACGAATTGCACCTCGCGCGCAGGCGTCTGCGGCAATTGCTCGACCACGGCCGCGAGCGTGCGGCCGTGGCCGACGCCGATGATCTTGTGCTCGCCACGTTCGAGGATCTGCCGCAGGAAGCTCGCACCCTCGAGCGCCAGGGCCTTCAGCGGCAGGTCCCCCTCCCCGAGATCGGGCGCGACACGGCAGAAGGCGAGGCCGTAGCGCTCGGTCAGCGTGTTCTCCAGCGCGACGCATTCGGCCACCGGTCCTTCGACAAAGACGCGGATCATGCCCTCGCGGCTCGCGCGTGCGATCAGCCGATGCGCCTTGGTGCTCTGGATGTTGAGGCGGTCGGCGACCTCCGACTGGGTCAGTCCGGCGGCGAAATACAGCCATGCCGCCCGCGTCGCCAGCGACGCTTCTCCGTCAACCATCGGCAGCCTGTCGGAAGGTGTCGCCACGTCGGAAAAGCCCGCTTGCAATTTTCTTCACATCTTGCAAAAAATTGCAGAGACCGATCGGGACGTCAATCCCCCAAACGTGCTGCGGTGCAATCGTCCGGCGCGTTACGGTCAGTGCGGTTGTCGTTACGCTGCGGAGGTCGAATGGCAGGCGTGTTCCTCGGCATCGACGTTGGAACCGGTGGGGTTCGCGCCTGCGCCGTCGATGGGCGCGGCGATTTGCTTGGGATGGAAACGGCGACCCTGCCGCCGCCGCGACAGGACGGCCATGCGATCGATCAGGACCCTGAGCTCTGGTGGCATGCGACGGTGGTTGCGATCTGCAAGCTCGGTCGCAGCATCGATCTCCGGACGGTCGAGCGCCTTTGCGTTGACGGCACGTCCGGTACTCTCCTGATGATCGACGCCGCGGGTCGGCCTTGCACGCCGGGCCTCATGTACAACGATACGCGCGCGGCAACTGAGGCGGCCCGCATTGCGGCCGTCGCGCCTGCGGACAGCGGCGCACACGGCGCGAGTAGCGCGCTTGCGAAGCTCCTGCATTTGTCTGATCTTAGCGAGGCGCGCGAGGCACGTTTTGCCGTGCATCAGGCCGACTGGATCGCCGGTCGGCTCGCCGGACATCATGGTATCAGCGACGAGAACAACGTCCTGAAGCTCGGCTACGATCCCATGGCACGTGCCTGGCCGGTCTGGCTCGACGAACTCGGCGTCAGGCGCGAGCTGCTGCCGAAGGTGCTGGTCCCCGGCACGCCATTTGCGAATGTCGACCCCACGATCGCAGCGACGCTCGGCCTGTCGCCATCAGCGCTCGTCGCAGCCGGCACCACCGACGGCGTCGCCGCCTTCATCGCGACGCGGGCTGACGCGCCGGGCGATGCCGTCACCTCGCTCGGCACGACGCTTGTCGTGAAGCTGCTTGCGACGCAGCCGATCTTCGCCGCCAATCAGGGCGTCTATTCGCACCGGCTCGGCGAGCGTTGGCTCGCGGGCGGCGCCTCCAATTCCGGCGGCGGCGCATTGCTGTCGCATTTCACGGCCGCCGACATGGAGCGGCTGACGCCGCAGCTGCGGCCGGAAGCGGCGACCGGGCTCGATTACTATCCGCTTGCCAAGCCCGGCGAACGCTTTCCCATCGCCGATCCGGCATTGCCGGCCAGGATCACGCCGCGTCCTGCGGAGGACCACCGCTTCTTCCAGGCGCTTCTCGAAGGTATCGCGGGGGTCGAAGCCCTCGCCTATCAGCGCCTGGCGGAGCTGGGGGCGCCGAAACTTCAGCGCGTCATCAGCATCGGCGGCGGCGCGAAGAACGCGGCATGGACCGAGATCAGACGACGCGCGCTCAGTGTTCCCGTGACCATCGCCGAGGAGACAGAGGCAAGCTACGGTGCTGCGCTGTTGGCCTTGCGAGGAGGCCCGCCATGATGTCCGACACGATCGACATCGACGGTCTCCGCGCGATCGCAGACCGCTTCGATCACGTGCTGCTCGATCAATGGGGCACGTTGCACGAAGGCCAGGCGATCTTTCCGCCGGCGCGTGATTGCGTCGCGCGGCTGCGCCAGGCCGGCAAACGCGTCGTTGTCCTGTCGAACTCGGGCAAGCGCGCGAGCAGCAATGCGGCGCGGCTTGCCTCGCTCGGCCTTCCACCGGACGCGTATGACGGCATCCTGACCTCGGGCGAGGTGACCTGGCGTGGCCTGAAAGCGCGCGCGCAGAAGCCGTTTACCGCGCTCGGCCAAACCTGCCTGCTGATTGCACGCGGCGGCGACCATGCGATCGTCGATGGGCTCGATCTTGCTGTCGTAAGCGATGTCGGGACGGCCGACTTCATCCTGCTCGCGGGCCTCGACGATGCCGTCGCAGAGCCGGAGCACTGGCGCGCCCGCCTCGTTGAAGCATCGGCGCGCGGCCTGCCGATGCTGTGCGCAAATCCCGACCTCGCAATGTTCGGCGCCTCCGGATTGATCCCGGCCCCCGGTGCGCTGGCCCGCTCCTACGAGACATTGGGTGGTCTTGTGGCCTATGTCGGCAAGCCGCACGCTCCCATCTTTGCGGCGGCGCTCGAATTGCTGGGGCAGCCGGACCCGGAGCGTGTCCTGATGATCGGCGACAGCCTCGACCATGATGTAGCCGGCGCCCGCCGTGCGGGCATGCTGACACTCCTGCTCAGGTCTGGCGTGCACCGGGATCAGGCGCGGGCGGGCCCGGGTGAATTGGTCCGAGAAGCGCCTGGTGCGGATGTGCCGATGCCGCACTGGGCGATGGACCATCTGGCCTGGTGAGAGGCGCACATGCCACAACAACCTGCCCTGCTCCACGAGCTTCGCCGCATGTCGGCCCGCGTCGGCCGCAACGTTCTGCTGGTGCAGGGCGCCGGCGGCAATTCCTCTATCAAGCAGGATGATCTGCTCTGGGTGAAGGCCTCCGGCACCTGGCTTGCGGATGCCGAGCACAAGGACATCTTCGTGCCGGTATCGCTCGGCGCGGCACGCACGGCGCTTGCGCAAGGCGACGAACGGGTCCCCCTCGCCCCTGGTGCCGGCACGGCCTTGCGCGCCTCGATCGAGACCTCGCTGCACGCACTGATGCCGCACACGGTCGTGCTGCATGTGCATTCGGTCAATACCATTGCATGGGCGGTGCGGATCGATGCGCGGGAGGAGTTCGCGAAACGACTGGAGGGGCTGGCCTGGCGCTGGCTTGACTATCACCATCCGGGACTGCCGCTGGCCAAGGTCGTGCACGAAGCGCTGGCACGGGACAAGGTGGATGTACTGGTCCTCGGCAATCACGGGCTGGTGGTCGGCGCCGAGACCAGCGCCGCGGCGGAGGCCTTGGTGGACGAGGTCGAGAGGCGCTTGGCCCTCGCCCCGCGAAGCACGATCCCTGCGGACGAGGCGGCGCTTCGGTCGATATGCGCGGGCACGGCGTATCGCCTGCCCAAAGATCCGCTTTGCCACAGCATCGCCATCGACCCTTACAGCCGCGCACTTGCGACGAGTGGCTCGCTCTATCCGGATCATGTGGTCTTCCTCGGTCCGGGCTTACCCGTTCTGGAACGGGGCGAGGATCTGCGCGCCGCGGCATCGCCAGCGCTGGCGGACGGGCCGCCGCCCCCGGCGGCGCTACTTGTTCCGGGCCTCGGTTGCATCGTGCGCAAGGATGCGAGCCCCGGCGCCGAGGCGATGCTGAGCTGTCTCGCCCTGGTGACCTGCCGCGTGCCTCTCGCCGCGCAGATCCGCTTCCTGACTCAAGGCGACGAATCCGCGTTGATGAATTGGGATGCCGAGCGATATCGCCAGCAACTGACCGCCAATCGCCGACCCGATTGAACTGACGATACTTGCGGTCGCGAAGCCCTGCGCAGCGGGTGGGCTCGTCTTTTTTGCTTAGTCCATTGGGGGCACGAACAGAATTCGGCCATACGGTGACCAACATGAACAACGGCCATGAACAAAGTTTGGCCGCCTGAGAACAAATTCGGACAGCGCGAAATTCGACCCCGCACACAGGGGGTTACGCGCGGACAGGACGGGTCAGCCCGTCGGAACAGATCGTGATCCTGACGTGCAGATGAAGGACACGGCATGGTTGCCGAGACACCCGATGCCGACGCCGGCGCGAAGGGACCCGGCGCCGAGCGCGCCGGATCCCTCCGGTCTTACGAGTGGAAATGAGGCGCCGCTAGGAACTGGTTCTCCGGGCCTGGCTGCGGTTGGAACGCCGATGGGATTGGGCCAGAGGGGCCGCCGCGGAAGCCGGCTGCCGCGAATTGATCCATCAGCGCTGCAAGGCGGTCAATATGCCCCTGTGGCCAACCGATGCCGGGACCAGCCAGTGAAGACACTGCGCCACCACCAGACGAGTCCACCGGAGGATCGATCACCGTCATGGTCTGCGCCGCCGATGTCCCGGTTTCGCCTGTCGTCGTGTTGCTCGCCGTCACCGTGAACGTTGCGACCGGATGGTCGGTGCCGGTATAGCTCGACGACAACGTCAAGCCGGTGAGCGGCTGGCCTGTCGTGGAGGCGCCCTCGGTAATGGTCCAGGTATACGTTCCGTCGGACTGAAGGCTGCTCGTGACAGTGTTTCCCGCAGGCGCTGTGATCGACTCGTAGCTGGGCAAGCCGCTGATCTTCAGCGACAGTTGGTCGTCGGCGTCGACGGGCGTCGCGGTGATGCCCAACGCCACGGATCCTCCGGCGTTGACCGTCAGCGACGTGCTGCTGATGGTCAGTGTCGGAATCTCGGGCCCCTTGTCTTCATCGATAGTCAGTGCACGGGTCGCGGTCGGCGCCGCATTCCCCGCCGCGTCCGAAACATTGGCAGTGACGGTGTACTTTCCATCAGCCAGAGCGAGGGCCTGCGCGCTCGTGACGGCGACCGACCAGGTATTGCTGCTGCTAACCGCAGACGTATAAGAGTTAACGATCACGCTCGCGCTGTTGAGGATATTCACGGTGACGGCCTGCGCGTGCTCGGCATCAGTCGTTGTACCGCTGAGGGTGAAGCCCGCAGAGGCTTCCGTAGCGTTGACAATGTCGTTGCCTGCTATGGTGTTGATCGCGATCGTCGGCGCCGTCGTGTCGATCTGCAGGGTGCCAGCGGGATTGTAGTTGGTGGCGCCGGACAGGTTGGCGGCATTGCCGCCGCCATCGGTGATGGCCGCGCCATTGAGGTTGAACGACGAGACGACGAGATCGGCGGTGTTCTGGCCTGCCGCGACCACGTAGTTGAAGGTGAGTGCGGTGCCGCTCGAGCCACCAACGTAGGTGGCCATGCCACCGTCGTTGAGGGCGAGCATCGGCGTGCCGCCACTGGCGTTGACCGTTACGGCCGCACTGAAATTGAGCGTCAGCGTGACCAGCTTGCCGGCATTGAGATCGCCGCTGGCGTTGGTGATTCCTGTACCAGAAACCACCATTGAGACGATCCTCGGCGCGGAACCAGCAGCGGGGTTTCCGAACACCTGAATAGGCGCGGCTGTCGCGGCCTGGTTCGGGCCGGTCAAGCCGTACGACGCAAGGATCGTGCTCAGAAGGTTGTAGTGATTGTAGGTTGTATCGTAGTTTCCCGGGACGACGTTAGCACCGTACAATAGAGTTGGAATCTGATTGGGAGCTTTGTCGTTGTCATTTTCGTCCCAGGTCACGATGAGAAGCGAATTATTGGCAAGCGCCCACTGAGCATAAGCGTCCAGGTTTTGCTGGAGCCATGTGTCACCCTGCTGGATCGTCCCGTCGTGCATGTCGTTGCCGATGCTCGGAATGACAAACGAAACGGTCGGCAAGCTCGAATAGTTGCCGTTGGGAAAAAGCGCGGGAAAGGTGGTGGAGAAACTCGTCTGAACCGTGCGGGCCTCGGGGAATGAAATCCAAGGGTCGTGGTTAGGGTCGCTTCCCCCTGCGGTCTGGTCGACATAACCCCTGAAGGTAAGGCCCGCGCCCTGCAACACCGTGTACAGCGTAGGATCCGGAAGGCTGTGAGGATCGTCGTCGCTGAAACCGAATGTCGAACCGGCATAGAGGGCGTAGTAATTCGATTGACTCGGATGAGTCTCCGCGAAGAAACTGGTAAGCAACGCGCCACCGGCCATGAGGCTGTTGATGTAGGGCGCCTCTGCGGTGTTGCCGGTGATTTCATCATCATCCTTGTTCTCTTCAACGACGACCACGATGTGGCTGTACTGTGGAACGCCGCTGGTCGGGTTGACCTGCAGGATGCCGGCGGGATTATAGTTGGTGGCGCCCGACAGGGTGGCAGCGTTGCCTGCACTGTCGCTGATGAGGGCGCCATTCAGGTTGAGTGCCGAAATGGCGAGGTCGGACGTGGTCTGACCGGCGGCGACCGTGTAACTGAAGGTGAGCGCAGTACTGCCCGAGCCACCGGTGTAGTTTGCCGTGGCGCCATCGTTGAGCGTGAGCGTCGGTGCACCGCCGGTGGTGTTGACCGTCACCGCCTCGCTCAGATTGACGGTCAATGTAACGACCTGGCCGGTGCTCACACTACCGCCGCCGTTGGTGATGCCGCTGCCGGAAGCCACAATCGATGCAATCGTCGGCGCCGTCGTGTCGATCTGCAGGACGCCGGCCGGATTGGAGTTGGAGGCGCCCGACAGGTAGGCGGCGTTGCCGCTGCCATCCGTGATGCTCGCGCCGTTGAGGTTGAGCGCCGATATGACGAGATCGGGGGTGTTCTGGCCAGCCGCCACCGTGTAGCTGAAGGTGAGCGCAGTGCTCCCCGAGCCGCCGGTGTAGCTCGCCGTGCCGCCATCGTTGAGCGTGAGCGTCGGCGTGCCGCCGCTGGTGTTGACCGTCACGGCCGCGCTGAAGTTGACTGTCAGCGTGACGAGCTTGCCGGCGTTGAGATTGCCGGCACCGTTAGTGATCCCAGCCCCGGAAGCCGCGATTGAGGCAATCGTCGGACCGGTTGACGTTGAGTTCTGGATGGAGATCTGAGCGACCGCCGTCTGCCACCAGCCACTGGCAACGTATTCGTTCGAGATCCAGAACGAGTTCGGATTGTTCGGGTCGACCGTGGCCGATGAATTGAGGCCCCAGCGCTGCGTGCTGTTTCCATCTCCCGAGTTGAAGAAACTGGTGCTCGCCTGATACAGGATCGGCGCGCTGAACGAACCTACGGCACCGCCGCCGGCCTGGAAGACGTAGTAGTCCGACGGATACATGTTCGGACCGCTGGCGGTGAAATTGATGATGACATCGCCCGCCGCGTCCACCGCGATGGATGGATCGAACGTTGCCACGTTGGTTCCGAGCGACGCGCCGGAGATGTCGCCTTGCGCCACAAGGGCCGGAGCGCTGGGATTGCTGACGTCGATCTTGAACCAGTGGACCAGCGGCACGCTCGACCCGCTCGGCTTCATCACGGCCACGGCATAGAGATAGCCGTTCGCATAGACCATGCTGGCGATCCGGTTGTCGACGGCGTCGAGCAGGAGGCTCGTCCCCTGCTGCTGGACGGTGTAGCTGCCGCCCTGGTCGATATTGCCGAGCGCGATGGTGCTGGTGGTACTGAACGTATTGGTGGCCTTGTCGTAGGTCTGCACGGCGACGACGATCTGACCTCCGCTGGAAAAGTCGCTCGCATAGTAGGTCTTGCCGTTGTTGCCGGATGCGACGGCGAAGATGCCCTGGGTCGACGGCATGATTTCGCTTGCGGTCAGGCTCAACGTGCCGCCGCCATAGATGCCACCGCCCGCGCCGGCGGTATCGCCGATGATCCAGTTTTCCGTGCCGGCGTAAGCGGACGCGCTGAGGCCGTACTGTGGCGCCGTGATGTAGACGTTCGAACCGTCGACCGCCAGCATCGGGCGGTCTGAGCCGGTCGACTGACCGTTGATCGTGACGGTCGTATTGAGCTGCGAGAAGGTCCAGCCGTCGTTCGGATTGGAATCCTTCGAGACCGCAATATCGATGGCGGTGGCGGTCCCTCCCGGCGCCAGATACTGCATGATCACGACGAAGCGCTGATTGACGCTGTCGTAGGCGATGCGCTGATCATAGAGGCCGCCGGTCGGCGATAGCGGCGAGAAGAAGCTATAGACCGACTTCAAGGTTGGCGATCCGCCGGTCAGGTTCGTCCATTCAATCCTCGATCCCTCGATCATCACGACGTAGTTCGGCCCAACGGCAAGACCGTTGTGCGGGGGATAGCTGCTGGTATTCGATGGTCCGGCGAACAGCGTCTGGATGCTCGAGGTGGATGATGTGGTCACGTTGACTTGCAGGGTGCCGGTGGGATTGTAATTGGTGGCCCCCGACAGATTGGCGGCGTTGCCGGCACCGTCGCTGATGACCGCGCCGTTGAGGTTGAGCGCCGAGATGGCGAGATCAGACGTGGTCTGCCCCGCCGCAACCGTGTAGCTGAAGGTGAGCGCAGCGCTGCCCGAGCCGCCAGTGTAGCTCGCCGTGCCGCCATCGTTGAGGGTGAGCGTCGGCGTGCCGCCGGTGGTGTTGACCGTCACCGCCTCGCTGAGATTGACGGTCAATGTGACGACCTGGCCGGTGCTCACACTGCCGCTGCCGTTGGTGATGCCGGTGCCTGTCGCGGCAATCGAAGCGATCGTCGGCGCCGTCGTGTCGATCTGCAGGGTGCCGGCGGGATTGTAGTTCACAGCTCCCGACAGGTTGGCGGCGTTGCCGCTGCCATCGGCGATCGTCGCGCCGTTGAGGTTCAGCGCGGAGACGATGAGGTCGGCAGTGTTCTGCCCCGCCGCCACCGTATAGCTGAAGGTGAGCGCAGTGCTCCCCGAGCCGCCGGTGTAGCTCGCCGTGCCGCCATCGTTGAGGGTGAGCGTCGGCGTACCACCGGTGGTGTTGACCGTCACGGCCTTGCTCAGATTGACGGTCAATGTAACGACCTGACCGATGCTCACACTGCCGGTACCGTTGGTGATGCCGGTCCCGGTCGCGGCAATCGAGGCAATCGTCGGCGACGTCGTGTCGATCTGCAGGGTGCCGGCCGGATTGTAGTTCACAGCTCCCGACAAATTCGCAGCGTTGCCTGCCCCGTCGTTGATGATTCCGCCATTGAGGTTGAGCGTGGAGACGATGAGATCAGCGGTATTCTGCCCTGCCGCCACCGTGTAGCTGAAGGTCAGCGCAGTGCTGCCCGAGCCGCCGGTGTAGCTCGCCATACCGCCGTCGTTGAGGGTGAGCATCGGCGTGCCACCCGTGGTGTTGACCGTCACCGCCTCGCTCAGATTGACCGTCAAGGTGACGACCGCACCCGTGCTCACACTGCCGGTGCCGTTGGTGATGCCAGTCCCGGTCGCGGCGATCGAGGCAATCGTCGGCGACGTCGTGTCGATCTGCAGGGTGCCGGCCGGATTGTAGTTCACAGCTCCCGACTGGTTGGCGGCGTTGCCTGCCCCGTCGTTGATGATTCCGCCATTGAGGTTGAGCGCGGACACGATGAGATCAGCGGTATTCTGCCCTGCCGCCACCGTGTAGCTGAAGGTGAGCGCAGTGCTCCCCGAGCCGCCGGTGTAACTCGCCGTACCGCCGTCGTTGAGGGTGAGCGAAGGCGTGCCGCCGCTGGTGTTGACCGTCACCGCCTCGCTGAGGTTGACGGTCAATGTGACGACCTGGCCAGTGCTCAAATTTCCGCCGCCATTGGAGATGGCGGCGCCGGAGGCCACAATCGAGGCAATCGTCGGCGCCGTCGTGTCGATCTGCAGGACGCCGGCTGGATTGTAGTTGGTGGCCCCCGAAAGATTGGCGGCGTTGCCGCTGCCATCAGCGATCGTAGCGCCGTTGAGGTTGAGCGCGGAGACGATGAGATCGGCGGTGTTCTGGCCCGCCGCCACCGTGTAGCTGAAGGTGAGCGCGTTGCTCCCCGAGCCGCCGGTGTAGCTCGCCGCGCCACCATCGTTGAGGGTGAGCGTCGGCGTGCCGCCGCTGGTGTTGACCGTCACGGCCGCGCTGAAATTGACTGTCAGCGTGACGAGCTGGCCGGCGTTGAGATTGCCGGCACCGCTGGTGATGCCGGTGCCCGAGGCCGCGATCGAAGAAACCGTCGGGCCCGATGCGGAGTTCTGGATTGCAATCTGCGCGACCGCCGTTTGCCACCAGCCACTGGCGACGTATTCGTTCGAGATCCAGAACGAGTTCGGATTGTTCGGGTCGACCGTCGCCGTCGAATAGGCGCCCCAGCGCTGCACGCTGGCCCCGTCACCCGCATCGAAGAAACTGGTACTCGCCTGATACAGGACCGGGGCGCTGAACGAGCCCACCGGATCGCCGCCGCCCTGGAAGACATAGTAGTCCGCCGGATACATGTTCGGGCCGCTGGCGGTGAAATTGATGATGACATCGCCTGCCGCGTCCACCGCGATTGATGGATTGAACGTGGCCACACTGGTGCCGATTGCGGCGCCGGAAATGTCGCCCTGCGCCACGAGGGACGGAGAAGTGGGGTTGCTGACGTCGATCTTGAACCAATGGACTAGCGGCACGCTGGAACCGGTCGGCTTCATCTCGGCCACGGCATACAGATAGCCGTTGGCATAGACCATGCTGGCAATCCGCTTATCACCGGCGTCGAGCAAAAGGGTCGTCCCCTGCTGCTGGGCGGTGTAGGTGCCGCCCTGGTCGATATTGCCGAGCGCGATGGTGCTGGTCGTGCTGAACGTATTGGTGGCCTTGTCGTAGGTCTGCAAGGCAACGACGATCTGACCTCCGCTGGAGTAGTCGCTCGCGTAGTAAGTCTTGCCGTTGCCTGATGCCACAGCGAAGATGCCCTGGGTCGACGGCATCACTTCGCTCGCGGTCACGCTCAACGTGCCGCCGCCGTAAATCCCACCGCCCGCACCGGCCGTATCGCCGATGATCCAGTTTTCCGTACCGGCATAACCGGACGCACTGAGATTGTATTGTGGAGCGGTGATGTAGACGTTCGAACCGTCGGTCGCCAACATCGGGCGATCAGAGCCGGTTGTCTGACCACCGATCGTGACGGTCGTATTGAGCTGCGAAAAATACCAGCCGTCGTTCGGATTGGAATCCTTGGAGACCGCGATATCGATGTTCGTGGCAGTCCCGCCTGGCGCCAGGTACTGCATGATCACGACGAAACGCTGATTGACGCTGTCGTATATGACGCGCTGATCATAGAGGCCGCCGGTCGGCGATAGCGGCGAGAAGAAGCCGTAGACCGACTGCAGGACCGGCGATCCGCCGGTCAGGTTCGTCCATTCGATTCTCGATCCGTCGATCATCACGACATAGTTCGACCCGACGGCAAGGCCGCTGTGAGGCGGGGAGGTACTGGTGGTCGAAGGCCCGGAGAACGATGTCTGAATGCTTGAGGAGTAGCTCACGTTAATGCTCCCTCGGTCCGATTCTGCACATGTCTGAACATTCGCGCTTCCGCGGAACATTCAGCCGGACCGCGGCAGCACTCCCTGAAAATCTCAAGTCAAAATTTGGCGGGGCTTTGCAATCCAATTTCCCTCTCCGGATGCGCAAATGCGCATGCCGGACCCACAGATAGATGACTTCCGTCCGCCTTCGGCGCTAATGATGCCGCGGGCAGTTGCTTGATACTGCCCGGCGTGTCGTTGAGAATTTTGTAGCAGGACGATCGACTATTCTGTCGACCCAAAGGGAGTACTCCTCCCTTCGGGTTCGAATGTCGGCCGCTTTTTCGTTGTGTTATCAGTAGCGCCAACGAGCGCGAGACACTGTGACGCAAGGGGCATTCGCCTCTATTCGACCGTCACAGATTTCGCGAGATTGCGTGGCTGGTCCACATCGGTGCCCATGATCACGGCCGTATGATAGGCGAGCAACTGGATTGGAACGGCGTAGACGATCGGCGCGAAGGTCGGCACCATGTCCGGCAGCAATATCGTGGCTTCGGGCTCGACGGCCGCCTCCGCCGCTCCCCTCGCATCCGTCATCAGAATGATCCTGCCACCGCGCGCGGCGACCTCCTGCATGTTCGACACGGTCTTTTCGAACACAGTGTCGAAGGGCGCGATGACCACGACAGGCATGTTCTCATCGATCAGGGCAATCGGACCGTGCTTCAGTTCGCCTGCGGCATAGCCTTCGGCGTGGATGTAGGAGATCTCCTTCAGCTTCAGCGCACCTTCGAGCGCCAGCGGATAGCTGGTGCCGCGGCCCAGATAAAGCACGTCCCGCGTTTTCGCGATGGTGCGAGCCAGCTTCTCGATCTGCGGTTCGCTGGCAATAGCTGCCGCCATCAAACGCGGCACTTCGATCAGTTCTCTGACCAGCCCCCTCTCCTCGCTCGCCGAGATCTCGCCGCGCGCCGCGCCGGCCGCGACCGCGAAGGCCGCGAGCGCCGTCAGTTGACACGTGAAGGCCTTGGTGGAAGCAACGCCGATTTCCGGACCAGCCAATGTCGGCAGCACGATTTCGCTCTCGCGCGCGATGGTGGACGTTGGAACGTTCACGACCGAGACGGTGTGCGCCCCTTTCTCCTTGGCGTGGCGAAGTGCCGCCAGCGTGTCGGCGGTTTCGCCTGATTGCGAGATGAAGATCGCGAGATCGCCCTTGCGCAGCGGCGCTTCGCGATAGCGGAATTCGGAGGCAATATCGACATCGACCGGGATACGCGCCAGCTGTTCGATCCAGTATTTCGCGATGGCGCCAGCATAGCTCGCGGTGCCGCAGGCCGTGATCGTCGCGCGCCTCACGTCGCTGAAATGGAACGGCAGCTTGATCGGCAACGCCGCCCGCTCGGCGCCCATATCGACATAATGCGCGAGCGTGCGGCCGACCACGTCCGGCTGCTCGCAAATCTCCTTGGCCATGAAATGGCGATAGTTGGCCTTGTCGGCGACAAACGACGCCCCACCCGTTTTCAGCACCTCGCGGGCAACGATCGCGCCGTTCGCGTCCCGGATCACCCCTTTCTCGCGCGACAGCACTACGCAATCGCCGTCCTCGAGATAGCTGATGCCGTCGGCAAAGGGAGCGAGCGCAATCGCATCGGAACCGAGATAGGTCTCGCCCTTGCCATACCCCACCGCCAGGGGCGAACCCCTGCGTGCTCCGATCAGAAGATCGCGATATCCGTTGAAAAGGAACACCAACGCGAAGGCGCCGCGCAGCTGCGGCAACGACGCCCATACGGCTTCCTGAGGCGAATAGCCCATCAGCAGGTACGAATGAACGAGATGTACGACGACTTCCGTGTCCGTATCGCTCGCGAAGGTGGCGCCCTTCTCTTCCAGCGCCTGGCGCAGCTTCCGGAAATTCTCGATGATGCCATTGTGCACCACAGCAACACGCTCGGTCGCGTGTGGATGGGCGTTGTGCTCGGTCGGCTTGCCGTGCGTGGCCCAGCGCGTGTGACCGATTCCGGCATCACCGCCCAATGGCTCGGCCAGCAGTCGCGCCTCGAGGTTTCTGAGCTTGCCTTCGGCTCGGCGGCGTTCGAGACGACCGTCATCGAGAGTTGCCACGCCCGTCGAGTCATACCCCCGATATTCGAGCCGCCTCAGTGAATCGACCAATCGCTCCGAGACCGCAGTTCGCCCTAGAATGCCGATGATTCCGCACACGGTCAGATCTCCCAGCTCGCCGACAATCGAGACAACGCACGCGCAGGTGATCACGCCCAATACACTGCAATTGCACGATTGAGGTTGTCGAATCGGGGGAGCGCGCGCAGCAACCGCGGGTTACTCCGTCGGAGCTGCGCTTCCCGACGCAGCACCGAACGATTCAATCATTGTCGGTCGAACAGCATGCGCGAACACACGAGGATGGATCGAATTGGCCGGACGACCTACCGGCGCAGTGCTGTCGATGCGAGGGGATCGCGGCCCCGGCGGGGGGCTAATAAGCAGGGGAGCCGGGGCCGCTGAACACGCCGCAGTGGGCAGTCACGGCGCCACTCGACCTTAGTCCGCAGGAAGCAGCTGTCCATGTCAACCAAGAGAATCCAGAGCGACCTTGGGGTACCCAACAATGATCATGGACGTGTAACGGCACCTTGTCGTAGGTCCATTCCGGGACACCACTGCTACGTCAGGTCTGGTTCGACCCCTGGGATGCAACCGTTTTACGGGAGCGCCAATGCCTCGCTATTTCTTTCATGTCCACGATGGTGGCTCAGTGCCCGACGACCTCGGCGTGAACTTGCCGGATATCGACGCCGCGAGGTCGGCGGCCATTGAGTTGAGCTGCGAGATTCTCAGCAGCGAGGTCATTGGGCCATTCCAGGAGCACCCGTCCTGGCGGATCGAGGTGAGCAACAGCCCGGAGCTGACCAGCCTGCCCTTGTTCACACTTCACTTCTCGGTCACGGAATAGCCGGCAGCAGCCACCCCGCCGGTTCGACAAGGCGCGCGCGATCAGGCCCAGTTGACCCGCACGCGCTGCGGAGTGATCGCCCGAGGGGGATTTTCAGTGATCTTGGTTACTCGGATTCCGTTGACTTGACCGGGGTGCCCCAGTCGCTCTGCGAAATGGCCAACGCCGCGAGTGCGGTCCTGTTGCTGATCTCGAGCTTCTGGAAGATATGGTGAAGATGGACCTTGATTGTACCGTCAGCGATGTTCAGGCGGCGCCCGATCTCCTTGTTTGACAGTCCTTCCGAAACCAGACGAATGATCTGGCGCTCTCGGTCCGTCAGCACGGTCAGCGCATTTTCCGAATTCGACGCTTGAGCCGCCGGCGCAATCTGATCTGTCGAAGATGGCGGCACGATTCGTACGCCGCTCGCGATTTGCCGCAAAGACTGCACCAGTGCGTCCGCCGAGGCCTCTTTCAGAATGACGCTGCAACCATCGAACGCATCGCTCAAGACGAGATCGCGATCTTCGGCAGGGACATAAAGCACCAGGCGCGTGCGGCTGCCTGCAGCCGCGCCAAAGGAATTCTTCAACGCGACCAGTTCGGGAATTGTTGGATCGAGAAGCGCGATATCGGGAGCCAAGGTTCGAATGGCCTCGATGCAGCTCGCGGCATCGCTGCAGGTCGCAACAATATCGAAGCCGCCTTCCGCACCAAGCACGGCGCTGAGACCTCGCAACAGCAGCGGATGCCGATCTGCGACCACTACGCTTGTACGACTCATTGGGCGCTCCTTAATCAGTCGCTCCCCGTCATCAACACCTCGCGCCAGGCGCTGCCATTCATCTCGATGTTGATGGGATTATCTCACCTGCAACAACTCAAGAAATCGCGACCCGGCAATGCAATACGCTTAAATCAATCAACCCATGAATGAACGCGCGCGGACTCTACAATCCATGATTCGCACGCGATAGCTTACGACAGACTTACGATCGCCGCGCCGAATTGCAGCCCGGAAGATTGCGGTGACCGATCGCCGCACTGCGAGTTGACGACGAACACGCGCTCCAGCAATCATCAAAAGCGCCGGCATTCGGCTACCTCTGATAGACTAGTTCGCCTCCTTCAATCATACAACCATAAGGAGCCATATCGGCCGGTGCACGCCTTCGGAAAACTGGCAATGTGCAGGGACATATCCTCCCCGCAACACCCTCAGATTGCGTGAATCAAGCCCTGCGACGCCCGTAGTTTCCCCGGCCGCACCTATAACTAAGGATATATATTGTAATCGGTAATTCGCATCTAACCTTCACAAAAGTTTAACAAATTTGGAGGGCCCCAAACTACCGGCGATATCGAAGGCTGAATAGCGCGCGAATGCGGTAAGCCGAACGGATCAAGAAAAGCGATTTAACTGATCGACCAGCCGGCCTGTTGGAGGGTGGCTGGGGAGGCTGGTGCACATCATTTCAATTTCTCATTGCAGTCGTATCATTGCGTATGTCGCGGAGGGTAAAATGCGGAGGCGGCAATCTTGTGAAATCGTTCTTATTGGAAGGAATATTCTGGTTAGAGAGGGAATTTCGCGGATCTTACATGCAGCGAATTTCCGGATCCTGCTATCAGTTTTGAGTGCGGATGAATTACCAAACGCACTCCAGACACAGCAACTGCTGTTTCTCATCATCCACAACGGCGACAGTTTCGATGTCGCACTGGATCAGATACGTTGCGTCAAAGGTCGCTGCCCTGGCGCCCGGATAGCCATCGTATCCGATCACTATCGCCAGGACGAACTTGTCGTGGCGTATCGTGCCGGCGCCAGCGGCTACTTCGTCAATGTCAATTCTTGCGATGCATTCGTGAAGTCCATCGAGCTCGTGACGCTGGGCGAGACGGTCTTTCCGCCGGCATTTCTTGAATTCGCCCTTGACGGCAATCATGAACGCGAAGCCGCGCCAATCAGCGATGAGGTGCACGACGTCGTGGCCTCAGCGCAGGCACCGCTTGCGCCGCACCTTTCTCCTCGCGAGAAGGCAATCCTGTCGTGTCTGATCGAGGGCAATTCCAACAAGTGCATCGCCCGAAAGATCGACATCGCAGAAGCAACCGTGAAAGTCCACGTCAAGGCGATCCTGCGCAAGATCCGGGTCCAGAACCGGACACAAGCGGCGATCTGGGGAATGAACAACGGGACTCTGGTGCACGCCGCAAATGGCCACACACTACCCTCGATGATTTCCCAGCCCGCGAGCCTCATCGCCTTGCGAAGCGATCTGCGAACCCAAGTGAGCCGGAGCTCCGGCGCCGATGAACTCGGCTAACAAGGATTAGTCCGCGCTGTCACCTCGTCGCAAACAACGAGCGATAACGGACTAATCCCACGGCAGGCAACTCGTCGAACAGCTTGCGAAACGCCACATACGCCACAGCAGCCCCGCTGCTGTGGCGTATGTCTGTCGGCACTGATTTCAGCTTATTTTAAGCACTTATCGATGATTTTCGCTTGATTTACGCGAGCAGCGCGGGCCTGCGCGACTGCGCATCATTCACCTTCGCATCTGCTGCGGCATTCAACATCCGAGTGCGATTGAGCTGAACCTGATCAGCCCACCCCAATCGTCTCATGCAAACGTACGAAGACGAGCCAAAACATTGCGCGTACGTTTCTACAACGCTCGAGCCCCGACCAGCGTGCTGAGATCGGACTTCGCGGGCGAAAGTGATGATAGTTGATCTATTGCAAGCTCTAGCCATACGGAGGCTTCGATGAAAGCGGTTATTCAATGCGGCGGCAAAGGAACGCGCTTGCGGCCCCACACATCAATTTTGCCAAAACCACTTATGCCGATCGGCGCGCGTCCCGTCCTCGAGCTCGTCCTGAAATGGCTGAGGCGGAACGGAATCAGGGAAGTCTACGTCACCACCGGATATCTCGGCCATCTCATCCGCAGCGTCTGCGGGGACGGCGAGCAGTGGAATATGCGCATCAACTACACGCAGGAAATGGAGCCGCTCGGAACCATTGGCCCGCTGTCGCTGCTGCGTGACAAGCTCGACGAGCCGTTTCTGGTTCTCAACGGCGACGTGCTGACGGATCTGAATCTCAATCAGTTCGTGAGCAGCCATCGTCGCCGCAACTCGAAGCTCACGATCGCCACCGCAATTCGCCCGACCAAGATGGACTTCGGCGTGATCGACGAGGTGGAAGAACGGGTGACCGGCTTCCGTGAAAAGCCCGAACTCACGCATCTCGTCAGCATGGGCATCTACTGCATCGATCCGTGCGTGCTCGAACGGATTCCGTCCGGCGTTCCCTTCGGCTTCGACGATCTGATGTTCCAGATGCTCAACGAGGAAGTACCGGTGAACGTGTTCAAGCATAGCGGCCTCTGGCTCGACATCGGCCGCGTCGAGGACTTCCTGAAGGCTCAGGACGTTGCTTGGGACGAACAGTCACCGGTGTTCGCCAGCTCCGTCGCCGCCTGATGCGACCTCTCGCGGTGACCGCAAGGATCGCGTTCACCGCGTCAACTCACTCATCAGATTGGAGACGAACACATGCTTTTGGTATCTGAGCCGGTCCTGGGGGACGAAGAAAAGGCAGCTCTCACCGCCGTCATTGAAAGCGGCTGGGTCACCATGGGGGACCGGGTTCGCGAGTTCGAGCAGGCCTTCGCCCGCTTGCACGAGGCCGAGGACTCCGTCGCTGTCGGCTCCTGTACGGCGGCTCTCCACCTCATCCTGCATGCCCTCGGCATTGGCCCGGGAGACGAGGTCCTCGTTCCGTCCCTGACCTTCGTCGCGACCGCCAACAGCGTTCTCTATGTCGGCGCCCGACCGGTCTTCGTCGATATCGGATCTGCGGACGTTCCGTTGATGTCACTGGACGACGCGGAAGCGAAGTGCACGTCAAGGACCAAGGCCATCGTCCTGGTGCATTTTGCCGGCTACCTGGCCCACCGCGACGCCTGGCAATCCTTTGCCCGCCGAAAGGGCCTGCTCCTGATCGAAGACGCAGCTCATGCGCCCGGGTTACCCGAGGTCGGCAGCTATGGCGAAGCCGCAGCATTCAGCTTCTACGGCAACAAGAACATGACCACCGCCGAGGGCGGCGCGATCATCGCGCGCAGCCGCACCTTGCGCGAGACCATCCGGCAGGCCCGCGCGCACGGGATGACGAGTGGCGCGCGGCAGCGGCTCACCAGCCGCCGTCCGGACTACGACGTGACGATCCTCGGCTTCAACTACCGGATGGATGAACTGCGCGCCGCGCTCGGTCTCGTGCAGCTGAAGAAGCTGCCGGAATGGAACGATTGCAGACGGCGGCTGTCGGCCACCTATCGCGAGCTCATCGCGGAGCACTGCCCGTCGGTGGTGGTGCCATTCGAGGCGCCCTGGCCGTCGACCCACCACTTGCTACCGATCGTGCTGCCGCCGGCCACGAGCCGCCAGCGCATCATCGATCGCCTTCGCAAGCGCGGCGTCCAGACCACGGTTCACTATCCGCCCGTCCATCGCCTGACGTTCTACAGGGATCTCTACCCGGAGCTGGCCCTCCCGCGCACCGAGGATTTCGCGCGCCGCGAGCTGACGCTGCCTCTGCATCCCCGAATGTCGACATTGGACGTCGACAAGGTCGTGAATGCGCTGGCGGCCGCACTCGCCGCCGACTACCCGATGGGAGCGGTCGCATGACGGTGCCCGAGACGGCGAGCCGCTACGCGGCTCAGTCTCGCTCCTCCCATCTGGATGTTCGGCGCGCGATCGACGTGCTCACCGTCGGCCTCGCGATGACGCTACTTTCGCCTGTCTTCGTCATCGTCGCGCTTGTCATCTGGCTCGAGAGCGGCCGGCCGATCCTGTTTACGCAGCTACGCCTGGGACAGCGCGGCGAGCCATTTCGGATGTACAAATTCCGCAAGTTCGGGCCGAACTGCGGCACCGACGGCTCTCCTCTGACGCTGGCGGCCGACGAACGTATGACGACCGTCGGCCGGATCCTCGCCGCGACCAAGCTCGACGAGCTGCCGCAACTCTGGAACGTCCTGCGGGGCGATATGTCTCTCGTCGGACCCCGCCCGGAGTCGCTCAGCTTTTCGGACTGCTTTCGCGACGGCTTTGAAAAAGTGCTCGACCATAAACCAGGCGTCTTTGGCCCGTGTCAGGTCCTGTTCCGACACGAAAGTAGCTTGTATCCGACTGACGCGCCGGCGCCGGACTTTTATCGGGAGGTCCTGTTTCCGGCCAAGGCGAGGGTCGACCTTGCCTATTTTCCGCGCCGAACGCTCGCATCCGATTTCGGCTGGATCGCCCGCGCCGCGCAGGTCATCGCAGTGGAATGCTGGAATGCGTTGAGGCGGAAGCATCGATCAGAATGACAGGGTGAGAGAGGGCTACGGCGATGAGCTACAAAGGGGCGAAGATTCTCGTGACGGGAGCCGACGGCTTCATCGGCTCGCATCTGACGGAGGCGCTCGTTTCGGCAGGGGCCGCCGTGACCGCCTTGGCGCAATACAACTCTTTCGACAGCCATGGCTGGCTCGACGATCTCCCGCCGTCGACCCGACAGGCGGTCAATCTGGTGCGCGGGGACATTCGCGACGCGGCCTTCGTCGGACGCATCGTCCAGGGTCAGAATTACGTCTTCCATCTCGCGGCCCTGATCGCCATCCCTTACTCCTATGTTGCGCCGCAATCCTATGTGGAGACCAACGTCCTCGGAACGTTGAACGTTCTCGAAGCGGCCCGCCAACATGGCACCGAGCGGGTCGTCGTGACCTCGACGAGCGAGGTCTACGGCACGGCGCTCACAATGCCGATCGACGAGTCTCATCCGCTCCAGGGGCAATCGCCCTACTCTGCTTCAAAGATCGGCGCGGATATGATGGCGGAGGCCTTCGCGCGCTCGTTTGGCCTTCCCGTCGTGATCCTCAGGCCGTTCAACACGTTCGGACCTCGACAAAGCGAGCGCGCGATCATCGGCACGATCATCCGGCAGGTGCTCGATCCCGACTGCCGCGCGATCATGGTCGGCGATACCACGCCTGTACGTGATCTGACGTTTGTCACGGACACCGCCGCGGCATTCATGGCGGCCGGGCTCGTGGATGACCTCGAATATGGCCACGCCTACAACGCCGGCAGTCAGCGCGCCATCTCCATCGGCGAGCTGATCGATGTCATTCTCGAGCTGACAGCCAGTCGCAAGCCGATCGAACACGACGCCAAGCGCTTGCGGCCGACGAACTCGGAGGTGCGCGCGCTCCTCGCCGACTCGACCCGGTTCGTGAAGGCGACCGGCTGGACACCGAAGGTGACGCTGCGCGATGGCCTGGAACAAACCGTCAATTGGTGGCGAGCTCGCCTCTCCGCCAAGCAAGTCCGGCGGCAAGCGGATTTCATGACATGATGAGATCGGTCGACCGCCGGCGTATTGCGAGGCATTTCGTTCGCGGGACCGGGGTGTCATCGCGAGCGCCAACGGCTCGCTTTGCCGGGAATGAGAGCCGCGCCGTGCCAGGCGTGGCCAGATAATGCAGGAGATCGCCATGGATCGCACCAGGCCCCGGAAGACATTCAGCCTCATCTCACTTGCCTGCGCGACGGCGATGGCTCTGTTGGTCAGCAATGCCTGCTTCGCTGCGCCGTATCGCCTTGCGGCAGGCGATACCGTGGAGGTATCGATCGGCGGTGCGTCCGAGCAACGCCACAGGGCGCAGATCCAGATCGACGGCACAATCGCCATCCCCGGAATCGGCACTGTCGAGGTCGCCGGCATGACCACCGCCGAGCTGCAGAGCCGGATGGAGACACTGCTGCAATCCAGGGTCCTGCGGCAACGTTTGCCCGACGGACGTGAGCAAGCGATCGTCGTCGTGCCCGGAGACGTCACCGCGAGTGTGGTGGAGTATCGACCGATCTACGTGACCGGCGACGTTCTCACGCCGGGACAATTGGCGTACAGGTCATCGATGACCGTGCGCCAGGCTGTCGCCGTTTCCGGCGGCTATAGCCTGCTGCGCTCCCGGAACCAGCCGGGCACCAATGATCCGGCTGACCTCCTGCGCGACTACCAGTCTTTCTCCACCGAGTACGTGAAGGAGTATTTCCACGTCCTTCGCATCGATGCCGAACTGGCAAACAAGGACACGTTCGACCAGACCACACCTCAGGAAATATCCTTGCCGGCATCTGCCATCGCTCCGATTGTGCAAGCCGAGGCAGAGTCGCTTAAAACCGCGCAGACCGACTACCGCAAGGAGCGCCGATTTCTGGAGGACGCGGTCAAGCAAGCGGACGGACAATTCGCCGCTCTCAGCAAGCAACAGGAGGGGGAAGAGAAAGGCGTGCAAGCCGATGAGGAAGAGCTTGATCGCGTGGTCAAGCTGTTCGGTTCCGGCTCGCTGCCGAGCCCACGCGTGACCGAAAGTCGTCGCGCCCTCTTGCTGTCCTCGACCCGACGGCTGCAAACCACGGTGGAGCTCATGCGCCTTCAGCGCCAGCGCGAGGACTCGGCCCGGCAGATCGACCGCGTGGCAAGCCTGCGTACCGTAACCCTGCTGCGTGAACTACGAGACTCAAATGCTCATATGACGGACCTGCGCATCAAAATGCGATCGCTGGGGCAAAAGTTGCAGCCGGTCAGCGGCAGCGCAGCACTGCCGGCGGGAGCAGGTGATCTGCGGCCCCAGGTTACCGTCGTCCGAAAGTCCGGCCCGCAATGGGAGAAGATCACGGCATCCGAAGACTTCGACCTCGAGCCGGGTGACGTGATCGAAATCACGTTGCGGCAGCAGGGCGGCTCCTGAGATCACCGGCCTGAGCGGCGGCATACCGAGCTCCGGAGCTGCTGCTCCCATCGACCATGACATGAGCCCTCGATCGACGGACCCGGAACGCCGGGCCGGCGTCGCCTGCCTTCGTCAAAAAGTGCAACCGGATTACCCCCAAAGCTGACCTCCTACCACCGATTGAACGTTTACAACACGTACGGCAATTGGAGAATGATCGTCGGACGCTCATTCATTTGGTTGAGGCAAGAGGGAACGGGGCATCATGCTGAACTTGAACCAGAGCAGCTCGGTTGCATCGCGTTACCAATCCAAGGAGACCATTTTCAACATCTCCAACCGTGTTCCCCCCACTCTGCCCGAGGACAGTCCGTCCGATATGCGCGACGAGTTGCATGCGGCTCTAGGCCGTGTCGGCTGCGCACACGTTGTGCTGAAGCAGGGCCATGTGGTCGAGGTCAGCCCGACCGGACGCGCCATATTGGAGCGCTACAGTGAGTTCGCGGCGGGTACGAAATCGCTGTACGGCGTTGTAAGGGAGATCGCAAAGCGGGCGAGCGTCGAACTTCCTGCGGGTTCGATGTCGTGGCTGGCGACGTCCTTCAACGAAGGCATAACGAGCCTCGTGAACCAGATGACGAATGTCTGGCCGGACGAAACGTACACCGTCATCCTGCTCGATCTCGATGCCCGTCCGGAGCCGTCACCCCGCACGCTGCAACGACTGTTCAACCTGACGGCCGCGGAAACCCAACTCGCGATCGAATTGGCGCGCGGTGGCAATCTGCTGGATATTTCCCGCACCCAGCGGCTGAGCCGGGCGACGATCCGCTCGCATCTCGCATCCCTCTTCGTCAAGACGCAGACACGACGGCAGGTGGAGCTCGTCTCCCTCTTGGGGCGGATCGCGCTGTTCCCATAATGCAGCCAGGCGCCAGCGTCACGGGGCCCTGAGCCGCGTGCCTGGACGCCGATGGAGCCCGCCAAGATCAAGCTTGCAAGATCAAGCTCCCGCCTGGATCCATCCGGCGGCCCGATCCTATCTCTCGCGCAGCATTTCCTGATTGTATCGCGTCAGCGGCGAAAGCAGGTAGCTGATGATCCGTCGCGAACCGGTCTTGATTTCGACGGTCACCGCCATTCCAGGCGACAATTGGACGGTCCGCCCCTCGATCATCATCGTGGTCCGGTCGAGGCTGACCCGGGCCGCGTAGATCAGCTCCTGCCCTTTCGGCTCGCTGGACGCGGTCTCGGCGCCTCCGGGTTGATCCCTCGTCCCCTCCTCGCGGCGATCCCTCATGATGGCATCGCGTGAAATGCTGAGCACGCGCCCATCCAGCAGACCGTACCGGGTGAAATTGAAGGTATCGACCTTGATTGCAACGGTCTGCCCGGGGACGACAAAGCCGATATCGCGGTTGGATACCATTGCCTCGATCTCGAAATCCGGGTTCAGCGAAACGACGGCCGCCAGAGTTTGCGCCGGCGTGACCACTCCGCCGATCGTGTGTACCGCCAATTGCTGCACCACGCCGTCGACAGGCGCCGTCAGAACCTGCAGCTTGGCCTTTTGCTCGGCCTTGATCGCGTCCTGGGCGAGGCCCGCGGCCCGCTGTTCAGCCTTGGACAGGTCATCATAGAGCGTCCGGCGGAACTCCGCTTCCGCCTTGGATCTGGCCTGCGCAAGACTTGCCGTCGCCGCCTCTACCTCGCGCAACCGGCTCTGCTGAACGAGAATGTCATGCTGCTGGCCGACCAGGTCCTGCGCCTCGGTGAGATAGGTGATCTTCGACCCGATTGCCTTGTCGTAAAGGTATTTGCGGACGTTCACGCGCTCCTCGAGCAGCGGGATCGTTGCATCAAGCTTCGATATCGTCGCCGCAATGGTGTCGCTCTCCGCCTTCTTCTGCGCCAACTGCCTGTCAAGCTCCGACAGCTTGGTCGCCTGCTCTGCCATCTGACTGGCGAGGAATTGACGATGGAGTTCGATCGCCTGCAGGCTGGCCCCGACCGGGGGGACGAAGGCGGCGATCGGGTCGCCCGGCGCCAGCGCCGCCCGCAACCTCGCGATATCCAACTGGGCAGCGATCAGATCGGCCTTCACATGGTCAAGCTCAGCCCCACTGATGGTCGGATCGAGCTCGATCAGCACGTCGCCGGCCCGTACCGTCGCGCCGTCCCGCACATGAATTGCCCGCACAACCCCGGTTTCGGCGGGCTGGATCACCTTGGTACGGCCGTTTACCACGATCTTGCCCGGCGCGGTTGCAACCACGTCGACCCTGCAGAGCGTGGCCCAGGCCAGGGCTGAGCAGAACAGCAGGATGATGGTCAATCCGATGGCACGGCCGACCGGCGACGGCGGCTTCTCCATGACTTCCAGCGCGGCGGGGAGAAAGGCGGCCTCGTCCGCGCGGCGCCGGCGGTTATCGGGAAACCGGATAATGCGTCTAGCGGCCGTCATGGGTGCCTGCCTGTAGCAAATGCAGGTTCGCATAGCGCCCGTTCGAGCGGATCAGCTCGTCGTGGGTGCCGTCTTCCACGATCCGCCCGTGATCGATCGTGATGATGCGATTTGCGCGCCGCACCGTGGAAAGCCGGTGAGCGATGATGAAAACGGTACGCCCTTCACAAATACGCCGCATGTTGTCCTGGATGATGCGCTCGCTTTCGTAGTCGAGCGCGCTGGTGGCCTCGTCGAAAATCAAAACGCGGGGATCATTGACGAGGGCGCGGGCGATCGCGATGCGCTGCCGCTGGCCGCCCGAAAGGCTGCACCCGCGCTCGCCGACCATCGTATCGTAGCCTTCGGGTAGCTCGAGTATGAACTCGTGTGCGCCGGCAAGCGTGGCCGCATCGACGATCCGCTGCATCGGCATGCCGGGATCGGCGAGCGCGATGTTCTCGGCCACGGTCCGGTTGAAAAGCACGTCCTCTTGCAGGACAACGCCCACCTGCCGCCGCAGCCAAGCGGCATCCGTCATGGCCAGATCGACGCCATCGACCAGAACCCGGCCGCTCTCCGGCACGTATAGTCGCTCGATGAGCTTGGTCAGGGTGCTCTTGCCCGAGCCGGACGGACCCACAATACCAACCACCTGCCCGGCCGGAACATGGAAGCTGACGTTGCGCAACGTCTCGGGTCCGTCGACGCGATAGCGAAATCCGACGTGATCGAACGTAACGGCGCCTTGAATCGGCGGAAGCACGGCGCGCCCCACGCTGATGGTCGGCTCCGGCCGCGTATTGAGGATGTCGCCCAGCCGCTCGATGGACAGGCGAACCTGGTGGAAATCCTGCCAGATCTGGGCAATGCGCAATACCGGCATGTTCACGCGGTTGGCCAGCATGTTGAAGGCCACCAGTTCACCGACGGTCAGGCCGCCTTCGATCACCAGTTTCGCGCCGAAAAACAGCACCGCAACCGTGACCAGGTGACTGACCAATTGCACCGCCTGGCTTGCGATATTGCCGAGGCTCACGACCCGGAAGCTCGCGGACACATAACCGGCAAGCTGCTCTTCCCAGCGCCGGTTCATCTGGGGCTCGACGGCCAGGGCCTTCAACGTTTGCACGCCCGTTATGCTCTCGACCAGAAAAGCCTGGTTTTCTGCTCCGCGCCGAAACTTCTCATCCAGGCGCTGCCGGAACAGGGGTGTCGCAATCGCCGAAATGCCCAGGTAGAACGGGAACGCCCCCAGCACGATCAGCGTCAGCATCGGCGAGTAGACAAACATGACCGCGATGAAGACTGCGGTGAACATGAAGTCGATGATGAAGGTCAGCGCCGAGCTCGTCAGGAAGTTGCGGATATTTTCCAGCTCCTGAACGCGGGCAACCGAGTCACCGACGCGCCGCGCCTGAAAATACATCAGCGGTAACGAGACCAGATGGTGGTAGAGCCGCGCACCGAGCTCGACGTCGATGCGGTTGGTCGTGTGAGAAAAGAGGTAAGTGCGCAAGCTGCCCAGAACGGCTTCGAACACCGCGATCGCAGCCAGTCCGATCACGAGGACTTCCAGCGTGCTGATGCCGCGATGCACCAGGACCTTGTCGATCACCACTTGAAAGAACAGCGGACTGATGAGCGCGAATACCTGGAGGAAGAAGGATGCGACCAGTACCTCTCCCAGGAGGGAGCGATATTTCTGGATCGCGCCGAGAAACCAGGTGAAGTCGAACCGGCGCGAGAGATCCGAAAGCGACGCCCGGCGCGCCATCAGGACCAGGCGGCCGTCCCAGATCGCCTCGAATTCGGCTTGCTTGAGCTTGAGCGGACGGGGGTCCGAGGGACGCTGAACCAAAACCTCGTCCCCGTCCGCCTTGCCCACCAGGAGGAAGCCACCATCGTTGAGCACCGCGATACCCGGCAAGGCGATGCGGGGAAGACGCGCCCAGCGGGTTCTCATCGTGCGCGCCTTCAGGCCGAAAGCCTTGGCGCACCGCAACATTTCGGTCACCCCGATCTGGCGCGTGCCTAATCGGTGGCAGAGTTGCCGCTCGTCGGCTGCAATACCGTGCAGCCGGAGCAACAGGACGAGCGAGAAAATCCCTGATTCACCTGGAGACACCATATTTCGACCATCCCACATCTGGTCCGCCAGCATCGCGCGATCGATTGCACCAGGTCCGCTCTGAATGCCGACTGTCCACTGCTGCAGGGGCCCTTCGGGTACGACATTAACCTCACTCACGGATCATCCGTACGGCTAATGCGCGGTACACTCGCTGCTTGCCTACACCCAAATAGGTAGTCCCGAAGTACGCATCGATGTTTGCCTCCCGAGAGGCCCGCGCTGTCGTCGCGGCAGGAGACGCGCACGGCAGGACAATTTGTCCCGGTCTGCCGCCCGCTTCGAGGTACTCCAAAGGAGCTAGAGGCCAGCCGTTGCGGTTCTTCTCGCTCGGCGTTGCGCAATCGAAGGACCCTCGCCGTGGGGTCCAGCTTCCGTTCAGGCAGCCATCGTACACCGACGATCCAATTCTTCCCGAGAGCACGCCACCGTGACAACGAACCCCTGCTCAAAGTCCCCGCATCGCAAATCGCAACGAACCGCAGCGGATCGCGCGCGGCCGTGTGATTACCCCTTTATTCGAATAGGCTCTCGCATACGCCGTTGATAGGAGTGGATCACTGACAACTCTCTAGGTTGCAACGTGAAAACGGCGCTTCCCTGCGGATGTCGGAGCTCTCGATCGGGCGTCGTTCGATCGAGGGATGGGCAGCAGCACACCGCTCAAGAGAGCTGCGACCCAGCGGATGATGAGGTTCTCAGTTGGCGACAGGCTGGCGGGCTTTGCCAAGAAGCCACCGATGTCGAGTACAGGAGCTGGATGTATGTTGAGACCACGGCTGGACAGCGAGACCATGCACAGTCCTCACGTCCTCAATGACGAACCAAATGGACTCTGGAGCGACCAGCACGATCCGCTACAGCCGCATCTTCTTTACATCGGAGGCGAAGATCATCACCTTCGGATTCCCGCTATGTGCGCGTTGCGCGATCACGGCTTCCGCATCACCGCGGTCGGAAGCGGCGACCCCGCGCCCTTTGTACACGCGGGCATCCGCTATCGGGGGTTCAAGTTCGACCGGTTCGTGAACCCGCGCGCCGACCTGGCGTCGATCAAGAGCCTTGCGAAGATCCTGGTCGAGGAACAGCCTGATCTGGCGCAAAGCTTCGACACCAAGCCATCGATCTACCTGCCTCTGGCCGCGCGAAGCGCTCCCGGCGTATTGGCCGTTCGCACGATCAATGGACGTGCTTTCCTCTACTCGTCGCGCTCTCCCCTCGCCCTGACGCTGCGTCCCGTGTATCGCGCGCTCCATAAGCTCGCGGCTCGCACGACCGCGGCCACAGTGTTCGAAATCAGCGATGATCGCGCGTTTTTCGAGCGTCACGGGATCGCGGGAAAGATGCCGGTTCTGATCCGGGGCGCCGGTGTCGATGTCGAGGGTTTCGATCGCGCACTGATATCAGGGCCTTCGCCGGCCCAGCTCCGCGAGGAACTTGGGCTTGGCGACGCCGAAATCGTGATGACCGTGACGCGGATGACGAGGCAGAAGGGTATTCCGGCGCTGCTCGAAGCGGCCGCGCGGGTGCACGAGGTGCGTCCCAATGTGCGCTTCCTGCTCGTCGGGCCGCGCGAGTCCGAAGGTCCGCTCGCCATTTCGCAAGCCGAGATCGATCGGCATGCCCCCTATGTGAAGGCGATCGGATCAAGATCGGATATCCCGGCTTTGCTCAGGCTCGCGGATGTATTCGCGTTTCCGACCGAATACCGCGAGGGCGTGCCGCGCGTTCTCCTCGAGGCGGCACTCGCCGGCGCCCCCATCGTGACCACGACCATGCCGGGCTGCGCTGAGGTCATTCGCGACGGCTGGAATGGTTTTCTGGCACCGCCCGGCGCGCCGCCGGTATTGGCCGCAAAGATCCTCTACCTGCTCGAGAACCGAGAGAAGGGGCGCGCGATGGCCGATCGTGCCGGCAGGCATGTCAGGCAGGAATTCTCACTGGCGACCGTCGTCGCTGATCATGCGGCTCTCTACAGGACGTTGATTGACCGTGCGCGCCATTAACCCACTCAGCAACGAGAGGCTCGGATCGACAACCGAGGATGCGACATGCGGCGTCCTGTAAGGACATTTGCACGTGCTCCATATGTAGCATGGTTTGTGGTGGCATGTTTTATGGCCACCGGTGCGTTACTCCTGCAAGGTCTGGCCTTCGACGCGCCGACGCGCGCGAGCTCCAGGGCAGCGCTGCATTTCGCCTCCAACGGCAACTTCGACCCCGCTGGTAACTACGTTCCCTCCGTCGCCGGCTTCAATCTGGCCGACGTCAGCAGCCCGGCGCAATTGGACTCATTGCCTGACGGCGTCAGGGGCCTCGTGTGGATCGGCCAATGCAACGGCGCAGACGCGAAATTCATGGACGCAGTCAGCCCCTACATCGGCAATGAAAAACTGTTCGGCTTCTATTTGATGGACGACCCGGATCCGACCGGGAAGCATTTTTCGCTCTGCACGGCTGACAATCTCAAGGCCGAGTCGGACTGGATACATGCCAACGTGCCGGGCGCGAAGACATTCATCCTTCTCATGACGATGACGTCGTCGCGAACGCCATCCTTCAAGGACACCTACAACCCCGCCAATTCGCATGTCGATCTGTTCGGGATCGATCCCTATCCGTGCCGGACCGAATTGAACGGCTGCGACTATCATCAGATCGATCGCTATGTCGCTGCAGCCGAAGCCGCTGGAATTCCCCGCGACAACATGGTCCCGGTGTACCAGACCTTTGGCGGCGGCCGCTGGATCGATGACGGCGGCGGCCGATACGTGCTGCCGAGCGCAAGTCAGATGCACCAGATATTCCTGCGCTGGGACGCGCTCATACCGGCCCCCGTCTTCGACTTCGCCTATAGCTGGGGATCGCAGAACGGAGATTCAGCCCTCGCGGGGTCGCAGGAGTTGCAGGCGGTGTTCTTGCGCCGCAATCAAAACTCAATCGCTCTGAACCGGACGAATTGAAGGCTGGCCATGGAGAGGGGTCGACCGCGCGGTAATCGGAAAGCATGTCGATGGCGCGGCACATGCTCGCGCCTCGGTGCGCGAAAGACGGACACGGGCAGATGATCCTGGACACCTTGTTCGCATTTGGGCTGCTGCTGACACCCGCTTCCCAATTGCGGGTCGCGGGCCTGCCGGTCGGGCCGGGCGAACTCTGTCTGATCATCTGGGTGACCCTCATACTCGGCCGCGAAGCGGCGCGCGCCAACCTCGTGCTGACGCCGGCTCTGTCGCGGCTCCTGTTGTTCTGGTCGCTGTTCACCCTTGCGCAGAGCCTCGGAACGCTGACGGCAAAGCTCATCGGCGACGAGCACGACCCCGTGTGGTTCATGCACGATGTCATGGCCTATCCCCTGTTGGCCGCCATCAGCTGCCTAACCGTGATCGGGCCGCACCCCGAGGCCCGGCTGCGTCGCATCACCTGGCTTCTGTGTGGACTCGGCACGCCGGTCATTCTCGCACAACTGGCCGACGCCTGGGGCTTCTACAATCTTCCTTCGGTCGATCCGATGTGGTGGGATCAATTCCGAGGCTGGTCGTCAAATCCGCATCAACTTGCAGTCCTCTGCATGGTGCTTGGATTTCTATCGATTCATCTCGCCGAAACGTCCACCACGCGTGGTTCGAGGATCGGCGCTCTCGCCTGCGCCATTATCCCCGTCTACACGGGCCGGATCACCGGGAGCGATTCGTTTACGCTCATTTTCGTGCTGGCCGGCCCCCTGCTCCTGGCGTTCAAGTGCCGAACCTGGCTGTTCTCGCGGGCGCGGCAGATCAGCTTTCGTTCGGCGTTCGCCTGGGTGGTTGTGCTGGCGTTGCCCGGGATCGTGATTTCGATGGCGCCGCTGGCCTATTCGATTGCGGTCGAAGCCGGCGACCTCGCCAAGTCGATGGCACGCGACAACCCCGAGCAAACCAAGGAGAAGACGGAACTAAGATTTGCGCTCTGGAGCCAAGCCATCAAGCGCGGGATCCAATCCGGCATGCTCGGCCTTGGCCCTGGTCCGCATCTCGAAATTCCGACATCAATCGTCTCGGCAAGGAAGCTGGATACGGTCCATCCCGAGTTTGTCGAACACCCCAAGCCCTCGTTCGTGCCGAACTTCGAGGCGCACAACACGATGCTCGACCTGTTTACCCAGGGCGGGCTCCTGGTCGTGTTGAGCTTCGTCTGGCTCCTGGTAACCGCTTTCAGGTGCGCCTATGCGACCGGTGAAGCAGGCTTGCCGACATTGCTGTGCGGCCTCTGCATCTACGCCATCGCCACCTTCCTGCTTCGACATCCCATCTTCTGGTTTGTGATCGCCGTTTGCCTGGTGGCAAAGCCGATGCCGGCGAGCCAGCAGCGACCGATCGCCAGAGGCAACGCATTGCGCGGCCATGCTCGCCTCGCGAACGCTTGGGGCCGCTCTCTTCCACGCCCGCGACCCGCATACGGCGCGAGCCAACTGGGCTCGAGACCGAGCTGATCGCGAGGATGGACCGATGGCAGGGAGGTACGGATGCAATTGATGGACAAGACGGGTCTCATCGCCGACAGCATACCATTAAGGCCTGACTACGAAGGCCCGCGGCAGGACGACCAGGCCACGACCGCATCCGAACCCGGCTTCCAGCAGGTGATCGGGACCCTGCGCCGGCGGCGCAAGTTCATCCTCACCATCGCAGGCGTGGGAGCGATGCTGGCCGGCATCGCCGGCGTGCTCATCACGCCCAAATACACGGCGACCGCGCAGGTCGTCCAGGTTCAGGGCGGCTCGCCCCTCAGTCCCGAGGCGCTGCAGCAGGCCGTCGACACTCAGGTGACCATGCTGACGTCCCCCTATCACCTGCGCCACGTTCTCGACAGCTTTCGGAGCGATCCAAAGTTTCACGGGTTGGCATCCAGCGTCGAAGTGGACCCGGCTGTCGCGCCAAAACCCGCTCAGGCCGAGAGCGGCGAGGCTGGTCCATTCGGCCTGAAGGAGCTCAAGCGACGGCTCGGTATCTGGATTGGACCGCTCTTCCATCACAGGCGAGCCGATGCAGGCCTGCAGTTCGACGATCTCCAGCGTCGCCTTCAGGTTCTCCAGGAACGCCGCTCACGCATCATCAACGTCACCTTCCAGTGGACGACCCCCGAGAGGGCCGCCGACATCGTCAACCGGATCGTCGAACTCTACGTTCAGAGCAACGCCGAGCAGCAACGGGCCTACACCCGCGGCGAACTGGCCCGGCTCGACGAACGAATGGCGACGGTCAAGGCCGACATCGAGCGGACCAGTGCGGCCCTGCACCAGGCCATCCAGCGGCGCACCGATGCGGGCCGCAATGCCGGCGGCGAAGACCAGGCGCCTGGCGCCGACCCGCGCGAACTCGAACGCCGAACCGCCGCCAGCGCACAGCTTTACGCAAGTCTTCTCCAGCGCCAGAAGGAGATCCGCGAACAGGAAGAGCTCGTCAACCCGGACGTCAGCATCCTCTCGCTCGCCTCTCCGCCGTCGCGACCGAGCTCGCCGAATCCGATCCTGTTCGTGCTCCCCGCCCTGATCGTCTCGCTCATCTGCGGGAGCTTCATCGCCCTCATCCAGGAACGGCTCGACAAGACGCTGCGCAGCGAGAAGGAAATCGCCGACGCGTTCGGCCTCTCCTGCGTCGGCCTGGTCCCGCAAATACCCACGAACCACCTCACTGACTCCGGAGATTATATTCGGGTCAAGCCATTCTCGCCGTACGCGGAAGCGCTCCGGTCCGCGGCCGCAACGTTACGTCTGGCCGAGCCCGGCCATGCAAAAACGATCCTGATCACCTCCAGCATCGCCGGCGAAGGCAAGACCACGCTCGCCCGGGGCCTGTCGGCCTATGTCGGTCTGCTTGGGCGCCGTGCGCTCCTGATCGGCATCGACCTTCACAGAGGCATGCGCGTGACCGAATTCGACAACGCCGGCGAGCGCCAAATCGTCGGTCTGCAGCACCGATCGCTGGCGGACTCGATCCGGCACATTCCCCAGGCCGGCTTCGACTACGTCCGGATACCCGGCTATCGACTTGACCCAATCGGCGCCGTCGAACAGATCGCCGAACTCATTCGCCAACTGCGCGACCGCTACGATTGCGTGATCATCGATGGTCCGCCCGTGCTTGCGGCCATTGAGGCCCGCTTGCTCCCCTCGATCGCCGACAAGCTTCTCTTCGTCGTCGAATGGGGAAGCACGAGACGGGAAGTCGCTCAAAATGCGCTGGATCTCCTTCGCGGCGGCGGGCGCTTCGGCAACGACCGCAGTGACTTTGCAGCGGCCATCGCGACACAGGTCGATCTCAAGAAGCATGCGCAATACGGCTATGGCGATGCGAGCGAATTTTCTGTCGGCGCTGCAGAGGCGCCTCGCGCCGGCCTGCGTCAACGCCTCCTCGCGATCGCCTCTTTTCCATTTCGATGGATGCAGGAGATCGGGATTCAAGCGCTGCACCTTGCAAGATCGTTCGCGGGGAAAGGGCACGAATGATGAGACAGGATGCCCTGCACAGAACAGACCCGACCGGTGGCCCGGCCACCGACAGCGCCACCCTGCAGTTGATTCTCACTGTGTTGCACGACTTTGATCGGCACGACATCACCTACGTCTACTGGAAGAGCAGCAATCGAATTCACCGCGGCCTGACCGGCGACGGAGATCTCGATCTGCTCGTCGCAAAACGGGATCAGCATCGCGCTCAGGCCATCCTCCTCGAGCGCGGTCTCAAGCTCTTTCCCGACGTCGCCTATCGTGACCATCCGTCGGTCATGAGCTATCTCGGCCATGATGAACCGAGCGGCCGGATCGTGCATGTTCATCTGCACGTTCGACTGGTCGCCGGCGCCAGCCTGCTCAAGAACTACCACCTGCCGTGGGAAGAGGCCCTGGCGAAGCGCGCGATTGCTCATCCGGAGCTGCCGATCCGCATCCTGGAGCCCGTGGACGAGGCATTGCTGCTGATCGTACGCGGCTGCCTCGAACTGCGGCGATCGGATCCTGTCGTGCTCCGCAACTGGCAGGCAATGACGCGCAAATTTGAACTTGACCGCGCGGACCTCGCAGGCCGGATTCCTCGCGCGGCGCTCAGAAGGCGCGCGGCTGAGCTTCTGGGCGGCGATCTGGCCGACATGGTCGCCGATGCCCTTTATTGCCAGCCGGCGCTGGAACATCAGCGTCATCTGCGGCGGCGTATCCGAAAGCACTTCGCGCCGCACCGGACCTACAACGATCTCGAGGCAGGCCTGCGAAGCGCGACGCGCGCCACACACCTCGTCGCCGGGTACCTGAACAAGCGCTTTCTCTGGGCGCCGCGGCCTTGGAGCCGACGCGCTCCGGGTGGTGGGCACGTCGTGGCCGTCATCGGCGTCGACGGCAGTGGGAAATCGACCATTGTCGCGACACTTCGGCAGTGGCTCGGCGAGGAAATGGACGTCGTTCCGATCTATTTCGGTACCGGAGCAGGCCGCCCTTCCCTCATACTGTGGCCGCTCAAGCTGATGGTCCCCCTGATCACGCCGTTGTTCAAGACCAAGCCGAAAGGCTCATCGCATGGCAAGATCTCGGATCGACCACCGAGCCGCGTGTACAGCGCTCTCATGGCGATCTGGGCGACGGCCACGGCCATCGAAAAGCGGTCCAAGCTGTCGGCCGCGCATCGCGGGGCCCGTCGGGGACTTGTCGTGGTCACGGATCGATATCCCCAGAACGAGATCGCCGGCTTCAACGAAGGTCCGCTGATGCCGCGTCTGGTCGGGATTCCGTCCTGGCTACGCCGATTTGAAGCCAAAGCCTATTCGCTTGCCGAGCGCCTTCCACCGGATATCGTGATCAAGCTGGTGGTTCCGCCGGAGGTTTGCGCCAGACGCGAACCCGACATGGATCCTGCGGTGATCACGCAGCGTATCGCGGCTATCCCGCGACTGGCGTTTTCCGGCGCGCGCGTCATCTCGATCGACGCCCAACAGCCTTTAGCCGATGTCATTCGCGCGGTGAAGAAGGAGGTATGGCGGATCCTCTAGGGCAAACGACGGAACGGTTCAATTCAATCATTTCATTTGTCTGAGTTCGGATATGATCATCGAGTTTTTCGGTCCTCCAGGTGCCGGCAAGACCACTCTTGCACGTACTCTTGCGGCACGTCTGCGCGAGCGCGACTACACCGTGGACCTCGTGCTCAGCCATCGGCCGGCGGAGCGCGCATCAAGCGAGACCGTCACACCATCGACGGCCCTTCGAACGATATCCTTCACGACGCGGCGCCTGACGCGTCCGCTGGCGGAGCTGGTTTCCATGATGTTCCGACCGCGGGGGATTTCACGCGATCTCGGGACGGCGTTGAATCTGATCAGGATACTTCCGCCATCCAACACGCTCTCTTCGCTCAGACTGCTGCAATACATGTCCAGGCTGTCGCATGCCTGGTTTCGCAGGTCCACCATTGCGCACATCGTCCTGTTCGATCAGGCATTCGTCCAGGCGATCTGCTCTCTGGCACTGCTTTGCGGCATTGCCGACGAAGCCCTGATCTCGTATGCGCTCGATTTTGTCCCCGAACCGGACATCCTGGTCCGCCTCGACGCACCCACCAAGCTGCTCGAGGAGCGGCTCCGCGACCGACATCGTCTCGGGGGACCGTTCGAACAGATGCTCGAGCTGGACGTGGAAACCAGCCTCAATTCACGCAGCATCATCGACGTCCTGCACGAGGTGCTGCGCAAGAAAGGCAGGAACGTCGTGAGCATCTCGTCGCTCGATCGATCATCTCTCGCCGCTGCCGTCGAGCAGCTGGAACGGCAGATTGTGGTCATCGCCGAGCAACAGAAGCGCGCCACTGTCAAACCAGCGATTCTCGAAGCCAACATCTCGGACCACTCCCTGTTGAAGCACTTTCCTTAAGTCGTTTTTAGACCTGAATTTCAGAGCGTTCAGTAAGCCAGTACTGCAAGGACAGAAAATGGAAATGCATGATCGGAGCGCTGGCCACGCGCGGATCAGACGAGTGGTAATCGGAGGAGCTGCAGCATTCTCAGTCTATGTTGCCAGCGCCGGCGTAACCGCCAGCGCGCAACTCCTGATCGCCAGGATCGTCGGCGCCCACACTTACGGCGTCTACGCCTATGTCATCGCGTGGATAACCATCCTCGCATATTTTTGCGCGCTCGGTTTCGATATCGCACTTTTGCGCTTCGTGTCCGCGTATCAGACCATGGGGGCGAGCGGCCTTGCGCGAGGCGTCATCCAATACGCGGAGCGGCGTTCACTCGGCATAAGCCTTCTGGTCGCGCTCATCGGGGCATGCATTATCGAGATCTGGCCCAGGCCGTTCTCGACGGAGTTGACGAACACCTTTCTGGTCGGCTTCGTTCTCATTCCCCTTCTGGCGCTGTTATGGATACGCTGCTCGATCGTCCGCGCTTTCGGCGGCGTTGTTCCGGCACTGATACCCGACCGCGTGATGCGGGACGGATTGCTTGTGATCATTGTCGTCGTGGCCGGTCTTTTCCTCGGATCACGCATCCAGGCACCGGGGATCATGATGGCAAGCGTCGCCGGCGCCGTCGTCGGGCTCGTGCTCGCCAGCCAAGCCGTTCGGAGATTGTGTCCGGACGCAATCAGGGCGGCGGAGCCTCAATACGCCCCCGCAACCTGGCGGCAGACTGCCATCCCGTTCATGATCATCGCCGGGGCCGAAGCCCTCCTCAACCGCGCCGGCGTGGTGCTGCTCGGATGGTTCGGAGAAACCAGGGAGGCCGGAATATACAGCCTGGTCTTCAATATCGCATTCCTGGTGGCATTGCCCCGCACTGCGATCAACACGCTGTTCGCACCGACCATTTCGAGCCTCTTCACAAAGAACGATCGCGCGACCTTGCAGGCACTCGTGACCAAGGCCGCTTTATGGACCCTCTGTACCTCGGTGGCCATCGCGCTCGGGCTGGCGATCGTGGCCGAGCCACTTCTGGCCTGGTTCGGCAGGGATTTTGTGGCCGGCGCATCCGCCCTGCGCATCCTGCTCCTGGGTCAGGTGGTCGCAGCCGCCTTCGGATCCCTACTGCTCCTCATGACGATGACCGAGCACGAATGGGGGGCTGCCGTCCTGCTGACCCTAAGTGCCGCCTTCAACATCCTCGCCAGCATCGCATTCATCTATTGGCTTGGATTGACCGGCGCTGCGATCGCGAGCTCAGCCGCGCTGATCATCTGGCACATCGCCATGGCCTTCTTCACCTTCCGGCATCTGCGGCTGCTGCCCGGGTTCCTTGGGCTATTCGCGTCGAACCGCAAGGAAGAGGCTCCGGCCAAGGAAGAGGCTCCGGCGCGGCCGGATGTTCGCGTCAAGCCGGATGTTCGCGTCAAAGCGTCGGTCTGAGATCTCATGCCTGCCGGCGCTCGGCGCCGGCGCGCATACCGCCCGTTTCAGGGGCGCAGGTAGCTCCAGCCCTGCTCCTGCAGTTCCATCAACCGGACCACGCCGGATTTGGTGACCTTCGCCTGCGAAATGAGAGGGATATCCTTCGCTTCAGTCTTCGCCATATTTTCTTTGGTGTTTCCGCATGCCGAGAACGCGACTTCGGGCATGGTCTCGCTCATGGACTTGATGCGTGCCTTCACCGGCGAGGTATCGTCTCGCAGCATGTGCAACCCTGGTCCGAACGCCACCAGTTCGACCTCGACCTTCTGGCCGATTTCGGAATAGTGCTGAACCGTGTTGCTGACGTTGTTCAACGCGAGGTTCATGATCGCCGGATCATTGACGTCGACCTGAACGACAAGCCGATGCGACTGCACGCGCTTGTGACTGGCCATCATCTTGGCGTTGGCGTTGAGCCTTGGATTTACCGACGGAGATGAGGCTTGGCCTGCCTGGATCGCGTTCACCAGAAACGCGCCAGTGAAGGTCAGACTGGCGAAAACGATGACTGATCTGTTCATGCTGTCTTCCCCTGGTTTGTGCGGAACACGCGCAGCCTCGGCTGGTCCGTCCCAATCTGTTGCGCGAGGCTGCGCCGGTCAAGGAAAGCGCAGCGGCAGCGCAGACGATCTACTTTATTCCCGAAGCGACGCCCCGCTACCTCCTTGTGGCTACCTACCCTGCGACCTCGACAGGGCACCGACCAAGGCGATGTCATTGGTGTCGCTGTACGGCAAGGTGCCCAAAGCCAGTCTGAGCTGTTACGATGAGGTTACAGGCAATTGCGCACGAAACGACTGTCTCGCTGAGCGGGGGTCCCGGTTCTGTCCGGCAGGGCCGATCGCTCGGCGGCGCTCTTGCGCGAACAGCTGCGGCGACGACTTTCGTCCTGGCACTGCTTGTCGGGTTAGCACATGCCGGTTCGCGCGACGATGTCGAGTTCGGCGTCCCGGCAGTTGAAGCCGAACGGATCAGGCAGCAGCAGGCGCTCGAACAGGAGCGTGATCGGGCCGACAGACTCGCACGTGAGCTGACGAGTGTCCGGGCAGAGCTTAGCGCCGCCCAGCGCGACCGCGAGCACGCCCTTGGTGCCATTGAGCTGGGGATCCGACAAACCCACGCTCTCGAGCTCGAACGGGACAAGGTCAGTAATCTCACGCGAGACCTCTCATTCCTCAGGGCAGAGCTCGAAGCGGCCCGGATCGCAGCTTCAAGGGCGATGCAGATCCCCTCCCTGGATCCCAAGCAAGAGCCGGTCATCGAACCGCGAGCCGGGAAAGAGAGCACTGCGGCCGAACTTGCATCGCTCCGATCGGATCTCGACGTCGCGCGAAGCGCCGCGACGGAGGCCTCAACGGCCCTCGCCTCGGAGGTTGCACGGACGCAAGCGCTCGAAGTCGAGCTGAAGCAGCAACACGACGGATCCGAGGCTGCCGTCACCGAACTGACTTCGCTCAGGGCCGCGCTCGAAACCGCACGGACCGCAGCTACCGACTCTTCCAAAGTCGCCGCCGCCGAGGCCACGCAGAAACAGGCCCTGGAGCAGGAGTTGAAGCTGCAACGCGACAGGGCTAATGCCGCCGCAAGCGAACTGGTCACCCTGCGGGCGGCGGCCAATACAGCTCGCGCCGAGACCTCTGACGTTGCGAAGGCGGCCGCGGCAAAGTCGGAGCGGGCTCTCGCCGCGGAAAACGAACTCGCGCAACAGCGAGATCGCGCAGACGCCGCCTCAAAGCAGCTCGGCTCCATCCAGGCCGAGTTGGATGCCGCGCGTGCCGCGTCCGTCAAGGCCAGTGCAGCCGAAACCGAGCAGAGGCAGGTGCTGGAACGCGAACTCGGGCAGCAGCGAGACAGGGCAGACACGCTAGCACGCGAAACGAAGTCGCTGACGAGCGAGCGCGACGACGCGCGTTTCGCCGCTCGGGAGGCCGCACTGGCCGCCGATGCTGCACTAGCCGCGAACAAGAAGGAGCTGCTCAAAGAGCGGGCCAAGAGTGAGGGTCTCCTCCGCGAACTGGCCTCTGCGCGGAAGGAGGTCGAGGAACGATCGGCTGGCCTGGTCGTCGCCTATGCCGAGATCCTCAGAGTCACTGAGCTCAGCGCGACGACGGCGAAGCAGAACGATGCGCTCGCTGCTGAACACGAGCGCGCCGACGCTCTCGCGCGCGAGCTTGCGTCGACCAAGATCAGGCTTGAGCAGGCGATTGGAAAACGGACTTCAACAAATGCGTCCGCAAGCCCGCCGCCGGCACAGACCGAAAAGGGGCGTGTAGCCGATTCCGCTCCCAACACCGAGGCAAGGGGCCGCTCGCTCGAGCAGGATTCACCCCGGACTGTCGCCTCCAACCCGCAACGCTCTCCTGAATCGGCCCGATCGACACCGCAGGCTCAGGCGGCGGATCGTATTCCCGCGGCGGATCCCAAGGTTGCCGCAGCGTCGGAGCGCTCCGTTCCGCTTCCGACGCCGGCGCCGTCCCGCACCCCTGCGGACGAACAGAAGCTGCTTGCACGGGCGAATGCGTTGCTGCGGCAGGCCGATATCAGCAGCGCCCGCCAGTTGCTCGAGCTGGCCCTTGCGCGCGGCAGCGCGCGGGCCGCCTTCATGCTCGCAGAGACCTATGATCCGCCGGTTCTGGAATCGTGGCGTGCACGCGGAGTGACCGGCGACCCGGCGAAGGCGCGCGACCTGTATCAAAAGGCCAAGGCTGGCGGCATTGATGATGCGGAGGAGCGGATCAAGGCGCTGAAGTAGCGTCGGATCAATCTCGAATGGCTAGATGACGGAGACAGACCTATGGGCATGATCAGGCTCGCGTCCACGATTGCAGCGGCGCTGCTCGGCTTGCAGATGACGGCGAACGCCCAGTCTGCGAAACAGCCACCCGCTCCGCCGGCAGCGGCAAAGAACGCCGACGTCATCGCAAAGGAGCGCATCAATGCCTGGACGGTCGGGCTCGCAGGCGGCCTCATTGAAGGTGCTCCGCTTCGGCTTGCGGCGGAGATCGCTCGAGTCGTCAACGAGGAAGACAAGCTCCACGTCATCCCGATCGTGACGACCGGCGCGACGGAGAACGTCAATTCGCTACTCTACCTGCGAGGAGTGGACGCGGCGATCATCAATACGGACGCCCTCGACGAGTACAAGGCCCAGGTACCGTCGATCGACCGGCGCATCGTTTACATTCTCAATCTCTTCCCGGCCGAACTGCACGTCTTTGTGCGTCCCGAGATCAAGTCGCTCGATGATCTCAAGGGGAAGAAGGTCAATTTCAACACGCAAGGCACAGCGGCTGCCTATTCCGGTCCACTGATTTTCAGCCGGCTGGGGCTAAACGTCGAGAAGATGTTCATCCCCCATCAGGTCGCACTCCAGCAAATGAAGAGCGGAGAAATCGCGGCGGTCGTGTTCATCACGTCGAAGCCGATCGATGCCTTCCTGAAGGGGCGTTGGGAGCCCGGGTACAAATTCCTGCCTGTGGAGTACGATTCGCGGTTCGAGGACTACTACCTACCGTCTGCGATCAGCTCGGCGGACTATCCGAGCCTCGTGCCGCAGGGCGAACGCATCTCGACCATCGCGGTTCCGACCATTCTGGCGGGCTACAACTGGCCGAAACAATCCGATCGCTACGCGCGCATGGCCCGCTTCGTGGAGCAGTTGTTCGGCCGGCTCGACCGGCTGCAGTCACCCGGCTTCGATCCGAAATGGAAGGACGTGAGCCTCCGTGCGGGCGTTCCCAGCCTCGCCCGCTTCGGCCCCGCGCAGGAATGGCTCGATCGCTCGCCGGGCGCAACGGTTGGACTGTCGCGATGAGGCCCTTAAGTGCCGTAGCCTTGATGACACTCGCAAGTCTGAGCCCGCCGACCCTCGCACAGGCGGGCGATGCGACCGACCGGTTGAAGGAATGTGCCCGATACCAAGGAATGGAACGGCTGAAATGCGTCGACGATCTGCTGGGAGAGGCAGAGCCGACCACTTCGGCACTACCGCGAGCGCGGGACTGGGTCATCAGCGAGACGACCTCCCCGGTGGACTACAAGCCGCAGATCTCGGCGCAGACGATGGGACGTCGGGCCGCGAAGGATGCGCCCTCCTCGATCGCGATCCGCTGTCGCGGCGGTCGGACCGAGCTGACAATACCCACCTCGCCATCCTGGAAGCAGCCTCCAGAGACCGAGGTGAAAGTCGTGCACCAGATCAACGACGAGCCAATCGTCGAAGAACGCTGGCGCGCGACGGAGGGAGGAAGAAGTCTGACTTATCAGGGGGACGCCGTTCGCCTGTTCCGAGCGATGCCGGAGGGCGGCCGGCTTCTGATCAGGGTCTACGCGGGAAAGCCGCTCCCATACGAAAACACGTTTGACCTCGTCGGCCTGGATTCGGTCCGACGCAAGCTCGCGACCGCCTGCAATTGGCCGGCATCGTGAGCAGGCGCTCCATCTGATCAGAGATCGGCCGCCTCTCCCAAGCTCCAGCCTCCTGCGCGCTAGTTCTCCCGCATGCCGCGACGTATCGCGTCCGTCATCGGTTGCGTGAGATAGGCCAGCACGGTGCGCTCCCCGGTTGCGATGAGCACGTCGGCCATCATGCCGGGCTTGAGCTTTTCCCGGATCGCCTCGGGGAATTTAGCCACCTCTACCGAGACCTTGACCTCGTAATACGGTTGATGCGTCGCTTCATCGCGAACGGCATCGGCTGCGATCGAGAGGACCTCTCCCACGGCAATCGGGGTGGAGCGAGCCTTGAACGAAGGAAGCCGGATCTCCGTGGGTAGACCGACCTGCACATGGTTGATGTCGAGGGACGACACCCTCGCCGAAACCACGAGCACGTCGTTGTCGGGAACGACCTCCATCAGAACGTCGCCCGCCTTGACGACCGCTCCCACCGTGTGCACTTTCAAATTCACGATGCGTCCGGCGCGCGGCGCACGCACCTCCATTCGAGCCAGAACATCATCGGCGACCCGCAGCTTCTCGCGCGCATCGGCAAGTTGCGCCCTCGTCTCGGTCAGCTTGCCGGTCGCCTCCTCCAGGACCTTCTGTCCGACCTGCTCGATCTGCAACCGCGACTCGTCGATCACGCGTCCATAGCGGGCGATATCGGCCTCGTAAGCGCCGATCTTGCCGTCGAGCTCGGACTTGCTGCGCTCGAGCGTTGCGACGCGTGCGAAAGCAACGATCCCCTGATCGGCGAGCGGCTTGAGCTTGGCATATTCCTGGCTCACACTATCGTACTGCGCCCGCGTCGCCTTGCTTTGCGCATCGTTTCCCTGAATCTGCCGCTGCGCCTGCGCGATGCGCTCTTCAAGAATCGATATCTCGATTTTCCGCGCGGCACGGCGTTCGTCAAAGCGCCGCTTCTGGTCGCCCATCGCGCGTTGCGCAGCTGGGTCGGAAGCATTCTGGGTGAGGTCGGCAGGAAACGCGATCTTGTCCCTTCCCGCGGCTTCAGCCTGCAGGCGTGCCTCCTCACCGATCGCCGAATAAACGGCCGAGCGCGCGATCTCCTGTTTCGCCCGTTCCTGGGTTGAATCGAGCCGCAACAAGACCTGCCCTTCCGCGACGTGAGCGTCGCCGGTCACCATCAGGCTCTGCACGATACCGCCCTCGAGGTGCTGCACCGCCTTCTTGTCGCTCTCGACGACCACCGACCCCGTGGCCACCACCGCACCATCGATCGAGGCCAGCGCGGCCCAACCGCCGAATACGGCGAACGTGAAGAACACCACGGCGAAGCCTCGTCGCGCCGGGGCATGCCAGTCGCCGCCAGGCGTGCCGCCTTGATCTCGCCGCGCGTACCAATTCGAAAAGGTCGAGCGCGCTGCCCTCGCAAGGGGAACAAGCCGCCTTGCCTGCGACCGCAAGCTGGCGATGCCGCTGCGCACGGCATCGCCCCTTTGGGGCTTGTCACTTCCGTTCAAGCGCTTCAGGAGCTCCGTGAATTCAATATGAAGACTTCTCTCTTTCAGCGACAGCATGTTGTCGTCCATCATTGCCTCGTCGCGTGCGCGGGCCGCGCCGAATTCGAGAGGTAAACGTTGCGGGGGGCGCCGTCGGCGCGATGATGAATTTCGGCCTGGTGGCGGCGATCGGCCGGCACTCGCGGTTCGCGATGCATCGGCGTGACGGCCTGCCCCAGCAGCGCAGGAAGAAGTTCGTCGCGTGTGCCGAACCGGCCAAGGCGACCCTCGTTCATGAAGACGATTTTGTCGACGAGGGCAAGCAGATTGGGGCGATGGTTGATGATCACGACGGTCACCCCCTGCTTCCGGAGCTCCTGGAGGGCATCGGCCAGCGCGCGGTCGCCGTCTCCGTCCAGATTGGCATTCGGCTCGTCGAGCACGACCAGCACCGGCTTGCCGAACAGCGCACGCGCCAATCCGATACGCTGTCGCTGGCCGCCCGAAAGACCCGCGCCATTGTCGCCAATGACGGTGTCATAACCCTTCGGAAGCCGCTGGATCATGGCGTGCGCGGACGCCAGTTGAGCAGCCTCGACAACCGCTTCGTCTGTCGCATCATCGCGGAACCGGGCGATATTGTCGCGAACGGTGCCGGCAAACAATTCGACGTCTTGCGGAAGATACCCGAGGCGCTGCCCGAGGAAATTGGCATCGAAATGCCTCGTGTCGCTGCCATCGATGCGCACGCAACCGCGAACGATGGGCCAGGCACCGACCAACGCTCGCGCCAGCGTCGATTTGCCGGAGCCGGACTGACCAACGACGGCAACAATTTCGCCTGGAGCCAGGCGGAACGACACATCTGCCACCGCAGGCATTTGCGATCCGGGTACGAGGACCGTCACGGCTTCGACCGAGACTTCACCGGCCAGCGCGGGCAGCCGGGTCGGCGGCCGCTCTGCGGCCCGGGTCCGCAGCGCGGCATCGAGCCGCGCATATGATGTACGCGCGACAACGATGGCCTTCCACTGCGACACGGCCGCTTCCACCGGCGCGAGCGCGCGCCCCATGATGAGCGACGCCGCGAACAGAACGCCTCCCGAGATCTCCTGCTGGATCGCGAGATAGGCTCCCACGCCCATGATCGACACCTGAAGGGCCATCCGCAAGAATTTTGAAATCGCAAGGAGCGTGCCGCCGCGCTCACCCGCACGGGCGCCGTCGAGAAGTGCCTCGCCATGCGTCGAGCTCCAGGCGATGCGCACGGCAGGCCCCATGCCAAGCGCCCGGATGGCCTCGGCGTTGCGGAGCGAGGACGTCAATCGATCCAGCGCATGAAGATTCTTCGACGCGGCCGTAATGAGCGGCGCCTTGGTGGCGCGCTCGTTGAGGAAGGCCAGCAAAAGGATGATGACCGCACCGATCAGGGCAACGAGGCCGATCAGGGGATGGAGCAGGAAGCATATTGCCAGGAAGATCGGCGTCCAGGGCACGTCCATGAGCGACGTAATCACGCCCCCCGACAAGACTTCCCGCAGGGTGTCCACGTCGCGAAGCAGCTGGACATGATGCGAGCTGCCCGTGGCCAGGGAATGCCCGAGCGCGGTCTCGAAGACCTCTCCCGAGAGAAGCTGGTCGAACCTGAGCCCGATCTGCACGAGGATCCGGCTGCGAAAATGTTCGAGCGTCGCGTAGCTGACGAAGAGCGCGAGCGCGATCAGCGAGAGCAGCAGGAGGGTCATTCCGTTCCGGCTGGTCAGCACGCGATCGTAGATCTGCATGGTGTAGAGCGGAGAGACGAACACCAGCAGGTTTATGAATATCGATAGTCCGCCGGCTGCGAGGAGGCCGGGACGTATCTGACGAAATCCCTCCGCGAGCGCGGAGCCCTTTGCCGAAGCGTACATATGCATATCCGGGCGGCCCTTGATCGGGCAGCGGCAAGCGGTTGAAATTTGCATGCGATCGAGCGCTGGCGCTCGCATTCCAACATTCCGCAGTGCGCAGAATGGCACCCCGACTCGCGACCTGTGCGGCCGCCAACGGTCCCCTAGGCTATTCTCATACGCGGGGCATTCGCGCCCCGCGTATGTCTTTATTGAGTTAGGCGATCCTCTGAACTCAGAGGTGCCAGGAGTGATGGTCGGTGTGGTGGCCGATCAGATCGGTCAGATGATGAGGCCCAACATCCGTGGTGGTGTCCGTTGCGACGCTTGGCGTTGCGGTCGCGGTCGGCGTCGTGGTCGTCCCCACAGCTGCCGATGCGGTTACCGTTGAACTGGACGTCAGCTGCGAGAAATCGAGCCCATGATGATGATGGTGATGATCAGTCGTCGTCGTCGTTGTCGAGCCGCTGGACGAACTGCCGCTGGTCGAGCCCGTGGTCGTACCACTGCCGGACGTGGTCCCGCTGCTCGTACCGGTGGTCGTGCCACCCGATGCGGTGGTCGTGCCACCTGTCGACCCGGTCCCGGTCGTCGTGGTTCCGCTCGAACTGCCGGTCGTGGTACCGGTGGTGCTTCCAGTGGTGCCTCCGACCGTCGTGCTCGTGGCGGTATTGTGCTGCAGGAAAACGCTCTGCAACGCGGACGAGCTCTCGAGTGCGGTGTCGCCATTTTGCGAGCCCCACGCATAGGCGTAATCGAAGGCCGGATTCGGCACGACCGCCGCCCAGTGAGCGAGCATCGTCTGTTCCTGCGCAGCCGTCGGCATCACGTAGTGGCCACCGCTGTCATCGGCCCAGTTGCCGCCACCGAAGGTCTGGAACACCGGGACGATATGATCCACCGAGATCCCCGCGGCCTCGGCGGCCGCCACGGCCTTGTCGATCATGGTGTAATCGACCGTGCTCATGTCCGACCGCACCGGGTACGGATCGATGCCGAACAGATCGATGTGGGTGTTGGCCGGATTGTAGGTGTTCGCGAAGGTCGGGTTCTCCGAAGATCCCATGTTCATCATGGTGATGAAGGTCTTCGCGCCGGGAAAGTTGGCGTGGATGTAATCGGACTCTGCCTTGAGGTTGGCCGCCGTCACCAGCGTATTGTACTGGCCCGTCGGATCCGGCTCATCCTTGAGGTAGAAGGCGTAGACCTTCGAGTTACCGATGTACGGCTTCAGCGCATCGATGAAGCTCTGGGTAACGCCGTCCCCTTGATCGAGGTAAACCATGCCCTTCACACCGGCCGGCAGTGCATTCAACTCGTCGACCGACGAAACGTCGGCCAGGTTGAAGCCTGCCGCAGCTGGCGTGTAGGTGCCCTGTGCATTGATGTTGTTGCCTGCGGTATAGTGTAGCGTCAAATCGCTTCCCCTTTGTGGTGAGTGCCCCCAGCACCTCCAAGTCTGAGTGCAACCGGCCTCTCATTGCGGGTGAACGTATGTTTACGTTTGGGGCAGGAATTTCGGTTCGATTGGGCGGAACCAAGGGAATATTGTGCCGAAAACTTGGGCGTCCGATTAGACCGCAATCGGTCCAAACCATCATTTCCGGACGATTTCCCAATATTGCCAATGATCTGGGCGAGATGCTGATACGGGTGCGCCGCTGATCCGCACTTGCCCGATATTCACAACCTAATTGGAGCCGCTCCGATCACGCTCGCAAGCAATCATCGATTCGGCCACGCGAGATATCTACGATCATACCGTTGAGCCAAACGATGCCGGTAAGCGGTAACTGACGCCGCCGATACTATCATTGATTCGCACTACGAGCATCACGGGGCGGGAATCCCTCGCGAATTGCTGCACTCCGGAGGACGCCCGGTTGGACGTCACAACGGCCAGGCGCTGCGCCTAACTCGCGCCGTCGTCAGCGCGGTACGACAGCCGTCGCTTCGATCTCGACGCGCGCAGACGTCTCGACGAGACGCACGACCTGCACGAGCGCCATACTCGGGTAGTGCACACCGATGACGTCGCGATAAGCCTTGCCGAGCGCCTTGAGACTGGACACGTATTCGTCCATGTCCACGACATACCAGGTCAGACGCACGAGATGTTCGGGTCTCGCTCCGCCCTCCGCCAGGATCGCGACGATGTTTTCGAGCGCCTGCCGGACCTGCGCGACAAACCCGTCGGCAAAGCGGCCTGCAACGTCCCAGCCGACGACACCACCCGTCACGACAAGGCGTCCCTCGGCCATGATACCGTTGGAATAGCCCTTCGGCTGCGGCCAGCCGCCGGGCTGAAGCACTTGCAGACCGCTGGTCGCGCCGGCTTCCGGCTTTGTCGTCGTGCTCATGCGGAATCCTCAGCCCCCTCAGCGCGGCTTCAAGAGGTCGCGCGCGACAATCAATTTCTGAACCTCGGTTGCACCCTCATAGATGCGTAGCGCGCGGATTTCGCGATAGAGGCTTTCGACGATCTCGCCCTTGCGCACACCGCGACCGCCGAACATCTGGACGGCCCGGTCGATGACGCGCTGCGCAGTCTCGGTGGCCGTCAGCTTCGCCATTGCAGCTTCGCGCGTCGTCGGCAGCTTCTGGACATCTCGGCGCCAGGCCGCACGGTAGGTCAGGAGCGCGGCTGCGTCGGTGTCGGTCGCCATGTCGCCGAGCGCGGCCTGGGTCAGTTGCAGATCCCCCAGCGTCGCGCCGAACATGTGCCGGCTCCGCGCATGCCACAGCGCTTCGTCGAGCGCGCGCCGCGCAAAGCCGAGCGCTGCGGCTGCGACCGATGCGCGGAAGATATCCAGCGTCTGCATCGCGAGCTTGAATCCGCCGCCCGGCGCGCCAAGGCGACGGCTCGCAGGGATCCGGCAATTGGTAAAGCGCAACGTCGCCAGCGGATGCGGCGCGATGACGTCGATGCGCTCGGCGATGCCGAAGCCGGGATCATCCGGAAAGACGACAATGGCCGAAATGCCGCGGGCGCCCGGCGCCTCGCCGGTTCGCGCAAACAGCGTGTAGACGTCGGCAATACCGCCGTTGGAGATCCAGGTCTTCTCGCCGTCGATGACGTAGTCGTTGCCGTCGGCGCGCGCGGTGCAGGACATCGCTGCGACGTCCGATCCCGCCTCCTTCTCGGACAGTGCGAAGGCCGCAAGCCATTCGCCGGAGCGAACTTTCGGCAGCACGGCCTTGCGCAGCTCTGCAGAACCGCCGAGCGCAATCGCGCCTGAACCGAGCCCCTGCATGGCGAAGGCGAAATCGGCGAGGCCATCGGCATAGGCGAGCGACTCGCGCGACAGGCAGATCGAACGGGAATCGATTGTCGTGGCATCGCCATCGGGAGCCGCGACCGCGCAATCGAGCAGCCCCGCCTCGCCCATCGCCCGCACGAGCCGGCGGCAGGCGCCATCGACGTCGCTGTGATCGATCTTGTCGAGGGCCCCCGACTGCACGAAGCGGTCGAGCGCATCGCCAATCGCATGATGACGCGGCTCGAAAAACGGCCAGTCAAGCCATTCACGCCGGATCACCTTTGCCACGGAGCTCATCTGATCCCTCCTGCGCTGACTGCGCGGCCGTCCGGGCCGCCGCCGATACACACCATGCGCATGATCCCCTGGCTTTCGCCGGGCACGCCATGCGCCGAACCTTCGCTTAATTATTTTAAGCATAAAATATTTCGTTGGCGCGCGCCTTGTCAAGGCGGCTTCTGCAAAGACCTCGACGGCGGCTTTGGCTCCCCGGCATCGATCTTGAGATACAGTGCAAATTGGATACGGAGCTGCACCAATTCCGGGACGCCCGGGCTCAGCCTTGAATTTACTTTTGGCACGAACTATCTTGCCATCGACCATGAGAGTTGCGTCAGCTTTCAACAGGCTACGAAGCCCGGGAGATTCGATTGGCACTCGCGAAAGAGTCCGCGCCTGTATCAGCCAGGAATGGGGTGGATCAGGAGGCCGAGTACAGGGCTCAAACGCGAGTTTGGCTCCGGCTGCTCGCCTGCACGACCCTGATCGAAGGGGAGCTGCGGCGCCGGTTTCGCGATGAGTTCGATTTCACGATGCCCCGCTTCGATGTTCTGGCTCAGCTCGACCGCGAACCGAGCGGGCTTGTGCTGGGAGAGCTGCCCAAGCGCCTGATGGTCTCGGCCGGGAACCTCACACCGATCGTGGACCGTCTGGTCGCGGACGGATACATCACCCGCACGCCGTCGAACCTCGATCGCCGCGTGCAGATTGTCTGCATGACGGTCGAAGGCCGCAAGACCTTCAGGCGAATGGCCAAGAGCCACGGCGCATGGCTTGCCGAGTTGCTGGCGGATTTCCCCGCGGATCGGTACGACGGCTTGATCGGCGAGCTCGACGAGCTCAAGGGCGCTGTCAGGGACGCTCTGCAAAAACCCTGAGCGGACGCAACTGTCAGCGTCGCACCTTCACTCCGGCCGCCTCGCGATCCCAAATATCCGCCGTGACGCCCGCCTCACGCAGCACGCCCTTCTTGATCTTGCCGTTCTCCGTCAGCGGCATCTGGCTCAAAATGCGCACGTAGCGCGGGATGGCGAAATAGGCGATCTGTCCTTCGCAATGCCTGACGATGTCGACAGGCTCCAGCGATTGTCCTGGTTCCAGCAGGATCGCGGCCGCAACCTCGTCCTCTCCCAGTTCCGAGGGCAGCGGGTAAATCGCACAGGCGGCGACCGCGGGATGGGACTGGATGGTCTGCTCGACCTCCCAGGAGGATACGTTCTCGCCACGCCTGCGGATCGAATCCTTCATGCGGTCGATGAAGCGATAGTGTCCGTCGGGATCCCGAACCACACGATCGCCCGAGTGAAACCACAGATTTCGCCAGGCCTCGACCGTCTTCTCCGGCATGCCAAAATAGCCGGTGGCAAAAGCAAACGGTTCACTCGCGCGAAGCACGAGCTCGCCGGCCTCTCCATCGGGAAGAGCTGAATCATTCTCGTCGACGATCCGGGCTTCGATGCCTTCGGCCAGATAACCCATCGTCCCCGGACGATCCGACGGAATCGTGCCGGCGAACACGAAGTTCGTTTCGGTCGACCCGTAGCCGTCGACCAGCGGTACGCCAAAGCGTTCGCGGAACGGAGCGTGGATCTGCGGCGGCACTCCGCCGCCGAGCGCAACGCGAAGACAATGCGTCGAATCGTTCGCCGTCTTCGGCTGCGCCAGCAGCATCGACGCCATCGCGCCGAGCAGATAGCCGACCGTCGCATTGTGCCGTTGCGCGGCGGCCCAAAAGCCGGAGGCGGAGAATTTCGGCTCCAACACGTAAGTGCATCCGTTCAGGAGCGCCTGATAGAACGCATTCAGCGCGTTGGTGTGGAACAGGGGCAGCGTCGTGAACAGCACATCGCCCTCGCGGATGCCGAGCGCACGCGCCGAATAGATGCCCCACCAGAACAATTGCGCCTGCGGACAACACACACCCTTTGCAGGCCCGGTGGTCCCCGATGTGTAGAGGATCGCAACGGTGTCGCCAGGGCGGACAGCGCCCGCTGGCGCCGCGGCTCCGAGAGCCGGCAACGGCAACGCGGACAACCTGGCATCGATTGGCTCATCGGCAGCTCCGATGATCCAGGTCCGAGGCGGCAGATCGCCCCCCGCCTCCACGCTGTCGATCGCGCCCGCGAACTGAGCCTCGACGACAAGCAGCGCTGGCCGCGAGTTGCGGAAGATGTGGGAGAGCTGGACACCGCGCAACGCGGTATTGATCGGGACCGCGATGGCCCCGAGCCACGCGCAGCCGAGATAGACCTGCAGGAACTCCGGACGGTTCGAGCACATCAGCGCGACCCGATCGCCCGGCTTGATTCCGGCATCGACGAGAGCCCGGGCCGACGCGGCCGCGATCGCCGCGGTCTGCGCAAAGGACCAGCGCGTCTCACCCGCGACCAGCAGGACGCGCTCACCATGGCGTTCCGCCTGCCGCGTGAGGATAGTGGACAGAATCCGGTCCGACGGCGGAAACGACGTCACCGCACGCATCGGGGCCAGTGTCACGTTCTCCCGGCCAACCGCCCCGTTGGTGTTCGCCGGTGCCCCGTGCTCCGTCACCATCATGCTCCCGCCTCAGGGCAACAGCTTGTATTTGCCGTCCTCGATCTGGACCATGATGCGCGAGCGATCGTCGACGCCATGCCGATCCGCCGGCGTATAAGTATAGACGCCCTGCGTCCCGACGACCTCCTTGGTCGCGAACAGCGCCTGACGAAGCGCGGTTCGGAATTCCGGCGAGCCCGGCTTGGCACCGGTTGCCATCGCGCGCTTGGCGGCGTCGGCGAAGACCAGCCAGCCGTCGAAGGAATAGGACGAGAAAGAATCCGTCGGCGCCTCGCCGTTCGCTTTCTCGAAGGCCGCACGGAAATCCAGGGCCACCTTCTGAATCGGATTGTTGGCCGGAAGTTGCTCCGCGGCGGTCACAGGTCCAGTCGGGCAGATGATGCCGTTGGCGGCCTTGCCGGCCAGACGCAGGAAATCGGCGCTGATCAGCCCGTGATTGCCGTAGAGCGGCCCTTTATACCCGCGCTCGGACAGCGCGATGACCGGCAACGCGCCGGGCGTCCCGGTGCCGCCGAGCATGATCGCGTCAGGACGTGCGGCGAGCGCGCGCAGCACCTGGGCTGTAACCGAGGCGTCCGATCGGGCGTAGCGTTCGTTGGCGATGATCTTGATATCGGCGGTCTTCGCACTTTGCTCGAGCGAACTGTACATGAGGTCGCCGAACGCGTCGGAGAAGCCGATGAACGCGACGGTCTTCAGGCCCTTCGCCTTCATGTGGTCGACGATGCCTTGCACGAGCAGCGGCGTTGGTTGCGGCGTCTGGACGACCCAGGGGCCGCCGTCGCCAGGCGGCACCGGCGCGATCGGCGACACCGCGATCATTGGAGTCTTCATCTCGATTGCTGCCGTCGCCATCGCGAGCGTCTGCGGGGCACCAGACGTGCCGATGAGGACATCGACCTTCTCCTGCTCGACGAGTTTGCGAGCGTTGCGCGCAGACGCCGTCGGATCGGAGCCGTCATCAAGCTGGATGACCCGAATCTTCTCGCCGCCGATCTCGCCGATATAGGCCTGCCCCGCCGCGATCCCCTTCGCGTTGGGAATTCCGATCGACGACACCGGCCCGCTGAGGCCGGTGACGAATCCAACGAGGATCTCGGCCTGCGCTGCTTGCGGGACGACGAGAAGCAATGCAGTGGAGACCAGCAGACTCTTGATCACGTTCATGGCACCTGTCTTTCGCGAATATTTCTTGTTCTGATTGGCAAGCGCCATGAATTCACTTCAGTTTGACGAGACCAGCGCGATGACGCGAAGCGGACTGCCGGAGCCGTTCTGGATCTTCAGCGGCGAGGCGACGATGATGGCGCCGGTGGCCGGAAGCTGATCCAAATTGCAAAGGCATTGCAGGCCGTAACGGCCAGCGCCGTGCAGGAAGTGATGCGCCGGATAAGGCGGCTCGAAATGCCCGGCCTGCCCTGCATCCGTACCGATGGTCTCGGTGCCGAATCCGATGACGCCGCGCTCTTCCACCAGCCACTTCATGACGGCCGCGTTCGGGCCCGGCGTGTGCGCGCCGTCATCCCTGAGATTGGCGTAGTCGCGCCAACCCTTCTTCGACCAATCGGTTCGCAGCAGCACCCAGTTCCGCTCTGGGATGCGGCCGTGTTTCGCCTCCCAGGCCTCGACGAGTGGAACCGTCAGCAGGAAATCGGGATCCTGGGCCGCCTGCGCCGAGCAGTCGATGACACAGGCCGGCGCGATCATGTCCTTGGCCGGCATCGTGTCGACGGCATTGTTCGGCAGGTCCTTGCCGGTGAACCAGTGGATCGGCGCATCGAAATGCGTGCCGGTATGTTCGCCGAAGGTGACATTGTTCCAGTACCAGGCCGGGCCGCGACCGTCGTATCGCGAGATTTCCTGGATGCGGACCGGCGCCGCCTGGCCGAACTCCGGCGGCAGCACGATGACCGGAAAATCCGGACTGAGCGTAAAGGTCAGATCGACGACGCGCACCGCGCCGGAAGAAATCGCACCCGCCAGCTCCAGGAGATTCTTGCTTTGCATCGTCACGTCCTCCAGCTTGGTTGAAATTCCGATTTCACCTGTCGAGCTCTCGTTCGAGCGCTTTTGGATTGGCAGCGAGACGCTGCCGGATCTCTTCGGCGACATCTCCGACATACATCTCCTCGAGGCCACCTTTGAGCCCCGACACGATCGCCTGCGCGACTGCGCGCGGTGCGACCTTTGGCGGGGGCACGGTCTGGAACCATTCGGTGTCAACGGGCCCGGTGAAAAGATTCATCACCCTGACGCCGCCGGGCCTGAGCTCGGCACGAAGGCAGTGCGAGAGCGACAGGCACGCCGCTTGCGAGGCTGAGTAGGCACCAAAGGCAGGCCAACTCGCCAACGCATAGACCGAGAGAATGTTGACCCAGGCGGCGCTGTTGCTGATGCCGTCGGCGCCGCGCATCCGCATGGCGGGTCCAAAGGCCTGCGCGAGGTTGATAAAGCCGAGATAGGCCTGATCGATCTCGTCGCGTGCGATGCTCGTGCCCCTGCGGTCGAGCAGTCCGCCCGGTCGCACATATTCTGTCGTGTTGACGAGGATATCGACCTTGCCGCCGATGTCGGCCGCGAGATCAGTGGCCGATTTTTCGTCGGCCGCGTCGAGGGTCACGATCTCGATTCCGTCCTGACCGCGAAGCAGGTTTTCGCCGGCGAACGGACGCCACGGTTCGGCAATGCCGACGAACACCGTCTTGGCGCCCGCGGTCTTCAAGGCCGCGACGGCTTCCTGGCCGATCACGCTGCGGCCGTTGGTCACGAGCACGCGTCGGAATTTCGGATCGGCCGTCATTTCCCGCCACTGCTTGTCGTCTGCCATGTTGGGAGTCTCCCCTTCGGGATGGGCAAAGGCCACCGCCTGGCCGCTCTTGTCGAGTTGAAACGACATGCGGACGGCAGCGCCCTCGGCGCAGTCGGCATGAAGATGGGTCACGATCGTCGGACCGCAATCCATCCTGACGAGGCCGATCCGCCACGGCGCCCGTTCGCGGAAGTAGACGTCACTCGGCACCCGCGCGGTCGTCTCGGCGAGCAGCATGCCACGACGGGGCGCGTCGACGAAGGCGAGGCCGGACGACAGGCAAGACGGGCATGCCTCCCGCGCGGGATAAGCAAAGGAGCCACAAGCCTCGCAGCGTTGCAGCATGAAGCGGCCTTCGGCGGCCGCCCGCGTGAACCCATGCGACGTCCTGCTGCGCGGTCGCGGTGGCGAGGCCGGCAGTCGCGTTCGCAACAGCGGGTTCTTGCGCCGGGGCGGCTTGATCGGCTCTATCATCGCGAGGGCCCTGCAAGGATCGCGGCGCCCGAGGCCAGACCGCGGTCATAGTTGATCATACCGAACCCGGACGCCAAGGCGAGGCTTGCATTCCCGACCTGGGTAGGGCCCGCAGTCCCCAGAACCTGCCGCAATCCTTCGACGAGACCGAGATAGGCGCCGGCAGCACCGGCCTGCCCGGCCGAAAGCTGTCCGCCCGACGTGTTGTGCGGAAAGTCACCGCCGATGGTCAGATCGTGCTGGCGCACGAACTCGGCCCCCTCCCCCTTCTTGCAGAAGCCGAGATCCTCGAACTGCATCATCGTGATGACGGGATAGTCGTCATAGGTCTGCACGACGTCGAGATCATCGGGCTTCACACCGGCCATTGCATAGAGCTCGCCGATGTCCATCGCCCAACCGCCCCGCACCTGCATCGGATCGTCGGCGAAGGCATTGTGCCGTTCGATCGTCGACAGAAGTCGCGCGGCCGGGAGCCTCAGCGAGGCCGCTGTCTCTTCGCGCATGACGAGAAACGCTTCCGCACCGGCGCAGGGCATCACGCAATCGAACAGGTGGATCGGATCAGAAATCGGCCGTGCCGCGAGATATTGCTCGAGCGTCAGCGGCGTCTTCATCAGCGCATGCGGGTTGCGCAAGGCATTCGCGCGTTGGGCGACCGCGATCCTGCCGACGTCCTCGCGCGTAACGCCGAAAGTCCGCATGTAGTTGCGCGCGATCAGCGCGAAGCTCGAATTGGCGCCGCCTGCGCCGTAGGGGTAGACGGCATCCTGATTGAAGCGCGAAAAGTTCTCGAGCGTCAGCCTGAAGGAATCGACGTGGTTGGTGTCGCCTGCCACGCAGGCCACGATGTCGGCGTCATGGGCCTGAACCGCGCGCGCAGCCTTTCGTAAGCCGGCGATGGCGCTGGCGCCACCGAGCGGGATCGTATCCAGCCACCGCACGCACAGACCGAAATGCTGCGTCAGCCCGACCCCGCTGTCAGTGCCCATGGTGAAGCTGGAGACGCACAGACCATCGATATCGGACGCCTTGATGCCGGCCTGCGCGACGAGCGCGCTGAGCGCTCGGCCGATCCACCATTGCGCGCTTTCGATGGAGTAGCGCACATAGGGAATCGTGACGGGCGTCGCGATCACGACGCCATCATACGGTGTGCGTAAGGTATTGGTCACCGTCGGCCCGCCTCGTTCATTCGCCTCAAACCACCGTCAATTTCACGTCAATATTGCCACGGGTTGCGTTCGAATAGGGGCAGCGCTCATGCGCGCCGGCGACGACCTCTTCGGCCACCGATTTCTCGACACCGGGCAGATTGACTTTCAGCTCGACAGCCAGCGCATATCCGACGGGGACCGGCCCCATCGCGACCTTCGCAGTCACCGAAGGCTCGGCAGACGGCACCACCTTCCGCGTCCGCGCGACGAGCTTGACCGCGCCGAGGAAGCACGCGGCATAGCCGGCCGCAAAGAGCTGCTCGGGATTGGTTCCTTCGCCGCCGGTGCCGCCCATCGATTTCGGCAAGGACAGCGACACCGACAAAAGACCGTCGGCGCTGGCGGCCTTGCCGTCCCGACCGCCGGTCGCCGTCACCTCGGTCTCGTACAGGATCTTTTCGGGGGTCATCATGGCTTGGTCTCCAAGAACAATCTGGCAGGACTAACGGTCGTTACGGGCGAGCAACGCGCGGAAATCCGCCCGCGCCTGGGCGCTGGCGCGCTTGAAGCTCGGCCCGCGGCTGGGCTCGGTGCCATTGAGCCGCCGGAGCTGGACCCACATCTCGGCACTCTTCAGCGCCACCGCCGCACAATTGACCACCGGCGCGTGGCCGACCTTCAGGCCATGCTCCTTCCCGATCAGGAGGCCTGGCAGCACGCCGGCCGGGATCACGACGTCCGCACCGCGCTCGACCAGCGGAAGAGCGCACGCGACAAAATCCTCGATCATGCGGGCTTGCGCGGCCTCGTCTCCGGCGAACGCATCGGCGAAATCCTCCGGCTTGCAGCCAAGACCGGTCACATGGACCACGCGATCACGGAGGCCGTAGCGCTCGGCCTGCTCGTAGTGCCAGACCTCGAAGACGGGATCGAGCGTTACAAGGCCGAGCCGCCGGCCGAGCTGCGAGGCCGCCAGCAACGTCGCCTCGCCGGTCCCGATCACGGGAATGTCGAGCGCCGAGCGCAGCTCGTAGAGTCCGGGATCCTGGAAATGCCCCATGACAAAGGCGTCGAACCCGCCCTCCTCGGCCGCGATGCCGTTATCGATCGCCTGGACGGCGCAGCGCAATTCCGCAAGCCGTCCGAACTCCCGGTCCGGCGGCGTAATGCCCTCGACATGAACCGTCGTGCCTGATGCAGCGATGTTGTTCAGGTATTCCGACAGCCGCGCCATGTAGGGCGCGTTCACGCTCGCATCAACAAAGCTCTGCCAGAAGATGCGCATCGTCCTTCTCCTCAAGCGGTGGTCGGAGGATCGGTCGTCGGCTGCCGATGAATATTTCAACCATAAACTAATTCACCCGTCAAATGCGTGCGGCGGCGCTGGCGACCGGCACCGTCGCGGCAAGGCGAGCACGGCGTTTTCGTTCATTCGATCCGCGAGGAAGCGCCGCACACTGACGAAATTGTATGCAGCAACATTTTTTTCTGACAGCCCCGTGACACGTGTTGACGACGCCACCGGCAATACTTTAGGCTTTAAGTAATTCCTCGCCGGTCAAGGACCGGTGGCCATGACAATGATGTTGCAGGGCACCGATTTTGAGAGACTCAATCGTGTGGACAGTCGCCGTGCTCGAACAGCCGGCAGTGGCAGCATCGCCGGCCGCGGATCGCGGCCGCGTCATTGGCCTTTCATCGCTCCAGAAAGGGCCTGCCCGCATTTGCCGATGGGCCCGTTGTTCGAGCAACAAGCACCGCCATGGCTGCTGACGCGCGGCCGAGCAGACTCTCTATCGATCGCGCCCGGATTTCGGCGCCGCAGCAATGCTTTCAACCGGTTCGTTCGTCGCTCGGGCTCCCCGCGCGGCGGCTTCGAGGCATTCCTATCCAGCACCAACGGAGGAGAACGCATATGCGCAAGACTCTGAGCCTATTTGCACTTGTCGCCGGAATCTTCGCCGCTCCGGCTGCACAGGCCGATATCACCATCGGCTTCGTCACCTCGCTCAGCGGCAACGGATCGTCGATCGGAATCCCCTATGGGCGCGGCATCAATGCGGCCTATGAGTACAAGAAGACCATCAATGGCGAAACCATTCGCCTGATCCAGCTCGACGACGGCTCCGACCCGTCGGCAGCGACCCGCAACGCGCGCAAGCTGGTGGAAGAGGAGAAGGTGGACCTCCTGATCGGCACCGCGACGGCACCGTCGACCATCGCCATGGCGGCGGTGGCGAGCGAGCTGAAGGTGCCGATGATCGCGGTCTCGCCGATCGGCAAGCTGCCGGAAACGCCCGAGCAGTGGGTGGTGTCGGTGCCGCAGCCGGCGTCCCTGCTCGTCAAGATCGTCGCCGATCGCATGAAGCGCGATGGCATGAAGAATATCGGCTATATCGGCTTCTCCGACGCATGGGGCGACCTCGTCTATAACGGCGCCAAGGCAGCCGAAGCCGCCGGCGACATCAAGATCCAGAGCAACGAGCGATATGCCCGCACCGACACCTCGGTCACCGCGCAGATCCTGAAGGTGCTTGCCGCGCGGCCGGATGCCGTACTGGACGGCGGCTCGGGGACGCAAGGCGCGCTGCCTCTGCTTAGCCTCGCCGACCGCGGCTTCAAGGGCAACACCTACGGCACAGTGGCGCTGGTCAATCCGGACTTCGTCAATGTCGGCGGCAAGGCGGCCGACGGCATTCAGGTCTCCGCCGGTCCCGTCATCGTCGCCGAGCAACTGCCCGACGAGCACTTCGCCAAGAAGATCGCGCTGGATTTCCGCAGCGTCTACCAGAAGACCCACAACATTCCGACCACCGACGGCTTCTCCGCCTACTCCTTCGACGCCTGGCTGATTTTCGCCAACGCGGCGGAGCGCGCGCTCAAGACCGCGAAGCCCGGAACGGCGGAATTCCGCACCGCGCTGCGGGACGCGATCCTCAGCACCAAGGAGCTGCCGGGCGTCCATGCCGTCTATAACTTCAAGCCAGGTTCCGTGACCGGCGTCGACGAGCGCTCGCTCGTCGTCGTGCGCCTGACCGGCGGCGCCTGGAAGTACGCGCCGTAGCCGGACGGCGGCAGGCAGCCAGAAGGAGCAACGGCGTCTCAATGACGAGCGACATCGCAGCCATCCTTGGGATCGACGGGATCGCCACCGGCGCAGTCTATGCGCTGGTGGCGATCGGGACCGTCCTCATCTTCACGGTGACACGGGTCATCTTCATTCCTTTTGGCGACATCGCCGCATTCACGGCCCTGACGCTGGCGGCCCTCGATGCGAAGCGCTTTCCCGGAACCGGCGCACTCGTCGTCATCCTGGCCGGCCTCGCGACCCTGATCGAGATCATCTCGCTGCTGCGCTCCGGCGAGCTTCGCCTGCTGCCGCGTGCCCTCCTTTTTTATCTCGTACTTCCGCTCGCCGTCGTCGGCCTCGCCTGGCTGACGATGCGCGCCGAGCCGCCGCTTGCCGTCAGGCTCGTGCTTGCGCTGATGCTGATCACGCCGATCGCGCCGCTTCTGGACCGGATCGTCTTCCGCCCCATCGCGGACGGAACGGTGCTGTTGCTGCTGACGGTCTCCGTCGCGCTGCATTTCGCGCTGGTGGGCCTCGGCCTGCTCTTCTTCGGCCCCGAAGGCGTCAGAACCGAACCGCTGACGTCGTTCTCGACCGAGTTCGCCGGCGTGCTGGTCTCGGGCCAGACCATGCTGATCGTGATTGCAGCCCTCGTTTTCAGCGGCCTGCTCTATCTCTTCTTCGACTTTACGCTGGTCGGAAAATCGCTGCGCGCCACGGCCGTGAACCGGACCGGCTCCCGCCTGATGGGGATACGGCCCGCCCGCGCCGGCACGATCGCCTATCTGCTGGGATCGCTGATGGCGGGCGTATCCGGAATCCTGATCGCGCCGGTCAACACGGTGTTCTACGATTCCGGCTTTCTGATCGGCCTCAAGGCCTTCGTCGGCGCCATCGTCGGCGGCATGACCAGCTATCCCGGGGCTGCGATCGGCGCCGTCGGCGTCGGCATCCTCGAGAGCTTCGCATCCTTCGAGAGCAGCGCGCTGAAGGACGTCATCGTGTTCTCGCTGCTGATCCCGATCCTGATCTGGCGATCCCTCGCCTCGCTGCATTCCGAGGAGGAGATCGAGGAATGACGCGCCTTCACGTTCAGCTTGCTGCGGTGGCGGCAGTGGTGTGCCTCGCGCTCGCCCCTCTCGTGCTGAGCCCGTTCAGCATCACGTTGATGAACTATATCGGCATCTACTCGCTGGTCGCCATCGGCCTTGCGCTGCTCACCGGCGTCGGCGGCATCGTGTCGTTCGGACAGGCGGCGTTCGTGGGCGTCGCGGCCTATGCGACCGCCTGGGTCTCCGCATTGAACGGATACTCCCCGTGGCTCGGCCTCCTGTTCGGCGTGGCGCTGACCTGTTGCGTCGCAGCCATCCTCGGCGTCGTCACCTTGCGGCTCCAGGGCCATTTCCTCTCGCTCTCGACCGTCGCCTGGGGTCTCGCCATCGGCTTCCTGTTCGGCAATGTCGAGGGACTCGGCCGCTTCAACGGCATCTCGTCGATCCCGCCGATCAGCATCGGATCGCTCGCGCTGGTGTCGAGCGCGCAGATCTACTTCCTGATCTGGGGCATCGTCGCGGCCGTCCTCCTGCTCGGATACAATCTGCTGGACTCCAGGCTCGGTCGCGCCATGCGCGCGCTGCGCGGCGGCAATACGCTGGTCGAGAGCCTCGGCATCAACGCCTTCCGGATCAAGCTCGTGACCTTCGTGATCGCGGCCTTTCTGGCTTCGCTCTCGGGCTGGCTCTACGCCCATATGAGCCGCTTCATCAGCCCGGGCCCGTTCGATGCAGGCATGGGCATCGAATATCTGATGATGTCGATGGTCGGCGGCGCCGGTAGCCTGCTCGGCGGCGTCGTGGGTGCCGCCGTCGTCACCCTGCTAAAGAACAGCGTGCAGGACTATCTGCCGCTGATCGCCAAGGGCGCCTCCGGCCAGCTCGAGATCGTCGCCTTCTCCGCATTGTTCATCCTGTTCCTGCAATGGGCGCGGCAGGGCATCGTGCCGTTCGTCGCGCGCTATCTGCCGAAGATCAAACGCGAGCGGCCGCAGCCTGCGCCGCCGCTGCCGCGTCGCCCCCAACCGACGCCGGGCGAGCTGCTTCTGAAAGTCGACGGCGCCGAGCGCCGGTTCGGCGGGCTGGTCGCGGTCAACAATGTCAGCTTCGAGGTCCGGTCCGGCGAGATCCTTGCCGTCATCGGCCCGAACGGCGCCGGCAAGAGCACGATGTTCAACTGCCTGACCGGCGCGCTCAGGGTCAACAAGGGCGAGATCGTCTTTGCGGGACGCCCCATTACGCATGATGCGCAATCCCGCATCGCCAAGGCGGGTGTCGCGCGGACCTTCCAGCACGTGAAGCTGCGGCCGCGCATGAGCCTTCTGGAAAACGTGATGCTCGGCACCTACGCCCGCACCGGCACGGGCCTGTTCGCCGGCGCCTTCCGCCTCAACCAGCGTGAGGAGGCCAGCGCGCGGCACGAGGCCCTGACGCAGCTCGAGCGCGTCGGCCTCGGTGAAAAGCCGTTCGAGCTCGCAGGCAATCTGCCGCTCGGCAACCAGCGTATCCTGGAGATCGCCCGTGCGCTGGCCGCCGACCCGGCGCTGCTGGTGCTGGACGAGCCGGCGGCAGGCCTGCGCCGCCAGGAGAAGCTGCGGCTTGCGGAGCTGCTTCGCTCGCTGCGGGCGGACCATCTGACCATCCTGATCGTCGAGCACGACATGGAGTTCGTGATGTCGCTGGTCGACCGCATCGTGGTGCTCGATTTCGGCTCAAAACTCTGCGAAGGCGCGCCAGCGGCGATCCGCAGCGACGAACGGGTTCAAGAGGCCTATCTCGGAGGCGTCGCGTGAGCGGGATGTTTTCCATGACGGACGTGACCGTCTGCTACGACAACGTCGAAGCGGTCCGCAACGTCTCGCTGTCGATCGAAGAAGGCCAGATCGTCACCGTCATCGGCCCGAACGGTGCCGGCAAGACCACGCTGCTGATGGCGGCCATCGGGCTGCTCGCATCGCGCGGCCGCATGGTCTTCCAGGGCGGCGACATCGGAAAAATGTCCGTCGAGGATCGCGTCGAGCGCCGGCTGTGCCTGGTCCCGGAAAAGCGCGAGCTGTTCTCCGACATGTCGGTCGCCGACAATCTTCTGCTCGGCTCCTACAGCCTGCGCGACCGCTCCGGCGTCCAGAAGACGCTGGGCGAGGTCTACGATCGCTTTCCCCGTCTGAAGGAGCGGCAACGCCAGGCCGCCGGCACCCTCTCCGGCGGCGAGCGCCAGATGCTCGCACTCGGGCGCGCGCTGATGGCCAAGCCGAAGCTGCTGATGCTGGACGAACCGAGCCTCGGCCTCGCGCCGCTGATCGTGCGCGAGATCTTTCGCACCATCGCATCGCTGCGCGATCTCGGCGTGTCGATCCTGCTGGTCGAGCAGAACGCCCGCGCCGCGCTGGAGACGGCCGATTACGGCTACGTGCTCGAGACCGGCGAGATCGTGCAGTCCGGCCCCGCCAGGGATCTCATCCACGATCCCAAGCTGATCACGGCCTATCTCGGCGGACACTGACATCAGGCCGGGCTTTCGCGGCCCGGCCCCAAGACTATCGAAAACAACCCCATGCACAGTAGCCGGTGACAGCGACATCAATGGTTTAGTCGCAGGAAACTGCTGATTTTGCGAAATCCGCTTGATCCGTCGGGCAAAACAGTGGCATGATGCCATCATCGCCGCTCGCCGGGGGTGCGGACGGCGGTCCGACAGTACAGAAGGCCAGGTCTGGACAGCGAATGTGGCCAGCTGAGTCCGTGCGCAGAAGCGCTCCATACGGGCAGCCAGCGATACAGTCGTGCTCTACCATTGATCCACGTCAAGGTCATGCCCGCGCAGGACGTAGTCTGTGGCGGGCAAAACGCGCCGTTCTGAGGATGGGAGCAGCAAATCATGACGACCCTCGAGGTTGGTATGACGGCCGATGTGCGGTCAGTTCCCAAGGCGAAGTCCCGCAACCCCGCGATCGACCGGGCCCGTACGTTTCTGACCCTGGTCGTGTTGCTGCATCATGCCGTGATTCCGTACACCTATTTCGGCCACACCGACCCGAAGTACTTCTTCGGCTTCGACATGATCGTGCTCGCCACCGACAGTTTCTTCATGGCGATGTTCTTTTTCCTGTCCGGGCTGTTCGCCTGGTCCGGCATCGCCCGTAAGGGGGTGGCCAACTATCTCCAGGACCGCTTGCTCCGGCTCGGCCTGCCGTTCTTGATCTGCGCCTTCACGGTCATCCCGCTCGCCTACTACGCCATCTCGCTCCGACAACACCCCGAAATCGGCTTTTCGGAGTACTACTGGAACATGATCACCAAGGGCCCGTGGCCGAGCGGACCGATCTGGTTTCTCTGGGTCCTGTTCGCCTTCGACCTGGCGGCGTGCCTGCTGTTTCGACTGCGACCCCACCTGCTCGACCCGCTTAATCGTCTTTCCCTGCACGGCCGCCGCCGGCCGGCCGACTTCTTCGCCGTCATGCTGGCCGTGACCGCGGCGTTCTACATTCCCGGGCTGATGCACTACGGACACAGCACCTGGTTCGAGTTTGGGCCATTCTCGGTGCAGCTCGGGCGGGTGATGCTCTATGCCAGCTACTTCTTTTTCGGCGCCGGTATCGGCGTCGCGAATATGGACCGCGGCCTGCTCGCGGCCGACGGCCGCATGGCAAAGGTCAGCTGGGAGTGGATGGTGCTCGCGATCGTGCCGTACTGTCTGCTCTGGGGACTGATCTACATCAAGCGGGAAATCCTCGGCAATCCATCGCCGCTGCCGGACTGGTACGAAGGCCTTTACGCCGCCTGCTTCACAGTCTTCAGCGTCGCCATCATGTTTCTCATCCTGGCGTTTTTCCAGAGGTTCAAGCAATCGGGCACCGCCAGGCTTCTCGACCCGATGCAGGCAGACGCCTTCGGCATCTTCCTGGTGCACTACCCGATCGCGCTTTGGCTGCAGTATTGGCTGTTCGATTACAATCTACCGGCGATCGTCAAGGCGACCGTCGGCTTCGTGCTGACAGTCGCATTCAGCTGGGCGCTCACGCGCGCGCTGCGGCAAATTCCCGGCGCAAGCAAGGTCCTGTAGCCGGAGCAAGCCGGTCGTTCGCCGCGACGAAATCCGTCGCGTCCAATACGATTTTTTAAGGCCGAACGCTCTATCTACGACCTTCAGACCGTGCGTCTCGGACAAGTCCGGTCCGGGGAAAAAGCGTCTCGGCCCGCGGCGCCCGGCGGCGATTGACGGACGAGATCATGCACCGACAGATCACTCCTGGGAGGCCTCGCTTGCCAATCTCCACCGACGGCCGCCGATCATGATGCGATGCCGGTCCCGCCAATTCGGACTGCTCGTTGCGACGGCCGCCGTCCTGTCGCTCGTGATGCCTGCAACGGTTTCGGCGCAGCAGGAGGTCGACTGGATCACGAAATTTCCACGCAACCCCGTCCATGTCGCCGCCTGGCCCGGCGGCAAGAAAGTGGCCGTGAGTTTCGTGCTCTTTGTCGAGGAATTCGGCTTTGGCCAGGGACCGGTCTACCGCCCCGACCTTGCCGGCCGGAGCCCGGATCTCGTCAACGAAAACTTCCGCCAATATTCGTTGAGTTGGGGAAACCTGCGCGTCGCCCGCCTTTTCAGGGATCTGGATGTGCCGCTCAGCATCGCCTTGAATGCGGAATTTCCGCGCGCCCATCCGTCGGAATGGAAGGAGCTTCGCAGCCTTCAGCCGAACGCGCCGATCGTCGCCCACGGCATGAACAACACCAGCCACATGCTGCCACTCGGTCGTGGCCTCGATGAGCAGAAAGGCTACATCAACGACACCCTCGCGCTCATCGCGTCGACGACGGGCGTGAAATCGACCGGCTGGTCGAGCCCGAGCGTCTATGCCAATTCCGACACAATGCAGGCGATGGCTGCCGCGGGCGTCACCACCATTGATGGCATGGATTCGGACATCGTATCGCAGCTCGACACGCCGAACGGACCGCTGATGCTATTGCCCTATCCAGTCGTTACCGTCGACATGGGGCAAAATCTGTCGCGCATGAAGTCATCGACCGAGATCGAGAAACTGTGGCTCGATTACGTGATCGAGCTCGCCGAGGAAGCGCGCGGTGATCCGGCTCGCGAGGCGACCACGGTGGTGATCGGAATCCATCCCTTTGTCGTTGGCACCCCCGATGGCGCAGCCGCGATGCGGCGCGTGCTGGCACGGTTGAAAAACGACGGAAGCGTCTGGCTGACCGACACTGAATCGATGCTCAAGGCCATCAAACCAAAATAGGCCGTCTGGATTGTAAAGCCCCGCTGGGCCGCATAGCGCGCGTCAGCATCGAGAAATGCTTGTTGCCGCTTGCGAATGGAAGGAACTGGACGAGGTTTGCCCACGGGCTATGAGCGACGTTTATCTCCAATGCCGCGAATACAGCCCTCGGGCTGTCGGCGGACCGTGAGGGAAAGCCCGCTTTCAGCCCGAAGCGGGCATCATCCTTCCGGAACTCCCGCGATGTACAATCCCTTGACGAAGCGCTTGGCTCCAGTAACGAACCCCGCTTCGCCGCGCACTGGAGCATCTTTGACGCGACGGATAGTAAACGTTGGATCAAGTGTAAGCCCTGTTTTCGCGGCCAATTGAGCGTCGTCCAGTCTTCCAAGAAGCGCGAGCGCTGCTGCGTGCCCAAAATGCAGATTAGAAAAGTTTCCGTTGGCCTCGATTCCTCGGGCAAACCAGGCGGCTGCTTCAGCGTCTTCTTCGATCTGCAGCTTGGCAAAACCCGCCGTACTCATCCAATGAAAGGCGAAAATATCGCGTGGGGACAGGCGTAGTGCCTCGATGACGTAAGACTCCGTATCTGCTCCGCGACCGCTATAAAATTTGGCGATGCCCATCATCACGTGCGCGTCAGCCAAATTGCGGTCTAGTGCCAAAGCTCGCTGGCACTCGGCCACGCCTTGGACCATCCGATTCGCGCAGATGCGTAGCATAGCTAACGTGAAATGAGCCCAGGCGTGGTCGGGGGCAAGGCGCAGCGCCTTGAGTACCAGGGTCTCTGACGCCGTGAGATGTTCATGGGGGTGGTCGGTCAAGAACAACAGTCCTAGCGCAGCCTCGACCGACGCCATCCAGCTCATTGCGTCGACATTTCTAGGATCAATTGTCAACGCCAATTCAAAAAAATCGCGAGCTTCTTTCAAGTATTCGGGTGTTAGTCCCTTGCTCAGGGAATGGCGGCCTTGGAAATAGAAATCCATGGAATCGGGATTTAGCATTCTTGTTGCGTGCCGGGCCTCGGCAGCAATGAGTTGGGCATCCAACGTACGGGCAATCCTGGCCACAATTTCGTCCTGCATGTCGAGCATGTCAGCAATGGGCTTATCGAAGCGGTCGGCCCATAGATGATTGCCCGTCTTTGCATCGATCAACTGAACATTCACACGCAGACGATTTTCGCAACGTTGCACCGAGCCTTCAAGCGCGTAGCGAACATTCAACTCGCGACCAATCTGCCTGACATCGATCAGCTTTCCCTTGTACGTGAAGGCGGTGTGTTGACCGATGACAAATGAGCCATTGATCCGCGACAGGTCTGTGGTGAGACTCCCGCTCACACCATCAACAAAGTAGTCCTGTTCGGGATCGCGGCTGAGGTTTGCGAAGGGCAGCACAACAAGGGAACGGCGAGGTGGTGAGGATGGGCTTGATGCCACACGCTGAGACAGCTTGCCTGGGCCAAATTCATCCAAGATCACGGCATAGGCCCGAACCGGACGCCCGATGTTCTTGAGGTTCTGGTCGCCTAGATCGGTGAACCTGTCATCAAGCTTGCCCTGGATTTGATCGTAGGCGGCCGAGGAGATGCAGATGCCGCCCGGTTCTGCGACAGCTTCAAGCCTGGCCGCAATATTGACGCCGTCGCCGAAGATATCGTGGGGCTCGACAATTACGTCACCAATGTTTACGCCCACCCGAAAAGCGATGCGCTTGTCCTCCGGATCGCCGTTGGTAAGTTGGCGGACCCGCGCCTGAAATTGTATCGCAGCTCGAACCGCTTCCACGGCACTGGGAAACTCTGCCAAAAACCCGTCGCCAGTGTTCTTCACGACACGCCCGCCATGTTCGGCGATGACGGGCCTCACGCCTTGCGCGAACAGCGTCATTAGCTTGGCGTGGGTGGCCTCCTCTTCATGGTGCATGAGTCGAGAATAACCGGACACATCGGCCGCCAGTATCGCCGATAACCTGCGCTCGATCCGATCTGGCCGATCTTGCACCATCATCGACAAATCTCGCTTGGCACATATGTTTCCGGATTAGGGACGATACCACCTCAGAGAGAAATGGCCATTTTGGCTTGTCAGGCTTGAAACGACAGTTGCACTGACGGATTCCTGGTAGACACTTCTCGCCACCTCGCCAACCTCATCGATAGGATTCTCAAAGGTGCCGAGCCGCGAGATATCCCCTTCTATCAACAAACCAAATTTGCCCTCGTCATCAATCTTAGGACCGCGAAAACGCTCGGCCTCGAAATCCCAGCGATGCTGATCGGCCGCGCGGATGAGGTGATCGAGTGATGTCGCCTATTGGCCCTTAGCCGAACCATGCTGATCCTGTTGTGATGTCGGTTGGCGGAAGACCGGACGCCGGCGACGCTTTGCCTCAACCGCGGCTTTGACCCGTTGCGGACTTTCCGTTCAACAAACTTTCCTGATGCAAAATCGACGCAGATGAGCAAGAGCGCAAAGTTTGCTTTGGGCTTCTCTGTCGCCAGGAACGGGAGGTCCGAGGCGTTAGATTCGTACTGAAACGTATTCGGGCGAACTACTCGGGATAAGACTCCTTGCCCTCCCGCGTCGGCTTCTCGAAAAGAATAAACAGCAGAGGATTGCCGGGCTCAGATGTCACGTCAGTACGCAGTGCAAAGACCTCCCCCGTGACGCTGCTGATATATTCGGCAACAATCTCGCCAAAGCTGTTGCGCTGTACAGCGACCTTCTGCCCAGGGCTGACCCTGTCGTGAAGCTTAACCAGAGGTTCGACGAAGCCGGCTTCGGTCGCAATAATCGGGAAGCCACTGTTGCCAATGAAAACAGTCACGTCCTTGCCGGTCTTGCCCATCGGGCCGGATACGATACCGTGGTGTTTGAGTACGTTCATCGTACCCTCAACGAACAGATCGATCATATCAGGAGTGAGTACCCGAGCGGGGCCAATCTCCGAGCAGAACGCAGGAATGCCCACGTCGATCAGAGCGTTATGGAGAACAACCGGATACACCGGATTATTGAAGATCTGGGTAACCGGAAAGAGTTCCAGCATTGCCTTGACCTCAGGAATATTCATATCGCCGAGATTGAAGGCACTGGCACTAAAACCGGTTGCTCCGGTGTGGAAATCGATGGCGAAGTCGGCGTTCGGCCGCAACAGACGATTGAACAGCAACCCCGCATGTCGGCTGGTCGGGGTGGGGCCGTTTTCGTCTCCCGGCCATACTCGGTTCATGTCTATGAGGTCGGCACCCAACCCCACGTTGGGCCATCGCCGCTGCATGCTTTCCAAGGCGGGGCGAGACACATCGGTGACCGCCATCACCGTGCCCGACATACTTTTGGGGTCGAGCTGGTTCATCACGGTCATGACCGTATGGATCGAGCTCATCTCGTCGCCGTGCACACCACTGATCAGAAGGGCGCGCTTGCCTGGCCTTACCCCCTTCGCGACCACCACCGACACATTCCAGTGTTTGCCCGTAGGCATCTGCACGCCCTGAAAATAGAAGCGATGCTTCTGCCCGGGCTCAAGGTCGTTGACGTCCAGCGCGCTGATGACCTTCTTCCCCTGGATCACGTCGCCGGTATAGACGGTCCTCCCCGACGCAGCCGGCGCTTCGCCAGCAGCGTTAGCGTTGACAGCGAAGGCGGCCGAGGCTCCAGCGGTAGCGATAGATGCAATCAAGAGGTTGCGACGATCGAGACCTTTTTCGGAATTGTCCGGCATGGTGTCAATTCTCCTTTTCTTATGATGGTTCGATCAGAGAATGAAACGCATAATGGTCGCGACATCCCGCGACCGCAGAGCACCGAGTCTGCTACTGATCTCATCAGGGTGCAAGATTTTCGTCGGTTCGCTGCTATAGCAACAATGCGCGGGCTATCTGACAACGCGTCAGCGCGGCGCGTTTATGGGTTCACGGCCTGGTACCGGTTCGACAGGCGAAGTGACCGTGCAGTGGCGCCTGCCCGACGTCCGCTTCTGACCCGAAGCGGACAGGGGCCGCTCGACGCGGCTGCTGCGAAAGGACCGTTCGAGGAGGCTATCTCTTGCCCAAATCCTCTGCGAAACGCAGGAGGTACCCGTCAGGGTCTTGGACCAAGAATTGCCTGTTGCCGCGCTCCTCTCCTGCGATCCGATACCAGGCGTCATGACACTCTCTGAAGAGAGGCCATTTCTCATGCCTGAGTGCATCGAGAAGAGGTGCCACGGAGTCGACGAACATCTGAAAGTTGATCCCGCGTCCCAGTGGTCTTTGCAGAGTCCCGGTTTCCCAGTTGCCATTTTGTTGTTTCAGCATGACCTGGGATCCTTGTAGCTCGATGTACACGAAGCGATTTTCTGGTCGCTGATACGCGATCTGGAAACCAAGTATCTTGCACCAAAAATTCTTGCTCTGTCCCAAGTCAGAAACATCTAGCTCAGGGACGAGCCGGGCAAAGCCCCCAGTTGGTAATCTATCTGTTGATCGTTCCATGGCTCGCCAGTCCTCCCGCATTCGTAGTCGATGCAGTGCACTTAGGCACGACGCAGCTCCTGCGGGAAACTCAGATATCATTCACCGGACGCCTTGACGACCGCTTTTGGCCCATAGCGGACCCCGGTAGCAGGCAATTTTGAAGTCTGCTTCTGGCTCTTAGCCGAACCTTGCCGATCCTGTAGTGATGTCGGCTACCGGCGGTAGACCGGACGCCGGGCGACGCTTGCCTCAACCGCCGCTTCTGAGCCACACCAGACATGACGTTTCATAACTTCGTGGTTGAGATACCGGCGAAGCCGTTCGCGGCAGCCAATCACACCCATCGACTTAATCCTCTCGCAGGTACTGTCGCGCGACCGCGCGTTGCGTGCGTGCTCGACGCGCACTGGCCGAGAATGACGGTTGGAGAATGTGGCGCGCGAAGTGCTCTCTGGCCTTTTTCTTTCCCTCTGTCCGCCATAGAGCGAGCGTAGCAGACGATGCGAGTTGAGGAAGCGCAGCGCGCAGCGCTGCAAGGAGGTTCTTTGCGTCGGGTGGAGCAAGGTACCCAGTGGTCTTTTCAGCGCAAGCTTCGCCGCCTGCTTGCTGCTGCCGTCATCGTTGGCCCCGTCGCGCTGGCGCCGGAGATGAGTTCGGCTGAGGGGCTGCTTGACTTCTTCTTCGGTGGCGGCCGGAAGCAGCAGCAAACCTCGTCTTTCGGCAATGACAATAATGCGCAATCGCCGACGCCGCGGCCGGTCGTCGCAAGCGCGGGGCCTGCCTTCTGCGTGCGCAGCTGCGACGGCAAATACTTTCCGCTGATGCGCGGCGCGACCTCGCCGGCGCAGATGTGCCAAGCCTTCTGTCCGACAAGCCCGACCAAGGTCTTCTTCGGCTCCAACATCGACAGCGCTTATGCCGCAACTGGCGAACGCTATGCGGACAGCGAGAACGCCTTTGCGTATCGGAAGGCGCTGCGTGCCGACTGCACCTGCAATGGCCGCAATCCCGGCGGCCTAGCGCCAATTGATCTCGCGCTGGACGGCTCGCTGCGCCGTGGCGACGCGGTGGCCACCACCGACGGGCTCGTCGCCTATAGCGGCATACGACTTGGCAACGACCAAACTCCGGATTTCGCCCCCGTGGCCGCGCCGGCGCGAACCGGCATGACGGCAAACAGCGCGTCAAACCTGAGGTGACGAGCACGCGGTTGCCGACGACAAGAGGTCGACCGCAAGCGAATTCAACGCCGGGTGCAGCCTGCCAAGGCGTGGATGTCCGCTGATGGCCCGTAGCCGACCCCGGTAGCAGGCAATTTTGAAGTCTGCATCTCGGCCGTCAACGGACCAAGAGCAGCCGACACAGTGTATTCGGCTGATGACCCCTATCGGACAGAGGACCGGGTGAACCGCATCATGGATGGTGCGACTAATACCGCATAAGACGTTTCATCAAAGCCGTTCGCCTCGTGCGTTTTCATCGAACCACCATGACCAAGCTGCTACTGCTGTTTGCAATACTCTACGCCGCGTGCGGGCTGGCACTCAGCATCGTCGTAAATGCGGTGTCATTCACCAGCGTCCAACTCGGCGACAATGCCTTGTTTCCAGTGCTGACGTGGGGAATCTTTCCGGCTTTTTTGTCGGTCATCCTCATCGACATTTCGGAAAGGGAAGGAAGAAAGATACGTAGCGGTGCGGGTGAGGAAATTGATCCTTGGGAGCTGATATTTGTTGGGTGCCCCTCGTTGCTGAAGTATATCTTCTGGGTCTGCTTCGCTTACGCGTGGGCGATCGGTATTGTCCTCGCCATATTGCAAACCCGCGAACCGAACGTGATCTGGCGCGGCGCCTCTGCTTTCTGGATGGCATTCTATGCGCTGGGCCTTGCGTCGGTTTCAGGCGCCTATCTCCGCCGCCGCGCGCCTCAAACGCTGTGAAGTCAAAGCGGCGCTTTTGACCCGCTGCGAACGCTGCCATGGGCGGGCGCCTGGCGTTACCAAGGATTAATTCGACAGGAGGCAGAAAGAACGATCTTCTAAGATGGCCTCAGTAGAGGGGAGACGGAGTCATCGCCATGCGCCACGGCTTCCTCCTGCACGCTGTTACCACAGCCGGTCTATTCCTGGGATCCAACCTCGTCTCAGATGCATCTGCCGCGACCGCCGACCACGCTTTGGCTGTCTCCGTCGACGATTTCATTTACATCGACACGTCGAACGAGCCCACCGATCAGACGGCCGCGCATGAAGAGCGATTGCGGGCTTTCATGACCGCGCTGCGGGACGACGTCACGGCAGACCGCCGTTTTGAGCTGGTGCCGTCGCCCTGCGCATCAAATTGTCCGACCGACGGACCGGCGTTGCGCGATCGGCTGCGCGCGGCGTCACAGGCCGGCACGCAGATTCTGATCATCGGTATCGTTCACAAAATGAGCACGCTGGTGCAGATAGCGAGGACTGCTGCCATCGATGTAACATCCCAGCGCGTCGTGTTCCGGAAATACTTCCAGTTCCGCGGCGACAATGACGAGGCATGGCAGCGGGCGGAGCGCTTTGTATCGGAAGAGGTCCGCGCCCGGCTGCTTGAAAGCAGATCGCAGCAATAGGCCACGCGCGGCGCATGTGCGTGGCCCTGTGAGTCCGGTTTTGGCCCTCAGCCGGAATGAGGCGGCGACTTCCGTTATTGACCCTTAGGTGACCCTGTGGGGCTGCCGGCCGGGCGTCAGTTCATGACCCGAAGGCGACATCATCGTTCCGGCACCCCGGCCATCAGCATGCCATCGCGGATACGGCTGCTTCCGGCACGAAATGTCGGGTCGCGGCTCAGCATGAGCCCTCGCGTCCGACCTATGTTGAAGCCTGGATCCAGCGCGAGCCCCGCGCGCACGGCGGCCCGCGCCTCATCCAGCGAGCCCACGAGCGCGAGGGCAGCAGCAAGCTGGAAATGCACAATGGGGTAGTTGCGGTTTGCTTCAAGACACCGCCGCAGCCAATCAACCGCCTCGGCTTCGGCGCCAAGGATCAATTTGACGACGCCAAGCCAGTGCATCCAGCGGTACGCGCTGCTGTCGCGGGGAGACAGCCGAAACGCTTGCTGGATGTGAGCCTCGCTTTCCGCGCCACGGCCGATGAAGACTTTCGCAAATCCGGTCAAAGCATGGGCGGTGGCCAGATTGCGATCAAGCGCGAGCGCCCGCTCGAATTCGCCAATCGCCTCCACGGCACGCCTGGTAAACAATTGCAACCAGCCGAACGACATATGGGCCCGGGCATGGCGCGGAGCCATCGACAGGACCTTGAGCAACGCGGCCTCGGCGGCGGCGAGGTGCGCGTCCCGATCGTCGGCCATGAAGGCGGTGGCGGTTGTGAGAGCGATCTCCGCCTTGCCGACCAGAGCTTCGACGTTCTCCGGCTCGAGTGCCGACGCGCGTTCAAAAAAGCAGCGAGCTTCTGCCATGTTCTCGGGCGTACGTCCCTTGTTCAACGAATGGCGGCCCTGGAAGCACAAATCTACCGCATCAGGATGTGGAGATCGCTCAGCGCGCCGCGCCTCCGCCTCAATCAGTTGGGCATCCAGCGCGTTGGCAAGCCTGGCGACTATTTCATCCTGCATCTCGAGCAAATCGGTCATGGGTTTGTCGAACCGATCAGCCCAAAGATGGGCGCGCGTTTCGGCGTCGATCAATTGCACATTGATCCGCAGACGATTGCCGCCGCGCTGCACCGCCCCTTCGAGTACATAGCGGACGTTCAGCTCACGTCCCAACTTCGTTACATCGACGGCTTTGCCCTTGAACTTTAACGAGGTGCTGTGCGCAATCACAAACGCTCCGTTGATGCGTGACAGGTCTGTGGTCAAGCTCTCGGTCACGCCATCGATGAAGTAGTCCTGCTCCCGATCACCGCCGATATTTACGAACGGCAGGACAACGATGGAAAGACGCGGCGTCAAAGTGTGGTTCGGCGTCACGACGCCGCCCGCCGTCGAACCACTCGGCAAAACGGTGCGCCCGTCGTCTTGATGCACCGCGCCGATGAAGCGGAAGCCCTTCCTCGGCAGTGTTCTGATCAGGCGCTGCTTTTCGCCCGTGTCGCCAATTGCGCTGCGAGCGGCATTCAGGCGGGTCGTCAGCGCGGCATCGGAAACGATACGTCCGTTCCAAACGGCGTTCAGGAGATCATCCTTGCTGACCACGCGCTCCCGGTTTCGGATCAGGTATTCAAGCAAATCGAACACCTGAGGCGTGACAACAATCACGTCCGTCGCGCGGTGCAGTTCGCGCCGGTCGGTATCCAATGCGTAGTCCTCAAAGAGGTAACGCAAACCGCCCTTCCTTCTCGGATCACGTCCGAAGCCGCAGGGGCACGAAGAATAAGCTGCCGGTGAGAAAAATGTAAGCCAGCCGTTAAGCACGCCAACGAGCGTGCTGGCAAATTTCGTTGGGTGAAATTGCCCAACCCAGGAAGAAATTTCGATGAGCACGATCCACGGGAGCATTGAGTTCGGACCGCCAACCGCAAGGCGGACCTATTACAGCCCGCTTGAAGCATATTGGGATGCGTTTTGTGAGTGGCGCAAACGCGAGAGGCTGCGAACCCAGTTGTGCCAGCTCACGGACGGCGAGTTGATTGACATCGGCATTACACGCGGAGAGATCGACTACGTCGTCTCAAACCGGACTATCGATCCTACCGGCGTTCGTTCCGCTTAACTTGATAAACATCGGCGACGCCTTCAGCGAGCACGACGACAGACCGGCCCGTTTGTGAGCGGCCACTTCCGCCTATTGGCCCCCAGGGGACATAGCGTCTTAGCGGAAGTCCAAGGGCGCTCGACGCCGCGTCGAATTGTGACCCATAACAGCCCTTGAGCCGCTGCCAATACTTGAACCCTTGAACCTGGGGTACTCTGCCCCACCCATTCAGGGTCCGTGCGGCATCGCGCGCGGTGCTGACGGGGCACGTAATTTCGACTATCCTTCAATGCGGAGCATCAAGGCGGGGCAGGACAAGACCCACGAGGGGGACCAATGAGCACGGCAAAAAGCGCTCTGGCGCAGAAAAGTGGCGCCCTGATCCATGTCCGTTCCGGCGACATGGTCATCGAAGCCTTGCACCGGATGCGCGACAACCGGGTCCGGTCGGTGCTGGTCATCGACGACGACATCCTGGTCGGTATCGTGACCCAGGGTGACTGCGCCATCAAGGTGCTGCTGCCCGGGCTCGATGCGAAGCAGACGCCGGTGAGCCAGGTGATGACGGGCAACCCGGTGACCATCAAGCCGGACGATCCGCTGGATGCCTGCATGGCGATGATGGCCGCGCGCGGTATTCGCCACCTGCCGGTGCTGGACGCGGGCAAGGTCGTGGGCGTCATCTCGGTCGGAGACGTCGTCAAGAACATCATCCGGGATCTGGAGCACAACGTGGACGATCTGATGGGTTACATCATGAAGGACGGCCCCGGGGGCTGACAGACGCGCCGCGGTGCCGTCGCCGCTGATGTCCGGTTGTGGCCCAAAGCTGATCTTGCCGCGCTGCCCGCCGACCGTCAGCTTCTGGCGCGAAGCGGACAATGGCTATTCGCTAGGTACCCCTCTCAAAACGATTTCAATAAGGGCTGAGCACACTACCGAGAAATTGCTCCTTTTCGCCCGGCGCGTAACCCTGACAGGCGCCGAAATACGCTTCCGGCTTGGCACAGGGGTCGGCGGACCGGGTGCGTTGACGCGGCGCATAGGCAAAACTGGATGTTCGACCTGATGGCTGCATCTGATGATGGGGATGAGGCGCCGCGTGCCGGCGGTGCCCTTGCTGCACAGATCCCGCGTTCGCGAACCCGCACAGGCTTATCAAAACGCTCAAGGCCAAAATCGCGCGCATCGCTTTCCTCCTCCAGGGAGTTTCGCCCGCCGGCTCAATGATTGCCGTGATGCGGCGTTCCAAAGGAGCGCGGCTTCCTGGGATTATACCCTGTTTGGCCGTCAGCGGCGGCTTCTTTGTTCGTCCGCGACCAGGGTCGGCTCGTGGCCCCAAGCGGACCTCGCGACCGGCGGCAGCCCGGCGAACGCCCTGAGCGGGCGCGTCAAATCGACCGGGAATAAACGGCAGGCGAGAGGAACGGTAAAACGTCGATCGGGTTGATCGAGCACGTGGAGTGCTTCGATGGACAGGACCTCGATCTATGACGAACTGAGCCGTGTTGAACGCGATGTGGTCGCAGGTGAGCGCCAGCTTGCAGAACAGGAGCGGCTGGTTCTCGACTTGAAAAGGGAGGGTCAGAGTACTGCGAGGGCCGAAAAGGAGCTGGAGCGGCTGCGTGAATGCCAGCGTTTGCGCGATCAAGACCGTCAGAGGCTTCTGTCACTCCTGCAGCCTTGAGACAGCGAAAACTCTCCGCGGCATTCCACCTCGGCTGTTGGTGCTCGTCGACGAGGCCGATTGGCTCGCGGTAGCGGCTGGGAGTCCGGATGTGGCCCGTTTCGGATTGCGATCTGTTTTTGCGCTCTCGGCGATCTAGCGCCTGGGCCGCACCACCCGCGTCAGCATCGGAAAATGCTTGTTGCCGCCCGCGAATGGCGGGAACTTGACGAAATCCGCACGCATACGCGTGATCACGTCGGAGCCGAGCGCGTGCGCGAGGGCTTGCGGGCTGTCGAACACCAGCTTGTTGCGCTGCATGTGCTCGACCCGCTGTGACGGAAGCCGATCGACCCAATCGATGCGGGTGTAGATTTCGATCTGGCGGACGTTCGGGAAGGTCCGCATGATCGACGGATGGTGCTCCAGATAATGCAGATTCCAGGCGTTCATGTCCTCGGCCGGGCCGGGATAGTGCACGAGGTAACTGCACGGCACTGTCGTTCCTGCCGGATGTGCGGCGACATCGACGGGGAACGCGCGTGTCAGCATCACCTGATGCGTGACGTCGAGGCCGGTGAGGCCGGCGTGTCCGGCACCTGTCGCGAGGCCGGCAAGGATACCGCCGCGGTCCATCGCCGCCTCGCAGGCGAACAGGTCGTGAAATCGCAGCTGAAGCGCAAACACGGGGCCGGAGCCGTCGGCCTTGTAGGGATGGTCGACTGACTGTTCGAGCGGCGTGAACAGCAAGCCCTCGGTCATCTCCGGGATCGATCCAGCCGCCTCCGCCACGGCGGCAATCTCGTCGGGATCAACCCGCCGCTCGCCTGCCGGATCAGAGAATGTCATGAAGAGCGAGATCATGCCGGCGCTCCCTCGGCGCCCTCGCCCACACTCACATGCGGCATGAGCGCGGCTCTGATGTCATCAGGCCACGGGATCGCATGATGATCCACCAGCGACGTCGCAGCCAGGATCTGGCGCGCGCGCCAGCGCATGCTATTCGCGCCGGAGATGACATGCTCCAGATGGAGCGATGATCCCCCGACCCGGACGATCCGCAGGTCGAACGTCAGGAGATCGCCGAACATCGACGGCCGGGAGAAATCGCAGGCGAGATGCACCGTGGGCGTCCCGATCTTCCGGACCATGATCAATTCCGGCCACGGAAAACCGATCCTCGCCCAAAACGCCTCGACGACGCCGTTGAGGATGTTGAGGTAGGACGGGAAATACGCGATCCCGGACGGATCGCAGTCTCCGAACCTGAGCTCGCGGTCGAACGAGAAATTCGTCATCAGATCGCAACGACGGGATGGCGGATGACACCGACACCGTCGACCCCGGCCTCGACCACGTCGCCCGGCCACAGCCATTCCTGCGGGCTCATGCCGGCGCCGACGCCTTCCGGCGTTCCCGTGGCGATGATGTCGCCGGGCTCGAGCGTCATGCCCGACGAAATGTCGGAGATCAAAACCGGGATGTCGAAGATCATGTATTTGGTGTTGGAGTCCTGCTTCATGACGCCGTTCTTGGTCAGCCACAGCCGCAAATCATGCGGATCGGGAATCTCGTCCGCGGTCACGATGCAAGGGCCGAACGGCGCATAGGTGTCCATGCCCTTGGAGAAGATCCACTGGCCGGCGCGGCGATTGTCGCGCGCGGAAATGTCGATCATCACCGAATAGCCGAAGACGTGATCCATCGCCTTCTCCGTCGCGACGCGGGTCGCGGTCTTGCCGATGATGACGGCGAGCTCGACCTCCCAGTCGAGCTGCTGCGTCATTCTCGCGTTGTGCTGGATGGCGGCGCCGGGACCGATCACCGAGGTCGGCGGCTTCGAGAAGACAACCGGCTGCTTCGGCAGGTCCTGGCTCGTATCGAGGCTCTTCGCCGATTCCGCGACATGGGCTCGGTAGTTCAGCCCGATGCCAAAAATGTTCTTCCGCGGGCGCGGGATCGGCGCCTGCAGCTTGACATCCTCGACCGCCACCGCCGAGCCGGCCGGAAAGCGGCCATTGGCCTCCGCCAGTGCATCCCTGAGCGCCGGCACCAGGGTCACGCCGTTGTCGATGAACGACAGCATATCGCTCGGCCATGTCACGCCGCTGGATGCACCGAGGTGCTCGACATCGACGACCAGCCCATTGACGAGAACGCCGAGACGGGCACCGCTGGAGCCCAAGGTGTAGGTCACGAGACGCATGGAAGCTTGATCCGGCTTTTGCTGGTGAATTCTGGAGGTGGGCGATCGAACGTCAGGCGGCAACCGGCTGGTGACCGGAATTGTCGCCATAGGCTTCTTCCCGATAGAAGCCGAGACTTTCGATGACGGGAAGATCGTTGAAGCAGAACAGGCAAGCGTCGTCGCCGTCCGCGAGGTTGCCATGCTCGTGCCAGGCCCAGGACGGCACGCAGAAGATGTCGCGCTCCTGCCACTCGAAGCGCTTGCCGCCGATCACCGAATAGCCGCGGCCCTTGGCGACCTGGTAGATGAAGCTGCCGGTGTGGCGATGCGACTTCGTCTTCTCGCCCGGCCGCAGCAATTGCATGCTCGCGCCGATCGTCTGCATCACGTGTCCGCCCGTGATCGGATTGACGTAGTTCATGAGAATGCCGTCATAGGGCGAACCGTCGGTCGCGGCGGCGTATTTGCGCAAGGACTCGTAAGTCGGCTCCCACTCGTACTTGAACATCGGCGAATAGCCCTTCGACCATTGTGAGCCGGCCGGGCGAAGCCCGGGATTGCCCCATGTCCTGGTCATGTCGTCGACGGGATAGCCGGACTCTTCCTGCTGGACCTTCGGATGGACCGCGAAAAAGTTCGCTTCCAGCGCGTTGACGAGCGGGATGTCGAGGCCGTCCTGCCAGATGCAGACGGAGCCGTTGCTTTCGACGCCATGCTCGTGCCACGTGCCGTTCGGCGTCAGCACGAAATCCCGCGCCCCGAGCGTCATCTTGTGACCGTCGACGATGGTGTAGGCGCCCGTTCCTTCCATGATGAAGCGCAGGGCGGAGGCCGAGTGCGCGTGTGCGGTGGCGACTTCACCGGGATGCATCACCTGCAATCCCGAATAGAGCCAGCCGACCGCGGCCGAGACGTCGCGACGGCCGGGATTGTTGAGGTAGATCACCCGCCGCCCCGCCTTCTCCGGCGAGACCAGCTCGACCGAGCGCAGCACGTGCTCGCGCAAATCGTCGTAGCGCCAGAGCACGGGAACCGACGCCGATTGCGGCGCCCACGGCTCGATCTTGTTGGCGACCGTCCACAAGGCTCCGGCTTCGTACTTTTCGAGGTCCTTGTAGTAGGCCTTGAGCTCGGGCGTGTCTTCGACATTGGCCCGGCCGACGACGTTCTCGCGCATCCTATCCTCCAGGTCCTATTCCGGTCTCAGTGGTATCGGCGTGAAGCCACCCTGCTCCGCAGCCTCGCGTTCACCGTCTGCAAGGTCCAGCGGCGCCAAAGCACGCCGATTGACCCTGAGGTCAAAGATGTCGAAGCGGTTGTAGTGCCCGACGATGTCATGCATCTGCTTCGGCTGGATGCAGCGGTCGAGGTCGATGTCGGCATAGACGATGCCTTCGTCGTCGATCAGGGCATCGCCGACCACGCGGCCATCGGGCCCGATGATGCCGGAGAAGGCACTCGACTTCCGCTGCAGGCGCGCACGCGCGTCGGGAACGACGGTCTCCATCGCGGTGATGATCTCCTCCGACACCGTCGAGCAGGAGACGATCGTAAAAATCTTGCCTTCAAAGGAATGGGCGATCGCGCGCAACTTGATCGCCTCCGCCATGTCGTAGTCGGGAGGCGCGACCGGAAGCGCGATGTAGCTTGCGACATGCACGAGCTCACCCAGACCCAACAGCGCAAAGCGCGCGAGCGTGTTGGTGTTCTCGCCGCAGGCGAGACCGCCGAGACGTCCGATCTCGGTATCATAGACGCGCAGGCTCGATCCGTCACCGCCGGTCCAGGTCAGCTTCTCTGCCCAGGTCGGCACCAGCTTGCGGTGTTTGCCGAGCAAGGCGCCGTCGGGTCCGATGAACACCAGCGTATTGTAGATCGCGCCCAGCGACACCGGGCTGCGCTCGTTGACGCCGAGCACGACGTAGCATCCGGTATCGCGCGCGGCCTTCCGGATAACATCAACCTCCGGACCCGGCACCAGCACCGACGCCTTGGCGAGCTTCTCGAACCACGCGCTGCCGGTGACGGGATCGGTGATCCAGTTCCAGTAGGGATAGCCGGGAACGAACACCTCGGGGAACGCGACGAGCTTCGCGCCATGGCTTGCTGCTTCACGGACCAGTGAAGCCGCCTTGTCGGCTGTCGCGCCCGGGTCGAGATAGACAGGTGAAGCCTGGACGGCGGCGGCTCTAAAGCGAGGCAGCTTCAGCATTGGCCCTACCCTGTCGCCGGCTCATGACCGCCTTGTCGGAGCAGAGGTCCGCAGGCGTGATAGCATGGCGCAGCGTTGACTTACTTCACATGTAAACGTATGCTAACGCATATTTCTGGAGGGTGCAATGGCTGAACGGTCTTTTGCTCGCGAGGTCGAGGATCTCCGGCTCGGCGATGGCGACACGTTCCGCGGCGAAGGCATCCTCGCCATCACCAAGGCGCTGCTGCAATCCGGCGTCGCCTATGTCGGAGGCTACCAGGGCTCTCCGATCTCGCATCTGATGGACGTGCTCGCCGACGCCAAGGACGTGCTCGACGATCTCGGCGTCGTGTTCCAGAGCTCCGCCAACGAGGCCGCCGCCGCCGCCATGCTGTCGGCCTCGGTGATGTATCCCCTGCGCGGCGCGGTGGCGTGGAAGTCGACCGTCGGCACCAACGTCGCCTCTGACGCGCTCGCCAATCTCGCTTCGGGCGGCGTCACCGGCGGCACCATGATCATCGTCGGCGAGGACTATGGCGAAGGCTCCTCCATCATGCAGGAGCGCACGCATGCGTTCGCGATGAAGTCGCAGATGTGGCTGCTCGATCCGCGCCCGGACCATGAGTGCATCGTCAACCTGATCGAGAAGGGTTTTGAGCTCTCGGAATTCTCGAACACGCCCGTGATGCTCGAGGTCCGCGTCCGCGCCTGTCACATGCACGGCAGCTTTGTCTGCAAGGACAACGTCAAGCCGGCGCACACCATCAAGGATGCGCTCAACAATCCCAGGCGCGACGTCAACCGCATCGTGCTGCCGCCGGCGGCCTACGAGCACGAGCAGGAGAAGATCAAGACGCGGATGCCCGCGGCCGTTGGATTCGTCCGCGACAACAAGCTGAATGAATGGATGGGGCCGAAGCAGGGCAAGGTCGGCATCATCATGCAGGGCGGGATGTACAACAACGTGATCCGCGCGCTGCAATATCTCGGGCTGTCGGATGCCTATGGCAATACGCAGGTCCCGCTCTACGTCATGAACGTCACCTACCCCGTGATCGACACCGAGGTCGCGGAGTTCTGCCTCGACAAGGAGGCCGTCCTGATCGTCGAGGAAGGCCAGCCGGAATATCTGGAGCAGGCCATCAATACGGTGCTGCGCCGCAAGGACATCCAGGCGCGCGTCCATGGCAAGGACGTGCTGCCGATGGGCGGCGACTACACCGCGCAGGTCCTGCTCGGCGGCGTCAGGGAGTTTCTGGAGAAGACGGAGCCGCGGCTGCTCGGCAACCGGCCGCCGGCGCCGGATGCGGCGCCCGTGCTCAATCACCCGGCGGTCGAGAAGCTCAAGCAGGTGGTGCCGGCGCGACCGCCCGGGCTCTGCACCGGCTGCCCGGAGCGGCCGATCTTCGCCGCCATGAAGCTCGTCGAGGAGGAGCTTGGGCAGCACCACGTCTCGGCCGACATCGGCTGCCATCTGTTCTCGATCCTGCCGCCCTTCAATATCGGCGCGACGACCATGGGGTTTGGCCTCGGTCCGGCCTCGACCTCGGCCTTCAACGTCAAGGCCGACAAGCGCTCGATCGCGGTGATGGGCGATGGCGGCTTCTGGCACAACGGCTTGACCAGCGGCATCGGCAATGCCGTGTTCAACAAGCATGACGGCGTCTTCGTCATCGTCGACAATTACTACACCTCGGCGACCGGCGGTCAGGACATCCTGTCCTCACGCGCGATCAACAAGCGGCGCGACACCAACAATTCGATCGTCAAGGCGGTGAAGGGCATCGGCGGCCAATGGGTGCGCCAGCTCGACCGCACCTATGATGTCGGCAAGATGCGCGACACGCTGAAGGAAGCGCTGACGACCAAGGAGGAAGGTCCCAAGGTCATCGTCGCGTCCTCCGAATGCATGCTGAACAAGCAGCGCCGCGTGAAGCCGCAGATCGCCAAGGCGATCAAGGACGGCATCCGTACCGTCAAGGAACGCTTCGGCGTCGACGAGGATGTCTGCACCGGCGACCATGCCTGCATCCGGCTCTCCGGCTGCCCGTCGCTCTCGGTGAAGCAGCTTGACGATCCATTGCGCGACGATCCCGTCGCGGCGATCGACAATTCCTGCGTCGGCTGCGGCAATTGCGGCGAGGTCTCCGAGGCCGCCGCGCTCTGCCCCTCGTTCTATCGTGCCGACGTCATTCACAATCCAACCGGCTGGGACAAGTTCAAATCCAAGGTCACGATGGCGGTGATCGGCTGGCTGCAGCGGCGCCGCGACCGCCGTCGTCCGGGGCTCGAGGCGCTGGCATGAGGGACGAAACCGTCCGACTGGCCCTGTCTGCCGCGGGCGAGGCGACCGAGCGGCCGATCTCGCTCGCGATCGTGGCGATGGGCGGCCAGGGCGGCGGCGTGCTGACCGACTGGATCGTCCAGCTTGCCGAGAACCACGGCTGGATCGCGCAATCGACCTCGGTGCCCGGCGTCGCCCAGCGCACCGGCGCCACGATCTATTACATCGAGGCGATGCCGCCGCTGGACGGCCGCAAGCCGATCCTGTCACTGATGCCGACGCCGGGCGACGTCGACGTCGTGATGGCGGCGGAGTTCATGGAGGCCGGCCGATCCATCCTGCGCGGCCTCGTGACGCCGGATCGCACCACGGTGATCGCCTCCAACCACCGCTCGTTTGCGATCGGCGAGAAGATCGCGCCGGGCAATGGCATTGCCGACGGCGGCGCCGTCACCGGTGCGATCGGGGTTGCCGCCAAGACCGAGATCATCTTCGATCTGAACGCGCTTGCGATCGCGCATGGCAGCGTCATCTCGGCTGCGATGTTCGGCGCGCTTGCAGCCGCCGATGTGCTGCCGTTCAGCCGCGACAGCTATCTCGACGTGATCCGCGCCGGTGGCAAAGGCGCGAAGGCCAGCGTCGAGACGTTCGAGGCCGCCTTCGACCGGGTCAAGACCGGCGCCGCCGGAATTGCAGCGCCCACGCCGGCCAGACAGGCCGACGTGCCCTCTCCCGCAACGCTCGATCCGGATCTCGCCGGCCTCGTCGCAAGATTGAACCAGGAGCTTCCCGAACCGGCGCGCGGCATGGCGCGCGCGGGCTTGAGGAAGGTGGTCGACTTCCAGGACGTCGCCTATGGCGGCGAGTATCTCGACATTCTGAATACGCTGCAGGCGGCCGACCGAAGCGCCGGCGGTAGCGCGCACGCCTATGCCTTCACGCAAGCCGCGGCAAAATACCTGGCCAACGCCATGACCTATGACGACGTCATCCGCGTCGCCGACCTCAAGACGCGCGCCGGTCGCCGCGCGCGCATCGAGAGCGAGCTCGAGATGTCGGACGGACAGGTGCTCCAGACCACCGAATTCATGCATCCCCGCATGGAGGAGGTCATGGGCATGCTGCCTGCAGGTTTCGGCCGCTGGCTTGGCGCGCGGCCGCGCCTGCTCGGCTGGCTCGATCGACGCGTCAACCGAGGGCGCCGGGTGCGGACCTACTCGCTGCCCTGGTTCCTTGTGCTCTACGTCGTGGGCGGGATGCGCGGACTGCGCCGCCGCTCGCTGCGTCACGCCATCGAGACGGCTCACAGGGACGGATGGCTCAAGGCCGCAACCGACGCGGTCGGCACCAATTACCAGCTGGGCGTCGAGATCCTGCAATGCCGACGCCTGGTGAAAGGCTATTCCGATACCCACAGCCGGGGCCTGTCGAAATTCGACAGGACGCTGGCGGCGATCAAGCTGGTGGAACGACGCGATGATGCCGCCGACTGGGCGCGCCGCCTGCGCGAGGCCGCGCTGAAGGACAGCGCCGGCACGGCGCTCGACGGCGTGATCCAGACCATCAGGACTTTTGCATGATTCCACCGGAGCGGGCGCTGGATCGGATTGCCGTTCGCCCCCAAGGGCGTCAGGATCAATCTTGACTACGATTCTCAAGTTGCTAATCGGAGCGAAAGACCCGCGATAATCCCTTCAACTGACGAGACATTTTGTCCTCGATGGTCATGCAATGCCGGCAGCACTCAAAGAGAACATCGTTCCCGTCGCCGGGCAGATTGAAACCCGGCTTTGGCTGCAATTGCTGTCGCTGCATGGCGAGCTGTTCGCGTCGCTGAATGCGATGCTGAGCTCCGAGTTCGGCCTTTCGCTCGCAAAATTCGACGTGCTGGCCCAGCTCGATCGCACCCGGGACGGCCTCGCGCTCGGGCAATTGTCGCAAAACCTGAAGGTCACCGGCGGCAACGTCTCGGGGCTGGTGCAGCGTCTTCTCGCCGACGACCTCATCAGCCGGGAGATGTCGAGCGAGGACCGGCGGTCCTTCATCGTGCGCCTGACGCCGAAAGGCGAAGCGCTGTTCAGGAAGGCAGCCGAAATCCACAAGAAGCATCTCGCCAAACGGCTCGAGAACGTTTCGGCCCGGGAGCTGGACAATGCGCTGTCCGTGCTCAAGTCCCTTTCCTCAAAACTTCATACCGAGACCAAGAAGCAAAGTCGCAAGAGATAATGGCCAGAGAATCCAAGAGCAGATGGAAGTCGGGTCCGCCGCGGACCAGGGACCAGCTGCAGACCTACATCCCGTATCTGTTCAACCGGCTCGCCAATCGCTGGAACCTCGATCAGAACCGCGATTTGAGCGAGCATGGCGTTAACAATGTCGTATTCCGGACGCTGTCGGTGCTGTTCATCTACAAGACCCTCACCGTCAACGAGGTCGCCGTCCTCGCGGTGACCGAGCAGTCGACCGCGAGCCGCATGGTCGAGTCCATGGTGTCGTCCGGCCTCGTCAAGCGCGAGATCGCCGAGGAAGACCAGCGCCGCCGCGTCGTGGGGCTGACGCCGGACGGCGAAGCACTGCTGCGCAAGATCTGGCCGATCATGGCGAACAATTACGACAACCTGATCGAAGGCATCGACCCCGACGACATCGAAGTCTGCGCGCGGGTGCTGGCCAAGATGGTCGAGAACATCCGCCAGAACCAGATCTAGGCGGCGAGCGTTACGGACCGAGACCGACGAGGCTGGTGCCGCCGCAGACATAGAGCACCTGGCCGGTGACGAAATCGGAGCGCTCGTCGAGGAAAAACTCGATCGCGTGCGCCACATCCTCGCGCGAGCCGAGCCGCCCGACGGGTACGTTGCGCGCCATCCGCTCCTGCTGCTCGGAACCTTTCGGGACGATGCCCCAGAAATTGTCGGTCAGGATCGGCCCTGGCGCGACGACGTTCACGGTGATGCCATCAGCCGCGAGCTCCAGCGCCCAGGTCCGCGCCATGCCATGCACCCCGGCCTTGGTCGCCGAATAGGCCGAACGCGTCGCCGCGCCCATCGCGGCGCGCGAAGAGACGAACACGATGCGCCCGAAGCGGCGGGCACGCATCCCTTCCAGCGCGGCCTGGGTCAGCAGCATCGGCGCGCCCAGATGCAGCTGCGCCAGCATCAGAATGTCCTCCGGCCTGGCGTCCGGCAGCAGGTTCGGCAGGATGACGCCGGCATTGTGCACGAGGCGATCGACGGCGTGATCACGGCAGATCTCCTGCGCGATCGCGCGTGTCTCCTCGATATCGGAGAGATCGGCGCGATAGGACGCCAGCAGATCATGCGTCCAGCTCGGCGCCTCCAGCCCGACCGAGACCACGCGCTGCCCGCGCTCGACGAGCCTTTTCGCCAGCGCCTCGCCGATCCCCGAATTGCCGCCGGTGATGAGTGTCGTGCCGATCTCGCTCATGATCAAACCTGCCGCTTCTTGAGGTCGCGCAGATCGAAGAACGCACCGTCGCGCATCAGCTTGGCGACAAGATCCTTCAGGCCGCCGCGCTGGATCTTCTCGGTCGCGGTCAGCGGCAGGCCGTCGACGAACGAGATCCAGCCCGGCGCCTTGTAATACGCCATCTGCTCCAGGCTCCAGCGCACGATCTCCTCGGCGAGCGCGCGGTCGGCGCCCGCCTGCCCGGCGATGATGACCGCCGCAACCTCGTCGCCGCGGACCTGATCGGGCGTCGCCGCCACCGCGGCCTGCCGGATGGCCGGATGGCGGTTGAGGACGGACTCGACCTCGACCGCGGCGATGTTCTCGCCGGAACGGCGGATCACGTTCTTCTTGCGATCGACAAAATGAAGATCGCCGTCCGCATCGCGCGACACGATATCGCCGGTATGCAGCCAGCCGCCGTCCCACGCCTCGTTGGTCGCTTGCGGATTCTTCAGGTACTCCCGGAAGAAGCCGTAGCGCGGGTCGGCGCCGGCGCGCCGGACCAGGAGTTCGCCTGGCGTCCCGACCGGCGCGTCGTGTCCGCCGTCATCGACGATGCGAATTTCGACCTCCGGCGCCGGGCGTCCGAAACAGCTGGTGCCGATCTTGCGCGGCTCGACATTGGCGGCAATGACGCCGCCGCTTCCCGTCTCGGTCATCGCCCAGGCTTCCAGCAGCGGAAAGCCGAAGCGCTGCTCGAACGGCGCGTGCAGCAGCTTGTCGACGCCGGCGCCGAAGCCGAAGCGCACGGTGTGCGCCCTGTCCTGCTCCGATGCCGGCGCGCTCATCAGCATCGACGGCATCACGCCGAGATAATGCAGGCAGGTGGCGCGGCTGTCGCGCACCGACGTCCACCAGGTGCGCGGATGGAAGCGATCGAGCATGGTCAGGCTGCCGCCGACCGACAGCATCGCCATCAGCGACACCGCCATGGCGTTCATGTGAAACAGCGGCAGCGGCGTGATCATGCGCTCGCCGTCGCCCCTGAGATCGATCAGGCCGCCGACGTCGCGATACCAGTTTCCGGAATGCAGGAAATAGGTGTTGGTGAGCACGCAGCCCTTCGGCTGCCCGGTCGTTCCGGATGTATAGAGCAGCGCGCATTCGCTCGCCTCGCCTCCCACGATCGGCGGCCGCGCACCGCCGAAGGGCGCGGGAACGTCGTCCAGATCAGTCACGACCGGGATCGGCCGCCCCGCCTGACGCGCCGCCAGCTCCACCTCATCACGCCGCTCGGCGAGGACGAACGCCGCGTTCATCTCGGAATGCCCGATGATGTATTCGAGCTCGCTCAGCCGCAGATCCGGATTGATCGGCACCACGGAGACGCCGAGGGCGTTGAGCGCGAACCACAGCTCAACGAAAACCGGCCGGTTCTGAAGCAGAAGCCCGACCCGGTGGCCCTCACCGTATCCCTTGTTCGCAAAGGCTGCCCGCCAGCGCTCCACACGATCAAGCATGGCGCGATAGGGAATCTCGCCTGCCGGGATACCGTAGATCTGGGCCGTCTCCGGCAGCACGTTGAGGAATCCCGCCTCGCCTCGGCGCAGCGCGGTTTCATGAAAGCGGGCGTAGACGGTGGCGGTCAAGGCATACTCACATGAAGAGTTGAATGTTTCCGAACGGCGCATCGAAATTGACGAGATCGACCCGCTTGAGCTTGATCTTGAGGGCATCGCCGACCTGGACGAGATCGTGCGACGCCCACCCCGAATAGCGCTCCAGCAGGTCACCGCGCGTCTCGGTATAGATGTAGGAGGTCCGCGCCTTGAAGACCCCCGCGGCCGGATCGCACGCCACGATCAGCGGTGCCTGAAGCAGATGATGGCAGCGGCTCTTGGGCTTCTGGCTGAAGGTCCGCTCGCCGGCCAGACGCTCGACTCGCACCTTGAGCAGCAACAGATCCTCGTACATCAACGACGGCTGCAGCACCGGATCCTGCTGCTGCCATTCCAGCGGCATCCAGTAGCGCCCTTCGGGGTGAAACAGGTCGAGCCACGATTGCCATTGCATCGTGTCGAGAAGCTCGGCCTCCCGGTAGATCAGATCAATGATCGTCCCTTCGGTGATCATTCGGCGGCCTCGACGTGCTTGTCCATGTCCATGGTCATGAATTTCGCCCAGGCATGAAACTGGTTGCGCATCTGGCGCTCCGACGTACCGTTGATCACCGCCGTGATGTCAGGCTCTTCGTTGCTCTCGTAGAGCCGGCGGAGATTGACCCATTGATTGCCGTTGGACTTCAGGCCCTCCTGCGCCCGCTCGTACATCTCGAGATCGTCGTGGCCGACGATCGAGGTTGGCGCGTTGATGAAGCGGTTGTACATCAACGCGCGCTCGTAGAGCTTGTCGGGCGCGCCGACCAGGCGATAGACCCAGCTCTCGACCAGCGTCCTGTCGACCGCAATCGGGATGAAGTTGCGCAGGATCTGGACGGCACCCTTCACCATGATGTTCGGGAAATACACGGTGTTGTGCCTGACCTCGCCGAGAATCTCGTGCGCCCGCGTCTCGCCGTAGGCCGAGACCATCTGGTCGAGATAGCCGGGGATATCCGAGTAATTGGAATGGATGGAGTTGGCGACGCCGGTGTGGCCATGGCCGTTCGGCCAGATCCGGATGCCGCTCTGCTCGTAGAACTCGTACGGGCTCATGAAGGGACCATAGAGCTGCACCGCCATCGGCGTCTCGGTGGAATCGCCCTGCTCGCGCTTCCAGACCTTGACCGCGGTGCCGGCCGAACTCTCATGCGCGACCATCGGATGGCAGGTGTCGGTCTGGTTCTCGACCAGCATCTTCCAGTTGCAGGTGTGCATGTAACGGATCGGCGTGGCGATGACGGCGAGCTTGCCCTCCGGCGAGCGGTCGACCATGTTGTCGATGGTCGAGAGGCTCTCGCCGAAATAGTCCTCGAAGGACACGCCGTCATCGTTGAGCCGCGCGAAGATGAAATCGCGATAGATCACGACGTTCCTGACTTTCGACAGTCCTCCATTTGCCGGGGTGTCGCCGAAGCCGGTGCCTTCGTAACCCTTCTTGAGCGGGATCGCGAGCAGCGCGCCGTCGGTCTTGAAGGACCAGGCGTGGTAGGGGCAGCGGAAGAACTTTCCGGTATTGCCGCAGGGCTCGGACGCGATCTTCACACCCTTATGCGGACAGCGATTGTAGAACACGTGGATGGAGCCGTCGGTATGGCGGCTCGCCAGCACCGGTTGCCGGCCGATATTGGCGGTGATGAAATCGCCGGGTTTCGACAATTGGCTCGCGTGCCCGACATAGACCCAGCTGTTCGGGAACAGGTGCTCCATCTCGAGCTCGAAGACCTCGGGGTCGACATAGACGTCGCGATGCACTTCGGCGTCGCGCACCAGTCCCGCGATCGCGTGGGCATTCCGTCCGTATTTCGCCATGGCGTGCCTCGCCTCCCTCATAGATCCAGCACCAGACGTTCCGATTTCGCGCGTGACACGCAGATCTGCATGACCTTGTTGGATGCCTTCTCGTCGTCGCTGAGAATGACGTCGCGATGGTCGGGCACCCCTTCGATCACGCCGCACTGGCAGATGCCGCAATCGCCGCGCTGGCAGTCGTAGAGCACGTCGAGCCCCGCCGCTTCCAGCGCCTGGATGATGGTCTGACCGGCTGCAACGCTGACGATCTGCCCCGACGATTTGAGCTCGACCTCGAACGGCCTGTCGGGCGAACCCGGCTGCTCCGCCTTGAAGAGCTCGTGGTGCATGCGGTCGGACGGAATGCTCCCGGCAAGCGCCGCCGCCCTCACCGCTTCGATCATGCCCGCCGGACCGCAGACATAGACATGGGAGCCTGCGGCTGCGGCGCCGAGCGCCGCCGCAATGTCCAGGCGGGATTCGTCGCTGTCGTAATGAATGGACAGGCTTTTGGCGCAGATCTCCCGGAGATGCGGCACGAACGCCAACAGTCCTTGCGCGCGGCCGGCATAGTGCAGGCGAAACGGATTAGCGCGGGCGGTGAGCTCCGCCGCCATCGACAGGATCGGCGTGATGCCGATGCCGCCGGCAAACAGCAGCGCAGGCGCCGCGTCCTGGTGCAGATGAAAATTGTTGACCGGCGCACTCGCCTTGACGACATCGCCGATCTTCAACGCATGCATGAACTGCGATCCGCCGGTCGAGGCCTCCTCGCGCAGCACCCCGAGCGCCAGCGCGCCCTCGGGCAGGCCCGGCAAGGCCATCAGCGAGTATGGCCGGTCGCCTCCATCGGGAAGCGCCACGCGGACATGCGCGCCTGCCTGCCATCGCGGCACGACGCCGCCATCCACGTCAAACACAAGGCTCCGTATGAACGGCGTCTCCGCGGCATACGACCTGACCTTGAGCTTCAGCGGATGCGCGTCCATTCAGGCATCTCACGAATTATATGAATTTGCATATTTTTAGACATGTAATAATTGCCTGTCAATCGTCCATCCGGGGACAGGTTCCCGGAATCACACCTCCCGGATCGACGCTCACGAGGTTGCCCCGCGGCAATCGCGTATTCGGTCGGAAGGCCAGCGCGATCGCGCGCGTTCGTGCCGGCGACGAAATGGACGTCGCGCGCATTGCCCTGACGCCGGGACGTTTGTTGTCGATCTCGCGCGAAATTTGGAATGGCCAGGTCCGTTGGTTTCGCCTCTCCTATGCGGAAATGTCGATCGCTTCGCGCGTCTCCATGACTGCGGCGCCTTGATCGACGTCACCAATCATCAGGGGCTATCCATGACCGCGCGCTTCTCTTCGCTCTTGCTCTCCCGGCGTCGCCTGTTGGCAGCGACCTCCGTGGCGGCAGCCATCGCCTTGACGACCGTGACGGGCCTGTCTCCGGCGCGAAGTGCCGGCGCTGCGCCGAATGGCGGCAACATCACCTTCCTGATCGACTCGCTCGGGGGCACCTGGATTCCGAACAACAGCTCCATCTCCAGCTTCCAGGGCCACATCTGGGGTCACGTGACCGACAAGCTCGTCTATGTCGATGCCGACGGCAAGGTCAGTCCGTGGATCGCCGAGAGCTGGGAGCAGAGCAGCGACGCCACCCAGTTCACCCTGCACCTCAAGAAAGGCGTGACCTTCTCGGACGGCACGCCACTCGATGCGTCGGCCGTCGTCGCCAATCTCGACATCTGGTACGCCGGCCGAAAGAACGAGGGCATCAACCCGGTTGGCCTGTTCCCGAAGACCTACGATCACGCCGAGGCGGTCGATGCAACGACCGTAAAGGTCGTCTTCAAGGCGCCGACGCTCGGGTTCATCCCGACGCTCGGCTACCATGGCTCGATCCTCATCTCACCGAAGAGCATCGCGCAACCCGCCGCCCAGCAGGCAGACCTCTCCAGGACATCGGGCAGCGGACCGTACGTTGTCGCGTCCTGGAAGGAAGGCGACTTCGTCAAGCTGGTCAAGCGCAAGGACTACAATTGGGGGCCGGCTGCCGTCGGCCACACCGGCCCGGCCTATCTGGATTCGATCACCTACAAGATCGTGTCCGAGCCATCGCTGCGGGTCGCCGCTGTTCAGTCCGGCCAGGCCGATGTCGCCTACAGCCCTTCGCCGCAGGAATTGAAGTCCCTCAAGGACGCCGGCTTCACCACCGCAACCCCACGCTATCTCGGCTTCGTCAACGGCCTTGCGGTCAACACCAAGCTGGAGCCGTACAACGATGTGAAGGTGCGCCAGGCGCTCCAGGCCGCCATCAACCGCAAGGAGATCATCGACACCGTCTACACACCCGACTGGAAGCTGGCGACGTCCTTCATCCAGAGCAACGTGCCCGGTGCGACCGACCACAGCGACCTCCTGGCCTACAACCCCGCCAGGGCGGAGAAGCTGCTCGACGAGGCCGGCTGGACCAAAGGCGCCGGCGGCATCCGCGCCAAGGACGGCAAGCAGCTGACGCTGACGCTCTACTCCAATCCCTACCTCGCGACGGCGAAGGCGATCGACGAGCTCATCGCACAGCAACTCGGCAAGATCGGCTGGAAGGTGACCATTCGGGCCTATGACGTCGTGACGTTCGGCGAGAAGGTCCGGTTCGGCGGCCCCGGCGTTGCCGCCTACGAGGTGACGCGCAGCTTCATCGACGCCGGCACGGTGGCGAGCATCCTGACCAATGCCAATAACGGCGAGGACTGGTTCGCGCTCGGCGACAGCGACAAGAAGCTCAACGATCTGCGCGACAGGATTGCGGGCGCCTCCTCGGCCGAGATCCGCAATCCGCTTCTCGACGAGTTGCAGACCTATGTCCTCGAGCAAGGCTACTTCATCCCGCGCACGCAGATCGTCCAGCGCATCTACGTGCAGTCGCCGAAGCTGAAGGGCGAGGTCTACAACGGCGTCGCCTATGCCAGCTATTACACGGCAACGATCAGCGAGTAGGAGCTGACCGGCATGAACAATGCCTATTTGTCCTATGCCGCAAAGCGCCTGGCGCAGGCGCTCGTCGTCATCCTGCTGGCCTATGTCTTCACCTTCGTGGTCGTCAGCATCCTGCCCGGCGACCCCATCACCAACGTCCTGCGCGATCCCCAGAACGGATTCACCGAGGACGAGATCAGGCAGATCATCGCCGCCCAGGGTCTGGACCAGCCGATCCCGATCCAGCTCTGGACGTCGCTGTCCCACTTCGTGACCGGCGATTTCGGCCTGTCGATGCGGTCCAACCGGCCGGTGACGACCCTGATCGCCGAGGTTCTCCCCTCGACGATGATCCTGGCATCCGCAGGCTTCGCCGTCGCGCTCCTGCTCGCCGTGACGATCGCCTACGGCACCCAGTTCGTTCCCAAACGCTTCGGCCAGGGTTTGCTGCGCGGCTTTCCGTCGCTGTTCCTGTCGGTGCCCAACTTCGTGATCGGCCTGGTGTTGATCCACACCTTCGGTTTCCAGCTCGGCCTTTTCCGCGTGATCGATCCCAATAGCTTCTGGGCGACCTTTTTCGCCGCGATCGCGCTCGGCATTCCCATCTCGGCGCAAATCGCGGAGGTGCTGATCGCCAATCTCGACCACGAGTCCGCCCAGGAATACGCCGCCGTCGCACGCGGCCGCGGTCTCGGCCAGGCACGGCTCTTTGCCAAGCATTTGCTCAAGCCGTCCTCGCTGCCGGTCATCACCATCGTCGCGCTCACCATCGGTGAGCTGCTCGGCGGCTCGCTGATCACCGAGACCGTGTTCGGGCGCACCGGCATCGGCAGCCTGGTCCAGCGTTCGGTGAGCACACAGGACCTGCCCGTCCTGCAGGCGGTCGTTTCGCTGGCCGCGGTGGTGTTCGTGCTCGTCAATTTGATCGCCGATCTCGTCTATCCCCTGCTCGATCCGCGCGTGAAGCTGATCGGCGGCGTGCGGCACCGCCCGACCACGGCTCAGGACAGCTCTGCCGGGGCGACCCAGGCGGCGGCATCATGAGCGGCATCTCCTCCACGCCACGGGCTTCGGCGACCGGCTGGCTGACAAGCCTCAGCATCCCGCCCAGCGTCGTGCTCGCCTTCGCGGTGATCGCGCTGGTGATCGCCTGGTCGCTCGCCCCCGGCCTGTTCACGAGCCAGAGCCCGTTCAACGGCGTTCCCGCCGACAAGCTGCTCGCACCAGGCGCCGAGCACTGGTTCGGCACCGATCATCTCGGCCGCGACCTCTATACCCGCGTCGTCTATGGCACCGCGTCCTCGGTGCGGAGCGCCCTCATCGCCGTGACGATCGCCGCGGTCACCGGCGGGCTCATCGGGCTGCTGGCGGGCTTCTTCGGCGGCTGGGTGGATATCGTATTCGCCCGCCTCGTCGACGTGCTGCTGGCGATCCCGAACTTCCTGCTGGCCGTCATCGTCGTCACCGCGATCGGCTTCGACACGACCAACGCGGCCATCGCCACCGGCATCTCGGCCGTGGCCGTGTTCGCGCGGGTGATGCGCTCGGAGGTGATCAAGACGCGGCAGGCGACGTTCGTCGAGGCCTCTTTCCTGCTCGGCGGTTCGCGCTGGCACATCCTGTTGCGGCATGTCCTGCCGAACGCGTCACGCTCGGTGTTCCCGCTCGCAGTCCTGCAATTCGGTCTCTCGATCCTCGTCATCGCCAGTCTTGCCTTTCTCGGCTACGGCGACCCGCCGCCCGCCTCCGACTGGGGCCTGCTGATCTCGATCGGCAAGGACTACCTCAAATGGCCGTGGCTGGTGTACGCGCCCGCCTTCGTCACGATCGCGACCGTGCTCTCTGTGAACAGGATCAGCCGATGGCTCCGCAAGACGGACTAACCTTCACCTTGAACAGGACCAAAGTCATCGCGCCAACCCCGCTGCGCTCGATTCCGCTGCTCAGGGTCGATGGCCTGTCGGTCTCCTACGGGCCCCACGAGGTCGTGAGCAACGCGGGATTCGAACTGGGCCGCGGCGAGAGCCTCGCGCTCATCGGAGAGTCCGGTTCCGGCAAATCCACCATCGCCCGCGCGGTGCTGCGGCTGCTGCCCAGCAACGGGCGCGCCACCGGTCGGATCGTGTTCGACGGTCAGGAGGTGCTCGGAATCTCCGAGCGCGGCTTCCGGCCGCTGCGCGGACGCGCCATCGGGTTCGTCCCCCAGGATCCCGCCAACGCACTCAACCCGGTGCGGACGATCGGTGCACAGGCGCAGGAGGCGGCGGCGCTGCTGGACGAGCCCGACAAGAAGATCCGCAAGCAAGTTATCCTGGAGACATTCGCGCAGGTCGGGCTCGACAATCCCCAGCGCGTGCATGACTCCTATCCTCACCAGCTCTCCGGCGGCATGCTCCAGCGCGTCCTGATCGGCCTCGCAGTGCTCCCTCGCCCGGCGCTGCTGGTCGCGGACGAGCCGACCTCGGCGCTCGACGTCACGATCCAGAAACGGATCCTCGACCTGCTCTCGCGGCTCCAGCAGGAGCTGAATATCGGCCTGCTGCTCATCACCCACGATCTGGCCATCGCCGCCGAGCGGGCCAAATCGCTGGTGGTGCTCAAGGACGGTGTCGTCCAGGAGGCGGGCAAGACCGCGACGGTGTTCTCTTCGCCGGCCTCGTCCTACGCAAGGAAGCTGCACGCCGATGTGCCGGCGCTGAACCCCGATCGTTACGCGGGGCTGCGCGACCCGGGCTTCCGCAAGACGAACCCCGGCGCGCCCCCGAAGATCGAGGTCCGTGCCGTCACCAAAACCTTTGCGGTCGACGGGGAGACGCTGACGGCCGTCGATGACGTCTCGTTCGCTGTTCCCGCCGGCACCACGCATGCGCTCGTGGGCGAGTCGGGCTCGGGCAAGACAACGACGATCCGGCTGCTGCTCGGGCTGGAGCAGCCCGACACCGGGACCATCTCGGTCGCCGGCGAACAGCTGACCAACCGCTCGCCGAAATCGCTGCGCACGGTGTGGCGCCACCTGCAACTGATCTACCAGAATCCCTTCACCTCGCTCGACCCGACCTGGACGATCGAGCGGCTCATTCGCGAACCGCTCGACCGGTTCGAGATCGGATCGCACAAGGAGCGGGACGAACGGGTCCGCCAGGCCCTGGCCGATGTCGGGCTCGGCGCGCACTTGCTCGGCCGCAAGCCGGGAGCCTTGTCAGGGGGCCAGCGCCAGCGCGTGGCGATAGCCCGGTCGCTGGTCCTCAAGCCTGACGTGATCGTGCTCGACGAACCGACGTCCGCGCTCGACGTCACCGTTCAGGCCGACATCATCGAGGTCCTGCTCTCGCTGCAAGCCGATCTCGGCCTGACCTATGTCTTCGTCTCCCATGATCTCGCGCTGGTGCGGCAGTTCGCCCACACCGTCTCGGTGATGCACCGCGGACGCATCGTCGAACACGGGACCGTCACTGAAGTCTTCGACAATCCCCGGCAGTCCTATACCCGGTCCCTACTGGCTTCGATCCCGTCAGGTGGCAGCGGTATCGCGCATGCGCCGCGCCTGCGCCCTCAGCTGGCCATAGCCGGAGATTGAGCGAAAGGGCTCATTCCTCACGGTCGAGCGCAAGGACAGCAAAGCTCGCCAGCCAGTGCTCGCCCATATAGTGACTGGCGAGATGGGGAAGACCCGCGGCCAGATGCTCCTGAGCCGCCGCATGGGCGACCGCACGCCGCGCGTCGTCTCCCGGCAGGGCATCGCCGAGAGAGCGCCAGCACCAGGCCCGGCTGAGATTGAGCCCGTCGAGGTGAGCGATCTTGCCATCGGAGCGATCGGTCACCGTCGCAGGCCGGAACAGCGTTGCCGGCTGTCGGTCGGCGAGACGCGGCAGAAACCGGTCGAACCACGGCAAGAATTCGTCCGGCGGCATCAGGCGCCGCATGCACTCGGCTTCGATCAGCGCGGAGGACTGGAAATCGTCGCCGCTGGGCTCACCCCAGGCCGGACAGTCGCGATCCTCGCCATACCAGCGCAGCGCTGTTTCATGCAGCAGCCTGGCGAGTGCTTCATCCTGTTTCAGGCCGGCGTAGTCAGCCGCCATGCGCAAGCCGAACGCCGTGTTGAAGTGGGTACCGACGCGCACGGGATAGGTGGCGCGCGGCAGGAAGTCACGAAAGCGTTGCGCGATGACCTCCGCCAGCGGTGCAAGGCTGCGCGCCCAGCGATCGTCGGACTGGCGTTCGAGCTCGGTCGCCAGCTTCAGCAGCCAGGCCCAGCCATAGGGCCGCTTGAAGCCGCGCGCAGTCGGACGGGCAAAGTAGGCGCATTCGGCGGCGACCTTGTCGGGAACGAATTGCGCGTCGAACAACGCGCGAATGTCGGATGCCGACGCGATGTCGGGAAAGCGGCGCAGCAGCCGTGCCAGCATCCAGTAGCTGTGGACGCAGGAGTGCCAGTCATAGCTGCCGTAAAAGATCGGATGCAGCTGGCTCGGCGTGCGCGCATCGGCCGGTTCAGCCAGCGCATGATCCACATTGTTGGGATATTCGCGCCCGACATGGCCGAGGGCGATGCCGGCGAACTGCGCCGCGTGTTCGCGGGTGAGACGGGACGTTGTCATGCTCTGGCCTTTCGTTTGTCGCGGCCGATCAGGGTCTCGATCAGGCGCGGCAGGATATAGATCGGGAACTGGGTCGCGGCGAAGTATAGAGCCATGCGTGGCGAGGCGGCAGCGCCGAGGGCCGACCAGACCAGCCCGACATTGCGATTGCCGAGTATCAGCCCCACCGTCAGGCGCTCGGGCAGAGTTCCAGGCAGCAGCACCGCCCCCGCAATTTGCAGGGCCACATTGCAGGCGAACGCAAGGGCAACACACAGCGTTGCACCCTGCACATCCGCGGCGATCTGCGCGCGAATGCCGGCCATGGTCGCCACCGCAAAGACCAGAAGCGCGGCGACGATGATCCCGTCGACCACATCGCCATGGGCGGCCAGAACCGGCGCCGCATGGCGGCGGAGCAGGAAAGCAAGGCCTTCGGCGCTCCCGATCAACAGCGCCAGACGCAGCGCGAGCTCGAACGCGCTGATCTCGAGCCCGCCGAACCAACCGGCGAGAAGCGGGATCGTGACCGGCGCCAGCACCATGGACAACACCGTCACCACCAGCGGCACCGCACCGTCGAGCCCGAGCATGCGCGCCACCGCCGCGGTACCGCTCGACGGCGGCGCCGAGACGGCGAGCACGATCGCAAGCGCGAGCTCCGGAGCAAGGCCTGCGGCACGACCGGTCGCACCGATCATCAGCGGACAGCCGACCATGACAATTGCCGGCAACAACACGGACAGCGATGGCCGGCGCAATGCCGCGATGACCGCCTCGCCATCGATTCGCAGCAACGTCCCGAGCACGATCAGGAAGATCGTGGCCGGCATCAGCGGTCGCGCCAGATCCGCGAGTGCCGGACACACCAGGCCGAGCAGGACGCCCAGGGCCAACAAGGTCGGTCCGCGCGGGATGAGGCGCAGGAGGGAGGGTTGCATACGCCTCGTCCAATCGGGGTCTTCCACCCCAATAGACCACTCTCTGCTGCATTCTTGAAATCGATTTTAAATATGCCTACCATTGCCCAAATGAATTTAGCTTCCGTCGATCTCAACCTCCTGGTCGCCTTCGAGGCGCTGATGGAAGAGCGCAGCGTGACCCGCGCCGGCGCGCGCGTCGGCCTCGCACAGCCCTCCATGAGCAGCGTCCTGACCCGCCTGCGGGCCTTGTTCGGCGACGATCTGTTCGTGCGCTCGGCGTCGGGCATGCAGCCGACGGCCAAGGCCCTCGCGCTGGCCCGGCCGATCAGCGAGGCACTCGGACAGATCAGAGGCGTGCTCGCACCCGGATCAGCTTTCGATCCCGCAACAGCGCGCGGCCGCATGTCCATTGCGGTGACCGATTATGGCGACCTCATCGTCGTGCCGCCGCTGGTCGCGGCACTGAGACGGGAAGCGCCCAGAATGGATCTCGTGGTGCGTCCCATCATCGACACGGCTTTGAGCGTCGCGAGCCTCGAGCACGGCGATATCGACGCACTGATCGGCGGCCATCTCCCCGCCTCCACGCGCATCACCCGGACAACGCTGTTCGAGGAGCATTTCGTCTGCATTCGCGACGCCAGACGCGCCAGGCGGAAGGCCCGGCTCAGCAAGGACGACTACACCCGGCTTCCGCATGTCCTGTTCTCGTCGGCCGGCGGCGACGGCCTTCCGGGCGCGATCGATACCATGCTGGCCCGGCACGGACGCAAACGGCGCACGGCGGTCACGCTTGCCCATGTCGTGGCCGTGCCGTTTGCGGTTGCCGGCACCGATCTCGTGGCCACCATGGCCGAACGCATCGCCCGGCGCTTCGCCTCGCCGGCAGGCGTATCCGTCGTTCCGCTGCCCTACGATGTGGAGGCGTTCACGATCGACCTTCTCCATACCCGCCGGGCCATGACTGACCCGGCGCTGCGCTGGTTCATCGAACTGGTCAATCGTGTTGGCAGGACGCTGTAGCGAACGGCGCTCCGGCCAGCAGGCTGCTATGTCCGTCCAATCAGCTGCGCGATCTCCCAGACATGTCCCGAAGGGTCGGCAAAGGACGCCGTTCGCCGTCCCCACGGACGGTCGATCGGTCCATTGAGCAGATCGACGCCAATCTCCCGCAAGGCTGAGCAGACCTGATCGACGTTGCCGACCCTGATCGTCAGGAGTGCGCGCGCCCCTGCGGAGGACCGCGCGACAGGCAGCGGCTCGACAAGCGGCGGTGCCCGAGACACGTCGAGCAGGTTGATCAGGAGTCCACCAAATCTCAGCACGGATGAGACTGCATCTTCCCAGACCGTCTCGGACGCGAACACTTTCGCGTAGAAGGCTTTCGCCGACGCAATGTCATCGACGAACAACGTGATGACTTCGACTTCGCTTGGCAGACCAATGGTCATGTCGCCCTGCTCCTCAGCGTTGCAGCATCGGCCTGCGTGAACGAAGCAGGCCGCGCGTCGTGATATCTCACGATGTCGCGGCCTGATGCAATCGCGGAGAACCGGGTAGCTGCCCGGCCCGGACGCCGTATCCCTAGTTGAACAGGTCCGGCTCCGCCTCGGTGATCCAGTCCCACAGCGGCTGGAAGCTGAAATAGCCGCCCTTGTGGGTGCCGACCTGCCGCGACGTCAGGCTGGCGATCTCGTGCGGGATCGGCTTTGGCGTGCCGGCGGCCTCCGCGAGCAGCTGGGCGCGCGCGGCGTTGTCCATGGCGATGTACCACCAGGCCGCGGCCTCGATGGTCGGTCCCACCGTGAGCAGGCCGTGATTCTGCAGGATCGCGGCCTTCTTGGACCCCAGCGCCTGCGCGATCTTGCGGCCCTCTTCCGCTTCCAGCACGACGCCGGAGAACGGATCGAACAATACGTGATCCTCGTAGAAGGCGCAGGAGTCCTGCGTCAACGGATCAAGCAGCCGGCCGAGCGCCGACCAGGCCTTGCCGTAGGTCGAATGCGTATGCGCGGCCGCGATCACGTCCGGATGAGCGGCGTGGATCGCAGAGTGGATCACGAAGCCGGCCTGGTTGATCGGCTTGTCGCCGATCAGGATATTGCCGTCGTGGTCGACGAGTTGAAGATCGGACACCTTGATCTGGCTGAAATGCTTCGACAACGGGTTGATCCAGAACCGCTCCGGAAACTCCGGATCGCGCACGGTGACATGGCCTGCGAGGCCCTGATCGAAGCCGTAGCGCGAGAACAGCCGGAACGTCGCGGCAAGACGCTGCTTGCGGTGCAGCCGCTCCTCCTCGAACGTCGCCGCCGGCGTCCGCTCGACCAGGGAGTATTTTTTGGGTTTCTCGACGACCTTGTTCATTGGTGCGGCTCCTTCTCTAGTATTCGAGGTTCTTGTCGAAGACGTCGGCCAGCGGCACGCCATGCGCATAGGCATCGAGATTGACCAGCGTCTTGTCGGCCAGCCGTTTGACGTCCTCGCCTCCCGTCCACGAGACGTGCGGCGTGAGGACGACCTTGGGATGGTGATAGATCGGATCGCCATCCAGCGGCGGTTCGGGATCCGTGACATCGAGCGTGGCGCCGGCGATCCGGCCCTCGTCGAGGGCTTGCAGCAGCGCGGACTGATCGACGATCCGGCCGCGCGCGACATTGATCAGATGCAGCGACTCCTTGGCCCGCGCCAGCACGTCGGCGTTGATCAGACGGGCCGTCTTCGTCGTCGCCGGCAGCGCCAGGACGAGATGATCGGAGACCTCGACCAGTTGTTCGATGCTGTCGACGGGCTGGATGCCGGGAAGAACGTATGGCCAGGCCGACCGCCTGAGAACCCTGATGTTGACGCCGAACGGCTTGACCCGCTCCGCGACGGCACGACCGATCGCGCCAAAACCCGCGATGCCGATCGTCTTGCCGCTAAGCGATCCCAGCGGGGCGATCTTCCACTGCTCACGATTGCGCGGCCGGATCTCGTGGATGCGTTTCTCGAAGCCGAGGATCGCGGCGACAACATATTCCGCGATCGGATCGGCCGAGATGCCGCGGCCGACCGTGACCACGGGCCCGTCGAGCAGCCATGCCGGAAAGAAATCGACGCCCGTCGATGCGGTCTGGATCCAGCGCAGGCCGAACGGCCAGCCTGCTGGCTTGTCCGCAGGCGCCTTCTGCCAACCCGCCAGCGGCCGTGTCAGCAGCACGTCGGCCTCGGGCGCGACCTCCCACGCCGCACGATCGGCGGGATGATCGATGATCAGCGGACGCGACCAGTGCTCGGCCAGCGCGGCACGAACCTCCGCGCCAAGCTGATTGACGATGATCGGCGATCGCACGCTGGTGGAGGCGCGCCGGCTTTCAATTCGAGGAGTGTTCATGTCACGCGTTCATGATGGTAACGAGGCGGACATGCTAGGCGCTGGAAGCAAGATAGTCTTTTCAAAGATCAACGGCATCGGGCAACAACAGGACGACCGGTCTCGACGAGGCGCAAGGATTCGTCTCTGCACGCGGCTCTGTTATTTCCTGCCGGCGATGTCGGGCTGCTGCGCTTTGGGCCGAGCCGCGGCCTCGCCGGCGCGGCGGAACACGGTTTCCATCAGCCATTGCTCGTTGGGAAACTGCTCCGCCCATTCGTCCCAGCCGGAGTGCTTGCGGTATTGGCCGAGACGACCGGACGCCAGCACCTCCTCCCTGCTCACGGAGACGCGGCGGTCGCAATCGGGCGCGACATAGATCGCATCTGCACGGCAATAGAGCTCGCACATGAAGCAGGTCTGGCAATCCTCGACGCGCGCGAGGATGGGCAGGCCGTCGCCGCCGCGATCGAGCACGTTGGCCGGGCAGACTTCGATGCATGCTCCGCAATCGGTGCAGCGCTCCGCGACGATGAGTTCGATCATGACACTGCCTCGAGTTGATCCGGCCGGACGCTTGCTGATGGACGGTCGAGCGCGACCCGGACCTGGTCCAGTCCGCTGCTGAGCAGGCGACCGGCCAATTGCGGATCCTGTGCGGGATAGTCCTCACGCCGATGAAGGCCCCTGCTCTCCTTGCGCGCAGCCGCCGTGGCCACCGACCAGCGCGCCGTGGCCAGCAGCGCCGCGGTTTCGCGCAGCGCGATCGAACCGTCCTGGCCGTGATCCGCTACCTCACGCCACAGGTCTTCCAGGACGCGCGCGGATTCCGTGAGCCCTTTTTCCGTGCGGAACAGATTCTTGTCGAACGGGTGCATCTGGGCGCGCACGACGTCTCTGGCTGACGCAACATCAACGGCCTTGGGCAGACCGCGCGGGCGCAGCCCGGCCCGGCCAAGCGGCCGCAGCTCCGTGAAGCGAGCTTTCGTGCCGCGCGCCACGCGCGCGGCTGCGCGGCCCGCGAAAGTGCCGGACGACAGCGCCCATGCCGAATTGACGTTGCCGCCGCCGGAGATCGCGCCGGCGACCTTCTCGCGCGATGCATTGTCGCCGGCGACGAACAGTCCCGGGACCGACGTCGCGCAATCCAGATCATGCACGCGCACGCCGCCGATGCCACGGATGGTGCCGTCATTGTGCAGCGTGACTTCGAACCGGTCGCGATAGGGATCCACGCCCCAGCGGTCGAACACCAGCGGCACGTTCGGCGAGATCGTATGCAACCGCACCCTGATGTCGTCGGGCAGACGGTCCAGCAAGCAGTAGACCGGCCCGCGCTGCAGTGCCCGGGCAAGACGGACGGTCTGATCGGGACCAAACGGCAGGTCGAGCTCGTTGCCATCGGCGTCGGAGTAGGTCGCAAAGGCATAGGCCATGCTGCGCGTCATTGTGGAATGCGCCGGCGCAATGGTGTAGGCGGCGGTGAACTCCATACCGGACAGCTCCGCGCCCGCCTCGGCCGCCATGAGGTAGCCGTCGCCGGTATTCGTTCGGGATCCCAACAGATGCGACAGAAAACTGGTCCCGCCCGCCGCGAGCACCACCGCGCCCGCTTCGATCCGATAGCCGCGGCCACCATCCTGCCGGCGCTGCCCGCGCGCACCGCCGATCGATCCATCGGCGCGTGCCAGCAGCTCGATCACGGGCGAATGATCGAGAATAGTGACCCCGTGATTCAGCACGTGCTGGCGAAGCGCCCGCATATATTCCGGCCCGCGCACCGCGCGGTAGTTCACTCTGCCCTCGTCGTCCACGCCGAATTTGTAGGACGGGGCAAGCGTCGGCAGCGTGCGCCAGGTCTGGTCGAGGATGCGATACATCCATTCAGCTTCGCCAAGGCCGAGCCCGGCGGCGACGCGATTGGCGACAACGGCGTCCCGCGCCGTGGGAGGGTCCGGCGGCACCCACCAATGGCCCGGCCCCGCAGCGGCGGTGACGCCACTGGTGCCGCAATAGCCCTTGTCAGCCAGGACCACCCTCGCCCCCGCCTGCGCCGCAGAGACCGCTGCCCATGCGCCGGCCATTCCGCCGCCGACGATCAGCACGTCAGCCGTGATCGACAGCTCTTCGAGCGAGGACGACACCATGATCTCCGCTTTTATCTCGCGCACCCGCCTGACACGCCCGTCGTCGCCGACGTGCGGTCCGGTTGGCGCAAACTTCAATGACCGAACAGCCGATAGCTCCGATCGGCCGCCCGGAGGTGCCGGTTCTCATCGGTCCAGCCGACCGCGCGCCGGTAACTTCCCAACACGGCGGCTTCCTTCAGTGCGGCCACGTCGACCGCTTGCGGTGCTTCCGCAAAGGGAGAAACAAACAGCGCATCTTCCGGACAATAGAGCTCGCACAGGAAGCAGGTCTGGCAGTCGCCCTGGCGGGCGATCACGGGAATGCCATCGGTCTTGTCGAAGACGTTGGTCGGGCACACGTTGACGCAGATGTCGCAGGCCGTGCACCGCTCTGTATCGATGACCTCGATCATTCGGCGGCCTCCGAATATCGGGCAGACGCGAGCGGACGCGTCGATGTCCAGACATCGTCGAGCCCGCCGGTCGTCACGAGATGCAGGTAGCGATCATCCGGCTCGGGATAATCGTCGCGGCGATGCATTCCTCGGCTTTCCTGGCGCGCCAGCGCGCTGCGATACATCCAGCGCGCGGTCGCAAGCATGGCAGCGGCTTCGCGTGCTCGCAGCAGCTCCTGGTCGTCCGGCGCATCGGCGCGCGACGCCTCGGACCACAGGCCATCCAGACGACGCAGAGAGTCGCCCAGTCGTCCGGCCTCGCGGAAATAATTCAGCTCGTAGGGGAACACCTCGTCCTGAACGCTCCGCGCAAGCGCGCCGCCGTGCAACGGCGGCCCGCTGCGGTCGTGCAAACCAACCGTGCCGCGTCGGAACGCCTGACGCCCGATCGTCGTGCCCAGCTGACGCGCAAACTCGGCGGCGCCCTCGCCGGCCCAATAGCCCGAAGACATCGCCCAGGCGGCGTTGTGGCTGCCGCCGCCGGTGAAGCCGCCGCAGATCAGCTCGCGGGTCGCAGCATCGCCTGCCGCGTAGAGGCCCGGAACGGTGGTCGCGCAACTGTCGTCGACGATGCGCAGACCGCCCGTCCCGCGAACGGTCCCCTCGAGGCGAAGCGTGATCGGGAAACGTTGCGCGAAGGGATCGATGCCGGTGCGGTCGAACGGGAGAAAGAAGTTCGGCTGGGACGCGCGCATGTGCCGTTGGGTCTCGGCATCGGCCTGGTCGAGTTGGGCATAGACAGGCCCCTGCCGCAGCGCGCGCGCAATGACCGACCGGCCGCCCTTCGACGACGCTCCGGGAATGACGCTGCCCTGCTGATCCGTAAAACTTGCCCAGCTGTAGAACAGGGTCTTGGTCACCGATCCGAAGGCCGGCGAGATCGCATAGGCGTTGGAGAACTCCATGCTGGTGAATTCCGCACCCGCTTCCGCCGCAAGGAGATAGCCGTCACCGGTCAGCACGTTCGAGCCCAGCGTCTTGCTGAGGAATGCGCATCCGCCGGTTGCGATCACCACGGCCTTGGCGTTGACCACCCAGCGGTCGCCTTTCTGACGACGCAGGCCCGCAGCGCCCGCAACCACGCCGCTGCCATCGACCAGCAATTCTAGCGCCGGCGAATGATCGAGGATGGTGACGCCGGCCTGTTTGGTCCGCTTCCGCATCAAGCGCATGTATTCGGGGCCCTGCAGCGAATTCCGCTGCGGCTTGCCGTCGTCGTCGGCGGGATAAGGATAGCCCCAGTCGGCGAGCTGGTTGCTCTGGACGTAGGTGCGGTCCAGCACCCGCGCCATCCAGCGGCGATCCTGGAGATAGCCGCCCAGCTTCTCGCGGCTGGCCATCGCCGCCTCCCGACGCTCGGGAGCGGGGTCGACGTACCACACGCCGGTACCGGCCGCCGCGGTCGCCCCTGACGTGCCGCAAAATCCCTTGTCCGCCAGCACGACGCGTGCGCCGTGCCTGGCAGCGCTGACCGCGGCCCACGTCCCCGCGGGACCGCCGCCCAGCACCAGCACATCGGCGTCGAACACGATCGATCCTGCCGAACTCGACAGCTTCTCGGCGCGGCCAGATGAATTCGTCATCGCTCGTCTCCGGATTGAACCTGTTCAGAATGCCGGGATTTGTCCGGGCAATTTGTCCTTGATGAGCTGGCGGACCGTATCGTTCTGATAGGCGCGCACCAGCTTCGCGACCCAGGGAGCATCCTTGTCCTTCTCGCGAACGGCGATGAAGTTGTTGTAGGGATTGTTGACCGAGGACTCGATCGCGATCGAATCCTTGCCCGGGATGAGGCCCGCCGGGACGGCGTAGTTCGTGTTGATGACGGCGGCGTCGACGTCATCCAGGCTGCGCGGCAGCTGGGCGGCGTCGATCTCCCGGATCTTGAGCTTTTTGGGATTTCCGGTCACATCGAGCGCGGTCGGCAGGATCCCTACCCCGTCCTTGAGCGCGATCAGCCTCTCCGCCTCAAGCAGCCGCAAGGCGCGGCCGCCATTCGACGGATCGTTCGGGATGCCGATCGAGGCACCGTCCTTGATCTCGGCAACCGATTTCGCCTTCCGGGAATAGAGCCCGATCGGGGCGACGATCGTCTCGCCGACGGCAACGATCTTGTATCCGCGCGTCTTGATCTGGTTATCCAGGAAAGGCTTGTGCTGGAAGGCATTGGCGTCGAGATCGCCGACATCGAGCGCGGCATTGGGCAGCAGATAGTCGTTGAAGACGACCACTTGGACATCGAGGCCATCCTTGGCGGCGATCTCCTTCACCTTTGCCCAGACGATTTCGGAATCGCCACCCGATATCCCGACCTTGATCTTCTGATCCGCGGAAGCCGGCGCCGTGAACAGGGCAACGGCGGCCATCACGAGGAACAAGCGACGCTTCATGATCTATGTTCTCCTAGTCGAGCGATATGATTGATTGAGACGGCTACCCGACGCGGGCAACCAGGATGTCCGCCGCCGCATCGGCGAATTCGGCGGACATATCGTGGAAGGCGACACGCTCCCGAAGCGTCGCGACGCGCGGCTGATGGCTTGACGTCTTCGCACCCCGTCGATCCCGGCAAGACCGACCGATCGCGCGCGCAAACCGCGGCGAGCCCGCAATCTCCGCCGCCTGAATCTTGCTGCTCGCCGCGAACGCAAGGCTCATGTGATCGACGTCGACGACATAGATCATGGCGTCATGTCCTTGCGCCGCGCGTGCTCTCAGCTGCTGAAGCCGGCCGGAATGAACGCCGGCAGCTTCTCCTCGATGAACTGCTTCACCTCGGGCGAATTGAACACCTGGATGAAGGCTTTCAGCCGCGGATCGTCCTTCTTGTCTGGCCGAGCCGTGAAGCGCAGCACCAGGCCCTCGTCGACGGTGCGATCAATGATGAGCGCCGATTTCGGGTCGCCGCCGGCCGGAATGAGATAGGTGATGTTGACGAGTGCCAGCGTCACGTCGTCGAGCGAACGATAGGTCTGCGCCGGGTCGAGCTCGACGATCTTGAGGTTCTTGGGATTGTCGGTGATATCGAACTTGCTGACCGAAAAGCCCTTGCCGGGCGCGAGCTTGATCAGCCCGGCTCGCTCCAGCAGGATCAGACCGCGGGCGCCGTTGAGCGGCTCGTTCGGAATGGCGACGCTGTCGCCCGACGTGATCTCGTCGAGCGTCTTGATCTTCTTCGAGAACAGGCCGACCGGCGCGATGACGCCGACCTTGTCGACCTGCACCAGATTGAAGCCGCGCTGCTTGTTCTGAAGCGCAAGGTAGGTCGCATGCTGGAACAGATTGGCGTCGACGTCGCCGCTGTTGACGACTTCGTTCAACGCCACCCAGTCCGAAAGCTCCACGATCTTGACGTCCTGCCCCTTCTCCTTGGCGAGCTTGGCGGCAAAGGACGCCAATTGCGCGACAGGGCCGGCGCTGGTCGCGATCTTCAGCGGTTCGCCGGCGAAGGCCGCCGCTGTGAATGCGAGCCAAAGACCCGCGGCTTGCGCGGTACGACGAAGGATTCTCATGACTTCCAATTCCCGTTTCAATTCGGATGACGCGTTTCACGCCGCCTTGCGCGCACCGGCTTCGGCATGAGCCAGCGCCTGGCCGAGATCCGCCAGAATGTCGTCGGGATGCTCGATCCCGACCGACAGGCGGACATAGCCGGGCGTGACGCCGGCGGCGAGCTGCTCGGCCGCGGTGAGTTGCTGATGCGTCGTCGACGCCGGATGAATGGCCAGCGAGCGCGCGTCGCCGATATTGGCGACATGATAGAACAGCTTGAGTGCGTCGATGAACCGCCGGCCGGCTTCGACGCCCCCCTTCAGCTCGAAGCCGACCAGCCCGCCAAAACCGCCCTTCAGATAGGCGTCCGCCCTGCGCCGGTTCTCCCCGCTTTGCAGTCCGGGGAAGATGACGCTCGCGACCGAGGCGTGCTTGGAGAGGAAGTTCGCGACCTTCACCGCGTTCTCATTGTGCTGCCGGATGCGCAGCGGCAGGGTCTCGATGCCCTGGATGAACTGGAACGCGTTCTGCGGCGCGATCGATGCGCCGAGATCACGCAGCAGCTTGACGCGGGCGCGCACGATGTAGGCGATCGGGCCGAGCGGCTTCGCGGCTTCCGTCCAGATCGCGCCATGATAGGCCTCGTCAGGCTTGTTCAGCAGCGGGAAGCGCTCCGCATGCGCGGCCCAGTCGAAATTGCCGCCGTCGACGATGGCCCCGCCAATGGCGGTGCCGTGGCCGCCGATATACTTGGTGGTCGAATAGACCACCACCGCGGCGCCGTGCTCGAACGGACGCGCGATCAGGGGCGAGGCCGTATTGTCGAGAATGAGCGGCACGCCCAGCGAGCGACCGATGTCCGCGACCTCCTTGATCGGGAATACGTTCAGCTTAGGATTGGGAAGCGTCTCGCCGAAATAGGCCCGCGTCTTCGCGTCGGTTGCGCGGCGGAAATTCTCGGGGTCCGCGGGATCGACGAACCGGACCTCGATGCCGAACTGCTTCAGCGTCTGCGAAAGTAGCGTCCAGGTCCCGCCGTAGAGATCGGTCGACGACACGATGTTGTCGCCGGCCTGCGCGATGTTGAAGATCGCGAAGGCGGACGCCGTCTGCCCGGAGGCAACCGCGAGGGCAGCCGCCCCGCCCTCGAGTGCGGCAAGCCGGTCCTCGAAAGCCTGCTGGGTCGGATTGCCGATGCGGGTGTAGATTGGCCCGAGTTGCTCGAGCGCGAACAGGCGCGAGGCGTGGTCCGTGTTTTCGAACTGGAATGACGTGGTCTGATAGATCGGAACCGCCACCGCGCCGGTGGCGGGGTCGGTGCGGTACGATCCACCGTGCAACGCGAGCGTCTCGAAGTTCCGGGTCTCCAACGTCATCTGCAATTCCCTTATCTCATCTCGAGAGCGCGCAACCTGCGCGGCAAGCCGTGCTTGTCGACGAAAATGATGCGGGCGGATTCCGCGGCTGTCGAGCGTGTCCGGAAAATAGCGATGCGCGTGCTGCGTCACCGTCGCTTCGTAACGCGTTTCTTTCGGCTCCTCCTCCGAATTGGAAACAAAGTCGCTCGCGCGAAATGTTAAAAATGGTCACGCGGAGCGGATCTGCTTCGCAATTGATGATCGGGCCGAACCATGACGAGACCGCGCGAGCTACGTTTCAACGCCTTCAACATGACTGCGCCGAGCCACAATTGGGCCGGCCTGTGGTCTCATCCGCGCGACGCATCGATCGATTACAACACGCTCGAATATTGGACCGACTACGCCAGGACCGCCGAACGAGGGTTGCTCGACGGCATCTTCCTGGCGGATGTGTTCGGCGTATACGATGTCTATGGCGGCAACGCCGAAGCTGCCGCACGCCATGCCGTGCAACTTCCCAACGCGGACCCGACACTGCTGGTGTCCGCGATGGCGCTCGTCACCCGCCACCTCGGCTTCGGCATCACCTCGAACCTGACCTTCGAGCATCCCTATCAACTGGCCCGCACGTTTTCGACGCTCGACCATCTGACCAGGGGCAGGATCGGCTGGAACATCGTCACCGGCTATCTCGACAGCGGCGCGCGCGGCATGGGGCTTCCGGCCGGCCGCGCCCATGATGATCGTTATGACGCGGCCGAGGACTTCCTCACCGCGGCCTACAAGCTTTGGGAGGGAAGCTGGGAGGACGACGCCGTCCGCCGTGATCGCGACAGGCGCATTTTCACCGATCCCGCAAAGCTCCACCGCGTGCTGCACGAGGGCCCCTATTTCAAGGTCGACGGCATTCATCTCGCCGAGCCCTCGCCGCAGCGGACGCCATTGCTGTATCAGGCAGGCACCTCGAAACGCGGTCGCGCCTTCGCAGCCCAGCATTCGGAAGCGATCTTTCTCAATGGCCAGACAAAGCCGATCCTGGCGCGCTCAGTCCGCGAGATCCGCGAGGCGGCCAAGGCCCATGGCCGCGATCCCTATGACATCCGCATGTTTGCCGGCGCGACCGTGATCGTGGCGCCGACGCGCGCCGAGGCCAACGATCTGCTCGAGGACTATGCGCGGCATGTCGACCAGACCGGCCAGCTCGCCTTGTTGTCGGGCTGGACCGGCATCGACTTCTCGACCTACCGGCCCGACCAGCCGATCGAATATGTCGAGAGCAACGCCATCCAGTCGATGGTCGAGAATTTCACGGTGCGGAGCGACCGGCCGGTCAATGTCGGCGACCTCGCGAGGCTGAGCCGCGCCGGCGCCCGCTCGCCCTTCGTGGTCGGCTCGCCGCAGGACGTCGCCGACGAGCTGATCGCGTGGGCGGACGAGACCGATGTCGACGGCTTCAACCTGTTCCGTCTGGTGGCGCCGGAATCGCTCAACGCCTTCGTCGATCTCGTCGTGCCGGAGCTGCAATCGCGCGGGGTCTACAAGACGGCCTATCGTGACGGCACGCTGCGCGAAAAGCTGTTCCCGGGGCGCGGTCCGCGGCTGCACGGCACGCACCCCGGCGCTCGTTTTCGGCGTTCGCCTTCGATGGCCGCGGTCCAATCCGACGCTGCCGAATAACGGCGCGAATCTCACGCCTGCGTGCGATGTTCGCGGAATGCCGCCGCGATGGCTCCCAGCGCGGCCCGTGACCGGCGGTCGGTCAAGGACGAATGAAGCACGACCTCGGACGGTGGCAGCTTGGGAAGCCCGAGCCTGGCGCCGACGTCGATGGTGCCTGCCGGCGCGATTCGATACGACAGCGGCGCAATCGCAAGCCCCGCCACGACGGCGGCATGGACCGCCGAGGAGCCCCCGCCCAGGAACACCTCGGTCCATTTGATGCCGGCCGCATCCAGCGCCTGTGTGGCGACATTGCGGACGCCGCAGGTCGGGGCCAGCGCGGCGAGACGCAAAGGCTCTCCCGGACGGTGCTCGAACCCTTGCGCTGCAAACCAGCCGAAGCGCTCGTGCGCCAGCGTCTCGCCATCGCGGCGATCGTCCTCGCGCTGGACGATGGCTGCGTCCAACCGTCCCTGATCGAACAGGTCGAGAAGGTTGCGCGAATTGTCGAGCTGAACCTCGATGGTCAGATTCGGATCGTGCGCGTGCAGCCGTGACAGCAGGCCCGGGACTTCCGGGCCCGCGACATGCGCTGCAATACCAAGGCCGAAATGGCGCGGCGGCGCGTTGAGCCCGGCGAGTGCGCGCTCGTGCGCCGCGATGAGCTCGCGCGCGCCTTGCAGAAACGCAGTCCCCTGCGCCGACAGCCGCACCGATCGCGGCGTGCGTTCGAGCAATCGATGCCCGACGCGATCTTCCAGTCGCTTCAGCTTGACGCTGATCGCCCCTTGCGTAGTCCCCAGCGCCTTGGCGGCCCTCGTAAAACTGTGAAGGTCCGCCACCATCACAAAGGCTCTGACGGCATCGACATCGAGCGAGAGCATTGCATCATCCGGCTTTGTTGTCTCTGAAATCTATATTGATCGGATTTTGTTGTGGTCAAGGGGCCCCTATGTTCGCCCCGCCTGACACGGACGTGGCGCACGGGAGACCATGCTTTCCCGGAGCGAGCGACGTCGCGCGCCCTCGCCGGCAATCCGCAAGACAATTGGAGGTTACAGCCTTGACGGTCTCACCATCACGACGAAACACGATCGCGCTGGCCGCAGCGTGCCTCGCGTCCCTCATGTTCGGCCTGGAAATCTCCAGTGTTCCGACGATTCTTCCCACGCTGGAGACGGTGCTGCATGCCAACTTCCAGCAACTGCAGTGGATCATGAATGCCTACACCATCGCGGTCACGACCGTTCTGATGGCGACCGGGACGCTGGCGGACCGCTATGGCCGAAAGCGGGTGTTCGTCGTCAGCATCGCCGTGTTCGGCCTGGCTTCGCTGATCTGCGGACTGGCGGAGGACGCGCTCCTGCTCATCGTGAGCCGCTTCCTTCAGGGCATGAGCGGCGGCGCAATGCTGATCTGCCAAGTCGCGGTCCTCTCGCATCAATTTCAGGAGAGCGCACCGCGCGCACGCGCCTTCGCCGCCTGGGGCATCATTTTTGGCATTGGCCTTGGCTTCGGCCCGATCATCGGCGCGGCGATCGTCGCGGTCTCCGGCTGGCAATGGGTATTCCTGATCCACGCATTCATCGCGATCGTCACGATCGCGCTTGCCGTTACGGGCGTGCGGGAGTCCCGCGATCCCGAGGCAAAGCACCTCGACATCGCAGGCATCGTGACGCTTTCGACATCGGTCTTCTGCGTCGCCTTCTACATCACGGAAGGCCCCGACTTCGGCTTCGGCAGCCTGACCGGCGTTGCGATCGTCGCAACGGCCCTTCTCAGCCTCGTTGCCTTCGTGCTGGTCGAGCTGCATCGCGCGCGACCGATGTTCGACTTCTCGGTGTTCCGGATACGCGCGTTTTCAGGGGCTCTATTGGGATCGGCCGGCATGAACTTCAGCTTCTGGTCCTTCATGATCTATCTGCCGATCTTCTTTCGTAGCGCGCTTGGTTACGACAATCTCACGGCCGGTCTCGCTCTGCTGGCCTACACGCTCCCGACGCTGGTGATTCCGCCGCTCGGCGAACGGATATTGCTGCGGTTCGGCGGCGGTATCGCCATTCCCCTCGGCCTGTTCGTCATCGGCCTCGGCTTCATGTCGATGTGGGTTGGCAGCGGCGTCGAGCATGTCACCTGGCTGACGCTGGCGCCAGGATGTCTGCTCGCAGGCATAGGCCTCGCCCTCACCAACACGCCCGTGACCAATGTCACCACGGGGGCGGTGTCGAGCACACGGGCCGGCATGGCATCCGGCATCGATATGAGCGCCCGCATGATTTCACTGGCGATCAACATCGCCTTGATGGGCTTCATCCTGATTGCTGGCATTTCCTCCTGGCTACGCAGCGCGCTGCCCGGTGGGCTCGATGCCGACCGCCTCCAATATCTCGCGGAACGCATCGCCGGCGGCAACGGCCGCCTGTCTGATATCCCCGAGCTGAGCCTCCTTCCGGCAGCGGATGCTGCCGTGCAGGACGCACTGATCCATGGCTTCAGGCTCGTGATGCTCTATGGCGGGCTATCCGTCTGGATCATCGCCCTGGCGAGTTTTCTGATCTTTGGCGAAAGCTTTGCCACACGGAAGCGTACCGCGTCGAACTGCGCTGAGCCGCGTTGTGTTCCTCGCTCATCACCCTGATCGGATGCGTCCAGGCAGTGCACCGCGACAACGTCTTTTCCGCACCGACAACTCCATTCTCAATTCTCAACACGCGAGAGCATGTTCGTTCCCTTCTGCGCCGGACTGCGAAATTGCCACGCGGACCCGTCTGCCGGCAAAGTGACTCGTCCCGGCCTCCCCAGACAGAGATCGGGACGGCAAGGCCGTTACGTTGAACCGGATATTCGAAATGCATCATCTCACGTTCCGCCTGCGAGCCCTCGCCGCGGCTGCGCTCGGCTTCTTTGCCATGGCCTCCATTCAGCCCGCGATGTCCGAGGAGCTTCGCATCGGCTATCAAAAATCCTCGACCCTCACGGCGATCCTGAAGACGAACGGGGAACTGGAGAAGGCGCTAGCGCCACTCGGCGTCACCATCTCCTGGCACGAATTCACCAGCGGCCTGCCGCTACTGGAAGCCATCAACATCGGCAGCATCGATTTCGGCGCTGACGTCGCCGACACGGTGCCGATCATTGCGCAAGCCGCCGGCGCCAAGCTCGCCTATGTCGCCGAAGAGGCCGCCTCCCCGGCGGCGCAGGCAATCGTGGTGCCAAAAGCTTCGGCCATCAAAACCATTGCCGAACTCAAGGGCGGGAAGATCGCGGTGACCAAGGGCGCCGGCAGCCATTACCTGCTGCTTGCGGCACTGGCGAAATCGGGGCTGAGCTTCAAGGACATCACGCCTGCCTATTTGACACCGGCGGATGGTCGCGCAGCCTTTGTCAGCAACAATGTTGATGCCTGGGTCGCCTGGGATCCGTTCCTGACCAGTGCCCTGCACCAGACGAAGGGTCGGATCCTGTCGGATGGCAGCAATGGCCTTGCAAGCTATAAGCGCTATTACCTCGCTTCGGCCGCCTATGCGGACAAGCACGCCGAAGTGCTCAACGTGATCTTCGCAAAGCTCTCCGAGACCGGCAAATGGGTGAAGGCCCAGCCGAAGGACGCGGCGACCTTGCTCGCCGGGCTCTGGGGCATCGATGCGGCAACAGTCGAGGAGGCCAACAGCCATCGCTCCTATCAGGTCGGCGCGGTCACCGGCCCGGGCCTGTCGGAGCAGCAGCGCATTGCCGATGCGTTCCACGCCGAAGGCTTGATTCCCGTGAAGATCGACACCACCGCCATCAAGATCTGGTCCCCGAAGGGGTCTTGATCTCCGCCACCCCTAGACCGTCGACTTTCGGAAAATTCATGCCGCAACGCCAACTGCACCTGAACGTCAATCTGCTTCACTCCGGCGTCTACCCATCGGCCTGGCGCCTGCCGGACAGCGATCCGCGCGCTTTCTTCGATCTCGGCCATTATGTGCGGGTGGCCCAGATTGCCGAGCGCGGGAAGTTTGACGCCATCTTTCTCGCGGACTCGCCGGCCGTAAACGATCGCATCGACTACCGATCGTTTACATCGCTGGAGCCGACCATCATTCTGGCAACGGTCGCCGCCGCGACAAGGTACGTGGGACTGATCGGGACGGTGTCCACGACCTATAACGAGCCTTACAACATTGCGCGCCGCTTCGTGACGCTCGACCACGCCAGTGGCGGCCGCTCAGGATGGAATGCGGTGACGACGGCGGATGCCGCCTCAAGCCGCAATTTCGGCCTCACCGGTGCCCTGGAACACAAGGCTCGCTACGAGCGCGCCAAGGAATTCACCGATGTCGTCCACGCCCTGTTCGACAGCTGGGAGGACGACGCCTTCGTCGGCGACAAGGCGAGCGCCAGGTTCGTGGATGTTTCGAAAGTGCATCCGATCGCTCATCGCGGCCCGCATTATTCGGTCGCCGGCCCCCTGAACGTGCCACGCTCGCCGCAGGGACGACCGGTCACGGTGCAGGCGGGCGGCTCCAGTGATGGCCGCGATTTCGCAGCGGCCTATGCAGAAGCGGTGTTCACGCTCGCCCAGAGCATTGAGGAAGGTGTCGCGTACGCACGCGACCTGCGCACGCGGGCCGCGGCTTACGGGCGCCCCGGGGATTCCATCGTCACTCTGCCGGGACTCGCGACCGTCATCGGCAGCACCGAGGCCGAGGCGAAGCGGCGGCAGGACGAGCTCTGGGAGCTGGTGCCGGTCGAGTACAGCCTGGCGCGTCTTGCCGGCACGCTTCAGATCGATCCCGCCCTGCTCGAGCTCGACAAGCCCCTGCCCGACCCTTTGCCTCTGCCGGTCAACGCCAATCACACCATGTTCCAGGGCACGGTGAACCTCGCGCGGCGCGGCAACCTCACCGTCCGTCAATTGATCCGTGCGCTCGGCGGCGGCGTCGGCCATCGCATCATCGTCGGCACGCCGGAGCAGATCGCCGACGACATCGAGGCCTGGTTCAGGGCCGGCGCCGCCGACGGTTTTAATCTGATGCCGGATGTGCTGCCAACTGGGCTGGAGACTTTCGTCGACAGCGTCGTACCCATCTTGCAAAAGCGCGGATTGTTCCGGACCGAATACACCGGCACGACGCTGCGCGAGCATTTTGGTCTGCCGCGGCCGGCGAGCCGCTTCGCAAAGCGAGCGCCGGCGGTCGCGTCAGCCTGATTCACCCGAGCCACTGGGCCAGCTTCCCGGAAGGCCCGGTCGATTGCCGGGCGCGCACACGGGGGATGACCTCGTGCGCAAAGCGCCGCATCTCGGCCTCGAACGGCTGGAATTGCAGCATGAACAGCTCGATGCCGGCGGCATGGAAGGCCTCGATGCGCTCCGCAACCTCGTCGTAGCTGCCGACGAGCCCCGCGGCCGTCCCGCCATTGCTACCGACGCGCGGCGTCTTCTGCATCGTCTGCATCATCACGACCTTCGGATCGGTGTTCTGCTTCTGGATGGCTTTCATCGGTGCATCCTTTGCCGCCAGGCTCAGCAACCGCTCATAGGCGGCCTGCGCCTGCTCGCGGGTCTCGCGCGCGACGACAAAGGCAGACAGACCGAAGCGCAATGGGGGCGCCGAGCCGCGCGGACGGGCCGCGACATCCGCGATCAGGCCGGCGACATCGTCGAGCGGCTGGCCGTTGATGAACCAGACGTCGCCATGGCCGGCGACGAGATCGCGCGCGGGCCCGGATTCTCCGCCGACATAGATGAGGGGGCGATTGCGGTAAAGGCTGGTCGGCCGCAGTGCGTAGTCTGAGACGCTGAAGTGATCGCCGCTGAAATTGAGGCGCTCACCCTCCATCAGGCGGGACACCACGGATATCCATTCCTTGCCGTAGGCATAACGCGCATCATGCTCCGGAAAGCCGATCCCTGCCTTCTCCAGCTCCGGACGGTTCCAGGCATTGACCAGATTGATCGCAAACCGGCCGCGGCTGATGTTCTCGATCCCGAGCGCGAGCTTTGCCAGCACCACGGGATGATAGAGATACGGCTTGATCGCAGCGATGATCTCGATGCGCGTGGTCAGCGCCGCGATTGCAGCTGCAGCGCTCCACGCTTCGAGCTGGTCGAGATCCTCCTGATGCGGGTTGATCGTGTGCTGCGCGATCAGCGTGGAGTCGTAGCCAAGCTCCTCGGCCCCCAGGATGAGAGCCCGATTGCGCTCCCAAGATGCATCGTAGGGCTCTTCCGGTTCCTGATGCGCGGCACGCGGCCCGTGCACCAGCGCCCAGATGCCGAAGCGAAGAGGTGCGGTCGTCATCGTGCTCTCCCGTAAATCCCTTGGACCTGAGGCGTTCTCGCCAATGCCTGGCGCAAGATCAAGCAGACGAGACACCAAAAGATTTTCTTTGTCGCGCATGCGCGCTGCGACGACAGCGGATCACTCCGGACCGAACGACAATTGAAATACCGCTCTATTTCTGTCGGCTCGATTTCATGGGACATTTTGCGGCGACGGCAAGTCACCGGCGTCGCACCTGCTGCGTCGAATGCAGTACGTGAAACGAGGTCTCGGGTCTTGAGCAATATCGAACTGAGTGACATCGACCGCGCGACGCTCGACGACAAATCGACGTCACAGACAGGCGATGGCGCACGCGCTCCGACCTCGATCAGAATCAAGCTTGGTCCGCGTGGTCTCCAGCTCCTCTCGTGGCTCGCACCCGCGGTGCTGGTTATCGTCTGGGAATGGCTGGCGCAGGCCGGATGGCTCTCGCCCCAGGTGCTTCCCGCGCCAAGCAAGGTGATCAAGACCGCGTTCAAGCTGGCCACCACCGGAACCCTGTTGAACGATCTCGGCGTCAGTCTGTTGCGCGCGGCGGCGGGATTCGCGATCGGATCGGTCGTAGGCGCCGTACTTGGCACCCTTGTCGGCTTCTCGAAGATCGCGGAAGCTGCGATCGATCGCAGCGTGCAGATGATCCGCGCCGTGCCGTTTCTGGCTGTCCTGCCGCTCGTCATCGTCTGGCTCGGCGTTGGCGAGACGCAAAAGATCTTCCTGGTCGCGCTCGGCGTCACCTTCCCGATCTACATCAACACCGTGCTCGGCATCCGCCAGGTCGATCCCAAGCTGCTCGAGCTCGGCCGCGTCCAGGGCCTGAGCTCGATCGAGCTGATCCGCCGGATCATCCTGCCCGGCGCGTTGCCGTCGATCCTGACCGGCATCCGCTATGCGCTGGCGACGGCGTGGCTCGCGCTGGTCGTGGCTGAAACCATCGGCGCGCAATCGGGCATCGGCTTTCTCGCCATGGATGCGCGTGAATTCCTACGCACCGACGTGATCGTGCTGACGATCGTGATCTATGCGCTGATCGGCGTCGCAGCCGACGCCATTGCACGCTTCCTCGAACGCCGCATGCTCGCCTGGCATCCGAATTACGGAGCGGCACGATGAATGTTCATGTCGCGCCGCGATCGCGCACCTCTTTCGAATCCGGTCCGGCGGTCGTCGTCAGCAACCTCGTGCGCAGCTACGGCAGCCGCGTGGTCATCGACAGGCTGAACCTGCGGATCGAGCGCGGCGAGTTCGTCGCCCTGCTCGGCGAAAGCGGATGCGGCAAGACCACGTTGCTGCGCGCGCTCGCCGGCCTCGATTCGATTCAGGGCGGACGCATCGTGGCACCGCGCCGGCCGGCCGTCGTGTTCCAGGAGCATCGGCTGCTGCCGTGGGACAGCCTCTGGTGCAACGTCTCGCTCGGCTTGCGGCTGCAGCATGCACGCGAACGCGCCGCCGAAGCGCTGACCGAGGTCGGCCTCGGCGACCGGCTCGATGACTGGCCGCGCAACCTCTCCGGCGGACAGGCCCAGCGTGTGGCACTTGCCCGCGCGCTGGTCCAGCAGCCCGAGCTCCTGCTGCTCGACGAGCCCTTTGCCGCGCTGGATGCGCTCACCCGCATCCGCATGCATCAGCTCGTTCGCGAGCTCGTCGCCAATCATCAGCCGGGCGTTCTGCTGGTCACCCACGATGTCGACGAGGCCATCGCGCTGGCCGACCGCATCCTGGTGATGCGGAACGGTGCCATTGCGTTCGAGCACCGCGCCGTGCGCGACGCATCGACGACGATTTCCCGCGCGGAGCTCCTCGGCGAGCTTGGCGTGAACTCTCATTCCACCAACTAGGTTACCGGAAGGCTCCTATGTCTCGCTCCTCGATCGCCAAACCGTCCCGGCGCAGCTTCCTTGGCACGGCAGCCTTCGGCGTCGGCGCGCTTGCCGGCATGACCATCGGCGATTTCGCCCATGCCGCCCCCGGTCGTACCACGGACACCGTACGCATCACCTGGGGTCTGGGCGGCCTCAACGTGATCGCCAAGGAACGCGGTGAATTCGAGAAAGTCCTGGCCAAGGATGGTATCAAGGTCGAGTGGCTCGGCCCGTTCCCGAACCATGCGCCGACCTTGCAGGCGGTGACCGGCGGCAGCGCCGACTTCAGTTTTGGCGGCAGCACCACGCCGGCACTGGCCGCGATCATCGCCGGCTCTCCGCTGGTGTTCACGCAGTTCGTCGTCTACGAACCACGCACCACGGCGATCATCGCCAAGGACGGCTCCGGCATCGACAAGATCGAGGACCTCGTCGGCAAATCGGTCGCGGTCAACCGCTCCGGCCTCGGCGAGTTCCTGCTGGTCGCAGCACTCGAGAAGCACAAGGTCGACCGCTCCGCGGTGAAGTTCGTCTATCTCAATCCGCCGGACGCGGCACCCGCACTTGCTTCCGGCAAGGTGGACGCCTGGTCGATGTGGAGTCCCGGCGTCGATATCGCCCGGCTCGAATACAAGGCGCACGACCTTTTTCTCGAAGGACGCGATCTCGATTTCCAGATCGATTACACGTCCTATCTCACCACCCGCAAATTCGCGACCGACAATCCCGCGCTGGTGCGCGCCGTCAACGCCGCGTTTCGTGCCGAAGGCAAATGGATCTCCGAGAATGCCAGGGAGGCCGAATACATCGCGCAGAAGATCGGCAAATACAGCGACGCCGTCCGCGACCAATTCATCGCGCTCAAGCGCCAGTACCGCTACTTCGCCGTCAATGATGAGCAGTTCGTCGGCGAGCTGCAAAAGGCCGCCGACTGGCTCGTCGCCCGCAAAGTTCTGCCCGAACCGGTCAAGGTGACCGATCACCTCGCGCAGCTCTGAGACCACTTCAACAGGCCAGGACAATGAACAAATCCGTATCCGCCCCCTCCCTGAACGCGTCCGAGCCGCTCAAGACCGGCTCGCCGGAACTGGAGGCGCTGCTCAACCAGATCGCAGAGGGCGCGAGCGTACGCGAACGCGATCGCGCGCTGCCCTTCGAGGTGATCGACCTCATCCGCCGCGCCCGTCTCGGCGCATTGCGGCTTCCCGTGAATGCCGGCGGCGCCGGCAGCACGATCCGCGATCTCTTCGCCTTCGTCATCCGCCTCGGCGAGGCCGATGCCAATGTCGCGCATATCCTGCGCAATCATTTCAGCGTGGTCGAGCGGCTGGTGCGCACGCCCAAGGATGAGCAGAGCCGTGACTGGCAGAGGGCGGTCGCGGAAGGCGCGATCATCGGGCTTGCCACGACCGAACTCGAAAGCCCCCGCGTCGGCAACGTGACGCCGGGCACGACCTTTACACCCGATGGCAGCGGCGACTACCTGCTGAACGGCACCAAATATTACAGCACCGGCACGCTGTACTCGGATTACGTCCTGGTCCGCGCGGCCGATCCATCGGGGGCGACCGGCGCAACGATCGTCCCAATCAAGCGCGAGGGCATCGAGCTGGTCGACGATTGGGACGGGCTCGGGCAGCGGCTCACCGCGACCGGCACGACCCACTTCCACAATGTGAAAGTCGGACGCAAGGAAGTGGTCTTCGACGAGCCCGACTCCGGCTATGGCGTGCCCTACTCCAACACGTTCGCCCAGCTGTTCCTGACCGCGGTCGTTGCCGGCATCGCGCGAGCGACCCTGCGCGACGCCACGGCCCTCATCCATTCCCGCAAGCGCACCTTCTACTACGCGCCGACCGAGATCCCGACCGACGATCCCCTGCTTCAACAGACCGTCGGCCAGATCGCCAGCGGCGCCTTCGCGGCCGAAGCCGTGGTGCTGGCCGCCGCCGAAGCACTCGACGTCGCGACTGACGCGTTCGACGCCGGTGCCGCCAATGCAGCGGATGCGGCCCACACCGCCGCGCTGCTCTCGGCCAAGGCCAAGATCATCGCGGACGATTTCGCCATCCGTGGCGGCAGCCTGCTGTTCGACGTCGGCGGAGCTTCAGCGACCAAGAAGGTCACCAATTTCGACCGCCACTGGCGCAACGCGCGAACACTGTCCTCGCACAATCCAACCACTTACAAGGCCCGCTCGATCGGCCAATACGAGATCAGCGGCACACCGCTGCCGGCGAAGGGCTTCTTCTAGACAGGACAACGCCCTCGCGTCCGACACAAGGAGGTCAGGACATGGGAAGATCGGACATCCATCTCGTCACCGACGGCAACGAGATCGAACATCAGTTCCGCGCCGTGATGCGGCGCCTCGCCGGCGGCGTCAGCATCATCACGGCCGGCCGCGACGACGACATCACGGGGATGACCGTGACGTCCCTGACGTCGCTCAGCGCAAGCCCACCCCGGGTGCTGGTCAGCGTCAACCGACAGGCATCGTCCTTTGCGCTGATCCAGCGCTTCGGCACGTTCGGCATCAACATTCTCGGCTCCGACCAGCAGGAGCTGGCGGACCGCTTCAGCGACAGCCGCCTGAAGGGGCCCCAGCGCTTCGAGGGCGTGCCCTGGTCTGCCGGCACCTCGGGCGTGCCGCTGCTCGGACACTCGCTGGCGACCGTCGAATGCCAGGTCGAGGAGATCATCGAGCGCTATTCTCACGGAATCATCGTCGGCAGCCTCCTGAGCTTCGACCTCTCGCGCGAGCTGTCGGGGCTGGTATACTGGAACGGGCAGTACATCGAGATCAAACACGATTTCGACCTCGATTTGCTCGCCGAGATCAGCATTCCGCTGGCACATGTCAGATGAGACCGCATGAAGCACGAACTCCCTCACGAACCGTCCGACGACAAGGGTCTCGACCGGCCGCCCCAGAAGCGCTGGCAGCTCGAGCAGCTCGTCGCCGCACTCCGCGTTTCTCGCGAGGAGACTCACAGCATCCGCCGGGATGGCGAAGCCCGCCGCGCGCCGTCGCGCGAAGCGCTTCAGGCGATCCTGGAGGGCCTGACCGAGGCGCTGTTTCCACGCCATTACGGCCAGTTCGATCTCGACGGGGAGAATATCGACTATTTCGTCGGTAACCGTCTCAGCATCGCGCTCGACAGCCTGTGCGACCAGGTTCACCGTGCCGCGCTCTTCATCGGCGACGAGCTCACGGCCGGCTTCCGGCGCGACGACGCGATCGAGCTGACGCGCAAATTCGCCTCTGAGCTTGCGGACGTGCGCGGCCTGATCATCAGCGATCTCCGCGCCGCCTTCGTCGGCGACCCCGCCGCGCGGAACTTTCCGGAGATCCTGATCGGCTATCCCGGCATGACCGCGATCATCCATCACCGGCTCGCCCACATCCTCCACCAGCTCGGCGCACGGTTGATTGCGCGGCTGGTGGCGGAGATTGCCCATACCCGAACCGGCATCGACATTCATCCAGGCGCACGCATCGGCTCCGGCTTCTTCATCGATCACGGCACCGGCGTGGTGATCGGCGAGACCGCGATCATCGGGGACAACGTCCGCATCTACCAGGCCGTGACGCTCGGCGCCCGTCATTTCCCGACCGACGACGACGGCAATCTGATCAAGGGCGACGCCCGGCATCCGATCGTGGATGATGACGTCGTGATCTACGCCGGCGCCACGATCCTTGGCCGGATTACGATCGGCCGGGGCTCGACCATCGGCGGCAATGTCTGGGTGACCCAGGACGTGCCGCCGAACAGCATCGTGACGCAGGCCACCGCCCGCAACAAGCAAGGCTAGGCAGCGGGCGCCTTCCAGCGCATCAGGCGGCGCTCCAGCGCCTCGAGGATCGCGTTGAGAGAGAGGCCGATCACGGTGATCGCGAGGATGCCGAAATACATCTGCGGGATCAGGAAGCTGTACTGGCTGTTGATGATGAGATAGCCGAGCCCGGACTTCGCGCCGACCATCTCGGATGCGACCAGCACCAGCATGGCCGAAGCGCTCGCCAGGCGTATGCCGACAAAGATCGTCGGCAGCGACGCCGGCAGGATCACCTTGCGGAACAGCTGACTCGGCGTCGCCCCCATCGTCCGCGCCGATTTGACCAGAAGCGGATCGACCTGGCGAACCGCAGCGATCGTGTTCAGCAGCAGCGGCCAGGCGCAGCTGTAGATCACCATGGTCACCTTCGACAGCTCGCCGATCCCAAGCAGCAGGATGAAAACCGGCAACAACGCCAGCGGCGCCGTATTGCGCGCGATCTCGATGATCTGGTTCAGGACGTCACCGAGCCGGGCATACCATCCCGTGACCAAGCCGAGCGGCACCACCAGGGCGACTGCGATCCCGAAGCCGCCAAGCGCCCGAAACAGGCTTGCGGCGACATCGTCGTAGAGCTCTCCCGATTGAGCAAGCTGCCAGCCCGCCGCAATCACCTCCGAGAACGGCGGCAGGAATGTCACATCCACCAATCCCAAACGCGGCACGACCTCCCAGATCGCCAGAAACAACACGACCAGCAGGAACCGCTGCCCTAAGGCGCCGAACCATCGCACCAGGCCGCCCGTCGCCGCGCCGAACGCACCGGCCCGTTGCGCCGCCCGGTCTTTCGGGCTCCCCTCCGCGAGCTCCAGCAGAGTCAGTATCTCCAGATTAGACATGGGCCAACTCCTTCGCCTTTGCCACGCGCGCGTCTTCCGGCGCGCGGACCTGGGCGCCTTGCGCCTTCAACACTTCGTCGCGCAGCAAGGACCACACCTCGTGCCTGACATGGCCGAACTCCGGCAGTGAGCGGACGTCCCCGGTCTCGCTGTGCAGTTCCGCGGGAATATCGACGATCTGCTTGATCCGGCCCGGGCGCGAGGTCATCACCGCCACACGCTGGCCGAGCACGACGGCCTCGTCGATGCCGTGGGTGATGAACAGGATGGTCTTCCCGGTGCTGCGCCAGATCCGCAACAGCTCGCCTTGCAGCGTCTCGCGCGTCTGGGCGTCCAGCGCCGCGAACGGCTCGTCCATCAGCAGCACCTCCGGATCATAGGCGAGGCTTCGCGCGATCGCGACGCGTTGCTTCATGCCGCCGGAGAGCTCGTGCGGATAGCGGTCGGCAAAACCGGACAGCCCGACCAGATCGAGGTAGTGTAGCGCTCGCTCACGCCGCTCCCTGGCTTTCAGGCCGGCGATGTCGAGCCCAAACTCGACGTTCTGCGCAGCTGTCCGCCAGGGAAACAGCGCGTATTGCTGGAACACGATGCCGCGATCGCGTGCCGGCCCCTCGATGGCGTTGCCGTCGAGCAGGATGCGCCCGCTGCTGGGCGTCGTCAGTCCACCGAGCAAATCGAGCAAGGTCGACTTGCCGCAGCCACTCGGCCCAACCAGCGCCAGAAACTCGCCGGCCCGAACATCGAGCGTGATGTCGTCAAGCGCGGTAAAACTCTGCGCCGGCCCACCGTCCTTGCCGCGAACCAGAAATTCCTTCCGCACATGCTCGAATCTGATCTTGGCGGTGGTCATTTGGCCTCCGCGGTCTTGCCGGGACGGAAGTAGTTGAACTCGTTGGTGTAGATGTCCGACGGCTTGAGCTGATCGGGCTTCAGCAGCCCGTCCTTCACCAGCCAGTCGATCCAGACCTGGAGCTCGCCATCGCCGATCACGCCGCCCTTGGTCGCGACGCCCGTGCTCTTCCAGTACTTGATCGGCGTGGCGTCCTCGTTGCGCTTGCGCTCCACGATGATGCGTTCGAACCGGGCGCGAACCTCTTCCGGCGGCGTCGTCTGCGCCCAGGCGATGGCACGGGACACCCCTTCGATCAGCTTGTGGGACGTGTTGGGGTTGTCCTTGATGAACTTGTCCCGCAGCACATAGGACCCGCCCGTAAAGTTTCCGAAGATGTCCGAGTCCGCAAACAGCCTGCGGAGGCCGCCGCGTTCCAGCGCCTTGTCGCGCAGGATGCCGCTGAGCGTGGTGACTTCGACCTGCCCCTGCCGCAGCGCCTGCTCGCCGGTGACCGGCGGGATCGCAACCAGCGTCACCTGCTTGGCTTCGGCCGGCGTCAAGCCGTTGCGGGCGAGGTATTCGCGCAGCACGAACTCCAGATGCGCCCCCAGCGTGTTGACCGCGACCTTCTTGCCGATCAGGTCGCGCGCGCTCTTGATCGGACTATCCTCCTTCACGTAGTAGCCGTTGTATGTGTTGTCGTCCGAGCCGTAATAGCCGACCACCGCCTTGATCGGCGCCTTGGCGGCGATCAGCTTGATGATCGCGCCATAGAAGGCGCCGCCGATGTCGATATCGCCGGTGACGACGGTCTGGATGTCCTGCGGACCGCTGATGGTGTTGCCGACCCATTTCAGCTTGAGCGGGGCGAGATAGCCGAGATCGTCGGCGAGTTCGACGAACGTCACCTGCCCGGCCCAGCCCTGGTAGCGAATTTCGGTCTTTTCGAGCTGTGGCTCGGCCATGGCGCTGCCGACGAGAGCGGTCAGGCCGAGGCCGGCCAAACCGAGCTGCCGGCTCCTTTCCCGCAGGCCGGCAACCAAACGACGTAACGCAGAGATCGTGATCTTCATTGTCTTCGCTCCCTTGCTCTGCTCAGGCCGCCTTCGCCTGCGGCTTCGCCGCCTTGACGCGGGTCACGCTGCTGCGGCCGTCGATGCTGACGGGCACCTCGCCATCGATGGTGGCGCGCCGGACCACGCGATGCTGGTCGCCGTAGTCGTTCACGGCGTAGTGCTGGGTCGCCCGATTGTCCCAGATCACCACGTCGCCTTGCCGCCAGTTCCACCGCACGGTGTTCTCGGGTGCGGTGATGTGCGACTGGAACAGGTCGAACAATTTCTGGCTGTCATATTTCGACAGGCCGACGAAGCGCTGGACGAAGTTGCCGAGAACCAGCGTCCGTTCGCCGGTTTCGGGATGGACGCGAACGACGGGATGCTCGGTCTCGTAGACGGTCGCCGTGAAGACCTCCTCGAACTGCTTGCGATCGGCTTCGCTCGCGCGGGTCTTGACCGCATAATCGTAGTCATTGCTGTGCACCGCCCACAGCTCATCCGCGAGCTTGCGAAGCGGAGCCGGCAGATCGAGATAGGACGCAGCCGTGTTCGACCAGATCGTATCGCCGCCGAACTCGGGGATCACGACGCCGCGCAGAACCGAGATCTTTGGATAGGCGTCGACGAAGGTGACGTCGGTATGCCACTGGTCGGCCCGGCCGCCACCTCGTCCGGAATCAAGCTCCAGGATCGACGCCGTTCCCTTCGTCGCACCGACGGTCGGATGCGGCACCAGCTTGCCGAGACGAACGGCGAAGCGCTCCTGCTCGGCGTCGTCGAGATGATTCTGATCGCGAAGGAAGATGACCTTGTGCTCGAGCAGCACCCGATTGATCGCCGAGATCGTCTGGTCCGGCAGATCGCCCGAGAGCCTGATATTCCTGATCTCTGCGCCGATCCGCGCCGACCGTTTGACGATATCCGCGCGCGGAATGACGTTGTCGATGGTGATTCCGTCAGTCATGTCATCTTCCCCGAGACCGCGATCCATTTGGACAAAGCTCCGCCGTTCGCCGATCGCTGATGCAATGGCGGAGTGAGAACAGGTGATGATGGTGATCGATCCTCTTGCGCGCTCGCCGTCTGCTCTGGCGGCGATCGCGTCTGGCGGGATCTTTCCGTAGTGGCTGCATCAATGCAGCGTCGTACTCAGTCAGAGGATGCTAACTCAGCGCTTTCGGAAATGGCTTCCAAAGATTGAACGGCGCGGGGAATAGTTGCATTCGCGAAACCATCAGCGGCGAAACGCCGAGCCACTCTCGCCTGAGGACACGGCATCGCGACCACCGCGATGCCTGTCCTGAACATACACATCTCGAATAGATCGGCGGGCGCATCACGCATGATCTCCGCTCGCCGACTTTCCCGCAACTTCATGCTCGCATCGCACTCAACAACGCAAATCCATTCCATCGACAATGACGCGATCGGCGACATAGATTTTGCGCAGGCCGAACTCGGGGCGTTTCGATATGAGCAATCAACGGCATCTTGTTCTCAATCTCTTCATCTATCCCGGCGGCCATCACGAGGCCGCGTGGCGCCACAGGGACTCTGAACCAGACCGCATTCTCGACATCACGTATTATCAGGAACTGGCGCAGCGCGCCGAGGCGAGCAAGTTCGACGCCATCTTCTTCGCCGATGGCCCGGCACTCGCCGACAACGTCCGCTACGCCCAGCGCTTTCGCTTCGAGCCGATCACCTGGCTCGCGGCCATCGCGGCCGTGACGAAACGCATCGGCCTGATCGCGACGGCATCCACCACCTACACAGAGCCCTACAATCTGGCGCGCCTGTTCGCATCGCTCGACCATCTCAGCCGCGGCCGCGCCGGCTGGAACATCGTCACCACCAGCGCGCCCCAGGCCGCGCAGAATTTTGGGTTGCCCGAACATCCGCCGCACCACGAGCGCTACGAGCGTGCCCGCGAATATCTCGACGTGATCTCACGGCTCTGGGACAGCTGGGAGGATGACGCGCTCGTCAACGATCCCGGCTCCGGCATCTTCGCCGATACCAGCAAGATCCACACGCTCGATCATGTCGGCAAGCATTTTCGCGTACGTGGCCCTCTCAACATCTCGCGCGTGCCACAGGGCCGGCCGGTCTATGTGCAGGCCGGCGCCTCCGACGACGGCCGCGCCTTCGCCGCCCGATACGCGGAGGCGATCTTCACCGCGCATCAAACCCTGGATTCAGCGAAGGCGTTCTTTGCTGACATCAAGCGCCGGGCCCGCGCCTTCGACCGAGGCCCCGACGAGATCAAGATCCTGCCCGGTATCAGTCCCTTCATCGGCAGCACGCAAGCCGAGGCGGACCGCCTCCAGGACGAGTTCAACGCGCTGATCCAGCCCGAATATTCCCTGACGCAATTGCGCCAGATGATCGGCCTCGATCTCACCGGCTACGATCTCGATGGTCCCGTCCCGCGCCATCTCATCGACACCGCGAGCGCGCGCGGCGTTGCCAGCCGCTTCAAGCTCGTGGTCGACATCGTCGATCGCGAGAAGCCGACCATTCGCCAGCTGGTACAGCGGCTTGCCGGCGCGCGTGGACATTGGGTCATTGCCGGCACGCCGGAAAAGATCGCCGACAACATCCAGACCTGGTTCGAGGGCGGCGCGGCGGACGGCTTCAACGTGATGCCGCCCTGGCTGCCCGGCGGCTTCGACGTCTTTGCCGAGCAGGTCGTTCCGATCCTGCGCAAGCGCGGCCTATTCCGCGAGGACTACACCGGAACAACGCTGCGGGAGCATTACGGCCTCGCACGTCCCGCCAGCATCTACTCCAACGCGGTCAAGGCCATCGCCTGACGCCGCTTCCGCACTCATATTCCAACCTGAGACCAGTAAGCAGACATGAAGACAGCGTTGTTTCTCCTCTCCGGCCTTTTGGCCCTTGCTCCTCTCGCCGCCGGAGACGCCCTGGCACAGCAACCCGCAAAACAGGAGCTCCGGGTCGGCTTCGTGCCAGGACCGTACATCGACGAATTCAAGATTGGCGTCGAGCCGGAGCTGAAGAAGAAGGGTTACAAGATCCGCTATGTCGAGTTCTCGACCGGCCTTGAAGCCAACAACGCGGTGTTCAAGTCCGAGATCGATGCCAATGTGATGCAGCACACGATCTTCCTCGATTCCTACAACGAGCGGCAGAAGACCGATCTCGTCGGCATCGTCCACGTCCCGACCCCTCCGATGGGGCTCTATTCGAAGAAGCATCCGCTGGGCACGCCGATCAAGCCGGGTTCGAGCGTCGCGGTGCCGAACGATCCCGTCAATCTGCAGCGCGCGCTGTGGGTTTTGCGCGATCTCGGCCTGATCGAGATCCGCGACAGCAAGCCGGTCGACGTCACCGAGCTCGACGTCATCAAGAATCCGGGCGGCATCAAGATCGTGCCGCTGGAAGCCGCGCAGGCGCCACGCGCGCTCGACGACGTCGATTTCGCCGCGGTTCAGGGCAATTTCGCGATCTTCAGCGGATTGAAGCTCACCAACGCATTCGCGCTGGAGAAGATGACGACGCCCTATGTCAACGTTCTCGCCGTGAAGAAGGCCAACGCAAATGCCGACTGGGCGCAGGACATCGTCGCCGGCTACAAATCACCGGCGTTCAAGACGGCGATCCTGGCCGACCGCTTCTATGACGGCTTCACCTTGCCCGACTACATGAAGTGAGGGGAAGCGACAGAGCAAGACACGGCGCCGGCATGTTCGAGTTCACCCTGGAATGGACCAACCTTCGTTCTCCCGCAGAGCGGGCGATCGAGGCGAGAGCCGTGACGGACCATATCGGCAGGCATGAGGCCTTGATCATGCCGCTGGTCCTGACGGTCGCGTTCCTGTTCGTGCTCGGCCTGATGACGGGAGCGCATCTGCACGCGCGCGCCGATCGGAACCCGCTCTACGCATCGTTCGGCAGCATGGGCATGCCCATGCTTGTCGCGGCGTCGGACTCATGCCGCCGACCGTTGAACGCCGGTTCCACACGACAACTGCGGCACGCAGACATCCTCGCGCTGCTCGCGAACGACTGATCCGACGCCTTTGCGCCAGGTGGACGTCATGAAAATCGTCCCCCGCGAAACGTCGCCATGGAATTTTCTGCTGGGACACATGACCGCTTCAGTACGAACCAACCAAACTGATCGTTGCCTAGGCCTGCCGATGTTCAACGTCTCGTCACCCGTGATAGCGTTACCGGGTTCTCGCCCTACAATGTCGTCCGGAGTGAACATGAGCTACATCGTCTCGCTGCATCTCGGCTTCGCCAGCCGGCTCGAACAGGCACGCGGATGGTTTCGCCGCTCGCTGCGGCCGCAGGCCGGCGACGAGAGCGGCGATCAGGACGACCTTTACGAAATCTTCCTGTTCGCGCCTCACGGCTGACAATTCTGCCCAAGTGCCGGCCCCGCGCCTCCCCCGATATAAAGGTAACAAGACATGACCGACGCTGCGTTGCAGCTCGCCGAGACTGGCCGTCGCCTCGATGCCATCGACCGCAAGATCCTGACGGTGCTTCAGGAGGACGCCTCGCTTTCGGTGGCCGAGATCGGTGACCGGGTCGGCCTGTCGTCCACACCGTGCTGGAAGCGCATCCAGCGGCTCGAGGGCGATGGCGTCATTCAGAAGCGGGTTGCGCTGGTCGACCAGAACAAGATTGGCCTCGGCCTCTCGGTGTTCGTCTCCGTGGAGAGCTCCGACCACTCCGATGCCTGGCTGAAGCGCTTCGCGGCTGCGGTCAGCGCCATGCCCGAGGTGATGGAGTTCTACCGGATGGCCGGCGATGTCGACTACATGCTGCGCGTGGTCATCCCGGACATGCAGAGCTACGACGTGTTCTACAAGAAGCTGATCCACGCCGTCCCGCTCAAGAACGTCACCTCGCGCTTCGCGATGGAGAAGATCAAGTCGATCACCGCGCTGCCGATTCCGCTCGTGGCGGTGGAATAAGTGCTCTCAGAGATCGCGTGGGCGCTGCGCCGGCGTCGGGAAGCGCGCCGGCCAGTAGCTTCTAACGAGCGACCTCAGCTACGCGCTCCAGCTTCTGCAGGCAGCGCGAGGTGCGAACCACGTCCGGCATGTCCTCGTCCGGGAAGTTGGTCTTCCAGTCGGTGACGCCGACCTCGCCGACATACATGTCGCCTCTGGAGTCCAGCGCGATCCCATGCGGCGCGAGGAATTTTCCACTCGCAAGACCGGGACCATCCTCACCGCCGAGCCGCGCGATGCGCTTGCCCTTGGCATCGACGATCGACAGCCGCGGACCCAGATTGGGCACCTTGCGATTGACCGGCATGGCGGGGCCGAGCTCACCAATGACGAAAGTGGGATTCTTAGCCCCGCCGCAACAGCACAGCGCGCACGGCCGGTGCAGATTGTTCCACTGCGTCTCGTATTTTCCATTGCCGTCGAACACCTGCACGCGATGGTTCTCGCGATCGGCGACATAGACCCAGCCGTCGGCATCGGCCACGATATTGTGCACGATGTTGAACTGGCCAGGATCGGTGCCGGGCGCGCCCCAGCTCCTGATCAGCTTGCCGTCCGGCGTGAATTTATGGATGCGGGCGTTGCCATAGCCGTCGGAGACGTAGATCTCGCCCTGCGGCGACAAAGCCGTGTGAGTGCAGCGATGGAAGGGATCGCCGCTCATGAACGGCGCAGGCTTCTCGGGGACGCCGATCGTCAGCAGCACCTTGCCGTCCGTCGTGCATTTTCGCACGGTGTGGTCGCCGTCGTCGGTGCAGTAGAGATTGTCGTCGGCATCGATATGCAGGCCGTGCGCGCGGGAGAATAGCCCCTCGCCCCAGCTGCGCAGAAAATTGCCGTCGCGGTCGAACACCACCATCGGATGGGCGCCGCGATTGAAGGCGTAGATGCGATCCTTGCTGTCGACGGCGATGGATGCAACGTCGGTGAGCTGCCAGCCATCCGGCAGCTTGGCCCAATTGTCGACGACGCGGTAGCGGTGCTCGCCCGAGCCGAGAATGGCTGCCACCTGATTTCCCATCATTGCAAATGTGCGGCGCGGGGCCGCTCAGCCGAACGTGCAGCCCTTGGCTTCCAGCACCTTTCCGATGCCGGAAAGTTCGAGGATGTCGCCGCCGGCCTTGAGCGCCTTCATCACGCCGGCTTCCTTGTCCTCGCGTGCCGCCGACTTGGCGCAGACGTCGGCGATGTTCTCCTTCGGCACGATCACGACGCCGTCGTCATCGGCGCTGACGATATCGCCGGGACGGACGGCAATGCCGCCGATGACGATCGGCTGATTGATGGTGCCGAGAGTTTCCTTGACGGTCCCTTTCATGCAGAGGCCGTAGGAGAAGACGTTGAAGCCGGTGTCGCGTACCGCAAGGCCGTCGCGAACGCCGGCATCCGTGACCAGCCCGACGATGCCCTTGGCAACGCAGGCCGTCGCCAGCACCTCGCCGAAGCCGCCCTGCTCGGGATGATCGCCCGCGCTCACCACCAGCACGTCGCCGGGCTTGGCCAGCGAAATCGCCGTAATCAGCATGATGTTGTCGGCCGGGTGGCAGCTCACCGTCAGCGCCGGTCCGCAGGCGCGCATCCCGGAATAGATCGGCTTGATGCGGGATGTCAGGGCGCCCAATCGACCCTGCGCCTCATGAAGGGTGGACGGAGGAAACTTCTTGATGCGCTCGACAAGCTCGGCGGCGGGCCGATCGAATGTCCTGATCACATGCACCATGATAACCTCCTTGCGGTCGCAATCTTCGTTACACCTCCATATCCAACCGCCTTGAGGCGGCAAATTCAGATTTTAGGATTGCCGCATCGTGTTTCGTTATGGCTCGTCCTTCGGACCATCCAGAGCCGACGCTGCGCCGCCCATGACGGCGGTCGCCGAGCCGAGGTGGAGATCGAACGGCCCCCACGTCTTGACGATGATCTCGAGCAATATCTTGTAGACGGCGAAAGCAGCATCGGACAACGCAGCATTGTCGGAAATGCAAAGCGACATCTGCTGCGAGGCCGACGGCGCGTTGATCCGCCGAATGCAGAGTTCGTCGAGGTTCGGCAACTCCTTTGCGATCGACATGGGCAGCACTGCCGCCCCCACGCCGGCCGCAATGGCCGAAGAGAGGGTCGACTGGGAATGGATCTCGGCGACGATGCGCGGGCGAAGTCCCACCTCGGCGCAGACCCGCTCGACCGTCTGCCGCAGGAAGGATTCCCGGTACGGAAGCAGCAGGTCGAATTGCGCGACCTCGGCCGCCGAAACCTCCTCCAGAGGCATTTGCTCGGGATAGATGCTGCGGGGCGCGACAAGATAGAAGTACTCGCGCATCAGCGGCTTGTAATCGAGGCCGGTCACCGGGCGATCGCCGTACAGGACAGCCATGTCCATGCTCCCCTTCAGCATCATCTCGCTGAGCATGATCCCGGAGCTGTCGTAGATGTGCGGCACGATGCCGGGATAGCGTGCGCGGACCTGCATCAGCAGCGGGGTCGCCAGCAATGCCGCCGAGCTGAGCGGGGCCAGACCGATCGTGACGTTGCCGGTCAGCTCCGGTTTGTTGTCCAGAATGGTGCGCCTGGCCTCTTCGATCTGACGCTGGATCGACTTGGCGTAGCGGTAGAGGATTCGTCCGGCCTCGGTGGGCTTAACCCCGCGGGCGCTGCGGTCGAGCAGCTTGCACTTGAAATCGGCCTCCAGGCTCGCGATGTGCTGGCTCAGCGCCGGCTGCGCCACATTCAGCACCTTCGCCGCGCTCGTCATGCTGCCGAGATCCACGACCTTGATGAAGGCCTCCAAGCGTTTCGTATCCAATACGGCGTCTCCGGATATCCAGTCAGGGAGCAGTGCAGCAGCAATAGGCTGAAGCTATGGGATCAGAAGGAATTGTTCTTACCACTGGGAACCTGAGGGGCCTATAGCTAGTGCTGAACTCGTCCGCCGCTCGCGTTGCAGCCGACGCCATCAGCGGGTCGGACGGTAGCAGAGGAGCCCCCGCGGATGGGATTTTCGGACTATCGGACGGCCCTGGTGACGGGCGCATCCTCCGGAATAGGGGCTGCGACTGTTCGCCGCCTGAGTGCGGAAGGGCTCGAAGTCTACGCCGTGGCCCGCGACGCCACCCGACTGAGCGCCCTCTCTGCGGAGACCGGATGCCGACCCTGCGCCGTCGACATCAGCGACCTCGATGCGCTTGCGGCCCTGGCAAAGTCGGCCGAGTTCGACGTCCTCGTCAACAACGCCGGCCAATCCCGGCGCGGCAATATCCTGGACACGACACCTGAAGACGTGGACGCGCTCATCGACGTCAATCTGCGGGCGGTGCTGCATCTGACGCGGCTGGTCGTGCCGGGCATGGCGCACCGTGATCGAGGCCACGTCGTCAACATCTCCTCCATCGCCGGCCACTACGCATTTGGCGGCGGAAACACCGTGTATCACGCCACCAAAGCCGGCATCCATTCGCTATCGCAGCAGTTGCGCGTCGACCTCTACGGGACCAGGGTTCGCGTCACCGAGATATCGCCGGCTCGGGTCGAGACCGAGGTCTTCGGCCGGCTGCTCGGTGATCTGGCTGAAGCCAAGCGTCGCTTCTTCGACGACTATGATGCGCTTCAGCCTGAGGACATCGCCAATTCGATCGCGTTCGCGGTCGGATCGCCGGCGCGCATGAATGTCGCCTTCATGGAAGTCCTGCCGACCCAGCAGGTCGTCGGCGGCCTCAATTTTGCACAGAAGAGCCGGCCGCCGGCCGAGTGACGCATGAACGCCCCGAACTCGGCAGGCCGTCAACGCGGAGCGTGACTGTGGATCTCGCCAAAATCGAACAACTCGTCGATCTCGTGACGCGCTCCGCCATCGCGGAGCTGGAGCTCACGCAAGATGGCACCCGCATTCGCATCCTCAAGCGCGCGCCTGCAGGAGCGCCTGCGGCCCCGGCACAGCCTGCAACCGGGTTTGAGGTCGAGGCCCCTGCTCTCGATCACCAGGAAAACCCTGCTCCCGACGCTGCCGCCGACGTCGTCGTGCCGGCACCGATGCACGGCGTCTTCTACCGGGCCGCCGCGCCGGACGAGCCGCCCCTGGTCGAGGTCGGCGCGCGGATCGAGGCCGGGCAGAAGATCTGCATCATCGAAGCGATGAAGACCTTCATCGACATCGCCGCCGAAGCGCCCGGTGTCGTGCTTGCCATCCTCGCGGAGAATGGTGACGAGATCGCAGCCGGGCAAGCCCTGTTCCGGATCGGTGCTGTGGGTTCGCCCTGATGTTCGACAAGGTCCTGATCGCCAATCGCGGCGAGATCGCGCTTCGCATCCAGCGCGCCTGTCGGGCGATGGGCCTCAAGACGGTCGTCGTTCACTCGGAGGCGGACCGCGACGCACGCTATGTCGCACTCGCCGATGAGGCACTCTGCATCGGGCCCGCGCCGGCGAGCGGCACCTATCTCAACATTGCGGCAATCCTGCTCGCAGCCGAAGTCAGCGGCGCCCAGGCGATCCATCCCGGTTACGGCTTCCTCTCGGAGAGCGCGGAGTTCGCCGATCGGATTACGCGCGCGGGCCTCACTTTCATCGGCCCTCCGGCGGATTGTATCCGGACCATGGGCGACAAGGTCGCGGCCAAGCGCGCGATGCGACTGGCGGGCGTGCCTTGCGTGCCGGGGCCGGACAGCGCGCTGCCGGATGATCCGGCCGAGGTTCACGCGATCGCCCGGGACATCGGATATCCTGTCATCATCAAGGCCGCCGGTGGCGGCGGCGGGCGCGGCATGCGGATTGTGCGCAGCGAAGCCGCGCTGGACGAGGCGCTGGCGCTGACCCGCGCGGAAGCCAGCAAGGCCTTCAAGAACGCTGCGGTGTACATCGAGAAATTCCTCGAAAAGCCCCGCCATATCGAGATCCAGGTGCTGTGCGACCAGCACGAAAATCATCTCTGGCTCGGCGACCGCGACTGCTCGCTCCAGCGCAGGAACCAGAAGGTGGTCGAGGAAGCCCCCGCGCCCGGCATCGATCGCGCGCTGATCGAGCGGGTCGGCGCAAGCTGCGTCGAGGCGTGCCGGCGGATCGGCTATCGCGGCGCCGGCACGTTCGAGTTCCTCTACGAGGACGGGCAGTTCTTCTTCATCGAGATGAACACGCGCGTCCAGGTCGAGCATCCCGTCACCGAGATGACGACGGGGATCGACATCGTCAAAGAGCAGATCCGCATCGCGCAAGGCGAGCCGCTGGGGATTGCGCAAGGCGACATTGCCCGTGTCGGCCATGCCGTCGAATTCCGCATCAATGCCGAAGACCCCTCAACCTTCGCGCCCTCGCCCGGCACGGTGACCCGCTGGGACATTCCCGGCGGTATCGGCATCCGCGTCGATTCGCACATCACCGCCGGCGCCACCGTTCCCCGTCACTATGACTCGCTGATCGGCAAGCTCATCGCCCATGGCAGCACCCGCGAGGAAGCGCTCGCGCGTGCCCGGGTCGCCTTGTCCGAGCTGCGCGCCGAAGGCATCCGAACCAACGTGCCGTTGCACCAGGCGATCCTCGCCGATCCGGCGTTCTGCCGCGGCGGCTACGACATCCATCATCTCGAACACTGGATGAACGCGCGGGTGGCCGCGCCATGACGACGCCGGACCGGCCGCAGATCAGCCTGCTCGGCACATCGGCCCTCCTGTTCGAGGCGCCCGGCGCATTCGACCTGCCGCACCAGCGGCGCATCTGGTCGCTGGCGGCCACCGCATCGAAATGGCCAGGAATCCGCGAGGCCATTCCCGGCATCACCAACTTGATGCTGACCTTCGACACGCCGCCCTGCGAGCTCGACACCTTGATTGCTGCGCTCAACGACGGCTGGGACGCGGCAGAAGGCCTCGCGATCGGCGGCCGCGAGATCAGGCTGCCGGTGACTTATGGCGGCGAGATCGGATCGCAGCTTCAGTCCGTGGCCGACCATTGCGGCCTGTCCGTCGACGACGTGATCTCGATCCATGCCGCCCCGCTGTACACCGTGTTCGCACTCGGCAGCCATCCCGGATATTGCTATCTCGGCGGCATGGACCCGCGCATCACCATGCCGCGACGGCAGACACCGCTGCAACGCTCCGCGGGCGGCTCAGTGTCGATCGGCGGATCGCAGACCGGGGTCTCCGCTTCGCCCGGACCGAGCGGCTGGCACGCCATCGGCCATACGAGCTGGACCTTCTTCGATCCGTCCTGGCCGACGCCAGCCGCACTCGCACCGGGCGATACCATCCGCTTCGAGATCGAACGGGTGATCCGGTGATCGAGATCCTGTCAGTCACAGGGCCTGCCAGCGTCCAGGATCTCGGTCGCTTCGACCAGTATCGCTTTGGGGTCGGCACGTCGGGCGCAATGGACGATGTCGCCCTGCGTACCGGCAACATCCTTCTCGGCAACGACGAGAACGCAGCCGGCATCGAAATCCCGATGCTGCCGTTCAAGCTTCGTTTCGACCGGGACTTGGCCTTTGCGCTCACCGGCGCCGATGTCGAGGCCGAGATCGCAGGACGCGCGATTCCGCCATGGTGGCGTTCGCACGCCCGCGCCGGCGATATCCTGATCATCAAGGCGATGCCCCGCGGCGCACGAAGCTATCTGGCATTCGGCGGCGGCATCGACGTGCCCATGGTGCTGGGCTCCCGCAGCACGCAGTTTCGCGGCGAGTTCGGCGGCTGGCACGGACGGCCGCTCCAGCCCGGGGACATTCTGCCCTGCGACGCTTCGCCCGCGATCATTGGGGATCTCGGGGTCCAGCCGGCCGAGATCACGCTGGTGCGGCCGAACGCTGCCGCAGACGAGACCGTCGTCAGGGTCGTGATCGCCGGCGAATATGACGGGTTCGACGCCGCCACGCAGGCGCTGTTCTGGTCCAGTCGCTGGAAGATCACGCCGCAGAGCAACCGTTACGGCTATCGCCTGCAGGGCCCCGCCGTGAAGCCGAAATCGCCGATCGAGAAGCGCTCGCACGGCATCGTGCCCGGCGTGATCCAGATTCCGCCGAACGGGCAGCCGATCATCCAGATGCGCGACGCCCAGACGTCCGGCGGCTATCCGAAGATCGCAACCGTGATCCGGGCTGACCTGTGGCGCGTCGGGCAGGCGCGGCTCGGCAGCAAGCTGCGGTTCGAGCAGACGGCTTACGCCGATGCACTTGCGGCCGAGGCCGAGATGTCAGCGTATCTCGAGCGGCTCAGGACCCATGTGCGTCTTATCGAGGAGATCAGAACATGCCGATAGAGCTGACCGAGATCGCGCATCTCGCGCAAATCCTCGAAAGGTCCGGCGTCGCCACGATCGAAATCGAGCAGCCCGGCCAATCCCTGAAGCTTGTCGTCGACACCGGCCCACGCATGGCAGAGTCACCGATGCTTGCGACCCCGGCTGTCGACCATTCCGTTATCGCCAAAGCCGACGTCGCAGGGCATTTCCTCACGGCCCATCCCTGGCGGGACAGGCCGTTCGTCGCACCGGGTCAACGGGTCGAGGCCGGCGCGATCGTCGGCCTCGTCAGGATCGGCTTGCTGTATGCGCCCATCGTGGCGCCCGCCACCGGCATCGTCGATGCCGTGATCGCGGAGCCCGGCGCAACGGTCGGCTACGGCACCGCGATCGCGCGCATCCGCCCGTTGCCCGAGGGCAGCTCGATCAATTGAGCAGGACCGTTGCGGGCGTGACTTCGCCGCCGCCCTGCTCGATCACGCGGCGCACCGTGCCGGCGAGGTTGACCGATCCAGGCGTGTCACTGTGGATCAGGATCGAGCGCGCCTCGACCTTGATCGACTTGCCCTCGATCGTCCGCACGGTGCCACTATCGAGAAAGCGCTTGACCCGTTCGGCCACGGCTTCGGTGGACGTGATGACGGAGTTGGGAAGCTTGCGGGACACCAGATGGCCGTTCTCGTCATAGGCGCGGTCGGCCAGGAACAGAGTGAGGATACGCAGCCCCACCTTGCGCGCGGCGTGCACGATCGCGGCATCCGGCTGCGAGAACACGATGAAATCGCGATTGATGGTCGCAATCGCGCGAGCGACGACATCGGCCATATCAGGGTCGGCGTTGACCATGTTGCCCATCGCCGCGTGGAAGCTGACATGAGTCACGCGGTGACCCGCATTGGCCGCGATCGCCTGCAAGGCGCCGATCTGATAGACCATGTGCTTCTCCAGCTCGGCGGCATCCATCTGGATCACGCGGCGGCCAAACCCGAGCAGATCGGGCAGGCCCGGATGGGCACCGACCTCAACCCCCTTCTGCTTCGCCAGGCGAACCATGCGATCCATGATGATGGGATCGCCGGCGTGGAAGCCGCACGCCACGTTGGCGGACGAGATGATGCCCATCAGCGCCTCGTCATCGCAGATGCGATAATTACCGAAGCCTTCGCCCATGTCCGAATTGATGCCGATTTTCATGTTCGTACCCTGCTCTTGTTATTGTTGACGTCCACTTGTGCTTGAGCATGATCTTTTCGGAAAACAGCTTCACGCTTTTCCGGATCATGCGCTAAAGCGCTCGATAGAGATCCACGGTCGCACGCAACTTCGCGAGGTAATCGTTGACGGGAGCCATGGCCGCGACCGCGTCCTGGTAGCTCACCTCGTTGAAGGCGATGAACGAGCCCGGCGCCGCCTGGCCGAGGCGCCAGAGATCGGCCTGGATCACGGCTGCCATCTTCGGATAGCCACCGGCCGTGTTGGCGTCGCTCATCTGGATGATCGGCTCGCCGCTCGGCGGCACCTGCACGACGCCAGTCACGACGCCATGCGAGCGCATCTCGACGGGTGCGTCCAATGTCAGCTTGCCGCCAGTGAGACGATAGCCGCCTCTGTCGCTCTGGGCGCTGATCTTCCACGTCGTGGACCAGAACGCCGCCTGCATCGCCTCCGAAAACAAATCATGCTCGCCGGCCCGCAGGACACGTATCCGCAGCACGCGGTCATCCGCGGGAGCCGCGCTCGCGATCGCGACATCCGGCGGCGCGACGCCGAAGCCGAAGCGGCCGTCGCTTCTGTGCGGCGAACACCCGATCGGCACGACGTCGCCGGCCTGCAAGGTACGGCCCTCAAGCCCGCCGAAGCCGCCGCGCAGATGCGTGCTCCGTGAGCCCAGCACGCGCGGAACATCGATGCCCCCGCCGAACGTCGCGTAGATCCGCGCGCCACGCCGCGGCGCGGTGATCGCGAGAACCTCGCCCGCCCTGGCCTGCATGCACCACCACGGCCGGACGGTTGACCCCGCCAGGGTCGAATCGTGATCCGCGCCAGTGAGCGCAAACGCGGCATCTGTCTGGAAGCGCAGGCGGAACGGAAAGGTCTGGATCTCGATGCCAGCCGCATTGTCGTCATTGCCGAGCAGCGCGTTGCCGGCGGCGAGCGCGACCGGATCCATGGCGCCCGACGTGCTCACACCGAAACGACGCGCGCCGTGGCGACCAAGATCCTGGATGGTGTTGAAGGCGGGGCTGGCCAATATCTCGATCACAGCTCGACCCGATCGATTCTGAATCGGACACGGTCGCCCGGGAGCATGAGCGACGGTTGCTCGGACTTCGGATCGAACATCGCAACCGAGGCCCATCCGATCGCGTTCCATCCGTTCGGGCTTGTCAGCACCGCCACGCCGGTCTGCATTCCGCCGATCGTCACCGAACCTGCGCGCATGTTGAGCGACGGCACGGATTTGCGCGGCATGTAGATGCGCGGATCGAGGCCGTGGAGGTAGCCGAACCCCGGCGAGCTCGCGACCGCGCAGACGGTGTATTCGCCTTCACTGTGAATCCGGATGACGTCACGCGCGGACAATCCGGCACGGTCCGCAACCGCCGGCAAGTCGAAGCCGAGCTCCCCGCCATAGACGACGGGGATCTCGATGAGCTTGCCGTCGGCCTTGCGACTCGGCACGCGATGCCACAATTCGACGATTGAAGCGCTGAGCATGCCGATATCCGCCGGCGGCTGCTCGAAGACGAGCATCACATTGGTGACGCCTATGACGGCCTCCTGGACGTCGGGCCAGGTCGAAACCGCATCCGCAAAAGCCCAGATGCGTCCTTGCTGCACCAGGTCGAAATCACCCGGCGCCTCGACCAGCATCGCAAGCGTGCCGATCAGGCTGATCTTCGGGCTTTTCTCGATCGTGCCGACAAAGGGAGCGTTGGGCTGATTAATCGACAAAAGGGCCTCGCTGGTCGAACGCCCGTGGCGCTGCCACGATCAAATCTAGCCAAGCGACACAAGCCGATCCAAGACGATGTTCGTCTGCGGGTATAAGGGATGTCGATTGCCCGCAAGACGCCGCGCTCGTCCCCTGCTTCAGTGACGCGCGATGACGTGATTGCTGGGCGATTCCCACCGCGCCACGACCTCCTCGCCCACCGCGTATCGAAGACCGGCCTGCTGCGATTGGTTCTGCTCGAATACGATGATCTGGCCGCCACTCGGCGTCTTGAGATAGTAGTGACTGACGAACCCGCGATAGATGGCCTGGTCGACACGCGCCATCACGCTGTTGGCGCGTTGCGCCGCCGGGCTCTGGCCAACGCGCTCGACCACGATCGCTTCCGGCCTGATCGAGACCATTACGTCGCCTGCCGATTGCGGGATCTGGTCGACCTGAAGGCTCAATTCGGGCGAGACACGAACGAGCGCCCCGCTCCCGTTGCGCTGCTCGACGGGTCCTTCGAACAGATTCGACGCGCCGATGAACTGCGCAACGAATTTCGAGGTCGGGCGCTGGTAGATTTCCGTCGCAGAGCCGACCTGTTCGAGCTTGCCATCGCGCATCACCACGATCTTGTCAGCCATCGTCAGGGCTTCGTCCTGATCGTGGGTCACCATCACGGTGGTCAGACCGAGCCTGCGCTGAAGGGCGCGCAGCTCGACCTGCATGCTCTCGCGAAGCCCCTTGTCGAGCGCCCCGAGCGGCTCGTCGAGCAGCAGCATGGCCGGCTCGATCACCAGGGCCCGTCCCAATGCGACGCGCTGCTGCTGGCCGCCTGAGAGTTGCGCCGGATAGCGCTTCCCGAAGCTGGACAGCTGGACGAGATTGAGGGCTTCGCCGACCTTCCTTGCGGCATCGGCCTTGGAGATCCCGCGCATCTCGAGGCCGAAGGCGATGTTCTCCTCGACGGTCAGATGAGGAAACAGCGCGTAGTTCTGGAACAGCATCCCGACATTGCGGCGATGCACGGGAACGCCGGTCATCTTCTGGTCGTTGACGAAGACATCGCCGGATGTCGGGCGGATCAGCCCGGCGATCATGCGCAAGCAGGTCGTCTTGCCGCATCCGCTCGGACCGAGCAGCGCGACCATATGGCCGGGCTCGATCGTGAGCGAGACGTCGTCGACTGCAACGGTGCGGTTGTATTCCTTGACCAGGTGGTCAAGCCTGACTTCGGAAGACCTCATGACAACCTGTCCTAGCTCGTGAACACCTGATTATAGCGCTCCAGCCACGGGCCGCGGCGTGGAACGATGAACTTCCAATCCGGCGTGAACAGTCCGAGATCGGCGGCCTTGGTGTCGGGATAGGCCAGGAACTTGGCCGTCTCCGGCTTGAAGTCGATGCCGCTCACCGACGGCGCGCTGAGCGTCTGCTCGGACAGCATCTTGGCGACCGATGGCTCGAGAATACGGTTGATCAGGGCACAGGCAAGCTCGGGCTCCGGCGCATTCTTGACCAGCGTCATGCTGTTGATGCCGGTGAAGGCGCCTTCCTTGGGGAACGTCATGTCGAGCGGCATGCCCTTGGCCGTGTGCGGATAGATGGCCTTCGAATATTCGATACCGCCGATCGTCGCCTGGCCCTGGGCCACCTGGAGCACCTGCGCCTCGCTGTCGTAGATCGTGAGGACGTTGGGCTTGAGGGTCGCGAGCTTGTCCCAGCCGCTATCGACGAGATATTGCGCTTCCTTCAGCGACTTGCCCGTCGTCAGCGCCGTCGCCACGATCAGCATCAGCACGCTCTGGGTGTTCTTTGGCGTGTTGAGCAATATCTGCTTGCGGTATTTTGCGTCGAAGATCTGCTCGTAGCTCTCGAGCGGCTTCGTCACCTGTGGATTGATGAACATGGCCGCGCTCGAGATCGAGAAGCCGACGCCATAATCCTCTTCGAAGAGATAGCGCGGATAGACCTTGGCAAGATTCGGAATCTTGGCCGCATCGAGCTTGTCGATCAGCCCTTCCTGCTTGGCCTGGGGGATGCCGACATCGTCCATCATCATCATGCTGAAGCGCGGCGTATCACGCGTGGCGCGGAGGGCGGCGATGTTGGAGAGCGTCGCGCCCTCGATCGTGAAGACGCGGCACTTGAACTCGGCCTCGAACTTCGGAATGACCTCCTTCTGGATCAGCTTGCCCAGCGCGGAGTTGTAGACGCCGACGTGCAGTTGCTTGGCGTCCTGCGCCCACGATCGGCTGATGATCGTCGGGAAGGCTACCGCGGATGCACCGGCTTTAATGAGAGTCCTACGTGTCAGCTTCATGGGTCCAATCTCCATCTACCAATGCACATCAGGCAGCCAGCGCGCGGCGAAGGCCGACCAGTTTCTCCAGCAGGAGCACGCCGACCATCGCCATCAGGATGATGATCGTCGACATCGCCGGCACGGAAGGATCAAAGACGTTGACCAGTTGCCGCATCAGCACGAGCGGCACGGGCGAATATTCCGAGTTCGCCAGCCACATCGTGACCGGATAATTGTCGAAGGACACCATGAAGGCGAACAGCCCGCCGGCGGCGACGCCCGAGGCGATCTGCGGCAGCGTCACGCGCCAGAATGTCGTCAGCCGGTTTGCGCCGAGGGTCCGCGCCGCATCCTCCAGGTTCTCATCCACCAGCTGGAGGCTGGTGACGACGGTGCGGATCACATAGGGCGACGTCACGACCACATGCCCGATCAGGAGGTTGAGCCGCGCATCCTGCGATCCGAGCTTGGTCAGGACCTGAAGCAGCGCCAGGCCCGTGACCAGCGCCGGGAAAATCAGCGGCGACAGCAAGAAACCCTTGATCGCCGCCAGGCCAAAGAACCTGCCACGGACCAGCGCAAAAGCCGCGGGCACGCCGAACAGCAGCGAGCCCGCCGTCGTGCCGAGCGCGAGCAGAATGCTCAGCCGCATCGCCTCGAGGAAGTCGCGGTCCTGGAGAACCTTGGCATACCATTTCAGCGTGAAGCCCTGCGGCGGGAACGTCACGAAATAGGAATCGGAAACCGACACCGCCATGACGAGGAGCAGCGGCGCCAGGATGAACAGCATCATGCCGGCGGTGATGGTGTAGAGGATGAAGGCGCCGAAGCCGGAAAACCGCTCGTCCATCAGTCGGGCCTCCTGAGACGCCGTCCTTCCAGAAGCCACATCGAGACGCCGTTGACCGCGAGGACCAGGCCGACGAGAACGACGGCAATCGCGGCGCCGAACGGCCAGTCATAGACGACGAAGATCTGCTGCTCGATCAGATTGCCGAGCATGACCGCCGAAGCCCCGCCGAGGATCGCTGGAATGACGAAGGAGCCGGCGGTGAGCGAGAACACCAGGGTAAAGCCCGCCACGAAGCCCGGCATGCTCAACGGCAGCGTCACGCGAAGAAATACCTTCCACCACGGCGCGCCCAGCATCCGGGCTGCGTCTTCGAGGTTGGGATCGATCTTGCCGAGCGCCGAGGCCAGCGGCAGAACCATCATCGGGAAGAACACATGCAGCGACCCAATGACGACGGCGACCTCGGTGTAGAGGACCGATATCGGCGCATCGACGATATGCAGCGTCATCAGGATCCAGTTCAGCATGCCCTTCGGACCGTTCTGGAGCACGAGCTGCCAGCCGTATCCACGAACGACCACGCTGACGATCAGGGGCGCGATGACGATCAAGGTGATGATGCGCGTGACCATCGGACGGCTTTTGACCATCACCAGCGCAACGGGATAGGCGAGCACCGTCGCGAGCGCGGAGGTGATGATGCTGATCCGCAGCGTCGTCCAGAGCACGCGGGCGTAGAGCTCGACGTTGATCAGACGGGCGTAGTGCGCAAGGGTGAAGGGACGGCCGATGATGCCGCGGCTGTCCTGCGTCTGGATGCTCGAGAACAGCAGTCCCAGCGCCGGATAGAAGAAGAAGTACGTCAGGAATGCCAGCATCGGGACGGCGAGAAGCCCGACCGGCAGAGCCAGACGCCACCGCGATGCCCGCCCGGTGACCGGTGGAGCTTGAACACCTAAGACCGCCACCGCATCGTCGCTGGTGGTCATCGCTGGCCGTCCTCGACTGCGCGATACCAAGGCAATACCCCTCTTTGCACAAAGCTTATGCGTCGACATCCTACAGGACCAAGAACATCTTCGTTTAGGGGCATTAGGAACGATTATGACAATTGGTTCGGCATACTGCTCCGATCTTGGTCGACGAATGCCGCCGGGTGCATCTTTCCTTCTCCGCCGAGGGCCAAGCCTCCTGACATATCAATGCCCGGTCAGCGCAGGCTTTCGCAGAAGCTCGCGATACGCCGGCAGCCTTCCCTCAGCGATTCGGTATCGGTCGCGTAGGAAATGCGGAAATACGGGCTCATGCCGTATGCGCCCCCGGGTACCGCAGCGACATGCTGCTCCTCCAGTAGCGCCGAGATGAAGTCGGCATCGGTTTCCAGCCGTCGCCCGCCCTTCGTGGTCTTGCCGATGCAGCCGGTGATGTTGGGAAACACGTAGAAGGCCCCCTCCGGCTTGTGGCAAGTGATGCCCGGAATCTGATTGAGGAGCTTGACCACCAGATCGCGCCGGTCGCGATAAATGTCAGCGCGTTCCTTCAGGTAGTCCTGCGGCCCGTCCAGGACCGCGACGGCCGCGGCCTGGCTCACCGTGCAGATTCCGCCGGTCGCCTGACCGTGGACATTGTTCATCGCCGCGATCAGGTCCTTGGGGCCGCCGCAATAGCCGACCCGCCAGCCGGTCATGGCGTAGGCCTTGGAGGCGCCGTTCACGGTCACGACGCGATTCTTCAGCTTCGGCTCGACCTCGGCGATGGTGCAGAACTCGAAACCGTCATAGGTGAGATGTTCGTAGATGTCGTCGGTGAGGATCCAGACGTCGGGGTGCTTCAGCATGACGTCGGCGATCGCGCGCATCTCCTCGCGGGTGCATGCCGCGCCGGTCGGATTGTTGGGAAAATTAAGGATCAGCCACTTCGTCCTGGGCGTGATCGCCGCCTCAAGGTCTGCCGGACGGAGCTTGAACTGGTTGTTCTCCGGGCACGGCACCGCGACGGGCGTCGCCTCCGCCAGAAGAACGATGTCCGCATAGGTGATCCAGCCCGGCGCCGGGATGACGACCTCGTCGCCGGGATTGCAGGTCGCGAACAGCGCGTTGAAGATGATCTGCTTGCCGCCATTGGCGATCAGGATCTCGTCGAGGGCATAGTCGAGATTATTCTCGCGCTTGAACTTGCGCTGGACGGCGGTCCGCAGCGCGACAGTCCCCGGCTGCGCCGGATATTTGGTATCGCCGGCAAGGGCCGCCCGATGTGCAGCCTCGATCGCATGCGGCGGCGTCGGAAAATCGGGCTCGCCGGACGACAGGCCCACGATCTTGACGCCCGCGGCGCGGAGCTCTCGCGCCTTGTCCGTCATCGCCGCCGAGGCCGACACCTTCACGGTTTTGAGGCGGTTTGCGAGTTCAGGCATTGTCAGCTCCACTTCTCATCTCTTTCAAACGTGCGGCCTCGGATCGGCTCGCAAATCGCAATTCGCCGACGACCTGGAACGTGGGTACGACCTCGATCGTCGCGACGTTCATCCGCGCCGGCGACCCCACCGCGAACGCAATGGCATCCGCGACGTCTTCGGACTGCAAAGTCTCGAAGCCCCCGACGAAGCGGGCATCCGGGTTGTCGGCGGCGTTCTGGTTCTGGAAGATGCTCGTCGCCACCCGCCCGGGCGAGACTTCGGTGACGCGAACGCAGGTGCCGTAAAGATCGACGCGCAATTGCTGCGACAGCGAATGAATGCCCGCCTTGGTCGCGTGATAGGCCACGGATGAATTGAATGTCGTGGCGTTCTCGCCGAAGGCATAGTGACCGGCGATCGACGAGACGTTGACCACGTGGCCGCGATTGCGCCTCGCCATGCCCGGAGCGATCAACCGCGTCAGGTGTAGGACCGCGCGCAGATTGACGTCGACCAAGGTGTCGACATCATCAGGCGCCGTATCCAGGATATTGCCGCGCCGCGACTGGCCGGCATTGTTGACGAGGACATCGAATTCGGCCGAGCTCGCAAGATGCTTCAGGGCGTCGAGATCGTTCACATCGACCGCGCATGTGCGACATCCGGTCTCGGCCGACAGGCCGGCCAGCCGGCGAACGTCGCGCGCCAGTGCGTGCACCTCGAGCCCCTCGGCGCGGAGGCGCCGAACCGTCGCAGCCCCGATACCTGAGGACGCGCCCGTCACCAACGCCGTTCGATAGTCCGAAAATCCCATCCGCAAGGTTCTCTTGCCGTCAGCCAGAGCGGCAGAAAGTTACGTGCGGAGGCCGAGGCAGGCATACAGCAGATTTGTTCTGCCCTCATAAGGACATCCAATATCCCGCCCGAACGTCGTCGGGGGCGCGAGCCATAAGCACACCCGATGCAGGCAGAGTGAATTTCTCTTACTCGTCGCCGCACGTATCCCCTTAGATTTTCCGAGGCTCTTCGCTCGCCCATGGGAGACGGATCAGGATGTTGGAAGTCGGCAATCGGATCGTCATGGTCTCGGGGGCTTCGCGCGGCATCGGACGCGCCGTCGTCGAACGGCTCCTGGCCTCGGGCTTCCGGGTATCGGCCGGGCTTCGCGATCCAAGCCGCCTCCCCGAGAGCGAGAGGCTCATGACGCACCGCTATGATGCCGAGGACGCCAAGAGCCCAGGCTCCTGGGTCAACGCAACGGTTGCGCGGTGGGGTGGCGTCGACGCCATCGTCAACACCGCCGGCATCAATCCGAAGGTCCGTGTCTCCGACGAAGGCGAGAACGAGCTGGATGAAATGTGGCGCGTCAACGTCAAGGGTCCGCTGCGCCTCGTCAGAGCCACCCTCCCTCATTTGGCCGTCTGCGGTCACGGCCGGGTCATCAATCTGGGGTCCCTCTCCGGAAAGCGCGTGGGGAGCAACGTCGGCTACGCCATGACCAAGTTCGCAATTGTTGCACTCACCCACGGCATGCGCCGGGAGGGACGCGCGGCCGGCATTCGGGCGACGGTGATCTGCCCGGGCTACGTTGCCACCGACATGACGCTCAACGACGACGAGATCCCCCGCCACGAGATGAGCCAGCCGGACGACATCGCCGGCATGGTGGAAACCGCACTCATGCTGCCGAACAACGCCTCAGTCTCCGAGATGCTCGTGCACTGCCAGTTCGAGCCGATGCTTTGAGGCCCGGCGGGAACCGCCAGGTCCCCGCAGAGAACTGAAGCGAACGCAAGGAAACGACGCCCGCGAGAACCGAAGGCTAACTAATGGCCTTCCCCGAGACCTTGTCGAACAGGTGCGTTCGCTCCAGATCAAGAGCGACGTCTATCAAGCGATCCGGCGCCGCAGCGACACCGACCGGCATCTGAGCCGTGAACGGAAATGCGCCTACGGTTCCAATCACGAGCGTATGCGGCCCGAGCGGCTCCACGTCCTTCACCATCAAGCGGACGGATGAGCCCATCGGCGCATCTTGCCGGAGCACATGGTCGGGCCGCACGCCGAGCACAACCGGCTTGCCGACGCTCCCTGCATAGGCCGCCTCGCGGGACTTCGGCAATCTTAACGACGTCCCCGACGGCTCGGTGAAGACCAGCGCGCCATCACGCGCGGCAATCTCGCCATGGATGAAATTCATGCTGGGTGCGCCCATGAAGCCCGCGACGAAGAGATTGCTGGGCTTCTCGTAGATCGTGATCGGATCGGCCGCCTGCTCGATCCGGCCGCGATTCATCACCACGACACGATCCGCCATGGTCATCGCCTCGACTTGATCGTGCGTGACATAGACGATTGTCTTGGCGAGACGGCGATGCAGCGCCTTGATCTCGGTCCGCATCTCGATGCGGAGCTTGGCGTCGAGGTTCGACAACGGCTCGTCGAACAGAAACACGTCCGGGCTGCGCACGATGGCACGGCCGATCGCAACGCGCTGGCGCTGCCCGCCGGAGAGTTGCTTGGGCCTGCGGTCCAGATATTGCTCGAGGTCGAGAACACGCGCCACGTCCTGGACTGCTTTTGCGATGCCGGCGCGCGAGTCGCCCCGCACTTTCATGCCGTAGCCGATGTTCTCCCCGACCGTCATATGCGGGTAGAGCGCATAGTTCTGGAACACCATCGCACAATTGCGCAAGCCCGGACGCAGCTGCGTCACGTCGCGGTTGCCGATGCGGATGTTTCCGCTGGTGACCGCCTCCAGCCCTGCAATCATGCGCAACGTCGTGGTCTTGCCGCAGCCGGACGGGCCGACAAGCACGACGAACTCCTCGTCGGCGACGTTCAGATCGAGCCCCTCGATGATCTTGTAGGGCCCATATGCCTTGCTGACGTTTTCGATCTCGACGTGCGCCATGGATTCCTTTTTCCGTCCCTCATATCGACGGCCAACAAAGCCCGGATGATGCTGACGCATCATCCGGGGAAGTCTCAGCGGAGGTCAGTTCTTCAGTTAGTTCTTGGGCGGAAGGCCCATCGCCGCGCGATAGGCTGCCAGTTGCTTCGCGCGGCCGAACTCGTCGGTCAGGCGATTCCATTCCTTCGCGACCGCGTCCAGTGCGGCCTGCGGCGTGGTCTGGCCGGCCAACGCCTTGCCGAGCTCGATCTCCACAACCTCGGTGTAGGAGAAATAGCCGGGCAAACGCATGTCGAGCGCGACGTTCTTGCCGTTAATAGAGTCGGCCTGGGCGCCGAGATATTCCTTGGCCTCCTGCGGCGAGAAGATCTTGCTCCACAACTCCAGATTCGCGGTGTGCGACTTGCGGTATGGGTTGACACCCGTACCGCCGGTAATCGCGGCTTGGCCAGAGACTTCGGGGCTTGTCAGCGTCTTGACGAAATCCCATGCCGCCTGCTGGTTCTTGCCCACCTTCGGCACGGCAATCTGCCAGCCGCCGAACGCCATGAAGGGTGCCGGCAGCACTGCCGGGAACTTGTCCCACTTCTTGGTCTTGGCGTTCCAGATCTCGTCAGAGCCGGGCAGCACCGCGGAGCCCACCTTGCCGGAGATCTTCGACTGCTTGGGATCGGCGGCGATCACGCCGGTATCGCCCCAACCGATCGACTCGGCCACCTGGCCGCCGGCCACGGCGGCATTGACCTCGCCGAACGAGAAGTTCAGCGCATTGGGCGGGCCAAGCTTGGAAGCGCGGATGTACTCTTCCAGTCCCTTCACCCAGCCCGGATTATTGATCTGGGCGTCCATCGTTTCGGGGTCGAAGAACATCGCACCCGGATAGTTCGGGTTGTTGGTGTAGGCCGCCGCGTGGCTGAAGAAGAACCAGAACTGCTGGCCGCCGCGGCGGAACGCTTCCGCCGTGCCCCAGAGACCCTTGTCGGGGCGCTGGAAGAACTCCGCGATATCGAGATATTGCTTCCAGGTCTTTGGCGGCGCCAGGTCGTAGCCGTACTTGGCCTTGAAGGCGTCCTTCTCCTTGGGATCGCTGAACAGGTCGGTGCGATAGGTGTAGGTGTGAACGTCACCGTCCATCGACTGCGAATAGATCTTGCCTTCCCACACCATCAGGCGCTCGCGATAGGCCGGCTCGACATCGTCCCAATCCTTGCCGGACTGCATCTCTTTCGGCATCTCGCTGAGATAGGAGACGAAGTCGGGCAGCCAGGCCGGCGCAAAGCTGACCAGATCGAACGTCGCGTCCGATCCCGTCAGCGATGTAACAATCTTCGGGTAGAGCTCCGACCACGGAAACTCGACCACATTGACCTTGCCGCAGGTCTTCTTGGTCCATTCGTCCGCGCCGAGCTTGAGCGCGGAGGCGATATACGGTCCGGTCTGCGACGCCACCGTCAGGGTGACGCCGGAGTAATCCGGACTACAGGCAGCGTTCGCCTGGCTCGCAACGCAAGCCATCGCGAGCGAGGTGGTCAGCATCAGAAACGTCCGTCGCAACATCGTCCAGTCCTCCCTAGATGAGTTTTTGCTATTTGATTGCCCCGAGCAGCAGGCCCGACCGCATCATGCGACTGAGCAGGCCTGCCATGATCATCATCGGAATGATGGCGACGAGCGCCGCGGCCGAGATCGCCCACCATTCGTCGCCGCGCTGGCTGTTCTGTCCCGCCACCAGGATCGGCAGCGTCTGCCATCTGGAATTGGTCAGGAACAGAGCGAACAAGAACTCGTTCCAGACGAAGGCCAGCGTGATCATGAAGGTCGCCAGCAGTCCATTCATCGACATCGGCACCACGATGCCGAGGAAGATGCGCCAGCTCGGCACGTTGTCGACCATCGCGGCTTCCTCGACCTCGATCGGGATGGCCTCGAAGAAGTCGCGCATCAGCCAGACCACGATCGGCAACGAGAATGCGACGTAACACAGCGTCAGGCCGACATAGCTGTCGATGAGCTGGAAGCCGAGCCGGCCGATTTCGCTGTAGAGCAGATACAACGCGAAAGCCGTGACGATCGGCGGAAACATGCGCTGGCTGACGAACCAGAACAGGATGTCCTCATTGCCGAGGATCGGCCCCGGCAGCGGCAGGCGGTTGGCCAGGATGGCAGCGGCAAGCGCGATCGGGAACGCCAGCAGCAGCGCCTGCGCGCGGGTGAATCCGAGCGAATTGTTGAACAGCAGATAACCGCCGAGCGCGAGCAGGAAGAAGATCAGGCCCGCGCCGAAGCGCACCTTGAACTCGAACCGTACCAGCGCATAGGCCGCCATCGCGCCGATGGCAGTCGCGATCGCCGCGGCCGACAGGCCGACGATTGTCGAGTTCAGGAATGTCCGGAAAAACTCGCCCCGGATACCCTGATAAAGATCAATGAAGGGCTGCAGGGTCGGCGTGAAATCGACGAACGGAATATAGGTCGGGCCGCCGACCACGCCCGGCGGGGTCTTGAACGCCGTCACCACCACCCAATAGAGCGGAAACGCCGTGATCAGACACCACGCGAAGACACCGGCCGCGACAAGGCGGCGGCTCCAGCTCGACAGTCCGGTAAGGCCCTGCCCGCTCATCGACGCTTCTCCAGATGCGGGCGCAGCAGCGCCAGATAGGTCACGCCGATGATCGTGATCGCGATCAGGAACAGGAAGCTGAGCGCCGAGGTGTAGCCGAGGTTGAACTTCTTGAAGCCCTCCTGATAGGCAAACAGCGTCAGCGTCTCGGTGTCCACGCCCGGCCCGCCGCCCGTCATCACGAAGACGGTGTCCATGATCTTGTAGCTCTCGATCAGGCGGATGAAGACGACCGCCGCGGAGATCGGCAGCATCATCGGAAAGGTGATGCCCCAGAACTGCTGCCAGGCGCTGGCGTTCTCGAGCTCCGCCGCCTCGTAGACATCCTCGGGGAGCGTTTGCAGGCCGGCCAGCATCATCAGGATGACGAACGGGGTCCATTGCCAGATCTCAACCGCGATGATGCAGGCGAGCGCCCAATGGCCGTTGGTGAGGAATGGCAGGTTCGAGAGGCCAAACATGGACAGGAACTGGTTGAGCGGACCCATGGTCGGATTGAAGATCATGCGGGCAACAAGGGCGACCGCAACCGGGGCCAGCAGCATGGGCAGCAGCAAGGCCACGCGAAACAGCCGCTCCCCCGGAACGCGCGCGTTCAGCGCGAGTGCAACGCCAAACCCGATCACATATTGCAACCCGACGGCGATGAACGCGATCAGCGTCGTCGTGAAGATCGCATTCCAGAAGCGCGGCTCCTGCAAGAGCGTCGCATAGTTACCGAACCACACGACCCGCGGCGGGATCGGCGGTATCAGACGATAGCTGAGGAAGCTCGTGGTGAACGAGTAGATCAGTGGAAAGATCGAGATCGCCAGCACGACGAGCACCGCCGGCCAGATGAAGACATGCTTGATCGGATCGTTCCGCATCATGAGCAGATCATCGCTTCAACAGGGCTTCGATCTCGGCACGCCGCGGCATGGCAGGCGCAGTTCCCGCGCGCGTCACGGAAATCCCGGCCGTGGCCGAACCGAAGCGCGCCGCGTCCAGTGGATCGGCGCCACCCGCAAGCGCTGCTGCGAAGCCGCCGACGAACGCATCGCCCGCACCCGCGGTTTCGACCACCTTGCCGGCGGCGAACGGCGGCACGTGCAACGAGCGATCTCGCCCGTGGAACAGCGCCCCGCGTTCGCCGAGCGTGATCAGCGCAGTCCCCGCGCCCTTGGCCAGCAACGCATCTCCGGCGCGGCGGGCGCCGTCAAGATCGCTCACCGCGATCCCGGTCAGTGCTTCGGCCTCGGTCTCGTTGGGAACGACGTAGTCGCACAAGGCAAACAGGCCATCGTCGAATTTGAGCGCAGGAGCCGGGTTGAATACGGTGATGCTGCCCGCGGCGCGCGCGATCTCGAGACCGCGCTGCGCAGCCGCGACCGGTTGCTCGAGCTGGGTCACGAAGACGCGGCTGGTCCGGATCGCATCCGCCGCCGCATCGACGTCGGCGGGGCTAAGACCGTCGGCCGCTCCGCTCACCACGATGATCGCGTTGTCGCCGCGCGTCTCGTGGACATAGATGAAGGCAGCGCCGGTCGGTGCATCCGCAGCCCTGGCGACGCGCGGTTTGATGCCTTCGGCTTCCCAGGTCTTGATGGCGAGATCACCGAAGGCGTCACGACCGATCCGGGAAATGAAGGTCACGTCCGCGCCCGCGCGTGCGGCGGCCACGGCCTGGTTCGATCCCTTGCCGCCCGGTCCCATGGCAAATCCTGAGCCTGCGATGGTTTCGCCGATCGCAGGCATGTTGCCGGCCCGGAAGGCCAGATCGACGACGAAGATGCCGAGCACTGCGACGCCAGTCTTGCTCATGGTCGTTACTCTCCGTCCGGCGCGATGACGCCCTTGGAGAACAGGAAGCAGCCGTAGAAGCGCCGCTCACCGGTGGCGATCACGCAGTAGGCTGCCTTGGCCTTCTCATAAAAGGCATGGCGCTCGACCCCGACCAGCGGCCAGGAGCGTCCCTCGGCGCGGTCGATCGCGGCCTGCACCTCGCGCTGCACCGGCGGCACCTCCTGCGGCTGGCCGACGATCTCCATGCGGATCGCGGCATCGTCCACGAACGTATCGAGCGGCATCACCGAGAGGATGGCCTCGATCGCCTTGGCCGTGCTGACGTTGTCGATGCGAAGCAGCTCGCCGAACACGGTCTGGCGCGCGATCGAGTCGGCCGGGAAATTGGTGTCGCACACCACGAGGCGGTCGCCGTGCCCCATTGCGCGCAAGGCATACAGCACGTCGGCATTGAGCAGTGGATTGATGCCCTTGAGCATGTTGCGTCCCTCTCTTGTCTTCAAATCCTCCGAACTCTGACGGTCCGGATGCCAACCCATATCACCACGAGGTGACGTCTTTAATCCCCGTAGGGAATCCAGATGTTCTTCACCTGCACCGCATGGCGGAGCAGGATTGGACCTTCGCTCGCCGCCCTGTCGTACCAATCGAGCGCCAGGCCGTGGTCGACCAGCGTGCGCTTGAGGTTGCCGACCGACAGCCGCTCCGCGGCCGTCGAGGCCTCCTGCGAGCCGAACACCCAGAGCCCATCGACGTCGTCGTGCTCGGCAAGGACCTTTGCCAGCGCATCGCGCTCGCCGGTGACGATGTTGACGACGCCTGCCGGCACGTCCGACGTCTCCAGCACCTGATAGAAATCGGTCGCGGCAAGCGGATGCCGTTCGCTCGGCACAGTGACGACACGGTTGCCCATCGCAATCAACGGTGCCACCAGGCTGATGAAGCCGAGCAACGGGGCCTCGTCCGGGCAGGCCACCCCGACCACGCCGATCGGCTCATGCATGGCCAGCGCCACGCCGCGCAACGGCGGTGCGTGGATCGTACCCTCGTATTTGTCGGCCCAGGCCCCATAGCTGAACAGCCGTTCGATACTCGCCTCGACCTCCGCGCGCGCCTTTGCGGGCGAGACGCCGGTCATATCGCCGATGCGCCGGGTGAACTCATCGCCGCGTGCGGACAGATTCTCGGCAAGGTAGTAGAGGATTTGGGCGCGATTATGCGCCGTCGCCCGCGCCCAGCCCTCGGCGGAGCGCGCGGCCGCCACCGCATTACGGATGTCCTTGCGATTGCCTTCGCCGGCTTCGCCGAGGTGCCGCCCTTTCGGCGACAGCACCGCGCGCGAATAATTTCCATCGGGGCGGACTTGCTTGCCGCCAACGAAAAGCTTGGCGGTTCGGTCGATCGACGGCGTGCCAAACCCGGCACCCTCGGTCGAGGCTTCAGGGGATGGCGCCAGCTTGGCTCGCGCTTTCCGCCCACTCCACGCCTTCGGCTTGAGATATTCGGTGAGGCCCTCCCGGCCGCCCTCGCGCCCGAACCCGGACTCGCGGTAGCCGCCGAAGCCGACGCTGGCGTCGAACAAATTGGTCGCGTTGACCCAGACCACGCCGGCCTGAAGCTTTGGCGCGATGTCGAGCGCGAGCCCGATGGTTTCGCTCCACACGCTGGCGGCAAGGCCATAACGCGTGTTGTTGGCGAGCATCACCGCCTCATCGGGCGTGCGGAAGGTCATCGCGACCAGCACGGGGCCGAAGATCTCTTCGATCGCCACGGTCGAGGACGGATGCACATTCCAGAGCAAGGTCGGGGGATAGAAGCAGCCTTCAGCGGGGATCGCCCCCGGCGCCTGATACTTCTCGGCGCCCTCCTTGACGCCGGTTTCGACCAGCGCCTTGATCCGCTCGAGCTGCACCGGCGCGACCACCGCGCCCATGTCGATCGCCTTGTCGAGCGGCGGACCAACACGCAGCGTCTCCATGCGGCGGATCAGGCGCTTGCGGAATGTCTCGGCGATGCCTTCCTGCAGCAGCAGCCGCGATCCGGCGCAACAGACCTGGCCCTGGTTGAACCAGATCGCATCGACCACGCCTTCGACAGCGCCATCGATATCGGCGTCGTCGAACACGATGAACGGCGACTTGCCGCCGAGCTCGAGCGTCAGCGACTTGCCACTGCCTGCGGTCGACTGACGGATCAACCGCCCGACCTCGGTCGATCCCGTGAAGGCGATCTTGTCGACATCAGGATTTTCGACCAGCAGCGCGCCAGTGGCGCCATCGCCCGTCACCACATTCAATACGCCGGGCGGCAGGCCGGCTTCCGCCGCGAGCTCGGCGAACAGCAGCGCAGTGAGCGAGGTGAATTCCGCCGGCTTCAGCACCACGGTGTTGCCGGTCGCCAGCGCCGGCGCGATCTTCCAGGCCAGCATCAGCAGCGGAAAGTTCCAAGGGATGATCTGGCCGATCACGCCGACCGGCACATGGTCGGCGAATTCGCGCTCCTGCAATTGCGCCCAGCCGGCGTGATACAGGAAGTGGCGCGCAGCGAGTGGCACGTCGAGATCGCGGGTTTCCCTGACCGGCTTGCCATTGTCGATCGCTTCCAGCACCGCGAACAGACGAGCATGACGTTGCAGCATGCGCGCCAGCGCATAAAGGTGACGGGCACGGCCGTGGCCACCGAGTTTCGCCCATTGCGGCTGCGCCGATCGCGCGGCACCGACGGCAGCCTCGACATCGGCTGCGATGCCTTGCGCGAGTTTGGCCAGCGTCTTTCCGGTGGCCGGCTCGATCGTCGTCAGATGCTTGCCCGACGCCGGCGCGGCAAATTTGCCCGCGATGAAATGCCCGAACGTCGCCTCGTGCCGTTTCAGCCAGGCGCGCGCCTCACCATCCGCCTCGGGAGCGGGACCATAATCCATGGTCTCGTAGTAATGTGCGATGCTCATGCTCAGCCCACGGGGTGACGGTTGAAGGCCGAGTAGCGGCCGGTAACGTGATGCTCAAGCTGGCGCTCGATGTCGGCGAGCAGGCTCGATGCGCCGACGCGAAACAGTTCCGGTTCGAGCCATTCGCGTCCCAACTCCTCCTTCATCAGGAACTGGTAGTTGAGCACGTCCTTCGCCGTCGAAATTCCGCCGGCCGGCTTGAAGCCGATCTTGAAGCCGGTGCGCTCCTCATAGACCCTGATCATGCGCAGCATCGCGAGCGTCACCGGCAGCGTGGCATTGACACCCTCCTTGCCGGTGGAGGTCTTGATGAAGTCGGCGCCGGCCATCATGCAGACCATCGACGCCTTTGCGACGTTGCGCAAAGTCTTGAGGTCGCCGGTCGCCAGGATTGTCTTGAGATGCGCATCGCCGCAGGCCGCGCGGAAGTCCCGGACCTCGGCGTAGAGAGCGCGCCAATCTCCGGTCAGCACGTGCTCACGGGTGATGACAATGTCGATCTCCTGCGCACCGTCCCTGACGGACGCCTCGATCTCCTTGAGCTTGAGATCGTGGGGTATGAGTCCCGCAGGAAATCCGGTCGAGACCGCCGCGACCGGGATGTCATATCCGTCGAGCGCTTCGACTGCGGTTGCGACGAAGCGGTGATAGACGCAGATCGCGCCGGTATGCAGCCCGCGCCCGGCAAAGCCGAGCGCCTCGAGCAGGTCGCTTCGCAACGGCGCCCTCGCCTTGGCGCAGAGGCGCTTTACGCGTTCGGCTGTATCGTCGCCGTTGAGTGTCGTCAGGTCGATGCAGGTGATCGCCTTCAGCAACCAAGCTGCCTGCGCGTCCTTCTTGACGGTGCGTCGTCCCGGCAGGCTCGCAACGCGGCGCTCGGCGGCGGACAGATTGATCCTGATCTCGTCGACCCAGTCCATCTCGAGCGCGCGGCCGCTGTTGCGCGCGATCGGATGCGGATGATTGTGATCCCGCGCATGGGGCTGCGCCGGCACCGCGGATGGATTCGATATCAAGACGCCCTGCGCCATCGGTACGCCCGTGCGATGCTAGCGAATCGGCTGAAACGGCAGATAGACTGAATGTGCCGATTGCAACATGCGACCCTCCCATCCCTTGCCCGCTGGAGCTTCTGCTGCCTGCCATCGCGGACAGCGAAACGCCCTTCGGACCAGATGTTATTATTGTAACAAATTGACGTTGCTAAACTCACATCATTGTAAGATCATTGTCAACCGGATAAGCAGGCTCGGTGACGAAAATGACTGAAACACCGGTTGCACGACCCAGTGAGACCCGCGTCCAGCGGTTGCAGCGGCTGCGTCGCGCCGTCGAGACGAGCGGCGCACTGCATCTGAAGGACGCCGCAGAGCTGCTGAAGGTGTCGGAGATGACGGTCAGGCGCGACCTTGCCGGACCCGAGGCGGCGCTCGCCCTGCTCGGCGGCTACGTCGTCAACGCGGCGTCGCCGACCGGGATCAAGTACACGTTCGAGCAGGAAATCGACCAGCACACCCAGGACAAGCGCCTCGCCTGCCGATCCGCAGCCGCCTCGATCAAGGAAGGCGACACCATCTTCATCGACTGCGGCACCACGATGCAGTCGCTGGCGGATTGCCTGCCTGAGGACATGCCGCTCTCGGTGATCTGCTATTCGCTGAACGTCGCCTCGATCGTCACCCACCGTCCGTCGACGCAGGTGATGCTGATGGGCGGGCTCTACCATCCGTCCTCGCAGTCGTTCTCGTCGGATGACGGCCTGTCCTATCTGCGGCGGCTCGGGGTCAACAAGGCGTTCGTCTCGGCCGGCGGCCTGCATTGGACCCGCGGCGCGAGCTGCTCGAATTTTCACGAAGTCGCCATCAAGCAGGCCGTCATTGCGACCGCGATGGAGAGCATCCTCGTGGTCGACGCCAGCAAGCTCGGCAGCCTCAAGCCGGCGTTCTTCTCCGACGTCAGCTCGTTCTCGCGGATCATCGTCGGTGGCTCCGTGTCGGCAGACACGCGCAAGCACTTCCGCAGCCTCCCCGTCGAATACGTCACCAGCGCAGCCTGATCCGGACGGGGGCTGGTTCGCCCGGATCAGGTCGGCCGGATCGATGCGCGGTCCCGCGGAACCGCGCATCGCTATTGCAGGCTAGTTGCAGGCGGGCTTCGCCTTGTTGCAGGCATCGGTCAGCTCGGCCGGCGGATCCTTCTTGAACACTGTCTTGTAGGACTCCAGCACATTCGACTGCGTCACCGGCAGGGACTGCACACCGACCCAGCCGGGCGTTTCCTTGCCCAGCAGCGCATTCATCATCGCCATCGCCTCGGCGACGCCCTGATCATAAGGACGCTGCGAGCCGGTCGCCTTCAACGGACCGCCCTTGGCGATCTCGATGGCCGATTGCAGGCCGAGGTCGACCGTCGTCATGGGAATATCGATGCCCTGGGCGCGCATCGAGCTCAGCGTATCGAGTGCCGGCTGATCCCACACCGCGTAGAGTCCCTTGACGTCCGGATTACCGGTCAGGAAGTCGCCCGCGATCTGCGAGACCTTCGGCGGATCGGTGAAGTCGACCTGCTTCATCTTGATGTCGGGCCGGTTCGCCTTCATCCACTCCCGCACGCCCTTGGTGCGCTCGTTGGTGCTGAAATAGTCGACACCGAAATTGACGAGACCGATGGTGCCGCCCTGCGGCATGCAGGACGCCAGGATCTGCGCCGCGATCTGACCGTTGCCCTGGCTGTCCGCCGAGACCATCGTCGCGTATTCCTCGGGATGCTTCAGGCCGGTCGGGATGCTGTCCATCAGCACGAGCTTGATGCCGGCCTTGGCGATCTTCTTGTAGGTCGGGGCGGTTGCGGTGAAATCGACCGGGATCGAGATGATGCCGTCCGGATGCTGCTGGATGGTGTTCTCGATATCGGCGATCTGCTTGTCCACCTGATATTCGGCGGATGCGACGCCCGTCACCGTCACGCCGTACTTCTTCAGCGTATCGGTGATGCCCTGGATCTGGAGCTGCGACCAGTCGAGGTTGACCGTCTGCATGGAGATGCCGACCTTGAAGTTCTTCTCCTTGATCTTCGCGGCATCCGCCTCCGACAGCGCGAGCACCTCGGGGGAAGCCGCCTTCTCGCCGTGGGGTCCCTGGCCGACGATCGACTTCGGCCCGAGCTTGGCGAGATCGACACCCTTGACGCAGGTCGCGGGCACTTCGGCGCGAGCCGACGGGATCACCGAGAGGGCGGCAGCGGCCACCAAGGCAGTCAAAGGCAAGGTCTGTCGCAAGATTGGCTTCATTGTTTCCTCCATTTTTTGGTCGCCGATTCACCGGAGGGCCAGCGACCTTGCCCCTACCCGCGCCTCGCAATGAACTTGTTGTTCATGCGCTGCGCCTGACTTCGACTAGCGTTTCGTGAAAGCAACCGCGGCAACGATGATCGCGCCCTTGATCACGAGTTGCATCGGCGAGCTCACGCCGAGCAGGACGAGACCGTTGTTGAGCGTTCCAATGATCAAGCTGCCGAACAGCGTTCCCAGAATGTAGCCGCGCCCGCCGAACAGGCTGCAACCGCCGAGGATCACAGCGGCGATGACGTCGAGCTCCATGCCCTGCACGACATCTGGCCGCGCGGCATGTGAACGCGCCGACAGCACCAGCGCCGCCAATCCAGCGAGCGTGCCGGTCAGAACAAAGGCCGCCGTCGTGATCCGTTTGGTGTTGATGCCGGAGTAGAGCGCCGCGGTCGGATTGCCGCCAACCGCATAAATGCGCCGGCCGAACACGTTATAATGCAGCAGCAGGATGCCGACGATCATTGCCGCCAATGTCCAGGCGATCGGAACCGGTATGCCGAGGAACGTGCCTTCGCCGAAGATCGCGAAATAGGTCTCGTTGGTGATGATGACAGGCTTGGTGTTGGTCACCATCATCGCCAGTCCCCGCGCCATGCTCAGCGAGCCGAGCGTCACAAGGAACGACGGGATCGACAGCTGCGTCGTCAGGATGCCGTTGATCAGCCCGACCAGCGCGCCGGTGCCGAGGCCGGCCACGGCACCCACGATCCAGCTGTTGTTGATTTGGCTCATCGCGAGCGCGGCCGCCATGCCCGATAGCGCCAACGTCGAGGCAACCGACAGATCGATCTGTCGCGCGATGATGATGAAGGTCATGCCGACCGCGATGATCGATACCAGCGTGGTCTGGCGCCCGATGTTCAGGAAATTGTCAACCGAGAGGAACCATGGCGATGACAGGCTGAACACGACCAGCAGGATCACGAAGGCGATGTACAGCATGTACGGCCGCTCGCCCCGCAGCAGATTCTGGAGAATCCTGCGGCGGCGATCGGATCGGGTCGACGCGGCGACCATGTTGGGAGCAGTCAGTTCGGTCATGCGGGAAGCTCTTGCAAGTGGCCTGGCCCGGAGGCCTGGTACATCTGGAGGAGATGATGCAGCTCTTCGGCATCATCGATCTCGCCGCGCGACAGCGTGCGCGCCACGCGGCCGTCGACGATCACGGAGATCCGGTCGCAGAGCTCGATCAATTCGACGAGGTCGGACGAGACGACCAGGACCCCGCTGCCGTCGCGGACGGCATTCCGGATCACGGCATAGATTTCCTCGCGTGCGCCGACGTCGACGCCGACCGTCGGTTCGTCCAGGAGCAGCACGCGCGGCCGCGGATCATTCCATTTTCCGAACACGACCTTTTGCTGGTTGCCGCCGGAGAGCGTCCTGACCAGGCTGAACGCGCCCGGCGCTTTCACCGAAAGCCTGGCAACCGCGGTTTCCGCGCGCTTCGCCGCAGCGCGTTGCTGCATCCAGCCCCAGCGCGAGAAATGGGGAATCCGCGGCAAGGTGACGTTGCGTTCGATCGAATGATCCAGGACCAGGCCCTGCACGTGCCGGTCTTCCGGCACCAGCGCGATACCCTGCTCGATCGCATCGGCGGGCCCTCCCGGCAGCCATCGCCGGCCCTCGATCTCGATCGCGCCGCTCTCGATCGGCCGGAGACCGAACACCGTCTCCAGAATCTCCGTGCGTCCGCTGCCGATCAATCCGGCGAGGCCGTGGATCTCACCCTTCAGCACGGACAGATCGACGGCGCGGAGCCGGTCGTTGGACACGTCCGACAACGCCAAAACCGACGACGGATCCACGTCGCGCTTCGCGACAGGTTCGGACCGCGGGCCCGTGGGCGCGGATCGATCGGTTCCGACGATTGCGTTCACCAGCCGCTTCATGTCGGTCTCGGCGGTCACAAACGTGCCCGCATTGGCGCCGTCACGCAGCACCGTGACGCGCTGCGAGATCTCGAACACCTCGTTGAGCCGATGGGTCACATAGATCACGCCGACGCCGCGACGCGTCGCCTTCCCGATCGCATCGAACAGAATCCGAACCTCGTCCGATGTCAGCGAGGAGGTCGGCTCATCGAGGATCAGAAGTCGGACCTCGCCCATCAAGGCCTTGGCGATCTCCGTCATCTGGCGATAGGCGAAAGGCAGCGAGCCGACAGTCGCTTTGGTATCCAAGGGAATGCCGAGCTCGTTGAGAAACGCCTCGGCCCTCGCCATCAGCGCGCGCTGGCGGACAAAGCCTAACGCCGCGCGTGGCTCACGGCCGAGCAACAGATTGTCCGCGACGCTCAGGGATTCGACGAGGCTGAGGTCCTGATAGACGACGGCGATCCCCGCCTCGCGCGACTTCGCCGGGCTGTCGAATTCCACCGGCCTGCCGGCGATCTCGATCGTGCCGCTGTCGAGGGCATGCACACCACTGAGGATCTTGATCAGCGTGGATTTTCCCGCGCCGTTCTCGCCCAGCAGCGCATGTACCTCGCCGGCACGGACCTCGAGGTTGACGTCGCGTAGCGCCCGCACGCCGCCAAAGCGCTTGTTGATGCCACTGACCATCACAAGCGAGGTCGACGTCCCTGGCTCTGCTGTACCCGAACCGGACAATTCCAAACTTTCCTCCCGTCGCCCTGCGAGACGCTGGTACGATGGTGACATATTGTTATTTTTGCAACTTATCTTGTTATAATTCTATCACCTCGGGCGGCCTGTCAATGGCCGATCGCGTGTTGTCGCCGGCTGAATTGAGCGCTGGCTCCGATCGGCCCTCGGGCGCTCCCAGGCGGCGACCTCGGCCGCCACCTCAATGACTTCGGTTTGCCGGATCGATCGTGCACGTGCTGGTTGCGGTTACCCCAAGCGACCGAGCGCAGAGCAGCATCTTGATCGCGGCGGGTCGCCGAGACCACGCGCTGCCGCGACTGCATGAACGATGGGCGATGATGCTGATCACGACGTCGGTGCGCGACGTTGCACCGCGGAACGATTTGCGACGCACCATTCAAAATGAGACTGCCTGTTAAGCCGCGCAGGGCTCCGAGGCGTGCGCCGTATCCGAGTTCGGTTAGCCTCCACCTCAAGAACCGTTGGTCTTGCAAAACCGTCGCACCGCGCGACGGACGCGCGAGAGCGCGGTGAAAAACAGCGACAAGAACGTCCCAGGGAGGAGAGCAATGTTGAAAGGCAGTCTAGGACTGATCGCGTTGAGCAGCCTGTTGTTGTCGGGCACGGCCTTCGCGCAGGAGAAGATCAAGGTCGGCGTCACCGCGACGCTCGAAGGCACCTACACCGTGCTCGGCGAGGACGGCATCCGCGGCTTCCAGACCGCACTCAACGTGCTCGGCAAGAAGGTCGGCGACAAGGAACTCGAATTCGTCATCGCCTCGACCGACGCGACGCCCGATTCCGCGGTCCGCGCGGTGCGAAAGCTGATCGAGCAGGACAAGGTGCAGATCCTGCTGTCGCCGCTGTCAGGCGACGAGGGCATCGCGGTCAAGAATTTTGCCAAGACCCATCCGGAGCTGACCTTCATCAACGCAGCCTCCGGCGCCCAGGAAACGACCTATGTCGATCCGGCCCCGAATTTCTTCCGCTACAATATGGACGGCGCGCAGTGGCAGGTCGGCCTCGGCAAATATGCTTATGACGAAAAGAAGTATCGCAAGATCGCAACCGTCGGCGAGGACTATTCCTTCATCTACACCCAGGTGTTCGGCCTCGTGCTCGAATTCTGCGGCGCCGGCGGACAGGTCACCAACCGGCAATGGGTGCCACTCGGCACCAAGGATTTTGCCTCGGTCATCGCCGCGCTGCCCGACGACGTCGACGCGATCTATCTCGGCCTCGGCGGCGCCGACGCCGTCAACTTCCTCAACCAGTACCAGCAGGCGGGCGGCAAGGCCCATCTGATGGGCGGCTCGATCATGATCGACCAGACCATTTTGTCGTCCAAGGGCAACGCCAAGAACGCCCTGGTCGGCACGCTGGCCGCGAGCGGTCAGGCCGATACCTGGGAGGATCCGGGTTGGCAGAAGTTCGTGAAGGACTACCAGGACGCCTTCCCGCCGAACAAGCGGTTCCCGAGTCCGTCGCTGCTCGCCACCAATTATTACGGCTCGACCATGGCGCTGATCCTGGCGCTGCGTCAGGTCAACGGCGATCTCAGCGACAACCAGTCCAAGTACAAGGCCGCGCTGGCGAAGATCGAGCTCGATGCGCCCAACGGCAAGATCAAGCTCGATGCCAACCGTCAGGCGATCGGCACCAACTTCGTCACCGAAGTCGTCGACGACGGCAAGGGCGCGCTGTTCTCGAAGGTCGTGAAGGTGATCCCGAACGTGAACCAGACGCTGGGCTACGACCCCGCCGTGTTCGCCAAGATCGGCTTGCCAAGCCGTACAGTACCGGAATGTAAGAAGTACTGACGTAGTCGCATCAGCGACGCCATGACTGATCGGGGAGAGATTTGCAAAGAGCGCGACACGTGCGCCCTTGCATTCTCTCCCCGGTTGTTGAACGCTATCAAAAAAGACAAAAGCTTCCGGGAGAGAAGGCATGAGCCGGGCGCTCGCCGTCTTCCACGGCCGCTTCGGCCGGGCGACGGTCTATCAGTTGAACCGCCCCTTCAACATCCACGCACATCGCGAAGGTCACTTGATCTTCCATGTCGGGGGCCGTCCCGCATGCATCGATGTCAACGATGGACGTTACGAGCTCACGGAAGGTTCCGTGGTCGCAGTCAATCCATGGGAGCCGCACAATTTCCTCCCCTCCGATCTCGACGGCGGCGCCGTCTTCTTCGTGCTCTATGTCAATGCGGAGTGGTTCGCGCCCGATGCGCCCGGCGCCGACCGCCTGCGCTTCGGACGCACCCAGTTCGCGCGATCGGTCGCGCTGGACAAGCATATCCGGCACGCAGCCGCCCTTGTGTGCGGCGCACCCTCGCTGAATAGCCTCGATGGCGAGCTGAGAAGCCTGATCGACATCTGCTACGACGAAAGCTGGCAGCAGGCCGAGCTTACGCGGGATCCGCGCGCGAATGGTTCCGTCACCGATTTTCGCGTTCGCAAGTGCATCAAGATGATGTCGGAGAGCCCCGGCGCCGAGATCGAGCTCGATACCATCGCGCGCGAATCCGGCCTGTCGCGACCGCATTTCTACCGGCTGTTCCGCACCCAGACCGGCGTTACCCCTCACCTCTATCTCAACACGCTGATGATGGAGCAGGCGCTGGAGGCGCTGGTGGCGAGCGAAGCGCCGATCGCCGATATCGGCTTCGATCTCGGCTTCTCCTCGCAGAGCGGGTTCACCCGTTTCTTCGCCGCCAATGTCGGGATGGCGCCGACCGATTATCGCCGCGCGGCCAAGGTTTTGCGCGGCTGACGAACGCGCGAAAAGATACTCACGATCAAATGCCCTCCCGTGCGTCCCATTAGGATGTGCAGAACGCGATCCCGACAAGAGGATCGCGGTCGATAGGGAGCGCATGTTCATGGCAGGGCTTGCGGCCGGCAACGGTCTGCGTGCCCCCTCACCTCGCTTGAACGCAGAGGGTTGGAGGGACGTGACGATGGAGCGGCGATCATGACCCGCTTTGTCGAACGCCATCCTGCATGGGCGCTGATTGTCATCATCGCCGTCGCAGTCGCGCTGTGGCTGATCTTCGCCGTATGGCCCCCGGGGCTCGAAGAGGCGATCGGCCGCAAGCGCGTGTTCCTCAACGCGGTCTTCAACGGCATCACGCTCGGCGGTCTCTATTTCCTCGTCGCCAGCGGCTTCACGCTGATCTTCGGCCTGATGCGCAACGTCAACCTCGCGCACGGCTCGCTCTATCTGTTCGGCGGCTATGTCGGCTACGCCATCAGCGCCTCGACCGGCTCCTGGATCCTGTCCTTCATCGTCGCCTTCATCCTGACGGCGCTGGTCGGCGTCCTGCTTCAGGTCCTGGTGTTCCGCCGCATGGAGGGCCAGGATTTGCGCCAGACCATGGTGACGATCGGGCTTTCGATCGTATTCGCCGATCTCATGCTGTGGGCCTGCGGCGGCGACTTCTATCAGATCCAGACCCCGAACTGGCTGATCGGCCCCATCGAGCTGCCACTGATCACCGCGGTGAAATCCTCGGGCGAACCGGTCTATCTGCGCTATCCGCTGGTGCGGCTTGTGATCTTCCTGGCCTCCGTGATCATCGGCATCGCGATGTGGCTCGCGCTCAACCGCACCCGGATCGGCATGATCATCCGCGCCGGTGTCGACGATCGTGACATCCTTGCCGCGACTGGCGTGCGCATCCAGATCGTCTTTGTGCTGGTCTTCGCGCTCGGCGCCGGGCTTGCCGGCATCGCAGGCGTCGTGGGCGGCACCTTCCAGTCACTCTCCCCCGGTGAGGACATCCGTTTCCTGCTCGCATCCCTCGTGGTCGTGATCGTCGGCGGCATGGGCTCGATACCAGGTGCCGCGCTCGGCGCGCTGATCATCGGCCTCGCCGAGCAACTCGGCTCGGTCTACATCCCGACCTATGCCATCGTCGTGACGTTCCTAATCATGGTGCTGGTGCTGGCGCTTCGGCCGCAGGGCCTGCTCGCGAGGCGCTGACATGTCCGTCACCCACGATGCCCGCGTCAAGATTCACAAGCCCGCAGCGACGGCGCAGCGCCCGGCTGTACGCGGCTGGCCCGACGTCAACAATCCCGCGGCCTGGATCGTGGCGGTCATCCTCCTGATCATGCCGCTGATCGCCAACGGCTTCTTCCTGATCGAGATCTTTGCGACGACGCTGATCCTCGGCACCATCGCGCTCAGCTTGATGTTCCTGGCCGGCTATGGCGGCATGGTCAGCCTGATGCAGCTCACCATCGCAGGCTTCTGCGCCTACATGGTCGCGGTGTTCGGCACCAGCGACAACGCCAATATCAGCCTGGGCTGGCCGTGGTGGCTGGCGGTACCGATGGCGCTGACACTCGCAACCATCTTCGGCACGCTCGGCGGCGCACTCGCGGTACGCACCGAGGGCATCTACACCATCATGATCACGCTCGCGATCGGTGCAGCCTTCCACTATTTCACCAACCAGAACTGGGCGATCTTCAACGGCCACACCGGCATCAACAACGTCGGGACGCCGCGCTTCTGGGGCGTCAACTGGCGCGCCGACATCCCCTTCTATTACATCGTGCTTGCAGTCGCCGCGCTCTGCTATTTTGCGGTCGACTACATCTCCCGGGCGCCGTTCGGGCTCGCGCTCCAGGGCGTGCGCGACAATCCGCGCCGCATGGCCGCGCTCGGCTTCAACGTCAATGCCCACCGCGTCGCCGCTTATGCGGTCGCGTCCTTCATCGCCGGGCTCGCGGGCGTGCTCCAGGTCTGGAATTATCGCCAGATCTCGCCCGGCTCGGTCAGTGTCGGCGCCTGCATCGATATCCTCATCATTGCCGTCGTCGGCGGCATCACCCGGCCGGTCGGCCCCTACATCGGTGCACTGGTGTTCGTGCTCCTGCGCACATTCGCGCTGGATTTCCTGGTCAAGATCGGACTCGACGGCAACCGTTTCCGGCTGCTGATCGGACTTGGCTTCCTCGCCATCGTGTTCTGGTCGTCAGATGGCGTGATCGGCCTGTGGCAACGCTGGCGCCAGAGCCAACGTCCCTCGTCAGATCGCCCGGGCGGAGGGCGCGGCCATGGATAGCGTCGCCCAGCGCCTCTCCGCCGTCGGCGCCGGTGCCGCCCTCGAGCTCCGCGGTGTCACCCGGCTGTTCGGCGCGCTGGCGGCGCTGACCGACGTCACCATCACCGTGCGGCCCGGCGAGCGGCGCGCCGTGCTCGGCTCCAACGGCGCCGGCAAGACCACGCTGTTCAACTGCATCACCGGCGACTTTCCGCCGACATCGGGCACGATCCGCTTCTTCGGCGAGGACGTGACGCACTTCCCGCCCTATGAACGTATCCGCCGCGGGTTGCGGCGGACTTATCAGATCTCCGCGCTGTTCCCCGGCCTCACGGTGCAGGACAATGTCTACCTCGCCTGCCGTGGCGTCTCGCGCGGACGGTTCTCGTTCCTGCGTCCCGGCCAGAACGATGCGCTGATGCACGCGGCCGACGGTCTCGTGCAGGCCGTGCACCTCGCCGCGGTGAAGGATCAGCGCGTCGCCGAGCTCGCACATGGCCAGCAGCGCCAGCTCGAGATCGCGCTGGCGCTCGCCGGCGCGCCGCGCTTCGTGCTGTTCGACGAGCCTGCCGCGGGTCTCTCACCGGCTGAGCGGGCCGAGCTGGTCGAGATCCTGACCTCGCTGCCGGCGCATATCGGCTACATCATCATCGAGCACGACATGGACGTGGCGCTGCGCGTCGTCGAGAGCGTCACGATGATGCACAACGGCCGCATCTTCAAGGAAGGCGTGCCGGAGGAGATCCAGTCCGACCCCGAGGTGCAAGAGCTTTATCTCGGAGGCGGCCATGAATGAGGTCCGCCGCTCCGCCGCAGCGCTCGAGGTCCGAGGCCTCGACGTCTATTACGGCCATTCACACGCGCTGCAGGGCGTCGACCTTTCGCTTGACACCGGCGTCTTCTCGGTCGTCGGCCGCAACGGCATGGGCAAGACCACGCTGTGCAAGGCGATCATGGGCCTGGTGCCGGTCAGCGGCGGCTCGATCCGCGTCCGCGGCGAGGACATCACGCGGCGGCCACCCGCGCATATCGCGCGGCTCGGCGTCGGCTATGTGCCGCAGGGTCGGCGGCTCTGGCGTTCGCTGAGCGTCGACGAACATCTGCGGCTCGCCGGCGGCATACGCTCCGGCGCCTGGACCGTCGAGCGCATCTACGACACGTTTCCGCGGCTCGCCGAGCGCAAGGACCATGGCGGCGGCCAACTCTCCGGAGGCGAGCAGCAGATGCTCGCAATCTCGCGTGCGCTGCTGACCAATCCGCAGTTGCTGATCATGGACGAGCCGACCGAAGGGCTTGCGCCCGTCATCGTCGCCCAGGTCGAGGAAATGCTGCTGCAGCTCGGCGAGGACGGCGACATGTCCGTGCTCGTGATCGAGCAGAACATCGGCGTCGCCACCGCGGTCTCGCGCAATGTCGCGATCATGGTCAACGGCCGCATCAACCGCATCATCGACTCTGGCCGGCTGTCCGCCGATCGCGGGCTGCAGCAGCGCCTGCTCGGCGTCGGGCTCCACGCCGAGCTCGAACCCGACATCGATGGGTCCACCGCCGGCGGTGAAATGAAGCCGCTCCCGCAACCGACGCGTACCGGCGGACCGATCCGGATCTACATCTCCAATCCGACACCGCCGACACGGTGGTCGCAGCCGGTCCCGATCGGACGCATCGAGGCCGCTGCACGTACGCTCTCGACGCAGGTCGCGCGCCTCGACGAAACCGCACGGCGCAAGCGAGAGCCGGTGACGGCGCAAACCTCCGGACCGCCGGTCGTGTTGGTCGTCGGCACGATCGACACCAAAGGCACGGAGTTGCGCTTCATCCGCGACATCATTGCCGAAAGCGGCCTGCGCACACGTCTCGTCGACGTCTCCACCAGCGGCAAGCATGCAACCTGCGATGTCTCCGCGCAGGAAATCGCGCTGAACCACGGCCGCGGCGGCTCGGCCGTGTTCGGCCCGGACCGCGGTGCTGCAGTCACCGCAATGGCCGACGCGTTCGCCAACTGGATCAAGCGGCAGGGCAATGTTGCCGGCGTGATTTCCGCCGGCGGCTCGGGTGCAGCATCACTGGTCGCGCCGGGCATGCGCACCCTCCCCGTCGGCGTGCCAAAACTGATCATCTCCTCGGTCGCCTCCGGCGACGTCGCGCCCTATGTCGGCCCTGCCGACATCACCATGATGTACTCGGTCACCGACGTGCAGGGCCTCAATTCGATCTCGCGCGCGGTGCTGTCGAATGGCGCCAATGCGATCACCGGCATGGTCAAGGCCCGGCTCGATCAGCGCGAGGCCAAGGAGCGAGCGGCGAGCGCCGGACTGCCGTCAGTCGGAATCACCATGTTCGGCGTCACCACGCCGGCTGTGCAGAAGATCGCAGCCGATCTGCGCGACGACTTTGAATGCCTCGTCTTCCACGCCACCGGCGTCGGCGGCCGTTCGATGGAGAAGCTGGTCGACTCCGGCCAGATCGCCGGCGTCATCGATCTCACGACCACCGAGATCTGTGACCTCCTGATGGGCGGCGTATTTCCCGCGACGGAGGACCGCTTCGGTGCCGTCATTCGCAGCCGCCTGCCCTATGTCGGCTCGGTCGGCGCCCTCGACATGGTCAATTTCGGCGCCCCCGACACCATCCCCGAGCGCTATCGCGGCCGCAAATTCCACGTCCACAATCCGCAGGTGACCTTGATGCGGACGACAGTGGAGGAGAATGAGCGCATGGGCCGCTGGATCGGCGAACGGCTCAACCAGATGGACGGACCCGTGCGCTTCTTCCTGCCCGAGGGCGGCGTCTCCGCGCTCGATGCCCGCAGCCAGCCGTTTTGGGACCCAGAGGCCGACGCCGCCCTGTTCCGCGCGCTGGAGCGCACGGTACGTTCGACAGGCAACCGCCAACTGATCCGCGTCAAGCAGAACATCAACGATCCCGAGTTCGCCTCGACCATCACAGCTGCGTTCCGAACATTGTTCGGACGCGCCGGGGCGCGCCGGAGACTAGCGAGGTGACCGATGGCCCGGTTTGAACGCGCGACCCTGTTGAAACGGTTTCGTGAGATGGCGAAGCGCGGCGAGCCGATCGTCGGCGGCGGTGCCGGTACCGGCCTGTCGGCCAAATGCGAGGAAGCCGGCGGCGTCGATCTCATCGTGATCTACAATTCCGGCCGCTATCGCATGGCGGGTCGCGGCTCGCTCGCAGGCCTCATGCCCTATGGCGACGCTAACGCCATCGTGCTTGAGATGGCCGGCGAAGTATTGCCCGTCGTCAGCAAGACGCCGGTCCTCGCCGGCGTCAACGGCACCGATCCGTTCCGCGACATGGATGTGTTCCTCGACCAGCTCAAGTCGCTCGGCTTCGCCGGCGTGCAGAACTTTCCGACCGTCGGCCTGATCGACGGCGTGTTCCGCGCGAACCTCGAGGAAACCGGCATGTCCTACGCGCTGGAGATCGACATGATCGCCAAGGCGCGCGAGAAGGATCTGCTGACGACACCCTACGTCTTCAGCGAGAAGGAAGCCGCCGCGATGGCGATCGCCGGCGCCGACATCATCGTCTGCCATCTCGGGCTCACCACCGGCGGCACGATCGGCGCGCAGACCGCGCCCAAGCTCAAGGATTGCCCGGCGCGAATCGACACCTGGGCCTCGGCGGCACTCAGCGTCAATCCCGACATCCTCGTGCTCGCCCACGGCGGCCCCATCGCGGATCCGGCGGATGCCGATTTCATCATGAAGAACACCCGCTACTGCCACGGCTTCTACGGGGCGTCCTCGATGGAGCGGCTGCCAGTGGAGCGGGCTTTGACGGAACAGGTACGCAAATTCAAGGCGATCGGCGCGCGATAACGCCTGCAAGATCGAGGGAGGGAAACATGTCAGGGATTCTGGTCGGCGAGCTCATCCTCTGGCTGATTGTTGCGATCATCGTGATCGTGGTTGGCGTCTACATCGTCAACTGGCTCTACCACCGCTCCTCCAAGGAGGTGTCGTTCGTCCGAACCGGCTTCCTCGGCGAGCGCGTGGTGATCAATGGCGGCGCCTTCGTGCTGCCCTTCATCCACGACTACACGCCTGTGAACATGAACGTGCTGCCGATGGGCATCGTGCGTTCGCGGCAGGACGCCGTGATCACCCGCGACCGCATGCGCGTCGACATCGAGGCCGACTTCTACGTCCGGGTTCAGGCCACCCGCGAAGCCGTCTCGATCGCCGCCGCGACGCTCGGCCGCCGCACCATGGAGCCGGAACAGCTCCACGCGCTACTGGCCGGCAAGTTCATTTCCGCGATCCGGTCGGTCGCATCCGAAATGACCCTCGAAGAGATGCACGAACGCCGCGGCGACTATGTCACGCGCGTCAAGACCAATGCCGCCGAAGCCCTCGCTCAGAACGGCCTCGAACTCGAATCCGTCGCCATCACCGATCTTGACCAGACCGACCTCGAATTCTTCAACCCCTCGAACCGCTTTGACGCCGAAGGCTTGACGAAGCTGATGGAGGACATCGAGGCCAGGCGCAAGCTGCGTAACGACATCGAGCAGGACTCGATGATCAGGATCCGCACCCGCAATCTGGAGGCAGAGCGTCAGGCGCTCGAGATCGAGCGCGAGAGCGAGACCGCGCGGCTGGAGCAGGAACGCGATATCGAAATGCGCCGCGCGCTTCAACGCACCGAAGTGGCCCGCGAACGAGCGCTGCGCGAAACCGAGGCCGAGCAGGCCCAGATCTCGGCGCGCGAGGCGATCGAACGCTCCCGGATCGCCAACGATCAGGCGATTGCCGAGGCCCGTATCGCTTCCGAGCGCGAGACACGCCAGAAGGAGATCGAGCGCACCCGCACCATCGAAGAGAAGGAACTGCTCGCCCGCGAGGATATCGAGAAGACCCGGATCGCCAACCAGCGCTCGATCGACACGACACGCATCGCGTCGGAACGCGAGGTCCGCCAGCATGAGATCGAGCGGATGCGTACCGTCGAAGAAGCCGAAATCGCGGCGCGCGAAGCCATCGAGAAGGCCCGGATCCAGCAGGACCGCGTCGTCACCGACGCCCGCATCGCCAATGAAGAGGAAACCCGCCGCCGCGAGATCGAGCGCACCCGCGCTGTCGACGAGGCCGAGATCGCGGCCCGCGAGGCCACCGAGAAGGCGCGTATCGCCCAGACGCTGATCGTCAATGTCGAGCGCATCTCCTCGGATGAACGTACCCGCGCACTGGAGATCCAGCAGGTGCGCACCATCCAGGAAGCCGAGATCGAGGCGCAGCGCGCCGTGGAGGCTGCCCGCATCGCCCGCGAACGGACGCTCGCCGCCGAGCGCATCGCCGCCGAGCAAAACACGCGGCAGCTCGAAATCGAGCGCAACCAGAGCCTCGAAGTTGCCGGCATTGCAGCGCGCGAGACCACCGAGGCCTCCCGCATCGCGCAGGAGGAACGTGTCCGCTCCCTGGAGATCGCTCGTAACCGCGCCGTCGAGGAGGCCGACATCGCCTCGCGCGAGGCGATCGAGGCAGCCCGTATCGCGCAGGAGAAGACCATCGCCGCCGAGCGCATCCAGGCCGAGCGCGACACCCGTTCGCTCGAAATCGAGCGCACGGGCGTGCTGGAGGCCGCCGAGCTGAAGCGGCGCGACGCCATCGAGCGCCAGCGCATTACCGTCGATCTCGCTCTCGAAGCCGAGCGCATCAACTCCTCCAAGAAGCGCGAGGTGCTCAATATCGAGCAGAAGAAGGCGATCGAGATCGCCGACGAAGACCGCGTCATCGCCCTCTCCGCCAAAAAGTCCGAGCGGATCGATGCTGACCGCCAGGTCCGGCAGGCCGAGATCGTCGCCCGCAAGGAGGTCGAGACCACCGACGTCTCTCGCGAGCAGGCGCTGGAAGCTGCCCGCCTGGAACGCCGCCGTGCGATCGAGCAGCTCGAGGTCGCCCGGGTTCAGTCGCTCCAGGAGGCCGAGATCGCCTCCCGCGAGGAGGTTGAGCGCGCACGCATCGCCTCCGATCGCGGCCTCGACGAGGCCCGAATCGGCCGCGAGCGCGAGCTGCGCAAGCTCGAGGTCAATCGTGAGAAGGAGGTCGAGACCGTCCTGATGGAGAAGGCAATCGCGATCCATCAGAAGTCGCTCGAAGAGTCCGCCGCCAAGGCGATGGCTGAGGAGGCGCGGATGCGGGCCACCGAAGCGACCGAGCGCGTCATCACGGCGCGCGAGAGCGAGATCGCAAAGCGTCGCAGGACGGTCGAAGTCATGATCGCGGAGAAACAGGCCGAGGAGACCAGGATTGCTGCCGAGGCCGAACGTGTCCGTGCGGCTGTCGAGGCGGAGGCCCAGCGGATGCTCAACGAGGCCGAGAACGTGCTCACCGACCAGGCCCGCTATTCGCTGTTCCGCCGAAAACTGCTCGACCGGATCGAGGGCATCGTGCGCGAGAGCGTCAAGCCGATGGAGAAGATCGAGGGCATCCGCATCCTCCAGGTCGACGGCCTCAACGGCAACGGCGGCGGCAATGGTGGCCGCAGCGCTACCGACGAGGTGATCGATTCGGCGCTGCGCTACCGTGTCCAGGCGCCGCTGATCGACTCCATCCTGTCCGACATCGGCGTCGAGGGCGGCAGCCTGGCCAAGATGCCGGGCCTGATCCGCGAAGCGCGCGACATGCAGGGCATCAAGGAGGCCGCTCGCAAGGGCGGCGGTGGTGGCGACAAGCCGGCGGCGTCACCGCCAGCAGCTGAGGGCGGCAGCGAGCCGTCGGCCGAGCGCGGTCCGCGGAAGAAGAGCTGAGGTCAAAATCCATGCCCCGCGTCTACGTCTCCACCGTCGTCAATGCGCGCAACGATCGCGTCTGGGCGCGTGTGCGTGATTTCAACGGCCTCCCCAACTGGCATCCCGCGATTGCTGAGAGCCGCATTGAAGGCGGCGAGCCCTCGGACAAGATCGGTTGTGTGAGGGATTTCCGTCTGCGCAACGGCGACCGCATCCGCGAGAAGCTGTTGGGCCTGTCCGACTACGACATGTTCTGCACCTACTCGATCCTGGAATCCCCGATGGGCGTCGAGAACTATGTCGCGACCCTGCGGCTGACGCCCGTCACCGACGGCGACCAGACCTTTGTGGAATGGACCGCCGAGTTCGATTGCGCGCCGGAGCGCGAGACCGAGCTCGTCGGCAACATCGGCGGCGGCGTGTTCCAGGGCGGGTTTGACGCACTCAAGCGCGTGTTCGGAGGTTGATCCGTGCCGCATATCGTCAAAAGCACGATCCTGGACGCGCCGACCGATGCGGCGTGGGCCATGTTGCGTGATTTCAACGGGCACGATCGCTGGCATCCGGCGGTTGCGACCTCCTCGATCGAGCGCGCGCAATCCTCCGACAAGATCGGTTGCGTCAGGCGGTTCAAACTGAGGGATGGCGCCGAGCTGCGCGAGCAATTGCTGGCACTGTCCGACCTCGAACAGAGCTTCAGCTATTGCCTGCTCGATACGCCGATCCCGATGTTCAACTACGTCGCGCATGTCCGCCTGCTGCCGGTCACCGACGGAGACCGCACCTTCTGGCACTGGGAGTCGCGTTTCACGACCAAGCCCGAAGACCGCGACCGCATCACCCACATGGTCGCCGAAGACATTTACCAGGCCGGGTTCGAAGCGATCCGCCGGCATCTGAAGGAGGCCGCCTAGATGGCCGTGACAGTCAAGACTTTCGCCAGTGCCAGCGAAGCGGCCGGCGCGCTGTCCTCTGACCGCACCGCGCGCTATCTCGGCGGCGGCACGCTGGTGATGCGGGCGCTGAACGAGGGCGATGTGTCGATCTCGACGGTCGTCCGCGCCCAGGACCAGGCGCTGACCCGGATCGATGCTTCCGGCCCGCGTATCACGCTGGGCGCCGGCGTCACCTTCGCACGCGTCCTTGCCGAACGCGACCTCGGCTTCCTCCACGCCCCCGCCCGCTCGATCGGCGGCCCTGCCGTGCGCAACATGGGCACCGTCGGCGGCAATCTCTTCGCGCCAAATCCCTATGGCGATTTCACCGTCGCGTTGCTGGCACTCGATGCCACCGTGGCCGTCGCGGGCGGCTTCGGCTCGCGGGATATCCCGATCGAAGAATTCTTGCAGGCGCGCGAGCGGCAGGCCGGAACGTTGGTCTTGTCGGTCTCATGCACCCGGCCGGCAAGTAGCGAGGCATTCCGCTATCGCAAGATTGCGCGGATCAAACCAAAAGGCGGCTCGGTCATCACGCTGGCTGCGCATCTACCGATCAGCGGCGGCCGGATCGCGGGCGCGCGGATCGCACTGGGCTCGATGGCACCGACCCAGATCCGCGCCCGCGCCGCCGAGCGGGCACTGGAGGGCCGCTCGCTGGACGCCGCGACCATTGCGGCGGCCGCATCCGCCGCCACCGAGGGAACATCGCCATCCGACAACGCGCTCGGCAGCGCCTGGTATCGCCGCGAGATCGTCGGCGTCCACCTGCGCCGCCTGCTGTCGGGACAGGAATAAGCGGTCATGTCCAAAATTCCCCTGCAATTCCGACACAACGGCCGCGACGTCGCGATCTTCGTCGATGGCGGCACCAATCTTCTGGTCGCGCTGCGCGAGCTGATCGGCGACATGACGCCGAAATTCGGCTGCGGCCAGGGCGGCTGCGGCACCTGCAGCGTGCTGATCGACGGCGAGCTTCACCTCTCCTGCCTGACGCTGGCGGAGACCGTCGCCGGCCGCTCCGTCGAGACGCTCGACGGCATGAAGCAGGGCCCGAACCTGCATCCGCTGCAGCGCGCCTTTGCCGACCAATTTGCCGCTCAGTGCGGCTATTGCACGCCGGGCATGCTGATGGCCGCAAAAGCCCTGCTCGATCGCAATCCCTCGCCGAGCCGCGATGAGGTCATTGAAGCCATCTCCGGCAACATCTGCCGCTGCACCGGCTACGAGCCGATCATCAATGCCATCCTCGCCGCCGCCGGCGGCCGGGTCAGCGCCTAAGGGAACGCGACCATGCTGGAACTTCGCAAGGACATCTTCGCCGATGAGCGCGACGACAATCTGAAGGAGATCGGCAAAGGCACGCAACGTCAGGACATGCTCGGTCACGTCACGGGCACGTCCAGCTATTTCAACGACCACAAGCTGCAGGGCATGCTGCACCTGAAGGTCGTCCGCTCGACGCAGGCGCATGCGAGGATTCGTCGCATCGACACGGCCGAGGCCGAGCGCTCGTCCGGCGTGCGCCGGATCATCCGCGGCGCCGATGTGCCGGTGAACCTCAACACGCTTTTGAGCCTGATCAATTTCGGCAAGGACGACGAGCCGTCGCTTGCCGTCGACAAGGTCCGTTACAAGGGCGAGCCGATCGTCGCCATCGTTGCCGACAGCGAGCGCGAGGCCTTTGAAGCGATCGCCAAGGTCAAGGTCGATTACGAACCGCTCGCGGCCGTGTTCGACGTCGAGGACGCGCTGAAGCCCGGTGCGCCCGTGGTCAACGAGACCTATCCCAAGAACACCTTCACCTATCACGAGACCTACGACCATCAGCGGCTGCGCTTCGGCGACGCCGACGCGGCGCTGGCGACCGCCGATCATGTGCTCGAGCAGCGCTACCAGATGTCGCCGATCGAGCATGCACCGACCGAGACCAATGGCGCGATCGCGGCCCCGGACACTAACGGCCGTTATGTCGTCTACACCTCCACGCAGGCGCTGTTCTTTTCGGTCGACACCTGCGCAAAGATCCTGGACGTGCCGTCCAACACCTTCCACTTCATCGGCGGCACCGTCGGCGGCGGCTTTGGCGGCAAGGTCGACACGCTGACCGAGCCGCTGGCCATCCTCGGCGCGATGCTGACCGGGCGACCCGTGCGCTACGTGTTCGGACGCGAGGAGGAGATGCAATATGGGCCGCCACGCGGCGCCGAACGCATCTACATCAAGGATGGCGTGATGCGTGACGGCCGCATCGTCGCGCGCAAGATCCGCGCCTATTTCGACAGCGGCGCCTATACGCGGCTATCGAGCTACGCCGCGGTGAAATGCGCCGCGCATCTGCCGGGCCCCTACACCATTCCGAACGTCTATGGCGACGTCTATTGCGTCTTCACCAACCGCACGCCAGCGACCGCCATGCGCGGTTTCGGCGTGACCGCGATGGACTTTGCCATCGAGTGCCAGATGGACAAGCTGGCTCACATCATCAACATGGATCCGATGGAGTTCCGGATCCTCAACGCCTATCGCGACGGCGACATGAAGGCGCACCGGCGCGAAGCCAAGAACACCGCGTTGATCGAATGCGTCCAGGTCGCGGCCGAAAAAGCAAAATGGCCGCTCCGCGAGGAGTTCAAGCAGGCCTCCTCGCGCAAGGACGGCGGCGGTAGCCGCGCCGTCATCCCGCCGACCCCCACGGATTCGTCGCGCGCACGGCCTACCGCCCCGGCGCAGCAGCGCACCAGCTACGATCGGTTGCCGCCGACCGTTACGCGCGAACCGCCGCGAGAGCCGCCACCACCGGCTCCTCCGCCGCCCGCGCCGCGGCCGACTGCGCCGTCGCATGGCGCGACCCGTTTCTCCTCCGTCTTTGGCACCAGGAGGCGCTAGATGGCCCGGCACCGCGGACGCGGCATCGCGTCGATCAATTATCCCATCGGCATGAATCTCGGCGGCGACCCCAGCCAGGCGCTGGTGCATTCCAACCCGAGCGGCAAGTTCACGGTGGCGCTGTCGTCCATCGATCTCGGCCAGGGCATGAAATCGGTGACGCGGCAGATCTGCGCGGAGACGCTGGGCGTGCCGGTCGAGGATGTCTATGTCGACACCGCGGATTCCGACACCGGCCCACATTGCATGGGCTCGTTCGCCTCACGCGGGACGCATCGCGTCGGCAACGCGGTGATGGCGGCGGCCCGCGAGGCCCGCGGCGTGATGATGGAAGCCGCCGCCGAGGAACTGGAAGTCAACGCCGCCGATCTCGAAACCGACGGACGCGGCAACATCCACGTCAAGGGCGCGCCGCATCGTTCGATCTCGACCAAGGACGTCGCGATCGCGGCGCAGTTCAAGCAGGGCAAGACCATCTCCGGCCGCGGCATCTTCCTGGTGCCGCTCTCCGAAGTGAATCCGGAGACGGGCGAGATGTCGCCCGCAACCTGCTACGCCCACGCCTGCCTCGTCGCCGAGGTCGATGTCGACGACGAGACCGGCGAGGTCGCGATGGTGCGGATGGATTCCGCTTACGAGCTCGGCCGTGCCCTCAATCCACGCCTGGTCGAGCAACAGCTGGTCGGCGGTGCCTGGATGGGTGTCAGCCATGCACTCTACGAAACGCCCGAACCTTACTATCCCGAGCCCGTACACGGCCCGCGCGATTTCGTCGAATATCTGATGCCCGGCCCCGGCGATATCTGCCCGCACGATATCGCCGTGCTGGAGCGCCCCGCGCCTGATGGGCCATTCGGAGCCAAGGGTCCCGGCGAGATGTGCGCCAACCCCGTGCTGCCGGCGGTTGCCAACGCGATCTTCAACGCGGTCGGCGTGCGTATCGACGATCTGCCGATTACGCCGGAAAAAGTGCTGCGCGCGATCAAAGCCCAGGGCGGCGCGCGGCCGCAGGCGCGGCGCTAGAGGTTTCGGTTGATGGCGGTCCGCAGCAACATCGTCGGCATCGACAGCCCGGAGGCGCTTGAGAGAGCGTTGCGCGCGGCCTATTACCTCGCCGACGAGGGCCTCGCGACCGCCGCCTATCTCGGCCTCGCGCTCGGCAAGCCGCTGCTGCTGGAGGGCGCGCCGGGTGTCGGCAAGACGGAAGCGGCAAAAGCCATCGCCGCCGTGCTCGGCCGCCGATTGATCCGCCTGCAATGCTACGAGGGTATCGACGCCTCCGCCGCGCTCTACGAATGGAACTATCCGCGCCAGATGCTGGCGATCCGCCAGGCCGGCGACGAGAGCATCGATATCTATGGCGAGACGTTCCTGATCGAGCGTCCTATGCTGGCGGCGTTGCGCGCGCCCGACTCGACGGTGCTGTTGATCGACGAGATCGACCGCGCCGACCAGGAGTTCGAAGCCTTCCTGCTCGAATTCTTGTCCGACTTCCAGATTTCGATCCCCGAGCGTGGCACGGTACGCGCCGCCGAACGCCCCGTCGTCGTGCTGACGTCGAACCGCACGCGCGATCTGCACGAAGCCTTGCGCCGCCGCTGTGTCTATCACTGGATCGACTATCCCACCGAAGAGCGCGAGGCGCGCATCATCATGCTGCGGGCCTCCAGCGTTGCGGAGGCCACCGCCCGCGCCGTCGTCGCAGCCGTCGGCAAGCTCCGTCGCGAGCCGCTCAGCAAGGCGCCCGGCATCGCCGAGGCCGTCGACTGGGCCGAGGCCGCAACGCTCCTGCACAAGGGCGGCGCGCGCTGGCCCGACGCGTTCAAGCGCTCGATCGGCGTGGCACTCAAGGATGAGGAGGATCTGCACTTCATCTCGCCCCGGCTCGACGCCATGCTCGCGGAGGCAACCGCATGAGCACCGAGCCAGAGCTTCCGCGCGCCGCGCGCATCTTCGTCTCCTTCGTTGCGTTGTTGCGCGCCAACGGCTTTGCCGTCGCCCCGGAGCAAACCACCACATTCCTCACCGCGATCGAACTGCTCGGCCCGCGCGACCTCCGGGATATCAGGCATGCGGCACTGGCCACCCTCGCCCCGCCGCCCGAACGTCGCGCGAGTTTTGATCGCCTGTTCGATCTTCACTTCCACGGCAGCGAAGCGCTGGAGCGCGCCGACGATGGCGAGGACGACGAGACCGTCCGCCTGCAGGAGGAAGGCCGCGGCGACGAGGAGCCGCTGTTCTCCGACGACGCCAATGAATCCGGCCTCTCCGCGACCCGCACCGAGGCGCTGGTTGAGCGCCGCTTCGCGCAGCTTTCCACCACAGATGCACTTCGCCGCCTGTCGCGTGAGGCTCCCCGGCGGCTGCCGCGGCGGCGTGGCCATCGCCGCATGCGGGCCCGCCGCGGTCCCTTTGCCGATCTTCGCCGCACCTTGCGCGACTCTGTCCGCAGCGACGGCGAGATTTTGCGGCTCGGCCATATGAAGCGTCGCCATCGTCCGCGAAAGCTCCTGCTGCTGATCGACGTTTCCGGCTCGATGAAGAGCCGGACTGAAGACAACATGAAGCTGGCCCATGCGCTGATGCAGGCGGCGCCGAACGTCGAGGTCTTCACCTTCGGCACGCGGCTGACCCGCGTCACCCGTGCGCTGCGGCTGAAGCGACGCGAGCAGGCGCTGAGTGCGGCAGCCCATCTCGTCAGCGACTGGGACGGCGGTACACGTATCGGCGATGCGCTGCAGGCCTTCCTCGCTGTCCCCCGCTTCGGCGGGTACGCGCGCGGAGCAGCAGTTGTCGTCGTCTCGGACGGACTGGAGCGCGGCGAGCCGGACGCGTTGCGCGACGCGGTCGCAAGGCTGTCGCGGCGAGCCTGGCGCGTGAGCTGGCTGACGCCGCTTGCGGCGGGCCCGGGCTTTCGCCCGCAGACCGAAGCGCTCATCGCCATCGAGCGCTTCGTCGACGATCTCGTCGACGGCGGATCGAGCGCGTCGATCGTCGCGCATGTACTGGCATTGGGACGAAGGAGAGTTGCGTGACCGAGATTGTCGACGGCCATCATCATATCTGGCGGCAGGCCGACCTGCCCTGGCTGGTCGGCCCGATGCAGCCCCGCATCTTTGGACCTTACGAAGCCATTCGGCGCGACTATCCGATCAAGGAATATCTCGACGACCTCAGGGGTAGCGGCGTCACCCGCTCGGTCTACGTCCAGACCAATTGGGCCAACGACCGTTTCGAAGACGAAGCCGCCTGGGTGCAGCAGACAGCCGACAAGCACGGCTGGCCGCACGCGATCGTTGCCTACGCCAATTTCGCCGTGGACGACGTCCGCCCGCAGTTAGACCGCCTGAAGCGCTATCCGCTGGTGCGCGGGGTGCGGATGCAGCTGCACTGGCACGAGAACCCGCTCTATCGCTTCGCCGCCAAGCCCGATCTCTGCATCGATCCCATGGTCCGGCGCAACGTCGCGCGGCTCGCCGATTACGGCTGGAGCTTCGACCTGCAGGTGTTCACGCCGCAGATGCCGGACGCTGCAGAACTCGCGGACTCCTGCCCCAAGGTGACTTTCATCCTTCAGCATGCCGGCATGCTCGAAGATCCGTCGCCGGCGGGACGCGCCGCCTGGCGCGCCGGCATGGCCCGGCTCGCGACCTGCCCGAACGTGGTCGCGAAGCTCTCGGGGCTCGGCACGTTCATTCATCGTAACGACCCTGCGCATATCGCCGCCGTGGTCGCCGACACCGTCGCGATCTTCGGTGCCGAGCGCTGCCTGTTCGGCTCCAATTTCCCGATCGAGAAATTGTGGACCAGCTATCGCGAGCTCGTCGACGCATTTCGTGCCGCAACAGCCCGGCTGAACCCCGAGCAACGGGATGCGATCTTCAGAGGCACCGCAACGCGCGTCTATCGGCTTTGACGGATAAAAAGAGAACAGGGAGGGAAACGAATGGCGCTGGAGATCAAGATCCTAGACTACGGCGATATCGAGTTGGAATCGAGCTTCCTGGTGCTCGGTCGCGACTGCGGTCGCACCCGCCGCGTCCTCACGCTGGGCTTTCTGATCCTCGGCGGCAAATATCCGGTCGTGGTCGACACCGGCTATCGCTCCAACCAGATCATGGAGACGCTGGGCATGCGCGGCTTGCAGTACCACGAGCACATGATCGAGAACCAGCTTGCCCGCCACGGCGTGCGTATGGGCGACGTGCGGTTCGTCTGTCACACGCATCTGCACATCGACCACGCCGGAAAGGACGACCTCTTCCCGATGAACACAACGGTCGTCGTCAACCGCAAGGAGCTCGAATATTCCGTCTCCGGCCTGATGCATCCGCAATATCCTGCGCCCGACATCAAGCATCTGATCGACCGCCTGCACACCAAGAGCGCGCTGCGTTTCCTCGACCTGGAGATCACCGGCCCCGTCGAGCTCATGCCCGGCGTCTATTGCGACGCGGCCAACGCCCACACCGAGGGCTCGATGAACATCATCGTCGAGACAGCCGACGGCATTGCCACCATCTGCGGTGATGTGATCTACGATTTCAACGACCAGATCGTCACGCCTTTCAACGAGATCCACGACGCGGAGCCGCGCACCACTGGCAATCACGGCACCAGCAAGCGCGCCGAGAAAGCGTCGATCAAAAAGCTCCTCAGCAACTCGCGCTATCTGCTGCCGGTGCACGACCGCCCCGCCAAGATCGAAGGCGGCAACGTCGTCGGCCGGCTCCACGATCAGGTCCCGGGCCCGATCGTGCAGTCCCTGCCCGCGCGCAACTGGTTCCCCGCCTGATGTGATCGAAGGACCCGACCGATGACCCACGTCACCTTGCGATCCGAATTCGAAACGCTGATCGATCCCTACGCACCCGTTGCGCAGGTCGGAACAGGCTTTGATTTCACGGAAGGGCCGATCTGGCATCCGGTCGATCATTACCTCCTGTTCTCGGACATGCCGGGCGACGTGCGCCGGCGCTGGGATGCACGGCGCGGCGTCGCCGAGATCAAGCGTCCGTCGAACAAATGCAACGGCATGACCTACGACGCCGAGCTCAATCTGATCGTCTGCGAGCACGCGACCTCATCGTTAATCCGCGAACGCCCGGACGGACGGCGCGAGGTGCTGGCCTCGCACTTTGGGGGACAGGAGCTCAACAGCCCCAACGATGTCTGCGTGCACTCATCAGGCGCGATCTATTTCTCGGATCCCTGGTATGGCCGCATGCCGGTCTATGGCGTCGAGCGGCCGCGCCAGCTCGGCTTCCAGGGCGTCTATCGCGTCGTGCCCGGCAGCGAGCCGACGCTCGTGGTCGACCGCAATCTGTTCGACCAGCCGAACGGACTGTGCTTCTCGCCCGACGAGAAACTGCTCTATGTCAACGACACCGTGCAGGCGCTGATCCGCGTGTTCGACGTCAATGCCGATGGCACGCTGTCGAACGCGCGGGTGTTCGCAAGCGGCATCCGCTCCGAATTGGAGCCCGGCCTGCCCGACGGCATGAAATGCGACCAGCACGGCAATGTCTGGGTCACCGCACCCGGCGGCGTCTGGGTCTATTCGCCGCGCGGCGAGCTGCTCGGAAAGGTTCGCGTGCCCGAGCTCGTCGCCAACCTCGCCTGGGGCGGACCGGATTTCCGCACGCTCTATTTGACCTCGACGCATTCGGTCTACGCCATCCCGACCAAGGCCGGACCGCGCCACGAACCCTATATGAGCGGCAAGCGCAGCGGTAGCGGCGCCGCGAGCGCCGGCCCTGCAGCTGCGGCGCCGATCCTGGCCGACGGCGAGTTACGCCTCGATCCGAACCGCTGCGCCATGATCATCCAGGACCTCCAGAACGACGTCATCATGGATGGCGGCGCGTTCGCCGAATCCGGCGCGCCCGGTCATGCCAAGCAGCAGCACGTCGTCGAGAACGTCCGTCGCCTGGCGGAAACGGCGCGCGCGCGCGGCGTCACCATCATCCATGTCTGGTTCGTGGTCGAGCCCGGAGCGCCGGGCGTGACGCTGAACGCACCACTGTTCGAGGGTCTCGTCGACAGCAAGGCGATGGTGCGTGGCAGTTGGGGGGTAGCGCCCGTGTCGGGCCTCGAGCCGCGGCCCGGCGATTTCGTCGTCGAGAAGATGCGGATGAGCGCCTGGGAAGGCACGCGGCTGGAGACGATCCTGAAAGCCACCGGCCGCGATATGATCATCAACACCGGCGCCTGGACCAACATGTCGGTCGAGCACACCGCACGCACCGGAGCCGACAAGGGCTATTTCATGATCGTGCCGGAAGACTGCTGCTCGACCATGAATGCCGACTGGCACTCGGCCTCGATCAATTTTGCCATGCAGAACGTCGCCGTCGTCACCCGCGCGGACGCCGTCATCAGAGCGCTGGGATGAGCGGTGGCAAAGCTCTTGCACCTCTGCTGCTCCCCGCGTGCCGATTCCGAGTCGAGCGCCGGTGCGCGACTGTTCCTTGACCGCTTTCAACAGGCCCGCCCCGATTGGGACATCGACGTCGTCGATCTCTGGCACGAGCGCATGCCGGAATTTGCAGGCCCCATCGTCGAGGCTAAATATGCACGGATGAAAGCGGAGGCCTTCACCGACGCGCAGCGGGACAGTTTTGCGGAAGCCGAGCGGATGGCGCTGCGCTTCTCGCTGGCCGAGCGCGTGCTGATCTCGACGCCGATGTGGAATTTCGGCATCCCCTACAAGCTGAAGCAATGGTTCGACATCGTCATCCAGCCAGGCCTGACGTTCCGCTTCGATCCGGCGCAGGGCTATCTTCCGCTCCTCAAGGATCGACCGACCATCGTCATTCTCGCCTCTGGCAGCGACTTCGCCACCGGCATGAACCGCGGCCGCATCGACATGGCGACGCCGTACTTGCGCGAGGCACTCCGCTTCATCGGCGTCAGCGACGTGCGCTTTGTGCCGATCGGCCCGACGGCGGGCCCGGCCGAGCCGATCCGCGCCGCCCGCGACACCGCCCACCGCCGCCTTGCCGAGATAGCGAAGCGGTTCTGAGCCGGGCTCGCGATAACGACCCTGACAGCTCCTTCATCCCGAGGTACGAGAAGTTCGCTGTCGCCACATCGTCATTGCGATCAGCCTGGCGACGAAGCAATCCTGAAGCCCTCACCAGAAGCACTCTGGATTGCTAAGACACAGCGTCGGGTTACTGCGATTTGAGCCCGATCGTCTTGATCACGGGAGCAAGGCTTGCCGTGGTGGCATCGACAATTCGCTGAAACTTGTCCGGGCTGGAATCGCTATCCGGTTCCATGCCCTGAGAGCGATACGATTCTTGCAATCCGGGATCGGACATCGCTGCCCGTGTCGCCTGCGCGATCCGGTCGATGATCGCATCGTCCGTCATCTTGTGCGCGAACAGGCCGAACCAGCCCTCATAGCTGAGATCCGGCATGCCGGATTCAATTGCGGTCGGAATGTCGGGCGCGCCGCTCAAGCGCCGTTCGGTCGTGACCGCCAGCAGCCGTATTCTGCCGGCACGGCCGAGTTGCTGCAATTGAACCGACATGACGGCAACAACGAGAGATATCTGACCGGCGACGACGTCATTGGTCGCTTGCGAGCTCCCTCGATAGGGAACATGGACGATGTCAAGTCCGCCTGCCTGCTGCTTGAACAATTCGCCGACGAGGTGATTGCCGGTGCCGATACCGGGCGTCCCATAGGACAGCTTGCCGGGGTTGGCCTTCGCGTACGCAATCAGGTCTTGCAGATTGGCTGCCGGCAGCGAGGGGCTGACAGCGAATACCAGCGCACTGTTGATCAAGCGATAGATGGCGCGGAAATCGTCAACGGCGTAGGCGGGATTTGGCGTCGTCAGCGGGGCGATGACCTGCGTACTGCCATTTCCCAGCAGAAGCGAATAGCCGTCGGGCTTCTCGCGTGCGACCGCTGCCGTCCCGATGGCGCCGCCTGCACCGCTGATATTCTCGACAAAACTCGGACCGAGCTGCGATGACATTCGCTCGACCCAGGGACGTCCGATCTGATCGCCTGGGCCGCCAGCCGCATACGGGATCACCAGCCGGATCGGCCTGGAGGGATAATCAACCGCGTTTCCACAACGTGGAAATCCGGCGACCGTCGCGGCAAACGCGGCCGCATTGACGAAGTCTCGCCGCGAGAGGGAGGGCATGTCCTATTCCGAAAATATCTTTGATCAGTGGCGGGACCGGCTCCCAAGAAACCATTCGCAGCAGGACGCCGCCATCGTCAATGGCACCGCAAACGGCGGGGCAACCAAGGCTTGTGGGCAAAGTGAGAGTCCCCATCCGTTTTTCGGCATGGTCCCCTGCGTAGAGCTGACAGCTGAACAGATGAGCCGACCTCATCCACCAGCCTAAGCCATTCATCTTAAAGCGATATTTCAAACGAACAGAGTGGGTCGAAGCGGCATCGCACGGACCTGAAGCCATACCCGCTGCTTTCGTCCAGTTTACTGTACGCTTCGTTCTGATAGACAAAGTCAAACATATTTGACTCCCTGCCGAGGGGGCTATAGTGCGTGCCAGACGATAACAACCATGACTCGGCCATTTCTTTTGGGCCATTTCGACTGTTTCCGAAGTCCCGACTCCTGGAGAAGGACGGCGCGCATCTTCACGTCGGAGGCCGCGCGCTCGACATCCTGATCTTCCTGGCCGAGCGCCCCGGCGAAGTCGTCGACAAGCGCGAGCTGGTCAAACGCGTCTGGGCCGACGTGAATGTCGACGACGGCAGCCTCCGCTTCCACATCGCAGCGCTGCGCAAGGCCCTCGGCGATACCGGCAAATCCGCCCGTTATGTCGTCAACGTCCCCGGGCGCGGCTATTGCTTCGTCGCATCGCTCGCCCAGGTCGCTCCCGCTCTTCCTGCTGCCCCGATTGATGTCTCCCTGCCCCGCTCGCTTCCCGCGCCGCTCGCACGGGTGATCGGGCGCGACGACGTCATCGAGAAGATTTCGACCGGGCTGGCACTGCATCGTTTCGTCACCGTCGTCGGCCCCGGCGGCATCGGCAAGACCGCGGTGGCCGTGACCGTGGGCCATCGCAGGCTGGCCCATTTTGACGGCAACGTCTTCTTCGTCGACTTCGGACCGGTGAGAAGGCCCGAACTCGCCGCCATCACCATCGCATCGACACTCGGGCTGTCCATCAATGCGGAGGATCCGGTCCCGGCGCTGCTGACGCATCTGCAGGCGAAACCGACGCTGTTGATCTTCGACAGCTGCGAGCACGTGTTGGAGACCCTCGCGCCGCTGGTCGAACGTCTGGTTCGCGAGGCACCGCGACTGCATGTGCTCGCCACCAGCCGCGAATCCTTTCGCAGCGAAGGCGAACGGATCTTTCGACTGTTTCCGCTCGACTGCCCGCCCCGGCGCGACGATCTCGCCGTGGCCGACATCCTCGCCTATCCGGCAGCCCAGCTCTTCATCGAACGTATCGCACAGAGCTCCGGACCATTTCAGCTCAGCGCGGAAGAAGCACCGTTGGTGGCGGACATCTGCCGCCGCCTTGACGGCATCGCGCTCGCGATCGAGCTCGCGGCGGGGCGCGTCAATGCCTATGGTATCGCCGGCACGGCGTCCCTGCTCGACAGCCGGTTTTCGCTGCAATGGCGCGGCCGCCGCACGGCCATTCCGCGACACCAGACGCTCAGCGCCGCGCTCGACTGGAGCTACGACCTTCTTCCCGCATCCGAGAGCGCAATCTTGCGAAGATTGTCGGTGTTCGTCGGCCCGTTCACGCCGGAGGCGGCTGCCGCCGTCGCGTCGGGCGACGGGCTCAGTGCAACGGCGACCATGGAGGCGATCGACAATCTCGTCACGAAATCGCTGATTGCACCGTCCGGCGCGCGAACACTGCGTTATCGCCTGCTCGATACCACGCGCACCTACGCGCTCGGCAAGCTGAACGAGGCCGGCGAAGCAAAGCGGATTGCGCAGCGCCACGCCGAATACTTTCGCGACCTGTTCGAGCGGGCTGAGGCCGAAACATCCGCGCCGCTGTCGGACTGGCTTGGCGTCTACGGCGCGGAGCTGGACAATCTGCGCGCCGCGCTGGACTGGGCCTTTTCGCCGGATGGCGATGCGCAGCTCGGCATCGCGCTGACGGCGGTCGCGGTCACGCTCTGGATTCGCCTATCGCTGTTCTCGGAGTGTCGCGAGCGCGCCAGAACCGCACTCGCCGCGCTGGGAGACCACGGCGACGAGCGAGTGCGCATGCAGCTCCTGGCGGCGCTCGGCTGGTCGCTGATGTACGGCGAAGGACGCGCGCGCGAGGCACGCCCGATCCTCGAGGCCACGTTAGAGCTGGCGGACAGGCTCGACGACAAGGATTTCCGGCTGCGGGCGCTCTGGGGCCTGTGCATCGACCAGTTCAACAACGGTGCATTCGGCAAGGCGCGCGTGCTGGCCGATCGCTTCGCCGAGGCGGCCGCGAGTTCACCCGACAAGACCGATCTCATGCTGGCCGACCGGTTGACCGCCGTGGCGCTGCATTATCTCGGCGACCAGAACGGCGCCCGGATTCGCATCGACCGGGTGAATGCCTCCCTGCATGTGCTGGCCGAAAAGCCAAAGATCTTTCCGCTCGATGTCAGGCTATCGACGCAGTATTTCCGTGCCCGAATCTTGTGGCTGCAGGGCCATGCGGATCAGGCCCTGGCACTCGCGGAGCAGAACATCCATGAAGGCCGGGCCAATGGTCACGCGCTGACGTTCTGCAGTGTGCTCGGACAGTCCGCCTGCCCGATCGCCTTTCTGGCCGGGGACTACGATGCTGCCGAGCGCTACGGAGCCGAGTTGCTCGAACATACCGATCGCCACGCCATAAGAATCTGGGGTTTGTGGGCGCGCGCTTTCAATGCCCTGGTCATCGCCAGGCGCACGAATGTCGAAGCAAGCCTGCCGCTGCTGCGCGACGAGCTCAATCGCGCCGGCGATGCGCGCTTCCTGCCGCGCTTTCTTCCCCTGCTCGGCGAGCTGGCGGCGTGTTTCGGACAGGCCAACCAGATCCACAACGGCTTCGACACGATCGAGAACGCGTTGGCGCGTTGCAACGACAGGCAGGAACGCTGGTATCTGCCGGAGCTGCTCCGCATCAAGGGTGAGCTGATGCTGAGAGAGACACCCCAGTCGGAAGCCGCCGACGCCTGCTTTCACGAGGCGATGGATCTGGCGGCGCAGCAGGGCGCCGACTTCTGGCAGTTGCGATGCGCCATCAGCATCGCGCAACTCAGGATCGGACGCGACCAGCGCGCAGAGGCGCTTGCGGTTCTGGAGAAGGCCTGCGCCGCGATGACCGAGGGGTCGGGTATCGCCGACATGCGGATCGCCCAGGGCCTCATCGCACAATTGCGGTCCTGACCAGGGCGTCCACGATCCAAGGGTTCGACCCAAGCCCCACGCCGCGCCCCCGGTCGCAGAACGCGGCTCCACACTGCTCGCGTCATCCTGCTCGGGGAATAAATCCGGGCACGCCGGTTTCGACCACCGTGTTGAACCTGACGTTTGTCGTGATCTCGGCCCGTATCTCCCGCATGGCGTCTTCAGGCAGCGTCGAAATATCGAAGTTTTCCCGAATACGCCGGGGATTGGTCGAAGTCGTCAGGAAAGCGGTGCCGCGCTGGACAGCCCAGGCCAGAGCAATCTGAGCCGGTGTCTTGTCGAGGCGCTCCGCGATGGTGGTGATCACCGGGTCGGCCAGGAGGTTCGGCTTCATGGCGTGTCCCAGCGCTGCAAACGCCTGGAGCACGATCCCATGCTCGCGACAGAAGTCGAGCAGCTCCCATTCGGGCAGATACGGATGCGATTCGACTTGCACCATGGCTGGCCTGATCCGCGCAACCGCAACGATCTCGCGCAGCTTCTCCAGGGTGATATCCGACAGGCCTATCGACTTGCAGTGGCCCTCGTCGACAAGGCGCTCCAGCGCTCCCCACGTCTCCGCCAACGTCACGCCTGAATCATAGATGACCTGACCGCGCTCGTCTCTCGGGTCTTGCTCGTCGCCGGGTTGAAAGGCAAACGGCGTATGGATGATGTAGCAGTCGATATCGTCGAGTTGCAGCCGCCGGCGGCTGGCGTCGAAGGCAGCCTTGACTCGTTCCGGCCGGTGATTGGTGTTCCATAGCTTCGTCGTCACGAACAGGTCTTGGCGCTGAAGATTCCCCTCCTTGAACGCCTCCTGCAACGCATCGCCAACCGCCGCCTCGTTACGGTAGCGCTCGGCACAATCGAGATGTCGAAATCCCGCCTCCAGTGCAGCCTTGGTGGCCTGCTTGGTCACGAGCGGATCCGGAATGAGCGTGCCAAATCCCACGGCGGGAATCGCACCGGACCCATGGGTTGGAATCTTCGTATAACGAAGTGAATCGGACGACGTCATGCTGATGCTCCTTTGTTTGGCCTCGGCTTACGCACAAGCGGCACGAGGTGATCGAAATTGACGATGCGATGTCATTTCACGGCTCCCCGGCGTTAACCGGCGGGCCGCGGCTTGCGGAGAAAGAACACGAGCGGGATCACGACGAGCATGGCGAACATCAGGATCTCGAACTGGTCGATGACCGCGACTGTGGCCGCCTGCCGCGTCACCATGCCGTTGAGCGCGGCAAGGCCCGGCTTGCCGATCGAGCCTCCGAAATAAGCGGCGACACGATAGGGCGTCAGGGTCTTGGCGAGTGCGACGTGCACGGCCTGCGTGTTGGCGTACAAGAACAACTGGACCACCGCGATGCCGATGGTGCTGCCATAAAGGCGCGACAGGTTGATCAGCGCGCTGCCTTCCGGACGACGTTTCGGATCGAGCGTGCCGAACGCGGCCCTGGCGAGCGTCGGCAGCAACATACCGATACCGGCGCCCTGGAGCAGGCCGGCCTCGACCACCGGCCGCCAATCCATCGCCGGTGAATAGCCGAGCATCAGCCAATTGGCATAGACCACCAGCGTCATTCCCCCGATGAGGAACGGCCTGCTGTCGACCTGCGCTGGAACCAGGCTCGTCAGCACCAGCGCTCCCACGAGCGCCACACCGCGCGGAATGGTCATATAGCCCGTGGTATCGACGGGGTAGTTGAGCAACTCCTCGAGCATCGGGGACGTCAAGGCCAGGGTCGGCAGCAGGACGAAGCCAACCGCAAATGAGATGACCGTCGAGAGCACGAGATTGCGGTCCCTGAACAGTGCTGTGCGAAGAAAATGCTCCCTGGTCGTCATGACGTGGACGATGAAGAGATAGAAGCCCAGGACCGAGGCGATCGCTTCGACCCAGATCTCCGTCGAGGCAAACCATTCGAGGCGTTCGCCGCGGTCAAGCAGCATTTGCAGCCCGATCATGCCGACGGAGAAGGTTGTCAGACCGAAAAAGTCAAAGGACTGGCTCCGCTCCGCCCGCTTCTCGCTCAGCGATTGGGCCATCGTCAGGAAGATGAATGCCGTCATCGGCAGGCTGAAATAGAAGATCGACGGCCAGCCCTGATATTCACTGAGCCAACCGCCAATGCCGGGGCCACTGCTGATGCCGAGCAAGGAACACACGGTCCAGGCCAGGCTGATGCGGGCATGTCGCGCCGGCGGCGTCACCTCGAGCAGGATCGCCAGCGAGAGCGGCGCAAGCGGCCCGCTCGCTGCACCCTGGAGGATCCGGGCCAGCACAAACTGGATGGACGTGGTCGCGAGAGTATCGAGCACCAGGCCAAGCACGAAGATCGCCACGGCGACCTGATAGACCTGCTTCCGGCCATAACGTGCCGCCAGCCATTGCGTGATCGACATGGTCACGGCACTCGCGGCGATATAGGACGAAAAGACCCAGCCGACCTCGTCATTGGCCATCGAGAGCGTCGCCTGAATGTGCGGCAGCGCGGCGTTCGGTATCGAGATGTTGACGGCCTGCATGTAGGTCGCCAAGAGAGCAGCCGCGGCGATCGTGTGGTGCCTCTCGTTGGCGGCGGCTGACGGGACTGTCGTACTCATTTGCCCTCCGTCGCGAACGCGGGTCGGAGCAGATGCAGCCAGGTGCGGCGATAGCCGGTATCGACCCGCGCCGTCACGCTGATGCCCGAAAACAGGGGACGGGTCGGATCGAGATCATCGAGTTCGAGACGCACCGGCAAACGCTGAACGACTTTGACCCAGTTCCCGGTTGCATTCTCGGGCGGCAGCACCGAGAAGTCCGATCCGGTGCCGGGGCTCATGCTGTCGACATGCGCCTTGAACTTGCGATCAGGATAAGCATCGACGTCGATCGTCGCCTCTTGACCGGGATGCATGTGGGTCAGACCGGTTTCCCGAAAATTCGCCTCGACCCAGACATGTCGGCTCGACAGCAGGGAGAATGTGGGCGCTCCGGCGTTGACGAAGCCGCCGATCTGCAGATCGTCGACCTTCGTCACGATGCCGTCGTCGGGCGCTGTCACGGTGGCATAAGAGAGATCGAGCCGCGCGCGATCGAGCTGCGCCTTTGCCGCGCGAACCGTCGGGTGGCGATCGACGTCGATATCGGGATCGCCGCTGAGCGCGACGATCGTGTTGGCGATCTGCTGTTCGATCGACGTCGTGCGATGGCGGGCGACCTTCATATCCGTTTCGGCCCGCTCGTAGACTGCGCGCGGCGTGAAGTCGGAAGCCACGAGCATTTTCTTGCGGTCGAACTCGCGCTCGTCGAAGGCAGCCGAATCCTTTGAAGATTGCAACTCCGCCTGCTGCTGGCGGTAGGTCGCCTTGAGAGATTCGATCTGGAGCCGCGCGCTGCCGAGCCGGGCCTCCGCCTGATCGACGGCGATCTGGTAGGGCTCCGGATCGATGCGAAACAGGACCTGTCCCTGATGAACGCGCTCGTTGTCGTGCACGGCGATCTCAATCGCCTGACCGGAAACCCGGGCGTTGATGGTCACTTTCGCAGCTCGAACGAATGCATCGTCGGTCGAAACGTATTGCTCCTGGGCCAGATACAGTGAGGCGCCGAACACGGCCACAATGATCGGCACGGCCAGCATCAAGGGCCGGCGCAGCCGCGTCCCGAGTTCCGCTCGGACCGACTGGCCAACAGCTTCGCTCCCGCCGAAACTCATGCGATCGCCCCACCAGCCGGCGATTGGCGCGAAATTGAAACGCATCGAAATCCTCGCATTCAATTAACTAACGTTCGTTACAAATACGGTCCCATGAACCGGCAATCAAGCCTCCGCATCTTGATTTTTATAACGGTCCATACAAATATCTGTAACCAGGCACGACAACCGGGGTCTTGACGATATGGCGCGAAAAACCAGCGAAACGAGTCCGGCACGCCGCGGACGGCCACCCGCCTACGACGCTAAAACGGCCCTCAAGCGAGCAACCGAAACCTTTTGGAAGACCGGCTACTCCGGAACTTCGCTGGACAAGGTCGCGGCGGCCACCGGCATGAGCCCGCCGAGCCTCTATGCAGTCTTCGGCAACAAGCACGCACTCTACCTCGAGGCGCTCGCCCGCTATTGGGACGTCAGCCTCGCCGCCACGCGCGACGCCCTCGCGGGGGACCACCCCCTAAACGAAGCGCTGATGCTCGCCTACGACGCGGCCCTTTCCATCTACTTTTCGGGCAAGGGACACGCCCGTGGTTGCTTTGTGCTCGGAACTGCGGTTACCGAAACCGCAGAAGATGCGGCGATCCGAAAGAGCGTTGCGACAGGACTTCGCGCGATCGACGCTGATTTCGAGGCACGATTCCGTCTTGCAAAGGACAAGGGCGAACTGAAGCGCGATGCCGATCCCGCGGCGCTCGCCATCCTGGCGGCGGCCACGATGCATACGATCGCAATCCGGGCCCGCGCCGGCACCTCCCGCGCCGAACTGAAGGAGCTTGCCCGCAAGGCGGTGGATGTGATTTGCGGATGACAGACGGCGGCACGGCCAACCGCAACGACGAATGCCACCGGGGAACGCTCATCTCACAAGCTTCGGTCATCGCTCGCTCCCCGGGCAACATGTCCTTGGGTTCAGCCCAATCCCTCGACGATGCGGACGTCGCGCTCGCAGGCATTGCCGAGCACCTTGAGCGCGTCCTGATAGGCGGGGCTGTCGTGCGCCGCCACGGCGAGCTCGAGGTTGTCGAACTCGGTCACAGTGGCGCGCTGCGCGATGCCCTGCTCATAGACCTTCGCCGCATTGCCACGGGCGAGGAACCGGCCACCATTGGCGATGATGGCCGGACCTGCGAGCTTCGCATAGGCCGCCAACGCCTCTGGATCGGAGATCGAGCGATAGAGGGTGATCCAGTATCCCTTGGCCATCGCTAGCTCCCGGCAGCCACCGCGCGTCGCGGCAGCTTCCAGTCGGGCCGGATGAAATGACAGGTGTAACCGTCAGGATAGCGTTCGAGATAATCCTGATGCTCAGGTTCTGCCTCCCAGAATTCGCCAACGGGGGCGACTTCCGTCACCACCTTACCGGGCCACAGACCCGATGCCTCGACATCGGCAATGGTGTCTTGGGCAACGCGCTTCTGCTCGTCCGATGTGTAGAAAATCGCTGAGCGGTAGCTCGTGCCCCGATCATTGCCCTGGCGGTTGAGCGTGGTGGGGTCGTGGATCTGGAAGAAGAACTCCAGCATGGTGCGAAAACTGGTCTTCGCGGGATCGAACATGATCTCGATCGCTTCGGCATGACCTTCGTGATTGCGATAGGTGGCGTTCTTCACCCGACCGCCGGTGTAGCCGACCCGCGTCGAGATCACGCCGGGCTGCTTGCGGATGAGATCCTGCATGCCCCAGAAGCAGCCTCCGGCCAAAACTGCGCGCTCTGTCGTCATTTGATGCTCCATCTCGTCAATTCGGATGATCTGACCTTACTGCGTCGCCACGTGCAAGCGAGGGTCATCATGATCATCGTGATACTCCAGACCAAGCGGTCCGATCGCCGACACCTGCGTGATGTATTCGCCGGACTTCGCCCAATGAAAATGCCAGGTCTCGCCGGGCAGGACAATCACGCTGCCCGGAGGATAGGCTTTCACCTGATCGCCATCGAAGGTCTCACCAAGTCCGATGTAGAAGACGCCCGACATGACCGTATAGATCCGGTCCTCCGGATGCTTGTGCGGCATCAGCTTGGTGCCGCCGGGCACCCTCACCCGGACCACATAGGGGCCGGGCTCGGTGGGATGACCAACCATGACGGCAAGCCGCGCCCCAGGCGGAAATGCTGGAAACGGCTTCCAGTCGATATCCTCGGGCAGGATCGCCCGGAACCTGTCTTCATCCGGCTGATGCTGGCGTGGCATGATGCCGTCTCCGCGGGTTGGCTAGGTCAATTTGGCGTCGAGCGTGATCGTCGCGTTGAGCACTTTCGACACCGGACAGTTCTTCTCGGCCTCGCCGGCGATCTTGGCAAAACCAGCATCGTCGAGGTTCGGCACCTTGGCGCGCAGGGTCAACGCCGACTTGCTGATCTTGAATCCCTTCCCATCGGGATCGAGGGTGACCGCGGCCTCCGTGGAGAGCTCAGTCGGCGTGAAGCCCGCGAGCTGAAGACCGAAGGCCAGCGCCATGGTGAAACAGCCGGCGTGGGCGGCTGCGATCAATTCCTCGGGATTGGTGCCCTTCTCGTTCTCGAAGCGCGTCTTGAACGAATAGGGCGTCTCGGCGAGCACGCCGGATTCGCTCGATAGGTGGCCGGTGCCGTCGCGACCGGTGCCCTGCCATACTGCTTTTGCCTTGCGGATCATCTGTTTTCTCCTTGATTGCTTGTAGTCGTTTGGCGGCGCTCCGCACCGGTGGAAGGCTATCCCGGCATCACTGCCGTGTCGCCCTCCAACCGGTCGAGCGCCGCAGCGGTTCCATCAGATGCCGATCTGTCCGACGTGGAAGCCCAGCCGGTTTTCGACATCGCCCGCGCGATGAAAACCACGCGCCATGAGCGCCTTGATCCGGGTTTGGCTCGCGGGACGACCAAGAGCTCCTATGAACGCGCCCCACTCCGGCTTGATTTCCTCATCCGGCGGCAGGCTTGCGACATCGACCAGACGCTTGGTCTCCGCAATCGCGTCCTTGTCGAAAGTGGCGATACGCATGGCGAGCGCCTCGACGAAGCCATCGAGTTCCGTATCCGGCATCGACCGGTTCACGTAACCGTAGCGTTCGGCAAGATCACCATGGATGTCGTCGGCACTCAGCAGGACCTCCAGCGCACGGCCGCGGCCCATCAAGCGCGGCAACCGCGCCATCGGCCCGCCGCCAGGCACCAGGCCCGCACCGACCTCCCATTGCGACAGGATCGCCTTCTCGCGACTGGCAAAGCGCATGTCGCTTGCGAGCGCGAGCTCACTGCCGACACCGGTCGCGCGGCCCCGGATCGAGGCAATCGACACCACCGGTGCACGGCTCAGGCGCACCAGCATGTCGGGCAGCGCCTGCAGCCCGGTCGGCCCCGGCGGGATGCTCAAAGAGTCCTCCAGCGGCGCCAAGAAGTCGTAATGCGTGATGAAGAAGCCTTCGACAGCACTGTCGAACACCACGACCTTCACCTGCGGATCGGTTTCGATCGCGGTGATGATATCGTTGAGCAATGACAGGTGCTTCGGACCAAAGATGTTCACCGGCGGCATGTCGAAGGTGACGCGCCAATATGTCGGCAGGCGCCGCTCCAGTCGGATCTGTTCTGCTGTGAAGGTGCGTTCGGGGCGGTTCATGATGTGCACTCCTGATGTGGTCTTGAAGGGCGAGGACGCGCGTCGCTCCGTGCGTCCTGCTTGGCTCAGATCGATTGCCGCAACGGACGGAACGCCGTGCGCATTTCGGCGCAGAACAGCGCGGGCTGCTCCCAGGCCGCGAAGTGGCCGCCCTTGTCGAGGCGGTTGTAGTGAATCAGCTTGGGATAAGCCTTCTCGGCCCAGCTGCGCGGTGCGGCGTAGATCTCGTCCGGGAAGACGCTGACGGCGACCGGGATGTTCACGTGCTTGGGCGCGAAGAACACCAGCTTGTTTTCCCAGTACAAACGCGCCGACGAGACCGCCGTGTTGGTGAGCCAGTAGAGCGTGATGTTGTCGATGACGTCATCCCGCGACAGCCCTTCGGCCTTGCCGTCGAAGGCCCGCGCGATCATCGCAGTGCTGCGCGCGTCGTGATCGAGCATCCATGACGCCAGGCCGGCCGGCGAATCGACGAGCCCATAGAGCGTCTGCGGCCGGTTCGACATCTCGATCGCGTAGCCGAGACCGTGCTTGTAGAAATCGTCGAGCTGATCGTAGGCATAGTTCTCGTCCGCAGAGAGACCGGACGGCTTCGACCCGCCGGGCTGAAGCGCCTTGGCGATGTCGTCGGGAACGGTTGCCGGCATGTTGGTGTGAATGCCGAGCAGCTCGGGCGGTGCCAGCAGCGCCATCTGCTCCGTCACCGCATTGCCCCAATCGCCGCCCTGCGCAACGTAGCGATTGTAGCCGAGCCGCTTCATCAGCACGACCCAGGCGCGTGCTACACGCTGCGGATCCCAGCCGAGCTCGGACGGCTTGCCGGAGAAGCCATGACCGGGCAGCGAGGGGATCACGAGGTCGAACGCGTCCGCGGCCTTGGCCCCATGTGCGGTCGGATCGGTCAGCGGGCCGACGATCTTCATCTGCTCGATGACCGAGCCCGGCCAGCCATGGGTCACGATCATCGGCAAGGCATTCTCGTGCCTGGAACGCACGTGAATGAAGTGAATGTCGACGCCGTCGATCTCGGTGACGAATTGCGGCAAGGCATTCAACCGCGCTTCCGTCTTGCGCCAGTCGTAGTCGGATTGCCAGTAGCGCACGAGCTGCTGGACGGTCGTGAGCTGCACGCCCTGCGACTGGTCGGTGACGATCTCGCGATCCGGCCAGCGTGTCGCTGCGAGACGGCGGCGCAGATCGAGCAGATCTTCCTCAGGCACGTTGACGTGGAATGGACGGATTGCGCCGCTTGCGGCGGCCTTCGCCGGATGCGTCGGAAACAGGCTCGCCGTGCTTGCAGCAACAGCTATCATCGCGGCCTGGCCCAGCAGTTGACGGCGGTCGGGGTTCATCATGTCGGCTCGTGTTTGCGTCGTCATTTTGGATCTCCCTGGCTCTGGTCTGTGACGTTGACCGAAATTCGAGATCGACAAATCGGTTCGTCCTGAAAAACAGATTGGCTCAGACACCGGCCGTTGGCTCGTTATGGATTGTTAGGCTGCGTTAGCCGTTGCGAGTCGTCGTGCCACAGCGCTGCAAGTTGACGAGGGACGATCTTCGGGACCTAAACGCATCACGGCGCCCGATGAGCCATCGCGCGCCGTGAACCTCGATCCAACATCCATGCTCGCGATTTAGGTCGGCAGCGGCTGGCCGGCTTGCTCGCGCACGATGTAATCGGCGTACCAGTCCTGCCAATTCTCGTCGTGCACGCCGGTGCGCTTCTCGTGCTCACCATGCGCCGCCGCCGCGCGGCGCAACGCGCGCGCAAGTTCGCTTGACGAGGTGAATGTGGTGTCCGTCGTATCGATACGACCGGGCAGCCGCGTGGTGATTTCCTGGAATAGCCAACCGTTGCCGTCGGGATCCCTGAAAGAAGCAAACGAGCTGTAGCTGCCGCGTTTCGGATCAGCGCCGTTGAGCCGGACAGTGCCGAAGAGATACGGCTCGTCCGTTCCGGCGTGAACATCGCCGCCACCATGGAAGGATTCGCTGATCTTGACGCCACGCGCGAGCAAATCCTGCCGTGCCGCTTCGAGATCGGAGACGATCAGATACAGGCCTTGCGCCGAACCGGGCGCCGCTGGCGTGACATTCTTGCCGAAGATCACCGAACAGGCCGAGCCCGGCGGCGTGAACTGGATCACGCGCCAACCGTCTCCCGAGGCGAAGTCGGCATCCAGCCTCCAGCCCAGATTCGCATAGAAGGCTTTCGCGCGATCCACATCCGACACGGGGATCACGACGACCTCGAGCTTGAGGTCGACTGTGCGCGATTTCGCTGACTGGGCGTCGGCGGGACGATTGATCTCGGTGGTGGTCATGTCGAACTCCCTGATTTGAGGTACGGGCTCGCGACCGAGACCCGCTTCTGAGACCACGACTTTCGCGAAAGTTCGGGAATAATGCTCGTTATGGGATGTTATGGCTCGTTAGCGATTGAGATTGCGAGCGCGGCCGCTTCCTCAGGCGACAGCGAGCGGCATTGCTATCGTCACGCGTGTGCCGCCCTGCCCGGCCTCGCCCTGCATCCGGGCATCGATGCTGCGCGCCAGGCCTTCCAGGATCCGGCTGCCGGCCCCCTGAAGCGGCCCGGTCGCGCCGACACCATTGTCGGTGACCGCGCAGAGCCAACCGCCCTCGCGGCTCGCCACCTCGATGCGGATCAGCGCACCCTTCTTGTTCGGAAAAGCATGCTTTGCCGCATTCGTGACCAGCTCCGTCAGCATCAGTGCAAGCCGGTGACACTGCCAAGCCGGCAGGGCGCCGCTCTCGATCGATGCCTCGCAGCGGACGCCCGCCGGTTCCAGCACCGCCTCCGACAGCGCTCCGCAAAGCCCTCCGAAGAAAGCCTCGACGGAGACCATCGCAAGATCGTCATTGTCGGACAGAAGTTGGTAGAGCCGGCCGAAGGCAACGATGCGCCGCTCCAGCCGGTCAACGGCGACCGACATGTCCCTGGTCCCCGCCCGCGTGAAGTCGCGGCGGACTGACGCACCCAGGAGCGTCAGGGTGTTCTTCATGCGATGATGCGACTCGCGCAGCACGAGTTCCCAGTCACGCGAGACATCGTCGAGATTGGCGACAAAGTGAGATCGAACGCGCCGGTCGTTCGTCCGAGAGCTGATTTCGGGCATGATAGCCTCCCCCGTTGGAAATAGGCCTAACTCGAAAACTATACTGATACAGTCGTGCGGCTCACGCTCGTTAGACGTTGCAAGATTGTGTTATGATCGCGTGCGCATGACGGCGGCAAAACATGACTGCTGCTTGGAGCATTCCGACACTGACGGACTTTTCCCGATCACGGCATAAGCCGTTCGCGTTTAAGCGAAATTTGTAGCGTTTCGTTCGAGCAATCCTGCGTGCGCTGCTCGATTTCGCCGCTTTCGACCGATTTACTCACGGTCTCGTTCTGGTAGATCAAACAGACAGAAGCACTTTCCTTTCATCGGAATCATGGCGCGTGCCGGACACCAACGACCAGGACTCAGCCATTTCCTTCGGGGCCTTTCGGCTGCTTCCCCGGGCGCGGCTGCTCGAGAAGGATGGCGTGCCGCTTCATCTTGGCGGACGTGCGCTCGACATCCTGATTTTTCTCGCGGAACGTGCCGGCGAGGTGATCGACAAGCGGGAATTGGTCAAGCGGATCTGGGCCGATGTGAATGTCGATGAGGGCAGCCTGCGTTTTCACATCACGTCCCTGCGCAAAGCGCTGGGCGATGGCGGCGAAGGCTCCCGTTACGTCGTCAACGTGCCCGGCCGCGGCTATTGTTTCGCCGCGCCGCTGCTTCGCGCCGCGCCTGCGGAGAGCCGGCCACACGCGCCTGTGTCCCAGGTCCGGTCCATACCTGCCCCGCTCGCGAGGATGATCGGCCGAGACGACGCCGTCGAGAAGATCGCGGCTGAACTGTCCCTGCATCGGTTCGTCACCATCGTCGGCCCCGGCGGCATCGGCAAGACCTCGGTCGCACTTGCGGTCGCGCATGGTCAGCATGCGGAATTCGAGGGGCAGGTCTGCTTTGTCGATTTCGGCGCGCTGACGGAGCCGCGGCTCGTTCCCGGCACGATTGCCGCCGCGCTTGGCCTGACCGTCAATTCCGACGACCCGATACCGGGGTTGCTGACGTCATTGCGCAACCGCCGGACGCTGCTCGTCCTCGACAGCTGCGAGCACATCATCGACGAGCTCGCTCCGCTGGCGGAGCGCATGGTGCGGGAAGCCGAGGGACTGCATGTTCTCGCCACCAGCCGCGAGTCCTTTCGCACCGAGGGCGAACGGGTGTACCGGCTGTTTCCGCTGGATTGTCCGCCGCAACGCGACGGGCTCAGCATGGCCGACATTCTGGCCTATCCGGCGAGCCAGCTTTTCGTCGAGCGGATTGCCGAAAGCCTCAGCGAATTCGAGCTCAGTGAAGAGGATGCGCCGCTCGTCGCCGATATCTGCCGGCGTCTGGACGGCATTGCCCTTGCGATCGAGCTTGCCGCCGGACGGGTCAATGCCTACGGGATTGCCGGCACGGCCTCGCTGCTCGACAGCCGTTTCTCGCTTCTGTGGCGGGGGCGCCGCACCGCTATACCCCGGCACCAGACGCTGAGCGCGGCGCTGAGCTGGAGCTACGACCTCCTGCCCCAGGCCGAGAGCGCGACATTGCGCGGCCTGTCGGCATTCGTCGGGCCGTTCACGCTCGAAGCTGCGCTCGCGGTCGCCGCATCTCAGGGCATCGACGAGGCCGAAGCGGTCGAGGCGATCTCGAATTTGCTGTCGAAATCCCTGATTGCGACGTCGCCGGCAGAACGACGTCTGAGATACCGCCTGCTCGATACGACTCGCGCCTTCGTGGGCGACAAGCTCATCGAGAGCGGAGAAGCGCCCCGCGTGGCGCGCGCCCACGCGGAATATTTCCGCGACTTCCTGCACGACATTTCCGTGAAATCGACGGGCATGCAGAGCGCCGGCGGCTTCCTGCCCTATGCCGACCATCTGCCGAATGTGCGGGCCGCGCTAACCTGGAGCTTCTCGGAGCACGGCGACCGCGCGCTCGCCGTCGACCTGGCAGCTTCGGCCGCGCAGTTCTTCCTCGAGCTGACATTGCTCACGGAATGCCATAGCTGGACCCAGCAGGCCCTCGCCTCGGCCGATCATTTCGACAGTCGCAAGGAAATGACTTTGCAGGCGGCGCTCGGCGTCTCCGTGATGTTCACGCAAGGCAATACGGACGGCGTCCGGTTGGCCTTCACGCGAAGCCTGCAACTTGCCGAGGCCCTCGACGACCTGCATTGGCAGCTCTGGCTGTTGCGCGGGCTGCATATCTACCTGACCCGCGTCGGAGATTTTCACGGCGCGCTCGGCACCGGCATACAGGGCGAAGGCGTCGCCAGGAAGCTGAACGACCCCACCAGCACCCTGAACGTCGAATGGATGCTGGGCGTGGCGCATCATCTGATCGGGAATCAGGACAAGGCCGTTCAGTTTTGCGAGAGCGCGATGGTGCACAATCCGGGCTCGCAGCGACTGAATATCGGCCATCTCGGCTATGACGACCGCATTGTCGCGCTGGTCGCCTTGGCGCGCGGGCTCTGGCTCAGCGGCCGGCCCGATCGTGCCATCGAGGCGGCGCGATACACGGTGCGCCAGGCCGAGCAGCTCGAGCAACCCCTGACGCTCGGCATTTCCCTGATCTGGACGATCTACGTGTTTCTGTGGGTCGGCGACTGGGCCAGCGCCGAAAGCCTGATCGATCGGCTGATCGACCACTCCGCACGGCACTTCCTCGGCCCCTATCACGCCGTCGGCATTGGCCAGAAGGGCGAACTCCTGCTCCGCCGCGGGGACATCGCCGGCGGCATCGAGCATCTCCGCCGCAGCCAGGCGACCCTGTACGCCACGCGGCACCGGATCATGACCACGGTGTTTGCAACGGCGCTCGCGGAAGGCCTGGCGGCCCAGAACGAGTCCGGGGAGGCTTTGCGCACGATCGACGAAGCCATCGCCCAGATCGGCGATCACGGCGAATCCTTCGACATGCCGGAAATGCTCCGGGTCAAGGCGGACATCCTGGTCCAATCCGCGAGGGCGACGGAGGCCGAAGCCTGTCTCCAGCAATCGCTTGCCTTGTCGCGCCGGCAATGTGCGCGCGGCTGGGAGCTGCGGGGTGCAATGAGCCTCGCCCGCGTCTGGCAGCGGGCCGGACGAAAGGGCGATGCGCAGGCCCTGCTCGCGCCGCTGGTCGGGCAATATCAGGAAGGCCTGTCGAGCCGCGACCTGGTCGCGGCCAAGGGGCTCCTGAACGCGCTGAATTAAGAGCATCTTCAACGGGATACCGTGCCACCGGGCTCTTGCAACTCCTAACAACTTCTAACACGCCAAGCCGCCCCCGCCCCGCCATGGTGACGACAATTCATGGTGGATGCAGCGAGACATGGCACTTCTTGACGATGCGATCGACGCCTGCGGGGGCTTGGCCCGCTGGAACAGCTTGAGCCGGTTCACGCTGCATCTTTCCGTTGGTGGGGCCCTGTTCTCCGACGCCGGACATGCGCGCGAATTCAAGGACGTCACCGCGGAGGGATCGACGCGGACGCAATCGGTCCGCTTCACCGGCATCACCGGCGGCGAGCGGTCCGGCGCGTTTGCGCCCGACGCGATCACGATCGAAAGCCTCGATGGCCAGGTGCTGCGGACCTGGCGCAACCCCAGTCTTGCTTTCCCGACCAATGGCACACACGCGCTGGCGGACGAACTGCATCTGGTCTTCTTCTGCGGCGTCCAGATCTGGAACTATCTCACCACGCCGTTCCTCCTCGCCCGTCCCGACGTCGCGATCGAGGAGCTGCCGCCGTGGCAGGAGAACAGTGAGACCTGGCGGCGCCTACGCGCGCAATTCCCGCCGGGCCTGATCAGCTTCGCGTCCGAGCAAGTCTTCTATTTCGACGGCAGCGCGTTGCAGAGACGGACCGATCACGATCTGCTCGGCGCACGTGTCGCGCACTACTCCTGGGCCCATGAGAGCTTCAACGGCATCGTGGTTCCAACCCTTCGGCGCACGCGGACGCTGCAACCCGAAGGCGCGGTCGTCGCCAAGCCAGTGCTGATCGACGTCGAAATCTTCGACGCTGTCTTCGAATAACGACGCGAACGGCAACAAGCCTGACCAACACGGCCCTCTCACCACCTAACAATACATAACGGGCTAACAGCCCGGCCCGGGTGCAGATTGCGTCTCACGAGCAGCGAACAACGTTGCGGGCTCGGACGAGACCTACGCCGGCGCAGTTCCGTCACGACGGGCTGCGTCACCCAGCGAACGCAATCACGGGAGACAGCTATGAAAGTATTGATGGTCATCACCTCGCACGACCAGTTGGGCAATACCGGACGCAAGACCGGTTTCTGGCTCGAGGAGCTTGCGGCGCCCTATTTCGTCTTCAAGGATTCCGGGGCCGAGATCACACTCGCCTCGCCGAAGGGCGGCCGTCCGCCGCTCGATCCCAAGAGCAACGAGCCCGAGTTCCGCACGGACCTCACGCTCCGCTTCGAGAAGGACGCCGCCGCCGAAGCACAGCTCGACAAGACGGTTCGCCTCGACAGCGTCAGGCAGGAAGACTTCGACACCGTGTTCTATCCCGGCGGCCACGGCCCAATGTGGGATCTCGCCGAGGACAAGGATTCGGCCAAGCTGATCGAGTCCTTCATCGCCGCCGGCAAAACGATCGCGGTGGTCTGCCACTCCACCGGCGCGCTACGCCACGTCAAGGCGCCGAACGGCAAGCTGCTGGTCGAAGGCAAGGAAGTGACGGGCTTCACCAACGGTGAAGAGGAAGAGGTGGGGCTCACCAAGGTCGTGCCCTTCCTCGTCGAGGACGAGATGCTCAAGCTCGGTGCCGTCTTCTCGAAGACCGCCAATTGGGGCGTTCACGTCGTCAAGGACGGCCTCCTGATCACCGGCCAGAACCCGCACTCGTCCGGACCGGCGGCACAGGCACTGCTCGCTGCACTGGCCCAGCAGGCCAAGTCGGCCGCCTAAGCACGCGCTCCAGGAGAGGTGCAACGAGCACCTCTCCATCCCCTTCAAAATTGAAACTCGCGCAACTCCATCGCTGGCAATGGCTGGGTATTCCAGGAGGTCACCGCGCGATTGACCGGGCATATCGAGGACGGCGACGAGAGCTTTACGCCGGAGCTGACAGATGTCGTCCGCCGCGCGGAGGCTGCCCGGCACGGCCGTGAGGGAATAAGCGACCTCGGCCTCAAGTCCATCATGGTGGCCGCTGGATAACACGGCTCCCCGACCCATTTCTCCAAATACAAAAGGCGCAGCGCCATGAACATCCCGACCTTGCTCACCCTCTCGGCCGCTCTTGTCGGCATGGCGCTGCCCGCCTCTGCCCAAGACCTGCGGTCCAGCCGGCGCTCGATCAGCTATCACACGGTCGACGTCCAGGGCCTCAAGATCTTCTATCGCGAGGCCGGGCCGGCGGACGCACCGACCGTGCTGCTGCTTCACGGCTTTCCCTCCTCCTCGCGGATGTGGGAGCCGTTGCTGCCGCTGCTTGCGGACAAGTACCATCTCATCGCGCCCGATTATCCCGGCTTCGGCAACAGCAGCGCACCGCCACCATCTGGTTTCGACTACACGTTCGACAATATCGCCGGTGTGATCGGCGAGCTGACGGGTAAGCTTGGCCTGAGCAACTACGTCCTGTTCATGCAGGATTACGGCGGTCCTGTCGGCTTCCGGATGGCGCTGGTGCACCCCGAACGGGTCCGCGCCATCGTCATCCAGAATGCAGTGTCGCATGAGCAAGGCCTCAGCCCGCTCTGGGCTGCGCGGCGGAAATACTGGGCCGATCCGGCGCACGAGCTCGAAGCGCTCAAAGCCAACTTTACGTCCCTCGAAGCGACGCGGCAGCGGCACCTCGGCGCGAGCCCGCGCCCGGAGCGCTACGACCCCGACACCTGGACCGACGAATATGCGTTCCTGACCCGTCCCGGACAGCCGGAAATCCAGACCACGCTGTTCCTGGATTATCGCACCAATGTCGCGTCCTATCCGAAGTGGCAGGAGTGGCTGCGCAAGACCAAGCCGCCGACGCTGGTCGTCTGGGGTAAATATGATCCGTCCTTCACCGTTGCCGGCGCGACCGCCTATCGCGACGACGTGCCCGATGCCGAGGTTCATATCCTGGAAGCCGGCCATTTCGCGCTGGACGAGGCAACCGATGAGATCGCGTCGCTCGTCCGCGACTTCCTGGCGCGGCTCGACGGCCATTAGCACCGCGCGCCCAACGGTGCCGCCCGGGATACGCCCCGCCGGCAGCTCAACGGCGCTTAACAACGCTTAACGGGCGGCGGCCTGCGTTCGGGCCTATCGCTATGGAGTGACATCACCCCATGCGAGAGGAAACGGCCAGGATGATTCCGCTGCTGGCAAATGCGATCGAAGCCCATGGTGGCCTGAGCCGATGGAACGCACACAGGCGCCTCACCGCCACGATCGTGACGGGAGGGGATTTGTGGGCGCTGAAGGGCCTCGATCAGGATCAGGATCCGCGCACGATGCGGATCGATCTGCATCGCCAGTGGGCATCGCTCGAGCCGTTCGGGAAACCTGGCCAGCGCACCGAGTTCAGTCCCGACCGCATCGCCATCGTCGCCGCGGATGGACGTATCGTGGCCGAGCGGAAGAATCCACGCGCTTCGTTCGCACGGCACGACATGCGGACGCATTGGGATCCACTGCACCGCGCCTATTTCAACGGCTACACGCTATGGACCTATCTGACCACGCCCTTCCTGCTCGCCATGGACGGATTCGAGGTGCGCGAGATCGCGCCCTGGCGCGAAGGTGCCGAGATCTGGCGCGGACTGCGCGCCTGCTTTCCGGCAGCGATCGCAAGTCACAGCCTCGAGCAGGACTTCTATTTCGGCCCCGACATGCTGATCCGGCGGCATGACTATCGGGTCGAAATCGCCGGACATTTTCCCGCCACGCAATATGCGTCTGATCCCGTCACGATCGGCGGGATCACGACTCCGACGCGCCGGCGAATCTATCTCCGCGACGACGATCTGATGCCGATGCGCGATGCGCTGATGGTGTCGATTGACCTCTCGGATCTGCGGTTCGACTGAGAAATCATCCCTTCAGCCCTCGTCCAGCATCGCCCGTGCCGCTCTCAGATCGGCGGTCTCAAATCCTTCCGAGAAGCGCGCGTGGGTTTTGGCGAGATCGTCGAGCGGATTTCGAACGCCTTGACGACGCCGCAGCCGCGCCAACGACATCTCACTTCGCAACCGCCAGGACAGGGCCCCCTGCCGTTCGGCCATCGCAATCGAGGCTGCAAAACTTGCTTCGGCAGCGTCCAGTTCGTTGCCGCGCGCCTCGAGCTCGCCGCGCAGGCGCAGCAGCTCCGGCATGTCGAAAGCGGCGCCCTCGGGGCTGATGCGAGCGATCGCCTCTTGCAGGACAGCACGTCCCTCCGCCGATTGACCGAGCGCAGCCAGCCCCTGCGACAGTTCCGCAATGAAGGCCGATGCGTAGAGTTCGTAACGATCCGCGTGCAGGCGTGGCAGCGCGGTCCGCAGCAAGTCGATCCCCTCCCTCACATTACCGCGGGCGATCATGGTCTGGGCCCGAAAGCCGGCCGCGACGGCCTCGTAAGGCGCGAGCCCATGCATGCCGGCATGCGTCGCGAGCCGCCCGGTCAACGCCTCGACGGTGGCCCAGTCGCCGACCCAGCCAAACACCGAGGCCGACCAGCACAGCGCAATACAATGCATGACGACGTCGCGTGGCGCAGCCGCGCCGATGAGCGGACGGACGCATTCCACCGCACGGTCGGGGAAGCCGCGCAACCACAGCACCCGCGCCAATGGAATCTGCGGCGTGCGCGAATAGGCAAAATGACCAGGTTGCGCCCCGCGCAGCGCCGCATCGTCACGCACGCCCTCGTCCAAATGGGCTTGCGCCTCGGTCTGGTTGCCGACGAGATGATAGGACACGCCGACGAGGGCCTTGCTGCCGGCGATTCCCGCGGTATCGCCGATCAGGCGCGCGACCCGCTCGGCCTCCAGCGCGATCGGGACCAGATGCCGGAAATCGCCGGTCCGGCGATAGAACATGTTGAGCCGCGACAGCAGCCTGAACTTGTTGGCGTGGTCGCCCAGGGCCTCCGCGATCTCCAGACCGTGCTTCAGTGCGCTCTCGGCCTGCTCGCTGTTGCGTTCCGTGAACATGAAGGCGTGGCCGAGCGCGGACTGGAGCTCGAGCTCCCATCTGCTGCCGCGGCTGGTGTCGTCGAGCATCGCAAGCGCGCGCTGGGACCACAGCCGCGCCTCGTTGAGCAGATTGAGCTCGATGAACAGCCGGGCGCAACTCCCCGCCAGCAGCACGCGCAGATCGGCGCCAAGATCGTTGGCATAGCTCCATTCCAGCGCGGCACGGGCATCGGCGAGCAGGCTCGCGCGGCTCTGCGAACGCGAGGCCTGATCGCCGCCCGCCACCTCCATCATGCTGGCTTCCAGCGAGCGCTGAACGTAGCCAGCATGCCGGCGTGCAACCGCTTGCGCCTCGCCGGCTTCGACCAGCTTCTGGAGAGCATAAACGCGCGTGGCGTCGAGCAGGCGGTAGCGGCGCGAAGCGCCCTCCGGCCGTGTCGACACCAGCGACTTGGCCACCAGTTGCTCCAGCGCATCGACGACACGTTCGACCGGCTCGGTCTCGGCGGCCGCGACCGCGATCGCGTCCTGAAGCGTGAAGGAGCCTGCAAAGACGGCGAGGCGCTGAAGCACGATCCGCTCGGCCTCCCCGATCAGGCCAAAACTCCAGTCAAGCGTCGCGCCGAGGGTCTGTTGCCGCGGCGGCGCCGTGCGCCGGCCGCGCCATTCGAGCTTCAACCGGCTGTCGAGCAGTGCAGCCATCTCCCGCAACCCGTAGACACCCACGCGCGCGGCGGCGAGCTCGATCGCGAGGGCAATGCCATCCAGCTTGCCGCAGATCTCCGCAAGGATCTCCGCGTCCTCATCGGGGACGTCGGACCTGTGACCGGCCGCGGCGGCGCGCTCCATGAACAGACGTGCCGCCGGATAATTCACCATTTCGTTTGCGCTGAGACCGGCGCCCTGCGGCGGGCCCGGCAGCGGAATAAGCTCGAAAATCTGTTCGCCTTCCACCAACAGCGACTCGCGGCTGGTCGCGAGAAGGCTGACGCCCGGCGCCTCGCGGTGAATGGTCTCCGCGAGGCGTGCGACCTCGTCGATCACATGCTCGCAACTGTCGAGGATCAGCAGCAGGCGGCGGCCGCGCAGAAAGCTGACGACACTGCCGGTCGGATCGGAATGATGCACGACAAGACCCAGCGCGGCGGCCAAAGTGCTGGCGACGAGCGCCGCGTCCTTCAACGGGCCGAGGTCGAGAAAATGGACGCTGCCCTCGAACGTCTCCCACATCTCGTGCGCCAGTGCGATCGCGACAGTGCTCTTGCCGATGCCGCCGGGCCCCCTGAGCGTGACGAAGCGCTCACTGAGCAGGCGCAATGCCAGCTCCGGCAGCACGTCCTCTCGCCCGATCATCCTGTCCAGGCGATGGGGCAAGGACAAGGGCGACGCCACGCTTCCGGCAGCCTGCGGCGCAGGCTTCGACGCCGGCCGGGTCTCGCCGCGTTCCACCGTCGCGACGAAGCAATAGCCGCGGCTCGGGATGTTCGTGATGTAGCGAGCGCCGTCCTTGCCGTCGCCCAGAACCTTTCGGAGCTCGGCGACGTGGACCCGCAGGCTGATCTCCTCGACGGCCAGACCGGACCAGGCAAAAGCCAGGATTTCGTTTTTCGGCACGACCTCGCCGGCCCGGCTTATCAGCAGGCGCAAGATGTCCATCGCGCGGCTACCCAGCTTGACCGGCACACCGTCGCGCTCGAGCAGGCGCGACCGCAGGGAGAACGGCCCGAACGAAACCGCGTCGAGATCGAGGCTCGCGAAACCTTTGCCACGAGGGGCATTTTCCAAGGGGAGCTCGGTCACTTGCAGTTCACGGGGCAGACTCGATCGACGCGAGCATGAGCAAGATCTGCGTCATGGAACGGGACGCAGCAATAGCCGACACGGCAATACCGTCCTCCGCTTGATCCAAACCTTTGAAATATTGGCAAGAATCCAGCCTCCCGCGACCAGCTGCCGCACCACGTCCGCTCCCACACAATCTAACACATCCTAATCACCCCTAACGGGCTTCCAAGCCTGCCCGCGCCTATCCTGTCAGCATACCGAGGATGCGAGTTCACCGGTCATAGCGAACGACCGCAAAGCTCAGAAGGAATAAGCGATGCTGACCGAATTGCACGAAACCCACGCCCGGATCGATCTCCCGGCCGGCCCGAGAGATCACGAAGGACCTCACGTGGCGCAGGCAATCGCCCGGGAAGCCAAGTGGCGTCAGATCGTTTGCAGCGGGCAGGCTGCGCTGGACGATGTCACGATCTCGCGATGGGACGACCCACGGGAGGCCTCGTGGCACGCAGCGACGACGCCGTCCGACCGGTATTTCGTCGGCATAGCGTTGAAGACGACGCGTGCCATCCTGACCAGGGAGCGCCGGATCATCTTCGACGGCACCATGCCGTCAGGGACCCTGTACGTCAGCGCACCGTCGAGACAGCTGAGCGCCCAATTCCAGGCGCCTTGCGCTTTCCTGCACGTCCACATCTCTGCGGAGCATTTCCCGACACGATGGGCGCAGGGAGCAGCTGAAGGGCTCGACGACCTCGTTCTGTTGCGCGATCCGCTCGCCGCGGGCCTTGCCAAGGCGCTCGCCGAGCAAGGCGACGCCGCCGGTCATCGATTTGCCCATTGCATTGGCCAGATCCTTGCCATGCATCTGGCCCGGCCAGAATTGCCGCGCGCCAAGGTCAATGCTCTGCCGAAATGGCGCCTGCGGCGCGTCGAGCAACATATCGCCGCTCATTTCGAACGCAGCATCAGCCTGTCGGAGCTCGCCAATGTTGCGGGTCTCTCGAGGATGCATTTCGCCGCACAGTTCCGTGCAGCGACCGGATACCGTCCTCGCGAATACCTGCTCAATCATCGAATCGAGCATGCAAAGTCGCTGCTGACGACGACGCAGCGCCCGCTGGCCGAGATCGCACTTGCCGTCGGGTTCAGCACCCAGGCGCATTTCTCGACCGTGTTCAAGCGCATCAGCGGCCAGACGCCGGCGCGATGGCGCGCCGCCGCCAGGAACGAACGGCCCGAGCTTGAAAGCCTCCCGCGGCGCAGGCTTTCGCCGGACAAGGATTGGGCCGTCAATGGACCTTACGCAAATGCGCTGTGAGGCCTTCAACAGCCGCGACAGATGACTAGCTTGCGATCGATCTCCGCGTCGAGCCGCCGCAGCTCCAGATCCGACGATGACAATTGCGTCGCTCCGGCCACGTCGCTGAGGCGCGGCTGGCGATGACCAACGGGAGCCTGCCCCGGCAAACTGAGGGCGAAGCGATGGGTTGTCATGTCGGCACTGCCGGCGACGACGGGCGCCGAGCCCAACAGAAGCGAGGTAGCCACGCTGATCAAGCCAAGTCTTTTCGACATCATCCTTCTCCTATCGCAGTCACGATCGGCCGTTCTCAGATGAACAACCGAGGGCAATCGATAGAAGCTGCGCGCTACATAGTGACTTCGTGTCCGCGAGATCGCGTTACCGGTGAAACTGCGCGATCGCGAGCCGCCAAACTGGGCTAGCGAGCAGTCGCGATCTGTCGCAATCCGCTGCCGGCCGGCGTTGCGGCCAGACATCGTGCAAGCGTCATGGCGAGCTCGGACGACATCAGCGGGTGGTGAACCATCCCGGTGATTCCGGACGCGGCCAGAAGGTGCGCGGCGAGATCGTGCGTCGACGGGCTTGCGAGGATGATCGGCAAGCCCGGTGCCGCCCTGTGCAGCGATGCCGCGAGATCGAGCGAAGAACCACCCGGCAAGTGACACACCAGTGCCGCGTCGAAGCGCGCCCGAGCCGACCGGCACGCCGCCTCGGCCTCGGCAAGCCCTGTGAAACCGACCGGCTCGTAGCCGAGTGCCGCCAGGATCTCCTCGTGGCGCAACAAGCGCCTGCGATCGGTCTCGAGCACCAGGATCGTCTCGCCTGCGCCCCGAAACGCGAGAGGCGGTGCCTGTTGCAGCGACACCGGTTCGCGCGAACCGTCGGACGGCAGCCATACATCGAAGCGGGTCCCCTCACCCGGCGCGCTCTGCACGGCGACTGCGCCACCATGCTGTTCGACGATCTCGCGAACCGTTGCCAGCCCAAGACCGGTGCCGTCGATACGCGTCGTGAAAAACGGTTCGAAAATGCGCTCCAGCGTGGCGTCGTCCATCCCGGGTCCGGGGTCGGAGACCGAGATAACGACGAAGCGGCCCGATCCCAGGTCTGTCCGTCCGATCCGCAGCGGATGGATGACTTCGCGCTCGGCGATGCGCAGGTCAACGAAGCCCGGCTCCTCCAATGCCTGCGCTGCATTGTTGCAGAGATTGAGAATGACCTGCTGCAACTGTTCCGGTTCACCCGATACGGTCGCGGTCTCAACGCCCTGGCTGATCGTGAGCTTGACGTGCGATGGCAAGGATGCGGCGAGAAGAGCTGCAGTCTCCGCAACCAGCACCTCGACGCGTACGCGTTCCTGCCTGCCCCGGCTACGCCGGCCGAAGGTCAGGATCTGCCCCACCAGCTCGCGTGCCCGCTCGCCTGCCCTGCGGATTTCGGCAAGGCTCGCCGCAGGCCGGCTTCCCGGCTTGATCCCGCTATCGGCCATTTCGACATAACCGAGGATCGCTCCGACGATGTTGTTGAAATTATGCGCGATGCCGCTTGCGAACGTACCGATCGTTTCCATCCGCCGCGCCTGTTGCAGGCTTGCCTCGAGCCGCTCCTTCTCCTGCTCCAGCTTCACGCGCCGCACGGCATTGCGGATGGCATCGAACGCCATGCGGAAGAGCGCAAACTCGGCCCATTGGCTCAGCGCCGAGGCCTGCACCGCCTCGAAGCCGAGAATGGCTCCCTGTTGTTGTCCCGACAGGGTCTTGATGCAGAGCCAGCCGCGAATACCGGCTTGTTCGAGGAGATTCATCACATCGTGGGGATGTGACGGTCTGACCTTGGGAATATAGATGATGACGTCCTCGCCGCCGTCGAACCGCTGGGCCAGGCCAAGCGCCCGCTCCGGCCACCCCTCGTCGAGGCGCACGCCGTCGCGGGACCACCGGTAGACATTCCCGTTGGTCGCTGACCGCCAAGCGAAATAAGCCCTGTCTGCACCGATGCACCCCGCCAGCTCCTCCAGTGCGTGCTCGACATGATCCCTGAGCTCGTCTCCGTGCGAATAGATGAAACGCATCGAGATATTCGCGATCACATGCTCGAAGGCGGCACGACGTCGCAGCGCCCTGGCACGCGCACGCAACAACAGGCCGAAATACACCAGGCCACCGAGCAGCAGCAGCGAGGTGAGATACTGCAAAAGACGATTTTTGCGCGCCGCCGCTCGCGCGCTGAGCTGGCGCTTGATGATCAGGGCGTGAACAGCGTCCTGCTCGCGGTTGCTGGCTTCGGCGACCACGGCTTTCAGAATGCCATCCACCGCCGGAAGCAGGTCATGCAACAACTGGCCGTGCGCAATGATCGCGTGTATCGAGGCCGCTTCGTCGGGCGGCGCCTGCAGGAGGGCCAGTCTGTCGAGCTGGCCCTGCACCTCACCTGCACCGGCACTGGACGTATCGATCGTCAACTGCAGCATGGCAGCCGCAAGCGCGGAGACGCCCGCGACCAGCGGCTTGTCATCCGACGCGGAAAGACGGGCGCTGAACATGCCGAAATAGGCAAAGGAATTCTGCAGCAGCGCATTCTGGCTCTTGAACTGCTCGATCAATTCCTCCTGCCGGCGGGCGCGCTCGGCCAGGATGTCGATCGCGGCATTCTCCTCCCTGTCCGAGCCCGCGGCTTCGCGCAACCGCACCACCGCCGCGTCATAGGCCTCGACCATCCGCACCAGGGCGTCATAATTTCGCGACAGACCGGCGCGCGACGTCAGGACTTCGCGGCTCATGCCGCGTTCGAACCGGGTGAAATCCGCGAGAGCCTGGGTCTGGCGATCATAGCGGTCCGAATTCAGGTTGAGGCCGTTGAAGAGAAGCCAGGTCAGCAGCGCCAGCAAAAAGGACACGCCGACCGCACCAGGAGCGACTTTCATGGTCCACCTCCGACAGGCACGCCGCGATATTGTCCGGTCAGGCTGTTGAGATAGGCGACCAGCGCCCCCACCTGCTGATCGGTCAATGTCGCATTCAATTGCGCGAAGCCCATTTTGCGGACTGCATCGTCGAGCGTGGGCGCGCTGCCATCATGAAAATAGGGTGCAGTCGTCGCGACATTGCGCAGGCTCGGCACCCGCAGGATCGCGGGATCTGGCGACGCCAGCGGATGAAAGATACCGTGACGCTGAAACAGATTGCCGCCGACATTCACCCCCTGATGGCATGACGCGCATCCGAGCGACTTGAACAGCCTGTATCCGTCCAGCTCCTTGTCCGACAGTGCGGACTTGTCTCCGGCGAGCCAGCGGTCAAACCGGCTGCCGGGCGTGACCAGGGTCCGCTGAAAGCTCGCGATAGCATCGACGATATTGCCCGGGTCCGGCCGGTGGCCGTAAGCGGCGACAAAGGCGGTCCGCATGCCTGGATCGAGATCCAGCTTTGCAGCGATACCGGCGAGACTGCTTCCCATGATCTGCGGATTGACCAGCGACGCCGAGACATCTGCCTCAACGGAGCGATATTTTCCCTCCCAGCCGTAGCGAAAATTGAGCGTCGAGTTGAAGACGGTGGTCGTGTTCAGCGGCAGCTCGGCGCCATCGCGGCCAAGGTCGCGCCGCTTCGCACTTGCCCCGTTCGTGCGGATGTCATGACACGACGAACAGGTCCGCGAATTGTCAACCGACAGCCGCGCGTCGTTGAACAGGCGCTCACCGAGCTCGACCTTGCGAGGATCGATCTCCGGAGCCGGAGGCATCGGCGTGATGGGCTCTTCCGCACCGCGCACCGCCGGCGCCTGCGGCGACAACTGGAACGGGGCGAGAGACGGTGCTTGAGACGGGTGCAGACAGACCAGGAGCAGCGCGCCGATCGCCACGACAGAGCGCCAACGCTTCAACTCATGGAAGATCCTGGTCTGAGCGATTCCGGACAAGCCTTGCACATAGGTTTCGCATTACGGTTCGGCAATGCGGGGCCACGACGGATCGGGCCGTCACCCTTCAAGTCTTATTGATCGATACGGCAACCTCTCGCCGCCGCACCGATCACTCCTTAGAGGCGGCCATGTCGAATCGCTACGATCAGGCCGCTCCTGCGGCTGCGCAAAATGATGGAGCGCACGGTCGCGCGATAGAAGCCAAGTCCGGCAACTGCGAGGAAAACAGCGTCAGCAATCACGGCAATACCTCACCACCCGCTCGATGTCGGCCCGGCCGTTGATGCCGAGATCCCGCAAGGTGCGATCGTCGTAGCTCGACAGGGCCACGACGGCTCGATTGATCTCCCGCTCCCGCCGCCAATGCTTCCAGAGCACCGCGGTCGTTTCGCCGAGGGCAGACCACCAGCTCCAGTGGCGCCGGGCGTTCAAATCAATCCGTGCGCTGACGTCCGGACGCGGCGAACGTGGCGGCACGGTGCGCGGCATCGCCTCTACCGGAAACGTCGCGTTCGGATGGAGCGCCGCGCCATAGAGGGCAAATCCCTCCATCACGGATAGCAAGACCGCAGACCACCAACTGGTCGGACGGTCTGCTTCCGCCGACGGCTTTAGCGGTCTTGGTGCATCCCCCAGTGTGCCGGGCCGCACCGCACGGTCGCGCCGATCGCTTCTGCGGCGATCCGAAATATCCGTGATGCGGCCGGCTTCCATCTCGAGAGGCCGCACCACGCGGACCACGTTTGAGGGCAAGTTCTGTTTCAACATGCGACGAGTTCTCCAACGCAATGCTTGCAGGAGACACCCTGACGTCCGGCTGTTACACCGGGATCACTGTTGCGCAGAAAACAGTTACGATTGCAGCCGGCCGTTGCCACGCTTTCACCATCACGACATCAGCCGCCCTAGAACGGCTCGACCGGCACGGTGAAGACGTAGCCCACGCCGCGCTCGGTCTGGATGATGCGCGGCGCGCTCGGGTCGTTCTCCAGCTTGCGTCGCAGCCGCAACACCTGAACGTCAATGCTGCGATCGAAGATGTCTTCGTGGATGCGGGTCGCCTGGAGCAGGTGCTCACGGCTGAGCGGGCGTTCGGGCGCCTCGAGGAAGGCCAGCAGCAGGGCATATTCGCCCTTGCTCAGGGGAACCGGCGCGTTGCTGGCGTCGACCAGCTTGCGGCCGCGGCGCTCGAGCTTCCAGCCGTTGAACCGATAGCCGCCGCGCTCGGGATCCCGCGCGCGAGCGGCCCGTCCGATTTCCTGGCGTCGCAGCACCGCACGGACGCGAGCCAACAGTTCCCGCAGGCTGAACGGTTTGATGATGTAATCATCGGCGCCCAGCTCAAGACCGACGATACGGTCGATCTCATCGGGACGGTGCCCGGTCGTGATGATCACGGGCACATCGGAGTGAGAACGGATCTCCCGCAGCAGGTCAAGCCCATCCTCCTGACCGAGGCGCAGGTCGAGAATGATCAAGCAGGGTTGCGCTCCCTCGAGATGACGATGCAATTCGGCACGGTTGGATGCAGCCCTCCCCGGTACATTATGCTCTTCCAGATATTTGATCACCATTTGCCGCAAGGTGGGATCGTCATCGACAACGATGACATGGCCGGCGTCTGCCAACATATTTGATCTCTCAAACTTGCCTTAGCCGACTTTGTCGTGCCGGCTTCGGCTGATGCGAAAATGAGTTCCTTTGAAGCCGGCGGCACCCGGTTGAAATCCGTTGTCATGTGCCGACGACCTGCCTTCTTATGCGCGAACGACAAATATAGATGTTGCCTTCAATGTCAGCCGAATAGGTCATTTTGCCGTCATACTCGGCAAAATCTCCGATACGTGATGAATTGTGATGTAGATGATTTACTACCCAAGTGAACATCGCCTCGACGGACCAGCAGTGTCGGCGTTGTTCAGTTAACTCAGAACGATTCTAAAATCGGGCAGCGCACGGGCGCAGCTGCCGAAGTGACATGACCTGATGATGAGTCGACGTCATTTCGCGGGCTTGTGGATGCCGCGCGACATACTACGGGTGCCGTGACTGCGTCAGATATTGATACAAGGCCACAAGCTCGTCGATGTCCATCCGTCCGATCGGACGCCACGGCATTTTCTCCCCGATCTGGTGCCCATTCGGATCGACGCCGGAGCGCATGGTGGCGATGAATTCGTCGCAGGTCCACTGCGCGACAATGCCGAGGTCGGGACCGAGCGGCGGCAACTGGCCGGGCACGCCTCCACTGAGATCCTTGCCGTGGCATTCGCGGCAGTCCTGATAGGATAGCAGGTACTCGCCGTATTCGGCCGTCGGCCCTTTTGCGGGCGCAGCAATGCGCGCGGCGGTCACCGGCTTCGCGTCCGGCAACATCCCGGCCCCCAGCATCGCCAGGCCGACGAGGTTGAATCGATCGAGCTGCCCCGGCGTGGGCGCGCCCGCGGCCGGGAGACTGCGAAGATAGGCGATCACCGCAACGGTGTCGTCGTCGCTCAGCCGGCTCGCGTTGGTGAAGGACATGATCGTGAGCCAGCCTCCGTTCGCATCGACGCCGTTGCGAATGGCGCGAAAAATCTCGCCATCCGACCACCGCTTCAGTGGCCCGGCGGGCGTGAGATTGGCGGCCACGAACGAGCCGATATTGATCGGAAGATCCTCGGCGAGATTGCCACCACCGGTCAACGTCGCCTTGTGGCATCCGCTGCAAAAGCTGGCGGTCACGGCCTTGCCGCGCGCGACCCGCTCGGGCGTGAGTTCGACCTTGACGCTTGGAAGAGGCGCGGAGCGCGCGTGCTGCCTGACGAGACCTGTCGCAGTCAGCGCGCTGACCGACGACACCAGGATCGTCAAGACGGCCGCCAGCCCCACACCGCTCCATCTCAAGACGCGCGACCGGACCTGCAGTGCACGCCAACCGAACCAGACCATGAATGCCGCAAGAGCCACCAGTAGAATGAGACTGACAATATTCGGCATGCTCGTCCTCACGAACTCGAAAGGAGCGATTTTCGTAACTATGAGGACGGGACTACCGCGCTGTTTCAGCATTGGCGGCGTGAGTTACCGTTGTAACAGGACCAGGATTCGCCCGGATCGGCGTACCGTTGTCCATCGCCGCCGCAACGCCATGATGAATTGCCGCCGTAACCAATTTGGCGCAGTGCGGAAGTTCTGCCGTAACGGCCATCCCAGCACTCTCCCTCTGCTCATCGACCGCCCACGGCCGATGCTCGACAATCAGAGGACCTATTCCATGAAGATTCTCATCGCTTCGACACCTGCGACGGGCCATCTCAACCCGCTGCTCGCCATTGCGCGCATTCTCGTCGCCGAGAACCACGAGATTGCCTTCCTGACAGGGACCGCATTTCGAGCTCGCATCGAAGCCAACGGCGCGCAGTTCTTCCCGCTTCCGGAGGGCGCGGATTTCGATCTGCGCGATATTCTCTCGGTGGTCCCCGAGCTGAAGAGCCTTCCTCCGGGGCCCGACTGGCTACGTACCGCCTGCGAGCGCATCTTCGTCGACTCCATCCCGGCACAAAACCAGGGCCTGTACGAGGCGTTGGAACACTTTCAGGCCGACATCATCATCGGCGACGACATGCTGTTCGGCATCTTTCCGATGCTGCTCGGACCGCGCGAGATGCGGCCGCCAGTTGTACTGTGCGGAACGTCGTTTCTGCACTGGGAGCGCGATGACGGCGCGCCAAACTTTCTCGGCCTGCCGCCTGCGTCCACGGAAGAGCAGCGCCAGCAATATGCGGTCATCGCGGGTGCGTATGACGCTGATGTCGACCAGCCGGTCCTGCGCAACCTGAACAGGGTGCTGAAGAGCTTCGGCGTCGGTCCGCTGTCGAAGCCGATGTTCCATTCAGTCATCGAGTTCGCCGACGCCTATATGCAATTGTCCGTGCCGAGCTTCGAATTTCCCCGGCCGTTTCCACCCAATGTACATTTCGTCGGAACGCCGCCGATCATTCCGCGCCAGGCGCCCTTGCCGTCGTGGGCGCAAGAGCTCGATGGGTCGCGGAAGGTCGTGCTGGTGACGCAGGGCACCGTGGCCAACCACAATCTGGGGCTACTGATAGCACCGACGCTCATCGCGCTTGCCAACGAGCCGGACGTGCTGGTGGTGGCGACGACCGGCGGTCGCCCGGTCGAAGCGATCCCCGCACCCGTCTCGTCAAACGCAAGACTTGCCACCTATCTGCCGTTCGAATGGCTGCTGCCTCGCGTCGACGTGCTGGTCAGCAATGGCGGTTATGGCAGTGTCAACCAGGCCATGAGCTTCGGAATTCCGCTGGTCACGGCGGGCATGACCGAGGACAAGGCCGACGTCAACGCACGCGTCGCATGGTCCGGCGTCGGCATCAATCTCGCGACCAACGAGCCAACGCCGGACGCGATCCGAGAGGCGGTGCGCACCGTGCTCGATCGCCCTGCCTACCGCATGCGTGCCTCGCGAATGGCCGACGAATTTGCCGACATCGACACGCGATCCGAGATTCTCCGGATCATCAGCCGTCTCGTGGACGATCGCGAAGCGTCGCGGCGGATCGGCACGCTCGAACCCGGCCGCGGCCGCCGCGTCGCACGGTAAATTCGCCCGGTCCGTTACAAGAGGGGAGCGCTGCTTCCCTCTTGCGCCCGTTCAACCCGAAGCGCGCACGGCCGCTGTTCCCTCAAAGTCCAGCACGGGTGCCGCCGCGAGCAGCGCCTTCGTATAATCGTGCTGCGGACGATCGAAGATGTCGTCGCGCGAGCCCTGCTCGACAATCCGGCCACCTTGCATCACCACGACCCTGTCGGCCACCTGCTCGACGGCCGCGAGATCGTGGCTGATGAACAGGCAGGCAAATCCATATTGCAGCTGAAGCCGCTCGAACAGCTTCAGCACCTGCGCCTGGATGGTCATGTCGAGTGCCGAGACCGGTTCGTCCGCGACGACAAAGGCCGGCTCGCGCACGATGGCTCGCGCGATCGCGATCCGCTGCCGTTGACCACCCGACAATTCGTGCGGCCAGCGCTTGCCGAGGCCGGCAAGGCCGACCTCATCCAGCATCGCCTCGACACGCCGATCACGTTCATCGGCCGCCAAATGTGCGACGTGACGAAGCGGCTCGGCCACGATCTCGCCGACACGCATGCGAGGATCGAGCGAGGAATAGGGATCCTGGAACACCAGTTGCGAAGCAAGGCGGAAGTCACGATCGATGGTGGCCGTCACGTCCCTGCCCCGGAACCGGATCTCGCCGCCTGACGTCGGGATCAACCGCAGCATGGCACGGCCAAGCGTCGTCTTGCCCGAGCCGCTGCCACCGACCACCGCGACCGTCTCTCCCGCGGCGATGTCGAGGTCGACGCCGTTGACCGCCAAAACGCCCGCATCACGCCGGAACAACCGCTGGCGCCCACCGAAGCCGACCTTGAGGCCTCGCACGCTGACGAGCGGCTCGCCGGCCTGTCGCGCTTTTGTCGTATCACCGCGGCGCGGCAGGGCCTCGACCAGCCGCCTGGTATAGGCTTCTTGCGGCGAGAACAGGATCTGTCGCGTCGTCCCGGTCTCGACCATCTTGCCCTGGCGGAGCACCAGCGCGCGCTGCGCGTAGCGCGACACCAGGCCGAGATTGTGGGTGATCAGCATCACCGAGGTGCCGTGGTCACGGGCGAGCCCGACCATGAGATCAAGCACCTCGCGCTGCGTCAGCGTGTCGAGCGCCGTGGTCGGCTCGTCCGCGATCAGCAGCTTCGGCTTCAACAGCATCACCGACGCCAGCATGATGCGCTGACGCATGCCGCCGGAGAATTCATGCGGATAGGCATCGAAAGTCCGCTCGGGATCACGGATCTGTACGCGCGCGAGCATATCGAGGCAGCGACTGCGGATCTCCCGCTTTCCCAGCCGTTCGTGCAGGCCAAGCCCCTCCGCCATTTGCACACCGACGCTGATGGCGGGATTGAGCGACACCATCGGCTCCTGGAACACCATGCCGACGACGGGACCGCGCAGTCCGCGCATTTGGCGCGCCGATGTGGTCGCAAGGTCGATGCCGTCGAGCACGATACGGCCGCCAGCCTTGCGAAGACCTGGTGGCAACAGCCCGAGCACGGCACGTGCAGCCGCCGTCTTGCCACTGCCGGATTCGCCGACGACGGCGAGGAATTCACCGCGATCGACGGCGAAGGAGACGTCGTCGACGATCGAGGCCTTGTTGGCCGACGCCTCGATGCGCAGATTCTCGACCGACAGCAGCGTCATCCGTGCGCCATCCTCGGGTCGAGGCGATCGCGCAAGGAATCGCCGAGCAGATTGATGCCGAGTAGCGTCAGCGCGATGCAGAGGCCCGGCGCGATCGAGAGCCAGGCCGCGGTTTCCATGAACGGACGGCTTGCCGCGAGCATGTTGCCCCAGGTCGGGGCCGGCGGCGGCACGCCGAGGCCCAGGAAGCTCAGCGCGCTCTCGGCCAGCAGCACCCAGCCGAACATGCTGGTCGCGAGCACCGCGACCGGCGCGATCGCGTTCGGCATCACGTGGCGGATCATCGAATAGACTTCCGAATTGCCGATGACGCGCGAGGCCTCGACATATTCTTTCTCGCGGATCGACAGCACGGTGCCGCGCATTACGCGGACCACCGACGGAATGTAGGCAAGACCGAGCGCGAGGATCAGGCCGGTCTTGTTGGCGCCGACGACGATCATGACGGCAAGCGCCAGCAAGATGCCGGGGAAAGCAAGCAGCGCATCGGTGACAGCCATGACGATCCGATCGACCCAGCCCCTAACGTAGCCGGCCGTGCAGCCGATCATCATTCCGAGTGTAACCGCGAGCACCACCGTGAGTACGGCAATCACGACGCTGGCACCGGCGCCGACCATGACGCGGCTCAACACGTCACGGCCGAATTCGTCCGTGCCGAACCAATGCAGCGACGAAGGCGCTTGCAGCCGCGCACGCAGATTGATGCGCAGCGGGTCAAACGGCGTCCAGAACGCTCCGGTGATGGTAGCGCCGAGCAGGAACGCCATCAGAACGCCGCCGATCGCGGTGTTGGCGCGCACTCTCATGCCACCGTCACCCTCGGATCGAACAGCGGATAGCAGAGATCGACGACCAGATTGACCACGACATAGATCACGGCTGTAAACAGGAGGCAGCCCTGCACCACCGGATAATCGCGTGCGAAGATGGAATCGACCAGCAACCGGCCGAGACCGGGCAGCGTGAACACCGTCTCGATCACGGCAATGCCGCCGAGGAGATGGCCGAGCACGAGACCGATCAGCGTCCAGGTCGGGGCGAAGGCGTTGGGCAGGACGTGCCGCGCGAGCACCCGCCACTCCGGCACGCCCTTGGCGCGCGCATGCGTGACATATTCGAGCCGCAGCACTTCGATAGACGCGGCCCGCGCCATGCGCGTGAGCACGCCGATCTCGACCATGGTCAGCGTCGCGATCGGCAAGACGATGAAGCTCGCCGCCTGCCAGAAATTCTCGGTGAACGGCACATAGCCAATCACCGGCAGCCATTTCAGCTTGAGCCCGAACAGCAACAGCAGCAGCAGCCCGAGCCAGAAGCTCGGGATCGATAATAGCAGCGTGGCGCCGCCGACGACGGAGAGATCGAGCAGGCTGTTCTGCTTCCAGGCCGCGACGAGCCCGGCCGGGACTGCGATGCAGGCGGCCGCCGCAACCGCCACCAGCACGATGACGGCGCTGACCTGGAAACGCTCGAGAATGAGCGGCAACACAGCGAGGTTGTTGGTGATGGAGTGCCCGAAATCGCCGGTCGCAAGCTTTGCGATCCAGTGCATGAACTGAACCGGGATCGGCTGATCGAGCCCGAGCTGGGCGCGCAACTGCGCCGCTTGCGCGGGATCGGCGGCATCGCCGAGCATCACCTGCACGGGGTCGCCTGGAATGAGCCGGACCAGCGCAAACACCCCGATCGCGACCAGCAGCAACGTCGGGATCGTCATGAGCAGCCGTCTTGCGAGATAACCCAGCATGCAGTGCCCTTGCCTACTCGACCGTGACGCCCCAGAACCGCGGCTGAGGATAGAGCCAGCCGGCATAGCCCTTGACGCCCTTGCGCAGCGCTGTCAGCTCGGCACCGTTGAACAGCACGATCATCGGCACGTCGGCGATGAAACGCTTGTGCATGTCGTCGAACAGCGCCTGCCGTTTCGCGGTGTCGTCGATCATCATCGACTGGCGCAACATCTCCTGCCCCTCCGGATTGTCCCAGACCTTGCGCGGCTGCGTCGCTTTCGGCCCAGTCAGCATCTCGAAGCTCAGGGAGGGATCAAGCCGCGCCGAATAGACGAAGGCCATCGACTGGTAGTCGCCGCGGTTGTATCGGTCGAGCTGCGCCGCCCAGTCCATCACCTCCAACTCGATATTGATGCCGACGCCCTGCGCCATCGCCTGGACCAGCACGGACGCATCGAACACAAAGCTGTAGCGCTTGTTGGTGATCATCTTGATCGGCCGGCCGCGATAGCCGGCCTCCACCAGCAGCTTCTTCGCTTCCGCGATGTTCTGCTCGTAGCCATGCGATTGCGCTTCGCCGTAGAAGGGGCTGCCGATCGGCAGTGCTGAATTGTTAGGACGTGCCGTGCCGAGCATCACGGCGTCGACGATCTGCGCGGTGTCGATGGACAGCGCGATGGCGCGGCGGATCCGCACATCCTTCAGCAGCGGATCCCTGGTCTGGAACAGGATGCCGGTGAGGCTCAGTGACGGGGTGATGCTCAGCTGCACCTCGGGACGTGACTTGAGATCCTCGAGATCCGGGATGGACAGTGCCGTGATCACGTCGAGCGAACCGCTGAGCAGCCCCGCCTTCGCGGCCGAACTGTCCGGGATCACGTTGAAGCGCACGCGGTCGACCTTGACATCCTTGGCGCCGGTATAGCCCGTGCGCGGCTCGCTGCGCGAGACATAGCCGTCGAAGCGGACGACATCGACATACTGCCCCCGCTTCCACTCCGCGAGCTTGAACGGGCCGGTGCCGATCGGGGCGATCCATTTGCCGTCTGCGCCGACGGAATCGCGGTGAATGACAGCGGTCTGGCCGCAATCGGGCCGCGCGATGGTCGGGAGGAACAACGCCGTCGGCTGATCGAGCGTGATGGCCACGGTCTGCGCGTCCGGCGCCTCGATCTTCTCGATCCGCGCGATGCCGCTGGCGCTGAACTCGGACAGGCAGCGCCATTGCGTCGCCGGGTCGAGCCAGCGTTTCAGCGACCAGACCACGTCATCGGCGGTCATGGTCGCGCCGTTGTGGAACTTGACGCCCTGCCGCAGGCGGAACGTGTAGGTCTTGCCCTCGTTCGAAACGGCCCAGCTGTCGGCCAGCATCGGGCCGATCGAGGTATCGTCGCGGAAGGCGACCAGCCCTTCCACGATATGCGCGACCACCGCATCCGTATTCGCATCGCGGTTGGTGCCGGGATCGGTCGAGCGGATATCGGCGTTGATCCGCGCCCTCAACAATGTCTCGGCGCCGGCTTTGCCCAGCATGGCCCACAGGGCCAATGCGGCCAGACCGACCGCCCATGCCGGCGATGGCCGACGCCGCCGCATCACGCCGCCCCCGCCGCAGCCGACCGCTCGAATGCGGCCCGCCCGATCTCGTCGATCTCCAGCCGATACTCCGTGAACTCACGATTGAGCGCGGGCAGCGGCGCCGCCTGCATCAGCCCGCTCGCCGGCTCCATCAGGATCATCGCCACGGTGGCGCTGAGATTGTTGCTGAGATTGCGGCGCGGCGGACGGCACACCGACCAGGGATAGGCGAACTCGTCGAACAGCGCGCTCTTGACGGTGTCGAAGGTGATGCTGCCGATGTGCGGCTGCAGCAAGTCGCGGACGCGGATGTCGCGATAGAGACTGTCCGGCGTGTTGAAGATGCCGGTGTCCTTCAGCTTGCCGAGCGCTACGGGGCTAACGAAGTGGTTGGCATGGACCAGAAGACCGTTCTGCGGATGCACCTGGAACGTCTCGTCCGGCGCACATTCGAAGTCGATCGCCACACCCTCGCGATGGCTGACGATCATGTTGTTGGCCGCTGACTTTTTCGTGCAATAGACCGCACGCATCGCCAGCGCGAGATGCTCGTTCTCGAGAACCTTGCGGCGGATCAGCGCCAGCGGCACGCCGACCTGGCGATAGTCGCGGTCGCTTTCGAGATAGTTCGCGGTGATCGCAATGCCGACGGAATTGAAGCCGCAGCGGCCGAGCGCGCCGGCCTCGGTGAAGGTCATGAGGTCAGGACCGTCGTCGCGCCGCACCTTCAGCACCACGGCCGTCTCCGCGCATTCGCGCTTCCAGTCCCAGTTCTGGGCATGGATCAGCCGACCGCTGGCGGTCGCCTGCGGCAGCACGACGACCCCCGTGCAGCCATCCGGATCTTCCGGCGTCTTCAGGCGCGCGCGGATCGCAGGGTTTGCGAGCTTGATGATCTCGGTGCGGGCATTGAGCAGGACGATATCCTCGAACGGGACATCGGCACCTTCGGCGATGCCGCGCATCTCCTCGATATAGCTCGGCTCGAAGGCTTCGATGACGGGCAGATAATCCCGCACCAGCTCGGCCACGCCCTTCGCATCGAGCGAGAGCTCCTTCAACTGCGCGAAGTAGTGCGTGGTCCCTTTCTTGATACGGGCCACCGCCTTCTGCCCGTACTGGCGTCCACGTTCGCGCGGTGGACCGGAGATTTCGATCAGGGGAAAGGGCTCGACCATGGGACGCCAGGTTCCTTTTGAAGTTCCTTTTGCTTTCCCGGGAAGCCTAATGTACTTTGTGATGACATGAAACAAAAATCTTCGACCGCGAAATCTGCCTTGGAAAAGGCGCCGCCAAGCCGGCTTCAGCGCGAATTGTCCGCAGGGATCATCGACCTGATCCGAAGCGAACGGCTTGCGCCGGGAACTCGTCTTGCCGAGGTCGCACTTGCCGAGCGCCTCCAGGTCTCCCGCACGCCGGTGCGCGCGGCGTTGAAGTTGCTGGCGCGGCGCAAGCTCGTGCGTGCCGGCGAGAGCCGTGGTTATTTCGTCGCCGACACGCCCCCCGTTCCGCACAAGGCGCCGCCGAAGCCGAGCCCCGACGAGACCGACCGCCTGTTCCTGGCGATCGCGCGCGATCGCCGCGCCAAGCGGTTGCCCGACGAGGTGTCCGAGCGCGATCTGATGCAGCGCTATGATGCGACGAGGCCCGTCGTGCAGCGCGTGCTCGCCAAGCTCGCCGAAGTCGCCGCCGTGCAGCGCAAGCCGGGGCATGGCTGGCGCTTCCAGCCGACGCTCGGGGATACGCAGGCGCGCGACGAAAGCTATCGCTACCGCCTGCTGATCGAGCCCGCCGGCCTGATCGAGCCGGGCTTCCGGCTCGATCCGGCCTGGACCGCCGAGATGCGCCGCCGCCATCAGGACATGCTGGCGATGCCGTGGAGCGACACGCTCAGCATCGCGCTCTACGAGATGAACGCGGCCTTCCATGAAGGCCTCGCGGCCGCATCCGGCAACCGCTATCTGCTGGTCGCCGTTCAGCAGCAGAACCGGCTGCGCCGCTTCGGCAATTATGATTGGACCTTCGGTTATGAGCGCGTGATCGTGAACTGCCGCGAGCATCTCGCCATTCTCGACCAGCTCGAAGCCGGTCAGAACGAGGCCGCTGCAGCGCTGCTGCGCCGACACCTCGAAAGTGCCGCCAAACTCAAGCGCAACCCGTCCAACTCCGCTTCATCCAAAACCACCTGATCACGTACAAGAGTTGTCATGACCATGAGTGACCTCGCCTCCTCCAACAGCCCCCTCACCCGCGAGGCCATGGAGCCGTTCTGGCTGCCGATGACGCCGAACCGGCAATTCAAGGCGAAGCCGCGCATCTTCGTTGGCGCTGAAGGCATGCATTATCTCACCGACGACGGCCGGCGGATTCTCGACGGCATGGCCGGGCTGTGGTGCGTCAACGCAGGGCACGGACAGCGGAGGATCGTCGAGGCGATCCAGGCGCAAGCCGCAAAGCTCGATTTCGTCTCCTCGTTCCAGATGAGCCATCCGGCGGCCTTCGAGCTCGCGCGCCGCATCACCGAGATCGCCCCGGCAGGGCTCGACCATGTCTTCTTCACCAATTCCGGCTCGGAATCGGTCGACACCGCGCTGAAGATCGCGCGCGGCTATCACCGTGCCCGCGGCGAGGCCGGCCGCATCCGCTTCATCTCGCGCGCGAAGGCCTATCACGGCATGGGTTGGGGCGGCCTCTCCGTCAGCGGCATCGTGCGCCACCGCAGGGATTTCGGTCCGCTACTGCCGGAGGTCGACCACCTCCCGCATACGCATGATCCGGAGCATGCGGCCTTCTCGCGCGGACAGCCGCAATGGGGCGCACATTTTGCCGACGAACTCGCAAGGCTCTTGCAGCTCCATGATCCCAGCACCGTTGCCGCCGTCATCGTCGAGCCCGTCACCGGCTCGGGCGGCGTGCTACCACCGCCCGTCGGCTATCTCGAACGGTTGCGAGAAATCTGCGACCAGCACGGCATTCTCCTGATCTTCGACGAGGTCATCACCGGCTTCGGCCGTCTGGGTGCCGCCTTCGGGGCCAATGCGTTCGGCGTGACGCCTGATCTCATCACCTGCGCCAAGGGCATGACCAACGCCGCCGTGCCGATGGGCGGCGTCATCACCAGCGGCAAGGTCTATGACGCGCTGATGCAGGGGCCGGACAACACGATCGAGCTGTTCCACGGCTACACCTATTCGGCCCATCCGCTCGCCTGCGCGGCCGGTCTCGCCGCGCTCGACGTGTACCAGGATCTCGGCCTGTTCGAGCGGGCGCACCGGCTCGCGCCGGTGTGGGAGAACCATGCGCATGGCTTGCGCGACCTGCCCCATGTCGTCGACATCCGCAACATCGGCTTGCTGGCCGCAATCGACCTGAAGCCGCGCGAGAGCGCGCCGGGTGCGCGCGGCGCCGAATGCGCAGGCCGCTGCTATGAGGACGGGATCCTGATCCGCAGCAGCGGCGACACCCTGCTGATCTCGCCGCCCCTGATCATCACCGAGGAGCAGATCGGCGACATCTTTGCCGCCATCCGCCGGGCGCTGGGCAGTATCGACTAGCTCTTCATCCCGCCGGCAGCGCATCGAGGTGGCACGCCACCCATTGCTCGCCTTCAGTGGAGCGAAGCTGCGGCTCCTCTGTCCGGCAGCGATCAAACACGTACGGGCAGCGGGTGTGAAAACGGCACCCGCTCGGCGGATTGATCGGGCTTGGCACGTCGCCACCGAGGATGATGGGATTGCGCTGGGCGCCGGGCTCCGGCAGCGGGACCGCCGAGAGCAAGGCCTTGGTGTAGGGATGCCGTGGTGCCGCAAAGATTTCCCGGCGCGGCGCAACCTCGACGATCTTGCCGAGATACATCACCGCGACGCGGTGGGTCATATGCTCGACAATCGCGAGATCGTGGCTGATGAAGAGCAATGCCAGCCCGAACTCGCGCTGAAGATCCTGCAACAAATTGACGATCTGCGCCTTGACCGAGACGTCGAGCGCCGAGACCGCCTCGTCGCAGACGATCAGCTCCGGCTCGGCTGCGAGCGCCCGCGCGATGCCGATGCGCTGACGCTGGCCGCCGGAGAACTCGTGCGGCCTGCGGTTGAGCGCTTCCCGCGGCAGCCGCACCGTGTCCATCAGCGCCGTCACGCGCGTCTCGAGATCGGCCGCCGATTTGGCGAGGCCGAAATTGCGGATCGGCTCGGCCAGGATGTCGCGCACGCGCATGCGCGGATTGAGGCTCGAGAACGGATCCTGGAACACCACCTGCATGCGTTGCCGTAGCTGACGCATCGTGCTCGGATGCGCGTCGTCGATACGCTGGCCGTCGAGGATCACCTGGCCGGATGTCACGTCGAACAGCCGCAGGATGGCGCGACCGACCGTCGACTTGCCGCAGCCGGACTCGCCGACCAGCGACAGCGTCTCGCCGCGCGCAATCTCGAACGACACGCCGTCGACGGCGTAGACATATTCGGTTTGTCGCCCGAACAGGCCCTTGTTGATCGGGAAATGCTTCTTGAGGTCGTTGACCTGGAGCAGCGGAGGGCTCATGCCGCGATGGCTCCCTTGGCCGCGTAATGGCAGGCGGCGATGTGGCGTGGCCCCTTTTCCTCGAGCCCCGGCGCGTATTGCCGGCAGAGATCGGTTGCAAGCGCGCAGCGGCCGGCGAAGACGCAGCCGGTGATCGGCTTGCGCAGATCGGGCACCTGCCCGGGAATTTCGGCGAGCCGCGTCGCCGTACCGGCGAGAGAGGATCCGAGCTTCGGCACCGCACCGAGGAGGCCTTGCGTATAGGGATGGCGCGGTGAACGAAACAGCTCGGCCACCGGTGCCTCCTCCACCTTGCGGCCGGCATACATGACCATGACCCGTTCGGCGATCTCGGCGACCACGCCGAGATCGTGGGTGATCAGGATGATCGCCGCGCCGACGCGGCGTTTCAAATCGAGCATCAGCTTCAGGATCTGCGCCTGGATGGTGACGTCGAGCGCGGTCGTCGGCTCGTCCGCAATCAGGAGCTTGGGATTGCAGGCAAGCGCGATCGCGATCATCACGCGCTGGCGCATGCCGCCGGAGAGCTGGTGCGGGTATTCGCGCACGCGTCGCCTCGGCTCGGGAATGCCGACGAGCGTCAGCATTTCGATCGCGTGCGCCTCGGCGGCCTGCTGGTCCAGACCCTGATGGATCATCAGCGTCTCGCGGATCTGGCGACCGACCGTCAGCACCGGATTGAGGCTCGTCATCGGCTCCTGAAAGATCATCGAGATATCGTTGCCGCGGATCGCGCGCATCTCGCGATCCGAGAGCTTTAGGAGATCCTTGCCCGCGAAGCGAATGGCGCCCGCGATCCTGCCCGGCGGCTCGGGGATCAGCCGCATCAGGGACATCGAGGTCACCGACTTGCCGCAGCCGGACTCGCCGACGATGGCGAGCGTCTCGCCTTCGTTGACATGGAACGACACGCCATCGACCGCGCGGTTGATGCCGCTGGGGGTACGAAAGTGGGTTTGAAGGTTTTCGACTTCGAGCAACGCCATCGCCATCAGCTCCGCAGCATCACAGGCTCTTGGCCATGCGCGGATCGAGCGCATCGCGAAGACCATCGCCGAGCAGGTTGACGGCGAGCACGGTGACGGACAGGAACGCCGCCGGGAAAAACACGATGTAGGGCTTGACCTGCCACAGGGCGCGGCCCTCGGCCATGATGTTGCCCCAGGACGGTATGGTCGGCGGCGTGCCGGCGCCGATAAACGACAGGATCGCCTCGGTGATCATGGCGCTGGCGCAGATATAGGTCGCCTGCACCAGCATCGGCGCCAGCGTGTTGGGCAGGATGTGGCGCAGAATGATCATCGGCGTGCGCGTGCCGCAGGCCACCGCGGCATCGACATAGGGCTGCTCGCGCAGCGACAGCACCACGCTGCGGACCAGGCGCGAGACACGTGGGATCTCTGCAATGGTGATCGCCAGAATGACGTTACCGACGCTGCCGCGCGTCAAGGCCATCAGCGCGATCGCCAGCAGGATCGGCGGGATCGACATCAACCCGTCCATGAAACGCATCAAGATGCCGTCGGCCCAGCGGATGAAGCCGGAGACGATGCCGATGGCGAGCCCGGCGGCCGAGGCAAGCACCGCCACCGAGAGGCCGACCGTGAGCGAAACCCGCGCACCGAACAGCACGCGCGAATAGATATCGCGGCCAAGCACGTCGGTGCCGAACCAGAAAGCGGCAGACGGGGCGCGCGTGCGCTTGGCTGGTGCGAGCGCAGTCGGATCGACCGTCCAGAGATAGGGCGCGAACACCGCAATCAGGATCAGCGCGAGCAGCAGCGCACCACCGATCGCGACCGTTGGATGGCCACGCAGGAAGCCGAGGAAACCGCGCCGGATCCTCACCGGCCGAAGGATGTCGGGCAGTTGCGGTGCGAGGACGAGGCCGGCAGGAAGCGACTGCGGACTAACGGTCGTATCGGTCAATAGCGGATCCTCGGGTCAACGAGCGTGTAGGTGACGTCGATCATCAGATTGACGAGGACGTAGACGAAGCTGAACAGCAGCACGATACCCTGGATGACGGGATAGTCGCGCCGCAGGATCGCATCGATCGTGAGACGGCCGAGACCGGGGATCGCGAACACGCTCTCCGTCACGACCGCGCCGCCGATCAGGAGCGCGATGCCGATCCCGATCACGGTCACGATCGGCACCGCCGCGTTCTTGAGTGCGTGAATGAACAGGATACCACCCTGCCCCATCCCCTTGGCGCGTGCGGTGCGGATATAGTCCTGCTGCAGGACCTCGAGCATGGTCGCGCGGGTGATGCGCGCGACCAGCGCGATGTAGACACAGCCGAGCGCGATCGCCGGCAGGATCAGGTTTTGCAGCCACGGCCAAAAGCCCTCCGTGAGCGGCGTGTAGCCCTGCACCGGAAGCCATTCGAGCTCCAGCGCGAAGACATAGGCCAGGACATAGCCGACGACGAAGACCGGCAACGAGAAGCCAAACACCGCGAACGCCATGATGGCGCGATCGATGAAGCTTCCCGCCTTCCATGCCGCGAGCACCCCCAGCGGCACCGCAACCACGATCGTGAGCAGAAGCGTGACGGTCATCAGCGACAGCGTCGGTCCGAGACGCTGCCCGATCATCGCGGACACCGGCAAGTTGGTGAAGATCGAAGTGCCGAGATCACCGTGCAGGATGCGCCAGACCCAGCTTCCGAACTGGACCAGGAAGGGACGGTCGAGGCCGAGGCCCTGGCGGATGCGCTCCACATCCTCCGGGCTTGCCTGGTCGCCCGCAATCACCACGGCGGGATCCCCCGGCGCGATGTACAGCAGGCTGAACACGAACAGTGCGACAATCGCCATCACCGGCAAGGTGGAGACGATGCGCCGGAGGATATAGGAGAGCATCTGGCCTCAGCGCAGGATCATGCGGTCTTCGATACGCCCCAGAACAAGGGCACAGGTCCCTTGGCAACGCCAGAGACGTTCTTGCGCCACGCGGTGTAGCCCAGGAAGAAGCCGGTCGGCGCGTAGACGACGTCATCCATCGCCGCCTTGTTGAGACGACCGATGGCGGCCTTCTCCTCGTCGAGGTTCTTGGCTTCGAACCACGAGCTGACTTCCTTTTCGGTGCCCGCGCTGGTGGGCCAGCCGAACCAGGCCTTGTCGCCGGTCGCGCGAATGGCCGTGTAGGGCGCAGGATTGACGCAATCCGCGCCCGCATGCCAGGTGTGGAACATGTTCCAGCCGCCCTGTCCCGGCGGCGTCTTCACCGCACGACGCGCGCCGACCGTGCCCCAATCGGTCGCGACGAAGTCGACGTTCATGCCAAGCTGTTTCAGGAGGTCCGCGGTCACGTCGCCCATGGCCTTGGTGATCGGCTGGTCCTGCGCGACGAGGCAGGTCACCGGCTGGCCGGAATAGCCGCTCTCGGCGAGCAGCTTCTTGGCGGCACTGAGGTCGCGCTTACCCTTCAGGATATCGCCACCCACTTCGGTGTAGAGCGGTGTATCCGGCGTGAAGAAGCTGGGCAGCGACTTCCACAGCGAATTGTCGTCGCCGACGATTGCACGCATGTAGTCTTCCTGGCTCATCGCCATCAGCACCGCGCGCCGCGCCTTGACGTCGTTGAAGGGCGGATACAGGAAATTCATGCGGAACGAGCCGATATTGCCGAGGGGGTCGCCGATATCGACGCTGATGTTCTTGTTCTTCTTCAGAACCGGGACCAGATCGGCGATCGGGTTCTCCCACCAGTCGATCTCGCCATTCTGCAGCGCGGCCGCCGCGGTTGCCGGATCAGGCATGATGATCCACTCGACGCGATCGATCATCACCTGCTTGCCGCCGGCCAGCCAGGATGGCTTCTCCTGCCGCGGCACATAGTCCGCGAATTTCTCGAACACAGCTTTCGCGCCGGGGACCCACTCGCCCTTGACGAACTTCAGCGGACCGGAACCGATATAATCCGTGATCTGCTTGAACGGGTCGGTCTGCGCGATGCGCTCCGGCATGATGAAGGCAACCGGCGCGTTGTTCTTGCCGAGCGCGAACAGCAGTTTCGGGAAAGGCTGCTTCAGCACCCATTTGAAGGTGCGGTCGTCGACGGCCGTGAGCGCCTGCTCGTTCGCCTTGATCATCAGGCCCATCGGATCGCGCGCCGCCCAGCGATTGAGGCTTGCAACAACGTCCTTGCTCAGCACCGGCTCGCCGTCATGGAATTTGAGCCCCGACCGCAGCTTGAACGTCCAGGTCGTGCCGTCGTCGGTCACCTCCTCGGACTCGACCATCTGCCGCTGCGGCTGGAACGAGGAATCGATGCCGTAGAGCGTGTCCCAGACCATCGCGGCCGCGTTGCGCACGACGTATTGGGTGCCCCAGATGGGGTCGAAATTGGCGAGATTGGCCTGCGGCACGAAACGCAGGGTCCGGGCCGAAGCGCCTTGCGCGATCGCCGGCGCCGAGATGCCCCCCGACAATGCCAGACCGCCCGCGCCAGCCAGTCCCTTCAATACGGTCCTGCGATCCATGAATTCCTCCCAGTAATGCCGTGATGCCGGCCGTTCATTGGCCAAGGGCAGGTGAAACAGAGCCCATTAGCGTGCAAATGGTATGCCAGTAACCGCGTGTCCGCCAGCCGGTTCTCATCGACTTTTGGCCCGTCGCTGCGCAGCAGCACGGACGAGACCGCGCCAGGACGGCGCGAGCTCCTGGTCCGTTCGAGGAGCACCCAAGACGACGATCTTCATCGCGCCTCCGGGTCCACGATCACAGCAGTCTTGCTCCGAAATTCCGCTCGGGATCCATGTCCGCCACGAGCCGGCCGGTCGGCTTTGCCGCCTCGCCGCCGCTCCGCGCCAGGAATTTACCGCTACCCGCGCTGGCGAGACACTTGTCGCCGTCGACGATCACGCGGCCGCGCGAGAGCACCGACACCGGCCATCCCTTCAGCTTGCGGCCCGCAAACGGCGTGTAGCCGGCAAGATCGTGCATCATCTCGTCCGCGATGACTGTCTCGCGATTGGGATCCCAGATCGCGATATCGGCATCCGCACCGATCGCAATCGAGCCCTTGCGCGGATGCAGATTGTAGATCTTCGCAGGTGCCGTCGCGGTCAGCTCGACGAACTTTTCAAGGCCGAGCCGCCCCTTCGACACCATCGCGTCGAACAGCAGCGGCAGCCGCAGCTCCAGTCCCGGCAGGCCGTTCGCGACCTGCTTGAAATTCGGATTGGGGCCGGCGCGCAGCTTGCCGGTCTCATCGTAACGATACGGCGCGTGGTCCGAAGAGATCGTCTGGAGATCGCCGAGCGACAGCGCCTGCCACAGCGCCTCCTGGTCCGAATGCGTGCGCGGCGGCGGGCTGCACATCCACTTGGCTCCCTCCACGCCAGGCTTGTCGAGATCGTTGGCCGTGAGGAACAGATATTGCGGACAAGTCTCCGCGAAAACCTTCAGCCCCTGCCCACGTGACTCGCGGATCACCTTCGCGCCCTCGGCGGTCGAGACATGGAAGATCATGATTGGCTGGTCAATCAGCGCCGCCATGCCGATCAGCCGTGTGAAGGCCTCGGCTTCCGACACACGCGCGTGGCTAACGGCGTGGTACTTCGGCATGGTGTAGCCGCGCGCAAGCAGCCGTTTGACCATCCAGGCGATGATGCCGTGGTTCTCCGCATGGGCGCACAGCATCGCGCCGGACTGGCGAGCCGCGAGAAGAATGTCGAGCAGCGGCTCGTCATCGACCTTGAGCCGGTCGTAAGTCATGAAGATCTTGATCGACGCGTGGCCCTGCTTCACCAGCGCGGGAATATGCTCTTCGACCGTCTCCCTGGTCGCATCCGCAACGATCATGTGAAAGGCGTAGTCGATCACGGCGCCCTTCCTGGCGAGCGCGTGATAGTCCTCGACCACTTGCGGCAACTTCATCCCGACATGCTGGGCCGCAAACGGGATCACCGTGGTGGTGCCGCCGAAGGCCGCCGACACCGTCGCGCTCTCGAACGTGTCGGCATTCATGATGCCGGCGGCAGACAGCTGCTCGATATGCGCGTGGCTGTCGACGCCGCCTGGCAGCACCAGCTTGCCGCGTGCGTCGATCTCGCGCTTGGCCGGCGGAAGCCCGCGGCCGATGGCCGCAATGGTCTCGCCGGAGATGGCGACATCCGCCTCGAACACATCGGTGGTGGTGGCGACGCGGCCGCCGCGGATGATCAGATCGTAAGTGGGTTCAGTCATGAGGCACTCCGTGATAGGCCTGAGCGAAATGATTGCCGGTTTGCAGAGCGACCATCGGCATCATTTCTCCGGCGGCACCGCACCGGTACGGCTGGTGATCAGGCCGTAATGCTCGATGCGGCGGTGCTGTGCAAAGTTGAAGATCGTGGTTTTGCCGAAGGCGGTGGCATCGAGATCGCACGGATAGACCAGGAGCTCGTCCTCTTCGGTCCTCGCTTCGGCAACGATCTCGCCGTTGGGATCGACGATCAGACTGCCGCCAAACAATGCGTGGCCGTCCTCGACGCCCGCCTTGGCCACCGCGACCACCCAGGTCGCGTTCTGATACGCGCCGGCCTGCACGGAGAGGCGATTATGAAACAGGCGCTTCTCGACGCCCTCTTCGCTTCGCTCCGCATTCACCGACGGCGTGTTGTAACCGATCAGCACCATCTCGACGCCTTGCAAGCCCATGACGCGATAGGTCTCCGGCCAGCGGCGGTCATTGCAGATCGCCATGCCGATGATGCCGCCCAGCTCGCGCCAGACGTTGAAGCCGAGATCGCCCGGCTCGAAATAGCGCTTCTCCAGATGCTGGTGCGACCGATGCGTCTCATATTCCACATGGCCTGGCAGATGGACCTTGCGGTATTTCCCGACGATCTTGCCGGCCTTGTCGGTCAGAACGGCCGTGTTGAAGTGGCGGCCGTCGGGCGTCAGCTCGGCATAGCCGAAATTCATCGCCATCTGGTGCTGCGCGGCGCGCTCGAACAGCGGCCTGGTCGCTGCGTTCGGCATTTCACGCTCGAACCAGCTGTCAAAGTCGGCGCGGTCCTCCGCGTACCAGCGCGGGAAGAACGTCGTCAGCGCCAATTCCGGATAGACGATCAGATCCGCGCCTTTTGCTTTCGCCTCGTCCATCAGCGCGATCATGCGCTTGACCACCGCCTCGCGGCTGTCGGCCTTCTGAATCGGACCCATCTGGGCGGCGGCAACTGTGACGATACGCATCAGCGATGTCCTGATTTCTTGACGACTTTTTTGGCGAGGCTGGCGATCGCAGCTTCAATGGCGGGTCGGCGCGCGCAGCATAACGCGGCCCCGCGCCGTTTTTCCACCCAAGCAGCTTTCGTGCCGTTCTGTCACATCGTCCCTCCTGCTCGGCGGCCGTATTGCCCGTGAAGTGGGCACGCGAATGTGGGAAGCCCACGCGAGAAACGTGCGGCGCACCACGGATTTTTCGGCGCAAATCGTCACATCCGCTGCACTGCAATCGGAGTCCTTGGAATCGTCTGTATAATTTGCAGGCGTCAAGCGGCCGTGCGGGGTCGCCGGATGCCTACGAGCTATGCACAGCGGTCAGCTCAGCCCCCCGGTTCTACGCCCCATCGCCAAAATGCTCCGCAAAGTTACGACCACCGATTTTGGATGGATCGGGACGGGCGACATAGCGATAAATCCGAATTTCGGTAAATTGGAATACTCTGAGTGCGCGGAGCGGCCACGCTCGCAGCGACGGCGCGCGGAACGACATCAAGATGATATAATTCGTCAACGCGCTGCGACGGCGGAACTCTGGCATTCGCTCCTGGTTGATGGTCTAAGCACCCACCCTCCCCGCGATCGCGCGCTTCGTTCTCCTCCCGGAGTTTCACCGATGACTTCAGCCGACCGGCCGGCGACGCGGCTCGCCACGCGCCTCTCGTTCCTGGTCGCCGGCTTCGGGCTCGCCTGCTGGGCGCCGCTGGTGCCGTTCGCGAAGGAGCGGCTCGCGGTTGATGACGCGGTCCTAGGCTTGCTGCTGCTCAGCCTCGGCATCGGCTCGGTGGTCGCGATGCTCGCAACCGGCATCTTGAGCGCACACTACGGCACCAAGCCTATCATCATCGGCGGCGGAATCGGCCTCGCCCTGGTCTTGCCGCTGTTGGTCATCGCCGGTACGCCCATGACATTGGCGCTGGCGCTCCTCGCCTTCGGCGCGGCGCTCGGCTCCATCGACGTCGCCATGAACATCCATGCCGTCGAGGTCGAACGCGCGGCGAACGAGCCGCTGATGTCGGGCTTTCATGCGCTCTTCAGTATTGGCGGATTTGCCGGATCCGCGGTGATGACGGCTCTGTTGTCGGTTCATCTCGGACCGCTCGCAAGCGCGTTGATCTGCTCCGTGCTGATGCTGATCGCGATGGCACTCGCCGCGCCGCGCCTGCTGCGCCGAGCACAGGCGCAGGAGGGACCGCTGTTCGTGCTGCCGCATGGCATCGTGCTGTTGTTGGCGCTGCTGGCCGCCATCACCTTCCTGATCGAAGGCGCGATGCTCGACTGGGGCGCGCTGCTCGTCATCGGCACGGGCCTCGTCAGCGAGGCGCAGGGCGGGATCGGCTACATCGTGTTCTCGATCGCAATGACCGTCGGCCGGCTCGGCGGTGACGTCGTCGTCGCACGCATCGGCGATCGCACCACGCTGGTCGGAGGAAGCCTGCTTGCCGTCGCGGGCCTCGCCGTGCTGTTGCTCGCGCCGAGCAAGGCCATTGCCATCGCCGGTTTCCTGCTCATCGGCCTCGGCGCCTCGAACCTCGTGCCGATATTGTTCCGCGGTGCGGCGACGCAGACCGCGATGCCCACGGGGCTCGCAGTGGCGTCGATCACCACCGCCGGCTATGCCGGTGTTCTGCTTGGCCCCGCCGGCATCGGTTTTATCGCCCACGCCGCCGGACTCCCGATGGCGTTCTGGATGCTCGCTGCACTGATGTGTGTCGTCACGCTGTCGGCGCGCGCCGTGACCACAAAATAGCACAGCGCGCGACCGCCTGCCGTCACACGAGGCTGGACTTGCCACGGCTCAGGATCTCGCCCGCGCCCTTGCCGCCGACGATCCTGCCCTGCGCGTACACCACCCGCCCGCGTGCGATCGTCGTGACCGGCCAGCCGGTGACATCAAAACCCTCCCAGGGCGTGTAGTCGGAGCCGTGATGCAGGTCGGCCTGCCGAATCGGCTTCGTGAGCTTCGGGTCCCACAACACGATGTCGGCGTCGAAGCCTACACCGATCGAGCCCTTCCGCGGATAGAGGCCGTAGATGCGCGCGTGGTTGGTCGCGGTCAGATCGACGAACTTCTGCAGCGTGATACGTCCCTTCGAGACGCCCTCGGAAAACAAGATCGGCAGCCGTGTCTCGACGCCGGGGATGCCGTTCGGCACCCAGCGAAACGAGGTGCGGGCATTCGGCGTCAGCTTGCCCTTGGGATCGTCGTAGCGGAATGGGCAGTGGTCGGACGAAAAGGTCTGGAATACGCCCGACGTGATGCCTTCCCAGATCGCCTGCTGGCTCTCGACATCGCGCGGCGGCGGCGAGCACACGTATTTCGCGCCCGTGATGTCCATGTTCAGCCCCTTCATGTCGTCGGCCGTCAGCGTGATGTATTGCGGGCAGGTCTCCGCATGCACCGGCAGGCCGCGCTGCTGGGCCCACCGGATCTGCTCCATCGCCTCGCGCCCCGAGACATGAACGATCATGATGGGAACGCCGATCACCTCGGCGTGGCTGATGGCGCGATGCGTCGCCTCGCGTTCGACGGCCTGGGGTCGCGAAGTGCCGTGATAATAGGGCGCGATGTGGCCTTCTCGTTCGAGCTTGGCGGTGAGGAAACGAATGGCGTCGTAGCCCTCGCAATGGACCATGACGAGCGCCTCCTCGCGGCGCGCGACATCGAACACTTCGAGCAGCTGCTTGTCGTTGAGTACGAGGTCATCATAGGTCATGAAGACCTTGAACGAGGTGTAGCCGTCCTTGACCAGCGCCGGCAGCTCCTGCCCAAGCACGACGGCGGTCGGGTCGGAGATGATGAGGTGGAAGGCGGTGTCGATGTAGCACTCGCCTTCCGCGAGCTTGCGGTAGTTTTCGACGCAGGTGCGCAGCGACGTCCCTTTCTCCTGGAGCGCAAAGGGCAACACCATGGTGTTGCCGCCGGCCGCGGCTGCCCGTGTCGCCGAGGCAAAATCGTCGGCCATCACGACGTCGGGGCCCTGGGCCTGCGAGATGTGGACGTGGCTGTCGATGCCGCCCGGCAGCGCCAGCAATCCCGACGCGTCGATTTCGCGCGCCGCACCTTCGAGATGATCGGCAATGGCGACGATCCGGCCATCGCGAATGCCGATATCGGCGCGAAACTCGTCGCTGGCCGTCACGATGGTGCCGCCGCGAATGGCGAGATCGAGCTGCGTCACAGGTGTCTCCGTCACTTCATCATTGCTGAGGTCTGGAATATCCGTCCCCACGGCGCAAGCGCTGCGATGTCGCCGCCGGCGAGGCTGAGGCTTCGCCACAACGTGACCGCAACGGAGTCGAGCACGGCAATATCGAGCTCCCGTTCGAGCGGAGCCGCAAGCGCGGCGCCATCGAGGTTGGTGCAGAGGATGACGATTGCGTCGGCGCCCTCCGCCGCCACGGCGCGGATCATGTCGGCGATCGTCGCGGGCGCGACCTCGCCGAAGGAGAAATTGTCGCGCAGGCCGAGGTGCCGCTCGGCATGCGGCGCAATGCCCTCTTCGGCCCAGACATCGGCGATGCGCCGCTGCACGTCATCGGTATAGGGCGAGACCAGACCGACACGTTTGGCGCGAAATGCGCGGGCGGCATCGATGCAGGCGAGCGTCGAGGTCGTCGCCGGCACGCTGGTGCGCGCCGCGATGGCCTGGCAAAGGCTCCTGTCGCGACCGATGCCGAGCCAGCTCGCCGACGTACCGTTCCAGGCAATCGCGTCGACCTTGGCATCGGCCAGCAGGTCGGCGGCCGGCAGCATCACCGAGGCATCGAACTGGCTCAGCGCTGCTGCGTCGAGCGCGATCTCGGTGACGCGGAAACGGGAGAAGTGCACGGTAATGCCGTCAACGCCGTGCAGCATGGCGCAGGTCGCAGGCTCCAGCACCGAATTGGAGGACGGCGTGATCATCCCGAGACGCTTGCGCAGGACTGACATCGATCGCGATTACTCCGTTGCCACGACGCGCGCGGCTGCGCCCCCCCCCCCGGAAAGGATCATCCTCGGCCCTTGGCGCCTGCGCAACCCGCAATTTTTGCAGGCTGCATGTCATCTGTTCGCCAGGCGTTTCAGGCGGTAAAGGTTGCCCGCAAACGCCGCCAGCCGATCACGACGCCGGTGACGGAAAACACCAGGCCAAGCGCGCAAAGCCCGACGATCAGGACATCGCGCAGGCGCGGATGCGCCATGACGACCGGGAAATCGAACGTGTGCAGCGCGGTGTAGGCCCAGCGATAGGCTCGCCGCGAGGCGTCCAGCCGTTGCAACACGCTGCCGTCGGCGCCGTCGATGTCGAACCAGAGATCACCGCAGCGGGAACGGTAGATGGGCGCGCCGGGAACGATGGACTGCGCGGGATAGTCATCGTGATCGGCGACAAGGAACGCCGCGCCGCAGTCGGCCGCCAGGCGTGTCGTCAGGCTGAGAACGTCCTGCTCATCAAGGAACGCCATCTTCCGATCGCGGGCTGGCTCGCCGCCCTTCATCAAGGTCTGACTGTCAAGGCCGGTCCGGTCGCGCCGAAACACCGCTCCGTTGAAAGCAAACCATTCGACTTCGCGGACCGATGGCAACAAGCGCCGCAGATCAACGGATGGAGCCGTGCGCCAGTCGGGCACGGCATTTGTCACGGCAGCCTCGGCCGGGGTCAACTGCCCGCGCGAAAACAGCCGGCCGTGATCCATCGAGAGCCAGCCACTGAAAATCCAGGTCAGCACGAAAACGGTCGAGACGAGCCCGATGATATGATGCAGGGCGTGCCAGCCGCGATAAGGCGATGAGATCCGGCGGCCTTGAATCCTGATCCTGACGACACCGAGCACCGCCCCCAGCACCGCCGCGATCAAGGCCACCAGCGACAGTGTCGAGACGACCTGGTCCCACAGCGGCCAATTGCTCCTGAGAACCGTCGGATAGATCCAGTGCACGACACTGCCGACCCAATTCCATCCACGCTCGCCGCGGCTCGTATCCAGCACGACTTCGCCGGTGCGCGACGAGACATAGATCTCGGTCCCGGCCGCATCGCGGAGAGCTATGCGGAACAGGGGCCGGTGGCGATCGAAACCGTTCGGCACGCTCCATTGGTCGTAATCAGCACGCGCAGCTATCCCGGCCCGCGCGGCATCGAGCCCGCGGCCGCGGGCATGGTCTTGCGCAATGGCGAGCGCGAGATCGGGAAATTCCACCGATGCATCCGTCCCGTCTGACGCATGGACCGCCCGCACGCGCGATGGACCCGACACGACGTAGACCGGCCCGTCGCTGCGCCGGATCAGGCGAACGCGGGTGGCGTCACTTATCCCGCTGGCTACTACTGCGTCGGCAACCGGAATGATCGACGCTCCGCCCTGAACCGGCGCAAGCCCAGTGAAGCGTTCCGCTTCCGTCAGCGACGGAAACGGAACGAAATGCATCACGATTCCGCTCGCGAACCACATCGCGAACAGGAGGCAGAACGCGATCCCGAGCCAGCGGTGCAACAGGACGATCGCGCCCATCATGTGGTCAGCGCCCTACCATTTGAACACCGCGGAGATTTCGTAGGTCCGCGGTGCGCCCAGCAGGATCTGGTCGGGATAAAACGGGTCGCCCCAGATCGCGTAGCGCTTGTCGGTGAAGTTGCGCACCCGGAAAGTCAGGCGGGCCTGGTCGACGGCGTTGAAGACCGTCTTGGGGATATCGACGAAGGCGTAGACATCACCGACCGTGTAGGCATTCATGGTCACGGTGTTGGCGTCGGTGTTGTAGCGGTCGCCGACATGGCGGCCGGTGATGCCGACCTCCACCGGCCACGGCGTGAAGAAGCGCCAGGACGCACCGGCATTGGCGACGATGCGCGGCACGTTCGGCGGCGTGTTGCCCGAGAATGAGCCGCCCGCGAAATCATAGTCGGCATAGCGCGCATCGACATAGGCGATGTTGCCCCAGAGCCGCAGAGACTCGATCGGACGGATCGCCCCGGCAAGCTCGACACCTTTCGATTCCTGCCGCCCGGCGATGTTGAGCGTCTGGCCGCCGGCTGCCGCATAGACGTTCTTGCGCACGATGTCGTAGGCCGAGAACGACCACTCTGCCCTGTTGTCCCACAACACATGCTTGACGCCGGTCTCGTAGGTGCGCGCAGTCGTGAGATCCAGGTTCTGGGTGGGCAAGAGCAGGAAGATGTTGTTGGCCGCGATGTCGGCGCCGGTGGCGTACTGACTGAAGAAGGTCAGGCCGGGCACGGCCTCCCAGGTGTAGCCGATGCGGCCGGTGACGGGCGCCCAGTCCTTCGTGAACGGGAAGCTTGCGTTCTCCAGACCGTTGACGTCGGTCGAGTTGCGGTCGAGCCCGATATGCTCGACGCGAAGGCCACCGATCAGCGAGAACGTCCGTGTGAGCTTCAACCGATCCTCGAACGACAGCGCCTCGTTGTCGATGCGCGCGGTCTGCTGCTTGGTCGTGAGCGTGCCGTAGAAGCCGCGATCGGGATCGACCAGCGAGACGAAATCCTCCGGGAAGTTTGCAGCACCCGGCCTGACAAAGTCGAGATAGCTTGACGACACCGTCGTGACGAGGCGGTTGTCAAAGCCTGCAATGTTCGCATCCCAGGTCAGGTCGGTAATATTGCCAACCAATCGCTGGCTGTGCGCGACGTAAAAACGGCTGCGATCAACCGTGTTCAAGTGCAGGGGATTCGTGGTGAACGCCTCGACCTCGTTGTTGAACCACGAGCGCTCCGCGCCATAAGCATAGGCCTGGCTCTTCAGTACGAGGTCAGGCGCAAGCTTCAGCTCAAAGCCGCCACGAAGCCAAACCTCTTGCGCTACGTTGCGGTTATCGAGGACGTTGTAGTTGGTGTTGAAGGTGCGATCGTCGATCGTAATTGCACCGAGGTTCGATTTAGTGAAATCCGACACATAGGTGCCGGAGACGATTCCTGCCGTGGCGTGCGAGCCGCTGAAGGCGACCGGCACCAGCGGCGCGCCCCAATAAGCCTTGCCGCGATCCTCGCGATATTCGATCGCGCCCCACACCTTGAGGCTGTCGGAGATCCGGTAGTTGAGCTGGCCGGAGACATCGAGCGTTCTGGTGTTGGTATCGTCGGCAAAACCGTTGAGCGAGGAGCGGCTGATGTCGAAGCGGTAGTCGAGCCCCTCGACATTGGTGCTGCCACCCGAGCCGTAATGCGCCCGGAAGGAGTTCAGTGAGTCATACGAGAAGTCGGCTTCGTTCCGGATCGGCCCGGTGTGTGGCTGCTTGGTGACGAAGTTGATGGCGCCGCCGGCGGCGCCCTCACCGGAGATCAGCGACGCCGGACCTTTCAGAAATTCGACGGCTTCGAGATTGGCCGTGTCCATGACCCGCGAGGTCATGTTCTGCGGGCCGATCTTGATGCCGTTATAGAGCGTGTTGATCTGGCTGTTGGTGAAGCCGCGCATCGAGAACGCTGAGGGCTCCGCCGGGTTGTCGCCGGATGTGACGCCGACGGCACCCTGGGCCACCTCGGAGACGGTGCGGTAGCCCTGCTCGCGGATGGTCTCGGCCGAGATCACCTCGACGGTCGCTGGGGTCTCGCGCACGGTCAGGCCGAGACGCGAGGCGCTTTCGGCGACCGCATTGCTGTTGAGCGGTGTCGGCACTGTGGCGTTGGGCACGACCGGCTTTGGCGCGGCCGCTGCCGCGGCGGGCCTGCGTGCGGCCGTGCGGCGTGCTCTTGCCGCGTCCCGGCCGCCCGGCTTGGCCTGCTGACGGGATTGCGGCGGCGAGACCTCCACCGCAGGCAGGGGCTCGCGAGCCTGCTGCGCCAAGGCAGCTGACATGTCGATGGCGGCAATAGATGTGAGTGCGGCGGACGCCAGCAGGAAACGGCGTGGTCGTACAATACGGATGGAAGACACGGTCTTGGACCTCGGTGTGACGTCAGTGGCACGTCACCGCGAACCAAGGTCCCATCTTCCGGCTGGTAAGCCCTCCGATGAAGCCGAATGTCTGTACTCCCCGACCGACATCTTCGCGTGTGACCACGGCTGACGGCAGGTCTCCTGGCTCGCGGGTCGTGACCGCTTCGTCGCCTTCCCGGGACCGAGGACCCAGTGGCTTGTGACGAAGGATTCACCGCTTACAGTTGCGGGGGCAGCTACGGCATTGGGGATCATGTCCCCGCACCGCATTCCCTTTTCATCCCCTCTCGGGGAAACCGTCAAAGTCATCTAGGGTTACGATCAAGACAGAGTCAATGTACAAGCTGCGGCGTTATTGTCACAGCGACCAACTTCTTTGGAGATAGGTATGGAAGGCGAGACCTTCCTCTGGCTGATCCGGCATGCGCCGGTCGAGGGCGTCAAGGGGACGATCCACGCCGCGGACGCGCCTGCCGATCTCGGCGATCGCGAGCAGTTCGAGAAGCTGCGACGGTGCTTGCCACGGGATGTGGCGAGCTATGCGAGCCCTTCGCGACGCACGGTCGAGACGGCGCGCGCGCTGGGGCTTGAGCCTGACCTGCTGCCCGAATTCGGCGAGCAGGATTTCGGCGACTGGACCGGCCGGCGCCATGACGCGCTCGCAGCCGGCGGCGGCGAGGCCTATGCGCAATTCTGGAGCGATCCGGCGCGCGGTCGGCCGCCCGGCGGCGAGAGCTTTGAAGAACAAGTCGCGCGCGTGCGGTTGGGCCTTGCGCGGATCGGCGCTCGTCAGGCAGCGCTGATCGTGCATTCCGGCACCATCCGCGCCGCGTTGTGCATCGCGCTGGATCTGACGCCGCACGCGGCCTTGCGCTTCGTCGTCGATCCGCTGTCGCTGACCCGGATCGACCGGCTCGCGACCGGCTGGCGTGTCGTCTCCGTCAATCAGCGCGTGGCCTAGGACGGCCGATCCGGGACGTTGGCCTGTGCGAACGTCGCCATGTCGTTGTGAAGGCCACAGGCCGAGCGCACCAGCGGCAGCGCGATCGCGGCGCCCGATCCCTCGCCAAGCCTGAGATCGAGGCTGATCAGCGGCAGCACGTTCAGCGCGCGCAGCACCAGCCGATGCCCCTGCTCCGCCGATTGATGCGACGGCAGCAGGAACGGCTGACACGATGGATTGAGCCGCACCGCCGCGAGCGCCGCGACCGACACGATAAAACCATCGATCAGCACGGGAATGCGCGCCTGCGCAGCCGCTATGATCGCACCCGAGATCGCCGCGATCTCGAGGCCACCGACGGCGCACAGGATCCTCTCGGGCGCCGCACCCGCAACGCCATGACGCGCGATCGCCGCATCGATCACCCGCGCTTTGTGCGCACGGCCCGCCGCATCCACGCCGGTGCCGTGGCCCGCAATTTCCTCGGCAGCGACGCCGAGCAGGCTCGCGGCGATCGCCGCCGAGGTCGTGGTGTTGCCGATACCCATCTCGCCGAAGATGAGGAGATCGGGCTGATCGGCCTTCGCCCGCACCACTGCGCGCTGTCCCGCCTCGAAGGCGAACGCCAGCTCCGTCGGCGTGAGCGCAGCTTCGACGCTGAAATCGCGCGTGCCGGGGCATGGCTTGTCCGTGACGATATCGGGCATCGCTTCTTGCGCCAGCGTTCCGGCGTCGACCACTTCGAGGCTCGAACCGAGCTCGCGCGCCAGTACCGAAATCGCGGCGCCGCCCGAAGCAAAATTCGCCATCATCGCGATGGTGACGGCCTGCGGATAGGCCGACACGCCCTGCGAGACGATGCCGTGATCGCCGGCAAAGATGATGATCGGCACGCGCGCGGCGCGAGGGCGTTCAGTCGCCTGCAAGCCGGCAAGCTCAATCGCAAGCTGCTCGAGCCGCCCAAGCGCGCCGGTCGGCTTTGTCAGTTGTGTCTGTCGCGCGATCGCCGCATCGCGATGCGCAACGGAGATCTCGGGGCATTTCCGGGTGACCCATTCAGGGAGCATGCTGCCTCGCTTACGGCCTGCGCTTGAGAATGTAATTGTCCATGATCCAGCCATGCCGCTCGCGCGCTTCGTGTCGTGCGGCGACGATGCGCGGGCCGACCTCGGTGAGCCGGCCGGACATGATGATCTGATCGGCCATGCCGAGATAGGCGCCCCACCAGATGTGAAGTCCGGCCGGATCGAGCGACTGGAACGCCGTGCCGCCGTCGAGCATCACGACGATCGTGTCGACGCCCACCGGCCAGCCGCCTTCACGCAAGCGGCGTCCCGTCGTGACCAGAAACGGCTCGCCGATGTCGTTGAGCGGCAGCGCATGCGCCGCGCACAGCGTCTGGATCGAGGTGATGCCGGGCACGACCTCGATTTCTGGCAACGGATTGAGCCGCCGCGCGATGCGCAGCGAGGAATCGTACAGCGAGGGATCGCCCCAGATCAGCAGCGCGACCTTGCCGTCTCCGCCGAGATGATCAGCGATCGACCGCGACCAGGCCGCAGCGACCGCGTCGTGCCAATCGTCCACGCCCTTGCGGTAGTCGGCCTCACCGGCGTCGCGCACGGGCAGATCGAACTCGGCGATACGCGTGGTGCCGTTGGCGAGTACATCCGCGCAGATGGTCCGCCTGAGATCGGCGAGATCGGATTTTGCCGTCCCCTTGCGCGGGATCAGGACGAGATCGGCGGCGTTGATCGCGCCAATCGCAGCGCGCGTGAGCTGTCCGGGATCGCCGCAACCGATGCCGATCAGGGAGAGCGTCATCATGACGATCCGCCCTCCGCCAGCGCGCCGAACAAGATCACGGCCGCCGTGGAAGCAGCGCCGCCACGCGCGAGCTGCTCGGCAAGCTCGGCAATCGTGGTGCGCACCAGCCGCTCGTCGGCGCGGCCGAGGGACTCGGCGAACAGCGCCGGCGTATCGGGCGAGAGCCCTTGCTCGATCAATTTCGCGACCAGCGCCGGAAAGGTGCGCCGGCCCATATAGACCACGGTCGTCGCGTCAGGATCGGCCAGCGCCGCCCAGTTCAAATTCTGCGGCAACTCGCCGGTGACGTCGGCCCCGGTGACGAACTGCACCCGGCGCGAGGTGTGACGACGGGTCAGGGGAATCCCGGCTTGCGCCGCGGCGACGCAGGCCGAGGTGACGCCGGGAACGATCTCGTAGCCGATGCCGGCCTCGCGCAGCGTCTCCAGCTCCTCCTCGAGCCGGCCAAAAATGCCGGCATCGCCAGACTTCAGCCGGACCACGCGCACGCCGGTGGCGGCATAGTCCACCAGCAGGCGATTGACGTGATGCTGTTTTGTCGACGGCCGCCCTGCCCGTTTCCCGACCGCGACGAGATTAGCGCCCGGGCGCGCCAGATCGAGGATCGCGCCCGAGGCGAGATCGTCATAGAGCACGACGTCGGCCTCGCGCAGCCGCGCGGCGCCCTTGAGCGTGAGAAGCTCGGGGTCGCCGGGGCCGGCGGAGATAAAGGAGACGAAGCCGCTCACCGGTCCTCCGCGATCAGATGGAAGAAGGTGCCAGTCGCGTGGTCCCGCCGCGAGCCGGTCTCGGCGATGACGGCGCCTGTCGCATCATGCACGACCGCCAGCGGCGTATCGGGCTGGGCGACGATCGTCGAGTAATGGAATTCATGACCGCGCAGGCGCGCTCCAACCTGATGGCCCGGCATGGGCGCCGCGAGCGCGGCAAGACGATAGCCGAGATGCATGCGGCGCTTGGCAAAGCTCGTCTCCAGTCCGAGCAGGCCCGTCATCTCATGACGGAGACCGTCGGCATCGGTCAAGGCAGTCCCCAGCACCATATACCCCCCGCATTCGCCGTGCACGGGTCGTGTCTCGGCGAAGGCGCGCAGGCCACTGCGAAAGCGCGCGTTGGCGGCGATCTTGCCGGCATGAAGCTCGGGATAGCCGCCGGGCAGCCAGCACACGTCGGCGTTGGCGTCGGGTGCTTCGTCGGCGAGCGGCGAGAAGGTCGAGATTTCCGCGCCTGCCGCGCGCCAGGCTTCCAGCATATGCGGATAGACGAAGGAAAACGCGGCATCGCGGGCCAAGGCAATGCGCTGGCCCGGCGGCGTCACATTCAGGCCGTTCGCCGCTGGTTGCACGGACCACGCGGCTGCGGCTCGCAGCACCGCATCGAGATCGACATGCCCTGAGACAAAGCGCGCGGCCTCGTCGATCAGTTTTCCGATCTCGGCCTGTTCCTCGGCCTGAACCAGGCCGAGATGCCGCTTCGGCAGGCTGATCTCGGCATGGCGCGGCAGCGCGCCGAACACAGCGATGCCGACGTCATTGAGCGCGCGCCGCACAAGATCCTCGTGGCGCGGGCTGGCAACGCGGTTAAGCACCACGCCGGCAAGGCGCACGCCGGGGCGGTAGTCACGCAGACCCGCGGCAATCGCCGCGGCTGTTTGCGCCTGTCCGGAGGGATCGATCACGAGCACCACCGGCCAGCCCAGCATCTCCGCGATGTCGGCGGTGGCGCCGGTGCCGGAAACACCGCGCGTGGCGACGCCGTCGAACAGGCCCATCGAGCCCTCGGTGAGCACGATGTCGGCATCAGTGCCGCGGCTGACGAGATGCGCGATACTGGCGCGATCCATCGCCCAGCTATCGACATTGACGGAGGCGCGCCCCGTGGCTGCGGCATGGAAGGCGGGATCGATATAGTCAGGCCCGCTCTTGAAGCACTGCACGCGTAATCCGCGATTGCGCCAGGCGCGCGCCAGCGCCAGCGTCAGCGTGGTCTTGCCGACGCCGGAGGCCGGCGCGGAGATGACGAGACCCGTCGGCATCACGACGCCTCCGGAAAACGCGGCTCAGTGCCGACAGGGCGATAGCGGCGGTCGTAGTCGGCGGCATAGAGACGACTCTCGTCGAAATCCGCCGCGCCAATCGTCTTGCCCACCAGGATGAGCGCGGTGCGCTCCATCTCGACGCCAACGGCCGCATCGAGCGTCGCCAGCGTAGCGCGAACAATGCGCTGATCCGGCCAGCTCGCGCGCCAGACGATCGCGACCGGGCAATCTGTGCCGTAATGCGGCGTCAGCTCGGCGACGACCTTGTCGAGCAGATGGATCGACAGATGAATGGCCAGCACTGCACCGGTCGCCGCAAAGGCTGCGAGCTTCTCGCCCTCGGGCATCGCGCTGGCGCGGCCCGGTGTGCGCGTCAGCACCACCGTCTGGGCAAGACCGGGCAATGTCAGCTCGGCCTCGATAGCCGCTGCGGCCGCCGAGAACGACGGCACACCCGGCGTGACCGTGAAAGGAATGCCGAGCGCGCGCAGGCGGCGAAGCTGTTCGCCCATCGCTGACCAGATCGAGAGATCGCCGGAATGCAGCCGCGCAATGTCCTTGCCCTCCGCATGCGCGGCTGTGATCTCCGCGATGATCTCGTCGAGCGACAGAGGCGCGGTGTTGACGATACGCGCAACGCTCGGGCAATGCGCCAGCACGCCCTCGGGCACCAGCGAGCCCGCATAGAGGCAGACCGGACAGGACGCGATGAGATCGCGCCCCCGCAAGGTGAGAAGATCGGCGGCGCCCGGCCCGGCGCCGATGAAATGCACCGTCATGGACCGTCTCCTTCCGCGATCGCCGCGGTCGCGGTGCGATCCTGCGAGACCGCGCGCGGTGCGATGAGCCGCGCGCGTGGGCCGGCGGCGGCGAGCGCTGCCGCTTCGGCGACCGATCCCGTGCCGAACCTTTCGGCAACCAGCGACGACTGCGTCGGCGTCGCGATACCGGCCAGCATGTCGGCAGCGATAGCCTTGATTGGAACGCCACACTCGTGCGCGAGCAGTTTCAGTGCCTCTGCGTCGGCCTTGTCGCTGACGGTTGCCACGGCCGCGAGGCCATCGGCACCGCCCGCCGCCACAAGCGCTTCGCGTAACGAGGCGAGCGTGACATCTTTTTTGAATCCGAGCCCGGCGACCTTCATCGGACCGCACTCCACTGCACCACCGGCCGCACGGCCTCCCAGGAGCGATAGCGGCCGAGCGGAGCGGCATGCGCAATCTCGACCCGCATCAGCTCGCCACCATGCTGCTGATGCAGCTCGCCGAACAGCGCTTCCGTCTCCAGCGTCACCGAATGTGCAACCAGCCGGGCGCCCGGCGCAAGCCGCGCCCAAATTGCATCGACCATCGCACGATCGAGACCGCCACCGACGAAGACGGCGTCGGGCACATCCAGCGTTGCGAGCGCTTCCGGCGCCCGTCCCGTGACGACGGTGATCCGATGCGCCAATCCGAACGTCGCAGCATTGCTGCGGAGGTTCGCGACGCGATCCTCTCGGACCTCAACGGCGATCGCAGTTCCTCCGCACAGCGCCCACTCCACCGAGATCGAGCCGGAACCAGCACCGATGTCCCACAGACGCTCACCGGAACGCGGCGCCAGGGCCGAGAGCGCGAGCGCGCGCACCGGCCGCTTGGTGATCTGGCCGTCGTGAACAAAGAGATCGTCCGAAAGTCCGGAGCTGCGAGGAATGCCCTGCCCGCCCCTCGCCTCAATTGCGACCGCAACGAGGTTTCCCGCGAGATCGCCCACAAGGCGGTCCGCACGATGCTCTGCAATACTTTCGCGCGGCCCGCCGAGCGCTACGAGGCTCCAGAATGCCGAGGCGCCCCATCCGCGACCGCTCAGCCATCTTGCGAGATCGCCGGCGGCCTTGCCGTCGCGCACAAGACAAATGATCCGCGCGCCCGGAGCCAGATGCGGCGCGAGACGCTCGAATGGCGCAGCATGAAGCCCGAGGCAGACAACGGATTCAAGCCGCCAGCCCAGCCGCGCGGCGGCGAGCGAGAAGGTCGATGGTGCGGAGTACGCAATCCACTCACCAGCAGCCAATTTCTCGGCGAGGCCCGCGCCGGCGCCATGCCAGAACGGATCGCCGGAAGCCAGCACCGCCGTCGGCCGGCCGCGGCAGCTCAGCACGATGTCAGCATCGAACGGCATCGGCCACGCGCGGCCGCGGTCGCCGACATCTGCGAGCGCGAGATGACGCTCGCCGCCGAACACGGTTTCCGCGTTAGCCAGCGCCTTTCGACTTGCATCGGACAGCCCGGCAAGGCCATCTTCGCCGATACCGATGATGGTCAGCCAGGGATTACCCATGACGCGCGCCCTTATTCTGGGCGGAATTGCAGATGCGAGCCTGCTCGCCGCCGAGATCGCGCGCGCGGGGATTGACGCCGTGTATTCCTACGGCGGCCGTACGCGGGTGCCTGCCGATCAACCGCTGCCGACCCGCATCGGCGGCTTCGGCGGCGTGAGCGGGCTTGTCGATTACATCAGGCGCGAAGCCATCACGCATGTGATCGACGCGACGCATCCCTTCGCAGCCGAGATGAGCCGCAATGCCGTTGAGGCGTGCGCGAACACCGGCACGCCGCTGATCGCGCTCGAGCGCGCGCCCTGGACCAGCGTGCCCGGCGACAAGTGGATTGAAACCGAGGATGTCAACGCCGCGGCCGCGACCCTTCCCGAAGCGCCCGCACACGTGTTCCTCGCCATCGGCCGCCAGCACATCGCGCCGTTCGCGGCGAAGACGCAGCACGCCTACACGCTGCGCTTCGTCGATCCGCCCGAAGCGCCGCTGCCCTTCACTGCCGATGTACTCGTGTCGCGCGGGCCGTTCACACTCGACGGCGAACTGGCGATGATGCGCGCGCGCGGCATCAATTGGATTGTCGCCCGCAATTCCGGCGGCGACGGCGCGCGCGCCAAGATCGATGCCGCCCGTAGGCTCGGCCTGCCCGTGATCATGATCTCGCGACCAACGCTGCCGAAGCGGCTGCGGGTGGAGAGCGTCGTTGAAGTGATGCAATGGCTCGATCATGGCGACCGCCTCGGCGCATAGACCCAACGGCCGATACGGCGCGTCTGCGAATTTCCGACGATGACGAGCGTGCGCATGTCGGCCATCTCGGGCGTTGCGTCGTTCAGCGTCACGGTCACGATGGTCTCGTCGGCTGCGCTGATCGCGCGTGCGAAGATCACCAGCCGCTCGCCACAGCCGGCCTCCTTCAACACCGCGAGCGCGCGGCCAAATCCTTCTGGCCGGCTCGCCGAGCGCGGATTGTACAGCGCAATCGAAAAATCAGCTTCGGCGGCAAGCCGCAGGCGCTGCTCGATCAAGGCCCATGGCTTGAGATTGTCGGAGAGATTGATCGCGCAGAAATCATGGCCGAGCGGCGCACCGGCGCGCGCTGCTGCGGCCAGCATCGCGGTGATCCCCGGCAGCACACGGATCGACAGCTCCCGATATTGCGGCGCCTGCTCGAGCGCTTCGAACACGGCGGAGGCCATCGCAAAGACGCCGGGGTCGCCGGAGGACACGACGACAACTTGTCCGCCTGCGGCGGCAAGCCGCAGAGCCTCGGTTGCCCGGTGCAGCTCTTCGCGATTGTCGGACGGATGTAGAGAGAGCCCGGCGCGCGGCGGAACGCGCGCGACATAGGGCGCGTAACCCAGAATATCCGTCGCGGCGGCGAGCGCGGCGGAAACCTCCGGCGTCAGCAGTGCATCGCTGCCCGGCCCGAGGCCCGCAAGGGTCAGCGTTCCCGTCATTCGGCAGCGTCCGGATGCCGGCCCTTGCCGTGCACGAGAACGATCGCAAAGTACGGACAATCGGCGGCATCGATCTCGGCGAGCCGCACCACGCGTTCGCCCGGCATGGTGCCGCGCTCGACCAGCCAGGCATCATCGAGCCGGCCGGCGGACGCGAGCGCGCGGCGCACCTTTGCGAGATTGCGGCCGGTCTTCATGATCACGAGCGCGTCGGAATCGCGCATGCGCCTTTCGAGCTCGGCCTCGGGAAGCGTGCCCATCAGCACCGTCGTCACGTCGTCGCCAAGCGCGATCGGTTGTCCCACCCCGTTCCAGCAGCCGACCATGCCGGGAATGCCAGCGATCACCTCGATATCGACGCGGCCCTGCAGGCGCGTGTGCAGATGCATGAAGGAGCCGTAGAAATAGGGATCGCCCTCGCAGAGCACGACGACATCGACGGCGCGGGCCAGTCGCGCGAGGCGCTCCGCCCATTCGTCGTAAAAGTCGGCCAGCAGCTGGGCATAGTCCGGGCTGTCGAAAGCGATCTCGGTCGTGACCGGATATTCCATGGGATATTCGGTGACGTCGGTCGCCAGCATGCCCTCGACGATGCGCCGCGCCTGACCGGGCCGGCCCTTCTTGCGGAAATAGGCGACGTGCTTTGCGCCGCGCACGGTGCGATCGGCGCGCACGCTCATCAGATCGGGATCGCCCGGGCCGAGACCGCAGCAGATGATGCGTCCCATCTCTATTCGCTCCGGCTTGCGAGCGCGTTCACCGCGGCGACCGTAATCGCGGAGCCGCCGAGGCGGCCTTCGACCGTCAGTGCCGGGACCGGCGGATCGGCCATCAGCGCGGCCTTGGATTCGGCCGCACCGACGAAACCGACGGGGCAGCCGATGATCGCCGCAGGCCGCGGACAGTCGCGGTCCTCCAGCATGTTGAGCAGATGAAACAGCGCCGTCGGCGCATTGCCGATCGCGACAATCGCGCCGTGGAGATGCGGCCGCCACAGCTCCAGCGCCGCGGCCGAGCGCGTGTTGCGCATGGACTGCGCCAGCGCGGGAACGGTCTCGTCACCAAGCGTGCAGATGACGGCGTTGGCCGCAGGCAACCGCGCGCGCGTAATTCCCTCCGAGACCATGCGCGCATCGCACAGGATCGGCGCGCCCTTCTGCAACGCGGCGCGCGCGGCGGTGGCCATATCAGGCGTGAAGCGGATGTGCGTCTCCAGGCCGACCATGCCGGCGGCATGGATCATCCGCACCACGACCTGCTCCTCATCAGGCGCGAAGCGCCCCAGATCGGCCTCGGCCCTGATGGTCGCGAAGGATTGCCGGTAGATCGCCGCGCCGTCGGTCTCATAAGTGTGCGGCATCAGTGCCCTCCCATCAGGATGGAGGGATCGCGAACGATGTCGTCACGGTCGAGCCCGCGCAGGATCGGCTCATCGCGCGTCGAGCCGCCGCGCACGAGATCGAATCCTGCGCCCGTCGCGACCAGCGTGATCGCGGCTGCGCCGGAATGGGCGCAGCCCTTGGCGCAGCCCGAGACGTGAAGCCGCGAGGCTGCGCCGATGTTCGGCGCCAGCGCCGCGGCAAGCGCGCGGGTGTCGGCATGCGCCTCGCGGCAACGCGGCGCGCCGCTGCAGGCGATGACGCGCAGCGCCGGGTCGTAGGCTTCGGTGATCAGGCCGGACGCGGACGGCATCGTCCGCTTGCCCTCGCTCAGGACCATCCGCCACGGCGTCATCCGCAGCGCGTGCCCGCAGCCGGAAAGCTGATTGAGCGTCGCATGCGGCATCTGCCCGAAGGCAACGCCGACCATGGCCCCTTGCGGATAAAGGCCGGGACGCACGGCTGCCATGATGGGCGCAGGCTCCGCCTCACCACGCAGCGCTTCGGGCAATTTCGCGCCGGCCGCAAGATGCGTTGCCATCCGCCCTCGCCCATCCCTGACGCCGGACGCGACGAACCAGCGTGAAACAGCAAGTGCGGTCGCCACAGCCTCGCCACGTGCAACGCTGCGGCCGAACCTGGCGCCGTCCGGGCGCACAAGGAGACGGCCGACGGCGTCACGCTCGATCCGCACGTCAGCGGAATTGCCGGCGAGCACGCGCGACTTGCCGTCATCGATGGCGAAGCCGAATTTGGTCGGCAGTTCGAGCATCGAGTCTGCCAACGCTTCTTCGAGCTCGGCCGCAAGCGCCTGGGTCTCGTCGCCGTCGCGCCAGAACGGCGTGACCAGGATGTTGCGCCGGGATTCGGTGTCGGCGTCAGGATCCAGCAGCGTCAGTTGCGCCAGACCATCAAGCAGCAGCCGATGGCTGCTCTCGCTGACGCCCCTGATCTGGAGATTGGCGCGGCTGGTCACGTCGATCAGCCCATTGCCGTGGCGCTCGGCAAGATGCGCAAGCCCGGCGGCCTGTGCCGCATCGATCCGGCCGCCGAACGGGCGCACGCGGACCACGAGCCCGTCGCCCGATTGCATCGGTCGCAGCGCGCCGGGACACCAGCCCTTCACCGAAGCCGCGCTCATGACGCCTCCTTCAGCGCAGCCGCAATCGAGTTGCGGCGCGTTCGCCAGAGCGAGGCCTCATGCAGGCGCGTAAAGCAGGTCTCCATCGCGGCCAGCGCCGCCGGATTTTCGCGCGCCATGAAGGCACGGATATCGACGTCGCCGAGCGTCGCGTCATAGTAGAGATCGAACAGATGCGGCGGCACCGCGCCGGCGAGATGGGCGAAGGCGGCCATGTGCTCCAGCGTCGCGGTGATTTCGGCGGCGCCGCGAAACCCGTGGCGCATCATGCCGGCGATCCAGGCCGGGTCGGCGGCGCGCGCACGGACCACGCGCGAAATCTCTTCCGTCAGCGTCCGCGCGTGCGGCTGCTCGGGGCGGGTCGTATCGAGATGATAGAGCGAAGGTCCGGCAGCACCGAGATGGGCAGCAGCTGCCGCGATGCCTGCTTCATGCGCGGCATAGTCGGCGGCGAGCAGCAGATCGGTTTCCGGCAGATCCTGCACGTGAACGAACGCATCGGCGGATGCGAGCCGCTGCTCGATGCCGGCGCGATCGTGCCTGATCTCCCCATCGGCCGAGAACGCCCACGACGATGCCGACAGCCAGGCCTCGCCGGCGGCATCGCGCGTCTCGGGCGTGAACGCATCGGGGATCGCCGAGAGGCCGACGCCGTACTGCCCGGGTCGCGGCGCAAACACGCGGGAAGCGCGGTGGCGATAGGGATTTTCCTCGCCCTCCTCCTCGCGCGAGGCCAGCGCTTCAGTGGCGGCCCCGAACAAGTGCGCGAGGCCTGCGAAGACATCGCGGAACAGGCCCGACACGCGCAGCGTGACGTCGATGCGAGGGCGGCCGAGTTCGGCCGGCGTGATGATGTCGTAGCCGGTGACGCGGCCGGAGGCGTGATCCCAGCGCGGCGCGAGACCGGCGAGATGCAGCGCCATTGCGAATTCTTCGCCTGCGGTCCGCATGGTCGCGGAGCCCCAGAGATCGACCACGAGGCCCTTCGGCCAATCGCCGTGATCCTGCAGATGGCGGCGCAACAGCTCTTCGGCGAGTTTTATCCCCTGTGCATGCGCCGACGGCGTCGGCACGGCGCGCGGATCGACGGCAAAGAGATTGCGTCCCGTCGGCAGAACATCGCCGCGTCCGCGATAGGGCGAGCCAGATGGGCCCGGCGCAACGCGCTGCCCCCCAAGCGCGGCAAGCATTGCGTCCCGCTCGGCGTCGCCGCAGTCACCGCGACCGAACACATGCAGGCCGTCGCCGAACTGGCTTTCCTTGAGATCGCAAACGAAGCGGTCGATCCGCGGGATCGCTTCGGCCGGAGCTGCCGAGGCATCAAGCCCGAGATCGTCTTCGAGGCCGGCTGCGCGCGCCTCCTCGCGGATCGCGGCGATCAGGCGCTGGCGACGGGCGGGATCGAGACCATCGGCGGTCGAATACTCGTCGAGCAGGCGTTCCAGCCGACGCAGGCCTTCCGGCACCGCGGATTGCGCGAGCGGCGGCGGCAGATGGCCGATGGTGACAGCGCCGATGCGCCGCTTGGCCTGCGCGGCCTCACCGGGATCGTTGACGATGAAGGGATAGATGACGGGCAGATCGCCGATCAGCGCTTCCGGCCAGCAGCTTGCGGACAGCGCCACGGATTTTTCAGGCAGCCATTCCAGCGTGCCGTGCGCCCCCATGTGCACGACGGCATCACACCCCTGCCCGCGGAGCCAGAGATAGAACGCGACATAGGCATGACGCGGCGTGCGGGCGAGATCGTGGTAGTCGGAATCGCGTGTCGTCGCATCGCCGCGCTCGGGTTGGACCGCGATGATCGAATGGCCGCAGGCAATCGCGGCGAAGTGGAATGCGCCATCGCGGCAGCTCGGATCGCTCTCCGGCGCGCCCCAGGCTTTCGCAAGATCGTCCTGCAGGACCTGAGGAAGACGCGCGAGCGCCGCGCGGTACGCGGCGACGCTCCAGGTCAGATGCTGGTTCAGCAACGTCTCGCCCAGCGCACGGACCGGCGCGACATCGAAGCCGGCCTCAGCGAGATCGCCCACCATCGCCTCGACCGAGGCAAGCGCGTCGAGACCGACCGCATGCGCGATCTGGTGCGGACGTCCGGGATAGTTCGAGAGCACAATGGCCAGCCGCTTCTCGGCGGCCGGTGTCTCCGCAAGTCGCCGCCAGGCCGCAACGCGGGCGGCGATGGCATTCACACGCTCCTCGTCCGGCTGATGGGCCAGATGCGAAAATTGCAGATCCGGATCGTGCGCCGCGGCCGACTTGAAGCTCACCACGCCCGCGAACAGCCGGCCGTCGACCTCGGGCAGCACCACATGCATCGCGAGGTCACCGGGCGACAGGCCGCGCAGCGACTCCACCCAATCCTCACGGCGCGCCGATGAGAGCGCGACTTGGAACACCGGACATGACGCGACATCGAACGGCGTCGTGCCGTCGTCGCCCATCGCCGAGAACGCCGTCGCATTGACGATCGCAGCCGGAGGATTCTTGGCGAGATGGTCCCGCAACCACTCCGCGACGCCCGCAGCCTTCAGCGAGGTCACGAACACGCCGTGCGCGTCAAAGCCCTTCTCGCGCAGAACAGCGATCAGTGCATCGACCGGGCCGGTGTCCGCGGCGGTGAGATAGGAGCGATAGAACGTCACCAGCGCGCGCGGCTTTCCATCGCCCGTCAACGGCGCGGCGATCACGCGACGTGCGGGATCGTAAAAGCCCATCTCGGGCACGTTCATTTCGCCGACGACGGGGCCGGCATAGAGGCCCGAGGCCAGCGCGAGCTGCGCGATCGCGGCTTGCGCAGCAACGGGACCACCGGTGTCGCAGAGCACTTTCAGCCGGCGCAGCGTCGAGACCGGCAAGGTGGAGTACGCATCGAGCCGCGTATCGTCGCGACCATCGGCCGGCAGCACGGCGAGCACGATGTTGCGATCTCTTGCCAGCTGCTGGAGCGCCGCGAGGCCATAGGGCCAATAGGACTCACCGCCGATCAGCCGCACCAGAATGCCGCGCGCCTGCGACAGCGTGCGCTCGACATAGGTATCGACCGAGAGTGGATGACGGAGCTCCGCGAGGTTCGCCAGCCGCAGCGACGGCAGGCTGTCGCGGCCGCGCCGCCAGCCGGCCGCAAACGCCGCGAGATCGGAATCCGAGTACGAGAGCACCACGAGATCGGCCGGGTCCTGGCCGATGTCCCTTGGCGTCGCGGTCTCTTCCAGACCGCGGCTCTCGCGGAAGACGACGTGCATCAGACTCCCAATCCCGCCTTGATCGCGGCCTCATCGATATCGCCGTGCTCGCCGATCACGACGAGCTTCGATTGCCTGCCGCCCGCGCCCCAGGGCTTGTCGAACTGGTGACGCACGCGCTCGCCGACCGCCTGCAGCAGCAGGCGCATCGGCTTGCCCGCCACTGCGATGTAGCCCTTGGCACGCAGCACGTTCTGTTCACGGGCCAGCTTCTGGACGGATGCGACCAGCGCATCGACATCGGTCACTTCAGGCAGATCAATCACGACCGAAGCAAAATCGTCGTGCTCGTGCTCTTCCTCGCCGTCATGATGCGAGGGGCGCGCGGCGAGATCGTTCTCGGCGGCGGCGCCGAGACCAAGGATGACGCGCGCGTCGATCGCGCCGTCGGTGATGGGCAGCATCGGCACGCGGCGCGGCATCTCGGCGGTAATCAACGCCTTGGCAGCCTCGATGCCGGCGCTGCCGGCCAGATCGGCCTTGGTCAGCAGCACGATATCGGCACAGGCGATCTGGTCTTCGAACACTTCCGACAGCGGCGTCTCGTGATCGAGATTTTCGTCGGCCGCGCGCTGTGCTTCGACAGCAACCGGATCCGGCGCGAAGCGACCGGCGGCGACAGCCTCGGCATCGGCCAGTGCGATCACGCCGTCGACCGTGATCCGCGAGCGGATCTCCGGCCAGTCGAACGCCTTCAGCAGCGGCTTCGGCAGAGCCAGCCCCGAGGTCTCGATCAGGATGTGATCGGGCCTCACGGGCCGCGCCAGCAGCTTCTCCATGGTCGGAATGAAGTCGTCGGCGACGGTGCAGCAGATGCAGCCATTGGCGAGCTCGACGATGTTCTCCTCAGGGCAGTTGGCATCGGCGCAGGACTTCAGGATCTCGCCGTCGACGCCCTCGCTTCCGAACTCGTTGACGAGCACCGCGAGCTTCTTGCCGTTGGGATTGCTGAGCAGATGCTGGATCAGCGTGGTCTTGCCGGAGCCGAGAAAACCGGTGACGACCGTCACAGGGACTTTTGCGAGCGAATTCATTCGGCGGCCTCCGGCAACACGGCAATGGGGGGAATGCGGGCAAGCGACTGCTTGCGAAAGATTTCCGGCCGACTGCGCCAGGGCACGAGGCCGTCGGGCGCGGCGGCATAGGCGGCAGCGCCCGCGACCACGTCCTGCGCGTTGGCATCCGACAGCCGGCCATAGACATAGGACCAGCGGCCGGGCGCGCTCAGCGCGACCGAGCAGCCCTGGCTGCATGCAGACAGGCATTCGACGGGAACCACATTGACGCCGTCGGGCACGCCGGCCTCGAGGATCGCACCATGCAGGCGCTTGCCGGGCGTAACCTCGCCCTCGCCAAGCGTCTGGCCGGCGCGGCAGGTGATGCAGACATGCAGTGTGACGGTCATCGCCTCTTCCAGAAGTAACAGCGGGAGGCGAAGAGGCTCACGAACCTTCTCTGCGAAGGCCCGTTTCCCCGTCGCGGAACACCCCGTCCGCCGGTCCAAAAATCGTCCGCGCTGGCAGGTCTCCCGGCTTGCGGAGCAGGGTTTCCCCTTCGATCCCCGCCTTCCCGATCCGCAAGTAGGATCAGTGGCTTTGGGCATCTCTCCGGTCACGGTCGCGGGGGCGGCTGCAGTTTGGACCCAAATCTTGCCGATTCGGACCCTATCGCATTCCCTCTTCGCCTGTCATAGGACAGGAACCAACGCCGGGTCACCATTTGCCCCCGGCCGCCTCTTGTCAAGCCGAAGGACCCTGTCAGATGAAGCCTGAACCGGACACCCAGACGGCCGAGGAAACCGACGCCAAGCACGCCGCGAAAATGGCGAGAATCAAGGTCGCCCGCGACAAGATCATGGCGACCAAGAGCGGCGAAAAGGGCCTCGTCATCGTCCACACCGGCGCCGGCAAGGGCAAGTCCTCCTCCGCCTTCGGCATGATCGTGCGTTGCGTCGCCCATGGCTTCCCCTGCGCCGTCGTGCAGTTCATCAAGGGCGCCTGGGACACCGGCGAGCGGCGCCTGCTGACCGGGCATTTCGGCGAGCTCTGCCAGTTCCACGCCATGGGCGAAGGCTTCACCTGGGAGACGCAGGACCGCGCCCGCGACATCGCGGCGGCGCGCGCCGGCTGGGAGAAGGCCAAGGAGCTGATCCTCGATGCCAATCTGCGCATGGTCGTGCTCGACGAGATCAACATCGCGCTGCGCTATGACTATCTCGACATCGCGGAGGTCGTCGACTTCCTGAAGACCTCGAAGCCGCCGATGACGCATGTCGTGCTCACCGGGCGCAACGCCAAGGACGAGCTGATCGAGATCGCCGATCTCGTCACCGAGATGACGCTGGTGAAACATCCGTTCCGCTCCGGCATCAAGGCGCAGGCCGGCGTCGAGTTCTGACGACGCCAAGCTCTGAAAAAACCATGGCACGCGCATTGATGATCCAGGGGGCCGGCTCGGACGTGGGCAAATCGCTCATCGTCGCCGGCCTTGCGCGCGCCTTCACGCGACGCGGCCTGCGCGTGCTCCCGTTCAAGCCGCAGAACATGTCGAACAATGCCGCCGTCACCGTCGATGGCGGCGAAATCGGCCGTGCACAGGCGCTGCAGGCGCTCGCCGCAGGCGTCGAGCCGCACACCGACATGAACCCGGTGCTGCTGAAACCCGAGACCGATGTCGGCGCACAGGTCGTCGTGCACGGCAAGCGCATCGCGACCGCGCGTGCGCGCGAATATGCGGCGATGAAGCCGTCACTCATGGGCGCGGTCCTGGAGAGTTTCGAGCGCCTGAAGGCGCGCGCCGATCTGGTACTGGTCGAAGGCGCCGGCAGTCCGGCTGAAGTGAATTTGCGCAAGGCCGACATCGCCAATATGGGCTTTGCCCGCAAGGCGGACGTCCCCGTCGTGCTGGTCGGCGACATCGATCGTGGCGGCGTCATCGCGCAACTCGTCGGCATCAGGACGGTGATCGACCCCGATGACGCCGCGATGATCCAGGGGTTTGTCATCAACAAGTTCCGTGGCGATCCCACGCTGTTCGACGATGGCTACAAGCTGATCGCGCAGAAGACCGCATGGCGCGGCTTCGGCGTGCTGCCCTGGTTTTCGCGCGCCGGCGAGCTGCCGGCCGAGGATGCGCTCGGCCTGAGCGACGCGCGCAAGCCTGGACAATGCAAGATCGCCTGCCTCGCACTGTCGCGGATCGCTAATTTCGACGACCTCGATCCGCTGAAGCTCGAGCCGGGCGTCGATCTCCTGATGGTGCGTCCGGGCGAAGCGATTCCCGGCGACGTCAGGCTCGTCATCATCCCCGGCTCAAAGTCCACCCGCGGCGATCTTGCCTTCCTGCGCGCACAGGGATGGGACATCGATCTGCTCGCGCATCACCGCAGGGGCGGCCACGTGCTCGGCCTCTGCGGCGGCTACCAGATGCTCGGACGCAGCGTCGCCGACCCTGACGGCATTGAAGGGCCCGCGGGCGACACGCCGGGCCTTGGCCTTCTGGATGTCCAGACGGTGATGAGCCCGCAGAAGACGCTGACGCGTGTGGCGGCCGTGCATGCGGCGACGGATCAGCCGATCCAGGCCTACGAAATCCACATCGGTCGCACCGACGGGACCGATCGCGCACGGCCATTCGCCAAACTGAACGGCGAGCCGGAAGGCGCGATCTCGCGCGATGGGCGCGCGCAAGGCAGCTATCTGCACGGCCTGTTCACATCGGATGAGTTTCGCAGGGCGTACCTCGCGCAGCTCGACATTCCCGCGGGCAACGAGCCGTATCACGCCAGGGTCGAGAGCGCGCTCGATGCGCTGGCCGATCACATCGAGCAACATCTCGACGTCGAAGGCCTGCTCGCGCTAGCGCGCTAGGACCTCGGCAAGGCGCGACCATTCGGCCTCGGCGCCCGGAAGACCCAGGCGCAACCATGAGGGGTTTTGCGCAAAGACGCGGGACCAGATCTGGCCGTACGCCAGCTTTTCCTGCGCGGCAAGCGCGTCCGGCGTTTCGTAGAGACGAAACAGCGGCGCGCCGCCGAGCAGCCGCCAGCCATGAGGCTGCACCATGGCGTCGAGACGAACACAGTCACGCGCAAGCCGCGCCGACGTCGCCTTGGCCCAGACATCGTCACGCAAAGCACGGCGGCCGATCGCGATCGCCGCACCCGACACCGGCCATGGACCTGACGCCGCCGCTAGCTTGCCGATGTCGGCCGAGTCGCCGATCACGAACCCAAGCCGCAGGCCGGCAAGACCATAGAACTTTCCGAACGAGCGCAGGATCAGCAGCCCCGGCCGTCCCGCTTCTGAGGCCAGCGAGAGCTCGGGAACCGCGTCAGCAAAACTCTCGTCGATGACGAGGTGACCGACAAGCGGCAACAGCGCGAGCAAATCGTCCGGGGCATAACGGCGGCCGTCCGGGTTGTTGGGATTGACGACGATGGCAAGGTTCGCCCCCGCCAGCGCGTCGAGCGCCCTCACCTCCTCGACCTCCCATCCCGCGGCCGAGAGAACGGGAGCATATTCGTTGTAGGTCGGTGCGAGAATGCGCGCCCGGCCGCGCGGTGCAAGCTGCGGCAACAATTGAATGGTGGCTTGCGCGCCGCCCATCGCAACGATCGGTTCGCTCGTCCGATAGGCGTGCCGGGCCGCCTGGTGCAGGGCCTCGATCTCGGATCGCGATGGCAAAGCCTGCCAGGAATGCGCGTCGATCTCCCCCACGGGATAAGGCAGCCGGTTGATCCCGGTCGACAGATCGATCCAGTCCTCCGCGCGTCCGCCAAAACGCTGCTGGGCCAGATCGAGATTTCCACCGTGCTCGCGCATGCCCTGTTCTTTCACGCGAAGGCCAGGATCGCAAGGACGCCAGCGAGCAGCAGCATGGCGCGACGGTAGACGGTCAAGCCCTCGACGATGTCGGCCGCAAGCGGATCGCGCGCGCCTTCATTGAGCCAGGGCTCCTCAGTCGCGCTGCCGTGATAGATGCGGGGGCCACTCAGCCGCACGCCGAGCCCGCCTGCCATCGCGGCTTCCGGCCAGCCGGCATTGGGCGAGCGATGACGGCGCGCATCGCGCGTCATGCATGACAGCGCGTCGGAGCGCTGCTGTGCGAGCAACACGAACAAAAATCCGGTCAGGCGAGCCGGAATGAAATTCGCGACATCGTCGATGCGCGCTGCCGCCCAGCCAAAGGCCTCGTGGCGTTCGCTGCGATGGCCGATCATGGAGTCCAGTGTGTTGATCGCCTTGTAGCCGAGGATGCCCGGCAGGCCGAACAGCGCGCCCCAGAACACCGGCGCGACGATGCCGTCGGAGGCATTTTCGGCGAGGCTCTCGATCGCCGCGCGCGCAATCCCAGCCTCATCGAGCGCGGCGGGATCACGGCCGACGATGCGCGAGACCGCTTCGCGCGCAGCGGCGATGTTACCGCCCAGCAGAGGATTTGCGACCGCCGCCACGTGATCATGCAGCGAGCGCAAGGCGACTAGCGGCCAGGCCAGAATGCCGACCAGCACGATTCCGATCCAGCCCCAAGGAAGCAGGAACCGAAGCAAGGACTGGAGCAGCCAGCCAAGAGCAACCGCGAGCGCAATCACCAGAAGCGCGCCGGCAACGCCGGCGGCGCGGCGGAGCGCCGGCGGGTCAGACTCGCGATTCCAGCCTGCGTCGATGGCGGCGATCAGCCGGCCCAGCCAGGTGACGGGATGGCCGATCCGCGCGAACAACGGCGCTGGCCAACCCGTGAGGGCATCCACCGCCATCGCCACCACCATCGCGCCCGCAAAGCCCACGCCTGCCTCCTGTCCCGCCCCTGTTGCGCAAAGCGAGGGGCCAGCGCAAGCCCCTACCCGCCTGATTTCGGCTTTGTCTTTGGCCGCGATTGGTGATTAGTCAGGCTCGCAGGAGACTTTCATGGCCGTCATCTTGATCACGGGCGGAGCGCGATCGGGCAAGAGCAAGCGTGCGGAAACGCGCACGCGCGCCTTTCCGGGGCGGCCCGTCTATGTCGCGACGGCCGAGGCGCTCGACGCGGAAATGGACGCGCGCATCGCCAGGCACCGCGCGCGCCGCGGAACCGACTGGATCGAGCGCGAGGTGCCGCTCGATCTTGTGGACGCGCTGACTGCTACCGACGGCGGCGGCGCGCGGCTTGTCGACTGTCTGACGCTGTGGCTCTCCAACCTGATGCATGCGGAGCGCGACTGGGAGCGCGAGGTGAGCGAGCTCGCCGCCGCGCTGCCCCGCCTCACGAGCCCGGTCGTCTTCGTCACCAATGAAGTTGGACTCGGCATCGTGCCCGACAACGCATTGGCGCGCAGCTTTCGCGACGCCGCCGGACTCATGAACCAGACCCTTGCGGCGGCGGCCGACGAAGTCGAGTTCGTCGTCGCCGGCCTGCCGATGAAACTGAAATGACGCCGCGCGCCGACATTCCAAAAGACATCGTTGCCGACCTCAGGATCGCGGCATCCTTTGTCACGATCCTGCCGGTGGCCTCGTCAGAGCCGGCCGGCGATAGCGCCATCGCGCGCGCGACCTGGGCGCTGCCGGTCGCGGGATTGCTGGTGGGCCTTGCAGGCGCTGTGGTCTACGCGCTCGCGAGCAAATTGGGACTGGCGTCAGGCATGGCCGCCCTGCTCGCCCTCGCCGCAACGACTCTCGTCACCGGCGCGCTGCACGAGGATGGCCTTGCAGATACCGCCGACGGCCTCGGCGGCGGACGGACGCGCGAACGCAAGCTCGAGATCATGCGCGACAGCCGGATCGGCAGTTATGGCGTCTGCGCGCTGATCCTGTCGTTCGGCCTGCGCTGGAGTGCGTTGGCCGCGATCGGCAATCCATGGGCGGTGATACTGGCGCTCGTCTCAGCGCATGCGGCGGCTCGCGCGGGCTTGCCGGCCTTCATGTCGCTGGTCGCCCCGGCACGTCCCGACGGGCTCTCCGCGCGCGCCGGATCGCCACCGGGCCGCAGCGTGGCCATCGCCTTCGCAGTTGGAACGCTCGCCCTCGCCCTTGCGCTCGGATCCGCCAAGGCGCTGGTCGGCCTGGTCCTGCTGTCGCTTGCCGGGCTGATCCTGGCGCGGCTCGCGATCCGCCAGATCGGCGGGCAGACCGGCGACATCCTCGGCGCGTTCGAGCAGGTCGGCGAGATCCTGATCCTGCTGGTCGCTGCAGCCTTCCTTCACGCGGGAGGATGATTGATGGTCGAGTTCGACGACGCCTTCCGCCGGCAATTGCACGAACTGTTCGTATGGCGCCGCGACGTGCGTCGCTTTCGCCCCAATGCGCTGCCCGACGGCGCCATGGAGCAGCTGATCGAGACCGCCTGTCTGTCGCCATCGGTCGGCCTGAGCCAGCCGTGGCGCTTCGTCACCGTCGATGATGCCGCACGGCGCCGCGCCGTGATCGACGATTTCAAGGCATGCAACGCCGACGCGCTGAATTGCTACTCCGGCGAACGCGCGGCGCGCTATGCCGCGCTCAAACTCTCTGGGCTCGAACAGGCACCAGGCCATCTCGCCGTGTTCGCCGACAAGGCCAGCGACATCGGCCATGGCCTCGGACGCGCGACCATGCCGGAGACCACCGAATATTCAGTCGTCGCGGCGATCACCGCCATGTGGCTCGCCGCACGTGCGGAAGGCATCGGGCTCGGCTGGGTCTCCATTCTCAGTCCGGAGCGCATCCACGGCGTGCTCGACGTGCCTGTCTCCTGGAAGTTCATCGCCTATCTCTGCATCGGCTATCCCGAGACGGAGTGCGATCAGCCCGAGCTCGAGCGGGCGAAGTGGGAACACCGGAGAGGCGCGGACGAATTCACGCTGCGGCGTTGATCCAAGCTCGTCATGCCCGGGCTTGTCCCGGCCATGACGGAGAGAGAAAGCCAATAGCTACGACTTGCTCTTGCCTGCAACGGCAGCCACAGGCGTGGTGCTCGGCTGCTTCTCGAACATCAGCAGCGGGCGGACGATGACGCGGCCATAGGCCTCGTAGTGGTGCTGGGTCGAAACGGCATTCTTCAGCGGCGTCGCGTAATTGGCTTCGAACGTCATGAACTGCGCATAGGTCCAGGAGAAGCCCACGCCGACCGAGGTCATCTCCGTGACGCCGGGGAATGTCGAGTACACCGCACCCCAGTCGGTGAAGATGTAGGTGTCGAATCCCCTCAGCCATTGCGACCAGTTGTAGTGCAGCTCGGCGTTGAAATAATAGCCGCTGTCGCCGGACGCCGCGTTGGTCGGATAGCCGCGCACGGTGGTGGGGCCGCCGATCGTGAAGATCTGGTCGCCGGGCAGCAGCTTTTCCTGCGTATATTGCCAGCTCGCCAGCACGTTGGCGCTGAAATTGGCGGGGCCCGCGGCGCTGTTCGCGATCAGCGTGCCGGTATAGGTGTTGAACGTGCGGTTGTTGCCGAGCACGTGGTCTTGCCATTCGATGTAGTTCACCGCGGGCGAGACCGTGATCGAATAGGTGTTGCCGGAATTGGTCACGGAGACGCCGGCCGTGGCCTTGTCGTAATGGTCGTCGGTCACCGCGACGGTCGAGAACCGGCTCACCGTCTTGCCCTCGGTCTCGGCGGCGTTGAGCAGCACCAGCCAGTTTTGCGTCACCCACACCGGCTGGCTGAAATTGACCGCGGCCTGGCTCGACCGCCCGGTGACGTCGAGCGCAGTGAACGGCCCGTCGATAATCTTGATCTTGCCCTCGGTGTAGCTGACGCCGGCGCGACCGCCCCAGGGGTTGACCGGGATGCTGTAGGCGACGTTGCCGTTGAGGTTGCCGTCGGAGCGGACGCCGTAAAAGGTCAGACGGTCGTCGACGCCGAACAGGCCGTGGCGCTTGTAGAAGGTGCCGCCTTCCCAGCGGCCCGTATTCTCCGAGCCCTGGTTGTCGACAAAGAGCTGCCAGGTATCGACCGGCGGCTCGATCACCGCAAACTGCAGGTCGGTCAGGCCGAAGCTCGAGCCGGGCTGGAGCAGCGCCTTGATCTGCACGTCGTTGGTCCGATTGAACCAGGTCACGTCGCGATTGAGCTTGGGGACGTCGAGGACCTCGCCTTCCGGCTCCTTGACGCGCTGAAGGATGTAGTCGGTGCGGGTCTGCTTGTTGCCCTCGATCGTCGTCTTCTGGAGCCGGCCCTCAGTCAGCTTGATCTTGACAACCCCGTCCTTGGGATCCTGATCAGGCAGGGTCGCGATGCCGGTCACGATGCCGCGCTCGGTGTAGATCGCATTGATATCGGCGACGATCTGCAGCAGCGCCGCGATGTCGACGTTCTTGCCGACATATTTCTTCGCGATCTCGTCGAGCTCGGCCGGCGTGATGAATTTGGATGGGTCGAATTCGAGCTTGCGCAGGCGGAATTTCGGACCGCCCGGCTTCATCAGCGGCGATTTCTCACGTGCGCCGCCGATCACGGCCGGGCCGTTCAGCTTGGGCGGCTCGCTCTGTTGTTCGAACTGGCGGCGTTGGCGGTCGACGTCGTTCTGGATCGCGCCGGGATTGATCGAGGGCACCTGCGCGCGCGCGGCCACGATGCTCGACGCTGCAAGTCCCACCCCCAGTGCTGCCCCCAGAACCCGCATCTCGACCTACCACGCCTCCGCGAGGCGACTCACCGCCGGCTTCGTCATTGCATCCATCGCTGCGTCCTTCCAGCCCGGACGACCCGCGCGCTGCCCCTGGCGGCGTAGCTTGCGCATGTCGTTGAGCCCTTCGACGTTCACCGCGGGACCCGACCCGATGGTCTCGACCGGACGCGGCGAGAGCAAAGCGTCGAGCCGTGCATGGCCGGAGAGACCGAGCTGGTAGAACGTCCCTGCCCCGCTCTTCCGCGCCAGCCAGGTATCGATGCTCTCATGCCCCTCGCCGTCGACGGCGATGTTGCGGGCCATACTGGCACCGGTGTAGTCGCTGCAGCAGGCGTGGTTAGAGCCGTAATTCGTGACGGTCGCCGAGATATCGCCGGTGTAGGACACCACATAGGCGTTGGTGACAGTGGCGTTGCCGACCTGGCTTAGCGTGAACACGCCGCCCGGCTGGTAGAGCTGGAGCGTCGGCCAGTTGGACGGCGCCAGCGTACGGTTGTTCAGCAGCACCTGCTCGCTCGCCGTGGTGAGCGTCAGCTGGCCCGGCACGTAGCCGTTCAGGACAGTCACAGAGTGCGCATCGGTCAGGATGTTCGCATCCACGACCTTGAGCTGGTTGATGATGATGCTATCCGGGTCGATCGTGACATTGGCCGAGGTCGCGACGCCGCCATTGTAGCCCGTGATGTTCAGGATCAGCGGAACCGGCGGGTTCGAGCGGATCTGCTCGCCCCTGACGGTGATGGTATCGGCGGCGAGGTCGAGCTCCTTGACCACGCTGACCCAGTTGATGGTCAGGTCGCCCGACGACGTCATCTTGACCACTTCGCCGGTGATCCGGTCGAACGAGACGCCTCCGGCCACATCGAAACGGGTATCGCCGCTGGCGGAGATCGATCCGCCGCGAAGCTTGCCGGTGTCGGACTTGATGTCGAGATCGCCGGCATCGCCCGGGATGCCCGTCGTGGTGATCTGGCCGAAGACGATGTCGTCGTGGGCATGCAGTGTTTGCTTGCCGCCGCTGGTGGTGGTGCCGAGGGTGATGCCTCCGGCCGTCGCCGTGACATCGAGCGTGCCGCCGGCCGTGAGGTTGTCCCACTTGACGACGGTGCCCTTGAGAACCGCGTTGCCGGTCGAGGCCGTGAGGTTATGACCCATGTTGGTGCCGGCGGCGATCAGCGACGCCGAGCCATGAGCCGAGACCGAGCCCAGCGTCGGCACACCGCCGGCCATCACCGTCTGCGCCAGGATGAAGCCATTGTCCGCATCGACATTGATGCTTCCGGCGTCGCCGGTGATGCCCGCAGCCGTCAGCGCGTTGAAGGTCACGTTGTCGTGGGCGTGGATGGTCTGCGTGCCGCCGCTCTGCGCGGTCTGCAAGGTGATGCTGCCCAGGCTCGCGGTGGCGCCCAGCGTCGATCCGACGTTGAGGACGTTCCAGTTGATCGGGCCGCCGGCGGTCAGCAGGCCGGCGCCGGTCGTCGCCGCAAACGTGTTGCCGGTGATGGTGGTGGCGGCCAGCAGCGTCGCCGAGCCATTGGCGGAGACCGAGCCCAGCGTCGTCGCGCCGCCCGACGTCACCGTCTGTGCCAGGATGAAGCCGTTGTCGGCAGTGACGCTGATGTTGCCGATGTCGCCGGCATTGCCGGTGGTGGCGAGCGCGTTGAACGTCACGTTCTGGCTGGCGTGGATCGTTTGCGAGCCGCTGCTGCCGGCGGTCCCGATCACGATGCTGCCGTTGGCAGTGACGGCGCTGAAGCTGCCGCTCGCGCCCACAGCCGTTCCCGCGGCCACCTGGTCGAGCGTCAGGCCGCCGGTGCCGATGATGTCGACGCTACCCGCGGTCGCCGAGAGCACACTCGCCTCGGTGTCAGTGAGCGCCTTCAGATAGACGTTGCCGGCGCTCGCGCTGGCCGAGAACAGGCCTGCGTTGAAGGCGAGCCGGCCCGTCGCGCTGCCGATGCCGTTCGACGCGCTGAGCGACAGCGCGGCGCCGGCGCCTAAGGTCACGAAGGTGGTCTGGCCGTCGCCATTGCCGATGATCGCGCCCAGCGATGCCACGCCACCGGCCGTGACGATGATCGACGGCGCGTTGCCGGCCGCAGCGTACGACAGCGACGTGTTGAGCTGGCCGAGGACTGCATCGCCCGTCGTGGTGACCGAGATCACCTTGGCCGCGTTGATGGCCGAATAGGCGCCCATCGACAGCGTCGCGGCCACAAGCGTCACCCCGTCGGTGGTGCTGGTCGCAACCACCGGCGCGGCGCTGGTGCCGGCCGCGAAGGTGATGCCGCGGTTGGCGAGGAGCTGCATCAGGCCGTCGCTGGTGAGATCGGCATTGATGGTGAGTGCGCCGCGCGACGCGTTCAAGGTCATCGCGCTGCCCGCCGTCAGCGATCCATAGGCACCGCTGGTGCCCACCGCGAGGTCGCCGGTGACCGCAAGCAGGCTGAAATCGCCGCCGGCGGAGCCGGTGACGGCGCCGGAGATGTTCACCTGCAGCGGCTGGAAGGTCGCGCCGTTGAAGCCGATATTGCCGCCGGCGCGCAGGTCGAGGTCGGTGCCGAGGATGTGGATCGCGCTGCGGTCCGTGAAGCCGGCCTCGGCGTAGATGCTGCCGGTCGCGGCGAGCTGGATCTCGTTGCCCGCGGAAATATTGCCGAGGACGAGATCGCCGGTGGTCTGCTTCACATAGATGCCCTGGCCGGACGAGACCTGGTCGAGCTGGTCGTTGGCCGGATTGGCAAAGGCGATCTGGATCGCATTGGCGTTGCTCGCGGGGTTGCTACTGGCAGCGCCGGGGGCACCGATATTGCCGTGCTCGGCGATCAGGGTGAGGTTGGCGATATCACCGGAGATCACGGGCACGCCGGTCACGCCGGCGGCAGCGGTGATGCCGGTCACGGCGTCGAGCTTGACGTCGCCGCGGCCGGTCACCTGGATGCCGTTGGCTTGTGCGGCCGCGATCGGGCCGTAGCTCGCGGTGATGCCGCCGAGCGTCAGGCTGTTCTTGCTGCCGAGATAGATGTTCGACAGCGCGTTCGCCGAGATCGCGACGGGGTTGTCGAGCACGACGAGGTTCTGCTGCGACAGGCTGACCGTATAGGTCACGACATGGGTCGTCGGATCCGTGACCGCGCCGACGGTGAGCTGGCCGGGACCGGCCGAGGAGAGCAATGCCCGCTGGTCCGTCGTCAGCGACGAGGAATCGACGCTGGTGAAGGTGAAGGTCTGGGGCGCGGCCGAATTGCCGACCGAACCATGCGGCGCGTACAGCATGATCTGGTTCGCGCTGATATTGGCCGCGACATTCGGGTCGATCGGCGGCGGTGCCGCGCCGATCGCGGACGACGAGACCGTGTAGGCGAGCTGGCTCTGCGTCCATTGCGCGCCGGCGGTGATGACGCCGTAGACCCGCTCGGTGGTGGCGAGCGTGTAAGTATAGCGCGCATCGTAGGCATCAAGCGCCGTTTGCAGGGCCGTATTGGACGGCAGGCGCTGATCGGCGGTCGCGACGCCGTCGAACAGTTTTGCGAACAGCGTCGACGACAGCGACGTGCCGAACACGGTCCCCAGCGGATCGGTGGGTGCAGTGCCGAGCAATGTCGTCAGCGAGCTCTTGAGCTGATCGGTGTTGATCTTGCCGAGCAGGAACTGGTCCCTCAGGAACCGCGTCGTGGCCTCGACCTGCATATCCGTCGTCGAGACGTTGGCGGGATCGATGCCGAGCTTGGCGGCGACCTGCGCCCGCAGCACCGTCAGACCCACCGAGGTCGGGTTGTAGGTGCTGCCGTTCGCGAAGGCGATGTTCTTGAGCTGGAAGTAATCGTTGTAGGCCGACGTGACCATCGACTGGTAGCTGTTGACGGCGGCGGTGGCGGGATTGCCGTTGAGCAGGTCGAGATTGGCCCAGACGGACTGGAGATGCGCGCTCTCCGCCGCGGTGATACCGACGGCCGTCTGGCCGTTCAGGATGTTGGCCTGGTTGCCGTCAGAGCCGGCCGCCTCCAGGAACACCGGTCCGCTGGTCGACTGCACCGTGCCGATGCGCAAATCGCCCTTGGACTGGATGATGTAGGCGCCGGTGGCCGAGCTGCTGTTGAGCACGCCGCCGTCGACGGCGCCGCTCGCCTGCACCGTGCCGCTCGCCTGGATCACCAGCGGATTGATGTTGGTCAGGGTGGACGTGCCGTTGACGACGCTGCTGGTCGCGCCGATCGCACCGGCGTCGGAGTCGATTTCGATGTTCTTGCCGATCACGACGGGGTTGGCGACGTTGTAGGCGGTCGCCGAGTTGATGTCGCCGGTCGCCGAGAGGAAGACGTTGCCCTGCGGCGTGGCGCCTGCCGAATTCACCTTCACCTGGTTGATCGACATCGCGCCGGTCGCCGAGATCGCGATGTCGTGGTCGATCGAGCTGGCGGTCAGGCTGCCGCCATAGATCTGCACCTGGACAGGCGTTTTGGTGGTGCCGAGCGAGCCGATGCCACCGTCACCCCGAAGCGTCACGCTCGTACCCGAGATCACCGGGTTGTTGGCATTGGCGGCGACCGTGATGGACGAGTTGGCGCCGGTGGCGTTGAGCGTCGTTGCCCCCTGAACGTTGTTGATCGACCCGTTGACGACGATTCCGGAGGTCGAATTGACCACGACGTCGCTGCTGCCGCCACCAGTGAACTTGATGTTGATCGGGTTCGACGCCTTGACCGTGTTGGTCAGCGTGAGCGTCAGGTGATCGTAGATCGCCTGGTACCAATTGTACTGGCCGTCCGCGCCGCAGCACGCGTTGGAGTGGGTGTTGAGTCCAACGGGGCTCCCGTCCGGGTTCACGCCCCCCGCCCAGTGATAGCTGCCGGTGGCGGTGGTGACCTTCTGGTAGTTGGTGCTCTGCGTGCCAGAAACCAGGCTGATCGAGCGGGTCCAGTCCTGGCCGGCGGTCTGCGTGAAGCTCCAGCCGTAGTCGAATTGCGTGCTGGTGGTCGGACGATCCAGCGTCGCCGTGTCGACCCACTGATAGAGCATGTTCTCCTGCGTCGCGTACTGGATGCCTGCCGTACCTGTCCTGGCTGCAAGCATCGAAGGATCGATCGCGGCCGCAGTGACGCTATTCGTCTCGTATCTCGATACCTGCTGGTTGCTCGCCGCCTTGGGATCGTAGACCCACCACGTCGTTTTGCCTTTCAGCTGATCGACGATCTCGACCACGCTCTGGGCGGTGGCGCTGGTGTTGATGGTGTTGGTGACAAGCTGGAGCCCGCTGGTGTTGTTGACCGTGACCGTACCGGCGCCGCCCTTGATCTCGATGTTGCCCTGGGTCTGGGTGCTGTCGGTCGAGGTCGAGATGATCTTGCCGTTCAGATAGACGTAGCCGGCGGCGCCCTGCGCCACGCCGTTCAGGATGAGCTGATCGGTGAGAGCGTTGTACCTGACCCCGATCTTGGCGTCGCCAGTAGCCGACGCCGTCACAGAGCCTGAGACGTCGTAATAGACGCCGTTCCGTGCGTTGGCCTGGGCCGCGGCAAAGTCCGCGCCGCCGTTGCGGTTCTTGAGGCCGTTGCTGCCATAGATGGCATCGTACGCCGCGGCGCCGATGTTGACCGAGTAATTGCTGCTCGAGCCGGCTTGGATGGTGCCGTTGATGTTGATCACCGACGCCGAGATGATGACCGCCTGGCCGGTGATGGTCCGGGTGGCCGTCGCGGTGGCCGGCGTATCCGCGGTCTTCGGCGTGATCGCATCCGGCTGGATGTTGATGACCTGGAAAAAGCCCGAGCTGTCGCAGGCTGTCGCACAATTGAACGGCGTCTTGTACGGACCGCTATCCGTGTAAACGTTGCGGCCGTCATAAGTCGTTTTCTTCCACTGCGCGAGCACGACATTGGTCGAGTCCAGCGACTGCCCCTCGATGATCTTGAGCGTATTGACGTCCGGCACGCTGCCGGCATCGGGAGTGCTGGTGTTCCCAGGCGTGCCCCGGCCCACCGGCAGGAAGATCGACGAATAGAGCGAGAGCCCGTCGTAGTACGTCATCAGCATGCGCGCGGTGAAGATCGTGCTGGCGTCGGCGTTGCCGACCGGTTGATACACGCCGTGGCTGCCGTCGACGCAGCAATAGTAGAAATACGGATGATCCCCGCCCGAACCGATATGCGGAGCGGTGTAGTAGTCACCATAGGCGCCGAGATAGGTCGCCGCCGTCATCACCGCCGTCAGCGCGTCAGTCGGCCGGTTTTCGGTCGTATCCCATTGCGAGGTGACCGCGCTGCTGCTGTCGTAGAAGCTCCCGATACCGCCGAGGAAGGTGAACGTGCCTTTGGGCACCACGATCTGGACGGTTGCGGCGCTGAGTGACTGCGATGCGACGACACTGCCGAGATTGTTGAGGACCTTGAGCAGGCCGTTCGCGTTGTTGGCGGCGCCGTTGAAATAGATGTCGGGCGTGCGGGTCAGCACATTGCCGTTCTGGTCGATGCCTTGGCCGCTGTCGGGATCCAAGCGGTTGTAAGTGGCCGAAACGTCGATGACGGGCGTCGCACTCGGCATTGCGGTGAAGGTCACATTGGAGTGCGAGTCGGCATCGACATGGTCGATCTGGCGGTAGGTGATGTTTCCTCCGCTCACATCGGTGACCGTGAGATTGCCGAGGCTCATGAAGTCGAGGCCCTTGTTCTCGATCTTGATGAGCGGCGAGCTGCGCGCGATGACCGACGGCGCGGTCGGGTTCGTGCCGCTGTTGCCGGTGAGCTTCTGAGCCAGGATCGAGACGTTGCCGGCGGACACCAGCATGTCGCCGAACGCGAAGGCGTTACCGGGCGCGTCGGAGGTGAACGGCGCCTGCTTGATCAACGTGTCGATCTGGCGCTGGATGTCGCCGGTCGTATCGGTGCCGGACGGCGACATCGTGGCGGGCGCCGTGGGCGTCGCCGCCGCGAGCTGGGAGCGAACTTGAGCCGCGGTCAGGCCGGTCAGCGTCGCCAGTTGGTCGACGACCAGCTGGTAGGGATTGAAGTTGCCGACGATGGTGTACTGGACCGCCTGGTGGTTCCAGCTCATCACCGAGCTCAAGTGATTGACGTCGGAAACGGACTCGAGGGTCAGCTCGGAGTAAGGGCTGGTCGTGCTCAGGGTCGGCGCGCTCGCGCCGAGCTCGATCGTGACGGTCAGGTCGTTGTTGATGCCCGCCACCACCAGGCCATTGAGTGCGACATCGCCGGTTCCGCTGGTGTGGCTGTGATTGTCGCTGTTCTTGGCGCTGAAGATGTCCAGATACGGATTGTAATTGCTGCCGTTGCCGGCGGCCGTGACCTGCCCCTGGGTCGCACCCAGGTAAATGTTCTGCACGCCGAGCACGCTCGAGGTGTTGGCGAGCGTCAGGCTCGTGGTGTCGTCGGCATTGGCCGTGCCGCGGTAGAGTGTGGAGATCGGGATCGCGGTGTTGTTGTAGACGACCGTCGTCGCCGTTGCCTGCACGCTGCTGAAGACGCTGCCGTCGCCGGCGAGGCCGGCATACATGGTGATGTCGCCCCAGGCCTCGATCTTCGCGTTGTTGCCGACGCTGACGCCCTGGGTGGCGTGGACCCAGGTGTTGGTGCTGGCGCCGACACCGGCGATCGCGCCATAGAGGCTGGCGTTGGCATTGTTGGCCGCCGCCATCTTCGCCGCCGTGCCGACATAGATCTTGCCGGCGCTGAAGAGCTCACGGGCATTGATATTGACCTGGAGCGTGGCGTTCGCCGTCATGTCGGACTCGGCGCCGCCGCCGGCGAAGAGCGCGGCCGTCGCCAGGCTCACCGTGTCGTTCGTATTCAGCGTGTTGTAGGCCTCGATGTTGATCACCCCGTTCGACGTCCGCGGATCGTCGTTGAGGCTCAGGACCGTCCCAGCATCGATATTGGTGGTGACGGTCTGGGTGACGGTCGAGTTGCTGAGCGCCGCGGCGCCCGCGAACATGCCGCCCGAACCCGACCGCGCGCCGCCGCCGGCCTGATTGACGATGTCATTGGAGATGACAGTCATGTTACCACCGGCGGAATTGATGATCAGGTGCGTGCCGATCTCAGCGGTCGTGTCTGTGGTGACGGTGTTTTGCGCGCTGCCACCGGAGACGCCGGCGGTGGAGGCCTGGTAGGCATCGCCGCTGGCGCCGTAATTCGTGGTGTGCTTGGCGCTCACTTTGAGGCCGCCAAAATAGAGTGTGTCGTCGGCCCCGTTGCCGTCCATCCGCGCCTGGGTGGTCGCAGTCGAACTGGTGGTCGCCACCGCCGCGGCACCCGCATAGGTGCCGCCTGCGCCGACGATCGCGTCGGCGGCGTTGACATCGACGCCGGTCGCGAGGATCTGGAGAATACCGGTGTTGGCCGCCGACGTGATCGCGCCCGCCCCGAGATAGGCGTAGGTGTGCGCGCTGGACGAGACCTGCGCGACGCTCGCGCCCAAGGCCAGGAAGCCGCTCGAAAGGCCGGTTGCCTTCGCGTACTGGGCGCTGTCGTTTTGGGCTGCAATGGTCACGTCTGCGTCGGGAAGCGTAATTCCGGTCCCGCCATAGGCGTTGACCGTCGCATTCTCCGAAGCTTTGGCGTAGCTGCCCTGGGCACCGATCAGCGATCCGCCACCGCCTGCGAGTGCCCAGGCGTAGGTCGTCGTGCCGCCCGTCGGGACCAGCGCCATGGCGGCCACGGAGACCGCGCCGCCTGAGAAGATGGCGTCGTTGCCGATATCGGCCGTGACCTGGGCGCCGACCGTCGACTGGGCGACGGCGACGCCGACCGCACCGCCGCCGACCGAGACGCCGATCGCGCTGCTCGACAAATTGGGCGTGATCGACGCCGACACCAGCGTGCCGAGCCCGGTCGCTGACGTCGCGATCGTCGCGCCCGCGCCGATATCGGCGGTCACGCTCGAATTCTCATGGGCCTCGGCGTCCGCACCGACGCCCGCGACGATACCGCCGCCGAGCGCAGTTGCCGTCGTGGTCAAGGTGCCCGCGCCTTGCGCACCGACCGCGAGCGTCGAGGTATTGATGTCGGCCCCCTGCAGCACATCTGCCGAGACCGTGCTCGACCGGCTCGCCGTCGAGACCGAGGCGCCGACCGCCGCGGCGCCGGCGGTGACACCGCCGGTGAAGACGATCTGGGTCGTGGAATCCTGCGCCATCACGGCGACACCGGCGCCGCCCGTCCCGGTCACGGAGCCGCCGAGCTCTGCCTTCACGTGATTTGAGACGTTGCCGATCGCCACCGCGGCATCCGCGCCGAAGTAAAGTCCCGCTCCGCCCGCGATCGCCTCGGTGTTGATGGTCTGGCCGCCATAGGCCCCGCCGCTGGCGTCCTTGACCACCGCGGCCACCATGACGGACGGCGCGGTGACGGCCGAGCTCAGATTGGCCGTCACGTTGCTGCTGACACTGGTGTAGCCGATGCCGGCACCGATGCCGACATTCTTGCCGAAGCCGGCGCCGAGCAAATACATCTTGGTCGCGTTCGCGCTGGTGGCGCCGACGTTGACCTGCGTCGTCGAAATAGCACTGCCGCCCGCGATCTGCGCCGTGACGCCGTCGGAGCCGCCAGCCAGCACCGTGCTGACGTCGTAGGTCGAGGTGACATGCGCATTGTTCGGATTGCCGGCGGTGCCGCTCGCGACGGCATCGCTGCCGTGCGAATTGCTGGTGCTGTTGTTGACGGCCGTGATGGTGCCGTTGTTGTGGCCATTGCTGTCGCGCTGATCGAGCTGCCCGGTTTCCTGCTGCTGCGTATCGGCATCGGCGGTGTTGGAGCCGATGATGATGACGCCGACCGTCGCGCCGATGCCGACGCTGCCGCCAACGCCCGCGGTGACCGCGTAGGACAACACTTCCTTGGTGCTGAGCGCATCGACATTGATCGCGCCGGAGGAATTCAGGTCGCTGTTGTTGATTTCCGCAGTGGTCTGGCTCTTGAAGACGAGCACGTTGGCGGCCGCGCCGATACCGACGCCGGAGCCGCTGGCACCGATCGCGATCGCGCCGGCGATCTCCTTGATCTCGACATCCTCGTTCGCGCCGACGGTGACGGCGCCGGCCGCACCACCCGTCGGCGATCGCAGCGTGGTGTCGTAGACACCGGCGATGGTGGTGTTGTTGGCGATCTCGATGTTCGCCATGCCGGCGATCGCGGCCGATCCGGTCGCGAGCGAGCCGCCGACCGAATAGGCCTGGAAGCGATCGACCGTGTTGGCCTCGACGTCGAGCGCGCCGCTCAGATTGAGCGCGGTCGTGTGCGTCGTGTTGCCGCCATGATAGTAGAACTCGTCGCCAACATAGGCCTCGGTCCGGTTCGCCGAGACCTGGACCAGGAAGGCCGCAGAGACCGCCGCCTGGCTGCCATAGGCCGCCGAGCCGCCCGCCGAATAGATGGCGGTGGTGTCCATGGCATTCACGGTGAGCGACGACGCCGTCATCGCGCCACCGTCGACATAGGCCTCGGTGGTCGCCGTAAAGACATTCAGGGCGACCGAGCCGGTGTTGAAGCCGACGCCGATCGAGGACGCATCCTGCTCGGCATTGGCCTTCACGGTGACGGCGCCGACGGTCGCGGACGGCGTCGACGACAGACTGCCGACGGTCGAATTGGTGACATACGCCATCGTGGTGCGCGACATCGTCGTCGAGATGACGGTCGCGCCGCCACCGCCGGTGCCGGTCGGGGGCACGATGCCGGCGCCGAACGCGCCGGAATAGGAGAAGCTCGAGGCCGCGACGTCGATCTGCGGCAGCAGCCCCGCGCTGGTCAGGCGCGTGTCGATGCTGGCGCTGTCGATATAGGCGGTGGTCGACCCGCTCAGCACCGAAGTGATCGGATTGACCATGATCGAGATGCCGGTGCCGGCTGCGATCGTCATGACATTGGTCACGACGGCCTGGTGCGAGCTCGCGACCACGGCGAGGCCCTTCACCGTGTCCTGGATCTCGCTCAGATCGGGCGTGTGGTCGGTCGGCGCCTGGAAGCCGCTGAGATCGTTCGCATGCGCCAGCGTACCGCTATTGACCGACAGCGTGTCGGTCGAGCTGGTTCCGAGCGCGTCGACCTTGGTGTTTGCTCCGCTGATATACGCCGAGGTGCCGCCGGTGATCTGGTTCGTCACCATCGAGCCGGCGCCGCCGGCCGGGCCCTTGGAGATCGAGAGCGCGCCGGCGGACACGACAACGTTGTCCGTGTTGCTTGCGATCACCGCGACGTTGTTGTTGGCGATGACGTCGGATCCCTTGGTGGCGCCCAGCGCGGCACTGTCGGTGATGCTGGCAGTGACGTTGGTCCCCATCAGGTTCGTCGCGACCGAGCCTGCGAGGCCGACCTGCGAGGAGATCGCGATACCGACGGCGACGGTCGAGATCGTGGCGTTCGAGCTTGCGCCGAGGGCGACGGTGCCTGTCGAGGTCACCTTCGAACCGGTGATGCCGGCGCTGACATTGTTGGCAATATTGCTGTTGACGAGCGCCAGACCCGCGGCGTTTCCGCCATTCGGCGCGATCGCGGCGACTGCAGCCGAACCGGTGATCTTGGAATTGTCGGTCGCGTTGATCGTCACGGAGCCGGCCGACACGGTCGAACTCGTGGAGTTCGACTGGCTCTTGCCGATGCCGGCCGAAACGGTGTTGGTGATCGAGCTGATCGTCAGCGCCGCGGTACCGGCGAACTGCCCGCTGGCCGCGCCGATGCCGAGGGTGACCGACTGGATCGCCGAGGAGTCGGTTGCGGTCACATTGACGCGGCCGACCGCAGTCGTCAGCACGTTGGCAATGTAGGCCGAATGCGTCGTCGCGATGGTGTCGTAGACCAGCGAAGCGCCGATATCGTTCTTGGCGGCCTCGATGACGCCGGCGACGGAAACGATGCCGCCGCCTGGTCCGTTACCCACCCCCCCATTGAGCGCGGCCGCACTGAAGTCGACGCAGTTCTGCCCTCCGGTGCCGCCGTGGGTCGTACAGGTGTCCGACGCGAGGAGCCCGTTGTTCGACTTCTTGACCAGATTTCCGAGCGCGGTGTCCAGCGCTGACACGTCGCCGCTGTCGGCGATCACCGTGATCGACCCGACATTGATGCTGACCGTCGCACCGCTGTCGATATAGGCCGTCGTGGTCGGCGATATCTCGTCAACCACGATGGCACCGGTCAGCGAATTGCCGTTCGTCGACGCGCCGCCCGACGCCGCGCCGGCCGCGATCACGCTGGCATTGTCGGCGAGCACCTGCAACGTGTCGTAATTGGAGATCGAGCTCGAGAGGATGTGGGCGTCAGTCGCCTTCCCGCTCGTCGGATCGGAGATCGAGGCATAGGTCAGCGCGATACCGACACCCGCCTTGCCACCCGAGAAATAGAGCACGCCGCCGCCGATCGCGATGTTCGTGGTCTGGTAGGCGTCGACCTCGAGGGTGCGGTTGACCACGCCCGTCCGGCCCGTGACGGTCGAGTTCTCGATATAGGCATTGGCGCTGTCGGTAATGATGCCGACCGAGGCCGACAACGAGGCGGAATTGGCCTTCGATCCCGAGATGCCCAGCGCGACGACGGTCTCGGAGCCGCCATTGAGCGCCATGACCTTCAAGGTATCCTGATTGTTCAGCGTCGTGCCGTAGATATAGGCGAGCGTGTGGTTGCTGGACATCGCCGAGGCGATGGCGCCGCCGACGGCCACGCTGGTCGATCCCTCGCTCCCGGCCATGTTGGCCGCAGCCGAGCCGGAGCCATTGTCCAGAATGGTGTCGTTGAGCGCCTGGACCAGTGTCTTGGTGCTCACCAGGCTCGTCGTGGTGTATTTGTCGATCGTCCCGGCGTTCTTGATATAGGCGCTGGTGCCGAGCGAGACATCGCTCACCGAGGAGCTGCCGGCGAGATCGATGCTGAAGCCGCTGGTGCTCGATCCGGACTTCGCACCGACTTGACTCGCACCGGCTGCAACGCCCGCGGTACCGCCGGTTGCGGCCGACGTCACCGCCCCCGCCTTGGTCGCGAAGCTGGACACGCCCGGCTCCGAGATCGCTGCCGCGATCGAGGCCGCCGTGATGCGTCCGGACGTCGTCGCGGAAATGATCAGGTTGTCGGCCTTCACCGAGCCGCTGCCGCCGCTGGTTCCCGAGAAAGGATCGTCGACGTTGAAGGCACCGCCCCGGATATCGCTGCTGTTGTCGCCGATATAGGCAGCGGTGTCGGCGGTCGCCCCGAGATAGGCGACGGCGAGACCGACCGCCGAGTTGGCGCTGATCGAGACCGCGCCAGCGATCGACAGCATCGACAGGTCCTGGGCGGCATAGATGTTGACGGTCGGCGCCTCCACGGTCGCGCCTGCACCGATCGAAGCATGGGTCGTGTTGTCGACCAGCGCAATCGAGGTGATGCCGTTCAGCGCCAGCGAACCCTGGGCCTTGCCCGACGTCGGCGCGACACCGAAGAACTGATCGGTCGTGACGGCTTCGACCGAGATGTTGTCGTTCGCCTTCACCGTCGCATTGGCGGCGACGCCGGCGATGGTGTTGTTGGAGAGCTGGACCAGATTGAGCGAGCCGCCGAACGACGAGCCGCCGGACGTGTTGCCGATGAAGCCGAACGTGCCGATGTTGCCGGCGACGTCGATCGAGGCGGTATAGGAGTTGGCCGTGACGGCAAGCGTCGCGTCGAAAGCCTGGGTGCCGTTGTTGAGGTTGGCCGTCCACGCGCCGCTGCCGCACGACGCGACGGTGCAGGTCGCATTCAGGTTGGCGTCGGTCGCGACCCATGCCGTGGTGTTGTTGTGGACGATGAAATTGTTCAGCGAGCCGGAAATTCCGAGCGTGTCGCCTGCGTCGGCGCCTGCGTTCGCGTAGCTGGTGATGATGTTGCCGCTGACGCCAAGACTGCCGTTGAGATGGCTCAACACCTCGGTCAACCCGGCCCATTGGGTCCAGGTGTTGGTGATCGGCATCGAGGTGTTTGCAGCGACGCCGATGTTCGGCGCATTGATGGTCACGCCTTCGCCGATATAGGCATTCGAATTGTGGGTGTAGTTGCCCCAGGCCACGGCCGCGCTGACCGCGTAGGACTGGCCGTTGATCGGGCTCGAGGTGATCGCCGCCGTCGTCGAGTTGTTGCGCACGCCGACGTCGGTCACGTTGGAGACCACCGCGACGTTGCCGGTCGTGTAGATCGACGGCGCGCCGCCGTTTGGATTGGTCGCGATCGCCGCCGTGGCATTTTCGGTGCTGTTGGCGAGCGTGAGCGCCGCGGAGGCCTTGAGATTCAAATCGGCCGTGAGCAGCGTGCTGGTCATCTGCGACACGATGATGCTGGTCGGCGCGGAGCCGACGGCCAGAACACCCTGCAGGCCCGCGATCAGCGTGGGCGTGCCGGTGATGGTCGACGCCATTGTCGAGTTCGACGTGGTGTTCGAGACGGCATTGACCGTCACCGGGCCGGTCATCGGATTGGCGCTGGTTCCCAGCGATGATCCCAGCGTGGCGTTGGCGGAGGTGTTGATGTTGCTCATCGCCATCGCGCCGCCGACATTGCCGTTGAGCGCAGGATTATCCAGCGCGACCGATGTCGCCGATGTCGAGAAGCTGTTGTTGTTGGTCGCGTAGATGGCAAGGCCGCCGGCCGAACCGCTCGCCGTCCCCGCGCTCAGATGGGCGCCGGTCTCGACATTCGCGTTGGTCGTCACCGAGGCGTTGGTATAGGCGAACGTCGCCACCACGGCCGCGCTGGTGGTTGCCGCGATCGCGGCGACGTTCACCGTGGCGTTGTTGGTGGAGGTGATGTTCAGGTAGCCGCCGGCCGAAATGGTCGCGTTGCTGGCGACGTTGGCGGAAACGTTGCCGATGACGTTGCCGACCACGGCCGAAGCGCCGAACGGAAGACCGCCGCCGATCGTGGATGCGAGCACCGGATCCGCCGCCGTTTCCGACCCGGTCGCGGTGATCAGGACGTTGCCGCTCGCGGAAATATTGGCATGACCATTGATGGCAACGTTGGCCGTCGCGCTCGCGGCGACATAGCCGGCATTGACGCCGAGGTTCAGCCCGGCGACGGTCTCGCCGAGCATCGCGAAAAGACCGGCCGTCGAGCTCAGCATGTTCGACACGGCCGTCGAGGTCGCGCCGATGCTGATGTTTCCGCCGGTGATCTGGCCATCGACCGTGATGCCCGTCGTCGCATAGGCGTGGCCGGACACCAGGGTCTGGCTGGCCGTCGCCGCGAGGGTGACGCTACCGTCGGTGTAGCTGGTGCCGGAATTGACCGCCTGGGCCAGAATCTTCGCGCCGTCGACGATGGAGATCGTTTTCGCGTCGAGCTCGACATTGTTGGCATTGCCGGTCGAATGACCGTTGACGTCGAGACGGCGGGCATCGATCACGGCGTGCGCGGCGAGCGTAATCGAATTGTCCGCCTGGACGACGTAAGTCGCACCGGCGCTCAGCGCTGCGATGGCGTTGGCGACGGACGTGTTCGACAGGGTCACGCCGGCGTCGCCCTGGCCCGCATCGCCGATCACCACATCGGTCGGGTCGATCACCAGCGTGCCCGCCTTGCCGTTCGGCGCGCTGAGGTTGATGGAGACACCGCTGCCGATGTCGATGACGCCGTTTCCGCTGAGCTCGACCAGGCCCGCATTGCCCGTCTTCGAGCCGGCGTTGATCGCCGCACCGCTCTTCACGGTCAGGTCGTTGCCGGCCTTGACGAGGACACCGCCGGCATCGCCGGTTCGGCTCGCCGTGCTCAGCTTCGCATTCTTGCCGATCTCGGCGTTGTTGCCGGCCACGACCGCAATCGTGCTCGGCGTCGTGGTCTTGCTGCGCGCCGTCAGCCGTCCGTTGACGGTTGCGTTGTTGACGGCCCCGATGTGGATCGAGCCGTTGCTCACGGTGATGGCGCTGGCGCTGCGCAGGCCCTTCGAATTGACGGAGGCCGCGAACTTCGCGGCGTGATCGAGATTGGCGATGTCGCGCTGGCTTGCGCCGCCGACGAGGACGTTCTGCCCGGTCAGGCGGACGCCGTCGATGGCGTTGATCCGGCCGTAGATCCTGACATTGCCGTCCGGCGACACCGGGAACGAGCCCGCCATCAGATTGCCGACCGCCGTGCCGTTGATCGCCCCTCCGGGTCCGATCAGGCTGTCAGTGAACTCGCGCGTCGGCGTCGAGACGTTGAGGCTGCCGACATTCACCGTGCCGCTGCGGCCGACGACGAAGCCCTTGGGATCGGCGAAGTAGACGTTACCGCCGATGGCACCATTCATGTAGGAGTTCAGCGTGCCGTTGACGTAGACCGGCGCGTCGCGAACGATGTTGACCAGGTTCTGCGTGCCGGTCGGCAGCTGCAGATTGACGGTGTTGCCCTGCCCGACGCTGAACTGCGAGAACGAGTTGAAGGCGTTGACGCCCGCCACCGTCGACGTCGTGACGTTGGTGACGCCGCCGGAGGTCTGCAAGGCGGTGCCGGTGCGGCCGTCCGGAACGATGACGTTCGCCGTCTGCGCCTGCAGGCGGACGCTGAACACCGGCAGGAAGACCATCTGCATCGCGCAGAGCAGCGACATCGAACGGAAGCGTGCAAGTCCCTGCAGCATCCGTTCGTTGTTGTCTCGCCTCGCAGACGGTCCGCGCATTTCAGATCCTCTTCATCGGCATTGGCGCCGATCCACAACCGCGTGGGAGAATGATGTGAGATCGTCCCGGATCAGAACTGACCGGGCGGAAGCTTGAAGACGTCGGGGCTCTTGGCGTCGGCCACGTAGAACAGCAGCAGGCTCGTCGGCGTGAGCACGCGCTGGTTGTTCTCCTTGTTCTCGAACGTGCCCTGCAGCAGCAGGATCACCGAACGATCCTTGGCGTCGCTGCCGCGGAACATCACGATGCCGCCGTTGACGGGCATGTTGACCGCGATGGAGTCGGGCTTGAAGCCCTCGCTGAGGAAGTGCGCGCGCAGGATGTTGGCGTTGGAGAACAGCTTCTCCGCCGTCAGCGCCGCATCGGTCGCCTTGGACCAGACCGCGCCGATCTGGATCAGCGACTTGGACTTGTAGCCGAACACGTAGGAGAGCTCGGCGGTGCCGCCGCTCGGCAGCAGATCCGGAACGGTCAGCAGCACGCTATGGGTCAGCTCGGACGGATTGTCCTGCGACTTGATCGCGTCGGCCTTCGGGTTGAAATCCTTGGTCATCGCCACGCGCACGTCGGCCTCGTTCATGCCGAACTTGGCGGAGCGGAAACCGTCGATCGTCTTGGTCTTGTCGTCGGCGGGCGCCGTGGCGGCCTCGCTCGAGGCTGAAGGTGCCGCACTGGCAGGGGCTGCCGCGCCGGGCGACGCACCGGCCGCGACCGCCTTCGGCGCCGTCGCAGCCTTCTGCTTGGGCGCCGCGCCCTGCACGCCTTGAGCCGCCAGCGGCCCGGCCGCAACAATGGTGAGAAGGCCGACAAGGGCCGGGACAAGGTAGATTTTGCGCATCGTAAACCTTCGAAACAAACCTGAAACAACAGCTCAAAAATCGGCAGTTACGAAATCGGCTTCCCCGAATCGCCGTCCGCAACCGAGACGGAAATGTTGCAATGCCAGAAGGCCTTACAGGGCGTCACGGAGCAGACATCAACCGAAACAGCGATTCAGGTAGCAATACGGTATTGGGGTCCCTGTGGCTGCGAATGAAGGTTCACAAGCGCATTTTTTCATCAATTGTCGCCGCCAGGCTTTCGCGTTATGCACAACGCCAGGGACAACTTTTGCGAAACATTTCATGAGTGAACGGCCCGCACCTGCCAGCGTTGTGCCGGCGGTCGCCCGCCGCGATTTCATTCGCCTTGCGGGCGCAACCGCCGCGGGCTTCTTTGCGCTCGGCGCAACGTCGGATCGCATGCGAATCGTCGCCTCGATCACCAGCCTGTCGCTCGACGACGAGCTGACCAGACGCAACATGACCGAAAGCTCGACCACGCGCCTCGGCGCGCTGATCGCCGGCCTGAGGCAGCGTGGCTGGGTCGAAGGGGTCAACTACCGTTTCGAGGTCCGCTCGAGCTTCGGCGGTCCGGACAAGATGAAGGCCGCGGTCACGGAGCTCATCGACCTCAAGCCGGATGTCATCCTCACCGGCTCGACCGTCGAAACCGCAGCCATCATGGCGGCCACCAAGACCATCCCGATCATTTTCGCGACATCCAACGACCCCATCGGCAATGGCTTCGTCCAGAGCCTCGCCCATCCCGGCGGCAACATCACGGGCTTCACCAGCAGCACGCCCGAGATGGGCGGCAAATGGCTTCAGCTGATCAGGGAGGCCGTGCCGGATATCCAGCGCGTCGGCGTCCTGTTCAATCCGGCGAGCACGCCTCGCGCCGGGCGCTTCTACCTCGACTCCGTCGAGCAGGAGGCCGCGGCCGCAGGCGTGACCGTGGTGGTCACGCCGATCAGCACGGCCGCCGAAATCGACGGCGCGATCAGCCGTTTCGCCGAGCCGCCGAAGGCGGCGATGATCTCGCTCGTCGACAGCTTTCTGGTGGTGAACCGGCAGGCGATCGTCGCAACGGCCGCGAAATATCGCGTGCCGATGATCTATCCGTTCCACTACTTCATGGATGCCGGCGGGCTGATGAGCTACGGGCCGACGCTGGAGGTGCGCTCGGCCGATTACGTCGATCTCATCCTGCGCGGCACCAAGGCCGGCGATCTGCCGGTGCAATCGCCGCGGAAATACGAGCTCCTGATCAACCGCACCGTTGCCAACGCGCTCGGGCTGACGATCCCGTTCACGCTGCTGGTGCGCGCCGACGAGATTCGCGAGTGAACGAGGCGGTCGACCAGGGACATCTGCGAACGCCTCCGGGCCGGCTTTTCCGCAAATATCTCTACTCGATCGTCGCCCTCGCCTTTGCCGTGCTCGCCATCAACACCGGCTTCGACGTCTGGTTCTCCTATCGCGAGCAGAAGCAGCTTCTCGCCGCGACCCAGCGCGAGCAGGCCGCAAGCGCGGCCATCCAGATCGGCCAGTTCGTCGGCCAGATCGAAAACCAGATCAGATGGCTCGCCCGCCTGCCCGCAGAACTCTCGACCAACGAGGACGTGCGCCTCAACGCCATCCGCCTGATGCGCCTCTCGCCCGCGATCGCCGAATTGACCGAGCTCGATGCGCAAGGCCGCGAGCAGGTGCGGGTGTCGCGCCGTGTCGCGGACAGGATCGGCAGCAACGCCGACCATTCTTCCTTTGCGTCGTTCCGCGGCGCCAATGAAAGCCGGGCCTATTACGGGCCGGTCTATTTCTTCGGCGATACCGAGCCCTACATGACGATCGCCACCCGCGGCGTCGGCAGCACACCCAACGTGGTCGTCGCCGAGGTCAATCTGCGCTTCATCTGGGACCTCGTCGCCGGGATCAGGGTGGGCAACACCGGCAAGGCCTATGTGGTCGATCGGCTGGGCGTGCTGATCGCGCATCCCGATCTGTGGCCGGCGCTCCGCCGCAGCGATCTCTCACGGCATCCGGATGTGCGCGCCGCGCTCGACGGCGTCGGGCCGCCGACCGGCGGCCTGGTCAAGGAGGATTTTTCCGGACAACGCGTGCTGTCGACCTATGCCACGGTCCCCTCGCTCGGCTGGCTGGTGTTCGTCGAGCTTCCGCTCAGCGAAGCCTACGCGCCGATCTACGCCTCGATCGGACGGTCGACGTTCCTGCTGGTCGCGCTGCTGGTCATCGCCACCCTGGTGTCGCTCTGGCTCAGCCGGCGCATGACCGTGCCGATCCAGCTGCTGACACAGGGCGCGCGGCGGATCGAGAGCGGCGATCTCAAACTGCGGCTTGCGATCAGGACGGGTGACGAGCTCGAGGCGCTCGGCGACCAGTTCAACCGGATGGCCGCGCATTTGCGCGAATCCTACGCGACGCTGGAGCGGAAGGTCATCGAGCGGACCTCAGAGCTCGAGAAGGCGCGCGATCAGGCGCTGGCCGAGCACGATGCGGCCGAGCGCGCGCGCAGCGTCGCGGTGGCGGCCAACGAAACCAAATCGCGCTTCCTCGCCGTGGTCAGCCACGAGCTGCGCACGCCGCTCAACGGCGTCATGGGCGTGCTGCAGCTGCTCGACGACGGCAGGCTCAGCGAGGTCCAGCGCCGCCACCTCGCAACCGCCGCCGCCTCGGGCGAAACGCTGATCGCGCTGGTCGATGCCATTCTCGAATATGCCCGGCTCGAAGCCAGCGCCGAAACGCTGGAGACGCGCGACTTCCGCCTCGACCAGCTGATCGAGACCGCCGCCGATCTGATGCGGCCGCAAGCCTTCGGCAAGGGATTGAGCTTCGACCTCGACTGCGATGCTACGATCGGCACCTCCGTGCACGGCGATCCCGTCAGGCTCAATCGCATCCTGCTCAACTTGATCGGCAACGCCATCAAGTTCACCCCGAGCGGCGGCATCTCCCTGAGCGCGACAGCCGAACGGCGGAGCGACGATACGCTGCTCCGCGTCGTCGTTCGCGACACCGGCATCGGCATCGCGCCCGACATGCACGAGCGGATTTTCGAGGACTTCGTGCAGGCCGACGACAGCATCGCGCGGCGGTTCGGCGGCACCGGCCTCGGACTTGCGATCGCGCGCCGCCTCACCCGGCTGATGCGCGGCGAGCTGACGGTGGAGAGCTCGCCCGGCCAGGGCAGCGTGTTCACGCTGCTCGTTCCGCTTCGTGACGCCGCCAGCGGCATCGCGCAAGGCGCGATCGCGCCGCCATCGCGGCAGCGCCGCGTGCTGCTGGTCGACGACGACCCCGTCAATTGCGAGGTCGGCGAAGCCATTTTGAACCGGCTCGGCCACCTCTGCGCGATCGCCAGGAACGGCGCAGAAGCGGTAGCGCTCGCGCGCGACCAGGCATTCGACGTCATCCTGATGGATCTGCACATGCCCGACATGGATGGCGTGGAAGCGGCCGCACGCATTCGACAGCTTTCGCTGCAGCCGATGCCGCGGATCATCGTCGTGACCGCCGACGTCTCGCGCAGCACCCGCGAGCGGCTGGCAGCCGCCGGGATCGCCAGGGTCGTCAGCAAGCCGATCCTGATCAACGCGCTTCGCGAGGCGATCGAGGATGAGTCCGGGGATGGCGCGACCGACGCACCGCTTGCGGCCGGCGCCTTGATCGACCGGAATTTTCTCGACGACCAGAAGGAGCTGCTCGGACCGACGCAGATCGCGAAGCTCCATCATCTGCTGCAGGAGACCAGCGAAAAACTGATCGCCGATATCACAGCGGCGGCCGCATCCGGCGACCACAATCAGCTCGCACGATCGGCGCACCAGCTCGGCAGCGCGGCCAGCGCTCTGGGCCTCGTCCGCCTGTTCGAGCGCTGCCGTGACATCGAGCTGACGGCGCCGACGATGTCGCCCGACGAATGCCGGGATGCGGCGCGCGAGCTGGCCGCGCTTCGCGAAGCGTCGATCAGCGCGCTGGACAATATGCTCGCACCAGCCCAGGAACGTACGGTTACGTCCTGAAATCCAGGATCATAGGGGTCGCCCGTGCGCGCAAGATATCTCGCCATTCTCCTCATGCTGCTCGCGCCCGCGGCCCGCGCCGAGGCACAGTTCCCGTCCAGCTTCCAGACCAAAACCATCCCGGCCAACGGCACGCAGATCCATGTGCGCGTCGGCGGCAAGGGACCCGCGGTGATCCTGATCCACGGTTTTGGCGATACCGGCGACATGTGGGCCAGGCTCGCCGCAGACCTCGCGCGCGATCACACCGTGGTCGTGCCGGATCTGCGCGGCATGGGCCTGTCGAGCAAGCCCGAGAATGGCTACGACAAATGGAGCCAGGCCGCAGACATGCGCGCCGTCCTGCAGGCGCTCAACATCGACAAGGCTGTCGTCGTCGGACACGACATCGGCACCATGGTGGCCTATGCCTATGCGGCGCGCTATCGCGACCTCACCGAAAAGCTGGTCGTGATGGATGCCCCCGTGCCGGGCGTGCCGCCGTGGGATGAGGTCGTCCGCAGCCCGCAGCTCTGGCACTTCGATTTCGGCGGCCCCGACATGGAGCGGCTGGTCAAGGGCCGCGAACGCATCTACCTCGACCGCTTCTGGAATGAGTTTGCGGGCACGCCCTCCAAGGTCGACGAGGCGACGCGCCGCCACTACGCGGAGCTCTATGCACGGCCGGGCGCGATGCATTCTGCCTTTGCCCAGTTCCGCGCGATCCGCACCGACGCCGAGGACAACAAGAAGGCGATCGCAACCAAGCTGACCATCCCGGTGCTCGCCGTCGGCGGCGAGAAGTCATTCGGCAAGATGGAAGCGGTCATGATGCGCAACGCAGCAACTGATGTCACCGAGGTTGTCATTCCCGGCGCCGGCCACTGGCTGATGGAGGAAGATCCGGCGGCGACCATCAAGGCGGTGCGCGAATTTGTCGGCGGGAAGAAGTGAGACGAGAGGCAGGCTGACGGACTTGAGTTCGGCTTGTCCCTGAGCCGGGCGTTAGCGTGAAGAGCTGCGAGGGTTGACGATCGTCCAGACCGGCGGACTGCTTGCCCTTTCGTTTGCTCGCCAAGAGCTTCTTCCCCGTTTGACCTGATGCGGCGGTTCCAGAATGATGCTAGCTTCTCGCCTACAGGCGTGGTCCTTGCACGGAGCGGCGCAAGGCCACAACTTCAATACCAATCGTCTGTGCCGCGCTCGCCAATGCAGTTCGTCTCGGCTTGATCGCCAGCGAGGCTCACCCCAGTGGGAATGTGACGGGCATAGAGCCGTACATACCCGGACTACCGACCAAGCAAATCGAACTCGCGCGAGAAATCGTGCCGACAGCTCGACGTGTTGGATTGCTGACCAATATGAACGACCCTAAGGGGCCGCCTCAGGTTGGGGACCTGAAAGCGGCTTGCGAGGCTTTGAGCCTCAATGTCATCGAGGCTGACGCCAGCACAGTAGACGACGTTTCCGGCGCGCTCGTCGCGCTGGCAAACGAAAAGGTCGACGTCGTCGTCATCCTTCAGACCAATCTGCTCCTCAATCGATGTGAGCAGATCGCAGCCACTGCTCTTGAAAAGCGGTTGCCGACGGTCTTCGGGTATCGCGAGCACGTTGTTCACAACGGCCTTGTGAGCTACGGAGTTGATTTGCGCTGGTGCTATCGTCGCTCCGCCTATTTCGTTGACAAAATCCTCAGGGGTGTCCGACCAGGCGATCTCCCCATCGAATTTCCAAGCAATTTATGGTTGGCAGTCAACCTCAAAACGGCAAGGGCTCTCGGCACAAATATATCCGCAGGGCTCCTGGCTCGCGCCGATGAAGTGATCGAATAGCAGACTTCCGCTTCTGGCCCCAAAAGGCGCAATCACCGACGACCTCACCTCTCCGCCACGGTTCGGGGCCAAGCAAACATCGGCCGGTTGGCCGTTTCATGGAGGTCTCCCCGAGCCTCAACGCGCCCCGACGCGCGTCTCCTCCTCCCGTCCAAACCGCTCCACCAGAAAATCGATGAACAGCCGCACCTTCACCGACAAATGCCGCGTCGGCGGATAGACCGCATAAAGCGCGAGCGGCGGCGCGGAATAATCGTCCAGCACCGTTCGCAGCTCGCCCTTCTTCAACGCATCCGCGGCGATGAACTCGGGCAGCAGTGCAAGCCCCCTGCCCTTGATCGCGGCGTCGCGCAGCACCTCGGCGTTGTTGACGCAGAGCGACCAGGCCGGCTGGATCCAGTGATCGCCATCTTTGCCGGTGAGCTTCCATTGATTGCCGGTCAGCAGGAAGCCGTAGGTGAGCGAAGCGTGCTCGCGCAGATCCTGCGGATGCTTTGGCGTGCCGTGGCGCGCGAGATAATCCGGCGAAGCGCAGATCATGCGCGCCACCGGCATGATTTTTCGCGCGATCAAACTCGACGATTCCAATTCCGCGATGCGCAGCGTCACGTCAAAGCCGTCCTGGACGGGATCGAGCAGGTCGTCGCTGAGCACGATCTGGAGCTGAAGCTCGGGGTAGGCTTCCATGAACTCAGCGAGAACGGGCCCCAGCCGCATCGTGCCGAACGACATCGGCGCATTGACGCGCAACAGTCCCCGCGGCGCCGACTGCGCTTGCGACACCGCCTGGTCGGCGGCCTCGATCTCCGAGAGGATGACGACAGCCCGCTCGAAATAGCGCTGGCCGTTCTCGGTCGGGCTGGCGTGGCGGGTGGTCCGGTTCAAGAGCTGGACGCCGAGGCTCTCCTCAAGGTCGGCGATGTACTTGCTGATCGCCGAGCGCGACAGCCGCAGCTGCCGGCCGGCCTCGGCAAAGCTGCCGCTTTCGACCACCTTCACGAAGGCCCGGAGGCTGGCAACCTTATCCATGGGCCCGCCCGGTGGATTGTTTCCAAATCGTAGACATACACGTCATATTTGCATGGATTGTCTCCAATCCAAAGCGGAACGATATTTCCTCCCAGAGCAAGACCCGCTCCCCGATTTTCAGGAGGACGACCATGTCTGGACTGCACCATGTCACCGCGATTGCCGGCGACCCCATCCGCAATTTCGGCTTTTACACCCGGGATCTCGGCCTGCGCTTCGTCAAGAAGACGGTCAATTTCGACGATCCCGGCACCTATCACTTCTATTACGGCGACGAGACCGGCCGCCCCGGCACCATCCTGACCTTCTTCCCGTGGGCCGGCGTGTCACCGGGCCGCCGCGGCGTCGGCGAGACCCATCAGACCGCCTTCCGCGTGCCGCAGCGCTCGCTCGGCTACTGGACGCAGCGCTTCATCGAGAAGGGCATCGCTTACGAGGCGCTCGAAAAGCGCTTTGGCGAATCCGTGCTGCCGTTCACCGATCCTGACGGCATGGCGCTCGCGCTCGTCGGCGTCCCCGGCGCCGAGAACGAGCCCGGCTGGAGCAATGGCGACGTGCCGGCCGAGCACGCGATCCGCGGCTTCCACGGCGTGACCTTGCTGCTCGATAGCGCGGCGAAGACGGCCGCCGTCCTCACCGACGTGTTCGGCTTCAAGGAGACCGGGCGCGAAGGCTCGGTGATCCGCTTCAAGGCGCCGGGTGATGCCGAGGGGAGCGTTGTCGACATCTACGAGGCCAAGGGCTTTTTGCGCGGCCACCAGGGCGGAGGTTCGGTGCACCACATCGCGTTCCGCGCGGCCGATGATGCCGAGCAGGGCAAGATGGCGCAAAAGCTCGTCAGCAATCACGGCCTGCACCCGACCGAGCAGAGGGACCGCAACTACTTCCGCTCGATCTACTTCCGCGAGCCCGGCGGCGTGCTGTTCGAGATCGCGACCGATATCCCCGGCTTCGCCGTGGACGAACCCGTCGCGACGCTCGGACGCGACCTGAAGCTGCCGAGCTTCCTCGAACAGCATCGCAAGCAGATCGAGGGCGTGCTGCCGAATTTGGAAGAGACCGCGTCATGACCGACTTCATCCATCGCTTCGAGCCCGCGACCAGCGCGGGCTCCCCACCCCTGTTGCTGCTGCACGGCACCGGCGGCGACGAGAACGATCTGCTCGGCCTCGGCAAGATGATCTCGCCCGGCTCCGCCCTGCTCTCGCCGCGCGGCCGCGTGCTCGAGCACGGCATGCCGCGTTTCTTCCGCCGCCTCGCCGAAGGTGTTTTCGACGAGGCCGACGTGCGCCGCCGTGCGCTCGAGCTCGGCGAGTTCGTCGCCGACGCACGGAAGCAATACGGCATCGCCGCACCTGTCGCGGTCGGCTTCTCCAATGGCGCCAACATCGCGGCCGCGCTGTTGCTGCTGAAGCCGGAAGTGCTGGTAGGCGCGATCCTGCTGCGCGCGATGGTGCCGCTGTCGGATCCGCCCAAGGCTGAGCTTGGCGGCAAGCCCGTTCTGTTGCTGTCCGGGCAAGCCGACCCGATCGTGCCGGCGAGTAACTCGGCCAAGCTTGCGGCGCTGTTGTCGGAAGCGGGCGCGCGTGTCGACCACAAGGTCTTGCCGGCCGGTCATCAATTGTCGCAAGCCGACGTGACGCTCGCCCGCAACTGGCTCGGCAGCGTCGAGGCGAAGGCGGCATGAAGCAACGGGCGGCGCGTCGTCTTCGGACGGTGCGCCGTCTTCAGTTAAACTAACCCTGTTCGCTTGAAGCGGAACGCATTTGGTTGAATCGGTGCGCACCGAGAGCTCAGATCACCTCTCCCGCAGGGAGAGGTCGGAGCGCATCGAAGATGCGATCCGGGTGAGGCGTTCTGGTTTCACTGGGTGCCGCGGCCCCTCACCCGGATTGCGCTGGACGATGCTTCGCATCGCCGGGCCCAATCCGACCTCTCCCCGTCGGGGAGAGGTGACGGTGGACGCCGATCGAACCCGACTCCGTCGCGCCTACGCCGCAACGTTCGACAGGAAGCGATCCACCGACGAACGTAACTGCGTGGCCTGGCTGGACAGGTCGTGAGCCGTGGCAAGAACGACGTCGGCGGTGCGATTGGCGTTGTCGGTCGCTTCGGCCGTTCCGGCGATGCTGCGCGCGACCAGGGCGGTGCCTGACGCCGCCTGCCCGATATTCCTGGAGATCTCGCCGGCCGCCGCATTTTGCTGGCTGACCGCAGCCGCGATCCTGCCGGTGAAGCCGTCGATATCGCCGATGATCAACGCGATGGCGCCGACATTGTCGACGGCCTCTCGCGTCGCCGACTGCACCTCGGTGATCTGGCTCGAAATCTCCTCCGTCGCCTTTGCCGTCTGCGTCGCCAGCGCCTTCACTTCCGACGCGACGACCGCAAAGCCCCTGCCCGCTTCGCCGGCCCGTGCCGCTTCGATCGTGGCGTTGAGCGCGAGCAGATTGGTTTGCCCTGCGATGGTCCTGATGAAGCCGACCACCTCGTCGATCTGCTGGGCGGCACTGGCGAGCCTGCCGATGGTCTGGTTGGCGGCTTCCGCCATGCCGGATGCACGCTGCACGATGGTGGTCGCATCCGCCAGTTGGGACGTGATGGCCTGGACGGATTGGCCGAGCTGACTTGCAGCTGACGCCACCGTCTGGACGTTCGCGGAGGTCTCCTTCGCCGTCGAAGCCGCCTCGTTCGACTGCGTGCCCGCATTCCTTGCGGCGGAGGCGAGCCCCTGTGCGGTGTCGGTCAACTCGCCGGTCATGCGAGCGGTGTTGCTCATGACCTCGCTGAAAGCGGAACGGAAGGCATCGATCTCGGCCTCCAGACGCTGCCGATGACCGGACTGCTCCGCACTGCTCTGGTCCTTGGCAGCGATCAATGCCAGATCATCATCGGCACGGGTCTTCAGGCTCGCCTGCATGACAGCGAGCGACTTCAGCAGGCGGCCGAGCTCATCGCGGCGACGTACCGCGATATCATCGGTGAAATTACCGGCGGCGACGCGTTCGGCGACCCGCACTGCCGCGGAGATCGGCCGGCTCATCGAGTACGAGAATGCGAGCGCGATCATCAGCCCGATCGCGACGGTTCCGACGGCGACCGACAGCATCGTCGTACGAGCCGCCTCCACGTCTTTCTCCGCCGCCATCCGATATTCATAGCCGTACGCTGCCACCAGCTCGACCAGGTCGTCGATCGAGGCCATCAGCCGATCGCCTTGCTCCGCCAGCAGGAAGCTGGTCGGGATCTCCGTCGCGCCGCCGGGCGACGGCTTCAGGATTTTGAGCGCGGCGGTCGACCAATCCTTGAGCTGGCTTTCGGTCTTTTCGCGGGCAGCAGAAACGTTGGGCGTCGCGGCGCGTTCACGCACGACGTTCAAGTCCTCGGCACTCTCACGGATCAGCGACTCGAACTTTGCGACTGTTTCGCGGGAGCTGCCCGCAACCAAGCCGCGCTGAAGCATCAGGCGCGCCTCGTGCAACGCCGCGTGAGCGGAACGCGCGTGGTTGATCCCCATCAATGGGCCGTCATAGAGACGGACCACCATGTCGCCGGAATTGCCGATGGCGCGAATACCATAGAAGGCGATGCCGCAGGCCAGGAGAAGCACGACACTGAAGGCACCGAAAATCTTGTAGCGTATCGACATCGTCAATCTCCGGCACTTCGGTTAGAGCGTTTTCGAGCGAGGTGGGTACCGGTTCGCGTGAAGAAAACGCGTCAAACAAAAATTCTAGTCGGTCACCTTGACCATCATCTTCATGCGCGGGTGAATGGCGCAGATCACCTGCACATCGCCCGCCTCCTTGAAGGTGACATCCGTCGAGGTGCCGGGCGCCTGCGATCCCAGATTGAACTCGTTGCCCTTGGTGGCGGACATGATGTTGTGCGGAACGGTGTCGTCGTTGAGGAAGGTGACGGCGTCACCTTTCTTGACCGAGATGCTCTCGGTGGAGAAAACCCGCCCCTGCTGGTGGATCACCTCGGTGGCGGCATAGGCGCCGACCGAGAAGCCGGCGGCGATCACGCAAGTAAACAAAGCGATTGTGCGCATGGAAGTATCCTTCGAGTTCAGCGTGGGAGGACCGGCACGGCCGTGGGTTCTAGATTGCTGGTCAGCGTCTTGAGGAATGCGACGAGGTCGGCCTTATCCTGCGCCGTCAGCTCGAGCGGACGCATGAGATCGGATCGGCTCGGACGGTCTACGCCGCCATGATCATAATGATCGATGACGGCTTCGAGCGTGGCGAGCGAACCGTCATGCATGAAAGGACTACGACGGTCGATCTCGCGCAGGCCCGGCGTCTTGAACGCGTGCTGCATCTTGATGACTGCGGGCAAATATTCGCCGCGGCCGATATCGCTGCTCGGCAGCCCGATATCCTGAAAACCCTCATTGGTGAAGTTCCAGCCCTCGTGGCACGCGGCGCATTGCGCCTTGCCGTTGAACACGGCGAACCCGCGCTTGGCCGCTTCGGAGATGGCCTTTTCGTTGCCTTCGATCCAGGAGTCGAACGGCGCGCGCTCCGAGACCACGGTGCGCTCATAGGTGGCGATCGCTTGCGCCAGCGTCTTCGCTTTCATACCCTGCCCGGGAAAGCTCTCCTCGAACATCGGCTTGTATTCGGGAATGCTCGCCAGCCGCGCCATCAGATCGTCGAGCTTCATGTTCATCTCGCCGGGCGACTGGATCGGACCGAGCGCCTGCTCTTCGAGCGTCGGAAGCCGTCCGTCCCACATGAAGATTGCGCTCCAGGCGGCGTTGACGATTGTCGGCGAATGGCGGCCGAGCTTGGCCATGCCGTGACCGACGCCGACCGCGAGCCCGTCGCCCCAACCGAAACCGGGACTATGGCAGCTTGCGCATGACTGCGCGGAGCTCACCGACAGGCGCGTATCGAAATAGAGCTTCTTGCCGAGAGCGGCCTTCTCGGGCGTATACGGATTGTCCTTCGGAAACGGGATCGAGGCGGGCCTGCGGTACTGCGACTTCAGCGCGTCGATGCCGCTCGGCGCCTTCTGTGTGATCTCGACCTTGCGGCTTTCACCGACCACGGCTGCGCCATAACCGATCGTGCTGAAACCGAGTGCGCCGAGCACGGCCGATGCGATCGTTCCGGCAACAATGCACGCGCGAAAGGAGCCCGGCGCCGGCATGCAAATTCCCCCCAAAAGGGTGTCATTTGCGACACCGAAAAATCCGCAACGAAACGAATCCGTTCAGAAACAGGATGAACGTATCGGCAAATCATTAAATAAGAATGGTGCGGCCTTGTCGATTTTCGGCAATTCCGCAAGCAGAAAGTGCAGGAAGAATCGGCAACAACCGGGACGTGGCGCGGCATCGATGACAGGACGAACGACCGACCGGGCAGCTGTGTCGCGTTCACTCGAACCAGCCGCGCCGCTTGAACCAGATCAAGGGCAGCACGCCGCTCGCGATGATGGCGAACAGCGACAACGGATAACCGAACGTCCAGCTCAGCTCCGGCATGTTCTTGAAGTTCATGCCCCAGACACCGACCACGATCGTGGGCGGCACGCCGACCACGGAGACGATCGTCAGGATCTTGAACAGCTCGTTCTGCTGGATGTTGATGAAGCCCAGCACCGCATCGAGCAGCAGCTGGATCTTGTCCGACAATCGCGTCTCGTAATCGTTCAGCGAAGCGACGTCCTTCGAGACCGCCTCGAGGCGCTTCTTCGACGCCGCCGTAATCCACTCGCTCCCGACATTGTCGGCGTAGGACGCGATACGCCCGACGCCGAGCAGGACATCGCGCGCCTTGGCGAGACGATCGGCCAGCTCGCCGATGTTCTCCAGCGCCTCGCATCCTCGCGCCGGATCGCACGGGACGGAGACGCTTCGCGGCTTCGGTCGCCGGCCCTTGCCTGCGAGTAGAGCGTGACCGTCGGGACGGCGGGCCGCCAAGGCATACTGCTTCTCCTGCCGCGTTCTTGCGCGTATATTTCCGTCGCGTCTGGATTAGGAGTTCAATAGAGATGCTCGACTTGTACACGCTCGCGCTGTTTTCCTTGGCGTGCCTGGCGCTGACGGCTACTCCAGGACCTGACATGCTGCTGATTGCAAGTCGCAGCATGGCGCAGGGGCGATCCGCCGGTTTTGCAACACTCGCGGGGATACAAGCTGGAACCTATTGCCATGCGTTAGCCGCGGCCTTCGGCCTTTCTCAATTGTTCGTGCTCGTCCCTGTTGCCTACGACGCGGTGCGCTATGCGGGCGCCGCTTATCTTTTGTTCTTAGCATGGCGTGCATTTGCCTCGGGTAGCCTGCTCGCCCCGGTGTCTGGAGCGGGCCCCCAACGCTCTGCGATAGTGGTGTTTCGACAGGGGTTGCTCACAAATTTGCTAAACCCAAAGATGGCGTTGTTCGTCTTGGCGCTGTTCCCCCAGTTTGTCCGAACTGACGCTGGATCGGTAGTCGTTCAGGTCATGACGCTTGCGACAATACTCAACGCAATTGGCCTCGTTGTGAATGGGCTTGTGATTGCCGTTGCAAGTGGCATCGGCGTAAGATTCCTGAAGCAAGGTGGCCTTGGCCGTTGGCCTCAGTATCTGCTGGGAACGGTGTTCGCCAGCCTTGCCTTAAAATTAGCTTTCGAGGAGAAGCGTTAGTTTCCCTCGAAGCTCGAATGGCCCTGCAGACTATCGCCTAGATCCTGCCGCGAGGTCCGCCAGCCTTCGTTGGCTGTCGATTTCTCGGAGCCGTCAGGGTGCGTTCCCGCAAATCGTCGTCAATGTCGGCCTCGCTCAGATACGGACCGCCTTTGTGCGACCTCAGCCAAGGTCGCGACCCCATTTCCGGCAATCTGGCGCCGCTCTCTCGATGCGGCTCTGGTAACGTGCGAGCAAGTAGCGCATGAAGCAAAAATGGAGGAACCGATGCTTTTTATGGTCATCGAGCGTTTTAAAGACAACGATATGTTGCCGATCTATAAGCGCGTGCGCGACGGCGGACGCATGTTGCCCGACGGCCTCAAGTACGTCGACAGCTGGGTTGAGCCCAACTTTGCCCGCTGCTTTCAACTCATGGAGTGTGATGATTTGCGGCTTTTCCAAGAGTGGGTTTTGATGTGGCGTGGCTCGGGCGCAACTCTTGAGATTGTCCCAGTAGTGAGCAGCAAAGACACTCGAGACGTCGTCGCCCCTCACCTGGACGAGCTATGATTTCAGGTTCGGGTCATCGTCGATGAATTCGACGGCGGTTTCCCGTTGGTTGAAGTCCGCTTCTGCCTACGAGCGCCGAACCAAGGAAAGGACGGCAGCGTTGCATTCGGCCGGAACTCCTGTGGTTCAAACTCCCCACTTTCATTGTCCGCGTGCATCATCACGAGGAACTTGCGCCAATCGACGTGAAGATCACGCGGCGGTCTGCAGCAAACGGGCAAAGTGAAATTTCAACTGGAAGCTTCTACCTCAAAACGAGACATTGGGGTCTTAGAAAAAATGGCTTGACCTTCCAGTTCGGATTACAGAAGGGATCCAAACGTTCAACGTCGGGGATCAACAGGAGCGGCGCTGCCGAATGAGCATGGGCGGCGGCCTTCTCCGATGATGCCATCATGCCCCTGTTTTGCCCGACGGGTCAAATCGCACAGCGGATTCGCGCAAGCCGTTGAAAGCACTGGCCCCGGCTACTGAGCATGGGGTTGTTTTGCAGATTTTGTTTTGATGCAGCCAAACAAAATGGCCTCTCCCGATGGGAAGAGGCCAAAATTGCGACGTCGGATTTGACTTCGGTGACCGGGTCTACTCCCAGGACCAGGCCGAGAAATCGTTCTCGAACTGCGGGACTTCCTTCCAGACGCCCTTCAGCTTCTTGTTGATGACCGTCGGCCATTGCGGCTGGAACAGGAAGCCGGCCACCGCGTCGGTCGCCAGCATCTTCTGGGCATCGCCGAGCAGCTTTGCGCGGCCGGCCTCATCGGGCGTCGACACGATCTGCTTGTAGAGCGCGTTGAAGGCGTCGCTGTTGTAGCCGAGATAGAAGTCGGGCTCGGTCAGCTTGACGAGATCGAACGGCTCGACATGGGAGACGATGGTGAGGTCGTAATTGTGCGGCCCGTTGGGGGCGAACGCCTGCGACAGCCACTGCGCCCACTCGACGTTCTCGATCTTGGCGTTGATGCCGACCTTGGCGAGCTGGGCTGCGAGGATCTCGCCGCCCTGCCGCGCGTAAGGCGGCGGCGGCAGCTTCAGGCTGAGTTCGAGCGGCGTGGTGACGCCGGCTTCAGCCAGCAGCTTCTTCGCCTTCTCGGGGTCGTAGGGATTGACGCCGGTGGTGTCGACATAGCCGAGCGAACCCGGTGTGTAGAAGCTGCCGATCGGCGTACCGAAACCTTCGACCGCGCCGTCGATCATCGCCTTGCGGTCGATGGCGGCGAGGATCGCGCGGCGCACCCGCACGTCGTCGAGCGGCTTCTTCTTCTCGTTGATGGCGACGATGGTCTTGGCCTTGGAGCCGCCGACCAGCACGGTGAAGCGCGGATCGCTCTTGAACTGCGCGACGCCGCGGGTGGTGACGCGCGGGAACGCATCGACGTCACCGGACAGCAGCGCCGCGATCTGCGCGGCGGGATCGCCGATGAAGCGGATCGTCACCTTGGACAGCTTGATCGCGGACGCGTTGCGATAGTCAGCCCATTTGTTCAGCGTGAGCGAGGAGCCCTTGACCCAGGCGCCGAGCTGGTACGGCCCGGTGCCGACCGGCTGGGTCACGTTGGTCGCAGCGCTCTTCGGCTCGACGATCGAGCCGCTCGCCTGCCCCAACAGGAACGGCAGGTTCGGCTCGGGATATTTCAGCGTGAGCGCGATCGTCTCGGCGTCGGGCGCGTCGACCTTCTCGAAGGCCTGGAACAGGCTCTTGTCCTTGTTGGTGCTGTTCGCGGCCGCGTTGCGCTCGAACGAGAACTTGACGGCCGCGGAATCGAAGGCCTCGCCGTTCTGGAATTTGACGCCCTTGCGCAGCTTGAACGTATAGGTCTTCAGGTCGGGCGACGCGGTCCAGCTCTCGGCAAGCAGCGGCGCGACCGAGCCGTCCTCGTTGATCTTGGTCAGGGTCTCGTAGATGTTGTAGAGCGTGACCTCGGCGATCGCGGCGGCGGCTGCGTTGGTGGGATCGAGCCCCGGCGGCTCCAGCGTCATGCCCATGACGACGCTGTCCTTCTTGCTCTGCGCCAGCACCGGCAGCGGCGCCGCGGCCAATGCTGCGGCAAAAGCGACGATCGTTAGCTTCTTCAACATGCCTAACTCCCCGGCCTTCTTCTGTATTCCTGAGGCTACGCCAATCCTGCGGGCGACATTAGCCTTCCATACCCGCTTGCGGCAATGCCATCACCGCCTCCGCCTTGTGGCAGGCGGCGAGATGTCCCTCGCCCACCCTGCGTAGCAAGGGCGGAACCTCGCGGCAATGCTGGTCGGCGAGCGGACAGCGCGCCACATAGGGGCATCCGGTCGCAGCCGCCGATTGCGAGGCGATCGTCTGGGCCCCGCGCCGCCGCCGGCCGCCGCCGGCACGCGCCCGCGGCACGGCGTCCAGCAGCGCCCGCGTATAGGGATGGGCGCAGCGCTCGAACAGATCTTCGGGGCGCCCCTGCTCGACCACCCGGCCGAGATACATCACCGCGACCTCGTCGCAGAGATAGTCCACGACAGCGAGGTCGTGGCTGATCAGGATGTAGCTCAGCCCAAACTGCTCCTGCAGGTCCTGCATCAGGTTCAGCACCTGGGCCTGCACGGAGACATCGAGCGCAGAGACGGGCTCGTCCGCGACGATCAGCTTCGGCTGGGTGATCAGCGCACGCGCAATCGCGATGCGCTGGCGCTGTCCGCCCGAGAACTCGTGCGGATATTTGTCCATGTCCGCATCGCGCAAGCCGACCTGCTTCAGCACCGCGGCGACGCGGGCGCGGAACGTCGTGCGGTCGGCATCATCGAGCACGGTGAGTGGCTCGGCGACGATACGCGCAATGGTCTGGCGCGGATCGAGTGATCCATAAGGATCCTGAAACACCATCTGGAAATCGCGCCGCGCACGGCGCAATTCATCGGGGGAGATGCGGTTGAGATCGCGGCCGAGCAGCGTGACCTGTCCCGCGGCCGGCCGCTCCAGCGCCATCACGACGCGCGCAAAGGTGGATTTGCCGGAGCCGGACTCGCCGACGATGCCGAGGCTCTTGCCGGCCTGGACCTGCACGCTGACGCCATTGAGCGCCCGCACCTGTCCCGGTGGACGGAACAGGCTTTCGCGCGGCAGCGTGTAACGCTGCTCGAGATCTTTGACGTCGAGAAGCGGAGCTGCGGTCATGCGGACAGTGCCCCGACATTCGCGGCCATCGAGACATCGGTGCGGACACAGCGCACGACATGCGCGGGGCCGACCTCGACCATCGGCGGCAGCGTCGCGCGGCATTTGTCCTCGACCAGCGGACAGCGTTCACCGAAGGCACAACCAACCGGCAGATCGGCGAGCTCCGGCACCGTGCCCGAGATCGTCGTCAGTCGTGTCCCCTTGCGCGCGCCGAGCCGCGGACGCGCGCGGAACAGGCCCTGCGTATAGGGATGGCCCATGCGGCGGAACACCTCGTCGGTCGGCCCGCTCTCGACGACCGTGCCGCCATACATCACCATCATGCGCTGCACGTTCTCGGCGATGACGCCGAGATCATGCGAGATCAGGATCATCGACATGCCGCGCTCTTCGACGAGGTCGGCGATGAGATCGAGGATCTGGCCCTGGATGGTGACGTCGAGCGCCGTGGTCGGCTCGTCCGCGATCAGGAGATCCGGCTCGCAGGCGAGCGCCATCGCAATCGTGACGCGCTGGCGCTGGCCGCCCGAGAACTGGTGCGGATAGGCATCGATGCGCTTGGCGGGATCAGGCAGCCCGACGCGGTCAAGCAACGCGATCGCCTCCCTGCGCGCCTGCGCGGCGGAATATTTCTTGTGGCGCCGCAGCGGCTCGGCGACCTGATGGCCGATCGTGTGCATCGGGTTGAGCGCCGTCATCGGCTCCTGGAAGATCATGCTGATGCGGTTGCCACGCAAGCCGCAGTAGGCCGCGTCCGGCAGCCGCGCGAGCTCGCGTCCATCCAGCTTGATGCTGCCGGTGACGACCGCGCTGTCCGGCAGCAATCCCATCAGCGACAGCGCCGTGACCGACTTGCCGCAGCCGGATTCGCCGACGAGCCCGAGCGTCTCGCCGCGCTTCAGCGCAAAACTGACGCCGCGCACGGCCTGCGCCGGGCCGCGGCTGGTGTTGAGGCGGACGCCGAGATTGTCGACCTCGATCAGCGGCATGGTTGCGGGATCAGCCATCGTTACCGCTCCCGCGCCAGTCTGGGATCGAGCAGATCGCGCAAGCCGTCACCGAGCAGGTTGAGGCCGAGCACCGCGATCGCGATCGCCGCACCCGGATAGACCGCGAGCATCGGCGACTGGAACAGCATGGTCTGCGCATCGTTCAGCATGCGGCCCCAGGACGGCTGCGGCGGCTGCGTGCCGAGGCCGAGATAGGACAGCGCCGCCTCGGCGAGAATGGCGAGCGCGAACTGGATGGTCGCCTGCACGATCAGGATCGACAGGATGTTCGGCAGCACGTGCTCGATGGTGATGCGGAAAGCACCCTTGCCCGAGGCACGCGCCGCCAGCACGAATTCACGCGCCCAGATCGCATTGGCCGAACCGCGCGTCAGCCGGGTCAAGGTCGGGATCTGGAAGATGCCGATCGCGATGATCGAGGTCAGCATGCCCGGCCCCGCGACCGCGGCGAGCATGATCGCGGAGAGCACGGCCGGAAAGGCGAAGGTGAAGTCGGAGAAGCGCATGATGATCTCTTCGGTCCAACCGCGCTTGGCCGACGCGATCAGGCCGAGGCAGACGCCGAAGGTGAGACCGATGCTGACCGCGATGATGCCGACCAGGATGGTCGAGCGGGCGCCGGCGAGCAACAGCGAGACGATATCGCGGCCGAAGGAGTCGGTGCCGAGCCAGTGCGCGGCCGAGGGCGGCCGGAGTTTCGAGGCGATGTCGATCTCGTAGGGCGACCACGGCGTCCACACCAACGAGAGCGCGGCCGACGCGACCACCAGCAGACTGAGCACGCCGCCCAGCACAAAACTGCGATGGCGCAGCGCGCGGCCCCAGAAAGTCTTGGCCGGCAGGGGACGCGTTGCGACCGGCGCATCAACCGAACTCGTCAGAGGCGCGCTCACAGGTCGTGCACCTTGATGCGGGGATCGATGAAGGCATAAAGCACGTCGACCACGAAATTGACGATGACGACCATGGCAGCCAGCAGCATCACGCAATTGCGCACCACGATCAGGTCGCGGTTGGCGATCGACTGGAAGATCAGGCGGCCGAGGCCCGGCAGATAGAACACGTTCTCGATGACGATGGTGCCGGCGAGCAGGTTGGCGAATTGCAGGCCCATCACCGTCATCACGGGGATCATCGCATTGCGCAGCACGTGGCTCCACAGCACCTCGCGCTTGCCGAGCCCTTTGGCGCGCGCGGTGCGAACGAAATCTTCGCGCAGCACTTCGAGTACGGCCGAGCGGGTGACGCGGGCGAGGATCGCGGCCTGCACCACGGCAAGCGAGATCGACGGCAGCAGCAGCGATTTGACGCCGGGCCAGATACCTTCATCCCAACCGGCGAAGCCGCCTGCCGAGAGCCATTGCAGCCGCACGGCGAACAGGAGGACCAGGAGAATCGCAAACCAGAAGTTCGGCAGCGCGATGCCGATCTGGGTCAGCGACATCACGCCGACGTCGCCGAGCTTGTTGTGGTTGGCCGCGGTGTAGATGCCGGCCGAGAGCGCCAGCACCACCGTGATGAGCATCGACAAGATCGCGAGCGGAATGGTCAGCACCAGCCGCTCCGCGATCAGGCTGCCGACCGGCGTGCCGTAGACATAGGAATTGCCGAGATCGCCGACGAGCAGCCCCTTGATCCATTGCAGGTAGCGAACCGCCAGCGGCTGATCGAGCCCGAGCTTGACGGTGAGCGCGCGCACCGCGTCGGCCGAGGCGTCGGCACCCATCAGCATCTGCGCGGCATTGCCCGGCAGCGCGTCCAGCACCAGGAAAATGATCACGGATGCGCCGACCAGCGTCGCCAGCAAAGTCAGGACACGTCGAAGGACAAATACGCTCATGCGCGGTCGGGGTCAGGGCTCATCGGCGGCACGATCAACATGTCCGGACGCCCGATGCAAGAGTTTTGCCGCATGCGCCCCATCTCAGCCCGGCCGGCGGCCGAGCAGGTCGGCCGAGGCCTCGAACAGCGCGCTGACGCGCAGCAATTCCGCATCGGCCCGGAAGCGGCCGACGAGTTGGAGCCCGATCGGCAGGCCGTCGCGACCAAAGCCGCAGGGCAGACTGATCGCAGGGTGGCCGGTCATGTTGAACGGCATGGTCCAGGGGAACCAGTGCGGCCGGACGCTGTCAAACTGCGTCCCATCGATCTCGATGGTGCCGAACAAATCCTGGTCGATCGGCAGCGCCGTGCGGGTGATGGTTGGCATCGCCAGAAGGTGCCCGCGCACAAGCAGGGATTGCACGCGACGGAACAACGCCGTTCGCGCGAACATCGCCTCCTGATAGTCAACGCCGCTGACATTGGTCGCAAGCGCAATCTGCTTGACGAAGGCCTCGCTGAGGACGTCGCCATGCTCTGTTACCAGTTTCGAAAACCGCGAACGCCAGACGGTGTGGTTGATAGCCCGCCAGATCGGCTCGACATCGTACCCTTCGCCGGAGAATTCTTCGAGTTCGGCACCCAGGCTCGCGAGCCGGTCCAGGCTCGCCTTGAACGCCGTGGCAACATCCGCCGACACCGGTCGTCCGGGCGGCGAGGCGCAGAACAGGATCTTTTGGCCGCGCAGGTCGCCGCGCGGCGCGGCAGTGCCGATAAAGTCAGGCACGGGTATGCCGATCGACCAGGGATCGCAGGCATCCTCGCCCGCCATCGCCTGCATCATCAATGCGGTGTCGGCCACGGTGCGCGTGGTCGGCGTGACATAGGTCTGGTTGCCGAATGCATCGAGCGCCTGGCTATGCGCGATCACGCCGTTGCTCTGCTTCAAGCCCACCACACCGTTGCAGGCGGCGGGAATCCGCGTCGAGCCGCCGCCATCAGTGGCGATCGCCAGCGGCGCAATGCCGCTCGCCACCGCAACGGCAGCACCACCGCTGGAGCCGCCGGACGAACGCTCCGCACTCCACGCATTGCGGGTGCGGCCGAACAGCGGTGAATCGGTCAGGCACTTGCTGCCGAACTCCGGCGTCGTGGTCTTGCCGATCAGGATCGCGCCCTCGCTGCGCAGCTTTGCGACCGCGACGGCATCCTCGGTGGGAATGTTGTCTTTGTAGGGAACGGCACCAAAAGTCGTCTTCACGCCGCGGGTGTTGACGATGTCCTTGACGGTGACGGGCAGCCCATGCAGCAGGCCGAGCGGTTCGCCCGTCATCACTTTCCGTTCGGCTTCGCGGGCCGCTGCCATCGCCTCGTCGCCACAAAGCGTGATGAAGCAGTTCAATTCAGGCTGGAGCGTCTCGGCGCGCGCGAGCACGGCGCCGACGATCTCGACGGGGGAGATCTGCTTGCGCGCAATCAGATCACGCAACTCGGTTGCGGACAGCAGACAGGGATCGCCGTTCATCGTCAGATCATGCTCCGAAGCGGGCCCTCGTTGGCCCAATGCATTGACAATGAGAATGACAGTTTTGTTAACTCGGCGTCCAATACGATTTTGGTGATCAACCCATACGTTTTCGGTATGCCTATGGATCTTCGCCGTCTCCGCTATTTCGTCGCCGTGGCCGAGACGCGTAGCGTCGGCAAGGCTGCAGAGCGGCTGCGGATGGCGCAACCGCCGCTCTCGGTCCAGATCCGCAAGCTCGAAGCCGAGGTCGGCGCGCCGCTGTTCCACCGCGGGACGCGCGGCATGGATCTGACGGACGCAGGCCAGGCCCTGCTCGCGCGCGCCGGTGAGGCGCTGGCGCTTGCGGCCGACGGCATCGAGGCCGCACGTGCGGTCGCAGCCGGTCGTCGCGGCCGGATCTCGGTCGGCTACATGTTCGTGCTGGCGAACGCCGTGCTACCACGGCTGATCCCCGAACTGCGGCGATCCATTCCCGGCGTCGATCTCGATTTCGTCGACCTCAGTGCGTCGACGCGCGAGGCACGTTTGCTCGACCGGAGCGTCACGGTGGCGCTGTGCATGCCGGCGATCCACCACCCTGAAATCCAGGTGGCGCGGATCGGAACGCAGCGCTTCATGCTGGCAATGCCGAACCGCTCGCCGCTCGCGCGTCTTGGCGCCGTGCCTATGGCACGGTTGCAGGGCCGTCCCCTGGTGGCGTTGCCGCCGCCGGAGCGAGACCCCGCCTCTTCCGCGGTCGCAGCTCTGCTGCGGCGGCACCAGGTCGTGATGCCGATCGCAAGCCGGGTGGAGACGGTGAATTCGGCGATGAGCCTCGTTCTCGCCGGCGAAGGTTTTGCGATCCTGCCCGCCTGCGCCAAGCTCGGCGCGCCGCGGGGCATCGTGTTCCGGCCACTGCGCGACGCTGCCGATTCCATCGACATCGCGGTGTGCTGGCGGCGGGATTCGCAGAGCCCGCTGATCCCAAAATTTCTGAAGTGCGCCGAGAAAATCGTCGCAAAGCTGTGAGGCGAACTACCAGCTCCAGCTGATCTCGCGGCTCCAGGGCGGATCGGCACCGGGGCGCGTGCAGGTCAGGCCGGCGCAGTTGGCGGCAAAGGACAGCGCGCGGCGCAGCTCGTCTGCGCCGATGTCCTTCAATTGTTGCCGGACGAGGCGCCCTTGCTTGTGCAGGGCGAACAACAACGCGGCCTGAAAGCTGTCGCCGGCGCCAATGGTGTCGGCGACCTCGACCTTGGGTGCCTCGACCTCGATCTGCCCTGCCTTCGCATGCCAGGCGACGGCGCCGTTGTTGCCGCGGGTGATGACGAAGAGCCTTGTACCCTGCCCCAGCAGCGCAGCCGCGCGTTGCTGATAGGGCTCCTCGCCGAAGAGATAGGCGAAGTCGACATCCGACATCTTCATGAGATCGGCACTGGCGGCGAACTCGGCCATGCGGGCCAGATAAGCCGGCTTGTCCTTGACCAGATTGGGCCGGCAGTTCGGATCGAAGGAGATCGTCGACGAAGCGCGTGCGTCCGCAATCAAGGCCCTGGTCTCGGCAGCACCCTGGTCGTTGACCAGGGTGGTCGAACCGACATGGAGGGCTTCGATCGTATTGAAGGGAATGCTCCCGCGCCGAAACGTCCAATTCCGCGTCGCGGTCTCGGCGTCATAAAAAGCGTAATGCGACTCGCCTGCGACGATGCGGACGAAGGCAAGCGTGGTCTGGTGATCGCTGCGGGTGGCGAGACCAAGCTCGACGTTCGAGGCTGCAGCATGATCCGCGATCATGCGCCCGAACAGATCGGTCGAGATGCCGCCGACAAAACCGGTCGGCGCGCCGAGCCGCGCGATGCCGATCGCAACGTTGAGGCAGGAGCCGCCGACCGCCGGCATCACCGCTTCGCGGCCGTCGGCGGTTTTCGTCGGCACGAAATCGATCAGCGCATCGCCGCAGGAAATCAGCATCCGTTTCAACCCTTGGCGAGGTCAGCCATCGCGGCCCGGCTGCCGCGATCGACCTCGCGCAGCAGCTTGTAGACCTCCCGCTTGCGTTTGTGAAACACGGCCATGTCCGGCGCGGTCGGCTCGCTCTTGCGTCCGAGCGCCGACATTTTGGCCATGGTCTCGCCGATCGAGGCATAGGCCCCACCGGCGACCGCCCCCAGCATCGCAGCACCCAGCAGTACCGGCTCCTTGGTCTGCGGCAGCGCGACGGTAAGGCCGGTGGTATCCGCCATGATCTGCCGCACCAGCGGACTGCGGCTCGCGCCGCCCCCCATGATCATGATTCCGGCATGGACGCCGTGCGCGGCAAAGGCCTCGATCACTTCGGCGAGGCCATAGGCCAGCCCGCACAGGCCGGCGATGAACAGCCGCTCCATCGAACCGACATCGGTGTCGAGATCGAGGCCCGCGATCACGGCGCGCGTATCAGGGTCGGCATAAGGCGAACGGTTGCCGATGAATTCGGGAAGCACGTGAACGTCGCGGGCTAGCAGCGCGGCCCGGCTGGCATCGCCCGCGCGGGCGATGATACGGCGCTCGAGGAACTCGATCAGGTCGATGCCCTCGCTGCGCGCCGCCGCGCTCGCCTCGGCGTGGCCGGGATGCGATTTGAGGAGATGATCGATCGCCGCGCCCGCGGCCGACTGGCCGCCTTCATTGAGCCAGAAGTCCGGCACCATGCCGGAGTAATAGGGACCCCAGACGCCGGGCACGAAGCACGGCTCTTTTGTCGTCGCCATGATGCAGGCCGACGTACCCATGATGTAGGCCAGGCGGTCGGTGACATCCGTCGTTCCGCCCGATCCGTCACGGCCGCCGATCGCGCCGATGCCGCCGGCATGGGCGTCGATCAAGGAGGCGCCGACCGGCGTGCCCGGCGACAGGCCGAGATCGGCGGCGGCCACGCGCGTCAGACCGGTACCGAGCCGCGTGCCCGGCGCGACGATCTCGGTGCCGATGCGGGCGTATTTCTCGCTGACGAAGTCAGACAGGCCGATGCGCTGGATGAACGGCGCGCTCCAGCCGCCGCCGTCATGCGCCAGGTAGTTCCATTTGCAAGTGACTGTGCAGGTCGAGCGCTGCAACGATCCGGTCGCCCGCCAGGTCAGATAGTCCGCCAGATCGAAGAAATGCCCGGCGGCGTCGAAACTCGCACGCAGATGCCGCTTCAGCCACAACAGCTTCGGCATCTCCATCTCGGGCGAGATCGAGCCGCCGACATAGCGCAGCACGTCGTCGGCGGTCTCGTTGATCAAGCGCGCCTCGGCAATGGCGCGATGATCCATCCAGACAACGACGTTGCGCTGCTTGTCGCCGGAGGCGCTGACCGTGACCGGCTCGCCCTGGCGGTCGAGCACGACCAGCGAACAGGTGGCGTCGAACCCGATGCCGCCGACGCTGTCGGGCGCGATGGCCGCCTCCGCCATCGCCGCCCGCACAGATTTGACACAAGCCTCCCAGATGTCCTGGGACGACTGCTCGACGATGTCGCCGGCCTCGTGCCAGATCCGGATCGGATGCTTGGCGGTCGCAAGCAACGCGCCCGCCTCGTCAAACACCCCTGCTCGCGTGCTCGTGGTCCCCACGTCGACGCCGATATAGGCTCGCGGCATTGTCGCTCCCGGAAGCTCTCGTCAAATTTTGACGCAAGCCTACCAGCAAGTATAGCCGCCATCCACCAGCACGATGCTGCCCGTCATCAGGCTCGCGGCCTCGGATGCCAGGAACAGGACGACCGAGGCGATCTCCTCGACCTGCCCCATCCGGGCCATCGGGGTTCCACCGATCCAGGCGTCGTACATTCTCGGGGTGCTCTTCACGAAGGCGTTGAGCGGCGTGTCGATATAGGTCGGGGCCACCGCATTGACGCGGATGCCGCGCGCGCCCCATTCCGCGGCCAGCGACTTGGTCAGATGGTGCACGCCGGCCTTGGAGGCGTTGTAGAAGCACTGTTCCTGCGGCTTGTTGACGATGAAGCCGGACATCGAGCCGACATTGACGATGGCGCCGCTCTTGGCCTTGAGCATGTGCTTGCCGAACTCGCGGCAGCACCAGAAGGTGCCGTTGAGATTGACATCGATGACGTTGAGCCAGTGCTCGTCGGTGACGGTCTCGGCGGGGGTTTCGCTGCGCGCAATGCCGGCATTGTTGACGAGGATGTCGACCTTGCCGTGGCGGGCCACGAGATCATTGGCGACCTCCGCCACGCGCTTGGTGTCGGTGACGTCCATGATCGCGGTCTCGATATCAAAACCCTTTGCCTTCAGGCTGGTCTTGGCGTCACCGGCGACCTTGCTGTCGCGATCACCGATGATGACCTTGGCGCCGGCCTCGGCCAATGCCTCCGCGCAAGCAAGACCAATGCCTTGCCCGCCGCCGGTGATGAACGCGGTCTTGCCGCTCAGCTTGAATTTTTCCAGGTACATGGTCGTATTCCCGTTTCTTGTTAGTTCCGAAGCGCGTTGCCGCTTGCGTCGAAGCGGTGAATGCGCGCGGGGTCCGGCACCAGCGACACCCGGTCGCCGGCGTGCAGGCTCAATTCGCCGATGTAGCGTGCCGTCAGCATTCCGAGCGGCCCGGCATCGACATAGAGAAAGGTGTCGCTGCCGAGATGCTCCGCGACCGAAATCGTGCCCTGCCAGCCGCCGGCGCCCTCGCGTTCGATCTTGAGATGCTCCGGACGCACGCCGATCGTGGCGGCGCCCTGTTGCGCGGCGCTGTCGCCGGTGACGAAATTCATCTTGGGTGAACCGATGAACCCGGCGACGAAGAGATTGGCGGGCCGCTCGTAGAGTTCCAGCGGCGACCCATATTGCTCGATCTTGCCGGCGTTGAGCACGACGATCTTGTCGGCCATGGTCATGGCCTCGACCTGATCATGGGTGACATAGATCGCGGTGGTGCCGAGCTGCTTCTGCAGCCGCGTCACTTCGATGCGCATCTGCACGCGCAAGGCGGCGTCGAGATTGGACAGCGGCTCGTCGAACAGGAACCCCTTGGGCTCGCGGACGATGGCGCGTCCAATCGCGACGCGCTGACGCTGGCCGCCGGAGAGCTCGCGGGGCTTGCGGTCGAGATAAGGCGTGAGGTTCAGCGTCGCGGCGGCCGCCTCGACCTTGCGGTTGATCTCGTCCTTGGGCAAGCCCGCCATCTTCAGGCCGAAGCCGATATTGCCGCGTACGCTCATGTGCGGATAGAGCGCGTAGGATTGGAACACCATCGACAGGCCGCGCTTGGCGGGTGGCGTGTCGACGACGTTCTTGCCGTCGATCAGAATGGCGCCGCCGGTGACGTCCTCGAGGCCCGCGATCAACCGCAGCAGCGTGGTCTTGCCGCAGCCGGAGGGACCGACGAAGACGACGAAGGAGCCGTCGGCGATGTCGAGATCCGCGCCCTTGATGATGTGCACCGGGCCGAACGATTTCTGCACGCCCTGAAGTGTAATCTGACCCATGATCCGGCAGCCCCTTTACTTCACCGCACCGAAAGTGAGCCCGCGCACGAGCTGCTTCTGGCTGAACCAACCGAGGACGAGAATGGGCGCGATCGCCAGCGTCGAGGCCGCCGACAGCTTTGCCCAGAACAGTCCTTCCGGACTGGAATAGGACGCAATGAACGTGGTGAGCGGCGCGGCGTTCGAGGTCGACAGATTGAGCGTCCAGAACGCCTCGTTCCAGGCCAGGATCAGATTGAGCAGCATGGTCGACGCCAAGCCCGGAATCGCCATCGGCGTCAGGACATAGACGAGCTCGCGGCCGATGGTGGCGCCGTCCATGCGCGCGGCCTCCAGGATGTCGCGCGGGATCTCCTTGAAGTACGTGAAGAGCATCCAGATCACGATCGGCAGATTTCCGAGGCAGAGAATGAAGACGAGGCCGATGCGGGTATCGAGCAAACCAAAACTTTTGTAGATCAGGTAGATCGGCACCAGCACGCCGACCGGCGGCATCATCTTGGTCGAGAGCATCCAGAGCAGGATGTCCTTGGTGCGCTTGGTCGGCGAGAACGCCATCGACCACGCTGCGGGAATCGCGATGAGGAGCGCAATCAGCGTCGAGCCGCCGGCGATGATGATCGAATTCATCGCGTGGAGGAAATAATCGCTGCGTTCTTGCACCGTCGCGTAGTTCTCAGTCGTCCAGTGGAATAACAGGAAAGACGGCGGGATCGCAAAAGCCTCGAGCTCGGTCTTAAAGCTCGCCAGCACCATCCACAGGATCGGGAAGAAGATCAGGAAGCCGAAGAACCACGCCCCGATCGTCGAAACCACCACCTTCTGCGTCGTTGACTTGCGCGCCATGATTTCAAGCTTCCAGGTTGCGGCCGACGATGCGGACAAGGAAGAAGGCGACGACATTTGCGATGACCACAGCGACGAGGCCGCCCGCCGAGGCGCTGCCGACGTCGAACTGGATCAGCGCCTGCGAATAGATCAGGAAGGCGATGTTGGTGGTTTGCAGGCCCGGCCCGCCACCGGTGGTGACGAAGATTTCCGCGAACACCGTGAGCAGGAAGATGGTCTCGATCAGGATCACCACCGTGATCGGGCGCGCCAGATGCGGCAGCGTGATGTAGATGAAGGTCGAGATCGCGCTGGCGCCATCCATCTCGGCCGCTTCCTTCTGCTCCTCATCGAGCGATTGTAGCGCAGTCAGCAGGATCAGCGTCGCGAACGGCAGCCATTGCCAGGCCACGATCAGGATCACGGCGAACAGCGGCGCGTCCGTGAACCAGTCGATCGGCGTCAGCCCGACCAGCTTTGCGAGCCAGGCGAACAGGCCGGACACCGGGTGCATCAGCAGGTTCTTCCAGACCAGCGCGCTCACCGTCGGCATCACGAAGAACGGCGCGATCACCATCAGTCGCACGATATTGCGGCCGATCACCGGCTGATCCATCAGCAGCGCCAGGGGAATGCCGAGCAGGATCGTCAGCGCCAGCACCGAACCGACCAGCACCAGCGTGTTCTGAAGGGAAGCAAGGAAGGCGGGATCGGTGAGGAAGTAGCGGAAGTTCTCAAGTCCGACGAACGATTCCGAGCCGGGATCGAGCAGGCTGTAATGCAGCGTCGAGAAGTACAGCGTCAGCGCGAGCGGGACGATCATCCAGATGAACAGGAGCCCGACGGCCGGGGTCAGGAGCGACCGCGCAAGGAATTGCGTCTGCCGGGTTGCCATCCTCGGACTCTCCGCTTGGGGTGAAGAGGGCGGCCATCCATCGAGCAACGAGTGGATGGCCGCAAGTTTGAGCTCAGGGAGAGCTCAGGTTTACTTGATGTAGCCGGCGCGCTTCATCTCGCGCTCGGTGGCGGATTGCGCGGCGGCAAGCGCCGCATCGACCGTCATCGACCCGGCAAGCGCTGCAGAGAATTGCTGCCCCACCTGCGTGCCGATGCCCTGGAATTCGGGAATCGCGGCGTATTGCACGCCGACGTAAGGAACCGGCTTCACGGTCGGCTTGTTCGGATCAGCCGCGTCGATCGAGGCCAGCGTCATCTTGGCGAAAGGCGCGGCCTTCACATAGTCAGGGTTCTGGTAGAGCGAGGTGCGCGTGCCCGGCGGCACGTTGGACCAGCCCTCCCTCGAGGCGACGAGCTTGGTATAGTCCTTGTTGGTCGCCCAAGCGATGAACTTCTCGGCCGCTTCCGTCTTCTTCGAGCTGGCGGGGATCGCGAGGTTCCAGGCCCACAGCCAGTTGGCGTTCTTGCCGAGCCCCGTGTTGGGCGCGAGCGCGAAGCCGACCTTGTCGGCAACCGTGGACTGACTCGGATTGGTCACGAAGGACGCCGCCACCGTCGCATCGATCCACATGCCGCACTTGCCGGCGTTGAACAGGGCAAGGTTCTCGTTGAAGCCGTTCGAGCTCGCGCCGGGAGGGCCGGCGTCCTTCATCAGATTGACGTAGGTGGTGAGCGTCGTCTTCCATTCCGGCGTGTTGAACTGGGGCTCCCACTTCTCGTCGAACCAGCGCGCGCCGTAGGAATTGGCCATCGCCGAGAGGAACGCCATGTTCTCGCCCCAGCCGGCCTTGCCGCGCAGGCAGATGCCGTAGGTGCCGGCATTTTTGTCGGTCAGCTTCTTGGCGGCATCGATCACGAAATCCCAGGTCGGCTTCTCCGGCATCTTGAGGCCGGCCTTCTCGAACAGATCAGTGCGGTACATGATCATCGAGCTCTCGCCGTAGAACGGCGCGGCATAGAGCTTGCCGTCGACGGAGACCGCGTCCTTGATCTTCGGCAGGAGGTCGGCGACGTCGTAGTCGGCGCCGAGATTGGCGAGCGGCACCAGCCAGCCCTTCTTGGCCCAGATCGGCACCTCGTAAGTGCCGATGGTCAGGACGTCGAACTGGCCGCCCTTGGTGGCGATGTCGGTGGTGACGCGCTGGCGCAGCACATTCTCCTCCAGCGTCACCCATTTCACCGAGATGTCCGGGTTCGCCTTGGTGAATTCGCTGGTCAGCCCCTGCATGCGGATCATGTCGCCGTTGTTGACGGTGGCGATCGTCAGGGTCGTTTCGGCCATCGCGGGGACGGCAAGCAGTACGGACGCGCCGCAGACGGCGCCCAAAACATGTTTCACGGTGACCTCCCTAGCCCGCGCTTTTGAGCATATGCCCACGCGTTGGGCGTATGTTCGGACGAGGTGCGACGCTTGTCAAGCAGGCGCGCAGCCGTTCCCGCAACTTATGAGTGCTGCGGTGCGGGAAGGGATGACGTCCACCTACGCTGTCATGCCCCGCGAAGGCGGGGCATCCAGTACTCCGTATCGTCAGTTGGTTTGCCCCAAGATGGGCCGCGGCGTACTGGATCGCCCGCCCCGGCGCACAATGGCGGGCGATGACAGTGGTACGCGGCGCAAGACCGCCCGCCCTACCGCTCGAGGATCGCCCGTGCCGTCGCCTCGTCGGTGATCAGGCCGTTGATCAGGCCCCCGTTCAGCGCGGCCGCGATCGCCGGCACCTTGGCCGCACCGATCGCCGCGCCGATGGTCGTGGTCTTCGCCGGAACCTCCGGCGGAATGCTGGTGAGGCGCTTGTTGGTGCCGGCCTTGAGCAGGCGGCCCTTGGAATCATAGGCCCATCCGGTGATCTCGCCGATGGCGCCCTGCCGCATCATCTCAAACAATTCATCACGCGTGACGAAGCCGTCGACATGGACCTGCGCCTTCTGGTCCATCTGGCCGATGCCGACGAGACGGAGATCCGCCTTGGCGGCGACCGCCTTGACCTTCGCGATCGGCTCGATGCGGACCATCTTGTTGCGCTCGTCCTCCGACGACATCAGGAACGGCAGCGGCATCGGGTAATGCCGCGCGCCGGTGCGGTCGGCGAGCCGGCCGACCGTGTCGTAGAAGCTCGCCGAACCGTCGGCGGAGATGTTGCCGACCAGCGAGACGATCTGGTGGTTGGGCCGGTCGATCGGCGTGACGCGCTCGACCGCGGCGCGCACCGCCCGCCCCGTGCCGAGCGCGACGATGACGGGCGTTTCCGAACGCAGCGTTGCGTCCAGCAGATTGGCGCAGCGCTCGGCAATGCCGGCGGTCGCCTGCGGGGCCGCAGGGTCGGCCGGCACCACCTCGCAATGGCTGAGGTCAAACCGCTCCTTCAGGCGCGCGGCCAATTCCATGCAGGCGGCGATCGGATGCTCGAGCCGGAACGTGATCAGCCGCTCGGCGAGGCACAGCGACACCAGCCGCTGCGCCGAGGCGCGCGACACCTGCAGCATCTTTGCGATCTCGTCCTGGGTGTGGCCGGCAATGAAATACAGCCAGCCGGCACGCGCGGCGTCGTCGAGCCTGGATTTTTCGTTCTCGACGGCCATGCCGGCCTCACGCCTCCCAGAAATCGCTCATGCGCGCGAAGACCCGATCGGCTCCGGCGGCGGACAATATAGCCCGGCCATCGCGTGCGCGATAATGGCCACCGCCGACAAATCCCCAGACCATCATGCCGGCCGCCTTGGCGGCCTGCACGCCACTGACGCTATCCTCGATCACCAGCGTGCGCGAAGGGCTGGCCTGCATTTTCCCGGCAGCGTGGAGAAAGAGATCCGGCGCCGGCTTGCCGTGCCTGACCATCTGCGCCGTGTAAAGCCGGTCGCCGAAATGCGGCGCGAGGCCGGTGACATCGAGCGACAGCGAGACGCGGTCGAGGTCGCTCGACGATGCGACACAGCGCGGCATCTTCAATCCGGACAGCACGGCACCGATGCCGGGGATCGGCTGGAGCGCCCCCGCAAAGGTATCGAGCACGCGTGCCTTCAGGCGCGGAAGGAAGTCGTCAGGCAGAACCTGCCCGAGATCGCGATAGTGCTGCTCGATCGCCTTGGTGCTGCGCCCGAGGAAGAGTTCGAGAGCCTGCTGCACACTGAGTTGAAAGCCGAACTCCGCCAGCACCTCGGACAGACAGCGACAGCTGAGCAGCTCGCTATCGACGAGCACGCCGTCGCAATCGAAGATGATCAGTTCTGGCCGACCCGGGTCCATCCGGGTATTCGATCATATACCCACCTGCTGGGCAATAGCTCACAGGGAAACACGGCGTCGCGGGCTTTGTCGCGCTGGTTCAATGGGCCACCTGTCGATAGATCGCCGGCAGCGCGGCGGGCAGCCGGCTGATGTTGCCGCCGATGGCGTAGCCGCCGCGGCCGAACAGCGTCGGAAAATAGGACTGCGCGGTAGCGTCAACCGTCACGCCGAACACGGCGATGCCAAGCCGCCGCGCCTCCTGCACCGATTTTCTCGTGTCCTCGACCGCAAAGCGCCCCTCATAGTGATCGACATCGTTCGGCTTGCCGTCGGTCAGGACGAGCAGAAGCTTCTTGCGCTGGGGCTGGCGCGCGAGCTCGGCCGAGGCGTGGCGCACCGCGGCGCCGATCCGGGTGTAATAGCCCGGCCTCAGCGCACCGATGCGGCGCTCCACCGCCCCGCTCATCGGCTCGCCGAACGCCTTGACCATCTCGAGCCGTACCCAGGCGCGCCGGCGCGAGGTGAAGGTCAAAATGCTGTGGTGATCGCCGCCGGCCGAAAGGCCGTGGGCAAGCACGAGCAGCGCCTCCTTCTCGACGTCGAGCACGCGATGGCCGTCAACCCACGCATCCGTCGAGAGCGAGACGTCGACCAGCAAGGTCACGGCGAGATCGTGTCCTTGCGGCCGCATCGCCACATGAACGCGATCAAGCGCGCCGCTGCCGGCGCGCAGATCGCAACGCGCCCGCACCAGCGCATCGAGATCGAGGTCGTGGCCATCGGCTTGCGCGCGCATCAATTCGTGGCGCGGCCGCAAGATCTCGAAACGGCGGCGAACCTGGCGGATGTGCCGGCGCATGCCCTCGTCGGGCGTCCAAATTTCACCTCGCTCGGACGCCACGCCGGCGAGCACGCGGCAATGATCGGGCAAATAGGACCGGCTGCGATAATTCCATTCGGGATAGGTCACCTCCGCATTCAATCGCGAGGCATCCAGCGCTTCCGGCGGTAGGTCGAGATCGAATCTCAGCCGGGTCGCGGGCTTGCCGCTGCGGTGTCCAAGCGTGATCTCCTCGAGATCATCGGCCGCTTTCTGCGCGTCCTCGTCATCACTGTCGTCCGCAGGGCGATCGACATTGACCATCTCGGCCATCGCCAGGATCTTTTCGAAGCGGTTGAGCACAAAGGGATCCCGGCGATCGGCGCCATCGTCGCGTTCGCGGACGGCGAAACGCTTGCGCTCGTCCGGCGGCGTGGCCGCGCTGCTTCCGCCCACCTCGTCATCCTGCATTCCCGCCGGTGCGAACTCGCGCGTCCAGCAATCGCCCCACAGCGGGCACGGCAGGATGGCCTGATATCCCGGCGGGGCCTCGTCCGGCAACGGACCTGTTCCCATCATGGCTGGCCACAACTTGCCCGCGGGTGGCACATCGGCGCCGAGCAGCGTGAGCACGATCTGCTCCATGTCCTGCTCGATGCGCGGCAGCGGCCGGCGCGGCCGGGCCATCGCCACAGCAGCAGCGAGCCGGGCGTAGTCTTCGGCAAGGCCCGGGCATTCGGTGAGCACCAGTACCGCGATCTCGCTGACCCGCCGCAGATTCAGGAGATCGCGCCGCAGCGGATCGGCCTCGCCGATCGTATCGACGGGTGCAAATGCGAACCAGGCCGCGAGCCACCGATACAGCGCGGCGTTCAATTCCCGGTCGGCGAAGATTGCGATGCTGTCAGGCAGGAAAATGGTGGCGGGATCACGCCCGGGCTGCTCAAGGCGCTCGTCGCCAAGCCCGATGCGCTGTCGCCATCCGAGCCGGTGTCCGGTCCGGCGAGCACGCGCGCTCGCGATCTGGACGCCCGCCTCGCCACCGAGCGCACGGAACATCACGGCGATGCGCGGGCGGATATCAGCCAGCGAGACGGCGTGGTCGGCATGAACCGGGTAACTCGCGGTGCCGCCGACGAGACGATGCCAGGCCCGGCCGACGGTTTCTTCAAGCTCGAGGAAATCGAGCATCACAGCCCTCTCAGGAAATCACGGCGCGCGCGACGTCGAGCAGCGCAGCCTTGACGTCGGGATCGTCGGTCAACGGCTCGATCATGCCGGCGAGCACGGCCTCGGTGATCGACGCTCCCGCGGCAATCAAGGTGGCGCAATAGACGACGAGGCGGGTCGAGACGCCCTCCTCCAGATCATGCCCTTTCAGCGCGCGGAGCCGACCGGCCAGCGCGACCAGTGGCCGCGCGTAATCGGGCGCGAGACCGCTCTCGGCCGCCACCACCGCAACCTCCTGTTCCGGGGGCAAGAAGCCGAACTCGATCGCGACGAAGCGCTGCCGCGTCGACGGCTTCAGCGCTTTCAGCAGCGTCTGGTAGCCGGGATTGTAGGAGACCACGAGCATGAAGCTGTCGGGCGCCGCAAGCTCCTCGCCGGTCCGCTCCAGCGGCAGGATGCGGCGGTCGTCCGAGAGCGGATGCAGCACCACAGTGACATCCTTGCGTGCCTCCACGACTTCGTCGAGATAGCAGATGCCGCCTTCCCGCACCGCGCGCGTCAGCGGACCGTCGGTCCACACGGTGTCGCCGCCCCTCAGCAGGAATCGGCCGGTGAGATCGGCGGCGGTGAGATCGTCGTGACAGGCGACGGTGTGGAGCGGCAATCCCAGCCGCGCCGCCATGTGTGCGACGAAGCGCGTCTTGCCGCAGCCGGTCGGCCCTTTCAGCAGGACCGGCAAGCGATGCCGCCAGGCATGCTCGAACAGCACGCATTCATTGCCGCTGGGGACATAGGCCGGAAGCGCTGGCGCGGAGGCCGGCACGGCGTGAAGAGCTGCTTTCATGGTCCTTCTCCGGAAATTCTCTTGGGCAGGCGGCCGCGATCGTCGCGGCCGCCGTTCTCGCTTATTCGGCCGGCTGCAACGCGCCCGGGATGGTCGCCGGCTTTTCGCGGCCGGGCACCAGCACCGCCCAGACGAACATCAGCGCAGAGATCGCGACGAACACACCGGAGCCGAGCCGCACCCAGTAGAAGAAGGCGAGCTGATCCTGCACGTCCATGTAACTCTGGCCGAGCACGCGCTGGAGATGGACCTGGATCACGCCGGCAAAAGTCAGCGCGAACGTCATCACCATCATCGCCGTGCACATGATCCAGAAGCTGGTCATGGAGAGCCACTGATTGTAGGGCGCGCGTCCCTTGATCTGCGGGATTGCATAGGCCATCACCGACAGATTCAGCATGACGTAGGCGCCGAAGAAGGCGAGATGGCCGTGCGCAGCGGTGACCTGCGTGCCGTGGGTGTAGTAGTTCACCGACGACAGCGTGTGCAGGAAGCCCCAGACGCCCGCCCCGAGGAATGCCATCACGGAGCAGCCGACCGACCACAACAGCGCAGCGCGGTTCGGATGCTTGCGGCCGGCCTTCCAGGTCATCTGCACCGTGAAGATCACCATGGTGAAGAACGGCGCGACCTCGAGCGTGGAAAACAGCGAGCCGATCCACTGCCAGTAGCCGGGTGCGCCGATCCAGTAGAAGTGATGGCCAGTGCCGAGGATACCGGAGAACAGCGCAAGGCCGATGATGACATAGAGCCACTTCTCGACGACCTCGCGGTCGATGCCGTTGAGCTTGATCATCAGGAAGGCGAGCACGGAGGCCATGATCAGCTCCCAGACGCCCTCGACCCAGAGATGGACGACGTACCACCAGTACATCTTGTCGACCGCGAGATTGGCAGGGTTGTAGAAGGCGAACAGGAAGAAGATCGCAACGCCCCACAGGCCGAACAGCAGGATGTTGGTGACCGTGGTCTTGCGGCCCTTGAGCGCCGTCATGGTCACGTTGAACAGAAACATCAGGCAGACCACGACGATGCCGACCTTGATGATGAAGGGCTGTTCGAGGAATTCGCGGCCCTCATGGTAGTGGAAGAGATAACCCACCACGGCCACGGCCGCCGCGCAGAAGAACATCCAGAACTGGATCTTTGCCAGCAGCGGGCTGAACAATTCGGTCTCGGTCTCCTCCGGCAACAGGTAGTAGGTCGCGCCCATGAAGCCAATCAGCGACCAAACGATCAGTGCGTTGGTGTGAATCATCCTGACGATGTTGAACGGCAACAGCACCGACAGCGTGTTGGGCAGGACGTAGATGGTTCCGGCAAGCAGGCCGAAGACGACCTGGGCCAGAAACAGCGTCAGCGCGCCGTAGAAATACAGCATCGCGACTTTCTGGGTCTGATATTTCATCTCGATTTCTCTCTGTCTTGAAAGAAGAATGCGGGCCGGTTCAGCCGGCCTTGTTCGGCGGCCAGTCCTGGCGCTTGATCGTGCTGACCCATTGCAGGAAATCGGCGAGATCGTTGAGCTCCTGGTCGGTCAGGTTGAATTGCGGCATCTGCCGCCGCCCTTCCGCGCCCGAGGGCTGCGATTGCATCCAGGCCTTCAGCGTCTCGCGCGCGCCGGCCGGATCTTCCTTGCCGCCCCAGCGATCCCAGACATTGCCGACTTCGGGCGCGAAATAGGCGCCCTCGCCCAGCAGCGTGTGGCAGTTGATGCAGGAGTTGCGCTCCCAGACATGCTTGCCGCGCGCGACCGATGCGGTCAGGGTGGGCGCGTCGGTCGAGGTCGTGACCATGTAGTAGTGGCTGTGCGCGGTCAGCCCCAGGAAGATTGCAAAGAAAAAGGCCGAGCCGCCGTAGAAGACGTTTCGAGCCGCCGACTTGGTCAGGCGTTCAGCCATTGCCAGTCCTTTCCGTGTGAGTCGTGTCGTGAAAGAGCAGTGATGCTGTATCTTGCCGATCGGCGCGGACGGGTCTTTGTCGCGGCGCAATGAGCGCGAGCGTTGACCGCGTCAGATCAAGCTGACGATCGCCGAGGCGAGCCAGGCGAACAGCACGAGGATCGCGATCCAGGCGCCGACGAGCCCGCGCCAGAGCACCGGCGCAGCGCGAAGGTCGAGGAAGGCGAGCGCGATCCGCCGGCCCTTGATGAGCGCAAGGATCAAGACCAGTGCGTTGGCGAGCAGCGGGCGCGGCAACAGCGGCGGCAGCAGGAGCGTTGCGAGCGCGAGGCCGATCAACACGAGCCAGCTGATGTCAAGCCGATCCGGCATCGTCATCGCACCAGATAGAGAATCGGGAACATGACGATCCAGACCAGATCGACCATGTGCCAGAACGCGGCGCCGGTCTCGACACCTACCGTCTCGGCGCGGCGGCAGACCACGGCGAGGATCACGATGCCGAGGCCGACGTGCAGGAGGTGAAAGCCCGTCAGGAGAAAGTAGAGCGTGAAGAAGGTGCTGGTCTCCAGGCCAATGCCGCGACCGATCTCCCCGGCATATTCGGCAAGCTTGATGGCGATGAAGAATCCGCCGAGCGTCATGGCGATGAGGAGCCAGCGGCGCGATGCCCGCTTCTCACCGGCCCGCGCGGATCCTGTCGCCCGGGCCGCGGCCCAGCCGCTGGTCACCAGCACGATCGTATTGAGCCCGGCAAGGCTCGAATCGAGCGCCGCCTGCCCCTCAGCGAACAGCGCCGGATGGATCGCACGCGCGACCACGAACGCGCCGAGAAACAGGCCGAACGCGGCGAGCTCGCTGAAGATCAGCACCCAGATCATGGGATCGCCGGGGAGATCTTCCAAAATCCCCCAACCGGATCCCGGTTGCTCGCACTCCGCCGCCGACATCTGCTCTTCCGGATCAGGACACCGGCCAGCCATAGCTCACCGATCCAGTTCGGAATTTGTCGCAGGACAAACTGGAAGACGCTGGTGCGCGGTAAGAACCGCCTCAGCGTTTCACGGAGCAGCGAACAAGGATGAGCGAAGCACAACTCGGGCTGATGACCGCGACGCCGATCATCATCGTGTTCGCGATCGCGTTGCGGAAGATGGGTGTGCTGTCGACGGTGGCGACCGTCTCAGCGGTGAGCCTCTCCGTCGCCATCGCGACGGTGCTGTTCACGACGCAATAACAGCTGCCGGATGGGCCAAGCGAAGCGTGCCCACCACTTCTCTCTCATCGGGGACAGACGGTGGGCACGGCGCGCTGCGCCTTTGCCCACCCTACGGCATCGCCGATATAGCTACCGCCGCTGATTGTAAACGTCGATGCACACGGCTCCGAGCAACACCAGGCCCTTGATGACCTGCTGGTAGTCGATGCCGATGCCGAGGATGGACATGCCGTTGTTCATCACGCCCATGATCATGGCGCCGACCACGGCGCCGCCGACGCGCCCGACGCCGCCATAGGCCGATGCGCCGCCGATGAAGCAGGCGGCGATGACGTCGAGCTCGAAGCCGAGGCCCGCTTTCGGGGTCGCGGTGTTGAGGCGGGCTGCGAAGACGAGCCCGGCGAGCGCGGCCAGCACGCCCATGTTGACGAAGGTGAAGAAGGTCAGCCGCTCGGTCTTGATGCCCGACAGGCCTGCCGCCTTGGCGTTGCCGCCGACGGCATAGATCTGACGGCCGATCACGGTACGGCGGGTGACGAAACCATAGAGCGCGATCAGGGCGCTCATGATCACCAGCACGTTGGGCAGGCCGCGATAGGTCGCGATCAGATAGGTGAAATAGAGCACCGCGAGGGCCAGCACGACACTTTTGCCGAGAAAGAAGCCAAAGGGCTCGACCTCGATGCCGTGCGAGACCTCACGCGCGCGGCCCTTGGCGCTGGCGTAGACCAGACCCAGCGCCAGCACCGCGCCGATCAGCATGGAGGTCGGATGCAGCGTGCCGGCCTCGGGCAGCAGTTCCGGAATGAAGCCCGACGACAGCTTCTGGAAGGTCGACGGGAACGGGCCGAGCGACTGGCCCTGCAACACCGCGAGCGCGAGGCCCTTGAACACCAGCATGCCGGCCAGGGTCACGATGAAGGACGGGATCTTGAAATAGGCGACCCAATAACCCTGCGCGGCGCCGATGGCCGCGCCGACAGCGAGGCAGATGAGGAAGGCGAGCGTGTAGTCGACCTTGTAGGTCACCATGAGCAGAGCGGCGACCGCACCGACGAACCCCGCGACCGAACCGACCGACAGGTCGATATGACCGGTGACGATCACCAGCAGCATGCCCAGCGCCATGATGACGATGTAGCTGTTCTGCAGCACCAGATTGGTCAGGTTGAGCGGCTGCAGCAGCGTACCGCCGGTCATGACCTGGAAGAACAGCATGATCGCGACCAGCGACATCAGCATGCCGTAGTTGCGCAGATTGTTCTTGATGAAGCTGCCGTGGCGGCGCTCCTCGGGCAGCGAAACCGTCTTGTCGGTCATGGCTGCGATCCTCCCATCTCCGCGGCCTCGACCGCGCCGTTACCGTTGCTTCGTTCGTTGCGCATGATGGCGCGCATGATCTTTTCCTGTGTCGCCTCGGCGCCCGGGAACTCGCCGACAAAGGCCCCGTCGTTCATGACGCAGATGCGGTCGCAGATGCCGAGCAGCTCGGGCATCTCCGAGGAGATCACCACCACGCCGCGGCCGGCTTCCGCAAGCTCGTTGATGATACAGTAAATCTCGTATTTGGCACCGACGTCGATGCCCCTGGTCGGCTCGTCCAGGATCAGCACCTTGGGGTCGGTCATCAGCCATTTCGACAGCACGACCTTCTGCTGGTTCCCGCCGGAAAGCTGGCCGGTCTCCTGGTAGACGTCGGAACAGCGGATCCGCATGCGGTTGCGGTAGTCGCTGGCGACCTTCAGCTCGGCGATGTCGTCGATCACCCGCCCCGGCGCGACCTGGTTGAGGCTTGCCAGCGTAATGTTCTTGCGGACGTCGTCGGCCAGGATCAGGCCGAGCTGCTTGCGGTCCTCGGTGACATAGGCAAGGCCGGCATCGATTGCAGCTGCGACGCTCGGCAGGGAGATCTCATGGCCTTCGAGGGCGATGCGGCCGCTGATATGGGTGCCCCAGGAGCGGCCGAACAGGCTCATGGCGAACTCGGTTCGGCCGGCGCCCATCAGCCCGGCGATGCCGACGACCTCGCCGCGCCTGACGCCGAAATTGACGTTCTTGATCACCTGCCGGTCGGGATGGATGGGGTGATAGACCGACCAGTTCGAAACCGCGAGCACGGGCTCGCCGATCTTCGCGCTTCGCTCGGGGAAGCGATGGGCGAGATCGCGGTTGACCATGCTGCGGATGATGCGGTCTTCCTGGATCGGCTCGGCGCGGCAGTCGATGCCGTCGACAGTGCGGCCGTCGCGCAGCACGGTAATGTGGTCCGCGACCTTGGCAACCTCGTTGAGCTTGTGCGAGATCAGGATCGAGCCGATGCCCTGCTCGCGGAATTTCATCAGGCGTTCCAGCAAGGCGGCGCTGTCGGCCTCGTTTAGGCTCGCCGTCGGCTCGTCCAGGATCAGCATCCGGACACGCTTGGACAGCGCCTTGGCGATCTCGACCAGTTGCTGCTTGCCGACGCCGAGATCGGTGATCAGCGTATCCGGCGATTCCTTCAGACCGACCTGCGCCAGCAACTCCTGGGTACGCTTGTAGACCTGGTCGCGATCGATCACGCCGAACTTTGATGGCGGATGCGAGAGAAAGATATTCTCCGCGATCGACATCAGCGGGATCAGCGCCAGCTCCTGGTGGATGATGATGATGCCGAGCGCCTCGGAATCGTTGATGTCGCGGAAGCGGCGTTCCTCGCCCTCGAAGACGATGGTGCCCTCGTAGCTGCCTGCCGGATAGACCCCGCTCAGCACCTTCATCAAGGTCGACTTGCCAGCACCATTCTCACCGACAAGGGCGTGGATCTGGCCAGCTTCGACCGAGAAATTGACGTCGCGCAGAGCCTGCACACCGGAAAAGCTCTTGCTGACGTTACGCATCTCCAGCATGGCGGTCATTGCGTTGCGTCCCATCCGTTAGATCCCTCCCCCCGCGAACGGGGAGAGGGAAACTCGAGAGTCTTACTGGAACTGCGACTTCTTGTAGTAGCCGCTGTCAACCAGGGTCTTCTCCCAATTGTCCTTATACACCACGACCGGCTTCAGCAGATAGGACGGCACGGTTTTGGAGCCGTTCTCATAGGTCTTGGTGTCGTTGACCGTCACCTGCTTGCCGGCCAGCGCGGCGTCGACCATGTCGGCGGTCACCTTGGCGAGATCGCGGGTGTCCTTGAAGATGGTCGAGTACTGATCCCCGCGCAGCATGGCCTTGATCGAGGGCACCTCGGCATCCTGTCCCGAGATGATCGGCATCGGCTGATCGGCGCTGCCATAGCCCACGCCCTTCAGCGAGGAGATGATGCCGATCGAGAGGCCGTCATAGGGCGACAGCACCGCGTTGACCTTCTTGTTGCCGTAGTAGGCACTGAGCAGGTTGTCCATGCGGGCCTGGGCGGTGGCGCCGTCCCAGCGCAAGGTCGCGACCTTGTCCATGCCCATCTGACCGGAGGCGACCACGAGCTTGCCGCTGTCGATATAGGGCTTCAGCACGCTCATCGCGCCGTTGTAGAAGAAGTAGGCGTTGTTGTCGTCGGGCGAGCCGCCGAACAGCTCGATGTTGAACGGACCCTTGCCTTCCTTGAGGCCAAGCCCCTTCTCGATCGATTCCGCTTGCAGCACGCCGACCTGGAAATTATCGAAGGTCGCGTAATAGTCGACATTCGGCGTGCCGCGGATCAGGCGATCATAGGCGATCACGGTGATGCCCTTTGCCTTGGCCTGCTTGAGCACGTCGGACAGCGTGGTGCCGTCGATCGCGGCGATCACCAGCGCCTTGGCGCCCTTGGTCACCATGTTCTCGACCTGCGAGAGCTGGTTCGGGATGTCGTCCTCGGCATATTGCAGGTCGGTGTTGTAGCCGCGCTCCTTCAGCACCTTGACCATGTTGTTGCCGTCGTCGATCCAGCGCGCCGAGGATTTCGTCGGCATCGCGATACCCACGGTCGCCTTGTCCTGGGCGGAGGCGGTGACGCCTGCGGCCATCGATGCAGCACCGGCCAGCGCCAGTGCGAGAAATGTCGTCTTCAATTTCAACATGCTTCACTCCCTTTGGGTGTCAGATTGCTTCTTAGTGTCGTCGAGAACAGAGGTAAAGGTCGGCTTGGGATCTCCTATGCGAGCTTGACGTCGGGCTCCGCGCGACCGCGCGCGGAGGCTTGTAGCAGAAAGGTGCAACCGGCCTGTGGATCGGCGGCGCGCGCCTCCGCATCCATATCCTGCCAGGCCGAGGTGACGAGCAGGCGCGACAGATCGGCGCCGACGAAAGCGGGACAGCTCGCCTGCCTGGCCGGCACCCGCAACGAGCGCAGGTGCTCGCCTTGCGGCGAGTAGACATCGACGCGGCCCGCGCCCCAGCAAGCGTTCCAGATTTGCCCATCGGCATCGCACACGGAGCCGTCGAGCCCGCCGATGCCGGTGTGGCGCAGCAGCACCTCCGGCTCGCCGCGCGGCAGGCCGGTGGCGGGATTGAGCGGCACCGCATAGAGCACGGCGCGCGCGGTATCGGTGAAATAGCCGGTCGCGCCATCGGGCGAGAAGCAGATCGAGTTGGGAATGCTGATGCCGGGAAACAGCGTCGAGATTTTACCGCGGTGCAATGCGTAGATCGCGCCCGCCCCCCGCTCGGCCTTGCGTCCCATGGTGCCGATCCAGAACGTGCCGGATTGATGGACGCGACAATCGTTGGAGCGCGTCGCGGGATTATCCGCCTCGAGCGGGCAGAACAGCGTCATCGCGCCATCGGCGAGCGTGCGGACGTAACAACCATCTTCCGCGACGACCAGCTGGCGTTCGGCATCGATCCGTCCAAGCGCGCTCGCCATCCGGCCAAGCGCATGGACACGGATTGTGCCACCGCCGAGATGCGCCTCGAACAGGCGTCCCTCGCGAATATCAAACCACCACGCGGTATCGGTGGCGACATCGTAGGTCGGACCTTCACCGAGGTGACAGTGTTCGGCGGAGAGAACCGAGGTCGGCACCTCTTCCATCATGGCGTCCTCACGGCAAAGCGATAGACGGTGTGATGCCGATAGACGCCGCCGGGATCAAGGCGCGGGCTCGGAAAATCAGGCCGGTTCGGTGAATTGGGCCACATGTGGGGCTCCAGGCACAACGCATCCGACTGCCGGATCAGCTTGCCGCCCTTGCCTGAGATCGTGCCGTCGAGATAGTTGCCGGAATAGACCTGCAAGCCGGGCTGATCGGTCAGCAGTTCCATGATCCGCCCCGACTGTGGCGCCTCCAGCCGGGCCGCGAGCGCAAGCTTGCCGTCGCGCGCGAGGCAGTAGGTGTGGTCGTAGCCCTTGCCGTTGCGCAATTGCTGATCGTTCTCGCGGATGCGCGCGCCGACCGCGTGGGCCTCACGAAAATCGAATGGCGTGCCCGCCACTGCGCGCGGCGGCTCCGGCAGCGGAATCGCAGTGGGGTCGATCGCCAGGAAATGCTCGGCCTCAACCGTCAGCCTGTGATCGAGGATGGACTTGCCCGAGGTCGCGCCTTCCAGATTGAAGAAGCTGTGGTTGGTCAAATTGACGATGGTCGGGCGGTCGGTCCGTGCCTCCATCGTCAGCGACAGCTCGGTCGGGCCGGTGACGCGATAGGTCAGGCGTACATCGAGCTTGCCGGGATAATTCTCCTCGCCATGCGGGCTGGTGTAGGTCAGCGTGACTGCGGGGCTGGCGCCATCGTCGAGCTCGGCAATGTCCCAGAGCTTGCGGTCGAAGCCATCGAGGCCGCCATGCAGCGCATTCGGGCCGTTGTTGATTGGCAGCCGGAAGGTCTCGCCATCGAGCGAGAACTGCCCGTTGGCGATACGGTTGGCATAGCGGCCGACGGTCGCGCCAAAAAACTTCCGTTCGGCGAGATAGCCGTCAAAGGCATCATGGCCGAGCACGACGTCGTCGCAACCGCCCTTCGCGTCCGGCGCGATCAGCGCCTGGATCACCGCGCCATGGGTGATGATGCGAGCCTCGAACCCGCCCTCCCCGCGCAGCACGATGCGCTCGACCTTGCGTCCATCAGGCAGCGTTCCAAAAGCGTCTTTTGTTGTTCTTGAGCCAGCCATGTCTAGTCCACAAACGGTTCGACGATGTTGCGCCTGCCGAGCAGGAAAGCGTCGGCAACGAGACGAAGCGGCGCCAGGTCGACGTCGCTCGCGCCGGTCGCGGCGAGCTTGACGAAGCGCCGATACAGTTCGCGATATTCCTCATCAGGTGCGTCGGCGACAACCTTGCCGTCGACCGCCATGACCCTGCCGCCGCGGGACAAGGTCATCCGGCCTTCGTCGGTTTCGACCAGGATATCCCAGCTCTGCGGCCCGGTCTGGCGGAAGTCAAATTCAGCTGTGATCGGCAGGCCGTCGATATCGGTCAACGTCAAATTGGCGGCAATCGGCGACTGGCAATTGGCGGGAAAAGCGAGTTCAGCCGCGGTGACAAACACCGGCTTCGGCAGGATGCGGGTCAGGATCGACAACGCGTTGATGCCGGGATCGAACACGCCGAGCCCGCCCGGTTCCCAGATCCAGGCTTGGCCGGGATGCCAGACGCGGACGTCTTCCTTCCAATTGATATGCACCGATCTGATCCGCTGCGCAGCCAGCCATTCGCGGGCCGGCTCGACCGCAGGTGCATGGCGCGAATGCCAGGTTGCAAACAGGGTCCGGTCTGCCTCCACCGCCATCGCGATCAACGGACCGAGCTCGGCAACGCCGATGCCGGGCGGCTTCTCCAGCATGACATGCTTGCCCGCGGCGAGCGCCGCGGCAGCCTGGGCGCGACGCACCTGCGGCGGCGTGCAGAGCGACACCGCGTCGATCTGCGGTCCCTTCTCCAACAACTCCTCGACGGTCGCGAAATGCGGTACGCTCGGCAGCGATGCGTTGCGGCTCGCGATTGCAGCGAGCATCGCGCCTGGCACTGCGGCAATCGCGCCGACATGCTGGTCGCGCGCAATCTTGCCGAAGCCGACGATGGCGATGCGAAGTTCAGTCACGCTTATTCTCCACTTTCCGCAGACGGCAGCTGCTCGGCGGGGGCCGTCTCGATCTCGGTGCCCTCATGGCGGCGCATGCCGTTGTGAATGACGTAGACCATCGCCTCCGACGCCGCCCCGGCATCGCCGGACGTGATCGCGTCGACGATTTTCTGGTGCCAGAGCAGCACGGTATCGCGGTCCTCCGGCTCGACCGGGGCACTGAGCAGGAACGAGGCGCGCAGGGCGGCCTCGATCACATGCCCGATCGAGCGCATGAACAGATTACCCGATGCCCGCGCCACCGCAACGTGCAGTGCGAGATCGGCATCGGCAAAGCCGACGGAATCGGAAGCCTCCAGCCGCATCCGCTCCATGCTGCGGCGAAGCTCCGCGATATCCTCCTCGGACCGCTGCGCCGCCGCCAGCGCCGCGGCCCGCGGCTCGACCGCGAGGCGGATCTCGGCGAGGTCGTTGAGAAAACGCTTGTCGATGCCGGCGTCGAGATGCCAGGCCAGCACGTCGGCGTCGAACATGTTCCAGGCGGTGCGCTCGCGCACGACGGTGCCGACCCGCGCCTTGGTGGTCAAAAGCCCCTTGGCGACCAGCGTCTTCACGCTCTCGCGCAGCACCGGCCGCGACACGCCGAACATCGCGATCAGCTCGGCGTCACCCGGAAGCCGCGCCCCTTCGGCATAGCGGCTAGCGATGATGTCGACGCCGATTGAGCGGGCGACCTCCGCGTGGTTGGAATGGGCCCGCCGTGTCGGGATGACGACGATGCGCGAGGTCATGAGTCGGCTCCCGCGCGTTTCGCCACCGGCCGTCGCGCCAGCGCGACCAGCCCCTGCTGCAGGGCGATGAAGGCAAACAGCAAGACGCCGGTCGCGATCTTGGTCCACCAGCTCGACAGCGTCCCGTCGAAATTGATGTAGGTCTGGATCATGCCCTGAATCAGCACGCCGAGGAAGGTACCGATCACCGAGCCCTGCCCGCCCGTGAGCAGCGTGCCACCGATGACCACGGCCGCGATGCTATCGAGTTCGACGCCGACGGCAGAGAGAGAATAGCCGGCGCTGGTGTAGAAGGAGAACACGATGCCGGCGATGCCCGCAAGCAGGCTCGACAGCATGTAGATCTTCACTGTCATCTTGCCGACCGCGACGCCCATCAGGCTCGCCGTGGCCCGGCTGCCGCCGAGCGCATAAACGTTGGCACCGAACCGGGTGAGGTGCAGCAGCAAGGCACCGCCGATCACGATCACGAGCATGATGATCGCGATCGCGGTCAATCGCCCGCCCCCGGGCATGCGCAACGCGAAGTCCGAGACGGTCGAATAGACCGGCGCGGTGATCGGCACCGATTCCGTCGAGAGCAGGAAGCTGGCTCCGCGCGCCAGGAACATCCCGGCGAGCGTCACGATGAAGGGCGGCAGGTCGAAGACGTGGATGATCGCGCCCATAGCAGCGCCAAAGGCGGCCGAGAGTGCGAGGATGGCGACGAAAGCGACCAGCGGAGGCACGCCCCAGCGCTCGATCGCGAGCGCCACGAACACGGTGGTAAAGCCGATCACCGAGCCGACGGAGAGATCGATGCCGCCGGAGATGATGACGAAGGTCATGCCGGTGGCGACGATACCGAGGAAGGCGTTGTCGGTGAGGAGATTGCCGACCACGCGGGTCGAGGCGATGTTGGGAAACTGCAGCGCGCAGAGGGCGAAGCCTGCGACGAGGACGATGGCCGTGATCAGGACGGGCGGCAGGCCTTTCATGGTTTCGTCCTCCGCAGCCGCGCCATGATGCCGGCAAAGCCTGACAGTTTTGGCGATTGCAGCAACAGCACCGCGAGCACCACCACGGCCTTGACCAGCAGGTTGAACTCCGGCGGATAGCCTGACAGCAAAATGCCGGTGTTCATGGTCTGGATGATCAGCGCACCGAGCACCGCCAGGACAAGGCTGAAGCGGCCGCCGAACAGCGAGGTGCCGCCGATCACCACCGCAAGGATGGCGTCGAGCTCGAGCCACAGGCCGGCATTGTTGGCATCCGCGCCCATGATGTCGGCCGCAGCGATCACACCGGCGAGCGCGGCGCAGACGCCGCACCAGACATAGACCGCCAGAATCATCGCGCGCGTGCCGACGCCGGCAAGTTCGCTCGCCCGCGCATTGCCACCGGTCGCCTCGATCAGGAGCCCGAGTGCCGAGCCGCGCACCACCGCGCCGGTCAGGATCAGCATGCCGAGCGCAATCGCGATCGGCACCGGCACGCCGAGAATGGCGCCGTTGCCGAGCCAGACCAGATCCGGCGAGGTGAAGGTCACGATACGACCTTCGGTAATGAGCTGGGCGATGCCGCGACCGGCGACCATCAGGATCAGCGTCGCCACGATCGGCTGCATGCCAAGCACGGCGACGAGGAAGCCATTCCACAACCCGCAGACGAGCCCCGCGCCGAGCGCGGCCGCCAGCACCACCGGCAGGCCGTGGCTGTCGGCGAGGCTCGCGGCGATGGCGCCGCAGATCGCCATCACAGCGCCGACGGAGAGATCGATGCCGCGCGTCGCGATCACCAGCACCATGCCGAGCGAGAGCAGCGCCACCGGCGTACCGCGGTTGAGCACGTCGATCAGGCTGCCGAACAGTCGGCCGTCCTGGAGACGCAGATCGAAGAATTGCGGCGACACCACGCGGTCGACCGCGAGGATGACGATCAGCGCGAGGATCTGGGCAAGGCCGCGGCGCGGCAACAACGCTGTCATGCCCGGGCCTCTTGCATCGCTGCGCCATCGGCGGCGATGGCCGCGAGAATGTTGCTGACGTCGATGGCCTCGCCCGAGAGCTCCTCGACATGGGCACGATCGCGCAGCACGACCACGCGGTCGGAATAGGTCACGATCTCGTCGAGCTCCGAGGAGATCACGAGCAGCGCCAGCCCGTCGTCACAGAGCTCGCGGATCAGGCGAATGATCTCGGCATGCGCGCCGACATCGATACCGCGCGTGGGTTCATCCAGCACGAGCAGCCGCGGCGATGTCGCAAGCCAGCGCGCCAGCAGAACCTTCTGCTGATTGCCGCCGGAAAGCAGGCCGACCGGCCGTTCGGCATCGGGCGGGCGGATGTCGAGCATCTTGACGTAACGGCGCGCGAGCTCGTCCTGTTCACGGCGCGACAGCGGCCGATGCAGCCCACGCTTGGCCTGAAGCGCCAGCACGATGTTCTCGCGCACGGTGAGTTCGGCGACGATGCCGTCGGTCTTGCGCTCCTCCGGGCAATAGCCGAAGCCGTGGCGCACGCCATCGCGCGGCGATTGCAGCCGCACGGGCGCACCCTCCACCCTCGCCCGCCCGCCATCGGCGCGCTCGGCGCCGAACACCAGCCGCGCCGTCTCGGTGCGGCCCGAGCCGAGGAGGCCGGCGAGACCAACGACCTCGCCATGGCGTAGCTCGAGATTGAACGGGGCGACATAGCCGGCCTTGCCGTAATTCTCGAAGCTCGCACACACCTCGCGCGCATTCTGTTCGCTCGCCGCCGCCCGCGCGCTGGTGGTCTCGGCCAGCTCGCGGCCGAGCATCATCCGGATCAGTTCGAGCCGTGACAGCGAAGCGGTCTCGCGCTCGCCGACCAGGCGGCCGTTGCGCAAGACGGTGATGCGATCGGAGATCTCGTAGACCTGATCGAGGAAATGGCTGACGAAGACGATGCCAATGCCGCGCTTGGCCAACTGGCGCATGATGCCGAACAGGATCTCGACCTCATGACGGTCGAGACTCGCGGTCGGCTCGTCCAGGATCAGCACGCGGGCGGAGAGATCGACGGCACGCGCGATCGCGGTGACGTGCTGTATGGCCACCGAATAATTGCCGAGTGGCGCTGCGACATCGATATCGAGGCCGAACTCCGTGAGCAGCGCTTTGGCGCGGCGGCGCATTTCGCCCTCGCGCACGATGCCGAAGCGCATCGGTTGGCGGTCGAGAAACAGATTTTGCGCCACCGACAGGTTCGGCAGCAGGTTGACCTCCTGGTAGACGGTGGCAATGCCGGCTTGCACCGCGGCCTTGGCCGAGCGCGGCGCAACCTCTTCGCCGCCCAGACGGACAACACCGGCATCGCGCGGGAACACGCCGGTGACGACCTTGATCAGCGTGGATTTGCCGGCGCCGTTCTCGCCGAGCAGCGCATGGATCTCGCCGGCGCGAAGCGTGAAGCCGACCTCCTGCAACGCGCGCACCGCACCGAAGCTCTTGCTGATCCCGCGCACCTCCAACAGGGAAGGAGCCGGATCAAGGCTATTCTCCATAACGACGTCACTCCCACCGGCGCCCGCTTATGCTGCGGACACCCAGCCTATTCGTTCGTGCGGCGGATGCGAAGGGGGTGCCGGACCGCACGGAGCGGCCCGGCGAGACGCCCGCCTCAGTAACCGAGGCCCTTCTTGCTGTCGTATTCCTTCTGCGGATCGTCGGCGGCGGTGAGAAGCCGGGATTCGGTCTGGATCCACTTCGGCGGCACGGTGCCCTTCTCCTTGAACGCCGCGACGGCATCGAAGGCCGGCCCCGCCATATTCGGCGTCAGTTCGACCGTGGCATTGGCCTCGCCGGCCACCATCGCCTTGAAGATGTCGGGAACTGCGTCGATCGAGACGGTCAGGATGTCCTTGCCCGGCTTGAGGCCCGCCTCCTTCATCGCCTGGATGGCGCCGACCATCATGTCGTCATTATGCGCATAGACCGCGCAGATGTTCTTGCCGCCGCCTTCGGCCTTGATGAAGCTTTCCATCACTTCCTTGCCCTTGGCGCGGGTGAAGTCGCCGGTCTGGCTCCGCACCACCTTCAAATTGGCGTGCTTGGCGATGGCGGTGTCAAAACCCTTCTTGCGATTGGCAGCGACGCTTGCGCCGACCGTACCCTGCAGTTCGACGACATTGCAGGCCTTGTCGCCGACGGTCTTGGCCAGCCATTCGCCAGCGACCGCGCCTTCATGCACGCTGTCCGAGGTGACGGCGGTGAGATAGAGGTCCTTGCCGGACGGATCGATGTCGCGGTCGAGCAGCACGACCGGGATCTTGGCTTCCTTGGCTTCCTTCAGCACCGAATCCCAGCCGGTCGACACCACGGGTGCGAGGAAGATCGCGTCGACGTTCTGCGCGATGAAGGAGCGGATCGCCTTGATCTGGTTCTCCTGCTTCTGCTGCGCATCGGCGATCTTGAGATTGACCTTGCGCTTGCTGGCCTCCTGCTTGGAGACCGACGTCTCGGCCGCGCGCCAGCCGGATTCCGATCCGATCTGCGAGAAGCCGACGGTGAGCTCGGCCGCATTGGCCGGCAGCGCGAGCAACAACGCGGCCGTGGCGCTGGCCGCAAAAAGGGCTTTGAAGGTCATCAGGCGTGTCTCCCAAAATGTTGTCCGGGGCGCCATTTGGTAACATGACACCCTCAGGCCGGCCTTTGAGGCGGCGGGAGGGACTATTTCACGGAAGTCTGCGCTCGTATAGTCATATTATTTGACTATTTGGACGAATGACGCGGGGATGCCGACGGCCGCGCAGATGATGCGCCAAACACGACCTTGTTCCACTGATGCAACGCGGAGATGAAGGCGATTTGCGATCGCGTGTTTTCGTCGTGCCCGGGCTTGTCCCGCCTGCGCGGCCGAAGCCGCTTCGGCGCGGCGAAGGCCCGGGCATCCACATTCCTCGTACCGGAGCAAGACGTTGATGGCCGGGGCAAGCCCGGCCATGACGGAAGAACTGAGCGCTGGGAGCGGCGAAGAAACTAGATCAGCTTGCGCTGCGCCAGGTTCTTCATCAGCGCGCCGATGCCGAACGTCCAGGGCTCGCACTCGTCGCTGGTGCGCATACGGTTGACGAGCTTGCCGAGTTGAGGCGCTGAAATCGTGACGATGTCGTCGCGCTTGTGGGTGAAGCCCTGCCCCGGCGCCTCGCGATCCTTGACCGGCGCGAACATCGTGCCGAGGAACAGAACGAAGCCATCAGGATATTGATGCACCTTGCCGATGGTCTGCGCGACGAGGTCGGTCGGATCGCGGCTGATCATGCTGATCGAGGAATGGCCGTCGAGCACGAAACCATCCGCGCCCGTCACGTTCAGGCTGATATCGAGCTTGCGCGCATCGTCGAGCGTGAAGGTTTCGTCAAACAGGCGCAGCAGCGGTCCGATCGAGCATGAGGCGTTGTTGTCCTTGGCCTTCGACAGCAGCAGCGCCGAGCGACCCTCGAAGTCGCGCAGATTCACGTCGTTGCCGAGCGCACCGCCGACGATCTTGCCGCTGCTGGAGACGAACAGCACGAGCTCCGGCTCCGGATTGTTCCAGGTCGACTTCGGATGCAGTCCGGCATCCATTCCGGTCCCGACCGAGGACAGGGTCGGCGCCTTGGTGAAGACTTCGGCATCGGGGCCAATGCCGACTTCGAGATATTGGCTCCAGGCGTTCTGGTCGATCAGCACCTGCTTCAGATGCATCGCCTGGTCCGAGCCGGGCTTGAGTTTTGACAGATCGTCGCCGATCAACCGCGTCACTTCTTTCCGGATCGCTTCGGCCGAGGCCGGATTGCCCTTGGCTCGCTCCTCGATCACGCGTTCCAGCATCGAGATGGCGAAGGTGACGCCGGCAGCCTTCAAGGTCTGGAGATCGACCGGCGCGAGCAGCCAGGGCTTTTTCGGGTCGCGCCCATCGGGTGCCGTGTTGGCGACGATGGCTTCGAGATCGCCGATGCGCTCGCCCTTGGTCGCGGCAAGGGCCTTGGCCGGATTGTCCTCTTCGCAGAGGGCGCTGACCGTCGCGAATTTCGCGGTGACGTCGAAGACACCGTCGGCGCGCACGGCAACCACGGCCGGGCCGCTCGCCTGCGGCAGCCAGACGCGACCGACCAACGTTCCCTTCGTTCCATCCTCGGGAAGAAGGTCCTTAACCGTCAAACTCGTCATGGCCGGCGTCCTCGCTGTTTCTCAGAATCGGCCACTTTCGCGAGCGGCCGATCCCATTGGCGAAGACCAATAAACGTCTGGCGGGGGAAGTCCAGAGCGGCAGGCCGCGCCGCCGCTATGCCCCCGCCCGCGGCTTTATGCCCCCGCTCGCGCTTTACGCGCCGCGATCTGCTGCAGCGCCCAGCGCGCATTCTTGCGGACATCCGGATCGGCATCGTCGGCGATGACGGCCAGGAACGCCTCACCATCGGGATGGGCGATCTCGCCGAGCGCGGCGGCCGCCTCTTTGCGCAAATTCGCCTGGTCGTGGTTGATGCAATTGCCGATCGGCCGCACCGCGCGCTCGATCTTCATCTTGCCGAGGCTGCGGATCGCCTTCAGCCGCACCTGCCAGAACTCATCGGCGAGAGCGCCGACGAGCTGGTCGGCGGCGATCGAACCGTTGACGTTGAGACCGAGCGTTTCCGCCGCCATCTCGCGGACCATCCAATCGGCGTCCTTCAAGGCTCGCGTGATCGTTTCGGCCGCGGGCTTCATCTGCGAAAAGGCCAGCGCGCTCACAGCGGCACGGCGGACATGCGCATCGGGATCGTTGATCAGCGCGGTCAGCGCGGGAATGGATTCCTCCAGTTTCAGAAAGCCGATCACGCCGATCGCCTGCACGCGCACGGCGGCATCGGAATCCTGCAGCGCTTCCAGCGCGGGCTTGAGCGTATCCTTGCGCCGCAACTCCTTCAGCGCGCGCAGCGCGCCCATGCGGACGAAGGCATGGGCATGCTTGACCAATGGCAGGATGACATCTGCACAGGCAGGATCCTTGAACTCGGCCATGCTGTCGGCCGCAGCCGCTGCAACGATCCGTTCCGGGTCGACCAGCAGCTTCACCAGCGCGCTTGCGGCCTCCGGCCCGTCGAATTCGCCGAGCGCCATCGCGACCTGCTGACGGACGCCGGCGTCGGGATCGGTCACGATACCGGCGAGATGACCGACCGCGGCGGGGTCGCCGGAATGACCGAGCGCGATGATGGCGACGCGGCGCTCGGCGGGATCGGCGGCCTGAAGCCGCTCGTCGGCGTCTTCGAGATCGTCGTAGGATTCGAACGGGCTCGACATGCTCACCTCAAGAGATAGGGAATGTTGACGGTGACGGCGCCGGTCGGGCAATCGGCCTCGCAGGGCATGCAGTACCAGCATTCGTCATAGGCCATGTAGGCCTTGCCGGTCATGTCGCTGATGCGCAGCACATCGAGCGGGCAGACGTCGACGCAGACGGTGCAGCCCTTGTCGGCAATGCATTTGGCGTCGTCGACGACCACCGGGACCGATGTCTGATAGGACGCGAGAGGCATTTGATGTCTCCTGTTGCTAGGTGCGGTGGATCAGGCGGTGGCGCGGATGCGCTGCTTGTCGTAGAGATCCTTCTCGTCGTCCGCGATCGGAACGACATAGGGCTCGACCGCGCGCTTCTCGCTGGTCATCTTGCCGTTCTGCTTGCTCAGCAGCGTGTGGCAGAACCAGTTCTCGTTGTCCTTCTCGGGGAAGTCCGTGCGCCAGTGGTAAAGGCCCCAGCGGCTTTCCTCGCGGTAGAGCGAGGCGTGCACGGCCATGTCGGCGCAGTCCATGATCGACTGCACTTCCAGCGCGCGGAGCAGCTCATGCGCATTGCGCGCGATCATATGCTCCTGCATGTCCTGGCGCGTCTCGGCGAGACGGCGCATGCCGAGCTCGTATTTACGCGTAACCTTCGGCGGTTGAAGATAGTCATTCACCAGCCGGCGCGTCTTGTACTCGACCTGGTTCGGCGGAATGCCGTCCTCGCGCCTGGTCGGCGCCAGCACGCGGTCACGCTCCTTCGCGACATCGGCCGCATCGAACTCGGCAAAGTCGTGATTGTCGGCGAACTCCATCGCGTCGATACCGGCGACCGAACCGTTGGTGAATGCGCCGAGCATGTAATTGTGCGGCACGCTTGCCATGTCTCCGGCGGCATAGAGACCTGGCACGGTGGTGCGGGCGTTGTCGTCGACGAACACGCCCGAGGCGCTGTGACCGGAGCAGAAACCGATCTCCGAGATGTGCATCTCGATCGAGTCGTTGCGGTAATCGACGCCACGTCCTTGCTGGAACAGCCCGCGCGTCGGCCGCTCCACCTTGTGCAACGTGGACTCGATCTCCGAGATGGTGTCGGGATGGAGATGCTTGAGCTGGAGGAACACCGGGCCCTTGCCTGACAACAACTCGTTATAGAACTCCAGCATCATCTGGCCGGACCAATAGTCGCATTCGATGAAACGGGAGCCTTCGTTGTTGGCCGTGAAGGCACCGAATGGACCGGCCACGTAGGCGCAGGCCGGGCCGTTATAATCCTTGATCAGCGGATTGATCTGGTAGCATTCGAGGTTCGCGAGCGCGGCGCCGGCGTGATAGGCCATCGCATAGCCGTCGCCGGAATTGGCGGCATTCTCGTACGTGCCGAACATGTAGCCGGAGGTCGGCAGGCCGAGCCGGCCGGCGGCGCCCATGCAGAGGATCACGGCCTTGGCCTTGATCACCAGGATCTCGGCGGTACGGGTGTTGACGGAGATCGCACCGGCAATACGGCCGTCTCCGGACTTCAGCAGCCGCGTCGCCATGTAGCGGTTGGAGATGAGGATGCGGGCACGGCGGAGCTGGCGGTAGAGTGCCTTCTTCACGGTCTCGCCGTTCGGCATCGGCAGAACGTAGGTGCCGATGTGGTGGACCTTCTTGACGGCGTAGTCGCCGTTCTCGTTCTTCAGGAAGCGAATGCCGAAGCTGTCGAGCTCCTCGATGATTTTGTAGCAGTTCTGCGCGTATTTATAGACCGCCTTCTGATCGACGATGCCGTCATTGGCGATGGTGATTTCCTTGGTGTACTGCTCCGGCGTTGCATAGCCGGGGATGACGGCGTTGTTCAGCCCGTCCATCCCCATCGAGATCGCGCCGGAGCGCTTGACGTTGGCCTTCTCGAGCAGAACGACATTGGCCTTCGGATTCTTCAGCTTCGCCTTCAGCGCTGCCATCGGGCCGGCCGTGCCGCCGCCGATCACGAGCACATCGCAGGAAACCTCCGAAAGTCCGTCGACGATCTGATCTAGTGCCATCGCTTGCTCCTGGTTCGCCGCGTGTCCGGCGCCTTTGCATCAGATTTGTTCAGGGGACGTCCCGGCGATAGCAATTAGTTGTCGCCGGGAGCCGATTTGCGCCTCAGCGCTCGACGAAGGCCTTCTCGATCACGAAATGGCCGGGCTGGCTGTGGTTGCCCTCGACAAAACCGCGCGCGGAAAACATCGCGGGGAGTTCCTCGAGCATCGCCGGACTGCCGCACAGCATGATGCGATCGGTTGCGATATCGAGACCGGATTGGGCGATGTCGTCGAACAGCTGGTTGGAGGCGATCAGATCGGTGATGCGGCCGCGATTCCTAAACGGCTCGCGGGTGACGGTCGGGTAGTAGACGAGCTTGTCGCGGATCAGAGATCCGAAAAATTCGTGATTGCGCAGGCCGTCGACGACGTGCTCGCCATAGGCAAGTTCGGAGACCTGGCGACAGCCATGGGCAAGCACGATGGTCTCGTAATTCTCGTAGACGTCGGGGTCTTTGATCAGGCTTGCGAACGGCGCGAGGCCCGTGCCGGTCGAGAGCAGCAGCAGGCGCTTGCCGGGAATGAGATTGCCGGTGATCAACGTGCCGGTCGCCTTGCGGCCGACCAGGATGATGTCGCCTTCCCTGATCTTCTGCAGGCGCGATGTCAGCGGGCCGTCCTGTACCTTGATCGAGAAGAATTCGAGCGCCTCCTCGTGATTGGCGCTGGCCATGCTGTAGGCCCGCATCAACGGCTTGCCGTTGACCTCCAGGCCGATCATCGCGAACTGACCGTTCTGGAAGCGGAAGCCGGGATCACGTGTCGCGGTGAAGCTGAACAGGGAGTCGGTCCAGTGCCTGACCGACAAAACCGTTTCCTTCTGAAATGCGCTCATGGTCTCTCCTTAGCCCTCGATGACGCACAAGGTTTCGGAGAGACGGGAGTCCGGCAATTCGGAAGTGAAATTCCCGGTCGATTAGTTTCACATTTCGCGGGCGGTGATTGAAGGCGAGGCAGCAAGAACGCGCGACCACGCCGATACTGGCAATTAGTTGCTATTCGCGCGTGCCGGCGCCGACGTAGAGACTAGCAGGACGTTCATCATGACCATGACCCTGGTGGCACCGACCGTGGCCGACTACGAAACAAGCGCCGATCTCGCGACGCTCCTCGTCCGCACCACCGAAGGCGGCGCACTCAGCGTCCCGGCGGAGACACTCCGTCTCTCCTGCAAATGCGCCCACTGCACTCGCGCCCGCTTCGACGACCGCTTCCCGGAAGCGTTTCCGGGCATCGCCATCACCGAGATCGGCGACCTCGGTTATGGGGTGAACATCTCGTTCTCGGATGGGCACAATCGCGGCATTTATCCGAAGCCGTATTTGCTGAGCCTGGCGGGGCGATAGGCGCCGAGCGTCCCCCCCCCGCTCCGCTGTCATTCCCCGCGAAGGCGGGGAATCCAGTACGCCGCGGCCTGTCCGTAACCCATTGACGCCTCTGGAATACTGGATCGCCCGCCTTCGCGGGCGATGACATCGAGGTGGATGGCGAGACTTCGTTCCAGTCCCCATCTGGCACGGACATTGCTCCTCTTTAGAACGATTTCAACGTTCCGGAGGAAGACGATGTTGCAGGCGGCGAATGCGGTTCGCGGGACTGTCCCCCCGGCAGTCCGGCCTGCGGGCAGCTCCTCGCTGCTGCTGACCGAGAACCAGCAATGGATCGGCGGGCCGCCGCCACTGATGGACAAGCTCACCCAGCGCGAGCGCGAGCTGGTGCTGAAGCAGGGCCGGCGAAAAGTGCTCAACCGCGGCCAGACGCTGTTCAGCCAGGGTGGCAAGCATGACGGCATCTGGCTGATCGAGAGCGGTCGTATCCGCGTGTTCTACACCTCGCCACTCGGGCGCGAGATCACGCTCGCCTATTGGCATGTCGGCAATTTCGTCGGCGGGCCCGAAGTGTTCGAAGGCACCGTGCATCAATGGTCCGGCGTCGCATCCAGCAATTGCAGCGTGGTGCACCTGCCCGGAAAGGAACTGCGGTCGCTTGCCGCAGAGATCCCGAACCTCGCGATCGGCCTCATCGAGGGCCTGACCTTCAAGGGCAAATGCTATTCTGCGCTGGCCCAGATGCTGGGAACGCGCTCGATCACGCAGCGCCTCGCGCATCTGTTGCTGCATCTCGTCGAGCTCTACGGCGTCGAGGACGCCGACGGGCGCGTGATTGCGGCTGCCTTCACCCACGCTGACATCGCTCACATGGTCGGCGCGACCCGGCAATGGGTCACGATCAGCCTGAAGCGCATGCAGGAGAAGGGAATCGTGGTGACCAAGCGCTCGCAGATCGTGGTGTGCCGGACCGACATTCTGGAAGAGATGCGCGGCCAGAGCGGCGACTAGAGCCGGTGCACAGGCAAGCGGCTTTATAGTGCAGGGCTGCCCAAGGAGTATGCAATCAGCTTTTCCCGGCAACTAATCGACTGCGGTCATCATTCCGGATTTGCCCTGTCGGTGCCCTCCCCCAATCATGGCAACCACAGCACATCCAACCGAATGAGGATGAAAATGGTCCGCCATCTTCCCACGCTCTCGATCGCGATGTCGGTGACGTCGCTGGCGCTGCTCCTCGCGCAGCCGGCTTCGGCGGAAACCGTTACCCTCGGCATCGGAACGCAGGACACCACGACCAACACGGTGACCGCGGGCGTCGTCATCCGCCAGCTCCATCTCCTCGAAAAATACCTGCCCAAGGAGGGCAAATACGCCAACATCAAGTTCGAGCTGGAGTGGCAGAATTTCACGTCCGGTCCGCCCGTCACCAACGCGATGATGGCGAACAAGCTGCAGATCGGCATGATGGGCGACTATCCGCTGATCGTGAACGGCTTCACCTTCGACAGCAATCCCGAGAGCAAGAGCCGGTTGATCGGCATCGCCGCCTACAGCCTTTCCGGCTCCGGCAACGGCATCGTCGTCCACAAGGACTCGCCCTATTACGATCTCGCCGATCTCAAGGGCAAGCTCGTCAGCGTACCCTTCGGCTCCGCCGCGCACGGCATGGTGCTGAAGGCGATGCAGGACCGCGGCTATGCGGCCGATTTCTTCCAGCTCGTCAGCCAGAGCCCGGAGGTCGGCTCGACCAACCTCCAGGAGAAGAAGATCGACGCGCATGCCGACTTCGTCCCCTTCGCCGAGTTGCTCCCCTTCCGCGGCTTCGCGCGAAAGATCTTTGACGGCGTCGAGACGAATCTGCCGACCTTCCACGGCATCGTCGTCCGCACCGATTTCGCCGAGAAATATCCGGAGGTCGTCGTCGCCTACCTCAAGGCGCTGATCGCCGCCAACCAGTGGCTGCGTGACGATCCCAAGCTCGCCGCCGAGAAGATCCAGGAATGGACCGGCATCAACAAGGAAGTCGTCTACATCTTCTTGGGTCCCAGCGGCAACATGACCACAGACCCGACGGTCAAGCCGGCGCTGATCGATGCGGCCGCGACCGACGTCAAGGTGCTGCAGAATCTCGGCCGCATGAAGGAGTTCGATCCGAAGAAGTGGGTCGACGACAGCTATATCCGCAAGGCGTATGCTGAGATGAAGCTCGACTATGACGCACAGCTTGGAAGCACCAAGAACTACGAAATCACCGGCGAAGACGCGTTCTGCAGGAAGCCGATCACCGATCCGCGCAAGGCCGGCGAGGTCTGGGTCGACGACGCCGGCATCCTGCCGTTCTCGTCCGCTGCTTGCACGCTCGGCGCCTATGCCGACTTCAAGGCCAAGGGCAAGAAGATCAACGTCGCCTACGTTTTCGACACCACGCGCGGCATCAAGTTGTTCGCCGACCAGGCCTTCTTCGCGGTCGGCAATGGCGACGTCGCGCCGTTCCTGCTCAAGAAGGACGCGGAGGCCTACGCCGCCAAGATCAGCGGTAAGGTGCTCGGCTTCGACGACGCGGTGAAGACGGCCGTCAGCGGAGGGAAGACGTGAGCAGCCCCGCGATCCTCAGACAGCGCGACGACAGCATGCCAGCCGCAACCGTGGAGGCGGCTCCCGCACCGCCCGCGCCGCCGCCCTCTTTCGGCACGCTCGCGTTGCGCTGGTACCGGCTGAACCAGGGACGACTGCGCGCGACCGCGATCGGCATCATCTCACTGCTCGCCTTCCTGCTGGTGTGGCATCTGCTCACGACCTACCGCGTCGTATTCTTCGTGCGCTTCACCAATGTGCCCTCGCCGCTGGCGGTCTATGCGAGCTTCACCAAGGCGATCCACGATCCCAAATTCCTGATGCACATCGTGCTGAGCTGCCGCCGCATCTTCATCGGCTTCTCGCTGGCGGCGATCGTCGGGGTGCCGCTCGGCCTGATCATGGGCCGCTTCAAGCTGGTGCATGAGATCATCTTCCCGGTCGCCGAAGTGCTACGGCCGATCCCGGCGATCGCCTGGGTGCCGATGGCAATCATGCTGTGGCCGACCAACGAACAGAGCATCGTCTTCATCACCTTCCTCGGCTCGTTCTTCCCGATCCTGGTCAACACGCTCCACGGCATGTCGCTGGTCGATCCCGTGCTGGTGCGCGCCGCGCAATGTCTCGGCGCGCGCGAGCGCTCGATCTTCCGCGAGGTGTATTTTCCGGCATCGCTGCCGCACATCTTCACCGGCCTCACCATCGGCATGGGCGTCGCCTGGGTGTCGCTGATCGCGGCCGAGATGATCTCGGGCCAGTACGGCATCGGCTATTTCACCTGGGAAGCCTATTCGCTGGTCCAGTATGCCGACATCGCGCTCGGCATGATCGCGATCGGCGTGCTCGGCCTCGGATCGAGCCTGCTGATCAGGGCCGCAGGACATCTGGTGATGCCGTGGAGGTCGACGAGATGAGCGAGATTCTGGCGAGCGAACCGAAGGGCCACATCGAGGTCAGAAACTTCTCCCTCAGCTATGACAGCATCGAGGGGCCGGTTCAGGCCGTCACGGACACGCAGATCCACGTCAAGCCGGGCGAGTTCGTCTCCATCGTCGGCCCTTCCGGCTGCGGAAAGTCGACGCTGCTCAATGCGGTCGCGGGCTTTCTCAAGCCGACCACGGGCATTGTCACGGTCGATGGGGAGCGCGTGAATGGCCCCAGCGCCGAGCGCGGCATGGTGTTCCAGCAATATTCGCTGTTCCCCTGGAAGACGGTGCGGGAGAATGTCGAGTTCGGCCTGAAGATGCGTGGCATGCCGCGCTCGCAGCGCGAACGCGCCGCGCGCACGCTGCTCGGGCTCGCGGGCCTCGAAGCCTTCGAGAAGCACTATCCGGAAAAGCTCTCCGGCGGCATGAAGCAACGCGTCGGCATCGTCCGCGCGCTCGCGACGGGCCCGAAGGTCCTGCTGCTGGACGAGCCCTTCGGCGCCCTCGACGCGCAGACCCGCGTCATCATGCAGCAGATCCTCACCAACATGTGGCAGCGGCTGAAGATTTCGGTGCTGTTCGTGACCCACGACATCGACGAGGCGATCTTCCTCTCCGACCGCGTCTACTGCATGACCGCACGTCCTGGCTCGATCAAGGCCGAGATCCCGATTCCCCTGGAGCGGCCGCGGCAGCAGTCGATGATGATGTCGTCGGAGTTTTTGGCCTTGCGGCGCGGGCTGATGTCGCTGATCCGCGAGGAGAGCCTGAAGGCGATGGGCGGTGAGATCAGCGACATGGGCATGCAGGGGCTCAACATCGAGCTGCATGGCCATTCCCTGGCGGATGTGATTTGATTCACTCCCGCTAGCGGGCATGGCAGTCTCGTAGAGTGGGCAAAGCGAAGCGTGCCCACGACTATCTCGACGTTCGAAAGATGGTGGGCACGGCGCTGCCACGCCTTTGCCCACCCTACGGCAGCGTCGCCCTGATCACTTGAACCAGTGCACCAGCGCGATGCTGATCCCCAGCAGCAGCATCAGCGACAGCGTTACCGCCGCCGTCACCCTGCCTCCGACGTTCGCCAGCACGCGCACGTCAACACCGAGGCCCAGCGCAGCCATCGACACCACCGTGAGGAAGCTGGTGATCTTCGTCACTGGTCCCACCACCGTGCCCGGCACGATCTCGAGCGAGCGCAACGTCGCCAGCGCGAGGAAGCCGAGGATGAACCACGGCACCAGGCGGAAGAAGCCGACATTGGTCTTCTTGGCACCGGTCTGCCAGCGCGAGGCCACCAGTGACAGGCCGACGACCACGGGCCCCAACATCAGCACGCGCATCAGCTTGACCAGCGTGCCGATCTGCGTGGAGATCAGGCCGGCCGGCACCGTCGCCGCGAGCACCTGCGGCACAGCATAGACGGTCAAGCCCGCGAGGATGCCGTATTGCGTGGCGGTGAGCTGCAACAGCGGGATCAGCAGCGGCAGGCCCAGCACCATCATCACGCCGAGGATCGCGGTGAAGGAGATCGAGGATGCGATCTCGTCGCTGTTGGCACCGATGATCGGTGCCACCGCCGCGATGGCGGAATTGCCGCAGATGGAATTGCCGCAGGCGATCAGGATCGACAGCCGCGTGGACAGGCCAAGCAAACGGCTAAGACCGAAGGAGACGCAAAGGGCCACCACGACCACGGCCGCGATCGACGCCAAAAGGGCGATGCCCGAGGCCGCGATGGCGGCAAAGCTGATGGAGGCGCCCAGCAGCATGACCGCGACTTCAAGCAGCTGCTTGGCGCTGAAGGCAATGCCGGCCTGCCAGCGTGGGGCCGGCTTCCAGAAGCTGCGCACGGCCATCCCGAGCAGGATCGCCATCACCAGCGCTTCGACATAGGGATGCTCGAAAACGCCCAGCTCCGCTCGTTCGAGCAGGGCCGAGACGCCGGCCACGGCGATGCAGAGAAGAATGCCGGGAATCAGCGCGAGAATGCGGCTTACGGCAGTGGTCGGCTTGGAATCGGCCGGGCTGGATGCTTGATTCTGCGACACAAATCTCTCCCAGAGGAGAAAGATTTATACGCACGGCGCTCGGGTTGGGGAATAAGTTTTCAGCATATCAGGGCCGAGGGAAGTTCTATCCTCAGCCCCGGAATAACCCGGCTCAGAACAACAGCTTCTTGGCGAGCGAAGCCATGTGGCTGAAGCTGTCATAGACGCCCGGCTCGAAGAAAGCCGCGCGCGCCACCACAATCGCGGCGACCAGCGACCAAAACAGGCCCGTGCCGGCCCGCAGCACGAGCTTTGCGGCGCGCGACTTCGGCTGGGTATCCGTTGCCGAGACCAGCTGCTCGCCGAAGGGCTCAAATCCAGTGCGTTCCATGGCTATGTCAATCCATCAAATTCTGGATGGAATGTCGTCGTTTCGGCCCCAAACGGCAATGGAAGCGATTGGCGTATTTGCCCCCCGAAGGGGAAACTCCTTCCGCCGGGCGCCCATGACGCAATAGTTTTCTTCTTCCGGCCCATTTGGACACCGGCGGCCCGGCTTAGAGGGCCAGATAGCGCCGCCGAATGGCGTCATTGGCCTTCAGCTCGTCGATCCCGGCCGCATAGACGATCTGGCCCTTGTCGATGACCGTGGCATGGCTCGCCAGCCCCAGGCAGAAATGCATGTTCTGCTCGGCGATCAGCACCGTCGAGCCGAGCTGGCGGAGCTGCCGCAACAACTCGCCGATCCGCTGCACGATGATCGGCGCGAGCCCTTCGCTCGGTTCGTCGAGCAGCAGCAGCGCCGGGTTGCCCATCAGCGTGCGCGCGATCGCCAGCATCTGCTGCTCGCCGCCGGACAGGCGGCCGGCGATGCGATGGCGCAGCGGCTCGAGCAGCGGAAACACCTCGTAGATGCGCTTGATCGGCCACTCGTCCTGGCCGTCAGGACCCTTCTTGCGACCGATGACGAGATTGTCCTCGACGGTGTGCTCCGGGAAGATCTGACGATCCTCCGGCACGAAGCCGAGCCCGGCGCGCGCGATGTGATGCGGCTTCCGGCCGGAGACGACCGCTCCGCGCAGACTGACTTTGCCGCGCCGCGGTGGCGCCAGGCCCATGATCGCCTTCATCGTCGTCGACTTGCCGGCGCCGTTGCGCCCGAGCAGTGCCATGGTCTCGCCCTGCCGCACCGACAGGCCGACGCCGAACAGGATCTGGCTGGTGCCGTAATAGACGTCGAGATCGGCGACTTCGATGACGGCAGCGCTCATGCGGCGGCTCCGGCATGCTCGGTGCCGAGATAGGCGTCGATCACGGCGCTGTTGCTGCGGATCTCGTCCGGCGTGCCGGTCGCGAGGATGCGGCCGTAACAGAGCACGACGATCTTGGGCGCGATCTTGAACACGATGTCCATGTCGTGCTCGATGAAGACGACGGTGATCTTCTGGGTCTCCCAGAGCTCGCGCACCTTGTCGATCATGCGCCAGCGCTCCTCCGGGCCCATGCCGGCGGTCGGCTCGTCCAGCAGCAACACCTTTGGTTCGAGCACCAGTGCCAGCGCGATGTCGAGCAGCTTCTGGTCGCCATGCGACAGTGTCGCCGCGGTGCGATTGCGCTTTCCCGCGAGGCCCAGCAGCTCCATCACATGTTCGGCGCGGTCGCGCGTCTCCGGCAGCGGAAAGCGTTTGTGCAGCACTGCCGACGAGCGTTGGTCGGCGCTGACGGCGGCAAGCATGGTCTCCTGCACCGTTAGCGACCTGAAGATGCTCGCGACCTGAAAGGCACGGCCGATGCCGTGACGCACGATCTCCGGCGGCGAACGGCCGGCGAGATCGACGCCGTCGAGCAGGACCTGGCCGGTGTCAGGTTTCAGCGCGCCGGTGATGAGGTTGAAGAAGGTGCTCTTGCCGGCGCCGTTCGGGCCGATGACCGCGGTGAGCGAGCCGTCGGGGAAGTCCAGTGAGACGTCGTTGGTCGCCTTCACGCCGCCGAACGACTTTACGAGGTTGCGGATCTCGAGCATCGCTAGCGCCCCTCGCCTGCATCGCGCCGGTGCGCAAACCATTCGGCGACGAAATCCAGGAGGCCTTTGCGCAGGCCCAGCGCAAAGAACAGGATGACAACGCCGAGCACGATGCCATGATATTCAGTGAAACGCGTGACGGTGTCGTTGAGCAGGAGCAGCAGCACGGTACCGACCATCGGCCCCAAAAAAGTCGAGACGCCGCCGAGCATGTTGATGAAGATGCCCTCGCCCGAGATCGTCCAGTAGGCGAACTCCGGATAGGCGCCGGAGACGAACAGCGCCATCACCATGCCGCCCATCGCGGCGAACAGCGCCGCCAGCACGAAGACGGTCAGCTTGGCGCGCCAGACGTCGATACCGAGGAAGCTCGCGCGCGCGGCGTTGTCGCGGATCATGCGCAACGTGTAGCCGAACGGAGATTGCGCGATCTGGCGCATCGCCAGCAGGCCGAGGATCAGCAGCGCGCAGCTCGCGACATAGAGATGGACGTGATTGGCGAGATCGATGCCGAGGAACACCGGGCGCGGAATACCGCCGCGCAGGCCCTGGTCGCCGCCGGTGAAGGAGGCCCAGGACAAAATGGTCGAGTGGATCAGCATCTGGAAGGCCAGCGTGACGAAGGCGAAATAGATCTCCTTCAGCCGCACGCAGATCGCGCCGATGATGGCGGCGATGACCGCCGTGATCGCAAGCGTTGCGACGAAGGCGACCGGAATGGGTACGCCGAGCTTCTGCATGATCAGGCCGAAGCTGTAGGCACCAAGGCCAAAGAACATGCCGTGACCGAACGAGGTCAAGCCGGTATAGCCGACCAGCAGATTGAGCGAGGTCGCGAACAGGCCGTAGGCCGAGCAGCGAATGACGAAATCGAGCAGCGCCTTGCTGCCCGTGAACAGCGGCAGGCTCGCCAGCACGGCGAAGGCAATCAGCGCGATCAGCACGTCGCGGTAGCGATGCAGCAACGCGCCGTCGCGCCCCGGTGCCAGCGCTTGCGCGCGCCCGGCCTCCAGTTCGGTCATGCCGCCTCCTTGCCGAACAGGCCGGTTGGCTTGGAGACCAGCACGATCACCATGAACAGGTACATCAGGCCTTCCGTGAACAGGGGAAAGCCGAGCGAACCGAAGGACCTGATCAGGCCAAGCAGTAGCGCACCGATCAGAGCGCCCAGGATCGAGCCCATGCCGCCGATCACGGTGACGATGAAGGATTCGATCAGCACCGAGAAGCCCATCCCGGGCGTCAACGACCGCACCGGCGCGGCCAGCGCGCCGGCCAGACCCGCCAGCATGCCGCCGAGCGCGAACACGCCGCCATAGATCAGGCCGGTGTTGATGCCGAGCGCGGACACCATGCCGGGATTATGCGCCGCGGCACGGATCACCTTGCCGATGCGGCTGCGCGACAATCCAATGCCGAGCACGATCGCCGCAACAAGCGCGATGCCGATCAGCAGGAGGTAATACGGCGGCACCACGCCGCCCGCGATGAACAGCGGCATCACCTGGAACGCCGCCGGCATACCCATCGACTTGAATTCCGGTCCCCAGATGATGCGCACGACGTCGTCGAAGATCAGCACGAAGGCATAGCAGACGAGGAGCTGCATCAGCACGTCGGCGCCATAAACGCGACTCATGAAGAAGCGCTCGAAGATCAGGCCGAGAATGGCGGTGCCGGCCGCGCCCGCCAGCATCGCCAGCGCAAAGCTGTCGGTGAGATGATAGGCTGTCATCGCGAAATAGGCACCGAACATATAGAAGGCGCCATGGCTGAAATTGACGACCTTCAGCACGCCGAAGATCAGCGTCAGCCCGACCGCGACCAGGAACAGCAACATGCCGATGATGAGGCCGCTGGTGGTTTGCGTCACCAGGCAGGCGGAGCTGGAGAGGCAGCCGGTGAGCGCGTCGAGATCCACGGGAGCACTTTCATTGTCGTGCGCCAAAGGCGGCGCGGAAAACGAAACAAAGATGGCGGAGACGGCTGCCCGTCCCCGCCCTGCGCGTGATCAGATATAACCCTTGCTCTTCTTCCACTCGGTCTCGAGCTCGAAGATCGTCTTCCAGTCACCGGCCTTGACCTCGGGCACGTAAGGCTCCTGTGGGATCGTGGTACCCCAGCCGATGGCGTAACCGACCAGCGTGTGGTCGTCGCCGCGCATCGTCACGGTGCCGTCGGCGCCGAACGGGCACTTGATGGTGAGGCCCTTCAGCACCTCCGCGATCTTCTTGCCGTCGGTGGAGTTCGCTTTCTTGGCGGCGTCCGCGAGGAACATCACCGCGGTCGCGTTCTGCCACGACCAGTTGGTCGGATACTCGTTGTACTTGGCTTTGTAGGCATCGCCCCAGGCGGCGTTCTCCGGCGTGGTCGGGAACGTCTTGATGTAGCGATTGCCGGAATGAATGCCCTTGGGCAGGTTCTTCACCACGGTGAGCGCGGTGTAGTCGGCCATGTTGACCGCGAACACCTCCATCTGCGTGAACATCGCGTAGATGTTGGCCTGGTCGATATAGGAAGTGAGATCGCCGCCCCATAGGCACGAGTACAGCGCCTGCGGCTTGGCCTGCAGGATCTTGGTCACGACCTCGGTGTAGTCGGGCTGGAACAGTTTTGGCCAGGATTCGCTGATGACCTCGACGTCGGGCGCGAAGCGCTTGAGATACAGCGTGAACTCGCCCGTGGTGTCGCGGCCATAGGCGTAATCCGGTGAGCAGGTCGCCCACTTCTTCAGGCCCTTCGCTTTCGCTATCGCAGCCGCGTAGCTGCCGCCGACGATGGAATCGTGAATGCCTTGCCGCACACAGCGGAACGCGTTCGGGATGTGCTGCTTCGGATCGGCCGTCAACGAGGACGCTTCCGAGCAGGTGTGGACGCAGAGCACGCCGAGATCGCGCGCCACTTCATGCACCGCGAACGAACCGGACGACGCCTCGCCGTCGATCAGCCATTCGCAGCCATCGGTATTGACGAGTTCGCGCGCGACGCGGGCGGCTTCTTGCGGCTGGCCCTTGGAGTCACGGATTACCATCTCGATCTGTCGGCCCGCGAGACCACCGGCGGCGTTGACCTTGTCGACCTCGAGCATCACCGCATTGCGCGACGACGTGCCGAGCTGTGCGACGCGGCCCGACAAAATCGTCGGCATGCCGATCTTGATGGTCTTGGCCTGCGCGCGTGCCACCCATGGGGCGGCAAACGTCATCGCGCCGGCGCCCATCAGCGCCAGTGTCGAACGGCGGCTGATGCCCGGCGTGCGGGTTCTCGTCATCTTCCCCTCCCTCTTTCGGGTCGGCGTTTCCTGATTCCTGTCGGAGATCGTCTCGTCTCCGTAGGCATGAGGATTTCAGAGCAAGGGGGGTGACGTCAAGCCAATTATGAATTATGAGTCAGAATTCATCATCCGAGGAAACAGGGCCGTAACTGGCCCAAAGCCCGTCAAATGATCAATCTTTCGAGCTTCATCGCCTTTCACGCCCGGCAAACGCCGGACCGGCCCGCGCTGAAATACCGCGGCGAGGCGATTTCCTACGCCGCCTTCGACGCGCGCGTCCGACAGGCCGCGGGCTGGCTTGCGGCCCAGGGCATCGGGGCGAGCGACGTCGTGGCCGTCCTGATGAAGAACAGCGCGGCGTTCCTGGAGCTCGTCTTCGCCACCAGCCATCTCGGCGCAGTGTTGTTGCCGATCAACTTTCGGCTCTCGCGCGATGAGGTCAGCTACATCGTCGGCAATGCCGCGGCGCGGCTGCTGATCGTCGACGAGGAATTGGCGGCGAATGCAGCCGGCGCGACGATTGTCGTACTCGACGAAGCCGCGCAGCAGAGCGTGACGCGGCTTGCGAGTGACGCGCCCCCGGCTCCGATGCATGTGCGCCAGCCATCCGACCTGATGCGGCTGATGTACACTTCGGGCACGACCGACCGCCCCAAGGGCGTCATGCTGACCTACGCCAATTTCTATTGGAAGTCGGCGGACCAGACCATCGCGCTGGGCATCAGCACCGATACACGCCTGCTCGTCGTCGGTCCGCTCTATCACGTCGGCGCGCTCGATTTGCCCGGCATCGCCGTGCTTTGGCATGGCGGCTTCATCCATGTCGAACGCAATTTCGAGCCGGAGACCGCGCTTGCGGCGATCGCCGACGACAGGCTCAACGCCGCATGGTTCGCGCCCGTCATGACCACGGCGATGCTCACCTGCCCGACCCGCGATCGCTACGACGTCTCGAGCTTGAAATGGGCGATCGGCGGCGGCGAGAAGACGCCGGAGTTGCGCATCCGTGCCTTCTCCGAGTATTTCCGCAATGCGCGTTACATCGATGCCTATGGCCTGACCGAGACCGTGGGCGGCGACACCTTTATGGAAGCCGGCCGCGAGATCGAGAAGATCGGCTCGACCGGCCGCGCCATTGCCCATGTCGAGATCGAGATCCGCGACGAGGACGGCAAGACGCTGCCGCCGAACGTCAACGGCGAGATCTGCCTGCGCGGACCGAAGATCACACGCGGCTACTGGAAGGATCCGGAGAAGACGGCGTCTGCCTTTTTCGACGACTGGTTCCGCAGCGGTGACATCGGCTATCTCGACGACGACGGCTTTCTGTATCTCACCGACCGCAAGAAGGACATGATCATCTCCGGCGGCGAGAACATCGCCTCCTCCGAAGTCGAGCGCGTGATCTACGATCTGCCTGAAGTACGCGAGGTCGCGGTGATCGGCCTGCGCGATGCACGCTGGGGCGAGCGTCCCGTCGCCATTGTCGTGCTGACCGAAGGCACAAGCCTTGCGCTCCCTGCCCTCACCGAGCACTGCCGCGCACGATTGGCGAGCTTCAAGGTACCGAAAGAGCTGATCATCCGCGACAGCCTGCCGCGCAATCCGTCGGGTAAAATTCTCAAGCGCGTGCTGCGCGCCGAGCTGGAGACGTCTGAATGACGCAAGCGAATGCCAAGGTCACGAAGCTCAACCGCGTCGAGCGCAACGCCTGGACCAAGCAGAAGATCTTTGACGCCGCGACCAAGGTCGTCGGCAAGCATGGCTATGCCGAAGCTTCCGTCGCCCGGATCACCGAAGAAGCCGGCGTCGCGCAAGGCACGTTCTACAATCATTTCGAGAACCGGCAGGAACTGCTCGACCAGCTCTTGCCCAAGATCGGCCTCGACATGGTCGAGTTCATCCGCGCGCGCACGGGCACGGCGGACGCGGCACGACAGGAGATCGCGCGTTTCTCCGCCTTCTTCGACTTCATCCGTGAGGTGCCGGAATTCCTGCGCATCCTCAACGAGGCCGAGTTTTTTGCGCCGATCGGCTACCAGAAGCATCTCGACAACATCTCGGTCGCCTATGTCCGCATCTTGCGTCGCGCGCGAGGGTCAGGCGCAATCGCGGATTACAGCGACGAGGAGTTCGAGGCGATCGTGCACATGCTGATGGGCTCGCGTGGATATCTCAGCCGACGCTATTCCTATTCGGCCGACGGCGTCACCGCCGTGCCGGACCACGTCATCTCCGCCTATCGCAAGCTGATGACGCGCGGCCTCTTCAGTGCATCCGGAGATCAGGACACGCCATGAACATCGAATCTCCCCGCCAGCCGCTCGACCTCGCCTCGGCGATTGCCGAAGCCGACATCCGCTGCCTGCTGATGGTGCTGGTGCACATGACCGGCGACACGCGCTGGCTCGAACCGCCCTATCTGCCCAAGCGCGACATCCGTCTCATCCCCGACCCCGAGGCCGGTGTGCCCCGCGAGATCCAGGACGAAATCCGCGCCGCCGTCGTCAAGCTCTTTGCCGATGGCACCCCGACGCCTGTCATCACCGATCCCGGCGAAGAGCTGCTACTGAAGATGATGCGCGCGTGCCTCGGCGAAAACGTCGCGCCGGAATATGCACCGCTGATGCGCGAGGAGATGGGCTTTGTGTCGCGCGAGCCGCGCTGGACCAAGCAGCCTTCGGACGGAAAGCTTGCGGACCAGCACGTTCTGATCGTCGGCGCCGGCGTCTGTGCCATCGCGCTTGGCGTGGCGCTCGGCCATCTCGGCATCCCCTACACTATCGTCGAGAAGAACGCCGAACTCGGCGGTACCTGGTGGATCAACCGCTATCCCGGCTGCGGCGTCGACACGCCGAACCACTCCTATTCCTACTCGTTCGGCTCGGGCAATGCGTGGACGCGCTATTTCTGCCAGCGCGAGGAGCTGCTCGGCTATCTGCTCAAGGTCGCCGACGAATACGGCATCCGCAAGCATCTGCGCGTCAACACCGAGCTGACGGCATCGCGCTGGGACGACGGCAAGCGGCGCTGGATCTCGACGCTGAAGACGCAGGCGGGCGACGAGACCTTCGAATCCACCGCGCTGGTCTCGGCCATCGGGCAGCTCAACGATCCCTCACGCGCCCACTTCAAGGGCGAAGAAAACTTCAAAGGCACGATACTTCACTCGGCGCTGTGGTCGGACGACATCAAGCTCGACGGCAAGCATGTCGCCGTGATCGGCACCGGCGCGACATCGATGCAGCTGGTGCCGGCGATCGCGGACCGTGTCGCCTCGGTCACCGTCTACCAACGCAGCGCGCAATGGGCACGGCCGGTGAAGGGCTATGCCGACCCGATCAGCGAAGGCGCGCGCTGGCTGCTCGCGCACCTTCCCTTCTATGTGCAGTGGTACCGCTTCAACATGTTCTGGCGCTATGGCGACGGCTTGCTGCCGTTCCTGCGCAAGGATCCGGCCTGGCCCCATCCGGAGCGTGCCGTCAACAAAGGCAACGACCGGCATCGTCAGGAGCTGACCGACTTCATCCTCACCGAGCTGAAGGACCGGCCCGACCTGATCGAAAAATGCGTGCCGACCTATCCGCCGTACGGCAAGCGCATCCTGCTCGACAACAATTGGTTCAAGACCTTGACGCGCGACAATGTCGAGCTGGTCACCGACGCGATCGACCATTTTGATGAAAGCGGCATCGTCGCCGCCGACGGTGAGCGCCGTCCCGCCGACATCATCGTCGTCGCGACCGGCTTCAAAGTGACGGAGATGGCCGCGCGCCTCAACATCAGCGGTCGCGACGGCAGGAATTTGCGCGAGGCCTGGGCCAACGACAATCCGACAGCATTCCTCGGTCTCACCGTGCCAGATTTCCCCAACTTCTTCTGCATGCTCGGCCCGAACTCAGGGCCGGCTCATGGCGGCAGCGTCATCTTCCAGTCCGAATGCCAGAGCCGTTACATCTCCGCCTGCCTCGTTAACATGATCGAGCACGACGTTGCCGCCATCGACGTCCGCCCGGACGTACTCGACGACTATGTCCGCAAGGTCGATACCGAGCACGAGGCGATGATCTGGACCCATCCGGGCATGAGCACCTACTACCGCAACGCGAGCGGCCGCGTGTTTTCGGCGATGCCGTGGCGTTTCGTGGACTATTGGCGCATGACGCACGATCCGGATCTCGGGCAGTACCGGCTGACGAAGGCATAAACCTCACCACATCGTCAGGCCGCGAGTTCACTCCCCACCGGCGCAAAGTCCATCCCGAGACTTTCCGCGACCGCCTTGTTGGTGATGCGGCCGCGATGCACGTTCAGCCCATTGCGCAGATGCGGACTTTCCAGCACGGCGGCAAAGCCCTTGGCAGCGAGCATCAAACCGAACGGCAGCGTCGCATTGTTCAGCGCCTGGCTCGACGTCACCGGCACCGCGCCCGGCATGTTGGCCACGCAGTAATGCACGACGCCATCGATCTCGTAGGTCGGCTCCGCATGCGTGGTCGCATGCGAGGTCTCGAAGCAGCCGCCCTGGTCGATCGCAACATCGACCAGCACGGCCCCCGGCCGCATCGATTTGAGCATCGCACGCGTCACGAGCTTTGGCGCGCTGGCGCCGGGCACCAGCACTGCGCCGATCACGACATCGGCGGAAAACACCTCCTCCTCGACCGCCTCGATGGTCGAGAAACGGGTGCGTACCCGCCCGAGAAAGACATCGTCCAGCTCACGAAGACGAGGAATCGAGCGGTCGATCACAGTGACTTCGGCACCGAGGCCTGCGGCCATGCGCGCGGCCTGGGTTCCCACCACGCCGCCCCCGAGCACGACGACGCGCGCCGGCTGCACGCCGGGCACACCACCGAGCAGCAGCCCGCGACCGCCGGCCGATCGCTTGAGCGCGGCGCCGGCGGCCTCGATGGCGAGGCGGCCGGCGACTTCGCTCATCGGCGCGAGCAGGGGGAGGTGACCGGCCGCGTCGGTGACGGTTTCATAGGCGACCGCGGTGCAGCCGGACGTGAGCAGGCCCTTGGCCTGTTCGGGATCCGGCGCAAGATGGAGGTAGGTGAACAGGATCTGGCCTTCGCGGAGCTGGGTCCATTCGCCCTTCTGCGGCTCCTTCACCTTCACGATCATGTCGGACTTGGCAAAGATGTCGCGTGCGCTCGCGGCGATGGAGGCCCCTGCCCGCTGATAGACCTCGTCGGACGCGCCGATGCCGCTGCCGGCGCCAGTCTCGACCGTCACTTCATGTCCGGCTGCGACGTATTCGCGGACCGCGCCCGGGGTGAGCCCGACGCGATATTCCTGGACCTTGATCTCCTTGGGCACACCGACACGCATCCTCAGCTCCTTTTTGATTCCCCCCGTGATCGTAGCGACGAGGCCGGTTTGGTTTCGTGCAAATATCCGCTAGCTTTGGCCGTCCCGCGCCCGTTTCGGTCGTGGAAATGTCCTTTGACGCTGGAATCAAAACCTTGGCCCTCGACCGGAAAGATCTCGCGATCCTCGCGGAACTCACAACCAATGCGCGCGCCAGCCACACCGAGCTCGCCAACAAGGTCGGCCTCTCCAGCACCGCGCTGGCGCGGCGGCAGAAAACGCTGGAGGATGACGGCTACATCCAGGCCTACCAGGCCGCGCTCGATCTGGCGCAATTCGGCCTCACCACCACGGTGCTGGTGCGCATCGCGCTGGAGAGCCAGAGCGACGAGGCGCTGAAGGCGTTCGAGGCGGAGGTGGTGAAGTGCCCCTCCGTGGTGCGCTGCTTCCTGATGTCGGGCACCGACGACTACATCCTGATCGTGCTCGCCCGCGACATCCAGGATTTCGAGCGTATCCATCGCACCGAGCTGTCGCGCCTGCCACGCGTGGCGCGGGTGCAATCGAGTTTTGCCTTGCGCGAAGTCGTCAATCGCGCGGTGCCGACGGTGGTGTTCGGCGAGACGAAGCGGTAGCCGAGTCGTCCGCGGCGCGCGCGGTCGCGCCGTCAAGCGCATCACTTCACAGTCGCATTCATTCCGGCATCAAAGATAATTGAGGCCAATTCAGCCGAACGGTTGAGGCGCAACGGGCGCCTTCGCGGACCTATGAAGGTGTGCAGCATCGCCGTTTTCGCGATCCGTTTCATACAACCTTTCGGTTTTGAGGTCTTCGATGTTCAAATCCAGCCGCCGTCTTTTCATTCAATCCGTTGCATTCGGTGCCGGAGTCCTCGGCGCCGCCAAATCCGCGCTCGCAGCGCCCGATGGACATGCTGCCGGCTACGACGTCGCCCCGGCATCCGAGTTCCTGAAGACGATCCCGCGGAAATCAGGTGATCCCGTGGTGTTCACGGCCTCGCTCGACAAGGGACCGATCAAGGCCACATCCGGTGGCTGGGCGCGCGAGGTCACGACCCGCACGCTTCCGCTCGCGACCGGAATTGCCGGCGCGCATCTGTTCGTCAACGCGGGCGGCGCCCGCGAAATGCATTGGCACAATTCGGCCGAATGGGCCTATCTCGTCGACGGCCATTGCCAGGTGACGGTGGTCGATCCCGAGGGCCAGCTCGAAGTCGCCAACCTTGGGCCTGGCGATCTCTGGTTCTTCCCGAAGGGTCACAGCCACGCCATCCAGACGCTGGGGCCAGCCCCCTGTCACGCCATCCTCGCCTTCGATGACGGTCTCTATTCCGAGCACGGCACCTTCGGGATCAGCGATTGGATGAGCCGCTACGACGCGCCGGCCTTGTCCCAGGCGCTGGGCGTTTCCACGGAGACCTTCAGCCCGAATCCGAAGGCCGAGACCTACATCATGCAGGGCGAGGTGCTGGCGCTCGACGGTCCGCAGGCAAAAGTCGCCCGGGCGCTGGAGCGCGACCGCACCCACCGCTTCGCACTGATGGCGCAGAAGCCGCGCGTGAGCACGGCGGGCGGTCAGCTTTACGTCGCCTCCGCCAAGGAGTTTCCGGTCTCGAGCACCATGACCGGAACCGTGCTCAAGCTCAAACCCGGCGCGATGCACGAACCGCATTGGCACACCGACGCCAACGAATGGCACTACGTCCTGAAGGGACGTACGCGCGTGACCTTGTTCGCGTTCGACAAGCGGGTCGCGGTTGCAGACATCTCGGCCGGAGAATGCGCCTACATCCCCGCCAATTGCGGACACTCCATCCAGAACATCGGCCAGGAGGATGCCGAAGTGATCGGTGTGCTCGACAGCGGCACTTACCACGAAAGCAGCCTCGGCGACTGGCTGGCGAAGGCGCCGCGCCATCTGCTTGCCAATAATTTCGGCGTCTCGGAGGCGGCCGTGGCCAATTTCGGGCGCAAGCGGATGGTCATCGCCAGCGCAAGCTGAGCACTGTCATAGAACTGTCATCGAATGTGCCGAGACCTGTCAGTCTCTGCACATTCGGGACACGCCATGGACTATTTCAAGCGCTTCAACTTCCTGTTCGCCGCACCTGTTTTCGACGCCGACGACCTCGAGGGCGTCCGCTTCAACCAGATCATCGAGGAGATCCAGCGCTCCGGCTTCGAGGTGGTCAGGGCCCGCAAGCTGGAAGACGCGGAAATGGCGGTGCAGACCGATGCCGCGATCGGCTGCATGGTGGTGGATTGGGGCAAGAAGGGGCTTGAGGGCAAGACCTCGGCACTGATCAACCTGATGCGACGCCGCGGCCTCGACTTCCCGATCATCCTGCTGATCCGGCGCAAGCGCTTCGAGGACCTGCCGGTCGAGGTGCTCGACTTCATCGACGGCTATGTCTTCCTGTCCGAGGAGACGCCGACTTTCATCGCCAAGAACCTGATCAGCCGGCTCAAGCAATATGCCGAGACGCTCAAGACGCCGTTCTTCGGCGCGCTGGTCGACTATGCCGAGGAAGGCAACCAGCTCTGGACCTGCCCGGGCCACAATGGTGGGGTGTTCTACAACCGCAGCCCGATCGGCCGGGTGTTCGTCGAGCATCTCGGCGAATCCGTGTTCCGCGACGATCTCGACAATTCCGTGCTCGATCTCGGCGATCTCCTCACCCATGAGGGGCCGGCGCTGAAGGCGCAGAAGGAGGCGGCAGCGATCTTCGGCGCTGAAAAGACCTACTTCGTGCTCAACGGCACCTCGACCTCGAACAAGGTTGCGCTGGGCGCGCTCGTCACCGACGGCGACCTCGTGCTGTTCGACCGCAACAACCACAAGGCCGCCCATCACGGCGCGCTGATGATCAATGGCGGCATCCCGGTCTATGTCCCGACCATCCGCAATGCCTGGGGCCTGATCGGACCGATGCGCTGGGACGTGCTCGACGAGAAGGCGCTGCGCGAGGCGATCCGCAACCATCCGCTGGTCACGGACAAGGACGCCTGGCGCAAGGAGCGGCCATTCCGCGTCGCCGTGGTCGAGCAATGCACCTATGACGGCACGATCCACAATGCCGAAATGATCCTGAAGCGCATCGGCCATCTCTGCGAATACATCCTGTTCGACGAGGCCTGGGCCGGCTTCATGAAGTTCCATCCGCTCTATGCCGGCCGCTTCGCCATGGGGCTTGCCAACCTTCCGCCGGAGGCGCCGGGCATCATCGCAACGCAGTCGACCCACAAGCAGCTCGCCAGCTTCTCGCAGGCCTCGCAGATCCACATCAAGGACCGCCACATCCGCGGCCAGAAGCGCCGCGTCGAGCACCGCCGCTTCAACGAAAGCTTCATGCAGCACGCCTCGACCTCGCCGTTCTATCCGCTGTTCGCCTCGCTCGACGTCGGCGCGCAGATGATGAAGGGTCGCTCCGGCGAAGTGCTGTGGGACGACACGATCAGGCTCGGCATCGAGCTGCGCAAGAAAATCCGCGCGATGCGCCGGGAGTTCGAAGAGAAAGAACAGAACGCGGACCGGCGCTGGTTCTTCGAGCCGTTCGTGCCCGATCGCGTCGCCATCCCCGACGTCGGCCGCCCCGGCGCCGCGCATAACGTTGCCTGGGAGACGCTGTCGACCGACGAGCTCGCCACCAATCCCGCGCTCTGGCAGCTCGGCCCCGACAGCAACTGGCACGGCTTCGCCGGCATGGCCGAAGGCTTTGCCATGACCGATCCGAACAAGCTGACGCTGCTGACCCCCGGCTTCGACCGCACCACCGGCGCCTATGCCGATCACGGCATCCCTGCCCCGGTCGTCGCGCAATATCTGCGCGAAAACCGCATCGTGCCTGAAAAGAACGACCTCAACTCACTGCTCTTCCTGCTCACGCCGGGCGTCGAGGCGAGCAAGGCCGGCACACTGATCTCCGGCCTCGTCGCGTTCAAGCGACTGCACGACGACAATGCGCTGCTGGCCGACGCAATCCCGGAATTCTACCAGCGGCGGCAGGCACGCTACGCCGGCGTGCGGCTGCGCGACCTCTGCGGCGAGATGCACCGTTTCTTCCGCGCCGCCGACGTCAGCGCGCTTCAGGCACGGCAATTCATGCCCGAGCACATGCCGGAGATTGCGATGTCGCCGCGCGATGCCGCGCGCTTCCTGTTCAAGAACGACGTCGACTATCTGCCGATCGAGGCCATCGCCGGCCGCATCGCCACCACGCCCTTTGTGGTCTATCCCCCCGGGATCGCCACCATCGTTCCCGGCGAGCGGCTGACGGAACGGGCCAAGCCCATGGTGGATTATCTCAAGATGTTCGAGACCTGTTTCAACACGTTCCCAGGCTTCGATGTGGAAATCCAGGGCGTCTACAAGGAGGTCGATGCGCGCGGTCGCATTGGGCTTTATACTTACGTCGTTGCCGAGTAGGTGCCGATGAACGAAACAGCGATTGCACGCACCGATGACGAGCCGGTTCTGATCCGGCCGTCACGTGAGAACGATATCGAGGCGATGCTGGCGATCTACCGCCATCATGTCCGCAATGGCGTGCCACGGGACGTCGAGGGAACCGGCGCGCCGGAGCCCGACGATCTGCGCGACCGGCGCAAGAACTTGAAGCAGACCCGGCTGCCGCATCTGGTTGCGACCTATCGCGGCGAGGTCGTCGGCTATGCCTACGCGGTGCTGTTCCGCAAGCGCCCGGCCTATCGCTACACGGCCAAACACTCGATCTATGTGCACCACGAGCATCTCGGTCGCGGCGTCGGACGGCTGCTGCTCCAGGAGCTGATCGACGCTTGTGCGGCGGCTGGCTTCCGCCAGTTGATCGGCTATATCGATGCCGACAATGCGCCCTCGCTGGCGCTGCACGAGAAGTTCGGATTTGCGCGCGTCGGCCTGCTCTGCGGCGTCGCCTATCGGCACGGCCACTGGTCCGATACCGCCATGGTGCAGCGTTCGCTCGGCGCCGGCGTCACCGCGCCGCCATCGCTCACGGCACCGGGACGTTAAACCTTACGACGGAAAGTCGGCCGGCCTGACCTGGATGCGGTCGGCATGCAGCGACCAGTGATGCAGCGCCTGGTCCTTGCAAAACCTCGCCTTCGCCCGCTCCCTGGCCTCGTCCTCGTCGGCGGCGTCGATCTCGAGCGCGCCCTGACAGACCTCGATCTGCCGGCCATACTGGCCGAGCACGTCCTTCATGAACCTGACAACATAAGTTGACATGGGACCTCCCTGCTGCCCCGGCAACAATCTAATCCCTTTTACCTGGTTTCGGGGAGGCGAATTTTGACCGAGATCAAATCCGGTATCGGCGCGATCCGTCAGCCATCACGTCTTGATATCGAGCAGCGACTCTGTCGTTTCCGAATAGGCCTGAATCACCTTCGCATTGGCAATGAAGCTGTACTTCGCGGTCGCCAGCTGAACGAGTTCGCTGGCGAGATCGACGTTCGGCGCAGCGACCAGACCGTCCGGGTTTGCGAAGGGAGCGTTCGGGTCGGATTGTGCCGTATAGCTTGGCGAAACGGTCGACACCGTCGCGATCGTACCGCCCGGCGTCGAGCCGCTCGATTGGGCGACCTGATCGACCCGCAGCGGCACATAGGCTGCGGGATAAGTCGAGCTGGTGCTCGAACTGCCGGCACCAGCCGATGTGCTCGATCCGCCTGAGGTGGGTAGCGGGCCGGTCGTGCTGACATTGGCGATGTTGCTCGCGGCCACGTTCACGCGCAAGCTCGCGGCAGAAAGTCCGGATGTCGCAATCGAAAGTATGTTCATGCCCCCTAATCTACCGGGACAAGTCATACGCGTTCATTCATGCCATCGATAAGATGCAGCGCATTGCATTTTCATCGTGGTAACCAACAGCCCTTCGCGCCCTACCCCGGCGTCACGCCGAAGGCCTGCTTGAAGCGCTCGGCGTAAACCGGCCAGACCTCGGGATTGATGATGCGCGGTGGCCTTTTGCCGTCGAGCGTCTCCAGCACCTGCTCGGCCGCGATGCGGCCCATGTTCTGACGTGCCTCGATCGTGACACCGGCCGTGTGCGGGCTCGCCAGCACATTGTCGAACTGCAGCAGCGGATGCTCCGGGGGCGGCGGCTCCTTGGACCAGACGTCGAGGCCGGCACCGGCAATGCGCTTGTCGCGCAACGCCCCTAGCAGAGCATCCTCGTCGTGAATGAAGCCACGCGCGGTGGTGATGAAATAGGCGTGCGGCTGCATCAGGCCGAACTCGCGCACGCTGATCATGTTGCGGCTGCCCTTGTTGAGCGGACAGGAGATCGAGACGAAATCCGCGCGGCGCAGGAGGTCGTCGAGCTCGACCTTCTCGCCGCCCCGGTCCGCCATCACCTCTTTCGAGAGGTAGGGGTCATAGGCCAGCACCTTCATGCCGAGCAGGCCCTTGCAGAGTGCTGCGATACGGCGGCCGACATTGCCGAGGCCGATGATGCCGACGGTCTTGTGCTCGACTTCGTTGCCGACGAGCTCGTTGCGGTTGACGTTGGCCTCACGGCGCAGCTTGCGGTCGGACTGGATGATGCGCTTGGACAAGGTCAGCATCATCGCCAGCGCATGCTCGGCCACCGAATGCGCATTGCCGCCCGACTGGTTCACGACCAGCACGCCCGCATCCGTGCAGGCCTCGACATCGACGGGGTCGAAGCCTGCGCCGTTGCTGGAGACCAGCAGCAGGTTCGGCGTGCGCTTCAGGAAGCCAGCATCGACATGGAAATGCGGCGCCAGTTCGTCGCGGGCGGCGCCGATCTGGTAGACATGGGCCGCGCTCAGGATCGGAGCGTAAAAGTCCTCGGGGCTCTCGTTCTCGATGCGGTCGAGCCGGACGTCGGACCGCGCCTTCATGATGTCGATGTAGATCGGGTTGGCCAGGTATTTGACGTAGAAGACGCGCTTGCTGTTGACCGACATCAGGACCCTTCCGGCTCTCTCCTGGAGACCCGCAAGCTCAGCGCGATACGCGCCCCGTCCATGCGTCCCTCCGTTTTCTCATTATCCCGCTTATGACATGGCGGTGCCGGCCTCGGCAGCCCGTCTGGCGCAGATCACGGTGCCGGCCCGGACATGTTGACAATCCCGCCCGCTCCGTCAAGTTTCGGAAGGCCGCCGCGACGACCAAGACAATGGTCAAGACCAAGAAACCTGCGCGGCACAAGGGAGAGCGCGATGGCGATTGCGGAACAGCAGGCCTCGTCCCAGGCGGGACCGGGGTCCGGCGACAGAAGCTGGCATAGCATCGTCCTGCAAACCCTGAAGCGGAACGAGGTCAGCCTCGTTCCCTACGTACCCGACCGGGTGCTGACACCACTGATCAAGAATCTGCACGCGGATCCCTTCTTCACGACATTCGCTACCGCGCGCGAGGAGGAAGCCGTCGGCATCGTCTCCGGCGCCTGGATGGGCGGACGGCGCAGCGCGGTGCTGATGCAGACCTCGGGCTTTGCCACGCTCGCCAACACGCTCGCCTCGCTCGCGGTGCCCTACCAGATCCCGCTGATCATGTTCGTCTCCGAGCGCGGCACGCTCGGCGAATTCAATTACGGCCAGTCCCTGGTCTGCCGCACCATGCGCCCGGTGCTGGATTCGCTGGCGCTGGAGCACCACACCATCACCCGGCTCGACGAGCTCGAATTCATCGCCGACCGCTCGATCAAGCAGGCCGTCACCACGCAGGCCCCGGTGGCACTGATCCTCAACCCGCTGCTCACCGGCGGCAAGACTTTCGACAAGTGAGGTCGCCATGGATACGCGCAACACCAAGGTGATGAACCGGTTCGATGTGACGAAGCGCCTGATCGCAAAGCTCAAGCATGAGGAAGCGGTCGTTGGCGGCATCGGCAACACCAATTTCGACCTCTGGGCCGCCGGTCACCGCCCGCAGAACTTTTACATGCTGGGCAGCATGGGCCTCGCCTTCCCGATCGCACTCGGCGTGGCGCTGGCGCAGCCCAACCGCCGCGTCTTTGCGCTGGAAGGCGACGGCTCGCTCCTGATGCAGCTCGGCGCGCTCTCGACCATCGCGGCGTTGAAGCCGAAGAACCTGATCATGATCGTCATGGACAACGGCATCTACCAGATCACCGGCGCGCAACCGACGCCGGCCGCCGGTGTCGCCGATCTCGTCGCGATCGCCTTGGGCTCGGGCCTTACCAACAGCGCCTGGGCCGCGGACGAGGACGATTTCGAGCGGCTGATCGACGAAGCGATGTCGGCTGACGAGCCCAGCCTGATCGCACTGCGCATCGACGATAAGCCCGGGGTCGGCACCACCCGCAGGGATCCCGTACAGATCCGCGAGCGCTTCATGCACGGCCTCGGTGTCCGCGAGCCGCTCTGACGTCTCGTCATAGACGACAAGGCCCCGCGGAGGGTCCCTCCGCAGGGCCGGATCTTTCAATCGCTAGTGCGCCGATCAGTCGATGATCTTGACGACGCGCCGGGTGCGCGGCTCGACGATCACGCGGCGATCATTCACGACCGCATAGCGATACTCGGTGTAATTCGGCACCGGGCGCAGCACCACGGTGGGAGGCAGCGGCTCGCCGACCACAACGCGCTCCTGAACCACGACCGAATCATCGCGCGGGATGCCGCCGAGGATCGCATTCGGAATTTCGAGGCCCGCGCCGACTGCTGCACCCACAGTGCCGCCGACCACCGCACCGACCGGACCGCCGATGTCGCCGCCCGCTCGCGCGCCGTTCCGGGCGCCCTGTTCGGTCGTCGACTGGGCAAAGGCTGCACTCGACGCCAGCAGCGACGCGGCAACCAACGAAATCGCAAGACGGGTCTTCATGTCCACACTCTCCAGTGTTTGTTGATGCGCCTTCAACCGCGGGGCCGGAGCATTGTTCCGGTTCCGCCGTGGCGAAAGACGCGCCAAATCCGAAAGAGTGTTACCGCGTAACAGTTCAGGCCGCGGCGATCTCGTGGCCCGCCATCAGTTCCAGCGCGCGCACCATCGCCGAATGATCCCAGCCCTTGCCGCCATGGGCGGTGCAGGATGAAAACAATTGCTGCGCCACCGCCGTGCTCGGCAGCGACAGGCCGAGCGCGCGGGCGCCTTCGAGGGCGAGGTTGAGATCCTTCTGGTGCAGCTCGATGCGGAAACCCGGATCGAAATTGCGCTTCACCATGCGCTCGCCATGCACTTCGAGAATTCGCGACGAGGCAAAGCCGCCCATCAGGGCCTTGCGCACCAGCGCGGGATCGGCGCCGGCCTTGGACGCAAACAGCAGCGCCTCACTCACCGCCTCGATCGTCAGTGCGACGATGATCTGGTTGGCGACCTTGGTGGTCTGGCCGTCGCCATTGGCCCCGACATGGGTGACGTTCTTGCCCATCCTGTCGAAGATCGGCTTCATGGTGCCGAAGGCGCGCTCGGGCCCGCCGACCATGATGGTGAGGCTCGCAGCTTTCGCACCGACCTCCCCACCCGACACCGGCGCATCGAGATAATCCGCGCCCAGCGCCTCGATCTTCTTCGCGAACTCCTTGGTCGCCAACGGCGAGATCGAACTCATGTCGACCACAATCTTGCCCTTGGAGATGCCGCCCGCAACGCCGTCCTTGCCGAACAGCACAGCTTCGACATGCGGCGTATCCGGCACCATGATGATGACGGCGTCCGCCTCCTCCGCGACCTCCTTGGCCGATTTGCAGGCGATGCCGCCGGCCGCGATCAGCTCCGGCGCGACCGGCGAGACGTCATGCAGGAGAACGCGATTGCCCGCGGCGAGAAGATGGCCGGCCATCGGCCGTCCCATGGTGCCAAGTCCAATGAAGCCGATGTCGATCATGTCAGATGTCCTCAGGTCTCAAAAGTCTGCGCGGCGTGCCAGGACAGGCCTTCCAGCGTCGTGGTGCGCGGCTTGTATTCGCAGCCGATCCAGCCGCGATAGCCGATCGCGTCGAGGTGGCGGAACAGGAAAGGATAGTTGATCTCGCCCGTGCCCGGCTCATGCCGGCCGGGATTGTCGGCGAGCTGAATGTGCGAGATCTGCGGCAGATATTCCTGCATGGTGCGGGCGAGATCGCCCTCCATGATCTGCATGTGGTAGATGTCGTACTGGATGAACAGATTGTTCGACCGTACCTCGGAGATCAGCTGCACGGCCTGCTCGGTGCCGTTGAGGAAAAAGCCGGGAATGTCGAGCGTGTTGATCGGCTCGACCAGCAGCTTGATGTTCTCCCGCGCCAGCGTCGAAGCCGCGAAGCGCAGGTTTCCAACCAGCGTCTCCTGCAGCTCGCGCGGATCGGCATCCACAGGCGCGATGCCGACGAGACAGTTGAGCTGGTCGCAATCGAGCGCCTTGGCGTAATCGATGGCGCGGAACACGCCGTCACGAAACTCGGCGGTGCGATCGGGCAAGATCGCGATGCCGCGCTCGCCACCAGCCCAGTTGCCGGCGGGCAGATTGTGCAGCACCTGGGTCAACCCGTGGGCCTCCAACTGCTCGCGCAACAGCGCCTTGTCGAAATCATAGGGGAAGAGATATTCCACCCCGGCAAAGCCCGCCGCCTTCGCCGCGGCGAAGCGGTCGACAAACGGCATCTCGTTGAAGAGCATGGTGAGGTTGGCAGCGAATTTCGGCATGATGCGGTCCCCTATTCTGCCGGCTGCAGCACGCCGGACCTGATGGTCCCGACCTCGTCGAGCGGCAGGTCCAGCACCTCCTCGAACTCGACGATGTTGTCGATCTCGGTCCCCATCGCGATGTTGGTGACGCGTTCGAGGATGAACTCGACCACGACGGGCACGCGGTGCTTCTTCATCAAGTCGCGCGCGGTGGCGAATGCCGCCTGCGTGTCCTTGGGATCGGTGACGCGGATCGCCTTGCAGCCGAGGCCCTCGGCGACGGCAACATGGTCGACGCCGTAGCCATTGAGCTCAGGTGCGTTGACGTTCTCGAAGGAGAGCTGGACATGGTAGTCCATGTCGAAGCCACGCTGGGCCTGGCGGATCAAGCCGAGATAGGAATTGTTCACGACGACGTGGATGTAGGGCAGATTGAACTGCGCTCCGACCGCGAGCTCCTCGATCAGGAACTGGAAGTCGTAGTCTCCCGACAACGCCACAATGTCGCGATCCGGACAGGCCGCGCGCACGCCGAGCGCGGCCGGCAGCGTCCAGCCGAGCGGCCCGGCCTGTCCCGCATTGATCCAGTTGCGCGGCTTGTAGACACCGAGGAACTGCGCTCCTGCGATCTGCGACAGGCCGATCACGGTGACATAGGTGGTGTCACGGCCGAACGCCTTGTTCATTTCCTCATAGACGCGCTGCGGCTTGATCGGGACGTTGTCGAAATGGCTCTTGCGTAGCATGGTCTTCTTGCGATTGCGGCAGGCCGCCGGCCACGCCTGGCGCTCGCGGAGCCTGCCGGAACGCCGCCACTCCCTGGCGACGGTGACGAAGAGCTCGAGCGCAGCCTTCGCGTCCGAGACGATGCCGAGATCGGGATTGAACACCCGGCCGATCTGGGTCGGCTCGATGTCGACATGCACGAAGGTGCGGCCCTTGGTGTAGGTCTCGACCGAGCCGGTGTGACGGTTCGCCCAGCGATTGCCGATGCCGAGCACGAAGTCGGACTCCAGCAGCGTGGCGTTGCCGTAGCGGTGGCTCGTTTGAAGTCCGACCATGCCGGCCATCAGCACGTGATCGTCGGGGATCGCGCCCCACCCCATCAGCGTCGGCACGACGGGCACGTTGGCGATCTCGGCGAACTCGACCAGCAAGTCGGAAGCATCGGCATTGATGATGCCGCCGCCCGCCACGATCAACGGCCGCTCGGCTGCATTGAGCATCTCCAATGCCTTCTCGACCTGCTTTCGCGAGGCGGTCGGCTTGTAGACGGGCAGCGGCTCATAGGTCTCGTCGTCGAACTCGATCTCGGCGAGCTGCACGTCGAGCGGCATGTCGATCAGCACCGGCCCCGGCCGGCCCGAGCGCATCACATGAAACGCCTGGCTGAACACGCGCGGCACCAGCGCCGGCTCGCGCACGGTCACCGCCCATTTGGTCACCGGCTTTGCGATCGATTCGATGTCGACGGCCTGGAAGTCCTCCTTGTAGAGCCGCGCGCGCGGCGCCTGCCCGGTGATGCAGAGGATCGGAATGGAATCGGCGATCGCCGAATAGAGTCCGGTGATCATATCGGTGCCGGCCGGCCCCGAGGTGCCGATACAGACGCCGATATTGCCGGCCTTGGCCCGGGTATAGCCCTCGGCCATGTGCGAGGCACCCTCGACATGGCGCGCGAGGATGTGGCGGATCGAGCCGCGCTTCTTCAGCGCCGAGTAAAGCGGGTTGATCGCTGCCCCGGGAACGCCGAAGGCGGTCGAGATGCCTTCCTTCTCCAGGATACGCACGGCTGCATCGACAGCTCGCATCTTCGCCATATCAGACCTCGCTTGGTTAAGTCAGCGAGCGAGATCATCAGGTGCGCGGGATGCGATCTCAACGAAGCAGATTTTATTTTCCACGATGCGGCAGCCGTAGAAAAACTACGGTGCTCTCAAGCAGTTAGATCGGGAAGTACGTGAAAGCGCCTCACTCGAACAACGGCGCCAGTTCCATCTGCGGCACCAGCACGAGGCCCTTGTCGGTGATGCGAATTTCCGGAATGACCGATAGCGGAATCAAATTGAAGCCCATGTAGGGGATGGTGCAGCCGGCCTCGGCCCATTCCTTCTTCAGCACCTTGACCTCCTCGGCCACCTCCGTGACGCGCTTATCGGAGAGGAGGCCCGCGATTGGCAGCGGCACCAGCGCCCTCACCTTGCCATCGGCAACGACGCAGACGCCGCCCTGCTGCGCCTTGATCGCTGCGATCGCGACTTGCATATCGCCCTCGTTCGTGCCCGCGACGATGATGTTGTGACTGTCGTGGCCGACGCTTGAGGCGACTGCACCGCGCTTGAGGCCAAAATCCTTGAGCAGGCCATAAGCAACGTTGCCGGCCGATTTGCCGTGGCGCTCGACCACGGTGACGAAGCACAGGCCGTAGCGCGCGAACAGCGACGGCCAGTCCTTGGCCGGCTCGATCGCGACCTTTTCATGGATCAGCGTGATGCCGGGCAGCGCGGTCTTGATCGCGTTGACGGTGCAGGCCTTCGTCGGAAGCTCCGGTGTCAACTTGAGCTTCTCCGGCAGCTTTACGGTGACATAGGCCGCTTTCGGATATTGGTAGCGCTGCGACAGCGCCTGATCGAGCCGCGGCGTGATCTTGCGGTTCTCGACCACCAGCTCGCCGCCATACCACGTCGATTGCGGCTTGAGCTGATCGTCCATCAAAACGAGATCGGCCCGGCGGCTGCCGCCGAGCCCACCGATGTCGCCTTCCATGGCGAAGCGCGTGGCGCCATGCAGCGAGCCCATCGACCAGGCCTGCTCCGGCGACATCCCCGCCTTCACGGCCTCGCGCACCACCCAGTCGAGGCCGAACAGCAGCAAATCATCGGCATCGCGGTCGTCGGTGCAAACCGCGGTGCGCTTGTGCGAAGCGCCGAGCTCGGTGATCGTCCGGATCGCCTGCGGCAGCGAGTGCCACGGCGTGGTCGGCGGGCCGCCGCGCAGGAAAACCCAGACGCCGGCATCGAGCAGATCATCGGCGATATCGCGGTCGATCGCCTCATGGGTGTCGGTCACGCCGCTTGCCGCATAGGCGGCAACGAATTCGCGGCCATAGACATGGCCGGAGACCGGCCGGCCGCGCTTCAACGCAGCCGCTAGGATTGCGTGGCTGCGCTCGTCGCCCATGGTGACAGGCACGAAATCCATCTTCTCCCCGAGTGCCACCGCTTCGGGCCAGCGGTCGAACAGGCCGGCGATCTTGTCGGGCGTAAGATCGCCGCCCGCCGTCTCCAGTTCGGCCGAGGTCGCCGGCACGGTCGACGGCACCGTCAGAAAGATCGAGAGCGGCGCTTCGCGCGCGTCCTCCAGCATCGCCTCGACGCCGGCAACATCCATGACATTGCCGATCTCATGGCTGTCGCAGAAGATCGTGGTGGTCCCGTTCAGCAGCGCAGCCTCGGCATAGGCGCAGGCCGTCACCATCGAGGATTCGATGTGGATGTGCGGATCGACCAGCCCCGGCGCGATGATGCCGCCGGCGGCGTCGTAGAGCGAAACGTCGCTCCAGGCCTTCTTCGCCGCGCCGGCGGCCTTCACCGCGGCAATGCGGCCACCGGTGATCCAGACCTCCCGTCCCGGATGGATCCGCTCCGAATAGGTCGAGAGCACCCGCGCTCCGGAAATGACGAGGTCGGGCGCGACGCGCGCGGAGGCGACATCTGCGAGACGGCGCGTCATGGCGTGGAGCGGCGCGACGGCGAAACGGGTGAGCTTGGTCATCAGGACCCTCGCATGGCGTTAAGGTCGGACGATGGTTACGCCCTGCGCCAGACTGGGCAAGCTCAAATATAGCGGCAGGCCCTGCTTACGCTTTAGGCGCCGACCCACCCGCAGGCCCTGACCTCGAAGGTCTGGCTGCTGGTCTGCGCGAGTTCCGCGTCCTCGGCGGTGCTGCGGCAGCCGGCTTGACCCGAATCCGCATCGACCGTCCTTTTGACTCGTCGATCTCGAACGAATTTGTCTTTCGCACGAGGCTGCTCAGATTGCGGAAACCGAAGGTCCTCGGATCGAAATCCGAAGCGAGGTTAGCGAGCTGTCGCCCGACCTCCCCGAGCGTCACCCAGCCGTCTTCGCTCTCCATCTGGGTGATGACCTTTTTGATGATGGGCGTCGCGGCATTGTGCGGCTGAAGCGGCGTCGCCCCCGCCCCGGCGTCTTGAGTGTTCGCCGTGCCGGAAAGCAGGTTCTCTGTATAAACGAAGCGTCGGCAGGCCTGCCTGAAGCTCTCCGGCGTCTTGTGTTCGCCGAACCCAAAGACATCCACGCCCTGCTCCCGGATGCGGGCGGCGAGACGGGTAAAATCGCTGTCGGATGACACCAGACAGAAGCCGTCGAACCGGCCGCTGTGAAGCAGGTCCATCGCATCAATGACCAGGGTTATGTCGGAGGCATTCTTCCCCGTCGTATAGGCGAACTGCTGCTGCGGGATGATAGCGTGCTTCGACAAGATATCGGCCCAGCCCCTCGATCGCGCGTTCGAAAAGTCGCCGTAGATGCGGCGAACGCTGGCCTCGCCGATCTTGGCAATCTCTTCGAAAAGCCCATCGGCGATCTTCGCGGAGGCGTTATCGGCGTCAATCAGGACAGCGAGACGGGGCGAACGAAGCTCAGAAGGCATGGCATTCCCCAGATAGACGCGACAGCGGCTGATGGATATACCGATGTTGGGGCTCTTGCCGCCAGAGGTGATTTCTTTCGACGAGGCACGCCGGACTGCAAATCCGACTCAGGCTGGCTTCACCACCGGCGTCACGCCCCCGAGCGCAGCCGTCAGTTCAGCGGCGACCTCACGCACCACGCGGCCGATCTCCGGCAGCCGGGCGTCGGTGACGCGACTGGTCAGGCCGGACACCGAGATCGCGGCGAGCGGTTCCGAGAGCGCGTTGTAGACCACAGCGGCGACGCAGCGCAGGCCCATCTCGGCTTCTTCGTCGTCCACCGCAAAGCCCTGCTTCCGGATCGTCGCGAGTTCCTTAAAGAGGTCGCTCGGCCTCACGATGGATTTCTCGGTTAGCCTGGGCATACCGTGATGGCGGATGACGGCGCCGACATCCTCGTCGGAATAGGTCGCGAGCACGGCCTTGCCGACGCCGGAGGTCACCATCGCGACGCGACCGCCGACCTTGGTCAGCGAGCGCATGATCTCGCGGCTTTCCATGCGGGTCAGCACGATGATGAATTCGTCGTCGACCACGGCGAGATTGGCGGTCTCGCGGGTCAGATCGCGCAATTTGCGCAAATAAGGAATGGCTTGTGCGGTAAAATTGCGCCGACGCGCAAAGCTCGCGCCCACCGTAAAGCTGCGCACGCCGACATGCCATTTCGATTCGGCACGGTCGAACTGTACGAAGCGGCGACTTTCGAGCGTCGCCAGCAGGCGATGCACGGTCGAGGCGGACAGGCCGGTGCGGACGGCGAGATCGCTAAGGCGATAGCCCTCGTCGTCCTCAGCCAGCGTCTCGAGGATCGACAGCGCGCGGTCGACGGATTGCACGCCGCCGTCACGATCGGCCTCTGCTGCCGATCGTGTTTCTAGTGATTTACGCCGGATCACGTTCTTGCTCATCGCGACCTGACTGATATCACCTCTCCCCGCGGACGGGGAGAGGTGAAGAGACTTCCACGTCTCAGAGCAGGCCCGCGCCGCGGGCCCACTTGTACTTGGCACCCAGCACCTCGACCGGCAGTTCGGTCGAGTAAGCATAGGCAGGGATGCCGTTCTGGTAGAGATATTCGGCAGCTTCCTCGACCTCGACGTCGCCGGCGAGCGAGGCAACGATCGGCTTCACGAAGCCCTTCGCTTCCATCTCCTTCTTCACCTCGACCATGTTGCGGGCGAACACCATCGGCGGCGTGACGATGGTGTGCCAGTAGCCGAGGATCAGCGAGTGGATGCGCTCGTCCGAGAGGCCGAGCTTCACCGTGTTGACGTAGGTGATCGGCGGCTCGCCGCCGGTGATATCCACAGGATTTCCGGCCGCGCCGAACGGCGGGATGAACTTGCGGAAGGCCGCGTCGAGATCCGGCGGCATCGACATCAGCGACAGGCCGTTGTCGACGCAGGAGTCCGACAGCAGCACGCCCGAACCACCCGCACCGGTGATGATCAGCACGTTCTCGCCCTTCGGGGTCGGCAGCACCGGAACGCCACGGGCGAATTCGAGCAGCTGCCGCAGGCTGCGCGCGCGGATCACGCCGGATTGCGCCAGCACGTCCTCATAGATCTTGTCGTTACCGGCGAGCGCGCCGGTGTGCGACGAGGCCGCCTTGGCGCCGGCCGAGGTGCGGCCGGCCTTGAGCACGACCACCGGCTTCTTCTTGGAGACGCGCTTGGCGGCTTCCGCAAAGGCGCGGCCGTCCTTGAGGTCTTCGCAATGCTGCGCGATCAGATTCGTGTTCGGATCCTGCTCGAAGAAGGCGAGCAGATCGTCCTCGTCGATGTCCGACTTGTTGCCGAGGCCGACGATCGCCGACACGCCCATTTTCGCCGAGCGCGAGAAGCCGATGATGGCCATGCCGATGCCGCCCGACTGCGACGACAGCGCCGCGTGGCCCTTGACGTCATAAGCCGTGCAGAAGGTCGCGCAGAGGTTCGCCGGCGTATAATAGAAGCCGTAGATGTTCGGCCCCATCAGGCGGATGTCGTATTTCTTACCGACCTCGACGATCTCGGCCTGCAGCTCCGGTGCACCGGCCTCCGCAAAGCCCGACGGGATCAGGACCGCACCGGGGATCTTCTTCTCACCGCATTCGGTGAGCGCTGCGGCCACGAACTTTGCGGGGATCGCGAACACCGCCGTGTCGATCACGCCCGGCACGTCCTTGACGCTCTTGTAGGCCTTGTAGCCGAGGATCTCGGAGGCCTTCGGGTGGATCGGATAGATCTCGCCCTTGTAGCCACCGTTGATGAGATTCTTCATCACGGAGTTGCCGATCTTGCCGTCCTCGGCAGAGGCGCCGACCACGGCGACCGCCTTCGGCTGCATGATGCGGCTCATCGCCGCGACGATCTCTTCGGTCGGACGCGGCTTCGGCTTGGGCTTGTAGGCGAAGTCGACGACGATGCGCACGTCGGCTGCAATCGCGTCCTTTGCGGTGGCGAACACAGGATTGAGGTCGAGCTCGACGATTTCAGGGAAGTCGGTGACGAGCTGCGAGACCTTGACGATGACGTCGGCGAGCGCCGTACGGTTCACCGGCTCGCCGCCGCGCACGCCCTTCAAGATTTCGTGTGCCTGAATGCCATCGAGCATCGACAGCGCATCTTCCTTGGTTGCGGGCGCGAGGCGGAAGGTGATGTCCTTGAGCACCTCGACCAGCACGCCGCCGAGGCCGAAGGCCACCAGCTTGCCGAACGAACCGTCGGTGATCGAGCCGACGATGACTTCGGTGCCGCCGGCCAGCATCTGCTGTACCTGGATGCCCTCGATCTTGGCATCGGCCTTGTACTTCTTGGCATTGCCGAGAATGGTCTCGTAGGCCTTCTCGGCATCCTGCGCCGTCTTGACCCCGACGATGACGCCGCCGGCCTCGGTCTTGTGGAGAATGTCCGGCGAGACGATCTTCATCACCACCGGGAAGCCCATGGAAGACGCCATCTTGCCGGCCTCGCCCGCCGACTTGGCCACGTCCTCCTTCGGCACCGGAATGCCGTAGGCGTCGCAGACCACCTTGCCTTCGGGGGCGGTCAGGCTGGTGCGGTTGTCGGCCTTGACCTGGTCAAGGACCTTGCGGACGACGTCTTTCGAATTGGACATGAGCTTCTCCCTTGACCTTCAGTTCTTGCTTTGCAAAGCGCGCGTGATGCGGCTGCCCGTGATACTTGCCATCGCCGCGCTCTGTTCCATTTGGCGGAACGGAGCGGCGAAATGCCTTGATTACTCCGCCAGCTTGGATCAAAAATGGCTAGCGATGGCATTTGGTATGCCAGAAGCCAACTTGTCAAGTCAGAGACCACCTTAGAACGCCGCAAAAAATAGGCAGCTTGACATTCTGGCATGTGGTATGCCAAAAACTTTCCGGTAAATATTCCTGTAAAAGACGACTCCCACTGGAGGAGAATCGTCGTGTCACTGCGGAAACCAACCAAGGCGTTGCCGAACATGGCCGAGGCAGACATCGCAATCGTTCGTATTGCCCCGGAGAGCAGCTTCAAGAACAAGGCGTATGACGCCTTGAAGGAAGCCATCCTCAAGATGGACATCTATTCGACGCCCGAGCCGGTGATGCTGGACGAGCGCGCGTTGTCCGAACGCCTGGGCGTCAGCCGCACGCCGATCCGCGAAGCAATCGCAATGCTCGAGCAGGACGGTTTCGTGAAGACCGTGCCGCGCCGCGGCATCATGGTCGTGCGCCGGACCAAGAGCGAGATCGTCGACATGATCCGCGCCTGGGCGGCGCTGGAGAGCATGGCGGCGCGCCTCATCACCACCACCGCGCGCAAGAAGGACATCTCGGCGCTGCGCGACTTCTTCAAGGACTTCGGCAAGGACCGCCTGCCCGAGGATCACGTCGAGGAATATTCGCGCGCCAACATCGCCTTCCACCAGTCGCTGATCTCGCTGTCGGAATCACCGGTGCTGGTCGATCTCACCAACGACCTGCTGCTGCACGTGCGCGGTTATCGCCAGCTGACGATCGGCCGCAAGGACCGCACCGCGACCTCGCTGCCCGAGCATCTCGCCATGATCGAAGCGCTGGAGGCCCGCGACACCGAGCTCGCCGAGAAGCGCGCCCGCGACCACACCCTTGGCCTTGCCGCTTACGTCGAAGCGCATGGCCAGGAACTGTTCACGTAACTCTTCACCTAGCAACATTCACCAGAAGGGCGAAAAATTCGCCCCGTTATCTTGAGACCAGGGAGACAAGGCCCATGCTGAACACCGCGACCAAGTCCGAAGCACCGGGCACCGAGCAGGAACTGACGGATGGTTTCCATCTCGTCATCGACGCGCTCAAGCTGAACGGCATCAACACCATCTATAATGTGCCGGGCATCCCGATCACGGATCTGGGCCGCATGGCGCAGGCCGAAGGCATTCGCGTGATCTCCTTCCGCCACGAGCAGAACGCCGGTTACGCCGCAGGCATCGCCGGCTATCTCACCAAGAAGCCCGGCGTCTGCCTCACGGTGTCGGCGCCCGGTTTCCTCAATGGTCTCACTGCGCTCGCACACGCCACCACCAACTGCTATCCGATGATCCTGGTCTCGGGCTCCTCCGAGCGCGAGATCGTCGACCTCCAGCAGGGCGACTACGAGGAAATGGACCAGCTCGCGATCGCCAAGCCGCTGTGCAAGGCGGCCTATCGCGTGCTGCACGCCCAGGACATCGGCATCGCTTTCGCCCGCGCCATCCGCGCCGCGGTCTCGGGCCGTCCGGGCGGCGTCTATCTCGACCTGCCGGCAAAACTGTTCGGCCAGGTGATGAACGCCGAGGCCGGCCAGAAGTCGCTGGTCAAGGTGATCGACGCGGCTCCGGCGCAGATCCCCTCGCCCGCTTCGGTCAAGCGCGCGCTCGACGTGCTCAAGGCCGCAAAGCGTCCGCTCATCATCCTCGGCAAGGGCGCGGCCTACGCGCAGGCCGATGAAGAGATCAAGACCTTCGTCGAGAAGAGCGGCGTGCCGTTCCTCCCGATGAGCATGGCCAAGGGCCTGCTGCCCGACACCCATCCGCAGTGCGCAGGTGCGGCGCGTTCGACGGTGCTGAAGGACTCCGACGTCGTCATGCTGATCGGCGCGCGGCTGAACTGGCTGCTCTCGCACGGCAAGGGCAAGAGCTGGGGCGAAGCCCCGAAGAAGTTCATCCAGGTCGACATCGAGCCGAAGGAAATGGACTCCAACGTCGAGATCGTCGCGCCCGTCGTCGGCGACATCGGCTCGGTGGTCTCAGCCTTCAACCAGGCCATCGCTACGGGCTGGACCGCACCGCCGGTGGAATGGACCAAGGCCATCGTGACCAAGCGCGATGAGAACGTCGCCAAGATGGCGCCGAAGCTCATGAACAACAAGTCGCCGATGGATTATCACGGCGCGCTCGGCGTGCTGAAGAACGTGATCAAGGATCATCCCGAGGCGATCCTCGTCAACGAAGGCGCCAACACGCTCGACCTCGCCCGCGGCGTCATCGACATGTACCGCCCGCGCAAGCGTCTCGACGTCGGCACCTGGGGCGTGATGGGCATCGGCATGGGGCAGGCGATCGCGGCTGCGCTCGAAACCGGCCACCCCGTGCTGGCGGTTGAAGGCGACTCGGCCTTCGGCTTCTCCGGCATGGAGGTCGAGACCATCTGCCGCTACAATTTGCCGATCTGCGTCGTCATCTTCAACAATGACGGCATCTATCGCGGCACCGACGTCAACAGCGTCAACGCCGATCCGGCGACGACCGTGTTCGTCAAGGGCGCGCGCTACGACAAGATGATGGAAGCCTTCGGCGGCGTCGGCGTGAATGCGACCTCGCCCGACGAGCTCAAGCGCGCCGTCAACGAGGCGATGGCGTCCGGCAAGCCGACGCTGATCAACGCGGTGATCGATCCGGCCGCGGGCTCGGAGAGCGGCCGCATCGGCAACCTCAATCCGCAGAGCGTTCTGCAGAAGAAGAAGTAAGTCCACCCCCTCAACCTTTATTCCCTGCGGTTCGCGGGGGCAGACAGAGTACGGAGCAACACAATGACCAAAGCGCTCGAGGGCGTTCGCATTCTCGACTTCACCCACGTCCAGTCCGGACCGACCTGCACGCAGCTGCTCGCATGGTTCGGCGCCGACGTGATCAAGGTGGAACGCCCGGGCGTGGGTGACATCACCCGCGGCCAGCTGCAGGACATCCCGAACGTGGACAGCCTGTATTTCACCATGCTCAACCACAACAAGCGTTCGATCACGCTCGACACCAAGAACCCCAAGGGCAAGGAAGTCCTCACCGAGCTGATCAAGAAATGCGACGTGCTGGTCGAGAACTTCGGCCCCGGCGTGCTCGACCGCATGGGTTTCCCCTGGGAGAAGATCCAGGCGATCAACCCGAAGATGATCGTCGCCTCGATCAAGGGCTTTGGCCCCGGACCGTACGAAGACTGCAAGGTCTATGAGAACGTCGCGCAGTGCACCGGCGGCGCCGCCTCGACCACCGGCTTCCGCGATGGCCTGCCGCTCGTGACCGGCGCGCAGATCGGCGACAGCGGCACCGGCCTGCATCTGGCGCTCGGCATCGTCACCGCGCTTTATCAGCGCACCCATTCGGGTAAGGGTCAGCGCGTCACGGCAGCGATGCAGGACGGCGTGCTCAACCTCGCCCGCGTCAAGCTGCGCGACCAGCAGCGTCTCGCCCACGGTCCGCTCAAGGAATACAGCCAGTTCGGCGAAGGCATTCCGTTCGGCGATGCCGTGCCGCGCGCCGGCAACGATTCCGGCGGTGGCCAGCCCGGCCGCATCCTGAAGTGCAAGGGCTGGGAGACCGATCCCAACGCCTACATCTACTTCATCACCCAGGCCCCGGTCTGGGAGAAGATCTGCGACGTGATCGGCGAGCCGACCTGGAAGACCGATCCGAACTACGCCAAGCCCCCGGCCCGCCTGCCGCGCCTGAACGAGATCTTCGCCCGCATCGAGCAGTGGACGATGACCAAGACCAAGTTCGAGGCGATGGAGATCCTCAACAAGGACGACATCCCCTGCGGCCCGATCCTGTCGATGAAGGAGATCGCCGAGGACCAGTCGCTGCGCGCGACCGGCACCGTGGTCGAGGTCGATCACCCGACCCGCGGCAAGTACATCTCGGTCGGCAACCCGATCAAGCTGTCGGATTCACCGAGCGACGTCACCCGCTCCCCGCTGCTCGGCGAGCACACCGACGAGATCCTGCGCGCCGTGCTCGGCTTCAGCGACCACCAGGTCGCCGACATCCACAAGTCCGGCGCGCTCGACCCGCCGCAGAAGCAGGCCGCTGAATAAGCGACGCCACAACGCGCGAGACCAAAGGGCCGCCCATCGAGGCGGCCCTTTTTGTTTGCAATCCCAAGCCCAAACCAAAACTGGAAAACAACCCCATGCACAGTAGCCAATCCCTTGGCTGCAGAAGCATATTTCGCATTTTACGAATTTTTGTTGACGCGTCGGGCAAAACAGGGGTAATCTGTCACAATCCAAAAAGCGAACGCCGGCCCATAAGGGCATCTCGACGCAGAGGCTCGTCTCTGCCCTGCCTCGACCATTAGCCGGTTCGCGACCAGCCCGGCCTTTATTTGGCATCGGACAGTCTTTCGAGGAACCGAGCCGGTCGGCGTCAGTTGTTTACCCAGACCCGACTTCTCCACGCCAAGGACAACGCCTGTTTCACCAGCCCGCGAACGCGGACGGGACGTCGGCGAATTCGCGGGCCACACAGTTTCAAGCACATCGAGATCGACACATGTTGAGAGATCATTCCTCTGATCGCGCCAGGCGCGAAGCCGACAAGGCGTTCAAGCCCGTCAAACCGCAGAAGCCGATGAACGACTATGCGAGGGCCCAGCACTCCCTCCACGAGAACCGCGAGCGGCTCAAAGCGGAACGATTGGCCCGCGAAGCTCGGTCAAAGGCCGGCGAAGACTAGGGCGTGTGCTCACAAGGGCGGCGTCGGATTCTGATAACGCCAAGCGCGGTTAAGGGCCGCGTAAGAAAGGCCGATGTCGCCTTGTGGCCCTTAGCCGAACCTTGCTGATCCTGTTGTGATGTCGGCTACCGGCGGTGGACCGGACGCCGGACGACGCTTTGCCTCAACCGCGGCTTTGACTCAAAGCGGAAGTTCTCGTTTCGATAAGCCAAACGCAATCTTTACCATGGGCTGGTCGGCAAGCCGGAGGATCAGCTTGCTGCGGATTGCGAGGATGCATAAGTGATCAGCATGAGCAAAGGTATCCCAACCGCCACAACTTACCTCGGGTTCGCCTTGCTGTGGCATACCGTTTTCTTCGTCGCTTGGATCGCTTGTACCTTCTTTTTCGGGGCTGGTTATCTCGGGACCGCCATGGTTGTGATCCTGCTCCCCGCGTACGTGTTCTTCCAACATGCCAGATCGATTGGCCGTCGCGCAAAGCAGGGCATTCGGCGTCCAACGCCTGAGCTCCGCCGATGGCTATCGATCACATCAGAGAGCCTGGACACTTCAAAGGGCGATCTCCGATAATAGACGGTCATTTCTGGCCCGTAGTTGACCTTTCCAGGGAAGTCTATGGCCGTCCGCTTCTGACCCTTAGCCGAACCTTGCTGATCCTGTTGTGATGTCGGCTACCGGCGTAGACCGGACACCGGACGACGCTTGCCTCAACCGCCGCTTCTGACCCATTGCCGACTTTCGAGGGCGCCCCCAAATCTGAACAGGATTGCGGCTGGAAAACGGGGGGGCAATGGATGTCTATACGGTTCGAGAGGCTAAGCCTGAAGAACAACGTGAGCTAACGCGCCTCTGTGTGCGTGCGACGTTGCACGCGGGGCACGACGAAGCGTTTATCGACAGAACCATGCCCGCGCTTACGGTAACGGTCCCATTAATTGGCGCCAATTGTGTTCAGGTGGCCGAAGACAGCGCAAGCAAGATTGTTGGTGTCGTTGCCGTGACGCCGACGGCGCTCCAGGGAATTGCGCAGCTTTACGGTCTTTATGTTGATCCAGTGCATTGGAAGCGAGGCATCGGTCGAGTTCTTTTCGGGGCGGCCGTAGCTCGCGCAAAAAGGATCAAGGCCGGAGCCCTCATGATCACTGCCGAACCTTCGGCGGAAGAGTTTTATAAGCGGATGGGCGCGATCAGGATCGGCGAAGGACCGTTCTATTTCTCGCCCGAAACCATACTGCCTTCCCTACTGTACGTCATTCCTGGCGAGACATGATGCAGTACCGGGCAGGCGCTCGTCGGCTTAGGCCCGCAGTTGGAGTCGGCTCTTGGCCCGAGAGCGAACTGACGGCGCGAGTCGCTTTGGTCGGCTCGTGGTGACAAAGCGGATGGGATTTACTTTGCCAGAGTCCTTTTTCAGTTTTCCCCTCGCGGGCTATCCGCCAGATGGCTCGATCCCAAGGCGCTCGCAAACGTATTTAACGCTGTCCTCGATCGAAATCTTTGACGTGTCCAGCAACTCAAATCCGCCCGCCTCAGCCTCGGCTCGAAGAAATTTTGCCCAATTCATCATGTCGGGGTTGGCCAAATCGGGTTGGTTGCGTTCATTGCACAGCCGTTGCGTTCGGGTTGCATCGTCACAATGCACCAACACGACGCGAGCCTCGGCAATTCCTGCAGTTGCCAGCCCCTCGGCTATGAACGACAGGCGCATCTGGCCTTCAAATAGAATCGGGAGAGAACCGCGTTCTTGCGCGATCCGGTTCAACCACTCGATAGTCATCGCCCGCTGCCATCCGCCTCCCGGCCCCGAACCTACCCCCCACTTCGCTATGCGTTCTTCCGGCGACGGCACCCCGATGCTATCAAACCTGAATACGCGAGCACGGCCCGCATCCTGTTGCTCTATTCTCTCTGCGATAGTGGTTTTTCCCGAACCCGAAGCACCTGTAAGAATGACCAGCCCCATCCTCGCCGACTCACACGCGGTCCTGACATTGGGCGCAAACCCTGACTGGTCTATCGCCGCAATTTCCAATTGTGGGTGTCCCTAGCAGACAAGCGCTCGCCGCTTTCTCAAGCGGAATAGACGAGAGTGTAGACATAAGACTTCGCACCCTTTCGACTCACCCAGTCCCCTTCCGGTGGAAAATCCCCTTGCTCATGAGGCAGCACATTCCACGGTCGGCCCATGCATGCCTGCGTCGCGCAATCGAAGGAGATCCATCCCCAGTCCGGCTTTCGGACTATCCAATGGTCGCCGTCCTCTCGCTTGTAACCTACGCTCCCATCAGACCTTTGTTGCCGATTGAAGCGGTAGACCAAATCGTCGTTCTGCCGCCGAAGTTCGAATGTGTCGTGCGAAGGTGCCTCGGTCATTTGCTGACGCTAACACGGCGCACGGCTAAGAGGTAGCCTGCCAGATCTCTCGATGATCGCCTGGAAGCCGAGCGACAGCGTGGTGCGCGATGGTAAGCTTATGGGCAGAAAAGCGGGACCGGCTTTGCCCAGCTAGAGTTCTTCTCAGTTTGACCCATTGAAGAAGTTGAACGCGCTTTCTTGAAAATTGAGCGTATGGTGACGAGGGTGGCCGAAACGCTATGTCTCGCGAGGCGTAATGATGTGATACCCATCAGTGAAAAAGCGCCGCGAGGACGATTGTCCGTGTTATCCTTTGGCCGGAACAGGAGGATTGAATGCCGCTCAAGCCGCTAGAACTGAGAGAGATGACTTCGGAAGAAAGAGAAAAGCGTGATCTCGCGATCAAGCAGGCAAGAGAATCTGAGAAGGTAGCCGCTGCTGAAAAGTCGATGAAGCTCCGGACGTTGGCGCATAAAAAGAAGTAACGGCGACGATGCCGTGCGCCACGATCTAATCACAAAGCTGACGAACGAAGGAACAGAGCCCCGGAAATGCGCCGGGGCTTCTGTTTGCCGTATGCCCGCTCCTGGCCCATCGCGACATAGTGCGTCGCGCACGAACTTGGTCGCTAGAGAGGCAAAGCAGACGCAACCGTCGTCGCGTCATCGGCCGGTTCATGGGTACACGGCCTAGGACGTGTGCTCATAGACGCCCGTGTCCGCTCTGAGGCGCGAACCGGAAAGCATTTGCTCAAACTGAAGCTTACGGCTTGTGACCCCACTGCGACATTATCTGTGCAGTGCGGCAATGGCTTTCATGGCTATCAATGCGCCCGACTAAACCGCTACGATGCTGTCACCTGAGCCTGGGAGCGGGACATGAGGCGGCGCACGTTCATCGCAGCTCTCGGTGGCGCGGTGGCGCGGCCACTGGTGGCGCGCACGCAGCAACCTGCGATGCGTGTAATTGGCCGGATCAATATGGGCGCAGCGAGTCAGCCCGACAGAGGCCGTGCCGCTTTTCTTCGCGGCTTGAACGAAATGGGGTTCTACGTCGGCCAAAACGTTTCGTTTGAATACCGCACTGCAGACGGACAACCGGACCGTCTGCCGGCGCTGATAGCCGATCTGGTGCAGCGAAAGGTCGATCTCATCTTCGGAACCGCGGCCGTAGCGCTCGCCGCGAAACAGGCCACGAGTACCATTCCCATTGTGTTTGTTACTACCGCTGACCCGGTCAGCATCGGACTTGTTGCGAGTTTCAACCATCCCGGAGGAAACGTCACCGGCGTCCTTTTACGCGCAGGTGCCGAAGCAACCGCTAAACTTATTGAACTCGTGCATGAGCTGTTGCCGGCGACCACGACGGTCGGCATGCTAAACAATCCAAATTTTCTTGATACCGTCGCAGATACGACAGAGGTTCAATCGGCCATAAATTTTTTCGGGCTCAAAGTTGTTATTGTAGAAGCCACCAAAGAAGCCGACCTCGAGCCGGCAATGACTAGAGCATTTTCCGCTTGATGTGGATCAGGCCCCGTATCCTGCATGTCGAAAGTAGTTGTCGCACTGGTCGGGCGCAAATGTCTTCATGAGCTTGCCGATCAGTTTCATGAGCGCCTTGACGGTGCGTGCCGCGCCCTTGCGCAGCGCGGTCTTCAGCTTCGAGAATGCCATTTCGATCGGGTTGAGATCGGGCGAGTAGGCCGGCAAATAGCGCACCTTGGCGCCGACCGCTTCGATCGCCTGGCGAACGCCGTCGATCTTGTGGGTACGCAGATTGTCCATGAAGACGATGTCTCTTTTGCGCAGCGTCGGCGCGAGGATCTGCTCGACATAAGCGAGGAATGACGGCCCGTCCATCGCCCCGTCGAAGACATACGGCGCCGTCAAGCCATCGATGCGCAGCGCGGCAACGAGTGTCAGCGTCTTCCAGTGGCCGTGCGGCACGCTCGCAACGAGACGCTCGCCACGCGGTGAGCGGCCGTAATGCCGTACCATCTTCGTCGTGACCGCCGTCTCGTCGATGAACACGAGGCGCGGCGCTTCAAGCTTGGATTGCTCGGCCTTCAGCTCGGCGCGCGCGGCAGCGACATCGGAGCGATCCTGTTCAGCGGCGTGCAGAGTTTTTTTTGAACGTGATGTCGTGGCGTTCGTAGAAGCGCCAGACCGATGTCGTCCCGACTTTCAGCCGCTTCTCGGACTTGAGCCGCGCGCGAATCTCTTCGAGTGTCAAGTCCGGCTCCGCGGCGATGAGATTGAGCAGCCACTGGCGATGCGCCTCGAGCGGAGAGCGGCTCTGGCCCGTGCCGGGCAATGCCGCCACACTGCCCGTCCTCGTCCAGCGCTCGATCCAGCGGATCGCGGTCGAGGCGCTGAGACCGAGCACGCGCGCGGCTTCCCGTCTGCTCTCGCCGTCTTCGACAAGTGCCACCGCACGCACTCTCAGGTCTTTCGAATATCCCTTCGCCATCGCTCGCCCCGTCGTTAAAGCCAGAGCAATCGAATCTGATTTGCGCGACCGAGGGAATCCCCTGTACCCTTCCGATTCACATAAAGTGGAAACCGCTCTAAGCTGGTCCAAGCACACGTCGGGGCGCTCCTAATCGGTGACAATCTTTTCTTCTCCAGCCTTCGCGACCGAATTGCGCGATTAGCGATGCGAAACAAGCTTCCCATTTTAGCCCGTCCGTCGTTTGGTGAAGATGGCGCTCTTGCGAGCTATGGCGCGAGCGAATTCGACGGCATACGACAAGGAGGGATTTATATGGGCCGCATTCTGAAGGGCGAAAAGCCCGCAGACCTGCCGGTGCTGCTACCAACAAAGTTCCAGTTAGTGGTCAATCTCAAGACGGCGAAGGAGCTTGGAGTCTCGGTGCCGCCATCGCTGCTTGCACGCGCCGACGAGGTAATCGAATAACAATTCTGATTGCTGCGGTGCATGAGTCCGTTGTTGGCCCTAGGCGCTGATCCGGGAATGTCCGCTCTCGCGCCGCAGTTGGAGGCTAAGCAGACGTGCCCGAAATGTCTCGTTGCCTTATGAGTACACGCCCCAGGATAGGCGCACTCCCTATCGGCTTCGTCCCGAACGGTACGGGCCGGCATCTAGCCCTTCGTGGCGGGTAGAGGCGGTATTGGCAGAATGATTTCGGACGCGATCTTCCAGTCCTCCCCGACGCGAAGCCAGTTGATGATCATGAGAAATGGCCTGGGTGTTCCATCCTGTCCCGCATAAGACACCGTGATGTTCATCGGCACGTAGGATTCGGCGACATCGCGCGTCAGGCCGACAACCCTGAGCTTCGCATAGTCTGGTTCGAGCACGACCGGGCCGGAACTGCCGATATCACGGAGCTTCCGATCAACCGCGTCGTTGCCCCAAAAGCCGGCCCAGTTCCCCTCGGATTGGATCGCGCTCTTCGCCACCAACAGGGTCGAGGGTGACTGCCAGAACATATCATGCAGAGCGTCGAAATCGTGCCTGTTGGCCAATTCCATGAGCGTGCCGAATTTCGTTTTGATCGTGCTCAGCACAGCCGAATCCAGCGGCTCCTCTCCGATCTCGGGCGACGCGGCCATCGCGCCGGAGGAAAGGGCCGAGGCCATGAGAATGGCAAGAAGCAATTTGATCACGTTCGAAATTCCTCTCGGCTTCTGAGCCTACGTTTGGCGGCGCATGTCAGCTCTCGCTGCGTCGTGCGAACGGCGCGGGACATCACGAGATGCATGCCGTCGCAGTGAGCGCTCCCGGCACGCGGGCGCCGGGAGCAGCGTTGTCACTTTGCGAGCGAGGCCTTTTCGATCACCGCGGCGACTTCTTTCGCATGAACGACGAGCGACGCATGGCTGCCGGCGACTTCCGTCGTCTGGGCCTTCATACCGGCGGCAAAAAGCTTCTGGACCTCCGGCGCGATCACCTTGTCCTTCGTGCTGATCACATAGAACGTCGGCTTGTCGCGCCACGCGGCAACATCGACCGGTGCTTCGAACGCGGTGTGGTTCAACGGAAGCTGATGGTTCGCCAAGGCTTCCGCGATCTGCGGAGGAAGGTCAGCCGCGACCGCGGATGGGAACACCTTGGGATCGATGTAGAGGTTGCCCTTGTCGTCGGGATGGATCGCCGCGCCGCCTTCGGTCGCCGGACCGCTCTTGGCGAGGGTCGCCAGAGATTGTCCCACGTCGGGCGCGAAAGCGGAGACGTAGACAAGTGCCGACACCTTCGGATCGTTGCCGGCCTGCGTGATCACCACGCCACCCCAGGAGTGGCCGACGAGGACGGTCTTGCCGTTCTGCTTCGCCAGCGCCTGCTTGGTGGCATCCACATCGGCGGCAAGCGAGGTGAGCGGATTTTCGACCAGCGTGACGTTGTAGCCCTTCTTCGTGAGGATCTCGGCGACGGGCTGCCAGCTCGTCTGGTCCACGAAAGCGCCGTGCACGAGCACGATGTTGGGGACCGCCCCCTTGGGCAGTTCGGCGGAAGAGGCGGAGCCGACCAATGTCGTTCCGGCCAGAAGTACGGTGGCAGCAGAGAGGAGGATATTTCGCATCAATTCTTCCTGTTGGCAGGTCGGACCAACACGGTCCGGGGGAATGGACAGGCGTTTCCAGCAAGATCGCGGTTCTTCCATCCACCGTTGGCGGATGGTCGCCGCTCGTAATGTCGGCTCGCCGCGCCCGGTGACCTATTCCGCCGTTCTTCCGGACGATAGAGATCAATCGTCCAGATGTTGTGTCCTATCGTCCATCGATCTAATCTGGACGGCATGGACATACTCGCCCAGGTGCTCGATCGGGTTCGTCTCGGCGGCACGCTGCTTTTTCACTTCGAGCTCGGCCATCCCTGGCACCTCGAGTTGCCGGCGCGCCCCTACGCCTTGTTTCACTATCTCAGCCAGGGCTCAGCGACCCTCAGCCTCGAACGGGGGCAGCAAATCGAAATGTCCGAGGGCGACTTTGTCGTCATCACGCGAGGCGAGCCGCATGTGTTCTATTCGGATCGCCGGGCCAAGCCTTTGCGGATCATGGATATCGACCGCTCGTCGCCGCGTCTTGGTGTCGTTCGTCACGGCAAAGGAGCAAAGCCGCGCTCGACCATGATCTGCGGCAATTTCACCGTGTCACGGCCGCTGTTCGGCAGCGTGATGGAGCTGCTTCCGCCCGTGCTCCTGCTGAAGCCGATGGCGGATGGTGGTTGGCTTGAAGCAATCTTGCGCCGCATGGTCAGCGAGTCCGCGCTCGAGCGTCCCGGCCAACGGGTCGCGCTTTCACGACTGACGGAAGTCCTCTTTGTCGAGGTGCTCCGAAGCTGGATCGCATCTCTCAGTCCCGGACAAGGCGGCTGGCTTGGGGCCATATCCGACCCTCATATCGGACCGGCACTCAAGCTCATTCACGAAAACCCGGAGCGCCCCTGGACGCTGAGCGATCTTGGCCAACGCGTCGGGCTCGGCCGCTCGGCATTTTCGGCGCGCTTTACCAAGCTCGTCGGCCAGTCCATGCACCGCTATGTGATCGCGCGCCGGATGGCGGAAGCCGCGTTCCTGCTGGAAACCAGCGATGAGCCGATTGCACGGATTGCCAGCCGGGTCGGCTACGAGACAGCGGCGGCATTTTCCAAGCTGTTCCATCGACATCACGGCCTATCGCCCGGTCGGTACCGAGCCGCCAGACAATCTGATAGCGGTGCAAGGCAAGCAGACATTCCGCAGGAAGCTGCTGATTGACCTTGGACCGGCTTTCGGGACCAGCTTTTGCATCGCAAAGGTGGTCGCAAGCCGGCACATCTGCCCGCCCGCGCAAAGCTATTGCGGCTGCTTCCTCTTGCGCTTGGTGACGCCCGGTGCCGGCAATGATGCCTGACGAGTTGCGTCGGCTGCTTCCCTGGCTTCGCGCAGCTCACGAAGCCGTGCCATGTTCTTGCGGATGTCGACGGCCTGCTTTTCGGCGTCCGCCATCGCTTGCGCGCCTTCTTGAGCAGCCAAGCGCTGACGGTCGGAGCGCGCGATGCTTTCGGGTGACGGTTCAGCCGATTTTCTGGCGCTCATCTCTCACCCTTTCGGAAACTGACAAAACCCGCTCAATCCGGGGATCGAGCGGGTCGCATGGCCGTTTCAGTACATCCGTGAAACGGCACTGGAGGGCTTAAGCCAGCGAGAGATTCTCAGCGCTGACCTTGCCCCGCATCTTGTCGGTCTTGGCCTCGAAGTTGACCTTTTGTCCCTCGGCGAGACCCGCAAGACCAGCCCGCTCGACCGCGCTGATGTGAACGAACACATCTTGGCCGCCGTCGTCGGGCTGAATGAATCCGAAGCCCTTCTGGCCGTTGAACCACTTCACAGTACCTGTCGTCATTATCTCTTCTCCAAAGAGCACACATGTGCGTTCCGCGTGACGCTCACGCAGAACCGTTTCAATTCGTCGATGTCGATGGAAAAGGAGCCCGCGGGCGCATTCAACAAGGCACAGCGGCTGAACGAACAGAACGAGGGTATACCTCACCATCCATATAAGCAAGGCAGCAGCCGGATTTAGTCGCGCCCGCGGCTTCTACGGAAACCTTCGCGGGTTTGGGGACTCAAACTCAAGTTGCCCGGCGAAAGGCGGACGAGCCGTCACGAACCGCATTTTGGCATCCTTTGTAGGTTGTAGGGTCGCTTCACAACGACAAATGCGTCCGCGCGATAGTGAAGAAGATGCAGCGCGAAGGCGTCTTCAAGGAGATGCGACTGCACCAAAGCGGTTAAGACATCCTCGCTTCCTCACGAACGCGATGCTCACCGATCTCCGCCGGCGAGCTGCTCGCGAAAAAACTTCACCACCGCTACGTCGAACGCGCGGTGAAAGGCGGCCCGGTCAAAGCCGTCGGGATCGGTGCAGACCTGCGGCCTCAATGCTGCGAGCTCCGCCGTGCAGGGCGGCAGAAATGCATAATGACCGGCCGGTACGACGTGAATGTCGGGATTGCCCGGCAGACTGCGGGTCACGCGTGCGACGCTCTCCGCCTCCACACCCCCGCCCCCCAGTTCTGACCGCCAGACCAGCAGCGGGATTTTGATGCCAGCCAGGTTTTCAGGGGTGAATGTAAAGCCCACGGCCGGATCCACGATCACGGCGGCCTTGATCCGTGGATCGTGTGGCGGATCGGATGGAAACTCGCCGGCGCGCCGCTCCTCGCAGACCGCCGACTTGCTGTCCGGCTTGCAAGCAAGCCTGTGGAAATCGGGCTGACCGCCGACCAGCACCAGCCCGGTAAAGCCCCCCAGCGAAAAGCCAAAAAGGCCGACCCTGGTCGGGCCGATCACCGCCCTGTCCTTCCATTCGTTCAACATGAAATCGAGCAAGCGCACCATCTGCGCTGGGCGTGACGCCCAGACAGACATCCCTCGCCCCGACATGTCGTTGGTGTTGTTGCCGGGATGGTTGATCGCGGCGACGACAAAGCCGGCGTTCACCAGCGCTTCGACGATGTCGAGATGAAGTGCGAAGTAGCCGCTATTGCCATGAGAGATGATGACCAGTGGCAGCTTGGCCCCCGTGACGGGACAGTCTTGAGCGCCGGGCAGCCAATCGACCGTGGGCACCGCAAGATTGCCAAGCGCCACATGCGCCGGCTCCGCCGTGCAAGGATACCAGATCGCGCCCGACAGCGCCGGATCGGATTGGAGAAGTTGAATGCCTGCGGCCTTGGCAAATGAGCCAAGACAGCAGAGTGCGATGGCGAAAGCCCAAACCACCTTGCGCAACGGACGCCCCCCGATTTCGCGCGGGAGTTGAGGGAACAACCGTAGCGGAATTGTGGCTTCAACTCATCAACTGACGGCCGGTCTCCGCTCCGGCGGCCTGTCACGTCGCGTATTGTGCAATGCCATGCCCGAACGACCAGTTCTCCTTCGCGGTCTCCACGAGGTTGATCACGATATCGTCCGGACGCCCGTCCAGCTGCTTCTGATATTCATCGACGATACGCTTGTAGAAAGCCTTCTTCATCTCGATGGAGCGGCCGGCGTTTAACGTGATCTGGATGAAGACGACATCCTGGCTGTAGCGATTGCCCAGATAGCTTTCGGCATGATTGAGGTCGTCGTGGTCATGCTCCGTGATGACCTGGAATTTGTCGTCTTGCGGCACGTTGATCAACTCGCGCATGGCGACGTAAATGATCTCGCCCAGCGTCTTCCGGTATTCCTTCGATTTGCCCTTGCGAAGATCGATGCGAACAAACGGCATGAGTTGTATTCCTTTTCCTCGTGGCGGGATGATCTGGACGCGGCCAGGATCTGGACGCGGCCAAGTCTGGACACGGCCAAATCACGTTGAAGGAGCAGATAGCGATTGATGCCAAGACATCCAATCAAGCCACGGTGAAGACGCGACAGCGGAATTGTGGCTTCGTCCCTTCTAGAACCGTGCGCGTGGTACGATCCGGGCGAGCAGAGGTACGTTTGCGTGCCACAGCATGCAATCGCGCGCCCGCGCGGTCTGGCCGGCCGCAAGTTCGACGAGCTGCGCCCGCGAGAACACGTGCCGCTCGCAGAAGAATGGACGAAGCGGCGAGCGCGAGAAGAAATTGTAGAACAGCGCAGAGCGGTCGCGCGCGATCGCCGGGCGGCCGCGATGGTAGCGGCTCGCAACATCCGCGAAGATCACCGTCCCGGCCTTGCCGGTGCAGGTCGTGACATCACCGCGTGCCAGCGACCCGCCGAGCCGCTGCTCCAGCATTTCCTGCGTCAGAACCGGAAAATTGGCGCCGTCAAGCCGGTCGCAGCCCGGAAAGGCGCGATGCAGCACTTCGAGCGGGCCGCCCTCCTCATCGACATCGTGCAGATAGACGATCACCTTGACCATCCGCCGATCCTCGACATCGCGATGCCATCGGCGCGCCGCGACCTGACGGCCATCGGCCACGGTGTAGAAGAAATTCAGCGTGTCGCATGCCGCGGGCAAGCCGAGATAGGTCTCGACGATGTCGAGGATGCGGTCGTTGAGAGGCCAGTGGACGATGTGCGGATGGCGCATCATCTCCTCGGCGCCGACCTGCACCGTATACTGGCCGGCGAATTCGCCTCTTCTTGCGCGGAGCGAATAGGCGTTCGCGATGTCGGTCGCCGACGTCCAGAGCGCATCCGTCCCAGCCAGGTTCAGCGCCGCGAGCGAGGTGATGTAGACGCCGTTCGTCTCCAGCCCGGCGACGATGTCCGTATCGAGCGGCGAAAGTTGAGGCAGGCGCGGCTTGTGAGAGGCCCGTGCCTTTTCGTAGCCCTCGTTCAATTTCCGGCTGATGGCCGGCATTCCGAGCAAACGCGAAGCGGTCTCGGCTGGCAGGCTGCGGACCCGGCGCAAGGCCCGGTAACGCAGCGTCTTCTGCTTCATGTCGCGAAGTCCCCCAGTTGCGATTGAATCATCGCGCGGTCGCGTCGTCATGCGGCGCGACCGGCAACGGACTCATCGCTGAGATGCGAGGCCAAAATCCGGCTTGAGTGTTTCGGAGTGTGAACCGGAGCGTAGATGCTCTCAAATTGTGCGAACATCGCGCGCCGTATACAGGCGACGCCGTCACGACCGGCGTCAACTCGGCAGCGACATCAGGTGAAAAAATTCGGCGCCCCATGTCGGATCCGCGGGGCCACGCTCGTCCTTGGGCCATGATGGGCAAAAGTCTTCGCGCCCAGCAACTCACAGGGAATAACGACCATGCCGAGCACAGTACGCCTGCACCGCGTTCTCACGACCAGCCCTGAAAAGGTCTATCGCGCCTTCGTCGAGGCCGATGCGCTGGCAAAATGGCTTCCGCCCAACGGTTTCACCTGCACCGTGCACCATCTGGAGGCCAAGGTCGGCGGCACGTTCAAGATGTCGTTCCGGAATTTCACGACAGGCAACGGCCATTCTTTCGGCGGCGAATATCTCGAGCTCGTTCCGGGCCAGCGTCTGCGCTACACCGACAAGTTCGACGATCCCAACCTGCCGGGCCTGATCGAGGTGACCGTGATCCTGAAGAAGGTCTCTGTCGGCACCGAGGTGGATATCACGCAGGCCGGCCTTCCCGACGTCATTCCCGTGGAGGCCTGCTATCTCGGCTGGCAGGAATCGCTGCGCAACCTGGCGCGGCTCGTCGAGCCGGAGATCAATCAGTAGCGGCGCAAGCGCAGCGAACGCCTCGTCCTTCGAGACGACCGCTGCGCGGTCTCCCGTCCGTTACCGCGCCGGCTATCTTAGCCGATCCGGCACGATCTGACTTACAAGGATGAGGCTAAGCGGCATCGGCGCCCGTCGAAACTGCGACCACAAACTCCGTCCTCATCCTGAGGGCCCGCCGAAGGCGGGCGTCTCGAAGGATGGCCGCATTGCGCGCTACCCGGCCGCCTTCCTGAGCCCGCCGTCCGCGGTCCAGCGATCCGGCTCGGGGCTGTACCCGATCAGCGCGAGGCCGTAGGCGATCGACTCGAACTGGTCGCCCGACATCAGCCGCTCATTGCCGAACCGGTCGGCGAACAGTTTTCGTACCGCCGGCACGAACGAGGTGCCGCCGGTCAGGAACACCTTCTCCACGTCGCGCGCGCTAATGCGGGCCTCGCCCAGCACCTTGTCGACGGTGGCGCCCAGGCGGGCGATGTCGTCGGCGATCCAACTGTCAAAATTTTTCCGTGTGATGGTCGAGCCGATCTCGACACCGCCGCCCTTGAAGCGGAAGTCGACCTCGTCCCTGGCCGAGAGCGCGACCTTGGCGTCCGACACCGCGCGATACAGCGAGAAGCCTAGATCGAGATCGACGATGGTGATGAAATCCTCGAGCAGCGCGGGCTTGACCGCGGTGCGTGCAAGCTCCCGCAGCTCGCGGAGATCGCCGTTGCTCTTCATCAGCGCGAGCTGATGCCAGCGCGCGAGGTTGGTGTAGTGGCTGTTCGGGACCGGCAGCACCTTGTCGAACGAGCGAAAGCTCGAGCCTTTGCCGAGCCGTGGCGAAACGACGTGATCGACGATGCGATAATCGAACGTGTCGCCCGCGATGCCGATGCCGGCATGGCCAAGCGGCTCGGCACGCAAGACGCCGCCCGCGCGCGAGAAACGCATCACCGAGAAGTCGCTGGTGCCGCCGCCGAAATCCGCGACCAGCACAGTGGCATCGCGCTCCAGCCGGCGGGCGAAGGAGAACGCCGCCCCCACCGGCTCATAAACATAGCGCGCGTGACCGGCGCCGAGGCGCTCAAACGCGGCGCGATAGCGCTGCATCGCCAGATCGTCGTCGGGATTGCCGCCGGCAAAACGCACGGGACGGCCGACCGTGATGTTCGCCACGTCGAATCCGAACTTGTCGCCGCCATGGCGCGCCAGCGTGCGCAGGAACGCCGCCAGAATATCCTCGAACTTGAAGCGCTGCCGGAACACCTGGGTGGTGTTGAAGCTGGAGCTCGCCGCAAAGGTCTTGAACGACTGCAGGAAGCGGTAGATATGGCGGCCTTCAAGGAACTGCTCGATCGCCCATGGGCCGCCTTCGGCCTGGGCGCCGGCGCCCGGCCGGTCCTCCCAGAAGCACAGGGCCGAGACGTAGGTGCTGTGGCGTTGTCCGCCATGATCGAAGCGGATGGCCTCGACCCGGCGATCGTCCACCGCAAGGGCGACGACCGTGTTGCTGGTCCCAAAATCGATGCCGATCGAGACGGCGGGCGAGGCGCTCGACATGAACCACTCTGTAAGATGCTTGGAAAAGGGGGCGAACCACTAACCGTTTTGCACTGCGGTGCCAAGAGCCGGGTTCGAGCGCCGATCCGTACTGGCCCGGAGCCGCTTTCTTACCCTTTTTGAGCCCCAAACCGCGGGTTTTCGGCTCCAGAGGCCCCTTTTAACGAAGCATTATGCTGCAATGCGGCAAATCGAATGCTGCCATGCAATGACATGCATAGACAGTGGCATCTGGTATACATAGATTGCCTTTCGAAATGAGGCAGCAGTACTGACTGTCTTGAGAAAGGGAATTCCGATGTCCAAGTCCGCTTCCGTCGCGCTCGCGCCCTCCGCCTCGCTGTTCGCCCGCTTCATGGCCGCCGTCGACCGCTTCCTGATGGCCAGCGCCGAGATCTCGAACCACAACGGCGACCTGCCCCGCTTCGGCCTGTAAGGGCCAGGACGAGCGCCGGCGCGTCGAATTGTCGCGGCGGTTGTAAAACCAGCGAACTCCTACTTTTGAAGAATGGCCCTGCTCTGCGGGGCCATTTCTATTTGGGAATCGGCCCATTCTCGCAGCTTCGAAAACGGGGTTGCGTCATAAGCGCACAATGGGCCGCCGCGCGCTTGAAGCTTGGCATAATGAATACAAGAATGCCTCTAACGCTCGCTCAAAAAAACAGAAGCGCTCATTGGAGGATTCATGACGGACATGGTGCAGACAACAACGGCTCCTGCAGCCGCCCGCGTCAGCGACACGTATCGCTGGGCGCAACTGGCGATCGGCGTGGCGGCCATGGTGATGATCGCCAACTACCAATACGGCTGGACGTTCTTCGTCCCCGACATCCAGAAGAAATTCGGTTGGGATCGCGCGTCGATCCAGTGGGCCTTTACCCTGTTTGTTTTGTTCGAGACCTGGCTGGTGCCGGTCGAAGGATGGTTTGTCGATAAATACGGTCCGCGCATCGTCGTGCTCGTCGGCGGCGTGCTCTGCGCGATCGGCTGGATGATCAACGCGCAGGCCACCACGCTCAACGGCTACTATCTCGGCATGATCGTCGCGGGCATCGGCGCCGGCGGCGTCTACGGCACCTGCGTCGGCAACGCGCTGAAATGGTTTCCCGACAAGCGCGGTCTCGCCGCAGGCATCACGGCCGCCGGCTTCGGCGCAGGCTCCGCGCTCACCGTCGCGCCGATCCAGGCCATGATCAAGGATAGTGGCTTCCAGACCACCTTCCTCTATTTCGGCCTCGGACAGGGCATCATCATCTGCATTCTCGCGTTTTTCCTGCTGGCGCCGAAGCCGGGCCAGGTGCCGGCCGTGGTGGCAAACGCAGCGCTGGCGCAGACGCGGCGCAACTACCAGCCGACCGAAGTCCTGCGTCAGCCGATCTTCTGGTTGATGTACTTCATGTTCGTGATCGTCGGCGCCGGCGGGTTGATGGTGACGGCGAATCTGAAGCCGATCGCGGTCGACTGGAAGGTCGACGCCGTGCCGGTCACGCTGATCGGCATGACCATGACCGCGGTGACGTTCGCGGCGACCATCGACCGCGTGCTCAACGGCCTGACGCGTCCGTTCTTCGGCTGGATCTCCGACATGATCGGCCGCGAGAACACGATGTTCATCGCCTTCGGCATGGAAGGTTTTGGCATCTGGATGCTCTATCTCTGGGGCCAGGACCCGATCTGGTTCGTGATCCTGTCGGGCTTCGTGTTCTTTGCCTGGGGTGAGATCTACTCGCTGTTCCCCTCGACCTGCACCGACACGTTCGGCGCGAAGTTCGCGACCACCAATGCCGGCCTGCTCTACACCGCCAAGGGCACCGCCGCGTTGCTGGTGCCGCTTGCAAACTACGTGCAGCAGACTTCCGGCCATTGGGACAACGTGTTCATCCTCGCGGCCGGCGCCAACATCCTCGCCTCGCTGCTGGCGATCCTGGTGCTGAAACCCTGGCGCAAGGTCGTGGTCGCGCAATCGAGCGTCTGAACTCGTCCAACCAACACCATCTCGCGAACGACGCCCGGCCTCACGGCCGGGCGTTTTCGTTTTGCCCGAATATACCCCAATACCGGAAACCCGAAGGAACCTGCACTTTTCTTGAGCCGGGCGGCAAGATAGGCCTTGCATTCTGGAATATGGTATACCAAGCTGCCGCCCGCGCTTGCGACGATAAGCCACAATATTTGCGACACTCCGTCATATGGGCAGCAGTGTCGTGACCAGACAGGCGCTTGGGAGGTTGTTGATGATGTCCAGCACGGACGGCGCCGTGACCGCTGCGCCCCTACGAACCGGTTTCCGTTGGCTCCAGCTCGCAATGGGCATCGTCTGCATGGCGATGATCGCGAACCTGCAATATGGCTGGACGCTGTTCGTCGATCCGATCGATGCCAAGTACCATTGGGGTCGCGCCGCGATCCAGCTCGCCTTCACCATCTTCGTCGTCACCGAGACCTGGCTGGTGCCGATCGAGGCCTGGTTCGTCGACAAATACGGCCCGCGCATCGTCATCATGTTCGGCGGCGTGATGATCGCACTGTCCTGGATCCTCAACTCCTACGCTGACTCGCTTCCGGTGCTCTACGCGGCGGCCGTCATCGGCGGCATGGGCGCGGGCGCGGTGTACGGCACCTGCGTCGGCAATGCGCTGAAATGGTTTCCCGATCGCCGCGGCCTCGCCGCCGGTGCAACCGCCGCCGGCTTCGGCGCGGGCGCAGCGCTCACCATCGTGCCGATCGCGACCATGATCGCGACGAGCGGCTATCAGCACGCGTTCCTCACCTTCGGCATCGGCCAGGGCGTGATCGTGTTCTTGCTCGCCTTCTTCATCCAGCCGCCGCGGCTCTCGATCCCGCCGAAGAAGAAGCAGCTCAACCTGCCGCAGACCAAGATCGACTTCACCCCGCCGCAGGTGCTGCGCGCCCCGATTTTCTGGGTGATGTATCTCGTCTTCGTCATGGTCGCCTCCGGCGGCCTGATGACAGCGGCCCAGATCGCGCCGATCGCGCACGACTTCAAGATCGCCGACACGCCGGTCTCGCTTGCCGGCTTCCAGATGGCCGCCTTGACGTTCGCGATCTCGCTCGACCGCATCTTCGACGGCTTCGGCCGCCCGTTCTTCGGCTTCGTGTCCGACACGATCGGCCGTGAGCACACCATGTTCATCGCCTTCGGCACGGCGGCGCTGATGCTGCTGACGCTGTCGGCCTACGGTCACGTTCCGCTCGTGTTCGTGCTCGCCACCGCGATTTATTTCGGCGTGTTCGGCGAGATCTACTCGCTGTTCCCGGCCACCTGCGGCGACACCTTCGGTTCGAAATACGCGACCACCAACAACGGCATGCTCTACACCGCGAAGGGCACCGCCTCCCTGCTCGTCCCGCTCGCAAGCGTGATCTCGACCGCCTATGGCTGGAAGGCCGTGTTCGTGGTGGCCGTGGCGCTGAACGCGACGGCCGCGCTGATGGCGCTGTTCGTGATCAAGCCGCTGCGCCGCTCCTTCATCCTGGGCAAGGAAGCCGAGAGCGCCAGCACCGCAACAGCAAGTGCCGAGACCAGAGCCAAGACCGGGACGGCGTAGCCGACCACACGCCGGCACGACGGTCAGAAGGGGCGCAGCGATGCGCCCCTTTTTCTTTCTCAATCCTGCTGCGTGGTCCCGACGACAAACGTCAGTATTGCTGCCGCAAGAATTTTCGGATCAGCCAAAACCAGCGCTTGACGATTGGCATTATGTATACCACACTTCCCTCATCGTTCACCCAGGGAGGTTGCCATGCTGGTCGGAGACATTCTGCGCAAGAAGACGCCGCGCGTTGTCACGGTGCGAATGAACGAAACGGTGGGTATCGCCGCCAAGCTGATGCGGGCCAACAACATCAGCGCGCTGGTGGTGAAGGACGTGGTCCGCTCCGAAGGCAACACCGCGGTCGGCATGTTCACCGAGCGCGACGTGGTGCGCGCGGTGGCCGAGCACGGCGCCAATGCCATCAACGTCAAAGTCTCGCAGCTCGTATCGGTGCAGCAGCTCGTCTCCTGCACCTCGTCCGACACGATCGAGCACGTCCGGCACCTGATGAACCGGAATCACATCCGGCACCTGCCCGTGATCGACGATTACAGCCTCGTCTCCGTCATCAGCATGCGCGACATCGCGGCTGCCGTGGACGAGGCGCTGAACGGCTCGCCGCAAGCGGCAGCCTGATCACTTAAAGCGGCGAACCTCTTCCCCTGCGACTACCGGCCCCGGCTCGGACACCTCCGAGCCGGACCGGATCTTTCGTCCCAAATTTCCGGTTTCTGATCCCGCGAGGATTTCATGAAGATCTGCATCTACGGCGCCGGCGCGATCGGCGGATATCTCGGCGTGCAGCTGGCGCGCGCAGGCGCCGATGTCAGCCTGGTCGCACGCGGCGCGCATCTGGCCGCGATGCGCGAGCACGGCCTGACACTGCTCGCCGGCGAGGAGAAGCACACCGTCTATCCCCGCTGCACCGACAACGCGGCCGAGCTCGGCGTGCAGGACTACATCATCGTCACGCTGAAGGCGCATTCGATCACCGGCGTGATCGAGAAGATGCAGCCGCTGCTCGGGCCGCACACCCGCATCGTCACCGCGGTCAACGGCATCCCCTATTGGTACTTCCACAAGCACGGCGGCGAGTACGAGAACTCGACGCTGGAGAGCATCGATCCCGGCGGCCGGCAATGGCGCGAGCTCGGGGCCGAACGCGCCATCGGCTGCATCGTCTATCCCGCCACCGAGATCGAGGCGCCCGGCGTGATCCGCCACGTCTACGGCAACAATTTTCCGCTGGGCGAGCCCTCCGGCGAGATCACGTCGGACGTGCAGCACCTCGCCGATCTGTTCGTCGCCGCCGGCCTGAAGGCGCCGGTGCTCGACCGCATCCGCGACGAGATCTGGCTCAAGCTCTGGGGCAATGTCTGCTTCAACCCGATCAGCGCGCTGACGCACGCAACGCTCGACGTGATCTGCACCGATCCGTCCACGCGGGCGCTATCGCGCGCGATCATGGTGGAGACGCAGGCGATCGCCGAAACCTTCGGCGTCAAGTTCCGCGTGGATGTCGAACGCCGCATCGAGGGCGCCCGCAAGGTCGGCGCACACAAGACCTCGATGCTGCAGGATCTCGAGCGCGGCCGGCCGATGGAGATCGACCCGCTCGTCACCGTTGTGCAGGAAATGGGCCGCCTGACCAAGATCCCGACGCCCGCACTCGACTCGGTGCTGGCGATGGTGACGCAGCGTGCCCGCGTCGCCGGCCTCTATGACGGCGTCTCCGCGCCTACCGATCCTCGCGCGCTGGCGGTGGCGTGATGGCAAGCGAGATGAAACAATGGCTCCGCTTCCGCCACGCCGGCGCGACCGGCTTCGGCACGCTGACCGCATCAGGCATCAGCGTGCATGAAGGCGAGCTGTTCGGCCGTAACGCGGCGACCGGCAAAACCCTGGCGCTGTCGGAGGTCGAGCTGCTCGCGCCTTGCGCGCCCAGCAAGATCGTCGCGCTCTGGAATAATTTTCACGCGCTCGCGGCCAAGCTCAATCAGCCCGAACCGCCGGAGCCGCTCTACCTGCTCAAGGCCACCACCACCATCACGACGCCCGGCGCCGTGATCCGCCGTCCTTCCTACTACGACGGCAAGACCACCTATGAGGGCGAGCTCGGCATCGTCATCGGTAAGACCTGCGCCCGCGTCTCGCCGGCGGAAGCCGATGGCTTCATCTTCGGCTATACCTGCGTCAACGACATCACCGCCAACGACATCCTCACCAGCGATCCCACCTTTCCCCAGTGGGCCCGCGCCAAGGGCATCGACGACTACGGTCCGTTCGGCCCGGTGATCGCGACCGGCCTCGATCCGGCAAAGCTCACGGTGCGCACCATCCTCAACGGCGCGGAGCGGCAGAACTATCCGATCGCCGACATGATCTTCAGCGCGCAACAGCTCGTCAGCAAGATCTCCCACGACATGACCCTGCTCCCCGGCGACCTCATCGCGGTCGGCACCTCGGTCGGCGTCGGCGTGATGAAGGAGCCCGTGAACACGGTCACCGTGGCGATCGACGGCATCGGCGAATTGACGAACGAGTTTCGGCTGTAGCCTCGCCGGTGATTTTCGCCGCAGCGCGGCAAAATTGATCCTGCGCAAATTGCGCCATCGTGGCCGTCGCTATCCTCCCGGCAATCAATTTCTGATGCCAGGGAGGACGCCATGACGACAGCCGGTTATGCGCTTTTGTGGACGGTTCTGTACTTTGCTCTCGCGTTCGGTGCGATCTTCTTGGTCTGGTTCGCCGACAAGATGCGCTCGAACTTCCTCGGGAAATAATGGACCGGGGTGCGCCCGTTCGCCTCGACGCGCGCTGAGGGGACCGCGCCCCGGATTGCGCTGCGCTCCATCCAGGCTGCGAATGTCCATGTCGGGAGAACCCGGCAACCTGCACCGGCCGTGCAGCGAACGGCCGACGCAACCGGCTGTGAATCGCGCGCCCGGAGGCCCCCCGGCACGCCGCCCGGCCCTTGATCTCGGTTCCGCTCTCCAATAGCAATCATGGCGAAAATGTGTGCCGGCGCGGGGGCGTCACGATGGGGCTGTTTTTCCTGGTTGCCTGGGTGGTCCTGCTCGCCGCCATCGCGTTTCTCGCCCCGCAGGCGTTCGGTTACGACGTCACGCATCTGCCCGGCATGTTTGCCGCCCTGCCGATGCCGCAACGCATCGCAGCCGGCGCGATCCTCGTGGTGGGGCTGGCGCTGATCGGCACCTCGGCCTGGCGGCTCTCGCGTCAGGACCGGCGCCTCGACAAGCTGCGCGACCGCCTCAAGAAGACCCGGGAAGACGTCGTCGTCGCTCACGCCCTGCAAAATCACCTCGATACCACCGTCCAGCACCTGATCGAGAGCGATCCCAGGGAGGCCGTCTCCGCGCTCCACGACAAGCTCGGCGAGACCGAGCAGCGCGCGCTGCTCCAGCAGGGCCGCAACCAGTCCACCGACATGCACGACCAGCTCGCCGAGATCCGCCGCCACCAGCAGGCGTTGCGCGAGACGGTCGGCAAGGTTGCCGATCAGCGCCGCGCGGTCGAACCCGTTTTCACCGAGATCCGCGACCGCCAGAACCAGCTCGAGCGCGCGCTGCTCGATCTCGAAACCGACGACCGCAAGAACAATCTCGCCGACCGCCTGAAGGACATCGCCCGCGACGTCTCGACCCTGCTGGGCCGGGTCAACGCGGTGCAGGACACGTTCGCGACGCTCAACCAGTACAAGGAAGATCTGGCGAAATCCTATGCCGAGCTGGCGCCGCTGCGATCGTCGGACGCCGGCATCAACGCCCTGATCGGCGAGCTCAGCCTCAGCCATGACCGGCTCGCCAAGAGCGTCGACGAGCTCGAGACCGGCGGCGAGGCCCCGCTCAGCGCACGCGTCGAGACGCTGTCGAACAACAAAAACGAGATCGAGCAGCGCCTGGCCCGGATCGACGACAGCACCAACATCCTCAAAACCATCCGGCTCGATTTCGAGGAGCTCGGCCAGCGCCGGACCCAGCTCGAACGCTCGCTCGCCGACGTCGAGACCGATCCCGACGGCAACACACTGGTCGACCGCCAGAACGCGCTGAACGATTTCGTTCTCCAGTCGCGCCAGCGCCTCGGCGCGCTGCAGGAAACGCTGGCGACCCTGAACGCCTTCAAGACGGAGCTGTCGAAATCGCAGGCCGATCTCGTTCCGCTGAAGGCGCCGGTGTTCGGCATCGAGGCCATGATCGCGGATGTCAGCACCACCCGCGATCTTCTCGCCAAAACCGTCGGCGAGATCGAGGCCAATGGCGATGTCACCCTCACCTCGCGCGTCGACGCGCTGACCAGGAGCAAGCGCGAGGTCGAAGACCGCCTCGCCCGCATCTTCGAGAATTTCAATGCGCTCGATGCGCTCCGCAAGGACATCGGCGGCATCTTCTCGACCATCCGCAACAGCCTGAACCGGATCGGGTGAAGCCGCTGACCGGTTCGAACCGCGATTGACTTGGCTGCGACCAACCGCACATGCGTATCATCCTCGGCTTTCTGTCCGCTGTCCTCGGCGCGCTCGCCGGCTGGTCCGGCCTTGCCGCGCTGGTCGTCATGCTGGCGGGACCGGACCGTGATGGCGGCATCGCCATGGGGGCCTTCTTCAACATCGGCCCGATCGGCGGCATGGTCGGCCTGGTTGCCGGCATCTGGCTGTTCGTGCGCTTCGGTCTGGTCCGGGACGCGCCCCAGCCGCCTGCGGAAACCGCCGATGCCGCGCCACCCCGCACCACGCGGCTCTCCTTTCCTTTTGCCGTCACCGTGCTGCTCATCGTGGCCATCCTCGGATATTGGGGATGGTACGAACTCATCCGCTCGCCCGATCTCAGCCACGGCTTCATGACGCTCCAGATCGAGTTTCGGCTTCCCCCCGGCATGGCCCTGCCGGACAAGGAAGAGGACGTGCACATCGAGGTCGAGGAAGCGAAAGGCTATGCCAACCCCATGTTGCCGGCGAACTGGCGCGCGCATGACGGTGACCGCAAGGCGATCATTTCCACGGCGTCCCTGATGTACAAGACGCGCCACCGCGCCGTCAGCCTGACGCTTCCGGGCGTGCCGACGCAGCGTTGGCCGATCGATCTCGGTTCCGATCCCGATCCGATGCCCGGCTTTTCACCCTGGCGCACCTCGAGCGAGCCATCGCCGGCCAAGATCGAGATGCATTTCCGCCTCACCGCCGACCGCTGAAAGCGCGGCGGGCAGAAACACTCCGAAATACAACACATCTGTGCGGATCCGATCAATGCCGCCAACAAGTCGCGGGGGTGCCGCACTGTGGACGCATTCCGCCGCCCTTGTGTGAGGCGTGTCTGGGGGCACGGCTCAGCCGTGTTTGGACCAAACCTGCTAGGGGTATGACTGTGAAGAAGATTGTATTTGTTCTGGGTGCAACGCTTGCTCTGGTGACGGCTGCGAACGCTGCGGATCTGCCGCGCCGCCAGCCCGTGCCGGTCTATCCGGCCGAGCAGGCCCCGATCGGCAAGATGCCGATTGGCAAGAGCCCGATTGGCAAGGCCCCGATCGGCAAGGCGCCCGGCCCGGTCGCAGCGCGCTACTGAGCTGCAAGCATCTGCGTAGCCGGCCGACAGTCGAGGGGCACAGCGTGACGAACAGACCTGATCGATCGGGATTCTGCATCCTTGCAGGTCTCGGGCTTGCGGCCATGACCGCATGCATGATGCCATCGGCCTCGGCCCACGAAGCGAACAAGCGCGTTGCCGATGCAAATGCGCTTGCTACGACCGACTCCTCGTCGCAACAGGCGCCGCAATCGACGCGGCGCCCGGTCGCGCGTGCGGAGAAAGGTCCCTACTACGTCGACTTCCGCGCCCGGACGGCAGCAAGCTGGGGCCATGCCTTCGTCTGGTACGGCAAGACCAGCGAGCGCGCCGTCGAGGTCGCGGGCCTCACGCCCAAGGGCGACACCTGGAGTTACGTGCTCGGTCACCTCACCTGGGTGCCATCGGAGACCGGCGCGAGCTACGGGGATCTCGACCCCGAATATCTGACCGCGAGCTATCGCGTGTATCTCAACGAAGCCGATGCCAAGCGCGTCTTCGCCCACATCAAGAAACTGCAGGCGAGCTCGCCGGTCTGGAATGCCGAGACCACCAACTGCACCGGCTTCATCGGCGACATCGCCGAGTACATGGGCCTGAAGGTCCCCTATCGCTGGCAGCGCCCGGAAAACTTCGTCAACAGCCTGAAAGACATGAACGGCGGCCGCCAGATGGTGCGGCTGTCGGCGGAGTAGCGTAACGGCATCTCTCGGTGTCGTCCCGGCCTAGTGCGCAATTGCGCACGGGGGGCCGGGACCCATACCGCGAGGTCTGTCGACTGTGCGCGATCGTAGTGCCGAACGAAGAATCGTCGCCAAACCTCTCCCTGTGATTATGGGTCCCGGCCTTCGCCGGGACGACGGCGGAGAATGTGTGAGCGCCCTCCTATCTCTTGGAGGAGAGCATCGCAATTATCCGCTCTGCGGAATCACCCCCCACTGCCCGCATGACCCACCGCGCAGCGGCGCAATAGACATTTTCCACCCCCGGCGGCATCCTCCGCCCATCAAATGAAAACAGAGCCTGCCAAGCAGGTGGGGGAAACAGACGATGTTGCAGACACGGTTCACAAGACTCGTCGGCGTCGAGCACCCGATCGTCCAGGGCGGCATGCAATGGGTCGGGCGGGCCGAGCTGGTCGCAGCCGTCGCCAACGCCGGCGCGCTCGGCTTCATCACCGCGCTGACCCAGCCGACGCCGGAGGACCTGACCAAGGAGATCGCGCGCTGCCGCGACCTCACCGACAAGCCGTTCGGCGTCAATCTCACCATCCTGCCCGCGATCAAGCCGCCGCCTTACGCCGAATACCGCGCCGCCATCATCGAAGCCGGCATCACCGTGGTCGAGACCGCCGGCAACAAGCCGCAGGAGCATGTCGAAGAGTTCAAAAAGCATGGCGTCAAGGTCGTGCACAAATGCACCAGCGTCCGCCACGCGCTCTCGGCCGAACGGATGGCGTCGACGCCATCTCGATCGACGGGTTCGAATGCGCCGGCCACCCCGGCGAGGACGACACCCCCGGCCTGATCCTGATCCCGGCCGCCGCCAACAAGGTCAAGATTCCGATGATCGCCTCCGGCGGCTTTGCCGATGCCCGCGGCCTCGTCGCCGCCCTGGCGCTGGGCGCCGAGGGCATCAACATGGGCACCCGCTTCATGGCGACCAAGGAGAGCCCGATCCATCAGCTCATCAAGGAGAAGATCGTCGCCAATGACGAGCGCGAGACCGAGCTGATCTTCCGCACCATGCGCAACACCTCGCGCGTCGCCAGGAACGAGATCTCGACCAAGGTCGTCGCCATGGAGAAGGAAGGCGCCAAGTTCGAGGACATCCGCGAGCTCGTCGCCGGCGCCCGCGGCAAGATGGTCTACGCGACCGGCAATTCGGACGAGGGCATCTGGTCGGCCGGCCAGGTGCAGGGCCTGATCCAGGACATCCCGAGCTGCGGCGAGCTGATCTCGCGCATCGTGCGCGAAGCCGAGGCGATCATTCGCAGCCGGCTCGGAGGCATGATCGCTCAACCAAGCGCGCAAGCAGCGGAATAATCACTGCAAGAAGCGAGAGTAATTCATGAAGGCTTATGTCTACGGCCCTGACGGCGCTCGGATTTCCGAGGTCGCTCAACCTAAACCAAAAGGCACGCAAGTGCTGGTTCGCGTGCGCGCCTGTGGGCTCAATCGCGCCGACACCGGCATGCGCAAGGGACACGCCCATGGCGCCGCGGGCGGGGTCGGCACCGTGCTCGGGATGGAATGGGCCGGCGAAGTCGCCGAGCTCGGGCCGGATGCGAAGGGCGTCAAGGTCGGCGATCGCATCATGGGCTCCGGCGGCGCGGCGTTCGCCGAGTACACGCTCGCCGACCACGGCCGGCTGTTCCGCGCGCCCTCGAACATGAACTTCGAGGAAGCCGCCACCCTCCCCGTCGCGCTCGCCACCATGCACAACGCCGTCGTCACCGTCGGCGGCGTCCAACCGGGACAGTCCGTGCTGATCCAGGGCGCAAGCTCCGGTGTCGGCCTGATGGCGATGCAAATCGCAAAACTCAAGGGCGCCAGGATGGTGATCGGCTCCTCGACCGATGCCTATCGCCGCGGCCGCCTGACCGAATATGGCGCCGACCTCGCGGTCGACTCCTCCGATCCGAAATGGGTGGACGAGGTCCTGAAGGCGACGAACGGCGAAGGCGTCGACCTCATCGTCGACCAGGTCTCGGGCAAGGTCGCCAACCAGAACCTCGCCGCGACCAAAATCCTGGGCCGCATCGTCAATGTCGGCCGGCTCGGCGGCACCCATGCCGACTTCAACTTCGACCTGCATGCCGCCCGCCGCATCAGCTATATCGGTGTCACCTTCCGTACCCGCTCCATCGAGGAGGTCCGCGCGATCTTCGACGAGGTCAGGAAGGACATCTGGGGCGCGGTGGAATCGCGCAAGCTGCAGCTGCCGATCGACAAGGTCTACGGGTTCAATGACATCGACAAGGCGTTCGAGCACATGGAGGCGAACAAGCACCTCGGGAAGATCGTGGTGACGGTGCCGTAGCCGTCGCTCCGGAGTCCGATCTCGTAGGGTGGGCAAAGCGAAGCGTGCCCACGATCTTTATCCATCACGGAGAAATCGTGGGCACGGCGCTTTGCGCCTTTGCCCACCCTACGAGAGCTGAGCTTGCGGCATAAGCCCAGCATTCAATTCGGAAGCATTCGCAATAGCTTCGCTCCTGCAACTCACTTGCGACTATAGCTGTGGATCGTCGCTTGATGTTCGCGAACGCCCTGCTAAATCCCGGCCATGAGCGGACAACACGACAAGACATCGGTCGCGGCAATCTCGATCCTGGCCAGCGGCGGCATGGCGGCGGCCAAATTCGTGGTCGGCATCGCGATCGGCTCGCTGGCGCTGGTCTCCGAAGCGCTGCACTCCACGATCGACCTGGTCGCGACCATCATCACCTGGGCGGTGGTGCGGGTCTCCGACAAGCCGGCCGACGACGAGCACCATTATGGCCACGGCAAGCTCGAGAGCATCTCCGCGCTCGGCGTGACCGCCCTGCTCTACGTGCTCGCCGGCGGCATTCTGGTGCAATCCTACAGCCACCTCCGCGAGGGAACCCCGCCACCGACGATTTCGGCCGTCCCGTTCGTGGTGCTGGTGATCGATATCGTCGTCAATCTCTGGCGCGCCCGCGCGCTGCACCGCGCGGCCCGGGAGACCCGCAGCGAGGCGCTCGCCGCCGATGCGCTGCATTTCGCCTCCGACGTCATGGGCTCGTGCGCCGTGATCGTCGGCCTGATTCTCGCAGCCTTCGGCTTCTGGTGGGGTGACGCGGCGGCCGCCGCAGCGGTGGCCGTGATGATCGCGGCTCTCGGCCTGCGGATGGCGAGCTCCACGGTGCAGACGCTGCTCGACCGCGCGCCGGAAGGCGCCCAGGCGAAGGCCACCGCCGCGATCCGCAGCGTGCCAGGCGTGATCGACGTCGAACGCCTGCGCGTGCGCATGGTCGGGGCGACCACCTTCATCGACAGCATCGTCAACGTGCCCAGAACCTACCCGATCGACCGCGTCGAGGAGATCAAGCGCAACGCGCAAGGCGCCGTCGACAAAGCCTTCGGCGATGCCGACCTCACCTTCACCGCCGTACCGGTCGCCCGCGACAACGAGACCGTGCGCGACCGCATCATGGTGATCGCGCATAATTCGGGCCTCGCCATCCACCACGTCACGGTGCACGATCTCGGCGCCAAGCTGATCGTAAGCATCGACCTCGAGGTCGATGCCGACATGCAACTCGAGGCCGCCCACGACGTCGCCAATACGCTGGAGAGGAGCATCCAGGAAGAGTTCGGAGCCGATGTCGAGGTCGACGTCCATATCGAGCCGCTGGAACCGGAACTGCCGTTCGGCGTCGATGCCGCGCCGGAGCGGGTGCAGACCATCGCCGCCGCGCTCACCGAATATGCCGCCGGCGGCGAGATCCACGACATCCATAATGTGCGCGTGCGCGATACCGAGGGCGGCGAGATCGTCAACTTCCATTGCCGCGCCACGCCGTCGATGAGCGTGATCAAGGTGCACGAGCATGTCGACGCGATCGAGCGCCGCTTGCGTCGTGCGTTCCCGAGCGTGAAGCGCGTCATCAGCCACGCCGAACCGCCACGCGCGTGATGGAGTCACACGTTCTCGTTTCGGACTCGTCGCGCACGTGAGTTTGCGGAAGAGAAGCGCACGAACTCCGTGTTGGATAAGAATTATTTCGCGTTAACCTTTCGTTGACTCTCGACAGCCTGCGCAAACTGGATTCAAATCGCTGTGATTCGAAAGCGACGTGGGGCTGCTTTCGATACTCGTCGTAAGCTGGTTTCCAGGGGGCCGAAGGCATGGCGCGCGCAGACGCCGCGAACGCGTGTGTCCAATCCGATTCGATCAAAGGATTGGCGCAATCGATCGCGAAACCTGCCTATCATCGGCTCCTGATCGCGGAGCCGGCGCTCCGTCGCGCCGTGCCGACGCTCATCATCGCCTTCCTCATCACGATCTGCCTCGGCGCATTCGTCCAGGTCGTCGACCAGACGCGCCAGAAGCGCCTCGTGATCCAGAACGACATCTCTTCCCTCGCTGAACTGCTCGCCGAGCGCATCGATCGCGTCACCTCCGTGCGCGCGGAGCGGCTGAAGAACATCGAGAACCTGCCGAATTTGCTGCCCGACATGATCCCGTCCCGGGCCAGGGTCTCGGGCCGCCATGTCGTCGTCACCTCGGCCGGAATCGACCGCCGCATCCTCGCCCGCATTCCGATCGACAGCGATCCTTCGGGCGACGACCGCCTGCTCGATGCGATCACCACCGCGCAGCTGCTCGCAGCTCCGCCGCGCGACAATGACATCTCCAGCATGACGCTGCCGAACGGCAACGCCGCGATGGCGACCTCCCGGCCGATCAAGTCGCTGCCGGGACTCGTCACCGTGATCCAGGAGCGCAACGAGCCGATCTGGGGCTCGGACGCGGCCCTTTCGGTGACGCTGTCGGCGACCACCGGCTTCGTCGTCCTGATCCTCGGCTTCGCCTTCCACTGGCAGTCGACCCGCGCCCGCGAGGGCGACCTCATCAACGATGCCGTGCGTGGCCGGATCGACACCGCGCTCAACCGCGGCCGCTGCGGCCTGTGGGACTGGGACCTGTCGCGCGGCCGGATCTTCTGGTCGCAATCGATGTTCTCGATGCTGGGCCTCGACGGCCGCAACGAGCTCCTCACCTTCGGCGAGGTCAACGCGCTGGTGAAGTCGGACGACATCGACCTGTTCGCGATCGCCGACCAGCTGATCTCCGAGAAGATCGACCACATCGACCAGACCTTCCGCATGCAGCATGTCGACGGCCACTGGATCTGGCTCCGCGTCCGCTGCGAGCGGACCCGCGGCGCCAGCGATTCCGGCATGCACCTGATCGGCATCGCCGTCGACATCACCGAGCAGAAGAGCCTCGCCGAGCGCACCGTGGAAGCCGACCTTCGCCTGCGCGACGCCATCGAGACCATTCCGGAAGCCTTCGTGCTGTGGGACGCCAGCGACCGCCTGGTGCTCTGCAACTCGCACTTCCAGCGCCTGCACAAGCTGCCCGACACCGCCGTGATCCCCGGCACCTCCTACGAGACCGTGCTGGAAGTCGGCCGCATGCCGGAGGTCCGCACCCGCCACAACGAGACCGCCGCCCAAGGCCCCGGCGCCCGCACCTTCGAGGCCCAGCTCGACGACGGCAGCTGGCTGCACATCAGCGAACGCCGCACCAAGGACGGCGGCTACGTCTCGGTCGGCACCGACATCACCCGCATCAAGGAGCACGAGCAGAAGCTCGTCGACAACGATCTGCGCCTGCGCGCCACCGTCATCGACCTCAAGCGCTCGCAGGCGGCGCTGGAACGCCAGACCATCGAGCTCGCCGATCTCGCCGAGAAATATCAGCGCGAGAAGACCCGCGCCGAGGAAGCCAACCAGACCAAGTCGAAATTCCTCGCCAATATGAGCCACGAGCTGCGCACGCCGCTCAACGCCATCATCGGCTTCTCCGAGATCATGGGCTCGGGCATGTTCGGCGAGCTGGGCTCGGAGAAGTACCAGGAATACTGCCACGACATCCTCACCAGCGGCCATTATCTGCTCGAGGTCATCAACGACATCCTCGACATGTCCAAGATCGAGGCCGGCCGCATGAAGCTCGACATGGAAGAGCTCGATCTCGCGCAGACGCTCGCGGAATCCCTGCGCGTCGTCGCCGGCCGGGCGCAGGACAAGAACCTGGAGCTCGACGCCGAGATCGAGAAGTCCATTTCGGTCGTCGCCGACCGCCGCGCCACCAAGCAGATCATCGTCAACCTGCTGTCCAACGCCGTGAAGTTCACGCCCGACGGCGGACGCATCGTGGTGCGCAGCCGGCAGCTCGAGGACAGGATCGTGCTGATGATCGCCGACACCGGCATCGGCATCGCGCCGCACTCGCTGGCGCGGCTCGGACGTCCGTTCGAGCAGGTCGAGAGCCAGCTCACCAAGACCTATCACGGCTCCGGCCTCGGGCTCGCGATCGCCCGCTCGCTGGCCCAGCTCCACGGCGGCTCGATGAAGCTGCGCTCCAGGCTCGAAGTCGGCACCGTCGTCCGCGTGACGCTGCCGCGCGACGCCATCAAGGCGGCAGCCGGAATTTCCGCCGCCGCCTAGAGCTGGGATGAGCTTTGGTTGAATCGATGCGAGCCGAGGGGGCACCTCTCCCGTAGGGAGAGGCGGGTCGCATCGAAAGATGCGATCCGGGTGAGGGGTTACGCTCCCACCGGTCGCTGCGGCCCTCACCCGAATTGCGCTGGTCGATGCTGCGCATCGCCAAGCGCAATCCGACCTCTCCCCGCTGGGGAGAGGTGGCACCTACACTGCGGACACACTTAATCTCACTATGCGCTACGACTGCAGGCTCGGCGCCACTTCGCGCGCGACATTGACCAGTGCCGCGATCAGCGGCGTCATCGGATCGCGCTGCGGGATCACCAGGCCAATGCTGTAATTGACCTCGGGGTCGGTGATCGGAATCGAGCGGACCTTGTCCGACGACAGGCCAAGCGTCTCGGCGAGCTTGGCCGGCATCACGCTCGCCCAGCGCCCGGTCTTGACGTGGGTGAACAGCACCAACAGCGAGTTCGAGGTTAGTGTCGGCGTCGCCTCCGCCGCGACCGAACGCAGCGCACGGTCGATGATGCGGCGGTTCTGCATGTCGGGTGTCAGCAGGCACAGCGGCACCTGCCCGACCTCCTTCCACGTCACCGTCTCGCGATCCCCGAACATCCCATCGGGCGCGGTGAGCAGGCGATAGCTCTCGTTATAGAGCGGAATGGTGCGCACCTTCCCGATCGGCTCGTTCTCGATATAGGTCAGCCCGGCATCGACCTCGAGATTTTCGAGCAACCCCAGCACCTCCGACGAGGTCGTCGAGCGGATGCTGAAACGCACCTCGGGATGCCGCGCACGGTACGGCGTCGTCAGCGACGCGACCATTCCGAGTGCCGTCGGGATCGCCGCAATGCGGATCTCGCCGGAGAGCTGATGCTTCAGTCCGTTGATCTCGTCGCGCATCGCGCGGGCATCGCCCACGATCCGCCGCGCCCAGTCCAGCGCCCGCTCGCCCTCGGGGGTAAATCCCTGAAACCGGGACCCGCGCTGGACCAGCATCACGCCGAGGATCTCCTCGAGCTGCTTCAGCCCGGTCGACATGGTCGGCTGGGTGACACCGCAGGCCTCCGCTGCCCGTCCAAAATGCCGCTCCTTGGCCAGCGCCAGCAGCAGTTCAAGCTTGTCGATCAACCGGCCGTCCCCTCGGATTCTGTGGTGGCATACAAGCTATCACGCCGGGCCTGCACCAACACGCAAAAACCGGCAGTCAATACAGGTTTCATTAGCACTTCGTATCGACCGATTGCGTTTTCAAATCGATCTGAATTCGCAATCGCAGCATGAGACAGCTTTATTGATCTTCGAACGATTCCAAATAGTTTGCGCGGAAGGGACGCTCAGATCGAGAACGAGAATGACAGCGGTTTACGAGCCTTGGGAAGAAACGCGCGGCGCCGAGATCATCGCCGAACATGCCGGGCAGGAAGGCGCGACGCTCGTCATTCTGCACGCACTCCAGGAAGCGTTCGGCTATGTGCCGGAGGCCGCGATTCCGATGGTGGCGCAGGCGCTGAATCTGTCGCGCGCCGAAGTCCATGGCGTCTTCACCTTCTACCATGACTTCCGCCACAAGCCGGCCGGCCGCCACGTGCTGAAGCTGTGCCGCGCCGAAGCCTGCCAGGCCGCGGGCGGCGACGCGCTGGCTGCGCGCGCCGAAGCGAAGCTCGGCGTCTCGCTCGGCAACACCACTGCGGATGATCGCGTCACGCTGGAGCCGATCTACTGCCTCGGGCTGTGCTCGACCGCACCGTCGGCGATGCTCGACGGCCGCCTCGTCGGCCGGCTCGACGAGAAGCGCATCGACGCGCTGGTCGCGGAGGCACAACGATGAAGATGAAGATTTTCGTTCCGCGCGATGCGACCGCTGTCGCCGTCGGCGCCGACGAGGTTGTCGCAGCATTCGAGCAGATCGCGGAAAAGCGCGGCCTGCCGATCGAGATCGTCAGGACCGGCTCGCGCGGCCTGCATTGGCTGGAGCCGATGGTCGAGGTGGCGACCCTCAAGGGCCGCGTCGCCTACGGTCCGGTGAGCTCGGAGGATGTCGCCTCCGTGTTCGAGTCCATGGCGAGCAATGGGCCGCACGCGCTGCGGCTCGGCGTCGCGGACGAAATTCCGTGGCTCAAGCGCCAGACCCGCCTCACCTTCGCCCGCTGCGGCGTGATCGATCCACGCTCGCTCGAGGATTATCGCGCTCATGGCGGCTACAAGGGTTTTGAGCGCGCGCTCTCGCTCGGCCCGGACGCGATCCTGGCTGAAGTCACTGCCTCCGGCCTGCGCGGCCGCGGCGGCGCGGGCTTCCCGACCGGCATCAAGTGGAAGACGGTGCAGCAGGCCAAGGCCGACCGCAAGTTCATCGTCTGCAACGCCGACGAAGGCGACAGCGGCACCTTTGCCGACCGGATGATCATGGAAGGCGACCCCTTCCTCGTCATCGAGGGCATGACGACATCAGGCATCACCGTCGGCGCCACCAAGGGCTACATCTACATCCGCAGTGAATATCCGCACGCGGTCGCGGCGATGAATGCCGCGATATCGGCCGCGCGGCGCGGCGGCTATCTCGGCGACAGGATCGGCGGCTCGACGCATAGCTTCGACATGGAGGTGCGCGTCGGCGCCGGCGCTTACGTCTGCGGCGAGGAGACGTCGCTGCTCGAGAGCCTCGAAGGCCGCCGTGGCCTGGTGCGCGCCAAGCCGCCGTTGCCGGCCCATCATGGATTGTTCGGCAAGCCGACCGTCATCAACAACGTGCTGTCGTTCGCGGCGATCCCCTTCATCCTCGCCGAGGGCGCCAAGGCGTACGCCGATTTCGGCATGGGCCGCTCGCGCGGCACGATGCCGATCCAGCTCGCCGGCAACATCCGCCAGGGCGGGCTGTTCGAGACGGCGTTCGGCGTGACGCTCGGCGAGCTCGTCGACGACATCGGCGGTGGCACGTTCACCGGACGCCCGGTCCGCGCCGTGCAGGTCGGCGGCCCGCTCGGCGCCTATTTCCCGCGCGCCCTGTTCGACACCCCGTTCGACTACGAAGCCTTCGCCGCGCGCGACGGCCTGATCGGCCATGGCGGCATCGTCGTGTTCGACGACAGCGTCGACATGCGCAAGCAGGCGCGTTTCGCCATGGAATTCTGCGCCGTCGAATCCTGCGGCAAATGCACGCCCTGCCGGATCGGCTCGACCCGTGGCGTCGAGACCATCGAAAAGATCATCAACGGCGAGCGGGTCAGCGAAAACCTCGCGCTCGTCGAAGACCTCTGCAACACCATGAAATTCGGCTCGCTCTGCGCACTCGGCGGCTTCACGCCCTACCCCGTGCTCAGCGCTTTGAAGCATTTCCGTGAAGATTTTGTCCCGGCCCCGACCACGCTTCAGGCCGCGGAATAGGAGAACGACAATGTCTCTGATCGAAGAAATCGACTACGGCACGCCGCGCTCCAAGTCGGAAACGATGGTGACGCTGACCATCGACGGCAAAGAGGTCACGGTGCCCGAGGGCACCTCGATCATGCGGGCCGCGATGGACGCCGGCCACCAGATCCCCAAACTCTGCGCGACCGACATGGTCGACGCCTTCGGCTCCTGCCGTCTCTGCGTCGTCGAGATCGAGGGCCGCGCCGGTACGCCGGCCTCCTGCACGACGCCGGTCATGAACGGCCTCGTCGTCCACACCCAGAGCGAGCGGCTGAAGAAGCTGCGCAAAGGCGTGATGGAGCTCTACATCTCCGACCATCCGCTCGACTGCCTCACCTGCGGCGCCAATGGCGACTGCGAATTGCAGGACATGGCAGGTGCCGTGGGCTTGCGCGACGTACGCTACGGCTATGAGGGCGAGAACCACGTCTTCGCGAAGTCCCACGGCGAGATCAATGCCGCCTGGATGCCGAAGGACGAATCCAATCCCTACTTCACCTACGATCCCTCCAAGTGCATCGTCTGCTCGCGCTGCGTCCGCGCCTGCGAGGAAGTGCAAGGCACCTTCGCGCTGACGATCTCTGGCCGCGGCTTCGACAGCCGCGTCTCGCCCGGCATGAGCGAGAGTTTTCTCGGCTCCGAATGCGTCTCCTGCGGCGCCTGCGTGCAGGCCTGCCCGACCGCGACGCTCACGGAAAAGTCGGTGATCGAGATCGGCCAGCCCGAGCACTCCGTCGTCACCACCTGCGCCTATTGCGGCGTCGGCTGCACCTTCAAGGCCGAGATGCGCGGCGAGGAAGTCGTCCGCATGGTGCCCTACAAGGACGGCAAGGCCAATCGCGGCCATTCCTGCGTCAAGGGCCGCTTCGCCTGGGGCTATACCAATCACAAGGAACGTATCCTCAACCCGATGATCCGCGAGCGGATCGAGGATCCCTGGCGCGAAGTGTCCTGGGATGAAGCCTTCTCGTTCGCCGCCGCCAAGATGCGCGGCATCCAAAAGAAATACGGCCGTGACGCCATCGGCGGCATCACCTCGTCCCGCTGCACCAACGAAGAAACCTATCTGGTGCAGAAGCTGATCCGCGCCGGCTTCGGCAACAACAATGTCGACACCTGCGCGCGCGTCTGCCACTCCCCGACCGGCTACGGCCTTTCGGTCACGTTCGGCACCTCCGCCGGCACGCAGGATTTCGATTCGGTCGAGGATACCGACGTCGCGATGATCATCGGCGCCAACCCGGCCTCGGCTCACCCCGTCTTCGCTTCCCGCCTGAAGAAGCGGCTGCGCCAGGGCGCCAAGCTGATCGTGATCGATCCGCGCCGCACCGAGATGGTGGAATCGCCGCACGTGAAGGCGCTGCATCTGCCGCTGATGCCCGGCACCAACGTCGCCGTCGTGACGGCGCTGGCGCATGTCATCGTCACCGAAGGTCTCGTAAACGAAGCCTTCGTGCGCGAGCGCTGCGACTGGAGCGAGTTCGAGGAATGGGCCGCCTTCGTGGCCCAGCCCAAGCATAGCCCGGAAGCGACCGCCATCCTCACCGGCGTCGATCCGAAGACGCTGCGTGAAGCGGCCCGCGTCTACGCCACCGGCGGCAATGGCGCGATCTATTACGGGCTCGGCGTCACCGAGCACAGCCAGGGTTCGACCACGGTGATCGCGATCGCGAACCTTGCGATGGCGACCGGCAATATCGGCCGTCCCGGCGTTGGCGTGAACCCGCTGCGCGGCCAAAATAACGTTCAAGGCTCCTGCGACATGGGCTCGTTCCCGCACGAGCTGCCCGGCTACCGTCACATCTCGGGCGACGCCGTGCGCGACCAGTTCGAGGCGCTCTGGAACGTCAAGCTCAATCCGGAGCCGGGCCTGCGCATTCCCAACATGTTCGATGCCGCGATCGAAGGCACGTTCATGGGACTCTACGTGCAGGGCGAGGACATCCTTCAATCCGATCCCAACACCAAGCACGTGGTGGCGGCGTTGTCGGCGATGGAATGCGTCATCGTCCACGACCTCTTCCTCAACGAGACCGCGAACTACGCTCACGTGTTCCTGCCCGGCTCGAGCTTCCTCGAGAAGGACGGCACTTTCACCAATGCCGAACGCCGCATCCAGCGCGTGCGCAAGGTGATGTCGCCGAAGAACGGCATGGCCGACTGGGAGGTCACCATCGCGCTCGCCAAGGCGATGGGCCTGGAGATGAACTACAGCCATCCCTCGGAGATCATGGACGAGATCGCCGCACTGACGCCGACCTTCGCCGGCGTCTCCTACGCCAAGCTGGACGAGCTCGGCTCGGTGCAGTGGCCCTGCAACGAGAAGGCGCCGGAAGGCACGCCGGTGATGCATATCGGCGGCTTCGTCCGCGGCAAAGGCAAGTTCGTCGTCACCGAATATGTCGCAACCGACGAGCGCACGGGTCCCCGCTTCCCGCTGCTCCTCACCACGGGCCGCATCCTCAGCCAGTACAATGTCGGCGCGCAGACACGGCGCACCGAGAACGTCGTCTGGCATGCCGAAGACCGGCTCGAGATCCATCCGCATGACGCCGAAACGCGCGGCGTGCACGACGGCGATTGGGTGCGGCTGCAGAGCCGTGCCGGCGAGACCACGCTGCGTGCGGAAATCACCGACCGCGTGTCGCCGGGCGTCGTCTACACGACGTTCCATCATCCGGACACGCAGGCCAACGTGATCACGACCGACTATTCGGACTGGGCGACGAACTGTCCCGAGTACAAGGTCACCGCCGTGCAGATCTCGCCATCGAACGGCCCGTCCGATTGGCAGAAGAGCTACGACGAGCAGGCGCGGCACTCCCGTCGCATCGCGCCGGCCGAGGCCGCGGAGTAACCGGATGCACGTGCCTGTCCAGGCCATCGACCGCGAAATCTGGCGCGACGGTGTCGCGTCCGACGGGGCGCGGCTGATCCCCGAGGAGACGCCGCTGGCGCTGACCTATAATGGCGGCACCTATGCCGTCATGATGGGGACGCCGCAGAACCTCGAGGATTTTGCCGTCGGCTTCAGCCTGGACGAAGGCATCATCAAATCGGTCGACGACATCAAGTCGCTCGATGTGGTCCGCCTCGACGACGGCATCGAGCTGCGCATGTGGCTGGAGTCTGAAGACGCCGCGCGCATCAGCGAACGTCGCCGCCACATTGCCGGCCCCACCGGCTGCGGCATCTGCGGCATCGACTCGATCGCCGAAGCCGTACGGCCCGCAGCGATCGTGCCGCCGGGGCAGACCTTTTCGCCCGAGCAGATCATGGCGGCGATGCAGACCATTGCGCCCCTGCAAGCGATCAACATCCAGACCCGCGCGGTCCACGCGGCGGCGTTCTGGTCGCCCGCGAATGGCCTCATGGCCCTGCGCGAGGACGTCGGCCGCCACAACGCGCTCGACAAGCTCGCAGGCTCGCTGGCGCGCAGCCGGACGGACGCGAGCGGCGGCATGGTGCTGCTGACGAGCCGCGTCTCCGTGGAGATGGTGCAGAAGACCGCGGCGGTCGGCGCGCCGGTGATGGTCGCGGTCTCCGCCCCCACCGCGCTCGCGGTCCGCACCGCGGAAGCCGCCGGCATCACGCTGATCGCAATTGCCCGCAGCGACGGGTTTGAAGTGTTCACGCACCAGGGCCGCATCACGGCTCATCGTGCTCCGGAGATCATTCATGTCGTCGCCTGACCGCCTCGTCTACATGGCCAACCAGATCGGCACGTTCTTCCGCAGCCAGGGCCACGACAAGGCCGTGCCGGGGATCGCCGACCACATCAGGAAGTTCTGGGATCCGCGGATGAAGCGCGCGATCTTCGCGCATCTCGATGCCGGCGGCGCAGGCCTCGAGCCGAACGTGCTCGAAGCCCTCACCTCGCTCAAGCAGACGACTTCCCTTCCAGAAGCGCACTGAACACGCGCCGCACCTCGCCCTGCGTCTCCTTCACGCGTGCCTCGAGCGAGGAGAAATCCGGCGCATCGCCGGCACGCGCCATCACGCGTTGAAGGTCGGAGCCCGCGGTTTCCGGCTTGAAGCGGTCGCTGACGCAAAGCCGCAGGATCTGCGTCAGATCGTGATAGAGCCGCGCCGCGGCGCGCAGGATCTCCACCTCCGAGTGCGGCAGCACACCGAGTCTCGCGGCATTCTCCAGCACCTGCACCGTGCCGACATCGAGAATGTCGGGCTTGTCATGGGCATGCACGAGCTGGAGATATTGCGCGATGAAGTCGATGTCGACCATGCCGCCGGAAGCGTATTTCAGGTCCCAATGGTCGGTCTCGCCCTTCTCCTGCGCGATCGCGCGGCGCATATCGGCGACGTCGTTGGCAATGATCGAGGGGTCGCGGCGGCGGGTCAGGACCTCGCGGATGATGCTTTCGATCCGCGCGGTGAATTCCGGCGACGCGGACACCACGCGCGCACGCGTCAACGCCATGTGCTCCCAGGTCCAGGCCTCGTTGGCCTGATAGTCGGCGAAGGAGACGAGGCTCGACGCGACCGGACCGGCGCGTCCCGAAGGACGCAGCCGCATGTCGATCTCGTAGAGCACGCCGTAATTGGTGCGGGTGGTGAAGGCGCTGATCAGGCGCTGGGTGAAGCGGGCGAAGTAATGCGCGCCCTGCAGTGACCTCTCACCGTCGGAATCCGGATTATCGCTGTCGAAATCATAGAGCAGGATCAGATCGAGATCCGAGGATGCCGTCATCTCACGGCTGCCGAGCCGGCCCATCGCGATGATGGCGGTCTCCTGCCCCTTGATGCGCCCGTGCTGGTCGGCGAAGCGGTCGGCGACGAGGCGATGCACGGTGTCGACGATGCCCTCAGCGACGTCGGCGAAGGCCGTGCTCGCCTGCTGCGCCGAGACGGTGCCGGAGAGGATGCGCGTGCCGATCAGGAACAGGCTCTCCTGCCCGAACAGACGCAGGCGGTCCAGAAACTCCTCGTAGGAGCCCGCATCCTGCACCGTGGCCGCAAGTCGCGCCGACAATTCCTGCTTGTCCGGCATCGCGCCGAAGAAGCGCGGATCGATCAGGCCGTCCATCAACTGCGGCTGCCGCGCCAGCATCTCACCGAGCCTAGGCGCCGCGCCGAGCACGAGCGCGACCAGCGCGACGAGATCGCGGTTCTGGCCGAGCAGCGTAATGAGCCGGCCGCCGCGCTGGAGCGCGCGAAGGAAATCATCGAACGCCACCACCGCGCGGTCGGGCTCTTCGGCACGCGCGAGGCCGTCGATCAGGGCCGGCACGAACTCGACGAAGGCATTTCGCGTCTGCCCGTTGCGGAACACGCGATAGTCGCCGGTGAGCCAGTCGCGGATGGTCTGCGCGAGGGCGGCGGGCTTCTTGAAGCCGAGCGTCGTCAGGTGCTGCAACAAGCGCGGATCGTCCGGACCGGCGCGATAGTCGATCGCGGGCAGGCTTGCCGAACCGGTCGGATCATCGCCCTCGAACAGCTTTTCGTAGTGGCCCTGCACGATCTCGAGCTGACGAAGCAGGTCGCGCGCAAAAGTCTCGCGGCTGTCATAGCCGAAGAACCAGGCGAAGCGTTCGACCGCCTCCTTGTCCTCCGGCAGGGTGTGGGTCTGTTCGTCGGCGATCATCTGGAGACGATGCTCGACCCGGCGCAGGAATTCGTAGGCCGTGGTCAGCTCGTCTCGCGCGGTAGAGGTGATCCAGTTGCTGGACGCGAGGATGTCGAGCGCGGCGAGCGTCGGCCGCACCCGCAATTCCGGATGGCGGCCGCCGGCGATCAGCTGCTGGGTCTGGGCGAAGAATTCGATCTCGCGGATGCCGCCGCGGCCGACCTTGACGTTGTGGCCTTCGACCGCGACCTCACTCTGGCCGCGGTAGGTCTGCATCTGCCGCTTCATGTCGTGCACGTCGGCAAGTGCTGCGAAGTCGAGATGCTTGCGCCAGACGAAGGGCGCGATCTCGGCCAGCAGCGCCTCGCCTGCCCTGGGATCGCCGGCACAGGCGCGCGCCTTGATCATCGCGGCGCGCTCCCAGGTGCGGCCTTCCCGCTCGTAATAGTTCAGCGCGGCATCTCGCGAGATCGCCACCTGCGTCGACGACGGATCGGGCCGCAGCCGCAGATCGACGCGGAACACATAGCCGTCATAGGTGCGCTGCTGCAGGATGCGCGCCATGCCTTGCGTCACCCGGACGAAGAACGGCTGCGGCTCGATGTCGGGCGCCAGCGTCGTGGCATCGGGATCGAAGAACACGATGAGATCGATGTCGCTGGAATAGTTCAGCTCGCCCGCGCCCATCTTGCCCATGGCGAGCACGATCAGGCCGCAGCCGACTTCCGGCGCCTCGGGATCCGGCGGCACGAGCTTGCCGCGTGCGGCTTCCTGTCGCAGCAGGTACTGCAGCGCCGCCTGCACCGAGGACACCGCAAGCTCGGTCAGCGCGGCCGTCACCCGCATCACCGGCCAGACTGCGCCGATGTCACACAGCGCGATCAGGAGCGCGGCCTCCGCCTTCATGAGACGAAGCAGCCGCATCACCTCGGCCTCGTCGGGGGCAGCGAGCACCGCGCCCCTTGCCTCCGCGATCAGCGCAGCAAGATGCGCGTCCGGCTCGCATTCGAGCAGCCGGATCAGGCGCAGCGGATCGACGCGCACCAGATCGAACAAATAAGGCGAGAATTCCGCGATCCCGGCGAGAATAGTCCGGGCGAAGGGATGGACCAGCAAGGCTTCCAGACGCGCCGACTGTGCCGGCTCAAGCTCGGCCAGCCAGCTTTCAAAACGTCGTTCGTCGGTTGTGGAAGCGGCAATATGGGGAGCCTCCGCGAAGCGTGCGGCCAGGCTCTCACCATGCTTGTCCGCGTTTCCCGGCGCGGAGTGGTTCATGCCACCTTCTGTGGCACATCCGGTATTGGAGGAGCAACCCTGTCGCCGGCCCCCGCGCGCGCCGGCAGCAGCAGCGTGGCGACGAGGCCCGGATGGGCGTCGCCGAGCCGCAATTCGCCGCCATGCAAGGTGGCGACGGCGGACGCGAGGCTGAGGCCGAGGCCGGAGCCCGGCATGGTGCGGCTCGCCTCCAGCCGGACGAATCGCTCGACGACGTGCTTGCGATCGGCCTCGGGGATTCCGGGGCCGCGGTCGGTGACGCTGAGCAGCACCTGATCGCCCTCGCGCTTGGCCTCGATCGTGATCTGACGGGCGTCCATGCTGACCACGGTTCCCGCCGACTGCGCGGCCGGCTTGCCGTATTTGATCGCGTTCTCGACGAGATTGGCGACCGCCTGGCTGATCAATTCGCGATTGCCGTGAATCGGCGCGGCCTGCGTCTTCACCTTCAAGGTCATGCCGTCGTCTTCGGCCAGCGGCTCGTAGAGCTCGTGAATGCCGTTGGCGACATCGGCCGCATCGAAATCATCCATGTTGCCGCGCGCCTGGCCGGACTCCGCGCGCGCGATCATCAGCAGCGCGTTGAAGGTGCGGATCAGCCCGTCGGATTCCTCGATGGTCCGCTCCAGCGCCGCGCGATAATCGGCCTCGCAGCCCGATTTCGCCAGCGCCTCCTCGGCGCGATTGCGCAGGCGCGTCAGCGGCGTCTTGAGGTCGTGGGCGATGTTGTCGGAGACTTCCTTCAGCCCCGCCATCAGCGCCTCGATCCGCTCCAGCATGGCGTTGAGGTTTTCGGCGAGGCGGTCGAGCTCGTCGCCGCTGCGGCCAACCGGCAGGCGCTCGCTGAGATCGCCGATCATGATGCGATGCGCCGTCCCGGACATCGCGTCGATGCGCGTCAGCACCCTGCGCGCGACGAAAACGCCGCCGCCGAGGCCGAGCACCACGACGATCAGCACCGACCATTGCGCCGCCTTCGCCACGATGCCGAACAGGCGCCGTCGCTCGGCGAGGTCGCGGCCGATTAGAAGCCGGAAGCCGTTTTCCAATTCGGTGACGCGAACGAGCGCGCGATGATCGCGGTCATCCGCGTCCTCGATCCGGCGATAAGCGGTTTCCGACCAGCCGCGCGTTGCCATCACGCCCGGCGCCAGCGAGCCGACATTGCCGGCAACCGCCTGCCCGGTCGGCGTGGTCACGAGGTAGAGGTTGGCGCCCGGCCGCAGCGCCCGATACTCGATCGTGCGCACGAGGCCGAACAGGCCGCGGCGTCCGTAGATCTCGTTGATCTCCGAGGTCTCGGCATTCACCGTCTGCGTGATCTCTTCGGTGATCAGCCGCCGCGTATTCCAGGCGAAATAGCCCAGCAGCGAGGCCGCGAAAATCGCAAACAGGAACAGGTAGACCAGCGTCAGCCGGAATGCCGTGGTGCGGACGAGTTTACCGAATGCCGTCACGGATCATGTACCCGGCGCCGCGGATCGTGTGCAGCAGCGGCCGCTCGAAGCCCTTGTCGATCTTGGAGCGCAGCCGCGAAATGTGCACGTCGATCACGTTGGTTTGCGGATCGAAATGATAGTCCCAGACGTTCTCCAGCAGCATGGTGCGCGTCACCACCTGGCCGGCATGCTTCATCAGATATTCGAGCAGGCGGAATTCGCGCGGCTGCAGCGTCAGCTCGTCCTTGCCGCGGGCGACGCGGTGAGAGAGCCGGTCGAGTTCGAGGTCGCCGACACGGTAGAGCGTATCCTCGGCAGGTCCGCCGCGGCGGCGCGACAGCACCTCGACGCGGGCGAGCAGCTCGGCGAAGGAATAGGGCTTTGGCAGATAGTCGTCGCCGCCGGCGCGCAGGCCCTTGATGCGATCGTCGACCTGCCCGAGCGCGGAGAGAATCAGCACCGGCGTCGTTTCGCCCTTGTCACGCAGCGAGCCGATCAGCGACAGCCCGTCGCGCTTGGGCAGCATGCGGTCGACCACGAGCACGTCGTAGTCGCCGTTCTCGGCCATGGCGAGGCCCTCCTCGCCGTCACCGGCGTGGTCGGCAATGTGTCCGACCTCGCGAAACGCCTTCACGAGATAGTCGGCGGATTCGCGGTCGTCTTCGATGATCAGGAGGCGCATTGTGCGTTCGGCGGCGGTCAAGGAGGTCAACCTTCTCTGAACATGGCGCGAGCGGCAATCGCATGCAAGCCAAGCGAACGGGACTTGGGTAGGCAAAAAGGCGGGCGGTGAAGCTGGGGGGACCTCACCGCCCTAGGCCTTCCGACGGAGGGGGGCGTATTTCCACCGGAAGGTAGGCGTGGGGAGCAAGCTTGCGCTGCTCCCCGGAAGAGTGCCGGCGGCGGGGGCGACTAATGCCGGCGACACCCTTCATCTCGTAAGCCTCCTGAAGCTCGGCCCGTGTCAGCCCTTGTTAACCTTTGGCGATGGGCACGGCGACGAAACGCGACTGGCCGCCGCTCTTCACGCGCATCAGGACGCTGTTCTTGTTGTCAGTCCGCGCGGTGTTGATGGCGTCGCGGACATCGCCGGCGGTGCTCACGCTCTTGCCGCCGACTTCGAGAATCACGTCGCCTTCCTTGAAGCCGCGCTCGGCGGCTGCGCTCTTCGGATCGACTTCGGTGACCACGACGCCGTCCTTGCCGGCGCCGGCCACGGAATTGGCGGGAGCAACCGTCATGCCGAGCTTCGGCACGTCGGTGCCCTTGCTGGCGCCCTTACCGCTGTCGTTGTCGATGTCGGCCTTGGCCTCGACCGTGTTCGGCAGCTGGCCGAGGGTGAGGTTCACGACCTTGTCCTGGCCCTTGTGCAGCACGTTGAGCTTCACGGACGCACCGGGCGCCATGCCGCCGATGGTGCGGGCGAGTTCGCGGGCGTCCTTGACGGATTCGCCGTTGACCGACGTGATCACGTCGCCGGACTCGATACCGGCCTTGGCCGCCGGACCATCCTTCTGCGGCTCCGCCACCAGCGCGCCTTCGGCCTTCTTCATGCCGAGGCTGTCGGCGATATCAGAGGTGACAGGCTGGATCTGCACGCCGATCCAACCGCGGCTGACCGAGCCCTTGTCCTTGAGCTGGGCAACCACGCTCTTGACGGTGTTGGCGGGGATCGAGAACGCGATACCGACGCTGCCGCCGGAGGGCGAGTAGATCGCCGTGTTGACGCCCATCACCTCGCCGTTGGTGTCGAAGGCCGGGCCGCCCGAATTGCCCCTGTTCACGGGCGCGTCGATCTGGATGAAATCGTCATAGGGGCCGTTGCCGATATCGCGGCCGCTGGCCGAGACGATGCCCGCGGTCACGGTGCCGCCGAGGCCGAAGGGGTTGCCGACCGCCAGCACCCAATCGCCGATCCGCGGCTTGCTGTCGGCGAGCTTGGCGAACGGGAAGTTCGAGCCGCCCTCGACCTTGATCAGGGCAAGATCGGTGCGCTGGTCGGTGCCGATCACCTTGGCGCTGTAGGTCTTGCCGTCGTCGGTGGTGACCTCGACCTTGTCGGCGCCGTCGACCACGTGGTTGTTGGTCACCGCAAAGCCGTCAGCCGAGATGAAGAAGCCGGAGCCCTGGCCCTGCACGACGCGGCCACGACCGCCACCCTTCAGACCGGGAATGCCGTCCGGGCCGCCGAAGCGGCGGAAGAAGCGCTCCATCGGCGAGCCCGGCTGGAACGGCGACTGCGCATCGTCGCCATCATCGTTGCTCGCGGTCTTCTCCTTGATGTTGACCTTGACCGAGATCACCGAGGGCTTCACGCGCTCGACGATGTCGGCGAAACCGATCGGACGCTCGACCTTCTTGACCTCGTTGTTGACCTGCGCGTTCGCCGGTGTGGAGAACAAATCGGCGGGCGAGGTCGACGGGCTGAAGCCGTGGACCGCGATGCCGAGGCCGGCGACGACCGAGGCCATCAGCGCGATCCTGCGGGCGGAAAACACCGAACGGCGAGGCTGCCGGTAGGACGGAAGGTTCGTGAGGTCGATACGGTCGTTCATGCAGCTCTCCAGGGCCTTGAAATCCATTTGGTGCCTGGTAGCGGCACCTTACGGACCTGAAGATGGGGACTTGCGCCTTACCGCGCGCTGGCTGCGGGGTTAAACTTTTGTAATAAAGACCGCGCCGTCCTGCGGCAGTTTAGCGCAGGTAAAAAATCGTGGTTTGACAGGAACTTAATCAAGTTCCGGTGACGGCACCAGGCGCTCGCGCCGACGTGAATCCGGCTAGCGCGATGCCGCGTCCTCGGACATCAACGCCGCGAGCCGCGCCTCTTCGTCCGGCGTCAGCGGCGGCGTCGGGACATCTGCACCTGCTTGCGCACGGCGGCGATTTTGCCGCCACAGCGCAAAGCCGCCACCGGCCAGCAGCAGCGGCGCGAGCAGCCACAACAGCATGGTCTGCCGTTCGAAGCGCGGCTTGAGCAACACGAACTCGCCGTAACGGGCGACCAGGAAGTCGAGCACCTCGCCATTGCTGTCGCCGGCCGCGATCCGCTCGCGCACGAGAAGACGCAGGTCGCGCGCGAGCGGCGCATCGGAATCGTCGATCGACTGGTTCTGGCAGACCATGCAGCGCAGCTCGCGCGACAGGTCGCGCGCGCGGGCCTCCTTGACCGGATCAGACATGATCTCGTCAGGCTGCACGGCGTAGGCCGCCGGAGCGGCCAGCAGCACAAGCGCGACGAACGCGGCCATCATCCGGCGCATCGCGTCACTCCGCCGGTTGCAGGCGCTGCTTGGCCCGCGCCGGCTTCGGCGCGCCGACCCGCAACCGCCGGTCGGACAGCGACAGCACGCCGCCGAACGCCATCAGCACCGGTCCCCACCAGATCATGAGCACCAACGGCTTGTGATAGATGCGCACGGCGATCGCGCCCTCGGCCGTGACATCGCCGAGCGAGATGTAGAGCTGGCTCGCGCCGCGCGTCAAAAGCGCAGCTTCCGTGGTGGAGGAGCCGCGCGTGGTGAAACTGCGCTTCGACGGCGTCATGACACTCAGCGCGTCGCCATCGCGACTGACGTTGAACTGGGCGATCATCTCGCGGTAGTTCGGCCCCTGCCGCTCGGTCAGGCCGTCGAGCTTCAGCTCGTATCCGGCGACCTGCGCGACGTCGTTCGGCTTCATGGTCGCGATATATTCGCTGTTCCAGGTGGTCTCGCAGACGATCCCGATCAGCGCGACGCCGAGGCCGGCATGCGCGAACGCGGTGCCCCAGGCCGAGCGCGGCAGGCCGCGGGCGCGATGGAACGTCGTCGCGAACGGCAGGCGAAACAGGCCGGTTCGCTGAGTCATGTCGGTCACAGCGCCGGCGATGACGAAGACCCCAAGCCCGATGGCCAACGGCGCCAGCGCGCTGCCGCCACGGGTCCAGGCCCAGACGATGGCGATCACCACGAGACCCGCCACGCCGGCCGCGAGCAGCCGCTGGGTGACGCCGAGCAGATCGCCGCGTTTCCACGCCAGCATGGGACCGAACGGCACGGCGAGCAGCAGCAGCACGAACAGCGGCACGAAGGTGAGATTGTAGAACGGTGCGCCGACCGACATCTTGAAGTCGGCGAGCACCTCCATCGCCAACGGATAAAGCGTTCCGAACAGCACGACCGCGCAGGCCACCGTCAGCAGCAGATTGTTCAGCACCAGCGCGCCCTCGCGCGAGATCGGCGCGAACAGGCCACCCTGCTTCAACGAGGTCGCGCGTCCTGCGAACAACGACAGGCTGCCGCCGATGAACAGGCAGAGGATCAGCAGGATGAAGACGCCGCGGGTCGGATCATTGGCGAACGCGTGCACGGAGGTGATGACGCCCGAGCGCACCAGGAAGGTGCCGAGCAGCGACAGCGAGAAGGTCAGGATCGACAACAGGATGGTCCAGACCTTCAGCGCGTTGCGCTTCTCCATCACCAGCGCCGAGTGCAGCAGCGCCGTGCCGGCGAGCCAGGGCATCAGCGAGGCGTTCTCGACCGGGTCCCAGAACCACCAGCCGCCCCAGCCGAGCTCGTAATAGGCCCAGTAGGAGCCCATCGCGATCCCGAGCGTCAGGAAGATCCAGGCGACCAGCGTCCACGGCCGCACCCAGCGCGCCCAGGCCGCATCGATCCGCCCCTCGATCAGCGCCGCGATCGCGAACGAGAACGAGATCGAGAAGCCGACATAGCCGAGATAGAGCATCGGCGGATGCACGGCGAGACCGATGTCCTGAAGCACCGGATTGAGATCGCGCCCCTCGATCGGCGGATTGACGATGCGCAGGAACGGGTTCGAGGTGATCAGGATGAAGAGATAGAAGGCGCTCGCGATCCAGGCCTGAACGGCGAGCACATGCGCGCGCAGCGACAGCGGCAGATTGTTGCCGAAGGCGGCGACGAGCCCGCCGAACAGCGCCAGGATCGATACCCACAACAGCATCGAGCCTTCATGGTTTCCCCACACGCCAGTGATCTTGTAGATCAACGGCTTCATCGAGTGGGAATTCTCGTAGACGTTGGCGACGGAGAAGTCCGAGTTCACGTGCAACGTCACGAGCGCGATGAACGACGCGCCGACGAACAGGAGCTGCGCCAGCGCGGTGGAGCGCGCCACGTTCATCAGCGCCGGATCGCGCAAGCGTGCGCCGATCATCGGCACGAAGGACTGGATCAGCGCCAGCGCGAGCGCCAGCACCAGCGCGTAATGTCCGGCTTCCGCGATCACCGCACCGCTCCCTGCGAATTGCCCTGCGCCGTGGTCGCCGAAGGCCTTGTGGCACCGGACGCCTGGGCGCCGTAATCGTCCTTCCAGTGCCCCTGCTTCTTCAGGGCATCGGCAACGTCCTTGGGCATGTAGGTCTCGTCGTGCTTGGCGAGCACCGTGTCGGCCTTGAACACGCCGTTGGCATCGAGCGCGCCTTCGGCAACGACGCCCTGCCCTTCGCGGAACAGATCGGGCAAAATGCCCTTGTAGGCGACGGGCAGCTTGGCGCCGCCGTCGGCCACCTCAAACGTCACCGCGAGATTGTCGCCGCGCTGGAGCGAACCCGGCTGCACCAGGCCGCCGAGCCGGAAGCGCTTGCCGGGCTGGACGTGCTTCTCGGCCACCATGGTCGGGGTCGAGAAGAACACGATGGAGTCGCGCAGGGCATTGAGCACCAGCGCGGCCGCGAGCGCGAGCACGGCGAGCGAGCCGCCGATGATGGTCATACGTCGCTGCTTGCGCGTCATGGCGTATCCGTTCTCCGCTCGTCTCGTGCCGCGACTGTCATCCGTCGAGCCCGAGAGTCTTGAGGCCTTCGTTGAGCTGGCGCAACCGCTCGGAATCCCTGGCGACCGCCTGACGGGCGTCGGTCGAGGCTCCTAGCGCCTTGTCGCGATCGCCCATCACCAGATAGGCGCGCACCAGACGCAACCACCCTTCGACATCGTCGCCGTTCTGCTTGAGGCGCGTGGCGAGACGTTCGACCATGCCGCGGATCATCGCGTTGCGATCGCCGTCGTTCATCTCCTTGGACGCAGCGATGGTCTCGTCGGACAGCGCCGGCATCGTCACGCCGCCACCGCCGACCCGCGCGAGCGAGGTCTGCACCAATGGCCGCCACGGCGCATCCGCGGGTGCTTTCGCCAGCAGCGCGCGCCAGATATTGGCGGCGTCATCCTTGCGGCCGTCCTGTTCGGCGGCGAGCCCGAGGAAGTAGTTCGCCTTGGGATCGTCGGCGTTGAGCGCATGCGCGCGCTCAAACTCGGTCTTGGCTTCCGCCGTCACCACGCCGCTGGCGGCGGCCGTGACCGCCTCGCCGAGATCGGAGCGGCGCTCCGCGCTCTCGCCGTTATAGGCGATCGAGCTGCGATAGGCGCGCACGGCCTCGTCGAAGCGGCCAAGCCGTTCCAGCACCGGCGCGAGCACGTTCCAGCCGCGGCCATCGGTCGGATTCTTTTCCAGGTGTTGCTGGACCTGCACGACGAGGTTTTCCAGCGACTGCGCCATGCCGGACCCGGCGCCACTCTCGCGCTGCGCCAGCGGGAAGTCGCGAAGCGCGGGCGAGCCGAGCGGAATGTAGATCGCGGCCGCCACCAAAGGCAGGCCGACCAGCGCCAGCACGGCGGCCGCGCGGCGCCATTTCAGACTGGACGTCGGCACGAGCGCAGACTCGGTGCCGGCGGCGGCGAGCAGCCTGCGGCTGATCTCGACGCGCGCCGCCTCGGCTTCAGGTCGCGCGATCAGGCCTGCGGCGAGATCGCGCTCGATCTCGGCCAGCTGATCCTTGTAGACCGCGACCTCGCTGCCTTGATTGTCAGGACGCGCGCCACGGCCGAGCGGCCAGAGCACGGCGAATATCGCCGCGACCGTCATCAGCGCGAACACGAACCATAGCGTCATCAGGCAAGCTTCCGGCAGCGCGCGAGCCGCGCCTGTAGCTGGCTTTACACCACGGCCGGACGATGCGGCAATTGACAATTGTCAATTTGGCGCGAGCGCACACAGTCCCGAAATGGTGACAATCCAACGGCTTAGCCGATCTCGAAGTCCGCGCTTTGAGCGGCGTCCTCGCCGTGCCCGTTGAAGGCCTTCAGGAAGTATGTTCCCGGCACGATTGCTTCAGGCAATCTGATCCGCAACGCCCCGACGGGAACGGGCGATGCAACCCTGGTGACGGTCTCGGTCAGCTGCCGACCGCTTGCCTTCTCGACCAGCACCACCTTCGCGCCGACCATCAGCCGTTGATATTTGGCAACAATGACGCGGTTTTCGATTTCGATGGAGCTGATAATGGGTTTCATGCGCCCACAGATAGAAATTCCAGAAGCTTGCGCGGCGACCGTAGGGCTCGCCACCGGCAGCGTCAACCACAAATTGTGATCACGAAAAGATGCGCTTGAATCAGCTTGCGCGGGTCGATTTGCGCTCGCCGGTTGCCGCATTCTCCGCGGCGCGGCTCATCAACGAGGCGTAATCGTCGCCGAACAGCACCTGGCAGAAGCGGATCGCCGCCTGCACCTGCTGCTGCCGGTAGGTGCGGACCTTGTGATCGGCGGCGCGCAGCGATTGCACCAGCTGCTCGGTCGACCGTTCCACGTATTGCTGCAGGTCGGAATAGGTGCGCAGCGTCACCTCGTTGATCGCGAGCTCGCTGGCGTAGTTGCGGCAGGTTGCCACGAAATCGATCAGCGCGACGGTTTCCTCGACCTCGGTGCTGTCGATCCGCGCGCCCGGCGGAATGTCCTTCTCCGCGCGCTGGCGCAGGATGCGGCGGACGCGGCCGGGAACGCTGTCGATCTCCGATTGCAACGCATTGGAGATGTCGGCCCGGATCGAGGTCAGCTGCTTGCCCCAGGCTGAATCGTTGCGCAGGTCGAGCTCGGTGCGCAGGCCGCGGACGCCGTCATGCAGCGCCTTCAGATTGTCGGCGACGGTCTCGAAATGACCGCGCTTGATGTCCATGCGCAAATTGGCGGCAACGCGGGCCAGATCGTGCAGGGCCATCGTGACCGCCACGCCGTACGGCGTCGCGGCGACGCGGATCTCGTCGTCGGACGCGGCGATCTTGATGGCGAGACGAATGATCTGCCACGGCGCGGTCATGCGCTGGACCACTACCGACAGCGCGAATGGCAGCATCTGCGGGGTCTGGAGCACGGGAATGTTGAGCGCGGCGGTCACCGAGGTGATCTGGGGATCGCCGAATGCGCGCAGGAAGCGCGGCAGCTTTTCATTGAGCGTGCCGAGCGCCTCGCGAACGGCGAGCACCGCGCCGATCGAATAGAGGTCCTCGATCACATTGGGCGGACCGACGCGGGCGAGCGCGCGCGACTTGTCACCGCCACCCGGCCCCGTCAGCTCGAAGATGGCATCTGCCGCCACCGCCTGGAGCTTCAGCGCGAGCGCCTCGACCTGCCCGGAACTGTCCGTCGCCGGCATGCGCGCCAGCGCCGCCTCGAATTCGTTGATCTTGTCCGGGGCACCGTCGCGGCCGAGCCATTGCCAGATCGGAGGCAGCGAGGAGCGGCGGATCTGGCCGACCCGGGTCGGGGCGCCGTTCTCCACCAGGAACGGTTCCAGCACCTGGAACAGCAGTCGCGACAGATCGTCGGTGCGCGGCGGCGGAGCCTCGTCGGCCTCGGTCTTGCGCACGATCTTGCGCAGCTGCTCGAGCACGAGGGTCGCCACAGCGGTGTCCTGGCCGCGCTCGAGCGCGCGCTCGAACTCCCGCATCAGCAGCGCCTGCGCCTGCGGCGGGAGCTGCGCGAGATATTCCCTCAGCCGCTCGATCGATGTCTGGCTCATGCGCCCGGGTAATGCACGGTAAAATGGCGGACGTAGGATGGGTCCTGCACGATCATAGGTGGGAGCGCCTTAAGAAGCCGTTGAGGAAGTCGCTCCGAATACGCCCGGTTTCGCCCGAAAGCCCAAATAATCGTTTGAGATCAGAGGATTATATTCCCGGCAGCACCAGCTCGGCCCGCAGGCCCCCGATCGGCGCGCTGCCGAGCGAGAGGCTGCCACCGTAGAGCGCGGCAAGGTCGGTCACGATCGACAGCCCGAGCCCGGAGCCCGGCTTGGACTCGTCGAGCCGCTGGCCGCGCCGGGACACCTGGGCGCGTTCGGCCTCCGAGAGGCCGCGCCCGTCGTCATCGACGATGAGCCGCAGCCGGGGGCCTGCCCCGGCCTCGGTCGGCGCCTCCACCACCACCTCGATGAAGACGCGCGAGGCTGCCCATTTGCAGGCATTGTCGACGAGATTGCCGACCATTTCCTCCAGATCCTGCCGCTCGCCGCGGAATTTCGCCGACGGATCGGCCTTGGCCTCGACCACGATGCCGCGGCCGCGGTGGATCTTCTCCATGGTCCGCCGCAACGCTTCGATGGCGGGGGCAACCTCCGTCACCGTGCCGACGATCGAGACGCGGGCCGCGATGCGGGCGCGCTCCAGATGATGGGCGAGCTGGCTGCGCATCACGTCCGCCTGCTCCATCACCTTGGCCGCGAACGGATCGGCGGCGTGCGTTCCGGCCTCGTTGACGATCACCGACAGCGGCGTCTTGATCGCGTGGGCGAGGTTGCCGACATGGGTGCGGGCACGCTCGACGATCTCTCTGTTGGCGTCGATCAGTGCGTTGGTCTCGCGTGCGAGCGGCGCGATCTCGACCGGGAATTCGCCCTCCAGCCGCTCCGCCCGCCCGGAGCGGATGTCGGCGATGGATTCCGAAATGCGCTTGAGCGGCGCGAGGCCGAAGCGGACCTGGAACACCGTCGTCAGCAGCAGCACGATGCCGAGCGCGGTGAAGGTGCCGCCGAGATAATAGTCGAAGCTGCGCGTCTCGTCGAAAATCTCGGTGTCGTCGCCGGCGACGCTGACGAGATATTTGCCGTCGGCGCCGAGATCGACGGGACGCTCGACCATGCGCAGATTCTGGCCTTCGGGCCCGTCGACATAAGCGAGGCGAATGCCGGCCGCGGTGAGCTCGGTGCCTTGATCCTCCAGCTTCGGCAGCTTCTTGTCCCAGAGCGAGCGCGAGGACCGTACCTCCGGCTTCTCGGTGTCGGTCCGCGTGATCTGCCAGTACCAGCCGGACAGCGGCAGCTCGAACAGGGGCTCGCCGAGCGACTGGAACTGCCGGTCCGGCGGCTCGTCGGGGGTGGCGACCTCGGCGATCAGGGTACGGAGATAGAGGTTCAGCCGGCGGTCGAAGGCACGCTCGGTGGCGTTCTTGTAGACCGACGACAGCACGACGCCGGTGATGGCCAGGATCACCACGAGCCAGGCGGTCGCCGACAGGAACAGTCGGTTGGCAAGCGAGCTGGCGGGCATCGGAATGATCCCGGAGGCGCGAGGCGGTGGCATGGCTTCGGCGGTCATGACCGGACCAAGGCCCGTGCCGGGGCGCCCGTCAAGCCCCTGCGGCCGGCGGGGTCAGGAGATAACCAAGGCCACGGACGGTCTGGATGATGTCGACGTCGAGCTTCTTGCGGATGCGGCCGACGAAGACTTCGATCGTGTTGGAGTCGCGGTCGAAATCCTGGTCGTAGAGATGCTCGACCAGCTCCGTGCGCGACACGACGCGCCCCGAATGGTGCATCAGGTAGGCCAGAAGCCGATATTCGTGCGAGGTCATCTTGACCGGATTGCCGGAGACGCTGACCCGGCCGGTGCGGGTGTCGAGCGTGACCGGGCCGCAGCTGAGCTCGCTCTGGGCATGGCCGGTGGAGCGGCGCAGCAGCGCACGGATCCGCGCCAGCACCTCCTCCAGGTGGAACGGCTTGGCGACGTAATCGTCGGCGCCGGCATCAAAGCCCTGGACCTTGTCGCTCCAGCGGTCGCGCGCGGTGAGGATGAGGACCGGCATGGTGCGGCCGTTGCGGCGCCAGGCTTCCAGCACCGAGATGCCGTCCTTCTTGGGCAGGCCGATATCGAGCACAACGGCGTCATACGGCTCGTTATCGCCGAGATAATGCCCCTCCTCTCCGTCAAAGGCGCGGTCGACGACATAGCCGGCGTCCGTCAGCGCCTTGGTGAGCTGGCGATTGAGATCGGGGTCGTCCTCAACAACAAGCAGGCGCACGCTTCTCTCCGGGAATAGGCTGCACGATCGATCGCCAGAGATGAGCAATTCCGGCGTGAACTGAGTATGAACGCGGGGAACCGCCGGCGTTACTTTTTGGTCATATACGATGTGTCCGCGCCCGACGCGACTGCGCCCGCCAGGCCACCGGACGAGACCTGTGGCATGGCGGGCGCAATGTGCCGCGTTAGCGGCTGAGTCGGAAGGTCCGCCCTTCCTGTAAGCCCTCCGTCAGGTCCGGAAGAACACGAACCAGACGACCGCGAGAATCAGGATTGCAAGCCCGGTCGAGATGGCGAGCAGCGCGGCCACCGACGGGCCAGGTTCGCCCTGGCGTGCCTCGGTCGCAGTTTCGACGATCTGACGGTGCTCGCGCGTGGTTGCCATGGTGACCTCGATCTCTGGATGTCGCCTCCGATGACCGCGACGTCAGCACGGCCCTGTGTCCGAAGCCAACGCCCGATCCGATTTGATGTTCCGGCTTTTTGCCAAGGGACCGGGCCGAACCGCGGTGGTCAGCGACTGGTTAACGCAGTTGCAAGAATCCGACCTGAGCCGTGTATGATTCGGTGTTCCCCGATGGTATCCTCATAAGTCTGTCCCCGTTGCGTTTGGAGTAGCCCATGGCCCCCCGCGCCAATTGGAAGGGTTTTCTGCGTCTCTCGCTCGTGACCTGCCCGGTCGCGCTGTATCCGGCCACCTCGGATACCGAGAAGGTCTCGTTCAACCAGATCAACCGCAAGACCGGCCACCGGATCAAATATCTGAAGGTCGACGCCGAGACCGGTGACGAGGTGACCTCCGAGGACATCGTCAAGGGCTACAAGGTCGACACCGACACCTACATCGAGGTCACCAAGGACGAGCTCGACGACATCGCGCTGGACTCGACCCATACGATCGAGATCGACGAGTTCGTCCCGAGGACCGACATCGACAGCCGCTATCTGATCCGCCCCTATTATCTCGTGCCGGACGGCAAGGTCGGCCACGACGCCTTTGCGGTGATCCGCGAGACCATCCGCAGCATGGACAAGGTCGCGATCGGCCGCGTGGTGCTGACCAATCGCGAACACATCATCGCGCTCGAGCCGCTCGAGAGCGGGTTGATGGGCACGCTGCTGCGCTACCCCTATGAGGTGCGCAGCGAGAGCGAATATTTCGACGACATCCAGGACGTCAAGCTGACGAAGGACATGCTCGACCTCGCCAAGCACATCGTCGAGAAGAAGTCCGGCGCATTCGAGCCGGAACTGTTCGAGGACCATTACGAGACCGCGCTGATCGACCTCATCAACAAGAAGCGCTCGGGCGCGCCGATCGCAGCGAAGGCGACACCGAAGAACGGCGGCAACGTCATCAATCTGATGGACGCGCTGAAGAAGAGCCTCGCCAGCGAAAAGGACGCGACGCCCGCAGCGAAGGTCGCCAAGGAGACGGTCAAGGAAACCGCCAAGGCCAAGAAGCCGAAGAAGCGCGTCGAGGGCCAGCGCGAGATGCTGCTGCCGATCTCGGGCAAGGGCGGCAAGGATGCAGCCGCCAAGGAAGCCGCGCCGAAAAAGGCCGACAAGCCGGTGCGCGCGACCACACGGACGAAGAAGGCCGGCTGACGACCTCGCATCACCGATCGCGCCGTGACGCCTCCCCTCACCGATCGGGCAGCCTGACGTGCCCTGGTCGACGCCGTTCGACGATCCGATTGACGTGCGCGGCGGAGGCCGGCTGCGCACGCTGCAGGAGGCCGCCGATTTCATCATGCAGCTTCCCGAAGCCGAGCAGCAGGAGCCGCGCTGGCAGACCGCGATCGAGATGCTGATCAACGCGGCGGAGACCGGCGGCGGCTGGCTGATGTTCGCACGCGTCGGGATGCTGCGCGCGCTGAACGCGGACGACCGGCGCGGCTGAGCCGCGATCGGCATGCTTGCCGATCGGTTGACGAACAGCCTCAACAATCCCTTAAGCGGCGCGGTCCCTTTCGCCTGATCATGTCATCGTGTCGCACTGAGTATTCCTACGGAAGCCAAAATTAACCTCCGATTCCCCTTGCGCGCACCATGGTCCGGCGATCGAACGAGCCAGGGTTCGCAGCTTCGTGCCGCAGCAGGACGCCAGAAAGAACTACATCGGCATCGTGAATGACACGACCGAGGACGAGCGCGTCGCCGACGGTGCGGCGCGCCTGCAGCCACATGTGGTGGGCTATCTGGTCGGCCGTCTCGCGGCCGTGCTGGGACGCCCCCGCAAGGATTCGTCGGGCTGCACCACCACGGGTTGACGCGGCCCGGCTTCCATTCATTTGAATTGGATAATGAAACCTTCGTTTAACGGCTGTTACGTTAAGACACAGCTGGCAAGGTTCGGCCGAGCCTTGCCTATTTGACGCGCGCAAATGCCCGTCGATCATTTTACCAGTTTGATAACGCCGCGCGCCTACATTGGACCGGATGATGAGGAGTTGGCGATGATTTTGCTCAGGTCTTTTCTTGCCGATGAGAATGCCGCCACCGCAATCGAATACGGCCTGATCGCCGCCGGCATTGCGCTCGCCATCGTCACCGTCGTGACCAACACGGGCAGCGCCCTCCTCAGCAACAAGTTCAACTCGATCAGCGCGGCCACGAAGTAAGGCTGTCTCCTCGTCGTTGCGAGCGCAGCGAAGCAATCCAGAGTCTTTCCGCGGAGAGATTCCGGATTGCTTCGCTGCATTCGCAATGACGAAGCGAGAAGGATTCGCGATGCCGTAGGATGGGTAGAGCGAAGCGAAACCCATCAAAGCTTCTTGCACGCTGAAACATGATGGGTTTCGCAAGTGCTCTACCCCATCCTACAACCTTACATTCCCATTTAGACACCCGCCTTCGCACTCTCGCGACAGCTTTCGCCCCTTTCGAGAAAAGGGAAAAGCCAGGACTGGCACCCCATTTCCGTCAATTTTGACGATCATGTGAGTGCTGATATTCTTGATGGCATGGCGCGAAAAGCCATCCTGTCGATCATTGAACCCGAGCTATTTGAAGGATGCCGATGAGACGCACGACGCTCTTGGCTCTCGGCCTCATCCTGGCCGGCGTCTGGTTCCACGACAGCGCGCAAGGACAGACGTCGTCCTCGCCGCCGGTTTCGCTCACTCCGCCCAATACATCGCCACCGCATGCGAGCGCCAAAAACACCAGGCCCAAGGGCGAACCGGCCTTGGTCACGAACCATAGAACTCCGCCGGCCGGCAGAGAGCCCTCGCCACCCGTGATCGGCGGGCCGGCCTCGATGCCGAACCCAGCCGCCGACTACGACGGCTTCAGCGCCAGCACCGACGACAATGACGCACCGAGCCAGCTGGCGCCGCCTGCGAGGTCACGCGCGGCAAAGGGCTCCAATCGGGATACAGGCAATCTCGACGCGCAATCATTGATCGATCAAGACGACGATGCATTGAAGCGAAAGCTGACCATCTGCAAAAACTGCAAATAGGAAGGTTGGCAAGCCAGTAGCCCGGATGGAGCGCAGCGAAATCCGGGGTCGGGCCGCGTTTGCGATGTCCCGGATTGCGCTGCGCTCCATCCGGGCTACGAGAGTTCGCTGCATAGCTGACTGTCACTTGCTCACGCTTTACCCTCCCGCCATTTCCTGATCCTCTCTCCTTAATCGGCCGGACCAACCGGCCTCTGCCTGAGGAGAGAGACGCCATGAAGCTCGGCACCGCCATTGCGGAAATCATGCGGCGCGAGGGGATCGAGATCCTCTGCGGTTATCCCGTCAACCATCTGATCGAGCACGCGGCGAAGGCCGAGATCCGCCCTGTGATGGTGCGTCAGGAACGCGTCGGCGTGCACATGGCGGATGCGATCTCGCGCGTCACATCGGGACGCACGGTCGGCGCGTTCTGCATGCAGCATGGACCGGGCGCAGAGAACGCGATGGGCGGCGTCGCGCAGTGCTTTGGCGAATCCGTGCCGGTGCTGGTGCTGCCGATGGGCTATCAGCGCAGGCTTGCGCATATCGAGCCGAACTTCAATTCCAGCGAGGCGATGAAGCCGTTTTCGAAATCGTCCGAGCCGATCATCCTCGCCGCGGAGGTCGCCAACATTTTCCGCCGCGCCTTCACCAAATTGAAGAACGGCCGCGGCGGCCCCGTGATCGTCGAGATTCCCGCCGACATGTGGAACGAGGAGGTGCCGGAACCTCTGAACTATACGCCGGTGCTGCGCACCCGGTACGGCGCCGACCCCGTGCATGTGAAGGAAGCAGCAAGCCTGCTTGTCAGCGCAAAACGTCCCGTGATCTATGCCGGCCAGGGCGTGCATTACGCCCAGGCGTGGCCGCAGTTGAAGCGGCTTGCGGAACGGCTGGCCATTCCCGTCACCACCAGCCTCGGCGGGAAATCCTCATTCCCGGAGACGCATCCGCTCTCGCTTGGCTCCGGCGGGCTTGCCGTGCCGCGCGCCGTGCCGAAATTCCTCGGCGAAGCCGACGTCATCTTCGGCATCGGCTGCTCTTTCACCGAGACCAGTTTCGGCATCGCAATGCCGAAGGGCAAGACCATCATCCATTCGACGCTCGATCCCAATCATCTCAACAAGGATGTCGAGGCGAAGATCGGCCTGGTCGGCGACGCCGGCCTCGTGCTCGACGCACTGCTAGAGGAGATCAGCAAAACGGTCACCGCCGATCGCGATGCCTCGGCGGTCGCGGCCGAGATCGCGGCTTCGCACAAGGAGTGGCTGGCGAAGTGGATGCCGAAGCTCACCAGCAATGATGCGCCACTCAACCCCTATCGCGTGCTGTGGGACCTTCAACACACCGTCGATATCGACAACACCATCATCACCCATGACGCCGGCAGCCCGCGCGACCAGCTCTCGCCGTTCTGGAAAGCGGTGACACCCCTCTCCTATCTCGGCTGGGGCAAGACGACGCAGCTCGGTTACGGCCTTGGGCTCGCGATGGGGGCCAAGCTCGCCAAGCCCGACAAGCTCTGCATCAATGTCTGGGGCGATGCGGCTATCGGTTTCACGGGCATGGATTTCGAGACCGCGGTGCGCGAGCGCATTCCGATCATGTCGATCCTGCTCAACAATTTCTCGATGGCGATCGAGTTGAAGGTGATGCCGATCTCGACCGAGAAATATCGCTCGACCGACATTTCCGGCGACTATGCCGCGATGGCCCGCGCCTTCGGCGGCTATGGCGAACGGGTGACCAAGCCGGAGGACATCATCCCCGCGATCAAGCGCGGCATCCAGAAGACCAGGGAAGGCATCCCCGTGCTGCTGGAGTTCATCACCAGCAAGGAAACCGAGGTCTCGCGGCCCGGCACGTGAGGCAGCCGCAACGCCGCGGGCGCTGGCTCCGGCCGCAGGAGATGTGATAATCCGGCACGGTGCCGCGCCTGTCGCGGCATTGAGCCGGAATGCGAATGACCACCCTTTCCAACGATGCTGCCGGGATCGACGAGCTCAAGCGGCAATTGCAGTCGGCCGCGGCCGAGAACGCGCGGCTGCGCGATCGGCAAAACGCCAGCGCCGAGATCCTGCGCACCATCGCGGCCTCGCCCTCCGATGCCCGGCCGGTCTTTGCGGCGATCGCGTCGAGCTCAAAACGCCTGCTCGGCGGCTTCTCCGCCACCGTGCTCCAGTTCATCGGCGATGAGCTGCACCTCGTGGCGTTTACGCCGACGAGCCCGGAAGGGGACGAAGGGCTGAAGGCGTCGTTTCCGCGGCGGATCGAGGATTTCCCGACCTTTGCGCTGGTTCGCGGCGGCGAGACGATCCAGTTTCCCGACTGCGAGGCCAGTCACGTGCCGCAGTTGAACCGCGATCTGGCGCGGCTGCGCGGCTTTCGCAGCGTGCTGTTCATGCCGCTGATGAATCGCGGTGCGGCGGTCGGCATGATCAGCGTCACGCGCACGGAGACGGGCGCATTCGCACCCGACCTCGTGGAGTTGCTCCAGACCTTTGCCGACCAGGCGGTGATCGCGATCGAGAACGCGCGACTGTTCAACGAGACGCGCGAGACGCTGGAACGCCAGACTGCCACAGCCGACATTTTGAGGGTGATGGCAGCTTCGCCCTCCGACGTGCAGCCGGTGTTCGATGCCATCGCCGCCAATGCCAACCGGCTGATCGGCGGCTTTTCCACCGCCGTGCTGCGCTATGTCGACGGCGCGGCGCATCTTGCAGCCTTTACACCGGGCGATCCCGCCGGCGACCGCGTGCTGCAGGCCTCGTTCCCGGTGCCGTTCGCCCAGTTCCCGGCCTACCAGCTCGTCGCCAATGGCCAATCGGCGCAGTTGCCCGACACCGAGCTCGAGCCCGCGGCGCGTGACATCGCCCGCGCGCGCGGCTTCCGCAGCATGCTGTTCACGCCGCTGATGAGCGAGGGCGAAGCCAAGGGCGTCATCATCGCCACGCGGCGTACGACCGGCACGTTCGCCGAGCATCATGTCCGTCTGCTGCAGACCTTCGCCGACCAGGCCGTGATCGCGGTCAAGAATGTCAGCCTGTTCAACGCCACCAGGGAAGCGCTGGAACGGCAGACGGCGACCGCCGACATCCTCAAGGTGATTGCGGCCTCGCCCGCCGATGTCACGCCGGTGTTCCAAGCGATCTCAGATAGCGCCAAGGCGCTGGTCGGCGGACATTCCTCCACCGTCACCCGCGTGATCGATGGCATGCTGCATCTGGCGGCGTTCACGACAGACAATGAAGCCGGCAATGCGGAGCTGCTCAGCACGTTCCCGGCGCCGCTGTTGTCGTCGGGCATTCACAGCCGCGTGGCGACCAGCGGCGCGTACGCGTTCCGCAGCGACATGCAGAACGAGGAAGACCTGACGGAAGCGATGCGGGAGCTGGCGCGGACGCGCGGCTATCGCAGCATCCTCGTGATTCCGATGCTGCGCGACGGCGTTGCGATCGGCACCATCGGCGTGACGCGGCGCGAGGCCGGTCATTTCCCCGACAAGGCAATCAGCCTGCTCAAGACCTTTGCCGACCAGGCCGTGATCGCGATCGAGAACACACGGTTGTTCAACGAGGTGCAGGACCGCACGCGCGAGCTCACCGAATCCCTGGAGCAGCAGACCGCGACATCGGAGGTGCTCAGCGTCATCAGCCGATCGAATGGCAATCTCGCGCCGGTATTCGAGGCGATGCTCGGCAAGGCAATGCAGCTCTGCGGTGCCAATTTCGGTGTGCTCAATACCTACGATGGCACGCAGTTCCACACAGCCGCCACTTACGGCTTGCCCCCCGCCTATGATGAATTCCGGCGCAAGGCGCCCCTCAACTATGGTCCGGCCACCGCGCCCGCGCGCCTATTGAGGGGCGAACCGTTCGTCGAAATGGTCGACCTTGTGGAGTCGGACGCCTATCGCAGCGGAGAACCGAACCGCCGGGCGTTGGTCGATCTCGGCGGCGCGCGCTGCCTGCTCGCGGTGCCGTTGCTTCAGGACGAGCGCGTGGTCGGCAACGTCATGATCTTCAGGCAGGAGAACCGGCCCTTCTCGCGGAAGCAGATCGCCTTGCTAAGCCAGTTCGCGGCGCAGGCCGTGATCGCCATCGAGAACGCACGGCTGCTCAGCGAATTGCGTCAGCGCACCGAGAATTTGACCGAGTCGCTGCAACAGCAGACGGCGACGGCCGACGTGCTCAAGGTCATCAGCCGCTCGGCATTCGACTTGCAGGCCGTGCTCGATACGCTGGTCGAATCGGCGGCGCGCCTATGCGAAGCCGATGTGGCGGCGATTACCCGCAAGTCCGGCAGTACCTATTTCCGGGCAGGCTCCTACGGCTTCCCAGCCAAGTTCGTCGAATATGTAAGGGATCTCCCGGTCCGGCCAGATAGGCGCACCATCACGGGCCGGACTTTGCTCGGCGACAAAGTGGTCCATGTCACCGACGTGCTGGAAGATCCCGACTACTTCTTTGAAGGCCAGGAACTGAGCGGCAATCCGCGTAGCTTCCTCGGTGTGCCCTTGCTGCGCGAAGGCAGCACGGTAGGCGCAATTGTTCTCGCACGTCGCGCAATCCGGCCGTTCAGCGAAAAGCAGATCGAACTCGTTACAAGCTTCGCCGACCAAGCCGTCATCGCGATCGAGAATGTGCGCCTCTTCGACGAGGTGCAGGACCGCACGCGCGACCTTGCGAAATCGCTCGACGATTTGCGCGCGGCGCAGGATCGGTTGATCCAGACCGAGAAGCTCGCCTCGCTCGGACAGCTCACCGCCGGCATCGCGCACGAGATCAAGAACCCGCTCAACTTCGTCAACAATTTCGCCGCGCTCTCGGCCGAACTGACCGAGGAGCTGAACGAGGTGCTGACACCCGCTTCGCTCGGCGACGATGTCCGCAACGAGGTCGACGAGCTGACGTCGATGCTGAAGGACAATCTGCAGAAGGTCGTGCAGCACGGCAAGCGCGCCGATTCCATCGTCAAGAACATGCTGCTGCATTCGCGCGAAGGCGGCGGCGAGTACGGCTTGAGTGATATCAACGCGCTGGTCGAGGAGAGCCTCAACCTCGCCTATCACGGCGCGCGCGCCGAGAAGCCGCAGTTCGATGTGACGCTGAGACGTGAGCTCGATCCGGCGGCGGGCTCCGCAAATCTGTTTCCGCAGGAGATCTCGCGGGTGCTGCTGAACCTGATCTCGAACGGATTCTATGCGGTGGCAAAGCGCCAGGCAGGGAGCGGAGCAGGCACGTTCGAGCCGGTCGTGACCGCCACGACCCGCGACCGCGGCGACGCCGTCGAGATCCGCATCCGCGACAACGGTATCGGCATTCCCGATGACGTGAAGGCAAAAATGTTCAATCCGTTCTTCACCACAAAGCCGGCGGGCGAAGGCACCGGCCTCGGACTGTCGATGAGCCACGACATCGTGGTGAAGCAGCACGGCGGCACGATCGACGTCGCGACGGAGCCGGGTCAATTCACGGAGTTCACGATTTTGCTGCCGCGGAACAGCGGTTTTGCGGACAACAAGGGATAGCATCGTTCGGGAGATAACTTGACTGGTCTCGCGCGGTTCATTCAGCGGCAATTGCTTTCGCTGTCCGGCATCGGCCTCATGCTGGGCGCGGTGTTCTTCGCGGCCGCGCTGACCCCGACGCTGATCCCGCGCAGCTATCTCACGCAGGGGGCGCTGGCCGGAGGCTGTTTTGCGATCGGCTATCTCGCCGGCGTGCTGTGGCGCCGTCTGTGGCACTATCTCGAGCTGCCCGAGCCGTCGCCGCGCGCAAGATCTGCTGCGAATGCACTTGTCGCGGCCGGCTGCCTGCTCATCGTGATCGCCGCACTCTGGCGCACAACCGCATGGCAGAACGCGATCCGCACTGTCATGAAGATGGAGCCGGTCGAGACCGCGCATCCGCTCAAGGTCTGCATCGTCGCCCTGATCACGTTCGTGGTGCTGCTGGTGCTGGGGCGGCTGTTTGCACTGGTCGCCCGCCTCCTTGCTGCGGGCACGCGGCGCGTCATTCCGCGGAAAGTCGCGAACGTCATTGGCGTGCTCGTCGCAGGCCTGCTGTTCTGGTCGATCGCCAGCAATGTCCTGATCCGCACGGCGTTCAACGTGCTCGATTCCTCGTTCCGCGAGCTCGATATCCTGTTCGAGCCCGAACGCCCGCAACCGACGGCATCCGATCGGACCGGAAGCCCGGCATCGCTGGTGAAGTGGAAGGAGCTCGGGCGCATGGGGCGCCGCTTCATTGCCTCAGGCCCGACCGCAGCCGAGGTCAGCGCCATCACCGGACGCGCCGCGCAGGAGCCCGTGCGCGTCTATGTGGGCCTCGCAGCCCGCGAAACGGCGCAGGCGCGCGCCAGGCTTGCACTCGACGAGCTTAAACGCCAGCACGGTTTCGAGCGCAAACTCCTGGTCGTCATCACACCGACCGGCACGGGCTGGATCGATCCGGCCGCGATGGATACGGTGGAATATCTCCATCACGGCGACGTCGCCAGCGTCGCGATGCAGTATTCCTATCTCAACAGCCCGCTGTCGCTGCTGTTTCAGCCCGAATACGGCGCGGAAGCCGCGCGCGCCCTGTTTGCGGAGATCTACGGCTACTGGACGACGTTGCCGAAGGACAGGCGGCCGAAGCTGTATTTGCATGGGCTGAGCCTTGGCGCCCTCAACTCGGAGAAATCCGCCGAGCTGTTCGAGACCATCGGCGATCCCATTGCCGGCGCGCTGTGGAGCGGTGCGCCGTTCGAAAGCCGCATCTGGCGCTCGATCACCGACAACCGCAATCCGGGCTCGCCGGCGTGGCTGCCGGAATTCCGCGACAGCCGCTTCGTGCGCTTCATGAACCAGAACGGGCCGACGGTGCCGCCGGACACGCCGTGGGGACCGATGCGGGTCGTCTATCTGCAATATGCCAGCGACGCGATCACGTTCTTCGCCTATCGCGACGCCTATCAGGCCCCGGCCTGGATGAGTGCGCCACGCGGGCCCGACGTGTCACCGGAGCTGAGATGGTATCCCATCGTCACGATGCTGCAGCTCGCGCTCGACATGGCGGTCGCAACCAATGCGCCGATGGGCTTTGGCCATGTCTACGCGCCCGAGCATTACGTCGATGCCTGGGTCGCGGTCACCGATGTCAATGATTGGTCGGCCGAGGCGCTGGCGCAGCTCAAGAGCCATCTTGCTGCGCGAGCACGACGGGCACCTGACGACGATACCGACCGCGGCGGATAGAGCGCCCTACTCCGCCATCTCGACGGATTGCGCCGTCGAGGGCCCGGCCAGCGGCCGCTCCTCCATCATGATCAGGCAGAGCGCGGCGGTGGTCATCAACGCGGTCGCGGCCGCAAAGACGTAGCGGAACGCGTGCCGCATGTCTTCGCTGGGGATCGCGGGGATGCTGCCTGCGGCGTGATGCTCGCCGGCAAGCGGAATGTCGGCGCCGAGCGCGATCAAGAGGATCGCGGCAAACGCGGCGACCGTGAACGAGGACATCAGCGAGCGGAAGAAGTTCATCGCGCCGGTGATGGTGCCGACCTGCGGACGGGCCACCGAATTTTGCAGCGAGACCACACAGACCGGGAAGGTCGTGCCGAGACCGAGTGCAAACGCGGCCATCAGCGTCAGCAGTCCCCACAGCGGCAGCGTGGTGACCGTGAGGCCGAGCGCGCAGATCGCAGCCCAGGAGGTGCCGATGATGGCGACGCGCTTGTAGTGCTTGGCGCGCGCCATGGTGCGGCCGGCGATCGCCGCGCCACAGGTAGAAACCGCAGCGAGCGGGATCAGCGCAAGGCCAGCCTCGCTGGCGCTGAGATGATAGACCGACTCGTAGTAGAGCGGCAGCTGGACGGTGAGGCCGGTGATGGCCCCGAGGCCGCAACCGCCGGCGGTCAGTGCGAACGGTGCGACCGATCCCGTCAGCAACTTCAACGGCAGGAACGGCTCGTCCGAGCGGCGCGCGTGCCAGACGAAGGTGACCGCGAGCGCAACGGCGCCGCCCACCATCGACAACACGGTCGGCGAAAGCCAGGGATAGCGCGTGCCGCCCCAGGTCAGCACCAGCATGAAGACGACGGCGGAGGCCATCAGCAGCACGCCGCCGAGCCAGTCGACCTTGCGCTTGCGGTGGAACACCGGGATCTTCTTCATCTTCGGCAGCAGCAACGCGAGCGCTGCGGCTGCGAGCGGCAGATTGATCCAGAAGATCATCGACCAGTGCAGATGCTCGGCGAACACGCCGCCGATGACGGGGCCCAAAATGCCGCCGACCATCCAGACGCTGGAGAAATAAGCCTGGTACTGGCCGCGCTCGCGCGGCGACACCACGTCGGAGATCACGGTCTGCACGACAGGCATGATGCCGCCGCCGCCGAGCCCCTGCAGGCCGCGCGCCAGGATCAGCATCGGCATGCTCGGCGCGATCGCGCATAGCACCGAGCCCGCAATGAAGAGGCTCAACGACACGATGATCATGGCCTTGCGGCCGTAGATGTCGCTCAGCGTCCCGAACACCGGTGCAACCGCGGTCGAGGCGAGCAGATAGGCGGTGATGACCCAGGACAGGTTCGAGACATCGCGGAACTGGCGCCCGATGGTCGGCAGCGCAGTGGCGACGATGGTCTGGTCGAGCGCGGCCAAAAACATCGTCAGCATCAGGCTGAGGACGATGGTCCTGACCTCGTCCTGCGACAGCGGGACCGGGGGTGCGAGGGAAGGCGCGTCACTGACGCTGATGACCTCGCCCGGAAGGCGGGTCAGTTCCTCGGCGATATCGTCGGGCAATGTCTGGATGTCGGCAGACTGGCTGCTCTGCCGTGCGAACTGGTTCATCTCGGGCTGTCGGATCGAGCGTGTTGCGGTGCAAAGCCGCGAAGGATTCGTTCTATGAAGCCAATGTAGACAGCAAAGTTCTTCTCAGGCAGGCACCGCGGCGCATGGGTGCATCCCGCACCGCGGTCATCCCGAACAATTGATCTGAAGCTGCGGGTCGATCAGTCCTTGGGGCGTCGCTTCAGGCGTGCCCGTTTCGGGATCTGCCCCGGCCACTGCACGAGATAGTTCTCGAGCTGGTCGTCAGGGACCCCCTCTTCCGTGCCCGAGACCCGGCCGCGCACGGAGACGCCGGCCTCGTGCACCGTGTTGGGATCGCCCGAGATCAGCGGATGCCACCAATAGAGATCGCGCCCTTGCGCGACCAGCCTATAGCCGCAGCTCGGCGGCAACCACGGCAGGGTGCGGACCTTCTCGGGGGTCATGACAACGCAGTCCGGGACGAAGTCGAAGCGATTCGCGTAGTCCTTGCAGCCGCTGGTGCAGGAATCGAGCATCTTGCAGCTGACATCGGTGAAATAGATTTCGCCGGTATCCTCATCTTCGAGCTTGCTCAGGCAGCAGCGGCCGCAGCCGTCGCACAGGCTCTCCCATTCGGCCGGCGACATGTCCTCCATCTTCTTGGTTTTCCAGAAGAATCCATCCTGGTCTGAAGGTCGTTTGCGAGCTGCGGTCATGCGCCTGATACGAGTCCCAAGAGATGCGGCCGGCGCCATCTAGGGCGCCCGGCCGGAAAGCTGCAAGCAATGCCCCCGCAAGGCCCGTAATGAACCGGGGTTCAATTAGGCCTGTTGTTCAAAATTGCGAGCCTGACCATTGGTTTATAGGCCCCGCTCGGCTAGAAGAACAGCAAGTCCCCACGGACGCGAAACGGGCGCCTTGGGTTTGCCGCAACAATCCCGCAAGACGTCTCGATGCCGCCCCGGCCGGGTGCTTGAACGCTTTCGAAGCGAGCCTCAAGGGTTCTAGGTGGTCCAGAACACACCATCCAGCTGGAAGAGTCGTATCAGGAACTTCTTCCTGGACCTCGATGCGCGCATCGACTCCTCGCTGTTCTCCTCAGCCAAGGGCATCCGCGAGCTCTACGAGCGCTACTCGACCTTCATGGACCGCTTCTATGTCGGGCGGTGGAAGCGCTGGGTGTTCATCGAGCCGCTGTCGGAAGCCGCAACGCTCGGCCTCGGCGGCATGGTGCTGATGCTGATCCTCGCCATCCCCGCTTTCCGCGAGACGGCGGATGAGGACTGGCTGAAGAAGTCCGACCTCGCGGTGACGTTCCTCGACCGCTACGGCAACCCGATCGGCAGCCGCGGCATCAAGCACAACGACTCGATCCCGCTTGAGGATTTTCCGGATGTGCTGATCAAGGCGACGCTCGCGACCGAAGACCGCCGCTTCTACGAGCATTTCGGCATCGACATCGCCGGCACCGCACGCGCGCTCGTCACCAACGCGCAAGCCGGCGGCGTCCGCCAGGGCGGCTCCTCGATCACGCAGCAGCTCGCGAAAAACCTGTTCCTGAGCAATGAGCGCACCATCGAGCGCAAGATCAACGAGGCGTTCCTCGCGGTCTGGCTGGAATGGCGCCTGACCAAGAACGAGATCCTCAAGCTCTATCTCGATCGCGCCTATATGGGCGGCGGCACCTTCGGCGTCGACGGTGCCGCGCATTTCTACTTCAACAAGTCCGCGCGTGACGTGACGCTTGCGGAGGCCGCGATGCTCGCCGGCCTGTTCAAGGCGCCGACGAAATACGCGCCGCACATCAACCTGCCCGCCGCGCGTGCCCGCGCCAACGTCGTGCTCGACAATCTCGTCGATGCCGGCTTCATGACCGAGGGCCAGGTGTTCGGTGCCCGCCGCAACCCGGCCTTCGCGGTCGACCGCCGCGACGAGGCCTCGCCCAACTACTATCTTGATTACGCCTTCGACGAGATGCGCAAGCTCGTCGACACCTTCCCGAAGTCCTACACCGAGCGCGTCTTCGTGGTGCGCCTCGCCATCGACACCAACGTGCAGAAGGCGGCGGAAGACGCGATCGAGAACCAGCTGCGCCAGTTCGGCCGCGACTATCACGCGACGCAGGCCGCGACCGTCGTGTCCGATCTCGACGGCGGCATCCGCGCCATGGTCGGCGGCCGCGATTACGGCGCGAGCCAGTTCAACCGCGCCACCGACGCCTATCGCCAGCCCGGCTCGTCGTTCAAGCCCTACGTCTACACCACGGCGCTCCTGAACGGCTTTACGCCGAACTCGATCGTGGTCGACGGCCCGGTCTGCATCGGCAATTGGTGTCCGCAGAACTATGGCCATTCCTATTCCGGCGCGGTGACGCTGACGCAGGCGATTACGCGTTCGATCAACGTCGTGCCGGTCAAGCTGTCGATCGCGATCGGCCAGAAGGAGCAGCCGAAGGCGCCGAACCCGGCCAAGATCGGCCGCGCCAAGATCGTCGAGGTCGCGCGTCGCTTCGGCCTCAAGGCGCCGCTGCCCGATACGCCGTCGCTGCCGATCGGCTCGGACGAAGTCACCGTGCTCGAGCACGCGGTTGCGTATGCGACCTTCCCCAACCGGGGCAAGTCGGTGACGCCGCACTCCGTGCTCGAAGTGCGCACCGGCGCCGGCGATCTGGTCTGGCGCTGGGACCGCGACGGCCCGAAGCCGAAGCAGGCGATTCCGCCGAACATCGCCGCCGACATGGCCGGCATGATGAGCCACGTCGTCAGCGAAGGCACCGCGCGCCGCGCAGCGCTCGACGGCATTCCGACCGCCGGCAAGACCGGCACGACGAATGCGTATCGCGACGCCTGGTTCGTCGGCTACACCGGCAATTTCACCTGCGCGGTCTGGTACGGCAATGACGACTATTCGCCGACCAACCGGATGACCGGCGGCTCGCTGCCGGCGCAGACCTGGCACGACATCATGGTCGCAGCCCATCAGGGCGTCGAGGTCCGCGAAATTCCCGGCATCGGCATGGGCCAGAAGCTGCCGCCGCAGCCGGTTGCGAACGCGCAGGCCAATGCGGCGCCGAAAGTGCTGGAGACCAAGCCCGGTCCGCCGCCGGTGCTGACCAAGCGCGGCGCCGACATCCTGGTGCGCGTCGAGAAGATGCTCGACGACGCCGCCAAGACCGCGACCAAATCGACGGCCAACGACAGCCAGCCGGCCAAGCCGGCTGCGTCGACGAGCGCGCTCGCCTTCCCGCAGAATTATGCGGCGGAGGAGAACGCGAACGCATCCACCCCGCGCAAGAACTGATCTGATCCCGTGCGGCTGATTTTGATCACATTGACGGCCCTCCTGCTCGCGACCGTGGTCGGCCTGGGTGCCACCTGGATGACGACGACGCGCGGCACCGAGATCGGCGCGCTGACCATCGGCCCCTGGACCGCCCGCCCCCGCACCGGCACCGCCGACGTCGATCCCTATTCGCGCGCCACCATCGTGCGCAACGGCGAGCTGCCGATCGGCACCGGCGACGGCGTCGCCTTCACCGCGACCGCCGACGACAAGAAGAAGGCGCTCGACGGCCGCTGCGACGTCGTCGTCTCCGGCGTGACGCCGCCGGCGCGGTTCTGGACGCTGACGCTGTATGACCGCAAGGGCCACCTCGTCGCCAACTCGCTGCAGCGTTACGGCTTCACCAGCCAGGAGATCGTGCGCCAGTCCGACGGCTCGTTCCAGATCCACATCGCCGCGCGCTCGCGCGCCGGCAACTGGCTGCCCACCGGCGGCATCGAGCGCTATGCGCTGATGTTCCGCCTCTACGACACGCCGGTCGGCGTTGCGACCCGCACCCAGCGCGACGCACCGATGCCGACGATCGCAACGGTGGGCTGCTCATGATCCGCCTCGCGTTCACGATTCTCGCAGGCGTGGTGCTGGGCCTCGTGGTCCATCTCGTCAGCGTGCTGGCCCTGCCGCGCATCGCAACGCAAGACGCCTATTCGCGGCTGACGCCGATGACCAAGCTCAACAGCGTCACGCAGCTTCCCCTCGCCGATCCCAACACCTCGCCGATGCCGTTCATGGACCCGGCCTTCGCTCTCGCGATCTGCCGCTATGACCTCTCGGGCGGGCCGATCAAGCTCACCGTGCCGGTGAGCCAGGCCTACACCTCGGTGTCGTTCTACACCCGCAACGAAATCGCCTATTACGCCATCAACGACCGCTCGGCCGGCAAGAAGGTGATCGAGCTCGACCTGATGACGCAGGCACAGCACGACGCCCTGCCCGAAGACGAAGAGGTCACCGCGGCCGACCGCCTGATCATCGATTCCCCGAGCACCACCGGCCTGATCGTGATGAAGGCGCTCGCCGCCGAGCCCGGCCTGATGCCGCAGGCGCAGGCCACGCTGCAAGCCGCGACCTGCGGACCGCAGACCGATGCGCCCGCCAAGGCCGAGGCGCCACGCGGCCGGCGCTGACGCGCGGGCGTTGAGGCGCCCTCCCAGCCAAGAGCTGAAAACAACCCCATGCACAGTAGCGGGGTCGTTGAAATCGTTGGTCTCTTGTTATTCGAGCATGATCGCTTCGGAAGACCCCTCGCATTCTTCTGAATCACGCTCTCACGCGCGTCAGCGAATGGCCGCCCCCCCCGCGCCGCGGAAAATTTCGCTTTGACACGTCGGGCAAAACACTGACAGATTGGCATCATCGAAAATTCGTAAGCACCCGCGCGGAGAAATCCGTCGCGGGTTTTTTCATACTTGAGCAGAAGATACCGTGATGAGAGGATCGCGATTATGGATTTTGAGAAAGCAGTAGCGCTGGCTGCGACGTGGGTTGAACTTACGTCTGAGGGGCATTCCAGCTTTTCGTTATTCAGAACATCGCCAGTGATCGATGGCGCCGCCGGACGCGATAAACGGATGCAGGCGGGATGTTCAATGCCGTTCGTCCGACAAGGCTCGCCTTCAGACCAAGCCGATCCAGGATCGGCCGTGGCACCGGACAACGCGGTCCATAGGTGAATTGGTAAAGCGTGCCTTCCTCCCGCAGATGACGGAATGCTCCGGAGAGGATGGCAATCACCTTTCGCGGTGTCATCGACAAGAGTGGAAGGCCGCTGACGACAGCAGACGCCGGCGCCATAAAGCGCTCATGCTGCGAGAGTTGGCGTGCATCCATCCACAGCACACGTGCCCCGGGGAAGCGCTGCTGCAACAGCGGAATGAAATCAGAACCGTATTCCACAAGCAGCAAGTCGTGCTCCGGCACGCCGCGTTCAACAAGTGCCTTTGTGAAGATGCCGGTCCCCGGGCCCAGCTCGATCACCGGTCCGCTGCCCGGTACGATCTCCTGCGTCATCAGGCGGGCCAACGACTGACCCGACGGCGCGATTGCGGAAACTTGCCTGGGATTGGAAATGTACGAGCGGAAGAACTGAAAAAAGTCTGCGACTGCGGTGGCATTCATCACGATCCTCTTTTCCGTTCCCGGCAAGCGAACAGACGCGATTTCACAGAAGCTGGTTCGCGCTGCTACGATGCGATGTTGTGCTGCCTGGCCTCGCCTTGAGCAGCGTTGGACACCGTCTCCCAGGCCTCCCAGACGGCGAGGCGATCGGCATAGGCCGCGCGGGCGCGCGGCAGGCCTTCCGTGCCGATAAAGAGGCGCAGCGGAGGAGCCTCGGCGTCCACGACCTTCAAGACTGCATCCACCGTCGCTTCCGGATCGCCAAATGCGAACTTGGCGCCCGCCGCGAATACCTCGGCACGGATATCGCTATAGGCGTTGATGACGGGTGAGATCCTGAGCGATGCCGTGCTGGCGAACCCGGTGGCATAGGCGCCAGGCTCAAGCAGTGTGACCTTGATCCCAAAGCCCTTGACCTCCTGCGCCAGGCTCTCATGGAGCGCCTCGATGGCGAACTTGGAGGCGTTGTAGAAGCCGGTGATGGGACCGGCGACGACGCCCGCGACACTCGACACACCGATGATGTGCCCACTGCCCTGTCGCCGCAGCAGGGGGAGCGCGGCCTGAATGACCCGGAGGGCGCCGAAGACGTTCGTATCGAACTCGGCGCGGACATCGGCCTCGTGCGCCTCCTCGATCGCTCCAACCAGCGCGTAGCCCGCATTGTTGAGGACGATGTCAAGCCTTCCGAAATGCGCATAAGCCCTGGTCACGGCGTTCAGCACCGCCTGCGCGTTGGTCACGTCAAGCGCCATCGGCAACACCGCGTCGGCGTAACCTTCCGAAAGATCCGCGACATCTGCAAAGATTCGGGCCGTTGCCGCGACCTTGTCGCCGCGCTTGAGCGCGGCTTCGGCCCAGATGCGCCCAAAACCTCGCGATGCCCCCGTGATGAACCAGACTTTACCAGACATATCGATCTCCTCGTCCGTTGATCTCTAACTTCCGGGAAGTCGTATGGCCGAACCGTCCGGTTGGCAGCGACAGAACGCGCCAATGAACTTGCGACATGCGCCAAAGAAGCTGCAAAGAACGTCGCGAGTCCAAGGCTTAGTGCAGCTTGTCGCCGTGCAGCTCTCGCCAGCGGCTGGGCGTCACGCCCTCCCAGTCGCGAAAGGCGCGATAAAAGGAGCTCGCATCCTGATAGCCGAGCAGGCACGCGACCTCGTCGATGTCGGTTGTCCGATCCGACAGGAGTTGCCGCCCGAGCTCCTGACGCGCCTCGACCAGCAGCTCACGGAAGCTCGAGCCCTCCTCGGTAATGCGGCGCTGGAGCGTCCGGTCACTGGTCCCGAGGTCGCGCGCCACGTCCGACAATTCAGGGCGCCCGCTCGCCAGACTCCGCTTCAGAACAACCTTCACCTGCTCCTTGATGGAGCTGCGTGCTTGCAGTTCGCCCAAAGCCGACGCCAACGCCGGCGTCAGGATATCGAGCAGTTCCTGGTTGTGCCCGGGAAACGGGCGATCCAGGTCGGCGGACTTCACGACGAGAACGTTTCGTGCCGCCCCATAGCGGATCGGGCAATCAAAATAGGTCTGATAAACGTCGCTGTTGGGTCGAGCGCGCACCAACTCGACGCGCTTGGGTGTCACATGCTGGCCCGTCCCCCGGCGCCCGAGTTCAACGAGGGACGCGAACGTCACGTCCGTGGAGATCGAAGGTTCCGGACTTGTCGCATAGGGCCATTCAATCGTGACCGTGCACTCGTCCTTGCCCTCCTTCACCTGCGGCTGCTCGGGCGAGCAAAGCCGCTTGAAGCGCGCGATGCGGTGCAAGCCGTCGCGGTAGTCCCTGGCGTAGAACGCGGCCAGACTCGACGGCGGATGAACAGACGTGTCGGCGCTCTGGACCAGCTTGAGACCGAGCCCGGGCTCCGGCTTCAACTCCTCAAGGGCCCTCCAGAGTGCAAAATACTGATCCGTCGTAACCAACCCCTGCTCGTTCAGATGCAAGGTTGCCGGAAGCTTGGCTTGGCGCAACAGCGCAGCCGGCGGGACGCCGATATGCGCGATCGTCTGCCAGAAGGCGCGAGGGACCTTGCATCGGTCTGCGGCTGCTCCACTCATTGTCCCGCCCTAGCGCATCTGGCTCATGATGACGCGGTCGAACACTCGGTCGCCAAGCCACGCGCGAATCTTGATCATCGGCAAAGCATATTTGCCCGAAACGTAACGCGTCCGCGGCTTAGCCGCTCTCACCGCCCTCGACACGACGCCGGCGATGACATCTGGTTTCGTGCCGCGTCCTCGGCCGTAGGCGTCTCGCGTCGATTTCGCGACCGCTTGCGTGAGCTTGGCATAAGGTCCCGTACCCGAGCGATCGAGCAGGCCCTTGGCAACCACATCGCCGAAGCCCGTCTCGATCAGGCCGGGCTCGATGACGACGACCTTGATGCCGAACGGGGCGAGTTCGAGCCGCAGGCAATCGGACCAGCCTTCGAGCGCATGCTTGGTCGCGTGATACCAGGCGCCGAGCAAAGTATAGATCTTGCCGCCCATCGAGGTGACGTTGACAATGGTTCCGGAGCGCCTCTCTCTCATGTTCGGCAGCAGAAGCTGCGTCAGCCGAGCGGCGCCGAACAGGTTCACTTCGAACTGGTAGCGCGCCTCGTCGATACTGACGTCCTCAACGGGACCGTACAGCCCGAACCCCGCGTTGTTCACCAGCACATCCACGCCATCGACTTCGTCGAGGATGGTTTGAACGGCCGCTGTGATGTCGGCGTCCCTTGAGATGTCCATGCGCAACGTCCGCGCGCCGAGCCTTGCGAGATCGTCCATTTTTTCGACGCTGCGCGCGGCGACGTAAACCCGAAAGCCATCCTTGATCAGGCGCTTGGCGATTTCCTTCCCCATGCCGGACGAGGCTCCGGTAACCAGCGCCGTTCGTTTCGATGTCGTGGACATACTGACCTCTCTTCGTTCTGATCTTTATTCTGCTGCCTCCACGAACCGAAGTGACTAACCGAGCACGCCAATAGACTTGCACATTACGCCATCGCCGGCGATAGCTTTGAGCATCTGGATTTACTCTGCTTTTCCAAGAGGAAAAGCGCGACGCCAAGGTCGCGCTTTTGAAGGAATGATTTGAGACCCCCAAGAGACTTACCCGCGAGCGCGGTGAAAAGAGCGGGTCTGCCCCATTGCCGGAAGCCCAAGATATCCTCTCAGATGCATCTTGCCGTCCTTGACGGTGGCCTTGCAGTTGTAAGTGCGGCCGGATGAAGCGTCATAGATGGAGCCACCACTCCACTCGCCATCCTCCCAGTGCAATCCCGTGATGAAGATGATGTTCTTCAGCGACCGTGCGCGCAGACCTGGATCGGGGTTCTTGGCGTCTTTCTTGAAGGTGACGTTGTCGGCTTCCATGATCTCGTTGCCGTAGAGCATGCGCGCCTGAAGCTCCGTTCCAGCCTTGAACATGTCGAGCTTCACGGTGCCGTCGTCCGCTTCCCATATTCCGACAATCGCATCGGGGCCGGCCGGCTCACCATGGGCCATCGGAATGAGGCCAATGTTCAGGGCCGCCATCAGCACGAAGATAGCGGATCGACGCGAAAGCGCAGAGGTTTGCATATTGTGTTCCCAGATTTGCGAGGACGCAGGAGTGATCAAGCCGTTGGCTCGGTGGTCTCGCAGGCATCTGTAGATTTCTCTACTGGCCTTAGCAGCGGTGGAAAGCGCCAGCGGAATTGCGAAAAGCGCCAATCGGAGCTGGCGTCAAGCTCAACGCGGCGCTGCCATCATGGCTAACGCTCCTCCGTCGGATGCACCCATGACTTTGACACGTCGGGCAAAACACTGGCAGAATGGCATCATCGAAAGTTCGCAAGCACCCGCGCGGAAGAATCCGCTGCGGGTGTTTTCATGCTTGGCCTTACACCAACCGACCGTGCAGTCATTGCCAAACGAAGTGCCGGTAGAGCGCGACGCCTCGGCTCCCCTTGGAAAACATTGCGCAGATCGCCGCGCCCTCATAAAGTTCCCGGACATCAAGACTGGGGGCAGCCTTGGAAAGAGACGAGCTTGAGCGCCTTGCGGGCCGCCCGTTGCGGCTAGGCTTCGAGGACATCCTGAGCCATCCTCGGCTGCCCGAAGCCAGGCGGGCCTATATCAACAGCTTCACTGAAGTCTACGGCGGCGATCCGTTTCTGGTTCGCCTGCTGCTTGAGGCTGGTCGATTTCTCGTCTTTCACAGTGCCGCCGTGCTCGAAGCCGCGCAGGATCTGTCGCGGCGCGAGACCTGGTTCACGGTCGCCGCCCTGAAGCAGCAATTGGCCATGTTCGGCTTTGCCAGTCCGCGGCAAGTGGACCATCTCCTGGCGCGGCTCCGCGAGGTCGGCTTTATCGAGCAGAGCCGGGCCCCGGATGACCGGCGCGTATGGCTGCTGGCGACCACGGACAAGCTTCGCGCGCATCACACCGCGTGGCTCGCCGCCCATTACGTGCCGCTCGCGGAGGCGTACCCCGATCATGATTACGGCCCGGTGCTGTCGCGAAACCGCAGCTTTCATACGCTGCATTGCCGCGCCTGCCTGCCGTTCACCGCTCCCAGCGCGCGCCTGATGATGACCCTCCCCGATACGATGCTGTTCTTTGCTCATGCGGCGGGACCCCTGATCCAGAATGCGCTGCTGAAGGCCGCTATGGATGCGGGCGATCTGACCGCTGCGGTCCCCTATATCGACGTCGCCGATCGGTTCGGCGTGTCCCGAACCCATGTCCGCAATCTGATGGACTCCGCGGAAGCGGCCGGTCTCGTCAGGATCGTTGGACGTGGCGGCCGGAGCATCGAGATCCTTCCGCGCCATTGGGCAAGTTACGACCGGGGCCTCGCCGTCGGAATGTATCTGCACGATATCGTCAATCTCGTCGTGATGGACGAGTGGACGAAGCGGCCAGGCGAGGACGCAGCCCGGCAGCTTGCCGCCCTGTGATTGCGGATCGGCCTGTCGTGGCTATTCTTTTCGGCTTCCCGGAATAGGCGCAAAGTTTTCCGGACGCATCGGGCCCGGGGCAGATAGGTTGCCGGTGCCTGGACAGTTTTCATGAGAATGATTCTGATCCGGATTTTTGATCGGCAACCCTACGCGCATTTGAAGTAGTCATTTTGGAGGAATTGCATGTCGGAGACGATAGACGTCTTGCTGTGGTGTGCTGCGCTCGCGACGTGGCTCATGATGTTCTTCGCGATGGTCGGCCAGGGCGTGAAGAAGCTGTTGCGTCTCGTCCGCGGAAGACCCGGCAAGCTTCGGCAGGCACCGCCCGACCGGCATCAGAACGCGGGCAGATGAGAACCTCCATCGTGCATATTACGGCGCGCGGATGCGCGGCTGGAACGGGCATCCTAGCGGCGACGCCGCGAAATGCCGCCTGTCGCGCCTTACTCAAATTTTCCGACCTATCAGCCGGCCACGTTGTTTTTTTAGGAGGCGATTTTGATCTTCTCGAAACGAATTTCGTTGTGCGCACTGCTCCTGGCCATCGCGATTGCCGCCGGTGATCACGGTTTCGCACAAGGTGGCGTCGGCTCATCCACGGCTCCTGCGTCTGATGGGCTTCCCGCGTGGGCCTTCTTGTGGGACCCGACCGTCCAGGTGCCCCCGCCTACCGACACGCCCAATGCGCTTCCAGGCAGTAACGCCACGTTCAGTTGGAAACAGGCGCGCGATCTTTTCGCCGCGCTCGACTGGCATCCGGACGACCATCCGGCAATGCCGGACATTGTCGCGAACGGCCGCAAACCCGAAGTTCGCGCATGCGGAGCGTGCCACCGCGTCGAGGGCACCGGCGGCCCCGAGAATGCAAGCCTGGCCGGTCTTCCTGTTGCTTATTTCGTTCAGCAGATTGCCGACTTCAAAAGCGGTGCGAGAATGATGTCCGGCCCGCAGAGGCTGGGCACACAAGTGATGTTGGCATCGGTCAAGAGCATGACGGACGCCGACATTCGTGCCGCCGCGGAATATTTCACGGCGCTCAAGCGCAAGCCACTCATCAAGGTCGTCGAGACGGACACGATTCCGAAAACGGGACCGTCGCGCATGTTTTACGTCAAGAGCCCGGATGGAGGGTCCGAGCCGCTCGGCCAGCGCATTGTCGAGATGCCCGACAATGTCAATCAGTTCGAGCTTCGCGACTCTCGAGCAACATTCACGGCTTATGCCCCAGTCGGGAGCCTGGCGAAGGGAGAAGCACTCGCGAAGACTGGCGGATCGGGATTGACTGCCGCCTGTAGCCTCTGTCACGGACCGGACTTGAAGGGCGTCGACAACGTTCCAGCGATCGCAGGGAGATCGCCAACGTACATCATACGCCAGCTCTACGAATTCCAGCACGGCAGCCGCTCAGGAGCCGCGAGCGCCCCGATGAAGCAGACTGTCGAAAAGCTGTCGCAGGACGACATGATCGCCCTCGCCGCTTACGTCAGCTCGCTCGAGCCATGAACGCGGTGGACGCGAGCGCGTCCGTCGCTCTTGCCAGTCAGAAGTCGAAATGACCGCGCAGGCCTTGGCTGGGTTTGACGCGCCCTAACGCTCCTCCGTCGGATGCACCCATTTATACGGCGTGATGCTCCGCGTTTCCGTCAGCTTGATCATGTGGACCGGCGGCGCGGAGCGTCCCTTGCGGCATGACCGGCACTTCAGCGACGCCTCCAGCTTCCAGATCGGCGTATCGCGGGGACGGCGGATCGCATCGAGCGGCAGGCTCGCGCGCGACTTGCACCTGACGCACTCGACCTCGAGCCAGCCCATGCCGCCGTTGAGACACTGCGCGATGGTTGGCGACGGCTGCGCAGGACCGCCGTAACCTTCCATGCGCACCGACCAGGCTTCGGCCTCGGCACGGTCGGCCTCGCGCACCGCCTTGCGCGCTTCCTCGCGGGCATGCTTGGCGGAAATTTCCGCACCCATGATGCGGCCGCTCCAGATGACCTCGCGTGATTTGGTGCCCATGCCGCCACCAAAGCGAAGCGGATGCACGTTGGCAAATTGTCGATGGCTAGTGGGTCGGATCCGAAATTCGACACTGCGGGTCGTGGGTGTGGACAACCGGCGTTGCGACGTGAATTCTGTCCCGCCGCATCCGCGCCCCCGATGGAAGCGACAGCGACCTAAACCGCGGCCGGTACGGAACGCGATGTGCGGTTCTGTTTCGCATCGATATACGGCTGGAGCGGTAAAACTTCACCAGCACACACTTCTTCCGTCAGCACCTTGAAACGCGCAAGCTCCGTCGGCCCGAACGTCGTCGAGATCGCGACGTCGGCTGCGTCGCGACCGCGAGCGATGACAATTCGGCCGATACGGGGATGGTTGTGCCTTGCGTCGAAGGCGTACCATTGCCCGCCGATATAGGCCTCGAACCAGGCGCTGAAATCCATAGGCGCCGGATCGATGGGAACGCCGATATCACCCAGATAGCCCGTGCAATATCGCGCGGGAATGTTCATGCATCGACACAGCGCAATCGCCAGATGCGCGAAATCCCGGCAGACGCCAACGCGTTCGTGGTGACCTTCCGAGGCCGTGCGATCACCCCTGGCAAATTGATACCCGAACCGAATGCGATCGTGAACGTAATCGCAAATGGACTGCACAAGCTGCCAGCCGCCGTCGATCTGGCCGAACTTCGACCACGCCAGCTCTGCCAGCTTTTGCGTGTCGCAATAGCGGCTGCCCAACAAATACGTCAAGGCATCGTCCGGAACTTCGCTCAACGGCACCCGAGCGGCTTGCGGCATGACTGCATCCGGCACACCGCTGTCCTCGATCACGAATTCGGTGCGCAGCTCGATCAGACCTGCGGGTGCAACGAGACGCGTGCAAACATTGCCGAAAACGTCGGTGTAATCCCTGGTCCGAACATTCGGTGATACGCGGATGGCATGACCCGCCACGAGATCCTTGTGCCGGGACGGATGGACGGTCAGCATGAGCACCATGGGAACGTCCTGAAGGCATTTGAACGCGATATCGTAGCCTGCCCGGATTCTCAAAGCCGTCTCCACCGTGTCATCGTTGACCGTGACAGAAAGCGCGCTCACCTTCCACTTGTTCCAACAAGGCGCAAGCAAAACTGCTGAAATGAGAGGCAGTTGTGCGAGACGCACAATCGACTTAGGTCTGGAAGCGCCAGCCAGTCGTGGCAATATCCATGGCCCAGAGCGCAGAGTCATGCCCCTCTATACCGTCCATCATACCACGGCCTATCGCTACCGCCGGCCCGTGAGACTCGGTCAACACCAGATGCTGTTCCGGCCGCGCGACAGCTTTGATCAGCGCTTGCTCGCCTGTCACCTCGAAGTGACCCCTGAACCCGCCGAAGTTCGCTGGATCCACGACGTGTTCGGCAACTGCCTCACCCTGGTCGACTTCGACATCTCGGCAGAGGCGCTGGAGTTCGAAACGACAATTCATCTCGACCATACGCCGGAGAACACGCCCGACTTCCGGATCGAAGAGTATGCCAGGGAGCACCCCTTCACCTACGACCGCAGCGAACTGCCGGATCTGGAGCCGTACATCCGTCGCCATTTTCAAGACGACCGAACGGTCGACAATTGGCTGTCAAAGTTCATCGTGCCCGGCCAAAGCCAACCCACCGGCCGACTGCTGATGACACTGAACGAAGCCATTTCCGAGGGCTTCTCATATCGTCGTCGAACAGCGCGGGGGACGCAGACGCCCGCCGAAACTCTGGGTCTTCAACAGGGGACGTGCCGCGACTTCGCACTGCTGATGATGGAAGCGGCACGCTCGCTCGGCTTCGCCGCGCGCTTCATGACCGGGTATATCTACGTCCCTGATCGCGACGGACCGGTCAGGCTTGGTGGTGGCTCGACCCATGCCTGGTGTTCGATCTACGTCCCGGGTTCTGGCTGGGTCGAATTCGATCCAACCAACGGCATCGTGGGAAACAGAGAGCTGATCAGGGTTGGTGTCGCCCGAAACCCGGCGCAAGCCATACCGCTTTCGGGCAGCTATTGGGGCGATCCCGATGACGAAGCCGGGATGGAAGTCACGGTCAATGTGAAATCAGAACCTGTCGGGCAAGCCCCTCCCTGAGTGACTATCAAGCCACTCCACATTCGATACTCGCCACCTGTCGCGGGCTTTTTCATGCCCGCACGGAGCTTGCCATGATGAGAGGATCCTTATTCAGCGGCTTGCGGGGTCCGCAGGGGAGATTCATCGTCAAGAGCATATCGTTCAACGGGCGGAAGCCCCCGCCCCTTCACCAAGCCGAAAATCGCGGGAATCACGATGAGCGTCAGCAACGTCGATGACATCATGCCGCCGATCATCGGCACCGCAATCCGCTGCATGATCTCCGATCCGGCCCCGGTACTCCACATGATCGGCAGCAATCCGGCCATGATGGCGACCACGGTCATCATCTTGGGACGCACGCGCTCGACCGCGCCCACCATGATGGCCTCGTGGAGATCGTGGCGCGTGAGGCGTTTCCCTTCGGCGAGGCGTCTTGCTCTCATCTCGTCCAGTGCATGATCGAGGTAGATCAGCATCACCACACCGGTCTCGGCGGCAACGCCGGCGAGTGCGATGAAGCCGACGGCTACGGCGACAGATAGATTGAAGCCGAGCCACCACATCATCCAGATGCCGCCGACCAGAGCGAATGGCAGCGACAGCATCACGATCAGGGTCTCGGTCAAGGCACGGAAGTTCAGATACAGCAGCAGGAAGATGATCGTCAGCGTCACCGGCACCACGATCTTCAGCCGGGCGGCGGCGCGCTGGAGATATTCGTACTGGCCGCTCCAGACCACGTAGGTGCCGGGCGGAAACTGGATGCTTTCCGTCACAGCGCGTTGCGCGTCGGCAACATAACTTCCGATGTCGCGATCCCTGATATCGACGTAGACATAGGTTGCAAGCTGGCCATTCTCGGTTCGGATCGACGTCGGCCCGCGCGCAGGCTCGACCTTCGCGACTTCGCCGAGCGGCACGGCGCCGCCCGACGGCATCGGCACCAGGATGTCGCTGGCGATCGCCTTGGGATTGTCCCTGAGGTCACGCGGGTAGCGCATGTTCACCGTAAAGCGCTGCCGCCCCTCCACGGTCGTCGTGACGGTCTGGCCGCCGAGCGCGGCCGCGATGGTGTCCTGAACGTCCTGGATCAGGATGCCGTAGCGGGCAAGCGCCTCACGATCAGGCACGATCTCGAGATAATAGCCGCCGATCCCGCGCTCGGCGTAGGCCGACGACGTGCCGGGGACCGCCTTGATGACCCGTTCCACCTGTTTTGCCAGCCGGTCGATCTCGACGAGGTCCGTGCCGATGACCTTGACCCCGACCGGGGTGCGGATACCGGTGGAGAGCATGTCGATGCGCGCCTTGATCGGCATGGTCCAGGCGTTCGAGACGCCTGGAAACTGCAGCGCCTTGTCCATCTCGGCGATGAGGCCGTCGATGGTGACGCCGGCGCGCCACTGCTCCTTCGGCTTCAGATTGACAATCGTTTCGAACATCTCGGTCGGCGCCGGGTCCGTCGCGGTGGCGGCTCGTCCCGCCTTGCCATAGACCGAGGCGACCTCCGGGAACGACTTGATGATGCGGTCCTGCGTCTGCATCAGTTCGGTCGCCTTGGTGACCGAAATGCCGGGCAGTGTTGTCGGCATGTAGAGCAGTGTTCCCTCGTTCAGGCTCGGCATGAATTCGGTGCCGAGCTGGCGCGCGGGCCATATCGTAACGGCAAGAACGGCGACAGACGCCAGGATCACCAGCGTCTTGGCGCCCAGCACGCCCCTGATCACGGGACGGTAGACCCAGATCAGGAAGCGGTTGATGACGTTCTTGCTCTCCGGAACGATCCGGCCGCGGACGAAGATCACCATCAACGCCGGTACGAGCGTCACCGACAGGAGGGCCGCCGCAGCCATCGAGAAGGTTTTGGTGAACGCCAGCGGGCTGAAGAGCCTCCCTTCCTGCGATTCCAGCGTGAAGATCGGCATGAACGACACCGTGATGATCAGCAGGCTGAAGAACAGCGCAGGCCCGACCTCGGATGCGGCATCGATCAGGATCTGGACGCGCGATTGATCCGGCCTGGCACGCTCCAGGTGCTTGTGCGCGTTCTCGATCATGACGATGGCGGCGTCCACCATGGCGCCGATCGCAATCGCGATGCCACCGAGGCTCATGATGTTCGATCCCAACCCCAGTAGCTTCATGGCGCCGAATGCCATCAGCACGCCCACCGGCAACATCAGGATCGCAACGAGCGCGCTGCGGACATGCAGCAGGAACACGATGCACACGAATGCGACGACGATGCTTTCTTCGAGCAATGTATGCTTGAGCGTATCGATGGCCGCGTAGATCAGGTTGGACCGGTCGTAAACCGGGACGATCTCGACCGATTTCGGCAGGCTGGTCGCGATCTCCCTGAAGCGCTTCTTGACGTTCTCGATCACGTCGAGGGCGTTGACGCCGAACCGCTGGAGCACGATGCCGCTGGCGACCTCGCCCTCGCCGTTCAGTTCGGCGATGCCCCGCCGCTCGTCGGGACCGAGTTCGACGTTCGCGACATCCCGCAACAGCACGGGTGTGCCGTTGCTCGTCTTCAGCACGATGTTGCCGAGATCGTTGATGCTCTTGATGTAGCCCCTGCCGCGGATGACGTATTCGAATTCGGAGAGCTCGACGGTGCGGCCGCCGACATCGGCATTGCTGGCACGAATCGCATCCCGGATCTTCTGCATGCTGATGCCGCGGTCCCGCATCCGCTGCGGGTCGAGGATCACGTTATACTGCTTGACGAAGCCGCCGATGCTCGCGACCTCGGCGACGCCTTCGGCCTTGGCCAGCGCGAATTTGAGATTCCAGTCCTGAATGGTGCGGGTGTCGGCGAGGTTCAATTCCCTGGACATCACCGCGTATTGGTAGACCCAGCCGACGCCGGTCGCGTCGGGCCCTATGGTCGGGGTGACGCCGGCCGGAAGCCTGGACGACGCGCCGTTCAGGAATTCGAGGACACGCGAGCGGGCCCAGTAGATGTCGGTGCCGTCCTCGAAGATCACGTAGACGAACGACACGCCGAAGAAGGAGAAGCCGCGCACCACCTTCGATTTCGGCACCGTCAGCATCGCCGTCGTCAGCGGGTAGGTGACCTGATCCTCGATCACCTGCGGCGCCTGGCCGGGATACTCGGTGTAGACGATGACCTGCGTGTCCGAGAGGTCCGGAATCGCATCGAGCGGAAGGTGAACCAGCGCATAGAGGCCGGCGGCGGCGGCAAAGCCGGTGCCGAACAGCACCAGCAGCAGATTGCGCGCCGACCAGGCGATGATGCGGGCGATCATTGGCGATCTCCCGTCGCGCCGGCCTCGGTGGCCCTCGGCGCCGCTTCAGCAAAGCCCTTCAGCGCGGCCTTCAAATTGCTTTCGGCGTCGATCAGAAAGTTGGCGGAAATGACCACCGCCTCGCCGGCGCCAAGTCCTTCTCGCACCTCGATGTAGCCGCCGCCGCGACGGCCAAGCTTGACCTCCCGCGGTTCGAAGCGCCCTTCCCCTCTGTCGACGAGAACGGCCTGCCGGCTGCCGGTGTCGAGCACTGAACTGTCGGGCACCGCCAGAACGGGCGTGGCATTGGCCGTGTCGATGTCGGCATCGACATACATATCCGGCAGCAGCATCGCATCGGGATTGGCGAGCTCGATCCGGACACGGACGGTGCGGGTGTCGCGATTCACCTGCGGATAGATCACGGCGATCTTCCCGGTGAAGCTTCGGCCGGGAAAGCTGCGCGCACGAACGACCACCGACTGCCCAACCGCGATATTGCCGAGATCGCGTTCGGCGACGTCGACCAGCGCCCATACGACCGAAGTATCCGCGATCCGGAACAGCACATCGCCGGGATTGGCTCGCATGCCTTCGATCGCGTTGCGCTCCAGGACGATCCCGTCGCGCGGCGCCGACCAGTTTATGGTCACGGGCGCGACGCGCGTCTTCTCCATCTCCGCGATGACGGGCTCCGGCACATCGAGATTGACCAGGCGCTGGCGCGAACCGCGGCCGTACATCTCGACGCCGCCAACCACTTTGGAGGTGATCGTCGCCAGATATTCCGCCGCAGCGGACGCGACTGCCGAGCTGTAGATGTCCATCAGCGGCTGGCCGGCTTTCACGCGGGTGCCCGTGGTCACGTCGGCGACCTTCTGGACAAAGCTTTCGGCGCGCATCGCAATGACCGAGACGCGGCGCTCATCCAGCTGGATCGTACCGGGCGCCTTCACCGCGACGCGGATTGCACGTCGCTCGACAGCCTCGGACTTCACGCCCGTGCGCTGGATCTTGCCCGGCGAAAGCCTGACCGTGCCGTCGTCGGTATCCTCGCCTTCGTAGACGGGGATGTAGTCCATCCCCATCGAATCCTTCTTCGGCATGGGCGATGTGTCGGGCAGACCCATGGGATTGCGGTAGTAAAGGATTTTTCGCGAGGCCGCCGGCTGCTGAGGCTTCGGTCCGGCCGGGACTGCCGCATCATCATAGACGGGCACATAGTCGCGCCCGCGATCGTCCTTCCTGGGCCCCCCGGACCACAGCGGCGCGCCACCGGGATCACGATAGTAGAGTGGCGTTGGGTCGGCGGCCCAGGCGGGTGCGATCCCGGCGTCGAGAGACAGCGCGCCGCCAAGCACAAGCATCGTCAGAAGACGCAGCGTTTTCATGTCGTTTACCCGCGCACCCGAGGCGCGCGTCCAGATGAAGGGAAAAGGGACTTCGGGCGCCGCCTTCGCGGCGCCCGAATGCTCACTTGGTCGCGGTGACAATCACCTTGCCGGTGACCGTCTCCGGTTCGCCCTGGACCTTCACCGACAGCGTCATCTGGTAACGGCCTGCCATCGGCAGGTCGGTCTTGAAGGCGTACACGCCAGGCTCCCTGGATGGCAGCGGCGCAACGGCCGACTCCATCTCGGCCATGCCGTCCGGCGCCATGTCGACGCGGGTCTTGAAGATCACCGCGTCCGACACCGGCTTGCCGGTCTGCTTGTTGGTCAGGCGAACGGCGAGCATGACGTTCTCGCCCTTCTTCATCTCCGGCTTGACCGGCTCGAAGGCGTAGTCGCCGGCACCCGCGATGGCAGCCGACGTGGCAAGCGAAAGGGTGGCGGCAAGAGCCGCGGTCTTGAATTTGGAAGGCATTGTCCAGTCCTCATGAATTGATCTTCCGCCGTGGCGCATGGTGCGCGCACGTCAGTCATCGTCGCGCGCAGCCGTGCCGCGCGCGTCTTTTGGCTTTGGGAGATCAGATTCGAGGAGGCCGGAAGGGAGGACTACCGCCGCGATGAGAGACGACCTGATCCTCGGGAAGGGTCATCTTGCCGGCGGCAACGGCGAGAAATTCGAAAGCGACCGGACGGATGTCGGCGAGCGCGATGATCCCGCCGACGCAGCAGAAACCCATCCCGCATTTGTAGCCAACGGAGTGGGAGCCCGTCCCCTTCATGTCGGGACAGCAATCGTCCATCGACATATCGGCGTCGCCATCCATGTGCATCGACATCTGCATGTCATGCGAGGGCATCGCGGGACTCGCCGCGGACACGCCAACCGGCAGCATCGCCAGGGATATGGCGATGGCGAATGCCAGGATGGTACGGACGAACCGCATCGATGATGACGACCCCTTTTGGAACGTAGCGCGGCCTGAGTAGCATACTCCCACACAGAAAGCATGCCTTGAGCCCGGTCAAGCGTTTGTGACCGAGGCTCCTTACCCGATGCCGCCGACCAGCCGCGGACGGCGGTTTGCGCCCGCCTTCTCATCCGCCACAGCGCGCAGCCATGCGCGAAAACTGACGATCTCGGGGCAATCCGCCGTGCCCTCGGGCGCGATCAGCCAATCGCCGAGACCTGATCCCTCATTGACGCGATCGCAGCGATAGCCGGGATGATGGCCGAGGCTACGTGCGATCAAGAGGTCGACCTTGCCTTCGATCAGCTCGTGCAGGCCGGCGGGCTGCAGCACGCGCAAGCCGATCTCGGCATGTGTCTCGCGAAACGCCGCCAGATCGAGGCGGCGCAAATCGAAGCTGGCATGCGCGCCCAATTGCAGCAGCACCGCACCTGACGGTTTCAATTGCGAGGTCGCCTCCGCAATGTGGCGAAACCCCTCGGACACCCCGGGCAGATAGGCCTGGCCTGCCGCAGTCAGGATGAGCTGCTTGTGCAGCCGTTCGAACAGCTGCACGCCGAGGCGCGCCTCCAACGCTTTCACCTGCTGCCCAACGGCTGCGGGCGTGACGTGCAGCTCGTGCGCGGCCAGCTTGAAGCTGAGATGGCGCGCGGCGGCTTCGAAGGCGCGGAGCGCATTGAGTGGCGGAAGGGCGTAGGTCATCGCGGCGGAGTTTGACACTTTTGGCAGCCGGTCTTGCAATAGATTTTCTTGCGCTGAACCGCAGGAATGATGCTTTGCGCCGCAGTGATCTCGCCGGATACGGTCCGCCCGCAATCCGGAGAAACCCCATGGCCCCAGCCCACATCGTCAGCCACAATCCCGCAACGGTCCACCCGCCCGCCGGCGGCTACTGCATGGGACTTGAACTGAAGCAGCATCGCCGGCTGCTGTTCATCAGCGGCCAGGTGCCCGAGAGACTCGACGGTACCGTGCCCGAAGGTTTTGAGGCGCAGTGCGAGCAGGCCTGGCGCAACGTCAAGGAGGTGCTCGCCGCCGCCGGTCTTGGCGTCGAGCATCTGGTCAAGGTCAACACCTTCCTGACCGACCGGGCTCAACTCGTGACCAACCGTATCATTCGCCGCGCGATGCTCGGGGACCATCAGCCTGCGCTGACGGTCATCGTCGCCGAGACGGTCGACAGCAAATGGCTGCTGGAGATCGAGGCGATCGCCGCGGAATGACAGCCCTTTCCAAATCCACGATGCGAGGGTCCGATGAATAAGATGATCCATCCCTTCTACGCGCAGCATCGCGACGCCATGGAGGCCGCGATGCGCCAACGTCTCGATCTTGCCGATACGATGCTGCGCGAGCGCGCGCAGCTCACCGATATCGACACAATCAAGCAGGAGGTGATGGACGAACTCGCCGTCGTGCTCACCCAGATGCCCTATGTCGGCGGCACCGCGAGCCGCATGAGTGAAGTCTTCATCCGCCTCACCGGATTCATGGCAACCAGCCGCGTGCTGCAGCGACATGGCGTGCCGCTGCCGGTGATCCGCGACATCGAGCGGGAAACCCACAAGGCGCAATTGCTCACCATGCCTGAGACGGAACGTCTCGCCGCGGGAGATCAATTCATGTCGCCGGAAAACCAGGCCTTTCTGCGCGAGCAGGCGGCGAAGAGCGTCACGGCAAGCCACCAGGCCGAATTTCCGGAGGACTTCGTCTACGATTTCGTCGAGCCGGGGCCGAACGACGGTTTTGAATTCGGCATCAACTACCGGGCCTGCGGTTTCTGCAAATTCGCGGGCCGCCATGGCGACAAGGAGATCCTGCCCAACATCTGCGGGCTCGATTTCGACGCCTATGCAACGCGCGGCATCCATCTGGAACGGACGCAGACGCTGGCGGGCGGTGCGAGCCATTGCAATTTCCGCTTCTCGCGGCTGCATCGTGACGGTTGACTTCGCGCTTCCGCGCGTTCACCAAAGCGAGACGCGAACTGAACGGAAGCGCGAGGCAATTTGGTGGACGATACGAACGTTCGAACTGGCCAGTGCCATTGTGGTGCCGTGCGTTTCGAGGTGACGCTCAGCGACGGCTTCAATTCGATCCGCCGCTGCACCTGTTCCTACTGCCGGATGCGCGGCGCCGTCATGGTCATGGCGAAGATGGGCGGGATCAAGTTCCTGCAGGGCGAAGATGCGCTGACGAGCTACCGCTTCCATACCGGAACGGCACAGCACTTCTTCTGCTCGACGTGCGGAATCTACACCCATCACCAGCGCCGATCCGACACGACGCTCTACGCCGTCAACGTCGCGTGCCTCGACGGGGTCAGCCCGTTCGATTTCCCCGACGTGCCCGTCATGGATGGTGTCAACCACACCAACGACACCGGCAAGCCGACGCGCCAGGCCGGCACGCTCCGCTTCACCCCGGCTGATTAAAGCCTCGCCTGCACGAGCCGCTCGCGCAAGCGCGGAACAACGAAATCGACGAAGGCGCGCAGCTTCAACGGCAGGCGGCTTTGGGTGTCGTAGACGAGATGCACCGGGCGAAGCTGCGGCTCGAATGACTCGAGCACGACGGCGAGACGCCCCGCGCGCACGTGATCGGCGATCTGATACGACACCGCGCGCACGAGGCCGGCGCCTGCGAGCGCGGCATCGATCGCCGCGTCGATCGTGTTGACGCTGAGGCGCGAGCGGAACGAGATGGTTCTTTCGGCACCATCGTGTTCGAAGGTCCACGTGCTCAGCGCCGATACGCTCTGGAACGAGACGAGGCGATGCTTGTCGAGGTCATCAAGCGTCGCAGGAATTCCATTGGCGGCGAGATAGTCCGGGCTCGCACATATCACATGCCGGACTTCGCCGACGCGCGCTGCGATCAGATTGCTGTCCGGCAGCATACCCAGACGCAAGGCGACATCGACCTGATCTTCAAGGAAATGCGCGACGCGGTCGGTGAGGACAAGACCGACCGATACTTCGGAAAAGGCTTCCAGAAAGCGCGTCACCACCGGCAGCACATGCATCCGGCCAAACATGATCGGCGCGGTGACGACCAGGTCGCCCTTAGGCTCGCTGTATTCGCCGGACGCGGCGCGCTCGGCCTCGGACAGCTGCTCCAGGATCGATTTCGCCGAGGTGACGTAGGAGCGTCCGGCCGGCGTCAGCTCCAGCCCCTTGGCCGAGCGGATCAGCAACGTGGCCTTCAGATGCGCTTCGAGCTCAGCGACCTTGCGGCTGACGGTGGCCAGCGGCAGCCGCAACTCGCGGCTGGCCTTGGACAGGCTTCCGCTCTCTACGGCTGCAAGCAGCACCGACATAGCGTCCAGGCGGTCCATAGGGCCTTCCATAAAACGAGAGGGTTCCTCCCGATCTTAGCGGCTGCCCGGCAATCCCGGGAAGCCCAAAAAGGAGGTCACCGCACGCCGCAGGGCGGTCGGAACAGCCAGAAAGGGAAGCCACATGCCCCACCCGACGCTCCACCGCACCGTCACAGTGAACGGCCGCAAGGTGTTTTACCGCGAAGCCGGAGACCCAGCCTCCCCGACCATCCTGCTGCTGCACGGCCTGCCGACCTCCAGCCAGATGTTTCGCGACCTGATGCCGGCGCTCGCCGACCGCTTCCATCTCATCGCGCCCGACTACATCGGCTTTGGCCATTCCGACGCGCCATCCCGGAACGAGTTCACCTACACCTTCGACAACCTCGCCGCACATGTCGCCGGCCTCGTCGATGCGCTCGGGCTCACCTCCTATATCCTCTACATGCAGGACTATGGTGGCCCCATCGGCTTCCGCCTGTTCACGCAGCGGCCCGAGCAGGTGAAGGGCTTCATCATCCAGAACGCCAACGCCTACATGGAAGGCGTCGGCGAAGCGCCCAAGAAAGTGCTGCTGCCGCTGTGGGAGAACCGGAACGCCGAGACTGAGAAGCCCGCGCGGGACTTCGTCAGTATCGAGGGCACCAAGTTTCATTGGCTCGTCGGCGCGAAGAATCCCGAAGCCGTTAACCCCGACAACTGGATCCTCGACCAGGCGCTGCTCGATCGTCCGGGCACGCAGGATTACCAGGTCGATCTGCTCGAGAACTACAAGAGCAACATCGCGCTCTATCCCGACTGGCAGGCCGCTTTCCGCCGCTACCTGCCGAAGACCTTGATCGTCTGGGGCAAGCACGACCCGTTCTTCATCCCGCCGGGCGCGCGCGCTTATCTGAACGATCTGCCGGACGCAAAGCTGGTCTGGCTCGATAGCGGACACTTCGTGCTCGACGAAAATGTTGCGCAGGTCGCCTGCGAGATCAAGGCGCGGTTCGCGCCACAGCAGACCGCTGCCTGAACCATCCTCCCATCAAGGACAACAATCATGGACCGCCGCCTTCTCGTCCTCTCGATCGGCATGTTCGCGCTCGGCACCGACAGTTTCGTCGTGGCCGGCGTGCTTCCCGAAATCGCCAGGCATTTCGATGTCAGCATTGGAGCTGCCGGGCAAATGACCACGATCTACTCGGTGACGTTCGCACTGCTGTCGCCGACCATCGCCGCGCTCGCAGCTGGCGTCTCTCGCAAGACCATGCTGATCGCAGGCGCCGCCGTGTTCGTGCTTGCGAACCTCGCGACCGCGATCTCGCCGACCTTCACCATTGCGCTGCTGACCCGCGCACTGGCCGGCGTCGGCGCCGCGATGTTCTCACCCACCGCGACCGGCTCCGCCGCGATGCTGGTGCCGCCCGAGCGGCGCGGCTATGCACTCTCCATCGTTGTCGCCGGACTGACGCTTTCAACTGCACTGGGTTCGCCCACGGGCGCGGTGATCGGCGGCCTCGGCGACTGGCGCTACACGATGCTGTTCGTCGCCGCCCTCGGGACGGCCGCCGGCCTCGGTGTCTGGGCGTTCCTGACCGACGTGCCGCTGCCACCAGCCGTCTCGCTCTCCAAGCGCCTCGCGCCGTTGGCCGACTCCCGCATTCTGCTGACGCTTGCGACGACGCTGGTTAATCTCAGCGGCATCTTTACGGTCTACACCTACTTTGCCGTCGCCTTCGACCGCGCCATCGGCAACGACGCGCTCGTGCTGGGCACCCTGCTCGTGCTCTGGGGCGCGGGCGGCACGGTCGCCAACCTCGCCTTCGGCCGGTTGATCGACCGCATTGGCTCGCGCATGGTCATCCTGTCGACGCTGGTCGTGCTCGCCATCGTCAGCGCGACCATGCCATGGACCAGCGCCAGACTGTGGACCGCAATCCCCGTCGTCGCGATCTGGGGCGCTGCGGGTTGGGGCCTCTTGGTGCCGCAGCAATATCGCCTCGTTGCGCTGGCACCGTCGATCGCGCCCGTTCTCCTTGGGCTCAACACTGCCGGTTCGTTCTTCGGCATGTCTGCGGCAGGCTTGATCGGTGCGGCGGCCATCCCGCTCGTCGGTGCGCACTATCTCGGCTTTGTCGGCGCGGGCCTTGCTGTTTTGGCCTTCATCCTCGCCGAACTCGCGACGATGCGTATCGCTGCGGCGGAAACGTCCCGCACCGCGGCGTGCACCATGCCGGCGTAGCGATTACAAAAGCCAGCGGGGTCGGTGCCACGGGCATCGGCCCCTACGGCGTGACCGCGCAATGTCAGGGAAGATGCCCATGTATTACGACGTCGTTTCACAGTGCACGCAAAACCTTGCCAATCTCCTGAGCTGCCTCGACAAGGCCGAGCAGCATGCAGCCGCGAAGAAATTCGATGTGGCGGTGCTGATGAGCAGCCGCCTCGCGCCCGACATGCAGGACTTCACCTATCAGGTGCAAAGCGCCTGCAACTACGTCAAGGCCGCGGCCGCCTGGCTTTCGGGCCAGACACCGCCAAGGCACGAGGACAACGAACGCACCATCGACGAGCTGCGCGCCCGGATCAAGAAGACCATCGCGTTCGTGAAAAGTGTCCCCGAGGCGCAATATGCCAACGCGGGCGAGCAGAAGGTCAGCCTCTCCTGGGCTCCCGGCAAATTCCTCGGCGGCCGGGATTATTTCTTGCAGATGACGATCCCTAACACCTACTTCCACATCGCCATGGCCTACGCCATCCTGCGCCACAACGGCGTCGATATCGGCAAGCAGGATTTTCTCAAGCCGATCAATTTCGTTGAGGGCTAAACCTTACACGTGCCCACCACACCGGCAGTTCTCGTAGTCGACGGGATCATGACTGTTGAAAATCGTCACGTGGTCGCCGTGGCTCAGCTTCAGCTCACGCAGCCGCGCCTGGTTGGCGACACGGGCGGTGTGGTCCATGTCGACGCGGCGCTGGAAATAGCGGAGCACCAGCGGCGCGCGCGGTGAGGCGTCGAGCTGGGCGTGATGGAAATAGCTGTCGCCGGCATGCAGCAGCCATTTGTCGCCTGAGCGGACCGCGATGCCGCAATGGCCGAGCGTGTGGCCGGCGAGCGGGATCATCAGGATGTCCCCTTCCCGGTCGCCGAGCGCACGGACGCCCTTGAAGCCGAACCAGTCCTCGCCGGCCTCACCGTAGAAACTCCAGCTCGGCCCATGGCTCCACTGTCCCCCGACATAGCGCCCCTCGGGCGGCGCGGGCTTTTGCAACACCGCCATGTCGTATTCGGTGCGATGGACGTGGATCGCGGCCTGGGGAAAGTCGGGCACGCCGCCGGCGTGATCGCGGTCGAGATGCGTCAGCAGCACGTGGCGTACGTCATTGGGGGAGTAGCCGAGCGCCTTCACCTGCTGCACGGCCGTCTCCGCCGGATCGAGCTTTGGCGCGGTCTGCCGCAGCCAACGTTTCCCGAGCCGGTCGGGCGTGGCGATATCGCCGAGGCCGATGCCGGTGTCGACCAGAGCAAGGCCGTCACTGGTCTCGATCAGCAGGCAATGGCAGACCATGCGGGCGCGCTGGAACAGGCCGCCGGTGCCGTTCACCAGCCGCCGGCCCATCGGGCACATCGTGCCGGTGTTGAGATGATGGATCTTCATGGATGACGCTCGCCTGTTGTGAACGGGCCGTTCTTGTCATTTTCCAATCCATAGGTAAAATATCGAATATTGATACTATCTCTAGGCGTACCCTATGGATATCCGCGAGCTTCGCTACTTCGCCGCCGTCTACCGCGAGCGCAACCTGACGGCTGCGGCGCGCAGCTGCTTCGTTTCGCAGCCGTCGATCTCGACCGCGATCACCAATCTGGAGGCCGAGCTCGGCACCACGCTGTTCATCCGGCACAAGAAGGGCGTCGCGCCGACCGCATCGGCCGAGCAGTTTCACACCGTCGCCCGCCGCATCATCGACGAGGCCGATGCGGCGCGAAAGCTGTTCCGCAAACCGAGCACCAAGACCACGGTCACGCTCGGCCTGATGCGGACGCTCGACGTGCCGCGGACCATCGCGCTGCTGAAGCCGCTGACGTCACACAGCGACATCGCGCTCCGGCTCGTCGGCCATGACGAACGCGCGGATGCCAGGATCATCTCGAAGAGCATGCTTGGGGATGACGAGCATTTCGTCCCGCTCTGGAGCGAGCGCTATGTCGCAGCGCTGCCGCCGTCGCATCCGCTGACGCTGAAGGACAAGCTCCGCGCCGCTGACCTCGCCGAATTCCCCATGATCGATCGCTGCCATTGCGAGCAGAGCGCGTTCTTCGGTCGCACCGCGCAACGGCGTCCCTCCGCGGCGATCGCGCAATCGGAGGATTGGGCGATGGCGCTGGTCGCGGCCGGTATCGGCATCGCCATCGTCCCCGAGGGCGTGGCCAAGAGCCATCCGGATGTCGCGATCCGGGAGATCGAGGTGAAGGTCAAACGCGAGGTCGGGCTCGCCTATCGCGCGTCAGTGCCGCTGGCGGACGCGTTGAAGGATTTGGTCGGGAAGCTCCGCAAGCAGCGATCCCAACGCGGGCGGAGCGAGCGCCGCCCCGGCGTGCGCAAGCCTGCCGGCCGCGAACGCCGATCGGGCCTGCGCGAATGAGGCCACGATTATCCGAGCAAGCCCTTCAGGCCCGCATAAATCGAACCAACGGCCGTTACCGCGACACCCGCCAGCGGCCCCACGGTCTGCATCAGGTCCTGAATCAGGCGGGCACGGCGGCGGAGCTGTTCCTCACCGACATGCTGTCCGAGCAATCGCGCCATCCTGAAGGCAAATGCGTTCGGCTTGCCTCCCTGGCTGAGCACGCGCGGCAGGACCTGGAAGATCACGACTCCCAGGATATTTCCGGAAATGAAGGCGAGCAGGATGCTCGCGCCGTATTCGAACACCTCCCGCCATTCGACCCACACCGTCGGCAGGATCGGAACGCCGTCGTGCAGTCCCGTCACCGTGAGCATCGCCTGGATACTGACGCTGGCCAGCAGCAACGCCAGCACGAACGCTCCCAGCGCCGAGACCCTGTGCAGGGGATAGGCTGCGAACCCGAACAGCAGTGGGACCATGATCGACGCGATCCGGAGCGGAATCGGAGAGAGGTTGAAGGTGATCGTGATCAGAAAATGCGTGATCGTCAGCAGGATGGCCGGAACGACGACGTAGAGAAGGGCATGCGTCCCGAAATAGCGCAGCGGATTCTTGTAGCGCTCGAGCCGGACATTGACCCGGTCGAGGTCGCGCCTGAGCCGGTCGAGCTCGGCAACGATATCCTCGATCTCCAGAAGCGTCGGTCGCACGACGCGCAAATCGCGCGAGCAGTGCTTGCACGCTATGGCCTCGTCCTTGATCGTCTCGGCGCAGAACGGACACTCCATGTCAGCGCGACTTCCTGCGCCGCATGATGGCCTCGACCTCGTCTCTGGCCCGCGTCAGCTCATCGCGCAGCTGGTCCCGCTTGCGCAGGAGATCGTCGCGCTCCGCAATCAGCGTCGCAGGGACGGCGATGTCTCGCGCACAGGACGCACAAACCAGGGCGCTCTCCGCATTCTTCGCCTGGCAGTAGGGACACATCACTTGGGGGCGACCTTGAGGGTAAAAATGGCCGTACCCGGCCGTCCGTCACTGTCCTTGATGTCGACCCGCACGGTGTAATCGCCCGGCGGCAATTCCGCATCCTGCATGTTGATCCCGTCGGCCTGCACGAACGGCTTGACCCGGGCCGTCAGATCGACGTTCGGCGAGCGCAGGAAGATCACCTTGACGGAGTCCGGATCGATCTTGGCGCCCCCGAACGACTCGAACTTCAATTGGAGTTTCAAGGGAGATGCGACGGAATCACCGGGCGACACGAACTCCACCTTCGGACCGCGCAGGATACCGCGCCGGTCGGTCGTGACCGCCCCCTTCGGGGGCGGCAGCTTGGCCTCGTCTTCGGTGATCAATTGCGTTGCCCGCGACGTTCCCGAAAACAGGAGACCTGCCGCCAGAAGATTTGCCGCAACGAGCCCGAACAGGATATTCCGCGTCATCGTCCTTCCCATCTTCTCAATCATCGCACGCCGCCATCGCCGATGATGGTATACGGCGCCCAGAACAGCGGATGCGCATAGGCAAACTCGGTCTTGCCCTCGCCGTTCAGGTAACCGGGGCCGTCGACCAGGGCCATCATCGCCTGCCGCAGCGCTTCGCTCCGCGACAGTTTTGGATCGTCCGCCTGCCGCTTGAACAGATCGGTCACCAGCTGCCGCGCGGATTGCGAATGCACCGACCAGTTCGTCACCAGCAGCGCGCGCGTCCCCGCGTAAAAGAAGGCGCGACCAAGTCCGGATGCGGCCTCCGCGCCTGCGCCTGCGCCGGCACCGGTGTTGCAAGCCGACAGGATGACCCAGTCGGCGTCGAGCTTGAGGCCGAGAATCTCCTCCATGGTCAGGAGGCCGTCGCCGCCTTCACCCGTCACCGTTGGCGATGACAGTGCGAGCGCCGGCTGGGTCAATCCGTTGAGCTCGCCCGGCACAAGGCCGTGGGTGGCAAATGCGAGGATCTTGAATCCGGAGAGGTTCATCGTCTTGACCGCGTTCTCGGTCGCGTTCTTGCCGAGGAACAGCACCTTGGAAGGATCAGCCTGCAGCGCCAGCGCGATCGATTTGAGTTCGTCGGCCGTGTCTGGAAGGCGGGGCAAGAGACCGAGTTCGGCGCTGTCGACGCCGTCGAGCTTCGGGCTGTTGCGGCGCTTCAGCGGCATGCCGCGCGTGACGTTGCCGCCGACATCGGCGACCTGCACCTTTTCGCCGGCGCCTTCCGCCTCGGCCTGCTGATCCGTGTTGAAATAGGGATCGCCAAACGCCACGAGATCGCCGCGGCCGGGCTTGCCGGGCGGCAACTGCCGCAGCGTGCGCAAGGCGGCGGCCGAGGGGACCGTCGAGACGGCATGGGTGCGCGCAAGCCATGGCACGTTCCGATAGCCGACGAAGAGCGGATCCTCGTCCGCGGCCACCTCGGCCGGCGCCGTCGGCAACAGCGACAGCGGCAGCAGGCCGAGCGCGCCATTCGTGACCACGATCAAGTTCCTGGCCGGCTTCCATCCACTCTCGACCGGCTTCAGCAACAGCTCGTAGAGCTCGTAGCCGAGCTTGAGATCAAACGGCGGAATGTCCGAGATCATCGCAGCCTGCGGCTCGAGCGCCTCGCGCAGCTTGCGGATCTTGGTCTCGACGTCGCCGATGCTGGCCTTGACGGCCGCGAACGCCACCGGCCCCGATTTCGGCACGGCCCAGACGAAGCTGCCATACTGCCCGAAATAGAACGACAGCATGGCCTCGTTGTCGGCCAGCGTCGCACGGATTTCGGCGACGGCCGGCGGCTTCGGCGAGACCAGATCGGCGTAGACCGGAAACTTCTGCTTGATCTCCTGGCGCGCCTTGTCGCGCTCGCCACGCAAGGCGACGATTGAGGCCTGGATCTGCTGCGCGCCCTTCTCGTCGCGCTCCGCCGAGGGAATGGCGAGAACGTTGGTGAGCGTGCCGAGCTGGGCGTTGACCTGCTTGGTGAGGTCCTGCTCCTTGCGCACGAGCTCGGCCAGCGCGGGATCCTTCGCCGCCGCACGCGCGCTGGAGGCGGCCAGCGCCTGCTGCACGGAGCGGCCGCGGATCGCGTCGGCCAGGCCGAACGTCTCCTCACCGATGCCGCTGCCGGTGCCTTCGGCCCGCGCCAGCAGCAGGAGGTAGCTCTCGACGATGTTCTGGAGCCGCTGGCTGCGCGCGGCCACGACGGTCGTGTTCTCGTCGTCGGCGTTCTCGTTTGCGTTCGCCATCATGATCGGGATGGCAGCCTTGAACTCCCGGATCGCGTCCGCATCGCGCCGCGCGCGCATCAAGCCGATTGCAAGCGTGCCGCGCGCCGACGCCGCATCGAAATGGTTCTCGCCGACCCGTCCGATCTGCTTCTTGACCAGTTGCTCGGCGGCGGCGATGCCGGCGTCGAGCTGGCCGGAATTGTAGAGCGCGAGAATGCGCGCCGGATTGAGCTCGATGACCTGGCGGCGTTGCGGATCCCAATTGGCAACCGCCTTGTCGATCCGCGCAAACATGTCGCTGGCTTCGGCATTCTTGCGCTGGATGTTCAGGATGCCGGCGAGCTGCGAGAGCAGCTGCACGGTCGATTGCGAGTCATCCGGCACGCCGACCGTCTTGTTGATCTCGAGCGCGACGCGGCCGAGCTGCTCGGCTTCGTCGTAACGGCCCTCGTCGACCAGGATTCCGGCCAATCCCATCACGTAGCGCGGCATGACCGGATTGTATTTGCCGGTGTCCTTCAGACGCGACAGCAGCGCCCGGCGCGCATCGACCTCCGCTTCGGCGAGCCTGCCCTGCCGGGCCTTCATGCGGGCCTCGCTCAAGACCATGTAGTCGATCGACTGCAAGACAACGGTTTCGGCGGGCGGATTTTCCGACTCCATCACGGCCTTCATGCCGGCGCGCTTACGCTGCTCGGCCAGGCGATAGGAGGCTTCGGCTTCCTTGAACTGCCCGCGCGCCTCGAAGATCATGGCGCGGGTGCCCTCGATTTCCGCCTCCCAATTCTGCCCCATCCTCGCATAGGAGGTGCGCCACCCGGGAAGGCCGCTCGTGCGAGCCTCCTGGATGCCGGCCAAGCTGCGGCGCAGATAGCCCTCGGCTTGCGGCACATCACCCATTTGAATGAGAATGCCGGCGATCGAGCGATTGGCGTTGAACAGATACCCCTTCGCGCCCGGCATGGTGGCGACCTCGCGCAACTGCCTTTGCATGATCTCGAGTGCGCGCTTTGGATCGCCATTGGCAGAATATTGGATGGCGGCTAGCTGGGTCAGCCGGCCCATCATGGCCGCGCTGATCGCGCCGCGTCCCACCTCGACGGCCTTGTTGGCGTCAGCGATGGACTCGGCAAGCCGCCCGAGCTGGGAGCGCGCATTGGCGCGATCGAAATAGAACTGGGCGAGATCCTCGCGGGACTCCTTGCCGGTGGGAGCCGAATCCGCGTCCTGCTTCAGCTCAGCGATCAGCTTTTCGTTCGGCTTTTCGCTGTCGAGGATCGCGGTGATGTCGGAGATGGTGCGCGGCGGCGCGATGAAATCCTTCGGCAGCGCGGTCCCCGGCGCCAGCTTGGGCGCCTCCTCCTTCGGCGCCTCGACGGCGACATTGGCGCGTCCGTTCGCGGCATTGAGCGCGGCGAGCACGCAGGCGTGGACCTGCGGTTTGGCCTTGGCGCGACAGCCCTCGATATCGGCACCAGCCCTGCGGCCTCCCTGGGCCTGCATGCAGGCCTGCACGATCGGCTTGCCGACGGTCATCCGGCAGTTCTCGATCGCCGCCTCCTTGGTCAGTGCGGCGGCGGATCCGCTCGATCCGAGCAGGATGGCAAGGGCGAGCAACTTTCGCAGGGGCGTGAAATTTCGACGGGCGTCAAGCGGCATCGCGGAATTGATGCTCATCTCAAAAGACCTTCGTGCAAATTGACTTGGTATAACGGTACAATCCTATCGCGATGGCTTGGGAGAACAAGCACCATTCGGAGCGGTTCGACCAAAAGCTGAATCGCTTGGGGCGCAGCGCAACACAGGTTCCCGGAGCCCCGTCCCGGTGGCACCTGGACGTAATCCTCGCCAAGGTTGCAAGATCGCTCGTCGTCGCGAACGCCGCACATTCCTGCGGGTTATGGTCTCCTGAAAACTTGCAATTGGACGCAGATCCGGCGGCCAAGCTACTCGCATCCCCGAAGCACGGCTCCAAAACCGTGATGGCACCGATCCATCGCCGCATGCTTCGACAGGGAGAAAACTCGTGTCATCTCACGCTCACGCGGAGGCCGGCGCGCACGCGCCCCGATCGCTGGAGGCGATGCTGAGGGCGATCGGCGTTCCCCTCGCCGTCGTCGTCGCGGCCGCCATCTGGCTCAGCCCCACCCCGGAGACGCTGTCCTTGCAGGGCCACAAGGCGCTGGCGCTGTTCGGGGGCATTTTCGTGCTCTATCTGACCGAAGCGATACCGCTCGCGATCGCGAGCCTGATGGTCGTTCCGCTTGCGGTGCTGACCGGAACGGCCCCGCTGCGGACTGCGCTCGACGGCTTCTCCGCCTCGCCGGTGTATCTGATCGTCGGCGCCTTCATCCTCGCGACCGCAATGGTGAAGACGCGCCTTGCCGAGCGGATCACCTACATCATCCTGGCGCGCTTCGGCAGCGAGCCGACACGGATCACGCTCGGCGTGACGCTGGTCAATATCGCCCTCGCCTTCCTCGTGCCGTCGTCGACGGCGCGCACGGCAATCCTGCTGCCGGAATGCCTCAGTATCCTGACGATCTTCGGAGCCGGCGCGCGCTCGCCGTTTGCGATCAACCTGCTCCTCACCTTGACGATGACGAACGCGACGATCGGCGCCGGTGTGCTGACGGCCACGGTGCCGAATCCCGTCACGGTCGAGTTCGTCGCCAAGACGAGCGGCCACACCATCACCTATGCCGAATGGCTGCTCTATGGATTCCCGCCGGCGCTGGCGATGACCCTGTTCACCTGGTGGGTGATCCAGCGGGTGTTTCCGCCGGAATTCAAAGCCGGTCACGAGCAGGCCGACGCACGGATAACGCAGAATCTCGCCGCGATGGGCCGGATGACATCCGCCGAATGGCGCGCGCTGACCGTGTTCGTCCTTGTGACCTGCCTCTGGGCGACGCAGGGTCTGACCGGACTGGACACGACCGTCGTCTGCCTGATGGGGGCCTGCCTCCTGTTTCTGCCGCGCTTCGGCGTGATGGACTGGAACGATGCCAACAAAGGCGTCTCCTGGCAGGTGCTGCTGATTGCGGGCGGCGGCGTCTCGCTCGGCGACATTCTGCTGAAGACCGGCGCCGCCAACTGGCTGGCGAATTCGATCTTCCACGCGCTTGGCCTCGCCGGTGCCTCGGCGCTGGTCGTCATCGTGGTCGTGATGTTCATCGTGCAGTTCATGCATGTGATGTTCGTCGGCACGACCGCCATGGCGACCGCCCTGCTGCCGATCATCCTGGCAATGGCGACGACTGCGGGCGTCAACCCGGTCGCGCTGGCGCTGCCGGCCGGCATGATCATCGGCGGCTACCCGCTGCTGATGTTCTACAACACCCTGCCGAACATCCTCGTCTATGGCACCGGCCGGCTTCGCGTCGAAGACTTCCCGAAAGTCGGCGTGATCATCTGCATCGTCGCCTGCCTGCTCTATGCGCTGTGCGCCGCGACCTGGTGGCACTGGCTCGGACTCGTCTGATCTCTCGCACATTTTCGTCATCCGGAGGACACCACATGACATTGCCCCTCGCCGGCATTCGCATCCTCGATCTCTCCAACGTGCTGGCCGGTCCGTTCTGCGGCTATCAGCTTGCGCGTCTCGGCGCCGAGGTCATCAAGATCGAGAATCCGAAGGGCGGCGATCTGGCGCGCCGGCTCGGCGCTGATCCGGCCATGGCGAAGAACCTGATGGGGCTGTCCTTCGTCGCGGTGAACGCGGACAAGCAATCCGTCGCGATCGATTTCAAGGCCGACGAAGGCAAGGAGATTTTCCTGCGCCTCGTCGAGACGGCGGACGTCGTGCTGGAGAATTTCCGCCCGAAGGTGATGGAGCGGCTGGGGCTCGGCTACGAGGTGCTCGCAAGGCGCAATCCGCGCATCGTCTATTGTGCCATCTCGGGCTTTGGACAGGACGGCCCCTGGGTGGGCCGGCCCGCTTACGATCAGATCGTTCAGGGATTGTCCGGCGTCATGAGCGTCACGGGCGACGCCGAGACGGCGCCCCTGCGCACCGGCTTTCCGATCGCCGACACCATTGCGGGCCTCACCGCATCCTTTGCAATCACGGCGGCGCTGGTCGAGCAGCGCCAGAGCGGGCGCGGGCGGAAGATCGACGTCTCGCTGCTCGAATCGACCCTGGCCGCCATGGGCTGGGTGGTCTCCAATCACCTCAACGGCAATGTCGATCCGCAGCCGATCGGCAACGAGAATTTCACGGCGGCTCCGTCCGGCACGTTTGCGACCGGCTCCGGGCCGCTCAACATCGCGGCCAACGAGCAGAAGCAGTACGAGGCGCTTTGCGACATCGTCGGAAAGCCCGAGTTGAAGTCCGATCCGCGGTTCAGCGAACGGCAGTCGCGCAAGGACTATCGCGTTGCCCTGAAGCGCGAGCTCGAAGCCGCCCTCGCCGCCAAATCCGCCGCCGAATGGGAGGCGCTGTTCAACGCCAAGGGCGTTCCGGCGGGCTGTGTCCTGAGCGTGCCGGAGGTGCTGAAGGAAGAGCAGATCGTCGGTCGCAAATTCGTGGAGCATCTGAATGCGACGGTGACCGGCGGACAGACGATGCGGGTCACCCGACCTGGCTTCCGGCTCGAGACCGACTATCCGGAGCCGTCGCCACCACCGAGCCTCGGCCAGGACACTGAGAGATGGCTCAGGCAACTCGGCTTCGCGGACGGCGAGATCGCAGCACTCGGCCAACGCGGCGTCGTCGCCTTCGACAACCGGCCGACGGTGAAAGAGACCGTCAAGATGCCGGACCTGAAGGCGCGCGCCGAAACTTCAAGCACGTAAGAGGACAGATTCCATGACCGATCAAGGCTCCGCAGACCTGCTGCAAAAGGCCACCCAATGGTGGTCGACCGACATCATCGACATGAAGCCCGGCGTGATCCGCTTCCGCGGCTTTCCGATCGAGCAACTGATCGGCCGGGTGTCGTTTCCGCAGATGATGTGGCTGATGCTGAAGGGCGATCTGCCCACGCCCGAGCAAGGCTCACTGCTGGAAGCAGCACTGGTCGCCGCGGTGGACCACGGTCCGCAGGCGCCGTCGATTGCGATCGGGCGGATGGCCGTGACATGCGGCCTTCCCCTCAACGGCGCGATGGCCTCGGCCATCAACGTGCTCGACGACATTCATGGTGGCGCCGGCGAACAATGCATGGAGCTGTACGCCGACATCGCGAAGCGCCAGGACGCGGGCGCCGAACTGACGACCGCTGTCGAACAGGGCCTCGACGCCTTCATCGCGGCGAACGGAAAGATCGTACCGGGGTTCGGGCATCGCTTTCATCCGCTCGATCCCCGCTCGCCGCGACTGCTCGCACTGGTCGACAGCGCGCGCACGAACGGGGTGGTGTCCGGCCGCTTCGCCGAGATCGGCCGCGGCGTCGAAGCGGTGATGCAGCAGCGCAAGGGCCGGACGATTCCAATGAACATCGACGGCGCCACCGCCGTGATCTATTCGGAGCTGGGCTTTGCACCTGCGCTGGGGCGCGGCCTGTTCATTCTCTCGCGCTCGGTCGGTATCCTTGCCCATGCGTGGGAGCAATCGCAGCAGGGCGGCCGCATCAAGGGCCCGATGCCGCCGGGCATCCCCTATCGCTACACCGGCCCCGCTCCGCGGGATTTCGCCAAGTGACGTCATCCCAAGTGACGTCATCCCAGGCAGCAGGCGGCAACTATCTCGCCGTGCGGCCGGATTGGCTGGCGCGCGGCGTCGAGGAGGCGCTCGAACCCGAGCTGCCGATCATCGACGCCCATCATCATCTCTGGGACCGGCCGAACTGGAGATATCTGTTCGACGAATATCGCGCGGATATCGCGGCAAGCGGCCACACCATCATGGCCAGCGTTTTCATGCAGTGCCAGGCGATGTACCGCGCCGATGCCCCCGCCGCGATGCGCGTCGTCGGCGAGACCGAATTCGTCAACGGTGTCGCAGCCATGAGCGCAAGCGGCCAATACGGCCCGCGGCAACTTTGTGCCGGGATCGTCGGCCATGCGGATCTATGTCTCGGCGATCAGGTCGCTTGTGTGCTGGAGGCTCACATCGCCGCGGCGCCCGGACGATTCCGCGGCATCCGACACATCACGGTGTGGGATGCCGACCGAAGCCTGATGAACCCGTTGAGCGCCGGCCCGCCGGGCCTGCTCGGCGACAGCACATTCCGCGCCGGCTTTGCGCGACTGGCATCCCTCGGGCTCGTGTTCGACGCATGGCTGTTCCATCCGCAAATCGACGAGCTGACCGCACTTGCGCGTGCCTTTCCGCGGACGACGATCGTGCTCGATCATCTCGGCGGCATCGTGGGGATCGGCGCCTACAGGGACCAGCGCGAGGACATTTTCGCCGCATGGTCGCGTGCCATCCGCGAGCTCGCAGCTTGCGACAATGTCTGCGTCAAGCTCGGCGGTCTCGGCATGCGCATCAATGGATTCGGTTTCGAGACCCGCGACGTCCCGCCGTCCTCGGAAACGCTCGCCACAGCCTGGCGTCCTTACATCGAGACTTGCATCGAGGCATTCGGCGCGCAGCGATGCATGTTCGAAAGCAATTTTCCGGTCGACAAGGGCTCCTATGGATATGGCACCGTGTGGAATGCGTTCAAACGCCTGACGCGTCACGCCAGCCAGAGTGATCGCATGAACCTGTTCAGCGCGACTGCCGCGCGCGTTTATGGACTCGCTCCGTCCGGTTGACCACGATGGTCGGCTTGGCTGCCGCGCCATCCGTCATGCCAGGCAACGTGACCTGTTCGAGGAAGTCACGCCCCTTGGATTTGAGCAGGCCGACGACGCGCTGCGCGGCCGGAGAGAGATAACCGTCGCGGCGGGTGACGAAGCCGAGCGGCCGACGCATCGTCGTGGTGTCGATCATCAACCGGTCGAGCTGGGTGCCCAGCCGAAGCGGATGCAGGTTTCGCGTCGACGTGAAGCTGAGCAGCGCCGTATCGGCGATCAGCTTCGGCAAAGTCGTGATCGAGTTGGTCTCGATCTGGACATTGGGCGGCGGCAGGCCATGCGCCTCGAAGACGTTGTCGAGCCATTGCCGCATCGCCACGGTGCGGGCCGGCAGCACCCATTTCGCGGCGACGAGATCCTCGATCGCGAGCCGTTGGCCACATAGCGGATGGTCCTTTGCCGCGACGACGACAACGTCGTCCATGCCGAAGGCTTCGTGCGCGAATTCCTGCTCGTCGGAGGGAAGGATCGGACCGATGGCAACGTCGAGGACTCGTTCGCGAAGCGCCGCCCTGACCACGCCGCTCATGCCGATCTGCACTTCGATCGCAAGCCCAGGCGCATCCGCAATGATCGCGCGGCAGATCTGCGGCAGCAGGTACTCGCCCATCGTCGCGCCGCAGCCGATCCCGACGCGTCCGGCGGTGCCGGCGGCAAAATCAGTCACCTCACGCAGCGACTCCTCCATGGCCTCGCGCATGCGGCGCGCGCGTGCCAGCAGCACCTCGCCGACGCGCGTGAGGGTGATGCCGCGTCCGGTCCGCTCGAACAGATCGGCCCCGACTGCATCCTCAAGACGCTGGATGCATTTGGTCAGAGCGGGCTGGGTGCGTCCGAGCTTGTCGGCGGCCCGGCCCATATGGCCGAGATCAGCGATCACCTCGAAATAAGTGAGGTCGCGAAGGTCCACCTCTTCCTCCCGGTTATCGATTCCAAAACATTAGCGATTGGACCATCGTCCGCTCGGTCTGGCATGCCTGAACCTAACACAGCCGGGCTCCCCAGGGGTAACCGGCCTGGATGCATGGGAGGTTTGGCGCATGACCGAGATCACGGCCAATGGATCGTTCACGGACGGCAGTCCGGATGCAGCACTGCTCGCAAGCGCCATTTCCAAAAACACCTGGCGGCTGGTCCCGCTGCTCGGCCTCGCCTATCTTTTCAACTATCTCGACCGCACCAGCGTCGGCTTTGCTGCGCTGCAAATGAACAAGGATATCGGGCTGAGCGCCACGCAATTCGGCTGGGGCGCCGGCATCCTGTTCTTCAGCTACTGCCTGCTGGAAGTCCCCAGCAACATGATGATGTACCGGTTCGGCGCGCGGCGCTGGCTGGCACGCATCATGATCACCTGGGGCCTCGCTGCTGCTGCGACCGCGTTTGCGACGGGCCCCTACAGCTTCTATGTGATCCGCTTCCTCCTCGGCGTGTTCGAGGCCGGCTTCTTTCCAGGTGTGATCTGGTACATCTCGATCTGGTTTCCTGAAAAGAACCGCACCAGCGTGCTGGCCCTGTTCATGGCGGCTACGCCGCTCTCCTCGCTGCTCGGCAGTCCGATCTCGGCGGCCCTGCTCGGGATGGACGGATTCTGGGGCTTTGCCGGCTGGCAGTGGATGTTTCTGGTCGAGGGACTTCCGGCCTGCGCGCTCGGTGTTCTCTGCCTGGTTCTGCTTGCCGATACGCCCGAGCAGGCCAGGTGGCTAACGTCAGCCGAGCGACACGCACTCCTGTCCGCGCTTGCCGGCGACAAGCACGACAAGCCCAAGAAGGATCTGTGGGCCGCGATGAAAGACACGCGGGTGCTGATGCTCACCGCGATCACCTTCGCCTTCACGATCGGCTCCTACGGCATCGGCATCTGGCTGCCGCTGATCCTGAAAGGCCATGGCCTCAGCAACATGGAAGTCGGCTGGCTCTCGGCGATTCCCTACCTGTTCGCGACGATCGGAATGCTGCTCTGGGCGCGTCTGGTCGATCGGAAAGGGCAGAAGATCTACAACCTCATGGCCGCGCTGATCCTCGGTGCCCTCGGCCTTGCGCTGTCCGTCGTCTTCACCTCGCTTATTCCGGCGCTCGCCTGCCTGACGCTGGCGCTGGTCGGCACGATCTCGGCGCGGACGGTGTTCTACACCATCCCGCAGGGCTTCCTGACGGGTGCGGCCGCGGCCGGCGGCATCGCGTTCATCAACTCCGTCGGTGCGTTCGGCGGCTTCGTCGGTCCCTACATGGTCGGCTTGCTGAAGGATACGACAGGCTCCTTCAACGCCGGCATGATCGGAATGGCCGCGATCCTGCTGGTCGCGACCGGCATTGCCGGCGCCCTCAAGCTGGTGACCCACAGGATATGAGCGTGGCGATGCGCCGTCAGCCCTTCGACACCACCGCGCGGCCATAGGCCGGCTGCGACTGAACCGGGGGATTGGCGGTTTGCGCTGCGAGTTCGCCGATCAGCCGATCGGCATCCGCGGCCATGGCGTCGGGCGCCTGGATCACCAGACGCTCCAGCGCAAAGCGATAGGACGAGACGCGCTGCTCCAGCGACAGCTGCACCCACTGGATGATCAGCGAGTTCTCCTGCATGCGTGCGACGGCATCGTCCTTTTCCTGCGGCGACAGCGCCGAGACGCGCGCCATGCTGGCCTCGCGCTTCTTGTCGAGATCGATGACGCGGATGGCTGAGGCAAAGAATGGTTCAAAACGCGTGATGTCGTTGCGCACGTCCTCGATCAGCTGCGCATAGCGTGAAGAATGCGAGCGATGCGGTTCGTCGATCAGCGTGCGCCCGTACATGGTGCGGTCGAACACGATCTTCTGGCGCCACGGCGACGGCAGGGCCTTGTAGTCGCCGAACACGCTCTTCCAGGCCGGGCGCGACAGCGGAGGCTGGATCATGGGATAGGCGAGGTCGCGAAGCTGGCGCTCCTCGTCGGTCAATTGGAATTGCGAAGCCTTGAGGCCGAGGCTGCCCGTGGCCTCGAGGCCGAGCCAGCGATGCATGTCATCGCTGCGCATGTCGGCACGGGTCCGTCCGAAATCGCCGCCGCTACAGCCGGCAAGCGTCGCGCCCACCGCTGCGAACAGGATGGCCGATACGATCGTGCGGATCTGGCGGATGATTTCCGGCATTGCAAAAGCCGGAACCTAGCGGCGACGACGACGGCGCCCCGGCGCTGTGCCCGCTTCCGGTCCGCGATCGCCGCTGGTTTCGTCCGCGTCGCGCTCGATGCGGATGACGGGAAGGATCAAAATCGTCCCCATGTCCGCGCGCGGTGTGACATCCCCCGACGAGCCCACCCGGCGACCGGCCGGAAATTCGATGATGGTCCCCATGTCAGCTCTCTCAATTGCCGCGCGACAAAATGCGCCCCTGCAACATGGGGGTCATTAGGATCAGTTTATGGTTAACGGGATGTAAACAAAGGTTTCGGACCGTAACCGCACGGGCCGGCCCGTGCGTCCCGCGGCGACACGAAACGGTTGAAATGAGCGGGTTTGCTTCACACTTCGTTTTCCTTAAGGAGCCTTTAAAGGAACCCCTGATAGGCTGAGGCAACAGTCTTTTCCAAGTTGCGTACGCCTCCATGACCAAGTCGCTGTTTCCCGGATTCGACGGGCTGATGACACTCTCCCGCCGCGAGGGCGTCGACGTTCGCCCGACGCTGCTGCGGGTGCTGACCGACCTCTATGTCCAGGCGCCCACCCACAGCGAGGACGAGCAGCGGCAATTCATCGAGCTCGCCACGCGGCTGATCGACCAGGTCGACGATGCGACGCGTGCCTCCGTCAAGGCGAAGCTTGCGATCTATCCGCAGACGCCGGTCCCGGTGCTGCAGAAGCTCGGGCTGGTCGCAGCGCAGGAAGGCCGCAGGGTGCCGCTCGCACGCGAGATCCCGCGTGCCGCCATCGCCCCCTCGCCTGCCCGCACACCGACCGACGCGGAAGCGCGCATGGCCGCCAACATGGCGATGCAGCCGAAGGAAGCGGCCGAGATCCACGACATGTTCTTCGGCGCCGATGCGAGCCAGCGCGCGCTGATCCTGCACAATCTGGCGCAGACGCCGCTGAAGGCCGCGCCGCGGATTCCGAGCGTGCACACCAGGCGTGCGATCCAGATCCTGGAGATGGCGGCGATCGCGGGCGATATCGAGAGTTTCACCTACGAGCTCGGCGATACCCTGATCCTGCCCTCGCGGGTCGCAGCCCAGATCGTCGACGATGCCGGCGGCGAGGCACTTGCAGTGGCCGCCCGCGCGCTCGACATGCCGAGCCCGAACTTCCAGCGCATCCTCTTGTTCTTCAAGCCGGCGATCGGCAATTCGGTGGATTCAGTCTACCGGCTGTCGCGGCTCTACGACCGCCTCAGCGACCGCTCCGCGCTGGTGATGCTCGCCGCCTGGCGCGGCTCGACGCTCGCCGTCACACGCGCAAAGTACCAGCCGTCGCTGCATGACAGCGAGCGGCAGCGCGCCCGCGGCGCGGCCGGCCAGTCGCGGCCGGGCGTGCAGCCCGGGTCGAGCCCGGCGGTGCGGACGGGCTCAGGCGGATCGTCGGAGCGGTAACGCTCGCCTCCGGTGCAAAATTGCTGCGCAATTTTGTCACGAGCTCCTCGCAATGACGGTGGATCGGCAGTTAGGTCTTCGCCAACTCGAGGAAATGCCGCCCCGCGCGGTCCTCCGTCTCCACGATCCAAGCATCCGGGTCGAAGCGAAGCTCCTTGGTCAGGCGCTCTTCCACGGCAGGCTCAGGCACCGGCTGCGGCGCAATCGGTACGAAGAGCCGATCGACCGGCCGTCCCTCGTCATAGACGGTCTGCGGCGCCGGCGTGTAGAGCATCGCGTTGCCGTCGAGCAGCGACACCTTCACGAACACCGCCCCCGCCTCCTCGGCACCGCGACGGCGCACGGCGCCGAACACGCCCTCGGTCTGGCACCGGCGCAAGTAGGCTGAGACCCAGATGTTTGATTTCAAACGCATGCGTGCACGATAGGCCAGCGCTGCAGACAGCACCAGCCTTCAGGCTTCAAGACGCGACAACGATTATTCGACGGGGTGGCCGATCGCGGCGGCGAGCTCGCGCAGCAGGCGGTCCGACACCTGGCCGGTGACGGGCATCTTGTGCTGGCGCTCGAAGGTCTGGATCGCCGACTGGGTCTCGCCGCTCATCGTGCCCGTGATCTTCAAATTCCCATAGCCGTATTCGGACAGCGCGCGCTGCACGCCGGCGAGGCGACGCGCCGCCGGGCTCTGCTGCGTCGGGATCGGCGCCGGCGGACGTGCGACGGCCACCGCGGACGGTGCCGGCGTGGGTGTCGTGGCCTTGATGACCAGATTGGTCATGGGATCGCCCGCGCGCGGCGACGTCGAGGCCGTCGTCTCGGCAGGCTTCTCCGGTGCCTTCTCGGCTGGCTTCGGCTCGACGCGAAACTCGGTTGCTTTCGGCTCGAGCGGCGACGTATCGGCCCCGACCGGACGCGGACGCGGCATGGGATTGGAGAGCGGCACCGACGACGGCGCGGGAAGATTGATCACGGTGCCGAACATCGGCGCCGGATGCCGGCCGGTCTGGAGGAACAGCGCATTGGCAACGATAGCGCTGATCGCGGCGACGGCGACGAGGCCGGCCAGCGTGTCCTTCGGGCTGTGCAAGAGCACGCGTAGCACGAGGTTGCGCTCGGTCTCGACATCCACGACCGCGGCCTTGGCACCACGGCGGCGCGGAGCGGCTTCGTCCTTTGCAGGCTTTCTAGGCACTTTTCTTCACCAAAGCAGGTTGGTCCTGAGGTCGGTCTTGAATCTGTCGGTCTTGAGTCTCTTGGCGCAGCGCCGGCGTCAGCGTCGCGATCTTGCTCTCCGCCGGCTTGGCTTGCGGCGGCGTGTAGACCAGCGGCAGCTTGACGGTGACCGCGGTGCCCTCGCCGAGCTTGCTTTGTACCGTCAATTCGCCGAGATGCAACGCCACGAGGCTCTTCACGATGGAAAGGCCGAGGCCGGTGCCCTCGTGACGGCGCTCATAGGTCTTGCCGCATTGGAAGAACGGCGCGCCGATGCGCTTGAGATCTTCAGGCGCAATCCCGACGCCGGTATCGCTGATGCGCAGCGTGAGCTGCGAGGCGGATGCAGCGGCCGCCACGGTGACCTGGCCGCCGCGCTCGGTGAACTTGACGGCGTTGGCGACGAGGTTGAGCACGATCTGCTTGAAGGCTCTGGGATCGCCGGTCATGACGGGCAGATCCTGCGGCGCGTCGGTGATGAGATCGATGCCGTTCTCGCGCGCCTTGAGCGCAAGCAGGTTGCAGCAATGCATCAGCGAGGCGCGCGGTGCGAACGGCTCCGACGCAATCTCGAAATTGCCCGACTCCATCTTCGACATGTCGAGAATGCCGTTGACGACCGACAGCAGGTGCTGGCCGGAGGCGTTGATCAGCTCGGCATATTCCTTGCGCTGGGGCGCGCCCAGCATCAGGGTCTGCTCCTGCGCGATCATCTCGGAGAAGCCGATGATGGCGTTGAGCGGCGTGCGCAGCTCGTGGCTCATGGTGGCGAGGAAGCGCGTCTTGGCGGCGTCGGCGGCTTCCGCCGCGCTGCGCGCCTGATCGAGCGCCTGCTCGGACAGCTTGCGATCGGTCACGTCGCGCATGACGCCGACGACTTCGGCCTCGCGCGTGAGATCGCCGCCCGGATGCTGATCGAGCGGCCGGCAGCGCATCTCGACCCAAATGAAATCGACCTGACCGCGCTCGGAACCATCGGGCTCCCGGCGCAGCCGGAACTCGACGCTGCGCACGTCGCCGCGCGCGGCATCGGACAGTGCGGTGAGATAGGCCGGGCGGTCGGCGACATGGACGCGATCGAACAGGCCATGGCCGAGCAGCTGCGCGACCGGCATGCCGAGCATGGCTTCGGCGGCCGGCGAGATGAATTGCACCGCGCCGTTGCGCTGATGCCGCGAGATCACGTCGCTCATGTTGCGCGCCAGTAGGCGATAGCGCTCCTCCTCGCGCGACAGCAACGTGACGCTGGTACGCGCGAGCGACTCGGCGCCGAAGGCAAGGCCCGCGGCATAGAGTGTTGCGGAAGCGACGCCGAACGCCATCATCGCGGCGCGCTCGGGGGCGCTGAGGTCGCCGGCCGGCAGCCAGCCGAGCTGGGTGACCAGGATCAACAGACCCGCGCAGGACAACGCGAGCAACGAGGCAAAGGCTGCGACGCGGCGCGAGGCCGACAGCGCGGCTTCGAGGGGAACCACGACCAGCCAGATAGCCGCGAATGATTCGATACCGCCGGTGGTGGCGGCGATCGCCATGATCAGGCCGGCGAGCGCCAGCGACGACAGCACATGGGCGCCTTCATAGCGGCCGGTGCGTGACAGGAACCAGGACAGCATGATCGGCGCGATCAGCCAGGCAAAGGCCGCGACCTCGATCGCGCTCGGCGCGCCACGCAGGACCAGATAGACAGGAAATGCGGCAAAGGCGGCCAGGCTTCCGAGAAGCCGCGGCGCCATGAAAGCCCGATGGCGCGCTCGCGTCAGCGCATCGTAACGCGCGGAGGGATGCAGCAGCGCATCGAGACAATCGCGGATGATACTCAAAACTGTCACGGGTCTCGCGCTTCGGCTCAATCGTCGTTGAAGACGTGCCGGAACGCCTCCTTGTCGTTGAGCCAACGTGTCAGAGCGACCTTAAACGAGTGCTAAGGCGATCCGGCCTGCGGCCCGACACGGCGTCATCGCGGAGATTTTTAGGCGATTTGGCGATGTCATCATCGCGGATGGTGAACACAGGGTTTCGCCGTCCCTTTCATGGTTTCGAATTGGTGGACGCGCGGGAGCCGGAACACCAATGGCCCAGCCATCAATCGAAAATTTACGAGACCGCCAATCGCGAAGATTTTTGCGTAAATTTTCCGCGAATTAAGCGGAAGGCAATCACTTGCGATTTATCGAGAGTTGCTAGGTCCGACACCTCGCGGGGATCGCCGCGGCGGGATCTAACATACAGGTCGATTAGATGCGCTTTCTGCTCCGCATCACATTCTGGCTCGGGCTGGTGCTGGTGCTCCTGCCGCGGGACAAGACGCACGAATCGGACAAGCTGCCGCAGATCGGCGCTGCCGACGCGGTGCAGGCTGCGACCGCGGCCGTCTCCGACATGAGCCAGTTCTGCAAACGTCAGCCGGCAGCCTGCGAGGTCGGCGGACAGGCCGCCACCATCATCGGCCAGCGGGCCCAGGACGGCGCGAAGAAGATCTACCAGATCATCAACGACAAAAAAGAGCAGATCGAGAAGAACGAAAAGACCGACAAGAAGGCGCCCGACCACACCGGCTCGATCACGGTCGCCGGTGAAGGCGACGCAGCCGCGACCGAGGCGCCGCGCGACACGCTGACCCAGGACGATCTCGCGCTGGAATGGCGCGGTCCGGAAGCCGCGAATTAGGCCCCAAATCCTATCGATTTCGACGTCCCGCGTGCCTATATTGGGAGAACGCGGGAACCACGGGCCATCAATGACGACGATTGACGAGATCAGGGACAATTTCGAGCTTCTGGACGACTGGGACGACCGTTACCGGTACGTCATCGAGCTCGGCCGCACCCTGGAACCGATGCCCGAGGCGGAGCACTCGGCCGAGAACAAGGTGAATGGCTGCGTCAGCCAGGTCTGGCTCCAGAAGCTGGTCGATCGCGGCAATGGCGCGCCGATCCTGAAGTATCGCGGCGACAGCGACGCGCATATTGTGCGCGGGCTGGTCGCGATCGTGCTCTCGCTCTATTCCGGCCGCACGCCGCAGGAGATCCTCGATACCGATGCGATTTCCGTGTTCAACGAGTTCGGCTTCCGCGACCATCTGACGCCGCAGCGCTCCAACGGCCTGCGTTCGATGGTCGAGCGGATCAAGACCGACGCGAAAGAGGCGCTCGCGGAAGCGTCGTAGCTCCGCATGATGAGCTGCCGTACGGTGGGCAAAGCGAAGCGTGCCCACGTTCTGAGTGCGATTGATGAGAATTCGTGGGCACGGCGCTTTGCGCCTTTGCCCACCCTACGACACTAAGCGCTACGCTACTTCCCCTTCTTCCGCTGCTGCTGTCCCAGGCCCATCTTCTTCGCCAGCTGCGAACGCGCCACCGCGTAGTTCGGCGCGACCATGGGATAGTCGGCCGGCAGGCCCCATTTCTCGCGATATTGCTCGGGCGTCATGCTGTACTGCGTGCGCAGATGGCGCTTCAGCGACTTGAAGCGCTTGCCGTCTTCCAGGCACACCAGATAGTCGGGCGCGATCGACTTCTTCAGCGAGACTGCGGGCTTTGCCGGTTCGAGCGGCGCTTCGACGCGACCCGACGACACCCGCGTCAACGCACCGTGCACCTGGCTGATCAGGTTCGGAATCTCGGCGGCCGGCGTCGGGTTGTTGCTGACATAGGCCGAGACGATGTTCGCCGTCAGCTCGATGAAATTTTTGGCCCCGGCATCGGACATGGGCTCGACCTCTCTCCAATGACTCCGTCGCGACTGCATTGGCGGCGGTGAAGTATTCTCTGTCAACAATACGTTTGGCCGAAATAGGACGACTGGAAAATATGAACCGATTACTGATCTCGCGACAAAAACTGCGAGACTCTACTTGGATCCAGCGGGGCTTCAGCCGCCGCGCTGGTCGAGATGGGCGCGCAGTTCGTCGATCGAGGCAAAGCGCATCATGCCCTCCGGCATTTGCGCCTCGATCGAGCCGTCGGAATAAAGCGAATAGGCCATGCCGTCGACGATGCCGGATTTGAGCACCGTCACCGGCGACTGTTCGACCGGCGGCGGCTCGGGGGCGGGCGGAGGTGCGGCGGGCTGAGGCGCAGCAGGCTGAGGTGCAGCCGGCTCGAAGGTCGACGCCGGCCGCGGCGGCGACGGGCGACGCGCCGCGGGTGGCTCCGGCGGCCGTGCACGGTCGGCCTTCGGCCAGGCATCGTCGAAGCTCGCGGGCGGAGCTTCTGATGCGGCCGGCTCCGCGGGCTCGGCATGTGGTTGCAGCGGCAGACCGTCCGCGGCCTTGGCCTCGGCACGCTCACGCTCCTTGCGCGAGCTCGAGGCGAACATCAGGTTGCGGCGACGTGGTGCCTCCGGAGCGGCGGGCGGGGGCGGTGGCGGCGCTTCCGGCTCGGCCGGTGCCTCGACCCGCGGTCGCTCGCGCACTGGCGCTTCGGCCTGCCAAGGCGGCGCAGCGGGCGATGGCTGCGGCTCGACGCGCGCCGGCGGCAGTTCCAGCGCAGACGCACCCGGTGCAGTGGGCGCAGCGAGGCCCGGCGGCAGCACCGGCCTCACGCGAACCTCCGACGCCGCAGCTGTTCCGGCCAGCCGGCGGGCAATGCCTTGCAGCTCCAGCAGCACGATGTAGAGGCCGACCAGTAACATTCCGGAGCAGACGCCGATCACGCCGCTCGTTATGAGCGTGCTGCCGAGGCTGAAATCCCTGATCGAATAGCCAAAAGCGATCGCAAGGAGGCCCGCCACCACGGCGAAAATCCCTGCAATCAACAAAGCCAAGCTCATCGAACACACCCCCGGCCGTGCACCCACGCACGACACCCGTTACGCCACGATACCGTCATACTGCGTTCCTCGCCAACGACCAATTGCCCGCACCGTTCCTAAAGGGAAGGATATCAGGGACTTATTCACATTCCCTTCAGCAACGGTCCGCTAGCTGTGATGTGCTCCGAGTTTCTGGAAATTGCTGCGTCGCATCAGGAATTTAGCCATAATGCCCAATTACTTGGTAATGGAACTGCGCTATAGGGATTCCGGGGAGCAGGCCCGCGCGCACCAGCAGGGCCAAGAGGGGATTCCGGGTCACCAATAGCCATGACATCCATCACGACTTCGGCGATCGACACGCCCCTCGGGCGCTCGGTTGAACGGACTTGCGACGATCTCGCCATGCTGGTGCTGGCTGCCGTCGCCGTCATCGCAGGCCTGACCTTCCGCGACTACGGGCTCGGCTGGGACGATTACACCCATGCCGAGTATGCCGACCTGCTGCTGCGCATGTACGGTTCCGGCTTCCGGGACACGTCCGCACTCTCCTTCGCCAATCTCTATATGTATGGCGGCGGCTTCGACATGGTCGCGGCCCTGCTGCACAAGATTCTCCCGCTCGAGCTGTTCGAGACGCGACGCCTGGTCGGCGCGATCGTCGGCGTGATCGGTCTTGCGGTCACCTGGCGGCTCGGCCGCCGCGTCGCCGGACCGCTGGCGGGCCTTGCCGCACTCTTGCTGCTGGCGCTCTGCCCGATCTTCTACGGCCACATGTTCATGAACCCGAAGGACGCGCCCTTCGCGGTGGCCATGATCATCCTGATGCTCGGCCTGGTCCGGCTTGCGGAGGAATATCCAAAACCCTCGCCGCGCACGATCCTGATCGTCGGCCTGGGTGCCGGCCTGTCGATCGGCTGCCGCATCCTCGGCGGCCTCGCGCTGGTCTACGCGATGGCCGGCTTCATGCCGCTGTTGCTGGAAGAGCTGCGCACCGAGGGCGCGCGCGAGGCGATCAGGCGTTTCGCCCATGTCGTCTACGTGCTGCTGCCTGGGCTGGCATTCGGCTATCTCGTGATGGGCCTGATCTGGCCGTGGTCGATCATGGAGCCCGCCAATCCCTTCGAGGCGCTGACCTATTTCTCGCATTTCTTCGAGAAGCCCTGGAAGGAGATGTTCGACGGCGCGATCGTGTCGGTTCCCGACATGCCCTGGTCGTATCTGCCGACACTGTTCGCGCTGCAGCTGCCCGAAGTGATGCTGGTGTTTATGGCCGGCGCCGTGTTCAGCACCTTCGCGATGCTGACGCGTCGCGAGGTTCCGGCGCGCCGCAAGACCATCATGCTGATGCTGACCCTGGCGGCCACCCTGCCGCTCGCAATCGCGATGGTGAAGCGTCCGGCGCTCTACAACGGCATCCGCCATTTCGTGTTCGTGATCCCGCCGATGGCGGTGCTCGGAGGCGTCGCCTTCGCCTGGACCATGGAGCGCCTGCGCGCCAACCACCGCGCCTGGCAGCCGGCCGTGCTCGCCGTGTTCTGCTTCGGCCTCGCGCTGCCGCTCGCCGAGATGATCCGGCTGCATCCCTATCAATACACCCACTTCAACCACATCGCCGGCACGGTGCGCGCCGCCGACGACCGCTTCATGCTGGACTATTGGGGCCTCGCGCTGAAGCAGGCCTCCGACGAGCTGCGCGAGCAGCTGATCGAGCGCCAGGAAGTGCCGCCGCGCAATCGCAAATGGAAGGTCGCGGTGTGCGGTCCGCAGCGCCCGGCGCAGGTCGCGCTCGGCCCCGACTTCACCATCGGCTGGGATTCCAACGCGGCCGATTTCGCCATGACGCTCGGCGAATTCTACTGCAAGGGCCTGACCGCCCCGGTGCTGGTCGAGATCAAGCGCGACGACGTGGTGTTCGCCCGCGTCTACGACATCCGCGGCCGCAGCATTTCCAGCCTGCTGTCGATCCCGGCGCCGTAATATTCTTCTCCAGCCTTGCTCTCCGCCTTCGCTCTTCGAGCTACGGCGGACAAGCATGCGGGCTACGCTTGGCTGCCGCGATTTGACCGCCTTGCTGCGGGCCTCACCCGCGACTAGGCTCTCTCCCCGCAACAACGAGGTTCGGAGAGATTTGCCATGTCACCAGCGGAAGCGCGCCTGAAGGAAGTACCGTCGAACATGACGGAGGCCGAGTGGCAGCAACGGGTCAATCTCGCCGCCTGCTATCGTCTCGTCTCGCTGTACGGCTGGGACGATCTGGTCGACACCCACATCTCCGCGCGCGTGCCCGGCCCCGACCACCACTTCCTGATCAATCCCTACGGGCTGATGTTCGACGAGATCACGGCCTCGAGCCTGGTCAAGGTCGATCTGCACGGCAACCAGCTCAGCGAGAGCGAATACAGCATCAACCCGGCCGGCTTCACCATCCATTCGGCGATCCACGAGGTGCGCGAGGACGCGATCTGCGTGCTGCATCTCCACACGCTGGACGGCACCGCGGTGTCGAGCAGCGCCGAAGGCCTGCTGCCGCTGAACCAGACCGCGCAGCTCGTCACCCATGACCTCGCCTATCACGACTATGAAGGCATCGCGCTCGATCACGACGAGCGGCCGCGGCTGCAGAAGGACCTCGGCGACCACAACCACATGCTCCTGCGCAACCACGGCACCCTGACCGTCGGCCGTTCGGTCGCCTCCGCCTTCGAGCGCATGTACCACCTCGAGCGCGCCTGCTCGATGCAGGTGCGCACGCGCGCGCTCGGCACGCCGGTCTATCCGGTCGAGGAGATCGCGATCGAGAAGAACACCGAGCTGCTCGCCAACCGCGACCGCGCCGAGCTGCGCGCGACGAACCTGGTGTGGCCGCCGCTGCTGCGCAAGCTCGACCGCGAGCTGCCGGGCTACCGGTCTTGAGATTCTGCGGACTTCGTGTAGGGTAATCGCCAACACCCTCTACACGTTTTGGAATGAAACGCCGCCCAATTCCGGGCGGCGTTTTTTTGCAAGGTCTCGTTACGGAAACGGAGCCGTAGGGTGGGCAAAGCGAAGCGTGCCCACGTCTTCTTCTTTGGTCATCACTGAGAGGTGGTGGGCACGGCGCTTCGCGCCTTTGCCCACCCTACGGCACTGTGCCTACTTCACATCGGCCAGTGCGGCGAGGATCCGCGCCCAGGAGCGGATGCCCTTCTGGAAGCTGCGCAGATCGTACTTCTCGTTCGGCGAATGGATATTGTCGTCGTCCAGGCCAAAGCCGACGAGCAGCGAATCCAGCCCGAGCGCGCGCTTGAAATCGGCGACGATCGGGATCGAGGCGCCGGAGCCCATCAGCACGGTCTCCTTGCCCCATTCCTCGGTGAGCGCCTTCCTGGCCGCTGCAAGCGGCTTCATGTTCCAATCGAGCGCCACGGCGGGTGCGGCGGAATGATCGCCGAACTCGACCTTGCAGTCGCCGGGAATCCGAGCGGACACGTAGTCGCGGAAGGCCTTGCGGATCTTCTGGGGGTCCTGGCCCTGGACCAGCCGGAACGAGACTTTTGCCGAGGCATGCGACGGGATCACCGTCTTGGAGCCCTCGCCGATATAGCCGCCCCAGATGCCGTTGACGTCACAGGTCGGACGCGTGGAGGCCTGTTCCACCATCAACCGGCCCTTCTCGCCGGCCGGGATCGACAGACCGACCGGCTTGAGAAACGAGTCCGGCGTGAAATTGAGTTTCTTCCACTGCTCCAGGATCTCAGGCGGCGTGTCCTTCACGCCGTCATAGAAGCCCGGAATGGTGATGTGGTTGTCGTCGTCGAACAGTCCGCCGAGGATTTTGGTCAGCACCCGGATCGGGTTCATCGCCGTGCCGCCGTACACGCCGGAATGCAGATCGCGGCTGGCGGCGGTGATCTTCACCTCTTCATAGAGCAGGCCACGCAGCGCCGTCGTGATCGCCGGCGTCTCCGGATCCCACATGCCGGTGTCGCAGACCAGCACGTAATCGGCTTTGAACTCGTCCTTGTTGGCTTCGACGAACGGCACGAAGTTCTTGGAGCCGACCTCCTCCTCGCCTTCGATCAGGAAGGTGATGTCGATCGGCAGCGAGCCCGTGACCTTCTTCCAGGCGCGGCAGGCTTCGACGAAGGTCATCACCTGACCCTTGTCGTCCTCGGCGCCGCGCGCGACGATGATCTTGCGGCCGTCGGCATGATCGACGACGGCGGGCTCGAACGGCGGACGGTGCCAGAGCTCGAGCGGATCGACCGGCTGCACGTCGTAATGGCCATAGAAGATCACATGCGGCCGTCCGCCCGCTTTGGCCTTGCCGACGACGGCGGGATGGCCGGCAGTCGGCCTCACCTCGGCCGCGACGCCGAGGCTCGCGATGTCCTTGGCCAGATGCTCGGCTGCCGCCTTGCAATCCCCAGCATAGGCCGGATCCGCGGAAATCGACTTGATCCGCAACAGCGAGAACAGCCGCTCGAGGCTGTTACCGAAGTCCTTGTCGATGTGGTCGAGCACGGATTGAAGCTGCGCATTGGCCATGGCCGGATGTCCCACTTTTCTAACCTCAGGATGGTTGTGGTTTTAACCCTGCCGCGGCCTCGGAGCTAGCCGCAACCGGCGGATGCCGGATGTGCCAGGCGAGCGTCACGGCGAGGACCGCCGTGGCGACGAGGTTGTTGCCCCAGGCCTGGATGGTGTTGGGGAACAGCGGCAGCGACAGCAGCATGAGGATGCCGGTAGCCAGAAGCGCGAGCCAGGTTCCCAGCCGCACATTCGGCCGCACGTCGAAAGCGGCCCGATGCATCAGCACCGTGAACGGCAGGAACAGCCACATGAAGTAATATTGTCGCGCCAACGGCGAGGCGACCGTCATCAGGCAGAACAGAATGCCGAGCTCCTCGGCATCCGAACGCGCCGTTCGCTGCGATTGCCGCGGCATGACCGCGACAAAGCCGAGCCCGAGCAACACCGACACTGCGAGCACGATCCAGTTCGCCGTCTTGTAGTCGACGTCGATGACATTCATCGTGCGCACCGGCTTGCTGGGGTCCTCCAGATTGTAGTTGATCGGGCGGACCAGCCGATGCGTCACCGCGATGATGGACTGGTTGACCCACGACCAGTTCTGCTCGTCGCGCTGGCCAAAACCCTTCTCCGAACTGGAGCCGACCATGCCCTGGTACCAGGTGCTGAGCTCGGCCGCGTTACGCTCGAAGCCACGGATCGGCGCCGGCACGACGTAGAGCAGCACGCCGATGAAGGCGATCATGCTGACGACGGCCGCCCACTGCCTCCGCCAAACCAGATAAGGCAGCACCGCGATCGGAAACACTTTGATGGCGGTGGCGAGTGCGAACATGAAGCCTGCCAACCAGGATCGTCGATGCTGGAGGCTCCAGAAGCCGTACAGCATCATCGCCAGCAGAACGAGGTTCGGCTGACCGAGATCGAACATGTCGAACACGAAGGTCACGGTGGCGAATGCCGGCAGCGCTTCGAGCCACGGGCCCGGCTTGCGGTCCGAGCCGGTCATGGCATTGGAGAGAACGCCCGTTGAAAACCACGCCACCACATTGAGGATCGACAGCACGACATAGAGCGGGATCTTGCCGAACCAGCTCGGGATCGCCAGCAGGATCGCCAGCAGCGGCGGATAGATGAACTCGAACTGGTCATGGATGTCGCTCGGATAGAGCGGGCCGCCATGCAGCACCTGCTGCCCGGCCCAGTACCACAGCGCGTAGTCCTTGGTCTTGCCGCGGCCGAAGATCTCCGGCCCGAGGACGTCCGCGGTCAGAATCAAGCAGCAGACCAGGAAGAGCAGGTCGAGCGGTGCGCGCAGTGAAAGAGATCGGAGCGCGCCGGATTTGTCTGATGGATTCGAGAGAGTCACATTATGTCCAGTCGGAAACAAATAGCACGTAGCAGACCGACGGACGCTTGGAGAGTCCCCATCACCCGAATTTGTGCCTTGCAAAGACGCCGCTTCTCGCGCAACCGCAACGGCGTTGCGGACCGCTGGCCCGCAACCGGGCATTCTGCCTACCTGCGCAGCAGCCCGCCGAGCGCGCCGCGGACGAGTGCGCGGCCGACCGAGCCGCCCAACTGGCCGCCGACCGATTTGCCGAGATCGGCCACGACGCCGCCGACCACCTTGTCGGTGACCGTGCGCGTGACGTCGCGCGCGATGCGCTGTCCCGTCGTCAGCCGGTTACGTCCGGTGTTGGTGCCGAAGATGGTACCGACGATCGAGCCGATCTGGCCGAGGATGCCGCCACCGCCTCCACCCGCCTGGCCATCGGCCGGCGCCGCGGTGCCGGCGATGCGCTTCTGGAGGATCTCATAGGCGGATTCGGAATCGATCGCGGTGTCGTATTTGCCCTTCACCGGGCTCGCATCCATGATCGCCTTGCGCTCCTCCGCCGTGATCGGCCCGATGCGGGCCGACGGCGGGCGGATCAGCACCCGCTCGACCATCGCCGGCGTGCCGTTGCCTTCGAGGAACGACACCAGCGCCTCGCCCTTGCCGAGCTCCATGATCACCTTGGCGGTGTCGAGCTTCGGGTTGGGCCGGAAGGTCTGGGCGGCTGCTGCGACCGCCTTCTGGTCGCGCGGAGTGAAGGCGCGCAACGCATGCTGCACGCGGTTGCCCATCTGCCCGAGCACGCGGTCGGGCACGTCGATCGGGTTTTGCGTGACGAAATAGACGCCGACGCCCTTGGAGCGGATCAGGCGGACCACCTGCTCGATCTTGTCCATCAACGCCTTCGGCGCGTCGTTGAACAACAGATGCGCCTCGTCGAAGAAGAACACCAGCTTGGGCTTCGGAAGGTCACCGGCCTCGGGCAATTCCTCGAACAGCTCTGACAGCATCCACAGCAGGAATGTCGCGTAAAGCCGCGGGCTCTGCATCAGCTTGTCGGCGACCAGGATGTTGACCATGCCGCGGCCGTCGCGGTCGGTCTTCATGAAGTCCTTCAAGGTCAGCGCCGGCTCGCCGAAGAATTTTGTCGCGCCCTGGTTCTCCAGCACCAGCAGCTGGCGCTGGATGGTGCCGACGGTGGCCTTGGTGACGTTGCCAAAACCCTGGGCGGCCTTGCGGATCGGCGCGAGCGGATCCTCGTCCGCATCCGGCCCCTTCTTGCCGCTGTCGGGCACGATGGCATCCAGCAGCGCCCGCAGATCCTTCATGTCGATCAGCGCGAGACCGTTGTCGTCGGCGACGCGGAAGGCGACGTTGAGCACGCCCTCCTGCACGTCGTTGAGATCGAGCATGCGCGCCAGCAGCAGCGGCCCCATCTCGGTGATGGTCGCCCGCACTGGATGGCCCTGCTCGCCGAACACGTCCCAAAACACCGTCGAGAACTGGTCGGGCTGGAACGTCAGCCCCATCTCGCTGGCACGCTTGACGATGAAGTCCTTTGCCTCCCCGACCTCGGAGATGCCGGAGAGGTCGCCCTTGATGTCGGCGGCGAACACCGGAACACCGGCCCGCGCAAATCCTTCCGCCATGACCTGCAGCGTGACCGTCTTGCCCGTTCCGGTCGCGCCGGTGACGAGGCCATGGCGATTGGCGAGCGCCAGCGTCAGCCAGGCCTGCTCGTCTCCCTTGCCGACGAAGATTTTGTCGTCGGTATCGCCGAGCTTGTTGTCCTGCGCCGTCATCATTCTCTCTATCGTTAGTTTCGCGTATTGAAACTCGGGCCCGCCAGTTCCGTAGTTTAACGCATGTCGCGAGCCGATTGAAACCGTTCAAGACGGCGCTCACATGCGACATTGTCGGAGACACCGCGCGCGGCATGCGCCAAAAGTCGGAGTGATACATTCGCACCGCGGCAATTTTTCAAGGATTCCTTCTCCGCTCTTGCATCGCTGCAACACTTTTTGCGTCTTCGGAACGTTGCGTGCGTTCATCGCTTGTATTTCACATCGCACCGGCTCAAGATCGTTTTTCGAAAATATTCTCCGGCATGTGAACCGGCTGAGGGGCAGGCCCATATGGACGAGCTGATCGGACAGCTGGCGGCAAACGCCAGCATAGATAGTGCTGTCGCTGAAAAGACCGTCGGCATTATCCTGGGTTTCCTCCGCAGCGAAGGTCCTCCCGACAGCGTGCAGGCTCTGATCGACCAAATCCCCGGTGCGGAAGGCGCGATCGAGGCGTCCAAGAGCGGTGGCGGACTGTCGCGGCTGATGGGCGGCGGCCTGATGGCCGTCGGCACGCGCCTGATGGGCCTTGGGCTTGGCATGTCCGACATCCAAACCATTGCGCGTGAACTTTTTCGTTTTGGTCGAGACAAAATCGGAGCGGATCAGATGGGCAAGATCATCGCGGGCACGCCGGGCCTTAGCCAATTCGCCTGAGCGACGCATTTCATATTGAGTATCATGACATATCCGATCTCAGAGATTGAGGGCCTGCCGGCCTTTGCCGCCAACAAGTTGAAGGCGCAGGGGATCCGCACGACCGACGCGTTGCTGGAAGCCGCGAGCACGGCCAGGGGCCGCAAGGCACTCTCGGCCAAGACCGGCATCAGCGAGCAGTCGCTGCTGGAGTGGGCCAACGTCTCCGACTACATGCGCATTCCCGGCATGGGCCGGGCCAAGGTCGGCCTAGTCCGCGCCGCCGGCGTCACCACGGTGCGCGAGCTCGCTTATCGGAATCCGGCAAGATTGACGCAGAGCATGCGCGAGGCCAACGATCGCAGGAAGCTCGTCCGCATCCTTCCCTCCGAGAAGTCGGTCGGCGACATCATCGCCAAGGCCAGGAAACTGTCGCCGAAGATCACGTATTGAATTTTTCCGTCGTCCCGGCGAAGGCCGGGACCCATACCGCGGAATTGATCGATCGTAGAAGGCCGAAGTACCGGATTACGAGTCGTCGCCAAACTTCTCCCTGGGATGATGGGTCCCGGCTTTCGCCGGGACGACAGCGGGGATGATGCGGGAGAGCGCCAAAACATCGGCGGCTCCCGGCATGCAGGGGCTCCCTCTCCCGGCCTTGACTCCCCCTCCCCGACCGCGCAAAGCGACGCGCATGAACGCCTCGCCCTCCCCATCCGTCCCGCCGGCCGGCTCGGCCGGGCCAGATGCGCTGCGGACGCTGCTCGACCGGCCTCTGCCGGCAGTGATGGGCGTGCTCAACGTGACGCCGGATTCCTTTTCCGACGGCGGCGACTTCATCGCGCCGGACCAGGCGCTGGCACGGGCGCGGGCGATGATCGAGGCCGGCGTCGACATCATCGATATCGGCGCCGAATCCACCCGGCCCTACAAGGGCGCCCAGCCGGTGACCGCGGCGGACGAGTTGTCCCGGCTGAAGCCGGTGCTGTCTGACATCGTCGCGCTCGGCGTTCCCGTCTCGATCGACAGCATGAAGGCGGAGGTGGTGGCCTTCGCGCTCGACCAGGGCGCGGCCATCGCCAACGACGTCTGGGGGTTGCAGCGCGACGCCGATATGGCGCCGGTGGTCGCTACCCGCGGCGTCCCCGTCATCGTCATGCACAACCGCGACAGCGTCGATTCTGCCATCGACATCGTCGCGGACATGAAGGCGTTCTTCCTGCGCTCGCTGGATATCGCCGCGAAAGCCGGCATCGCACGCGACAGAATCGTGCTGGATCCCGGCATCGGCTTCGGCAAGACCGCCGAGCAGAGCATGATCGCGCTGGCGCGGCTGCACGAGCTCGACATGTTCGGCCTGCCGATCCTGGTCGGCGCCTCGCGCAAGCGTTTCATCGCCTCGGTGTCGCCGTCAGAGCCGAAGGAGCGGCTCGCCGGATCGATCGCCGCGCATCTGATCGCAGCCCAGAAGGGCGCGAAGATCATCCGGACTCATGACGTCGCCGAGACCCTGCAGGCCCTGCGGGTCGCCAACGCAATCGAGAGCAAGCAATGACCGATACGATCTTCGTGACCGGCCTGTCGATCCATGCGCGCCATGGCGTGATGGATCACGAAACCGAAGTCGGCCAGCGTTTCGTCATCGACCTCGAGCTCTACACCGACCTGTCGGAGCCTTCGCGCAGCGATCGCCTGTCCGATACCGTCTCCTATGCCGACGTGGTGGCGACCACGACGGCGGCGTTCAAGAACACCAATTACAAACTGCTGGAGCGCGCGGCCGGTGCGGTCGCCGACGCCATCCTGTCGCACTTCCCGCGCATCCGCGCCGTGAAGATCACCGTGCACAAGCCGCATGCGCCGATCGCCGCGATCTTCGACGATGTCGGCATCATGCTGACCCGCTCGCGGCACCCCTGACATGGCGAGCGTGCTGATCGCACTCGGCGGCAATGTCGGCGATGTCCGAGCGACATTCCGCAAGGCGATCGCCCATATCTGCGGCATGGCGCAAGCCGCATTGATCGCGCGTTCGTCGGACTACGCCACGCCGCCCTGGGGCGACGAGGACCAGGATCCCTTCATCAATGCCTGCGTCGAGATCGAGACCGACCTCGATCCGCACGCGCTATTGTTCGTCATGCAGAAAGTCGAGCAGAAATTCGGCCGCACGCGCGACAAGGATCGGCGCTGGGGTCCGCGCACGCTCGATCTCGACATGATTGCCTATGACGATGTGTCGTTTCAAAAGCCCGACCTGACCCTGCCGCATCCGCGGCTGTTCGAGCGCGCCTTCGTGCTGGTGCCGCTGGCCGAAATCGCGCCCGACCGCGTGATCTCGGGCATTCGTGTGCGTGACGGCCTCGCCAGCGTCTCGACGCAAGGCATTGAGCGGCTTTCGGATACCGGTTAACCAAAAACAACCGTTTGCAGGGAGGGCCGGCCGTGGCAATTTCGCCTGCGAATAACGAGACGTTTGGGAGCCCTTGGCCGTATGACCTCCGTGACTGACAATCTGCCGCTGGCGGCCGATTTTCCCAAGGCGACGGACGCGGACTGGCGCAAGCTGGTCGACGGTGTGCTGAAGGGCGCGCCGTTCGAGAAGCTGGTCGGCAAGACCTATGACGGCCTGAAGATCCAGCCGCTCTATCCGCGCACCAAGGGCGCCGCGCTGCTGACGGGGCGCGCGGCGGCTGCACCATGGCTGATCATGCAGCGGGTCGATCATCCCGATGCGGCGGCGGCGAATGCGCAAGGCTTGCAGGATCTGGAGAACGGGGCGACCGGACTCGAGATCGAGTTCGCCGGAGGACCGGGTGCACGCGATTTCGGTGTCATCGACGCCGATCCGGCAACGCTGGCGCGGCTGTTCGACGGTGTGTTCCTCGATGCCGGCGTCGCGATCTCGCTCAACCCGGTGGCCGGCCGGCAGGATGCCGGCACGCTGTTCGCCGATATGGTCGAGGCCAAAAAGCTCGATCCCGCCGGGATCGACGTGCGCTTCAACTATCAGGCCCTGAGCACCTTCGCCGTGCGCGGCGCCGCGCTCGCGCCATGGTCGGAGTACGAAGCACCCTTTGCGCGCATCGTGTCGGGCCTGATCGGGCGCGGCTTCAAAGGTCCGTTCGTGCTCGCCGACGGCCGTCCCGTCCACGACGCCGGCGGTTCCGAGGCCCAGGAGTTGGCATTCGTGCTGTCGCTCGGTGCGACCTATCTGCGCATGCTCGAGCGCGGCGGCATCGATCTCGATGTCGCTCGACAAGCCGTTTCATTCCGGCTCAGCGCCGATGCCGACCAGTTCCTGACCATGGCCAAGTTCCGCGCCTTGCGGCAGCTCTGGGCCCGCGTCGAGCAGGCGTGCGGCCTCGCGCCTCGGCCCGCTTTCATCGCCGCGGAAACCGCCTGGCGCATGCTGACGCAGCGCGATCCCTATGTGAACATGCTGCGTGCGACCATCGCGACCTTCGCAGCCGGACTTGCCGGCGCCAACGCAATCACCGTGCTGCCGCATACGCTGGCACGCGGGCTGCCCGACCCGTTCGCGCGGCGCGTGGCGCGCAACACGCAACTCCTGCTTCTGGAAGAAAGCAATCTCGCAAAAGTCAGCGATCCCGCGGCGGGATCCGGCGGCATCGAGACGCTGACGTCGGAACTGTGCGCGACGGCATGGGCGCTGTTCCAGGAGGCCGAGAAAGCCGGCGGCGCCTTCGCTGCGCTTCAACAGGGCCTGTTCCAGAGCAAGGTCGCGGCCACGCGCAAGGCGCGCGAGGCCAACATCGCAAAGCGCCGCGACGTGCTGACCGGCGCCAGCGAGTTTCCCAATCTGCACGAGGCCGACGCCACCGTGCTCGACGTGAAGCCGATCGCGCTGCCGCCCTCCGGCGAGCCGAAATGCAAATTCGATGCACTGGCCCCGATGCGCCTCGCCGCGCCATTCGAAGCGCTGCGCGACAAATCCGATGCAGCGTTGAAAGCGCGCGGTACGCGGCCGAGCGTATTCCTGGCCAATCTCGGCACTGCGGCGGATTTCACCGCGCGCGCGACCTTTGCAAAAAGCTTCTTCGAGGCCGGCGGCATCCAGGCGGTCGATAGCGAGGGTTTTGCCGATCCGGCCAAGCTCGCCGCCGCCTTCAAGACCTCCGGCGCTGCGCTCGCCTGCCTTTGTTCCAGCGACAAGGTCTACGCGGAACACGCCGTAGCGGCGGCAAAGGCCCTGCAAACGGCAGGCAGCCGACATATCTATCTCGCAGGCCGTCCGACCGAGGCCGAGGCGGCCCTTCGCGCGGCCGGTGTCACCGGGTTTGTGTTTGCCGGCGGCGACGCGCTCGCCACGTTGCAGGACGCTTATTTGCGGATGGAACAGGCATGACCGATACGAGCAAACCCGTTCTCACCGGCGGCTGCCAATGCGGCGCGGTGCGCTTTGCGATTTCGGCCACACCGAACCGGGTTTCGATCTGCCACTGCCGGATGTGCCAGAAGGCGAGCGGCGCGCCATTCGCCTCCTTCGCCGACATCAACCGCACCGATTTCGCCTGGACCAAGGGCAAGCCGTCGTTCTTCCGCTCCTCGACGATCGCCGACCGTGGCTACTGCGCCGCCTGCGGCACGCCACTGAGCTTTGGCCGCATCGATGGCGAGCGGATCGAAATCATGACCGGCGCGTTCGACCGGCCCGATCGGCTGGTGCCGACGCGACAATATGGAAGCGAGTCTCGCCTGGGCTGGGTGGTTGGCATCTCCAATCTGCCGAGCCAGACCACACAGCAGAATTACGGGCCGGAGAAGATGGCGACCATCGTCAGCCATCAGCATCCGGATCATGATTGAGATCAATCCGTGGTAGGCTATGCCATGCTTCAGGCGCTGGGAGAAATACTGCTCGGCTTGATAGAGTGGAAGGCGAACGTCGGGAAGCTGCTCGCCCGGCTTCTGTGGAGCGGGACTGGTATGATGACTGAGAACCGGTCGTCGGATGATCCCGCTTACAAGAAGAATTTGCAGCGGCTGATCGAGCATCACCGCAGGTTTGAGGAATCCAAGGAATGACCCGCATTCCCAATTTCGCTGATGTCGCCTTCGAGCGGACCGCAAGCGCCGCGCCGTCAGGCAGCGCCGAGCCGTGGCTCACGCCCGAGGGAATTCTCGTAAAACCCGCTTATGGCGAGGCGGATTTGGCCGGCCTCGATTTCCTCGAGACCTATCCGGGCATCGCACCGTTCCTGCGCGGCCCCTACCCGACCATGTATGTCAATCAGCCCTGGACCGTCAGGCAATATGCCGGCTTCTCCACGGCAGAGGATTCCAACGCGTTCTACCGCCGCAATCTTGCGGCCGGACAGAAGGGCCTCTCGGTCGCCTTCGATCTCGCCACCCATCGTGGCTATGACTCTGATCATCCGCGCGTCGGCGGCGACGTCGGCATGGCCGGCGTGGCGATCGACTCCATCTACGACATGCGCACGCTGTTTGCGGGCATTCCGCTCGATCAGATGAGCGTGTCCATGACCATGAACGGCGCGGTGCTGCCGATCCTCGCGCTTTATGTCGCTGCCGCCGGTGAACAGGGCGTCGCCCCGGAGAAGCTGTCGGGCACCATTCAGAATGACATTCTGAAGGAGTTCATGGTGCGCAACACCTACATCTATCCGCCCGCGCCCTCGATGCGGATCATCTCGGACATCTTCGCCTATACGTCGCAGAAGATGCCGAAGTACAATTCGATCTCGATTTCCGGCTATCACATGCAGGAAGCCGGTGCGACGCAGGATCTCGAGCTCGCTTACACGCTCGCCGACGGCGTCGAATATCTGCGTGCCGGACTTGCCGCGGGTCTCGATGTCGACCGCTTTGCGCCACGGCTGTCGTTCTTCTGGGCGATCGGCATGAACTTCTTCATGGAGGTCGCCAAGCTGCGCGCCGCACGCCTGCTCTGGGCGAAGCTCTTGAAGCCGTTCAATCCGAAGGACCCGCGCTCGTTGTCGCTGCGCACGCATTCGCAGACCTCGGGCTGGTCGCTGACCGCGCAGGATGTCTTCAACAACGTGATGCGCACGACGGTGGAGGCGATGGCGGCCACGCAAGGCCACACCCAGTCGCTGCACACCAACGCGCTCGACGAAGCGCTGGCTCTGCCGACCGATTTCTCGGCGCGCATCGCCCGCAACACCCAGTTGTTCCTGCAGCAGGAGAGCGGCACCACCCGCATCATCGATCCCTGGGGCGGCTCGTATTACGTCGAGCGCCTCACGCGCGATCTCGCCGCGAAGGCCTGGGGCCATATCCAGGAGGTCGAGGAACTCGGTGGCATGGCCAAGGCGATCGAAGCCGGCGTGCCGAAATTGCGTATCGAAGAGGCCTCGGCCAAGACCCAGGCGCGCATCGATGCCGGCAAGCAGGCCGTGATCGGCGTCAACAAGTACAAGCCATCGGACGAAGCCGCCATCGACATTCTCAAGGTCGACAATACCAGTGTCCGACGCTTGCAAATCGACAAGCTGACGCGGCTGAAATCCGAGCGCAACCAGAAGGACGTCGAGGCCGCGCTCGCCGCATTGACGCGCTCGGCCGGCGAAGGCAACGGCAATCTGCTCGCGCTCGCCATCGACGCGGCGCGGGCCAAGGCGACCGTCGGCGAGATTTCGGACGCGATGGAAAAGGTGTTCGGCCGGCACCGCGCCGAGATCAAATCCATCACCGGCGTCTACAAGCGGGAAGCATCCAGCATGGGCAACCAGGTCGAGAAGGTTCAGGCGCTGATCGACGCCTTCGAGGAGGCGGAAGGCCGCCGCCCGCGCATCCTGGTCGCCAAGATCGGCCAGGACGGCCATGACCGCGGCCAGAAGGTGATCGCGTCTGCCTTCGCCGATATCGGTTTCGACGTCGACATCGGGCCGCTGTTCGCCACCGCCGACGAAGCCGCGCGGCAGGCCGTCGAGAACGACGTTCACATTCTCGGCGTCTCCTCGCTCGCCGCCGCCCATCTCACGGCCGTGCCTGAACTCAAGGCCGCGCTGAAGAAGCAGGGCCGCGAGGACATCATGATCATCGTCGGCGGCGTGGTGCCGCCGCAGGATTATGACGCGCTCTATGCGGCCGGCGCCGAAGCCATCTTCCCGCCCGGCACGGTAATCGCGGACGCGGCCGAGGAGCTGATCCGCAAGCTGAACGCCCGGCTCGGGCATAGCGAGGCGGCGGAGTAGCTCCTCCGCGCCTGGGCGCCCGCATCAAACCGGCGGACAGGCTGCTGCGACCAATCTTCACGTCCCGGTGTTCGCGCCGCGCGTTCTGCGCCGGTTCATCTTGCGATCATTATGCTCATGCCGACGTCCGAACGTGTCGACGGCGGTCGGATGTAAAATTGATGGATATTGAAGTGACATATCGTGCAAACGTGCGGGCAGAATGGCTCGCGAGCCTTTTTGCCATCGCTGCGATCACCTTGGCCTCCCCCGCTCTCGCCGCCGACCCCAAGCCCGACGCCGTCGTCAAGAACAGGAACATCGAGGCGCGTGTCTTCCTCGACGACAAGATCAAGGCCGACGCGCCACTCGCGGCCGACTGCCTTGCCGAGGGCAGGAAATGGCTCGACAAGAACGCGGCTGACGCGGCTGCCTCACGCAAGCAGGACCCGCAATTCTTCAAGGACGGCGGCTGGGACTTTGAGCGCAAATATTCGATCCGCTCCGTCGTTGCCGACCGCTATGTCAGCCTCCTGCGTGACGACTATATGGACACCCATGGCGCCCATCCTAATTCGGACGTGAACACGGTGCTGTGGGACAAGTCCGAGAACAAACGCATCTCGATCCGCCCGTTCTTCGCCGAGACCGCCGACAACGGCCCCACCATGAAGGCGATGGTGAAGGCGGTGATCGCCTCGCTCAGAATCGAGAAGAAGAAGCGCGACACCAGCGAGACCGCGACTGAGGAATGGTTCAAGGGCGTGGAGCCCAGCCTGCTCAAGATCGGCGCGGCGACGCTCGCGCCGTCGACCGAACCAGGCAAGAGCTCCGGCCTCACCTTCCACTACCCGCCCTATGCGGTCGGCCCCTATGCCGAGGGCCAATATGTCGCATTCGTTTCGTGGGAAACGTTGAAGCCCTATCTCACGCCGGAGGGCGCGCGCATCTTCGGCGGCACGCGGCCAAAAGGCGATGACGACCAGCCGCAATGAGTTCCAGCGGAACCATTGCTCACGGCGCCGTTGGGCGGCCGCTTGCGACATCCCTGCAAAGCCGCGTAGCATATTGCATTGACCAGCCCGATTCCCGAGGGCGCCGCCGGGATTATTGATGCCAGGAATTACGCGCCGCATTTTCGCGGCCTCTTCTGTGGCCGCCGCCACGTCCACCCTCCTCTCACCTGCCCGCGCGCAAGCCTATCCGGCGCGGCCGGTGACCTTGATCGTGCCGTGGGGTGCGGGGGGCGGCACGGATGCGACTGCGCGCATCGTCGCGACGCTGCTGGAGAAGGAGCTCGGCCAGCCGTTCAACGTCGTCAACCGCACCGGCGGATCCGGCGCAATTGGCCATGCCGAGATCGCAACCGCAGCGCCGGACGGCTACACGATCGGCACGCTGACCGTGGAAATCGCAATGCTGCATTGGCAAGCCCTGACGCAGCTGACGCCGCGGAATTTTACGCCGCTGGCGCTGGTGAACGAGGACCCGCCGGGCATCCAGGTCTCGACGTCCTCGCCCTACAAGACGGCGAAGGAGCTGATGGACGCCATCAAGCTGGCACCTCCCGGACGGTTCAAGGCTTCAGGCACCGGACAAGGCGGTATCTGGCATCTCGCCCTCGTCGGCTGGATGCAGGCGATGGGATTGCCGGCCAACCAGGTCGCGTGGTCGGCGTCGAATGGTGCAGCACCGGCCATGCAGGATCTCGTCGCGGGCAGCCTCGATCTCACCACCTGCTCGGTGCCGGAAGCACGCGCCACCATCGAGGCCGGCCAGGCCCGGAGCCTCGCGATCATGGCGCATGCGCGCAATCCGATCTTCCCGGACGTCCCGACGCTGAAGGAGACGATCGGTGTCGACTATTCCACCAGCTCGTGGCGTGGCATCGGCGGCCCCAAGGGCTTGCCTCCGGCCATCGCCGCCAAGCTGACCGCGGCCTTGAAGAAGGTGTACGACTCCCCCGCATTCAAGGACTTCATGACCGGACGCGGGTTCGGCACCGTCTGGCGCGACGCCGGCCAGTTCGAGACCTTCATGGACCAGGCGGATAGCCAGATGGGCCAGGCGATGAAGGCGGCGGGTTTTGCCAAGGCCTGATGTAACCACGCATGCCTTGTCCCGCGGGCACTCGCCTGCCTGCGCGCGCCGTTGTAAAGCAGGGCATGGTTGAGAAGAAGACTTCGCTTGATATCACCGCCCTCGCCCGCGACTTGCGCGCCGGCCATCGCGCGGCGCTGGCGCGAGCCATTACGCTGGTGGAGAGCCGGCGTGGCGATCATCAGGCGCAGGCGCGTGAGCTGGTGCAGATGCTGCTGCCCGATACCGGCAAGGCGGTTCGCGTCGGCATTACCGGCTCGCCCGGCGTCGGCAAATCCACCACCATCGATGCGCTCGGGACCTACCTGATCGAGCAAGGCAACAAGGTCGCGGTGCTCGCGGTCGATCCGTCCTCGGCGCGTAGCGGCGGCTCGATCCTCGGCGACAAGACGCGGATGTCGCAACTGTCGTCGTCCGACCATGCCTTCATCCGCCCCTCGCCGTCGTCAGGCACGCTCGGCGGCGTTGCGGCCAAGACGCGCGAGGCGATGCTGCTGTGCGAGGCCGCCGGCTTCGACGTCGTGCTGGTCGAGACCGTCGGCATCGGTCAGTCCGAGACCGCCGTCTGCGACATGACCGATTTCTTCCTCGCGCTGATGCTGCCAGGCGGCGGTGACGAGTTGCAGGGCATCAAGAAGGGACTGGTCGAGCTCGCCGACATGATCGCGATCAACAAGGCCGACGGCGACAATCTCAAGCGGGCCAACATCACCGCGGCCGATTACCGCGGCGCGCTGCATATCCTCAGCCCTCGGTCCGAACATTGGCACCCGCCGGTCGTCACCTATTCGGCGCTGGCCGGCACCGGCATTGCCGAGCTCTGGCAGAAGATCCTCGAACACCGCACGGCAATGAACGCGTCCGGCGAGTTCGCCGCGCGCCGGCGCGACCAGCAGGTGAAATGGATGTGGTCGATGCTGGAGCAGCGCATGCTGGCGCGGCTGCGCAGCGAGGCATCGGTGCGGGCCAAGGTGAAGAAGATCGAGGCGGAGGTCGCTGACGGTCACCTGACGCCGGCGCTCGCCGCCGAACAGATATTGGGGTTGCTGCAATGAGCGACCAGCTCCGCATTCTCCTCACCGGCTTCGGCCCGTTTCCCGGCGCGCCGCATAATCCGACCCAGCCGCTGGTGGCGCGGCTGGCGCAATTGCGCCGCCCCGCGCTCGATGGCGTCACGCTATCGCGCCACATCTTTCCGGTGACCTATGCTGCAGTGGACCGGCAATTGCCGGAAGTGCTGGCGAAAGTGAAGCCGCATGCGCTGCTGATGTTCGGCCTCGCGGCGCGCACGCCGTACCTGCGCATCGAGAGCCGCGCGCGCAACGCCGTCACCATGCTGTGGCCCGATGCCGCCAACACCCGCTCCAGCAAGCGCGGCATCGCCGGTCATGCTGACGCGATGACGTTCGGCCCGCACACGGCAAGGCTGTTGCGCGCCGCGCGTCTCACCGGCATCGACGCACGGCCCTCACGCGATGCCGGCGCCTATCTCTGCAACTATCTGAGCTGGCGCGCGATCGAGAACGTGCGCGGCGGCGGACCAAAGCTTGCCGCGTTCATCCACATTCCCTTGCTAGCGCGCAGCGGCGCCGTGCGGCGGAAGGGATTTCCACGGATCACGCTGGACGAATTGGTGGACGCCGGGGAAGCGATGCTGATGGAGATGGTGAACCTGGCACGGAAGACGCGGAACACGCAGGCCTCGTAGGGTGGGCAAAGGCGCCCTTGCGCCGTGCCCACGATCTCGTTCCATCTGCCGTCAATCGTGGGCACGCTTCCGCCTTCGCTCTTCGAGCTCCGGCGGACAAATCGCTTTGCCCACCCTACGGCACCTCCGCTGCGGTAAACATTTAACCCTACCGCGAACAATCCCGACGACCCCTTCCGCCCTGCGCTACCTAATCCCCGCGGACCGCCGCGTCCGCCGGAGGACGCGTCATGGACCTCAATCGCCGTCATCTCATTGGAGCCTCGACCGCCGGCATCGCCGGTGCGCTCGCCATGCCTGTCGACGCCGCGCGCGCCGCGCCGCTGACCTCCCTGCTCGGCCGCGATGCGACCCAATATGGCGTGCGGCCCGGCGCGGCCGAGGATCAGACACGCACGCTCCAGCGCGCGATCGACGAGGCCTCGCGCGCGCAGATGCCGCTTGCGCTTCCGCCCGGCATCTACCGAACCGGATTGCTGCGGCTGCCAAATGGCGCGCAACTGATCGGCGTGCGCGGCGCGACGAAGCTGATCTTCACTGGCGGGGCCTCGGCGATCCAGAGCGACGGATCGGACTCGGTCGGGCTGACCGGCCTCACCTTCGACGGCGGCAGCATTCCACTGCCGACGCGGCGCGGGTTGGTCCATGTCCTCGGCGGCCGCGGCGTCCGCATCACCGATTGCGAGATCACCGGCTCCGGCGGCAGCGGCATCTGGCTGGAGCAGGTATCCGGCGAGATCTCCGGCAACGTCTTCACCAACATTGCCGTGACGGCGGTGGTCTCGTTCGACGCCAAAGGCCTCAACGTGTCCCGCAACACCATCATCGGCACCAACGACAACGGCATCGAGATCCTGCGCACTGCGATCGGCGATGACGGCACGCTGGTCGCGGACAACCGCATCGAGGACATCAAGGCCGGCCCCGGCGGCTCCGGCCAGTACGGCAACGCCATCAACGCCTTCCGCGCCGGCAACGTGATCGTGCGCGGCAACCGCATCAAAAACTGCGATTACTCCGCGGTGCGCGGCAACTCGGCCTCCAATATCCAGATCACCGGCAACAGCGTCAGCGACGTGCGCGAGGTCGCGCTCTATTCCGAATTCGCGTTCGAGGCCGCAGTGATCGCCAACAACACCGTCGATGGCGCTGCCGTCGGCGTCTCCGTCTGCAATTTCAACGAAGGCGGCCGCATCGCGGTGGTTCAAGGCAATATCATCCGCAATTTGATCCCGAAGCGCCCGATCGGGACCGCGCCCGACGACGATGCCGGCGTCGGCATCTATATCGAAGCCGACACCTCGGTGACCGGCAATGTGATCGAGAATGCGCCGTCCTACGGCATCGTCGCCGGCTGGGGCAAATATCTGCGCGACGTCGTCATCTCCGGCAATGTGATCCGCAAGGCGCTGGCCGGCATCGGCGTGTCCGTGGTGTCGGGCGCGGGCACCGCGCTCGTCAACAACAACATGATCTCGGAAACCCCGCGCGGCGCCGTGGTCGGGCTGGACCATGCGCGCGCCGTGACGTCAGACCTGTCGGCGGACGGCGCCCAACGCTTTGCGCAGGTGGTGGTCGGCGGCAACGCGGTGCGGCAGTAGGCGCCGCCCTCGCTTCCAAGGCCTCAGAATGCGTTCCTGAGCAGCGGGTACTTTGCTTCGAGGCCGTCGAGGCTGAAGGTGAATTCGACAACGCGCTCGGGGGCTGCGACGATTTCGTCGGCCGGCGGAGCGAATTGCGGCAGCAGCGTCGCCATTGCAGCAGGCATGACGACTGGTGGCCTCACCGCAGGCGCGGCGACCGGTGGTACTGCAGATGCGGCAAGCGGCGGCTTCACTGCAGGCGCGGTGCGCGGCGCAGCTGCGATGGACGCGGCGACCGGTGATCTGACGGCAGGTGCCGCGACCGACGCCCGCGCGGCGGGCGCCTTCAGTGGTGGCATCTTGGGGGGCGCGGTGAACGACGCCATCAAAGCAGCCACCTCGGCTGATGCAGGTACGGCGACCGGTGCAATCGGTGCCTCGAGGATTTCGGCGAGCACATCCAGCGTGGGCTCGAGCGCAACCGGGACGACGGTCTCGGGCGCGATGTGCACGGCCTTGGGCTGCAGGGCCTTGGGCTGCACGGCTTTGGGCTGCATGGTCTGGGCCTGCTCGCGCGGGAACACGCGGGGCATGGTCGCGGGCGACCAGCCGAATGCAGAAGTCACGCTCGCGGCAGCGGCGGCGACGTCCCCTCCATTTGCGAGGGCGCGCCAGGTCTGGACCGCGCGCTTGGCTTCCTGGATGTTTTCGAGGAATGCCAGCTCGCTGTGATAGCGGCGCCACCGTCCGGTCTCGAACATTTCGGAGAGATGTTCCAGCCGCTGTTCGGCGAGAGCGCACCAGCGCGCGGCAAGCTCGCGGCTTCCAGCCGCGCCATGGCGATGAGTCATAAATCAGCCCGTCAGGAGAAAATACGGACGCGACGCAACGCACACGAATCAATTTAGGCGCGACATGAATATTTTGTGGAAAAGTTTTGACTTGTCCAGCAACGACACGGCCGTCGTCACGAAAGACCGTAGTCGTGCGGAGTTTTCAGGGATTTTCGAGTCAAGCTTCGCGCAAGCATAGCGGGCTTGCCAGCTGTCGTTGCCGATTCATCACGACGATCGCCGCCGCGGCCTCAACCGCGAGGTGATCTCGAATCACGCTTCAAGAAGTCGGACGCCCAAAAAGAAAAGACCCGTCCGGGGGGACAACCGGACGGGTCGAGCCATATGGGCGCTTGGGGTGGATGGGCGCTCGCGCCTAATATGACTGATGGGGAGGGATGACCGCTCCCACATAAATTGGTCGTGGCAGCAGGCTGAACGTTCAAAGCGGCGCTCGATTTTTTAACCTTTGGCCGACGCGCAATGTTGTCGCAGGCGCTATCGCGCCGCCGGCCTATCCGCCTGAGAAACCGTGGATTTATCGGTCGCGCTCGACAGCGAGGGCTGCTCGATTGCGCGGATGCCGGGATCGTCGCGGCGCTTCTCGGCATCTTCACGTTTAGTTGTACCGGACGCAGCCGCGACCGGCGTCGTGTTGTCGACCGGAACCGCCATGACAGCGGCGAACGCATCGGGCTCGCCGTCGCCGAAGAGATCATCACGCCCGGGTGAACCGAGGTCACGCGCGGTCTTCGACAGCGTCATGCGCAGCGCTTCCGGCTTCAGGGAATAGTTCCGCTCGAGCAGCAACGCCGCGACGCCGGAGACATAGGCGGCCGAGAACGAGGTGCCCGACGTCATCTGGTATTTGCCATCCGGCGCCGGCAGGAAGATGTCGACGCCCGGCGCCGCCAACGCGATGTAGTTGCCGCGGTTGGACGCGGTGAACAGCCTGTCCTGCTGGTCGGTCGCACTGACCGCGATCACGTTGGGATTGGCGGCGGGATAAAGCGGTGGCGATTTGGCGCCGGCATTGCCGGCGGCCGCGATCAGCACCAGGCCCCGCGCGGCAGTTGCCGCGATCGCACGCTCGATCACCGCGTCCTTCGGACCGGCAAAGCTCATATTGACGATCTGGGCGCCGTGCTCGGCTGCGTAGTTGAGCGAGCGCAGGATGATGTAGGACGAGCTCTCGGCGCTGCCGGTGGTGCCGCCGAAGGCGCGAATGGCGATGATGCGCGCTTCCGGCGCGCTGCCCATCAGCTTCGCGTGCGCCACGATAGCCCCGGCAATGCCGGTGCCGTGGATATGGGGGCCCTCGCTGCTGCCGAGCGCATCGAAATTGTCGGCGATGGAGTTGGCGAGTTCGGGGTGCTTGGCGTCGATGCCGGAATCGATCACGGCGACCGTGACATTGGCGCCGTGCGCCAGTGTGTGCGCCTGCGGCAGGCGCAGCTTCGGCAGTACGTATTGGGCCGGATCACCCTCGGTCGGCACCGCCGATTTCTGGTCCTGGAGCAGATAGCGGAAGTTCGGCTGGAGCGATCGCACGCTGCCGTCGGCGGCAAATTCGCGCCGCACCGTCTCATACGGCCGGCCGTCGGCGATACGGAACAAGCCGACCGTGGACCCGATCAGCGGAAAATTCTCCGAAGAGACGCGCCTCAAACCGTGGCGCCGCGCGAGTTCATCGGCCTCCGTCAGCGACAGCGCGCTGTCGATCTCGGCCACGAATTCGTTGGCGAAGCTGCGCAGATTGACGGCGACCGGCGTATTGTTGCCGCGCCCCTTGCCGGCGCTCTTCCTGGTCGATTTGCCGGAACCGTCGCCGCCTCCGCTCGGCTGCCCCAGGCACTCGCCGTCGGCATCGCGATAGGCCGCCGTGCAGGCCGGATAGAGGTTCGGCGAGTAGCGCGCATAGGGCAGCACCGGGGTCGTCGCCATCCGCGCCGAGATCCGGGCGGTCGTCACCACGTGCGGACCGCGATCGACGCTGACCGCCCTGGCGGCAATGCTGGGACTGATGGTCGGTGTTCGCGAGGGCACGCTGATGGTCGGTGTGCGCATGATCGCCTGGGCGTGCGCCACCTCGATGCCGAGGCAGGCGGCGAGCAGGAGCGCGGCTCCGACCGACGAAGCGTAGGCCCCGGCTCGCAACTGACTCTCGGACTTGCGCGTCATTGGTGCAGCGGCGCGCTTAAGGCGCCGCCACGGCGAGGTTGACGAACTTCTCGCGCTGCATCCTGCCGAGCAGCGCGGTGAGCTCGTCCTGGCTCATCGCCTTGTCGAACTGCAGGCGGAACATGCCGCCTCTGGCATCGCCGATGATCGAGGCCTGGTAGCTGTCGAGCAGCGCGGTGATATCGGCCACGCGCGCCTCGGGCGTGAAGCGCACCAGCGCCCGCGCAGGAGCCGCCGCCCCGAGCTCGCGCGTGATCGGCGCGCCGGTCGACAGCGATGCGGTCTGGAAGGTCGAGGTCTGGGTCTTCATCAGCACGGCGCCGATGATGCCGGCCTGCAGCAGCAGCGCGATGGCGCCAAGGCTCGCCGACCAGGCCAGCGTGCGCGGCGACAGGCTGGCGAAGAAGGTGGCAACGCGCGCCGACAACGGCAGCGAACTGGTCGCCCGCTCCGGCTCGGCGTCGATCGCGGCAAACAGCTTCTGCATCGCGCGCGCCGACGGGGCGCCCAGGCTCTCGTTCAAATGAATGGTCTCTTCGTATTCGCCACGGATCGCCGCATATTGCTTCGCGAGCGCCGGATCGCTGGCGAGCGCTTCTTCCACACGGCGGGCATCGCGCGCGTTCAGCGTGCCGGCGGCGTGCCACGGCAGCAGCATCTCGATCTCACCGGGCTCTTGCTCCAGCATCTTCTTGCTCAGTGCCATCATGGCCAGCCTCGCTCAATGCCGGCTGCCTTCAGCAGTTCGGCCAATTTCTTGCGCGCATAAAACAAGCGCGTCTTCACAGTGTTCTCCGGGATCCCGACGATCTCGGCCACCTCTTCCACGGACTTCTCGTGGTAGTAGACGAGGTCGACGATTTCCCGATGGTCCGGCGAGAGGCCCGTCAGACACTCCCGCAACGCTTCACTGGTATCCTTTTTCTGGACCACCGTTTCTGGATTGTCGGACGAATCCTCGATCGCATTGGCGGCCTCGTCGTCCAGTTCAAAATCCTTTCGGCGCCGAAGCGCAGACAGGGCCTTGAATCGGGTGATTGCCAGCAGCCAGGTGGAAACGGCGGATCGGCCCTCGAACTTGCCGGCTTGACGCCAAACGTCGAGAAACACCTCGCTGATGAGGTCTTCCGCCGTCTGCTCGTCCCGCACGAGCCTCAGCCCGAACCGATACACCCTGACATGGTGCCGCCCGTACAGCACCTGCATGGCAAGACGGTCGCCCTGAGCGATCCTGGCGATAAGGACCTCGTCCGTAGCCGCCTGTGTCACGCTCAAAGGCCGTCTCGCAAAGTTGGTCGGGTCGATGCGGGGGACGGTTCGACGGGAGGGGTGAAATTCTTCAACCTACCGCAGTCATACGGGGATGCGTGTGATCTACCACACATACGCGCAATTTCCTTATCCCACCCGTGGCAGTTGGCCGCTTCGCTGCAGAACGGTAACATAATACGGAAACACTCTCTCGCGGATTTGCCGTGAGCCTGAACGGACGGCCCGGCCGGGCCCGGTCCATAACACGGCCCTGTGCACCTTATGTCGCACGGGGCCGGATTTGGTCCGCGATATCGCCCGCGATGCCTAACCGGCCGCAAAATCCCGCACTGCACGAGCCCCTCACCCGCGCCATGTCCCCCGGATTCGGTGCAAAAGGATACCAAACCTAAAGGCTTGCCACGTAGATTTTTTCGGCTGACATCCACCATTGGCGGGACCATGAGCACGGCCGCGACGTCCTTTCCGGAGAGGAATGCCGCAGAGGTCGCGGATCTCGTCCTCACGCCCGAGGCGGCTGCGCCCGAGGTGCTGGCGCGGCGGATCCGTCAGCGCCGGCAGATGTATATCGGCCAGGTCGTCAGCTACTCCCTCGGCGCCTCTGTCCTGCTGCTCTACGCCTATGACGGCGCCGTTCACATCAACGTTCCGTCGCTGTTCTGGGTCGGCGGTCTCTCGATCATCGGCATCTTCGTGGTGATGTCGGAGGCCGGCGTCGGCGACAAGCACACCGACCATTATCTCACGGTGTTCCAGATCTCGGCGCATATGGCGCTGCAGTTCGTGTTCCTGCTGTCGGTGCCGACGATCGGCATCGCCTTCATCAGCGTGCTGTTCCTGATCTTCGCATTCGGCACGCTGCGCATGACCTCGGCCCAGGCGATGCTGACCTGGGCACTCGCCTCCGCCGCGCTTGCGGCCGTGTTCCTCGGCTCGGACCTGCCGATCGGCATGCCGGTGGCGACCCGGCTGCAGCGGACCGCCTCGATGCTCTGCTTCATGCTGGTGATCGGCCAGTGCGCCTTCCTCGGCCTGTTCGGCGCCACGCTGCGCAAGATCCTCTACCGGCGCAGCATCGAGCTGAAAGATGCCTATCGACGCATCGAGGAGCTCGCCGAGCTCGACGAGCTGACCGGCTCCTACAATCGCCGCTGCATCATGCGACTTCTCGACGCGGAGATGGAAAAGTCGCGGCAGGCGACCGCGCCTTGCGCCATCGCGCTGATCGATCTCGACTGGTTCAAGCGCATCAACGACGCCCACGGCCATCCCGTCGGTGACGAGGTGCTGCGCACCTTCGCCATCACCATCTTCGCCAATATCCGGCCCGACGACCGTTTCGGCCGCTATGGCGGCGAGGAGTTTCTGCTGCTGCTGCCCGGTACCGCGAGCGAGGCCGCATCGCGCATGCTCGATCGGCTGCGCAGCATCGTCGCCGAGCTCGACTGGAGCGCATTCTCGCCCGGCATGCGCGTGACGATTTCCGCCGGCGTCGTGACGCTGCGCGACAATGATACTGCCGACACATTTCTCGCGCGCGCCGACAGCGCGCTCTATTCCGCCAAGGCGCAAGGGCGCAACCGCATTGCTACGAGCTGACCGATCCATTTCCCGCCGGTGCGTGAGAATACGCCGCCGGACCGAACGCTCCAGGACAGGGCTATGAACTCTAAAACCGTCAAGTCATCCGAGAATTTGCTCGAGGAATTGCAGTCGGCGCTCTCGCACGGCACCGTCGCGCGCCGGGTCGAGACACTGCGCCGCGTCACCGACCTCTTCGTCAACAACGCGGTGGATTATTCCGACGACCATGTCCGCGTCTTCGACGACGTGTTCCAGTGCCTGATCGAGCAGATCGAGACCTCGGCAAAAGCGCTGCTCGCCGACCGGCTCGCGCCGATCCCGGCCGCACCGCCCCAGATCATCCGCACGCTCGCACTCGACGATGTGATCGAGGTCGCCGGCCCCGTGCTGACGAAGTCGGAGCGGCTGGACGAGACGACCCTGATCGAGATCGCGCGCAGCAAGAGCCAGGCCCATCTCAAGGCGATCTCGCTGCGGCGGGTGCTGTCGGAGGCGCTGACCGACGTGCTGGTGAGCCGCGGCAACAACGACGTGGTGCAGTCGACCGTCAGCAATCCGGGTGCGCAGCTCTCCGAGGGCAGCCTCACCGACCTCGTGACGCGCGCCGAACGCGACGACGATCTTGCCACTTGCATCGGCGTGCGGCCCGACCTGCCGCGCCATCATTATCTGAAGCTGATCGCCAAGGCCTCCCTGAGCGTGCGCAGGAAGCTGGAAGCCGCTCATCCGGAGCTCGCCGACGAAGTCTCGAGCGTGGTCCAGGAAGCGGCGCAGCGGGTCCGGGCCGCCGCGATGACCCGGCAGACCGAAATGGCGCGCGCGCTGGTGAAATCACTCCACGACGACGGCCGTCTCAACGAATTCCAGGTCACGACTTTCGCCGAGCAGGGCAAGTTCGACGAGACCAATGCGGGGCTCGCGGCACTGGGCGGCGTTTCGGTCGAGACCGCCGAAAACATGATGATCGAGAGCCGGACCGAGGGCGTGATGATCCTCGCCAAGGTCGCCGGCATGCAATGGTCGAGCGTGCGCGCGATCATCGCCATGCGCGAAAAGCTCTCCGGCGGCTCGCAGACCGACATGCTGATCCTGCGCGATACCTACGAAGCCCTGCGCAGCTCGACGGCTCAGCAGGTGCTGCGCTTCCACCGCATGCAGAACACGACGTCCGCGGCCTAGTAACGTAGGACTTTCGATCCAACCGCCGCGCCGATCGCGGTCACGACCGCGGTCGCGATCGTGTACCAGGTCGCGACGAACAGCGGCGAGTCGTCGGTGCAGTGCGAGGCGTAGAGCGTCGCGGCGAGCCCGGCCGACAACAAGCCGGCGAGCGCGCCGGCAAGCGCCGGCCGCGACGGCGCACCATGGCGCAGACCGAACAGGGCGCCCGCGAGCAGCGGCAGCGACATCGCCGGGATCGCCACCATGCACCACCGCGAGTTCTTGCCGACGAGCCGCATCGTCATCGGCATGGCCGGCGCCATCATCGCTTCACTGCCGATCGCGACCGCAAGCAGCCCAACGGGGAGCAGCAGCAGCCAGCCCCAGCCGCGCATCAAGGCTTCGGGCCGAGACAGATGCAGGCTGATGATGATCGCAGGGATCGCGAGCGACAAGGTAACGGCGAACTTCGTGTCGAAGAACGGGTTGTGCATCGCCGTCATCACGTCCGGCCGCACGCCCAGGAAGGTTGCAAAAATCAGGATCGAGAACGGGGCTGCCACCAACAGGCCCATGGTCAGCAAGCCGCCGACGCGCGGGGCACGGTGGGCGTTGTCGGCCGCGAGGCTGCGAATGAGTTGATCGGTGTCCATGACTAGTGGTCCCGTAGTTTGGCCGTCAGGGCCGCAAGGCCCCGGTGCAGCGCGACCCGCACGGCACCTTCGCTCATCGAGAATTTCGTCGCCGTATCCTTGATCGAGGCGCTGTCGACGGCGATCGACTGCAACACGTCGCGCTGGCGCTGCGGCAGCGTATTGAGCTGCGCGGTGACCTCGCCTGCCGAGGCCGTCTCCTGCGGCGTCTCGCCGGGCAGCGTTTCGGCGAAATCGTCGATGTTGACGAACACACGCCGGCCGCGACGCCGGAGCGCATCGATCAGCTTGTTGCGCGCGATCGCGAACAGCCAGGGGGCGAAGGGCGCTTCGCTATCCCAGGTGTGCCGCTTCAGATGCACCGCCAACAAAATCTCCTGCACGATATCCTCGGCCTGATCGGGAGGCTGCCCGGCCCTGGCCAGGCCGCGCCTTGCGGCAGCGCGCAGCACCGGCGTGACCGCCTTCAACAGGCGATGATACGCCGCATCATCGCCTGCCATGGCCGACCGCATCAGGTCGGTCCACTCGTCCTCACGTCCGCGCACGCGCGCCCCTCACCATTGCAATTCGGCCGCTCTTTCAATTTGTTACGTCGGGGCCTACTTGATCACAAAGTCGTGATCAAGACTGACCCTGCCCCGAAGCAGCCGCAGAAAGCTCTCGCAGGGCTCATAACACCGATCGGTCCGTGCCGCACCCGGCGGGCCTATGCACCGGACAAGGTTTGCCCCGGTTTTGCCCGGTGTGGCCCGAAGATTCCCATATTTTGCCCCGTTGTCGTCATGGGCCGGGGTCTCTGTTCGCCCCGGGACGGGCGAATTGGGGAGATCATCAACATGATGAAAGCCAGCGGACACGCGGCATTGGTCGCTCTGACCGGACTATTTCTGCTGTTTGGAGCCTCAGTGCAGGCCGCACCGAGCGCTGCGAGCACGAATCCGGACGGCGCAAGCAAACAGGCCGATGTGGTCAAGCCGAGCAAGCAGCGACGCCATTCGTCGCGCCGCCACACCGACAGCAAGACGACGCAGAAATCCGACGACAAGACTGACAAGGCGGATGCCACGCCGCAGGCCGACGGGACCAAGGTCAGCAGCAAGGCCGCGACCGACGTCCCGGCCTCGAGCCAGATGCCGCCGGAAGTCGCCAATGCGAACGCGCAGCTCGCCGCCGCGGACACGCCGACTGCGGCCGCAGCCTCGGCGATGACGGGCCGCGCCAACGACAATGTGCAAGCAGCGACCGACACGAACGCTGCCCCCAATGCCGAGAACCAGGTGGTCGCGCCCGACCAGCTCAACGATCTCGATCGCGCCCTGCCACAGGACAACCCGCCCGTGCAGAAGGCGGTGGTCGCCGCAACCGACGCGCAGCCGCGTCCTGCGCCGATGATGGCGAGCAGCCAGCCGAGCTCGGCCTGGGACCAGAGCTCGCTGATCGGCAAGATCTTCATCGGCGTCGGCACGCTGCTGACACTGGCCTCCGCCGCCCGCATGTTCATGGCTTAGGTCTTGGCCTAACGCCCCGTCTCGGGGCGCGCTGCGCGCGCGTCCCGGCCGCTTTTGGACCCCTTGAAGCCCACCCCGCCAGCGGGCACATTGCCCGCCCAATCAAACGCGTGGGTGGACCATGAGCACGTTCGAACACATCATCGTCGAAAGCAAAGGCGCGGTCGGCATCATCAAGCTGAACCGGCCGAAGATGCTCAACGCGCTCTCCTTCGGCGTGTTTCGCGAGATTGCTGCCGCCGTCGACGATCTCGAAGCCGATGACGCCATCGGCTGCATCGTCGTGACCGGCAGCGAGAAGGCCTTTGCCGCCGGCGCCGACATCAAGGAGATGCAGCCGAAAGGCTTCATCGACATGTTCTCCGAGGACTTTGCCGCGATCGGCGGCGACCGCGTCGCGCGCTGCCGCAAGCCGACCATTGCGGCTGTCGCCGGCTATGCCCTCGGCGGCGGCTGCGAACTCGCCATGATGTGCGACTTCATCATTGCTGCCGACACCGCCAAATTCGGCCAGCCCGAGATCACGCTCGGCACCATCCCCGGCATCGGCGGCACCCAGCGCCTCACGCGCGCGATCGGTAAGTCCAAGGCGATGGATCTCTGCCTCACCGGCCGCATGATGGATGCGGCGGAAGCCGAACGCAGCGGCCTCGTCAGCCGCATCGTGCCGGCCGACAAGTTGATCGAGGAGACCATGGCGGCCGCGGAGAAGATCGCCTCCATGTCACGTCCTGCCGTTGCGATGGCCAAGGAAGCAGTCAACCGCGCTTTCGAGACCACGCTCGCCGAAGGCATGAGCGTCGAACGCAATCTGTTTCACTCGACCTTCGCACTCGAAGACCGCTCCGAAGGCATGGCCGCGTTCATCGAGAAGCGCAAGCCGGTGAACAAGAACCGGTAAGAGCTAGCTGGCGCGGCTCTGCACCAGGGCCGCGCCGACGAGCGCGCGGTAGAAGCGCTCGGCCCAGGTTTTTGGGCGATCGAGGCCGAGGCGTGCGAGACACGCCTGATCCGCCGCATCAGGTTTCTGCGTCAAGCCTTGCCACAACAGGCCCGCCAGTGCGCGCGATGAATGCTGCGCGCCCTGCAGGATTTCCAGCGCCGGAATGAGGCGCTGCTCGACCTCGGTGAAATCGCAGCCGAACGGAAACGACGGCAACAGCCCGGCCTCGCGCGCGGGCTTGAGTGCTGCCGCGATCCGCTCCGGATGGTTTTCACGATGGACCGCCGGGATATCGTAGCCCCGCGGCAGTTTGCCGGCCTCCTTCGCCACCCGCACCAGCTCTTCCTGGAAGCGCGAGTCAGCAATCTCGAGCATGGCCGCGATCACATCGGCGTCCGACTTTCCCCTGAGATCGGCAACACCGTATTCGGTGACGAAGACATCGCGCAGATGACGCGGGATGGTCTCGTGCCCGTAGTGCCAAAGGATGTTGGATTTCAGCGCGCCGCCGGTCTGCCGCGTGGCCTCGAGCGTCAGGACCGATCGCGCTGCGTTCAGGGCAAAAGCCTGCGCCACGAAATTGTACTGTCCGCCGACGCCGCTCACGACCTGGCCGTCGTCGAGGCCGTCGGACACGGCTGCGCCCAGAAGCGTCGCCATCATCGTGACGTTGATGAAGCGTGCGTCGATGCGGGCGCGACGCTTCTGGTCCTCATCGCCGTAGAGTTCGTTCGTGAACGACACCGGCATCATCTGGACGCGTGCGATCAACTCCGGCGGCATCTCGCGCAGCGCGCGATAGAACGACTTTGGACCGAGGAAGAAGGCACCGTGCAGCACCACGCCGTCGACGGCGCGCTTGAGAATGCCGGCGTCGATCAGGCCGATGAACGCCTCGGTGACCATCTCGCTGACGCCGTAAAGGCCCGCCTCGAAGGCACCGGCCTCCTGCGCGACGGCTGGTCGCGCCGGAGACAGCCGTGTGACGACATGATGAAAGGCCGCACTGTCGCGATGGCGCAGGATCAGGCCCTGCGCCAGCGCATCGCCGACCTGTCCGATGCCGATTTGCAGCGTGCCGCCGTCGCGCACGAGAGCGGCCGCATTCAGGCCGATCGCGTATTTGGTATCGGAGATCGGCGCCGACGGCGGCGCGAACAGGGGAAAGTCGGTCGCCGCGCTGTCCAGCACGGCGCAAACCTCCTCGGCCGGAAGATCGCCCTCGCCCGGCATGAACGGCAGCTCGGAATTCACCTGTGCGATCAGCTTGAACGACGCGCGTCCGGCGCGACGCTCGCGCAGCACGTCCAGCGTCGTGTCGGTGTTGCAGGACAGGCTGTAGCGCGGCACGCCATCGACGACGCGTTTGGCGACCAGCTGCGTCACCACGTTCATCCCGCGCGCCAGCAGATAGCTCGCCGCGTGGGTATAGTTGGCCGAGATGTAATTCTGCTGTGCGGCCGGCACATGCAGCCAGCGTCCGGCAAGAAAGAAGAACTCGACCACGCTGATATTGGGCGGCAGCCGATTCGCGCGCAGCGCATCGGCATAGGCCAGGTCGGGATACCCTCCAAACAGGCGGTCGATGACAGGCGTGATGAAGCGGCTTTCGATCAGGGCCTTCGGCTTCGGCTTCTCCAGCGTCAGCGCCGACAGCAATGTCAGCTTGATGTAAGGATCGGCGCAGGCCCGCGCGTAAAGGGCATTGACCACGTGATTGGCCTTGCCGAGGCCGAGCGGCAGACCGACCACCAGATCGGTTCCAACCTCGCGAATGATCTCCTCCGCGAGCGCATCGGGATCGGAGAAGAATTTCGGCATCATCCGTGGGTCCGGACCGCATGGCAAAGGCGCCCGACGGAATTGGAAGGCGCCATGGGTCCCCTATAGCGCATTCGAGGCGGAATCGCTGTGTGACGCACCTGCAACAAGCACGGATTTCATGGGGGTTTCCTCCGCGGCAGTTTGCCTGCGGGACCGGCGCTGGGTAAACAGTTAAGAGAGCCGCCGTCGGCGGGGGCGGACAGCCGGGGTTTTGCGGGATTACATGATTGGGCGTGCCGCCAGAGCTGGCCGCGTGATGACGCGGCGTCGATCGGGCGTGGGTCCTGTCCTGGCGGCATGGACCACGGTCGCGTTGTGTTGCGCCCTACCCGCCGCGGCCTGCGCGGAGGCCCTGCCGGAGGCGCTGGTCAAGGCCTACCAGACCAACCCCCAACTCAATGCCGAGCGCGCAAGGCAGCGCGCCACCGACGAGAACGTGCCGCAGGCGCTGGCTGGCTACCGGCCGCAGATCGTGGCGAGCCTCAGCGCCGGCCTGCAGGCGGTGCGCAACCTGCTTCCGGACAACACCATCCAGACCGCGACGCTGAAGCCCTGGACCATCGGGGTCACGGTGTCGCAGACCCTGTTCAACGGCTTCCGCACCGCCAACAACGTGCGGGTCGCGGAACTCCAGGTGCAGTCCGGCCGCGAGGCGCTGCGCAATGTCGGCCAGGGCGTGCTGCTCGACGCCGTCACCGCCTACACCAACGTGCTGGCCAACCAGTCGCTGGTCGAGGCGCAACGCTCCAACGTCGCCTTCCTGCGCGAGACGCTCGCCATCACCCAGCGCCGACTCAATGCCGGCGACGTCACCCCGACCGACAGCGCCCAGGCCGAGGCGCGCCTCAACCGCGGCCTTGCCGACCTCAATGCCGCGGAAGTCGCGCTTGCGGTGAGCCAGGCGACCTATTCCCAGGTGATCGGCAATGCGCCCTCGGCGCTCCGCCCTGCCGAGGTGGTCGATCGTTATCTGCCGAAGACCCGCGAAGATTCGATCGCTATGTCGATCCGCGAGCACCCGGCGGTGATGGCCGCAAGCTTCGACGTCGACGTCGCGTCCACAAATATCCGCGTCGCCGAAGGTGCGCTGTTGCCGAGCGCCAGCCTCCAGGGCAGCGTCAGCCGCAGCCGCGACGCCGACCAGACGCTCGGCACCTTCGCCACCGACCAGGCCTCGATCGTCGCCAACGTCACCGCACCGATCTATGACGGCGGCCAGGCCGCCTCGCAGACCCGGCAGGCCAAGGAAGTCACGGCGCAGAGCCGGCTCGTGCTCGACCAGGTACGCAACCAGGCGCGCACCGCAGCGGTCAGCGCCTGGGTCGCCAATGAAGGCGCCAAGATCGCAGTCTCGGCCTCGGAATCCGAAGTGAAAGCCGCAACCGTCGCGCTCCAGGGCGTGCAGCGCGAGGCCGCCGGCGGACAGCGCACCACCGTCGACGTGCTGAACTCGCAGGCCGATCTGATCCAGGCCAGGGCCCGACTGATCGGCGCGCTGCGCGACCGCGTCATCGCCTCCTACACGCTGCTCAGCGCCGTCGGTCATCTCGACGTCAAGACGCTGAGCCTGAACACCCCGGACTATCTGCCCGAGGTGCACTACCAGCAGGTCCGCGACGCCTGGCACGGCCTGCGCACGCCGTCGGGGCAATAGTCGCTCGCGAGCCGATCGGGTTCAGACCCACCTCGGCCTTGGGTCGTCTCGGCGCGCCACGCCGATCCTTTTGACATTTTGTAGCCCATGGGCTACAGTGGTCCCACCATGATCGAGGTGAGACAAACGGAGCGCTTTTCAGCGTGGCTGAACCGTCTCAAAGATGCCAATGCGGTTGCTCGCATCGCTGCCCGCATTCGCCGCATGGAGATGGGCAACCCCGGTGACAGCAAGAGCGTCGGCCGCAATGTCCGGGAAATGCGCATCGACCATGGTCCGGGCTACCGGGTTTACTATGTACAGCGCGGAACGCAGGTCGTGATCCTGTTGTGTGGTGGGGACAAACGCACACAACGGCAGGACATCGAGCAAGCCCAGAAGCTGGCGGAGACAGTGTGATGCCCAAGGCGACGCCCAAAGCCGCAGCCAAGACGACCACCAAGACAACGCGCTTCGATGCCGCCGACTACCTCAACACCGAGGAGCGTCAGGCCGCTTATATTGCAGCTGCCTTGGAAACCGGCGATGCGGATTTCGTGCGTGACGCGCTTGGCCTCGTTGCACGGGCGCGCGGCATGAGCGAGATCGCGAAGAAAGCCGGCTTGAACCGCGAAAGCCTGTACAAGGCGCTCGGAGAGGCGGGAAATCCCGAGTTCGGGACCGTCATGCGCATTGTCGGGGCGTTGGGCCTGACCTTGTCCGCACAGCCCGCGACGAGCGGCCGGCCCGCGAAGCGCCGCCGGGTCGCCTAGAGCTCGTCTGGCATTCCGGAATATGAACATGAAGAGCCGCCGCATCCATCTGATGGGAGCTTCGGGCTCCGGCGTGACGACGCTCGGCCGCGCGCTTGCGGGCCGGCTGGCGCTGCCGCATCACGACAGTGACGATTATTTCTGGCTGCCGACTGCTCCACCCTACCAGACGACACGCCCTGCCGCCGATCGGCTGCGCCTGATGCGCGAGATGTTTCTGCCGCGGCTCGATTGGGTGCTGAGCGGAACCGTCACCGGCTGGGGCAACGAGCTCGTCCCGTTCTTCGATGTCGTCATCTTCGTGTCAACGCCGAGCGAGCTTCGCCTGCGGCGACTGCGTGCGCGCGAAGCTGCTCATTTCGGTGCCGATGCTGTCGCGCCCGGAGGCTGGCGTCACGCGGAGATGGAGGCGTTCGTCGACTGGGCCTCGCACTACGAAGCCGGTGATCGCGACGGCCGCAGTCTCGCAAAAGATGAGACGTGGCTCGCGGATCTGCCCTGCCCGGTCGTTCGCCTCGACGGCGCACGTCCGCTTGCGGAACTGGTCGAGCAGCTATGCAGCGAATTGGCGGGACTGCCCGGCTGATGTGATATCGTGCGCGCGCCTTCCCCGCCGCCGGAGCAGCCATGACCGACACAGTTTACGCGCGCGCAGCGCAACCCGCGACGCCGATCAATTTCGACGTGCCGGCCCATGCCTGCGACTGTCACACCCATATCCATGGCGATGTCGCGACATTTCCGTTCTTCACGGGGCGCGTTTACACGCCGGGACCGGCAAGCCCCGAGGAAATGGCGGCGCTGCACAAGGCGCTGCATATCGAGCGCGTCGTGATCGTCACGCCGAGCGTCTACGGCACCGACAATTCCTCCAGCCTGTTCGGAATGAAGGCCCGCGGCGCTACTGCGCGCGGGGTAGCCGTGATCGATGACAAGACCACGGAAGCCGAGCTCGACGCGATGCATGCGGCCGGCTTCCGCGGCATCCGCATCAATCTGGCGACTGACGGCGTCAACAATCCCGATGTCGGCCGCGCCCGCTTCACCGCCGCCGTCGGGCGCATGACGGCGCGCGGCTGGCATGTGCAGCTCTACACCACGCCGTCGATGATCTCCGCGATCCGGGATCTCGTGCTGGCCTCACCGGTGCCTGCGGTGTTCGACCATTTTGGCGGGCTCGAGGCCTCGCTCGGACTGGAGCAGCCGGGCTTTGCCGACCTCGTCGCTTTGGTCAAATCCGGAAAAGCCTATGTGAAGATTTCAGGCGCCTATCGCTCGTCGAACCTCGCGCCCGATTATCAGGACATGCTGCCCTATGCGCGCGCACTGATCGCCGCGAACCCGGACCGCATCGTCTGGGGCACCGACTGGCCGCATCCGGATTCGGCGCAAGTCGATGGTCGCAAGGCCACTGACATCGCACCCTTCCACGCCATCGACGATGGCCGGCTGCTCAACCAGCTTCCGCTCTGGGCGCCGGATGCCGATGTACGCAGGAAAATCCTGGTCGACAATCCGGCGCGACTCTACGGCTTCTGAGTCGCGGCATCTTCAATAAGGTTCAAACAAAATGCGACGCTGTTCCATGTCGGGTGATGGAACTGTTGTCACGCGAGCACAACGGCGCTGACTCACACGTTCGTGTTTGCGCTCTCGTCTGCTTTTCAGCCTTCCGGTTGAGGCGACGATTCAATTTCGCGGCTACGCACACGCACAGATTTCATTTGATCGTGCGGATGCATGCCCTTATCGCATTTTCTTGCCGCGCTTTTTTCCGGCATCGGAATTGGTTTCACCGTCGCGGCTCCGATTGGGCCCATGGGCATGCTGTGCATTCAGCGCACATTGGCGTCGGGCATGGCCACAGGCCTCGCCACCGGCTTCGGCGCGGCGACCGTGCATCTCACCTACAGCGCCTTCGCGGTCCTGGGATTGGGCGCGCTTGCGCAGCCCTGGGTCGAGGCGAATGCCGTTATCTTCGGCGTCGTCTCGGCGCTGACGCTGCTGTGGTTCGCGCTTCGCACCCACCGGTGCTCCATCGTGCTGCAGGACGAAGGTGAGATCGACCGCGTGCGCCTCGCCCGCGCCTATCTCAGCGCCATCGCGCTCGGGCTGACCAATCCGTTGACGGTCATCCTGTTTCTCGCAGCGCTGCACGCGTTCTCCACGCAGGCCGCAGCTGCACCGATGATCGCGGGCGTGTTCGTCGGCTCTGCGGTGTGGTGGATGATCCTCAGCACGATCGTCGCCACCGCGCGCTCGCGGCTGACGCCGCGGATGCTGTCATTGAGCAGCCGATTCGCGAGCCTGATGCTGCTCGGGCTCGGCACCACGATGCTGCTGCGGATCGCGCAGCGCGCGTTGGGCTAGCTCGCGCGTCAGCGCGCGCGGCGGGAGAAGAAGGAGATCAGCACCGGCAACGTCACCAGGATCACGATCGGCGCCAGCAGCATGCCGGTGACGACGACGACCGCGAGCGGCTTCTGCACCTGCGAGCCGATGCCCGCCGACAGCGCGGCCGGCAGCAGACCGACGCCGGCGACGACGCATGTCATCAGCACGGGGCGAAGCTGCAATTCGCCGGTGCGGATCACCGCGCTCACGCGGTCCATGCCTTCGTCGATCAGCTGATTGAACTGCGACAGGATGATGATGCCGTCCATCACCGCGATACCGAACAGGGCGATGAACCCGATCGCGGCCGAGACGCTGAAGGCGGTGCCGGTGATCAGCAGGCCGAGCACGCCACCGAAGATCGCCATCGGGATCACGCTCATGGCGAGCAGGGTGTCGGTCATCGAGCCGAAATTGAACCAGAGCAGGATGCCGATCAGCGCCAGCGAGATCGGCACCACGATCGACAGCCGCCGGATCGCGTCCTGGAGATTGCCGAACTCGCCGACCCATTCCATGTGCGAGCCGGGCGGCAGCTGCACCTGGTCGGCGATCTTCTGCTGGGCCTCGCGGATGGCACTGCCGAGATCGCGCTCGCGGACCGAGAACTTGATCGGCAGATAGCGTTCCTGCTGCTCGCGGTAGATGTACGCTGCGCCGGAAACGAGGCTGATCGAGGCAACTTCGCTGAGCGGAATCTGGGTGACGGAGCCGTTCGGCCCGGGCGCACCGATCCGAATGTTCTGGATCGCCTCGGCGCTGCGGCGATATTCCGGCGCAAGGCGAACGATGATCGGGAAGTGGCGGTCGGAGCCGGGCTCGTAGATGTCGCCCGCGGAGTCGCCGCCGATCGCGACCTTGATGGTGGCGTTGATGTCGCCGGGGGCGAGCCCGTAGCGCGCGGCCTTGGCGCGGTCGATGTCGATCTGCACCGTCGGCTGCCCGAGCGAGGTGAAGACCGCGAGGTCGGTCACGCCCTGCACGGTCGCGAGCACCGACTTGATCTTGTTGGCGGTGTCGGTCAGCGCCTGGAGATCGCTGCCGAACAGCTTGATCGAGTTCTCGCCCTTTACACCGGAGACGGCTTCGGAGACGTTGTCCTGGAGATATTGCGAGAAGTTGAACTCGACGCCGGGGAAACGGTCGTCGAGCTGCTTGAGCAGCTCCGCGGTCAGCTCCTCCTTGTCATGCGTGCCGGGCCACTGGCTCGCGGGCTTCAGCGGCGCGAAGAACTCGGCGTTGAAGAAGCCGGCGGCGTCGGTGCCGTCGTCGGGACGGCCGTGCTGCGACACCACGGATTCGACCTCGGGCCGGGCGCGGATCAGCTTGCGCATCTCGTTGACGTAGGAGTTGCCCTCCTGGAGCGAGATGGTCGGCGGCAGCGTGGCGCGAATCCAGAGATTGCCCTCTTCCAGCTTGGGCAGGAATTCGAGGCCGAGCAGCCGGCCGAGCGCGACCGTCATCAGCACGAGGCCGACCGAGGCGCCGAGCATGATGGCGCGGTTGGCGACAGCCCAATTCAGAACCGGCATGTAGATCCGATGCAGGATCTGCATCACCCTGGTCTCGGTCTCCTCGACATGGGCCGGCAGGATGATCGCGGAGAGCGCCGGCGTCACGGTGAAGGTCGCGAGCAGGCCGCCGGCGAGCGCGTAGGCATAGGTACGCGCCATCGGTCCGAAAATGTTACCTTCGACACCCGACAGCGTGAACAGCGGCAGGAACGCCGCGATGATGATCGCGGCGGCAAAGAAGATCGAGCGCGAGACGTCGGCCGCGGCGCTGAGGATGGCGTGGCTCTTCATGCCGAACAGCGTCTCGGGCGACATCTGCTCGGATTCCGTCGGCGGCGTGGTTTGCGTCAGGCGGCGGAAGATCGCCTCCACCATGATGACGGTGGCATCCACGATCAGGCCGAAATCGATGGCACCGACCGACAGCAGGTTTGCCGATTCCCCGCGCAGCACCAGAATGATCACGGCAAAGAACAGCGCGAACGGAATCGTGGCGCCGACGATCAGCGCGCTGCGCAGATCGCCGAGGAAGATCCACTGCAGCAGCACGATCAGGAGGATGCCGACCACCATGTTGTGCAGCACGGTGTGGGTGGTGAGCTCGATCAGGTCGCCGCGGTCATAGATGCGCTCGATGCGCACACCGGGCGGCAAGATGCTCGACTCGTTGATGGTTTGAACGAGCTGGTGGACGCGCTTGATGGTCGGCGAGCTCTGCTCGCCGCGGCGCATCAGGACGATGCCTTGCACGATATCGTCGGAATCGTCGATGCCGGCGATGCCAAGACGCGGCTTCTGGCCGATCGTGACGGTGGCGACGTCCTTGACCAGCACCGGATTGCCGTTGGTCTGGGCGATCATGGTGTTGGCAAGGTCGTCGATCGACTTGATCAGGCCGACGCCGCGCACCACGGCCGATTGCTGGCCGATATTGACGGTGTTGCCGCCGACATTGACGTTGGAATTGCTGACCGCCTGGAGCAGTTGCGGCAGCGTCAGGCCGTTGGCGACCAGCTTGTTGTTGTCGACCTGGAGCTCATAGGTCTTGCTCTTGCCACCCCACCCGGTCACGTCGATCACGCCGGGCACGGAACGGAAGCGGCGCTGCAGGATCCAGTCCTGGATGGTCTTGAGGTCGAGCACGCTGTAGTTCGGCGGGCCGACCAGCCGATAGCGGAAGATTTCGCCGATCGGGCTCAGCGGCGAGATCTGCGGCTGCACGTTGCCCGGCAGCGGCGCGAGTTGCGCCAGGCGGTTCAGGACCTGCTGCAACGCCTCGTCATAGGTGTAGGCGAACGAGAACTGCAGTTTGACGTCGGAGAGGCCGTAGAGCGAGATGGTGCGGATGGTCGTGAGGTTCTTCAGGCCCGCGACCTGCGTCTCGATCGGGATCGTGATGTAGCGCTCGATCTCTTCCGCCGACAGGCCCGGGCTCTGCGTGACGATGTCGACCATCGGCGGGGTCGGATCGGGATAGGCCTCGATGTTGAGCTGGTTGAACGCAATCAGGCCGCCGATGAACACGGCGACGAACATGCCGACCATCAGGAAGCGCCGGTGGACGGCTAGGGCGACGAGACGATCCATTCAGTTTTTTTCGCAGTTTCGTGGGGCTCGTCGATCAGCTACCGGACGCCGCGCGGTCGATGAACAGACTGCCTTTGACGACGATCCGTTCGCCGGGCTTCAGGTTGCTGGTCACCTCGACGAGGTTGCCATTGATGAGGCCGATCTTGATCTGGCGGAGCTCGACCGATTTGTCGTCACGCGCGACCCAGATGCGCACCTGGTCGCCTTCGTAGATCAGCGCCTGCTTCGGCACCGCAGGCGCCGCGCGGTCGCCGGCCGAATAGATCGTGACATTGGCGAACATTTCCGGCTTGAGCAGGCCATCCTTGTTATCGATGGTGGCGCGGACCAGCAGGCGGCGGGTATTGGGATCGATCGCGGCGGCGACATAGTTGATCTTGGCGGTCAGCGGACGGCCCGGCAGCGCCATGACGTTGACGTTGATGTCCTGCCCGATGCTGACCTGAGCAGCGTCGCTCTCGCGCACGAAGGCGGTGAGCCAGACGGTGGAGAGATCACCGATCACGAAAACCGGGTCGCTGGCGCCGGCGCTGACATATTGCCCGGGGCCGATCTTGCGCTGCACGACCGTGCCCGCGATCGGCGCATAGATCGTGATCTCCGGATTGATGGTGCTCTTGGTCTGGAACGCCTTGATCGTCTCGTCGGTGAAGCCGAGGATGCGCAGCTTGTTGTTTGCGGCCTCGAGCGCCGTCACCGCGGAGCGCATGTCGTTCTGCGCCTGGACCTGGGTGGCCTCCGCCTGCTGATAATCCTTGAGCGGAATGGCGCGGCCTTCGTAGAGATCCTTGGCGCGCCGGTACTGGATGTCGGCAAGCTCGAGCGCCGACTTCGCCTTGTTCTGCGACGTCATCGCCGCGATGAAATCGTTCTGGGCCTGCACGGTGTCGGCGGCCTCGATTGTGAACAGCGGTTGACCTTGGGTCACGCTCTCGCCCGGCTTGGCGAGCAGCTTGGTCACCCGGCCCGCATAAGGCGAGAACACCGGTGTCGAGCGGTCTTCATCGACCGCGACCTTGCCTTCGGTGACGTACTCGGCGCGGAAGGCCTTGGCATTGACCGGCTCGATCGTCAGCGTCGCCCATTCGGACGGCGTCGGCGTGAAATTCTGGGCGTTCCTGCGCGACTGGCTGGAGACTTCGGAGTGGTTCTTGTCCTTGACGCCCGCATAGAGAAACCCGTAGGCGCCGGCCCCGGCAAGCGCCAGTAAAACTACGGATACGATCATCCGTTGTTTTGTAAGCACCTGCAAACGCTTGGTATTTTCAACTACCATGGGGCCCGGTCTTGTCTGCGACGATCTCGGCAGACGGCTGCCTCATCGGTCGCGCTAATAGTGCCGAATTGGGATTGCAAACAACCTAAAAAACGCTGGCCGTCCTTCGGTTTGCGTTAAAATTTTGCGACACGTCAGCTTCACGTCAGCTTCAGCCCGGCCATTGCGGCGGATGGCTGCCGAGCGGCATCGCCGGACGGCTCCATTGCGCCGGCGTCCGCGACAGCACAGCCGAATGGCGCACCGCCTTCAACGTGCCGAAGCCAGATGACACCGTTTCCATGAACGCAGCATGTACGGCCTCACCCGTAAGATCCGGGGTATCGAGACCGCCTTCGAGCCGACCGAGATTCCACAGCCAGCGTCCGGTCTGCGCCAGCGACACGCGCACGTGCCAGCTGCCGCCTTCACGGGCCTGGCGCGCCTTGGCCATCATCGCGCCGAACGCCATCAGATAGCCGGTCGCGTGATCGAGCATCTGCGCCGGCAATTCCTTCGGACCGTCGATGCCGGCGGCCTTGCCTTCCGCATCGTTGAAGCCGGTCGTCGTCTGCACCAGCGAATCGAAGCCGCGCCGCTCGGCCCAGGGGCCGGCATGGCCGTAAGCCGACAGCGTGACGTAGACGATGCCGGGATTGATCTCCGCGGCCTGCTCCGGCGAGAAGCCAAGAGCGGCGAGCGCGCGCGGGCGATAGCCTTGCGAGACGATGTCGGCGTCCTGCAACAGCGCGCGCATCTGCGCCTGGCCCGCCTCGCTCTTCAGCGCGATGAAGGTGGTGAGCTTGCCGCGGCCGGTGTCGATGGTGAGCCAGGGAATCGCGGGCAGGTCCGGCCCCGAGACCAGCAGCACATCGGCGCCGTGCGCAGCGAGCGTGCGGCCGGCGACGGGACCGGCGATGACGCGGGAGAGATCGAGCACACGCAGGCCTGCGAGCGGGCGATCGCCTTTGGACCAAAGCTTGGGCGGAGCATCGCCGATCTTCTCGATCGAGATCAGCGGCAGCTCGGCCAGCGCGCGCGCCTGCGGCAGCGCCGACCATTCGTCGTAGGAGCGCATCAGCGCGACGACGCCGCCGGCGGCATAGGCGGCCGTCTCGAAATCCTCGCCCTTCCATTGCATCAGCGCGGCCTGCACCTTCTCGCGCTCGGGCACACAGCCAAGCACTTTGCAGACGGCGTCGCGATGATGCGGAAAATTGGTGTGGCAGCGCACGAAACGGTTGTCGCCGGTCTTGTAGACGCCGGCGATGGCGTCCCAGGCCGGAGGCGGCGGCTTGTCGTCGAGGCGCAGATAGCGCTCGGAACGGCATTCGACGACGGCGTGACGCATGTCGACGGTCACATCCTGCGCCTCGCCGCTGCGTTGCCGCCAGATCTCGGCGGCGGCAAGGCCGGCAGCGGCGATCGTCGTTTGTCCGGCGACGGCGACACGGAACGAGGACGGTATCTGCGGCTCGTCGCCGGCCAGGCGCACGCGCTCAAGGGCCGCGACATCGCCTCCGGCAGAGGTCCAGATATCCCTGAGAATGTCGGCAGGGCTTTGCATGGCCTCTTCTCTCCCCTAGGAGCCTGTCCGAGTAGTCCCTGTTCAATTGGGTGGGTTTCTGATTCTATTGGCGGCGATGAGCAAGTATTTTCGCCTCTGGAAGATTGATCAGCCGCAGCTTCTGCCGCCCAGCGTGCAGGATTTCGTACCAAGGGACCACTTGTCACGGTTCATCGTGGAACTGGTGCGGGAGAGCCTCGACCTCACCGAGATTAGCGGCAGCTACACGAGTGCGCTCGGCCAGCCGCCGTTCGATCCGCGCCTGATGGTGGGGCTGCTGCTCAACGGCTATGCGAGCGGCATCTACTCCTCCCGGCGCATCGCCAAGGCGTGCATCGAGCGCGCTGACTTCATGATGATCGCAGCCCTCGATGCGCCGGACTTCCGCACCATCTCCGAGTTCCGCAAGCGGCACCTCAACCAGCTGGCCGGGCTATTCGTGCAGGTGTTGAAGCTCGCCGAGAAGGCTGGGCTGGTACGGCTTGGGCATGTCGCGCTCGATGGCACCAAGATCAGGGCGAATGCGTCCAAACACAAGGCGATGAGCTATGGACACATGAAGAAGCGCCAAGCCGAACTGCAGGCCGAGGTCGATCGCTGGCTGGCCGCCGCCGAGGCCGCGGATGCCGAAGACGACAAGCTGCACGGCACCAAACGTGGCGACGAACTGCCCGACTGGGTCGCCGACAAGCAGAAGCGGATCGCCAGGATCGCTGCGGCCAAGGCTGAGCTGGAGGCGGAGGCCAAGGCCGCGGCCGACGAGGAGCGTCGCATCGAGGCCGAGAAGCAGAAGAGCCGCGAGGCTGAGGGTCGCAAGAAGACCGGCAAGCCCGCCGCGCCGCCATCCGACGAGCCTGCCGCAAAGGCACAGCGCAACTTCACCGATCCTGAAAGCCGCATTCTCAAAACCAAGGACGGCTTCATCCAGGGTTATAACGCGCAGGCGGCCGTCGATGGCAAAGCGCAGATCATCGTTGCACACGGGCTGACGCCGAGCACGAGCGACCATGGCCAACTGGTGCCGCTGGTCGATGGCATCGAAGCCAATCTCGGCCACAAGCCACAACAAGCTTCCGCCGACAGCGGCTATCTGAGCGAGGCCAATCTTGCGAGCCTCGAGCAGCGCGGGATCGACGGCTACATCGCCACCGGACGCGCCAAGCGCCCCACCGCCGACAACGGCAAGGTCGGCGGACCGCTGACACAGGCGATGAGAAAAAAGATTGCCGATGGCGGCTTCGACACCCCCTACCGGCTAAGAAAGCAGATCGTGGAGGCGGTGTTCGGACAGATCAAGCAGGCACGCGGCTTCCGCCAGTTCCTGTTGCGGGGCCTGGCCAACGTGCGTGCCGAATGGGCGATGATCTGCACCGCCCACAACCTCGTGAAGCTCGCTAACCTCGCAAGGGCCGCATGAGCGGGATTCGTGTCAAAATGCGCCAACCAGAAAGATATCTGGACGGGCTCCTAGTTTTCGATGACCATTCACTAGCACATAAGGGAATGCAATGGCCGCCATCGATCCCCTCACCGCAGGCGCCGTGTTCGTCGCAACCGCGGCCACCGACGCAGTCTATGTGATGTTCACCTCGGCCGTGATTGCGCGCAAGCGCGTGCCGGCGGCGAACTGGAGCGCAGTCTGGTATCTGCTCTCCTCCTATGCCGTGATCAGCTACACCGAAAACGCGTTCTATGTCGCTTTCGCGGCGATCGGCTCCTGGGCCGGCGCTTACGCCTCGCTGACCTTCCTGCATCGTCCGCCCGGCGGCCCGCCGGTGGGGGCTGCGCCGGAGTGAGGGGAGGACTTTCTCCGCCTCCGCGGCTACACTCGTGACGACCAACAAAAAGGGAAGACCCAAACAATGGATCTCGGTCTCAAAGGAAAAAACGCCATCGTGCTCGGCGGCACGCGCGGCATCGGTCGGGCAATTGCGGCGACGCTGGCTGGTGAAGGCAGCAATGTTGCCGTGTGCGCGCGCAATGCGGAGCAAGTCGCCGCCGCCGTGGCCGAGCTGAAAGCCAGCGGCATCCGCGCCACCGGCGGCACGGTCGATGTCACCGACGGCGCGGCGCTGAAGGCGTGGGTCGAGGGCGCGGCAAAGGAGCTCGGCGGCATCGACCTGCTGTTCGCCAATGCCGGCGCGATGGCGCAAGGTCACGATCCCGCGTCATGGGAGCAGAATTTCCGGCTCGACGTGCTCGGCGCCGTGCATGCGTTCGACGCCGCGCGGCCGTTCCTCGAGACAAGCGGCGAGACGCGCGGCGATGCCGCCTTCGTCATCATCTCCTCGATCTCGGCGGCGCAGGCCGATCTCGCCAGCTCCTACGGCCCGATCAAGGCGGCGCTGATCCACATGGCCAAGGGACTGGCGCGGCAATACGCCAAGAAGAAGATCCGCGTGAATGTCGTGTCGCCCGGCACCGTCTACTTCAAGGGCGGCGTCTGGAATATGATCGAGCAGAACATGCCCGAGCGTTACAACGACGCGATGAAGCGTAATCCGACCGGGCGCATGGCGACGCCACAGGAAATCGCGAACGCCGCGGTGTTTCTGGCAAGCCCGGCCTCGTCGTTCACGACCGGCGCCAATCTGATCGTGGACGGCGCGATCTCGAACCGGGTGAATTTCTAGAATGGCGTAGTTTGCGAACCTCTCTCCGCCGTCATGGCCGGGCTAGTCCCGGCCATCCACGGCAACGGCTAAGACCCTTGCGACGCAGACGCGCGTTTGCGCCTTCTGCGGATCAGCCAGGTCGCCCATCTGATGATCCAGCCCGGGGCGTTTATATGGCGTAACGTTTCGATTTGGCCGTCCTCTTTGCGCTCATGAAAGCTCGCATCGGCAAAGTAGTCATTATCGTTCGCAACACACCACTCCAACGTACGCGCGATCTCGTCCCGCAACGCCTCGGTGTTCGGCAATTTGCAGAGGAAGCTCAGCTCCCGGCGAAGACAGATGGCTTCGATCCGGGGACGCATCGCCTCGACATAGGAGATTCCCCAGCCCTCAAGGCGTGCGTGGGTCGCTTCATGGATGAAGGTCGACGCGATCTGCTCGAGTGTCATCGTGTCGCTTAGGATGTATCGCTCATCGAGCACGCAAGCGTTCATCGATCGATCATAGTGTGCTTGGGCGCTGGGGAGCAGATGTACCCATATCCGGTCGAGATCGCGCGTGATCCGGGCATAGCCAAGCGCGTCGTGGCGCTTGATGAGCTGGAGAGCCTCCTCCACGCGGCGCAACGCCGGGTGGGGCTTGCTTTCGGATGTCCCGACCCAAAGTCCATCGATTGTGCTGCCTTTGGAGAACCAGAGAGCCAGCTTATCGATGTGGGATGGGCTTCGATCCGGCTTTACTGCGACGGCTAGGCCGCGCGATCGTTGCGGCGTTTCCAGTTGCTGCAAATATCACCCCTCATGTCCAAATCGGACACCACGAAGGATATTGGCGCATCTCGCTTTCAGGACGCTTAGAGACTTGAGTCAAATCGTATGGATCGTTGAACGGGACCAGCCGATGCCCGCGACTTGTTCATACCCCTCAATGAAAATCCCGCGATGGCGGCAGGATGCGGACGTTGCGGGGGTGGCGGATTTTTTGCGCGGGCATATCCGCGAGGGCGCGGGGGTCTTCGTTGAGGGGCTCGATCACGGTGGCGCCTGCCGGCACCGGAGGCTTGCGGCTCAGGGCGTCGTTGGCGAGGCCGACCAGATCGTGCGAGCGGTCGATCATGCGCTGGGCGATCAGATGCGTCACCTTCTCGGGGCTGCTCTGGATATAGCCCTGGACCTCGATGAGGCGCGCGCCCATCACTTCCTTCCGGTACTGCTCCATGACCTTGGGCCACACCACGACATTGGCGATGCCGGTCTCGTCCTCCAGCGTCATGAACACGACGCCGCTGGCGCTGCCCGGCCGCTGCCGCACCAGCACCACGCCAGCGCAGCGGACGCGGCGCCGCTCGTTCTCATGGCTGATCTCCTTGCAGGCGACGATCCGCTCGCGCGAAAGCATCTCGCGCAGGAATTCCATCGGATGGCCCTTGAGCGACAAGCGGATGGTCTGGTAGTCGGCGACGACCTGTTCGGGACGCGGCATCACGGGGAGTGGCTTAGCCTGCTCGTCGGGCTGCTCGCGCGCGGTGGCCGCCTCGAACAGCGGCAGCGCCACATCGTCGGGCAGCCGCCGCACCTGCCACAGCGCCTCGCGGCGATCGAGCCCGAGCGAGCGGAACGCGTCGGCATCCGCGAGCAGGATCAGCGCGCGCTTGGGCAGGCCGGTGTCGCGGGCAAAATCTTCGAGCGAGGTGAAGGGCTGGCGGTCGCGAGCCTTGATGATGCGGTCAGCCCAGTCTTCCTGAGTGACATGGACCTTGCCCTGCCGCTTCGCTTGCTCCGCTTTGAGGAACTCCTCATCGGGATCGAGCCAGTGAAAGCCGTCGATCTGACGAAAACCCAGGCGAACGGCGCAATATCTGTCGTCGGTGTTCTCCAGCGTGTTCTGCGCAAAGCTGTGGGAGACATCGATCTCGCGTACCTCGACGCCGTTCTTGCGGGCGTCGCCGACGATCTGCGCCGGCGCGTAAAAACCCATCGGCTGCGAGTTCAAGAGGCCGCAGCAGAAGGCATCGGGGTGATGATATTTCAGCCATGAGGAGATGTAGACGAGCTGGGCAAAGCTCGCGGCATGGCTCTCCGGGAAACCGTAGGAACCAAAGCCCTTGATCTGGTCGAAACAACTTCTGGCGAAATTGGCATCGTAGCCGCGCGCGACCATGTTGCCGATCAGCTTCTCCTCGTATTGGCCGATGGTGCCGACATTGCGAAAGGTCGCCATCGAGCGGCGCAGGCCGTTGGCTTCCTCGGAGGTGAATTTCGCCGCCTCGATCGCGATGCGCATCGCCTGCTCCTGGAACAGCGGCACGCCCTTGGTCTTGTGCAGCACCTTGTAGAGCTCGTCCGCGGGACCATGCTCGGGCGCTGGCGAGGGATAGGTCACCTTCTCGATACCGTTCCGCCGCCGCAAGTAAGGATGCACCATGTCGCCCTGGATCGGGCCCGGCCGTACGATCGCGACCTCGATGACGAGATCGTAGAAGGTCCGCGGCTTCAGCCGCGGTAGCATGTTCATCTGCGCGCGGCTCTCGACCTGGAAGACGCCGAGCGATTCACCGGCGCACAGCATGTCGTAAACCTTGGGATCGTCCTGCGGGACGCTCGCCAGAACCCAGCGTTTTCCCTTGTGCTGGTCGATCAGGTCAAAACATTTCCGGATGCAGGTCAGCATGCCCAGCGCGAGCACGTCGACCTTCATCATATTGAGCGCATCGACATCGTCCTTGTCCCATTCGATGAAAGTGCGGTCGTCCATCGCGGCGTTGCCGATCGGCACATAGGTGTCGAGCCGGTCCTGGGTCAGCACATAGCCGCCGACATGCTGGGAGAGATGGCGCGGGAATTCGATCAGCTCGGTTGCGAGCTCGACAGCGAGATTGATCATGGGATTTTGGGGATCGAGCCCGGCCTGCCTGACCTGCATGTCGTTGAGGCCCTTGCCCCAGCTGCCCCAGACGGTGTCGGCGAGCGCGGCGGTGACGTCCTCGGTCAGGCCCAGCGCCTTGCCGACGTCGCGGATGGCGCTGCGCGGACGATAATGGATGATGGTGGCGATGATCGCGGCACGGTGGCGGCCGTAGCGGCGATAGACATATTGCATCACCTCCTCGCGCCGCGAATGCTCGAAATCGACGTCGATGTCGGGCGGCTCCAGCCGCTCCTTGGAGATGAAGCGTTCGAACAGCAGATCGACCTTGGTCGGATCGACCGAGGTGATGCCGAGCACGTAGCACACGGCCGAATTCGCTGCCGATCCCCGCCCCTGGCACAGAATGTTCTGGCTGCGCGCATAGTGGACGATGTCATGCACGGTGAGGAAGTAATGCGCGTATTTCAGCTCTGATATCAGCGCGAGTTCCTTCTTCAGCGTCGCGCGCAACTTGTCGTCGATCTTGCCGCCGAAATATGTGTCGACGCCCGCCCATGTCAGATCTTCCAGATGCCCCTGCGCGGTCTTGCCCGGCGGCACCGGCTCGTCCGGGTATTGATATCTAAGCTGATCGAGCGAGAAGTCGATCTTGTCGGCAAAGCGCATGGTCTCCGCGATCGCCTCGGGGAAATCGCGAAACAGGCGCGCCATCTCGCGGGGCGTCTTCAGGAAGCGCTCGGCATTGGCTTCCAGCTTGCGTCCGACCGCCTCGATCGTGGTCTTTTCCCGGATGCAGGTCAGCACGTCCTGAAGCGGACGACGGCCGGGATCGTGATAGAGCACCTCGTTGGTCGCAAGCAGCGGCACGCCTGCTTTGGCTGAGAGATCGTCGAGCCGCGCCAGGCGACGACGGTCGTCGCCGCGATAGACCAGGCTCGCGGCCAGCCACACGCCCTCGGCGCGGCTCTCTTTGAGTTTTGAGAGCACATCCAGCGTTTGCGCATCATCAAACCGATGCGGCAACGCCAGGACCAGGAGCTGGCCTTCCGAAAATTCCAGCAGATCGGTGAAGCTGAGACGGCATTCGCCCTTCTCGATCCGCGTGATGTCGTCGCCGCGTTTGCCCCGGGTCAGAAGCTGGCACAGCCGACCATAGGCGGCGCGATCGCGCGGATAGACGAAAATGTCGGGCGTGCCGTCGATGAAGACGATGCGCGTGCCGATCAGGAGCTTTGGCTTGTGCAGCACCTTGTCATTGTCGAGTTCCTTCCAGGCGCGCACCACGCCGGCCAGCGTGTTGTGATCGGCAATGCCGATCACGGGAATGCCGAGCTTGCTGGCCTGATGCACATAAGCGCGCGGATCCGAGCCGCCGCGCAGGAACGAGAAGTTGGTGGTGATGCCGATCTCGGCATAAGCGGGGCTGGTCATGCGAAGAGACCGTGCACGTACCAGCCGGGAGAAGCGGGCTTGCCGTCGGCGTCGAACACCTCCCCCTCGTAAAGACCATCGCGAAAGATCCAGAAGCGCAGACCCTCGGCATCCTCGATGCGAAAATAATCCCGCGTCAGCTGTTTGCCGTCCTGCCGCCACCATTCCATCGCGATGCGTTCAGGTCCTTCCACCCGCACCACGGCATGTTTTGCACGCCGCCAGGTGAATTGATGCGGCGGGCCGTCAGGCACGGTCGCGAACGGCACTGTGACCGGCTCCGGCTTGTCGAACAGCCGCAGCGGACGCAGTGGCGGCTCGCTCTCGGCGCGCGCCGGCCATTCGGCCTGCATGGCGGCGGCGAGATGATGCTGCGCTGGCGCGGCCAGCACCGCCTGCTCGGGGATATGGGTATCCTGCGGCAGATGCACGACGACGCGTTTTCCGCCGATACGCGCGGCGATGCGGTCGATCAGCGCGGCCAATTCGTCATTGTCGTGGACATGGGCGTCGAGATCGCGCTGCTCCTGCACCACGATCTCGGTGCGGCTCGCCGACAACCGCACCATGTCGAAGCCGAAGCCGGGATCGAGGGGATCGGCAAGCGCATCGAGACGCTCGCGGAACAGCCGGTCGATCACTTTGCTTCGCGTCACGGGACGCCCGGTCTCGACCATGATCGCGCGCACCACGCCGTCGGTGCGGAAGAACGCGGCCTCCAGGCGTCGCGCGCCCTTGCCTTGTTTTTCCATGGAGGCGATCAGCGTATCGGCCAGCCGCGACAGCGTCATCGCGATCATGGTGTCGGTCGCGATCGGCTCGGCAAAGCGCTTTTCCACGATGTAGTCGGGCAGCGGTTTTCGCGGGCTGATCGGCGCATCGCCCTGCCCCAGCGCATGCGCGAGCAGCGTGGAGAACCGCGCGCCGAACCGCGCCGTGATTTCACTCGGCGCGCGCGAGGCAACATCGCCGATCGTCTTCAGCCCGGCGCGCCGCAGGCCGGTGGTGATCATCTCGTCCGCACCGAGCGCGGACACCGGAAACCGGTCGATCGCCGCGGCCTCGCCGCCATCGGCAACGATAACGCCAGGCGTCTGCCGCGTCAGCGTGCGCGCGCAGACCGAGGTCCCGGCGATCGCCGCGCTGACGGCAAAACCTTGTCGCGCCAGCGCGCGAACCAGCGTCTGCAACAACGCAGCCTCGCCGCCGAACAGATGCGCGCAGCCGGTGATGTCCAAAAACAGCCCGTGCGGCGGATCGAGCGCCACCAGCGGCGTGAAGCGGTCGCACCAGTCGGCGATGTCGCTGAGCGTCTTCGCATCGGCCACGACATCGGCGTCGAACACTTTTAAATCCGGGCACATCGCCCGCGCGTTCGCGAGCGGCTGGCCGATGTGCAGGCCGAGCCGCTCAGCAGCTTCATCCAGCGCATGGATCACCAGCGCATTGTTCTCCTTGATGACGACAATGCTGGGCTCGTTGCCATTACCCAGCGCGCCGAAGAACCGCTGGATCCGGTCGATGGGCAGGCGCGGCAGCCACAGGCTGAGGATACGCCGACGGTTCAGAGAACTGGCACTCATCACATTTCCATTCCATGATCCACCGGCCACACGGGCCATGACGATTACGCAACAGCTCGACATCGAAGCGCGGTGCGCCCCAGGCACTCCAAGGCGCCGCAGGCATTGAAGCTGACCCCGGCGGCGAATGCGCCGCACGCAGCATCCATCGCGTCTCCGCGGTCGAGGGCAGCGGCTGCGCCGCCATCCGCAACAAGAGGCCGGTGACGCCGGAGGATTGCGCGGCCAGCGTCAGCTTGCGGCTCGCCACCAGATCGAACTGGCGCGTCTCACCCCAGAGCTCGAGCACGACAGCACCGAGCGCATCGCAGGCGAGCGCATCGGCCGAGGTGCGCAGCGCGCTCTCGACGTCAGCCGCACGCACCATCACCACGCGGCGCGGATCGAGGCCGAGTTCGGCGAGGCCGCTCATCGACAACGCACCGGTTTCAAGTTCCGAAAAATCCTGCCGCACCCACAACAACGGCCGTTGCGTCGTGACGCGGCCCGCAAGGCCGGTGACGAAACCGGTCGCGGCCGCGCCCTGACGCCCCTCGCAAAACACCTCGTGGATCGCCGCGCGTGCGAGCCCGCCTTTCAAAGCGCGGTCGACCTCACCATGGCCGAGCGCAACGCGGTCGCGATGATGCACGACTTCCGCCGTCTCGATCCGTTCGATCTGGCTGCGCAAGGTCGCAAGCGCGCTCATGCGTGCGCCGCTCATGCTCGCCGCTCCTTCAGAGGTGATTGCCGAGGGCTCTCAAAAATAAGAACCAGCAGCTGGCTCATTTGTTCATGATATGTTCTAATATAAAGCTAACGGCGCGCGAAGAGTCAATCGAATTGCGCTTGATCGAATTCATGAGCTGAATCAAAGGGATTCCGGGATGGACGTGCAACGCAAGCTGGAGATCCTGGCGGATGCCGCCAAGTACGACGCCTCCTGTGCCTCCAGCGGCACCGAAAAGCGGGATTCCAGCGACGGCAAGGGCATGGGCTCGACCGCGCCCGGCATGGGCATCTGCCATTCCTACGCGCCGGATGGGCGCTGCATCTCGCTGCTCAAGGTGCTGCTCACCAACGCCTGCAATTACGATTGCCTCTATTGCGTCAACCGCGCCTCCTCCAACGTGCCGCGCGCCCGCTTCACCATCGACGAGGTGGTCAAGCTGACGCTCGACTTCTACCGGCGCAATTACATCGAAGGCCTGTTTCTCTCCTCCGGCATCATCCGCAGTCCCGACTACACCATGGAGCAGGTCGTCAGCGTCGCGCGAAAACTGCGCGAGGAGCATCACTTCCGCGGCTACATCCATCTCAAGACCATTCCGGAAGCCGACGACGCGCTGATCACGGAGGCCGGCAAATATGCCGATCGTCTCTCCATCAACATCGAGATGCCTGAAGAAACGAGCCTGCAGCAATTCGCGCCGGAGAAGGACGTGCGCGCGATCCGCCGCACCATGGGCCGGCTGCGGCTGAAGCTCGACGAGGCCGAGGATATCAGCAGCACAAAGACGAAAGCAAAGCCGCAGCGTTTTGCGCCCGCAGGCCAGAGCACGCAGATGATCGTCGGCGCTGACGCGGCCTCCGATCACACCATTCTTCACACAAGTTCAAATCTCTACGGTTCATACCGGCTGCGGCGCGTCTATTACTCCGCCTTCAGCCCGATCCCCGATGCCAGCCGCGCCCTGCCTCTGGTCCAGCCGCCCTTGCTGCGCGAGCACCGGCTCTACCAGGCCGACTGGCTGATGCGGTTCTATGGTTTCGACGTTGCAGAGATCGTCGAGGACAGCGCGATGCTGCCGCTCGACATCGATCCAAAGCTCGCCTGGGCGCTGCGCCACCGCGACCGTTTCCCGCTCGACGTCAACCGTGCCAGCCGCGAGGAGCTGTTGCGCGTGCCGGGCTTCGGCACCAAGGCGGTCGAGCGCATCATCGCCACGCGGCGCACCACCACGATCCGCCTCTCCGATCTGGCGCGGCTGCACGTGCCCCGCAACAAGGCACTGCCGTTCATCGTGCTCAGCGATCACCGGCCCGCGCCGCATCGTCTCGACGAGGCGCGCCTGATCGAACGATTCAAGCCGAAGGCAACGCAACTGGGGTTTGGCTTCTGATGCAGTACATCATCCTCGACACCGAAACCGATTTCGACGGCTGGCGCAAAGCCGCGCGCACGCTCGTGCTTCATCATGTGAAGCCCACCGATGTCACCTGGGCCGTGCAGGGCGGCGAAGCGGACTTGTTCGCACCGTCCGCGCCGTCTCCGATCCTCGAGGTGAACGACGGCACCTTCAGCGTGTCCGCAAAATTTGTCGACCTCGCCCAGGCCGCCATCCTGCATCGCGATCCCGAGCGCTTTGCGATCCTCTATCGCCTGCTCTGGCGATTGAGGGACAATCACGATCTCATCGAGGTCGCAACCGATGCTGACATCGCGCTGGTCACGGCGATGGCGAGAGCGGTTCATCGCGACGAGCACAAGATGCACGCCTTCGTGCGCTTTCGCGAGATCGGTCGCGAACGCGCGGCGCATTATGTCGCCTGGTTCGAGCCGGAGCATTACATCGTCGAGCTCGCAAGCCCCTTCTTCGCCAAGCGCTTTGCGGACATGCCTTGGTCGATCCTGACGCCCGATCTCTGCGCGCATTGGGACGGCCACGCGTTGTCGTTCACGCCGGGCGTGAGCAAGAGCGAGGCGCCGGGCGAAGACCGGCTGGAAGAAACCTGGCGGCGTTACTACGCCAGCATCTTCAACCCGGCGCGGTTGAAGGTGAAGGCGATGCAGACGGAGATGCCGAAGAAATACTGGAGGAACCTGCCCGAGGCCTCGATCATTAAACCCTTGATCGAGGATGCCGAGCGCATGACCGGCGCCATGATCGCCAATGCCGCAACCGATCCCCACAAGCCTCAGAAGCGGCCGGAGGCTCCGATGATACGCAAGACCGTTGCCAACGATCTCGAAGCGCTCCGCGAGGAGGCCGCGCATTGCCGTGCCTGCCCGCTCTACAAGGACGCGACGCAGACCGTATTCGGCGAAGGCCCGAAGGACGCCACCATCATGCTGGTCGGCGAGCAGCCCGGCGACAAGGAAGACCTCGCCGGCCATCCCTTCGTCGGGCCCGCCGGCCAGATGCTCGACCGCGCGCTCGCGGAAGCCGGCGTCGATCGCCGGAAGGTCTACGTCACCAACGCCGTGAAGCACTTCAAATTCGTGCCGCGCGGAAAGATCCGCCTGCACCAGAAGCCGGCGACGCCGGAGATCAAGGCCTGCCGGCAATGGTATGAGCGGGAAGTTTCGGCAATCCAGCCCGAGCTCATCGTGGCGATGGGCGCCACCGCCGCGCAGACCGTGTTCGGCAAGATCACGCCGATCGGCAAGACCCGCGGCCGGCTCATAGACCTCCCCGACGGACGCAAGGCTCTGGTGACGGTGCATCCGTCCTATCTGCTGCGGCTCCCCGATCCCCAAGCGAAGGTGCTGGAATATCAGCGCTTTGTCGAGGACCTGACGATCGCAGCCCGCTTGCAGAAGAAGTCCGCTCACGCCGCCTGAGCCGGCTGTCACGCACAGCAACAGAACGTGGATAAGTTCCATCATTTCAACCGCGTGCCCGCCATTTCAACCGCCTGTCACATGCCGCGCGCAAAATCGGGGCCTTGGGACAGGAGAATTTCCAATGAGTGACGTTGCTTTGCCAGGCTCCATCGAGCCGGCCTTGAGTAAGGGGCCAGACCTCAATCGCGGATTTCACCCGCTGACCGGCGTGATCTACATGGGGGTGATCGCCGCCGCTCTGCTTTTCGTCGCCTACAGCATCTGGGTCGACGTCGATGCAGCCGGCGCGCAGGTCAAGACCATCGCCCCCTTCCTCCTGCTCTTCGTCGCGCTTCTGATCGCACTCGGCTTCGAGTTCGTGAACGGCTTCCACGACACCGCCAACGCGGTCGCGACCGTGATCTACACCCGCTCGCTGCCCGCCCACGTCGCCGTGGTGTGGTCCGGCATGTTCAACCTGTTCGGCGTGCTGCTGTCCTCGGGCGCGGTCGCTTTCGGCATCGTCTCGCTGCTGCCGGTCGAGCTGATCCTCCAGGTCGGCTCCAGTGCAGGCTTCGCGATGGTGTTCGCATTGTTGATCTCCGCCATCATCTGGAACGTCGGCACCTGGTATTTCGGCCTGCCGGCCTCGAGCTCGCACACCCTGATCGGCTCGATCATGGGCGTCGGCATCATGAACGCGGTCCTGCACGGCCGCAGCGGCACCTCGGGCGTCGACTGGTCCCAGGCCACCAACATCGGCAAGGCGCTGCTGCTGTCGCCGCTGTTCGGCTTCGCGCTCGCCGCCGGCCTGCTGCTGATCCTGCGCACCGCGCTGCTGCGCGCCACACCGGCCCTGTTCGGCGAGCCGAAGGGCGACCAGCCGCCGCCGTGGTGGATCCGCGGCATCCTGATCCTCACCTGCACGCTGGTGAGCTTCTTCCACGGCTCCAATGACGGTCAGAAGGGCATGGGCTTGATCATGCTGATCCTGATCGGCACGGTGCCGACTGCGTACGCGCTCAACCGCGCGCTCCCGGAAGGCCAGATCGCCGCGTTCATCCAGAACTCGGACGCCGCCAGCAAGATCATCGAAGGCAAGGCCGCCGGCTACAGCGTGATCGGCAATCCGCGCCCCGCCGTGACCAACTATGTCGCGCAGCACGAAGTCAACGGCGGCACGTTCCCGTCGCTCGCCGTGCTCGTGCGCGACATCGCCAAGCAGGTGACCACCTACGGCTCGCTCGCCAAGGTGCCGGCCGACCTCGTCGGCAACACCCGCAACGACATGTACCTCGTCTCGGAAGCACTCCGCTTCCTGATGAAGGACAAGGAAGCCGAGCTCAGCGCCAACGACGTCGCCGTGCTCAACGCCTACAAGGGCTCGCTCGACAGCGCCACGAAGTTCATCCCCGGCTGGGTGAAGATCGCGGTCGCCATCGCGCTTGGCCTCGGCACCATGGTCGGCTGGAAGCGTATCGTCGTCACGGTCGGCGAGAAGATCGGCAAGACGCACCTGACCTACGCGCAGGGCGCCTGCGCCGAGATCACGGCGGCTGCCACCATTGCCGCTGCCGACATCTATGGCCTGCCGGTGTCGACCACCCACGTGCTGTCGTCCGGCATCGCCGGCACCATGGCCGCCAACGGCTCCGGCCTGCAATGGTCCACGATCCGCAACATCGCCATGGCCTGGGTGCTGACCCTGCCGGCCGCGATGATCATCTCGGGCACGCTGTACTATCTGTTCTCTCACCTCTTCTGAGAGAGCACCGCCACTCACATCAAAGGGCCCGTGCGATGCACGGGCCCTTTTTCATGTCTGCCTGCGTCTTGGCTTACGACGCCGCGAGCTGTTCCTCGACCAGCTTGACCCAGTACGACGTGCCGAACACGATCGCCTCGTCGTTGAAATTGTAGGCGGGGTGATGCAGGCCCGCGCTGTCGCCGTTGCCGCAGAAGATGAACGCGCCGGGACGCGCTTCCAGCATGTAGGCGAAATCCTCGCCGCCCATCAGCGGCGACATCTCGAGCACATTGGCATCGCCTGCGACCTGCCTGGCGATGCGCGACGCCACCTCGGTCTCCGCGGCGTGGTTGTTCACCACGGGATAGTTGCGCTTGTAGTGCAGATCGATCTTCGCACCTGTGATCTGGGCGACGCCCGCCACGACTTCGCGCACCCGCTTCTCGACCAGCTTGCGCACCTCCGGCGTCAGCGTGCGGATCGTCCCCCTCAGCGTCGCGGTTTGCGGGATGACGTTGCGGGCGTTGCCGGCGTGGAATTCGCAGATCGAGATCACGGCCGATTCAAGAGGATCGACGCTCCGCGCGACGATCGACTGCAACGCGGTGATCAGCTGTGCGCCGACCAGAACGGAATCGATACATTTGTGCGGACGCGCGGCGTGGCCGCCGAGGCCCTCGATCATCAGGTCGACCTCGTCGGTCGCCGCCATGATCGGGCCCGGCCGGATCGCGAACGAGCCGATCGGAATGCCGGGGCCGTTGTGCATGCCGTAGACCTGCTCGATGCCGAAGCGCTCCATCATGCCGTCCTTGACCATGGCCGCGCCACCGGCGCCGCCTTCCTCGGCCGGCTGGAAGATCACGACGGCGTCGCCGGCGAAGTTGCGGGTCTCGGCGAGATAGCGCGCGGCGCCGAGCAGCATCGCGGTGTGGCCGTCATGGCCGCAGGCGTGCATCTTGCCCGGAGTCTTGGAGGCGTAAGGCAGGTTGGTCTGCTCATCGACAGGCAGCGCGTCCATGTCGGCCCGCATGCCGATCACCTTGAGCCCCTCGCCGGCCGGCTTGTTGCCCTTGATCACGCCCACCACGCCGGTCTGACCGATGCCGGTCACGACCTCGTCGCAGCCGAACTCGCGCAGGCGATCCGCGACGAATGCTGCGGTGCGGTGGACATCATACAGCAGCTCGGGGTGCTGGTGGATGTCCCGCCGCCAGGCCTGGATGTCGGGTTGAAGGTCGGCGACGCGATTCACGATGGGCATGGAGGGTCTCGAACTTTGTTGAAAATGCAGCCCTGTCTACCATGCAAGCACCAGTCCACCCAACTGCCAAGGGATGCCAAGGGATAGGGTCTAGCCCTGTCCATGCGGCATGGCCGGACTTGTCCCCGTCCTCTCCGTCTGCCTATTAGGATTGAACGTCGAGAGACCATCCGGGTGGAAGCAGAATGCCAAGACGGCTCGAAGGTGAATTTGACTACATTGTCGTGGGTGCCGGCACGGCCGGCTGCATCCTCGCCAACCGGCTGTCGGCCGAGCCCAACAACCGCGTCCTCATCCTCGAGGCCGGCGGGGACGACAACTGGATCTGGTTCCACATTCCGGTCGGCTATCTCTTCGCGATCGGCAATCCGCGCTCGGACTGGATGTTCAAGACCGAGGCCGAGCCGGGCCTGAACGGCCGCGCGCTCGCCTATCCCCGCGGCAAGGTGATCGGCGGCTCTTCGGCGATCAACGCCATGATCTCGATGCGCGGACAGGCCGCCGATTACGATCACTGGCGCCAGCTCGGCATGACCGGCTGGGGCTATGATGACGTGCTGCCGCTGTTCAGGCGGCTGGAGGATCACTTCCTGGGCGCCAGCGAGCATCACGGCACCGGCGGCGGCTGGCGCATCGAGGCGCCGCGGCTGTCCTGGGACGTTCTCGATGCGGTCGGCGATGCCGCCGAGGAAATGGGCATCAAGCGCATCCCGGATTTCAACACCGGCGACAACGAAGGCACGAGCTATTTCCACGTCAACCAGAAGCGCGGCCGGCGCTGGTCGTCGGCGCGCGGCTTCCTCAAGCCGGCGCTGAGCCGGCCGAACCTGCGGCTCGAGAAGAACGTGCTGGTCGACCGTCTCATCATCGAGCAGGGCCGCGCCGTCGGCGTGCGCTTCATCCAGAACGGCGAGATCATCGAGGCGCGTGCCAAGCGCGAGGTGGTCCTCTCGGCAGGCTCGATCGGCTCGGTGCAGGTGCTGCATCGCTCCGGTATCGGGCCCGCTGATTGGCTGTCGCCGCTCGGCATCGACATCGTGATGGACAAGCCCGGCGTCGGCCGCAATCTGCAGGACCATCTGCAGCAGCGCGCGATCTACAAGGTCGAGGGCGTGCGGACGCTGAACGAGACCTATTACAACCTGTTCCGGCGCGGCCTGATGGGCCTCGACTACGCCTTCCGCCGCCGCGGTCCGCTGACCATGGCGCCATCGCAGCTCGGCATCTTCACGCGCTCCGATGCGACACGTGCGCGCGCCAATATCCAGTTTCACGTGCAGCCGCTGTCGCTCGACAAGTTCGGCGATCCCCTGCACCGCTTCCCTGCGATTACGGTGAGCGCCTGCAATCTCCAGCCGACCTCGCGCGGCACCGTGCGGCTGCGCTCGGCGACGCCGGACGAAAAGCCGATCATCGCGCCGAACTACCTGTCGACCGACGACGACCGCCAGGTCGGCGCCGATGCCATCCGCACCACGCGTCGGCTGATGCAGCAGAAGGCGCTGGCGAAATATCGCCCGAGCGAATATCTGCCCGGCCCCACCGTCGGCGACGACGACGCCTCGCTTGCCAAAGCCGCGGGCGATATCGGCACCACGATTTTCCATCCCGTCGGTACGGCGAAGATGGGCGCGGTGAGCGATCCGATGGCGGTGGTCGACGAGCGCCTGCGGTTCTATGGCCTCAGCGGTCTTCGTATCGTCGACGCCTCGATCATGCCGACGATCACCTCGGGCAATACCAACACGCCGACCGCGATGATCGCCGAGAAGGGTGCTGCGATGATCCTGGAGGATGCGAAGTAGCATCTCGTCTCCATGATCCCTCAGCGCTTTTCCATCGGCCCCGCCGGCGCAGAGATCGCCATGCTGCAATGGGGCGAGAGCGGCAAACCGCCAGCTCTGCTCGTGCATGGCACCGGCTTCGTCGCCGACGTCTGGGACGAGGTCGCGCGCGACCTCGCAGCGACCTACACCGTCTATGGGCTCGATCGCCGCGGCCATGGCGCGAGCCACAAGCCCAGCGTCTATCATTTTGCGGACTATGCCGACGATATCTGCAGGGTGATCGGCGCGCTGGGCTTGCACGACGTCTACGGCATCGGCCACAGCGCGGGCGCCACCGATCTGTTGCTGGCAGCCAAGCTGCTGCCGGGATGCTTCACGGGGCTGTTCGTGATGGAGCCGACCGTGATGAACCCGCACGCGGCGCGCGATCCGTCCGTGGGATTGAGCGAACAATCGCTGTCCCGCGTGCAGGGCGCGCTGCGCCGGCAGGCGGAGTTCGACAGTCACGAGGCCGTCTTCAACCGCTACCGTGCCGCGCCCGCCTTTGCGGATTGGAGCGAGGCTTCGCTCTGGGCCTATGTGCGGCACGGCTTTACGCCGCTCGGCGATGGCCGGGTGCGGCTTTGCTGCACGCCCGAGATCGAGTCGGCGATGCTGCGCCCGATCTACGAGGCGATGGAGCAGGTTTACACCGGCGACGCGCGCGGCAATCCGTTCGCCTGGTTCGGCGAGATCACGTGCCCTGTGACGGTGACCACCGCCGAGATGTCGGGGCCGATCTACAGGGAGATGGCGGCGCGCGCCGTGGCGCTGATCCCGCACACCCGCGCCCTCGCCTTCGAAGGTGCCGGCCATTGCGTGGCGCAGGAAGCTCCCGCCCTCGTTCTGCGGGCGGTCCGGGAATTTTCGGCGTAGATCCCCGTTCATCTTCCAAGTCCCGGGACCAGCGCAGCAAATGGCGCGCCGCCGGGCCGCGCCCGGCGTGTGTGACCCCACCTCACGAAAACGTCATCGGCCCCCGCGAATAAACCGCCCCCTCCCCCGATCACCTCCCCGAAGCCCAATTCCGGGCCCAAGGAGACGTGCGATGAGCGGACACGATCACGGGGACGGCGTCAGCCGCCGCAAGGTGCTGGAATGCATGACATGGGCCGGCACCGGTGTGCTCTGGACCATTACGGGCGGCGTGCCGCGCTCGCTCGGCATCATCGATTCCGCCGAGGCCGCGACCGCCGCAGCGCCCGGCATGACCTTCCTCCAGATCAGCGACAGCCATGTCGGCTTCGACAAGCCGGCCAATCCCAACGCGCTCGGCACGCTGGAGGAAGCCGTCAACAAGATCAATGCGATGCCGGTCAAGCCGTCGTTCATGATCCACACCGGCGACATCACCCATCTGTCCAAGGCCTCCGAGTTCGACAACGCCGACCGCATCATCTCGCAGTCCAAGCTGGACGTGCATTACGTCCCCGGCGAGCATGACTTCCTCGACGAAGAGGTGAAGTTCTATCGCGAGCGCTACGGCCGCGGCACCAAGGGTGCGGGCTGGTACTCCTTCGACGCCGGCGGCGTGCACTTCGTCGGCCTCGTCAATGTCGTCGACCTCAAGGGCGGCGGCCTCGGCAACCTCGGCGCCGAGCAGCTGGCCTGGCTCGAGGACGATCTCCGCGGCAAGTCCAAGTCGACCCCGATCGTGCTATTCGCCCACATCCCGCTCTGGACCGTCTATCCGGAATGGGGCTGGGGCACCGAGGACGGCGGCCGCGCGCTCGAATACGTCAAGGGTTTCGGCTCGGTCACCGTGCTGAACGGCCACATTCACCAGGTGATGCAGAAGGTCGAGGGCAACGTCACCTTCCACACCGCGCGCTCGACCGCCTTCCCGCAGCCGGCGCCGGGCACCGCCGCGTCGCCCGGACCGATGAAGGTCGAGGACGCCAAGCTCCGTTCGATGCTCGGGGTCGCCAGCATCAACTTCAAGCAGAACGAGCAGCGGCTCGCGATCATCGACACGCCGCTGCAGGGTTGATCCAGGGCCGAACGGAAGCTGACAATGAAGACACTCAATCGCCGCGACTTCGGGGTCGCCGTGGCCGCGGCCATCCTGATCCCCGTCACAACCGCCCGTGCCGACGACAGCAACATGGAGGTGCATATCGACAATTTCGTTTTCCAGCCTCCGGAACTCAAGATCAAGGTCGGCACGACCATCACCTGGACCAACCGGGACGACATCCCCCACACGGTGGTGTCGGCCGGCAAGTTCCGGTCCAAGACCCTGGATACCGACGACAAGTTCACGTTCACCTTCACCAATGCGGGCGACTACAAGTATTTTTGTTCGTTGCACCCGCACATGACCGGGATGATCAAGGTTGAGTAACGTCTCCAACCAAGGCATCTCTGTCTTGCCCGGCCGGTGGTCCCACGCCGGCCGGGCTCGCGTGCCTTCGGTCAGGCCCAACAACGACGCGCACGCAACGACGGACGAAACGCAGCAAGAGGCAAAGCGAGAGGCGATGCCCGTCAGCGACGATTTCCAGAAGGCGCAGCGCTTCCGCGAGGCGGCGCTCCCCTATCTCGACGACGTCTACACGCTCGCACGATATCTGCTGCGCGACGCCTCCGACGCGGAGGACGCGGTGCAGGAATGCTATTTGCGTGCGCTGAAGCACTTCGACAGCTATCGCGGCCCGGCGATGAAGCCGTGGCTGTTCGCGATCCTGCGCAACGTCTGCAACGCCGAATATGCCAGGCGCGCGCACTCGCACGCCGCGATCGAGGATACGCCCGGCGCCGCCGACCAGACGCCGATGTGGCAGGAGAACGAGGCGAGCCCGGAGACCGAGGTCTTGCGCAGCCGCGACGCCGGCGCCATTCGCAAGATGATCGACGCGCTCGCCGAGCCGTTCAAGGAAACCTTCGTGCTGCGGGAGATCAACAACCTGTCCTATCGTGAAATTGCAGAAGCCGTCGGTGCCCCCGTCGGCACCGTGATGTCCCGCCTCGCCCGCGCCCGCGCCATGCTGCGCGCGGCCTGGACGGCGGAAGAGGAGCATTCGAAATGACCTGCGACGAAGCACAAATCCTGCTTCACGCGCTGCTCGACAACGAGCTCGATGCCGGCCATGCGCGCGAGGTCGAAGCCCATATCGCCGGCTGTCCCGCCTGCACGGCCGAGTTGACGGCCCAGCGCGAGATGAAGCGCGTGCTGGCCGACACCAAGCTGCGCTACAGCGCGCCGGCTAGCCTGCGCGCCCGCATCGAGGCATCGATGCCGCAGGCGCGGCCGCAGCCGAGCCGTCGCTCCGTGTTGCGCGGTTTCGCGATGGGTTCGGCAGTCTCGGCGCTTGCCGCCTCCGGCGTCGTCGCCGTCGTGCTGCGCCAGGACGACCAGCAGCGCATCCTCTCGGAAGTCGTCTCCGCCCATCTGCGCTCGCTGCAGGCCGGCCATCTCATCGACGTCGTCTCGACCGACCAGCACACGGTCAAACCCTGGTTCAACGGCAAGCTCGACGTCGCCCCGCCCGTGATCGATCTCACCGCGCAGGGCTTCACGCTGGTCGGCGGCCGGCTCGACTATGTCGATGCGCGCGCCATCGGCGCCGTCGTTTACAAGCGCCGGCAGCACATCATCAACCTGTTCGTGTCGCAGACCGCGAGCACCGAGCATCGGCCGCCGAAGACGCAGACCATGCAGGGCTTCAACTGCCGCCGCTGGGGCGAGCGCGGCCTGAATTTCTGGGCCGTCAGCGATATCGGCGGCGACGAGCTTACCGAGTTCGTCGACAAGTTCGAGACGGCCATGAAGGCGAACGTGGAGGGATAGCGGCCTCACCGCCGCCCCCGCGAACGTTCAACGTGACGGGTCTCACGGTCCTCCCAGGCGCAACGCGGCAGATTGCAGCCGTCATCAAGGAGGACAAAAATGATTCCGTTACTGATTGTCTCGACCACCCTGCCGTCGATGTTCGCTGCCGGCTGTGCCGCGGTGCTGGCGTTGAAAGACCGCAAGCAGTGGATATGGTTTGCAGCTCTCGCCGTGCTCGCAGGCGTCGGCGGAATACTGACCCTGGGCATCCTCCGCGCCTGGAACTACCCCGTGTAGTCCTGGCGAACGAGCCGGTCCCGCCGCTATTCGAGCGGAGGAAATCGTTCGAACACCGGCAGTTCGTGTGCCCTCTCCATCCAGCCAATCCGCTCGGCGACCTGGATGTGCATCATGGCCGGAACGGCATCGGGGTGATCGTAGGTGCCGCTCTGGATGTCGATGATGCCAGGCATCAGGCTTTCATTGATATAGAATAGCCCCGTGCCGCAATCGGCACAGAAGTGACGTCGTCCATGCTCAGAGGAGTGATAGATGCTGGGCTGGCCGCGCACGAGCTTGACCGCTTCGCGCGAATACATCGCCCAGCCAACCATCGGTGCCCCGGAATGGCGACGGCAATCCACGCAATGACAGAGCGCGTGCACCATCGTGTCGCCGTTCACTTCATAGCGGATCGCGCCGCAATGGCAGCCACCAGTTACAGGCACGGCTCACTCCTCTCCCGGCCAGATCAGTGCCGGGAAAGTAAGTGCCGAGTTGGCGTTTTGGGAGGCGTCCTGCTTCAGCAGGTCGCACGTCGCGACACCACGCCGCGGGGTCCTACGCCGACCGCCGCACCGCGTTGTCGACCAGCGTCTTGCCGAGCGACCAGATCGCGCCGGGGACCTTGTGGCTGCCGGCGATGACGTCGTCGAAGGCGCGCTCGATCCAGTTGCAGTCTTCTTCGGTGATGGTGAGCGGCGGCAGCAGCTTGATGGTGTGGCTGCCGTGGCCGGCGACCTGCGTCAGGATCTTGTGATCCTTGAACAGCGGCACGGTGATGAGCTGGCAGAACAGGCCCTTGTTGGCGGCCTCCAGCACGTTCCAGGATGCCCGCAGCCGCAGCGATTTCGGCGGCCCGAACTCGATGCCGATCATCAGGCCCTTGCCGCGCACTTCCTTCATCAGCTCGTAGCCGGGCACCATGCGGGTGAGCGCGAGGCGAAGCTCGGCGCCGCGCTTGGCGGCGGACTCGATCAGCTTCTCCGATTCCATCACGTCGAGCGTGGCGATGCCGGCGGCCATCGCGAGATCGTTCTTGGAGAAGGTCGAACCGTGCACCACCGCGCGGTCCATCTGGTTGAAGATCTTGTCGAAGATGTTCTTGCGCGTCAGCACGGCGCCGACCGGCACGTGGCCGCCCGAGAGCGACTTCGACAGCAGCACCATGTCGGGCTCGACATTCCAGTGCTCGACCGCGAGGAAGCGGCCGGTGCGGCCCATGCCGGTCTGGATCTCGTCGGCGACGAACAGCGTGCCGTACTTCTTGCAGAGCGCGGCGGCACCCGGCAGGAACTCGTCGGAGGGCATGTTGACGCCCTTGCCCTGGATCGGCTCGACCACGAAGGCCGCGACCTCGCGCGAGGCCAGCGCCTTCTCGAGCGCGGCGAGATCGTTGAACGGAACCGAGGTGCACCCCGGCAGCAACGGCTCGAAGCCGGTGCGGAAGTTCGAATCACCTGTCAGCGACAGCGCGCCATAGGTCAGGCCGTGATAGCCGTGGGCGCAGTAGACGATGCCGGGGCGGCCGGTGGCGCCGCGGGCGAACTTGATGGCCGCCTCGACGCATTCGGCGCCGGAATTGGCAAAGAACGCCTTGTCGAGATAGGGAACGTATTTCAACAGCCGCTCGGCGAGCACGCCGGCCAGCACCGAGACGTCGAACTGGACGAGATTGGGCAGATCGGCGTCGAGCACGCTCTTCAGCGCGTCGCGCATCACCGGATGGTTGCGACCGATTGCGAACACGCCAAAGCCGGACAGGAGGTCGAGATAGCGCGCACCCTCGCGATCGTAGAGGTACTGCCCCTGCCCCTTCTGGAAGCCGACATCGTAGCCGATGGTCTTGAGAACCCGGACGAACTGCTCGTTCAGGTACCGATTATGCAGGGTGCTGCGCTGGGCCTGACGGTCCGCGAACAACTGGGACATGTCTGGATTTGGACTGTTCATCCGCTACATACTTCGGTTGAGGGCCGCTTCGTCAACTGAAAACGGTCAGCAAACGGAAAAGGGTCTGTGCGGCCTTTTGCCCTTTTTCGGACCATCTTCGCAAGCACAGCTTTAAACCATGTTGCACTGCCAAGGAACACTCATGCGTTTGGCCATTTACACCGGAATAATACTGGCGGGCGGTTACGTCGGCCTGACACCGGCGCTTGCCGCCGATCCCACCGGCGACTGGCGGGTCGCCGACGGCGTTGCCAATATCCGCGTCGCCCAATGCAACGGCAGCATGTGGGGCGCGGTTTCCTGGGAAAAGCAGCCCGGAGGCCGCGATGAGAACAACCCCGATGTCTCAAAAAAGAACAGACCGACACTGGGCATGGCGACCCTGATCAACATGAAGAAGGCGGCCGGCGCCGAGCAGTGGGAGGGTCAGGTCTACAACGCGAAAGATGGTCAGATGTACAGCGCGACCATCACGCCTGTCGGCACCGACCAGCTCGAGATCAAGGGCTGCGTGCTGGGCTTCCTGTGCGGCGGCGAGACCTGGACCCGGGTCGGTCCACCCATTCCTTCGAGCTCTTCCAATGCGATGGCCAAGGGTGCACCGAAAACCACCGGAGCGGCGCCAAAGGCCGCAACCACGCCACCTGCTGCAGCGCCTGCGCCAGCACCTGCGGCCACGGCACCGAAGAACGCTGCCGTCGCCGCCAAGCCTGGTCAGAAGAGCGCAACCGCCGATCCCGTCGGCGACATCTGCTTACTCCCTGAGATTGCGGGGCTTGCCCATTAGGGCCGGCTGAAACAGCAGCACTGCGGCAAGCGTCGTCACCAGAGAAAGTGCGAGCAGCTTGCCCATGCTGGACGTGCCCGGATGGCTCGACAGCCACAGGCTGCCGAACGCGGTCGCCGTCGTCAGTGCGCTGAAGAAGATCGCGCGCGTCAGGCTGGTCTGAAGCAGGTTTGTCCTGCCGGACCGCCACGCCACGACATAATAGATCTTGAACGCGACACCCACGCCGAGCAGCAGCGGGAACGCGACGATATTGGCGAAGTTGAGCGGCAGGCCGATCAACACGCAGATCTCGAGCGTCACCGCGCCCGCAACCAGAAGCGGCACCAGCGTCATCAGCACGTCGACGACACGGCGCAGCGTGATCCACAACAGCAGACCGATCACCAGCAACGCATAGATGCCGGCATGGATGAAGGCGTTCACCACGGTGTCGCCGGATTTCAAGATCGAGACCGGCCCGCCGATCGCGGTCGGCTCGGCCTCGAGCACGGCTGCCGCAAACTTGCGCAGCGTGTCGTTGTCGTTGGGATCGCCCTTCGGCTGAGCTTCGACGCGGATGATTCCGTCCTTGCTCTTCCAGGCGTTCACGAGATCGGGCGGCAGTGACTTCAGGGTGACCGGCTCGGCCTGCAGCGCGTTCCTGAGCTGGTCGAACACGATCTTCAGCGGCGTGACGAACACGTCCTGTGCCTTGTTGCGGGTCGCCTCATCCGAATTGGCGAGCTTCTCCAGCGCGTCCGCGAGCCGCCGCGAGGCGATCGCGCCCGGGCCCTTGGCGTCACCGGCGGTCCGGCGCAGATTTTCGACCGAGGATTTCAGCGACTCGACATTCTCCTGGTCGGTCGGCGCCGCGTCGACCTGGTCGGGGTTGAGCGCGGGGCCCAACACCTTGGCGCCCTGCGCGAGCAGCTTCAGCTTCGGCTGCTGGTCTTCCGGCACGAAGCTGTTGAGCGACATCACGCGCAACACTTCCGGCACCTTCTCCAGCTTCGCCTCGACCTGCTTGGCCTGCTCTTCCGTGGTGACCATCACGTTGATGGCGTTGGCGCCGGTGTTGGGATCCTTGCGCAAGTCGAGGAAAGTGGCGATCGACTCGGCCTTCGGGTTGCGCAGGTTCATCGGGTTGAAGTCGAACTTCAGGAAGTAGAGCAGCGGCAGGCCCGCGAGCGCCAGCAGCAACGTGCCGCCCACGACTAGGACGCGGTGCTTCTCCAGGAAGTAATCGAGCGGCGCCAGGAAGGCATAGCCCACCGGCTCCTTTTCGCCCGGCGGGTTCAGCAGCTTCAGCATCGCGGGCAATATCGTGATGCTGGAGAGGAACGCCACCAGCATGCCGACGCCGGCAATCTGGCCGAGCTCGGAGATGCCCTTGTAATCGGTCGGCAGGAAACAGAGGAAGCCGGCGGCCGTCGCCATGGCCGCCAGCGACAGCGGCACCGCGGAGCGCTTCGCGGCACGCACCAGCGCGGCGGTGAGATCGTCGTGCTTGTAGCGCTCCGAGCGGTAGCGAACGCTGTACTGGATGCCGAAATCGACGCCCAGTCCGACGAACAGCACGGCGAACGCGATCGACAGCAGGTTGAACGAGCCGACCATCATCAGGCCGGCGGCGGTCGTCAGCGCAAGGCCGACGAACAGATTGACGAACACCGCGAAGATGATCTTCGAGGAGTGCAGCGCAAGCCACAGGATCAGGAGCACGACGAGCACCGTGCCGACGCCGTTGACGACAGCACCTTCCTGGACGGTGGCATATTCCTCGTTGGCGATCGGGACCGGACCTGTCAGGCGTACCCGCGCCTGATATTTGGTCGCAAAATCGAGATCAGCCGCGGCCTTGCGGATCGCGTCGGTGGCGCCCTTGCCGGGCTCGAGCGCGTTGTAGTCGAGGATCGGCTTGAACTCGATGAAGGCGCGCTTGTCGGAATCCGACAGCGGCTGGTCGCTGACGAGTTCGCGCCAGGAGAAGCTCGCATTGCCCTTGTTGAGCACGGTCTCGACCGTCCCCGCGATCTGGTTGAACGGCCGCGCGGTGCTGTCGAGCTTGACCTGCCCTCGCTTGACGCCGGCGAGCCCGGTCTCCAGCGCACCGGTCAGACCGCGGATCGACGGATCGCCGGCCATGATCTCGATCAGGGGCGCTGCGGATTCGAACTGGCTGGTGATCTTGCCGACTTCCTCGGTCGGCAGAAACAGCAGGCCGTTCTTCTCGAAGAACTCACCGGTGCCGAGCTGCTGCATCGACTGGAAGTCGGTCTTGTTGTCCTTCAGCTTGGCAAACAGCGCGTCCGCGGCTGCGGTCGCCATCTCCGGCGTCCTGGCCTCGACGACCGCGAGGATCGTCGCGTCGCGGTCGAAGGCGCGGTCAAACTGCTGGTCGCGTTGGCGCCAGTCCAGATTCTGGGCAATCAGAGAATTGATGTCGGTGTTGATGGCGAAGTGTTGGGACGTGTAATAGCCCGCCCCCACCGCCAGCAGGAGCCCGAGAACGACGACAAGGGTAGCAAACCGGGTACAGGCCCTGACGATGGCAACGACTACGCTTTGCAGCACGTATTTTCTTTCTAGTGTTAACAGCCTGCCGAAAACGCCCGCTGTTTAACGGAGTTCCCGGGCGAAACCTATTGCTGTTTTGGGTAGCTCTCGCGGGAACAAGGTTCGAAGTAAACGCCGGGAGACCGTGGCAAAATCATGCGGGAGCGCCGGTATAGCCGGGGAGATGAGGCGGTAAAGTGACGAAGGGGTGAGCACAAATGTCGCCATCTTGCTCAGTCGAAATGAGGTATTATAATGCCTCAGATCGTTGTCGCCGGGAACCGCTGGACTTGTTCCACCTTTCCTTGCCGCCGATTTTTTGACACAAAGTGCTGTGCCTGCATGCGCCTGGGCCCAGATGGGGTGGGCGGTTACCGCGGTCGCGATACCAATGGTGCGGATATTGCAACATTGGCCCTATCGGGGTGCCGCCGGGACAATTGAGCGGATTGGTGCAAATTGCGTGATGGGCGTCCAATGGAAGTTTATCTAGCGCAGCCGCGCGGCTTTTGCGCAGGCGTGGTGCGCGCGATCGAGATCGTGGAAAAGGCCCTGCAGAAGTACGGGCCGCCGGTCTACGTGCGCCATGAGATCGTGCACAACAAATACGTCGTCGAGAGCCTGAAGAACAAGGGCGCGATCTTCGTCGAGGAACTGTCCGAAGTTCCACCGAAGGCTGTCACCGTTTTCAGTGCCCATGGCGTCGCCCGCAGCGTCGAGGAAGAAGCCGCCGCCCGCGACCTTCCGGTGCTGAACGCCACCTGCCCCCTGGTCACGAAAGTTCACAATCAGGGGAAGCGTTACATCACCAAGGGCCGTACCCTGGTCCTGATCGGCCATGCCGGCCACCCCGAGGTCGAGGGCACGATGGGCCAGGTTCCCGGGCCCGTTTTGCTGGTCCAGAGCGTCGAGGAGGCCAAGGCCCTGGCGCTGCCGGCGGATACGCCAGTGGCCTACATCACCCAGACCACGCTGTCGGTCGACGACACCAAGGGCATTATCGAGGCCCTTCAAGCTAAATTTACAGATATTCAAGGCCCAGACATCCGGGATATCTGCTATGCGACACAGAACCGCCAATCTGCGGTAAGGGACTTGAGCAAGCTGGTTGACGTGATTTTGGTGGTGGGTGCTGCCAATAGCTCGAACTCGAACCGGCTCCGCGAAATCGGCACTGAAGCCGGCGTCGCGAGTTATCTGATCGCTGATGGCCGCGAGCTCAATCCGGAGTGGTTGAATGGTGCCAGGACCGTCGGCCTCACGGCCGGCGCCTCGGCGCCTGAGGTGCTGGTGGATGACGTGATCGAAGCGCTGCGGCGGATCGGACCGGTGACGGTCTCGGTGCTCCCCGGCCGCGAGGAAAACATCGAATTCAGGCTTCCGGCCCAACTGGCTGCAAGCTGACCTACCCGAATTTCAAGCCCAGAAAGAAACGTGTAATGGCAATCCCCTTCTTCAAGGAAATGCGTATCGGCGGCTATTTGCTCAAGCAGAAACTGCTTGGCCGCAAACGCTATCCGCTCGTGCTGATGCTGGAGCCGCTGTTCCGCTGCAACCTCGCCTGCGTCGGCTGCGGCAAGATCGATTATCCGGATGCGATCCTCAACCGTCGCATGACCGCACAGGAGTGCTGGGACGCGGCCGACGAGTGCGGCGCGCCGATGGTGGCGATCCCCGGCGGCGAGCCGCTGATCCACAAGGAGATCGGCGAGATCGTGCGCGGCCTGGTCGCGCGCAAGAAGTTCGTCTCGCTCTGCACCAACGCGCTGCTGCTCGAGAAGAAGCTCGACCTGTTCGAGCCCTCCCCGTACCTGTTCTTCTCCGTGCATCTCGACGGCCTGAAGGACCATCACGACAAGGCGGTGTCGCAGAAGGGCGTGTTCGACCGCGCCGTCTCCGCGATCAAGGCGGCGAAGGCCCGCGGCTTCACCGTCAACGTCAACGCCACCATCTTCGACGGCCACCCGGCCGAGGAGATCGCAAAGTTCCTCGACCTCACCGTCGAGCTCGGTGTCGGCGTCTCGATGTCGCCCGGCTACGCCTATGAGCGCGCGCCGGACCAGGAGCACTTCCTCAACCGCACCAAGACCAAGAAGCTGTTCCGCGACGTCTTTGCGATGGGCAAGGGCAAGAAGTGGAATTTCATGCATTCCGGCCTGTTCCTGGACTTCCTCGCCGGCAACCAGGAATACGAGTGCACGCCGTGGGGCATGCCCGCGCGCAACATCTTCGGTTGGCAGAAACCCTGCTATCTCCTCGGTGAAGGCTACGCCAAAACCTTCAAGGAGCTGATGGACACCACCGACTGGGAAACCTACGGCACCGGCAAGTACGAGAAGTGCGCCGACTGTATGGCCCATTGCGGCTACGAGCCGACGGCCGCGACCGCAGCCCTCAACAACCCGATCAAGGCGATGTGGGTGTCGCTGCGCGGCATCAAGACCACTGGCCCGATGGTGCCGGAGATCGACATGTCGAAGCAGCGCCCGGCGCAGTACATCTTCTCGGAACAGGTCCAGAAGAAGCTCTCCGAGATCCGCAAGGACGAAGCCGAGGCAGCTCAGGCCAAGGCCGCACGGAAGGCTTCGACTGCTGCGTAAGCGGGCGAGTCAGCACGAACAACAAAAAGGCCCGGTCGTGCGACCGGGCCTTTTCTTTTGTCAGCTTGAAGACACCGCTCAGGCCGCCTCGGAAACCGCGGCCTCGCTCTCCACGAGCTCCGTCCCGATCAGGAAGTCGCGGCAGCCACGAAGCGAGCGCAGCGCGCGATTGAAGTCGATGCCGGTCGAGACCAGGGCGTGGAGCGTTGCCGGGTTGCGGACGATGCCGCGCAGGACGGCCGCGAGGTCGATCTGGCCGTTCGGCTTGATGGCGGCGCGGGCCAGTGCCGGCAGCGCGCGGTGGGCGGGATCGCTGATGACGCGGACCGCGGCGAACGGCAGGCCGGCTTCGGCGGCATAGGCGGCCGCTATGTGGCTTTCCATGTCGACGGCGGAGGCACCGGTTTCCGAATGCAGCGCGGCCTTGCAGGAGCTCCCGGTGACCACTTCCTCGGCACCGGCCAGGGAACCGCGCACGACCCGGCGGCGGCCGGAGGTCAGCTTGTCGATGAGGTCGTCGCTGAGCGACAGGCCGGCACCCCAGCGGGCGTCGCCCGAGAGCACCTCGGTCGCCACCACGACGTCACCGGAACGCAGCGTCGGGTCGAGCCCACCGGCCACCCCGAACGAGATCACGCCACGAATCGTCTGGGGATCCACCACCGTCAGCAGCGCACGCAACTGGGTCGGGCTGCTCGACGAGCAAATAACCGCCATTCCGGGCCCGGCAGCAATGCGGGCCTCCTGAACCAATCCGGTCACGATCAGAATCGGCCGCGGATCAATGGCATTACCCGCGGTAATATAGTCCCCCGTCCCCAAAGTCACATCCCGACCCCTACCACCCTGCTGTTGGTGTTCCGCAAGTTCCGATACCGCGCCAGCGCCCATAGTGGGAAGAACTTCGGGTAACCATGATACCGCAGATAGAACACGCGGGGAAAGCCTGTGGCGGTGTACCGCTGCTCGTCCCACAGTCCTTTTTCGTTCTGTGTTGCAATCAAGTACTCCACCCCGCGGGCGACGGCCGGGTGATCAACCTCGCCAGCAGCCATCAGGGCAAGCAAGGCCCATGCCGTTTGCGAGGCGGTCGACGGGGCGGGTTCCCAACCCTTGTAGTCCAGCCGGTAGCTGACGGCGTCCTCGCCCCAGCCGCCGTCCTCGTTCTGGATCGAGGCCAGCCAGTCGGACGCCTTACGCATCATGGGATCGTTGCGGGGAACTCCAGCCATGTTGAGGGCGCAGAGCACCGACCAGGTTCCATAGATGAAGTTCATGCCCCAGCGGCCATACCAGGAGCCTTCCGGGTGCTGGGTCTTGCGCAGATAGGCGACACCATCGGCGACGTGCTTGCTGGTCTTCTCGGTCTCGCCAAGCTGGGCCAGCATCGAGATGCAGCGCGCCGTGACGTCCTCGGTCGGCGGATCGAGCAGCGCGCCATGGTCCGAGAACGGGATGTTGTTCAGGTAATATTCGAGGTTGTTGACGTCGAAGGCGGCCCAGCCGCCATCGTCGCTCTGCATGCCCTCGATCCACTCCCGGCCGCGGTCGATCGCGGCGTCATAGCCGGTCGCTCCGTGCTCGCGGCGCATGCGGTCCATCGACATCACCACGACGGCGGTGTCGTCGAGATCGGGGTAATGGGCATTGTTGTACTGGAACGCCCAGCCGCCCGGACGCACGTCGGGCCGCTTTACCGCCCAGTCGCCCTTCACCTCGAGTTCCTGCTTCGGGATCAGCCAGTCGAGCCCCTGCTTCGCCGCAGGCACCGCCTTGTCACCGCCGGCCTCGAGCAGTGCATGTGCGGTGAGCGTCGTGTCCCACACCGGCGAGACGCAGGGCTGACAGTAGGCCTCGTCGCCCTTGATCACGAGCAGCTTGTCGATGCCGCGCCGCGTGATCGCGCGCGGCGGGAAGTTCTCGTCCTTGCCGAGCGCGTCATACATCATGACGATGTTGGCCATGGGCGGATAGATCGCGCCCATACCGTCCTCGCCATTGAGCCGCTCTTCGGTGAACGCGAGCGCGGCATCGATCGCGCGCTTGCGCAGGCTCTTCGGAAACATCGGCTCGATGACGCGCAGGATCGCATCGAGCGAACGAAACAGCAGGAACCAGGCCATGCTCTGATGCGGCGCCTTGGCGGTCATGCCGATCGAGCGCGGATCCTGCAGGAACAATTCGTCGATGCCGACGCCCTTCGGATTCCGCGCCAGCGGCTTGAGCGCGGCGATGACCATCAGCGGCACCATGGTGGTGCGCGCCCAGTAGGAGATCTTGTTGAGGTGGAACGGCGACCAGAACGGCAGCAGCACGATCTCGATCGGCAACACCGGCACCGCGCGCCAGGTCACCACGCCGAACGTCGCAAGCAGAAAGCGCGTGAAGACGTTGCTGTTGATGGCGCCACCGCGGGAATGGATCGCCTCGCGCGCGCGCACCATGTGTGGCGCGTCCACGGAATCGCCGATCATCTTCAGCGCGAAGTAAGCCTTCACGCTGGCGCTCATGTCGAACTCGCCGTCATGCACCAGCGGCCAGCCACCATGGGCGCCCTGGATGCGACGCAGATAGTTGCCGATCTTGGCCTCGAGCGCGATGTCGACCGGCTCCGCGAGGTAATGGCGCAGCAGGACGTATTCGGCCGGGATCGTGCAGTCGGCCTCGAGCTCGAAGACCCAATGGCCGTCGGATTGCTGAAGGCCGAGCACGCCTTGCGTGGCCGACGCAATGCTCGATTCCAAAGCTTCGCGGTTGGTCGCGGTCACGGAATCCATGTCGCTCGATTGCTCCGAGTGTCGATTGAAAGTGACGGGGACATTGCCCGTCAGGGCCGCTTTGCGGCCAAAACCAGATCGGCGGCGCGATCACCGGACCGGACCGATCCCTCGATCGTTGCCGGCAATCCCGTAGCAGTCCAGTCGCCGGCAAGGAACAGGTTTTTCAGCGCGGTGACCGGCCCCGGACGCAGGGCATTCTGCGCCGGCGTTGCCGCAAATGTGGCACGGCGCTCGCGCACGATCTGCCACGGCGGCAATTCGCCGGAGACACCGCCGGCCGCGCAGACGTCGTTCCAGATCGTCTGCGCGAGCTCCTCGCGCGGCATGTCGACGAGGCGGTCGCCGTTGCTGATGGTGACGGAGAGCCGGTTCGGGAACGCAAACAGCCATTCGACGACGCCGCCGATGACGCCCAGGATCGGCGCCGCGCCCGGCGGCGGCTCGAAGCGGAAATGCGCATTCACAATGGCGCGGAATTCGGTCGGCGCCGTCAGGCCCGGCAGCAGGCTCGTCGCCGCGCGTGGCGGCACCGCCATCACGATCACGTCGCCCGCAGCAAGCTGGACCACATCCTCGCCGCCGAAATTCAGCGCGCTGACCTTGCCGTCGCTGGTGATGAAGGACCGCAGCTCATGGCCGAGCTGAACGGTGTGGCCGCGCTCGTCCAAGAATTTCACGGCAGGCTCGATCAGCACGGCGCTGAGGCCGTCGCGCGCGATCAGCGGGCGGCAGGCCTGCCCGCCCGCAAGCAGCGTCTCACGCACGATGGCACCGGCCAGCCCGGCCGAACCTTCGGGCGGATCGACATTGAGTGCGGCGAGCAGCAGCGGCTGCACCAGGCGATGATAGAGCGTGCCCTCGGTAGGAATGGACTTGCCGACCAGCGTCTGTTCCGACGCCCAGATCAGCGGAGCCAGCTTGAGATAATCGGTGAGTCCGGTATCGGGCACGCGGCGGCTCTCGTCGAGCACCCAGGTCGGTAGCCGGCCCGAACCAAGATCGATCTGCCAGCGCTGCCCGGTCTTGATGTCGACGAATGGAAACTGCGCGCTTTCAGGACCGACCAGCCCCGCCTCGGTGCCGATCGACCGCGCATAGGCGCGCGCGTGGCTGTTGCCCGACAGCAGCAGATGGTTGCCGTTGTCGATGGTGAGATTGGTGGCGCCGTCGAAATAAGAGCGGCAGCGGCCGCCGGCCTGGTGCGTCGCCTCGTGCACGGCGATCTTGAAGCCGGCATTGGCGAGCCGCACAGCGGCGGAGAGGCCGGAAATTCCAGCGCCGATGATGTGAGCTGTGTTTTGCATCAGATGAAAGCGTAGCGGAACAGGATCGCGAAGCGTGTGACCTTCGACACACGCACCGGCTCGCGCGGCGCGTTGAAGCCGCGCGCGATCAGGAGGTCCAGGATGGCGTGATAGTACTTCGACATGATCCGCGGCGCGCGCACCGCGCGGCGCCTGTTGCGATTCATGATCTCGTCCGACTTCTCGAAATGTGCCTTGGCGCGCTGCGTCAGCGGCAGGCAGACTTTCGGCAGCCCGCGCTCGGCGATCACGCGGTTCGGATCGTTGGAGGTGATGCCGGCATGCAGCAGCGCCTCGCGCGGCAGATAGAGCCGGCCGAGCGTGGCATCTTCGTCGATGTCGCGCAGGATGTTGGTGAGCTGCAGCGCGCGCCCCAGGTGATAAGCGAGCTGGATGCCGTCCTCTTCCGGCAGGCCGAACACCCGCACCGACAGCCGTCCGACGGCGCTGGCAACGCGATCGCAATAGAGATCCAGCGTCGCCATGTCGGGTGCGCGGATGTCCTGCGGCACGTCCATCTCCATGCCGTCGACGATGGCGAGAAAATCCTCGCGCTTCAGCCCGAAGGTCTTCACCGAGGTGACGTAGTCCTTCAACCGCGGCGGCGGATTGCCCTGGTAGAGCGCGTCGATGTCGTTGCGCCATTCCTGGAGCGCGGCGAGCCGCTCGTCGCGCGGGCCGTCGGAATCGGCGATGTCGTCGACCTGGCGGCAGAAGCTGTAGATCTGGAACATCGCCTCGCGCTGGTCGCGCGGCAGGATGCGCATCGCAGCGTAGAAGGAGCTGTTCGATGCGGACGATCCATAATTGGCGCTGGGCGCGGTCGCCTCAAGCGTCATGGGCAGTCCCCGGACTAGAGATGGCCTTGCGGCCGATCGCACGGCGGCCGACTTCGCCGATCATGCCGGCGAGGCTGAAGGTGAGCAGTTCAAACTTGTTCAGATGCACGCGCTCGCGCAAGGGATCGCGCACCTTGAGCAGGCGCACGATGCGGTCGGCATAGGCCTGGATCACCGCAACGTCGACGCCGAGGCGGACATCCCGGATCTCCGCAGCTAACGACCTGCCCTCGCCCAGCAGCGCTTCGTTGCGCACGGCGAGCCCCTGGAGGCAGGCCAGCATCGCCGGCGGCGACTGCGCAAGTCCGAGCTGCTCGACCGAGGCGCCGCTTGCGGCCAGGGCATCGCGCGGCAGATAGACGCGATTGAGCTCGCGGAAATCCTTACCGCAATCCTGGAGGTGGTTGTTGATCTGAAGGCCCGCGCAGAGCGCATCCGACGCGGCCCAGGTCGAGGTGCTCTCGCCATGGACGTCGAGCATGAATCGGCCGACCGGCATCGCCGAATAGCGGCAATAGTGGATGACCTCGTCCCAGTTCTCGTAGCGCAGTTTCGTCACGTCCATGCGGAACGCGATGAGCACGTCGAGCGCGTGGCGGGGCGCCATGCCACGTTCGGCGAGCGCACGCCGCAGCGCAACGGCTTCAGCCTGGGTGTCGCCCTTGCCGAGCAGTTCCGCCTCGAGCAGGTCGAGATAGCGAAGCTTTTCGTCCGCCGGCAAGGTTGCGTGGTCGGCGATGTCGTCGGCCGTGCGGACGAAATTGTAATACGCCAGAATCAGCGCGCGATGACGCGGATGAATGATCCAGGACGCGACGGGAAAATTCTCGTCGCGGTCACCCTTGCCGGATCGCAATTCGCTCGCAGAGGTCATCGAGGGCTGATCAACAATCGTTTGGACAGGAAGGGCTTTTGCGCTCGCGCGGGCTCATGCCAGCGACGCCGCCGCGGCCCCCATATAGGGGAATACGGCCGCAAAACCAATCCTGTCTCTCGATGGCAGCCCTGCGGATCCGGCCTGAAAAAGGCGGCCCCACGGCCGCCTTTGTGGGCCAGTGGCCGAGCTTACTGGTTGTGGTTCTTCAGGACCTGGTCGCAGGCCTGCGAGATCTTGGCCCGGTTCTCCTTGAGGCAGGCCAGGATGGTGAAATCGCCCTGGTCGATGACCGGACGGCAGAACTTCTGCACGTCGCGCGTGCAGGCCTTCTGCTCGGCGTCCGTGCCACGCCCCTGCTGGGCGAACGCAGCCGTGGACAGGGTTGCCGACAGCACGGTGAGGGCGACGAGAAGCTTACGCATTGTATTCCTTCATTCTGACGGCAGAATCTCACCAATCCCGGACAGCACAGGGCGGACGACGGGAACGGATTGTTCTGATGGCAAGTTGCCGCGGAAAGAGCGGCACCGGAGAAGGCACAAGCGCTGGTAAATGCGGCCAAATTGGCGCCGCGCCTACCAAATCAGGTCTTCCCTCGGTCTTCATTGGCAGATGTAAGGGTTTGATACTACGTCATAATTCGGGCAAGCGGCGTTTTACTGCATACCTGTTGCAGAGCTGCATCTGTCCGAGCGGCCATTTCGGCCAGAAATACATGGAAACAGAGGAAATCCGGGGACAGCTCGTGGCAAGACCGCTCCGCGAGCCCGACATTGTGGGCGGCCAGGCCTTGAACCCGACGCAGGCTCTTGAACCTGACACGGGCTCACAACACTAAACTTTCGATGTGGCGAGACGTCCTGTCATGAACGGACGTGGTTCCAAAACGGGATATTGATGATGAAATTCTTTGGGCGATCTGAACTGGCAATCAAGGCGGCCGGCATTGGTGCGGCGCTGCTCTTCTCAGTTGCGGCAAGCCACGCTCAGTCGTCCGGGCCGTTCGCCGGCTTCGACGGGGCGTGGACCGGGACCGGCACCGTGAATCTGTCGGACGGCTCGACCGAGCGCATCCGATGCAAGGCGGATTACAAGGTTGCCGGCACGGGCCTCAACCTCAAGCAGGCGCTGCACTGCGCGTCCGACAGCTACAAGTTCGACCTCACCAGCGACGTGACGAGCCAGGGCGAGCGGATCTCCGGCAACTGGAGCGAGTCCAACCGCAACATATTCGGCAATTTGCAGGGCACCGCCGGCGGCGGTCAGATCGACGTGTTCGTCGAGGCCAATGGTTTCGCCGCCAATCTGTCGCTGCGCACCAACGGCTCCAAACAGACCGTGCAGATCTCGTCGAAGGGTGAGATCCGCGGCGTCAACATCACGATGACGAAGGGCTGATCGCCCTTCCCGCTTTCAAGAGAACACGCCCCCGGTTTTCGCGAGCCGGGGGCTTTTTACTGACATGGACCGATTTCGCAGACAGCTGCTTTGGGGACTTGGTTGGGGAGTTGGGCTCCTCGCAACTCACCGTGCCCGGGCCAACGATCAACCGCCACCCCAGGGAGGAGCGGATATGTCGGCTTCGTCAGTGAAACCGCGTCACGTGCTTTGTTTCCTCGGCAAGGATGAAAGCCTGCTGCATCCGCCGAAAGCGGTCGCAAAGACGATCACCGATTTCGGTTTCGAGATCGACCGCACCTATTCGCAGGCGCAGTCCGATCCGCATATGACGCGATCGTTCGGGGTCTGCTGGGACCGCGTCTTTCCCAATGCGTGGTCCGCCGCCGACGAGGCCGCCGTCGCCAACCACAAATCCGTGCTCTACGTGCTGAGCCCGCCGATGGAGCAGCAGAAGGCGGTCGCCTATTCGGCCGCGGCCTTGCGTATCGTCGAAGAGCTGATCGAGGCCGGAGCCACCGCCGTGAAGGGGGAGAGCGCGGGCGTCGCCCACGGGATCAAGCGGTGGATGCAGTTGGCCGGCGAGTGCAAGGCGGCGGCGAAGACGAACCAGGGCCTCGCCCTCACGGCCGCGATGGGGCGGACCTGTCGCCTCGCCTTCGCCAAGCGCCCGCTCGGAGGCGCGGCCTACAACGAAAGCGTTGGCTTCCATCTCGTCGGGCTGCCGGAGATCTATGTGCCGAAAGCGCGCGGCAGCGATCGCGACGCGGTGAAGCTCATGGACGAGATCGCCGACGCGATGGCTGAACGTGGCATCGACGCGACGCTGCGCGATCGCAAGCTCACGCTCTCACGAGAACAGGATTACGCCCAGGACGATTTCAAGTTCAACCCGTACGGGATCGTTCGCATCGACGCGTGAGCGTGAGGCGGCGTCTGCCGCCCCGCTCAGATCGCCGGCTTGTCGGGGCCGTGAAGCTTGGCGTGCAGGTTGATCAGCCACATCGCGGTCGGCCGCAGGATGAAGAGGTCGGCCACCAGCGCCGCCACCATCGAGAAGGCGCTGAGCCAGCCGAACAGCCGAAGCGATGGCAGGTCCGAGAACACGGTGACGACGAGGCCACTGGCCAGGACCACCGTGGTCAGGATCAGCGCCGGGCCGACCAGCACGGTCGCCCGTTCGACCGCCAGCGCCGAACCGACGCCCGGCTTGCTCTCCAATCGCAGGCGATTGAGGAAGTGGATGGTGGCGCTCAGGCCCAAGCCGAACGAGACGGTGAGCGCGACGACGCTGGCGAATTGCAACCCCTCGCCCATCGCCCACAGCACCGTTCCCGACATCACCACCGGGAAGATGCCCGGCAGGATGCAGGCAAACATCACCACCCAGGAACGGAAGGCGAGGCCAATGAAGATCGCGACCAACGCGAATTCGACGGTGAGGCCGCGGTTCAGCTTCTCGATCATGCCGGCCGAATTGCGTGCGGCGATGGCGGCGAGACCGGTGACGGCAACCTCGTAGCCGGGGTGCTTCTTGCGGACGGCGTCGAGCTCGGAGTCGAGCTTGTCGACGATCGGCAGGAGCTGGCTGGAATCCTTGTCCGGCACGCGGCCGGCCACGACCACCGCATCCTGCTCGGCATCGATGAAGCGTCGCACCAGATGCTCGGGAATGACGTTCACATATTCCTTGAGAGTTGCGACATCGTCGCTGCCGGCCTTTTCCGCCAGCCAGCGGCGCAGCGTCTCCAGCGACCAGACATTGCCCACGCCGGCCGCCTTCTCCACGGTCGCATGCACGTCGGCGATGGTTTGCAGCGTTTCCGGCGAGTAGAGCGTTTCGCCCTTGGGAAGCTGGATCAGGACGTTGACCGGATTCGCGCCGGTGAGCTTGGCGTCGAGCCGGTTGCTGGCGGCGACCGCCTGGCGCTTGTCGGGCACCTGGTCGGCGAGCCGGTAGCGCGGCTGAAGATTGGCGTAGACGACGCCGAGGCCAGCGACGAACACCAGCGCGATCAGGCTGAACAGGCCGGGCCGGCCGACCATGCGCACCGCGATCCAGTAGCAGAAATTGCGCAGCGCCTGCACGCCGGCATCCGCGCTCTGGAACTTGACCGCAAAGAGCTTCTCGTTGCGTACGAACAGCACGCCGAACACCGGCACCAGCGACAGCACCGTAACCAGCGCGATGATGGTCGCGGCGAGGCCTGCTTCACCGAATTTGCGGATCAGGTCGGAATCGGAGAACTGGAGCGCGATGAAGGAAATGCCGGCGGTGCCATGCGTCAGCACGCAGGCCGGGCCCACCACCAGCACCGCATTCTTGAACGCGGTGAACTTGTCCTGGCCCGCGATCAGCCGGTCACGCGCGGCAAAGGTGAGCTGCATCGAGTCCGAGAACGAGATCACCATGATGAGCGGCGTCATCACGTTCAGGAACATGTTGAGATTGAAATTCGCCCAGCCGAGCGCGCCGAGTGCAATCAGGATCGCGATCATCGGGGGGAACGCCGCCACCACCATGAACGAGATCTTGCGGAAGAAGATGATGGCGATGACGCAGCCGGCGAGAATGCCGAGGATGTTGTAGGTGAGGCCGTCGCGCTCGACCGCGTTGCGGATCTCGAGCTGCATCACCGGCACGCCGGAGAGCTGCACGCTGAGCCCGGTGTCGCCGAGATCCTCCTTCATCAATGCGCGGATGTCGCCAACGGTCTTGGTGAGCTTGTTGGAGGCGACCACTGCCGGATCGAGCGACAGCACGATCAGCGCGAGCGTACCGTCCTCGGACAAGAGCTTGCCGCGGATGATCTCGTTGTTTTTGACGGTCTCGATGAACTGGTCATAGGCCGCGCCTTCGGGCAGCTCGGCCGGGAACAACGCGGCCGGCAACTTGCCCGGCGCCGGCGCCTGGCGCGCCGAGAACAGCGAGACCAGGCCGCGGGTGCCTTCGACCAGCTGCATGTCGGTGACGAAGTCGCGCAGCTTCTCGAGGTTCTTCCGTGCCAGGAGTTTCTGGCCTTCGACCACGACGAGGACGTCGAATTCCTCTGCCGGGAACTTCTTGGTCACCGCTTCATACTGGCGGAATTCCGGTGTGTTGGAGCGGAACAGCTGCGACAGCGAATCGTCGATCTTGATCCGATAGATGCCGAACACCGCGGCAACGATCAGCGCGAGCAGGATGATGCAGGAGACGATCGGCGCGCGGACTGCAATCAGCCCGATGCGCTCCAGCCCGAAGGCGATGGAGGACGTAGGCCCCTGCTCGACCTTGTCGACATGAACCTCATTCTCGCGGTGCTTTTCGAGCATGCCTTGTCCAGTTCCTAAATCGGTTCGGTCAGTGAGCTTATTGCGCCCCGCGAACGGCTTGAAAACGCCATACCAATGGGAGGCTTGCCCGTTGAAAATGCGCGGAAAATCGCCGGCAGCGGTTTAGCAGGTGATGAGCCCGACTCGCAAGCACGCCAAGGGTCTCCAAATCGATCAAGATGCGGCGATTTTGCCGAATTGCCCGTCATTCGGGCAAAGCCGTGCCGATTCGACGCGGCGCGCGGTCCCCGCTCTCGTCCTTGAGCGCCACGCCCGTGACCTCCCGCGCCAGTCCCTCGCGGACCAGCCAGGCGATCTTGAGCGCGGCCTCATGATGGCTCAACCCAGCCTTGTGGATGTTCGACACGCAGTTGCGCTCCGCATCGGTCAGTCCGGGCTTCGGCGCGAAGGTCAGATAGGCACCAAGGCTGTCGGGCGCGGACAGGCCCGGCCGCTCGCCGATCAGCATCAAAACCATGCGCGCCCCGAGAATGGCCCCGATCTCGTCGCCGAGCGCAACCCGCGCGCCTAAGGCGACGACGACATGGCCGATCGCGACAGCGTCGCCTTCGCCGAGCAGCGGCAGCAGGCTTTGCAGCAGCGCGACTGCATGGGCATGGACCGCCGCCGCAGACAGTCCGTCGCCGATGACAATCGCAAGCTGGCACGGCGCGATGGCGCCATCCGCCAGCGCCGCGGCGGAGCCGGCATCGAGCTGCCGTCCGAGATCCGGCCGGCGCAGATAGTCCCCGCGATCGGCCGCCCGGCTCGTGACCTCGGTGACACCAAGGCCGAGCGCCCTCACCCCGGCGACCAGACCCGGCGCGTCGAAGGCGGCGTGCACGGCATCGCGGGCACGGGCATGGGCCAGCGTGAAGTCGAGCAGCGGTTTGGTCGGCAGGCTCGCGCCACTGCGCCCGAGCGCGACGCGCGCGGGCGTGAACGATCGCAGGTCGACGGTCGGGCGCGCCGGGACGGGCTTGTCGCTCATTCGGCGGGAACGGACGCTTCGCGCAGCCGGATCGAATAGTTCGACGCGTTCTGCTTGCCGCTCGATGCCGCGCGCGCAAAGGTGATGAGGTGATGCGCGATCAAGGTGCAGCCGATCAGGCCTTCGATGTCACCGCGGCGGATCCGCCCCAGCGCGAACTTCCAGAACACCCGCCGGTAGTCGCCGAGCACGCCGACCTTCCAGAAGATATTGCGCAGCATGACGAGCCCGCGCCTGATGTTCGGCCAGGTCTTCATCTCGTCCGGCACCGGCATCTTGAGGCGATGGGGATAAACCTCGTCGCATTGATACTGGAAGCGCGCATAGACCTTCTCGGGCTCGTAAGCGACGCTCATGGCGTGCTTCCAGGATGCGACGACATCGTCATAAGGCAGCAGGAAGTTGACGTTGGAATCGCGCCCCTCGTCATCGACCAGTCGTCCTTCCTTCTCCAATCGGTCCCATAGCGGCGTCTTCGGCAGCGCCTGAAGCAGGTTGATCGTGAGCAACGGAATCCGGGACTCCTCGACGAAGGCGAGCAGAGCCTCCGACGTGTTCGGCTTGTCGGTGTCGAGCCCCATGATGATGCCGGACACCACCTCCATCCCGTAGGAGTTGATGGTGCGCACGCCCTCCAGGATCGGGACCATCATGTTGTGGTCCTTGTGCATCGCCTTCAGCGCGTCGGGGTCCGGCGTCTCGATGCCGCAGAAGATGGTGATGAAATAGGCCTCACGCATCTTCTTGAGGATCTCGGGACGCTTGGCGATGTTGAGCGTCGCCTCGCAGGCAAGCCGCACGACGTAACCGGTCTTCTTCTGCCATTCGATGAGGTGCGGTAAGAGATCCAACGCTGCCTTGCGGTTGCCGATGAAATTGTCATCGACGAAGTAGACAGTGTCGGTCATGCCGCATTCGCGCAAGCGATCGAGCTCGGCGATGATCTGCTCAGGCGACTTGATGCGCGGATTGCGACCGTAAAGGCCCGGGATGTCGCAGAACTCGCATTCATAGGGACAGCCGCTGGAATACTGGATGCTGCCGAGGAAATAGCGTTTCACATCGGCGAGCTCATAGGCCGGGATCGGAAACTCCGTCATCGGCACGCGGTCCTTGGTCGTCAGCACGACTTGGCTCTCGGGGCGCGACGTATCGCGCGCCAAAATCTCGAACAGCTGATTGGTGGCGTCGCCGAGCTCGCCGACATGGAGATAGTCGAACGACGGGTAATAATCCGGGCACGCGCTGACCGACGGACCGCCGAGCGCAACCGGCAGGTCGAACTCATGGGCGCGGCGGCAGATGTCGTTCATCTGCTGGCGCTGGATGTGCATGCCACTGACGAAGACGGCCTCCGCCCATTCGAACTCTTCCTTCGTCGCGCGGCGAAGATTCTCGTCGACGAATTTGACCTGCCACTCCTTCGGCAGATAGGCCGCGAGCAGCAGCAGGCCCTGCGGCGGCATGAAAGCGCGGACGCCGTCGGTCAGCGGATAGGAATGCTCGAAGGTGCCGAAAGATGAGGTGTAACGCGGGAAGACGCAGAGAATATGCCGGCTCGTTCCGTTGCTTTCAGCGCGCATCGAACTTCCCCCAACCACGTTCCACGAACGGTACTGACGAGGTCTCCAGACACATAGCGTAACGCTGCAACCGGAATTCCTCAATATTGTGGCATCGAACTAATTCGTGAGACGCACCAATGGTTTCCCCGGTTCACGGCGGCAGATGGAAGTTTTTCGCGCGATTTTTGGTCATGCGATCAACCGGGAGGCGAAATCGGGCAACAGGCCTGCGTCGCGGGCAAGCCGGAAGTCGGGACCCGCGATCCCGGTCTGGACCAGCCAGTCGTCGAACTCGGGCGCACGGGCCGCGCCGAAGACATCGCGGACATAGAGCGCATCGTGGAAGGAGGTGGACTGGTAGTTCAGCATGACGTCGTCGGCGCCGGGCACCCCCATGATGAAGGTGACGCCGGCAGCCGCGAGCAGCGTCAGGAGGTTGTCCATGTCGTCCTGGTCCGCCTCGGCATGGTTGGTGTAGCAGATGTCGATGCCGAGCGGCAGGCCGAGCAGCTTGCCGCAGAAATGATCCTCCAGTCCCGCCCGGATGATCTCCTTGCCGTCATAGAGATATTCCGGGCCGATGAAGCCGACCACGCTGTTGACCAGCAACGGCGCATAGGCACGGGCGACCGCATAGGCGCGCGCCTCGCAGGTCTGCTGGTCGACGCCGTGGTGGGCATTGGCCGACAGCGCCGAGCCCTGCCCGGTCTCGAAATACATCACGTTCTCGCCGACTGTGCCGCGCTTTTGCGACAGCCCGGCCTCGTGCGCCTCCTTCAGCAATGCGAGGTCGATGCCGAAGCTGCGGTTGGCGGCCTCGGTGCCGGCGACCGACTGGAAGACGAGGTCGACCGGCACGCCCTGCCCGATCAGCGAAAGCGTCGTGGTGACATGGGTCAGCACGCAGCTTTGGGTCGGGATCTTCAGCCGCGCGATGATCTCGTCCAGGAGCCGCAGCAATTGCGCGATGACGGCCGGATCGTCGCTCGCCGGATTGATGCCGATGCAGGCATCGCCGGCCCCGAGCAGCAGCCCGTCGAGGATCGAGGCGGTGATCCCCCTGGCATCGTCGAAGGGATGGTTGGGCTGCAGCCGCGTGCTCATCCGGCCCTTCAGGCCGATGGTGTTGCGGAAGGCGGTAACGACCTCGCATTTCCGCGCCGCCAGGATCAGGTCCTGGTTGCGCATCAGTTTCGAGACCGCGGCCGCCATCTCCGGCGTGATGCCGGGCGCGAGCTTGCGCAGGACCTCCGGCGTGGCGGCGTCAGACAGCAGCCAGTCGCGGAAGGCGCCGACCGTCAGCGAGGCCACGGGGGCAAACGCCCTGGCGTCATGGCTGTCGATGACGAGGCGGGTGACCTCGTCGGCCTCGTAGGGGATGACGGCCTCGTTGAGGAATTGACTTAAGGGAACGTCCGCCAGCGCCATCCGCGCGGCAATCATCTGCTCGGCGGTCCCCGCGGCAATGCCGGCCAGCCGGTCGCCGGAGCGCGGCGGCGTCGCCTTGGCGAGGAGGTCGCGCAGGTCGGGGAAGGTGTAGGTCGTGGCGTCGATCGTATGGCGGTAGACCAAAGGCAGCTCCGCAGGTTCATCGGCCAGTGACCGACTCCAAGGCGATCCGAAGACTATACCCCCGGATCAAGACGCTGAAATATCTTACCTTTCCTTCGACGAAGGGCGAAGGGGGCCCAGGGCCGCGTTAACGCCGCGTCCATCTTCATTCTGCATAGTTTTGCATCATTTTTTGACGACCGCGCGTCCGGCCACTCCCGGCCATTCGGACTCCTGCACCATGACATCAGACCGATCTGGGAATGCCGCCGGCCTGGCCGGCCGCTTCTCGCTGGCGACCAAGCTCTATGCGATCTTCGCGCTGTTCGCCCTGCTCACCGCGGCGATCGCCATGCTGTCCGACTACAACAGCCGCCGCAGTGCCGAGCTGACCAGTGCGATCGAGACGGCCAATGCGGCGGCGCTGAACGTCGAGCGCGTCAACTCGCTGGTCTATGCGGTCGTGATGGAGTCGCGCGGCGTCTACATGTCGAGCGAGCCGGCGGTGGTGAAGAAATACGGCGAGGGCCTGCTCAAGTTCAACGAGCAGATCCTCAATGTGGTGAAAGGCTGGGAGACCATCGTCAAGGCCGACGATTCCGAGCAGTTCGCCACCTTCAAGAAGCGCATCGAGCAGTTCGTCGACTTCCGCAAGGAGCTCGTGCGCCGCGGCGTCGAGATCAATGCGGCCGCGGGCCGCGAATGGGGCGACAACGACGCCAACCGCGCCGTGCGCTCCGCGCTGAACAAGGATCTCGAGGCGCTCTCCAAGGTCTATGCCGAGCGCGCCAGGCAGATCGCACGCGAGACCGAGACCAACCGCACGCTGTCCTTCGTGCTGACCTGCCTCGGCGGCGTCGCGCTGGCGCTGGTCGTGATCGGCATCATCATCATCGCCCGCTCGATCGCGCGGCCACTCGCCGCGATCACCGCGACCATCAAGCAGGTTGCCGACGGCGCCGAGAACATCGTGGTGCCGCACTCCGGCCGCGCCGACGAGATCGGCGCGCTGGCCCGCGCCATCGAGGTGTTCCAGGACGCGATGGGCCGCAACCGCAACCTCGCCTCGCAGGTCTCGCGGGATTCCGCGGCACGCGAAGAGCGCGCTCGCCACATCGAGCAGTCGGTCGACGCGTTCCGCGAGGCGATCGGCGCGATCATGCGCGGGCTGAGCGACAACGCCTCCGTCATGCGCGAGACTGCGCAGACCATCACCCGCGTCACCGCGGATGCCAACAGCCGCGCCGGCACGGCGGCCAGCGCCACCGAGCAGGCTTCAAACAACGTCACCGCGGTGGCGGGTGCGGCCGAGGAACTGTCGGCGTCGGTGGAAGAGATCGGCCGCCAGGTGCGGCAGTCCGCCAGCGCCGTCGAGCAGACCGGCCAGCGCACCGAAAAATCGATCGCCGAGATCGAGAGCCTCGCAGCCGCCACGCAGCGCATCGACGGCGTGCTGACCCTGATCCAGACGATCGCCGAGCAGACCAACCTGCTCGCGCTCAACGCCACCATCGAGGCCGCCCGCGCCGGCGATGCCGGCCGCGGCTTTGCCGTCGTCGCGCATGAAGTGAAGGCACTGGCCGGCCAGACCGCGAAGGCGACCGCCGACATCAGCGAGAACGTCGCGATGATCCAGTCCTCCACCCGTAACGCGGTCGACGCCGTCCGCGAGATCGGCGGCGCGGTGCGCGAGATCAACGAGGTGACATCGGCGATTGCCGGCGCCGTCGGCCAACAGGATGCGGCGACGCGCGAGATCTCATCCAACGCGCAATCGGCAGCCCAGGGCAACGAGACGCTGGTCGCCAACATCACTTCGCTGCGCGACGCCATCGGCGAGACCGACACGGCAGCCACCTCGGTGCTGACGGCGGCAAGCAGCCTGACCGCGACGGCGGACACGCTGTCGCGCGAGGTGGAAAAATTCTTCCAGAACCTGCGCTCGGACAGCCGCATCGCCAAGGCCGGGTGATCGCGGGCGTCTGCCGGCTCCGGGCAGGCCGCTCAAACCAAAAACGCGAAAACAACCCCATGCACAGTAGGCGCGGCAAGCCCCGCGCAGCACGATTGCTGATTTTACGAAATAAATTTGACACATCGGGCAAAACACCGGCATGATGTCATCATGGGTGCCCCCGAACCTCAGGCGACGACTGAACACGCCTGCCGCAGACACCGTCCGGCACCGCCGGACCGCATCACCCGTGCTCGAACGGGCCGACTTCGCGGACGACCTTGCAGATCTGCAAAAATCCACTGGCGTAGAATTCGGCATGACCTCGCTTCATGGCTTCGATATGTTCGGGATGGGTCCGCCAGCCTTCGAGCGCCTGTTCCGAGGCGAAGCGAAACACGGTGATTTCCTCTCCGTCATCCGCCTTGAATGATTTCACGGACTGAAATCCCGGAAGGCCGCTCACGATCTCATACATGCGCTCACCGAGGCGATCGTACGCATCCCCCGACGCGCCGTCTCGCAGCTTGAGATCTCCGATCACGATCACCTCACCAAGCATTGTCGTTCTCCGTATTGAATTCGAGCCCAGGAGAGAGTTCGGGGGCAAACGGCCATTATTACGTTTCGAGATCAATTATTCCCGCGCTCCCTGACATTTTCGCTAGGGCTGCACGCACACAATCGTGAACTGAAACGCGCGCAGCGCGCGTAACGAGCGCGGAGGCGCGACCGTAACGCCAGCAATGAATGCATCATCAAAGGCGGTGAAATGACTGAACTAGTGAGAACAAACTTCCACATCGCAGAAAACGGGGCTGGTTCCTATCGACCGCTGGCGATCCTGCGCTGGGTCATGGTCGTGATCTTCGTGTCGTTCGGTATGCAGAAATTCACGCCGCAGTCGGCCCAGGGCATCGCGCAATTCATCAGCAACAGCCCGTTTGTCTCGTGGCTATCGATCTTCGGATTGCGGGGCGAAGCCTACTTTCTCGGCGTCACCGAATTCGTGATTGCGGCCTTGCTGGTTGCCGGTGCCTTCAGCCCGATCCTCTCGGCGCTGGGATCATTGATGGGCGTGGTCACTTTCGCCGTCACGTGGTCGTTCTTTTTCACCACGCCGGGCGTCGTGACATGGAGCATCTCGACCGACCCCATGGCCTGGAATCTGGCAGGCGAGTTCCTGTTCAAGGACATTGTGCTGCTTTGCGTCTGCGTCGTGCTGCTGCTGGCGTCGCTTCCACAGGTCGTTACGCGGCTGCGCTGTTGAGGGCTCAAAGAGCCACGTGTCACTCGGCGCGGAGCCGTGCTAACTTGTTCTTGCAGGACCACATGACCGCCAACTGGCATGGGGCAGATCGTCGGTGGAATCACGGCTTTGATGAACAAGACCAATCGCGTGCTGTTTCTCTGCACGGGCAACTACTATCGAAGCCGCTACGCCGAAGAGCTGTTCAACCATCAGGCCGGGCGCGAAGGGCTGGGTTGGCATGCCTTCTCGCGCGGCGTCGCCGACAAGCTTTTCCCTGAAAACGTGGGGCCGATGTCGCCCTACACGTTGAACGCCTTGCAGGCCAAAGGCATCGCGCCGGGAGGCGCTGCGCGCGGTCCGGTACTTTGCACCGTCGCCGACTTCGCAGAGGCGACGCTCGTGGTCGCGCTGAAGGACGCCGAGCATCGCCCGATGATCGAGCGTCGCTTTGCCGAGGTTTCCCATCGCGTCGAATACTGGAACGTGGACGATATCGAGTTCCTCGATCCGCCAACGGCGCTGGGCAAGATCGATGAGCTGGTTGGGCGGCTGATCGGGAGCCTGCAGAGCCGCGACCGATAGCGGCAAGCCTATTGCACTAGCCTATTGCATATGACGCAAGGCGTGGCGAGGATGCATCGCGGCAGGCAGGAGATCGATGTGTGCCGACGCGGCTGAGCTTTCGCCGGATTGGATGAAGCAAGACCAAAAAAGGGAAATTCCATGAGTCAGACGCGGCGCGTTCTCTCGGCACAGGTCGCCCACGAGACCAACACTTTCTCGATCGTTCCGACGACGCTCGAGGATTATCGCAAGCGGCTGTTTCTGCGTGATACCGAGATCGCCGCCGCGCTGGCCGACACCAGGATGGAGATCGCCGCGCATCTGGCCGCAGCCAGACGATACGGCTGGACCCTAGTGCAGCCGGTCGCCGCCGCGGCCACCCCATCCGGAAAGGTGACGGCCGAGTGCTGGGCCGAATTGCAGCGCCTGGTCTTTGATGCCTGCGAAACGGGGCCGTTCGACGGCGTCATGCTCGCATTGCACGGCGCAATGGTGACCGAGACCGACGACGACGCCGAGGGGGCGCTGCTGGAAGGATTGCGCAAGCGTCTCGGCGAAAAAATCCCGATTGCGGTGACGCTCGATCTGCATGCCAACGTCACTGAACGCATGGGCCGGCTGGCCAGCATCATGCTGCCCTACCGCACCTACCCGCACATCGACCAATATGAGACGGCGTTTCGCGCCGCTGAACTGCTGCAATCGGCGATGGACGGCGCGACCCGCCCGAAAGTGTTCCGCCTGCAGGGACCTCTGCTCGACGGATGCAATCACGGGCGGACCCAGGGCGGGGTGATGAGCGACCTGCTGGTGCGCGCTGCGGACATGCAGGCGCAAACGCCCGGCCTTTTGTCCGTCGATGTCTGCGCGGGCTTCAGCCGCGCTGATATTGCCGAGGTCGGCCCCAGCGTTCAGGTCACCTATGATGCCTCCCACAACGCCGCCGAAGCGGCCGCGCGGCAGGCCGCAACTGCGCTCCAGGACGAGATGATCCGCCGGCGCGCCGAGGTCACGGTCACACCGCTGGACTTGCCGACCGCAATGAGGCTTGCCGCCGCAGCCGCAGCTGACATCGCGGATACCCGTCCCCTGGTGATCGGCGATTTCAGCGACAACCCGGGCTCGGGCGCCTACGGCGACGGTGTCCGCCTGCTGGAGGCTCTGCTGCAGGCCGACATCCAAAGCGTGCTGTTCGGCGTCCTCGGCGATCCCGAAGCCGCGGCGCGCTGCCATGCCGCGGGCCTTGGGGCCAGCCTGGATGTCGTGGTCGGCGCCAAGCGGCATCCCGCCAGCTACGGACCTCCGCTCACGCTCACCGGTCGGGTGACCGGCCTGTCGGACGGCGCCTTCGTCTGCGAGGGGCCGATGAATGCCGGTCAGCCCATGACGCTCGGGCCCACGGCCTTGCTCGAGGTCAACGGCATCTCGATCGCGATCTCGACCAACACGCTGCAGACCTACGATCAGGAAATGTTCCGAATTCTCGGAGCAGAACCGGCTCAATTCCGGATCGTCGCAGTCAAGTCTGCGCACCACTTCCGGGCTGCCTTCGGGCCTATGGCCAAGGAGGTGATCCTGGCCGACAGCGGCGGCCTTGCCACCAACGATCACAGCAAGCTGTCCTACCGAAAAGTCCGCCGTCCCATCTGGCCGCTCGACGAAATCCCGCCCGGTTGAATCTCGTCGCTCGGGCGCCCTGCCCCGCCGTCACACCGTCAGCATCGTCTTGATCGCGCGGCGCTCGTCCATGGCCTTGTAGCCTTCGGCGACCTGATCGATCGGCAGCGTGAGATCGAACACCTTGCCCGGCTGAATCCGTCCATTGAGCACCCGCTCCATGAGATCGGGCAGGAACCGCCGCACCGGAGCGGGACCGCCGAGCATGCGCCGCTGCCCGAAGAATAGCGCCTGGCCATCGAAAGTCACGCCATGGGGAACGCCCACATAGCCGATCGTGCCGCCCGGACGCGTGCACTCGATGGCCTGTGACATGGCTTCCTGCGTACCGACGCATTCGAGCACCGAGTCGGCGCCGATGCCCCGGGTCAGCTCCTTGACGCGCGCGATGCCTTCGGCGCCACGCTCGACGACGATATCGGTGGCGCCGAACTCCCGGGCCAGATCCTGCCGAGTCTTGTGGCGACTCATGGCGATGATGCGCTCCGCGCCCATCTCTTTCGCTGCAAGCACACCCATGAGGCCGACAGCACCGTCGCCGACCACCGCGACCACCGAGCCTTGCTTTACGTTCGCAGCGTCTGCCGCGTACCAGCCGGTCCCGAGCACGTCGGAGGTCGCGAGCAGATGCGGGACGAGATCGCGTCCCGGCATCTCGCTGGTCGCAACCAGCGTGCCATCGGCGAGCGCAACGCGCGCGTAGGGAGCCTGCGCGCCCGACATGAACTCCCGCTGCTCACACGACGACTGGAAACCGAATTTGCAATGCGGGCAGGTGTTGTCCGAAAGGCAAAACGAGCCGACGACGAACTGGCCGGGCCTGATGGTCCGCACCGCGCTGCCGACCTCGATCACAACGCCGCAATATTCGTGCCCCATATGAGCGGGGCCTTCCTTCGGCTGTAGCCCGCGATAGGGCCAGAGGTCGGAACCGCAGATGCAGGTGGCCGACAGCTTGATGATGGCGTCGGTCGGGTGAATGATCCTGGGATCGTCGACGGTTTCATAGCGGACATCGCCGGGCCCATGGAGGACGGTTGCTTTCATTATCGGTCTCCGTTGGCGGCAGCTGCGCCGTACTGTTCGTCGCTGACCTTTTCCATCCATTCGACCGGGCTGCCGTTAAGCGCCTCCTGGATGGCGATATGGCTCATGGCCGTCTGTTGCGACGCCCCGTGCCAGTGCTTCTCACCGGGCTCGAACGAGACCACGTCGCCTGGCCGGATGTCCTCGATCGGTCCGCCCCAACGCTGCACGCGGCCGCGGCCGGACGTGACGATGAGGGTTTGACCGAACGGGTGCGTATGCCACGCCGTGCGCGCGCCGGGCTCGAACGTGACGTGGTTGCCGGCGACGCGCGACGGATCTGTGGCCGGAAACAGGGGATCGATACGGACCGTGCCGGTGAAATACTCCGCCGGAGCCCGCATCGACGCCTGGGAGCCTGCTTGTCGAATCTGCATCTGTTGCCTCCTTGATGAGTTGCGTTATGGAGTGGCGCTCGCCGGCACGCAGGCGGCGCACTGCGAGTCCGCTTTCACCTTGCGGCGCAGCGCTCCGATCAGAATGACGATCGAAGAGAGAACGAGGATAACGCCGCTGAACAGGAACGTGGCACGATAGCCGTTGCTGTCGAACAGCACGCCGCCGCCTGCTGCGCCCAGCGTGATCGCGAGCTGAACCACCGCGACCATAAGGCCTCCGCCTGCTTCCGCGTCATCCGGCAAGGCTTTGCTGAGCCAGGTCCACCAGCCGACCGGTGCAGCAGTGCCAATGAAGCCCCACAAGAATATCAGCGCAGCAGTTGCGGCGAATGAGGATCCGAAGACCGTCAGCGCGATGGCAATCAGGGCCATCGCGAACGGCATGACAGCGAGGGAGGTGTAAAGCCGTTCGCGGATGACGATCCCGATCAACGACGTGCCGATGAGACCGGCCACGCCCATCACGAGCAGCAACGCCGAAATGGTCGTGACGTCGATGCGCGTGATCGTTTCGAAGAACGGCCGCAGGTAGGTGAACAGCGAGAACTGCCCGAGGAAGAACAACGCCGCTGCAAGCATGCCGTAGGGCACTTCCGGTCGGCGCAGGACCTTGAAGGCGGCCGCCGCGCCTGCGCGCTCCTGGCTCGGCATCTTCGGCAGCGTGACGAATTGCCAAAGCAGGGTCAGCGCCGCGATCGGCACGACGCAGAAGAACGCACCCCGCCAGCCGATATATTGCCCGAGGAAGCTTCCCATCGGCGCGGCAATCGTCGTTGCCAGCGCGTTCCCACCGTTAAGAACCGAGAGTGCGCGCGGCACGTCCTTCGCGGGCACGATGCGGATCATGGTTGCGGCAGACATCGACCAGAAGCCGCCGACGGCCATGCCCACCAAAGCGCGCCCGAGCATGAAGACCGGGTAGTTCGGCGCGAACGCCACGACGACACCGGAAACCAGCGTAATACAAGTGAGCCCCAGCAGCACCGATCGACGATCGATCCCGCGCGTCGACGCCGAGATGAAAAGACTGGTGAGAATAGCAAACAGGCCGGAGATGGAAATCGCTTGCCCGGCCTGTCCTTCCGTCAGTTGGAGAGTGTCCGCAATCGGCGTGAGCAGGCTCACCGGCATCCATTCGGTTGCGACGAGCGTCGAGGCGCAAAGAGATACGGCGAAAACCGCACTCCATGCGGCCATCGGCTGCACTGTCTTCTGATCTGTCGTGACGTCCATAGGGGTTCCGTATGTAAGCGCCCAAGCCCGGCGCCGTTCATCGCAACACATAGAGCCCCGTGCGGCGTTCGATTAGCCGCTATAATTTGCTTGCATTAATCGATGTGGGCCATGAATAGTAACGGCCATGGCAGCTCAGGATTTCAACGATCTGCTGGCTTTCGTGGCGGTCGCCCGCGAGCGCAGCTTCACGAAGGCCGCCGCCAAACTGGGCGTCGTGCAGTCGACGCTCAGCCATACGATCAAGCGGCTGGAATCGCAGATGGGCCTGCGGCTTCTCACGCGCACGACCCGAAGTGTCGGCCTGACCGAGGCCGGCGAGCGACTGCAGCAGTCAGTCGCACCGCGCATCGAGGAGATCGAGCGCGATATCGCCGCGCTGATGTCGCTGCGCGACACGCCGTCCGGCACCATCCGGATCACGCTCTCGGACCACGCGCTGGACAAGGTGGTCTGGCCGAAGCTGGCGCCGGTGCTAAAAAAGTATCCCGACATCAAGGTCGAGTTCAGCCTCGACACGGCCTTTCGCAACATCGTCGAAGACGGTTTCGATGCCGGCATCCGCCTCGGCGAGAGCGCCGAGAAGGACATGATCGCCGTGCGCGTCGGCCCGGATTGGCGGCTGGTCGCGGTCGCCTCGCCTGCCTATCTGAAACAGCATCCGAAGCCGAAGCATCCGCAGGATCTCCTCGATCACGTCTGCATCAAGCGGCGCGCGGCGGCCGGTGGCCATTATGTGTGGGAGTTCGCCAAAAATGGTCCCGACCTCCGGGTGCGGGTCGAGGGGCAACTGACCTTCAACGACTCCCGCGCCATGATCGAGGCGGCCGTGAACGGCTTCGGCATCGCCTACCTTCCCGAGGACATGGTGACGCGGCAGCTCCGGTCCGGCGAGCTCGTCATCGTGCTCGACGACTGGTCGCCGAAATTCGACGGCTACTACATCTACTATCCGACCTCACGGCAGAACTCGGCGGCGTTCAAGGTGATCGTCGACGCGCTCCGCTACAACGAAGCGCGAAGAAAGCGCGGCTGACCCGCTTTTTCGTGCTCCAAAAACGAAAAGCCCCGGCACGAAGGCCGAGGCTTGCGATCCAGTCCGCGTACATCCGGCGAACCAACCGTCGAATGAAACATTAGCCGCGAATCTTGAACGGATGATGACGGGATCGTGCTGACAAAATGTCGCGCGGGCGTGAAACCGGATCACCCGATCCCGTCGCGAACATAACTCTCGGCACGTTCGAGCAGTTGATCGATCGAATCATCGGCGGTATCGAGCACCAGACGGTCGCGATCCCATGACTCATAATGCCGGCCGACGATGTCCTGCCAGCCCGGCAGTTTGAGGCCCGCGATGTCCGACGCGCGCGCTTCCGCGCGCTGCCGGTGCAGAGCCACGTCGCTGCAGATCACTTCGATCTCGGCGATGCGCGCCGATGCCTGCATGGCCGTTTGCCGCCAGCCGTCACGGCTTGCCTGCACTGGATTGACGCAGTCCGCGACGACCATGCGGCCGAGCCGCAGATTTTCTCCCGCCAGTGCATTGGCGATGACGTAGCCCATCGGGCCGACGTCCTGGCCCGCCGTGCGCAGGGTCTGTTCGATCGCGTCGACGCGGATATAGGTCGCGGCCAACCGTCGCGTCAGTTCGCGCGAGAGCGTGGTCTTCCCGGTACCGGGAAGGCCGCCGAAGACGATGAGGGTGGGGATGGGATGTTGACCTGCCATGCCTCATCATCCATCGCCATGCTGCAGCCTGCAATGGGCCGCGCAGGCCCATCGTCTCAGAGCATCATTCTCAGAGCATCATGGAGACGATGGCGATCAGGCCGATGGCGGTCAGGCCCCAAACCAGCGAATGCAAAGCCCACGGCCGCATCGTTGCACCCCGCTTGCATGTCCTGCCGATCGCAGGAAACACCCGCGCCGGGGTCGCCAGTTGAGATAGATCAATGGAGCAATACGAGCGCGGACACGGCGACGACGGTGAAAACACCGGCCGCAATGGTCACCACACGCACGATCAACTCAATGCCCATGCCCGAACTTAACCGATGATCAAGTCAAGGACCTGTGCAGTTTGTGCCAAAACGTCCATTGGGAGATTTACGGGCGACGGCAGGTCTCGTTCGCCGCAGGGCCAAGCAGGTAAGTTGTTCAGCCTATTTCGGCAGGCATTCCACGTTGTAGGCGATGATGATCTGACTTGGATCGGCCTTTCCCAGGCTCTTCAGATCTTCCAGGCCGCTCTTCAACCTGGCTCCCGCCTGACTCAGGCTCGCCTCGAGCGTCGACTTGGCCGCCTTGCACCGCTCCTCGGTCGAGAATTCCTGAAACACGACGGTCGGCAGCAGCCGCCATTCGGTCCGGTCGTTGGTCGCGGCCGGACTGATCGAATAGGAAAACACGTACATCAGGACCCACATGACGGGGCTCCGGTGCGATGCGGATGGGATGGCGCAATTGCATCGCGCCATCCCGCGGCATGTCCTCGTTGATCCAGATCAACGAACGTTCAGCCAACCGGCCCGCAAGTCCAGTCGTCGCCGGCCAGCGGCGTGACCGTCACGTCAGGAATGACTCCGCGCTCCATGCTCGGATCGAAATGGCGCATGGTCCGCTCATTGAGGTCGATGATGCGGCCGGGCCTGAGCGGCCCCACGTCATTGATCTTGACGATGACCTTCTTGCCGATGGCCTCGACCAGCGCGAATTTCGGTCTCGCACCGAATTGGACCCCACCGAATTTCTGACGCAGGCTCGTCTTGATCGCAGCCGTCCAGACCTCGGGATCATAGCGCTCGCCCGAGGCTGTCTTTGGACCGCCTTCCTCCTTGCCGGGCTTGAATGGATTATACGTGGATGCTGCGCCAACGATCCTCTTGCCCGAGGCAGCATCGACGACGGCACTTGAATGAACCCCAACTGTTTCACTACGAGCAACGCTGACAGAAACGGCAAGCGTAGCCAGGGCGCCGCAAATTGCGGCGCTCGAGCGGAACACCATTACATCTCCTTTGATTTTCGATCGTCCGGTTCCCGAGGCCGCAGAACCTGGTCAAGCAAACGCGGAAGCGTTTTGAACTTGCGCCAGTCTTTTGCGGATTCGCGCCAACCCCTGGCTGCGGAACCGTCGCAGGAACCAGAGCGGTCCCGCACAGTGTTTTCGTTGTCGACGTCTAAGACAGGGAATGCGTCAGCAACATGACTCCGAAGAATCGCGCATCACGACATCCGGAGTCTTACGTGGTCAGCGACGAAGATGCATGGCGCAGCGCGCGCGAAAACCGCAATGACGCCACACTGCAGCCACGCTGCATGTCGTTGTTCCGCAACGATCAGCGCTCACGCAGCTACTGCGAACTCACGGAAAGCAGCGGAGATTCGACTTCAAATTGCGATGACGACGAGGCGCCAACCTCGCTACCCCATCACGCCGCCGCGCTTGATCAGCTCCTTGCCGACGGCGGCGAGATGCACCTGATCCGGGCCATCACCGATGCGGATGAAGCGCGCATAGACGTAGGCACGCGCGAGGAACGTATCCTGCGAGACGCCGGCGGCGCCATGGATCTGGATGGCGCGATCGATCACGCGGGCGGCCATGCTGGGCACCACGATCTTGGCCGCGGCGATCAGGTCACGCGCAGCCTTGTTGCCTTCGCGGTCCATCTTGTCGGCGGCCTGCAGCGTGAGCAGTCGCGCCTGCGCGATCTCGCAGAAGGAATGCGCAATGTCCTCGCGCACCGAGCCCTGCTCGGCGAGCGGCTTGCCGAACGCAACGCGGGAGACCGAGCGCTGGCACATCAATTCGAGGGCACGCTGGGCGCAGCCGATCAGCCGCATGCAATGATGGATGCGGCCGGGGCCGAGCCGGCCTTGCGCGATCTCGAAGCCGCGGCCCTCGCCGAGCAGCATGTTCTCGGCGGGCACGCGGACATTCTCGTAGACGATCTCGGGATGGCCGACCGGCGCGTCGTCATAGCCATAGGTGAGCATGTCCCTGATGATGCGGACGCCGGGCGTCGCTCTCGGCACCAGGATCATGGATTGCTGGCGATGACGATCAGGATCGTCGGGCGCGGTCTTGCCCATCACGATCAGGATCTCGCAATCCTCGTTCATCGCGCCCGAGGTGAACCACTTCCGCCCGTTGATGACGTAGTCGTCGCCGTCGCGCGTGATCGCACACTGGATGTTGGTGGCATCGCTGGAGGCGACCTGCGGCTCGGTCATCGAGAAACCGGAGCGGATGCGGCCTTCCAGCAGCGGCTTCAGCCAGCGCTCCTGCTGCGCCTTGGTGCCGTAATTGGCGAGCACCTCCATGTTGCCGACATCGGGCGCCGAGCAATTGAACACTTCGGGCGCCCAGAGGATGCGGCCCATGATCTCCTTCACGGGCGCGTATTCGAGATTGGTCAGGCCGGGTCCGTGTTCACCTGACAGAAACAGGTTCCAGAGCCCCTGCTCCTGCGCCAGCCGCTTCAGATCCTGCAGCACTTGCGGTGTCTTGTAGCGCGCGGCCTCCGGCTTCACCTGCTCGTAATAGAGTTCCTCGACCGGCTCGACATGCGTCCGCATGAACCGGCCGACGCGCTCCTGCAGCTCGAGCGAACGGGCGGAGTGTTGAAAGTCCATGATGGTCTCCTGTTCGCGTCGAGAAAGCCGCGCCTGATGAAGGTGCCTCTTCCCTTCTCCCCTTGCGGGAGAAGGTGGCGCGAAGCGCCGGATGAGGGGTATCTCTCCATATATTCAAATGACAACTCGACTCGCGGAGATATACCCCTCACCCGTCTCGCCGCTTCGCGGCGATCCACCCTCTCCCGCAAGGGGAGAGGGTGCACTGTCTCTGCGGCACGTTAGGTCCCCTTCAGCAGCTCGCTCGCAACCACCCAATCATTGCCGTCGAACTGCAGCATGTAGCCGTCCTTGATCGGACGGAAATCCTGCGGCGTGGTGTTGAGCGTGATCCCAGGCAGCAGCAGCGACAGCGGCACGTTCTTCAGGTTCGAGGCCTGCGCCATGATGTTCTCGCGCGTCAGATTGTCCTTGCACTGCTTCAGCACCACCACCAGCGCTTCGGCCACCGTATAGCCGTAGAGCGCGGCGACGTTGTTGATGTCGGCATTGGGCAGGCGCCGCTTCATGAAGTCGATATAGGCCGACATCGCCGGATCGTCCTTCGGCTCGGCCGTGAACGGCTTGAGCGAGCCGAGCGACAGCACGCCCTTGCCGGCGTCGAGGCCCGCCGGCGCCATCACGGTCGCCTTGTTGGCGCAGCCGGAGGCCAGGAAGCGCGTCGGCTGCCAGCCGACCTCATGCGCTTTTCGGATCGCTTGCGCGCAGGCGCGCGGCGTCACCGAGTAGATCATGAAGACGTCGGCCTTGGTGTTGGCCAGCGTCAGCACCTGGGAATCGACGGTGGGATCGGTGACCTCGAAGCTCGAGGCCATCGCGATCGCCTTGTCGGCGTCAGCGCCGAGCGCTTCCTTGACGCCGCGAAAATATTCCTTGCCGGCGTCGTCGTTCTGGTAGAGCACGGCGAAGCGCGCGTTCGGATTCTTGGCGCGGGCATAGGCCACATCGATCGCGGCTTCGCTGGTGTAGTTCGGCGCCCAGGGCAGCGCCATCGACCACGGCATGTTGGCGGGATCGTTCCACTTCGAGGCCGAGCTGATCAAGAACAGCTGCGGCACCTTGTTGCTGTTGAGATATTTTGCGATCGCCGAGCTTGGCGCGGTCCCCATGGTCGCGAAGATGAAGGCGACGCCGTCGCCCTCGACCAGCCGCCGCGCCGCTTCCATGGTCTTCGGCGGCGAGAAGGCGTCGTCGAGCGACAACAGATTGAGCTTGCGGCCGTTGACGCCGCCCTTGTCGTTGATCTCTTCGAAATAGGCCGACAGCACCCGCCCGGTGATGCCGAGCGGCGACGCCGGCCCGCTATAGGGCATGGTGTTGCCGATCTTGATCTCGGTGTCGGTGACCCCTGGACCGTAGGATTTCTGTGCGGAGGCAGGCGCGGACAGACAGGCGGCAGCCAGCGCTGCGGCCAGGACCAAAGCGGCTTTCATGGTTTCTCCCCGGAGCTTCATCGTCCGCGCGAGGCGACCGCGCGGCGTGCTGCCTTTTGCCAGCGCGTCAGCTCAGCGGAGTTCCGCAAGATGGTCTTGCGTCGAGTTGCTGATCGATCAGCCGCGCCGCTTCATGCTGAAGCCGAGGCTGATCCAGCCGGCGCCCGCCATGATCAGATCGATGCCGAGGAACAGGCCGAGAATGTAGACACTGTTGACCGGCCAGCGCGCCAGGATCAACAGCCCAAGCAGCAGCGTGATGATCGCGGACAGCGCGACCCAGACCCACGGGCTCTCGCGCTTCATGCTGAAAGCGAGGAACAGCCGCACCGCGCCGGAGGCGAGCAGCGAGGCACCCAGGAACAGCGTCAGCAGCGCTGCTGCAAACAGCGGGTTCTCGAAGGTCAGGAAGCCCGCGACGATGTAGAGCGCGCCGAGCAGGGCCCAGAGCGTGAACTTTCCCCAGCTCTTCATCTGGAAGGCGCCGATCACCTCGGTGAACCCTGCGACGACCATCATCGCACCGACCACCAGCACGCTCGCCACCGTCGCCATCACCATGCTGCCGAGCGCGATGAAGCCGGTGACGAGATAGACGACGCCGAGGGCGACGATCCAGCCCCATTTGGCGTGCAGCGCAGCAAGGCCCGAGCCGAGGCCGAGGTTGGGAGACGTATCCGAAGCGCTTGTCATGACGGCTACTCCTGAATGTGAAGACCCAGAGCACATCTCAGGATAGCACTGATGGCACCAGGACGACAGCCAGCAGAGCAGCCGCGGAGGCCGCCAGCCTTGACGCAAATCAAGGCCGCGACCGCTCCATCTCCAGCTCGGCCTTGAGACTGTCGAGATCCCGGTAAATTGAGGCAATCGCGAGCACACGGCCGCCCTTGCGGTACCTGAGCAGGCAGTCCTTGTCCGGAATACTGCCGTCGACGGCGATGTCGTCGAAGCTCTCGGCATGGCCGACATAGTTGATCGGGACGTCGTAATGCTGGCTCCAGAAGAACGGCACCGCGTCGAAGCGTTCGCGCTTGCCGAGCATGTTGCGCGCCGCGGTCTGGCCCTGCCGCTCCGCGACCACCCAGTGCTCGACGCGGATGTTCTGCCCCGAATGCGGATCGGGCCATCGCGCGATATCGCCGGCGGCGAAGATGCCGGATGCGCTGGTCTCGAGATAGTCGTTCACGCTGACGCCATGATCGATGGCAAGACCCGCCTGCTCGGCCAGCGCAAGCCGCGGCTTGACGCCGATGCCGACCACGACAAGGTCGGCATCGATCACGGCTCCGCTCTTCAGCATCGCACGCGTGCCGTCGAGCGTCGTGACCGTGTCCTTCAGGTGGAAATTGACGCCGTTCTGCTCGTGCAGCGTGCGAACGAAGTCGCCCATGTCAGGCCCGAGCACCTTCTGCATCGGCCGCTCCTCGGGCGCGACCACATGCACCTCGAGCTTGCGCGCGCGCAGCGACGCCGCGACCTCGAGGCCGATGAAACTCGCGCCGATCACCAGCACGCGCTTGGCGCCGCTCGCGGCCTTGATGATGGCGCGGCTGTCGGCCACCGAGCGCAAGGTGTGGACATGCGGCTGGTCGGCGCCGGGGATCTGGAGTTTGACGGGCTCTGCACCGGTCGCAAGCAGCAGCCGGTCGAACGGCAGCTTGTCGCCATGGCCGAGCGTCACGCTGCGTGTCTTCGGATCGATGGCTGAGACATTGGTGTTGAGCCGGAGATCGATGCCGGCGTCCTGGTAAAAATCCTCGCTGCGCAGCGGCAGCCAGTCCTCCGGCGCATTGCCGGCGAGATAGTCCTTGGAGAGGTTGGGCCGATCGACCGGCATCGCGCCGTCACTGCTGAGCAGGGTGATGGCGCCGGCAAATCCTTCGCGGCGAAGCGTCTCGGCCGCCGCGAAGCCGGCCGCACCGCCGCCGACAATGACGAACTTTTCGCCTGTCGGTGCGCTGCGATGAGCTGACGACGGTTTTGGTGCCTCGCGCTTGCGCGCAACGATGATCTTGTCGCGATCGCGCGTCACCTCCCACACGGCCAGGGCGCTCAACGCCGGCGGCCGCGTCGCCTCGCCTGTGCGCATGGAGAAGCAGGCGTGGTGCCAGGGGCAGCGGATGGTATCGCCCACCACCAGCCCTTCGGCGAGCGGGCCGTGATAGTGGCTGCAGGACGGCTCGATCGCAAAGACATCGCTGCCGGCCTGCACCAGCAGGACGTCGTCCTCGCCGACATGGCCGAGCAGCTTGCCGTCCTTGAACTCGCTCGGCGACACGCCCCTGGTCAAGTCGGGCCCGCTCGGCTTCTTGTCCTCGGTCATGGTCATCTCCCTGGCAGCTTGACGCGCAGCTCAGGATTGGACGACGGCGACGGCGAAAAGTTCCTGGAATCGCGAAAATCAGGATCCTGCGGCCGCCTTGCGCACGTCGATCACGGCCTGGGCCCATTCGGCCGGCCGCTCCTGCGGCAGATTGTGGCCCGCACCGGCGAAGACGCGCCGCTTGAAAAAGCCCTCGAACTTGCGCGCGTGGTGCGCGGTGCCGGAAATGACGCCATCGCTGTCACCGTCGATCGCGATCGTGGGAACGCGGACCGGCGGCTGCTCTGCAAGCTTTGCCTCGACCGCCGCATAGGCGGGATCGCCTTCGACCAGCGCATAGCGGTGGCGATAGGAATGGATCACGACGTCGACAAAGTCGGGATTGTCGAACGAAACGGCGCTCTTCTCGAAGGTCGCGTCGTCGAAGGCCCATGTCGGCGACCACATCGCCCAGAGTTGACGGGCAAAGCCGCGGCGATTGCGCTCCAGCGCGCGGCGGCCGCGTTCGTTGTGGAAGAGATATTGATACCACAGCGCGGCTTCTTGCGGCGGCGAGGCCGGCTCCATGGAGCGGGCGATATCCTGGATGTTGTAGGAATTGCCCGTGACCAGCCCGACCACGCGTTCGGGATGCAGCACCGAGACGACGCAGGCCGCGCGCCCGCCCCAATCATAGCCGCCGACGACGGCGCGGCTGATGCCGAGCGCATCCATGAAGGCGAGCAGATCGGCGCCGAGCGCCGCCTGCTCGCCGGAGCGCAGCGTCTCGGGGAAGCGAAACCGCGTCGGCCCGTAGCCGCGCAGATAAGGCACCAGCACCCGCGCGCCCGCTTGCGCGATCAGCGGCGCGGCCTCGGCATAGGCGTTCACGTCGTAGGGAAAGCCGTGGCCCATGATGCAGGGCCAGCCATCCGGCGCGCCGTATTCGAGATAGGCGATGTCGAGGATGTCGGTCGTGACGGATTTCTGTTGCATGCTGCACCCTCGCTTCGCGGCAACAGATTACCGCGCGCCGCGCGGTGTTCCAACTCCTATCGAATGCCGTTCCCTGCATGCCTGCCCCGGACATGCGAGCCGGCGGTTCGAACCACGGCCAATGAGACCGGTGCTTGTCGTCGTCGAGCCGGGCCCTTAAAACTAAGGGCTTCTGGAGGTGATCCGGATGACCGCGTCCGTCGTTATGGAAGCGACATGTCAACCGAGGCTCCATGAACGCCGGTCTTCGAGCTGTGAGCAGGCCCTTGTGGCGCGGCCACCTTGCGGCGGCTCCCCGGCGGGATCGGCCTCGACGGTTCATAGGCGAAAGGCCCAAGGCGACAGTGGAATGGGCTGAATTGATCGGACGCGTCGCGGCCCATGGCGATCGGGACGCGTTCAAGCTTTTGTTCGAGCATTTTGCTCCGCGCGTGAAGGGATTCCTGGTCAAGACCGGGATGACCGCCGACGCCGCGGAGGAAATCGCGCAGAATACGCTGCTGACGGTTTGGCGGAAGGCAGCCCAGTTCGATCCGGCGTCCGCAGGTGCGGCCGCATGGATCTTCACGATCGCGCGCAATCTGCGCATCGATTCCGCAAGGCAGGCGGCGCGGCAGGCCAAGGCCAATGCGAGCGCAGAACGGGATGAGACGCCCGAGGTCGCGGAATCGCCGGAGACCATGATGACCCGGAGCGACGACGTCTCGCGCGTGGCGGCAGCGCTGCTGCGATTATCGGAGGAGCAATCCACGGTGATCCGGATGTCGTTCATCGACGAGCAGCCGCACGGCGAGATCGCCCAACGGCTCGGACTTCCGCTCGGAACGGTCAAGTCTCGCATCAGGCTTGCCATGGCGCGGCTTAGAGATCTCTTGGACGATTGACATGACCATCAACCATCATCCCCCCGAGGATCTGCTGGCCGATTTTGCCGCCGGCCGGCTTGACGAGGCCGACCGCCTTGTCATCGGCGTCCATGCAGCACAATGCCCGCGGTGCCAGCGCTTCATCGCCGCGATCGAGCAGCTCGCCGGTGCCGCGCTCGAGCAAGCGCCCCCGGTCGCAATGGCCGACGACGCGTTCGCAACGCTCTTGGCCAGAATCGATGAACCGGCGTCACCGCCGGCGGCGGCCTCCTCGCAACCGGTGCAGCTGCTCGACGACGACCTCCCGGAGATCCTGCTGCGTTGCCGGTTCGGCAAGAGCCGGCGCGTCGCGCCTGGGGTCAAGATGCAGCCGATCATCCTGCCCGGCGCGGACAAATCGCGCGCGTTTCTGCTGTGGTCGGCACCCGGCACGCGCATGCTGGAGCACACGCACACCGGGACGGAGCTGACGCTGGTGCTCAAAGGCAGCTTCAGCCATCAGGGCGGCGAATATCGGCCCGGCGATTTCGACTTCGGCGACGGCGAGGTCGATCATCAGCCGATCGTCGGCAGCGACATGCCGTGCCTGTGCCTCGTCGCAATGAGCGGGGATTTGCAGATGCACGGCTGGCTCGGCCGGTTGATCTCCCCGTTCGTGCGGCTTTGAACGCCCTCATGTGATCCAGTCGCGCTGCGCGGTCGTTCTCTTGGCAGATCAGGCTGGAGGACGAGGACATGAGCTGCGGCAGATTGACGGCACGGGATCCGACGATCGAGCGCTTGAGCCATCTTCTCGCCCGGGTCGGGCGCGGCGACCAGCGGGCCTTCGCCGAACTTTTTGCCGCGACGCGCAACAAGCTTCGCAAGACCGCCCACTCGATCGCGCCATCCAGCGCTGATATCGACGACCTCCTCCAGGAGGCCTATCTGAAGATCTGGAAGCATGCAGCTCACTTCGATCCAGGCCGCTCCTCGCCGATCACCTGGATGTGCGCGATCATGCGCCACACGGCGATCGACGCAGCGCGGCTCAAGCAAATGCCGATCGCGGATTTCGACGAAGCCCTGTCGGTGCCCGACCTTTCCGAGTCCGACGACGCATTCGACTACGACCTCGCCCAACCCATCGCGATCCGCGCCATCCAACGGCTCCCGGATCAACGCCGGCAATTGCTGTCGCTGGCCTATCTCGACGGTGAAAGCAGGCTGATGTTGGCGCAGCGCTTTGGGGTGCCGGTCGGCACGATCAAAACCTGGCTGCGGCGGACCCTGGACTCCGTTCGGCGCGATTGCGTCGCCGGCGAGGCCAGCGGTCCAGTGGCGCAGACCGGCTGAGCCGCGCTCTCGGCTATTTCTGCGGCCCCGACAGCGAAATATCGCGCTCGGCGCGGAAGACGTTGCTGTAGAGATTGGCGATCCACTGCCGGCCGATCTCGGTCTTGTTGAGATAGCCGATCTCGGTCTGGATGTGCGGTGCGACGCTATTCCAATAGAATTGTGGATAGCGGTTCACGATGTCGGCGGGCGAGTCGTAGCCGAGTTGGCGGTTCATGCCGACCTCCTCGAACTCGTAATAGAGCGCATTGGCCTTGCGCAGATAATTGGGATCGCCGAGCTGCCCGATGAAGTCCGCGGCGCGCAGGGTCGCGGAATCGTCGTCATATTCCTGGCCTTGCTGGGCTGGAAACCGCGTGCCCTCGATCGCACGCGCAATGCGTTCGGGATCGAGCCCCGGAATATGCCGCAACCGCTTCTTTACATAAAGTTTCGACCGGTCAACGTGATACACCATCAAGCTGGCGTCGGATGCGCCGCGCGGCAGCGAGACCTTGGTGCCGGCCGCGTCGATGACGAAGCCGTCTTCATCATCCTCCTCGAACAGGCCGCGCACATAGCCGATGTCATGAGCAAGACAAGCGATCAGGACGTGAATGTAGTCCTCAGCGTCCAAATGGGTGTGGAGATATCGGCCACTGAGGATGGAATGACCCGCCAAGGTCACCAGCATCGTGTGCTCGATGTTGTGATAGAGCGCGTCGCTATTGCCAATACATTCCATCGTGGTGCGGGTGGCACTCTCGATAATGTTCGCCGCGACGTCGCCGAACCTGCGACGCATGAAGGTGCCCAGCAGCTTCTCCAGGGACTCAGCCGCCAGTCGCGGTAACGTCATCATGGATGCAGCCCCGTCTGTCGGTGGTGTCCCACGCTAGCTCCTGACGCCTCATACTCGCCCCTCGACGCAGGTTCAGCATAGCCCAATCTGGGGCGGCTGGCCAAATCCGGGACCAAAAATACGTAAATATGATATTGTGCCGCCGCGCAGTATCATGGTTGCGGTCACGGGTCGATGCACCCGGCGGCGAGGCCGTGCGGCGGCTCGTCAGCCCGGCCAATGGCCGACCGTTCATCTTGTGAGGAATGACTGAACGCGAGGTGGGTCCCCGTCGCGATCGGGCTAAGGCGCCTGCACCGCGTTGCGGACAGCGGCGTCAATTTCCTCGTGCAAAGCGCGCGAGCATCCCGTCGAACGCGACCTTGATGCTGCGGATGTACGGGTCCTTGTAAGGAAATTCCGGATTCTGGTCGTGCACCAGCATGGAGGCATTGACCTCGAACACGACGAGATCACCGTCCCGGTCGAGACCGCAATCGATGCCGAAATAGTCGAGACCGATGCGATCGCGAATGACTCGCAACGCCTGATAATGGGCCGCGCCGAAGACCTGCCCGGGCGCGCGCAGGAAAAGCTCCTCCTCGTCCTGCATCCAGGCGTGATACCCCATGTCGGTGGCATCGCGATGGAGCTTCCAGTCGTCTCCGATCGCCAGATGATAAGGCAGGATCTCCTCGCCGATGAACAAGAACCGGTATTTGCGAAAGAAGCCGTCGGCGGAGCGATAGTCGATATAATCGATCACGTAGCGGTCATGATCGGCATGGGCCGCAAGGAACGCGGCCAGCGCCGCGGCGTCCTCGAGCTTCTCGAAGACGTCGCCGCCATGCATGCCGGCCTGGCGCGCCAGCAGCGGAAAGACAAGCGCGAGGCCGTCGGGAAGCCCCTCGCCGGCCGCAATGCGGATCGTGCGCGGCACCCGGCAGCCCTCGACGTCGGTGAGTGCCAGCGCGGTGGCATCTCGCGTGGTGTTCTGGATCTTTGCGGGATCGTTGACGATCGGCTTGCCAAGGCTGCGTGCAATCGCGGTGGCGAGCGGAAGCACCTCCGCGCCCTGGTCGGCGTCGGAGACGAGGTTGACCACGACGTCAGCCTCGCGCGCGAGCAGCGCAAGATCAGGCTGGCTGCCGGGCAGCAGCGACAGGATGCTGGTCTGGTAGGCGCAGTCCTTGAAGAGGAATTCGACCGGCGTGTTGCCGACGAAGGGCGCAAACAGCGCCAGCGCCCGAAACGCCGGCGGCGATGTGGTGGCGGGCCTGCGCAGGATCGGATGCACTTGCGCGGCAAGGGCGTAGGCAGCCTGCGCCGCGGCCTGCTCGCCCCGCGCCTGACGGATCGCCCCGACCCAGTAGAAATTCTCCGCCTGTCCGGGCGCGAGCGCCACGGCCCGCTCGAACTGCGCCACGGCGTCCTCCGTCTCGCCAAGCTCGAAGCAGACCTTGCCAAGCTGGCTGCGGAGGTCGGCATCCTCCGGTGTCTCCCCGAGCAATTCGAGCAGCAGCGTCCTCGCGATCGCGAATTGCCGCGTCGTCACCAGCGCCTGGACCAGATTCGTGCGCGACGGCCGGTGGCCCGGGTTGCGCCGGAGCGCCTCGAGGTAAAGCGCGATCGCATCCTGTGTCTGCCCGCGGCGCTGATGCACGATGCCGAGATTGCACCAGCAGGCGACGAGATGCGGCGCGATACGCAAGGCCGCCTTGTAGTGCTCCCCCGCAGACGCGATATCGTCGCAGAGCATGAAGGCATTGGCGAGGGCGGCGTGAAGATCCGCAACACAATCGACGGCCACGCCGATCGACGCCGTGGCCGCACGCGCGAGCCCGACCTGAAAGACGGCGATCGCATGCCTGATCTCGCCACGCCGGTAGTGCTCGCGTCCGGCGCGCAGCATGTCGGAAACATCAGGCGTGCCGGTGGCAGGCGCTGCGAGAGCCATCGAAGGTGACGTCATGTGCTCTCCGGAGGTGACGCCGTGAAGGTGACACCATGCAAATTGATCGCCGGCGCGATGCCGTAGTGATTGCCGCCGAAGGCGCGCATGCGGCGCCACAGCTCGTCCCTGGAAATGTCGAGCGGGATGTCACAGACCTGCCGATAGCTGCGGCGCGTATTGGTGCGGCCGCTCCAGGACAGCGCACACCGCGGCGTCAGCGACGTCTCGCGCGCCAAAGGCTCCGCCCACACTTCGAACAATTGCAGCAAATGCGCATAGGCGAGCTCGCCGAGCCCCATGAGGGTGCAGGCAAGCGGAATCGGGAACGACACGACGTCGAGGATCGCACCGGAATCGACCCGTTCGGCCATGGCATGAAAGGTCACACCAAAGCTATCTGCGCGGTCATAGAGCGCGAAATGGGCCGGAGCCCAGCCCGGATAGTTCGGCGGCCCCGGATGAAAATTGTAGGCGCCGTGGCCGAAGCGCGCGAGCAGGTCGGCCGGCACGATGACGCCCGACGCGAAGGCGACAAGCCGGGCCTTGCGGAGCGAAGTGGGCTCGAGCTTGCGAAGCCCGGCGATATCAGACACCGGCCAGATCGTCAGGTCCGGCCTGAAACTTCGCAGGATCCGCGACAGTGCCACCTGTTCGGCAGCGTCCGTCAGCAATGCAAGTCCCTCGACCATCGGCTCGGCTTCAGCAGCGTTAAAAGTGAGCCAATATGTCGCGGGGTAGCGTTAACAGCGTGTTAATGAACAGCCGTTCGTCACATCCAGGAAACACGATGAAACAAATTTCCTGCACTTGGACGCATTCGGTCACAAAAGGGAATCGGTGAAACTACGGTCACTCCACCAGCAGCACGTCCACGGCAACGCCGAGCTTCTGCTTCGGCGAGCCGACGATGATGCCGTCGACGGGGGACACATCGGAGAAGTCGCGAGCGACCGCCAGGACGATGTGATCGTTGGCGACCAGGAGATCGTTGGTCGGATCGAAGTCGATCCAGCCGAGCTCCGCCCCGCACCACAGCGACACCCAGGCATGCGTCGCGTCCGCGCCCTGCAGGCGCGGCTGGCCCGCCGGCGGAATGGTGCGCAAGTAACCGCTGACATAGGCGGCCGGCAAGCCAAGCCCGCGCAGCCCTGCGATCATCACATGGGCAAAGTCCTGGCAGACGCCGTGACGCTTGTCGAAGACTTCGTTGAGCGGCGTCGAAATCACGGTGGCCTTGGGGTCGTAGCGAAACTCGGTGCGGATGCGATGCATGAGATCGACCGCACCGGCGAGAATGCCCGCGCCCGACGCAAAGCTCTCGGCCGCATAGGCACTGACCGGACGCAGCACCGGCACCAGCGGGCTCGCAAAGACATAACCGACCGGTGAGGACGGCCCGAGGCTCGTCGCCTCGAACGCGATGTCGCGGATGCTCTCCCACGATGGGCTCGCGGCATCGCGCGCCGGCGGCTTCCGCTCGACGGAGATGCGCGAGCGCGAGTCGATGCGCAAATTGCGATGCGCGGCCTCGATCACGATGCTCTCGGTCAGCGTGCCGAAGAAGTCGCGGCGGACGTGACGCTCGGACGGACGCGGACGGATCTCGACCTTGTGCGAGATCAGCTCCTGGCCGTTCCCGCTCTTTGGCTCGAGCCGCAGCGTGCAGCGGGCGAAGCTGACCGGGTTCTCATACTCGTAGGTGGTGACGTGCCTTATGTCGTAGATCACGCCAGCCCCGTCAGCTTTTCCGGCCGGCTTGCGTTGGGGCCGTGCGGGAAATAATGCAGCCCGATCGCTTCGGCGAGGCTGAGCAGATCCTGCTCCAGCGCGAACAGGGTTTTGACCTCGAGCTTCTCGGCCTCGGCCGTGGCGAGCATCGACTGCACGGCCACCGCAAGCCGCTGCGGTTGCTCGATCAGGCCATGCTCCTTCAGGCTTGGCAGTGCCGCGATATGCTCGTTCAGGGTCATTACCTGGAACGCGACCGAACGTGGATTGTAGCAGTCGAGCACAGCGAGGTCGCGCACCGGTGCGAGGATCGGCGCCAGCAGATAGCGCGAGCGATAGGTGATCTGGGAATCCACCAGCGTCAGCAGGATGTCGAGGTCCTCGTCGCCGGCCTCGTCATAGGCAAACTGCCGCGCGAAGCGCGCGGTGTTGATGGCGCGCTCGGTGCGGCGGCCGATATCGAGGAAGCGCCAGCCGGCGGCGCGGTTCATGTTCTCCTGCGCAAGGCCCGCGAAGCTCGCAAGCTCCTGCAAGGTCAGTTCGGCCGCGCTCAGCACGCTGTCGTCGTCCTCGACCTCGTAGGAGAGCCGATCGGCCATCTCGGTGATGACCTGCCAGGCATCGGGCGACAGCCGCTCGCGCAACGAGGTCGCCGTGCGCAGCGCCGAACGCACCAGCGACAGCGCCGAGCCGAAACGCTCAGGGCTCTGCAACGCTTCGGCGACGATGCGCCCAGGCGCCGCGCGCGAGGTCTGCGAGATGGCGCCCCAGGTCACCAGCAGGCGCTGGATCCGTTCGGCCGATTGCAGCGAGGCCGCGGTGCCCTTGTTGGGTCCGCTCGGCGAGCCCAGCGCACGCACCAGCCGCAGCGTCGCTTCGGCGCGTTCGAGATAGCGGCCGAGCCAGAACAGATTGTCGGCGGCACGGCTCGGCAGCACGCCGGCGATGCGGCGGATCCGGACCTTGTCGGTCGCCGGCAGCAGCGACGCGGTCGAGACCTTCTTCTCCGAAACCACCCAGACGTCGGCCGCGCGGGCGCCGTCACCCATCGACACCGCGCGCGCGTCCTGCTGCTCGGCGATCCGGCAGAAGCCGCCCGGCATGATGGCCCAGCCGTCGGGCGTTGCGGCTGCAAACACGCGCAGCACGAAGGGACGCGGCGTGAGCTGCCCCTGCTCCCACACCGGCATGGTCGAGAGACGCACCACCTCCTGGCCGACATAGTCCATGCCGCGCGCATTGATGGCGTCGACCAGGCGCTGATGGCCCGCGGCATCGAGCTCACTTGCGAGCACCGGGCCATTGCTGTCGAAGCCGGGCACGCCGCGCCGGTAGGCACCTTCGATCGCAACCTCGTCGAGCCGCGACAACACCTCGTCGCGCGCCGACTTCTGCCCGCACCACCAGGTGGCGATATGCGGCATCTTCAGCTCTTCGCCGAGCAGGCGACGGCTCAGGGCCGGCAGGAAGCCGAGCAGTGCCCTCGCCTCCAGCACGCCGGAGCCCGGCATGTTGGCGACGACGACGCCGTCCTTGCGCAGCACGTCGATCAGGCCGGGCACGCCGAGATGCGAGGAGGCGTCGAGCTCGAGCGGATCGAGCGAGTTGGAATCGACGCGGCGCAGCAGCACGTCGAGCCGCTTCAGCCCCGCGACGGTCCGGATGTGGATGCGATTGTCGCTGACGGCGAGATCGTCGCCCTCGACCAGCAGGAAGCCGAGATAGCGCGCCAGCGTCGCGTGCTCGAAATAGGTCTCGCTGAAACTGCCGGGCGTGAGCACGCCGATGCGCGGTTCGTCGCGATCGGCGCGCGCGCGAAGCGAGTCGCGGAACGCCTCGAAGAACGGTGCGACGCGCGGCACGTTCATCGACTTGTAGAGATCGGAGAAGGCGCGCGAGAGCACCAGACGATTCTCGAGCGCATAGCCCGCGCCTGACGGCGCCTGCGTCCGATCGCCGAGCACCCACCAGCGGCCGTCGGGCCCGCGACCGACATCGGCGGCATAGAGCGAGAGGTAGCGCCCGCCCGGCGGCGGCACGCCACAGACGGGGCGGAGATATTCGGGGCTGCCGGCGATGGCGCCGGCGGGCAGCGCACCTTCCGCAACCAGCCGGCCCTCGCCATAGATGTCGCGCAGCACGAGCTCCAAGAGCTCGGCGCGCTGGGTGATGCCGGCGGAGAGCTGCTTCCAGTCGGCCTCGTCGATCAGCAGCGGCAGATGGCTGATCGACCAGGGCCGGTCGGCGGTTTCGCCGGGGGCACGGTAGGTGACGCCGGCCTCGCGCAGATGGCGGTCGGCCATGCCGAAGCGCCGCTCGACCTCGTCGGGCGCGAGTCCGCCGAAGGCATCGAAGAAGCGGCCCCAGACCGGGCGCGGGGCCCCGTCGGCCCCCAGGAATTCGTCGGGAATGCCGGGCAGGCGGCGATAGTCGCGGACCCATTGCGCGAGGCGGCGCTGGCCGTCGCGCTGGCTCTCGCGCTGTCCTTCGCGCTGTCCTGGCGCCTTACCCGCCTTGTCGTCCTGTGCCGCGCCCTCGCCCATGCGCCTCTCCCTGCCCCTCCATCATACTCATTGCAGAAGCGGGGTCCGCAAGTCGAGGGTCAGCGGAAATTCATTTGTGCGTTCCTCGGGCGGTGCCTGCATCGGCCCGGGCGTGTGACCGTGATCCTGGAAGCGCGCCAGCCGCCGCGCCTCGGCCTCGTAGGTGTTGACGGGCTTGGTGTCGTAGTTGCGGCCGCCGGGATGGGCGACGTGATAGACGCAGCCGCCGAGCGAGCGGCCGTTCCAGGTGTCGATCAGGTCGAAGGTCAGCGGCGCGTGGACCGGGATGGTCGGGTGCAGGCCGGAGGCCGGCTGCCAGGCCTTGAAGCGGACGCCGGCCACGGCCTCGCCCGAGCGGCCGGTCGAGGTCATCGGCAGGCGGCGGCCATTGCAGGTGATGATATGGCGGCCCTCGACGAAGCCCTCGGCCTTGACCTGGAGCCGTTCGACCGAGCTATCGACATAGCGCACGGTGCCGCCGGCCGAGCCCTCCTCGCCCAGCACGTGCCAGGGCTCCAGCGCCTGCCTCAGCTCCATCGTGACGCCGCCATGGTGGACGCGACCGAAGGCGGGGAAGCGGAATTCGAGCTGGGCCAGATACCATTCCGGCTCAAATGGATAGCCGGAGCTCTTGAGCTCTGAGAGCACGTCCTGAAAGTCTTCCCAGATGAAATGCGGCAGCATGAAGCGGTCATGCAGCGCGGTGCCCCAGCGCACGAACTTGCCCTGTTGCGGCTCGCGCCAGAATTTTGCGATCAGCGCGCGGATCAGGAGCTGCTGTGCCAGCGACATCCGCGGATCCGGCGGCATTTCGAGCGCGCGGAATTCGACGAGGCCGAGCCGGCCGGTCGGACCATCGGGCGAATAGAGCTTGTCGATGCAGATCTCGGCACGATGGGTGTTGCCGGTGATGTCGACGAGCAGATGCCGGAACAGACGATCGACCAGCCACAGCGGCGTCTGGTAGCCCGGCGGCGGGACGTGCGAGAGCGCGATCTCGAGCTCGTAGATGCTGTCGTGACGGGCCTCGTCGATGCGCGGCGCCTGGCTGGTCGGACCGATGAAGAGGCCGGAGAAGAAATAGGACAGCGACGGATGCCGCTGCCAGTACAGCACCAGGCTCTTCAACAGATCGGGCCGGCGCAGGAACGGCGAATCCTGTGGGCTCGAGCCGCCGACGACGACGTGATTGCCGCCGCCGGTGCCGGTGTGGCGGCCGTCGACCAGGAAGCGGTTGGCGCCGAGACGTATCTTGCCGGCATCCTCATAGAGCCCGACGGTGATGTCGACCGCCTCGCGCCAATTCCTGGCCGGCTGAACGTTGACCTCGATCACGCCGGGGTCAGGCGTCACCTTGATCACCTCGATGCGCGGATCGAACGGCGGCGCATAGCCTTCGACATGGACCTGAAGCTGCATCTCCTCGGCGGTGGCTTCGACCGCCGCGATCATTTCGAGATAATCCTCGATGCGCTCGACCGGCGGCATGAAAGCGCAGATCACGCCATCACGGACCTCGATCGACAACGCCGTGCGGACGGGGACGGACGTGTTGAGCTTCTCCGGCGCGACCCGCGGTGGCGATTTCGGGCGCTCCGGGAGCGTGAACACCGGCAGCTTGCCGCGCGCCTCCATCGGATCCTGCTCGACGATGTAGGGATATTCGCCGGGCGGCACATAGCCGAGCGAGCCGATCGGCAGGCGTAGACCGAGAGGGGAATCACCCGGCATCAGGAACAGATGATTGCGCCGGAGTTGCCAGCGCTCGCTGCGCCAGCGCGGCGGCGCGTTCCAGCGCTGCACCGGCAGCACGTAGCCGCGTGGCTTGCGGAGGCCCTCATTGAACACCCGCGCCATGCGCGCGCGGTCCTCCGGATTGGACAATTTGGAGTCGGAGGGATCGACGTTGACGGGAAGCTCGGCCTCTTTCAGCAGCCAGTAGGCGGTGTCCTCATAGGCCGGAATGATGTAGCCGGGATCGAGCCCGAGCCGCGCCGCCGTGCCCTCCATGAAGTCTTCGGCGTCCTCGGTCATGGCGCGCTTGGGATTCTCGATCCTGGCGATGAGGTCGCCATTCTTCCAGATCGGCACGCCGTCCTTGCGCCAGTACAGGCCAAAGGCCCAGCGCGGCAGACTCTCGCCCGGATACCATTTGCCCTGGCCGTAATGCAGCAGGCCGCCGGGCGCGAAGCGCGTGCGCAGGCGGCGGATCAAATCGTCGCCGAGCGCGCGCTTGGTCGGGCCCACCGCTTCCGTATTCCACTCCGCCGCTTCGAGATCATCCACGGACACGAAGGTCGGCTCGCCGCCCATGGTGAGGCGCACGTCCTGGGCAGCAAGATCGCCGTCGACCTGCTCGCCGAGATCGTTGAGCCGCGTCCAGGATTCGTCGGAGAACGGTTTTGTAATGCGCGGCGCTTCGCGGATACGGCGGACGCTCATGTCGAAGGCGAATTCGACCTCGGCAAAGCCGGCACCGCCGGAGATTGGAGCTGCCGAACGATAATGCGGCGTGGCGGCGACGGGGATGTGCCCCTCGCCTGCGAGCATGCCCGAGGTCGCGTCAAAACCGATCCAGCCCGCACCCGGTAGATAGACCTCGGCCCAGGCGTGCAGATCGGTGAAGTCGTTCTCCACTTCCGGCGGGCCCTCGATCGGATCGATGTCGGGACGGATCTGGATCAGATAGCCGGAGACGAAGCGCGCGGCGAGGCCGAGATGGCGGAAGGTCTGGATCAACAGCCAGGCGGAGTCGCGGCACGAGCCGGCGCAGGAGGTGAGCGTCTCCTCCGGCGTCTGCACGCCGGGCTCCATGCGGATGACGTAGTTGATCTTCTGTTGCAGCGCCCTGTTCAGGTCGACCAGGAAGTTGACCGTGTTCGGGGCTTCGCGCGGGATCGAGGCGAGATATTTTGCGAAAGCGGGCTCGGGCTTGATGGTCTCGAGATACGGCGCCAGCTCGGTCTTGAGATCCTTCGGATATTCGAACGGAAAGCTGTCGGCGTAGGGCTCGACGAAGAAGTCGAACGGGTTGACCACGGTCATCTGCGTCGTGAAGTCGACCTCGAATTTCAGCTCGGTGGTCTTCTCCGGAAAGACGTAGCGCGCGAGCCAGTTGCCCTGCGGGTCCTGCTGCCAGTTGACGAAGTGATTGGCGGGGGTGACCTTGAGCGAATAGCTCAGGATCGGCGTGCGCGTATGCGGCGCCGGCCGCAGGCGGATGGTCTGCGGTCCCAGATCGATCGGGCGGTCGTATTTGTAGTGCGTGACGTGGTGTAATGCGACGTAGATCGACACGGGGTACGGTGCTCCAGCAGCTTTTTTGAGCAGAACACCGCTGGTGACCTCGATCAAGCATTAACAACGGGCAGACCGTGCCTACGGCACGGGCTGCTCGCGCATTACATCGTCGCGCCAAGCACCCAGGGCGCGAACTCGGCGCCGCCGAAATCGAAGCTTTCGCTCTTGGTCGGCTGGCCGGACGCGGTCTTGAGGATGAGATCGAAGATGCGCTGGCCGCACTCCTGCACGCTCTCCTCGCCTTCGAGGATAGTGCCGCAATTGACGTCCATGTCCTCTTCCATGCGCTTGTACATGGGCGTGTTGGTCGCGAGCTTGATCGAGGGCGCGGGCTTGCAGCCGAACACGCTTCCGCGGCCGGTGGTGAAGCAGACGAGATTGGCACCGCCGGCGACCTGGCCGGTAGCGGCGACCGGATCGTAGCCGGGCGTATCCATGAACACGAAGCCGCGCTTGGTCACGGGCTCCGCGTAGCGCAGCACGTCGACCAGATTGGTGGTACCGGCCTTGGCCATCGCGCCGAGTGATTTCTCCAGGATGGTGGTGAGACCGCCGGCCTTGTTGCCGGGGCTGGGATTGGCGTTCATCTCGGCGCCTTCGCGCTCGGTGTACTCGTCCCACCAGCGCATCAGATCGACCAGCTTCTCGCCGACCTCGCGGCTGACCGCGCGGCGCGTCAAGAGATGCTCGGCGCCGTAGGTCTCGGGCGTCTCCGACAGGATGACGGTGCCGCCGTGACGCACGATGAGATCGCTGGCCGCACCGAGCGCCGGGTTCGCCGACACGCCGGAATAACCGTCCGAGCCGCCGCATTGCAGCGCCACGGTGAGCTCGCTCACCGGCACGGACTCGCGCTTGACCTTGTTGGAATCGGCGAGCGCCTCGCGCACGAAGGCAATGCCGGCTTCCACGGTCTTGCGGGTGCCGCCGACTTCCTGGATGTCCATCGCGCGCAGGCGACCGGCGAGCTTCTGCTCTTCCATCAAACCGCCGATCTGGTTCACCTCGCAACCGAGGCCGAGCACGATGACGTGGGAGAAGTTGACGTGCCGCGCATAGCCGCCGAGCGTGCGGCGGAGCAGCGCGAGCGGCTCGTTCTGGGTCATGCCGCAGCCGGTCTTGTGGGTCAGCGCGACGACACCATCGACATTGGGGAATTCAGCCAGCGGATTGTCGCCGGTGAAGGGATTCTTCTTGAAGACGTCGGCGACGAGACCCGCGACATGCGCGCTGCAATTCACCGAAGTGAGAATGCCGATATAGTTGCGCGTGGCGACGCGGCCGTCCGGGCGGCGGATGCCCTCGAAGGTCGCCGGCAGGTCGAAGTTCGGCGTCGGCTTGACGTCGGCGCAATAGGCGTAGTCCTTGGCGAAATCGCCCATGCCGATGTTCTGGACGTGCACGTGCTGGCCCGGCGCGATGGCTTGGGTGGCAAAGCCGATGATCTGGCCGTAGCGGATCACGGGCTCGCCCACCGCGATCGGCTTGATCGCGACCTTGTGGCCGGAGGGAATGCGCTCGACGGTGGTGACGCCGTCGGCGACCACGGTCCCCGGCGGCAGGCTCGCGCGCGCGATCAGCACGCCATCAGCGGGATGCAGGCGGATGACGGGGCTGATGGTCATGGGAGTCTCCTTGGGTCTCTTACTTCACCTCTCCCCGTTCTTACGGGGAGAGGTCGGATCGCGCAGCGATCCGAGTGAGGGGCAAGCCGCGCGCTCGATCGTTAGACTGGTACGTGTTGAGAGAGGCCCCTCACCCTAACCCTCTCCCCGTAAGAACGGGGAGAGGGAAGAGAGAGAGCGATCAGGCCTTGCCGCCCGAATCCTTGCGGGTCGCGTTGACCTGCATCTTGGCGTAGGTGGTCATCATGCCGACCTCGTTCGAGAGGGTCACCAGCTTGAAGCCCATGTTGATGGCGCGCGTGGCACCCTCAGCGCCGCTGCAGTGGATGCCCGGGAACAGCCCGCGCTTGTCGCATTCCTTGATGATCTTGTCGTAGATCGCGAGAATCTCCGGTTCGGTACGGTCGAGCTTCGGCTCGAGGCCGTAGGAGAAGCCGAGATCGGACGGCCCGATATAGACGCCATTGAGGCCTTCGACGTCGAGGATCGCTTCCATGTTCTCGACCGCGGTCTTGGTCTCCATCATCGGCAGCAGCACGATGTCGTCGTTGGCCGTCTTCTGATAGGAGCCCGCGGTGCCGTACATGCCGGCGCGGATCGGACCGTTGGAGCGGACGCCCTTCGGCGGATATTTCGAATAGGAAACGAGGTTCTTGGCTTCCTGGGGCGTGTTGACCATCGGGCAGATCACGCCATAGGCGCCGCCGTCGAGCACCTTGCCGATGATGCCGGGCTCGTTCCAGGGCACGCGGACCATCGGGGTGACCGGATGCTTGTCCATGGCCTGGAAGCACTGCACCATCGAGAGGTAATCCTGCACGCCGTGCTGCATGTCGACGGTGACGCTGTCGAAGCCGCATTGCGCGATCATCTCAGCCGAGAAGCCGGAGGGAATAGCGAGCCACGCGTTGACCACGGCCTTGCCCGACTTCCAGATTTCCTTGACCTTGTTCGCCACGTTGCCTTCCTTCTTCGTTGTTTGGACCGTGTTTTTTGGACCGTGTTTTTGGACCGCGCTGTTTGCACCGCCGTCACCACGCCGGGCGCTGCGACAGCACACCCTCGCTGTTACCGCGAACCGGGTCGCCGCGCTACGCTCGCAATGACGCAAGACCTATGCGCTCGCCTACTGGGGCGGGCCTCGCGGGCGGCGCCACTATCGCCGCCCGGGTGTCATCCCGCAAGGGGAAGCCGCCCGGGTCGTGTCCCGGAACGGAACCCTCGGTCTAGGCGCTCGCCTTGGCATGCCCGCCGAGATAGGCCGCGCGGATCGCCTCGTTGCCCCAGAGTTCGTCCGGCTTACCGCCAAGCACGATACGCCCGGTCTCCAGCACATAGCCGTAATCGGCCACCGACAGGCCCATGCGCGCGTTCTGCTCGACCAGCAGCACGGTCGTATTGCGCCGGATCTCGGAGATGATCTTGAACACGGCCTGCACGATGACGGGCGCCAGCCCAAGCGAGGGCTCGTCCAGCAGCAACAGCCGCGGCTTGGCCATCAGCCCGCGCGCAACCGCCACCATCTGCAACTGGCCGCCGGACAGCGTCCAGCCGAGTGCGTTGCTGAACTTGCGGATATCCGGGAACAGATCGAACATCGCATCCGCCTCGCGCGAGATCTCGGAGGTCGCGGCCCGGCGATTGGACGCGCCGAGCATGATGTTCTCCTTCACCGTCAGACCCGGAAACACACGGCGTCCCTCCGGCACGTGGCTGATGCCCATGCGGACGATCGCTTCCGGGCCGAGGCCCGCGATCGACTTGCCGTCGAACAGGATGTCGCCGGAGGTCGGTTTTGCAAGGCCGGAGATGGCGCGCAGGGTCGTCGATTTGCCGGCGCCGTTGGCGCCCAGCAGCGTCACCACCTGGCCCTGCTCTACGGCGCAGGTCACGCCGCGCAGCGCTTCGATCTCGCCGTAGCGCACCACAAGGTTGCGGATTTCGAGCAACGGCATCATTCGCTCCCGAGATAGGCGGAGACGACGTCGGGATGACGCAGCACGGCCATGGATTCGCCGTCCGCGATACGGCGTCCGAAGTTGAGCACGGTAATGTGCTGGGCGGCTTCCGAGACCAACGTCATGTCGTGATCGATGATCAGGATGGTGAGCCCTTGCGCGGCGATACGCTTGAGCAGCTCATGCAGCTCGAGCTTCTCGGTCGAGTTCAGACCGGCCGCGGGCTCGTCGAGCAGCAGCAAAGTCGGGTTCGACGCCAGCGCACGCGCGATCTCGATCAGGCGCTGATGGCCGTAGGAGAAGCTCGAGATCAGCTCGTTGGCGCGGTTGCCGAGGCCAACGAAGGTGAGCGCCTCCATCGCGCGTTCGGTGAGCGCGTCGTCGCCCTTCCCGACCATGGTGTTGCCGGGCCGTTCCGCGCCGATCTCGACATTCTCCAGCGCCGTCATCGAACGGAACAGGCGGATGTTCTGGAAAGTGCGGCCGAGACCCGATGCCGTGCGCTGATGCGGCGGCATGTGGGTGATGTCGGTGCCGTCGAGCACGATCTTGCCCGCGGTCGCCACATAGAGACCCGATAGCACGTTCAGCGTCGTGGTCTTGCCGGAGCCGTTCGGCCCGATCAGCGCATGCACGCCGCCGCGCTTCACGGCGATGTCGACGCCGTCGACGGCCTTGAGACCACCGAAATGCTTCGACAGGCCGGTGACTTCCAGCACGATGTCCCCGCCGACGCTGGCCGGCTTCAGCTGCAAAGCAGCGGCAGCCGGCGTGGCCTTGATCTTGGCACGCCAGCGCGTGAAGGCGTCGGCGACAAAGCCCCAGATGCCGTCGGGCATGAAGCGGATGATCAGGATCACGAACAGGCCGTAGATGGCGAGGTACAGGCCCGGCACGCTCTTGAGGAAGCGCAGCCATTCCGGGATCAGGATCAGCAGGCCCGTACCGATCGCAGAGCCGATCGGCGAGGCCACGCCGCCGAGCAGCGACATGGTCAGGAACACGATCGATTCCGCGAACGAGAACTGATCGGGGCTGACATAGGCGAAGCCGCCGGCGAACAATCCACCCGCGAGACCGCCGAGCAGTGCACAGAGCGCAAAGGCGTAGATCTTGGTGCGGAAGACGTCGATGCCGTTGACGCCGGCCGCCAGCTCGTTGTCGCGCACCGCGCGCATGGCGCGGCCGAGCTTGGTATCGGCGAGATGCCAGACCAGGTAGCCGACGATCGCGAGCATCGCGACGCAGAAGGCGAGATAGCTCTGCGACGACTGGAACAGCTCCGGACGCTTGATGTTGGGGACGCCGTCGGGTCCATGCGTCAGCCAGATCGCGTTGATCATGACCAGCGTGACGATCTGCTGGAACGAGATCGTCACCATCGCGAGGTAATGGCCGCCGAGCCGCAAGGTCGACATGCCGAGCAAAGCGCCGGCGAGCAGCGAGATCAGGCAGCCGCCGACGAGGCACAGCCAGAAGCTGACCCCGAGGTCCGTCGTGCCGATGCCGACCGCGTAAGCGCCGAGCCCGAAGAACGCGGCCTGCGCCAGGTTGATCTGGCCGCACAGGCCGAGCACGACGGAGAGGCCGAACACCGCGATCGCGAATGTCGTGGCCTGCAGCAGGATGTTATGGACGTATCCGTCGAAGCGCATGGTCGCGGCGAGTGTGACCAGGATCGCCGCGCCGATGAAATACGGCAGGTGCCGGAGCAGCAGCGGCTTCGAGTGGATGGCGGGCGCCGGAATCGGCATGTTGTCGCTGGGGGCGCTCATGCTTTTTCCGCCACGCGTTCGCCGAAGATGCCCTGCGGCCGGAAGATCAGGAAAGCGATCAGCACCAGGAAGGCGAAGCCGTCCTTGTACGGCACCGAGACATAGGCCGCGCCAAAGGTCTCGATCACGCCGAGCGCGAGCCCGCCGATGATGGCGCCGGCGACGTCGCCGAACCCACCAATAATCGTGGCAGCAAATGCCTTCAGCGCGATGGTCGAACCCATCTGGATCGAGACGAACAACACGGGCGCGACCAGGATGCCGGCGAGACCACCGAGCACCGCCGAATAGATGAAGGTGATCATGATCATGGTCGAGACGGAAATGCCGAGCAGCGAGGCCATCTCCTTGTCCTGCGAGGTCGCCTGCAGCTTCTTGCCGAGCAGCGTCTTCTCGAAGAACCAGAAGTTGAAGATCACGAGGCAGATCGTGACGCCGATGATCAGCAGATACTGGCTGTCGAGATAGACCGGGCCGAGCTGGATGCCGGGCGTGTCGAACCAGCCCTGCAGCACCTGCGGCTGCGGGCCGTAGATCGCGAGCACGGAATTCGCCAGCAGGATCGAGGCGCCGATGGTGGCGATGATCACGGGCAGATAGGTGCGGTGGCGCAGCGGATAATAGACGCCGAGATTGAAGACGACACCGAGCAGCGCCATGCCGAGCAGCGCGACGATGAAGGCCGCCCAATAGGGCAGACCGGCTTCGACCGCGACGACCATCAGATAGGCCGCGACCATGGAGAACTCGCCTTGGGCGAAATTCACCACATTGGTGGCACGGAAGATCAGCACGAAGCCGAGCGCGACCAGCGCGTAGACGGCGCCGATACCGATGCCGGTAAAGAGCAATTGGAGGGCGAGATCCATGACAAGCTTCTGTTGGAGGTCAGAGTAGTCCACCGAATGACGTATCGACCTCCCCGACCGGAATCGGGGAGGTCGCGAGAACGTCAGTCGTTGAACTCGATGTGCTTGTCGAAGACGATATTGCCCTTGTCGTTCTTCACGATGTTGTAGCCGTGGAGACCATCGCCGTTCTGGTCGAAATTGTATTCGCCTTCGGCGCCGGCGAACTTTTTGGTCGCCAGGATGGCTTCGCGGATCTTGCCGGGATCGGTTGAGCCGGCCTTGTTGATCGCCGCAGCCAAGACGTTGACCGCATCGAACGTCCAGGAGCTCTGGTTGTCCGGCGCGACCTTGACCGCGTCGCGGTAGATCTTGCCGAACGCCTTCGAACCCTCGCTGGAATCCTCGGCATAGTCGGCCACGCCATAGGTGTTGTAGAGCGCGGGACCGGCCAGCTTCAGCGCGGTGATGTTGACGATCGAGGGCGAGCCGACCCACGGGATGTTCACGCCGAGCTGACGGAGCTGGCGGGCGAAGATGCCGAGGTCGTTCTCGAAGGTGAAGTAGGAACCGAGAATCTCGGCGCCCGATTGCTTGATCGCGAGCACGACCGGCGTGAAGTCCTGGCTCTGGTTGGCGTAGCCCTGATCGAGCACCGAGGGGGCCCCGAGCTTTTCCAGCGCGGCCGTCAGCGCCTTGCCGCCGGCCGTGCCGAAGGCGTCGGTCGAGTGCAGCACGGCCCATTTTTTCTTGCCGAGCGTGTTGACGCCGTATTCTGCGATGACGCGGCCGGAATAGCTGTCATTGGGACGGCAGCGGAACAGCCACTGATTGCCCATATGGGTGAGGTTTGGATCGGTGCCCCCGATCATCACGGGCTTGCCGAGCTTGATGACGTCGGGCGCCATCGCATGCACCTGGGTCGAACGGATCGAGCCGAGGAAGCCGACGATATCGGACTGCGCGGCGAGTTTCGAGAACGCGAGCACGATGCCGGGATTGGTGGTCTGGTCGTCCTCGACGATCAGCTCGCCCTGCTTTCCCAGGATACCGCCGGCCTTGTTGACGGCTTCGAGCGCGAGCTTGGCGCCCTTGATGGCGTACCCGCCGGATTCAGCGGCCGGACCGGTGACGGGCGCGCACATGCCGATCTTGATGGTGGCGCCCTGCGCATTTGCGCTCTTGATGAGGTATGGCGCGGCAATGCCGGCAGCAATTCCGGCAGCGAAGTCGCGTCTCGTCAGTCTCATACATTCCTCCCTGGGGCCGGGCATCCTTGTCGGCCCTTCTTTGTTTGGCTTCTGAATACAGAGCCGGATGCTACTTACGGATTCTGCCGGCGTGAGTAAATTGATATTGAGACGTCATCGACTAAGTACGGAGAGTTCACGCCCCGATGGTGATGAACACCTGCGGCGGCGATCTATTCTCAGCTGCTTTTTCCGGGCTTTTCACGCAATTCGCGTCGCGAGCACTGCCCACGACTTATGCAATGATGACAGTCATGCGTGACGGGAACGTCATCATGCAAATTTGCCGTCACGCATCGTCCGTGATCTCGTCACGCGCATCCGCGGAAGCGAGGCACGATTCCAACTCGCCGAGCATCTCCTGCAACTCGGCGAGCTTGCGCGCGCCGAAGCGTTGCGTGATCTCGGCATAGATCGCTTCCGACGACGGCGCGACGGAGGCCATCAGCTTCACGCCCTCTTTCGAAATCGAGACCATGCTGCGGCGCTGGTCCGTCTTCGCCGTCTTGCGCTCGATCAAATGGCGCGCCTCGAGATCGCGCAGGATGCGCGACAGGCTCGGTCCGAGGAGAAATGCTGTGCGGGCGAGTTCCGTGACCTCAGCGGCCTCGATCGACGCCAGCGCGCGCAGGATGCGCCATTGCTGCTCGGTCAGGCCATGCTCGCGCAGCGATGGGCGAAATTGCCGCATCACCGCCTCGCGTGCCCGCAGCAGCGACATCGGCAGCGAGCGCGAGAAGTCGCGCATCGGCACCTGGCGCGCGGCAGTCGCACTTCCGTTGGTAGGATCAGCCGGTCTCTTCGCCATCATGACCTTTCAACGTCGCCCTTTCAAAGCCGCCCCTTCAGACCGAAAAACGTTTGCAGTGCAGCAAGGCAGATTCTGTTTGACGCATTCACTTAACATGTTAAGTATTTCCGGGCACCACAATTTTGGTCGATCACCAATGGCGCTTTCCAACGACGATATCCTTGCTTGCGCGAACCGTCTGCACCAGGCGGAGAAAACCCGCGTGCAGATCCGGCAGCTCTCGCAGGACTTCCCCGACATCACCATCGCCCATGCCTACGCGATTCAGAAGGCGTGGGTCGACATCAAGATCGCCGAAGGACGCCTCGTCAAAGGCCACAAGATCGGCCTGACCTCGAAGGCGATGCAGAGCGCGCTCAACATCGACGAGCCGGATTCCGGCGTGCTGCTCGACGACATGTTCTTCGCCGATGGCGGGATCGTCCCGACCGAGCGCTTCATCGCGACGCGCGTCGAGGCCGAGCTTGCCTTCGTCATGAGCAAGCGGCTCGAAGGCCCCGACTGCACGATGTTCGACGTGCTCAACGCCACCGACTTCGTCGTGCCGGCGCTGGAGATTCTGGACACGCGGATCGAGCGCGTCGATCCCAAGACCAAGGCCACGCGAAAAATCTACGACACCATCGCCGACAATGCAGCGAATGCCGGCATCGTGCTCGGCGGCCGGCCGATCCGCCCGCTCGACGCGGACCTGCGCTGGATCGGCGCGCTGTGCTTCAAGAACGGTCAGCTCGAAGAGACCGGCCTTGCCGCCGGCGTGCTCAATCATCCCGCGACCGCGGTTGCGTGGCTCGCGAACAAGATCGCGCCGCTGGGGCTCGCGCTGGAGCCCGGCCAGGTCGTGCTCGCCGGCTCCTTCATCCGTCCGATCGAGACCCGCAAGGGCGACACAATTCAAGCCGATTATGGCGCCTACGGCTCGGTCAGCTGCTACTTCGCCTAGAAAGCAACAAGAATACACAGGGAGTGAAACCGCCATGCCGCATTTCACGATCGAATATTCGGCCAATCTCGACAGCCGTCTCGACATCGGCGCCGTCTGTGAAGTGGTGCGCAAGGCCGCGGTCGAAACCGGCATCTTCCCGCTCGGCGGCATCCGCGTCCGCGCCATCCGCTGCGAGCATTACGCAGTCGCGGATAACAAGCACGATTACGGCTTCCTCGACATGCTGCTGCGCATCGGCGAAGGCCGCGACCTCGCCACACGGCAAAAGGCCGGCGAGCACGTTTTCCAGGCGCTTTCAAAACATCTCGATCCCGTCTTCGCCGCCAGCAAGTTCGCTTTGTCGTTCGACATGCAGATCAACGACAAGGACACCAGCTGGAAGCGCAACAACATCCACGACGCATTGAAAGTGGTGGCCGCCCATGGATAAGCCCACACCAAAAGCCGACGTCTTCCAGGCCAACCGCGAGCGCGTCGCGCCGCTGCTGAAGAAGCTCGGCGCCGACGGCATCGGCCACATGATCGACGGCAAGATCGTGCCCTCGATTTCCGGCGAGAGGTTTGAGACGAAGTCGCCGGTCGATGGCGCCACGCTCGCAAGCGTCGCGCGCGGCAATGCCGAGGACATCGACGCCGCCGCGACCGCCGCTGCGCTCGCCTTCAAGTCCTGGCGCGACATGGGCCCCGCGATGCGGAAGAAGCTATTGCATCGTGTTGCCGATGCGATCGAGGACAACGCCGAAGACATCGCCGTGCTCGAATGCATCGACACCGGCCAGGCCTATCGCTTCATGGCCAAGGCCGCGATCCGTGCCGCCGAGAACTTCCGCTTCTTCGCCGACAAATGCGCCGAGGCGCGCGACGGCCTCAACACGCCGAGCGATGAGCACTGGAACATCTCGACGCGCGTGCCGATCGGCCCCGTCGGCGTGATCACGCCGTGGAACACGCCGTTCATGCTCTCGACCTGGAAGATCGCGCCTGCGCTGGCGGCGGGCTGCACCGTCGTGCACAAGCCGGCCGAATGGTCGCCGGTGACGGCGTCCATTCTGGCGCGGCTGGTCAAGGAAGCCGGCGTGCCCGACGGCGTGCTCAACACCGTCCATGGCTTTGGCGAAGAGGCCGGCAAGGCGCTGACCGAGCATCCCGCAATCAAGGCGATCGGCTTCGTCGGCGAAAGCGCGACGGGATCGGCGATCATGGTTCAGGGCGCACCGACGCTGAAGCGCGTGCATTTCGAGCTCGGCGGCAAGAACCCCGTGATCGTGTTCGACGACGCCGATCTCGACCGTGCGCTCGATGCGGTCGTGTTCATGATCTACTCGCTCAATGGCGAGCGCTGCACGTCCTCGAGCCGCCTGCTGATCCAGCAGAACATCGCGGACAAGTTCATCGAAAAGCTGACGGCGCGCGTCAAAGCGCTCAAGGTCGGCCATCCCCTCGATCCCGCCACCGAGATCGGACCGCTGATCCACGAGCGGCATCTGGCAAAGGTCTGCTCGTACTTCGACGTCGCACGGCAGGACGGCGCGACCATCGCGGTCGGCGGCAAGGCCTATGACGGCCCGGGCGGCGGACATTATGTCGAGCCGACGCTGGTGACCGGCGCCAGCGGCAAGATGCGGGTGGCGCAGGAAGAGGTGTTCGGTCCCTTCCTCACCGTGCTGCCTTTCAAGGACGAGGCGGACGCGATCGAGATCGCCAACGACATCCGCTATGGCCTCACCGGCTATGTCTGGACCAACGATGTCGGCCGTGCGCTGCGCGTCGCCGATGCGCTGGAGGCCGGCATGATCTGGCTGAACTCGGAAAACGTCCGCCATCTGCCGACGCCGTTCGGCGGCATGAAGGCCTCGGGCATCGGCCGCGACGGCGGCGATTATTCGTTCGACTTCTACATGGAAACCAAGCACGTCTCGCTGGCGCGGGGCACGCACAAGATTCAGAAACTGGGAATTTGACGTTCGTCGTTCCGAGGGGAAACGCAATGCCCGTACCGCAACACATCTTCGAGCCGCCGTTCAACATCATCCGCTCCAGCCACGTCGTGCTCGACGTGACCGATCTGAAGCTGAGCCGCGCGTTCTACGAGACCGTTGTCGGCCTGCATGTCGAGGACGCCGACGACAAGGTTGTTTACCTGCGCGCCGCCGAAGAGCATCAGCATCACTCGCTGGTGCTGCGCAAAGCCGCCGTGCCCGCCTGTAACAGGCTCGGCTTCAAGGTCGGCAATGACGGCGATCTCGACAAGGCTGCCAAGTTCCTGTCCGAGAACGGCCTCGCCTACGCCTTCGCCGATCAGCCGTTCCAGGGCCGCACGCTGCAATTCACCGATCCCTTCGGCTTCCAGATCGAGCTCTATGCGTCGATGGACCGGCGGCCGCATCTCTTGCGCCGTTTCGATCTCTACAAGGGTTGCCATCCGCAGCGGCTCGATCATTTCAACGTCTTCGCCGCCGAAGTGCAGGACACCGTCGACTTCTACGCGCGGCTCGGCTTCCGTCTCACCGAATACGCCGAGGAGGACGGTCCGCAGGGGCGCATCGCGGCCGCCTGGATGCATCGCAAGGGCAATGTCCACGATTTCGCGATCACCAACGGCAAGGGCCCTCGCCTTCACCACTTCGCCTACTGGACGCCGACAGCGATGAACATCATCCATCTCTGCGACGTCATGGCCTCCGCGGGCTTCGTGAAGAACATCGAGCGCGGCCCCGGCCGCCACGGCATCTCGAACGCGTTCTTCCTCTACGTGCGCGACCCCGACGGCCATCGGCTGGAGCTCTACACCAGCGACTATTTTACGGGCGATCACGACCACGAGCCGCTACGCTGGTCGCTGCGCGATCCGCGCCGCCAGACATTATGGGGCGCGCCCGCGCCGCGCTCCTGGTTCGAGCAGGGCTCGCCGTTCTCGGGGCAGGCCGTGCGTGAGCCGAAGTTCGTGGCCGACGTGCTGGTGGCGGATTAAGTCATGAAACTCCCTCGCCTCGCCACCTATTCCGTCAAGGGTGAAAGCCGCTACGGCGCTGTCCTCGAGGGCGGCATCGTCGATCTCTCCGCGCGCTACGCAAAAGACTATCCGACGTTGCGTGAGGTCATCGCAGCCGGCAAGCTCGTGAGCCTTGCCGAAGAGGCCGCGGGCCGCACGCCGATTCACGCACTCGGCGAGATCACATGGCTGCCGCCGGTGCCCGCGCCGGAGAAAATCATCTGCATCGGCGTCAACTATCCCGACCGCAATGCCGAGTACAAGGACGGCCAGGAGGCGCCGAAATATCCGAGCATGTTCATGCGCTCGCCCCGCTCCTTCGTGGGCCACGACACGCCGCTGGTGCGCCCGCGCGCATCCGCGCAGCTCGACTACGAAGGCGAGATCGTGCTGGTGATCGGCAAGCCCGGGCGGCACATCAAGGAGAGCGCTGCACTCGATCACATTGCCGCGCTGACGCTCTGCAACGAGGGCTCGGTGCGCGACTGGCTGCGCCACGCCAAGTTCAACGTCACACAGGGCAAGAATTTCGATTCCAGCGGCAGCCTCGGACCGTGGCTCGTGCCCTACACCCGGGAAGCACAGATTGCCGACATTCGTCTCACCACGCATGTCAACGGAGAGCTGCGGCAAGACGACCGCACCAGCCGCCTGATGTTCCCGTTCCGCTACCTCATCAGCTATATCTCGACCTTCGCGACGCTGGTCCCCGGCGATATCATCGTCACGGGCACGCCGACCGGCGCCGGCGCGCGGTTCGATCCGCCGCGATACCTGAAGCCCGGCGACATCATCGAGGTCGCGGCCGAGGGCATCGGATCCTTACGCAACGGCGTCGTCGACGAAGCCTGACCAACAACTCGAATGGAATGATGCAATGACCACCCTCACCGGCGGCGAAGCAATCGTAAGCGGGCTCGTCGCCCATGGCGTCGATACCGTATTCGGCCTTCCCGGCGCGCAGGTCTATGGCCTGTTCGACGCCTTCCACCAGGCCCAGCTCAAGGTGATCGGCGCGCGGCATGAGCAGGCCTGTGGCTACATGGCGTTCGGCTATGCGCGCGCGAGCGGCAGGCCCGGCGTGTTCAGCGTGGTGCCCGGCCCCGGCGTCCTCAACGCCAGCGCGGCGCTGCTCACCGCCTATGGCTGCAACGAGCCGGTGCTGTGCGTGACGGGCCAGGTGCCGACGCAGTTTCTCGGCAAGGGCCGCGGCCATCTGCATGAGATGCCGGACCAGCTCGCGACCTTGCGCACCTATGTGAAATGGGCCGATCGCATCGAACATCCCGGCAATGCGCCGACGACCGTGGCGCGTGCTTTCCAGGAGATGACATCGGGACGGCGCGGCCCCGCCTCGGTCGAGATGCCCTGGGACATCTTTACCCAGCGCGCCGACACGGCCGCAGCGCAGGTGCTGGAGCCCCTGCCCGCGCCGCAGCCCGATCCCGACATGATCAAGCAGGCCGCAGCGCTGATCAGGACCAGCAAGGCGCCGATGATCTTCGTCGGCAGCGGCGCAATCGACGCACGCGAGGAGATCCTCGAGCTCGCCGAGATGATCGATGCGCCTGTGGTCGCCTTCCGCAGCGGCCGCGGCATCGTCTCCAACGCGCATGAGCTCGGCCTGACCATGGCCGCCGCCTACAAGCTATGGGCGAAGACCGATCTGATGATCGGCATCGGCACGCGGCTGGAACTGCCGACCATGTCGCGCTGGCCCTATCGCCCGGACGGGTTGAAGAGCATCCGCATCGACATCGATCCCGTCGAGATGCGGCGCTTCATCTCCGACACCGCCATCGTCGCCGATGCGAAGGCCGCGACCGCGGATCTCGCCGCTGCCGTCAGCAAGGCGGGCTACAGCAAGACCGCCGGCCGCCGCGCCGCGATCCGGGAGGCCACCGCGACTGCACAACAAGACATCCAGCGCATCCAGCCGCAGATGGCGTATCTGAACATCCTGCGCGAGGTGCTGCCGGCGAATGCGATCGTGACCGACGAGCTGTCGCAATTCGGCTTCGCCTCCTGGTACGGCTTTCCGATCTACGAGCCGCGCACCTTCATCACCTCGGGCTATCAGGGCACGCTGGGCTCGGGCTTCCCGACTGCGCTCGGCGCCAAGGTCGCCAACCCCGACAAGCCAGTGGTGGCGATCACCGGCGACGGCGGCTTCATGTTCGGCGTGCAGGAGCTTGCCACCGCCGTGCAGTTCAACATCGGCGTCGTGACACTGGTGTTCAACAACAACGCCTACGGCAATGTCCGCCGCGACCAGCGCGAACGGTTCGACGGCCGCGTGGTGGCCTCCGATCTCGTCAATCCGGATTTCGTCAAGCTCGCTGAATCCTTCGGCGTCGCGTCCGCGCGCGTCACCGCACCGGACCAGTTCAAGGCGGCCATGGAGAAGGCGCTCGCGCATGGCGGGCCGTATCTGATCTCGGTCGAGGTGACCCGGGATTCGGAAGTCAGCCCGTGGGCGTTCATTCATCCGCCGAAGCCGTAAACGTCAACGCGTCCGGCGAAAGGTCAGATTGATCCGCTTCCGGCCGAGCAGCGCGTGTTCGCCTTCCGCGAGCGGCGCCACGCCGTGATAGGCGAGCCTTGACGGGCCGCCCCAGACCACGACGTCGCCATGGACCAGCCGGAAGCGGCGCGGCTTGTCGGCGCGCGCCAGGCCGCCGAACAGGAAGATCGCGGGTAGCCCAAGCGAGACCGAGACGATGGGCGCCGAATAATCCAGCTCGTCCTTGTCCTGATGCAGCGACAGCCGCGTGCCGGGCTCGTAGCAGTTGACGAGACAGGCATCGGGCGCAAAGTTCTGGAAGCCGCCCTGCTCCGCGGCGCCGCGGGCGAGATCGCGGAGCGCCGGCGGCATTGCCGGCCACGGCGCCTCGGTCTTGGGATCGATGGGATCATAGCGATAGCCGGTGTGATCGGTGATCCAGCCGCGCTCGCCGCAATTGGTCATGGCGACCGACATCAGATGACCGCCGGGCGTGGTCATGCGACGGAACGGCGACTGCGCCACGATGGCGCGCACGGCTTCGATCAACTCGCGCTCGATCGGCTTGACGAATCCGCGCAGCAGCACGGCGCCGTCCGCGATTTTTTCGCGCGATGGCTGTGCTTCAGCGACGCTGTCGAACAAATCAGCCGTCAATCGTTGCGCTCATTTGGCATCATGAAAGATCACACCGACGGTGTGGCGCTGTCCGGAGCGAATCCGGCTGACGCCATGGCGCAGGTTAACGCGGTACGTGCCGCGTGTCCCCTGCACCGGGCGGTGATGCACGGCAAAGGCCACCGCATCGCCCTGCGCCAGCGGCACCACCTCGGCACGGGACTGCATGCGCGGACGTTGTTCCGTCAGCACGAACTCGCCGCCGCTGAAATCGCGACCGGGCTCGGACAGCAGGATCGCGACCTGGAGCGGGAACACGTGCTCGCCATAGAGATCCTGATGCAGGCAATTGAAATCGCCGGCCTCATATTGCAGCAGCAAGGGCGTCGGCCGCGCCTGCCCCGCCTCGTGGCAGCGCTTGAGGAAGGCGGCATGGGAGGTGGGATAGCGGATGTCGATCCCCATCGCCTCGTTCCAGCTGTTAGCAACGCCCTGCAGATGCGCATAAAGCGCCGGACGCAGCTGCGCGATCAGATCGGGCAGCGGGTAGGAGAAATATTTGTACTCGCCGCGGCCAAAGCCGTGGCGGCCCATCACGATTCGGCTGCGGAAGTGCGCGTCGTCAGGATAGAGCGCGGCGACGGCCCGGCATTGGTCCGGCGTCAGCAGGCCTTTCAGGACGGCGCAACCCTGGGAGTCGAGCTCGGCGGTGATCTCAGGCCATCGGAGCGCATCGACGCGGGCGGCGGGGTCCGGAGCAGGCATGGCAAGTTTTGCGGCTGTTTTCATGGCCGATAGCTTTGCAGACCCCGCACGGGCGCACCACCCGATTTCCGTGAGGCCCAACCGCCCCAATTCCGTCCGGTTCCAACGCGAGTTTGGACCCGTTCCGCTCCTTCAGCCCGCGTCCGATGCGCAAAGTTCTCATCATTGCTGCCAAGACGGTGCTGATCGCACTCTCGCTCGCGACCGTGGGGCTGCTCACCTTCGTGGGTTGGCTGGTCTGGCACTATGAATACGGCGTTGGACTTCCGACCAAAGCCCAGCTCGCGGCGATTGCGCCGACAGGCCCGGCATGCAGCACCGATCCAAAGCGTAACTACATTCTCCTTGCCGATGTTCCGCCTCTGCTACGAGACACCGCAATCGCTCTTGAGCAACCAGACTTCTACGAAGCCTGGTCGTTGAATCCTCTCGTTGAGATTGCAGTTGCGATGAGCACGGGCAGCAGTCCCGGGCCAGCCGGCGTGACGCAATCTGTGTCACGCTGCCTGCTGTTGCTGTCCCCGGAGACTCGCCGGCAGATCGATCCTATTGCCTCGATCATCTTCATGCAGCGCGTCATCCGCAGTCTGTCCCGGGACAGGATCTTCGAGATCTATCTTAACGAGAACTATCTGGGTCGCGGCGCATATGGCGTGGTGACCGCAGCGGAGATCTATTTTGGGAAGCGGCTGCCGGATCTTCAGATCGACGAAATCGCGTTCCTCATGATGCGAGCGCGACAACCTTACCCAAGCCGATCTTTCGAGGCCCGCAATCGAGATTACGTCATTGATCGGATGCAGACAGCCAGCTTGATCAGCGAGGCGCAGGCGACAGCGGCCAAGAACCGGCCGCTACCTCGCATGGACATTCCGGGCGCTCAGGCCCAGCCGATCAATCAATGACCACGCCGGTCAGCCCCGCACCGGCAGCGTCACCACATCATATCCATGCTTGATCGTCCGCTTCAGCACGGGGTCCTCGAGCTCGAAATCGAAGCGGTCGGCGGGGCGAATGCCGCCCTTGGCGGCGAAGGTGCCGCCGAACATGGCGCAGCCGTCGGGGAATTTTGCGCCTTCGAAGCCGCGCGCGATCAAATCGGCGACCGGCAGCATCGCGTCCAGCGTGCCCTCCTGGTAGAGCACGCGCTCGCCCTTGATGGTGGCCCAGGAGCGCAGGATCATCCTGTCCCAATGGCCGATGACTTCTTCGAGCTCCCACAGCGTCGAGGCGATCGGCTTGTCGCACATCTGCTTGGAGACGGTGACGTTGTAGGCCTCGACCTTGCGGTCGGTGTGGTCGGAACCGCAGCCGACGAAGATGCGGCCCTGCCAGCCGATCAGCACGAACTCGACCTCGCCGGAGGAATCGCCACCGCAGCATTCGATGCTGTCTTCCTGGGTCAGCCGCCGTGCCGCGCCGCGATAGTAAATCGGCGTCGACGCCGGCGGGGCGATGCCCATCTCCTGCAGCTCTTTGATGTGCTTGTCGCGCGCGACGGGATCACGGCCGGTCCAGCCGGCGATGACCATCTGGTCGATCGCCAAGGTCAGCGGTGTGGTGGCGTCCTGGGCATCAACGGTGAAAGTCAGGTCAAACACGAATGACGGCCTCCATGCCGGCAGCAAGTTCGAAGATACGACGATCGGATCCGCCCGCCCCTGCAAGCATCAGGCCGATCGGGACATCGCCTTCGCGATGCGCCGGCAGCGAGATGGCGCAGCCGTCGATCATGTTGATCAGGGTGCAATTGCGCAGCGCGCGCAGGTTTTGCGCGGTGAACGCCTTGTCGTCGGCGAGATCCGCGATCTTCGGCGGCGTATTGGCGGTGGTCGGCAGCACCAGCGCGTCATAGGGCGCGATGCGCGCATTGACGCGGGCGATCAGCGAGCGGCGCTCGTTGAGGAGATCGATGTAGTCGGCCGCGCTCTGCGCCTCGCCGCGCATGATGCGGACGGACACGCGGGGATCGTAAACGTCGCCCTTGGACGTGATGAGATAGCGATGCCAGGCGTAGCTTTCCGACGCGGCAAAGCCGCCCTTGGCGTTCATCGGGCCGATGTCGTGGAACTCGGCCATCTCGATCCGCTCGATGATGGTGCCGTGATCGGCCAGCGATTTCAGCGCGCGCTCGAACGTTTCGGACACGGCTGCGTCGAGATCGTCCAGCGCGATCGTGGTCGGCACTGCGAGCCGCATGCCCTTCACGGACCGCGGCTTCAGCGGAACGATCGGCTCGTTCGCGAGCACGGCGTCGAGAATGGCACAGCAGCTGACCGATCGCGCCAAGGGACCGATGCTGTCGAGCGAGAACGACAGCGGCACCGCGCCATCCAGCGGCACCCGGCGCTGCGTCGGCTTGTAGCCGACGATGCCGTTATAGGCCGCCGGAATGCGGCAGGAGCCACCGGTGTCGGTGCCGAGCGCGCCATGCGCCATGCCGTCGAGCACCGAGACCGCGGCACCCGAGGACGAACCGCCCGGCACGTGGCCCTCGGCACGGTTCCAGGCGCCCTTGGGCGTGCCATAGTGCGGATTGATGCCGATGCCGGAATAGGCGAACTCGGTCATGTTGGTCCGCCCGATCACGACGAAGCCGGCCTTGCGCAGCCGCGCCACCGTCGCCGCATCATGCTCGGCCGGCGGGGAATCGTCGAGCGCACGGGAGCCGGCGCGCGTCACCTGGCCCTTGATGTCGAACAGATCCTTGATCGAGATGGGGATACCGGCATAGCGCGACGGCTCCGCCTTGGCCTTGCGCAAGCCGTCCATCGCATCCGCCGCCGCAAGCGCGGCGTCCTTGTCGACATGGATGAAGGTGCGCTGCCCCTCGCCTGAGGGATCGGCGATCCTGGCGATGCACGCCTCGACCAGTTTTCGGGAGGTGGTGCAGCCGCTTTCGAGGTCGTCGGCGAGCTTCGCCAGTGTCGGAAAATCGGGCATGTCTGTCTCACGGAATATTGCGCGCGCAATCTATAGCGCCGGCTCAGTTCGACACAAGCATTGTGCGCATGATGGCATGCATGCTGCCTGCTGGACCGTTGACGCACGATAGCCGATTGTCGCATCAAGATCGAAACAGGCGGGCGTCAAGCCTGCCTATTCAAGATTTGCCTTTGGGAGGGCGTTCCGAGATGGCCGAACCGCAGCGCGCGCGACCGAAACCGACGCCGGAAACCCAGCATTTCTGGGACGGCGCGAAAGCAGGCGAACTGCGCCTGCAACGTTGCGATGCCTGCGCGCATGTCTACTTCCCGCCGCGCCCATTCTGCCCGTCCTGCGCCTCGCGCAAGGTCTCCGTGTTCAAGGCGAGCGGCAAGGGCTTTCTCTACAGTTACGTGATCAACCACCGCCCCGCCGCGCCCGGTTTCACGCCGCCTTATGCGATTGCGGTGGTCGAACTTGCCGAGGGACCGCGGATGATGAGCAACATCATCGACTGCCCGCAGACACCGGAGGCGCTCGAACTCGACATGAAGCTCGAGGTCGCGTTCGAGGTGCTCGACGACAAGATCACCCTCCCCGTGTTCCGTCCGGCGAAGGGGTAAACCATGCGCAAGAACCAGGTTGCCGTCGTCGGCGCGGCCGAGACCACCGAGCTCGGGGTCGTCCCCAACATGTCGCAGCTCCAGCTTCACGCGGACGCGGCGCTCAATGCCATTGCGGATGCCGGGTTGAAACTCTCGGATATCGACGGCTTTGCCACCGCGGTCGAGACACCGCAGCAGGTCTGTCACTATCTCGGCATCAAGCCGACCTGGGTCGACGGCACCTCCGTCGGCGGCTGCTCGTTCATGCTGCATGTCCGCCACGCAGCGGCGGCGATCGAGGCCGGGCTGTGCAAGACCGTGCTCATCACGCATGCCGAGAGCGGCAAGTCGATGATCGGCAAGGCGCCGCGCTCGATCCCGGCCGACAGTTTGCAGGGCCAGTTCGAAGCGCCCTACGGCGTCTACGGCCCGCCCAGCATGTTCCCGATCCCCGTGCTGCGTTTCATGAAGACTTACGGCATCACGCATGAGCAGCTCGCCTCGGTCGCGGTGGTGCAGCGCGAATGGGCGGCGAAGAATCCGCGGGCGATGATGAAGGATCCGATCACGGTCGCCGACGTCCTCAACTCGCGCATGATCGCCTATCCGTTCCGGCTCTTGCAGTGCTGCCTCGTCACCGACGGCGGCGGCGCGCTGATCCTGACCTCGGCCGACCACGCCAAGGACTTTCCGCGCAAGCCGGTTTACATCATGGGCACCGGCGAGAGCGTCGAGACGCTGATGGTCAGCCAGATGGAGACATTCAACTCGTCGCGGGCATTCAAGACGGCGGGACCGCTAGCGTTCAAGGAGGCCGGTATCGCCCACAAGGACGTCGATCATCTCATGATTTACGACGCCTTCGCGCATCTGCCGCTGTTCGGCCTCGGCGATCTCGGCTTCATGCCGCATGAGGAAACGGGCAAATTCATCGCCGACGGCAACACGCGCCCCGGCGGCAAGCTTCCGCTCAACACCAATGGCGGCGGCTTGAGCTACATGCATTCGGGCATGTACGGCATGTACGCGCTCCAGGAGAGCGTGCGCCAGATGCGCGGCATCGCGCCGGCCCAGGTGCCGAATGCGAAGATTTCAGTGTGCCACGGCGTCGGCGGCATGTTCGCCGCCAGCGGCACGATCGTGTTTACGAACGAGAGGTCATCCACATGAGCAAATCACTGCAGGACAAGGTCATCATCGTCACCGGCGCGGGCCGCGGCATCGGGCGCGAGATCGCGCTGCTCTGCGCGGCCGAGGGCGCCAAGGTCGTCGTCAACGATCCCGGCGGAGCCGCCGACGGCGCCGGTTCGAGCGCGACGCCCGCCGAGGAGGTGGTCGAGGAGATCAAGAAGCGCGGCGGCATCGCCGTCCCCAACTTCGAATCGGTGGCGGAAGCCGTTCCGGCGAGCAAGATCGTGAAGACCGCGACCGATCATTTCGGCCGGCTCGACGGCGTCGTCAACAATGCCGGCATCTTGCGCGACATGATCTTCCACAAGATGAGCGTGGAAGCGTTCGAGGCCGTCATCAAGGTGCATTTGATGGGCTCGTTCTATGTCAGCCACGCCGCCGCGCGCATCTTCCGCGAGCAGGAGTCCGGCTCCTTCGTGCACTTCACCTCGACCTCGGGCCTGATCGGCAATTTCGGCCAGGCCAACTACGCCGCCGCCAAGCTCGGCATCATCGGCCTGTCCAAGTCGATCGCACTCGACATGGGCCGCTTCAACGTCCGCTCGAACTGCGTCTCGCCGTTCGCCTGGACCCGCATGATCGGCACCATCCCGACCGAGACCGAAGCCGAGAAGGCGCGCGTCGAGAAGATCAAGCAGATGGGCCCGGAGAAGATCGCCCCGATCTGCGCGTATCTGCTCTCCGACGCAGCCAAGGACGTCAGCGGTCAGATTTTTGGTGCGCGCATGAACGAGCTGTTCCTGTTCAGCCAGAACCGTCCGCTGCGCTCCGTGCATCGCAGCGAAGGCTGGACGCCGCAGTCGATTGCGGAACATGGCATGCCGGCGCTGAAGGGCTCCTTCTACAAGCTCGACCGCTCCGCCGACATCTTCCCGTGGGATCCTGTCTAGCCATATTTTTGGCATTCCTGCGCCGCGATCTCTGGTTGTCTCGTCCAGAGATCGCCCCGCTTTATGCCTGAATGCGGGCGAATGGTGGCCTCCCAACACAACTTTGGGAGGAAACCATGACAAGAATACTGACCAACCCCAACGACACCTCTGCAACGGAACCCGGCGGCCTCGGCCGCCGCGATATTTTAAGAGGCGCGGCCGTGCTCGCCGCGTCCACTGTGCTCGCCTCCAAGGCCGACGCCCGCAACTACGGCGCCAATGCCGAGCCGCAGCGCTATCCTGACCCCGACATCGTCGCCATCGATCCGAAGCGCTTCAAGGCCAAGGTGGGCAACACCTCGATCAAGCGGCTCTATACCGGCTGCCTGTGGGCGGAAGGACCTGCGTGGAATGCGCAGGGACAATACCTCGTCTGGAGCGACATTCCCGCCAACCGGCAGCTTCGCTACCTCGACGACGACGGCCATATCTCCGAGCAGTTCCACAAGCCCTCGAACGAAGGCAACGGCAATTCATTCGACACCGAGGGACGCCAGATCACCGCCGAGCGCACACGCCTCGTCCGCTACGAGCACGACGGCTCGGTCACCTCGCTGGCCGAGCAGGCCAACGGCAAGCCGCTCAACGGCCCGAACGACATGGTCGTGCATCCCAACGACAAGTCGATCTGGTTCACCGATCCCGGTTACGGCGCGATCAGCATCTACGAGGGCAAGCTCGCCAATACCGGCTCGCTGCAACCCTATCAGAAGGAAGCGGTCTATCGCCTCGACGCGCAGTCCGGCCAGTTGACCAAGGTCGCGGACGAGCCGTTCAAGCCGAACGGCATCGCCTTCTCCCACGACTACAAGAAGGTCTATGTCTGCGACACCGGGATCACGCATTATCCGCAGGCGGAAAACGTGGTGTGGTCCTACGACCTCGACGGTCAGAAACTATCGAACCCGAAGCGGCTGATCGACATGAAGCTCGACGGCAAGTCCGGCTTCCCTGACGGACTGCGCGTCGATACCGAAGGCAACATCTGGGTCGGCGCCGGTTGGGTCGGTCCGGGTTATGACGGCGTGCAGGTGTTCGCGTCGACCGACGGCGCGCGCATCGGCCAGATCATGTTGCCGGAGACCTGCGCCAATCTCTGCTTCGGCGGCAAGAAACGCAACCGCCTGTTCATGACCGCGAGCCAGTCGCTGTATTCGGTCTATGTGGAGACGCAGGGGGCGCATTTCTGTTGAGAAGCGAATAGTGAGTGGCGAATAGCGAGTGGAATCCATCCGCTATTCGCCATTCGCATCTAGCCAGTATTCCTCAAGCCCGCCGAGATGCCGTTGATCGTCAGCTGAATCCCGCGCAGCACCTGCTCATCCGGGTTCTGCGCGCGATGCTCCCTCAGGAGCTCGACCTGAACGTGGTTGAGCGGATCGAGATAGGGGAAGCGATGACGCACGGAGCGCTCCAGCAGCGGATTGCCTTGCAGCAGCCGGTCCTGCCCCATGATGTCGAGCAGGGTCTCGATGCAGGAATGCCATTCGCGGCGGATGCGGCCAAAAATCTTTTCGCGCAGGGCTTCGTCCGGCACCAGCTCGGCATAGCGCGAGGCAATCGCGATCGAGCTTTTCGCCAGCACCATGTCCATGTTCGACAGCAGCATGCGGAAGAACGGCCATTCCTTGTAGAGCTCTTTCAGGAACGGCATGCCCTTATCCGGATGCTCGGCGATCCATTGCTCGACCGCGCTGCCAAAGCCGTACCAGCCCGGCAGCATCAGGCGGCACTGCGCCCAGGAGAACACCCAGGGAATCGCGCGAAGGTCCTCGATCGCGCGGGTCTTCTTGCGCGAGGCCGGACGGCTGCCGATGTTCAAGGTCGCGATCTCGTTGATCACGGTCGAGGACCAGAAATATTCGACGAAGCCGTCGGTCTCGTAGACGAGGCCGCGATAGGCCTTGAAGGCGAGATTCGAAAGCTCATCCATCGCAGTGAGATATTCGCGGCGGGGCGCGCTCTGGCTCGGCTGCAACAGGCTGGCATCCAGCGTTGCCGCCGCCAGGATCTCGAGATTGTTGCGGCCGACCTCCGCGTTGGAATATTTCGACGAGATGATCTCGCCCTGCTCGGTGATGCGGATCTGGCCGTTCACGGCCCCGCCCGGCTGCGCGACGATGGCGTCGTAGCTCGGTCCGCCGCCGCGGCCGACGGAGCCGCCGCGGCCGTGGAACAGGCGCAGGCGGACGCCATGGCGCTCGAACACGTCGACGAGGCCGATCTCGGCCTTATAGAGCTCCCAGCCCGAGGTGACGAAGCCGCCATCCTTGTTCGAGTCGGAATAGCCGAGCATGACCTCCTGGACGCTGCCGCGGCTGTCGACGAGACGGCGGTAATCGTGCAGCGACAGCATGCGATCCATGATGCCTGATGATGCCTGCAGATCCTCGATGGTCTCGAACAGCGGCACGATGTTGATGGCGCTGCGCCCGGAGGGATGGACCAGGCCGACCTCCTTCAACAGCACCGCGACCTCGAGCATGTCGGACATGCCCTTGCACATCGAGATGATGCATTGGGGAATGGCATCCGAGCCGAACTTCGCATGCGCTTCCGCCGCGGCATGGAAGACGTTGAGCTCGCCCATGGTCTCGTCGCTGTACTTGACGAACGGCGACACCAGCGCGCGCGTCGAGCGCAACTCATTGGTGAGGAGCGAGATGCGCGCGTCCTCGCCGAGCGCGAGATAGGACATGCCGGGGTTCGCGGCATCCATCAGCTCCGCGATGGTACGCTCATGCACCGCCGAGTTCTGGCGGATATCGAGCCGCGCCAGATGGAAGCCGAAGCAGTCCACCGCGCGCCGGAGCAGCCGCAGCCGGCCACGGGCAATGACGCGGGCGTTGTTGGAGATCAGCGAGCGGTGCAGCACGTCGAGATCGGCCTGCAGCTCCTTGACACTGTCGTAAGGAGCGCCCTTGCCGACGGGACGGCGGGTGATCTCGACCTCGAGCTTTTCGGCCGTGGCGGTCAGGCGCGCATAGATGCCGGAGACCGCGAGGCGATAAGGCTCGCCGCTCCGGTGCGGCGAGGTGTCGGGCGAACGCTCCGCCAGCGTGCGCAGCTCCCCGGAGACGTCGGCGAGATGCGCTGCGATCGACAGTTCGGAGCCGAGCACGTGCAGCTCGTTCAGATAGAACTGCATCACCCGGCTCGATTGCAGCCGCAGCGTGCCGCGCATCACGTCGGCGGTCACGAAGGGATTGCCGTCGCGGTCACCGCCGATCCAGCTGCCCATACGCAGGAACGAGGCGAGCTCGCCGGCGGCCTGCTCGCCACCCTCCTCCAGCCGGTCCTCCAGCGTGTTGACCAGCCGCGGCACTTCACGAAGGAACGTGTAATCGTAGAACGACAGGCCGTTGGCGACCTCGTCGAGCACGGTGAGCTTGGTGCGGCGGAGCAGATTGGTCTGCCACAGCGTCAGCACCTCGCGGCGCAACTGCTCGTCGCTGGCGGCGGCCTCGTCTTCGGTCAAGGCAACCCGCTCGCGGCGGTCGAGCAGCGCCGCGACCTCCATCTCGCGATCCATGGTGCTCTTGCGGCGGACTTCGGTCGGATGCGCGGTCAGCACCGGGCTGACCTGCGCGCTCTTGAAGAAGCTGCGCAGCGTGTCGGTGCCGATCCCCGCGCCCTTGGCCTTGGCGAGCGTCTCCGCCAGCACGCCGGAGCCGCCGTTCTTGCCGGCGCGCATCTGGCGGATGTTGTTCTGGTCCTCGGCGATGTTGGCGAGGTGGGAGAAATAGCTGAAGGCGCGAACGATCCGCACCGTCTCCGAGGTCGACATGCTGTCGAGGATCTGCTCGAGCTCGCGGCGGGCAAGCCGGTCCTCGTCGCGGTGGAACCGGATCGAGGTCTGCCGGATACGCTCGACCAGGTCGAACACATCCGCGCCCTCCTGGTCGCGCACGGTGTCGCCCAGGATGCGTCCGAGCAGGCGGATATCGTCGCGCAGCCGCGCATCCGCCTCCAGCGCCTGGACGTCCTCAGGGCGGTTCTGACGAAGATCGGCGGCGTCGGATGGTACTGATTGGAGGGACATGGCTCGCTCCCCTTTTAGAGCTCCCAATGGCTCCTTGGTCCGGAGGAGTGTGCGATATTTTTCTACCGCAGTGCAAGATGAACTTGGGGGCGGCGCACATAGAGGGCAGAGCTAGGCCGGCACGATCACCTTGCCGATCGGCCAGAGCGCGATGCCGGCGAGCTTCAGATGGGCCCATGCGAAGGGAAGGCCGATGATGGTGATCGCAAAGAGCACGGCCGTCAGGAGGTGACCGAGCGCCAGCCACCAGCCGGCCAGCACGAGCCAGATGATGTTGCCGATCACCCCGAGGGCGCCGGTGCCGATATCGCTCATGCCGGTGACCTCGTCGCGATTGACCGCGCGTGAGCCGAACGGCAGCAGCGTGTAAATAGCGATGTTGAACGCAGCCCGCGCCCAGGGCAGGCCGATGATGGTGATGGCCATGATGACCGAGGCCACCAGCCAGCCGAATGCCATCCAGGCGCCGCCGATGAGAATCCAGATCAGATTGAGCAGAATGGAAACTGGGGACATGAATTCAAGAACCTTGGGATCATCCGGCGGTCAGTGAGCCCTCTTATAGCACGACCTCGGCGGTCATAGTCCATGACGCCGGTTGCGTTCGGCACGCAGCGATGTGGCGACAAATCCAACATCCTCGATTCCGCGCGAAATTTCCTTCGCGCAGAGCCACAGCGTCACCGCGGCGGCGCCGATCGCAGCCAGCCCCGCGATGAGAACAGGATTGGGACAGACCATGACAAGGAGATTATCAAGCGGAACCGACCCGGTTGGCCAGCGCGGACTGCAAGACGATGCCAACGCCAAACCGCAAAGCAGGATGGTGACGGCGTTCGCCCCGGCAAGGGCGATCACGACGATCGCAAGGCCCTTCTTCATGGAGAGGGCGAGATCAACCAGCTTCACGATGGCACAGCATGCGACCAGGACGACGACGGCAAGGCCCCATCCGGAAATTCCGGCGGCGATGGCCTGGGCCTGACCGCTCCAGGCCCACACGGCCGCGACACAGGCCAACAGGGTGAGATTGACCTTCACGGCTTCGGGAAACTTGCAGCGAAGCGCGTAAGGATTCACCTTTTCGATCAGGTCCAGCAATGCGCAGGCGATCAACCCGGCCGCAAAGCCACCGAGATGGACGCCCCAGTCGATCCGCGAATTGCCGAGTGCAAACGCGATGTTCAATCCGATGTTGATGGCGAAGAAGTCGAACCTGACGTCGAGCTTGCCGAGGATCCACAGGCAGAGCAGCGCGCCCAAAATGCCCGACGTGGCGCCGGACGCGCCGACCGTCAGATAGGGCGTGGAATGGATGCCGTTGCCGATGACGGCGCCGAACACCATCGCACAGAGATAGATGACGAGGAAATAAGCCGGCCCCACCCGCCGCTCGAGATGTCCGCCCCACAGCACGAGGCACAACATGTTCATCGTGAGGTGGACGAAATTGACGTGCAGGAAGCCATAGGCGATGAGGCGCCAGTACTCATGCCGCGCGATCGCGCCCGCATACATGCCGCCGTAGCGATACAGCAACTCGGCGGGCGCCGCCGGACCGCCGGCCTGGATCAAGCAAAACCCTGATGCCAGGACCGTCACGGTCATCAGCGCGTAGACGGCGGCGTGGGGGACTTCGAAGAAGCTGGCGCGGTATGAAGGCATCGGCGATCGCAAGCGGTTGGCGTGGCAGCGCCAACCTAGCCGAGCCGATCAGCGAATGCTACTCCAGCGTGTGCGATCCTGCCTCGCCTACCGTCCTTCGAACTTCGGTTCGCGCTTCTCCATGAAGGCCTTCATGCCCTCGGCCATGTCCTGGGTTTTGAACAGCGGCAGCAGCTGGAGATAGACGTGATGGACATGGTCGTGGAAGTTCTCGTTGAGGCCCATCCGCATCATGCGCTTGGAGGCCTGGACCGCCAGCGGCGCGTTGGCGGCGATTTCGCGGGCGATGGCGGAGGCGCGGTTCATCAGATCGGCGTCCGGCACGACCTCGTTGGCGAGGCCCCAGTCCAGGCATTCGCGCGCGCTGAGCGTGCGGCCGGTAAAGATCAGCTCGGAGGCCTTGGCCCATCCGAGCATGCGCGGCAGCAGCCAGGTGCCGCCGGATTCCGGTACCACGCCGCGCTTGACGAAGGCGGCGGCGAGCTTTGAGGACTCCGCCATGATGCGGATGTCGCAGCCGAGCGCCGTATCCATGCCATAGCCGGCCGCGCCGCCGTTGACGGCGCAGATGGTCGGCTTGTCCATGGACTGGAGCACGGTCGGCGGCGTGTTGCGCAGGTTGATCGTGGTCGGCGAGGACGCGGCGCTGAGGCCGTTGCCGTCGCGCTCCCTGCGGAGATCGAGACCGGCGCAGAATGCCCTGCCCTTGCCGGTGAGGATCACGACGCGAACGTTCTTGTCCTCATTGGCCTCGGTCAGCAGCCGCGCGAGGTCGTTCAGCATTGGGCCGGAGATCGTGTTCATGCGCTCCGGCGCGTTCAGCGTGATGGTGGCGATGTGGTCGGCGACCTCGTAGAGGACTTCTCTGGTGGCATCGTTCATGAATATGTCTCCTTGTCCTCGATCTCGTAGGGTAGGCAAAGGCGCGCTTGCGCCGTGCCCACGATCTCTGCCTCGTGACGGATATCGTGGGCACGCATCGCTTTGCCCACCCTACGGCACCTCGTCGCGTTGTCAGATCTTGCGTCCCGCCTGCTCCCAATAGGGATCGCGCAGGCGGCGCTTGAAGATTTTTCCAGAGTCTTCGCGCGGCAGACCGCTGCGGATCTCGATATGCTTCGGCACCTTGTAATCGGCGAGCGATGTCTTCAGCCTTGCACGCACGTCCGCCGCATCGAGCGTGATGCCCGGCTGCGGCTCGACCACGGCCATCAGTGCCTCGCCGAACTCGGCGTCGGGGATGCCGAACACGGCGCAATCATGCACCCCGGGCACGGCATGCAGCACCGATTCGATCTCGGCCGGATAGATGTTGACGCCGCCGGAGATCACCATGTCGCGCTTACGGTCGCAGATGAAGACGTAGCCGTCCTCGTCGATATAGCCGACGTCGCCCGAGGTGATGAAACCGTCGCGGTCGATCTCGGCGCGCTTTTCCGGCTTGTTGTGGTAGGTGAAGTCGGCCATCTCGGCCATGCGCGAGTAGATCTCGCCGATCTCGCCCACGCCCAGCACGCGGCCGTCATCACCGATGAAGCGCAGCTCGGCGCCGGGCGATATCTTGCCGACCGTGCCGGGCTTCTTCAGTGCATCTTCGGAGGTCGCGAACGTGACGGCGCTGGATTCGGTCGAGCCGTAGAATTCGTAGATCACCGGCCCCCACCATTCGATCATGGCGCGCTTGACGTCGGCCGGGCATGGCGCAGCCGCGTGGATGATATGGCGCAAGGACGAGACGTCGTATTTCTTGCGCACCGCCTCAGGCAGCTTCATCAGGCGGATGAACATGGTCGGCACCATGAAGATGGTGTCGATCTCAAAGCGCTCGATCAGCTGCAGAAACTCCTCCGGCTCGAAGCGCGGCATCAGCACCAGCGCGCCGCCGAGCTTGCCCGCACGGATGCCGAACGAGTTCGGCGCGGAATGATAGAGCGGTCCCGGCAGGATCGCGCGAGCGCCGGGCTTCAGGCCATAGATCATCGCGCGCATGCGCTCACCGGCGGCCTGCTGATCTGCCGTCGGCGCGTTGCGCCGGACGCCCTTGGGATGGCCTGTGGTACCCGACGTATAAATCATGTTCATCGGCTGCGGCACGACCGGGCCGTCATAAGGCTGGTGTTGCGCGAGCCAGGGCTCGAAATCGATCGCGAAGTCAGGCGTCGACAAATGGTCGGGATCGATCTTGTAATTCTTCACAATCTCCGCCGGCGTCGGCACACTGAGCACGGTGACATCAGCGGGAATCGCATCGCGCAAGGCATGCAGCATGTCGGCATGTCCGATCAGCACGGACGAGCCGGTATCGCCAAGGATGTAGTTGATCTCCTCCGGCTTGAAGTGCCAGTTGATCGGCACGCCGTAGGCGCCAAGCCGCATCGCGGCGTAGGCCGCCTCCAGGAAAGCGATATCGTTGCGCATCAGCATGCAGACGCAATCGCCCTGCTTGACGCCGATCCCGGCGAGACCGGACGCGATGCGGTCGGCGCGATCGGCGACTTCGGCGTGGGCACGGCGGCGATCGCCGGAGACGATGCCGAGGAAGTTGGACGTTTCGCTCATTTTTGTTTTTCTTTTTGGTTGGAGTTGACCCTCATGGTGAGGAGGCGCCACCGGGTCCGCGCAACGCGCGGCCCGATGATAAACTCCACGCCGTCTCGAACCATGAGAGCCCGTGGCCCATCCCTCGAGACGCCGCTTCGCGGCTCCTCGGGATGAGGACCGTGCTAGTCCGCATATTTCGCCGCACGCTTCTCCAGATTGGAGCGCACCGCCTCGGTCTGGTTCGCGCTGCCGATCAGCTTCTGCTGCTCGACGGACTCAGCCAGCAGCGCTGGGCCGGGATCGACCGAGAGATTATTGAGAAGGCGCTTCGCGGCACGGATCGCATCCGGGCTCTTGCCGGCGATCTCGCGCGCGACTTCGAGGGCCGCGGCGCGCGGGTCATCGCAAATGCGCGTGGCGAGGCCATACGTCATCGCCTCCTGCGCGGAGAAGATGCGGCCGGTATAGGTAAGATCACGCAAGATGTCGTCGCGCACGAGCGAGGCGAGGATCGGCGTGCCGGCCATGTCGGGCACCAGACCCCATTTGATCTCCATCACCGACATCCGCGCATCGGGCGAGAGAAAGCGCATGTCGGCGCCGAGCGAAAGCTGGAAGCCGCCGCCGAACGCAACGCCGTGCACGGCGGCGATCACGGGAACCGGGAGCTGGCGCCATCCCCATACCGCCTGTTGCGGAAAGTTTGCCTGGCCATGCGTGCGCTTGGTGAGGTCGCGATTTTCGCCACCCGGAATTCCGTTGCCACCGCCCTCCTTCATGGCGGCAAAACGCCCCATGTCGAGACCGGCGCAGAAGGCGCGTCCTTCACCTGATAGCACCACGACGCGCACGCCTTTCTCCTTCGAAAGCCGCCCGGTTGCCGCGACAAGAGCCTCGAACATGGCCTGATCGAGCGCATTCATCTTGTCTGCGCGCACCAGGCGCACGTCGGCGACGCCCTCCGAGATCGAGATCGAGACGCGCTCTTCCATGGATGAATTCTCCCCTGTTCTTGTTCGGTGCCGCTTTACAGAAAGCTGACGGCCGGATTTAGTCAATCGACCAATTAACTGACAATCCGTACGGGAGAAACAGCCATGTTCAAGGAAAATCTTCTGGCTGGTCGGCGCATTCTCGTGACCGGCGGCGGCACGGGCCTCGGCAAATCGATGGCGGCGCGCTTTCTTCAGCTCGGCGCCGAAGTGCACATCTGCGGCCGGCGCAAGATCGTCTGCGACGAGACCGCCACCGAGCTGATGGGGGAGTATGGCGGCCGCGTCACCAGCCACGGCGTCGACATCCGCAATGCGCTCGCGGTCGACGAGATGATCGAGACCATCTTTCGCGACGCGCCGCTGACCGATCTCATCAACAACGCCGCCGGCAATTTCATCTCGCGCAGCGAAGAGCTCTCGCCGCGCGGCTTCGATGCGGTCGCCAACATCGTGATGCACGGCACGTTCTACGTGACCCATGCCGTCGGCAAGCGCTGGATCGCCCTGAAACAGCCGGGCAACGTCGTGTCGATCACTGTGACCTGGGTGCGCAACGGCTCGCCTTACGTGGTGCCGTCGGCGATGAGCAAGTCGGCGATCCACGCCATGACGATGTCGCTCGCGACCGAATGGGGCCGGCACGGCATCCGCCTCAACACCATCGCGCCGGGCGAGATCCCGACCGAAGGCATGAGCAAGCGCATCAAGCCGGGCGACGAAGCCGGCGCACGCACCAAGGCGATGAACCCGATGGGCCGCGTCGGCACCATGGAGGAGCTTCAGAATCTCGCGGTGTTCCTGATCTCCGGCGGCTGCGACTGGATCACCGGCGAGACCATCGCCATGGACGGCGCACAGGCGCTCGCGATGGGCGGCAATTTCTACCAGCTCCGCGACTGGAGCGACGACGACTGGAAGACCGCGCGCGAGAGCATCATGGCGCAGAACGAGAAGGACCGGGCGAAGCGGGGGTGATCGTCTCTCCGTAATAACAAGCGCGAGGGCGCTCCACACTCCGCCGTCGTCCCGGCGAAGGCCGGGACCCATAGCCACCGAATTGAATTTCGCGAAGATTGGTCATGACCTGTCTTCGCAAAAATTGCGTTCAGTGGTTATGGGTCCCTGCGATCGCAGGGACGACGGTGTTGAGAGAGCTGCGTACTCCCTCTCCCGTCTTGTCTTCACCCGCGGATGACGCCACACTCCGCGGCATAAAAACAAAGCACCTACGGGAGAGACATGTCCACCACACAGCCATTGGCGAATCTCGCCGACATGGTGCGCGAGCGCGCGACGAGCCGCGGCAACGCCACCGCCTACGAGTTCGAGGGACGCGTCACCAGCTTTGCCGAGTTCAACATCAAGACCAACAAGGTCGCCAACGCATTGATTGCGATGGGCGTGAAGAAGGGCGACCGCATCGCCTATCTCGGCAAAAACAGTGATCTCTATTTCGAGCTGCTGATGGGCGCGATGAAGGCCGGCGTAGTGATGGCGCCGGTGAACTGGCGGCTGGCGGGCCCCGAGGTCGCCTTCATCGTCGCTGACTGCAAGGCGCCGGTGCTATTCGCAGGGCCGGAGTTCATCACGCTCGTCTCGCAGATCAGGGATCAGCTCCCGGGCGTGCGCACCATCATCACCACCGAAGGCGGCGCGCCGGAATGGCAGGATTTTACCGCGTGGCGCGATGCGCAGAGCGGTGACGATCCCAAGGTACCGATCGATACGAAAGACATCGCGATCCAGCTCTACACGTCGGGCACCACGGGCAAACCGAAAGGCGCGATGCTGAGCCACGCGAACTTCCTCAACCTCGTGCAAACCGGCAATGCCGAGGACAAGCCGGAATGGAACAGGTGGTCGACCTCCGATGTGTCGTTGGTCGCCATGCCGATCTTCCACATCGGCGGCTCCGGCTGGGGCGTGATGGGGCTCTATCACGGCGCCCGCGGCGTCATCGCGCGCGAGTTCGATCCGACCAAGGTGCTGGATTTCTTCGAGCAGTCCGGCATCACGAAACTCTTCATGGTGCCTGCGGCGATGCAGTTCGTGGTGCGGCAGCCGCGCGCCAAGACGGTCGACTTTTCACGATTGAAATACATGCTGTACGGCGCCTCCCCGATCCCCGCTGCGCTGCTGAAGGAGTGCATCGAGGTCTTCAAATGCGGCTTCGTGCAGATGTACGGCATGACCGAGACCACAGGCACCATCGTCGCGCTGCCGCCGGAGGACCACGTCGAGGGGCTGGAACGGATGCGCTCCGCCGGCAAGGCGCTGCCGGGCGTCGAGATCGCCATCCTCGATGCCGACGGCAAGCCGCTGCCGCCGCGTCAGGTCGGCGAGATCGCGACGCGCTCGGGCTCCAACATGGCGGGCTACTGGAATCTGCCGGAAGCGACCGCCTCGACGCTGCGCGGCGACGGCTGGCTGCGCACGGGTGATGCCGGCTACATGGACGAGGACGGCTACCTCTACATCCACGATCGCATCAAGGACATGATCATCTCCGGCGGCGAGAACATTTACCCGGCCGAGGTGGAGAGCGCGCTGTGCGATCATCCTGATGTCGCCGAGGCCGCCGTGATCGGCGTGCCCGACGACAAATGGGGCGAGGCGGTGAAAGCCGTGGTGGTGATGAAGCCCGGCAAAGAGGCAACCGCCACCGACATCATCAACTTCACCCGCGAGCGCATCGCCGGATTCAAGACGCCGAAGAGCGTGGAGTTCCTGCCGGCGCTGCCGAGGAATCCGTCAGGCAAGATTTTGCGGCGGCAGCTGCGCGAGCCGTATTGGGCGGGGAAGGATAGAAGGGTGAATTGATCGCCTTGTCGTCCTGGACAAGCGAAGCGCAGATCCAGGACCCATTACCACCGAATTGAGATTGGCGAAGGCTGGCAGTTGCGTGCCTGCCCAAAACTTCTCCCTGGGGTAATGGGTCCTGGCTTACGCCAGGACGACATGGGGCTAATGCTTCCCCGGCCCCATATAGCCGAACAGGAACCCTGCCACCTTCCGCATCTGGATCTCCTCGCTGCCTTCGGTGATGCGGTAGCGGCGGTGGTGGCGGTAGATGTGCTCGAACGGCTTGTGGCGTGAGTAGCCCATGCCGCCATGGACCTGCATGGCGCGATCGGCGGATTCGCAGCAGAGGCGGTTTGCCCAGTAATTGCACATCGAGACGCGGTCGGAGAGCGTGCGCTCGATCTGCTCCTCGTTGAGCTGATCCATCTCCCAGGCGGTCTTGCGGATCAGCAGGCGCAGCATCTCGGCTTGCGTTGCGAGTTCGACCAGCGGGAACTGGATCGCCTGGTTCTCGGCGAGCGCCTTGCCGAACGGCTTTCGCTCACGCGCGTATTTCACGCTCTCGTTGATGCAGTAGACGGCAGCACCGAGCGAGCTCGCCGCCTGCCGGATGCGGTTCTGATGCACGAAGCATTGCGCCAGCGACAGGCCGCGGCCGACCTCGCCGAACTGCGCATCCTCAGGCACGAACACATCCGTGAAGCTGACGCGAGGATGATCGGTCGGCATGTTGAAGGTCCACATGTATTCCTCGACCTTGACGCCGTGGCTCTTCGCGGGAACGAGGAAGCAGGTGATGCCGCGGGCATCACCGTCGTTGCCAGACGTGCGCGCGAACAGCGCGCAATGCGTGGCGACGTGCATGCCGGTCGTCCACATCTTCTCGCCGTTGATGATCCAGCCCTTGACGTTGTCTCTGACAGCCGGCACCGCGCGCGTCTCCATGTGGGTCGCGTCCGAACCGTGATGCGGCTCCGTGAGACCAAAGGTGATACGGTACTTGCCCTTGATCGAACCGTCGATCATTGCCTTCTGGTCGTCGCGGCCGTAGCGGTCGAGCATGGTGACGACGGGAAAATTGCCGACGATCGAGTGCTCGTTCTGGAGGTCGTTGTGCAGGCCGAGGCCTTTCGCGGCAAAATGCTCGCGGATCACCGCCATCCAGAGGTTGGAGCCGTCCTTGCCGCCATATTGCTTCGACACCGGAAAACGAAGGTGGCCGGCGGCATCGGCGAGATCCTTGGCCTTGCGCAGCAGCGCTTCCCATTCATGGCGCGGCAGCCCGCCATTCTCGAAATCGGTGCGCGCCCATTCGCGGCGATGGTCGAAGAAACGGATGTTGTCGTCGGCTTGTTCGAGCGGCTTGATCTCGCGTTCGATGAAACGATCGAGCTCTCCGAGATAGGCGACGAGATCGGTAGGCAATGAGAAATCCACGGTTCTCTCCCGGATTGATTTTATCGTTTTGCGTTAAGGCGCTAGGCGCGTTTTTGCTTCGCACGATTAAGGTGAGAAGAGCGTCTCCAAGTCAAGCAAGGCGAGGCGTGTGAGCGGCGCAAGGCGCACCAGCGCAATTCGATGGTGCTCCAGCGCTGACGCGCGTTAGTATGACGCCAATATTCCTTCACGAGAAACTGCGGGAGCGCGCGATGGAGCTGAAATTCTCAAAGGTGGAACGCAGGGGGCCGATCACGATCGTCACGCTGTCGCGGCCCGAGGTCTACAACGCGCTGCACATCGATGCGCATTTCGAGCTCAACAAGGTGTTTGACGATTTCGCCGCGGACCCCGAGCAATGGGTCGCGGTCGTCACCGGCGCCGGCGACAAGGCGTTCTGCGCCGGCAACGATCTGAAGTGGCAGGCGGCGGGCGGAAAACGGGGCTGGGACAAGGGCGGCTTCGCCGGTCTCACCTCGCGCTTCGCCTGCGACAAACCGATCATCGCCGCGGTCAACGGCGTCGCCATGGGCGGCGGCTTCGAGATCGCGCTCGCCTGCGACCTCATCATCGCCTCGGAGAATGCGACCTTCGCCCTGCCCGAGCCGCGCGTCGGCCTCGCCGCCCTTGCCGGCGGCCTGCACCGCCTGCCGCGGCAGATCGGTCTGAAGCGCGCCATGGGCATGATCCTTACCGCGCGTCACGTCAGCGCCAAGGAGGGCCTTGATCTCGGCTTCGTCAATGAGGTGGTGCCACAAGGCGAGGCTCTGTCGGGCGCGCTGCGCTGGGCGGAGATGATCACCAAGAACTCGCCGATGTCGATCCGGGCGTCCAAGCAGACCATCCGGAAGGGCCTTGCCGTGTCGCTCGAGCAGGCGATCGAGGAGCAGCGCGAGTATCCGGCGGTGAAGGCGATGGTGGCGTCGCAGGATTACATCGAGGGACCCAAGGCGTTTTCCGAGAAGCGGCCGCCGAAATGGGTGGGGAAGTAGCGCGGTCTCACCGCCGTCATTGCGAGCCTAGCGAAGTAATCCAGAGTACATCCGCGAAAACAGTCTGGATTGCTTCGTCGCTCCGCTCCTCGCAATGACGGGGAGAGAGCGGGTGTAGCATGGGTAGAGCGCAGCGAAACCCATCGATGCCGGGGCGGGGTGTTAGATGATGGGTTTCGCTACGCTCTACCCATCCTACGGATTGCGCCCCTGTTCGCGCTTGTACGAGGCGTAGTTCGGTTGATCGACCGCCAGCTTGTCCATCGTGGTCTGCCAAAGATGCTCGGCCAACCCCGGCGTGGCCAGATCAACCTCGCCCTTGGCGATCCGCTCGGCCAGCGTACGGTTGAGCTCGGTCACGGAGCCATCGACGCCGAGCAGCGCGCACAGCCGCTCCACTTCCTTCGCGTCGCTCCCCTCCTCCTGCGTCAGCTGCCTCGTCACGAGATCGAGGATGTTGATCGCCACGCGCAGCTTGAAAGCCTGGTGGCCGGAAATCAGCGGTGTGATGTCGTTGCGGAGGAAATCGGCGACCGCCTTGGTCAGCTCGATCGGTGTCGGTTCGTCCTGCATGTCTACCCTCCCCGCGGCGCGAGCAGCCGCAGCAGATCGATCTCGGTCTCCGAGGCACGGCGGCCGATCATGGCGCGCTCCATCGAATGGTCCGGCCCTTCGCGAAACCGCTGCATCATGCCGCCGCACATGATGCCCCAGCGCAGCGTCCCCATCACTTCCCAGAATTTGACGCGCGACGGATCGACCTTCCGACCCGCCGCCTCGTAACCCGCAAACAGCTCCTCGCGTGAGCCAAACCCGCCGACGGGCTTGTCGATCTCGCCAAAACGCCAGGAGTTGACGCAGACCCAGCCGAGATCCTCCATGGGATCGCCGAGATGGGCGAGCTCCCAGTCGAGTACCGCGCGCACGCCATCGGCACCGATGATGAGGTTGCCGTTGCGGAAATCGCCATGCACCAGCGTGATTTCGGTGGACGGGCCCGGATCGTGATCGCGCAGCCAGCGCAGCGCCAGCTCGAACACCGGCTTTGGCCAGTTCAGGCTGCGATAGTCGCGATCGAACTCGGAGATCTCCTGGGTCGCATTACGACTGCGCAGTTCGGGCAATTTGTCCTGCGGCAGTCTGTGCAGACCTGCAAGCACGCCGCCGATCTGTCGCGCAAGCATTGGCCGCGCCGCGGCGAATTCGTCGTCGCGAAGAATTTTGCGGGCGATGGTCTCGCCCTCGACCCGCTGCATGATGAAGCCGGTACCGAGATCTTCGTCCGGCGTCAGCACATGCATCACGCGCGGTGACGGCACGCCGGCCTCGAACGCCAGCTGCATCAGCTGCGCTTCGGCCGCGAGCCCCGCCGCGCGCGTCGGCGCCGCACCATAGCCTTTCGGCGAGCGGCGCAGGATCGCGCCGATCGGCCCGCCGGGATGCGTGATGTCGAAGCGCCAGGTTTCCTGACTGGCGCCACCGGACAGCTTTGCAGCGCCCGTGACACCGGTCGCACCGGGACACCAGCGCTGGACGCTGCGGGAAAGCTCCGCCTCGATCATTTGCCTTTGAACTGCGCGGGCCGCTTCTCCAGGAACGCGCCGACGCCCTCGCGGAAATCCTGCGTATCTCCGGCGCGCAGCTGGCACTGGAATTCGAGATTGAGCTGGTCCTCGAAGGAATTTTCCGGGCTGTCCCAATAGAGCTTGCGGATCAACGACAGTGCGACCGTGGGCCCGCTCGCGAGGTCGCGCGCAAGCTTCATCGCCTCCTCCATCAGCACGCCGTCGTCATAGACACGGTTGACGAGGCCCCATTCCAGCGCCTTCTCGGCCGGCAGTCGCTCGCCCATCAGCGACAATTCGACCGAACGCGCCTTGCCGATCAGGCGCGGCAGCAGCCAGGTCGAACCGCAATCCGGCACCAGACCGATGCGCCGGAACGCCTGAAGGAAGTAGGAGGAACGCGCACACAAAATCATGTCGCCGAGCAGCGCGAAGCTCATGCCGGCGCCGGCGGCGGGGCCGTTGACCGCCGTCACGATCGGACAGTGCAGGTTGCGGATGCGGCGCAGGAAGGGATGAAAGCCGGTCTCGAGCGTCAGGCCGGCCTTGGTCTTCTTCGACTGATTGTTGCGGCCCTGGAGGTTGGCACCGGTGCAGAACGCGCGGCCCGCGCCGGTCAGTACGACGCAGCGCACCTCGTCCTTTTTCTCCTCGATCGCGTCGAGCGCATCGGAGAGCCCGCCCAGCATGTCCATGGAGACCGCGTTCATCACCTCCTGATGGTCGAGCCTGAGGATCGCGACCGAACCATCGAATTCGAGCGTGACGTGTTTGAACTGCATCGTTTCCTCGTCAGTTGCCGCCTGCGTCAGTTTCGCAGACCGGAATTAGCTTTGCCGCGGCGCATATTTGATTTTTGGCGCGGTCTTGTCCATGGTGACGAAAGCATACCCCACCGTCATATCGCATGATCTTGCGCGCACCGGCTGACGCGCGTCATACCAAGAAGCCTCGCCAAAAAACAGGAAACGCGCCATGAACCTCTTCGACCTCACCGGCCGCGTCGCCGTGATCACCGGCGGCAATGGCGGTATCGGGCTCGGCATCGCGCAGGCCCTTGCGGGCCAGGGCTGCAACGTCTCGATCTGGGGCCGCAATGCTGACAAGAACAAGGCCGCTGCCGCGAGCATGGCGGGTCTCTCCGGCAAGGTCGACAGCCGCGTCTGCGACGTCACCGATCCGGCTTCGGTCAACGCCGCGATGAAAGCGACGCTCGACACCTTCGGCCGGGTCGACGGCTGCTTCGCCAATGCCGGCATCGGCGGCGGCGGCCGCAGGTCCTTCATCGAGCGCACCGAGGAGGAATGGCGCACGATGTTTGCGACCAATCTCGATGGTGTGTTCCACGCCTTCCAGGCCGCCGCGAAACACATGACCGAGCGCGCCAATGCCGGCGATCCCTTCGGTCGGCTGGTCGCGACCTCGAGCCTCGCCTCGATCTTCGGCACTGCGCGCAACGAGCATTATGCGGCGACGAAGGCCGCGATCAACGCGCTGGTGCGCGCGCTCGGTGTCGAGCTCGCCCGCCACGGCGTCACCGCGAACGCGATCCTGCCCGGCTGGATCAAGAGCGACATGACCGCCGGAATCATGGCCAACGAAAAGTTCGTCGCCAACGTGATGCCGCGCATTCCGATGCGCCGCTTCGGCGAGGCATCCGATTTCGGCGGCATCGCCGTGTATCTGATGAGCAAGGCGTCGTCGTATCACACCGCCGATACCTTCGTGATCGACGGCGGCTATACGGCGTTTTGATCTTTCATAACCCGGATGGAGCGCAGCGCGATCCGGGACTGCCAAGAAGTAAACAAGACCCGGATTTCGCTGCGCTCCATCCGGGCGACAAACTCTGAGGGGAAGGCAAATGTTCTCACACATCATGATCGGCACCAACGACCTCGACAAGGCCAAGAGCTTCTACGACAGCCTGCTCAGCACGCTCGAGGTGCGCCCGGCCAAGGTCGACGGCCATCGCATTTTCTATTTCACCAAGACGGGCGTGTTCTCGGTGTCGAAGCCGATCAATGGCGAGCCGGCGACCTGTGCGAACGGCGGCACCATCGGCTTTGCCGCCAACTCGCCTGAGCAGGTCGACAAGTGGCACGCCGCCGGCGTCGCCGCCGGCGGAACGCCGATCGAAAATCCGCCCGGCATCCGCGAGGGCGCGGGAAACAAGCTCTATCTCGCCTATTTGCGCGACCTCGACGGCAACAAGATCTGTGCAATGCACCGGATGCCGAACTGAGCTAGCGCCGCACAATCGGTGTCGTCCCCGCGAAAGCGGGGACCCATACCCCCGGGGAGCAGTCGTAACGCGAGCTGACAACCACGCATCTTCGCCAAACTCCTCCCTGTGGTTATGGGTCCCGGATCTGCGCTTCGCTTGTCCAGGACGACGTCCGCGAGAGACCGCGCTCTCCCCATTCAAACAACATTTCAAACGCCCCTGCGAAATTCCATCGCATGGCATGGCTTGCGTGAGAAAATGCGCGCTCGCACTTTGCGCGCGCTGCGACTATTCTCCGGCCCAACGCGATCTCAGTGACCCCGGGAGGAACAATGACAAAGCACACCTACATTCCCCGCACCACCAACTACACGCTCAATCCCGGCGATGAGCTGAACGATCTGCGCATGTCGGACCAGGTCCGTCCGCTGTACGATCACGTCAGGAAATTCATTCGCGACACCGTCGAACCGATGTCGATCGAATTCGCCAAGGCCGGCGAAGGCAAGCAGGATCGCTGGAGCTTCACCCCGAAGCAGCTCGAGGTGCTCGAGGTCGCAAAGAACAAGGCCAAGAAGGAAGGCCTCTGGAACTTCTTCCTGCCCGATGACGAGACCGGCCAGGGCCTGAAGAACCTCGACTATGCCTATATCGCCTCCGAGCTCGGCAAGAGCCCGCTGGCCTCGGAAACCATGAACTGCTCGGCGCCCGACACCGGCAACATGGAGGTGCTGGAACGCGTCGGCACCAAGGAGCAGAAGGAGAAGTGGCTGAAGCCGCTGATGAACGGCGAGATCCGTTCGGCCTATGTCATGACCGAGCCGAACGTCGCCTCCTCCGACGCCAAGAACATTTCGACCACGGCCAAGCTCGTCGGCGACGAGTGGGTGATCAACGGCGAGAAGTATTACATTTCCGGCGTCGGCGATCCCCGCTGCAAGATCCTCATCGTGATGGTGAAGACCAATCCGGATGCCGCGCCGAGCAAGCAGCAGTCGCAGATCCTGGTGCCGCGCGACACGCCCGGCGTCGAGGTGCTGGGGCCGATGTACGTGTTCGGTCAGGACCACGCGCCGCGCGGTCACATGCACATGCGCTTCAACAATGTCCGCGTGCCGAAGGAGAACATGCTGCTCGGTGAAGGCCGCGGCTTCGAGATCTCGCAGCTCCGCCTCGGACCCGGCCGCATCCATCACTGCATGCGCACCATCGGCAAGGCCGAGAAGGCGCTCGATTTGATGGTGCAGCGTGGCCTCACCCGCGAAGCCTTCGGCAAGAAGATCGCCCATCTCGGCGGCAACATGCAGATCATCGCGCAGGCGCGTTGCGAGATCGAGGCGATGCGGCTGATGGTGCTGAAGGCCGCGAAGGCCATGGACGTGCTCGGCAACAAGGAGGCTCGCGTCTGGGTCTCCATGGTCAAGGCCATGGTGCCGGAGCGCGCCTGCAAGATCATCGACCAGTCGATCCAGATGCACGGCGCCACCGGCATCTCGCACTGGACCCCGCTCGCGGAGATGTACCAGGACGTCCGCCATTTGCGCTTTGCCGATGGTCCGGACGAGGTGCACTGGATGGTGGTGGGACGCCACGAGCTGAGCATGGCGTAAAGGTCCTCTCCCTCTCCCCGTTCTTACGGGGAGAGGGTTGGGGTGAGGGGCCTCTCTCCACACGTGAGATCGCCGTGAGACCTGTACCCCCTCACCCGAATTCGATCTTCGATCGAATTCGACCTCTCCCCGCAAGCGGGGCGAGGTGAAGAAAGCAAGCCCTCCCCTCCCCACGGAGCCACCATGGACTACGCCGCCAGCGACCTGACGCCACGCGAGCGCTACAAGGTGCTGACGTCCTTCATCCTGCCGCGGCCGATCGCATGGGTGACGTCAGTGGGGCCCAGCGGCGTGGTCAATGCCGCGCCGTTCAGCTTCTTCAATGCTTTTTGCGAAGATCCGCCACTCTGCATGTTCGCGGCGAACCGCAAGCCCAACGGTCAGGACAAGGACACTTTCCTCAACATCCAGCGCACCGGCGAGTTCGTGGTCAATCTGACGGACGAGCCGCTAGCGCGGGCCATGCATGAGAGCAGCGGCGACTTTCCGCCTGACATCGGCGAGCCCGACTATCTCGGCTTGAAGCTTGTGCCCTCGACCAGGATCGCAGTGCCGCGGCTCGCCGACACGCCCTGGGCGATGGAGTGCAAGCTGTGGAAGATGATCGACGTCAACGACGATCGTCGGCTGATCATGGGCGAAGGCATCCACTTCCACATTCGCGACGAGTTGTGGGACGACAAGGCGATGCGGGTGCACATGGACCGCTACCACCCGATCGGCCGCATGTTCGCAGATCGTTACTGCCGCACGGATGACCGCGTGGTGTTTCCGGCGGCGGAGGGTGCGAAGAAATCGTAGGGCGGATTAGCGAAGCGTAATCCGCCGAACGTTTGCGGGACGAACATGGCGGATTACGCCAGCGGACTGCGCTTCGCGCAGCCGCGGGCTAATCCGCCCTACAAGACCTACGTCGCCGCCTCAACCTTGTCCTGCGTCTTGGTCTCGAAGTCCGACGCATCGTGGCGCTCGTGGAGCTGGCTGGCGGGATCGCCGGAGACGCGATTGACCATGCGGCCGCGCTTCACCGCGGGGCGTTGCGCGATCTGGTCGGTCCAGCGCTGCACGTTCTTGTAGTCCTGCACCGACAGGAATTCGCCGGCGCCGTAGACCAGCCCCTTGGCGAGCGCGCCGTACCAGGGCCACACGGCCATATCGGCGATGGTGTACTCCTTGCCTGCGAGATATTCATGATCGGCAAGGCGCCGGTCGAGCACGTCGAGCTGGCGCTTGACCTCCATCGCGAAGCGATCAATGGCGTATTCGATCTTGAACGGCGCGTAGGCGTAGAAATGGCCGAAACCGCCGCCGAGATAGGGCGCGCTGCCCATCTGCCAGAACAGCCAGGACATCGCCTCGGTGCGGGCCTTGATCTCCTTCGGCAGGAAGGCGCCGAACTTTTCGGCGAGGTAGAACAGGATCGAGGCGGATTCGAAGATCCGGATCGGCTCGGGGCCGGAGCGGTCCATCAGCGCCGGAATCTTGGAGTTCGGATTGATGTCGACAAAGCCGCTGCCGAACTGGTCGCCATTGCCGATCTTGATCAGCCAGGCGTCGTATTCGGCGCCCTTGTAACCGAGCGCCAGGAGCTCCTCCAGCATCACGGTAACCTTCACCCCGTTCGGCGTCGCCAGCGAATAGAGCTGGAAGGGATGCTTGCCGACCGGCAGTTCCTTGTCGTGGGTGGGGCCTGCGATCGGCCGGTTGATGCTGGCGAACTGACCGCCATTCTCCTTGTTCCAGGTCCAGACTTTGGGCGGCACGTAAGGGGCGTCGGTCATGCGAGGTGCTCCGGCAGAAAGATGCGCGTGCATTAATTAGCCCGCGGATGGCGGATGGCAAGCCCCGCCGGCTCTGCGTTTTGCGCGGGCCTGAGGCCAGCGCCATGCATCCGCCCTAGCCCGTCACCGCCCGGCGAGGCTGCAGCCCCGCCTCCAGCACAAACCCCTCATACCCCTTGGCCGCGACCTCGTTGCAGATCCGCCGGTAGACGCCGACGCCGCCGATATAGGGCATGAAGATGCGCGGCTTGCCGGGGATGTTGGCGCCCATGTACCAGGAATTGGCCTGCGGATAGAGCGTGCCATGGGCGACTTCGTTGACATGCGCCACCCACTTTTCCTCGGCGTCCCTGCCCGCTTCCATGGTGGCGAGGCCTTGCTTGCGCATATGGACGAGGCCGTCGGCGATCCAGTCGACATGCTGCTCGATCGACACGATCATGTTCGACAGCACCGACGGGCTGCCGGGACCGGTGATGATGAACAGGTTCGGAAAACCTGCGCTCATCAGGCCGAGATAGGTCTTCGGACCCTCAGCCCATTTCTGGTTCAGAGTCTGCCCGTCGCGGCCGGATATGTCGATCTTCGCGACCGATCCCGTCATGGCGTCGAAACCCGTCGCCATCACCAGGGCATCGACCTCGTGGTCCTTGCCGGCGACACGCACGGCGTTCGCCGTGATCTCCTCGATCGGATTGGACTTGATGTCGACCAGCGAGACGTTCGGCCGGTTGAACGTCGCAAAATAATCGGTGTCGATGCAAATGCGTTTTGTGCCGATCGGATGGCTGTTCGGCTGGAGCAGCTTTGCGGTCTCGGGGTCCTTCACGATCTCGGCGATCTTGCCGCGGACGAAATCGGCGGCCGTGTCGTTGGCCGCCCGGTCGAGACCGAGATTGTTGTACACGTACATGAAGGTCAGTCCGCCACGGTCCCAGCGCGAGGCGTACTTTCCGTTCCTGATCTCGTCGCTGTCATCGAGCGCACCGCGATCAGGCTGCTCGGCATAGATGCCATTGCGCGCGACCTCGCGAGCGAAGCGGCGGATCTCCGGATATTTCTTGCGGACCGCATCGCGTTCCCCGTCCGTCAGCGCGGCATTGCGGGCGGGAATCGAAAAATTCGCCGTGCGCTGGAACACGGTGAGATGTTTCGCCTGCTCGGCGATGACGGGTGTCGATTGGATGCCTGACGATCCTGTGCCGATCAGGCCGACGCGCAAGCCGGTGAAGTCGACGTCTTGATGCGGCCAGTTTCCGGTGTGGTAGACGGGGCCCTTGAAATTTTCGAGGCCCTTGATGTCGGGCCTGCGCGCATTCGAGAGGCAGCCGGTGGCGAGCACGACGAATTGCGCCCGAACCGTCCTGCCGTCGGAGATCGTGACCGACCATCTGTTCGCGCGTTCGTCAAACACGGCGCGCTCGACACGCGTGTCGAACTGAATGTCGCGGCGCAGATCGAAACGATCGGCGACGTGGTTGGCGTATTTCAGGATCTCCGCTTGCGGCGCGTAGTGCTCGCTCCAGTTCCATTCCTGCTGGAGCTCTTCCGAGAACGAGTAGGAATATTGCATGCTCTCGACGTCGCAGCGCGCGCCGGGGTAGCGATTCCAGTACCAGGTGCCGCCGACACCGCCACCCTGCTCGTAGACGCGCGCCGAGAAACCGAGCCCGCGCAGACGATGCAGCATGTACATGCCGGCAAAGCCCGCGCCGACGACGACCACATCGTAGGTCTCGGCGGCTTGAGCCTGGCTCGCTTGCGTTGACGACATCGGTTGGCGCTCCCTGATTGTTTTCTGTTGTTGTGAGCCAGCATTCTCTGACATCAGCGAAAGCGCAAGAGGCTGGTCGGTGGCCCCTCTCCCGCTTATTTTGCACGACGGAATGGCTCACCGCACGACGTAACGCCTGCACGCAAGATGCGCGCGGGAATCCGGCATGGCATCGCAAATGACGATGGGCTAGCGTCGTCGAGCGCCGCCGGGAGAGAACCATGAAATCGCCGATCTGCGACATGCTGGGCATCGAGTTCCCGCTGCTCGCCTTCAGCCATTGCCGCGACGTCGTTGCTGCCGTCAGCCGCGCCGGCGGCTTTGGCGTGCTCGGCGCCACCGTGCACACGCCTGACACGCTCGAACGCGAGCTGAAATGGATCGACGACCACGTCGACGGCAAGCCCTACGGCATCGACGTGCTGATCCCCGAAAACATCTCGACCGCGGGCGAGAAGGACGTCACCTGGAAGAGCCTGGAAGCGCGCGTGCCGCGGGAGCACCGCAAATACACCAGCGATCTCCTGAAGAAGTACGATATCGAGCTGACGACAACTGATGTTACCGACAACCAGCCGCAACCATTCGACGCCGAGACCGCGATGGAGCTGCTGAAGGTCTCGTTCAATCATCCGATCCGGCTGATCGCGAACGCGCTGGGCGTGCCGCCGAAGGCGATGATCGAGATGGGCCGGAAGCACAACGTGCCGGTGGCAGCCCTCGTCGGCGCCAAGGAGCACGCGTTGCGCCAGGTCGCAGCCGGTGTCGACATCCTCGTGGTACAGGGCACCGAGGCCGGCGGCCATTGCGGCGAGGTCTCGACCCTGGTGCTGGTGCCGGAGGTGATCAAGGCGATCAAGCCGATCCGCGACGTGCCGGTGCTGGCGGCCGGCGGCATCATGACGGGCCGGCAGATGGCGGCGTGCATGGCGATGGGCGCCGCCGGTGCATGGACCGGCTCGGTGTGGCTGGCCACCGTCGAGTCCGAGACCTCCGAGATCTTTCGCGAGAAGATGATCGCGGCATCGTCGCGTGACGCCATCCGCTCGAAGGGCCGCACCGGAAAGCCGGCACGACAGCTCCGTTCGGTCTGGACCGATGCCTGGGACCGCGCGCCGGAGAGCCCCGGCGCCCTGCCGATGCCGCTGCAAAGCATCATCAGCCGCGATGCCTTCAACTCGATCGACCACGCGGCGGCCGCAGGCAATGCCAAGGCGCGCGACCTCGTCAGCTATTTCGTCGGCCAGGGCGTCGGCCTGATCGACAGCGTGAAATCGGCCGGCGCCGTGGTGCAGGAGTTCAAGGAAGAGTTTGCCGAAGCCGTCGAGCACATGAATGCGCTGGTGGCGGAGTAGATGCTTGTGGCCCATCCTTCGAGGCTCGCCAAGCGGCGCGATGCGCCGCTCGGCTCGCACCTCAGGATGACGCTGTCCCCGTAGCCGTCATCCTGAGGTGGCCGCCTCTTCGGCGGCCCTCGAAGGACGACGGCGTGCCAAAAATCTGAAACGTGAACAAGAAGAAATGACCAAGACCTCCACCCCCGAAGACCGCATCCCCGTCATCGTCGGCATCGGCGAGATCGTCGACCGCCCCAAGGAGATCACCGAGGGCCTCGAGCCGCTCGATCTGCTCGAACAGGCGCTACGACGCGCAGAAGCTGACGCCGGCGCAAAACTGCTCGGCGAGGTGCAGTCGCTCGACGTCGTCAACTTCCTGAGCTGGCGCTATCGCGACCCCGAGAAGCTGCTGGCGCAACGGCTCGGCGTTACGCCAGCGCATTGCCATTACGGTCCGGTCGGCGGCGAGAGCCCGATCCGCTTCATTCATGAAGCCGCAAAGCGCATCGCGCGGGGCGAATGCACCGTCGCCGCGGTCTGCGGCGCGGAAGCGCAATCGACGGCAACCAAAGCCGACCGCGCGGGCGCCAAGCTGCCATGGACGCCGTTCGCCCACGATGCCCCGGAGCCGAAGCGCGGTGCGTCATTCCAGAAGCCGCTTGCCGTGAAGCTCGGCGTGTTCCGGCCCGTCACGGTCTATCCGTTCTATGAAGCGGCTTCCTCCGCGCATTGGGGCCAGACGCCGCGCGAGGCGATGCAAGAATCCGGCACGTTGTGGTCGCGCTATTCGGAAGCAGCCGCGCAAAATCCCAATTCCTGGCTGAAGCGGCGCTATGCGCCGGACGAGATCACGACGCCGACCGCGGACAACCGGCTGATTGCGTGGCCCTACAACAAGCTCATGGTCGCCAACCCCAGCGTCAACATGGGCGGCGCGTTGTTGCTGACCAGCCTTGCCAAGGCACGCGCGGCCGGGATTGCCGAGGACAAGCTGGTCTATCCGCTCGGCGGCGCCTCGGCAGAGGAGCCGCCCGACTATCTCGTGCGCGACCAGTTTTATGAGAGCCATCCGCAGAATGCGGTGCTGAAGGCCGTGATGGACATCGCCGGCGGCGACGGCCGGAAGTTCGACGCGATCGAGCTCTACAGCTGCTTCCCCTGCGTGCCGAAGATGGCACGGCGGACGCTGGGTCTGGGCGCCGATGTGCAGCCCACGGTGAACGGTGGCCTCACCTTCTTCGGCGCGCCGCTCAACACCTACATGACGCACGCGGCCTGCGCGATGGTGAGGCGGCTGCGCGGCGGCGACAGGCTCGGCCTGCTCTACGGCCAGGGCGGCTTCGTCACCAAGCATCACGCGCTGGTCGTTTCGAAGACACCGGCGCGGGATGCACTGGCGCAGGACACCAGCGTGCAGGGCGAGGCCGACCGCAACAAGCGCGCGGTGCCGGAGTTCGTTAACGAGGCTTCAGGCAAGGCGAAGGTCGAGAGCTTTACGGTGCTCTACGGCCGTGGTGGCGACGCCGAGCACGGTGTGGTGATGTTGCGCACGGTAGATGACCGGCGCACGCTGGCGCGGATTCCGGCGAGCGACGGTGCGACGCTGGCGCATCTGCTCAACATGGATAGCACGCCGGTGGGATCGCTTGGCGAGATCACCATGGCTGCTGATGGCGTGCCGGAGTGGCGATTCGCCTAGGTCTCGTAGGGTGGGCAAAGCGAAGCGTGCCCACCATCTTGCTCAATTGAAAAAGAACGTGGGCACGGCGCATATGCGCCTTTGCCCACCCTACGGGACCTGCGTCCGGGGCACGAGACTGCCCTAGCTCTTCGGTGCCTGCTTCTCCGACGCGGTTGCCGGCTTGCCGCCGGCGCCAACCACACGCACCTGGTCCCCGTCGGACAAACCATCCGGCGGAGCGGTGATGACGCGGTCGTCGGGCGCAATCCCCGAGGCAAGCTCGATCTCCTTGCCGAGATCGCGGGCGATGGTCACGGTCTTGAACTGCACCTTGTCGTCCGCACCGACGGTCGCGACGCGCAGGCCGCTGCCGTTGAAAATCAGCGCGCTGGCGGGAATGCTGAGCGGCGCGGAATCGCGCTGGAGGCTCAGCTTCACGCTGGCATAGCCGCCGGGCATCAATTCGCCGCTCGAATTGTCCAGGCCGAGCTGCATGCGCGTGGTGCCCGAGGCGACGTCGACAGCCTGCGAGGAGGCCTCCACCGTGGCCTGGAAGGTCCGGTTCGGATATTCCGGCAGCGAGATGGTGGCCTTGGCGCCGATCTTGATCGCCGGCACGTAGTTCTGGGGAACGCTGACATAGACGCGCAGCTTGGTGATGTCGGAGACCACGAACATCGCCGGTCCCGAACCGCCGCCCGCGTTGATCAGCGCGCCGACGTCGGTGTCGCGTGCCGTGACCACGCCGTCGAACGGCACGGTGATCTTCTTGTAGCCGGCAAGCGCCTCGAGCCGCTCGACATTGGCCTGGCCGGAATGGACTGCGGCGTTCTTGTTGGAGAGATCGGCGGTGCGCTCGTCGATCTCCTGCGCCGAGACGAAGTTGGAGGCGACCAGCGTCTTGCGCCGGTTCAGGGTTGCTTCCGACAGCCTGGCGCTGGCCTGCTGGCTGGCGAGGTCGGCGCGGGCCTGCAAGAGTTGCTGGTCGAGGTCGGGCGCCTCGATCTCGGCGATCACCTGGCCGGCCTTGACGCGGGCGCCGATGTCGGCGCTCCAGCTTTTGAGATAGCCGGACACGCGCGCGAAGATCGGTGCGCGGTAATAGGCCTCGAGCCGGCCCGGCAGGTCGATGGTGGAATTGAGCGCCTTGGCATTGGGCAGGGTCACGGCAACGCTGGGAACAGCCTGGTCGTCGGTCCATTCCTTCAGCTTGGAGCTCTGGTCCTCGCGGGCCCGGATGCCGGTGCCGACCACGAGACCAGCCGCAATCAGCGCCACCACGCTGAAAATGCCCAGTTTCCGGTGCGACACCGGGGAGCGGGGTTCAGTGGGCGACATGCGGAGTCTCCAATGGGGCGGCGGCTTTGGCGCCTTGTTTCTTGTGTACCATACTGAACACCACGGGAACAAACATCAGCGTGGCGAAAGTTGCGAAAATCAGCCCGCCGATCACGGCGCGGCCAAGTGGCGCATTCTGCTCACCGCCCTCGCCCAGCCCCAAGGCCATCGGCGCCATGCCGATGATCATGGCGAGCGCGGTCATCAGCACCGGGCGGAACCGGACGAAGCCGGCTTCCAGCGCGGCCGCGATGGGGTCGCCGAGTTCCTCATAGCGTTCGCGGGCGAAGGAGATGACCAGCACGCTGTTCGCCGTGGCCACGCCCATGCACATGATGGCGCCGGTCAGGGCCGGTACGGACAGCGTGGTCTGGGTCGTGAACAGCATCCAGACGATGCCGGCGAGCGCGGCCGGCAGCGCCGTGATGATCACGAACGGATCGGACCAGGACTGGAAGTTCACGACGATCAGGAAGTAGATCAGCACGACGGCGCCGAGCAGGCCGAACAGAAGACCGGTGAAGGCGCTGTTCATGGTCTGCACCTGACCAAGCAATGCCACGGAGGAGCCCTTCGGCACCTCCTTGGCGGTGTCGGCAATGGCCTGGCGGATGTCGGTCGCGACCGCGCCGAGATCGCGGCCCGACGTCGTGGCAAAGATCTGCACGAGGTTTTGAATGTCGTACTGCGACACCACCGCGCTCGAGGTTGCACGCTTGATGTCGGCGATGCCGCCGAGGATCGGCGACTGCGAGGCGCCAGCGGCGGTAATCGGCAGCGTCTGCAACGCGCTGAGCGAGTCGATTTGATATTGCGGCGTCTGCATCACGATCGAATAGGACACGCCGTTGTCAGGGTTGAGATAGTAGGTCGGCGCGACCTGTGAGGAGCCGGCGAGATTGACCACGAGACTGTTGGTCACGTCGCGTTCGGTCAGGCCGACATATTGCGCGCGGGTGCGATCGACATCGATGTTGAAGGTCGGCAGGTTCGGCGATTGCTGGATGCGTGCATCGGCAATGCCCGGAATCCGGCGGACCCTGGCGAGCAATTTGTTGGCGTAGGCAAAGTTGGCGTCGAGATTGGCGCCGCGGATCTGCAGGTCGATCGGCGCCGGCGCGCCGAAATTCAGGATCTGGCTGACGATGTCGGCCGGCAGGAAGGCGAAGCTGACGCCCGGGAACAGCCGTGGCAGCTGCTCGCGCAGCACCTTCACATGCTCTTCGGTCGGCTTGTGACCTTCCTTCAGCTTGATCTGGATGTCTCCGTCCTGAGGACCGATCACGCCGGTGTTGTTGTAGGTCATGTTGATGCCGGAGATCGGCATGCCGATGTTGTCGGTCATGGTCTCGATCTCGCCGGGAACGAGCTTGCGCACCGCCTTCTGCACATCGGCGAGCTGATTGGCGGCTTCCTCGACCCGGGTGCCGACCTGGGTGCGCACATGCATCAGGATGTTGCCGGCATCGACGGCGGGGAAGAAATTGCGCCCCAGGAACGGCACCAGCGCGAAGGACGCACCGACGACGCAGAGGAATCCGATCACGAACACTGCACGATGCGCCAGCGCCATGCCGAGCAGGCCACGGTAACCACCGCGAATACGTTCGAACCGCGCCTCGAAGCCGCGCTGGAACCATACCAACGGATTGCGCGATTTCGGCGGTTCGCCATCATGATGGACGTGCGCCTGCAGCAGATAGTTCGCCATGGTCGGCACGAGCGTGCGCGACAGGATGAACGACCAGATCATCGCGAACATCACCGCTTCAGCCATCGGCACGAACAGGAAGCGCGCGACACCGGTGAGGAAGAACATCGGCACGAACACGATGCAGATGCAGAGCAGCGAGACGAAGGCCGGCGTCACGATCTGATTGGCGCCGTCGAGAATCGACTGCTCGACCGGCTTGCCCTGCTCCAGATGGTAATTGATGTTCTCGATGGTCACCGTGGCGTCGTCGACGAGAATGCCGACCGCGAGCGCGAGACCGCCGAGCGTCATGATGTTGAGCGTCTCGCCGATCGCCGACAGCATGACGATGGCGCCGAGCACGGACAGCGGGATCGAAACCGCGATGATGACGGTCGAACGCCAGCTGCCGAGGAACAGCAGGATCATGACGCTGGTGAGCAGCGCCGCAATCACGCCCTCGAAGGCGACGCCTTGGATCGCGCCGCGCACGAACACCGACTGGTCGCCGATGAAGCCGATCTTGAGCGCGTCCGGCAGCTGATCCTTGACGTCAATGACCTTCTGCTTGATGCCGGCGATGATATCGAGCGTCGAGGTCGCGCCCGCCTTCAACACCATCATCAGCACCGAACGGTTGCCGTCGACGTGGACAATGTTGGTCTGCGGCGGATTGCCGTCGCGCACGGTGGCAACGTCACGCACATAGACCATGGCGCCGTTGACGGTCTTGATCGGCAGATTGCCGAGCTCATCGATCTTGAGCGGCGAGTTGTTGAGCTGGATGCTGTACTCGAAGGTGCCGATCTTCTGGGTGCCGACCGGCGTGATCAGGTTCTGGGCCGCAAGCGCATTGGCGACGTCCTGGCCGGACAGGCCACGGGCCTGCAGCGCGGTCGGGTCGAGGTCGATCTGGACCTGGCGCTGCTTGCCGCCAAAAGGATAGGGAATCGCCGCGCCGGGCACGGTGACCAGCGGGGTACGCAGATTGTTGATGCCGATGTCGGCGAGGTTCTGCTCGGTCAGGCCATCGCCCGACAGCGCCACCTGGATGATCGGCACGGTCGAGGCGGAGTAGTTCAGGATCAAGGGCGGCGTCGCGCCCGGTGGCATCTGCTTCAGCAGCGTCTGCGAGATCGCGGTGACCTGCGCATTGGCGGTGCGGATGTCGACATTGGGCTGGAAGAAGATCTTGATGATGCCAAAGCCGTTATAGGAGTTGGCGGTGATGTGCTCGATGTCGTTGACCGTCGTCGTCAGCGCCCGCTGGAATGGCGTGGTGATGCGTCCGGACATCTGGTCGGGCGGCAGGCCGGTATACTGCCAGACCACGCCGATCACGGGGATGCGGATATCCGGAAAGATATCGGTCGGCGTCCGCAGCGCTGCGAGCGGCCCGATGATCAGAAGCAGGAGCGCCAGCACGACAAACGTGTAGGGCCGGCTCAGGGCAATACGAACCAGAGCAATCATTCGTCAGGCAATTCCAAAACGGGGGTCAGGGAACACGCCCCACGGGTTCCTCGGGTGATTTACCCGAACACCGCCGAAATGGCTAATGGCGGCGCGTCACGCGCGGTCACTTCCCTGCTATCGCCTAGCGAAATCGCATTCCAGATATGCAACCGCCGCCCGGAAGATTACAGAGACGGCTCTCACCCACAAAAAAGCGGCGCCCAAAGGCGCCGCTTTCAGAATGACATCGTCTTTAGGCTTACGCCGCGCGGACATTGGTCAGAAACTTGCTGACTTCCGTCTTCAACCGGGCCGAGTCGTTGGACAGCATCTGTGCGGCAGAGAGCACCTGCGAGGAGGCGGTGCCGGTCTCGGTGGCGCCGCGCTGCACGTCGGTGATGTTGGACGAGACCTGCTGGGTACCCTGGGCCGCCTGCTGGACGTTGCGGGCGATTTCCTGGGTCGCCGCGCCCTGCTCTTCCACTGCGGCGGCGATCGCCGAGGAGATTTCCGAGAGACGCTCGATGGTCGAGGAGATCTCCTTGATCGCGCCGACCGAGTCATTGGTGGCCGCCTGGATGCCGGAGATCTGCTGGCCGATCTCGCCGGTCGCCTTGGCGGTCTGCTCGGCGAGCGCCTTCACTTCGGAGGCGACCACCGCGAAGCCGCGGCCGGCCTCACCGGCGCGCGCCGCTTCGATCGTCGCGTTCAGCGCCAGCAGGTTGGTCTGGCCGGCGATGGTGTTGATCAGCTCGACGACGTCGCCGATGCGGGACGCAGCCTTGGAGAGCTCGCTGACGCGGTCGGTGGTGGCACGGGCCTGGCCAACGGCGTCGCCCGCCATCCGCGCCGATTCCTGCACCTGGCGGCTGATCTCGCCGACCGAGGAGGCCATCTCTTCGGTGGCAGAAGCCACCGACTGGACGTTGGTGGATGCTTCTTCCGAGGCGGCGGCAACGGTGGTCGCCATCCGCTGCGAGCGGTCGGCGCTCGAGGTCAGCGTCGAGGCGGAAGCTTCGAGCTGGGTCGAGGCCGACGAGACGGTCTGGACGATCTCGCCGATCATCGTTTCGAAGTCGCGGGTGATGCCGTCGACGCGGCGGCCGCGCTCGATCTTGGCCTCGGCGTCGGCCGCGGCAGCTTCGTCGGCAGCCTTCTTGGCGATCAGAGCCTCCTTGAAGACCTGGAGCACGTCGGCCATCGAGCCGATCTCGGTCTTCTCGCCGCGATGCGGGACTTCAGCGGAGAGATCGCCGCGACCCAGCGCCTGCATCGGCTGGATGATCGAATTGATGCCCGCGGAAACGTCCTGGACCAGGTAGAAGCTGACGCCGATGCCGATGATGACGGCGGCACCGAGGATGATCGAGACCAGCATGAAGGCGTAATAGTAGCTGTCGGCGGCATCCTTTGCAGCCTGATCACCGCCCTGAGTATTGAGCTCGATGTCCTTGGTCAGCACCTCATCTGACGCGAGGCCGATCTTGTTGACCGTCTTGGTGTTCAACTCCTGGGCTTCATGCGGGATCTTGCCGGCCTCCTTGCGCGACAACGCGAAGACCTCTTCGGTACCCTTCTTGTAATCATCCCAGAGCTTGGCCCATTCGTTGTACAGCCTCCGCTCCTCCGGGGAGGTGATCATCGGCTCGTAGCTCTTACGGGACTTGCCGAGCGCCTCCATTACAGTGCCGGCGGTCTTCTCGTTGGCGAGCTTGTCTTCCAGGGTCTCGGCCAGCATGTGCTGGCGGACCACGTTGCGATAGGTGATGACGCTCGCCCGGATCTCGCCGAGCACCCGCACGCTCGGCAGCCAGCTCGTGGTGATGTCCGTTGTATTGGCATTCATCGACCGCATCTTCATGACGGCGAGCAGGCCCATGCCGGTCATCGCAACCAGCAGGAACGCCACGACACTGATGATCTTGGCGCGGATGGAGATGGTGGCGAGCATAATCGGGTCTCTTTGCGTTGGCGCGGCGGCGCGTCGAATGGATCAACCAAAAGCGGCGGCGCCGACATCCAACAACAAAGCGACTGAGCAGTTGTTAACTACGACTCCGTACGAGTACGGAACCTTAAAGAAGTGAATGAGCGACTAAAAATGCTCTGCGCTCAGCGCATGAGCCTAATCGCATCCGCAAAAAACTCCGGCCCGCCGAAATTACCGGACTTCAACGCGAGCAGCATGTCACCGGCCGCAGCGCCCACCGCGCGCAGCACCGGGACGCCCGCGGCGATCTCTGCCCCTACGAGAAATCCGGGAATCTTCAGCCGATCGACGACCGCCCCTGATGTCTCACCGCCTGCGACGATCAGTCGCCGCACGCCTGATTTCACTAGGCTTTCGGCGATATCGGCCATCGTCTGCTCGATCGCATGGCCTGCGGCATCGCGGCCGTGACGCGCCTGGAGCGCAGCGACGTCGGCCGGCGTCGCGCTCGATGCAATCAGCACGGGCCCCTGAGCCAATCGCTCCTTCGCCCAGTCCAGCGCGCGCTGCGTTTCGTTTGCGCCCGTAAGAATACGGTCGGGGTCGAGACGAAGCACCGGCATGACCCGTTCGGCGTTGGCGATCTGCTGCAGGGTGGCCTGCGAGCAGCTTCCCGCGAGACACGCCACCTGCCCACCAACGGCGGCGCCCTGCTCGCTGCCGGTGGCGGCCGACTTGACCTTGCCGGTCGATACCAGCGCGCGGGCGAGCCCGAGGCCGATCCCGGAGGCACCGACCGACAGCCGGTGCTCCGCGGCGACAAGGCCGATGGTCTCGAGATCGCGGTCGAACACCGCGTCGATGATCGCGGCGCCGATGCCCTTGCCCGATAATTCGGCAAGCCTGGCCTGCACGGCCTCCGCCCCCCGCGACAGCGTCGCGAGATCGACGAGACCGATCTGCGTCTTGCTCTGGCGCGCCAACACGCGCACCAGGTTGGAATCATGCATCGGATTGAGTGGATGGTCCTTGAGCGGGCTCTCGTTCAGCGGCACGGCGCCAACGAACAGATTGCCCTGGTAGACGGTGCGGCCGGTCTCAGGAAAGGCCGGCGTCACCAGCACGACGGCTGCACCGCAATCGGCGCGCAGCGCATCCATCACCGGCCCGATATTGCCTGCATCCGTCGAATCGAAGGTCGAGCAGATCTTGAACAGCACGTGGCCCGCGCCGCGACCACGCAGCCATGTCTCGGCCGCGCGCGAGCGCGAGACGGCAAGCCCCGCCTCGATCGAGCGGCTCTTCAGCGACACCACGACCGCGTCCACGTCGGGTAGCTTCAGATCGTCCGCGGGCACGCCGATGGTCTGCACCGTGCGCAAACCGGCGCGCGTCAGCGTGTTGGCGAGATCGGAGGCGCCGGTATAGTCGTCGGCGATGCAGCCCAGCGCAAGTGTCACGGCTTCACTCCCGCATAGGACTTGAACCAGGCAAGCCCATCGGTGGTCTTGCCCCGCGGATTGTATTCGCAGCCGACGAAGCCGGCATAGCCGAGCCGATCGAGCTCTTCGAACAGGAACGGATAATTGAGCTCCTCGCCGTCGGGCTCGTTGCGCGAGGGAATGCTGGCGATCTGGATGTGGCCGATGATCGGCATCATCTCGCGCAGCCGCATGGTGACATCGCCATGGATGATCCCGCAATGATAGATGTCGAACTGCAGTTTCAGGTTGGGAAGCCGCAACTCCTGGATCAGGTCGCGCGCAAAGCCGAAATCATTGAGGAAATAGCCCGGCACATTGCGGGAATTGATCGGCTCGAGCACGATGTCGATGCCATGCGGCGCGAAGAATTCCGCGGCCCACGCCACCGATTTGTAGAAGGCCTCGATTGCGACCCGTTCGCCGCGGTTGGCGATGCCCGCCATCAGATGCAGCCGCTTGACGCCGGTCGCCTTGGCGTAAGGCAGCGCCGTCTCCAGGCTCGCCTTGAGATCGGCAAAGCGCGCCGGCAGCGCGGCAAAACCTTTCTCGCCGGCATTCCAGTCGCCCGGCGGCAGATTGAACAGTGCCTGTGTCAAACCGTTGCGCTTGAGCCGCTCGCCGATCGCTTCGACCGGATGCTCATAGGGAAAGAGAAACTCGACAGCGGTGAAGCCGGCCTGGGCGGCGGCATCGAAGCGGTCGAGGAACGGCACCTCGGTGAACATCATCGAGAGGTTGGCGGCGAAACGGGGCATTGGAATCCTCTTCTACTTGTCGCCGGGAAGTTTGACGCCGGTGACCTGCGCATACATTCGCGCCACCGACGCATCGTCGTCACGCCCCATGCCCGCGGCTGATGTCATCAGGAACATCTGGAGGGCTGCGGCGGAAACCGGAACCGGAAATCTGGCGCTGCGCGCCATGTCCTGGATGATGCCGAGATCCTTGACGAAGATCTCCACCGCGCTGCGCGGCGTGTAGTCGCCGTCGAGCACGTGCGGCATGCGGTTCTCGAACATCCAGGAATTGCCGGCGGACGCGGTGATCACCTCGTAGACCTTGCGGATGTCGAGCCCCTGCTTGGCGGCGAACGCCATCGCTTCGCTCGCGGCAGCGATATGCACGCCGGCCAGCAGCTGGTTGATCATCTTGAACGCGGCGCCCTGCCCCGCGGCATCGCCGAGTTCGTAGAGCTTTGCCGCCATGGCATCGAGCGCGGGACGCGCCTTTGCAAAGGCAGCCGGGCTGCCGGAAGCGAGGATCGTCAGTTCGCCCTCGGCGGCGCGCTGCGCACCGCCGGAGATGGGCGCATCCAGGTAATTCCGGCCGGTCGCCTCCAGCTGTTTGGCCAGGCGCCGCGCCACGTCGGGATCCATGGTCGCGGAGGAGATGAAGACGGCATCCTTCGGCAGGGTCTCGGCGACACCGTCCTTGCCGAACAGGATCGCTTCGGTTTGCGCGGCGTTGACGACCACGCTGACGACGATGTCCGCGCCCTTGGCCGCCTCGGCCGGCGTTGTGGCGCCCGCGCCCCCGTCCTTCACAAACCGCGCGACCGCATCGGCCGAAACGTCGCAGCCGGTCACCGTATGGCCGGCGCGTTTCAGCGAGGTCGCCATGCCGTACCCCATCGAACCGAGCCCGATGACGGCGATGCGCTGATTTTGTGAGATGGAGGCGGACATGCAACTAACCCTTCGACTTATTCTTGCGAACGTTTCCCGGAGGGCCGCCTTTGCGGCGGCTCGTGATCTCGAATAACACGGCTTGGCCGCGCTGCCAAAGCGTGAGACAAGCGAGCATGACGGCCATGAGAACTGAAACCGGCAACGAGACAAGACTGCGTGAGGATATCTGCCGCTTCGGACGGTCCCTGTTCGAGCGCGGCCTGACACCGGGCTCCTCCGGCAATATCAGTGTCAGGCTGGACGGCGGCGGCTGGCTGGTGACGCCGACCAACGCCTCGCTCGGCTTCCTTGATCCGGCAAAGCTGTCGCGGCTGGATTGGCAGGGCCGGCTCACGTCCGGCGATGCGCCGACCAAGGAAGTTCCGCTGCATACCGCACTCTACGATACGCGCGGGAGCGCGCGGGCGATCGTGCATCTGCACTCCACCCATTCGGTCGCGCTCTCGATGCTGCCCGAGATCGACCCGCGCGCCGCGCTGCCGCCGATGACCGCCTATTATCTGATGAAATGCGGCGCCACCGCGCTCGTGCCCTATTACCGACCCGGCGATCCAGCGGTTGCGGATGCGATCAAGGGACTGGCCGGGAAATATTCATCCGTGCTGCTCGCCAATCACGGCCCGGTGGTCGCAGGCGACACGCTGGAAGCGGCGGTATTCGCGACCGAGGAGCTGGAGGAGACTGCGAAGCTCTATCTGCTGCTGCGCGGGATGAACCCGCGCCATCTTTCGCCAGAGCAGGTAGCGGATCTGGTCAAGGTGTTCGGGGTGACGCTGCCGGAGCACGGACATGAGCATTAGTGCGTGCCGTCGAGGGCGATAGTATCGCCCCACACACCACTGTCATTCCCCGCGCAGGCGGGGAATCCAGTACGCCGCGGCCTCTCGATTGACCACTGCTGTCTCGGAGTACTGGATCGCCCGATCAAGTCGGGCGATGACATCGAGTGTGTTGCGCGGGCGAGCCCCACACTCCGTCGCTACAGCCCCAGATACGCCTTCCGCACGTCCGGATTGCCCCTGACCTCCGCCGCCGGCCCCTGCATCAGCACGCGACCGGTTTGCAGGATGTAGGCGCGGTCGGCAATTTCCAGACACTCGGCCATACGCTGTTCGACGATCAGCACGGTCATGCCGGAGTCGCGGATCAGCTTCACCGCCTGAAAAATCTCGTCGACCAGTTTCGGCATGATGCCCTGCGAGGGCTCGTCGAGCATCAAGAGCCGCGGGCGCGTCATCAGCGCGCGGCCGATCGCGAGCATCTGCTGCTCGCCGCCGGACAGCGTTTCGGCGCGTTGATCGAGGCGCTCGGACAAGCGCGGGAACAGCTTGAAGACGAGATCGAGCGGTGCTTCGCGATCCGCTTCGCCACGATAGAGGTAGCTGCCGAGGCGAAGGTTGTCGCGCACCGACAGGCGCGGAAACAGACGGCGGTTCTCCGGCACGTAGGCAATGCCGGTGGCGGTGACGTGATGCTGCGCCATGCCATCGAGGCGCTTGCCGTCGAACGTTACGGAGCCCGAACGCGGACGCTCGGCACCGGCAATCGTCTTGAGCAGGGTCGACTTGCCCGCGCCGTTGGCGCCGGCGACGCAGACGATCTCGCCCTTCTGGACCTCGATCGAGACCGCGGAGATCGCAACCAGACCCTGATAGGCGGTCGTGACTTCATGCACCGACAGCATGACGATCTCCCAGATATGCCTTGATCACCTTGGGATCGCGGACCACGTCGGCGGGCTTGCCCTCGACCAGAACCTTGCCGAGATCGAGCACGATGGCGCGATCGACCAGCGGCATCACGATCTCCATGACATGCTCGACCATCAGAACGGTGATGCCGGCGTCGCGGACTTTCCGCACCAGCGCCACACCGGTCTGCGCCTCGGTCGGCGTGAGGCCGGTGAGGACCTCGTCGAGCAGCAGCAGTTTCGGTTCGGTCGCGAGCGCACGGGCAACCTCGAGGCGGCGCTTCTCGGCCGGCACGAGGTCGCTTGCGAGCACATCGGCGCGCGCGGCAAGGCCGGTGAACTCCAGCACCTCATGCGCTTTGCGGCGCGCCTCGCGCATTACGGTGTTGCGCACCAAGGCGCCGACGATGACGTTGTCGATGACCGTCATGGTCTCGAAGCTCTTGACGACCTGGAAGGTGCGCCCGACGCCGCGTTGACAGCGCTCTGCCGCCGGCATCTTCGTCACGTCCTCGCCGTCGAACCAGATCGAGCCTTGCGTCGGCGGCAGCACGCCGGCGATCAGATTGAACAGCGTCGATTTGCCGGCACCGTTCGGACCGATCAGCCCGACGATTTCGCCGCGGCCGACCGAGATCGACACATCGCTGTTGGCGACGAGGCCGCCGAAGCGCTGCCAGACGCCGCGGGTTTCAAGGAGCGCGGTCATCGCGTGGCTCCTTTTGCTTTGGAACGGGAAAACAGGCTGACCAGGCCTTGCGGCAAGGCCAGCGAGATCGCCACGATCAGCGCGCCATAGACGATGAGGTCGACGCCGCGACCGGAGCCGCCGATATAGGAGCGCGTCAGCTCCGTCATCGGGATCAGGATGACCGCCCCGAGCACGGGACCCCAGAGGGTGCCGATGCCCCCGAGCACGGCCGGCAGCGCCATCAGCAGCGAGAACTGGAAGCCCATGACGCTCTCGGGATCGATATAGGCGAGGAACTGCGCGTAGAAGGCGCCTCCGACAGCAACGAGGAACGCAGAGACCGCTGCCGCACCCATTTTGGAATTGAACACGACGACGCCCAGGCTCTCGGCCGCTTCCGGATTGTCCTTCACCGCGCGCCACCAAAAACCCCATTTGGAGTCTTCAAGCCACCATGTGACAAACCAGGCGAGACAGCAAAGCGCCAGCGCGAAATAGAAATACGGCAGTTTGCTGCGCATGAACTGGAATTTCAGCCAGCTGTCGCCGCGCACGGGAATGGTGATGCCCATCGCAGCCCCTGCCCATTCCCAGTTCTGGAACAGCAGCAACCCGATCTCCGCGATGACGATGGTCGCGATCACGAAGTAATGGCCGCGCAGCCGAAAGAAGGGATAACCGAGCCCCATCGCGATGAGCGCCGCGATCGTACCGCCGGCGAGCATGCCGAACCAGGGCAGCACGCCGAACTTGGTGAACAGAAGCTCGGTGGTGTAGGCGCCGATGCCGAAATAGAGAGCGTGGCCTAGCGAGATCTGTCCGCAATAGCCGGAGAGGATGTTCCAGCTCTGCGACAGCGCCGCATACATCAAGGTCAGGACCAGGATGTTCTGGACGTAGACGTTTTTGACGAACAGCGGCGCGAGCGCGGCCAGTGCGGTCAGCACTGCCGCAATGATGAGATCGCGGCGACGCCGCGCGGCAAAATTCTTGTCCATCACATCGACCCGAACAGGCCACGCGGCCGGATGAAGACAACGAGCAGGTACACCGCGTAGATGCCGACCGACTTCAGCGAAGGCGGCAGCATCAGCGCGGTCACCGCTTCGACCAGGCCGACAATGATGCCGCCGGCAAAGGCACCGAACACACTGCCAAAGCCGCCAAGCGCCACCGTGACATAGGCAATCAGCGCAAAGGACGCGCCGACGTCGGGATAGATGTAGAAGAACACCGCCATGATCGCGCCGGCGAGACCGACAAGCGCAGCGCCCAGGCCCCAACCGAACGCGAACACGCGGTTCTTGTCGATACCGACGAGCGCGACCGCACCGGGATCCTCACGGGTGGCTTCCAGCGCGCGGCCGAAATCGGTGCGGTGGATGAAGAAGTAGAGGCCGGCAAAGGCGAGAATCGAGACCAGCGCACCGACCAGCTGCGGCTCGGGGAGGAAAATGCCTGCAATCGAGACGGTTTTGCCGCCGAGCCAGGATTGCGGAATGCTGCGATAGTCCGGCGTGAAGAACAGCTGGGCCAGTCCGCGCATCACGATGGCCAGGCCGAAGGTGGTGAAGATCTGCACCATGCCGGCATTGGCCTTGGCCCGCATGGCGAAGCGTACAATCAACAGGTAGACCACTGCTCCGAACACGAACATCGCCGCCGCGACCAGCGGCGCCGAGAGCAAGGGATCGATGGCGAAGAACGCGAACAGGAAGAAGGACGCGTACATCGCGATCATCAGGAACTCGCCATGGGCGAAGTTCGTGACGTCCATCAGGCCGAAGATCAGCGCGAGGCCGACGGCGATCAGTCCGTAGAGCAGGCCCATCAGCAGGCCGCTTGCGAGACTTTGGACAATTGTTTCGACTGTCAGCAACTTGCCCCCCAGAAAAAGCCCTCACCCCGAGGGGCGTCATCGAACGCGTGTCGCAACGACGGGCCGCCCTCGCCTGTCCCGACGCGGGCTCCGTCTTACTCCGCAGGATCAGGATCGGGAGCTAACGTCCGCGCTCCCGATGCAATCCTCACTTCATCGGCCAGACAGCTTCGGCGACCGCCGCCTGCGACGGGAACACGGTGACGAACTTGCCGCCGATATATTGCAGCAGCACCGGATCGGCGTCGTTGTTCTGGCCCATGTCGTCGAACTTGACCCGCTTCCAGGGCATGATGGTCTGTTCGCCCGGAATGTCGGTCGCAGCCATCGCGTCGCGGATCTTCTCGCCGTCGGTCGACTTGGCGCGGTTGATGGCGTCGGCAATCACGATCATCGCCATGAACTGGCGCGAGGTGTTGTCGTTGAGGTCCTTGCCCGATTTCGCCTTGAACAGATCGTTGATCTTGCCGACCATCGGCCGCTTGGCGGCAAGATCGAGCGAGAAGCTGCCGCGGGTGATCGCACCTTCGAGCTTGTCGCCGACGGCGTCGTAAAGCGCCTTTTCGGAGAAGCCGGCTGCCTGAGCCAGGATCGCGTTCGGCTTGTAGCCGAGCTCCGCCATCGTCTTGACCAGCAGGATGCCGTCCGTGGTGTAGCTCGAGGGCATCAGCACATCGGCATTGGCGGCCTTGAGCTGCTGGACCTCGGCAGACAAGGACGGCGAGTTGGCGCGGTACTTGATGTCGGCGACGATCTTGTAGCCGCGCTCGGTCGCGAGCTTGGTCTGGGCGTTGGCGGAGTCGGTGCCGAAGATCGTGTCTTCGTGGAACAGCGCCAGCGTGTCGGCCTTGACGCCCTTCTTCTTCATCGAGTCGAGGAAATCGAACATCCCGGCCGAGAACATCTCGTCATGCGGCGAGGCGCGGAAATAGTACTTCAGTCCGCGGCGATGCAGGCTCGGCGAGGAATTGTCCGCCGACAGGAACGGGATCTGGTAACGCTCGCAGATCTGGCTGACCGTGACCGCGACCGCGCTCTGATAGGAGCCGAGCACCGCGCAGACTTTCTCCTGGGTGATCAGTCGCTCGGCTTCGGCGCGTCCCTTTTGCGGGTCGCCCTGGTGGTCGGCATACACCATGCGGATCTTGGCGCCGCCGAGACCCGGCAAACCGACGCCTTTTGCCAGCGGAAGATCGAAGTCCTGGTCGTTGTTGATGATGTCGATCGCGGTCTCGAACGCGCGTTGCGCGTCGACGCCGACCTGGGCGCCGGCGCCCGACAGGGGATAGGTCGCGCCGATCACCACCTCAGAGGTTTGCGCGCGCGCGGCTAGCGGCAACAGCGCGGCAGCGGCGGTGGCTCCGAGCAGAACGTCGCGGCGAGTGATCGTCATAGGCAAAGTCCCCTGTTATTCGAATTTTGCGCGTATCGAATGAAACGATTGGCAAACTGCGTAAAGCCCGAAGAAGCAGCAAACGTTGCCTACTAAATCACGGCCATGTTTCTGTTCTTCAGATCGGTCACCAGCATCAGGCCGGGCGAATGCGTAATCGCGAACGGGACCTTGGCGGAATTGATCACCGATTGCGGCGTCACGCCGCAGGCCCAGAACACCGGAATCTCGTCATCGGCAACAGGTACGGGATCACCATAGTCGGGCTTGGCGATGTCCTTGATACCGATCAGATGCGGATGGCCGAGATGCACGGGCGCGCCGTGCACGGCGGGATAGCGCGACGTGATCTGCACCGCGCGGATCGCATCCGCCGGCTTGAACGGGCGCATCGACACCACCATCGGACCTGCGAACGGGCCGGCCTCGCCGCAGGCGATATTGGTGCGGTACATCGGCACCCGCACGTTCTGCTCGATGTGGCGGATCGGCATGCCCTCGTCGAGCAGTGCCTCTTCGAACGAGAAGGAGCAGCCGAGCACGAAGGTCACGAGGTCGTCGCGCCAATGCTTCGTCACGTCGGTCGGCTCGTCGACGACTTCGCCGTCGCGCCAGACACGGTAGCGCGGCACGTCGGTGCGAATGTCGAGATCGGCGCCAAGGGCGGGGATGTACGGGCTGCCGACATCGGACATGCCGATGATCGGGCACGGCTTGGGATTGAGCTGGCAGAAGCGGTGGAAGGCGCCGGCATATTCCGCCGGCAGGATCGCCAGATTGCCCTGGACGAAGCCGGGGGCGACCCCCGCGGTGGAACCGACCTCGCCGCCACGATAGGCCAGCCGAGCCTGGCGGCTCGGGAGGGCGTCGGGTGTTTCAGTTTGCTGCGCTGCCACCAAAACAGTCATGTGATTGACCTGCCTATAAACTCGACAAAGACAGCCAACACCAAGCGTGCTATAAAGTCTAATCTTCCTTTCTAATCAATATCGATAAATATAATTTATCGATCAGGAAAATCCTTCCGATGCTGGACTTCAGGTCGATCGAAACCTTCCTTTGGGTTGTGAAGCTCGGCAGCTTTCGCGGCGCCGCGGCACGGCTGAATACGACCCAGCCTGCGATCTCCCAGCGCATCGCCCAGCTCGAGCGCGAGATGGGCGTCAAGCTCCTCAACCGCGACCATCGCGTGGCCTCGCCCACCCCGAGCGGCCGGCAGATGATGGTCTACGCGGAAAAGCTGATCGGCCTGCGCGCCCAGATGATGGCGGAGATCGGCGATCGTTCGGCGATGCGCGGCGTGATGCGGCTCGGCGTCGCGGAGACCATCGTGCACACCTGGCTGCCGCGGCTGGTGAAGAGCATGAACCAGATCTATCCCAACCTGTCGCTGGAGATCGAGGTCGACATCACGCCGAACCTCACCGCGCGCCTGCTCGCGCAGGAGATCGAACTGGCCTTCGTGGTCGGACCGCTGTCGGCCTCGGGCGTGCACAACCGCGTGCTGGCCGATTATCCGATCGGCTTTCTCGCAAGTCCGTCGCTCGGGCTCGGACACGGCCCGGTGACGCCCGCCGATCTCGCGCGGTTTCCGATCATCACCTTTCCGCGCAAGACCAGGCCCTACGAGGTCGTACGCGAGGTGTTCGACCGGCCCGACTTGCCGCCGATCCGTCTCCACGCCTCTGCCTCGCTTGCGACCGTGATCCACATGGCGGTGGAAGGCCTCGGCATCGCCGTGATCCCCGACGCCATCGTCGAGAACGAGCTCGCCGATGGCCGGCTGCAGTTGCTCGACACCGACCTGGAGATCGCGCCGCTGACGTTTACGGCAAGCTGGCTCGCCTCGCCCGACGTCGTCGCGGTGGAGCGCGTCGCCGAGCTTGCATGTCAGATTGCGCAGAGCAGCCTCGCGGTTGACGCGCCCGCGCTGGCGCGTCATTGAAAAAGGCGCCGGACAAACGAGAGACTGACGCATGAGCCGAGCCGCGACGAACCTGCAAATCGATTCCGCCCGCCTCTGGGGCTCCATTCACGAGACCGCGCAATTCGGCGGGACGGCCAAGGGCGGTGTGCGGCGGCTGACGCTGAGCAGCGAAGACAAGCAGGTTCGCGACTGGTTCCGAAAGGCCTGTGAGGACGCGGGCCTCGAGGTGCATGTCGATGCGCTCGGCTCGCAGTTCGGCCTCCGCAAGGGCCGCGACATGTCGAAGCTCCCCGTCGGCATCGGCTCGCATCTCGACACCCAGCCGACCGGCGGCAAGTATGACGGCATTCTCGGCACGCTCGGCGCGCTCGAGGTGATCCGTACGCTGAACGATGCCGGCATCGAGACCGAGGCGCCGATCTGCGTCGTCAACTGGACCAACGAGGAAGGCTCGCGCTTCGCGCCGGCGATGATGGCGTCCGCAGCCTACGTCGGCGATTTCACCACCGACGACATTCTCTCACGCAAGGATATCGAGGGCACGACTGTCGGCCAGGCGCTCGACAGCATCGGCTATCGCGGCGACAAGCCGGTCGGCTTCCAGAAGCTCGGCTGCTTCGTCGAGCTCCACATCGAACAGGGCCCGATCCTGGAAGCCGAGGGCAAGACCATCGGCGTGGTCGATTCCGGCCAGGGCGTGCTGTGGTACGACGGCAAGATCTCCGGCTTCGAGAGCCATGCGGGATCGACGCCGATGCCGTTGCGGCGCGATGCGCTGGCGACGCTGTCCGAGATCGTGCTGGCGATGGAAGCCCTTGCCAGGAAGCACGGGCCGAACGCGGTCGGCACCATCGGCGAGGCCGTGATCGCAAATCCCTCGCGCAACGTCATTCCCGGCGAGATCGCCTTCACCATGGATTGCCGCAGCGCAGACGGCGCGATCATGGATGCGCTCGATCGCGACCTTCGTGCGGCCATCGCCGAGATCGCCGCGCGCCGCAAGGTCGAGGTCAACATCGATCTGGTCTGGCGCAAGCCGCCGACGCATTTCGATCCCAAGCTGATTGCGGCGGTCGAGAATGCGGCCAAGACGCTCGGCTACTCCTCGCGCCGTATCACCTCCGGGGCCGGCCACGATGCCTGCAACCTCAACACCGTCATGCCGGCGGCGATGGTGTTCGTGCCCTGCAAGGACGGCATCAGCCACAACGAGCTCGAAGACGCCACGCAGCCCGACTGCGCTGCGGGCACCAACGTGCTGATGCACACCGTGCTGGCGATCGCCGGCGTCGCATCCTGATCGGAGACAGACATGCGCGGAGTTTTCGTCGACGCTAATGAAGCGCTCGCCGTGATCATGGAGCGGCTGGAGAAGCCCGGCGACCCCAAGGTGCGGATTCACCGGGACCCGGATATCAAGCCCGAGCAATATCCTGAGATCCTCGACGGCGCCGAGATCGCGATCGTGGACCACACCGCGCTGCCAACCGAGGTCGCGAAGAAGTGCGCAGGCCTCAAGCACGTCGTATTCCTCGGCACCGGCGCGCGCAGCTACATGAACCCCGAAGAGCTCGCTGAGCTCGGCATCTCCGTGCATCTGATCAAGGGCTATGGCGATACGGCCGTCGCGGAGTCGGCGATCGCGCTGATGTGGTCCTCCGCGCGCGTCATCGCGATGATGGACCGCGAGATGCGCGCCGGTAACTGGCTGCGCGAGGACGGCATGCAGCTCACCGGCAAGACGCTGGGCCTGATCGGCTTCGGCGGTATCGCCGCCGAAGTCGCGCGCATCGCGTCCGGCAGCGGCATGAAGGTGATCGCGTGGAACCGCTCGCCGAAGACCCATCCCGGCATCGAGTTCACCGATCTCGACACGTTGCTGGCGCGGAGCGACGTCGTGTCGCTGCACCTGCTACTCAACGACGAGACGCGCGGCATGATCACGCGCGAAAAGATCGCGAAGATGAAACCGGGCGTCGTCTTCATCAACACCGCGCGCGGCGCCATCGTCGACGAACAGGCGATGATCGATGCGTTGAAGTCGGGCCACATCCGCCATGCCGGCCTCGACGTCTTCAACATCGAGCCGCTGCCCGCGGATCATCCACTGACCAAGATTCCGAACGTGACGCTGTCGGCGCATTCGGCGTTTCGCACGCCGGAAGCCAGCGAGAACCTGATTGAGGCGGCATGGGTCCATTGCCGCCGGATCGTGAAAGGATAAGAGCAACAACAATGGCCGACTATCGCACCATCAAGGCAGAGCCGCTCACCAACGCCATCCGCGCCATCGTCAAGGCCGGGGGCTCCTCCGACCGTGAAGCCGAACTCGTATCCACCAATCTCGTCGAGGCCAACCTCAAGGGACATGATTCCCACGGCGTCGGCATGATCCCGCGTTATGTCTCGAGCGTCGTCAACGGCGGCCTGGCGGTGAATGCTCACGTCAAGACCGTGCTCGACACCGGTCCGCTTCTCACCCTCGACGGTCTCACCGGCTACGGCCAGGTGATCGGCCATGAAGCGATGGAGCTGGCGGCAGAGCGCGCCAAGCGCAACGGCGTCTGCCTCGTCGGCCTTTCCAACGCGCACCACATCGGCCGCATCGGCCACTGGGCCGAGCAGTGCATCGACCACGGGCTGGTCTCGATCCATTTCGTCAACGTGATCTCGCGCCCGATCGTGGCGCCCTGGGGCGGCAGCGATCCGCGCCACGGCACCAACCCGTTCTGTGTCGGCATCCCGCGCCGCGGCAAGGAGCCGATCGTGCTCGACTTCGCCACCAGCCGGATCGCGCAGGGCAAGACCCGCGTCGCTCACAACAAGGGCGTCGAACTCGAGCCCGGCACCATCATCGACAACGAAGGCAAGCCCACCGTCAATCCGCGCTACACCGTGATCCCGCCGTACGGCGCCATCCTGCCGTTCGGCGAGCACAAGGGTTCGGGGCTTGCGCTGGTGTGCGAAATCCTCGGCGGCGCGCTCTCCGGCGGGCAGGTGGTCAAGGGCCCGTCCGACGGCAAGTACAACGTCCTCAACGGCATGCTCTCGATCGTCATCGATCCGGGCAAGCTCGGCACAGGCGAGAACCTGGCAAGTGAAGTCGAGAGTTTTGTTGCCTGGCACACCGGCTCGCCTCCCGGCCCCGGCGTCGAGAAAGTGAAGATTGCCGGCGAGCCCGAGCGCGAGACCAAGAAGAAGCGCCTTGCCGAAGGCATTCCGGTCGATCCGACCACCTGGCAGGAAATTTTGGAAGCCGGGAAGAAATTCGGGCTGGATCAGGCGGCGATCGAGAAGATCGCGGGCTGAACGAGAACGAAGCAGCCACAAACGGTGTCGTCCCGGACAAGCGAAGCGCAGATCCGGGACCCATACGCCGCAGCAGGCGTTTGACGAAAACAGGCAATGACCTTCTCGCGCAGCAACAACGGCTGCGGCGTATGGGTCCCGGCTTTCGCCGGGACGACACCGTGATCTGTTGCGCGAACGTGCCTTAGTCCACCATATCCGCGACGGCCTTGCCGCACGCCGTGGTGTCGGCATTGCCGCCGAGGTCCTTGGTACGCAGCGTGCGTTCGGCCAGCGTGCGCTCGATCGCATCGACGATCGACTTGCCGGCAACCTTCTCGCCGAGATGATCCAGCATCATCGCGCCCGACCAGATCGCACCGATCGGGTTCGCGATGCCCTGCCCTGCGATGTCGGGCGCCGAGCCGTGCACCGGCTCGAACACCGACGGGAAATCGCCCTCGGGATTGATGTTGCCCGATGGCGCGATGCCGATCGTGCCGGTGCAGGCGGGACCCAGATCGGAGAGGATGTCGCCGAACAGGTTGGAGCCGACCACGACGTCGAACCAGTCCGGATGCAGCACGAAGTTCGCGGTGAGAATGTCGATGTGGTACTTGTCCCACTTCACGCCCGGAAACTTCTTGGCCATCGCCTCCACGCGCTCGTCCCAATAGGGCATGGTGATGGAGATGCCGTTCGACTTGGTCGCCGAGGTCAGGTGCTTCTTCGGCCGCGACTGCGCGAGCTCGAAGGCGAACTTCAGGATGCGATCGACGCCGGTGCGGGTCATCACCGTCTGCTGCGTCACGAACTCGCGGTCGGTGTCGGGGAACATGCGTCCGCCGACGGAGGAATATTCGCCTTCGGTGTTCTCGCGCACCACCCAGAAATCGATGTCACCGGGCTTGCGATTGGCCAGCGGCGACGGCACGCCGGGCATCAGCCGCACCGGGCGCAGGTTCACATATTGATCGAACTCGCGACGGAACTTGATCAGCGAGCCCCACAGCGAGACGTGATCCGGAATCTTGGCGGGCCAGCCGACCGCGCCGAAATAGATCGCGTCGTGCTTGCCGATCTTTTCCTTCCAATCATCCGGCATCATCTGCCCGTGCTTCTCGTAATAGTCCCAGGACGAGAAGTCGAAATGATCGAAATGCAAGGACACGCCGTGCTTCTTGGCCGCCGTCTCCAAAACGCGCAGGCCCTCGGGCATCACTTCCTTGCCGATGCCATCGCCGGGGATGACTGCGATCCGGTACTGTTTCTTGCTCATCGAGAACGTCCCTTTTTGGTCCGGCAGCCGCCGTCTTTTTGACCGCACTGCAATGGACCAAACTCGGCGGCAGTGCAACGCTGCACTGCAATGTTGACCATGGCGCAGCCGACCGCCTACTGATTTCATTCAGTTCCCACCGAGCGAGTACACTCCATGGATCTGCATTTGCGTGGCAAGCGCGTCCTGATCACGGGCGCGTCCAAGGGCATCGGCGCAGCCGCCGCCGAGGCGTTTGCCGAGGAAGGCGCTCATCTCCTGCTCGCCGCCCGCAACGGCGAGCAGCTCAAGGCGCTGGCTGACCGGCTGCGCTCGGCGCACCAGATCGACGCTGCGACCAGCATCGTGGATTTGCGCAAGGCCGAGGACATCGCCCGGCTCGCCAAGGAAGCTGCCGATATCGACGTGCTCGTCAACAATGCCGGCGACATCCCCGGCGGCTCGATCGACAAGATCGATGAAGCCACCTGGCGCCACGCCTGGGAATTGAAAGTGTTCGGTTACATCAACCTGACGCGGCAGATCTACGCGCAGATGAAGGCCAAAGGCGGCGGCGTCATCGTCAACGACATTGGCGCGGCCGGCGAAAAATTCGACGCCAATTATATCTGCGGCAGCGCCGGCAATGCCGCGCTGATGGCTTTCACCCGCGCGCTCGGCGGCAAAAGCCTCGCCGACAACATCCGCGTGGTCGGCATCAATCCCGGCCCCGTCGGCACCGACCGCCACGTCACGCTGCTGAAGACGCGGGCAAAGCACCAGTTCGGCGATGAGAACCGTTACAAGGAATTCCAGAAGGGCCTGCCACTCGGTCGCCCCGCGCATGCGCGCGAGATCGGCGACCTCATGGCCTTCCTCGCGTCGGATCGCGCCGGCTACACATCCGGCGTGATCTACACGGTCGACGGCGGCATCAGCGCCGGATGGGGTTAGACTTTTCTGTCGAAGCGAACCAAGAGTAGCCTTAGGAGCAAAATAGTTGTCTCAAGACCTGATCCGCGAAACCGCCTGCACCGTCGTCGACAAGCTGCGCTCCGGCGACGTTTCTCCCCTCGAGCTGCTCGACGTGGTGGAGAAGCGCATCAGCGAGGTCGACGGCAAGGTCAACGCGCTCCCGACACTGTGCTTCGATCGCGCGCGGACCAATGCGAAAGCGCTGATGCAGAAGCCTGCTGGTGCACGCGGGCTGCTCGCGGGTCTGCCGCTGCCGATCAAGGACCTGACCGACGTCGCGGGCGTGTTGAACACCCAGGGCTCGCCGATCTTCAAGGATAACATTTCCGCGACGTCCGACCTCATGGTCGAGAATCTCGAGGCCAATGGCGCGGTCGTCTACGCAAAATCCAACACGCCGGAATTCGGCGCCGGCGCCAACACCTTCAACGAGGTGTTCGGTGCGACGCTCAATCCCTGGGACACGTCCAGGTCGGCGGCCGGCTCTTCCGGCGGCGCAGCGGTGGCACTCGCCACCGGCATGGCCTGGCTGGCACAGGGCTCCGACATGGGCGGCTCCTTGCGCAGCCCCGCAGCCTTCTGCGGCGTCGTCGGCATGCGGCCGAGCATCGGTCGCGTCGCGCATACCCCGAAATCGGGTATCGACCGCAATCTCGGCGTGGTCGGTCCGATGGCGCGCAATGTCGAGGATCTCGCATTGCTGCTCGACGCCATGAGCGGCGACTATGCGGACGATCCGCTGTCGCTGCCAGCGCCCACGACCTCCTTCCTGTCGGCGGCACAGTCGGGCAGGAAGCCCAAGCGCATCGCCTATTCGCCCGATCTCGGCATCACGCCGGTTGATCCCGAGGTCAAGGCGATCACGCGCAAGGCGGCGGAACGCTTCGCGGAAGCCGGCGCCATCGTCGAGGAGGCGCATCCCGACTGGCGCGAAGCGCACGAATGCTTCCACGTGCTGCGCGCCTTCGACTTCGCGATCACCAAGGCCAATCTGCTGCGCACCAAGCGCGACCTGCTCAAGCCCGAGGTGATCTGGAACATCGAGGAGGGCCTCAAGCTCACGGTCGAGCAGCTCGCGCGTGCCGAAGCCCAGCGCGTCGGCATGACCGCACGCGCGATCGAGTTCTTCAAGACCTACGATCTGCTGCTGACGCCGACGACGATCGTGCCGCCCTTCCCGATCGAGAACCGTTATGTCGCGGAATGCGCCGGCAAGAGGTTCGAGAACTACGTCGAATGGCTCGGCATCGTCTACGCCATCACGCTGGCCTGCTGCCCATCACTGTCGCTGCCCTGCGGCTTCACGGCTTCCGGTTTGCCGGTCGGCGTGCAGGTCGTCGGCGCGCCGCGCGCGGATGCGCAGGTGCTCGCCGGCGCGAAGGTGCTGGAGGATATTCTGGGCCTGCGCGGGCAGACGCCGATCGACCCGAAGATCAAGGCATGATGCGGGCCGCGCCGGGGGACCTTAGCTGTCCCCCGGTGCCGGCACATTCACCATCAGGCCGTCTCTGCGCGGCCCGTTACCAAGGCGTCGGCGTCCCGGTCGGATCTTAATCGTTGGCTTTCGGACCGCCGTGATATTGATGCGCGTCGTAGCCCGCATCCTCCGTCATAGCCGCCTGGGCCATGAAGCCCGGATGGGGCTGTGACATCCGGGCGGTCGCTTCCGACGCCATGGATGCGTGATGCACCACGTCGCGGGCAGCGGCAGCGGCAGCGGCAGCGGAGCAGAGCGCGACCAGAATGGCCGACGCAGCAAGAACAGATTTCATCATGATTTGACGTGCCTCGTGTTGAAGCCCACCAGCAAATTAAAGGTGGAGTTCGTCACGTAGGATTCCCAGTCTGGATTTGGGCTCCTGCTATAGGCGCGGCATAAGCATCGTGCTCCCGGTTTATCTCGAGGCGGATTGGGCCTCCAGGCCGCGGCTATAGCGCGACATCGCGAAGCAGAACACGAAATAGATCGCGGCGACGAAGATGTAGACCTCGACCGAAAACTGTTGCCAGGCCGGATCGATGATCGCGGTCTTGGCGGTCGTCAGCAGATCGAAGATGCCGATGATCAGCACCAGGCTGGTGTCCTTGAAGAATGCGATGAAGGTGTTGACCAGCGGCGGAATGACGTGGCGGATCGCCTGCGGAAGCACGACCAGCCGGTGCTTCCGCCAATAGGACAGCCCCAACGCATCGGCCGCTTCGTATTGCCCGCGCGGCACGGCCTGGAGGCCACCACGGATCACTTCGGCAAGATAGGCGCCCGCAAACAGAATGATCGCGATCTGCGCGCGCAACAGCTTGTCGATGTTGAATCCAGCCGGCATGAACAGCGGAAACATCACGCTCGCCATGAACAGCAGGCTCACCAGCGGCACGCCGCGGATCAGTTCGACATAGAGCACGCTCAGCGAGCGGATCGCCGGCAGCTTTGAGCGTCGACCGAGCGCGACCAGAATGCCGAGCGGGAAGCCGAACGCCAATCCGAACGTCGCCAGGATCAGCGTCACCGGCAGCCCGCCCCAGCGGTCCTGCGAGACGAAGGACAGCCCGAACACGCCGCCCCACATCAGGACGCTGATCAGCGCCAGCGCGCCGATCCAGAGGTAGGCCAATTCCCGCCGCCATAGCGCGCGGCGCGTCGAGAGAAAGAACAGCGCAATGAACAGCACGACGGACAGCGCCGGCCGCCATTGCTCGTCGAACGGATAGGTGCCGAACAGGATGAAGCGGTACTTCTCGGGAATGATGGCCCAGCAGGCGCCGAGGCCGCGCACAGCCTTGCAGGCGCTGGAATCGTTGGCCGGCGCGAACCAGACCGCGTTCGCAACGCCCCACTGCACGAAGCTGATCACGCCTTTCGCCAGCACCGCCAGCAGAACGACCGTCAGAATGCCGTTGGGGATCGACGAGAACAGATTGGTGCGCAGCCAGCGCAGCACCGGATTGCCGATTTGCGGGCGCCGGGCGGCACGCGGCAGGTCGGGCATGTCAGTGATCGCCGTCATGCTCAGCGCTCCGCCAGCGCGATGCGCGCATTGTACCAGTTCATGAAGAAGCTGATGCCGAGACTGATGGTGAGGAAGACGGCCATGATCAGGGAGATCGCCTCGATCGCCTGCCCGGTCTGGTTCAGCGTGGTGTTGGCGATCGAGACCACGTCCTGATAGCCGATCGCGACCGCGAGCGAAGAGTTCTTGGTCAGGTTGAGATACTGGCTCGTCATCGGCGGCACGATCACGCGTAGCGCCTGCGGCAGGATGATCTGCCGCAGCATGAAACTGCGGCGCAGGCCGAGCGCGCTGGCGGCATCCCACTGCCCGCGCGGTACCGACTGGATGCCGCTGCGTACGATCTCGGCGATGAAGGCCGAGGTGTAAGTGACGAGCGCGATCAGCAGCGCGAAATATTCCGGCGCGAGCGTCAACCCGCCGACGAAGTTGAAGCCGCGCAGCTGGGGCCATTCGATCGTCCAGGACACGCGAAGCGCCACCGATACGGCCGTCGGCAGGGCGAGGATGAGGCCAACCGCAAACGGCCAGGCCGGCCGCGGCTTGCCGTCCCGCATCTGTTGCGCGATCAGCCATCGCCTGATCAGAAAGAACGCGGCGAGCCCGAGCGCGGCCGTGCCGAGCACCCAGAGCTGCGGCGAGCCCACCGGGATCGCCGGCAGGATCAGTCCGCGATTGGACAGGAAAACGCCCTCGACCGGCCGCCACGCGGCGCGCGCCGCCGGCAACGCCTGCATCAGCACGTACCAGAACAATAATTGAAGCAGCAGCGGAATGTCGCGCAGGACCTCGACATAAACGGCGGCAAGCCGCGACAGCAGCCAGTTCGCCGACAACCGCGAGATCCCGATCAGCGTCCCCAGAATGGTCGCAAGCACGATGCCGATCACAGCGACACGCAGGGTGTTGGCGACGCCGACAACGAAGGCCCAGAGGTAGCTGTCCCGGGGATTGTAGGCGAGCAGGCTGTCGGCAATCGGCATGCCCGCTTCGCGGCCGAGAAATGCAAAGCCGGTGGTGATGCGGCGCGCCGAGAGGTTGGTGACCGTGTTGGACCAGAGGAAGACGATGACGGCAACCGCGATGCCGACCACCAGCACCTGCCAGAACAGGCCCTTCAGTTCGTTCGGCCCGAGCGCGCCGAAAAAGCTGCGGCGCGGCGGCGGCCTGGGGTCATCTGAGGTCACGGCACAAAAATCCTTCCTGAAAACAGCGATTTCCGGCGGCGCGCGTCAACTGTTGCACCAATCCAAGAACCGTGCAACAAATGTTTCATGGCCGAGCCCGCAAAATCCTCGCCCCTGAGCGAACTACGCATTGCGTTGCCATCGCTCCCCCTGCGCTTGCAGGAGGTCGGGCGTTTTGTCGCGGCCAACGATTACGATGCCACCACCCGTTCGATGCGCGACCTCGCGGCCGAGGCCGGTGCCGATCCCGCCGCATTCACGCGCCTTGCCAAGGCGATCGGCTATTCCGGCTGGGACGCATTGCGCGCTGCGCTCACCGAGGCACGGCGGCCGTCGCAGATCTCGCCCTTTTCGGCGCGCGCCAAAGGCCGCCGCCACGGCCCGAACGCGGACGTCACGCTCATCACCGACAAGCTCGAAGCCGAAGCTGCGGGTCTGCCACGTATCTCCGCCCACGCGATCGCGGATGCGGCCCGCACGCTGCACGATGCAAAACGGATCTGGATCACCGGCTATCGCAGCTGCCGCAGCGTCGCGGAATTGCTCAACTACGAGCTGAGGCTGTTCCGTCCCGAACAGGTGCAGATCGTAGGCAGCTCCGGCCCCGACGATCTCGATCTCGGCGCCTTCCGCCCCGGCGAGGCCGTGATCGTCATCGGCTTCATGCCCTACACCAACGCCAGCGTCCGGGTCGCGCAAGCCGCCTATCGCGCCGGCGCAACGCTGATCGCGATCGCCGACAGCGTGGCAGCGCCGATGGCCGAGGGGGCCGACCACGTTCTGCTGTTCGAAGCGGCCTCCTCGCCCGGCTTCTTTCCGAGCCTCACCGGCGCGCTCGCGATCGCGCAGTCGCTCGCCGCAGTGACGTTCTCACTGGGCGGCAGCGCCGCCAAGAAGCGGCTCCAGGACACCGAGGCACGGCTCGCCACGGCTTCCACCTACGTTTCAGAGAAAGGTTGATCCATGAGCACCCGAACCAGCCGCGTGCTGCACCGCTCGTTGCGTGAGACTCCGCCCAAGGCGATCGGCGGCGAAGGCGTCTATCTGTTTGCCGAGGATGGGCGCCGCGTCATCGACGCCTCCGGCGGCGCGGCGGTGTCCTGCCTCGGGCATCAGCACCCCCGCGTGATCGCGGCAATGGCGAAGCAGGCTTCGACGCTCGCCTATGCGCACACCGCCTTCTTCTCCTCCGAGCCGGCCGAGCGGCTTGCCGAAGCGTTGGTTGGCCACGAGCCCGGCGGTCTCGCCTACGCCTATTTCGTCAGCGGCGGATCGGAGGCGATCGAAGCCAGCATCAAGCTCGCGCGGCAATATTTCATCGAACGCGGCGAGCCGCAGCGGCAGCATTTCATCGCGCGGCGGCAGAGCTATCACGGCAACACGCTCGGCGCGCTCGCCGCCGGCGGCAACGCTTGGCGCCGCGCGCCCTACGCACCGCTGCTCTCGGCCGCGTTCAGCCACGTGACGCCGGCGTTTGCCTATCATGAGAAGCACGACGGCGAGTCCGACGCGCAATTCGTGGCGCGCCTCGCCGCGGAGCTCGAAGCCGAGTTTCAGCGGCTCGGCCCCAACACCGTCGCGGCGTTCCTCGCCGAGCCGGTCGTTGGCGCCACCGCCGGTGCGGTGACGGCACCGGACGGCTACTTCAAGGCCGTGCGAGAGATCTGCGACCGGCACGGCGCGCTTCTCATCCTCGATGAGGTCATGTGCGGCATGGGCCGCACCGGCACGACGCATGCATGGCAACAGGAAGGCGTCGCCCCCGATATCCAGGCGATCGCAAAGGGGCTTGGCGGCGGTTACCAGCCGATCGGCGCCATGCTTGCGAGCGGCAAGATCATCGACACCATTCGCTCGGGCTCGGGCGCGTTCCAGCACGGTCACACCTATCTCGCCCACCCCCTCGCCTGCGCGGCCGCGCTCGCGGTGCAGGACGTGATCCGGGAGGACAATCTGCTCGAGCAGATCAAGCAGCGCGGCAAGCAGCTCGAGCATCGGCTGACCGAGCGCTTCGGCAATCACCGCCATGTCGGAGATATCAGGGGCCGCGGGCTGTTCTGGGCAATCGAGCTCGTCGCCGATCGTGCCAGCCGCACCTCGTTCGACCCGGCGCTCAAGCTCAACCAGAAAATCAAGACGGAAGCCTTCGCCAACGGGCTCGGCTGCTATCCGGGCGGCGGCACCGTGGACGGCGTCCGTGGCGACCATGTGCTGCTGGCGCCGCCCTATATCGCGTCATCTGACGAGATCGATCAGATCGTCGACAAGCTCGGCACAGCCGTCGACAACGTGTTGCGTAGTGTCAATCACTGAGGGGAGAGTATCATGATGAGGAACGTGGTTATCGCAGCGGGCGTGCTCGCGGCATCGACGATTGCGGCGTCGGCGGCGACGCTCGACACGGTCAAGAGCCGCGGCACACTGGTGTGCGGCGTCAGCGCAGGCTTTGCCGGCTTCTCAGCGCCGGACTCGCAAGGCAATTACAAGGGCCTCGACGTCGATTATTGCCGTGCACTCGCGGCCGGCGTGCTCGGTGATCCCAACAAGGTGCGCTACGTTTCGCTGACCGCGCAGAACCGCTTCACTGCGCTGCAATCGGGTGAGATCGACGTGCTCTACCGCAACTCCACGCAGACCTATCTGCGCGGCGTTACGCTGGGCCTGCGGCAGGGACCGATCAACTTCTACGACGGTCAGGGCTTCGTCGTGAAGAAAGACCTCGGCGTGAAGGAGCTGAAGGACCTCAAGGGCGCCACCGTCTGCGTCGCGCAGGGCACGACCCATGAGGTCACGCTGGGCGATTACGGCCGCGCCAACGGCATCGACTGGAAGCCGCTGGTATTCGACCGCGTCGACACCATGTACCAGACATTCTTCGGCGGCCGCTGCGATGCCATGACCCAGGACGCCTCCGCGCTCGCCGGCGCCGTGACGACCGCCGCACCGAACCCGGCCGATTACATCGTGCTGCCAACGACCATCAGCAAGGAGCCGCTCGGACCCTTCACCCGCAATGGTGACGAAGTCTGGAGCGACATCATCACCTGGCTGCATTACGGCCTGATCGAAGCCGAGGAGCTTGGCGTCACCCAGGCCAATGTCGACGAAATGACGAAGTCGCAGACGCCCGCGATCCAGCGCCTGCTCGGCGCCTCCGGCGATCTCGGCTCGCGGCTCGGTCTCGACAACAAATGGCTGGTCACGGTGCTCAAGGCCACCGGCAATTACGGCGAGATCTACGAGCGCAATGTCGGCAAGGCGAGCCCGCTCAAACTCGAGCGCGGCCTCAACGGCCTCTGGAGCAAAGGCGGCTTGATGTACGCCGTGCCATTCAAGTAAACGATGCTTCACCTCTCCCCGCTTGCGGGGAGAGGTCGGATTGCCCCGGCGATGCGAAGCATCGTCCGGCAGCAATCCGGGTGAGGGGCAGCCTCCGCGCATCCAACTCTCACCGTCCTCGCGGAGACTCCCCCTCACCGTAGCCGATGCGTCGCATCGGCGTTCTTGTTCACCAACGGCGGCCGCAGGCCGCCTATGCCCTCTCCCCGCAAGCGGGGCGAGGGAGAAGAGACATCCCATGCGCATCGCCCTGATCCACGCCCTCAAGCACTCCATCGCCCCGATCGAGGCGGCGTTCGCGCAGGCATGGCCGGAGGCCCGGCTGATGAACCTGCTCGACGACAGCCTGTCGGCGGATCTCGCGCGCGACGGCAAGCTCACCGATGCCATGACCAAGCGCTTTCTTGCGCTCGGCGACTATGCGGCCGCGACCGGCGCGAACGCGATCCTGTTCACCTGCTCGGCTTTCGGCCCCTGCATCGAGGCCGTCGCGCGGGCGCATGCGCCGATGCCGGTGCTGAAGCCGAACGAAGCCATGATCGAACGGGCCGTGACGATGGGCAAGAAGATCGGCCTGCTCTCGACCTTTCCGCCAACGCTGATCTCGATGCCGCCGGAATTTCCGGCCTCCGTCCACATCGTGCCAAAGCTTGCCGACGGCGCGCTGGCCGCACTCGACCGCGGCGATCGCGCCACGCATGACCGGCTGATCGTCGAGGCGTCAAAGGACCTTCGCGATTGCGACGTCATCGCGCTGGCGCAATTCAGCATCGCGGCAACCGCGCCGCTCGTCGCGGAAGCGACCGGCCGCCCCGTCGTGACGACGCCGGACAGCGCGGTCGAAAAGCTGATGAAGCTGCTGAAAGCGAAGGCTTAAGCGCCGGCCTTCTTGCGACGCTGCGCGTCCTTGATCGCGACGGCGAGCGCAGCCTTGGTCTCGTTCACAAAGTCCTCGACCAGTTCCTCGCGCGTGGCGTGGGCCGCCTCGCCGGTGAACAGACCCTGCTCGGCCAGCATCACCACGCCGTGCAGCGCGGCCCAGATCTTGAGGGCCTGCCGCTCGCGCAAATAGCCGACCGCAGGCGCTTCCAGTGCTTCGATGACCAGCGCAAACGTCTCGCGGGTAGCCTCGTGCAGCTCGCTGTCCTTGGCTGCGCAGGACACCGTGCGCGAGGCAAACATCAACCGATAGATGCCGTTGCGGCGCAGGCCGAAATCGAGCGTCGCCTGCGCCAGCCGCGACAGCTTTGATTGCTTCGACGGCTTCGCCATCGCCTCCCGAAGAAGCGTGCTGAGCTGCCGGAACGCCTCCGCCGTCACTGCGGCGAGCAATGCCTCGCGGTCAGCAAAATGACGGTACGGCGCCGGTTGCGACACACCGAGCTGCTTGGCCAGTGCCTTGATGCTGATCGCTTCCGCCCCGCCCTGCTCCGCCTCGCGTAACGCAGCCTTGATCAAGGCGTCGCGGAGATCGCCATGGTGGTAGGTATTCTCGGGCTTGCGAGCGAGTTGTGAACGCATGTTACGGCGGAGCCTATAAGTTTGCGCTTGACAGGGGAAGCCTGTCGCGAATGTAATAGCATATAACTTAGAATAAGCGGCAAATGTCGCAGACAACATTGACAAGAGGAACGCGCCGGCCTTCGGGCCACGCGCATACGACCGAGGGAGCCGCAATGGCAGAACGACTGAGAGTTCACGTCGATCCCGACAAATGCCAGGGCCACGCGCGTTGCAAGGCGTTGGCGCCGGAGCTGTTCGAGCTCGACGAATACGGCAATGCCCATGCGGCCGGAGACGGCACGGTTCCACCGGGCCTCGAAGACAAGGCCTGGCTTGCCAAATCCAACTGCCCGGAAATCGCGATCGATGTGATCGAGGAGTAGCGCGGCCTGCCCGCGTTCCCCGTGCCTTCAGCGAACACGAGCCCCAAGAAACATTCGAGGGATTTTTTGTCATGTCCGACGTGAGCGAGCCCACAGCCCATCCGCCCGTGACCGACTGGGTCAACGATTTCGACCACACCGATCCGCAATGGACGGATGATCCCTTCCCGATCTGGGAAGAGCTGCGCGCCGCGAGCCCGGTCGTGCACACCGAGCGCTTCCTCGGCTGCTATATGCCGACGACCTATGAGGCCGTGCGCGAAATCGCCAACGACACCGAGCATTTTTCGTCGCGCCGCATCATCGTCCGCGACGTCCGACCCGAGGTCGCCAGGAATGCGGCACCGCCGATCACCTCCGACCCGCCCGTGCACAAGCCGGCCAAGCAATTGCTGCTGCCGCCCTTCACCCCGGATGCGATGAAGAAGCTCGAGCCGCGGATGCGCGCGATCTGCAACGAGCTGATCGACGGGTTCATCGCCGACGGCAAGGTCGATGCCGCAGCGCAATACAGCAAATACATCCCGGTTCAGGCCATCGCGCACATGCTCGGCATTCCCGAGAGCGACAGCGATCTCTTCATCAACTGGATCCATATGATCCTGGAGCTTGGGATCAAGGACGAGAACAAGCTGCTCCAGGCCGTGCAGGAGATGAGCGCCTATTTCAGGACGCATATCGAGGAGCGGAGGTCGAAGCCGACTGACGACCTGATCTCATATTTGATGAATGCCAAGGACAAGGAAGGCCAGCCGCTGGAGGAGTCGCACGTGCTGGGCTCGCTGCGGCTGCTCCTGATTGCCGGCATCGACACGACCTGGAGCGCGATCGGCTCCTCGCTCTGGCATCTCGCCCGGACGCCGGCCGACCGCGAGCGCTTGATCGCCGAGCCTGGGTTGATCCCGATCGCCGTGGAGGAGCTGCTGCGGGCCTATTCGCCGGTGACCATGGCGCGCGAGGTGGTCAAGGAGACCACCGTCTCGGGCTGCCCGGTCAAAGCGGGCAACATGGTGCTGCTGTCCTTCCCGGCCGCCAATCGCGACCCGAAGATGTTTCCGGATGCTGACAAGGTCGTGATCGACCGGCGGGAGAACCGCCACGCCGCCTTCGGCCTCGGCATCCACCGCTGCGTCGGTTCCAATCTGGCGCGGATGGAGATGCAGGTGGCGCTGGAGGAATGGCTGAAGCGGATTCCTGACTTCCGGCTCGACCCGGCAGGCACCGTGACCTGGTCGCAAGGCACGGTCAGGGGCCCCCGCCAGTTGCCATTTTTGCTTGGAAAGGCGATGTAGGCTCCCAGACAAAGGATTTCTGGGAGGCCGGACGTGACAGAGCAAGCAATCAAACCGGCCTCCGACCACATCGACATCGCCGACGCCGAGCGCCGGATCAAGGCGATCCTGATCGGCTCGATCGGCAACCTCGTCGAATGGTACGATTTCTACGCCTATACGGCGTTCGCGCTCTATTTCGCTCCGGCGTTCTTCCCGGGCAGCGATCCCGTCGTCCAGCAGTTGAATGTCGCCGTGGTGTTCGCGGCGACCTTCCTAATGCGTCCCCTGGGCGGCTGGTTGTTCGGCTACATCGCCGACCATTTCGGCCGACGCATCTCGCTGACGCTGTCGGTCGTCTTCATGTGCTTCGGCTCGCTGATCATCGCGCTGACGCCGACCTATGCGACGATCGGCTTTGCCGCACCGGTGATCCTGGCGCTGGCCCGCGTGATCGAGGGTCTGAGCCTCGGCGGCGAGTACGGCGCCAGCGCCACCTACCTCAGCGAAGTCGCCGACCCCAAGCATCGCGGCTTCTATTCGAGCTTCCAGTACGTGACCCTGATCGGCGGCCAGCTCACCGCGATCATCGTCCTGTTGCTCCTCCAGAAGGTCTTCCTAACCCCCGACGAGCTCAAGGCCTGGGGCTGGCGTATCCCGTTCGCCATCGGCGCCGCGCTCGCGATCTTCGCCGCCGTGATGCGGCGCAATCTGCAGGAGACCGAGGCGTTCGAGGAAGCCAAGAAGGTGGTCAAGCCGACCGGCTCGATCGCCAATCTGCTGCGCTATCCGCGCGAACTGCTCCTCGTGGTCGGCCTCACCGCCGGCGGCACCGCGGCGTTCTACACCTTCACAACCTACATGCAGACCTTCGTGAAACTCTCGGTCGGGTTGACCGAGGATCAGACCACCTTCGTGATCTTCGGCTCGCTGATCTTCGCGACCATCCTTCAGCCGATCTATGGCGCAATCTCCGACAAGATCGGCCGTAAGCCGCTGTTGATCTTCTTCGGCGTCGCCGGCTCGCTCGCGACCGTCCCCCTTCTGATGACGCTGAAGGAGACCAAGTCACCCTTCATGGCCTTCATCCTGATCTGCGCCGCCTGGCTGTTCGTCGCCGGCTACACCTCGATCAACGCCGTGGTGAAAGCCGAGCTGTTCCCGACCAATGTCCGCGCGCTCGGTGTCGGCCTGCCCTACGCGATCACTGTCTCGATCTTCGGCGGCACGGCGCCGGCGATCGCGCTCTATTTCAAGAGCATCGGACACGAAGAGTGGTTCTACTATTATCTCGCGGGCGTCATCTTCCTGTCGCTGATCATCTATTCCACCATGCGTGACACCAAGCATGCCTCCGCGATGCATCGTCACGAGTAGCCGATTTACGAGCAGATCATGGTCGACGAGACGCCACCCGACAGCAAGCTGACGCGCACCAAGGCGAAATGGGCGCGCGAGGGTCGCTTTCTCACGGGCAAAGTCACACGGCCTGAGGACCAGCGGCTACCGCCCGGCCAGCATCTGACGAAAGATTGGCCGGTGCTCGATCTCGGCGTGTTGCCGCCGGTTTCGCGCGAGCGCTGGCGGCTCGATGTCTATGGCGCGATCGAGACTCCGATATTCTGGACCTATGCCGAGTTCGCCGCGCAGAAGCAGGCGCAATTTACGTCCGACATCCATTGCGTGACGACATGGTCGCGTTACGACAATGAATGGGAAGGGCTCGCGACACGCGAGCTGCTGGCAGCCTGCCAGCCGCGCGACGATGCGCGCTTCGTGGTGCTGCATTCCTATGACGGCTACACCACCAACCTCGCGCTCGAAGACTTCGCCGCCGAGGACGCGCTGCTCGCCCATAGCTGGTCCGGCCAGCCGCTGTCCGACGAGCATGGCGGCCCGGTGCGGCTTGTCGTGCCGCATCTCTATTTCTGGAAGAGCGCAAAGTGGCTTCAGGCCATCGAATTCGTCACTGAGGATGCACCCGGCTTCTGGGAAGTGCGCGGTTACCATAACCGCGGCGATCCCTGGGCCGAGCAGCGCTATTCGGCCGACTAAGGTCAAGCAAAGACAAGGGGGAGCCCATGCCGACGGAACGCTTCCAATTCACCGGCGAAGGCGGCCATCAGCTCGCGGCCGCGCTGGAGCTGCCGGATGGCGAGCCGGCCGCATACGCGCTGTTCGCGCATTGCTTCACCTGCGGCAAGGACACGCTCGCGGCCAAGCGCATCTCGGTTGCGCTAGCTGCCAAGGGCATCGCCGTGCTGCGATTCGATTTCACCGGGCTCGGCTCCAGTGAAGGCGAGTTTGCCAATTCGACCTTCTCCTCCAACGTCGCGGATCTCGTGCATGCGGCCGATCATCTCCGCACGAAACGGAAGGCGCCAACGCTCCTGATCGGGCACAGCCTGGGCGGCGCAGCGATCCTGGCGGCGGCCGGAAAGGTTCCCGAGGCAAAGGCTGTCGTAACCATCGCCGCGCCATCGGATCCGGCCCACGTTACCGGACTTTTCAAAGAGCATATTGAAAACATCCGCGCACAGGGTGAGGTCGAAGTCTCGCTCGCAGGGCGACCGTTCCGGATCAAACGCGAATTCCTCGACGACATCGCCGAGCACGAGCTGATGACTGATATCACCGGCCTGCACAAGGCGCTGCTCATCATGCAATCACCTGTCGACGACACCGTCGGCATCGACAATGCAACGAAGATTTTCGTGGCAGCGAAGCATCCCAAGAGCTTCGTCTCGCTCGACCATGCCGATCATCTGCTCACCAAATCAGCCGACGCGCTCTACGCAGCCGACGTGATTGCGGCCTGGGCGAGCCGCTACATCGACGCGACAACTCCTGCAAAGACGACGGATGCCGCGGATCAGCCGCGGAGGGTGGTGGTACAGGAGACCCGCAAGAGCAAGTTCAACCAGCTCATCACGGTCGGCCCGCATCATCTTGTGGCGGACGAGCCGGTCGCCGCCGGTGGCGAGGATGCCGGTCCCGGCCCCTATGATTTCCTGCTCGCCGGCCTCGGCGCCTGCACCTCCATGACCATGCGCCTCTATGCCGACCGCAAATCGCTGCCGCTCGACCGCGTCACCGTCACGCTGAAGCATTCGAAGATTTACGCCAAGGACTGCGCGGAGTGCGAAACACAGGACGGCATGCTCGACCAGATCGAGCGCGACATCGCGATCGACGGCGCGCTCGATGCCGAGCAGCGCAAGAAACTGATGGAGATTGCCGACAAGTGCCCTGTGCACCGGACGCTGACGTCGGAGATCCGGATCGTGACCAAGGCCGTGGATTAGCGCGCTAGAAGCACGACACCATTGCCCGCAACGCCGCGCTGATCTCGCTCTCGCGCCAGGCCGCGAAGCCGAGCAGCAAGCCATGATCGCGCGGCTTGGCCAGCGCCAGGCTCGATAGCGCCCGCGTTTCAACGCCTGCGTCGACCAAGCGTTGCACCGCCGCCTGATCGGCACGGCCACGCTTGAGGCGGGCGACGAGCTGGATGCCGCCCGAGGGCGCCTCAACCGAGAGGGCCTCGCCGAGATGACGCTCCAGTCCCGCGACGAGGTGATCGCGCCGCGCGTGATAGAGCCGGCGCATCCGGCGGAGATGCGCGAGGAAATGCCCGTCCGCGATGAATTCGGCCAGCGCCTCCTGGATGTGGCTGGACGCGATCAGGCCGATGTGCCGCTGCGCAATCTCCAGAGTGCCGACCAGCGCTGGAGGGACGACGAGATAGCCGAGCCGGATATCCGACGTCATCGCCTTCGAGAACGTGCCGACATAGAACACGCGACCGTGCGCATCGAGGCCCTGCAGGGCCGGCACCGGCCGACTGTCATAGTGGAATTCGCCATCGTAATCGTCCTCGACGATCCAGGTCTTGCCGGGCCGGCTCATGCCAAGGAATTCCGTGCGGCGTGCAAGAGACATCAACCGCCCGGTCGGATGCTGATGCGATGGCGTCATGAAGATGAGTTTTGGCGCGGCTGTCCCCGGCATCCGCTGCATGCCCTGCTCGTCCAGTCTCATGCCGGTGACATGCGCCCCTGACGCAAGGAAGGCGGCTGCGGCGCCGGGATAACCGGGATCTTCGACCCAGACCTCGTCACCCGGCGTGATCAGAACGGCCGCGATCAGGGTCAGCGCGGCCTGCGCACTCGGCAGGATCAGGATCTGGTCTGCGGTCGCGCGAACGCCTCTGCTGGTCGCCAGATAGTGCGCCAGCGCCTCGCGCAGGCGCGTTCGGTTGACCGGTCCGAGCTCACGCTTGCCCGCGCGCACAGCGCTGCGGCGCAGGCAGCGCGCCCAGACCTCGTTCGGAAACTCCCGCGCATCCCCATGTCCCGGACGCAACGGCTTGAGCGGCGCCTGATAAGACATCGGCCAATCCGTCTGCCTGAGCTTCGATGCCCAGGGCGAGAGCTGCGGCTTGGCGGAGCGAATGCCGGATGCAGTCGCGGCCGACCCTTCGATGCGTTCCCCGCCGTCGACCGTCACCACAGGACGACGGCCGTGCGACGCCTCGAGATAACCTTCGGCGGCGAGCTGCTCGAACGCATAGGTGACGGTGTTACGGGAGACGCCGAGATCGCTCGCAAGCCGGCGGCTCGACGGCAACGCGCGGCCTTTGGCGAGCCGGCCGGTTGCGATCAGGCTTCGGAGCTGGCCGGTGAGCTGAGCCACCAGCCCGTCATCGTCGGCCCGATCTAGGTCGATCAGACCGGCGATCATGCTTTCGGAAACTGGCACCTTATTCCTTTCAGATCTGGCACTTTTTCAGGTGCCAGACGGGATGCTATCCCGCAGACCGCACAGCTTCAAGGATTCTGCGATGAACTCGTCCCTCGCCCCGCGCACGGCCATCGGCCTGTTCCTGATCGTCGTGCTGGCCTGGGGCGTGAACTGGTCGATCACCAAGCAGCTCGTGCAATTCCTTCCGCCCCTCTGGACGTCGGCGATCCGGAGCTGGATCGCGCTCGCCGGCTTGTTCGTGATCCTTGGCCTCAGCAACAATCTGGTGATCCCGGAGCGGCGCGACATTCCCGTGGTCCTGAGTGTGGCGCTGCTGCACATGACGATCTTCTCGGTCCTGGTTGCGGCCGGCGTACGCTTTCTGCCTGCGAGCAAGGCCATCGTGCTCGGTTACACCACGCCGCTCTGGGTGGCGATCGCGGCACCCTTGCTGGGAAAAGAGACCCTGACCGCACCGAAGCTCGTCGGTGCCCTACTCGGACTGATCGGGCTAGCCGTGATCCTGAACCCGACGTCGATCGACTGGACCAACGCCAACGTCGTGCTCGGCGCAGGCATGGTGATCCTGGCCGCGATCTCCTGGGCCGCGAACATCATCTATATCCGCGCGCATCGCTGGATCGCGTCCCCGCTCCAGCTTCTGATCTGGCAGGTGCTGGTGGCAACGATCATCCTGACCGGCTCGGCGTTGGTCACCGACGGCGTGCCGCACGCGGAATGGTCCTGGAAGCTTGTGTTGCTATTCCTGTATTCCGGCCTGATCGGAACAGCGCTGGCCTACTGGGCGATGTCGATGGTCAACAAGAGCATTTCGGCCCTGACCACGGCGCTCGGCACCACCGGGACGCCGCTCGTCGGTATCGCCAGCGCGGCAATATTGCTGGGTGAGCCGATCGAGATGAGCCTTGTCATTGCAGCCGCGCTGATCGTGACCGGCATTGGCCTGGCCACGCTGGGCGACCGGCTGCTGCGCCGTCAGGCCACCGCGAGCGGCTGAACGCGCAGCACACCGCGCAGGCCTGCACTTGTCCCGAGCAGGATGCCGGCGACCGCAATGAACGAGCCTATTGCGAGCGTCGAGACGCCGGTGAGCCCCTGCCCGATCGAGCAGCCGAATGCCATCACGCCGCCGATCCCCATCAGCGCGGCACCACCGGCCGAGCGCAGCATATGGCGTGGCGATGAATAGCCTTCGAGATGGAAGCGGCCCGTCGCGAGCGCCGTCACCAGACTGCCGGAGAAGACACCGGCCACCGTTGCGATGCCGAAGTTGAGCGTCAGGCCGGTCGACAGCATCGCGTATTGCAGGCTGTCGGCGATCGGCGCGATGAAAGTGAGCGACGTCACCGGGACCGGATTGAAATCATCGGCGCCGAGATAGCCGGTGGCGTACCAGCCGCCGGCGACGAGAAGGCCGACGATGACGCCCGCCGCAATCTGGCCCGGCGAACGGCGAAACGCCGGATGGGCGAAAGCAAACAGGATCAACGCAATGATGATCGCGGCAGCGGCCAGCGCGCGCCCAACGGCTTCGCTGAGACCAAGCATCGCGAGCAGTGTGGGCAGCGAATTGGCGCTGAACGTCGCTTGGGAAGCCTGAACCAGCGCAATACGTGCCGGCGCAATCAAACCCTTCAGCGTCATCTGCGCCGCAATGGCGAGCACGATCACGACGACGAAGGAGCGAAGATTGCCGCGCCCGAGCAGCACCAGTGCGCGCGAGCCGCAGCCGTTCGACAGCACCATGCCGTAGCCGAACAGGAGGCCGCCGAGAAACAGCACCGGCGCCGAGAAGGTTGCTTGCAGGTAGATCGACTTGCCGAGATCGACCATGCCTTTGCCGGCGAGCAATTGGCTCGCGGCGACCGCAACGGCAATTGCCAACGCATAACTCCGAACCAGCCGCCCGTCCCCCTCCGCCAGCCACCCGCGCATGCTGCTCATCAGGCAGAAGCCGCTGAGCAGGCCGACGGAGCCATAGATGAGGCCGATGACGAGGCCGGCGAGGATGACGAGTTGGGCGGACGGCTCCATGATTACGGCTTCAGGATCACGCGATCCCGCGAGGAGCCGGCGACCGCGACGTAGGCCTCCCTGGCGCGTTCGAGCGGATAGACCGCATTCGCCTTGATCGGGAACGGTTTGAGGTGACCGCTCGCAAAGCCCGGACCGAGATCGCGCAGCACACCGCCTGTCGCGATCGACGACAGGCCCAGCGTGTCGATGCCGACATAGGTGTGCTGGCCCCGATAGAATTCGAGGATGTTGAACTGCACGATGCGGTCGATCGCGGCGATCAGGATCTGGCGACCACGAAGCGCGAGCGACTTGTGCGCGGCCTGGAAATAGGGATCGCCGACCGTGTTGAAGGCGATGTCGGCGCCCTTGCCGCCGGTCAATTCGCGCACGCGTGTGGCGACATCGATTGCGGAGGCGTCGATCACCTCGAGCGACGCGTTGCTATGGCCCTCATAGGCTTCCGCCTTGCGCACCACGCCGATCACGCGTGCGCCTTGCCACGTCGCGATCTGCACCGCTGATTGCCCGACCTTGCCATTGACGCCGAACACGAGAACCGTCTCGCCGGGCTTTGGAATGCCGGCGCGTCGAAAGCCTTCCATCGCGGTGACGAAGGGCACGCCGATGCCGGCAGCTTCCTCCCATGACACCGTCTTCGGCTTCTCCACCACGGCATCAGCTTCGACGACGAGATGGCTCGCATGGGTGCCGTCGCGGCGAATGCCGAGATCGCCGGACGAGCCGAACACCTCGCGACCGACCGTGCCGGCCGGCCCGTCGATCACCACGCCGGCGTAGTCACGACCCGGCGTCCGCGGGAACACGGCATAGGGCATCAGCCCCGTGGCAGCCTTGACGTCGGACGGGTTAACGGCGGCAGCCTTCACCTCGATCAGGAGATCGTTCGGGCCGCGCGTGAGCGTATGACGCTCGACGCCGGGCGCAATCGCAGCGGCGTTTTCGGCCTTGGCATTGAGGCGGACACAGCGCGCCTCGACGGTTTTGGTATCGGCTGGCGACATGGAAAAGACCCGCGATTTCTCGCGGCCTTGTCGCCTTTGGGGGCGGTCAAGTCAACCGCCTCCCCTCATCCTTGTAAGTCAGATCGCGCCAGATCGGCTAAGATAGCCGGTGCGGTAACGGACGGGAGACCGCTTCATCCAAGGGCTATGAAGCCCGTGCCTCAGCGCGGCGCCCCGTCCGTTGTTCCATCGAACCCGAACAGTCGCGAGGGCCGCCTGGCGAGCCCGGTTGCGCAAGGATGGGTGCAGATGGACGCGATCTATGTTGGCATAGATGTATCTAAGGACCGGTTGGATGTTCATATGCGTCCGAGCGGAGAAGTGTTTGCCGTGGCGCGCGACGGCAAGGGCTTGGAAGATCTTGTTGCGCGGCTTGCGGCCTGTTCGCCGAGCCTGATTGGGCTGGAGGCGACTGGCGGCTTCGAGACGGTGGTCGCGGCAGCACTGGCCGGCGCCCAGTTGCCGCTGGCGGTCATCAATCCGGCCCAGATCCGGCACTTCGCGCAGGCGATTGGCCAGCGCGCCAAGTCCGATCCGATCGATGCCGCGGTGATCGCACGGTTCGTTGAGGCGGTGAAGCCCGCCCTGCGTCCCGTCCCGGACGAGCAAGCTCGCTTGCTGGCCGAACTGGTTGCCCGACGCCGGCAGATCATCGAGATGATCGTCGCCGAACGCCAGCGCGAGAAGCGGGTGGAGAATGTTCGCGTCCGCAAGAGCCTTGCCCGCCACATCAAGGTCCTCGAGAAGGAGCTGCCGGACATCGACAACGACATCGACACGCTGGTACGGGGCTCGCCGGCCTGGCGGGACCAAGAAGATTTGCTGATCACCTTCCCGGGGGTCGGCAATACACTCGCACGCACCTTCCTTGCCGAGGTGCCCGAACTCGGCACCCTCAACCGGCGTCAGATCGCAAGCCTTGCCGGCCTTGCTCCCTTCGTTCGCCAGTCCGGCCGATGGAAAGGCAGGAGCAAGATCGGCGGTGGACGAACTGCCTTGCGGGCGGCCCTCTACATGGCTGCCCTCTCGGCGATCCGATGCCACCCGCAGCTCAAGCTTTTCTACCGTCACCTCGTGAGCGCCGGTAAGCCGAAAATGGTCGCCCTCATCGCGGTCGCCCGCAAGCTCCTCACCATCCTCAACGCCATGCTCAGGGATCGAAAACCATGGCAACCCGCTTGACGAAGAACACAGTCGCTGAGGCGCCTGCGAAGCAGGCGTCTCGAAGGATGAAGGCCCCGCAGCGGCCGGGCCTGCATGGTTCGAGACGGCGCTACGCGCCTCCTCACCATGAGGGTGGAGACTTAATCTTTCGGCCGCTTGTCGTAGAGCCGTTTGGCCTTGCCGAGCGAGCGCTCCAGCGTCGCGGGCGCGACCACCTGCACCTTCGAGCTGATGCCGATCGTGTTCTTGATATGGGTCGAGATTCGCTCGGCGTGGTCGACGAGGCCTCTGCCATCCCAGCTCTCGGGGCGTGCCTCGGCGATGATGGTCAGCTCGTCCATGCGGCCTTCGCGGGTCAGTTCGAGGATGAAGTGGCCGCCGCACCAGTCGGTGGCCAGCAGCACCTCCTCGATCTGGGTCGGAAACAGGTTGACACCCCGCAGGATGATCATGTCGTCCGAGCGGCCCGTCACCTTCTCCATCCGCCGCATGCCCGGTCGCGCCGTGCCCGGCAACAGCCGCGTCAGATCGCGGGTGCGATAGCGGATCACCGGAAAGGCTTCCTTGGTGAGCGAGGTGAACACCAGTTCGCCTTTCTCGCCGTCCGGCAGCACAGCGCCGGTCACGGGATCGATCACCTCGGGATAAAAATGATCCTCCCAGATGTGCAGGCCATCCTTGGTCTCGATGCACTCCTGCGCGACGCCCGGGCCGATCACTTCGGACAAGCCATAGATGTCGGTCGCATCCATGTCGAAGGCGTCCTCGATCTCGCCGCGCATGGCGTTGGTCCAGGGCTCGGCGCCGAAGATGCCGACCTTGAGCGAACACTGGCGTGGATCGAGCTTCTGCCGCTTGAACTCGTCGAGGATCGCCAGCATGTAGCTCGGCGTCACCGTAATAATGTCGGGCCTGAAGTCGTTGATGAGCTGCACCTGCCGCTCGGTCATGCCGCCGGAGATCGGCACCACGGTGCAGCCGAGCTTCTCGGCGCCGTAATGCACGCCGAGACCGCCGGTGAAGAGACCATAGCCATAGGCGTTATGGATGATCATGCCGGTGCGACCGCCGGCCGCGCGGATCGAGCGCGCCATCACCTCCGACCAGGTCTCGATGTCGGCTCGGGTGTAGCCGACCACGATCGGTTTACCCGTCGTGCCGGAGGACGCATGCACGCGCACCAGTTTTTCGCGGGGCACGGCGAACATGTTGAAGGGGTAGTTGTCGCGGAGATCCGTCTTCACCGTAAACGGAAACTTTGCGAGATCGGAAAGCTCGCGAAAGTCGGACGGATGCACGCCGGCCTTGTCGAAGGCGTTGCGATAATGCGCGACGTTGTCGTAGGCGTGCTTCAGCGACCAGGCCAGGCGCTGCTTCTGCAACGCCATGATCTCGTCGCGCGACGCGCGCTCCTGCGCATCCAGCTCAGCCCTATAGACGTGGCCGCCTTCCCTGGGCTTCGTCGAAGCCATCTTCGTCTCCCCACATTGATGTGTTCTTCTGCTTATTGGTCTTGCGCCGGCAGCCACGTGCCGGGAATGACACGCGAATGCCCGCGGAATTCTGCGATGACGGTGTCGCCTGCGGTGACGCGCACGTCGTAGATGCCGGAGCGGCCGCTTCGGGTGACCTCGCGTGCCTTCGCAACGAGGCGGTCGCCGAGCTTGCCGGGCTTGATAAACGTGATCTGGCCTTGTGCGGCGACCACACGATCGTTGTGGGAGTTGCAGGCAAAAGCGAACGCGGAATCGGCGAGCGTGAAGATGAAGCCGCCATGTGCGATGCGCTGGCCGTTGACCATGTCCGGCCGCACCGTCATGGCGAGCGTCGCATAGCCCGGGCCGACCTCGACGATCTCCATGCCGAGGCCCTTGGAGGCATCGTCCTCCGCCCACATCGCATCGGCGCAGGCGCGGGCAACATCTTCAGGCGACAGGGCGGCTTTGACGTTCACGCGCTTCTCCCGGCCAATTGCTTGCTCATGATGTTCTGCTGGTTGGCCAACACTGTCAAACGTGGTCGTAATCGACCACGACCCGCTCCGACGATGGCTTGGCCTGGCAGGTGAGCACAAAGCCGGCCTTCAGCTCCCACGGCTCCAGCGAATAATTGAGGTCCATCGGCGCCTCGCCCTCGACCAGTTTGGCGCGGCAGGTCGAGCACATGCCGCCCTTGCAGGCGAAGGGAAGATCGACGCCGGCGCGCAACGCAGCATCGAGGATCGCCTCGTCCTCGGCAACCGGCACATCCCGCCGCTTGCCATCGATGATCAGGGAGGCGATCGCTTTCGGCGGCACATCGGCGGCGACGGCCTTCTTCGGTCGCGGCTTGCCGCCGAACTCGGACACGAAGCGTTCGACGTGGATGCGATCGTCAGCGATGCCGAGGTCGCGGCAAGTCGCCTCGATCTCGTCGCTCATGCCTGATGGCCCGCAGACGAAGACGTGATCGACGCTTTCGGCCGGCACCAGCGAGCGCAACAGCACCCTCACCTTGTCCCCATCGAGCCGGCCATGCAGGATCGGGATGTCCTGCTCCTCGCCGGAGATGACATGGAAGATCGAGAGGCGGTCGATGAAGCGGTCTTTCAGCTCCTCGAGCGCCTCGAGGAACATGATGTTGTCAGTCGCGCGGTTGCCGTAGAAAAGGAAGAAGCGGCTGTCCGGTTCACGCGCCAGCACGCCTTTGACGATCGACAGGATCGGCGTAATGCCGGAGCCTGCGGCAAAGCCGACATGGATGCGCCCGGCTTCGGCCGGAGAGACGACGCCGAAACGGCCCGTCGGCGTCATGACGTCGAGCTCGTCGCCATGCTTCAACTCGTCTGCCGCCCAGCTCGAGAACGCGCCGCCGTCGACTTTCTTCACGGCGATGCGGATTTCGCCGTCGTCGGGGCCCGAGCAGATCGAGTACGAGCGGCGCACCTCCTCACCGTCGAGCGTGGTGCGCAGCGTGAGATACTGGCCGGGGCTGAACGCATAGTCGTCGGCAAGTTCGCGCGGGATGGCGAACGTCATCGAAACGGCGTCCGACGACTCGCGGCGGAGATCGTTGACGGCCAGGCGATGGAAGCGCGGTGCGGCTGCTGACATGGTCAATGACACTTGAAATAGTCGAAGGGTTCACGGCAGGACTTGCAGCGCCAAAGCGCCTTGCAGGAGGTCGAGCCGAATTCGGACAGCAGCTCGGTCTCCCTCGAATTGCATTGTGGGCACGTGATGGCCTGCTCGCCGAACAACGCGCGACGCGAGTGTGACGATTGCGGCGGCGCGATGCCGTAGGCGTGCAGCTTCCGGCGTCCCTCTTCGCTCATCCAATCGGTGGTCCAGGCCGGCGACAGCACGGTGCGCACTTTGGGCTCGCGGAAGCCTGCGCGTTCCAGCGCGATCTCGATTTCGAGCGCGATCATGTTCATGGCCGGACAGCCCGAATAAGTCGGCGTGATCGCGACCTCGACCTGATCGCCGTCGAGAACGACATCGCGGAGCACGCCGAGATCGGCGATGGTCAGCACCGGAATTTCGGGGTCGACAACGCTCCCCGCCGCGTCCCAGGCGCGCCGGTGCAACTCGCTCTCGTGCTCCAGCACCGTCACCATGCCTGCCCCGGGAAAGTGCGTTGCATCGATTGCAGCTCGGACAGCAGATGGCCGAGATGCTCGCTGTGGCGGCCTGCACGGCCACCCTGCTGCATCCAGTCGTTTTGGGGCAAGTGAAGCGTTGCTTCACCAACGACATCGGACAGTGTCGTCAGCCAGCGGCCACGCAAGGTGCCGGGATCCACGGCAATGCCGGCATGGATCAGGGCACGCTCACCTTCATCGACGGCAAACATTTCGCCCGTGAAGGCCCAGAGGTGATCGATCGCGGCTTGCGCGCGGACGTGGCTTTCTTCCGTGCCATCACCGAGCCGGATGATCCATTCCGAGGCATGGCGCAGATGATAGGCGCTCTCCTTCTCCGACTTGGCGGCGATCGCCGCGAGCGTCGCGTCGCGCGAGGTCATCATGGCGCGCCAGTAGAGATCGGCGAAGGCCGAATAAAAGAACTGCCGCACCAGGGTCTGGGCGAAATCGCCGTTCGGCTGCTCGACCAGCAGCAGGTTTCGGTACTGCCTGACGTCGCGCAAATAGGCGAGCTTGTCCTCGTCGTTATCCCTGCCTTCGGTCTTGGCGGCGTAGCTGTAGAGCTCGCGGGCCTGCCCGATGAGGTCGAGCGCGATGTTGGAGAGCGCCATGTCCTCTTCCATCATCGGCGCGTGCCCGCACCATTCCGACAGCCGGTGCCCGAGGATCAGCGCATCGTCGGCGCGACGCAGGGCGTAGAGCACGAGTGGCGTTTCGGAGACCTGGATGTTTGCGGCGGGCATCACATATGTCCCACTTCTTCCGGCACCTCATAAAACGTCGGATGCCGGTAGATCTTCGATTCCGCCGGCTCGAACATCATGCCCTTCTCGGCGGGGTCGCTCGCGGTGATCGCAGTCGACGGCACGACCCAGATCGACAGGCCCTCGCCGCGGCGGGTGTAGATGTCGCGTGCGGCTTGCAGCGCCATGGTGGCATCGCTTGCATGCAGCGAGCCGACATGCTTGTGCGCGAGCCCGTTGCGGCTGCGAATGAAGACTTCCCACAGCGGCGTATTCGGCGTGGCCATATCGATCTCCTTATTCCGCAGCTTGCGCGGTCTGGCGCTGCGCGCGCTTGGCTGCATAGGCGGCAGCGGCCTCGCGCACCCAGGCGCCTTCGGCGTGCGACTTGCGGCGCGCGGCCATGCGGTCGCGATTGCAGGGGCCATTGCCGGCGAGCACCTGCTTGAATTCGGTCCAGTCGATCTCGCTATAGCGCCAGTGGCCATCGGCATCCTGGGTCATGTCGGGATCGGGAATGGTGAGGCCGAGATATTGCGCCTGCGGCACCGTGGCATCGACGAACTTCTGGCGCAGCTCGTCATTGGAGAAGCGCTTGATCTTCCACTTCGTCGAGGTGTCGCTGTGCTGGCTGGTCGCGTCCGGCGGGCCGAACATCATCAGCACCGGCCACCACCAGCGGTCCAGTGCGTCCTGCGCCATCGCCTTCTGCTCGTCCGAGCCGCGGCACAACGTCAGCATGATCTCGTAGCCCTGGCGCTGGTGAAACGATTCCTCCTTGCAGACGCGGATCATGGCGCGCGCATAGGGACCGTAGGAGCAGCGGCACAGCGGAATCTGGTTCATGATGGCGGCGCCGTCGACCAGCCAGCCGATGGTGCCGATGTCGGCCCAGGTCAGCGTCGGATAGTTGAAGATCGAGGAATATTTGGCCTTGCCGGCCAGCATGGCGTCGACCAGCTCCTCGCGCGAGGTGCCGAGCGTCTCGGCAGCCGCATAGAGATAGAGCCCGTGGCCGCATTCGTCCTGCACCTTGGCGAGCAGCGCCGCCTTGCGGCGCAGCGTCGGCGCGCGCGTGATCCAGTTGCCTTCGGGCAGCATGCCGACGATTTCGGAATGAGCGTGCTGGGAGATCTGGCGGGTGAGCGTCTTGCGATAGGCAGCCGGCATCCAGTCGTTCGGCTCGATGCGCTCTTCGGCATCGATGCGAGCCTGGAACTGCGCGGCCTTGGCCGCGTCCTCAAGACCGCGATCGTCGGTCTCGGCCGTGTTCAGCGCCTGGGTATACATGCGCATCCTCCCGTTTTGTTGGGAGGCAATATATAACAAAAATTACTTCATGCAAGATATTTCTGTAACATATAAATCAGGCCTCGAACCTCCTCTCCAGAAGCTTTCTCGCCGGCGGAAGCGCCCCCTTCTCGTTGGTTCCATGGCTATCAAGCCATTGTTCGGACGGCGCCAGCAGCGCGCGATAGATCTCGCCGCAGAGCTCGCGGGCAGCTCTGCCCGGCCAATCCGCCGGCAGAAGACTCTCCGGCAGCAGCGGATCGCGCAGAACGACGCGGCGGTAATAGTGGATCAGCAGGATGCGCGCGGTGAAGGCATCGGCCTCCGATAGCACCGTGCCGCGCGCGATCGCGGCGCGCAGCGGCTCGAACGTCTTCATGAACTTCAGATAGGCATCCGCAGTGCGCTCCAGCGGCCAGCTCGCGCTGAGCAGGCGGCGCCCGCTGTCATCCTCAGCCGAGACTTCGAGCCGGATGGCGCCCGCAGCCTCCTCCGGCACCGGAACGCCCGACGGAGCGACCCAGACGCCAGGCAGAGGGCTGCCGAAGCCGGCATCGCGCAGCGCCTCGCGCGAGGCATCGCGATCCCAGCCATTGCCGATCAGCAGCAGCTCGAAGCGACCGGTCCAGTCCGACGGCGGCGGATCGTAGATGTGGCGCGTCGCGGCCTCGAACGTCTCGCGGCCCTTCTCGGCCAGACGATAAAAGCTGTTGCGACCGACCTTTTCGCGGGTCAGCCAGCCATCGGCAGCGAGCCGCGACATCGCGGTGCGCACCACGCTGCCGTCGATATCGAGGCCCTCGAAGAACGCCAGCAGCGTGCCAAGCCACACCGAACCACCGCGCGGCACGACGGCATCGCCGAACATGGTGATGACGATGGAGCCCGTGCGTGACGGCTCACGCTTGAGCTGGTCGATAATGCGAGAGAGCGGATGCGCCATGCTTCACGCATAGCGCGATTTGCGTGGGGCGAACAATCCAATCAATGGGATGTCGCTTCCTTGGCAGCACGGCAGGCAGTCTAGAGGCGTAGGATCACTTCCTCTACGCGACGCTTCCAATCGTCGAAATCTCGAGACTCACCCCAGAGTTCGAGGAGCTCGGAAGGTTCGACGAGAATTCGGGCGACTGACCGTTTGGCATTCTCTGCCAACTCATCCGAAATCGTGGCCTTCGAGTTGGCGATCCACGAATCTATCTTGGCTGTATACGCCGTCTGCTCCCCGGGACTCCCCCTCAATCTCGCAATGATGTCGGCGGCAGCAAGGCAATCCTCAGCGTCCGGAGCTTCAAGGTAACCATTTCCAATCGATGCCACACGATCGATTGCTTCGGTCAAGGTGTCGATGCCACCGCCCTCAGCAACAGTGAATGCGAAATCGCAGGCGCCATCGTTATCAAAAACGCCAGTTCCCCAAGCACCCAAGGTGACTGTCCTCTACCAGGATAAGCAGCCGCGCATGCGCTTTCTACCTGTGCGGATCGGGATACACGAGGCTGCGCCAGCCGCTGCGATCGAACGGCCGCCACTGGCCTTCCTTCTGCGCGAGACGGTCGGCGACGGCATAGACGACGGCGGGATGATGGCCCATGCCGCAATGGCTGCTCTCGACCTCGATACTCTCGGTCTGCGCGCCCGCCTTCTCCATGCAGCCTTGCCAGGCGCAGACGCCATCGGTGCGGCTGAAGATGGCGGTGGTCGGCACCGGCGGCGGCACGGCAAGCTCGCCGCCGAACTGAGGATCGACCCGATCAGACTTCTGCCCGCTTACCCACTCATAGACCTGCCATGCATTGGTCGACCGGGGATCGCCGGCAAAGGGGCTGCCGAGCGTGATCACCTGACGCACGCGCTCGGGCATCATCTTGGCAAGCTGGCGCGCATAGAGACCGCCCAGGCTCCAGCCGACCAGGCTGATCTTGCGGCCGTGCTTGTCGCTGAGCTCCTCGACCAGATCGACCATCGCGTGCTGCACGCCCTCGCGCAGGCCGTAATTGCGGCCCTGACGCCAGCCGCTCACCGCATAGCCCTTGCTGGTCAGAAACGAGCGCAGTGCACGCGTGGAGACGTCGGAGGCCACCAGGCCCGGCAGCACCAGCACCGGATGCCCATCGCCGCGCGGCGCGAGGCTCAAGAGCGGCAGCGCGCCGAGGAATGCACCGAACTCGTGGATCGCGCGCCCTTCCAGAAACATCAGAGTACGGGACGGCGGACGCAGCGTCTGGGCAGTAGCGGTCATCAATGGATCCCTTGGGCAAGAATTCCTGAAGAGCCCGCCGGCCGCGATGCCGGCAATGGGCATGGATTCCAATACGCCGGCTTCTTGAACGTTCCGCAGCGCAACATGAATCAGCTAGGCGGCCGGTTCCCGACATTCAACCCGCTGCAGCACGACGCCACAATAGGCCTGCGCGTTAATGCTAACGGGCGTGACGCAAAAGTCACAACAATCGGAGCAGGAATTCTACGGAGTAGAGCACAAGACCAGCGAGCCCGCCGATCAGCGAGCCGTTGAAGCGGATGTATTGCAGGTCGCGCCCGATGTTGATTTCGATCAGCGAAATCAGCTGCGCCATGTCCCATGCCTTGACCTGGTCGGAGATGAAGGTCGAGACGCCGCTCTTCTGGTCGGCGACGAAACTGCGCAGCACCGTCACCAGGCCCTTGTTGATCTCGCCACGCAGCTCGGCATCGCCGGCGAGCGCATCGCCGGCCGAAACGAACATCCCGGCGAGATGATGCTGAAGCACCTGCGTTTCACCGGACGCACTGCGCTCGATGAATGAGCGCGTGTTGGTCCAGACGGTGCGGGCCAGATCGGCAAGCTCGGGACGCGCCAGCAGATCGCGTTTCAATCCGTCGATGCGATCGACATAGGCCTGGTCGGTGCCGAGCCGGTCGACGAAGCTCAGCACCATGCGGTCGAACTCGCCGCGGAACGGATGCTTGGGATCGCTGCGCACTTCATTGAAGAAGGCGGTCGCCGACGACACGATCTTGGTCACCAGAAACTTGTCGGCGCGATAGAGCTTGAGCAGGGTCGGCAACTCCGCGCGCACCTTCTCGCGGATCATCGCCATCGTCTCTTTCTGGTTCAGCGTCTCGTGCATCACGCGCAGGAGATCGTCGAACAGGATCTGGTGCCGCCCCTCCGCAACGAAGCCACGCAGCGTGCCGGCGACGAGCGGCGCGAGATCGATCGCCTGGAGTTGCGAGGACATGCGCCGGATGATGAAGGTCATCAGGCCGGAGCTTTCCGTTGCAGAGACGGCTTCCGGCAGAAGGCGCAACGCGAAGCGCGCAAGATCGTCGCTGCGCTTGCGGTCGCGCAGCCAGTCGGCAACGAAGAAGCCAAAGTCGATCTCATTCAACTTGGCTTCGACCGGGCCGGCCTCGAGGAAGTGGACCTGGATGAACTCGCCGAGCTTGTCGGCGATGCGAGCCTGGTTGCTTTGGATGATCGCGGTGTGCGGGATCGGCAGGCCCAGCGGCCGCTTGAACAGCGCGACCACGGCATACCAGTCGGCGAGCCCGCCGATGGTTGCAGCCTCCGCGAAGGCGGCGATGAAGCCGAACACGGGGTGCACGGGCAACAGCCACTTCGCGACGATGAACAGCGCCAATGTCGATGCCAGCACCAGCGTCGCCAGCGCCTTGACGCGGCGCAACTCGGCCGCGCGTTCGGCATCGCCCGGAGTATCAAAGGAGAAGCTGGCGGGTGGATTCATCACTGCGTCACCCTACTCGTCATTGCGAGCGAAGCGAAGCAATCCAGGCTCTTTCCGCAGAAAGCCTCTGGATTGCTTCGGCGCTTCGAACCTCGCGATGACGGCAGCGCAAAAAACAAAAGGCCCGCCGAAGCGGGCCTCAAATTTCAGTTTGGACTCAGGGCGCCGGATCAGGCGGTCTTGGTGTAGACCTTGGCAAAGTTGTCCTGAGCGGACTTCGCACCGTTGGCGGCGAGCTTGCCGAGATAATCGGTGGTCGCCTTGGCGCGCGAGACGAAGGTTTCGCCGCGGGCGCGGAGCAGGCTCGACTGGATCTCGACGGCTTCGCTGAACGACTTGGCGGACGCGAGCTGGTCGATGCCGGCGAAGAACGCCTGGGCGTCGTCATAGATCGCCTGCTGGATGTTGCGGCTGATCTTGCCGGCCTCGGCGACGGACTCGGTCACCGCGTTCTCGACGGCGGCGGTCACGCGCTCGGAGCCAGCGAAAGCCTCGGCAGCACGGTCCTTGGCAGTGTTGGCAGTCTTCTTGACGAACTCACGGGCCGCTTCGGGAACTTCCAGGTTCTGGATGTTCTTGAACGCGTCCTTGAAGCCTTCGAAAGCGGTGTTGGTTTCGGTGGTCATTGGGGTCTCTCCATCCTCATTGGGCTGAGCTATGGGCTCACCCCGTCCGGTTTTGGCCCGGGGCACGGCTTATATGGCATAGTTAATTGTGCGATGCAATATTCTTATTGCACTGCGATATCACGAAACCGTGAACAGCCTTAACGGGAGGCATTCTGATGCCTTCGTAGCCAACCCCTACTGTGCATGGGGTTGTTTTCCGGTTTTTGGTCGCCGGATGATGACCCAGTGCCGGACGGCGCTTCTAGTGCTGGACGGCGCCTGGCAGCCCATAGGCCTCCATCTGGGCCTGGACCTGCGCGATGTTGTGGCCGAGCACGACGATGTCATGGGTCTTGCCGGCGACATCCCGGACATGGTCCCGCAGCAGCGCCTCGGCCTTGAAGCCGAGGCTCTCGAACAGCGCGATCGCCGCCTGCTGGTCGACCGTCATCTGGACCGAGAGCTTTTCCAGCCCGGCCCCGAGCGCAAGCGCAAAGGTCTCCTGCGACAGCGCCTTCCCCACCCCCTTCCCGCGGACGTCCTGCGACACCACCATGCGGATCTCGCCGACATGGGGCGACCAGGAGTGGGGATCGCGCACCAGCGTGCCGCAACCGACGACCTTGCCGTCCTTCACCGCGAGCAGGCTCTGGATCGCGCCACGCTCGATCTCCTTGACCCAGGCGGACAGCACTTTCGGCTCGCTGATGTTGCGCGGCAGGAACAGCAGGTCATGCGTCGGCAGGCCCTTGCCGAAGGCGAGCACCGCGGCTTCGTCCGCAGGCGACATCAGACGGATCTCGATATCGCCGGCGTCCGTCTTGACGCGACGCGGATAGGCACGCTGCTCACTCATGTCGATCTCTTTCCCAGCCAGGAATCCAGTTTCGGCCACAGCCGCTTCACCGCGTTGGCGCCGGCGACCAGCGAGACGTGACCGCCCTTCAGCATCACCTCTTCCTTGTCCGCGGAGCCGATCTTCGCGATCAGATGCTTTGCGGCCTCATAAGGGACGATGTGATCGTGCTCGGCGACCGCGTGCAGCATCGGCACCTTGATGTTCTCGAGCTTCGCCGCGCGGCCGCCGACCGACATGGTGTCGTTGAACAGCTTGTTGTCCCACATCAGGTCCTTGGTGATGGTGCGGAAATATTCGCCCGCGAGCGGCAGCGTGTCGGTCGCCCAGCGGTCGAACATCCGGTACGATTTCACGAACTCGTCGTTCCAGATGTTTTCCCAGAGCTGGATCTGGCTCACTGCGCGCGAGGCCGGACGCAGCATCTCGAATGACGACAGGATCATCTCAGGCGGCACGTTGCCGACGCTGTCGACGAGGCGATCGACGTCGAAATAGCGCCGGTCGGAGAAATTCGAAAACAGCTTCATCTCGCGGAAGTCGATCGGCGTGGTGAAGCAGATCAAGTTCTTCATCGGCCCGTCCGGGAAGATCGAGCCGTAGAGCAGTGACAACACGCCGCCGAAGCAATAGCCGATGACGGAGACATCCTGCTCGCCGGAATCGGCCTGCACGCGACGGACGCAATCCGGGATGAAGTCGAGGACATAGTCCTCCATCCGCAGGCTCTTCTCCTCCGGCCGCGGCGCGCTCCAGTCGAGCATGTAGACGTCGTAGCCGCGCTTGAGCAGGAACTCGATAAAACTCTGGCCCGGCACGAGATCGAGGATGTAGCCGCGGTTGGTGGTCGCCATGACCACCAGCACCGGCACGCGGTAGATCTCGTCCGACATCGACCGATAGTGGTAGAGGCTCATCGTACCGCGCGAGTGCAGCACGTCCTTCGGCGTCGATCCGAGCGTCGGACCGGAGGTCGAAAAATATTCGACGCCCTTGATGCTGCGCTGGATCGCGCGCTGCACCTCGGACTGGATGCGCTCCGGGATTGCTGCGAAATCAAGTCCCGTCGGCGCGTTCATTTTTGCTCTCCGCCTTCGGATGGCGGACGTTTTGTGCGCGGCGGCCGCGGTGCGGCATCGATCGACGATCCACTTGAATGAGCCGACATCTGGCTCAGCATCGACCTGATCTCGCCGAGCTGCCCCTCGATCGACTGCAACCGCTCGGCGATGCCGGTCATCTGCTCGCGGCTCGGCAGGTTCATGGAGAGCAGGTACTTCTCCATGAGATCGCCGAACTGCTTCTGAGCACCTGCAGCAGCGCCGCCGGCACGATTCATCGCCTGCGAGAATTCGGGCGTCTCCATCGCCTTGGTGGCGAAGGAGTTGAAGCCCTTCTCCATGTCGCCGACCATCTTCTGCCACAAGGCGACCGGATCGGTGATCTTGTCGGTCATCAGCATCCTCCCGATGTGGAGGGCTTGTGCCCTTCTTTTCCCGCCATACCACACCGTTGCGGGGTGCCGGTCAACCGGCAAGCGGCGGGTGCCGCGCACACGGCTTCTTTGCCGCGGGAAACCGTGCGATACAGCATTGATCAAAAGCCAAATTGGTCAAAGTTAAGGGAACACGCCTGTGAACGCCCATCAGCCGCCCCAGACCCTCCGCGCCAACGGCATCGACATCTGCTACGAGATTTTCGGCAACGACAACGCCGAGCCGCTGCTGCTGATCATGGGGCTCGGCGCGCAGATGATCCATTGGGACGATGCGTTCTGTGAGCAGCTCGCCGCGCGCGGCTTTCGCGTGATCCGGTTCGACAACCGCGACATCGGCAAGTCGAGCCATCTCACCGGCGGCAAGCGGCTGACGCCGCTCGAGCTGCTCAAGCTTCGCTTCCTCCGGATTCCCGTGGCCGCAACCTACAAGCTGATCGACATGGCCAAGGACACGGTCGGCCTGATGGACGCGCTGGGCATCAGGTCGGCGCATCTGGTCGGAGCGTCCATGGGCGGCATGATCGCACAGGAGGTGACGCTGTCGTTTCCACAGCGCGTGCGCTCGCTGACCTCGATCATGTCGACCACCGGCAATCCGCGCGTGCCGCCGCCGACACGGGAGGCCTCCGCCATGCTGATGGCGCCGCCGCCGCGCAGCAAGGAAGAGTTCATCACCCGCTTCGGCGAGACCTGGAAGGTCTTGCGCGCCGGATCCTTTCCGGAGGAGGAAGCGCTCGATCCCGGCCGGGCCGAACGGGTCTTCGCGCGCGGTCTCAATCCGGCCGGCGTCGGCCGGCAGCTCCGCGCCGTGCTCGCCTCTGGCAGCCGCAAGGAGAGACTGCACGGCGTCAAGACGCCGACGCTCGTGATCCACGGCACCGTCGATCCGCTGGTCCGTCCCGAGGGCGGCAAGGACACGGCCGAGTCAATTCCGGGTGCGAAGCTGTTGATGATCGAGGGTATGGGTCATGCGCTGCCGATGCGGTTCTGGCCCGAGATCATCGACGCCATCGACAAACATGCGCATGGTGCGGCGGCGAAAGCGGCGTAAACCACACCACCGGTCTCCTTGCGGTGACCATGTGAGCTGACGGTTACTCTCTTAACGTCAGACGGCACGAGGGCTATAGAAGCCTCCCTCAATCGCAAGACAGGGGCCGCGGCCTCTTGGAGCTCACATGCATCTCACCGTTCGGTCCGCGGCAATGGTCGCCGCTTCGGCTCTCATGCTGTCCCTCACCAGCGCCGCCGCGATGGCCGGCAGCGCGCAGGAAGAAGCCAATCGCAAAGCTGTGCTGGCCTTCTACGAGAAAGGTCTCAATCAGAAGGACGTCGACGCAGCGCTCGCCTATGTTGGCGACCGTTACGTCCAGCACAATCCGAACGCTGCCGATGGACCGGAGGGCTTCCGAAAGTTCATCGGCTTCTTGCGTGAAAAGTTCCCGAACTCGCACAGCGAGATCAAGCGCTCATTCGTCGATGGCGACTACGTCATCCTACATGTCAACGCGGTTCGCGAACCCGGTACCAAAGGCAACGCGATCGTCGACATCTTCAAGCTGGAGAACGGCAAGATCGTCGAACATTGGGACGTCGTTCAGCCGATCCCGGACAATCCGGCGAACAACAACACGATGTTCTAACTCTTCTTCGCAATCCAGATCACATGACGCGCGCCACCGCCCCGGCCGGTGGCGCGGACAGCGACTTCATTGACATCGAAGCCGGCACGCCCGAGGCGCTTGGTGAAGGCGGGGTTGGGCCCCGACGACCAGACCGCAAGCACGCCACCCGGCCGTAGCGCCGTCCTCGCCGCCGCCAAACCGCTTGCACTGTAGAGCGCGTCATTGCCCTTTCGGGTCAGACCTTCCGGCCCGTTGTCGACGTCGAGCAGAATGGCGTCGAAAGCCGCGCTCTTGGCCCGGATGATTTCGCCTACGTCGATCTCGCGGATGCTCACCCTGGCATCATCGAGACTGTCGCCGAACACTTCCGCCATCGGCCCCCGCGCCCAGGCGACAACCGCCGGCACGAGCTCGGAGACCACGATTTTCGCTTTGCTTCCGAGCACTGTAAGCGCCGCGCGCAGCGTAAAACCCATGCCGAGGCCGCCGATGAGAACGACGGGCTTTGCCACCGTCTCGAGCTGTTTCGCCGCAAGCGTTGCGAGCGCGGCCTCGGAACCCGACAGGCGGTTGTTCATCAGCTCGTTGGTGCCGAGCTTGATCGAAAACTCCTTGCCCCGCCGCATCAGGCGGAGCTCCTCGTCGGAGCCGGGGATTTTGGCGGTGTCGATCTTTTCCCAGGGAATCATGGGAGTGCTTTAGCACGATCGCAATTCGTAGGGTGGGTTAGCCGAAGGCGTAACCCACCTACTTCGTTCTGCATTGGCCGAAGGACGGTGGGTTACGCTTCGCTAACCCACCCTACGACCCGAGCTATCCGCCGGCCCAGACGTCCAGCACATAGCGGTTCTTCGCGCCCATCTCCTCGATCCAACGCGCACTGGCAGCCGCATCGCTACCGCTCTTCTCGCGATGAATCGCGACCAGCGCCGCCTTCACGTCGGGCTCCATTTTGCTGCCGTCGCCGCAGACATAGATGATCGCGCCTTGCTCGATCAGCGGCCAGACCTTGTCCTTCTGCGCAGCGAGGACGTGCTGCACATAGGTCTTCGGTCCGTCCGCACGCGAGAACGCGGTGAACAGCTCGGTGATCCCGCTTGCAGCGAGCGCCTTCAGCTCATCCACATAGAGAAAGTCCTGATCGGGGTGGCGGCAGCCGAAGAACAGCATGGCAGGACCGAGCGCGGCGCCTTCGGCTTTGCGCGCGGCACGCTCTTGAAGGAAACCGCGGAACGGTGCCAGTCCCGTGCCGGGGCCGATCATGATGATTGGCACGGATGGATTATCCGGAAGCCGGAAGCCGGCCTTGGTCTCGCGCACGGTCGCGTAGACCGTATCGCCCGCGCGGCGGTTGGCGAGATAGTTTGAGCAAATGCCCTTGTAGGTGCCACGCCCCGACGCCGCCGGCCCTTCGACCACGCCGACCGTGACGCTGCAGCGCGCTGGATCGACCGATGGCGAGGACGAGATCGAGTAGTAGCGCGGCGCCAGCAGCGAGAGCATTTCCAGGTAGACGTGAAACGGCAATTCACAGGCGGGATATTCGAGCAGCAGGTCGAACACCGATTTGCGCTTCGCCAGAATTTCGCTGCGGTAACGCTCGAGCGGCTCGGCCTCCTCGCCGACGAAGGTCAGCAACTTCGGCTTGGTGACGGGGCAACGGGTGTGCTCGGCCATGATCTGGATCTGCTTGCGTGTCGCCACTTGCTGCAGCTCGACGAACTCGCTGAGCAGGCGTCCGACCGACACGGCATCGCCGACCGGCAATTGCGCGCGGCGGCCCTCGGCGACCTGAAGCCTGATCTGGTCGGCCGGCAGGAAGCCGAAGCGGCGGGCAACCGAATCCACCAGGGTCGGATCGTTGCGCGGGACCACGCTCAGATGATCGCCGACGCGGTAGGTGACGTTGGCCGGCAGCTGCACCTCGATATGACGCGTCGAGCGCTCCGACGGATTGGCGCCAGCCTTGTTCTGCAGCTCGTCATTGACCAGCACCTTCATCGCCACCGCGCCGCCCTGGGTGACGATGGTGTTGACGGCGGTCACCGCGACCGGCTCGATCGCGTAGAGCGGATCGTCCTCCGCGGTGCGGGTGAAATTCCAGTCGATCCCGAATTCCTTGGTCGCGACCTGAGCGGCGGCCGGGAACCACTTCTGGAACTGGCCGTCGAGATCGCTGCGCGCGTCGCCCTCGCCGCGCGGATAGACCGCACGTGCGCCACGCTTCGACAATTGCTCGTCGATGAACCGCGGCACCGATTGATAGGTCGCGGCCCAGTCGCTGTTGCCGCAGCCGAACACGGCGTAGCGGACGTTGGCAAAGGCATCCTTCGGCAGATCGTCGCCGAGCCATTTGACGAACTGCGTCGCATTGTCGGGCGGCGCCCCATTGTAGGAGGCGCAGATGATCAGCACGCCGCCCTGTTGCGGCAGCTTGCCGACGTAGTCGTCGAGCGGACCGAGATGCACGGCAAAGCCGTTGATCTCTGCGAGATCGGCCATGCGCGTCGCGAGTTCTTCCGCGGTGCCGAGATTGGAGCCGTAAAGCACCAGCATCGGCGTATTGTGACCGGGCCGCGTAGTCGGCTGACGTGGCGCCCGCGGCGCCGAAGCCGCTGCCGCGACCGGCCCGCCATAGGCGCCGCGCTCGCGATCCGCGCGCGGACGCACCTTGATCTTGAAGCCCTCGGGCTTCATCGTCAGCGTTTCCTTCAGATGCATCTGGTAGCGCTGATGGTCGATCAGCCTGAAACGCTGCAGCACCATGCCGAGCGCGAGCGCGGCCTCGTGCATGGCGAAGCCGCGACCGATGCAGGCGCGCTGGCCGTTGCCGAACGGCTTCCAGGCGTTGATCGGCCGCTTGGCCTCGGCTTCCTTGCTGAAGTTTTCTGGATCGAACGCATCGGGATTGGGCCCCCAGACCGAGGGATCGCGATGCAGCGCCGTCACCAGGATCGTGGTGAATGTGCCCTTCCTGAGCTTGTACTTGCCGCCGCCGAGGGTCTCGTCCTTCAACGGCGAGATGCCGTAGGCCGGCGCCGGCGGCCAAAGCCGCAGCGCCTCTTTCAGGATCTGCGTGATGTAGGTGAGCTGCGTCACCTGCTGGTAGGTCGGCTTGGCATCGACATTGGGCCCGAAGACGCGGTCGACCTCGTCATAGGCCTTCTTGAGAATGTCCGGATGCTTGAGCAGCGCGTAGAGCGTATAGGACAGCAGGCCGCTGGTGGTTTCGTGGCCCGCGATCAGGAAGGTGTTGATCTGGTAGCGGATGTTGACGTCGTCGAGCTGCTCGCCGGTCGAGCGGTCGACGCCGGTCATCATCGCGGCCAGCATGTCCTTCTTGTCGTCGACCCCTTCCGCGCTCTTGCGGCGCTCGGCGATGATCTCGTCGACCATCTTGTTCATGAAGTCGACGTCTTCGCCCAGCGTCTTCCGGCGCTTCTGCATCCAGAGCTGCTCGAACGGCAGGCCGCGCGTCATCATGATGGTTTCGAGCGAGCGCACCAGCGACTCGACGAAGGGATGGTAATCGCGCCGGTAGAACGAGTTGAAGCGATAGTCGAAACCGCACAGCCCGATCGTATCCAGCGTCAGCGCGGTCATATCGTGGACGACGTCGATCTCGTCGTCGGCGTTGAGCCGCTCCCATTTGTGCACGAGCTGCTCGGCGATATCGACCATGCTCGGGTGATACGACTGCATCGCGCGATTGCCGAACGGCTGCAGCAGGATGTTGTGCGCCTTGCTCCAGTTCGGCTCCTTGGTATCCGCCGTGAACAGGCCGTCGCCGCCGACCGCGCGCACGCGCCGCAGCGCGCCGCGCACGGTCTTGTCGAAGCGCTTCTCGTCGGAAAGTTCGTCGACCAGATCGTGGCCGGAGACGACGACGATCGGCGAGCCCATCATGTCGAGCCAGAAGATCGGGCCGAGCTCCTTGGCAAGCCGCGTCAGGTGCTGCACCGGCGCGGCCGAGTCCAGCGAGAGCATGTTGCCGACCACCGGCTTGGTCGGCGGATGCGGAATCGGGTCCAGACGGTTCTTCGATGACATTGCTACGCTTCCCCCCGCTCGCAATGACGAGCTAGCCAAACCGCCTTCTACGCCATTCGATCAGCTTGGCGCTGACCTCTTCCGGCTTCTCCTGCTGCGTCCAATGGCCGCTGTCCCTCACCAGATGCTTCTCGAGATCCGCCACCAGCTTCTCCATGCCGTCGGCCGCCGACGGCGGCAGCACCGCGTCGTTCTCGGCCATGATCATCAACGACGGCACGCTGATGTGGTGATCGAGCCCCTGCGACCGCTCCCAATTGCGGGTGAAGTTGCGATACCAGTTGATGCCGCCGGTGAAGCCGGTCTTCGTGAAGGTGTCGACGAACACTTGTCTCTCGTCAGCCGACAGGATCGGCGTCCGTGGATCGACCTTGGCGTCATAGGCCGCGATCATCTGCGGGAAAGCCAAATTGGTCTTCGACGAGGCGCCGACGCCTGCAATCGGCGCCTCGTCCGGTTTCGCCGGCGGCCGCGCCAGTGGCTTGCGCATGAAGGCGTCGAAGGTCTGCTCGACGCGGCTGCCGAAGATCCTGTCCGGCTCGCGCGCGGGATCCTGGAACTGGACGATGTACATCTGGTCGCCGAAGCGCTGGCGGAACAGTGCGATCGGGTCGATCGGCGCGCGGTCCCAATGCGGTGTGTTGACACCGACGACGCCAGCAACACGCGCGGGATGCCGCAACGGCATTTGCCAGACGACGAAGCCGCCCCAATCATGGCCGACGAAGATCGCCTTCTCGATCTCGAGATGATCGAGCAAGCCGACGAGATCGCCGGTCAAATGCTCCATGTCATAGGCTTCGACCGGCTCGGGCCGGTCGGTCGCGCCATAGCCGCGCTGGTCCGGCGCGATCACGCGAATGCCGGCCTCGCTCAGCGCCTTGATCTGATGGCGCCAGGAGAAGGCCAGTTCGGGCCAGCCATGGCATAGCACCACCGGCGGCTTGTCGGTGACAGGGCCCGCCTCGTAATAGCCCATGCGGATTCCGTTCGTCTGCGCGAACTTGAGCGGCGGCATTTCGATCATTGCAAAAATCCTGGCAAGCTTCCTATTCGGCCGCGCCCTTGACGTCGGCCGCGGGTGGCGCATAGGCCGCTTCGAGCGCGGCAAACTCCTCCGGCAGCATGTCGCACATCACCTGCACGTGCGGAATGATGTTGGCGCCGACGATGAAGCCGAAATCGAGCTGGTCGCGGTAGCTCTGCACAGTGATGTTGAGCGCCTGCCCATGTGTCGAGATCGACACCGGGAAGATGTGCAGCAGCTCGGCACCTGCGGCATAGAGCGTCTGGCGCGGCCCCGGCACGTTTGACACCGTGATGTTCGCCGCCGGCGGCAGCACGTCCGACAAATCCGAGCGGCTGTAGAGCAGCGCCAGGATCTGGACGATGATCGGCGCGCCCAGCATCGAGATGTTGGACACCTGCGGCATGAGTGCCCGCAGCGGATGCGACATCTCCTTGGATTTCGTCGACTGCGCGATGATGGCCTCCAGCCGCGCCTTGGGATCATCGATGTTAGTCGCGATCGAGCAAATCATCCCGAACACCTGGTTGTTGGCCTCGGTGTTGCCCTCCTCGCGCAGCGAAATCGGCACAGCGGCGGTGAGCGATTTTGCCGGTAGCGTGCCGTATTGCTGCAGATAGCGGCGGACCACGCCGGAGGCGAGCGCCAGCACCACGTCGTTGAGCTTGCCGCCGGCCTGCTTGGCCAGCGCCTTGGAGCGCGACAGCGAGATCGATACGCCGGCAAAGCTGCGCTCCGACGAAATCGACTTGTTGAGCATGGTCGGCGGCGACACCATGCTGGCGAGGCTCTCGCGCGACTTCGGATCGGAAATCTTGCCGAGCACGTCGGAAACGCTCTTGACCATGGTCGGGATATTGCCGGCAAAACGCACCGCGCTCTCGATCTGGTACATCGCGTTGTCGAACAGGATCGAACCGATGTCGCTCTTGCCGGTGCGCGGCAGTTGCAGGTTCTTCGCCGCCGCCGAGGCATCGAGCGGCTGGGTGAAGAGCTGCTGATAGGAATCGAGCAGGTTCGCCGCGATGTCGCGCGGCTCCTGTCCCGGCTTTGCACCGCCCACGGGCGGATCGACCTTCCGCGGGATCGGCGAGATGTCGTAGATCATGTTGGTCAGCGCCGCACCGGCACCGCCGTCGATCGCGGCATGGTGCATCTTGGAATAGAGCCCGACCTCGTTGTCCTTCATGCCTTCGAACACGTAGAACTCCCAGAGCGGGCGAGCACGGTTCAGGAGCTTGGCATGCATCCAGCCGACGATGCGCTCGAGCGTGGCGCGATCGCGCGGTGCCGGCAGGCTGGCGCGGAAGATATGACGGTCGATGTCGAACTGGTCGTCCTCGACCCAGGTCGGATGATCGATGTCGAGCGGCGCCTTCTCCAGGCGCGCCTTGAGGATCGGCGCGATGTGCAACCGCGAGACGATCATCGCCTTGAAGTCTTCGAAGAAGTCGCCCTTGTAATCGTCAGGCAGGCGAAAGATCGCCATGCTGCCGACATGCATCGGCATTTCCGGCGTTTCCAGATACAGAAATGACGCGTCCAGCGACGACAGCTTCTTACCGTCAGCCATAGTTCCCTCCGCTCATATTCGACGGGCGCCTTTACTGGCGCTTCTCGTCAGGCCGATACTGCCCGCTCTGGCGGGGCATATGCAATGGCAAACGGACCGGCCCGGTCAAATGGCCAGAACTCCCCCTCGGGTTGCGCAAGGCGATCCGCCACGGCCCATAGCGCAGCCGGGTTCACCCCGAGCCCGATATGGCTTGCCAGATGCACCTCGATATTCTCGGCCCGATCGGAGGGGTGTAGCAGGCAAGTCCGCCAATTCACGACGCCGTCCGTGCGCGAATAGATCGACGTCGCCGGCACCGGAAGATCGCCCGCGATCGCATCGCGCAGCTCGGCGAGATCCTCGACCCGCTCGCCGGACAAGGCCTCGTAGAGCGCCGTCGCATTGGTGGCCCGCACATCGTTGGCGAAGGGGCTGCCGAGCGTGATGACGGAGCGGACCATGTCGGGCGCGTGGAGCGCGAGATCGCGCGCATAAACGCCGCCGAGGCTCCATCCGACCAGGCTGACCTTCCGTCCGCTTGCAGCGTGGATGTCGGTGAGGCGCATGCGCAGGGCTTCTCGCATTCGCGCCAGCCCGCCGAGATTGCGCCCCATTCGCCAGGCATGCGGCTCATAGCCGAGCTCGCCGAGATAACGCCGCATCGGCGCCATCGACAGATCGCTGGCGAGAAAGCCCGGCAGCGCCAGCACGGGATGGCCGTCGCCCCTGGGCGCGCGCATCAGCAGTGGCGACAGCAGGACGCTGGCGTTGAATTCGAACAGGCTCCGCGCCTCTGCGAGCAACAGGCCAATGGCCGGCGGACGAAGCCGGCCCTTGCCTGGCGCCTCGTCGCGCGTGGCCGGCATTATTTCTTCTTGTCGCTGCTGCGCGGGCTACCGAGACCGGCCATGGTCACGAACATATCCTGAAACCGTTCCGCGATCTTGGGATCGAAGGTGAACCAGCTCTGGATCAGCGATTCCGGCGAGACCTTTTCGATGTTGGACATCATCTGCTGCTGCAGCTTGTCCATCACAGCGGTCTGCATCGGCATCACGTCCGGCAATCCGAAGAACTGGCGGGCCTCAAGGGGGGTGCAGTCGATTTCGATATTAACTTTCATGTCCCCTCCGGATGAGATTCGAGCGGCGTCACACAGTATCGCCGCGACATGGTGTGCGACGCAAGCGACCTGAGACCTGGGGCCGGACACGGGCTTCCGCAATCGGCGGATATGGTCAATCAAATTGTCGGCGCGAATGGGCGCCGGCGGGCCGTTTCCACCCTCATTTTCGCGGCCTCACCGGCCGAAAGTCCAATGTCGCCCGTGCGCCTTTCGCCCCATAAATTGCCGGTCAGCATTGCTGCACAGCGGTGCAACTTGGCGCGTTCCTTGCTGGAATGGCGCTTGCACGGGTCGAGAACTCTGGGCAACATGGATCGATCAGCCCCGCCGAACAATCAAAAATTACGGTGCGGGCGAGTGGAGAGGGTCAAGAATGTCAGTCGGACGAAGTTTGTTTGCGGCGACGCTCGCCGGTGTGCTCGCATTGGCGGTGTCGCCGGCGTCGAGCCAGACGCTGCGCTACGCCAACCAGGGTGAGCTTAAGTCGCTCGACCCCTACACCCTGAATGAATCCACCACCAGTGCGCATCTCGGCCACGTCTATGAGGGCTTGGTTGCCCGCGGCAAGGACCTGAAGATCGTCCCGGCGCTCGCCGAAAGCTGGGAGACGCCGGAGCCGACGCGCTGGCGCTTTCACCTGCGCAAGGGCGTGAAATTCCACAACGGTGACCCGTTCACCGCCGATGACGTGGTGTTCTCGGCCGAGCGCGTGCGAGCGAAGGGCTCGAATTTCCAGAGCCGCGTTCCCGCCGACGCCAAGGCCATCAAGGTCGACGATTACACCGTCGATTTCGTCCTGACCTCGCCCAATCCCATCCTGACGGCACTGTGGGCGACCTGGTACATCATGGACAAAAAATGGGCGGAGGCGAACGATGCGGTGGCACCGACGCCCGCAGCTGCGACGACCCCGAGCTATGCCTCGCTCCATGAAAACGGCACCGGACCCTTCACCATTGAAAGCCATCAGCCGGGCGTGAAGACCGTCTTCAAGGTCAACCCGAACTGGTGGGGCAAGCCGGAGCATAATCTGAAGGAGATCGTGTTCACGCCGATTGCAAACCCGGCGACGCGTGTCGCGGCCCTACTCTCGGGCGAGGTCGACGTGATCGAACCGGTTCCGGTCCAGGACATCGAGCGCGTCAAAGCGAGCCCCAACGCCACCGCCCTGACGGGACCCGAGCTCCGCACCATCTTCGTTGGCATGGATCAGGCCCGCGACGAGCTGCTTTACTCCAACGTCAAGGGCAAGAACCCATTCAAGGACGTTCGCGTCCGCGAAGCGGTCTATCGTGCGATCGATGTCGACCTGATCAAGAATCGCGTCATGCGCGGGCTGTCCACGCCGTCCGCATTGATGGTCGCACCAGAGATCTTTTCCGCGAAGGACTTGATCCGGCCGAAGTTCGACCCCGATGCCGCCAAGAAGCTCTTGGCCGACGCCGGCTATGCCGACGGTTTCGAAGTGACGATGGACTGCCCGAACGACCGTTACGTCAATGACGCAGCGATCTGCCAGGCGATCGTCGGCATGCTCGCCCGCATCAACATCAAGGTGGATCTGCTCGCGCAACCAAAGGCCCAGTATTTCGCCAAGGTGCTGAAGCCCGGCGGCTACAAGACCTCGCTGTACATGCTGGGCTGGACCCCAGATACGGTCGACTCCCAGAACGTCCTGCACGACATCATGGGCTGCCGGGATGATCCCAAGGATCCCAACCGCGGCGAAGCCAATCTTGCCGGCTATTGCAACAAGCAGTTCGACGAGCTCGCCGACAAGGTTCTCGTGGAATCCGATACCGCCAAGCGCGATCAGCTGATCAAGCAGGCGTTCGAGCTCTCGATGAAGGACTGGGCCTATATCCCGCTGCACCAGCAGGCGCTCGCCTGGGGCGTGTCGAAAAAGGTGAAGCTGACCCAGCGTGCTGACAACATGGTCATGCTCTACTGGGCGACCAAGCAGGAAGAGTAGGTATCGACAAGTTGTGAAGTCCCGGAAGCTCTGGCTTCCGGGACTTGCTGTTTCGGGCTAACGCGATGATGCGTGCTGCTGAAAAAATGTGAAAGGAACAGATGCTCGCTTTCACACTGCGCCGAGCCATCCAGGCCATCGGTGTCATGATTGCCGTCGGAATCATCTCGTTCTCGATGTTTCGCTTCGCCGGCGATCCCGTGAACCAGATGGTCGGGATGGACACGTCCGGCGCCGAACGCGCCGCGATCCGCAAATCGCTCGGCCTCGACGATCCCGTGATCGTGCAGTTCGGCCGCTATATCGGCAACGCCGCGCAGTTCAAGTTCGGCGTCTCCTACCAGTTCCGTCTGCCTGTCACCAATCTGCTGATGGAGCGGATGCCCGCGACGCTGGAGCTTGCGATCTGCGCCACCATCTTCGCGATGATCTGTGGCATCCTGATGGGCGTCTATTCGGCGCTGCGCCGTGACAGCTGGCTCACGCACATATTCCAGGCCGTCTCCTTGATCGGCATCTCGCTGCCGACCTTCCTGATCGGCATTCTCATGATCTACCTGTTCTCGGTAACGCTCGGCTGGCTGCCCTCGTTCGGGCGGGGCGACGTCGTGCATATCGGCTGGTGGACGACGGGGCTCCTGACCCTGTCAGGCCTCAAAGCGCTGATCATGCCCTCGATCACGCTTGGCCTATTCCAGATGACCCTGATCATGCGACTGGTCCGCGCGGAGATGCTCGAGGTCATGCGGACCGACTACATCCGATTCGCCCGTGCCCGCGGGCTGACCACGCGGGCGATCCATTTCGGCCACGCGCTGCGCAACACGCTGGTTCCCGTCATCACCGTGGCGGGTCTGCAATTTGGCTCGGTCATTGCTTTCGCGATCATCACCGAGACCGTGTTCCAGTGGCCGGGCATGGGACTCCTGTTCGTGCAGGCCGTTCAGAACGTCGATATTCCGATCATGGCGGCCTATCTGATGATGGTGTCGCTGATCTTCGTCACCATCAATCTCGTGGTTGATATCCTCTACACCATCGTCGATCCGCGGCTGCGCTCGACGGTCAGCCGGGCGCACTGACATGAGCGAAGCCGTCGTTCCACGCAGCACCGAGAAGCGCGCCGCCGCACCCGGCTGGTTCCGGCGCGCGCTCGACAGCGACCTGTTCTATTCGTTCCGCCGCTCCAGGATCACCATGATCGCCGCGGGGGTGACGCTGCTGTTCTTCCTGGTCGCGATCTTCGCCTCGGTGCTATCGGTCCAAAACCCGTTCGACCCGGCGCAGCTCCAGCTGATGAATTCACGCATCTCGCCGCTCTGGACCGCCGACGGCCAGAGCCCGTTCCTGCTCGGCACCGACGAGCAGGGCCGCGACGTGCTGTCCGCGATCCTCTACGGCCTGCGCATCTCGCTGCTCGTCGGCGTGCTCGGCGTGGTCCTCTCCGGCGCAATCGGCATCCTGCTCGGGCTGACGGCCGGCTATTTCGGCGGCGCCGTCGATGGGCTGATCATGCGCATCGCCGACGTGCAGCTTTCCTTCCCGGCCATCCTGATCGCGCTCCTGATCAACGGCATCGCCAAGTCGGTCTTCGGCAACAAGCTCGACGAGATGAGCATGTTGGCGGTCCTGGTGTTCGCGATCGGGCTGAGCTTTTGGGTGCAGTACGCCCGCACGGTGCGTGGCTCGGTGCTGGTCGAGAAGAACAAGGATTATGTCGCAGCCGCGCAATTGATCGGCCTGCCCGCCCCCGTGATCATGCTGCGCCACGTGCTGCCGAACACCACGGGACCGATCCTAGTGATCGCCACCATCAACCTCGCGCTCGCCATCATCACCGAGGCAACGCTGTCCTTCCTCGGCTCGGGCATGCCCGAGACCATGCCGTCGCTCGGTACGCTGATCCGCATCGGCAACGGATATCTGTTCGCAGGCGAATGGTGGATCGTCGCCTTCCCGGGAATCGCGCTCGCGGCCCTGATCCTGTCGATCAACCTGCTCGGCGACTGGCTGCGCGACGCGCTCAACCCGAAACTCCGATGAGTATGCAGCGTTCATGACCGAACCCGTTCTCTCCGTCCGTAATCTCCAGGTCGAGTTCGCCTCCCGCCGCGGCACGCTGCGCGCGATCGACGGTGTTTCCTTCGACATCGCCAAGGGCGAAGTGCTCGGCGTGGTCGGCGAATCCGGCGCCGGCAAATCCGTCACCGGGCTTTCGGTGATCGGCCTGATCGATCCGCCCGGCCGCATCGCCGGTGGCGAGATCCACCTCGCAGGCCTGCGCATCGACAATATGCCGCCGGAGGAGATGCGCCGTATCAGGGGAAAGCGCATCGGCATGATCTTCCAGGATCCGCTCACCTCGCTCAATCCGCTGTACAAGGTCGGCGACCAGATCGTGGAAACGATCCGGACCCACCTCAATCTGTCCGAACAGGCGGCCCGCCGCCGCGCCATCGACCTCCTCGCCGAGGTCGGCATTCCCGCCCCGGAAAAGCGCATCGACGGCTACCCTCATGAATTCTCCGGCGGCATGCGCCAGCGCGTGGTGATTGCGCTGGCGATCTGCGCCGAGCCGGAGCTGATCATCGCGGACGAGCCGACCACCGCGCTTGACGTCTCCGTGCAGGCGCAGATCATCTCGTTGATCAAGCGGCTCGGCCGCGACCACGGCACCGCCGTGATGCTGGTGACCCACGACATGGGCGTGATCGCCGAGACCTCGGACCGCGTCGCGGTGATGTATGCCGGTCGCGTCGCCGAGATCGGCCCGGTGCAGGACGTCGTGAGGAATCCGCTGCATCCCTATGCCAAGGGTCTAATGGGCGCGATCCCGACGCTTGCCGGCGACGACAAACGTCTGGTGCAGATTCCCGGCTCGATGCCGCGCCTGTCGGCGATCCCGCGCGGCTGCTCGTTCAACCCGCGCTGCGGATCCGCCTTCGATCGCTGCCGGGTGGAGCGGCCGGAGCCGCTCTCGCGCGGCACGCAGTCCGTTGCCTGCCATCTCTATGACAACGCGCCGGCGGAGACTGCGGCATGAGCGCCCCCTTCGTCCAGGCCACGAACCTCCGCCGCGTCTTCGACGTCTCGAAGCCCTGGCTCAACCGCTTGCTGGAAGGCGGACATCTCGAATATCTCAAGGCGGTCGATCACGTCACCTTCGACATCAAGAAGGGCGAGACCTTCGCGCTGGTCGGCGAATCCGGCTCGGGCAAGACCACGGTGGCGCGGATGGTGGTCGGCCTGTTGCCCCCGAGCGCGGGCGACGTCCTGATCGACGGCGTCTCGATGACCAATCCGCGGCAAGCGCAGGCACGCCGAAAGCTGCGCCGCCGCATCCAGATGATCTTTCAGGATCCGTATGCGAGCCTGAACCCGCACTTCCGCGTCGATGCCATCATCTCCGAGCCGATCCGCGCCTTCGACCTGATCCAGGGCGAACGCGACATCCAGGCGCGCGTCGGCGAGTTGCTCAGCCTCGTCGGCCTGCATCCCGACGACCGCCTGAAATTTCCGCATGAGTTCTCCGGCGGTCAGCGTCAGCGCATCGCAATCGCGCGGGCGCTCGCCTCCGACGCCGAATTCATCGTCTGCGACGAGCCGACCTCGGCCCTCGACGTGTCCGTGCAGGCGCAAATCCTGAACCTGATGCGCGACCTGCAGGACAAGTTCGGCCTGACCTATCTGTTCATCAGCCATAACCTCGCCGTGGTCCGCCACATGGCGAGCCGGGTCGGCGTGATGTATCTCGGCCGGATCGTCGAGATCGCGGAGGGGCGCGAGCTGTTCGCCCGGCCCCGTATGCCCTACACCAAAATGCTGCTGGGCGCCGTGCCTGATCTCGCGATGTCCGGTCGGCAGCGGATTCCGGTGAAGGGCGAGATTCCGAACCCGATCAATCCGCCGTCCGGCTGTGCCTTCAATCCGCGCTGTCCGCTGGCGTACGACCTCTGCCGCAAGGAGGCCCCGGAACTGATCGACGGTGTCGCCTGTCACGCGGTCAACACCGCGCCGGTCCCGGCATAACGCGCGCGTGCCATGCGGCCTGTGCATTTGGCATCCCAGCGTCGGATGTGATCAATTGCGCGCGCCGCAAATGAGGTAGCCCATGGCCAGCAACGTCAACCCCGATCCGTTCACGACGCGCCCAGAAATCGAAGGCACGTTCGGTGTCGTCGCGACCACGCACTGGATCGCAACCGCTGTCGGCATGGCTATTCTCGAAAAGGGCGGCAATGCCTTCGACGCCGGTGTCGCCGCCGCGTTCACGCTGCAGGTCGTCGAGCCGCATCTGAACGGCCCCGGCGGCGACGTGCCTGTTATCGTCCATGACGTAAAGCGCGGCCGCACCGAGGTGATCTGCGGCCAGGGCCCGGCGCCGGCGCGCGCCACGATCGCGCATTACAAGAGCGAGGGCCTCGACATGGTCCCCGGCACCGGACTGCTCGCGGCCTGCGTTCCCGGCACCTTCGAATCCTGGATGATGCTGCTCCGCGACTACGGCACGATGCGCGTGCGCGATGTGCTGGAGCCTGCGATCTCCTACGCCCGCGACGGCTATCCGCTGGTCGAGCGCGCCTGCGCCACGATCCAGACCGTCGAGCAATTGTTCCGCAAGCACTGGCCGACCTCGGCCGCTGTCTACCTGCCGAACGGCGAGGTACCGAGGCCCGGCACGCTCTTCACCAACAAGACGCTCGCCGCGACCTACACCCGGATCTTGAACGAAGCCGAAAGCGGCGGCGGTGGCCGCGACGCCGAGATCGAGCGCGCGCGCAAGGCCTGGTCTCAGGGCTTCGTCGCGGAAGCCATCGACAAGTTCTGCCGGACGCAGGAGGTGATGGACGTCAGCGGCTCGCCGCATCGCGGCGTGCTCTCCGCCGACGACATGGCACGCTGGCAGCCGACGATCGAGGCCCCCCTCACCTACGATTACGGCCGCTACACCGTCTGCAAGGCCGGCGTCTGGAGCCAGGGTCCGGTAACGCTACAACAGCTCGCGCTGTTGAAGGGCTTTGCGCTCGACGGCCTCGATCCGACCGGGCCGGAGTTCATCCATCTCCAGATCGAATGCGCAAAACTCGCCTTCGCGGACCGCGAAAAATTCTACGGCGATCCCAAGTTCAGCGAGATCCCGATCGCGACGCTACTGTCGGATGCCTACAACGATCAACGCCGCAAGCTCGTCACAGACAAGGCGTCGCTCGATTTCGTCCCCGGCACGGTCGAAGGCTTTGGCGGCGTGGTGAAGCTGCGCCGCGCCGAGGGACAGCGCGAGGCGGTCGGTGCGCTCGGCGCCGGCGAGCCGACGGTGGGACGCTTCGGCGAGGTGCGCGGCGACACCGTGCATTTCGACATCATCGACAAGGCCGGCAACATGGTGTCCTCGACGCCATCGGGCGGCTGGCTGCAATCCTCGCCGATCATTCCGGAGCTCGGCTTCTGCCTCGGCAGTCGCGCCCAGATGTTCTGGCTGGAGGAAAACCACCCCGGCTCGCTCGCGCCAGGCAAGCGGCCGCGCACGACGCTGTCGCCGACCATGGCGCTACGCGATGGCGAGCCGTACCTCGCCTGGGGTTCGCCCGGCGGTGACCAGCAGGATCAATGGATCACGCAGTTCTTCCTGCGCCACGTCCATTGCAACCTCAATCTCCAGGAGGCGATCGACGCGCCCGCCTGGCACTCCGAGCATTTCCCGATCTCGTTCTGGCCGCGCACCGCGCGTCCCGGTGTGCTCGTGGTCGAAAACCGCGTGCCCAAGGCGACGATCGAGAACCTGCGCGAGCGTGGGCATATCGTCGAGGTCGGTCCCGACTGGTCCGAGGGCCGCCTCACCGCGGCCTCGCGCGTCGGCGTGCGCCGGCGCGCTGCCGCCAATCCGCGCGGCATGCAGGGCTACGCCGCGGGACGCTGAAGGCAGCACATGACCTGGTCGATCATTGCGCGAGATTCTGCCACCGGCCAGTTCGGCATTGCGGTCGCGACCCGCTTCTTCGCCGTCGGGGCACGCGTGCCCTACATCGCGGCGGGACTTGGCGCCATTGCAACCCAAGCTTTCGTCAATCCCTATTACGGGATCGACGGCGTCAAGCTGCTGCGCGAGGGTCTCAACGCTCATGACGTGCTCGCCGCCCTGCTCGCGACCGACGACGGCCGCGAGAGCCGCCAGATCCACATCATGGATGCAAGTGGCGCGATCGCCGCGCATACCGGGCGCGATTGCGTCGACTGGTGCGGGAACATCGCAGGAAGCGGCTTTTCAATCGCGGGCAACATGCTCGCCGGCGCCGACGTGCTTGCCGAGACGGCGAAGACCTACATCGCCAATGACAGCCTGCCGTTCCCACGCCGGCTGCTCGCGGCGATGCGCGCCGGCGAAGCCGCCGGCGGCGACAAGCGCGGCAAGCAGTCCGCAGCACTACTGATCCACGGCGAGGAGGAATGGCCGGCGCTCGACATCCGCGCCGACGATCATCCCGACCCGCTCGGCGAGCTCGAGCGGCTCGAACGGGTCAGCCACGAACTCTGGGTCCACTTCCGCCCGTCCATGCCGACCCGGCGGAACCCGGCCGGCAATACCGATCGCCGCGTCATCGACGCCAGCATCGCCGCGGCGCGGGCAAGACAGACATGAGCGCAAGCCCTCTCATCGAGATCAGGGACCTGCGCATCCGCTTTCACGGTGACGACGGCCGCGTCACCCACGCGGTCGACAGCGTCGATCTCAGCGTCGCCAATGGTGCAACGCTCGGCCTCGTCGGTGAATCCGGCTGCGGCAAGAGCGTGACCTCACTGGCGATCATGGGCCTGCTGCCGAAACAGACGACGGAGATATCGGGCGCGATCCGCTTCGACGGTTTCGATCTGCTGAAGACCACGGACCAGAGGCTGCGCGATCTGCGCGGCAACCGGCTCGCGATGATTTTCCAGGAACCGATGACCTCGCTCAACCCGAGCTTCACCATCGGCGACCAGATCATCGAGACCATTTTGCGCCATCGCGGCGGTTCGCGCCGCGGCGCGCGGGACCGCGCGATCGAGCTGTTGCGCCGCGTGCACATCCCCTCGCCCGAGCGTCGGATCGACGAATATCCGCACAAGCTCTCCGGCGGCATGCGCCAGCGCGTCATGATCGCGATGGCGCTCGCCTGCGATCCGCAGCTCCTGATCGCCGACGAGCCGACCACCGCACTCGACGTCACCCTGCAGGCCCAGATCCTGGAACTGATGCGCGAGCTGAAGGCCGCGAGCGGCGCCGCGATCATCCTGATCACCCACGATCTCGGCGTCGTCGCCGAAGTCTGCGACGAAGTCGCGGTGATGTATGCCGGCGAGATCGTCGAGCGCGCGCCGGTCGACGAATTGTTCTCCGCGCCGCAGCATCCCTACACGGTCGGACTGCTCGGCTCCATCCCGCGCCTGGACCATCGCGCCGAACAGCTTGCCACGATCGAAGGCATGGTGCCGAACATGGCACAGCCACCCGCGGGCTGCCGTTTTGCCGCGCGTTGCCCGTTCGTGCTGGACGCCTGCACGAGGGCGCCGCCGCCGCTGGTGGAAGTCAGCCCCGGCCATCTCTCGCGCTGCATCCGTGCACCGCTCGAACTGTTGGTGTCGTGATGGCGCTCCTCGAGGTCAACGGCCTGGTCAAGCATTTCGTCGCCCAGCGGTCGCTGTTCGGCCGGGCGCTGGCCCATGTCAAAGCGGTCGATGGGGTCAGCTTCACGCTCGAAGCAGGCAAGACCCTTGCTTTGGTCGGTGAATCCGGTTGCGGCAAATCCACCGTCAGCCGCCTGGTGCTGCGGCTGATCGAGCCCGATGCGGGCGGCGTGCGGTTCGACGGTCGCGACCTGCTCTCGCTCGATGCCGATGCGCTCCGCAAATTCCGCCGCGAAGCGCAGATCATCTTTCAGGACCCCTACGCCTCGCTCAACCCGCGCATGACGGTCGGCCAGATCCTGACCGAGCCGCTCGCGCTGCACGATCTCGTGCCGCCGGAGCAGCGGCGCGAGCGCGTCGCGGAAATCTTGCGGCTGGTCGGGCTGGAGCCGCGGCTGGCCCGGCGCTATCCGCACGAATTCTCCGGCGGCCAACGCCAGCGCATCGCGATCGCCCGCGCGCTCGCGGTCGAGCCGAAGCTGATCATCTGCGACGAGCCGGTCTCGGCGCTCGACGTCTCGATCCGCTCGCAGATCTTGAATCTGCTGCGCGAGCTGCAGGACCGGCTTGGTCTGGCCTATATCTTCGTTTCGCATGATCTCGCGGTGGTCAAGCACATCGCCGACCGCGTCGCGGTGATGAATCTCGGCGGCATCGTCGAAGAGGCCGATGCGGACGCGTTGTTCGCCGAGCCACGCCATCCGTACAGCCGCGCCCTGTTGTCCGCGATCCCGCTGCCGCAACCTCGCGCGAGGCGGGCCAAGGTCGTGCTGCAAGGCGAGATCCCGAGCGCGCTCAATCCGCCGGCCGGCTGTCGCTTCCACACCCGCTGCCCCTTCGTGATCGACCGCTGCCGTACCGAAGCGCCGGCGCTGGTGGCCGACGAGGCAGGCCACGCCACCGCCTGCCATCGCGCCAGCGAGTTACCTCCGGCCGACAGCATCCTGCCCACCGCGGGCGGCTTCACGCCGGAACTGGCAAAATTAGTCGCAGCCTTCAGCCGAAAGACGGAAGGCGCAAGCCCGGTCGGGGTTGGTATACAGAGTGCAAGGCCTACAACGCCGTAGCCGAAGCAATGGGGACTGTCCGATGAAGATGTTTCGCTTGGCCGCAACCGCGGCTGCGTTCCTGCTGTCGCTTGGTGCCGCCCAGGCGCAGACCACGTTGCGCATCGGCCTTGCCGAGGACCCGGATATCCTCGATCCCTCGATGGCGCGCACCTATGTCGGCCGCATCGTGTTCGCGGCATTCTGCGACAAGCTGTTCGACATCGACGAGAAGCTCAACATTGTGCCCCAGCTCGCGCTGTCGAGCGAGACCGCCGACGACGGCAAGGCGCTCGTCATCAAGCTGCGTCCCGGCGTGAAATTCCACGACGGCGAGCCGTTCGACGCGGAGGCCGCCAAATTCTCGCTGGAGCGCCATCTGACCCTCCCCGGCTCGTTCCGCAAGCCGGAGCTTGCCTCGGTCGACCACATCGATGTCGTCGATCCCCTCACCGTCAAGCTGGTGCTGAAATCGCCGTTCTCGCCGCTGCTAGCCCAGCTCACGGATCGCGCCGGCATGATGATGTCGCCGAAGGCGGCAAAGGCAGCCGGTGACAAGTTCGGCCTGCACCCGGTCTGCGCCGGCCCCTACAAATTCGTCGAGCGCGTGCAGCAGGACCGCATCGTGTTCGAGAAGTTCGCGGACTACTGGAACAAGGACAACGTCTTCATCGACAAGATCGTGTTCCAGCCCATCGTCGACGCCACCGTGCGGCTTGCGAATTTGAAATCCGGCGGCCTCGATCTGATCGAGCGCGTGCTCGCCACCGACCTCAAGGAGGTGCGCGCCGATTCACGGCTGAAGGTCGCCACCGCCATCGAGCTCGGCTATCAGGGCATCACGCTCAACATCGGCAAGGACAAGGCCAAGGGACCGCTGAGCCAGTCCGCCAAGGTACGGCAGGCCCTCGACCTTGCCATCGATCGCGAGGCGATCAACCAGGTCGTGTTCAACGGCGAGTTCCAGGTCGGCAATCAATGGGTCAATCCCGATCATCCCTATTACCAAAAGGGCTTGCCGGTCCGCCCCCGCAATTTGGAGAAGGCCAAGGCGCTCTTGAAGGAAGCCGGCGTGACGCCGCCGGTCAGCGTCGACTTCCTGGTGCCGAAGGGCGCGGAGACGGAGACACCGGCGCAGGTCATCCAGTCGATGGCCGCGGAAGCCGGCTTCGACATGAAGATCCGCGTCACCGAATTCGCAACCGGGCTCAAGCAGGCCGAATCCGGCGATTACCAGGCCTTCATGCTCGCCTGGAGCGGCCGCGTCGATCCTGATGGCAACACCTTTGTCTTCCTGCACAGCGGCGCGCCGCAGAACTACGGCGACTGGAACAATCCGCAGGCCGACAAGGCGCTGGAAGACGCGCGGCTCGTGACCGACCTCGACAAGCGCAAGGCGAGCTATGAAGTGCTGGCCAAGCTGGCCCAGGACGAGGAGCCGATCCTCTACCTCTACCACCGCCGCATCATCATCGCGCACACCACCAAGCTCGAGGGCTACAAGCAGATGCCCGACGGCCTCGTGCGCGTCGTCGGCCTCAAGCTGAAGTGACGCGGCAACGATGCTGAACTTTCTCGCCCGCCGGCTTGCGCAGATCGTACCGACATTGTTCTTCGTGTCGGTGCTGATCTTCTCGCTGCAGCAATTGCTGCCGGGCGATCCCGCACTGGTGATGGCGGGCGAAGAGCGCGATCCGGCCGTGATCGAACAGATCCGCCACCAATACCGGCTCGATCAGCCGGTCCCCGTGCAGTACGCCTACTGGATGAAGGGCGTGCTATCAGGCGATTTCGGCGAATCCCTGCGCAACAAGATGCCGGTGCGCGAGCTGATTGCGCAAAAGCTGCCGGTGACGCTGCAGCTCGGCTCGATGGCGATCATCATCGCCTTCCTGATCGGCATTCCCGCCGGGATCGTCGCCGCCGTGAAGAAGGGAACGGCCTGGGATTACGGCGCCAATTTCTTCGCTCTGTGGGGCATCTCGACGCCGAACTTCTGGCTCGGCATCATGCTGATCTTCCTGTTCTCGATCGAGCTCGGCTGGCTGCCGGCCTCGGGCTATGTGCCGCTGACCGAGAACTGGCGTGCGAGCCTGGCTGCCACGATCATGCCCGCCTTCGTGCTCGGCAACGCGATTGCCGCGGTCCTGATGCGCCATACCCGCAGCGCCATGCTCCAGGTGCTGGAAAGCGATTACGTCCGTACAGCGCGCGCGAAGGGTCTCTCCGAGCGCTCCGTGATCCTGAAACATGCCATGCGCAACGCGCTGACACCGATCATCACGCTCGGCGCGCTCGAGCTCGGTACGCTGCTGTCCGGCGCCGTGCTGACCGAACAGATCTTCTCCATTCCCGGCTTCGGCAAGCTGATCGTGGACGCGGTGTTCAACCGCGACTATGCCGTCGTGCAGGGCGTGGTGCTGGTGACCGCCACGGTCTACATCACGCTCAATCTGGTTGCCGATGTCGCCTATATCCTCGTCAATCCGCGGCTGAGGGGCTAGGCCATGACCGACGCCGCCCTGTCCGGCCCCCTTGCGCAAGCCGACGAGCTGGACAGCCCGGCACGTCGCGCACGGCGCCGCCTGTTCAAGCGCAAGGCGGCGGTCGCGGGCCTCGTGGTCCTCGTCATCTTCATCCTGCTCGCGTTGCTGGCGCCTCTGATCGTGCCCTACGATCCCGTCGCAACGAGCTGGAGCCTGGTGCGCAAGCCGCCCACGATGGCGCACTGGTTCGGCACCGACGAGCTCGGCCGCGATATCCTCAGCCGCGTCGTCTACGGCGCGCGCGCCTCGCTGCTGGCCGGCCTGATCTCGGTCGCGATCGCGCTCGGCATCGGCGTGCCGCTTGGTCTCGTCGCCGGCTATCGCGGTGGCTTCGTCGATGCGCTGATCAGCCGGATCACCGACGCGATGCTGGCCTGCCCGTTCCTGATCCTGGCGATTGCGCTGGCGGCGTTCCTCGGTCCCAGCCTTGGCAACGCCATGATCGCGATCGGCATCTCGGCGACGCCCATCTTTGTCCGCCTGACCCGCGGCCAGGTGCTGAGCGTCAAGGCCGAGGACTATGTCGAAGCGGCGCGTGCACTCGGCAACCCGTCCTGGCGCATCGCCGTCTCGCACATCCTGCCGAACATCCTGCCCGCACTGCTGGTTCAGGCGACGCTCTCGATCGCGGCCGCGATCATCGCCGAAGCGGCGCTGTCGTTCCTCGGTCTCGGCCAGCAGCCACCGGCGCCATCCTGGGGCAGCATGCTCAACGCGGCACAACGCTTCCTGACCCAGGCGCCCTGGATGGCGATCTGGCCGGGGCTGGCGATCTTCCTCGTGGTGCTGTCGCTGAACCTGCTCGGCGACGGCCTGCGCGACGCGCTCGACCCGCGCCAGCGCTAAATGACGCTCTCCCGCATCACGCGGCGGCAATCCATCTCGTATTCGAGGTCGACCACCGGCGGCCGCGCGAAATGCCAGGTGAGGCCCGAGCGTAGCGCACCACGCCGAACCAGCTCGTCGACCAGCGCGTGATGGAAGTCGTGCACGGAATAGGCCTGCACGCCGGTGGTGTCCTTCCAGCCGAATCCGAACGCTGTCATCCGGTTCTCCATCTGGGACGTCGTGGTGAACCGGACCTTCTCGCGCAAACCCTCCGGACTGAGGTCGCGGTAGCGGACCGTGCGCTCGACATAGGTGCCGCTGCCCTCGCGCGCCTCGGCGCCGCCGGCAATGACGAAGGACGGCGCTTTGGAGTTTGTCGGGCGCGTGAAGGAGAACGCGTAGAACGACGGCTCGGCTGGAGGATCGAGTTCCGGACAGACGTTGCTGCGCGCCACCGGATTGGTGGTGCCGTCGAAGATGCCCCACTCCGAGAGCGTCTTGACGTAATGCAGGTTGAACGCGCGAAACCCCTCCTCGCTGAAGGCAGCCGGCGAGCGCAGCTCGCAGGCACAGAAGGCCGTCAACGGCCGCCCCGCCTCCTGAATGAACTTTGCCGCAAGCGCAAACCCCTCGGCCAGGGGCACGAGGCGATCGAACCGGACGCGCTCGATCTCATAGCTATCGTCGGCGGCCGCACCAGCCGAATACTGGAACACGGAGGGAATGAACCGATAGTTGCCGGCGGAGAATTCACGAATCATGATGGCCTCCTAATCCAATTGAATGCGGACGCCCTTGCCGCCGTTGAGCAGGCGCCTCAGGTGAAATCCGGCGAGAGGATCATCGGCGTGCGCACCGACCAGCGCGGCAAAGGCCGGCATGGCCGTGGCGTCACCGGCTTCCATCCTGGCAAAGGCCTCGGAATACTGGGCCGTCCCGGGCGCCTCGAACCTTTCACGCTGCAGTGGCTCAAACGCGCGCAGCGGCTCGCTGCGCCCGCGCAGCATCAGATCGCCGACGGGACGCCCCTGAAAATTCTCGGCGGCCTCCGCGACACTGGAGCTGACACAGATGCGGGTACCAAGCTGCTTGTTCGCAGCTTCCAGCCGCGCCGCAATGTTGATCGTGTCCCCATACGCGGTGTAATCGAAGAAGCGATTGCCGCCGAAATTGCCGACCAGCGCGGAGCCGGCGTGAATGCCGATGCGGGTGGTGCCGAAGTTCACGCCCTTTGCGCCCTGCCGTGCGCAAAAATCCTGCGCCCAGGCATCGAGATCATGGGCGCAGGCAACGGCACGCGTCGCGTAGTCCGGCTGATCGCCGGGCGCATTGAACAGCACCTGGATCGCGTCGCCGATGATTTTTGCGACCGTCCCGTCATGCGAGAAGACCACCTCGGTCATCCCGCCGACATACTCGTTGAGGAGCGCGCCCAACGTCTCGGGCGGCGCGGTCTCGACCAGCGAGGTGAAGCCGGTGATATCGGTGAAAATGGTCGCGACATCGCGCCACTGCACCGCGATCCCCTCACCCTCGCCGCCGGCCGCCAGACGCTTGGCAAGCTCCGGCGAGAAATGGCGCGACAATGCGGCATGAGCCCGCTCGGCCTCCGCCTGGCGGCGCCTCACCTCGCGCAACATCTCGATGTGACGCAGGGTCTTGTCGATCGTGGTCTCGAGGTCGGCGAAGTCGATCGGCTTGGTCAGGAAATCGAACGCGCCACGGTTCATGGCGGTGCGGATGTTGCTCATGTCGCCGTAGGCCGACACGATGATGGTCGACTTCTTCTCCTCGGCTTCCTGCAGCTTCTGCAGCAGCGACAGCCCGTCCATCCGGGGCATGTTGATGTCGGAGACCACCATATCGACTTGGGGATTCTGCTCGAGCGACTCCAGCGCCTCCAGGCCGTCGCGCGCGAACATGATGGCGACAAGCCCGTCGCGAATCTTCCTGCGGAATTTTTGCAGGATCAGCGCCTCGAGGTCGGGCTCGTCGTCGACGAAGAGGATGGTCGGAGTCATGCCGCCTGCTCGAGCCTTGTGTCGATCTGCTGCCGCAGCAACGCAAAATCGATCGGCTTGGTGAGGAGCCCGGTGGCGCCGCGCTCGATCGCCTTGCGGCGCGTCTCGGCATCGCCGTACGCCGTGATCATGATGACCGGAACATTCGGATGCTCGGCGCGCACTTTGGGCAGCATGTCGAGCCCGCTCATGCCGGGCATGTTGATATCGGACAGGATCAGGATCAACGAGGGGTCGCGAACCTCGGCCGCGAGCTTCAGCGCATCGGGCGCCGAGGGCGCGAATTCCATCTGGAAACGGCCGGCGCGCAGGTCGCGCCGGAATTGCTGCCGGAACAGCGCCTCGACATCGGGCTCGTCATCGACGACCAGGATGTAAACGTTCACGTCTTGCCTCCGGAAGTACTGCCTGCCGACATGACGCGTGGCAGGGTGATGATGAATTCGGTGAATACACCGGGCTCGGTGGTCACGTCGATCGTGCCGCCGTGCTGTTTCACGACGATGTCATGGCTCATGGACAGACCAAGCCCGGTGCCCTCACCGGCCGGCTTGGTGGTGAAGAAGGGATTGAACATTTTCTCCTTCACGTCCTGCGGAATGCCCGTGCCGTTGTCGCGGATCCGGATCTCGACCTTGCCGCCGAGATTCTTCGTCGCGGCGCTCAGCGTCGGCTCGAATCCATCGGCACTGCTTTCCTTGCGCTTGGTCGCGGCATAGAAGCCGTTCGAGATCAGATTGAGGAAGACGCGGGTGATTTCCTGCGGATAGACGTCGGCCATCCCGGCGGTCGGATCGAGGTCGCGCTGGAGCGTCACGTTGAACGACGGCCGTTCGGCGCGCGCGCCGTGATAGGCGAGATTGAGGCTCTCCTCCACGATCGTATTGATGTCGGCGGCGCGATGCTCGCCGGAGCCCTCGCGCGAGTGCAGCAGCATATTCCTGACGATGGAATCAGCGCGCTTGCCGTGCTGCACCACTTTCTCGAGATTTCCCCGCAGCATGCCGGTCAGCTCGTCCACCTCGTCCTTTGTTTTGCCGTCGAGCGACGCCGTTTGCAGGACCTCGTTGAGCTCGTCGATCAGCTCGGTCGAGATCGACGAGAAATTGTTAACGAAGTTGAGCGGGTTCTTGATCTCGTGGGCGATGCCGGCCGTGAGCTGGCCGAGCGAAGCAAGCTTCTCGGTCTGGATCAGCCGACCTTGAGCTGCGCGCAACTCATCGAGGGATTGCGAGAGCTCCATCGTGCGCTTGCGCAACTCGTTCAGCAGCCGCGCATTCTCGATGGCGATGACGGCTTGCTTCGTGAAATTCTCGACGACGGAGATCTGCTTGTCGGTGAACGGACGGACTTCCTTGCGATAGACCGCGATTGTGCCGATCAGCTCGCTCTCCTTCAGCATCGGCACGACGACGATCGTGCGGGCGCCGGCCACATCGGAGATTCCGCGGATGCTGGGCCCTCCGGCAATATAGGCAGGCGTGCTTTGGACATCGTGAACGTGAACGACCTGATGTGTCCTGACAACGGTCGCGAGCGCACTCTCCGGATGAGGACGGATCGCCACATCCCGTCGCGAAGCGGCGAACGCAGGCGGTACGTTGTAGTCAGCCGCGATGGTGAAGCCTTCGCCGTCCCACAGATTCATGATCCCGAAACTCGCGCCACAGACGCGCGAGGCATTCTCGAGCAATTTGTCGAACACCGGCCCGAGTTCGCCCGGAGACGAACTGATCACCTGCAGCACCTCCGAGGTCGCCGTCTGCTGCTCCAGCGACTCCCTCAATTCAGCCGTTCGGACCTCGACCTTCTTTTCCAAATCCGCATAGGATTCCTGCAGACGTTCGCCCATGTGATTGAACTGGTCCGCGAGTTCCTCGAGCTCGTCGCCGGTCTTGATCGAGATCCGCTGGGCGAAGTCGCCGCCTCCGATCCGTTCGGCGCCGCTGCGCAGCGCCTGGATCGGCCCGACCATACGGCGCGCGAGGAATATTCCAGCGAGCACCGCGAAGATCGAGGCCGCGAGCAGCACGATTGCCAACCGTTCCAGCGAGGCATAGAGCGTCGCATAGGCTTCCTCGACCGGCAGCTCGACGAACATGGTCCAGCCGAGCGGGGCGATCGGCGCTGACGCCGTCAGAACCTTCTGCCCCTGGATGTTGGTCGCTTCCTGCAAGGCGTCCGGCATGACGCCGCCGCCGGCGAGCGCAGCGCGCACCTGCGCCAGCCCCGACAGGTCGGTGTTGCGCAGAACGAGGCTGATATCGGGATGCGCGATCAGTCGCCCCTCCGGGCCGACCACATAGGCATGCCCGTGCTCGCCGACCTTGATCTGGGACACGACATCCCAGATCAGCTTGAGATTGACCTCTGCAATGCTGACGCCCGCATCCTTCCGGGCTCCGGCCTGCGCCAGCGTCATGTAGGGCTCTGACTCCCGGCGGAAATAGACCGGCCCGTAATAGACCTTGTGCGCGACGGCTTCGGTGAACTTCGGGTCGTTCGACAGGTCGATGCCGCTGTCGATCGCGTCCATCGCCAGCCGCGAAACCCGCAACCGCTCCCTGCCGGACGCGTCGACCTGGGCGAGTTCGGTGATCGCCGGCACCTGACGCAGCAGCCGCAACGCGTCGAACCGGCGCGGCTCGATCGAGCCCGCCGACCATGGCAGTTGCGTGGTCCAGCCGAGCTGGCTCTCGATCTCCTTGACGAACTGGCTGATCTTGGCGGCTGCCGCCTCGGCCTGCTCGTGCTGGACCCGGATCAGCGAGGCCTTGTGCTCCCGATAATAGAAGAAGACCTCGAACAGGCCATTGGCCAGCAGGGCGACGGCGACCACGACCACAAACAACGCGACGTATTTGGTGAACAGCCGGGTCCTGATCCCCCGTCCCGCCTCGCCGGAGGCGACGCCATCCGCCGCCGCGCGCGGCAGCGGCCTGGTTTGTGGGGTATCGGGATGGACGGAAATGCTCATTGCCCCAAGCCTAGCAAGAAGGCCGGACCTTGTCTCTCGCTGCAGCGCACAAGGTTACTCGATCACCTCGTCGGCAAGTGCCAGCATGGTCGGGGGAATTTCAAGTCCGGTCGCCCTCGCCGTCTTGAGATTGAGCACCAGGGGATAGCGGGTCGGCAGCTCGAACGGCAGGTCGCCGGGATTTGCCCCGTTGAAAATGCGAGCGACCAGTGCGGCCGCGCGCTCGAAGGATTCCGACGAATCCGCGCCATAGGACATCAGACCACCGTCGCGGGCGAATTCGTCGAATTCGTAGATTGCCGGCAGCTTCCGGACAGCGGCGAACTCGAACACGCGCTCGCGATTGAGAATGGTCAGCGCGTCCGCCACCATCAGAATGCCATCGGGCGGATCGCTGTTCATCGCCGAAAAGGCTTCGTCGAAATCGTCGGGCTCGCGCACGCCGAGCGCTTGCACGGTTAGCCCAAGTGCCTGGGCCGCTTTCGCGGACGCCTGATAGCGCATGGTCATGCCGAGGTCGTCCTTGTTCCAGAGCATCGCGACCTTGGTCAGCTTCGGCGATATCTCCTTGAGCAACGACAGCCGCTTGGCGCCGAGTGTCGCCGCGACGTCCGAAATGCCGGTGATCTTGCCGCCCGGATGCGCAAGGCTCTTGATCAGCCTGGTCTCGACGGGATCACCGACGCCACTGGCCGCGACAGTCGCGATGCCGGCCGCTTTGGCGGCCATTGCCGTCGGGTAGCCGATGATCACGATGACATCGACGTTCTTGGCCTGCAGCTCTGCGATCAGCGCGGGCAGCATCGTGACGTCGCCAAGCGCGCCCCGCGCTTCAAAGGTCAAATTCTGACCGAGCTTGAACCCGCGCTCCTCGAGCACCTTGATCAGGATCTTGCCGCCCCGGCTCTCCGCCGTAACCGGCGCGATCGGCGTCACCGTGCCAAGGCGAAAAATGCGGCCCGGCGTATCCGCCAGTGCCATGCCCGACCGCGCAAGTGCCGTCCCGCCGAGCACCGCCAGAAATTCGCGTCTTTTCATCCGACGACCTGCCCAGGCGCCCACTCCGGGCGCTCCAGCCATCATGTTACAGGATATCGCGCGACAAAAAAAAGCGGCAACAGCGATGGCTGTTGCCGCTTCGCACGCAAATCGGGCTTGGGTCAGGTCGGCCGCAGCGCCTTGGCCCCGACGTCGAGTTCGTTGACCTGCTTGTTACGCTCGGAATCGGCCGCAGCGCGATGGTCGGTCGCCAGCACGACGTAGACCGCCGGCAGCACGAACAGGGTGAACAGCGTACCGATCGACATGCCCGCGACGACCACGAGGCCGATCGAGAAGCGGCTGGCCGCGCCGGCGCCGGTTGCCGTCAGCAGCGGGATCAGACCCGTGACCATCGCAGCCGTCGTCATCAGGATCGGCCGCAGGCGGATGCGGGCCGACATTTCGATGGCCGAGCGGCGGTCGAGCCGCTCGTTGACCTGGAGCTCGTTGGCGAACTCCACCATCAGGATGCCGTGCTTGGTGATCAGGCCAACCAGGGTGAGCAGGCCGACCTGGGTATAGATGTTCATGGTCGCCACACCGAAGAACAGCGGGATCAGCGCTCCCACGATCGCCATCGGCACCGAGATCATGATCACCAGCGGATCACGCAAGCTCTCGAACTGCGCGGCCAGCACCAGGAAGATGATGACCAGCGCGAAACCGAAGGTGATCGCGAGCTGATTGCCTTCCTGAACATACTGCCGGCTATCCGCGAGATAATCGTGGCTGAAGCCCTGCGGCAGCTTCTTGGCCTCGCTCTCGAGGAAGTCGACCGCAGCGCCGACGGTCACGCCGGGCATCGGCACAGCCGAGAACGTCGCCGAGTTGAGCTGATTGTAGTGCGTCAGCGAGTTCGGGTCGGTCTTGGTCTTGATCGAAACCACGGTCGACAGCGGAAGCTGCTGTCCGGTGTTGGTGGTCACATAGTAGCCGCCGAGCGATTCCGGCGAGAGGCGATCGCTACGCGGCACCTGCGGGATCACCTGATACGAACGGCCCTCGAGGTTGAACCGGTTGATGTAGTTGCCGCCGAGCAGAACCGCGAGCGTAGAGCCGAGGTTCTGCATGTTGACGCCGAGATCCTGCGCCTTTGTGCGGTCGATCGTGACCTCCACGTTCGGCTGGTTATAGGCGAGGTCGCTGTCGGAGACGATGAACATGCCGCTCTTGCGGGCAGCGTCCTTCAGCTTCTCCATCTGCTCAAAGACGGTCTGGTAGCCCGCGGTGGAGTTGATGACCATCTGCACCGGCAGACCGCCCGGACCACCCGGCAGCGGCGGCAGGTTGAACGCGAAGGCCTGCACGCCCTCGATCTTGGAGAGCTCGGCCTGCACCAGCGGCTTCAGCGCGATAGACGAACGCTTGCGCTCGTCCCACGGCTTCAGGAGCATGCCGGCGATCCCGCCCTGCGGACCGTTGATGCCGTTCAGCACGAAACGCAGATCAGTCTCGGGGAATTTCTGGAACTCCTTGTCGAGCTTGTCGCCGTAGAAATCGACATAGTCGATATTGGCGTATTTCGGCGCCTTGGTCACCGCGAACACGATGCCCTGATCTTCCTCGGGCGCCAGTTCCTTCGAGGTGTGCATATAGAGGAAGCCGACGAGCCCGAGGATCGTGATCGCGAACAGGCCGGTGATCGCCTTGTAGTCGAGCGAGCGGTCGAGCCTGCGGCCGTACCAGCGCGTCAGCGCGCCGAACACCTTGTTGACGAGCTTGGCGAAACGGCCCTCTTCGGTGTTCTTGAGCAGCACCGAGCACATCATCGGCGACAGCGTCAGCGCGATCACGCCCGACACGATCACCGAGCCGGCGAGCGTGAAGGCGAATTCGCGGAACAGCGAACCGGTGAGGCCACCGAGGAAGCCGATCGGGGCATACACCGCCGCGAGCGTGATGGTCATCGAGACGACGGGGCCGACGATTTCGCGCGCGCCTTCGAGCGAGGCCTGGACGGGCGTCTTGCCCTCCTCCAGATGGCGATGGATGTTCTCCACCACCACGATGGCGTCGTCGACCACAAGGCCGATCGCAAGCACCATCGCGAGCAGGGTCAGCAGGTTGAAGCTGAAGCCCAGCGCCAACATCAGCGTGCAGACGCCGATCATGGACAGCGGGATGGTGACGACCGGAATGATGACGGAGCGGAACGACGCCAGGAACAGGAAGATCACCACGATCACGATGATGATCGCTTCGCCGAGCGTCTTCTCCACCTCGTCGATCGAGGATTGGATGAACTTGGTCGAGTCGTAGGCGACCTTCATCTTCATCGACGGCGGCAGATTGCGCTCGAGCTCCGGGAACAGCGCCCGCACGCCCTTGACCAGCGTCAGCGGATTGCCTTGCGGCGTCGCGTTCACGCCGATGAAGATCGCATGCTCGCCATTGAAGGCGACGCTCGCGTCGGTGCTCTGCGCCGCGAGTTCGACCGTGGCGATATCCTCCATCCGGACAAAGCCACCGTCCTTGGCCTTGACGATCATCTTCCGGAACTGGTTGACGTCGGTCAGACTGGTGTTCGTCGAGATGTTGGAAACGATGAGATAGCCCTTGGTCTGTCCCGCCGCCGACTGGAAGTTATTGGCCGCGATCGCGGTCGCGACATCGCCCGGCGATACGTTGCGGCCGGCCATCTTCACGGGGTCAAGCCACAGCCGCATGGCAAAGGTCTGGCCACCCAGAATGTCGGCCGAGGCCACGCCATCGACGGTCGACAGCACCGGCTGCACCACGCGCGTCAGATAATCGGAGATGGCCGAGCCCGATAGCTCCTCGGAGGAGAAGCCAAGATACATCACGGCCGTGGTCTGGCCGGTTGTCTTGGTGACGATCGGGTCGTTCGATTCCTTCGGAATCAGGTACTTGACCGAGTTCGTCTTCGCGAGCACCTCGGTGAGCGCCTGGTTCGGATCGAAGTTCAGCTTGATGTAGACCTGAATCGTCGAGGTGCCGAGCACCGAGGACGAGGTCATGTAATCAACGCCTTCAGCCGAGGCGACGGCCTGCTCGATCGGCGTCGTGATGAAGCCCTGGATCAGGTCCGCGGACGCGCCGGGATAAACGGTCGTGATGTTGATGACCGTGTTCGAAAGCTTCGGATACTGCCGGATCGGCAGCACCATCGCCGCGCGCAGACCGATCAGCAGGATCAGCAGGCTGACGACGACCGACAGAACCGGGCGCTTGATGAAAATATCAGTAAAGGCCATCGCGGCGATCTCGATTTCTAAGTCTCAAGAAACGTGATCCGGCCAGGCCGGATCACGCGAGTGTATTGTCAGTAGCGCGGCGGTTGCGCCGGGATCTGCGGAGACGGGTCGGTCGAAATCGCGACGGCAGCACCCGATTGCAGCTTGAGCTGACCGACGGCGACGACCTTGTCGCCAGGCTTGACGCCCTTGATGATTTCGACGCGACCGTTCACCCGGTTGCCGGTCTGCACGAACGTGCGCACCGCGCTCAGGCTGGTCTTGCCGTCCTCTTCCTTCTTCTCGGTGATCACGAATACGGAGTCGCCATACAGCGTGTAGTCAACGGCCGTTTCCGGAACGGTGATCACGGCCGGCTTCTCCGGCAGCACCACCGTGGTGCTCACGAACATGCCCGGCTTCAGGATCTTCTCCGGATTGGCGATGGTTGCCTGCACGCGGATGTTGCGCGTGTCGGTCGCGATCTGCGGCTCGATCGTGGTGATCTTGCCGTCGAAGGTACGGCCCGGATAGGCGTCGACCTTCAACCGGACCACTTGTCCGACCTTGAGGTTGGCGGAGTCCTTTTCCGTCACCGTGAAGTTCGCCCACAGCTCCGACAGATCGGTCAGCGAGACGATCGCCGTGCCTGCCGTGAGATATTGTCCGACCTCGACCTTGCGGACGCCAAGATCGCCGGAGAACGGTGCGCGCACCAGCTTCTGCGAGATCAGCGCTTCGGTCTTGGCGATGCCTGCCAGCGCCTGGTCATAAGATGCTTGTGCCTGGTCGACCGTCGCCTGCGGACCAAACTGGCGCGAGGCCAGCTGCTTGGCGCGATCGAGCGACAGCTGCGCGACCGTTGCCTGGGCCTTGAAGTTGGCGAGGTCGCCCTGGTCCGGCGCGTCGAACAGCTGCACCAGCGGCATGCCGGCTTCGACATGGGCACCCGGCTCGAACTTGATCTCGGTGACGCGACCGTTGACGTCGGCGCTGACGTCGACCTGATGCACGGCAACGAGGCTGCCGACTGCGGTCAGCAGGTTCGGCACCACCTCCGACTTCGCTTCCGCCGCGCTGACTGCGGTCGGCGGCGGCTTGTTGTTGGCGAAGAACTGCTTGATCATCTGGCCACGGAAATAATTGAACCAGACGAGGCCACCGACCAGCGCGCCGAGGAGCGTGCCGATGATGATGAACCAGAGCACCGGCCGGACCGGGCGCTTGGGAGCCTTGCTGTCGATCGGTTCGCCCGAAATCTTGTTTTCGGCTACGATGTTCATTGTCATGCGCTTTCTGCAATCGCCGTCTTGCCGGCACCCGTGGCCTGATCGCGGCCCAGATGCGAAGCAATTGCGGCGTCGTTAAGTCCGATGCCTCTCAGGAGAAACTCACAGAGCTGCCGCTCCAACTCGTTCGCCCTGCCATAAGCGAGACAAGGCACGGACGGCAGCCTGGTCAGCGCAGCGGTCATCACCGTGTGATGCGCAAACCAGAACAGGTTGAGCGGTTCATTGCCACAAGCCCGCGCATCGCCGGCGGCGACCGCGCGTTCGAGCGAGGCGACGAAGACGGCTCCGATCAGCGTCTCGATCTTGGCATATAGCAAACGCGCGAATTCGCCGTCATCCAGATGACTGGTGGCCATCAGTCGCAGGCGTTGGGCCTCCTCCTGGTCGGGGCCGTCGGCGATCTGCAGGAAGTGCTGGACCATGCCGCGGATCAGTTCGACCAGGGTGGCCGTCGACGGCTCCCGCTCGAGGAGTTCGGTCAGCGCCGGGTCCGCCTCGCACTCGTCGCTGAGGATTTCGGCATAGAGTGCCGCCTTGGACGGGAAGTGCTTGAACAGCAGCGCCTCGGAAATGGCAGCAGCAGCCGCCACGCTCTTCGTCGTGGTGCCGTTATAGCCGTGTCGGGCAAAGCAGCGTTTCGCGGCTCCGAGGATCAATTGACGCCTCAGGTCGCTCGTCATACGCAATGAGCTCATGTTAGTGAGTAAGCACTCACCCACGCCAAAGTCAAGCAAATTGCTGCGACGCAACCTAAGTGCGTGAGAATCTGTTGGAAATTGGTCACAGGTTACCGCCCGCGGGAGCGAATGCCGTCCGCAAATCCGGATTGGCGTCAGATCGGCTGGAACCCGAGGTCGCCGCGGATCCGGTTGACGATGTAGGTTCCGTCCCGGCTCGGCAGGATGCGCTCGACGCTGGCGCTGTCGATCTTCACATTGGCAAAGCGAGGCCCGGCAGAGAGGTCGTGGATGGCTTTGGCGAAGCTTTCGACCTCGGCCATGGTCGAGATTGCCCGGCTGTCGGCGATACCGCAGGCCCTGGCGACACCGACGAGATCGGCGGCTGCCGAGGTGTGGCTGGTCTGGCCGCCGGTCTCGCCATAGGCCTCGTTATCGAGCACTGCGATGGAGAGGTTGGACGGCTTCTGCAGCCCGATGGTGGCAAGGCTGCCCATCCCCATCAGCATCTCGCCATCGCCGGTGATGACCAGCACCGGCAATTTTGGCTGCGCCAGGGCAAGCCCGAGCCCGATCATGGCGGCGCCACCCATACCTCCCCACAAATAAAAGTTGCGGGCGTGGTCACCGGCCGCGGTGATGTCGTTGGTGGAGGCACCGAGGCCGCCGATCGCGACGACGTCCTTGCGGTTTGCGAGCAGCGCGGCGACCACCTGGCGGCGGTCGAGGAGATTGGCCTTGCTCATTTGGTGAAAACCTTGGCGCCGATCAGTCGCTGCGACAAGAGGACGGCGGTGGGCGTCAGCGCGTTGTAGGCTTGCGCTGCGGCTGCTTCCAACACCGCCGGCACCTCGGCTGCATTCGAGGCGCGCAGCACCTTGATACCGGACAGTTCGAACACGCCCTGCGTGGTCGACCCCATCGGCACCTGCCACGGATTGAACTCGCCCCATTCACCGCGCATGGTCACGAGGGTGAGGAACGGAAAGCGCAGGATCGGGATCAGCGACAGCATGTTGATGCAATTGCCGACACCGCTCGACTGCATCAACAGCACACCGCGTTGGCCGCCGGTCCAGGCGCCGGCGAGCAGCGCTACGCCCTCCTCCTCCGTCGTCAGCGGAATGCCGCGCATCGTGGATGAGCCCAGCACGCGCTGGATCAGCTTCGAATGACCGGCATCGGGCACGTAAGGCACCTGCCGCACGTCGAAGCGTTGCAAGGTCGCGAAGATATCGTCCGGCCAGTTCGGGGCCGTGTCGGAAGCGTCAGCGCGGGCGTGCATTTTCCTGTCCGGTCGGCTTGCAAATCACGGCACGACTGTAGACGGTGACCGGCAAAGCTCGAAAGAGCGAAAACGGCATATCGGTCTCAACCGGTGAGTATGGCGCATGAACGCAGATGCGAAAGAATTGGCGGCCAATTTCGATCTGGCGAAGCTGACGAGCGAATTCTACGACGATCCCTACCCGACTTATCGTGCACTGCGGGAGAACGAGCCGGTCAAGCGTCTGCCGAGCGGCACCGTGTTCCTCACCCGTTACGACGACTTCGTCACCACCTACAAGAACACCAAATCGTTCAGCTCGGACAAGAAGCGCGAGTTCGCGCCGAAATATGGCGACACGCCGCTCTACGAGCACCACACCACGAGCCTCGTCTTCAACGATCCTCCCGCGCACACCCGCGTGCGGCGCCTGATCATGGGCGCGCTGTCGCCGCGCGCGATCGCGGGCATGGAGGGCGATATCGTCAGGCTGGTCGACGGCCTGCTCGACGCCATCGCCGACAAGGGCGATTGCGAGCTGATCGAGGATTTTGCCGCTTCGATCCCGATCGAGGTGATCGGCAATCTGCTCGACGTCCCCCATGACGAACGTGCGCCGCTGCGCGACTGGTCGCTCGCGATCCTTGGCGCGCTGGAGCCGGTCGTATCCACTGAGGTCGCCGCGCGCGGCAACAAGGCGGTGACGGATTTCCTTGCCTATCTCGAGACGCTGGTTGCACGCCGGCGCGAGACACCGGGCAACCCCGACCGCGACGTGCTGACGCGCCTGATCCAGGGAGAAGACAACGGTGAACGGTTGACCGAGAAGGAGCTGCTGCACAATTGCATCTTCCTGCTCAATGCCGGCCACGAGACGACCACCAATCTGATCGGCAACGGCCTCGTCGCGCTGCATCGGAATCCGGACCAGAAGCAGCGGCTGATCGACAATCCGGATCTCATCAAGACGGGCGTCGAGGAGATCCTGCGCTACGAAAGCTCGAACCAGCTCGGCAACCGCATGACGACCGAGCGGATCGAGCTCGGCGGCGTGCTGCTCGAGGCCGGCACGTCGGTGACGCTCTGCATCGGCGCAGCCAATCGCGACCCCGCGCAGTTTCCCGATCCTGAACGCTTCGACGTCGCGCGCACGCCGAACCGGCACCTTGCGTTTGCCACCGGCGCGCATCAATGCGCCGGCATGGCGCTGGCGCGGCTCGAAGGCGCGATTGCGATCTCGCGATTCCTGGCACGCTTCCCGGACTATGCCGTGAGCGGCCAGCCCGTGCGTGGCGGCCGCGTCCGGTTCCGCGGCTTCCTGAGCGTCCCCTGCTCGATCGGCTGAGGCGTCATGAACATCGATCAATTGCGCGAACGCTGGGCCGATCCGGCCCTCACGGTCCTGACAGTCCTGCTGGCGATCATGATGTTCGTGATCTCGCCGTTGCAGGCGCTGGGGCTTTTTGCATTCCAGGTGTCGGAGCTTGTGCTGGCGCTGCTGCTGGTCTGCGGCATCTTCGTGATATCAGGCAGTCCGGTCGCTGTTGTCGCGATGCTGATCGCGCTCGTCATGATCACGGTCGGTGCGATCCTCCGGATCAGATCGCCATCCATTCTCGACCTCAATCTGTTTGCCGGTTCGTGGCTCATCGTGGGAACGACCATGGCCTGGGCGGTGGCGCGCCAGACGTTTGCGCCGGGCCGCGTGACCTATCATCGCGTGATCGGCGCCGTGCTATTGTATCTGGCGGTCGCCGTGATCTTCGCCGCGCTCTACACTTTCATCGGCTCACTCGATCAGGACGCCTTTGTGAGCATGAAGGTGCAAGACAGTCCGAGGCTCGCAAGCGACGTCATCTATTTCAGCTTCGCGACGATGACCACGACCGGATACGGCGACGTCGCCCCGCTGCATCCGGTTGCGCGCAGCCTGTGCAACATGGAAGCCATCTTTGGCCAGCTCTTTCCGGCGACATTGTTGGCGCGCCTGGTCACGCTGGAGATCGAGCACCGCAGGCAGGACTCCTGACCAGCCTAGGCCGACCCCAAAAGTCGAAAACAACCCCATGCACAGTAGCCGGCAGCGCGGCTGAAAATGCAAGGTGGATACGCAGAACCATTTGACACGCCGGAGCAAATCGGCAGCATCGCGCACATCCCGGGCGGCCCAATGGGAGTGACGAAAAATGAGCTCGTCGGTCATTGATCTCCTCGCAACCGAAGCACGGTTCGGTGCCCAAAATTACCAGCCGATCGGGGTCGTCCTGACGCGCGGCGAAGGTGTCTGGGTCTGGGACATCGAAGGCAACCGCTATCTCGATTGCCTCTCCGCCTATTCCGCGGTCAGCCAGGGCCACTGCCACCCCAAGATCCTGGCGGCGATGGTGGAACAGGCAGGCCGGCTGACGCTGACCTCGCGCGCCTTCCACAACGACCAGCTCGCCTTGTTCTACGAAGAGATCGCGGCGCTGACCGGCTCCCACAAGGTGCTGCCGATGAACAGCGGCGCCGAGGCGGTTGAAAGCGCCATCAAGTCGGTGCGCAAATGGGGCTATGAGGTGAAAGGCGTGGCGGACGGCCAGGCCGAGATCATTGTCTGCGCCGACAATTTCCACGGACGCACACTGGGCATCGTCGGCTTCTCAACGGACGCCGAGACACGCGGGCACTTTGGGCCGTTCGCGCCGGGCTTCAAGATCATCCCGTTCGGTGACGCCGCGGCGCTGGATGCGGCGATCACGCCGAACACCGTCGCCTTTCTGGTCGAGCCGATCCAGGGCGAAGCCGGTGTCATCATTCCCCCGGCCGGCTATTTCACAGAGGTCCGGGAGCTCTGCACCGCCAACAATGTGATGCTGGTGCTCGACGAGATCCAGACCGGGCTCGGCCGCACCGGCAAGCTGCTCGCCGAACAGCACGAGGGAATCGAGGCTGACGTGACGCTGCTCGGCAAGGCCTTGTCCGGCGGCTTCTATCCGGTGTCGGCCGTGCTCTCGAACAACGACGTGCTTGGCACATTGAGACCCGGGCAGCACGGCTCGACCTTCGGCGGCAACCCGCTTGCCTGCGCGGTGGCGCGCGCAGCGATGCGCGTACTGGTCGAGGAAGGCATGATCGAGAACGCGGCCACGCAGGGCGCGCGCTTCCTGCAAGGCTTGAAGGACATCCGCGCCAACACGATCCGCGACGTGCGCGGGCGCGGCCTGATGCTGGCGGTCGAGCTGCATCCCGAGGCCGGCCGTGCCCGCCGCTACTGCGAAGCGCTCCAGGGCAAGGGCATCCTCGCCAAGGACACCCATGAGCACACGATCCGCATCGCCCCGCCGCTGGTGATCACCAGCGACCAGGTCGACTGGGCGCTCGAGCAGTTCGCGACGATTCTGACGCAGGATTTCTCTTGAGAGGGCCGCATTGGGGATCGCCATGCCGGCCGCGGCTGACAACGAACCATGCCGCCACTTGTGCGCTGAAAATTGTGGCCGATTACGATAGGCGCGGACTCACAAACCGAGCTTGATTGGTGCAGGCCTGCCCAATGTCCGTTATGGCCCGGTAGCGATCACATTCCGCATCGCGTCGAAACGACGCGATGGGCCAATTCCGGACGTGGCGCCCTCGACGGGCTGGCGAGAGCTTGCCATCTAAGGCCTCGTAAGCTTTGACCGCCCAAGCTATCTTGGTCGCTGTCGCAGCCCGACTTGTCATTCGTGGAGCACAGCATGGTGCGCCTCGCTGCCCTATTGTTTGCCCTCTATTGCTATTTTCAGTCTGGACCTGTGTTTGCGGACGACGCATCGAAGCTGCTGGTCGGAAGTTGGAAACTGACTTCATGGACCATTCAAATTGTCGGTGGCGACGCAAGCGAACCATTTGGTCCCAACCCGAAAGGCAGGGCGCTTATCACGCCGGACGGATACGCTGCCTTCATTATTGTCGGAGCAAACCGCAAGCCCGCAACAAACAACGACGAGAGTGCGGCGCTGCTTAAGTCATTGCTTCTCTACACCGGCAAAATTACCATCGACGGAGACAAATTAACGACCAAGGTCGACATCTCTGGCAACGAGCTCCTCACCGGGCAGGATCAGGTGCGATTTTTCAAGCTGGAGGGCGACCGGTTGAGCATCCGAACGGCTGAACAAGTCAGCTCCGTTTTTGTCGGTAAGAAAGTCGTCGGCACCCTGACCTGGGAACGAGAACGCTGATGGTGGGGCACTTAGCGCAATCCTTGCCCAATACACCGTTGAATGTCTCCTCCGGGTCATTCGCGACCGGGTCGAGCCAGCAGCAAGTCCGACCAATGTCCGTTCTGCCGCTGGAAGCGGAAGCTCGTAGGATGGGTAGAGCGAAGAGCTCAACCCATCCTACGGGCCCTGGTCGGGCCGATCCAGGGCGAGGCCGGTGTCATCGGCCCACCAGTCGGCTATTTCACCAAGCTACGGGAGCCCTGCACCGTCAATGAGCGGACGTCCACGGTTGTGCCAAAGAACATTCCTGAGAGCCTCATGTTGAGAATGCTCTCTCCGACAATTTCACACGAACGGCAGGAAGATATCGGGCCGCTTGGGTAGAAGCCGCCGAAAATAGCGCCGTCCTTCTTCCGAAACGGTATTGCTGCCGACAAGGAAATCGTCGGGCATATGGCGTGTTTTGCCAGCCACGCGATCGAGCGGCACGAGCAGAGGTTCGATACGCTCGCCGTCATAATGCAGCACCACCGAGCCGCTGTCGGTTAAGGCGCTTTGCGCGGCAAATGCGCCAGCGTCGAAAGCCTCTTTGCGGTCGGCTTCGTCGATTACGCCGATATATGCGCGTGGCAGATAGCCCAGCGTGTCGACACGCGCTCTTGCCTTGGGAAAACGCGATTTCAGTGCTTTTTGGATCTCGATGCCGAGATCACCGCCCGTCAATTGCAGATTGCCATGGGCGTCGCGCTCGACGGCCGCGCCCGCCAGCGCCTCGGCGAGAGGCCGGCCGGCTTCGTCCTGCACTCCCTCGGACATCGAGACGATACAGCGGCCCAGCCGCGTGTAAACCGCATCGACGTCGTCGAGGAACTGAACCACCGAGAACGGCTTTTCCGGCGTGTAGATCAGATGCGGAGCATCGTCGGGCGATTGCTGCCAGCCTGTGGCCGCGGCGGAGAGGAAACCGGCATGGCGGCCCATGACGATGGCCACATAGATGCCGGGCAAGGCGCGAAAATCGAGATCCATGCTGACAAGGGCATTGGCGACAAAGGCGGCTGCCGAGATGAAGCCGGGGACGTGATCGTTCTCCATCAGGTCGTTATCGATGGTCTTGGGGGCATGCACGAAATGGCAGGGGCCACTTGACTGCTGCCGCAGCAGTTCGAGCGTTCCGGCGGTGTCGTTACCGCCAATATAGACAAAGGCGCGGGCGACTAGCCGGTCCAGGGCCGCGAGGATATCAGAGCATGCGCCGGAATCTGGTTTGTCGCGAGTCGATCCGAGAGCCGAATTGGGCGTGTTGCCGAGGCGGCGGAGTTCGGCCTCGGGCATGGTGGTCAGGTCGACGACGTTCCCCGCCGTGAGGCCTCGCACACCATAGCGCGCGCCCAGAATGCGCAACGACGGATCATGCCTGCGCGCGGCAAGGATGGCGCCACACAGGGTCTGGTTGATCACGGCGGTGGGGCCGCCGCCCTGGGCAATGACGATTGATGGCATGGATCCTCTATGACTTGTTTCTGGCTATGCCGCCCGTGGAATGTGAGAGACGATTGAAGCGAAGATTGGCCAATGCTGCAACGACCGGCCTGCCCTGCAGTATCGTATCGCGACGCGGAAAAGCTACAGGCCTAAGCATCATTAATAGCTTAGCTTCCTACCGGGCCGAGACTTGCGCTCCAGGGCAAGGGCATTCTCGCCAAGGATACCCACGAGCACACGATCCGCATCGCCCCGCCGCTGGTGATCACCAGCGACCAGGTCGACTGGGCGCTCGAGCAATTCGCCGCAACCCTGACGCAGGATTTCTCTTGAGGAGGCCTGCGTCGGACCATCGCAATGCCGGCCGCGGTCAACGGCCAACCATTAATCAGGCTTGCCCAATGTCAGGTAGGCCCTGGTAGCGATCGAATTCCGCAGCGAAACGACGCGATGGCCACAAACAGACATCGCCACCTGATCGATCACCTCGCTAGTCTAGCGCGCAGCAGGAACGACCCGAGCGCGTCGTTGACGACGTAAAGTGCATCCGCGCGACCAGCGGCGGTGAGGCCCCGCTCGGCCCGCGGCTGCTGCAACTCCTGCCAACCACTCAACGGAAATTTACTGGTGCGCCCGCTCGGCATCGGCGGTGGCGGTGGTCATGTATTTCGAATAGAGATGAGCAACCCGCTCGCGCCACATTCCGACGAACGCCTCCGACGTCAGCTTCTCCACCGATTTCCACGCCTCTTTGACGGCCGGAAGCGTATTGCCCCAGATCGCGCGCCTGCACCATTTTTCGCCCTTCTCCCTGCCTTCGCTGGTGGCGCACATCGATTTCCAGGCGATGCGATTGGGTTGGCTGAGGTGTTCCGCGGCGCCCTCCCAGCCCTGCTGATGGATCAGGTAGAGATCGTTGAAGTCCGGCTCCCTGTGCGTCACCCACTGAAACAGAATGCCCTCGGTGATGACCTTGTAGGCGGCCGCAACGGCATTATCGCGGGGATTGAGAATGTCCCCGGAGCCGAATTTGCCGAACTCGTATTTGCTCAGCTGGAACAGCCCAATATACGACCCGGTGCGTTGCTTGGGGTTGAAACCGGACTCGACCTTAGCCACCGCCTTCATGAAAGTGAAATCCAGACCGAAAGCGTCGGACGCGCGCTTGATCTCTTCCACCGGCGTTCCGACCGGGATGTCCTTGAAGGAACGCAAGACGATCGCAGCCGGCTTCTCGGCAGGCGGCAGTTCGGACCAGACATAACAAATGAGATACCGGAAATCCTGCGGCCCCGAGTTGGAGGAACCGCCGGATGCACCGCACGTTGTCGGCGCCGGTTGGTCGACAGCACGGTGGCCCAAGTCCACCGATTCCTGCACAGGCGATAAATCGGCCAACAGCATCTGCGACGGACCGGGCAACGCGACGATCGATTCCGGCTTATCCGATGCCGCCGTCGTGTCGGTGGTCGTCCCTGCCGCGGGTTCGGCGGCCGTCGCCACTTCGACGCTAGCGACAGGGGCGTTCGCGAAAACGGTGTCAGCGACAACGGCGTCGGCCATTGCGATCGCCTGCAGTTCATCCGCGAGCCTAGCGGTGACGGAGAGAGATGCTGCGCGGTCCTCGATTGACACTGCGCGGGCGTTCTCGGTGCCGGCCGAACCGAAGCCGGCCAACCAGCCAACGATCCACCCCGCGAGAACGACCGTTCCGCAAATCGTTGGCGCCACTATCGCAAATCGCCACGGGTTCATGATGCCGTCGCCTCTATGGGCTCCGCCGGAGCCGTGTAGAAAAGCCAAGCATGCGAAGAGGCTTATTCTTGGGATCAATGTGGGTCGCGCAATGGCGCAAACGGCCGCTCGTCAATTTCTTCAAAACATGTTGCTCGATTGCAACGCGTCGATGACAAGCGATTGCGCCCGTTACAACGGCAACTCCCACCGTAATTGTGAGTACGGTCCAATTTTCGACCCACTGCGACCAGATTTGAAGCAGAGGCTTGGCGCGCTGGTCGGGATAACGCATCAGGCGTCGGCTTCGCGCATCGTTTGGAAACGATGGCACCGCGCCTATGGGACCGGACGAAGTTCGCTAGGGGATTACTAGCAATGCAGCGCGCGATAACAACGGCTGTATTCGCGATTTTCATGCTCCCTGCGGGGATCGCACACGCTCAATTTCTGTTTGGACCCCAACACACGTTCTGGCCGGGTCAATACGCTCCCCACAAACACAAGCACCACCACCGGCAGACAAACTCTGAAACCGCGCCCGAGCCCCTTCCGAAGGGCCCGCTCCAGATCATCATCTCAATAGCAGACCAACGAGTCTCGCTTTTTGACAACGGCGCCCTGATTGCACGCTCTTCGGTGTCCACGGGAATGGAGGGGCATCCTACGCCCCTCGGCGTGTTCAGCGTTATCAGCAAAGAACGATGGCACCGTTCAAATATTTATAGCGCCGCCCCCATGCCCTACATGCAACGCATCACCTGGTCAGGGATAGCGTTGCACGCCGGTGTCGTGCCTGGGCATCCAGCGTCACACGGCTGCATCCGTTTGAAAAATGATTTTGCCGTTCGACTCTGGCATCTCACGAAGCGCGGCACGCGCGTGATCATTGCGCACGATGATGTCCAGCCGCCGGTCGAGATAACCAATCCGCATCTATTTCAACCGAAAGCCGCGTCCGCTTCGTCGGAATTCCAGACTGCCACCGTCGCAACCAAGAGCATCGGTACAGCCGCAGCAACGCAGGGATCACCGGTGTCAAACGCTGAGACTCCGGAAGCCGCCAGCCTCCAGGTGCCGGGCTCGGTTCCCACTGCAAGCGCGCCCAAAAAGATCGTCCCAATCTCCATCTTCGTCAGTCGTAAGTTGAGCAAGCTGTTCGTGCGTCAGGGCTTCACGCCGTTGTTTGATGTCCCGGTCAAGATCGAAAATCCGGAGGAGCCGCTGGGAACACACGTGTTTACCGCAATGGAATTCCAGAACGAGGGAACGGCTATTCGCTGGACCGTCGTGTCGATTCCGGACGAATTTCCTCGCATCGAGGGTGCCACGAAGAGGCGCGAGACGCCCGTGAAGCAAACCGCCCTATCGGTACCGTCGCCCGATCAGGCCAACGCTGTCCTCAACCGCATCGAAATACCTCAGGATACGGTTGAGAGGATCTCTCAACTTTTGACGCCGGCCTCTTCATTGATTATTTCCGACAACGGATTTAGCCATGAGACCGGAAAAGACACGGATTTCATCGTGGTAACGCATTGATGCGGCGACGCAACCCGCCAACAAACTAAGCCGCTGCGCAACCTGCTGGAATTGTTCGACCGCAATTCTGGTGCAAAATTCTTGAAGTCCGCACCTAAGCCAAAGCGGCGCGAGGTTCGTTCTGGGTCAATCGCGTCGGTCCGCCCCAGAGTTCGGGACTTCCGATCTACCCCCAGATCCGGACATGCGGCTGCAATGCGCCAACAGACGCTGAGGGCCAAGAAGCGAAATCGCACGTGCGGTTTGAGGAGGTCGCCCCTCGCGCCGATCCTATTGCAGCAGCAGCGGCAGATTGAGCGGGCCGCGGAAACCGAATCCGTGCCAGCGCACGCTCGCGGGATCAGGTAAGGTCATATTTGGGAAGCGCTCGAACAGCATCGGCAGCAGTATCTCGCCGACAGTTCGCCGCGACAGATGCGCACCCGCGCAATGATGCGGGCCATTACCGAAGGCCTGGTGAGGATTGGGCTCGCGAAGCGCGTTGTAGTTCTCGCCATCTTCGAAGACGTCCTCGTCTCGGTTGGCTGAGGCCTGGATCGTCATCACCGTGTCGCCCTTCGGGATGAAGCAGCCGCGCAACTCCGTGTCCTCCATGACAAGCCGTGAACTCGCCTGGATCGGCGCCACCCACCGGACCCCTTCCTCGAAGGCGGCGCGCCATTTGCCGTCTGCGCGCACTGAATCGAGCTGATCGGGATTTGTGAGCAGGCCGTAGAGGATCGTCAGCAGGGCGTCGCGCGGCTCGTTGATGCCGCCGCCGATCGCGATCTTCACATTGGCGATCATCTGGCTTTCCAAAATAGGATTCTTCGCGTTCACCATGAAGGAGAGCGCCGAGGAGTCCGGCTCGGCCCGCACGCGTTCGACGTTGGCGCGGATACATTTGTCCATTTCCCCGTTGGCGATGTCGGTCGCTTGGAAAGGCCCTGGCGTCCAGCCGAAATTGCCGGCACCGTCGATCAACGTCTGCGACCACCGCTGCATCTCCTCATCACTCGCGTCCGGAACGCCGATCGCGTGCGCCAGTATCCGCGCGGCAAGCGGTCCCGCGAGGGCAGGAAAGAGATCGACAACCTCGCCGCGCGGCAGCCGATCGAGATACGCCACCGCCAGTTTCGCATACAGCGGGCCCCATACGGACTCGATCGTCTTGGGCATGAGGGCCGGCATCATCGCCATGCGTTCGGCCCGGTGCTCGTCGTGGTCCTTGCGCATCAGCGTATGCGCGAGAAAGGCGCGCTTCATGGGCGTGTTCGGATCGTCGGAGCTGAACAACGCCGCGTTGTCCTTCACGAACTTGGTGTCGGCGGCCTTGGTGAGAAACGTGCGGCCCACGGATCTGACGCGCAATACGGGCGCTTCGCGCCTCAGGCGCTTGTAGATCGGATAGGGGTCGCGCGTGAGGTCAGCGATCGTGATCGTCTCGTCCAGGGGGCTCAAGGCGGCAGTCGACATGACGGGTGGTCCTGTTGGAAACACGTCAGTATGAGCCAAGGCGCGGCAAGCGCAATGAGCAGGCGGAAAACGACGCAACCACAGCGTCCGCCGAACCATCGGCGGGACAATCGCGCCGTTACGCCCCCGCTACGTAACGGGATTTGAGGCAGGAGCCGTTACCTTTTGCCCTCCGCGTGAGCGGGGCGAGCCAGCGGCAAGTCCGACCGACGTCCCTTCTGCCGCTGAAAGAAAAGTCTATTCAGATGGCCATGCTGGCGGTCGAACTGCATCCCGAGGCCGGCCGCGCACGCCGCCACTGACTGGGCACTCGAGCAGTTCGCCGCGATCCTGACGCAGGATTTCTCTTGAGGGAGCGCTGGACCACGCCGGGGCCTTTGGTAAAAGTCGCCAGCTTTGCCACGCTGATTACGGCAATGGCCCCGACGATTGCACGTCGGGGCCATTCAAGATCATCGGGCATAGGTACATCCGCCGTGCCTGCTGATCGTTGATGCCACTGATGACCGCATCCGATCTTGCACTGACTGTGGCGAGGCTGCGGCATCGGGATGATGACATCCTGCCCGAAAGCCGATGGCTGTCCACCTCGTCATTGGGGGTACTCCCACCAGCGCGCTGCCAGATGCGATTTCCATGGCGATCAGCGGTCGTGACGCACGTGATTGGGGCGACGCGAAAAACGGCAGCTCCGCGTCCCACCAGATGGGATGGACGTCGAGCTCGTACGATGGCTAGAGCGGAAGCGAAACAAATCAAACTTCATCTTTGCAATTGGGACGAACAAGAGGGGCTGGACACTGCACTGGTTATCAAAACCATGGGTTTCGCAAGCGCTCAACCCATCCTACGGGCTCATAAACCGAGCTTGATTGGTGCTGGCTTGCCGACGCTCGAGCACGCGATCGCGCCTCATTCGGCCGGCCGTTCAGCTCGCAGGTTGCAGCACGCCGCCACCGTTATGAGGCCATACCAGCTGGAACGGATTGGCTATCGCGAGATGCCGGCATGGAGTAGAATTCATCGACAACGACGCCAGGCACACGTTCCGTACACCATTGAGCTCCGTCACAGGGTGACGGAGGCCTCAAGCAGGAGGGGTGGCAGATGGCAGATGAAGTTGCTCGCCCGCGCGATTCAGCGGAGTGGAATCCCAGCAAATATGCGCTCTGGAGTGAGCGCTGGGGCGACGCGGCCAACGCACCGACCTCGATTTCGTTGCGCCATCCAACGGCTCCGTTTCTGGCTACCGTTCCCGCCATCATTGATCACGATATGCAGCGCGTGGGAAATGACTACCTCGAAGCGGTGGTGAGGAATCCCAGGATCGATCCGCCCATCGAACTGCCGGACGTGCTCCCAACCGACTCGAGAGACTTCTTCAAGCCTGGCCTTTCGAGTTTGATCCGGTGGATGCCCCTTCGCTGGCCTCCCGCGAATCCGCACGACGACGATGCCGACCGCGATGCCGGCAACCCGTTCGTGTCGTTCCGAGTTGAGCGCAAGTCGCCGACGGGCGAACTTCTCGATCAGACCGTGGTTCTGGTGGCGTCCGAGTGGATTCCCGATCCCAACTCCGACCTTACACCACCCGGCCATTTCCTGGGCTCCGGGTTCGGCATCCGCGTGATTGCGCATGTTCGGCCGAAGAACGGAGGATACGAAGTACGCATCACCGGGATGACCGCGTCACTTCCGTTCGGCCTTTACAGCACCGCGGCAGTGTTCAGTTTGTTAGGGAAGGACGAGAAGGACAAGAACAACGCGTTCGCACCGATCTTCCAAACGGACAGGCTTTCGCGGGTCAAGGCCCAGATGTCCAGTCAGCTCGGCTTGAAAAATCAATCCGTCTCCATTCGCGGCGCCCGGATCGCCACCACCCCCGACGGAAAATCACCGCGTGTCCAGTGGCAAGCCGCGAGCAAGCCCGGGACGGAGAGCGGCCGAACCAGCGCTACCCCGTATTCGCTGGTGTTCTCGGGGACGCCGACGGAGGCTGGCGCTCTTGTCAGCAGGGTTGAGCTCGTCGCCGATGCGGTGACACCTGGATATGCGTGGGTGTTTCCGATTGATCCCGCGTCGCAGAAGCCGCCGACCGATCTTCGCAAACGGCGTCCGACACGCAGCGAAGAAGCACTCGAATATTATCGCGACAATGAGGAAATCACCGCGCATCAGGCGGATCCGTTGATTTACCAACCAGCCGGATCCATCGAAGAGGAGGTGGTGGTTTGCCCCGGATTTGTTCTCGCCGACGGCCCTCCCCCTCCCTATCCCTATCCCCCGCCGCATTACCCCAACCCAGGAGATCCGAAGACGGTCAATCTGCCCGACACGTTGACGACACCTCTCGTTCGATCGAACGACTTCGCCGCAATCAGCGCCTACAACAATGTCAGGCAATTCTTTCATCGGCTCGAGGCGTATGGAATTGATGCGGTTTCGTACTTTCGGATCGCCAGTCTGCCGCTCAAGGTCTTTTATCGCTCCGGGGTGAGGCCAGGCCCCGGCAAGGACGGCCAGACCGTCAATGCGCGTGTTCTTCCGGAGGGCTGGCCGGTCGACTACGTCGGACCGACCAAGCTCAGCGATCGTCCGATCCTGCAACTGCATTTGGCGCTGGCCGACCTTTCAACCCGGGCACGCAAGCCGTGGGACGGCACCAACCGCTCACAAGCGGAGCCGCTCGGCATCGCGGCCGACGCGCGCTGGATCTGGCACGAGATCGGGCACGTGCTTTTGATGTGCTCGGTCGGTGAGCTGGAATTCCGTTTCGCCCACAGCGCCGGAGACGCGCTCGCTGCGATCGTCTCGGACCCGCAATCGCAATTGGCGGGAGACGGCAATTGGCGCGGCGCGACATTCCCGTGGGTGTTTACGCCGCGTCGCCATGACCGATGCGTGTCGCATGGATGGAGCTGGGGCGGCACGTTGCACTATGCGATGTCGCAGGTGCCCGATTCAACGCCGCCCCGCCGCAAGGGTTACTGGACCGAACAGATCCTCTCGTCATCACTGTTCCGGCTGTACCGCGCTATTGGCGGCGACACGAAGCTGGTGGGCCTGCAAGACCAGCCTGACCGATCCGCCCGCGAGTCGGCTTCGCACTATTCCGTCTACCTCATCATGAGGGGGATTCAGCTTCTGCCGACCTCGACCACCGTGTTGACCAACGAGCCGGATCAGCTCGTCTCGGCGCTAATCGACGCCGACATCGGCACCATTCTCTGGGACGTCAACGTTACGGTGACCTTTCCTCCACCCCCGTCGTACAGCATCCAATCGTTCCCGTTCCACAGGATCGGCGGCTGTGTGCACAAGGTCATTCGCTGGGCGTTCGAAGTCCAGGGCCTGTATGCCGTTGCCGGAACGATCACCAACGCCCCAGGCCTTCCACCGCCGGTCGACATCTACATCCTGGACCGGCGGCCACTTTCGGAAGTCTCGCCGTACGGCGATATCGCGTATGGACCAGGCAGTTACAATCCGGTCTCGCTCGATTGGGATCTGCACCAGGCGGGTTCAGGTACCCCGCCGTTGTGGCAGGCCGACCCAAGCGCGATCGTCGTGTCGGGGGGCAATATTTCCGTGAAGGTCGGAAACCGCGGCGGTCAACAGGCAACGAATGTTGTAGTCACCGTTTGGTGGCAGGCATGGCCTGGTGGCAGCCCTCCGCCGAAATGGACTTCACCAGTGTCAACAACATGGACACCGTGCGACCCGTCACCAGGCTCCTCCGGTCAAACCGTTGACCCAGATGCGCCGCCTGTCGAATTCGATTTCACGTTCAATCCACCGCCATCCGGCACCCGCTATCTGGTGCTGGCTATCGCAACCTGCGTGGACGATGCCGCCAACACGGATCCAACGACCCTCTTCCCGTGCAGCCAATTGCCCACGGAACTCATTGACCTCGTGCCCAATGACAACAACCTTGGTCTCATCGTCGTTGGCCCCTAAAGCGCGATGAGATTTGGATGAATCGTCATCGCGCTTCAGGTTGTTGTCTGCGCATGATCTTTCCGGAAAACCGCTTCGTACTTTTCCGGATCATGCTCTAGCCGCAGCCCGATGGTCTGGCATGCGCTTCGTTGTTCGGGTCCGCGCAGCAAAACGGACAAGGCCCGGTCAGGGCCATTTGGTCGGCCACTCGGCGGTTGCGTGAGCGAGCACCGAACGGAGCGTTGGACAATAGATACGGCTCGGCGTGCTGTCGTGCAGCAGCGCTCGCCAAATACCGGCTGCAAGGTGACGACTTCCAGCCGAGTCGGAAGCATAGTGGACGCCAAGACGTTCGCGGTTCTTGGCGATACGCCCGGCAAGCCAAAGCAGCGGCGATGTAAGTTCGCCGCGCCCCATCAAGGGGTTTGCCAGAAGTAAGGCCGGCACAGCCGGCGGCGCCCCCCCACCCACGGGGGTGGTGTTAATCGGGTTGCCGACGGCATCGCCAATTCCAAAGCTGTTGGCGGTCAGGCCGGGGGCCAGTACGAAATAGGTTGTGTCCACGACGATCGGCGCCGGCGGCGGATTTCGCAGAAGCACGGCCGGCACAGGCGGCGGCGTCCCACCACCCACGGGGGTCGTGTCAATCGGGTTGCCGCCGGCGGTGGTGGCAACTTCAAAGCTGTTGGCCGTCAAGTTGGCGGGTAGCACGTAATAGGTGTCAGGTGGTGGCCCGATGTGCGTCGGCAGCGCAGGCGCACCAGGGATCTGCTGAAACTGGACCCGGTCTCCGGCGCTCAGCCCGTGCGCATTCAACACGCTTACGGTAACAACTCCGGGGTTGGCTTGCGAAATCGTCACCCTCAGCGCAGGAGACACCTGCTGAAACTGGACCGGATCTCCGGCGCTCAGCCCGTGCGCGGTCAACGCACTCAAGGTGGCGACGGCGGTGTTGGCGAACGAAATCGTCACGGCCGGATTGGGGTCGACTGCCGTTCCCAGCTTTCCCGGCATTCCGGAGTATGGAGCGGCGAACATGCCGTAGCGCTGGCGAAGCGCCGGTATCTCCAGGAGCAGAAGCGCGATGAAATGACCGATGAAGGAATGCCCGCTGGTAAACGACGGATGGGCGGGAGGACCGAACGGAGGCGCCAGACCCGGACACAACGTCGATGGGCGAACGCGCCTGAATAGCTGCTTGTAATAAAAATATGCGACGTTGCCGATGGCGTACCCGCAGTTGATGAGCTCCATTGTCCATGGGCGCCGTGATTCATTCGTATCGATGAAGGCAGTAATATAGCCGCCACTGCCATCCGCCTGCTCGATGATTTCGGCCATGTAGCGATCGCGATCGTCCTGCATCAACATTTGCAGTTCTTCGATCTCGCCGAGGATCGAGTTGAAGGCCGCGTCCTTCGCCGCGTTCCATCCGGCAGTCGAGGCGCCGGCGTTCGCGTTAGGATTTTGGGGATTTAAAAGGGGATCGGGTTGCCACGCCAGATCGAGGTCCTCGAGCCAGCTCATCGCTAGCAGATGAGCCCGATCGAATTGCCATTGATCTTTCTGGCCGCCAAATTCCCGCGCCACCATGATTGATGGTCGAGAGGGATCGACTGCCTGCAGCCATTGCGTGAGATGACGGTCGAATGGGAGCGTCCAGAACCGCAATGCCGGGTCCCAATCATCGGTCGTCCATTCGAGGAACGCATCCTGCCCGGTTGCGTCGACCTGATAGGGATTTACGATTTCCGCCCACGGATACGGCGGATACCCAGCGTCATCTGGTGTGAAGTCGAGTGCCCAAGGTCGAAAGCCCAGGTCCGAGGGGGTCGCATAAAAACTGCGCCCCGTGCCGGGCCCCGCATCGGCTCCTGCGCCCGCACCTGCTCCCGCTCCTGCACCGGCGCCCGCTCCAGCACCTGCGCCCGCTCCGGCACCCGCGCCCGCTCCGGCACCCGCGCCCGCTCCGGCACCCGCGCCCGCTCCAGCACCCGCGCCCGCGCCCGCTCCAGCACCTGCCCCCGCTCCTGCACCTGCACCTGCACCAGCTCCAGCTCCCATGACAAGCCTCCCTGACGCCAAAAATTTACATGCGGCTATTCCGGTAACCCCGCGGCGCGCAATCCCTTCGCTAAACGATCCAGATCATCCTTACGCAGCGGATACCAGGACACGAAAGTCGAGACTCTAAAGGACGGTTCAATTTCGAGAAGCTGTCGAGCTGCCAATTCAGCTCCAGCTTCGTCACCCGAAAGGGCAAGCGCGGCGGCCAGAGTTCGTATGCACGGACGAAAAAGCAGATTTGCCCGCCGTGACCTGTTCAGGTAAACAATCGCTTCATCGTATCGCCCAGCGACGAACTCGGCAATTCCCGCCACGATCCAAAAATAAAAGTTCAAGGGATCAAAGGGACTAAGACGCCACACGTTCTGTAATCGCTCCAGCGCCTCGTCGGGCCGCCCCAAATAGGCGAGCGTCAGGGCGCTCAACCCCCAGGCGAACGCCAGGTTCTCGTTGAGGGCCAGCGCCCGCCCGAACAGCTCCATCGCTTCTCCTGGTGATTTTCCCATGAAGGAGAGGATGTGCCCGGCCACGGCCAGCGCAAACGGATCGTCGGGATCGAGTTCGATGGCGCGCCGCGACACGATGAGGGCGCGCGCCCGGTCGCGGTCCGGATCCAGCGACCAACCTTCGCCAAGCTGGAAGTTCAGCCACCACGCAAGGTAGGCATGGGCCTGAGCATAGGCCGGATCGAGCTCGATCGCCCGTTCCAGGAGTTGACCCGCTTCCCGGTGGCTTTCTTCGGTCAGGAGATACAGAAGCGACATCGCACGGAGGACGCAATGGAATGCATCCAGACTCTCGGTCGGACGGTCGGCGACGCGAGCCATCTCGACTGCACGCACGCGCGGCTCAATCGAGAACAATATGCTCGAGGCAATTCGATCCTGAAACTCAAACAGATCGTCGGTAGACCCCTCGTACCGTTGGGCCCAGATCGAGACATTCCCCAAAATGTCGGTCAACTCCGTATTGATTCTCAGTCGCGTGCCCTGGCGTTGCACGCTGCCGTCCAGCAGGTAACGAACATCGAGCTCAGTGGCAATCTGTCGCAGGTCTTTTCCGCCGGCGCTATAACGAAGGGTCGAATTGCGCGCGATGACGTAGAGTGATCGATTTCTGGAGAGGCCGGTAATGATCGAGTCCGTGATCCCCTCACCATAATAGCTGTCGTCGTCGGTCCCGCCGATCGTCCGGAACGGCAGCACGGCGAGCGTCGGCCGCGACGCCCATTGCAGGTATGGCTGCGCGATCTGGCGGTCTCCGTCTCCCTCGGTCCACTCGACGGAATAGACGTGAACGGTTCGCATGATATTTTTCATCACGGGCGCGCCGAGATGATGAAACGTCAGTGGGAGTCGATTCATGACGTAGTCGCGGACGGCCGCCGTGACGACGATCTGGCCGGGCTGAGCGGCCTGGTGGATACGAGACGCAACGTTGACGCCATCGCCCTGCAGGATTCCATCTTCGTCGATGATATCGTCGACATTGATGCCAATGCGAAGATGAAGCGCGAATGGATCCTTGTCGCCGACAGCGCGCTCCTGAACACGCTGAACGTCGGTCGCCCAACGCACCGCGTTCACGACGCTCGGGAATTCGACCAGCACGGCGTCGCCCGCGATCTCGGCGATCCGTCCACCGTGGCGAGCCATGTGAGGCTCCATGATCTCGGTCCGCAACGCCTTCCAGCGCATGACGGTGTCGACGTCCTTCAGACCCATGAGCCGGGAAAAGCCGGCGACATCGGCAAAGGCAATGGCCGCAAGCCGCCTCGTAATCATCGACGTTGCGATGGACGGCGCCTCTGTCGCTTGCTCGGCCTGACTCATGCGCACCTTGTCATTTTAAAGGAACAAGTACCCGGACACCTTCCGAGCAGTGACGCGCGATCTCTGAACCCTACAACATTTGGTTGACCCGCGCGACCATCATTGAGCCGACGGCTTGCAACTCGTTGTCCGGCCAGTGTCTTGCGACATGGAGGGCCGAACGACGAGGTGGTCCTCAAACCAGATTTTGCGTCCGTCCCCTGCCAAAAATGCCGGCATTACCCTGCAGAAATGCCAACATCTGCCTCGGGCATTCGGGACCGGATCGAGCGGCAACAGGCCGACCATGTCCGCTCCGCCGCCGAAAGCGGGAGTAGAGCATCAGGTCCATCACAACCGTCGGGTTGGCCGAACCTGCCCTGGACGAGCTCTATGCTACGCCGAGCAGCGCTCCGAAGGCGCGCTTCGACACGCTGCCACAACTCGCGAGCCCGTGAGGCAACGTTGGCGGGAGCTACACCACCGTCTTATGCCGCTCGATGCAGGTGCGCAGCACCTCGTCCATCGGCTTGCTCCACCAGTCGTTGGAGAAGATCTCGATCTCCGAATAGCCGGCAAAACCTTGTGCCTCGACGGCCGCGCGCGCGGACTTGATGTCGATGACGCCGTCGCCCATCATGCCGCGGTCGTTGAGGATGTCCCTTGTCGGCACCAGCCAGTCGCAGACGTGGAACGCCAGCAACCGGCCTTTGCCTGCGCGCGCGATCTGATCCATCAATTCCGGGTCCCACCAGATGTGATAGACGTCGAGCGCGACGCCGAGCATGCCGCTGCGGGCCGGATCGAGACGATCGCAGATGTCGAGCGCCTGCTTGGTGGTGTTCACACAGGCGCGGTCAGCGGCATATGCCGGATGCAGGGGCTCGATCGCCAGCGGAAGGTTTGCCTGCCTGGCGTAGTCGAGCATCTCGGCCAGGGCTTCCTCGACCTGCCCGCGCGCGCCCGCGATATCCTTCGACGCCTCGCTGCCCGGCCGCGAATATTGCGGCAGGCCGCCGACGACGAGGACGATGCAGGGCGCACCCAGCGCCTTGGCTTCGTCGACGCAGCGGCGGTTGTCGTCACGCACTTCGCCTCGGCGCGATGCGTCGGAGGTAAACATGCCGCCGCGGCAATAGCCCGAGAGATCGAGACCGGCGTCGCGCACGGCGCGTGCGGCACGATCGAGGCCGACGGTCGCAACCTGATCGCGCCAGGGATCGATGGCACGGATGCCATGCTTCGCACAGGCATCGATGATCTGAACGAGGTCACCCTGCTTGCGGACCGTCGCCGTGTTCAACGACAGCCAGCGATGGTCGGACGAGAAATCGCGCATCAGTCTTCCAGTCCGTGCGAGGCAAGCACCGTTTTCATCCGCTGCGCCGCCAATTCCGGATCGGCGAGCAGGCCGGCCTGATCGGCGAGCCGGAACAACTCGGCCAGATGCAGCATCGAGCGCGTGCTCTCCTGGCCGCCGACCATGGTGAAATGATCCTGATGACCGTTGAGATACGCCATGAAGACGACGCCCGTCTTGTAGAAGCGCGTCGGCGCCCTGAAGATGTGGCGCGACAGCGGCACCGTCGGGCCCAACACATCGTGGAAACCGGCATCGTCACCCGCCGCAAGCCGCGACAGCGCGTAGGAGGCCGCCGGCGCGATGGCATCGAAGATGCCGAGCAGCGCGTGTGAGAAGCCCTTTTCGTCGCCGGCGATCAACTCCGCGTAGTTGAAATCGTCGCCGGTGTACATCTTGATGCGCTTGTCCAGACGACGGCGCATGTCGATCTCGCGCTGCTTATCGAGCAGCGAAACCTTGACGCCGTCGACCTTGGCCGCGTTGTTATTGATGATGGCCACAGCCGTGTTCATCGCCTTGTCGAGATCCTTGGTGCCCCAATATCCCGTCAGCGCCGGATCGAACATGTCGCCGAGCCAGTGGATGATGACGGGCTCGCGGACCTGCGACAGCACACGATTGTAGACCTTGGCGTAATCGTCGGCGCCCTGGCCAAGTTTTGCCAACGCGCGCGAGGCCATCAGGATGATGCGGCCGCCGACCTTTTCAACTGCCCCGATCTGCTCCTCATAGGCGCGGATTACGTCGTCCAGATGTTTGGCGTCCTCCACCGCGAGGTGATCGGTGCCGGCGCCGGAGAACACCAGCGCATTGCGCCGCTTGGCAGCCGCCACCGAACGCGTGATCAGCTCCAGCGACGTCAGCCAGTCCAGCCCCATGCCGCGCTGCGCGGTGTCCATGGCTTCGGCGACACCAAGGCCGAGATCCCAGATGTGTTCGCGAAAGGCGATGGTCTTGTCCCAGTCGACGGCCGCCGACAGCCAGGGGTCGTTGTCGGCAAAGGGATCGGCCACCGTATGCACGGCCGAGAAGGCGATGCGGTTCAGCGGTCCCTCGAGCTTGGCGGGAAACGTGCGCGAGGCCGCGAGCCGGTAGGTCTCGATCGAGCGATCGGCCTTCGGCAGTTTGAGCGACAAGGACGACATCGGCTGGACGGGCTTGTTCATCTTGTCCCTCCTCAGGCCTTGATCGGGGCGACGTCGATCCAGCGCCGCTCCTTCCAGCTCTTCAACGCGCATTCGGCGAGCTGCACGCCCTTGACGCCTTCGAGCAGTGTGAACTTGTAGGGCGCATCCTCGTAGACATGACGGATGAACATCTCCCACTGCTCCTTGAAGCCGTTGTCGTAGGTGACGTTGTCGGGCAGCTTCTGCCAGTCGCCGTAGAAATCGTGCAGCCGCTTCTCGTCGGGATTCCAGACCGGCCGGGGCGTCGCCTGGCGCGCCTGGATCATGCAGTCGGTGAGGCCCGCGACCGCCGAGCCGTGCGTGCCGTCGACCTGGAAGGTGACGAGATCGTCGCGATAGACGCGCGTGACCCAGGACATATTGATGTGAGCGATGACACCGCCCTCGAGCTGGAAGGTCGCGTAGGCGGAATCATCCGCGGTCGCCTTGTACTTCTTGCCCTGCTCGTCGAAACGCTCCGGGATGTCGGTGTTGCCGATACAGACCACGCTCTGGACATTGCCGAAGAGGTTGTCGAGCACGTAGCGCCAGTGGCAGACCATGTCGAGAATGATGCCGCCGCCGTCTTCGTCGCGATAGTTCCAGGACGGCCGCTGCGCCTCCTGCCAGCCGCCTTCGAACACCCAATAGCCGAACTCGCCGCGCACCGAGAGGATGCGGCCGAAGAAGCCGCTATCGCGCAGGAAGGCGATCTTTTTCAGGCCGGGCAGGAACAGCTTGTCCTGCACCGTGCCGTGCTTGACGCCCTTGGCATTGGCGAGCTTGACGACTTCGAGCGCCTCTTCAAAGTTGGTCGCGATCGGCTTCTCGCAATAGACGTGCTTGCCGGCATTGATGGCCTGGGTCAGAAGGCCGGGCCGCGCCTGCGTGGTCGCAGCGTCGAAGAACATGGTGTCGTTCTTGTCGGCGAGCGCGGCATCGAGGTCGGTAGTCCAGCGCGTGATGTTGAAGCGTTTTGCGAGTGCCTCGACCTTCTCGGCGCTGCGGCCGACCAGGATCGGGTCCGGCATGATGCGGTCGCCGTTCTTCAAACGCACGCCGCCCTGGTCGCGGATCGCCACGATCGAGCGGATCAGATGCTGGTTGAGCCCCATGCGGCCGGTGACGCCGTTCATGATGAGGCCGAGGCGTTGCGTGGTCATGCCGTTTGCTCCTGAAGTGATTTTGGCTGTTCGAGCGGGCGGAGCGCCGACCAGTCCGGATGAACCGACGTCGCAAAGCCCACTGTGTTGAGCGATCCCGTCAGGAGATCGCCGTTGTGGATTCTGAGCCGGATGCCGTGCCCGGCATCGGCATAGAGATCGGGATGCGCAGCCGCGAAGGCCGCAGCTTCGGCAGCCGGCGTCTCGCCAAAGCCATCGACATAGTGGTGGCCGTTGCGCTCGGCATGGGTGACGCCGATGAAGGCGCCGAGCGCGAGATCCTGCTGCACGGCGAGGCCGGCCTGGCAGGTGAGATCCTCGCCGGTGATGAAGAATTTCCCGCCGTCCGCGCTGCATTTCGCCGCACGCGTCGCGTTGACGATGGACTTGTAGAGCCCCTTGCAGGATTTCGAGGAAATACCGTGATAGCCGAGTGCCCGCGCCGCGGGGAACGCGTCGTAGGAATCGTCGGCCTCGTCGATGATGAAGCCGCGCGCGGCCAGCGAGCCGAGCGGCGATTGCCGGGTGATGTCGCGCGGCATGGGCTGCTCGATATAGAGCAGACGTGATGCGATCGACCGCAGCGCGGGTTCGCGATCAAGCCGGCCGATCAGCGCTTGCAGCGCGGCGATATCTGCGTATTGCTCGTTGGCATCGAGCGTCACCTTGTAGTCACGACCGAGCCTGTCGAGCTCCTTGCCGATGCGCGCCAGGCGCGCGGCATCGGCTGCGGGATCGCCCGACAGTTTCAGCTTGAAGTAATTCGCGCCGGCGTTTTCGCGCGCATCGGCAACGCCGCCCTCGCCTTCGACTTGATCGTCGAGGCCGACGGTATGCCTGATGGCAACACGCGGCAGGGGCTTGCGGCTGGCGAGGAACGTCGTGAGGTCCGCGTCCTTCAGGTCGGGCGAGAGCCGCGCATCGATGCCCGCAATATTGCCGGCCATTCCCTCGAAGAAGCTGGTCTCAGCGCCGCGGAGCAGTGCATCGAGGATCGCCTTGTCGATCTCGGCCGGGCCATAGGCCGCCGCCAGCGCTGGAATGTTCTTTTTCGCGCACGTCGCGATCTGGGCCCCGATGCAGGAAGCATGCAGATCGAATGCGGCCTGGAATCCGGTACGCGCCAGGTAAAGCCCGCGCGCGATCTCCAGCGAGCGCCGCAAGCCGTCGACCGTCTGCGCCGGCGACAGCTCCGGCCGCTTGTCGAACCATTTCGGCACCAGCAGCTCGGCGCTGGCGCCGACCGCAACGCCCCTGCCCTCGACCTCGATCTCGACCCGCACGAACAATTGCGGCGTCGCGTTGAGGGTGATCGCGCCAAAGCGGAACGGCCGCGCGAAATGCACGGGGCGTTCGAAGAAGGCGATATCTCGCAGCTTCAGGCGCGGCGCCATGATTTTAGTCCAGTGACCCCTGCGAGAAGAAATGCTTGCGGATGCGCTGCACCAGCTCGGTGAAGACGGGGTCGGCCATCACGTCGAGCGAGCGCGGGCGCGGCAGCGGCACGTCGTAGATCGCGGCGATTGCGCCTGGCCGCTCGGTCATGACCAGCACGCGATCGGCAAGAAACACCGCCTCCGGAATCGAGTGCGTGATCAGCAGCACGGTTTTCTTGGTCTCGCGCTGGATCCGCATCAGCTCGACATTCATGCGCTCGCGCGTCAGTGCGTCGAGCGCACCGAACGGCTCGTCCATAAGCATGATCTTCGGGTCGTGCACCAGCGCGCGGCAGATCGAAGCCCGCTGCTGCATGCCGCCGGAGAGCTGCCAGGGCAGCTTCTTCTCGAACCCTTCAAGGCCGACCAGCTTCAACAGCGCCTTGGCGCGCGTGAGATACTCATCCCGCGGCAGCCGCTTCATGTCGATCGGCAGCATCACGTTGGAGAGAATGTTGCGCCAGGGCAGGAGCAGTGCGTTCTGGAAGACGATGCCGACATTGCCGTGCGGCTTGGTCACCTTCTCGCCTTCGACCAACACTTCGCCCGTGGTCGGCGGCAGCAGCCCCGAGATCAGCTTGAGCAGCGTGGACTTGCCGCAGCCGCTTGGGCCGACCACGACAAAGAACTCGCCGTCGTTGATGTGGAAATCGAGCGGACGCAGCGACGGCACGTCGCCGTCGCGCGTCCGATAGGTCTTCGACACGCCGGACAGCGTGATGCCCGACGCATCGCCGGCCGCCCGGTCGCTCACCAGTCTCAGATGCGCGGCCGGCTGCACGGCTTCACTCGCGATCGCGGCTTGCTTCACGTGCCGCTCTTCGGCAGGTAATCGTTGGTGTAGAAGGCCTTCGGGTTCTCCTTGGCCTTGGCGTCGAGCCCGCCATATTCGACCATCAGGTTGACGCTATCGGTCATGTTCTGGTCGGTGACCTGGAACGGCCGCTTGCTCTTGGTCTCGGCGGTCCGGTACAGCGGAATGGTCAGCTCGAATCCCTGCGTCAGCGTGTCGATCTTGCCGCCCTTGGGATTGGCATCGAGGATCGACTGCGCGGCCGCCTTCGGCTCCTTCTCGGCGGCTTCGACCGCCTTCGTCGTCGCCGACATGAAGCGGCGGACGAGATCGGCGTTGGCCTTCACATAGTCGGAGTTGGCGATGATGCCTGACGAGACCATGTTGATGCCGTAGTCGGCGAACTTGATCGGGAACACGTCCTTGCCGGTGGCATCCTTGATCTTCATCGACTGGTCCATGACGTAGCCGAGCAGGAGATCAGCCTGGCCGTTGATGACGGCGTTGAGCTTGGTCTGGCCATCACCGGCAACGGTGGTGAAATCGCTCTCCTTCAGGCCGGTCTTCTTCAGGAACAGCGGCCAGATCTGGGTCATGGAATCGGCCGGCGTGATCGCCACCGTCTTACCCTTGATGTCTTCGGGCTTCCTGATGTTCTTGTCGACGAAGCCCATCGCGGACATCGGCGAGGTCTGCAGCAGCACGCCGGTCGCAATCACCGGCGCGCCCTTGATCGCGGCGCGCATCATGGTGGGAACGTCGACATAGCCGAAATCGGCGGTCTTGGCGGCAACCGCCTGCGTGGTCGCAGCCGAGCCGCGGCCTTCCTGGATCTCGAGGTCGATGCCCTCGGCCGCGTAAATGCCCTTGGCCTTGCCGTAATAGAACGGCGCGTGCTCGCCATAGACGTACCAGTTCAGCATCAGCACGACCTTGTCGGCCGCTTGCGCCGGCGCAACCGCAAACGTCATGAGCGCCACTGCTGCAGCCCCAATCCACCGCTTCATCGTCACTCTCCCTGTCGTTATGTTTCGGCCGTTAGTGGCCGTTCGTTGCTTGAGCTAAGATGCGAAAATCACGTCCTCGCGCTGGCTGACGTGCCAGGGAATGACCAGCTTCTCGATCCGGTCGACGATCCAGAACAGGATGACACCGAGCAGCGCGAGGATCACGAGCGCCGCGAACATCGTCGGCAGGTCGAACGTGCCGATCGAGCGCTGCATCACATAGCCGATGCCGGAATTGGAGCCGACGAACTCGCCAACGACCGCGCCGACCACGGCGAGCGTCACCGAGACCTTGAGGCCGGAGAAGATCGCCGGCAACGCATGCGGCAGGTTCACCGCGCAAAACACCTGAAAACGGCTGCCCTGCATGGCGCGGGCGAGATCGACCATGTCGGGATCGACCGATTTGAAGCCCTGCACCGCCGACACCACGACCGGGAAGAAGCCGAGCAGGAACGCCGAGATCACCTTGGGAATGATACCGAAGCCGAACCACACCACGAACAGCGGCGCGATCGCGATCTTCGGCACGGATTGGGAGAACACCAGCAGCGGGTAGACGTAGCTCTCCACCGTCTTCGAGCCCGCGATCAACATCGCGACGGGGATGCCGAACAGTGCCGACAGCAGGAAGCCGCTGACGGTCGCATAGGTCGTCGGCCAGCATTGGCGCAGCAGTTCGGGCCAATCCGAGCGCAGCACCGCGACGACGTCGGCCGGCGACGGGATCTGATAGGCGGGGATTTTGAACAGCCGGATCGCAAGATCCCAGGCCACGACGATGAAAACCAGGAACAGAAACGGCCGCACCCAGGCCGCATTCAGCATCTTGGACACCGCACTCTGCGGCTTCAACTCAGCCACGTCTCACTCCCGGTCGTCTTTTTCGTTTCGGGGGAGAAATTAACCCGTTGGATAAATACTGTCCAGAGGTTTCCCTGTGGCGTTTTGCGGCGGTTCTTTGGGGGCCCGTGTCGTCCGGGAATTGGGGACCGCACCAAGAACTCAGGTGTCGTCCCGGCCGAGTGCGCTTTTGCGCACGGGGGGCCGGGACCCATAGCCACAGGGAGTGGTTTGGCGAAGATTGGTCGTTCGGGATTAGCACCGTGCGCAATCGACAGATCACGCGGTATGGGTCCCGGCTTCCGCCGGGACGACGACGGGGGGCTACACCGTCTGTGCCACCACGCTCCGCGATTTCGGCGCCTTGGCGATCTTGAACAACGCGGCCGACTGCCCCGTCAGCGCGGCCAGCACGAGACCGACCATGTGCGCGAGCCGCTCGTCCTTGGCGTCCTTGGCGAGCAGATCGCGGCCGAAGATCACGCTCAGTGTCGCCGAGTTCGAGAGATAGAAGAAGCAGAGGCCCGCGATCGAGATATAGAGTTGCACCGGATCGACCGCGACCTGGAAATCACCGCTCTCGACGCCACGCCGCACCACGGTGCGGATCATCTCGACGAAGGGCGAGTGCATCGACTTGACCTTGGTCGAGCGCTTGAGGTGCTTTGCGCGCGCGAGGTTCTCGGTCTGCAGCAGCGACAGGAACTCGGGATTGCGCAGGAAATAACCCCAGGTGAATTCGATCAGCCGCTTGATCGCCTCGGGCGGATCGAGATGCTCGAGATCGAGGCCCCGTTCCTCGCTGCGGATCTTGTCATAGGCGCCCTCGAGCACGGCGAGATAGAGGTCGTCCTTGTTGCCGACGTGGTAGTAGAGCATGCGCTTGTTGGCGCCGGCATTCGCCGCGATGCGGTCGACCCGGGCGCCGGCGAGCCCGTGAGCGGAAAACTCCTGCTTGGCCGCCTCGAGAATGCGTAGCCGCATCCCTTCGGGATCGCGCTGCCATTTCAGAGTTCGCTTTGCCGTTGTCTTCGCCAAACCGGGTGCTCGCTGGGTGTGTCAAGACGCATGTAACATGCGGGCGGGCATTTGAGAACGATCTCGTGCCGCGGACTTGGTCTCGTAGGGTGGGCAAAGGCGCGCTTGCGCCCTGCCCACGTCTTTTCGTCCATTTGGCAGGACGTGGGCACGCTGCGCTTTGCCCACCCTACGGGAGTCTTGGGGAGGAGAGAGCGTCGCCTACTCCACCGGCTTCGGCGAACGCTCCAGCAGCACGGTCTGGATCCCGCAGGTGCCGTTTCGCACCGTCATGATGCGCGTGCCCGGCTTGCGGCCGTTTCGCACTTCGGTGACGTCGAGGCCGGCGGCGAGCAGGCGGGCACGGGTGGCCTCGATGTCGGCCACGCGCCAGCTCAGGCCCCAGAGCCGGTCATGCAGGGAATCTCCGCCCGCCACGGGGCGGCGCACCACCTCGACGATGAGATCGCCGCAGCGGAAGAACATCAGCTGGCCCCAATCGTGATGCGAGCGATCCAACGCCAGATCGAGCCCGAGCCGCGCGCCGTAGAGCGCGGCGGCACGATCGGAATCCTCGGTGGTGATCACGACATGATCGAGCCCGTCGATCGGCGCGACGTCTGAAGCAACCGACTTCGGACGCTCCTCGGCCAGCTCGAGGAAGAACATGCGCACGCCGCGCGTCAGCTCGGTCGCGGCTCGCGTGCGCTTCCAGTGCAGGGCGGCACCGCTCGCATCGTCGCTGCTCTCGACCTCGGCGACGGCATCCGGCTTCAGCGCCACCCGGTCCAGCCGCCGGTGCATCTTGCTCATGTCTGCGACACGAAAGCACAGGCTGGCGAGCACACCCTCGCGGTCATCGAGCAGCGCGCGCATCCGGTCCGCGGCCACGCTGAATCCGCTCGGAGCCATCAGCTCGATCGTCATGTTCTCGAGGGTGAACAGCACGCGGTCGGCGCCCTCGCCCGAATTCTGCCAGGCCGGCGCGCGCGCCAACAGCGTCTGATAGGCCGCCTTGGCAGCACCGATATCCTGGACCAGAGCGACGATGTGATCGAGGCCGGTGATCATATTCCCCCCTTTTATGGACCTGGAACAACCGGCCGAAATACGGCATTTGTCCGGGCTTGGCATTGCCCTGTCATGGTCGTATTCCGGCCCCCCGCCGACCTCAAGCACCTCGTGACGGTTTTGCGAATAATTTCCGCGTCCTCCGCGCGGAACCGGTGCTAGAGTAAGATCGCCGGCCGGGACCACCCAGCGCAGTTACGGACAACCAATGCAGGCTCTCTTTATCGGACAGACCTATATCGACGTCGTCTTCATCACCGACCACATGCCGACCGGCGACGAGAAGCACGTGGCAACTGACTACGCAGTCTCCTTCGGCGGCAACGCGGTCACGGCCGCATTCTGCTGCGCCAAGCTCGGCATCGTGCCGGACCTGATCGCCACCGCGGCCAATGACTGGCTGGGGCGCATGTTCCAGGACATGTGCGCGAAATACGCGATCTCGCTGCACGGGCGGAAGGTGAACCAGTCGTCGCTCTCCTTCATCATGCCGAAGGACGGCAAGCGCGCCATCGTCCGCTGCCGCGACGACGAGCACATCCACCCCTTTCCGATGCTCAATCTCGGCGGCTGCCGCGCGCTGCATATCGACGGCCATCAGCCCGATGCGGCGATTCATTACGCAAAGGTCTGCCGCGAGGCCGGCATCCTGACTTCGCTCGATGGTGGCGGCCTGCGCACAAACACGCATGAGCTGCTGGAATACATCGACGTCGCGATCGTCGCCGAGCGGCTGTGCGAGCAGATGGACCTGACGCCGGAGAAGATGCTCGACTACCTCAAGGGCCGCGGCTGCAAGATCGGCGGCGTCACCATGGGTGAGAAGGGCTTGCTCTGGTACAACGAGACCGGCGCAGTCGAGATCATGCCGGCGATGCCGATCCCGCGTGAGCGCGTGATCGACACCAACGGTGCCGGCGACGTCTTCCACGGCGCCTATGTCTATTCTTACCTCGCGCACCCCGGGAAAAGCTGGCGCGAGCATTTTGACTTTGCCCGCGCCGCCTCGACCTTCAAGATCCAGCGGCTCGGCAACGAAGCCGGCCTGCCGACCCTTGTGGACATCGCCAAAGTCAGGCACGAGTTCGAAGTCAGGGTCTAGGGATTTTGTAAGGGACGATCATGGGGCGTGTATTCGTCGCCGGCAGCATCAACATGGATGTGGTGGCGACCGCCGATCGCCACCCCAGGGTCGGCGAGACGGTCGCCGGCCGCGAGGTGCTGTATTTCCCGGGCGGCAAAGGCGCGAACCAGGCCGTGGCCGCGTCGCGACTTGGCGCGAAGACCACGCTGATCGGGCGGCTGGGCAAGGATGCGTTCGGAGCGGAGCTTCGGGCGTTTCTCGGCGCACAGGGCGTCGATCTCGGTTCCGTCCGCGAAGCCGACACGCATAGCGGCACCGCGATCATCACGGTGGCGGCCTCCGACAACACCATCGTCGTCATTCCCGGCAGCAACGCGCTGGTCAGCGCGGATGATGTCGCGAGCGTACCGCTGACGAAGGGCGATGTCGCCGTCAGCCAGTTCGAAATCCCGCTGCCGACCATTGCCGCGTTCTTCCAGCGCGCCCGTAGCGCCGGAGCCACGACGCTGCTCAACCCGGCGCCGGCGCAAAGAATGTCAGCCGAGCTGCTCGCGCTCGTCGATATTCTCGTGCTGAACGAGACCGAGCTCGGCTTCCTCGCCGGCACCGAACTCTCGGACGACGACGAGGCTGCAAAGATCATCGATGTCGCGAGAAACCTTCAAGCGCGCGCGGACCAGACCATCTGCGTCACGCTCGGCAAGCGCGGCGTGCTCGCACTCGCCGGTCGCGAGGAGTTTGCGGTGCCTGGCCGCGTGGTGAAGGCGGTCGACACCACAGGCGCAGGCGATTGTTTCGTGGGCGCGCTCGCATCGCAGCTCGCAGATGGCCAGCCATTGCGCGCCGCCCTCGCCTTCGCCAACGCTGCCGCCTCGATCAGCGTACAGCGTATGGGCGCCGGGCCGTCGATGCCGACGGCCGCCGAGGTGGCGGCGGTGCTGTAAGACGGAGCTGCTTTCTTCACCTCGCCCCGCTTGCGGGGAGAGGTCGGATTGCATCGCAGATGCAATCCGGGTGAGGGGAGTCTCCGCGAGTCGAATTGCAACCGTCCCCGCGGAGAGTCCCCCTCACCCCGCCCCTCTCCCCGCAAGCGGGGAGAGGGAGAAATCCTCAGGCCAGCGCGCTCTTCAGGTCAAAGCTTTCGTCTGCAGCCTGCTCCGGCGTGATGGAGCGGTCCATGGCCTGCAAGCGACGACCAAACATGTGATCGCCGGCGCGATTGATCGACTCGATGCCGAGCAGCTTGTCGCCGTGATAGCAGAACACCGAGAACGCTTTCCTGGCGGGATCGCCGCGCAGCACGACGCGGTCGTAGCCGGTGGTGAGGCCCGCGATCTGGAGCTTGTCGTCGCCCTGGTCGCTCCAGAACCAGGGATGGCCGTCATAGACCTTCTTGTCGCCGGTCAGCCGTGCCGCCAGGCAGCGGGCGTGATCGGTGGCGTTCTGGACCGATTCCAGCCGCAGCGATCCGCCGAAGCGCGGGCTGGCAAACAGCGCGCAATCCCCGATCGCGGAGATGTTCGGATCAGCCGTCGCGAGATATTCGTCGACGATGATGCCGGCCGCGACCGGCAGCCCGGCCTCGGCCGCAAGCTCGATGTTCGGCAATACGCCGACGCCAACCACGACGAGGTCGGCGGGCAAATGCCGGCCGTCGCTCAAGGAGACGCCGGTGACCTTGCCGTTCTCGGCTTCGATCGAGGTCGCCTGCACGCCGAGGTGAATGCGGATACCGGCCTCGCGATGCCGCGCCTGGAAATACTCCGAGACCTCGGCCGTCACCGCGCGCGCCATCACGCGGGGTGCAAGCTCGAGCACGTCAACCTCGAGGCCCTTGATTCGCGCGGTGGCGGCGAATTCCAGGCCGATGAAACCGGCGCCGATCACCACGACCCGCGTCTTCGACGGGATGATGGTCCGCAGCGCCTCGCTGTCGTCGAGGATGCGCAGATATTTCACGTCGGGCAGATTGGCATTGGGCAGATCGAGCAGCCGGTTGCGCGCGCCCGTCGCCAGCACGAGATGGCCGTAAGGCAGCATCTCGCCGGACGCGAGCAGCACCTTGCGCCCCGCGCGGTCGATCGATACGGCGCGGCCGGCGATCAGCTCGATGGCCTGGTCGTGATAAAATTTCTCCGGCCGGAACATCAGGCTTTCCGGCCCGGCCGAGCCCTTGATGTAGGCCTTGGACAGCGGCGGCCGTTGATAGGGCAGATGCGCTTCGTCATTGATCAGGCAGATCCGGTCCGAAAAGCCCGCCTGGCGCAGGGATGCTGCGACCTGGTAGCCACCATGGCCGGCACCGACAATGATCACGGGTCCATCCGTCATTGGACAGCCCATTTCCGCAAGACACGAGCGTCACCCATGTCGTCTCCTCTCGCAAAATCTGGCTTGGCTAGCCTAGGAGGAGCCGGCGCTCGTGTCCGTCCCTAAACGAAGGCGGACCCATTTGAGCCGAACATTCCGCGCGACGCAAGGCCCGTACGCGGGGCACTGGCGACCGGGGATTGTCACCCCTCGCCTTCTGCGATTTAGTTGCAGCAACGAACCTCATGCCGGGGATTTCAAAAATGCCAGCTCCCGTCTCCCAACCCGATGATCCCGCGCTGCTGCGGATCGACGGCTCAATCGCGACCATCACGCTCAACCGCCCCGCCGGCTTCAACTCGATCAACCTTGCGATCGCGCAAAAGCTCGAACAGCTCGCGGCCACTATCGAAGGCGACGATGCCATCCGCGTCGTCGTGCTGGAGGGCGAAGGCCGGGCCTTCTCCGCCGGCGGCGATCTGCAGACGATTGGGGCTGCGGCCGAAGCCAACACGGTGACGCCGGTCGTCGGCGAGCTGTTGAAGCACTATCATTCCTTCATCGACATCATCCGGCGCATGCCGAAGATCTCGCTGTCGAGTGTGCACGGCTCCGCGGCAGGCGCCGGCATGGGACTCGCCTTCGTCACCGACCTCTGCATCGCCGCAGACGATGCGAAGTTCACACCCGCTTACGCCAAGATCGGCGTGTCGCCCGATGGCGGCTCGACGGTAGGGATCGTCGGCACGGTCGGCTCGCGCCGCGCGCTGCAGATCTTCCTCGCCGAGGACAATTTTACGGCGCAGCAGGCTTACGAGTGGGGCCTCGTCGCCAAGACCGTTCCTGCGGCCGAGCTGAAGGCAGCCACGCGAAAACTCGCCGAGCGGCTGGCGCAGAACCCGCCCGCGGCCATCGCCGGCACCAAGTCGCTGGTCTATGCGGCCGCCACCACGCCGGTGAAGCAGCAGCTCGATGCCGAGGAACACAAGATCATCATGGCGATGAACACGGAGGAGTTTCGTGTGGCCGTGAAGAAGTTCACGAGCAAGAGCAAGTGAGCGCGACGACGCCATCGCGTTCGTTCTGCGGCCTGCGCCACGGCGCGACCGACTGGAACCGGCAGGGTCTGTTCCAGGGCCGGACCGACAATCCGCTGAACGAGGACGGCCTGCGCCAGGCGCATGAGGCCGCAGACCTGTTGCGCAGTGCCGGCATCAGCCGCATCGTTGCAAGCCCGTTGGTGCGTGCGGCCCGAACGGCCGAGATCATCGCGGACGCGATCGCGGTGCCGCTCACGATCGACGCCGGCATCATCGAGTTCGATTTCGGCAGTTTCGAGGGCCTGCCCGTCCGCGATCTCATGATCAAGCATGGCGTCAATTCGGCAACCGGCCTCGTCTCGATCCTGCCCGCCGATGGCGAGAACTGGGACGCCATGACCGAGCGCGCGCTGGCTTGCGTTTCCGCGTCGCTCGACCGTTATCCCGGCGACCATCTGCTGTTCGTCTGCCATGACGCGGTGATGCAGGGCATGGCCAAGGCGCTCTCCGGCAGCTACTTCAAGAACAGCCACGGCACGCCGTTTCGCTACGCCTGCGACGGAGCCGGCTGGCGCATCGAGCAGATCGTCACGTGACGAGATCACTTGAAGAGATCACTTGGGGCAGATGTAGCCTGTCCCAGCCGGCGACTTGAAGCAGCCGACCGATTCCGGCAGCACGTGCTGCGGCAGCCATAGCACCACGCTCGGGAAATAGATCGCGAACGCGATCGTGGCGAAGAACACGACATAAATCGGCAGCGCCGCGCGTAACGCCTTCGCAAAGCTGATGCCGACGAATTTCGAGGCCATCAGCAGCACCAGCCCATAAGGCGGCGTGATCAGGCCGAAGGCGAGTGTCGCGATCAGAACCACGCCCATGTGCACGCCGTTGATGTCGCCCGCTTCCGTCAGCGTGTTGACCAGCGGCATGAAGATGATGATGGTCGGCACCGGCTCGATGAAATCGCCGACCACGGTGAACAGCAGCACCATCAGCAGCATGATCAGATGCGGATCGTTGCCGGCGATCGAGGTGATCATGTCGGCGATGTAGCTGGCGCCGCGCAAATAGGCCAGCATCCAGCCGAAGGCGTTGGCTGCGCCGATCGTGATCAGCGGCAGCGAGAAGATCAGGCCTGCGAGGCAGAAATCGTACGGGATCTTCCTGAAATGGCCGCGGTTGAGCGCGGGGATCACGACCAGGATGATCCAGGCCACGGCGACGACGCCGGCCTCCGTCGGCGTGAACCAGCCGGTCAGGATGCCGCCGAGCAGGATGACCGGGATCATCAGCGGCAACGCCGCGTCGCCGGCCGCGAACATCACCTGCCGCAGCGGCGCGCGCGGCTTGCGCAAGCCGGACGGGCCGAAGAAATAGCAATAGATCATCAGACCGAAGCCGATCATCAGACCCGGCACCACGCCCGCCATGAACAGGCCCGCGATCGAGACGTTACCGACGGCACCATAGACCACCGCCGTGATGCTCGGCGGCACCAGCGCCGCGATGGTCGAGGCAGACGCGATGATCGCGGCGATGAAGGCAGGCTCGTAGCCTTCGCGCTTCATCGGACCGCCGAGCGCGCGGCTCATCACCGCGACGTCGGCGGTGGTCGAGCCCGACATTTCCGAGAAGAACATGCTGAAGACGACGACGACCTGCGACAGCCCACCCCTGATATGCCCGACCAGCGACACCGAGAGATTGGCTATTCGCACCACGACATTGGCCGAGCTCATCAGCTCGCCGACCAGCAGGAAGAACGGGATCGCCAGCAGCGCCTCGGAATCGACGCCGTCGAAGATCTTCTGGATGATTGCGGCGAGCGAGACGTCGGACAGGACCGCGCCGATGAACACGCCGGCCATCAGCGAGAACGGCACGGGCACGCCGAGATAGCCGAACGACAGGAAGCAGATCGACATCAACGCCAGGACAATGGGTGCGCTCACGGCTGCGCCCTCACCTGTGCTTCGGTCACGACAGGCGCCGATTCCTCGTCGGGCGGCTCGCGATGGTCGAAGCCGTTGCGAAGGCCGTTGACGAGCTGCTCGATGGTGAATAGGCCAACCAGGATACCGGACAGCGGGATGATGGCGTAAAGCGATGCGATCGGCGTGCCCGACGGCAGCCGGAAGCTGCCGAAGCCGCGCAGATAATTCTGGTAGCCGTACCAGATCAGGCAGAAGGCGACGCCGAGGACGACGAGGCGGATGATGATTTCGACGATGATCCTGGGCGTGCCATGCATCGCCTCGGAGATCGCCGTGAGATAGAGGTGATCGTTGCGGCGGGTCGCAACAGCCGTCCCGATGAAGATCGCGTAGATGAATAGCGTCGAGGTGACTTCCTGCAACCACAGCCAGGGATGGCCGATGGTGCGGGTGACGATGTCGGCGGTGACCGACAGCGAGAAGCCGAAGCACAACACGCCGCAGAGGATCATGAGCGCGAGCTCGAGCCAGTCGAGCCAGCGCCATTTCAGATGGCGCTGGCGTTGGAGTACGAGCTTGTCGGCGATGGCCATTGACCTCTCCGTCGTCCCGGCGAACGCCGGGACCCATAATCCCCAAAGGGAGTTGTTGCGCGAGCTGGCGACTCCAAGTCATCGCCAAACTCAATCCTGTGGTTATGGGTCCCGGCTTTCGCCGGGACGACGCGTGGAGGCGACGGAGGCTACTTAATCGACCGGATCAGATCCTTGATCTTCTCGGCATGCGGGCCGAGATCCTTGGCGAGCTTGTCGAGATAGGGATCGGCGATCGCGGCAAAGCTCTTCTTGTCGACGTTATCGACGACCTTGACGCCCATCTTCTTCAGCTTCTCGGCTGCGGCCCGCTCGAGGTCGAACGCCTTCGCCGGCTCCTTCGTGCTGATCTCGTTCGCCGCGGCCTGAACCCAGCCCTTCTGCTCGGCCGAGAGGCTCTGCCAGAGCTTGTCGGACACGAACACCAGCGCGTTGTTGGCCTCGTGCTCGGTGATGTTCAGCACCGGCGCGACCTCGTAGTGCTTGTTGACGAGGTAGACGTTGATGCTGTTCTCGGCGACATCGACCACGCCGGTCTGCAAGCTCGTGTAGACGCTGCCGAATGGCATGTGCACGGTCTGGGCGCCATAGGCCGGGAACATGGTGTCTTCCGTGGCGGTCGCCTGCACGCGGACCTTCAGGCCCTTGATATCAGCCACATTGTGGATCTCCTTCTTGGAGTACATGTGGCGCACGCCCTGCGAGCCCGTGCCGATGAGATGCAGACCCTGCGTGGTCTCATCGATCATGGCCTTGAGGGCCTCGAACACCTTCGGGTCGGCGAGGCCTTTGATCACATACTGCTCGTCACGGAACAGATAGTGCAGCGACATCACGCCGGCCTGCGGCGAGATCGTCGCGGTGTTGGCCGAGGAGACGATGGAGAATTCAACGTCGCCGGCTTTCACGAGCTGGAGCACCTGCGGCTCCTGCCCGAGCTGCGCGCCGGGGTACTGGTCGATGATCATGGTGCCCTTGCTCAATTCCTTGAGCTTGTCGGCAAAGAGGTCGCCGGCGATCGAATAGCCGGTGTTGCGGGGCTGGTCATAGGCGAAGCGATAATGCTTCACCTCCTGTGCCCCGGCGCTCGTGACGAACAGCACGGCGGCCGCAGCCACCAGGCCGTGTAGGAATCCTGGCACGGATCGTACAATCATCGTCTCCCCCTGTTTTTATCGCCCGCCGCTTTTAGCGGTCTAGGCGCTAGTTAATGATCAGCCCTTTTCAGTCTTCTTCCCAGTCCTCTGCATAAAGTCGAAGTCGCAGCCCTCGTCGGCCTGCATGATGGTCTCGTTGAACAGCCAGGCATAGCCGCGTCGCGCTTCGTCGGGCGCAGCGGTCGGCTTCAGGGCGGCGCGCCGGCGCTCCAGCTCGGCGGCATCAACCAAGAGCTCGATGCTGCGCTTGGCCACATCGAGACTGATCTTGTCGCCATTCTTCACCAGCGCCAGCGGCCCGCCAACGGCGGACTCGGGCGTGATGTGCAGAACGATGGTGCCGAACGCGGTGCCGCTCATGCGCGCATCCGAAATACGCACCATGTCCTTGGTGCCATTGCGCGCGAGCTTCTTCGGGATCGGCAGGTAGCCCGCCTCGGGCATGCCCGGCGCGCCCTTCGGGCCGGCATTGCGCAGCACCAGCACGTCGTCGGCGGTGACGTCGAGCTCGGGATCGTCGACCCGCAGGGTCATGTCCTCGACGGATTCGAACACCACCGCGCGCCCGGTGTGCTGCAACAGTTTCGGACTCGCCGCCGATTGCTTGATGACGGCGCCGCGCGGCGCGAGATTGCCGTGCAGGACGGCGAGACCGCCTTCCTTCTTGATCGGATTGTCGCGGGACCGGATCGCGTCCTGGCCGGGCACGTCCTCTGCGTTCGCGACGACGTCGCGCAGCGTCTGCCCGGAGATCGTCTTCGCATCGAGATCGACGAGGTCGCCGAGCTGCTTCAGCAATTTCGGCACGCCGCCGGCGTGATGGAAATGCTCCATATAGTGCTCGCCCGACGGCTTGAGATCGACCAGCACCGGCACCTCGCGGCCGATCTGGTCGAACACGGAGAGATCGAGCCGGTGCGGCGAGCGATGCGCCATCGCGGTCAGATGGATCAGGCCGTTGGTCGAGCCGCCGATCGCCTGCAGCACGACCTGCGCATTCTTGAAAGAGGCCGGCGTCAGGAATTCGCTCGGCTTCGGCCCCTTGGTCTTGGCCATCTCGGCGGCAACCCGCCCGCTGGCCTCGGCGAGACGAAAGCGCTCGGCATGCGGCGCCGGGATCGTCGCGCTCATCGGCAGCGACAGGCCCATGGCTTCGATCATGCAGGCCATGGTGGACGCTGTACCCATCACCATGCAGGTGCCGACGGACGGCGCGAGTCGACCGTTGACGGCCTCGATCTCGGCATCGTCGATCTCGCCGGCGCGATACTTGCCCCAGAGGCGGCGGCAATCGGTGCAGGCGCCGAGCACTTCGCCCTTGTGATGGCCGACCACCATGGGGCCGACGGGAATGACAACGGTCGGCAGATCGGCGCTGATCGCCGCCATCACCTGCGCCGGCAGCGTCTTGTCGCAGCCGCCGATCACGATCACCGAATCCATCGGCTGGGCCCGGATCATCTCCTCGGTGTCCATCGCCATCAGATTGCGCAGATACATCGAGGTCGGATGCGCAAAGCTCTCGGCGATCGAGATGGTCGGGAACACGAACGGCATCGCGCCCGACAGCATCACGCCGCGCTTGGCGGCCTCGATGATCTGCGGAACGTTGCCGTGGCAGGGATTGTAGTCGCTGTAGGTGTTGGTGATGCCGACGATCGGGCGCTCCAGCGCGTCGTCGGAATAGCCCATGGCCTTGATGAACGCCTTGCGCAGGAACAGCGAGAAGCCGGCATCGCCATAGCTCGTCAGACCCTTGCGCAAACCACTCGTCATCAGACCACTCCTTCTCGCTTGCCATTGTGCTACAGCCTGCCCCCTGATTGTCAATAAGATAGGGCCGGATCGCCGGTCTTTCTGCTCCGGGCAGCGCCGGCGGACACAAATTATTGACAATCGGAGCCTGCCCTGCTCCACAAGGCGGACCGGCGAGCCCCGCCGGAGGCTGAGGGCATGTCCGACATTCGCATAGCAGACGCCATGGCTATCCGGCGCGACGATCCGGACGACGTCGTCGCGCGGCTAGAGGAAGACATCATCTTCGGCCGCCTCGCGCCGGGTGCGCGCCTCACCGAGGACGCGCTGATGTCGCGCTACGGCACCTCAAGGCACTTCGTGCGGCAGGCGCTGGTGGATGCCGAGCGCCGCGGCATCGTCCGCCGCGAGAAGAATGTCGGCGCCACCGTACGGTTCTATTCAGCCGAGGAGGTTCGGCAGATCTACGAAGTCAGGGAGATGCTGACGCGGCAGGCCGCGCTGATGATCCCCCTGCCCGCGCCGCAAGCCTTGATCGACGAGTTGACCGCCCTGCAGCGCGATTATTGCGCGAAGGCCGACATCCGCGATCTGCGTGGCATTCACGAAGCCAACGACGCCTTCCACGTCGCGCTGTTCGCCGCCTGCGGCAATCCCTATCTGGTGCGTTCGCTGCAGGACTATATGAGCCTGACGCTGCCGATGCGCGCCAAGAACCTCGCCGACCGCGACGGGCTCGCACAGTCGCGCCGCCAGCACGAGTTGATGATCGAGTTGCTCAGAGGTCGCGACAGCTGGGCGCTGGCGCAGCTGTGTGTGGATCATATGCAGTTCAGCAAGGCGGATTATCTGGCGAGGATCGCGGGGGAAACCGCATCACCTGCGTAACCACGAGAAGACGTCCGCTCCAACGAGCAGGTTGAGGCTCGCCACAGCGACAATGAAAGCAAGCATCATTAAGATTGTTGCAAGAGCCACCTTGGCTCCAAGACCCAACCTACCTTCTTTTTTAATGCCGTAGTTCGCCGCCAGTCGCGTGATCATTAGTGCCCAGAGCGCTACCCAAGCGAGGTTCGCCAATCCGTCCAACAGTGGAGGAAAGCCAATTTGCGAACTAGCAAAACCATAAGTGAAAAGTAACGCAGCTAGAAAGACGTGCGCGACTAGTGCGATCAGATAAGCTTGCAAGAAAAGCAATCGTCGCTCGAAATATTTGATCATGCCCCCGTAGATCAAAGGAAAGAACAATGTGCCTGCAAGGAAGCGCAGAATGGCCGGACTATCAGGGTATGGCAGCATCGCGATAACTTCTACTAACCGCGTGATCTGAAAATTCAATCAATAGTTGATTGTCCACACAAGTAAACACTAAATTGTTCGGCGAAGAATGGTAGCGCTGGAGGACGCCGGTCGCGAGCCTGCCCTCGGTCCATCAGCAGGAAATTGGCGAATACGAAAAGATCGGGCTAATCGCTCGCCGAAAAAAGCTATGGACACGATCAAAGCTGTAGGGGAGAACGCAGCCTGATGCCAATTTCAGGAAACTGCAAACATGGAGTTTGATGATGTCATTCTCGGGCGGCGAAGCATCCGCGGTTACAAGCCCGATCCTGTCCCGCCGGAATTGATCAAGGAAATCCTGGCGCTGGCGATGCGCGCGCCGTCGTCGATGAATACCCAGCCGTGGAATTTCTACGTCATCACCGGAGTGCCGCTGGATCGTATCCGTCAGGGCAATACCGAGCGCAATCTGGCGGGCGTGCCGCATTCGCGCGAATTTCGAACCGGCCAGGCATTTGAGGGCGTGCATCGCGAACGCCAGATTGGCGTTGCCAAGCAGTTGTTCAGCGCAATGGGAATTGCGCGAGAGGACAAGCAGCAGCGGCAAGACTGGGTCCTGCGCGGCTTTCGTCAGTTCGACGCGCCTGTATGCGTGATCATCACATACGACCGCGAATTGGCCTCCAGTGATGATACGGCCTTCGACTGTGGCGCCGTGGCGACCGCGCTCGTCAACGCGGCGTGGTCGCGGGGGCTTGGCGCCGTGATCAACAGCCAGGGCATCATGCAATCCCCTGTCGTGCGCGAACATGCCGGGATCGCGGATGACCAGGTGATCATGAAAAGCATCGCGTTGGGCTGGCCTGATCACAGCTTTCCCGCCAATGCCGTCATCTCCGAGCGCAAGTCAGTCGATGAAGCGACGACTTTCGTTGGATTTGCGAGTGGAGGCTAGAACCAGTCGGAGCTCATCGCTGCGGGATTTTCGGTGGCCCGTTCAATAACGCCGCAGCAGGCCGCTATCCACGCTGGCATCGCCATAGCTGACGCAGGCGCTTGTCGGATCCCTCACCAGATCCGCCAGGACGCGCTTGATCGTCTTGCTGGCCGCCTCGAACACCTCCGGGCGAAACTTGCCGGGATCGTAGCTCTCGCCGTCATGGGCCTTGATCGCTGCGGAGTAGGCGTCGATCATCGCCATCGCGGCATTGGGGCTGCCGAGCAGCCGCGCGCCGAGCTGAACGCCGCCCGCGCCATCGGCCTCGTAACCGTCGCATCGCTGCTCAAGCACGGCGGATGCAGTCACGAGCTGGTCGAGGAACGTCGCCTCGGCATCGCTGAGCGTGGCCGCCCGTGCCGGTCCCGACACGATCGTCGCAATGACGAGCAGCGCGATCTTCAAGCGCGCCCCTGACGACCCAGAACAAGCCCGTACAGGAAGAGAAGGATGATGGCGCCGACCACGCTTCCGATGAAGCCCGCGCCCTCTCCGAAATGATACCACCCCACGGCCTGACCGAGCCAGGTCGCAACGAACGCGCCGACGATTCCCAGGACCGTCGTCAAGATGAACCCCTTGGGCTCGTTGCCGCCGGGCATGATGAATTTCGCCACCAGTCCAACGATGAATCCGATGATGATCGTCCAAAGGATACCCATGTCCACCGCTCCATTCGGCCAATTCGCGCATCAACGTCTGAAGGAATGCATGATTGCCTGAAGAGCCAGACGATGCCGGGGGCAATGTTGATCTAGATCAACGGGCAGATGTGGCCAGACCGAAAGCTGGCGGCCGCCCCTCCCGTGCGGACCGGCTCGACCAGTCCGCAAGCGCATAGCGGATCGATGCATGGCGATCATCGGCGAGATCACGCACACCACGACCTACCGCTATGCGAAGCCGGTGACGTTCGGCACGCATCGCGCCATGTTCCTGCCGCGGCGCGGCGCTTCGACCCGCCTGCTGCGCTGGTCCGCTCACACCAGCGTGCCGTCGAAGGTGCTGTGGATCAGCGACTCCCGCTCCAACGCCGTCACGGTGATGGATTTCAGCGAACCTGCCAGCGAACTGACGTTCACCTTCAAGGTGCGCGGCGTCTATTTCGGCATCAAGGGCCTTGAGGCATTTCCGCTGGAAGCCCGGGCCGAGGAGGTGCCCGTGCAATATACGCCGGACGAATGGACCGACCTTGCCGGTTATCTGCGTCCGCATGCCGACGACGCGGACGGCAGCCACGCGGCGTGGACCAAGAGCTTCGTCGCCGGCGATCAGGACCGGACCGCGGATGTGCTGCGCCGCATGCTGGGCATCTTTCGCAGCGAGTTCAAATATCACGGCAGAGACGCCGAGGGCACCCAGTCTCCGGGCGACACGCTGCGTCTGAAATCAGGCACCTGCCGGGACTTCGCCTGGCTGATGGTCGAGACGCTCCGGCGGCTCGGCTTCGCCTCCCGCTTCGTCAGTGGCTATCTCTACGATGCGGCACTCGACGGCGGCGCTGTCGGCATGACCGGCTCTGGCGCCACCCACGCATGGGTGCAGGTGTTCCTGCCCGGTGCAGGCTGGCTCGATTACGATCCGACCAACAGCCTGAACGCGGGCTTTGATCTCATCCCGGTCGCCATCGCGCGGCACCCTGCCCAAGCCGTGCCGCTGGCCGGCTCGTGGTTCGGCGATGCCGGCGACTATTTGGGCATGTCGATCAATGTTGCCGTTCACAAAATCGGCGAAATGCTCGATCCTTCGGAGGGATAGGCCGCCGGAATATCCGCGCGGCGATCGCTGGCCATGGCACTTGATCACGACAGCACCAAGGGACATGGGCCGCTCGACGCGATCAGCGTCCCGTTCGAGATCCTGAAGGGCAGGCTTCGGCAGCTTTACGAAGGCGACACCTTCGGCTGCATCCGATTCCGCTACGCGCTGCTCGTGCTCGACATCGCGACGGTCTTGTTCATCATCGCGACGTCGTTCCTGCCGCGCGGCGGGATCGTCGAGTCCCTCGATGTCGTGTTCGGTGTCCTGATCCTGGCGGACTTCTCCGCACGGATGATCATCAGTCGCCACCCGCTGCACGACCTCGCGCGGCTATCGACCTGGACCGACGTCGTGGTCATCATCTCGTTCCTTGCACCGCTCGCAGGCGAGGCCGGCGGCTTCCTGCGCGCATTTCGAACGTTGCGGCTTCTGGGCGACAACCAGATGGTGGCGCGCCTGCGGATCGACAGCGCCTTCTTCCGACGCAACGAAGAGGTCATCTTTGCCGTCGCCAATCTCGGCGTGTTCGTCTTCATCATGACGGGCGTGGTCTACGAGACCCAGAAGTCGCACAACCCGCAGATCGGCAATTATGCCGACGCGCTCTACTTCACGGTCACCGCACTGACCACGACCGGCTTCGGCGACATCACCCTGCCCGGCACCGTCGGACGCCTGATCACCGTCGTCATCATGATCTTCGGCGTGACCCTGTTCCTGAATCTTGCCAAGGCGCTGCTCGCGCCCTCGAAGGTGCGCTTCTCCTGCCCGGTCTGTGGCCTCCAGCGCCACGACGTCGACGCGGTGCATTGCAAGGCCTGCGGGACCATTTTGAACATTCCCGATGAGGGAATGGATTAGGCGGCAGGCGCTTGCTGCCGAGGGCTCTCTCGCCCCGAACGGGACGAGAGAGAACATTGTGTCCTACCGCTTGTTCCAGTCGATGATCCGGCTCTCGTCGCCGTCGAACTCGTTGCTGCAGAATGCGCCGCCCTGGTAGTGGTCGCCGACCGGATCGGGCTTCAGCTTGGCCTGCTCGGCCATGGCATGCGCCACGTGATCCTCGGAGCGGCCGGTGGGGCGATAGCCGAATTCGTAGGCTCGGTGGTTATCCCACCAGGCGCGCTCGTTGAGCGAGGCGCCATAGAACACCTCGAAATGGATGCCGGGATGCTCGAGCCCGATCTGGCAGAGCTGCACAAGATCTTCCGGCTTCAGCCAGATCGAGATCCGGCGAAGGTCCAGCGGCACATCACCGAAATTGCCGATGCGCAGGCACGTCACCTTCAGGCCGTGCTTGTCGGCATAGAGCGCGCCGAGTGCTTCGCCGAATACTTTGCTGACGCCGTAGCGGCCGTCCGGGCGCGGGGTGACGTCGGTGCCGATCTTGTGGTGGCGGGGATAGAAGCCGACGGCATGGTTCGAGGACGCGAACACCACGCGCTTGACGCCCTTGCGATACGCCGCCTCGAACAGATTGTAGCCGCCGATGATGTTGGCCTGCAGGATGTCGTTCCAGGGCCCTTCGACCGAATAGCCGCCGAAATGCAGGATGCCGTCGACGCCCTCGCAGATCGCCTCGCACTGGGCAAGGTCGGACAGGTCGGCCGCCTTGAACTGCTCGTTCGGCGCGAGATCGGCAGGCGGCTTGATGTCGCTGAGCAGGAGGTCCGGATAGATCGGCGGCAACAGTTTTCGCAGGCGCGTTCCGATTCCGCCCGAAGCTCCCGTCATCAAGATGCGCGGCATGTCTTTCCTCGTCTTTGGCAACCAATTTGCGGTCACGTGTCTCTAATGATAGCAGGAATGTCCAGAGGGAACGAAACGAGAGAACCGACATGAATGAGGCATCGTCCCACACCCAGGAACGGCCAGGCTGGCGACCGGCGACCTATTACCCCGATCCGGCCATTCACGTCCTCGACCCCCGTTTCGAAAAATACTGGTTGAAACTCTCGGCCGTGGAGCGGCTGGCGACCGGCCTGCGCTGGGCGGAAGGGCCGGTCTGGTTCGGCGACGGGCGCTATCTGCTCTGTAGCGATATTCCGAACCAGCGCATCATCAAATGGGAAGAAGAGACCGGCGCTGTTTCGGTTTTCCGAAAACCCTCCAATTTCGCCAACGGCAACACGCGCGACCGGCAGGGCCGGCTCGTCACCTGCGAGCATGGCGGGCGCCGCGTGACCCGTACCGAATATGACGGCGAGATCACGGTGCTGATGGATCAATTCAACGGCAAGCGGTTGAACTCGCCGAACGATATCGTTGTCAAATCGGACGGCTCGATCTGGTTCACCGATCCGACCTTCGGCCTGCTCGGCAATTACGAGGGCTACAAGGCGGAGCCCGAGATCGAACCGAACGTCTACCGGCTCGATCCCGTGACCCGCAAGGCGAGCGTCGTCGCCGAGGGCGTGCTGGGTCCGAACGGGCTGTGCTTCTCGCCGGACGAGAAGATTCTCTACGTGGTGGAATCGCGCGGTGTGCCGAACCGCAAGATCCTCGCCTATGACGTCTCGGCGGATGGCACCACGATCTCCAACAAACGCGTCCACATCGATGCAGGTCCCGGCACGCCGGACGGCATGCGCTGCGACATCGACGGCAATCTCTGGTGCGGCTGGGGCATGGGCGATCCGGAGCTCGACGGCGTCGTGGTGTTCGCACCCGACGGCGTCATGATCGGCCGCATCGCGCTGCCCGAGCGTTGCGCCAATCTCTGCTTCGGCGGCGTCAAGCGCAACCGCCTGTTCATGGCGGCGAGCCAGTCGATCTACGCGCTGTATGTGAATACGCAGGGCGCGATGGGGGGATAACCGTCGCCGCGATGACGGTCTCGTAGGGTGGGCAAAGCGAAGCGTGCCCACCACTGCCTGTTCGTCGCGCGAGATCGTGGGCACGTCGCTTCGCTCCTTTGCCCACCCTACGGCACCTCGCGTTGTCGACACACCTGAGCAAAAACAAAAACGCCGGGGCGGTTTCCCGCTCCGGCGTCATTCTGTTCAATCGCTGACGCTTACGCGGCGTTGAAGCCCGCAACCGCCTTCACTTCGAGGAAGTCCTCGAGGCCGTACTTGCCCCACTCGCGGCCGTTGCCCGACTGCTTGTAGCCGCCGAACGGCGCGGTGCGATCGTTGGGCACGCCCTGCAGGTTGACGTTGCCGGCGCGGATCTGACGGCCGACACGCTTGGCGTCCTCGACCGAAGCGCCGGAGACGTAACCAGCGAGACCGTACGGCGTGTCGTTGGCGATGTGCACGGCTTCGGCTTCGTCCTTGGCGCCGAGGATGGTCAGCACCGGTCCGAAGATTTCTTCGCGCGCAATCGTCATCTCGGGGGTGACGTCGGCGAAGATGGTCGGGCGGACATAGAAGCCCTTGTTGACGCCTTCGGGCAGGCCCGGGCCACCGGCGACGAGCGTTGCGCCCTCGTCGATACCCTTCTTGATCAACGCCTGGATCTTGTCCCACTGGCCGCGGTTGACGACCGGGCCGATGGTGGTGCCTTCGGCGCGCGGGTCGCCCGCCTTGGTCTTGTCGGCGACGGCCTTCGCGATCGCGGCGACTTCCTTCATCTTCGACAACGGCACGATCATGCGCGAGGGCGCATTGCAGGACTGGCCGGAGTTGTTGAACATGTGCATCACGCCGCCGGTCACCGCCTTCGTGAGGTCGGCGCCTTCGAGAATGACGTTCGGCGACTTGCCGCCGAGCTCCTGGCTGACGCGCTTCACGGTCGGCGCCGCGCGCTTGGCAACGTCGATGCCGGCGCGGGTCGAGCCGGTGAAGGAGATCATGTCGATGTCGGGGTGCTCGCTCATGGCGGCACCGACCTCGGGGCCGAGGCCGTTGACGAGGTTGAACACGCCCTTCGGCACACCGGCTTCATGCAAGATTTCCGCAAAGATCAAAGCCGAGGTCGGCGTGAATTCCGACGGCTTCAGGATCATGGTGCAGCCGGCGGCAAGCGCGGGCGCGACCTTGCAGGCGATCTGGTTGAGCGGCCAGTTCCAGGGGGTGATCATGCCGACCACGCCAACGGGCTCGCGCAGCACCATGGCGGTGCCGATCGGCTCCTCGAAATGATAGTTCTTGAGCACGTCGAGCGTGGTCATGAGATGGCCGAGACCGGCGCCGGCCTGGAGCTTTTCGGCCATCGGCAGCGGCGCGCCCATTTCGTCGGAGACGGAAGCCCCGATCTCCTTGAGACGGCCCTTGTAGACCTCGATGACTTTCGTGAGCAGCGCGACGCGCTCTTCACGGCTGGTCTGGGAGAAAGTTGCAAAAGCGCGCTTGGCGGCGGCAACCGCCTTGTCCACGTCAGCCTTGGAGCCGAGCGCAATCTCGTACATCGCCTCTTCCGTCGCCGGATTGACGACCGGGGTGGACTTCTTGACGGCGGGATCGACCCAGGCGCCGTCGATGTAGAATTGCATGCGATTGACCATCGTTAACCTCTTCTTGGGGGCTTGGGGGGCGTTTCGGCAGGCATCCTTGCACGAAAGCGCCGGCAATTGAACCCGCCATATGCGGGGCCAGCGTTGCGGCGGACGGAGGTTATATGAGCCGATGGCGGGAACGTGGCAAGGCTCTCGCCTCACACGTATTGTCGTCCCGGCGAAGGCCGGGACCCATAACCACAAAGCTTAGTTGGCTTGCTCTGGCGTCGACCACCTGCGGCTTACAACGACTGCCGCGGCGTATGGGCCCCGGCCTTCGCCGGGGCGACAAGGTGGTTACCCCGATTAAACCGCCATCTTGCGATGGACGATCGGCGCGCCGGTGGTGAGGCTTTCCGCCGCATCGATGATCGCATTCGCGTCGATGCCATAGTGCCGATAGAGGTCCGCAATGGTGCCGGTCTGGCCGAACTGCTCGACACCCAGCGCTTCGACGCGATGGCCGCGGACACTGCCGAGCCAGCCGAGCGCAGACGGATGGCCGTCGATCACGGTCACGATGCCGCAGTCGCGCGGCAGCGGCGCCAGCAATTTCTCGATGTGGCTGAGATGCTGCACGCCACGCCGGTCACGCCGCAATTTTCGCGCGGCGGTCCATCCCGTGTAGAGGCGATCGGCCGAGGTGATTGCAAGCAGGCCGATGTCGCGCCGACTCTCGCCGATGAACCCGGTCGCCTCGATCGCCTCCGGTGCGACTGCGCCGGTATAGGCGATCACGAGTTCGGCATTCGGGCCCGGCTTCCGCAGCCAATAGGCGCCGTCCGTGATGCCCTGCTGCAGTTCGGGCGTCATGATGCGCTGCGCCTGCTCGATGCTGCGCGTCGAGAGGCGGAGATAGACCGAGCCGCCCTCGCCCGGATCGCGCTGCATGTGCTCGAAGCCCCAGCCCATGATCACGGCGAGCTCGTCGACGAAGGCCGGCTCGAACGAGGCGAGCCCGTCCTGCGCCATGCCGATCAGCGGTGTCGCAATCGACTGGTGGGCGCCGCCCTCCGGGGCGAGCGTGATACCTGATGGCGTCGCCGCCACCATGAAGCGCGCATCCTGGTAGCAGGCGTAGTTGAGCGCATCGAGGCCGCGCTCGATGAAGGGATCGTAGAGCGTGCCGACCGGCAGCAGCCGCGCGCCGTTGATCTGGTGCGACAGGCCGAGCGCCGAGAGCATGATGAACAGGTTCATCTCGGCGATTCCGAGCTCGAGATGCTGGCCCTTGGGCGAGAAGTCCCAGTTGAATGTGGATGGAATTTTCTCGCTGCGGAATAAATCCGCCTTCTCGCCGCGCGCGAACAGGCCGCGCCGGTTCACCCACGGACCGAGATTGGTCGAGACCGTGACGTCGGGCGAGGTCGTGACGATGCGCCGCGCCAGCTCGCTGTCGCCGCGCGCGATCTCGTTCAGCACGAGGCCAAAGCCCTGTTGCGTGGACATCTGCGGCGACGGCTTGAAGGCGAGCTGTTGCGGCACCTCGACGACCGGCGCGGTCAGCCGGCGGCCATCCTTGTTGAACGGAACGCGCGCGAGGAACGCCTCGAGCTCGGCTGCGTCCTGCATCAGGCCTTCGTACTTGTCCCATTCGTGGCCGGGACGGATGTTCTGGCTCTCGCGATATTTCTCCATCTGCGCGACCGTCATCAGGCCGGCATGGTTGTCCTTGTGGCCCTGGAACGGCAGGCCGACACCCTTGATGGTGTAGGCGATGAAGCAGACCGGGCGGTCGTGGTCGATCGATTCGAACGCCTCGACCATGCTCGCCATGTCGTGGCCGCCGAGATTCGACATCAGCGCCAGCAACTCCTCGTCGCTACGCTTGTCGATCAGCTTCGTGATCGGCCCCTGGTCGCCGATCTCGTCGTGCAAATGCTTGCGGAACGCCGCGCCGCCCTGGAAGCAAAGCGCCGCATAGAGCGCGTTCGGGCAATTGTCGATCCAGCTCTTCAGCGCCTCGCCGCCGGGTTCGGCGAAGGCCTCGCGCATCAGGCGGCCGTATTTCACGATGACCACGTCCCAGCCGAAATTGCGGAACATGGTCTCGAACTTTTCCCAGAGACCTTCGCGCACGACGGCGTCGAGCGACTGGCGGTTGTAGTCGACCACCCACCAGGTGTTGCGCAGGCCGTGCTTCCAGCCTTCGGCCAGGGCTTCGAAGATGTTGCCCTCGTCCATCTCGGCATCGCCGACCAGCGCGATCATCCGCCCCTCGCGGCGATCCTTCATCCAGCCATGCGCCTTGACGTAATCCTGCACCAGCGAGGCGAACAGCGTCTGCGCGACGCCGAGACCGACCGAGCCGGTCGAGAAATCGACGTCGTCGACGTCCTTGGTACGCGACGGATAGGACTGGGCACCCTTGAAGCCGCGAAAATTCTCCAGCTTCTCGCGGGTCTGCCGGCCGAACAGATACTGGATGGCGTGGAACACAGGGCTCGCATGCGGCTTCACTGCGACGCGGTCCTCGGGGCGCAGCACATGGAAATACAGCGCCGACATGATGGTGGCGAGCGAGGCCGACGAGGCCTGGTGACCGCCGACCTTCAATCCATCCGTGTTCGATCGGACGTGATTGGCGTGGTGGATGGTCCATGACGACAGCCACAACGCCTTGCGGGCCAGTGCAGTCAGGGTATCGAGACGCGCGGAATCAGCGGGCATGGCGATGCTCCGGGAAATAAGGCGGATCATACGCCTGCGGGCGGCGCCAGATTTCTCAATTTTTCGCGCCATACCCGCCAATATTGGGATACCGTACCAATGACTTGCCCTGAAATAGAGGTTTCATCCCAATGCCTGAGCTCGACGCCATCGACCGCAAGATCCTCGCCTTGCTGCAGACCGACAGCCGGCTGACCATGCAGCAGCTCGCCGACAAGGTCGGACTGTCGGTCTCCCCCTGCCATCGCCGGGTCAAGCTGCTGGAGGAGCGCGGCGTCATCTCGCGCTACATCGCAACGGTGGACCAGAAGGCGCTGGGGCTGCATGTCAGCGTGTTCATCTCGATCAAGCTGGCGCGGCAGAAGGAGGAGGATCTGAATCGTTTCGCCCGCGCCATCTCGAAATGGGACGAGGTGCTGGAGTGCTATCTGATGACCGGCAACCGCGACTATCTGCTGCGCGTGGTCGCGGCCGACCTCGCCTCCTACGAGACGTTCCTCAAGACCAAGCTGACCCGGCTCGACGGCATTGCCTCGATCGAGTCGAGCTTTGCGCTCAGCCAGGTCAAATATTCGATCGCGCTGCCGGTCTGACGGACCCGCGCCGGGCGATTTTCGGGCCGGTCGGCCCGGCCGGCCGCCGGTGTCACATGGACGCAATAAACCCCGTCGATGGTCCCGGGTGACAGGCATTCCGGCCCGAGAGAGAGACCCATGACTGCATCCGACCGCACCCCTGAGATGGCCAAACGCGAGCGCATCATCCGGGAAATGACCGACGATCTCGACGAGGAGCTGGAGATGGAGCTGGATGACGCCCGTCTCGACGAGCTCCTGGACGAGACCGACGCCGTCGGTCCGACGGTCGATCGCCGGCTCTATTTCCGGGAGCTGCTCCGCCTCCAGGGCGAGCTGGTCAAGCTCCAGGATTGGGTGCAGAGCGAGAAGAAGAAGGTCGTGGTTCTGTTCGAGGGGCGCGACTCCGCCGGCAAGGGCGGCGTCATCAAGCGCATCACCCAGCGCCTCAATCCCCGCATCTGCCGCGTCGCGGCGCTGCCGGCGCCGAGCGAGCGCGAGCGCACGCAATGGTATTTCCAGCGCTATGTCTCGCACCTGCCCGCAGGCGGCGAGATGGTGCTGTTCGACCGCAGTTGGTACAATCGCGCCGGCGTCGAGCGCGTGATGGGCTTCTGCACCGACGAGCAGTATCAGGAGTTCTTCAAGACGGTTCCCGAGTTCGAGCGGATGCTGATCCGCTCCGGCATCATCCTCGTCAAATACTGGTTCTCCATCACCGACGACGAGCAGCAGTTCCGCTTCACCATGCGTATCAAGGATCCGCTCAAGCAGTGGAAGCTGAGCCCGATGGATGTCGAAGCCCGCAGCCGTTGGGAAGCCTACACCAAGGCCAAGGAGACGATGCTGGAGCACACGCATCTGCCGGATTCGCCATGGTGGATCGTCGATGCCGTGGACAAGAAGCGCGCCCGTCTCAATTGTATCTCCCATCTCCTGAGCCAGATTCCGTACCAGGATGTGGCGCACGTTCCGGTGGTGCTGCCGGCGCGCGTCCGCAATCCCGACTATCACCGCGGCCCGATCCCGTCGGAGATGTACGTTCCTTCGAAATACTGACGGCACCCGCCGCGTTGGCGGGCAAGCTTCCGGATGAGGAAAGCGAGATGCCCGTGCCGAGCGATCTGAGCGTAACGAGGGGCGTTCCCTCCCGCCGCCGCAATCGCCTCGGCCCGTGGCTCGCGGTGGCGAGCCTGCTGTCGCTTCTGACGGTCGCGCTCGCACTTGCCTATTGGCTCTGGCAGCCGGCGACGCTGCGCATCGCGGTCGGCCCGGCCGGGAGCGATGACCAGACGCTCGTACTGGCCATCGCCAAGGCGATCGAGGCGAAGAGCGGCGCGGTGCGGCTGACGCCGATCGAGACCGACGGCACGCTGCAAAGCCTCAATCTGCTCGGCTCCGGCAAGGCCGACCTCGCCGTCGCACGCGGCGATCTCACCATGCCGCCCGATGCCAATTCGGTCGCGATCCTGCGCCGGAACTTCGTGGTGATGTGGGCGCCGACGGGGCGCAAGGGCGTGCCCAAGTCGAAGGTCACGGATATCGCCTCGCTCAGCGGTCGCCGCATCGGCATCGTCGGCCTCGGTGATGCCAATCCCAATCTGCTGCGCGTCATCCTCGGCGAATCCGGCGTCAACCCGCAGAAGGTGACGATCGCCCAGTTCGGCGCCGACCGCATCTCCGAGATGACCCAGGACACCACGCTCGATGCCTTCATGATGGTCGGCGCGCTCGACGACAAGGTCATCGCCGAGACGATTGCCGCCACCACGCGCCTGCGCGGCGAGCCGAAATTCCTGTCCGTCGATGTCTCCGAGGCCATCGCCGAGCGGCATCCGCTCTACGAGTCCGAGGAGATCCCGGCGGGCGCATTCGCCGCCTCACCGCAGCGGCCCGACGACAAGATCGAAACCATTGCCGTCAACCATCTGATCGTGGCGCCGAGCACGCTGTCCGACGACACGGTCGGCGCCTTTACCCGCGACCTGTTCGCGGTCAAGCCGTCGCTGGTCAAGGAGCTCGCCGGCGCGAGCCACATCCAGAAGCCCGACACCGACAAGGACGCCGCGCTGCCGGCGCATGCGGGAGCGGCCGCCTATATCGACGGCAACGAGCGCAGCTTCATGGACAAGTACAGCGACTATATCTGGGGCGTGGTGCTGCTGCTCTCCGGCCTTGGCTCGGTCGCCGCCTGGCTGCGGCATTATCTGCGGCGCGAGGAGCGCAGCGAGAACGCGCTGCACCGCGACCGCCTGCTCACCGCGATCTCCAGCGTACGCGAGGCGACCTCGCTCGACGATCTCGCCGCCATGCAGAGCGCCGCCGACGACATCCTGCGCGAGACGCTGGCCTGTCACGAAGACGGCGCCATCGAGGACGGCGATCTCGCCGCCTTCGGCCTCGTGCTGGCGCAATTCCATCAGGCGATCGTCGACCGCCGGGCCGTGATCGCCCAGATCGGCCATGCCGACGCCGCGCAAAAGCCCGACGGCGCCGTGCTTCAGCCCTTCCCTATTTCCACGGCTGCACGATGATCTTGGTGTGCGCCTCCGGACTGGCGAGATCGGCGAACGCCTTTGCAACGCCATCGATGCCGACCTCCGCCGTCACCATGGCAGCCGCATCCACCTGCCCTTCCGCGATCAGGCGCAGCGACGCCGAAAACTCATCCGGCGTGTAGCCCAGCACGTACTGGACGTTGAGCTCCTTCATGATGCCGAGCATGGGCTCGCTCTTGTCGCTCTCCATGCAGACACCGACGACGACGATCTTGGCATCGCGCGGCGCGCCTTCGAACACCTGCTGCAGCACGCCGGGCACGCCCACGCATTCGAAGATCACCGCAGGCTTCAGCGCCGGCAGCATGGCCTGGAGCGGCGGCCGCGCCGCCTTCTCCGCCTCCGACATCTGCGCGTGCTCGGCCCAGGTCGCATAGGGCTGCGACACCTTGGGATCGACGACGATATCGGCGCCGAGTTTTGCGGCGAGCGCGCGCCGCGCCGGTGAATAGTCGGCCGCCACGATCGGATGCAGGCCCTTGATTCTCAGCGCGGCGATCACGGCGAGCCCGACCGGGCCGCAGCCGATGACGAGCGGCACCTCGCCGCCGCGGATGTTGGCCTTTTCGACCGCGTGAACGCCGACCGCGAGCGGCTCGGTCAGCGCGGCATGTTCGGGCGCAAGGCCGTTCGGCACCTCCAGCAGCAGCGGCTCGCTGAGCAGCATCTGCTCCGCATAGCCGCCGACAAAGTCGTTGGAATAGCCGATGCCCTTGATGCCCTCCGGCGTCAGCAATGCGGGCAGCGAGCACACATGCGTGCCCGGCTTGAGTTTTCGCGCGGTGCCGGGGCCGTAGTCGAGGATCTCGCAGCAGAACTCGTGGCCGAAGACGACGTCGCGCGACAGATCCATCGGCGGTCGTCCGGTCTTCTTCGCCATCTCCACCATCCGCGGCGCGTGCTGGCGGGCATGCAGGTCGGAGCCGCAGATGCCGCAGGCGAGTGTCTTGACCAGCACCTGGCCCGGACCGGGCTTCGGCTCAGCCATCCGGTCGACGACAATCTCACCGTTCCTGAAGATCGCAGCGCGCATCCGGCTCCTCCCATGCTTGTTGGAGCCGTTGATAGCACGTATCAGGGCGCGCGGACTTGCGTCAGGGGTTCGGAGATCGCGCGGCCTGCACCAGCAGCTGGGCGCGACGGATACGCTCGCGATGGGCGATGTAGAGGCCGCTGGCGACGATGAAGGCCGCACCGGTGATGGTCCAGACGTCTGGGAGCTCGCCGAACAGGAAGAAGCCCAGAATGCTGACCCAGAGCAGCTGTGTGTAGGAGAACGGCGCCAGCACCGAGGCATCGCCGTAGCGATAGGCGAGCACGATGATCCACTGGCCGACGGTGGAGGCGACACCGATCACGATGCCGAGACCGATTGCGGTCCAGCTCGGCGTGACCCAGACGAACGGCACCATCACGGTGAGGATCGCAACGCCGGTGAGAGCCGAGTACGCCATCGTGGTGAGCACGGCTTCGCGGCCGCTCATCAGGCGCGTCAGGATCAGCGCGGCGGCCCAGCAGAACGCCGAGACGATCGGGAAGAATGCGGCGACGTGGAACGCGTTCGAGCCCGGCCGCAGGATGATCATCACGCCCACGAGGCCGATCCCGGTCGCGATCCAGCGGCGCATGCCGACCTTCTCGCTGAGGAAGATGATCGACAGCGCGGTGACGAACAGCGGCGAGACGAAGCCGGTGGCAGAGGCTTCCGCGATGGGGAGGAAGCGCAAACCGGTGATGAAGAACAGCGAGGAGCCGAGCAGCGCGACGCCGCGCATCAATTGCAATCCGAGACGTTCGGTACGCATCGCATGCAGCGGCGAGCCCGGCAGCATCACCGGCGTGAACATCAGCGCAAAGGTGAGGAAGCGGATCCAGGTGATTTCGATCGACGGCAGGCTGGTCGAGAGATATTTCGCGGTGACGTCGGAACAGCCGAGAAACACCGTCGACAGCAGCACCAGCGCGATACCCTTGAAAGGATGATCGACCCGCGCAGGCGCGCGGCGCGTCTGCTTCTTCTCCGGCACGGGCATGGGAATACTGTCGAGCCTTGCGGCTGCGGCGGGCGGCGGTGTCACGGCTGGAACCTGGGAAAACGACGATTCGGGAGCGATCGTAAAAAACGACAAATACGCCGCTTTCACAACTTCCGAAAACAGGATGCCGATATGCGCTCACGTCCGCGCGCGTCAATACTCCATTAATAATAGGCCTTTGTGCACTACAACATGGGCAGGCCGCGCGGCTTCGGACCGCGCGGAAACGCCGCATCCAGCGCCGAAATCTCCTCTTTCGTCAGCACGAGATTACCGGCCGCCGCATTTTCGCCGGCATGTTCCGCGGACGACGCCTTCGGGATCGCGAACACCGTAGTCGCACGGGTGAGGAAGCTCAGCGCGACCTGACGCGGCGTTGCACGACGCGCCTCGGCAATGCGCGCGAGCACCGCGCCGCCCTTGCTGCGCTCATCGGGAAAATCATCGTGACCGAACGGTGAATAAGCGACAACGGCAACGCCGTGCTTCTCGCACCAAGGGATGACCGCGTGCTCGATCGCACGTTCCTTCAAATGATAGAGCACCTGATTGCAAGCGATCCTGCCTTCGCCGGAGACATCGAGGATTTCGTCGAGATCGTCGGCATCAAAGTTGGAGACACCCCAGGATTTGATCTTGCCGGACGTCACCAATTCCTCGAACGCGGCGACGGTGTCCTCGAGGTCATACGAGCCGCGCCAGTGCAGCAGATAGCAATCAAGGCTGTCAGTCTTCAACCGCTTCAGCGAGCGCTCGCAGGCGGTGATGGTGCCACGGCGCGAGGCATTGCTCGGCAGCACCTTCGACACGAGGAACACCTCGTCGCGGCGGCCGGCGATCGCGTCGGCAATGACCAGCTCGGCATCGCCATACATCTCGGCGGTGTCGATATGTGTCATGCCGAGATCGAGCCCGCGCTGCAGCGCCGCGATCGCGCGCTTGCGATCGCCGTGGTCGAGATACCACGTGCCTTGCCCGATCACGGAGACGTTGGCGCTGGTCTTGCCGAAGGGTTTTGTGTTCATGGTTGTTCCCTCAGATGCTTAGAGGCCACTGATGTCAGCGACCAGCACGCTGCCGGTCGCGGACTCCGTGATATAGAGCCGATCCTTGCGCGCGCCACCGATGGCGACATTGGTGCAATTCGGCCCGGCGCACGACTTGATCCGCGCGATCAGTTCGCCATTCGGCGCGAACACGAAGACATGACCGAGCGAGGCGTGACCGACGAACAGGCGGCCGCTCGCATCCATGGTCATGCCATCGGGGCCCGACGTGCCGAACAGCGAGCAGAAGCGGCCGACCTTCGACACGCTGCCATCCTTCATGAACGGCAGCCGCCACACCGCATTGTCGCGCGTCATCGCGACGAACAGCACGGTCTCGGTCGGATCAAGCACCAGTCCATTCGGGCTGATGCCGGTGTCGATCAGGCAATCGAGCCGGCCGCTCGGCGCCAGCCTGTAGACGCGGCCGCTTGGGTCATGCAGGCCGGTCTGGCCCTGGTCGGTGAAATAGATGTCGCCGTTGGAGGCGAGATGCAGATCGTTGCAGCCGCGGAACGATTCCGAATTGCGCGCGGTCAGGATGGGCTTGATGCGCCCCGCGCCGGCGTCGAGCTCCATGATGCCGTGCATGTAATCGGCCACCAGGATGCGACCGTCAGCGCCGATCTTCAGCCCGTTCGGCCAGCCCTCATACGCGATCACGAGCGACCACGTCCCATCCGGCGCAATGCGGAAGATGCGACCGAACGGGATGTCGACGATGTAGAGATTGCCGTCCTTGTCGAACGAGGGCCCTTCGATAAAACTGTCCGTCGGCACGCCCGGCCGGTTGGCATCGGCCCAATCCGTCCGCACGCCCTTGCGGCGGAAATTGTCGGGCATCGCGGAAAAGATTGTGGTTTCGATCAGGCGCGGCGGCGTTTCCAGGTACATCATGGTTTTTATGATTGTTGAGGGGAGCGCGCGGCAACATAGGCCACAATCGCGGGCGCGTCGATTGGGGAGGTGCGTGGTCGCGTCCACACCACTCTCTTGTCCCGGACGCGCCGCAGCGTGAAACGCTGCTGCGCAGAGCCGGGACCCAGAAAGGCCAAACACTCAGCTGTTAGATGGGCCCCGGCTCTGCTGCGCATCACTTCGTGCTGCGCAGCGTCCGGGGCACGAGACCGTCTTATCTGTCTTGAGAAGTGGAGCCCTACCCGGCCGCGCCCGCGAGCTTGGCTTGCTTCGCCGGCGCCACCTCGGTCGTCGCAATGAGCCGCTTCAGCTCGGGGATGCAGGAACCGCAATTGGTACCGGCCTTGAGCTTGGCGCCGATCTCGGCGGCCGTGCGTGCGCCTGCCGCGATGGTGTCGCAGATGGTGCCACGGCCGACGCCGAAGCAGGCGCAGACGATCGGGCCGGTTGCAGCAGCGCCTTCGCTGGACTTGCCTGACAGCAGCATGCGGCGCTGATCATCGGTGACGCGATCGGCCGCGAACACGCTCTTCACCACCTCCCAATCGCCGGCATCATGCGCGGGACCGACGAACAGACAGGTCTCGATGCGATCACCCGTGAACGAGGCCGCGCGATAGACGCCACCGCCGAAATCGCGGTAGTCGGCGACGTCCTCGCCGGCGAGCCCGTCGAGCCAGGCGGGCCAGCGCGCGAGGTCCGCATTGTCGGCGAAGAGATAGCCGAAGCCGCCGGCGACAGTCGCGCGAGTCCACAGCAGGTTGGGCGGCAGATCGAGTTGCTTCCGCGACAGCGCGAAACCGCGGAAGACGTACTCATAGGGCGCGATCGCGGCCGGCGTCGCCTTCGACTCCGGCTGCCCGGAGAACGGATCCGTGAACGGCGCGACCAGCGCACCGACGCGGCCGTGCGAGGCATTCATGGCGCTCCAGTGGATCGGCGCGAACAGCGCACCGCGCTGCTGTCGCTCGCTGACCACGGCCTTTAGAATGCACTGGCCGTAATCGGTGGTGATGCGGGCATAGCCGTCATGGACGATGCCGTATTTGTTGGCGTCATCGGGATGAATCTCGACGAATGGCTCGGGCAGATGCGCGCCGAGCCGCTTGCTCAACCCCGTGCGCGTCATGGTGTGCCACTGGTCGCGGATGCGTCCGGTGTTGAGCCGCAGGGGACGCGACGGTCCGGTCTCGCTGCGGAGCGCCGGCACTTCCGGTGCGACGAAGCGGCCCTTGCCGTCATTGGTGAAGAAGCCGCCTCGCGCGAAGAAACGCTCGCCCGACGGCTCGCCCTCGCGCGCCGGCCATTGCACGGGCTTCAGGGCGTCGAAATCCTCGTCGGACAGCGACGTCAACGCACCGATGTCGAAATCGCGGCTACCGTCGTTCTCGAACGCGGACAGCGCGGCATGCTCGCGAAAGATCTCGGCGGCGGATTTGTAGTTGAAGCTGTCGCCGAAACCGAGGCGTTTGGCGGTTTCGCTGAGGATCCACCAATCGGGGCGCGCCTCGCCGGGTGCGGGGAGGAACGAACGCTGGCGCGAGATGCGGCGCTCGGAATTGGTCACCGTGCCCGACTTCTCGCCCCAGGCCAGCGCCGGCAGCAGCACATGCGGGCCCGCATCGACCGTGTCGTTGGAGAGCACGTTTTCGGACACGACGAACAGCTCGAGCTTCTTCAGCGCCTCGCGCACGAAGTCGGCATCGGGCAGCGACACGGCGGGGTTGGTTCCCATCACCCAGAGCGCCTTGACCTCGCCGCGGTTGATCGCCTCGAACAGCTGCACCGCCTTCAGCCCCTCATGGGTGGCGATGCGCGGCGCCTTCCAGAACCGCCTGACGCGATCGATGTCGGGCGGCGTGAAGTTCATGTGCGCGGCGAGCTGGTTGGCGAGGCCGCCGACCTCGCGGCCGCCCATCGCGTTGGGCTGGCCGGTGAGCGAGAACGGCGAGGCACCGAGCTTGCCGATACGGCCCGTCGCGAGATGGCAGTTCAGGATCGCGTTAACCTTGTCGGTGCCCTGCGCCGACTGGTTCACGCCCTGCGAATAGAGCGTGACGACCCGCTCGGTATCACCGAACATCTTGAAGAAGGCGGCGACGTCCTGCTCGGAGAGGCCGGTCGCCAGTGCGGTCGCGGTGACGCTGCCGGCGATGTTGCGCGCGCGCGCCAGCGCATCATCAAAGCCTGACGTGTTCTGAGCGATGTACGCCTGATCCAGTGCGCCGCTGTCGGCGAGATGGACGAACAGGCCCGAGAACAACGCGGTATCGGTGCCGGGCTTGAGTCCGAGGAACAGATCGACATCGCTCGCGGTATCCGTGCGGCGTGGATCGATCACGATCATCCGCGCGCCGCGCTCCTGCCGGTTCTTCAGCATGCGCTGGAACAGCACCGGATGGCACCAGGCCGCGTTCGAGCCGACGAAGACGAGCAGATCGGCCTGGTCGAGATCCTCATAGCAACCGGGCACGGTGTCGGCGCCGAAGGCACGGCGGTGGCCGGCGACCGAGGACGACATGCAGAGCCGCGAATTGGTGTCGACGTTCGCCGTGCCGACAAAGCCCTTCATCAGCTTGTTGGCGACGTAATAATCCTCAGTGAGGAGCTGGCCCGAAAGATAGAACGCGACTGCATCGGCGCCGTCGCGCGCGACGATGTGCTGCATACGATGGGCGACGTGATCGAGCGCATCGCTCCAGGCAACGCGCTCCAGCACGCCCTTGCAGCGGATCATCGGATAAAGCAAACGACTTTCAAGCCCGACGGTCTCGCCGAGCGCAGAGCCCTTCGAGCAGAGCCGGCCGAAATTGGCGGGATGATCGGGATCGCCGGCGATCGCCGCGCCTCCCGCGCCGTCGGGCGTTGCGAGTACGCCGCAGCCGACGCCGCAATAGGGGCATGTCGTCTTGGTGGTGCGGAGATTCGGGTCGATCGCCGTCATATCAAGCTGCCTCCATCACGCCGCTTTGGAGGGAAGCGCGAGCGCGCGGCCGAACATCATGTCGGCGCGGATTCCAGCGATCTTCTCGCGGGTGCGGATCAGCTCGAGATACCAAAGCGCATCGGCGGTATCGCCGATCAGCACGGCACCGGTCAGGCATCCGTCAGCGATCACGAGCTTCTTGTAGGTGCCGCGCCGGCGGTCGGTCAGCACGAGGCTCTCGCTGCCCTCGCCGCCCATGAAGTCGCCGGCGGAGAAAACGCTGACGCCGGAGACTTTCAGATTGGTCGAGACCACGCTGCCCTGATAGGCCGCTGGGCGGCCACCGAGATGCCTCGCCAGCACGCGGGCCTGCTCGTAGGCCGGCTCGACCAGGCCGTAACAAGTGCCGCGATGCTCGGCGCATTCGCCGAGCGCGTAGATGTCGGGCGATGCGGTCTGCATTTCGTCATTGACGACGATGCCGCGATTGACGGCGATGCCGGCCTCCTTGGCCAGCGCGATGTTCGGCCTGATCCCGGCGGCGAAGATCACGGCATCGGCCTCGATGCGGCTGCCGTCGGCAAGCTCGACGGCTTCGACGTGGCGCTCGCCATGGATGCGCGCGGTCGAGGCATTGAGCAGGATGCGAATGCCCTTGCGCTCGACCAGCGTCTTGAGCAGATCGGCAGCAGGCCCATCGAGCTGGCGCTCCATCAGCCGGTCCATCAGATGCAGCAGTGTCACGGGCGCGCCGGCCTTGGCAAGGCCGTAGGCTGCCTCGAGCCCGAGCAGGCCGCCGCCGACCACGACGACGCGCTTTTTGGCGGCCGCCAGCGTCAACAGAAGGTCGACATCGCGGGTGTCGCGAAACGTGTGCACGCCGGCGAGATCGGCGCCCGGGACGTTGAGGCGCAGCGGCGTCGATCCGGTGGCGAGCACGAGCTTTGAATATTCCATGCTCTCTTCGCCGGCGATCTTCAGCTCGCGGCGGCCGGTGTCGATCTCGGTGACACGATAGCCGTAGCGCACGGTGACGCCGCGATGGCGCCACCAGTCTGCCGGACGGAGCTCGATCTCGTGCGAGCCGGTCTCGCCGGCCAGCACCGAAGAGAGCAAGACGCGATTGTAAGCGAGCCGCGGCTCTTCGCCGATCACAGCGACCGCATAGCGGCCGAGCGCGGTCTTGGCGAGCTCGTCGACCAGACGAGCTGCCGCCATACCGTTTCCGACGATGACGAGCGGTTCACTCACAAGGCATCTCCTATTCGGCGGCCTGCGCCTGCGGGCCGTAGGCTTCGGAAATCATGTAGCCGGACAGCACGCCATAGGCGTCGGTCCAGGCAGTGGCGAGTTCGGGCGTCCAGGCCTCGCCGAGCCCCTTCTCCAGGGTCCACAGCAGGGTCGCGCCGACCACGGGATAGTGCTCGGCCTTGGCGCCGTAGGCGACGTGGCGCTTGGCGAGCGCGGACGCCGCGGGAAGAATCGTTTCGAGGTTCGACAGGCCAGAGACGACAGCGGCGAGCATGCCCATCAGCCTCTTGCGCTGTTCGGTCATGTCCTCGGGAAACATCGCACGCACGGACGGCGCCACATCGAACAAGCGGTCGTAGAACAGCACGGCGGCTGCTTCTGAAATCGGCGCGACCTTGGAAAAGCTTTGCTGCACGAGGGCGATCTGCTGGGGCGTCATGATGTTCTCCTGTCTGTTTCGGTCTGCCTTTGTCCGCGCCGTTGCGGAAAAAGTTCATGGGTCAAACGTCATCAGAGAGACCTTTCCCCGCGTACGGGGAGAGGCGTGTTTCATGCCAGATGTCAGACTCGCGCTTCGGCGAGGCTTGGCGCGCCTTCAGCCTGCGGGCTGCGACGCAGGTAGAACCACCAGGTCAAACCGAGGCAGACGGCGTAGAACGCGAGGAAGATGGCGAGCGCGAGCGACGGACCACCGGTCGCAGCGATCGACTTGCCGAAGCTGCTCGGGATCAGATAACCGCCGACGGCACCGACCGCGCCGATGAAGCCGACTGCTGCGCCACTCTCGACGCTCGCCGTCTTCAACGCATCCGCACGCGCCGCGTCGCCCTTGCCGCGCACCCTGAACAAATTCTGCTCGCGGAAGATCGAAGGGATCATGCGGTAGGTGGAGCCGTTGCCGATGCCCGTCGTCAGGAACAGGATCAGGAACATCGCCAGGAAGCCGGTGAAATCCTTCTGCCCGACGAAGTAGAGCACACCGATCGTCGCAGCCGCCATCGCGAGGAAATTCCAGAACGTGATGATGGAGCCGCCGACCTTGTCGGCGAGCCAGCCGCCGAACGGACGCGAGAGCGAACCGAGCAGAGGACCGAGGAAGGCAATCGAGATCGTCACCGTCGGAAACTGCGTCTTGATCAGCAGCGGGAACGCCGCCGAGTAGCCGATGAAGGAGCCGAACGTTCCGATGTAGATGAAAGCCATGATCCAGGTGTGCTTGCGCTTGACGATCGCAAGCTGGTTCTTGATCGACGACTTGGCCGAGGTGAGGTTGTTCATGAAGAACACCGCCCCGAACACCGCGATCGCGATCGGCAGCACCCACATCAAGCCGGCATTCTGCAAGTACACGCCGCCGACCGGCGTTGCCTGGAACAGATTGATGACACCGAGCGTCATCAGGATCGGGGTCAGGAGCTGCACGCTGGAGACGCCGATATTGCCGCCGGCGGCATTGAGACCCAGCGCCGAGCCCTTCATCCGGTCGGGGAAGAAGAACGAGATGTTGGTCATGCTGGAGGCGAAATTGCCGCCGCCGAGGCCCGCGGTCGACGCGATCAGCAGCATCAGCCAGAACGGTGTGTCGGGCTGGCTCACGAAATAGGCGAGCGACAGTGTCGGGATAAACAGGATCGCCGCGCTGAAGATGGTCCAGTTGCGACCGCCGAAGGTCGTCACCGCGAACGTATAGGGGAAGCGCATCAAAGCGCCGATCAGGCCGGGGACGGCCACGAGCTGGAACAATTCGTCGGTCGAATAGTGGAACCCCGCCTGCGGCAGCTTGGTCGCAACGATGCTCCAGATCAGCCAGACGGAAAAGCCGATATGCTCGGCCACGATCGACCAGATCAGGTTACGCCGGGCGACGGCCTTGCCGCCCGCATTCCAGAACGCCTCATCTTCGGGGCGCCAGTCAGAAATCCACGTCGGATTGCCTTCCTTCATTGGAAAAAGTCCCTTTCGCTAGGAAGCGGGACACCGACGGACGCGGAGGCGCAAAGATGCACGCTCGGGGAAGCCCCCGTTTTCGGCGGTGTCACGATTTGAATGATGCTCGTTGACGGCGTCGATGGCGTCGAAAGCTCTAATTCAAGCTCCGTGCCAAATCGGTCTGTAGTAAAAACACCAGCGATTCAAATGGCTTGGACGATATGATTAAAATTTAATCACGCCCATAATTGCATCAAAAACTTGCGAACCGCTCATTTCTTGAATGCGGATTCGCCCGTTGATTGTGCGTCGCACAAGCGTTGGGCATGAGCCCGTTTTCGCGGCAGCCGATCTCGACAGATGCCGGATGCGACCTGCGCCTGGAGGCTATCTCACGTCCAGAGCGGGCAAATCTCCTTCGAAAGGCAGCCTGTCAGGCCAGATCGTCTGGCACATCGATTGCTTCCATTCTGCCTAGTCAACGATGACTGACAGTGAGCCGGAGCGTCGAGCCACCGAAGGCCACTGGGAAGCCTGTTCGCTGGTCCGCTAACGCGCGGTCATCGTGACGCTGTCCCTTTGCGCATGGTCCTTCACCGGTACGCACACCGTTCTACGGGACGCGAAAGCTCACTGGTTTGCCAGAACCGTCGATCCGGCACAGGCCGGCTCGATCACAGGAGCAAGGGAGCTGCAATGTCGTATCTCGCGCCTTCGGAATTCGTCACCAAGATGGTGGATGCAGGCGAATCCAAGATCTTCATGTCCACCCGGGATACAGTCATCCGCGCCTATATGGCCGGCGCCATCCTGGCGCTCGCCGCCTGGTTCGCCGTCACCATCAACGTCAATACCGGCCAGCCGATCGTCGGCGCCCTGCTGTTCCCGGTCGGATTCTCGATGCTCTATCTGCTGGGCTTCGACCTGTTGACCGGCGTCTTCGTGCTCGCCCCGCTCGCGCTGATCGACAAGCGGCCCGGCGTCACGCTCGGCGGCGTGTTGCGCAATTGGGGTCTCGTGTTCATCGGCAATTTCGGCGGGGCGCTCACGGTGGCCTTCATGATGGCCTTCGTCACGACGTTCGGTTTCACCCAGGATCCCGACAAGGTCGGCGCAGCCATCGGAAACATCGGTGAGGGCCGTACGCTGGGTTACGCGGCGCACGGTGCGGCCGGCATGGCGACGCTGTTCATTCGCGGCATGCTCTGCAACTGGATGGTCTCGACCGGCGTCGTCGGCGCAATGATCTCCACCACGGTCCCGGGCAAGGTGATCGCGATGTGGATGCCGATCCTGGTGTTCTTCTACATGGTGTTCGAGCATTCGGTCGTGAACATGTTCCTGTTCCCGTCGGGGCTGATGCTCCACGCCAAATTCTCGATCATGGACTATTTCATCTGGAACGAGATCCCGACCGTGCTGGGCAACCTGGTCGGCGGCCTCGCCTTCACCGGACTGACGCTCTACACGACGCACGTGCTGACGAAGCCGAAGCGCCAGCCGGCAGCCAACGCGTCGACCCGCGCTGCGGCCTGATTGGGCATCGACGAGGGAGCCTTGTCTGAGGGGGAGCTTTGCCTGCTAAGGTGAAGCTCCCTTTGCATTGGTGGCGAGGATGGGCCGAGGCTTGCGAATTTCGATCGGGCAGCACTCCGACAAGGGACGCAAGCCGGTCAACCAGGACTTTCACGGCGCGCTCGTCCCGGCCGAGCCGCTGCTGAGCCTGAAGGGCATCGCCGTCGTCCTCGCCGACGGCATCTCCAGCAGCGCCGTGAGCCAGGTCGCGAGCGAGTCGGCGGTCAAAAGCTTCCTGACCGACTATTACTGCACTTCCGAATCCTGGACGGTGAAAACGTCGGCGCGTCGCGTTCTGGAAGCGACGAACTCTTGGCTGCACGCGGAAACGCGGCGCAGCCGATACGCTTATGATCGCGACAAGGGTTACGTCTGCACCTTCACGGCCATGGTCGTCAAATCGACCATGGCCCACATCTTCCACGTCGGCGATTGCCGGATTTACCGCGTCGCCGGCAAGGCCCTCGAACAGCTCACCGAGGATCACCGGATCATCGTGTCGCCGGAGCAGACTTATCTTGGCCGCGCGCTCGGGATCAATCCGCAGATCGAGATCGACTACCAGGCGCTGCAAGTCGCGCAAGGCGACATCTTCCTGCTGGCAACCGATGGCGCCTACGAGTTCGTCGACCATCGCTTCATCACCGGTACGCTCGCCGCGCACGCCGCCGATCTCGATGCAGCAGCCCAAGCCATCGCCGAGGAGGCTTACCGGCGCGGCAGCGACGACAACATCACAGTCCAGATCCTGCGCATCGACGAGTTGCCGCAGACCGCGACATCCGACTTTTTCGACGGCACACACGAACTGCCACTCCCCCCACTCCCGGAGCCGAGAGCGTTGTTCGACGGCTACAGAATCATCCGGGAGGTGCACGCGAGCAGCCGGAGCCACATCTATCTTGCGGTCGACACCGAGACCGAAGAGATGGTCGCATTGAAGATCCCCTCGATCGCTCTTCGCGACGATCCGGGCTATCTGAAGCGTTTCCTGATGGAGGAGTGGATCGCGCGCAGGATCGACAGCCCCCACGTCCTGAAGCCGCGCTCGCGGTCCAAGCGGCGCAACTATCTCTATGTCGCAACCGAATTCATCGAGGGGCAGACGCTGAGGCAATGGATGCTGGACAATCCGCGTCCCGATCTTGAGACCGTCCGCGACATCGTGGACCAGATCGCTGCGGGCCTGCGCGCCTTCCACCGCATGGAGATGCTGCACCAGGATCTGAGACCCGACAACGTCCTGATCGACAAGACCGGCACCGCGAAGATCATCGACTTCGGAGCAGTCAAGGTCGCCGGAATCGTCGAGGCGGCGGCAAATCCGGCTGATGCCGAAATCCTCGGCACGGTGCAGTACACGGCGCCTGAATATTTTCTCGGCGAGGGCGGCTCGCCGCGCTCGGACATGTTCTCGCTGGCGACCATCTGCTACCAGATGCTGACTGGCAGCCTGCCCTATGGCGCCCAGGTCGCCCGCATCAGGGGGCGATCGGACGCATGGAAACTCCGATATCGTCCGGCCGGCCACGATGACCGGGCCGTCCCCGTCTGGATCGACGGTGCGCTTCGAAAGGCGCTGCATCCCGATCCGAACAAGCGCCACGAGGACCTGTCCGAATTCGCCTATGAGCTCCGGAACCCCAATCCGGCCTATCTCAGCACACGGACGACGCCCCTGCTCGAGCGCAATCCGCTGCTGTTCTGGAAGCTCACCACCGTGATCCTGGCCTGCGCCGTCGTGGCCCTGCTCGCTGCGCTGCACGCGCGCTAGTAGGGCCGGTTCCGGTCAGGCCGGCTCGGCCGCCTTCGTCCCCAGCGGCTTCGGCGCGATCCCGCCGCCCGGCTTGAGGTGGAATTCATAGGTCATCAGGTGCCACTGCCCGCTCGCCTTGGTGCCGTCGGGCATCTCGCGGTCGTTGCGGGGCTCAACCTTGGCGACCAGGTCGTCCTTGACCCCGAACACCACGTCGGAATCGAGATATTTGTCGCCGTCCATGAAGACGTGGGTGATCAGCGGCTCGTAGCCCTTGGCGTTGACCAGGAAGTGCACATGCGCCGGCCGCATCGGGTGGCGCTTGGTCTGCACGATCATCTCGCCGACCGGGCCGTCCGTCGGGATCGGATAGCTGCACGGCAGAATCGTGCGGAAGAAGAAGCGGCCGTCGGCATCGGTGATGAAGCGCGCCCGCGCCGAGGCACCGACCTCGTCATAGTTCGCCTTCTGTGAATCGTAGAAGCCGTCATCGTCGGCATGCCAGACGTCGACGGGGACATTCGCGAGCGGCTTGCCCTCGAGATCGGTGACGCGACTCTGCACGAACATCCGTTCGCCCGTGAGATTGTTCGGCGAGATATCGGTTCCGTGGGCGGTGATCTTGTGCTCGCCGACATAGAACGGGCCGAGCACGGTGGTCTGGGTCGCACCATCGCGGTCGCGGTGGTTGACGGCATCGACCAGCATGGAGACGCCGAGCACGTCGGAGAGCAGGATGAACTCCTGGCGGGTGTCGGTGCATTTCTGGCCGGTGCGGGTCAGGAAATCGATGGCGTATTCCCACTCCTCGAAGGTGAGACCGGTCTTACTCACGTAATCGTGCAGCGACCTCACCAATTCCTGGAGCAGGAATTTCGCACGCGGGTTTGGCGTGTTGTCGAAGCTTTTGACGACCGCTTCGGTGAGTTCGGTCTCGTTGAACTGGGTCATGGTGCGTTTGCCCTTGGCTTTTCTCGTTGGCCCACAAGAGATCCTTGGGGGCTCCCTGGAGGCGTTCCAGACTGGAGCCTACACCAACCGCCGGGCCAAGCGCGACCCGCTTGGAATGAGGGCGTCATTTCGGCTATCAACTTGCCGACAAAACTGCCCGGAGGAACCGATGCTCGCCCCTACCCCCGCCTCGCCCGAATCCGTGGGCATGTCCAAGGCCGCGCTCGACCGCGTCGATGCCCATCTGAAGAACCGTTATATTGACGCCGGCCGCTTCCCGGGCACGCATCTGCTCGTCTACCGCCGCGGCAAGATCGCCCACAGTTCGCTGCAGGGCCTTGCCGATGTCGAGCGCAAGGTGCCGGTCAAGGACGACACCATCTACCGCATCTATTCCATGACCAAGCCGCTCACCAGCGTCGCCTTCATGATGCTGGTCGAGGAAGGCCTGGTCGCGATCGACGAGCCCGTTGCGAAATATATTCCCGAATGGAAGAATCTCGGCGTGTTCGTCGCCGGCACTTCGCCGAACTTCCTGACCCGGCCACCGGCCCGGCCGATGCTGATCGTCGACCTCCTGCGCCACACCTCGGGGCTGACTTACGGCTTCCAGCAACGCTCCAATGTCGATGCGGCCTATCGCGCCGAGAAAATCGGCGAAGTCGAGAAGTCAGGCACGCTCCAGGGCATGATCGAGAGCCTCGCCAAAATCCCGCTGGAGTTCTCGCCGGGTGAGTCCTGGAACTACTCGGTCTCGACCGACGTGATCGGCTATCTCGTCGGCAAGATCTCAGGGATGCCCTTCGAGCAGTTCCTGAAGCAACGCATCCTCGATCCGCTCGGCATGACCGATACCGATTTCTACGTGCCGGCCTCGAAGGCGCACCGCTTCGCCGCCTGCTACAACGCCGATCCCGCCGGCGGATTCACCTTCCACGCCGGCCAGCGCCGCGAGGGCCTGACGCTCCAGGACGACCCGACCAAGAGCTCGTTCCTGTCACCGCCTTCCCTCATCTCCGGCGGCGGCGGGCTGTGCTCGACGATGGCAGACTACCTCACCTTCTGCCGTGCGCTGCTGAACGGCGGCGAGCTTGGCGGCGTGCGCCTGATCGGACCGAAGACGCTGGCGCTGATGACGAGCAATCACATTCCAGGCGGACAGTCGCTGCCGGAAATGTCGCGCTCGCTGTTCTCCGAGGCAAGCTACAACGGCATCGGCTTCGGTCTCGGTTTTGCCGTGACAATGCGCCCGGCGGAGACGCTGATTGCCGGCAGCCCCGGCGAATATAATTGGGGCGGCGCCGCCACGACCTCGTTCTGGATCGACCCGGCCGAAGAGCTGATCACGATCTTCATGACGCAGGTGCTGCCGTCGAGCGCCTACCCGCTCCGCCGTGAGCTGCGCAGCATGGTCTACGCCGCGATCACCGAGAGCAATCTCTGACGTTCCTGACAACTATTCACGAAAGGTCGTCATGCCCGGGCTTGTCCCGAACATCCACGTTCTTCGCGCAGCTAAGCCAAGGCGTGGATGGCCGGGACAAGCCCGGCCATGACGTTCGTTTTGGTTCAGTGGAAGTGGCCGATCAGATAGATGCCGCCGCCGACAACCAGCACGGCCGGCACGGCCCACAAGATCAGAACCGGCATTTGTCGTCCTCCTCAGTTTGACGTGCAGACCTTGACGGTCTTCATGCCGCTCTCGGCCTCGGTGCGCGACTTGTAGATCGTGCCCGAGGGACTGACGACGGTCATCGACGTGTCCATCGGCTTCTTGTCGACGACGGTGCACTTCTTGGTCTTGACGTCCTGCACGACGTAAAACTCGTCGGCAGCGAACGCCGGCAGGGAAAACGCAGCAATCATCAATGCTGCGGTTGCGATCCTTAGCTTCATTCTCTCCTCCTCCAATTGCCGGGCTTCCGCGCCCGGTCGAAACACGAACGGGAAAAACTAGCAATTTGTTCCTAAGCAGCAGGAACGCCGTCCGACGTAAGAGGTTGACGCCGCGCTTATCTCGAGGAGGAGGACAAAATGAAGAATCTGTTCCTGCTATCTGCTGCGGCGCTGATGATCTCGACCGGCGCGTTCGCGCAATCCACCGTGGTGACCACGACCGGAACCGGTCACGCCGCGGCAATTCAAATCGAGCCGCAATACCGGACGCGGATCAAGTCCTACGTCACCGAGCATCACCTGCGGCCGGTGACGACGAAGGAGAAGATTATCGTCGGCGCGACGGTTCCAGGCGATGTCGAGCTCGAGGCGGTCCCGGCCGATTGGGGGCCCTCGCTTACGCAATATCGCTACGTCTACTCCGGCGAACGCGTGATGCTGGTGGATCCCGGCACACGGACGGTCGTGCAGGAAATCGACTGAGACGTAACGGATGGGCGTCCGCCCCGGCAGCGGTCGCCCTCTCGGAGTTGATCACATGACATCGCATCGAGAAGCCCGGATCGCCGGCCTCAGCCTGGCGGCCGTCTACGCCGTGTGCCTGCTGCTTACCGCCATCAGCATGAGCTGAAGCGTTGGCGGCTGCGCTGCAAAATCCCATGCCCAAGTCGGCACCGCCGGATGCAAAAACCATGGCGCGGCGCGGGTCCTGCCCGTATGGTTCGACAAAATCATAAATCCGGCGCCACAGCGCCGGAACCGGGACGCCCGCGTTGTCAAAGCTCACCCTGCCGGTCCGGCTCGCTCTCCTGGTCACGGGAACGATGTTGCCGCTGATCGTTTTCGCCGTCGGCCTCGCTTATTCCAACTATCGCCAGGACCGCAGCGACGCCACGCGCCGCGTGCTCGAGACGGTGCGAAGCATGCGCCTCGTGCTCGATTCCGAGGTCCAGCGGATGACGGGCGGCCTGCAGGTGCTCGCGCTCAGCGAATCCTTGCGCAGGGGCGACTTCGAGAGTTTCCGCCGCTCCGCAGTCGGGTTCATCAACCAGTATGGCGAGGACAGCGTCCTGCTGCTGGCCGACAAGTCCGGGCAGCAGCTGTTCTCGACGCTGACGACCGACACGGCGAGCCTGCCGCCGCGCAACAACCGCGACATCGTCGAACGGGTGTTCGCGAGCAAGACGCCGCAATTTTCCGATCTGTTCACCGGCTCGTCCAAGAAGCGGCCGATCGTCACGGTCGAAGTCCCGGTGCTGCGCGACGGCGAGGTCGTCTACGCGCTCTCCTTCAGCCCGCCGATCGACATCTTCCAGCATCTGGTCGAGCGGCAGCGTCCCGACGACCAATGGACCGTGTCGCTGCTGGACAGCAAGGGCGTCGTGTTTGCGCGCACTCCCAATCCGAATGAGACCTTCGGCAAGCAGGCCTCGCCGTCGCTGTACGAGGCGATGTTCCGCTCACCCGAGGCGGCTCTGTCGAGCGTGTCGCTCGATGGCGTCGCCCTCGCCTCGGCCTATACGCGCTCGCGGCTGACCGGCTGGACCGTCGCGGCCGGTGTCACCGAGAGCTCGCTGATCGCGCCGCTCTGGCGCAACATCGCGATCACCAGCCTGATCGGCGGCGTGCTGCTGCTGGTCGGCCTCACCTTTGCGGTGAGGATGGCGACCACGATCGCGCGCGGCGACATGCTGCATAATCTGCTGATCGAAGAGCTCAATCACCGCGTCAAGAACACGCTGGCGCTGATGCAGGCCATCGCGGTGCAGACGTTTCGCAGCGCCAGCCGCGACGAGCGGACCAAGTTCGAGGGCCGGCTCGGCGCGCTCGCAGAAGCGCACAATCTCCTCAGCCAGGAAAAGTGGGCAGGCTCGGAGCTGAGGGACGTGATCGCCCGCGCACTGCAGCCATTCCTGCTGGCCAATCCCGACCGCATCCGGATGGCCGGCCCCGCGGTTCCTTTGTCGCCGCGGCTTGCGGTCGTGCTCTCGATGATCGTGCACGAGATCGCGACCAACGCCGCGAAATACGGTGCGCTGTCCAACGAAGCCGGCCGGGTCACACTGGACTGGGAAATCATTGCCGACGCGCCGAAGCCGCGGCTTCGACTGATCTGGACCGAGATCGGCGGCCCGCCGGTGACGGCGCCAGTGCAGCGCGGCTTCGGCTCGCGCCTGATCGAGCGCAGCGCGCGGGACCAACTCGGCGGCGAGGCAACGGTGGACTTTTTGCCGCGCGGCGTGGTCTGCACGGTGACATGCGCGCTGGATGAGGAGCGCTGAACGGGGGACATCGGCGATGAAGATCACAAAAATTCGCACGCACATCCTCGAGGCAAAGCTCTCGCAGCCCTTCGCCTATTCGCGTGCCTGGTACGACAGCCGCACCGCGATGCTGGTCGAAATCGAGACCGACACCGGCCTGACCGGCTGGGGCGAGTGCTACGGGCCGGCACGGATGACGGCGGCAGTGGTCAACAGCGTGGCGCCTTGGCTGGTCGGCGAGGATCCCCTGCGCACCGACGTGGTGTGGCAGACGATCTATGCCCGCCTGCGCGATCACGGCCAGAAGGGCGTCGTGATCCAGGGCCTGAGCGGCATCGACATCGCGCTGTGGGACATCAAGGGCAAGCATTTCGGCGTGCCCGCCCATCAACTGCTCGGCGGCGCCGCGCGCAAGGAAGTGCAGGCCTATGCGACCGGGCTCTACCGGCGAAGATCGGTTGATCCGCTCAAATATCTGCCGGACGAAGCGGCCGGTTATGCCGCGGAAGGCTTCCGCGCCGTGAAGCTGAAGGTCGGCTTCGGCATCGCCGAGGACGCCGCGATGACGCGCGCCGTGCGCGAGGCAATCGGCGACGATGTCGCGCTGATGGTCGACGCCAACCACGCCTATGATGCGGTCGCCGCGATCCGGCTCGGCCGGCTGATCGAACCCCACGACATCGGATGGTTCGAGGAGCCGGTACCGCCGGAAGATGTCGCGGGCTATCGCGCCGTGAAATCCGCGCTGACAATTCCGATCGCCGGCGGCGAGTGCGAATTCACGCGCTTCGGCTTCCGCGACCTGTTTGCTTCGCACGCGCTCGACATCGCCCAGCCCGACACCTGCGCGGCCGGCGGCCTCACCGAATGCAAGAAGATCGCGGACATGAGCGAGGCGTTCGGCATCCGCTACAATCCGCATGTCTGGGGCACCGGGATTGCGATCGCGGCCTCGCTGCAGCTCCTCGCCGTGTTGCCGTCGCACACGCCGACATCGCTGGCACCGCTCGAGCCGCTGCTGGAATTCGACCGCACCGAGCATCCAATCCGGCAGGCGATCCTGAAAGAGCCGATCGAACACGCAAACGGCGTCGTTCGCGTGCCCGAGGGCCCCGGGCTCGGCATCGAGATCGACCGCGAGGCATTGGCGCGCTTCGCGATCGGCTTGTCGAACTAACGTCCGCTGGGGATCACGACAGTCCGGCAACACCATTGGGCCCGGACTTCATGGCGGCCTGCGCGCTATAGGCCCCCGGTCCGTAAGTCGCGATCATCGCGAGAGCCCCGAGCAGGCCGAGATTCTTTAGGAAGTTGATGGTCTGCATCACGACCTGAGCTTCCGGCGCGGCCCAGAAATTGTGGAACATCAGCGTGGCCGCGATGGTGAACGGAATTAGGATCGCCGCGGCAGGCCGCGCGAACAGGCCGAGCAGCAACGCCGCGCCGCCTCCGAGTTCAACTGTCAGTGCACCCGCGGCGAGCAACGCGCCGAAGCCGTCGGCGCCACCAGGCAGCCGGCTCGCCGTCGCGGTGAATGCCATCACCTTTCCGACGCCGCTATAGAGAAACAGCGGCGCGATCGCGACGCGCGCGAACAGAAGCACCCAGCTATCGAGCGGGCCTGCGGTATCAGCGGAACGGGTCGAAGTCGGCATGTCCTGTCTCCTGTGGTGAATATCTCGTCATTCCGCCGGCGCAACATCCGCGCGCGGCAGGCGGTTGGCCGCGGCGATGCTGAGCGATCCGATCGCCAGCGCACCGACGATCGACGCGCCGCCGATCGCCCAGAACACAGCATCCGGGCCGCCGGTGATCTGCTGCAGCAAGCCGATCACATAAGGCCCGAGAATCGCACCGACGCGGCCGATACCCAACTCCATCCCGACGCCGCTGGCGCGGAAGCAGGTCTCGTAGGAGCCCGCGGTGAAATTGTTCAGCACATGCTGCGCGCCGATGATGCAGAAGCCGGCAATCGCGACGATGGCGAGATTGACGCCGTGACCGCTGACGAAGACGAGCGCCAGCACGGCAATGCCACCGGTGATCCACCAGGTCGCGAGGTAGCGGGGCGTCAGCGCAAAATTGCGGTCGGCCAGCATCGCAAGCGTAAGACCGCCGATGAAGGACATCGCCTGCATCAGCGCGCCGAAGCCGAAGGAAGCCGCAAAAGTCTCGCCGCGTTTCAGCATGACGGTCGGAATCCAGCCGGTGAGGCCGAAGATCGCAAACAGCGTAAGGAACGCCGTGAACCAGATGGTCAGGGAGACGCGGCGATAGCGCGGGCCTAGCAACGCGCGGATCGTGCTCCCGGAAACCTCGCTGTCGACGGCTGCGAACGTCGCGTCCCGATAGATCGCCGCCCGCTCCGGTCGCAGCCGCGCAAGCAAGGCACGCAGCTCTGGGACACGCGCGCGCGAAGCCAGGAAGCGCGGGCTCTCGGGCAGAATGGCGTGGGCCACGAAAGTCAACGGGATCGACAGCGCACCGACATAATAGAGAATCTGCCAGCCATGTTGCGGCGTCAGGAACACACCGACGAGACCGGCCGCGACGCCGCCGAGCGACCAGCCCAGCGTCACGCCCCACAGCGAGAACGTGTTGCTGACGCGCTTCGGCGCGAGCTCGTTGATGAAGGTCGTCCCGAGCGGCAGCAGCACGCCGAGACCGAGCCCCGTGGCAAAGCGCAAGGCGCAATAGCTCCAGAAATCGCTGGCCAGCATCGCGGTCAGCAATGTGAAGATGTTGACGATCCACAGGCCCGCCAGCAGCGTGCCGCGCCGGCCGAAGCGATCGGCGATGCTGCCGTGGCCGATTGCACCGAACAGGAAGCCGAACAGACCCGAGCTCACCAGCAGCCCCGCCTGACTTGGCGCGAGCCCCCAGGGCTGCATGACATAGTGGATGACATAGGCCGGATTGAAGGTGTCATAGCCATCGAACAACGTGATGAGCGTGATCAGGACGCCGAGCCGCTTGTGGAATGGACCGATCGCGGCGCCGGACAGTTCCTCATGCACGTCGATTTCGGACGAGATGCTCACGGGTTGCCTCCATTGAAACTGATGATGTCTTCTGCTCTGCGGCAGATTGAATTGTCGTCTCGCCGAGCCCGAACAAGGCGCGGGCGTTGTCGCGGCCGATCTTGATGCGATCTCCTTCGGAGATCGTCGCGGTGTCGAACCAGTCGGCGGCGTGGTCGATGTTCTCGAACGGCCAGTCGGCGGAGAACAGGATGCGGTCGGCACCGATCTCGAGCATCGCGTCGATCAGAGCCTGGGTGCGGAAATTGCCCGACGTTGTGATGTAGAAATTCTCCCGGAAATAGTCGGCGATCTTGCGCTGCGCCGGATAGGCGTTCTGGGTCCGCATCCACTTGTTGTGATTGTCGACCCGCCACATCGAGTAAGGCAGCCCCTCGCCCATGTGACCGAGGATGATCTGCAGGTTCGGATAGGCGTCGAACAGGCCGGAGCCCATCAGGCGCAAGGCATGCACCGCGGTTTCCTGACCGAACGCCCAGGTCGGCCCCAACAGCCAGCGATGTCCCTCGTAGATCGCCGCGTCCTTCGCCATGGGATTGCGCGGGTGCAGATAAAAGGGAACGCCGAGGCGCTCGGCTTCCGCCCAGAACGGCCAGAACTCCTTGCGATCGTAATAGATGGCGTGATCGGTGCCCGCGAGCTCGCTGAAGCCGTTGACCAGCGCGCCACGAAAGCCGAGCGTGCTGACGCAGCGGTCGAGCTCGCGCGCAGCGCCTTCCGGATCCTGCATCGGAAGCGCCGCAAGCCCCTGAAAACGGTCCGGCCGCCTTGCGACCTGCTCAGCGAGAAAGTCGTTGGCCCTGCGCGACAGGTCCAGAGCACGATTGCGATCCGGAATCGCCTGCACGGCCGGTGCGTTCAGCGACAGCAGCATCAGCTCGATGCCATGAGCGTCCATCTCGGCGAGACGCCGCTCATGGATGTCGAGCAGCCGCGCCTTGAGCTCGATCCAGTCCTGGGCTGGCGCGAAGCCCGCGCTGTCCTGGACGGTGTCCTCCATCGCGAAATGCTCTTCGAGCGCAATCTTGCCCTGCATGACGTCGTTCCTTCGGCTTGCTTTCGGCGTTGACAATGCAAAGCACCTGATCCAAATACTTGTCAATGAGAAAGTTGCATTTGCAAATAATTGAAACGCAAATATTGCACATGCGAAGGTTGGCGCTTAATCCGGGCGGAGCTGTCCTGCCAGGACCCAAGCCCGGACCTAAACTCATGTATCGATTTTCGAATTCGCTTCCCTATCTGCTCGCTCGGCTGGGCGTCCGCATGGGCGACCTGTTCACGCGTGTGATACGTCACGAGAAGTTGACGCTGCCGATGTACCGTGTGCTGGCCGCGCTGTCGGAGCAGGGCCATCCGTTGCGCCTGGGCGAGATCGCCGAGCTCACGTCGGCCGACGTATCCACGCTGTCGCGCATCGTCGCGGAGATGAGCCGCACGGGCCTGTTGACGCGTGACCGGCCGGAGAATGACCAGCGCAGCCTTCAAGTCGCGTTGACACCCAAAGGCGCGGAGCTCGCCGGACGGCTGATGCCGCTCGCCGCCTATTATGAAGAGGTCGTCACCGGCAGCATGTCCGCCAAGGAGGCGGTCGAGCTCAAGCGCGTGCTGGTCGATCTCTACCACAACATCGATCGGCTCGAGCAGGAAGTCGAAGCCGGTTTGATCAGCGTCGCGCCGCCGGCCAAGTCGAAGGACGAGCGCGCCGAGACACGCGGCAAGGCGAGCCTGCCGCGCGGAAAGACATCAAGGAAATAGAGAAACAGGAGAGGACATGCGACAGGATCCCATCATCATCGCGGGCGGCGGCATCGGCGGACTTGCAGCCGCAATCGCGCTGGCGCAAAAGGGTTTCCAGGTCACGGTCCTCGAGCGCGCATCGCGCTATCAGGAGATCGGCGCCGGCATTCAGCTCGGTCCCAATGCATTTCACGCCTTCGATCGCCTTGCGCTCGGTGATGCCGCTCGGTCGATTGCCGTTTTCATCGATCAGCTCCGCCTGATGGACGCGATCTCGGCGGAGGAGATCACCAATATCGATCTGACCAGCTATTTTCGCCGGCGCTTCGGCAATCCCTATGCCGTGGTCCACCGCGGCGATTTGCACGGCATCTTCGTCCGCGCCTGCGAGGCGGATGGGAACATCACACTGCGAACCGACTGCGATGTGGTCGGCTACGAGCAGAATGGCACACGCGCCACGGCCCTGCTCAAGTCCGGTGAGCGCATCTCGGGATGCCTGCTGATCGGCGCCGACGGGCTGCGTTCCCGCATTCGCCAGCAGATGGTCGGCGACGGCGCGCCGCGGATCGCCGGCCACACCACCTATCGCTCGGTGATCCCGACCGAAGAGATGCCGGAGGATCTGCGCTGGAACGCGGCGACGCTGTGGGCCGGCGCCAAATGCCACCTCGTGCACTACCCGCTGTCAGGCTGGAAGGTGTTCAACCTCGCAATCACCTGTCACAACGATCCCGCGGAGGCGTTCGCGGCCAGACCCGTGACCCATGACGAGGTGCTCGAAGGTTTTCGCGACGTGCATCCCCGCGCCAAGGCGATCATTCATCATGGCAAGGACTGGAAGGCCTGGGTGACCTGCGATCGCGATCCGACCGATCGCTGGATCGACGGGCGCGTCGTGCTGCTCGGCGATGCCGCGCATCCGATGCTGCAATATTTCGCGCAAGGCGCCTGCATGGCGCTGGAGGATGCCGTCGCTCTCGCCGACGAACTCGATGCGAGTGAAGGCGACCCCGCGCACGCGCTCGAGCGATACAGGAATGCGCGACTGCTGCGCACCGCTCGCGTCCAGCTTGGGGCGCGCGAGCTCGGCGACCACGTCTATCATTCCTCGGGCGTCCATGCGCTGCTGCGCAATCAGCTCATGCGCGAGACCAGCCTTGAGCGCTTCTGCGAGAACCTCGCCTGGCTCTATCAGGATCCGTTCGCGGAACGGCCGTCGGACGTGACAAGAAAGATCGCGTAGGCCTCGGCGCTACCCGATCGTCTGCAGCGCCGGAAATGTCTCCAGCAACCAGATGCTCACATTGGAGACCGCGCCGGTGAGGAAGCCGATTCCGGTGATGACCATCAACACACCCATGGCACGCTCGACATTGACGAGCTGGCCTTTCATGCGCGCGAACAGTTTCGAGAACTGCTCGATCATCAGCGCCGCGATCAGGAAGGGAATGCCGAGACCGGCCGAGTAGACCGCCAGCAGCCCTGCGCCCTTCGTCACGGTCGCCTCGGCCGCGGCAATCGAGAGGATCGCGGCGAGGATCGGGCCGATACAGGGCGTCCAGCCGAACGCGAAGGCGAGCCCCATCACATAAGCGCCCCAGAGGCCAACAGGCCTGGGCGCGGTCAGGCGCCCCTCGCGCATCAACAGGCCGATCCGCGTCAGCCCGAGGAAATGCAGGCCCATGATGATGATGACGATGCCGGCCAGGATCGACAGCTCGGCCGACCAGGCGCGGATCAGCCCGCCGATCAGCGAGGCGCTGGCACCGAGCGCCACGAACACCGTGGAGAAGCCGAGCACGAACAGCAGCGCCGCCATCATGATCGCGCGCTTGGAGGCCCTGTCAGGCTCGCCGCTCTCGACATGCTCGATCGTGGCGCCGGTGAGATAGATCAGATAGGGCGGAACCAGAGGCAGGACGCAAGGCGAGAGGAAGCTGACAAGGCCGGCAATCAGCGCGGCCGTAATCGAAACATTTTGCATGATGCAGTCGGAGCCATCCCGGGCCCTCGGGCAGCGCGCGGGAAATGCGCACACAACCGGAGCCGAACCGGCTCTGGTGTAGCCGATGCCGGGGAATGCGCAACAGAGGCGCGATCAAACCAGGGCTCCTCCCGATGCCGTCTGCGATCACAGATGCGGCATCGGGACGCGCACAAACCTCGCCAAAAAGCGAGATTCGGCGGCGCGGCTACTTCACCACGCGGAGCAGCGGACGCCGGGGCTGGTCCTGCGTCTGCTTGGAGGGGGGCAGCGGTTCGCTGGCAGCGCTCCGCAGCATTTCGTCGCACAGCGCCTTGAGGTCGGCACTGTCAATTCCTTTGAGCTTCATCCTGACATCGAGGATGACGATCGAGAGCAGCTCAGCCGACTCACGGCTGTTGCTCTCATTGAGAACCTTGCGGCACTCCTCGAGCGTCTCGAGCACCGACTGTAGCTGTTCGTCTGAATGCGACACGGCGTTCTTTCCGTTAGTTCGGGCTACGAGACGTGCTTGAAACGATCCCCTTCGCCCCCAAAGCGAGCCGAGGATAACATGGGGAGTCCGCGCCCTCGAAGATGATTTCAATGTGTTTCGGCGCCGAAACCACTGTTCCAGACGGCATCACCAGGCGACGCAGGTCAGAGCGATCAAAGCTGAAACGTTTGGGCCTGCGCGATCGATCCATCCCGCGAGCGCACGCGGCATTTCGCACGCTACCCTCCGGTCCACATGGACCCGGCAATCCCGCAGCCACGGTAAGGCTCGCAACGGAACGCACGACTAACCCCTCTTCCGGGCAACAATTTGCCCGATTCCCAGACCTTAGCACACTAAAATACCACCTCGGGCGCGGTAAGTATGGCGTTCAAAACTCACCGATCCCCAACCCGTCGTGGTTGTGGTTTGCGCTAGATTCTGCCAGTTTAGCGACCCGAAAGGACTTGTATGCACTCCTTGGCGGAAAGGGGCGTTCCACTGGAGGAACGCCTAAAGACAAATATCAGCGGCCTCTCCGATTGGGATGCGGCCCGCATTTTCCTGGAAGTCGTTCGATGCGGCAGTTTCCGCTCGGCGGCCGAACGCTTGTCTTTGTCGATCAACGCCGTCCGCCGCCGGATCGATGATTTCGAGCGCCAGACCGGCACCACCCTGTTCACCCGCGACGTCCACGGCACCCATCTTACCGACGAAGGTGCGCTGGTGGTTTCCGCCGTCGAGCGCATGGAGGCGGCCGCCTTCGACGTGCTGCGTACCAGCGACTCGACCGCCAACGCCCTCACTGGCGAGGTCCGCGTCGCCGTCACCGAGGGACTGGGCACGTTCTGGCTCGCCCCGCGGCTGGTCGAATTCCAGCAGGCCTATCCGAAGATCATCGTCGACCTGCATTGCGCGATGCGCTCGGCCGACGTCTCCCGCCACGAGGCCGACGTTGCCATCCATCTGTCGCGGCCGTCGGCACTCGACGTCAAGCTGGTGCGGCTCGGCCGCATGCATCTGATGTTCTGGGCTTCGGAAAAATACCTTGAGAAATACGGCACGCCGCGCTCGGCCCTCGAATTGATCAAGCACCGCCTGGTGCTGCAATTCGCCGACCAGCTCGCCGCCAAGGAAACCTTTGAGAGCTTCTTCCCGGGCATTCCGGAACGTGACCTTCTGGTCATGAAGACCAACGTCTCAAGCGCCAACTACTGGGCTGTCGCGAATGGCGCCGGCATCGGCGTATTCCCGAGCTATGCCATTGCGCTGGGCGGGAAGTTGATTCCACTGGAGGTCGAGTTGAACCGACCGCTGGATATCTGGTTGTCCTACCACCCTGGTAGCGGCCGGATTCCCCGCGTGCGGCACATGATTGACTGGCTGATCGAAGCTTTCAATCCAGCTCGCTTCCCGTGGTTTAAGGAAGAATTCGTGCACCCGCATGAATTCAAGGACTCGTATATGGGCGAACCCCTGACCCAGCTCTTCGGGGGATTTTCAACCGAAGAACAAAGGTGAAAAATAAAATGAAAGCAGCGGCGAAGAGAATGAAGCAGCGCAGTGCCGGCAAGCCGGACATCGAGCTTGGCAAGCGGATTCGCTTGCGGCGCGTCGAGATGAAGATCTCGCAGGCCGAGCTCGGTGAAAAGCTCGGCGTGAGCTTCCAGCAGGTCCAGAAGTACGAGAAGGGCGTCAATCGCGTCGGCGCGGCTCGGCTGCAGCAGATCGCCTCCGCCCTCGATGTGCCCGTGACCTTCTTCTATGACGGCGACAACAAGGCCCGCGAAGTCGAAAGCCTCCTGTTCCTGGACTCGGCTTTCAGCCTCCGCCTGCTGCGCGCCTACAGCAAGATCAAGGATCAGACGGTGCAGCGTCAGCTCGTCTCGCTGATGGAATCGATCGCAGCCAACGAGAGCTGAGCCGGTCGACGGTCTGGCCTTCAGGGCCAATGTTCAATCCGCCGCGTCGCGGGGGCGCGGCTGGATTGGGCGAGGCCCGATTGGCAGGATGAGACCTGACTTGCAGGATAAGGGCTAGCGCGTCCTACGCGCGCGGCCTTCGGTTTTTGGGGCGGCCTAGCCGCCCTCTTTTTTTGGCATTCGTCGCCGGTGACGCGAACCCGCCCCAACCTTGTTGCGACCTAATCGAGAGCCTCCGCCTGGACCGTGGAGGCCTCGATGCGCTTAATGGGACCGCAACTCTGATGCCCTAGCTTCCCGCCGATTTCGCGAATCGGCGCACGCAGCAAGCGGCCGGGAATTGCCTCATGGGGAAAACCAGACAGATGTCGAAACGCCATGCCGTGATCATTGCCATGGGCCTCCTCGCCAGTGCCTCCGCGCTCGCGCAGACCGAGACCACGGGCCAGGCCGGGTCCAAGCCCGCCGCCCCGTCCGGCACGGTGCCCGCAGCCGCCAACCCGGCTCACGCCGCGGCTCCCAAAGCTGCCGCTGCGGCACCGGCTTCGACCGCCGAGAGCCGCTCGGCCGCGGCGCTCGCGCTGACGCATGAGCCGACCTATGACGAGGGCACCGCCCAACGGATCAAGGATGCGGCGCTGAGCTATTCCGATCTCGCGGTGCGTGGCGGCTGGCCGACGATTCCCGCGGACGCCAAGTTCACGCTCGGCGTGCAAGGCGCCAATGACGACCTCCTGCGCAAGCGGCTGATCCTCTCGGGCGACCTCGCCGCGGAGAAGGCGAGCGGCGCTTTCGACCAGGATCTCGCCGACGGTGTGAAGCGCTTCCAGGCTCGCCACGGCCTTGCGCCGACGGGCACGATGACGCCGCGCACGCTCGCGGCGATGAACGTCACGGTGCAAAAGCGCATCAAGCAACTCGAGGCGTCGCTCGAGCGGCTCGAGAACACCAATTTCAGCTTCGGCCCGCGCTATGTCGTGGTCAACATCCCCGCCGCCTTTGCCGAGGCGGTCGAGAACGACGTCGTGGTGCGGCGCTATCGCGTCATCGTCGGCAAGACCGAAAAACCTTCGCCGACGCTGACGGCCCAGATCACCGCCGTGGTGCTGAACCCGACCTGGACCGTGCCCTCCTCCATCGCCAAGACCGAGATCTCCGCGCATATGCGCAAGGACCCGACCTATCTGTCGCGCATGCACATGGAGGTGCTCGACGGGCACGACAATCCGATCGACCCGCATTCGGTCGACTGGTCGGGCACGCATACGCCGAACTTCACCGTGCGCCAGCAGAACGGCACGTTCAACGCGCTCGGCGCGGTGAAGATCGACATGCCGAACTCCTATTCGGTCTACATGCACGACACCAACCAGCGTAATCTGTTCAGCGACGATTACCGCTTCGATTCCCACGGCTGCTCCCGCGTCGACAATGTGCGCGATCTCGCCGCCTGGCTGCTCAAGGACCAGCCGAAGTGGAGCCGTGCCGCGATCGACACCGAGATCGCGACCGGGCAGCATCAGGAGGTCGCCATGGCCAGGAAGGTGCCCGTGGCCTGGATCTACCTGACGGCGTGGATGACCAAGGACCAGACCATCCAGTTCCGCAACGACGTCTATAATCAGGACGAGCAGTTGCTGGAGGCGACCGCCGAAGAAGCCGCCTTCTTCAGCAATGCCGGCAGCCATCCGCTGACCGCGCATATGGCGCAGTAGGCATGCAATCGCGGCACGGGCGGATGCAAGGCTGCATCCCCCGCCGCGGTTGACCGGAGCCTTCGCCCGGTCGCACATTGCGCTCGCCAAACGACAAGCGAGCGCGCGATGCCAGATCTATCCCAGGAAACTCCCTACGCCGACGGCAAGATCCTCAAGCAGGTCACCGACGGCGTCGGCGTGATCACCTTCAACAATCCCGACAAGCGCAATGCGATGTCGCTGGAGATGTGGGAGGGATTCGGCGAGGCGCTGACCGCCTTGCGCGACGACGAGACGGTGCGCGTCGTGATCATGCGCGGCGCCGGCGGCAAGGCATTCGTCTCGGGCGCCGACATCAGCCAGTTCGAGAAGACCCGCCACAACGCGGCCGCCTCCGAAGAGTACGGCAAGCGCAGCGCCGCCCAGCGCGCGCTGCTCGCCGATTACCCGAAGCCGACGATTGCCTGCATCCAGGGCTTTTGCCTCGGCGGCGGCATGCAGGTCGCAATGCTCGCCGACATCCGCATCGCAGCGCATGACAGCCAGTTCGGCATTCCCGCCGCCAGGCTCGGCATCGCCTATGGCTATGACGGCCTGCGGCACCTGGTGTCGCTGGTCGGCCCGTCCTGGGCGCGGCTCTTGATGTACACGGGCATGCGCATCGATTCCACCGAAGCGCTGCGCATCGGCCTCGTCGAGCGCGTGATCCCGGACGATCAACTCTGGGGCGAGACCATGGCGATTGCCGAGACGATCTCGCACAACGCGCCGCTCGCGATCAAGGCCGCCAAGGTCACCATCGCAGAAGTGCTGAAGGACGAAAGCCAGCGCGACATGGACGCGATCAAGGCGGTCGGCACGGCCTGCATGGACTCCGCGGATTTCCGCGAAGGCCGGCAGGTCTTCATGGACAAGCGCAAGCCGCAGTTTTCGGGGAAGTAATCTGCCGCGCCGCTCGCTTTGAGCGACGCGGCATTTTGGACTCAGGCCCAATCGTGATGGTGCAATTCGTTGGGGTTCACGCCGAGCAGGTCGATCGTTTCGTTGCGGAGATGCAAAAGGGTTCCGCCGTGATGATCGGAGGATACTCTGACGGCAGCAAAGCTACCGTTCTGCAGCAGTTGCAGCTTATCGACCTTGGGATCGTAGTCGGTGATGACCGCCGTGTTGTGTTGTCCCGTGAGGTTGCCAAGATCGAAAACAAACGTGTCGGCGCCGGCGCCGCCGGTCATCGTCATGTGACCACTTGCCGCCACCAAGGTGTCGTCCAGGCTACCGCCGGTCAGCGTGTCCTTGCCTGGAGATCCCACCACCAGCTGAGCCTGACCGCTCACGGCGTTCGCTCCGGTCGGATCAACCCCACCAAGCGTGCCGGAATGTCGCTCGGTTGATACGAACGCATCCGCCTGCATGGCGGTCGTACCTGTCGTATCGCGTTCGATAATGTCCGAGAGTGTAGTCGACTTGATGTCCTGCAGGGTTTGCCGATCGAAACCCTGGTTCTCGAAATACAGCCGGTCCCCATCGCGCAACGCCGTAAACTGGTCAGCGATGATCCTGCCAAAGGTCTGACCGATGGCCGCTCCCGCCGTATGATCCTCCGCCAGCCCGCCCGTCCACAGGTCTACGGCATCGACCGAGCCATAAGCCTGCTTCAACGCCGAAGCCGTGGCCGCATCCGAGGTGATCTGGTCGAAGCTCTTGTAGGGAGCAAGCCCCAACGCCTCCCGCGTCTGGTTCAGTGTCCCGAGACCCAGATCGTGCGCGCGTTGGATGTTGGTAGCCGCCAGATCGATTGCATCCGGAGGATCACTCAGGAAACTTCGGAGCTCCTCAACGATATGGGTATCGAGCGGTTGCGCGGTATCGCTGGCAAGATGCCGCAACAGTCCGTCGGCGCCGCCATTGGCAATGAACGCCGCCGGCGCTTCAAAGAACGTGTCCGCCAGCGATTGTTCGGCTGTGGTCGCGCCCAGATTGCTGATGCCATTGATGTCGGCCGACACGATGGAGTGACCGAAACGATAGGCCGCTCCTTCAAATTCCTCGGTGATGCGCGCGTTAACGTTGGGATCATAGCCGTGATAGGCCGGAATCGCATTCTTTCCCAGCAAATGCGGCAGGAACTCATTATAGGTGATGTTGACCATTTCCGCGGTCGTGATCGCCCTGGCCATCTCGTACAATTGGTCGCCGCTCCAGCCCGGATGCTCCTGCTGCAATTGATCGACCTGGTAATTGTGTTCGCGAACGAACAAGGTCTGCAGCGCCGTCAGATCGGGATTCTCCTGCGCCCGCACATCCCCTGCCGCAAAGGCGGGTCCCTGCGCGGTCATGACGATCGGCAGATTGTCCCCGGCCGACACCTTCATGTGACCATCCGCGGTGCGCAGGCTGGCCGCGGTGACGGGGTCGGAACCATACACCTGGGAGCCATCGAGCCAACCGGTCACTGTGTTGATGGCAGTTGCGGGATGCCCGGGCACGCCGGTCGCCGGATCGATTGCCACCCGCGTCACGGGAATCACGGTGCCTTGAGGCAGCGTGTCGCCCGCCGGAACGGGAATTGAAATATCCGCCGTGTTGACCCCGCTCTTTTCCAGATCGAGGTCATGATCCACAAACTGACCCCATGCATACATCATCCCGGACAGCGCGACGCCGTTGACCTCAAGATGGGTGTCCGGCGCGTTCGCCACCACGATGTTGCTGATCTCGCGCGGGTTCGGACCAGGCTGCATGGCGTCGAAGCCATCGGCGAAATTCGCCGGCCCCACGCGTGCAAAGTCTGTGTTGGCCTGATTGAGGGCCGGGTCCGCAAGGTTGTTGTCTGAACCGTCGATGGTGCGGAAATGGAGCGCCATGGTTTCCCTCCGTACAGAGTAGACCCAGCTCCTGCCTCATTGACCGCTCTCGAAACGGCGCTTTGATGATTCATTGTGACGCTCGTGCGGTCGTTGAGCGACGATGTGGAAGCATTTTTGGGGTCGCTGAAGCGAGCGGGACCGGAACAATGGGCTCTGGCGCGCGGTCGCGGCAATGCTACAATCAGTGCAACCCGTCGGTTGGACGCAACATGAAAAACACGCTGAACTTCGTCGGCGATGGTGACGATGTGGACGTCATCTTCGACGTCGAACGAACCTTTGGGATCAAGCTGACCGACGCGGAAGCGGAGCAGACACGCACCGTCGGCCAGCTTTACGATCTGATCGAATTGAAGCGTCCGAATGCCGGCACCAGGACGCAAGCGTGCCTGTCTCAAATGGCATTCTACCGCCTGCGCCGCGCACTTAAGATCATGGGAATTGCGGGCGAGATCACGCCCCAAACACCCATTTCAATTCTTGAGCAAATCGAGCCTCGTTCGATAGCTCCGAAATGGCGCCGGCTTGCGCAGAATTCAGGCCTTGATCTTCCAAGTCTGGAAACCTCTTTCCAGTGTTCGGAGCGCGTCGTTCGTTGGCGGGCCCCTTTTGTGTGGGGAACGCTCATGTGCCTATGGATGGCCTTTGGAATCCCATGGGACTATCGGCTTTTCATGCTCATGGCGGGCGCACTCTGCGTCGACATTAGCCTTGGCTGCCTGGGGTGGCTGATCTTCCGGACCATTCCGCGTCGCATTCTCACGATCGGCGAATTGGCGCGAGAAGCGGCCGGCGTCAGCTTTGCGAAACTGATCATCGAGAACAAGGAAAGCGCGCCGCCTGACCGGTGGTTTGCGCTAACGGCGATCTTGCGAGCGATTACGGGGCACACGGTTGCAATTACGCGTCAGACGACGTTCTTTGCGAAGCACGCGACCCACGACTTTGCGCTCTGAAACCGGCCTGCTTGGGTTTTAATGTTCGCCAATGACCGGCTTGCCCATGGAATCCTTCATTATCCAGCGCCTTCAAGAAGGCGGCTGGCGCGTCATTCACCGGCGGGCTGACCTCACCGATCTGCCGATCGCCGACTTTGTTTCGCACCGCGAAGCTCAGGAATGGGTGAACTGGAAGTCCGGCACTCCCAGAATCAATCCGTATGTCACGGCGAACGAAATGTTCTCACAGCCGCGGCTCGTCGAGATCGCGATCGAGCCGAACTCGAAGGCCGATGCGGAGAAGCTCGGCATTGCGCTGGCAAAGCTCGCGGCCGAGGACCCTGCTTTCGACATGTCGATCGATCACGAGTCGGGACAGATCATCCTGAAGGGCGTGAGCGAATTCCATCTCGACGCCAAGCTCGAAACCCTCAGGCGCACCTACGACGTCGGTCTCAGAGTTGGGGCGCCGCAGGTGGCGTTCCGTGAGCGCATCACTCGGCCGGCCGAGGTGGAATTTACCTACAGGAAGCAGTCCGGCGGTTCGGGCCGGTTCGCGGCCGTCAAGCTGCGCGTCGCGCCGAACGGGCCCGGCCAGGGCTATCGGTTCGAGTCCAGGATCGCCGGCGGCGCGGTTCCGAAAGAATACATTCCCGGTATCGAGAACGGGATCGCGAGCGTGCTTCCCTCGGGCGTGGTCGCCGGCGCTCCGGTGGTCGACATCGTAGTCGAGCTGATCGACGGCAAGTATCATGACGTCGACTCCTCGGCACAGACCTTCGAGATCGCCGCACGTGCCGCATTCCGCGAGGCACTCCAAAAGGCGGAGTCGGTGCTGCTCGAGCCGATCATGAAGATGGAGGTCGTGACACCGGAGAACCGTGTCGGCTCCATCATCGAAGACCTGAATTTGCGACGCGGGCAAATCCAGGGTCAAGCCGCGCGCGGCAACCTCACCGTCATCAACGCGATGGTGCCGCTCATTCACCTGTTCGGCTACGCGAATGATCTGCGCTCGATGAGCCAGGGGCGCGCGACCTTCACAATGGAATTCGATCATTATGCCCCGGCACCATCGCCCGAGCATGACCCGCCATTTCGGCCTGCGATGGGGATGCGTGCTTGAACAACGCCCCACAGACCAGGATCGCGACGACGTCGTTCCTCTGAACACTTGTTCACCAAGATTAAATTCCTCACGGCCCTGCGCTGCGATAGCAACCAATTGATCCGCCGCAAGTTCTCCCGCCACCAACGAGGGAGATCGCGATGAGACTCAAACTTGCTGTTCTTGGCCTGGTTGCCCTTGGCAGTGCTGCGCTGGCGTCGGGACAAGCGCTCGCGGCGATGCCGAACGGCATTCCGCAGGCCGATCAAGTCGCCGGCGGACCGGCCGCGCATGTCGACCAGGTGCGGATGGTCTGCAACGCCTGGGGCCGCTGCTGGTGGCGCCCGAACTATTACGGCGCCTACGGCTATTACGGCGGCCCGCGACGCTTCTACGGTTACGGCCCGCGTCCGTGGGGCGGTGGCTATCGCCACTGGCACCGCTGGTAGATGACGAAGGGGCCGCGAGGCCCCTTTTTCCTGGAAGACATCGCACGCGATCAATCGCCGAAAACCTCGATCAGGCGGAAGCGCTCGCACATGAGCATCATGTCTTCGCTGAACCGTCCGAGCCGGCCGAAATAGGTGCGATGGGCGTTGCGCCAATAGGAGAGGCTGCGATCGCCCTCGCCCTCATCGTAGGCAAAGGCCGCGTCGACGTCATTGAAGCGCCGGTAGGCGATCTCGACGGATTCGATGACGCAGCGCGGCTCTCCCCGCCCGTCGAGCACGACCCAGCGCTCACCGGGCGTCGACGTGTTGGGCTCGTCTTCCGTGCTGCAGGTCGCCGTCTTGATGCCCTTGACGACGAGCTCGAGCAGTTCATCGGCAAGCGCCGGACTGTCGCCGAAGGCAAACGTCCGGAGATCTCGATATCGTTCGGGCACCGGCTTGTTCATGGTGGTCCAAGCCCTTCAGGGCCGCCGCCTTGCGGCGCGATCCCCTCCTACAACGCGGCGAGCACCGCCTTGGTGATATCGGCCGTGCCGTTGCTGCCACCGAACTCCATCGGCTTGAGGCCGCCGGCATAGACCTGATCGACCGCGCGTTCGATCTGCTCACCGGCCTCCGCCGCGCTCTCGACGCCGTGCTTGTCGGCGAGCCAGTCCAGCATCATCGCCGCCGACAGGATCATGCCGGTGGGATTGGCCTTGCCCTGCCCCATGATGTCGGGCGCGGTGCCGTGGCACGGCTGGAACACGGCGTATTTGTCGCCGATATCGGCCGACGGCGCCATGCCGAGGCCGCCGATCAGGCTCGCGGTGATGTCGGAGACGATGTCGCCAAACATGTTCTCCATCACCATCACGTCGAAATCCCAGGGACGCTTGACCAGCATGGCCGAGCAGGCATCGACATAGAGGCGATCGGTCTTCACCTCGGGATGCTTCTTCGCGATCTCATCGAAGATGCCGCGGAAGAAGGCAAAGGCCTTGAACACATTCGCCTTGTCGACACAGGCGAGCGATCCCGGCTTGCCGCGTGCCTTGCGCCGCTCGGCCAGGCGAAACGAGAAATCGAACAGCCGCTCGGAGGTCTTGCGCGTGATCACCATGGTCTCGCGCGCGTCCTCATGGGTGACGACGCCCTTGCCCATCGAGGCGAACAGGCCTTCGGTGGACTCGCGGATCACGACGAGATCGATGCCGCGCTTGTCGGCGCCGACGATCGGGCTCGGCACGCCCGGAATGAGCCGCGCCGGGCGCACGCCGGCGTAGAGATCGAAGATGAAGCGCAGCTCGATCTGCGGCGCGATCTCGGTATTGTCGGGGTAACGCACCGACGGCAGGCCGCAGGCCCCGAGCAGGATCGCGTCGGCTTCCTCGCACAATTTGATCGTGGACTCCGGCATCGACTTGCCGGTGGCGCGATAATTATTCGCGCCGGCCGGCGCCTCGGTGAAGCGGAAGCTCAAGCCGGATTTGGACTCGATCTTGCGCAGCACCTCGAGCGCGGGCGCCATGACTTCGGGACCGATGCCGTCACCGGCGAGCACAGCGATATGGAAAGCGTTGTTTGCGGACATTTAAGGATTTCCTACTCTCTCCGTCATGCCCGGGCCTGGCCCGGGCATCCACGTCTTAATGCCATTTCCACGAGAAGGCGTGGATGGCCGGGACAAGCCCGGCCATGATGAGAAACAAACGGCTTCGAATTACGGCGTCAGCACCGTGCGCCCGACCACGGCGCCCTGCTGCAACTGCAGCAGCGCGTCGTTGGCCTTGTTGAGCGGCGCCTTCGTCACCGGGATCGGCGCCACGTTCTTGGCGCGGACGAGGTCGAGCAGCTCCTGCGTTTCACGCAAATTGCCGACGTAGCTGCCCTGGATCGTCACCGCCTTGATCGGGATCAGCGGCAAGGCCCAGGTCGCGCCGCCGCCGAACAGGCCGACGATGACGAGCTTGCCGCCCTTGGTCAGGCAGTCGAAACCAAGCTGCGTCGTCGCGGCATTGCCGACGAGGTCGATCACGGCGCGGATCGGCCCGCCGGCTTTCTTCGCGAGCTGCTCCAGCGCATCGCCCGCCTTGGGATCGACGGTCGCGAGTGCGCCGGCCTTCTCGGCGGCCTCGCGCTTCTTCGCGTCGATATCGACCATGATCGCGCCCTTGCCACCCATCGCCTTCAGCAGCGACAGCGCCATCAGGCCGAGACCACCCGCACCGAACATCACGATCGGCGTATCAAGATGCTGCTCCACCTTCTTCAGCGCGCTGTAGGTGGTGACGCCCGAGCAGGCGTAAGGCGCAGCCGATGCGGGATCGAGGCCCTTCAGGTTGAGCAGGTAGCGTGGATGCGGCACCAGCATGTGATCGGAATAGCCGCCGTCGCAATAGACGCCGAGCGAGCGCGGTGTCAGGCACATGTTCTCGTCACCGGCGAGGCAGGTAGCGCATTTGCCGCAGCCGATCCAGGGATAGACCAGGCCGACATCGCCAAGCTTGAGGCCGCCCTGATCGGTCGGCTTCACGTCGGGCCCGAACGCCAAAACTTCGCCGACGGTCTCGTGGCCCATGGTCAGCGGCAGGTTGATGCCGCGATCCTTCAACGACAGCGGCTTGCGGCCATGGCCGAGATCGTAGCCGCCTTCCCAGATGTGGAGGTCGCTGTGGCAAACGCCGGCGGCCTTCACCCTGATCAGCACCTGCGTGCCCGAGGGTTGCGGCGTCGCCTCGTCGAACTCCTGCAGCGGCGCCTTGAAATCGGCGACCTTGAAACTCTTCATGGCGTCCTCCCGGCATACTCTTCGTCGCGCCACCATGCCACGGCCGGCAGGGCGAGACAAACCCGGGACCTGTCTTAGTTTAGCCCAGCGGATGGTGGCAAGCGGCGAACTGGCCGGGCGCAACCTCACGCAACTCCGGTATCTCCGCGCTGCATCGCTGGTCCGCCCGCGGGCAGCGGGTGCGGAAGCGGCAACCGGATGGCGGCGCAATCGGCGATGGCGGCTCGCCGATCGCCACGCTCTCGGCGGGACGCACGTCCGGATCAGGCACCGGGATCGCCTCAAGCAACAGCCCGGTATAGGGATGCGCAGGTTTTGCGAACAATTGCTCCGATGGGCCGACCTCGCAGAGCCGACCGAGATACATCACCGCGACGCGATCGCTGACCGCTTTGACCACGGCAAGGTCATGCGCGATGAACAGCAACGTCAGGCCGAACCGCGCCTTCATCTCCTCCAGCAGGTTGAGGATCTGCGCGCGGATGGAGACGTCGAGCGCGGAGACCGGCTCGTCGCACACGATGAACTCGGGGTTGAGCACGAGCGATCGCGCGATGCAGATGCGCTGGCATTGGCCGCCGGAGAACTCGTGCGGCAACCGCCCTGCCACGAGATCGGGATCGAGCCCGACCGCGGAGAGAACCTCGTGAACGCGCCGCTTGCGCTCGGCGGCATCCTTGACACCAGCGATGATCAGCGGCTCGGCGACGATGTCACCGATGCGCCGGCGCGGATTGAGCGAGGCGATCGGGTCCTGGAAGATCAGCTGGACGCGGCGGCGCATCTTTCGCAGCGCATCGCCCTCCATCGCGGTGAGGTCTTCGCCATCGAACAGCACGCGGCCGCTTTTGGCACGCCGCAATTGCAGCACCGCGCGGCCCAGCGTCGACTTGCCGCAGCCGGACTCGCCGACCAGCCCCAGCGTCTCGCCGCGCGCGACGTGAAGGCTGACGCCGGAGACCGCGTGCACCGTCTTGTTGCCGAGACCATATTCGACGACGAGATTGTCGACGTTCAGCAACGGCTGCTTCTGCACGGCGAGCTGCATCACGCGCCAATCCCTTCCGTCATCTGGATCGGGTGAAAGCAGGCGTAGAGATGCCCCGGCATCTCGGCGCTCTTCAACTCGGGCTTGGCTTCGTGGCAGCGCCCGGCCGCATAGCGACAGCGCGGCGCGAAGGAGCAGCCTTTGAGCGGCCGTGTCGGATCGGGCGGACGGCCGGAGATGGCAGGCAACGGCGTATGCGGCGCGGTCTCCAGCTTCGGGATCGCCGCCAGCAACGCCTCGGTGTAGGGCATGTGCATGCGTTTGAAGAGCGCCTGCGTCGGCGCACGTTCCACCACCCTGCCCGCATACATCACCGCGACCTCATCGGCGCGACCGGCGACCACGCCGAGATCGTGGGTGATGATGATCATCGCCATGTGGCGGCGGCGCTGCTCGCGCGCCAGCAGATCGAGGATCTGCGCCTGGATGGTGACGTCGAGCGCCGTGGTCGGCTCGTCCGCGATCAGAAGTTTCGGCTCGCAGGACAGCGCGATCGCAATCGCGATGCGCTGGCGCATGCCGCCGGAGCATTGATGCGGATATTGCGCGAGCCGCTGCTCCGGCGCAGGAATGCCGACGGCGGCGAGCAGCTCGATGCTGCGCTTCCGCGCGGCCGGCGCGTCGAGCTCGAGGTGCTCCTGGATCGTCTCCATCAACTGGGTTCCGATCGTCAGCACCGGATTGAGCGAGGTCATCGGATCCTGGAACACCACCGCGAGGTCGCGCGCGCGCAGGCGGCGCAAGCTTTCAGGCGCGAGCCGGACCAGATCCTGGCCGTCGAACATCACGCGCCCGGAAAGCTTTGCCTTCTTCGGCAGCAGTTGGAGGATCGCGCGCGACAGCATGGTCTTGCCGCAGCCGGATTCGCCGACGATTCCGAGCGTGCGGCCCGGCTCCAGCAACAGGTCGACATGATCGACCGCGCGCAAATTGCCGCGCGGGGTCGGCAGCTCGACTGCGACGTCCTCGACGGTCAAAAGCGGCGTGCTCACAGCGCCCCCTGACGCGGGTCGGTCAATGCCCGCATGGTGTCGCCGACGAGGTTGAATGCCAGCACGGTCAGGAACAATCCGACCGCCGGCAGGAAGGCCAGCCGCGGCGCGACGTCGAGGCTGTCGCGCCCCTCGCCGATCATGCTGCCCCAGCTCGCCATCGGCGGCGGTACGCCGAGCCCGAGGAAGGACAGTGCACCCTCGACCACGATGGTGACGGCGACGCCAAGCAGGAAGAACGCCAGCAGCGGCAGGATCACGTTCGGCAGCAGCTCCCGCAGCAGGATGCGCGCATGGCTGGCGCCGAGCGCCTCGGCCGCGATGACGAACTCGCGCCGCGCCAGTGTCAGCGTCGCCGCGCGCGCCACCCGCATGAAGGCCGGAATGCCGAGCACGCCGAGGATGATGGTGAGATTGGGAATGGACTGGCCGAGATAGGCGGTCACCGCGAGCGCGAAGATCAGCGGCGGAAAAGCGAGCAGCACGTCCATGCTGCCGACCACCAGCGTCTCGAACCGGCCGCGGAAGTAGCCGGCGAGCAGGCCCAGCGCGCCGCCGATACCAAGGCCGATCATCGGCGCGATCAGCCCCACGGTCAGCGAGACGCGCGCCCCGAAGATCAACCGGGCAAGCTCGTCGCGGCCAAGGCCGTCGGTGCCGAGCCAGTGCTCGGTCGAGAACGCGGCGCGGCGCTCCAGCATGTCCATGTCGACGGGATTCTGCAGCGGCAGCACCGGTGCGAGGATCGCGAGCGCAATGATGGCGGCGAGCCACAGGCTCGCGATCCAGAACAGCAGCCCGAGCTTGCGCCTGCGCCGAACCGGCGCCGACACCTCGTCCTGCATCGAAAGCTCAAGCGTGGCCATGGCGGATCCTCGGATCGAGCACGGCATAGAGCATGTCGACGATGAAGTTCACGATGACGAAGCCACAGGCGACCAGCAGCACCACGCCCTGGAGGATGACGAGGTCGCGGGTGTAGATCGCGCCGACCAGCAGCCGGCCGATGCCCGGCAGCGCGAAGATCGATTCCACGATCAGCGTGCCGCCGAGCAGGCGGCCGATATTGATGCCCGTCACCGTCACCAGGGTCAGCGACGACGGTTTCAGCGCATGCACGAACAGGATGCGCGAAGGCTTGAGGCCCTTTGCTTTCGCGAGCGCGATGTAGTCTTCCTGCAGGGTCGCGATCATGTCGGAGCGCAGCACCCGCATGATGCCCGGCCATTCCGCCAGCGCCAGCGTCAGCGCCGGCAGCACGAAGAAGCGCAAATTGGCGAGCGGCTCTTCGGTGAACGGCACATAGCCGGTCGCAGGCAGCCAGTGCAGCTCGACAGCGAACAGGTAGATCAGCAGGATCGCCATCAGGAAGGACGGCATCGACAGCATCGCAAAGGCGCTGCCGGTCATGAAGCGGTCGAACGCACCGCCGGCGCGCGCGGCGCAGGCGATCGCGAGGGGAACGCCGATCAGGAGGCCGATGAACTCGGCCATCAGCATCAGCTCGAGCGAGACCGGGATGCGCTCGCTCACCGCCTGCAGCACGGTCTGCCCGGTGCGGAACGAGCGGCCGAGATCGCCCTGCAGCACGTGGCCGAGCCAGCTCAGGTAGCGCCACCAGATCGGCTGGTCGAGCCCCATGTCATGACGGAGCGCCGCGACATTCTCAGGCGTCGCCTGATCGCCGAGGATGACGAAGGCGAGATCGCCAGGCAGCAGCGAGGCGATCAGGAAGGTGAGCAGCGAGACGGCAAGCAGGACCGGCAGGATGGCCAGCAGCCGCCGCACGACGAAGTTCAGCATCGCGCGGTCATTCCAGCCAGGTGTTCGAGACGTCGATCACGCCGTTATAGATCTTCGGGAAGCCCTTCAGCCTGGCGCTCGACAGCGCATAGTAGGTGTTCTGGAAGGTCCAGAACCAGATCGCCTCCTTGTTGATCAGGCGGCTGATCGCGCAATAATCCTCGGTACGCTGGGCGACATCGGCGGTGACGCGCGAATGGTCGAGCAGCTTGTCGAGCTCCGGATCGGAGAAGCCGGCGAGCGCGACCGGGCTGCCCGTGCGAAAATTCGCGTACATCTGCGGATCGGGGTCGGCGAGATCGACGATGCGCCACGGCGTCAGCTGGAACTGGCGCGAGAAGGCGCGCGAGGGGATCGTCGCCTGGTCGACCTGCTCGATCTCCATATTGGCGCCGGCCCGCTTCCAGAATTGCTGGAGCACCTGCCCGATCACGCGGCCGCGCGGCGTTGCCGTCGCCAGCATCTTGAAGTCGACCGGCTTGCCGTAATCCTTCAGCAGCGCCTTGGCCTTCTCGAGGTCGTAAGGCAGCGCGCCGTCGTCCTTGCACTTGACCCAGGAACCGTCGCCGTAGGGGTTGGTGGCGGGCCGGCTCAGTCCGTTGCTGATCGCCTGCGACATCTTCGGACGATCGATCGACATCACCAGCGCCTGCCGCACCCGGACGTCGTCGAACGGCGCCACCTTGGTGTTGAAGGCATAGACCTGCGCGCCCGAGCCCTTGTAGGTGTGCACGGTCAGCTTGGAGTCCTTCTGCGCCTTCAGGATATTGTCGGAGTCGTTTTCGTCGTCCCAGATGATGTCGACCTCGCCCGATTGCAGCGAGGCGAAGCGCGACTGCGCGTCGGGCAGCGGCTTCAGGACGATGCGGTCGAGATAGGGATGGCCCTTGTTCCAATAGTCGGGGTTCTTCTCCAGCACCATGCGGTCGCCGGCGGTCCATGATTTCAGGATGTAGGGACCGGTGCCGACAGGGTTGCGGTTATAATCGTCGCCCTTGGTCTTCCACGCCGTCGGCGACTGCACCACGTTGTTGGTGCTCTGGATGCTCATCGTCGCCGGCAGGTTCACGGACGGATCGGTCAGGTTATAGACGATGGTGTATTCGTCCGGCGCCAGCACCTCCTTCACGGTGGTGATGTAGAAGGCGCAACGGCACTTGTTGGCGGGATCCTTCTGCCGGTCGAAATTCGCCTTGAAGGCTTCCGCATTGAACGGCGTGCCGTCGTGGAATTTCACGCCCTTGCGCAGCTTGAAGGTCCAGCTCTTGTAGTCGTCGGAATGCGTCCAGGATTCCGCGAGCTTCGGCGCAGCCTCGCCCTTGTCGTCGAGCGTCGTGAGCGTGTCGAAGATCAGGGCGGCCGCGGTGTAGCCCGAGGAATCGAAGACGCCGACCTTGAGCGGATCGAAGCCCGGAATATCCAGCTCCTGGCCGACGGTGATGCTGCCGCCGGCCTTCTGCGCCTGCACCGGATGAGCCAGCGGAAGGAATGCAAATGCCGCAACAAGGAAAATCGGCGCGCGCTTGCACGCCGCGGCAGCAATGTTCGTCATGGTTCCTCCCGGGATCCTCGTCCGATGTTTCGGATCGTGAATGACTCGGGAGCGAGATTGGCGACAAATGCACGCGACGGCAAGAGGAACACGCGAGGTTCGATGCCGCACGCGCAGCGCAATGAGCTCAGTTGGTCGCTTGTGTTTTGCCTGACGGAATTGGCGCGGCGTCGCCGAGGCCGATCTCCTCGCGCAGTTCGTTCGTATGCTCGCCGAGCTCGGCCATGATCTTGCCCGGTGTGGTGTCGGCGCCCGTCATCCGGAACGGCAGGTTGATCACCCTGAACGCGCCGCCTCCGTCTTCCACCGACGAGAGCGCCTGCCGGTGCGCGAGCTGCGGATCGGCGAGAGCTTCCTTGATGGTGCGATAGGCCGAGGCCGGCACGCCGGCTGCGCTCAAAGCCACAAGACACGCATCGGTCGTGAGCCGCTTCGACCAGGCTTCGACGCCGTCCATCATGTCGGCCCAGTTCTCGCGCCGCGGGGCGTAGGAGGAGAAGCGCGGATCGGAGATCCATTCGGACCGGCCGATCACGCCCATCAAGGCCTGGAACGTCTTCTCGCTGGCCACCGTGATCATGACATAGCCGTTGGCGGTCTCGGTCGGCCCGAACATCGGTCGCGGCGGCGGCTTCACCGCGAATTGCGAGCTCTGCAGCTCGATCACCGTCAAGGTCAGCATCGATTCCAGCATGGAGACGTCGATGTGCTGGCCGAGCCCGGTCGCGGTGCGCTGATAGAGCGCGGAGGCGATCGCGCCGAAGCCGTAGGTGCCGGTGACGACATCGGCATGGTAGATGCCGCAATAGTCCGGACGGTTGCGGCCGGGCTGATAGGCGAGATGCGCCATGTCGTAGCCGGAGGCGGCATGGATCACCGGCGCATAGGCCGGCAGCTCGGCCGAGGGACCGGTCTGGCCGTAGCCGGAGATCGAGCAGTAGATCAGCCTGGGATTGACCGGGCGAAGGCTGTCGTAGTCGAGCCGCAGCCGGCGCATCACACCCGGACGAAAATTCTCGACCAGGATGTCGGCGGTGGCAACCAGCCGGCGGACCGCCTCCTTGCCGTCCTCGGATTTGAGGTCGAGCACTGCGCTCTTCTTGCCGACATTGAGCTGGCCGAAGACGGTGCTGCAGCCGTTGCGCAGCGGCGGCCGCGTCCGCATCGTCTCGCCGCCATCGGTCTCGATCTTGATGACCTCGGCGCCCATGTCGGCCAGCATCCGCGCGCAATGGGGGCCGGCGATCGTGGTCGAAAAATCCAGGACACGCAGGCCGGCGAAGGCCTTTGTCGTCGTGTCTTCGTGCTTATCTGGTAGCTGCATCCTGCTTAGTCCTTGGCCCGCCCTTTAGGAACTATCGATGTTCTCTCTTGTTGGTGCGCCGACCCTAGATGGCGGCGGCTGAGTAGGAAAGTCTTTACCGAACGAACGCGTCTCGCGGGGGGCTTGAGATATCCAGGGGCAACTGGACCCGATCTTGCATAGCAGCAATCGGGATCGGAAGAGGGCAATCGTTCTTGAGGGTCTTATTCGTCACCACGGAGATGGACGACTTCGTCCGCGTCGGCGGACTCGGTGCCGTTTCCGCTGCCCTCCCCCGCGCGCTCCGCCCCTTCGCCGATATCCGGATCATGCTGCCCGGCTATCGCGACATCATCGAGCAACTGACGCATATTCAGATCGTTGGCCGCTGCCCGGCATTCGCGGAAATGCCCCCCTGCTCGCTCGGCCGGGCCGCCACCAAGGACGGCCTGCCGGTCTATGTGCTGTTGTGCTCACAACTCTACGACCGGCCCGGCAACCCCTACGGCGACGAGTCCGGTCGCGACTGGCCGGACAACGACATCCGCTTCGCGCGCTTTGCCTCGGCGGCCGCTGAGCTTGCCATGGGCAAGCTGGACAAGAATTGGGCAGCAGACCTGGTCCATGCCAACGACTGGCAGGCCTCGCTCGTGCCGGCCTATCTCGCCTGGCGCGGCGCCAAGCTGCCGTCGATCCTGACCATCCACAACCTCGCCTATCAGGGTCTCTTCCCGAAGGACTCGCTGCGGCGGATCGGTGTTCCCGAAAGCTCCTTCCATATCGACGGCGTCGAGTTCTACGACCAGCTCTCCTTCCTCAAGGCCGGTCTCGTCTATGCCTCGCACCTCACCACCGTCAGCGGCACCTATGCGCGCGAGATCACCACGGAGGAATTCGGCTGCGGCCTCGAAGGCCTGTTGCGCGTCCGCTCTGATGCGTCCGAGCTCACCGGCATCCTCAACGGCATCGACGAGAGCTGGGACCCGCGCTCCTGCGCCCAGCTCGCGCAGCAGTTCGGCGCCGGCGACTGGGTCGGCAAGAAGGCCAATGCGGATTATGTCCGCAAGCAATTCGGCCTCGCGGTCTCGCGCGGGCCGATGTTCGCGATCGTCGCACGCCTCGTGCACCAGAAGGGCATCGACCTCGTGCTGTCGGCCGCCGACGAGATTATCGATGCCGGCGGGCAGATCGTGGTCACCGGCTCGGGCGAGCCCGCGCTCGAGCAGGCGCTGATCGATGCCCATCGCCGCCGTCCCGACGCCATCGGCGTCACCATCGGCTTCAACGACGCGCAGGCGCGCCGCATCTTCGCCGGCAGCGATTTCACATTGATGCCGTCGCGCTTCGAGCCCTGCGGGTTGAGCCAGATGTACGCCCAGCGTTTCGGCTCGCTTCCGATCGGCCACCAGACCGGCGGCCTCGCCGAGACCATCACCGACGGCGAGACCGGCTTCCTGTTCTCCAGACCCTCGCACGAGTCCTTCCTCGGCGGCGTCCGCCGCGCCTTCTCGGCGTTCATGGCCCACGACCAGCTCGACACCATGCGCCGCAGCGCCATGGGCCGATCGTTTTCGTGGAGCATCTCGGCGGGGAGTTACAGCGCGCTGTACCGGAGACTGGCGGCGGTGTGAGACTGGGGAGCACGACACTCTATCTCCCGTCACCCTGAGGTGCTCGCCCCTTCGGCGAGCCTCGAAGGGCGACGGCCCGGCTGCAACAGCAGGGCCGTGCATCCTTCGAGGCTCTCGGCGCGATGCTTTTGCATCGCGCCACTCGCACCTCAGGATGACGGATTAAGATTAGAGCCTCACCCCTTCCCGCGCACATCCATCTGCGGCCGGCCGATCCAGGCGCGGTTGAGACAGCGGATCATCCAGTCCGGCTGTGGCTCGCCGCGGAGCCGCGCCTGCGCTTCCTGGTAGGGACCGACATAGCGCAGCCGTTCCGGCAATTGCGGATAGACCCGCTTGATCCATCGCAGCGCATTGTCGGCGGCTCTTGAGTCGCGCTCATCGAGCTGCAACCCGAAGCCTGCGCGCAGGCGTTCCGGTAGCATCCGCGCCGTGAGCGCGCGGTACCATCGCGGCGGCCGCAGCCACGGACGCGCGCCGCCAAAAATCTGCGCGGCGATCTCGCGTGCGGCCGGGCTGACGGTCAGCGTGTCCGACTGCGCCATCGCGGCGGTGTAAGCGGCAAAGCCGGACCAATCTGCCGGCAGATCATCGCCCGTCAGTCCGAACAACGCGCCAAAGGCCCGGCTCTCGGTCCAGTAGCGCTCGCGCTCCTCCGTCGCGAGCGGCGGCAGGACCAGATCGTGCGCCATCAGCGCAGTCTCGACCAGCGTCGCGTGAACCCAGCGCAGCGAGGGGATGTCGTTGGCGGTGTAGCGCGAGCCCGCCGCGAAGGGACCGACCGTCTCGGGCATCTCGCCGACAATCATCGCGTGGCGCCGATGCAGTTGCCGCGACGACAGCATGGCGCGGTCGAGCGTGCCGAACACCATGGCAAAGACGATGTCGAAGGTGCGATGGAAACGGCCGATCGGATCGGCAAACGTTTTGGAATGCTCGGCGATGGCGGCGGCGACCCAGGGATGCGCGAGCTGGAGCAGCAACGCACGACCGGCACCGAGAAAGATGACGGCCTCGCGGTCGATCCGCCAGGTCACCGTGTCGGGGCCGAACACACCGCCCACCGGTCCCGCCGCATTGGCGCGGACCTGATCGAGGGCCAATTCCAGATCGTTCCCGGTCACCACTTGCAGGGCCTCATCGATTGCGGGCGAAAGCCGACGATTCCCAAGGCCTGTGGCAATTCGATGAAGCCGACGGTGGCCGTGGCGCTATTCCGCGGCCAGCGGCATCTGGTCGATATGCTCGTGCAGCACCACGCCCGCCAGCGGATCGAATTCGCCGACCCACGGTTTGCGCGCAAGCGCCGACTTCGTATGGGCATAGCCTGCATTCCAGCGCAGCGAGATGCCGGATGGGCTGAAGTCGATATCCTTGGTATGGGTCTCGCGCTCGAGCTGCGGTGCCAGCAGCCGCACCACATGCATGCGGGTCGGACAGCCGTAGCTCGTCAGCTCCCTGACCGCGGGGTCGTTGCGCTCGCTCTCCGGCAGGCGCGCCGCGAGCTGGTTGATGACGTGACGCAGGCGATGGGCCTGTTGCTGTCGCACGATCTGGCTTGCAATGCGGCTGGAATATTGCACGTCCTTGTGACGGTTCATCACCTCCGCCATCGTCGTCGGCTCGGCGCCGACGGGATTCCACAAATGCACCGAGAAGATCAGCGAATCCCGGCGTGGGTTGTCGTCGAACACCGCTTCCGTCGGCGTGTTCGACAGGATGCCGCCGTCCCAATAGAGCTCGCCATCGATGCGCACCGCCGGGAAGGCCGGCGGCAACGCGCCGGAGGCCATCACATGCTTCACTGTCAGTTCGCCGTCGCGGCTGTCGAAATAACGCATTTCACTGGTGCCGACATGGGCCGCACCGACAGTCAGGCGCGGCGTGCAGCGATTGGCCAGATCGAAATCGACAAGCTCGCTCAGAGTCGCCTCCAGCGGCACGGTGGAATAGTATCCGGCGTGATCGGCGCCCAGCGGATAGGAATCTCCCGCATGCGCCAGCGGATTGGGCCGGAAGAAACCTGGGATGCCGTGGGTGACGGTTGACCAATAGGCCAGCTTCTCGTTGAAGCCGGGAAACGCCGAGCGCCAGTCCCAGACCGGCTTCTGCTCCATCCGTTTCCAGAACTCCCTCAAGCGCGGAAGCCTGTGCTCGGGAGCGTTGCCTGCAATGAGGCTCGCGTTGATGGCGCCGATCGAGGTACCGATGATCCAGTCCGGCTCGATGCCCGCCTCGTGGAGGGCCTGGTAGACGCCCGCCTGATAGGAGCCGAGAGCGCCGCCGCCCTGAAGCACGAGGACGACTTGACCCGGAAGGTTAGCACCTCTGCCTTGCATGCCGTTCATGGTTTGCTCCTGATGAGCCCGTACTGGTCGAATATTCGTCGAACGCGTGGTTTTGTTACGCCTGATCGTTTTACGAGATCGCGGGACCTTTTGAAATGCCGGCTGGCTTCCAAGTCCATACGTCCGAGCTATGGCGGCCGGGATGTCATTCCTCGCCCCAATCGGCTAGGGTCCGCACTGATCCTGCTGGGAGCCGATCCATGGAAATGCACCAGGTTCGCTATTTCCTCGCGGTGGCGCAACTCTTGAATTTCACGCGCGCCGCCGAGGAGTGCAACGTGACGCAGCCCTCGCTGACGCGCGCGATCAAACAGCTCGAGGCCGAGCTTGGCGGAGACCTGTTTCGTCGCGAACGCCCTGCGGCCCAATTGACCGAGCTAGGCCAACGCATGCATCCGCTGCTGAAGCAGTGCTACGACGCCGCCACCGGCGCACGCTCGCTGGCGTCCTCGTTCAAGAGCGGGGAGATTGGCGCGTTGCGTATCGCGCTGACGCACTCGATCGATCTCGCGCTGCTGATTCCGCATCTCAACGAGATCAGGCGGCAATTCAACCGGCTTGAACTGCGTTTCCTGCGCGGGACCAGCCGCGAGGTCGGTGATTTCTTAAGGAAAGGCGAGGCGGAGCTCGGCATCGCCGCCGAGATCGACGAAGCCTGGGATCGACTCGACATCTGGCCGCTCTTCACCGAGGCCTTCGAGCTCGTCGTCAACGACGGACATCGGCTTGCCGGCCGCAGCTCGGTCGAGCTGGACGATCTGCGCTCCGAGCAATTGTTGAGCCGGACGTTCTGCGAACACTCCGGCCGGATCTCGGCGAGCCTGCGCGAACACGGCGTCGACGTCGAGCACGACCATCAGATCTCGAACGAGCACGATCTGATCGAGCTTGTCGAGGCCGACATCGGCGTTGCCATGGTGCCTCACACCTCGCCCGTACCGGACGGCATGACGCGCGCCGCGGTCACCGGGCTGGACGCCCGCCGGACCGTCAGCCTTTACGGGGTGGCTGGCCGGCAACGCACGGCAGTCGCCAACGCCGTGATGCGAATGCTGCGCGGAGCGGACTGGCGGGCAATCGCGGGATAGGTTCGCACCCGTCCGACAAAACGAGATCAGCTCTCGCGGCTCGCGCCTTCGAGTGCCGCAAGCAGATCGTCGATCTCCATGCGCTTGCGGAAATCGGGGTCGACGAAGCGGGCTTTCACAAGGCCGTCGCGCCCGACAACGAATACGGCAGGGATCGGCAGCATCCAGGCATTATTGCCATGGAATTTGCTCATGTCCTGATAGGACAACAGGTTCTGGATTTCGGCACCGAGCCAGATCGCGAGATTCAGCGACAGAGCATAGCCATTGTCGAGATCCGTCAGGATCGGAAATGGTGCGCCGGAATCGGCCTTGACCTGCTGCGTGTATTCTTGCGTCTCCGGCATGATCGCCACGATCCGCGCGCCGATCGCCGCGATGCGATCCAGTGCCTGCACAACGGCGCGGACATTGAGCCGGCAATACGGACACCAATGTCCGCGGAAGAACATCACCGCGACTGGCCCGCGCTCGAGCAGCGCAGCCAAATTGACGAGACGCCCGCTTTCATCCGGCAAGACGAACATTGGCATCGCATCGCCCGGACGCGGCGCGCTCCCGCCACCGCCGTTCCATCCCAATCGCGCCACCAGCCGATCGACTGCCTCGCCATAGGCCGGGAAGACCTCGCGGCTGGCATCGGCATAGGCGCGGAGCTGCTCGTTCAGCGTGCCGTCCATGTCGCGGCAACGCTGGAAGGCGGATTTGAGCCGCTCGGCATCGGCTGGCGAAAGTGCTGTCATCTCCGGCTCCGGCAAGAGTTTGCATTATTTTAGCGTTCCGCGCCCCATGCAAGGGGTAACCGCGATCCAACACCTGATCCCGATCGTGCGGAAATGCCGTTTCACAATCGGTTCGATAGCGCCAGCGTATCGCGCCACCATAGCGCCGGGCTATCGCGCCGAGAGCGAAAGGGCATTTCAGGACGAGCGCCGCTTCGACGAAACTCCTGGCATAGCCGGTAACCATCTCGGTAGCGGCCAACACAGGAGACTTCCATGCTCAAGCATCGCACATTGTCGCACGTGATCTGGCCGGGCCTCGCCCTCTTCGGCGCGTTGACGCTCTCCGCGCAACCGGTGTTCGCCGGTGAATGCCCGGCCGACAAGATCAAGGCGAACGCACACCAGATGGTGGACTATAAACCAGTCGGCGTCACCGACGTTACGCTCGGCGCGATCGACCTCGGCAAGCAGCCGGCGCACATCGAAGGCCGGGAGCTGCGCTTCCGCAAGCTGACCATCGAGCCCGGCGGCATCGTGCCCTGGCACAGCCATGACGATCGCCCTGCCCTGATCTTCGTGCAGCAAGGCGAGATCGTCGAGCACGCTTCCAATTGCATCGATCCGATCGTGCACAAGGCAGGCGACATTCGCCCCGAGGTGTCTGGCACCTCGCATTGGTGGAAGAACCTCGGCAAGGAAACGGTCATTCTCTATGTCGGCGACGTCCGCAAGGACCCTGCCGACCACAACATGTAACGAGCGCCCCAGCCCCAGCGTACTCGTTACCTGATGTGGCGTCCGGCCTCCCTGCCCCAGGCGTGCCGGGCGCCACTTGTTCATCGGAGATGCCGCGAGATGATCGATCTGTCCGCACAGATGAAGCCGACCGTGATGGCGATGGATGCGCATTCCCCGGGTTTCGCGTTGCGCTCGCTCGTGATCGGCCTCATCGCGTTCCTGACCGTCGTCGACCTGTTCGCGACGCAGGCGATCCTGCCCTCGCTCACGCGCCGTTACGGCGTCACGCCGGCGGCGATGGGCTTTGCCGTGAACGCCAGCACCTTCGGTATGGCGGCATCCAGCCTCGTCGTTGGCGTCCTCAGCCCGCGCATCGAGCGTCGGACCGGCATCCTGGTCAGCCTCCTGCTGCTCGCGATCCCCACGAGCCTGCTGGCGACCGCGCCCAATCTCGCCGTCTTCACAACCTTGCGGGTCGCGCAAGGCCTGTGCATGGCATCCGCCTTCGCCCTCACGCTCGCCTATCTCGGCGAGCAATGCAGCGCCATGGATGCCGGCGGCGCGTTTGCCGCCTATATCACCGGAAATGTCGCCAGCAATCTGGTCGGCCGGCTGGTGTCCGCGGCGGTCGCCGACAGCCTCGGCCTCGCCTGGAATTTCTACTTCTTCGCGGTCCTCAATCTGGCCGGTGCAACGCTGGTCTATTTCACCATCAAGCACGTACAACCGATGCGTACGATGATGCCGGTGGCATCGCCGCTGGCAGCAATGATCTCCCATTGGCGCAAACCGCCCCTGCGTGCAGCCTTCGGCATCGGGTTCTGCATCCTGTTCGCGTTCATCGGCACTTTCACATTCGTCAACTTCGTGCTGGTCCGGCCGCCGCTCTCGCTCGGCATGATGGACCTCGGCCTCGTCTATTTCGTCTTTCTCCCGTCGGTGGTGACGACATTGCTGGCCGGCAAGGTCGCCTCGCGTCTTGGGACACGGTCGACAATCTGGGGATCGCTTGTTGTCGCCGGAGCCGGGCTGCCGCTGATGTTGACGTCTCATCTCGGCGCGGTGCTCGCCGGCATGGTTCTGGTCGGAGTTGGGACTTTCTTTGCGCAAGCAGCCGCCACGGGCTTCGTCGGTCAGATGGCTGCCGACAACCGCGGCGTCGCCAGCGGCACGTATCTCGCCTGCTATTTCTGCGGTGGACTGATTGGCACGGCCGTGCTCGGCCGGCTGTTCGACGCTTTTGGCTGGCACGCCTGCGTTGCCGGCGTCGGCGCAGCCCTTGCTGCCGCCGCCCTCCTCACCTTCGGCCTGAAGCGCTAGCGCTTGGCAGGCAATTCCTGTGGCGGCGGCTCGTCATCCGCAATGGCGCGCCAGGCGGCGCCGTCGAGGTCGTCGTACTGGCCGCTGCGGAGCGACCAGAGGAAGGCGGCAAGGCCGGCAAGACCGAGCATCAGCGCCAGCGGCACCAGGAAGACGAGTATCTCCATCACATGATCTCCCGCGTGCGGCTGCGGGCCCGCAGCGAGTTCAGCATCACCAGGATCGAGGATCCGCTCATGGCGGCCGCGGCAATCAAGGGCGTCACCACGCCGCTGATCGCGACGGGCACGGCGAGCACATTGTACCCGATCGCAAGCCAGAGGTTCTGCCTCATCAGATGCAGCGCGTTTCGCGCGGAATCGATCGCGGCGACGACCGGGGCCAGCGGCCGGCCAAGGAAGACGAGATCGGCGGTGGCCTGGCTGAGATGCGCAGCCGAGATCGGCGACATCGAGACATGCGCGGCCGCGAGCGACGGCGCATCGTTCATGCCGTCGCCGACCATCAGCACCCTGGCGCCGCGCCGCTTCAGCTCCTCGATCCGCGCGATCTTGTCGGCCGGCGTGACGCCGGCGCGCCATTCGGCGATGCCGAGCGCGTGGGCCGCCGCAATCACCGCGGGCTCGCGGTCGCCGGAGAGAATCTCGATGCCGATGTGGCGATCCTTCAGGGCAGCAATCACGGCCTGCGCATCCGGACGCAGGCCCTGCCGCACCGACAGGATGAATTTCTCGTCGTCCCTCCTGAAAGCCACGACCGAGGCTTCGGGATCAAGATCGGCGCCGACGACCAATGCCTCGGCGCCGCAGAAGGACGGACGGCCGAGACGGATCTCGACGCCGTCGACAGTTGCGCGGACGCCCTGCCCCGCCTCTTCAACCGCGCCGACGATCGGCGATTTCGCGCCGGCGGCCTGCGCGACCGCGGCGGCGACGGGATGATGGCTCGACAGCGCGAGCCGGCCAGCGAGCTCAAAGATGTCGGCCGGGATATCGGCCGCATTGGTCACGTCGAGATCGGGCAGCGTCAGCGTGCCGGTCTTGTCGAAGATGACGTGGTCGGCCTCGGCGAGGCGCTCGATGGCATCGCCGGAATTGAGCAGCACGCCGGACTTGAACATCGCACCCGAGGCCACCGTCTGCACGGTCGGAATCGCGAGCCCGAGCGCGCAGGGACAGGTGATGATGAGCACCGCGACGCCGGTGACGATCGCATCATGCCAGCTCGCGCCGAACGCGACCCAGCCAAGGATGGTGATCAGCGCGGTCGCATGCACCACGGGCGCATAGAGCCGCGAGGCGCGGTCGGCGAGCCGCATGTAGCGCGAGCGCGCCTGCAGCGCGTGGTCGAGCAGCCGCGTGATCTCGGCAAGCAGCGTCGCTTCCGACGCCGCCGAGACCCGCACCCGCAGCGCACCGGAAATATTCATCGAACCCGCATAGACCGACGTGCCCTGCTCGGCCGTGACATAGAGCGTCTCGCCGGTGATCAGGCTCTGGTCGATCTCGGAACGGCCCTCGATCACGGTGCCGTCGACGGCACAGCGCTCGCCCGGCCGCAGCAGCACGATGTCACCGGGATGGATCGCCGCAACCGGAACCTGCGAGATCTCGTCGAGCCCGACGAATTTTGCCGCCGTTTCCGCCTTCAGCGCGGCGAGATTGCCCGCGACCGCACGCGTCCGCCGCCGCATGTTCTGGTCGAGGAAACGGCCGACCAGCAAAAAGGTCAACAGCATGATCGCCGCGTCGAAATAGGCGTGCTCGGCGTGATGGATGGTCTCGACCACGGACATGCCGAGCGCAAGGCACACGCCGATCGAGATCGGCACGTCCATGTTGGTCGTCTTGTTCGACAGCGCGTGCCAGGCGGAGCGGAAGAACGGCTGGCCGGCATAGGCCGCCGCCGGCAGCGCGATCAGCGCCGACAGCCAGTGGAAGAAGTCGCGCTGCTCCGGCAGCATGTCTGAGACGTTGCCCGACCACACCGGGATCGACAGCATCATCACGTTCATGGTGGCAAACGCGGCAACGCCGAGGCAGCGCAGCAGGAAGCGCGATTCCGCGACCTCGCTCGCCTCTGCACTCTCGGTCTCGTAGGGATAGGCCTTGTAACCGAGCTCCTCGAGGCGATCGATGAAGCGCGCGGGATCGAGCGCGCCCTCTTTCCATTCCAGCGCGACGCGCCGGTCGGTGAGGTTCACGCGCGCCAGCGTGACGTCGGGAATGGCGGAGAGGCCGCGCTCGATCTTGGCCATGCAGCCCGCACAGTGAACGCCCTCGACCGCGAGATCGATGTGCCGGAGGCCGGTGCCCGCGGCGCGGACGTAGTGAGAGAAATCGCGTGTCACCTGCATGGCGAGACCTCAGTTCAGGATCACGCGGTTGCGCGACAGGAACACGCGCTCGCCCTTGGCGTCGCCTTCTATGACGAGATCCCACTGGCCAGGCGCGACGGAGGTAGCATTGCCGCGATAGATGCCGATACCGGCCTCCGCGAGCGCGACCGCGAGGTCGGCCCGCTTGTCGGTCGGGCGCTCCAGGCGGCCGCCGAACTTCAGCCCGGTCAGCGGCTGGCCGGCGGCGTCGCGCGCTTCGACCTGAAGCACGGCATTGCCGTCGGCGCGTCGCTCGATATGCGCGCTCACCTTCCATCCGCGCGCGGCCTGGTCCTGCGCCGCCGAGATCTCGCGATCGTAGGCGAGGCCCGCGGCATAGGGGCTGTCCACGTCGGTGCCGGGCAGCGTCGCAATCGCGAGCTTCATCATGGTGAAATTGACGCCGATCACGACGCCGAAGAAGGCGACCAGCATCAGGAACACCTTGGTTCCGGTCAGCGGCTTGACGGCCATTTCAGTCTCCAGATCCTACATGCAGCTCTTACGGCGCGACGAAATTGTCGGTGGTGGTGGCGACCTCGCCGAGCCCGATATCGGTGACGTGGATGCGCACCGGGATCGACTTCTCCGGATTGCTGTCGGCCGGCGCGGTGACGAGCAGCCGCAGCTCGCTGGTCGAATCGCGCGGGATCACGATCATCGGCCTGTCGGGCGTCACGGAATCGACGCCGACGACGTGCGTGGTCAGATTGACCGGGCCGTCCGCGTCGATCGCGACGACGCGGTCATAACCGCTCTTGTTGAGCAGCCGCACCGTATAGGCGTTGCGGATCGATCCGTCGCTGAGCTTGACCGCGACCGGGTTGCGGTCGTGCAGCACGTTGATGTCGAGCAGAGTGCGGGTTGCGAGCACGTAGAGCATGATGCCGCCGACGGCCGCGATGATCGCACTGTAGGCGACGGTGCGGGCGCGGACGATGCGATAGATCGGCGCCTTGCCTTCCTGGCGACGCTGGATGTTGATGTCGTTGTCATAGCCGATCAACCGCTTCGGCCGGCCGATCTTGGTCATGACGTTGTCGCAGGCGTCGATGCAGAGCCCGCACTGGATGCATTCGAGCTGCGGTCCATTGCGGATATCGATGCCGGTCGGGCACACCGCGACGCATTGATAGCAGTCGACGCAATCGCCGACCGGCTGTCCAAGCGCACGCAGCTCGGCGGCCTTCTTCACCGAGGTGCGCTTCTCGCCGCGATCGTAACGGTAGGTGACGTTGAGCGCCCATTCGTCTGTGAGCGCGGCCTGGATGCGCGGCCAGGGGCACATATAGGTGCAGACCTGCTCGCGCATGAAGCCGGCGAGCAAATAGGTCGTCGCCGTGAGGATGCCGATCCAGATATAGGCGATCATCGGCGCCTGAAAGGTCAGGAGCTCCTTCACCAGCGTCGGGGCATCGTTGAAATAGAGCACCCAGGCGCCGCCGGTCCACCAGGCGATCATCAGCCAGATCGCATGCTTGAACGCGATCTCGGAGACGCGCCTGAGCGTCAGCCCGCCGCCCGACTTGTCCTTGCGCATCCGCTCGCGGCGGTCGCCCTCGACGAAGCGCTCGACGGCGTAGAACAAATCGGTCCAGACCGTCTGCGGGCAGAGATAGCCGCACCAGATGCGGCCGCCGACGGAGTTCATCAGGAACAGCGCCACCGCGGCGACGATCAAGAGGCCCGTGAAGTAATAGATCTCCTGCGGCCACAGCTCGATGAAGAAGAAGTAGAAGCGGCTGTTGGGAAGATCGATCAGCACCGCCTGGCTCGGGGCGCCAAGGCCGCGGTTCCAGCGCACGAAGGGCAGGAAATAATAGACGCCGAGGCAGAACGCCATCAGGCCCCATTTGATCCGGCGGAAGGTGCCAGAGATGCTCTGGGGATACACCTTCTTCTGGGCCACATAGAGCGGCCCGTTATCGTCGTCCGATGTGAGCTCGTTCGGGTTCACGGTCTTGTTCATCGCTTGAGGCGTCTCGAAAAGGTGCGATTAAACCTAGCCCCGGCGCCGCCGCGTCGATTGATCCAGCTCAAGCAGGGGCATTTTTGTTCGCGTGACTGCGTGGCCTAAGTCTGAGATGAGACTCGACTGGTCCCCCGAAGAAGGTGCGTTCCCTCCCCCCTTGCGGGGGAGGGAACAGAAAGAGCGCGCACAAAGGACAAGCTCCTCACCACTTCTACTTGCCGCCGCCCAGCGAGTGGACGTAGACCGCCATAGCCTTGATGGTGGAGGGATCGAGCCGTCCTTCCCAGGCCGGCATGACGCCCGCGCGGCCCTGGCTGATCGTCTCGATCAGGGTCGCCTCGTCCGAGCCATAGAGCCAGATCTTGTCCGTCAGATTGGGCGCGCCGAGCTCCGGGTTACCCTTGCCGCCATCGCCATGGCAGGCGACGCAATTGTCCGCGAAGATCTTCTCGCCCTTGGCGGCGTCAAACCCCTTTCGGGTCGGGAGGCCCGACAGCGAGCGGACATAATTGGCGACCGTGACGATCTCGTCCGGCTTCAGCACGCCGTCCTTGCCGAAGGCGAGCATCTGGCCCTCATGGGTCTTGGCGTGGCCGGAGCGCGCACCGAACTGGATGGTCTGCATGATCTGGTCGAGCGTGCCGCCCCACAGCCAATCGTCGTCGTTCAGGTTCGGAAAGCCCTTGGCGCCCGCGCCGCCCGAGCCGTGGCACGGCGCGCAATTGTCGCCGAACACGGTCTTGCCCTTGGCGCGCGCGAGCGCCAGCAAGGCCGGGTCCTTCTCGATGTCGGCGAGCGAGGCCGCGCCGAGGGCGGCCATCTTTTCACCCCGGATCTTCTCGAGATTGGCGAGCTCGACCGCGACATCGGCCCGCGAGGAGTAGCCAAACAGGCCCGTCGTGTTGCTCGCGATCAGCGGCCAGGCCGGATAGACGATCCAGTAGCCGATCGCCCAGACGATGGTGAGGTAGAAGGAGATCACCCACCAGCGCGGCAGCGGCGTGTTGAGCTCCTTGATGCCGTCCCATTCATGTCCGGTCGTGGACTTGCCGGTGACGGAATCGAATTCGCCATGATGATCGGTCATGATCTCTCACTCCTCCCGCAGCGGCAGGCTGGCCGCTTCGTCGAACGCGGCCTTGTTGCGGGGCCAAAACGCGTAGGCGATGATCGCGAGAAAGATCGCGACGAAGACCGGCGTCCAGATGGTGGTCACGAGACTGGATGCGAGATTGTCGAGTGTCAGGATGGCTTTCATCGGTGATGCCTTCTCAGCGAAGATTGGCTTTCTCGTTGTAGAGCTTGAAGTCGACCAGGGTGCCGAGCATCTGCAGGTACGCGATCAGCGCGTCCATCTCGGTCGGCGTTCCGGTCTTGCCGTCGAAATTGCGCACAGCCGCCTTGGCGTAGCGCTTGGCGAAGGCATCGGTGCCGGCATTGTCCGGATCGGCCTGGGCCTTCATGTCGGCGGCCGCGTTGGCGATCTGGTCGTCGGTGTAGGGAACGCCGACGGCCCGCAGCGTACGCATGTGGTCGGCGATCGTCGCGGGATCCACCTCGGTCGAGCTCAGGAACGGATAACCCGGCATCACCGATTGCGGCACGATCGCGCGCGGATTGGTCAGATGGGTGACGTGCCAGTCGTCGGAATATTTCGCGCCGACACGGGCGAGATCGGGACCGGTGCGCTTCGAGCCCCACTGGAACGGGTGGTCGAACATGCTCTCGGCGGCAAGCGAGAAGTGGCCGTAGCGCTCGACCTCGTCGCGCAAGGGGCGGATCATCTGCGAATGACAGAGATAGCAGCCCTCGCGGACATAGACGTTGCGCCCCGCCAGCTCCAGTGGCGTGTAGGGCCTGACACCGTCGACCACCTCGATCGTGCTCTTGAGGTAGAACAGCGGCGTGATCTCGACGAGACCACCGATCGCGATCACCAGCAGAATGCCGACGATCAGGATGATGGAGTTCTTTTCGAAGATTTGGTGGCGTGTCCAGAACGACATGGGAAGCTCCTCATTCCGCCGGCTGAAGAGCGACGGGCATCTGGACTTCCCGCTCGCCGACGCGAACCGTCATCCAGAGATTGTAGGCCATGATCAGCGCGCCGATCAGGAACAGACCGCCGCCGGCGGCGCGAATGACGTAGAAGGGGTGCATCGCCTCGACGCTCTCGATGAAGGAATATTCGAGGAAACCGAGCGAGGTGTAGGCGCGCCACATCAGGCCCTGCAGGATGCCGGACACCCACATCGCCGAGATGTAGAGAACGATCCCGAGCGTCGCGATCCAGAAGTGCCAGTTGACGAGCTTCAGGCTGTAGAGCCCCTTGCGATTCCAGACCCACGGAACCAGGCAGTACAGCGCACCGAAAGAGACGAAGCCGACCCAGCCGAGCGCACCGGAATGCACGTGGCCGATGGTCCAGTCGGTGTAGTGGCTGAGCGAATTGACCACCTTGATCGACATCATCGGACCTTCGAAGGTCGACATGCCGTAGAAGGCGACGGAGACGACGAGCATGCGCAGCACGGGATCGGTGCGCAGCTTGTCCCAGGCGCCCGACAGCGTCATCAGGCCGTTGATCATGCCGCCCCATGACGGCATCCACAGCATGATCGAGAAGGTCATGCCGAGCGTCTGCGTCCAGTCCGGCAGTGCCGTGTAGTGCAGATGGTGGGGGCCGGCCCAGATGTAGAGGAAGATCAGCGCCCAGAAGTGGATGATCGAGAGCCGGTAGGAATAGATCGGCCGCTCGGCGCGCTTCGGAATGAAATAGTACATGATGGCGAGGAAGCCGGCGGTCAGGAAGAAGCCGACCGCGTTATGGCCGTACCACCACTGGAACATGGCATCCTGGATGCCGCCCCACGCGACGTAGGATTTGGAGCCGAAGAACGACACCGGCAGCGCGGGATTGTTGCCGAGATGCAGAACCGCGATCGTCACGATGAAGGCGAGATAGAACCAGTTCGCGACGAAGATGTGTGGTTCCTTGCGCTTGATGATGGTGCCGAGGAAGACCAGCAGATACGTGACCCAGACGATGGTCAGCCAGAGATCGGCGTACCATTCCGGCTCGGCATATTCCTTCGACTGGGTGACGCCGAGCAGATAGCCCGTGCCCGCGACGAGGATGAAGTAATTGTAGCCGAGCACGACGAACCAGGGCGCGAGATCGCCGGCCAGCCGCGCGCGGCAGGACTTCTGCACGACGTAGAGCGAGGTGCCGACCAGCACGTTGCCGCCGAAGGCGAAGATCACGGCGGAGGTGTGCAGCGGCCGCAACCGGCCGAATTGAATCCAGGGCAGATCGAAGTTCAGTGCGGGCCACGCCAGCTGCGAGGCGATGATGAGGCCGACCAGAAAGCCCGCGATGCCCCAGACCATCGCCATGACGGCGGTGAACTTGATCGGGCCCATATTGTAGTTGGGACGGCCGTTGATCTCCGCGGGCGGCAGCGCCGCCGGGCGATCGTAGTAGCGGTTGATGATGAAGAACACCGCGGCCAGGCTCGCGGCGGCGCTGAGACCGGCGTGGAAGGCGAATGGCGCGTCGAGCGCCTTGGCCGAGGCGACCAGGCACAGGAAGGCGAAGACCGCGAAGACGAGCGCCAGGCCGGCTTCGCCTGTCGTCATGGTTTTGGTGATGGTGGGCTGGGGCATCGCGGATTCTCTCTGAAAGAACACGCCGCCAGAAACCACATTCACCCTCGCGGGGAATTGATTGAAATCAAGACTTGCGGTTCAGTTCTTCATATCCGAGGGGCAATTTTTGGGAGTGTCCCGCGTTTTGCGGCGCGGCCAGTGACAGTGCCCTCTCCCCTTGCGGGAGAGGGCAGCGAGGACAGTGCGGCAGGCTCGCTTGGGTGAGGGGTGTGCTGCTCAGAAGCAGTCTCTCCGAGGATAGAGACCCCTCATCCGGCGCTTCGCGCCACCTTCTCCCGCAAGGGGAGAAGGAAGGAAGAAGTCACTCGCTCGCGGTCGCCTTCAGCGCTGCGATGACATCCTCGCGCGCGATGATTCCGACCAGTTTTTGCGTGCCGTCGAGCACGATGATGCTGCGGATGCGATGCTCGACCATGATCTGGAGGACGCGCGTCAGGCGCGTGTCGGGGCTGACATAGATGAACTCGGGCGTCATGACGTCGCCGACCTTGCGGCTCATCAGGTCGTGATAGCGCGGCAGCATCTGGCTCGGCGTGAAGGCAAAGCACTTCAGGATGTCGAATTTGGTGACGATGCCGACGATTTGCCCGTCGTCCTCGACCGGATAGGAGTTGAAATCGTCCCGCTCGAACATCTCGCTGAGCGCGAGCAGATCATGGTCGCGCTGCACCGTCCTGACGTTCCGGGTCATGTAGCCGCTGGCGGTCTGCTCAAGGAATTTGTACACGGCGCGTCCTCATCGATTGTGGCTGTGTTCGAGGCCGTCAATGCGACAGCAGCACGCAGCGTGCGGTTTGCGTGACCAGAGATTGAGTGACGCCGCCGAGAATCAGCTCGCGGAAGCGGGAATGACCGTATGCGCCGGCGACGATCAGGCCGGCACCGACATCGCCGGCAACCCGCTCCAATTGCACGGCAGCGGTTTCGTTCCCCGTGGCTTCGGGGACGCGCGCTGTCGCGGTGACGCCGTGGCGGGCAAGCCAGGCGGCAACATCGCCAACACGCGCCATCGCTGCCGACCGGTCGTCGCCCTCTTCCGGAATCTCGACGATAGCGACGTCCTTCGCCTTGCGCAGCAACGGCAGCGCATCGGCCACCGCCCGCCGCGACTCGGGCGTGTCCTTCCAGGCCACCAGCACGCTGCGCAGATCGAGCCAGTCGATCCGGTCGGGCACGAACAGCAGCGGCCGGCCGGCCTGCATCACCAGATCCCTCGGGCTTACCAGCGAAAAGGCATCGGAGAAGACCGGGCTCTGCCCGCCGCTGACGATGATGTCGGCACAGCGCGCCTGCGCCAGGACGTATCGTGCCGGAAAATCCGTGGCGCTGCGCCATTCGACGCGCGCACCGCGAGTGCTGGTCGCGCCGCGGAATTCCGCCTCCAGATCGGCCAGGCACCGCTTGACGGAATCCTCCTCCTCATCGAGCAGGCGCTGGGCCTCGGCACCATCGGTAAAAAAAAGCGGCGGCGCGAACTTTGCCGCGGCGACCCCGACGAGCGCGGCCTCGAATCGTTCGGCGAGCTCGCCTGCGACCCGAAGGCGCGGCTCGTTCGGCTGATCGAGCGCGAGGCTGACCATCACGGTGGCATATGTCATGGGGCGTCTCCGAACCAATCGATTGGCGCGAAATCTAGCCTCGCCGGCGCGGAGCAAGATGAGATAGATCAAATCGCCCCACGCGATTCAGCGGCAAATCCGTCAATGGAATCAGACATCCGAACTTGCTTCGGAGCCGCCCTTGGGCGAAATTGTCGAGACGTTCGCAACACCTCGTCACGCAACAGAATGGAGCCCTTGCTTGTCGCCGACCCGCGTGACGCATCCGCCAGACGATCATCGCGGCGAGCATTTCCGGGTCCGGATCGAGGGGTTCGGCGTTGGGACCTGGGATCTCGACCTCACGACGCGCGAGCTGGAATGGTCGGAAACCGCGCGGATGCTGCTCGGCGTCGAGCGCGGCAGACCTGCGAGCTACGACCTGTTCCTGGCGCGCCTTGCGCCCGACGACCGCGCGCGCGTCGAGACCGCGATCAAACAGGTCTCCGAGCATGGCGGCGGCTTCGACGTCTCTTTCAGGATCGCCGGCACCTCCGACCGGGGCCAATGGATCAGGGCCCGCGCCGGCCTGATCAGGGATGAGGCCGGCCTCGCACGCCATCTCAGCGGCATCCTCCTCGACATCGACGAGGAGAAGCAGGTCGAGGAAGCGCTACGCACGCGCGAGACCCACCTCCGCTCCATCCTGCATACCATTCCCGACGCCATGATCGTCATCGACGGTCGCGGCATCATGCAGCTGTTCTCGACCGCCGCCGAGCGCCTGTTCGGCTGGTCCGAGCAGGAGGCGATCGGCCAGAACGTCAGCATCCTGATGCCGGAGCCGGACCGCACCCGCCACGACAGCTACATCGCGCGTTATCGCTCCACCAACGATCCGCACATCATCGGCATCGGCCGCATCGTCACCGGCAAACGTCGCGACGGCACCACCTTCCCGATGCACCTGTCGATCGGCGAGATGCAGTCCGGCGGCGAACCCTATTTCACCGGCTTCGTCCGCGACCTCACCGAGCATCAGAAGACCCAGGCACGGCTGCAGGAATTGCAGTCCGAGCTCGTCCACGTCTCGCGGCTGACGGCGATGGGCGAGATGGCCTCCGCGCTCGCCCACGAGATCAACCAGCCCTTGGCGGCGATCAGCAATTACATGAAGGGTTCGCGGCGGCTGCTCGCCGGCAGCACCGACCCCAACACTGCGAAGATCGAGAGCGCGCTGGACCGCGCCTCGGAACAGGCGCTGCGCGCCGGCCAGATCATCCGTCGCCTGCGCGACTTCGTCTCCCGCGGCGAATCCGAGAAGCGGGTCGAGAGCCTGTCGAAGCTGATCGAGGAAGCCGGCGCGCTCGGCCTTGCCGGCGCGCGCGAGCAGAGCGTGCAGCTGCGCTTCAATCTCGATCCCGGCGCCGACCTCGTTCTCGCCGACCGGGTGCAGATCCAGCAGGTGCTGGTCAATCTGTTCCGCAACGCGCTGGAAGCGATGGCGCAGTCGTCGCGGCGCGAACTCGTTGTGACGAACAAGCGCATCGATGACGACATGATCGAGGTCGAGGTGTCGGACTCCGGCTCCGGCTTCCAGGACGACGTCATTCCAAACCTGTTTCAGACCTTCTTCACCACCAAAGAGACCGGCATGGGCGTGGGATTGTCGATCAGCCGCTCGATCATCGAAGCTCACGGCGGCCGCATGGTGGCCGAGAGCAACGCATCGGGCGGCGCGACATTCCGCTTCACCCTGCCGGCAGCCGACGAGACCTGAGCCATGACGACCAAGGGACATGTTTACGTCATCGACGACGACGAGGCGATGCGGGACTCGCTGAACTTCCTGCTGGACTCGTCCGGCTTCGGCGTCACGCTGTTCGACAACGCGCAAAGCTTTCTCGACGCCCTGCCCGGTCTCGCCTTCGGCTGCGTCGTCTCCGACATCAGGATGCCGGGCCTCGACGGGATCGAGCTGCTGAAGCGGATGAAGGCACAGGGCTCGCCGTTTCCGATCCTGATCATGACCGGCCACGGCGACGTGCCGCTGGCCGTCGAGGCGATGAAGTTAGGGGCCGTCGACTTCCTGGAAAAACCGTTCGAGGACGACCGTCTCACCACCATGATCGAGACCGCGATCCGCCAGGCGGAGCCTGCCGCCAAGAACGAGGCCATTGCCCACGACATCGCCGCCCGCGTCGCCTCGCTGAGTCCCCGGGAGCGACAGGTCATGGAAGGGCTGGTCGCCGGCCTCTCCAACAAGCTGATCGCCCGCGACTACGACATCAGCCCGCGCACCATCGAGGTGTACCGCGCCAATGTCATGACCAAGATGCAGGCGGGCAGCCTGTCGGAGCTGGTGCGGCTGGCGATGCGCGCCGGCATGCTGAAGGATTGAGGCAAACCGGCTTGAGACAGGCCCGGTTGAGCTAAGTCAAAACGGAAGGGTCCAGCTGTGCTAGCCAGGTGGGATGATCGAGATCGTCTCGCACCAGCAGCGGCCAATGGCACCATCCGCACAGCCCATCGTGTATGTGGTCGACGATGACGACGCCGTGCTGGGATCGCTGCGCTTCCTGCTGGAAACCGACGGCTTTGCGGTGCGGACCTTCCGGAACGCCACCGCGCTGCTCAACGCGACGAACCCGCCCGGCGCCGACTGCTACGTCATCGATTACAAGATGCCCGATATCAACGGCATCGAGCTGGCCGGCCGCTTGCGCCAGTCCGACGGCGACACCCCGGTGATCCTGATCACCGGCTATCCCGACGGCAACATCTCGGCCCGGGCTGCGGCGGCAGGCGTGAAAGACGTGATTTTGAAGCCGCTTCTCGACGAGAACCTGGTCAAACGCATTCGCCATGCCATCCAGAACAGACGCGGAAACTAGGCATGGCCTCAGAAAGCGCTCCTGTACTGCGAAAGCTCGCTGTGGGGACCGTAAATCCACATCGGCTCGCCGCACTCGCTTGGGCCGTGATCGGTCGTGCAGGCCGCGCTCCACGGCGGAGCTGCGATCTGGCGGCCTTCGATCGGATTTGAATACAAACGGCCGGCGACAACGTCGACTCGCGGCCGGGCTGTCCCTGCCGTGGCCAGCGACGGCAGCAACAACAAGGCGACCAGAAGTGGGATAAATCTCGCTGTCATCGGGCATCTCCGCTGGCGTGAACGCTTCCGATGACATGACTTGCCCTGGAGACCAGATATTTCCCGGACACCGAAGTGTGAAGATCGGGGTATCCCGGCTCTGCGGCGGCCCCGACCTACGGGATTCTACGTAAGGGGCTCCCCTTAAGATATCTCGCGAAATTTTCGAAGCACCCGATACCGCGTACCAAGGCGTCATCACAACGGAGATGGCGCAGATGCTGACCGAGACGCTCAACACCCAGGCGATCAACACGCAAGTTCGTGGCAAGATCGCCCCTGCCCGTCCCGCGTCCGACCAGTTCGGTGCGATCACCGGTCATGTCGGCCTGGTCGCCACCGAGTTCTGCTACCGCAAGGACGAGGAGATCTACGGCGAGGACGAGCCGGCGGAATATGTCTACCAGGTCGTCTCCGGCGCGGTCCGTACCTACAAGCTGCTCTCCGACGGCCGCCGCCAGATCGGCACCTTCCACCTTCCCGGCGACGTGTTTGGCCTCGAATCCGGCGCCAGCCATCGCCTCGCCGCCGAAGCCATCATCGACACCAATGTGCGCCTGGTGAAGCGGGCGAGCCTCGAGAAGGCCGCCGGCACCGACGTGCAGGTTGCCCGCAAGCTCTGGGCCATGACGGCCGGCGAGTTGCGGCATGCCGAAGACCATATGCTGCTGCTCGGCCGCAAGACCGCGATGGAGCGGGTTGCGACCTTCCTGCTGGAAATGGATCGTCGCCTGGCCGTTGCCGGCATGATGGCGCTGCCGATGTGCCGCCGCGACATCGGCGACTATCTCGGCCTGACGCTCGAAACCGTGTCGCGCGCGCTGTCGCAGCTTCACGCCCAGGGCATCTTGGGATTTTCCGGCGCCCGCCAGATCGTGTTGCGCAACCGCCAGCGCCTGCACAATCTCGACGCCTGATCGTCTTCTCTTCCCCCACTTGTGGCCGGCTGATTGCGTTCAGCCGGCCATTTCTTTGGCCGCGATGCCCGTGCGCCGGGTCTCCGGCATCACGAACAGGATCAGCAACAGCCCTGTCGCCGCGATGCTCGCCAGCCCGAAGAACGCGGTGGCATTGCCGAACTGGTCGCTGACATAGCCGCCGAGCGCGGTGCTCAGGGACGCGCCGATGCCGGTCGCCGTGCCGACAATGCCCTGCGCCAGATTGAAGTGCCCGCTGCCGAAGGCGACGTCGGCCACGATCAGCGGGATCATCACCGCAAACACCGCCGCGGTGAAACCGTCGAACACCTGCACCAGCACCAGCAGATACGGATCGCGCACGGTCGCGAACAGCAGGCCGCGGATCGTCAGCGCGCCGAACCCGATCAGCAGCAGCGGCCGCCGGCCCCAGAGCTGCGCCTTGCGCCCGACCGTCGGGGACAACAACGCAACGATCGCCTGGGGCACGACAATGCAGAAGGCAACGAGCACCGTCGCCCATTGACTCGACCGCGCCGTCACCGCGCTCGCCATCAGCGGCATCATCGAGGCGTTGGCGAGTTGCAACAGCAGGACGCTGAGCGCGAAGACGATCAGCGGCTTCTGCCGGATCAGATGCCAGATATTGGTGTCGCCCGGAACCGGCGCCTCACGCGGCATCTCGCCGTGGCAGCGCGCGATATCGACTTCCTCCTCGCGAATGCGCGACAGCGCGATCAGCGTCGGGATCGCGAGCAGGAAGGTGACGAGGAACACCGATCGGCTGGAGAGAAGATATCCGGCGGTCCCCATCACCGCAGCCGCGACGCCGTTGCCGAGCGAGGCAAAGCGCGCGTTGCGACCGAGCCGCTCACCGATCTTGAGTGGACCGACCAGACCAAGGCTGATCGCCGCGATCGCGGGCCCCAGCACGCAGCTCGCCGCGGCGTGCAGCGTAGCGGCGGCCACCACGACGGGAAAGATCGGCATCGCCGCATAGGCGAGCGCACAGCAGCCGATGGTCACGATCGCGAGCGCCGCGACCAGCCGCTCGGATTTCGCGGCATCGATGATGGCGCCGCCCGGCATCTGCCCGATCAGCGCGACGATCCCGCCAATCGACAGCACGAAGCCGATCTCGACCTGCGTCCATTTCTGCGTGGTCAGGTAGACGGCGATGAAGGGCCCGAAACCGGTCTGCACGTCGGCGAGGAAGAAGATGAACCAGTCGAGGCCGCGCAGGCTCCGGCGCGACGGCTCCGGAATGGCCGCAACGACGGGGACGGCGACGTTGTCGGGTTCAACGCGTCCCTCGCGATCTGCATGGTTCGGCTTCCTGGACAACAGCACAGGTGGTCAGCCCTCCCCCCTCCTCATTGGATGGCTTGCAGCGGCTGAAGGCTGCCGGACGCGCCGAGCACGACCATCGGCGTATCCTCCTTGTATTCCGGCGCGGCCGCGACCTGCGCCTTGGTCAGTTCCAGCGTAATGCTGTCCTTCTTGTTGACGATCTTGCCGAACCGCATCGCGTTCCAATCCACCACGATCTTGCGGCTGCCGACGCCGAGGAAGCCGCCGAAGTCGATCACGGCGGCGCGCACATGGCCGGTGAGATCGACGATGACGTCGACGATATGGCCCATGTCCTCATCCGCAGCACTGCGCACGTCACGGCCGAGCACGCCGTGGGCGTCGCTGGCGCCGATGATCGTCACCGACGGCGGCGGCGCCGCATCCTTCGGCGTGACCGGCACCACCGAAGCCGGCGGCTGCGCCGTCGGCGGTGCATTCGCCTCGGTCGCGGCCGCGGGCGGGTCTTCCGCGGCGCGCGATACCGCAACCGTCAATCCCGCGACGATCGCGGCGCTCAAGGCCAACCATCCGGCGCTACGCATGAACCCTCCTTGCCGCGGCTCCCTAGCGCGCCAGCACGATCGACACCTGGATCTGGCCGCGCGTGCGCAACACTTCCAGCGCCACGTCGTGACCGTGGCGGATGACCCGCAGATCGACGCTGGACTCCCCGAGCTGCAGATCGTGCAGGATGACCTCGTTCAGGAACGGCGGCAGATGCGGATTGCGCAGGCGTATCTCGCCGCGCGCGACATCGAACTCGATGCCGAGCGCCGCCTCCAGCAGCGTGAACGGCGTTGCGCTGGCCCAGGCCTGCGGGGCGCAGGCGACAGGATACAGCGTCGGGCCGCGCCGCTTCTCGCGGCGGAAGCCGCAGAACAGCTCCGGCAGCCGTCGCAAATCCATATAGGTTGCGGCATCGAACAAGCCCTTGAACACATGTGCGACCGAGTGCTTGAGCCCGTAATGGGCGAGCCCAAGCGCGATCAGCGCATTGTCGTGCGGCCAGATCGATCCGTCGTGATAGGACATCGGGTTGTAGCGCACCTCGCCGCGCGCGACGGTGCGGATGCCCCAGCCCGAGAAGAAGTGCGGCCGCATCAGATCGGCAGCCACAAGACGGGCGCGGTCCTCGCGGATCATGCCGCTGAACAGCACCTGCCCGGCATTCGAGGTGCGGACCTCGCATCGCCGCTTCTTGCCGTCGAGCGCAAGCGCGTAGGTGCCAAGCTCCTCGCACCAGAACGCTTCCTCGAAACGCTCGGCGAGCGCCTTGGCTTCCGCCTCGAGCTTCCCGGCGATATCAGGCTTGCCGAGCCGCAGCGCGCATCGCGCGGCGAGCTGCTTTGCGGCGTAGACATAGCCCTGCACCTCGGCGAGCGCGATGTTGCCCTCCGCGAGCTTGCCGTCGGCATGGAAGATCGCGTCGAAGGAATCCTTCCAGCCCTGGTTGGCGAGCCCCTTCTCTGTGGCGCGCTGGTATTCGACGAAGCCGTCCTGGTCGGGGTCGCCGGGGCCGTCGATCCAGGCGAGCCCGGCCTCGATCGCAGGCCACAGCTCGGTCAACGTCTTCTCGTCGCCGGTGCGCTCGAAATAACGTCCGGCGAGCAGGACGAACAAAGCGGTCGAATCCACGCTGCCGTAATATTGCGAGAACGGCACCTCGCGCAGCGCCGCCATCTCGCCGCCGCGCATCTCGTGCAGGATCTTTCCCGGCGCAGCATCGGCGAGCGGATCGACGGCCTTGGCCTGGAAATGCGCCAGCCGCCGCAGCACGCCCTTGGCCACCCGCGGATCGACCCACAGCATCTGCAGCGCGGTGATCAATCCATCGCGGCCGAACGTCGTCGAGTACCAGGGAATGCCGGCATAGGGGTAGCGCCCCTGCGGCGTCTCCGTCATCAGCATGTTGAGGTCGGCCATGGCCTGGCACAGCACCTCGTTGAAGATGTTGTTGGATGTCTCGATGCTGGCCGCGCCGACCGTCGACTGCCGCATCTCGCGGCGATGCGCCAGCAGGCCCCTGAAGAAGCGCGCCGGCTTCTCCGCGATCGGACGGTTGCAGGATACGGCGACGAACAGCGACTTGGACTCATGCGGATCCAGCTCGAGCTGCCAGGTCGCCGCATTGACCGAGAGCCGTGTCGGACGCGGATCGAAATGGAGCCCCGTGGTCCGCTCGGCTTCGTCGAGACCGCGATATTCGAACAGGACGTCGGTCGGCCCGAGCAGCTTGCTGGTGCCGGTGCCGCGGCGCGGCCGCCGCTCGCCGCGCACCTCGAACAGATCGGCAAAATCGTTATCGAACAGCAGCGTCAGCTCGAAACTGGCGCGCTGCTCGCCGTGGTTCTGCAGCCCGATGCGCTGATACGCCGTGCCGCGCCACAGGAAGATCGTGCGCACGATGTGCAGCAGGTCCTTCTGCAGGACAATGCGACCCTGGCGATAGATGTCGGGATTCGTCAGGTCGACCGTCAATCCCGAATTGTCGTCGCGCAGGTTCGAGCCGAGCAGGAGCGGCTGGAGATCATCGAGCACGAGCTCCAGTCGCGCCAGATAGCGCGTGTCATGGTTGAACAGGCCATCCGGCCCGCCGGCCGACGCGCCGATGTCGCCATGGCTGTCCAGCACGATGAATGTATCGTCGTGCTTGAGCGAGCGACGGGGCCGCGCGGCGGGCCCCGTCATCGGAATGTAGAACGCTTGCTCCGCGACGGTCTCCATCGTCTGCGATGCCGGGACGATCTTGGTTGCGGCTTCGGCTGCCATGAGCTGCTCCCCTGCGGCCTGTGTTTCGAACGCGACCAACGCAAACGCAACTGTTGGGTTTACGCGGCGAACTTCGCGAGCCGGCTCATTTCCTGCGTCACCAGTTCACGGTACGGACCGTGGCCCTGCATCAGCCGGTCGGGCGCGCCGTCTTCGATGATCTTGCCGTGCTTGAGCACGATCACCCGGTCGAAATTGCGCAGCGTCGCAAGGCGATGCGCGATCGCGATCACGGTGCGGCCCCGCATCAGGCGCGCCAGCGCCTCGCGGATTGCCTCCTCCGACTCGCTGTCGAGCGCCGCAGTCGCCTCGTCGAGCAGCAGGATCGGCGCGTCCTTGACGAAGGCGCGCGCGATCGCGATACGCTGGCGCTGGCCGCCGGACATCTTCACACCGCGGTCGCCGACCATGGTGTCGAGCCCGTCCGGCAGGCTGTCGATGAAATCGCAACGCGCGGCAATCGCCGCCCGCAGCACCTCGTCGTCGGTTGCGTTCGGCCGACCGTAGCGGATGTTCTCGCGGATCGAGCGGTGGAACAGGGAAATGTCCTGCGGCACCACCGAGATCGCCTCGCGCAGACTCTGCTGCGTCACCATGGCAATGTCCTGGCCGTCGACGGTCACACTGCCCTCGTCCACATCGTAGAAACGTTGCAGCAGCGTGAAAAGGGTCGACTTGCCGCCGCCGGATTGGCCCACCAGGCCGACGCGCTGGCCGGGCTGCAGCCGCAGGCTGAAGCGTTCGAAGATCTTCTCCGCGCCGGGATAGCCGAAGGTGACATTGTTGTACGCGATCGCAGCGCCGCTCTTGACCAGCGGCTCCGCCTCGGGGTGATCCTTCAGTTCATGCGGCGTCAGCAGCGTGGCGATCGCCTCGGTCAGGCGCGCGACATGTTGCGTGACGTCGACCAGCGCCACCGCGAGATCGCGCGTCGCGCTCAGGATGGAAATGCCGAGGGTGCAGACCAGCACGACGTCGCCGGTGGTCGCCTCACCCTGTTGCCAGAGCGTGACCGCCCAGGCCATCAGCGCGACGGTCAGAAGCACGGTCACGGCTGCGTGGAACAACCGCAGCTTCTCCAGATAACGCAGGCTGCGCCCGCGCGCATTGACTTCCCGGTTCACTGTGGCATCGAACCGCTCATGCTCGTGGCCGATGCCGCAGAAGGCGCGCACCAGCGGCATGTTGCTGATGACGTCGATCATCTCGCCATCGACGGCGGCCGCCTTGTCGGCGAAGTCGTCATGCAAAGGTTTGCCGGCCGCGGCCAGACGGAACATGGCGATCACCATGCCGCCGGCGATCACGATCAGGCCCGCGGCCATATAAGGGCTCACGGTTCCAATCAGCATGATTGCCGCAATTGTGGCAATGCACGGCGGCAACACATTCCAGACGAACATGTTCTCGACGGTGAACACCGCATTGGATGTGGCGGTAATGCGGCTGGTCAGCATGCCTGGCATGCGGTCCGAGAAGTAGCTCGGCGCGTGTCCGGTCAGATGACGAAATATGTCACGGCGTAAATCACCCGTGACACGCACGAAGGTGAAGCTCGCTGTCCAACTCGCGATCCGCCACAGGAAGTTGTCGGCGGCGATCAGCGACATGAGCAGAATGAATGCCAGCCATACGCTTCCGCCATGAGAGGTTCCCGCGGACAAGGCGTCGACAAGCGATTTGACGCCATACTGCGTGCCTACCGAGCAGGCAACGGCTGCAACGACGGCGCCAAGGATCACCAGATGTGACGCCAATCGACGCCGTAGATAGCGCAAGACAAAGGCAAATGGCCTGCGCGCATATCCAGAGAGATGATCCATTCGCTGCGACCCCGTCGTGATGGTTTCAATTTTTCTCTTAGCCGATTGAACATCGACCGCTTCGCCTCGGTTCCCGGGCGAAACCATCACGACATGCGGATGCGGACGATGTGAGATGAGGTGATGGCATCATCGCGGCCACGCTGCAGTGTGTCGAAGAAGTAACGTTCGGGAGAAGGAACTTCGCAAATGCGAGAACGTTCCCTCCCCGGCATGCCGGTGCCGAACTCGGCAGGGGCTTAAACTTCCATGATCGCACAAAGGAGATGGTGAGATGCGCATCGCGCAGGTAGCTCCGTTGACGGAGGCTGTTCCACCCAAGCTGTATGGCGGCACCGAGCGGGTGGTGCATTGGTTGACGGAAGAGTTGGTTGCCCTTGGTCACGACGTCACATTGTTCGCCAGCGGCGACTCGCAGACGTCGGCGAAGCTGGACGCATTATGGCCGCGGGCGCTTCGCCTCGACGGTTCCGTGCGCGATCCCAACGCGCTGCACATGGTGCTCCTGGAGCGCGTGCGGCAAAAATGTGACGACGAGGAGTTCGACTTCCTCCACTTCCATCTCGACTATTACCCGTGGTCGCTGTTCCACCGGCAGCCGACGCCGTTCGTCACCACGCTGCATGGCCGGCTCGATCTGCCGGAGCATCAGCCTGTCTTCAACACATTCTCCAAAATGCCTGTCATCTCGATCTCGAACGCTCAGCGCCGGCCGGTGCCGCAGGCGAACTGGGTGACGACGATCCACCACGGCCTGCCGGAGACCCTGCTGACGCCGAAGCCGGCGAGGCAGGAATATCTCGCCGTGCTCGGCCGCATCGCGCCGGAGAAGGGCGTCGATCGCGCCATCAAGATCGCGATGCATTGCGGTATCCCGCTGAAGATCGCGGCCAAGGTCGATCGTGCCGATCAGGACTATTACGACGAGCTGATCAAGCCGATGATCGTCAACAACCCGCTGGTGGATTTCATCGGCGAGATCAGCGATCACGAGAAGTCCGATTTCCTCAGCGGCGCGCTCGGCCTGCTGTTGCCGATCGACTGGCCGGAACCGTTCGGCCTCGTCATGATCGAGGCCATGGCCTGCGGCACGCCGGTGGTCGCTTTCAACCGAGGCTCGGTGCCGGAGATCATCGACGAGGGCCTCACCGGCTTCGTGGTCGAGGACATCCTCAGCGCCGCCGGCGTCGTCAACCGCCTGGCGCAGCTCGACCGCACCGCCATCCGCAAGCAGTTCGAAAAGCGCTTCACGGCGCGGCGCATGGCACTCGACTATCTCGCCGCCTATCGCAGCCTGACCGAGGCCACCGCGCCGCGGATCAAGCTGGTGAGCAGCGCGGAGTAAGTAACTCCCACCAACAGTGTCGTCCCGGACAAGCGAAGCGCAGATCCGGGACCCATACGCCGCAGCAACGGTTTGGCGAAGACTCGGAGTGACCAGTCTCGCGCCAAACTTCTCTCTGGGGTTATGGGTCCCGGCCTGCGCCGGGACGACACCGAGATTGTTGTGACAGATCGCTACCCCACCACCGCCCGCTTCGGCTCCACGATCTCGAACATCCGCGGGAATTCATCCATCAATCCCATCAGCTCGGCGAGCTTCATCGGGTTGCCCGACAGCTTGACCTTGCCGGCCGCGACCGCTTCCGGAAAGCTCGTCAGCTTCGCGATCACCTCATCCAGCGTGGCCCGCGCCAGCGTGAAGCTGGCATCGGAATTGTCGGCCTGCACGCCTTCCGTATAGGTCAGCGCGCAGTTTTCGAGATTGAGCACGAAGGTCTCGCCGGTATCCGAGAAATTCCAGTTCAGCACGATATGCTTGCCCTCCGCCTTCGGGCCGTTGAGGCGGATGCCGAGCACGTCCCAGAGCTGTGAGGTCCGCAGCGCGGCCAGCGTCTCGCGCGGCATCGGTGCGCGCGGCGGCGTCTTCGGCATGCCCTGCCGCAATTCCTGGGCACCGAACAGATAGGCGTTGCGCCAGGTCGAGCTCTCGGCGGCATAGCCGAGCTGCTCCAGCGTATCGGCCAGCAATGCGCGCGCGGCCTGATTGTCCGGCTCGGCGAAGACGAGATGGCCGAGCGCCTGCGCCACGAAGCGGAATTCGCCCTTGTCAAAATCCGCAGCAGCGCGCGTCAGGATCGCGTCGGCGCCACCCATGTACTCGACATATTTCTTGCCCGACTCCACGGGCGGCAGCGGATCGAGATTGACCGGGTTGGCGTCGTACCAGCCGAGATATTTCTGGTAGATCGCCTTCACGTTATGGCGGATGTGGCCGTAGTAGCCGCGACCGTGCCAGGCGCCTTCGAGACTCTTCGGCAGCTGGATCGCCTCGGCGATCTCCGCCGCGTTCAGCCCGTGGTTCATCAGCCGGATGGTCTGGTCATGCGCGAATTTGTAGAGGTCGCGCTGCTCGCGGATCATGGTGTCGATGCGCTCGCGTCCCCACACCGGCCAGTGATGCTGGCCGCACATCGCTTCGGCCCTGCCGCCCCACAACTGCAGCGCCTCGTTGAGATATTTCGACCACGCCAGCGCATCGCGCACGTCGGCACCGCGGAACGGCAGTAGATTGTGGAAATTGTGCGTGCAGTTCTCGGCGAGGTTCAAGAGCTTGTAGCGCGGGAGGAAGAAGTGCATCTCCGCCGGCGCTTCGCTGTTCGGCGCCATCTGGAATTCGAACTCGACGCCGTCGATGACGCGCTTGTCGCCGGTCGCCATGATCAGGTCGGTCGGCCGCAGCAGCGCCACCGCCCCCGCTGCCATGGTCTTGCCGAGGCCGCAATCGACCTGCCCACGAACGCCCTTGGCGAGGAACGGCCCGAACTGGTATTGCGCCCGCCGCAGCATCGCCGGTCCGGCGATGATGTTCTCGGAGACGGCGTGCTCCATGAACAGGTTCGGCGCGATGATCGGCACGCGCCCTGTCGCCAGCGCGTCCTCTTCCAGTACACCGCGCGCGCCACCCCAGTGGTCGGTATGGGTGTGGGTGAAAATGATGGCTGCGACGGACTTCAGGCCGCGGTGCTTGTAGTAGAGATCGAGCGCGGCGCGCGCGCCTTCGATCGAGGTCAGGGTATCCACCACGATGATGCCGCTGTCGCCCTCGATGAGCGTCATGTTGGCGATGTCGAGCCCGCGCACCTGGTAGACGCCCGGCACGACCTCGAACAGGCCGTGCTGCATGTTGAGCCGCGACTGCCGCCAGAGGCTCGGGTTGACCGTCGGCGGCGCCTGCTCGGCGGACAGAAAGCCATAGGGCTCGAGGCTCCAGACCGTCCGCCCCTGCGGGTTTGTAATCTTCGCGTTGTCGATCGTGCCGAGAAAGCCGCGCGCAGCGTCGTCGAAATCCCGTGTGTCGGAAAACGGCAGCGCATTCAGCATCGCCGATTGCTGCGCAATGACGGACGGCGTTGCGTCCTTCGGCTCATTGCTGGAAATCTCGGTCATAAGGCTCCTCCCCGGCACGTCTTGATTGGGGAGGCATCTAACCGCATCTTGATTGCGGTTCCAACCGCTGCTTACGCGGCCAGCCCTTCGGCGGTCGATTGACCAGATGCGGCGCCGTCCGCCATCCGCAATTCCCGCGCCAGCACATAGCCGCCGCGATCCTGCTTGGCCCGGTAGAGCGCCCTGTCGGAGCGCGACAGCAGCGCCTCCGCGGTTCGGCCATCGTCCGGCGCGACAGCCACGCCGACGCTCACGCCGAGCTCGATGGCCTGTCCGTCGACGTCATAAGGCGCGCTGATCGACTGCACGATACGCTGTGCCATCGCTTCCGCATCGCGCGCGGCGCGTTGAACCAGGACGAATTCGTCGCCGCCCATCCGCACCACGAGGTCGTCGGTGGCGGCGATCTCGCCAAGCCGCCCGGCGACCTGCTTCAACAGCGCGTCTCCGACGGGATGACCGAAGCGGTCGTTCGCTTCCTTGAAGCGGTCGAGATCGAGCGTATGGACGGCAATCGCCCTGACCGCGAGCATGGCGGGCAGGTCCGTCGCAAGCACCGAACGATTGGCCACACCGGTCATCGGATCGACGCGCGACAGCTGCTCGAACTGACGCTTCAGCGTGATCTGGTTGATCGAGGCGTTGAAGCTCAGCCGCACCATCTCGAAGCTCGCGACCACATACATCAGGATCAGGAGCCCGAGCCCGACATGGCGCAGATCAGGCTGCATGAAGGTGACGATTGCGGCGGGCGCGGCGATCGCGATCAGATCGAGCAGCGCCGCGACCGGGCGCAGCGCCAGCCGCGCCACCACACCGGCGCCAAAACCGAAGCCGATGCCGATCGCCATCACGCAGCAGAGCGCATCGCCCAGCACGATGCTGCGCGCGGCAAACAGGCCGAGGATCAGGGCCGTCACGACGGTGCCGGCCACATAGCGCCGCTCCCAGCGCGCGCCCTCGGTCCGACCGAGCTGCGGCGCACGGGCGAGGCGGCGACGGAATGCGAAAATCTCGAACAGGCGGACAATGGCCACCACGATGCCGGCGACCGTCAGGGCCGCCGTCACCATGTCGCCGGTCTCGTAGGTCGTGATGGCGCCCACCATCGCCAGGCAGGCGGCCGCGAGAATGTTGGGCATCGTCGTGCCGTGCAGGCCCGTGATGACTTCCACATAGACGGCGTCGGAAATCGACGCCCGTCCGGATTCCATTCTGTTGAACAACATGCCAGCACCGATCCTCGCGGGCATGTTTCTACCGCAGACCCGTAAAGATCGGTTCCCAGCGCACCGATAGCATTAGAGCGCGCGGGTTTACCGCGCGTTAGCCATGTCGCGCGCCGGCCCTGCTTATTGTTCGAGCATGATCCTCTCGGAAAACCGCTTCACACTTTTCCGGATCAAGCTCAGTGCATCCCCAGCACCCGCGGCAGCCACAGCGTCAGATCGGGCCAATAGGTCACGATGACGAGGAAGCCGAGCATGGTGAGCAGCCACGGCATCACCGCGCCGGCGAGATCGGTGATGCGCATTCGGGCTATCATCGAGGCCACGTAGAGGTTCAAGCCGACAGGCGGATGGCAGAGGCCGACCTCCATGTTGACGTCCATGACGATGCCGAAATGAACGAGGTCGATGCCGAGCTTCTTCGCGGCCGGCGCCAGGATCGGCGCCATGATCAGGATGATCGAGTTCGGCTCCATGAAATTGCCGGCGAGCAGCAGCAGCACGTTGACGACGAGCAGGAAGCCGACCCAGCCGAGATTCTGCGCCGCGATCCAGTCGGCGAGCGTCGCCGGCAGGTTCTCGTTGGAGAGCACGAAGGAGAACAGCACCGCGTTGGTGACGATGTAGAGCAGCATCGCGCTGGTGTTGGCGGCACGCAGCAGCACCCGCGGCACGTCGACCATCTTGATCGCCTTGTAGACGAACACGGCGATGATGAAGGAATAGACCGCGGCCATCGCGGCGGCTTCGGTGGCGGTGAACAGGCCGCTATAGATGCCGCCGATGATGATGACGACCAGCATCAATCCCCAGATGCTCTCGCGGAAAGCGTGGAGGGTCTCGGCCCAGGTCGCCTTCGGCAGCCGCGGATAATCACGCTTGCGCGCGAGCCACCAGGTGACGATGCAGAGCATCGTCGTCAGCAGGATGCCCGGCAACAGACCGGCGACGAACAGCGCGCCGATCGAGGTGTTGGTCGAGACCGCATAGACGATCTTCGGGATCGACGGCAGCATCAGGATGCCGAGCGAGCCGGCGACCGTGATGATGCCGGCGCCGAAACGCATCGGATAGCCGTGGCGGACCATCTCGGGCAGTACGATGGCGCCGATCGCGGCGACCGTCGCCACGCTCGAGCCGCACACCAGCGCGAACATCGCGCAGGCGACGATGCCGGCAAGACCAAGGCCGCCGTGCCAGTGCCCGATCAGCGAGGTCGCAAAATTGATCATGCGCCGCGCCACGCCGCCATGGGTGAGGAAATTGCCGGCGAGGATGAAGAACGGGATCGCCATGATCTCGAAACCCTCGATGCCCGTGAAGAGCTTCATCGAGACGGCTTCGATCGGCACCGCGGTCAGCGTGAACAGGAACGTCATCACGGTGAGGCCGAGCGCGATCGAGACCGGAATGCCGGTCAGCATCAGCGCGATCAGCAAGGCGAATACGGTCGCCGCGCGCATCCAGTGCGGCAGCACGATGAAGCCGGTCTTCTCGCCGAGGCAGAGCATGAAGATCAGGATCGGCGCCATGATCAGGATCACGCCGAGCGGCGAGACTTTTCGCGCAGCAGCCCTTGTTGCCGCACCGGCGGGCTGCGGATGCAGCGCCGGCGAGCCATCGGCCTCAACGCCCTCGACATGGGTCTCATCATGATGCGGCAACTCGCCGGTCCAGTAGTAGGACCAGGACACCTGGAGGAAGCGGAAGCACATCAGGCCGGAGCCGAGCGGGATCGCCAGATAGACGAACCACATCGGCGCTTCCAGATCGTTGGATTGCTGCCCGGTGTGGAACATCTCGCGCACGAAGGAGGCGCCGAAGGCGGCGATCATGCCGGTGAACAGCGCGCCGCACAGCAGCGAGAACAGGATGACATGCTTGCGCGAATGCTCGGGCAGGCGGTTGACGAGCAGGTCGACGCCGACATGGATGCCGGTGCGCACGCCATAGGCCGCGCCGAACTTCGCCATCCAGATGAACATGTAGATGCAGAGTTCCTGCGCCCAGGACAGATCGAGCTCGGACAGGAAGGTGAACACGGCCATCGATGCCGATGCCAGCCAGGTCATGCCGTGCGCGGCGGCCCATCGCGAGAACACGATCGATTCGCCCGCGCCGTAACGGTGCACGACGGCGATGAAGATCAGTCCGGTTGCAGCCGCAATGAGCGTCGCGATCAACCATTCTTCGAGATGGTTGAGCCCCTGGTTCAGCACGCGAAGCAAATCAAAGCCCCCCTATCGATGCGAAACGGTCGGGAGTGCGCACACTCCCGACCGTTGGTATTATTCTCCCGGAAACCGCGTCAGTTCATCTTGACGTCGAGTTCCTTGGCGACGAGGTCGAGCACTTCCTGCCCGACCCGGCCTTTGGCCCAGGTGTAAGTCGGCCGCATCGCTTCCTGCCATGCCTTGCGATCGGCGTCAGTCAGATAATGCAGCGTGGTCTTGCCCGCCTTCTTGATCTCGGCCAGCGCGTCCTCGTTTTCCTGATGCGCGATCTGGTTGGTGTATTCGGTCGCCTCAGCCATCGCCTTGTCGAGCTGTCCGCGAATGTCAGGCGGCAGGCCGGACCAGAATTTCGAATTGACGATGACCGCGTATTGCAGATGCGCGTGATAGGACACGGTGATGTCCTTCTGCACCTCGTAGAATTTCTGCGTCAGATAGTTGGACGCCGTGTTCTCGCAGCCGTCGACCACGCCGGTCTGCAGCGCCTGGTAGACTTCCGAGAACGCCATGATCTGCGGGATCGAACCCATCAGGCGGAAATACTGGTCAGCGATCTTGGAGCCGGAGATGCGGAACTTGAGGCCCTTGAAATCCTCCGGCTTCGTCAGCGGACGGTTCGACGACACCATGTGGAAGCCATTGTCCCAATAAGCGAGACCGGTGATGCCCTTGGCTTCCAGCTTCTGGAACAGCCATTTGCCGACGGTGCCCTTCATCGCGTTGGAATAGGTCGCGTCGTCCTTGAACAGCCAGGGCAGGTCGAGCGCCTCGAATTCCTTGATACCGAGCGGCGCGAATTTCGCGGTCGAGGGCGCGAGCATCTGCACCGAGCCGAGCTGCAGCGCCTCGATCTCCTCCTTGTCCTTGTAGAGCGAGGAGTTCGGATAGACTTCGATCTTGACCTTGCCGTCGGTGTACTTCTCGGCAAGCTCCTTGAACTTCAGCGCGCCCTTGCCCTTCGGGGTGTCGTTGGCGACGACGTGACTGAACTTGATGACGATCGGGCTCTGGGCTTGAGCCATAGCCGGGGCCAAAGCAAACGCGGCCGCAGCGAGCGCGAAGAGCAGTTTGCGCATGAGAAGGACCTCCCCAACAACCTCGGAAACCGGGTTCTTTTTTGTTTTACGGTTTCAGTAGTGGCAGCAATCCCAACCCCGAACAACTAGACCTAAGCCCAATTTGCCGCAGCGAAGCTATGCCGCAGGGAAGCTATCTTGGCGGCCGTCGCATGCGCAACCCAGCGCCCGCTCCGGCCCCGCGAAGCGAGCGCTTATGTCGCATCGCCGAAGACCATTAACCCTTGCGCTGGGCGACCATGAACAGCCGCCGGAACGGAAACAGCGTCTGCCCCGCCGCATTCTTGGGATAGGCCTTGGCGACTCGCTCGCCATAGGCCGCTTCGAACGCGGCTTTCTCGTCGCCCGCGAGCACGTCGAGATAGCGCGTCAGCCAGGTGCCCTTGGTCCATTCCTTCACGGGATTCTCGCCCTCGAGGACCTGGAGATATTCGGTCTCCCAGATGTCGATATTCTGTGACAGCGGCGCGAGGACGTCGTGATAGAAGGCCGGCCCCTCGACCGGCGGCGGCGTGACGAGGTGCTCGACCTTGGACCGCCACGGCCCGTTCAGAGCGGTTTCGCCGATCAGCACATGCGACGGCGCCAGGAAGTTGCGCGGCATCTGCACCGCAAGCATGCCGCTGGGCGCGACCTTCTCCATCACCGAGGGGAAGAGTGCCGCATGATTGGGCAACCAGTGCAGTGCGGCATTGGAATAGACGACGTCATATTGCTTGGCCGGGCGCCAATGGCCGAGGTCCTCATGCGACCATTCCACGTCCGGCGCGGCTTTGCGCCCGGCGGCAACCATCTCGGCCGAGCCCTCGACGCCGGTCACTGCGGCGGTGGGCCAGCGCTCCTTGATCAGCTTCGTGACATTGCCGGCGCCGGCGCCGAGATCCGCGACCGTGCGCGGGGCGACATCGGGAATCCGCATCAACAGGTCCACTGCGGGCCGGAGCCGGTGGCCGGAGAATTTCAGATATTGCTGCGGATCCCAGACCATCACTCACGCCTTTTCTTTTTCGTGTTTCCTTCGGTGTCGGCCTTGGTTACCACTGCTCGTCCCGGTCGGGCAAATCGCTGCACCCGGGACAGGGCGGAAAACGAACACCAAAAACCAAAGAAGCAATCAAGAGAGCGTGTGACCATGGACCTCGGGCTGAAATCGAAAACCGCTGTCGTCACCGGAGCAAGCATCGGCATCGGCCGCGCCATCGCCAAGGGCCTGGCCGCCGAAGGCGTGCGCGTGGTCGGCGTCGCGCGGCGCACCGACCTGCTGGCCGAGCTGGTGAAGGAGGTCGGCGGCGGATTAATCACGCCGTTCGAGCAGGACGTGATGGCCAAGGACGCAGCCGAAAAGATCGCCGCGTTCGCGCTGAAAGAACTCGGCCATGTCGACATCCTCATCAACAATGCCGGCGGCAGCCGCCCCCTGCCCGTCGATGCGCCCGACAGCAAATGGGACGAGGCGATCGCGCTGAACTTCACCAGCTACCGCCGCATCGCGCACGCGCTGCTGCCGCAGATGATCGAACGCAAATGGGGCCGCATCGTCAACATCACCGGCAAGTCCGAGCCGGAAGGCCTCAACGCCGCCTTCGCGGCAAAGGCCGCCGTGCACGCCTGGGCCAAGGGCCTGTCGCGCGAGATCGGCGAGCACGGCATCACCATCAACTGCATCCCGCCCGGCCGCATCATGAGCGAGCAGATCCGCCGCAACTATGCGCCGGATTATCGCGAGCGTTTTGCCGAGGAAGAGATTCCGGTCGGCTATTGGGGCGAGCCGGAAGATCTCGCGGCACTCGCGGTGTTCCTGGCCTCACCCGTGGCGCGCTACATCACGGGAACGGTGATCCCGGTCGATGGCGGCTTGCGAAGGTATCAGTTCTGACTTCCCGCACATCTCTCGTGTCCCGGACGCGGTGCAGCACGAAGTGCTGCTCCGCAGAGCCGGGACCCAGTCATGCCGCCAGGGAATTCAGCTCATCCGTCAGATCGCGCCAGTTCGGATTGAGCTCTTCTATCAACTTGAGCTTCCACGCGCGCCGCCAGCGCTTCAACGAATGTTCGCGCGCCCGCGCTTCCAGCACTGACTCGAAGGTCTCGAAGTAGACCAGCAGTGCAACATCATATTGCCGGGTGAATCCGGGTATCAGCTTTGCCTTATGCTCGCTTATTCGGCGAGCCAAATCGTTCGTCACACCGACGTATAAGGTGCCGTTTCGCTTGCTTGCCAGAATGTAGACGAAGAAGCACATACGCATGCAACCGCAGGTCGATGACATCTATCTAAGATTGCATATTTCGATTGCGTCGCCAAGCATTTCTGGGTCCCGGCTCTGCGGAGCGTCACTTCGTGCCGCACCGCGTCCGGGACACGAGCCTTTCCGTAGCTTCCTTCGCAGGCCCATCAACTTGCGTGCCCGGTGTCTTCAGGCATCGTCGACTAGGTCGGATCTCACCCCTCGCGGCTTGCTGTTCCCAGCGCATCGCGCCGCCATGCACCCGGGCTGACGCCTGTTATCGCGGAGAACACCCGCGTGAAGTGGCTCTGGTTGGCGAAGCCGGCCGAAATCGCAACGTCGGACAGCGACAGGCCGCGCACGCTCATCAAGCTCTTGGCGGTTCGCACGCGATGATGCAGCAGCCAGCGATACGGCGGCAGGCCGGTCGACGCGCGAAACGCGCGCGAGAAATGGCTGACCGAGAGGCCGAGTTCGGCGGCGATGGCCTGTAACGGCAGCTTGCCGCCGAGATCCGCTTCGAGCTTGTCGCAGGCGCGCGCCAGCTGCCATGGCGCAAGCGCACCGCGGATGGTTTCGGCCTTGTGCCGAAAGCCTCCATAGGCCTGCGCGACGTGGGCGGTCAGCCCCATCATCATGTGATCGATGAAGATCTGGTTGGCCTCATCCGGCCGGCGCAGTGCCTGGCGCAAGGACGCGCCGATATGGCGGACGATGGCATCATCGTGCCCGACGAGGCTGCAGTCGAGCGTATCGATGCGCCGTGCCCCCGATTGATCGGCAAGGCCGTCGAGCGCCGAACGCGGCACGTAGAAATGCAGCGAGTGAAGCGGCTTGTCGATCACGTAACGCGGATCGGCCTTGAGATCGTAGATATAGGTGGTGCCGGCGTGAACATCCGTCTTCTTGAGGTGACGGCCCTGCTCCCAGATCTCGCACTCCGGATAGTCGCGCAGCTTCAGACCGACGAGATAGGCATCTTCGGCGGCAAACGAACCGGAAAGACCGGGCACCGGATTGTCGTTGCGGGTTTCGGTGACCGCGATCTCGGTGCTGCGCAGCGAGCGGGTCACCAGCGTGGGCGGCGCTTGCTCGAGGCGGAGGAATTCGCCGAGCCGTTCACCGTAAGCGCCTGTCCTGGTCATCGTCTGTCTCTTCTGTGATGGTCCGAGAGCAGGCCACAGCAACCCGCCAGTTCGAGACCGGTATATCGGCTATCCACCCCTTGCTGTCCACGACCGACGACGTCGCACCCGGCGGGCGCGTAGCTTCGCCCCCGATCGGCCCACATCAAAATTCAGCAATTATTTCAAGACGATCCGATGAACGCCCTGGCGATGCGCGTGTCGTCGAACCGAAACAGGACATCACGACTTTTCACAAACGCACGCGGGCTGCACGCATGCGGCGTCCGCGGAGCAGGATCAGGCAACGTAGGGCAGTTTCAGGAAAGACGCGGATTCTCGCGCCACCTAAAACCCGCAAATCAACGGTGACGGAACTGCGACGGATCGCCTTCGAACCCTCGGTTCAACCGTTGCGCAGGGATCACCAGACCGGCCCGTTCCGTCCCGCCATGCGGCGGCCGACGCCATGATCACGACGTCGCGCCCCCAGCGACGCACCCCCACACGAGCGAAAGTCCATGAGCAAGGTTGTCTTGCGCGAGTCTCCCAATGAAATCCCCGCCGCCTCTCCGGCACAGCGCGACGCAGCGCCGGCCGGCGACCGGCCCGCTGCCGATGTGGAGATGGCGCGCGTGCTCGGAACGGTGCCGTTTCGCATGGCACTGGATTCCTCCGGCGCCGGAATCGCGCACTGGAAGCACGAGCCGCTACACGACGTCGTCGAACCCATGAACCATCATGTCATCATGGCCTATAACGGCGCGGTCCAGCGCATGGAGCGGCGGTCCGGACGATCCGTCGCGATCGGGACCTTTCGCCCCGGCGCCGTGATCATCATTCCGGAAGGATCGAGCTCACGGTGGGACATTCCAAAACCCGTCGACGTCGTTCAGCTCTATCTTCCGCAGGCCACGCTGCAGCGTGTTGCGGACGAAGCCGCTGCGCCGGCTGATCTTTTGGAACGTACCGCGCATCCCGATCCCGTGACGTCCCGATTGCTGCTGAGTGCGGCGGATGTCCTGGAAGGTAACGAGGCGCTGGACACGCTATTCAGGCAGCAGCTGATGGATTTGCTGGCGACACGCCTTCTCGCGGCGCATAGCGGCACGCCGAACGCGATCGCGCCGGCAAGGGGTGGCCTGGCGCCGAAGACGCTGCTCCGCGCGATCGAGCGGCTGCGCTCGGACAGCGATGCCGACGTCTCGCTCGCGGCACTTGCGGCCGAAGCCGGCCTCTCGCGCTTTCACTTCTGCCGCGCATTCAAGGACAGCACCGGGCTTTCCCCCCATGCCTGGCTGCGGCAGCACCGGCTCGAGCAGGCCATGAACATGCTGCGCGACACCGACGAATCCGTCGTCTCGGTCGCGGCCACGCTCGGCTATTCCTCGCAGACCGCCTTTGCCGCCGCGTTTCGAAAGCTCACCGGGGAATCGCCGCGCGATTGGCGGCGGCGCGCGCGTTAGCAGCAATCGCGCTGCAATCGCGTCAATCGCGCTGGGGCATCGGCACATGCAGTTCGCTAGGAATCATGGCGCCCCCACTCCTGGAATGGAAATTTCAAATGGCCTTGATCAGTTCCGTAAGCCGGATCGCAACCACCTCACGACGAAAGATTCTCGCAACGACGCTCATGTACGCAGCTTCGGTGACTGTCCGCTCCACCTCGGCCGCAGGCAGCGATGTCAAAACCGCGGCGCTCTCGACCGGGAAGAGCGACGTCGCGACCTCCGTCACCACCAGCGACGGCGTCAAGATCTTCTACAAGGACTGGGGACCAAAGTCCGCGCAGCCGATCGTCTTCCATCACGGCTGGCCGCTCAGCGCCGACGACTGGGATGCCCAGATGCTGTTCTTCCTCGCTAGGGGCTTTCGCGTCATCGCGCATGATCGCCGCGGCCATGGCCGCTCGAGCCAGGTCAGCGACGGCCACGACATGGATCATTATGCCGCCGACGTCGCGGCCCTCGTCGAGCATCTCGATCTCCGCAACGCCATCCACATCGGCCACTCCACCGGTGGCGGCGAGGCCACGCGCTACGTCGCACGTCACGGCCGGGATCGCGTCGCCAGGCTGGTGCTGATCGGCGCGGTGCCGCCGCTGATGCTCAAGACCGAGTCCAATCCCGGCGGATTGCCGCTTGAGGTGTTCGACGGCTTGCGCCGGCAGCTCGCCGCCGGCAGGTCGCAGTTCTATCTCGAATTCGCGAGCGGACCCTTCTACGGCTACAACCGTCCGGGCGCGGAGCCGTCGCAGGCCGCGATCTGGAACTGGTGGCGCCAGGGCATGATGGGCAGCGCCAAGGCCCATTACGAGAGCATCAAGGCCTTCTCCGAGACCGACTTCACCGAAGACCTGAAGGCCATCACCGTGCCGACGCTGGTCCTGCACGGCGGCGACGACCAGATCGTCCCCGTCACGGACTCGGCACTGTTGTCGGCCGGGCTTCTGAAGCACAGCACCTTGAAGATCTACGACCTGCTGCCGCACGGCCTCTGCACGACGCATCCCGACATCATCAACGCCGACTTGCTCAAATTCGTGACGGCGTAGCCCGCGCCCTCATCGCAAACATCTCAACCAAGGAGTTACCCCCCACATGCGTATCGTCATCATCGGTGCCGGCTTCGCCGGCATGTATGCCGCCCTTTCAGCCGCCCGCCTGCGCGACATCCAGGGCGTTTCGCCCGACAAGCTCGAGATCGCGCTCGTTTCGCCCGAGCCGACGCTGGTCGTCCGCCCGCGGCTCTACGAACCGAAGCCCGAAACCCTGACGGCACCATTGCAGGATGTGCTGAAGGCGATCGACGTCGTCTATATCAAGGGCAGCGCCGAGGCGATCGATACCAAGTCCAAGGTCGTCGAGATCGCCGCCGCGGAAGGCGCCAGGAAGAAGCTGGCCTATGACCGGCTGGTCGTCGCCACCGGCAGCCGCCTGTTCCGCCCGAACGTTCCCGGCCTTGCCGAGCACGGCTTCAGCGTTGACCAGCTCGACGACGCCATCGCGCTCGATCGTCACCTGCAGAGCCTGTCGAGCCGCCCGGCCTCGAAGGCGCGCAACACCGTTGTCGTCGCCGGCGGCGGCTTCACCGGCATCGAGGCCGCGACCGAAGTGCCGTCGCGCCTGCGCAAAATTCTCGGCAAGGACGCGGAGTTGCGCGTGGTCATTGTCGACCGCAACCAGGCAATCGCCCCCGACATGGGCGCAGGCCCCCGCCCGATCATCGAGGAGGCCCTGCGCAAACTCGGCGTCGAGACCAGGCTCGGTGTCGGCGTCGCCTCGCTCGACAAATCAGGCGTCACGCTCTCCAGCGGCGAGCACATCGCATGCGAAACCGTGATCTGGGCCGCCGGCATCCGCGCGGCCCCGCTGACGGCGCAGATCCCCGCCGAGCGCGACCAGTTCGGCCGGCTGCTGGTCGACCGCGATCTGCGCGTGCCATCGGTGGGTGGCGTCTTCGCCACCGGCGATGCCGCGCGGGCCGCGTGTGACGACAACGGCAATTACGCGCTGATGTCGTGTCAGCATGCGACCCGGATGGGTGCCTTCGCCGGCAACAACGCCGCCGCCGAACTGCTCGGCGTTTCGACCCGGCCCTATCACCAGAAGGCCTATGTCACCTGCCTCGACCTCGGCGAAGCCGGCGCGCTGTTCACCCGCGGCTGGGAGCGTACGGTCGAGATGGTCGGCGACGTCGCCAAGAAGACCAAGCAGGAAATCAACACGGTCTGGATCTACCCGCCCAAGGCCGAACGTGCCGCAGCGCTCGCCTCGGCCGATCCCGAGCGCGTCACCGCTCTCTGAGCAACCACCACCCTCGACCTTCAACAGGAGACCAAGATGAATCTGCACAACACGTCCATTGCATCGAAATCCGAAGAGCTCGTCCCATCACGCTACGCGGTGCGCATCGGCCAGATCGACGTGCTGGTGGTCAGCGACGGTGTGCTGCCGCTTCCGACCACGATGCTGGCACACAACGCCGACCCCGCCGTCCGGGCCAACTGGCTGCACGACATGTTCTTGCCGCCTGATGCTTTCGACTGGGCGCTGAACGCGGTGATGGTGCGAAGCGGCGACAAGACCATCCTCATCGACGCCGGACTGGGCTCCGACCCGGACCTGCACCTGCCGCGGGCGGGTCAGTTGATCAAGCGATTGGAATCCGCCGGGATTGATCTGGCGTCCGTGACCGACCTGGTGCTGACCCACATGCACATGGACCATGTCGGCGGCCTGCTCGTCGACGGCGTCAAGGAGCGGCTGCGCAAGGACCTGCGCATCCACGTGGCGGCGGCCGAGCTCAAGTTCTGGGAGGCGCCCGATTTCACCCACACCAACATGCCGCAGGGATTCCCGGATGCGCTTCGCGCCGCCGCCAAGCGGTTCGTCAAGGAGTACGGCAGCCAGATCCGTCCCTTCGACGAGCAGCACGAGGTCGCGCCGGGTGTCGTCGTTCGCCGCACCGGCGGCCACACCCCCGGACATAGCGTGGTCCGCGTGGCCTCCGGCAACGAAGCACTGACATTTGCCGGCGACGCCGTGTTCGCCGTCGGGTTCGACCAGCCCGAGTGGCACAATGGCTTTGAGCACGATCCCGAAGAAGCCGCGCGCGTTCGTGTCCGTCTCCTGCGCGAGATCGCAAAGAGCGGCGAGCTGCTGGTCGCCACGCACATGCCGTTCCCGTCCGTCGGACACGTCGCAGTCGCCGGCGACGCCTTCCGCTGGGTGCCGGTGTTCTGGGACTACTGAGCGGTATCGAACGAGATTGGACTGGGGCGCGAGCTCACGTGAGACGTGGGCTCGCGCTCTCAATTTGAGAAGTAGACATCTGCCTGCCGGCAATCCCTCATCAATCCCCGAAAACACCCCTAAGACACGGTCGATCTACCATGCATAGCGGACCACGCCCTTGCCGCCATAGCTGCTTGTGACGTTGGAAAATTCGCCCTCGAAGGTCGCGGCCAGTGACCAGCCGTTCAGCCACCGCTTTTCGGCCGACGCAGAAACCAGCGCGGAATCCGGTGCCTGCGCAGCGCCGTTGACGACGAAGCTGGCGCCCGGTACCGCCAGGAAGGTGGCCCCAATCGCGCGATCCGGATTGAAATCATGCGCCCAGGCGACGCGGCTTCGCAGTGTCACTACGCCGTCCGGCATGGCCAGCGACTTGTCGAACCGCACGCCGAGCTCGCTGCGCGGATCGGTGACGCTCTTTGCGCCGTAGGCAAGTGCGAACGCGCCAGCGCCGACAGTGACCGTTTCGGCGTAGGCCGGAAGATCAAAGGTCGTGAATTGCGCGGCGGCATAGGGCGTCACGCCGAGGCCGCTCATCCAGGACGAGACCCATCGATAGCCACCTTCGAGCCGGCCGGAATAGGCGTTTGCCTTGAACTCCGCATGCAGGCGATCGAGCCCGGCCGCCGTCACCGTGCGGTCGGTCGTCACGTCCTGCCAACCATAGGCAAGTGCGGCAGAGACATAAGCCGCGCCGCTGGTGTGGCGAACGTAAGCGCCGGCCTGGAACAGATCGGAACGGCCATAGCCGGACCCCGTCACGCTGAAATTGGTACCGCCGCCGGCGAGCGCGAAGCCCGCGATCGTGTCCGGAGAGAACAGATAGTCAGCACCGACCGCACTCGCGAAAATACGGCTGGCAGCATCATTCGATCCGGTCACAACATTTCCGCTGGTGGTCTGCGAACCGCCGAAGCCCGCGCCCCAAACGCTCCACCGTTGTTCGAACGGGCGAGGCGGCGCCTTCGCGAACATCGCGAATACGTCGGATCGCCTGGTCGCGGCATAGCTTGCGGACTGCTCGCTTCCTTCGGCAAAGCCAGTGGCCGATGCACTCGCCGCCGACGAATCGCGGCGTCCCATGAACGGATCGGTCAACAGGCCAAGGAACATGTCCATGGCATCGAACGTCGTCTGCTGCGATCGCGTCGCGAGCTCGCCGGAGGCTTGCGTCAATCCGGTCGGCGAGAGCTGCGCAAGGCTGACCGGAAGGCTGCCATTGCTTGCGAATGCACCGGTCAGGCTGTTGGCGACATTCTGCTGATTGATGTTCAGGGCCCCACCCGCTGAAAAGTTCAGCGCGATGTTGAGGTAGACATTCCCGGCGTCGTAGCTCAGCGACGTCCGAAGGCTGGACATGTTGGTGACGACGGTCGGCGCGAACGTGCCGGACAAGCCGCCTGCACTCAGGATCCGGTATTGCCTTGCGACGGAGCCGGAGCGAAACACGGCATCCACGGTCGCACCGCCAAGCGTCGCGGTCCCCGTCACGCTGGTCGAAGATGCGGCCGGGCCGTTGATCTGGACGAAATACATCGCACCGGAGGCGAGGGCGAGATTGCCGGAGATCGCGAGGGTGCCGGTCGGATTGGCCGCGTTGCCGGGCGCCAACGTGCCGCCGCTCGCAATCGTGGTCGTTCCTCCCGAGCCGACGCTGCCGACGCCCGACAGCGTTCCCCCCGCGTTCAACGTCACCAACGTCGAGCCGATCGAACCATCGACTTCCAGCGTGCCGCCGTTGACGATGGTCGCTCCGGTGTAGGTGTTGGCCCCGCCGAGAACCACCGTGCCATTTGTCGTTTTCGTCAGATCGCCAGCACCGGAAAGCACGCCGTTGATCACACCGGCGCGGACGTCGAAGGCGGTCGCATTGATCGTCGCCGACGAGGCCAGCGTGCCACCACTCATCTGGTACGTCGCCGTGATCAATCCGCCGTTCTGGATCGTACCGCCGGCCTGCGTGACGCCCCCGTTCTGGGTTTGCGTGGTGGTTCCGAGATCGAGCGTGCCGCCATTCACAGCAACGCTGTTGGCCGCGGTGCCAAGCGTTCCGCCGGCAGAGATGACGAGCGATCCCGCATCGACCGTCGTTCCGCCGGTATAAAGATTGGAGCCGGCCAGCGTGACGGTGCCGCCCGTCGTCTTGACGAGGACCGCAGTGCCGGTGAGCACGCCGCTCACCGTTCCCGCCTGCATGTCCAGCACGGTCGAGGCATTGACCGTCGCCGATGAGGCCAGCGTGCCCCCTGTCATCTGATAAATCGTGGTCGTCAGCAGGCCGTTCTGAATCGTACCACCGGCTTGGGTGACACCACCGTTTTGGGTTTGCGTGCTGCCGCCGAGATCGAGCGTTCCGCCATTGACGGTCAGGCTATTTGCCGTGGCGCCGAGATTCCCCGCCCCGGAGAGCACGAGCGTTCCACCATTGATGATCGTGCCGCCGGTATACGTATTTGCGCTCTGGATCCTGACCGTGCCGGAGCCCGCGATCGTCAACGATCCCGTGCCCGTGATGACCGAAGCCGCATCGAACCCAAGAGTGGCCGCCGATGATTCCGTCGTGATGACCGTGTTCGTGTTCAGGAACAGGGTGGCGCCCTGAAAGTCCGCAACAGGGTTGCTGGTCTGAACATTGATCGCGGCCGTGCCCGCGCTCGTCTGCAGATTGAGCGTGCCGCCGCCAAAGACATAGCCGCTGCCAGCAATTGTGGCATTCAAATTGAGCGTGCCGACCGTGAACGGTCCCCCGGTGAGGCTCACATTGTAGGAAGACGCCGCCTGCGTCGCAATGAAAGTCGCCGTCGCGTCGATCCCGTTCGGCACCGTGGCCGGCGACCAGTTTGCCGCCGTCCCCCAATTGCCTGCATTGACCTGCCAGGTTTGCGCCGTGGCCTCGCCGGTGACCATCATAGTGGCCGCACCGACCAGCGCCGTCGCGCCGAAAAGCCGCCGCCGGAAACTGGTGCCGGCATTACCCCTGGTCGCAAAGCTCATTGCGGCAACATCAACATGCTATCGGAGATCGGCGGTCGTGCCGAATTCTCCCGGCCACAGCGGCGCGAGAGTTCAAGGGAAAAGGATATCGAGCGGACCGCAACACGGCCTCAACCATTCGGTTGAGGCTCGCCAATATCAGCGCGATATGCGGAATACCGGATCGTTTTCGCCGGTGGCGTTGCAGAAATACATCAACTTGGAAGCGCAGAGCGGCAGGAGCAGCTAACAGAAAAGCGATGCCCGGCTCCGAGCAATTGCTGCGTGCTTATTGAGGCCAAACAGCAGCTGCCTGGACTTGGAGAAGCAACGGCGTGTCGTTACGGCGCCCCGGCCCTCTGGTCGAACGCGCTGAGCACGGCGAGCGTCATCGCGGTGACGCCGGTCTGGATGGTCGGCTTCGGCACCGGCGCGAACAGCGGGGAATGATTGCCGGCAAGCGGCGTCCCGCTCTTGTTGGCCGCCGCCCACGCATCCTCCTCGTACACGCCGATATTGAACATCATCAACGGCACGCCGGAGTCACCGAACTCGGAGAAATCCTCACTGGTGGTGTTCGCCGGCGACAGGCTCAGCTTCTCGCCAAACGCCGGCTTCAGCGCCTTCTCGGCAGTCGCGACCAGCGCGGGATCATTGATGACCGCCTTGATGCCCTCGGTGATGACGATGTCAGGTGCCGGCGCGTTCGCCATGGCGGCAACAGCCCTGGCGGTCCGTTCGATTCCATCGCGCATCCTGGCGCGCACCTCCGGCTTGAAGGTCCTGATGGTGCCGCGCAGGACCGCCTCGTCGGGAATGATATTGCTCGAGGTGCCGGCATGGAACGAGCCGATCGAGATGACGCCGGTTTCGGTGGGGTCCTTTTCGCGGCTGATGACGCTCTGCACGTCGACCACAAAGCGCGACGCCATCATCACGGGATCGATGGTTGCCTGTGGCACCGCGCCGTGACCGCCGCGGCCTTTGAACCTGATGAAGAGATCGTCGGCACTGGAAGAACCCGCCCCGACGCGGTACCTGACATAACCGTACGGAAACGGCTGGTCATGCAGCGCAAAGGCGGCATCCGGCTTGGGAAAGCGAACGAACAGGCCGTCGCTCAGCATCGCCATCGCACCGGCGCCCACTTCCTCGCCGGGCTGGGCGACGAACATCAGCGTTCCCTTCCATCGGTCCTTCAGTCCGACCAGCGTCTTCGCCGTCCCGATCCAGCTCGCCATGTGGATGTCGTGGCCGCAGCTATGGGCGACGAAGGTTTCGCGCCCCTGCCAATTGGTCTTGTCGTGGCTTGCATAAGGCAGGCCGGTCTTCTCCTCCATCGGGAGCGCATCAAGCTCGGTGCGGACCATGATGGTCGGACCGTCGCCGTTCCTGTAGAGCGCGACCAGCCCGGTCCTGCCGACCTTCTCCGTCACCTCGAAGCCGGCCGCGCGCATCTCGCTCGCGAGCTTTGCGGCGGTCTTCTCCTCCTGGAAAGCGAGTTCGGGATGGGCGTGGATGTCCTTGTAGAGCGCATCGAGCTTTGGATAATCGCGTTCGAACGAAGCCTCGATCGATTGCTTCAGGCTCGCGACGTCAAGCTCGGCATGCGCCGGTGGCGCAAGCAGGACCAGAGCAAAAGCGGCGAACAAGGGCTTTGCAAACTGCATGGTCCGACCCTCCTTGCGTTTGTCTCTCGCTTAGCCGGATCACCACCAGGATGACATCGTGCCGGTGTTTTGCCCGACGTGTCAACTTTTCGGACGCGCCGGAGGTCGCGACGAGGTCAGCTGAGAAATGCCTTGTCGAACAAGGGGCCTTCTACTGTGCATGGGGTTGTTTTCGGGCCGTTTGGTCCGGGCCCGAAAGAAAAAGCAGAAAAAATTCACTCCGCCTGCAGAATCTCGGCGATCGCAGCACCCGCCGCGATGGTGCCGAGCCTGCCGCCGACATCGCGCGTCGCCCTGCCCTCACGAAGCGCTTTCGCCACCGCCGTCTCGATCGCACGCGCGGCCTCCTCGTAGCGGACCGCGCCGTTTCTCTCGCCGTGCCAGCCGAGCAGCAGCGCGGTCGAGAGGATCAGTGAAATGGGGTTGGCGACGTCCTGCCCTGCAATGTCGGGCGCCGAGCCGTGTGCGGCCTGCGCCATGGCGTAGCGATCGCCGACATTGAGCGAGCCGCCGAGGCCGAGGCTGCCCGAGAGCTCCGCGGTGAGATCCGAGAGGATATCGCCGAACATGTTGGTGGCGACGATCACGTCGAAACGATCGGGGTTGCGCACCACATGCGCCATCATCGCGTCGACCAGGATGTCGTCGACCGCGAGGCCCGGGTACGCCTTCGCCGCCTCGCGGCAGATATCGAGAAACATGCCATCGCCGATCTTGAGCACATTGGCCTTGTGCACGATGGTGAGATGTTTTCGTCGTTTCATCGCGAGACGGCAGGCGGCGTGCGCGATGCGCTCGCAGCACAGCCGCGTGATCCGGCGCAGCGAGATTGCGACATCGGGCGTGACCAGCAGCTCGCCATTGCCCTGCTCCATGTTGCGGTCGGCGTAAAACCCTTCGGTGTTCTCGCGGACGACGACGAGATCGAAATCGCCGAGGCGACCGGGCCGCCCCGCATAGGTGCGGGCGGGCCTGATGTTGGCGTAGAGGTCGAGGCTCTTGCGGAAGTGACGCGATGGATTGATCTCGCCATGCGCCTCGTCCTTGAAGTCGAAGGTCGCGGTCGGTCCCAGGATCAGGCCGTCGGCGGCGCGCACGGTGTCGAGCAGCTCGGGCCGCACGGTGGTGCCGAACTGCTTGAGGCTCGCGTGGCCGACCGCATGTTCCTCCAGCCGCAGATTGAGCTGGAAGCGCTCGGACGCCGCGCGCAGCACGCCCGTTGTCGCGGCCGTGATCTCAGGTCCGATGCCGTCCCCCGGCAGAACGACGATTTGCATGGTGATCCCCTTCCGAGAGCGGCAGCTGGCGCGATCATACGCCAGGGCGCAGGCTCATCGCCTGACCTTCGCGCATACAATGCATGCAAGCATATGCCTGTGGAAGCGGCCTCAAGCGTAGTACATGCCGGAGATCATCGAAGCCAGGCCGCCGGAGCAAAGCGCAGAGGCAATGACAATCACGTTACCTGCCGCTGCGCGCGAGCCCGAACACCCCAAAGCCGATGGCCTGCCGGCCGAGCAGCGGCGCTGGGCGATCGCCGCGATCTTCACCGCGCTGGCGATGGCCTCGCTCGACACCGCGATCGCCAACATCGCGTTGCCTGCCATTGCCGCCGATCTGCATGTCAGCCCTGAGCAGTCGGTCTGGGTGGTCAATGTCTACCAGATCGCACTGGTGGCGACGTTGCTGCCGTTAGGGGCGCTTGGCGAGATCGTCGGGCACCAGCGCATCTATCTCGGCGGCCTCGTGCTGTTCACCGTCGCCTCGCTGTTCTGCGCGGTCGCCTGGTCGCTGGACAGCTTGCTGTTCGCGCGCACGCTGCAGGGCTTGGGTGCCAGCGGCATCATGAGCGTCAACACGGCGCTGGTGCGCTTCGTCTATCCCGGCCGGATGCAGGGCCGCGGCTTCGGCCACAACGCGCTGGTGGTCGCCACCGCCTTCACCTTCGGGCCCTCGATCGCGTCCGCCATCCTCGCGGTCGGCCCATGGCCGTGGCTGTTCGCCGTCAATATCCCGTTCGGGCTCGTCGCCACCGGCATCGGCTTTGCGATGCTGCCGAAGACGCCGCGGGCCGATCACGGCTTTGATTTCCTCGGCGCGCTCCTCGCGGCCGTCTGCCTCGGCCTGTTCATCACCGGCATCGGCAGCGCCGCGCATAATCTGTCGCCTGTGATCGTGGGCATCGAGCTGGTCATGGCGCTCGCGCTCGGCTTCATCCTGACGCGGCGTCACGCCGACCATCCGGCGCCAATGCTGCCGATCGACCTGTTCAGCCGGCCGATGTTCGCGCTGTCGGCGGCGACCGCGGTATGCTCCTTCGCCGTGCAAGGCCTCGCTTTCGTCTCGCTGCCGTTCTATTTCGAGGACGTACTCGGTCGCTCGCAGGTCGAGACCGGCTTCTTCATGACGCCGTGGCCGCTGGTGGTCGGCATCATGGCGCCGATCGCCGGCCGCCTCTCCGATCGTCATCCGGTCGGTCTGTTGGGCGGCATCGGCCTGGTCCTGCTCGGCCTCGGCATGGCACTGCTGGCCCTGCTGCCGGCAAGCCCGAGTATTCCCGATATCGTCTGGCGGATCATGATCTGCGGCATGGGCTTCGGCTTCTTCCAGGCGCCGAACATGAAGGCGATCATGGGAAGCGCGCCGCCGCACCGTGGCGGCAGCGCCTCCGGCATCGTCGCGACCGCGCGCCTGACCGGACAGACCACCGGCGCGGCGCTTGCCGCGGCGTGCTTTGCGCTCGCCGGCCACAACGGCGCCACCGTCGCACTGGCGCTAGGTGCAGGCTTTGCCGCGCTCGGCAGCGTGATGAGCTTCCTGCGGCTGGCGGTGAAGTAGTCTATTGCGCCGTCTGCGCAATCGGTCGGCTGACGATGGCTACCGCATCGAGCGGGTCGCATTTGACCGTCCGTCTCAGCTTCCACGCACCGTCCCAACCCGCGGTGTCGCTCACGGGCGTGAACGCAGCCCCCTGCGGCGCCAGGATGATCGGCTCCGACTTCAGGCAGGCGTCGGGAAACGCAATGCCGTGTCCGGCGCCTTTCGAGAAATGCCCGACCAGCATCTGCGACGCCTGCATCCGCGCAGCCGGCGAGGCCCGCATCGAACGATCCGGATCGAAGGCGCGATAGCATGGCCAGTCGGTATGACCGGGCGCGAACTCATAGGTGATCCTGCAAGCCGCACCGGCCGATTTCACAAACGGCGCATCCGAAGGCGCAGCGGCATCGCGCTCGAACACCAGGGTCTGCAATGTCAATGTTTCCGTCGTCGCATCCGGCGAGACGGGCTTGTCGGGATCGATCGCGATGTCACCGCGCGAAAACACCAGCTTGGTCGTGGGCCGAGCATCCCTGGTCTCCAGCACCATCGGGGGTCTTGCGGCCCAGGAACGATCCAGCTCCACGTCAGCGTCGCCCATCGTCAGCCTGACATTGCCGACCGCGGGATTGTCCTTGACGAAATCGATCATGCGGAGGTGAGCGCGCTGCTTCGATGCCTCCAGGCTCAGGAAACGCAGATCGTCGACCTTGCGGGTGATCGGCATCATCGGATCGAAGCGATCGTCGATGTTGAAGCGGACGATCTTCTTCAGCGTGGCCGACGCGGCCGCCTTGGGCGTGGCCGGCGGCGCGACGTCGATCACGAGCAGCGTGCCACCCGGTGAATAGGTATCGCCGAAGACGCGCTGCCAGAGCGCCGTCAGCGACGAACTCGTCCGCTGGTCGACGTCCCGCGCGAAGACGATCTGCTGTCCGCGGCGAACGACCGGAAAATTCTGGAATGCGCCAAGTGCTGCGCCCTTGCTGACGGCCTCTCCGGTGAAGTTGATGCATCTGGAGCGATCGTCATTGCCGGATTGTTCGACCGCGCGGGATGCCGAACGCGAGCAGAAGCTGAGATCGTGGCTGGTCGTCTTCTGCGGACTGATGGCCGTCGCATAGATCGGCTCCGGCGCGCCTGGAATTTCCATCGGCAGCGGAGACGTCGCGAACATGTCGACCTCCACCATGCTCAGCGACGAGCCGGAATCCTTCGAGCACAGATCCCGCCGCGGCAGCGTATTGGTCAGCAGCCGCGCGGCGTCGCCACCAACGATGCAGGACATGGTGTCCTGCGGATTGTTCCGGCTCATCCAGATCAGATGATCCTTGCCCGCAGCATCGACCAGCAAATGCGGTGCCGCATGATGGCGGCGCGGCGGCAGCCAGATCGGAACGGTTTCCGACAGCATCGGCTCGCGCTTGAGCAGTGCCTCCGGGAGCCTGGTCACGCCGACCGAACGCAGCTCGGCGTCGACCTCGTTCGGATCCTGCGTGTACTCGAACACGGGCAGTTTTCCGCAAGTCATGCAGGTGACGGCGATATCGGATCGCACGTTCTCGAAGGACAAGATGACCTGATCGGGTTCGTTGCGATATTTGGCGGGATCGACGGCCTTGAACGGGTGATCCACCGCGCGGCTGGCCTGAAAACCGTCCGAGCGGAACGGGTCGGATTCGAACTCGAAATAGGTCGATCGATCCCAGCTGCGAAAGGCGTTGTACCCGCCCATGCTGACGCCGGCGAGGACCATCTTCGAATCGGTCTGGCAGCGCGTCGCACTGCCGGTCCCGCTGCCGTTGCGGATATAGGTGCACAGCCGGAATGCCGCATTTTGCAGGATGCGATCGCAATCGTTCTGGTTATAGCCGTAGGTGGCGAGGCCGTGCCGATAGCAGAGATCGTGAAAGACGCAGGCCTGGCGGAAGCGCTGCAGGACGAGGTGGCGTCTGCCCTTGTCGTCCCTGCTTCCGTCGAAGAAGATGTTGGTCAGCGCGGGCAGGCTGCAATTCAGTCCCTCGCCGCTGCCGCCGATCGTGCTGACGACCTCCGGCCCGGATTCGAAGGAGGTGACGGTGGCGGGCATCTCCCCGTCGGTAATGTCGTCGACATTCTTGTAGAGGGAGTCGGCAACGAACGAAGGAAGATAATTCAAGAGCAGAATGACCGCGACGATCGCCGCGATCGACCAGCCGATCACCTTCCTGGACATGCCCCACTCCGCTAAAGCCGTTCTCGTCGCAATGACGGTCTCGATGACCGATAGGCTTGGAAATTCGCCGAGTCGCCGCAATCGATGACGCCCCGGTGTTAATCCGACGACGATCGCCCCCAGGTTGTTGTGCTGTCAAGCGAGGGGCTCACACTCGCAATCCTGAATTTGGCGGGATGTCAGGCCAGATTTCGCGCCACGGTCGCAGCGTCGGCGACGACCGGAACCGGCACTTGCTCATCCAGTGCCGCGAGGCGCGCGTCGATGGCATCGATGACCTTGCGCGAAAACGGCCCGAGATGCGCATAGGCCGCGATCATCTGCACCGCGATGCGCGCCGAGGAGGTGTCGCGCTTGGCGCAGTTCATGAAGGTCTGCCAGAGCGGGCGCCCGTCCGGAATGGCGGATACCACGCGATGCACGGTCTCCATCGCGCCGACCCGCGAACGGATATCTCCTTCGGCGAGCTCGTGGCGCTGTCTCGACCGGTCGAGCAGCGTCATCAGCTTGTCGACACGACCCGCATAGGCGGCCGGGCTGTAGACGCGCTCCAGCACCGTCTTGTAGTCCATCAGGATGTCGCGCAACGGGCGCACCGGATCGAAATTGATGCCGCCGGTGCACTGATCGCCGCCCGTCGTGGACGCCAGATCATGGTCCGCGTGCAACCGGCCCTCCTTCGCGAGCCGGCGCGTGAGCTGCGTGTTCGGCAAAGCATAGAGCAGACCGACCATCGCGACGGGAATCGCGGCCTCCTCGATGAAATCGATCATGGCCTCCGCCATCGAGACCTTCTCGCTGTCGAAGCCGACGATGAAGCCGGCAGTGACGAGCATGCCGGCGCCGTAGATCTTGTGGATGCTCTCGGCGATGTTGCGCCGCGTGTTCTGCTTCTTCCGCATCGCGACCAGGGTCGCGGGATCCGGACTTTCGATGCCGACGAAGATGCCAAAGAAATTCGCAGCCCCCATCAGCGCCAAAAGTTCGGGATCGTCGGCGAGATTGACCGAGGCTTCCGTCGACAGCTCGAACGGGTAGCCGTGCGCGCGCTGCCATTCGGCGAGCTGGGGCAGGAATTGGCGCAGCGATTTCTTGTTGCCGATGAAATTGTCGTCGACAAAATCGAGATGGCCGCGATAGCCCATCTGGTAGAGCCGCTCGAGCTCGACGAACATCTGCTCGGTCGTCTTGGTCCGCGGCACGCGGCCGTAGAGCTCGATGATGTCACAGAATTCGCAGGTAAATGGACAGCCGCGCGAATACTGCACACCGAGATAAAGATAGTCTTCGAATTTGAGCAGGTCGAAGCGCGGCACCGGCGTCTTGGTGACATCGGCCTGGAATTTCGGTGCGGTGAAGACACCGGCGCGCGCGCCGCTCTCCCAGGCCGCGATGAACTCGTCGATCACGCCCTCGGCCTCGCCGAGCACCTGAAAGTCTGCATTTGCGTAGATGTGCGGGCTCGACGTCGGATCGGGTCCGCCGACCACCACCGGCTTGCCCGCAGCACGGCACTTATCGATCAGTCGCAGCGTATCGGCCTGCTGCGGCAGCATACCGCCGGTGAAGACCACATCGGACCAGGCGAGATCATCGTCGCCGAGAGCTTGCGTGTTGCAGTCGATCAGCCGCACCGTCCAGCTCTCCGGCAACATCGCCGCGACGGTGATCAGGCCGAGCGGAGCGGCCGGCCGCCGGACGCCCATCAGCTTGCAGGACTCACCAAAACTCCAGAACGACTCCGCCGTAAACAGCGGGTAGAGCATCAGCACGTTGCAAGGGCGCGGCGCGTTCATGGAACCCCTTTCGCTTTGCTCCAGTGTACCAAAGCGGCTCCGCCTTGCACCCCGGCAAAAGGGACAAACTGTCGCTCACACTTCAGTTCCGACGTCGCCTCAGACCATGCCACTGGCGTTCAGGGAGATGGCGCGATTTGGGCGCCGGGCCGCCCTTCTCAAGACGCGCACAACACCGCCTGGTCCATAATCTTCCCGCAGATGCGAGAATCTTCGATAGCTGCCCCTCGGACTATTGATTTGAAAGGTTCCAATTTGCCGGACACATTGCGCCCCTGAGTCCATCGGTGGATGGGCCAATCAGGGGACTTGCGATGGCAAACCTAACAATCAACGGAAAAACCTTCACGCTCGACGTCGAGCCGGACACCCCGCTGCTGTGGGCGATCCGCGAAAATGCCGGCCTGACCGGCACCAAATATGGCTGCGGCATTGCACAATGCGGCGCCTGCACCGTTCACATGGACGGGGTCGCGACCCGCTCCTGCGGGATCTCGGTCGCCGAGGCCGAGGGCAAGAAGATCACCACGATCGAGGGCCTCGCCTCGGGCGGCACGCTGCACAAGGTGCAGCAGGCCTGGATTGCCAAGGACGTTCCGCAATGCGGTTATTGCCAGAGCGGCATGATCATGGCCGTCGCGGCGCTGCTGAGCGAGAAGCCCAAGCCGACCGACGCCGATATCGACGAGGCCATCACCAACATCTGCCGCTGCGGCACCTTCCAGCAGGTGCGCGAAGCGATCCACACGATCGCAAGCGCCTAAAGGAGCCGGCACATGAACAAGCACGTTTCGCCCAAGATGAACCGCCGCGCCTTCGTCATCGGCACCGCCGCTGTCGGCACAGGCCTGGCCATCGGCTTCGATATCCCCTTCGGCGGCCCCGCCGTGGTCCGCGCGGCAGACGGCTCGCCCGAAGTCAATGCCTGGGTCGTGATCAGGCCCGACGACACCGTGGTGATCCGCATCGCCCGCTCCGAGATGGGCCAGGGCTCGCTCACCGGCCTCGCCCAGCTCGTCGCCGAGGAGCTCGAATGCGACTGGTCGAAGGTCACGACCGAGTATCCGACCCCCGGCCAGAGCGTCGCCCGCAAGCGCGTCTGGGGCGATTTCTCGACCGGCGGCAGCCGCGGCATCCGCACCTCGCAGGACTACGTCCGCAAGGGCGGCGCCACCGCGCGCGTAATGCTGATCCAGGCCGCCGCCGACGAGTGGAAGGTGCCGGCGTCCGAATGCACCGTCGACAAGGGCGTCATCACACACAAGGCATCGGGCAAGACCACGACCTACGGCAAGGTTGCCGAGGCCGCGGCGAAGCTGACGCCGCCGGCGGAGGTCAAGCTCAAGGATCCCAAGGACTGGACCATCGCGGGCAAGGGCCTGCTGCGGCTCGACACCGCCGACAAGACCACCGGCACGATGGTGTACGGCATCGACATCAAGCTACCGGGCATGCTGAACGCCGCGATCAAGGATTGCCCCGTGTTCGGCGGCAAGGTGAAGAGCTATGACGAGGCCAAGGTCGCCGGCATGAAAGGCGTCAAGAAGGTCGTCAAGGTCGGCGATTCCGCGGTCGCGGTCGTTGCCGACACCTGGTGGCACGCCAAGACCGCGCTGGAAGCCCTGCCGATCGTCTGGGACGAAGGCGACAACGCCAAGGTCTCGAGCGAGACGATTGCGAAGTGGCTGGCCGAGGGCCTCGACGATTCACAGCCGGCCTATGTCGGCAACAAGAACGGTGACGCGAAGGCGGCAATTGCCGGCGCCGCGAAAAAGGTCGAGGCCGTCTACAACTATCCCTACCAGAACCACGCCACGATGGAGCCGATGAACGCCACCGCGCTCTACACCGCGGACAAATGCGAGGTCTGGTGCGGGACGCAGAATGGCGAGGCGGCGTTCGCGGCAGTGCTGGAGGCCTCCGGCCTGCCCGCGGAGAAGTGCGACGTGCACAAGGTGATGCTCGGCGGCGGCTTCGGCCGGCGCGGCATGACGGACTATGTCCGCCAGGCCGTCGCGATCGCCAAGCAGATGCCGGGCACGCCGATCAAGCTGCTGTGGTCGCGCGAAGAGGACATGACGCACGGGAAATATCACCCGATCACCCAGTGCAAATTGACCGGCGCATTCGATGCCGACAACAATCTCATCGCTCTGCACTACCGCCTGTCCGGGCAATCGATCCTGTTCTCGGTGCGCCCCGAAGCACTGCAGAACGGCATGGATCCGGCTGCGTTCCAGGGCGTCGCCCAATCCGGCGAGGCCGCGATGGGCTACTCGGTGCCAAACCTCCTGATCGAGCATTCGATGCGCAACCCGCACGTTCCACCCGGCTTCTGGCGCGGCGTGAACGTCAATCACAACGCGATCTACATGGAATGCTTCATGGACGAGCTCGCCCATGCCGCAGGCCAGGACCCGCTCGAATTCCGCCGCAAGCTGATGGGCAAGAACCCCAAGCATCTGGCGGTGCTCAATGCCGTCGCCGAGAAGATCGGCTGGACCACGCCGGCGCCGCAAGGCGTCTATCGCGGCATTGCGCAGGTGATGGGGTATGGCAGCTATGTCGCCGGCGCCGCCGAAATCTCGGTGACCGATGGCAGCAAGATCAAGGTGCTTCGCATCGTCGCCTCCACCGATCCCGGCTACGTCGTCAATCCGGCGCAGGTGGAGCGGCAGATCGCGGGCTCCTTCGTCTATGGCCTCTCGGCGCTGTTCTACGGCGGCTGCACCGTCAAGGACGGCCGCATCGAGCAAACCAACTTCGACACGTTCAATTCGATGCGCATCAACGAGATGCCGAAGGTGGAATCGGTGATGGTGCCGAGCGGCGGATTCTGGGGCGGCGTCGGTGAGCCGACCATCGGCGTTGCGGCGCCGGCGGTGCTCAACGCTTACTTCGCGGCGACCGGCAAGCGCATCCGCTCGGTGCCGCTGCGCGACCAGAACATCAGCTTCGCGTAAGAGACGCCGCGGCGGCCATGACGGCCGCCGCGGCATTTGCCTGGATGATCCGCATGACAACGCGACCGATGACACGGCGAACTGCCGTGCTCGGCATCACCGCCGCGACCGCGACATTGGCGCGGCCGTCAGTCCTGCGCGCGCAATCGACAAGCCGCATCGTCGTGGTCGGCGGCGGCTTCGGCGGAGCGGCCTGCGCCCGCGCGCTCAAGCGCGCGCAAGCGGACTTGCAAGTCATCCTGATCGAACCCAATGCGGTCTTCACCACCTGCCCCTTCAGCAACGAGGTGATCGCGGGCCTGCGCGACATCGACGCGCAGCAGTTCGACTACGACAAGCTGGCTGCCGAGGGCGTCACCGTGATCGGCCAGGCCGTGACCACCATCGAACCGCAGCTGCGTAGCGTGCTGACGGCCGATGGCGTCGCCCTGCCCTATGACCGCCTCGTGCTCTCGCCCGGCATCGACTTCCGCTTCGAAGCCCTGCCCGGCTATGACGAGGCCGCATCGGAAAAGATGCCGCACGCCTGGAAGGCCGGCGCGCAGACGCTGTTGCTGCGCAGGCAGCTGGAGGCGATGGATGACGGCGGTACGGTCGCCATCGCGATTCCTCCCAATCCCTCGCGGTGCCCGCCGGCTCCTTACGAGCGCGCCAGCCTGATCGCGCATTATTTGAAGACCAGGAAGCCGCGCTCCAAAGTGCTGATCCTCGATGCCAAGGACAATTTCTCGCAGCAGCGGCTGTTCGAGAAGGCGTGGAAGGAACTCTACGGCGACATGATCGAACGCATCGGCCTGTCGCAAGGCGGCCGCGTGACCTCGGTCGATCCCGCGACCAAAACCATCGTCACCGAGTTCGGCAACTACACGCCCGATGTCGCCAACGTCATCCCGCCGCAGCGCGCCGGCCACATTGCCGAGATTGCGGGCGCAACCGACGCCACCGGTTGGTGCCCGATCGATCCCGTCACCTTCGAGTCGAAGCTCGTCAACAACGTCCACGTCATCGGCGACGCCTGCCTCGGCGGCGGCATTCCCAAATCGGCATCGGCCGCGAGTGCACAAGGCAAGGCCTGCGCTGCGGCCGTCGTCAATCTGCTCGCCGGGCGCACGCCGGAAGCGCCACGGCTGACCGGCGTCTGCTACAATACGGTCGCGCCCGGTTACGGCTTCTCGCTCGCCGGCAACTATCAGCCGAGGGGCGACATCTTCGCGGAGGTCGAGGGCGGTGCGACAAGTCCGGTCGATGCGCCGCGCGAACTGCGCGCTCGCGAGGCGGCCGAGGCGGAGCGCTGGTTTCAAACCATCACGGCGGACACCTTTGGCTAGATCGAGGGTCTACATCGCTGCACTGATCGCCAGTCTCGTGTTGGTCTCCGGCGCGCGCGCCGAGGGACTGGCACCCTATGAGATCACCGGCGACGGCATCGCGAATTCGCTGACGGGCACGCCCGGCGATCCCGCGCGCGGGCGCGCACTGGTGCTGGCGCGGACGACGACCTGCATCCTCTGCCATTCCGGCCCCTTCCCGGAAACGCTGTTCCAGGGCGACCTCGCGCCGGATCTCACCGGTGCCGGGAAGCGCTGGACGGCGAGCCAGCTGCGGCTTCGGATGGTTGACGCCACGCGCTTCAACCCTGACACCATCATGCCCTCCTATTATCGTGCGGATGGCCTCGTCCGCGTCGGACGCAATTTCGCGGGCAAACCGATATTGTCGGCTGCGGAGATCGAGGACATCGTGGCCTTTCTTGCAACGCTTCGGGACTAGGATTGTTTATGCCAACGACGCGACGACATTTCCTGAGCCTTGCCGGCGGCGTCACGGCCGTCGGCGCGCTTCCGATCGTCACGCTGCGGCCGGTCGAAGCAACGCCGGCGATGCTCAACACCGCGATCCGCAACGTCGTCGGCGAAGCGCCAATTCGCACCGGCAAGGTCAAGCTCGACATTCCGCCGCTGGTCGAGAACGGCAACACCGTGCCGATGACGGTGACCGTCGCGAGCCCGATGACGGCGGACGACTACGTCAAGAGCATCCACGTCTTCAACGAGAAGAACCCGCAGCCGAACATCGGTAATTTCTATCTGAACCCGTCTTCGGGTCGCGCCCAGATTTCGACGCGGATCCGGCTCGCCGACACCCAGAAGGTCGTCGCGATCGCCCGCCTCTCCGACGACAGCTTCTGGCAGGTCTCGGCGGATATTGTCGTGACGCTGGCCGCATGCACTGAGGAGGTGAACTGATGGCCGCCCTCATCAATGTTCCCGCAAAGGCCAAGCGCGGCGACATCATCGAGATTCGCACGCTGACTTCGCACATCATGGAAACCGGCTTTCGCCACACCATGGACGGCGCGCTGGTGCCGCGCGACATCATCACGAGCTTCACCTGCCGCTACAACGGCGCCGAGATCTTTCGCGCCGATCTGTTTCCGGCCATCGCCGCCAATCCGTATTTGTCCTTCTTCACGGTCGCCAAGGAGAGCGGCGAGTTCGAGTTCGAATGGATCGGCGACAACGGCTATTCGTCCACCGCGTCGGCATCGATCACGGTCGAATGAATTTGTGGCGCGCGATAGTGCTGGCGGCACTTGTCGCCACGGCCCCAGCCCTGCTCGCCGGCGAAATCCCGCCCGATGCGCGCCGCTCCGGCTATTCCTTCATGGGCCCTGACACCCGCGCCATGCAGGATGACGATACCTCCAATCCGGGCATGCTGTTCGTGCTCGACGGCGAGGCGCTGTGGACAAAGAAGACCGGCAGCGCGAACAAGGCGTGCGCGGACTGCCATGGCGATGCCAAGAGCAGCATGAAGGGCGTCGCGGCACGCTACCCTGCCTTTGACAAGACCCTCGCACGCCCCGTCACGCTCGACCAGCGCATCAACCTCTGCCGCGCCAATCATCAGCAGGCGAACCCGCTGCCTTACGAGAGCCGCGACATCCTGGCGCTGTCCGCCTTCGTTGCCCACCAGTCGCGCGGCATTGCGATCACCGCGGGCGATGACCCACAACTAAAGCCTTTCGTTGAACAGGGCCGCACTCTCTTCATGCAACGCGAGGGGCAACTCAACCTGGCCTGCACCAATTGCCATGACGACAACTTTGAGAAGCGCCTCGCCGGCTCGCCGATCACGCAAGCGCAGCCGACCGGATATCCGCTCTATCGGCTGGAATGGCAGACGCTGGGATCGCTGGAGCGGCGCCTGCGCAGCTGCATGACCGGCGTCCGCGCCCAGGCCTACGAGTATGGCGCGCCCGAGCTGGTCGCGCTCGAGCTCTATCTGATGTCGCGGGCCCGCGGAATGCCGATGGAAACGCCGGCGGTGCGACCGTAACGCCCAAATTAGGGCTAGGCAGGCGTGGAACGGTCGCTAGTATCCCCCCAAATTGAGTCACAGGGAGGAATTAAAGTGGCTGACCACAAAATCTCGCGCCGTACGCTTTTGACCGGCACTGCCGCAGCTGGCGCGCTCAGCCTGACGGGATTGCCGGCGCGCGCTGAGGTGAACTGGAAGAAATATGCCGGGACCAAGCTGGAGGTGATCCTCGCCAAGGGACCGCGCGGCGATAACTTGCAAAAATACGTCAAGGAATTCACCGAGCTCACCGGTATCCAGGTCGAGTCCGAGCAGATTCCCGAGCAGCAGCAGCGCCAGAAATGCGTCATCGAGCTCACCTCGGGCCGGCCGAGCTTCGACGTGGTTCATATCAGCTATCACGTGCAGAAGCGGCAGTTCGAAAAAGCCGGCTGGCTTGCCGACATGACGCCCTTCATGAAGGATCCGACGCTGACCGCGCCCGACCTTGTCGAGAGCGATTTCTCGGCCGCGGGCCTGCAATACGCCAAGAACGACAAGGGCCAGATGCTGTCGCTGCCCTGGTCGGTCGACTATTTCATCCTCTACTACAACAAGGAGCTCTTCCAGAAGAAGGGCGTTGCCGTGCCCAAGACCCTCGACGAGATGGTCGCGGCCGCGGAGAAGCTCACAGACCCCAAGGAAGGCACCTTCGGCTTCGTCGGTCGCGGCTTGCGCAACGCCAACATGACGTTGTGGACCAACTTCTTCCTCAACTATGGCGGCGAATTCCTCGATGCGAAGGGCAATATCCTGACGGACGGTCCTGAAGCAATCGCGGCGACCAAGCTCTATCAGACGCTGCTGACGAAAGTCGCCCCGCCCGGCGTCGCCGGCTTCAACTGGATGGAGTCGATGGCTTCGTTCACGCAAGGACGTTCGGCGATGTGGATCGACGGGGTCGGCTGGGCGCCGCCGCTGGAAGATCCGGCCGCCTCGCGCGTCGTCGGCAAGGTCGGCTACACCGTGGTGCCCGCCGGACCGAAAGGCCAATATTCGGCCACCTATGGCGACGGCATCGGCATTGCCGCGGCGAGCAAGAACAAGGAAGCCGCCTATCTGCTCTGCCAGTGGATCGTTTCGAAGAAACAAGGCGCGCGGCTGTTGCAGGCTGGTGGCGGCGTACCGTTCCGCAATTCGATCCTGAACGATGCAGAGGTCCAGAGTGGCGTCAAGATGCCGAAGGAATGGCTGCAGTCGGTGATCGATTCCGGCAAGATCAGCAAGCTCGGCCTGCCCGTCGTGATCCCGGTCGCTGAATTCCGCGACATCGTCGGCGCGGCGCTGACGGCGACCCTGTCGGGTGCCGATCCCGCGACTGAATTGAAGAAGGCCAACGATCAGTACCGGCCGATCCTGGAGCGTAGCGAAAAGGCGTGAGTGCGTTGACACAATCGACTCCGGACGCGGCACAGCTTGATGCCGCGCCGGAGAAGGAATTGCGGCCGCCGTCGTACTGGCCGTTCGTGGTGCCGGCGCTGGTCGTCGTTCTCGCCATCATCATCTTCCCGTGGGTCTTTACCATCTGGATGAGCCTGAACGAGTGGAAGGTCGGCTCGTCGACCACCTTCGTCGGGTTCTCCAACTATCTACGGCTGACCAGCGATCCCCGCTTCATCGAGGCGATCGGACATACGCTGGTCTACACCGTGCTGTCCATGCTGCTGCCGCTCGTGTTCGGCACGTTCTCGGCCGTGGTGTTTCACCAGAAATTCGCCGGCCGCGGTTTCCTGCGCGGCATCTTCATCATGCCGATGATGGCGACACCGGTGGCAATCGCACTGGTCTGGACCATGATGTTCCATCCGCAGCTCGGCGTGCTGAACTATTTGCTGTCGCTGGTCGGAATCCCTCCGCAGCTCTGGGTGTTTCACCCGGGAACGGTGATCCCTTCGCTGGTGCTGGTCGAAACCTGGCAATGGACCCCGCTCGTCATGCTGATCGTGCTTGGCGGCCTCGCCGCGATCCCGACCGAGCCCTATGAGAGCGCGCAGATCGACGGCGCGAATATGTGGCAGGTGTTCCGCTTCATCACCCTGCCGCTGATCATGCCTTTCCTGTTCATCGCCGGCATGATCCGCATGATCGACGCGGTGAAGAGCTTCGACATCATCTTCGCGATCACGCAGGGCGGACCAGGCTCGGCGTCGGAGACGATCAACATCTATCTCTATAGCGTCGCCTTCACCTATTACGACCTCGGCTACGGCTCGGCGATCGCGGTCGTGTTCTTCCTGTTGATTGTCCTGCTTGCGGCGGTGATGCTCTATGCCCGCCAGCGCATGCTGTGGACTGAGATCGCGAGCGACGCATGACCCCGAAGCAAATCATCGGCAAGATCAGCCTGTGGTTCGCGGTGCTCGTCATCGTGTCCCCGGCGATCCTGTTTTTCCTCTGGATGCTGTCGCTCTCGCTCAAATTCGAGGTCGACAACGCCGCCTACCCGCCGGTCTTCATCCCCGAGCATTTCGCATGGAAGAACTATGCCGACGTGGTCGCCTCCAACCGCTTCGTGACGTATTTCTTCAACAGCTTGATCGTGACCGGGAGCGCGACGGCGCTCGCGCTGATCGTCGGCGTCCCCGCCGGCTACGGCATCGCCCGCATGGCCGCGCATAAATCCGCGATCGTGATCCTGATCGCCCGCATCACGCCCGGCCTGTCCTACCTCATCCCGCTGTTCCTGCTGTTCCAGTGGCTGGGACTGCTCGGCACGCTGGTGCCGCAGATCATCATTCATCTCGTGGTGACGGTACCGATCGTGATCTGGATCATGATCGGCTATTTCGAGACGACGCCGCTGGAGCTGGAGGAAGCCGCCCTCATCGACGGTGCAGGCCGCTGGCAGGTGTTCCGCCACGTCGCGCTGCCGATCGCCAAGCCCGGCATCGCGGTCGCCTTCATCCTCGCGGTGATCTTCTCCTGGAACAATTTTGTCTTCGGCATCGTGCTGGCCGGGCGCGAGACCCGCACCCTGCCGGTCGCCGTCTACAACATGATCTCGTTCGACCAGCTGAGCTGGGGCCCGCTGGCGGCCGCGGCGCTGATCGTCACCCTCCCGGTGCTGCTGCTGACGGTGTTCGCCCAGCGGCAGATCGTCGCCGGTCTCACGGCGGGTGCGGTCAAGGGCGGGTAGTGACGCCAATCTCAATTCTCCAGGGAGTGCGTTCTACTTGGAGTTGACGCAAAGTCTTCGCGCTCATATGCTACATACCGTAGCATTAAGCAGCGAGACGCCACATGTCAGCTCGCCCCCTGATCCCGCGCCGAAAACTGTTTGGCAATCCGACCTACGTCGGCGCCAAGCTGTCGCCGGATGGTCAATGGTTGTGTTGGGGCGCCCCTGTCGAGGGAGTCCTGAATGTCTGGGTGTCGCCGGTCGACAACATTGCGGCCGGCCAGCCCGTAACGCGCACCAGGGGCCGGCCTATCAACTGGCAGGACTGGAGCCCGGACGGCCGCTACATCATGTTCCTCAACGACGAGAACGGCGATGAAAACCTACATCTGTTCGTGGTCGATCCCCATACGTTGGAGCTCCGGGATCTGACGCCCTTTGCCAATGTCCGTGCAGTGCCGATCTACTGGTCGCACATCGTGCCGGACAAGATTGCGGTCAATCTCAACGATCGCGACGCGCGCTGGCATGATGTCTTCGTACTCGACCTCTCAACCGGTGAACGCACACTGGTTTGGGAAAATCGCCAGGAGTTTCACTACGTCGGACTCGATTGGCAGTTGAGGCCCCGCTACGCGCAGAGCAATGCGCCTGACGGAGGTACGCGGCTCTGGCGCATCGACGACGGCAAGGTGACGCATTGGCGCGATGTCCCCTACGAGGCCTACATCAGCACGCGGCTCTGGACGTTCGATGCCGGATGCAACCACCTGCACATGAGCTCGAGCCTGGAGCAAGACAAATCGGCGCTGTTGCGGATGAACTGGGCGACCGGCGAAGAGCAAATCCTGTATCAAAGCGACCGCGCCGATGTGACAGGCGCTATCTTCAACGCCAGAACCTTCGAACCGGAAGCGGTTTGCATCGACCCCGGCCGGCCGGAATGGACGCCGCTAACGCCAGCGGTTGCGGACGAACTTGATCTGATCAAAGCCAGACTGCCGGATCATGCGTTTCACATCGAAAGCCAGAGTGACGATGGCCGCCGGTGGATCGTGGCGGGCCATGCGCCAAATCGACCCGTCGCATATCATCTCCTCGACCGCGACAAGCAAACCATCACCGAGCTGTTCAACGCGCGCCCGGAACTGAAGCCGTATCGCCTGGCGCGGATGCAGGAAGTGCAAGGCAAGTCGCGCGATGGCCTCACACTAGTCTCGTACCTGACCTTGCCGGCTGATATCGAGGGCGACCGTCCGCCCCGGCCGCTGCCGATGGTCCTCATCGTCCATGGCGGTCCGTGGGGCCGGGACATCTACGGCTATCGCCGGGATCACCAGTGGCTGGCCGATCGCGGCTACGCCGTGCTTTCGGTCAACTATCGGGGATCGACGGGTTTCGGCAAGGCGTTCGTCGCAGCCAGCGAGAAAGAGCACGCGCGAAAGATGCACGATGATCTCATCGACATGGTCGATTGGGCGATCGCGCAAGGGATCGCGCAAAAGGACAAGGTCGCGATCTTCGGCATATCCTATGGCGGACTGGCCTCCTTCATCGGAGCGACCTTCACGCCGGAGGTGTTCTGCTGCTCGGTACCGGTGGTCGGGATCTCGAATCTGCAAACGCTTCTGGAATCGATGCCGCCTTATTGGGCTGGTTTCGCCGAATTCATGTATCGCAGCTACGGCGATCCCCGCACCGAGGAAGGCCGCAAGCTGCTTGCCGAACGCTCACCGATCAACAAGGTCGACAACATCAAGAAGCCGATGCTGATCTTTCATGGCGCCAACGACGTTCGCTGCAAGATCGCAGAGAGCGACACCATCGTCGCCGCCATGCAGGCCAGGAACATTCCGGTGACCTACATCGTCTATCCCGATGAGGGACACGGATTCCAGAGGCCGCCGAACCAGCTCTCTTATCTCGCAATTGCCGAAGCGTTCTTTGCACGGCATCTGGGCGGCGCCTGCGAGCCCGTTGGCAAGGATTTCGAAGGGTCTAGTTACGAAGTTCGAGCCGGGGCCGATATCCTATCCGATCTGGGTGTGGCGATCTAGCCACTCACATAAAAGGCGGCCGGGCGACATAATGTCGTCCGGCCGCGTTTGATGTCAGAGCAACCTACTCCGCAGGTGCAGCGTGCATCTCCGGATGCGCGGCATAATGCTCGGTGGTGCCGAGCCTGCTGGCCGCAAACAGACCGGCTGCCATCACGGCATAGGCGAACGCCACCGCGGGCGTGACGCCAAAGCCGCCGCCGATGCCGACGGCTTCGCCGTGCATGAAGCCGAAATAGGTCAGCACGGCACCCACGAGCGCGAACGCCGAGGCCTTCTCGAAGTCGCGCTCGATGATGAAGACACCGACTGCGCCGAGGATGAGGCCCGCGAGGATAGAGCCGCCACCCATCACTTCAAGCCCGTGATAGATCACACCCTGTTGCGGCAACGCCGCGATGGCCGCCGCCTTGACCGCATCGGCCTTGTCAGCAGCCATACCGCCGACGGTTGCTGCCGCATTCATGGTCGAGCCGAGCATGGTGTCGATCTGCAGCTTGGCCCAGGCGGCGAGATGCGGCGTGAAGGCGAGCGCCACGGCGGGCGCGTGCTTCGACGGCGTGGTCTGGAATGCCTGCGCAGTCATCAGCATGCCGATATAGAGCAGGATCGGCGAGATCGCGACGACAGGCACCAGCGCCAGCAGGACCGAGATGACGCCGAACCAGGACAACACCACCACCATGATGCCGGTCGCGGCCGAATAGCCGATCCGGCCGCCCATCGCCTTCCAGCCGGGATGACCGATATAGACGGCGTTGATGAAGGGATTGCCCATCAGGCAGCCGATCAGGCTGACGACGCCGTCGGCGGTCAGCACCCGCGTGGTCGGATATTCATCGCCGGCGGCTTCCGCGCTCTCGACGTTATCCATGGCCTCGACGAGGTCATAGATGCCGAACGGAATGGCAGTGACGAGGATGACACCGAGGTACTCGAAGCCAGAGAAGACGTAGCCCGCCGCCGGGATCGGCACCGAGAAGCCGAAATTGGCGAAGGCATCCCCGACGCCCTTGATGCTCAATCCGCCAAGGCCGAGACCGAACAGGTCCGAGCCCCAGGCGATGATCATGCCGACCACAATCGCAACCAGACCGGCCGGGATGCTCTTCGGATATTTCACGCCACCAAACCAGCTCACCAGAATGATGGCGAAGCAGACCAGACCGATCTGCGGCGTCACGTACATCTCGAGCGCAGGGCGCATCGCGATGAAGGTCAGCGAAACGCCGGCAAGCGTGCCGAGCAGTGCAGCGCGCGGTGTAATCTTGCGGATAAACGGTGCGATGAAGCCGCCGATCATCAGAATGAAGCTCTGGAAGAACACCCAGACCAGGCCGGCCGACCATCCCTTTAGGGGATCGCCGGTCTTGAGCGTCACCGGCAGCATGATCACGAAGGTCACGATGAACATATGCGGCACGCTGACGCCCGAGGGCAGTGCGCAGACATCGGTGCGGCCGGTCTTCTGCGCTAGGCGATAAGCGAGGAACGCATAGTAGAAGGTGGAAAGGCACATCATCAGCCCCAGCGCGGGCAGGATGCGGCCGAACACGAGTGAGTCAGGCATCTTCAACACGAAGCGCAAGAGGCCCGTGAGCACCAGCATGTTGACGAGGATGTTGGTGCCGAAGCCGAAAAATGCGTTCCAGTCGCCCGGTGTCCATAATGCCGGCTTGAACTCGGACGTATTGCTCTCAGATTTGCCGGCCGTCCCCGTCAATGTGCTCATGATATTCCCCTATGTGGTCGAAACCTTCATCGCCTCCAGTACTGCGGCTGAGTCCGCGACCCAGCCGAAGATCCCGCCCTGGGCCTTGATCATCTTCAGGCCCATCTCGTGAAACTCGGGGAAGTAGGATGCGCAGCCATCCGAGATGACGACGCAGCGATAGCCGCGGTCATTGGCTTCGCGCACGGTGGTGTTGACGCACACTTCGGTGGTGACGCCGCACACCAGAAGATTCTCGATGCCGTATTTCTCCAGCACGTCAGTCAGCTCGGTGGCGTAGAACGCGCCCTTGCCCGGCTTGTCGATCACGACCTCGCTGTCGAGCGGATAAAGCTCCGGGATGATGTCGTGGCCGGCTTCACCGCGAATGAGAATGCGGCCCATCGGACCGGGATCGCCGATGCGCAAGGACGGCGCGCCACGCTCGACTTTCGCCGGCGGCGCATCGGAGAGATCAGGCAGATGTCCCTCGCGGGTGTGGACGACGAGCATGCCGGTGTCGCGCGCGGCCTTCAGCAGCGCGCCGATCGGCTTCACCGCGCGCGCAAGCTGGCTGACGTCATTGCCGAGCGCCTCGCCGAAGCCGCCGGGCTCCATGAAGTCGCGCTGCATGTCGATGATGACGAGCGCGGTCGACGACCAGTCGAGCTTGATCGGCTCTGGCTCGGCGCTGATGATGCCCAGTGTCGACTTGGTTGAGTTCAACATGACGCAGGCCCCCGCGAGAACTCTCTTTGCCAGGAGTTCTGCAAGCGCCGTGCCATTGTGTACAATATCAATTGGCCGCGCAGCATGGAGAAATTCGCTGCGCTATCAGACTGTTATCGGAAGAGATCGCGTCTGCTTATTCGCTGTGCGACGGCTTTGCGACGTGCATTTGCTCAAAGGATGAGCGGCCGTGAAGCTCGCTTGTCAGCGGGCAGTATTTCCATACAGCCGCCGATGCTCCTCCTCATACGGCGCATAGGAATCCTTCAGCGTCGCCATGTTGAGCAACATGGTCGCGACCATCGCACCCGCCTTGTCGAACACACGCGTCTTGATCCAGGCACTCTCGGTACGGCGGCTGCCGGACAGCGCGACGACTTCGCGCTCGACGTCGTAGTCCTCGTCGACGAACAGTGGCCCCTTCACCAGCCGGATCTCCTGGTCCGCGAACAGGCCGACGGCCGGCCCCTTGGCCGGCAGCGGATCGTCCTTGGAGCGGTACTGGAACAGCACGCTCAGCATCTCCATCGGGATGATGGCCCTGCCCCATGGATTGTCAGCGCCCGAATAGTACGGCGAGTTCTCGGTGATGACTGCGAGCTTCTGCCGCAGCGAGAACGGATAGAGGTCGCCCATGTTCTGGTCGAACGCCATCCGCACCGACTGCCGCTTGCTCGTCTGCGCCACCTTCACGTCGCGCAGGATCACGGGATCGGCGAGCGGCTTGAGCTCGGTCAGGCGCGTCTCCAGCGCGGTCGCTGCGCGGGGTTCGCCGACCGACGCCGAGCCACGCAGCACTTCGGTGCCATCGCGCTTGACCATCTGGATCTGGCACTGGCTCGTTCCAGGCAGAGGTTTTGAGAGGATCGCCTGCACATCCTCACCTTCGAAGCAGGCATTGCGATAATGCGCGGAGAGACAGCCGCTCTCGAACCACGCCTGTCCCCACAGCCGGGCACCGAGCGGCGCGAACTGGCTGAAATGCGTCGGCCCCTCGATGGTCCCGCCTTTGAAGCCGAGCTTCTGCGCGGTGGCATCGTCGTGGATGGAGGCATGCGCGTCGTAAACCTGCGCATGCAGCATCTGCCGCGGCTGGCGCCATGGCCCGATCAGGGCCTCGGCGGTGTCGGTGATCTCGGTGTCGAATGCGCTTGCAGTCATGGTGTCCTCCGGTCGAAGCCATGACTAGCAGGAGCGCCACGGATGCGGCTAGCCGTATTGACTTCGGCCACCCATGCTCTTGACTGCAAAGACCCGCTTCGCAAGCCGCAACTTTTTCCGCGGCGCAAAATCCCCGCCGAACCAAGAAAAACAAGGACTTTCGAAATGACGCTGATGCAGGTCGAGCTGGACGACAAATACCGGCTCGAATCGAAGCGGATCTTCCTGTCCGGCACCCAGGCCCTGGTCCGTTTGCCCATGCTGCAGCGCGAGCGCGACCGGCTCCAGGGGCTCAACACCGGCGGCTTCATCTCCGGCTATCGCGGTTCCCCGCTCGGCATGTACGACCACGCGCTGTGGCGCGCGAAGTCGCACCTCCAGCAGCACGACATCGCCTTCGTGCCCGGTCTGAACGAGGATCTTGCGGCGACGGCCGTCTGGGGCAGCCAGCAGGTCGGCCTGTTTCCCGGCGCCAAGGTCGATGGCGTATTCGGCATCTGGTACGGCAAGGGCCCCGGCGTCGATCGCTCCGTCGACGCGCTCAAGCACGCCAATGCGGCCGGTACCTCGCTCAATGGCGGCGTGCTTGCGCTCGCCGGCGACGACCATGGCTGCCAGTCCTCGACCCTGGCGCATCAGAGCGAGCAGGTGTTCGCAGCCGCCCTGATCCCGGTGATCAATCCGGCAACGCTGCAGGACTATCTCGATCTCGGCCTCTATGGCTTCGCCCTGTCGCGCTTTTCCGGCTGCTGGGTCGGCTTCAAGGCGATCAGCGAGACCGTGGAGAGCTCGGCCTCCATCTACAGCGATCCCGAACGCATCCAGATCAAGCTCCCCGATGATTTCGAGATGCCGCCCGGCGGCCTCAACATTCGCTGGCCCGATCCGCCGCTGGACGCGGAGCGGCGGCTGTTCGGCCCCAAGATGGCCGCGGTGCAGGCCTTTGCCCGCGCCAACCAGCTCGACCGCATCGTGCTCGATTCCAAGCCCGCCCGGCTCGGCATTGTCGCGACCGGCAAGGCCTATCTCGATCTGCGCCAGGCGCTGGCCGACTTAGGGATCACCGACAAGGACGCGCAGGATCTCGGACTTCGCATCTACAAGGTCGCGCTGACCTGGCCGCTGGAGGAAAGCGGCGCCAAGCGCTTTGCCGAAGGCCTCCAGGACGTGCTGGTGGTCGAGGAGAAGCGCGGCTTCATCGAAGACCAGCTCATGCGCATCCTCTACAACATCGATGCGTCCCGCCGCCCGACCGTCACCGGGAAACGCGACGAGAGCGGCGCGCCGCTGCTGCCGAGCGAGGGCGAGCTGACGCCCACCATCGTTGCCGGCGCGCTGGTGGCGCGCTTGCGCAAGCTCGGCCATCACAGCCCGGTGCTGGAGCAGCGCCTCGCCCGGTTAGAGGCCTTCGACAATCCCGTCACCACGACGTCGCAGATCAAGCTCGCGCGCACGCCGTTCTTCTGCTCGGGCTGCCCGCACAATTCCTCGACGCGCGTGCCGGAGGGAAGCCGCGCCATGGCCGGCATCGGCTGTCACGGCATGGCCCTGAGTATGCCGACCCGCCGCACCGATTTGATCTCGCATATGGGCGCCGAGGGCGTGAATTGGATCGGCCAGTCGCCCTTCACCACCGAGAAGCACATCTTCCAGAACCTCGGCGACGGTACCTACACGCATTCCGGGCTTCTCGCGCTTCGTGCGGCATCGGCCGCCGGCATCAACATCACCTACAAGATACTCTACAACGACGCGGTCGCGATGACCGGCGGCCAACCGGCCGAGGGCGCCTTCAACGTCGCGCAGATCGCGCACCAGGTCTGGGCCGAGGGCGTGAAGCGGCTTGCGATCGTCTCGGACGATCCGACCAAATATCCCGACGGCAACTACTTTCCGCAAGGCGCGACCATCCATCACCGCCGCGAGCTCGATGCCGTGCAGCGCGAGTTGCGCGACATCAACGGTCTGACGGTCGTGATCTACGACCAGACCTGCGCCGCGGAAAAGCGCCGCCGCCGCAAACGCGGTCTCTATCCCGATCCCGCCAAGCGCGCCTTCATCAACGAGCTCGTCTGCGAAGGCTGCGGCGATTGCTCGCAGGCCTCCAACTGCGTCTCGGTGCAGCCGCTGGAAACCGAGTTCGGCCGCAAGCGCCAGATCGACCAGTCGAACTGCAACAAGGATTTTTCTTGCGTCGAGGGCTTTTGCCCGAGCTTCGTCACCGTGCATGGCGGTTCGCTGAAGCGCATGAAGACCTCGGCGGTGGATTCCGGCCAATTGTTCGCCGATCTACCGCTGCCGCCGGCGCGTGAGCTGGAAGGCCCCTACAACATCCTCGTCACCGGCATCGGCGGCACCGGCGTCATCACCATCGGCGCCCTGCTCGGCATGGCCGCTCATGTCGACGGCCGCGGCTGCTCGGCGCTGGACTTCACCGGCCTGTCGCAGAAGAACGGCGCCGTGATGAGCCATGTGCGCATCGCGCCAAAGCCTGAAGATATTTCCGCGGTCCGCATCACCACCGGCGGCGCCGACGTCATCCTCGGCTGCGACATGATCGTCTCGGCCGGCCCGACCGCGCTCAGCCGCGCCGAGCGCGGGGTGACCAAGGCCTATATCAACGCCGATTTGCAGCCGACCGCCAGCTTCGTGCAAAACCCCGATATCGATTTCGAGATGGGCACGATGCAGACCGTGCTCCGCGATGCCGTCGGCGACAAGAACCTCGACATCATCGACGCCACAGGCATTGCCGCGGCGCTGATGGGCGACAGCATCGCAACCAATCCCTTCATGCTCGGCTTCGCTTTCCAGAAAGGCGCAATCCCGCTGTCGCTGGAGGCCCTGCTGCGCGCCATCGAGATCAATGGCGCCGCGATCGAGATGAACAAGCTCGCCTTCACCTGGGGGCGGCTCGCCGCCCACGACATGTCGCGGGTGCGCAGCGTGCTCCAGTTCAAGAGCCGGGCGTCTGCACCGACCAGGTCGCTCGACGACATCATCGCGACGCGCGCCGAATTCCTGACCGGCTATCAGGACAAGGCCTATGCCGACCGCTATCTCGCGGCCTTGGCCAAGGTGCGCAAGGCGGAGAACGCCGCCTCGCCCGCGTCCACGGAGCTGACCGAGGCCGTGGCAAAGAACCTGTTCAAGCTGATGTCCTACAAGGACGAATACGAAGTCGCGCGGCTCTACACCGACGGCAGCTTTGCCAAAAAGGTGTCTGAGAAATTCGACGGCGACTTCACGCTGAAGTACCACCTCGCGCCGCCGATCTTCGCCAAGCGCGACAAGACGACGGGACGGCTTCAGAAGCAGGAATTCGGCGGCTGGATGCTCCACGCCTTCCGCGTGCTGGCAAAACTCAGGTTTCTGCGCGGCGGCGCGCTCGACCCGTTCGGCCGCACCGAGGAACGCCGGACCGAGCGGAAGTTGATCACGGACTATCTGGCGATGATCGATCAGCGGGCAGCCGGGTTGAAGGCTGAGCAAATTCCGCTGCTGGCGAGGCTCGCCCGCGTGCCGGAGAGCATCCGCGGATTCGGGCATGTCAAGGAAGCCAACGTCAAGCTGGCGGCGGCCGAGAGGGCGAGGCTGGAGGCGGAGTTGGAGAATAGCCGGTTTGCGGCTGCCGCGGAGTAGGAGCAGGCTGGCACCACACTCTCGGTGTCATCGCCCGGCTTGACCGGGCGATCCAGTACTCCGAGGCAGCTGTGATTGAATCGATCAGCCCCGGCGTACTGGACGCCCCGCCTTCGCGGGGCATGACAGCGGTGGAGATGGTTAGAGTGACGTCGTGGCTGCGCTTGGCGTCACCACCATCCCCGCCCTCTCCGCCAGATGCCGCCCCGCGATGTAGCCGAACGTCAGCGCCGGCCCCAGCGTGATTCCTGGGCCCGGATAATTGCCATTCATGATCGAGCCCATGTCGTTGCCGCAGGCGTAAAGGCCCGCGATCGGCGTACCGTCCTCGCGCAGCACGCGCGCCTGGGCGTCCACCTTCATGCCGATGGCGGTGCCGAGATCGGCCGGGTAGATGCGCATCGCGAAGAACGGCGCGCGGATGATCGGCGCGACGCAAGGGTTGGGCTTGTGGTCGATATCGCCGAGGTGCCGCTGATAGATGGTGCTGCCACGGCCGAATTCGGGATCGCGGCCCTCCTTCGCATCGGAATTGTAGCTCGCAATCGTCGCACCGAGCACAGACGACTTGATGCCGATCGTCGCCGCGAGCTGCGCGATATCGGGCGCCTCGATCAACTCGCCGCTCGCCACGTAGCGCCGCACGCTGCGCGCAAAGGGCTTGATGCGACCAAGGCCATAGCTCCACAGGAACCGACGGTCGCAAATCAAATAGAACGGCCGATCCGGCTCACCCTGGCCATCGCGCAGCATGGCAAGCACGAACTCGTGGTAGGACAGCGCCTCATTGACGAAACGCCGGCCCGCAGCATTCACGGCGATCACGCCCGGCTTGGCACGGTCGGTCACCGTATGCGGAAACACGCCGCGGCTGCCGTCGGCGCGCCGGAATAGCGAGGCCGGCGCCCAATAGGCCGGGCTCGTTGCGTCCGTGTTGAGCGCAGCGCCGCCAGCGATCGCAAGGCGAAGCCCATCGCCCGTGCCTGCCGTATTCGTGGCCGAGACGAAGCCGGCCGCCACGGGGAAAAGGCGTTTGCGCAAAATCGCATCGTGCGAGAAGCCGCCGGTCGCGAGCACAACGCCGCGGCGCGCGGCAATCGAACGGTCGCGTGAGCCATGACGGATGACCACGCCGCCGACGCGATCGCCCTGCATCGACAAATCCTCGACATCCGTGCTGAAGAGGATGTCGACCTGCCGCGCCAGGAGCGAGGCATAAAGCCGCGCAGCAAGCGCATTGCCGAGATGCAATGTGGTGCCGCGGGGCCAGCGCAGCCGCTGCAGCGCGTACTCCGAGACCAGCCGCGCCGCACGCAAGGTCGAACGCAGCGATTTTCCGATCCGGCGCAGATGCGGGATGTCGAGACGGTTGACCATCATTCCGCCGAACAGCGTGAATTCCGGCAGCGGCGCGCGCAGCCGCGCGAACTGCGCACCCAGCCGGGTGCCATCGAACGCAACCGGCTCCAGCACGCGCCCGCCCGGCGTCGCACCGAGCCGCTCCGGATAATAGTCCGGATAGGCTTTCACCGGCTGCAGACGCACGTCCGTGTTGGCTTCGAGATAGGCCACCGCCTCGGCCCCCCGCGCGAGGAAAGCTGCGCGCAGGCCCGCATTCGCGGGCTCAGGCACGGTGCTCGACAGATACTGGACGGCATCCGTGATGCTGTCGGAGAGCCCCGCGTCCTTCATCTTTGGATTGGCGGGGATCCAGACCATGCCGCCGGACCACGCGGTCGTGCCGCCGACAAAGGCGGTCTTCTCGATCACCAGCACGCGCAGACCTTCGGCGGCAGCAACAGCCGCAGCCGTCATGCCGCCGGCACCAGCGCCGATGACAACGACGTCGTAGGTTTCATGCGCCGGCATCATGCCGCAGGGGTCCGGAAGCGAGGCATGGCACCGTCATACCCCGACCGCGAGCCCGCAGCTAGCGCTGCGGCTTCCGCTCGATCGGATCGATATCGAACGCCCTCATTTGGCCACGCCGCAGCACGTCCATGGCGAGCCGCCGGCCGATCCGGTCGCGGTCGAGCACGCGGATCAGATCGTCGACGCCGTTGATGTCGACGCCATCGAGCCTGATCACGACGTCGCCGGGCAACAGGCCTGCCTTCGCCGCCGGGCCGTCCTGCTCAATCTGCATCAACAGTGCGCCCATCTTGTTCTCGACGCCGGCCAGCACCGCATGCCGTCGCGGCACGGGCGCGGTCTGTCCGGCGACGCCGATAAAGGCGCGGCGGACATAGCCGTGGCGGATGATCTCCGACAGCACGAACTGCGCGGTGTTGCTGGCGACCGCGAAGCAGATGCCTTGCGCGCCATTGATGATGGCGGTGTTGATTCCGATCACCTCCGCATTCGACGACACCAGCGGTCCGCCGGAATTGCCGGGATTGAGCGCGGCATCGGTCTGGATCACATCCTCGATGGTGCGCCCGCTCACCGAACGGATCGAGCGTCCAAGCGCCGAGACGACGCCGGCGGTGACCGTCGATTCAAAACCGAGCGGATTGCCGATCGCGATCACAAGCTGGCCGCGACGCAACGTCTTCGAATTGCCAAGCGCGGCATAGGGCAAGTCACGCACGCCGTTGGCGCGCAGCAGTGCCAGATCCGTATCAGGATCGACGCCGAGCACCCGGGCATCGCCGACATGGCCCTCGACATCGCGCAGCCGGATCTCCTTGGAAGAGCCGACCACATGGCTATTCGTGAGCACGAGCCCATCCGGCGAGATCACGATGCCGGAGCCGAGCCCGCCGCGCTCGCGACCGCTCGGCGTTTTTGGCCCCGTCTCGACCCGCACGACCGCAGGACCGACGCGGTCGGTCACATCGATCACGGCATTGGAATAGGCGTCCAGCAGCGCCCGGTCATCGACCGGAGCGGCCGCCGTCGTTTGCGATGACGCAGCGTCATCGACGATATCTGAGGTAAAATCCAGCATGGCAAAAGTCCTTGAGGCTCACACAGATGGTGGCCTGTTCCGTGCCGCGCAAGTGACCCGCCCGGGGCGCAAGGCTGGACTGCCAGTGCTTGACTACCCAGGTGGCTAGGGCGCCCGCCGCAGCGTGCCAGCCCTTTCCTTGACCGGATCGAGCAGCGACCAGTCGCCGTCCGGGAGCACATAGCCTTTGGGGAACGGCGCGCGCAGCTCGAGTCCAAGCGAACGCAGCACGCGATCGTCGCGGTAGTAGCATTGCAGGACGACACGAACGAGCGTTGCCGCAGCCGCACCACCGTTCTTGCGAAACTCCTGCACGACCGCGTCGCGCTTCGCGGCATCGAGCTCTGCGAGCTGACCTCCTGCCAGCCGTGCCAGATGGTCCAGCGCCGCCGTCACCAATTTGGTGTCGCGGCCGAGCGTCGCAAGGATGTCGGCCTGGATCGCGGCATCGTCGGCGCCAGGCACCTTGTACTCGTCGCTTGCGGGCACGATCATGCCGGCGATGGTGCGGAGGTCGTCGCGCTGGGCGCGCGTGAGTTGAGTGTCTGCGGACATGGCGGCCTCAGTCGAACAGATTAGCAAGGCGCTGCTTCATCTGATCGGCGATGTAGAGCGCGAGGGCCTGGATGGTGGAGGTCGGATTCACGCCGCCCGAGGTGACGAAGATGCTGCCGTCGACGATGAAGAGGTTCTTCACGTCGTGCGCGCGGCCCCATTCGTTGACGACGGAGCGCTTGGGATCCGTGCCCATCCGCGCGGTGCCGAGCAGATGCCAGCCGCCCCACGGGATCGGCGAATTGACGCAGATATCGGTCGCCCCCGCCATTTCCAAGATCTCCCGGCCGCGGGCGAGCGCATGATCCATCATCTTCTGGCTGTTCTCGGAGATCGTGTAGTTGATCTGCGGCGCGGGTATGCCGTGGCTGTCCTTCAGCACGGGATCGAGCGTAACCTGGTTGTGCTCCTCCGGCAGGTCCTCGCAGATCGCGGAGAAACCGAGCCGATGGCCGTTGAGCTTTCGGAAGACGCGGTGATGATCCGCGCCCCAGGGCAAAATGCCCTTTTGCTCACTGACGACGGCCTCGAACACCGGACCTGCCCCGCGCACGAACTGGACGCCATAGCCGCGGACAAAGCCGCGCGAGAGATCCGTGTCGTACCATTCCTTGCTCCACAGGCAGGTCGGTGGCGCGCGGTTCGAATCGGTCGGCTCCTTCACGTAGCCGTAGATCTGCGCATAGGGGTGGAACATCAAATTCTTGCCGACGAGACCTGACGAATTGGCAAGCCCGTTCGGGAAGCGATCGGATTTCGAGTTCAGCAGCAGCCGCGGCGTGCCGACGCCGTTGCAGGCGATGATGACGACATGCGCCGGCTGGAACTGCTCGACACCGTCCTTGTCGTAATAGACCACGCCCGAGGCCATGCCGTTCTCGTCGGTCGTGATCTCGCGCACCCGGCAATGGGTGCGCAGCTCGACACCGGCGCGGACCGCCTGCGGCCAATAGGTGATGTCGGTCGAGGATTTTGCGCCTTGCGCGCAGGCCGGCGTGCAATGGCCGAGATTGATACAGCGGGCGCGGCCCTCATAGTCGGTGGTCGCGACCGTCGTATCCGACGGCCACCAGTGCCAGCCGAGCTTGTTCATGGCCTTGCCGATGATCGCGCCGGACAATCCGAGCGGCTGCTGCGGCATCGGCGGATGCGTCAGCGGCGACAGCGGATCGCCCGATAGACCGGACGTGCCCATGATCCGGTCGTTCTCTTCGAAGAACGGGGTCAGCGCGTCGTAGTCGATCGGCCAGTCGTCGGCGACGCCGTCCAGCGTCTTCACCTTGAAATCGGAGGGATGCAGCCGCGGCCAGTGCGCGGTGTACATCACCGTCGAGCCGCCGACCGCATTGTAGTTGACGACCTTGATCGGCGAATTGTCGTCGTTGATCGGGTAGTCCTCGGGCCGGCCGCGGACATTGGGGCTCGACGACCACTCGCCGTAGAACTTGGCCTCCCAGTCGCGGCCCGTGCTGGGATATTCCGCCGGGTTCATCCAGCCGCCCTGCTCGAGGCAGAGAATGTGCATCTTGGTCTCGGCCAGCGACCACGCCACCGCGGCGCCCGAAGCGCCGGCGCCGATGATCAGGACGTCCACGGGGTCTTTCGTCAAGATGTCTTCCTCCAGCCCTCGCCACTTCCCGGGCGATTCGGCCATCACGGCTCGCAAGGCCGACAAACGATAGGGGCAGACCGGCCGGCGAGTAAAGGCTGGCGGGCGAATGTCGCACTTCGCACAGCGCAGACCATTGGTATCGTCCTATCCGGATGCTAGGAACGAGGGGCACGCGCAATCGATAGCGAGAAATTATGTCCGTCGAGAATTCATTTGCCGCCACCCGCGCCTTCGCGCTTGTCTTGTTTCTCGCTCTGTCCGGATTTCTGGGGACCTCCAGCCCCGCCAGCGCGCTGACCGCGGCCGCGACGGTCCGGGACGCCAATTCGATCCAGCTCGGCGACGTCACCTACCGGCTCGACGGCGTCGACGCGCCCGAGCTGGACCAGGTCTGCATCGACGACCACGCCGATCCCTGGACCTGTGGCATCGAGGCTCGCGACCAGCTCACCAAGCTGATCGGCGGAAAGTCCGTGCGTTGCGACGATGTCGGTCCCGAGAAGAATTTTGGCAAGCGCCACCGCGCGATCTGCACGGTCGAGGGCGACAAGGTCTCGTTGAACGAGCAACTGGTCAAACTGGGCTTTGCCATCGCGCGCGAACCCCTCAAGGCCAACGTCAAGCCGGCGGCGGCCGAAGCCAAGACGGCCTCGGCCGGGATCTGGAAGGGCTGCTTTGTTGCACCGCAAGAATTCCGCACCGGGAAGAAGGACGGCGCCCTGCTCGGCGCCGCCTGCCGCGCCGACCGTGATAAGGAGATTCGCGCGGTGCTTTTTCCGGATGAGCTGACGGCGCCGCCGAGCTGCGCCATCAAGGGCAAGCTTGCGGTGCGCGCGCGCGTCACCGGCAATATCGGCATCTACCATCTGCGGGGCTGCCCGAGCTACGCCGCGACCACCAGGCCGGACCGCTGGTTCTGCTCGGAGGACGACGCGCAGGCCTCGGGCTTCCGCAAGGCCTATAACTGCCGCCGGCCAAAGTGAACTTTTGGTTCACGCAGCCGTGAGTGGTAGTCCGAGACAGTATTGATCCGGGATTGAACTCAAAGGGGAGTTGCTACACCTATATGTGTACGCAAGCGCTTTGCGCGAGCGTTTCCTTGGCGGCAATCCGGCTTCGGTCCGATTGCTTTGCTCGGGCGTTTCCTCCCTAGACTTGGGCCGCTTGTCACAAACAAGCGGCTCTTCTTTTTTGTGCTGTTCTAGCTGTGCATCCGGATGAACTGATCCATCGGCGGCATGTTCTGGTTGAGATGGGACATGATCCAGACGGTTCCGCCCACCACCAGGAAGACGACCAGCAATCCGAAGGCCAGCGCCAGCACGTTGTTGGTGTTATCCGGGCCCGTGGTGATGTGCAGGAAAAACACGAGGTGCACGCCCATCTGCGCGATCGCGAGCACGATCAGCGCAACCGGGATCGACGGCTGCCAGACCAGATCGGTGCCGGCGATGAAGAACGAGGTCGCCGTGAGCAGCAACGCGAGGACGAGACCGACGACATAGCCGACGATGCGCTCGCCGACGCTATGTTGTTCTTCATCGCCGGGGGCGATGTCGCGCTCGACATGCGTGTGCGCCTGATCGCTCATACGCCACTCCCAAGCAAATAGACGACGGAAAAGACGCCGACCCAGATGATGTCGAGCGCATGCCAGAATAGCGCAAAGCACATCATCCGGCGCAAGACGTCGGCGCGAAAGCCCTTGGCGAAGACCTGGGCCATCATGGTGAGCAGCCACAGCACGCCGGCCGACACATGCAGGCCGTGACACCCGACCAGCGAGAAGAACGCAGTCAGGAAGGCGCTGCGTGACGGGCCATAGCCGCGGGCGACGAGGTCCGCGAATTCCTTGAACTCAATGGCCAGAAAGATCAGCCCGAGCACGCAGGTCACGGCCATGCCGAGATAGAACCAGAACCGGTTGCGAACGTCGGCCGCGATACTGGCCATGCCGCAGGTAAAGCTCGAGAACAGCAGACAGACCGTCTCGATCGCAACGTTGCGCTGCTCAAAGATCTCCGAGCCCTTGGGGCCGTCGGCGGTCTGGCTGACCAGCACCGCATAGGCCGCAAAGAAGCAGGAGAACATCACGATGTCGGAGAGCAGGAACACCCAGAATCCGTAAGCGGTGACGATCCGCTTCGACGCGGGCCCGGGATGCTCGACAACGACGCCGATGTGGTGGGGATCCGCGTGCGCGTGGCCGACGGTTGCGGTCATCGCCATCAGATCGCTCCCGCCATGCTGACGAGACTGCGCCGTTCCTCGAGATTGATGCGGTCGATCGCGGCGACCTCCGCGGCCGGAATGACGTATTCGTCGTGGTCGCGCCAGGCGAACACGACGAAGGTCGCGAACGCGCCGATGCCGCCCAGGATCACCATCCACCAGATGTGCCAGATCAGCGCAAAGCCCATGATGGTGGCGAAGAACGCACAGACGAAGCCGGTCGGCGAGTTCCTGGGCATCTCGATGTCGTGATACTCGGGCGCTTCGTGTTCGAGCGATTGCTGCTGGGCCGCGATCTTCATGTCCCAATAGGCATCCTCGCCACGAACGTCCGGGTGAAAGGCGAAATTGAACACCGGCGGCGGCGATGAGGTCGCCCATTCCAGCGAGCGGCCGTCCCAGGGATCGCCGGTGCGATCGCGCAAGGCCTCGCGATTCCTGATGCTGACCACGAGCTGCATGATCTGGCAGATGACGCCGATCGACAGCACGGCCATGCCGACCGCCGCCACGATCATCCAGGGCTGCCACTCTGCGACATCATAGTGCTGCATGCGCCGCGTCATGCCGAGCATGCCGGCCACATAGAGCGGCACGAAGGTGATGTAGAAGCCCGTGAAGGTAAACCAGAACGCCAGCTTGCCCCAGCGCTCGTCGAGGCGAAACCCGAAGGCCTTCGGAAACCAGTATTCGAAGCCGGCAAACGCGCCGAACAGCACGCCGCCGATGATGACGTTGTGGAAGTGCGCGACCAGGAACATGCTGTTGTGAAGCATGAAGTCGGCCGGCGGTACCGCGACCAGCACGCCGGTCAAGCCGCCGATGATGAAGGTGACCATGAAACCGACCGCCCACAGCATCGGCGTCGCAAAGCGGATGCGGCCGCCATACATCGTGAACAGCCAGTTGTAGATCTTCACCCCCGTCGGCACCGCGATGATCATGCTGGCGATGCCGAAGATGGCGTTGACATCGGGGCCGGCGCCCATCGTGAAGAAATGATGCAGCCAGACCATGAAGGAAATGACGCAGATCGCCATGGTCGCGAGCACCATCGAGCGATAGCCGAACAGCGCCTTGCCGGAGAAGGTCGAGACCACTTCGGAGAAGATGCCGAAGGCCGGCAGGACGAGGATGTAGACCTCCGGATGGCCCCAGGCCCAGATCAGATTCATGAACATCATGACGTTGCCGCCGGCTTCATTGGTGAAGAAGTGGAAGCCGAGGTAACGATCAAGCAGCAGCATCGCCAGCGTCGCCGTGAGGATCGGGAACGCCGCCACGATCAGCAGGTTCGAGGCCAGCGTGGTCCAGCAGAACATCGGCATGCGCAGATAGTTCATGCCCTTGGTGCGCAGCTTCAGCACCGTCGTCACCAGGTTGATGCCGGCGACCAGCGTGCCGACGCCGGAGATCTGCAGAGACCACGCGTAGTAGTCGACGCCGACGCCGGGCGAATAGGACAGCTCCGACAGCGGCGGGAAGGCGAGCCATCCGGTGCGGGCGAATTCGCCGATCACGAGCGACAGATTGACCAGCAGCGCGCCGGTCGCGGTCAGCCAGAAGCCAACCGAATTCAGCGTCGGGAAAGCGACGTCGCGCACGCCGAGCTGCAGCGGCACGACCAAGTTCATCAGCCCGATCACAAACGGCATCGCCACGAAGAAGATCATGATGGTGCCGTGCGCCGAAAAGATCTGGTTGTAGTGCTCCGGCGGGAGATAGCCCTGCGACTGGTAGGCGATCGCCTGCTGGATCCGCATCATGATGGCGTCGCTGCCGCCGCGCAGCAGCATCACCGAGGCCAGCAGGATGTACATGACGCCGATCCGCTTGTGATCGACGCTGGTGATCCATTCGTGCCAGAGATAGGGCAGATAGCCCTTCACGACGACCCAGATCAGGACCGCGAGAATTCCCACCAGCACCACGCCGCCCGCGATCAGCGGAATCGGCTGATCGAACGGGATAGCCGACCAGTCGAGCTTACCGAGCATCGTGGCCTCCACTGTGGGGACGGCCGGCATCGGAGACGAGCTCGGGTCCCGGCCCCGGCGGAATGTGCTGGGTTGCGATCAGGTCGAACAGGCGCGGATCCTCGAGCCGATAGGTCGGCCTGCCCCTTTCGACACCCTGCTGCATCAGCTTCTTGTAGCTGTCCTCGTTCAGCACGGCGTCGCTCTTCGCCGTGGCCGCGACCCAATCCGGAAATGACAGCGGCGAGATCACGTTGACGTCGAACATCATCTCCGGAAAGCCGTCGCCGGAGAAATGCGCCCCCAGGCCCTGGAGCTTACCCTCATTGTCAGCACGCAGGTTCAGCCGCGTCACCATGCCGTTCATGGTGTAGATCATGCTTCCGAGTTGCGGGATGAAGAACACGTTCATCACGCTCGACGATGTCAGCTGGAAGTTCAGCTCGGCGCCGGCCGGCACCGTCAGCGTGTTGACGGTGGCGATGCGCTGGTCGGGATAGATGAAGAGCCATTTCCAGTCGAGCGAGACGACCTGGATGCGCACCGGACTGCCCGTGCCGGGCACCGGCGCTGCGGGATCGAGCTTATGCGAGCCGATCCAGGCGACGCCGCCGAGCAGGATCACGGTCAGCGCGGGGATCGCCCACACCACCATCTCGACGCGTCCGGAATAGACGAAGTCGGGCTGAAAGCGCGCCTTCGGATTGGACGCGCGAAACCAGAACGCAAAAGCCAGGATCGCGAAAATGGTTGGCACCACGATCGCGAGCATGATGACGACGGAATCGACCAGGATGGTACTGTTGGCGGCAGCCACCGGCCCTTGTGGATCGAGCAGATTCATCGGCAAGCCACTGGCGATTGGGAGACCCCGAGGGGAAGCTAACGCGAAAAACTCCCCCGCCGCAAACGCAGTTGCGTGAAGAGGGTTCCGCGCCGTCGTCGCTCAATCGCGGCTCATCTCGTCCGGCGGCATGCAATTCCGTGCGATGTCAATGACATCGGCGCGGGACGGCCGGCCTTCTCACCTCTGCGGTCCATTGCTAGTTTGCACGAAAATATCGGGATGAAACGACATGCAGGGCCCTGAGGACGATGCCGGCCTCACCGGCAGGGTGGCGCTGATCAGTGGTGGCGGGGCGGCTGGCGACGGCATCGGCAACGGCCGCGCTGCAGCAATTCTGCTCGCCCGCGCCGGCGCAAAAGTGCTGGTGGCCGATCGCGACCTGAAGCTCGCCGAGCGCACCGTCGAGATGATCACGGCGGAAGGCGGTACGGCCGCGGCCCATGGCGGCGACGTCACCAGCGAAGCCGATTGCAAGGCGCTGGTCGAAGCCGCGCTCGATCGCTGGAGTCGGCTCGATTTCCTCGACAACAATGTCGGCATCGGCAGCCGCGGCAGCGTCGTCGACGAGGCGCCCGAGCAATACCGCCGCGTCATGCAGGTCAATGTCGAGACCATGTTCCTGCTCTCGAAGCACGCGATCCCCGCCATGATCAAGACCGCCAAGGGCGGCGCGATCGTCAATATCTCCTCGATCTCGGCGCTGCGGCCGCGCGGGCTCACGACCTACACCACGTCGAAGGCTGCCATCATCGGGCTGACGCGCGCCATGGCGGTCGATCACGGCCGCGACAACATCCGCGTCAACTGCATCTGCCCCGGACCGATGTACACGCCGATGGTCTATGCCCGCGGCATGAGCGAGCAGGCTCGTGCCAACCGCGCCAGGGCCTCGCTGCTCAAGACCGAAGGCACCGGCTGGGACGTCGGCCATGCCGTCAAATTCCTCGTCAGCAATTTTGCGCGCTACATCACCGGCCAGGTGCTGGTGGTCGACGGCGGCGTGACGTTGCAAGCGCCCGAACGCGAGTCACAAGAACACTAGAGGAAACACGGAAATGGCCCGCCTGCCCTATCTCGAAGCCGACCAGGTCGCGCCCGAATATCGCGACATGCTCAAGCGCAATACCAATCTGCACAAGCTCTTGGTCAACTCGCCGGAGATGGCGCGCGCCTTCAATGGCGTCGGCAGCTATATCCGCTTCAAGAGCAAGCTCGACCCGCGCCTGCGGGAGCTTGCGATCCTCCAGGTCGGCTGGCTGGAGAAATCGGAATACGAATTCACCCATCACGTGAAGATCGGCAAGGAGTTCGGCGTCACCGACGACGACATTGCCGACCTGATGGCGGAGACCGAGGGCAAACCGTCGAAGCTGGAGCCGCTCGCCAAGACCATCCTCAAAGGCGCCCGCGAGATGGTGCGCGGGCTCGCGATGTCTGATGCGACCTTCGCCGAGATCAAGACACATCTCTCCGACGAGCACATGGTCGACCTCGTGCTCACCATCGCCTTCTATTGCGGCGTGGTGCGCGTGCTCGCCACCATGAAGATCGACAACGAGCCTTATTACAAAGAGGTACTCCAGCAGTACCCGATCCCGGGAGTGAAGTGACATGCGCCTGAAGGACAAGGTTGCGATCATCGTCGGCGCCGGCCAGAGCCCCGGCGAGGGCATGGGCAACGGCCGCGCCACCGCGCTGACCTTCGCACGTGAGGGCGCGAAGGTGCTGTGCGTCGACCATCACCTGGAGTCTGCGCAGGAGACGGTCGATCTGATTGCTGCGAAGCAAGGCACAGCGGCGGCCTTCAAGGCCGACGTGACCAAGTCCGCCGACATCAAGGCGATGGTCGCCGACGCCAAGTCGCGTTGGGGCCGGATCGACGTGCTGCACAACAATGTCGGCGTCAGCCTGTCCGGCGGCGATGCCGAGCTGCTTCAGATCACGGAGGAAGCGTTCGACCGCGTCGTCGCCATCAATCTGAAGAGCTGCATCCTCGCGGCCAAGGAGGTGATCCCGATCATGCGCGCGCAGAACGGCGGCGCCATCATCAACATCTCCTCGATGGCCGCGATCACCACCTATCCTTATGTCGCCTACAAGGCGACGAAATCGGCGATGATCGCTTTCACCGAGCAGCTCGCTTACCAGAACGCCGAATACGGCATTCGCGCCAACGTCATCCTGCCCGGCCTGATGAACACGCCGATGGCGGTCGACACCCGCGCCCGCGAATGGCACAAGACGCGCGCCGAAGTCGAAGCCGAACGCGACAGCAAGGTGCCGCTGCGCAAGAAGATGGGCACGGGCTGGGACGTCGCCAACGCCGCGCTGTTTTTGGCGTCGGATGAAGCGAATTTCATTACGGGCGTGACGCTGCCGGTGGATGGCGGGGCAAGCGTGCGGCGGGGGTAGCGCAAGGCGAGCGCAGTGCCTTCTTACCCTCCCCCTCCAGGGGAGGGTGAAGTCAGTGCGTCACGCGCCAGATCGTGCCGCCCGTATCCTCCGACACCAGCAGCGCACCATCCTTCGCCACCGCGATCCCCACCGGCCGGCCCCACACCTGCGTATCGTTCACGACAAAACCGGTGGCAAAGTCCTCGTACTCGCCGGTCGGCTTGCCGTCCTTCATCCTGATGCGGATCACCTTGTAGCCGGTGCGCTTCGAGCGGTTCCAGGAGCCGTGCTCGGCGGCGAAGGCGTCGCCCTGATATTCGGATGGAAACTGCGTGGCCTGATAGAAGGTCATGCCGAGCGAGGCCGAATGCGGCTGCACCAGCACATCGGGCACCGTCACCTTGTCCTTGAGGTCCGGCCGCGCGCCGGCATGGCGCGGGTCTTCGTTGCTGCCGATGTAGAACCACGGCCAGCCGTAGAAGGCGCCCTCCTTCACGCTGGTGACGTAGTCGGGTACGAGATCGTCGCCGAGGCCGTCGCGCTCGTTGGTCGAACACCAGGGCAATCCGGTCTGCGGCTGGATCGCGAGGCCGACACAGTTGCGTATGCCGGTGGCGTAGAGCTTGCGGTCCTTGCCTTCAGGATCGAACGAAAGCACCGCCGCACGCTCGGCCTCATAGCCCCAGGAGGCGCCGACCGCCTGCGCCTTGGACCAGGCCTCGAGCCCGCCAGGCGGGTTCCCCATGCCCTCGGCGACATTGCTGGCGGAGCCGACCGACACCAGCATGCGCTTGCCGTCCGGCGTGAACACGATGTCGCGGGTTGAGTGGCCTGACCCTTGCGCCAGGTTTGCCACCACAACATCCGGCTTGCCCGACGCCTTCATGTCTCCGGCGTGATAGGGAAAGCGGACGACGTTGCCGATATTGGCGACATAGACCCATTGCGGATTGTCACCGTTCGGGAAGAAGGCGATCCCGAACGGGCGAGTGAGTCCGCTGGCAAAGACCTCGTTCGAGACGACCTTGCCGCCCTCCCCAAGACGCAGCACGCGGATGCGCCCGGGACCGGTCTCGGCAACGAAAATGTCGCCATTCGGTGCGACGCGCAGCACGCGCGCGTCGGACAGGCCGTCGGTCAACAGCTCGATCTTGAATCCCGCAGGCACGAGTGGTGTGGCGCTGCCACGCGACGTCACCCGCGTGGCATTGGAGACCGACGGCGAGGCCCCGGGCTTCGGCAAATCCTCCGGGCGGATCAGCCTGACCACGCCGGGCTTGTCGGCCTGCCAGCTGCCATAAGCATCCTTGCCCTGCAGCACGGGTTCGGCTTGCGCGCCGGCGCAGGCCACCAACAGCCATGCGGGCGCCATCATGTGCGAAACACGAGATATCACGTCGCCTTCCTCCCGGACTTTTTCTGCCAAATCCCACGTCAGCTCATGCCCGCACGATGTGCATTTGGTATGACCCATCGTACTGGAAAACGGCGCGGATCGGTGCGACAGATTGTAAGGGCGCGGCCGCCGGTTGCGCTCATCAAAGCTGCGGCATCGACGTCGCGATTGATGGGGTGATCATGTGGGGATCGATCGTATCGGAATGGGCGAGCCTGCTGCTGCGCTGGCTGCACGTGGTGGCCGCGATCGCCTGGATCGGCAGCTCGTTCTATTTCATCGCCCTCGACCTCAGCCTCAAGCCCAAGAGTGATCTACCTGATGGCGTGCAGGGCGAGGCCTGGCAGGTCCATGGCGGCGGCTTCTACCGGATCATGAAATATCTGGTGGCCCCGAGCCAGATGCCGGACGAGCTCACCTGGTTCAAATGGGAGGCCTACACCACCTGGCTGTCCGGTTTCGCACTGATGGTGGTGGTGTACTATCTCGACGCCGATCTATTCCTCGTCGACAAGTCGATCCTCGATTTGACGCCGATCCAGGCCGGGCTGTTCAGCTTCGGTAGCCTCGCGCTGGCGTGGCTGCTCTATGAGGCCGCATGCCGCACCGGGCTCGCGCAGCGCGAGCTGCCCTTTGCCATCGGCGGCTATCTGTTCCTGGTCGCGCTGACCTACGCCTTCACCCATGTCCTGAGTGGTCGCGGCGCCTTCAACCAGATCGGCGCGCTCATCGGCACCATCATGGTCGCCAACGTCTTTGCGGTGATTATCCCGAACCAGAAGAAGATCGTCGCGAGCCTGATCGCGGGCCAGGCGCCCGACCCGAAACTCGGCAAGACCAGCAAGGAGCGCTCGGTCCACAACAACTATCTGACTCTGCCGGTCGTCGTCCTGATGATCAGCAACCACTATCCCCTGCTCTACGCCACCCGCTTCAACTGGATCATCGTCGCGATCGTGCTGGTGCTGGGGCCGGTGATCCGCCATTTCTTCAACGAGGGCCATGCCGGGCGTAAATCGCCGTGGTGGGTGTGGGGCGTCGCAGCAGCGGGCGCGATCGCGATCCTCTTCCTGTCCGCGGCCGGCCCGCGCGAGGTCAAGACGGGCGCGCTGTCGGCACCGCCGACACTCGCCAATGTCGCGGAGATCGTGATGTCCCGCTGCAGCATGTGCCACGCCGCCGAGCCGGTCTGGGCCGGCATCGTCACCGCGCCGAAGGGCATTTTGCTCGACGCGCCCGAGCACATCCACCGCAACATCCGCCTGATCGGGCGCGTGGCGGCATGGTCCAATGCGATGCCGCCGGGCAACATCACGGAAATGACCAGCGAGGAGCGCGCCATCCTCGCCGCCTATATCAGCGAGCAGGATCGCTGACACCCTCGACCTTTGCGTCGATCGCGCTTTTCGCGGAACGAAATTCCGTATCCCCCGCCGATTTGAAAATGACTTGATCGCCCATCCGGCGTAGACAAGACCAGCGGCCGCGAGCCGTCCAAAGTCAGTTTGCAATTGCCGGGGAAATCACAGTGGCCCTCAAGAACGTCATCGGTATCGACCACGCGGTGGTCATGGTGAAGGACCTCGACAAGGCCGCCGAAAACTACAGGCAGCTCGGCTTCACCCTTTCACCGCGCGGTACCCACAGCGCGCATATGGGTACCGGCAACTACACCATCATGTTCGACCCGGACTATATGGAGCTGCTCGGCGTGCTGGTGGCAACCGAACACAACGCCCCGGCGCGCGCCTTCGTCGAGCGGCACGGTGAAGGCATCGAGCGGATCGCCTTCACTGCTGTCGATTCCGCCGCCGGCGCCGAGGAGATCCGCGCGCGCGGCCTGACGCCGATCGGTCCCACCGATTTCGAGCGGCCGGTCACGTTGCCGAACGGCACGGTCTCGGCCGCCAAATTCCGTACCTTCATGTGGCCGACCGCGGAAGCGCCAGGCGGCGTGCGCATCTTCGCCTGCCAGCACAAGACCCGCGAGACGGTGTGGATCCCCGAACTGATGAGGCACGCCAATGCAGCGAAGCGGATCAGCGAGGTGCTGATCGCGACGCCCGAACCGGCGAAGGAAGCAGCCCATCTGGCGCGGCTGATCGATCGCGAGGCGAAGGCAGAGGCCGACGGCGCGGTGACGGTGACGTCGGGCGGGGACCGCGCCGATTTCGTCTATCTGACGCTCGACCAGCTCGGCAAACGCTATCCCGGCGTGCCACTCGCCGGCCTCTCCGAGCGCGGCGGCGCGGCGCTAGTGCTCGTCAGCGGCGATCTCGCGGCCACGGAGAAGGCGCTGGGTTCGGCGGCTGTCCGCAGCGGAGCTGCGATTGTCGTGCCCCCGGCCAAAGCCAACGGCACCCTGCTCGCCTTCATTGCCGGCTGATTTGAACTAATTCTTTAACGCGCGTTTACCGGGCGGCTCTAGGATTCCCCGATAGTCCAAGCCGCCCGGGGCCACGCGCATGTTCAAAGAGGGATCGCCGATCGCATACGACGCGCCGGCCGAACTGAAGAAGTGGCCATCGCTGAAGGGCGAGCGGCAGAAGGACCGTGGTCCGCCCTATCTCGTCTACAACGGCACGCTGGCGGATTGCGTTCGTGTCCTCATGGACAAGCCGATCAAGGGCATCTCGCTCTACGACATCATGACGAAGCCGCAGCCGGCCTTCGAGCAGACTGTGCTGTCGCCCGGCGATGCCGCCGAGATCGCAATGCGCAAGGATTTCCCCAAGGCATAAGCGCTGCGGGCCTGCCTCAATACCGTTAGCCGTCCAGAGTTTTCTGCGGTTCCATCAGAACCGCGGGAGCAATGTCGTGTTCCTGCGATGGGAACACCGTACTAACACCTGCCGTCTCGCGGAATCGCAGCTTCGCCGCAATTACGGTTAAGAAGTCCTTGTCACCGGCGCGCGCTGGTCGTTCCCCCACAGTTCGAGGACCTTTATCGAGATGCGATTTCTCGTCGCGGCTTGCGCTGCGTTCCTGATTCTGATGTGCGACGTCAGCACACCGCCGACCTGGCAAGCTTCCAGCTTCGACAACGCAACACCCAAGGCCGATCGCGCACCCTCACTGGTTCCCCTTGTCGAGCTGTTTGTTGCAAGCGTGCAGGCCATCGAGCTCGCCAACGCACGCGCATCGTACGAGGAGACGATCGAGCCGCCGCGCGCCGTCGAAACCGCCTTGCAGGCTCCGGCGTCACCGACTGAACAGTTTTGCCGCGCGCTCAAGCAAGCGGCCGAGGAGAGCGGCATTCCCGTGCCGTTCTTCGCCCGCCTGCTCTGGCAAGAGAGCCGCTTCCGTTCCAATGAGGTCAGCCAGGCCGGCGCGCAAGGAGTCGCACAATTCATGCCGGAGACCGCCGCCGAGGTCGGGCTCGATGACCCCTTCGATGCCATGAAGGCGCTGCCGGCATCGGCAAAATTCCTGCGCAAGCTCCGCGACGATTTCGGCAATCTCGGCCTTGCCGCGGCCGCCTACAATGCGGGCCCCGGTCGCATCCAGAAATGGCTCGCTCGCGAGAGCGAGCTGCCGCGCGAGACCCGCGACTATGTTCGCATCATCACCGGCACCAAGGCCGAAGACTGGATCGAGCGGTCGGAAGCGCTCGCGATCCGGATCGACCTCCCGCGCGAGGCGCCTTGCGAAGGCATCGGAAGCCTGTCCAAGACCAAGGACATCGCCTGGGTACCCGCCAACCTCGCGCCTACGACCGCCACCATCATTCGCAAGGCCGAGCAATTGGCGGCGCGGTTATCCGCGAACCGCGCCCGCAAGCGCCTCGTTGTCCTGCTCCGCAAGAGCGGCGCGGCCCACGGCAAGGCGCACGGAATGATCGCGGCCGGCGCGAAGGGTGCGAAGGCTCGCGCCATCCGCGTTGCGGCGCGCGAGCGCTCCTCGAGCTAGCTTAGACCGGCTTCTCGTCGTCGGTGACCGGTGAGGTCACCACCAGGAAAACGAGATCGGTCAGACCGGAGTTCGAGATCGCGTGCTCGACGCCGGGTGGCAGGAAGATCACGTCGTGCTTGCGGACGACATGGTTTTTGCCGGCGATCTCCATCAATCCTTCGCCGTCGAGCACGTGATAGACCTGCTCCTGCACCTTGTGGTGATGCCGTGCCACATAGGCCATCGGCTGGTACATCGAGATGCGGTAGTCGATGCGGCGCGAGCCCGCCGTTTCCGGCATCACCAGCGGCTTGGACAGCGCGCCGCCAAAGTGGTTGGGGAATTCGCGCCAGGGCACTTCCGCGATGTTGCGGATGAAGGCGCCGTTGCTTTCCTCGGTCATGCCCGTGCTCCCTAATTCACCAGCGCACCACCGTCGACATAGACGATCGAGCCGGTGGCAAAGCCGTTGTTCATGAAGCTCGCGATCTGCTGGGCGATGTCCTCGGCCATGCCGACGCGGCCGACCGGAAGTGCTGCCGCCGTCTTGGCCAGCATTTCCTTCCGAGCAGCCTCAGGCATCGCAGCCCGGATCGGCGTGTCGATCACGCCGGGCGAGACTGCATTGACACGCACCGGCGCAAGCTCGAGTGCCAGTGCCCGGGCCAGCGACTCCAGCGCACCGTTGGCCGCGCTGACGATCGCAGAGTTCGGCCGCGGCCGGACACTGAGGAAACCGGTGACCAGCGTCAATGAGCCACCGGGCCGGATGGCGGCCTCACGTGCCACCCGCCAGGCGCCCCAGAATTTTCCTTCCATCGTGGCCCGCACATCCTCCATCGCAACCGTCTTGAACGGCCCGGTGCGAAGCTGCGCAGCCGTCAGCACGACATGATCGACCGCGCCGATGCGCTTGAACAGCTCGGCTACGCTCTGATCGCTGGTGACATCAGTCGGGATCGCCGTCACCTTCAGCCGCTCGGCGACCGGATCGAGCTTCGCAGCGCTGCGCGAGGCGATGACGACGTCGGCCCCCTGTGATTTTGCAAGCTCCGCCGTGGCGAGGCCGATGCCTGAGGAGCCGCCGATCACGACGATTTTCTTGCCTGCGAGCGTCATTCCCATCTCCCGATATTTTGTTGATTGCTTCTGCGAACCGCGATCAGCCCGGCTGGAAGCGCGTGCCGATGCCGGCCTTGCTCTGGCCGAGACCCGGCAACTCCCAGACGCCGGCGCCCGAGGGATTGACGTCCGCGGCGATATCGACGTCGATCAGGTAGGGCCTGTTGGCGGCGATGCCCTTGCGGATCGCCTCTCCGAGATCGCCGGCGCGATCGACACGCACGCCTTCGACGCCGCAGGAGCGCGCCATCGCCGCGAAGTCAGGGTTATAACGCTCGCCGGTCTCCGGATGCTTGAAGTCAGTCGCAAGCTCGCGGCCGCCGAGATAGCCGCGCTGCAATCCGCGGATCGAGGCATAGGCGTAATTGTTCCAGACCACCCAGACCACTGGCAGATTATACTCGACCGCCGTCCCCAACACGTTGGCATGCATGAAGAAGGCGCCGTCACCGCAGACCGACACGCAGGGGCGATCGGGCGCGGCGAATTTTGCACCCATCACACCGGCAACGCCAAAGCCCATCGGGCCGAACCCCATCGAGCCGATCAGCGAATCCGGCCGCTTCGGCTTGCAGAAGCCGAGCAGCCAATTGTGGTGCACGCCGATATCGGACACGAGGATGGCATCCTCCGGCAACGCCTTGTCGATCTCGGCCGCCGCGCGCTGCGGATTGATCGGCGTGGTGTCGTCGGAGAAGCCGGGCGCGACGAACTTGTCCCACTCCTTGCGATAACCATCGATCTGCGCCAGCCACTTCTTGCGCGCATCCGACTTCTTGAAAAGGTTGTCGCGGCGATCGAGCTCGGCATGCACCTGCCGCAGGAAGGTACGGACGTCAGCCATCAAGCCGAGCGCGACAGGATAGTTGCGGCCGATCTCCTCGGGGTCGATGTCGACATGGATCAACCGCGTCGGCGGGATCGTGAAGGAATAGCCGGGGATCCACGAGCTCGACGTGCGGTCGTCGAAGCGGACGCCGAGCGCAAGCAGGACGTCGGCCTGCCGCGCGGCGTGATTGGCCTGATAGTGCCCGGCACGTGCGACGAGGCCGAGCGCCAGCGGATGATTGACGTCGAGCGCACCGAGGCCGCTTGCGGACGCCGCAACCGGAATCTGTAGCCGCTCGGCGAGCTTGCGCAACTCCTCCGCCGCGCCGCCATAGCGCACGCCCTGTCCAACCAGCATCACCGGCCGTTCAGCCGAGAGCAGCATGTCGACGGCCTTCTCGACACCTTCCGGATCGGCGCCGCAACGGCTGGAGATGTTGGCGCTCCACTCGGCAGCCTTCGGCGCCTCTTCGGCCGCCGATTCCATGAAGACGTCGAAGGGCACGTCGACCACGACCGGCCCGGGCCGCCCCGTGACCATCGTCTTCCAGGCCTGCCGCACCGCGAGCGGCACCATCTCGGCGCGCGTCGGCTGGAACACTTTCTTGCACATCGTGCGCACGGTGGAGGGAAAGTCGGCCTGATAGTGCCGGTACATTTCCTGGAACGCACCGCGGTTGAACTGGCTGGTCGGCACGTTGCCGGTGATCGCCATGAACGGCACGGAATCGAGGTAGGCGTTCGCCAGGGAGATCGGCAGATTCGCCGAGCCCGGCCCGCAGGAGGTGAAGGTCGCGGTCGGTCGACCGGAGACGCGGTAGTAAACGTCGGCCATGAAGCCGGCGACGCTCTCGTGATGCACGGAGATCGTCTTGATGTCGGAGGATCGCTCGTACAGCGCGTCGATGAACTGGATGTTGCCGTGGCCGCAGAGCCCGAACACCTGCGGCACCTTCTCCTGGATCAGATAATCGACAATGACCTGAGCGCCATTGAGCATGTTTTTCGACATCAACCGGTCTCCCTCTCGGCCCGTCGACGTCTTGTGTACCGATGCGGAGAACGCGGCCGGTCATCATGGGGCCGCGGGGAGCCTATTTCTCATAATGCTGTACGTCAATTTATATTGTGATAGGCTTTCTCGCTGAGGAAACGCGAAGCTCCGCGCCGACGGCTGCGCTGGTTGCGTGCTACTGTCGCGGATGCGGAGCCATATCGATTCACCTGAGGGAGCCCAGTCCTTGAGATCGCGTACTAAGCCGACCACCGGCGAGAAGCCTGCAAGCCCGCGCAAGGCCGCGATTGCCAAACTGGTCCCTGCACCCAAGGCGGATGGCGACGACGAGGCCGAGGACAAGCAGCGCGGCGGCGGCGTCCAATCGCTCGGTCGCGCCTTCTCGATCCTCGAAGAGGTGGCGCGCCATCGCGAGGGTATCGGGCTTGCAGAGCTCAGCAAGCTGGTCGGCCTGCACAACTCGACGACGTTTCATCTGGCCAAGACGCTGGTCTCGCTCGGCTACCTCCGCCAGGAGAAAGACAACAAACGCTACCGCATCGGCCGTCCCTTGTTTGCACTCGCCGCATCAGCGCTCGACGAGATCGAGATGGTCAATGTCGCAACGCCCGTGCTGGAGGAACTGTCACGCCAGACGGGCGAAAGTGGGCATTTTGCCGTGCGAATGGGCGACGCGGTGGTTGTGATCGCCCGCACCAGCGGCCCGGGCGCGTTTCAGCTCACCGATCGCGTCGGCGTCGTGCGGCCCGCCCATTGCACCGCGCTCGGCAAGATCATTCTGGCCTCGCTCCGCCCCGAGCAGCTCAAGCGCTTCATCGATCGCGTCGAACTGAAACCGTCGACGCCGAAATCCATCAGCGATGCCGGCGCGCTGATGCGCGAGATCGCCGAAGTGCAGCGCACCGGCGTTGCCTTCGACGATGGCGAGTTCAATCCGGAAGTGCGCTGCGTCGCCGTCCCCGTCACCGATTTCACCGGTCAGGTGATCGGCGCGCTCGGCATTTCCGGGCCGATCTGGCGCCTGTCCAACCAGGCCCTGCATGCCGGCGCGCAAATCGTGCAGGCCGCCGCCGATCGCCTGTCGGTCGAATTCGGCGCCAAGGACCGGCCACACAAGGCGCTCACGCAGAAAGCCTGAGCCGCAACCCGAGCGGCGATTTTGCCGGTTGACACCGGCAATGGCGTTCGGGATTATCCTCCAGCATTAGAAAAAGCTCTCTCACAATACCGGATACCCGGTTTTGAAGGGAGGCACGCGATGCACCCGGGAGGAGACAGAGATGATCCGCTACCCACGACGGACGTTGTTACGGGCGGGCGCAGCCTTCGCTGGCGCGGCCGCGCTCGGGTTTCCCGCGATCGTCAGGGCTCAGGCCGAAAAGATCCGGATCGGACACCTGACGCCGCTCACCGGTTTTCTCGGCGTGATCGGCAGCTACGCGCAGCTGGGTGCGAAGCTCGCGGCGGAGGAGATCAACGCCTCGGGCGGCATTCTGGGCAAGCAGATCGACCTGCTCTCGGAAGACTCGATCAACCCGGCGACCGCCGCCACCAAGGCGCAGCGCATGCTGGAGCAGGACGGCGCGGTGGTGCTGCTCGGCGAAATCTCGTCGGCATCCTCGCTGACCATCATGCAGGTGGCCGAGCGCAACAAGAAGGTGTTCTTCTCGACCGGCGCGCGCTCGGACGCACTGCGCGGCAAGAGCTGCAACAAATACTCGTTCCACTGCGACATTCCGAACACCGTGATGGTCAACGCGGTCGGCACCGCGCTGTCGCAGCAGGGCATGGTGAAGGGCAAGAAGTTCTTCACGCTGACGGCCGACTACATCTTTGGCCATGACCTGCTGAAGGCCGCGAAAGTGTTCTTCGGCGCGCATGATGCCAATCTGATCGGCGACGAGCTGATCGCAACCGACGTCACCGATTTCAGCCCGTATCTGCTGAAGGTCCGGCAGGCAAAACCCGACGTGGTCTGCTGCAACCTCGCCGGCAACCAGGTGACCAACCTCGTCAAGCAATATGCCGAGTTCGGCTTCCCCTACCCGCTGGTCGGCTTCAACCTCAACACCGGTGATGCCTGGGCCGCAGGCGCGGGCAATCTCAGCGGCACCTGGCCGACGGTCTGGTATCACACCCTGCAAAATCCGACGTCGCAGGCCTTCGTCACGGCCTTCACCAAGAAATACGGCAAGCCGCCGGAGAACCATGCCTGGATCGACTACGTCACGCTGAAGCTCCTGGCGGAAGCGATCAACACCACCAAGTCGACCGACAGCGGCGAGCTCATCGCCTATTTCGAGAAGCAGGCGCAATTCGATATCGGCAAGGCGCGCAAGGCCTACTTCCGCTCATGGGATCACCAGCTGGTGCAAGAAGCCTATCCGTTCACGGTCAAGCCGAAGGACCAGATGAAGGACCAGTGGGACATGCTGGTGCTGGGCGATGCGGTGCCGGCAGCGAACGACCCGCTGGAGACGATCTACCCGACCAAAGAGCAGAACCCCTGCGAGATGAAGGCGTGAGGCCCGCACCCGGCAAGGCGCACGCAACATGCAGTTCGAGTTCTTGCTGGAACAGGTGGTGAATGGCCTCGTGCTCGGAGGCTATTACCTGCTCATCGCGCTCGGGCTGTCGCTGATCTTCTCCGTCGGCGGCATCGTCAATCTCGCGCATGGCGCGTTCTATGCGCTCGGCGCTTACATCTGCGTCGAGCTGACCCGCCGCATCGGCTTCGGCCCGTCGGTGGTGATCTCCCCGCTCGCGGTTGCGCTCCTCGGTATCCTGTTCGAGCGATTCATCCTGCGCCGCTTCTACACGGCCGATCCGATCCTCAGCCTGCTCGTCACGTTCGGTCTCGCGATGGTCGCAGAGCAGGCGATCCGCATGATCTGGGGCGCCGCACCCGTATCGACCGAGATCCCGCAGAGCTTTCGTGGCTCGGTCATCGTCGGCGATTTCCTGTTCTCGCGCTACCGCCTGCTGATCCTCGCCGTCGTCGCGGCGATCCTGTTCGGCGTCTGGTGGCTCCTGCAAAAGACCTCGTTCGGACGCGTGGTTCGCGCCGGCATCCAGCGGCCGGACATGGTCGCGGCGCTCGGCATTCGCCTGCAGCCCTACATGACCGCGATCGTGATGCTCGGCGTCGGCCTCGCCGCGCTCGGCGGCGCGTTCTTTGCGCCGATCACGACCGTGCATCCCGCCATGGGCGCCGAGATCATGACCATCGCTTTCGTGGTGGTCGTGATCGGCGGGCTCGGCAGCTTCTGGGGCGTGGTCATCGCGGCCCTCCTCGTCGGCGTCGTGCGCGGCATCGCCATTCATTTCGAGCCTGCGGCCGGCGAAGCCTCGATCTACATCCTGATGTTCCTGGTGCTGCTGGTACGCCCGCGCGGCCTGCTCGGCGAACGCATCGAGAAGTTCGAATGAGGGATACCTCGACCATCGATCGGCTGAGGCCGCTGCTGATCGCGACAGTCGCGGTGATCGCGCTGCCGTTCCTGCTGCGCGCCCTCGGCCTCTCGCTCAACACCGGCACCTGGATGGTCGGGCTGGCGATCGCCGCGATGGGGCTCAACCTCTGCATCGGCACGACCGGTCTCGTCTCGTTCGGCCACAGCACCTGGTTCGGCATCGGCGCCTATGCCGCCGGGCTGATCCAGCTGCGCTTTTTTCCGGGCGAGATCTGGTTGCCACTGCTGGGATCGATGGTCGTTGTCGCGATCGCTTCGACATTGATCGGCATGCTGATCCTGCGCCGGCGCGGCGTCTACTTTTCGCTGCTGACGCTGGCGCTGGCGGCCCTGGTCTACACCACCGCGTTCCGCTGGACGAGCCTCACCGGCGGCGAGGACGGGCTCGGCGGACTGAAGCGCGGGGGCATCGGCCCCGTGAGCTTCGACAACGCGCTCAACTATTACATCGTGGTCGCGGTGATCGGGCTTGCCGTGCTCTATGTGCTGATGCGCCTGCTGCGCTCGCCATTCGGGCATGTGCTGGTGGCGATCCGCGAGAACCAGCTGCGCGCGAGCTTTCAGGGTTATCCGGTCGAGCGCTACAAGCTCGCGGTGTTCGTGATCTCGGCCGTCGTCACCGGCGTTGCCGGCGCGCTGATCGCATTTCTGAACTATCTCGTCTCCGCCGAAGCCGTCTCGGTACCGTTTGCCGGCGAGCTGCTGGCCATGGTCGTGATCGGCGGCATGCGCAGCCTGCTTGGCCCCGCGCTCGGCGCGGTGTTCTTCATCCTGTTCCGCGAGCTGTTCTCGATCTGGACGTCGGACTGGCTGTTCTGGTTCGGCCTCACCTTCGTCGCCTTCGTGATGTATTCGCCCGGCGGCCTCGTCGGCATCGGCTCGCTCATCATGCGCCGTCTCCGTCCGCCCGCGGAAGAGACGGCGGCAATGAGCCGGCGCAAGATCTACGAGGGCTTGCCGCTGCCGGACTTTTTGCGGCCGGAGGCGTTGAAGGGCACGGTGCTGGAAGTCAGCCACGTCTCCCGAAAGTTCGGCGGCATCCGCGCGGTCGAGAATGCGAGCATCACGGTCGCCGCCGGTGAGATCCATGCGCTGATCGGGCCGAACGGCGCCGGCAAGACCACGCTGTTCAATCTGGTCTCCGGTCTCTACGCGCCGGACCAGGGCACGATCCGCCTACAGGGCCGCGACATCGCGGGCGTGCCGGCGAATGCGATCTGCCATCAGGGGCTGGCGCGCTCGTTCCAGATCACGAACCTGTTTCGCGGACTGTCGATCTACGAAAATCTGCGCCTGTCGCTGCAGGCACGGCGACCGATGCGCTTCAACATCTGGAACGACATCGACGCCTACAAGGATATCCACGCCGAGACGGCCGCACTGACGAAATTCCTCGGCCTCGAAGGCATCGAGGAGATCGAGGGCGGCGAGCTCTCCTATGGCGGGCAGAGGCTGGTCGATCTCGGCATCGCGCTGGGCTCGAAACCGCAGGTGCTGCTGCTCGACGAGCCGCTCGCCGGCCTGGCCGCGGCCGAACGCGAGCGCGTGTCGAACCTCGTCAAGAACATCGCGGCCAACATCCCCGTTCTGATCGTCGAGCACGACATCGACCGCGTGCTCGGCTTCTCGCAAACCGTCACCGTGATGAACCAGGGCGAGGTGCTGATGTCCGACTGCCCCGCCGCCGTGCGGGCCGATTTGCGGGTGCAGGAGATCTATACCGGCAAGGGCATTCCCGCCGTCGAGCATCGACGCAGCGAGGAGGCATCCGGCGCGCGCGAGACCGTGCTGCGGCTCGATCGCGTCAATACGTTCTACGGCAAGAGCCACATCCTCAACGACGCCGCGCTCGACGTGCGCGAGGGCGAGATCGTCGCGCTGCTCGGCCGCAACGGCGCGGGCAAGTCGACGCTGCTGAAAACCATTGCGGGTCTCGTGCCGGCGGCGTCCGGCAGCATCGCCTATCGCGGCGATGATATCGCAAGCCTCGCTGCCCCCGACATCGCCCGCCGCGGCATCGGCTATGTCCCGCAGGGCCGCGGCCTGTTCGCCGGCATGACCGTGCGCGAAAACCTCGCGCTCGGGCGTCTCGCCCGCAAGACCGACGGCAGCGACGGCGTGGTCTGGGACGAGGAGCAGATCCTGCAGTATTTCCCACGGCTGAAGCAGCGCATGAACATCGCGGCCGACTATCTCTCCGGCGGCGAACAGCAGATGGTCGCGGTGGCGCGCGCGATGTCCGGCAATGTCCGCCTGCTGTTGCTGGACGAGCCGTTCGAGGGCCTCGCGCCGGCGGTGACGCTGGAGCTGTTCAAAGTGTTCGATGCACTCCGCCGCCACATGTCGATCGTGATCGTGGAGCACAATCTCGATCTCGTGCTGGCGCTGGCCGATCGCGTCTTCGCACTCGAGCGCGGCGCCGTGTTCCACCAGGGACCAGCGGCGCCGCTGCTGAACGATCTCGGCTATCGCAAGCAGATCCTGTGGCTGTAGCCCCTACTCCGCCTTGATGTTCGCGGCCGCGACCACCTCGGCGAGCTCCTTGGTCTCCTTCGCGATCTTGGCGGCGTAGTCGGCGGGGCTGAGCACGCTCACCACACCTTGCGAGCCGAGGCGCTCCTCGACCGTCGGATCCTTGGCGGCTGCGACGATCTCCCGGTGCAGCGTCTCGAGGATCGGCGCCGGCGTCGCCTTCGGCATGAAGAAGCCGACCCAGAACGACAGGTCGAAGCCGGGATAGCCGGCTTCCGCAACCGTCGGCACGTCCGGTAGCGACGGCAGCCGCTCGGCCGAGGACACCGCCAGCGCGCGCAGCTTGCCGGCCTTCACCAGCGGCACCGCGGAGAGCGGATCGAACACCGCCAGCACCTCCTGCGCGAGGATGCCGACCTCGGACGCGGCACCGCCGCGATAGGGCACGTGGATCATCTTGATGCCGGCGCGCTGGCCGAGCAGCTCCATGGCGAGATGGGCGAGGTTGCCGTTGCCACCCGAGCCGTAGGCGAGCGCGCCGGGTGCCGCCTTCGCGGCCGCGACGAGATCGGCGACGGTCTTGATGTCGGCGGTCTTGGGATTCTCCGGGTTGACCACGAGCACCAGCGGCGCGGAGACGACGGTGGTCAGCGGCGCGAAATCGCTGACCGGATCGTAGCGGATATCCTTGAATAGCGTCTTGTTCAGCGTGATCGTGGACGAGTTGCAGGCGAGCACTGTGTAGCCGTCGGGCTCCGCATGCGCGACGCCTTCGGCGGCGATCATGCCGTTGGCGCCGGCGCGGTTCTCGACCACGAAGGGCTGCCCGAGCTTGGCGCCGAGCCGGTCGCCGATGATGCGCGCGACCACGTCGACCGGACCGCCGGCGCTGAAGCCGACCATGACCTTCACCGGCCGCACCGGATATTTTTGCGCGATGGCCTCCGTCGACAGCGCCGACGCGCAAAGTCCGGCAATGAGCGCCAGCAGGCGGGCCGTTCGTTGCATTGGTTCTCTCCCCGGACCACGGCGCCTCTGCTTGTTGTCGGTGCGGCGCGTTCGCTGGTCATGAATAGCGGCCACATCGGATTTCGCAATCGCGTTTCCGTCAGGCATTCCGCCGCACGGCAGGCGGACGCTGCTATCCAGACAAAACTGCGAAAACAACCCCATGCACAGTAGCCGGCTTCAGAGAGCCGACTTCGTATATCCCGAACATTCCGTTTGACACGTCGGGCAAAACAGGCGCACGGTGGCATCATCGCGAAATCAGCCCGTGTCCAGGCCTGCCCGCTCACGAGCGCTCAACCCGGCCCGCGCGAACACGCACAATCGACATCTGAAAAATCTCAACGCCGCTCAGTGCGCGATCGGCTTCGCTCGCCGCGAACCCGCGTGCCTGCGCCGGCAAAGGACAGCGCATGACGACATTGCCGACACTCACCGAGACGACGCCCATCGCAGCGAACGATCCCGCCGCGATCATCGCGAGCCCGAAGGTCAAACTCCGGCGCAGGCGCATCGTGATCGACCATCCCGATCCGCACACCGGCGAAAGGCTGCTGGCCGAGGCGATCGGCGCTGTCGACCGCGACGCGCTGCATGGCCTGTTGAGCCAGTTGGTGAAGGCGAGCGTGGTTGCACGGAAGCCGGACCAGGGCAATCTCTCCTTCATGGTCTCGATGCTCAAGAGCATCGCGCCGAAGGATTCGCTCGAGGCCATGTTGTCGGCGCAGATGGTCGGCATTCACGTCGCCTCGATGCGCTGCGCCTGCCGCCTCGCCTGCACCGACGACGTGCCGCAGCAGGAAAGCCTCACCCGCGCGCTGACCCGGCTGGCCCGCACCTACGCCGCCCAGATGGAGGCCTTGAGCCGCCATCGCAGCAACGGCACCTGCGCGATCACGGTGCAGAACCTGTCGGTGCAGGACGGCGGCAAGGCCGTCGTCGGCCATTTCACGCAGCACGCGAACCTGATCACCACGCAGCCGGGCCTGATGGACGCGGCCGTCCCCGCATGAGCCACACCCGCAACACCGGCCCGATGCGGGCCAGCCTGCGTTGCGGCGCGCGAACACGAAACGGTGAAACCTGCCGCGCGCCGGCACTGCGCGGCAAGGCGCGCTGCCGCATGCACGGCGGCGCATGGGGATCCGGCGCGCCGTTTGGAAACGGCAACGCCGTCAAGCACGGCTTTTTCACCGGCGAAGCGATCGACGAACGGAAGTTCGTCCGCACCATGCTCAGCGAAGCAGAGAGCCTGCTGCGCACATTGCCCGCGGCGTCAGAAACAATCGGCAACTCCCGCGACCGTGGAACCCAACACACCCTACCGGGAACAGATTCACCCCCTTCGCACTTAACAAATGATAGGAAGTGAGGTGCAATCATGGGCCAATCAAAGCCGCTTCGCCCGACCGCCATCGTCGTCGAGGATGACGACATTCAACGCGAGATGCTCGCGCTTCTGCTCGAAGAGCGGAACTTCGAAGTCCTGCAGTGCGAAGATGCCGAGACCGCGGCCCTGGCGCTCAAGGCAAAACACCCGACCCTGATGGTCACCGACATCAATCTGGTCGGGAAGATGGACGGTGTCGATCTGGCTCACTTCGCCCAGCAGCACGATGCCGATATGCGGATCATCGTGATCTCGGGCCGTCCGCTGCCCCGCCCCCTGCCGCCCGGCGCAAAGTTCTTCACCAAGCCGGTTTATCCGACGGCGTTGCTCGCGGAAGCGGCACGATAGCCGAGGTTTACTGGCATCCGGCGAAGGCGTTATCCTCAAACCTGTCAGGCGGCAGGCCATCGGCGCCGCCGCGCGACGAGAGGGGTGCATGAACGAACGCGATTTCGAACAGCAGCTCAGGGATGATGGCTTTCAGGAGATCGAGCATCAGAAGCTCGATCCTCGCCCCGGCAAGGGACGGCACCGGCATCATTTCGAAATCCGCGGACTGGTCATCTCCGGCACCTTCGTCGTGAGGCAAACGGACGAGCCCGTCGTCTACCGTGCGGGACAGATTTTTTCCGTCGCCGAGGGCGAATTGCACGACGAGTGGATCGAGGCCGACGGCGCGCATGTGCTGGTCGGCCGCAAACATTCCAAGGCAGCAGCCTGATACGCCCGATGCGCGGTACGAACTGATCGCCTCACGTCCCGCAACATCGCTCCCGCTGCCGAACAATCACTCTGCCGCAAGGACCCTGGATTTCTTCCGTTCCATCTCGTCGACGATGTCCAGATCGCCGTCGTCGGGGGCGCCCTCGTCCTGAAGATCCTGCCCCGCGTGCCGTTTCGGGCTGAGCCATTGGGACACACGGTCGAGATAGAGATAAACCACCGGCGTGGTGAAGAGCGTCAGCACCTGGCTGACCAGGAGGCCGCCGACCATGGCATAGCCGAGCGGCTGGCGCAGCTCCGAGCCGGTCCCGTGGCCGAGCATCAGCGGCACGCCGCCCAGCACGGCGGCCATCGTGGTCATCAAGATGGGACGGAAGCGCAGCAGGCAGGCCCGGCGGATCGCCTCTAACGGCGACATTCCCTGATCGCGCTCCGCCACGATCGCAAAGTCGACCAGCATGATGCCGTTTTTCTTGACGATGCCGATCAGCAGCACCAGCCCGATCAGCCCGATCAGGCTGAAGTCGAAATGGAACAGCAACAATGTCGCGAGCGCGCCGACGCCGGCGGACGGCAAGGTCGACAGGATCGTCAGCGGGTGAATGTAGCTCTCGTAGAGCACGCCGAGAATGAGATAGACCACGATCAGCGCCGCCACGATCAGCAAGGGCACGGAGGAGAGCGACTCCTGGAATGCCTTCGCCGTGCCCTGGAACGTGGAGGTGATGGTGGCCGGCACGTCCATCTGCCGTTCCATCGCATCGATCGCCTGCGTCGCCTGGCCGAGCGCGACGTTGGGCGCGAGATTGAACGAAATCGTCACCGCCGGAAACTGGCCCTGATGATTGATCGCCAGCGGCCGCACCGGCGCCGTGGTCCACTTGGTGAAGGCCGACAACGGCACCTCGCCCCCCGTCGTCGGGGAATGCAGATAGATCTGCTCCAGCGTCGACGGATTTTTCTGCAGCGAAGGCAGCACCTCGAGCACGACATAATAGGTGGACAACTGGGTCGAGTAGGTCGCGATCTCCCGCTGCCCGAAGGCGTCGTACAGCGTCGCGTCGATGACATCGGGGGTGATCCCGAAACGCGCCGCCTGGTTGCGATCGATCGACAGCGTCAGCGTGGTCCCTGACATCTGCTGGTCGGACGCGACGTCGCGCAGCTCGGGCATCTCCTTCATCTTGCCGAGCAGTTTTGGCGCCCACGTGTTGAGCTGGTCCATGTCGGTCGACTGCAAGGTGAACTGATATTGCGTCCGCGCGGCACGGCCGCCGACGCGGACATCCTGCGCCGACTGGAGGTAGAGGCGCGCGCCCTGAACCTTCGACGTCTGCACCTGCAAGCGGCGGATGACCTGGTCGGCCGAGGCCGTGCGCTCATCGCGCGGCTTCAAGGTGATGTACATATTGCCGTCGTTGAGCGTACTGCCGCTGCCGCCCATCCGCATCGCCATGTGGTCGATCGCCGGATCCTTCAGCACGATCTCGCCCATCTCCTGCATGTGCTTCGCCATGTCAGCGATCGACACGTCCTGCGAGGTTTCGACGATGCCAGTGATCAGGCCGGTGTCCTGCTGCGGAAAGAAGCCTTTCGGGATGATCACGAACAGATAGACCGTGAGCGCCATCGTCGCGAAGAACACCATCAGGGTCGCGAAGCGGAAGCGCAGCACGAGATCGAGGCCGCGCTCGTAGCCGTCGACAAGCGCCTGGAACATCCGTTCGCTCAGCATATAGAGCCGGCCGTGATGCTCCTCGCCGTGCGACTTGAGGAAGCGCGAGGCCATCATCGGCGTCAACGTCAGCGACACGAAGGCCGACACCACGATCGTCATCGCCAGCGTCACCGAGAATTCCCGGAACAGGCGGCCGATGATGCCGCTCATCAGCAACAACGGAATCAGCACCGCGATCAGTGAAACCGAGATCGAGATGATCGTGAACCCGATTTCGCCCGCGCCCTTCACCGCGGCGGCCATCGGCGTCTCGCCTTCCTCGATGTAGCGGGTGATGTTCTCCAGCATCACGATGGCATCGTCGACCACGAAGCCGACCGCGATGGTGAGGGCCATCAGCGACAGATTGTCGAGGCTGTAGCCGGCCATCCACATCAGTGCGCAGGCGCCGAGCAGCGCGAGCGGCACCGTGATCGACGGAATGATGGTGGCCCAGACGCTGCGCAGGAAGACGAAGATCACCATCACCACGAGGCCGATCGTCAGCAACAGCGTGAACTGCACATCCTTCACGGCGGCACGGATGGTTTGCGTGCGGTCCGACAGCACCGAGATCTTGATCGCCGGCGAAATGCCCGCCTGCAGATGCGGCAGCTGCTTCATGACGTTGTCGACGGTGTCGATGACGTTGGCGCCGGGCTGCTTGAAGATGACCAGGAAGACGCCGGGCTTGCCGTCGGCCCAGCCGTACTGGGTATTGTCCAGCGGCGCACTGACGGCATGGCCGATGTCTCCGACCTTGACGGGGCTGCCGTTGCGATAGGCAATGACGATGTCGTTCCACGCGTCCGCGTTGGTGAACTGGTCATTGGCATAGACGGTGTAGGTGCGGGTGTCGCCGTTGAGGGTGCCCTTGGGATTGTTGACGGTGATCACCGAGAGCGGGGTCCGCACGTCCTCCAGCGACAAGCCTTTCGCCACCAGCTTGGCGGGATCGATTTGAACGCGGATCGAGGGCGCCTGCTGGCCTCCGACACTGACCTGGCCGACGCCGCCGATATGGCTGATCGCCTGCGCGAGCTTGGTGTAGGCCTCGTCCGACACCTGCGTCATCGGCAGCGTCGTCGACGTGGCCCCGAGCAGGAGAATGGGAGAGTCCGCCGGATTGACCTTTCGGTAGGTCGGCGTACTCGGCATGTTCTTGGGCAATTGCCCGCTCGCGGCATTGATGGCGGCGAGCACGTCGGACCCGGCACCGTCGATGTTCCTGCCGAGGTCAAACTGGAGAACGATCTGGGTCGAGCTGGTCTGGCTCGACGACGTCATCTCCGACACGCCGGGAATCAGGGCGAACTGCGATTCCAGCGGCTGCGCCACCGAGGACGCCATCGTCTCGGGATCCGCGCCGGGAAGGCTGGCCGAGACCTGGATGGTTGGGAAATCGACCTCGGGCAGCGGCGCCACCGGCAATTGCGGATAGGCGATGATCCCGACGAAGAGAATGCCGACCATCAGCAGCGACGTCGCGATGGGGAGGCGAATGAAGGGAGCCGAGATACCGCCAGCCATGTCAGTCAGCCGATCCGGTTTTGGCCTGTTTGGCCATGGTGCCTGAGTCCGGCGCCGGCGCTGCTGACGCAACCAGCGGCTTCTCGTCGACCAGCGCGCCATCGAACAGGCGCGACTGCCCGGCCACCACGATCCTGTCTCCGACGTTGAGACCTTCGGAAACCACGGCGTTTGCATCGCCGCTCTGGCTGACCTTGATCGGCCTGGCGCTGACCTTGCCATTGTCACCGATGACATAAGCGAACAGGCCGGCCGGACCGTGCTGCACGCCATCCTGCGGCACGACGATGACCTGCTTGAGCGTGTCGACCAGCATGCGCGTGGTGACGGACAACCCCGGCCACAGCGCGTTGTCCTTGTTGTCGAAGCGGGCCTTCAGGCCGATGGTGCCCGTGGCCTGGTTCACCGAATTGTCCATGATCGCGAGCCTGCCCTGCGACAGCGTCCTGGTTCCGTCCGAGCTCAGCGCCTCGACCGGCACGTCGCCAGTCTGAAAGGCCTTGTCGATGGCGAGCAGTTGATCTTCCGGTTCGGTGAACTGCACGGCAATCGGCTGCAGCTGCGCGATGGTGACGATCCCGTTCGTATCCGCGGCATGCACGATGTTGCCGGGATCGACCAGGCGGAAACCCATGCGGCCGCTGATCGGTGCCTTGATCGAGGTGTAGCCGAGATTGGTCTGCGCATTGTCGATGGCGGCCTGGTCGCCCTTCAGCTGCGCGGTCACCTGATCGACCAGTGCCTGCTGGGTATCGAGATTCTGCTGGGTCTCGAATTGCTGCTTCGCGAGTGTCTGAAAGCGCTGCAGGTTGAGCTGGTCGTTGCGCAAATTGGCCTCGTCCTGCGCCTTCTTCGCCACCGCCTGCTCCAGAGCCGCGGTAAACGGGCGCTGATCGATCTCGAGAAGCGGATCGCCCTCCTTCACCATCTGTCCCTGCTTGAAGAACACCTTCGTGATCTGACCATCGACGCGGCTCTTGATCGTCACCGTCTTGAACGGCGAGACGACGCCAAGACCGTAGGTGTGCACGGGAAAGTCGGCCTTCTTCACCTCGAACGAGGTGACGGGAATTTTGACGGCGGCCTGATTGGAAGCGCCTTGAGCGGCCGCTGCGACGGGCTTCACACTCCCGACGAGCTCATACCATGCGCCGTAGCCGACTGCGGCTGTTGCAAGCATTCCAAACAGCGTGAGGCTGAGCTTCGGTCGCCTTGTCATATCCGTGGCCATTTATTGTTGTCTGTGCCTGTCTTCAGGTGAAGCGACTGCTTGCACGTGAAACGCACTCGTTCGTGTCGAAGTATCGCGGACGGGTTCGCGACCGCAAAATAACGATCGCGTGCGACTTTCTGTACAATTCGTCATGTTCGCGCGTCGCGACAAAACAATCGCCTGGATGCAGCGAGGAATTGCAAATGATCAACGCCAAGAGACGAACCAAGGAAGAAACAGACAGAAACGATATGGACAGGCGTTAAGGATCGCAGCCCGCATCACGCCGAATTGCGCCAGCGATCGGGAAATTTAACGAACGCTCGTTTCAAGTCGGGCCTTATCATCGACACGTTGATGGCAACGCGAATTGTCATTCGAGGCGCAAGATGAGGGACGCTCAGCAGGACTTCGGAGGAAATGTCATCCCGTTTCGCAAGCGATCGGGAGACGAGAGAACTCCCGCTGACGATGTACGGTCCGAGAACATCCTGCGCATGCTCGACCTCTCGAAATTCGAACGGGATCGCCGCAGCGCCGAGAATGGCGCGAACATGCGCTCGAACATCGCCGCGATCGTTCTGCTCGGGATCCTCGTCTTCATTGCGACAGAGGATTTTTACAGACTCGAGCAATCGAATTTATGCCTGCACCAATGGGAGTGCATGAATTGAATGGCGCTCGCCGTCGATCGGCGATCAGCGAACGCCCAAATCGACCTCACCGCTGAATGTGAAACATCTCGCCGTTCGCGAAATCCCGCGGTGCCGCATCACGCTCTTCACGTACTTGAAACTTGACCTCGATTGGAACGTCCTCGTTTGCGCGCGGGCATCCAACGACGAATTCGATCGGATAGAACCCCGGTTGCAGGCTCACATTGCCACTGAGCAGCACCGGCCCCGTCGATCGGGAGGGAGACACATCGTACGTCCTCGACGATATGGGACGGAATGCCCCGCTCGTGATCGTCTTTCCACCCACGTTCATCACCAGTTCACAGACCTCTTGTCGGCGGAGCGAGGACGCAACGGCCGAAGCAATGAAGACATATTGTTGGGGCTGCCGTACGCGGAAGAACGCTCTGCCATTGAACACCAATTGCTGCCGATCTCCGGCAAAACGCTCAAAACGGTTTGACGCAAAAATACCCGGAGCAACTGACTGACGGACAAGGCCCGTCTGCCCGGCATACTCGACTATGCTCGGCTGGCTCATTTGCCTGTTCAATCGCCCTTGCATTTGCGGAACAGGTATGGCTTCGACCGCCCAGCCGGCAATCGGACTGCCCTGGGGCAAGCTGTCAACCGGTGTTTGCGCCACAGCTGCCGGAGCCCCGAGAAGCAGCGACACGACAATGGCCGGCAATGTCTTCTTCATGATCAAAGTACTCCCAGGTCATCCCATTCGACTATTTGGTGCTTGGTATGGTGCCAAAATCATCAAGCTTGCTCTTTGCGGCCGGCGGCTGAGCCTGGTCGAGCCGCGCCTGCGCCTTCGACAGGATTTCGCGCTGGGCTTGTGACGCGAGGTCGCGGTCAATGCTCGTGATTTGATTCACTGCGTTTTGCAAAGGACGCCAGTAGAATTCAATAGGTTCGCGACCCGCGCGGTCGATCGATTGCTCGAGCGCACGCCAGCGGGCAGCGCTGGCTACAAGTTCACCGTTGGCAACGCCCACGTCCCGCAGGGCGTCGCCAAGACCGCGGATGTTCCGCGACTTATCGAAATCATTCATCCCGCGATCACCATCGGCGAGAGCACGCACTGTGAATGCGCTCTTGTTCGCGCGCCATGCGGCGTGTGCGTTCATCAGTTGGTTGATCCTACGGTCACTGTCGGCCAGCCGGCTTTGCGCTCCGTCACCGGCCGCGATCAGTCGGGCGCGCTCGTCGTCGCTCAGCCGTCCCTCGTCGATTGCCGTGATCGCCTTGCGCGCCGATGCGAGTCGATCGACCGTCCCCGACAAGTTGGGGTCTGCGGATGCGACCGCCGCTCTCAATTCGTTCAACCTGGCGTCGCTCTCCAGCCGCCGCTGGTTCTCCAGGCGCTGTTGGCTCTCCAGACGCTGTTGGCTCTCCAGACGCTCTTGTGCACTCTCTTGCTGAGGCGCCTCAATCTTTAAGACCACCGCTTCCGCTGAAGTCGCCAGCTTTGCCCGCGCTCCGCAAGCCTGGATGCCCGGAAGAATTGCGCAAAACGTGTCGGTCAGTGCCGAGCTGACATAGTCGTCGACACCTTTGCCCGTGAAGCCCTTCAGGAATAGGCCAGATAGTGAAACGATCACAAAAGCCATCGGAGTGAGCCGGCGTAGCCGCGGACTCCAATTCTCCTTGGTCTTGGGCGGCGTCCAATAGAAAAACGCAGAAGCAATTCCCAGGGCCGCCAGCCACCACCATTCGACAAAAATCTTCAAAGAAGGTTTCTTTCAGGAAAATCAGAAACTGATGCAAACTGCGGGCGATTCTGCAAGCTGTGATTGAATTGTCAATCAGGACAATTTGGTGGTCTTCTGCTCCACGATCCAGGATCGGTCGAGCTCTCCGCGAAGCCATCGCCACCGGAATGAGCGACGGGTTTCGCTTCGCCCCAGCCGTCCCACCGGATGGAGGCTCGGCCGCCACAATCTCGAATAGCGGGGCTGCCCTTCGCCCCATTGGCACTCGCTTCCCAATCCTGTACCTCAGCCAAAACCTTCTCGGGACGGGACGCTCATGACCGCTGCCGCCGACGACGCGGGCGACACCACCCGCGCGCTGATCTTTGCGCTGGTGGCGCTCGCCTGCGGGCACATGCTGTCGACCCTGCTGCGCACCATCCCGGCGCTCAGCCTCGATCTGATGGCGGCGGATTTCCACGTGCAGCCGCAGGCGCTGGCGAGCCTCACCTCGGTCTATCATTTCGCCTTTGCGGCCTCGCAGATCCCGGTCGGCGCCGCGATGGACCGCTTTGGCGTGCGACCGGTGTCGCTGAGCCTGCTCGCGGGCACGATCGTCGGCGCGATCGCATCGGGCTTCGCGACCGGACCTGAGAGTTTTGCCTTCGGGCAATTGATGCTGGGCATCGCCACCTCGGGCATGCTGATGTGCCCGATGACGCTGGCGGCCAAGCAATTGTCGGCGGCGCGGTTCGGACTGTGGTCGGGTGCGATCCTCTCGATCGGCAATATCGGCATGCTGCTGTCGTCGAGCCCGCTCGCCTTCGTGGTCGATCAATATGGCTGGCGCGCCGGGTTCTGGATCGCAGCAACCGGCGGCGTCGCGGTGGCGCTCGCCGTGTTCGCGCTGGTGCCGAACCAGCCGGCCGAGCACAAGGACGAATCCTCGCCGCTGTCGCAGATGATCGAGGTGCTCAGGCTCGGCCTGTCGCGGCCGCTGCGCGGGCTGATCGCGCTGGCGATGGTGTCGCTGGCAACCTCGCTGGTGCTGCGGGGATTGTGGGGCGGGCCGTGGCTGATGGAGATCAAGGGCCTGTCGCGGGTCGAGGCCGGCAACCAGCTCGGTGCCTACACGCTGGCGATGATCGCCGGTCCCCTGTGCATCGGCATGATCGACCGCAGGATCGGCCGCCGCCGCGAGCTCGTCGCCGGCACGCACACGGTCGCCGCGCTGCTGGTGGCGCTGATGGCGCTGGGTGCGCCGCATTATGCGGTTGCATGGCTGTTCGGCGTGCCGGTCATGCCGCCGCAATACGATCTCGTGCTGTTCGTGCTGATCGGCCTGGCCACCTCCGCGCAGCCGCTGCTGTTCGGCATGTGCCGGCAGCTGGTGGACGCGCAAGTCGCCGGCAAGGCGCTGGCGGCGGTGAACCTCGCCTTCTTCCTCGGCACGGCACTGATGCAGTCGATCACCGGCGCGGTCGCCGCGTTCGCGGGGCTGCCGGCAGTGCTGCTGTTCATGGCGGCTGCGCTGCTCGTGGGGGTGATGATCTTTTTGACTTATACGTCACCGCGTTCGTAGGATGGGGTGAGCGAAGCGAAACCCATCGTTCTCATCGAGACATGATGGGTTTCGCTGCGCTCTACCCATCCTACAAGATCGTGCACCTGAGGAATAATCATGCCTGTCGACACCAAAGCCGCCACCGACCGCCTCATGCGCTTCCTCGCCGTGGAAGGCGTCACCGGACAGGAGGCGGCGATCGGGCGTGAGCTCACCGCCGCGCTGAAGGAGAGCGGCGTGCCGGCCAGGGCGATCCGGCTCGACGACGCCAACACCCGCATTCCCGTGCCGACCGAGACCGGCAATCTCATCGTCGACCTGCCCGGCCGCGGCGCGCTGCACAACCAGCCGCGCATCATGTTCATGACCCACATGGACACCGTGCCGCTCTGCGCCGGCGCCAAGCCGAAGAAATCCGGCCGCAAGATCGTCAACGAGGCCAAGACCGCGCTCGGCGGCGACAATCGCTGCGGCTGCGGCGTGCTGGTGACGCTGGCGGCCGAGCTCGAAAAGCAGAAGCTCGACCATCCGCCGATCACGCTGCTGTTCTGCGTGCGCGAGGAGAGCGGGCTCTACGGCGCGCGCCACGTCAAGCTCGACGAGCTGGGCTCGCCGGTGATGGCCTTCAACTATGACGGCGGCTCCGCCTCCAACGTCGTGATCGGCGCGGTCGGCGCCGACCGCTGGACCGTCGAGATCATGGGCCGCGCCTCGCATGCCGGCGTCGCGCCGGAGCGCGGCATCTCCTCGACCATGATCATGGCGCTTGCGCTTGCCGACGTGAAGGCCGGCGGCTGGTTCGGCAAGGTGGTGAAGGGCAAGGGCGCCAGCGCGCGGATGGGCACCAGCAATGTCGGCCCCGTCACCGGCGGCGAAGGCCGCCCCGCGGGCGATGCCACCAATGTCGTCACCGACTACGTGCATGTGCGCGGCGAGAGCCGCAGCCATGACGGAAAGTTCTTCAAGGAGATCACCAAGGCCTACAAGACCGCGTTCGAGAAGGCGGCCAAGAAGGTGACGAACACGCAAGGCAAGTCCGGCAAGGTCAAGTTCAAGGCCGAGACCGACTATTATCCGTTCCGTATGAAGGACAGCCAGCCCGTCATCAAGCGCGCGGTCGAGGCGGTGTCCGCGGTCGGCGGCACCCCGAACGTCCGCACCGCCAATGGCGGCCTCGATGCCAACTGGATGGTCCGTCACGGCGTTCCGACCGTGACCTTCGGCGCCGGCCAGAACGAGGCGCACACCATCGACGAGTGGATCAATCTCGACGAATACGACCGCGCCTGCGCGCTGGCCGTGCAACTGGCGACGATGCGGTGAGGCACAGACTGTAGGATGGGTAGAGCGCAGCGAAACCCATCGCTACGCTTGCGATGACAATGATGGGTTTCACTTCGCTCTACCCATCCTACGAACCAAGAAGAAAACGCAGGGAGGCCACATGCCACGCATCGCGAAAATCGAATCCGCGCTCTACCGGATTCCCCTGCCCGTCACGCTGTCCGATTCCACCCATGGCGAGATCGCGGCGTTCGAGCTGATCACCTGCCGCATCCGTGATGCCGATGGCGCTGAAGGCGTCGGCTACACTTACACCGTCGGGCGCAATGGGGGCGCGACCGCCGATATCCTGAAGCGCGAGATCCCGCCGCTGGTCGAGGGACGCGAGGCGGACGACACGGAAAGCATCTGGCATCACGTCTGGTGGGGCCTGCATTATGGCGGACGCGGCGGGCCGGCGGTGCTGGCGCTGTCCGCGCTCGACATCGCGCTGTGGGATCTGAAGGCGCGACGCGCGAAATTGCCGCTGTACCAGCTGCTCGGCGGGTTCGACGCGCACGTGCCGTGCTATGCGGGCGGCATCGATCTTGATCTCTCGGTCGAGGCGCTGCTCAAGCAGACCGACGGCAACCTCGCCAAGGGGTTTCGCGCCATCAAGATGAAGGTCGGCCGGCCCGATCTCAAATCCGACGTCGCACGCGTCGCGGCGATGCGAGACCATCTCGGCGACGGCTTTCCGCTGATGGCGGATGCCAACATGAAATGGACGGTGGAGGAAGCAATCCGCGCCGCCCGCGCCTTCGTGCCGTACGATTTGACCTGGCTGGAAGAGCCGATCATCCCCGACGATGTCGCGGGCCACGCCCGCATCATGCAGGCCGGCGGCGTACCGATCGCCGCGGGCGAGAATCTGCGTTCGCTGTGGGAGTTCAAGAACTACATCGCATCGGGCGCGGTGTCCTATCCCGAGCCCGACGTCACCAATTGCGGCGGCGTCAGCGCCTTCATGAAGATCGCGCGGCTGGCGGAGGCCTTCAACCTGCCCGTCACCAGCCACGGCGCGCACGACATCACCGTGCATCTGCTTGCGGCCTGCCCGAACCGGTCGTATCTGGAAGCCCACGGCTTCGGGCTCGACAAGTATATCGAGCATCCGCTGGTGCTCGAGGACGGCAAGGCGCTGGCGCCGGACCGGCTGGGCCACGGCATCCATTTTGACTGGAAGGGGCTGGCGAAGCTGGCGCCGTAGGGACGCATTGCTGCACGCGAGGCATTCCAAGGGGCTTGATGCGGGGCACGGATAATCGGCTAGAGTGGCAGCTAGCCGTCATCATGCGAGAGAGCCGCGCCTTGCCCCCTGAACTGCACAAGAAACTGACCGCCTGGCGCCAGCATCTGCATGCCCACCCCGAGCTCTCCCTGCAGGAAAAGGCGACCGCCGCCTTCGTGCAGGAAAAACTCACCGAGCTCGGCATTCCCTTCGTGTCAGGCATCGGCGGCCACGGCGTGGTCGCAACGCTGACGCGCGGATCGGCCGAGGGGCGCGTCGGCCTGCGCGCCGACATGGACGCGCTGCCGATCACCGAAGACACCGGGCTTGCCTATGCCTCGAAGACTTCAGGCGTGATGCATGCCTGCGGCCATGACGGGCACACCGCCTCGCTGCTTGGCGCAGCGGCGCTGCTCGCCGCGGATACGAGCTGGAGCGGTACCGTCGATTTCATCTTCCAGCCGGCCGAGGAGGGTTTTGGCGGCTCGCGCGCGATGGTCGCGGCCGGGCTGTTCGAGCGGTTCCCGATGGATCGCGTGTTCGGCTTCCACAACTGGCCGGGCCTGGAAGCCGGCACCATCGCGGTTCACGACGGTGTGGTGATGGCCTCGGGTGGACGCGTCACCATCACCATCGAGGGCCATGCGGGGCACGCCGGCATGCCGCATCTGACCCGCGATCCCCTGATGGCGGCCGGCCACCTGATCGTGGCGATGCAAGGAATCGTGTCGCGCGGCGTTGATCCGCTCGACACCGCCGTGCTCTCGCTCTGCACGATCGAGGGCGGCACGGCGCCCAATCAAATCGCGGGCAAGGTCGTGATCCGCGGCACGCTGCGGCATCACCGCAACGAGGTGAAGGACATCATCCTCGCGCGGATCGGCGAGATCTGCGCCGGCATCGCCACGAGCTTCGACGTCAAGGTCACGCCCGACATCGTCATGGGCGTTGGCGTGACGACCAACTCGCCGGAGGAAGCCGGCCTCGCGCGCATGGCCGCGGACAAGGTCCGTGCGCCGGTGCGGCGCGACCTCGCACCCAGCATGGCCGGCGAAGACTTCGCCTTCTATCTCCAGAGGCGTCCCGGCGCGTTCGTGTGGATCGGTAACGGCCCCTTGCGCGACGGCGCCGAGCTGCACGGCCCGCGTTACGATTTCAACGACGCGATCCTCCCCGTGGCATCGAGCTGGATGGCCGAAGTCGCCAAGACAGCGCTGTCGGCGAACTGAGACAGGCCCGTGGCTCCCCCGGATCGGTTGCGCTAGGATAGGAACGCGTTCTAGCCAGCGAGATCCGGATGAACCGGCGCGAATTCGTTTCGGGACTGACGGCGGCGACTGCGTTGGCAGGCGTGGCGTCGACCGCCGTAGCCGCGGAAGGCAGGCGGGTCGCGCTCGTGATCGGCAACGGCGCCTACCGGAACGTGCCGGCGCTGACGAATCCGCCGAACGACGCCAGCGACATCGCCGCAGCGCTGAAGCGACTTGGCTTCACCGTCTTCCTGGCGACGAACGCTGGCTTCGATGACATGCGCCGCGGCCTGATCGCATTGGGGCGCGACGCCGCCGGCGCCGACATGGCGGCTGTGTATTTCGCCGGCCATGGCATGGAGATCAATGGCGAGAACTGGCTGATCCCTGTCGACGCAGACTTGAAGCGGGACACGGACGCTGCGAATGAAGCCATCAACCTGCAAAGCGTGATGCTGCAGGTGTCGAACACCACGAGCCTTGGCCTCGTTATCCTCGATGCCTGCCGCAACAATCCGTTTGCAGCACGGATGAACCGATCGATCGCCACGCGGGCGGCCCCCACCAGCGGGCTCGGCCGCATCGAACCCGTCGGCAACGTTCTCGTCGCCTATGCCGCACGCGACGGCACCACGGCGCTCGACGGCGATGCGCGCAACAGCCCGTTTGCAGCGGCGCTGCTGCGCAACATCGAAGTATCAGGCGTCGAGGTGACGTTCATGTTCCGCAATGTCCGCGACGACGTGATGGAGGCAACCCGCAACGAACAGCAGCCGTTCGTCTACGGTTCGCTGTCGCGCAAGGCGATCTATCTGGCCGGTCGGCCAGCGGCAGGCAGCGAGCCAGCAGCACCGCCCAGCCCGCTTCCGGCCGTCGTCTCCCCTGCTCCGCCGCAGACGCTGACGATCGATCCCGCGCTGGTCGGCACCTGGGAGATCATGGTGCCGAGCGGCCGCGGCCAGTCGCGCTGGATCTGGCAGATCATGGGCGACGGCACCTACAGGTTCCACGCCGAGCCACAGCGCTCGGCACGTCCGCACGAAGGCACGATGACGGCGACGAACGGCCGCTGGTCCCTGCATGCAACCAGGGGCCTGTCAGGCTACAGCGACGGCGGCGCCTACGAAATCCACGATGCGCTGGCTGTGATCACCGGCAAGCTCGGCACCGGCGCCTGGAAGCGCAGCGCCGAATAGATGGCGCACGCGCGTTGAAGCCCTCTCGCTGAAGGGCCGCGTCATAGCGCCCCATCATGCTCGCTGCAGGGCGATCGCAAATGGCATTTTGCGCGACCTGAGCGCGCGCCTCGTCCTTCGAGACGACCGCTTCGCGGTCTCCTCAGCGATGAGGCTAAGCGGCGTCGGTGCTCGTCAAAACTGCGGCCGCACACTCCATCCTCATCCTTGTAAGTCAGATCGCGCCAGATCGGCTAAGATAGCCGGTGCGGTAACGGACGGGAGACCGCTTCATCCAAGGGCTATGAAGCCCGTGCCTCAGCGCGGCGCCCCGTCCGTTGTTCCATCGAACCCGAACAGTCGCGAGGGCCGCCTGGCGAGCCCGGTTGCGCAAGGATGGGTGCAGATGGACGCGATCTATGTTGGCATAGATGTATCTAAGGACCGGTTGGATGTTCATATGCGTCCGAGCGGAGAAGTGTTTGCCGTGGCGCGCGACGGCAAGGGCTTGGAAGATCTTGTTGCGCGGCTTGCGGCCTGTTCGCCGAGCCTGATTGGGCTGGAGGCGACTGGCGGCTTCGAGACGGTGGTCGCGGCAGCACTGGCCGGCGCCCAGTTGCCGCTGGCGGTCATCAATCCGGCCCAGATCCGGCACTTCGCGCAGGCGATTGGCCAGCGCGCCAAGTCCGATCCGATCGATGCCGCGGTGATCGCACGGTTCGTTGAGGCGGTGAAGCCCGCCCTGCGTCCCGTCCCGGACGAGCAAGCTCGCTTGCTGGCCGAACTGGTTGCCCGACGCCGGCAGATCATCGAGATGATCGTCGCCGAACGCCAGCGCGAGAAGCGGGTGGAGAATGTTCGCGTCCGCAAGAGCCTTGCCCGCCACATCAAGGTCCTCGAGAAGGAGCTGCCGGACATCGACAACGACATCGACACGCTGGTACGGGGCTCGCCGGCCTGGCGGGACCAAGAAGATTTGCTGATCACCTTCCCGGGGGTCGGCAATACACTCGCACGCACCTTCCTTGCCGAGGTGCCCGAACTCGGCACCCTCAACCGGCGTCAGATCGCAAGCCTTGCCGGCCTTGCTCCCTTCGTTCGCCAGTCCGGCCGATGGAAAGGCAGGAGCAAGATCGGCGGTGGACGAACTGCCTTGCGGGCGGCCCTCTACATGGCTGCCCTCTCGGCGATCCGATGCCACCCGCAGCTCAAGCTTTTCTACCGTCACCTCGTGAGCGCCGGTAAGCCGAAAATGGTCGCCCTCATCGCGGTCGCCCGCAAGCTCCTCACCATCCTCAACGCCATGCTCAGGGATCGAAAACCATGGCAACCCGCTTGACGAAGAACACAGTCGCTGAGGGCCCGCCAACGGCGGGCGTCTCGAAGGATGGCCACAGGGAATCCCTCCCAAATGCGATCGCCCAACTGCTCTCGGGAACCCGGATTTCCACGATGCCTCGCGGCGCGTGCTTGACGCACGGCGCCCGGACAGGTTTAATGGATTTCAACAACATTTGTTCGCATTCCGAACATTCAGCCATCGGGCAGAAGCGGGGCCACAACACCGCGTCCCGGGCCATCAGAGGAAACGTCACCGATGCAAGCCATCCTTTCCGGCGAAAGCACGCTCGTCGTCACGATGATCGTCGCCTACATCGCCTTCACCTCCTGGCTCACGCTCAAGCTGCGCAGCCGGACCAGCGATCAGTTCATGACCGCGTCCCGCGCGATGCCGGCCGTCGTCGTCGGCGTGCTGATGATGTCCGAATTCGTCGGCGCCAAGTCGACCGTCGGCACCGCGCAGGAAGCGTTCCAGTCCGGCATGGCGGCCGGATGGGCCGTGCTCGGCGCCTCGATCGGCTTCCTGCTGTTCGGCATGCTGATGGTGAAGAAGCTCTACAGTTCCGGCGAATACACCATCTCGGCCGCGATCGCGCAGAAATACGGCAAGTCGACCATGCTGACGGTCTCCGTGATCATGATCTATGCGCTGCTGCTGGTGAATGTCGGCAACTATGTCAGCGGCGCCGCTGCGATCGCCACCGCGCTGCATGTCAGCCTGCCCGTTGCGATGTGCATCATCGCTGTCGTCTCGACCTTCTACTACGTGTTCGGCGGATTGAAGGGCGTCGCCTGGGTGACGATCCTGCACAGCGCCTTCAAGGTCGTCGGCATCATTATCATCTTTACGGTCGCGATGTCGCTGACCGGCGGCATTGCGCCGATCCAGGCCAAGCTGCCGGCTTATTATTTCTCCTGGGACGGCAAGATCGGCTTCACGACCATCTTCGCCTGGACCTTCGGCACGGTCGGCGCGATCTTCTCGACGCAATTCATCGTGCAAGCGATCTCGTCGACGCCGAGCGCAGATGACGCCCGCAAGGCGACGTATTATGCCGCCGCGTTCTGTCTCCCGCTCGGCTTCCTGCTCGCGCTGATCGGGGTTGCCGCAAAATATCTCTACCCGGACATGAACAGCCTCTACGCGCTGCCGGTGTTTTTGGAGAAGATGCCGCCGCTCGCCTCGGCCTTCGTGACGACCTCGCTGGTCGCCTCGATCTTCGTCAGCGTCTGCACGGTCGCGCTCGCGATCGCCTCGCTGGTGGTGCGCGACTTCTACGTGCCCTATTGGAAGCCGACGCCGGAGCGCGAGCTGAAGATGACACGCGTGTTCTCGATCGTGATCGCGATCGTGCCGCTGATCTTCGTGTTCTTCATTCCGGAGATCCTGAAGCTGTCGTTCTTCACGCGTGCCCTGCGGCTGTCGGTGACGATGGTGGCGATGATGGGCTTCTATCTGCCGCTGTTCGCCAGCAACCGTGGCGCCACCGCCGGCCTGATCGGCGCTGCGGTCTCGACCACGGTCTGGTACCTGCTCGGCAATCCCTTCGGAATCGACAACATGTACATCGCCGCCGTGACGCCGCTTCTGGTGATGGCGATTGAGCGGCTGGTGATGGGCCGCACACCCGCGGCGCCGCAGACCGCGCAACCCACCGCTTTCGTTGAAAGGACTTCGACATGACCATCGGTACCGAGGTCGCGATGGCCGAACTCGAGATCACGGCCGACGGCGCCGTGCGCCAAGCGGCCGGCGACCCTGATAGGTTCGACGCCTTCATTCCCTCGCCTTGCGTGCAGAACCATGCCGCCAATCTGATGCCGCTCGCCAATGGCGATTTGGCTTGCGTCTGGTTCGGCGGCACGCAGGAGGGCATGTCGGACATCTCGGTGTATTTCTCGCGGCTTCCCCGCGGCACGACGCAATGGTCGCGCGTGGAGAAGCTGTCGGACGATTCCGGCCGCTCGGAACAGAACCCGGTGCTATTCCCGGCCCCTGACGGCACGCTGTGGCTGATGTGGACGGCGCAACTGGCCGGAAACCAGGACACCGCCATCATCCGCCGTCGCCTCTCGCGCGACCATGGCAAGAGCTGGGGTCCGATCGAGACGCTGTTTCCCGAGCACCGCGGCCGCGGCACCTTCATCCGGCAGCCGATCGTCGTGCTCGACAATGGCGACTGGCTGTTGCCGGTGTTCTATTGCCACAGCATGCCGGGCAAGAAATGGAACGGCGACGAGGATACCAGCGCCGTCAAGATCTCGTCCGACGCCGGTGCGACCTGGCGCGATGTGGATGTTCCCGGCAGCCGTGGCTGCGTGCATATGTGCATCGAACGCCTCGACGACGGCTCGCTGATCGCGGTGTATCGCAGCCGCTGGGCGGACAATATCTATCAGAGCCGCTCGACCGACCATGGCCGCACCTGGTCGGCGCCGGTTGCGACCGCGCTGCCCAACAACAACTCCTCGATCCAGCTCACCCGGCTCGGCAACGGTCATCTCGCGCTGGTCTTCAACGATTCCAGCTCCAAGGATGCGACCGGACGCCGCCTCTCGCTCTATGACGAGATCGAGGACGATCTCCCGCCCGTGCTCGCCGGCGACGGCAGCAAGTCGGACGGACGCACCGCGTTCTGGGGCGCACCGCGGGCGCCGATGACGCTGGCGATCTCGACCGACGGCGGAAAGAGCTGGGCCAAGCGTAACGTGGAAATTGGCGACGGCTATTGCATGACCAACAATTCGCGCGACCAGACCAATCGCGAGTTGTCCTATCCCAGCGTCAAGCAGACCGCCGATGACGCGATCCACACGGCCTTCACCTTCCATCGCCGCGCCATTAAATATGTGCGCGTGACCGAGGCTTGGGTGAAAAGAACTGGGTGAAGCAGGGCTGAACTGATGGACAAGAGGCCGCACGCGCTCGTCACGGGTGCCAGTTCCGGGATTGGCGCTGCGATCGTCGAGCGCCTGTTGCGCGACGGCTGGCGCGTCACGGGCATCAGCCGCCGGCCTGCCCCATTCGACCATCCGGCGTTCGGTCATTTGTCGCTCGACCTCGGCAAGGTCGAGACTATCGCGAGCGCCGTCGCTGATCTCACGCCGACCGCGCTCGTTCATGCCGCCGGCCTGCTCAAGGTCGGCCCGCTCGGATCGCTCGACCATGACGACGGCGCTGCGATGTGGCGGCTGCATGTCGATGTCGCCGAGCGTCTCGCCGACGCGCTGGCGCCACGTCTGCCGGAGGGTGGACGCATCGTCTTCATCGGCAGCCGCACCGCATCGGGCGCGGCCGGCCGTGGCCAATATGCGGCGACGAAAGCGGCGCTGGTCGCAATGGCGCGGTCCTGGGCGAGCGAGCTCGCACCGCGCGGTATCACGGTGAACGTCGTCGCTCCCGCGGCGACCGAGACGCCGATGCTGAAGGACCCGACGCGGGCCAACGTCACGCCAAAACTCCCGCCGATCGGCCGCTTCATTCAACCTGATGAAGTCGCGGCCACGGTCGCGTTCCTGCTCTCGGCCGATGCCGGTGCGATCACCGGCCAGCAGCTCGTGATCTGCGGCGGCAGTTCGCTTTGAGTTACAATCCCGGCGATCTCGCCGCCCAGGCCTTGGTGGCCTGACAGCTTTCCATCGCTCGCATGTAGGCATGGCGTGCCGTCGTGCGGGCGAGATAGTCCCGCTCGGTCAAACCCGGGACGTAATTGCCGGTTCGCAGGCCGAGCAGGAGGGCGTAGCTCACCGAGATATCGGCAGCCGTGAATCGGTCGCCGGCGAGATAGGGGCAATCCGCGAGGCGGCGGATCACCAACCCCAGCCGGCTCTCGAAGGTCTCGTGCGCCCAACGGGTCACCCGCACCTCTCGCTCGGCTTCGGGCGCCAGTTGGCGGCCGACGATGACGGCGTTCATAGGCCCGGCGAGCCCGGCCTCGCCCAAGTGGAGAAATTGCAGATAGGACGCGAAGGCGGGATCGTTCGGGGCGACGGCGAGTGAACCTGAACCGTGGCGGGCGAGCAGATACTCGAGAATCGCGATCGATTCGACCATGATCGTCTCGCCGTCCTGCAGCGCGGGAATGAAGCCGGCGGGGTTGATCGCGAGGAAATCGCGATCAATCTCGGCTGCGAGCAGATCGACCGGATGCAGCCGGTAAGCCAATCCCAATTCCTCGAGCAGCCAGACAACACGGAAGCCCCGGCCTTCGCCATAGACGGTGAGCATGGTTGAGCACTCCAGGATTGGGCGAGATGTACCAATTCGCAGAGGTAAGACAGTTCCCACTTCGTGGGGTTGCAATCGAGGTCAGGACTCGTCGAGCAGCTCCAGCAGTTCCTCGACCCGCTCGAACGGGGCATCGCGCATCGGGCTGTGATAGACGACGCGATCGCCGTCGCGCTGCAGGGTCTTCCCCTTCGACTTCCGCAACCGTCCCGGCAGGAACGTCGCGGCGACCGCGGCCTGCCCGACGTCGAGGCGGATGATGCCTCTGCGCTTGCAGTCCAGCCTCAACCGCGCTGCCGCGAAGAAATCGCGGGCAGCCGGCGGCAACGGTCCGAAGCGGCGCGAGGTTTCCTCCTCGAGATCGTCCAGCTCGTCCTCGTTGGCGCAGCGCGCGGCGCGGGCATAGAGCTCCAGCCGCACCGGCGCCGATTGCACGTAGCTTGCGGGCAGCATGTCCGCGACCGGCAGATTGAGGTCGGGCACCCACACCACGGACATGCCGTCATCGACCTTCTCCGAGGCCATCTTCAAAAGATGACTGTAGAGCACGGGGCCGAACACCTGGACGTGGCCGGATTGCTGCTCCGAGAACAGATCGCCGGCGCCGCGAAGATCGAGGTCGCGCTCGCTGATCGCAAAACCCGCGCCCGGCCGGCTGAACTCCTCCAGCACGGCGAGCCGCTTCTCGGATTGCACCGAGGCCGACTCGGTGAGGAGATAGGCGAAGGCCCGGATGCCGCCACGGCCGACGCGCCCGCGCAGCTGATGCAGCTGGGCGAGACCGAAATTTTCCGGCCAGCACACCACGATGGTGTTGGCGCGCGGGATGTCGAGGCCGCTCTCGACGATGTTGGTGGCGAGCAGCACATCGGCCTTGCCCTCGACGAACGTCATCATCCGCTCGTCGATCTCGTCGGCCGGCAGCTTGCCGTGCAGGCAGACGATCTTGAGATCGGGCGCCACCGCCTGCACGCGCGCCAGCATCGGCTCGAGGTCTTGGATGCGCGGGCAGATCAGAAAACTCTGCCCGTGCCGCCGCTGCTCGCGCAGCAAGGCCGAGGCGATGGCGGCATCGGACAGCGGCGCGATCTTGGTCGCGACCGGGAGCCGATGCACAGGCGGCGATGCGATGACGCTCAGATCCCTGAAGCCGGCAAGACCCGCGGCGAGCGTGCGCGGGATCGGCGTGGCGCTCATCCAGAGCGTATGCGCATTCTTGGCGAGCCCGGACAGCTTTGCCTTCTCGGCGGCGCCGAAATGCTGCTCCTCGTCGATGATGACGAGCCCGAGATCGTCGAACTTCACGTCCTTCGAGGTGAGCGCCTGCGTTCCGACCACGACTTTGATCCGGCCGCTGCGCAAGCCTTCCCTGGTCTCCCGCGTCTCGGCACCGGAGGTGGCGCGCGACAGGCTGCCGACCTCGATATCGAGCGGCGCAAACCGCTTGCGGAAGGTCGCGACATGCTGCCGGGCCAAGACGGTCGTCGGCACCGCGATCGCCACCTGCTTTCCGGACAGCACGACGGCTGCCGCCGCCCGCAGCGCCACCTCGGTCTTGCCGAAGCCGACGTCGCCGCAGATCACGCGGTCCATGGGATGGCCGGACGCGAGATCATCCAGCACGTCGTGGATCGCCTTGGCCTGATCGATCGTCGTGAAATAGGGGAAGCGCGCGACGAATTTTTCGTAGGCCGAGCCCGGCGGGACCAGCTTTTCCGCCTTGCGCCGCTTGCGCTGGCTGATGTGCTTGGCAAGCACCTTGCCGGCGGCCTGGATCTCCTGCTCTGCCTCGCTGCGGCGGGCCCACCAGGTGCTGCCATCCGCCTTGTCGAGTGCGAGCTTGCCACGCTCCGTCGAGTAGGGCCACATCTGCGCCAGATCGGGCGGCGGCACCAGCACTGCGTTGTCGCCGGCGAAGGACAGCCGGACCATCTCACGCATGGCGCCGCCGCCCGTGTTCACGGTCTGCAAGCCATCGAGCACGCCGATGCCGCGCTGGAGATGCACCACCACCGTGCCCTGCTCCGGCACGTCGGCATGATCGAACGCCGCGCTCCAGCTGCGCGCCATCGGCTGCGGATGATGCGCGCGGCTGCCGAGCACGTCGGTCGCGGTCAGGACGACAGCAGGCTTCTTGCCGGGAATGACGAAGCCGCCATCGAGATCGGCGAGCAACGCCACGTCGCGAGGGCGCGCGTCCTCGGCCTCGGCCCAATCTGCGACGCGTTCCGCCTTGACGCCGCTCATCCGCTCCATCGTGCGCAGATCCTCCTCGATCGCGGCAGCGAGGATCAGACGCGAACCGGCGCGCCTGGCTTCATCGACGAAGGCGCGAAGCGCTTTCCTGGCGGATGAGAGCTTGGAAAATTCCGGCGTCGGCTGGAATGGAGCGGACCGCGGCAGCACCTTCATGCCACGGGCCGCCTGCTTCCAGTCGCTCCACGCCAGATATTCGCGCTCCCGGTCGGCGCGGCCCGCGGCCTCCTCGATCGTGCTCAGCCAGGCATCGGCATGCACGGCAACGCCGGCATCCGCGATCCATTTGGCCTTGCCGCAATAGTCGAACAGCGTCGCGCGCTTAGGCCGCGCGCCAGTGATGGCTAGCCGCTCCGACATGGGATCGACGAGAAGCTCCTTGGTCTCGAAGATGATGTCGTGCTCTTGCGGATCGAACGCCACGATCCGTTTGATGATGCGCCCGGAATGCTCCACCCGGAACGGCCCCAGCGCGCCTGCGGGAAATATCTCAAAGGTCTGGCCGTGAAACAGCGCGCCGCCCGGATAATCCGGCTCGTCGTCGAGATCATAGCCCAGCTCTTCGAGACGGACGCGAAGCTCGCTCTCGGAGAAACTGCCGCCGACCTTCAAACCCGTATTCAGGCGCAGCAGGCTCGCCGGCGGCGGCAGGCGCTCCATCACCGCTTCCGCCGTCGAGACCAGAAAGATCGGCTGCCTGGATTTCGCAAGGCGACGCAGCACCGAGGCGCGGCGGCCGGCGATCTCGCGCGATGGTTCCAGCTGATCGAACGGCAGCGTGTTCAGCCGCGGGAAGACCAGGACCTCGCAGGACGGGTCGAGCGCGTGAATCACGCTGCCGAGCCGCTCTGCCCTGTTCTCGCTCTCGGCGAGGAAGACGAGACCGCTGCGCCCGGAGTCCTTCCACTGCGCCAGCAGGTGCAGCGCCATCATGCCCAGCGGCGAAGACGACGCGATCGTGGCGCGCTGCGCGCCTTTGCTCGTCTTGGGAGTGCTCTTGCTCAGTGAGCGCCTGCTTGTCGAACTCTTGACGAGTGGGCTCTTGGCGAGTGAGCGCTTTTTGAGCGAGCCCTTCTTCGGAGAGCTCTTGGCTGGCCGCAATTTCTTGGAATGACGCACGTGAATCCGTTTCTCGTCGTAGGCAGTCGCTAATGGCACGCGCAGCCGAGTTCGTCTCGATTCGGTCGCGGTTGGTCATGCAAATGGGACGAGGCGTGCGAAGGCACGCCTCCCCAAAACAACCTCGTGCGACGCAGAGGTCGCCGGCCAACGCAAAAAGCGCGAGGATGAGCCGCCAGTCGTCTAGCAGACGCGCCGGCTCATTTCCACTCCTGTCTCGATTGCCGCGGCTAAATGATGCCGCTCTGCCGCAGCGCTGCAATGGCGGCCTTGTCGTAGCCGAGTTCCGCCAGCACAGAATCAGTATGCTCGCCGAGCGTCGGCGGACGCGCCGCGATTTCGCCGGGTGTTTCCGACAACCGGATGGCGGCGCGGGCAACCGGCGCCTGCTTCGGCAAGCCGGGATAGTCGACGTCCTGCAAGAAGCCGGCGGCGCGAATGTGCGGATGATCCAGCGCCTGCTGCGGGCTCAGCACAGGCCCGGTTGGAATCATCGCCTTGCCGAGCGTATCGACCGCTTCCTGCGTGGTGCGCTCCGCGCACCAGCGCGCCATCCGCTCGCTGATGACGGGTCCGTTATTGCCGCGGCTGATGTCGTCGGCAAAGCGCGGATCGTTCAGCCAAAGCTCCTCCTCGCCCATCAGTCTCGCCCAGCGCTTGAACAGCGGATGCCCCGTGACCTGGCACAGCACCCAACCGTCCTTGGTCCGATAGATATCTGCGGGCGCCGCGGTCTGGCCGAGATTGCCGGTCGGAACGCGATTGACGTTGATGACCGCCTGCTCGATCAGCGTCGCATTGGTGAAGGACAATGCGGTTGCGAGCAGCGCGCCCTCGACGATCTGCCCGCGCCCGGACTTGCCGCGCTCGATCAGGGCTGCGAGCGTGCCGAACGCGCAATGCAGCGCGGTGCCGAAATCGACCCAGTTCACCGCCGCGCGGTAAGGCGGATTGCCGGCGCCGGTCATGTAGACCGAGCCCGACATGACCTGTCCGACGCCATCGAAGCCGACGCGGTCGGACCACGGCCCCGGCCCGCCGAACGCGGTGGCGGTCGTCAGGATGATGTCCGGCTTGATCGCCTTCAACGAGTCGTAATCGAGCTTCATGGCGCGGAGCGTCTGCGGCGGCAGATTGGCGACGACCACGTCTGCCGTCGCTACCAGCCGGCGCATCACCTCCTGCCCCTCCGGCGTCATCGGATCGAGCGTGATGCACTTCTTGTTGCGGTTGACCTGGAGGAACAGCGCGCCCTCGCCGCCTTCGCCGACCGGCGCCACGAAGCGATCCTCGCTGCCGTCGCGCTTTTCGACGCGAATGACCTCGGCGCCGAACTCGGCCAGCAATGTCGCGCAATACGGGCCCGCGATATAGCGCCCGAAATCGAGGACGCGCACGCCTTCCAGAACTCCCCCCATCGACCTCTTCTTTCGCTCACGATTTGCGGTCAGATTACAGGGAATGGGTGCCACGGCAAGGTGCAGCGCACACGTTGCCGCGCTCCCAAGATGTGATCATTCAACCGTTTCGGCTGGCGGAAATTCTGCTCTAGTATGGACCCAGTCGTCCCTCCAGCGAGAAGCTCACATCCATGCCGCAACAATTCGATCGATCCGCAGAAGATCTCGGCAACGCCATCCATTTCGAGCACGTCAACATCCAGGTTCCGGACCAGCGCCTCGCCACGCTGTTCTACGTCACCGGCCTCGGACTGACCCGCGATCCCTATCTGATGGTGTCCGACACCAACATGTGGATCAATGCCGGACGAAGCCAGTTTCATCTGCCGAGCGGCAAGGCGCAGGTGCTGCGCGGCCATACCGGGCTCGTGATCGAGGGCCGCGAGGCGCTGCTGGCGCGACTGGCCTCGGTCAAAAGCAAGCTCGAAGGCACGGCCTTCGCATACGCCGAGCATAATGACCATGTCGAAGCGACCTGCCCATGGGGCAACCGCATCCGCGTCCACGAACCCGACGCGGCGCGCTTCGGACGCATCACGCTCGGCATCCCCTATGTCGAGTTCGAGGTGCCGGCCGGATCGGCGCAGGCGATCTGCGCCTTCTATCCGGAGATCATGGGCATGCCCGCGGCCTTGCGCAACGGCGACGGCAAGGTCGCGGCGGTGAAGACCGGCCGCGACCAGCATCTGCTATTCCGCGAGACCGACCGGACGCAGCCCGATTATGACGGCCACCATGTGCAGATGTACATCACCGATTTCTCCGGCCCCTACCGCAAGCTGCTGGCGCGCGACCTGATCTCCCGCGAGGACAACCAGTATCAGTACCGCTTCTGCGACATCGTCGATCTCGACAGCGGCAAGCCTCTCTTCACCGTCGAGCACGAGGTGCGCAGCGCGACGCATCCGATGTTCATGCGGCCGATGGTCAATCGCAATCCGGCGGTGAACAACCGCAACTACGCCTACAGCCACGATCAGGCCTCGTGGGCGATGGGCCCGGACCAATACGAGGGATAGGACTCCGGCGACGAAATTCGCGACAGGGAGAGCAACGTGATACCGGTCACGGCGCTCGCGTGATGCATGCGGCATGCTGTCAACAGTTGCAGGGATGATCCCGCAGCGTGAACAGGAGAGACAACATGACCCATCAGATTAACGACAACGCCAATTGCGAACTCTCGATGGAGCAGCTCGACGGTGTTGCCGGCGGCAGCTGGTTCAGCAGCCTCGTGCATTCCGTCGAGCATGGCCTGAAGTCGTTCTTCACCAACCCGGTCGTGGCTGGGATCGCCGCCGGCATCATCGTGGTCGGCGGTATCGTCACCGGCGCCGGCGGCGGCAACCCGCCCCAGAGGCTGAACTAAGGCCAGCCCGCAGGGCGGCCTCTCAGCCGCCGAGTTGACAGCTCAATCAGGAAGCTCCCGGACAAAGAGGTCCGGGAGTTTTCGTTTGGGATGACCGGACGGACGAAGCGCTCAGAGCATCTGGCGGCGCGCGAACGAGGCGAACATGCCGGAGGCGGCGTTCAGCTCGGCGAACGTCCCGGTCTCGACGATCTTGCCGTCGACCAGCACGATGATCCGGTCGGCGCGCTGCACGGTGCTGAGCCGGTGTGCGATCACGATGCGGGTGACGTTGAGATTTTCCAGCGCGTCGCTGACGATGGCCTGGGATTGATTGTCCAGCGAGCTCGTCGCCTCATCGAACAAGAGAATGCGCGGACGCCGCGCGATCGCCCGCGCGATCATGATGCGCTGGCGCTGGCCGCCGGACAGCGTGCTGACGCCTTCGGACACCTGGGTCAGCATCCCCATCGGCATCGCCCTGATGTCGTCCTCGATGCCGGCGAGGCGCGCGGCCTCCCAGGCCTGGTCGAGCGGCAGCCGGATTCCACCGCAGATGTTCTCGTAGAGATTTCCGTTGGCGAGCTTGGCGTTCTGCAGGACCACGCCGAGCTGGCGCCGCAGCGCGCTCGCATCCAGCGTTTCGATCGACTTGCCGTCGTAGAACACCGCGCCCGATTCCGCGCGCTCGAACCCCAGCAGCAGCCGGAACAGCGACGATTTCCCGCTGCCGGACGGCCCGACCACCGCGACATATTCGCCGGGCGTGATCTTCAAGGTGACGTTGTCGAGCACCAGCGGCCCGTTCGCCAGATACCGGAACGACACGCGCGCGAGCTCGACCGACCCGGACAGCTCCCCCGGCGGCTGCCGGTCGTCGGGGATTTCCGTCGGACTCGCGATCAGTGGGCGCAGCCGCAGCAGCGGCGGGATGGCAATCAGCGCCTCGCTCACACCCGCTGCCCAGGAGCCGACCGAGCCCATGGATTGACCGAACGCGGAAAAGAACGCGAAGAACGTGCCGATGTCGGTGAGCAAGCCGCTGCTCGAATAGGACGCGTAGGCGTAGATGATCAGCGTCGCGATGGTGGGAAACGCCGTCTCGAATGCGCCGAGGCCGTTGCCCGCCACCTGCGACGACACGAAGTACTGCTTCTGGGTCGCGAACTGCTTCGACCAGATCGCGAGCGCGCGGGACGTCGCCGCCGAGACGCGCAATTTGCCGACGCCGGTCAGGAGCTGAAGCACGAAGCCCGAGACCTTGCCCTGCTGGTTGAAGTGCTTGCTCTCGAAATGCAGCCGCACCAGGTTGGTGCCGATGATCGCCACCGCACGGACGAAGGTCAGCGCAGTCGCGACCAGCGCCAGCTTGGGGCTGTAATAGAGCATCAAGCCGAGGCTGAAGACACAGAACAGGCCGGCGATCATGCCGCGCAGGGCGTGACCGGTCAGGGCCCGCCGCGCCGCATCGATGCCCATGGCGCGGTCGACCAGCTCGCCGGCGGTGAACTCGCGGAAAACGGCAGTCGGCAACCGGAGCAGCCGATCGATCAACGCCGATTGCAGCCGCCAGTCGATCGAAGCCTCCATCCGCAGCATGACGAAGGCCTGCATGACCTGGACGCCGGCCACCGACAGGCCCGCCAAAATCAGCGCGAGCGCGCAGAAGGCAAGCTGGTCCAGCTCCGATCGCGGGATGATCGAGCTGATCAAGAGATTGGTGACGAACGGCGTCACCAGCGACAACAGGCCGATCATGACCACCGACAGCGCGATGCGCAGCCCGCTGCCACGGGCATAGCGCAGCGAGAATCGCAGAAGATCCTTGAATGTCAGCGCCCGCGACGGCAGCGGCGGATAGAAATTGGCCGCTTCCGGCGCGATTTGCGCCGCGATGGTCCGATCGACCGGCCGGCGCACTTTCGTGAGCGGGTCGATCATCAGGTATCCGCGACGAGGCTCGTAGACGAGCGCGACCGGGACGCGCGTTTCGCCATACCAGCCGACCATCGGGCCTGCATCCAGTCTCCACCAGTCCTGGCGCAGCAGAACCTCGCGCAGCCGCAGGCGCGCGGCCTGCGCGATCTGGGTGAGCCCGGCAAAATCCTGCGCGCTGCCTTCGCCGCGGCTGGAGATCGCGATCGGCGCCCGCATCGCGTTGCCGACGATCTGGCATGCGCCGACCAACCTGTCGGACCAGGAGGCATCGACCGCATCGTGATCGAAGCGTCGCACGATGATGCCGGACAGGCGGTCGAAGGCCTCCACCGCCTGCGTTGCAGCGAGCCCGGTTCGGCTCGCCAGCCGCGCGCTCTCATCTTGCGTGTCGCGGACCAGGATGCCCTGGACACATTGAACGAAGCTTTGATGGAATTGATCGATCGCCGACCAGATCAGATCGTGCGCCGGTGCCTGTGCCGTCGCGCGCGCGGCACAGCCGTCTGCGCCCGCCTCGACCCACAAGCCCGATGTCAGCGGCAGCGGCGGGCTTCCCGCGGTGTAGCTCGTCCCGATCCCGATCAGGCTCAGCGCACCCCGCTCCACGGTCAGCCAGAGCAGGCCGCGCATCGGGCCGCGACGCGGTTCGCCCGCCGTCAGCGCCACCTCGCCCTCCGGCAATTCGGTCATCTGCCACAGCGGCGCCGGCCCCGCGACGAAGCGTGCGAGCCGCTCGATCCAGCGCACCGCCTGATCCGCGGATGCCAGCCCGCCCCTCGGCACGACTGACACCAGCGTGTCCTGTGCGCCCACCGCGATGAAGCGCAGACCATCCGGGGATGACGCGGGAAAACCCGGGAGATCGGGAATGATGTCGCCGCGTTCAATGCGGAACAGATGATGCCGGCTGCCGGATCTGCCATCGCTGATGTCGACGGCAAAGATGTCCGCGTGACCGGCAACGACCTCCAACACATGGCCATGGTGATCGAGCAGGATGGGCCGGCGGCCATCGAGCGCCATTTCGCCCGGCAATCCCGGCGATGCGACGAGGCCTGCCCCGGACACGATATTGTCGATGCCAACACTCATTCCTGCGATACCAGGCGGGCATATTCGCCGTTCAGGGCGAGAAGGGTCTCGTGGGTGCCGCGCTCGGCGACCTTGCCCTGCCGCAACACCACGATCTCGTCGCAATCCCTGATCGTGCTCAGGCGATGCGCGATGATGATGCAGGTGCAGCCACAACGGCGCAGATTGTCGTCGATGGCCTTCTCCGTGACGGGGTCGAGCGCCGCGGTCGCCTCGTCGAGCACGACGATGGACGGACGGCCGACCAGCGCGCGGGCGATCTCGATACGCTGGCGCTGGCCGCCGCTGAAATTGGTGCCGCCTTCGCTGACATAGGAATCGTAATTGCCGGCCCGGATCGCGATATCGTCCTGGATCTCGCCGTCCTTGAGCGCCCGGGTGAGATCGATGTCGGGCGTCGTGCGGTCCCAGAGCGTGAGATTGTCGCGGACCGAGCCCTCGAACAGGAAGATGTCCTGGTCGACATAGGCGATCGAGTTGGCGAGGATGTCGGGCGGAACATCCTGAAGCCTGGTCCCGTCGATCAGGATCTCGCCGGCCCAGGGCTTGTAGAGCCCGCAGACCAGGCGGCCGAGGGTGGACTTGCCGCTGCCGGAAGCGCCGACCAGCGCCACGCGCGAGCCTGGAACCACGGTCATCGAGAGATCGGAGATGAGCGGCGGCTCGAGCAGCGAATAGCCGAACTGCACGTCCCTGAATTCGATCCGTCCGTCGAGCCGCGCTGGGAAGGTCTTGTCCGATGCGCGCGCGGGCTCACTGAGCGGATAATTGTAGACGTCCTCGAGGCGGTCGAGCGCGCCCTTGATCAGTTGAAAGGAGCCCGCCTGATTGACCAGCGTCGCCACCGGCTCGGAGAAGCTCGCCATCAGAGCCTGGAAGGCGACGAGACTGCCGAGCGTGAGTGAGCCCTCGATCACCCGCAAGCCGCCGAGGATCAGGATCGCGGTCACGGTCATGCCGGCGATCAGGGTCGGGATCATGTCGAGGATGATCGACGACGACGCCAGATCGCGCTCGGCATTCAGCACCTTGGCCTGGATGCCGGACCATTGCCCGAACGCCTCGTGCTCGAGCCCGCTCGCCTTGATCGTCTCGATCGACCTGACGATGCTGACGACGGCACCGAGCAGCTTGCCGCGCTCCAGCGAGAGCCCGCGGCTGAGATCCTCCCGGCGTCGCATCGACAGCCGCAAGGTGAGAACATTGAGCAGCGACAGGCCGATGCAGACCGCGGCCAGCCAGTGATCGTAGACGATCATCGCGAACGCGAAGAACGCCACCGAGGTGAGGCTGAGCGCGTTCGCCGCAATGCCGCCCGCCAGCAGCCGCGCAATCTGATCATTGGCTCCCACGCGCGCCGCGATGTCGCCGGCGTGACGCTGGGTGAAGAACTCGATCGGCAAGGCCATCACCCGCCAGAGAAAGCGGCTGATCATTACCACCGAGAGTTTTGTCTGCAGCCGCAGCAGCAGCGATTGTTGCAGCAGCGTCAGGATGGTGCGGATCAGCGCGGTCGCGGCCATGCCGACCAGCAGCGGGCGCAGCCAACCGTTCAGATGCTGAATCAGAATGTCGTCGATGAAGATCTTGGAGAAGCTCGCGGCCACGAGGCCGGGGACGACCATGACGAAGCTGAGCAGGATGAGCAGTCCAACCGCGGCCTTGGAGCCGCGCAATTCCCGCAGCAGCAGTTTCAATCCGGCCGGCTTGCCGCCGGTCGGCGCGAACCCGGGCTCCGGCTGCATGGTGAGGACGACGCCGGTAAAACTGCGGTCGAGCTCATCGATGCCGATCTGCCGGCGTCCGAAGGCGGGATCGTTGATCGATGCGGATTTGCCCTTGATGCCTTCCAGAACGACGAAATGATTGAAGTTCCAGTGGATGATGCAAGGTGTCGGCGCCGAGCCCAGCGTTGCGAGGTCCAGCCGAAATCCCTTCGCCGACAACCCGAAGCGCTTCGCCGCCTTGACGATGTTGCTGGCCTTGCTGCCGTCGCGGGAGACGCCGCATTCGACGCGAAGCTGCTCCAGCGGCACCCACGCGCCATAATGCGCGAGCACCATGGCAAGACACGCCGCGCCGCACTCCGCCGCCTCCATCTGCAAAATGGTCGGCGTGTGCTTGATGCCTGCAGCGGGCGAAGCGGGACTATCCATCGATCCCCGTCCACTTCCTGAGCAGGGGCACAACGAGATCGATCGGGCGCCGGCTTCGCGTGGTGATTTCGGCCTGCGCCAGTGTACCGCTGGTGAGATGAATCTGCGGTCCCTTACCCACCGCCCAGCGATAGCCGCTTGCGGTCGACGCGTCCTGGTTCAGCGACACCGCCACCGCATAGGGCGCGCCGTCATGGGAAAACACCTTCACGAGCTGATCGTTATGCAGCACGGCGGTCATGCCCTGCGGCGTCACCGGAAATTCCGAGACGCTCGACACCACGCCGATCATCGTGCCGAACTCCTCGCGCTTGACGGTGCTGGGGGCGACGCGCACCTGGTAGCCCGGCTTGACGCTCTTGCCCTGTTCGGCGGGGATGTAGACCACCGCTTCCAGCCGGGCGCCCTCGTCTTCGATGAGGACGACCGGGGTGCCCACGCCGAGAACCGAGCCGGACGACGTCTTGATCTCCAGCACGCGCCCGGCGATTGGGCTCAACACCTGCGAATTACGCCCCAGCGTTCCCGCCAGCGCCTGCATCTCGCGGCGTGCATTGTTCGAGGCGAACTCGGCCTGCTGCAGCTCGCGCTCACGCTGGGTTTCGAGATCGGTCTTTTGGGCATGAAGCTTGAGAATCTCGTTTTGCGAATCCGTGCGGCGCTGCTGCGCCTCGGTCAATTCGAGACGGCGGTCCTCGAGCGTCTTTCGTGTCGTCAGCCCCTTCGCCATCAGCTGCTCGAGGTTCTTCACGTCGACATCCAGGGACTGGACGCGCTGCCCGGTCGCCTCGATGACCTTGTTGAAGGCGGCTTCGAGCTTGTCGAAGTTGGAGGCCTTGATCGCGAGCTCCGCGGTGACTTTCGCGGCCATGTCGTCGTGCTCGCGCTGACGCTCCCGGTAGGTTTCCACGGCGTTGCCGTACTTCTGCTCGATCTCGGTCTGCGAGATCTGGGCGATCACCTGTCCGCGCTCGACATGATCGCCGACGGAGACACCGAGCGAGGCGAGCCTGCCTTCGGCGGCCGAGACCGCATCGACGACGCGGCCGCTGCCGACCAGAATCCCCTGCCCCGACACGCGCGACGGGATCCGGCCGTAAATGCCCCAGACGAGCGCAGCGACAAGCGCGACCGTCACGATCGCGGCAAGGATCCAGTCGGCCGGCTTGGTGATCGCGACGAGATGATCGAGCTCCTCCGGCGAGGCCGCACGCTGCAGCGCGCTGGCGCGAAAGATTTTGTCAGTGCCCTCGGTCACGCTTCGCTCCCGCGCGAAAACTTGCAGCGCCATCGTCCGCGCGGACGACGCCGAGAATGGGATTGAGCGAAATTGTGAGCGGAGCTAAGCTCGCAACGAGAACCAGCTGCAATTGTCAAGGCAGAGGACATCGGACCCATCAGATGAATTGGCAAGCGGATCGCATCACGCTCACTGCAACGGCTCGCGCTCTCATCGCCCGGCTGGCGTGGCCATGCCTTGCCTTGCTGGTCGCCACGAATGTGTGCATTGCCGGTGTGCTGAGCCAGGCCGATCTGAAGAGGGTCGAGGATCTCAAGCCGATGTTCGCGGGCCTGATGGGCGATCTCGTGCAGACGTCGAAGAGGCCCGACATCTCCGCCGTCGACGCCGATTGCGTGAAGTCCACGATTCAAAATCTTGTCGAGATTTCTCAAGAGCTGTCCAGTTTCGAATATCTGATCACGATCGAGAAAGAGCTGACCAATGTCGGTGAGAATGACCCGACCCGCGACGTCGTGAAATTTGCCGTCGAGCAGTCTACCAATATCCTGACCAGCCAGCGCAAGAAGATCGCCCAACTGCCCGATCAATGCGCGAGGTCGCCTCTCGCCCTGGCCAAGGCCCAGCAGGCTCTGCAAGTCGTCGACGCGACGACAGGAATTTTGAGTTCTATTCGCTCTCGACTTTGAGGGGATTGATCGACGGTTGCGATGTCCGGACAAGCGCTTGCAGCCTCACCGGCACATCGTCTTCGCAGCTTACCGGGCGATGGATCGAAAGAGGTCATCCGAACGGATGACCTTTCCGCACTTTCCGGAATGCTGCCCGGCCCGGCTCGGGATTATCGCGGGGTGTAACGTCCCAGCACCGGCTTGGCGAAGACGTCTCGCATCGTCCAGCCCCCGACCGAGTGCGCATCCAGAAAGCTCTGGAAGTCGCTGTCGGCACTACCGCCCACCACGTTCTCCAGCACCGCATCATCGAGCAGAACCGCAGATTGTTCGTTTGCGGACGTCTTGAATTCGCTCATTGCCATCTCCTGTTTTCCTTGGGAGGGACTGCCCCTCTCGGTCAGTGCTCACAGGTATAGGATCCGGCATGCGTCGAAGCTGTGAGGCCAGTCACAGAGGGACACGCATCGGAACGCGCGACGGGATTTCGGCCATCAAACGACTGTCCCGGGCCTAAGGCCCGGGAACAACAAGTGCGACAAGCGTTGGAACCAGCAGGTCGTCAGGACATCTTGTGCGGCGGATGGGAGTTGTAGACCGGCCCGCCCAGAACCTTCTCAATGACCGACGCCACGCTCCCCGCGTTCTTCTCGACCCAGTGCAAGGCGTCGGACGCTTCGTGCTTGATCCAGCCCCACAGGCCGCCGCCGGCGACGGCCTCGAGCTCGTCGATGGAGAGCTCGCAATTCGCAAAGTCAGGCTTGGTCGAAACCGTCATCGTCATGTCTCCTGTTGATGCTGCGAGCTGATCCCGCAATCACGGGCAACATGTTGGCGCGCATCAGGAGTTGCTGTGACGGGGGTCACCTCGTTCGGGCTCTCGTTCGAACGGCGCTCGAGCAAGCCGGTTGCAGAGGCGGCCTTGCGTCAGCCCAAGCCTGGATTCGTCAGGTCTGGTCGCCTGTTCTCGCCGGCACCGCTTCCACGCCACGCGGTAGCGTCGACTTCGGTGCCGTGCGGGCGAGGCCGGCCAGCGCCAGCTTGCGTTTGCGTCGGGCCTGCAATTGCTGATCCGCCAACACGCCGATCAAAATCACCGTTCCCATCACCGCGAAGTTCAGGGAATTGGGGATGCCCAGGATGTTCACGAGGTTCTGCAGCACCTGCAGCAGCGCAGTCCCCAGCACGATACCGAGAATAGAACCCTCGCCGCCGCGCAGGCTGCACCCGCCCAGCACGGCCGCAGCAATCGCGTAGAGCTCATAGAAATTGCCGAAGGAGCTCGGAGATACCGAGTTGGTGTAGAACACGAACAACACCGTCGCAACGCCGGCGAGCCCACCGCTGATGATATAGGCGGTCGCGATCACCATATTCGTGTTGATGCCGGAGAAGCGCGCCGCCTCCTCGTTCTTGCCGACGGCATAAAGCCAGCGCCCGTAGACCGAACGGTGCAGCACCACGCCGAGGACGATTGCAAGGATGATCAGGAGGATGAAGGTGTTCGGGATGCCCGCCACTGCATGGCCGGAGGCAAGGTTGCTCAGGGTCGCGGCCTCGTCGCCGTAGCCGAAGCCGCGTGTCGAGTCGGTCGTATAATAACGGGCGGCGCCGCGATAGATCAGCAACCCGCACAGCGTCACGATGAAGGGCTGCATCTTCAGCCGCGTGATCAGGACGCCCTGAATGGCCCCCAGCACCAGTCCGCCCAGCAACACAGCCAGCAGCGCCAAGGGCCAGGGAACCTGGTACGTCGTCAGAAGATCGACGAAGACGACGCCGAGCAGCGCGAACATCGAGCCGAGCGAAAGGTCGATGCCGCCGGTGATGATCACGAGCCCTTCCCCGAGCGCAAACACACCGAACAGGCCGATCAGATTGGCCAGGTTCAACAGGTTCACCACCGACAGGAAAGCCGGATTGATCATGCCCGTGATGACGGAAATCACCACGAGCAGCAGGCCGAGGCCGAGTTCTTTCTTGTTCATTGCGCAGCGGCTTCCACGGGTTCCAGCGCCTGGCCTATTGCAAGCCGCAGCACGTTGTATTCGCTGAATTGCGAACGCTCCAGCACACCGCTGACTCGTCCCTCATGCATCACCGCGACCCGGTCGGAGACGCCGATGACCTCCTCCATGTCCGAGGAGATCATCACGATCGCGACGCCCTGGTCGGCGAGCTCGCGCATCAGCGCATAGATCTCGCTCTTGGCACCGACATCGATGCCGCGGGTCGGCTCGTCGAAGAACATCACGCGCGGCTGCATGGAGAGCCACTTGCCGAGCACGACTTTCTGCTGGTTGCCGCCGGAGAGGGTCACGGCCTCCATATCGACGCTGGGCACCTTGATGGAGAGCCGCCTCACCTGCTCCTTCGCGACATTGCGCTCGGACGCGCCGTTGATCAGCCACATCCGCGCATAATTCAGCAGGCTCGCCAGCGTCACGTTCTCGCAGATCGGCAGCTCCAGCACGAGCCCGGTTTTCTTGCGGTCCTCCGGCACCAGATAGATGCCTTGCCTGATCGCGTCCCGGGGCGATCCGACATGGACCTTCGCGTTGTCGATCCTGATCTCGCCACCCAGCACCGGATCGATGCCGAAGGCCGCACGGGCCAGCGACGTGCGACCGGCGCCCACCAGTCCTGCCAGTCCGAGGATCTCGCCATGCCGCACGGAAAGATCGATCTGCCGGTCGGGGAAGGCCGACGTCACGAGACCGGCGATGTCGCAGCCGCCCGGCTGTGGCGGCCGCTTCGGCGGCGTATGCAGCGTCTTCAGGTCGCGACCGATCATCAGCCGGATCATTGCGGCATGGCTGAGCTGGTCTCGCGCCAGCTCTCCCACCGTGCGCCCGTCGCGCAGCACCACGACGCGGTCGGCGCAGGTCATGATCTCGCCGAGCCGGTGGGAGATATAGATCACCGCGATGCCGTGCGCCTTCAGATCGGCAATCACCTCCAGCAACCGCTCGGTCTCCGAAATCGTCAGGCTCGAGGTCGGCTCGTCCATGATGATCACGCGGGCGTCGATCGAGAGCGCCTTGGCGATCTCCACCATCTGACGTTCGGCGATCGACAAATTGTCGACCAGCGTGTCGGGGCCGAAATCGGCACCCAGCCGCTCCAGCAGCGGCGTCACGCGGGCGCGCATCTGCGCGCTATTCACCAGCTTCAGCGGGCCGCCGACGAGCTTCTCGCGTCCGATGAAGACGTTCGCGGCAACGTCGAGATTCTCGAACAGGTTCAGTTCCTGATGCACGAAGGCGATGCCGGCCTGCGTCGCCTCGTTCACCGTCATGTGGGCGTGGTCGGTGCCGCCGATGCGGATCACGCCCGCACTGGGCTCAATCACGCCGCCCAAGACGCGCATCAAGGTCGACTTGCCGGCGCCATTCTCGCCGATCAGGCCCAACACCTCGCCGCGGTGCACGCGCAGGCTGACATCGTTGAGGGCCATGACGCCGGGATAGGACTTGCTGATCCCTGCGAGTTCGAACAGGATTTCCGCCATTCACTTCCTCCTGCTCGACACCCGACGGCCAAGTTCGCTGGTCATGGCCGCCAGGTGTCGAAAGGCACTCAAAGTCACTTCTTCAGCAGATCCTTCATCTTAGCGGTGAACTCCGCGACGTTGGTCTTGCTGATCACCTGGGTCGGCACGATCAGCTTGCTGTCAGCGGGAATCCAGGACTTGTCGCCGTTCAGCGTCTTGATGATGTTGGTGGCGGAGAGATAGCCGAATTCGAAAGGCTGCTGCACCACCGTCGACTCGATCGTGCCGTCGGAAATTCCCCGCAGCGTGCGCTGATCCTCGTCGAAGCCGACGATCTTCACCTTGCCGGCCTTGCCCGCCGCCTTGACCGCATCATAGATCAACGGCGTCTCGTAGCTCCAGAGGCCGGACAGCAGCGCAATGTCGGGATATTTGACGAGCACGTTCTCCATGTTCGCCTTGGCCTTGGCGGAGTCCACCTGGTCGGTGAACACGTCGACCAGCTCGATCTTGGTGCCGGCGATCGCTTCCTTGATACCCTGCACCCGCTCGCGGGCATTGTCCGCGTCCATCGTGCCGACGAACAGCGCGATCTTGCCGCCGTTCGGCAACGCCTTCTTGAACTCCTCGCCTGCTTGCCGCCCGGCCGCGACGTTGTCGGTGCCGATATAGGCGAGACGCTTGCTCTGCGGCGCGTCGCTGTCCGTCGTGATCAGGATGGTCTGGGACGCGACCTTGTTGAGCTCTTCGGTCGCATGCGGCGCATCGTCAACCGAGATGGAGATGCCGGCGACGCCGCGCACCAGCAGATCGTCCAGCTCGCGCCGCTGGCCCGCCGCGGTCGCATCGTTGGTGACGATCAACTGGATATCGTATTCCGGGTGCTCCTTCTGAGCCTTCTCGAGCCCGCGGCCTGCGATGACCCAGAAGTCGGCCGCTGCATTGGTCACCAGCGCGATGGTCTTCTTCTGCTGGGCCTGCGCCGGACCGGTCGCAAACGCGAACGCAGCAGCGGTCGCGAGCAACGGCACGAGCAATTTCTTCATTGATCCGTTCATGTGTACCTCCCTTTGGGCACCCCAGATGCGGGGCTTACAGCGCTTTTGCGCTCTATTTTATTCACGTAGCGAAGAAATGTTGCAGAGCAGAACATCGAAATCAAGATGCACTGGCCACTTCTTCAAGCGGAAATAGTACATGAGGCATGGTATTAGTAAATATGCCTCGCCATTACACATCGTGCGCTGTGTTTCTCTAGTTACACCGCAGCGATGGGCGCTTATTAAATTCATGCGATGAATTAAATAGGACAGCATGACTGACCAGACTGAGTTGCCGAGACGAATTTCAGGCACGGCCCGCGGCTCGAACCGGGGCCGCCTGGTGGAAGTGCTGCGACGTCACGGACCGCTGCCGCGTGTCGAGCTGGCCCGGAGCACGGGACTGAGCTTCCCGGCCGTTTCCGGCCTGACCTCCAGGCTGATCGCGGAAGAGTTGCTGTGCGAGACCGAGACGGCCGCACCCCCATGGTCGGACGATCCCGACGAAGACGATTTGGATGGGCTGAATGCCCGCCGCCGCGGCCGGCCGGCCGTGCTGCTGACCCTGAACCCGGAGTTCGGCCGCGTCGTCGCGGTCTCGCTGCGCATGAATCTGATCGAGACACTGATCGCGGATTTCAGCGGCTTCAGCCTGGCGCAGTCGCGGCTCGAAATCGCAACGCGGGCGCTCGATGCGGGCGCGTTGTGCGACCTCGTGATCACGCAAATCAATGCGATGCTGGAGGCGACGGCGACACCGCGCCATCGGCTGCTGGGAATAGGCATCGCCCTCCAGGGCATCGTCAACGCGGATACCGGCCGTCATCTGTGGAGCCCGGCGCTGTCCGTCACCGACATCGACCTGGCGAAGCCGGTGCGTCAGGCATTCGGCACCGAAGTCGTGATGGCGAATGATGCCGTCGCGGTCGCGCTCGCGCTCGCGGCCGCCGAGCCGTCACTGGCCCAGGGCCTCATGGCCCTGATCCTGATCGGTCACGGCGTCGGCATGGGCATCGTGGTCGACGGTGAAGCACGTTTGGGCGCCGGCGCCGGCAGCGAGATCGGCCATACCAAGCTGGGATCGAACGGGCCGCAATGCCGCTGCGGCCAGCGCGGCTGCATCGAGGCCCATCTCGCCGACTATGCGCTCTACCGCGACGCACGCACCTTCCTCGACTTGCCGCCGGCGGCGTCGCAGCAGCCCTCCGAGGCGCAGATGAGCCTGCTGCATGAGCGGGCACGAAGCGGGGACCCCCGCCTCGAGCACGTCTTCCAGCAGGCCGGCCGCGCGCTCGCCGAGGCGGTCGCGGCAACGATATCCGTGCTGCGCCCGCACCATGTCGTCCTGGCAGGGCCCGGCCTGCAGGCCTTCGACATGATGCGGCCCGCCTATGAGGAGCGGCTCGAGCAGGCGGTATTGCCATGGCTGCTCAAGTCCACGACGATCCATCTGCGTCCAAGCGAGTCGGCGGCGATCGTCGATGGCATGATGCGACGGACGCTGCGGGACGTTGACCGAAACCACATGGACGCAACAGAATAAGCAACGGAACGGCCCCGATCATCAGGACGATCCTGAGGGCAGCGGTCTTGTTCCCAATAAGCGTCAGAACGGTGACTTCAGGCTATGACCACGACAGACACGCCATCCGCCATTCCCGCGACGGGATATCGTCTCCGGCTTCCAGGCCCCACTGAAGTGCCCGAACGGGTACGACAGGCCGCGGCACGGGTGATCGTCAACCATCGTGGTCCCGAGTGCAAAGCCGCGATCGGCGAGACCGAGGAGATGATCCGTCCGGTCCTCGGTACGACGAACCGCGTGATGTTCTTTGCGAGCTCGGGCACAGGCGTCATGGAAGCCGCGCTCGTCAACGTGGTCGGGCCTGATAGCCGGATCCTCGTGGTCGAGCATGGCCAGTTCGGCGAGCGCTTCACCTCGATCGCCAAGGCCATGAACATCTCGGTCGACACGGTTGCGAACGAGTGGGGCCAGGCCGTCGACGTTGCCGCGGTGGAGGCTCGGCTGCGCGAGCGCAGCTATCGCGCCATCGTGGTCGTCCACAATGAGAGCTCGACCGGAATGGTGGCCGACCTTGCCGCCCTCGGCGCGCTGGTGCGCGACCGGCCCACGCTGCTCATCGCGGACTCCGTCAGCGGTCTCGGCGGCATCGCGATGCGGCAGGACGAATGGGGCGTCGACATCGTCGTCTCGGCATCGCAGAAGGCGCTGATGTGTCCGCCGGGCCTCGCGCTTGCCAGCGTGAGCCCGAAGGCGTGGCGCGTGATCGAGCAGGACGAGCGGCGATCGGTCTTCTTCTGGGATTTCCGCCGGGCGCTGAAGTCTATTGAGCTGAACGAGACTCCGTTCACGGCGCCGGTCAGCCTGCTCTACGGCCTGCGTGAGTCCCTGCTGATGATGCACGAGGAAGGCCTCCCGAACGTGCTCGCACGCCATGAGCAGCTGTCCGGTGCGCTGCGCGCCGGCGGCGCGGCGCTCGGGCTTGCGGATTTTTGCGAGCGCGGACCGCGCTCGAGCACCGTCGTCGTGTTCAAGGTGCCCGACGGGCTCGAGGGCGGAACGATCGTGCGGCGGCTCTATGCGGATCATCGCACGGTGATCGCGGGGGCGCGCAACCGCCTCTCCGGCCGCGTCATCCGGTTTGGCACGATGGGGGCATTCAGCGCCGCAACCATCCTGACCGACCTGCTTCATCTCGAAGACGTCTTGACCAAGCTCGGCCTCCCGGTCGAAGCTGGCGCCGGGCTCAAGGCGGCGACCGAACATCTCGCCAAAACCAAATAAGCAACAACAGAACCGAAAAGGCGACCCCGATGAGAACTCCGGCCTCGATCCTCGCCCGCGGCGTCGCGCTGGCGGTCTCGCTCCTTGCGGCCGGATCGGCCTGGGCCGAGCAGCATGTCGTGCTCTATTCGGCCAACGACGACACCGTGAACAAGTTGGTCGCCGACGGCTTCGCCAAGGCGACCGGAATCAAGGTCGACGTGGTGTCGACGGGATCGGGCGTGCTTGTGCGCCGCATCACATCCGAGGCTGCCAATCCGCAAGGCGACGTGATCTGGGGCGTCAGCGCCACGATCCTGCGGCTGGCGAGCCCGTATCTCCAGGCCTACCCGGCCAAGGACCGCGAAGCCGTGCCGGCGCAGTTTCGCGATCCAAAGGACCTCTGGCTGGGGACGAACATCCAGGTCGTCGTGATCGGGGAGAACACCAAGGCGATCGACAAGGACACCGGGCCGAAATCGTGGGCCGATCTCCTCGATCCGAAATTGAAGGGCAAGCTCGCCTTCACCGACCCCAGCAATTCCGGCTTCTCATATGCGGCCGCCACGCTGCTTCTGTCGCAATGGGGCGAAGGAGATGCAGCCTGGACCAAGATGGGCCAGTTGCTTGCGAACGCAAAGGTGCTCAATCGCTCGACGCAGGTTTTTGAAGGCGTCGGCAGCGGCGAATATCCGCTCGGCATTACGCTGGAATATGCCGGCTTCCTGTGGGCGCACAATGGCGCGCCCGTGAACGTCGTCTATCCGGCCGAGGGCACGCATGCGGTCGTCGAGGGCGCGGCCATCCTGAAAGGCGGACCGAACGCTGAAGCGGCCAAGCAGTTGATCGATTATCTTGCCAGCAAGGATGTGCAGGAGATGCTGCTGAAGGCGACGTTCCGGCGGCCCGCGCGTCAGGATATCGATCTCGGCGCCGTCGCACCCGGCATGCTGCCTTTCTCGGCGATCAAGGTGTTGCCCTACGACGATGCCAAATGGGAAGCGGCGCGGCGTGACACCCTCGCGCGGCTGAAAACGACGATCCAGGATACGCGCTGAAGTCCATGACCGCGATCCGGATCGAACGGCTGACCCGCACCTTCGGCCCGGTGCGCGCGGTGGACGACATCTCGCTCGCCATCGCGCATGGCGAGTTGTTCACGCTGCTCGGACCATCGGGTTGCGGCAAGACGACGTTGCTGCGCATGATCGCCGGCTTCGTCGACGTCGAATCCGGATCGATTTCCTTCGGCGACCGGCGCATCGACAATCTGCCCGCGCATCGCCGCGACACCGGCATGGTGTTCCAGAACTACGCGATCTTTCCGAACCATACCGTGGCCGAAAACGTCGCCTACGGACTGAAGGCGAGAAAGATTCCGGCGGCCGACATCAAGTCGCGGGTCGACAAGGCGCTCGAGCGTGTGCGCCTCTCAGGCTATGGTCCGCGCTCGCCGCACCAGCTCTCGGGCGGCCAGCTGCAACGCGTGGCCATTGCGCGTGCGCTCGTGATCGAGCCCGCGGTGCTCTTGTTCGACGAGCCGCTGTCCAATCTCGACGCGCAGCTGCGGACCGAGATGCGTATCGAGATCCGTCAACTGCAGCAGGCGCTCGGCCTGACCGCGATCTATGTGACGCATGACCAGGAGGAGGCGCTCGCCATCTCCGACCGCATCGCCGTCTTGCGGCACGGCAAGGTCGAGCAGGTCGACACACCCGAACGCATCTACCGGATGCCGCAGACCGCCTTCGTGGCCGAATTCCTCGGCTCGACCAACATGGTGCCGGGCGTCGCAAAAGCCTTCGACGGCCGCAACACCCAGGTCGCCGCGGCCGGAACGGAGTTTTCGGTCAGGGGCGAGGTCGGGAAGCCGGGCGCAAAGGTTTTGCTGTCGCTCAGGCCGGAGGCTTTACGACTAGCGGACAGCTTTGACGGTCCTCGCGTTCAGGCCCGGCTGGCGCTGCGCGAGTTTCTCGGGCCGGTGCAGCGGCTTCACGCCACGCTGCCTGACGGCACCCAGCTTCGGGTCGCGGCGCTCGGCGGCGCGACGTTCGACGCTGCGCCTGGCGCATCGCTCGTGCTTGCTTATGACCCCGCACAGATCATTGCGTTTCCCGCGCCATGAAACGCTTCGCGACCATCGTGGCCCTGGTGTCGCTGGTGCTGCTCGCGGTGTTCCTGCTTTACCCGCTCGCGCTCGTGCTCGATGCCAGCATCCGGATCGACGGCACTGGCGCCTTCACCTTCGGCAACTACGCGGCGATCGTGAAGAGCCGCTATTACCTCGGCTCGATCGGCAACTCTCTGCTCGCGGCGGCTCTCGCAACAGGCCTTGCATGCGCGATCGGCATCCCGCTCGCCTTCTGCCTCGCAAGGGTTGATGTGCCGGGCCGCGCGCTGCTGCTGACGCTGGCGTCGCTGCCGCTGGTGCTTCCCTCGTTCGTCAGCGCCTACGCTTTGGTGCTGTTGTTCGGCCACGCCGGCGTCATCACCACGGCCCTGCGCGGCATCGGCATCCCGATCGGCTCCATCTACGGCATGCCCGGCATCGTGATCGTGTTCACGCTGACGCTCTATCCCTATGTGGTGATGCCCGTGCTGGCGGGCTTTCAGGCCGTCGACGCCTCGATGGAGGAAGCCGCCCGCAATCTCGGTGGCTCGCCGTCTTACGCGGTCCGCACCGTCCTGCTGCCGATCGTGATGCCGGCAATTCTCGCCGGCGGCCTCCTGGTCTTCATCGAGGCGCTGGAGAACTTTGGCGTGCCGGCGGTGCTGGCCGAAGACCGGCCGTTTCTCGCCGTCGACATCTTCAAGCTGTTCGCCGGCGAGTCCGACGCCAACCCCGCCGCTGCGGGCGCACTCAGCGTGCTGTTGATCGCCTGCACCGCGCTCGCGCTTCTCGTTCAACGGCACTATCTCGGCAAGCGCCGCTTCTCGACCAATGCGCGGAGCGCGCCCGCAAAGCTGGCGCTGTCACCGGGATTGCGGCTGCTTGCCGCGATCATGAGCTGGGGCATCGTGATCGTCTCGCTGCTGCCCTTCGCGGCCGTGTTGATGGTTTCGGTGCTGCGCTTCCGCGGCCCCGTCCTGACCTGGGAGCTCGGCCTGGACAATTACGCCACGCTCTTGTCCGGGTCCTATCGTCCGCTGCTCAACACGCTGACGCTTGCGAGCATCGCCGCCGTCGCGACGATGCTGATCGGTGCGCCGATCGGCTATGTCGTCGCCAGGCATCGCTCCCGCCTGTCCGGGCTGCTCGACTTCGTCGGCATGGTGCCGTTCGCGGTCTCGGGCACGATCCTTGCGATCGGCCTGATCGTTGCCTTCAACAGCGGACCGCTCGTCCTGACCGGCGGCTGGCTGATCCTGGTGATCGCCTATGTCGTCCGCAAGCTGCCCTTCGCCATCCGGTCGTCCTCGGCGATCGTGCACCAGCTCGATCCCTCGCTCGAGGAAGCCTCGATCAATCTCGGCGTGTCGCCAAGCCAGACATTCGCGCGCCTGACGGTGCCGCTGATGGCGAGCGGTCTGGTCGGCGGCCTCGTCCTCGTCTGGATCACGGCCGCATCCGAGCTGAGCGCGACCATCGTGCTCTATTCGAGCCGTTGGGCGACCACCACCGTCGTGATGTACCATGCGATCGAAGGCACCGGCGCAGGCCTAGCTGCCGCCGCGGCCGCCGTCCTCATTCTCGTCACCGCGATCCCGTTGCTTCTCATCAACCGGCGCGTCAACAAGCAGGAAGCGACCGTCATATGACGGCAGGACAGGACGTTATGAACGACACACCCCGGACGCTCCCGAACTTTCGCAGCGACAATGTCGCACCGGTCGCGCCCGAAATTCTCCAGGCGATCGCTGAGGTCAATTGCGGACCGGCCGCCTCCTATGGCGACGACGATTATTCGAAATTGCTGAACCAGCGTTTCTCGGCGCTGTTCGAGGCTGAGGTCACGGTTTTCCCCGTCGCGACCGGCACGGCTGCCAATGCCCTGTCGCTCGCGGCGTGCGCGCGACCCTATGGCGCGATCTACTGCCACGAAGAGGCCCATGTTCACACGGCGGAAGGCGGCGCGACCGAAGCCTTCACGGGCGGCGCGAAGCTCCTCACGCTGCCCGGCCCGAACTTTCGGATCGAGCCGGGACTGCTGCGCCTGGCGCTCGCCGGGACGGCCTGGGGAGTTCGCAATCGCTCGCAACCCGACGCAGTGTCGATCACCCAGGCCAGCGAATTCGGCACCGTCTACTCCCTCGCCGAGATCGCGGAGATCAGTGCGATCGCCCGTGACAAGAATCTGTCCGTGCACATGGATGGCGCCCGCTTCGCCAACGGACTGGCGCGGCTCGGCTGCAGCCCGGCGGAGATGACCTGGCGCGCAGGCGTCGACATCCTGTCCTTTGGCGCAACCAAGAACGGGGCCATGTCGTCGGATGCGATCGTGGTGTTCGACCGCGACCTCGTCGAACCGCTGTCCTATCGGCTTCGCCGCGCCGGCCAGACCTGGTCGAAGATGCGCTATGCGTCTGCACAGCTGCTCGCCTATGTCGAGGACGGCCTCTATCTGCGGCTCGCGACCAAGGCCAATGCCGTGGCCACACGTCTTGGCGCAGGTCTCGCCGCGCTGCCCGGCGTTCGGCTCGTTGCACCGGTGGAAGCCAATCTGGTTTTCATCAACCTGCCCGTCTCGGCCATCAACCGGCTCGCCGCGACCGGCTTGCCATTCGCGCGACGGGGCCAGGATATCGTCCGCTTCGTGACCCGCTTCGACAGCACCGAGCAGGAAGCCGACGAGGTCATCGCGCTCGTTCGCGCTGCGGCAATTGACAAAGTCAGTCGCTGAAGCGATAACATAAATGAAATACCGTTTCATTTTCAGGTGAAACGTTGCTTCAGGGGAGTTCCCCTCCAGGCCGTGCAGCAAGCCCGCCTGCAATTTCCCGCGACACCGATAGCGAAACGGCGCTCGAATTGGCGCCCAGCCGAAGGGAAGGCTCATGACCGTAGGATTCAGAATTCAGAAGCGGCAGCGCAAAGTGTCCGCCGACATCGTCGAGCGCTTTTCGCGCTTGCCGGTCGCCAATGTCAGCGACAGCATGTCCCGGATGACCGCGGCCGGCGCGCGATTGCGTCCGATGCACCAGGGCGGCGGGATGGCAGGCACCGCCTTCACGGTGAAGACGCGGCCCGGCGACAATTTGATGATCCACAAGGCGATGGCCCTGGCAGAGCCCAGCGATGTCATCGTGGTCGATGCAGGAGGCGATCTGACCAACGCGTTGATTGGCGAAATGATGCTGACCCGGATTATTCAGATCGGCCTTGCCGGTGTCGTGATCGATGGCGCCATTCGTGATGCCGCGTTCATTCGCAACCAGAATTTTCCGGTCTTTGCGGCTGGCGTGACCCATCGCGGACCTTACAAGAATGGGCCGGGCGAAATTAACGTCCCGATTGCGATCGACGGCATGGTGATCGAGCCCGGCGACCTCATCATCGGCGACGACGATGGACTGCTTTGCGTTCCGTTTAGCGAAGTGGACGAGGTGTACAAGGCCTCCGCGGCGAAGCTTGAAGCCGAGCAGAAGCAGATGGCGAATATCAAGGCAGGCACGCACGACGCTTCCTGGGTCGACAAGGCGCTGCGCGAGTTGAAGTGCGAAGGTCTCGACTGAGCGCTCGCCGGCTGTTGGCGGGATCATGATGCGACATTCGGATCATGATCCCAATGGCACGCCCCTGTTCGCGCCTCGGAGCCGGCTCTAGAAACCGAACAGCTCGGCCGGGTTTTCGACCAGGATACGCCGGCGCGTTGCATCATCCGACGCCCATTCCGCCAACAGATCGACCAGCAGGGCATCATCCGGCTTGGTCCCGCGCTGGGTCGGGTGCGGCCAATCGGTGCCCCACAATATGCGCTGCGGGGCCGCCTGCACATATGCGCGTGCCACTTCGCTCGCATCGGCATATGGAGGCCCGAGCTTGCTGTCTTCATAGGGCTCGGTGACCTTCACCCACGCGCGCCCCTCGTCCAGCAATCGGCGCACCACGGCAAAACCCGGATGCCGGACGCCGTTCGGCTGAGGAATGCGTCCGAGATGGTCGACAACGACCTTGGTCGGCAGCACGCGGATCACGCTCTCGTGCGCGACAATTTGATCCGCCGTCATCAGGATCTGGACGTGCCAGCCGAATGCGGCCACCCGCTTCGCGAGGGTCGCCAGCATGTCTGGCGTTGTGGTCCCCCAGGTTTGAGGCGATACGAAATTGACACGGATCGCCCGGACGCCGGCGTCCGTCAGCGCCTGCAGTTCCTCGTCCTTGACGTCAGTGTCGACGACAGCGACACCGCGCGAGGAAGAACCGAGCTGACCCAGCGCATCCACGAGACAGCGATTGTCGATACCGTAGGTCGACGGCTGCCCGACGACACTGCGCGTCGTGCCAAGGCGGCGACGCAGCAACTGATAATCGGTGACCGTTGCTCCCGGCGGAAAGCCCTGTTTCCAGTGCGGCGATACCGGAAATCTCCCGTCGTAGATGTGATGATGGCAGTCACAGGCGTCCGCGGGCACATTCAGACGTGGCGGCGCCGATCCCGTGGTGTTGGGGACAGCCTGCTCGACGCCGCCGGCCCAGGCAGCCGTGCCATAGACCAGCATCCCGGCGAGCACGCCACGCCGCGTCAGCACGTGTTCGCGTGGATTGAATGGCGCGATCACGGCTTCACCGTCGCCATATCCGCAGCCGAGCGCGTCGCGCCGCGGCCAAGCATAAGCACGAAGACTGACGCTACGGCACAAAGCAAGGCCAGGGGCAACATCCCGAGCACAAAGCTGCCGGTCCACTCCTTGGTGACGCCGACCACGTTCACCATCAAACCGCCACCGATGAGATTGGCGATCGCGTTGATGCCGGCGAGCCCGGCTGCGAGTGTGCTGCTCGACAACCAGCTTGCCGAAAGCGCCCAGAACGGCCCCTTGAACGCATAGGCCCCCACCAGGCAGCACGAAACCATGACGACCGTCGGCACGATGGCGGCGCCGGACAGTCCCAAACCGGTGAATCCAGCGGCGGCAAGCAGCAACGGAATCGCCGTGTGCCAACGGCGTTCGGCGGTCTTGTCCGAGTGTCGTCCCCACAGCACCATGAGCACGATGGCAACGCCATAGGGGATCGAATTGACGAAGCCGGTCTGAAGATTCGTGAGGCCGAACGACTTCAGCAGCTGCGGTTGCCACACCGACAGCACGCTCCCTGTCGCCGAAGCGCTCGAGCAAACCAAGGCCATGATCAGGAAATACTTGTTGGTCGCGAGCTGCCAGAGCGAGAGATGCCCGATGGGCTTGCGCGTCGCGGCCTCCGCCTCCATGCGTCCGTTCAACCAGTCGCGCTGCTCTGGCGTGAGCCATGACGCCTGCGCCGGCTTATCGGTCAGCATAAACAAGCACGCCAGACCGAGCAGCACGGTCGGCAATCCCTCAAGAATGAAGAGCCATTGCCATCCGCGGAGGCCGAGAGCGCCATCGAGCTCAAGCAGACCAACCGACAGAGGTGACCCCAGGAAGGTCGCTAGCGGGATCGAGATCGTGAAAATGGCGAGGATACGCGCCCTGTACGGAGACGGGAGCCAGTAGGTCAGATACAGGATCGCGCCGGGGAAGAAGCCTGCTTCCGCCGCACCGAGGAGGAAGCGCATGGCGTAGAGCGAGTACGGCCCGACGACGAAGGCCATGCAGGCCGTGATCAGGCCCCAGCTGATCATGATGCGGGCGATCCAGCGTCTCGCGCCGACCTTTTGCAGTGCGAGGTTACTTGGCACCTCAACCAGAAAATAGGAGACGAAGAACAGGCTCGCAGCGAAACCGAACATCGACGGCGTAAGCCCAAGATCCTTGTTCATCTGCAACGCGGCGAAGCCGACATTGACGCGATCGAGCAGCGCAAAGAAGTAGCAGACCATCAGGAACGGAACGAGGCGCAGGATCACCCTGCGCATCGTGACTTTCTCAATATCCTCAACGCTTGAAACAACTCCCGTCACGGTCGTCTCCCTTTTCGCGCGGCTATTCTGCCGCTTTCGCATTGGCATTCATCTTGGCCACCATCGCTTCGACCGCGATCTTGTAATTGGCCGGAATGACACCGTTGAAATGTTCCTTGAGACCGAGGCTCTGCTTCCAGCGAAGACGCTCAACCGTCGCGCGCGCCATGAGCGGCTCGATACCGGCGTCGGCGACCGCCTCGGCGGCCATCTCGACCTCTTCGGTCCGTCGCTTCGCGTGAATCACGCCGGACGGGATCAGACTTGCAACCGTGTCCATGAACGGGCGGGTCAAGGTCTTGGAGGCTGACGCCAGCACCGCCTCATCGAGACCGTAGGAGCCGGCGGCGAGCAACATCTCGTCAATCAGGGCCTCGATGCCCTTGATGAGCACCGAGCGAAGGATCTTGATGCCCGACGCCGTGCCCAGCTTCTCGCCGACATATTCGATGCTCATGCCCCAGGGCACGAGCAGGTCGACGACGCGCCGACCGGCGGGACCGCTCGACAGCATGTGCATGGTGTAACCCATCTGGGACGTTCCCATGATGGACCCGTCGCCAAGCACGGCCCCTGTCTTGGCGAGCCGCTCTGCCACGCCGTACTTCACTTTCGGCGTAGCGGATGCGAAATCGAGGAAGGTGTGGCGGCCATCGAGCACGGGCGCGAACGACGCCGCGCTGTCCAGCGACGCGGAGCCCGGCGTCACACTGAAGATCAGTTCGGCTGCATCCGCCAATTCCCTGTTCGACTTGACCAGCGTGACGCCGGCCGCCCTGGCCCTGCTCTGGATCAGATCGGCGTAGGGACCATCGAAGGCATATTTGTCGTAGCTGAAGACCTGCTCGAGGCCCGCTTCACGCAGTCCCTTGCCGATGGTGCTGCCGATCTCGCCGTAGCCGACGAGACCCAGGCGGAATTGCTGCTGATCGCTCATTTAAGTTCCCTTCGAGAGGCTTGCGGCCGGACTGACGCGGGAATCGGCCGCCCCGACCTGATGCTGGAGAGAGATGCCGACCACCCGGATGAGGATGGCGGCCAATGCTAGAAACGCCGCGACCGAGATCAGCGCCAATGAAAAGCTGTCCGTCGACTGCTTGATGGCGCCAATGAGATAGGGTCCGACGAAGCCGCCGAGATTGCCGACCGAGACGATGATCGCGAGCCCGCCGGCGGCCGCGCGACCGGTGAGAAAGCTCGACGGGATCGGCCAGAACGTCGACTGGTAACACATGATCCCGATCACGGCGCCGCAGAGCGCGAGGATGGAGATCAGCGCCGACGACGTCGCATAGCCGCAGACAACCAGTGCCAACGCACCGAACAGCAGCGCAGAAGCGACAAACCAGCTTCGGTCGCCTCCCCGATCCGAGAGACGTGCCCACAACATCATGGTTACAGCACCGCACACATAGGGAATGGCCGCGATGAATCCGACGGCAACGATGCCGAAGCCGAGCCCTTTGATGATCTGCGGCATCCAGAGGCCAAGCCCGACCGAGCCGATGATGGCACAGAAGTTGACAACCGCGCAGACCATGACGCGCCAGTTCGTGAAGGCATCCTTCAGCGTAGACGAGTGCCTGGCCGCGATCGCCTGGCGTTCTGCCGCAAGCACCTGGACCAGCCAGCTACGCTCCTCCGCGGTCAGCCATTTCGCCTCCTCCGGCCTGTCGGTGAGAGTGAAAAGGCATACGAACCCGAGAAGGGTCGCGGGCAGACCTTCGATGATGAGGAGCCACTGCCATCCATGCAGGCCGGCGATGCCGTCAAGCGTCAGAAGCGAGCTCGAAATCGGCGCACCGATGATGTTGGCGATGGGGATGCCAAGCAGGAAAGCGGCTGTTGCGGTGCCTCTGACGCGCGCCGGGAACCAGTAGGTGAAATAGAGAAACACGCCCGGCGTGAAGCCCGCCTCGCCAAGACCAAGCAGAAAACGCATCGCGCCGAAACTCACGGGGCCAACCACGAATGCCGTCGCAGCCGAGATGATGCCCCAGGTGATCAGGATCCGGGCGATCCACTTGCGGGCGCCAAGCGCTTGCAGCGCCAGATTGCTCGGAATCTCGGCCAGGAAATAGCCGAAGAAAAACAGGCCGGCGCTCCAGCCGAATTGCGATGGGGAGATGCCGAGATCCTGGTTCATCGTCAGGCTTGCGACGCCGACGTTCACCCGATCGAGATAGGCCACGAAGTAACAGAGCAGCAGGAAAGGAACGATCCGCCAAAGAACCTTGGAAAGGATCCGCTGCTGCTCAGCTGTGAACTCGGTGCCAATCGACGCCGCGGGGGCCATTGCCATTCGGTGTCCTCCAAAATCGCCGGTCTGTCGCGGCTCTTATTTTTTGGCTGGATACCTCAATCCCGATCAGGGATCAAGAATTTTGAAACGGCGTTTCGTTTTATCGTTGAGGACCGGAAATGCTGTCGCCGCGATGCTGCGCGTGACGGGAACCCGAGGCTGGCGCCCCGCGGCGCCCGCGGCCCCTATTCGATGTGCGAGAACATTTGCTGGCCGGGAAGCTCGAGCTCGGCGCGTAGCAGCGTTGCCGTGCGGCTCTCGGTGATGAAGAGGCTGCTTTGCCCGGGTCCGCCAAAAGCGAGATTGGTCGTGCCGACACCCGCGCAAGACACAATCCTGTCCAGCGGTTCAGCCAGAGGCGAAAGCCGCCATACGGAACCGAAACCGGTGTGACAGATCAGCAGATTGCCGCCGCTGTCCAAAGCGAGTCCGTCGGGGCCTCCCGGGCCTCCATGCAAATGCGAGAATATTCCGACCTTGGTGGTCAAGCCACTTGCGGGCAAAGGCACACGCCAGATCTGGTTCGCGCGAGTCACCGCGACGAGCAGGAAGCTTTCCTCTTGATCGACCACAATCCCGTTCGGACTGGGGATCGTGTTGACCAGGCAGGTGAGCCGGCCATCAGGCGTCAGCCTCCAGACCCGTCCCGTCGGATCGTGCATCCCGGTCTGGCCCTGGTCGGTGAAATAGAGATTGCCGGATGGCGCGAAGACGAGATCGTTGACACCCTTGAAGCTCTCGCTGGCGGCCGTTTCCATAAACGGCGTCACGGCACCACTCGCTGGATCGAGCAGCATGATCCCGCGCTTGTAATCCGTGATGAAGATTCTTCCGTCGCGGTGGATCTTCAATCCGTTCGGCCATCCATCGTACTCGGACACGAGCTCCCAATCTCCTTGCGGAGACACCCGGAAGACGCGCCCGTATGGAATATCGGTGACGTAGAGACGACCTTGGCGGTCAAACGATGGACCTTCCAGGAACGAATCGATCGCCCGACCACCCTGATTGGCGTCCGCCCAGACGGTGCGGCGAGGCTTCCGGAAATGCTCCGGAAGTCGGGTGAACACGGTCGTTTCAATTCTGCGCGGCGGGCTGAAGAACGTCATTTTGACAACGGCGCGAAGCCGTAAAGCTCTACGGGATTGTCGACGAGAATACGCTTGAAGACGGCATCGCCGCCGACCCAATCGTGGAAGAGATCGAAGAGCTGCGCATCATTTGGCTTGTGCTCCTTCTCCGAGGGATGCGGCCAGTCACTGCCCCACACCATTCGCTCGGGCGCAGCCTTTGCGTACGCAGCGGCCACCGCCCCTGCATCTTCAAACATGGGTGGCCCCTTTTTCGTGGTCACGTAGGGCCCGGACAATTTCACCCACGTTTTTCCGCGATCGATCAGTTCGCGCGTAATCTTGTAGGCCCTGCTGTCAAGGCCCGCGGGTTGCGGCACCTGGCTCAGGTGATCGAACACCAGCTTTGTCGGCAGCGACTGAAGCAGCGCGGCGTTGTCTTCGAGCTGATCGGGCCGGATGTTGAACTGGCAATGCCAGCCGAGATCAGCGAGCTTCGGCGCCAGGATCTTCAATGAGACAAATGTCAGCACGCCGGGATAGGCGAGATTGAAACGGACGCCGCAGACACCCTGCTCGCCAAGCTGCTTCAAATCCGCGTCCGAAACGTCCTCCGCCACCACCGCAACGACGCGGAAGTTTTCCGTGCCGAGCGCTTTTCGGGATGCAATCTGTAACCGATTGTCCGTTCCATAGGTCGACGGCTGAATGATCACGCCTCGGCTGGTGCCGATACGACGTTGAAGCGCGCGATAGTCATCGGGCAGCGCGTCGTCAGGCAAGAGCGTGGCATTCTTTATGACGGGATAATTCTTGTCATAGGTATGGAAGTGGCAGTCCGTTGCCCCCGGCGGCGCGAGAAATCGCGGCTTCTCGGCGCCGCTCGACCAGCGAACCTCGTCCGCCCGCGCCATTCCCCTTGAAAGAGCAGCCGCGGACAGGCCCATCAAAGCGGCCCTTCGCGTAAGCGATGCTGAAGGCACGACGTCATCCTCCCACGTCTTGTTGGGAGAATTATAAGCCGGCGGGGCGGCCTGTCGCAAGTAAAATGAAATGGCGTTTCGTTTTACGATGACGCGTCGGCGACCCGTTTGCGAGAACTCTTCGCCAAGGCGGGCGGCACGGTTCCGCCGCATGCAATCGTTAGCTTGGTTGCCGCCTCGACCAGCGCGCCCTTCACCTGCTCCGCTCTCGCGGATGTCAGCCGGCTCACCGGACCGGAGATAGCCAGCGCACCAACCAGCTTGTCTCCGACACCGAAGACGGGCATGGCCAGCGCTGCAGCGTGAAGGTCCGTCACTCCCGACGTGAACAGCGGCAGTTCGTCGTTGGGCCCCGGTGGTCCGGATTCATAGCGTCGCAATGTCTGCGCGATGGCGGCTTTGTCCATCGGGCGGCTATCGCCAGGTTGCACCGTCATTCGAATTCGGTTCGTGCTCTCGACACGAAACAGGCAAAGTCTCTCGTCGCCGTTCCGGACGTAAAAGGAGGTCGTTTCGCCGGTCTTCGCTGTCAAATGCTCGAGCACGGGCATGATATGATCAGAGAGACGAAAGGCCTGCTGATAGGCAGTCCCGAGGCGAAGCGTTTCCGCGTCCAATCGGTAAGAACCATCCGGAAGGCGCGCGATCAACCGGTAGCGCTGGAGAGACAAAGCAAGCCGCATGATGGTGCTCTTGACCAGACCCGTCCGCTCGGCCAGTTCAGCCAAGCTCAGGGCTCCATCGCCGCGACGGAAAGCCGTGAGCACGGCAAGCGCGCGTTCAGCCGCGGAGACGCCCTCAAGGGCGGGAAGCTTCTTCTCGGTCGTCTTTGCCATCTTAAATCCTCTCCCTCCAGTCTTTACGTCAATATCGCGGCGGGTAGAAGCATCAGATGTGTCCTCATCGTCACGGGGAAGGAGCGGCCAACCTTGTCACCGGAAACGGGCCGCGCCACCTCGCGATTCTCTCGAGCCGATTGTATCATCCGCGCATGAGAGAATCCGGCACCGTGGAAGGCGACGCGACGCGCGTCCGCAAGATCATCCATATCGACATGGATGCCTTCTACGCATCGGTGGAACAGCGCGACAATCCGGAGCTGCGCGGCAAGCCCGTCGCCGTCGGTGGGTCGGCCGAGCGCGGCGTGGTAGCCGCGGCGAGCTATGAAGCGCGCAAATTCGGCGTTCGGTCCGCAATGGCGTCGGTGACCGCGAAGCGGCAATGTCCCGACCTGATCTTCGTGAAACCGCGCTTCGAGGTCTACAAGGCGATCAGCCGGCAGATCCGCGAGATTTTTGCCGAGCACACCGAGATCATCGAGCCCTTGTCGCTCGACGAGGCCTATCTCGACGTGACCGAGAACCTGCAGGGTATCCCGCTCGCGCGCGACGTCGCGCTGCGGATTCGCGAGAAGATCAAGGCCGAGACCGGCCTCAACGCTTCGGCGGGCATTTCCTACAACAAGTTCCTGGCCAAGCTCGCCTCCGATCACCGCAAGCCCAACGGACAGTTCGTGATCTCGCCGGAGATGGGACCCGCCTTCGTCGAGACGCTGCCGGTCGGCAAGTTCCACGGGATCGGACCGGCGACAGGTGCGAAGATGAACGCACTCGGCCTGTTCACCGGTCTCGACATCCGCAACCAGACGCTCGAGTTCATGAACGCGAACTTCGGCAAGTCGGGCGCTTATTATTACTGGATCTCGCGCGGCGTCGACGAACGGCCGGTGCGGGCCAACCGGATCCGCAAATCGATCGGTGCGGAAACCACGTTCTCGACCGATCTCGCCGAATTCGACGTGCTGGTCGCCGAGCTTCGGCCCCTCGTCGACAAGGTCTGGCGCCATTGCGAGACCACCGGCAGCCGCGGCCGCACCGTCACCTTGAAGATCAAGTTCGCCGACTTCGAGATCATCACACGCAGCAGGTCCGCCCCTACGCCGGTCGCAGGCCGGGACGAGCTGGAGCGGCTGGCCTGCGGCCTGCTCGAAGTCGAGATGCCGCTGCCGAAGCGCGTCAGGCTGCTCGGCGTATCGCTGTCGTCCCTCCAGCTCGGCGACGATGCGGAGCCGCAACTGACCTTCGGCATCTGATACGAGCTAAATCGTGCTACACATGGGACCGATGACGAGGACAGATCATATGGCGAGCGCCGAACCGGCGAAGGAATGGCAAACCACGGAGTGGTTCAATACGCCCGAGCCGTTGTCGCTCGCCGCATTGCGTGGCCGGATCGTGATGCTGACCGCCTTCCAGATGCTCTGTCCGGGATGCGTTGCCAACAGCCTTCCGCAGGCTCAGCGCGTCGCGGCGATGTTCAAATCGTCGGATGTCGCCGTGATCGGCCTCCACAGCGTGTTCGAGCACCACGATGCCATGGGGCCGAACGCGCTGCGCGTCTTCCTGCACGAGTACCAGATCCGATTTCCCGTTGCCGTCGATGCGCCCGACGGCACCGATTTCCCGCGGACCATGCGGAGTTACGGATTCCAGGGAACACCGACGATGTTGCTGTTCGATCGTGACGGCCAGCTTCGTCGGCATGTGTTTGGCCATATCCAGGACTTGCAGCTCGGCGCCGAGATCATGGCGCTCGTCTGCGAGGGCTTGCCGCCGGATACGACGCTGGAATCCGGGCAGGACGGCGTTTGCGCGACAGGCGGATGCCATGCTTGATCCGGACCTTCGCCGCACATGGCTGTTCGGCCCGGGCGCCGATCGCGCGGCCCACGAGAGCATGCTGAATGCCGGGGCCGATGCCCTCATCGTCGATCTCGAGGATTTTACGCCGCCGGAGCGACGCAGCGACGCGCGCGACCTGCTGGCGCGCTTTGTCGGGGATTGTCGCAACCGCGGCTGCATTGCGGCGATCAGGATCAATGCACTGGAGACGGACGGCACGATCGATCTCGCCGCCGCCATGAAGGCGCAGCCCGACGTGATCGCTTATCCGATGAGCGACAGGGCGGCGCAGATGCACGCGCTCGACGCAGCGATCACGCATTGGGAGCGAGAGCTCAGCATGACGGCCGGCAGCACCGAAATCCTGCCGGTCTGCGAAACGGCGCTCGGTGTGGTCGAGGTCCGCGCGATCGCCGCGGCAAGCCCCCGCATCCGGTGCGCCTTGCTGGGAGCAGAAGACCTCGCCAACGATCTGTGCGCCGAACGCAGCACCGACGCGGTCGAACTGGATTACGCCCGCCGCCGCTTCATCCTGGAGGCGCGCGCCGCCGGCATCGAGCCGATCGATGCTCCCTATACGTTCAGCGACGTCGAAGGCGCGGTCCGCGAGGCGGCGCTCTCGCGTCGCCTGGGCTACCGTAGCAAGTCCCTGGTGCGTCCCGCGCACGCGATGGCATTGAACGGAGTCTTCACCCCTCGCGCCGAGGAGCTTGCGCGTGCGCGCGCGATCGTCGCGGGCTTCGATGCCGCACGCAAGCGCGGTGAAGACCGCGCCCTGGTCGACGGGCTTTGGGTCGAAGTACCGACCTATCGCAATGCTCGCAGACTGATCGAGCGGGCACAACGATTGGGAAGCCGTGAGTAAGGCCCTCGCGGTCCGGGATCAGGCCGCAATCTCTTCCGACCTGCTTCCCGCCTCATCACGCTTTGCATTGATCAAATTGAGGAGGTGAGCCGCAGCGCGCGCATCAGACAGCGCGCGATGATGGTTCTTGAGCTCGATATTGAACGCCCTCGTGAGCTTGCCAAGCCCGTAAGACTTGTGACCGGGGTAATGCCGGCGCATGGCCGCGCAGGTGCAGAGCTTTGGAAAGCGGAAGCGGCGTTCGAGGCGTCCATATTCCGCGGCGATGAAGCCGTAATCGAAATTGACATTGTGGGCGACGAAGACGCCATCGCCCATGAACTGCATGAAACTGTCCGCGACGTCCGCGAACAACGGCGCGTCCCGCACCATCTCGTTGGTGATGCCGGTCAACGCGACGATCTTGGCCGGGATCGACCGCTGGGGATTGATCAGCGAATGCCACTCCGCCACGACCTGATGATTGCGGATCCTGACGGCGCCGATCTCGGTGATGCGATCCCCGCCGGTCCAGCCGCCGGTGGTCTCGATGTCGACGACGACATAGTCCTGGTCCGGATCGAAACGGAAATCGGCGCGGCCGATCTCCGCGGGAATGCCGGCGTTGCCGAGCTGGCGAAGCCGCGTCAGCTGGTTGCGCCTGATGACGTCACCCTCGGCCTTCACTTCCATGAACGAGACGGCGCCGCTGGCCACGAGCATGAGATCGGGGAAGCCATCGCGCATCGCCCGATAATCCTCGCACATCAGGCGAAGGATCGTGGCGAGGCCCGTTGCACGCGCGCCTGCAAGCAGCGCGCGCAGCGCATCGATATCGACATGGTCCCAGGCGAACACGCCGTTCGGCTTCCCCCACTTTGCGGCGACGATCCGCAGAATCTGGGGGAGCGCGGCTTGCGACGCGACGGCTGCGAGCCTGGTCTCGATTTGACCGGCAAAGAGCTGCGCGAAGGTCCTGTCCTTCAGGCAATGCGGCATCCAGTCGAAGCCGCTGTGCAGCTGTCCGGATTCGAACAGCTCGTCCCAGAACAGCAATCCGAACAGGCAATGCCAGAGCGTGTTTTCGGCGTGGAAGACCTCAACGCCTTGCCGGCGCAAGACGCTCGCAAGTCCTGCTTCCGGATTGCCGCGCCAGGTATCGTCGACCCGGAGCGTTCGCCCCGCTCGCAGCAGCTCGGTGCAGAGTCCCGTCCTGCGTCCGTCGAACTTGCGGGCATAGAAATCGCTCGCGAAGACGAATTCGTCGTCGCTGGCGGGATCGTCGATCATGCGACGCAGCAGCTCCTCGGCTGCGTCCTTGTCGCCTTCCGCGTAGAGCAGACGGGCGAGACGCTCGTGACATTCTGCGGAGGAGCCGGCGCGGTAAAGCTGGACCGCCAGCGCGGCCTCGCCCTTCTTCTCGAAGTGCAGACCCGCTCGGTGGGCCGCGCGGTTCCGCAGATCCGAGGCGTAGTCCGTCGGGCAGACAGGACCGCCGAGAACGCCGGCCACGGAATTGCGATACGCTTCGTCCGATTTGGTTTCGAAGTGACGCAGCAGACGGGCGTAGTGAAAGCACGCCCTCGCCTCGTCCGCGTCGGCAAACCGGGCGCTGAAATCCGCCTGATCGTTGGTGCGCAGGATGCCGAGGTCGCGCAGCGCAAAATTCTTGAGGTTGTTCTCGGTCTTGCCGAAATAGAGATAGAGCAGAAACTCCAGCGGTTCGGTATCACCGAGCGCGATGAAGGCTTCGCCACCGCAGCGCTGGAATGCGGTGCCGAACGACAGATTGGCGAGCCAATACTCCGTCAGCTTGCCCTTGGGCCATGAGGCCCGGACATCGCTCACGCCGGCCGCCTTGGCGCCATCGAACAGCACCGGCTTTGCAAGGCAGGCCATGAACGCCGCGTAATCCTGTTCGATCAGGCCCCGGACATAACCGGCGATACCAAGCTCCCCCAATGCGCCAACCGGGTCGGCGATCTCCGTGTACTTGAACGTGGAGGGATTGAAGACCGTGCCGTTGCGGTTGACCATCCGGATGAACAGGCACTGGGCATCTTTCGACAACGACGAGAAGCGAGCGACAAACGCGCGATGCTCGTCGGTCAGCACCGGACCGTAGGTCTCGCAAACGAAGCTCAGCATCTCCGTGAAATGGTCGTGGTAGTAGTAGGGCGGCAGGACGGGCAGCGTCATCAGCGCGCAGCCCTCGGCGCGGCGCAGCGAGATCCCGCTTGGGTCAGATTTGCGCGGGCGGCACGGACACCGCTCGCCGCTGGGTGATGGGCGGCCATGTTCGACTTCTGTTCTTTTCGCTCGACAGTGTCAAGCTCGGAACTTCACGACCGAGCGCCATCCACGGAGCGTTGCGTTCCCGGGACCATCCGATGGCCCGACGAGGACCATCGCGAAGCGATTCGGGGAACCTCAAACACATGCCTTCATCAGCCCTGCACTGAGCCGCCCGTCGGACCAATCGGCTCGTCCGTGCCCAGGCGATCATCGATATAGCGCCGGAGCGCGGCAGCCGCGTTGAGCATGTGCGCGCGCATGCGCCGCGCTGCAGTGTCGCCGTCCCCCTCCGCGATCGCCTGCATGATGGCATCATGCTCGTCGCGAGATTTGCGAATGCGATCGCCCTGCCGCAACTGGGTGCGGCGGAAGGCGCTGAGCCGCGCACGGACGTCCTGCGCCTGCTCGGCCATGAACGAGTTGTGCGTCGCGCTGTAGATACATTCATGGAAGGTGCGGTTGAAGGCGTCATAGGCATCGACGTCATTGGCCTCGACCATCGCCAGCGAGCTCTCGTGAAGCTCGATCAAATGACTGCGCTCGAGCGGCGTCATGCGATAGGTCGCGAGGCGCACGCACATGGCTTCCACCTCGGCGCTGGTCTCGAACATGTCCATGATGCGTTCGGGCGTCATCCGCGCCACCACGACCCCGCGACGACCCCGGACCTCGACCAGCCCGCTGACGACGAGCTGGCGCAGGGCCTCCCGCACCGGCGTGCGGGAAGCTCCAAAGCGATCGGCAAGCTGCTGCTCTTCCAGAGCCGAACCGGCGACGAGCGCACCCGACGCAATCTCGTCCGTGAGCGCATTGCGGATGCGGTCGGAGAGAAGCCCGCCGTCTTCTTCTGCTTCGGCTGCAACTTTGAACAGACCTGCCATTCAGCTTCCTATGATTGCGCGCACCGTGAAATAGAGGACGGACGGTGCGACCAGGCATCCGAGGCCCGTGTGAAACGTCGCGGTCAATGCGCCGTAAGGCACGAGGCGACGATCGGTCGCCGCAAGCCCTCCGGAAACGCCGCTGACCGTTCCCATCAAGCCGCCGAACACCATCGCGCTGCGCGGATTGTTGAGGCCGATCATCCCGGCAACGAAGGGCGTGCCGATCATCACGATCACCGCCTTGAATACACCGGTCGCGATCGAGAGAGCAATGACCGGTGATGACGCGCCGATCGCTGCCCCCGTAACCGGACCGACGATGTAGGTGACCGCGCCGGCGCCGATCGTCGTGAGCGATTCGGCATCAGTGTAGCCAAACGCTGCGGCGACGAGAACGCCCAGAATGAACGGAACGACCGTCCCCAATCCGAGCGCGACCGCACCGATCAATCCCGCCTTGCGCGCATGCACGACATCGACCTCGAAAGCGGTGGCGACAATGGCGAAGTCCCGCAGCATCGCGCCGCCCATCAGGCCGATCCCGGTCAGCGCAGGCCAGTCGGCGACGCCCTTTTCACCGCCAGTGGCGATGCCGCCGAAGAAGGCCAGCAACAGACCCAGCATGATCGCGATCGCCGAGCCGTGGATGCGTCCGAATGTCAGGTATTTCGAGATCGCTCCGGAAATCCACATCAGGATCCCGACGGCGGCGAACGCGGTGATCAGCGAATTGGCGGCGAGAACGTGAGATATCATGGTCATGCAACCCTCCCGGACTTGAAGTGAGGCACGCTGGCCTCGAGTGCCTCTCGGGCCTCGATCTCGTCCATGGTCTCGACGGGGCCACTGAGCTTTCCGATCAGGGCCACCATCGCGAAACACACCGCGACCGCGCCGGCGCCGGCAATGACGACGATCGGACCGCCCTTTGCCGCAGCAACGACGTTCTGCTGCGCAGCCATGGCGACCACGATCGGAATGTAGAAGCTGCCCCAGAACTCGACGCCGGTCTTGAGACCGTGGCTGAGCAGGCCGTGCCGCACCAGCCAGAGCCGGGCCGCGATCAGGAACATCATCGCAATGCCGACGCCGCCGACATTGGCCTTTACGCCGAGGGCGACGCCGAGCAGGTCGCCAAGCAGGCTACCCAAGAGCGTGCAGATCGCGAGGAGCGCGACGCCGGAAATGGTCACGGGCGCCTCCCCTCGGTGCGCGAAGTGCGGTTCCCCCGGCAGGGGCGCTTTGTATGCATTCGCACCATAAATTTCCTCCTGTGTATGCGAGTATCCATCGCTTATAAATTAGCGTATACATTAATTGACATCGGAAGGCAATACGCATACATTTAGCGACATCAAAGCCAGTTCCCGCATGCCAAGGAGCCGAAATGAGCGATTGGGGTATGCAAAAGGCCGCACTCGATGAGCGCCTGGCGGCCGGCCGACTGCACGCCAAGGGCAAGGTCGTCCCGATCCCGAACCTGGGTGCGTTCCTGAAGACGGTGGTCCGGTCGGGCGATCGGGTGTGCCTGGAGGGCGACAACCAGAAGCAGGCCGATATCCTCGCCTCGGCGCTCGCCAGCCTTGAGCCGGCGGACGTCCATGATTTGCACATGGTGCAGTCAGGCGTGGTGCTGCCCGCGCATCTCGACATCTTCGAGAAGGGCATCGCGCGGCGGCTCGACTTCTCCTATTCGGGCCCGCAAGCGGCGCGCATCGCGCGCATGCTGTTCGGCGGCAAGATCGAGTTAGGCGCCGTCCATACCTATCTCGAGCTGTTCGCGCGCTACTTCATCGACCTCACGCCGAACGTCGCGCTGATCGCGGCCGTCAGCGCCGACAAGGACGGCAATCTCTACACCGGGCCGAACACCGAGGACACGCCGACCGTCGTCGAGGCAACCAGCTACAAGAACGGTCTCGTCGTGGCCCAGGTCACCGAGATCGTCGACAAGGTGCCGCGCGTCGACATCCCCGGCGACCTCGTGCATTTCGTGGTCGAGGCCGGCCGCCCCTTCTATGTCGAGCCGCTGTTCACACGCGATCCCGCCGCCATCACCGAGACCCAGATCCTGACGGCGATGCTCGCCATCAAGGGCATCTACGCGCCCTACGGCGTGCGCCGGCTCAATCACGGCATCGGCTTCAACACCGCCGCCATCGAGCTCTTGCTGCCCACCTACGGCGAGAAGCTCGGCCTCAAGGGCAAGGTCTGCACCCATTTCGCGCTCAACCCGCATCCCACGATGATTCCGGCGATCGAAGCCGGCTGGGTCGAGCAGATCCACTGCTTCGGATCGGAAGTCGGCATGGAGGATTACGTCGCGGCGCGCTCCGATGTGTTCTTCACCGGCCCGGACGGCTCGCTGCGTTCGAACCGTGCGTTCTGCCAGACGGCGGGCCTCTATGCCTGCGACATGTTCATCGGATCGACGCTTCAGATTGATCTGGAGGGTCATAGCTCCACGGTAACGACCAGCCGCATCGCCGGCTTCGGCGGTGCGCCCAACATGGGCTCCGATCCGCGTGGCCGCCGCCATCCGAGCGAGCCCTGGCTCAAGGCCGGCGCCGAGGCCGATCCCGATACCAACGCCGCGCTGCGTCGCGGCCGCAAGCTCGTGGTGCAGATCGGCGAGACCTTTGGCGAGCGCAACGCTCCGCTGTTCGTCGAGCGGCTCGATGCGCTCGATCTGGCACGCGAGCTCAAGCTCGATCTGGCGCCGGTGATGGTCTACTCCGACGACGTCACCCACATCATCACCGAGGAAGGCATCGCCAACCTCCTGATGTGCCGGAGCAAGGACGAGCGCGAGCAGGCCATCCGCGGCGTTGCCGGCTACACCGAGATCGGCCGCGCGCGCGACGCGAAGCTGGTCGAGCAGCTCCGGCAGCGCGGCGTGATTCAGCGCCCCGAAGATCTCGGCATCGATCCGCTCGACGCCGACCGCAATCTGCTCGCGGCCCGTTCGATCAAGGATCTCATGCTGGCTTCCGGCGGCCTCTACCGCCCGCCCAGCCGCTTCCGCAATTGGTGAGGTTTGCATGGAAAAGCTCAGCTTCAGACTGTCTGCCCCCAGGCGCGCCGGCGGCACCCGCACGCAGGCGATCGTCGGCGTCGTCGCCTCCGGCAATCTCGAAGTGCTGCTGGAGCGCAGCGCGTCGCCGGATGTCTGCACCATCGACATCGCAACGGCAGCCCATGGCTTCGGCATGGTGTGGGACGCCGTCGTTCGCGATTTCGTCGCCCGCCGCTCGGCCGGCGGCCTGCACATCTCCGTCAATGACGGCGGCGCCCGGCCCGACACGGTTGCGCTGCGGCTGGCACAAGGCGTCCGCAAGATCGAGGAGCCGGAACGATGACACGGGTGGCAGCCAACAATGTTTCGCTGAGCTGGTACGAGGCGAGCGCCCGGCAGCGCATCGACGCGCTGGTCGATGCCGGCAGCTTTGCCGAATTCATCGGCCCCGAATTGCGCGAGATCAGCCCGCATCTGGCGATCTTCGACCTGCCGGAGCAGTTCGATGACGGCATGGTCATCGGACGCGGCCAGCTGGATGGCGCGCCGGTTTTCGTCGCCGCGCAGGAGGGACGCTTCATGGGCGGCGCCTTCGGCGAGATCCACGGCGCCAAGCTCACTGGCCTGTTGCGCGCGGCCCGCGCGCTCAAGCAGGACATGCTGATCCTGTTCGACACCGGCGGCGTGCGGCTTCAGGAAGCCAATGCCGGCGAGCTCGCGATCGCCGAGATCATGCGCGCCGTGATCGAGGCGCGCCGTGCCGGCGTCAAAATCGTCGGCCTGATCGGCGGGCGCGCCGGCTGCTATGGCGGCGGCAGCCTGATCGCCGGCACTTGCTCGCGCCTGATCATCTCCGAGCAGGGCCGGCTCAGCGTCAGCGGCCCCGAAGTGATCGAGACCAACAAGGGCATCGAGGAATTCGACTCGCGCGATCGCGCGCTGGTCTGGCGCACCATGGGCGGCAAGCACCGCTACCTCATCGGCGGCGCCGATACATTCGTCGACGACGACGCACTGGCTTTTCGGCAAGCCGCGATCGATGCACTCGACCTCGGCACGCGATGCGACGTCACTGTTCTCGAAGCCGAACAGGCGCGTCTCGAGCGACGGTTGCAGCGCTTTGGCGAGAGCGAGGACGCGGTCGAGATCTGGCAGGCACTCGGCATCGGCGATCCGACCGAGGTTCCCGCACTTCCAACCGGCGCGTTCCTTCGCGCCGCCACTAACAGGGAGAACGCCGATGACGCTCGATGACATCCTGGCCGGCCTGTTCCCGAACGGCCGCAAGATCGAAGTCAACGGCGCGATGATCTCGGGACAAGCGGTGCTGCCTGACGGCGGACCGATCCACGTGCTCGGCATCGTCGAGGGCAAACCGCTGGGCGTGGACGAAGCCATCGTGCTCGCGCGGCGCGTCATCGAGATCGTCAAGTCAGGCGATCGCGCGCCGATCCTGGTCCTGGTCGATTCCGCCAGTCAGCGCATGAGCAAGCGCGACGAGTTGCTCGGCCTCAGCGAGTATCTCGCGCATCTCGCCAAGGCGCTGTTGTTGGCAGAGACCGAAGGACACCGCACCATCGGCCTGCTCTATGGCGGCAGCGCGGCCGGCGCGTTCATCGCAACGGCGCTCGCCACCGGCACGCTGGTGGCACTGCCCGGCGCCCATCCCGCGGTGATGGACCTGCCCTCGATGGCACGGGTCACCAAGCTGCCGATCGATGTGTTGAAAGCCAAGGCCGAGGCAACGCCGGTGTTCGCGCCCGGGCTCGACAACATCGTGCTGACAGGCGGCATTCACGCCGTCTGGGACGAAGCTGCACCGCTGGCGCCACAGCTTGCCGCCGTGCTGCAACGGCCGCAGGGACAGGATGATCGCAGCCGGCTCGGCGCCGAGCGTGGCGGCCGGCGCAAGGCGGCCGAGATCGCCGATCGCGTTGTCGCGCTTGCGGCGCCCCGACGTCAGGAGGCGCGACATGGCTGAAGCTCTTGCGCGCCACAGCATGGTGAAGGCTTCCGCATCCGCCTGGACCGCTGTGATGAACCGTTATCCCGAGCTCGCCAGCGAGCCCATCGTCGCAGGCTGGGCACGCGCCGGTCGTCCCCTCATCGTTCGCCGGCCGGCTTGCAGCGACGTCGCTGGCATGATTCCGCTCGGCCTGCCGCTGCCGCCAAGCCACGGCAAGCGGCGCATTGCAGTTTCGCTCGCCGCCGCCGATATCGTTGCATCCGCCCCTCCTCCCTTGTTGGCCGATGCCGCCGCGGCGGCGCCTGCGCACTGGCGGACGACCATCGACCTGCTGCTTCAACTTCTGCCGGAGACGCGCACGTTCGGCAGTCTGGCCTGGCAACACCTCACCGGCCTCTCCTATCTGACGGAGAGTTCGGACCTCGACCTGCTCTGGCCGCTGTCATCGGAGATGCAAGCGAAGACCCTGCCGTCCGCGATCGCCGGCATTGCCAAGCAGGCGCCGATGCGGCTGGACGGCGAGATCACGGGCCCCGCCGGCGGCGTGCAATGGCGCGAACTGACCGGCACTGACGAGGACGAAGTCCTTGTGAAAAGTCCGACCGGCGTCGCAAGCATGGCACGCGCAGCGTTTCTGGCGGGGGCAGAGTCATGAACCTTGCGCTCAGATGGCAGGCACTGCCGCAACGTGCATTCCGTGCGGAGCAGCTCGGTCATCTCGCCTCGCTCTGCCTGAAGCTCGAGGTCGAGACCTATCCGAAGCCGGGCCTCGTCAGTCATGTCGACAACGGCGCGCATCGCGATATGGACGCCGCCCTGCTGTGCCTGAGCGCGGACACGCTCGCGCCGTTTTTCGGCGAGCTCGCCGCCGCGGGCGCCGAGGGTGCCGGCATGGATCGGCTGCGCGCGATCGGGGTTGCGGCCGAGCGCGCGATGCTGGCAGCGACCTCCGGTGTGAACACGCATCGCGGAGCGATCTTCGGGCTGGGTCTGCTCTGCGCTGCAGCCGGTTATCGCAGCGCGCTCGGCATCCGCAAGCCGGTTGGCGAATTGGTGTCGCAACGCTGGGGCGAGGCCATCCTCGACGGCCCGATCTCACTGCGCAGTCATGGCGCGATGGCATCGCGCCGCTATGGCGCCGGCGGCGCGAGGGCGGAAGCCGCTTGCGGCTTCCCCTCCGTCTATGACATCGCTCTTCCCGCCCTGTACGCGGCGCGGAGGCTTGCACCTCTCGACGAAGAGGCGGTTCGCGTTCAGACCTGCATGGCGCTGATCGCAGATGTTGCCGACACCAATTTGTTGCACCGAGGCGGAGCCGACGGATTGCGCTTTGCGCAAACCAGTGCGTCCGGATTTCTGGCCTCGGGCGGAATTGGTTGCCCGGACTGGCGCGACCGCGCAGCTCAAATCCACCAGGCTTTCGTCGCACGCAATCTCAGTCCCGGCGGTTCGGCGGACCTGCTCGCCATGACGCTCTTCATCGACCGGATAGAACACTGATGCTTGCATTGCTCTGCGGCGGACAAGGGACGCTCTCGGACAAGATTTTCGATCTTGTCGCGGACCAGCCTGCTGCGGAGCCGGTTTTCGTCGCGGCAACCGCTTGTCTCGGCCAGGATCCGCGGGAGTTCGTCAGGACGCGCAGCGCTGACGAGTTGTCCGTCAACCAAATCAGCCAGATCCTGACCGTCACATCGGCGCTCGCGATCCACGCCTGCATTGCCGACCTCCTGACTGAGGAGACCGCCGTCACGGGCTACAGCGTCGGCGAGATGGCAGCCTGGAGTGTTGCGGGAATATGGACCGCCGCCGAAGCCCTGCGACTGACCGATATTCGCGCGCGATTGATGGATCGCGTGGCAGGCCCGGACGGCCGGCTCGGCTATGTCCGCGGCCTCGATCGGGCCACGCTGCAACCGTTGCTCGACAAGCACGGCTGCGAGATCGCGATCAGGAACCCCGATCGTCTCGATGTGATCGGCGGCATGGAGCAGGATGTCATCAATCTCTGCCAGGAGGCGTCGACACAAGGCGCCGCGCGCGCCGGCCTTCTCGCCGTCAGGATCGCCTCGCACACGTCGCGACTCGAACCGGCCTCCGCCCCCCTGCATCAGGCACTCACGGCAAGCACGCGCGCGCCCATCGCATATCAGCGGCTCCTCCTCGCCGGTGATGGCGGCGAACGCATCTTCTCCGCATCCGATGCGATGGCAAAGCTCGCCGACCAGGTCGCACGCCCGATCGACTGGGCGGCGACGCTGGAGGCTCTTGCAGAGCAAGGCGTCGATCGCGTGCTGGACCTCGGTCCGGGACACGCGCTGGCCGAGATGATGCAAGGCTCTTATCCCTCGATCCGCTGCTACGCTGCCGACGGATTCCGCTCAGCGGGCGGTTTGCGGAGATGGATCACCTCGGAATGAGGCGGGCCGGCCGAGCACGCTCGCAGGAGCTCCCCAACCAAGCCGGTTTCGCGCGATATTTCAGGCGAAGCGGAAAATCTGGCTGGGGCGGGAGGGATCGAACCTCCGAATGGCGGAATCAAAATCCGCTGCCTTACCGCTTGGCTACGCCCCAAAAGTGATCCGGGAAACCCTGAAAAGCTCAGTGCTTTTAGGAGGTTACGCGTATAGTCGCTACGCGCCCGAATTGCAATGTTCTTCCAAAAACGGCCTCATGTCGCGTCTATGTCGCGTCGAGATCGCTCCCAGACATTCCCAAGCATCTCAAAACCTTCCCTTTTTGTCCCGGGTTTGGCCTGTTTGGATGTTCGGAAACCGGGTCCGTAATAGCGAGACTCAGCCCCTTCGTCGAGTATCTTGAAAGGACCCCAATCAGCGCCTGCTGGACCTGCACTGCCGGCGCTGCTGCTGATGCCGCCGATCATGAAGGCGATCATCGCGTTCCGGCAATTCGGGCGCCGGCGATCATGGGCGCGATGATCGCGCTGTCGGTGCCGACGTCGATGCTGACGATGATCATGCTGCTGGTGCTGCTGACGCTGATCTGCACGGCATGCAGACCAGATCTATGTCAAGAATCCTTAATAAGACTGATGCGGCGTGTAGCGGCTGATCTTATTGAGTCTACCATTTGGTCAGGAAAGCCCTTGGGAAGGCCTTTCATCACTTTCGCGAAGGCTGCTTCGAAATTCTCGACGAGGTCCTTGAAGATTGATTGCACGACAGCAGCGCTGATGCCGGCGATTTCGGCTGTCTGTAGAAAATGCCGGGGCAGAATATCATTCATCGCATAATGACGATTCTTACCCACGGACATTGCAAGCTTAAACGCCTTGCGCTGAATCTGCCCGGCGTCGAGGCTCGGTTGCGCGCTCAGGACATCGTAGAGCGGCGTGAGACGGAAGCGTCCGCCAGGACTCAGAAACAGGCTAAAGTTCTTGGCATGTCCATCGGTGGCGCCGATAAGCCAGAAGACGATGCCGGCTCGCAGAAACGCCGCAGAATCTTCGTTTGGCGCATCGCTGCCCTTCAGCAGTTGCAAAATGTCTTTCATCGCGGGGCCGCCATCCGATTGATATTTCCGGGTAGGGGGTACCGACAGGGCCTGACAGCAATCTTCTTGGGGCAAGCGTAGAAGCCGCTTGTCGTTTGTCCAGCGTCGATCGAAGCGCTCAACAATGAGCGTGCGGCGCTCCCCGAAATCGGCAATCTCGACATTGGCCGTCGGTACGCCGAGCGCCGCGAGCAGATTGAGGCAAAAATATTCGTTCTCGACGCTGTTCGAGAGATCGATGCCGTTTGGCAGACGACCGATTTGCGGCTTCAGGATATGGGTCGTTGCCGTTGTGCCGGTCGGTTTGTACCATTTACCGTCACGGCGTAGCAGGGCTGTCTTCTCCTGGGCGCCGGCGATGGAGATTCGGAAATCGTCATCCTCTCCCATGCCGAGCGGAGCCGTGGCGAGGTTCTGGATGATGGCCGCAACTTCGCTCTCGCTGACAGATTTACCTTCCACCTTCCCCGCAGGCCCCGGATCGGCTCCTTGTGGAAGAAACTGAAGTGCGCCAACGCAATCGTGCCCGAGCGCGGCCAGCATGCTGTAAGCGTCGGTTCCGTTTGCTCCGACCCGTTCCGCGACGCGTCTGCGTATCGGTTCGCTGTCCGGCAACAGGTTGTCGAACACGGCGATGACGGGTGCGCCGATATAGCGGTCCTCGCGCAACGGCAATGATAGGGAGATTGGAAACGTCGACTCCCACGAGAGCCACTGCGGATCATAGCGAAAGTCTATGGCGCCGCTGGACTCGCGCCGGAGCACGCCAGCAAGGCGTGCGTTTAGAAACACATTCAGCGGCGCGTTTGCTGGTGGCCGTCCCATCAGAAGAGGCTTTCGATATCGGTCGCGTCGGCCTTGCTACGGGTACGGACGACGAGTTCAAGGTTAAGCGCGGCCAATGCTTCCATGAGGGTGCGAAGCTGAATGGCAGGCGCGCCCGCTTCCAGCCGGGACACCGTTCCCTGACGCAGGTTTCCAAGGTCCGACTGGGTAAGGCTGGCCTGTTTGCGAGCTCGCCGCAGAATGGCTCCCAGTTGTTTTTCGGTGCGGGCAATGTGCTGCGTCATGTTCAACCTCCGCACGCAGTATACGCAAGTGCGTATAAACTGTCAATATACGCAAACCCGTATATCGAAGATATATACGCAAACGCGTATATATCTGCAATATACGCGATCGCGTATGTGCGTGGGGGAGCAAACATCACCATTCGGCTAAACAGGACATTCGCCCCGACCGAGCAATGTCGCCGTTCGCCAACATTTCGACATGTCGGCGATCGCTGACATTCACCGAAAATTAACCCAAGAGAGCCTTTTCCGCTGCGGCGAGTTCCTCGCTATCATCGTGGCGAGGAAACAGGTGGCCGTAGATGTCCAAGGTCATCGCGATGGTCGAATGGCCGAGCCGTTCCTGAACCACCTTCGGCGGCAATTCGAGGCCGCCATCGACCTTGCGGTTGATACACCAGCTCGCAAAGAAGTGCCGAAGAGAGTGAAGGCCGGGATATTTCGCCACGTCCGTGACCTTCCCGTTGGAGTCCTTGCCTATCTTGGTGATACCGGCGGCGATGTGCGCCGGCCACAAGCCACGTTTGACGATGTAGTCGCGGCCAATGATTTCTACATCCTCCACCGGGCTCGGAAATACCAGCCCGAGTTCTGTCTTGGGGCACTGGAGCTTCCATTCACGCAGCGCACTAACCACGACCGGCGGCAACGGGATCGAGCGTTCACCCGACTCTGACTTTGGCCGTCCGAGCTGGTTATATTCGTCAGCCCGCTCCCGGACATGAAGTTCACGCTTGGCAAGATCGACATTCACCCAGCGCAGGCCACGCAATTCCGAGGCACGCAGCCCAGTAAAGATAACGGTCAAGAACAGGGGCCGCCACTTACCTTGCAACACGCCAACAATGGCTCTGATCTCCAGCGGCGTCGGGATATCGACGCCGACACGCAGCTTGGGCTTGGCCCGTCGCTCCGCTTGCCGTTCCTTGCCGCGCCGTCGTTTCGCCCGTACTTCGCGAACCACATTGCGTGCGACCAGCCCCTCTTCCTGCGCGTTCGCGAGCAGGGAGCCGAGATCGGCCCGCACGCGCTTGACCATCGCAGCCGAGCGCGGCTTTTCCGTCTCCGTACCGTCCCTTAACTTGCGCTCGAAATCGGTGATCATCGGAACGGTGAGCTGAGAGAGTTTGCGCGCGCCAAGAAATGGCTTGATGTGAAGATCGAGATGCGAGCGGTAGGCATCAATCGTTGTCCGCTCAAGCCCGATGCTCTCACAGGATGCGAGCCAGCGATCTCCAGCCTCGCCGACCGTGACGCTGGCCCTGTCTGGCGTATGAATGCCAGCTTGCACTTCATTTCTGACGGTAGCATCGAAATCGTCGGCAGCCTTCTTCTTGTCGAACGTCTTAAGGCGGCGCTTGCCCGCTTGGTCCGTATAGTTCACGACCCACGCGGTCTTCTCGACGCCTTCGGCGGCTTTCCAGGTTCGTTTACGGACCGACATGAAATTTCTCCCATGGCAACGCTACCACTGGATTCTGAGGCACCGAATCGAAAAACGGCCTAGAACCTGATCGTTACAAAACATTCCCACCTATTCCCTATTGGATTTTACCTAAAAGGGAGTTCGGTTCAAATGGATTTTTCCTGAAAGGAAACAAGCGATCTATGGTGACGCCTCCACAGCTCATCAAGGCGGTAAGCACGATGACCGGGATCAGCTTGGCTACGGTCACTGATCTCGATCGTTGGCTGGTGAAAGGAGATTTGCGGCCGGTCGGAGGTCGAGGACCCAATGCCGCAAGGATGGGGCCCCAAGAGGCCGCACGGCTGCTGACGGCAGTCCTCGCGAGTCCCCAGTCTAATGAGGCAGCCGAGGCAGTGCTGCGTTATGGCCAGACGCGTTCCGATAAGACCCATTCAAGCAAAGGACTGTTCGAGAACATCGGCCTCGACGAACTCACCGGCCTGCCGGCGAGACACAGTTTCATTGATGGCCTTGCGGCCTTAATTGGCTCGGCCACCTCCGGATCGCTTGCAAAGCTCCTTTCGAGGGCATCAAGCAAACCTGGACCGGAAATTGAGGTGGTCGCCTTGACGAGCGGTACCTTCGGCCGGATCAAAATAAGCGGTCTGCCAAACAAGCCGATTGCCACCGTCGAATATGTACTCTCAACTGAGCAGGGAGTGGCAGGCAAAGGTAGAGCCCCCCACAGCGGACGTTTGGAGAAGCCAATGGTCGGTGATCTTCGAGAATCCCGGCGCATCTCCGAACGCACCATTCTTGGTATCGGTAGACTATTGGCAACAGGATAGCCGATACCAGTCTGCATAATCACTATTCACACGCGGATGCGTACCCCTTCCCGCCGGCCCTAATTGGGACGAGGCGCTTGGAGTATCTGTCGGTTGACGGCCGCCATCCTCCTCCGTCGAATCTCGTAGCGTGCATGGCGCTCCATCGAACGCCTCTCACGCAACGCTCTGAGCGCTGCGCGTCGCCATTCTCGCAGCTCCCGTCGTGCACCAGCTCGCGACCTCCGGGGTATCCAGCGTAGCCCAGCAAGCTTGCGGCGGAATTCGGCTTCGATTTCGAGCTCCGCCGCGTCGCTTTCTTCGAGAGGATCATAGCGGCTGGTACCGGGTTCGTTTTCCTGCGCCGAAGAAGCTGGGGGCCCGGTCGTGGCTGGACCGGCCCCTTGGTCATTCTCGTGTATGAACCTTTTGCCGCTCGCGCCAGGCGGCATCCTCCGTTTCGCGGCCACGCTGCTGTTCTTGCTTGAGAGCATTCTCGGCAGCTTCACGGAACTGGTCCGCCCTCTCCTTCGTAGGCACGGGTTCAGGACGAGCCGAGCCCAAATTGGTCAAAAAGGAGAAGATGCCGTCAGCGACGCCGCCGACAGCCCCCATGGTCCTGCGCTTGGCCACATCGCCGGCATCCTTTTCCCTAGCCTGGCCTTTTCTGGTGTCGGGTCTCCACGGCGCCCGGGAAATCGGCTCAAGGCGGGCATCGATGAGCTTACCAACGAATGGCGTCTCCACAGGATCAATCGGCCGGGAGGTCGTCTCGTGACCGGCCTCACGAAACGTCGACCGCACCGCAGTCCTGTTGTCCCGCTTCGCCGCCAGACCGGCAAAGAAGTCGGAATTATCCATGCCGGATTCGAGCCTTGACCTGAATTCGGCTCGTACCTCCCGCTGTTGAGCATTTAAAGCTTCCCTTTCTACGTCACGCTCTTTGCGCAGCTCCTTAAAACCCGCTTCGCGGCGCGGCTCTAGAGCCGCTTTTTCATCCGCAACAATTTTGGCCTTCACGGCGGCGAGCTGCGCAGGGGCATTTTCAGTCCCTTTCTTCTCGGCCTTATAATATTCAGCCCAGCGCTCCCGAAAATCCGCGTGCACTTCGCGGTAAATTTCGGAGCGCAATTGTTTGAATTTCGATTTCCCTTCGGCAATAAATTGGTCGCGCTCGTCGCGTTGAAATTGTTTGAAGATTTCCCATTCCGTGGCGCGACGATTTTCCGGCCGATATTCTTCAATTTCCGGATTTTGTAGAAACTGCCGCTCGGATTTACGAAATTCCCGCTCGTTCGGCTTAAATTCCATCCAGATATTACGGGGCATAGTCTGCTCGCGTTCCCCGACATTCTTCAGTCGCTCGGTGCAATGCACGCGATTTTGCTCGAGTTCATACTTAAGCGCCCAGGTCTGGCTACGGCGCTTCTCAAAGCCGTCATCGAGCGCCTTCCCGGTCTCGGGGTGGATAGCATTGATAATCATGTGAAGGTGCGCGTAAGGCTTGTCGCTATGTGCCACCATGATCACTTGATGGTCCGACCAGCCCATATGCCGCAAATAATCTTCACCGGTTTTAATCATGTGCTCTCGTGACGGTTTGTCCTCTTCGGCCCAATTGAGACTGATATGCTTGACGGGATTTTCAACCGGTCGCCCACCCGCTCGCACACCGGCTTGCTCCTTGAGCCATTCGGCGCTTTCCGCAGTGATGTACATTTCATTGACGGCGGCCGGCACATAGTCGTTGGCAAGGCCATGCGTCTGGGTCCAGGCGACCCGTTCAGCGGTCTGTGCCTTTGGATCATGTGTGAGATAGGTCGCAAGTCCCTTGAATGACGAGCCACTGTCGGAGATCTTGACGATCATCGGCGCAACTCCTCGGCGATGAGGGCTCGGATGTCCGCGAGCAGGGGCTCCAGGTCGGCAGGCAGCGGATCGCCCGTCGCATGGAGGTGGCGCACCATCTGATTGAGGTTGTTGCCGAGCCGCGAGAGCTGGACAAGGATCTGCCCGGTAAGGCGCGATGAATGTTTGGCCTGGACGAGAGCTTGTCCTTCAGCGAGCAGCACGGCGCGGCCAAAATGCACTGTCCGCATTCCAAGCGCGTCCGCGCGGCTTTTTATGCTCGCGAGTTCGCCACTTGTGAAATACAGCTTGAGTGGCACATTGCGCGGATCAGCGAGGCGAGGTCTGGCCATTTTCACCTTTCTTTGCAGAGCGCATGCGTCCTGGGTTTTTAGGGGCCATAAAGAATTGGCCCCTAAACGAGGTTTCGCGGGACGCGAAACACATCTCGCTACCTGTTGCCCAATTTACGCTTCAGCATTTTCCATTCGTACCGAAAGGATTTGTAATCTGAGACATTCCCGGATTTTCTATTTTTATCCGCGCGAACAAAAAAAGAGCCCGCTTGTCAGGCGAACTCTTTCTTCGATATAGCGTCGATCAAAAGATGGATGCGTTACAGAGCATAATCTCAAAATGAAACTGAGCCTGCTCCATCGAGCTGCTTGTGATGGAAAACAACTCGATCGCGCAACGGGGAAAGGCGCATAGGCTAGCCCTCGAAAGCCACCCCCGATGCCAAATGCGGATGGCATCGAGCACAGAAACATAGAATGTGGGGTGATAGGTCTCGACGCTATCGTACCACAGAGCGCCATAGAGCCGTCCTGTGTTTGGATTAAAGCAGACAGAGTAGCCATCATTCCCGATCCAGATGAAGGACCGGTCGTAATCATCATTTTCGATTAGTGGCTCAAAAAGTCTGCGAAGCGCTGTCGTCATGACAAACTCCTTTGTTGGACGTTGCTGGATCGAAAAAGGGGCGCTCATTGAGCGCCCCCCTTGTCGGCATCGGTTTCGGATTCCGGCTTGTCTTCCTTTGGCTCAAGCAGAACGATGCGGTCGCCGATCGGCAAAGCCGCCAGTTCGATATTGAAGCCGGGCTTCTTGGTGTGGGCGAAGGCCACGCCGATCTTCCGCCAGATAGGCTGTTTGCCTAAGCGTTCCTTGACGCTATAGGCGACGAAAACCGGTTGATTGTTGCTCATGATATTCTCCTTTCTGAAATGAAGCCCCACAACGGGGCTTGATGCGGTTCGTGATTGGCCCTGACGACGCGGCCCTCCCCTTGCCTTTAGGTCAAAAAAGCAAAGCCCTCTTCGCGTCAGCGAAAGGGCTTCTGTCTTTTTTGAGGGATGGGCCAAGCGGCGGAAGGGACAATAGAACCCGCGTCTTTCAAGCCCCGTGGGCTTCTCAGAAAGGAGTTCGTGAGGAACAAGGTGACCGCCCCCGGCAGCGTCAAGGAATGCGAAGCCAACCCCATGATCATGATGAGCGGCGAGGCCTTTGCCCACAACAAGAAGCTTAGCAACTTACAAGACATTCCCAATGCTTCCGAACGACGACCCTCGCGCCACACGGTAGCCGTTGATGGTCAACAACGGAGGTCATCATGTTTGACATGTTTAGAAGCGAGCGGAAGAAATGGCGGACACGGGCGGAGGACATTCAATTTCAATCTCACGTGTCCTTACCGAACCTCGATGGTGCAACGCATGAGCTGTTCGGCAAGGCATTGCCGCGCGGGGTGCTCCTGCCGAGGCTCGAAGCGGACCGCGCGCGCGTGAACTACTGGATGTCGCCGATCGAGCTCATGCGCTATCGCTTTGAGCCGGGCCACATCATTCTCGGCAAGTTCGGCCACCAATATCTGGGTCATCTCGATGACCGTCCGATGGTAACCATCGCCGGCGCCCGCGCCGGCAAAACCTCGACCGTCCTCGAGCCCAATCTCTATCTTTATTCGGGTTCGGCGCTCGTGCTCGACCCCAAGGGCGAACTCGCGCGGTCTGCTCCATTCCGCCGGGCAATGGGGCACGATGTCTATGTGCTCGATCCTTTCGGCCAGTCGGGCGAGCCGACGGCGTGCTATAATCCACTCGACGAACTCGATCCCGACAGTCCCACCATCATCGACGACGTCGCTTCGATCACGAATGCTCTTGTCATTGATGACGGTGACAGCCGTTCTCAGCATTGGCGAGAGTCGGCGCGGAAACTGCTGACCGGCATCATCCTGCTGACGCTTTCACTGGAGGAGAGAGAGCGCAATCTGGTGACAGTGCGCGAGCTTTTGTGCCTGACATACAAGCCGCTTGCACTGGCCGCCAAGGCCGCGGCGGCGAAAGCGCTGGCTGAGGCGTCTCCTGAGGAGAAGCACAACTATTTCGATGCGAACAAGCTGGCCCTCAAGACGCTGCTCCATCGCATGGAGGCGCTTGGCGATCGGTTCGGTGGAATCGCGGCCGCCGAAGGAACGCGCCTCCTCAACACGCCGCAGACGGAACGGGGCAGCATCTTCAGTACGGCTGCCACGCAGACGGACTTCCTGGACAGCCTGATGCTTCGCCGGACACTCAAGCGATCGGACTTCAGGCTGGCCACTCTCCGGGGTGACAGGCCAGCAACCATTTTTCTGTGTCTGCCCGTGGGTCGCATGGAGCAGCACTCGCGCTGGCTGCGGCTGGTAGTGCAGCTTGCCTGCGTCGAACTAGAGGCTCTTGGCGCGTATCCACGTGATCGCCCGCCGATACTGTTCATGATGGAGGAATTCGCGACGTTGGGGCACATGGAGATCATGGAACGGGCGGCCGCGTATTTCCCAGGTTTTGGCGTCAAATTGTGGGTCGTATTGCAGGACGTCACGCAGCTCAAGCGGCACTACAAGAATGGCTGGGAGACATTTCTTGGAAATGCCGGCCTCGTGCAGCTCTTCGCCAATGGCGACGAGGAGACGTTGCGGTATGCGGCAGGCCGGATGGAGAAGCTGATCGCGCCCTTCGAGTTGCGTACCGCGTTTTCGCGGCAGCGGCACAGTCAGCTCTTGCTGATGGAAGGCATGCCGCCGGCTGCTGCGGTGCGACTGGAACATTCGGATGTCGCCCGGATACGGGACTGCGCGAACCTCGCGCTGCTCCAAGACCCGGTCGGTCCTCTGGCGCTCCGGGAACGTATGTAGGACCCGGAAGTTTTCTCCAGTCGCGTCAGTTGCTTATGCGTACCGGGCGGAACCGAATGGTCCGCCCGGTCTGGAGATAGATCATGGAACGCGTTGCGTTTTACGGAGGCGCCGCTCTGGTGCTGCTTGGCCTGCTGTTTCTGGTGTTTAGCCGTCGGGAGTCCAAGGGAGAACACCGGTTTGAATTCGCGGGTCTGAAGTTGCGATCACGGACGCCCGCATTTGTGGTGATGGCATTCGGCCTCGCACTTATGTGGATCAGCCCTCAATTCCCGGTTCCGATGTCCTACGCCCGCGAGCCGCAGGTGGTTACAAAGGACGGCGGCATGGTGGACTATGGATGCGGGTCCCACGCCGTTTCGACGGTCGAGTACACGGCGCCCGCAGGCTACAGGATTGTGAGCGCGCAGCCCGACACCAAGGATGTCGTCAGCACCAAGGCCGCCACACCGAAGATCACGTCGAAGGATGAGCGGCACGTGACGGCACAGGCCGATTTCGATGGCAAGGATAAGGACACGTTCGGCCTCAACTGCCCGGGCGGCGGCCATGGACGCGTTAGTCTGCGCGTCGAGATTCAGCCCGAGTAGTAGCTACAGCGGCAATCCGAATCCGGCAGCCCGGCGGCCCCAGAGCTGTTCGAAAGCGAGCGTGAGATCGGCCTCGAGCACCTGAGGTGTGCGGTCGGACTCGTCGAGCGGATTAACGGTCATGTACTCGATGAATCGGGTTCCGCAGATACCGCCGATAAACTGATGTCCTTCATCGTCGGGGTCGTGTTGAAGGGTGGGCCAGTTCTCATCACCGATGTCATCGGCCAGGAAGATGTCGGTGCCGTCGATGATCATGCAGTCGGGACGTACCTCGACCGCGTGACCCTTCCTGATCTTCAATTTGAGAACGATCCAGTTCGCCAGTGCGAGCGCGCCGATGCTCGCGACTTGCGCCCAGGAGAATGTTTCAAGGTCGAGGATCGGCGGAAGAGATACGCAGGAAAGCGCCACGCATGCCGCAACGCGCAAGCTTCTGCACAGGATGCTGCGGTTGAGATCCTTATAGGTGATGAGAATACCACCATCGGGCGTCAGCGAACGGGAATAGCCGTTAAACGGACTGCGCCTTGCTGGCGCCATCGTGACCGCTGCACCGACGGGCCGCGCGTTTAGCCGATCAAAGCTCGCAACATCGTCCGCAAGCTGCGGATCGAATTCCATGCGAGGCCGCGCATAGACGAATTTGGTGCTCATTCGCGTAGACTAGCTCTGCCGAAAAACGGCACAAGAGCGAGTACCAACCTTTACAAAGCTCGATCAAGCTTTCCCAGATTCCCTACGGCAGGAGATCGTATGTCGACCGGTCCGCGCGGCGCTTGAAGAGCTTCGAGAGGTCAGCTTCGCTCGGGCAAGGGCCGATGAATTTTCTTTTAGAGGTAAACTGGCAGACCGTCGTCTGCCCGGTATGCCAGTCGCGATGGATCAGCTTTGGCCCCTGTGCCGGATCGCGATAATTATAGCCGTGAACGAAATACGCATCAGTCAGTGCAAACGGTCCAGCGTCGTGATCCTTGTTGAGGGACCAGACGGCCGGGCCACCCGTGGAATGCAGGTAGCCGTGTCGGAACCACCCCTTCTTGCATGGCATGATGTCACCTTCATTCCATTCGATGATAGCCGGTCCATGATCGGGGCTGTGCAGTCTACCCTCCCAATAATAGGCTTTCAGAATGCCAGTACCCTTCGGCGTGCGGCGAACGAGAGCTGGGCCGACATTGGGATCGCGGTGAAGCACGCCGCCCTTGAGGTACTGCTCGAAAGTGAATTCGCCCGTTTGGCTGTCCTGGATTTTGTGCACTTCGATCATGAATGCCCCCCTGGAATTGTTCTGACGGGCATCATACCAGAGCGGACTATGCGGCTCCAAAAGTTTCATCCTATCCCATTGATCCGATTTGCAATTTTAGGCGACTATCTTGCGCCGGGAAGCTGACATCTAGGGCAAAGGTAGCTTGGACATGATCGTCTCGCGCACATCATCGTACGCCAGGAGGCGGACAAAGAAATCGATGTCGTTGGTCGTATTGCGAGGCCGTTCAAGCGCTTTCTGCTGAAAGGCAAAGACGTGAGCATAGGCCTCGTTCTGATCCTTGCTCGGAATATCGGTATTCGCGCCGTGGAGCGTGCGTAACGTGCCGTTCCAAATCAGGGACTGGATGAGAACCGAAACCGGCACGCCCTCGAGGTCGGCAGGCCGCGGCACCTCGATCTCCTTTTCGAGCTGCTCCGGCGTGAGCACCTTGTTTGAGATGAATTGCAGGATGGTTTCCTCGTCCATGGGCGCTTTTACGCGCCGCACGCTCTTATGCTGGCTGGCCGGTATCAGAAGTATGCGCGAGGCAATCGGTTTCTGATTGCGGTCCAAGGAATTGAGCAGCCCAACCAGCCATCCGAAGCGACGGAACTTGCTGAGCACAAAGAAACGCAGGCCGAGACCCGTACCGGGGGCACCGGCGTCATGGGCATGCCCCACAAGGTAGGTAAGCGCATCCACATTCATCCCACAGCCCTGTACCCGCCAGTGATCCGGGGACTGGAAGTAGTTGTTGTCAAAGGACAGCAATCCGGTACCGGCCGAGGGATTGATCTTGATGTGGAAGCGTACGATGCGGCCGCGATTGGAGCTACGACGGTAGCCAAAATACTCGCCGGCCAGCGCATCATTCACACTGTAATGCTGGTTGGCATCCATGCCGAGAAGGAGCGAGAGCGCTGCCTTCACGGTGTCCGGATTGCGATTGCTGGCGGGTGACTTCAGATACTGAAGGATCTGCTGGAGATAGGCTGGCCAGGTACTTTCACCGATCTCGAATTCCGAGGGCAGAAGGTTGAGATATTTGAGAGTCTCTTCAATGCGAACATAGTACAGCGAAGTGAGCTTCTTTTTGACGTTCTTGTAGCTTCCGCGAAAGATGATCTGATCCCAGCAATCGAAAGATGCGGGATTGAGCCTTTCGGGGATCACGGTATCGTCACGCCGTATCCATCTTCTGAACAGCTTCTGAAGCTGCGCATCCTTGATGCCCGGTGCCTTTTGCAGATGGCTGATGATGGCTCTCACCAGCTCCTCGGCGCTCGGGGTTTCCGCCACCCGCTCCTTTACGTCACTACGCATTGAAATATTGCCCAATTGGAAGTTGAAACGAATCGAAGCTACCCGGCGCTTGTTTGTGCACGAATAGCCGCGCCAAACGATCCACGGGATTTATTGGGCACTTCGCACCGCAATACCTTGGGTTCGCGTTAGGGCAGACGGTCCCCGACTAGGGGGAAGATTACCCCCTTCAGGGGGTAACCGCAGGTAAAAGCCGGCAAATTCTGCTGCGGCCTCCCGTACCGTTACTCCCGAAGAATGCAGTCTTTGTCGGGCTCCTACAACGGAGACCGACGCCATGCACCCCAATCCGATCTTTTACGATCCAGAACCCGACGAGACGGCCGGGCGGATGTTCGCTCAGCCGGCGAGGCTCGGCTTGATCTCGCGCGTGCTTGTCACTGCGGGCGGAGGCACTCCCTCCGAACTCGCCCGGCATGCCTCGTCGAACGAAATCGGCACCTTCATGTCGCGCGGCCTCATGAGCATCGGCAGCATGATTGGCATGGGCGCCGGATTGAGCGTGGTTACCAACACGCTCTTCAATCCGGGTGGCCAATGGAGCTGGTCGCTGACGGCAATCGGCGCATCTGCCGCGCTGTTCGTCGGCGTCACCGATGTCTACTGCTTCTACCGCGCTCCGCTGTACCGGCAGGGCATCAAGGAATTGAAGAAGGCCGGACTCCGCACGACGGCTCTTTCGGGACACGCCTCAACCATGGTCACGCTCTTCCGCGTCGGCCAGGCGGTGGCGACGAGTGCGACCGTGGCTCTGTTCGTCAGCATGATGGGCTACGCGGGCGATATCACCGCGAAGATTGAGAGCGACTACCTGTCGGAGAACAAGCCGATCGTGGCTCGGGTGACGCCGGTCTATGAGGCGGCGGTCATGCGGGCAACGCGCGCGGTCAATGACCAGGCGGCCCTCACGCGCGCGCAGGATGTCCAGATTGGGTCGCTCCAGCAGAACGTCATCCGCGCGGCTGTGCGTGGGAGCCGGAACGCAAAAGCTGCGTCCACTGCGGCCACCGACAACGGGGCTGCTCAGCTCGCCACATTGGAGGCCAAGCGGACGGCCGAATATGCGCGGCTGGACAGCCTCAAGGCAGACCTCGATCGCCTGAATCGGGACCACAACAAGCTCATCCAGCAGGCGGTGGATACGTCCTCAGATCGCAAGCCAAAGCGCGACGGATTTCTAGGCAGGCTCACTGCCTTCACAGAAATCCTGCATGAGAGCTGGTTGCGGGTGGCAGTCGTGGCCGCGCTCGAAGCCATAGCTTTCGGTATCGAGATCGCGCCCATCCTGGCTCACTGGATCTACGTGCCGTCGAGCACGGCGGCGGCGATGGCGCTCGATCACCTGCGGCGCACGACGGCGCTCGCGCGGCAGGCGGCGACACTGTTCGAGCCGGACGAGCCGCCGCCGGAGAGCCCGACGGGCGGCAATCCGAAGCCCGAGCCGGGCGACCCCGAACCGCCTGCACCCGAACCACGCAGGAAGCGCGGCCGGCCACGGAAGGTCCCGCTCAATGGCCACCAGCCTCCACCCCTTGCCTGATCCACCTCCAGCTACGGATGCATCATCATGTCTGCCATGCACAACAGCCAACTGCCCGAGGACATTCTGGAGGGCGCCCGCGCAATCGCCATTTTCCTGTTTGGCGACGCCAAGTATCAGCGCAAGGTCTTCTACCTCGCCTCGAAGAAGCGTCTGCCGGTCTTTGGTTTTGGGACAGCGACGATTTACGCACGCAAATCCACGCTCCTGAAATTCATCGAGGATCAGGAGGGCCGTGCCCTTCCGAAGGGCCAGTAATCGACAATGCCACGACGCTCCCAAGGGAGGCTCAACCCGAGCCTCCCTTCGCCGTTTCAAGAGCGGCCTCTCGACCGCTACTAACCATTACCGAATACTGCCGAAGCCTTCGACATCCGACAGCGTCCAACACGGTTAGCCTCAAAAGCACTTTCACATCTCTTGAGGAGGCTCACATGCTACACATTCATCAGCGACCGACATTCATTGAAAACATCAAAGGCCGCTACTACCGGACTGTGCGGATCATGCTCCGCGTCGCTCGTGTCCTGAACAGCATCTGTCATCTCATCATGGCAGCTCTTTTCTTCGGCCTTGCGTTCTACCTCGCGGTCGTTCCGGCCCGGCAGGCGCCATTCTGGGATGTCGTTGCTTTCCTGGCCGTTTGGTGGGGTATCGCCATCGGTTGCGAGGGACTCGATCAACTTCAACAGCAGGAAGATGACGAGGGGGCCGAGGATGAATTGTTCCTCCTCGACACGTCGCCCACTGTGTTTGCGGAACTCGCGAGGCCCGTCGCCACTCAGAACCACTTCAATCGCGAGCTGCCAACGTTCGATGAATTGCTCGACGACATTTTGCGAGCAGGGCCACGCGGCCCGGCGCAACCCGCCAAGAGCCACTTGGGCTGAACGGGCAGAAAGGAGGCGCTCGGTGAGCGCCTCCTCCTATTTCACACATCCTCGACGATGCAGTCCGCTTTGTTGGCAGCTTCGATATAGCGAGAGATTGGACCACGCGCCTTGAAATGCAGGTCGCGCTCAATACCAAGTCCGAACCGGCCACAATACGCAGCAAGCTCGGTCAGGCTGACCGTCCCGAATTCCGGAAAGCCCATGCCGAGATCGCAAAGGCCCCAAGCTACTGTCTCGTCGGACGGATCAATCTCGGTGAGAAGCCATGTCCCGGCCCCGCAGGGATTGAACAGCTTCACGACCGGCTCGAAGTCGATTTCGTCGGGCGTGCCTTTGACCTCGGTCTGACGGCGGCCATTCTCGATTAACGTTTGACGCTGGGATTCAGTGAGGAGTTTCATCATATGTCCTTTCGGCTACGGATCGCCAAGATTGGCGATCGCGCTGCCGTCGGGACCGGCAAGGCGGAGTGAGCGAGCGGTCAAAAGCGCAATGGGAGGCAGGCCGTAGGCGGGCACCGTTCGCTCTTGACGGCGAGCGCCGCCTTGCAAAGCTGACGGCATGATGAGAGATCGCCAGTCGCGGCGATCCGCCCGTGGGCCACGATGTGCTCCGGGCATCGCAGGAACGCATGTCAGGAGAGCCGCGCGAACGCGGCTCTCCACTACACTCATGCTGCAATCTGTTCGCGCACTTCGGTGGACCTGAGCAGGGGTGGCAGCCAGCCCGTCCCGGCGAGCAACTGCTCGGCGCGTTGAGCCATGGCCTGCTTCTTGAGGCTCACGATCTGGCGTGCAGCGTCATCGCCCGCAGCTTCGCGAACGGCCTCGGCAATGCGGTCCTTGCCCACCCGGCCTAGATAGCCGCCAATGGTCGGTTGCCAGTAACGGGTCATGTCATGCGGCATGGCCTTGGCCAATTCAGCCGCATGGTCGAGCGCATCGGCTTGTGACTGATCGCCCGGGCGCTGGACCGCGTTAAGGGACAGGGATGCACAATGGGCGAGCAGGGACATCAGTTCATCCATGCTGAGCGAGGAGACGAATGACCAGAGCGCCCTTCCCTCGTTGGGCATGCGCGCTGCCCAAGCTTCGTGCCGGGCAGCAATCGCCTGACAGGCTGCTGTCTCCTCGATGCCGGACGCGGCGCTTGAAAGGGATGTGGCGTTGAGCGCGAGGGCAAGGCAAGAGAGATTATCGAAGCGATAGAAGGCCTTTGCCGCCAGCGCATGGGCAACAGCGATCAGTGCCAGCTCGGGAGCTTGCGCAAGATCGTTGCGCAGCGCCGCCGTCCGGTGTGCGGTCAGTTCGGCAACCAAGGCAGCGGATAGCCCATCGGTTTTGGTGGCCGGTCTGAATGGAGTCTCGGCCTGCTTGGAATTCTCCGCCTCGCCTTCCTGCTGCGGCTGGTCCTCGCGACGCAGATAGCCGCGTTCGATCCGGGCTTCACCGACATGGCCGAGGGCGATAAACACGCCTGCCCGCGCGATATCCTCTGGCCGAAACATCTCCTCGGTGAGCGCGGCGATTTCCTGTTCGAGGCGCTCGATCTCGTTGAGCGTTTCACCGGGCGGATCATCCTGCTCGGCCTCATAGCTTACGGCGTCAAGCCGCTCTTGCAGGGCTTGCAGCTTCTGTTGCTCCACCTCAGTAAGTTCCCTCTCAACCGTCTCGATTGTGCCCATGGAGCAGGTGCGCCGGTAGTCGAACTCGGGATCGACCTCGACCCATTTCCAGCCCTCACCCATGACGGTCTCAGCCACAGACTGGAGCTTCTCGCGCACGAGGCGGTTGAGCAGGGCGGCGTCAGCGAGGTAGCCGCCTTCCTCATCGAACAGGTCGCGTATGATGCTGCCTCCCGCCTTTTCGTAGACATCGAGACCGACAAACACAGCCCGGCGGTCGCCGATGGAAACCTGACCTTCGGTCAGGGCATGCAGGATGGCGCGGCGGCTCTTGTCCCAACCGAGGGTTTCCCAGACTTCCTCCTGCCGCGCGTGGTTATCGGTGACGGTGAAGGCGGTCAACTGATCAAGGTTCATCTCGCCCGCGCGGTAGAGATTGAGCAGGGAGGGGCAGACGGCGCCGAGCGAGAGGCGCTGTTTGACGACAGCAGGGGTGACGCCATAGCGGCCCGCGATATCCTCGATGGTCATGCCTTCCTTGGTGTGAAGCTCGGCGAAGGCTTCAAATTCATCGGCGGGATGCATGTTGGAGCGGATGGCGTTTTCGGCGAGGCTGATCTCAGCGGCATTGTGCTCGACGTCACAGATGCAGGAGATCGGCTCATCCTTTTTAATCTCCTTTCGCTTCACGCGAAGCAATTGCGCGAGGCGGCGTCCCTCGCCTGCATTGACGAGGTAATAGCCGGTCGGCTTGTCCTTGGCCCCGAGTTCGGGCTCGACGACAGGAAATTGCAGGAGGCCAAGGGAGGCGATGCTGGCGGCCAGCGCTTCGATCTCGGCGGACGTGTGCGGCACCTTGCGTACATTGTTCGGCGACTTCTTGAGTTTGCCGAGCGGCACCATCACGATATTGCGGGCTGCGGCGGAGGTCTTGGTTCTGTTGCTCATTGTTCTTTTCCTTAAGGCTGGGGTTGTGCGCGGCAAAAAGCCGCCATAACCCCTGCCTCGCGGCGAGTAGCGAGGTGTGCAAGGCGCAAGGGCCAAGGATCTTGCGCAGCAAGATTTTTGGGGGCACCGCGCGCAGCGTGGGGGAGCCAAAACCGCAGGCCTGCCCTTGCGCCGCGCTGAGGGGCCGCGCCCCTAAGCTGCTGCCGCGGCAGCGGCGATAGAAGCTTTAGAGAACGAAAGGCACAGAAATATTCGAAAGCCTCTGGGAGAGTGGTGCTCCGGCTGCACCACGTGGTGCATAAATCGGGACTATGCGAGATGGCATTCGGCAGAGACATTTTCGTTCCGAGAGTCCATCAAAGCTCGGTTCAGGTCCAGGCATGCAAAAGATCATCCCGCTGGGTGCCGATGTGGCGGAAATAGCACCGTCTAATCCGGCGGCGCTGACACCGTATGACCATAGTCACATCACCACCTATCTGCGCATGCTCCATGCGAATGCGGAAGGCGCCGATTGGCGCAAGGTGGCGCAAATCATCCTGCATATCGATGCCGAGCGCGAACCGGCTCGTGCCAAGCAAGCTTACGAAAGCCACCTCGCCCGCGCCAAATGGATGACGGAGTATGGGTACAAGCTGGTGCTAAGTCAGGGCTGGCCGAGCTTGAGCTAGGCTACGACAGGCCTGGACCGACGTGCGCGAACGCGCATCGTCCCGCTGCAATGGCACCCGGGCCGCGTGAGCATAGCGACGTCCTCGCGACAGCGGGGACGGCTCGCGGGACGAGTGCAGCGACGAGACCGGTTAAAAGGCGCACCCGGGAACGCGGCAGTGATAGCGTTCGCCGCAGGCGAGCCGCTTTTCCGAGTGCCCCCGGCGAGGAGCACATCAGCTCTTGCGCGATGGGATCGTGACCCGAATGGGCCGAGACAGCATGGCTCGGTAAGCGTACTCGTAGAGCCCGGTCCGCAAGGCGGACGGCCGTCCGACATCGAGGGGTGCTCGATGCCGGTTCGGAGCGATCGTGGCTGCTCCGGGTTGTGGGCCCGTGCGCAGGCAGCTGCGTCCCATCACGGGCCTCAGCGCGGCGCCGCAATCTAAGCCGTTAAAAAGTAAAGCGATTTCATCAGCCTGCGCGAAAGCGGTATTACGATCAGTGTCGAACGAGACGCGCAATTGCGGGCGGCCAATCGTTATGGGGTAGCTGTCACGTTTGTCGCGGTATCTGCATGATGCCGCGATTTCGGCGAGCGAGGGTTGGCTAGGGTCGATCGAAATTCGATCGGGTAGCCGTTAGCGCTGATACTACTGGAGCTTGCACAAGGTAAACGAAAACAGTAGCTTTTTGCCTTTCACGCTGCATGAGGGTTGTTGATGCCGCTTACCCCGCAACAGATCCGTACCTATATGGATCTTCTCGAAAGCTACAAAAACTCGAATAGATTTGATGAGCACATGTCGCGTGACATGGGCCTTCTTGTCCCTCGGTCGAACACCATCGTGATTGATGCGATGAAGGCTAATGCCAAAACCGACGGCAATCTGAAGATTGCAAAGCGGCTGATCAGCGAAGGCCCCTTTTAGAAAACAATAGAGAATAGAGATTGTCTCAATGAATCAGATGAAGCCGGAATTTCCCAAGAAATCAAACTCCAAACGTCGAAAAATATTCAACAACCGTGCCCGCGGTAGGGTTCGGACGCTTGCCAAGGCGTTTTACGATGAAACCGGCATTGCTGTTAGCAATGCAAAACTGGATGCTGTGACCGCGGCTATTCTCGACGACTATGCGGCAATTGCGAAGAAACCCGGATTCAGCACCGAGATATTGCACCCGGAGATCAAGACGCCCGATCAGCTGCTTGACATGCTGGTTCGCGGCATCTCCAGCTGACCTTGCTGGCTGAGTAGAGCGCCTCGGCGGCACTCGGAGCGCCTCGCGGTGAACTCAATGTGCTGGTGGCTATTTGAAGGTAGGCTCTGAGCGGTCGCGGCAAGTTCGCTAGAGCCTGAGATGCGGTATCGAAATTTCAGCGAGATCCCACACACTCGGCTGCCCGCATCATGGCTTTCGGCGAAACGTTGGCGCCGTGGCTGAGGGGTCTTGTCAGATCCGGGAATAACAGGGAAGGAAATTGCCGAACTCTCGCGAAGCGCTCCTGTCTTCGCGGTGTCCTTGGTGTGCTACGCCACTCAAGGCTTTGGCGTCTTCGCGGTAGGAGGGCTTGTCGCCGCGGCTCGGATCGAGTCTGTTAGCATCGACGCGAATTCTGCGGTGAGAGCATCGGTTGCTTCGACGCCGTTCTCGCGAAACATTTTCTCCAAGTCGGCTTTGATCGCCGCTTGCGTATCTATCGGTTTAGCAGGTTCGCTCGCCATCACCCTCTCCAGCCTATAAAAAGTACGTAGTTGCATAGTAGCTATGCAATTATCGCATATCAAGAGCTGCCGATTCGATTGGTTAACGTCTCCTTTAGCGGAAGAATCATTAAATCGACGTTACTGAAACCTAACACTACTACAATAGGTAGTATGTGACGCACGCCACTTATCCGAAATATTGAGGCAAGAATTCACAAGATTATTGCATTGCAGAAGGGTGGCCCGCTACAGCGAAATGCAACTGGTCGCCCGGTTGGGTTTTCGGGCGCTCGTGGCTCGCAATCCTACGTAACTCTCGAGTTTTGGACTCAACCTCCTCTGGCGGCGGCCGTTCCAAACCGGTTTGGCCGGCCACCATCATGATCATGGATGCACCGCAGCCGATTAGCCTTGATCCATTGCACATACGAGAGCTTCGACCGGACTGTAGCCGCCGCCAGAGATGGAAATCCGATAAAGCCCCGGCCTTGGTGCGGTGAACTCAGCCCCCACCAACCCGCCACGCAATTTCGAGGGCACCAGCTTTTGCGGTTGGTTCTGTTCAATATCGGTTATGGCGCAAAGCAGCCCTGGCCTGCCGTCCAGCAACTCGACTAAGAAGGGCTGATCCACGCCAACAACTTCGGGCACGCGGATTCCAACAGCCGTATCGGCCAGAAACGCTTCGAAAGGGCGCTCTGTGAGCTTGGCCGCGACATATTCGATCGCCTCGTTGGTCTTGGACAAGGCGCCGTGAGTCTGTGGCAAATAGGCTGGATCCACGCCAGGCGGCGCCGCGGCCGACCGAAAAACGGTGCCGTCCCCGCGATGGTCGGTGTCGTCCACGGACTCAAAAAATTCCGGCACTCCGTCCTTGATGCGGACGGACTGCAATGTCGGCTGGGTAACGCCGACGAGGGCCCGGACGGTCGGAGTGCGCTCCGTCGGCTTGTCAAAGGCCGAGGCCAGTTTCGCCATGGTGGATGCCGCAGTCGTTGCCAGTTCGCGGCTGGCGCCAAGACCTTCGACATCGGCAGGTGTGAGGGCGCGCCGATCTTTGCCATCGATCACGCAATGCCAGCGGGCGAGCAGCTCGTAGAGGCCGGGCAGAGTTTGTGCAGCAGTCCGCAAGGAATTCGCGAACGCGCCAAACGGGAAGGCCTTGCCGGTGGCCAGGACGCCGACCGCGTTCAATGAGCCGCCGAATGGCGTGCCCAATGTGATGACGTTACGGACTTTCTCGCCCCCCTCGCCGAAGGCAGCGAAATAGCTTGCTACGAGCCCTCCCATCGAGTGGCCCACGAGTGTGAGGCCGGGATCGGGAAGGCCCTTCTTGAGCTCGTCAGGCAGGACCTTCCATCGGGCTTGCCAATGGTTGAGATGCGCACGGGCAACGGGTGCTAACATCTCGGCGGCGTCGGCTACAGACTTGCGCCAGTCATAGGCAAAGGGCCTGACGGCCTCGGGAGCCACGACAACGCTCTTCAGACGGGTTTCCAGCGCGCGGTAGGGCTCCATCGAGGAGAGCAAGGGGATCGCTGCGGGAAACTGGATCGGCTGGCTTGCCCGAATGCCATCATTGGCGCGAAGCGCCAGTCGGTCCAACACGTCGCCAAACACTGTCTGCCGAAAAATGAGACTGGGTTTAAGTCCCCAGACAACGCGATCTTGCGCATCGACGAGTTCACTGCCCATGATGCCGGGCAAATAAATGATTGCGTCAGACGTAACTGGACCTGGCTGTCCCATACCTGCCTCCAATACATTTTTTCAAAATAGTGTATGTTCTTATAGCACAACCTGAGAGTATTTGGGCCATGGAAGAATTTGGCGTCTTGCTGATCGCAGTGGACGACTATCCTGAGCCGCCCGGCGCATTGCAGTCCAGCGCGAACGCGGATCGGTTGGCAAAACTCATTGTAGGTGAGCGCGGGGGTAAACTTGTGGACCGGGTGGTCGCAACCTCGAGCGCTGAGATCCTGACGGCCCTCAAACGATGGTCGCGCCGGCAGGACGATCCACCACGATCGACGATCATTTATCTCGTTGGTCACGGTACAGACGACGGGATGGACCATCAGTTCATGCTGCCGCCCGAGGGTCGGTTAGACGACATTTTGACAGGGACCCTCTGGAACGTCTTTGCAGAGGACTGGAATATCCGGCAAACCGATCCGCGTTGCTGGACATTGTTTATTCTCGATTGCTGCGGGGCCAATATCGGTCTCATCAATTTGCAAGCCCAACTCAGCCAGCGAGCTTATCGATATCCGCATCGATTGGGGATGTGGCCGACCTCGTCGAGCGGCGCGAGCAACAGCGGTCGGTTCGTTGACGCCTTCGCTCGGACGTTGACCGAATTCAACGAAAACAATGCTGTGATTCCACTGACTGAAGTTTTCCGGAAGATGTTGGCCGAACTCGGCGATCTTCAACCCCATGGCTTCCTGCCTCAGGAGGCCGTTCTGAATAATCCTCAACGGCTCTCCGCGCCGCTAGTGATCAATCTGGATGACTACGGCGAGCTGAAGCGCGTCATCGCAGAACTGCCCAGTGAATTGCGCGTCCATTTTTTGAACAAGGCGCAGGGCACGGAGACTGCAGACTTTGATTGGTACTTCGAGGGGCGTAGCGCAGAGACCAATATCCTTTGCTCGTGGCTTCGCGACGCGCCCTCCGGCATGCGCGTCGTCACTGGTGCTCCCGGCTCCGGTAAATCGGCGTTGCTGGGCCATATCAGCGTTCTGGCGAACGACCGTCTGGTCGAGGCCTACGCGGCGACCAACCTGGCTCCGGAACTTCGGAATGGACCACGTCCACCATCGAACGTTTTTGATGCATCCATACATCTTACGGGTAAGACCGTGGCAGACGTATTGGACAGCATCTACAGGCAAGTCGGCCAACCACGGGACGCTCAGGACACGGCGGTAAGTATTGATCAGCCTTTCATACCGCGGGAGTTATGGTCCGGATCACTCAATGATTTAGTTCGCCATCTGGAAGGACAGCATCGCCGCATCACATTGCTCGCGGATGCGCTGGACGAAGCACAGGAACCTGAGCCGATAGCCCGTTTGTTGGCCGCGCTTGCGCGCAGCGGCTTTACGAGGGTGCTCGTTGGCACGCGCAAATCGCTTGAAGAAGGGCTCGACAAACCATTTAATCCGGACGCCAATGGGCTGATCGAGGCACTTGAGGCGGGACCAGACGAGATCATCGCCATCGATAGCGATTCGGACGCGACACGACGGTATGTTCTGCACCGGCTCGGCGCTAAGCGATCGCCATATGTCAATCAAGCGCAAACGGTCGATACGCTGGCAAGCAAGATTGCCGCTCGCGATCAGCCCTTTCTGTTTGCCAGGCTTGCGACGTCTGAACTTCTTGCACGCACAGCCCTCCCCCTCGATGATCCCGAACTGATGGGGATGCTCGATGGCGGACATGCCGGTATCTTCGAAACCGCAGTCCGGCGGATCGAAGCATCCGAACCGAATGCTGCCGCCATGTTGCGGGCGCTTGCTTTCGGGCGTGGGCGCGGGTTTCCCGAGACCGGCGGCACATGGGTTGCCGTTGCGCGGGCTCTCACCAAGGATGTTCCTCTTCCAGATAATGCCGTGCGGCGCGCGATCGAAATTGCGGCTCCCTACATTACGCTCGATGCGGAGGCTGGTCAGAGTACCTACCGGCTCGCCCATCAAACCTTTGTCGAACACTACCGACAGATTTACGCCGACAGCGTTTCGATCGAAAGCGACATCGCCGCCGCGCTGTTGAAGCTTGTCGAAGGCAGCGGTGGTTGGGCGGTGGCCAATTATTATTGCGTTCGATATCTCCCCGCGCATCTCGAGCACGGTATGAACGCGGATGGCCTCGACCGGCTGACAACAGATCCGGGCTGGCTAAGGCGCGCCATCAATTTACTTGGGGTTGATCGTACCATCAACGCGATCGCGGGTGATGACCTGCCCATTTCAGCGGTCGCCACCGCAGTACAGAAAGCGTTGCGGCGAAGCCGCGTTGCGCTGAGCTGGGACTCAAGTGAGCTCGCCGGTCAAATGCAGGCTCGTCTTCGAGACGACAAACAACCGCGGCTTGCCGAACTCGGGACGGCACTGGCCGCCGAAAGCCCAACCCCGACTTTGCTCATGACGCGGGGTTATCTCGACTATATCGCGGACCTCGAAACGACGTATGGTCTTGTCGGCAAGGTTCGCGCTCTCGCCTTTGGGCAGCTGGAAGACCACGTACTACTGCTCGCAATCGGTGTCGAGACCCAGATTTATCTGTGGAATCCACTCAAGGGAGCCGACGATGTTCGCATCATCGCCAACGACGATCGTCGCATCAACGCGCTTGCATTCGGTGAGGTCGATGGGCGTCAGGTGCTGGTGGTGGCTTCCTGGTATGACGGTCAAGTCGCAGTCATTCGAGACGCCAGTTCTGGTGAGCAAACGGGGCCAGACCTAAGGCTTTCAGCTTATGTTGACTCGGTCGCGGTAGGTCTCCTTGGTGGGCGCCCCGCGATCGTTGCGTCAGGTCATGGCGCTGTCGAGGCGTGGGACTATCGTACCCTCGCTTCGATTCAGCTTCCGCCACTATTGCACCCAGTCCGGGCCGTCTTTGAACATGAAGGCCGCGTCGTCGCATGTGTAGCGGCTACCGTTGATAGTGTGACCATTGCCTGGTGCGCCGATGTGGCAACCGGACGGTCTATCTGGCCTACACCGATGCCCCTCGACGGCGAGCTTGGCGTCGTTGCCGCGGGATACAATGCGCGGGAGGGACTCATTCTCGCCGGGTCAGTTGATCGCAAGTCAGTCGTTGTGTGGTCCCCGAAAGAGCCGCGCGAGCTATATCGCATCCCTGGGCTCTTTATCGACACGGACATTAGAGGACTCGCTGTTGCGGATGTGGACTCATTGTTCAAGCAGACGGTCGTTGCGGTTGCGCCTGATTATGATCAAACCACGCTCGTCCAGCTGTGTCAGGTCGAAGACGTTCACCCGATGCGGGAGTTCGATGACGTTGGGCGGTGGCACGGTCCGGAAATAAGGTCTGTCTTCGTATCCCCAACAGGCGCTGTTCTGGCGCTGACCGACCGGCCGCTTCGTGTCTGGAATTTGGATCCCGGCGATCATGGTGATCCGCTCGATCTCGATCAATCCACGATCGCTTTTGCGCTCACAGGACGCCACGATAGCCGCACAGCGTTCCTCTCCAGCGATGGAAAGGCCTTGTGGCAACCTCCCCGCCCGGAAGCGTTGACCGAAACACTTGATGTTCGGACTGCTAAGCCAAAAGATTGGCCGCGTACAGCACTAGCCTGGGGTCAGTTGGATGACACCGGCATCGTCGCCATTGGATCGTTGGAAGGCGCGGTCTGGATATGGAAGGTAAACTCGACGCGGCCGAGGCCCGGCCCGCTCGGTGGCTCAGCGGCCATGAAACTCAAGCGGACTATTTCGCTGATCCGGAAAAAGGGAGGCGCGGGGCCAGTTGAATCACTAGCCATCGGTTTCTATCCTGGATCCGGCGACGTCGTAGCCGTAGTGAGCGACGGTCGCATCAAAATATTCTCGCTAGCCGACGGCCGAGAGCTGCCGAATCCGGCCACAGACGCAAAAGTGGTGACTGCTGTTGCTTTAGGACGGCTGCGAGGCGAGGACGTGATGGTGACCGGTTCGAAGGGCGGCATCCTTGCGGTATGGGCTCTGGGCTCCGGCAAGCGCATCGCGGGACTGACTCTCGACAACGGAATTGACCGAGTTTGGGTCGTGCGGGGAACGGACTCGATAGCCGTTCTGGCACGGAGTAAGATCTACACTGTGGATCTTTTTCAAGCTGATCCATTCTCGACGCGGCCTGCCGCCGCTTCAACCGCCGTTTGATGCAATATGGCGGGTTCGGCGCCGTCGGCGAAGAGTCCACCTCGGATGTGCAGGGTCAGAACGTTCAAAGGCATGATGATCTCAAGTGCGCAGCGCATCGCCCCGCTGAAATGGCACCCGGGCCGCGTGAGCATAGCGACGTCCTCGCGAAAGCGGGGACGGCACGCGGGACGAGTGTAGCGACGAGACCGGTCCCTTGCGGCACCCGGGAACGGGGCAGTGATAGCGGTCGCCGCAGGCGAGCCCCTTTTCCGAGTGGCCCCGGCGAGGAGCACCTTATGCCTTGCGCGAGGGATCGTTACCCGCAGGGCCGAGACAGTTGGCTCGGTGAGCTGGCTCATAGAGCCCGGTCCGCAAAGCGGACGCGGTCGGCAAAACGGGAAGATTCAACTGGCGACTGTCAGGCTGCCTTGTTACACTTTCGCGGACAAACGTTTTCCGGTTGGCGCGATGACATTCGGTCTCCTCGAAACGGTTTTGGAATGGGGTGCGAAGAAAGGACTCGAGGGCGTCCTGAAGTCGTTGACGCCAAGCGAGCTCTCATCCCGGCTGAAATCAACGATCAAGAGCTGGGTCGAATCGCTGCCCCCGGACTTCGACATCGAGCCAGACGCAGTTCTGCGCCTGCGCGACATCAGTGCCGGTCCCGCGCGCAAACTGATATCCCAGCGTATGACGGATGGCCGGTTACCCACGCGAGACGAGTGGCTCGATGCCGTCACGGAATGGTGGAACGCTGCCGACAAAGGCGCCGATATGCAGCCCTTCTTTCGGCTATCGGATTCAGATGTTCTGCCACACCTTCGGGACTTGGCGGCGCGTCTCAATGATGTCTGCCAAACCGACAAACAGATGTGTCTTGGCGTCTTTGTAAGAGCTGCCGAATGGCGGCAGCTTGAAGATTACCGAAACACCTCGGACCAACCCAACGCCCTCCTGTTTATCAATGAGGTCATCGAGCCGCCTAATTATAAGGAGTCGTATGAAATCGACTTTCACGCGCACAATCCGACCCAGGATGAAGTCCTGATCAATCGTTTGCGCATCGAAGTGCAAGAGGCACGCAAAATCGATCTGCACCGCATCGTTACGCCGGGGCACCCGGGGACGCGCTACAGTTTCGTTGCGCACCTGACCGCAAGCAGCCCGACTTCCCAGCTTATCCCGATGGGCAGCGGTCACCGGGAATTTCGTCTTACCGCCCGTGGAGGAAGCGACCTCTTCTCGGTGACGGTGAGCGGCGATCCCGGTTACGATTACTTTGTCAGGCTCGTCGCGAACGAAACAAATCTCCGAAGCAATCAGCGTACTGTCATCAAGACGCCTGAACTCTGCCTGACCTTCGCTGGAGTGTGATGTGGACGCAAAGGAAGCCCGTGACAGGGTGCGCGCGCTGTTTGAAACCGCGATCACTTCATCCTATGACACGAACGAGGTGGTATCCGCCTTCTGGGTCTGTCGGGGTCCGCTCGCCAAGCTCGAACGCGACACGCATCCCGCGGGTCATCTTGATTCTGTGAAGAAGGCTTGTCAGCTCATAACTAAAGCTGATGTCCGCCCGTTCCTTGAAGGCACCGCAGCGGTCGATCAGGAGCGCGACGTTATCGCGAAGGCTGCCGAGCAGCTTCAGCAGCCAGGCCTTCGTGATCTGGCAAGCCTTTTTCGGATGTTCCTTGCCGTGGTGGCCGATCGCATGGAAGAACCTCCAGAGCCAAGCCACTGCAAATTTAACGTCAAGAATCTGACCTGCAATTCCTGCGGCTATGTCGGCCCGCACAGGTTCTGGCATTTCGTCAACACCACTCTGCGGCCGGAGCTGGAAGAGCTCGCCAGGACCGGCGCACTCTGCGAGGGACCGAGATGCACCATGTGTGACGAGCCTTTCGAAGCCATGCCCTTCTTTTATTGTAATCCTGGGCGCGAGGAATTCATCGCTTACTGGCCGCGTGATGATGACGCGGGCGCGGAGCCATGGGCTGAAAGATCGCTTGAATATATCGAAGAACTGCCGCCCGCATTCAAAGGAGGCAAGACGGAGTTCGGCATCGTTCTGGGTATGCCAGTGGCGCTCTATGTCGAGAATTTTGTCGGTGCCGTGACTGTCGTCCGCGACAAGGATCAGTTCGTTTCTACTGTTAGTGAGCCAGTCAATTTGTATGTAGAACACTACGATCTAGCGGATATGCAGGCCTACTTCGATGGAAAGTCCGCGGCGCAGCGGGAAGACTGGAAGGCAGCGGCAGGAGGTTTCGCCAAAGCATTTTTGCTGAATCAAGGCGGCGTCAACAGGCTTGAAATGCTATCGGGCTGCCTCAAGAGTTTGGGCCGGCATGACGATGCGAAGTTGATTGAGGACGAGTCTGCAAGACTGCGCGAGCGGCTGGTGACGGAACATGTCACCGTGAGAATTGGGCGTCCAAGCATCCATTGGTCCGGAGATTTCAATAAGCAGCTCAAGATTCTCCAACAGGGCCTGCCTTCGGACTGGGGATTTTCTGCGCTTCTCGATCGCGTCCGCGAGATCAGTCGAGGCAATTAAGTCACCTCTTCTGGATCGTTGGGCGTCTGCTTCGACAGCAAGGGTTTGCTCCTGTTGGCAACAAGAACCCCCTCGTAAGGCAGGTCCCACCTTTCCGTACTTCGCGCGAAGAGCACAGCGGGTCGGCCTTCACTTGCGTCGAGAGCCCGGTTGGCAAGTCGCTCCAGTGATTGCTTGAGTTGAGGTCGGAGCTGCTCGGGAAAAAGGTAAAACCCGACACGCGCCTTGTGCTTTTGTGATGGCTGGATCTGCATCGAGTTGACATGTTCCGGGTCGCGATAGCTATTTTGGACCAGCTTGCGCAATTGGCCGACGAGAAGAGGCTGCAGGTCAATGCGGGTCATCCTGGTGAAGTTCGACAAACACGAACGCAATCACTGCACGATGCCGACCTGGCCACGGCGATGCTGGAGCACCACATAGCCCACCAGCTTTGTAAGCTGAGGGCCGGTCGCCATTAGTACCGCGTAGCCTTCCAGCTTCGCAGCTTGCGGGCCACTTGCGTTAAGAACCGCATAGCCTTCCAGTTTTGCTGCGCTTTCCGTACTGGCGCCCATGGCCATACCCGTAAATCCGCCGAACAGCAGAATCGCCAACGAAAAAGCGCGAAGAAATTCAGCCACGAATTTCAAGGCAGTGACTCAATGCCAAGATTGAAACCGCTCGCGATATCGCTGAGGCTCCATGCGCTGCTGGTGTGCGGGTTCGTTGCCCAGATTTGATTGCTGTAGCTGGCAAATGACGTTGTCGGCGCAACTGAACCGGTTACGTTGTCACTGCCGTCAATCGTGCGTATCAACCATTCGAAATGCAGTGGACCGGATGTGCCAACTAGGGTACGTGCTTCCTGCACCACTGCCTTGACATTCCAGGCGCCATTGGGAGCAGAGGTTGGTGTTGTCCATTCGGTCAAGGCGTTGTTGGATGATGTGCCGATGCTTGTGGCATCGTTTATGACGCCTTTGTTGATGTTCCCTACCGTGCTGGGCGTCCAGGCCTGGGTATTGCCCGCAGCGACCGGGTAGAGTGTCCAGAGTGACATGCCGCGCGTATCTTCATCGGCGATAATAATTTCTGACCAGTAGCCAGAGCTGGTGTTGGTGCCGGCAATATCGGCCTGATTTAATTGCGTCGCTGAATCCGTGCATGGATTACCGGTGTAATTAATGACCTGCGCACCACTTAAATATAACTGTACCCCGCCTGAACCAGAGCATGTGTAGTTTACATATAGATCAATGGGTATAGGTCCCCCGGAAGCAAATGTGCTGCTTGCCGTCGCCAGATCGGTGAGAGTACCAGCCGCATTTCGTGTGGATATTTTGAGCTGCCCTGCGGTTCCAGTTTCTCTTACGACGATACGCGATACGCCATCCGGGCTGCGGACAAGTATAGTCTGTTGGTTTGCAGTCGTTGTATTACCGCTGGAGTTTACCTGAGCATGTAACCATAAGTTCGATGTTGCCGTAAAAGTTGGTGTCGTAGCGCGGTTTGCCGGAGGATCGGCCACAGTGGCGCTGTTAGTAATATTTACGGCTGCGCGTGCGAAGTTACTCCGCCAACCCGTGAATGTTGAGCCTGCGGCGCTGCCGTTGAGCGTAAACCCCGTATCCTCACCCGAAGCAAACAGGATGGTTGCCGTGGCCGGAGAAGGTTGGCCGATCGTAAAAGTAAAGAGAGAAAGGGTGCCAAGAAGCAGGAGCTTTTTCATGGTCTGATCTCCGTCAGATGAAAGTGGGGGAGCTAATAATCTTCATCATTGTCTGATCCCTGCCAGCGTTATGGCGATGTCCGACAATGTCGCATCAGGTGAGGCCGGGAAGGCAAATTCCACCATGTCGCCTGCCGCCAGGCTGACATTCGATGAAAAGGTGAAAGTACAGCTGGTCCCGGATGCCGCCCAGACAGCCGTTCCTATCCCTGTGGTGACGCCGCTGCTGATTTTGTTCAGCGTCACGGTGGTTGAGGCGGTGGCGGCGGTTTTCGCCAGGCATTGTGAGCTTGTAAGTGAGGCCGGTAATTGAATGGCGCGTGGCAGGATAATGCGCGCGATTGCGCTGGCAGTCTGTGTGCCCGGCATGAAGATCGGCAAGTCATATGGCACATTTTCCCATTGCGCGGCGGATGCGCCCTCACGGACCATTTGATATTGCGTGCCACCGGAGGGCAACCCGCTGGCGCCCGCCGTGCCGATGGCTGTCCAGGCCGAGCTGCTGCAATAGTAAACCGTGCCACTGCTGTAACGTAGGGCGCCATCATTGACGCCCGCTGTACAAGTTGCACTTGACGAACCGATCTGTACTTCCCCGTTATAAACATGCAGAAGGCTCATCGGCGTCGTCGTTCCAATACCGACATTGCCGCCGCTGAAGGTCGCGGCGTAGCCCGTTCCACCGTTGGTGACTTTCAGTACCGTGCCGGAGGCACTGGCGTAGGATTGCGTGAGCGACAGGATCGAGGATGTATCCGTGCACGTCCCCGCCGTCTGCGTGCAATTCGAGGACAGCTTCGCAAGATCGCCGGAAATGGTGTAGGTCCCGCTCGCGTTGTTGACCGTATTTGCGCGCGCCAGATAGAGGAAGTTGCCGCTGTCCGTAACACCAGCCGCGCCGGTCTGGGTGCGGGTTGGCTCGATATCGATATATTTTCCGGTGAAGCCCGTAAGCGTGCCGCTACTACTGCTATTAGCCTGTACCCCAGATCCTGTCGTGAAACCGCTAGCCTGATTAAGACTTAAGGCTGTATTCCCAAGGCTAGCATTGGCGTAGATCGTACCCGCTATAGTCGTGGTGCCGCCGGAAGACACACTAAAACTGCTTACGCCATTCAATTGTGCATCGATCAGCCTCCCGCTAAACCCCGACCCTGCATTGATGCCAAGGCCGGTGCCGGTTACGGCCCATGCTGTCGAAGTGGTGCCATTGGGTTCGATCAGTAATTGCGGCTTGGAGGTGGTGCCGGTGCCGGATGTGTACCAGTAGCCGCTCAGTTTCATGCCCGGCGTCGAGGCCGCGCTGCCGATGGTCACTTCCTCACCCGCCACCGGCGCTGTGGTGCCGATACCGACATTGCCGCCGATGAAGGTGGCGGCATAACCGGTGCCGCTGTTGGTAATCTTCAGCACCGTGCCGGATGCGCTGGCGTAGGATTGCGTGAGCGACAGGATCGAGGATGTATCCGTGCATGTCCCCGCCGTCTGCGTGCAGTTTGAGGACAGCTTCGCCAGGTCACCGGAGATGGTGTAGGTGCCGCTCGCGTTGTTGACCGTATTTGCGCGCGCCAGATAGAGGAAGTTGCCGCTGTCGGTAACGCCGGCTGCTCCGGTTTGCGTGCGGGCCGGCGCGATATTCAGATAAGCACCGCTGAAGGAAGACAAAGTTCCCGTGTTGCTATCATTAGCTCGAAGGACAGAAGCCACTGTCATTGCAGATGACCCTGAAGAATTGAAATTGGTACTAGTTGTTGATGCAGCGCTGAACGCGTTAGCCGAAACCGTCTGGCTGGCAGTCGCATTGCCATTTTTGTCAACATAAAACTCCTCAGTTCCATTCGTCTGCAGGTCGAGCAAATTGCCCGTAAACCCTGACCCTGCATTGACGCCAAGGCCCGTGCCTGCCGTGCTCCATGCCGTTGAGGTCGCGCCGTTGGGCTCGATCAGCAATTGCGGTTTGGTGGTGGTGGCGGTGCCGCTCTTGTACCAATTGCCGCTCAGCTTCAGGCCCGGCGTGGAGGCCGCGCTACCAATGGTCAGTTCTTCACCCGCCACCGGTGCGGTGGTGCCGACACCGACATAGCCACCCGCAATATTAAGCGTGCTGGTGCCGATTACGGTCGATCCCGTATTCTGGAAATACGCCACCTGTCCGGCTGTACTGCTCGTCACGGTGCCAGAACCGCCGCCGCCAGCGCCTGCGGTGCCGATCGCCGTCCAGTTCGCACTATTGCAGTAGTAGGCTGTGCCCGCGCTGTATCGCAGGGCTCCCGCGGTGTTGCCGGTACAGCTTGCGCTGCTGGAGCCGATCTGCACTTCGCCATTGTTGAGATGCAGCATGCTCATCGGATTCGTCGTACCAATACCGACATTGCCTGGGCTGGTGGCGCTGCCGATGCTGGTGCCGTAAATCAGGTTGCCGATGTTGAGGAAGTTGTTGGTACCGGCGGCCGGCGTATCAACATTGCTGCTGGTGCCGATCAGGATATTACCGCTGCCGCCCACCAATGTCGTGCTGGCGACCTGATTACCGATAATTGTGTCATTGCTGCCGGTTACGTTTGTACCGGCCGCAAAACCCAGCACCGTATCGCTGAAGCCCGTGCCGCCGGCACTCATGGCGTTGCCGCCGATGACCACATCCGTCGAATTGCCCTTGGTGCCGTAGCCGATGGCCACCACCAGAGTAGAGCTTGAACCCGTCACATCCGCGTTGGTACCAAGCAGCGTATTCTGTGAACCGGACGCCAAAGTTGGGCCGACATTCTGACCCATCAAGGTGTTGTAGTTACCCGTCAGAAGCGCCGACGCCGCATTTTGACCGATACAGACGTTGTTGCCGCCGGTTGTCAGCACAACGCACGATGCCTGGCCGATCGCCGTGTTCGATCCGCCGCTACTGATATCCAGCATCGAGCTGAACCCGACGGCGGTATTGTTGCTTGACGAATAGGTCACGAAGTTTCCGAACATCGCGCCTTCGCCGAGCGCCGTATTGCCACTGCCCGTCACATTTCCATTCAGCGCATCATGGCCGAAGGCATCGTTGTAGCTGCCGGTTGTGTTATTAAGCAATGCGTTCCAGCCAACAGCGACGTTATTAACGCCTGTAGTATTGGCCCACAACGTGTCGTAGCCGATCGCCACCATCTGGTTACCGCTGGTCAGATGCGACAAAGTCTGGTTACCGATGGCAACGTTATGCACCGCCGCCGTTGTCATCGTGCTAAGCCCCAGGGATTGATAACCGATGGCAATGTTGCTGTAGGCTGCCGATGTCGTTTGGCTCGCGAGCGCCGAACTGCCGATGGCGAGCGAGGCACCGGCTGTCGAGTCTGAGGATGGGAAAGAAATAGCATTCTGGCCACCGATCTTAACCGCCCCGGCGGTGGCCGAGCTGGTGCCGATATAAAGGCTGCCATATCCGATGGTGAGGTTGGGATTGACGTAGGTCAGTCCGCTGTCACCCGCCAAAGCGCCACCGCTGTTATATTGGACTTGCGTGTTTGATCCGCCCGCGGTCGCACTGATCCCCTGCGTCTGCCACACATTCGAGACGCATTTCAGGATGTTGCCGTTTGCATCGGGCCAGCCGTACTGCATGTTGGTGCCGTCGCATGCAGCTCCCGCCGTTCCGACCGAATAGCCGGGGCGGCTTGCGTACTGAGCCATGGATATCGTCGGATGCAATGCGAACGACAAGCTGAGGAGAACGACTGCCGCGCACCGCGCGTTGCGCCATATCATTCAGCCTTATCGAGGCTAACATTTCGCCAGCTCGTTCCGTCGCAAAGTTGCAGGTGCTTGTCGGCGTACCGGATGGAGCCCGCGTTCTTGTCTGCGCATCCGACGCCGGATGAACCGAGTTTGAGCTCGCCCTGATAGACGTCGAGATGCGCCACCGGATTGGCGGTGCCGATTCCGACGCAGCAATGGTTGGCACCCGAGAAGATCATGCCCCCAAGCGGATCGGTCTTAGGCTGATTGACTTTCGGCTGATCGGCAAGCGTGGCGCTAGGAGCAGCGAGAGCCAGCACAACAGAGAGGACGCACACAGAACGCTTCACAAGAACTCCCTTCCGGAAAGCTCGGAAAGACACCGGGAAGAGAACCTTCCACTGGCGAGCACGGGAGTTCAGAAATCGTGATAGCACGATTGCGACGGCCTTTGGCCGTGAGGCTTGGACATCCAAGGACATTGCTCACGCAATATCCTCGCCGCCGCCTCCCGGCCCATAGGGTCGAAAGGCAGCGTTGTATCGGCAACGCAAAACACCGGCTATCAAGAGGTTCTGACACCCCGAAGGCAGGCTTTCTCTGCCCTCACCTCGACACTGCCACCGCCGTTTGGCCGGTCAATGCTGTTGTGTTTGTGCCGTTGGGACCGTGACTAAGTGCACTTCGATCAGGTCGCAAATCGAATCAATTCAACATTTTTCGCCTCCCTAGACCGCTGGGCGCTCAGGCGTGGTGCTCCAGGCGCACCACGTGGTGCGTAAATAGGTACTAGACGGTCGGTCGCTTTTTCCCATTTGTCGGGCCGATCAACTCTTAGGAGGTCGTCATGCCGAAGCCGCCGCTCGACCCGGATGTCGCCGATATAGCGCCGGTCGATAGAATACTGACGCCTTATGATTTCGAGCACATAACTACCTATCTGCGGCTGCTGGACGCCGACGCCGAGGGTGCCGATTGGCGGGAGATGGCTCGGATCGTGTTGCAGATCGATCCTGAACATGAGTGGCAACGCGCGCGGCGAGCCTACGAGAGCCACTTAGCCCGCGCCAAATGGATGACAGAACATGGCTACAGGACTCTCTTGCGCGGCGAAGTGCCGAGCCTGAATTGAACGCGCGCCAAATCGAGGAGGCCAGGCCAACAATTCCGCTGATCGGCCTTGGATACCCCGACTTCCACATTCGCTCCGCAAGGTGATGCTCGTCAGGACCGCACACATCGCAATAGATTGCGGTCGTTTTCGGTGAAGCGTGGCCAAGCCATCGCTGGATGAGATGCTGCGGGACCAGATTGGCGGTCGCGTTGATGCCGAAGCTGTGGCGCAGCCCTTTGGGCATTGCGGCCGTCCGGCTTACATCGGCCCGGGCCATAAGCTCTTTGATGCGTCGCCATGCGGTCGTCCTGCTCCAGCACCACAAGCGCCGCCCGGCCTCGATGGGATCGCGCTGGCGGCGGCGGATGTCGAACCTACGATCAAGGTCCCGAACCAAGCTTGGAGGCAGCGGCACCTGCCGCACAATCCCGGCTTTACGACGCTTCAGCGTGTGGATGGAGGCGACGCAGCTATCGAGATCGATAGAGGCAGGTGTAAGGGCGAGAATTTCGGAGATCCGGGCGCCGCTGAAAAATAGCGTCAGGCAGAACAAGCGCACCTCGGCATTCGCGTGCCCGGCGGCTTTTGCAAATCGCCGCCGTTCGGCGGCATTGAGGTATTTACGGCCGCCAGAGGCGCTGTAGAGGCTGAGCTCGATGCGGTTTGGATACTCGTGCATGGCAACCTCGGTTGAAACCGTAAGGCCCGAATTGTTGCACGAGGTATCCCCTTCTTTTTGCTGCGAGAGCGCGTGCATGAGGCGAATTGCCGCGGAACTCTAGCCTGCTTCAAACGCTTATTTCAACGGGCTTTTTCGTCACCCGAAACAATTCGGGCCTTTCCGTTTCACCGCAAAATCGAGAATTGATGCTGCCGCGCACGGCCAACGCGACCCGCGCAAGCGGCGGAGTTTGGTTCGGCTTGCCGCCCGGTATGTCAGCACGGGATGCATTCAGGTGTTGGGAAACATCCTGAAGGTGTTCTTTCATCTGGACATTTTTCTCAGGCCGCACAGACGCTACCGCATACCCGCGCAGTCGCCACCGCTTCTGCCGCCCCGCGCACCGAGGCGGATACCTCGCATCGTATGGCTGACCAACTATACAAGCGACGTGACGCTTCCGATTTACGTCAATTATCTGTTCAATCGCTATCTCGCGCCGACCCATGAATTCAGATTCTGCGATGACGCAGAATGCGAAGCCTTCGTCCGCAGCAGCCACCCGGAACTCGCCGAGACGTATTTGAGTCTTCAGATCGGCGCGGCCAAGGCGGACTTCTGGCGCGTTCTCGTGTTGCTCACCCATGGAGGAATTTATCTGGACGTCGATGCGGCGTTTTCCTGGCCGCCTGAATATCTGCTGAGCGCCGATCAATCCGAACTGTTCGTGCGCGCGAAGGATGGACGGTTGACCAACTACTTTCTTGCCGCCGAACCCGCCCATCCCGTACTCACCGCTGCCGTCGGCAAGATGGTGGAGAACATTGTGTCCGGCACCATCGCCAGCGTTTACGACATGACCGGACCTACCGTGATCGACCATGTAGCGGCGAATTCTCCGGTACGGATCGAGCCGTTCCGGTCGGTGTCCCGGCAAGGGCAGTTCACAAGAAAATCCTTTCAGTACCCGGACAGGCTGAAAGGCTACTGGGCGCGTGAAGAGGAAAAGGGGCCGATCGTGATCAAGGCTTCAGTTTCGCAGGAAGTCGAGCGGACTGGAAGCTGAAACGCGGACGGAAGCAGCGCGCTCGATGAGCGGCGGTGCGCCCCCGCAACTTCAAGGCAACCAACATTTTCGGAAAGCCGGTCGCGTGCACCAATACAGTCGATTGAGCAAGACTACCGAACATTTCCAAACTGACCGATTTTGGTGTCGGTCTGCGTTCGGTAAGTTGAGCCCCAGTCCATCTGCGTGCCGCCGGGAGATCGTCCATGAGCAGCTTCACCCGAGCCGTCAATATCGGCCTCTTTGTTGTCCTGAGCGTGCGGGCGCTGTTCTATTTTGCGATTGGTGGGCTCATGCTCGCCTTCGCGGCATGGCTGGTGCTGCCCTCCGGTAGTTCATGGGTACTGGATGTGATCGCAGCCCTGATCGGCTGGAAGGGTCTTGAGGTGGTCGGCATGGGGCTTGAGCAGTTTGCAGCGCATGCGGACCGTAATCGGCAGATGGTCGCTGCGGCCCATGCCCACAGGCAGCAAGGCCTGCCGATGCGGCGCGAGCGCGGCTTTGATCCCCGGCACCACAGGTGAGCAGGGGCGTTCGGCCTGCGGACCGAACGCCCCGCCCTCAGGCCGCTGCCGCGTCCTTGTTCTGAAATGCATGCAGGAAGTCGGCGGCGCGTTGCGCATGTGAGGAGGCGGTGAAGATCGCGCGTTTGTCGTTCTTCAGCGCCTTGATCCAAGAGGCGATATAGGAGGCGTGATCCTCCCTCACCTCCGGAGTAAGGCCGAGATCGGCGCAGAGAAAGGCGGCCCCAAGCTCCGCCACCAATTCCTCAATCGCATAGCCTTCATCACCGAAGCGCTTGCGCCCGAAGTCGCGATTGAGGCGCTTCTCGTGGCGGGTCCAGTGCGTGCATTCATGAGCGAGCGTCGCGTAATAGCTGACGACATCCTCAAAGAATTCGATGCAGGGCATATGGATGTTATCGGTCGAAGGCACATAGCAGGCGCGGCTTCCGCCGTGAACGATAGCGGCACCCGTCGCCGCAAAGAACGCATCGGCATGCGCAATACGCTGCACCGGATCGGGTGGTTGTTGCGGCTGGCCATAGTAGTGCGCCGGAAGTCCCTCGATCTGCTCGACGTTGAAAACCGTGTAGCCTTTCATAAAGGGAATGGCGCGTTCGGCTTCTTCGCCGGTCTCCTTATTGGTGTCCTTGCGGATCATGCGGTCGGCGTAGACGACAAGGGTGCCGATCTCGCCCTTGCGTACATGGGCGCCGAGCTGGCCCGCCTGCTTGAAGGTCATCCAGATGGGGGCGCCATAGCCGTGATCGATGGCGGCGGACCACAGGACAAGGACATTGATGCCTTGATAGGGGATGCCGTTGCCGCGCAGGGGCCGCGTGATGCGGCCGTTGGCATGTTCGGCTTTCCACGGCTGATGCCAAGGTCGCACGCCTTTCTCAAGAGCGGTGACGATCTGGCCGGTGATCTTCTGATGGATGTCGGCTTTCATTTGGGCCTTCCTAATTGCCGGTTGCGCATGCAACCGGAACTAGGCCAGCGCCAATGAGCGGGGGTTGGCCGTCACAGCCCGGAAAACGAGCGGGGCTGGTGCGGGCCGGAGCCGAGCGCAGCGAGGTGACTACACGGCCCGCCGTTTTCCGCCCCACGCCGTCGTGGGGCTTGGGCTTGACGGCCTGGGGGCCGCAGGCCCCAAAAAGATGAGCTCCGCAAGCCCTCACCTAATCGATCTGGTACGTCCAACCATCGCGTCTACGCGAAGGATCGTCACCTGAAAGGGTCGAGACCTTGCGGATCGGACGCTAATCAATCTCCGCTCATCAACCTCACGACGCACCGGTAGGTTTGCCAGAAGCATAACGCATGAGCGCCGTGGGTCATCGCGCCGTGGACTCCGGGACAGGATGATCGAGCGAAGTCACGGAAACGATTGCCTTGAACTCCTCAAGGATCTCCGGGTGATTTTGATCGAGGTAGCGCTCGACTTTCCGGTTGGCAATCAGTTTCGATATGTAGCCGGACGCGATCACCAGATGCAGAACGTCCTCTCCGTAGGAGGCTTCGACGGCTTTGAAGTCCTGTTGAAGCGTGCTCATTTCGCGTTCCATCCGCGCCAGTTGCTCGGGCGTCATGCCATCGATCCGCTTTACCCTCTCGGGCTTCGCGAGATCGGCCTGTTTCGTCGCAGCGAGAAGCGCCCGCGCATAACCGACGGTGAAGTTCGACGCCGATAGCATCAGTTCCGCGACTTCGATCTGACGCATCAAACCCATTTTGCGCATCACATCGAAAGTCACCGTGCTGACCATCTTATCCTTCAGCATCTCGATGACTTCGGGACTGATCCCGTCCAGCATGGCTCGCCGCCGCTTGATGTGACCGATATTGACATCGAGCGCTTTCGCCAGCTTCTCTTCCGAAACGCCCCGCGCAAGCGCTCGCACGATCATGAAGTATTCTTGAATGGTCGCGAGGTGATTGATGCGCTTGTTATAGGTGAAGGTCTCATCGTCATGCGCCAGAATGCAGCGGGCTGACGTTTCGCCGCGATCCATGAGAGCCGTGCGGCGCCAATGGCCGTCGAGCAGCAGATATTTCCCGTTCTCGTCAGGGTGCTTCGAGAGGACCAGCGGCTCGATCAATCCGACTTCAGCAATCGATTGGGCCACTCTTTTGTACCGGACCAGCCTTTTGGTGTCGTCGGAGACCTGCTTGAGCGGCAGGATCGAATCAAAGGGCAGGACGATGATGTTTTGCTCAAAGGCTATCCGGACATCGGCCGTGCTCATGGCTGTCCTCCTGCCCCGTGGAGCCGCTCGGCGATGGGGCGCGGCAGCGTATGCAATTCTTCCCCCTGCAACAGCTTGATGAACGGGGCCTCTCCCATCAGCATTCGCAGGGCGTTGACGGCGAAGAGCAGGCGGCCTTGGGCGAGCCCAGCCTTTTTCACGAGCAGTTTCTGCCGATCCGCTTCTTTCTTGTAGGCGCGCACAAGGGCTCCCGAGGTTACCCGCTTTGCCTGTTGCCGCGGCCCCGTTGGGGTCTTTGCCTTGCCGAGCAGGTTACGTTGTTCAATGATCTTGCGGATTGCGAGGACCTGATTGCCCGGAATCGCATTAGCCTCATAGGCTTCGGCAAGTGCCTTTTGGACGTCGCCGTCCTTAGCCTTTGCAATCTCCATGGCAATGCTGTGAGGAATGAGCCCTCTGTCGACCGCGGCCAATAGCCGTTGCTCACCATTCTCCAGGAGGGAGCAGATTGCGTAGACATACTCCGTGCTGAAGTCGATCTTGGCCGCAATCTGCCCAATCGAATAGCCACGCTTCTTGAGATTGCCGATCTCAGAGACCAGCTCTAGGGGGGAATGATGCCGCCGCGCGAGGTTTTCGACGAGGCTCATCACAAAGCAATCTTCTTCGGAAGCTTCGATAACGATTGCAGGTATTTCGGTTTGACCCAGCGCAATAAAGGCTTCTAGTCTGCCTTGGCCGCAGACGAGGTCAAACCCATGGCCATTGCGGCGGCTGACCGTGATCGGTTTCTTGAGGCCAAGATGGGCAATGCTCGTTACAAGCTCGCTGAAGATCCGCTTGTTGCGCGATCGAGGGTTGAGGACCCTGATGTCCGCCACGGGAACTTTGACGATTTCCGGAGCCGTTTCGTCGCTCATGCGGCAACTCCTAGTTCGTTGCGCGCGCTAAGTCCAAAGAGCGCGTCGAGATCATCGAAGCGATAGGCGTCCAGGTAAATACCGTTCTCTTCCGCGAGCCTGAGCCTGTCGGCCGACATGTCGATGCTGGGCAGGAGGTAGTAGTCGAGAATCTCTTTGTTCTCTCCGTCCATTCGGATGGCGATAGTGATGTCGGGGCGCAGGCTCGTATCGAGCCTGAGCTTCCATCGCAGAAAGCCAGCCGGGGTATGCAGGCAGCGGGCAATAACGATCGAGGCCGTAAATTCACCGTTGATCGTCAAAATGTCCGTTAGCTCATCGAACTCGACCGTCCCGCCGGCGTCGCGTATTCCCGCCATCGCTTTTTCAAGCACATCCGGGAACATGGTCCGAAGGGCACGGTTGGTTTCGATATACTGATAATCTCGCCCCGGATCGTAACCAACGAGCTGATACGCCCGGATAAGGCTGCCGAACCGCGTCCGATAGACGGAGCTGGAAGGCATCTCGTCCATCTCGTCGATAACAAGGCCAGAAAGGTGCCCTTTCTGCTTCAGAAGCGTTGTTAGCCTCTCCAGCATTTCTTCGTTGGTCAACCGCTTGCTGCGCTCCTCGACAATGCGCCTGGCGGCCAGGAAGAAGTCGCTGTCGATGACCGCATCAAACACATGATCGGCCCGTACCCACCTATCCGGCGGATTGATCACACGCGCCTGCTTCAGCTTGAAAGAAACGCGGTTATAGACGTTGTTGCCCACATATTTTTCGTTGGTGAGGATCTGGTGAATTGTCCCGCGGGTCCAGGGGCGACCAAACTCGTTCGGAATACCTTCCGAATTGAGCATGGCGGCAATCTCGGCTTCAGATTTGAGCTGGAGGACGAAGCACCTGTAGATGCGCCGCACCAGCTCGACCTCCTGCGGCGGTCCCGGCTTTAGAATGACCCGATCCGTTTGCAGGCTCTTGTATTCGCCGCGCCCAAGATCTGCCTTCGGCGTCCGGTGTTCGTCGATCAGTTGCCGCCTCAGACCATATCCGGGGGTGCCACCCTGCCGGAAGCCAAGGCCAATCAGCCGGCACTGGCCGGCGAATACCTTGGCCGACAGTTCCCGGCTGTACTCGCCGGCCATCGCCCGCTTCATACTTTTTATTATTGTGGATGAGAGGCTTCCATCGTTCTCGAACTGCTCGGCGCAATACTGGACCCGAATGCCCGCTTCTTTGCAGGTGTATTCGTAGTAAGCGCTCTCATCAGCGTCGGGGAAGCGACCCCACCGGCTCACGTCATAGACCAGCACGACGCTAAAGTCGGTACGGCGGTTTCTGACGTCGTCGATCAGTTGCTTCAGGGCATCGCGTCCCTCGATCCGCAATCCGCTGCGGCCTTCGTCGGCATAAGTGCGGACGATCGTAAGATTGTGGCGCGCGGCATAAGCGGCTATCGCGTCCTTCTGGTTCTCCGTGGAATATTTTTGGTGGTCTGTAGACATGCGCACATATTGCGCTGCCCGTGCCGGGCCTTTGGGTGGCTCTTCGGCAATTGCTTGTCTTGCACGTCGCACGGAAAACTACTCGGTCATGGATCAACCTGAATTCGGGTCGAACCTCGCGGATAGCTCAGCGTACCCAAGGGAGGACTGGAATGTCGCTTCCGAAAAAGGACCGAAAAATTCAGTCCGTTTCAGGAAACCCTCATCCTGACGGAGGGACCGACCTCGGAAGCGCGGAATTCTCACGCGAGATTGCAGAGGCTCTGCATAAGGAGTTTGGCGACACCCATGCCGCCATTAAGACGGTCGTAGCTTTGACGAAAGCCAACGAGCGCGCTGTGAAGAACTGGTTCTCGGCCAAGAACGGGCCAACGGGCCGACACTTGGTTGATCTCGTGCGGGTCTCGGATGAGGTGTTGGAAGCCGTCCTGCGCATGTCCGGCCGGAGCGATTTGATCCTTGCGAAGAAGCTCGGCGATTCAAAGCAGACGCTGATTAAGATGCTCTCTCTTATAGGCGAACTCCAAGGCTAGTCGATCAGGCTCTCGTCTGGCGGCTCTCAGTCGTTTGCGAAAGCTCATGCTGCCCCTAGGACGAAGATCGTAGATTGGCATCTAATCATTTTTCTCGGCTCACAGAGTAGATGGCTAGGCAGCAGGGTGATCGGGACCGGGTACAAAGAGCCCACGCCTCCGTCACTCGGTCCGCTTGAACGGCATTGGCTCGCGCGAAGGATCGTTACCCGGAGGGCGGAGACCTCGTGGCTCCGCGTCATCCGCCCATGCGGTGGCGTAGAGCCTGACCGGTCCAACCGGGCGCCCAAAGAAACGCAACTCGGTGCTAGGCCCGTTTGCGAGGTTTCTGCTGATCGCCAATCAAGGATCTGAGTTGATCGAGTGTGAGCGGTATAGCCTGCCGATGCACCATGCGATGGCAATTGGCGCAAAGGACATCGACATCCTCGACGGTTTTCAGCCGAACTGAATCGTCCGCCATCTGACGTTTGTGATGCACCTCGATATAGCCTTCGCCGATATCACCGTAGAAGTCGGCGAAGTTGAAGCCGCATGCCAGGCAGTTGGTGCCGTAGTGAGCCTTTGCGGCCCTCACCAGCTTTGAGTTGCGCGCAAAATACGTCATTTCGCGCGAGGCTCGCTGCCCTTCCTGAAACTCGCTCTGATCGATGTCGTCAGAACCGCGAACCAGCTCGTCTTTGCGTAGCAGTTCAAAGCTTTCTAGAAACCGCTCATAGTTCGGATTATTTGCCGGATAGAAGACGCAGCGTTGCCCGATGAAGCCTCTGTCCGTGATCTTGGTCTTCCGTGGTACGACAAGATCGCGCGCGGTGACGGGTATCAGGTGCGCGTCCTTCGACGAGGCCTCGAAATAATACTCCCACTTTCCACGAATGGAATCTCTTCTTGGCTTCTTCGGCTCATGATAGACGGTTGCATTTTCGTACCAGCCGACTACGCGCAGCTTATTGCTCTGCTCGTCGACCGCACAAAAGATGACAGTCACTCCATCGACCGATTGATCCGCTGCCTCGGCTCCCAGTTTGCGGAGATCGAAATTCTGACCACGGTTCTCGACGAATCCGTATACTGACCCGTTCTCGTCGGCAAAGTTCAGCCGTTCGAGTGCGAGATCGTGGGCGGCGGGATACCTCATATTACCCGCATAAATGGGCTCGTCCTTGGATCTGTATTCTTCGGCCCAGACGAGCCGGCAGAGCATGATTTTTTCGGCCATGATTTCGGATACCGAACGCTTGAAAGGGTCAAAGAAAGGCAGTGCGATACAGGATTATTGCCGGCCCCGCGCGCAATATATGCGGCTCGCGCAACTTGCACATTTATCCACCACACCTCAAGCACGAATGATGTTGCGTTGCGCCACAGGTGGCGGATCGAACCAGGTTAGTGGTCTGGATACTCTTCAAGAACAATCTTCTCCTCGAACCGGTAGTGGCGGATGCGGGCCTTGCCGTAACGCATAGTGGCGCCGTCCAGCACAAGAAAGCGGAAGCGCCCGGCGAGCAGCATCTGCATGACGGGGCCCAGGACATCGGCTGTCATTGAGAAGCCGCCGGTGAGCCTCCCTCCATGCAGATCCAGGTACCCAACACCAAGCGGATGCTGCTCAGCCTTCGCTTCGACCCGGGACGGCGGTACATCGGGCATGAAGGTCAGCTCGGCCAATGCTGCCTTGGCCTTTAGCTTGCTGGGCAGCAACACCTCCGCTCGAACCTGCATATGGCGAAAGTCGCTGTAGGGCCGATCGTCATAGCGGGGATCGTTCACACCAAAGCTGTAGCTCCAGTCCCAATCCCTGATCTCGAGGATATAGCAGGAGACTGCATCTTCCGGCCGGGCGTGGCGCTTTGGCTTGCGCATGGCAATGGCTCCTCGGCGATGAGAGGATCATAGCGCGCCAATTGGCCAAACTCTGGATCCGATCGTGAACCGCACCACGCGTCCTGCTCCGGCCGTTTCGCACCGGCATCGGCTCAAGGGCGCAAGCGCTCGGCGCTCATCCGCTTCGCTACTGCCCTCCGGGTGCGCCCGCCTCCTCCGTCGCATCGGCCTCCGTCCAAGGCCGCGATTGGCGCGGCCAGCGATGGAGAGACCAATGCCAGACTGGACAATCGACGAACTCATGCATCTGACCCGCGAGGAGCTGTGCAATCTCGCTACCGAACTTGAGCAGGGGCTATCCCAACACGAAGCCGGCACGGTTGGGCGTACCAAGGCGCTCGTCAGTCTCGACAGCATCCGGCGGGCGATGCTCCGGCGGGGATTTCACCGGTGATCGGCTCGCAAAAAAGCCCCGGCCGAAGGATCGACCGGGGCCTTGCTCCTGCTTCGTCAGCGGCCGCGTTAACCGCGAAACGCTTCCATGCGGCGTGAACCGTTTCGTCCGCGTCCAGGCTTCTTGGATGGCCGCTTCGGGGTCCGCACCATCTCAGCCTTGGCTTCGAGCAGCTCGGAAATGACGGTGTCGGGAACCGTGAGCAGGAGCTTGCTCTGCTCCCCGCCGGCGAAATCCTTCCATTTGAGCCGCGTCTTATAGGGCTTCGCTGGATTGAAGCTTTCGGTCGGCTCGAAGGTTTCGACCCGGAAGGGGATCGCCCGGTTCACCGCGACACTGTCCTCCGCGAACAAATGCAGTTCGTGCTCGGTGGCAAACTCCTGCACCGTCTGTTCCGTGAGAACGATATCGCGGTTGAGTAGCACGAGGCGCGCCTTGAACTCCTTCTCCGGCTTGAACTCCGGATTGGCCGCGGGATCGAACGGCTCGACAAACGCGACCTGTTCGACCGGGACCAGTCTCTTACCGATGGTAACGACTTTCATGATGACTTCCTTTCGCTTGGGTTGATCGAGAGGTAACGCTAGCGAAACGACGTCACCAACAGGACCGAAAGGATTGGGAATCGAGGCGTAGCCATCGAGAACGTTTGGGAATCAAATTGCGAAATCGGAATCATTCGGAATGGATCGCATCCGCTCGCGAGCGGTGTGCTCTCGCCTTTGCATACGATCGTCTCTTAATCGGAATGATCTGGAACGTTTTGCGATGCAGCATTTTATGTTTGCTTTACACCTACCAAAAAAAGACAATGACGCTCGTCAATCGGCGTTTTGGTTAGCCGAGGACGAGCAAAATTGAAGGGGGTTACCTATTTTTGGCAGGCGACCAAAAGTGCTGCCAGTGAGGTACAAGCGATCGCTCCCGACTCAAAGTCCTTCGCGACCGTGAAGGATGTCTCAACAGCAATCAGGGAGGATACATGCCGCCAGACGCCGCCCCTCACAAGAACCATCTTCACCTCGCAGATGACATCCTAGAGGGCGCGGAAGCGATCGCCGATTTCCTGTTTTGCGGGACCAGCGATCATGAACGAGGCCGCAATCGCCGGAAGGTCTACTACCTTGCCGAGAACTGTCAGCTTCCGTTCTTTAGGCTCGGCGCGATCCTTTGTGTGCGCAAGTCCGTGCTGCTTGATTTCATCGCCTCACAGGAAGTGCGCGTGGTGCCGCCGCGCGAATATCGCCGCCGGGTACGGCATGGCGGGATAACCGCTCGGGACGATCTGGAGCAGGGTGGGAAGACGGGCACAGGCACGGGATCGTAAACTGCCCGGCTGAACGCTTCAGCGTGAATGCTCGCGCCTGCGCTCCTCCTCCCGACCCGAATGCTCGCGCTGGCGCTCTTCGTCTTGGGCTATATGTCGGCAAACCATCTCGTACCATTTGTAGCCGTCGAAATATGCGATCTCGCCGCCTCCGCCATTGATGTAGTGGGCCCAGGCCTGCCCGCGCTCTACCTCGGCGCGCTGGTCACCGGTGAGGCCATGAATCCGCTCGCCGGTTGCTGTTAACGGCTCCCACATCACTCATCTCCTCAGAACGGAACATCATCATCGTCGGTGACGGTTTCAGCAAAGGGCTTGTACTTCCAGAGTCCAAAGCTGGCATCGACGAGCAAGTGAGAACCAAAACCATCTTCCGGCACCTGCTTCATCAATGCCGCCGTAATCTTGAGTCCGAAGCGCCGGGCCTTAACCGCCTTTTTCGACGTCGGCTGCTCCGGATCATACGCAGGCGTTTGCCTGAGCAGAGCGCAGACAGCGCGGCCGATCTGTTGATAACCCTCGAGCTCGGCCAGCTTCGCGGTCGCGCGCCCGCGCCGATTGTGTTTCCGGTTCATGATGACAGCCCCTTATGCGACTTGCGGTCACGGATGAAGGTAGCGGCCCTAAGCTGGGATGCATTAGAGAAGATGCGCAGTATGTGGTAATCGGTGGTAGCTGAGAAGATCAGCTCGTGCGCCGCTTTGACTGCCATCCACCAAACAACGCGGTAAAGCCGGCGCTTAGTGTACATTACTCAATCGCGCATCAGTCCGTCAGAGACTTCAAGAGTCCGCCATTCAACGAACTTGGCCGGATCGAACGAACTGCGCAACTCGCTTTGGAGATGCACGTATCAGGGAAACAGACGCCTATTATCCATGACCCGACCGACGTAGTCGACCATGGAGACGATTGGCGTCCCTCTTCTTCGCCATCAAAGCGAATCTTGAAATGTCGCATGCAGAACAGAGGGTATCAGGGCATCCAACTCTAGCGTTGTTCCGGCTTGGAGTTCTTTGAGGACATCGACTCTTGCTTGGAGCGCGTCAAGGGCATCAACAATGCGTTGCTGCTCGGAGAGCGGAGGGAAGGCGAAATTAAATGCGAATAACTGATTGCGATTGAGCTTCGGCATTCTAGTCCGGCCAGAAAGTTTGTTCGCGTAGGCTGTAAACGGATCCGCCAACAACGCCCACTTCACGAAGGCGGGTAAAATATCCTCATTTATGATACGCAACGGATACATGTCGGCACTACACACCCCAGAAAAATTAACGGTCGCTGCCTTGCGAAGGTATGGCCTGATCTTCGAGTACAAGATTGTTCCGGGTGAAAACAGATACTTGTTGCTTCGAACTCCGTCCTCGGCAGCCGTTCGATATGCAAGAAGCCGACCCGTTGCGGCCTCAATATTTTCTCCGTTGATATGCGGCAAGTTCGAATAGGCCGGAAGGACTGGATCTACCTGTCGGTCGTTAATCGCCACAACACGGTCCATCGCAACCGCTTGCCAGTTCTTGGACCCCAATACGAAAATATCGTGCAGTAGGCTTGGAACGAGAGCTCTGGTTGCCGTTGAAGCAAGTTCTCGCTGACTTCTGGCTTCGGCAACCTTTGCGACTAGGTCATCTACGTGCGCCACGATCCGACGCTGCTCATCCAGCGGCGGCAACGGCACTCGGACCGCGGCCAACTTGTCGATGCCGAGCGTGCGATTGCGTCCCGCTCCGCCGGGCGATGCCTTCAAAAGTTGTTTTCTTCCCTCAATACCGCAAAACCACCAATAGAGATACCGGGCGTCGGCGAGTTCTCCGTCCATTACATAAGTGAGAAATCGATGCGAACCGATCATGCCCTTCTCGGCTTGAGACGCCACCGCTACTGCGCCCTCCCATGCGAACACGATGTTGAAAAGCAAATCACCAGGCTCGATTGAGAAAACTCGCTTTCCGCCAATTTCTAAGCCCGTCGTAGGCGCCTTGTGAAACACGCCTCTTCCAAACGATCGGATACCGACTTCGCGATAGCTAGCGTCCGGCATCAGGAAAATCTGGCGTCTCTCCAAATGACAGATTTCCCCCATCGCGCGCAGCGGCCATACATTAATCACGAGCGGCGGCCTCTAGGCTGGATTTGATACCTCGCAACAACTCGGCAATGCGAAGTTCTCTCTCCAATATATCCTCTGCGAGCCGACTGGGCGGTAGATGCTCGAATTTTGCCTGGGCTCGAGGATTCGTTCGGTCCAAATTGCAACCGTCCTCCAGGATCGCCTTTGCCGGAACGATCCAGGCCCGACTGCTTTCCTTGCGTTTGGTCCACCAAGCAAGACACTCTGAAAATTCGTCAAACTGAAGCGGAAGTGTTTTAGTGTAAGTCTTTCGACCTTCCGGCAGAGGCTGTTCGTAGTACCAAATATCTTTGGTGGGGCCCGACCGATCAAAGAACAGAATGTTAGTTTCGATCCCGGTATATGGCGCAAAGACGCCGCTCGGTAAGCGAACGATAGTGTGAAGATTGAATTCCTTGATCAATTCTTCCTTTATGCGCGCACACACACCATCCGCGAAGAGCGTTCCATTTGGAACCACTACGGCCGCCCGCCCTTTGAGGCCTGTTACCGCCGGCTGACGCCGCAACTTACGCATGATGAGTTGAAGAAACAGCAGGGCTGTTTCTGACGTTTGTCTGTCCTCCGGAAAATTGCCTTGAACGCCTTTTTCCTCCTCCCCACCAAACGGCGGATTCGTAAGAATGACGTCAACACGATCCTTCTCGCCAATCTCCGACAACTTAAATCGAAGCGCGTTATGAGGATCGATCTGCGGTGCATCCAGACCATGCAGCAGCAGGTTCATTTGGCACAGAAGATAGGGAAGTGACTTTGGCTCGCAACCAAAAATGCTTTCGTTCTGAAGCCGCCTCCGGTCGCCGACGGTCTTCACCTGTTTAGAAAGATGATTAAAGGCCTCGACAAGAAATCCGCCCGTGCCGCTCGCTGGGTCAAGCACCGTTTCGCCCAAGCGGGGATCAGTAACCTCAACCATAAAACGCACAACGGAACGAGGCGTATAAAACTCACCAGAGTCGCCGGCTGCATCGCGCATTTCACGCAGCATAGATTCATACAGCGCACCTAACGTATGCAGCTCTTCTGACGACGTAAAATGAATATCCGCAACCTTATTGATTACATCGCGAAGTAGATAGCCGCTCTTCATGCGGTTATCGACGCCACGGAATACTGTGGCAATCACGTCTCGGCGGTTGTCGCCGTTTGAGCTCGACAGGCCGCGAAGATATGCAAACAGACCGGGGCCCTTTTTGCCAGTCGGAAGGCGCGTTTCATCCTGATTGATGAACGTGAGAAGTTCATCACCCGTGATCCCTTGCGGATCGGCAGCCCAATCTCGCCATCGATAAGGAGAATCGACAGCCGCTCGAAACTTTTTGCCACCGAGTTGCGCCTCGTCTTCACGCTGCACCTCAAGATCGTCCAAGAACTTGAGGAACATGATCCAGGTGAGTAGGGGGAGCCGATCAAGATCGCCGTTGAGGCCCTTGTCCTTACGCATGATCGCGCGCGCCGTTTTGAGCACACTGCCGAGAGCTTGCGCGGTCGTCACTGCTTTTTCGGCGTCGTTTGCTTTTTCGGCTTTCGCTTTCTTTGCTTTGGCTTTCTTAACTTTAGGACTACGAACCATAGAGGATACCCTGCAGATCGGTTACCGCGGTGCGGAGCTGCTCGGCGCCGCCAAACAACTTGATGATCTCTCCCGGATTGCCATGATTCGAGATCGGGGGTACATGCAGAACGTCAGGCAGCACGAATTGGGCGTCACCGTGTTGCGCGTACTTCTCGAGGAGTTCGTCGAGAACTTGCCGCGCCTCAGGCCCGTAGTTCTCAAAAAAGTCCGTCCGTTCCTGCTTTAGACGCTGAGCTCGTTCCCGCCTTGTGCGCAACGGCGCGTTGAAGGCCAGGTGGCAGAGCAAATCGAACGGGTCGGCATCCGGCTGCTGGGTCTGCTCGGCCAGTTCCTCAAAGCCGACGCCACGCTCCGCGAGAGCCTGGATGATCTCGTCGCGCTGGGCGGCATCAGCCCAGCGTTTGCGCAACTCCTGCGTCGTCGGACAAAGGGTCCGAATCGTTTCGGCAGCGTAGTCTGTGTACCGAACAACTCGTAGCTGCTTGCCGTTGGGATCAAGCTCATGGACGAGATGGGCTACGATCGAGACCTGGCCACCATCGAAATAGAACTTGCGGTGCTCCGTTTCCGGTGGTTCGACAATGGCGGGATCCACGTCTGGGGGTATTGTTTCTTCGCCAGGCGTGGTTTCAGTTGTGGCGACGATGTCCCCCTCGTCGTTCACCTGTTCTTCAGTTATGCGAGCTGGGTCATCGTCGAAGGCGGGATCGGCGAACATCCGCGTTGCCGATCCGGTGTAGTCGACGATATTGAACCAGAGCTTCCCATAATCATCTCGCAGCCGCGTTCCACGGCCGATGATTTGCTTGAATTCGCTCATGGACCCTACGACCCGCGCAAGAACTACATTCTTGCAGGTCGGCGCGTCGACTCCGGTCGTAAGCAACTGTGAGGTTGTTAGGATGGTCGGCGTCTGGGTTTCGACGTCTTGGAAACGGCTAAGATGCCCGCGCCCGATTTGTCCCTCATCCGCAGTGACGCGGCAAATATAGTCAGGATTTTTGCTGTTGATGTCCGAGTTCAGATTGACGAGCGCTTCGCGCATTTCGCTGGCGTGCTCCTGATCGACGCAGAACACAATCGTCTTGGCGAACCGGTCGGTCTTCTTGAGGAACTCAGTGAGGTGATGCGCAATCGCATTGGTGCGCGCTCGGAGCGCTATGACCCGCTCGAAGTCCTTGGTCTGATATTCGTCATCGGGTATGGCGCGGCCAAAGCGATCGACTTCGTCTCTGCTAGGGCGCCACCCGGCAGCATCCCATTGGGTGACCACGCGGTGAACGCGGTACGGCGCAAGGAAACCGTCGTCAATCCCCTGACGAAGGCTGTACTCGTAAATTGGCGCGCCAAAATAGACGTACGTGTCTCGGTTGTCCTCGCGAAGTGGTGTGGCGGTCATTCCAAGTTTGTAAGCTGGCTTGAAATAATCGAGGATGACGCGCCACGAGCTATCGTCGCGCGCGCTACCACGATGGCATTCGTCAATGATAATCAGATCGAAGAAGTCGGGCGCGAATGACTTGAAAAGTCCCAGGCGCCGCTCATCTTCGGCCAACGCCTGGTAAATAGCGAAATACATTTCGCGACTTTGGACAACCTCACCGGACTCGATCTTATAGCGAGCATCGCCGAACGCCGCGAACAGTCCGTCCTTCGGCTGGTCAACGAGGATGTTGCGATCGGCCAAGTAGAGAATACGCGGGCGGCGATGCTCACCTGTTCGGTTCCAGCGCGATGACCACAGCTTCCAGCAAATCTGAAACGCAACAAAGGTCTTACCAGTGCCGGTGGCCATGGTAAGCAGCAGGCGCTCACGGCCCTTCAGGATGTCCTCAACAGTCCGGTTAACGGCGATTTGTTGGTAGTAGCGCTCGTCCTTGCCACCGGTGTGATTAAAAGGAGTTAGAAGTCGCTCGCCGACGTCGGGCTTCGCGAGGCCTTGCCCGGCCTGATATCGCTGCCAGAGATCCTGCGGCTTAGCGTAGTCGGAGACGTGGGTTTCCTTGCCGGTGAAATAGTCAATCTCGATGATGTCATGCCCGTTGGTGGCATAGGCGAATTTCAGAGCGAGCATTTCAGCGTAGGTGCGGGCCTGCTGTACGGCATCCGCAGCGGTCTTGTAGGCCGCCTTGGCCTCGACGACGGCAAGCGGAAAATCGCGCATGTAGCGCAGAAGATAGTCGACGCGCTTCGGCGGTTTGCGGATGAAGCCCTTCCCGACCGGAACGACACGGCCGTCTGTAATCGTTCGCTGCTCAGCGATGGAGTGAGGGTCAGTATCCCAGCCAGAGCTCTGAAGCTTGGGTACAACGAGTTTTCGGCAGGTGTCCGCTTCTGTGGCCATCAATTCATAAAACCAAATCAGGTTGAGGAAGGGAAGCAGGGCAACTTAGAGAAACGAACTCTGAACGCACCTTCAGCGAGAGAAATTCCAGCAAAACACAATAAAATCAAGCCTTTATTCGTTTTGGCGCACTCCCCTTGGTATAAACTGTGCTAGCGGCCTACCAATCGGGCCGTGGACAAGGGCCATAGCCCCACGAATTTGAACTGCACCCGGCTGCTAAGACCTATCGCAGATCCCGGCAGCCTCGGGTCAAGTCGATGAGCTGCTCGGGATCGAATCGAGACAAACAAGCCTGTTTGGCTGTCATCTCGTAGTAGCCAATGTCATCGACACGCAAAGCGTGGACAAACCATTCATCTTCGATAATGGAGCTTACGAGGTAGATTTCGTCTGGACGTTCACTGAAGTCGCCCTCGACCTTGGCGAGGGCTTCATAGACGACTTGTGCATTCGTCAGAAAGATATCGTTATCTTCAAGCACCAGAACCGACCGTGCACCCTGCCGGCGCCAAGCGACCAATTTTGGAAACTTGCGTGCACAAGCCTCGTGTATCCTCTTCTCGCGTGCGACCGCATGGTCGCTCACCACATGACGAATGAAAAAGCGCGCGGGCGGTACAACCGCCTCAAAACGATATAGTGAAACCTCGAACGGTACCCCGGGAGGCCTCACCTTCTGAAGATCAGGCAGATAGTCGCCGTAGCGTGCAATTGGCAGTTTAGGTGCTGTTGCAACAATCCAAGCAACAAGGGACTCTTGGATCGTGCGAACTTCTTTGAGCCGCAATCCTTGTGTCGCTAGCGCAGGCATGTTGAGTTCGAAGGTCTCAGCAGGGGGGAGTTTCCCGGCTACCATGGCCTCGATGGGCCGAATGTGCAAATCGGCTTCGGCGTCGAGTTGCATATGACCGGCAAACGGCTCAATGCCCGTGTGCTCGAAGGCAAATAGGTTGCCCTTGATTTTGCAGGTCAGCTCTACGGGCGCAGAATGGTGCGTGCGCTCTGGGAATTCTACATCGGTGCGCGGGTGACCTTCCCGTGCCTCCAATATCCGAATGACGGCGTCACAAGACTTCCCTTCATTGAATTTGAGCCGCTGAGCCATCAGAGACCCTGAGGCGGTATTTTGCGGATATATCTTCCGCGAGCATCGAACGACGGGGATGCAGCCAAACCTGCCGTGTTCGCAATGTGGTGGAGCGTACCCCGAGCTTGGTCGGCAGACTCTTGGTCATTCTTGGGTATGGTTGCAAAGATCGATTCCACAAAATGATACTGATCCTGATCCAGCGTCGTACACGGCATATCCTCCCACAAGGCTCCATTTGGGGGCATCTCTTCTAGGATGCGGATTCCTCTTGCACCTAGAAGACTCGCGAGCACCGCAGCAGGCGGTGAAACGCCCAGAGCGCCTAGCGGCTGCATATAGAGGCCCGCGTAACGAATGACGATACCTTCCAATTGCGAGAGGAGCAGGAAGTTGTGATCTCGTCCGCGAGCCAGCGATGAAGCAACGGCCTCGACGGCACCGTTCCTAGTGACCTGCGTATAGGCACGCTGGGATTGAGGAGGCGGCTTCGCATTCGAGGTGACAAGCAAACCATCAAAGGTAACGAAGGCGTTGCGCGCCGTATTGTCTAGAATGGTTGGGAATTCATCGGCCATACGCGCGGCTCTTTCGAACGGAAAAGAGCCACCCGCCGCGAACGCACTTAGTGGAACAACATGAAGGACCAGGATTGGAGCATCGAGTAGCTTTACGGGAGCGTCTCCCGTTAAGATCCTGGATGTTCTGTCGGCCCGGAAATTCCTAATACGATCTGCGACCGTTCCGGATAGGGAAAAGATTGACCTAAGCTCATCAACGTCGACTTGATACTTGCCATTCGTGTCGCGGGCGTAAAAACGAAAGGCTTTCTGGAAGGTCACCTGATGCGGGGGATTCCAGCTTTTTGCAATGCGCATAACAAGCGCGACGTTTCCACTGGTAAGACGAACTGACTTGGTTTCAACCGCCAAACTCGGCCGCACCCCATCTCTCAAGATTTGCTCAAGGCGCTGAATTTCCTTGTCGGGATCGATTCCAGCTAGGCCGTCAAGTTTCGTGGGGAGACCTGACGCTTCCGCCATCCCGAACACGATGTGCCCTCCTTGCGTATTGGCAAACGAAGAGGCGTCATAAAGGAATTCTTTCTTTTCAGAATCGCTGGAGGCAACGAGGTCACGTTTATATTCGATCGTTTTGCTTTCGGCCGCCTTGTCCTCGATAAGCTGAAGCAGGTCGCGTTCGGTAATCTGGCCAAGCGGCTTGTGGGAAAGCGTCATTGTTGAACCTTCTAAACGGGGACGTAGGTTAAGCCGGCGGTGTCAGGCGGGCCATAGTTGCCATTTCGGGTGGTATGGCGCTTGCCGGGGTTGCCCAGACTGAACCTAATGTCGTGGTAGGCCGGGCCGTCGTGCAGGAGGCGTATCGCCTCGGCCACGACGAAGCTCGCTGCGGTCGTGCCCACAAACGGCACTGCAACTGACTTGCCGGCAAGGTCGCGACGACCGCATACGTCACGCGCGAGCTTTTGGTAACCGGCATTGTTACGGGCAGTCCGTTCTTGCTCGGTCTCCATCTTCGCCTCGTCTTCCTTTCTAACATCCGGCCAAAGTTCCTCGACGGGACGCGGATTTGGCAGGGTGTGGAAGCTGATGGTGTCGAAATTGTTCACCGTTCCCCCGAGCCCACTCTCGATGACGCGCAGAAAACCTGCGTCCTTCATGTCACGACGTGCGGGGTTGGTGTCAAAGCCGCATAGAGCCAGCTTCGGCTCACCGTCCTGGAGCTTGAAGGTCCTGTCGAACCGACGTTCAACAAGACGTGGTTGCTCAAAGCCGTGCGCGCCCAACCATTGGCTACACGCATGAGCCTTAAAGCGATTGATGAAGCCGGAATCGAACAGCACTCCGGTTTCAATATTGTCCTTCACGACCTTGTCGAAATCGAACAGGGCGAACTCTGCTGCCTTTGGATCAACATAGGGCAAGGTTGCGAGTGACCACAGATAGGCATTACCAAGATGCCCCAATCCCAAAGCCCAGAGACTTTGTGGCAGGTACTGCACCGGGATGCCAAGCGCTTCAGGATCGGTGATGTCGAGATCGGGACGCCACAGCGACAAACCGACTGACCGTCGGGTCGCTTCCAAGTTGATGTCAGCAAACGAGAGGAACAACTCGGACACCGCAAGCGACGCCGCCAAAACGCCGGCGGTTGGAAAAAACTGACGCTCTGGCAAGCGGCCGACGCTTTGCACAGGCCCCACGAGGCCGATCCATCCATCGAACGTCACGCGCAGAGCCCCACGTCCAGCAATAGCGCTGCCGAAAACCAGTGCCCGGGGAGTTGGCGTAGCGCTGGGGTTCACGCTCTGCGGGCCCAGAATGTCGATGAGTGCCTGGCCGAAGGAAAGACGAAGCCATGGCCAAATGAGAAGGGGTGCCGCTGCGAGATCCGGTGAAATGGCGACGCGCACCGCTCCCGGAAAGCAACGGCTGGCGGTCGCGGCCGCGGTCAGTACCGCGAGCTGAAGGGTGTAGGAAGCGGCAACATCATCGCCGCAACACAGCGTCAAGGCATACGATTGCCGCCGCGCAAGCACCTCGGCGGGATCAGCTCCGTCGCGATCAATAGCGAGTTTCGAGATGCGGGAGATTTCGCTGGTAAAGGCATTCATAACCGTCACCACAGGGAAAGTTTGACGCGCCGGTCGGGCGCGGATGGCGAATGGGTGCGCCATTTGAAGCCACCGCAATATTCATAGACGCCCGCGGTCTTGAGCGACCACCACGGCGCGTCGGCGTAGTTCGGGACGATCATTGCGGTGTGTCCGACGACGGGGAGTGTCGGGTGACGAACATCGATGTGGCTCTGCCGTACATCGCGTGTCGGATGCGTATGGACATCAATGAGCAATCGCACCTTGTGTTCACGGCAGTGTTTCCACAAAGCCGCACATCCGGACGCGTGGAAGGCAATGGCGCCGAGCTGATAAGCGTCGGGATCGATATCGTCGTAGCAAAGATAGGAAGTGACGCGGGGATATTGGCTGTCGAGCGGCCCGAGCAGAAATACGCCGCTTTCACGTACGCCGGCACCGCGCTTACGCAGGTCGCGGATCGCGCTAGCCCACAGCCAGACCGGCAGCTTGATGATCTTGATGTCAGCATCAGATACCAAGGTAATCCTCACTCGTCAGCAGCGATTGAAATTCTTCGAGGTAGTCGATGATCGTATGCGAGCTCGTCCAGACCGGCCGAAGCGGCTCGCTCTTCCATTCGGGATGATCCGACAGCGGTGAACGATCGTAGGGATGATAAAGGGCCTTTCCGGCAAACGAGAAGCCGTCCGTCCTGAACACGATGGCGAAGCGGCTTCCGGGTTTGCCCTTCGGCCATTTCGAGAAAGCGAGAGTTTGCTTCGTTGCCGGATCCCATAGAGGACCGGTTGGGGGCTGGGTGCTGTAGCCGCTTAGGTTCAGCGCGACATGGTAGTGATCGGGAGCACCTTCGCGCCGCGCGGCTGCCATCCAGAACACGACGTTGGGCCATGCTGTACCTGGGGGCAGGTCGTCACCGACGACGTGGCCCCAAAGTTCCTTGGCGAGCCCGTCGCGGTACTCGGGCAGGAGCAGGTGAGACTCAAACAGGCGCTGATCGGGCGGCAGCATGGGGTCACCCTTTCGGCGTCACTTCCTTGACGAGATCGAAGCAGATCGAGCAGGTGTCACCCTCGACGACATCGCCAAGATGCTCGGTCGAGCGCGGTTGCGTAGTGGTGCCATGGATTTGCAGCACATATTCACCGGCCACCGCAGCATCGATGGGAAACTGTTTCCGGGCCCAATCGGTAACAGTGCCGATCGTGGTGTTGGGCTTGAACTTGTGGTCCTTGGTGTCGGCGCTGAAATTCACAGCGACGGCGATTCGCTGACACTTGTGAACATGGACATGGCGATGCTTGTGGAGATCGAGAACTACCAGCTTCAGGTCGATATCGACCGTGGTGTGCTCTTGCGCGCCGTGCTCGATCTCGATCGTTTCTGTCACGGCCTCGCCGACGAAAATGTGGTGGCCGTGATCGCCCGCCGGCAGCAGGTCCAGACGGCGCAATGTGTCGCCCAGCGTTTCCTCAGCCGCAGCCAAGACCACCTGGGGCTTGCGGCCCGAGGCATGGACAAACAGCTCAATCTCTTGATTTTCCATATGGTTACCTCGTTTCAGCGCCCTTGCGGGACGGAGTTCCGCAATAGTGATTGACGACTAGGACTAACTAGGACAGAATAGGACATTATTTCGTCCATGTCAAGATGGGGAAGAAACCGATGGCCAGTCTGCAGCCAGCTTTGCACCCGGATGGCGCCGTACACGTGCACGCCGGCGACGAGGTGTGCCCGTACTGCGAACAGCCAATTTCGAACGAGCGCGCCGGAGAGATTCGAGCGCGATTTGAAGCTGATACGTTGAAGCAAACGGCAGCACTGCAAGCGCGCATGGAAGAGCAGTTCAAAGAAGCGCGTGAGCAGATCGAAGCCGACAACAAGGCGGCCACCCAAAAAATTCTGCAGGATCACGTCGCGGTGATCGAGCAGATAAAGTCTGACGCCCTAGCGCGCGAGAACGCAGCGCGCGCGGCCGCGAAGCAGGCCGCCGAAGACGAAATGAAGCAAAAGTTGGAAGCGATTGTCGCGCAACAGGAGGCGACAACGTTGCGTGCCGTGCAGGCCGAGCGGGAAAAGTCCGAGGCCATGGCAGCCTTAGCGAAGGTGAAGGCCGATCAGGAGACCACAATCGCGGCTCGAACCGACGAAGTGCGGACGGCCATGGAACAGAAGAACAGCGAGAACATCGCCACCCTTACCGTCAAGCACGCCACCGACATGGCGAAGATCTCCGAACAGATGAGCGCCATGCAACGTCGGCTTGATGCCGAAGAAGCCGAAGGTGCGGACGTCAAGCTGCTCGAGGAACTGAAAAAGAGATATCCCAAAGACGAGATCACGGCGCTCAACAAATCTTCGGGTGCCGACATCATCCATGTGGTCAAGCATAACAATAAGGTCTGCGGGAAGATCGTCTACGATTCTCGCAACCGTAATGGTTGGCAAGCGTCGTTTGTCACAAAGCTGCGCGAAGACATGGTCAGCGAAAAAGCGGACCACGCCTTTCTGACGACCAGCAAGTTTCCGACCGGCGCGCGGCAGGTGCACGGTGTCGAGGGAGTGATTGCGGCCAACCCCGCTCGGGTAATGGCGATCGTTGGCATCGTTCGTGAGGAGATTGTTCGCTTCCACACGCTGCGTCTGAGCGAAGAGGATCGCAGCCAAAAAACCGCGAAGCTTTATGACTTCATCGTATCCGAAGGTTTTGCGAAGCTCCTAGGCTCCGTTGAAGGAAACGATGAGAAGCTTCTACAACTAGACGTGGACGAAAAGAAAGCACATGACAAGGTGTGGGAAAAACGCGGCATTCTCCTTAAATCGTCCCAGAAACTTCACGCAAAGCTGCGGGAAGAGATAGAATGCATCATCGGAACTTCGGAGACGGATTAAACCCATGAACAAGCCCGAACCTAACAAGGGCCGCGTCATAGGGCTTCAGGAACGCCCCCTTGGACGTACTGTTCTTCGGACATACCGAGCGAAGGCCGACCTCGACGACGTCGTTCCCAACGAGCGTCAGCCCAGACTGGGCCCCAAGGAAGACGAAGAACTGCAACGCCAAATTGACGACAACGAAGGGCTCTTTGAGCCTCTTCTCGTCGAACCGCATCCTGATCAGCAGGGAAAGTTTCGCATCATCGACGGTGAACGTCGTTGGGCGAACTCGCGCATTCTCGTTGAACACGGCAAGACTCAGTATCGACAGATCCCAATTGAGGTAACCGACCGCACTTTAAGCGAAGAAGATCGTTTGCGCGTTTGGATTTATATCCATCGTCAGCGGAAAGAATGGGATGCCAAAGAAAAGGAAATGGTGGCCTATCGCCTCATACAGCTTGTTGGACGCGCCAGTGCCGCCAACATGCTGGGCATATCGTTCAAAGAGTTAGACAAGCTCATCGAGGTTTTTGAGCTGTCGGAGCGATTTAAGGGACTAAAGGACGACGCCGCCAGCTTGACTTGGGCGCGCGAACTTCTCGGAGTTAACAAGAAGCTATTGTCTCCGACCGTCATCGACGCGGTCGTCGACAAAGTGGCAAGAAAACGGATCACAAATTCCAAGGACCTCAGAAAGCTTCGCGCCATTCTTCCCGATCCAGTTGCTAATGCACATTTCATGACGCGTGATGGTGACCTAGAATCTGCGATGATGCGATTGCGTGCCCCGGCACCTAAGAAAGAAAAAGGTGGGCTGGTGAGCGATCTCGATACGGTTGTGGATTCTGTAAAGAAGGTGCCCTGGGCTACGCTCAATGAATTGAAGAAAGATCCGGAATTCTTAAAGAAGATCGATGAAGCGACCACGTTGCTAAACTCGCTGCGAACCACTCTTTCTTCGTAGCCATCGGTCACGTCATGCGCGAATCTGGCTGAGAAGCTCGTCTAGCGTCGCAAATTGAACCCCAAACTCCGCCGTGAGCCAAGCTCGATTTGTTGGATCAAGAATGGATCGACCTGCCGCGCGGCCTTGATCATCGGTGCATAGAATATCGTTTCGATAGGCGATGTGGGCGGCGACGAGTTCCCCGTCCGCCCATTCGGCACAGGCCTTGCGAAATCTCTTTTCGTCCAAGGGCGCTCCGCCGGCACCCTGCCACCCGCCAGCGGCTTCGAACGCAGCCCTACCTACGCCCCGCGCTTCAATGCGTGCCAAGGCATCGATCTGGCGTTGCTCGCGCTCGCTATCGCAGTACGCAGTTTGCGCAAAGAGCGCCGGATCGCCAATCTCCGGCGGACTAGGTAGTCCGAGCCATGACGCCGTGCGCATAATCCTTGCATTAGCGTGGAGCGCACTTGTGAGCTTTGCCAATTGCCTCTCGGGCAAGCCTGGATGTTGGGCGTCATCGGGACCGATCGTCATGAAATGGACGTAAGGCTTGCCATTCCTCTCAACCACGGAAAGAGGGAATTGCACCTGCATTCTGGGCTCGGAAAAATAGGCCGCCCGTTCGGTCTTGCGGATTGCTTCGATCCGAAAGGTGGCTTCGCTTATGAATCCCTCGATCTGATTTTTGGTGAGCCCCGCGCGAATAGGGGTCCAATTGCTGTCCGCAGGATCGAATATTTTCTCCCAAGCGTTGCTGTCGAACGATACGCGCATAAGCAAACCTAATCGATGCATGAGTGTTCGTCACATAGGCTTGTGCTGACTTCTGTCAGCATCAAGCCCCAGCTCCATGTCGCGTCCATGTCGCGCGGAGTCGCCGGGACTGCTTTGTAGTGCTTGAAAATACAGGGGAATTTTTGCGAAGCCGCGCTCTGCAAAATCCGCGGGAATTTCTCGTAGAAACTCGCAAAAAATCAGAGCGTTCGGGATGGTTTGGTGGTTGGGGCGGCAGGATTCGAACCTACGTCTGGTGGAATCAAAATCCGCTGCCTTACCGCTTGGCTACGCCCCATCAGGCGACAAGGGGAACGGCGGAAGAACCGGCAACCGCAGATTCCCTCTGGTCGCAGCCGGTCTATAGGGAGCGGCGCAGCATTTCAACCGCCTGGAGGGGCAAAATACCGCGGGCCCGGGGCCGGCCCGGCCACACTCTATTATAGGCTCGATCCCCGCCCGGCCCCGGCCCTCCCGCCCATTGAGACCTCCGGCGTTTCATGGGAATACGGCGCCAAACCTGTCCACGGGAGTGAGCCATGACCTACCGCGCGCCGATTTCTGACATGCTGCTGTCGCTCAACCATGGCGCCGGCCTCAAGGCCGCCGTGGACGCCGGCCATTACGGCGATTTCGACGGCGACATCGTGTCGGCGGTGCTGGAGGAAGCCGGCAAGTTCGCGACCGACGTGCTGGCGCCGCTCAACAAGGTCGGCGACGAGCACGGCATCAAGCTCGACGACGGCAAGGTCACGACCGCGCCGGGCTGGCCGGATGCCTACAAGCGCTGGACCGACGGCGGCTGGAACGCGGTGTCCGGGCCGGAAGATTTCGGCGGCCAGGGCCTGCCGATGGCGATCAACGCCGCCTGCACCGAAATCTGGAGCGCCTCCAACGTCGCCTTCGGCCTCTGCCCGCTGCTGACGGCGTCTGCAATCGAGGCGCTCGATGCGCATGGCAGCGACGAGCTGAAATCGATCTATCTCGAAAAGCTCGTCACCGGCGAATGGACCGGCACCATGCAGCTCACGGAAGCGCAGGCCGGCTCCGACGTCGGTGCGCTGCGCACCCGCGCCGACAGGCAGGCCGACGGCACCTATCGCATCAAGGGGACGAAGATCTTCATCACCTATGGCGAGCACGATATGACCGACAACATCGTGCATTTCGTGCTGGCGCGTCTGCCGGACGCGCCCGCCGGCACCAAGGGGATCTCGCTCTTTCTCGTTCCCAAGTTCATGGTCAATGCCGACGGCTCGCTCGGTGCGCGCAACGACATCTTCGCTTCCGGCGTCGAGCACAAGCTCGGCATGCACGCCTCGCCGACCTGCACCATGACCATGGGCGACCATGGCGGCGCGATCGGTTTCCTGATCGGCGAGGAGAACCAGGGCATGCGCTGCATGTTCACGATGATGAACCAGGCCCGTCTCGGCGTCGGCCTGGAGGGTGTCGGCGTCGCCGATCGCGCCTATCAGCAGGCGCTGGCCTATGCGCAGGAGCGCAAGCAGGGCCGCGCCGTCGGCAAGAAGGGCGACGGGTCGGATGCGATCTTCGTGCATCCCGACGTCAAGCGCATGCTGATGCGGATGCGGGCGCAGACCGCGGCCGCGCGCACCATCTGCTATGCGACCGCGGTCGCGCTCGACGTGTCCCTGCGCGCCAAGGATCCGAAGGTGCGCGCCGATGCTGCTGCGCGCGCCGCGCTGCTGACGCCGATGGCAAAGGGCTATTCCACCGATATCGGCAACGAGGTCGCCTATCTCGGCGTGCAGGTCCATGGCGGCATGGGCTTCATCGAGGAGACCGGCGCCGCGCAGCATTATCGCGATGCCCGCATCACCGCGATCTACGAGGGCACCAACGGCATCCAGGCGATCGACCTCGTCACCCGCAAGCTTGCGGCCAATGGCGGCGCGGCGGTGTGGGCGCTGCTCGACGAGCTCTCCGCCACCGTGAAGCAGGTCGAAGCTTCCAACGATCCTGCCTTCGGCACCACGGGCGTGAAACTGCGCGAGGCGCTGGAGGCGCTGACGCGCACGAGCAAGTGGCTGCTGGAGCGCGTCACCTCGGCGCCGAACGAGGCGCTCGCCGGCGCGACGCCGTATCTGCAGCAGTTCGGCGCGACGCTCGGCGGCTGCATGCTGGCCTCCGAGGCGCTCGCCGCCAAGGCCGACGGCAACACGGAAGCCGCGCGCTACGTTTCGCTCGCACGCTTCTTCGCCGAAAACATCACGGTGCAGGCGCCCGCGCTCGAGCGCATCGTAACGGAGAGCGCGGAGTCGGTCGCCGCGGCGGATGCAGTGTTGCTGGGGTAACCTGAAAGCGTGGACACGTCGGGTGGATTATCCCACCTTACGATCCTGCTCGGGCGATAGATCGCGCGTGACGGCTGCCCGTCTTCCCGGCCGCCACAGCACGATGCCGGCCGCAATGACATCGAGCACCACGCACATCGCGAACGCCATGGTGTAATCGCCGCTCACGCTGCGCACGAGGCCGACAATGCCGGGGCCGAAGGCGCTGACGATGCCGCTGATCGACGTCCCCAACCCCATCGCGGCTGCGAAAGCCGTGCTGCCGATCTCGCGCTGGATGATCAAAGGCGGAAACGTGATCATGTTGCCGATCGAGAAGCCATAGACGGCGCAACATATGAGCAGCACGGTCGGGCTCTGGCTTTGCAGCAGAACGAACAGCGCCGCCGCCTGGCTCGTCATCGACGCCGCGCAGGCAAGCCGCGGATCGAGCCGGTCGACGAACAGGCCGAGCGACAGCCGGCCGACCACCGCCATCGCGGCCATGATGGTGACCGCCAGGCCGGCACTGGCGCGGCCGATCAGCGGCTCGAGAAACGTCACCTGATGGATGATGAATCCCATTTGCGCGAGCAGCGCGATCGCGATCGGCAGGACCATGGTCCAGAATGACGCGTTGGCGAGCAGATCCTTGCGCGAATGACCCGCGGCCTTGGCCCCGGATATACCGGCTGCATTCGGTGCCGCATCGACCGGCCAGCCGGTGAAGACGACGACGACCGGCAGCACCAGCACCACCATCACGATGGTGGCCACCAGCATGGCTGAGCGGAAGCCGATGCTGCTGCTGAGCGCCAGCAAGACCGGGACGAGGATGATGCCGCCGAAGGTCGCGCCGTTGAAGGCGAGGCTGAGCGCAAGCCCGCGGCGCCGCGCGAACCACGCGTTCAGCACGGTTGCGATCACCACCGAGCCCATGCCGGTCCAGCCGACCGACATCAGCGCATAGGCAAGATAGAGCTGCCAGGGCGCCTGCATCAGAGCCAGCAGCGCGGTCGATGCGCCAAGCGCGGCCAGCCCGCACAGGATCAACGCCCGCAGCCCGATGCGGGCAAGCAGATCGTCGGTGAAGATGACAAGGACGGAGGTCAGCAGGAACGAGAATGTGCTGGCCGTGGACACCAGCGTACCGGGCCAGCCATGCGCGCGCTGGAGCTCGGCGAGATAGACGCCCTGGCCATAGAGACCAAAGCCGAACATGAAGAAGGCCATCAGGAAGCAGGCCAGCACCACGCGCCAGCCGCGGTAGTGAACCGAGGATTCGTCAACGCCCGTTGCGGCAATCATCGATCAAGTGTCGGCCTCCTGAACGAGACGGCTGATCGTGCCGCACAACCACCGGTTTTTCAAATTAAACATTGTAGCCAATTGTTGCAATGCGCAAAACGCCGCAGCATATGGGAGGCAGCTTTCGCATCACGGTTCCCCCGTACGAATGCAATGTCGGACGGGTGTCATGCAACCGTCCACCGGCATCCCCACCGAATTGGTGAGCCGCAGGATTGGCACGCCGGCCGGATCATGTAGGCTGAGCTATGCTAAGACTCGCCGATGGCAGGCGCCGCGGCGGCCGCAGGGAGTGTTCATGCCGAACGGCAATATCGTCGTCACCGAAGAGCGTGGAACGCGCGTCATCACCCTGCGCCGTCCGAGCAAGAAGAACGCGATCACCCAGGACATGTATCGCGAGATGAGCCGCGCGATCGACACCGCGCAGAACAATCCCGATATCCGTTGCATGATCATCACCGGCGGCTCCGGCGTGTTCACGGCCGGCGATGACATCGACGATTTCATGCACGCGGATACTTCGCGTCCGGAAACCTTGTCGGACGGCGCCAAATTTCTCTATTCGCTCACCCTCAACGTCAAACCGATCATTGCCGCCGTGGACGGTGCCTCGATCGGCGTGGGGACGGTGATGCTGTTCCACTGCGACTATGTGCTCGCCTCCACCGCTGCGACATTCTCCGCGCCCTATATCCATCTCGGACTCGTGCCGGTCGGAGCCGCCAGCCTGTTGATGCCGCACACGATGGGATACCAGCGCGCCTTTGCAATGCTGGTGATGGGACGCAGCTTCACCGCCGCGGAGGCCCATGCCGCCGGCTTCGTCAACACCGTGGTGTCGCCGGGACATACCGAGGTCGAGGCCCGCAAGGTGGCGCGCGAGATCTGCCGGCTGCCGGCCGAAGCGGTTGCGACCTCGCGCAAGCTGCTGCGTGCCCCGCCGGAAGAACTCACCCGCCGCATCGATCAGGAGGGCCATCTGTTCGGCGAGCGGCTGAAGTCCGACGAAGCGATCGCCGCGTTCAATGCGTTTGCGAACAGGAAGAAGCGGTAGGCCTCGGCGCGATCACGACAATGCTTCGTGAAATCTTCGCGCGGAACGACTACTCTGATTCCATGCGATACCAATCCGTCCTTGCTGCGCTCGCGCTCATCTTCGCCCTGCCCGCCGCAGCCCAGACCGCGGCGCCGGTCGAGTTGCGCATCCTCGCGATCAACGATTTCCACGGCAATCTCCGTCCGCCGCCGGGCGGCATCCGCATCAACGATCCCGAAGACAAGAGCAAGAAGGTGATGGTGGCCGCCGGCGGCGCCGAGTACATGGCGACGCTGGTGAAGCAATTGCGCGAGGGGCACAAGAACACCATCTTCGTCGCCGCCGGCGACCTGATCGGTGCGAGCCCGTTCCTGTCGGCGATGTTTCACGACGAACCGTCGGTCGAGGCGCTCTCGATGATGGGGCTTGCGATCACCTCGGTCGGCAATCACGAATTCGACGAGGGCAAGACCGAGCTGCTCAGGATGCAGAACGGCGGCTGCCATCCGGAAGATGGATGCCAGGGGCCGCATCCGTTCACCGGAGCAAAATTCCACTACCTCGCGGCTTCCACCATCGAGACCGCGACCGGCAAGAGCGTGTTGCCGCCTTACGAGATCAGGGAGTTCGAGGGCATCCCGGTCGCCTTTATCGGGCTGACCTTGAAGGAGACCGCCGACATCGTCTCTCCGTCGGGCATTGCCGGGCTCGAATTTCGCGACGAGGCCGAGACGGTGAACGCGCTGGTGCCGCAACTGAAGGCGCGCGGCGTCGAGGCGATCGTGGTGCTGATCCACCAGGGCGGCGAGCCCTCCGGCGACTACAACGAATGCCCGGCGATCACGGGGCCGATCGTCGACATCGTCAAGAAGTTCGATCGCGCCGTCGACGTCGTGGTCAGCGGCCACACCCATCGTGCCTATGTTTGCAATATCGACGGCAGGCTGGTCACCAGCGGCGATAAATACGGCACGCTGGTCACCGCGATCGACCTCAAGCTCGATCCGGCGACGCGCGACATCGTCAGCGCCAAGGCCGAGAACGTCATCGTCGCCAACGCGTCGCTGGCCAAGGATCCCGAGCAGACCGCGCTGATCGACGCCTATGACAAGCTCTCGGCGCCGATTGCCAACCGGCCGGCCGGATCGGTGACGCAGACGCTGTCGCGCGTCCCGAACGAAGCCGGTGAAAGCCCGCTCGGCGACGTCATTGCCGATGCACAGCTCGCCGCAACCAGGGACGCCAAGGATGGCAGCGCTGTCATCGCGCTCACCAATCCCGGCGGCATCCGCACCGACATCATCCCGAAAGAGAACGGCGCGGTGTCCTACGGCGAGCTGTTCGCGAGCCAGCCATTTCGCAACCGCCTCGTCACGATGACGCTCACCGGCAGCCAGCTCAAGGACATGCTGGAGCAGCAATGGCTCGATCCGAAGCGGCCGCGGATCCTCCAGGTGTCGATCGGATTTAGCTACAGCTGGGATGCGTCAAAGCAGTTCGGCGAACGCGTGATGGCCGACAAAATGACGCTCAATGGCAAACCGATCGAGCCGGGTACCGGCTACCGCGTGACCGTCAACGATTACCTCGCCGTCGGCGGCGACGGGTTTACGGTCGCGAAACAGGGCGCTTCGCCGCAATATGGCGGCTATGACGCCGATGCGCTGTTTGCCTTTTTCAAGGCACATGGTCCGATCGGCCCGCTGCCGCCGACCCGCATCCTGCGCGTGAATTGATGCGGATGAAGCCCGCGCGGAACGGGACAACCCTTTGCCATTCGCGGTGGAACGCATAGATTGGGTTTTGCATTGCGTTTTGGCGCCGGATGCGCCAAGCGACGTCGAGAGTTCGTTCCCTGTGAGGCCGACCTGATGAGCACGCTCCTCCTTTCCCACAAGGCCTGCCTCGACCACGTCACGCCGCCGGGACACCCTGAAAGACCCGACCGCCTGCGCGCGGTGGAGGAGGCGCTGTCGGTCGAGCGCTTCCAGTTCCTGGCGCGCGACCTCGCGCCGGAGGGCGATCTCGATCTCGTCACGCTGTGCCACAACGAGCATTACGTCACCGAGCTGCGCCATATCGCGCCGACCAGCGGCCAGGTCTATATCGACGGCGACACCTCGATGTCCCCCGGCACGTGGGAAGCGGTGATGCGCGGCGTCGGCGGCGCGGTGGCTGCGACCGAAGCGGTGATGAACGGCGAGCACCGCAACGCCTTCGTCGCGGTGCGCCCGCCCGGCCATCACGCCGAGATCGGCAAGCCGATGGGCTTCTGCTTCTTCGACAATGTCGCGATCGCCGCGCGCCATGCGCAGCGCAAATACGGCATCAAGCGCGCGGCCATCGTCGATTTCGACGTTCACCACGGCAACGGCACCCAGGACATCTTCTGGTCTGACCCGACCGTGATGTACTGCTCGACGCATCAAATGCCGCTGTTTCCGGGCACCGGCGCCAAGGGCGAGCGCGGCGATCACGACACCATCGTCAATGCACCGCTCGCCTCGGAAGACGGCGGGCCCGAATTCCGCAGCGCGTTCGAGAATCTGATCCTGCCGCAACTCGAGAAATTCAGCCCTGAGCTGCTCATCATCTCCGCGGGCTTCGACGCGCATTACCGCGATCCGCTGGCTTCGCTGAATTTGCGCGCGGAGGACTATTCCTGGGTTACGCGCAAGCTGATGGACCTCGCCGACAAGTCCGCTGGCGGCCGCGTTGTTTCTGTGCTCGAAGGCGGCTACGATCTGCAAGGACTGAAAGAATCTGTTACGGCGCATGTCGGCGCCCTGATGGGCGCCTAGACGGACCCGCCACATTAAGCCCGCAAAACCCTGCTGTTTGAGATGGCAAGCGAATCGGGCAATCGGAAACGGATATGGCCGAAAATACCCAAGTCGACGTCTCCCGGCTCACCTTCGAGCGCGCGATCGAGGAACTCGAAACGATCGTGAAGCGGCTCGAGGACGGCAAGGTGCCGCTCGAGGAATCCGTCACGATCTACGAGCGCGGCGAAGCCCTGAAGCGCCGCTGCGAGGAATTGTTGCGCCAGGCCGAGGCTCGGGTCGACAAGATCACCACCGACGCCAGCGGCCAAGCGGTCGGAACCGCACCGCTCGACGTGCAGTAAAAGGGCGCTCTCTTTCCCAAAGCTGCCCGTCCCGAGCATCGGTCGCCTGCATTTTTTCAAGATCGCACGCCGCTATCTCTGCTCCCGGCAGCGAGCAGCCGGGCACCAAAATTGACGGGTTCCCGCGCTGACGCGTTTTCGCCCGGCGAATCCCGTAAAAATGGCTGTTCTTTCGCCCAGAATCCTGCCAAGGAACCGGGCAAGATTGGAACTTCCCCGCCGGCGCCGCGATTAACCAAATTGGCCCGCCGGTTGCACCTGCATACCCGTAAGCGGTCGGGCGGGTTGGCTTTGGCCGAAGCTTTGGTGTAAAGCTGCGCGGAGTGTGGCTTTTTGTTAGCTTTGACGTGGGGACCGATTTCCGACGACAAGAGCTTCAAATCGCTAATGAAATTGGCTGGGACGGACGAAGCCGATCTACGTGACAGGGATCACAGAGACTGAACCGGAGCGCACTTAAGCTCACCTAAGCTTGAAGACGGGGCCTTGCCCCATGCAGGTGGCTCCGACGGTTTGAGGACTCGCGCTGCGCCGACATTGTGCAAACCCATCGCGCACCGGAATGACCTTCCGGCGCTGACAAATTGGAAATCGCCGTGAACGCATATAGTAAAACGCCGCTTCTCGACACCATCCGGACGCCGGAAGACCTGCGCAAGCTCAAGGTCGAGCAGGTTCGCCAGGTCGCCGACGAGCTGCGTCAGGAGACCATCGATGCCGTCTCGGTGACCGGCGGTCACTTCGGCGCGGGTCTCGGTGTGGTCGAGCTCACCACCGCGATCCACTACGTCTTCGACACGCCGCGCGATCGGCTGATCTGGGACGTCGGCCACCAGGCCTATCCGCACAAGATCCTCACCGGACGCCGCGACCGCATCCGCACCTTGCGCACCGGCGGCGGCCTCTCCGGCTTCACCAAGCGCAGCGAGAGCGATTACGATCCGTTCGGCGCCGCGCATTCCTCGACCTCGATCTCCGCCGGCCTCGGCATGGCCGTCGCGCGCGACCTCGCTGGTGGCAAGAACAACGTTATCGCAGTGATCGGTGACGGTGCGATGTCGGCAGGCATGGCCTACGAGGCCATGAACAATGCGGGCGCCATGAACTCGCGCCTGATCGTCATCCTCAACGACAATGACATGTCGATCGCGCCGCCGGTCGGCGCCATGAGCGCCTATCTGTCGCGCCTCTACTCCGGCAAGACCTATCGCACGCTGCGCGATGCGGCCAAGCAGATCAACAAGCGCCTGCCGAAGATCCTCGCCAACCGCGCCAACCGCGTCGAGGAATATTCCCGCGGCTTCATGATGGACGGCGGCACGCTGTTCGAAGAGCTCGGCTTCTACTACGTCGGCCCGATCGACGGCCATAACCTCGACCATCTGCTGCCCGTGCTGAAGAACGTGCGCGACATGGAGACCGGCCCGATCCTGGTCCACGTCGTGACACAGAAGGGCAAGGGCTACGGCCCGGCGGAAGCGTCCGCCGACAAGTACCACGCCGTCGTCAAGTTCGACGTCGCGACCGGCACCCAGGCGAAAGCCAAGCCGAACGCGCCGGCCTACCAGAACGTGTTCGGCCAGAGCCTGGTCAAGGAAGCCCAGAAGGACGAGAAGATCGTCGCCATCACCGCGGCGATGCCGTCGGGCACCGGCGTCGACATCTTCAACAAGGCTTTCCCCGACCGCACCTTCGACGTCGGTATCGCCGAGCAGCACGCGGTGACCTTCGCCGCCGGTCTTGCGACCGAAGGCTACAAGCCGTTCTGCGCGATCTACTCGACCTTCCTGCAGCGCGGCTACGACCAGATCGTCCATGACGTCGCGATCCAGAACCTGCCCGTGCGCTTCGCCATCGACCGCGCCGGCCTTGTCGGTGCCGACGGCGCGACGCATGCCGGCTCGTTCGACAACGCCTATCTCGGCTGTCTGCCGAACATGGTGATCATGGCGGCGGCCGACGAAGCCGAACTCGTGCACATGGTGGCGACCCAGGTTGCGATCGACGACCGTCCGAGCTCGCTGCGCTATCCGCGCGGCGAAGGCCGCGGCATCGAGATGCCCGACGTCGGCGTTCCCCTCGAGATCGGCAAGGGACGCATGATCCGCCAGGGCAACAAGATCGCCCTGCTCTCCTTCGGCACGCGTCTGGCCGAATGCGAGAAGGCGGCTGACGAACTCGCCGCCCATGGCCTCTCGACCTCGATCGCGGATGCGCGCTTCATGAAGCCGCTCGACACCGAGCTGGTGCTCAAGCTCGCCCGCGACCACGACGTTCTGATCACGGTGGAAGAAGGTTCGATCGGCGGCTTCGGCTCGCATGTCGCGCAGTTCCTGACCGATCAGGGCGTGCTCGACACCGGCATGGTCAAGTTCCGCACGATGGTCCTGCCCGACGTGTTCCAGGATCACGACACGCCGAACGCGATGTACGCCCGCGCCGGTCTCGACGCCAAGGGCATCGTCGCCAAGGTGTTCGAAGCGCTCGGCAAGGACGTCAAGACCGAGACGGTCAAGCTCGCCTGAGGGCGAGCTTCGACCTCACGCGAAGCGGCGCGACGTTCATGAAAATCTATCTGGCAGGTCCCGATGTGTTCCTGCCGGATGCGGTTGAGATCGGCCGGCAGAAAGCCGCGATCTGCGCTGCCCACGGCCTCATCGGCCTCTACCCCCTCGACAACGCCATCGACCTCACCGCGCCTGATGCGTCGCGGCAGATCTTCTGCGGCAACGAGGCCATGATGGACGGGGCCGACGCCATCATCGCCAATCTCACCCCGTTCCGCGGCGCCGGTGCCGATCCCGGCACCGTCTACGAGCTCGGCTACATGGCCGGGCGCCGCAAGTTCTGCCTGGCCTATTCCAACGATGGCGCCAGCTATGCCGACCGCGTCAGGCGCTTCACGGCCGTCACCGCTGAAGACGGGCGGCTGGTCGACGCACAGGGGCTGACGGTCGAGGATTTCGGCCTCGTCGACAATCTCATGATGATCCACGCGCTGGAGCTGCACGGCTGCCCACTGGTGACGCCGGCAGAACCACCGGCCGACGTCTGGCACGATCTCGCCGCGTTCGAGACTTGCGTCCGGATCGCAGCCGCGCGATTGATCGCATCATAGACGTTTCAATCGTCTCTCGGAGAGATCATGTCCCCTGCCCGCAAGCGTGCGGATGTTCTGCTGGTCGAGCGCGGCCTGTTCGAGAGCCGGGCGCGGGCGCGCGCGGCGATCGAGGCCGGCCTCGTCACGGCCGACGACAAGCAGGTCGCCAAACCCTCGGAGACGATCGCCGAGGACGCCGTGATCCAGGCCGAGCCGGCGCACCCCTATGTGTCGCGCGGTGGCGTCAAGCTCGCGGGCGCATTGGAGCGGTATCCGATCGACATCGAGGACCATGTCTGCCTCGACGTCGGCGCCTCCACCGGCGGCTTCACCGAAGTGCTGCTGGCGAATGGCGCGAGCCTGGTGTTCGCCATCGACGTCGGCACCAGCCAGCTGCACGCCTCGCTGCGCGATCATCCAAAGATCGTATCGATGGAGGCGACCGACATTCGCAGCTATGAGGGCAAGCGACTGCCGGCGCGGCCCGATGTCGTCGTGATCGACGTCAGTTTCATTTCGCTGAAGACCGTGCTGCCGGTGGCGCTGTCGCTGGCCGCCGCGCCGATGAGCCTGCTGGCGCTGATCAAGCCGCAGTTCGAAGCCGATCGGAAGCACAACAAGAAGGGCATCGTCCGCGACGCCGCGGTGCATCAGGAAATCTGCGACGACATCGCGACCTTTGCCGCGTCGCTCGGCTGCACCGACATCGCGGTGTTTCCCTCCTCGATCGCAGGCGGCGACGGCAACATCGAATTCTTCCTGGGCGCGCGCCGTGGTTGAACGCATCACGATCGATCATGTGGGCCATCGCGGCGATGGCGTCTCGCTCACGACCGGCGATGCGGTTTACGTGCCCTACACGCTTGGCGGCGAGAGCGTCGAGGTCGACCATGTCGCCGGTCATCCCGACCGCCGCAAGCTGCTCGCGGTCGACGTCGCAAGCCCCGAGCGCGTTGAGCCGTTCTGCCCACATTTCGGCATCTGCGGCGGCTGCGCCATCCAGCATTGGGCGGCCGAGCCCTATCACGCGTGGAAGCGCAACATCGTGGTCGAGACGCTGGCGCAGGCCGGCCTCGATTGCGAGGTGGCGCCGCTGGTCGATGCCCACGGCACCGGCCGAAGGCGCGTGACGCTGCACGGAAGGTTCGGCACGCATGACGTGCTCAAGGTCGGCTTCTCGGCCGCAAGCTCGCACGACGTGATCCCGATCCATCGCTGCCCGATCCTCGATCCTGCGCTCGACGGTGCGCTCGATGCCGCCTGGGCGCTCGCGGAGCCGCTGACGTCAAAAATGCCGGTGACGAAACCGCTCGATATCCAGGTGACCGCGACCGCCAATGGTCTCGATGTCGACGTGCGCGGCTCCGGGCCGCTGCCGACGCCTCTGGTCACGGCGCTATCGCGCGTCGCCGAGCAGCATGACCTGGCGCGGCTGACGCGGCATGGTGAGCTGGTGCTGCAACGCCTGCCGCCGACGATCAGGATGGGCCGTGCCGAGGTGACGCTGCCGCCGGGCTCGTTCCTGCAGGCAACGGTGGCGGGAGAAGAGACGCTCGCTGCACTCGTTGCCGAGCGCCTCGGCAAGGCGAAGGAGGTCCTCGATCTCTTCTGCGGCGTCGGCCCGTTCGCATTGCGGCTCGCCGAGAAGGCCCGCGTCACCGCTTACGACAATGACGCCGGCGCGATCGCCGCGCTCGCGAAGGCCGCGCGCACGCCGGGGCTGAAGCCGATCAAGGCCGAGCCGCGCGACCTGTTCCGCCGTCCGCTGGTGCCGCCGGAGTTGCGCGATATCGATGCCGTGGTGTTCGATCCGCCGCGCCAGGGCGCACAAGCGCAGGCGCTGAAACTCGCGGCGAGCAAGGTACCGGTCGTGATCGCGGTGTCCTGCAATGTCGCAACCTTCGCACGCGACGCGAGGCTGCTGATCGATGGCGGTTACAAGATCGACGCCGTGGTCCCGGTCGACCAGTTCCGCCACACCCCGCACGTGGAGCTGGTGGCGCGATTTACGCGATGAAGCCCTAGTGTCGTAGCTGACCGAGCGCCGGCGACTCGCCGGGCAGCATGTCCGACCTGATATCGCTATCCATGCGGCCCGAGCCTCGCTGGGAAAAACCGGCCCCGAACGACAGGCTGAGGTTCGACGTCGGTTTGAACTCGACACCGGCGAAGCCGCCATAGCTGGGCGCAGCGCCGGAGGTCAGCGGCGCAACCGAACTGCCGATGCCGTTGCCATATTTCAGCGTGTCGAAGCCGGCAAAGAACGTCACGGGCATGCCACCGGCGCTCTTCATGTTGTAGCCGAACTGCGTGCTGTCGTAAGACAGCGCGCTGAAATTACCGGCCGGACCCGGCTGGCTGAAACCGCTCAGACCGAGATTGCCGCTCTGGCTTCCGACAAAGAAACCGGGACGAAAGCCATAGCCGCTCGCATCGCCGGCATTGAAGGCCGGGAAATTACCGTAGCTGTCGGCGCTGTTGCCAAAGCCGAAAGCCCCGCCCGGAATCCAATATTGCAGGGGGGCGACCTGCGCATGAGCCGGTGCTCCACCGAAGCAGAGCACCGCGAAGAGAGTTGCGAGACCGCAGGAACGTACAAGGCTGGGCATTCAGGTAACCGTCAGAATGGTCACAAATTATACGCCGGGGCCCGCTCCAATACCAGCGATGCGATGCCGGTGACTGCGCCATCCGGTTCCCGGATCACCTCTTCCTGACGCTTTGAACCTCCTCCGTGGCGAATTGACCCATTGAGAGGACGCGCAAGTTCAGGCCGCGGGCTTGACCGCGAATGCCTGGCGCCGTCCCGCAGCGCGATTGCGCAGACCCTTGAAAATACGCAACCTTTGTAAGGAGGTCGTCATGGAGGTCAATGCCGACAGGTTGAATGCCTTTATGGGCAAGATGGTCACCGAGTTCGGCGCGGCGATGAATGCATCGCTGGTGCTGCTCGGAGACAAGCTCGGTCTCTACCGGACCCTCGCCGCCAAGGGGCCGATGAGTTCGTCCGAGCTCGCGAGCGCCACCGGAACGACGGAGCGCTATATCCGCGAATGGCTGTCGAGCCAGGCGGCATCCGGCTACATCGAATACGATTCCGCATCACGAAAGTTTTCGATGCTGCCGGAGCAGGCGATGGCGCTTGCCGACGAGGATAGTCCGGTTTTCCTCGGTGCATTCGGCAACGTCATCGCATCGGCGTTTCTCGACGAGCCGAAGGTCTCGGACGCATTCAAGTCCGGCAAGGGCGTCGGCTGGAACCGGCGCAGCGAGTGCCTGTTCTGCGGCACGGCCCGCTTCTTCCGCACCGGCTACATGCACCACCTCGTGCAGGAATGGCTGCCCGCGCTCGACGGCGTCGTGGACAAGCTGAAGCGCGGCGCCAAGGTCGCCGATGTCGGCTGCGGCCATGGCGTCTCGACACGCTTGATGGCCGAGGCCTTCCCGAAGTCACGCTTCTACGGCTTCGACTATCACGAGGGTTCGATCGAGGCCGCGCGCAAGGCGGCAGCCGAGGCGAAGCTCGGTGATCGCGTCAGCTTCGCGGTTCATTCGGCCAAGACCTATCCGGCCGAGGGCTATGATCTCGTCTGCTTCTTCGATTGCCTGCACGACATGGGCGATCCCGTCGGCGCGATCAGCCACGTGCGACAGACCATGGCGAAGGACGGCACCTGCATGCTGGTCGAACCGTTCGCGGGCGACCGCCTCGAGGACAATCTCAATCCGGTCGGGCGCGTCTATTACGCGGCGTCGACCATGATCTGCACCCCGGCCTCGCTCGATCAGGAGGTGGGCCTCGCACTCGGCGCGCAAGCCGGCGAAGCACGGCTGCGCAAGGTCGCCAGCGAAGGCGGCCTATCGCGCTTCCGCCGGGCCGCCGAGACGCCCTTCAACCTGATCCTGGAAGCACGGATCTGAGCCTGATCGCGACGGGCGCGGCCGGCCGTCAGGCCGCCGCGTCCGTGCCCATGCCAAATGTGACTTGATTGCCGTCGGCATCGACGACATCGAAATCGCGCATGCCGTAGTCGCGGTCCTCCGGCCGGTTGATGAGCCTCGCGCCGCGTCCGGACAGCTCGGTGTAGAGCCGGTCCACGTCGCGGACGAAGATGCAGAGGCCGCCCTGCCCGGGCAGTCGTTTCGTTGCCGCCGCCGCGAGCAGATGCAGGGCCACCTCGTCGCGGCACAGGCAAGCGTAAGACAAGGGCGAGCCATATTCGAAAGTGACCTGAAAGCCGAGTACATCACGGTAATAAGCGAGGCTCGCTTCGATGTCGGAGACGACGAAGACGGTCGCGGAGCCGACCATCATCGCGGTTTCGTCGGTCATGAGGTTCTCCCATCCTGCAAGCGATCTCCAGCACGCAGCCTAGCATGCGCAGCGGACATCTTGCACGGGTCGCGCCGCACCGTAAGCTGGCGATCGAACAAGGCGGCACAAGTCCGCCGGGATGGGAGGATGACGATGAAATATTCCGGCCTGGCGCTGGCCGCGCTGCTCGCTGTGACGATCCCGGGAGCGGCCCGCGCGGCCGAGCCGACCCGCTTCGTGCCGCTGAAGCCCGACGAGCTTTCGGCACCGCAGAAGGAATGGGCGGACGCGATCGCGGTGCCGCCGCGCAATGCCAAATTCACCAACCCACCCTATCGCGCCTACATCCGCAATCCCGTGCTCGCGCCGAAGCTCTCGGCGATGTCGGATTATCTGCGCTGGAATTCGTCGCTGCCGGCGCGCTTAAGCGAATTCGCCATCCTGATCACGGCGCGCCAGTGGACGGCGCAATATGAATGGTTCGCGCATTATCCGCTCGCGATGAAGGCCGGTCTCGATCCGCAGGTCGCCAAGGACCTCGCAAACGGCGTACGGCCGCAGGCGATGAAGGACGACGAGGCCGCGCTTTACGACCTCGCGACGGCGCTCTATCGCGACAGGAAGGTCTCCGACGACGTCTATCGCGCCGCGCAGCAGAAATTCGGCGAGCGCGGCATCATGGATATCATCGGCCTGATCGGCTATTACGATCTGGTCTCGATGACGCTGATCACGATGCAGGCGGAAGCCCCGAATGACAGCGTGCCGCCATTGCCACCGCTCGCGGCGAAATAGCTGAACCCGACCGCCGATGCCGCACGATCCGTTGCTCACGCGCCTGACGTCCGCCTTTGCCGAGGTGCCGGGCATCGCGGCCATCGTGCTCGGCGGCTCGCGTGCGCGAGGCAGCGCGCATCCGACGTCCGACTACGATATCGGCCTCTACTTCACGGCGGCCGCGCCGCTCGATACGGAACGGCTGCTGGCGGCCGCAAAAGCAGTCGCCGACAACCCCGCGGTCGCTTCGGTGACACCAATCGGTGAGTGGGGACCGTGGATCATCGGCGGTGCGTGGTTGTCGGTCGAAGGACACAAGGTCGATCTGCTCTACCGCAACGCCGATGCCGTCGAAGCCGTGATGGAAGCCTGCCATGCCGGGGCCGTCACCATGGACTATCAGCCCGGCCATCCGCACGGCTTCTGCTCGGCGATCTGGATGGGCGAGATTGCGTATTGCGAACCGATGCATGATCCGCAGGGCCTGATCGCCCGGCTGAAATCGATCGCGCAGCCTTATCCCGAAGCGTTGCGCGATGCTCTGATCCGGCGCTTTCGGTGGGAGGTGCTGTTCGGCATCGAGAACGCCGAGCTTGCCATCGCCCGCGACGATCAGACCCATGTCGCCGGATGCATCTACCGATCGCTCGCCTGCACTGCACAGGTCCTGTTCGCGCTGAACGCACGCTATCTCATCAACGAGAAGGGCGCGCTGCTCGAAGCCGCGCGCTTGCCGCTGACGATTCCGCATCTGGCCGAACGGGCAAACGAGGTCTGGCAATTGTTCGGCGACGGCGCGCTTGCGTCAGCCTGCCAGGTGTTGCGGGACATCGATCGGCAATTGCAGGTGCTGACACAGTCGAACGGGAAGCAGCGTTGAGCGACTACGCTGTCACGTCGACCGAGGATGAAGAATCCGCCGGGGGATATTTCGTCACCGGCACCATGAAGGACTTCATTCCGACCTGGTAGATGATCTTGCCGTTCTGCCCGTCATCCGTCGCGATCTGCGACTGCCCGAACATGATGACGTTCTTGTAGACGATGCCGGTGCCCTGGCGGGTGATGCCGTCGGTGGTGACGCTGACCTGGGCTTCGTTGCCGTTCACCGACAGCACGCGAAAACTCGCGCTCTTGCCGTTGTCGCTGGAATAGCCGCCCCAGCTTCCCATCAGGCGGCTGTCGGAGGCCGGCGGCGCCTGTTTCGCCAAGGTCGCAGTCTGCTTGCCGGCGCCGCCCGCGGAGAACAGGAGCACGAGGTTCTTGCCGTCCTTGGTGCCGACCGTGACCGAGCCGAAGGTGATGAGCGAACCGCTGATCTGGGCAAAACCACGCTCGGTGTGCCCGTTATGGGTGTACTCGACTTGCGCGCGGCTGCCTCTGATATTCACGACCTTGAAGCCGACGGGCTGATTGTTGCCCGCCCAATTGCCCTTCCATTCACCGAGCAGAGCGCTCTGGTGATACATCCGCTCATTGGCGGGCGAAATCTGGCTGGTGCTCTGCGTGACGATGGGCATGAATCTGCTCGGGAGCAGCGTCAGAAATATCCAGAAACAATTCGATTAGGACCATGCCACAGTTAACGAGCGGTTAATTTGGAATGCCTGATGCGATGAGGCAAACGGTCTCATCGGGATGGGCCCCTAGCGGCCCCAGCGATCCGACCAGATCTTCTCGCCGATCAGGCAGTTCACGCGCGGCTCCTTCTCCTTGTCCGCAACGCGCACGACAGGGCGCTCGGGCGTGCGTCCGGCAACTTCCATCAGCAGCTTGGTGCGGATGGCTTCCTTGAACTTGTCGCGATCCTTGATCGAGATGACGAAGGAGCCGGGACCACCGACAACGCAGTCTTCGTAATAGTAATCGAGATTGTCGATATCCATGGTCGAATAGGACGGCTCCTTGACCATGATCGGCAGGCCGTTGATGACGATGCCTTTCTCGAGCGCGGCGTCACGCGCGACGGTGACGGGGCCGCCATTGTTGTTGGGGCCGTCGCCGGAGATGTCGATGACGCGGCGAATGCCGTGATAGGGATCCTCGTCGAACAACGGCATCGCAAATCCGATCGCGCCGGAGATCGAGGTGCGTGAGGCGCGCCGGATCGGCGTCTTCAAGATCTCGGCGGCGACCGCGTCCGCCGTCTCCGGTCCGTCGATGAGGCGCCACGGAATGATGATCTTCTGATCGGAGGATGCAGCCCATTCGAAATAGGTCACCGCGATCCTGCCGTTCGGCCCGGCCTTCAGCGCCTGCAGGAACTCCTTGGACTGGATCGCCTGCGCGTAGCCCTCGCGCTGGATCGCGAGCTCGTCCATGTCCATGGAGTAGGAGACGTCGACCGCAAGGATCAGCTCGACATCGACCGACTGTGCATCGCCGTCGGCCGCCTGCCGCTGATATCTTGAAGGTTCAAACTTCGGCGGTTCAAGTTTAGAACTTGGTGCCGCGATGCCCGCGACGTCCCCTCCGGCAAGCACGCCGGCCACCAGCACAGCCCCGATCGAGAACAGCAACCGCATCGCAGTCTCCCGTCGTATGACGCGATGGTGACATGCAAACGCCTTGCCGCAAAGCGCGAAGATCGCTTGTGCTTCACATTCAGGTTAGGGATTGCGAGTTAGTCTTTTAGTGTGTTGCGCGAAATCGCCGCCGTGTCGCCACGCTTGCGCCGCCACGCGATCGCGCCGCGGGACAGTGCGCCGCGCCTACTTGTTCCCCGTGATTTCCATGCTAGGCTGACCATACAGATGGGGATGGAGTCCCCCGATAACCGCCCGGCGGTCGAACGACCGTAGTGGGCTGATGACTCCTGCTGGAGGTGAGGCAATCAGCCTCTGCCTTTGGCGGGAGCATGGACAAACCCGCCGCTGGCGGGTTTTTTGTTGCCTGAAACGAGGCCGAGGGACGTGACGACGACCGCACCGAATGCTGCGCGCACCAAGCTACCCAGGGGAATCTGGGTGCTCGGCTTCGTCTCGATGCTGATGGACGTCTCCTCCGAGATGATCCACGCGCTGCTGCCGGTCTATCTCGTCACCGTGCTCGGCGCCTCCACGCTCACCGTAGGCTTGATTGAGGGCATCGCGGAGGCGACCGCCTCGATCACGAAGATCTTCTCCGGCGCGCTGTCGGACTGGCTCGGCCGGCGCAAGCTGCTCGCCGCCCTCGGCTATGGCCTAGCCGCCCTGACCAAGCCGCTGTTCCCGCTCGCGCCCAGCGTCGGCTGGCTGGTGGCGGCGCGCTTCATCGATCGCGTCGGCAAGGGCATCCGCGGCGCGCCCCGCGATGCGTTGATCGCCGATATCTCGCCGGCGGGCCTGCGCGGCGCGAGCTTCGGCCTGCGACAGTCGCTCGATACGATCGGCGCCTTCGTCGGACCGCTCGCCGCGATCGGCCTGATGTGGTGGACGGCGGACCAATTTGCCGCGGTGTTCTGGGTCGCCGTGGTGCCGGCGTTCCTGTCCTTCGGCCTGATCGCGTTCGCGGTGAACGAGCCGGAGCCGGATGCCAGCCGGGAGCCCGCAAGAAATCCGCTCGACTCCGCCGCCATGCGGCAGCTTGGGCCCGTGTATTGGCGCGTCGTCGCGGTCGGCGTCGCCTTCACGCTCGCCCGCTTCAGTGAGGCCTTCCTGATCCTGCGTGCGCAGAACATCGGCCTCAATGCGATGTGGGTGCCGGCGGTGCTGGTGCTCATGAACATCACCTACGCGCTCTCGGCCTATCCGGCCGGCGCGCTGTCGGACCGGATCAACCGGACCGCCCTGCTCGCGCTCGGCCTGGTTTTCCTCGCCGGCGCCGACCTCGCATTGGCGCTGCTGCCTGGTCTGCCCGGCCTCGCGCTCGGCGTCGTGCTGTGGGGTCTGCATATGGGATTGACGCAAGGCGTGCTCTCGGCCCTCGTCGCCGATACCGCGCCGCCAAGCCTGCGCGGCACCGCCTTCGGCTATTTCAACCTGTTCACGGGCCTGGCGCTGCTGGCCGCGAGCGTGATCGCCGGCGCACTGTGGGACGTTTACGGCCCGGCCGGCACGTTCCTCGCAGGACTCGGCTTTGCGGTGGCCGCACTCGTGGGACTGCTCACCGTCGGCGACGGGCTGGCAACGGAGAAGACGCAATGACGGAGGACTGTTCATCGTGCTGAGCGGATTGATCGCTATCGTGGCCGGCAGCGTGCTGGGCGGCTGCGCCCGCTATTTCGTATCCGGCGCAGTCGCGCGGCGGCTGGGCGAGACCTTTCCCTGGGGCACCATGACCATCAACGTCACCGGGGCCTTCCTGATCGGCATCTTCGGGGCGCTGGCGACCCATCCGGACTCGGTGTTCGCGACGCCCAATCCGTGGCTGTTCGCAGTGACCGGCTTCCTCGGCTGCTACACCACTGTGTCCTCGTTCAGCCTGCAAACGCTGACCCTGGCGCGCAACGGCGAGCCGGCGCACGCACTCGGCAATATCGTGTTCTCGGTCGGACTGTGCCTCGCGGCCGTGAGCTGCGGCTTTCTCCTCGCGGACAATTTTGGGAGCTAGCGGCAGATGAAGGCTTCCTCTGCTGACCGCTGGCGTACCGCGATCCTCTATGCCTGGGTCTCTGCCGGCAGCATCCTCGGCGGGCTGACACGCTATCTGGTCGGGCTCGCCCTCGACACCGGCCCCGGCTTTCCCTTCGCGACGCTGTTCATCAACGCGACGGGCTCGCTGATCATCGGCTTCTACGCGACGCTGACCGGGCCCGACGGCCGCGTGCTGGCACGGCCGGAGCACCGGCAGTTCGTCATGACCGGTTTCTGCGGCGGCTACACCACCTTCTCGACCTTCAGCCTCGAGACGTTCCGACTGTTCCACGGCGGCATGAAATACACCGCCCTCGCCTATGTCGCGGCCTCGGTCGTCTGCTGGCTGGTGTCGGTATGGGCGGGGCATATGATGGCGAGCCGCTACAACCGCTTGAAGAGGAGCTGACCATGCAAATCCCCAATCAGGCTGTTTCGCTCCGGATCTTCATCGGCGAGAACGACCATTACAACGGCAAACCGCTCTATGAAGCCATCGTTCTCGCCGCGCGCGAGCGGCACCTCGCCGGCGCCACCGTGCTGCGCGGTCCCATGGGCTTCGGCAAGTCGAGCCGGCTGCACACCTCGAAGATCCTGCGGCTCTCGGAAGACCTGCCGCTCCTGATCGAGATCGTCGACAGCGAGGACAACATCAACGCATTCCTGCCCATCCTGGATGGCATGATGTCGAGCGGCCTCATCACCTTGGAGAAGGTACAGGTCCTGCAATATGGTACGAAGGCCGCGAGCTGATCGCTCCGGCCGGGAACCAAGGCCCGCCGTGTTCAGGAGGCGGAATGAACGACACTGTTACCACGCCGAAAACCAGGACCAGGACCAAGGTCGAGCGGCCCAAGCTGCACAAGGTCATCCTGATCAACGACGACTACACGCCGCGCGAGTTCGTCACCATGATCCTGAAGGCCGAATTCCGCATGACCGAGGATCAGGCCTACAAGGTCATGATCACCGCGCACAAGCTGGGCGCCTGCGTCGTCGCCGTGTTCACCAAGGACGTCGCCGAAACCAAGGCGACGCGTGCCACCGATGCCGCGCGCACCAAAGGCTATCCGCTGCTGTTCACGACGGAGCCGGAGGAATAGCCCCTAGCCGCGACCGCGACGGAGGCGCACCGCCTTGCGCGGGTTGCTCGCGGGCGGATGCTCCTGAACATGGGTCCAGAATGCTTCGGCCGCCGGCGTCAGCCGCGATCGCGGGCGGAATACGTGGATCTCGATCGGTATCTCCCACTCCTGTCCGCCGGCCTTCACCAATTCGCCCGATGCGAGCTGGTCGGCGATGAGGCTTTGCGGAAGCCAGGCCATGCCGCGGCCGGCCTGCACCATGGTGACGAGAAGCTTTGCAAGATGTGAGGTGAACGCGGGCTTCAGATGCGCACCAAGCGGCGAGGTCGCGCGTACCGCATCGAGGATCTTCCCCATTCCGGATTCCTGACGGTAGTTCAGGACCTGCACCGGCGCTGCTTCCGTTCCCGGAAGCCTGAAGCGCGCAGCCTTGCCTGATCGCGACGCCGGTACGGAGGCCGGGATCAGGCAATCGTCGCCGACATGCGCCGAGCGGAATTGCGAGGTCGTCAGCGCCGTGACGACGGCGGGATGATGGTGGCAAAGCAGAAAATGCACCTCGCCCGCCAACAACATGCGTTCGCACGCCTCCATGTGGTTTGCGACGAGCTGGACATTCGGCACGAACGACAGCGTCGCCTCGACCTGGCGCAGCCAATCCGGAAAGAACGTCAACGACAGCGCATTGGTCGATGCGAATTTCAGCACGTCGGAGGCGCCGCGCGCGAGCTCCTGCGCCTCCAGGCGCCCGGCGGACAGGCGGCGGATGATGTCCTCGGCGGTCAGGCGGAACGCATCGCCGGCAGGCGTGAGGCTGACGGCATGCGTCGTGCGCTCGAACAGCGCCGCCCCGGCCCATACTTCCAGCGCCTTGATCCTGCGGCTCAGCGCCGGCTGCGACGAATTGCGCTGCTCGGCAGCGCGCGAAAAACTACGGGTCGACGCCACCGCGATGAAATCGTGCAGCCAGTTGATCTCCATCGCGTCCATCCTGCTTATGCAAATCCTGCATAATCATATCATGAGGTGACATTGGATTTCCACCGGCCCGGCCTGCACCTTCGAGGAAAGTCACATTCCTGTTGGAGGCCGAATGTCCGGGCGCACGCTCTACGACAAGCTGATCGATGCGCATGTGGTTCGGCGCCTCGACGATGACGGGCTGGTGCTGCTCTATGTCGATCGCACCGTGCTCAACGAATATACCAGCCCGCAGGCCTTTGCCGGCTTGCGTGCCGCCGGGCGCAAGGTGTGGAATCCATCCGCAGCGCTGATGGTGGTCGACCACGTCAACCCGACCGCAGCGCGGCGCACGCGGCAGATGCCCGATGCCGACGCGGCGCGGCAGGTCGACTACTTCGCCGACAATGCGCGCGATTTCGGCATCGAATATTTCGACATCCTCGATCCGCGTCAGGGCATCGAGCATGTCGTCGCGCCCGAGCAAGGGCTGGTCATGCCGGGCATGGTGATCGCCGCGGGTGACAGCCACACCACCGCGTACGGCGCCTTCGGCGCGCTCGGCTACGGCATCGGCACCTCCGACATCGAGCACTATCTGGCGACCTCGACGGTACGCTACCGCCGCCTGAAGACGATGCGCATCAACGTGACCGGGCATCCGCCGCTCGGCGTCACGTCGAAGGACGTCGTCATGGAGATCATCCGTCGCATCGGCGCCGATGGGGCCACCGGCTATGCGGTGGAGTTCGCCGGCCCCGCCGTGACCGAGATGAGCGTCGAGGGACGCATCGTGATGTCGATCATGATCGTCGAGGCCGGCGCACGCGGCGTCGTCATCGCACCCGACCAGAAGGTGCTCGATTATCTCAGAGGGCGGCCCCGTGCGCCGAAAGGCGAGATGTGGGACCGTGCCGCCACAGCCTGGCTGCAGCTTCGCTCCGATCCGGACGCCGGCTTCGACCGGGAGATGACGATCGATGCCGGCGCTGTCGCGCCGCTGGTGACATGGGGCACGAGCCCGGACCAGGCGATTGCCGTGACCGATCGCGTGCCCGATCCCGACAGCAATCGCACCACCGATCGCAGGACGGCGGCGATGCGCGCGCTCGCCTATATGGGCCTGACGCCGGGCACACCGATCCAGTCGGTGCCGATCGATTTCGCCTTCATCGGCTCATGCACCAATTCGCGCATCGAAGATCTGCGCGATGCAGCACACGTGTTCAGAGGCCGTCACGTCGCGACCGGCGTTCGCGCCATCGTCGTTCCCGGATCGACGCAGGTCCGCGCGCAGGCCGAGGCGGAAGGGATCGCGCAGATCCTGATCGATGCGGGCGTGGAGTGGCGGCAATCCGGCTGCTCGATGTGCCTTGCGATGAACGACGACATTCTCGCACCCGGGCAGCGCTCGGCCTCATCGACCAACCGCAATTTTGAGGGTCGCCAGGGGCCCGGCGCGCGCACGCATCTGATGAGCCCCGCGATGGTCGCGGCCGCCGCGGTCACGGGCCGCATCACCGATGTGCGCGACCTGATCGGAGGAAAGCAGCAATGACGCCATTTCATTGCGTCTCCGGCGCCGCCGCGCCGATGACGACGCCCAATATCGACACCGACGTGATCATGCCGAAGATGTTCCTGAAGGGCGTCGATCGCAGCGGTCTTGGCGACGGTGCCTTCAACCTGCTCCGCTTCAGCGCGGGCCGGCCTAATCCCGACTTCGTGCTGAACAGGGACGGCTATCGCGACGCCTGCTTCCTCGTCGTCGGCCCGAATTTCGGCTGCGGGTCGAGCCGCGAGCATGCGGTCTGGGGGCTTCAGCAGCTCGGCATTCGCGCCCTGGTCGGCACCACCTTCGCCGGCATCTTCAACGACAATTGCGCCAATAACGGCCTGCTGACGATCAGTCTCGATGCCGCCACCATCGGCACGCTCGCCGGCATCGTCGCGAACCCTGCGAGCAACAGGCTCACCGTCGATCTCGAACAGCAGACCATCCGCATCGAGGGCGGCGGAACCATCCCCTTCGCGATCGAGCCGGCGCGGAAGGAGGCGTTTCTCACAGGGCGCGATGCGATCAGCTCTACGCTGGTGTTCGCCGATGACATCCGCGCTTTCGAGGCACGGCACCGGGCGGACAATCCCTGGTTCTGAGCGCGCGGACCGGCGGGCAAGCAACCACAAAACGACAGAGGGAGGCATTCTTGACCGACACCACCATCAAGCTCGCGGAGACGACGCAATCATCCGCGCTCACGGCATTGAAAATCGGCCCGCTGCCGATCACCGTCTATGTTCCCGCAGCGCTCGTCTGCGCCGCTGCGGTCTATTCCGAAAAGCTGCCCAATGACGTGATCGGCGGGCTGTCGGTGCTGATGCTGCTCGGCTTCCTGCTCGGCAAGCTCGGCCAGACCATTCCGGTCGTGCGGCGGATCGGCGGCACCGCGATCATGTGCCTGTTCGTGCCATCAGCGATGGTCGCCTACGGCCTGATGCCGGAGACGGCGCTGAAGGCCATCACGACGACGTTCCGCACCGCCAATTTCCAGTATTTCTTCATCGCCTGCCTCGTCGCCGGCTCGATCCTCGGCATGCCCCATCGCGTCCTGGTGCAGGGTTTCTTGCGGATGTTCGTGCCGCTGCTGGTCGGCACGCTCAGCGCGATCGCCATCGGCGTCACGGTCGGGCTGCTGTTCGGCCACAGTCCGAAGGAGACGTTCTTCTTCGTGATCATTCCGATCATCGGCGGCGGCCTCGCCGAAGGCGTGCTGCCGCTGTCCATTGCCTATTCCGAAATGCTGCACCGGCCACAGGCCGAGCTGGTGGCGCAGATGGTGCCTGCGGCGCTGCTCGGCAACGTCGTCGCCATCGTCGCCGCCGGACTTCTCGCGCGCCTCGCCGAGAAACGGCGCGACCTCAACGGCCAGGGCATGCTGGTGAAAACAGGCGATGACGACATCCTGGGCCCGGCGCGATCCGACCATCCGATCGACCTCGGCCTGTTGGGTGCCGGCATCATGCTGTCCTGCGTGCTGTTCGTGCTCGGCATGGTGCTCGCGCCATACACCGGCATTCCCGGCCCGATCCTGATGATCATCGCGGCGGTCGCGCTCAAGCTGACCAGATTGCTGCCGGCCGAGATGGAGCTCGGCGCCTACCAGATCAACAAGTTCATGTCGACCAACCTCACCTTCGCGATCCTGGTCGCGATGGGAACGCTGCTGGTCTCGTGGCAGCAACTCGTGGCGTCCTTCAATCCCGGCTACATCGCGATCTGCACGACGACGGTGCTGGCGATGGTCGCCTCCGGCTTCTTCGTCGGCAAGTGGCTCAACATGTATCCGGTCGAGGCCGCGATCGTCACCGCCTGTCATTCCGGGCTCGGCGGCACCGGCGACGTCGCCATTCTCGGCGCCGCGGACCGCATGGGCCTGATGGCCTTCGCCCAGATCGCAACCCGCGTCGGCGGCGCCATCATGATCGTGATCGCGACGTTGGCGATGAAGATCGCGTACTGAGATCAGCCTGCGAGGCGCGCCATGATGATTTCATCGTGATAGATGCCGTCGAGGAGGATCGCCATGCGCTTGGTGCCCTCCTCGACAAACCCGGCTTTTCGATAGAGAGCCGCCGCGGCCGTATTGGTCGCGAAGACGCCGAGCTCGATGCGCCGGAAGCCGAACACGTCCGCCGCCTGAACAGCCTGCCGCAACAGCAGTTCGCCAAAGCCTTTGCCACGGAACTCCGGTACGAGCCCCATGAAGAGGTCGCCGACATGCGCCGAGACGGCGCGGCCGGCCGGCGGCACGTTGCACCATCCGACCACGGCGCCGCCCGCGACGGCGACGATCTGCGGATAGCCGCGCTCGACATTGCGCGCGACGAAGGTGCGGACCTGCTCGATCGGGGGCGCTTCCACCAGTGCGATGTATTTGCGCTCGCGGGCAACGATATCGACGGCGGCGCGGAAAGCGTCGGTGTCGGCGACCTGGATCTGGCGGAATTCGACGGTCATCGGCAGTCTCGTCGCATCACGCCATCACCACGGGCGTCTCCTCGGCGAGCCCGTACACACGCTGCGCCCTGGAAAATCCCGCGATCGGAAAATCGCCAAGATCGCGCCAATCGTGCTGACAGACATGGGCGAAGGCTTCTGATGCGACGACGGTGCGACCAAGCCGGCCCGCGATCTTTTCCATCCGCGCCGCGAGATTGACGGCCGGGCCGATGCAGGTGAAGTCGAGCCGGTTGCCCCCGCCAATATTGCCGTAGAGGATATTGCCGACATGCAGTGCAACGCCGAAGCGGAAGCGTTCGACGACGTCGCCGACGGGATGCGCGAGAGCGTCGACGCTGGCACGGGCTTCGCGGGCTGCTTCCAGCACGCTGGTGCAGACGTGGGCGGCATCGCCGACATATTCGTCGATCGGGAACACCGCAAGCAGGCCGTCGCCCATGAATTTCAGGACCTCGCCGCCATGCGCGCGGATCGCAGTAACCTGGCAGTCGAAATAGCGGTTGAGGATCTCGACCACCGTCTCGGCCGGCAGCCGGTCCGACAGCGCAGTGAAGCCGCGCAAATCCGACAACCAAATCGCGGCCTGCATGGTATCGTTGTGGCCGCGGCGGATCTGGCCGCCGAGGATGCGCTCGCCGGCGCGATTTCCCACATAGGTGTCGAGCAACGTCGCTGCGGTGCGGCGCAGGGTGACGATTTCGCTGACGCGCGCGAGCGGCGCCACGATGGAGCGGATCGTCGCGATGTCGTCCTCGCTGAAGCCGCCGGGATGCTTGGTGGTCCAGCTGATGGCGTGGATCGAGCCGTCCAGAAATCGCATCGGCGTCGCGAGGTAGTCGGTGACGCCCTCGGCGCGCATGTCCGCCAGGAACGGAAACCGCTTGGTATCGACCTCGTTGATACGTCCCCTGACTTCCAACCCCTCCTCGAACACGACACGCAGCGGGCTCCGCGCAAATTCTGGCGTGTCCAAAATCTCGAAATCGACGGTGCCGATCTCGACCTCCTCGCCCTGCCGCCAGATGAAGTTGCGGCCGAAGATTTCGGGATGCAGCGTGCGGATGAAAACGCCGAACCGCCACAGCGGCAGGCCGGCCGCGACGAGCTGCTCGCAGGCATCCGCGATCATCTCTGCCGGCCCGCGCGACGACCGGGCGCCGTCGATCAGCCAGTTGATGATCCGTTGGAGCTCGGAATTCTGCATGCGTGCATTTGCCGACGAAGTTGTGGAATCGTCAAGCTGCGCGGTGGGCTAGTACCGCGACATTATAGCTGGCGAATGATCCTGCCGGAAAACCGTTTCACGCTTTGCGCTAACGCGGCCCTCCGGGTCCGGATCATGCGCTAGCGCCCCACCTGCCCGCGGTCCCGCAAAAAGTGGTCGGCCAGCACGCAGGCCATCATGGCTTCGCCGACGGGGACTGCGCGAATGCCGACGCAGGGGTCGTGGCGTCCCTTGGTGAAGATCTCGGTGTCCGCACCCTTGCGATCGACGGTGAGGCGCGGCTGCAGGATCGACGAGGTCGGCTTCACCGCGAAGCGCACCACGATCGGCTGTCCCGTGGAGATGCCGCCCAGAACGCCGCCGGCGTGGTTGGACAGGAAGCGCGTGCCGTCATTGCCGGTGCGCATCTCGTCGGCGTTTTCTTCGCCGGTCAATTCGGCGGCGCCAAAGCCGGCGCCGATCTCGACGCCCTTCACAGCGTTGATGGTCATCATCGCGCCGGCCAGATCGGAATCGAGCTTGGCATAGATCGGCGCGCCCAGGCCTGCGGGCACGCCCTCGGCGACGATTTCGAGCACGGCGCCGATCGAGGAGCCGCTCTTGCGGATACCGTCGAGATAGGTCTCGAAGAACGCGGCCTTGTCCTTGTCCGGACAGAAGAACGGATTTTTGGCGATCTCGTCCCAGTCCCATTTCTCGCGGTCGATCTTGTGCGGGCCGATCTGCACCAGCGCGCCGCGCACCTTGACGTCGGGCAACACTTTTCGCGCGATTGCGCCGGCGGCGACGCGCATCGCGGTCTCGCGCGCCGAGGAGCGGCCACCGCCGCGATAGTCGCGCAGACCGTACTTCGCCTCATAGGTGAAGTCGGCGTGACCGGGACGAAACTTGTCCTTGATCTCCGAATAGTCCTTCGAGCGCTGGTCGGTATTCTCGATCAGGAGCCCGATCGGGGTGCCCGTCGTCACCTGCACCCCGGTCTCCGGATGCGCCATCACGCCGGACAGGATCTTGACCTGGTCCGGCTCCTGGCGCTGGGTGGTGAAGCGCGACTGGCCCGGCTTGCGGCGATCGAGGTCCTGCTGGATGTCGGCCTCTGTGAGCGGGATCATCGGCGGGCAGCCGTCGACCACGCAGCCAATCGCCACCCCGTGGCTCTCGCCAAAGGTGGTGACGCGGAACATGTGGCCGAAGGTGTTGAAGGACATTGCTGCTCGCTGGCTCGGTTCCGGCGTGTGGTAACGCGCGCGGCGCCGGGGGTCAAACCCGGCTACAGCCCCGGAAGGTCCTCAAGGCCTAACTATGCTTGTCCAGCCGGCCGTCGCGGAACACGTAGACGGTGCCCTGCTCGATATAAAGCTCCGCGGCGCTGGCCGGCGTCTCCAGGCCGAGCGAAACCATCAGGGCCCGGCAGGTGCCGCCATGGGCGACCGCGACGGTGTCGGTCCGAAGCTCGTCGTACCAGGCGCGCACGCGGACCTGCACGTCGGCGTAGGTCTCCGCACCCGCAGGCCCCACCGTCCATTTGTCGGCGAGGCGCCTGGCGTAGATGTCGGGATCTTTCGCCTCGCTCTCGGCCAGCGTCAGACCTTCCCAGGCGCCATAGCCGATCTCGCGCAGGCGATCGTCCAGCGCATAATCCCCGACCGGCAGTTCGAGCTTGCCGCGTGCAAGTTCCATGGTCTGGCGGGCGCGGCCGAGCGGGCTCGACACGTAGGGCAGCGCCGTCTTGTCCTTGCCATCGCGCTTGAGGAGATCGGCCAGGATCAGGCCCGCCTGCACCGCCTGACCGCGGCCCCGCGCGTTCAGCGGAATGTCCCTGGTGCCCTGGAGCCTGCCGAGCGCATTCCATTCGGTCTCGCCGTGGCGAAGATAATAGATCGTGGGCACGGGCATTCCGGGTGAAGGTTAGTCCTTGCCGCCGATCGACACATCCGGCGCGTCGGGGCGCTTCATACCGAGCACGTGGTAGCCGGCGTCGACGTGATGCACTTCGCCGGTGACCCCGCGCGACAGGTCGGACAGGAAATACAGCGAGCTGTCGCCGACCTCCTCGATCGTCACGTTGCGACGCAGCGGCGCGTTGACCTCATTGTATTTCAGCAGCAGGCGTGAATCGGCGATGCCGGCAAATGCCAGCGTCTTGATCGGTCCCGCGGAAATCGCGTTGACGCGGATCGCCTTCTCGCCGAGATCGGCGGCCAGATAGCGCACGCTCGCCTCCAGCGCCGCCTTGGCGACACCCATGACGTTGTAGTTCGGCATCCACTTCTCGGAGCCGTAATAGCTCAGCGTGATGATCGAACCACCGTCGGTCATCAGCTTCTCGGCGCGCTGCGCGACCGCAGTCAGCGAGTAGCAGGAGATCAGCATCGACTTGGAGAAGTTGTCGGCGGTGGTGTCGACGTAGCGGCCCTCGAGCTCATCCTTGTCCGCAAACGCGATCGCGTGCACGACGAAATCGATCTTGCCCCACTTCTCCTTCAGCACGTCGAACACGGCATCGATGGTCGCGGCATCCGTGACATCGCAATGGCCGAGCATGAGCGCGCCGAGCTCGGCGGCAAGCGGTTCGACCCGCTTCTTCAGCGCATCGCCCTGGTAGGTGAGCGCGATCTCGGCACCGGCCGCCTGGCATGCCTTGGCGATGCCCCAGGCGATCGAGCGGTTATTGGCGACGCCGAGGATCACCCCGCGCTTGCCCTGCATCAGACCTGAATTCTGCGCCATTTGCTAACGTCCTGTAGCTCTCGTTAAGGTCTGGAGGTACACCAGCCCTCCCCTGCGGTACAGTCCTAATACGCGGCGTTAACGCTGTTTCCAGCGCCGGAATAGCCGTTCCGTTCGGGTGTTATGATCGCTATAGGCGCGTGCGCCGAACGGCAGGACACCAAATACGGCATGAGTGCGTTTCGCCAGAGTGTAGAAGCCATGATCCCGGCGTTGCGCCGCTATGCCCGCGCGCTCACGCGCGACGCGGATGCGGCCGACGATCTGGTGCAGGACACGCTGGTGCGTGCGTTGCGCTCGGAGCGATTGTTTCTCGGAGGCGACGTCAGGAGCTGGCTCTACACGATCCTGACCAACCTCAACAAGAACCGGCGGCGGTCGCTGGCGCGGCGGCCGCAATTCATGCAGCTGACGGAGAATAATCCGGATGCCAGCGGGACGGAGGCCGAAGGACGCGACATCGAACGGGCACTCTCGACGCTGGTCGAGGAGCAACGCTCGGTGCTGCTGCTGGTGATGCTGGAAGGCATGAGCTACCGCGAGGTCGCCGATATCCAGGGCGTGCCGATCGGCACCGTCATGTCCCGCCTGGCGCGCGCCCGTGCCCACGTTAAAGCGTCGCTGGAGGGTGAGCGCCCAGCGCTCAGGCGGGTGAAATGATGGCAGGATTGATGCATCGCGCTTACCGCGTCAGCTGCACGGAGAGAGAAGCAGCGCAGTTGAACCGCGTTAGATATTTTGGGCCGCAGAGCCAGAGACGACCGATATGAACGACCGCAATATTCCAGTGACCGAAGACGAATTGCACGCCTTTGTCGATGGCGAGCTGCCGACCGAGCGCCGCGCCGACATCGAGGCCTGGCTTGCCGCCCATCCCGACGATGCCGAGCGGGTGCAGTCCTGGCGCGCCATGGCCGAGATGCTGCACGCCCGCTACGACGGCGTCGCCCAGGAGCCGGTGCCGGCCCGGCTGGAGCTCGAACGGCTGGAGCGCCGTCCGCGGCAATGGCTCTACGGCGCGGTTGCGGCCGCGCTGGTCGCTTTCGTCGCCGGCGGCACGGCCGGCTGGGTGGCGCATGGCGCCGCCAACGCGCCCTCGACCTTCCAGAGCTTTACGGCGGATGCGCTCGATGCCCATCGCCTCTATGTCGTCGAGGTCCGCCATCCGGTCGAGGTCGGCGGCAACGAGCGCGACCACCTCCAGGCCTGGCTGACCCGGCGCTGCGGCTGGACCGTGTTCGCCCCCAATCTGGAGGCGAGTGGACTGAAACTGGTCGGCGGCCGGCTGCTGCCGGGGCCGAACGGGCCGGCGTCCTTCCTGATGTATGAGGGCGCCTCGGGCGAGCGCTACACGATCTACACCGCCAAGACCGAGACCGGCGCGACGCAGATGCGATACGCCAGGACGGACAAGGACGGAGCGCTGTTCTGGGCCGAGCGCGGCGTCGGCTACGTCGTCAGCGGCGGCGGCGCCGACCGCGACCGGCTGACCAAGGTTGCGCAGGCGGTGTACGACCAAGCAGAGAAAAACGGCGGCTGAACAACCGCACGAACGCGGTGCCTCGATTCCGTCATTGAAAATTTGGAATCAAGACATGTGTGCGTCTCATTATCGCACCGGGTGTTCACGCGATTATGAGCAGCGTTCGATCCGCCGATCGACGCGGGCGGCCTCGATTGGGGTTTTTGGTACCGCGCTGGTCCCCCTCTCGAGGCCGCACCTTTTTATCGGCTGCCCCGCCGGACAGCCGACACGTCGAGCGTCGAAGCGCTACCACGCTTTGCGTGTATGACGAGCATCATCCGTTCGGAGATGCGCCAGGCCTGTAAGGAGAACCCCCTTCAGTTCTTCACCACCCTAACCCAGCCCGCTACGTGGATTGTAGGGGTGTTGGTCCCGCCACTTCTCCATCAATGCTTCAAGCTCGGCGTCGTTCCCGTCCGGTAGCATAATCCTGATCGTGACGAAGAGATCCCCGGTCCCGCCAGATTTCGGCAAGCCCTTACCTTTGAGGCGGAAGGTCCGGCCGCTGGAGGTGTTTTTCGGAACCGACAATTCCACCGCATTGCCGAGCGTGGGCACGCGGACCTTGCCACCGAGCACAGCCTCGTAGAGCGTGACTGGCAGGTCGATCCGCAAGTCGGCACCCTCGATCTTGAAGAACGGGTGCGGCGCGATGCCAATGGTGATCAGGAGATCGCCGGGCGGATGGCCTTGCGCGGTCTCGCCCTGGCCGCGCAGCCGGATCTGCTGGCCCTCGACGACGCCCGCCGGAATCTTGACGTTGAGTTCCTTGCCATTCGGCAGCCGGACGCGCTTCTCGCCGCCCTTGACCGATTCTTCCAGCGAGACGGACATCGCGACGTTGACGTCGAGATCGATCCCGACCCCGCCGGTGTCGAATTCGAACTGGGCACCGCCACCGGCCCCGGGACGCGCACCGCGCACCCCTCCGCCGAACATGCTGTTGAGGATATCCTCGAACGCGCCCGCACCCTGGCCGGGGCCTGCCCCGCCGCCACGGAAATTGTACCTCTCGAATCCGCCGGGACCCGCGCGACCGCGCGGCCCGCCGCCGCCCGGAAAGCCCTGGAAGCGCGGCTTGCCCTCGGCATCGATCTCGCCGCGGTCGAACTGCTTGCGCTTGTCCTCGTCGCCGATGATCTCGTTGGCCGAATTGATCTCGGAGAAGCGCTCGGCGGCCTTGGGATCATCCTTGTTGCTGTCGGGATGATGCTTCTTGGCCAGCTTGCGATAGGCGCTCTTGATCGCGGCAGCGTTGGCGCTCCGCGGCACCCCCAAGACCTCATAGGGGTCGCGCATCCGTCACGTCTCCTCTCGGGAAATCGAAATGTTCAAAGGGCTCCCCGCCCCAACTGAGCCTTATGTGGGGGGTGAGTGGTATTTTTGCAACTAGTCGAGTGAAGCGACCCGCTCCGATTCGAGCAGGATCTTATCGGAAAACCGGTTCCCGGATCATGCTCAGCTCCGCCACGGCTTTAGCGTATGAATCTCCCAACGGCCACGGCTGCTTTGGCAGCCGGCGCCCTGGAGCCAGCTTTCGGTCGTCCCGTTGACGTAGCTCGCGAGGAAATCACGGCACTTGCGGCCATCCTCGGCGGCGTAGGATTGCGCGATCGGCGTCACCGAGCCGCGCGCGCCGGTTTCCGGATTCTCCCAGTGCTGGCTGGCATCCCTGTCACCCTTGCTCAGCACGTCGGAGGCGGCGTTGCGGGCGAAGGCGAGATCAGTCTCGGTCGGCGGGGCGTCCTTCGCCGGCCGCGCGATCGAACCGGTGAGATCGTTGTCGTCGGCCTTGGCATAGGCATTGGTGTCGGTGCGGGACAGACTGCAGCCGCCGGCGCCGAGCCCGATCAAAATCATCGTCATCGCAAGGCTGGAGGACCGCATCGCCGATAGGCCAACGCGTCCCCATGCCCTATATAGGGCAGGTGCAGACAACAGCGCGCTTTGGGCCGCGGGACGCAATTCGGACTCCAGACATGACCGACACGACCTCGATGAAACACCAGACACCCTTAACATCCGGTGATTTCACCGCCGCCGACGAGCCATTTGCGCTGTTCGAGGCCTGGCTGAACGAGGCAATCAAGAGCGAGCCGAACGATCCGAACGCCATGGCGCTCGCAACCGTCGATCCCGACGGCCTGCCTGACGTGCGCATGGTGCTGATGAAGGGCTTCGATACCGAAGGTTTTGTTTTCTACAGTCACATCGCGAGCCAGAAAGGCCGCGAACTCGCCGCAAATCCTAAGGCAGCGTTACTTTTTCACTGGAAGTCGCTGCGCCGTCAGGTCCGCATCCGCGGCAACGTGACGCCGGTGACCGATGCCGAGGCCGACGCCTATTTCGCGACGCGGCCGAAGCAAGCCCAGATCGGCACCTGGGCCAGCAAGCAATCCGAGGCGCTGGAAAGCCGCTTCGCCTTCGAGCAGGCGATCGCCAAGATCGCCGCCAAGTACATCGTCGGCAACGTGCCGCGGCCGCCCGGCTGGAGCGGCTGGCGCATCACGCCTTCGCGCATCGAGTTCTGGCACGACCGCCCATTCCGCCTGCACGACCGCATCGAATTTCGCCGTGACGCGGCCGGCCAGCCGTGGTCCAAGACGCGGATGTACCCCTAAGCTTTAGGCCGACCTGAAAGATGTCCATGCCGCATTCGTCCAATGCGCCGCGCCGCACGCTGCTCCTGACCGGAGCAAGCCGCGGTATCGGCCACGCCACCGTGATCCGCTTCTCGTCGGCAGGATGGCGCGTCATCACCTGCTCGCGGCATCCCTTCCCGGAGGATTGTCCGTGGGACGCAGGCCCCGAGGATCACATCCAGGTCGACCTCGGCGATCCCCAGGACACCGCGCGCGCGATCTCCGAAATCCGCAATCGCCTCGAAGGCGGCATGCTGCACGCGCTGGTCAACAACGCCGCAATCTCGCCGAAAGGTCCCGGCGGCGCCCGGCTCGGCTCGGTCGACACCGAGCTCGACACCTGGACGCACGTCTTCCACGTCAACTTCTTCGCCCCGATCATGATCGCGCGCGGCTTGATCGAGGAACTGAAGGCGGCCAAGGGCTCGGTCGTGAACGTCACCTCGATCGCGGGCTCGCGCGTGCATCCCTTCGCGGGTGCGGCCTACGCCACCTCGAAAGCGGCGCTTGCCGCGCTGACGCGCGAGATGGCGTCCGACTTCGGCCGCGTCGGCGTGCGCGTCAACGCGATCGCACCGGGCGAGATCGACACCTCGATCCTGTCGCCGGGCACCGAGAAGATCGTCGATCAGCAGATTCCGATGCACCGCCTCGGCACGCCTGACGAGGTCGCCAAGATCATCTATGTGCTGTGCACGGACACCAGCTCCTACGTCAACGGCGCCGAGATCCACATCAACGGCGGCCAGCACGTCTAGGCCAGGTGACGCGTCAGGTGATCGATGGGCCGGTTTGCGAGCACGGCGTCAACTTACGAGCATTTGCGACCGCCCTACCCCGGCGAGTTCTTCCGCAGCGTGGCGCACGAGCTCGGCCTCTCCGAACGATGCGCCTTGATTGATCTGGGCACCGGCCCCGGGCTGCTCGCACTTGGCTTTACGCGACATGTCGGCCGTATCGTCGGCGTCGACCCTGAACCCGCGATGCTCGAGGCTGCGCGACAGGCGGCGGCGCGCGCAGGCCAAGCTCTCACGCTGATCGAAGGCAAAGCCGAGACACTTGGCTCCGACATCGGCACGTTCGACATCGTCACGATCGGCCGCGCGCTGCATTGGATGGATCGCGATGCGACGCTCGCGCGGCTCGACAGGCTGGTCGCAGACGACGGCGCGATCCTGATCTGCGCCTCATTCTCGGTCACCGACGGCCGCAATCCATGGCTTGATGGCTACAACGAGATCCGCCGCCGCTGGTCACCCGCAAAGCTCTGGGACGAAGCCGGCAAGGGCACGCGGACCCATCGCGACCTTCCCGCATTCTTCCGCGGCAGCGCCTTTACGCCCACCGAGCTTGTCACGGTCGAGACCAGCCACACGGTCAGCATGCAGGACCTGGCGCAACGCACCCTCACCTACTCGTCGTCCTCACCGGAAGCGTTGGGCGACAATGTCGAGGCGATGTTGCGGGATGTCGAGAGCCATCTGGCAGCGTTCAGCCGCGATGGCGCCATCGCCGAGACCATCGTCTCGACGGCGCAGATCGTGAAGCGCTAGTTCATCTACTGCGAAGGGCGGGAAGCAAGGCGATCCAGCAACGCCGCCGCAAGACTGGATCGCCCGCCCTTCCTTCCACTCCTCAATCGACTCGAATCCGACGCGACCGTTCGCGCAGCCTCAACGTTGCAGCAGTTGGAGCGGCAGCTGCGTTGAATGCAGTCGAACAATCGTCATCGTTCTCGCCATCGAGCAGGGGAGCACCACAGTGCCGGCACATGCGCGCCGACAACGACGGCGCCTTGCCGCTCGCCACGGCCTGACGATAGCTCGTCAGATCGATGACGTTGCGGGGCGTCGTTATGTGTTTTTCAACCATGGCTGTTCCTCGCGGCTAACCCGCTGCTTATCGCAGACAAGTTTCGCGCAAACGTTCAGCCCACCGCTCAAATTTTACCGGAGGAATTGGGGCGCAGAACACGCATCACGGCGTCGCCGCAATGACGCTCTATTCTGCGACACCATCAGCCCTGTCTCTGCGACCGGCGTAAGGTCTCGGTCACTATTTTCAGAGCGCAGGCCGGCTCACAGCCACTTCTTCCACTTGAAGATCCAGTACGGCACGATCGCCGCGATCACCATCAGCACGAGCGCAAACGGATAGCCGTGCGTCCATTCGAGTTCCGGCATCGACTTGAAGTTCATGCCGTAGATCGATGCGATCAGCGTCGGCGGCATCAGGACAACAGCCATGACCGAAAACAGCTTGATGATGTTGTTCTGCTCGAGATTGACGACGCCGAGCATGGCATCGAGCACGAAGGTGATCTTGCTGGAGAGATAGGAGGCGTGGTCGGTCAGCGAGGCGACGTCGCGCTGCATGGTCTTGAGCTGCTCGCGCATGTCCTTCGACCATTTCACGCCCTCCACCACCGCCGAGAGGAAGGTGACGACGCGGCCGATCGACACCAGGCTCTCGCGAACCTTGGAGGTCAGATCACCCTTGCGTCCGATCGAGATCAGGATCTGCGAATATTGCTTGGCGTGGCCGTGGCGCTCGCTCTCGGGCTCGAAGATGTCGTGGCTGACCTGGTCGATCTCCATGCCGCAGCGTTCCAGAATGTCGGCGCAGCGGTCGATCACGGCGTCCAGCAGTTCCATCAGCACCATTTCGCCGGTGATCGCGGGGGCGCAGGTGCGGGCCAGCTTGGCCTCGACCAGGGCGAACGGCTTGGGCTGGTCGTAGCGCACCGTGACCAGGCGATGGTCGCCGAGGATGAAGGTCACCGCCGTGGTCCGGGGCATGTCGGTGTCGGAATGGCACATCAGGGTCGCGGTCATGTAGCGCGCGCTGTTCTCGATGTAGAGGCGGCTGGAGATCTCGATCTCCTGCATGTCCTCCCGGGTCGGGATCGCGATCCCCAGCAGCCGTTCCACGGCCTTGTCCTCGGCCGCGGTCGGGTTGACCAGGTCGACCCACACCGCGTGCTCTGGCACGGCCGCGAGATCGTCGACAACGGCCTTCTTCAGGGTGGAGTCGGTGGGAACGAACACAGAAAACATGAACAACTCCGGGAGGGGGCCTGCGACAGAATGACAGGCCCTTAGCGCGATTCTGACAAGTTCATGATGACAAGCACATTAACGGAGCGTTTGCATTTGTGGCCCAACTGTGGCGCGAAATCGACAGTCCGGCTTTTCGCGTCCAAAAACAGGTCTGGGCGCGCAAAACTTGCGGCAAAAAAGCCACAGGTTGGGTCTTGCAGCGCGGGAAAAGTCCCTAAACGCTGGAATTGTGGCAGATTTCAACCATAATGAAATCCACGGAGTCGAAGGCCTTGGGTGCTAGCTCAGGACCTGCGCGGTATTTGTTTGATTGGAACCAAACCATGTCGTCGCTGAAAGTTATGTTGGGAATTCTGGCCGCCGGCTTCACGCTGTCGGGCTGCATGCAGGCTACGCATTTCGAAGCCACCAACACCCAGAATTTCAAGCCGAAGGACAAGGAACTCCTTGCCAAGATCCGGTACGAGAATACGCCGGTGGCAGAGCCGTTCCGTCGCGCCATCGTCGACTATCACCGCAAGGAGTCGCCGGGTTCGATCGTGGTCGATTCCGACAACCACTACCTCTATTACGTGATGGATGGCGGCAAGGCGATCCGCTACGGCATCACCGTCGGCGAAGAAGCCATGGCATGGTCCGGCATCGCCAAGGTCGGCAGCATGACCGAATGGCCGGCCTGGCACCCGACCCCGGGCGAGATCTCGCGCCTTGGCGTTCCGACCTACGTCGCCCCCGGTCCGGACAATCCGATGGGCTCGCGCGCGATGTACCTGTATTCGGGCGGCAAGGACACGCTGTTCCGCATTCACGGCACCAACCAGCCGGAATATATCGGCGCTTCGATCTCATCGGGCTGCATCCGCCTGACCAACGAGGACGCAATCGACCTCTACAGCCGCGTCAAGGTCGGCACCATCGTCGTGGTGCTCGAGCCGAAGCACGGCGACTCGCCCTACAATTCGCGCCTCGCGCTGCAGGGCGGCGGTTCTCAGACCAGCAACTACTGATCACGATCTGATCTGATGGTTTTCGAAAAGCGCCGGTTTTACCGGCGCTTTTTTGTTGTCGACTTGCTCTTGCTGGAGGCGGCCGCTGGCTTGTCCGCCGGCGCGGCAGGCTTCGCGCTCTCCTGATCGTCGGCGCCGTCCTTGGGCTCATCCTTGGCCCCCTCCTTGGTCCCCTCGGATTTGGCCGCGACCTCGCGCGGCGGCGCCTCCTCGGGGCGCTCGGCCGGCAGCAGGGGCGCGACCTGGGGCAAGGGATCCCAGACGTTCCACTGACAGATCCGGTAGTCGTTGCGCCGCTGCGCGAGGTCAAGGTGGATATGGTCCTCGTGGTACCAGTCCGAGCCTGGGCCGAGCACCGTGGAAAAGCGCGAGCAGACCGAATGCAGCACGCGCTCGCGCACGTCGCGCGACATGGTGCGGTCGGTCAGGCCGATCGACTGGCCGTTGGCAAGCTTGAGCGCGCGCACGTCGAGTGCGTTGGCCTTGCCGTGCTCGGACAGCATCGCACCGACGATGCGATTACGGCCGCGGCACTCGAAACTGTCGAAATTGTCGAGGTCGGTGATGGTCGAGCCGAGGCTCGCGGCCAGCGGCACCATGTCGGTGCGCACCCAATTGGCGATTGCTGATGCCATGGTGCAGCGGAGGATTGCCGCCGGCTTGACGGCGACCTTGCGCTTGTCCGGCAGCACGATCGCCTCCAGCCGCACCAGATCCTCCCCGCCGCAGGCGCCGGGGCCATGGATATCGGGAATGGACGGCGCGACCGCGATCTCCTCGGTGAGCGCGAGACGGCAGGCCGAGAGCTGCTTCTCGGGCGGCGGGGCCGCCTCGGCGGGTTTGCCGGGTTTATCCGGGGAAGGCTTGTCAGGCGAAGGCTTGCCGTCGGCCTCAGGCGCCGCCTCATCCGTTGCCTTGGGAGCGTCCTCAGGCCGAGGCTTTGGTAGCGGTATCCTAAGGGGCATCCTGGCGGAATGAGTGCTCGCGCGCGGCCGTGGTGTACCAAGACCAAAGATATCGAGCGGCGCAGCATAGTTTCGCGCTTCCACGCGATCCGCGAGCACAAGTAGCCCGAGCGCAGCGGTAACCATTGCCGCGCCGGCGGACATATTGCCGCGATAAGACCATTTGCGGCGAAAGTCCGGCAGGCTAAAACTCATGACAATTCTTTGGCCCTGCGCTGAGAGCGATAATGCGCCCAGCGACTTCTCGGAGGAACGTCTGAATGCTCGGCTTGATGCAAGATTGGCCCCTGCTCTGCCACCGGATCATCGAACACGCCGCCAAGATTCATGGCAAGCAGGAGGTCGTGACGCGATCGGTCGAGGGACCGATCCATCGCACCACCTACGCCGAAATCCACCAGCGCGCGCTCAAGGTCTCGCAGATGCTGGAGCGCGACGGCATCAAGCTCGGCGACCGCGTCGCCACGATCGCCTGGAACACCTGGCGCCATCTCGAGGTCTGGTACGGCATCATGGGCATCGGCGCCATCTGCCATACCGTCAATCCCCGGCTTTTCCCCGAGCAGATCGCCTGGATCATCAACCATGCGCAGGATCGCATCGTGATGGTCGACCTGACCTTCGTGCCCGTGCTGGAGAAGCTCGCCGACAAGCTTCCGAGCGTCGAACGGTACGTCATCCTCACCGACAAGGCGCATATGCCCGAGACCACGTTGAAGAACGTCGTGGCCTACGAGGACTGGATCGCCGAGGCCGACGGCAAATTCAAATGGAAGGACTTTGACGAGAACACGGCGGCAGCGATGTGCTACACGTCCGGCACCACGGGCGATCCGAAGGGTGTGCTGTATTCGCATCGCTCCAACGTGCTGCACGCTCTCATGGCCAACAATGTCGACGCGCTCGGCACCAGCGCCTCGGAGACAATGCTGCCGGTGGTGCCGCTGTTCCATGCCAACAGCTGGGGCATCGCCTTCTCTGCACCCTCGCAGGGCACCAAGCTGGTGATGCCCGGCCCCAAGCTCGACGGCGCCTCGGTCTACGAGCTGCTCTCCACCGAGAAGGTGACGCACACCGCCGGCGTGCCGACGGTGTGGCTGATGCTGCTCCAGCACATGGCCGCCAATAATCTGAAGCTGCCGGAGCTGAAGATGGTGATCTGCGGCGGATCGGCGATGCCGCGCTCGATGATCAAGGCCTTCCTCGACATGGGCTCGAACGTCCGTCACGCCTGGGGCATGACCGAGATGAGCCCGATCGGCAGCGTCTCGGCGCTCAAGCCGCCGTTCCAGAACGCGACCGGCGATGCGCGGCTCGACGTGCTGCAGATGCAGGGCTACGCGCCCTTCGCGGTCGAAATGAAGATCACCGACGATGCCGGCAAGGAGCTGCCCTGGGACGGCAAGACCTTTGGCCGCCTCAAGGTCTCCGGCCCCGCGGTGGCCAAGGCCTATTTCCGTCTCGATGCCAACATCCTCGATGAGGAGGGCTTCTTCGACACCGGCGACGTCGCGACCATCGACGAGGGCGGTTACATGCGGATCACCGACCGCTCCAAGGACGTGATCAAGTCCGGCGGCGAGTGGATTTCCTCGATCGACCTCGAGAACCTCGCGGTCGGCCATCCGGCCGTGGCGGAGGCCGCCGTGATCGGCGTCTTCCATCCCAAATGGGACGAGCGGCCGCTGCTGATCGTGCAGCTCAAGCAAGGCCAGCAGGCCACGCGCGATGACATCCTGAAGTACATGGACGGCAAGATCGCCAAATGGTGGATGCCCGACGACGTCGCTTTCGTCGACGGCATCCCGCACACCGCGACCGGCAAGATCCTGAAGACCGCGCTGCGCGACCAGTTCAAGGAATATCGTTTCCCGAACGCGGCGGCGTAAATCACCACCACCGTCATGCCCGGGCTTGTCCCGGGCATCGACGTCTTGCCCGACATCTTGGCGGCAAGAAAGACGTGGATGGCCGGGACAAGCCCGGCCATGACGATGCAAGAGCCTGTGGAACCCTTGAATTTGCCCCCGGGCCGTGGTCTCAACGGTTCATCGTCGCGCCAAATCGGCCGGCAAGCCCCAAAACCCCGGCAGAGCTCACTCGATGGCCCGCAGGTTTTCCGCTCCCTACCAGTCGGAGCCCGTGTCCAGCCTCGCGACCTGGGCGCGCAATCTGGCCGTGTTCGCGGTGGTGGCGGTGGTGGTGTCGATCATCATCGTCCGCTTCGACTTTTTGGAGATGAAGCCGGCGCTGGCCACCTTCTTCGGTGGCCTCGCGATTGCCACGCTGTCCATCCTGTTCGGCCTCGCCGGCTTTGCCGCGATCTGGCAGAACGGCTCGCGCGGCATGGCGCGGATCCTGCTCGCCTTCCTGATCGACGGGGCGATCCTGGCCTATCCCGCGTATCAAGCCCTGCTGTACCGCAAGCTGCCGCCGATCCACGACATCACCACCGATCCGATCGACCCGCCGCGCTTCGACGCGCTGTCGCGCCTGCGCACGGGCGACGGCACCAACACCGCCGTTTATGCCGGCCTCTATTCGGCCGAGCAGCAGCGCCACTTCTATCCCGACATCGAGCCGATCGAGCTCGAGATCCCCGTCGACCGCGCCTATGCGATCGCACGCCAGCTCGTCATCAAGCGCAAATGGACCGTCATCGACGAACGCGAGCCGCAGCCGCCGCGCCGCATGGGCCGCATCGAGGCGGTGGCGCGCACGCCGATCATGGGCTTTCGCGAGGACATCTCGATCAGGGTCGTGCCTGACGGCGACGATTCCCGCGTCGATATCCGCTCCGCCTCGCGCTATTTCGAGAGCGACCTCGGCAGCAACGCCGCGCGCGTGACGAAATTCATCGACGACCTCAACACCGCAGCCGACGCGGACGCGCTGAAACCGGTGAAGAAGACTCCGGTCGCGCCACCGAAGGCGCCGGCGAAGACGGTGAAGAAGTGACCGCGCGCTAGCCGTTCGCCATCCGGTACGTCCCGCCGATCACGGGATCGCCGTCCGTCGCGACAACGCCGCGTGCGACGAGGTCCTCCAGATGCGCCAGCACGGAATAGCCGGCGGCCGTCGTCAGCCGCGGATCGATGCCGATATAGATCGCGCGCACCATGGTCGGGATGTCGGTCTCTCCCTTGGCGAGGCGGTGCAGGATCGAGGCCTCGCGCGCCTTGCGATGGCGGATCAGGAAACGCACGAAACGCTGGCCCTCCGGGATCTCCGGGCCATGGCCGGAGAAATACAGGTCCTCCTCGCGCGCAGCGAGCCGGTCGAGCGATTCCATGTAGTCGATCATCGAGCCGTCGGGCGGCGCCACGATCGAGGTCGACCAGCCCATGACGTGATCGCCGACGAAGCTGAACTTTCGCTCGGGCCAGGCAAAGGCGAGATGGTTGGCGGTGTGACCGGGCGTGGCCACGGCCTCGAGCCGCCAGCCGGCGCCTTCGACGACATCCCCATGGGCGACCCTGACATCGGGGACGAAGTCGCGATCGGAGCCGGATTCCGGATTATGCTTCTCGCTCTCAAAGCGCGGGCGCGAGGCGCGGTGCGGGCCCTCGGCATAGACCGGCGCGCCGGTCGCCCGCTTGATGCGCGGTGTATTGGGCGAGTGGTCGCGGTGGGTGTGGGTGACGAAGATATGGCTCACCGTCTCGCCGCGCACGGCATCGAGCAGTGCGGCCGCATGAGCCTCGTCGTCGGGACCGGGATCGATGATCGCGACGTTGCCGGTGCCTACGATGTAGCTGACGGTACCAGTGAAGGTGAACGGGCTCGGATTGTTACAGAGCACCCGCCGCACGCCGGGGCGGACTTCCTCGACGACGCCTGGGTGAAGCGGAAAGTTGCGGTTGAACGGGACGTCGTCGTTGTCGGACATGGCTTGCTCATACCTTGCGGACTTCGTCATGCCCGGCCGTGTGCCGGGCATCCACGTTCTTCGCGTGGCCTAGAACGTGGATGGCCGGGACACCTAGCGCGAAGACGCGCTTCGCGCTTTTGCCCGGCCATGACGCATTTCCAAGCCGAGGTGCGTCCTCAGAAAAACGCCTGAATGCCCGTGATCGCGCGGCCCAGGATCAGGGCGTGGACGTCGTGGGTGCCCTCGTAGGTGTTGACCGTCTCGAGGTTATGGACGTGGCGCATCACGTGGAATTCGGCGGAGATGCCGTTGCCGCCATGCATGTCGCGGGCGACTCGGGCGATGTCGAGGGCCTTGCCGCAATTGTTGCGCTTCATGATCGAGATCATCTCGGGCGCGAACTTGCCCTCGTCCATCAGGCGGCCGACGCGCAAGCTCCCCTGGAGGCCGAGCGCGATCTCGGTTTCCATGTCGGCGAGCTTCTTCTGCACCAGCTGGGTCGCGGCGAGCGGCTTGCCGAACTGCTTGCGGTCGAGCGTGTACTGGCGGGCGCGATGCATGCAGTCCTCGGCCGCGCCGATCGCGCCCCAGGAGATGCCGTAGCGGGCGCGGTTGAGGCAGCCAAACGGGCCCTTCAGGCCGGAGACGTTGGGCAGCAGCGCGCTTTCGGGCACCACGACGCCGTCCATCACGACCTCGCCGGTGATCGAGGCGCGAAGCGAGAGCTTGCTTCCGATCTTCGGTGCGGAAAGGCCCTTCATGCCCTTCTCCAGCACGAAGCCGCGGATCTGGTTGTCGTGCTCGGCTGACTTGGCCCAGATCACGAACACGTCGGCGATCGGCGCGTTCGAGATCCACATCTTGCTGCCGGTCAGGCGATAGCCGTCGGAGACCTTTTCGGCGCGGGTCTTCATGCCGGCCGGGTCGGAGCCGGCATCGGGCTCGGTCAGGCCGAAGCAGCCGACCCACTCGCCGCTGGCGAGCTTCGGCAGGTACTTCTTGCGCTGGTTCTCGTCGCCATAGGCATAGATCGGGTACATCACCAGCGAAGACTGCACCGAGTTCATCGAACGATAGCCGGAATCGACCCGCTCGATCTCGCGCGCGACGAGGCCGTACGCCACGTAGCTCGCATTGGCGCAGCCATATTCTTCCGGCAGCGTGATGCCGATCAGGCCGAGCTCGCCCATCTCGTTGAAGATCTCGCGGTCGGTCTTCTCTTCCAGATAGGCCTTGGTGACGCGCGGCAGGAGCTTGTCCTGGGCATAGGCGCGCGCCGTATCGCGCACCATGCGCTCGTCTTCGGTCAGCTGCTCATCGAGCAGGAACGGATCGTCCCACTGGAAGGAAGCCGCAGCCGGCTTGTCCTTGGTCTGAGGGCGCACGCTCATGAAACGTCCTTTCGGTCTGGTTCCGTCTAAAAATTGCCGGACAAACTAAATCGCCGCGGCAACAAGTGCAATTGCATTGCAGATGTGGGGCCTTGCGTGAATCCCGGGGATGCGCACCGCGCACCCCGGGGCACGCGAGGCGCGTCCCCGGAATGACAGCGCTAGCTTTCGAGCTGCTCGTTGGCGACGATCTCGATGCCGAAGCCGGAGAGGCCCTTGTAGTCATGCACCGACGAGGTGAGATGCCGGATCGAGGTGACGCCGAGATCGCGCAGGATCTGCGCACCGACGCCGACTTCGCGCCACTGGCGGTTGCGGTCGGCTTCCGTCGCGCTCTCATCAGGCAACGGCGCCACGGGAACGCCTGCGGCGCCGTCGCGCAGATAGACCAGCACGCCGCGACCGGACTTCTTGAAGTGCTCGAGCACGACCGCCATGCGCTTGTGGCCGGTAAAGGTGTCCTTGACGATGTTCGGCTTGTGGAAGCGCGTCAGCACGTTCTTGCCGTCGCCGACACCGTTGTAGACGAAGGCGACGTGGGCGATGGAATCGAACGGCGAGCGGTAGGCATAGCCCTGGAGCAGCCCGATCGGGCTTTCGGTGGTGAAGGTCGAGACCCGCTCGATCAGCTTTTCGCGCGCCTGGCGATAGGCGATCATGTCGGCGATGGTGACGTGCTTCAACTTGTGCCTGGCAGCGAACTGGGCGACCTGCTCGCCCTTCATCACGCTGCCGTCGTCATTCATCAACTCGCTGATGACGCCGACCGGCGGGAGCCCCGAGAGCTTGCAGAGATCGACCGCGGCCTCGGTGTGGCCGGAGCGCAGCAGCACGCCGCCGTCCTTGGCGATCAGCGGGAAGATGTGGCCCGGACGGGCAAAGTCGTTGGCGCCGACATTGGGATTGGACAGCGCACGGCAGCAGGACGCGCGCTCCTCGGCCGAAATGCCGGTGCCGCCGTCGGGCTTGTAGTCGATCGAGACCGTGAAGGCCGTGGTGTGGGCGGAATCGTTGTGGGCGACCATCGGATCGAGCCGCAGCCGCCGCGCGTCCTCGGTGGTGATCGGCGTGCAGACGATGCCGGAGGTGTGGCGGATGATGAAGGCCATCTTTTCCGCCGTGCAGAATGAGGCGGCGACGATCAGATCGCCCTCGCCCTCGCGATCGTCATCGTCGGTCACGACGACGAGTTCGCCCCGGGCAAAGGCCTGCAAAACTTCCTGAACGGTATCGGGCATGTCCCAATCTCTATTGGTTACGGGCCGGAGGCTCAGCGGACGCCTTAGCTGGACTTGGGCTCCAGCGCTAGTGTCCTGGACGCAACCGCACATGTCCGGAGGCAGACCTGGTGATGAGGCTTGCACCGAAGATACCAGGCATATAGGCGCGCCCGGCCCGGGCGGAAGGCAGCCGGGGGCGCGCCCTCAGGGCAGCACTTCGCGCCGCTCGCCGAGCCGGGCATCGAGCTCGGCGCGCTTGTCGGTCAACAGGCCGGCCTGGGCGGCCTCGATCACGGTAAACAATTCATGGGCGTCGCTGAGCCGGGTCACGGTGACATAGCTGGCGCCGGCCGCGTAGAGCTCGCCGACGTCGGACAGCAGATCGGCGGTGGCGACGATCAGGGCGTTGGGGTTGAGGGTGCGGACGTGACGGACCAGCTTCTCGTTGCTGGCGCCCTTCAACAGCGCGTCCGGCACGCTGAGGATGATCATCTCGGACTTGCCGATCCCGGCATGGAGCAGCGTGTCCGCACTGCTGATGTCGCCATAGATCACGTGCAGGCCGCGCGAAAGCAGGGTCTGGTACACATGGGGGTTGAAGTCGATCACCGTGATCTGTTCCAGCAACACCGGTGTCTGCCGTTCGATCTCGGCCAGCAGCGCGCTCGCCGCACGGAAAAAGCCGAGGATGACGATGCGGCGCGCTTCGCCGTGGCCGCCTTCGTGGCCCTCCTCGGCATGGCCGCTGCCATGGTCGAGATCGCGCAGGCCGAGCCGCTTGAGCGGGCCGATGGCCCAGCGGGTGATCTCGTCGCTGCGGGTCATGACGAAGGTCGACAGCACGGCCAGCACCACGAAGGCGAAGGACGCCGCATTGGCCGTTTCGGCTGCGATGTGATTGTCGGCGACGCCGGTCTGGATCACCACCAGCGAGAACTCGGAGATCTGCGCCAGATTGATCGCCGGCAGCAGGCTCGCGCGCAGACCCTGCTTCATCAGATAGAGCGGCGTGAAGGTGGTGACGAGGCGGCTCGCCACGGTGAAGGCGGCAATCATCAAGGCCAGCCCGATCACCGAGAGGCCGGGCACGGGAATGGTCATGCCCAGCGCCACGAAGAACAGCGTGATGAAGAAGTCGCGGAGCGTGGTGACCTTGGCCGTGACGTCGAGCGCGTAAGGGAAGGTCGAGAGCGAGACACCGGCGATCAGCGCGCCCATCTCGCGCGAGAGCGAGAGCTGCTCGGCCGTCTCGGCGACGAAAAAGCACCAGGCGAGAGCCCCGAGCAGGATCAGCTCGGGCCGGCGGGCGATCTGGTGGAACAGGCGCGGCAACACATAGCGGCTGACCAGCAGCGCGGCCGCGACCAGCACCGCGACACGGCCGATCGAGAGCAGGATGACGCCGACCTGCAGATTCGCCAGACTCGGCTGCACCGCCAGGAACAGGATGGCAAAGATGTCCTGAAGCACCAGCACGCCGAGCGTGATGCGGCCCGGCAAGGTGTCGAGCTCGCGCTTCTCGTAGAGCACCTTGACGATGATGACGGTCGAGGACAGCGCACAGGCGATGCAGAGATAGAGCGCGTCGAAATGGCCGCCGCCGAGCGAGAGCCCGATGCCGGCAAAGAACAGGATGCCGAGCAGGCAGCCGCCGATGAGCTGGCCGCCGGCCGCGAACAGGATCACCTTGCCGGCCCGCACGATCTTCTTCAGGTCGATCTCGAGCCCGATCATGAACAGCATGAAGATCAGGCCGAGCTCGGAGATGACGCTGATCGATTCCTGCGACTTGACCCAACCGGCGCCGAATGGACCTATGCAGAAGCCGGCGATAAGGTAAGCCAGGATCAGCGGTTGCCGGGAAAAATGGGCTGCTAGCCCCAGCATCCAGGCAAACAAGATACAGAGAGTGATGTCGCGAATGAGCTCGTGCATGCCAGACCGGTCCGTTTTGCCGCACCCTAGAGACCGAGTGCAGCGCGGCAAGCGAGCAATTCGTCACATGCTGACGGGGCTCGCCGTTGCAATGCTGCTATGCCCCCTTGCCATCGCCGGGCCGGCGGTCGCACAGCCCAAAGTGAACCTCGAACAGGCCTTCGCCGACTCGCTCACGGCGATGCCGAAGGAGGAACTCGCGGTCTCCGGCGGTTTCTACGTGCCGGCCTATTCCAGCGTCGCGATGAGCCAGGGCAAGCTGCGGGTCGATTTCTCGGTGACCCTGAGCGTCCACAACGCCTCCGAGACGCAAGCACTGGTGGTCAAACGCATCGCCTATTTCGACACGGCCGGCAAGCAGGTCGAGAGCTATTTGAAGGCGCCGGTCGCGATAAAGCCGCTCGCGACCATCTCGATCTTCATTCCGACCGACGACGTGCGCGGCGGGACCGGGGCCAATTTCATCGTCGACTGGGCCGCAGCGAGCGAGATCGCCGAGCCGGTGGTCGAGGCCCTGATGGTTGGCGGCGTCGCCAATGCGCACTACGCTTTCATCAGCCAGGGCCGTCCGACCAGGACGGCTGGGAAAAAATAAGGCCGTCCGACCAGGACGGCGGGCAAGAAGTAAGCAGGCGAACGCTGTCGCGACCGCGAATTGAAAAAGTCGAAAACAACCCCATGCACAGTAGCCAATCCGGAACAGCAATGATCTGACGATCCACCCGACGCGGATGCGGATTTTACGAATTTGGTTTGACGCATCGGGCAAAACACTGGCATGATGGCATCATCAAAACCACAGCGCCCGGTCGGCACCAGGCCGGTCGCTCAATAAAAACAACGAGGAACGCTCCCATGACGTCCAGCTTCGATTTCGCGCCCCTGTTTCCCGCAGGGCTGCCGGCCCCTTCTGCGCGCTGGACGGGCCTCGCCAAATACAGCTTTGTCGGCGGCAACAACGATTCCGAGCAGCTGCCGCTCGACGGGCTGATCGAGGCCGCCAATCAGGCCCTGCAACGCGAGGGCCGCTCGCTTGCGACTTACGGGCTGGCGCATGGTCCACAAGGTTACCTGCCCCTGCGCGAATTCCTGGTGACAAAGCTGAAGCGCGACGGCGGCATCAGCTGCACGGTCGACGATCTCATGATCGTCTCCGGCTCGCTCCAGGCGCTCGACCTCGTCAACAACACGCTGCTGGCGCGCGGCGACACCGTGCTGGTCGAGCAGGAGACGTATCAGGGCGCGCTGCAGCGGCTGACGCGGCTGGGCGTCAACGTCGTCGGCATTCCCCTCGACGACGACGGCATGCGTATGGACGCGCTGGCCGCGACGCTCGCCGATCTGAAGGGCCGCGGCATCCGACCGAAATACATCTACACCATCCCGACCGTGCAGAATCCGACCGGGAGCATCCTGCCGGAGACACGCCGCGCCGAATTGCTGAAGCTGTCGGCCGAATACGGCGTGCCGATCTTCGAGGACGATTGCTATGCCGACCTGGTGTGGTCAGGGCAACGGCCGCCTGCGATTTACGCGATGAGCAAAAATGGCGGCGTGATCCATATCGGCTCGTTCTCGAAGTCGATCGCGCCGGCGCTGCGCGTCGGTTTCATCGTCGCGCCCTGGGATGTGATGTCGCGGATGCTGGCGCTGAAGACGGATGCCGGCTCCGGCGCGCTGGAGCAGATGGTGCTCGCTACCTATTGCAAGCCGCATTTCGCCAGCCACGTGCCGGCGCTGACGAAAACGCTGCGCACCAAGCTCGACACGCTGATGGAAGCCCTCAACGAGCAGTTCGGGACCGCCGCCGAGTTCGAGGCGCCCAAGGGCGGCATCTTCCTGTGGGTGAAATTGCCCGACCAGGTCGATACGCTGAAACTTTATCAGGCTGCGCTTGCTGCGGGCGTCGCCATCAATCCCGGGCCGGAATGGTCGACCAACAAGGGCCACTCAGGCTCGCGGCTGCGGCTGTGTTTCGGGAGCCCTTCGCATCAGCAGATCCGCGAGGGCGTCGCGGTGCTGGCCGAGGTTTGCCGCAAGGAGTTCGGCGTGCCGGCCCGCAGCGCCAATGTGGAGAAGCGGGCGTGATGTTCGCCTAAGCCACCTGGGGCTGGCTACCGTGGATCGCGGAGGCCAGCCGCAGCAACAGGACGATCGAGACATTGCCCTTGCCGGCCTCGATCTGGGCGATGTAGCGCTCGGAAATCCCGGAGCGGCGGGCGAGCTCCCGGCGCGACAACTCGCAACGCGCGCGCGAGGACCTCAGGCGTTCGCCCAGCTCGGCCAGAAACGCAGTCTCGGAGTAAGGCGGCAGCGCGCGGCTTCCCGGCAGCACCTCGCCCGCGAAATCCATCACTTGATTCAGCATCGCTCTCACCACATTCGCCTTCGGGAGCGCCATCTTGCCCCCCGCCACGGACGGGCTCATTGACGCGGATCAAATTCGCGCGCGATTGACGGCCGGCGTGGACGACCGCGCGCGGGATGCTACACTTTGGAATTGTTCGAGGCGGGGCTTTTCAGGACATGACGTGTTGTTTGAGCCGCTGGATGACGGCGGCGGTGCTTTGGATTGCGCAGACGTCGCTGGCGCATGCGGAGACGCTCGCGGAAACGGTCGAGCAATGGGGCTTGCTCGGCTCATGGGCGGTGGATTGCGCTGTCAGTCCCGACCGCGACAAGGGCGCGCTGCTGACTTACGAAATCCGGAAGGACGGCCGGGTGATGTACCGGCGCAATTTCGGTGACGCCAAGGACGAGAACGAGGTGGTGTCTGCCACAGTCAACGCCGAAGGCGTGCTCAACCTGATGGTGTTCTTCCCATCACTGCATCAGACGCGCGAATTTGGCGTGATACTTACCAAGGATGGCGGCCTGCGCGCGATCTACAATCGCGGCGAAGGTGGCGAGTACACGATCAGGGATGGCAAATACGTCAAGACCGGCGCGCCGACGCTTCCGCAGCAGCGCTGCGATTAACGATATCGTTGATCCTGAATATCCATTCAGAATTCTCTTCCCGTTCCTCCGGAACGTTCGCACCTATGCGTCGTTCTCAATTGCATTACGTTGGAGGAGGACATCATGAAGAAACTTGGTTATGTCGTTGCCGCTCTGGGTGCGCTCGCGGTTGCGGCGCCGACGTTGGCAAGTGCTGAGACTGTCATCGTCAAGCACGGTCATCACGGCCCGTACGGCGCCCGCGCCGAATTCCGCGAGCATCGCGACAACGGCTGGCATCGTGGCTGGCACCATCACGACCGCGTCGTCGTGGTCAAGCACGGTCATCGCCACTGGGACTAATGCGCAGCGCGAACTGGAAATGGCCCCTCGCGGGGCCATTTCTCTGCGTACAAATCGGCAGAAACGACGAGGGCGATAACGGAGGAGAGATGTCGTCAAGACCTGATGAACGAGAGCAAGTCAGGGTTGAGGACATCCGCATGTGTGGTCAGCATGCCATGGGGGTAGCCTGGATAAGTTTTCAGCGACCCGTTCTTAAGTAGGTTGACCGCACGCGGTACGGAACTTGCGAATGGGACGACCTGATCCGCCTCGCCATGCATCACCAACACCGGCACGGTGATCTTCTTGAGGTCTTCAGTATAATCTTCGAGCCAGGAGTCGACGGTCGCATGGTGAGCGAGGGCACCACCGGCCATGCCCTGGCGCCACCAATTCGCGATGATGGCCTCCGAAGGCTTGGCGCCGTCGCGATTGTAGCCATAGAACGGATTCTCGGGGACGAAACGGTAGAACTCCGATCGGTTGCCCAACACACCTGCCCGGATCGCTGCGAACCACTCCGGCGGTTGACCGGACGGGTTGTCCTCGCTCCGGTACATGTTCGGCGTCAGGGAAGCGACCAGCGCCGCCTTCGCGACGCGTTCCTGGTGGCGAGCGACATAGCGAGCGACCTCACCGCCACCTGTCGAATGCCCGATGTGGATCGCGTCGCGCAAATTGAGGTGTTCAGTCAGGGCCGCGAGGTCGGCAACCCAAGTGTCCATATCGTTGCCGGTGCCGGGCTGGTCGGACCGGCCGTGGCCGCGCCGGTCGTGAGCGATCACGCGATACCCGTGACGAAGGAAGAATGTCATCTGGGCATCCCAGTCGTCCGCTGTCAGCGGCCAACCGTGGCTGAAAACGATTGGCTGACCTGATCCCCAATCCTTGTAGAAGATTTTTACGCCGTCTGTCGTCGTGATCGTGGGCATCGAAGTGCTCCATCTGCGCTATTGAATTTATTGAAAGGTTTGCGGACGGGGGTCTGATAACGGCAAGCGAGCCCAAGCTGATCAGGCCACAGATCGCGCCCCCTGGCTTTCCAAAAGACACGATGTTCAGCGGCCTCGCCCGCGAGCCCTTGCCGTGGCGACACCCGATCGCGTTATCGCCGGATCCGGCGCGGCGCTATTCGTCGCTCCTGCGCATTCGCGCGCGTTTCCCGCTAAATGAGGGAAGCCACTCTTGATCGCGCTGCAGAATTGTTGAGGCCGTCCTGAATTGCGATCACGCCGTGCCTATCGGCCTGGAGTGCTGGGGTCACTTTGCTGAAGACGATACGGGGCTTCGGCGAAGACATTGTTCGTTGTCCTTTTCTTGGTTGAAGACTGCGAAACGGTAAATCCCTCTTTGGCTCCTGACCAAGACCTTGTAGGCTTCAAGCTATGCCTGGAAGATATACGAGGGATCATGGAGCTCCGGCATCTGCGCTATTTCGTTGCCGTCGCTGAAGAAGGCAGCCTGCTGAACGCCGCCGAGCGGCGACTGAACACCTCCCAGCCGTCGCTGAGCCGGCAAATTCGCGATCTGGAAGCCGAAGTCGGCGTCCAGCTATTGGAGCGCCAGGCGCGGGGCGTGACGCTGACCGCTGCCGGACGCGTGTTTCTCGATCATGCACGGCTCGCGCTGCTGCAGGTCGAGGCCGCAACGGAGGGCGCCCGGCAAACCGCGCAACCGCAACGGCCCGTCCTTTCGATGGGCTTTCTCGTCGGGCTCGAGGTGATGTGGCTCCCTCAGTTGCTGCGTATGCTCCGCGAGGAAGCACCCGATGTCGACGTGACGCTCAGTACGCAATCTTCGCCAGAACTCGCACTGGCATTGATGCGGGGAAAGCTGGACATCGCTTTCCTTCGTCCGGAGAAAGACAACGAGGGCGTCGTTTTCAAGATATTGGCAAAGGAGCCCTTGATTGCCGTGCTGCCGGCCGAACACCGCCTGGCATCACGGAAGAAGATTCGTCCGCAGGATCTCGCCCGCGAGATCTATGTCAGCTCGGCAAGAACATCGCCGGTCTTGCAGGATGTCATACAGAACTACGCATCCCGGGTCGGCATTACCCTCAAGGCGAAGTATGAAGGCGAAAACATATCGTCGGCCATGTCGCTCGTGGCCTCCACGGGCGGAATTAGCCTCGTCCCGCTCTATGCGCAGAACATGCTTGCACCGAACGTCGTCGCCAGAGCGCTTGAGGGCGGCACTCCAACGGTCGATTTGGCCTTGGGATACAATCAGGAAAATCCGTCGCCCTTGCTGCGTCGGCTTTTGTCCCGCACGGATGAATTGGTCGCGAACGTCCAAAACCAGAGCATCATCCGATACGTTGAAGCTCAATAGCTGGCGGTGTCAGGCGTCTATTGGACGATCGAAGCCGCAGCGAATTTCCGCTTCGGGTCGCAAGCAGTAATGCTCCGATCAAGCACTGCATTTCTGTTTGCCCCCGAAAGCCGACATCGGCGCCCTCTATGAGTAAACGCCCTAATCCCAAGCCGGCGCGAAGCCGGGATTGACGCAGCGCTTGTCCTTCGGGAGCGCGGCGATTTTCTTGCGGTCGGCGTCATCGAGCGAGATCTTCAGCGCGTCCAGATTGGCCTGCTGGCTCTCGCGGCGTGATGCCTTGGGGATCGCGGCGACACCCTCCTGGTCGAGCAACCATTTCAATGCGACCTGAGCGGCGCTCGCATTGTGCTTGGCGCCGATCTCGCCCAGCACCGGGTCCGTGGCGAAGCGACCCTGCGCCAGCGGGCAATAGGCGACGAGCGGGATCGACTTCGCGTTGAGATAGGCCAGCACCTTCGATTGATCCAGCATCGCGTGATATTCGATCTGGTTGCAGGCGATCGGCGCCTTGACGTCCTCGACCGCGACCTTGAGCAGCGCCGTGGTGAAATTGGCGACGCCGATCGCGCGCGTGCGCCCCTCTTCCTTCAGCTTCATCAGGGTCTCGAACACCGCGCCCCAGTTCGCCGATTTCGACGGCCAGTGCACGAGATAGAGATCGACATGGTCGAGCCTCAGCTTGTTCAGGCTGGCATCGAAGGCGCGACGGATCGCATCCGGTGTCAGGTTTTCGTGCCACACCTTGGTCGTGACGTGCAGCTCGCCGCGCGGCACGGAGGCTGCCGCAAGCGCGGCGCCGATGGCCTCCTCGTTGGCGTACATTTCGGCGGTATCGATATGGCGATAGCCGATCGACAGCGCGCTCTCGACAGCCGCGCGGCAGGCATCGCCCTGCATGCGGAAGGTGCCGAGGCCGAGCTTGGGCATGCTGATGCCCTGTGTTTTCAGATTATCCATGAAACAGGCTCCTGAGGTATTTCAGCCCGCCGGATGCGCGCGGCGATGCCGCGTGAGCAAACTCTTCGGTGATGGAAAAGAGGTGGCGGGAGCAGGCAGTATAGCGTGGCAGGCGCGCGGCGGCCAATCACGAATGCTGCGCAACCATAGCGGGACGCGCCTGCGGCTGCGGCACGATGTCGACGGACCAGAGATCGCGGTTATCGACGTCCTTCAAGGTCACTGTCATCACGCCGCTTATGCCATCGATGTCGACGCGACCGAAGAACTGCAGGCCGAAGCAAGGCGCGAGGTTCTCGCCCTGGGCCTCGCTGCACCCGTTGCGGTACATCGCCACGGGGCCAAACGTGTTGTCGAGCTCGCCGGGCCCCCAGGTGCCTGCATGCAAGGGGCCGGAGACGAACTCCCAGAAAGGGTCGAAGTCCTGGAATTGCGCCTTGTTCGGATCGTAGTAATGCGCGGCCGTGTAGTGCATGTCGGCGGTGAGCCAGACGATGTTGCGGACACCGGCATGCTTGATCGAGGCGAGGAGATCGGCGATCTCGTGCTCACGCCGGTCGGGCGGGCCGTCGGCGAGCGCGACGGCGTCGAGGCTGATCAGCCCGATCGGCAGATCGGCCGCGATCACCTTCCAGGTCGCACGCGAGGCGGCGAGCTCCCGCTTCAGCCAGGCGAGCTGCTCGGCGCCCAGAATCCAGCCGCGATGATCGTCGCCCTTGTTCCAGGTGTCATCGCGGTAGCTGCGCATATCGATCATGAAGACGTCGAGCAGCGGGCCGTACGGGATCTTGCGATAGACCCGCCCCTGCCGCGCACTGATGTCCCGGATCGGCATGAAGTCGAAGAAGGCGCGCCGGGCACGTGCAACCAGGCGCGGGGTGCCGTCATCCTCATAGCCGGCCTCGTCATAGCTGCCGGTGGGCGACCAGTCGTTGGTGACCTCGTGATCGTCCCATTGCGCGAACATGGGGACCTCCGCATGGAAGGCGCGGAAATTCTCATCGAGGTGGTTGTATTTGTAGTTGCCGCGGAACTGCGCCAGCGTGTGTGCGGCCTGCGCCTTCTCCTCGGTCACGACGTTGCGCCAGATCTCGCCGTTCGGCAGCTTCTGCTCGGACGGGATCGTGCAGTCGGCATAGATGTGATCGCCGGAGTGGATGAAGAAATCCGGACGGTTGTCGCGCATGGTGTGATAGCTGCGATAGCCGCCGCGGGAGATGTCGATGCCCCAGCCCTGCCCCGCGACATCGCCCGACCACAGGAACGAGACCGACTGCCGCTCGGCCGGGGCGGTGCGGAAATGGCCGACGCGGCTTTCGCCGGCGATGCCGGTGGCGATGTCGTCGAAGCGCACGCGATAGAAGATGTCCTGCCCGGCCGGCAGATCGTCGAGCTGCAGTTTAGCCGTGAAGTCTGCATCGCCCAGCGCGTCGCGCGATCTCGATGCGATGATGGTCTTGAAGCTTTCGACGGTCGCGTAGTCCACCTGCATGCGAGCAGGCCGATCCGCGCGCGCCCAGATCACGGCGGAGCCATCCGAGACGTCGCCGGACTGGATGCCGCCCGCGATCTGCGGGCGATCGGCGGCGCGGCTGATGCGTGGCTTTGCGAGCGAGGCGACGGCAAGGGTGGAAGCAGAGCGGACCAGGAACTGTCGCCGGGTCCATGCGCGCGAAGCGCGGAGCGTTGCCATTCAGGAGACCTTCGTCGAATCGCGACGGAAGGTGCCTGCGCTCCTTGACTCCTGTCCTTACGGTTTCTTGACTCCACGCCTACGGTTTTACGACGTGGAGATGACGGGCGAGATGTAGCCGCGGCGACGGTCTGCTCCCTCGCCCCGTTCTTACGGGGAGAGGGTTGGGGTGAGGGGCTTCTCTCCGCGCATGAGACTGTTGAAGGACCTGTACCCCCTCACCCGGATTGCATCTTCGATGCAATCCGACCTCTCCCCGCAAGCGGGGCGAGGTGAAGAAACAACGACGTGCTTAATGCTTCCAGTTGCAGATGCCGCCGGAACGACACGGCCATGTCTGGATACGCGTGTCCATCGCCTGCGCGTCCAGCGGATTGCCGTGGCGATGCGCGAGCTTGGTGCGGGCTGCGCCACGCGGCTGTGCGCTCTTTCCCTGCGCGACCTTCGGCTCCGACACGCGCACGCGTTCGGCCGCAACCTTCTTCGGCACGTCGACCGGTTCGGCACGGGCTTGCGCTTCGTTGCCGCCCTTCGCCTCCAGCGCAACGGGGGCGAACTGCGTCTCCGGCCCGAGCCGCTTCGGCGACAGGACAGCCTTGGAGAGATCGAGGCCGAGATATTCGTCAGGCTTGTAGTCGTCAGCGCGCGCGATGCCGCCCACTGCAAATACGAGGGCAATGGCAATCGCAAAAGGAACGCTTTTCAGGACCACGGACGCCTCCTGAAATTGAAGATTAAAGGAGTACTCTACCTGTATTTAGGAGGCGCCGCGTGCAATTCCAGCGGTCTGTTCCCGCCGTGGTTAAGAAGTTTTGCGGTGTCAGGCGACCTTTCGCGTCGCACTTGTCCCATCCAGGAACCCCATCAGCCGGCTGCGAATGATTTGTTCCGCCTCGCTCATGATGCGATCGACAAGTTCCTTGCAGGTGGGAATGTCGTGGATGAGGCCAGCGACCATGCCGCAGCTCCAGGCGCCGGCATCCATCTGCCCGTCGAGCATGACCTTCGGATAGACGCCCGCGACCTGGTCATGGATGTCGTCGATCGTCAGCTTGTCGCCCTTGGCGTGCTCGATCTCGAGCAGGCGATCGACATTGGCGTTCTTCAGCACGCGCTCGGTGTTGCGCAGCGCCCGCATGATCAGGCGGGTGTCGAGCTCGGTCGCCGCGACCAGTGCGTTCTTCACGTTCTGATGGACGGGTGCCTCCTTCGTGGCGATGAAACGCGTGCCCATGTTCATGCCGGCCGCCCCCAGCGACAGGGCTGCGACGAGGCTGCGCCCGTCGGCCATGCCGCCCGAGGCCACGAACGGGATCTTCAATTCCTCCGCCGCACGCGGCAGCAGGATCATGTTGGGGATGTCGTCCTCGCCGGGATGGCCGCCGCACTCGAAACCGTCGACGCTGACGGCATCGCAGCCGATCCGCTCGGCCTTCAGCGAATGACGAACCGAGGTGCATTTGTGGATCACATTGATGCCGGCGGCCTTCAGCGCCGGCATGTATTGTTCCGGGCTGCGTCCCGCGGTCTCCACGGCCTTGACGCCGCCCTCGACGATGGCTGCGATGTATTCCGGATAAGGCGGTGCCGAGAAGGTCGGCAGGAAGGTGAGGTTCACACCGAACGGCTTGTCGGTCATGTCGCGGCAACGCGCGATCTCCTTGGCGAGCAGCTCCGGCGTCTTCTGCGTCAGGCCGGTGATGATGCCGAGCCCGCCGGCATTGGAGACGGCGGCGGCAAGCTCGGCAAAGCCGACGAAATGCATGCCGCCCTGGATGATGGGATGCTCGATGCCGAACAGTTCGGTGATCGCGGTCTTCACTTAGTTCTCCTCCCGGAATTTTGCTGATGTTGGGATCAGTCTAGCCGTAGTCTCGTGCCGCGGTCACCATTTCTCGCCGAAGGGGCGAATCTCCATCTCGAAGGTCCAGGCACTCTTCGGCTGCTGATAGAGCTGCCAATAGGAATCCGCCACGGCCGACGGCGGCATCAGCAGATCGGGATTGTCGAGCGCGTTGGGCCCGAGCGCTTCGAGCCGGCGCTGCCGCACCCATTCGGTGTCGACGCCGGAATCGATGATGAGATGGGCGACGTGGATGTTCTTCGGCCCGAGCTCGCGCGCCATCGCCTGCGCCACCGCACGCAGTCCGAACTTGGCGCTGGCAAAGGCGGCAAAACCGCTGCCGCCGCGCAACGACGCCGTCGCGCCGGTGAAGAAGATCTTGCCGCCGCCGCGCGGCAGCATCAGCCGCGCCGCCTCGCGCCCGGCCAGGAAGCCGGAATAGCAGGCCATCTCCCAGACCTTGCGGAATACGCGCTCGGTGGTGTCGAGGATCGGGAAATTGACGTTGGCCCCGACGTTGAAGATGCAGACTTCCAGCGGCGCGTGCTTGTCGGCGTCGTTGAGGAAGGAGATGACCTCCTCCTCCTTCCGCGCGTCCAGCGAACGCGCATGGATCTCGCCGCCGGCCGCTTCGATGTCCGTCACCAGCGGTGCGAGCTTGTCGCCGTTGCGGCGGCCCGCATAGATCGAAAAGCCTTCGGCAGCGAATTTCCTGGCAATCTCCGAGCCGATGAAATCGCCGGCCCCGATCACGGCCGCAGTCGCGTTTCGCTTGGGCAAGGTCGCCTCCTCCGATGAGAGCTGATTGAATTGGAGGCTATAGTTCTAAAATAGAACTGTCAAATTCGGAGATCGAATGCTACGCTGAGATAGAAATACCTCTGATCATTCAAGTCAGTTCCTTTTTCAGACTTATGGCAAGGCCGGAGATCGGATCATGAAGTGGGATACGCTCGACGAGGAGCCCTGCTCGCTCTCCCGCACCGTCGCCGTGGTCGGCGACCGCTGGACGCTCCTGATCCTGCGCGAATGTTTTCTGCGCGTGCGTCGCTTCGAGGCGTTTCAGTCTTCGCTCCAGATCACTCGGCATCTTCTCTCGGAGCGTCTGAAGAAGCTGGTCCGCTTCGGCATCCTGCGCCGCGTCCCCTATTCCGAGGCGCCGAAGCGCTACGAATACATCCTCACGCAGAAGGGGCTCGACCTCTACCCGATCATCATGGCGATGGTGCACTGGGGCGACACCCACATGGGCGACGAGCGCGGCCGCCCGCTGCTGCACGAGCACAAGCAGTGCGGCAAGCTGTTCGATCCCGTGATGGTGTGCTCGGAATGCGGCGAGCCGCTGCACGCCAAGCAGGTGCACGTGCATGCGGGACCGGGACGGCGAGGCGCTGACGCTGCCTAATCGTCAATGCATTGCGCAAAAAAGAAGCGCGGCTCCAAGTGCCGCGCCTCACTCATGACCCGTGCCTGACACCTCTAAGCGAAGGGGACGCCGTAATAGGAGTTGATGCCGCGCATGGCGGCGTCATCGCCCCAGTTCCAATCGCTGCGCTCAGCGTATTTCGGCGCACCTTCGAGCGACTTGGCGGTGATGCCGGTGACATAGCCGCCGAGCTCGGTGTCATATTTCAGCGACTGCCAGGGCAAGGGATAGTGATCGTTGCCGAGGCCCAGGAAACCGCCGAAGCCGAGCACGGCGTAGGACACCTTGCCGCTGACCTTGTCGATCATCACGCGTTCGATCGAACCGATCTTGTTGCGATCGACGCCATAGACCGATGTTCCCTCAACCTTGTCGCTGCCGATCAATCGACCCATCTCGCTGCGGTCCAGCTCGCCTTGATTCAACATTTCGATTCTCCACTCAGCCAGTGTGTCGAGGATCAACCGGACGCGGAGATGATCGTTCCTGGCGACACAGCCTGCGCGAATTCGTCTCAGGCCGGAGCGCGTCAGGCGTGGCTAGCGTCAGACTTGGCTAGCGTCAGCTTGGCGCCCAGGTGCGCTGGTCTCTCTCGGCATCAGGAAATCATACATCTCGGCAGCAGCCTGAAGCCGCTCGATGCGCATCGCGACGGCGTCGCGTTCGATGCCGCGCGGCAGGTTCGCCATCTCGTGCTCGAGCCGCAGCTTCTGCGCGACGAGACGTTGTTCGAATGTGTGCGGCTCAGATCGTCTTCGCATTGTCCGTCCTCGGGGGTTGCAGGCCCGGGCTGTTGGCCCAGCGCTCGACTTGCTCGATCACCTTCTGATGGCTCGGACGCATCGGTTTTTGCGCCTCAAGCTCTTCGGAAAGCTTGCGGGGTAACCTGACTTCTTCCGTCATGGCCTATCTCCCTTTCCAAGAGAATGCGCCACCAGGCGAGTCGTTTCAATATTAACTTATTGATTTTGTTGAATTATTTTACTAATTTGGCGATCTTTCCGACTCTTGTGGAACCCCAGCCAAGTTCGTTCGTTGAGTAAATTACTCAACCTGCACATTTTGCGTGATTGACCATGAACGACCTTCGCGCCGAGCGCCTTCAGGTCATGCTCTCGCCGGAAGAACTGGCCGCCGTTGATGATTTCCGGTTCAAACATCGCATGCCGACCAGAGCGGCAGCAGTCCGTGAACTGCTGAAGTTCGGCTTGGCCGCCGTGGGCGTCGATGCCGCGGCCGGCGTGAAGTCGAGCAATTTCGGTGTGTTCGGCCGCGGCCCTGAGGGACACACCGAAGGCGGCACCGAAGACTGATCCAGCCCCCCTACAAAGCAAAACAGCCCCGGCACCGTGGGTGCCAGGGCCGCTCATGGAGACTGCTTCCGGAGCACCGGGGGCATGTCGCCGGAAGCAATCTGTCGACTCCTCCTGCGCGGATTCGTTCCTCGCGTGGTTAGCCTCACGTGACTAGCCACTCGGCGCCGTGCCGGAATCATCCGGTGTCATGCCGGAGCCCGGCGTCTTGCTGTCGTCGTTGAGTTTGGGATCGCGCGTCGCCTCTCGCGACGGCGAGCCCTTCTGGTCCGTCTGGTGCACGGTCTGCGCGCGCTGCTTGTCGCGCGGCTGATCTTCCGCGCGCTTGTCCTTGACGATGCCGTGGTCGGAATGTGCCATGATGTCCTCTCGCGTCTCCGATGCCTCGGAGCGCTTACGCTCCGGTGCGTCGAATGTTCCGAACGCGCGAGAACTGTGCTGCGCTAACTATGCGCCGCATGCACCGCCACGGATGCGTTTTCCTGATGCACCTGCCGGACCGTCGTCACCGTCGCGAACGCGACCGAGACGCCGAAGGCGAGGATGAGTGAGAAAAGTGCCAGACGTGGAGCCATCGCAAAACCTCCTTCTGGAATGGGTAAATCAACGCGATCGACTATTCCCGGATGATCGTTGATTGGTGGCGCTCATTCCGTGAGCGGTCTCACACGCGGATTCACAAAAAAGGGAGCGGTCAAACGCCCCGGCTGCGCCGGATGCCGACCTTCACGGGCGGGACTTCGCCGTCGAGCCAGTCCTGCTCTTTCGCCAGGGCCGTCCAGGCATCCGCCATCCGCGAATAGCGATTATAGGCGGGTCGCCCTTCCGAGCGCTCGGCCAGTTGCAGGCAGTTCTCGGCGTTGTCCCTGAAGATGTCAGACTGTTTCATCGATAAGACGTGGGCACGGAACCCCTGCCCCGCAACCGCCCTTACAGGATCGTAACCTCCGCGGAACTTTGCACGCGGCAGGTCATTGGATGTCCATGCGTATATTGGTCGCGATCGTCCTGGCCTTCATCAGCACCGCGGCGCTTGCCGACAGCACCGGCGAGCAAGTGCGCGGCGATCGCGCGCCCGACGCCACGGACGTCATCAGCGGCCTCTACGCCTTCAGCCGCTTCCAGCAGGGCCTGCTGGAGAGCACCGACCTGAAGGGCAATGCCGAGGTCAAGAATCTTGCCGCCCTTCGCGCCGAAGAAGCGGCCAAGCGCGACAAGACGCTGAAGCAAATTCAGGACGCCATCGGCACCGAGCCGCGCGTGAGCAAGACGACGTCAGCCGGCCTCAGCCTCGCCAAGCCCGATGACGCCGAGGGGCCCGCTTATGTCAGAACTTTCTATGCAGCCCAGATTCCCGAATACGAATCCACGATCACCCTGCTCGAAAATTATCTGAAGACGCCCGACAATCCCGCGCTCGCCGCTTTCGCGCGCGACCACCTGCCGGTGCTGCGCGCGCAGTTGAAGGACGCCGAGCGCACCATGGCCGACAAGTAGCGGCCCTCCTTGTCCTCCGAGTGATTCTGCCGCTCGATCGGCCGCACGGCGCGATCGCTGCCGGTCATCTCGTCCCGGCCGGCAGCGGCCTTGGCATCCTTGCCGCCCGGCCGGAAGTTTCAAGATCGGAACATCCCCCCCCACGCCCCCTCCTAAGGGCTGAGACATTTTAGGTAATCGGATGGAACTCTCGTCAATCTTCGTCGTTAGTTTGGCCGGGCTGAGCACGGCAGGTTCCAATTCCTAGCGTCGCAACCTTGGCGCTTGATTTCGAATTTGGCTGACGCTCTATTTTATTTTGACCAGATGCGTCACGCCAAAGATTCGGCCGGCGCCTGCGGGGGAATTAGTATGAGCGACCTCGATTCCGGAACAGCATCACGCTCCGGTCGTCGCGTCCCAAAACCCAAACCCAACGGTACCTCGGAGCCGGATTCCCGGTCGGAATTGCTGCTCGCGCTACAGGCCATGCGCAGCGGCGATTTTTCGGTGCGGATGAGCGGCGAATATCTCGGCATCGACGGCAAGATTGCCGATACTTTTAACGAAATCATCGCGGCCAACCAGCGCATGGCGCAGCAGCTCGAGCTGGTCGGCCAGGTGGTGGGCCGCGAGGGCAAGACCCGCCAGCGCGTGAAGTTCGGCCTCGCCTCGGGCTCCTGGGCCGACATGGAAGGCTCGGTCAACACGCTGATCGACGATCTGCTGTGGCCGACGCGCGAGGTCACCCGTGCGGTCGCGGCCGTGGCGCAGGGCGACCTGCTGCAAACCGTCAAGCTCGACGTCGAGGGCCGCCCACTGCGCGGCGAATTCCTGCAATCGGCGACCATCGTCAACACGATGATCAAGCAGCTCGGCGTCTTCACCTCCGAGGTGACGCGCGTGGCGCGTGAGGTCGGCACCGAGGGCAAGCTCGGCGGCCAGGCCCAGGTGCCTGAGGTGACCGGCGTCTGGAAGGACCTGACCGAGAGCGTCAACTCGATGGCGAACAACCTGACCAACCAGGTTCGCAACATCGCCGAGGTGACGATCGCGGTCGCCAACGGCGACTTGTCCAAGAAGATCACGGTCGACGTCCGCGGCGAGATCCTGCAGCTCAAGGAAGCCATCAACACGATGGTGGACCAGTTGCGCTCCTTCGCCTCTGAAGTGACGCGCGTCGCCCGCGAGGTCGGCACCGACGGCAAGCTCGGCGGCCAGGCCATCGTGCCCGGCGTCGCCGGCACCTGGAAGGACCTGACCGACTCCGTCAACGCGATGTGCGGCAACCTCACCGCACAGGTGCGAAACATCGCCAACGTGACGACCGCCGTGGCGCGCGGCGACTTGTCCCGCAAGATCACGGTGGACGTGCGCGGCGAAATCCTGGAGCTGAAGGACACCATCAACACCATGGTGGACCAGCTCAACTCCTTCGCCTCCGAAGTGACGCGCGTCGCGCGCGAGGTCGGCACCGAAGGCAAGCTCGGCGGCCAGGCCCAGGTGCCTGGTGTCGCCGGCACCTGGAAGGACCTGACCGACAACGTCAACTTCATGGCGTCGAACCTGACGGCGCAGGTCCGCAACATCGCCGACGTCGCGACCGCCATCGCCGGCGGCGACTTGTCGAAGAAGATCACCGTGAACGTCTCGGGCGAAATCCTTCAGCTGAAAGAAACGCTCAACACCATGGTCGACCAGCTCAACGCCTTCGCCGGCGAAGTCACGCGCGTCGCGCGCGAGGTCGGCACCGAGGGACGGCTCGGCGGCCAGGCCAACGTGCTCGGCGTCGCCGGCACCTGGAAGGACCTCACCGAAAGCGTCAACTCGATGGCTTCGAACCTGACCGCACAGGTTCGCAACATCGCCGAGGTGACGACCGCGGTCGCCGGCGGCGACTTGTCGAAGAAGATCACCGTGGACGTCCGCGGTGAAATCCTCGAGCTGAAGGACACCATCAACACCATGGTGGACCAGCTCAACGCCTTCGCCGGCGAAGTCACGCGCGTCGCGCGCGAGGTCGGCACCGAAGGCAAGCTCGGCGGCCAGGCCCAGGTGCGCGGCGTCGCCGGCACCTGGAAGGATCTGACGGACTCGGTCAACTCGATGGCCTCGAACCTGACCGGCCAGGTCCGCAACATCGCCGAGGTCGCCACGGCCGTCGCCAAGGGCGACTTGTCGAAGAAGATCACCGTGAACGTGTCGGGCGAAATCCTTCAGCTGAAGGAAACGCTCAACACCATGGTGGACCAGCTCAACGCCTTCGCCGGCGAAGTCACGCGCGTGGCGCGCGAGGTCGGCACCGAAGGCAAGCTCGGTGGCCAGGCGCAGGTGACCGGCGTGGCCGGCACCTGGAAGGACCTCACCGATAACGTCAACTCGATGGCGGGCAACCTCACCGCCCAGGTCCGCAACATCGCCGAGGTCGCGACCGCGATCGCCGGCGGCGACCTCTCGCGCAAGATCACGGTGGACGTGCGCGGCGAGATCCTTCAGCTGAAGGACACGCTGAACACGATGGTCGACCAGCTCAACCGCTTCGCGGGCGAAGTGACGCGCGTGGCGCGCGAGGTCGGCACCGAGGGCCGGCTCGGCGGCCAGGCCAACGTGCCCGGCGTCGCCGGCACCTGGAAGGATTTGACCGACTCCGTCAACTCGATGGCCGGCAACCTCACCGCCCAGGTCCGCAACATCGCCGAGGTGACGACCGCCGTGGCGCGCGGCGACTTGTCCCGCAAGATCACCGTCGACGTGAAGGGCGAAATCCTCGAGCTCAAGAACACCATCAACACCATGGTGGACCAGCTCAACGCCTTCGCCGGCGAGGTGACGCGCGTCGCGCGCGAAGTCGGCACCGAAGGCAAGCTCGGCGGTCAGGCCGAGGTGTCCGGCGTCGCCGGCACCTGGAAGGACCTCACCGACAACGTCAACTTCATGGCCTCGAACCTGACGGCCCAGGTCCGCAACATCGCCGAGGTCGCGACCGCGATCGCCGGCGGCGATTTGTCGAAGAAGATCACGGTGGACGTGCGGGGCGAGATCCTGCTGCTCAAGGACACCCTCAACACCATGGTCGAGCAGCTCCGCTCGTTCGCCGCCGAAGTGACGCGCGTGGCGCGCGAAGTGGGCACCGAAGGCCGGCTCGGCGGCCAGGCGGTCGTGCCCGGCGTCGGCGGCACCTGGAAGGACCTCACCGACAACGTCAACCTGCTGGCCGCGAACCTCACCACGCAGGTCCGCAACATCGCCGAGGTCACGACCGCCGTGGCGCGCGGCGACTTGTCCCGCAAGATCACCGTCGACGTGAAGGGCGAAATCCTCGAGCTGAAGAACACCATCAACACCATGGTGGACCAGCTCAACGCGTTCGCCGGCGAGGTGACGCGCGTGGCGCGCGAAGTCGGCACCGAAGGCGAGCTCGGCGGTCAGGCCCAGGTGCCCGGTGTGGCCGGAACCTGGAAGGACCTCACCGACACCGTCAACTTCATGGCGGCGAACCTCACCGAGCAGGTCCGCGGCATCGTTAAGGTGGTGACCGCGGTCGCCAACGGCGACCTCAAACAGAACCTCACCGTGAAATCGAAGGGCGAAGTCGCAGCGCTCGCCGACACCATCAACAACATGACCGAGACGCTCGCGACCTTCGCCGACCAGGTGACGTCGGTGGCGCGCGAGGTCGGCGTCGAAGGACGGCTGGGCGGCCAGGCCGACGTGCCCGGCGCGGCCGGCACCTGGAAGGACCTCACCGGCAACGTCAACCTGCTCGCCGCCAACCTCACCTCGCAGGTGCGCGCGATCGCGGAAGTGGCGACCGCCGTGACCAAGGGCGATTTGACGCCGTCGATCCAGGTTGACGCCCGCGGCGAACTCGCCGAGCTGAAAGACAACATCAACACGATGATCACGAATCTCCGTCTCACGACGGACGTGAACACCGAGCAGGACTGGCTGAAGACCAACCTCGCCAAATTCACCAACATGCTACAGGGCCAGCGCGATCTCACGACCGTCGGCCGGCTGCTGCTGACCGAGCTGTCGCCGCTGGTCAACGCGCATACCGGCGTGATCTACCAGGTCGAGAACGAGGACAATCCGCAGCTCCTGCTGCTCGCCTCCTATGCCGGCGACGGCGTCTACCCCTATCAACGCGTGCTGCAATTCGGCGACGGCCTGATCGGCCAGTGCGCGCTCGACAGGCGCCCGCGCGTGGTCGCCGATATTCCCGCCGACGTCGTGCCGATCAACTCGGCGCTGCTGCGCGTCGCACCGAAAAACCTCGTGGTGCTGCCGGTGCTGTTCGAGGGCCAGGTCAAGGCGGTGATCGAGCTCGCCTCGCTCACCTCGTTCACGACCTCGCAGATGACCTTCCTGGAGCAGCTCACCGATTCCATCGGCATCGTGCTCAATTCGATCGAAGCGACGATGCAGACCGAAGGCCTGCTGAAGCAGTCGCAGCAGCTGGCCGGCGAGCTCCAGACCCAACAGCGCGAATTGCAGCAGACCAACGACCAGCTCGAGCAGAAGGCGCAGCAGCTCGCCGAACGTAACGTCGAAGTCGAGCGCAAGAACCAGGAGATCGAACAGGCCCGCCGCGCGCTCGAGGAAAAGGCGACCGAGCTCGCGCTGACCTCGAAGTACAAGTCGGAATTCCTGGCCAATATGAGCCACGAGCTGCGCACGCCGCTGAACTCCATCCTGATTCTCGGCCAGCAGCTCACCGACAATCCGGACGGCAATCTTTCCGCCAAACAGGTCGAGTTCGCCCGCACCATCCACGGCGCCGGCACCGATCTCTTGAACCTCATCAGCGACATTCTCGATCTCTCCAAGATCGAGTCCGGCACGGTGACGGTCGAGGCCGAGGAGATCCTCACCGCGAACCTGCTCGAGACGGTCGGGCGGCCGTTCCGGCACGAGGCGGAGAACCGCAATCTGTCGTTCCAGATCGACGTCGATCCGAACCTCGCACGCAGCATCGTCACCGACTCCAAACGCTTGCAGCAGGTGCTGAAGAACCTGCTCTCCAACGCGTTCAAGTTCACCGGTGAAGGCGAAGTGCGGCTCAAGGTCGCCGGCGCGCTCGGTGGTTGGGGCACGGATCATCCGGTGCTGAACTCCGCGCCGGCCGTCATCGCCTTCGAGGTCTCCGATACCGGCATCGGCATTCCCCTGGAGAAGCAGAAGCTGATCTTCGAGGCGTTCCAGCAGGCCGACGCCGGCACCAGCCGCAAATACGGCGGCACCGGCCTTGGCCTTGCCATCAGCCGCGAGCTCGCGAGCCTGCTCGGCGGCGAAATCCACCTGCGCAGCGCCCCCGGCAAGGGCTCGACCTTCACGCTGTATCTGCCGCTGAAATATTCCGGCCCGACGCTGGCGCCGCGTGCCGCGCCGGCGCCGCAACAATACAACCAGCCGCCGGCACTGCAGCCCGCTGTCCCCGAGCAGCAGCGCGTCATCGAGCAGCTGCCCGACGACCGGCTCAATCTCGAACCCGGCGACAGCATCCTGCTGGTCGTCGAGGACGATCCGCACTATGCCCGCATCCTGGTCGACCTTGCGCGTGACAAGGGTTTCAAGGTCCTGGTCGCCGCGCGCGGCGCGGAGGCGCTCGAACTCGCAAAACAGTACCAGCCGCGCGCCGTGTCGCTCGACGTGTTCCTGCCCGACATGCTCGGCTGGACGGTGCTGAGCCAGCTCAAGCACAACCCGCTGACGCGTCACATTCCGGTACAGATCATCACGCTCGACGAGGACCGGCAGCATGCGCTGGCCCGCGGCGCCTTCTCCTTCGTCAACAAGCCGACCACGACCGAGGGCGTTTCCGCGGCGCTGACCCAGATCAAGGAATATGCGCAGCCACGACGCAAGCGGCTCCTGATCGTCGAGGACAACGAAGCCGAGCAGCTGTCGATCCGGGAGCTGCTGCATCACGACGACATCGAGATCGTGACCACCGATACCGGCGCGGGTGCGCTCTCGACGCTGCGCGAGGCCCCCTGTGACTGCGTGGTGCTCGACCTCCGGCTGCCCGACATGAGCGGCTTTGAGGTGCTGGAGCAGATCCGCCGCGACGACACGCTATCGAATGTTCCCGTGGTGGTGTTCACCGGCCGCGAACTCTCGGCCGAAGAGGATGCGGAACTTCACACCATGGCGCGCAGCATCGTGGTCAAGGGCGTGGAATCGCCCGAACGTCTGCTCGACGAGACCGCGCTGTTCCTGCATCGCGTGATCACGGAACTGCCCGTCGAGAAACAGCGCATGCTGGAGAAGCTGAACAGTTCCGACGAGGATCTGATCGGCAAGACCGCACTGCTCGTCGACGACGATGCCCGCAACATCTTCGCGCTGTCGAGCGTGCTGGAACGGCGCGGCATGAAGGTGCTGACGGCGACCACCGGCCGCGAGGCGGTGACGCTGGTCGAATCCAATCCGGAAATCGCCATCGTGCTGATGGACATCATGATGCCGCAGATGGATGGCTACCAGACCATCGGCGTGATCCGGGAGAACCCGGCCTTCCTCCGCCTGCCGATCATCGCGCTGACGGCGAAGGCGATGAAGGGCGACCGCGAAAAATGCCTGGAAGCCGGCGCGTCCGACTACCTCGCCAAACCCGTCAACACCGATCAATTGCTGCTTGCGATCCGCATGTGGCTGCACCGCTGAGCTGGATCCGAGAATGGACCACGAAAAGGTCAATATCCTCCTCGTCGACGACCAGCCGGCCAAGCTGCTCGCCTATGAGGTGATCTTGAAGGAACTCGGCGAGAACCTCGTGATCGCCTCGTCCGGCCGCGAGGCGCTGGAGGTTCTGCTCAAGACCGAGATCGCGGTGATCCTGGTCGACGTCTGCATGCCCGAGCTCGACGGCTTCGAGCTCGCCGCGATGATCCGCGAGCATCCGCGCTTCCAGAAGACCGCGATGATCTTCATCTCGGCAATCCAGGTCAGCGACATCGACCGGCTCCGCGGCTACGAGATGGGCGCGGTCGACTATGTTCCGGTACCCGTCATACCGGAAGTGCTGCGCGCCAAGGTCAAGGTGTTTGCCGAGCTCTATCGCAAGACGCGCGAGCTCGAACGGCTGAACCAGGATCTCGAGGATCGCGTCCGCGCCCGCACGGCCGAGCTCGAGAATTCCACCGCGAAGTTGCGCGAGAGCGAAGAGCGGCGCAGCATGGCGATTGCCGCCGGCAAGATGGGATCCTGGGACTGGGATTGGGTCAACGGCGACTGGATGTGGGACGAAGGCCAGTACCGCATTTTCGGCGTGACGCCGGAGACCTTCAACGTCACCTCGGCCAACATCCAGGCGCTGCTGCACCCGGATGATTTCGACCGGTTCGGACAGGCGATTGCCGCGTTCAATACCGGCGCCCACGCCTATGAGGGAGAGTTTCGCGTCTGCAGGCCCGATGGCGAGGTGCGCTGGTGCGTCGGCACGGCGGCCGCAACGGTGGATCCGGGCGGCCGCGTGGTGCGGGTGAGCGGCGTCACGGTCGATATCACCGAACGCAAGCGCGCCGAGGAACGGCAGAACCTGCTGGCGCGCGAAGTCGATCACCGCGCCAAGAATGCGCTGGCGCTGGCACAGTCGATCGTGCGCCTCACCCGTGCCGACGAGGTCAAGGCTTACGTCCATGCCGTCGAGGGGCGCATCAATGCGCTCGCGCGCGTGCACACCATCCTGTCGCTGTCGAGCTGGCAGGGCGCCGAGCTCTCCAAGCTGATCGAGGAGGAGCTTGCGCCCTACTCGCTCGGCGGACAGATCGAGCTCACGGGTCCCGAGGTGCAGTTGCTGCCGGCGACGGCGCAGACGCTGGCGCTTGCGCTGCACGAGCTCTTCACCAATTCGGCCAAATATGGCGCGCTCTCGACCCGGTCGGGGCGGCTCGCGATCGGCTGGCAGGTCGAGAACGATCTTCTCGTCCTGACCTGGGAGGAGACCGGAGGGCCGCTGGTCAGGACGCCGAAGTCGCGAGGCTTCGGCACGAGAAGCCTGCTGGCCAGTGTCGAATCCCAGCTCGGCGGACAGGCGCAATTCGACTGGCGTTCGGAGGGCCTGTTGTGCCGCCTCAATGTGCCGTTGATACGCAAGAGCGCGGCAACATCGGCAACGCAGGACAAGTTCGAGGCCAGCACCTCCCCCGAACTTCAGCGCGCGTCGGGTTAGCGCGACGCAGCGACCTTCAGCCGTAACATCGGCTTCGGTTCATCGGCGACACGCCCCTCGAGCCAGGCCTCCGTTTGCGCGAGATCGCGCAACGCCGTCGCGTAGCGGCGGGTTGCGCTGCGCTCTGCACCGCGCGGCAGCTTGCGCGCCTTGCGCAACATGTCGGCCGCTGCGTTACGGTAGGCCAGCGAGCGATAGAGAAAGACCACCTTACCCATAGCGAATGTTCCCGTGTTGATGCCGTTCATCCTGGCAAGATCGGCATGAACGTCGGATGAAGCGGGGGATGACAATTCCTTCATGCAAAATGGAACCCGCGACGACGATGCGCGTTGGCGTGCCAGATCGATCGGCAGTTCCATGCGCACAAAAAAGTCGCCAAACAGGTCGCCAAATAGATCGCCAAGCCTGATCTCTCCCACCGGCATCATCAAGCTGATGACACACGCGATGATGGGCGCGGCACTCGGCCTGGTCTTCACACTTGCACTGATCCTGGCCAATCCCGCGGTCGCAGAATTGCTGAATCACGGCGGCCATGCGGCAGCCTTCGTCTTTGTCGGCACGATGGTGACGACGTTTGCCATCGGTGCGGCGCTGACGGGTGTCGTGTTCATCCTCAACGAGGACAAGGAATCTTGAAGCGCGCGTGAGGCGCAATGCGCTCTTTGGTTCGGAACTCCCTCGGCAATGAGCGGTTGGCTCTGCCTGCGTCAATTCAACTCAGGGAGTTCCCGCGCATGAACACGACCAAGCTCACTCTCGCCGTGATGTTGGTAACCGGCCTCGCTGCCGCGCCCTTCGCCGCGCAGGCCAAGTCGCACAAGGCGAAGCATGAATCATCAACCTCGTCGTCGCAGACGACAGGCGCCAACATGAAGAAGACCGTACCTGCCGACGCGTCCGGCCAAGGCGGTGCTGGCCCCGGCAGCGATCAGGGTGGCAGCATGACCAAGCCCCAGAACGGAATGAGCAAGTAAGCGCGGGCTCAAGACAATGAGAAGCCCCGCGGCGACGCGGGGCTTTTCGTTGCTTTGGCGATGCCGGTCTCGATCGGCAGTCGAGGCACATGGCCAGCGAACTTAGCGCCACATCGTCGGCGCGCGGGTCAGCACGTCCCGGCCGGCGCGCTTCAAATCGTCGACCGAACATTGCCCCGATCGAGCAAGATCACCCAGTCGTGCGGCAATTCGTTCGCGCGTCGCCATTTCGGACGGCGCAAGATCGGCACAGACCTCATCAAGCACGGCCCTCAGCAGAGCGGCCATTTCGGCTTCCGGCACGGACGAGCTCCGGCATGTCGCGTTGCGCGATCGCTTTAGCTGCGTCGAATGTCAGTGATGTTAAGGTGGCCGCCTGTGGGAGCTGTCTTCACGAGGTGGTCGAGCCGCGCCCGCTTGCGCGTAATCAGGAGCTGGGCCGCGGCATCGTCGAGGCCCTCGCGCTGCAATTGCCGGATCGCGGAGCCCAATTCGAGGATCTCGGCGCGGAGCTTCAGAATCCGGTAGGCGTCCGGGTCTTCTTCCACCGCCAGCCTCCATCCGCCACCGCCGTGGCATGTCTCAACGGCGCGCCGCCCTGCTCTCGCTCTTCTGCGCACGAAGACGCACCCGGTCGCGGATGTCGGGCAACACCCCGCCACCGCCGGCGGCCTTCCATTCGCCGATCAGCAGATTGATTTTCCGGCGCAGCTCCATCTGCGTCAGAGCCCGCCCGGTGCAGTCGCGATCGCGATTGACGAGATCGCGCACGGACGCCTCGACATCGGCCATCTCCAGCCTCAAGGCGCTGATTTTGCGTCGAATTTCATTAATTCTGTTGTCCATGGCTTGTTAGAACAAAATAAGAACATATAGTCAAGTCACGAATTCAGAGTGGAGAGCAGAGATGCAGGTTCAGGGTAAATACGACGCCAAGGCTTTTCTCATGGAGCAGATGACCCGGGCGCAAGGGCTGCGGCTGAAGCGGCTGAGCGAAGAGGCCTACCAGCCCGCGCAATATGATCGCGGCCTGTCCTCGGCCGAAGCCGCACGCCGCATCCAGGTGCTTGAAGCGGAGATCGAGCTCGCGAACTCCTTCTGAGGCCCGCGGCCGGCGCCTTTGGAACGTTGCGTCAGCCCTCCTGTTCTCTTCCGAGGCCAAGGGGAGGTCAAGGGAGAGAGTTGATGGCACGCAAGGCAAAGAAACGCCGCTACTCACGCAGTGCCGGCAGTGATGTCGAACGAGAGATGCGGCGCTACAAGAAGGGGACCGCGAAGAGCGGACCCGGCGGCCGCGGCGGTCGCGTGAAGAGCCGCAAGCAGGCGATCGCAATCGGCCTGTCGGAAGCACGCGCAAAGGGCAAGAAGGTGCCAAAGAAGGCATCCAAGAAAACGTCAAAGAAAACGTCAAAGAAGAAGACGGCCAAGAAGAGCTCGAAGCGGAAATCCGCCAAGCGCTGACGCCGCCCGGCGTCAGATCATGCTGCCGGGCATGAAGCAGCGAATCGAAACGCCGAACGCTGTCTTGACCGGCCAGACCATGGTGCGACCGGCGCGGTTCGGCTCGGTAATCACGGCTTCGTCGGGGACCTCGACCCACTCCCCGTCAAGACGAACCCGGTAATGCCCATTGTGCGAGTCCCAGTCGGGATCGGCGACGGCAACGCCGTCCGCGTCCGAACAGCATGGACCGAGATGGCTGCGCAGGCTGTCGAACCAGGGTTTTAGCGGTGAGTCGGTGAAGCGGCCGTCGTCGCGCCCCAAGGCATTTCCGGTCGACAGCACGAGTGGCGCCAGCAGCAGCGCAAGCTTCAGCGAGAGCTTCAATCGATCCATGTCGGCACCGATCAAATGCGGACCACCGGCCGGTTCCACAAAGCAGCCGGACGTCCGAAGTTCCACTCCAGCAATTTGCCTCGGCGCCGTCATTGCCGCCAAGGCACAACACGCGATTCCAAAGTCTGACGAGCGAACGCGGCTTTTTCGGACGAACCCGTCACCAATGCTGCCGTTAACGAGAATGTTATCGACAGCCTGTGGGTATCTCGAGAGGTATGCACGAAAAAGGCGGCCCGCAGGCCGCCTTTTGAATTTGCCGTCGGGATCCGGAAATCAGGCGAGCGGCACCGCGACGAAGCGGGTCGCCTCAGCGCTCTTCACCTGCAGCAGCACGCTGTTCTTGCCGGACGATTTGGCCTGCGCCAGCTCGGAACGGACGTCACCGACATTGGCGACCGCCTTGCCGCCGACATTGAGGATGACGTCGCCGGTCTGGATGCCGCGCTGCGCTGCCGGTCCCTGCGGGTCGACCTCGGTGACCACGACGCCCTTCTGACCTGCGCCCTGGACCTCGCCGGCCGGTGCCAGGCTGAGGCCGAGGCGCGGCGTACCGGGAGCCTGCTGTGCCTTGCCGTCACCAGACCTATCGCCTCCTTTGGCCTGCCGCTCGTTCGGCAGTTCGCCGAGCGCGAGCGTCACCGTCTTGGTGTCGCCCTTGTGAACGACGTCGAGCTTTACGGACGTGCCCGGCGCCAGCGTGGCGATGGTGCGGGCGAGATCGCGTGAGTCCTTGATCTCGGTCCCGTTGACGGCGGTGATGACGTCGCCCGCCTCGATGCCGGCCTTCGCTGCCGGGCTGCCATCCTGCGGGTTGTCGACGATGGCGCCGCGCGCCGCCTTCAGGCCGAGGCTGTCGGCGATCTCCGCGGTCACCGGCTGCACCTGCACACCGAGCCAGCCACGGGTGACGGCACCCTTGTCCTTGAGCTGCGCGACCACGAGCTTGGCGGTCGAGGACGGAATATCGAAGCCGATGCCGACCGAGCCGCCCGAGGGCGAGAAGATCGCGGTGTTCACGCCGATCACGTTGCCGTTCATGTCGAAGGCCGGACCGCCGGAATTGCCCTTGTTGATCGGCGCATCGATCTGGATGTAGTCGTCATAGGGACCGTTGCCGATGTCGCGGCCGCTGGCCGAGACGATACCGGCCGTCACCGTGCCGCCGAGGCCGAAGGGATTGCCGACCGCGACCACCCAGTCGCCGATCCGCGGCTTCTGGTCGGAGAATTTCACGAACGGGAAGTCCTTCTTGCCGTCGACCTTGATCAGCGCGAGGTCGGTCTTCGGATCGGTGCCGACCACCTTCGCGGTGTAGATCGTGCCATCATCCATCGTCACCTGCACGGACTCGGCGTGGTCGACGACATGGTTGTTGGTCACGGCATAGCCGTCGGCCGAGATAAAGAAGCCGGAGCCCTCGCCCGTGATCACCTGGTGGCGCTGGCGCGGCATGCCATTCATGCCACCCTGGCCGCGGAAGCCGAACTGCCGCTGGAACTGGTCGAACGGAGAATCCTCGTCCTGATCCATCCGGTTCTGCTGCAGCATCGCGCTCTTGTCGTTGTCCTGGTCGATCTTCACCCGCACCGAGATAACGGCGGGCTTGACCTTGCTGACGAGGTCGCCGAAGCCCGGCGGCGTCGCGGCGCTCTCAGCGGCCTGCGCCGGCGAAATCAGGGAGTTCACGCCGAACGGCGTCGAAGCCGGAGACGCAGCCAGCACGGCCACGCCAAGCGCGGCCACAGTGCCGAGCAGCGCGAGCCGGCGCGGCCTGAGAATTGTACGGGTGCTTTTGGTGTCGGAATTGACGCGATCGATCATGTCGAAATGTCCATGTTGGGTAAGTCGCCTTGCACCCAACATGGACACCGTCACCTTACGGCGTCCCGTCCACGCGATTAAATCTTGGCAAAGAAAGCGCGGCGGGCGGCCGCAGGCTAAATTTCCTCGCCGCGCACTTGATGCAGCTCAACGCGAGCCCCCCCGCGCAGTGAAAAACTGCGCCCATTGGATGATGGCCATCGGAGGCGCACCATGTACAAGGATATTCTCGTCCATATTCCGACCGAGCGCCCGATGCGCGCCCTGATCGACGGCTCGATCTCGCTTGCGGCCAAGCTCAACGCCCACATCGACGCGATCGCCGTTGGCTATGTCGCGGGCACGGCTGCTTATGCCATGGAGGGCGGTGCTGCCGTGGCAGCCGTGTTCGAGATGGAACGCGAGCGCGCGATGGAACGGGCCGAGGCGGCGCTCGCGGTATTCAGAAGCGGAGCGGCCATCGCCGGGATCTCCTATACCTGCCACCCGCTCGGTGCGATCCCGGTCGATGCAGCCGCCTCGCTCGGCGAAATGGCACGGCTGCATGATCTCAGCATCGTGCTCCAGCCCGATCCGGCGCTGGCGTCGTTCGACAACGACGTGCCGGGCGAAATCCTGTTCCAGGCGGGCGGTCCGGTGTTGTTCCTTCCCCACACCTTCCGCGGGACATTCAGGGCGAAGCGGGTCGGCATCTGCTGGGATGGCAGCCGGCTTGCGAGCCGCGCGATGCGCGACGCAGCGCCATTGCTGGCACGCGCCGAGGAGATCGTGATCATTGCGATCAACGAGTCCGACACCGCTCCCGAGGAGGCTTCCGCGAGCAATCTGGCGAAACATCTGGGCCGCCGCGGCCTGTCGACGCGCACGGACAGCCTTTCGGCCACGCGCGCCAATATCCAGCCCACCATCCTGTCATTGGCGGCGGACGAGAGCCTCGATGTGCTGGTGATGGGCGGCTACGGCCATTCCCGATTGCATGAGCGCTTTCTCGGCGGCGTCACCCGCGCCATGCTGGAAGCCATGACGGTCCCGACCCTGATGTCGCACTAGCGAAGGCGGAACGGACCCACGCTCACGCCGCGGCGGGTCGCTCCCATGCGGCGGCTGCGATGGCGTCGTCTTCGCGTTGCGCATTGCACGCGTCGAAATGCGCCTTCAGCGCGATCTCGGCAAGATATTCGAAATGTTCGGCCTGGCCGAGCAGCTGCCAGTTCTGGAGCGGCCGATAGGCCGCCTGCTGGCGACAGAGGGACGCCAGCGCGCGGTAGCGACGTACGTTCTCCATGAGACCCTCCCTCGCATTCACACGGGCTTATTATCCTGATTTGCGTCACGCCGATGGCGGTTGTGCAAAACATTTTCTGCGTACACAGCCGGCTTAACCTTGGTTAACTCTAGGGAAACCGGACGACGCACATTGGTTCCTATCGGGCGAACTCGAGCCTGAAACTCACGATGGGTTTAGGCGTAACGGCGGCGTTCGACGTTGATGCCGATCAAATCGAAATAGCGTTCGATCGGTTCGGGCCGGCCGATCAGATAACCCTGCATTTCCTCGCAGGCCTCGCACTCGAGGAAGGCACGCTGCGCCTCCGTCTCCACCCCTTCCGCGACGACTGGGATGTGCAGGGCGTGCGCCAGGCTCAGGACCGCACGAACGATCTCGGCCGACTTCGGCGTCGCCTCGAGATTGGAGATGAAGCTGCGGTCGATCTTGATCTTGTCGAACGGGAACGACTGGAGATAGGACAGCGACGAGTACCCGGTGCCGAAATCATCCATCGCGATACGGATGCCGAGCGCCTTCAGCCGCCGCAGCAGATTGAGCGCGCGGGCGAAATCGCCGATCAGCACGCCCTCCGTGATCTCGACCGCGAGCCGTGTCGGCGCAAGTCCCGTCTCCAACAGGATCCGGTGGATCGACCGTTCGAGGTCGCCGGTCTGGAACTGAACCGGCGACAGATTGACCGCGACCTGCAGCGGCCGCGGCCAGGACGCGGCCTCGCGGCACGCCTCGCGCAAGACCCATTCGCCGATCTGGATGATCAGCCCGTTCTCTTCGGCCAGCGGGATGAACTGGTCCGGCTGCACGATGCCGCGGGTCGGATGATGCCAGCGCAACAGCGCCTCGAAGCCGATGATCTCGCCGTCCATCCGCGCCTGCGGCTGGAAGTAGAGCAGGAGCTCGTTCTGCTCGACGGCCTGCCGCAGATCGTGCAGCAGCAGCCTGCGATCGCGCAGTTCCCGATCCATCTCGGATTCGAAGAAGCACACCCTGCCCCGGCCCTCGCGCTTGGCGCGATACAGCGCGGAATCGGCATTGGCGAGCAGCGTTGCCGCATCCACGCCGTCATTGGGATAGAGCGCGATGCCGACGCTGAGGCCGACATGGGAGAGATAGTCGTCGACCTCGAGCTCGTTGCCGATCGCCTCGACCAGCCGCTCGCCGGTCGCAAGCACCTCTTCACGGCAGACATCGTCCGGCATCAGGATCATGAACTCGTCACCGCCGATACGGGCGACGAAGGCCCCATCTGCTTCCGCAGCGAGCCGCTCGGCCGCCGCGCGCATCATCATGTCGCCGACCGGATGGCCGAACAACTCGTTGACGTCCTTGAAGCGGTCGAGATCGAGGCTGAGCACCGCAAAACCGGCCGACGCCTGCTGCGCGCGCTGCAGCCGCTCGCCCAGCGCCGCATTGAATGCGCTGCGGTTCGGCAAGTCGGTCAGCGCGTCGTGATGCGCGAGGTGGCTGATGCGCTCCTGCGTATTGACGCGCTCGGTGACGTCCTCGATCACGCCGACCAGATATTGCGGATCGCCGGCATCATCGCTGATCAGCATCTTGCGCGAATTGACGACGCGGTCGTGGCCCTTGACGCCGATCTCGAGCAGGTGCTCCTCAAGGAACATCGGCATGCCGCTGGCGACGACGCGGCGGTCCTGCTCGTTGACCATGCGGGCGACCTCAGCCGGGAAAATCTCCTCGGGCGTCCTGCCGAGCATCTGCTCGCGAGGCACGCCGTAATGGTCCTCGCCGGCGCGATTGAGCAGGATGTAGCGCGAATCCTTCGCGCACTTCGCGAACACAGCGATCGGGATGTTCTCGACGATGGTATCGAGGAATTCCTGGGTCCGCAGCAGATCCTGCGCGACCTCATCATGCGTCTGCGCGCGTGCATCGATCATCCGCTGCCGCTCGCGATCGCTGACCTCATAGGCCGCGCTGACGAGCTCGCCCAGCTTGACGACGTCGACCTGTCCGGTTGCGTCCGTGGCGCAGCGAAGCTGCTCGGCGAACAAGCGATGCATGCTCATGCCATCGCCTCTCGCCGCGTGCAGGCCTCATGCCTGCAGGTATCCTGGATCAGCATCCCCACGCTCTCTCGCATTCCTGAACCGGAGACTGCGATACCTCGCATTGCGTGGGTGTTAATCGAATCTTCGTCTCGGGCGCGTTGGTTACTCCGGCCTGAAACGATTGATTGGCTTGTTCAACATTCTCCGTGGAACCCCGGAGAAATGTGGCACGCCTCGGCGCAACCGGAGCAGCGACGGCGGCATCACCGGTCTCATCATCCGTAGTCTACCGGATCAACGCACTCTCTCCGACCCGCATCGGCAGCGAGGAATTATCCTGCCGTTTCGGAACCCGGCCGGATTCCGCGGCAACGCGAATGGCCGCGATGTTGGCGGCATAATCGGCACTGCTCTTGCCGCGGAACACAGCGGAACCGGCCACCAGCGTGTCAGCCCCCGCAGCGGCGACAGCAGCCGCATTGTCACGCGTGACGCCGCCGTCGACCTCGAGCCGGATCGGCCGCTCGCCGATCATGCTTCGAATCCGCGCGATCTTCTCGAGCTGGGATTCGAGAAAGGACTGGCCGCCGAAACCCGGGTTGACCGTCATCACCAGCACGAGATCCAGACGATCGAGCACATATTCGATCGCGCTCTCGGGCGTCGCCGGACACAGGCTGACGCCGGCCTTCTTGCCGAGTGCGCGGATGGCCTGGAGCGAACGGTCGAGATGCGCCCCCGCCTCGGCATGGACGGTGATGACGTCGGCGCCCGCCTTCGCGAACGCCTCCAGATAGGGATCGACAGGCGCGATCATCAGGTGCACGTCGAACACCTTCTTCGTCGCCGGCCGGATCGCCTTGATGACATCTGCGCCGAAGCTGATGTTCGGCACGAAGTGGCCGTCCATGACGTCGCAATGGATCCAGTCCGCGCCGGCCGCATCGATTGCCGCGATCTCGTCGCCGAGGCGGGCGAAATCCGCCGCCAGGATCGAGGGGGCGATCACGATCTCCTTGGTCATGGTTTTGCACTCCGCGCATCGGCTCCGCCGCTGAAGACACGGCTCGCCAGGACGTCTATGGGATCGATCGTCTCGAGGTCGGCGACGTCGAGCATACGATTGAGATCGGACACCAGGCGATCGGCCTGCCGCAGACGAATGCGATCGACCGCGTTGCGGATCGAGCGCGCGTTGGAGAAGAACGGCTGGGTCCGGCGCAGCGCAATGTATTTCTCGAACGCCTCGCGCGCCGCCGCCGAAAAGCGATAGCCACGCTCCTTCAGCATCAGCTCGGCGATGACCAGCAGCTCGGCTTCCGCATAATCCGGAAATTCGATGTGATGGGCGATGCGCGAGCGGAAGCCGGGATTGGAGGCGAAGAAGCTCGTCATGCGCTCGCCATAGCCGGCGAGGATCACCACAAGGTCCTCGCGCTGGTTCTCCATCACCTGGAGCAGGATCTCGATCGCCTCCTGGCCGTAGTCGCGTTCGTTGTCGGGCCGGTGCAGGTAATAGGCCTCGTCGATGAAGAGCACGCCGCCCATCGCCTTCTTCAGGATCTCCTTGGTCTTCGGCGCGGTGTGGCCGATATATTGCCCGACGAGATCGTCGCGCGTCACCGAGATCACCTGTCCGCGCCGCACGAAACCAAGGCCGTGCAGGATTTTCGCCATGCGCAACGCCACAGTGGTCTTGCCGGTGCCGGGATTGCCGGTGAACGACATGTGCAGCGTCGGTGGCGCCGAAGCGAGGCCGGCACGCTGGCGGATGCGCTCGATCAGCAGGAGCGACGCGATCTGGCGCACCCGGCTCTTGACCGGCTTCAGGCCGATCAGCTCCTGCTCGAGCTGTTGCAGCGTGTCGGTGATCCCGGCCGCTTCGGCCTCCTTGCGAAGATCGAAATGGGTCTCACCGCCTTCAGCGGCTGCTGCATGGGGAACGTCGAGCATGGGCACCTCGAAGAAAAGAGCTTCGCCGCGGGGGGATGCGGCGAAGCAGTGGTCCGCCAAGGAAACGGAGCAGGGAGTGCTCCGTGCGGAAGGGAGAGGCTATTGCGAGGCGTGGGCGGCGGGCTTGCGCACGGTGGTGTAGCGGATCGCGCGGCCGCCGACCTCCTGCCGCACCAACTCGAACTCGGCCTCCTGCGGCGGACGGTTGACGAGGAAGGAGATCCGCACCGATTCCCAGCCGTGGCTCGAGTCGAAGCCGCTGACACGGATGTAGCGGTCGCCGTACACCCTGCGGCATTCGGCCAACTCCATCATCACGCCGGCGGCGTCCTGGAGATCGAACATCGGCAGGCCCCACATCTCCCAATAGGTGCTGCGGGGATGCGGGTCGTCGGTGAACTCGATGTTCACCGCCCAGCCGTTGGCAAGACAGTACTGCACTTGCTTGTAGATCTGGTCGTCAGTCAGATCGGGCAGGAACGAGAAGCAGCCCTGGGTCAGTTTCATATTCTTTCTCCTCAGACGGTTTCCAGCGCCGTGGGCACGAAGTCCGGCGTGTCGGTGGATTGATAGTTGAAGGTCACGTCCTTCCAGACTTCGAGCGCCGACTTCAACGGCGTGCAGGTCTGCGCGGCCTTGGCGAGAATCTCCGGACCTTCGTGGACGTAGTCGCGCCCCTCGTTGCGGGCGAGGATCATCGCCTCCAGCGCCACGCGGTTGGCGATCGCGCCTGCCGCAATGCCCATGGGATGGCCGATGGTGCCGCCGCCGAATTGCAGCACGACATCCTCGCCGAGCAGATCGAGCAGCTGGTGCATCTGGCCGGCATGGATGCCGCCGGAGGCCACCGGCATCATCTTGTTCAGGCTCGCCCAGGACTGGTCGAAGAAAATGCCGTGCTCGAGCCTGGTCGGATTGAAATCCTCGCGGCAGACGTCGTAGTAGCCGCGCGTGGTGTTGGGATCGCCTTCGAGCTTGCCGACCACCGTGCCGGCATGGATGTGGTCGACGCCGGCCAGCCGCATCCACTTCGCGATGACGCGGAACGACACGCCATGGCTCTTCTGCCGGGTGTAGGTCGAGTGGCCGGCACGGTGCAGATGCAGGATCATGTCGTTACGGCGCGCCCACTTCGCCATGGACTGGATCGCGGTATAGCCGATCACGAGGTCGATCATGACGATGCACGACCCGAGCTCCTTGGCGAACTCCGCGCGCTCGTACATGTCCTCCATCGTGCCCGCGGTGACGTTCAGATACGTGCCCTTGACCTCGCCGGAGGCCGCCTGCGCACGGTTCACCGCCTCCATGCAATAGAGGAAGCGGTCGCGCCAGTGCATGAAGGGCTGCGAGTTGATGTTCTCGTCGTCCTTGGTGAAGTCGAGCCCGCCCTTCAGCGCCTCGTAGACGACGCGGCCGTAATTGCGGCCCGAAAGTCCGAGCTTCGGCTTGACCGTTGCGCCCAGCAGCGGCCGGCCGAATTTGTCGAGCCGCTCCCGCTCGACCACGATGCCGGTCGCCGGCCCCTGGAATGTCTTCACGTAAGCGACCGGGAACCGCATGTCCTCCAGGCGCAGCGCCTTGAGCGGCTTGAAGCCGAAGACGTTGCCGATGATCGATGCCGAGAGGTTGGCGATCGAACCCGGCTCGAACAGGTCGAGGTCATAGGCGATGTAGGCGAAATACGAGCCCGGCGTGCCCGGCACCGGATCGACGCGATAGCACTTGGCGCGGTACTTCTCCGCGGCAGTCAGGCGGTCGGTCCACACCACCGTCCATGTCGCAGTGGAGGATTCGCCGGCAACGGCGGCCGACGCCTCGATCGGGTCGACGCCCTCCTGCGGCGTGACACGGAACAGCGCGATGACATCGGTGTCCTTCGGCGTGTATTCGGGCTCCCAATAGCCCATGCGCGCGTATTCCATCGTGCCTGATCGATAGCGTTCCTTGCCGCGGACGGTTCCTGCATGTGCATTCATGGCTCTCTCCTGCTCTTCTCTCTGAATGATTAGGCTGCGACCGGCTCACGGGTACCGATGCCGGGGTCAAGCTCGCCAGTGCGGTAACGCCGCGCCATCTCGCTCAAGGGAACGACCTTGATTTTGCTGGCGTGGCCGGCGGTACCGAACTGCTCGAAACGATCGCGGCAGAGCTCGCGCATCGCATCCATCGCGGGTTTGAGGAATTTGCGCGGATCGAACTCGGAGCGCGTTTGCGCGGCCACTTTCCGGAACACGGCGGTCATGGCGAGCCGGCAGTCGGTGTCGATATTGACCTTGCGCACGCCGCTCTTGATCCCGCGCACGATTTCCTCGACCGGCACCCCCCAGGTCTGCGGCATCTCGCCGCCGAACTGGTTGAACATGTCCTGCAGAGGCTGCGGCACCGACGAGGAACCGTGCATCACGAGGTGCGTGTTAGGCAGCCGGCGGTGGATCTCCTCGACCACCCGCATCGCCAGAATGTCGCCGTCCGGCTTGCGGCTGAACTTGTAGGCGCCGTGCGAGGTGCCCATTGCAATGGCGAGCGCATCGACCTTGGTGGCGCGAACGAAGTCGACGGCCTGGTCGGGATCGGTCAGCAGCTGGTCGTGGCTGACCTTGCCCTCGACGCCATGGCCATCCTCCTGCTCGCCACCACCATGCTCGAGCGAGCCGAGCACGCCGAGTTCGCCTTCGACGGAGGCGCCGACCCAGTGCGCGAGATCGACGACGCGGCGGGTGATCGCGACGTTGTAATCGTAGTCGGCGGCCGTCTTGGCATCGGCCTTGAGCGATCCATCCATCATCACGGACGTAAAGCCATGGGCAATGGCCGACGCACAGGTCGCCTCGTCATTGCCGTGGTCCTGGTGCATGCAGAGCGGAATGTCCGGATAGGTTCGCTCCAGCGCGTCGATCATGTGCGACAGCATGAGATCGCCGGCATAGCTGCGGGCACCGCGCGAGGCCTGGATGATGACGGGCGCATCGACCTCGGCCGCCGCCTGCATGATCGCGATGCCCTGCTCCATGTTGTTGATGTTGAATGCCGGCACCGCGTAACCGTGGCTGGCGGCATGATCGAGCAATTGGCGAAGAGTGATACGGGCCACGAAGAGTCCTCCTGTTATTACTTGCGAGCGCGGGCGATCGCCCGCCGGGCGGCTTCCGCGACGCCTTGCGGCGTGATGCCGAACTCGCGGTAGAGCACCGGAGCCGGGGCCGAGGCACCGAAGCCGCGCATGCCGACGAACTCGCCCTCCGCGCCGATCCAGCGATGCCAATCGCCGACGACGGCCGCCTCGATGCCCACGCGCGGCGCGTTGCCGAGAACTGCGGCGCGATAGTCGTCGGGTTGCTCCTCAAACAGGGCAAAGCAGGGCGCCGACACGACGGCGGCGCGGACGTGCTCTGTTGCAAGCAGGCGAGAGGCCTCCAGCGCGATCGAGACTTCCGAGCCGGTCGCCATCAGCGTCACGTCGCGTCCGCCATCAGGCGAGACGATCACATAGGCGCCGCGCGCGACCCGGTTCCTGCCGCGGACATCGCTGCGGAAGGTCGGCAATGCCTGGCGCGACAGGCACAGCACGGAGGGACGATTCTCGGCCTCAAGCGCGCAATCCCAGGCTTCCAGCGTCTCGACCGCGTCGGCGGGCCGGAACACGAGCAGGTTCGGAATGACGCGCAGCGCGGCGAGATGCTCGACCGGTTGATGCGTCGGACCATCCTCGCCGAGACCGATGGAGTCATGGGTCATGACATGGATGACGCGCAGGCGCATCAGGGCCGCAAGACGGATCGCCGGCCGGCTGTAGTCGGAGAACGCGAGGAACGTGCCGCCATAGGGAATGAAGCCGCCATGCAGCGCGAGGCCGTTCATCGCGGCCGCCATGCCGTGCTCGCGAATGCCGTAATGGATGTAGTCGCCAGCGAATGCGGCACGCTTGACCGGAACCTGCGCCTTGGCATGCGTCAGGTTCGAATGTGTCAGGTCCGCAGAGCCGCCGACGAATCCGGGGATCGTCCCCGCGATGCCATCGAGCACCTGCTGCGAGGCCTGCCGCGTCGCAAGCTTCGGACGCTCGGTGGCAAAGCGTTCGCGCAATTTCGCCGAGGCCTGGGCATAGGCGTTCGGCAGGGCAACCGACTTGCCCTCGATGAAGAGCTCACGCTGCTCGGGCGTCGCGTCTTCGTAGCGATCGAGCCAGGCCAGGCGATCCACCTGCCCGCGCTGCCCGATCATCCGCCACGCCTTCATCACCGGGATCGGCACGACGAAGGGCTGATAGTCCCAGCCGAGTGCCCGCCGTGCGGCCGCGGCCTGCTCGGTGCCGAGCGGCGCGCCATGCGCCTTCTCGGTCCCCTGACGATCCGGCGCGCCGTAACCGATGATCGTGCGGCAGGCGATCAGGGACGGCTTTGCGCTCTCGCGCTCCTCTGCGATCGCCTGCGCAACGGCCTCGGGATCGTGCCCGTCGACGCGGCGGACGGACCAGCCGGAGGCGGCGAAGCGCGCCAGTTGATCGTCCGAAGTTGCGAGCGACGTCGGGCCATCGATCGAGATGCCGTTGTCGTCGAACAGCACGATCAGGCGGCCGAGCTGGAGGTGACCTGCGAGCGAGATCGCCTCCTGGCTGATGCCCTCCATCAGGCAACCATCACCTGATATCACGTAGGTGAAGTGATCGACGAGGCCGTCACCATGCCGCGCGTTGGCCATACGCTCGGCGAGCGCCATGCCCACGGCCGTCGCGATGCCCTGCCCCAGCGGTCCGGTCGTGGTCTCGACGCCGGGCGTGTGGCCGTATTCAGGATGGCCCGGCGTCTTCGAGCCCCATTGCCGGAACGCCTTGATGTCGTCGAGGCTGACATCGCCGCCGGTCAGATGCAGCAGCGCATAGAGCAGCATCGAGCCATGGCCGGCCGAGAGCACGAAGCGGTCGCGATCCGGCCAGTTCGGATGTGCCGAGTCGAATTTGAGGAAGCGCGAGAACAGCACGGTCGCGACGTCGGCCATGCCCATGGGCAGGCCCGGGTGACCGGACTGCGACGTCTCGATGGCGTCGACCGCGAGGAAGCGGACGGCGTTGGCGAGATCGCTGTGCGCGACCGCCGTGAGGTCGGCGTCGGCATGAACCGAGATGTTCATCAGATCCTCCTTTTCACTTCAAGCTGCGCTTGCGCTCGATCAGCTGCATGATGAGGGGCGTCAGGATGAGCTGCATCGCCAGATCGAGCTTTGCGCCCGGACACACGATGGAGTTCGCACGGGACATCCAGCTCTGCGGCAGCATCGACAGCAGATAGGGGAAGTCGATCCCGCGCGGATTCTTGAAACGGATCACGACCATCGATTCGTCCGGCGTCGGGATCCAGCGCGCGATGAACGGATTGGAGGTGTCCACCGTCGGCACGCGCTGGAAGTTGATGTCGGTCTCGGTGAATTGCGGGCAGATGTAGTGGATGTAGTCCGGCATCCGCCGCAAAATGGTGTCGGTGACGGCTTCGGTCGAATACCCACGCGCGCTGCGGTCGCGGTGCAGCTTCTGGATCCATTCGAGATTGATGACGGGAACGACGCCGATCTTCAGGTCCGCATAGCGCGCGACGTTGACCCGGTCGGTGACGACGGCGCCGTGCAGGCCTTCGTAGAACAGCAGGTCGGAATTCTCCGGGAGCTGTTTCCACTCGGTGAAGGTGCCGGGCGCCGCACCGTGCAGCGCGGACTCCTCGGCGTCGTGGACGTAGTGCCGCGTCGTCGCGGTGCCGGTCTCGCCATAGTCGCGGAATGCACGCTCAAGCTCCTCGAACAGGTTGGTGTCCGGGCTGAAATGGCTAAAGTGCTTGTTGCCGCGTTCGGCCTCCTGCGCCATGCGCACGCGCATTTCGGCGCGGTCATAACGATGGAATGCGTCGCCTTCGATGTAGACGGCGTTGACCTTCTCGCGGAAGAAGATCTGTTCGAACGTCTTCTTGACCGATGTCGTACCCGCGCCGGACGAACCGGTGATGGAGATGATCGGATGCTTCCTGGACATGGGTCACCTCGCTCAGAGCCGGAAGAAGCCGCGCCGCGCGAACAGTGGCGCGGAGACACTGGCAACCAGCAGCGGATCGCAGTGCAGTTCGGCGACGCGCCGCACCTCGTTGCTGGAGCCCATCACCAGCGGCACGCGCTGGTGCAGGTTTTGCGCTGACAGATCGAGGATGCGCTCGCGCCCGGTGGAGGCCGAACCTCCGGCCTGCTCGATGATCATCGCCATCGGGTGCGCCTCGTAGACGAGGCGCAGGCGGCCGTCGCCATAGCCGGGCCGCGCGTCGGAGGGATAGAGGAACACGCCGCCGCGCGTGAGGATGCGATAGGTTTCCGCGACCAGCGAGCCGATCCAGCGCATGTTGAAATTGTGGTTGGCGGGCCCGTCAACGCCGGCGAGGCATTCATCGATGAAGGCGCGCACCGGCGGCTCCCAATGGCGGCGATTGGAGATGTTGATCGCGAACTCCTCGCAGGCCTCGGAGATCTGCACGGCGCTGCGCGCGAGACGGAAGCAGCCGGCCTTGCGATCGAGCGTGAAGATGTCGACGCCGTCGCCGAGCGTCAGCACCAGCGAGGTCTGCGGACCGTAGGTGACGAAGCCCGCGGCGAGTTGCGCCGAGCCGCGCTGATGGAAGGCGAGACCGAGATCGTCCGGCGCGGGCAAGATCGAGAAGATCGTCCCGACCGTCATGTTGAGGTCGATGTTGGAGGAGCCGTCGAGCGGATCGATCGCGACGCAGATCCTGGCCTCGCGGTCGCCAATCTGAGGCTCGCGCATCTCTTCGGACGCCAGCGCCGCGATCGGCAGCTTGCCGAGGCAGCGGCGCAGGATCGCATCCGCCTGCACGTCGAGGTTACGCTGGACATCGCCGTCGCTGTTGCGGCCGGTGGTCAGGCCCGAGGCGTCCGCAAGATCACCGGTAGCGATGAGATCGGCGATCTCGATCGCGGCGGCCGCGATGGCGTCGACTGCAGCCGCCACGGCGAGCGCATGCGGCGCCGTCTCGGAGTGGCGTTGAAGGTGGTCGTCCAGCCTGAGTTGCCCGGTCATCTGCGTCCATCCCCTTGTGGGCGCCGCATCCAGTTCCCTCCCCGATGGAGGCAGGTCGCGGTCGTTCCCAGCACGAGGAGATTGACAGGGCCGGCTTAATAAGGAAAATTTCTATTCATAATGAGTGCCAAAGAATTTTCTTATAATGGCCCCGGCCATGCGGCGACCCAGCTCCGGCATCTGACCATCCGGCAGTTGCGCTCGCTCGCGGCGCTTTCGGCCAAGGGCAGCGTCACCGCCGCCTCGACCCAGCTCGGGCTGACCCAGCCGGCCGTGACCCAGCAGCTGCGGCAGCTTCAGGACCTCGCCGGCCTGCCGCTGGTGCAGCGGACCGGCGACGGCATGCTGCTGACGGAGGCAGGTCGCGAGGTGCTGGCGCTCGCCGAGCGCGTCGAGGCCGCGATCACGGACTGCCAGGGCGCGCTCGATCTGCTCGCGGGCAAGACCGGCGGCACGGTGCATCTCGGTGCGGTCTCGACCGCGAAATATTTCGTGCCGCATGCGATCGCGGCCTTCTCCAAGCGCTCACCGAAGATCGAGATCAAGCTGACCGTCGGCAATCGCGAGGAGATTCGCGAGGCCATGCACGGCTACGACCTCGATTTCGCGGTGATGGGTCGGCCACCGGCCGACGTCAGCGTCGATGTGCGTCAGCTCGGGCGCAATCCGCACATCATCGTCGCGCGCAAGGGGCACTGGCTGGAGAAGGATTCAGGCCTCAGCCTGACCGATCTCGTGCACGAGACCTTCCTCACCCGCGAGCCCGGCTCGGGCACACGCACGCTGATGGAGGGGATGTTCCAGAAATCCGATCTGGAGCCGATCATCGGCATGGAGATGAGCAGCAACGAGACCATCAAGCAGGCGGTGATCGCGGGTCTCGGCATCGCCTTCATCTCGGCGCACACGGTGGCGCATGAGCTCGCCGAGGGGCGACTGATCGTGCTCGATGTCGCGGGTCTTCCGATCGTCCGGCAATGGTACGTGATCCGCCGCAGCGACAAGGTGCTGCTGCCGCCGGCGCAGGCGATGTTCGATTTCCTCGGCTCGGAAGGCGCGAACTATCTGCCCGAAGTGCCCGATTTCGGCGAGCGGTAGCGCCGCCGGCGCTCAGACCATCAGCTTCATCGCGACCGTCGCCGCCAGAACGACGATGATCTGGAGCAGGCGCTCTGTCGTGAAGATGCGGTTGAAGGTGGTCATCGCGCGCCCCGGCGGTCGTAGAGATCCGGGCCAGTTGCTAGCACACACGGCCGGCGGCGTAACTCCGTAGTCGTCACGGGTTCTGCGCGCACAGGGGATCGTTGGAACTCGAAATGTTTCGAACGATTCAAATCTGATGTCCCGGAATTGCTGAACGCCCAAATTGTTCATGCACGCAGTGACTTCGCGTGCACGGATGAGTCTTGCCCCGCATCCGCCGCATCTTTGGGGAATCCGGGCGAGCTTTGAAGTGCAAGGGAGGGCGCGATGAACCGCATCGCAGCCGACGGAATTCTATTGCCTGTTGCCGGCCGCGGGGTTGCCCGCAGCGTGCTTGCCGTATTGATGACGTCAGGCGCGTTCTTCGCCAGTCCACAAGCCTTCGCGCAATCAGCGCCGGCACCGGGCGCAACGCTTCCTCCCGTCAACGTCACGGCCCCCGAGGCGCAGCGCCGCACCAATTCATCCGCGGCGTCGCGACGCTCGAGCGGCACGCGCTCACGTCGCACGCAGACGGCGCGCCGGCCCGAGACGACGCCCGCACCAAAGCCGTTCGCACCATCGCAGGATGCCCGCACCGGCACCGTCGGCTATTTCACCAACAGCACCTCCGTTGCCACCAAGTCCAACACGCCGATCGTCAACATCCCGCAATCGCTGTCCGTCATCACCCACGAGCAGATCCGCGACCAGAACTACCAGGGCCTGACCGACGTGACGCGCTATGTGCCCAGCGTCGCCGTGCACCAGGGCGAAGGCAATCGCGACGAGCTCGTCATCCGCGGCGTCGATTCCAGCGCGAATTTCTTCGTCAACGGCTTTCGCGACGACGTTCAGTATTTCCGCGACATGTACAACGCCCAGAGCATCGAGGTGCTGAAGGGCCCGAGCGCGATCACCTTCGGCCGCGGTGCGGGCGGCGGGCTTCTCAACCGGACGCTCAAGGAGGCCGACGGCAACCGTGTCTACCAGGCGACCGCGCAGACGGGATCATGGGGCGACCGCCGCGTCACGCTCGACGCAGGGCAAGCCATCAACGAGAACGTCGCGGCGCGACTGAACGTGTTTTACGAGGGCAGCGATGCGTTCCGCGACTTCAACCATCTCGAACGCTACGGCATCAATCCGACCGTCACCCTGAAGCCGGACGACTTCACCAAGGTCAAGCTGTCCTACGAATATTACCACGACGGCCGCACCGCCGATCGCGGCAATCCCTCGCAGAGCCTCCCCGGCGGCGTCACGCGGTTCAATCCGACCACGCCGTTTGCCCCGAACGGAAATTTCCAGACCTTCTTCGGCAGTCCGAGCCTCAACACCGCGCAGGCAACGGTGCAGACCGGCATGGCGATCGTCGAGCACGATTTCCAGAACGGCTTGACGGTGCGTAACGGCACGATCGCGGCCGATTACCAGAAATTCTACCAGAACATCTATCCGACCGGCGGGGCGCTGGCCGGCGCCGTCAATCCGGCCGACACCGCGGTCAATCTCGGCGCCTATCAGCACACCACCAACCGCGACAATGTCTTCAACCAGACCGACTTCATCTACAAGGGCTGGACCGGGCCGGTCGCGCACACCGTGGGCTTCGGCACCGAGTTCGGCCACCAGACCGGCGTCGACATCCGCAACACCGGCGTCTTCCCGAACGGCACCAACACCATCGTCCAGAACCCGTTCGCGCCGACCTATTTCGGGCCGGTCAACTTCGTCCACCACTTCACCGGCACCAATACCGACGGCGTCACCACGCCGGACTCCAACAGCAAATACGGCTTGAACATCGAGTCCGGTTACTTGCGCGACACCATCGAATTTTCGCGCGCGCTCCAGCTCATCGTGGGCACGCGGTTCGACCGGTTCGAGATGTCGGCGCTGGACATGAACACCAACATCAACCGCGCCCGCACCGACAATCTGGTGTCGCCGCAGGCGGCCCTGATCGTCAAGCCGATCGAGAGCATGTCGATCTACACCGCCTACAGCATCTCCTACCTGCCCGCTTCCGGCGATCAGTTCTCCTCGCTCACCGACGGCACGCTGATCCTGCAGCCGCAGAAATTCGAGAACACCGAGGTCGGGATGAAGTGGAACATCAACCCGAAACTGCTGTTCTCGACGGCGATCTACAATCTCAACCGCACCAACCAGCCGATCGCCGACGGCAACAATCCTGGCTTTTTCTTCCCGTCCGGCGCCACGCTGACGCGCGGCTTCGAGGCGAGCCTCGTCGGCTACGTCACCGACCAATGGCAGTCCTCGCTAGGCTATGCCTATACGGACGCGAAGATCACCAGCGCGACATCGGCGACCGTCGTCGCCGGCAATCGCGTGCAGCTCGTGCCGTACAATCAGTTTGCATGGTGGAACAAGTACCAGTTCACGCCCGTGTGGGCGGCGGCACTCGGCATCATCTATTTCGGTGATTCCTTTGCGTCGTCAGACGACACCGTGAGGCTGCCGAGCTTCGTGCGCTTCGATGCCGGCGTCTACGCCACGATCGATGCCAATTGGCGCGCGCAGCTGACGGTCGAGAACATCTTCAACAAGGGATATTGGGCCTCGGCCGACGGCAACAACAACATCTCACCCGGCCAGGGGCGCACGGTGAGGGTTCAGGCGAGCTACAGGTTCTGAGCTAGTCTCAGGCAACGTCAGCGATCCCTTCGCTGACGTTCGCGCCGGATGGTTAACGCTTAGGCAGCGAGCGGCGTGGCGTAGTCGGCGCGCGAAGCGAAATAGGCTTCCAGTTCCGACAGCGCGCGGGCTTCCCACTCGCTGGCCTGCTCCAAGAGTGACCAGCGCTGGCCCGGCCGAAACGCCGCGGTCTGGCGATAGAGCGATGCGATGCCGCGGTAGCGGCGCACGTTCTCGAAAATGGCGTGTCCGTTCATGTCGAAAACTCCCTCGTATTCCCACGAGGGAAATTGCGGCCAAATCTTTTTCGAAAAGTTAGCGGCGCGATCCGGCTGTGTGGATGGTTGCCGGACTGTTGCGCGAGCGCAACGCACGCGCTCGGTGCAGCACCCGATTATTGCGAATTCGTTGCCGCGCTCTCACCCGGCGACTTCAATCCACCGCGGCCGGTGATCGTCATGCTCGCGCGGCAGAGATCGGCAAGGCCGATCAGGAGCACGGCGAGCAGGCAGAACAGATTAATGGAATCCGCATTCGCGCTGGACAGCGGCGTGAACTCGAAGAAGGGCGGAATGAACGCCCACCACACCAGCGGCACGGTGAGCAATGCGGCGAACACCGCCGCCGGTGCACCCGCGACGAGGCCGAGCACGAACAGGCTGGGGAGGAACGCTGCGAAATAGAGCTTTGCGCCGAGCGCGACGCAGACACCTTGGAGCGCAGCCGACGCTGCGACGACGATAAATCCGAGCAGAAATGCCTGCCACGACCATGGCCGTACTCGCGGTACGCCATACAGTCCCGCACGCCTCATAGGGCCTCCCTGCGGCTGTTAACCCGGCCGCTTGCGACCAAAGTACTACAGCTGCAGGGAAATCGCGAGGTGGAAATTGCATTGGCCGGGCCGCCGTAACCGGGGCTTGGTAAACGGCGGCCCGCACAATCGTACCGTTATTCGGCCGCCGCGTAGGTCAGGCTGGCAATGGGCAGCGCAAGGCCAATGGCCGAGGCCAGCGTCCAGCCGCCTTGCGCGAACGCCCAGGCGCCGAGCCCCGATCCCGCCGCACCGGCGGCGAAGAACGTTGCCATATAGAGCCCGTTGAGGCGGCTGCGGTGCTCGTGCCCGAGCACGAAGATGGCGCGGAAGCCGAGCACGACATTGCCCTGCACGCCGAAATCGATCGCGATCGCGGCCGCGACCAGACAGGCGAGGTTCAGCATCGATCCGGCTGCGCCGACATGCGTCACCAGGAAGCCCAGGGCGACGGACAGCATCGCGGCGATCGTGGCAACGCGGCTATGGCCGCGATCGGCGAGCCGTCCTGCGATCGGTGCCGCGAACACGCCGGACACGCCGGCGAGCGCGAACAGCGCGATGCCGCGCTGGGTGAAGCCGAATTGGCTCGCGAGCTGGAGCGGCACCACCGTCCAGAACAGCGTGAAGGCGCCGAACAGGCCGGCCTGGTAGAGCGCGCGCCGCCGCAACAGCGGCGTGGCGCGCACCAGATGCGGCATCGACAGCAGCAGCTCGCCGTAATGCATGCGCGCCACGGGCTTGCGTTTCGGCAGCGTGAGACGCAGCACGATCGCGAGCACGATCATCAGCGCCGCCGAGCAGAAGAACACCGCGTGCCACGACAGCGCCGCTGCGACGAAGCTCGACACCGGCCGCGCCAGCATGATGCCGAACATCAAGCCGGTCGAGACGTTGCCGACGACGCGGCCGCGAATGGCCTCCGGCGCCAGGTGCGCGGCGTAGGGAATGATGATCTGCACCGCGACCGAGCCGAGCCCGATGAACAGCGCCGCGATCAGGAACGGCAGCGCATGGGTCGCGAACGCGGCCGCGAGCAGCGCCGCCGCGCCGAGCGTGATGACGGTGCAGATCAGCGTGCGGTTCTCGACGAGATCGCCGAGCGGCACGATGAACAGCAAGCCCGTGCCGTAGCCGATCTGCGTCATGGTCACGATCAGGCCGGCGGCCGCGTGCGACAGGCCGAGCGCGGCGCTGATCGGGGCGATCAGCGGCTGGGCATAATAGATGTTGGCGGCGACCATGCCACAGGCCGCGGCAAGCACGAAGGTCAGTCGCTGCGACACCGCATCCGGTTCGGGTGCGGCGTCGATCGTGGCATTCATCGTCATTCCAAACTCTCCGACACGTCGTCGTCTCCAGATATAGGAAACGATCATTTCCTAATTTGACAAAACTTCAGGCAAGCAGCTTCATCGCGACGCCGAGCAGGCGCTCGTCGTCGAGCGGCAGGCGCACCTTGCCGACGACGCGCAGGCCCTGCGTCATGCAGATCATCAGCCGCGCGGTGTCATCGGCCTCGACATGGTCCGGAATGGAGCCGTCGGCCTGCCCTTCGCGAATGAGGCCGGCGATGAAATTCTCGTTGGTCTTGAGCTGCGCCGTGACACGCGCGCGCATCGCCGGATCGACCGCCGACAGCTCGACCGCACTGCCGACCACGATGCAGCCGCGGCGGCCCTCGCTGCCCTGGGAGTGCTCGACATAGGACGACAGCACGTTGCGTACCCGCTCGCGGCCGTTCGCACCCCGCGCCGCCGCGGCTCGCGTCTGCTCCCGGCGCACCGACACATAGCGCTCGAAGGCAGCGACGAACACGGCATGCTTGTCGCGAAATGCCTTGTAGACGCTGCCGGTGGCAAGCCGCATCGCCGCGGTCAGCTCTCCGATCGAGGTGGCATGATAACCACGCTCGCAAAACACCCGGATCGCGCCGTCCAGCGCGGTGTCCATGTCGAACTCGCGGGGACGGCCGGGTGGATTGGGGGCAGGCTCGGCTTTGCGGGCGATCTTTTGCATTGCATCATATTAGGGAATGATTGTTTCCGAATAAAGACACAGGGTTGTGATTGGAGGCCGAGACCAGCGGCCACAACCCCGGTGTCGTCCTGGCGAAAGCCAGGACCTATACCGCGAAGTCTATCGATTTGAGGAGATATCGGTCTCGCCCAACCACTCTTCGCCAAACCCCTCCCTGGGGTTATGGGTCTCGGCCTTCGCCGGGACGACGACTGAGGGTGTGTACAGCCGTCCCGTCCGCCATGGTCGCCACGCCCTTCCGCTCGACGATCATCCCATAGGCCTGCGGCTGGCGATGAACATCGAAATTGAAGATCGTGCGCTTGTAGGAATTGCAGAGATCGAGATCGCAGCGGGCGATCGCGAGCTCGTCGCCCTTGGTCGTGCATCGCGCGACGATCTCGCCGGAGGGCGCGATGATGCAGCTGCCGCCGATATGGTCGACGCCCTCTTCCACGCCGGCCTTGGCGACACCGACCACGAAGGTGCCGTTCTGGTAGGCGCCCGACTGCATCACCAGATGATTGTGGAACAGCGAGAGATCGTCATGCTCGGGCGCGGGCGGATTGTGCACCGGCGTGTTGTAGCCGATCATCACCATCTCGACGCCCTGCAGGCCCATGACCCGATAGGTCTCGCTCCAGCGGCGGTCGTTGCAGATCGCCATCCCCATCACGCCGCCGAATGCGTCGACCACGCCGAAGCCGCTTCCCGGCTCGAAATAGCGCTTCTCCAGATGCTGAAACTTGCGCCAGGGCTCGTGCTCGGCGTGGCCGGGCAGATGGACCTTGCGGTATTTCGCGACGATCGCGCCGCTTTTGTCGACGAGGATCGACGTGTTGTAGCGGTGAACGAGTCCAGCCTCGACCGTCAACTCGGCATAGCCGAGGCAAAATCCGATGCCGCTCGCGCGCGCGAGATCGAACAGGGCTTGCGTCTCCGCTCCCGGCATCTCGCGCTCGAAAAAATTGTCGATCGCGGCCTGGTCCTCGAAGTACCAGCGCGGAAAGAAGGTGGTGAGCGCGAGCTCGGGATAGACGATCAGATCGCAGCCATTGGCCTTGGCCTGGCGCATCAACGCCATCAGGCGCGCCACCACCTCACGCCTCGTCTCGCTCCTCGCGATCGGGCCCAATTGGCCGGCCGCCACAGTCACACATCTCGCCACGAATCGTCCCTCGTTCGTTTCCCGGATCGACCGGGTCCATCATCGTGCCCGCGCAAACGACGGTCGCGCCTATGCAGATTCCACGCCTGTTGGAGCCGTTGCCTAAGGATGAGCCAGTGCGCTCAGGTATTCCAGGAACTTTCGTTGCCAATCTGCAACGGTTCCCCGCGATCTAACACCGGACAAAAGAAACGCCCAATGCGGCCACGAACCCTGCTCACAACGCCGTGAGACAATTCAGGGGAACGACGATGCGTGCACAGCGCGTTTGGAACGTGAATGGAGCCGCCAGCATCGGGCAGCTTCAGTCCAGATTGGACGATTTGAACAAGCGACTGAACCAGCTCGAAAACCAGCATCCCGAGAGCTGGAGGGTCGAAGAGCTGAAATCGAGCGCGCTCAGCCTGTCGCGGGAGATCGACGACATCCGCTGCGCCGAGGCAACCGCGGCCTTGCGGGAACTGCTGCGAAAATAAGATAGCAGGCGGCGCAACGGATTCGTGATCCGCCGCCCGCCCGGCTTTGTGCACAATCCAGCCACATCTTGGACGTTCATTACGGGCCTGCACGTCTCGGGAGCGAGCGCGCGCTCGTCCTCGCGATGGCGGGACACCGGCCTCAAGATCGTGACCGCACATCGCAGAAATTGACCGCGCCATGAGCACGCCCGCTTCGGCCAGCCCTGAACGCCACATCGTCGTTCTCGTCTATCCGAACATCATGGCAATGGACGTCTGCGGCCCGATGGAAGCCTTCGGCATGGCGAATGCGCTGGCCGGGCGCGGCCTGTACCGTCTGTCGGTCACCGCCGTAAGCACCGATCCGATCTCGACGTCAGTGGGATTCTCCATCGTTCCCAACTCCGCGCTCGCCGATCTCGACGGCCCGATCGACACGCTTCTGGTCGCAGGCGGATATGGCCACGTCGCGGCGCTAAGCGACCCCGCGCTGGTCGGCTGGTTGCGCGAAGCAGCCCCCAAAGCGCGACGACACGGCTCGATCTGCACCGGCGCGTTTCCACTCGCGGCGTCCGGCCTTCTCGACGGCAAGCGCGCGACCACGCATTGGGCCCTTGCCCCGTCTTTCGCGCAGAATTTTCCGGCGACGACACTCGAGATCGACCGCATCTTCGTGCGCGATGGCCAGACCTACACGTCGGCCGGCATCACGGCCGGGATCGATCTCGCGCTTGCCTTGATCGAGGAAGATCATGGGCGCACCTTTGCCCTGCGCGTGGCCCGCAGCCTTGTGGTGTTCCTGAAGCGCCCGGGGGGACAATCGCAGTTCTCGACACATCTCCAGGCGCAATTCAGCGCGGTTCCCGCCCTCCGCAAGGCGCAGGAATGGGCACTCGCGCACCTTGCCGATGACCTCAGCGCAGAAGCGCTCGCGGCCCATGTCGGGATGAGCGAGCGGAATTTTCGCCGGTTGTTCGTCGACGAGCTTCGCGAGACCCCGCGCGAATATGTCGAACGGATCCGGCTCGACGAAGCGCGGCGTCAGATCGAGGACACCGATCTTCCCGCCCAGACTGTCGCAAAACGGTGCGGATTCGGCACCGTGCATAGCCTGCGGCGCGCCTTCGTCCGTCAGCTTGGCGTGACCCCGCAATGGTATCGCGCACAGTTTCAGAAGAACGAAGCGGCGCGCGACGGCACCTGAACTTCAGGTTGCACTTTTTGGCCGGATTTACTCCATCTTTGGCCAGGACTGCACACGCGGTGCGGTGGCCGGCGCCGGCGTTTCGTTGTTTAATCGCGACATTGCCCCGCCGCACGTCGCGGCGTCGAAAGGAGCGCATGCGAGATGCGCACCAGTGAAATTGTAAATCTTTTTCCGGATACCGATTTTCACGCTGTACCGGCGGTTCTGGACCATCTTGCGGCCGGCGTGGCCCTGCTCGATCGCAGGCTCCACGTTCAGTTCGCCAACAAGGCCTTCCGTGCCATGACCAATGACGGCGCGCTGGCGTTGCGCGGCCGGACGCTGTCGAGCGCATGGCCGGCCTCGGCACGGCAATTCGATCGCATGACCCGCTCGGCGCTATCGGGCGCGCCGGGCGGCACGATGGCCATTCCCCATCCAGGTGACGGGCGGCTCATCACCATTCTCGTGGCGCCGGCGCAGGGCCGCGCGCGCGACGGCCTTGCGGGCCTCGGCGATCACGACAGCGCTGCGATCATCTTCATGCTCGATCCCGCCCGGCCACCGGCGCTGCCGCCGCAATGGATCATGGACGCCTACAAGCTGACCAAGGCGGAGGCGCAGGTTGCGCTGCAGGCCTCGCTCGGCCACTCGGTGTCGACCATCGGCATCCGGCTCGAGATCTCGCCGAACACGGTCAAGACCCATCTGCGGCGGGTGTTCGCCAAGACCGGCGTCCGCGGCCAGGCGGAGCTGGTGGGCCTGCTCTCGGCGCTGCGGTCGGTGCGCGGGGACGAGAGCGGGGCTTGAGAGGCCGCATCGATCCGATCGCCGCGGACGATTCGGCCGGCATCCAAGGAACCAACGCGCAGCCCCGCCATTTCCATGGAGAGAGCATGGAGCACAATCATGACCAGGCACCTGACGCGAGCCGATCTCGCGCGCGGTGTGGCCGGCGCGGTTTCCACGCTGGTCCTGTGCGCGACGATGGCCTTCACCATCGCGCACCACTTCGCGTTGTGAAGAACTTGGCGTTGTGAAGAATTTGGCACTGTGAGGAAATTCGCATGATGTCCGCCCCCGAGGAGTCGGTGAGACTGCAAGGTTTTGGCGAGATGACGTTGCGCACGGCGATCGCGACGGTGATGCTGCTTGCGCCGCGCGAGCGCGCCGAGGCCGCGATCTTCCGCGTACGTGACGGCGTGCGTCTGGCCGCGAGCGAGATCGCCGAGCTGGCGTCGGAATGGGGCATCGCGCCCGCGGCCGAGATCAGATCGCCAAGACTCGTCCCCGACCCGCGCTGGTCAGACATCGTGCGCGGCATGGTGCGAGAGGCCCCGCTGCCGTCGCTGATGGTGGCGTTTTTGCTGGGCGTGCTGGTGACGCGCAGGTGATCGCGCGCGCTCGCGACGACACACTCGCGTGACTGGAGCGCCATTTATCCGCGAAAACCAGACGCGGCCGTTGTTGCTCGCGAAATCGCGATCTTCCTGCAGGGAACGCCCGAACGCAGCAGGGATTGGCTCGCTGTCGAAACCTGACATGGAGACAACCATGACACGCATGAAACTACTGAGCGCGGCCGCACTGATGATTTTGCCGCTCGCTACTGCAAGCCCCAGCCTTGGAGCCGGACGCGGTCCCGGCGGGTGCACCCCCGCGAGCGGCGACGCTGTCGGCGCCGCCGGTCCGGCCATGAGCGGCGGTCAGTTGATGGCCGGCGTCGGTCAATGCCGACCCATCGGTAGTTGGCATCAAGCCAACACCTACGGCTATTGGGGGCCCGGTTACGGATACGACCAGCCCGGCTGGCGCGCACCGGCTTACACACCCCACGAGTACTGAGGCCAGCACCGAAGACTACAAAGGCGCGGTCGATCTCGACCGCGCCGTTTGCGTTGGAGATCCTACGCGCGACGACAGCTACCACGCTCTCTCAGTCTCTCGATCCATTCACCGCTGAGACCATCGAGTGCATCGTCGATCCGCCAGTCGGGTGACGTCTCGACCAGATAAAGCAGTGACCAAGCGAGCCCAAAGCAGTCATCAGGGCCAAAGAGCCGGACCAAAGCCCTTGCCTCATCCTTGGTAACGGGCGTTTGCACACCGGCAAGCAAAGCTTCCAACTCCCGCAGCACTGGCGCCTTGGCCAAACTTGAACTCGGGAATGGACCGAGCTGAACAAGGCGCTGAATCGCTGGCTGCATCACCGTGTACTCCGGCGCATTTCCGATCAGCCCATGTCCGCGAGACAGTCGAGCGAAGCCGCTAGGCCTCTGACCTAGCCCGCGAGGCCGGACCGTCAATGCCGGCGAGCGACAAGCCATGCCACGCGCTCAAGCCGCCCTGCGAGGGTCAAATCGGCCGTGGACCCGCCCTCAAAATCGTTGCAAAAAGGAACCCCGAGGCGCTGGCGGCCGGTCCGCCAAGCCTCTGGAAAACGTCAACTTTTGGAAGAATGGTCGGAGTGGCAGGATTCGAACCTGCGACCCCTGCGTCCCGAACGCAGTGCTCTACCGGGCTGAGCCACACTCCGACAAGAGGCCGGCTTATAGCGTCGGGTTTGGCGCACCGCAAGCGGCCGAGATGAGGAATTTTGTCCCTGTGAAAACGGGTCTTGAAACACAGGTTTTGCCGGCCGGCGCGGCCGGCGCGGAAGCTGCCGCCCGGACGCTGGCCGCCGGCGGCCTGGTCGCGTTTCCGACCGAGACCGTCTACGGGCTCGGCGCCGACGCCGCCAATGCCGCGGCGGTGGCCCATATCTACAGCGCCAAGGGGCGGCCGGCCTTCAACCCGCTGATCGCACACGTCGCGGACCTCGCGGCCGCACGGCGGATCGGGCGGTTCGATGCGCGCGCCCTGAAGCTCGCTGAAGCGTTCTGGCCGGGACCGCTGACGCTGGTGGTGCCGAAGACGGACGATTGCCCGGTCGCCGATCTCGCCACGGCGGGCCTCGACACCGTCGCGATCCGCATTCCCGCCCATCCCGTGGCGGAGGCGATCCTGCGCGCCTTCGGCGGGGCGGTGGTGGCGCCGTCGGCAAACATCTCCGGCCACGTCTCGCCGACGCAGGCCGCGCATGTCGAGAGCGACCTTGCGGGGCGGATCGACCTGATCGTGGACGGCGGGCCGGTCGCGGTCGGCGTCGAATCGACCATTGTCGGCTGCTTCGAGGCGCCGATGCTGCTGCGGCCCGGCGGGCTGTCGCGCGAACGGATCGAAGCCGTGCTCGGCTTAGCCCTGGCGCGGCCGCCGGTCGAGGCCGAGAGCGACGACAGCCAGCCGCTGGCGCCGGGCATGATGGCCTCGCATTACGCGCCGCGCGCCAATGTGCGGCTCAACGCGCGCGACGTTGCGCCGGGTGAAGCGCTGCTGGCGTTCGGGCCTGCGCGCCTGCCCGGCCTGGAGGCCGCAGCCGCTGTCATGAATTTGTCGCCCGCGGCTGATCTCGATGAAGCCGCCGCCAATCTGTTCGGCTATCTTCGCAGCCTCGATGCGAAGACGCCGACCGCGATTGCCGTGATGGCGATTCCCGAGGAAGGCCTGGGCGAAGCGATCAACGACCGGCTGCGCCGGGCCGCCGTGGCGAGATAAGAGCGAAGAGACGAGACAATGAACATCAATCAATCCGCCACCCCTCCACTCGCGCCCGAGCTGATCGACCAATTCCGCAAGATCGTCGGCGACAAGCACGCGATCACCGATGCGACCGATATCCAGGCTTACGTCACCGAGGAGCGCAATCTGTTCCACGGCCGATCGCCGCTGGTGCTGCGCCCGGGTTCGACGGCCGAGGTCTCCGCGATCTGCAAGCTCGCCTCCGCGCACAAAATCGCGCTGGTGCCGCAGGGCGGCAACACCGGGCTCGTCGGCGGCCAGACGCCGCACAATGGCGAGGTCGTGGTGTCGCTGCGGCGGCTGGACAAGATCCGCGAGGTCGACACCGCGTCGAACACCATGACCTGCGAGGCCGGTGTGGTGTTGCAGATCGCGCAGCAGAAGGCCTCCGACGTCGACCGGCTGTTTCCGCTTTCCCTGGGCGCTGAAGGCAGCTGCACCATCGGCGGCAATCTCTCGACCAATGCCGGCGGCACCGCCGCGCTTGCCTATGGCGTGGCGCGCGAGATGGCGCTGGGGCTGGAAGTGGTGCTCGCCGACGGACGCGTGCTCAACGTGCTGTCGAAGCTGAAGAAGGACAACACCGGCTATAATCTGCACAACCTCTTCATCGGCGCGGAAGGCACGCTCGGCATCATCACCGCGGCGACGTTAAAGCTGTTTCCGAAGCCGCGGGCGGTCGAGACCGCCTATGTCGGGCTGAAATCGCCGGCGGCGGCGCTCAAACTGCTGACGATCGCGCAGGGCGAGGCTGCCAATGCGCTGACGAGTTTTGAGCTGCTCTCGGAGATGGCGGTGGACTTCTCGATCCGCCACGGCATCGACGTGCGCGATCCCCTTGCCGAGAAGCATCCCTGGTACGTGTTGATGGAATTGTCTTCGCCCGGGGACGACGCCCGCACGCCGCTGGAGACGATCCTGACCCGCGCCATGGAGGAGGAAATCGTCGACGATGCCGTGATCGCGGCCAACCTCACCCAGCGCAATGGCTTCTGGAAGCTGCGCGAGGAGATGTCGTCCGCACAGAAGCCCGAGGGCGGCTCGATCAAGCACGACATCTCCGTGCCGATCGCCGCCGTGCCTGAATTCATCGCGGAAGCCAACGCCGCCGTGGTGAAACTGATCCCCGGCGCGCGGCCGGTGCCGTTCGGCCATCTCGGCGACGGCAATCTGCACTACAATGTCAGCCAGCCGATCGGCGCCGACACGGCGGATTATCTGGCGCGCTGGCACGAGATGAACGCTGTCGTGTTCGAGATCGTGCTGCGCATGGGCGGCTCGATCTCGGCCGAACACGGCATCGGCGTGCTGAAGCGCGACGAGCTGCCTGACGTCAAGGACAAGACCGCGATCGAGCTGATGCGCGCGATCAAGGCGATGCTCGATCCGTACGGAATCATGAACCCGGGGAAGGTGCTGTGAGTGCTCTTGCGGTCGACGCGATTGGGGATGCCGACGTCGAGAACGTCGTTGCGCTGTGGCAGCGCTGCGGCCTGACGCGGCCATGGAACGATCCGCATGCCGATATCGCGCTGGCGCGGCGGCGCGAGAATTCGACGGTGCTGATCGGCCGCGATGGTGGCGCGATCGTGGCGACCGTCATGGTCGGGCATGACGGTCATCGCGGCTGGGTCTATTACGTTGCGGTCGACCCTGATATCCGCAAGCGCGGTTATGGCCGCGCCATCATGGCAGCAGCCGAGGACTGGCTGCGCGCCGCCGGCATCGCAAAACTGCAACTGCTCGTGCGCCGCGAGAATGCGCAGGCCAATGCGTTCTACCAGTCGCTCGGCTTCGAGGAATCGACCTCGGTGATGTTCCAGAAGTGGCTCGACGACCGCGAGCAGCCCCGTTAGCTCTCACCCGGAAGACAGCAATGACCATTTCCGACCGCGTCCGCATCAAGGACGTCCGTGTGCTCTCGGACGGCTGGACCACGCTAAAAAGCACGACATTCGACTACCGCCGCGGCAACGGCGAATGGCAGACGCAGAAACGCGAAATCTATGAGCGCGACAACGCCGCCGCCGTGTTGCCCTATAATCGCGCCGGGCGCAGCGTGATCCTGGTGCGCCAATTCCGCCTGCCGGCCTTCACCCGCGGCTACGACGATTTGCTGATCGAGGCCGCCGCCGGCGTGCTTGATAACGCCGAGCCCGAGGCGCGCATCCGTGCCGAGGCCGAGGAAGAGACCGGCTATCGCCTGCACGACGTCCACAAGGTGTTCGAGGCGTTCATGAGCCCTGGCGCCGTGACCGAAAAAATCCATTTCTTCGTCGCCGAATATGAGCCGGAGATGCGCGTCAGCGCCGGCGGCGGCCTCGAACATGAGGGCGAGGATATCGAGGTGCTGGAGCTCGGCATCGACGAGGCCTTGGCGATGATCGCCGACGGCCGCATCATCGACGCCAAGGCGATCATGCTGCTGCAATACGCGGCGCTGCACATTTTCAGGTGAGCTTACTTACCCTCCCCTGGAGGGGGCCGAGACGAGCGTAGCTCGCTCGAGGGTCGGCTCACATTGAGCGCAGCGAAATGTGAGACGGGGTGGGGTGACGGTCTCTCCTCATCCAACAGTGCCCGTGTGGAGAGATCACCCCACCCCGCTCGCGCTGCGCGCGATCGACCCTCCCCCTCCAGGGGAGGGTAAGTGGCACCGCTCGCGCGGCACTATCCTCATCTGCAATTCTGGCCTGCGTCACCCGCGCCCCCGTTGAGCAACCCAAAAACTATCTCTAGTCTGGCCCCAACCAAGAACCAGGAGACGCGTCCATGTCCGCTCCGCGCGACGACGAATTCGGCTTTGCGCCCGACTATGACTCCCCCGTCCCCTATATGCAGCGCACGCGGGATTATTACGCGGCGATCGGCTACACCACGGCATATCGCTGGGCGCATTACACCGAGGCGCCGTTCCAGCCGTTGAAAAAGCCGCTTGCGCAATCGCGCGTCACCATCATCACGACGGCGGCGCCCTATGATCCGTCCAAGGGCGATCAGGGGCCGGGCGCGGCGTATAACGGCAGCGCGAAATTCTACCAGGTCTATGACGGTGACACCTCGAAAGCGCATGATTTGCGCATCTCGCACATCGGCTACGACCGCAAGCACACCACAGCGACCGACAACGGCACCTGGTTTCCGCTGCCGCAGCTGTTGAAGGCACAGGCGGCAGGACGCATCGGCGAGGTCGCGCCCCGCTTCTTCGGTGCGCCGACCAATCGCAGCCATCGCGTCACGCTGGACACCGACGCCCCGGAGATTCTGGCGCGCTGTATCGCCGACAAGGTCGACGTCGCCGTGCTGGTGCCGAACTGCCCGGTCTGCCACCAGACCACCGCGCTGGTGGCGCGGCATCTCGAGGCCAACGGCATTCCGACCGTGATCATGGGCTGCGCCAAGGACATCATCGAGCACGCCGCCGTGCCGCGCTTTTTGTTCTCGGACTTCCCGCTCGGCAATTCCGCCGGCAAGCCGCATGACGTCGCCTCGCAGGCGCAGACGCTGGAGCTGGCGTTGAAGCTGCTGGAGACCGCGAGCGGCCCGCAGACCACGATGCAGTCGCCACTGCGCTGGAGCGAGGACCCCTCCTGGAAGCTCGACTACAACAATGTCGCACAGCTCTCGCCGGAAGAGCTGGCACGCCGCCGCGCCGAATTCGACAAGCAGAAGGAGATCGCGCGCGGCAATCGCGCCGCCTGACGTCCTCCGACAGAATAAACAACAAGGGGAGAGCGACGTGACGCGACCGTTCGAGGGCGTGAAGATCTTGGACTTCACCCAGGTGCTGGCCGGCCCCTATGCGAGCTACCAGCTTGCGCTGCTGGGCGCCGACGTCATCAAGGTCGAGCGGCGCGAGGGCGAGGACATGCGCCGCACGCCGCTCTCGCGCGAATGGGCCGAGCGCGGGCTGGCTCCCGCCTTCCAGGCCATCAACGGCAACAAGCGCAGCCTGACGCTCGATCTGCAGAAGCCCGACGCCATTGCGATCGTGAAGAAGCTCGCGGCGCAAGTCGACGTGGTGATGGAAAACTTCCGGCCGGGCGTGATGGACAAGCTCGGCATCGGCTACGAGGCGCTCTCGGCGATCAATCCAAAGCTGATCTATTGCGCGGTGTCCGGCTTCGGCCAGACCGGCCCGGATCGGTTACGGCCCGGCTATGACGGCAAGATGCAGGCGCTGTCGGGCATCATGGCGATATCCGGACATCCCGAGACGGGCCCGACGCGCGCGGGCTTTGCGGTGTGCGACGTACTCTCGGGCGCGACGGCCGCGTTCGGCGTGTCGAGCGCGCTCTACCAGCGCGACCGCACCGGCAAGGGACAGTTCATCGACGTCTCCATGCTGGAGGCGACGATGGCATTTCTCTCCGGCCAGATCGCGGATTGGTCGGTCGCCGGCCATCACCAGCAGCTTTCGGGCAATCAGGCCGTGAGCCGCCGGACCACCGCGAACCTGTTCAAATGCGGCGACGGTCACATCCTGCTCGCCGTCAACAACGAAAAACAATACCGCGCGCTGATGTCCACGCTTGGCCGCGAGGATACGCTGAATGACCCACGCTTCGCCGACTGGTTTTCGCGCAACGAGAACGAGCCCGCACTGCGCGCCATCATCGAACAGGCGCTGGCGGCAAAGCCTGCGCGCGAATGGGAGACACTCCTGGAAGACGCCGGTGCGCCCTGCGCCAGCATCTGGAAGGTCGAGGAGGTGATCGACCATCCGCAGATCAAGGCGCGCGGCGCGATCCAGGAGCTGGACACACCCTATGGCCGCCTGCGCTTTGCCGGCAGCGGATTCAAGCTCGCGCATGGTGGTGGCAAGCTCGATCGGATGGCGCCGGAATTGGGTGCGGATACGGATGCGGTGCTGGGCGAGCTGGGGTTTGATGCGGCGGAGATTGCGGCGTTGAGGGCAAGGGAGGTTGTTTGAAACTCCGCTGCCGTGGGGTGGGCAAAGCGAAGCGTGCCCACCACTGCGCGTTGAAGGGAGAGATCGTGGGCACGGCGCGCCGCGCCTTTGCCCACCCTACGGCAGCTCAGCTAGAACAACGAGCCCTGCCCGTCATCGACCGAACCGGCCGCAACCTTGCGCGCGATCTTCTTCGGCTTCGCCGCTTCGGCCTCCGCCTCCATCGCTTCCGCGCTGATCGGCAAGAGCAGCTGGTCGTCATCATTGGCGACGCGGTTGACGCGGGTGGAGACGGGGTGCCAGACAAATTCGCCGATGCGCGGGGCCGTCATCAGCGGCAGGATCGCATCGACCTCGTCACTTCTGCAATCGAGCCAGCGCTCGAAATCGCGCGGGCTGATGGTCACCGGTACGCGGTCATGCAGCGTGGCGAGATCCTCGCCAGCCGCCGCCGTGACGATCGCCACCGTGTCGAGCTCCTCGCCGTTCGGCCCGATCCAGGTTTCGAAGACGGCGGCGAAGCTGAGCGGCGCACCGTCGGCATGATGAATGAAGAACGGCTGCTTGCGGCCGTCGATCGCCTTCCACTCGTAATAACCGTCCGCCGGGATCAGTCCACGCCGTCGCCGAATCGCTTTCTTGAACGCGGGTTTCTCCAGCACCGTCTCCGAGCGCGCATTGATCAGCAGCGTAAAGCCCTTCGGGTCCTTGACCCAGCCCGGCAGCAGACCCCAACGCATCAGACGAAAATGGCGCGCGCCATTCTCGACCGACACGACCGGAATCGGTTGCGTCGGCGCGACATTGTACCGTGGCGGGAAATTCGGCTGCTCGATATAGCCGAACAGTTGCCGCAAAGCCTCGGGGGCTGAAGTTATGACGAAGCGTCCGCACATCTTAGGGTGTCTATATAGGGTCCGTTCAGGTCCTTTTAACCCCGAACGTTAACACTGCGGCAGATGAGCTCAACGGCCTCCCAACCCGCGACGCGCGCACAGACGGGCCCCGAGGCCGCGGCCTGGGCCGAGCGGCTGCGCGTGGCCAACATCAACCCGCGGACCGGGCTTGCCACTGACTATCTCAACCATTTCAATGAAGCCGTGATGCTTCTGGAAATGATCCCGGACATGCCGGAATGCGCCGAGGACTTTTTGACCTGGTCGCCGCTGTCCTATGCCGAGCATTTCACCGCCTCGAACTTCAAGGCACGGGATCTGGCCATCGAAGCCTATGAGAAGGCCGAGCCGAGCGTGCGGACCCAGTTCGACCACATCACCGACACCATGACCTCGATCCTGACCGCGGTCGGCTCGGCCATGCGCGAGGTCGAGAAGGACACGACCCGCGTCCGGCTCGCCGAACAGGCCACCCTCTGGGTCAAGCCGCTGATCGCGGCCTGCGGCGGTATCATTAACGGCGGCGCGGAAGCCGACGTCGACACCATCATGGCGAATTAAGCCAGACACGTTGAAGATATGCCTGCAGTTGTCCAGCCCACCCATCCCCAGATCGCGGTCAGTGCCGCGATTTTCCGCGACGGCAAGGTGCTGCTGACCCGCCGCGCCCGCTCGCCCGCCAAGGGGTTCTATTCGCTGCCCGGCGGCCGGGTCGAATTCGGCGAATCACTGCACCAGGCGCTGAGCCGCGAGGTCGACGAGGAAACCGGACTGGATATCGAGATCGTCAGCCTTGCCGGCTGGCGCGAGGTGCTCCCGGCCGCGCCCGGGGCCGGCCATTATTTGATCATGTCCTTTGCCGCCCGCTGGGTGGCCCGGGAACCCACCCTGAACGACGAGCTCGACGACTACCGCTGGATCGCCCCGGACGCCCTGGCCGGCCTCGGTGACCTCAATATGACCGGGGGGCTGGAGGAGATCATCCAGTCGGCCGCCCGTCTGATCGGCCCCTGACCGCCCGCCTTGCGTCATCGGCCCCGAGGGGGCATACAGCCCGCCGATGTCGACGCGATTTCTGGCCATTTTTGCCCTGATTCTCGCCTGCGCTTCCGCGCCCGCCCGGGCCCAGGACGTAGCGGCGCCGTTCGACGCCGATTTGCAGCGGCTGGCCGAGATCCTCGGCGGCCTGCACTATCTGCGAGGCATCTGCGGCACCAACGAGGGCAACAAATGGCGCAGCGAGATGCAGGCGCTGATCGATGCTGAAACGCCCTCCGGCGAACGTCGCACCCGCATGATCGCAGGCTTCAACCGCGGCTATAACGGCTTCCAGCAGACCTACCGGAGCTGCACGCCGGCCGCGACGGTGGCGATCCGCCGCTACATCGAGGAAGGCTCGAAGATCTCGCGGGATCTCACGGCGCGCTACGCGAACTAGATTTTCCCCGTCAGCAAAGCGCCCGACCGCAACCCCTCATCCTGAGGAGCGCGGTACGCGCGTCTCGAAGGATGAAAGGCCCGGCTGCAGCAGCGGGGCCTGCATGGTTCGAGACGGCGCTGACGCGCCTCCTCACCATGAGGGTTGGGCTAACAGGAACTCTGTCATCGACTTTGTTCACAGCCGTTAACCGTTCCTAAAGATGTGGCCTAGCGGTCGTTAATGCGCGTGCTACACCTCTTGCACAGCGCATCGCCGTGGATCGCGCCCCAGCCCTGATTGAGATTCATGAGCCAGCCGATTTCCTACGCCCCCGCCCGCGCGCCGCTGCCCGATCACGAGCAGAAACAGGCCGCACTGAGCTATCTCAACGAGGCCTGGGCCGAAGCGCGCCATGACGGCGTCGACGGCGATTGCCTGGCGCAGGCGAGCCTGTTTGCGGCGCTTGCCGAGCTTGTCGGCACCTATGGCGAGGACGCGGTGGCGAAGTTCGTCGAGGGCTTTCCTGCCCGCATTCGCAACGGCGAATTCTCGGTCTGCCTCGCGAGGCAGTAAGCCCCTTCGAAAATGACCCCGCCTCACGGGCGGGGCCAGTCTACGGATGAATGACTTTGCGAACAGGCTTTGGCCAACATCGTTCGCGAAGTCTGCTGCGTTTATCGCACGAAAGCTGTTTCCCTCGGACAAGCATTAGTCTCGCGATGGCCGGGAGATGTTCCCGCTGGAGTCGGGAATACGCGGCCCCTCCTCACGGCTCGATCTTGAGCGTCGCTTTCATATTGGGATGATAGCGGCAGTAATAATCGACCGTTCCCGCCTTCTTCACAACGAACGTCGCCGACTTCTTCGGTGGCAGCGTCACGTCGAAATCACCGTTCTTTGCCGTGGCAGTGTGGGCGAACACGTCCTTGTTGATCCATGTGATGGTGTCGCCGACCTTCGCCGACACCTCGGCCGGTGAGATCACGAGATTCTCCATCGCGATCTCGATCGTCGCGGCGTGCGCCGGGACTGATATCGCCGCGAAGACAAGGGCGATCGAAGACAGCCGTCCCAGCCTCATCGCACACTCCTTACTTCAGCTCGGCCGCGACATGCTCGGCGTGCTGCTGATGGCCCTGGAAGATCTTCAGGCCGGTCTGCAACAGGCTCTTCAGCTCGGCATTGCTGGCGGATGGAATGAGCTGGGTCTCCAGCGCGCCGTTGACCGCCTTGTGGTAGGCGACCTCGTTGGCGACATAGGCCTTGTCGAACGCAGTCCCGTCCAGCTTGCCGAGCTCGGCCAGCTTGTCACTCGCCTGCTTCGACAGCGCCTTGCTGGTGTCGTTATCCTCCGGCGTGACGTTCAGCTTCTTGACCAGCGCGAGCGCCTGCTTGGCCGCGTTGATATCGATCACCCCGGCCGTGTAGGCGATGTGGGCGATCTGTGGATCGGTGGGCTTGTCCGCTGCGCTCGCGCCTTGCAGCAGCACGGGGCTGGACAACAGAACGGCTGCGGCGAGCGCCGCGCTCCAACGAACGAACATGGTTTGACACTCCTGTGCTGCCGGACGGTTTTTCCGGCGTTGCTTCACAGGAATTGGATGGGCGCTTCGCGCAAACGTTCCCGAAAAATTTCAGCCGCCGATTCCGAGGCGCTTCAGCACCGACACGGTCAGCCGCTCGCAGCGCCAGCCGGCGAACGGGAACGCGTCCATCATCACCGGGCCGATTTCCTTCTCGACAATTTCGCGCAGCATGGTGCGGGCACGATGCAGCCGCGTCTTCACGGTCTCGGGCTTCACGCCGAGCAGATCGGCGGTCTCCTCGATATTCATGCCCTCCATGACGCGTGCAACGAAGACCATGCGGAAAGCATCCGGCAACTCGTCGATGGCGCGTTCGACGACGCGCTGGATTTCACGTTGGGCCATGGTCCTTTCCGGATCGCCTGCGGGAGAAACGGGAAACTTGATGATCTGCGCCTCGAGCGCGGCTTCGCCCACCGCGCCGAGCTCGACATGCGGCTTGGCGCTGCGCACCCGGCCAAGCGCCTCGTTGATGGCGATGCGGGACAGCCAGGTCGACAGCCCGGACTCGCCCCTGAAACCATCGAGATGGGTGAAGGCGCGGACATAGGTTTCCTGCACCACATCCTCAGCCTCGCTGTCGCTGCGCAAGATCCCGCGCGCGAGGCGGTAAAGCCTGCGGTTATTGGCCTGCATGATCTCGCGGAGCGCGGCCTCGTCCCGGCTCCGGGCACGGTCGATCAGCACAGCTTCCGATGTCCTGATGCCGGCGGACAGGCCGGCTGCGGTGCGTTGCATGGCTGTCACCTGCTCGTTTCCGTTGCTCTCCGACATTGGATGCAGGCCGGGAGAAGAAGTTCCCAACTTTCTGACTTACCCTCCCCTGGAGGGGGACGGTAATAGCACCCTAATCCGTCTCGATCGGCAGCGCCGGGTCCCTCGCCCACTCGCCCATCGAGGCATCGTAGAGCGTCAGCTTGTCGTAGCCGAGCTGCGTCAGCATGAGCAGGTCGATTGTCGCCGAGATGCCGCCGCCGCAATACAGGATCACGTTCTTGTCGCGCGTGACCCCTGCCGCGGCGAATTTGGCTTCGGCATCCGCAAGCGAGGTCAGGGTCTTGTCGGCATTCACGAGCGTTGCAGCCGACACGTTGACGCTGCCGGGTACGCGGCCCGGCCGGCCATAGCGGCTCGGCTCGAGGCCTTTATGAAACTGCGGCCCGAGTGCGTTGACGGTGACGGTGGAGGGATCGCCGATACGCGCCTTCACAACGTTCTTGTCGACGAAGAAGCCGGTGCGCGGCGTGGCCTTGAAGGTCGTCGCCGGATAGCCCTTGGGGGCGCCGGTCTCGACTGGCCGCCCCTCGTCCTTCCATTTGTCGAAACCGCCGTCGAGCACCCGAGCATCGACGCCGAGCGAACGCAGCATCCACCAGAACCGCGTCGACCACATCATGGTGCCGATGCTGTAGAGCACGATGGTCTTGGTTGAATCGAGCCCGTGGCGGCCGAAGGCGGCCTCTAACTGGGCCACGGCCGGCATCATGAAGAATTGCTGCGCGGCGGCGTCGGAGAACTCACCTTGCAGGTCGAGGAAATCCGCGCCCGGGATGTGGCCGGCCGCGAACGTCTTGTCGCCGGGGACGGCGCGATACGGCACATCGCTGCCGGGCGGGACCGGCTCGTTGTAGGTTGTGCAGTCGTAGAGGCGGAGGTCGGGGTCGCCGAGGATGGCGGCGAGTTGCTCGGTGGTGATGAGGGGTGTCGGTTGGGACATTGATTGTACTCCCATCCCTCCCCGACGTCGTCCCGGCGAAAGCCGGGACCGATAACCACAGGGAGACGTTTGGCGAAGACTAGCAGTTAATCCCTTCGCTGGTACTGCGACCGTCCATCACGGAGAGATTCCGCGGTATGGGTCCCGGCCCCCGTGCGCAATTGCGCACTAGGCCGGGACGACACTGGATGTGTGGCACGTGCGTGCCTCTCACCCACAATTCCTACTGCTTCAACGTCTCCAGAAACCGCACCGGCTCGCCCTGCGACGGCGTCGCCAGTTCGCCCTGCCACATCACGCGGCGGCCGCGGACGAAGGTGCCGACGGGCCAGCCCGTGACGCGGACACCATCATACGGGGTCCAGCCGGCCTTGGATGCCACCCATTTGTTGGTGATGGTCTCACTGCGCTTGAGATCGACCACCGTGAAGTCGGCGTCGTAGCCGGCGGCGATGCGGCCCTTGCAGGCCATGTTGTAGAGACGCGCCGGGCCGGCGCTGGTGAGATCGACGAAACGTGCCAGCGACAGTCGGCCGGCGTTGACGTGATCGAGCATCAGCGGCACCAGCGTCTGCACGCCGGTCATGCCGGAGGGCGACGCCGGATAGGTCTTCTGCTTCTCCTCCAGCGTATGCGGCGCATGGTCGGAGCCGAGCACGTCGATGATGCCCTGCTCGATGCCGCGCCAGATGCCGGCGCGGTGATCGGCGCCGCGCACCGGCGGGTTCATCTGCGCCAACGTGCCGAGCCGCTCGTAGCATTCGGGCGCGACCAGCGTGAGATGATGCGGCGTCGCCTCGCAGGAGGCGACATCCTTGTGATCGCGCAAGAACTCGATCTCTTCCTTGGTCGAGATGTGCAGCACGTGGATGCGCTTGCCGGTCTCGTGCGCGAGCTTGACCAGGCGCTGCGTCGCCATCAGCGCCGCGGTCTCGTCGCGCCACACCGGATGCGAGCGCGGATCGCCCTCGATGCGGAGCGACTTGCGGTCGTTGAGGCGGTACTCGTCCTCGGCATGGAACGCCGCGCGGCGGCGGATCACCTGGAAGATGCGACGCAGGCTCTCGTCGTCCTCCACCAGCAGCGCGCCGGTCGAGGAGCCGATGAACACTTTCACGCCGGCACAGCCGGGCGCGCGCTCGAGCACGGGCAGATCCTGCACGTTCTCGCGGGTGCCGCCGATGAAGAAGGCGAAATCGCAATGCATGCGGTGGTGCGCGCGCTTCACCTTGTCGGTGAACGTCGCCTCCGTCACCGTGAGCGGCGAAGTGTTCGGCATTTCGAACACGGCGGTGACACCACCCATCACGGCGCTGCGCGAGCCGGTCTCGAGGTCTTCCTTCTGCTCCAGCCCGGGCTCGCGGAAATGCACCTGCGTATCCATCACGCCGGGCAGGATGTGCAGGCCCTTGCAGTCGATCACCTCGGCGGCGGAGCCCTGCGACAGCGGGCCCAGCTCGGCGATGCGACCGCCTGCGATGCCGATATCGCGAACAGCCTCGCCGTCCTGGTTGACGACGGTGCCGCCTTTGAGGATCACATCGAAACGCTGGGTCATGGCTGGAGGCCTCTCTCATCCCCAAGCGCAGGGCTCGAGGTCTTGTCGTTTATGCCTTGCGGGCTTACGTTCCGGAGCACCATGTCGCAAGAGATTTTCGCATGAAATCAGCGTTTCTTCCCGACCGGGGCGTGATCAAGGTCGCGGGCGAGGACGCACGCAACTTCCTCAACGGCCTCATCACGACCGATGTCGACAGGCTCAAGCCGGGCCTGGGCCGATTCGGCGCGCTGCTGACGCCGCAGGGCAAGATCATCGTGGATTTCCTGATCACGGAAGCCCCCGCCGGCCATGGCGGCGGGTTCCTGATCGACTGCCCGAAACCGCTCGCCGATGGGCTCGCCACCAAGCTGAAATTCTACAAGCTGCGCGCCAAGGTGACGGTGGATAACCTGTCCGACGATCTCGGCGTGCTCGCGGCCTGGGACGGACAGCCTGGCGCTCAGCCGGACCTCGCCTTTGCCGATCCGCGCAACGAAGCGCTCGGCATCCGCATCCTGATCCCCGAAGATCTCAAGCAGAAACTGTCCGATCTGATCGGCGCCGAGCTGGTCGATGCCGCCGATTACGAGGCGCATCGCATCGCACTCGGCGTGCCGCGCGGCGGGCTCGATTTCATGTACAGCGATGCGTTCCCGCACGAGACCAATATGGACCGCCTCGCCGGTGTCGATTTCGACAAGGGCTGCTATGTCGGCCAGGAGGTCGTCTCGCGCATGCAGCATCGCGGCACCGCGCGCACCCGCAGCGTGAAGGTGCTGCTCGAGGACTCCTCGCCCGAGGCCGGTGTCAGCATCATGGCAGGAGACAAATCCGTCGGCACCATGGGCTCGTCGGCGCAAGGCAAGGGCATTGCGCTCGTGCGCATCGACCGCGTTGCGGACGCGCTCGATGCCGACCAGCCGCTCACCGCTGGCGGACTCGCGTTGAAGCTGGCAGAACCTGACGTCGTTCGCATTCCCACCAAGCAGCCCATCGCATGAGCCGAGCTCCCCGCCTGCATCCCGACGGAAAGACCCGCTGCCCCTGGCCAGGTGAAGATCCGCTCTATGTCGCCTATCACGACACCGAATGGGGCGTGCCGGAATATGACGACCGCGCGCTCTATGAAAAGCTGATCCTCGACGGTTTTCAGGCCGGCCTGTCCTGGATCACGATCCTGCGCAAGCGCGACAATTTCCGTAAAGCGTTCGACGATTTCCAGCCGGAGAAGATCGCGCGCTACACCGACAAGAAGGTGCACGCGCTGATGAACGACGCCGGCATCGTGCGCAACCGCGCCAAGATCGACGGCGCAATCCTCAGCGCGAAGTCGTATCTCGACATCATGGAGAAAGGCCCGGGCTTCTCGAAGCTGCTCTGGGACTTCATGGACGGACGACCCAAGGTCAACAATTTCAAGACCACCGCGAGCGTGCCGGCGTCGACGCCGCTGTCGACGCAGATTTCCAAGGAGCTATCCTCGCGCGGCTTCAAATTCGTCGGCCCGACCATCGTCTACGCCTTCATGGAAGCAACCGGCATGGTCAACGACCATCTCGTCGACTGCCATTGCCACACGACCTGCAGCAAGCTGCAGCGCAAGCCGCGCCTCAAGGCCAAATGACGGCGAAGAAGACCGCACGCGACGCGGAGTCCCGCGCCTGGCAGCGCATGCTGTCGGGTCGTCGGCTCGATCTGCTCGATCCCTCGCCGCTCGATATCGAGATCGCCGACATCGCGCATGGACTTGCGCGCGTCGCCCGCTGGAACGGGCAGACCACCGGCGCGCATATCTTCTCGGTCGCGCAGCACACGCTGCTGGTGGAGCTCGTGCTGCGGCACGAGATGCCGCGCGTCGACGAACGCATGCGGCTCGCAGCCCTGCTGCACGACGCGCCCGAATATGTGATCGGTGACATGATCTCGCCGTTCAAGGCCGTGCTCGACGGCCATTACAAGGCCGTGGAGAAGCGTCTGCTCGGCGCCATCCACATCCGCTTCGGCCTGCCGCCGGTGCTGCCCGACGAGATCACGCTCGCCATCAAGGCCGCCGATCGCGGCGCGGCCTATCTGGAGGCGACCGAGCTCGCCGGCTTCGGCGAGAGCGAGGCCAAGCGGCTGTTCGGCAAGGACCCGGGCCTCTCCGACAGCGTCCGGCGCGACTATCTGACGCCCTGGACGGCGGCGCGGGCCGAGAAGCAGTTTCTGGAGCGGTTTGGCGCCGTGTTTGCGTAGGTGTCGTAGGGTGGGCAAAGGCGCTCTTGCGCCGTGCCCACGAAAGTCGTGGGCACGCTTCGCTTTGCCCACCCTACGGCACCGGCTATAATCGGTGGAAAAGGTCCGTCATGATCCACGTCTGTTCGCTCGCCGCCCTTCCCGAAACCGTCCGCCGCACCGGGGCCAGCCATGTGCTGACCGTGATGGCCAATGTCGAGCAGGTGGTGCGGCCGGTGTCGGTGCTCCCTGCCAATCATCTCAAGGTGTCGATGGACGACATCACCGAGGAGATGGATGGCTTTGTCGCGCCCTCCGAGGCGCATATCGACCAGGTGCTGAATTTCGTGCGCGGCTGGGACCGCGGCGCGCCGCTGGTGGTGCATTGCTATGCCGGCATCAGCCGTTCCACGGCGAGCGCATTCGCTGCCGTCTGCGCGCTCAATCCCGATCGCGACGAAATCGAGATCGCGAAGAAGATCCGCGCGGCGTCCCCGATCGCCTCGCCGAACCGCCGTATCGTCGGTCTCGCCGATCGCGCGCTGGGGCGCAACGGCCGCATGCTGCGCGCGCTCGACGAGATGGGTCCGGGCGAGATGATGGTCGAGGGCCGCCCCTTCGTGATCGAGCTCGAATGACATCAGCGATCGTGATTGCATGAGCGAAAAGCTGACGCCGATCGAGATTGGCCTGACGGCCGCGATCGTCGCGATCGAAGACCACGAGCCGCAGGTGCTGACCGCGCGCGGCGGCGACGGCTTGACCGGATTGCCGTTCGGCCCGTTCGATGCGCCGAGCCATCGCACCTTCGAGATCGGCCTGCGCGCCTGGGTCGACGAGCAGGCAGGCTTGCGGCTCGGCTATGTCGAGCAGCTCTACACCTTTGGCGACCGCGGCCGTCATGCGGAGGCCGCCGACACCGGCGCGCATATGGTGTCGATCGGCTATCTGGCGCTGACGCGCGCCGCCGAGGGCGCCGCGAATGCGGCGAGCTTCGAGCCCTGGTACCGCTTCTTCCCCTGGGAAGATTGGCGCGAGGCGCCGCCCGCGATCATCGCCCGCGACATCATCCCGGAGCTCAACAGATGGGCCGAGGAGGAGACGCCGGAGACCACACGCGCATTGCCGCGGAGAGATCGCGTGCGGTTCTATTTCGGCCTCGACGGTGCGGCCTGGGACGAGGAGCGCGTGCTCGACCGCTATGAACTTCTGTACGAGGCCGGCCTCGTCGAGGAGGCGCGGCGCGACGGCCGGCCTGCGGCATTGGCGCGCAAGGCGCTGCCCGCGCTCGGCACCTCCATGCGGTTCGACCACCGTCGGATCCTCGCCACGGGAATCGCGCGGCTGCGCGCAAAGTTGAAGTATCGCCCTGTAGTGTTTGAACTTTTGCCCGCCGAGTTCACACTCACTGAGTTGCAGTACACGGTCGAGGCGATCTCCGGCCGCCATTTGCACAAGCAGAATTTCCGCCGTCTGGTCGAAACCGAAGCCCTGGTCGAACCGACCGGCGTGATGTCGACACAGACGGGCGGGAGACCGGCGGCGCTCTATCGCTTCCGCCGTGACGTGCTCCAGGAGCGACCCGCGCCGGGCTTGCGCGTACGCTCCCGGCGCTAGAGCATGATCCGGAAAGGCGCGAAGCGGTTTTCCGGCAAGACCATGCTCAAAGACTAAGACTCAAGATACGATCGGCCCCTGCCCGCCGATTGCCAGGAGACTTCATGTTCGACGCCCCCTTCGACGTCTTTGCAGTGATGTTTGCGATCGTCGCGTTCCTGATCGCGCTGAAGGCGTCGAACCAGGTGACCGAGCTGCGCCGGCGGCTGGGCTCGCTGGAGGCCGCGCTGCAGGCGCAGCGACAGGTCCAGCCCCCGCCATTGATGCCGGTCCAGGAGCAGGCTGTCGCGCCCACGACGAGCGCGGCAGAGCCGCCGCCGCTTGCGCCCGAAGCCGAAGCTGAGGTGTCGCCGCCGCCTCTCGTGACCGAGGACGTCTCACCGCCCCCGCCCGAAGCCAGCACCGCGGCCGATGCGCCGCCGCCTCTGCCCACGCCGGCTCCTGCTTCCAGAGAACCGGGCTTCGAGGAACGACTCGGTACGCGCTGGGTGGTGTGGATCGGCGGCCTTGCGCTCGCGCTCGGCGGCTTCTTCATGGTGCGCTATTCGATCGAGGCCGGCCTGGTTGGCCCCGGCGTGCGCATCTTCCTCGGCGGCCTGTTCGCGCTCGCGCTGCTGTGCGCCGGGGAATGGACGCGACGCAAGGAGAGCATCTCCACCATCGCGGCACTGCCGATCGCCAACATCCCCGCGATCCTCACCGCGGCCGGGACCGCGGTCGCGTTCGCAACCGTCTACGCCGCCTACGCACTCTATGATTTCCTGGTGCCTGCCACGGCCTTCGTGCTGCTCGGCCTCGTCGCGCTCGGCACGCTCGCAGCCGCGCTGCTGCACGGGCCGGCACTCGCCGGCCTCGGCGTGGTCGGCGCGTTCGCGACGCCGGTGCTCGTCTCGAGCGGCAAGCCGGACTATTGGGCGCTGTACATCTATCTCGCCATCGTCACTGCCGCGAGCTTTGGCCTCGCCCGCATCCGGCTGTGGCGCTGGCTCGCCGTGACGACGATCGTCTTCGCCGTGCTCTGGGTCTTCCCGGGACTCGATACCAGTGAATTGCAGGTTGCGCCGCATGCCTTCCATGTGATCGCGGGCTTCGTGCTGGCCGCGCTGCTCGTCGTCTGCGGCTTCATGTTCGGCCCGACCATCGAGGACGGACAGATCGAGCCGGTGTCGTCGAGCGCACTCGGCGCCTATCTGTTCGGCGCGATGCTGATCGTGCTGTCGAGCGCGCATGCCGATCTCGCGCTGATTGCCTATACACTGCTTGTTGCGGCGACGCTGTTCGTCGCCTGGCGCGCGGAGGCCGCGGCCGGTGCGCTGGGCGCTGCGGCTGCGACCGTGTTCATCGTGTTCGCCGAATGGGCCGTGCGCGCCAATCCCGACATGCTGGTGCTGCCGGGCGGCCCGATGCCCGGCATCACGCCGACGGCCACCGACAGCGCGGTGACGCTGCATCTGATGATGGCCGCGATCTTCGCCGCCGGCTTCGGCATTGCGGGCTTCCTGGCGCAAGGGCGTTCGAATTCGGCGATCATTCCCGTGGTGTGGTCGGCGGCGGGTGTCGCCACGCCGATCGCGATCCTGGTCGCGCTCTACGCCCGCATCGCTCATCTCGACCGCTCGATCCCGTTCGCGATCCTCGCGGTGCTGCTCGCCGCGGCCTTTGGGTTCGCGACGGAAACGCTGACCCGCCGCGAGACCCGACCGGGCGTCGCGATCTCGACGGCGCTGTTTGCGACCGGCACGCTCGGCGCGCTGGCGCTGGCGCTGACCTTCGCGCTGGAGAAGGGCTGGCTCACCATCGCGCTGGCGCTGATGTCGCTCGGCACCGCCTGGATCGCGCTGCAGCGGCCGATTCCGTTCCTACGCTGGCTCGCCGCCGTCTTCGCCAGCATCGTCACCGCGCGCATCCTCTATGATCCCCGCATCGTCGGCGATGCCGTCGGTACCACGCCGATCTTCAACTGGCTGCTGTGGGGCTACGGCCTGCCCGCGGCCTCGTTCTGGGCGGCGAGCAGATTCCTCCGCCGACGCGCTGACGACGCGCCGCTGCGCATGGTGGAAGCGGCCGCGATCCTGTTCACCGCGCTGCTCGCCTTCATGGAGGTCCGCCATCTCGCAACCGGCGGCGACATGATCGCAGCGCCGTCACTGCTCGAAGCAGGCCTCCAGGTCTGCGTGTCACTGGCGATGGCGATCGGGCTGGAACGATTGCGGCTGCGCAGCCACAGCATCGTGCACAATATCGGCGCGCTTCTGCTCACCGCGATCGCCGGCTTCATCAGCGTGTTCGGCCTGCTGTTCCTGGAAAACCCGCTGATCTGGCACATCGATGTCGGCGGCGCCGTGTTCAATTTGCTGCTGCTCTGCTACGCGCTGCCGGCGGTGCTGATGCTGCTGCTCGCCTATGCGGTGGTCGGTGCACGCGGCAAGATCTATGCGAATACGATTGCGGGCGCGGCGCTGGTGTTTGCGCTGTCGTACCTGACGCTGGAGATCCGCCGCTTCTATCATGGCCCATTCCTTACCACCGGCGAGACCACGGGGGCGGAGCAATACACCTATTCGATCGGCTGGCTCGCCTTCGGCGTCGTGCTGCTCGGCATCGGCATAGCGCTCAACTCCGAGCGGGCGCGGCTGGCGTCGGCCGCCGTCATCGCGCTGACGATCCTGAAGGCCTTCGTGATCGACATGTCGACGCTGACCGGCGTCTACCGCGCGCTGTCGTTCATGTGCCTCGGCGTCGTGCTGGTGGCGATCGGCTGGCTCTACCAGCGCATCCTGTTCCGGCGGCAGGTCCCGCCGCCGGCTCCGCAGACAGGCAGTTGAGGATCAGGCCGCGCGGACCGATTCCAGGAACTGCGCGACCTCGACCTTGAGGCGGGTGCTGTCGGTCGCCAGCGACTTCGCCGCCGAGAGCACTTGCGTCGAGGCCGAGCCGGTCTCGATCGCACCGCGCTGCACGTCGGTGATGTTCATCGAGACTTCCTGCGTGCCGAGCGAGGCCTGCTGCACGTTGCGCGAGATCTCCTGCGTGGCGGCGCCCTGCTCCTCGACGGCGGCGGCGATCGCGGACGACACTTCCGACAGCCGCTCGATGGTGCCGCCGATCTCCTGGATCGCGTTGACCGATTCCTGCGTCGCGGCCTGGATGCCTGCGACCTGTGCGCCGATCTCGCCGGTCGCCTTCGCGGTCTGCTCGGCCAGCGCCTTGACCTCGGAGGCGACGACGGCGAAGCCGCGGCCGGCCTCGCCGGCGCGCGCCGCCTCGATGGTGGCGTTCAGCGCCAGCAGATTGGTCTGGCCCGCGATGGTGTTGATGAGCTCGACGACGTCGCCGATACGGGAGGCTGCTTGCGACAGCTCGTTGACGCGCGCATTGGTCCGCGCCGCCTGGTCGACCGCTTCCGCGGCCATGCGCGCCGAATCCTGCACGCGGCGGCTGATCTCGGTGACGGAGGACGACAGCTCTTCCGAGGCCGAGGCGACCGACTGCACGTTGGTCGAAGCTTCCTCGGAGGCGGCTGCGACCGCGGTCGAGAGCTCCTGACCGCGCTGGGCGGTGTTGGTCAACGTCGTTGCGGATGCCTCGAGCTCGGTCGAGGCCGAGGAGACGGTGCCGACGACTTCGCCGATCATGGCCTCGAACTTGCGGGTGATGGCATCGACGCGGCGGCCGCGTTCGATCTTGGCTTCGGCATCGCGCGCGGCCGCCTCGTCGGCGGCCTTCTTGGCGATCAGCGCTTCCTTGAAGATCTGGAGCGCATCCGCCATCGAGCCGATTTCGGTCTTCTCGCCGCGATGCGGCACGTCGGCCGAGAGGTCGCCCTCGCCGAGCGACTGCATCGGCTTGATGATCGAGGCAATGCCGCGCGACACGTCGCGCACGAGATAATAGGCAGCGCCGATCGCGATCGCGACCGAGGCGATGATGATGCCGACCAGCACGCGGAAGATCGTGGCGTAGCTGTCAGCCGCCTGCTGGGTCTCCAGTTCGGCCCCGCGATTGTTGAGCTCGATGTCCTTCGTCAGCAGCGGATCGGCCGCCTGGGCCATCTTTGCGACCTTGGTCTGCAGCAGCTCGTTGGCGTCGGCCGGGAACTTGCCTGGGCTCTTGCGCGACAGCGCCATGACTTCCTGCACGCCATTGAGATATTCGCCCCAGGCCGTCGTCCATTGCCCGTAGATGGAGCGCTCCTCGGCGGACGTGATCAGCGGCTCGTAGGTCTTACGGGTCTGCTCGATGCGTTCGCGCAGCGAGGCGAGGCGCTTCTCGGCCGCCTCCTTGCCCTCGGCCGTGTCCTGCATCAGGTGGAGGCGGAGCGCGACGCGGAGTTCGTTGACATCGGCACGGATCGAGCCGAGCGCGCGAACGCTCGGCAGCCAGCTCTGCGCGATCTCGACGGTGTGGGAGTTGATGCTCTGCATGGTGCCGATCGCCACGACGCCGACGCCCGCGAGCGAGAGCACGAGGACCGACAACACGGTCAGAAGCTTGAAGACGATCGACAACTTCGACATCACGACAAATCCCGATGATAGCTGAACGCACAAATCACCCGCGCCGCGACCGTCGCGGCGGACGGTGGGCGGTGGTCATTCCAATAATGCTGGCTGGTTCTTATCCGGTAAGATTGCGCCCATAGTTGCAAACAGGCGTTAACAAGAGCCTAGGAGAACTACGGTTTTGCCGATTCTCGATACTTAACCCGGCTGCAACTATTTGTTGCGATCGCGCCAATATCCCGCAGCGCCACACCAGCACACCAATTCGACGCTGCATCGGTCCATGGCGACCTTCACCATCATGCCGCGCGCACGGAATCGAGGAAGCGCGCGACTTCGCTCTTCAACCGGTTGCTCTCCTGCGACAGCGATTGCGCCGCCGAATGCACCTGGGCGGACGCAGCTCCGGTCTCGCCCGCACCGCGCTGGACCTCGCCGATATTGGCCGACACGTTGGTGGTGCCCTGCGCGGCATGCTGAATGTTGCGGGAGATTTCCTGCGTGGCGGCGCCCTGCTCCTCGACGGCGGCGGCGATAGTCGAGGAGATTTCCGACATCCGCGCGATGGTGTCGCCGATCTCCCTGATCGCGCTGACCGAGTCCTCCGTCGCGTTCTGGATCGCGCCGATGTGCTGGCCGATCTCGCCGGTTGCTTTCGCGGTCTGCTCAGCCAGCGCCTTCACCTCGCTCGCCACCACGGCGAACCCCCGGCCCGCCTCACCGGCGCGCGCAGCCTCGATCGTGGCGTTGAGCGCCAGCAGATTGGTCTGGCCGGCGATGGTGTTGATCAATTCGACGACATCGCCAATGCGCCCCGCCGCCTTGGTCAGCTCACCGACGCGCGCATTGGTGCGCTGCGCCTGCTCGACAGCGACGTCGGCGACGCGTGCCGATTCCTGCACCTGACGGCTGATCTCGGAGATCGACGACGTCATCTCCTCGCTCGCGGACGATACCGACTGCACATTCGCGGATGCTTCCTCCGAGGCCGACGCCACCGAAGTGGCGAGCCCGTTGGAGCGCTCGGCCGCGCGCGTCAGTGTATTGGAAGAGGCTTCGAGCTCGGTTGCCGCCGATGAGACGGTCTCGATGATCTCGCCGACCGCGCCTTCGAAATCATCGGCGAGCCGCTTCATGTCCGCCTTGCGCTGCGCACGCCGTCGCGTGTCGGCTTCCGCCTGCTCGGCGCGCAGCCGGTCGGCCTCCGTCATGTTGGTTCGGAACACCTCGACCGCACCGGCCATCTCGCCGATCTCGTCCTTGCGTCCGATGCCGGGTACCGCAATCGAGAGCTCGCCGCGCGCAAGCCGCGTCATCGCATCGACCATGCCGGACAACGCCTGCGAGATCGAGCGCCCGAGCAGGAAGCCGACCGCGGCAAGAACGACGACCGTGATGCCGAAGGCGATCATCATCCAGAACCGGACGGCGTCGCGGGTCGCGGCCTCGGCGGCATCGGCCTGCCTGTACATGGCATCGACCGTGGTCCGCACCTCGGCCATCCCCGGCTCAAGCTCGCGGAAGGTCTTCATCATGCTGGCATCCAGGGCCGCACTCTGTTGTGCGGTCTCGGCCCAGGCCGCGAACTCGGCCAGGTACTTCTGGAGCTTGGCCGTGATGTCGTTCATCGCCGCCGTGGGAACGGCGACGACCTCGATCGCCTTGGAGAATTCAACCGCGGCCTTCTTTACTTCGGCAATGTATTTTGGGTCGCGCCGCAGCATGAAATCCTTCTCGTGCCGGCGCATCATCAGCATCCAGCTCGTCGACCTGGGATCGTCGACCTCCTTCAGCTTCGCCTCGATGTCATGCACCGCGGCGCGGAGCGAGCCGGACAGGCCGAGCGTCTCGTTCAGCCCGAGCCTGGTTTCGGCAGCGACCAGAGCATTGAAATCCGCGGTGTAGCGCCTGAAGCCCTCCTGGGCCTGCCTGGTCCTGTCGGACAGGGCCCCCATGCCGCCTGCCGACATCAGCCGTTCGACCTCGTCGAAATCGCGGTTGATCGGGCCGATCAGTTCGGCATGCGCCTTGGCATAGCTCTCGTTGCGGCGCTGCTGAAAATTCTTCTCGTTGCGGCGGGCCTCCAGCATCTCGATCGAGATCTGCTTGTTGAGGTCGGCGATCGCACGGGCGCGGTTGGCGACGTCGCGGGAGGCGTCCTGGGAGAGGCTGCCGATCTCGTAGATCGCGCCGAAGGCGACCAGTCCGACGAGGCCGAAGAGTCCGATCGCCATGACCTTGTGGGTCAGGCGGATGGAAAGACCGCTCATGAAGGTGCTCCAAAACGCTCAAGACGCAATACAGACGGGCGACTCAGCACCCGGAATATTGCGGGGATCATGCCTGCGTCGCTTTTCCGGAAGGTTAACCCTGCATCTCATTCGTCGCGGCGGCGCAACATGTGCGTGCGCAAACGCCGCGCGATCGCGCGGCGTTTGTAACTCGTGTCCATTGGGGGGCGCGTCAGGCCGCGCGAACGGTGCCGAGAAACTTCCCGACCTCGACCTTGAGGCGGTTGCTGTCGCCAGATAGCGACTGTGCCGCCGACAGCACCTGCGAGGAGGCCGATCCGGTCTCGCTGGCCCCGCGTTGCACCTCGGTGATGTTGGACGACACCTGCTGGGTGCCCTGCGAGGCTTGCGCGACGTTGCGGGAAATCTCCTGCGTCGCCGCGCCCTGCTCTTCCACCGCGGCCGCAATCGCCGAGGATATCTCCGAGAGGCGTTCGATGGTGTCGCTGATGTCCTTGATGGCGCCGACCGATTCCTGGGTGGCGGCCTGGATGCCGGAAATCTGCTGGCCGATTTCGCCTGTCGCCTTCGCGGTCTGCTCGGCCAGGGCCTTGACCTCGGACGCGACCACGGCAAAGCCGCGGCCGGCTTCGCCGGCGCGCGCCGCTTCGATCGTGGCATTGAGCGCCAGCAGATTGGTCTGGCCGGCGATGGTGTTGATCAGCTCGACGACGTCGCCGATGCGCGTTGCCGCCTTGGACAGCTCGCCGACGCGATCGGTCGTGGTGCGGGCCTGACCGACCGCCTCGCTCGCCACGCGCGCCGACTCCTGAACCTGGCGGCTGATCTCGGTGATCGAGGACGACAGCTCCTCGGTCGCGGACGCGACCGACTGCACGTTGGTGGAAGCTTCCTCGGAGGCCGAGGCCACCACGGTCGCGAGCTGCTGCGCATGCTCGGCGGTCGACGTCAGCGTCGTCGCGGACGCCTCCAGCTCGGTCGAAGCCGAGCTCACGGTCTCGATCACCTCGCCGACCGCGCTCTCGAACTGGTCGGCCAGCTGCAGCATGTCCTGACGACGCTGCGCTGCTGCGCGGCTCTCCGCCTCCTTCTGCTCGGCTTCCATGCGGATCTTGGCGAGGCCGTTGTCGCGGAATACTTCCGCCGTCTTGGCAACTTCTCCAACCTCGTCCTTGCGATCGAGGCCGACGATCTGAACCTCATACTTGCCGCTGGCGAGGTCCTGCAGCACGCCGACGATCATGCGGATCGGCTTGGCGATGCCGTACTGGCCGATGACGAAGCCCAATACGCCGCCGATGACGACACCGAGGCCTGCGAGGACGATCAGGAAACGCGACGTCGATTCGTACTGCTCGCGCGCCTCCTTGCTCTTCTCCTCGACGCGGGCGTTGAGGCGATCGGCGAGCTCACGGACCTTGCCCTGGAGATTTTCAGCGGCGGTCCTGCTCTTGAGGGCCGCGTCGCGCAGCTTGTCGGCGCTCTCGCTCAGCTTCGATGCTTTCTCTGCTTCGACTGCCGCAAGCGTTGCATCCATCTGGGTCTTGTAGGCCGAGAAGGCGTCGCGCACGCCCGGGAGCAGCGCCTTGGCTTTCTCGTCCGGGGTCTGGCTGACCTCGTCGAAGCGCTCCTGATACTGCTTGAGCTGAGCGTTGATCACCTCGCGCGCGGCGAGCCGGTTGTCATCACGGGGGTCGAGCGCACTACGGAATTCCGCGCGATTCAGCGCGATGACGTTCTGGTTGGCGCGGGCCGCGAGCAAGGACCGCCGTGCGGAGGTCGACATCACGTCGGCCTTTTCGCTGAGATCGCTGAGGGCAGAGACACCGATCCAGGCAATCGCCGCGCCGATCCCGCACAGCAGGACGACGATCCCGAGGATCTTGCTCAGGATGCGGAAGCGGCCGAGAAAATGCATGACTTGAATCCTTCGCGGAGATCACCGCGCAAGCGGCTGAATTTCCATGACCTTCACGCAAATTCTTTCCGGTTCCCTTAACCGTGTTCGCCGTAGAAACACGGGGGTTCGGTCGCGATGAATGCGCCAATCACTGCGCGAGAGTTGCGCAGGACGCAGAACTCCCGCCGGGGTTTGATCAGGCCGCCCGCACCGTCTCCAGGAATTTGCCCACTTCCAGCTTCAGGCGGTCGCTGTCGGTGGACAGCATCTGCGCGGCGGACAGCACCTGCGAGGACGCAGATCCGGTCTCGCTCGCGCCACGCTGCACGTCGGTGATGTTGGCTGAAACCTGATGCGTGCCGTGCGCGGCCTGCTGCACGTTGCGGGAAATCTCCTGTGTCGCCGCGCCCTGCTCTTCCACGGCGGCTGCGATGGTCGAGGAGATCTCGGACAGCTTTTCGATGGTGTCGCTGATGTCCTTGATGGCACCAACGGATTCCTGCGTTGCGGTCTGGATGCCGGAGATCTGCTGGCCGATCTCGCCGGTCGCCTTTGCCGTCTGCTCGGCGAGCGCCTTGACTTCGGAAGCGACCACGGCAAAGCCGCGGCCGGCTTCGCCGGCGCGCGCCGCCTCGATCGTAGCGTTGAGCGCCAGGAGGTTGGTCTGGCCTGCGATGGTGTTGATCAACTCGACGACGTCGCCGATACGCGTCGCCGCCCGCGACAGTTCGCTGACGCGCTCGGTCGTATTGCGGGCCTGGCCGACGGCCTCGCTCGCCACCCGCGCGGATTCCTGCACCTGACGGCTGATCTCGGTGATCGAGGACGATAGTTCCTCGGTCGCCGATGCCACCGACTGCACATTGGTGGAGGCTTCCTCCGAGGCTGCTGCGACGACGGTGGTGAGCTGTTGCGTGCGCTCCGCAGTCGAGGTCAGCGTCGTGGCGGAGGCTTCGAGCTCGGTCGAAGCCGACGATACCGTGCCGACAATCTCGCCGACGGCGCCTTCGAAACTGTCGGCGAGCCTGCGCATCTCCAGCTTGCGCTGCTCGGCCGCGATTTGATCCTGGCGCATCTTGGCTTCCGCTTCCTGGTGCGCCTTCTGCTCCGACACGATCTTGAATTTCTCGACCGCGCCGGCGACCTCGCCAACCTCGTCCTTGCGGCCGAGTCCCGGCAGCACCACCGAGAAGTCGCCGCCGGCGAGCTTTTCCATCGCGACCGTCAGCGCGCGCATCGGACGTGCGATGCTGAAGACCGAGAAGATGCAGGCACCGATCAGGAGCAGCGCGACCAGCACGCCCGTGATGAAGGACGTCCGCGCGACGGAGGCGGCTTCCGTTTCTGCTTCCGCGCGGGTCTCGATAGCCCTCTGCTTGGCGAATGCCGTGATCTGGTCTGTCAGTGCCGATATCTCTTCGTTGATCGGCGCCAGGGTCTCCTTGCGGACCCGATCGACCTCGGCCACCAGCTTCGCAAGTTGCGCCGACGCTTCGCCGTCCCTCTTGCCGTCGAGCGCGAGCTCCTGCTTGCGGATCGCCTCGATCTGCCGCTCGCCTTTCAGAAAGTCGCCGATCAGCACAGCGAGGCGATCGATGCGTTTGCGATTCTCCGGCGAGCGCGAGAGCTTGGCCATTTCGCCGGTGAATTTCTCAGCCGCCGCCTGCCGGTCGTTGAAATAGGTGGCCGCCTTTTGCATCTCCGCCGGCGAGGACGACATCATGATATCACGGATGCCGATCTGCATCCCGCGCACCGAGGCCTTCGCCTCAGCGGCATTCTGCGCAATCGCCTGCTGCCCCGTCGCGCCAACGTTGAGCTTCTGGACCTCGGCGTCTCCACTCATCTGCAGATAGATCTGCAACGCGACGAGGCCGATGGTCAACGCCGAGGTGATGGCGAGCTTGGTGCCAATCCGCAGGTTTTGAATGAACGTCATTGCAATATTCCCAGGGGTACACATGGCCGCGCCGAAGCGCGTAAACAGCCCGGGAAGGCTAACCGGCAGGTTGCTCATTAACGTTAAGCGCGGGCGCTCGCGCGTGGGTAGAAATACTGGAAACACTGCTCAAGCTCACGGACTTGCGCAGCTTTCACGTGCAGGGGATCGCCGCCTCGCGGATTTGCAGGTGCCATCCTCGTTAACGTCCGCCCTGCGGTTCGCAGCACATGGCCTCGCCCGCGAGGCTGATCCGGAACACCGGCTCCTTGTTCTCGTCGAGCAGCTCCATGCTCCACGTCGCGTTCGGCTTCAGATTGCGCACGATGCTGCCGAGCAGATTGGAGCAGACCTCGGTCATCTCTTCCCAGGCGGCATCGCGATCCTCGAACTCGTACGGCTGATCGGCGGCGCCGGAATAGCGACCGGAGCTGATGCGGAAGAAATACAGCGACATTCTTTTGAACCCTTGTTGAGGGCCGCCCCCCGGCCGTTACGCAAGGCTGGGGCGCCAGTCGCTACCAAGGCATAAAAACCGCGAGCCGTATGATTACGGCGCCCGCGGTTTCGCGTGCGATGCATTCGTCAAAGGCGGGTAAATCGCGCGCGCAGTTTTGCGCCGGATGTCACTCGGTCGAGCGACGCAGCTCGAGCGGACCTTCGTTCTTCGGCTCGGATTTGGGCTCGGACTTCACTTCCGACTTCACCGGCTCGATCCGGCCGCTCTCGACCCGCGGAGTCTCGACGCGCGCGGCGACCTCGGTGCTTGATGTGTTGACCGAACCGGTCTGTTCCGGCGCACGCAGCGAGCGCGGCCGTGCAACGGCGCGCGCCATCAGCATCTGGTTGCCGCCCTGGTGGTGGAAGTCGCAATAGGCAAAGCCCATGCCCGAGACCGAGCCGCGGAAGCTGCGGTCGTCGGTCTTTTCGAGGTTGAAACAAGGCTCGAACGGAATGCCCTTGATCGAGGCGCAAACATTCTGGCCACGGATCTGGAGCGTGTTGCCGGGCAGGCGGAGATGTTTCACGGGGCCTGAGCCCGAGAACTGCACCGCGCCGGCGGCGCCGAGATCGTCGAGGATGCGGCCCGCACCGCGGGTGCCGTCGAAACAGGTGAAGGCGAATACCTTGCCGGCCACGAAGCGGCGTGCCTCATCCGCATTCATACTGCCGGCCAGGGCGATGGCCGGCGCAAACGTCACGACTGCCGTGACAGCCCCCAACACAATACGCGCAAGCATGCTCAACTCCGAACCAAACCCCCGCAGCGGGCGATGCCTTGTCTCTTTACCCGCTGCTTACCATACTAACCATGGCGACATTGAAGCAGCTTGGTTGGTAAAGTCTGAACGCCGTTAGACAATTTTTACCACGATGCGGCCGCGGACCTGGCCGGCGAGGATTTTCGCGCCCCATTCCGGAACTTCGGCGAGCGAAATTTCCGTAGTAATTTCAGATAGTTTCGACCGATCCAGGTCGGACGCCAGCCGCTGCCAGGCGGCTTTTCGCGGCTCGATCGGGCACATCACGGAATCGATGCCGAGAAGGCACACCCCGCGCAAAATGAAGGGTGCGACAGAAGACGGCAGGTCCATGCCGGCGGCGAGACCGCAGGCGGCGATGGCACCACCATATTTCGTCATCGACAGCAGATTGGCGAGCGTGGTCGAGCCGACACTATCGACGCCACCCGCCCAGCGCTCCTTGGCCAGGGGCTTTGCCGGCGCCGACAATTCGTTGCGGTCGATCACCTCGGCAGCGCCGAGGCTCTTGAGGTAGTCGGCCTCCGAGGCGCGACCAGTCGAGGCGATGACGTGGTAGCCGAGCTTGGACAGCACGGCGGTCGCGACCGAGCCGACGCCGCCGGCAGCACCCGTGACCACCACCGGGCCGCTCTTGGGCGAGACGCCGTGCTTTTCCAGCGCGAGCACGGAGAGCATCGCGGTGAAGCCGGCGGTGCCGATCGCCATGGCATCGCGCGCCGACAGGCCCTGCGGCAGAGCGACCAGCCAGTCGCCCTTGACGCGCGCCTTCTCGGCATAGGCGCCGAGATGGGTCTCGCCCATGCCCCAGCCGGTGCAGACGACCTTGTCGCCCGCCTTCCACGCGGGATGCGATGAAGCTTCGACCGTGCCGGCGAAGTCGATGCCGGCGATCATCGGGAAGCGGCGCACCACTGGAGCCTTGCCAGTGAGCGCGAGGCCGTCCTTGTAGTTCAGCGTCGACCATTCGACGCGGACGGTGACGTCGCCATCCATCAGCTCGGCTTCGTCGAACTGGGTGAGCGCGGCGGTGGTGCCCTTGTCGGCCTTGTCGATCCTGATCGCCTTGAATGTGGCCACGGCTGAACTCCCTGACTTGTTTGACCGGGATGTTTAGCCGATCAGGCAGGCTGCGCAACCGCTCGTGCGACCGGCTTCTCCACGATCGGAAGATTGATCAGAGCCGAGAGCACGCCGAACAGGATCGAGAGCCACCAGATCGGCGTATAGGAACCGAACTTCTCGAACACGATGCCCCCTAACCAGACGCCTAGGAAGCCGCCGACCTGATGGCTGACGAAGGCAAAGCCATAGAGCGTGGCAAGCCAGCGCGTGCCGAACATCAGGGCCACCAGCGCCGAGGTCGGCGGCACCGTCGACAGCCAGGTCAGGCCGGAGACCGCACCGAACGCGATCGCCGAGAACGGCGTGATCGGGAACGAGATGAAGGCGAGCGTCGCGAGCGCACGGGTAATATAGATCGTCGAGAGGATGTAGCGCTTCGGCAAGCTGTTCTGGAGATAGCCGACGCTGAGCGAGCCCATGATGTTGAACAGGCCGATCGCCGCGATCACCCAGCCGCCGGTTTGCGTCGAGATGCCGCGGTCGACCAGGAAGGCCGGCAGATGCACGGTGATGAAGGCGAGCTGGAAACCGCAGGTGAAGAAGCCGAGCACCAGCAGCACGTAGGAGCGATGGCCGAAGGCTTCGGCGAGCGCCTTGGTGATGGTCTGCTCATCCGCAGGTGCCGCATTGGCCGTGCTTGCGACCGGCGGCGTCGAGATCGCCAGCGCCAGCGGGATGATCAGCAGCATCAGGAAGCCGAACACGGTGAGCGCCTGCTGCCAGCCGAAATTGTCGATCAGCGCGACACCAATGGGCGCGAACAGGAACTGGCCGAGCGAGCCCGCCGCGGTGCCGGCACCGAGCGCGAGGCCGCGCTTCTCGGCAGGCAGCAGCTTCGTGAACGCCGACAGCACGAGATTGAACGAGCAGCCGGCGAGACCGAAGCCGACCATCACGCCGGCGCCGATATTGAGCGACAATGGTGTCGACGAATAGCGCATCAGCAGCAGGCCGCCGGCATAGAGCAGCGCACCGACGCACATCACGCGGTACAGGCCGAAGCGATCGGCAATCGCGCCCGCGAATGGCTGGCCCAATCCCCACAGCAAATTCTGGAAGGCGATGGCGAGGCCGAACACGTCACGGCCCCATGCGAATTCGTGGCTCATCGGCTGCACGAAGAAGCCAAGCGCCGAGCGCGGGCCGAAACCCAGCATGCCGATCGCGCAGCCGCAGATGATGATGACGGCCGGCGTGCGCCAGTTGGATGAACGAGAGGCCGGACCGAGTTCGCCCGCTTGTATCGACATGGTGTCTCCTTCTCGGCCCTGGGCGGATCTGCAAATCGACAGCCGCATGTCAGCCGTTTAATGCAACTGCATGAAAATCCCAAGCCGAAAATGATTGCGTTCCACGAGGGGCTGCCGCGGGAGCATTGCGTTTCATTGCGGCGCCGTCTGGCGGCAGGAGGACGACTTGACGGGAATGTGTGCGAGGGGACCTAGCGGCGGCATAGATGCCGTGTTATCTTCGATTTACTCAGATTGAGTATATGTGCACCTGACGAAACCCACCGGCCGTCTCGGCCGGATTTCTCAGGCTCAATATATACTCATGTTGAGCATATATAACTCGCACGGGAGGCTTCGATGCCGATCACTGGAATTTACGGCCCCGACGATCTTGCCACTCGGCCACAGGGCCAGGCCAACTCCGCCCCGCCGGCGCCGGCGCGAACCGGCCCCGCGCTGCCGCGGCCCTCGCTGGAATGGACGAGCGAGATCGAACGCGCCACCGCGCCGATCTACGAGCGCGTCAAGCATGTGATCCCGCCGATCGAATGGCCGCTGATGGCGCCGACGATTCACGCGATCAATGAACTGAAGCGCGCGCGCAACGCGGTGATCCTCGCCCACAATTACCAGGCGCCGGAGATCTTTCATGGCGTCGCCGACATCGGCGGCGATTCGCTTCAGCTCGCCGTCGAGGCCACCAAGGTGAAGGCCGATGTCATCGTGCAATGCGGCGTGCACTTCATGGCCGAGACGTCGAAACTGCTCAATCCGGACAAGACGGTGCTGATCCCGGACTCCCGCGCCGGCTGCTCGCTCGCCGCCAGCATCACCGGCGCCGACGTTCGCCTGCTCCGCGAAAAATTTCCCGGCGTGCCCGTGGTCGCCTACGTCAACACGTCGGCTGAGGTGAAGGCCGAGGTCGACATCTGCTGTACCTCGTCGAACGCGGTGCAGGTGGTGGAAAGCCTGAATGCGCCAAGCGTGATCTTCCTGCCCGACCGCTATCTCGCGACCTACGTCGCCTCGAAGACCGACGTCAAAATCATCGCCTGGAAGGGTGCCTGCGAGGTGCATGAGCGCTTTACGGGCGACGAACTGCGCGCCTTCCGCGACGCCGATCCCTCCGTGCAGATCATCGCGCATCCCGAATGTCCGCCTGACGTTTTGGCAGAGGCCGATTTCACCGGATCGACCGCGCACATGATCAATTGGGTGCGCGAGCGGCGTCCGAAGCGGCTGGTGATGATCACGGAATGCTCGATGGCCGACAATGTCCGCGCCGAGTTGCCCGATGTGGAAATGCTGCGGCCCTGCAATCTCTGCCCGCACATGAAGCGCATCACGCTGTCCAACATCCTGGAGAGCCTGCTGACCCTCGGCGAGGAAGTCACAATCGATCCGGCGCTGGCGGAGCGCGCGCGGCGCTCGGTCGAGCGGATGATCAATCTGAAGAACTAGCAACACACACAGCTGTCGTCCCGGCGAAGGCCGGGACCCATAACCACAGGGAGATGTTTGACGAAGAACGACGTCAAACACCTCAGCAAAATAACTACAGCTGCGGAGTATGGGTCCCGGCCTTCGCCGGGACGACGGTGGAGAGCTTGGAGAAGATCATGACTACAGACAACATCCACAATCTCACCCGCTCCACCGACGACGTCGTCATCGTCGGCGGCGGTCTCGCCGGTCTGTTCTGCGCGCTCAAACTCGCACCGCGGCCGGTGACGCTGATCTCGGCGGCGCCGCTCGGACAGGGGGCATCATCCGCATGGGCGCAGGGTGGCATCGCGGCCGCCGTCGCCGAGGGCGACAGTCCCGAAGCGCATGCGGCGGATACGATTGCGGTCGGCGGCGGCATCGTCGACGAAGCGGTCGCGCTCGGCATCGCGCGCGAGGCCGCACCGCGCATTCACGATCTGCTCGCCTATGGTGTGCCGTTCGACCGCGATCTCGAAGGCCGGCTCGCAGTCGGACGCGAAGCCGCGCATTCGGCGCGGCGGATCGTCCACGTCCGCGGCGACGGCGCGGGCGCCGCGATCATCGCGGCGCTGAGCGAAGCCGTGCGGCGAACGCCGTCGATCCGCCTGATCGAAGGCTTAGTCGCCGAAGCACTGCTTACCGAGGACGGCGCCGTCACCGGACTTCAGTTGCGCGAGGCCGGAAATTTTGCCGCCAAGCCCGTGATGATCGCCTCGCGCGCGGTGGTGTTGGCGACCGGGGGCATCGGCCATCTCTATGCCGTCACCACCAATCCGACTGAGGCCAACGGATCGGGTCTTGCGATTGCCGCGCGCGCCGGCGCCGTGATCGCCGATCCGGAGTTCGTCCAGTTCCATCCGACCGCGATCATGGTCGGCCGCGATCCTGCGCCGCTTGCGACCGAGGCGCTGCGCGGTGAGGGCGCCTCGCTGATCAACGGCCAGGGCGAGCGCTTCATGGCGGCGCAGCATCCGCTCGCCGAACTGGCGCCGCGCGACATCGTGGCCCGCGGTGTGTTCGCCGAGGTCGCGGCGGGACGCGGCGCGTTTCTCGATGCACGCCGAGCGCTGGGTGCGCGCTTCGCCGAAAAATTCCCGACCGTGCATGCAAGCTGCATCGCGGCCGGCATCGATCCGGCGACGCAACCGATCCCGATCGCGCCGGCCGTGCACTATCACATGGGCGGCATCGCGGTGGACGCGCGCGGCCGCAGCTCGATCGACGGGCTCTGGGCCGGCGGAGAAGTATCGTCCACCGGTGCGCATGGCGCCAATCGACTTGCCTCGAATTCGCTGCTCGAGGCCGTGGTTTATGCTGCACGCATCGCCGACGATATCGCCGGCCACGCGATCCCCTCACCTGCCCGCCTGCCCGAGGCGCTGGTGACGCCGCGCGGCGCGGCGCCGGATGCTGCTGCCGTGAAGCGGCTGCGCGCGATGATGAGCGCGAATGTCGGCGTGATCCGCGAGCGCGACGGACTTGCGGACGCCGTACGCGACTTTGCTGCGCTCGAGCGCAAGGTCACGAGCATCGCTGTCCGCAACATGGCGACGGCGGCCCTGCTCATAGCGGCCTCGGCCTGGAGCCGTCACGAGAGCCGCGGCGCGCATTTCCGCTCCGACCATCCTGCGGAGGTGCCCGCACTGGCGCAGAGGACGATGACCACGCTCACTGCTGTGCGCGAGATCGCGGACAGCCTCACCGCGCATTCAACGCCGCGCATCGCGCAATCCATGATCGCCTGACGGAGCCTCTCATGATCACCCCGAATTCGCTGCTCTATCCCGACGCCTTCCTCTCCCCGCTCGCCATCGACGAGGCCGTACATCGCGCGCTCGACGAGGACCTCGGCCGCGCCGGCGACGTCACCTCGCTCGCGACGATCCCGGAAGCGACCAAGGCGCAGGCCATCCTCGTCGCGCGGCAATCCGGCGTCATCGCCGGCCTGCCGCTCGCGCTGGCGACCCTGCAAAAGCTCTCGTCCGACCTGGAGGTGCGCGCGCATGTCCGCGACGCCGCACGCATCGCCCGCGGGCAACCCGTGCTGACGATCTCCGGCCCGGCCCGCGCCATTCTCACCGCGGAACGGACCGCGCTGAATTTCGTCGGCCGTCTCTCGGGCGTGGCCACGCTGACCGCGGACTATGTCGCGCGCACCGAAGGCACAAGGATGCGGATCTGCTGCACGCGAAAGACCACGCCGGGGTTGCGCGCGCTGGAGAAATACGCGGTGCGGTGCGGTGGCGGCTTCAACCACCGCTTCGGCCTCGACGATGCGATCCTGATCAAGGACAACCACATCGCCGTCGCCGGCGGCATCCGCCCCGTGCTGGAGCGTGCCCGCGCGCATGTCGGCCATCTCGTCAAGATCGAGATCGAGGTGGATACGCTCGCGCAGCTCCGCGAGGTCCTCAACACCGGCCTCGCCGAGGCGGTGCTGCTCGACAACATGGACATCGCGACGCTGCGCGAGGCGGTGCGGATCAGCGAGGGCCGGGTCGCGCTGGAAGCATCGGGCGGCGTCACATTGGACTCGATCGCGGCAATCGCGGCGACCGGCGTCGACTACGCCTCATCCGGTGCGCTGACGCATTCGGCGCCGAATTTCGATTGCGCGCTGGATATCGAGATGTGAGGTAGTCTCTCCGGCATGGCCGGGCTCGTCCCGGCCATCCACGCCTTGCCACGCGGCACGAAGAACGTGGATGCCCGGGACAAGCCCGGGCATGACGATCTTCTTCCGAATGCCTAGCGCCGCTCGACCACGCCCATCTCGGCGGAGCTCTTGGCTTCCTGCACGAGCTCGGCCGAGAGTGCGGCGGTCTGCGCCGGCGTGCCCCAGCTCGGCTCTTCGCTGCCGTCGCCCCAATTGCGCGGCCGATAGAAGGTGTGCACGCCGGTCTTGTACATCTTCTTCATCTCGGCGACCCAGGACGGACGCACCCAATAGGCGTGGTAGTGCGTCGACTTGCCGACTTCGGGCAGCCAGATCTGACCGTCGAGCATCGCCTTCGAAATCCTCTTGGCGCGCTCCCACATCTCGGGCTCGCGGATCACATCGGGATTGTTGTCGCAGGCGAAGGTGAACTGGCAGGCGAAGTGGCGGTACTTGTTCTGATAGACCACGCCGCACACGGTGTCCGGATATTTGCCGGAGAACACGCGGTTCATCACCACTTGCGCGACCGCGATCTGGCCACGCACGGCCTCGCCGCGAGACTCGAAATAGACCGCTTCGGCAAGGCACTTTTCAGACTTCGCGCGCGACTTCTCGTCCAGTGCCAGCCGCTCGGCCGGCGATTTGGCGCGCTGGTTGTCGGCGTTGACTTCGCCCTTCGGGGCGACGCTCTCGCCACTCTCGGCAATGCCCGCGAGGTCCTCGGTCGGCGGCGACAGCGAAGCCAGCTTCATGTCGGGGTCGGGCATCACGATCAGCGGCTCGGCACCAGGCTGCCAGCTCTCGATGCTCTCGACATTGCCGCCAAGCGAGGAGCTGCCGAAGAACAGGTTCGAGGTCTTGACGCTGAAGGGATCGCGCGGCGGGGCAACGACCGTCGCCTGCTTGAGCGCATTGAGGGGCTGCGCCGCAAAAGACAACGCGTTGTCGTCGGCCTTCGGCGGATTGGCATATTGCGGCAGTGGCGGCGCGCGCATCGCCTCCTGAAGCTCGGGATCGAGCGCCGCGGCGGACTCCGGCGACATCGCCTGCGGTTGCGCCACCGGCAGCGCAGCGGTCTTGGCGCCGAACACGGAGCTGTTCGAGGTCGCGGGATCCTGCTGCGGCGGCGCGGCGGCCGGTGCTGCCGTCTCGGGCGCGGGCGTCACGGTGGCGAGACGGTCGCCCTTCAGCGCGCGATCGACCTTGGGGAAATCGGAGGCCTGGTAACGCGTCGGTGCCTGGAGCACCGGATTGCGCGTAACGGTGCCGGTGACGTCGCGGCCATCGAGGCTCGCGAGGCGAACCATCGCGCTCTGCGGCACTGAAGTCCCGATCGGGCGCGAAAAGCTGTAGGTGGCAAGCTGAATGGACGAGGCTGCAGAGAACACCTGCTTCTGCCAACGCTCGGCGACGCCGGGCTGACGCGCCAGCAACGAGCCAATGTCCTGATAGCCGGTCTCTCTCGGCATCAATGCGAAGATGCAGAGACCGATTCCGAAGGATGCGAACCGCGCACCCTTCGGATGGTTACGCAACACAAACATCGATACGCTCACGCTACGCTTACACTAGAAGGATCGAGCCGCAGTACGTCCGTGCAATTCGATCTTTATCGTGAGTATCTAATTTAGGTTGCCGGGGCGTTAATCGTCGTTGCGCATGAAGCACACTCAAGCAATGTCAGGTGTTTTCACGGCGCGATGCTACGCATTGGTAAATGCGGGCTCACTTGAAACAGTAAACATCTGGTCAACGCGAATGGTGAAGGAACTCTTGCCGGCGCGTATCATTACGGGACGCGCGAGGTTCTGCTTTTACGGCAACAACCGCTGTCATGCCCCGGCTCGACCGGGGCATCCAGTACGCTGCGGCTTCTCGATTAGATCACTGCCGTCTCGGAGTACTGGATCGCCCGGTCAAGCCGGGCGATGACAGTGAGTATGTGGTCTGGATTGCTTCGCTACGCTCGCAATGACGGGTGGAGAGAGCGTGACCAAAACAAAAGAGGCGGGGTTCGGCCCCGCCTCTTTCGCATCTCGGATGTCTCTTCGTCTTACGCCTGACTCGCGACGACCTTGCCGAGCGCTGCCTGAGCGGCAGCAAGCCGCGCGATCGGCACGCGATACGGCGAACATGAGACGTAGTCGAGGCCGACATTGTGGCAGAACGCAACGGAGGCCGGGTCGCCGCCGTGCTCGCCGCAGATGCCCATCTTGAGCTTCGGGCGCGCCTTGCGGCCGCGCGCGACGCCGATCTTGACGAGCTCGCCGACGCCTTCCTGGTCGAGCGAGATGAAGGGATCGATCGAGAGGATGCCCTTCGTCACGTAGGGACCGAGGAAGCTCGCGGCGTCGTCGCGGCTGATGCCGTAGGTCGTCTGCGTCAGGTCGTTGGTGCCGAACGAGAAGAACTCGGCACTCTCCGCGATCTGTTCCGCGAGCAGGCAGGCGCGCGGCAGCTCGATCATGGTGCCGACCTGATAGGCAGGCTTTGTATTGGTATCGCGCATCACGGCCTTCGCCGTGGCATCGATCCGCGCCTTGACGAGGTCGAGCTCGGCCTTGGTCGCGATCAGCGGCACCATCACCTCGAGGCCGACGGCCTTGCCGGTGCGCTTCTCGGCTTCGACCGCAGCCTCGAAGATTGCGCGTGCCTGCATCTCGGCGATCTCAGGATAGGCGATCGCGATGCGGCAGCCGCGGAAGCCGAGCATCGGATTGAACTCCGACAGCTCGCGCGCGCGATCGGCGAGACGCCGCGGATCGGTGTTCATGGCGCGCGCCACTTCCTCGACCTCGGCATGGGTGTGCGGCAGGAACTCGTGCAGCGGCGGGTCGAGCAGACGGATCGTGACGGGCAGGCCCTTCATGATCTCGAACAGCTCGACGAAGTCGGCGCGCTGCATCGGCAGCAGCTTGGCAAGCGCGGCACGGCGCGACTGCTCGTCCTCGGAGAGGATCATCTCGCGCACCGTGCGGATGCGCGTCTCCTCGAAGAACATGTGCTCGGTGCGGCAGAGGCCGATGCCTTCCGCACCGAACTTGATTGCGGTGCGGGCGTCGTCCGGCGTATCGCCGTTGACGCGGACGCCGATCTTGCGGACCTGGTCGGCCCAGTTCATCAGCGTGCCGAACTCGCCGGAAAGCTCCGGCTCGATCATCGGCATGCGGCCGGCCAGCACCTGGCCGAGCGAGCCGTCGATGGTGATGACATCACCGGCCTTGAAGGTGCGCGAGCCGATGCTCATCGTGCCGCGACCGTAATCGACGCGGATGGTGCCGCAGCCGGAGACGCAGGGCTTGCCCATGCCGCGCGCGACGACGGCGGCGTGCGACGTCATGCCGCCGCGGGTGGTCAGGATGCCTTCGGCGGCGTGCATGCCGTGGATGTCTTCGGGGCTGGTCTCGATGCGGACCAGGATGACCTTGCGTCCGTCGCCCTGGAGCTTGGCCGCCTCGTCCGAGGAGAACACGATCTCGCCGGAGGCCGCACCGGGCGACGCCGGCAGGCCGGTCGCGATCACGTCGCGCTTGGCGTTGGGATCGATGGTCGGATGCAGCAGCTGATCGAGCGAGGCGGGGTCGATCCGCATCACCGCTTCCTTCTTGGTGATCAGTCCCTCATTGGCGAGTTCGACCGCGATGCGCAGCGCCGCCTTGGCCGTGCGCTTGCCGCCGCGGGTCTGCAGCATCCAAAGCTTGCCCTGCTCGACCGTGAACTCCATGTCCTGCATATCGCGGTAGTGCTTCTCGAGCAGCGTGTAGATCCGCGTCAGCTCCTTGAAGGCCTCCGGCATCGCCGCTTCCATCGACGCCTTGTCGGAGCCCGATTCCTTGCGCGCTTCTTCGGTGATGTCCTGCGGCGTGCGGATGCCCGCCACCACATCCTCGCCCTGCGCGTTGATCAGGAACTCGCCGTAGAGCTTGCTCTCGCCGGTCGAGGGGTTGCGGGTGAACGCAACGCCGGTCGCCGAGGTCTCGCCCATGTTACCGAACACCATGGCCTGCACGTTGACCGCGGTGCCCCAGGATTCCGGAATGTCGTGCAGCTTGCGGTAGGTCACCGCGCGCGCATTCATCCAGGATGAAAACACCGCGCCGACCGCACCCCAGAGCTGGTCATGCGGATCCTGCGGGAAGTCCTTGCCGGTCTCGCGCGCGACCGCGTCCTTGTACTTGCCGACCAGACCGACCCAGTCCTCGGCGGTGAGGTCGGTGTCGAGCGTGTAGCCCTGGCTGTCCTTGAACGTGTCGAGGATTTCCTCGAAGTGATGATGCTCGAAGCCGAGCACCACGTCGGAATACATGGTGATGAAGCGGCGATAGCTGTCATAGGCGAAGCGACGGTCGCCCGAGAGCTCCGACAGCGCTTCCACGGTCTCGTCGTTGAGGCCGAGATTGAGCACGGTGTCCATCATGCCCGGCATCGAGGCGCGCGCGCCGGAGCGCACGGAGACGAGCAGCGGGTTCTTGGTGTCGCCGAACACCTTGCCGGTCAACTTGCCGACATGGTCCAGCGCCTTCTCAACCTGCGACTGCAATTCCTTCGGATAGGATTTGTCGTGGGCGTAGAAATAGGTGCAGACCGAGGTCGGGATGGTGAAGCCCGGAGGCACCGGCAGGCCGAGATTGGCCATCTCGGCGAGGTTGGCGCCCTTGCCGCCGAGGAGGTCGCGCATCTCCGTGCGGCCCTCGGCCTTGCCGTCGCCGAACGTGTAGACCCACTTGCCGGCCTTGATCGCGGCCGGAGCCGCCTTGGCGGGCGCAGCCTTCGCAGCGACCTTGGCGGCAACCTTCGGCGTGGCCTGCTTGGTCGCAGCCTTCGCGGCCGGCTTGGCCGCAGGTTTCGCGGCAGGCTTGGCAGCGGCCTTGGCGACCGGCTTCGGGGCGCTCTTCACGGCGCTCTTGGGAAGCGCCTTGCGGGCCGCCGGCGCAGCCTTCGCCTTGGACGAGGGCTTTGATTTCGCTGCAGTTTTATTAGGCTTCGAGGCGGCTTTGGCCATAGCTTGCACACAACCTGCGAGAGGAATGGGAAATCGCGCGCCTTACACCACTTTGGGCAGGCCCGCGCAAGTCGAAGAGTTCCGGAAAATGAAGGCCTAGAGATGGAGCCACTTCAACAAACCGAGCCCAATCGCCCCGTTGACGATGAGAAAAATCGCCACGATCAGGTTCAGCAGACGGGGCATGATCAGGATGAGCACACCCGCGAGCAATGACAGGATCGGCGAGATGTGGGCGACAGTGATGTGCATGAATTGTCTTTCCGAGCGTTAAGGCGAATCGCGGGCGGATCATACCGGACCCGGTTCCGCGGGTAGAGACGCGCGAGGCCGCAACGGGTTCCCCGCTTCGCGAAAACTGCCCGAAATTGCCGCGTATGCGGCGGGCCTTTTCCGGAACATCACGCGCGCCGCAGCATTGGCAACCGGTCGCGCCGCTGGCGCCGGCTGAAATCAATTCGAAGGAGTTGTCCATGCGGAACAGGATTCTCGCCCTCGCAGCGCTTGGCATCGCGCTCGGTGCGCCGATCGCGGCGCAGGCGCAAACCGGGATCACGGTGGGACGTGCGCCTGTCGTGGTCGATAGCGGCCCGACCATCGCGGTGGAACAGCGGCCGGCTTTCCGTGACTATGTCATCGAGCAACGTGTGCCAGCCTTCAGCATCCCGGATCGCGTGATCGTCGGCGGCACGTTACCCGAAACCGGCATCACCTATTATGACGTGCCGCAACGTTTCGGCGCGACGACCTATCGCTACACCGTCGTGAACGGCGAGACGGTGCTGGTCGAGCCGCGCTCGCGCCGCATCGTCGAGGTGATGGACTAGCGATCAACTAGGTGTCCGGCGCGTCATATCAATCAGGCTGGCGCGAGCAGTGCAAACGGACATCAGGCCCCGCCCGGTCTTCCCCCCGCCGGGTGGGGCTTTTTTGCGCCGGCCTCAATCCTGGATCTTCGAGAAGTCCGCGACCGCACGCGTGGCGCTGCGGATTTCGTTGAGCAGCTTCAGGCGGTTCTCGCGCACCTTGGCATCGTCGTCGTTGACGCGCACCTTGTCGAAGAACGCATCGACCGGCGGACGCAGCTTGGCCATCGCGCTCATCGCGGCGGCAAAGTCCTCCTTGGCAACGGCTGCGCTGGCTTCCGCCTTCACGTCGCCGATCGCCTTGGCCAGCGCCTTCTCTTCGTCGAGGCTGTAGAGCGCAGCATCCGGCGCGCCGTCGAACGTGCGCTTGTCCTTTTTTTCCTCGATCGAGAGAATGTTGCTGGCGCGCTTGGTGCCGGCGAGCAAATTCTTGCCGTCGTCGCTCTCGAGGAATTTTCCGAGCGCCTCGACACGGCGGACGATCATCAGCAGATCGTCCTGGCCGCCGAGCGCAAACACGGCATCGACGAGATCGTGACGCGCGCCCTGCTCGCGGAGCTGGACTTTCAGGCGGTCGGCGAAGAAGGCGAGCAGATCGTTCGGGAGCTTCTGCGCATCCGCAGGCTTCACCGATAGGCCAGCGAGCGCGGACGCAGCCACCTTCATCAGCGAGAGCCGAAGCGCGTTCTCGGCAATCAGCCTGATCACGCCCAGCGCCGCGCGACGCAGCGCATACGGGTCCTTCGATCCCGTCGGCTTCTCGTCGATCGCCCAGAATCCAACGAGCGTGTCGATCTTGTCGGCGAGCGCGACCGCGACGCTGACCGGATCGGTCGGCACGCGATCGGCCGGACCTTGCGGCTTGTAGTGCTCCTCGCAGGCGGCAGCGACGGACGCGTCCTCGCCCTGCGCCAGCGCGTAGTACTTGCCCATCAGGCCCTGCACTTCGGGGAATTCACCGACGACTTCGGTCAGCAAATCCGCCTTTGCCAGATGCGCTGCGCGCGTCGCCTTGGCGACATCGGCGCCAACCAGCGGCGCGATCTCCGCGGCGAGGCGCTCGATGCGCTTGATGCGCGCGGCTTGCGTCCCCAGCTTCTCGTGGAACACGATCTGCTCGAACTTCGGCAGCCGATCCTCGAGCTTCGTCTTCAGGTCCGTCTCGTAGAAGAATTTCGCATCCGACAGGCGCGGACGGATGACGCGCTCGTTGCCTGATACGATGACTTGGCCGCCGTCGGTCGCCTCGATGTTGGCGGTGAGGACGAACTTGTTGGTCAGCTTCCCGGTCTTGGGATCCTTGACCACAAAGCACTTCTGGTTGTTACGGATCGTGGCGCGGATCACCTCGTCGGGGATCGCCAGATATTCCGCCTCGAACGATCCCATCATGACGACGGGCCATTCCACGAGGCCAGAGACCTCGTCCAGCAACACCTGATCCTCGACCAGCTCAAAACCTTGCGCGAAGGTCAGCTCCTTGGCGTCCTCGAATATGATGTCCTTGCGCGCCTGCGGATCGAGGATGACCTTGGCCGCCTTCAGCTTCGCCTCATAGTCCTCGAAGCGGCGCACGGAAATCGCAGCTGGTGCCATGAAGCGATGGCCGTAGGTGGTCTGCCCGGTTTCGATTCCGTCGACCGAGAATTTCACGACATCGGGCTCTTCCGTCTCGGGCCCGAAGGTCGCAATGATCGCATGCAACGGACGCACCCAGCTCAGCGAGCCGGGCTTGCCGGAGCGCGCGCCCCAGCGCATCGATTTCGGCCAGGGGAAGGTGCGGATGATGACGGGCAGGATTTCCGCGAGCACGTCGATGGCGTCGCGGCCGGCCTTCTCGATCAGCGCGATGTAGAAGTCGCCCTTCGGGTCGCGCTGGATCTTGGCTTCATCCAGCGACTTCAAGCCGGTCGCCTTCAGAAAGCCCTGCACGGCCGCATCGGGGCCGCCGACCTTCGGTCCGCGGCGTTCGGTCTTGAGGTCAGGCTGGCGCGCGGGGATGCCGTGCACGGTGAGCGCGAGGCGGCGCGGCGTCGCGAAGGCTTTCGCGCCCTCGTAGACGAGGCCTTCGGCGACGAGCTTGTCGGTGACCAGGCGGCGCAGATCGTCGGCCGCCTTGGCCTGCATGCGCGCGGGAATCTCTTCCGAGAACAGTTCAAGCAAAAGATCGGGCATCAGGCCGCTCCGCCCGCTTCAGTGTGGATCCAGGCCTCGCCGCAGGCTTTTGCCAATTCGCGTACGCGCAGAATGTAGCTCTGCCGCTCCGTCACCGAGATCACGCCGCGTGCGTCCAATAGGTTGAAGACGTGACTCGCCTTGATGCACTGGTCATAGGCCGGCAGCGACATCAGGTGTGCTTCGCGCTTGCCGTCCTTCCAGCCAGCGTCGAGATACTTTCTGCAAGCGGCCTCAGCCATCTTGAACTGCTCGAACAGCATCGCGGTGTCGGCGACTTCGAAATTGTGCTTCGAATATTCCCGCTCGGCCTGGAGGAAGACGTCGCCATAGGTGACCTTCGCGTCGCCCTCGCGGCCGTTGAAGTTGAGGTCATAGACGCGGTCGACGCCCTGCACATACATCGCAAGCCGCTCGAGCCCGTAGGTGAGCTCGCCCGCGACCGGTGCGCATTCAAAACCCGCGACCTGCTGGAAATAGGTGAACTGGCTGACTTCCATGCCGTCGCACCAGCATTCCCAGCCGAGGCCCCAGGCGCCCAGCGTCGGGCTCTCCCAGTCGTCCTCGACGAAGCGGATGTCGTGCACGGCGGAATCGATACCGATCGCGGCGAGCGACTTCAGGTACAGTTCCTGAAGGTTCGGCGGCGACGGCTTCATGATCACCTGGAACTGGTAGTAGTGCTGCATCCGGTTCGGGTTCTCGCCGTAACGGCCGTCCTTGGGCCGGCGCGACGGCTGCACATAGGCGGCGTTCCAGGGTTTTGGCCCGAGCGCGCGCAACGTGGTGGCCGGATGGAAGGTACCCGCGCCCATCTCCATGTCGTAGGGCTGCAAAATCACGCAGCCCTGCTCGGCCCAGAACCGCTGGAGCGCGAGGATAAAGCCCTGGAACGAGCGTTCCGGGCGCATATGGGCGGGCAATGAGGCGTCCATCGTCAGATCAGGCTCTCGCGGGGGGTTTTGAATCGCGCGGGACCGTATCGACGGCGGGGGTGGGAATCAAGGCAAAGGGGCGGATTCGGGCTTAACGGATGCCCTAGGGCGGTCTCGTAGAGTGGGCAAAGGCGCACTCGCGCCGTGCCCACCGTCTTTCGATGAATTCGGATGCTGCTGGTGGGCACGCTTCGCTTTGCCCACCCTACGGCAGCGGTTCGTGAGGCGACTAGCCGGGCCGGTAGGCTCCGGTCACGGGGTCACGCTTCAATGTCTGGATATTCCCCATATGGGCGGCCTCGGCGACGCGCGAGAGGCGCATCTCCTCCAGCTCCTGGTTGATCCGGAGTGCGGTCTTGTAGGCCCAGCGGACCACGGCAAGCCCACCCAGGACGCCCGCAAATGCAACGAACGGCGGCATCGGTCGATCCTTGTTCAATGCTCAGCCCCCACACGCATATTCGCGCACTCCGGGCTGCGCCGCAATTGGCTCAGTCCGGACCAAATGGCGCGGGAGCGCCTCCGCCTAGAACCCGAATTTCGCCCAAATCGCCCGCGTCTCGACCGCCGAGATCAGTTCGTCCGGCAGACCGGCCATTGATTCCATGGCCGAAAGCTGGCCCGCGCCGGGCGATTTCCGCCCCAACAGACCGGACAGCAGACCGGTCGGCTGCGCGATCACAGGGGTGAGAACCTTGTCGCCATAGCGGGCACGAAGAGTTGAGCGGATATCGCCGATGCCATCGGCCAAGCCGAGCGCGATCGACGTCTCACCGGCCCAGTACTCGCCGGTGAACAGGGTGTCGTCCGCGCCCTTCAGCCGCGCGCCGCGGCTTTCCTTCACCAGCGCGATGAAGATCTGGTGGATCTCGCGCTGAAGCGCCTTGAGCTTGGCGACGTCGTCGGGGTTTTCGGGCAGGAACGGATCGAGCATCGCCTTGTGGGCGCCGGCCGTGTACAGCCGGCGCTCGATGCCGAGCCGCTTGATCGCCTCCTGAAAACCGAAGCTGCCGCCGACCACGCCGATCGAGCCGAGGATCGAGGACGGGTCGCAGAAGATCTCGTCGCCGGCGCAGGCGATCATGTAGCCGCCGGAGGCTGCGACGTCCTCGACGAACACCAGCACCGGCAGCTTCTTCTCCGCCGCGAGCTGCTTGATGCGCAGATAGATCTGGCGCGACTGCACCGGCGAGCCGCCGGGCGAATTGATCACCAGCGCCACCGCCTTGGCGTTGCGGACCGAAAAGGCCCGCTCCAGCACCCGGGCGACGCCCGCGAGCGACATGCCCGGGCGCAGCGGGGTCACCGCGCCGATCACGCCGGACAGCCGCACCACCGGCACCACAGCCGTACCCGGGCGGAAGCGCGCCGGCAGATATTGCATGAGCTTGTCGGCCCAGCCGGAATTTTTGCGATCGTTCAATTGTTCGGCCATGCCGTTACCTCTGATTAACCAATTCTTATCACGCGACTGTCATTGAAAGTGCCTGGAACGTGTTTTGCAGAATCCCCGTTGGGAAGCTGCAATAAGGCAGCGGAGGAAGCGACATGAAGATCTATCTGCTGTTGATGCTGATCGGCGCGCTTTTCACGGCGATCCGCGTTACGTCCCAGCCGGAACAGCAGTCGGAATCGCTTCCGCAGTAAGCCGTCACGGCTCCGCCAGCGGCAAGACCGCTCTCCCTTCCAGAATATTCCTCACCTCTTTTTTAGGCACGCGTGACTCATCATTGAGCATGAGGCCTGGCAGCAATCGCAGCGGCGCCCGGCCCCCCTTGACGGCGCGCACCAGCACACGGATCGCAGGCCTTCCCGCTTCGCCATGAACCGGCAGGATCGACACGCTGCCGAAGCCGCGTGACAGCGCTGCCAAAACCTCCGCGACACCATCCGCACGCCAGATCAAGGTCAGCACGCCGTTCGATCGCAGCAGGCGCCGCGCGGCATGCACCCAGGCCTGCAGCGTCTCCTCGGTCGCGACATGCGCGGTGTGACGCGCCTGGTCCGGCGAGCCACGGTGCCGCGTGGCATCGTTGAAGGGCGGGTTCATCAGCACGCAGTCGGCGCTGTCGGGCATGAGCCCATGTGCCGCAAACGCCTGCGCATCCGCCGTGACGTCGAGCACAATCACCGCCGCGGCAATCGCATTCGCGGCCGCATTGGTGCGCGCGAGCCCGGCCAGTTCCGGATCGATCTCGACGAGGCCAAGATCGATCCCGGCCACGCGCCGGGCCAGCGCCAGCCCGGCCGTGCCAATGCCGGCGCCGAGATCGACCACACGGTCGCCAGCGCGGGCTTCGGTCGCAGCCGCAAGCAGAATCGCATCGTGCCCGGCGCGGTGGCCGGATCGCTTCTGCCTCAGGAGCAACTGCCCGCCGAGAAAGGCGTCCTCGGTGATATCTGTGACGACGTCAATCATCGCCGCGCAGTTCGTGGCTGAGCCCGGCCTCGGTCAGGAGCTGCCGGGCCTCGATGGCGTCGTCCTCATGGACCAGGATCCGCCGCGGCAGGACGCCGAGCGAGCCTTCGATGATGCTCATGTTCTGGTCCAGCACCAGGTGATGGATGTTGGCGCCGTCCAGCAGCGCGCCGATCGCCGACACCAGCACGATATCGTTGGTCCGAACCAGTTCACGCAAACGAGCCTCCTGCCCGAAAGGGGTTAAGCTGCAAATGTCAATGGTTCCACAGGCCTTGCCGCATCCCCGTCCAGTTTCTATTGTCTTTCCATCAGAATAGCCCCTCCGGGGCAAATATTGGAGACCGGCGTGGCCGTCATCGTACCTTTCGAAACCCCCGGCGCGTCGATCGAAGAGCTGGTTGCCCTTGTCGCCCCCGATATGGAGCGCGTCAACGCCACGATCCTGTCGCGGACGGGCTCCGACGTGACCATGATCCCGGAAGTGGCCAACCATCTGATCTCCTCCGGCGGCAAGCGGCTGCGGCCGATGCTGACGCTCGCCATGGCCAATCTGGCCGGCTACACCGGCGACGGCCACATCAAGCTGGCGGCCTCCGTCGAGTTCATGCACACCGCGACCCTGCTCCACGACGACGTCGTCGACGAGAGCGAGATGCGCCGTGGCAAGCTCTCGGCGCGCATGCTCTGGGGCAATGAGGCCAGCGTGCTGGTCGGCGACTTCCTGCTCGGCCAGGCCTTCCGCATGATGGTCGAGGTCGGCTCGCTGCGCGCGCTGGATATCCTTTCCGCGGCCGCCGCCACCATCGCCGAGGGCGAGGTGATGCAGCTCGCCGCCGCCAAGAACACCGCGACCACCGAGGACGAATATCTCGCCGTGATCCGCGGCAAGACCGCCGAACTGTTCGCAGCCGCCTGCGAGGTCGGCCCTGTCATCGCCAACCGCCCGAAGGCCGAGCAGACCGCCTGCCGCTCGGTCGGCATGAATCTCGGCATCGCCTTCCAGCTCGTCGACGACGTGCTCGATTATGGCGGCAAGAGTGCAAAACTCGGCAAGAACACCGGCGACGACTTCCGCGAAGGCAAGATCACCCTTCCCGTCGTGCTCGCCTTCCGCCGCGGCAACGACACCGAGCGCGCCTTCTGGATCAGGGCGCTCGAGCGCGGCGAGATCGGCGACAGCGACCTCGATCACGCCATCGGCCTGATGAACAAGCACCGCGCGCTCGAGGACACAATCAGCCGCGCCCATCACTACGGCGCCATGGCCGTCGACGCGCTGGCGCTGTTCCCGTCCTCGCCGATGAAGAGCGCGCTGGAGCAGGTGGTGGCGTTCTGCCTGGCACGGTCGCATTAGGGCGCGATCGCCCTCTCTGACTCTTCCGTACCGCTATCGGTCCCGTCATCCTGAGGTGCTCGCGCAGCGAGCCTCGAAGGATGCACGGCCGCGATGCATCTGGGCCGTCGCCCTTCGAGGCTCGCTGTGCTCGCGCCTCAGGGTGACGGGGTTAGATTTGCACTCGCAAATGACGGAGTACGGCGCACGACCGCGCTCTCCCTCCCGTGTCCCGGACGCGCTGCAGCGTGAAACGCTGCTGCGCTGAGCCGGGACGCAAGCGACATCCAGCGATCAACAATCTGGGCCCCGGCTCTGCAGCGCACCGCTGAAGGAGCGCTGCGCCGCGTCCGGGGCACAGCGGCACCCAGTAACTTGCATTTTGCAAGCCACTCCTCTACCTTCCCGGCATGCAGCCAAAATCCCCCTCGATCCTGGAATGCCCGGTCGGCCGCGCCGTGGAGACGGTCGGCGAGTGGTGGAGCATCTTGATCCTGCGGGATGCGTTTCAGGGCGCGACGCGGTTCGACGAGTTCGAGCGCAATCTCGGCATCGCGCCCAACATCCTGTCGCGGCGTCTCGCCCATCTCACCAAGACCGGCCTGTTCGTCCGCCGCCGCTACCAGGAGCGGCCGCCGCGTTACGAATATGTGCTGACGGACAAGGCGCGGGATTTCTTCCCCGTGATCGCCACGCTGCTCGCCTGGGGCAACAAGCATCTCGCGCCGAAGGGCGAATCCATCCTGCTGGCGAACCGGGGCGATCGCCGGCCGCTCGATCCGGTCGTGGTCGATGCCGCCGACAGGCAGCCGATCACGCTCGCCAACGCGGTGGTGATCGCGGGCCCCGGCGCGAGCCGCCTGATGCGGCGGCGGCTCATTTCGCTCAAAGCCATGAACCCGGCGGTCGCGCCGGCTGGAGACTGACATGCGTCGTATCGTCGTGACGGGAATGGGCGCGGTGTCGCCGCTCGGCTGTGGTGTCGAATTGTCCTGGCGCCGGCTGCTCGCCGGACAGAGCGGGTTGCGCCCGCTGCCCCAATGGTCGCAGGCGCTGCCCGCCCGCATTGCGGGTCTCGTGCCCGACAGGGCCGATGACGCCGATGGCGGCTTCGATCCGGCGGAGGCCGCCGCGCCAAAAGATCAGCGCAAGATGGACCGCTTCATTCTGTTCGCGCTGCTCGCCACCGCAGAAGCGGTCGCGCAGGCCAAATGGACGCCGCAGGATGCGGCATCGCTGGAGCGGACCGCGACCATCATCGGCTCCGGCGTCGGCGGCTTCCCTGCGATGGCGGAAGCGGTGCGCATCACCGAGCAGCGCGGCCCGCGCCGGCTCTCACCATTCACGATCCCCTCGTTCCTCGCCAATCTCGCTAGCGGCCACGTCTCGATCAAGTACGGCTACAAGGGCGCGCTGGGCACGCCGGTCACGGCGTGTGCCGCCGGCGTACAGGCCATCGGCGATGCCGCGCGCATGATCCGCGCCGGCGAGGTCGATGTCGCGATCTGCGGCGGTGCGGAAGCCTGCATCGATATCGTCAGCCTCGGCGGCTTTGCCGCAGCCCGCGCGTTGTCGAGCGGATTCAACGACGAGCCCACGCGCGCCTCGCGCCCGTTCGATCGCGACCGCGACGGTTTTGTGATGGGCGAAGGCGCGGGCATTCTCGTGATCGAGGAACTGGAACATGCGCTTGCGCGCGGCGCGACGCCGATCGCCGAGATTGTCGGGTACGGCACCACCGCGGATGCCTATCACATGACGTCGGGGCCGCCCGATGGCGACGGCGCCCGCCGCGCGATGGAGATCGCGCTGCGGCAGGCGAACCTTGCACCGGCGGATCTGCAGCACCTCAACGCGCATGCGACTTCGACACCGGCCGGCGACGAGAGCGAGCTCGGCGCGATCGGGGCGCTGTTCGGCCGCAGCCGCTCCATTGCGGTGAGCGCGACCAAATCGGCCACCGGTCATCTGCTCGGCGCCGCCGGCGGGCTGGAGGCGATCTTTACCGTGCTCGCCTTGCGCGACCAGATCGCGCCGCCGACGCTCAATTTTGAAAACCCGGACGGACACGCTGACGGCATCGACATCGTCGCAGGCAGCGCACGGCCGATGCCCATGCTCAACGCCATCTCCAACGGCTTCGGCTTCGGCGGGGTGAATGCCAGCGCGATCTTCCGCCGCATGGGTTGACGGCAGGCCTTGCAATCGCGGCGCGCTGCGCTACCAAACTGGCATGATTGATACGAACCTCTGGCTGTTCCTCGGCGCCGCGGTTCTCATCGCCGCCGTCCCCGGCCCCGGGATCTTCTATGTCGCAGCGCGAACCTTGTCGGAAGGACGCGCCAGCGGCTTTGCCTCGACCGCGGGCACGGCGCTGGGCGGATTGGTCCATGTCGTCGCAGGTAGTCTCGGCATCTCCGCGATCATCCTCGCGAGCGCCGAGCTGTTTGCGGTCGTGAAGTTCGTTGGCGCGCTGTATCTGGTCTGGCTCGGCATCAAGACCTTTCGCAGCGCCGGCCGGACGCTATCGCTCGCGAGCGAGCCCGTCGGCGACAAGCGCGCGTTCCGTGACGGCGTGCTGGTCGAGGCGTTGAACCCCAAGACCGCGGCGTTCTTCCTCGCCTTCATTCCGCAATTCCTCGATCCCGCGGGAGCGAGCCCCACGCTGCAATTCATCGCGCTCGGCGCCATCTCGGTGACACTGAACACGCTCGCCGATGTCGTCGTGGTGCTGATGGCGTCCGCGACCCGCACGCAGTTGATCGGTCGGCCGCTTCTGATGCAGCGTCTCACGCAGGGCTCCGGCGTCTTCATTGCCGGCCTCGGCGTCTCGCTCGCGCTGGCCCGGCGACCGGTGAATGGATAGCAAACTGGAACGAGGCCGACGATGACATCACGGGTCGAAACGCTGACGCCGCCGAACACACCCAAACCGATCGGGCCCTATAACCACATCGCCAAGGTCGGTGAGAACATCTGGATCGGCGGGACCGCGGGCTTTGATCCGGCAACAGGACAATTGGCCGGCTCCGACGTCGGCTCTCAGACGCGGCAAATCTTCAAATCGTTCGCGGTCATGCTGGAGGCGGTCGACTCGGACCTCAACCATGTCACTCACATCAACGTGTTTCTCCAGCAGATGTCGGACTTCGATGCGATGAACGCGGCCTATGTCGAGATGATGGGAGAGCACAGACCCGCGCGCACGGTGTTTTCTGTCCGCGAGCTGCCAAAGCCCGGCGTGTTGCTGACCATGAACCTGACGGCCGTGACGCGATAGGCGGCTTGAAAAGAGAAAGGGGCCGAAGCCCCTTTCCCGGATTTCACCACTGATGCCAGTGGTGCCAATGATGCCAGCGGTGCCAGCGCCAGCCGTCGCCCCAATGATGGTGCCAGCCGTAACCACCCCAATAATGCGGGTGATAATAGCCGCCGCCGTAATAATGGCGGTGCCAGCAATGGCCCCATTCGTTGCAGATGTAGCCGGCCGGAACGACGCCCGACGCACCGGGGACGTCGATCGGCTGCGCCGATGCCGCTCCGGTGGACAAGGCGACACCACCGAGAGCGGCGAGGCCGACGAACGCAGAAACGAGTTTCATGATTTTCACCTCCTAACATTCGTTGGAGGCGGTGAACGACGAGCGCGTTCGGTGGCTTACGAAGGTTTAACGCCGATGAACAAGCTGTCCGATCCGTCATGACTTGCCGAATTGTAACGCGCGCAATTCGAACGAGGCATCGCCAAGAGCTCACCCATTGATGTTGCGATGGAGGGTTCGATGAAGATGATGTCCTGGTCGCGTTATCACCTCCTGCCAAATTCGTTGTCGCGTGCCGCGCGCGCTGCGAAGCTATTCAAGATCCGGCAACGCAACCGCCCGGCGTATCAGGCGGCGCCCAAACCCGGCCCGGCACCGAAGCCGGCATGACCGCGCGCTTGCTTGTCGAATGACCGGCAGCAGGCTAGTTCAATGCAGTCTTACCCGGTAGTCGAGGAACGCGGCCAGATGCTCGCCCCGCAAAGTCGCAATTACGAGTCCCACGGACTGCGCCTGCATTACGCCGACTGGGGCAATGAGAGCGCATCACCACTCATCCTGGTGCATGGCGGCCGCGATCATTGCCGGAGCTGGGATGCCATCGCGCGCTCGTTGCAGCCGCACTTCCATGTGATCGCGCCCGATCTGCGTGGCCACGGCGATTCCGACTGGACCAAGGGAGGCAGCTACGCACTGACGGAGTATGTCTACGATCTCGCCCAGCTCGTCCGCAGCATCGCAGCGCCTCACGTGACGCTCATCGGCCATTCCATGGGTGGCATGGTGAGCCTGATATTTTCAGGCTCATTCCCCGAGCAGGTCACCAAGCTCGTCGTTCTCGACGGCGTGACGATGCTGCCTGATGCGCCAAAGCCCCCGACGCATGAGCGCATCGGCAAGTGGGTCAGCCAGCTCGACAGGCTGCACGATCGAACGCCGCGGCGCTATGCGACCCTCGAGGACGCGGCCGCGCAGATGGTGCTTCACAACAAGCGCCTCACCCGCGACCTCGCGCTGCACCTTGCCACGCACGGCGCGCGCCGGAACGAGGACGGCACCTATAGCTGGAAGTTTGATCCCTACCAGCGCGCCTCCGCGCCGCATCGGCTCTGGCCGGACGACCACGTCGCGCTGTGGTCGCGCATCACGTGCCCGACGTTGCTATTGAATGCGGGCGAAAGCTTTCTCGCCGGCGCCAGGGCCGCAGGCCTGGAACGCTATTTCCAGCAGGCACGCATCGCGACCATCTCCGGCGCCGGGCACTGGTTGCAGCATGACAAGCCGGAGGAGGTGCTGGGTGAGATCCGGCAGTTTCTCGGGCTTGAGAGCGTCGGCTAGCGACGCTGGCGTAGGGTGGGCAAAGCGAAGCGTGCCCGCCACATGATGATGGTGGGCACGGCGCTAGCGCGCCTTTGCCCACCCTACGGCAGCTGCGCCTAGCTCAACGTCCCCGCATGCACCCACCAGCCGGGATGGTCGCGCCGGATCTTTTCGGCGGCAGCGTGCGCATCATTTGCCGCACCGTAGATCGCAAAACAGGTCGCGCCCGAGCCGGACATCCGCGCGAGCTTGACGCCGGCGGACGAGCGCAAAGCGCCCAGCACGTCACCGATGACGGGTTCGATGCGCAGTGCAGGGGCTTCGAGGTCGTTGGCGACGGTTTCGAGAACCTCGACCCATTCCGAAATCGAGCCGCCCTGCTCCGGCCAGGCCGGCGCGTCGAGAACCGAGGTCGCGCCAACCAGCAATTCGCCGTTGCGCAGGCCCAACTCCCTGAACACGTCCTTGGTCGCGACCGGCACGCGCGGATTGACCATCACGCAAGGCATGCTCGGCAACGCCAGCGGCAGCAGCTGCTCGCCGACGCCGGTCATGTCGCAGGCCCGCGAGAACAGGCACACCGGGACGTCGGCCCCGGTCGCAAGCGCAACTTCCTGCAGGCGGGGATCATCGAGCGGGAGATCGTTGAGGCGCGCGAGAAGACGCAACGCTGCCGCCGCGTCGGCCGAGCCGCCGCCGATACCGGCTGCCACCGGCAGGACCTTGTCGAGCGCGAAGGCGCCGAGCTTCAAATTCGGCACCGCGTCCGCCAGCAGCTTGGCGGCCTTGAACACGAGATTGTCTGATGTCTCGCCGCAGGCCGCGGCAAGCGGCCCCGTGGTCGCAAGCCTGAGCTCGCCCCCCGGCTCCAGCGTGAGCCGGTCGGCACAATCGGCAAACGCAACCACGCTTTCGAGATCATGATAGCCGTCAGCACGACGGCCAACCACGCGAAGGCTCAGATTGACCTTCGCGCGCCCTTCTTCAACCAACGCCGGCATCGGCGATACGCCCCCAGTCACTCAGTTAGCCGCCCTTGCCGTCGTCCTTCTTCTTGTCCGCCTGCGCGGCCGAAGAGTTCGAATTGTCTTCCGTCATGCCATTGGCGATCTTGGCCTCGATCTTCGGCAGATCATCCGGCTCGGGCTTGAGATCGCGGGCATGTGCCCACTGGAATTTTGCTTCCAGCGTGCGGCCGACGCGCCAATAGGCGTCGCCGAGATGGTCGTTGATGGTAGGATCCTCGGGCTTCAGGTCGATCGCGCGCTCGAGGTTCTTCACCGCCTCTTCGTAGTTGCCGATGCGGTAATAGGCCCAGCCGAGGGAATCCACGATGTAGCCGTCGTCGGGACGCTGCTCGACGGCACGCTTGATCATCTTCATGCCTTCGTCGAGATTCACGCCCTGGTCGATCCAGGAATAGCCGAGATAGTTGAGGACATGCGGCTGGTCGGGCTGCAGCTCGAGCGCCTTCTTCATGTCGGCTTCGGCCTTGCCCCACTCCTTGGTGCGCTCCTCGCAAATGCCGCGGTAGTAGTACCAGACGCTGTTGGCCTTGTCGTTGCCGGCCGGCAGCACGTCGATGCCCCGCGAATAGGTCGCGCCACAGTCGGCGAACTTCTTGCGGCCGCGCTCGAGATTGCCGAGCGCCATGATGGCTTCGAGATCCTTGGAGTCCTCCGCGGTCACGCCCTTGAGGATCTTGATCGCCTCGTCGGTGCGGTCAGCGGAATCCAGATCGATGGCAAGCTGGATCTGCGCATTGCGCTTCAGAGGCGAAGACGACGGCACGCGCTCATAGATCTTGATCGCCATCTGCGGCCGCTTCACGGATTCATAGAGATCGGCGAGCGAGAGCAGGGCCAGCGGATGCGTGGGCTGCAGATAGAGCGCGAGCTGGAGATAGACCAGCGCCAGATCCTCGCCGCCGCGGCGGGTCAGCGTGGCGCCGATGCCGTAGAGCGCCTCGGCAGCACCAGCCTGCGCGGAATCGACCAGCGACGGCAGCTTCTTGCCGGCCTTGGTCTCGCGGAGGCCCTCCACGATCAGCGGATGACGGGCGAGCTTCTTGTCGAAGGCTTCATAGATCGCGGTCGCCGAAGCCGCGTCTTTGTTGCGCGACAGCCAGCGCGCATAGGCCTCGCTGACGCGCAGCATGGAATCGTCGAGCTTGTAGGCCCGCTCGAAACGGACGCCCGCGTCCTTCTCCTTGCCGGCGTTCTCGAGGATCATGCCGGCATGCAGGTCCTTGAACAGCGGATACCATTCCGGGCCCGCCAGCTTGTCGATGGTCGCGACCGCGCCCTTGGCATCGCCCGCACCATAGGCGGCCCAGCCGGACAGCAGCGTCGCGACGAGATCGGTGATCGGCCCGCGAATCGACTGGTTGATGTTGCTTTGCGCGCTCGGATATTTCTTCAGCTTCAAATCATGCACGCCGACCACGAGGCGCGCGACGCGATTGGTCTTGTCGATGGTGAGGATGCGCTCGGCGAGCTTGACCGCTTCGTCGATGTCGCCGTCGCCGACCGAGGCGATGAAGGCGCGGTCGAGCAGCTCGTTGTTCTTGGGATCGGTCCGCAGCGCGGAGCGGTAGAAGGCGGCGGCCGAGGTCGCGTCGCGCTCGACGCTGGCGTGACGGGCGGCGAGATAGCTGCCGGCGGTGGTGAGCGACTTCAGATCGTTTCGGGTCGGAAACTGCGCCGCCGTGTCGGCCGGATGATCCGGCGTCTGCGCCAGCACTCCGCCAGGGACCGCCACGATCGCGGAGCCGGCAAGGGCGATGACAGCAGCAGTCCAGCGGTTGAAACGATATGAAAACATCAGGGCTCGCCTTGAGTTGGTAGTGCCTGGGTTTGAAGCAAAAGGCCGTCTCGCACGCGAACGCGGCCGGCAACATGGGACCCGGAACCGTCGGGTCCGGACAATGCCGCTTTTGGCGCTTCACCGCAAGGATTCGGACCGGGCATCCCCTCCGCACGCCCCAAATCGGCCAAGTAACCGTTCGCGTGACGGTCAAGTGCCCCAAGACGCCGCTACTATGGCCTTATCGTGGCCGCGGCGGGTGGCCGCAGCCGGGTCCTCACGCGAACGTGCGCTACATCACCCTTCGGACCTATTTGGTCACCCGGCGCGCCCTTACATCGCCTCGTAGTTCGGACCGCCGCCGCCCTCCGGAGGAACCCAGGTGATATTGCCGTTGGGGTCCTTCACGTCGCAGGTTTTGCAGTGGACGCAGTTCTGGGCGTTGATCTGGTAGCGCGGGCTCGCGCCTTCCTCGACCCACTCATAGACACCGGCCGGGCAATAGCGGTTCGACGGACCGGCGAAGACGTCATGCTCGGACATCTTCTGCAGGTTCATGTCCGCGACCCGGAGATGGATCGGCTGATCTTCCTCGTGATTGGTGTTGGACAGGAACACCGAGGACAGCTTGTCGAACGAGATCTTGCCGTCGGGCTTCGGATAGTTCTTGGGCGCGTGTTGCTTGGCTGGATCGAGCGTCGAGCGATCGGGCTTGGCATGAGATTGCGTGCCGAACAGCGAGGTACCGAACAGCGTGTTGAACCACATGTCGAAGCCGCCGAGCGCGACGCCGAGCACGGTGCCGAACTTCGACCACAGCGGCTTGACGTTGCGGACCAGGAACAGATCCTTGCCGACCGGCGAGGACCGCCACGCGCTCTCGTAGTCGACGATCTCGTCGTTGGCGCGATCGGCCGCGAGCGCGGCTGCGACGTGTTCGGCGGCGAGCATGCCGGTGCCCATCGCGTTGTGCACGCCCTTGATGCGCGGCACGTTGACGAAGCCGGCCGCACAGCCGACCAGCGCGCCGCCAGGGAAAGTCAGCTTCGGCACCGACTGGTAGCCGCCTTCGGTGATGGCACGCGCGCCATAGGCAAGCCGCTTGGCCCCTTCGAAGGTGCCGCGGATCGAGGGATGGGTCTTGAAGCGCTGGAATTCGTCGAACGGCGACAGATACGGATCGTCGTAGTTCAAATGCACGACGAAGCCGACGGCGACCAGATTGTCGTCGTAATGGTAGAGGAACGAGCCACCGCCGGTCTTCAGGTCGAGCGGCCAGCCGAACGAATGCTGGATCAGGCCCTTCTGGTGCTTGGCGGGATCGATCTGCCAGACTTCCTTGAGGCCGATGCCGAACTTCGCCGGTTCGCTCTTGGCATCGAGCGCGAACTTGGCGATCAGCTGCTTGGTCAGGCTGCCACGTGCGCCTTCGGCGAACAGCGTGTACTTGCCGAGCAGCTCCATACCGCGGGTGAAGGAGTCCTTCGGCTTGCCGTCGCGGCCGATGCCCATGTCGCCGGTGGCGATGCCCTTCACGGCGCCCTTTTCGTCATAGAGCACTTCGGCGGCGGCAAAGCCCGGATAGATCTCGACGCCGAGCGCCTCGGCCTTGCGCGCCAGCCAGCGGCAGACATTGCCGAGCGAGCCGATATAGCAGTGATGGTTGTCCATCAGCGGCGGCATGATGAAGTTCGGCAGCTTGATCGCGCCGCCGGCCGTCATCCAGTAGAAGCGGTCGTCCTTGACCTGCGTCTTCAGCGGGCAATCGGAATCCTCGCGCCAGTCCGGGATCAGCTTGTCGAGCCCGGCCGGATCGATCACGGCGCCGGAGAGAATGTGTGCACCGACCTCGGAGCCCTTCTCCACCACGACGACGTTGAGATCGGCATTGATCTGCTTCAGCCGGATCGCCGCGGCCAGGCCCGAGGGGCCGGCGCCGACGATGACGACGTCGAATTCCATGGATTCGCGCGGGGGAAGTTCTTCGGTGCTCATCTGATCTCAGCCCTTGAGACGGTTCCTTGTCATTTGCGCTCCCTTGTTTCCGATTTTTCCGGGTAGGACAACCACGGAAATGCGTTCCGCTGGGATGCAAGGCGCCTTAAGATGAACTAATAGTCTGACTTTCCAAATGATCCCCGAGCCCGCACCCACCGTCCGAGAGCTTCTCGCCTTCTATCTGGAGGCCGGTGTCGACTGCGCGCTCGCCGAGGAACCGGTCGACCGCCTGGCGGAATTAGACGCTCCGCCGCCGGCCCCGCGCGCGGCGCCGGTCGAGACACCGCGGCCTGTCGCCGCGCCTGCGGTGATGCGTGGCGAGGCGGCACCGGCGCCCGACGTCGCCATTGCTTCGGCCCGCGAGGCCGCGCGCACCGCGCCGACGCTCGAGGCCTTGCGCGAGCTGATGCAAAGCTTCGAGGGCTGCGCGCTCAAGCACACTGCGACCCGGCTGGTGTTCGCCGACGGCAATCCGCAGGCACGCATCATGTTCGTCGGCGAGGCGCCGGGCCGTGACGAGGACATCGAGGGACTGCCTTTCGTCGGGCGCAGCGGCAAGCTGCTCGATTTGATGATCGGCGCCATAGGCCTCAACCGCACCACGGCCTACATCACCAACGTCATTCCCTGGCGGCCGCCCGGCAACCGCACGCCGACGCCGCAGGAGACGCAGATCTGCCTGCCCTTCATCCAGCGCCATATCGAGCTGGTGAATCCCGACCTGCTGGTGACGCTCGGCAATCCCTCGACGCAGACGCTGCTCTCGACCCGCGAGGGCATCATGCGGACACGCGGACGCTGGTTCGACTACGATACGGGCCAACGCACCATCCGCGCGCTGCCGACCTTCCACCCGGCCTATCTGTTGCGCTCGCCGTCCTACAAGCGCCTCGCGTGGCAGGATCTGCGGGCGATCGCGAAGGTGCTGGCGGGATAGATCTCGTAGGGTGGGCAAAGCGGAGCGTGCCCACCACCTCTATCGTTGCGACGGATAGGCTTGACGTGGGCACGGCGCTTTTGCGCCTTTGCCCACCCTACGGTTTCAGCGTTTGTCGCTACGTCCCTTTCGGCCGGACGATGGCCCAGCCGACGCGCAACAATCCCTGACGGCCATTGACCAGCCATTCGAAGGCACGCGGCACTTCCGGCACGATGCCGGGAAAGCGCGCGAGGATTTCGGGCGGCGGGGTGCCGGCGGTATCCGAGGCGCGCCAGACCACGACGCCGCCGCTCTCGCTGAATTTTGCCTGTGACATCCACGGCGTCCGGGCGGGCGCGGCATCGATGAACAGATGCGGCCGGCCGGAGTGCAGCGCGATCAGGCTCGCAAGCTCGGTTTCACCTGCGACCGCGCGCAGGCGATGGTTGGTGCGGCGGGCAAAGCTGTCATCGAAGAAGTCCGAGATCGCGCGCCCCGGCATCGAGGTCGCGATCTCGCCGGTGCCGCTCCAGGGCAGGAACAACACGGCCAGCACGACGCCCGCCGCCGGAGCCGCGATCGCCACCAGCCATACCGTGCGCAGCATCCGTGCGCGGCGCATCGCAATGAGATCGCCGGCCACGACAACCATGGCGAGGCCCGACATGACCAGCACCACGCCGGCGCCGCCGACGACGGCCTCGAGCCCGAACAGGCCGGAGATCAGGACCGCACCGAGCGCCGGCGCGAGCGCAAAGAAATAGACGAAGTTGCGCGCGAGCGGCTCGACCGGCGGCCGGTAAATGATCGGCGCCTCTTCGCTCTTGCCGGCGAACAGGGACGTGTTGAGGAAGGTGAGCACCGGGACCGCGACTGCGCCGAGCACAAGACCCCCGAGCAGCCAGACGGCGTGGAGCGCACGGGCACTGAGGTCGGCCACATGCGGCAGAGCCGGCAGCACAAGGGTCTCGGCCCGCATCAGCCAGACAGCATAGGGCAGCGCCAGCACGGCAACGACGACGAGTGCGAACAGCGGATCGAGTGCGCGCAACGTCCGGCGGCCGCCGGCGGTCGCGAGCGCGAAGATGACGAGCAATGCGAGCAGGAAGATCGCGGCCGGCGTGGTCAGCAGCAAGAGGCCGGCCTCGATCGACCAAGCGAACCAGGCATTGCCGCGGCGCTGACCGATGACCTGCCAGGAATGCAACAGCAACAGAGTCCAGAGCGGCCGCGCCAGCACCAGGGGGCCGAAGTCGAGCGCAGACGAGGAGAAAGCCAGCGCCGTCATGGTCAGGAGCACGGCGAGCACCGCCTGCTGGGTGCCGACCACGGCGCGCGCCAGATGATAGAGCGCAATGAAGGTCGCGATCTCGCAGAGCTCGGCGAGCACATAGACGCCGAACATGTGGCCGCCGGCGGCACGATAGGCGATATCGGCGAGCCAGACCGACAGCGGCGGACCGAGATCAGTGCCGACCTGGTACTCCCTGCCGAAGGCAAGCAGGGTCGCGAGGCTGCCGGGCGGGCTGCGGTAGAACAGAAGCGCCACCAGCAGCCACATCGCGGCCTGCGCGAGCACGGCAATCCAGACGATCAGCCGCGGCCGGGCGCGAATGAGCTCGATGACCAGGGAGGTAAACCGCATGCAACGCCCGCAAGATGCAGCCAACCCGTCCAGCCGGCCCTATTCGCTCAGGTGTATTTTGATAATGGGCGCCGTGCGTCGTGGCAACGACAGTCTAGCTTAAAGGCCTGCCGAAGCATCGATTTCAACTGCGGTCTCCACCTGCACCTCGACGTCGGCGACCTCGAACAGGTCCCGCACCGGTTCGACGGTCCAGGGCATGTGCTTGGCGCGGGCGGCCGCGACGGGAGCGAAGAGGCTGCGGTGGTGGATGGTGGGGCCGAGGCGATCGAGCGCGTCGAGATGCTCCGGCACGCCGTAGCCCTTGTGCTGCTCGAAACCGTAGCCCGGGCAGTCCTGCGCCAGCGCGCACATCAGCCGGTCGCGCGTCACCTTGGCGACGATGGAGGCGGCCGCGATCGACAGCACGATGCCGTCGCCGCCGATCACCGCCTCGCAGTCGCAAGGCGTGTCGAGCCGGTCGCGGCCGTCGACGAAGACATGCTTCGGCGCCTCGGGCAGCGCCACCACGGCGCGCTTCAGCGCCCAGAGCGAGGCGCGCAGGATGTTGTCGCGGTCGATCCGCGCGGGCGAGGCAACGGCGACCGAGACTTGTGCGGTCGCGCAGATCTTGGCGAAAAGCGTCTCCCGCTCCTCCGCCGTCAGCCGCTTGGAATCGTCGATGCCGCGCGGAATGCGGTCGGGATCGAGAATCACCGCGGCCGCCACCACCGGACCGGCCAGCGGCCCACGGCCGGCCTCGTCGCAGCCGGCGATCGGCCAGATGCCGCGCTTAATCAGCGCGCGCTCGCGGCGGAAGCTTGCCTTCGCTGGCTTGGCCTTGACTGGCTTTTTGGCGGACTTGTCCCGAATCATGGTCGGGATCGTGCGCAAGCCGCCTCGCCCGCGCAACCGGGAACCCCAGACAATTCCCGATATTCAGGCGGGTCGCCCTACTCGGCCAGATGCACCCGCCGGTCGTCGCCGACCTCGATGCCGGGGGCGACGACAACCTCCCAGGGATGACCGTCGGGATCGGCAAAATAGCCGGAATAGCCGCCATAGTCGGTCTCGTGCGCGGCCTTCAGCAGTGTCGCGCCCTTACGAAGCGCAAACGCCAGCACCGCATCGACCTCCTCGCGCGAAGCACAGTTCCAGGCCAGGGTCATGCCGCGGAAGGTCGTTGGCCTCGGATCGTCCGGCAATTTGGCGTCGGCGGCGAGTTGGTCCCAGGGAAACAGGCCGAGCACCGGACCACCGGTGTCGAAGAACGCAACGGCCTCGCCCGTCGCCTTCAGCCGGCGCGCAAACCCGAGCGCGTCATAGAAGGCGATGCTGGCGCGGATGTCATTGACGCCAAGCGTGATCACCGTGAGCCGCGGTACCGGAGCCGGCAGTTCCTTGCTCATCACACACCTCATATGCTCCGCGCCTCAGAACAGGCTGAGCTGCTCGCCGTTCTGCTTTGGCCGGGCAAAATGATCCGTGGTCAGCTTCGAGCGGCGCTTGTTGAGACCGAGCCGGTCGCAGGCGATCTCGAAGCGGCGGCCGATGGTCCAGGCCATCGGCCCGGTGCCCTTCATCCGCTCGCCCCATTTGGCATCGTAGTCGCGGCCGCCGCGCATATCGCGGATCAGCGTGAAGACGTGGCGATAGCGGTCCGGATAGTTCGCCATCAGCCATTCGCGGAAGAGATCGCGCACCTCGAGCGGCAGCCGGAGCAGCACGTAGGAGGCTTCCTTGACACCGGCATGGGCGGCGGCATCGAGGATACGCTCGATCTCGGAATCGTTCAGCGCGGGGATCACCGGCGCCACCATCACGGTGGTGGGAATACCGGCGTCCGAGAGCTGCTTCAGCGCCTCCAGCCGCTTCGGCGGCGTCGAGGCACGCGGCTCCATCGTGCGCGCGAGCTTTGGGTCGAGCGAGGTCACCGAGATCGCGACCTTGGCGAGGTTGCGCTTGGCCATCGCTGCGAGAATGTCGATGTCGCGCACGACCAGCGCGGATTTGGTGACGATGCCGACCGGATGGCCGGTGCGTTCCAGCACCTCCAGAATGCCGCGCATGATTTTGCGCTCGCGCTCGATCGGCTGATAGGGATCGGTGTTGGTGCCGATCGCGATCATCCGCGGCTCGTAGCCTGAGGCCGCGAGCTCCTTCTCGAGCAGCGCCGGCGCCTCGGGCTTGACGAACAGCTTTGACTCGAAATCGAGCCCCGGCGACAGGCCGAGATAGGCGTGCGTCGGCCGCGCGAAGCAATAGACGCAGCCGTGCTCGCAGCCACGATAGGGATTGATCGAGCGATCGAAGCCGATGTCGGGCGATTCGTTGCGGGTGATCACCTTGCGCGAGGTGTCGACGCCGACCGTGGTCTTGAACGGCGGCAGCTCTTCGAGGCTCTGCCAGCCATCGTCGAAGGCGACGCGTGCCTCGGCCTCAAAGCGGCCGCTGGCATTGGATTGCGCGCCCCGACCGCGCCTGCGCTGCTTGTCGATGGCGACCGCAAGTTCGGGGAAATCAGAAGGCGCACCCGCCGGCTCGGAGGGCGCCGTGACCGGCGGGTGCTTGAGAGCAGAAGAAGAAGCTGGACTCATGAAGCCAAGATAGCACGCCAAAGGAACAAATCAAGAACAAGAATGAAAAACGCGAAAACAACCCCATGCACAGTAGCGCTGCCCAATCTTCACGCGCCGACCTTTGACCTCACGCAACACCGCGTGAGGCCGATCCCCGTTTGATGCGGGCAAGTATCAATTTTGGGATCGATCTCGCCGGAACTCGGTTGGTGACGATCCCGGGTGAAGGTCGTCAGGAATATGACAAATCAACAACAATCGTCCGCCGCGAGCAGCGACCTCGATCTGCTCGATCGCTACTGGCGTGCCGCGAACTATCTCTCCGTCGGGCAAATCTATCTGCTCGATAATCCGCTGCTGCGCGAGCCCTTGAGGCCCGAGCACGTCAAGCCGCGCCTGCTCGGCCATTGGGGCACGACGCCCGGACTGAACTTCATCTACGCGCACCTCAACCGCGTCATCCGCACGCAGGATCTCAGCGTGCTCTATGTCTGCGGTCCCGGCCATGGCGGCCCGGGCATGGTCGCCAACACCTATCTGGAAGGCAGCTACAGCGAGATCTATCCAAACATCCCGCGCGACGCGGACGGATTGCGAAAGCTCTTCAGGCAGTTCTCCTTTCCCGGCGGCATTCCGAGCCACGCGGCGCCGGAGACGCCGGGCTCGATCCACGAAGGCGGCGAGCTCGGCTACGCGCTGGTGCACGCCTATGGCGCGGCCTTCGACAATCCCGACCTCATCGTCGCCTGCGTCGTCGGCGATGGCGAGGCCGAGACCGGTCCGCTCGCGGCGTCCTGGCATTCCAACAAGTTCCTGAACCCAACCCATGACGGCGCGGTGCTGCCGATTCTCCACCTCAATGGCTACAAGATCGCCAATCCGACAGTGCTCGGCCGAATGCCCGACGGCGAAATCCGCGATCTCTTCCACGGGTTCGGCCATGAGCCGCTGTTCGTCGCGGGCGACGATCCCAAACTGATGCACCAGGCCATGGCGGACGCGCTCGACGTCGCGCTCGCCAGCATCCGCTCGATCCAGCAGCAGGCCCGCGACGGGCGGACGAGCGTGGAGCGGCCGCGCTGGCCGATGATCGTGCTGCGCAGCCCTAAGGGCTGGACCGGTCCGAAGGAAGTCGACGGCAAGAAGGTCGAAGGGTTTTGGCGCGCGCATCAGGTGCCGGTCGCGAGCTGTCGCGAGAACCCGGCGCATCTGAAGATTCTCGAAGACTGGATGCGCAGCTACGAGCCGGACAAACTGTTCGACGCCAATGGCGCGCTGATCCCGGAGCTAAGGGCGATCGCCCCCGAAGGCATCCGCCGCATGGGCGCCAATCCCCATGCCAATGGCGGGCTGCTCAAGAAGGAGCTGAAGCTGCCGGACTTCCGCAGCTTTGCCGTCGACGTGCCGCAGCCAGGCTCCGTGACGGGCGAAGCAACGCGCGAGCTCGGCAAATTCCTGCGCGATGTCATCCGCCTCAACGCCGAGGAGCGCAACTTCCGCCTCATGGGTCCCGACGAGACCGCGTCAAACCGGCTCGATGCGGTGTTCGATGCCACCGAACGGGTCTGGATGGAGCCGATCGAACCCTACGACGTGCATCTGGCGCAGGACGGCCGCGTGATGGAGGTCTTGAGCGAGCATCTCTGCCAGGGCTGGCTCGAGGGCTATCTGCTCACCGGACGCCACGGCTTCTTCTCCTGCTACGAGGCCTTCATCCACATCGTGGATTCCATGTTCAACCAGCACGCCAAATGGCTGAAGGTGACGCGACATCTGCCGTGGCGGCGACCGATCGCGTCGCTGAACTATCTCCTGACCTCGCATGTCTGGCGGCAGGATCACAACGGCTTCAGCCATCAGGATCCCGGCTTCGTCGATCTCGTCGCCAACAAGAAGGCCGACATCGTCCGCATCTACTTCCCGCCGGATGCCAACACGCTGCTGTGGATCGCCGACCACTGCCTGCGCACCTACAACCGCATCAACGTCATCGTCGCCGGCAAGCAGCCGGCGCCGCAATGGCTGTCGATGCAGGAGGCCGCGACGCATTGCGATGCCGGCATCGGCATCTGGCCCTGGGCCGGCAACGAGGCCGCGAATGGCGAGCCCGATGTGGTGATGGCCTGCGCCGGCGACGTCCCGACACTCGAGACGCTCGCCGCTGTCGACCTCTTGCGCAAGGCACTCCCGGACCTGAAGATCCGCGTCGTCAACGTCGTCGACCTGATGACGCTGCAGCCGAAGGAGCAGCATCCTCATGGCCTCAGCGATCGCGACTTCGACGGCCTGTTCACGCGCGATAAGCCTGTCATCTTCGCCTATCACGGCTATCCCTATCTGATCCACCGCCTCACCTATAACCGCACCAACCATGCCGGCATGCATGTGCGCGGTTTCGCCGAGGAAGGCACCACGACGACGCCGTTCGACATGGTCGTGCTCAACGGGCTCGACCGCTATCATCTCGCGATCGAGGCAATCGAGCGCGTGCCCGATCTCGCGACCAAGGCCGCGCATGTGAAACAGCAGTTCCGCGACGCGCTGATCGAGCATGCGCGTTACGTGCGCGAGCACGGTGAGGACATGCCCGTGATCCGCGACTGGGTCTGGCCGGGCAAGGCGCGGTGATCTGATGACGGCGTCGGTCCTCGTCCTCAACGCAGGCTCTTCGAGCATCAAGTTCGGCCTGTTCGAGATCTCGGGCAGCGAGCCTGCCCTGCTCTGCAAGGGCCTGCTCGACGAGCACGAGGCGAAGCCGCGGCTCGTGGCCAGCAGTCCATCGGGCGAGACGCTGTTCGAAAGGCAGAAAGAAGCGTCGGATATGGACGGTGGCCATCTGTTCGCGGACGTTATCGCCTTTATCGAGCACCGCTTTGGCGAAGGGTGCTTGCGCGGCGTGGGGCATCGCATCGTCCATGGCGGTCCGGATTACTCCGGCCCGATCGCGCTGACGGACGACATCCATGCGAAGCTGGAAGCCCTGACACCGCTGGCGCCATTGCATCAACCCCGTTGCCTGGCACCGGTCCGCGCCCTCCGGGCGATCCGTCCCCCGCTCACGCAGATCGCGTGCTTTGACACGGCGTTTCATCACAGCATGACGCCACCCGCCAGCCGCTTCGCCATTCCTGGACGCTACGAGGCGCGCGGCCTCCGACGCTACGGCTTTCACGGGCTCTCGTTCGAATATGTCGCAGGCCGGCTCGCAGCGATCGCACCGGAGCTCGCCGCCGGGCGCACCGTCATCGCCCATCTCGGCAATGGCGCCAGCCTCTGCGCGTTGCGCAACGGCCGCAGCATCGACACCACGATGGGACTGACGCCGCTCGACGGCCTCGTGATGGGCACGCGCTCCGGCACCATCGATCCCGGCGTGCTGCTCTATCTGCTCCAGCACGAGAGGATGACCACCGGGGATTTGCAACATCTGCTCTATCACGAGTCCGGCCTGCTCGGCGTTTCCGGCATCTCTGCGGACATGCGCACGCTGCTGGCGAGCGGCGAGGCTTCGGCACGGGAAGCGGTCGATCTCTTCACTTTCCGTGCCGCGCAGGAGGTCGCGATGATGGCGAACACACTCGGTGGGCTCGACTGTCTCGTGTTCACGGGCGGCATCGGCGAGCACGCCACGGAGATTCGCAGCGCGATCAGCGAACGGCTCGCCTGGCTCGGCGTGCGCATCGATGCGGCCGCGAATGTCCAAGCGCGCGAGCGGATCAATGCCGGCGACAGCGCCGCGGATGTCTTCGTGATCCCGACCAACGAGGAACTGACGATCGCACGGCATTGCGTCGCGGTGCTGCAACGGCATTACCGCCCTTGAGCAAGCAAGCGTGGGAGGTTGTGGCCATCCTTCGAGACGCCCGCCTTGCGGGCTCCTCAGGATGAGGACTGAACTTGCGGCCCTAAGCTCAGTGAACCCCGGCAAAGATCTGGATGCAGCCGATCACCACTTCGATCACGATCAGCACCACCACCGCGATCTCGAGCCGGAGCGAGCGCTGGGTGTCGATGATGTCGGTCAGGGCATCGGCCGTTTCTGCGACGACCGTGAGCTTGCGCTCGAGCGTGTCGAGGCGTTCCTTCAGCTCGTACTCGTCTTCGAGACGCGCATAGAGGCGATCGAGCTGCGGTTTTTCCCAGAGCGCGTCGGGCTTTTCGGCCACCGCGACGCGGCCGGCGACGCGTTGCTGGACCAGCAGCGCATTGCCGATGAGCTGCAGGATGCCCCTGCGTCGCCGCGACGTCCGGCCTTTCTCGGCGAGCTCCCGCGCGAAGGGCTCGATGACGTCGAAGACCGCAGCGACGCGGCGTTCGTCGCGCGCCAGCGACGTGCTCTTGGCGAGCGCGTCCGCGATCAGCAGCAGCCGCTCGTCGGAAAATTTCGAGAGGTTGATCGGCCCGCCCGGCTGGATCGCCTCGGCATTTTCATCGTGGCAAAGCTGAGCCTGCGCGGTCTCCTCTTCGTGGGGGCTGAGCTCGCCCGTCACGCGGGACTTGAGACCGTCGAGCAGCACCTTCTCCTCCGAAGGCAGAAGGCCGATCAGCACCACGACGCCGTAGCGGAAGATCACGGCGAGGCCGCCGTGGACCCGGAAGGCAGCCGGCGTCGAGGAGACCGTCGGCCCGATCTCGAGCCCCGATGGATTGATGCGTTCGCCCAGCATTACGGCGCGGATCCGCAAGGTCGGCGCAGCGGCCGGCTTCGGCGATGCGAGTGTTGCGGCAACAGGAAGTTGATCGGCGTTCATTGGACTTGATCTCGTTCTGCGCAACGGCGGCTGCAGGTTTTTCCCATCCGCTCGGGAACAGCTGTCACCCACGATATCGGCAGAGAAACGCCCTGCTTAAAGCTCGCGAAACCGATATTCGCCGAAACATTCGGCAATTTGGGCCCCCGCGCACGACATATTCGGCTGCGCCGGGCCCGCGCAAGTTTACCATCGCACGCCGAGGGCACAGCCGAAAAGTTGCACTCGGCACCGCAGCGTGTTTATGACAACATCATAACGAGTTACGCTTCTCCCGAATTGCGGACATCGAAGTCTCAATCATGCTGAGCGTCATCATTCCGACCGAAGGCGTCGAGCAGACCGCGGTCGCAACTCTGGCCGCGCTGGTCCCTGGTGCCGCCGCGGGCATCATCAAGGAAGTCCTGCTGGTCGACGGCACAAGCAACGGCGTCATTGCGCGCGTTGCCGACGTCGCCGGCTGCCGTTTCGTCGATTGCGAGGGATCGACGCAAGGTGCCGCGCTGGCCGCCGGCGCGCGCGAGGCCCGCTCGCCGTGGCTGATGTTCCTTCCCGCCGGCGCGGTGCTGGACACCGGCTGGATCGAGGAGACCACCCAGTTCATCCAGGCCGTCGCGGCCAGCGGCCGGGATCGTGCGGCCGTGTTCCGCTATGCCCGCTCGCCTTACGCCGATACCGGCTTCCGCGACGTCCTGTGGTCCGTGGCGCGCAAGCTGGTCGGCCCCCTCGGCGATCAGGGGCTTTTGATCGCGCGCGATCACTATGACCGGATCGGCGGCTACCCGCCCCAGGCCCGCCGGTCCGAGGCGCGGCTGCTCAGGCGGCTCGGCCGCTCCTCCCGGACGATGCTGCGCAGCCGGATCGTCATGGTCGCGTGAGGCCACCTAATACTTGCCAAAGTCAAATAATTATTTGACAATGGCAATTATTGAGGTGTCCCATGGCATTCGACGGTACCGACGACCAGATCGCAGCGGTTCGCGCCTTCAACCGCTTCTATACCCGCAAGCTCGGCGTGCTCGACCAGCATTTGGGAAACAGTCCGTTCTCGCTCAGCGAGGCCCGCGTGCTCTATGAGCTCGCACATCGCGACGACCTTGCGGCCAAGGAGATCGGAACCGAGCTCGGTCTCGACCCCGGCTATCTCAGCCGCATCGTCCAAGGCTTCGACGAAAAGGGACTGATCACCCGGACGCCCCTGCCCGCGGATCGAAGGCAGTACCAGCTCAGCCTCACCGCCAAGGGCCGCCAGACCTTCGCCAAGCTGAGCCTCAGCTCGCAGAATGAGGTTGCCGCCATGCTGGCGCAGCTTTCCGCCGGCGATGCAACGCGGCTGACGCAGGCGATGGCGACCATCGAGACCGTGCTGGAGCATCGTCGAAACCAGCCCGCTTCCGTCGTGCTGCGCAGCCATCGCGTCGGTGACATGGGCTGGGTCATCTCCAAGCAAGCGGCCGCCTATGCCGCGGACTACAATTGGGACATCAGCTACGAGGCGCTGATCGCCGAGATCTGTGCCCAGTTCATCAAGAACTACGATGCCGCGCGCGAGCACTGCTGGATCGCGGAAGTCGGTGGCGAGCCGGTCGGCTCGGTCTTCCTGGTCAAGGCCACGGACGAGATCGCAAAACTCCGCCTGTTGCAGGTGGAGAAGAAAGCGCGTGGGCTTGGTGTCGGCCGCGCGCTGGTCGAGCAATGCATGCAGGGCGCGCGCGAGCGGGGCTATCGCCGCATGACGCTGTGGACCCAGAGCATTCTGGTCGCCGCACGCGGCATCTACAAGAGCGCAGGATTCGAGCTGGTCGCGACGAAGCCGCATCACAGTTTTGGGCACGATCTGGTGGGCGAGACCTGGGAGCGGGATCTTTAGCCAAGTTTGGCGCGCTGCGCATGAATGCGCCCTCTCCCCTTGCGGGAGAGGGCATCTCCGCTCGAAGACACGAACGCATCAGGGTGAGGGGTATCTCTCCGAGCACTCCGTGCCGATAGATACCCCTCATCCGGCGCTTCGCGCCACCTTCTCCCGCAAGGGGAGAAGGAAGAAGTTACACCGTCGCGCCCTGCGCCTTCGGCCTGCGCAGATGCTCATCCAGTCGCGGCATGATCTCGACGAAATTGCAGGGGCGCGTGCGGTAGTCGAGCTGCGCCGCGAGGATGCCGTCCCAGCCGTCGCGGCAAGCGCCGGGCGAGCCCGGCAGGCAGAAAATGTAGGTCGCGCCGGTCACGCCCGCGGTGGCGCGGCTCTGGATCGTCGAGGTGCCGATCTTGGCGTGGCTCAGCATGTGGAAGGCGATCGAGAAACCATCCATCCGCTTCTCGAACAGCGGCTCGACCGCCTCCGGCGTGACGTCGCGCCCGGTGAAGCCGGTGCCGCCGGTGGTGATGACGACATCGACGCCGGCATCCGCAACCCAGCGGCGGATCACGGCGCGGATGGCCTCGACGTCATCGGTGACGATCTCGCGCGCGGCGAGATGATGGCCGGCTGCGGTGAGGCGATCGACCAGCGTCTGGCCGGACTTGTCGTCGGCGAGCGCACGGGTGTCGGAGACGGTGAGCACCGCGATGTTGAGCGGGATGAATTGCTTGGTTTCGTCGATGGAGGCCATTGCTCATTCCTCTCGTGTCCCGGACGCGCTGCAGCGTGAAACGCTGCTGCGCAGCGCCGGGACCCATTGTGAGAGACGCGAGCACCGGCATTGTGGGCCCCGGCTCTGCAGCGCATCACTTCGTGCTGCGCAGCGTCCGGGGCACGTGACCACTACGGCCCGCCGCCGCCGAACGTGTTGCAGGCCTGCAGCGTGCCCTGCTGATAGCCGGTCATGAACCACTGCTTGCGCTGCGCGGCCGAGCCGTGGGTGAAGGAGTCGGGCACGACGCGCCCCGTGGCCTGACGCTGCAGCGTATCGTCGCCGATCGCGCTCGCGGTGGTCAGAGCGGCGTCGATGTCGCCGGCTTCGAGGAAGTTCGGGCGCTTCTTCGCCTCGCGATTGACCCAGACGCCGGACAGACAGTCGGCCTGCAATTCGACCTTCACCTGGAGCGCATTGGCCTCGGCCTTGCTGCCGGCCTGCTGCTGCAGTCGCGTCACCTTCGGAATGATGCCGAGCAGGTTCTGGATGTGATGGCCGGCCTCATGCGCAATGATGTAGGCGGTGGTGAAATTGCACGCGGACTGGCCCGAGCAGCCGCGGAAGCGCGTCTCGACCTCGCGGAAGAACGCGGTGTCGAGGAAGATGGTGCGGTCCGGCGGGCAGTAGAACGGCCCCATCGCCGACTCCGCGCGGCCGCAGCGGCCGCCATTGGTGGCGTTGCGGAACAGCACGACCTTCGGGCCGGTGTAGGATTGGCCGCTGGCCTGGAAGATCTCGCTCCAGCGATCGTCGATCTCGCCGAGGATGCCGGAGATCATGCTGCCCATCTCGTCGGTCGGCGCGCCGCGCTTGGCCTGGGACGACGGACGGTCGGTCTGGTAGCTCGGCGCCTGGCCGCCACCGGTCAGGATCTCGGCGCCGCCGATCAGGATGCGCGGATCGATGCCGAAGGCATAGCCGACCAGGCCGAGCACGATGATGGTGCCAATGCCAAGGCCGCCACCGCCCATCGGCAGGCCGAACCCGCCACCGCCGCCACCGCCGAACCCTCCGCCACTGTCGTCGCGACGATCCTCGACGTCGTCGCTGCGGCGAAAATCATCGTAGCGCATGGTGGGCTTCCCTCAGGTCGACGATTGCATGGCGTGGGCGCGCGGAAACGCGAAAACCTCAACGCGCCACATACGTAAAATTTCCATTGCGTTAATCAATATCCCGCTCGGCAATTATTGCCTAGTGCGACAGCGTGCGACGCCAGCAATTTTTTCCGAGGGCCGAGCATTTTTTTCCGAGAGAAATTTGGAGTCTTTTGCAGCTCCAGCCACTCCCGCAACGCGAAGAAACGCGAAACACACTGCAAAACACGGCAAATGCGCGCAGCGACCCGCGCGCAACGCGCGATGTCCGACCTGCTCACGAAAGCAGCGCGTTAAGTCGACTTTTACTTTGCCGCTTCATTGTAACGGTCAGTCGGTTGTTTGGTCCCGCGTCGCCGACAGCGTCGCCTGAGTCAGAGTTCTTGAGTCATGGTAGTGTCGCGTCGCGGGGCGTCTGCAAAGGCGCCCCGCACAAATTTTGAGTCCGCTTCGCACAGCATCATTCTCGGTGATTGCGTCGCCGAGATGTCGAAGCTTCAGGCTGGTTCGGTCGACCTCGTGTTCGCCGATCCGCCCTACAATCTCCAGCTCAAGGGCGATCTCAAGCGCCCCGACGAGTCCCACGTTGACGCCGTCAACGACGACTGGGACAAGTTCGATTCATTCTCCGCCTATGACGATTTCACCCGCGCCTGGCTGCTGGCCGCGCGCCGCGCGATGAAGCCGTCGGCGACGATCTGGGTGATCGGCTCCTATCACAACATCTTCCGCGTCGGCGCGATCATGCAGGACCTCGGCTTCTGGCTCCTGAACGACATCGTCTGGCGCAAGACCAACCCGATGCCGAATTTCCGCGGCCGCCGTTTCACCAACGCGCACGAGACCATGATCTGGGCCGCGCGCGATGAAAAGGCCAAGGGCTACACCTTCAACTACGAAGCGCTGAAGGCGGCCAACGAGGATGTGCAGGCGCGCTCCGACTGGCTGATCCCGCTGTGCACCGGCGAGGAACGCCTCAAGGGCGCCGACGGCAAGAAAGTGCATCCGACGCAGAAGCCGGAAGGCCTGCTCGCGCGCGTGCTGCTGTCGTCCTCGAAGCCCGGCGATCTCGTGATCGATCCCTTCAACGGCACCGGCACCACCGGCGCCGTCGCCAAGCGCCTCGGCCGCTCCTATATCGGCTTCGAACGCGACAAGACCTACGCCAAGGCCGCTGCAGCCCGCATCGCCGCGGTCGAGCCGCTGCCGGAAGAGAGCCTCGCCCCGTTCATGACGGCGCGCGAAGCCCCGCGCGTGGCGTTCTCCGAGCTGATCGAGCGCGGCATGATCATGCCCGGCACGAAACTGTTCGACTCCAAGAAGAAGCTCGGCGCGCTGGTCCGCGCCGACGGCGCCATCATGTTCGGCGACAAGGTCGGCTCGATCCACCGCATGGGCGCGGTGGCGCAGGGCGCGCAGGCCTGCAACGGCTGGACCTTCTGGCATGTCGAGACCAAGAAGGGTCTCAAGCTGATCGACGAACTCCGCGCCGAGATCCGCGCCGGCATGGCGGCGGAATAGCCGACCTCTCCGCAGCGTCATTCCGGGGCTCGCGAAGCGAGAACCCGGAATCCATTTCACCACCGTCTCTGCCGCCCAATGGATTCCGGGCTCGCGCCAAGGGGCGCGCCCGGAATGACGGCCGTGGGCTGCCGGCGCGCGGCAATCTTACGCCGCCGGATGACCTTTGTTACGCCGGCCGGTCTGCGCGGCGCGCAGATACCGCACGGCAATCTCGCCGGTTGCTCTCCCCGAGAAAACTCAGGCATGAGAAGGCCGCCGCGCGGCAATGATGCTGCGTCCGCTCTCGACGACTAACCGCGTTCGCTGTTGACCACCAACACTGGAGAGACGCCAGATGCTCAAATTCTATTTCAACGGGTCGCCGAACCCGACCAAGGTCGCACTGTTCCTCGAGGAGGCCGGCCTGGCCTACGAGCCCGTGAAGGTCGACACCCGCAAGGGCGAGCAGTTCACGCCGGACTATCTGAAGATCAATCCGAATGCCAAGGTGCCGGCGATCGACGACAACGGCACGATCGTTTTCGATTCCAATGCCATCCTGCTCTATCTCGCCGAGAAGACCGGACAATTCCTCCCGGCGAACCGCGCCGAATTGCTGTCCTGGCTGATGTTCGTGGCCACCGGCGTCGGCCCGTATTCGGGCCAGGCCGTGCACTTCAAGCATTTTGCGCCGAAGGACCAGAACCACGACTACGCCCACAACCGCTACCAGTACGAGACCGACCGCCACTACAAGATTCTCGACGGTCACCTCGCGGGGCGCAAATACATGGTCGGCGACAGCTATTCGATCGTCGACATGGCGCTGTGGGGCTGGGCGCGGATGGTGCCGTTCAAGCTCGGCGACGACGCCTTCGCGCGCTACCCGAACGTGAAGCGGCTGATCGACGAGATCTCGGCACGGCCGGCCGCCGGTCGCGCGATCGCGCTGAAGGACAAGTTCACCTTCAAGGCCGAGATGGACGACGAAGCCCGCCGCAACATGTTCGGGCATATGACGACGAAGGTGGCCTGAGTACAACTTGCCACGATGAAAGGCCACGCGCATGCGCGTGGCCTTGTGCTTTGGACTTCCGGATCATGCTCAAGCGGCGTGGACCGAGCTCAGGAATTTTGCGACTTCCTGCTTCAGCCGGCTGCTGTCCGCCGACAGCGAGCGGGCCGCCGAGAGCACCTGCGACGAGGCCGAGCCGGTGTCGGAGGCGCCGCGCTGGACGTCGCCGATATTGGTCGAGACGCGCTGGGTGCCGTGCGCGGCCTGCTGGACGTTGCGGGAGATCTCCTGCGTCGCCGCGCCCTGCTCTTCCACGGCGGCGGCCACCGTCGACGAGATTTCCGACAGCCGCTCGATGGTGCCGCTGATCTCCCTGATCGAGCCGACCGACTCTTCCGTCGCGGCCTGGATGCCGGAGACCTGCTGGGCGATCTCGCCGGTGGCCTTCGCGGTCTGCTCGGCCAGCGCCTTCACTTCGGAAGCCACGACGGCAAAGCCGCGGCCGGCTTCGCCGGCGCGCGCCGCCTCGATGGTGGCGTTCAGCGCCAGAAGATTGGTCTGGCCGGCAATGGTGCTGATCAGCTCGACCACGTCGCCGATGCGCGCGGCGGCCTTGGAGAGCTCGCCGACGCGGGCGTTGGTCTTGGTCGCCTGGCCCACGGCTTCGCCGGCGATGCGGGCGGATTCCTGGACCTGACGCGCGATCTCGCTCACCGAGGACGACAGCTGCTCGGTGGCGGACGCGACGGCCTGGACGTTGGCGGTGGCTTCCTGCGAGGCGGAGGCGACTTCGGTCGACAGATCCTGGGCGCGCGTCGCCGTCGTCGTCAGCGTGCCGGCGGAGGCCTCGAGCTCGTTCGATGCCGACGACACGGTGTCGACGATCTCGCCGACCGCCTGCTCGAACTGGTCGGCGAGCCGGACCATGTCCTTCTTGCGCTCCTCGGCCTGCCGCGCCTCGATCTCGGTCTGCTCGTGACGCATCCGCTCGGTGTCGATCATGTTATCCTTGAACACCTGGATCGCCTTGGCCATGTCGCCGATCTCGTCCGCCTTGCCGCGGGAGGGGATCTCGACCGCGAGATCGCCGCCGGCGAGCAGCCCCATCGCCCGCGTCATCGAGGTCAGCGGCCCGACGATGCTGCGAGCGATCAGGACGGCCACGATCAGTCCGAACAGGGTGGCCACGCCGCCGACGATCTCCTGCATGGAGGTCGTGCCGTCGATCGTGGCTTCGGCCTGGCTGCGCGACTCCTTGTAGTCCTTCTTCAGCGCAGTCTCGGCGACCTTGAGCTTGGCGATGCTGTCGACGATGAGCGGCGCGAGGCTCTTGTGGTAGATCTCGTCGGCCTGGAGCATCGCGGCCGACGTGGTCTCGAACGCGGATTTGTAGATTCCGAGCGAAGTCTTCACCGGCGCGAGCGTGGCGCGCAGCTCGGTCGCCTGCGGGCTCTTTTCGAGCGCCGAAAGCCGCTGCGACGCCCTGTCCACATTGGTCCTGAAGTTGGCGGGCCCCTTGGTGTCGCGCAGGGCCAGGAAGCGCCAGTTTGCGATCTGAACGAGCAGCAGCCGGGATTCGAGGTCGGCGACGAGGGACGCGGTGTCCTCGTCGACGGCCGCGCGCGCCACGTCGCTCAGCTTGTTCATCTTGACGGTCAGCTCGTCACCGCTCGGCAGCAGCGTGGCCTTGCCGGTCCGCGCCTCGTTGACGGCGTCGCCGAGATTGTCACGCAACGTCTTCATCTTCGCGATGTCGGCGATCAGATCGCTGTAGAGCCTGCGCCGCTCCTCGGAGAGCGTCCCCTTGGCGCCGACCTGGAGCAGCTCGGTCGCCGCGGCCTCCCGTTCCGACGCCTCCCGCATCGCGGATTCGTTGGCGTCGTAGATGTAGCGCAGATTGGCGCGCTGGATGGCCTGAAGATGGGTCGAGATCTCCAGCACCCGCGCGGTGCTGTCCGAGAACGCCGAAGCCTTGGCGACCTGGTCCTGCACGGACCGCAAATTCCAGATGGCCACCACCGCCATCACGAGACCAACCACGACCAGTGCCATGAAGCCGGCATAGAGACGGCCCCTGATCCGCAAACGAAAGCTCGGCATTCCCACTTCCACCCGGATGCATGTGAATTCAGGCGGACGCACAACTCCGGCGATCGTCACGGCCACCCCAGCAGCCGCGCGTCACCTCTCCGGCGACTCACGCTGCACCGCGATACAATGCGGGACACTTCTTAATTGAACCTTCTGATTTTTCGCGCATGTCTCCGAAGCCGCGCATAAAACCTGCTGATATTAGCGGCAGCTGCGCACGGTTTTGGCGCACGGCCCGCATGCGTATGCAGATCGCTGCAAACGGCGCGGCGATGGGCGCGTGTCAGACCGTCGCCCGCTGCAATTTGCCGAGCGCGTGCTCGACCACTTCCAGCGTGTAGGGCTTCTGCACCACCGGCGCCGAGGCCAGATCGACCGGGATCGGCGCGCGCTCGCCATAGCCGGTCGCGAAGATGAAGGGCACGCCGATCTCCTTCAGCTTCATCGCCACCTTGATGCTGCTCTCATTGCCGAGGTTGAGATCAAGCAGCGCAAAGTCCGGGCGGGTGCGCTCGATCGCGCGCAGCGCCTGGTCGACGCTCGCTGCCGTGTCGACATGTCGCGCCCCCAGATCCAGCAGGATGACCTCCGCCGCCATGGCGATAATGAGATTGTCCTCGACGATCAGGGCCGTGTCGGAAATGCGGGGGCGAGCGGGCTGTTGTTCCTCGACGCGCATTTTGGCTCCTGCGATTGATGGCACCAGCTCGACAAAATTTGGCGGGATGACGAACCTGGCCTGGACCCCCAGCAGATCGAAGCGGATTTCGGCTTCGCCCTTGAGATCGAACGGCACGGACCGCTCGATGATGGTGGTGCCGAAACCGCGGCGCGACGGCGGCTGCACCGGCGGGCCGCCGCTCTCCTTCCATTCGATCTCGAGGCTCGAATTCGGGTCGACCCGCCACACCACCTCGACCTGGCCGGTGGAATCGGCGAGCGCGCCGTATTTGGCGGAATTGGTCATCATCTCATGGACGACGAGCGCCAGCGTCGCGAAGGCCTTGGGATCGAGCGCCACGTCCGGTCCACCGATCTTCACGCGGTCCGCGCGCGAGCCGAGATAGGCGCCGGCCTCGGATTCGAGCAGCGTGCGCAACGCCACCGGCGCCCAGTTCAGATTGGTGATCTGGTCATGGGCGCGCGCCAGCGCCTGGATGCGGCCGCCGAGCACGGTGGCGAATTCGTCGACGCTTTTGGCGGTGTCCTTGCTCTGCGCCACCAGCGCACGGACGAGGCTCAGGATGTTGCGGACGCGATGATTGAGCTCGGCAATCATCAGCTCCTGCCGCTCCTGCGCACCGCGGCGCTCGCGGGCGGCGAGGTCGGACAGTTGCAGGATCACCTCGAGCAGGGTCACGCGCAGGCTCTCGGCGATACGGATGTCCGCCGCCGACCACGGCTTCGACTGGCCCGCGACCGTTTCCTGCCACAGCTCGAAGCTCTTGCGCGGCGTCAGGCGCGGCCCGTTCGGGCCTTCCTCATAGACCTTCTCGGGCGCGCCCGCCCAGGTCACCGAGCGCAACACCTCGCGGCGAAAGAAGATCAGGCAGTCGCGCGGGGTGCGCGAGATCGGAATGGCGAGGAAGCCGGCGGCACGATCGCGAAACACCTCGCCGGCCGCATAGAGCTTTGCAATCTCCGCACTGGCGCAGATGCGGCCCGGCGAGGTGCGGTTGATGAAGGTGACGAGCTCCTTGACCTCGTCCTCGGTCGGCGTCTCGCCATCGAGCATGATCTTGTTGTCGGACCAGATCGCCACGCCGTCACAGGCGATCATCCTGCGGTAATCGCCGACGAAGTCGACGATCGCGCGCCGGCTGTGCTCGTGGGTCGCAGCGGTCTCGATCAACCGTTCCTGGATCTTCTGGGCGCTGGCCTCGTAGGCCACGTCGCCCTCGCGCTCGCGCCCCTCCACGATCCAGGAGAACATCTGCCCGAACAGCTCGGAGGCCGTGCGCTTCTCGAACGAAATGTAGTGCGGCGAGTAATGATGGCAGGCGAACAGGCCCCAGAGCTTGCCGTCGCGCAGGATCGACACCGACATCGAGGCGCCGACGCCCATGTTGCGTAAGTATTCGACGTGGATCGGCGACACCGAGCGCAGCACGCTCATCGAGAGATCGAGCAGCCCCGCATTGTGCGTGGCCGTCGACACCAGCGCCGCCGGCTTCGCATTGATGTCCGCGATGATGCGCAGCCAGTTGCGCTGATAGAGGATGCGGGCCTGCTTGGGGATGTCGGAGGCCGGATAGTGCAGGCCGAGAAACTTTTCGAGGCCCGTTTCGGCGGCCTCCGCGATCACCTCGCCCGACCCGTCCGGATGGAACTGGTAGACCATGACGCGGTCAAAGCCGGTCAGCACCTTGAGCTGGCGCGCCGCCTCGCGGGCAAGATCGGTCATGCCGCGGGTCTTGCGGATCCGCTCCAGCATCAGCCGCACGAGCTCGCCGGAATTCACGTCCGCCTCAATGACGCTCGGCTCGGCCTCGACGACAAGATAGGCGCCGGAGAAATGGATGGAGAGATCGTAGAGCGGCTTGCCGGGCTGGATCTCGACGCCGAACACGCGCTCGGTCGAGTCAGGACCGCCGAGCTGGTCGACGCGGCTGCGGATGGTCTCGATCGCGGCTTCCGAAAAGACGCCGGCCAAGGGCCGCTGCAAGAGGTCGGTGACGTCGGCGCCGAGAAAGCTGCCGGCATTGTCCGAGGCCATGCAGATGGTGAAGTCGGACAGCAACGTTAGCAGGAAGCCGAACGGCTGCACGCTGCCGGGAATGTGGATCGGCTCGCGATCGCAATTGGTGAGATTGACCGCCTCGTTCATGCGCGATCCGCCGCCTGCTCGAATGCGGCAAACGCGCTGCGCGCCGCTTCGATCGCCTCGTCCTCGTCGCAGCTATGTTCGCTCGCAAGCTTCGCCAGAAAACTCTGCCAGAGCCGTTTTCCCGCACCATGGTCGAGATAGGCCGTGGCCTCGGCCATGCGGGGATCGGCCGCATCCGCGATCGCTTTCAGCAGGAATTTGGCGCCGAGCCGGGAGCCTTCCAGCACATACATGGTGCCGATCATGCCGCTGGGCGTCAGCGGCGGCACCGACACGGTGGCGCGCGCCTCGCCGCCGAGCCGGTCGAGGTCCGCCGCGATCGCGGCGCTGCGTGCGCGCTCCGGCCAGTCCGTAAACAGCCTCGCGACCCCGCCTTCCACAAGCCCCGCTTCGAGCGGCAGCAGCGCGCCGGCGCTGGCCTGAAGAAAGCGGCGATAGCCGGCGAGGACGGTGAGATCGAATGCGGACATCTGCGCATCCAGTTCGCGATGCGCGGCCGCAGTCGCATCTCTCAATCGTTCGCGAAGTCCGGGAAGGCTGTGCCCCACACGAGTTGAAACGTCCAAAGCCCCGGCCAGCATGAAATTCCCGAACGCGCGCAATGCCGGAGCGCGATTGCTCCGGAACTGTGCAAACGTTGGCGGGAACCCAAAGGTTCCCGCCAATGGTCGAAAAAATGGAGGCGAGGCCATGCGCCCCGCCTCCCCCTTTATTTTCGCCGCCGCGGTTTATGGAGCTCGTACTCGATCTCCGCCCGGGTCATCCCGCAGTCTTGCAGGTCCCGCTCGGTCATGGCGGCGAGCTGAACCCGGTCCCGCGACCGCTCCCGACGGGCTCGCATGATCTTGACCAGGGCCCCCCAGGCCCGCGCGACAATCGCCCGCCATGACGGACCGCACCGACCGGCGGACGCGACGCCACTCACTGAGCTCAGCTCGCGGCCCTCACCGGCGTCTGCGGAAACGGTCCGAGGGCCTTCTCGGTCAGGACCGAGTCGCAGTACTCGCGGATCTCCTTGATCTTGCCGTTCTCGATCCGAAACACCAGGCAATAGTCGTTGTCGTAGCGGACGCCCTCGGGCGTGATGTTATCGCCCTTGGCCTCCACCACGACGATGTCGCCGTCGGCGATGAAGCGCTCGGCGACCGTGCGCGTCCGGTCGCGCAAGCGGGTGCGCACATAGCCGTGCAGATCGTTGAGGATCTCGTCCTTCCCTGTGAAGGTGCGCGACCAGGAATACTGGCCGGTCACGATCCATTTGGCGTCGTCGGCAAGGCTCGCGGTGAACAGCGAACGGTCGCGCACAGCCGGGTCGGGGCTGGCGGCGGCGGCGAAAATATCCTGCATCAATTTCTTGTTGGCGCTCGCGCTCATGGCGGCATCTCCGTTTGGTGGCAACACGGAGAGCATCGCCGCCCGACGGTAATTCTTCAAATCGATAGCGAATATGATATCTATTCACCTCATGAATTTGAATTCACTCGATCTCAATCTATTGACCGCGCTCGACGCGCTGCTGCGCGAGGCCAATGTCAGCCGCGCCGCCATGCGGATCGGGCTGTCGCAGCCGGCCACGAGCCACGCGCTGCAACGCCTGCGCGACATCTTTGGCGACCCGCTGCTGGTGCGTACCGGCGCGCGGATGGAGCTGACGCCGCGGGCGCAAGCGCTGCGCGCGCCGCTGGCGCAGGCGCTCGACCAGGTGCGCGGGCTGTTCGTGCCCGACGAGTTCGACGCGGCACGCAGCGAGCGGGCATTCCGCCTGATGATGCCGGATCTCGCGGTCGAGCTTCTGATGCCGCCGCTGATGGAGAAGGTCACTCGCCTTGCGCCCAACGTCCGCATCGACGTCGTGCCGTGGCGGGGATCGGCGATCTTCCATGCGGACTTCGCCCGCACCATCGACCTCGTCATTTCGATCGGCAACGCCTTCAAGGGCTTTCACCGCCAGTTGCTCTACACCGACATCGACGCGCTGGCGGTGCGGCGCGGCCATCCGATGGCGGCGAAGTTGAAGCGACGCGAGACATTCCTGGCGGCTCGCCATGTCGGCGTGATCATCCGCGGCGCCAGCGAGGATCTGATCGACATCTGGCTTCGTACCAAGGGCATCGAGCGGCACATTTCGCTGGTGGTGTCAGGCTATCTCGAAGCGCTCCACGTCGCCGCGCGCACCGACCTGGTCGCCTTCGTGCCGCGCCGGCTGATCGCGGCACTGTCGAAACAGCTCGGCCTCGTCACGGTGACGCCGCCGCTCGATCCAGGGATCGACGAGCAGTTCCTGTTCTATCCAACGCGGGCGCAGATGGACCCGGGCTCGATCTGGCTACGGCGGCTGATGCTGGAGACGGGACGGGAGCTGGAAAAACACAAGCGATAGGCGCCAAAGCGACGTCGCAGGTCACTCGACTTGATACGAGCCCTCAGTGCCTTTAATGAGCCAGCCACAGGAACCGAAGGGGATCAACAGCATGCTGGGCCCGCACCAACCACTTGGATGGTTGATCCGTCTTCCGTTCAAGCTGGTTTCGCCATCGTCCGTCATGCGGGTGCTCAGCGGGCCGAACCGGGGTCTGAAATGGGTCGCGGGGGCCGGCAACCAGAGTTGCTGGCTCGGCACCTACGAAAGCGATCATGCCAGGGCGATCGCCGCTCGCGTGAAACCGGGCATGACGGTTTTTGATGTCGGCGCACACGCCGGATATTACACCCTGATGCTTTCCAGGCTTGTTGGACCACAAGGCCGTGTCCTCGCGTTTGAAGCAAACTCCGCCAACGCGACGAAGCTCCGCAAACATCTGGATCTCAATAACATCAAGAATGCCGAAGTCATCGAGGCAGCGGTCACCGATCGGGTCGGAGAGACCTTCTTTCATGCCAACGAGGGAGCCAGCGCCTACGGTTACATGGGGAAGATTTCGGGATCGGGCACGCCCGTCAGGACAGTGCGGCTCGACGATTTTCCCACTCCGGACCTGATCAAGATGGATATCGAGGGCGCCGAGACGCTGGCTCTCACGGGCGCGGCGCGGCTCTTGTCCGAGCACAGGAGCGCGATCTTCCTGGCCCTGCACGACGGCGCCTTCGAACAGGCGCCGTCCATCTTGAAGCAGCATGGTTACCGGATCGAGCCGGCCGGAGAGCGCGAATTATGGGCCACTCCGACCTAGCTTCGTAAGGCCGGTCAGCCGGCCTGCTATCTCCGGGCTCTCACGCCTTCTGCGCGTCCATCACCTTGCGCACGGCGGGGCGGTCCGACATGCGCTTGAAGTGATCGGCGATCTTCGGCGTGGCGTTGATGTCGACGCTGTCGCCCTCCAGCCAGTGCGAAAGCGTGTGGAGGTAGGGATCGCAGACCGTGAACTGGTCGCCCATCACCCAGGGGCCTTTGAACATCTTCTGCTCGATCAGGGAGAAGCAGGCTGCCATGGTCTCCGGAACCTTCGCCTTCATGTCGGCGAACGAGCTCTCCTGCGTCGCCCAGCGCGCGCCACGCATCTTGTGGGCATGGTTGATGTGCGCGGTCGAGCAGAGATAGGAGTTGAACGATTGCACCTGGGCAAAGTCGAAGGGATCGTCCAGCGGCGCGAGCTTCGCCTTGGGGAAGGTCTGCGCGATGTAGGCCAGCATCGCCGGCGTCTCGGTGAGGACGCCGCGATCGGTCACCAGCGCCGGCACCCGGCCCTTCGGATTGATCGCGAGGTACTCCGGACTGTTCTGCTGGTTGTCCTTGAAGCTCAGCCGTTCAGCCGTGTAGTCGGCGCCGGCCTCCTCCAGGGTCATGTAGGTGGCGAGCGCGCAGGTGCCGGTGGCGTAGTAGAGCTTGAGCATGTCGGACCTCATGGGAAAATTGGAAACTAACGGCTGCGGGCCGCCAGGTCCATAGCGCGCGTCTCGGTGCTCCTGCTCTTCGCAGTTGCCCACCGCGGCCCGGCTATGCCAAGACGCCCGCAGTCGGAGGGGTTTGGTCATGACGGTACTCATCGCCGGCGGCGGCATCGGCGGGTTGACGCTTGCGCTCAGCCTGCATGGAATCGGCGTTCCCGTGAAAGTGTTCGAGAGCGTCGCGGAACTGAAGCCGCTCGGCGTCGGCATCAACGTGCTGCCGCATGCGGTGCGCGAGTTGATCGAGCTCGGGCTGATGGACAAGCTCGACGCCAGCGGCGTGCGCACCCGCGAACTCGCTTATTTCTCCAAGCACGGCAAGCCGATCTGGAGCGAGCCGCGCGGGCTGGAAGCCGGCTACAAATGGCCGCAGTTCTCGATCCATCGCGGCACGCTCCAGCAACTCCTGCTCGACACGGCGGTCGAGCGGCTCGGTCGCGACAACATTCTGACCAGCCATCATCTGACCGGCTGGACCGAGACGGGGGGCGGCATCCGCGCCGACTTCATCGACCGGGCCACCGGCAAACCCGCAGGCTCCTATGATGGCGCGATCATGATCGCCGCCGACGGCATCCATTCCGCCGCGCGAGAAAAGCTCTATCCGCAGGAGGGCCCGCCGATCTGGAACGGCCGCATCCTCTGGCGCGGCGTGACGCCGGCAAAGGCCTTTCTCAGCGCCCGCACCATGATCATGGCCGGCCACGAGATCCTGAAATTCGTCTGCTACCCGATCTCGAAGGAGCCGGATGCCGCGGGCCATCATCTGATCAACTGGGTCGCCGAGCGCCATATGCCGCCGACCTATCAGTGGCGCCGCGAGGACTATAACCGCACCGCGCGGCTGGATGAGTTCCTGCCCTGGTTCGAGAGCTGGCAGTTCGACTGGCTCGACGTGCCCGGCCTGATCAGGAACTGCCCGCACGCCTACGAATATCCGCTGGTCGACCGCGATCCGGTCTCGCAATGGACCTTTGGCAAGGTCACGCTGATGGGCGATGCCGCGCATCCGATGTACCCGATCGGCTCGAACGGCGCCTCGCAGGCGATCCTCGATGCCCGCACCATCACCCGCGAGATCCTGGCGCATGGTCCGACCACCGCGGCGCTGCTCGCCTATGAAGCCGAGCGGCGGCCCGCGACCACCGACCTCGTGCTGCTCAACCGCAAGAACGGTCCCGAGCAGGTGATGCAGCTCGTCGAGGAGCGCGCGCCGGATGGCTACGATGTCGTCACCGACGTGCTGTCGCAGAAGGAACTGGAAGACATCGCCGCGAACTACAAGCGCGTTGCGGGTTTCCAGGTCGAAGCGCTGAACGCGAAGCCGCCGATCGTGAGCGGGGATGCGCGGGCGAATTAGCTCGTCGGCCGGCCGCGGGTTCCCCTTCACCTCGCCCCGCTTGCGGGGAGAGGTCGGATTGCATCGAAGATGCAATCCGGGTGAGGGGGTACAGGTCTCTCGACAATCTTACTCGCGGAGAGAGGCCCCTCACCCCACCCTCTCCCCGTAAGAACGGGGCGAGGGAGCGAGAGATGGGTGCCCACCTCACTTCATCACCACCCTCGCCGCTTCCAACAACCGCTCGCTCGCACTCGCCGTCGCCAGCACCGTGCCATCCTCCGCCATCAGCTTGGCCTCGACGAATGCAATCGTCTTGCCGAGCTGCGTCACCTGCGCCTCGCCGATGATCGGCCCTGGCCTTGCAGGGCTGAGAAAATTCACGGTCATGCTGATGGTCGTGGTGTAGAGCCGGCCCGCGCTCATCACGAGCACCGCAGGCCCCATCGTGTCGTCCAGCATGGCGGAGAGCAGGCCGCCCTGGATGAAGCCGGCGGGATTGCAGAACTCAGGCCTGCCGTCGAAGCCGAGCTTGATCCAGCCGTCCTCGGGACGGGCATCGAGCAGGCGCCACCCGAGCAGCTCGGCGCAGGGCGGTCTCTTGAAGTTGTCGAGCGCGGTCTTGACCATGCGAACCTCCGTGACCGTCAAGACCTAGCGTAGACCTGCTGACACCCTCATGGCAGCAGGCGATCCGCCGCAGCACGAAACTCCCGGAGAATTACGGAAAACTGTACGAATTCAGGGCATTGCGCGCCCGATTAAGCCCGCTTCAACCAACCGGTTTCACGACCGATTCAATACGATCCAATTGGGCAATCGGCCGGTAAGCGGTTGGAAGTTACGACATGGCATGAGCGACGGTGACACCGGAGCCTTTCCATGCGGACTTTCCTTCAACGGATCACAGACCACCTGCACGCGATCGAAGATCGACTGACGGTGCGGACGCAGATCGCTGCGGCCGTCGCTGCCATGTCCATCGTGCTCGTGGGAACGCTCGCCGCAGGCGCCGCACTGATCAGTTATAAGCGCACCGCCGCGCTGGTCGAGAACAGCCTGGCCGGAATTGCATCGACCACATCCGGCCGGCTCGACCGTTTCATGGCGACGCGCCAGCAGGAGATGAAGCTGTTCGCCGAGCTCCAGCCGATGCAGCATCTGTGGCAGGGCAATCCCGACGAGTTGCGCAGCGCGCTCGAGGCGCTCCAGCATTCCTTCGATTTCGCCTGGATCGGCTTTGCCGATATCGACGGCAACGTCGTCGCCTCGACCGGCGGCCTGCTGCAAGGCAAATCCGTGACCGCGCGCCCCTGGTTCAAACAGGGTCTTGAAAAGATCGCCGTCAGCGACGTGCACGAGGCGATCCTGCTGGCCTCGCTGCTGACGCAGCGCGCCAACAACGAGCCTTATCGTTTCGTCGATATCGCCGTGCCGGTCCGCGATGCCTCCGGCAAGGTGCTCGGCGTGCTGGGCGGACATCTGGACTGGACCTGGGCCAGCAACCTGATCAAGGACGCAGAAGCCAACGACGGCAATACCGATACGCGGCTGACGATCCTGAGCAAGGGCGGCATGGTGCTGGTCGGTCCGCAGAAGGAAACCATCCGCTACGGCGGCGACCAACTCGCCGACATCCTGAAGGCGCGCGACGGTACCTTCCGCGAGACGGCGGACGGACAGCAGATGCTGACGGCGTTCCACGTCGGCCACGGCTACCGCGACTACCAGGGCCTGAACTGGATCGTCACCGCAAGCCAGCCCGCGAGCGTGGCGCTCGCCGCCGCGATGTCGTCAGCGCAAACGATCCTGGCGATCGGCGGGGTCACCGCCCTGATCGCGCTGTCGCTGGCCGTGCTGGTCTCGCGCCGGGTCGCAGGCCCGATCATCGCGCTGACGCAGGAGGCGGACCGTATCGGACGCGCGCATGGGCCGACCATGCTGGCGCGGCAGAGCGGCTCGGTGGAGGTCGTCCAGCTCTCGCGTGCGCTGCGCTCGCTGCTGCGCCGCATCGGTCATGCCGAGGAACGCACCAAGGAAGCCGAGCTGCGCGCCACCGAAAATGCGATGCAGCTCCAGGAGGACATGCTGAAGCTGCGCCATCTCGCCGACACCGACTTCATGACCGGCCTGATGAACCGCCGCTCCTTCCTCGCCGTTGCAGAAGACGCCGTCGCGTTCAGCCGCCGCTACAAGCGCAACATGGCGACCTTGATGATCGACATCGATCATTTCAAGAAGATCAACGATACCTACGGCCATGCCGCCGGCGACGACGCCATCAAGCGTGTCGCCGAGATCGTCAGCCAGTCGATCCGAACCACCGACAAGGCGGCCCGCTTCGGCGGCGAGGAGTTCGTAGTGCTGTTGCGCGAAATCGACCAGGAGACTGCGATCCTGCTCGCCGACCGCATCAGGTCCTCGATCGAGAGCGCCACGGTGCGCCATGGCGACACCGTCATCCCCCTCACCGTCTCGGTCGGGCTTGCACTGTTCGACGAAGCCGACCGCGACGTGCAGGACGTCATCGAGCGCGCCGACCAGGGCCTCTATGTGGCCAAGAAAACGGGGCGCAACCGCACCTACCTGATGCCGGCGGAGGACGAACGCGCCGCGCGCGCCGCCTGAGCCTCAGTCCAGCGCGTGCGCGATCACCTTGCGCATGACGTTGGGCAGCGCCTCGTCGGCGAGCGTCGCGATCGGCACCCAGCGCATGCCTTCGGGCGCGCGCGTGCGCGCCTCCGCCTTCGCGGTGTAGACCACGAGCTCGAGCGGGAAATGCGTGAAGACGTGGGTGACCACGCCGACCTTGCGCTGCCATCGCGACAGCCCTTCTAATTCCGGCGCCTGCTGTTTTGCCGCCGTGTCCTCTTGTCCGGCGCGCCAGTCGGAGCCCGGCACCTCGGTCATGCCACCAAGCAGCCCCTTCTCAGGCCTCGAGCGGACCAATAGCTCGTCACCGCGCGTGATGACGAAAGCGGCCCCACGCCGCAGCGTTCCGCTCTTCTTCGGCGCCTTGCGTGGAAACGTCTCCTGCGTGCCCTGCGCACGCGCCGTGCAATCCGCAGTGAACGGACACAGCGAGCAGGCCGGCTTCTTCGGCGTGCAGATCGAGGCGCCGAGATCCATCAAGGCTTGCGCGCTATCGCCGGCGCGGGAATTGGCGAGCAGCGTTGCCGCCAGCTGCTGGATCAGCGGTTTTGCCTGCGGCAGTTCCTCCTCGACCGCGTACAAGCGCGACACCACGCGCTCGATATTGCCGTCGACGGGCATGGTGTGGCGGTCGAACGCGATCGCCGCGATCGCCGCGGCCGTGTAGGGCCCGATACCCGGAAGCGCACGCAGCCCCTCTTCCGTATCGGGGAAGACACCGCCGTGCTCGCGCGTCACCGCCACAGCGCAAGCGTAGAGATTGCGCGCCCGCGAATAATAGCCGAGCCCGGCCCACATCCGCAGCACATCATCCTGCGAGGCGTTCCCCAACGCCGTGACATCCGGCCAGCGCGCGACGAATTTTTCGAAGTAAGGCCCGACCGCCTTCACGGTGGTCTGCTGGAGCATGATCTCCGACAGCCAGACACGGTAGGGATCCGACGTCTCCTCCGGCGCGGCGCGCCACGGTAATCGGCGGCGATGGCGGTCGTACCAGGCGAGCAACGCGATCGGCCGCGATGACGCGACCGGCTGCGTTGGTTCCGACTTGGCCTTGAGGGCAGATTTCGGGCTCATGCGGTTACTGTAGCGGCCTCACTCCAATCTCTCCACGTCATGCCCGCGCCCGTCGCGGGCATCCACGTCTTTCTTCACGGCGACAGAGCCTGTGGCTCACGCGCCGGAGTGCTATAAGGGCCCATGGCCAAATTCCCTCCCAAACCCGGCCCCATCAGCGCCAAGCCGCTCGGGATCCTGCTCAACGACGTCTTTGCCGAGGCCTATGCCAAGCAGGGTTTTGCCGCGCGCGAGCTGGTGACGCGGTGGGAGCAGATTGCGGGACCCGAGATCGCCGCCCATGCCGAGCCGCTCAAGATGCAATGGCCGCGGCCGGTCGAGGGCCAGCCGCAGGAGCCGGCGACGCTGGTGTTGCGGGTCGAGGGCCCGATGGCGCTGGAAATCCAGCACTCGGCCGACGTGATCCTGGAGCGGGTGAACCGCTTCTTCGGCTGGAGCGCGGTCGGCAAGCTCGCCTTCCGCCAGGCCCCCCTGTCGCGTGCCCGCCGCCCGGCCCGGCCCGCCCCGCCGGACCCCAAGGCCGTCGCCAAGGTGGCGGAGAGCCTGGGGGATATCGAAGATGAAGAACTGAAGACGGCGCTGGCGCGGCTCGGGGCCGCCATCAAGCGAAATTGAGCCTCATTTCGCGGCCAATCTGGACCCGTCCCTGCCGCTCGCCATTGCCTCAAACCACGTTTCAAGCTAGCGACAGGCCGCCCGGGAACCCTGATGGGAGCTCAGGGCGCGAGACCACGCCAATTCGGGAGCCGACCTTGATCATCACCCGCCGCGCCTTCACCACGATGCTGTCGCTGACCGGTCTTGCCGCGCTCGCCGGGCTCTCGCCGCTGCGGTTCATCTCCGAAGCAATGGCTCAGGCCGCCGGCGATGTCGCCAAGCCGGTGTCGCTGCCCGACATGGCGCTCGGCCCGAAGGACGCCGCCGTCACCATCACCGAATTCGCCTCGATGACCTGCCCGCATTGCGCGGCCTTCAACGAGCAGGTGTTCCCCAAGATCAAGTCGGAATACATCGACACCGGCAAGATCCGTTACGTCTTCCGCGAGTTCCCGCTCGACATCAAAGCCGCCGCCGGCTCGATGCTGTCGCGCTGCATCGCCAACGGCGACGCGCCGAAATATTTCGCCGTCACCGACATGCTGTTCCGCCAGCAGAACGACTGGGTGATGAAGAACACCACCGAGACGCTGACGCGGATCGGCAAGCAGGCCGGCCTCACCCAGCAGCAGGTGGAAGCCTGCCTGAAGGACCAGGCGCTGCTCGACAAGATCGCCGCCGACCAGAAATATGCCAGCGACGTTCTGAAGGTCGATTCGACGCCGACGTTCTTCATCAACGGCGAGAAGATCAAGGGCGAGACCTCGTTCGAGGAATTCGCGAAGAAGATCAATCCGCTGCTGAAGAGCTGATTCGCTCGTCAAGATCCTGATTCGCATCTCGAAAGCCGTAGCTTTCCCGGCATAAATCCCTTGGGAAAAGCGGCTTTCGCAGGTTGCCCTCGCGGCACACCACGGCCATTGTCCGCCGCATGAGGCGCCGAGCGCGACTCGCCCCAGAGAGTGACATTGCCTTCCGTGGTATTGTCTCGGCAGGGGGATTCGCGCCTGCCAACAGAGATGCGTGCTTATGAAAATCACCCGCCTACGCCTGCACGGCTTCAAGTCCTTCGTTGAGCCCACGGACTTCGTCATCGAGCCCGGCCTGACCGGCGTGGTCGGCCCCAACGGTTGCGGCAAGTCGAATCTCGTCGAGGCGCTGCGCTGGGCGATGGGTGAGACGTCCTACAAGAGCTTGCGCGCCGCCGACATGGACGCGGTGATCTTCGCCGGCTCCGGCAATCGTCCCGCGCGCAACCACGCCGAAGTGACGATGACGATCGACAATGCCGATCGCACCGCGCCTGCGGCGATGAACGACAGCCAGCTGCTCGAAATCTCTCGCCGCATCGAGCGCGAAGCCGGCTCGGTCTATCGCATCAACGGCCGTGACGTCCGCGCCCGCGACGTGCAGATCCTGTTTGCTGACGCCGCCACCGGCGCGCGTTCGCCCGCCCTCGTTCACCAGGGCAAGATCGGCGAAATCATTCAGGCCAAGCCCGAGCAGCGCCGCCGCGTGCTGGAAGACGCCGCCGGCGTCGCCGGTCTGCACGCCCGCCGTCACGAAGCCGAGCTGCGGCTGAAGGCGGCCGAGACCAACCTTACCCGCGTCGAGGACGTGATCGGCCAGCTCTCCGGCCAGATGGAAGGCCTGAAGAAGCAGGCCCGCCAGGCGGTGCGCTATCGCGAGGTCGCGGCCAAGGTCCGCAAGGCGGAAGCCACGCTGTTCCACCTGCGCTGGATCGGCGCCCATGCCGACGTCAATGAATCCGGCCAGACCCATGATCTCGCCGTGCGCGAGATGGCCGAGCGTACCCAGCATCAGGCCGAAGCCGCCCGTATCCAGGCGATCCGCGCCGCCGAAATGCCGGCGCTGCGCGATGCCGAAGCGCGCGCCGCCGCCGGCCTGCAGCGCCTGACCAATGCCCGCGAGCTGCTCGACCGCGAGGAAGAGCGCGCCAAGGAGCGCGTCGCCGAGCTCGAGCGCCGTCTCGCCCAGTTCGAGGGTGACATCTCTCGCGCCCAGCAGCAGACCATGGACGCCGACGTCGCGCTGCAGCGGCTCGACACCGAAGATGCCGAGCTGAAGGAAGAGATCAAGTCGCGCGTCGAGAAGCGCTCCGGCGTCGACGAGCGCGTCGGCGAAGCCGAGGCCGTGCTGACCGAAACCGAGCAGCAGTTTTCCGAGCTCACCACCGCGCTCGCCGACCTCACCGCCAAGCGCAACCAGCTCGAAGCCAACGTCCGTACCCACCGCGACAAGCTCGCGCGTCTCGACCAGGAGATCGCGAACGTCTCCGCGGAAGAGCAGAAGCTGGCCGCCGACACCGGCGGCTTCGGCGATCTCGACGAACTGACCGCCGTGGTCGAGACCGCCGAGCAGACGCTCGCCGCCTCCGAAGCTGCCGCGCAGGCGAGCGAAGCCGCGCACGTCGCCGCGCGCCAGACGCTGGAATCCTCGCGCTCGCCGCTGGTCGAAGCCGACAAGCGCGTGCAGCGGCTCGATACCGAGGCGCGCACGATCTCCAAGATCGTCAACGGCGAGACCAAGAATCTGTGGCCGCCGATCATCGACGGCATCACCGTCGACAAGGGCTTTGAAAAGGCCATCGGCGCCGCACTCGGCGACGATCTCGATGCGCCCGTCGATCCGTCGGCGCCGATGCGCTGGACCAATGCCGGCGTCACCGAGGGCGATCCGGAACTGCCCGAAGGCGTCACGCCGCTCGCCAACCATGTTCAGGCGCCAGCCGAGCTGACGCGCCGCCTGGCGCAGATCGGCGTCGTGCCGCGCGAGCGCGGTGCCGAGCTGGTGTCGCAGCTCAAGACCGGCCAGCGGCTGGTTTCGCCCGAAGGCGACGTCTGGCGCTGGGACGGCTTTGTCGCCGCCGCCCACGCCCCGACCGGCGCCGCGCGGCGTCTCGCCGAGCGCGCCCGTCTCGTCGACATCGAGAACGAGCTGGAGCAGGCCCGCATCGACGCGCAGATCAAGCGTCAGGCGCTGGAAAACGCCGAGTCCGAACTGCAGATGGCCGCCAGCACCGAAGGTGCCAGCCGCGAGGCCTGGCGCGCCGCGCAGCGCGAGCTGAACGTCGCACGCGAGCGCCACGCCACGGCCGAGCGCGAGATCAGCCGCCACGCCGCGCGCAAGGCGACGCTGTCGGAAGCGCACAGCCGTCTCGCCGCCGATCGCGCCGAGGCCGAGGCCGCCTACGAATACGCCGAGGCCGGCATCAGTGAGCTGCCGTCGAGCGAGGACACCGAGACCCGTCTCGCCGCCGTCCGCAGCGACATCGAAGGCCATCGCCGCATGGCCGCCCAGGTCCGCGCCGAGGCGCAGGCGCTGGCGCGCGAGGCTGAGCTCGCCGACCGTCGTGTCCAGGCGATCCTCGCCGAGCGCACCGAATGGCAGAACCGCAAGGAGAGCGCGGCCTCCCATATCGACACCATCCAGACCCGCATCACCGAGGTCTCGATCGAGCGCAGCGACCTCGAGAACGCACCCGCCGTGTTCGCCGAGAAGCGCAGCGCGCTGATCACCGAGATCGAGTACGCCGAGAACGACCGCCGCATGGCCGCCGATGCGCTCGCCACCGCCGAGACCGCGATGGCCGAGACCGATCGTGTCGCCAAGCTGACCCTCGAAGCGCTCTCCAGCTCGCGCGAAGCCACAGCGCGCGCCGAGGAGCGCATGGAAGGTTCGCGGCGCCGGCTCGAGGACATCGAGCGCGAGATCCGCGACATGCTCGAAGTCGAGCCGCAGGCCGTCGCCGGCCTCGCCGAGCTCGAGCCCGGCGCGGAGCTGCCGCCGCTGCACGACATCGAGGAAGACCTCGAAAAGATGCGCCGGGATCGCGAGCGCCTCGGCGCCGTGAACCTGCGTGCCGAGGAAGAGCTGCGCGAGGTCGAGACCCAGCACACGGGCCTCGTCACCGAGCGCGACGACCTGGTCGAAGCCATCAAGCGGCTGCGCCAGGGCATCCAGAGCCTCAACAAGGAAGCGCGCGAGCGGCTCCTGACCTCGTTCGAGGTCGTCAACAACCACTTCAAGCGTCTGTTCGTCGAGCTGTTCGGCGGCGGCGAAGCCGCGCTGCACCTGATCGAAAGCGACGATCCGCTGGAAGCTGGTCTCGAAATCATCGCAAAGCCGCCGGGCAAGAAGCCGCAGACGCTGTCGCTGCTCTCGGGCGGTGAGCAGGCGCTGACCGCGATGGCGCTGATCTTTGCGGTGTTCTTGACCAACCCCTCGCCCATCTGCGTGCTGGACGAAGTCGACGCACCGCTCGACGACCACAACGTCGAACGCTACTGCAACCTCCTGCACGAGATGACCAGCTCGACCGACACGCGCTTCGTCATCATCACGCACAATCCGATCACGATGGCGCGGATGAATCGTCTGTTCGGCGTCACCATGGCCGAGCGCGGCGTCTCCCAACTCGTCTCGGTGAGCCTGTCCGAAGCCGTGGACATTCTCGATCAGAACGTGGCGTGATATCTCTGCCGTCATTCCGGACCTCGCGACGCGAGCGGAATGACGGTAGACCAACATGATCTCACCCACCCTCCCCGCCGAACTCAAGGCCGCGCTCGACGCCAGGCTGCAGGGATTTTCCCGCACCGACGCAGCGCAGCGCTCGCAGAAGATCTCGACGACCTATCGCGCCGGCGGCGGCTCCGGCACGATCAAGTCGGAAGCCGATGCGCTTGCCTATGCGCTGGCGCGCATGCCGGCGACTTACGCGGCCGTCGCCGCAAGCCTGAGCGCGCTCACCGAGATTGCGCCGGATCTCGCTCCCGAAACATTGCTCGACGTCGGCGCGGGCCCGGGCACCGCGAGTTGGGCCGCCGCGGAGGCCTTTTCGTCGCTGCAGGATTTTACGCTGCTCGACGCCAACGCCACGCTGAGCCGGCTCGCGCTTGAGCTCGTGCGCGACAGCTCGCGCCTCGCGGATTGCCGCTATCTGCCAGGCGATGCCGCCACCAACCTCGCCGAGGTGCCGCAAGCCGATCTCGTCGTCGCGAGCTACGTCATCGGTGAGCTCGGCGAGAGCGATCAGCGCAAGCTCGCAGCGACGATGTGGGCCAAAGCGCGCCACGCACTGGTCGTGATGGAGCCGGGCACGCCCGCCGGTTATGCCCGCATCCTCGCACTGCGCCAGCAACTGACCGCGCTTGGCGCCTTCGTCGCCGCACCCTGCCCGCACGAAAAGCCCTGCCCGCTCATTGCGCCCGACTGGTGTCATTTCAACCAGCGCCTGCCGCGCTCGCAGGCGCACCGCCAGATCAAGGGCGCCGAGGTGCCGTTCGAGGACGAACGCTTCATCTACGTTGCCCTGACCCGCACACCGCCGGCAGCGCGCGCCGCGCGCGTGCTGGCGCCGCCGGATGTCGGCAAGGCCGAGATCACGGCCAAGCTTTGCACGAAGGACGGTGTCGAACTCGCCAAGGTCGCGCGGCGCGACAAGGCCGCCTATGCAGGCGCCCGTCGCTGGCGCTGGGGCGATGCCGTTCTGTCCGAAAGTTAACCCCGTTCCGGGTTTTTCCCTTGAACTCGGATGGCTCCCGATCCGACCAAGTCTTACCTTCCCTCCGCGCGGGGCTCGCCCCGGCCCCATTTTGGGTTACGCTGTCCGCCCCAATTCCCCTTCAGGAGTTCTCCATGTCGACCGGCTGGATCGTTCTCGGCGTCATCGTCGTCCTCGTGCTGTTCGCTTTCAGCGCCTACAACCGGCTGGTGGCGCTGGGCCAGCGCGTCGGCCAGGCCTTTGCCGACGTCGACGTGCAGCTCAAGCAACGTCACGATCTGATCCCGAACCTGGTCGAGACGGTGAAGGGTTATGCCTCGCACGAGCGCGGCACGCTCGACGACGTCATCAAGGCGCGCAATTCGGCGATGTCGGCGCAGGGGCCGGCGCAAGTGTCCGCCGCCGAAAACCAGCTTTCCGGCGCGCTCGGCCGGCTGATCGCGCTGTCGGAGGCCTATCCCGACCTCAAGGCCAACGCCAATTTCCAGCAGCTCGCATCCGAGCTCTCCGACCTCGAGAACAAGATCGCGGCGAGCCGCCGCTTCTTCAACAACGCGGTCCAGGAATACAACACCGGCATCCAGCAGATGCCCGCGGCTCTGTTCGCCGGCATGTTCGGCTTCACCAAGAAGGACTTCTTCGATCTGGGCGCGAGCCGCGCCGAGGTCGAGGCTGCGCCTCAGGTGAAGTTCTGATCTGAGCCGACAGACCGGCAGGGCAACGCGTCATGGCCGCGTATGGTCTCTACACGCACATCGCCTCGAACAAGTTTCGTTCGATGCTGCTGCTCGCCGGCCTGTTCGCGCTGGTCTATGTGCTGGTCTATGCCGGCGCACTGGTCGCCGAGGTCGTCATCAACGGCAACGGGACCGTCGCCTATTATCTGAACCGCGCCTTGCACGACCTCATCGTCGCCTTCCCCTTTGCGACGATCGCGGCAGTTGCCTGGATCATCATCGCTTATTTCTTCCATCAATCGATGATCGACGCGGTGACCGGCGGCCATGACGTCACCCGGCAGGAAGAGCCGCGGCTCTACAATCTGCTCGAAAATCTCTGCATCTCGCGCGGCATCACCATGCCGAAGCTGAAGATCATGGAGAGCCCGGCGCTGAACGCATTCGCGACCGGCCTCAACCCGCGGCAGTATGCAATCACCGTCACCACGGGTCTGCTCAAGGCGCTGAACGACCAGGAGATCGAGGCTGTGCTCGGCCACGAGCTCACCCACATCAAGAACGGCGACGTGCAGCTGATGGTGGTCGCCGTCATCATCGCCGGCGTGGTCGGCTTCTTCGGCGAATTGTTCTTCCGGCTGTTCACGAATTTGAGCTGGAGCTCCGGTGGCGGCTCGTGGTCGTCGGGTTCTTCTTCGTCGTCGCGGTCGTCCTCTTCGTCCAGCGACAACAAGAGCTCAGGCGGCGGCGCCATCGTGGTCATCATCATCGCGGTCGTGCTGATCGTGGTGGCCTGGCTGGTATCGCAAGTGGTCAAGCTGGCGCTATCGCGATCGCGCGAATATCTGGCCGACGCCGGCTCGGTCGAGCTGACCAAGAATCCCGATGCCATGATCTCCGCGTTGCGCAAGATCGAGAACCGCGGCGAATTGCCGGGCGCGACCTCCGCGGTGATGGAGCTTTGCCTCGACAATCCGCGCGAAGGCTTTTCGGATCTGTTCGCGACCCACCCCTCGGTGCAATCCCGCGTCGACGCGCTGGTCAAGTTCGCCGGCGGCCATGATCCCGGTCCGCTGCCGCCACCCTCTGAGGAGACGGACCAGCCCGAGACCGACGAGCCCGACGCACAGACCGATCCGCAGAACGCCCCTCCTCCGGTCCCGCGTGGCCCGTGGAACGATGCAGGCAACCCACCCGGTCCGCCGCCCGTGCCTGCACCGAGCCCTGCCGGAACCGCAGCTGGCAATCCGCTGGGTCCCATCGGCAATCCCATGGGTCCGTGGGGCCGCCACTGAGCTTGCGATCTGCCGCGCCTCGCGCCGGTTTCACAACGTTTGGGAAAAACTGCGGGAATTGCCGCCGAGCTGTGCCAGAGATTTGAATTCTCCCTTGTTTCTGCCATGTTCGCGCCCAACAGCAGACTTGGGACTTCCTTGGGACATCCTTGGGACATCGATTTGGGGCCCGGCCGATTGCGACCTCGCGATCGGGGGCGCGTTAGGGGACAGCAATGGCAAAGCCGGCAGTGGTTGTGGTGGGCGCGGACAAGGGCGGGGTCGGCAAGACGACAGTGTCCCGCACCCTGCTCGATTATTTTTCCGCCAACAACGTGCAAACGCGCGCCTTCGACACGGAGTCACCGCGCGGAACGCTGAAGCGCTTCCACCCGGAGATTACCGAGATCGTCGACATGACGACGACGTCGGACCAGATGAAGATCTTCGACACGCTGAACGCCGTGAGCCCGTCGGTGACCGTGATCGACGTCCGCGCCGGCCTGCTCTCGCCGGCATTGGCGTCGCTGCGCGACATCGGCTTCCTCGATGCCGCCAAGGCCGGCCAGATCACCTTTGCGGTGTTCCACATCCTCGGCCCCTCGATCGCCTCGCTCGAGGAGATCGCCGAGACGGCCGGGTTCATGACCGGCGCAAAATATTTCCTGGTGAAGAACTTCATCAACGACACCCAGTTCTTCCAGTGGGACCAGGCCACCTACAATTCCTACTTCCACCGCATCAAGGATGCGACCGAGCTGACGATCCCGAAGCTCAACGAAATGGCCTATGAACAGGTCGAGGTCTCGTCCGTTCCGTTCCTGAAATTCGTCGCCAACAAGGGCATCAACGACGAGGCAGCGAACTATTCGTTCGTGCTGCGCGGCTATGTCCGGCACTGGCTGGCGAACGTCTGGAGCGAATTCGACCGGATCCGGCTGACAGACATCGTCGGCTCGAAGCCCACCTCCCGCAACAGCGAAAAATAGTTGCGCAGGCCGGGCTGATACGGCTGGATTGGGCGGCAAGTTGGCCTGATATAGCTGTCGATGTCCGCGACGCCCCTCTACATCATCTGCTCGCCCCGCCCGCAGGTCGGCAAGACGCTGCTGGCGCGGCTGCTCGCCGAATTCCTGCTGCTCAAGAACGGCAACGTCACGGCCTTCGACGTCAATCTGAAGGAACCGTCGCTGCTCGATTATCTGCCGAAGGTCACGGAAACCGCTGACGTGGTCGACACCTACGGCAAGATGCAGCTGATGGACCGCGTCATCGTCGATGACGGGCTTGCCAAGGTCATCGACCTCGGCTTCCACGCCTTCGACGAATTCTTCAAGATGACCGAAGAGATCGGCCTGCTCAAGGAAGCGGCGCGCCGGCATGTGGCGCCGATGATCCTGTTCGTCGCCGACACCGACCGTGTCTCCGCCCGCGCCCATGAGATGCTGCGCCAGCAGATCCCGCGGATCAACCTGATCACCGTCGACAACGAGTTCGTCATCCGCGGCGAGCTGCCGCCCGCGATGGCCGGTGGCCGGCTGTTCCGCCTGCCGGCGCTGCCGGGCTTCCTCAAGACCTATATCGACCGGCTGAACTTCTCCTTCACCGGCTATTTGCGTCAGGAGAAGGACTCCTCGACCGAGCTGCACCAATGGACCCGGCGGAATTACCTCGCCTTCCGCGAGCTCGAGCTCAGCCTGATCCTGCAACGCTCTTAGGCCGCAAATTATACCCGGATAATATTGACGACTGACGACGTTGGGCTTAATGAGGCGGGCTTCAACGTCCCCTCCAGCCAGGGCCCAGCCGTGAGCATCGACCGGAAAGCAGCCATCGCCGCCTACAAGGAGCGGAAGACCGTTGCGGGCATCTATGTGGTCCGCTGCGCGGTCTCAGGCGAGGCCTGGGTCGGCCAGGCGCCGAACCTGGAGACCATCCAGAACCGCATCTGGTTCACCCTGCGCCAGGGCAGCCACCCGTGCCGCAGCCTCCAGGCCGCCTGGAAGGCGCATGGCGAGGCCGGCCTGACCTTCAGCGAATGCGAACGGCTGGAGGATGAGGAAAGCGCCTATGTCAGGAACGCGCTGCTGAAGGAGCGCATGCTGCATTGGCTGACGGAGCTGAAGGCCGAGGCGATCTGACGATCGCCACGGCGCCCCCTCAATGCCCCTCGAACGTCATCAGCGTGCGCACCGGCACGTCCATCGCGCGCAGCTTGGCGGCGCCGCCGAGATCGGGCAGGTCGATGATGAAGCAGGCGGCGACGACATTGGCGCCGATCTGGCGCAGCAGCTTCACCGCACCTTCCGCGGTGCCACCGGTGGCGATGAGATCGTCCACGAGGATCACGCGCTCGCCGGGCTGGATCGCATCGATGTGCATCTCCATCTCGTCGATGCCGTATTCCAGCGAATAGGCGATGCGCACGGTGGTGTGCGGCAGCTTGCCCTTCTTGCGGATCGGCACGAAGCCGGCCGAGAGCTGATGCGCCACCGCGCCGCCGATGATGAAGCCGCGCGCTTCCATGCCGGCGACCTTGTCGATCTTGTTGCCGGCCCAGGGATTGACGAGTTCGTCGACCGCACGGCGGAAGGCGCGCGCATCCGCGAGCAAGGTCGTGATATCGCGGAACATGATCCCCGGCTTGGGATAATCCGGGATGGTGCGGACGCTCGCCTTCAAATCGTGGTCAAAGGTCATTGGTGCCTCTCAATTGACCGGCGCATCCAGCCGGAACGCGTTCTCGACAATCCGCAAGCCCACCTCGTTGCCGAGCGACATCAGCGACTCCGGGTGAAATTGGACGCCTGCGACCGGCAGGGTCTTGTGCTCCAGCGCCATGGCGACGCCATCCTCGGTGCTTGCGGTAACCGACAACACCTCTGGCATGCTGTCACGCTCGACGAACAGCGAGTGATAGCGGCCGATCACGATCTCGTTCGGCAGATTGCGCATCAAGCGCCCGCCGCGCACCTGGACCCGTGACGGCCGGCCGTGCGCGGGATGGGTGAGTTGGCCGAGCTCGCCGCCGAAATATTCGCCGATCGCCTGCACGCCAAGGCAGACGCCGAACACCGGCAGCTTGTTCTCAAGCGCAGCGTCGATCGTCGTCTTGATCCCGAAATCCTCCGGGCGGCCCGGACCGGGCGACAGCACCAGCAAGTCCCACCTCTTCTGCTTGAGCATGTCGAGCGCATGCACATAGCGGACCACGGTGACGCTGGCGCCGACCTGACGGAAGTAATCGGCGAGCATGTGCACAAAACTGTCGTCATGGTCGATCAGCAGCACGCGCTTGCCCGAGCCGGTCGCATCGGGGGCAAACGCGGACAGCGGCTTCGGTGGATCGCCGCGCAGCGCCTGGAACAGGGCTGCGGCTTTCACCTGGCATTCGCGGTCTTCCGCGGCGGGATCGGAGTCGAATAGACAGGTGGCGCCGACGCGGACCTCGGCGAGACCATCCTTCATGCGGATGGTGCGGATGGTGAGACCGGTGTTGATGCTGCCATCGAAATTCACCGCGCCGATCGCGCCGGCATACCACCGCCGCGGCGAGCGCTCGTGATCCTCGACGAACTGCATCGCCCAGAGCTTTGGCGCACCTGTGACGGTCACGGCCCAGGCATGGGTGAGGAAGGCGTCGAGCGCATCGAAGCCGGGACGCAGCATGCCTTCGACATGATCGACGGTATGGAACAGCTTTGAATAGGTCTCGATCTGCCGCCGCGCCAGCACCTTGATCGTGCCGGGGACGCAGACGCGCGCCTTGTCGTTGCGATCGACGTCGGTGCACATGTTGAGCTCGAACTCGTCCTTCTCCGAGTTCAGCAGCTGGCGGATCTGCTCGGCATCGCCGATCGCATCGGTGCCGCGCGCGATCGTACCCGAGATCGGACAGGTCTCGACGCGGCGCCCGTCGGAGCGCACGAACATTTCCGGAGAAGCGGAGACGAGGAATTCGCCGTCACCGAGATTCATCAGCGCGCCATAGGGCGACGGGTTGATGACGCAGAGGCGCTGGAACACTTCGGCCGGCGAGCGCTCGCACGGCTCGGCGAAGAGCTGGCCCGGCACGGCCTCGAAGAGATCACCGCGGGCAAAGGCCGCGCGCGCAGTCTCGACGGTGGCCTGATATTCGCCTGGCGCGTGATCGGCAAAGCCCTGGCGCCCCGTCTTCAGATACGGGCTCTCGGCCGTCTCGCGCGGCAGGCCTTCGCTCGATTTGCCCTTCCACGCGAAATCGTAACTGAGCACGACGCCCCGCCCCGTAGCGCGGTCATAGGCGAGCAAGCGGTCGGGAACGTAGAGCACGATGTCGCGCTGATCATTCTCGCGCGGACGCTTCTGCACGAGGTCCTCGATCTGGAACACGAGGTCGTAGGCGAAGGCGCCGAACAGGCCGAGCAGCCCGTCATCATTGGACGAGAAAGCGGCGACGAGATCGCGCACCAGCGACATCACGCTGGCGCGCCGCGTACGCTGGTCTTCCTCGATCGGCGCATCGCCGCGGATGATGTGGCCGGCAAGCCGCGTCGTGGTCTTCTCGGAGATCACGACACAGGGTTCGCGCAGAACGTCGGCGAGGAAGGCGATCAGCACCTCGCCACGCGCATTGAGCGCTTCGAGCTTGAAATTGACCCCGGTGGTTTCGAGCTTGAGCGGCGGATCGGAAAAGCCGAGATCGAAGCTCTCGTAGCGGCCCGGCACGGTCGTGCCCGAGGACAGCACCACGCCACGGTGACGGTCGAGCAGGCTGATAAGATCGTCGAGCCGGTCGGCGTGGCCGGTGAACTGTTCGGCCACGCGCGTGATGGCGAGACCGCCGCGGGTGACGTAATCGCTTCTGGCCGGGAGGGCAAAGACTGTCCTGTTCATGTGGTCCTCTTACGAAACTTGCCGAGGGAACGCCACACAGGACAAACGATCAGGCCGCCGCACTGTGCTGGCGACCTCTAGCGATTGGGGGGAAATAAATCGCACCGGCCACCTCTTAGGAGGTGCGCCACCAACGACGGGATGGGCGGGCTGCGGTGCTCATGGGCGGGATACTCACCATGGCGCGGGGACGGCGTCAAGGGCGCCACCCCGCACGACGGGCTACGGAGGCTACCCCAGATGCTTCCGGAAAAACTCCGTCGCCCTGCCCCAGGCAAGCTCGGCGGCTTCGCGGTCGTGCACGGCCTGGCGCTGCTCGTTGACGAAGGCGTGCTCGGCGTCATAGCGGAACAGCTCGAGCGATTTGCCGGCGGCCTTCATGGCCTTTTCGAAGCCGTTGACCAGCTCCGGCGTGCACCAATCGTCCTTGTTGGCGAAATGGGCCTGCAGCGGGATCTTGACGTCGGCGGGCTTGGCCGCCTGCTCCGGCGGAATGCCATAGAACACGACGCCGGCGGCGAGCTCCGGCACATGCACCGCGCCGATGATGGTGACGGCGCCACCGAGGCAGAAGCCGGTCAGGCCGACCTTGGCACCGTTGCGCGACAGATATTGCGTGGCGCCGCGCACCGTCTGCGTGGTGGCATCCATGAAATCGAGCGAGTTCATCTCTTTGCCGGCCGCATCCGTGTCGTGATACGGCACCACCTTGCCCTTGTAGAGATCGGGCGCCAGTGCATCGAAGCCGGCGAGCGCGAAGCGGTCGCACAGGCCCTTGATCTGGTCCGACAGGCCCCACCATTCCTGGATCACGACCACGCCCGGCGCGTTGCCGCGCGCGGCGTTGGCGAGATAGCCCGAGGCATCCTTGCCGTCCGGACGCTTGAAGGTGATGGCGGTTCCCATGGTGTCCTCCGATGGGTTTCTGGGGAGCGGTTGGCGGTATTTTGGCGGCTGGGCGCGCGATAGGCAATCGCGCCGAACAACACACGCGCGTGTGCAACAAAAAAGCCCCCTTGCGGGGGCTTCTTCAGTCTCGTTTCGCGTCGGCCGTTCAGTGCGAGTCGGCCCAGACCTTCTTCTTGGTGAAGTACATCAGGAACGCGAAGATGATCAGGAACACGAACACCTGGAGGCCGAGGCGCTTGCGCGCTTCCATGTGCGGTTCGGCAGTCCACATCAGGAACGTGGTGACGTCCTTGGCGTACTGCGCGACCGTCGCCGGCGAGCCGTCGTCATAGGTGACCTGGCCGTCGCTGAGCGGCTTCGGCATCTTGATGGCGTGGCCCGGGAAGAACTTGTTGTAGTACGAGCCTTCCGGGATGCTCACGCCTTCCGGCGCCTTGTCCTCGAAGCCCTGGAGCACCGCCGAGACATAGTCGGGGCCCTGCTCCTGGTACTGGGTGAAGAAGTCGACCAGGAACATCGGGAAGCCGCGGCCATACGAGCGCGCCTTGGTGATCAGCGACAGATCGGGCGGCGCCGCGCCACCGTTCGCCGCGCGCGCGGCCTGCTCGTTCGGGAACGGCGAGGGGAAGTAGTCGGCCGGGCGGCCCGGACGCTCGAACATGTCGCCCGCATCGTTCGGACCGTCCTTGATCTTGTAGTCGGAAGCAAACGCCGCCGCCTGCGCCACCGAATAGCCGGGGCCGCCAGCGTCCGCGAGGTTGCGGAAGGCGATGTAGGACAGGCCGTGGCAGTTGGAGCAGACTTCCTTGTAGACTTTCAGGCCGCGCTGGAGCGCACCGCGGTCATACTTGCCGAAAGGGCCCGCGAACGACCAGTTGTTGCCCGGCGGCTTGGTGCCGCCTTCCTCGGCGCGGGCATCCTGCAAGGTGCCGACGAACAGCGCACCGGCAGCAACGAGCGCGACCGCGATCGAGGCCACGGCCTTGCCGCCCTTGGCGAGGATCGCCTCCGAGATCGAGTTCGGGACCGGCCGCGGCGTCTCGATGCGCGCGAGCAGCGGCAGCACGATCAGGAAGTAGGCGAAGTAGCAGACCGTCAGGACGCGGCCGGCGATCACGTAGATGCCTTCCGGCGGCTGCGCACCGAGATAGCCGAGCAGGATGCAGACCGCGACGAAGATCCAGAAGAACTGCTTGGCCAGCGGACGATACTTCGACGACCTGGTCTTGGCGGCATCGAGCCAGGGCAGGAAGCACAGGATGATGATCGCCGAGAACATCCCGATCACGCCCGCGAGCTTGTTCGGGATCGAGCGCAGGATCGCGTAGAACGGCAGGTAATACCATTCCGGCACGATGTGCGGCGGCGTCACGCCCGGGTTCGCCGGAATGTAATTGTCGGCGTCGCCGAGATAGTTCGGCATGTAGAAGATGAACCAGGCGTAGAGCAGCAGGAAGCAGGCGACGCCGAAGCCGTCCTTGATGGTCGCATGCGGCGTGAACGGCACCGTGTCCTTTTCCGTCTTCGGCTCGACGCCGTCGGGATTGTTCTGGCCGGCCACGTGCAGCGCCCAGACGTGGAGCACGACGACGCCCGCGATCAGGAACGGCAGCAGGTAGTGCAGCGAGAAGAAGCGGTTCAGCGTCGGGTTGCCGACCGAATAGCCGCCCCACAGCAGCGTCACGATGCTCTCGCCGACATAGGGAATGGCGGAGAACAGGTTGGTGATGACGGTGGCGCCCCAGAAGCTCATCTGGCCCCACGGCAGCACGTAGCCCATGAAGCCCGTCGCCATCATCAGGAGATAGATGATGACGCCGAGGATCCAGAGCACCTCGCGCGGCTCCTTGTAGGAGCCGTAATAGAGGCCGCGCAGCATGTGGACGTAGACTGCGAAGAAGAACATCGACGCGCCGCAGGCATGCATGTTGCGCAGCAGCCAGCCGAAGTTCACGTCACGAACGATCAGTTCGACCGACCTGAAGGCGAGATCGGCATGCGGCGTGTAGTGCATCGCCAGGATCACGCCGGTCAGGATCTGCATCCCCAGCATGAAGGAGAGGATGGCGCCGAACGTCCACCAGTAGTTCAGGTTACGCGGGGTGGGATAGACGACGAAGGAGGAGTGCACGAGACCCATGATCGGCAGACGTCGCTCGATCCATTGCAGGGCCGGGTTGCTCGGCTTGAATTCGGATGGTCCGCTCATGATGCGATCCTGAGGAAATAATACGACGAGACGGTTCGAGGCTTCGGACGCGGGTCCGAAGCTCAGCCGATCTGGATTTTGGTGTCGGAAACGAACTGGTACGGCGGCACCGGCAGGTTCGCGGGCGCGGGCCCCTGGCGGATGCGGCCGGACGAATCGTACTGCGAACCATGGCAGGGGCAGAAGAACCCGTCGTAATTGCCTTCATGGGCGATCGGGATGCAGCCGAGATGGGTGCAGATGCCGATCACGACCAGCCACTGGTCATGGCCGGCCTTGACCCGGGCCTCGTCGGACTGCGGATCGGGCAGGCTCGCCACCGGAACGGCGCGCGCCTCGTCGATCTGCTTCTTGGTGCGGTGGCTGATGTAGATCGGCTTGCCGCGCCAGAACACCTTGATGTCCTGTCCCTCCGCGACGGGGCTCAGATCGACCTCGATCGGCGCACCGGCGGCGATGGTCGAGGCGTCCGGATTCATTTGATGGATAAAGGGCCAGAGCGCGACTGCGCCCCCTACTGCTGCAGCTGCCCCCGTTGCAACGAATAAGAAATCACGGCGTGTCGGATGGTCCGCCGAAGACGCTGTCGTCACGATTCCAACCCTTTCTTCTTATGCTGCCGACGGAACCGCTCCGGGAGCCCCCAAGGTCCCCGGAACAGTCTGCCGGCGCCCGCGGCCCCCCGCGGCGGCAGAACTTGGCTTGTCCCCACCAAAACAAGGCGAAAAACAGCAGTCCAGAATCGTTCTATTGGCACCCTTGCAGGGCGAGCGCAAGCCCGCTAACGGCGCGGGAGCGTGCAATGCACGAATTCCGCGGCCAGCGATGTTTTATTGAGACATTTCCGGCCCACAACAGACCCGTCACCGCCCATGCAGATCGCACTTTTCCAACCCGACATTCCCCAGAACACCGGCACGATTCTCCGCCTGTGCGCCTGTCTGGGCATCGCCGCCCATATCATCGAACCGGCCGGCTTCCCGGTCTCCGACCGGCATTTCCGCCGGGCGGGAATGGATTACCTCGACCACGTCAGCATCGTCAGGCACGATTCCTGGTCGAAATTCGAGGAGTGGCGGGCGGCACACGGCTACCGGCTGCTGCTGTTCACCACCAAAGGTGCCACCGACTACCGCGATTTCCGTTACCAGACGTCGGACATCCTGCTATTCGGGCGCGAGAGCGCCGGCGTCACCGACGCGGTGGTCGAGGCTGCGGATGCGCGGCTGGTGATCCCGATCACCGAGGGGCTGCGGTCGCTCAATGTCGCCATGACCGCGGCGATGGCCGCAGGCGAAGCGCTCCGGCAGGTCCGGAACCCGCAAGGCTAGATATGACGAGGAGAGACCAGTGAGTTACGCGGTCAAGGAAATCTTCCTGACCCTGCAAGGCGAAGGCGCCCATGCCGGGCGCGCATCCGTGTTCTGCCGTTTTGCCGGCTGCAACCTCTGGAGCGGCCGCGAGGCGGACCGCGCCCGCGCGACATGTCAGTTCTGCGACACGGATTTCGTCGGCACCGACGGCACGCTCGGCGGCCGCTACGCCACAGCCGTGGAACTCGCCGACACCATCGCCGCGCAATGGACGGCCTCCACCGACAACCGCTACGTGGTGCTGACCGGCGGCGAGCCGCTGCTGCAGGTGGATGACGCCCTGGTCGAGGCGCTGCATGCCCGCGGCTTCGAGATCGGCGTCGAGACCAACGGCACAGTCGCTCCGCCCGAGGGCCTCGACTGGATCTGCGTCAGCCCCAAGGGCGGCAGCGAGCTGGTGCTGCGCCAGGGGCACGAGCTGAAGCTGGTTTATCCGCAGGCCCTCGCCGCACCCGAGAGTTTCGAGAGCCTCGCCTTCGAGCGCTTCTCGCTGCAGCCGATGGACGGGCCCGAGGTCATCGAGAACACCGCGCGCGCGATCGACTATTGCCTGCGCCATCCGCACTGGCGGCTGAGCGTGCAGACGCATAAATCGCTCGGCATCAGATAGGACTGAACGGACAGATGTGGGAATTGACGAAATCGTTCCGCTTCGAGGCGGCGCATACGCTGAAGGGGACGACCTTTGGCGCTGATAGCGAAGAGATCCACGGTCACTCTTTCCGCGCCGAGGTGACGGTGCGCGGCACACCCGACCCCGCGACCGGCATGGTGGTCGATCTCGGCCTGCTCCAGCGCGCGATCGAGGAGGTGCGGCTGACGCTCGACCACAAGTTCCTCAACAAGATCGAGGCGCTCGGCACACCGACGCTGGAGAACCTGTCGCGCTTCGTCTGGGAGCGGCTCGCCCATATCGGCAAGCTGACCCGTGTCAGCATCCACCGCGACAGTTGCAACGAGAGCTGCACCTATTACGGTCCGCAAGGCTAACCGCATGACAGCCACATTGGACCCAACACTGATCGAAGACCGCAAGGCCCGCGCGCGCAGCTGGTTCGAGCGCTTGCGCGACGACATCTGCGAAAACTTCGAGCGGCTCGAGGATGACGCGCCGCAAAGCCTCTATCCCGGCGAGGCCGGCCGCTTTGCGCGCACGCCGTGGCAGCGCACCGATCACAGCGGGGCCAAGGGTGGCGGCGGCGTGATGTCGATGATGTCAGGGCGCCTGTTCGAGAAGGTCGGCGTGCACTGCTCGACCGTGCACGGCGAATTCGCGCCCGAGTTTCGCGCGCAGATTCCGGGTGCCGCAGAAGACCCGCGGTTCTGGGCCTCGGGCATCTCGCTGATCGCCCACCTGCGCAATCCGCACGTGCCGGCCGTGCACATGAACACGCGCTTCGTTGTCACCACCAAGGCGTGGTTCGGCGGCGGCGCGGACCTGACGCCGGTGCTCGACCGAAGGCGGACGCAGGAGGACCCGGACACGCTCGCCTTCCACGCCGCGATGAAGGAAGCCTGCACCGGACCGAACGGCGTTGCCGATTACGACAAGTACAAGAATTGGTGCGACGAATATTTCTATCTGCCGCACCGGAAAGAGGCGCGCGGCATCGGCGGTATCTTCTACGACTGGCACGACAGCGGCGACTGGGACGCCGACCTCGCCTTCACGCAGGATGTCGGCCGCGCCTTCCTCAAGATCTATCCCGAACTTGTCAGACGGAATTTCGCGAGCGCCTGGACCGCTGAAGACCGCGAGGAGCAGCTGATCCGTCGCGGCCGCTATGTCGAGTTCAACCTGCTCTACGACCGCGGCACCATCTTCGGGCTCAAGACCGGCGGCAATGTGGATTCGATCCTGTCGTCGCTGCCGCCGGAGGTGAAATGGCCATGACAACGACGAAGCCCGCAATGAGACCGCTGCCCCGCGCCATGCTGATCGACATGGACGACACCATCCTGTCGGCCTATGGCCGGCCCGAGATCGCCTGGAACACGATCGCCGAGGAATTCGCCGAGGAGCTCGCGCCGCTGCCGCCACAGCAGGTTGCCACTGCTGTGCTGGCCTATGCGCGGCAATTCTGGTCGACCGCCGGAGCTGAGTGGCGAATGAAGCTCGGCGAAGCACGACGGCTCACGGTGCGCGGCGGCTTCGCAGCACTTGCCGCGAGCGGCCACCGCGCCCTCTCCGACGATCTCGCCGCGCGCCTCGCCGACCGCTTCACCACCTATCGCGAGGAAGCGATCTTCGTCTTTCCGGGCGCACATGATGCGATCGACGCGTTCAAGGCGCACGGCGTCAAGCTGGCGCTGGTCACCAACGGCGCCGCCGACATGCAGCGCGCCAAGGTCGAGCGCTTCGAGCTGACCCATCGCTTCGACCACATCCAGATCGAGGGCGAGCACGGTTTCGGCAAACCGGAGGAGCGCGCCTATCTGCACGCGATGGAGGCGCTCGGCGTCACCGCTGATGAGACCTGGATGATCGGCGACAATCTGGAATGGGAAGTCGTCACCCCGCAGCGGCTCGGCATCTACGCGATCTGGATCGACGTGCATGGCGACGGCCTGCCCGAGGGCTCGACCGTCAAGCCGGACCGCATCATCCGCTCGTTGACCGAGCTCGTGCCGGGCTGAATCGCGAAAACAACCCCATGCACAGTAGGCGACTGTTGCAAATCCGACGGACTACGGATTTTACGAAGACACGTTGACCCGTCGGGCAAAACAGGCGCATGATGCCATCGTCGGGATGCGTGCGATGACAGCGCAGAGCCTGGCACGCACCTCACCTGTGGCCATCCTTCGAGACGCCCGCTACGCGGGCTCCTCAGGATGAGGTCTCATTCCCGGCAAGATGTCAGCCCCTCATGGTGAGGGCCCGCGTGAGCGGGCATCTCGAACCATGCAGGCCCACCCGCAGCCCGCGAGCGTCATGCGCACCGCCCCTCCCCCGTGTTCGGCGTGTCATGACAAATTGCTAGCTGTGGTCCGGATCGATCAACTCGAAAGGACAATCCATGGAATTGAAAGCCGGCGATATCGTCATGCTGAAGTCGGGCGGCCAGCCGCTGACCGTCGCGGAGGTCAAGGGCGACGACGTGCTCTGCGTCTGGATGGGCATGGAAGGCGATCTCTTCCGCGAGACGCTGCCGCTCGCCACTCTCATCCAGGTCGAAGAAGACCACGACGAGGATGAAGACGAAGACGAGGAAGAAGACGACGAGGACGACGAGTAGGCGCGCCTGAGATCGCGCCCCACGCGAAGGCAAGAGCAGGGTCGCGCCGTCAGTTGCGTCAAGGGCCCTGCCCCGCAGGTCCTGCTTTTGCCCTTCTCTGCGTGAACACTTGAAAAACGGGAACGGAAGCTTCTGCAAACGGTTGAATGAAACTCTGTGGGCATGGAGCCGGGCCCATGATGCTCCAAGCAGACTGCGAACGCTCGTTCGAAGAGAAATTGGCTGAGGAAGCCAGGCGTCTACGCGAAGAGGCCTATCGATTGCCCGACGGCAGGGAGCGCGAAGAGCTCTTCAGGCGGGCACGTAACGCGGCCGTCGCATCTCACATGACAGAATGGCTTCCCTACGTTGGACTGCCAAAGCGGAGATAGGTCCACGTCCATCGGCGGTCGAGTCTCATCCGCAATCGTGGCTTTGCGCACGCAGCTCAGTCCAGTCGCCGCTCGCTGCCCTCGGCAGGGCTCTGCTTGGGTGCGGCTGTTCTGCGCCAGGACGACGAGAGATCCAGCATAGGCGCGACAAGGTTGGCATCGAGCGGACACTCGGCCCCGGTAGGGAGTACCCCCATTGAGGTCTCAAAGTGGTCCGTCGTGATGGTACACTGCGACAAGTTGCCCGAGAGGCTGTCGGACATTAGCGCCACGGCTTGCAAGATCTAGCGTCTTGCAACCGGCATGGGCGTGCGTGGTGCTGGAATAACGTTCGCTGCAAAAACCTCATGTAGACGTCGGCATCTGATCCTCATTGAAAGCTTGGATAGACGGAGCAGGAACATGACCTATTCCTCTCAGATCCAGACATCGTTCTCCGGGCCATTGGACACCAGCACCTATCCCCCGGATAGCGGCCTCGCCGTCGGGCTGAACTACGTCGTGATGATCGACGGGGGGCAGATTGAATGGACCAACCTGGCCGGCGGATCACCAACCCAGCAGTCGGTCTACAGCTTCTTCTCGCCGCTATCGCCAACCGGCGGCCTCTATGGTCAGCGCGTCGCGTACGACAGCGTCAATCAGCGCTTCGTCGCGATCATGGAGTACCTGGCGCCGGATGGCGTCACGACGTCCATCGATATCGCGGTCTCCAAGGATTCCAATCCGAACGACGGCTGGACCTTCTCGCAGCTCAATACAACCATAACGATCAGCGGTCAGCCGACCGACTCCGACCGCCCGATTTTGGCGGTCGACGGTTCGAACGTCTACATCTCGACAGCACAGTATAATACCAGCGCGTCCGGTTATGCCGGCACCGAAAACTGGGTCATCGGCGATACCGCCGGCGCGGGCGGAGGGATCTATGGCGGCGGCACGTTGAGCGTGACCGCAAGCGAAGCCATGCCGTCGACCCAAGGCAAATTTGCCGTCGCATCCGGCAACAACGGCAAGACTTACTACGCGAGCGACTTCTCCAGCGGAGGTCAGATCGTCGTCGCCGTGCAGATCTACGATAAGGCCACGAATACGTTCAGCACGACCAGCACCGTCAACCTCGGCAATATCGACCAGGGCGGCAGCTACACGGCCCAGCAGCAGGGGACCAGCCTCCCGCTCGATGCCGGCGACAACCGGATCGCCAGCATGGTCTATGCCAACGGCTTCCTCTACGCCGTAGCCGAGATGAAGCCGACCGGCTCCAGCGTGCCGCTGGTCCATTGGTTCAAGATCGATGTCAGCAATCCCAGCGCGCCGTCCCTCGTGGCGCAGGGCGATATCTCGGGCGCCGCGATCGGCACCAGCGTGGCGACGTTCAATCCATCCATCGCGGTGGACACCGCGGGCGATGTCCTCATCAACTTCACCGCCAGCGGCCCGAACATGTACCCGGCGGACTACTACGTCTTCCAGGGTGGTAGCGATCCCGTGGGCTCGTTCAGCGCCCCCATCCTGTACCAGGCGAGTACCGGTTTCTTCAACGCGGGCGATGGCGCCAGCGTCCAGAGCTGGGGCGTCAATTCGTCGGCCACTGTCGACCCGAATAGTCCGAACGCGTTCTGGGTCTCGAACGAATACGTCGCCAGCGGCTGGTGGCAGACGTCGGTCGCCAAGATCGCGATCCAGAACTCAACGCCGACCGGGCCTGTGGTCTCTTCCATCGTGGCTTCCGGCACCGGCATCACCAGCGGTGCCGGCGATCTCAACGCCGGCAAGGTGGTCACGCTGACGGTGAACTTCAGCGCGGCCGTGACGGTCAACACCAGCGGCGGCACGCCGACGATCACCCTCAATGACGGCGGTACAGCGAGCTACACCGGCGGCACGGGGAGCACCGCGCTCACCTTCAGCTACACGGTGGCGGCGGGCCAGAACACCGCCGACCTCATCGTCTCGGCGCTCAACCTCAACGGCGCGACGATCGCCGATGGCAGCGGCAATGCCGCCAACCTGACGGGGGCGACCAACTACAATCCGACCGGCATCCTGCAGATCGACACCACCGCGCCGACGATCGCCTCGATCGTCCCGACCGGCACCGGCATCACCAACGGCACCGGCAACGTCAGCACCGGCGGGATCATCACCTTGACCGTCAATCTGAGTGAGGCCGTCACGGTCAACACCAGCGGTGGTACGCCGACGCTCACCCTCAACGATGGCGGCACGGCAAGCTACACCGGCGGCACCGGCAGCACTGCGCTCACCTTCAGCTACACGGTGGCGGCGGGCCAGACCACGTCCGATCTCGCCATCTCGGCGTTCAACCTCAACGGCGCAACCATCAACGACGGAGCCGGCAACGCCGCCAATCTTGCGGGAGCTGCCAACTACAATCCGACCGGCACCCTGCAGGTCAACGTAACGGCACCGACGGTCGCCTCGATCGCGGCCTCGGGCACCGGCATCACCAGCGGTGCCGGCGATCTCAACGCGGGCCAGGTGGTCACGCTGACTGTGACCTTCAGCGCGGCCGTGACGGTCAATACCAGCGGCGGCACGCCATCACTTACTCTCAATGATGGCGGCACGGCGAGCTACACTGGCGGCACCGGCAGCACCGCGCTCACCTTCAGCTACACGGTGGCGGCGGGCCAGAACACCGCCGATCTCATCATCTCGGCGCTCAACCTCAACGGCGCGACGATTGTCGACGGCAGCGGCAATGCCGCCAACCTGACGGGTGCGACCAACTACAATCCCGCCGGCATCCTGCAGATCGACACCACCGCGCCGACGATCGCCTCGATCGTCGCGACCGGCACCGGCATCACCAACGGCACCGGCACTGTGAGCACCGGCGGGGTCGTCACCCTGACCGTCAATCTCAGCGAGGCCGTCACGGTCAATACCAGCGGCGGTACGCCGACACTCACGCTCAACGATGGCGGCACGGCGAGCTACACCGGTGGCACGGGCAGCACCGCGCTCACCTTCAGCTACACGGTCGCGGCAGGCCAGACCACGTCCGATCTCGCCATCTCGGCCCTCAACCTCAACGGCGCGGTCGTCAACGACCTCGCCGGCAATGCGGCCAACCTGGCCGGCGCCACCAACTACAATCCGACCGGCACCCTGCAGGTCAACCCGACCACCGCCGCCAAACCTAACCACATCGTCGTCCTTTCCCTGGAAAACGAGAACTATTCCGACATCGTAGGGAGTTCGCAGGCGCCTTACCTGAACTCGCTGATCGCTCAGGGGATGCTGCTCACCAACTACAACGGTGTGACTCATCCGAGCCAGCCCAATTACATTGCCCTGTTTTCCGGCTCGACGCAGGGCATCACCACCAACGGCAACTTTCCCCAGCTTCCGGCCAGCGTGCCGACGCTGGCCAGCACGCTCGCCGCCAGCGGTTACACCTTCGGCGGTTACGCCGAAACCACGGCGGATCCCGAACGGCAACCTTGGATCCACTTCGCCAATTCGGCCAGCACCGCTCACGACTTCAGCGCTTTTCCTCAGACCGCGGCCGGCTTTGCCAACCTTCCGACCGTTTCCTACGTTTCGCCCAACGACGCCGACAACATGACGCCGACGAGCGACAACGGCGGCGGGATTCCGGCCGGCGACGCCTGGGTCCAGGCCAATCTCTCCGCCTACGCCGCCTGGGCGCAGGCCAACAATTCGCTGCTGATCGTCACCTTCGACGAAAACAACACCAATCCAGCGGTGACCTACCCCAGTCACGTTGCGGCAATCGTCGTCGGCGGGGGCGTCCCGGCCGGAGCCGTCAACGACTCGCCGACTGACCCGTATTCCCTGCTTGCCACGATCGAAAGCCTGTACGGCGCTGCACCGATCGGCGCCAGCGCCGGCGTACCGGCACTCAACCTCTATTCGGCGACACCGGCGAGAGCGTCCACCTCGGTCACTCGGTCATTCTCCGGATTGTCCGACCGGACCAACACTCCGCCCCAAAATGCGTTGGCGGTCGGGCCGAATTACATTTTCACTGCGGAGACCACTCACTACGCGATCACCGACCTGAGCGGCAATCCAATCGTATCCAACGGGTCATTGTACAGCTTGTTCGCGCCACTTGGCGGCACGCTTGACAACGCCCTTCTCGACGCGCGCGCCGTCTATGACGGTTCGACCGGCCGCTACGTGGTCACCGCGGATAATTTTCAACCAGGCGGCGGGAATTTCGCCACCAATGTCGATATCGCCGTGTCGGTGGACAGCAATCCGAGCGACGGCTGGTATTTGGCTTCGATCGACACGTCCAACGGCAAAACGACCCAGTCGGACATGCCCTATCTGTCGGTCAGCAACGGCAAAATCTACGTCTCCACGCCCGAATTTTTGGACGCGGGAGGCGGCTACAACAACGGCGAATTCATCGTCAACGAAAGCAGCGTCATAGCCGCCGGAAACCGCGCGATCACGCCCGACGCCAGCACCAGCGTGCCTAGCACCGCCAGCATCATGCGCAACGTCGCCGGCGACAACGGGGTGACCTACTATCTGAGCGCCCATTCGGACGCGAGGGAGACCACGCTCACATATCAAACGTACGATCCGACGCATGGCTTCAGCGCGACCCAAACGATTTTCCTCGGCGACGCCGATGTGGGAGGGGGCGGAAGCAACTTCACCACCGCGCAGTTGGGCACGACCAAGAAGCTCGACATTAACGATGGACGCATCCAGAGCCTTGCCTACACCTCGTCCGGAGGACACAATTACGTCTACGGCGTGAGCGAAGCCATGCCGAGCGCAGGGTCGCCCGCGCAAATCGAGTGGTTCAAGCTCGATGTCACCGACCCCACGAATCCGCAATACGTCATCGGGAACGTCATTTCCGGCGCGTCGATCGGCACGGGTGTCGCCGTATTCAATCCTTCGATTGCGGTCGACCAGAACGGCGACGTGCTCATCAATTTCTCGGCCTCCGGGTCGAACATGTATCCTTCCGACTATTATATGGTGCTCGGCGCCGGGGCTTCCGCCTTCACCGCGCCGACGCTTTACCAGGCGAGCACTACCTTTTTCGATTCCGGTACGCTGAACGACCAGCGCTGGGGCACCTATTCGACCGCTATCGCCGATCCGAACAACCCGAACGGGTTCTGGATCTCGAACGAATACGTGGCCAACGGCTGGTGGCAGACGGTGGTCACCCAGATCGCCGTCCAGGGTTCCGGGGCAACGGCACCGACGGTTTCTTCGATCGCGGCTTCCGGCACCGGCATCACCAGCGGCGTCGGCGATCTCAACGCGGGCAAGGTGGTCACGCTGACCGTGAACTTCAGCGCGGCCGTGACGGTCAACACCAGCGGCGGCACGCCGTCGCTTGCGCTCAACGATGGCGGCTCGGCAAGCTATACCGGCGGCTCGGGGAGCACTGCGCTCACCTTCAGCTACACGGTCGCGGCAGGCCAGAACACCGCCGATCTCATTGTCTCATCGCTCAACCTCAACGGCGCGACCATCAGTGGTGGCGGCAATGCCGCCAACCTGACGGGGGCGACCAACTACAATCCGACCGGCATCCTGCAGATCGACACAACGGCGCCGACGATCGCCTCGATCGTCCCGACCGGCACCGGCATCACCAACGGTACCGGCAGCGTGAGCACGGGTGTGGTTGTCACCTTGACTGTCAATCTGAGTGAGGCCGTCACGGTCAACACCACCGGCGGAACGCCGACGCTCACACTCAACGATGGCGGTACCGCAAGCTACGTCAGCGGCTCCGGCAGCACCGCGCTTGCCTTCAGCTACACGGTGGCGGCAGGCCAGACCACATCCGATCTCGTCATCTCATCGTTCAACCTCAACGGCGCCGTGATCAACGACGGAGCCGGCAACGCCACCAACCTGGCCGGCGCCACCAACTACAATCCCGCCGGCACGCTGCAAGTCAACCCGACGGCGACGACGGTTGCCTCGATTGCGGCCTCGGGCACCGGCATCACCAGCGGCGCCGGCGATCTCAACGCGGGCAAGGTGGTCACGCTCACCGTGACCTTCAGCGCGGCCGTAACGGTCAATACCAGCGGTGGCACGCCGTCGCTCACGCTCAACGATGGCGGCACGGCGAGCTATACCGGCGGATCGGGTGGCACCGCGCTCACCTTCAGCTACACGGTGGCGGCGGGGCAGAACACCGCCGATCTCATCGTCTCCGCGCTCAACCTCAACGGTGGGACCATCACCGGTGGCAACGGCATTGCCGCCAACCTGACGGGGGCGACCAACTACAATCCGACCGGCATCCTGCAGATCGACACCACGGCGCCGACGATTGCCTCGATCGTCCCGACCGGCACCGGCATCACCAACGGTACCGGCACTGTGAGCACGGGTGCGGTTGTCACCTTGACTGTCAATCTGAGTGAGGCCGTGACGGTCAACACCACCGGCGGCACACCGACGCTCACACTCAACGATGGCGGTACGGCAACCTATACAGGCGGCACGGGCAGCACCGCACTCACCTTCAGCTACACGGTCGCGGCAGGCCAGACCACGGCCGATCTCGCCATCTCATCGTTAAATCTAAATGGCGCGGTCATCAGTGACGGAGCCAGCAACGCCGCTAACCTGGCCGGCGCCACCAACTACAATCCCGCCGGCACCCTGCAGGTCAATCCGACGGCGACGACGGTTGCCTCGATCGCGGCCTCGGGCACCGGCATTACCAGCGGCGTCGGCGATCTCAACGCCGGTAAGGTGGTCACGCTGACCGTGACCTTCAGCGCGGCTGTGACGGTCAACACCAGCGGCGGCACGCCGTCGCTTGCCCTCAACGATGGCGGCTCGGCAAGCTACACCGGCGGTTCGGGGAGCACTGCGCTCACCTTCAGCTACACGGTGGCGGCAGGCCAAAACACCGCCGATCTCATCATCTCGGCGCTCAACCTCAACGGCGCGACGATTGCCGATGGCAGCGGCAATGCCGCCAACCTGACGGGGGCGACCAACTACAATCCGGCCGGCATCCTGCAGATCGACACCACCGCGCCGACAATCGCCTCGATCGTCCCGACCGGCACCGGCATCACCAACGGCACCGGCACTGTGAGCACCGGCGGGGTCGTCACCCTGACCGTCAATCTCAGCGAGGCCGTCACGGTCAACACCACCGGCGGTTCACCGACGCTCACCCTCAACGATGGGGGCACGGCGAGCTACACCGGCGGCACGGGCAGCACCGCGCTCACCTTCAGCTACACGGTCGCGGCGGGTCAGACCACGGCCGATCTCGCCATCTCCTCGCTCAACCTCAACGGCGCGGTCGTCAACGACCTCGCCGGCAATGCGGCCAACCTGGCCGGCGCCACCAACTACAATCCTGCCGGCACCCTGCAAGTCAACCCGACGGCGACGACGGTTGCCTCGATCGCAGCCTCGGGCACCGGCATCACCAGCGGCGCCGGCGATCTCAACGCGGGCAAGGTGGTCACGCTGACCGTGACCTTCAGCGCGGCCGTGACAGTCAATACCAGCGGTGGCACGCCGTCGCTCACGCTCAACGATGGCGGCACGGCGAGCTATACCGGTGGCTCGGGCAGTACCGCGCTCACCTTTAGCTACACGGTGGCGGCGGGGCAGAACACCGCCGATCTCATCGTCTCCGCGCTCAACCTCAACGGTGGGACCATCACCGGTGGCAACGGCGTTGCCGCCAACCTGACGGGTGCGACCAACTACAATCCCGCCGGCATCCTGCAGATCGATACGACGGCGCCGACCATTGCGTCGGTCGCGGCCTCCGGCACCGGCATCACCAGCGGCAGCGGCAATCTCAATGCCGGCAAGGTGGTTACGCTGACGGTCAATTTCAGCGAGGCGGTGACGGTCAACACCACCGGCGGCACGCCGACGCTGACCCTCAACGATGGCGGCACGGCAAGCTACACCGGCGGCACGGGGAGCACTGCGCTCATCTTCAGCTACACGGTGGCGGCAGGCCAGAACACGGCCGATCTCATCGTCTCCGCGCTCAACCTCAACGGCGCGACCATCAGCGATGGCGGCGGCAACGCCGCGAACCTGGCAGGTGCCACCAACGCCAATCCGGCGGGCACGCTCAAGATCGATACGACGGCGCCGACCATTGCGTCGATCGTTCCGACCGGCACCGGCATCACCAGCGGCACCGGCAATATCAGCACGGGTGCGGTTGTCACCCTGACCGTCAATCTGAGCGAGGCGGTCACGGTCAACACCACCGGTGGCACGCCGACGCTCACCCTCAATGATGGCGGCACGGCGAGCTACGTCAGCGGCTCGGGCGGTACTGCGCTCACCTTCAGCTACACCGTGGCCGCGGGCCAGACCACGTCCGATCTCGTCATCTCGGCCCTCAACCTCAACGGCGCAACCATCAACGACGGTGCCGGCAACGCCGCCAATCTTGCGGGAGCAACCAACTACAATCCCGCCGGCACCCTGCAGGTCAACACGACGGCGACGACGGTCGCCTCGATCGTCGCGTCTGGTACCGGCGTCACCAGCGGTGCCGGCGATCTCAATGCCGGCAAGGTGGTCACGCTGACGGTCAACTTCAGTGCGGCGGTGACGGTCAATACCACGGGGGGCACCCCGAGGCTCACCCTCAACGACGGCGGCACGGCAAGCTACACCGGCGGTTCGGGCGGCACTGCGCTCACCTTCAGCTACACGGTGGCAGCGGGCCAGAACACCGCCGATCTCATCGTCTCGGCGCTCAACCTCAACGGCGGGACCATCACCGGTGGCAACGGCATTGCCGCAAACCTGACGGGGGCCACCAACTACAATCCCGCCGGCACCCTGCAGATCGACACGACGGCGCCGACGATTGCTTCGATCGTGGCTTCCGGCACCGGCATCACCAACGGCGCCGGCAGCGTGAGCACCGGCCAGGTCGTCACCTTGACCGTCAATCTCAGTGAGGCCGTCACCGTCAACACCAGCGGCGGCACGCCTTCGCTCACCCTCAATGATGGCGGCACGGCGAGCTACACCGGCGGCACGGGCAGCACCGCGCTCACCTTCAGCTACACGGTGGCGGCAGGCCAGACCACGTCCGATCTCGCCATCTCCTCGCTAAACCTCAACGGCGCGGTCATCAGTGACGGCGCCGGCAACGCGGCCAACCTGGCCGGCGCCACCAACTACAACCCCGCCGGCACCTTGCAAGTCAACCCGACCACGACCGGCACCGGCGTGCCGAAGTTCAGCCACATCGTCGTCGTCGTCGAAGAAAATCACAACTATGACCAGATCGCCGGCAGCAGCCAGGCACCTTACATCAACAGCCTGATGGCCGGCGGCGCGTCGCTGACCAACATGACGGCGGAGGCCCATCCGAGCCAACCGGACTATTTCGCCCTCTATGCCGGCTCGACCTTCGGCACCACCGATGACAACTCCTACAGCCTTCCGGATCCAACGCTGTACACGGTGCTGAAAAACGGCGGTTACTCGTTCACGGGCTATGTGGACGAGGGCGGGATTGGCAGCGACTTCAACCATGACCCCTGGGTTTCATTCCCGGAAGGCCGCACGGTTCAAACCGATTTCACCAGCTTCCCGTCGCTTTTTGCCAACGGCAATTATTCGAGCCTGCCGACCGTCTCGTACGTCATTCCCAGCGTGAGTAACGACATGCACGATGGGACGATCGCGCAAGGCGATACATGGCTTCAGCAAAACCTGAGCGCCTATGCTCAGTGGGCGGTCAACAACAATTCGCTACTGGTCGTGACCTGGGACGAGAATGACGATTCGACCTCCGAGGCCGCTGCCAACACGATTCCAACTCTCTTGTACGGCGCCAACGTGGTGCCGGGAAACTACAACACCGCCTACAATCACTACAATCTGTTGAGCACGATCACGGCTTCGCTGGGCTTGACCGGTCCCAACAACGCCGCGACGGCGGCGCCCATCCAAGTGTTTGGGACGGCCGCTGCGGGGGCGGCTGCGCTGGCGGTGGATCAGGACGGGGCGCCCGAGAGTCCGGCACTGAGCATCAGCAGCAATTCGCTGACGGTAAACGCCGGAGGATCAGTGGCGTTGGGCATCACCGCGACGCCCGTCGACTCCGACGACCAATTGTCGGTGAGCATCAGCGGCTTGCCGAGCTACGAGTCGATCACGGCTCCGGCCGGAAACACCGTCACCAGCAGCCTTCAATCCGACGGAACCACCACCTGGACCATTGCCGAAGGCTCCTCCACGACGGGCCAACCGCTCACCGGGCTGACGCTGTCGTCGAGCTATACGGGCACCGACCATCCGGTCGCGACGCTCACGGTGACGGCGAGCAACACGACGTCCGGCGAAGCCGCCACATCGGCGTCACAGACCATGACGGTGACCGATCCGCCGGCGCCCGCGCCAAGTGGTCCCGGGGCCGCCCCGCCCTGGGACGCGGGGAATATCGATCGCCTTGCAGCGCTGATGAATCAATTCGCAGCCGCCGGCTTCGACGGACACGGCCCTGGCCCGTTCTGCCCGCCCTCCAATCCGAACGTCGGTTGGGACAACCAGGCCGCTCTCGCCGCTGCCCATCTCCACACGGGATGAGCTGCGGCGCACCGGCCGCGCCGTTTGCTCATCTCGCGACACGGCCTCTCTCGCGGAGGGGCGTCATGTTGATTCAAATCAATGGTTCTCCCGACGCCTGGAGATCAATGACCCCCGAGGCCATTTGATCCTCGCGGGAGACGACCATGCGGACCTTGGCTGTCGCTGCTGTCATGAGCCTGACGCCGGCTGCGGCGTTCGCCGTCTCCGAGTGCCGCGTCACCGGTCATCCGTCCGTGTTTGGCGTCGACATGACGGCCTACTTCGCGGTCAGGTCGGGGCAAACGTGCAATTTCCCGATGCGAATTCCGGGAGCGATGCACAACTCGGGCGTTTCCCAGAAGCCTGCGCACGGGACGCTGCGGCAGATCAACGTGACGACGTTCAGGTACACCGCGGCATCCGGTTACAAGGGCAACGACAATTTCGCCATCTACGGTGAAGGAAAGGGTCCCTACGGCTCAGGCCGATCGGTCATGACCGTGAATGCAACGATCGAGTAGCAGCGGCGGACGAACCATCGGAGGCCCGACGCGCATGCGTCATTGCATTTGCTGTTGCCGCTGCGAACGCGCGTGGCCTAGTATCGTCGCGGTGCCGGGAGAGCCGGGATCTCTGTGGTCCGCAGTGCCCCGGCCGTCAGTGCCCTGGCCGTCGAATTCGCAAATCTTCGGAGTGGCATGATGCGCGCGCTTCCCTTTCTCCTGATCATCTGGATCGCGATGTCTGCGCCCGCGCCGGCCGTCGCTCAACGGTTCGGCGGCCATCATCCGATTTGCCTTCAGAAGTGGGAATGGGGCGGTGCGAGCTCCATTTCGTGTCAGTACGATTCATGGGAGGCGTGCAAAGCGACCGCTGCAGGTCTTTCCGCCACGTGCCTGGTGAACCCTTACGCGCAACCAGCGTCCCCGCCACCACCGTCGCCTGCAGACCGCGCTCCGCGTCTGCGATAGATGCGATTTGCGGCGGCACATGACGCCTTCAGGAACGATGTCGTGTAGCGACGGGTTGATGCTTGCCGTTGCGGCGGCAATTCGTTAGCCATGGTCGGCGATCGGCAGCCGCCGTTCGACTGACATGATGGAGGATCTCATGCGGATCGCCTTGCTGGTTGTCTTCATGGTGGCGGGACTTGCTCCCGCAGCGCACGCCGAGCGTGACTATCCCTGGTGCGTGTTTGGCGGCGGGCTCGGCTTCCCCGGCGAGTGCATGTATTCGACGCGAGAACAGTGCCTGGCGTCGTCGTCCGGCCGGTGGAATACCTACTGCGACATAAATCCGCGCGTGAGGTTCCAACAGCAGGCTCCGGCTCCGCGCCGGACGCGCTGATCACGGCAGCGCCGGCGGCTCACGCACGCGACAATCAGCCCGCGATGTCGACAAGCGACATTTGCCAGATCGCACGATCGCTCGCCCGATGCGGGTCCCCGATGCCGGGGATGTGACCGGTCGTGAAGCCCACACCCGTTGGGGCGCTGCAGCCGAGCCTTAAGTTACGAGACGAGAGGCAGCTGGAGAAAAAGCGATGCGTTCCATTTTGGCTTTGAGCCTTTTGATCGGCCTGTGCGGCGTTGCGAACGCGGCGCCGGCGCACCACAGCCATCGGCACGCTGTCGTTCGCTCCGATCAGGGCACGTTCGCGCCGGGCGCCGCTTCGAGCTTTGCGTACGCGCCATCCCGGCCGCCGACCGAATCCAGGTCCGCCGACCCCTGTGACAAGCCGGAAGCATATTACGGCGCGTGTCAGGGTTATGCGCCCGGCGAAAAGGAGCGGTTTCTGGGCAGCTTGCACGGCCCATAGACGCTCGAACCCGCAAGTGCCGGGAGCGATGTCGTCCGACTCGGACCATCAATCCAGCGGAACGTTCAGACTGGTCCCTTTGGTGATGATGCCGCCACGGTTGCCGATCTCAATCGAGCCATAGCGCTGCTTGAAGCAATCGGGCAGCGGCCGGTCACCGGCCATGCTGAGCCAAAGGCGCAGCAGATGACGTTTTTCGCCGGCATTGGGCCAATCGCGGAATCCGGTCCGGTCATGCAGCAAGGCATGATTGTAGACGAACTGCATGTCCCCCGGCTGTAGCCGCATGCCGAAATGCAAGCGGGGATCATTCGCGAGCGCGTCGAAAAGATCGAGCGCCTCGACATGGGCCGGCGTCAGTCTCGGCGCATCGGGAAAGCGCTGCGCGCTGTCGATGTACTGGCGCTGATAGAACCCGGTCAGGAATCCCGCATGCCAATTCAGCACCGGGATTTCGAGATACGGCTTTTCGTTCTCCGGCACCTCGCCGCGCCGGTCGGTCGCGATCGGCTCGAACAGGAGCGCGGCAAGGTCGGGACGCCTGTCGAACATGTCGTTGTAGATCGACGTCGTGCTGACCAGGAGAGAGTCCCCTCCCTCCATCGCCTCGCGGATGCATAACAGTCCAACCACGTCGGACGAATCCGTGTGGAATGTCTGCCGTTCCGACGTCTGATAGATCCTCGTGTTCGGATCCCTGGCATCGGCGCCGATGTCACGGACGTGACCGAGAATGTGACCCGCCGCATTCTGGGACCGCGCTGATCCCAGATGCGCGCCCACCCCGCAAAATATCGTAGCCGCAAACTCCTGGCTGTATGTCGCCACCGGGAGGCCGCGGATGACCTCGAAGCCCAGGCCGGTCAGCAGCTTTGCCTTGAGCTGTTCCAGATGCGCACCGAGGCGCGGAAGCGGAAAGCTGTCCTTGGTGATGTCGGCGATTTTCCGGCTTCGACCAAGATAGGATTCCGCCGCGTTCTCGAGCTCCGCGATCTCGCCGGCCTGAAGCGATATCAGCCACCGATCAGGATTGGCCTTCATCTCGGTGCCTAGCCAGGCGGATGGGATGTCGATCTTGCCTGACGGGCGATCGATCCCGCGGGTCGCTGAGACCACGTTCATATTGCTGGCTCCTGGGAAGATGGGTCGTCGGACACGGCGTCATATTGTGACAACGGCGTGTTGGCAACTTCGTGGGCCCACGGCCAGGGCCCAGGCAATCGTCGCACACAACGGCGCACGAGCGGACATCACTGAATGTCACAGAAAGGCCGGAAGCCGACATCGCAACGGCGCGAGCGGGCGGCGTTCTGTCGGCCACCATGTCGATGACGCAGGTGCGCCTGCGTCGTCCGAATTGTCGGTATCGGAATGCTGTGATACAACTCTTGGCTGTCGGGATTACATTTCCGTCCTTTTTGGGGAGGCACCTTATGAGATTCTCGTTTGGCTTCGCCGTGCCGTCAGTCGTCGCTACCTTGGCAACCGTCTTGCTGTGCAGCACATCAGGCACGGCATGGTCTCAACCCACACCGAACTCTTCACTTCCCGCCGTTTCCGTCGAAGCGCCGAAGGCAAGACCGACTGTTGTGCCGCGACAGGGGCCAACGACCGCGAGAACCCACCACCGGGCACCAGGCTCAGCAACCGGTCAAACGGCGTCGTTCGAGCCAGGTTCACCGTTGGCGAGGCTCGCCAAGCTGGAGAGGGAAGCCCGCAGCTGCAACGGTGGTTGCGAAACAAGTTTCAGGGTCGGCAACGCTCCCTGGATTGGATGTAGCATGGCTGCCGGCGGAGGGGTTGACGGGAGCATGTTCTCGCCGACGTGCACCGACACGCTCAGCTACAACACTTACGCGCAGTGCGTAGAGACCAAGGCTTTCCTTGGCGCGCAACCGAGAGAATCCCGGTGGCTTTGCACCAGCCTGCTGGCCGGTGGCAAGTTGCCCGGCGAAAAGCGCATCGCCGAAAGCCAGCAATGGGGCCGCCGCTAGTCCACGCCTGGCGGCTCTGACCAGGACACAAGACCGCATGGCTTGAGGATTTCGAGCCATGCGGAATGCCCGCATCGGATCATCAGCACAGGTCGGACGGAGTGGCGGCTGTGTGCGCGTCGGCCACTCCCAGCCATCAAGCCATCAGCGCCGCCCCGTCATCGCGCTCAATTCCGTCTTGACGCGCGCCAGGGAGTTCGGGCCATCCGGGTCGGACGGAACGAGTTGCGCATAGGCTTCGAAGTCGGACAAGGCCTCGACGAGACTGCGCTTCTTCTCCCGCGCCACGCCGCGGTTGTAATAGGATTTGGCAAATCTCGGATCGAGCCGGATCGCTTCGTTGTAGTCGGCGATGGCGCTGTCGAGGTCGCCCTTGGCCAGGAAAGCGTCGCCGCGGTTGTCATAGGCTTCGACATATTTCGGATTGAGGCGGAGCGCTGCATCGTAGTCGCCGATGGCGCGATCGCGGTCCCCCTTGGTGATCCAGGCATTGCCGCGGTTATTGTAGGCTTCGACGTAGTTCGCATCGAGCCTGATCGCCTCGTTGTAATCGGCGATGGCGCGGTCGGCCGCCCCCCTCTCCGACCAAGTGACGCCGCGGTTGTTGTAGGCCTTGACGTAGCCCGGATCGAGCCGGATGACCTCGCTGTAGTCGGCGGCGGCGCGATCGAAGTCGCGCTTGGCCTGCCGGGCGTTGCCGCGGTTGAAATAGGCAGCGGCGCGGTTGGGATCGGCCCGGATCGCCTCGCTGTAGTCGGCGATGGCGCGGTCGAGCTCGCTCTTGTTTTTATATTCAACGCCGCGGTTCAGGTAGATTTTCGCAAGCTCCTCGCCCCTGAAATCGCCCGACGCAATGGCGCGGGAGCATGCCGCGATGGCGGCGTCGCCTGATTGCCTTGCGCAGGTGTCCGCGTCGTCCGCGACAGCCACCGCAGGCAAGCCTGCGAGAGCCAGCACGGTCAGCCATGGAAACAACCGGTATCGTGTGGAGCGCATCTGCATCACATGTGGCTTCCGCAATCGACGGGAGGAGCCGGGACGGCCGTTAGCCACCCCCTTGGGCGCTGCTCCCGCTTTCTTGGTCGGCGGCGGCGCCCGGACGGTTCGTTAACGATGACCTCGTGGAACTTTGATTTTGCAACTTAATTCGTCGCTATTTCACGGGGTGTTGCCCGAAGTGCACAGGCGTCGTCTCGCGGCTGTGGTTAGATATGCTCGCGGGCTAACGGGAGATGGTCTGTGCGTGCGTGGGTTCCAGTTGCTGTCGCAACGATTGTGATCACCGGTTCGGCCAACGCGGCCGACCTCGCGCCCGTGTACAAGGCGCCGCCTGCGGCACCTGTCGCCTACAGCTGGTCCGGGTTCTACCTGGGCGGCAATGTCGGCGTCATCTGGAACGACAGACGGGCGGACCCCGTGTCATTCACGACCACCGGCGTTGATTTTCCCGGGCGCCAGGCCGTTGGCCAATTTCCGAGCTTCGACGTCCGCGATACCGCTTTCACCGGCGGCGTTCAGGCTGGATACAATTTCCAGTTCGGGTCGAATTGGGTCGCGGGTCTCGAAGCCGATATCAACTATAGCGGCCTGAACAAGACCGATACGCGCGTATACCCGGCGACCCCTTTCATCGGCGGCGGCATCATCGACCCCAATACCGAATCCGCGACACAGAAGCTCGGCTGGCTTGGGACCGTGCGCGGTCGCCTCGGGTTCACGACCCTGAACAACAGATTGCTCGCGTTTGCAACCGGCGGCCTGGCCTATGGAAAGGTCGATGACAGCATCTATACCATTGGCGTGCCGAACGGTGCGGGCCCAGTCCAGATCAGCGCCAGCTCGTCGTCGGTTCGCGTCGGTTGGACCGCGGGCGGCGGCCTGGAATACGCATTTGCCAGCAATTGGAGGGCCAAGGTCGAATACCTCTACTACGATCTTGGCAGACAGAACCTCACCCTGGATTACGCGCCGATTCCGGGCGATGCGAACAACACGATCACGTACAGATTTCGCAACAACGGCAATCTGGTGCGCGTCGGCCTGAACTACAATTTCTAGAGACGCGGGGAACGTCATCGCCGCCGCACGCCGGCGCGTGCCTGATGCACCCTAAGCCGAATCCTTGGTCGGACGTTCGGGATGGCAGAGGCTGCAATTGACACGGCAGCCTTGAGCCATCATGCCCGCTCGGCGAAGCTGCTCCGTTTTCCGGCGGGCCTCCGGATAGCTGGGAAACTCCTCCCAGAAATAAGTGCTGCCGCGGCCGACGCGAATACTGCCCTGCTCCATTCCCTGGCCATTTCGGCACGCGACGCATTCCGGGTGGTGGATACGGACGCGCTTGAGCATCGTGTCCCAAAATACCCAGAACATTGGTTGTCCCCCCAGACCTCGCGCTGGAATTTTGTTCGGGCAGTTCTTTCCTGACACCATGGCCGATGGCCCATTCCCACTGCCAACTGCCAACAAAAATCGGCCCCAACTCCGGGGCTGCCCGAGCTGAGGCCAATTTGCTGGACTGACGGGCTTTCACCAGGCCAGGCACGTCACAATGCGCTACAGCCGGCACTCCATGCCATTGGCCATCCGATCTACCTCGGAATTTTCCGAAAGTTCCGAGTTGCGCGCTAGCGTCTGCTGGCGGTGCGATATTGACCATCGGTGCCTCAATCCAGCCTGACGCCAGGAGATTACGGTGACAATCCAGCTGTCACACAATTCCCGAGTCGGAAGCCGATGCTGACAGAATCTGGCAGGATGCCGTGATATGAGCCGCCATGTCACGCGCCCAACGCCTTCTCGACGTGATCCAGCTCTTGCGCAGTCACCGTCGGCCCGTCGCAGCATGCCGACTGGCCGATGAACTCGGCGTCTCGCTCCGGACGATCTATCGCGACATCGAAACGCTGAAGAGCCAAGGGGCCCACATCGATGGCGAGGCCGGCATCGGCTATGTCCTGCGGCCGGGCTTCATGTTGCCGCCCCTGATGTTCTCGGAAGAGGAGATCGAAGCGCTGGTGCTGGGCGGTCGATGGGTTGCCGCTCAGCCGGACGAGCCGCTCGGAAAGGCGGCCCGGAACGCGCTTGCGAAAATCGCCGCCGTACTGCCGGACGACCTCCAGCGGAGCCTGGAGACGTCGAGCCTGATGGTCGCTCGCCGCGATCCGGCGGCAGGCGACTCCGAATTGCCGATCATCCGGGCCGCCATCCGCACCGAATGCAAACTGCGCATTACCTACAGCGACGAACGAGACAACCGCACCAAACGCACGATCTGGCCGATCGCACTCGGATTCTTCGATCGGGTACGCATGGTGGCGGCCTGGTGCGAGAGCCGCGGCGACTACCGCCATTTCCGCACTGACCGGATCCTGTCGATCACGCTCTCGGAGCGCCGCTACCCGCGGCGCCGTACCGACTTGCTGCGGGAGTGGCAGCAGCGGGAACGCATTGGCGAACGCTGATCATGCTGACAGAAACTGACAGCACCGTCCCGTAAGCCCTCGGCCATCGCCAAGCCAAACAGGAGATGCAAATGGCCGACTTCAATCTCGTTGTGCTCTATGTCGACGATGCACAAGCGAGTTCCGCCTTCTATCAGAAACTGCTGGAGCGCCCCGTCGCGCAATCATCCCCCAAATTCGTGCTTCTTCCACTCGGGAACGGCACCATGCTGGGATTGTGGCAGCGGGACGCCGTCGAGCCTGCTTCCGCTTCGCAATCCGGCTCTAGCGAGATCTCATGGGCGGCCGCAGACGCGGAGGCGGTGCGCGCGACCTTTGAGGCGTGGACAACCCGCGGCGTCCGGATTGCGCAGCCCCCGACGGCCATGCCGTTCGGACACACCTTTGTTGCGCTCGATCCCGACGGTCATCGCCTGCGCGTGCTGGCGACCGCGGCTTAAAGGGCGCTAATCCAAATCGTAGCGCCGTCCCCTACCCGACCAGTTGCTTCGCCGCCGCCGAGATCATCACCAGCCCACCGGTGATCACGGCGACGTCGAGGATTGCGGTGTGAATATGCACCGGCATTCGCTCGACGAAGGCCTTGGCCAGGAACGCGCCGGGAATGGCGATGCCGCCGATCAGCAGCGCGAAGGCGAGCACCTGCGCGGTGACGGCGCCGGCGAGGCCAAACACCGAAATCTTGATCAGGCCGGTGCCGAGCGAGATCATCGCATCGGTTGCGATCACGGCGGCGCCTTCGAGGCCTGCGGCCATCAGCAGCGAGAGCAGGATCACGCCGGAGCCGGAGGTGCCTCCAACCAGCACGCCGTAGCCGACCGAACCGGCTGCGAGGCCGGTGTTGCCGATCTTGACCTGGCGGCGACGCAGCACGCGGCGCAGCGGCACGCTGAGGATCAGCATGGTGCCGATCACGAGTGCCGCGCCGGAATTGGTGAGGCGCGTGTAGCCATAGGCGCCGAGCGCAGTGGTCAGCGCCGCGCAGGCCAGCACGATCAGCGCACGGCGGCGATCGGCATAGCGGAGATAGGCGACCGCACGGCTGGAATTGGTGAAGAGCGCGGAGATCGCAATGATCGGCACCACGGGCTCGGCACCGACCAACGGCACCAGCACCAGCGGCATCAACGCTCCGGTGCCGTAGCCGGCGAGACCACCGATGATCGAAGCAAACAACGCCATCAACGCGACCAGCAAGAGCTGAAATATCGAGATGTCGGCGAAGCCTGAAACGATGGTCACGTTCTCTCATCGCGGCTGATGCGTGCCGCAGCTTGATCGGCGATGGCAGCGAGTGCGGCTTCCTCTAGTGGAAAATCCGCTGCAAGCCAAGCGTCCTCGGCAAGTGTCAACACATGTCCGAGCGCAGGTCCCTCGGCCATTCCGCGCGCGATGAAGTCGGCGGCTTTCAGCGGGAATTTCGGCGCGGTCCAGCGTTGCGGCAGCTCGGCAAGCTCGCGCCAGCGCGACGAATTCACGTCGCCGCCGCCCCGCGCCCAGGCCAGCAACACACGATCGTGATAGCGCTCGGGCCCCAGCCGATACACCAGCCGCCGCGCATTGGCTTCGCCCTTGGTCGGCAAGCGCCACCAGCGATGGCCCATCGAATCCAGCGCCTTGGCTTCGGCGTTAGAGAGCCGCAAGCGCGTCGCGACGCGCTTGGCGTCTTCGGTGACGGCCACCGTCAGCGCCGCCAGACGCCGTGTGACGCTGGCCGGCAAGCGCAGCTCCTGCTCGATCGCGATCATCGCCGTCAGCGGCCCGGTATAGACAACGCCGCCGATCATCGCTGGCAGCAAGCCGGCATCGGCCATCGCAAGCACGGCTGCGGATGCGCCGCCCGCCACCAGCAATTTCAGCATCTCCATGCGCACGCGCTCGGCCGAGAGCGTGGCAAGGCCGCCGCGGCCACGGATGCAGGCGAGGTAGCCGTCGCGATCGGGATCGCCGGCGCCGAACGCGGCATGGATGCGGAAGAAGCGCAGGATCCGCAAATAATCCTCGGCGATGCGCTGGTCGGGCGCGCCAATGAAGCGCACGCGCCGCGCTTTGGCATCGACGATGCCGCCGACATAATCGTAGACCACGCCGCTCGCGTCGACCGACAGGCCGTTCATCGTAAAATCGCGCCGCTCGGCGTCCTTGACCCAGTCGCGGCCGAAGACGACCTTAGCCTTGCGGCCGAAAGTTTCGGTGTCCTCGCGCAGCGTCGTGACTTCGTAAGGTGTGCCGTCGATGACCAGCGTGACGGTGCCGTGGTCGATGCCGGTCGGCACGCTCTTGATACCGGCAGCTTTCGCGCGCCGGACCACCTCCTCGGGGCGCGCCGTGGTCGCGATATCGGTGTCGCCCGGCGGCAGGCCGAGCAGCGCGTTGCGGACGGTGCCGCCGACCACGCGCGCTTCCTCGCCATCGGCATTGAGCAGGTGCAGGACGCGCGCCGTCCCGCCCGAGGTCAGCCAGGGCGCACCAGCAAGTATGGGCTCCGCGCTCATCGTCCGGCCCTTATCTTTCCATTCAGCTGTCCCTGCCCGGCACGAGCTTGCCGTTCTCGATATGGGCGGGGATGTAGGTCGAGTTCGGTGCGGCGCCGGAGAAATGCGCTAACCCAATCAGCCCGGCGATGACGAGCACCAGCGCCGCCAGCACCAGGCGCGCGACGACGGTGATCGGCCAGGACGATTGCACGAACAGGCCGGACCGCGTGGCGGCCAGGAACAGCGCATAGACGGCAAAGGGGATGAGGAAGATTCCGATCTCGGTCAGAACCGGCCGGATCATGACGAATAGATCCGCTCATACAGCACACGCAGCATTCCCGCCGTCGCACCCCAAATGTAGCGCTCCGCAAACGGCATCGCATAGTAAAACCGCTCCATGCCGCGGAATTCCTTGCTGTGCACCTGGTGGTTGGCCGGATTCATCAGGAAGGATAGCGGCACTTCGAATGCGTCATCAACCTCGGAATGGTTGATCGTCAGTTGAAATCCCGGCCGCACCCGGGCGACCGTCGGCAGGATGCGGAAGCCGAACGCGGTGCCATAGAGATCGAGATAGCCGATCGGCTCGACGAAATCTCTGGACAGCCCGACCTCCTCCTCAGCCTCGCGCAGCGCGGCGTCGAGCGGCGAGGAATCGGTCGCATCGATCTTGCCGCCGGGAAAGGCGATCTGGCCGGCGTGGTCGTTGAGATTGGCCGAACGCTGCGTCAGCAGGATGGTCGGCTCGGGATGGTCGACAACCGCGATCAGCACGGCTGCGGGACGCACCGGTTGCTCGCGCGCGACGATCTCGAGCATCTTGTCGGTGCCGGGATCGCCGGAGGCCGGAACGATGTTGGGATCGAACAGGCCCGGCGGAACGTCGAAGCCGAGCCTCGCCCTGGTGCGCGCAAAGAAATCCGTTCCACGGAAAGCGACGGGCTCGCTCTTCTCGCTTTTGGAGATAGGCTTGTTCAAAGCGCGGCCCTCACCTGCTCCGCGTCGGCCATGGCGAAGAATTCGCCGGCCGACTCGACGCCGAACATCGGCTGGCCATCGACCATCCGCTCCTCTCCCATGTCAACCAGATCGTAATAGAGCGCGCGGGTTACCTTGGCCCAAAGATCGGCGCGGACGTGGAGATAGGGCGTCAGGCCGCCATCCCTGGCCTGCTCGAACCGCAGCCGGTGCGCGGCATCGCAGGTGACCCAGTCGTCGACATTGGTGCGGAAGCTCAGCACGCGATGGCTTTCCTCGCCGGCCTTCAGCATCTCGACCGCCATGAACGGCGCGTCGTCGACGCGGATACCGACCTTCTCCACCGGCGTGACGAGGTAATGCTTGTCGCCCTCGCGTTTGAGGATGGTGGAGAACAGGCGGACCAGCGCGTGACGGCCGATTGGCGTGCCCATGTAGAACCAAGTACCATCGGAGGCGATTCGGATGTCGAGATCGCCGCAAAACGGCGGATTCCACAGATGCACCGGAGGCAGGCCCTTTTTGGCGCCTTCGGCACCGGCAGCACTTTTGGCGGCGGCAGTGAGCCCCTCAAGACCGCGATCGGCGCTCTGCCCTTGGTTCGCCATGGTTTGCCCTGACTTTGTCATTTCGCACGGATGTCGTTTGGCACGATTGGTGCAGGTCTACGTTGTAAATCGGTGCGCGGTTCCACCCCCGCATTAGTCCGGTGTGGAGGTCGCCACTTCGTGATGCCCTACATAACCCTAAGCCGATAAGGTGGGGATAGGTTAATTCAACGAATACATGGCCTTCCTGCAAGTCTAGCATGGGGCCCAACACGACGCGAAATGACGACGCAAGATGGCCGCGTGGCAGGCTTAAGGAGCTAACGGATGGCGGAAAGTGTCGAGAAACTCGAAGACGGCATCGTCCGTTCGGCCGAGCAGGTGTCGAGCCAGGTGCGCGCGGCAAAGGACGCGATCGCATCGGTGATCTTCGGCCAGGATCGCGTGATCGAGAACACGCTGGTCACCATCCTCTCCGGCGGCCACGCGCTTTTGATCGGCGTGCCCGGCCTCGCCAAGACCAAGCTGGTCGAGACGCTCGGCGTTACGCTCGGTCTCGATGCCAAGCGCATCCAGTTCACGCCCGACCTGATGCCGTCGGACATTCTCGGCGCCGAAGTGCTCGACGAGAGCACCGCGGGAAAACGCTCGTTCCGCTTCATCTCCGGTCCGGTGTTCGCGCAGCTGTTGATGGCCGACGAGATCAACCGCGCCAGCCCGCGCACGCAATCGGCGCTGCTGCAGGCGATGCAGGAGCAGCACATCACCGTCGCCGGCGCGCGCCACGATCTGCCGAAACCGTTCCACGTGCTCGCGACGCAAAACCCGCTGGAGCAGGAAGGCACCTATCCGCTGCCCGAAGCGCAGCTCGACCGCTTCCTGATGGAGATCGACGTCGATTATCCCGATCGCGATGCCGAACGCCGCATCCTGTTCGAGACCACCGGTGCCGAGGAGACGCTGGCAAAGGCGTCATTGACGGCGGATGCGCTGATCACCGCGCAGCGGCTGGTGCGCCGCCTGCCGGTCGGCGATTCCGTCGTTGAAGCCATCCTGTCGCTGGTGCGCTCGGCCCGTCCGGGTCCGGACAGCGGCGAGGCCGGCAAGTTCATCGCCTGGGGCCCCGGCCCGCGCGCCAGCCAGTCGCTGATGCTCGCCGTGCGCGCCCGCGCGCTGATCGATGGACGTCTCGCGCCTTCGGTCGACGACGTGCTCGACCTCGCTGAACCCATTTTGAAGCACCGCATGGCATTGACGTTCCAGGCGCGCGCCGAGGGGCGCACGATTCCGGACGTGATCAAGCAATTGAAAACACGGATCGGTTGATGGCCGCAGAGACCGGGCACACAGCAAAGGAGATCATCGCGATCCGACGTGCCGATGGCGAAAGCCGTACGCTCGCCGCTTCGCTGCCGCGCCTGGTGCTCGAGGCCCGCCGCATCGCCGCCAACGTCATCCACGGCCTGCATGGAAGGCGCCGCGCGGGTTCCGGCGAAAACTTCTGGCAATACCGCCGCTTCGTGTCGGGCGAGCCGTCGCAGAATGTCGACTGGCGCCGTTCGGCGCGTGACGACCATCTCTATGTCCGCGAGCTCGAGTGGGAAGCCTCGCACACGGTCTGGATCTGGCCTGACCGGTCGCCGTCGATGGCGTTCGCCTCGAAGACCGCGCGTGAATCCAAATTGGAGCGCACGCTGATCGTCGCCTTCGCGCTGGCCGAGCTGCTGGTGGCGGGCGGCGAGCGCGTCGGCATTCCCGGGTTGATGGCACCGACCGCGAGCCGCAGCGTCATCGACAAGATGGCGCAGGCCATGCTGCATGACGATGCCGACCGGCTCAGCCTGCCGCCGTCCTTTGTTCCCGCCGCACTCGCCGAAACCATCTTGCTGTCGGATTTCTGGTCGCCGATCGCGGAGATCAGGACGACGCTCGCGGGACTGTCCGGCTCAGGCGCGCATGGCACGCTGGTGCAGATCGTCGACCCCGCCGAGGAAAGCTTCCCCTATTCGGGCCGCGTCGAGTTCGTCGAGCCGGAAGGTTTTGGCGTAATCACCGCCGGCCGCGCCGAGAGCTGGGCGGAGGATTACACCGCGCGGCTGGCGCTGCACCGCGACCAGATCCGCGCCGAGACCAACAAGCTCGACTGGCTGTTCACGACGCATGCGACCGATCGCTCGGCTGCCGAGCTCCTGCTGTTCCTCCATGCCGGCATGCAGGTGAGCAAGTCGGGCGCCCGCACCCATTCGATCAAGGCGGGGCCGGCCGCATGATGGGATTGCCGCTCGCCTTCACCGAACCGCTGCTCCTGATCGGCCTCATCAGCCTGCCGGTGCTGTGGTGGCTGCTGCGCGTGATGCCGCCGCGGCCGCGCCGCATCGAGTTTCCGCCGACGCGCCTGTTGTTCGACATCGCGCCACGCGAAGAGACGCCGTCGCGGACGCCGTGGTGGCTGACTGCGCTGCGGCTGCTCGCCGCAGCATTGGTCATCTTCGCCGCCGCCGGCCCGATCTGGAATCCGCAGACGGGATTGGCCGCCAGCAAGGCGCCGCTGATGATCATGCTCGACGACGGCTGGAGCGCCGCATCGAACTGGGACACGCGGATCCGGGCCGCCGACGAGCTGATTGCGAACGCCGACAACGACCGCCGCGCGATCGCGCTGGTGCCGCTGTCCGAGCCGAACCGCGACATCACGCTGATGCCGGCGGGTGCGGCGCGCGTTGCGCTGCGGCAGATCGTGCCAAAGCCCTATTCGATCGAGCGCGTTGAAACCCTCACCGCGGTCGATCGTTTCCTGAAAGCGACCGGCGACTGCGAAATCGCCTGGCTTTCCGACGGCGTCGACACGGGCCGCGGCGAAGAGTTCGTCGCCGGGCTCGCCAAGACCATCGGGGATCGCAGCTTGACGGTGTTCGAAGGCGGCACCTCCTCCCCGCTGGCATTGGTCGCGGCGGAAAACGCGGCGGCGAAGATGACGGTGAAGGTGCTTCGCACCGACGGCGGCATCGCCGCCGGCACCGTGCGGGCGCTGGACCAGAAGGCCTCGCCGATCGGCGAGGCGCGCTTCACCTTCGGACCACAGGACAAGGAAGTCGAAGCCGCGTTCGACCTGCCGGTCGAATTGCGCAACGACATCTCGCGGCTCGAGATTTCCGGCGAGCGTTCGGCCGGTGCGGTGCAGCTGCTCGACAAGCGCTGGCGGCGGCGCGCCATCGGCATCGTCTCGGGCGCAAGCAGCGAGACTGCCCAGCCGCTGCTGGCGCCGACCTTCTACCTGACGCGCGCGCTGGCGCCGTTCGCCGACGTGCGGCTCGCCGACAAGGGCTCGCCGCAGCAGGGCATCACACAATTTTTGGACCAGAAGCTGCCGATGATCATCCTGGCCGATGTCGGCACCATCGCGCCGGAATTGCGCGAGCGCCTCAACGCCTGGATCGCCCAGGGCGGCGTGCTGGTGCGGTTCGCTGGCCCCAGGCTGGCGCAGGCCGAGGACGATCTGGTTCCGGTCAAGCTGCGCAAGGGCGGCCGCACGCTCGGCGGCAGCCTGACCTGGGAAAAGCCGCAGCATCTCGCCGCGTTCGCGGCCGACGGTCCGTTCACCGGCGTCGTCGTGCCCAAGGATGTCACCGTGAGCCGGCAGGTGCTGGCCGAGCCCGACGCCGTGCTCGCCACCAAGAGCTGGGCCTCGCTCGAAGACGGCACGCCGCTCGTGACCGGCGAGCATCGCGGCAAGGGCATCGTCAGCCTGTTCCATGTCAGCGCCGACATGCGCTGGTCGGATCTGCCGATGTCCGGCACCTTCGTCGAAATGCTCCGGCGTGTCGTCGACATGTCGGGCTACACCGCCAAACCCGGCGCCGGCGTTGCCGCCGAGGCGACCGCCGAGACGCTGGCCCCGCTGCATCTGCTCGACGGCTTCGGCGCCTTCGGGCCGCCGCCGGCCACCGCCAAGCCGCTGACGGCTGATTATCGCGACCGCGCCACGCCGGACCATCCGCCCGGCTTCTACGGTCCGGCAGAAGGACCGCTCGCCGTGAACACGCTCGCAGCCGCCGACCGCATCGCAGCCCTCAATACCTCTAGCCTCCGCGCCCGGCACGCCACCTACACCAACGCCGAGCCGCGCGACTTGCGCGGCTGGCTGCTGTCGACGGCGCTGGCGCTGTTCCTGGTCGACGCCATCATCGTGGCGCTGCTCGGCGGCGGCCTCGCCGCGCTGCTGCGTCGCCGCGCTGCGCCTGCCATGATCCTGCTTGGCGTCATGCTCGCCGGCATCGCGGTGCTGTCGCCGACGCCGTTGCGCGCCGACAGCGCATCGGACGATTTCGCGATGAAGTCGACCTCGCAGACCCGCCTCGCCTATGTCGTCACCGGCAATGCCGACGTCGATTCCATCGTCAAGGCCGGCCTGTCCGGCCTGACGCTGTTCCTGGCGCAGCGCACCGCACTCGAGGCCGGCGATCCCGTCGGCGTCGATCCCGCGCGCGACGAGCTCGCGTTCTTCCCGCTGATCTACTGGCCGATCGTGCCGGGCGCGCCGAAGCCGCCGCAGGACGCCATCAACAAGATCGACGCCTATATGAAGCAGGGCGGCACCGTGATCTTCGACACCCGCGATGCGGTCGAAGCGCCGCCCGGCGAGAACGGCGCCTCGCAGACGCCGGGCATGCAGTCGCTGCGCGAGATCCTGTCCTCGCTCGACGTGCCCGAGCTCGAGCCGGTGCCGCGCGAGCATGTGCTGACAAAAACCTTCTACCTGCTGCGCGACTTCCCCGGCCGCTTCAACTCGGGCCAGACCTGGGTCGAAGCGCTGCCGCGCGAGGACGACGACGAGAGCGCGCAGCGCCCCGCACGCGGCGGCGACGGCGTCTCGCCGATCATCATCACCTCCAACGACCTCGCGGGCGCCTGGGCACTCCGTCCCGACGGCCAGCCGATGCTGCCGCTGACGCCGGGCGAACCGCGCCAGCGCGAATTCGCCTACCGCGCCGGCGTCAACATCGTGATGTACACGCTGACCGGCAACTACAAGGCCGACCAGGTGCACGCACCGGCCCTGATCGAACGTCTCGGCCAATAGGATAGAGATGAATTACGGCATCGCCTTTACGCCGCTTGTCCCCGCGATCGTCCTGTGGATCGCGCTCGCTGCGATCGTCGTCATCGCGATCGTGCTGCTGCTTGCGCGGGCGCGCGGTGCGGCCGTGCGCGTGGCTGCGCTGGCGCTGTTCCTGCTGGCGCTCGCCAATCCCTCCTTCACGCGCGAGGACCGCGATCCGCTCACCTCGGTCGCCGCCGTCGTCGTCGACAAGAGCCCGAGCCAGAATTTCGGCAAGCGCAACCAGGAGGCCGCGAAGGCGCAGGAGGCGCTGGTCGACAGCCTGAAGAAGATCAAAGGACTCGAAGTGCGCGTCGTCGAAGCCGGCCAGGCCGACGGCGAGACCGACGGCACGAAACTGTTCGGCGCGCTGGCCTCCGCGCTGTCGGACGTGCCGGTCGACCGCGTCGCCGGCGCGTTCCTGATCACCGACGGCCGCGTGCACGACATTCCCGCCAACGCCGCCGCGCTCGGCTTCCAGGCGCCGGTGCAGGCGCTGATCACCGGGCAGAAGGACGAGCGCGATCGCCGCATCGCGATCACCGCGGCGCCGCGCTTCGGCATCGTCGGCCAGAACCAGACCATCACCTACAAGCTCGACGATCAGGGCGTTACCGGCGAGCGCGCCAAGGTCACGGTCCGCCGCGACGGCGAGGTCATCAACGAGCGCACGCTCGCGAGCGGCCAGAGCGCCAGCGTCGACGTCGAGATCAAGCATGCCGGGCCGAACATCGTCGAGATCGAGGCCTCACCGCTCGAGCGCGAACTGACGCCGGTGAACAATCGCGCCGTCGTCGCCATCGACGGCGTGCGCGACAAGCTGCGCGTGCTCCTGGTGTCCGGCGAGCCGCATTCCGGCGAGCGCACCTGGCGCAACCTGTTGAAGTCCGACGCCAGCGTCGACCTCGTGCATTTCACCATTCTGCGTCCGCCGGAGAAGCAGGACGGCACGCCGATCAACGAATTGTCGCTGATCGCGTTTCCGACCCGCGAGCTGTTCCAGCAGCACATCAACGAATTCCAGCTGATCATCTTCGATCGCTACGCCCGCCAGGGCGTGCTGCCGATCGCCTATTTCGACAACATCGCGCGCTATGTGCGCGCCGGCGGCGCCGTGCTGGTGTCGGCCGGCCCCGACTACGCCTCCAACACCAGCATCTGGCGCACGCCGCTCGACACGGTGCTGCCGGCAGAACCGGTCGGCGTCACAGAGAAGCCGTTCTATGCGCATCTCTCCGACATCGGCAAACGCCATCCCGTCACGCGCGGGCTGGAAGGTTCGGCCTTCGAGCCGCCGCACTGGAGCCGCTTCTTCCGCACCGTCGAGACCCGCAATTCGGTCAACCCGCCGGTGATGACGGGCGCGGACGGCAAGCCGCTCTTGTTCCTGTCGCGCTTCGGCGAAGGCCGCGTCGCGCTGCTGCTGTCCGATCACATCTGGCTGTGGGCGCGCGGCTATGAAGGCGGCGGCCCGCATCTCGACCTGCTCCGGCGGATGTCGCACTGGCTGATGAAGCAGCCGGACCTCGACGAGGAAGCGCTGCGCCTCCAGGTGCAGGGCAAGGATCTCGTCGTGGTGCGCCAGACCATGGCTGATAGCGTGCAGCCGGTGAGCGTGACCTCGCCCTCCGGCGTCTCGCGCGATCTGACGCTCAGCCCCGGCGACCCCGGCGAATGGCGCGCGAGCCTTCCCGCGAGCGAGCTCGGCCTGTGGGCTGCGACCGACGGCACGCTGAAGGCGCTGATCAATGTCGGACCGACCAATCCGAAGGAGTTTTCGGAAGTCACCTCCACCACCGACACGTTGAAGCCGCTGGCGCAGGCGACCGGCGGCAGCGCGGTGCGGATCGCGGATGGCGGTAGCGTCGAGTTGCCGCGCATCGTCCCGGTGCGCTCGACCAGCGTCTTTGCCGGCGACGGCTGGATGGGCGTGCGGATGCGCGACGCCAGCGTCGTCAAGGGCGTCGGCGTGCTGCCGATCTTCGCCGGCCTGATCGGCCTGCTCTTGCTGCTCGGCGCGTTTGCCGCGACCTGGGTGCGCGAGGGGCGCTAGTTGCCCGAACGACACATTTAGCGACGGTCCGCCTGGGCCGTTGCAGCGGCGGTTGACATCCGCTGACCGATCGGGCGATGTTACAATATAACATCGCGACGCCCGGTCGGCGCCTCGCGATGCGGGGTGGCGTTTTCCAGATGAAGTGGTTCCGGTCGAATATCAGGCACGGCGCCCGGCTCGCGTTGTTCGCGATGCTGGTGCAGTTCGCGCTGACCTTCGGTCACAGCCACTGGTTCGCGCAGGCCGCGCCGCTTGCGCAAGGCCAACTGGCCGACAGCGCCAAGAGCATTGCGTCGACCGACCGCGCGGCGGTCCAGAAGCAGTCCCCGGCAAATCCCGATCGCGAACAGCCGGGCGACGACAATTGCGCGATCTGCGCGCTGGTCGCGATGGCCGGCACGGTCACGTTCGCGACGCCGCCTTTGCTGCTACTGCCGCAGGCGGTCGAGCTGCTCTACCGCACCACCGATGCCGAGTTCATCCATCTGGAATCGGCAAGCCACGCGTTCCAGCCGCGCGCTCCTCCCGCCACCTGATCTCCATCGATTGAGCTGCCTTTGCCATCGGCCGCGCCTCGCGCCGATTCCGCAGGGCTATCGAAATTGATCCGTCGCGTGTCGACGGCGCGTGCCGCCTGCAAGTGCTCCGAATGAGCGCGGCGGCGCGCGATCGGAAATCAGGACAATGGTGTCTTCAAAAGCAATATTGGCGGGCTCGAGCCTCGCCGCACTCACGCTGTTTCACCCCGGCGGCGGCGCCATGGCGCAGACGACGGCTCCCCTCACGACGCTGCCCAGCGTCGAGGTCGATGCGCCCAAGCAGACGCAGGCGCCGCGCCGTCCCAAGGTTCGGGTCGCCGTCGACAGGCGCCGGACAAATTCGCAGGCAAAACCGCCGACCGAAGCGCCGGCGGCGGTCGAGGGGCAGAGCGACAGGATGGACGCGGCGCGCCAGAGCGTGCTTCCGCCCGGCGGCGCCACCGCCCACACGCTCACGCGCCAGGCCATCGAGGCGCTGCCGCAGGGCACCAACGCCTCGCTCGACAAGGTGCTGCTGCAATTCCCCGGCGTCACCCAGGATTCGGCGGCGAGCGGCGACCTGCACGTCCGCAACGAGCACGCCAACCTGCAATATCGCATCAACGGCGTCATGCTTCCCGACGGCGTCGGCGCGTTCGGGCAGATCCTCGACACCGGCATCGTCGGCAGCATGAGCCTGCTCACCGGTGCGCTGCCGGCGCAATACGGCCAGCGCACCGCCGGCGTGCTCGACATCTCCACCAAGGCCGATGCCTTCAACAATTCCGGCGTCGTCGGCGTCTATGGTGGCAGCAACGGCACCATCTCGACCAATGTGGAATATGGCGGGACCGTCGGACAGACGCAGTATTTCCTGTCGGGCCGCTTCCTGCAGAACAATCTCGGCATCGAGAACCCGACCCCGTCGGTCAACGCGATTCACGACCGCACCAACCAGGAAAAGGGATTTCTCTATCTCTCAACGATGATCGATCCGAACAGCCGCCTCACCTTCATGAGCGGCGTGTCGAATGCGACGTTCCAGATTCCGAACAACCCCGGGCAGGCGCCTGCCAACACGGCGTTCGGCGTCTCGAATTTCGACTCGTCCAGGCTGAACGAGCACCAGAACGAGTTCAACCAGTTCAACGTCGTCTCCTACCAGACCTCGAATGGCGAGTTCGACACGCAGACCTCGTATTTCAATCGCTACAGCCAGCTGCACTTCTACCCCGATCCGATCGGCGATCTCGTCTTCAACGGCGTGTCCTCGGACGTCTATCGCCAGAGCGTGGTCAACGGCATTCAGCAGGACACCGCCTGGCGCATCGGCTATGCGCACACGCTGCGCTTCGGCCTCTCGGTCAGCGCGGAGCGGACGCTGGTCAACAGCGGATCAACTGTGCTGCCGCTGGCCGATCCCACCGACCCGACCGCGGGAACGAACGACGCGCCGTTCTCGGTGTTCGATTCCAGCGCCAAGACCGGCTGGCTGATCGGGACCTATGTCCAGGACGAGTGGAAGATCACCAACAATCTGACCCTCAACGCCGGCCTGCGCTTCGACCAGATGTACCAATATGTCGATGCGAACCAGCTCAGCCCGCGCGTCAGCCTGACCTGGAAGCCGTTCGACGGCACCACGTTCCACGCCGGCTATGCGCGCACCTTCACCCCGCCCTCGCAGGTGATCGCGGCCCCGGTCAACCTCGCGCTGGTGACGCCGCCCGGCGCGCCCGCGAACACGTTGACGCCAGAAGTGGCGCAGAACAGTCCGGTGCTGCCGGAGCGTGCGCACGTGTTCGACGTCGGCGTGACGCAGAAGATCTACGCGATCCCGGGCCTGGAGGTCGGCGCCGACGCCTACTACAAGAAGGCGCGCGACCTGCTCGACGACGGCCAGTTCGGCGCTGCCTATGTGCTGAGCGGCTTCAACTACGATCACGCCGAGAATGTCGGCGTCGAGCTGAAGTCGACCTACCGCAACGGCAATTTCAGCGCCTACGCCAACCTCGCCTGGGCCAAGCAGATCGCGAGCAACGTCGTCTCGAACCAGTATCTGTTCGGTGCGGATGAGCTCGCCTACATCGCGGGCCACTACATCTACACCGACCACGCCCAGATGCTGTCGGGGTCGGCCGGTGCCTCCTATCTCTGGGAGGGCACGCGTTACAGCGTGTCGATGATCTATGGCAGCGGCCTGCGCTCGGGCTTTGCCAACACCGATCACCTGCCCGGCTACACGCAGGTGAATTTCGGCCTGTCACACGACTTCAACATCATCGCGCCGAACAAGCCGACGACGGTGCGCTTCGACGTGGTCAATGCGTTCGACACGATCTACCAGATCCGCGACGGCTCCGGCATCGGCGTGTTCGCCCCGCAATACGGACCCCGGCGCGGCTTCTATGTCGGCATGTCGCAGCGGTTCTAGACCGTGATGAGATTAGGTTAGTTCGGCTTGCTCGGAAGCCCACCTCTCCCCAACGGGGAGAGGTGGGATTGCTTTGGCGCGCAATTGCGCGCCTGAGCAATCCGGGTGAGGGGGCGCAGCGATCGGCGAGACTGTAACCCCTCACCCGGATCGCATTTTCAATGCGATCCGACCTCTCCCTTCGGGAGAGGTGAACGCCTGGCGCGCATCGATTCCACCAAAGCTCATCCCAATCTAGCCCAGCGGACGCAGCAGGAGCAGCTTCACCTGCGATAGGCGACGCAGTCGATCTCCACCTTGCAATCCACCACCATGCTCGACACCACGCAGGCCCGCGCCGGCGGATTGGCGCCGAAATATTCGGCGAAGACCTTGTTGAAGCTTTGAAAGTCCCGGGGATCGTCGAGCCAGACGCCGCAACGCACGACATCCTTGGGCTCGTAGCCGGCTTCGGTCAGGATCGCGAGCATGTTGCGGATCGCCTTGTGCGATTGCGGGATGATGCCGCCTTCGATCACCTCGCCGTTCTCCATCGGCGTCTGCCCCGACACGTAGAGCCAGCCGTCGGCCTCGACCGCGCGGGCAAAAGGAAGGTGCTGGCCGCCGGTGCCGGTGCCGCCGGCCGCGCCGTATCGTTTCAGCGTCATTGGTCTCGTCCTATGTGTAAAGATTACGTCAGGGCCCGGCCTGGCCGCGCGAAGGTGCTGCGTCCATCCGCGACCACGGCCTTGCCGGCGACGAAGACCGAACGGATGCCTGCGGGCATTTCCGTCGGCGTCTCGAACGTCGCCTTGTCCATGATGGTCTCGTCGAACAGCGTGAGATCCGCGACCATGCCCGGCCGCAGGATGCCGCGGTCGGACAGGCCGAAGCGCTGGGCCGGCATCGCCGTCATTCGCCGCACGGCGTCTTCCAGCGTCAGCCAGCCCTGCTCGCGCGTCAGGCGGCCGGCGACGCGCGGGAAACTGCCATAGGCGCGCGGATGCGGCTTGGTGCCCGGGCGCGGAATGCCGTCGGAACCAACCATGTGCAGGCGATGGGTGAAGGCCGCACGCAAATCGGCCTCATCGAGCTGGAACATGATGATGCCGGTCTGGCCCTGATCCTCCTCGATGCATCGAACCATGAGATCGAACGGCGAGATGCCGAGCTCGCGCGCGGCATCGACCATCGACTTGCCCTCGAGTGGCTTCAGCGCGGGATTGCCGGTGCCGGAGATGCGCACATTGTGCCAGCCGATCAGCACGATCTTGGACTGCGCGGCATGCGGATCGGGATCGCCCTCCTCCACCAGCACGCGCAGCGCCTCGCGCTTCGCGGAATCGCGCAGTCGCTCGCGCAGCGCGTCGATGCCGCCTTCGAGCGCGGCCGGCGGCAGCAATTGCAGCATGTAGGAGCTGCCGGCCGGGTATGGATACATGTCGAAGGAGATATCGATCCCCTCCGCGCGCGCGGCCTCGAGCCGGTCGAGCGCCTTGGGAATCGCGCCCCAGTTCGGCTTGCCGGCCGACTGTAGATGCGACAGTAATCCCGCCGCACCGGAGGCGCGCAGGATCGCGATGAACTCGTCGATGGATTGCAGCAGACCCGCTTCATAGCTGCGGATGTGTGCGGTCAGCAGCTTGCCGTGCGCGCGCACGGTCTCCGCCAGCGCGTTCAGTTCATTGGTGTCGGCAAAGGCGCTCGGCGGATAGACGAGGCCGAGCGACAGACCGGCCGCGCCCTGGGCGAGCTGCTGCGCCAGCAGCGCCTGCATCGCCGCGATCTCCGCCTCCGTCGCCGCGCGTCGCTCGTAACCGAGCACGGCGAGCCGGATCGCGGCATGGCCGACCAGCGAGACGAGGTTGAGCGCCACGCCAGGCCCTTCCAAAGCCTGCCGGTAGCCGTCGAAACTGTCGAACACTTCGTCCGGACGGGTCTCACCTGCAAGACCCGAGAAGTGCAGCCGCAGCAGCTCGGCGGAGCCTGCGGTCGCCGGATAGAGCGAGAAGCAGCAATTGCCGACGACGAGCGTGGTCACGCCCTGCAACGTCTTCTCGGGCCTGTCAGGCTCGCGCAGGCAGATCAGGTCGTCGTGGCAATGCGCATCGATGAAGCCCGGCGCGAGATAGCATCCGCGCGCGTCGATGATGTCGGCCTCGTCCGCCGGCAACGAGGTGCCGATCGCCGCGATGCGGCCATCGCTGATGCGCAAATCGGCCTCGAACCACGGCGCGCCGGTGCCGTCGATCACCCGGGCGTTGCGGATCAGCGTGTCCTTGCTGTCAAGATTCTGGGGCATGCCCCTCTCCTCAGTGAACAGGCACGGCGCCTGCCGGCGACGCCTCTTCGAAATCCGGAATCGACTCGATCCGGCCGAGCACCACGACATAGAAGAAGATACCGATCAGCAGCACGACGCCGGCGATCATGAAGGCACCGGCGAACGATTGTGTCCAGTCGACCACGATGCCGGTGACGATCGGCGCGAGCACGCCCATCATATTGTTGGTGAAGTTGACAATGCCGCCGACACTTCCCGCGCCGCCCTTGGGCGCGATCAGCGACACGATCGAGGACCCGACCGGCGCCGCGGCCGACAGGCCGGAGATCGCGATCGACAGCCACAACAACGCCCAGCCCGGCTGCACGGTGAAGGCGGCGCCGATCACGGCAAGCCCCATCAGCATGCCGACGATGATCACGGACTGGCGCACCCGCGTCGAGTCGTAACCACGCGCGATCAGATGATCCACCAGGAACCCGCCGATCAGGAGGTCGGACAACGTCGCGAAGATCCAGGGAATCGTCGAATAGCCCGCGGCCGACATCAGGTTCATATGCATGGTCTGGGCGAGATAGCCCGGCAGCCAGGTGAGGAAGAGATAGAAGGTGTAGCCATAGGCGGAGAAGCCGATGGTGAGGCCCCAGACCTTGCGGTTGCGCAGGAGGTAACCGAGCATGCGGCTCTGCCCCGCGGTCGCCGGGCCTTCCGGCGTGCCGCCGCCGGCGACGATGTAGTCATGCTCCTCCTTGGTGAGCTTCGGATCCTCGCTCGGATTTCGGTAGATGATGTAGTAGGCGATGAAATACGCAAAGCTCAGCAGCGCGGTGACGCCAAAACCCCAGCGCCAGCCGTAGAGAAAGATCACATAGGCGACCAGCGGCACGCCAATCACGTTGGAGAATTTGGCCGCGGAATCGAAGATCGCGGTCGAGCGCGCGCGTTCGTCGAGCGGAAACCAGTGGCCGGTCGCCTTCTGGCTTGCCGGAAACGCCGGCGCTTCGGCGACGCCGAGCAACAGACGCGCGGCGAAGATTCCGTAAAGTCCGCTGGCGAGCGCGGTGATGGTGGCGGCAACCGCCCAGAGGAAGCTCGAGCCGCGGCCGACCTTGGTGACGCCGAAGCGATCGAGCACCATGCCGCCGGGGACCTGCAGCAGCGAATAGGTCCAGAAGAACGCGCTGCCGAGCAGGCCGATGTCGGTGGCGGTGAGGCCGAGCTCCTTGGTGAGCGCGGGCGTCGCGGCCGAGAGGCCGACACGATCGATGTAGTTGATGAGAATTCCAACGCCGAGCAGACAACCGATCAGCCAGCGTCGTCCGGGTACCTGTTGTCCTGCATTCGCCATGTTGAATCCTCGCCTGGACACGCAGGATCGCGTCTCGCGCCCTGTCATGGGACAGCAAGAACCTCACCGCGCCTGCAACTACACTGTCTCTTATAATGGACAATATGTTCTTATAGCGTCACGTTAGATATTCGGACGGCGTGATGTCAAGCCCGGACATTCTAGTCCTGCGCGCCGCGACGCGCATTCTCCGAACGTTGTGCACTGCGTGCCGCGCAAACACGGGACGCGCGGCGACGGCGCGCGAGGCGATGCGGGAACATCGGTCGCTGCGCTTGCAGGCCGGCCTGGCTCAGGGGCGATCGGAGAGTTCGATTGCGGTGGCGACGAGATCGTCGAGCAGCGCGGTCCTGCGCTCCTTCACCGAATCCGCGGGAACGACGAAGCAAAGCGTCGCAACCGCAACACCCTTCTTGTCACGGATGGGGGCGGCAAGACACGACGTAAACCGATCGGACAGCGCCGTCGTCACGCATTTGCCGTCACGCCGCGCGCGTGCGACGTCCTTGATGAAATCGTCGATGTCGAGGACGCGGCCGTCCGGAAGGCGAAAATCCTCCTTCGGAACAAAGGCGCGAATGTCCGCCGGGCTCATATGATCCAGCAGCAACCGGCCGGATGCCGTCCACGGCAGCGGCACCTCGATGCCGACATCCGTCGTGATCCGGAACAGGCCCGACCCGTCCCGCGTATCGACCACCACATATTTGCGGCCACGCAACGCGCAGAGTTGCGCGGTGGCGCTGTGCTGGGTCGCGAGCCGGTCGAGGGCTTCGCGGCAGCGGCGATGCAGGGGATTGGCCTCCGCATAGGCCCGCCCGTAGAGATGCACCGCCTTGCCGAAATAGACCTGCCCGCCATCGCCGACGCTCTCCAGCAAGTCCGCCTCGATCAGGCGGTTGGCGATGGCATAGACGGTCGATCGCGGCGCGCCCATTTGCTTGGCGAGGTCGCTGAGCTTGGAAGGTTCGCGCAGATGCAGCAGCGCTTCCAGGAGATCGATGGTCCGATCAATCCCGTTCTGGCGTTCCGCGGGCGAGGTGCCCTTCTTGGGTACGGCCAAACTTCACATGTCCTTCGTCTGCTTCGCCTGCGGTTTTTGGCATAAACCGCGCCGACGGTACAGTGGCAGCTGGTCGCTCGCACTAGCTCGACAGAAAGTGCACCAGGTCGGTCATGCCGAGCCCCTCGCCGTCGGGAACGGCATCGAGCTGTTCGCGCGGTTGCTTCTGCCGATTGACCCAGAAGGTGGGATAGCCGAACAGTTTGGCGCCGGAGGCATCCCAGCCGGCGAAGGCTGCAAAGAGAACCTCTTCACGCTTCAAGGCGAAAGCGTCGAGGCCCATCTGATAGGCTCGCGGGTCAGGCTTGTAGGCACGAACCGCATCCGTGCTCAGCTGAAATTCGAAGACGCCTTCGAGCCCTGCGGCGCGAATATTGGCGTCGAGCATCGCGGGCGAGAAATTGCTCAGGAGTGCGAGCCGCAAGCCGTTGTCCTTCAGCATGGACAGAGCGGGCGATACGTCGGGCCAGACCGTCATGCCGAGATAACCTTCGACCAGCGCACTTCTCTTGACGCCGGTCAGTTCGATATCGAGCGACTTGCAGGCGAACACCAGGGCGTCATCGATGACGCCGAGGAAGTCGCGATAATCTCCGCTCATGGTGCGGAGCCATGTGTATTCGAACTGCTTCGTTCGCCAGGCGTTTGACAGTTCGGCGCCGCGTCCGGGAAACAGGTTCTCGGCCAGCGCGAAGATCGGACGCGGATCGAAGATCGGAAAGCCGTCGAACGCGATCGCCTTGATCGGCCCGCCCGCTCCATGGGAATCGCCTGCAATCGAGGACGCGACCGTCAACGATGCGATCGCGAGAAGTTGGCGGCGACTAAGGGCCATTTGGGCGCTCTCATGCGGTGGACAAAATCCCGCCGATCATGATCGCCCGGTCACCCGGAATATTCCCGACTGCGTCGGAATCGGAGGTCAGGACCCCTGCATGTAGCGGACGGGATTTTCAGGATCCGCTTCGTAGATGCCGGCAACCTCCGCGACGAGAGCAGACACCGCATCGTGCTTGAGATCGTCGAACCGCTCGAAACTGAAGTTGTTGCCCCCCATGCGCAATTCGCCGAGCTTCCCGGCATAACGGGATACGACGGGCGCGCCTTGCCTCGTCACCGTCACGTACATGCTGATGTAGTTTTTCTGGAGTGCAACACCGATCACCGGCCAGTCCGTGCTTTTGCCCGATTTGATGGCGTAGCGGAACTTTCCATAGCCGATCATCTTCATGCGCATTCCCGCCTCTCCCGCGGGCGTTCCCTGATGGAAATGGCGCTTGAGGGCTGGCGCGGCCGAGACCACCAGCTTGTGCAACTCGGTCAGATCGCGCTTTCGCTTCGGATCGAAATCGAGGTAGGCCTGCAATGTGTCGGCAATCACGCGGAACATTTGGGCCTCGATCGGTTGCCGGGTGCGCTATCCCCGTGCCTTGCTCCAGTCCGGAGCCACTGTGCCCGAGACACCTTCGAACGCGCCGTCGACGAGCTCGAACACCAGGACGCGGGCGGCATCGACCGGGCCCGGCATGGTGACGCGTCCCTTGGGGACGAGCTTGAAACCGACGCGGCTGTAATAGGGCTCGTCGCCGACCAGCAGCACGATGGCGTGGCCTTTGTCCCCGGCGTCCTTCAGGGCCCGCTCCATCAGCATGCGGCCGATGCCACGGCTGCGGAACGGCGGCTCGACGGTGAGCGGCCCGAGCAGCAGCGCCGGCGTCTCGCCGATCGTGACAGGCAATTGCCTGACGGAGCCGACCAGCAGCGTGCCGATGCGGGCGGTGAAGGAGACGTCGAGCAGATGGTCGACGTGCTCGCGGATGCGGTAGGCGCTGAGCACGAAGCGGCCGGGGCCGAACGTGCGCTCGTGCAGCCGCTCGATCGCCTGGGCGTCGCCGGGGGCTTCGGGACTGATGGTGATTGAGAGATCGTTCATATCATAGCGTTTTCGAGCGAAGTGGATTCCGGTTCGCGTTAAGAAAACGCGTCAATCCGGCAAGCGGAGTAGCATCTGCGCATCTGGAGGTCTATGGGCGCCGCGCCCGACTTCAGGTCCTTTTCGGCGCCGGCTGGGACAGATAGGCCAGCATCTTCATCTCCCGCCGCCCCCGCGTCACGGTATCGAGCACGAGGCCCGACGAAACCGACAGCATCGCCACGATCGTCAATCCCATCGACAGCACGGCAGTCGGCAGGCGCGGCACCAGGCCGGTCTCGATGAACGTCACGACGATCGGGATCGCAAGGATGATCGCGGCCAGGGCGAGCAGGATCCCGATCACGGTGAAGAAGCGCAGCGGCCGCTCCGACCGGTACAGCTTCAGCATGGTGCCGAGAATGCGGAAGCCATCGCGCCAGGTGTTGAGCTTCGAGAACGAGCCTTCCGGCCGCGCGTAATAGGGCGTCTCGACCTCGGCAACCGGCAGCGACAGCTCCAGCGCGTAGACCGCGAGCTCGGTCTCGATCTCGAAGCCATCGGACAGCACGGGGAACGATTTGACGAAGCGCCGCGAGAACACGCGGTAGCCGGACAGGATGTCCTTGAAGGCGTGGCCGAAGGTCGAGGACAGGAAGCCGGTCAGCATGCGGTTGCCGGTGCGATGGCCGAGACGGTAGGCCGCCTGCGACTGGTCGATGCGGAGCCCGACCACCATGTCGAGATGTTCCTCGAGCAGCTTGTCGATCATGCGCGGAGCGCTCGGCGCATCGTAGGTGGCGTCGCCATCGACCAGCACGTAGATGTCGGCCTCGACATCGGCGAACATGCGGCGCACGACGTGGCCCTTGCCCTGCCGCCGCTCGCTGCGCACGATCGCGCCGGCCTCGCGCGCAACGGCAGCGGTGCTGTCGCGCGAATTGTTGTCGTAGACAAAGATCTCCGCCGCGGGCAGCGCCTTGCGGAAGTCGGCGACGACGGTCGCAACCGCCGCCTCCTCATTGTAGCAGGGCACCAGCACGGCGATGCGGGGTTGAGCGGATGTCATCGCGGCAGCGCTCCCAGACTGGCCGGCTCGGACCGGACCGATGCGGCCTCACGCATCTCGGCCGGCTGCAACAGCCGGGCAAACGACAGCGTCCACAGCGACAGCATTGCGATCGGCACGACGTAGTACGGCGTGAAGATCGGGTGGCTCAGGAAGAAGCCGAGATTGACGACGAGGTTGCCGGCAACGACGAAGGCCGCCTGCCGCACATGCCTTTCGCGCGACCACAACAGCGCGAGCGTCGCGCCGATCGCAAGCACGATCAACACGATCTGCATGTCGCGCAGGTACTGGCCGAGTACGGCGAAGTCCAGGCCCGGCGCGACCACGTCGGCGCTGCCGTAAGTCGTCGCCAGCGCGCTGCCGGCATTGATGGCCTGGGCGGCCAGCGTCGGCGCCATGCCGACGAGCACGCCGGCGCCGAAGGCGAGGCCCTGCACGAACGTTGCAAGCGAGCGCGTCCACAGGAAGGGAATGCCGAGGAACAGGAAATAGCCGGCCGCCAGCAAGGCATTCGGCAATCTGAAATTGACGGACACACCGAGCAGGAGACCGATCAGCGCAATCAGCAACACGCTGCGCTTGTCCCTGGCCAGCCACAGCGCCGTCAGGAAGCCCACGACGGCGCACAGCGCCATGGTCGGCGCAACCGAATAGCTCGCTTTCGCCGGATTGATCATGAGATAGACGGCAAGCGCGCCGAACACACCGGCCCCCAGGACCGACGGCAGCGTCCGCGCCATGGCAATGCCCGACAGCGCGAGGCCGCACACGATCAGGCTCGCGGCAATGTAGAGCGACACGACCTGATGGCCTTGCGGAAACAGCGCCAGCAGGAAGCCGGTGCCCGGCGGATATTGCAATACGACCTTGCCGCCCGGCATCGGATTGTGGCAGGGCCAGCGGATCGGATCCTTCCACTCGGCGAAGGCGATTTCCTTCAGCTTGCCCTCGAAATAACGATCGTCGTCCCTGATCGCGTTGGTGTCGAGCCCGCCGGCGCCGAAGCGCTGGAACAGATGCGCCTGGCGGAGATAGCAGATGTCGTCATAGACCCCGCGCGCCTCGCTCCAGCGCGACATTGTCGCAATGTTGCTGGCGAGGATCGCGAGGCAGATCAGGCCGAAGACGAGTTTTGCGGCTTTCATCAGGTTTCCGTGACGCCCATTCGGACTGGTACTAGCATAGCCCGCCCTCAGCGCCACGTCGCAATCACGGGCTTGCCGTCAAGCACTTCCGCGATCCGCAGCCGCGTGCCGGGGGTCGTCTCCTCCGGCAGCGCGGCGGTGTCGAAGAAGCCGCATGCGATGATCTCGTGGTTTGGCGCCGGCAGCCGGTCCTGGCGGAAATGCCTGACCACATAGACCGCGACATGGTCGCGGCGGGAGATGTGGCTGTTGAGGAAGATGCCGTGCAGCACGGCCTCCCCGGTGAGATCGATGTCGCCCTCCTCCTTGAGCTCGCGGCGCATCGCCTGCTCCATGGTCTCGCCGTAGTCGACGCCGCCGCCCGGCAGATACCAGCCCGAGACGTAGCTGTGCTTGACCAGAAACACCCTGTTGTCGGCATCGAGCACCACGGCGCGGACGCCGAGCGTCATGCCGCGAACCACCAGGAAATAGGCGTGGAAGACGCGCCGCAGCAGCGGCTCGAATCTCCGTCGGATCTGGTCCAGGCGCTCGCCCATTAGCCTCTCGTGATGCGCCCTTCCAGGCTTCCCTTGCGCGATGAGCGCGACCTTGCCATTACAGCAACCGAATAGCGAGGCAATCGCGCGCCATGACTTACCAGACGTCGGCACCTTTCACGCTCGCCCATCTGTCCGACCCGCATCTGCCGCCGCTGCCGAAGCCGCGGCTGATCGAGCTCGCCGGCAAGCGCGCACTCGGCTACGTCAACTGGACGCGCAACCGTCACAAATACCAGCGCCGCGAGGTTCTCGACGCGCTGGTCGCCGACATGCAGGCGCAGGCGCCCGACCACATCGCGGTGACTGGCGATCTCGTCAACCTGGCGATGGACGCGGAGTTCGCGCCGGCACGCGCCTGGCTCGACGGGGTCGGCTCGCCCGATCGCGTCACCACGATTCCCGGCAATCACGACGCCTATGTCCGCGCCACGCGCCATCGCTTCGGCGAGACCTTTGCGCCCTATCTTGCCAGCGACGACGGCAGCGCCGGCTTTCCCGGCGTGCGCCGGCGTGGACCGGCCGCGCTGATCAGCCTCTCCAGCGCCGTACCGACGCCGCCCTTGATGGCGACGGGCACGCTCGGACGCGATCAGCTCGCAGCGCTCGAAGAGGTGCTCGACCGGCTCGCGGCCGAGGACGTCTTCCGCGTGCTGCTGGTGCATCATCCGCTGAAGTCCGATGCGCGCCAGAAGCGGTTGACGGATTCCGCAAGCCTGCTGGCGCTGCTCAAGCGCCACGGCGTCGAGCTGGTCCTGCACGGGCACGACCACATCCATTCGACGATGTGGTTCGAGGGTCCCAACGGCAACATTCCCGCGATCGGCGTGCCATCGGCCTCGGCGCTCGCGCACGGGCGCTACCCGGCGGCGGCCTACAATCTGTTCGCGATCGAGAAGGACAATGCCGGCTGGCGCTGCGAGCAGATCGTGCGCAGCATCGATCCGGGCATGCAGGTGCGGGAGATCAAGCGCACACGGCTGGTTTGAGGCGCGCGCGTCGGCGCGAGCACGGACGACAGAGAGCAATCACCAGCTCCGCAACGCCGCGATCACGGCGACGCCGAACAGCGCGGCGGCACCGATGATGAATCCGAACACGAACGGCCAGACGCGCGAGCGACGGGGCGGCTCCGCGACCTCCGGCTTCGGCTCGGGCGGGACCACCATCGCACGCTCGCGCTCGACGATGCGGCGGGCGACATAGTCGGTGACGGCGTCCACGATCACTGCGGTGTCGTGCGATTCGGCGAGCACGATGCGGCCGAAGCGGGTGTCCTGGACGAAGCGGTACTGCCGCTTGTCGCGCCCCATCAGGATGTGGGCGACGACGTCGATCCAGAGCCGCGGCGTATCGCCCTGGCTGATGCCGCGGTCGAACAAATCGATCTGCTCGGGCACCTGGGCGAACAGCGGGTCGAGCGCGTCGTTGAGGATCTCGAGCCGCGCCACCTCGGCATCCCTGAGATCGACGACGACGCCGGTCCGGTCGGCGGCCTCGATCCGCGCGCGCAACAGCGCGTCGCGCAGCCGGACCGGGCGCGGCTGGCTGGGTTGGGTACCGCTGATCTCGGGCTCTGACATGGTCGGCCTCGTCCTCGACTTTCCGCCGTTAACCTATCAGCAACCACAGCGCCCGCAAAGGGTCCACAATTCCAGATACTTACGACACCCACAGCCGTTGATGTGTGCCAAAAACAGACGATCCCACCCGGCTTGCGCCGGATGGGACCCTCCGTCCTTGGACGTCTTCTTGGATTTGTCAGGCAGCCGTCAGGCCGAGACCCGCGACGGCTCTTCCACGATCGAGAAACGGACGCCGGCCTTATGGCGGTTCTCTTCCGAAACCGAGCGCCAGGCGTCTTCGGCTTCTTTGCGGGTCTTGAATGGACCCTGCACCTGGGCCGAGCCTTCGACGAGCTTGTGGAAGTTCATCGAGCCGAACTCGCCGCCGATCACCCAGAAATTGCTGCCTTTGGTCATTGTCAGTCTCCTGTTGCGTGGCGTTAGCCGAACTGGTTCATCGTGTTGTGGGCACCGCCCGCCTTGAGGGCAGCTTCACCCGCGAAGTATTCCTTGTGGTCGTCGCCGATATCGGAGCCGGCCATGTTCTGGTGCTTGGCGCAGGCGATGCCCTGACGGATCTCCTGGCGCTGCACGTTCTTGACGTAGCCGAGCATGCCCTGATCGCCGAAATACTCGCGGGCGAGGTTGTCGGTGGACAGCGCGGCCGTGTGATAGGTCGGCAGCGTGATCAGGTGGTGGAAGATGCCGGCACGCTTGGCCGAATCCGCCTGGAAGGTGCGGATGCGCTCGTCGGCCTCGATCGCCAGCGGCGTATCGTCGTATTCCGGCTTCATCAGTTCGGCGCGGCTGTACTTGCTGACGTCCTTGCCGGCTTCCTTCATCGCATCGTAGACCTGCTGACGGAAGTTGATGGTCCAGTTGAACGAGGGCGAGTTGTTGTAGGCGAGCTTCGCGTTCGGGATGACCTCGCGGATACGGTCGACCATCTTGGCGATCTGCTCGATATGCGGCTTCTCGGTCTCGATCCAGAGCAGGTCAGCACCATTCTGCAGCGAGGTGATGCTGTCGAGCACGCAGCGATCTTCGCCCGTGCCGGGACGGAACTGGTAGAGATTCGAGGGCAGCCGCTTCGGGCGCATCATCTTGCCATTGCGGTTGATGATGACGTCGCCATTGCGGGCGTTCTCAGCGGTGATTTCCTCGCAATCGAGGAAGCTGTTGTACTGATCGCCGATGTCGCCCGGCTTGTGGCTGACGGCGATCTGCTGCGTGAGACCGGCGCCGAGCGAGTCGGTGCGGGTGACGATGACGCCGTCCTCGACGCCGAGCTCGAGGAAGGCGTGGCGGCAGGCGCGGATCTTCGCGATGAACACCTCGTGCGGCACGGTGACCTTGCCGTCCTGGTGACCGCACTGCTTCTCGTCGGAGACCTGGTTCTCGATCTGGAGCGCGCAGGCGCCCGCCTCGATCATCTTCTTGGCGAGCAGATAGGTCGCCTCGGCGTTGCCGAAGCCGGCGTCGATGTCGGCGATGACGGGCACGACGTGGGTCTGGAAGTTGTCGATCCTCGCGATCAACTCCTGCTCACGGGTCTTGTCTCCTTCCTTGCGCGCCTTGTCGAGCAAACGGAAGATGTCGTTGAGCTCACGGGAATCCGCCTGACGGAGGAACGTGTAGAGCTCCTCGATCAGCGCCGGCACCGAGGTCTTCTCGTGCATCGACTGGTCGGGCAGCGGTCCGAATTCGGAGCGCAGCGCCGCGATCATCCAGCCGGACAGGTACAGATAAGTGCGATCGGTCTTGCCGCCAAAATGCTTCTTGACCGAGATCAGCTTCTGCTGGGCGATGAAGCCGTGCCAGCAGCCGAGCGACTGGGTGTACTTGGTCGGATCCTTGTCATAGGCCGCCATGTCAGCCCGCATCAGCGCCGCGGTGTAGCGGGCGACGTCCAGACCGGTCTTGAAGCGGTTCTGCAGGCGCATGCGCGCGACGGCCTCGGCCGACACCCCGTTCCAGGTCGGCTGGGTCTTGAGGAGCGCCTGGGCCGCCTCGACTTCGTTCTGATACGAGGCCGGGCCCTGGAAGGTGGTGATGCCACGGGGCTGGTAGTTCATGTGCCTTATCCCTTTCGACGGATGACAAAGCGACCGGCGATGTCATCGACATTTTTGACAATGCATTGCGAAATGCGTGTCATGAGATAAACGCGAGAAAGAGAAGTTCGTACAGAGGCCTTGAATTCGAATGGTGATGTCATGTAACATCAGAACATGTAATAGATGTTATTTTGTAAATCTTGTAAAAATATAGGTCAGCCTGTCTGCCCTTAATACGCCTGGAGGCCTGAAAATGCCCGCTGTGTCCGGGAAAAAGCTGTTCGTCGGCCCGCGCTTCCGGCGCATCCGGCAGCAATTGGGACTGTCCCAGACCCAGATCGCAGAGGGGCTCGGGATCTCGCCGAGCTATGTCAATCTGATCGAGCGAAACCAGCGGCCGGTGACGGCGCAGATCCTGCTGCGGCTCGCCGAAACCTACGACCTCGATCTGCGCGACCTCGCCACCGCAGACGAGGACCGCTTCTTCGCCGAGCTGAACGAGATCTTCTCCGATCCGCTGTTCCGCCAGATCGACGTTCCCAAGCAGGAGCTGCGCGACCTCGCCGAGCTCTGTCCCGGCGTCACCCATGCGCTGCAACGGCTCTACGCAGCCTATGCCGAGGCACGCCAGGGCGAGACGCTGGCGGCAGCCCAGATGGCCGACCGCGACGTCGGCACGCGCTACGAGGCCAATCCGGTCGAGCGCGTGCGCGAACTGATCGAGGCCAATCGCAATTATTTCCCGGAGCTGGAGCAGGCGGCGGAAAACCTGCGGGACGAATTGGACGTGCCGGCCGAAGGGCTCTATGCGGCGCTCGCGGCGCGCCTGCGCGAAAAGCATTCGATTCAGACCCGGATCATGCCGGTCGACGTGATGCGCGAGACGCTGCGCCGTTTCGACCGCCACCGCCGCCAGCTCCTGATCTCGGAACTGGTCGATCCGCCCGGCCGCGCCTTCCAGCTCGCCTTCCAGCTGGGCTTGGGTGAATGCGCGCAGGCGCTTGAAACCATCATCGGCCGCGCCGGTCCACTCGACGACGCGCCGCGTCGGCTGTTCCGCATCACGCTCGGCAATTATTTTGCAGCAGCGGTGATGATGCCCTACCCGGCCTTCCTCGCGGCCGCCGAAGCGCTCAACTACGACATCCACGTGCTGGCGCAGCGCTTCAATTCCGGCTTCGAGCAGGTTTGCCATCGCCTCACCACGCTGCAACGGCCGAACGCGCGCGGCATTCCGTTCTTCCTGTTGCGCGTCGACAATGCCGGCAACGTCTCGAAGCGCTTTTCCTCGGGCACCTTCCCGTTCTCGAAATTCGGCGGCACCTGTCCCTTATGGAACGTGCACTCGACCTTCGACACGCCCGATCGCCTGCTGAAGCAGGTGATCGAGCTCTCCGACGGCACGCGCTATTTCTCGATCGCGCAAATGGTGCGCCGGCCGGTGGCGCCGCACCCGCTGCCGCAGCCGCGCTTCGCCATCGGCCTCGGCTGCGAGATCCGCCATGCCGCGCGCCTGACCTACGCAGCCGGCATGGATCTGGAGAAGACGGAAGGCACGCCGATCGGCGTCAACTGCCGGCTCTGCGAGCGCGAAAACTGCGCCCAGCGCGCCGAGCCGCCGATCACGCGTACGCTGATCTTGGACGAGACGACGCGACGGGTGTCGAGTTTCGCGTTCTCGAATGCGCGGGAGTTGTGAGGAGCTCGGCGTTAGGCGACACACCCGCACTACCCCTCGGTGTCGTCCCGGCGAAGGCCGGGACCCATAACCACAGGGCATAGTTTGATGAGACGTCGTCGTTGTACGTCCTTTGGTACGACGACCACCATTCACCGATAGATCACGCGGTATGGGTCCCGGCCTTCGCCGGGACGACCCGCGGAGAGATCTCGCGTCCAATCCCTACGCCAGCGTATGCACGATCACCGGCCCCGCCGCGGCACTCGCATGCCCTGCCAACAGCGAGCCAAGATCCTTTTCGATCCAGGCGATCGCGCGCCTGTTCGCTTCCTCGGCCTGCTCGAACTTGTCGAAGATGGAGATCGCGGTCACCGTGTCGTCGCCGGCATAGACGACGTAGTAGGCCCTGAAGCCGTCGACGTCGCTGATGATCGGAACGGCGCCGTCCTTGATGCGGCGCGCCAGCTCTTCGGCGCTTCCGCTCTTGGCCTTGGCCTGACGGATGGCGGCATACATGGCATCCTCCCTTCCGGCTCGTGATGTGGGGCATGGTGCCCGGCGGCATGTTACGCCGAAGCGCGCGGCCGATCTACGGCTTGGTTAACCCTGCCCTAATCTCCTCCCGCGATCTGCAACCAACGATTAAGCACGCCTCAACATCGCGGCCTTAGTCTCGCCTCACTCACTTTTCGCAAACAACGGCAGCCTATCCTGCCGCGTGAAGTGACATCAGGGGGTTCATCATGCGCATTGCGTTGCTGCTGACCGCGACCATTGTCGGCGCGCTCTTCGCCCATCCGTCCAACGCCGGCTCGCTCGACGTCGCGTCCGCCGATGCCGCGAAGGCGCTGCCGCCCGGCTTCCAGAGCTACCGCGGCTACATGTTCGACGTGTCGGAGAATGCCGATCGCAAGGACGTCGACAAGCTCACCGAGAATCTGAAGCAGCAGATCGACGTCGTCGAAGGCGCCGGGTTCTCCCCGCGCGTGCTGCGCTTCTTCCGAACCGTCCCGATCATCGCAAGCGAGCTGGCCTGCCTCGACGAAGGCGCCGCGACCGCGTGCTACGGCCGGGTCACGCCGGACATCCAGCGCACCACCCCGCGGACGCTGACGGTGTGGGACCACGACAAGCAGCGCTGGACCAATCCGAACGCCGTCGACCTCGCGGTCGATTCCGGGCTCGGCGTGATCATGGTCCGGCCGGACATGATGCGTTACGAGAAAGAGGCGGTGCTGCTCCACGAGATGCTGCACGCCTATCACGCGCGGCTCTTGCCGGACGGTTACGCCAACAAGGGCGTGATCAGCTATTACGCCTATGCCAAGTCCAAGGATTTCCTGCCCAAGGAAGCCTATGCGCTGAAGAACCACATGGAGTTCTTTGCGGTGACCGCCAGCATCTTCCTGGCCGGCAAGAGCGAATTCCACGATCCCAAGACCCGCGAAGCGCTCAAGGAGAAGATGCCGGACTATTACAAATATCTGGTCGGCGTGTTCGGCTTCGACCCCGATCCGGCAGCGGCGTCGGCCGGCCCGGTCGCCTCGCTCAAGTAAGGCCGACACGGCGCACCTCGCGCCAAGCCAATGCCAAAAGCCGCGCGACATGCGCGGCTTTTCTGTTTTGGGTAACGGAAGCTGCGGATGACGCCCGGGCGGCAATTGCCAAGGCGGGGCCCGATCTGCATAGTCCCGCCGCATCGATTGGGACTGTTTCGAAGAGGATAGAAGACATGGCGGACGCCGACCTGGATGTCGTGATCCGGCAACTGGCCAGACAGCTGCAGACGGGCCTGATGACCCGCGCCAAGGAGCGGCGGGATCGCTTCAGCGGCCTTGCGGCCAAGGCCAAGGGCAAGGAGACCGGCGCCCGCTTCAAGATGATGGCCAAGGCCACCATGGAACAGGCCACCGCCGCCGCCAGGCGCCTGCAGATGTCCGCCGACAACGTCGCCGACAGCTACGCCCGCGCCATGCGGCTGGCCGCCAGCACGCCCATCGAGGTGAAGGCCGAGAAGCCGGCCAAGGACAAGCCTGCCAAGGACAAGCCGGCGAAGAAGGCCGCGAAGGCGAAGAAGGCCAAGAAAGCGAAGTAGGCGCGCATTCCTCCTTCTCCCCTTGCGGGAGAAGGTGGCATAGGCGGCCTTCGGCCGCCGTTCTCAGGAACGCCGAAGCTGAGCTTCGGCTTTGGCGCCGGATGAGGGGTTGCTTCCGCGAACTCTACCGAGAGAGCTCGTCCTCTGAGAGATACCCCTCACCCGTCTCGCCGCTCCGCGGCGAGCCACCCTCTCCCGCAAGGGGAGAGGGAAAGAGAGGAAACGCCGGAATTTCACCGCCGCGGTGTCGAGACCTGGGTCGGCTCGGCGTGGGCAAGCTCGGCGAGTTTGGCGCGCGCGGCGTCGCGTGTGCGGCTGTCCTTGCCGGGCGGCAACGCAACGGCGGCTTCGAAATCCGCGCGGGCATCGTCGGCCTGGCCGCGGGCGAGGAACGCAAGGCCGCGATCGAGGCGGGCCTGTGCATCCGTTGGATCGAGGCGGACGGCGGTGCTGTAGCTCAAAATCGCGCGGTCGAGATCGCCCTTGGCGGCGAGCGCGAGGCCGCGCTCGTGATAGGGCACCGCCGGCTTGGGATCGAGCGCGATGGCCTCGTCAAAATCGGCAATCGCAAGGCCCAGATCGCCGTTCCGACGGTACGCCTGCGCGCGGTCGCGATAGAGCGAGGCGCGGTTGGGATTGAGGTGGATGGCTTCGTTGAAATCGGCGATCGCCCGGCCGTTGTCGCCGTGGCGCAGCGCGATCCGCCCGCGCCCCTCATAGGCAAAGGCGATCAGGGAGCCACGAAACGGCGAGAAGCCGATCACGGCCGAGCAGATATCGGGCTCGTCCTCATCGCCGCAATTCACGACCGTATGCGTGGACAGGCCAATGGCCACGCCCAGGACGATCAACAATGGCACGGCAGCTCTGGTCATCTTCGACGGTGACCGGCGGCGAGCCGGCCACGCATCCCCTTTCGAAGGAACACTCTCGATCAGGTGTTAACACCGGCCGGGCCTGCCCTGTGTGCGCCAGGTCACAAACTCAGCCGGAATCGGCCTGTTTCGCATCAGCCCCAGGGACCACGAGAGGGACCAGATGAAGGACCACGTGAAGACGAACGGCCCCACGGGCCCTGCGACGGATAGTTCTCGTTGGCGCCGACCGACGGCGCGGCTTGCGAGCCGAGCTCGGCCGCAAGTTGCTGGAGCGCCGCGATGCGGTTCTGCGTTGAGGGATGGGTGGCGAAAAGATTGTCGACGCCATGTCCCGACAGCGGGTTGATGATGAACATGTGCGCGGTCGCGGGATTTCGCTCGGCATCATAGTTCGGCACCTGATGCGCGGCGCCCTCGATCTTCACCAGCGCCGAGGCCAGCCACATCGGCTGGCCCGCGATGCGCGCGCCGAGATTGTCGGCGGCATATTCGCGCGTGCGACTGATCGCCATCTGCACCAGCATGGCACCGAGCGGCGCCAGGATCATCATCAGGATCGAGCCGACGATGCCGGGGCCGTTGTTGTCGCGGTTGCCGCCGAAGAACATGCCGAACTGCGCCAGCATGGAGATGGCGCCGGCGATGGTGGCGGTGATCGTCATCAGCAGCGTGTCGTGATTCTTGATATGCGCGAGCTCGTGCGCGATCACGCCGGCGAGCTCCTCGCGGCTGAGCTGGTTCATCAGGCCGACGGTGACGGCGACGGCGGCATTCTCGGGATTGCGACCGGTCGCGAAGGCGTTGGGCTGCGCCTCGTCCATCACGAACACGCGCGGCATCGGCAGGCCCGCGCGGCCCGCAAGCTCCGCAACGAGCCCGACGAGTTCCGGCGCGCTGTGACGGTCGACCTCGTGCGCGCCGTACATCGAGAGCACCGCGCGATCGGAGTTCCAATAGGTGAAGAGGTTGGTCGCCGCCGCAATCACGAGCGCGATCATCGCGCCGGTGGCGCCGCCGATCAGATAGCCCACGCCCATGAACAGGGCGGTGAGGCCTGCGAGAAGCATTGCGGTACGCAGGTAGTTCATGGCCGTCTCCCGAAGCGGCCGCGGGCAAAACCTCTGGCCGGCCTCCCGCAAGTAAGACTGCGGCGGGCTGCTGCAAGGTTCGTGCGTCGCCCGGCCGCAGATTCATCTGCGTTGCCGCCAGGCTTTCACACGTCGCTAAACCTTGACCGGGATTTGCGCAAAAACGCGCGCGGACGCTTAGCGACCTGGAAAGCGCAGCATTGGCTTAATCCGCGGTCACCGGGCACGCTGCGCGGCCCTTGCGCATTGACCGGTTCCGTTGGCCTCCCGCCCGCAAGGTGACTGTCATGGCAGACCGCTCACGCGCCGCTTCCGTCGACCCAGGATCCGCTGCTTCCTCCCAGGACACCAAGACTGACGCAAAGGGATTACAGGACGCGCTGCACGAGCAGCTGTTCGCCAATGACGAGGCCGGCCATGCGCCCGATGCGCAGACGTCACAGGAACCGACACGCCGCTGGCCGCATCTGCGGCGCGGCGCCAAGATCGCGATCGGGCTCGCCATCATTGCCGTGTTCGGCTGGCTGCCGCTGCGCGCGGTCTGGGAAAATTCGAGCGTCGAAGCTGTGCTGAACTCCCGCATCGTCACGCTGCGCGCGCCGATCGGCGGACGCGTGTCGGCGGCCCAGCACGTCACCGACCAGGCCAAGCTGGACGCCGGAACCGTCGTCCTGCGCGTCGTCAATTCGCGCGGCGATCGCACCCGGCTCGACGATCTGCGCCGGCAGAAATCACGCCTGGAGAACGAGCGGCCGAGCCTCGCCGCCAAGCTGGCCTCGGCACAATCAGCGCAAAAGGATCTGGCGCGGCAGGCCGCGCAATTCCGCGACGGACGCGTGCTCCAGTTGGAGGCCCGCATCGCCGAGATCCAGACTTCGATCGAGGCCGCGGCGGCGCGGCGGGACGAAGCCAGTGCCGCGGTCGAGCGTGCGTCCTCGCTGGCGAAATCCGGCAATGTCTCGACCGTCGAGCTGGCACGGCTGACGCGCGAGCTTTCGGTGTCGCAGCAGACCGAGCTCGGTGCACGCAAGCGGCTGGATGCGGCCAAGGTCGAGCTGACCGCGGCACAGAACGGCTCGTTCCTCGGCGACAGCTATAACGACCGGCCGAGCTCGGTGCAGCGCGAGGAGGAGATGCGCCAGCGTGCCGGCGACCTCGATGCCGATCTCGCACGCACCGACACCGAGATCGCATGGCTTGCCAACGAGATCATCGTCGAGGAAGTTCGCTTCGCCGATCTCTCCGAGGCCAACATCACGACACCCGTCGCAGGCCGCGTCTGGGAGATGATGACCTCGCCGGGTGAGGACGTGCAGGCCGGCCAGCCGCTGCTCAAGGTGCTCGATTGCAGCGGCGCCGTCATCACCGCCAATGTCACCGAGAGCGTCTACAACCGCCTGCAGCTCGGCGACAGCGCCACCTTCGAGCCGAACGATGACGGCGCACCGATCTCGGGCACCGTGGTCAACCTGACCGGCGCGGCCGGTGCGCCCGCCAATCTTGCCATCAATCCGGATGCACTGAGCAAGGAGCCCTATCGCGTCACCGTGGCGCCGCGCGATGCAGCGTCACACGCCTGCACCGTCGGACGCACCGGCCGCGTCGTGTTCAATCGACCCGAGACCGCGTCGTGATGCCGGCACTGACGCCCGGCCTGATCACGCTCGGCGCTTTCATGGCGATCGTGCCGCTGCTCAGGCGCGACAGCACGATGGCGCGCTCGTTTCTCGCCATCGTGTCGCTCGTTTTCCTGCTTCGCTATCTCTCCTGGCGCATCACGTCGACGCTGCCGCCGCCGCATCTGACGGCGGATGCGATCATCGGCTATCCCTTCATGCTGCTGGAGGCGATGTCGCTGGTCGCGGTTGCGCTGTCGCTGCTGTTCCTGAGCCGGACCATCGACCGCACCAAAGCGGCCAAGATCGACGCCCGCGCCAAAGATCCGCACGCGCCGCTGATCGACGTCTTCATCTGCACCTACAACGAGGAGCGATCGATCCTCGAACGCACCATCATCGGCGCGACCGGCATGGAGTACGGCCATTACCGCGTCTGGGTGCTCGACGACGGCCGGCGGCCGTGGCTGCGGCGGCTTGCCGGCGAACTCGGCTGCGAATATCTCACACGACCCGACAACCACCATGCCAAGGCCGGCAACATCAATCATGCCCTCAGGCATGTCGGCGCGCTGCCGGAGCGGCCGGATTTCGTCGCCATTCTCGACGCGGATTTCGTGCCGCGGCCCGACTTCCTCGCCCGCACCATCTCGTTGATGGACGATCCTTCGGTCGGCGTGGTGCAGACGCCGCAGCACTTCATCAATCCCGACCCGATCCAGACCAACCTCGCCGCGACCGACGTCTGGCCCGACGAGCAGCGCTTCTTCTTCGACATCCTGATGCCGGCAAAGGACGCCTGGGGCGTCGCCTTCTGCTGCGGGACCTCGTCCCTCATTCGCTACGAGGGGCTGGTGCGGATCGGCGGGTTTCCGACCGACTCCGTCACGGAAGACTATCTCGTCACGCTGCGCCTGAAGGAATACGGCCTCACCACGATCTATCTGAACGAGCGGCTCACGATCGGGCTCGCGCCGGAGGGACTGAAGGAATACATCACCCAGCGCGCCCGCTGGTGCCTCGGCTTCATGCAGATCATCCGCGGCCGCAGCGGACCGTTTTCGCAGACGTCAAAACTCGCCTTCGTCGACCGGCTCTCGCTGGTCGACGCCTTCATGAGCTGGTCCGCGGTCTACACGTCGAAAGTCGCGGGCCTCATCGTGCCCTGGCTGTTCCTGCTGTTCGGCATCAAGGCGGTGCAGGCTGACCTGACCGAGCTGTTGCGCTTTTTTCTACCGTTCTATGTCTGGCACAGCCTCACCATGGCCTGGCTGTCGCGCGGCCGTTCGCTCGCGATGATGACGGATGTGTCGCAACTGATCGCCGCGCCTGCCGTGCTCAAGGCCGTGGCGGCCGGGTTGCTGAAGCCGAAGGGACACAAGTTCAAGGTTACGGCGAAGGGTGGCGACCGCGACAGGCGATTTGTCGAATGGCCGCTGCTGCGGCTCTATGGCAGTGCGCTCGTCATTACGCTCGCGGCCATTGCCTATGCCTTCATCCTGCATCTGCGCGGCGAGAACATCGCCTATGGCGGACTGGCACTGGCCTGGAGCCTCTACAACGCCTTCATCCTCGCCGTGGTCTGCTTCGTCTGCATCGAGCAGCCGCGCAAGCGCAAGGCGGAGCGTTTCGATCGCAACGAGGCCGTGCTGCTGCGCCAGGACGGCAGGTCGCACCTGGCGCGGCTCGCCGACATCTCCATCACCGGTGCGCGGCTGATCGATCCCGATCCGCCGCGCCCCGGCAGCACGATCGAATGCCGCATCTACGGCCGGTCGATCGCCGCGATCGTGGTCCGGCGCACCACGGATGGATTCGCGGTCCGGTTCGAGGAGGGCATGGATACGCGCGTGCACGCGATCCGGGCGTTCTACGCCGGCGAGTATGTGCGGGCCTATCGCGGCGTCCGTGCGCTCCCGGTCGGAAAAGCGCTGCTGATGCGACTGTTTGGCTAACTCGCATTCCGCAGCCCCGCATGGCATGGAAAGGATGGCCCGAGGCCGTCACTTCACCTAGACTTCGGCCGAATCCACGCCTGCCCCTCCCCCGCCGGAACCCCTATGGTCCAGACCCGATTTGCGATCGCGGCCGCCGCTCTGTTCGCGCTCTCCCTTCCCGCCTCCGCCCAGTTCGTGCCGCCGCCCGCGAAGCCCGCCGCGCCGAAGGCCACGGCGCCGTCGCCGCGCGCGGCGTCGTGCCACAATGGGCAAAACTTCGATCGCTTCCTCGCCGACGTGAAACAGCAGGCCGTCGCCGCCGGCGTGTCGCAGCGAACGATATCGGAGGCTTCGCCCTACCTCGTCTACGACCAGGGCATCGTCAATCGCGACCGCGGCCAGCGCGTGTTCGGCCAGCTCTTCACCGAATTTGCCGGCCGCATGGCCGCGCCCTATCGCATGCAGAACGGTCAGCAGCACATCAAGCAACACGCGGCCGCGTTCGCGCGCGCCGAGAAGGAATACGGCGTGCCGCCGGCGGTGATCGCCGCGTTTTGGGGCCTGGAGAGCGATTTCGGCGTCAACATGGGCAATCTGCCGACGCTGAAATCGCTGGTGTCGCTGGCCTATGATTGCCGCCGCTCGGAGATGTTCGTCAACGAGACCATCGCCGCGCTGAAGGTGATCGACCGCGGCGATCTCACGCCCGACGAGATGATCGGCTCCTGGGCCGGCGAGCTCGGCCAGACGCAGTTCTTGCCGACGCATTACGTCAACTACGCCGTCGATTATGACGGCGACGGGCGGCGCGACCTCCTGCGCAGCGAGGATGACGTGATCGGCTCGACTGCGAACTACATCGCCAACGGCTTGAAGTGGCGGCGCGGCGAGCCGTGGCTGGAAGAGATCAAGGTACCCTCGAGCCTGCCGTGGGATCAGACCGACCTCAGCGTGCAGCTGCCGCGCTCGAAGTGGGCGCAGTTCGGCGTCACCTATCCCGACGGCCGGCCGCTGCCGAACGACAATCTCGCGGCGTCCGTGCTGCTGCCGATGGGACGCAACGGGCCGGCCTTCATGGCGTATGCGAATTTCGCGGCGTACACCGAATGGAATAACTCGCTGATCTATTCGACCACCGCAGGCTATCTCGCCTCGCGCATTGCGGGCGCGGCCCCCATGCGCAGACCGGCCGGACAGGTCGCGCAACTGCCGTTCAACGAGCTCAAGCAATTGCAGCAATTGCTGGTCCAGGCCGGCTTCAATGTCGGCAAGGTCGACGGCGTGCTGGGCCAGCAGAGCCGCGCCGCCGTGAAGGCGATGCAGATCAAATACGGCCTGCCGGCCGATTCCTGGCCGACAGCGGAGCTTCTCGCCCGGATGCGCGGCGGCACGGCCCAGGCGCAGCCCCAGGCAACAGTGCGGTAGAATTTTCGCACTGCACAAGCGACATCGGCGATTGTATTATTCCATGACGCTCCCATGTGAGTGGCTCAGGTTTTCTCCTGAGAATCTCCCACCATTGAAGCGAGCATCACATGTCCTTCTACGACGCCGTCGTCCCCGCGTATCTGCAAATGCTGAACAGCCTGAGCGGCCTGCTCACCAAGGCTGAGGCGCATTGCGCGGCCAAAAAGATCGACCCGAGCGTCCTGCTCGGCTCGCGCCTCTTCCCGGACATGCTGCCGTTGTCGAAGCAGATCCAGCTCGCCAGCGATTTCGCCGCCAAGGGCTGCGCCAGGCTGACCCATAGCGAGGTGCCCTCGATGCCCGACACGGAAAAGACGTTCGAGGAGCTGAAGCAGCGGCTCGCCAAGACGATCGACTACGTGAAATCGTACAAGCCGGAGCAGTTCGAAGGCGCCGACGCCAAGGACGTGACCTTCCCGGCAGGCCCGGACCGGACCATGACGCTCAAGGGCCAGCAGTTCTTCAGCGCGGTCTCGCTGCCGAACTTCTATTTCCACGCCACCACCGCTCACGGCATCATGCGTCACAATGGCGTCGAGATCGGCAAGCGCGATTTCCTCGGCGCGAACTAATTTGGGCGATCCGCGCGGCCGTGGCGGTGGAATCCCGCTGCCGCGGCCGAAATTGCGCATGAAATATGCTGCGCGGGGCCTGCCGCGCAGCTCGCCTGCACTTTCCGTATGGCTCGTCCCTTGCGCTGATTGTCGCAATGCACAAGTGTTCCGGACCTCTCAACTCCTGGAAGCACCCAATGAGCCGTCCGACCAAATTGTTTGATACCTATAAGCTAGGCCCGATTACGCTGGCCAACCGCTTCGTGATGGCGCCGCTGACGCGCAATCGCGCCGCGCCCGGCACCTTCGTCCCCGGCCCGCTTGCGGCCGACTATTACGGCCAGCGCGCTTCCGCGGGCCTGCTGATCACCGAAGCGAGCCAGATCTCGCAGCAGGGCCAGGGTTACCAGGACACTCCCGGCATCTATTCGAAGGACCAGGTCGCGGGCTGGCGCAAGGTCACCGACAAGGTGCATGAGAACGGCGGCAAGATCTTCATCCAGCTCTGGCATGTCGGCCGCATCTCGCATGTCGACCTCCAGGCGGGCGGCGCAGCCCCGGTGGCGCCGAGCGCGATCCGCGCCAAGGGCAAGACTTTCGTGAACGGCACCTTCGCCGACGTCTCCGAGCCCCGCGCGCTCGAGCTCTCCGAAATTCCGGGAATCATCGACGACTTCAAGCGCGCCACGAAGAACGCGCTGGAGGCCGGTTTCGACGGCGTCGAGATCCACGGCGCCAACGGCTATCTGCTCGACCAGTTCGCCAAGGACGGCGCCAACAAGCGTACCGACGCCTATGGCGGCTCCATCGAGAACCGCGCCAAGCTGATGCTTGAAGTGTCCAAGGCCGTCGTGGCGGAAGCCGGCGCCGACCGCACCGGCATCCGCATCTCGCCGGTGACGCCGGCCAATGACATCGTGGATTCCAATCCGCAGGCGCTGTTCGATCACATCACCGACGGCCTCAGCGCGCTGAAGCTCGTCTATCTCCACGTCGTCGAAGGCGCCACCGGCGGCCCGCGCGATTTCGCACCGTTCGACTATGCGAGCTTGCGCAAGCGCTTCTCGGGCGCCTACATCGCCAACAACGGCTACGATTTCGATCTCGCGACCAAGGTGCTCGACGCGAACGCGGCAGACCTGATCGCCTTCGGCAAGCCGTTCATCTCCAACCCCGACCTGGTCGAACGGCTGAAGTCGGGTGCAGCGCTGAACGATTGGGACAAGAACACGTTCTACGGGGGCGGCGCCAAGGGGTACACGGACTACCCGGCGCTGGCCGCGGCGAAGTAAGGCTGCATCCTCCGCCATTGCGGAAAGCCCTTGCGGGACGCCAAGAACAAAAAGGCCGGGATCGCTCCCGGCCTTTTTTGTTGTCCGCAGCCGGCTCAGGCCGCGTAGCGGTTGAACTTCGACTTGGAGATCGAGGTGGCGGCGACGTGGACGTGCTGCGCCAGCTCGGCCTCGGCACGCTCCTTGGTCCAGCGCGTCGTCGGCACCGAAATATTGATCGCGGCAACCGCCCGCCCGTGCTCGTCGATGATGGGAGCCGCGACCGAGATGTCGCCCATCACGGTCTCGTTCATGATGACGGCATAGCCGCGCCGCGCGGCGACGCGAACACGCTCCAGCAACGCCTTCGGGTCGGTCAGGGTGAACGGCGTCAGCGGCACGAGCGACGTACGTTCGAGCAGCGCGAGACGCTCCTCCTCCGGCAACGCCGACAGGATCGCCGTGCCCGACGCCGTGAAGAAGGTCGGCAGCCGGCTGCCGATCACGATATCGATGTTGATGAGATGCGCGCCCGGAAAGCGAGCCACGAAGACGACCTCATGACCGTCCAGTTCGTGCAGGTTGGTCGTCTCCCCGAGAGAGCGGCTGATCTCGAGCAGATAGGGCGATGCCCGGTCGATCAGATCGTTGGCCTTGAGATAGCTGTGCGAGAACTGGAGCACCTTCGAGGTCAGCCCGTAATTGCGCGTGCCCTCGATCCGCTTGAGATAGCCGAGCGTCTCGAGCGTGTAGACCAGGCGCTGGGTGGCGCTGCGGTCGAGATCGGCCGCGCGCGCGATGTCAGCGAGCGTCATGTGGCGCTGCGGGCCGTCGAAGGCATGCAAGACCTGGAACGCCTTCTCGGTCGAGCCGACGAACAGGGACGAGCGCTCCGGCTCCGCGCTCTTTCGCTCGGTCTTCCCTGAGCTGCGGGCCTTGGCCGCCTTCGCAGGCCGGGTGCCGTCCTCGCGGCTGCTACGCGCCATGCCGTCGTCCTCTCACCCGATGCCCTCCGAAATCGCCAGTTGCCGGCCGAGCTCGGCGCGGAGCAAGGTGACCAACGCCGGCGCCGGCTGCACCAGCGGCGCGAGCATGCGCGGCGCCTCGACGCCAACGAGATCCATCACCGCTTTCATCGGTCCCGGATTGGTCTCGGCGAACGCCATGTTCATCAGCGGGATCAGGCGGCGATGCAGGCTCAAGGCCTCCGCCGTCCTGCCTGCCGTCGCCGTCTCGAAAATCTGGCGCCAGGCACGCGGCAGCAGGCACGCCGTGACGATGATGCCGCCCTTGGCGCCCGCCGCGAGATGCAGCGGGAACAGGCTATCCTCGCCGCTCAGCACCGCAAAGCTCTCGTCGACACCGGCCACGACCTGGAGGAAATGGTACATGTCGAGATTACAGGCTTTCATGCCGATGATGTTGGGATGCCTTGACAGCTCATGCAGGATCTTGGGCTCGATCGCGATCCGGGTGCGGTAGGGAATCTCGTAGATCAGGACGGGCACGGGCGAGGCGTCGGCATAGCGCATGAAATAATCGCGAATGCCGACCTGAGTCGGATTGGTGTAATATGGCGTAAGTACCAGCAGGCCGTCCACGCCCTCGGCAGCAAATTCCTTGCCCGCCTGCAAGGCGTCGTGGAAGCCCGTGTCGAGCACGCCGGCGATGACCGGCCCCTTGCCCGCCATCGCCTTCACCGACAGGCCGGCCATCTTGATGCGCTCGGCGCGTGCGACCGCGCCGTACTCGCCGGTGCCGCCGAGCGGCACGACGCCATCGATGCCCTGCTTGTTGAGCCAGGCGAACATGGCCGCGACCGCGGCGGCATCGATGGTGTCGTCGGCCTTGACCGGGGTCGGAATGGCCGGGAACAGGCCGCGGAGACGATTGGCAGTGAGCATGGTGTGAGCCCTTGGTTTGAATGCGGAGAGGCTATCTCGCGGCGGCACGCCGGCGCAGGCGTTCGGCAACGAAGATCAGGAGCCCCATGAAAACGAACAGGCAGGTCGAGACGGCGGCGATCGCGGGCGAGACCTGAAGCGTCACCTCGTCCCAGAACTGCTTTGGCAGCGTCGCGTTCAGGCCGCCTGTCGCAAACAGCGCGATGGTGAGCTCATCGAACGAAGTCGCGAAGGCGAACAGGAACGACGACATCATGCCCGCGGCGAGGATCGGAAAGGTGACGTAACGCAGCGTCGCGATCGGGCGTGCCCCGAGGCTCTGCGCGGCATGGTCGAGCCGCGTGTCGTAGTTGCGCAGCACCGCCATCATGGTCATGACCACATAGGGGACCGCCACGACGGTGTGCCCGAGAATGAGGCCGACGGCGCTGCCGACGAGGCCCATGCGCGCGAAGACATAGAACAAGCCGACGGCGATGATCATGCGCGGCACCACGATCGGCGACAGGATGAAGGCGAGCCACGCCGCCTTGCCGGGAATTTCGCTGCGCACCAGCAGGAACGCGGCAGGCGTTCCGATCAGCATGGCAAGCAATCCGGTGCCGATGCCGACCAGGAGCGAGCGCAGCAGCGCCTGGGTCCAGACCGGCGAGTTCAGCACCGTCTCGTACCAATGCAGGGTAAAACCCTGCGGCGGCCAGTTGAGGCCGCCGCTGCCGAACGACAGCGGGATCATCAGCAGGGTCGGTGCGCTGATGATGAGCAGCATGGTCCAGACGAAGACCTGCAAGCCGAAACCCGCCCGATCGGGATTGCGGTCGCGACGGCGTGACGGCATCATCAGGATGATGCGGTCGGAAATCACACCGAGCAAATTGAGGAGCGCATCGCCGGCCTTCTGAAGCGGGCCCGACAAACGCGACGGTGCCGCATTGCGCGGTGCGGATGCGCCGGTCATGGTCGACAGACCGAGAAGCCTGTCATAGGCGGCAAAGACGACGAGGACCACGACCAGCAGCAGCACCGAGATCGCGCCCGCAAAGCCCCAGTTCATGGTCTGCTGGACCTGGTCGATGATGAGCTGCGTGATCATGGTCTCGCGGCGGCCGCCGAGCAGCGCGGGCACGATGAAGAAGCCGATCGCGGTGACGAACACCATGATCCCCGCTGCGGCGACGCCGGGCAGCGACAGCGGAAAATAGATCTTCCAGAACGCCATGCCCGGCCGCGCCCCGAGCGTAGCGGCCGCGCGCGGCAGGGTACGATCGATGTTCTCCATCACCGAGAGCATGGTCAGCACCGCGAGCGGTAACAGCGCATTGACCATGCCGACGAGCACACTCCCGAAATTGTAGAGCAGGCTCGCGGGGCTCGAAATGATGCCGAGTGAGACCAGCAGCTTGTTGATGACGCCGTTGCGGCCGAGCAGAACGATCCAGGCGAAAGCGCGGACCAGGAAGCTGGTCCAGAACGACAGCAGCACCCAGAACAGCAGCGTCGCCTTGCGCTCCTTGTCGACGATCGAGATCAGATAGGCGATCGGATAACCGGTGACGACGCAGACCAGCGTGGTGACCAGCGAGATCTTCAGCGTGATCAGGAGAACGTCGAGATACACGGACGAGGCAAAGAGCTGGCGGTATTGCGCCAGCGTGAAGCCGGCATCGCCATAGATGCTGAGCAGCAACAGCTGGCCGACGGGATAGATCAGGAACAACACGAGCAGCAGGACCAGCGGCGCGCCCATCGCGACCCGCGTCAGGGCCAGATTTCGCTGTATCGCGCGCAGACCGGCCAAGCTCAGATCCCCTTCCCGTCGCAGATCGCAACGGCATCCGCCGCATGCCATCCAAGCGACAGCAACTGCCCGATTTCGTAAGGCGCCGAGCCGCTGCGGGTCGGATGCGCGGCGACGAGCTGCGGCAGACCCGCCGTCTCCGGCGCGATATAGAGCCGCGTCAGGCTGCCGCTGATCATCACGTCCACGAGCCGGCCGGAGAGCTGGCCGCCCGCCTCGCCCACCACGAGGTTCTGGGGACGCACCATCACCTTGATCGCCTCCCCCGCTGCGAAACGAGAGCCATTGCCGACCGCGCGCGACGGCGCGGCCTGCGCGGCCAGGACGATGTCGAGCCCATCACCGTCGACGCCGCGCACCGTCGCGCTGAGCAGGTTGGACTCGCCGAGGAAGTCGGCGACGAACACCGAGCGCGGCCGGAAGTAGAGATCCTGGGGCGTTCCGAGCTGCTCGATCGCACCGGCGTTCATCAGGCAGATGCGATCCGACATGGTCATCGCCTCTTCCTGGTCATGGGTGACGTAGACGATCGTGGTGCCGAGCTCGCGATGGATGCGCTTGATCTCGAGCTGCATCTGGTCGCGCAACTTCTTGTCGAGCGCGCCGAGCGGTTCGTCCATCAGGATGATCGCCGGACGGTAGACGATGCAGCGCGCCAGCGCGATGCGCTGCTGCTGGCCGCCGGACAGTTCGCGCGGATAACGTTTTGCGACGTGCGCCAACCGCACCGTCTCCAGCGCCTCCGCCGTTCGCCTGCGCGCTTCGGCGTCGGTCACCTTCCGCATCTTCAGGGGAAACGCGATATTCTCCTCGATCGTCATGTGCGGGAACAGCGCGTAGTTCTGGAACACGACGCCGATGTCACGCTCATAGGCCGGGCTGTGGGTAACGTCGGCGTCGTCGATCAGGATCCTCCCCTGGTCGGGATGGGCGAGACCCGCGATCAGGCTGAGCAGCGTCGTCTTGCCCGATCCGGACGGACCGAGCAGGGTCAGGAATTCGCCCTTGGCGACATTGAGGCTGGTCGGCGCCAGCGCGACGAAGTCGCCATAGCGCTTGCACAGCTCGTGAATGCGCAGGCTCGACGAAACCATGGGCCGCTCCGATCCGTTGGCGCCTCCCTTGCCGATCAAGCCAGGATCCAGCTGTTGAAGCGCTCGATGACGGCGGCCTGGTTGTCGTACCAGTACTTCGCATCGATCTTCAGCCCGGCCTTGATGTTGTCCGGATAGGTCGGGCAGTTCTTGGCGACATCCGGTTTGACGTAGTTGAAGGCTTCCGGCTGCGTGAGGCCGGCGGGGAAATATTCGACCAGCGCAGCCATGCGCTTCGGATCGGAGGCGAACTTGATGAACTCGCGGCAGGCATCGGCGTTCGGCGTGCCGGCGAGGATCGACCAATTGTCGGCGCCCCAGACGCCCTGGTTCCAGACGATCTCGACGGGCGCGCCGGCCGCCTGCGCCGACTGCGCGCGCGACACCCAGGTCGGGAGCATGTCGATCTCGCCCGAGGTCAGCATCTGCTCGACCTGTGCACCGCTGGTCCACCACACCGCGACCTGCGACTTGATCTTGTCGAGCGACGCGAAGGCCTTGTCGAGATCGCACGGATAGACCTGCGCGGTTGGCGCACCGGCGCCCATCAGTGCTTCCTCGATCGTGTCGAACGGATGCTTGCGCACCGAGCGGCGTGCGGGGAAATCCGCCACGTTCCAGAAATCGGCCCAGGACTGCGGTGCCTTGCGGCCCTTGAAGGCGTCGGTGCGATAAGCGAGCACGGTGGTGTAGACGTTGGTGGCGACGCCGTAGGGCGAGGCGTATTCAGCCGGGATCGACTTGATCACCGGCTCGGATTCGAGGCCGTGCTTCTCGAGATATTGCTTGCCGCCGGTGGTCAGGATCTGGATCGCGGGCCAGGAGATCTTGGCCATGTCCCAGCTGTAGTTCTTGGTATCGACCATGGTCTTGATCTGCGCGACCGGCTCGGCATTGGCCTGCACGCCGACCACCTCGATCCCCGTCGCCTCGGTGAAGGGACGGTAATAAACGGCGCCGTAAGCCTTGGTGTAGATGCCGCCATCGTCACGCACGACGATGCGCTTGCCCGCGGCGCGGGACGGCGACCAGACGGACGGTGCGGCGAGCGCGACGGCGCCGGCCCCTGCTCCGAGCAGCAAGCGACGGCGGGAAGTGATGATCTTCGGTGCGTTGGTCATGTCAGTCCCCTCTCTAGCGATGTTGCGATGGTCGGCGAAGCGGCGGCCGCCCCGGTCGCCGATGACGGCGGCAGAACGCGACCAGGATTGAAGAGGCCAAGCGGGTCGAATGCCTGTTTGACCGCGCGCATCAAGGCGAGCTCGACAGGCGGCTTGTAGCGGGTCATCTCGCCGGTCAGCGTGCGACCAACGCCGTGCTCGGCGCTGAAGGTGCCGCGCAGGGAGCTGGCGACATCGTTCATGGCGCGACGGATCTTCTGCGCGGTGGCGTCGCGCTCCGGCAGCGCATCCCATTCGGCGAAGCTGAAGAAAGGGATGAGATGGATGTTGCCGTCGCCCATGTGGCCGACGACGATGAACGGGAGATCCGGCACGATCGCGCGCACGGCCGCCATCGCCTGGTCGATGAAGGCTGGCACGGTCGAGACCGGAACCGCAGTGTCCGAGGTCAGACCGACGCCGGCCTTCTTGTTGGCTTCCGACACGCTGTGCCGCACCAGCCACATCGCCTTGCGCTGTGCCTCGCTCGATGCGACGACGCCGTCGCTGACGAGCCCGGCCTCGAGCGCCTGCTCGAGCACCGTCTGCATCGTGGCGGCGAGCTTCGCGGCATCGCCGGTATCGGACAATTCGACGAGAACGTGCCAGGTGTCGATCTCGGCGACCGGACAGCGCCGGCCCGGCACCTGCTCCAGCACGAGCTGGATCTGCTTCGCATTCATCAGCTCGAATGCGGACAGCCGCGAATTGCAGGCGGCCTGGAACAGGCCGAGCACCTCAAGCGCCTGTTGCGGACCATCGACTGCGAGCCAGGCGACGGCCTCTGCCGTCGGCAGGGGATGCAATTTCAGCACCGCACCGGTGATGATGCCGAGCGTCCCTTCCGAGCCGATGAAGAGATGCTTGAGGTCGTAGCCGGTGTTGTTCTTGCGCAGCGCGTAGAGGCCGTCCCAGACCGACCCGTCCGGCAGGACGACCTCCAGGCCGAGCACATTATCGCGCGTATTGCCGTAGCGCAGCACGCCGGTGCCGCCGGCATTGGTGCCGATATTGCCGCCGATCTGGCACGACCCTTCGGCGCCGAGGCTGACCGGATAGAGCCGGCCGGCGGCGGCAGCGGTCTCCTGAATGGTCGCGAGCACACAACCGGCATCGACCACCATGGTGTTGTTGACGGGATCGAGCGAACGGATGCGGCGCATGCGCGTCAGCGCGACGATGACCGGCGGCTTGCCCTGCTCCGATGGTGTCGCGCCACCGCACAGGCTGGTGTTGCCGCCCTGCGGCAGCACCGGCGTCCCATGCGCGAGGCAGAGGCGGACGATGGAAGCAACCTGCTCCGTGGTCGAGGGCAGCACCGCACAGAGCGCCGGCGCGTGAAAACGGCCGCGCCAATCCTCGGTCAGGCCAGCGAGATCCTCCTCGCGGGTCAGCACGGCCGTGTCGCCCAGCAACTGCTTGAACGCCTCGATCAATGCCATCTACCGGCCTCCGGAACGGGCCAACCCTGGCCCAAGCGGCTTTCGCAAAGTAATCGAAATACGATTACTTCAATCGGATTATGCTGATCATGAATTCGGCGTGACAGAGAGTCAAGCGGGGGTGCGCGTGACGGACCGCATGGGTCGCGGGAGTCACTCCTCCACGCCACCGCTGTCATTCCCCGCGAAAGCGGGGAATCCAGTACGCCGCGGCTTCTCCGTATCCCACTCCTGCCTCCGGGATACTGGATCGTCCGCCTTCGCGGACGATGACACCGAGAATATGGAGCGAGCGCTTTGACGCTACGGAAGCAGCGGCGCAAAACAAAAAGGCCGGGATTGCTCCCGGCCTTTCGTCGTTATGAGGCGTTGCTTACTGCAGCGAGGCGCGCTTGGGCGGGGTGGCCGGCCACGACTTGATCAGGGTGTCGTAGTCGATCGTTTCGCCCTTCGGCTTCTCGTTGGCGAGCTTGCGCTGCGGAGCAATCGTGCCGTCCTTCTGGGCCTTGGCGAACCAGAACTCGGCCGACTCCTTCTTGTGCAGCTTCGGACCGCAGGCACCCTGCACGCCCGACTTCTCGATGCGCTCCATGACGGAGTCCTGCGCGGCGGCAAGAGCATCCATCGCGGCTTGCGGCGTCTTCGCACCGGACGACGCATCGCCGATGTTCTGCCACCACAACTGGGCGAGCTTCGGATAGTCAGGCACGTTGTTGCCGGTCGGGGTCCACTGCACGCGCGCGGGCGAGCGGTAGAACTCGATCAGGCCGCCGAGCTTCGGCGCACGCTCGGTGAACGACTTGTCCCAGATGTCGGATTCACGGATGAAGGTGAGACCGACATGGCTCTTCTTCAGCGACACCGTCTTGGAGACGATGAACTGGAGATACAGCCAGGCTGCCTTGCGGCGATCCGCCGGGGTCGACTTCAGAAGCGTGAGCGAACCCGCGTCCTGGTAGCCGAGCTTCATGCCTTCCTTCCAGTACGAACCGTGCGGCGACGGAGCCATACGCCACTTCGGCGTACCGTCCGCGTTCATCACGGCGATGCCCGGCTTCACCATGTCGGCGGTGAAGGCGGTGTACCAGAACATCTGCTGGGCGATGTTGCCCTGCGCCGGGACCGGACCCGACTCAGAGAACGTCATGCCCTGCGCCTGCGGCGGGGCGTACTTCTTCATCCACTCGAGGTACTTGGTGATCGAGTAGACCGCCGCGGGACCGTTGGTGTCGCCACCACGCTCGATCGACGAGCCGACCGGGCGGCAGCCTTCCATGCGGATGCCCCACTCGTCGACCGGCAGACCGTTCGGAATGCCCTTGTCGCCGTTACCCGCCATCGAGAGCCAGGCGTCGGTGAAACGCCAGCCGAGCGACGGGTCCTTCTTGCCATAGTCCATATGGCCGTAGACCTTGACGCCGTTGATCTCCTTGATGTCGTTCGTGAAGAACTCGGCGATGTCCTCATACGCCGACCAGTTCACGGGCACGCCGAGATCGTAGCCATACTTGGCCTTGAACTTGGCCTTGTAGTCAGGGTTGGTGAACCAGTCGTAGCGGAACCAATAGAGGTTCGCGAACTGCTGGTCGGGCAGCTGATAGAGCTTGCCATCGGGCGCGGTGCCGAACGACTTGCCGATGAAGTCGTTGACGTCGAGCATGGGATCGGTGACGTCCTTGCCTTCGCCGGTCATGTAGTCCGACAGCGCGATGGTCTGGCCGTAGCGGAAGTGGGTGCCGATCAGGTCGGAGTCGTTGATCCAGCCGTCATAAACGTTCTTGCCCGACTGCATCTGGGTCTGAAGCTTTTCGACGACGTCACCTTCCTGGATGATGTCGTGCTTGAGCTTGATGCCGGTCAGCTCGGAGAACGCCTTGGCGAGCGTCTGCGACTCGTATTCGTGGGTCGCGATGGTCTCGGAGACGACGTTGATCTCCATGCCCTTGAAAGGCTCGGCGGCCTTCGCGAACCACTCCAGCTCCTTCTTCTGGTCGTCCTTCGAAATGGTCGAAGGCTGGAATTCCGCAATCCACTTCTGGATGGCGGCATCGTCGGCGGCGCGAACCGGCGCCGAGGCTGCGAACGCGGTGGCGAGAATGGCCGCGGCGCTCGACACGGTCAGAAAGCTAATCTTGGTCAATGGACCTTTCCTTCTCCTAAACTGTCGCATGTTGTTCCTCCGTTGCAGCGACAAACTTTTATACAGGCCCGGGTTGACCCCGGATCTGGCCGTCCCTTCGCGAGCTTCAAACCGTGCGAAAAATGAGCACGGCCGTCGCCAGCGAAATTCCACTTGCGAGCCACAGGCTCGAAATCTCGATCCCCTCTTCGCCGATAGGCAGCGAGGCGATCGGGTTGGTACCGACCAGGCCGATCCATACCAAATGGATGACGGCAGCCGCGATCAGCGAGATGAACAGCCGGTCGCCTCGCGTGGTCGGAATACGAAGCACGCCGACGCGCTCGGCTTCGGGATAGACCGACGCGAGCCACGTCATCACCGCCAGCGTGCAGGCGAGCGCGGCGAAGAAGATCGCCGTCGGCAGCGTCCAGGCCATCCATGCAATGGATTCCATGAGAACCTCCTAGACCCGGCCGAGCGCGAAACCGCGCGCGATGTAGTTGCGGACGAACCAGATCACCAGCGCGCCCGGAATGATGGTGAGCACACCGGCGGCCGCCAGCAGGCCCCAATCCATGCCGGCCGCCGACACCGTACGCGTCATGATCGCCGCGATTGGCTTGGTCTGCACCGAGGTGAGCGTCCGCGCCAGCAGCAGCTCGACCCAGGAGAACATGAAGCAGAAGAAGGCGGCGACGCCGATGCCGCTCGCGATCAGCGGCACCAGAATCCGGACGAAGAAGCGCGGGAAGGAATAGCCGTCGAGGAAGGCGGTTTCGTCGATCTCGCGCGGCACGCCGGAGACGAAGCCTTCGAGGATCCACACCGCCAGGGGCACGTTGAAGATGCAGTGCGCCAGCGCAACCGCCCACGGCGTATCGAACAGGCCGATCGCCGAGTAGAGGTTGAAGAACGGCAGCGCATAGACCGCCGCCGGAGCCATACGGTTCGACAGCAGCCAGAAGAACAGGTGCTTGTCGCCGAGGAAGCGATAGCGCGAGAACGCATAGGCCGCGGGCAACGCCACCGAGATCGAGATGAGGGTGTTGAGGATGACGTATTCCAGCGAATTGATATAGCCGGAATACCAGCTCTCATCGGTGAAGATGCGCCTGTAGTGCTGCAGCGTCGGCGCGTGCGGCCACAAGGTCATCGTCGAGACGATCTCGGCGTTGGTCTTGAAGCTCATGTTGACGAGCCAGTAGATCGGCAACAGCAGGAAGATCAGGAACAGCCCCATGATGAGGCGGCGGCCGGGGATCGAGTGCATCACGCCGCTCCTTCCTGGGGTTTGCGTTCACTGCCGGCATTGGTCATGACGGTGTAGAAGATCCAGCAGACGATCAGGATGATCAGATTGTAGACCAGCGAGAGCGCCGCTGCCTTGCCGAGGTCGAACTGGCCGAGCGCGATCTTGACGAGCTCGATCGAGACGAAGGTGGTCGAGTTGCCGGGCCCGCCGCCGGTGACGACGAACGGCTCGGTGTAGATCATGAAGCTGTCCATGAAGCGCAGCAGCACGGCGATCAGCAGCACGCGGTTCATCTTCGGCAACTGGATCGCCTTGAACACGGCCCAGCGCGAGGCGCCGTCGATCTGCGCGGCCTGGTAATAGGCCTCGGGAATCGATTTCAGGCCGGCATAGCACAGCAGCGCGACGAGGCTGGTCCAATGCCAGACGTCCATCACGATGACCGTCACCCAGGCGTCGACGGCGTTGGACACGTAATTGTAGTCGAAGCCCATCGCATTGAGCGTATAGCCGAGCAGGCCGATGTCGGGCCGGCCAAAGATCTGCCAGATCGTGCCGACCACGTTCCACGGAATCAGCAGCGGCAGCGCGAGGGTGACGAGGCAGGCCGCGACCGTCCAGCCGTCACGCGGCATCGACAGCGCCACCACGATGCCGAGCGGCACCTCGATCGCAAGGATCACCAGCGAGAAGAACAGGTTGCGGCCGAGCGAGGCCAGGAAGCGGCCGCCGAGATCGGTCGAGGGATCGAGCAATTCCTTGAACCAGCCGACGCCGTTCCAGAAGAACTGGTTGTTGCCGAAGGTGTCCTGCATCGAATAGTTCACCACCGTCATCAGCGGCAGTACCGCCGAGAAGGCGACGACCAGGAACACCGGCAGCACCAGGAACCAGGCTTTTTGGTTGATGGTCTTGTCCATCAGGCGGCTCCTTCCACCAGAAGGCTGTCGGCATAGACGTGGATGTGCGCCGGATCGAATTTCAGCCCGGCGGTACCGTCGGAGCTGGTGAAGCCAGCCGGTGCCCGTGCCGCGAGCTTGGCATCGCCCAGACGCGCGCGCGCGAAGCGAATGCGGCCGAGATCGTCGATGCGCTCGATCCTGGCAGTGAGCAGGCCGGGCGCGGGCGCGACGACCTCGACGAACTCCGGACGCACGCCGATCTCGATCTTGGCGCCTGCGGGAAGATTGTCGTAGCTGCGGTTCAGCGCAATGACATGGCCGTCGATCCGCGCCTCGCGTCCCTTCACTTCCGCCGGCAGGATGTTCATGCCGGGCGAGCCGATGAAGTAGCCGACGAAGGTGTGCGCCGGCTTGTCGAACAGCTCGGCCGGCGTGCCGCTCTGCACCACGCGGCCGTCATGCATGACGACGACGGTGTCGGCGAAGGTCAGCGCCTCGGTCTGGTCGTGGGTGACGTAGATCATCGTGAGGTCGAGCTCGCGATGCAGTGCCTTCAGCTTGGAGCGGAGCTGCCATTTCAGCTCGGGATCGATCACCGTCAGCGGCTCGTCGAACAGCACGGCGGCAACATCGGAGCGGACGAGGCCGCGGCCGAGCGAGATTTTCTGCTTGGCGTCGGCGGTCAGCCGGGTTGCCTTGCGGTTCAGATGGGGCTCGAGGTCGAGCAGGCGGCCGATCTCTGCGACGCGCTTGTCGATCTCGGCCTTCGGCACACCGCGATTCTTCAACGGAAACGCCAGTTTCTGCCCCACTGTCATGGTGTCGTAGATCACCGGGAACTGGAACACCTGGGCGATGTTGCGCTTCTGGGTTGACAGAGGTGTGATGTCCTGGCCGTCAAACAGGATTTTCCCCCGCGACGGCGTGATGATGCCGGAGATGACGTTGAGCAGCGTGGTCTTGCCGCAGCCGCTTGGTCCGAGCAGCGCATAAGCGCCGCCCTGCCGCCAGGTCATGGTCACCGGCTTCAGCGCAAAGGTTTCCTGCGGGGCATCATTGCCGCCGTAGGAGTGGGCGAGATCGACGAGGTCAATGCGGGCCATATCGCACCTCCCTCACGAGCCGGGTGCCGCGACGAGGCGATCAGCCGCATCGAAGACGAAGACATCGTTGGGATCGAGCACGGCGTCGATGGTCTGGCCGGGCTCGAACTCGTGCACGCCGTGCAGCACCGCAACCCAGTTCGATCCGTCGCGGGTCAAATGCACGAAACTCTCCGAACCGGTGATCTCGGTCACCGTCACCGTGGCATGGAAGGCGTGGCGGTCTGCCTGGCCGTTGGCGAGCGCAAGCTGATGCGCGCGAAAGCCGACGCGATAGGCGCCGTCGGCAAGCGAGGAATAGAGACCCGAGGCCGGCGACGGGGTGCCGCCGGCATATTGCACGGAGCCATTCTTCTTCTCGATGCCGACGAGGTTGAGCGGCGGATCGGAGAACACCTGCGCGACGCGCATCGTCTGCGGCCGGCGGTAGACGTTGGTGGTCTCGCCGATCTGGAGCGCCTGGCCCTCCCACATGCAGACCGTGTTGCCGCCGAGCAGCAGCGCCTCGGTGGGCTCTGTCGTGGCATAGACGAAGATCGCGCCGGAGGCCTCGAAGATGCGCGGCAGCTCGGCGCGCAGCTCCTCGCGCAGCTTGTAGTCGAGATTGGCGAGCGGCTCGTCGAGCAGCACGAGGTCGGCGCCCTTCACCAGCGCACGTGCCATCGCGGTGCGCTGCTGCTGGCCGCCGGAAAGCTGGAGCGGCGTGCGCTTCAGGAACGGCTCGAGCCGGAGCAGCCGGGCGGCTTCCGCCACGCGCGTCTCGATCTCCTCGCGCGGCTTGCCCTGCACGCGGAGTGGCGAAGCGATGTTCTCATAGACCGTGAGCGAGGGGTAATTGATGAACTGCTGATAGACCATCGCGACCGAACGCTGGCGCACATCGACGCCGGTGACGTCCTTGCCGTTGACGAGCACCTTGCCCGTGGTCGGCTTGTCGAGACCGGCGAGCAGCCGCATGATCGAGGTCTTGCCCGACAGCGTCGGCCCGAGCAACACGTTGAGCGTGCCGCTCTCCAGCGTCAGCGAGACGTCGCGAATGTGCGGGACCCCGTCGACGGTCCGGGTCACATGATCGAGTGTCACGCTCATGAGCGTCCTCCTGCTTCCAGCAGTGGACTTTGCGACACGGCGTGGGTCCTGATCCAGTCGTCCAGAGTGGCAATTTGGTCGGCAGATAGTCGCAGGCCGAGCTTGGAGCGGCGCCAGACGATATCCTCGGCGGTCACCGCCCATTCGTTGGTCATCAGGTAGCGAACCTCGCGTTCGGTCAGAGTTGCGCCAAAGGCCTGGCCGAGATCGGCGGCCGATTTGGCGTCGCCGAGCAATTTGATGGCGCGGGTACCATAGGCGCGCGCGAGACGTCGCGCATGCTCATGGCTGAGGAAGGGATAGCCGCGCTGGAGCTCGCCGATCAGGCCGTCGACGGCCGACACGTCCATGTCGCCGCCCGGCAGGGGCCATTTGCCGGTCCAGCCCTCGCGCGCCTTCGCGCTGCGAAGATAGGGCGCGAGCCGTTCCAGCGCCTCTTCGGCGAGGCGGCGATAGGTCGTGATCTTGCCGCCATAGATCGACAGCAGCGGCGAGCCACCGGGCGTGTCGAGCTCGAACACGTAGTCGCGGGTCGCGGCCTTGGCTTCGCTGGCGCCATCGTCATAAAGCGGACGCACGCCGGAATAGGTCCAGACCACGTCCTCCGGCGTCACGGGCTTGGCGAGATATTCGCTCGCGGCAGCGCAGAGATATTGGATCTCCTCCGCCGTCGCCTTCACCTTGGCGGGATCGCCGTCATAGTCGCGGTCGGTGGTGCCGATCAGTGTGAAGTCATCCTGATAGGGAATGACGAAGATGATGCGGCCGTCGGCGTTCTGGAACATGTAGGCGCGGTCGTGGTCGTAGAGCTTCTTGACCACGATGTGCGAGCCCTGCACCAGGCGCACTTTGGCTTTCGCGTTGACGCCGGCGCCGCGGCCGAGCACGTCCTCGACCCAGGGGCCGCCGGCATTGACCAGCGCGCGGGCCTGGATCTGCGAGCGCGCACCGGTCAGCGTGTCGACCATGCTGACGGTCCAGACGCCGTCGGACTGCTTGATATCCGTCGCACGGGTCCGGGTGCGAATCTCGGCGCCCTTGTCGGCGGCGTCGCGCGCATTGAGCACGACGAGCCGGGCGTCATCGACGAAGCAGTCGGAATACTCGAAGGCGCGGCTATAGCGATTCGGGATCAGCGGACGGCCGACCTCGTCACGCCTGAGATCCAGCGAGCGGGTCGCCGGCAGCAAATGACGACCGCCGATATGATCGTAGAGAAAGAGGCCAAGGCGCAGCAGCCAGGCCGGACGCAGGCCAGCGTGATGCGGCAGAACGAAACGTAAGGGGCGGATGATGTGGGGCGCGATGCCCCAGAGAATCTCGCGCTCGATCAGCGCCTCGCGGACCAGCCGAAACTCGTAATATTCGAGATAGCGCAGGCCACCATGGACCAGCTTGGTCGACCAGGACGACGTCCCGCTCGCCAGATCGTTCATTTCGCACAGGAAAACAGTGTTCCCGCGGCCCACGGCATCGCGCGCGATGCCGCAACCGTTAACACCGCCTCCAATGATGGCGAGGTCGAAAATACGCTCCAACAGACGCATCCCCCGGCGACCACTCGTTCCGTCGAGTGGTTACTTTCGTTTTTGATTAGATCACACCGAAAAACGAAAGCAAGACGAAAGAGAGGGGAAAGGAAGCGAAAGAGGAACTTTTTTGGTGGGCAATTCGCCGTCGAAATGAGCGCTTAGGATGGTGATCTGGGGTGCAGTAGCGCGCTTGAATCAGCACCTCGAACATATATAGTCATAATAGTCATATTGGTTGTAAACGACATGACAGACCACACCACAGCCCCCGATTCGCCGACCGATACTTGGACGCTCGCCAATGCCAAGGCGCGCCTGTCGGAGGTTGTCGATCGTGCCCAGACTGGTCCCCAGATCATTACCCGTCATGGCAAACCCAATGCGGTGGTCGTTTCTGCTGACGAATGGGCACGTAAGACCGCGCGCAAAGGCACGCTTGCCGAATTCCTGCTGGCGTCGCCGCTGCGCGGCGCCGAGCTCGAGCTTGAACGCCTGCCGGACGAACCACGCGACGAAATGCCGTGAACCTGCTCCTCGACACCAATGTGCTGTCGGAGGTTCAGCGACCAGCACCTTCTCCAAAAGTTCTGGCGTGGCTCGACACGGTCGATGAGGATCGTGCGTTCATCAGCGTTGCTTCGATTGCCGAGCTTCGCCGCGGCGTTGCGCTGCTGGACGACGGCCGTCGACGCGTCGCGCTGACCGCCTGGCTTAGCCATGATTTGCCGGCTCGGTTTGCAGAGCGCATCCTGCCGATCGATCATTCCGTCGCCGAGCGTTGGGGCGATCTGATGGCGCAGAGCCGTCGCAGCGGCATCGCGCTGTCGGTGATGGACGGGTTCTTCGCGGCAACAGCCCTCGCCCATAACCTGACACTCGTTACGCGCAACGTGAAGGATTTTGCGGCGTTCGGCGTGCCCTTGCACAACCCGTGGGACGCCGCGTAGGCCGCTAGCGCAGCCGCACGACCGGCGCGGCTTCAGGTGCGGCGTCCTGCGCTTCGGCTTGAGCGTCATCGATGTCGCTCGCACCCTTCGGCATCGCCGCCATCACCTCGATGCCCTTGCTGTGACAGATGGTGGCGAGGCGCTCGGGCAGCTCCTGATCGGTGACGAAGGTCTGGATCTGGCTGATATGGGCGATGCGGACCGGCGCGCTGCGGCGAAGCTTTGTGGAATCGGCCACCAGCATGACGCTGCGGGCATTGGCGATGATGGCCTGCGCCACCTGCACCTCGCGGTAGTCGAAGTCGAGCAGCGCGCCCTCCTCGTCGATCGCGGACGCGCCGATGATGGCGTAGTCGACCTTGAACTGGCCGATCAGCTGCGTTGCGGTCGAGCCGACCACGGCGCCGTCGGCGCGCCGCACCGTGCCGCCGGCCACCACCACCTCGATGCGGGGATGGCGGTAGAGCAGCATGGCGACGTTGAGGTTGTTGGTGATGACGAGGAGATCTTCATGCGAGGTCAGGGCGCTCGCGACCTCCTCCGTCGTGGTGCCGATGTTGATGAAGAGCGAGCAGCCGTTCGGGATCAGCGATGCGGCCGCAGCGCCGATCGCCTTCTTCTCGTCGGCAGCGACGAAGCGGCGCGCCTCATAGGCGAGATTTTCGACGCCCGAGGCGATGATCGCGCCACCATGGACGCGGGTCAGCGAACGGCGTTCGCAGAGATCGTTGAGGTCCTTGCGGATGGTTTGCGCCGAGACTTCGAACCGGCGCGCCAGCTCCTCGACCATGACGCGGCCGGAGGCGCGGGCGATGTTGAGAATTTCAGCTTGGCGATGGGTCAATCCGGTCACGGCAATGGCCTCAAATCAGAGCAGTGCATGGTGCGGCGGTTCGCGCGCGCGGTCAATGCGCGTGCCGATCACGGTTAATGGATGAAACCCTCACCACGCCATCGCGGCTGCGAGCCGCGCGAGCAACTCGGGATCGTCGAAGGCGCTGGCGGAAGCGACCGCGCCGGCCCCAACAAGGTCAGCATGGCTGAGGCTGGTCCGGATGCCGATGGTCGGAATGCCGGCAGCCGTGGCCGACTGCACGCCGGAACGGGAATCCTCGAAGGCAATCGAGGCAGCCGCGCTGGCGCCGACGAAACGCAAGCCCTCCTGATAGGGCAATGGATGCGGCTTGGCGTGCGGCAACTCGTCGCCGATCACGAGCGTCCTGAAGCGGTGCGTGATGCCGAGGCCGGAGAGCAGCAGCTCGGCGTTGAGACGCGGCGCATTGGTCACGGCCACCATGGGAATGCCGGCCGCGTCCGCGCGGTCGAGCAGCGCCATCAGGCCCGGCAGCGGCTCGATCTGTCCCGCGACGAGCGTGCGGAACACTTCTTCCTTCTCGCCGAGAATCGCGGTGCGCCGCTCCGACGTTTCGTTGGGCAGAAAGCGCTCGCCGATCGACACATTGGCGAAGCCCTGCAGCTCCCTGGAGAAGCGCGCGTGGTCGAAGACATGACCGTGAGGACCGAGCACCTGGTTGAACGCCTTCAGATGCAGCGGGTCGGTATTGGCAAGCGTGCCGTCGATATCGAACAACAATGCCTTGCCGAGAGTCTCGATCATGTCCGTACTTTCCTGAATGCGCCACGCATCAATGCCGAAGACGTATCAATAGAGCCCCGCGCACGCAATAACGCATGCGGATGACGATCACGCGCCACTCGACAAAGCTACCCGTGGCTGTAACACTCCATACAAGATCAAAAAGGAGGAAACGATGACGATCAACCGACGCGATCTGGCTCTCTCGACTCTTGCCGTTCCAGCTCTCGCCGTCTCCGCGCTTGCGCTCTCGACACCGGCGCTCGCGGCTTCAGCGGACGAAGAAGCCGTGGCGAAGCAGGTCGAGGCCTTCCGCCTCGCCCAGATCGCGGCCGACCCGAAGGCGCTCGGCGCGCTATGCTGGGACGATCTCAGCTACAGCCATTCCAACGGCAAGGTCGAAGACAAGGCGACCTTCATCACCAACGCCACCGACGGCAAATCGAAGTTTCTGTCGATCGCCTATCAGGACCCGACCATCAAGGTGGTCGGCCCCGCCGCGATCGTGCGCTTCCACTGGGTCGCGGAACAGGAGATGGCGGCCGATGGGAAAAAAGTGCCGACCAACCTTCACATCCTGATGAACTGGCAGAAGCAGGGCGACGCGTGGAAGCTGTTGTCGCGCGCCGCGACGAAATTGTGATCAACGCCATCGTTCCGGGACGCGCGCAGCACGCCGCTGCAACACTCGCGACAAGATCAAAAAGGAGGAAATGATGACGATTAATCGCGATCATGCTGCCGCGGCGGATCATGAGGCAGTGGCAAGAAATGTCGAAGCATTTCGCCTCGCCCAGATCGCGGCTGATCCGAAGGCGCTCAGCGTGCTGTGCTCGGACGATCTGAGCTACAGCCATTCCAGCGGCTTCCTCGAGGACAAGGCGGCCTTCATCGCCAACGCCACCGACGGCAAAACGGAATTCCTGTCGATCGCGTACAAGGATCCGACCATCAAGATCGTCGGCCCCGCCGCGATCGTGCGCTTCCACTGGATGGCCGAGATGATGACCGACGGAAAGAAAGTGGCAAACAGCCTTCACATCCTGATGAATTGGCTGAAGCAGGGCGACGAGTGGAAGCTCTTGTCCCGTTCCGCAACGAAATTGTGATGCTCTATTTACCCTCTCCCCTTGTGGGAGAGGGTGGCTCGCCGCCCCGCGCTTCGCGCCAGCTTCTCCCACAAGGGAGAAGGAAAGTGCAGCGGTATCAAGGGCTGCAAAATTTTCCGACCACGCTCTGCGCGTCAGAAAATGACCAGAGCGGCTACGCCGCCTCTCTCACATCACCGTTAACCAGCTTGCGCGCAGCGCGCTCGGCTTCGCGTGCGTTGCGGAAGAGCTGGCCTTCGAGGCGATTGAACTGATGCGACGAGGCGAAGAAGCAGTAGCCGCCTTGACCGCGAACGACGATGCCCGCTGTCTCTGAATTCACTTCGATGATGTAGCTGTCCGGCATGGCCCGTGGATTCCTCAGTGCGGGCGAATAACGGCATCCCTCCCCGAAAGTTCCTCGGGCAAATCAGCCGGTTTTCACCCCGAATCGACGCGTCATTGAGTACGCCGGGACCTCATCCGTTTTGTGACTGGTTGTTGGCAAAGGCGCGACGCGATGACTTAGTCATGCCGCGTTTCTTAACACCGCACGTCTTCGTGAGATGAGGCGCAAAGCCGCGCGCGATTACGTCGCGATCGGTGGAGCGTCGCGCTGGATCGCTTGCGGATGGCCGTTGTCGTCGATCGAGACGTAGGTGAAATTGCCGTCGGTCACGAGGATCGGCTGCAGCTCACGCCGCCGCAACGCCCAGGCTTCGAGATGAACGGTCATCGAAGTACGGCCGACGCGCACCAGATTGGCGTAGACCGAGACGAGATCGCCGACATAGACCGCCTTGCGAAAATTCATCGCGTCGATCGCGACCGTGACGGTGCGCGACTTCGCGACCTTCGATGCAAACACGCCGCCGCCGACATCCATCTGGCTGAGCAGCCAGCCACCGAAAATGTCGCCATTGGCATTGGTGTCGGCGGGCATCGCCAGCGTGCGGATGCAGAGATCGCCGTTCGGCTCGATGTCGGACATTTCAGTCATGCAGGTCTCACTTGGAAAGGCTCACTTGAAATTGTCCCAGCCCGGATCGGGCGCGAAGCGCTCGCCGAATCGCTCGGCCAGCGCGCGCATGGTGGATACAATATTTTCCACGCCGCGCGTGCGCGCATAGTTCAGGGGACCGCCGCGGAACGGCGCGTAACCGGTGCCGAAGATCATGGCGCCGTCGACCGCATCGGGATCGTCGACGATGCCTTCACGCAGGCAAGCGACGCAGACATTGGACATCGGCAGCACCAGGCGGTCGATCATCTGGTCGGTGACGCGCGGACCGGTCTCGGGCAGTGGCGCCTTTTCGGCCTTGCCGTCCTTCCAGGTGTAGAAACCCTTCCCGGTCTTGCGGCCGAGCTCGCCCTTGGCGACCTTCTCGCGCAGCCAAGCCGGCGTCGGCGGCAGCAGATCGCCGAATTTCGTGCGCAGCATGTCGCCGACCGCCAGGCAGATATCGAGCCCGACCTGATCGGCCAGCTCGATCGGCCCCATCGGCATGCCGAACTGTTCTGCCGCGGCATCGATCAGGCGCTGGTCGGTCTTTTCGTCCAGCATCACCATGGCTTCGAGCATGTAGGGCGTCAGCGCGCGGTTGACGAGGAAGCCGGGCGAGCTCTTCACCGACAATGGCAGGCGGTCGATCGCACCGACGAAGGCGAGCGCTTCCTTCAGCACCTGCGCATCGTTGCCGTCATGGCTGACGATTTCGACCAGCTGCAACCGCGAGACCGGGTTGAAGAAGTGCAGGCCGACGAGCCGTTCCGGCCGCGCCAGCGTGGTGCGGAGATCCTGAAGCGGAATGCTCGACGTGTTGGTCGCAAGGATCGCACCCGGCTTCATCTTCGGCTCGAGGCCGGCATAGACCTTTTGCTTGAGCTCGAGCTTCTCGGGCACCGCCTCGATGATGAGATCGGCGTTGCGAACGCCCTCTCCGTCCATGTCGGGGATCAGCCGATCGAGTGCGTCGCGCACCTCGGTCGGCTTGCGGATGATCTTGCCGTAGAGCTCGGCCGCACGCTTCACCGCGCCCGCGATCGGCTCGGCCTTCATGTCGGCCAGCGAGACGCGCAGCCCCTGCCCGGCTACCCAAGCCGCGATATCGCCGCCCATGGCGCCGGCGCCGATGACGTGAACATGCTCGACCGTGTTGCCGGAGCCGGCAGCCTTCTTCATCTGCTCGCGCAGGAAGAACACGCGGATCAGATTTTGCGCGGTCGGCGTCACCATCAATTTGGCGAAGGACGCCTGCTCCGCCTTCAGCATCGCGGCCTTGCTGCCGCCATGCGTCTCCCAGAGATCGATCAGCGCGTAGGGCGCCGGATAGTGCTCGCGCGGCGCGGCCTTCGCCGCCTCGGAGCGCATGCGTTTGGCAAGCAGCCCGCGCACGGGGCCGAGATTGGCCGCGCGGGTGAGAAGGCCGGGCTTGGCGCGCTTCAGGCGGCCGAACAGCACGTCCTTCACCGCGCCGCGGACGTGACGCTCCTGCGTCACGGTATCGACGAGGCCGAGCGATTTGGCGCGGCGCGCATCGATGGTGCGGCCGGTGAGCATCAGTGCCATCGACTGGGTCGGATTGACCAGCGCGGTGAAGCGCGCGGTGCCGCCGAGGCCGGGATGCAGGCCGAGCATCACCTCCGGGAAGCCGAAGCGCGCGCCGTCGACGGCAATGCGCGACTGGCAGGCAAGCGCAACCTCGAGCCCACCGCCGAGGCAGAAGCCGTGGATGACCGCGACCGTCGGCAGCTTGAGCGCTTCCAGATGATCCACCACCGCATGCGCGGCACGGATGCGCGTCTCCACCACCTCCGGATCACTCGCGCCACGGAATTCGTTGACGTCGGCGCCGGCGATGAAGCCGGACGGCTTTGCCGAGCGGATCACGAGGCCTGCCGGACGCTCGGTCTCGATCGCCGCGAGCGCGGCGTCGAACTCCTCCATCACGTCGGCCGACAGCGTGTTGGCGCTTGTCTCGGCGCGATCGAACAGCAGCCAGGCGACGCCGTCGGCATCGCGCGTCAGCTTGAAGTTCTTGTACGGACCGTCGGCGGCAGGCTTGGGCCCGAACTCGAGCACCCGGTCCCCGAGTGCGGTCATGATCTTCGAATCCATGGTCACACCGCCTCGATCAGCATGGCGCCGCCGAGCCCGCCGCCGATGCACTCGGTGGCAATCCCGCGCCGCGTGCCGAGCCGCTTCATCGCGTTGACGAGATGCAGCACGATGCGGTTGCCGGAGGTGCCGACGGGATGGCCGAGCGAGATCGCGCCGCCATCGACGTTGAGCTTTTCGCGATCGATCTCGCCGGCCGCGCCGTCGAGCCCGAGAATCTCGCGGCAGAACGTGTCGTCATTCCAGGCGGCGAGACAGCCGAGCACTTGCGTGGCGAACGCCTCGTTCAACTCCCAGGTCTCGACGTCCTGGACGGTCAGGTTGTTGCGCTGGAGCAGCGGCGTCGCCGACATCACCGGGCCAAGGCCCATGATGGTGGGATCGAGCGCGGCCCAGTTGCTGTCGACGATTGCGGCCTTCGGCGTCAGCTTGTGCTTTGCCACCGCCGCGTCGGACGCCAGGATCACCCAGGAGGCGCCGTCGGTGATCTGCGAGGAATTGCCCGCGGTGACCTGGCCCCAGGGACGCTCGAACACCGGCCGGAGCTTTGCCAGTGTCTCGGCTGTCGAGTCCGGACGCACGCCGTCGTCATGGTCGAAGAATTTTCCGTCGCGGGCGAACGCGGTCTCGACCTCGCCTTTCAGAAAGCCCTCGGCCTGCGCATGGGCGAGCCGGCGATGGCTCTCGGCCGCATAGGCATCCGCCTGGGCGCGCGTGATGCCGAAGAGATGGCCGACGACTTCGGCGGTCTGGCCCATATTGAGTTCGGTGATGGGATCGGTCAGCCCACGCTCGAGGCCGATGATCGGCTTCAGATAGCGCGGACGCAGCCTCAAGGCGGCGGCGAGCTTGGCGGCAACGCCCTTGGCGGTGGCAAGACCGGCAAACCAGCGCACACCGGAGTTCGGCCAGACCAGCGGCGCGTGGCTGAGCGCCTCGGTGCCGCCGGCCAGGATCATGTCGGCATGACCTTCGCGGATGTAGCGGTAGGCGGTATCGATCGACTGCATGCCGGAGCCGCAATTGATCTGCACGGTGAAAGCGACCATGTCCTCGCCCATGCCGAGCCGGAGCGCCGCGACGCGGGCCGGGTTCATCTCGTCGGCGATGACGTTGACGCAGCCGAGGATGACCTGATCGAAGTCGGTCGGTGCAAACGGCTGGCGCGCCAGCAGCGGCCGGCCGCATTGCACGGCGAGATCGACCGGCGTGAACGGGCCCGGTCCGGAGCGCGCTTTCAGAAACGGCGTCCGGCTGCCGTCGACGATGAATACCGGTCGTGCCATCAGCTCGCCGCCCTCTGTTCACCGAGTTCCTGGAAGAACTGATGCACGTCGCCGGTTTTCTTGTAAATCGACGACAGCGCCTCCGGCGCAAAATCGTCGACCTCGATGACCTTTGTGACGGCTTCATGAGCGGAAGCGAGCTGCTCGCCTTCGGCCTGCGTGATCACGCCCTTGGTGACGGCGTCCTTCCAGTCGCGGATATGAGCAGCCCGCATGCGCTTGGCGACGGCGTCGGTCGCCGCGACCAGCTTGAACGCGCGCTCCAGCCGGGCAAAACCGCTGTCGTCGTCGACATGGGCGAGATCCGGCGTCAGGCGTTCGCGCGCGGCCGTGGGCTCCAGCACGAGGCTTGCGCATTGGTGCACGACGCGGTCGGAGGGCCCGAGCACGCGCGCGCCGAACGGCTGGACCACGAGCTTGAGGATCACGGCGACGAAGCGGTTCGGCAGATTGGCGAGAATCTCGGCGAGCCTGTTCTCGATCGTCCGGAAGCCCGACGCCATGCACCATTCCAGCGCGGCAAAGTCTTCCTTCTGCCGTCCCTCGTCCTGCCAGCGCTTCAGCGCGGCCGAGAGCAGGTAGAGCTCGGAGAGGATGTCGCCGAAGCGCGCCGACAGCATCTCCTTGCGCTTGAGCGCGCCGCCGAGCGTCAGCAGCGCCATGTCGGCGCAAAGCGCAAACGCGGCGGAGTAGCGCGAGAGCTGGCGATAGAACGGCGTGGCATCGCCGGCATCAGGCGCCAGCGCAAAGGCGCCAAAGGTCCAGCTTCGGCCGAAGGCGCGGAACAGCGTCTGGAAACTGTGACCGACATGCTTCCAGAACGCCTTGTCGAACGCGGTGAGCCCGCGCTCGCGGTCGGTGTCGGCCAGCGCATTCATCTCGTCGAGCAGATAGGGGTGCGCCCGGATCGCGCCCTGCCCGAACACGATGAGATTGCGGGTGAGGATGTTGGCGCCCTCGACCGTGATGCCCACGGGCACGGCGCGATGGAGATTGCCGATATAGTTCTGCGGACCGTCGATCACGGCCTTGCCGCCGTGGATGTCCATGGCGTCGTCGATCGCGATGCGCATCCGCTCGGTCGCGTGCAGCTTCATGATGCCAGAGATCACGGCGGGATGAACGCCGGCGTACAAAGCAGCACAAGTCAGCCGCCGCGCCGCATCGAGCTGGTAGGCAGTGGCGACGATGCGCGCGAGCGGCTCCTCGACGCCTTCGAACTTCGAGATGGAGATGCCGAACTGCTCGCGAATGCGGGCATAGGCGCCGGTGGTGCGCGCCGCGTAGGCCGCGCCGGCCGCGGAGAGCGACGGCAGCGAGATGCCGCGGCCGGCGGCGAGCGCTGTCATCAGCATCTTCCAGCCCTGGCCGAGCCGTTCCTTGCCGCCGATGACATAGTCGAGCGGGATGAAGACGTCGCGGCCCCAGTTCGGGCCATTCTGGAACACCTGCATCGACGGCAGATGACGGTGGCCGATCTCGACGCCGGGCAGATTGGTCGGGATCAGCGCGACGGTGATGCCAAGCTCTTCCTGATCGCCGACGAGATGGTCGGGATCATAGGCCTTGAAGGCGAGACCCAGCAGCGTCGCGACGGGGCCGAGCGTGATGTAACGCTTGTGCCAGTTCAGCCTGAGGCCAAGGACCTCGCGGCCCTCGAAATTGCCCTTGCAGATGATGCCGGTGTCGACCATCGAGGCGGCATCGGAGCCGGCTTCGGGGCTGGTGAGGCCGAAGCAGGGAATGTCGCGGCCGTCGGCGAGCCGCGGCAGCCAGCGCTCCTGCTGCTCCTTGGTGCCGAAGCGCATCAACAGTTCGCCGGGGCCGAGCGAGTTCGGCACCATCACGGTGACGGCGGCTGCGATCGAGCGGGTCGAGATTTTCCGCACCACTTCCGAATGCGCATAGGGCGAGAAGCCGAGGCCGCCGAACTCCTTCGGAATGATCATGCCGAAGAATTTCTCGCGCTTGATGAAGGCCCATGCCTCCTGCGGCAGGTCGCGCCATTCCCAGAAGATCTTCCACTCGTCGAGCATGGCGCAGAGCTCGTCGACGGGACCATTGAGGAAGGCCTGCTCCTCGCTGGTCAGCGTCGCCTGTGGGATCTTCAGCAGCTTCGACCAGTCGGGATTGCCGGTGAAGAGATCGGCGTCCCACCAGACGTCACCGGCCTCCAGCGCCTCGCGCTCGGTGTCGGACATCGCCGGCAGCACGCCGCGCGCCCAGGAGAAGATCGGCTTGGTCAGGATGTCGCGGCGGAAGCTCATGGCGGACCTCATGAAACGGCGCGGGTATCGGCATTTTAGCGGAAAGTGGCCGGCATGCGTGAACACTTCGCCAGCAAAATGATGCGAATTGACGCGGCCGGGCGGCCGCCCCCGGGGACCATAACGGCCGGGGCGTGGGGGCAGTTCCGGGAGGGGGAATGGGCTGAATGTCTCCCCATGTCATTCCGGGGTGCGCCTCTTGGCGCGAGCCCGGAATCCATACGCCCGATGGTGGTTATGGATTCCGGGCTCGACGCTACGCGTCGCCCCGGAATGACTGTGTGGAGGGAGTGCGGCCCGGCCTTAATCCGGCCGGACCATCTCGAACATGTTTTCCGGCTTGATCTCGAAATAATCGCCGCGACGGCCGGCGCGCACAATCGGGCGGGCGGCGGCGGTCTGGTAGACGCCGTCCTTGATCATGGCCTTGTCGATATGGACGGCGACGACCTCGCCGAGGGTCAGCCAGGCGTCGGCCTCCTTGCCGTCGGCGCCCTTGAGGCGGACGATGTCGGACACCTTGCATTCGAAGGCGACGGGGCTCTCGCCGACGCGCGGCACGTTGACCAGCTTGCCCGGCACGGCGGTGAGACCCGCGATCTCGAACTCGTCGACCTCAGGCGCAACATGCGCGGCGGTCGCGTTCATGTGCTTGGCGAGATCCATGGTGGCGAGATTCCAGACGAACTCGCCGGTCTGCTGGATGTTCTCGACCGAGTCCTTCCAGTTGGTTGAGGAGAAGCCGATGATCGGCGGCACGTAAGCGAAGGCGTTGAAGAAGCTGTAGGGCGCGAGGTTGACGTGGCCCTTGCTGTCGCGCGACGAGATCCAGCCGATCGGCCGCGGCGCGATGATGGCGTTGAAGGGATCGTGCTTGAGGCCGTGGCCCTTGGAGGGCTCGTAGAAGTACAGGTCTTTGTCGGTCACGCGCTGCTTCTCCGCTATCCCGCCATTCCGGGCAATGCGAAGCAGCTTATAGGGGAAACCCGGCGGCCCGTCAGTGGCGCGGCGACAGACCCGCGATGACGAAATCGATCATCTGGTCGATGGTCGGGCCCGGCTTGGTGGCGCACTGGGCGATCATCTGGGGGTGGAAGAAGCGCATCATCGCGGTGCAGGCGCACAGCGAGGCCAGCTGCAGGTCCGGCGCTTCGAATTCGCCGGAAGCAACGCCCTGCGCGATCATCTGGCCCATGAAGCCGGCAATGCACTCCATATGGGCGACACAGACGTCCCAGTCCTCCTGCATGGCGATCTCGACCATCTCATGCAGCTTGGAATCGCCGACATAGCGCTCGGTGTTCATGCGGTGGATGGTGGTGAGCAGCTCGCGGAAGCGCGGAAGCACCGGGCCGGGCCGAGCCACGATCCGCTGCGCCTCCAGCTCGACCTCACCCATCAGGCCCCGCGCCACCGCCTGGTGGATCGCCTTCTTCGATTCAAAGAAGCGATAGACATTGGCGGGGCTCATCCGGAGCTCTTTGGCGATGTCCCCGACCGTGGTCTTCTGGTAGCCGATCACGCGGAACAGCCGCTCAGCCACCTCGAGAATACGATCCCGGGTGTCGCCTTCGATATGTTCCGCAACCAGTGTCATGTGTCAGGACTCGTCCGTCGGTAGTCTTCTCATTTATTCAGCCGCTTCAGCAAGCGGAATTGCGTGCTGGTCATCGCTCCCATGCTGCGGCGCGGCAGGCTGCTCGGGGGTGCCGGCCTCGTCGAGGCTCTTGCGGAACCACAGGGCGTAGAGGCCCGGCAGGTACAGCAGCGTCAGGAACGTCGCGACGAACAGGCCGCCCATGATCGTGATCGCCATCGGGCCCCAGAAGGCCGACCGCGACAGCGGGATCATGGCGAGGATGGCGGCGAGCGCCGTCAACACCACTGGGCGGGCGCGGCGGACGGTCGCCTCCACGATCGCCTCCCGGCGAGTCAAGCCGTGAGACACGTCGGTCTCGATCTGGTCGACCAGGATGACCGTGTTGCGCATGATCATGCCGGCGAGCGCGATCAGGCCCAGCAGCGCCACGAATCCGAACGGCGCGTTGGCGACGTTGAGGCCGAAGGAGGCACCGACGATGCCGAGCGGCGCGGTCAGGAACACCAGGATCAGGCGCGAGAAGCTCTGCAGCTGGAACATCAGCAGCGTCAGCATCACCATGACCATCAGCGGGAAGAGGATGAAGATCGAGGCATTGCCCTTGGCGGATTCCTCGAACGCACCACCCGGCTCGATGCGGTAGGCCGGCTCGAGGTAGTCCTTGATCTGCTGCAGCTTCGGCGTGATCTGGTTGGTGACGTCGGGCGCCTGCACGCCGTCGACGACGTCCGAGCGCACGGTGATCGCCATGTCGCGGTTGCGCCGCCACATGATCGGCTCCTCGTGGGCGTACTCGATCTTGGCGATCTGCTGCAGCGGCACGGCCACGCCGTTCTTCGAGGTGATGGTGAGATCACCGACGCCGCCGAGATCGAGGCGCTCGGACGGAATCGCGCGGGCAACCACGCCAACCTTCTCGATGCCGTCACGCACGGTCGTGACCTGCGCGCCCGAGATCAGCATGGACAGCGCCTGGGAGACGTCCTGGGGGGTGAGACCCATGGCACGGGCGCGATCCTGGTCGACGACGAGCTTGAGGTAAGGCGACTGCTCGTTCCAGTCGAGCTGGACGTCCTTGACGTTCTTGTTCTGCCGCATGACGTCGCGAACCTGGTAGGCGATCTCGCGCACCTTGTTGGCGTCGGGGCCGATCACGCGGAACTGCACGGGGAAGCCGACCGGCGGACCGAAATTGAAGCGGTCGACGCGCACGCGCGCCTCGGTCAGCATGCCGTCGGCAACCGCGCCTTCGATCTTGGCCTTGACCCGTTCGCGTGCCTCGACGCCCTTGGCGACGATGACGATCTCGGCAAAGGCCTCGTTCGGCAGTTGCGGGTTGAGGCCGAGCCAGAAGCGCGGCGAGCCCTGGCCGACATAAGACGTATAGGTCTCGATGTCCTTGTCGTCCTTGAGCAGCGTCTCGGCCTTCTTCACGGCCTTCTCGGTGACGTTGAAGGCGGTACCCTCGGGCAGACGCAGCTGGAGGAACAGCTCGGGCCGCTCCGACAGCGGGAAGAACTGCTGCTGGACATGGCCGAAGCCGACGATGGAGGCGATGAAGACGCCGACGGTCGCGACCACCACGGTGATGCGGTGATTGACGCACCATTGCACGATGGCGCGCAGGCCGCGGTACATGCGGGTCTCGTAGACCGCGTGCGGATCGTGATTGTGATGCACCTTGATGTTGGGCAGCAGCATGACGCCGATATAGGGCGTGAAGATCACCGCCACGAACCAGGATGCGACCAGCGCGATCGCCACGATCCAGAAGATGCTGCCGGCATATTCGCCGACCGCGGAATTGGCAAAGCCGATGGGGAGGAAGCCAGCGGCCGTGACCAGCGTTCCCGTGAGCATCGGAAACGCAGTCGATTCCCAGGCAAAGGACGCCGCACGCATGCGATCCCAGCCCTGCTCCATCTTCACCACCATCATCTCGACCGCGATGATGGCGTCGTCGACGAGCAGGCCGAGCGCGATGATCAGCGCGCCGAGCGTGATGCGGTGCAGGTCGAGCGACATCGTGTTCATGACGATGAAGACGATGCCGAGCACCAGCGGCACGGAGAGCGCGACCACGATGCCGGTGCGCCAGCCGAGCGCGAGGAACGAGACAAACAGCACGATGACGAGCGCTTCCATGAAGGAGTGCACGAACTCGCCGACGGCGTGCTCGACCACCTTGGGCTGATCGGCGATCAGCGCGACGTCGACGCCCTGCGGCACGGCCTTCATGAACTCCGCGGTCGCCTTCTCGACCTCCTTGCCGAGCTCGAGGATGTTGGCGCCCTTGGCGGTGACGACGCCTATGCCGATCGCGGGCTTGCCTTCCTGACGGACGACGAAGCTCGGCGGATCGACATAGCCATGGGTGACGGTGGCGATGTCGCCGAGGCGGAACACGCGGCCGTTGCTCTCGACGGGGGTCTCGGCCACCGCCTTGGCGCCGTCGAGCGCACCGGTGACGCGCAGCGGCACGCGCTGCGACGAGGTCTCGACCGTGCCGGCCGGGGTCACGTTGTTCTGCTTGGCAAGCGAATCGAACAGCGCCTGCGGCGTGATGCCGAGGGTGGCGAGCTTCGCATGCGAAAACTCGACGAAGATGCGCTCGTCCTGATTGCCGTAGACGTCAACCTTGGTGACGCCGGGCACCTTGAGCAGGCGCTGACGAAAACCTTCGGAGACCTTCTTGAGCTGGGCGTAATCGGCGCCGTCGCCGGTCATCATATAGAGGATGGAATCGACGTCGGAGAACTCGTCGTTGACGACCGGTCCCAGGATCCCTGCGGGCAACTGGCCCTGCACGTCGACGAGCTTCTTGCGCAGGAGATAGAAGAGATAAGGCACATCCTTCGGCGGCGTGGAGTCACGGAAGGTGACCTGAAGCGCGGTGAAGCCGGGCTTGGAGTAGGTCTGCACCTTCTCGAAATAGGGCAGCTCCTGGATCTTCTTCTCGATGGGATCGGCGACCTGGGTCTGCATTTCCTGCGCGGTCGCGCCCGGCCACATCACCGAGACGTTGACCACCTTCACCGTGAAGAACGGATCCTCGGCGCGGCCGAGCTTCTGATAGGAGAAGAAGCCGGCGACGCCGAGCACGAGCATCAGGAACAGCACCAGCGTCGGATGGCTGACGGCCCAGGCCGAAAGGTTGAAGCGCTTCATCGCACTCTCCGGAAAAAACGATCCACTTGCCAAAAACGACAGCCACTCTGTTCAAGGCGTCGTCGCGAGGCAGCGAAGCAATCCAGGGGGCTGGGCAGGTTCTGGATCGCTTCGCCGCTTCAGCCGTTGCGTAGGGGCAAAGGCCGAAACTCACCTCACACGACGTAACTGGTCGTAACGCTCAGAAAGACAGTGACGACACCACCCGCACCTTCTGGCCGGGATCGAGCTTCTGCACGCCGAGCGTGACGATCTTGGCACCCTCGTCGACACCGCTGGTGATGACGACGTCGTTGCTGTCGTAGGACTTCACCGCCACCGGCTTCAGCATGACCGCGCCATTGTCGTCGACGACATAGAAGGACGGCTTGCCGCCCTCGTTGAACAGCGCCGACAGCGGCAGACGCGCGACGCGCTCGGTGGCGGCGTCCGACAGCGTCAGCGTCGCGGTCATGCCGAGCGAAACCTTGTCGTCGGCTTCGGGCAGCGAGAACTTTGCGAGATAGGTGCGCGTGGCGGAATCCGCGGTGGGCGCGATCTCGCGCAGCTTCGCCGTGTACTTCTTGTCCGGCTCCGACCAAAGAGTGACGCTGGCGGCGCCCGACTTGGCACGTCCGACCAGCGTCTCAGGGATCGCGACGACCGCTTCCTTTTCGGCAAAGCGGGCGACACGGATCGAGGTCTGGCCTGCGGCAACCACCTGGCCGGGCTCGATCAGCGTTGCGGTGACGACGCCACGGGCGTCGGCGTTGAGCGTCGCGTAGGAAAGGGAATTCTTGGTCAGCTCGACCGAGCGGACGGCGCGGTCGAGGCGCGCACGGGCTTCGTCGGCAGCCGCGCGGCTCGAATCCAGTGCCGCATCCGTGGTCCAGCCCTTGGCCTTCAAATCCTTGGCGCGCTGCTCGGCGGCGGCGGCCTGGGCCAGCACGCCAGTGGCCGCGGTCTGCTCCGCGACGGCCTGCTCGGCCTGGAGCTTCAGGTCGATCTCGTCGAGGGTGGCGAGCGGCTGGCCGATCTCGACGGTCTGGCCGACCTCGACCAGACGCTTGTCGACCTTGCCGGCGACGCGAAAGCCGAGGTCGCTCTCGATCCGGGGGCGGATGGTCCCAACGAAGCTGCGCTCGGGGGTCTCGGCATCATAATGAGCGGTTGCGACCAGAACCGGCCGCGGCGGCTCGGCTTTTTGCGCCACGGTATCGTTGCACCCAGCCAGCGCGGCGGCCATCAGGGCCAGCGACACACCCGCCAAGAACCTGGAATAGCTGGACAAAACGGACCGAACGAACATCGGAGGACACTCCTGCGTCTGTAATGAGAGGAATGTCGACTAATCACTGATAAAAGTCAATAATCGTCAGTTATCAGAAAAGCGTGATCGTTAAGGGGTGGTAAGGATTGCGAGGGCACGGTTGAGGAGGTGCTATAGTAGGCTTCGCGGAGGCTTGTAGCCCGAATCCCTCGCCTCAGGCGCGATGCCGTAGGGTGGGCAAAGCGAAGCGTGCCCACGCATTTTTCGTGATCGAGAGAGCTCGTGGGCACGGCGCAAATGCGCCTTTGCCCACCCTACGGGACCGTTCGCTCGGCGCTACCGCCCCTGCTCGGCGAACTCGTGTTTGGTCTCGTGGCCGCCGACAAAGACCAAAATGCCGGCGAGCAGCGGCAGGACCGCGAGCACCAGCAGACCCGTCGAAGTCTGTCCGGTCGCTTCCTTGACCCAGCCGATCAGATACGGGCCGCCGAAGCCGGCCAGATTGCCGATCGAGTTGATCAGCGCGATGGCGCCGGCGGCCGCCGTGCCCGACAGCCAGGAGGTCGGCAAGGTCCAGAACACGCCGAACACGCAGAACACGCCGATCGCGGCGAAGGTCAGCGCCACCATCGTCATGGTGGGATCGGTGAGGTAGCTGGAGATGGCGAGCGCGACCGCGATCAGGATCATGGGCGCGCCGACATGCATCACGCGTTCGCGCGTGGCATCCGAATGCCGCGCCCACAGGATCATGGCGACCGTGCCGAACACATAGGGGATCGCGGTGACGAAGCCGGTCTGGGCGTTGGTGAGGCCGAACGCCTTGACGATCTGCGGCAGCCAGAACTGCATGCCGTAAAGCGCGCCGACGAAGCCGAAATAGATCAGGCTCAGCATGATCACCTTGGGTGAGGACAGCGCCTCGCCAAGCGTCAGATGCTTCACGGCCTGCTTGGCCGCGATCTCGGCATCAAGCCTCGCCTTGAGCCAGGCCTTCTGCTCGGCCGAGAGCCAGTCCGCCTTCTCCGGCCTGTCGGTGAGGTAGAACCAGGTGACGATGCCGAGCAGCACCGAGGGGATGCCCTCGAGAATGAACAGCCACTGCCAGCCCTTCAGTCCCATGACCCCGTCGAGCCCGAGCAGCAGGCCCGAGATCGGCGCGCCGATCACGGTCGAGACCGGCACGGCGATCGCGAAGGCCGCAAGGAAGCGGCCGCGATACTCGGCCGGGTACCAATAGGTCAGATAGAGGATGATACCCGGGAAGAAGCCGGCTTCGGCCACGCCGAGCAGGAAGCGCAGGACATAGAAGCTGGTCACGCCGCTCACCAGCGCCATCAGGGCCGAGATGATGCCCCAGGTCACCATGATGCGGGCGATCCAGCGGCTGGCGCCGAACTTCTCCAGCGCCAGATTGCTCGGCACCTCGAAGATGAAATAACCGATGAAGAAGATGCCGGCGCCCCAGGAAAAGATCAGCGGCGTGAACTTCAGCTCGGCGTTCATGGTCAGCGCGGCGAAGCCGAGATTGACGCGGTCGAGATAGGAGAAGAAGTAGGCCAGCACCAGGAACGGGATCAGGCGCCAGGAGATGGCGCGAATGGTCGAGGTTTCGATGGCGCTTTTCGCACCGGCGGAACCGGTATAGGTCGTGGTCTGGCTCATGGCTTCCCCCCAGGGTTGTTGCTTTTATGGGCTAATTGGCGGTTTTCAGCATCACGGGCAAAGAGTCAATGGAAGCCATGCACGGAGCGCAGCCGGTCAACACCCTTGCGCTGCGACGACGGATGCTGGTCCGAGCCGGGCTGGCGCTCGCCGTGATCGCCTGCGGGCTGTCCCTACGCTGGTACGGCTTTCCGATCGGCCTTCCGGCCTTCGTGGTCAAGTACGGCGGCTCGCTGCTGTGGGCGACGATGGTGTTCTTACTGGTCGGGGTTGTGCTGCCGCTGATGTCGCGGAGCCAGATCGCGGCCGTCGCCATGGTGATCGCGATCGTGGTCGAGCTTTCGCGGCCGGTGCATACGCCCTGGCTCGATGCGTTCCGGCTCACCACCGCCGGCGCGTTGCTGTTGGGCCGGATCTTCTCGCTGTGGAATCTGGTGGCGTATGCGGCCGGGATTCTGTTGGGCGTTTGGATCGACCAGCTCGCGGTGATCCGTAGGGCGGATTAGCGCAGCGTAATCCGCCGATCCTCTCTCCGCGATGACAGGGATGGCGGATTACGCCTTCGGCTAATCCGCCCTACGAAGTGGGATCTAATCCGCCAGCTGAAACCGCTCGAACCGATCGAGCTCCTCCTCGATCTTCTGCTTCAGCTCCTTGCGCCCCGCCGTCTTCTTGCCCTGCCCGAGCCAAGTCCATTTCTGCATCAACAGCTTCTTGGCCTGCCGGTCGGTCTTGAGATCGAGCGCGGCGACGATCTCGTCGCCGACCAGCACGGGCAGCGCGAAGTAACCAAGCTTGCGCTTCGCCTTCGGCACATAGGCCTCGAACAGGTGGTTGTAGCCGAAGATGAGATTGGTGCGCTTGCGCTGGATGATCAGCGGATCGAACGGCGACAGGATGTGGACGAGATCGGGTGACACCTCATGCGGCTCCAGCGCCGCAGGCGTGGCCCAGTGCTCCTGCTTGCCGGCGCCCTCGATCGCGACAGGCAAGACCTCGCCGCGGCGGACGCGCGAGGCGATGAGGGCCGCGACCGCCTTCTTGCTCGGCGCATCGAGATGGCAGATCGAATCGAGGCTGACCACGCCTTGCGAGCGCAGCGCGCGGTCCAGCAGATAGGCCGTGATCTCCTTGGCCGAGGCCGGCTTCGGCAGCTTGTCCCAGCCGAAATGCCGCGTCATCAGATCATAGGTCTTGAGCATGCCCTGGCGCGCGCTGACGGTCGCGACGCCGGTGTAGAAGGCAAGCTGAAGTGCCCGCTTCGAAGGCTTGCGGCTCTGCCACAGATGCTCCTTCTCGGTCAGCACGTCGTCCTCGATGTCGCGGATCGTCAGCGGACCGGCGCGAAGCAGCCGCATCACCTTGCGCGTGTCGGCCGGCGTCACCGAGGCATACCATCTGTGGCCCTCGCGCTTGTGCTCGCGCATCGCCGGCAGGAAGAACCGGAAATCGTTCGACGGCACGTAGGACAGCGCATGGGTCCAGTATTCGAACACGCTTTTGTCGATGCTTTGGGCATGGCGCAAATCGGCCCGGCCATAGGACGGGATGCGGCTGAACAGGATGTGGTGATGGCAGCGCTCGATCACGTTGATGGTGTCGATCTGTACATAGCCGAGATGGGCGATCGCCTCCGCCACGGCCTGGGCGCCCTCGCCGAACGGCGCGCGCGTGTCGAGCCGCTGGGCGCGCAGCCAGATCTGCCGGGCCTGCGTCGTCGGGAGCGGAAGGGGTTTTGGTGCGCGGGACATTGCGGCAGGCAATGTAGCGGGATTCGCGCCAGGAAAAAGAACAAGAAAAAGAACAGGAGAAGGATCGAGGCAAAGAAAAGCCGCGCTGCCATCTGCTGACAGCGCGGCCGGATCAAACCGGATTGGCGCGAAGCTTACTTCATCGCCATCGCCTTCTCGGCGCTCACGTAGTGCTTGCAGGCGCTGCGCATGTTGCCTTTGCTCATGTCGGAATTGGCCGAAGCCATCGACTTCCGCGCCGCGATCTTGCCGGGCGTGTCTTCACCGCCCAGGCCGACAACAAGCTTGGCCATATTCGCGCTGGTGCAGGCCATCTTGGCAGCCGATGCGGGAGACAGAGCAAGTGCAGCGAACGCCGCCGCGAGCAACAGGGTCTTCATCAAGTTTCCTCCTCCGGAAAACGAAACCAGCGTGATGCCGGCCTACGCGACAGCTATCTTTCCGGGATAGCGTCTCGCGGAGGAAGAGAGTTTCGCTCGATCTAACGTGCGGCTTTTGGGCGCTCCCCTACGCTCCCGGTGGCGATATCGGGCTCGCATGCGGCCTTGCCCCGGCCCTCCGCCTGGCAGCGATAGACGCTGCCGGTGAGGCGATCGACCAGCCACATGTTCTCGTCGGTCGGAGCTTCGAGGCCGACATAGCGGGAGGTCAGCCCTGTGATCAGCGTCGAGAGCAGGATCGCCACCGCAATCATCGCCGCGCCGATATAAATGGGCATGGAGCCCAGGAAGACTGTCCGATCCGGCGGGCCGCCACGATAGAACTGATAATCACTCGACCTGGCCACTGGACGGAACTCGGCTCCCCTTGCTGGTGATTGTCTGATGGTGAATCCTGCTAGGCGTGCATCTGGCCGAATTCTTGTTCGCAGACAGGCCATCACACGACGGCTTTGCGACAATCGGTGAGCAAGGGTTTCCGCAACGAAAAGGCGGCCCGAACCGGGCCGCCTTTTGCTTGCCTATCGCTCAGCGGCGGCCGAACAACCCGCCCATCATACCGCCGAACAGACCGCCGGGGCCGCCCATCGGACCGCCACCGCCACCACCGCCGCTATAATGGCGCCGGCCGCCGCCACCGGAGGACCGGCGACGCCAAGGCTCATCGTCCGCCTGCTCCTCGGAGGAGGCCGCGCGGGTCGAGATGATTTCAGACAGCAGCGCCTTGTGCTGGAGCTTGTTCAGATAACCGGTCGCGGGATAGCCGCGTGCCGCCTGCCACCGCTTCATCACGGAACGGGTCTCGTCGTCGAATTTGCCCGTCGTCTTGACGTCGAAGCCGAGCCCGGTGAGGCGGCGCTGCACGTCGCGACGTTGGCTCTTGTCCAAACCGATCTGGTCTTCGGACACCTGATTGGCTTCGTCGGTGAACGTCGCGGGATCGATCCCGGCCGAGAGGTTGCGGGTGGTGTTGGACGGTCCATCCTGCAACGCCGCGATGCGGGCGAGCGCGATCGATTTGAACGTGCCGTTCGGATAGTTGGTGAGATAGGCGTTGAGCTCTTCCACCTTGTTGGTGTCCTTGATCGAGCGCCAGAACTCGAGCTCGATGTCGGACCCTTGCCTGGTCGCGGACGACATCGGCGATGTGTCGGTCGTGGCCACAGCGGGCGTGTTGACCGGATTGAGATAGACGTTGCCGGTGAGGTTGGTATGCCCCCAGGGCAATTGTCCCTTGTTGGTCTCGTCACTGACCTGGGCGCGGACCTTGGTCATCGCCTGCTGGATCTCGATCCCGGGCTGGGCAATGTTGGCGACCAGTGCGCGGGTGAACGGGCTGTTGGTACCGGCCTCGCCGTCGAGCGCGGTCTGGCCGGGGCCGGTGGCAAAGGCAATCAGCGTGCCTTCGCCCGACTTCATCTCGGCAAGGCCGGTCTGCACGTTGACGGAGCGCGTGGCCTTGGCCGACCGGATCTTTGCCGCAAACGGGTTGTCACGACAGGCGTCCAGGAACACGAGCTTCACCTTCGCATCCGACATGGTCTGGTCGAGCGTGAGATCGACATTGATCGCCGCGCCGAGCTTGACATCCATCTCCGACTTCAGGTCCGCGTCGATCGGCAACAGGTAGTTGACGCCATTCACGGCAATGCCGTGGCCGGCATAGAAGAACACGGCGACATCCGCACCCTCGCTCTTCTTGCCAAACTCCAGGAGCTTTGCGGTCATGGCGTCGCGGGTGAGGTTGGCGCCCTCGACGACATCAAAACCGACGTTGCGGAGCACCCTGGCGATAGCCTTGGAATCGATTGCGGGATTAGGGAGCTGCGGGACATTCTTGTAGGCGGCGTTGCCGACCACAAAAGCGACGCGCTTGTCCGCAAGAGCCGCGTTGCCGCTGACAATGAATGCTACGATTGAAATTGCTGCGATCAAGAAGCGCATGATCATTCTCCCCTGATCTAAACTTCTTCGCTGCTCTCGGATCAGCTTGAGCCGATCCGATGAGAGCAACCTGATCCAGTTCACGACGGAATACTGTGATCTGGATCACCCGGGGATTTCTGCTGCTCGAACCGAGCTGAGAGACGCTGCGACGATTGCTTTTCGGGCTGCTGACGCAGCGGACAACAACGGCTGGTGACGAGCAATAGCGGGAGATTGTACCCACATCGGCCGTGAGTCCAGCGGTTCGCGGGGCACGATCTCGAAAAGACCCTGCAGGAGGACCCGCTGCGTTCGACGATCGAATGAGACAGCGCTGCTTCCTGACGCGAGCCTCGTGCAGCACCGGCGATAAGCCGCTACCGCTGGCTGGCTGCCATGGATGCCGACCGGCGCCGGCGCCAGGATGCGCTTCGAATTGTGGCTGGTTCTGAATGTGACCCGCATCACATCCGGGCCTTTGAACCTTCCCTATGCTCGCAGCATCAAATCGCCATCGGGCGTCACAGCGAGGATACGACAATGACCCATTTCAATAAATTTTTTGGACTGAAGGCGATCACACTCACGGCCGCGCTGTCGCTGACGGCGGGCCTCGCTTTCGCCGGCGACACCAACGTCTCCACCAACCAGATCCTGGATGCGTTGAAGCCGAAGCCGATTACCCGCGGCCTGTCCGCAGGTCCGCAGGCCGATCCGACGGCGCAAGCCAAGGAAGCGACCTTCCTCAACACCGTGCGCAACCGGCAGACCCGTTCGCTTTCGATGGGCGAGCGCGAGCAGATTGCCGAGCTCGCGTCGACCAAGCCGAACATCGATCTGGAGATCCAGTTCGACTACAACTCGGCCGACATCGCCAAGACCTCGGTACCGTCGGTGCAGGCGCTCGGCAAGGCGCTGTCCGATCCGTCGCTGAAGGGCTCGACCTTCGTGGTCGCCGGCCACACCGATGCGATCGGCACCGAAGAGTACAATCAGGGCCTCTCGGAGCGTCGCGCCGACACGATCAAGAAGTACCTGGTGCAGAACTATGGCCTCAGCGGCAATGATCTCGTCACGGTCGGCTACGGCAAGACCAAGCTGAAGGACACCGCCAACGGCGCCGACCCGATCAACCGTCGCGTCCAGGTCGTGAACATGGACACCAAGACCGCGTCGAAGTGATCCGGGACCTGATCGCCGAAATCGATAAACCGCCTGCCGCGAAAACGGCAGGCGGTTTCTGGTGTCAGATCCAGCTCTGGAACAGCATCAGCCGGTTGAACGTCTGCATCGACGTGCCGATGAAGGCGGCCGAGACCGGCAGCATCACCACAAAGCCGATCGCGGCGAGGCCGACATAGGCCCACAACAGCCAGCGTGGCAGGCCCTCTCTTCGCATCACATAGACCAGCGCGAGCGAGGCCGCGGTTGCGGCCGGCAGATAATAATAGATGAAGCCCAGCGTGCGCGGCAGCAGCGCCCAGGCGAGCCAGGGGCCGAAATAGAACGCCGCGATCAGGAAAGCATCCCAGCGACGCGCGACGATGAAGTCGCGCAACACCACTGCGAGCGCGAGCAGCGCCGGCCACAGCACCAGCGGATTGCCGAGGAAAACCACCGCCGCGACGTTGTCGTCCGACGTCTTGTCGAACAGGAACCACACGGGACGCGCGAGCAGCGGCCAGGATGGCCACGAGCTCATGTAAGTATGCCCGGCGATCGCGGTGGTGGTGTTGTCGGCAAAGATGCGGCGCTGTGCTTCGACCAGATCCGGCAGCGACACACCATAGAGCGGCACGAAGGCGGCGAGATAGGTCACGGCCGGCAGCAGCGCGAAGCAGAGCGCGGCATGATGAAGCCTGAATTCCGGCCACAGATCGGGCCGGTACCAATCGCTTGGCTTGGCATCGGCAAACCGCGTGTGCCAACCCTGCATCAGGCGGATCAATGCAACGATCCCGATGCAAACACCGAGCGGAAACAGGCCGCTCCATTTGCAGGCGGCGGCCAGACCGAACAACGCACCCGCGAGCGCGAACAGCGCCTGCGGCCGCTCTCGTCGAAAGCCGTGCATGAAGGCGGCAATGGCGAGCAGACCGAAGCCGAGCGCGAAGATGTCGAGCATCGCGATGCGCGCCTGCACATAGAGCATCTGGTTGAACGCCGCGATCAGCGCGGCTGCGATCGCGGGCCCTTGCGATCCGAACAGCGCCAGACCGCAGAGATAGATCGCGACGATTGCGAGCGCACCGAACAGCGTCGCCGGATAGCGCCAGCCCAGCGCATTGTCGCCGAATGCCGCGATCGAACCCGCGATCAGCTCTTTCGCCAGCGGCGGATGCATCGGATTGAGCATCGGATCCGACGTGCCGAAGCCCAGCATCTGCCGCGCCGCCGGCACGTAGTGCACCTCGTCGAAGACGAATTTTTCCGGCGTCACCAGCCCGACCAGCAGCGCGAGATGCGCAGCTAGGAAGATCGCGACAGCGATCACTGCGCTTCGCGACAGTTGCGGAACCGCATGTGCCTCAAGCGACTGAAGTGGGGCTAGTTTGCGTGGCAAATCTGCGTCACCGCGAATAAAAAACAACTCAGCCGATCCATTGAACGCATTCTGCCGCAACTGTCACTAAGCTAACGCTCGTCTCGCGCCGCCACGGATCAGTCTACCACAACGCAGGCGCGCGATCAGGGACTTCGATCGGGTACCATATGAATTTTCGTTTTCTGCTTTTCCCTGCGCTGCTGTCGGCCACGCTCTGCGCTGCGACCTGCGCGCAGGCCCAAACGCGTGTCGGCGAAGCCGTCCTGGTTCAAAACGAGGTGGTGCGCGTCGCCGCGACCACGTCACCGATCAGCGTTGGCGACAGCATGCTGCGCGACGAGACCGTACGCACCGGCACCGACAGCGCAGCGCGCTTCGTCATGGCCGACAGCACCAATCTGTCGCTTGGACCGAGCGCCACGCTGAAGCTCGATCGCACCGTCTTCAACGACGAGCACAGCTATCGCGACGTCGCGATTCGCATGGCCACCGGCGCCTTCCGCTTCGTGACCGGGCATTCGGAGAAGACCGCCTACAAGATCACGACGCCGCTCGCGACCATCGGTGTCCGCGGCACCACGCTCGACATCCTGTCGCAGCGCGGCCGCTCGGTCGTCGTGCTTCAGGAGGGGGCGGCCAGCGTCTGCACGCTGAACTTCCAGTGCATCCAGCTCACCCAGCCGGGCGACACCGCGGTCATCACCTCGACAGGCGGCAAGGTCTCCATCACCAAGACCAACACGCCGCCCTGGACTTTCGCCGCCAACTGCGCCGCGAATGCGGGGCTGTGCGCCGTCAACCAGTATGCCGATGCCTCGCCGACCATTACGCCCGCCGTCCATGACGACGGCATGCTATGCGGGCGCTGACGATGACGCAGCTCGGCTTCAAGAGGCTTGTCCTGGCCGGCGCGTTGGCTGCGTGCGCGACGCTTGCGCTGTTCGGGCTCAACACCCGTTCGGCCGCAGCCGCGAGCACCTGCGAGTCTGAATGCGGCGAGCCCAACCCCTATCCGTCACCAACCTCCTATCCGTCGCCGAGTCCGTCCCCGTCGCCGAACCCGGTCCCGTCGCCAAGCCCGTCGCCCAGCCCCACGCCGACGGGCTCCGATTCCAGCGGCAACTCGGTTGGCGGTCTCGCCAACCAGCGCTTCAACCAGATGATCACCAACCGCGTGCTCGGTACGGTGCTGCTTGGCGTCAACGAGCAGGTCAATTGCAGCGACTGCATCAGCGCGTTCGGCTCGGCCGGCTCGTTCTCGGCCGGCGTCCACGGCCGCAAGGAGCTGACGCCCAATCTGTCGCTGCTCGCCGGCCTCGCCTACACGCAATACAGCGAGGGCGGCTACAACATCACCAGCGCACCGATCGGCGCCTTCGCGCTGCGTTATGACTTCACCGATTGGGGCTCGTCGCGTCCGTTCTTTGACGTCGGCACGATCCTGACGCCGTGGGAGAAGGCGCACTACACCCGCAGCTACAACACCAGCCTCGGCCCGGTGAGCGTGACCAGCTCGACCAACGCCGCGAACTACGCGGTCTACGGTCGCGCCGGCTGGATGAGCCGGTTGTCACCGCAGGATGAGGTCGCAGCCTCCGTCGAGGTCTGGCAACTCTGGCAGCGCGTATCGGGCTATGCGGACAACACGATCGCGTTCAATCCGTTCGACGCCACCATTGCCACCGGCACCGACCGCACCAGCCTGGTCAAGATCGGCGGCCAGTGGACCCATCTCTTCGCCGGCAATATCGAGACCAACATCAATGGCGGCTGGGTGCAGTCGTTCGCCAGCCGTAGCGGCATCGTCGCCACCGTGACCGGCGACGGCATGGTGGTGCCGACGATGGGCAACCAGGGCTGGTTCGAATATGGCGGCCGCCTCGGCTTCCGCGTGCAGAAGGGCTGGGTCGTGGACCTCTTCGCCAACGGCACGCTGGGCCCGCAGCCGGTCGGCAACACCATCCATGGCGGCGTCGGGCTGCGGATCAATTACTGAGACGACTGAAGACGGTCTCGTAGGGTGGGCAAAGCGCAAGCGTGCCCACCACTCTTCTCAACCAAGAACAGATCGTGGGCACGGCGCTCTCGCGCCTTTGCCCACCCTACGGCACCCGTGTTGACGTCACGCCGCCGACTTGCCTTCGAACGCGCGGCGCAGGACCTCCACATCCAGCTTCACCATCTTCATCATGGCCTGCATCGCGCGGGCGGCGGCGGCCTTGTCGGGGCTCGTCAGGAAGTCGAACATCACTTTCGGCACCACCTGCCAGGCAACGCCCCAGCGATCCCTGAGCCAGCCACACTGCTCTTCCTTGCCGCCATGGGCGAGGAATGCATTCCAGACGCTGTCGACCTGCGCCTGGTCGTCGCAATGGATCATCAGCGAGATCGCGTGCGTGTACTCCATCTTCATGCCGCCGTTGAGCGCGACCAGAGGCTGTCCGGCCACCGTGAACTCGACGACGAGCACGGAGCCCGTCTTGCCGGACGGGCCGTCCGAAACGTTCTGCTGGACGTGCGTGATCTCGGAGTTCGGCACCAGTGAGACGTAGAACTTCGCGGCCTCCTCGGCATCGCCGTTGAACCACATGCAGGGCACGAGCTTGGACATTGCGAATGCTCCTCGTCAGCTTTCGATCAGGCGTTCGCCATGGCGGGCTTCGGAGGAACCGCTGCCATGTCCAGCCAGTTCACACCCCACATATGGCCATCCGGATCCTCGAAGCTGCGGCCGTACATGAAGTCGTACTCGTCCTTCGGGCTCGGATCGGCCACCCCGCCCGCGGCCGCGGCCTTGTCGACGATCTCGTCGACTTCGTTCCGGCTGTCGGCGGACAGGCAGAACAACGCCTGGTTCGAGGTCTTGGCATCCGCGATCGGCTTCGGCGTGAAATGACGGAATTTGTCGTGGGTCGTCAGCATCACGTAGATGGCCTCGGAAAAGACCATGCAGCTCGCCGTATTGTCACTGAATTGCTGGTTCCTGGTCGCGCCGACCGCCTCGTAAAACGCGGTCGCACGCTTGAGGTCGGTCACCGGTAGATTGAGGAAAATCATCCTGGGCATCGGAAGCTCCTTGGGCGGGGTTCTGCCCAAGGACGGATGGCTGAGCGGCCATCCGACACGGCTTCCGAAATATTTTTCCGATCGCGAGCTGCGGGGTTCTGTCGCACCGAACCCCGCGCGCTTCGGCCTTACTTCTTCTCGTTCGGATCCCGATGGACCGGATCGATCCACAGCACCGTCTCGGGCTTTTCGACCGGCTCGATGTCGAGATTGATCGCGACCGCCTCGCCGTCGCTGCGCACCAGCACGCATTCCAGCACCTCGTCGGCGCTGGCATTGATCTCCTGGTGCGGCACGTAGGGCGGCACGAAAATGAAATCGCCGGGGCCGGCCTCGGCAGTGAACTGCAGGCTCTCGCCCCAGCGCATCCGCGCCTTGCCCTTCACCACATAGATGACGCTTTCGAGATGACCGTGGTGATGCGCGCCGGTCTTCGCATCCGGCTTGATGCTGACCGTGCCCGCCCACAATTTCTGTGCGCCGACGCGGGCGAAATTGATCGCGGCCGCGCGATCCATGCCTGCCGTCGACGGAACGTTGGTATCGAGCTGGTTGCCGGGAATGACGCGCACCCCGTCATGTTTCCAGCGATCATCGTCATGATCGTGGTCATGGTGGGAATGCGAATGGTCATGGCCGGTCATGGGTCTTGCTTTCTGTTGGTTCCGTGCGTGCGAAAGTAACCAAAGGCCGCCTATCAAGCCATACCAAAATCGGAACCCTCATAGCCGCCCAGCGTTGTTATTCCGAGCAATCTGGAAGGAGAGTTTCATGGGTAGCACGAGCGACAAGATCAAGGGCACCGCCAACGAAGCCATCGGCAAGGCCAAGCAGGGCATCGGTGAAGCCACCGGTTCCGAACGTCTTCAGGGCGAAGGCGTGGTCCAGGAGGTCAAGGGCAAGGGCCAGAAGGCCATGGGCGACGCCAAGGATGCCGCGAAGGAAGCAATCGACCGCGCCGCTGCGGCGGCACGTCGCGCGGCCGAGTAACGCGCGCAACATAGAAATGAAAAGACCGGCCGAGAGGCCGGTCTTTTTGTTTGTGCCGATCTCGATCCGTCATGGCCGGGACATGCCCGGGCATGACGAGAAGGGTCACTTCACCGCGAGCAGTTCGACGTCGAACATCAGCGTCGCGTTCGGCGGGATCACGCCACCCGCGCCGCGCGCCCCGTAGCCGAGCTGCGGCGGGATGATCAGCGTGCGCTTGCCGCCGACCTTCATCGTGGCAACGCCCTCGTCCCAGCCGGCGATGACGCGGCCCTTGCCGATCGGGAATTCGAACGGCTCGTTGCGATCGACGGACGAGTCGAACTTCTTGCCCTTCTGGCCATTCTCGTAGAGCCAGCCGGTATAGTGCATCACGCAAATCTGGCCGGGCTTCGGCGAAGCGCCGGTGCCGACGACGCTGTCGATGGTCTGCAAGCCTGAAGCTGTGGTCATGGGTTTTCCTGCGGTCTGGGCCGATGCCGTGGTGGAGAGGAATGTCGATACGCTCGCGACCAAAGTGATCGCGAGGGCCGACATGATGGCGAGGAGTGCGCGCTGAAAACGCTGCATAGAACACCTTCCGTTTGAGGCGGAAGGTGTCTAGCGCAATGCGGTGGTCGTTTCCAGTCCTCGATACCTTCGATCAATAGCCCAGTGCGCAGCCGTCCTTGCGCGGATCGGAACCGCCGGTGAGCGTGCCCTTGTCCCAGTCGATCCAGATCGCCTGGGCGCCGCCGAGCGGGCCGACCACGCTGGTGGTCTTGTGGCCGAGCTTCTTCAGGCCCTCGACGACATCGGCCGGCACGCTGTCCTCCAGCTGATACTGGCCCTCGTAGTGCAGGCCGCGCGGCATGTCGATCGCCTCCTGCACGTCACAGCCATAGTCGAGAATATTGGTCAGCAGGTGAGTCTGGCCGGTCGGCTGGTACTGACCACCCATCACGGCGAACGACATCGTGGACCGGCCGCCCTTGGTGAGCAGACCCGGCATGATCGTGTGCAGCGGACGCTTGCCGCCTTCGATACAGTTGGGATGACCCGGCTGGATGCGGAAGCCGCCGGCGCGGTTCTGGAACAGGACGCCGGTCTTGTTCGAGACGATCGCCGAGCCGAAGGAATGCGCAACCGAGTTGATGAACGAGCAGACGTTGCGGTCCTTGTCCACCACCGTGATGTAGATGGTCGACGGATTCATCGGCGGCGCGACATTCGGCAGGTCGAGCATGCCGTCCATTCGGATCTTGCTGATGTATTCGTCGGCAAAGCCCTTCTCGAGCATCTCGGCGACGTTGATCTTCATGTGCTCGGGAGAGGCGACGTACATCTCGCGGTTCATGTAGGCGATGCGCGCGGCTTCCGCTTCGAGATGGAAACGCTCGACGCTCACGGGGGCGTATTTGGTCAGGTCGAAGCGCGACAGGATGTTGAGCATCAACAGCGCGGTGACGCCCGGGCCGTTCGGCGGGCACTGCCAGACGTCGTGGCCCTTGTACACGGTGCCGATCGGCGTCGTCGTCTCGGTGGTGTGCGCGGCGAAATCGTCGAGCGTGTGCAGACCGCCGATGCCGCGAAGGGTCTCGACCATGTCCTCCGCGATCGCGCCCTTGTAGAAGGCGTCGCGGCCGTCCTTGGCGATGGCACGCAGCGTCTTGCCGAGTTCGGCCTGGCGGATGACGTCGCCGGCGACCGGCGGCTTGCCGCCCGGCAACAGGTAGCGCACGGTGTTGGTGCCGCCCTTCAGCTTCTCGAACTGGTTCTTCCAGTCGAACGCGATGCGGGGGGCGACGACATAGCCTTCTTCCGCCGCCTTGATCGCAGGCTGCAGCAAACGGTCGAAGCCGAACTTGCCGTGGTCGCGCAGCACGGTCGCGAAAGCGTCGATCACGCCGGGGATCGAGACCGCATGGGCCGAGGTCAGCGGCACGGAATTGATCTTGCGCTCGAGATACCAGTCGGCGTTGGCCGCCTTCGGCGCCCGGCCGGAGCCGTTATAGGCGATGATCTTGCCCTCGCCGCGTGGTTGGATCAGCGCAAAGCAATCGCCGCCGATGCCGGTCGATTGCGGCTCGATCACGCCGAGTATCGCCGAACCCGCCACCGCCGCGTCCACCGCCGTGCCGCCCTCGCGGAGCACCTCGATCGCGGCAAGGGATGCCTGCGGATGCGAAGTCGCGACCATCGCGTTGGTGGCGTGGACCGTGGACCTGCCGGGGAAATGGAAGTTTCTCATCGAAGTTTGCTCTCTCAGGGCCGTCTAGGCGAAGTCTTGGGGCGCGCGCGGCGCCATCTCGAAAAACCGGGTCTTCATGACACATTCCGGGGCGCCCGGGCAATGCTGGCATACCAGGGAAATGGCTGCCATTCGCTGGGAATAGAGCTGTCGGTTGCGGGTTTTCTGGGCGCCGGCCGCCTGCTAAACGGGCGCATGATTTACAAGGTCTGCGCCTTCTACCAATTCGCCGCCCTGCCCGACTACCGCGAACTGCGCGAGCCGCTGCGCGCGTTCTGCGCCGGCCTTTCGGTGAAGGGCAGCGTGCTGCTGGCCCAGGAGGGCATCAACGGCACGATTGCGGGCGCGCCTGAGGCCATCGACGCCTTCGCTCACGAGCTCGCGCATGGGGCGATGTTCGGCGGCCGGCTGAACAATCTCGAGCTGAAGTGCTCGACCGCGGAAACCATGCCGTTCGGCCGACTCAAGGTGCGGCTGAAGAAGGAGATCGTCACGCTCGGCGATGCAGCCGCCGATCCGACCCGGCAGGTCGGCACCTATGTCGATGCCGCCGAATGGAACGCGCTGATCGCCTCACCCGACACGCTGGTGCTCGACACCCGCAACGCCTTCGAGGTGGCGATGGGCACGTTCGAGGGTGCGGTCGACCCGGACATCAAGAGCTTTGGCCAGTTCAAGGATTTTGCCGCTGCGAAGCTCGATCCCGCGAAACATCGCAAGATCGCGATGTTCTGCACCGGCGGCATCCGTTGCGAGAAGGCGAGCGCGCATCTGCTGGCCCGCGGCTTTGCCGAGGTCTATCACCTCAAGGGCGGCATCCTGAAATATCTGGAAGAGGTGCCGGAGGTGCAGAGCCGCTGGCGCGGCGAATGTTTTGTGTTCGACGAGCGCGTCGCCCTTGGCCATGGCCTGCGCGAGCGAGGCCTGCGCGAACAGGAATTGGGGCACGCACGTGACGAATGACATCAAGACGCTCGCCGAACGCATCGACACGTTGGAGACGCGTCTTGCCTATCAGGACGACACCATCGAGACCCTGAACGAGACCATCACCGCGCAGTGGAAGCAGATCGATGTGCTGACGCGGCAGCTGGCGCAGCTCAACGAGCGACTGCAGGAGGCCGAGGCGAATGCGCCGGGCCCCACCAATGAGCGCCCTCCGCATTATTGAGTGACATTACTGACCAGAAGCCTTCAGCAGGCTCATGACCTCGCCCGACATCATCAGACGATCGCGGCCGCCGGCCTTGGCGGCGTAGAGCGCGCGGTCGGCGGATTCCACCAGCGATCCCGCACCCGCGGTGCGCTCGAATGAGGGGCGGCAGGCCGCGCCGCCGATCGAGACGGTGACGCATGGCGCCACCGCACTGGAGACATGAACGAGGCCTGCGTCGTGGACGGCGCCGCGGATCCGCTCGCCGATCCGGGCGCAGCCGGCGGCATCGGTGTTCGGCAGCAGCATGGCGAATTCCTCGCCGCCGTAACGCGCCGCGAGATCGCCGACCCGCTGCATCTCGGCTGCGATGATCTTGGCGACCACGCGCAAGCAGGCGTCACCGGCGGGATGGCCGTATTCGTCGTTGTAGGACTTGAAGTGATCGACGTCGATCATCAGGAGGCCGAGGCTGGAGCGGTCACGATAGGCGCGCGCCCATTCTTCCTTCAGCCGCTCGTCGAAGCGGCGGCGATTGGCAAGCCCGGTGAGGCTATCCTCGATCGCGAGGGTCTCGAGCCGCGTCTCCAGTTTCTTCTGCTCGGAGATGTCGCGCGAGATCGCGACCACGCCGTCGACATTGCCGTTGTCCTTGCGCGTGACGCGCATGGTCGATTCCAGCCAGACTTCGGACTTCTGCCGGTGCACGTTGCGATAGGTGAGGCGCGCTTCGTCCGTGTCGCCGCGCTTCATGGCATCGACAATGGCCTGCACGTGCGGCCGGTCCTCCGGATGGATGCCGGCGAGCGCGTCGGTGCCGATCAGCTGATTGGGGCGCCAGCCGACGACCTGATTGGACGACGGCGAAACGTAGCGCAGCCGCTCGTCGAGCCCGATGCGGGTGACCATGTCGCTGGAGCCTTCCGCGAGCAGGCGGAAATGCGCCTCCTTCTCGATCAGGGCCGCGGCCATGCGCTGGCCGCGCTGCAGCTGCCGCACCAGCACCGCGCCGATCACCGCGATCAGCATCACCAGCGCGACCACGTACAGCATGCGGGAGATCGCAGCAGCCCGCCATGGCGCAAGCAGCTCGTCCTTGTCGACGGTTGCGAGCAGCACCAGCGGGTAACGGCCGGAACGCTTGAAGAAGCTGACGCGCTCGGCGCCGTCGAGCGGCGACTTGAAATGATAGGCGCCAAACGGCCGTTGCAGGCTGGCGTCGCGGAACAGCGCGGTGTCGGCGACGCTGCGGCCGACGAACTTTTCGTTGTTCGGGTTGCGCGCGATGATCATGCCGTCGCCGTACATCAGCGTCACGGAGCTGTTGCGGCCGATCTCGAACTGCTCGTAGAAATGCGACAGATATCGGGAGCCGATGGCCGCGAGCACCACGCCGCCGAAGCTGCCGTCCGGCTTGTTGAAGCGGCGCGACAGGGTCACGACCCATTCGCCGTCGACAAGGCTCTTCACGGGACGGCCGACATAGGGCTCGCGCTTGGGCGAGAGCTGATGATGGCGGAAGAACGTGTCGTCGCTGAGCGTCGAGGCGATCGTGCCGGGCGAGGTCAGCCAATTGCCCTGGTCGTCGATGATGGCGAGGCTGTGGACGCGCTCCATCGCTTTCTTGCGCGCCTCGAGCAGGGTACGCAGCTTGTTGATCGTCGCGGGATCGGCGCCATCCATCTCCAGCCGGCTGACGACGCCGACGACGCCGGAATCCAGCAGATCGAGGCTGTCCTCGGCATGCTGCGTCAACGAGCGGGCGACGTTCGCCATCTCGGTCTCGGCGCCCTTGAGCACCGCGTCCCGCGCGGCCCATTCACGCCAGCCGCTGACGCCGAGGATCGCCACACAGGTGAGCACGACGAACGCCGCCGCGCGCAGCGGCAGGCGGCTCCATCCGGCTCTCTGGGAGGCGAGGTTCATGCGGCAGAATTCTCCAATAGTCGGAAACTCTGCCGCTTCTCTTATTGAACCCTGAAGCACCCGCGCGGATTCGCATTCATCTACGGGGTTTTCCGTACTCCTACGGACCGGGGCTTCCGCAGATCACTAACAAGGTCTTATCAAGCCTATCGGAAACCGGCGGCCGCTAGCTGAAGATCGACTTAACCTTGTCCCAGAGCGAGGGATTGTCGGCATCCGCATCGGCCTTCGACGGCGTCGGCTGCGTGGCGCTCACGGGATCGGAGGCGGGGAAGGTATCTTCCAGCCCGGTGTCAAGCTTGGCGTGGCGATCGGCCGCGAGCGCCTCGTGCAGATTGTCGGCGTGCTTGTCGTGCGGCGCGGGGTTGAATGTCTGAGCCATGGAATTCCTCCTCCATTGGCGGGGTCAACGCGGCGCAATTGCGCTGGTTCCCCTGTTCCGCTCGGGCCGCGCACGGTGTATCAGGAACCTCAAAACTGCATCAGGACCATTCGTGCCCCAGTCTGCGACAAAGCCCTTCATCGACGTGCTCTCCGGCCAGCGGCAAGCCGTCCCGCCCCTCTGGATGATGCGGCAGGCCGGCCGCTATCTGCCGGAGTATCGCGAGGTGCGCGCCAAGGCCGGCGGCTTCCTCGATCTCTGCTTCGATCCGGAGCTTGCCGCCGAAGTGACGCTGCAACCGATCCGGCGGTTCGGCTTCGATGCGGCGATCATCTTCTCCGACATTCTGGTGATCCCCTACGCGCTCGGCCGCTCCGTGCGCTTCGAGGTCGGCGAAGGTCCGCGGCTCGAGCCGCTGGACGATCCCGCGAAGGTGGCGACGCTCGCCGCGCAGGCCGACTTCAGCAAGCTCCAGCCGGTGTTCGAGGCGCTGAAGATCGTGCGCGGCGCGCTCGATCCGAAGATTGCGCTGATCGGCTTCTGCGGCGCGCCGTGGACGGTTGCGACCTACATGGTCGCGGGCCATGGCACGCCGGACCAGGCGCCGGCGCGGATGATGGCCTACCGGCATCCGGAGGCATTTGCGAAAATCATCGACGTGCTGGTCGACAACTCGATCCAATATCTGCTCGCGCAACTCGACGCCGGCGCCAACGCGCTGCAGATCTTCGACACCTGGGCGGGCGTGCTGCCGCCGGCCGAGTTCGCGCGCTGGTCAACCGAGCCGACGCGGCGCATCGTCGAAGGCGTGCGTGCCAAAGTGCCGGATGCGAAGATCATCGGCTTTCCGCGCGGCGCCGGCGCGCAGCTGCCTGGTTACGTCGAGGCGACCGGTGTCAACGCCGTCAGCATGGACTGGACCGCCGAGCCCGCCTTCATCCGCGAACGCGTTCAGAGCAAGGTCGCCGTGCAGGGCAATCTCGATCCGCTGGTGCTGATCACGGGTGGCGCGGCGCTCGACCGCGCGGTCGACAATGTGCTCGCGAATTTTTCGCAAGGCCGCTTCATCTTCAACCTCGGCCACGGCATCCAGCCGGAGACGCCGATCGCCCATGTCGAGCAGATGATCAAGCGCGTACGGGGGTAAAAAAATTCCGCCCGTCAGGGGGCGGAAATCAAAACCGCGAAAACAACCCCATGCACAGTAGAAATCGTTGAAGGATTTCGCTTCGCGCGGGTTGAGCACCTCGCGCACCGACATTTGACACGTCGGGCAAAACAGGCGCACGATGACACCATCTCGACGATCGTGATTTCGCAACGACGCCTAGCGCGGCCGGCTGCGCTCGATGATTTCGGCGGCGCCCTTCCCGAGCAGATCAAGTCCCACCGCACGGCCAAGCTCACGCGGGCGATTGGCGGGGCCGGTGCGCGCGGCTTCGATGATGGTGTTGCCGGAGAGATCGAGCACGGATGCGGTGAGCGACATCTGACCGCCGGCGATGGTCGAAAAACCCGCGACCGGCGAATTACAGTGGCCGTTCAGCACCCACAGCACCTCACGCTCGGCATCGGCGCAGGCATGCGCGTCGGCGTCGTCGATCGATGACAGGATTTGTCGCGTGTGCCAGTCCTGCGCGGCGCATTCGACGGCGACGATGCCCTGACCCGCGGCCGGCAGCATCTCCGCCGCGGTGAACTCATAGGCAATGCGGCTGGAAAGATCAACGCGGTCGAGACCGGAGCGCGCCATGATCAGCGCATCGGCCGGCCCCACGGCGCCGCCATCCGGCAGCTTCTGCTTCTCGCCATTGTCGAGCTTTCGCACCCGCGTGTCGGCGGCTCCGCGGAAGTGAATGACTTCAATGTCCGGAAACAACCGTCGCGCATAAGCGGCGCGGCGGACGGCATTGGTGCCAATTTTAAAACCCTTGCCGCGCGACTGGCGCAGCGCCGCCAGCGTCACGCCATCCCGCAGCACCAGCGCATCGCTTGCGGGATCGCGCGACAGCGTGGCGCCGATGACGAGGCCCGGCGTGTCCTCGTTGCCGGGCATGTCCTTCAGCGAATGCATCGCCGCCTGCAATTCGCCCGCCAGCACCGCCGCGCGGATCTGCGCGACGAAGGCGCCGCCCTTGCCGCCATGGGGCAGCAGCTTGCTGGTCTGGTCGAGATCGCCCGTGGTGTCGAACTTGACGATCTCGACGTCGAGGCCGGGCACGGCAGCAATCAGGCGGCGCGCAATCTCGTCCGTCTGGGCCAGCGCCATCGCGCTCTTGCGGGTGCCGATCTTGAATCGCGGTGCCAAGTCCAAATCCTCTCCAACGCGAATTTATCGCGCATCCTGCAATATCATATCGGACGCCTTCTCCGCGATCATGATGATCGGCGCGTTGGTGTTCCCCGACACGAGGTCCGGCATGATCGAACCGTCGACGACACGAAGGCCCTCGAGCCCCCTCACCTTCAGCCGCTGGTCCACCACCGCGAGCGCGTCGTTGCCCATACGACAGGTCGAGGTCGGATGGTAGATGGTGCTGCCGCGCTCGCGGCAATAATCCAGGATTTCGGCATCCGTGGATACCTTCGCCCCGGGATCGTACTCGCTGACCACGAACGGTTTCATCGCCGGCGCGTTCAGGATCCTGCGCAGGATCTTGATGCCCTCGACATTGGTGGTGCGGTCGGTCTCGGTCGACATGTAATTGATGCGGATCTCCGGCGGCACCGTCGGATCCGCGCTCTTGATACGCAAGGAGCCGCGGCTCTCGGGCCGGAGCTGACACACAGATGCCGTGAAGCCGGAAAAATCATGCAGCCTCTCGCCCATCTTGTCGGTCGAGAACGGCAGGAAGTGCACCTGGATGTCGGGCGAGGCGAGACGCCGATTGGTCTTGAAGAACGCGCCCGCGGTGCCGGCCGCGATCGTCAGCCAGCCCTTCCGGAACAGCGCGTAGCGCGCGCCCGCCAGCGTGCGGCGAAGCGGATTGTTGACGGTGTCGTTCAGCGTGATTTTCTGCGAGCAGCGCATCACGATGCGGACCTGCATGTGGTCCTGCAGATCGTGGCCGACGCCCTGCGCATCCAGCACCACATCGATGCCGTGCTTGCGCAGGAGATCGGCAGGCCCGACGCCGGAGAGCTGCAGGAGCTGCGGCGAGTTGTAGGCGCCACTCGACAGCACAACCTCCTTGCGCGCCCGCGCGCGGCGTACATTCGCGCCTTGCCTATATTCGACGCCGACCGCACGACGGCCCTCGAAAAGCACGCGCTGGCCGAGCGCTTCGGTCTCGACCCTGAGATTGCTGCGGCTCTTCGCCGGGCCGAGATAAGCCACCGCCGTCGAGGCGCGACGGCCGTTGCGCGTCGTGGTCTGGAACAGGCCGACGCCTTCCTGCTTGGCGCCGTTGAAATCGGGATTGTAGGGAAGCCCGGTCTCGACCGCGGCGTCGATGAAACCTTTCGACAGCGGATCGGTCACGACCATGTTGGAAACCGGCAGCGGCCCACCCGTGCCGTGATATTGATCGGCACCGCGCGTCTGGTTCTCCGCCTTCTTGAAATAGGGCAGCACGTCGTCATAGCCCCAGCCGGCATTGCCGTGCTGGCGCCAGCGATCGTAGTCTTCGTGCTGGCCGCGAACGTAGAGCAGGCCGTTGATCGAACTCGAGCCGCCGAGCGTTTTTCCACGCGGCTGGAACACCTGCCGGCCCTTCAGCTCGGGCTCCGGCTCGGTCTGGTACATCCAGTTGACGGTCTTTTCCTTGAACAGCTTGCCGTAGCCGAGCGGCACGTGGATCCAGATGTTGGAATCCTTGGGGCCGGCCTCGAGCAACAGCACGCTGTGCTTGCCATTCGCAGACAAGCGATTGGCGAGCACGCAGCCGGCGGAGCCGGCGCCGACGATGATGTAGTCGAACTCAGGATCGGATGGCGCGAGGGCGGAATTTGCGTTCATGCGCTACGCTTCTTCTTGTTGGTGTGGGCGTTTCCGGTTCGTCACTAGCACGATCATGCCCGCAGACGCAGCGCCTCGACCAGCGACTTGAACGCACGGGCATATTCCGCACCTGCCCTTGCGATATCGGCGCGTCCGGCGCAGGCGACCGCGGCCTCGGTCACCGCGCCGAGCAGCAGCCGCGCCAACGGCTCGACCGGCTGCTTTGCGATCAGGCCCATCTCCATCGCCACCGACAGCGCGCGCGGCATCTTGCCGCCAAAATGCTTTGCGTCGATCTCGCGCCAGCGCTCCCAGCCGAGCACGGCGGGACCGTCGCGCAGGATGATCTGGCCGGTCGGGCCTTTGGCGGTCGCGGCAAAATAATGCTGGGTGCCGGCGACCATCGCGGCCAACACGTCCTTCTCGGCGCGTGCGGCACTGTCGATCTCAACGACGAGATCGCGCGAGACGAGGTCGAACACGGCCTCAAATACCGCCTCCTTGGTCTTGAAGTGATGATAGACCGCGCCCTTGGCGATGCCGGCCGCTTCGGCGATCGCGTCCATGGTGGTGGCGGCAAAGCCCTGCGTCCCGAACAACCGGCGCGCCGCCGTCAGGATCGCCTCCGAAGTCGCTGCCCGCCGCTCCGCCTGTTTTGCCATGAGTCCCATCTAATCCAATTCGTCTCACGCGGCCAGTTGACTTTTCGACCGCCGGTCGGTATTTACCGACTAACAGTCGGTTTTAATCGTGAGGACCATCATGCCGAGCCGTGACATCGTCGAAGAATTTGCGAAGCGCCTCGAGAAGGGAGACTTTATCGGCGCGATCGAGGACTACTGCACACCCGATGCCGTGACCTATGAGAACAACACCGCACCGACGGTTGGCCGCGACGCTCTCGTTACCAAGGAGCGCGGCGTGCTGGCGATGTCCAAAGAGGTGAAGGCCGTCCGCGTCGGGCCGAGCCTGATCGAGGGCGATAACGTCGCCACGCGCTGGATCTTCAGCTTCACCAACACTGAAGGCGTCACGCGCAATTTTGAGGAGATCGCCTGGCAGACCTGGCGTGGCGAGCAGATCGTCGAGGAGCGGTTCTTCTACGATCCGAAGCAGCTCGGGCGGTAAGCTAGCGCGGACACTCCGCGCCGCTGTCGATCCACGCTTGCACGAGCTCGCCAGCAACCTGTTGGCTGCCGGGAGCCGGCTTGCGACCTTCGCCGGGATTCCAGGCCCAACCGACGAGATCGTCCTTGGCGACATGCTCCTGCAACGCGGCGAGGTCGCGGCCGCCGTTGGCCTGGACATCCTTCAACTGGCGGCAGATCTCACCCAGTGACTTGCCTTGCCACGCCATCGACATCGGCGCAAAGCCCCATCGCGGATGACCGGGAATGCTTCGATATGAAGCCGCCTCGAGCAGCGTGACGTTGTGAGAGCCATGGCAGCCCGAGCAGTTGGCCTCGAAATGCCCGGTCTCGGCCCGCCAGATCGGCGGCATGTGCTCGTGAAAATCGTCGCCCTGCGTTGGATGGTCGCCCGCCGGGTGGCAGTTCATGCAACGCGGATTCATGACCACCTTGCCGATTTCGTTGAAGATCGCGCGCGAGCGCTCGCTTGTGTTCGAGATCGACGAAAAATCGGCAGGACTTTTCAGCGGAGCGCTTGTCGATGATTGATCCGCGCCGACGGGCCGCGCAAAGGCCGCAACTGCCGCGAGGGCAACAATCACGAGACGTGCAGCACGAGCGGCTGATTTGGGCGCATCGGTCATGAGACCTTAATGGCCGCCCTCTCCTTTGGTTCCTGTCTTTCGCCGGGACGCCGACGTCCGGACGCCGGCTCGTGACCCTCAAGCCCGCAGCCTTACCAAGCGTAACGCACCACGCCCTTTCCGGCATAGCTGCGCGTGACGTTGGAGAACTCGCCCTCGAACGTGGCGGCCGCCGACCAGCCGTTCAGCCATTTCTTCTCGGCCGCGGCGGTGACCAGCGCCATCTCCGAGGCCATCGCCGCGCCGTTCACGACGAAGCTCGCGCCGGGCAAGGTCTGGAACGTGGCGCCGATCGCGCGGTTGGGGTTGAAGTCGTGCGCCCATGCGACGCGGCCGCGCAGCGTGACGATGCCGTCGTCCTGAGCGAAGGCCTTGTCGGTGCGAAGGCCGAGCTCGCTCCGTGTATCGGTGACGCTCTTGGCGCCATAGGCGAGCGCGAACTGGTTGCTGCCCGCGATCGCCTGTTCAGCATAAGCCGGCAGGTCGAAGGCGGTGACCTGCGCCGCTGCGTAGGGCGTCAGACCAATGCCTTGTGAAACAAAGCGATAGCCGCCTTCGAGCCGGCCTGACCAGGCATTGGCATTGAACTCGGCGCGCAGGCGATCGACGCCGGCGACGGTCACGGTGCGATCGGTGGTGATGTCCTGCCAGCCATAGGCCAACGCGCCCGTGATGTAGGCGGGACCCGCGTTGTGGCGGAAGAACGCGCCGGCCTGGAACAGGTCGGAGCGGCCGCCGCCGAGATTGCTGGCGACGGAGAAATTGGTGCCGCCACCGGCCAGCGCGAAGCCGAGCAGCGTGTCACGCGACACGCGATAGTCCGCGCCGACGGCGGTCGCGTAGAGGCTGCTGGTGGTGGTGTTGGAGCCGAGCGCATTGTTGCCGTCGGTCTGCTGCGCACCGCCGAAGCCGGCGGCCCAGACGCTCCAGCGCTGCTCGAAGGACGGCGCCACCGGAGCCTTGGTGTAGGCGGCGAACGCGTCGCGCGCGTTGGCCGAACGTCCCTTCCCGGCCGCGGCGTAAGCCAAGCTCTCGTCGGCATAGGCATTCGGTGCGCCGCCGGCGCTAACGGGATCGCCGCGGCCGGCGACGAACGGGTCCGTCATCACGCCCATGAATTGGGTCATCGCATTGAACGTCGACTGCTGCGGCGCGCTGCCGACCTCGCCGGAGATTTGCGTCAGGCCGGCCGGCGTCAGGCCGCCGAACGCCATCGAGATCCCGCCGGTCGTGTTGAAGAAGTTGATGATCGCGTTGCCGACGTTCTGCTGGTTGACGTTCAGGTTTCCTGACGGCGGTGCAAAGTTCAGCACGAGGTTCAGATAGGCGTGCGTGAGGTCGTTGCTCGCGCTGATGCTGAAACCCGCAGGCAGGCCAAGGCTGAGGATGGTGGGATTGAACGCGCCAGTGATGCTGCTCGCGGCGACGACCGTGTATTGCTTCGAGACGTAGCTGCCGGCCGCGAAGTTGACGCCCAGCGTCGCGCCGCCGAGATTTGCATTGCCGGTCACGATGCTGGAGGTGGACGTCGCCGGCGTCACTTCCACGAGGTAGGTCGAAGCTGCGCTCAAGACGAGGCTACCGGCAACGGTCATGGAGCCGCCGACCACGCCCTGGCCCGGCGCGAACAGGCCACCGTTGACGGAAACATTGCCCACGGTGCCCACGCCCGAGAGTGTGCTCGTGGCATTCACCGTCGTCATCGATGAGCTGGCGATCGAGCCATCGACCCTGAGCGTGCCACCGTTGATCGTGGTCGTTCCGTTGTAGCTGCTGGTGCCCGTCAGCGTCTCCGCGCCGCTGGACAGGACCAGATTGCCGGTGCCCTGGATCACACCACCAAAGGTCTGGGTGCCACCCGAGATCGTCAGCGTCTTGGCACCGAGGTTCACGGTGCTTCCGCCGACACCCGAGAAATCCGTAATCGAAAGACCGGTGGTGACGCCGGAGATATCGAGCGTTCCCGCCGCATTGGTGAGGCTCACCGCGCCGCCGATGGTCCCGCTGCCGGTCACGAACACCGTGCCGCCGGAGATCGTCGCCGCGCCGCTGATCGTGGCGTCATTGTTGAAGGTGCCGCCATTGTTGTTCAGTGTCGTGATCGAGCCGGTGCCGTTGTTGTTGAACGTTCCGGACGTGTTGGTCACGCCAGCCATCGTGCCGCCGTTGCCCACCGTGCCGCCGTTGTTCGTGGTGGCGCCCTGAACAGTGCCGAAGTTGTTGAACGTGCCGCCCGTCAGACCGAGGGTGCTCGCAAACGTACCGGCATTCTGCACGGTGCCTGAAGACACGGTCGCAGCGCCCGTGACCCTGCCCTGATTGTCGTTCTGGAAGAGGCCGCCATTGTTGATCAGCGTCGTGATCGTGGCGTTGTTATTGTTGTTGAACGTTCCGGAGGTGTTGATCGCGCCGGCCATCGTGCCGTTGTTGTTCACCGTACCGCCGTTGTTCGTGGTCGCGCCCTGGACCTGGCCGCCGGTGTTGTTGGTGAACGTGCCGCCGGTCAGGCCGAGCGTGCTGGAGAACGTGCCGGCGTTCGTCACGCTGCCCGCGGAGATCGTCGCCGCGCCGGAGACCGTTGCGCCGGTATCGTTGGTGAAGGTGCCGCCATTGTTGTTCAGCGTCGTGATCGAGCCGCCGGTGTTGTTGCCGAACGTTCCGGAGGCGTTGGTCACCCCCGCCATCGTACCGTAGTTGCCCACCGCGCCGCCATTGTTCGTCGTCGCGCCCTGGACCACACTGCCAGAATCATTCTCAAACGAGCCGCCCGTCAGCCCGATCGTGCTCGCAAACGTACCTTGGTGATTTACCACGCTGCCTCCAGATATAGTCGCAGCGCCGGAGACCGTCCCTAAACTATAGAAGCTGCCGCCGCTATTGGTCAGCGTCGTAATCGAACCGGTGTCGTAGTTGGTGAAACTCCCGAACGAGTTGGTCACGCCGGCCATCGTGCCGTAGTTGGTCATCCCACCGCCGCTGTGCGTCGTCGCACCCAGGACCTGGCCGTCGGCGGCGTTCGTGAAAATGCCGCCGGTCGCGTCAAGCGTGCTGGCGAATGTGCCGTGGTTCAACGTGATGTTTGAAGCAGAGATCGACACCGCGCCGGAGACCGTTGCACCTGCGTAGTTGCGGAAATTACCATCGCTGGCCGTCACCGTCGCGATTGTGCCACCGTTGTTGTTGTTGAGCGTTCCCGCGTTGATGGTCACTCCGGCCATCGTGCCGTTGTTGTTCACCGTGGCGAAGCTCATCGTGGTCATCCCCTGGACCTGACCGCCCGCGTTGTTGGTGAACGTGCCGCCGGTCAGACCGAGCGTGGAGGAAAACGTGCCGGCGTTGGTCACGGTGCCGCCGGAGATCGTCGCCGCGCCGGAGACGGTCGCGCCGCTCTCGTTGGTAAACGTGCCGGAATTGTTGGTCAGCGTCGTGATCGAGCCGCCGTTCTGGTTGTCGAACGATCCGGTGTTGGTCACCGCGCCCATCGCACCGCTGTTGGTGACGATGCCCGCGTTGCTCAGGTTGCCGGTCACGGTACCGCCGCTGTTCACGATCGTCGCGTTGGCGTTGTTGGTCAGGCCGCCGTTGGCGTTGAGGGTCGAGCCGGCGCTTACCGCGATGCCTCCGGCCGGATCGGTGCCCGAGTTCGTGATCAGTCCAGCGACGGTGTAAGAGCCGCTGGAAAAAAACAGGACAGACGAGGTGGTGCTGTTGGTGAATGTGCTGTCGCTGGTGACCGTGCCGAAGATTTCGAAGAGACCGCCGGTGCTATTGTCGATCGCGCCGTTGAAGGCGCCGGCATGGGCGCCGACCGAGTTAATATTGGTCAGCCCGCCATTGGTTGAACCGGCGAACTGAATATAACCACCCGAATTGATCAAGCCGCCGTTCAGCGTGCCCGAATTGCGCGTGACGCCGTTGTTGTCGAGGCCGCCATTCTGCGTGCCGGTGTTTTCGTAGGTCGCGAGGGTGTTCGTGACGGAAACAGCAGACGTCAGGGTGCCGCTGTTGACGAGGGTGCCGGCCGAGACACTCGTCGTCGTGAACGAGTTCGTCCCGCTCAGCGTCAGCGTGCTGGCGCCGGCCTGCGAGATGCCCGCTCCCGTCATGTTGTTGCTGATCGAGATGCTCTGACCGGTATTGGCGTTGTTGACGAGGTTCGGTCCGGCGCCGTTGAAGTTCACGTCGGCGCCCGACAAAGCGTAGTTGCTGGCGTTTGCCCCGAACGTCCACGAATCCGGGGTGATCGGGCCGGCAGTGACCGTGATGGTCGTACTGCCCCCTCCCGTGAATTGAGCTGACTGGCCGGCATTGATTGGCGGAGCGCCCGCCGGCGGATTCGACCAGTTGGTGCCGAGATTGTAATCGCTGGTGGCTGTCGAGTTGCCGAAGCCGTGCCACACACTCTGGGCCTGGGCCGAAACCGAAAACAGGCAGCTCGCCAGCGCCGAGGTCGCGAGCAGCAGACGCTTCATTCCCATTCCAACCACCGGCATTCCAGCATTCCAAGTCGCGCCTGGATTGATAGGGAGAACCGATGGTTCACACTATGTCGGCGCGGCAACACTCTGCGGCAATCCGATACCAATCGTCGTATTTCGACGCACAAAGGTGCGATGAGAGCGCGCTCGTGCGCTGACTGAGAACGCGCAACAGCTCGCAAACATTTCCTCGACAATCCGTTCGCGTGCCCGGTCGACCGCGTCCGTCATCGCCTTTCCGCTCGGCGTGACGGCGGCTTCGCTGACATGGCGATCGGCTTCGCTGGCGTGCCGCCTGACCAGGCCGAGGCTTTCCGGGTGCGTCCCGACGGCTACATCGGCGCCTTCGTCGGCTCCGAGCAGACCGATACGCTCACGCATTTTCTGGCCGAGCAGGGGCTGGTCTGATTGAGACTCGCGTCCCGGACACCGCTGTCATCGCCCGGCCTTATGCGCAATTGCCCATCAGGACCGGGCGATCCAGTACTCCGAGACCGTCGCGATTCCTCGATAGGCCACGGCGTACTGGATGCCCCGCCTTCGCGGGGCATGACAGCGGAGTGAGTGGCGGATGCTCGGCCTATCGTTACAGCCGTAACGCGGAGCGCCGCATTTGTATCGATTTGTTATCGATACTGCGACACGAACACGCAGAAGTGGTCGCGGCGACTGCGGCAATCGGGGATAATTCATAGTTCGTCAAAGTTTTGCGGTGAATTTTCCGGATCGAGCCGGACAAACGGCTCATGCTGCTAGGCCCTGGAATGCGGACTCAACTGACCAACTATGTCGCAAGGCTGTTTGCCGGCGATCTGTCAGCCTTTGGCGGCCCCGCAACCGACGAAACCGTCGCCGGCCATATCCGCGCGGAGCAGATGTCGCTGGTGCTCGGCTATTCCGTCGGCATCATGCTCGCCAATGCCTGCAACGCCACCGTGCTCGCCATTGCGCTGTGGCAGTCACCGGACCGCATCCCCGCCCTGATCTGGGCCGTCGCCGTCGCCGGCGCCGCGATTGCGTTCGGCCTGCAATCCCACGCCTCGCGCCGGATCACAAAGCCGCAATTCGTCTCCCGCCGCGCCATGCACCGGCTGGTGCGCAATGCCTTCGTGCTCGGCACAGCCTGGGGCATCGTCCCCGTCGCCTTCTTTGCAAATGCTTCGACCGGCGGCCAGCTCGTCATCACCTGCCTGTGCTCGGGCATGCTGGCCGGCGGCGCGCTCGCCTTCGCCACCATCCCGATCGCGGCCATCGCGTTCACTGCTCCGATCTTCGTCGGCATCGCCATCTGCCTCAGCCGGAACGGCGACCTCGCCTTCCTGCTGATCGCTTTCCTGGTCGTGGTCTATGGCAGCGTGCTGCTGCGCGGCGTGTTCGTCAATTCGATCGGATTTGCACGGCGGGTGATGCGGCAGATCGAGGCCGAGCGCATCGTCCGCCAGGACCCCCTCACCCATTTGCCCAATCGCGTCGCCTTCAACGAGACGCTCGACGGCGCGCTGAAGCGGCTTGCGCTGTCCGGCGAGGAATTCGCCGTGCTGCTGCTCGACCTCGACCGCTTCAAGGAGGTCAACGACCGCTTCGGCCATCCCGCCGGTGATGAATTTTTGGTGCAGGTCGCAAGCCGGCTGCAACGCTGCACCCGCGCGGCCGAGCATGTCGCCCGCATCGGCGGCGACGAGTTCGCGCTGGTGATGGCCAATCTAGCGCGGCCCGAGGATGCGCTCGAGATCGCCGAGCGCTTCGTCGCGGCCTTTGCCGAACCGTTGCTGATCGAGGGCTGCGAGATCGTGGGCGCGACCAGCGTCGGCATCGTGCTGGCGCCGCGCGACGGCAACACGCCGCTCGACATCATGAAGAACGCGGACGCCGCGCTCTATCGCGCCAAGAAGGCCGGACCCGGCACGATCTGCTTCTTCGAGGAAGCCGACGACAAGGCCTCGCGCGACCGCAAGGCCTTGCAAACGGACCTCGCCGGCGCCGTCGCGCGCAACGAGCTGTTTCTGGTGTTCCAGCCGTTCCTCGATCTCGGCAACAACCGCATCACCGGTTTCGAGGCGCTGCTGCGCTGGCAGCATCCCTCGCGCGGACTGGTGCCGCCGAGCGAGTTCATCCCGATCGCGGAAGAGACCGGGCTGATCCACGAGATCGGCGAATGGGTGATCCGCCGCGCCTGCGCGACGCTGTCGGACTGGCCGGAGGATATCCGGGTCGCCGTGAATTTCTCGGCCGCGCAGTTTCACAACGCGAGCATCCTCCAGACCATCGTGCAGGCGCTGGCCGACGCCAGGGTCGCGCCTGACAGGCTCGAGATCGAAATCACGGAATCGATGCTGCTGTCGAAATACGGCTCGGCCGCCTCGATCCTGAATGCGCTGCTGGAGCTCGGCGCCACGGTGGCGCTGGATGATTTCGGCACCGGCTTCTCGTCACTGACATACCTGCGCAAGCTGCCGTTCAGCCGCATCAAGATCGACCAGTCCTTCATCCGCGACATGCTGGTGCAGCCGGATTGCGCGGCGATCGTGAAATCGGTGATCTCGCTGGCGCGCGACCTCAACATCGACGTGGTCGCCGAAGGCGTCGAGACCGCCGACCAGCTCGAATATCTCCGCCAGATCGCCTGCGACGAAGTGCAGGGCTACCTGATCGGCCGGCCGGTGTCGGCCGATGGTGTGCAGGCGCTGCTCAACTCGAAGAAGCTGCGGGCGATCTTCGCGGCGTAGGCCGCCTCAGACCGCATCCGCCCGCAACAGCGTATCCACCGTGATCGTGCCCCGCGCGCGCGAGACGCAGGCGCAGATTTTCTCGTTGCTTTGCTTCTGGTGATCGCTGAAGAAGACGTCGCGATGGTCGATCTCGCCGTCGACATCGACGACATCGATGGCGCAAAGGCCGCATTCGCCGCGCTTGCAGTCGGATATCACCTCAAAGCCGCTGGCGTTGAGGACATCCAGCATCGAACGCTCGCGCGGGATTTCGAGCTCGACGTCAGACCCCTTCAGACGCACACGAAAGGTCTCGGTCGGCAGCGAGCCGCTGGAGCCGAAGGTCTCGTAGCGGAGATCGGGAAGCGGATGGCCGGCGCCGATCCAGGCGTGGCGGGCGGCATCGAGCATCCGCATCGGGCCGCAGAACAGCGTCAGCGTGCCCTTCGGCAACGAGGCGAACAGCCTGTCGAGGTCGAGCCGCTTGCCTTCATCGCTGGCATGGACGACCAGGCGGTCACCGAGCAGGCGCGCGAGATCGTCGAGATAGGCAGCGTCAGCGCGCCGGCGCACGGCGTAGTGCAGCGTAACGCTTGCCCCGCGGCGCGCCAGCGCCTGCGCGGCACCGAGGATCGGGGTGATGCCGATGCCGCCGGCGATCAGGCAATAGTTTTCGCGCGCCCAGTCGACCGCGACGAGCGAGGCGGGCCGGGTGATGTCGAGCCGCGCGCCCGGCGCGAGCTGCCACATGTAGCGCGAGCCGCCGCGCGAATCCTCGGCGCGGCGCACCGCGATCCTGAAGCCAGCGGACGAAGCCTCGCCGACCAGCGAATAGGACCGCGTCTCCGGCAAGCCATCGATGGTGACGCTGACATTGATATGGCTGCCGACCGGATAGGCCGCGCCGTCGAATTGATCCGGCCGGATCAGGAATTCGCGGATGCCGGGCGATAGATCGCGCGTCGACACCAGCGTCGCCGGAATCCAGGTTTCGATGAAGCGCATGGCATTGCCCTCAATCGGTTGCGGTCTTGATCAGCGCGAGCGCCGGCAGGAGATCGAGATGGGTGCGGTTGCGCAACGCGAGCCGCAAATTTCGCACCGCAAGCCGCGCGTGCTCGCGCATCACGGCTTCGGCACGCGCACCCTCGCGGTTCTCGATGGCGTCGATCACGACGCGGTGGTGCTCCTGCCCGATGATGAGGATCTGCTGCGCCTCGGGCAGCGCCGACTGCGCCATCACGAAGCCGCTTGGAGACGCAAACGGCAGCGCCGAGGCGCGGTCGATCTGCCGAACCAATGGCGGGCTGCGCGACAATTCGGTGAGCAGCGCGTGGAAGCGCGCGTTCAGCGCGACATAGGACGAGAAGGCTTCGATCGAGATCGGCACTTGCCGCAGCAGATCGTCGATCGCGGCGAGACACTCTTTCAGAGGTTCGAGCTCGCGCGCGGAGACGCCGCGCTCCGCGGCAAAGCGCGCGGCGAGGCCTTCCAGCGTGCCGCGCAGCTCGATGGAATCGGAAATGTCGCGCTCCGAAAACGCTTTCACCATGAAGCCGCCGGAGGGGATCGCCTCCAGCAGGCCCTCCTCCTCCAGCCGCACCAGCGCCATGCGCACCGGCGTGCGCGAGGCGCCGGTGGTCTCCACCGCCTGCAGCTCGGAGATGCGCTCGCCCGGGCGCAAGGCGCCCGACAGGATCTGGTCGCGCAGCGCGAGCTGCGCTTTCACGGTCTGCGAGACGGAGCGGTCGACCTCACGCTCGGGCGCTGCCTTCACCTGGATTACTCCGCGGCCTGGAGGTGTGTTGGCGGGTTTTCCTTCGCAACCATCCGGTCGATCAGCTTGCGCGTCCACATCGCGCCGGCGTCGATGTTGAGATTGTAGAAGATGCGATCCGGATTCTCGTCCATCGCGCGCTGCTGCGCCTCGAGGATCAACTCGTCCTCGTGGAAGATGCCGGAGACGCCCTCGCGGATCTCGGTGGTGATGCGCTGCTCGCCGATCTGATAGTTGCGCACGAACGCCCAGAAGTAATGGCAGGTCTTCTCGGTCTCGGGCGTGATGGTGTTGAGCACGAAGCCGTTGACGCCCTGCGAGCGGTCGCCTTCGGGCGCGCCGGTGCCGGTCGGCGCGACGCCGACATCGATGGCGATGGTGCACGGGGCTTCGAAGCGGATGATCTGCCAGCGGTCGACGAGGCCTCCCTTGCCGAGTTGCTTGGCCCAGAACGGCGGCGCCTCGATGCCGCGCATCCAGCGCGTCACCGTCACCGTCTTCTCGCCATGGGTGACGTCGAACGGCGCTTCGGCAACCGCGTCATTCCCAATCGAGGAGCCGTGCACGAAGGTCTCGTGGGTGAGGTCCATGAGATTGTCGAGCACGAGGCGATAGTCGCAATTGACGCGGATGGTCTTGCCGTCGCCGGCCCAGGCCGGATCGTGATTCCAGTGCATGTCGGGCACGAGCGCGGGATCGGCGAGCGCAGGGTCGCCCATCCAGAGCCAGATGTAACGATGACGTTCGACCACGGGATAGGCGCGCACGCAGGCCGATGGATTGATGGTCTCCTGCGAGGGCATGAAAGTGCAGCGGCCCTGCGCATTGTATTTCAGGCCGTGATAGCCGCAGACGACGGTGTCGCCTTCGAGCCGGCCCTTGGACAGCGGCACCAGGCGATGCCAGCAGGCATCCTCAAGAGCAGCCACCGAGCCGTCGGCCTTGCGGTACATCACGATGTGCTTGCCGCAGATCGTCCGCGGCAACAGCGCCGGCTTCACCTCCGCGTCCCACGCGGCGGCGTACCAGGCGTTCATGGGGAAGGGTTTTGTCACCGGCGATCTCCCAGGGCTTATGTATGCGTTATGTATACAGTACTGGAGATATTAAATCGTTCAAGAGCAAAAATGCTTACTATAATACCTTTATGTACTAGATTTGGATACAGGAATGCCGATTACCTCCCCTGGAGGGGGAGGGTCGGTGCGAAGCGCCGGGGCGGGGTGATCTCTCCATACGGGCACTGTTCATCGCGGAGGGACCTTCACCCCACCCCGCTGCGCATTTCGCTTCGCTGCATGCGCATCGACCCTCCCCCTCCAGGGGAGGGTAAGAGAGAAAGCCCGCCTCGGCCGTTACGCGCCGAACACCTTCGCCAGGCCCGCCTGCGCTTCCTGCTGAATCTTCTTCAGGTGCTCGGTGCTGCGGAAGCTCTCGGCGTAGATCTTGTAGACGTCTTCCGTCCCCGACGGCCGCGCCGCGAACCAGCCGAAATCCGTTTCGACCTTGATGCCGCCGAACGGCTGGCCGTTGCCGGGCGCCTTGCTCAGCGTGGAGCGGACGGGATCGCCGGCGAGATCTTTCAACCCGAGTTGCTCCGGTGTGACGGATTTCAGGATGTTCTTCTGCGGCCCGGTCGCGGCGACGTCGATGCGCGCGTAATGGGGAACGCCGAGCTCGGCGGTGAGATCATTGAACAGCTGGCTCGGATCGCGGCCGGTCTTGGCCAAGATCTCGGCGGCGAGCAGGCCGAGGATGATGCCATCCTTGTCGGTGGTCCACACCGTGCCGTCGCGGCGCAGGAATGAGGCGCCCGCACTCTCCTCGCCGCCGAAGCCGAAGCCGCCGCTGACGAGGCCGTCGACGAACCATTTGAAGCCGACCGGCGTCTCCACCAGCTTACGGCCGAGCTTTTTCGCGACACGATCGATGATCGAGCTCGACACCACGGTCTTGCCGATCGCGGCATCCTTGCTCCAGTTCGGCCGGTGCGCGAACAGATAGGAGATCGCGGTCGCCAGATAGTGGTTCGGATTCATCAGGCCGCCGGTGCGGGTCACGATGCCGTGGCGATCGGCATCGGTGTCGTTGGCAAAGGCGACGTCAAAACGGTCGCGCATCGCGATCAGGCTCGCCATCGCGTAAGGCGAGGAGCAGTCCATGCGGATCTTGCCGTCCCAGTCGACCGTCATGAAGCGGAAGGTCGGGTCGATCGCCTCGTTCACGACGGTAGCCTTGAGGCCGTAGCGCTCGATGATCGGATGCCAGTAATGCACGGCGGCGCCGCCGAGCGGGTCGATACCGATATTGATGCCGGCGGATTTGACGAGCTCGAGATCGACGACATTGCCGAGATCGGCGACGTAGGGGGTGATGTAGTCGTTGGCATGAACGCTCGACGACTTCAGTGCCTTGGCGTAGTCAATGCGCTTCACGCCCTTGAGCCCGTCGGCGAGATAGGCGTTGGCGCGCTTCTCGACGACACCGGTCACATCGGTGTCAGCCGGGCCGCCATTCGGCGGATTGTATTTGTAGCCGCCGTCCTCCGGCGGATTGTGCGAAGGCGTGACGACGACGCCGTCGGCCAGCCCCGATGTGCGGCCCTTGTTGTAGGTGAGGATCGCGTGCGAGATCACCGGCGTCGGCGTGTAGCCGTGGTCCTTGTCGATCATCACCTCGACGCCGTTCGCCGCGAACACCTCGACCGCACTCGCAAGCGCAGGCTCGGCCAGCGCATGGGTGTCGATGCCGATGAAGAGCGGACCGGTGAGGCCCTTCTCCTTTCGGTAGTCGCAGATCGCCTGCGTGGTCGCCAGGATATGGCCTTCGTTGAAGGTGTTCTTGAACGAGGTGCCGCGATGGCCCGAGGTGCCGAACGCCACCCGCTGCGCAGGGTCGGCGACGTCGGGCTTGCCCGCGAAATAGGCCGTCACGAGCCGCGGAATGTTGGCGAGCGCGTCCGGCGAAACCAGCTTGCCCGCCGCGGGATGAATGTCAGCCACTGAAATATCCTCGTCCTGCCGTCCAGAGATTGCGCCACACCATAGCATCGGCCGCGCTCGCGCCAAACCACAACACGCGCGACGGGGGAGCTGTTCCTTGGCCGATTCCGTCATCCTGAGGTGCGAGGTACGCCGCGCAACGCGCGGGGTGCCGAGCCTCGAAGGATGAACGGCCGAGATGCCGCCGGGCCGTCGCCCTTCGAGGGCCGCTGAAGAAGCGGCCACCTCAGGGTGACGGAGATGGATGCGTTTCACGATATCAAGGGAGACGATCGTGCTATGGTGTTCTTTTAAATCGGACCTTTTCGAGTCGGCGCATGACGCGGTTTTACTGGCTCTCGTTTATTCTGATCGCCAGCCTCGCCATGGGCCTCACCCTGGCCAGCGCGTCGGCGCGCGCCGCCCAGTTCTACGTCGAGGATCTCCGCATCCCAATGGCCGAAGCCGGACCGCAGGGGCTGGAGGCGTTTCTGGTTCGCCCGGCCGGGACCAAGCGCTATCCGCTGGCACTGCTCAGCCATGGCACGCCGCGCAGCTTCGGCGATCGCGCAACCATGAACGCGCGCGAATATTACGGCATCGCGCTGGAATATGCCCGGCGCGGCTTCGCCGCCCTGATCGTGATGCGGCGCGGCTACGGCACATCGCCCGGCGGCCGGGTCGATAGCGTCGGCGGCTGCGCCAATGCCGCCTATCTGCCGGCGGCCGCGGTAGCGGTTGCCGATTTGCGCGCCGCGATCGATGCGATGGCGCGTCGGCCCGACGTCACCACGACAGGCATGATCGCAGCCGGCCATTCCGCCGGCGGGCTCGCCACCGTCGCCCTGACCGCGCAGCCGCCGCCCGGTCTCGTCGCCGCGATCAGCTTCGCCGGCGGCCGGGGCTCGCGCGACGATGACGAAGACGTCTGCAACGAGGATGGGCTGGTGCAGGCGTTCGCCAGCTTCGGCAAGACCTCGCGGGTGCCGATGCTGTGGGTCTACGCGGCCAACGACCAGTACTTCGGCCCGGATCTGGCGCGCCGCCTCTACGCTGCCTTTCGCGCCAATGGCGGCAATGCGAAATTCGTCCCGGCGCCGTCTTACGGCGACGACGGCCACTACCTCTATTCCGTGGCGGGCCGCCCGCAATGGACGCCTTATCTCGACGCCTTCCTGCGCGAGCGCGCCCTCGCCCACGACATCCTGAGCCCGCCCGACCCGCTGCCGCCGCCCGGCCATTTCAGTGAGGCGGCGAAAGCCGAGTTTGCGCGCTATCTCGCCAGCACCACGCCGCACAAGGCTTTCGCGGTGTCGCCCAATGGCGGTTACGGCTGGCGCTCGGGGCGCACCACCGTGGACGATGCGCAACGCGATTCGCTCGCGGCCTGCATGAAATGGTCGCCGACCTGCACGCTCTATGCGGTCGACGACCAGCTCGCGGCAGCGACGCGGCAAATCACCACGGATCAAAGCGCCCGCACACGATAGCTGCGCGGGCGATCAGGTCTTTCGCGAGATGAGATCAGAGCCGTTCGCTGAGCGCGAGCTTGTAGCCGACACCGGTGACGGTGGCGATGACAGGCGTGCCGCTGCCGACGAGCTTGCGGCGCAGCCGCGCCACCAGCGCATCGACCGTGCGGATGTCGACCTCGGCCTGGCGGTTACTGACGACCTCGATCAGATAGTCGCGGCTGAGCGGCCGTCCGTCCGCACCGACGAGTGCGGCGAGCAGATCGAACTCGGCGCGCGTCAGCGCCACCGGCTTGCCGTCGCTGCCGAGCAGCTCGCGCCGCGTCAGATCGATGATCCAGTCGCCGAAGGCGATCGAATTGTGGTTGCGCGCCGCCTTGCGGTCGATCGAGCGCCGCCGCAACACGCTGCGCGCACGCGCCAGCAGTTCGCGCAGATTGATCGGCTTGGTGACGTAGTGATCGCCGGCGATCTCGAGACCGAGGATGCGATCGACGTCGGTGTCTCGGCGGGTCACGAAGATGATGCCCGCATTGCTGGTCGCCTGGATCTCCTTGGCGAGCTCGAAGCCGTCGCCGTCGGGCAACTGCACGTCGAGGAAGACGAGGTCGGTACGCGCGCGCAGCGCCTGGCGACATTCCGCGCAGGTCCCGGCGCCGATCACGTCGAAATTGTTCTCGCTGAAGTAACCGACCAGCATCGTGCGGGTTACCGGATCGTCTTCGACCACGATCAATCGCTCGCGCCCAATGGGACGCAATTCCTGAAGTGCGGAATCAGCCACGATATTGGATGTCCTGTGTGCCTGCGACCCGGCTCGAAAATTCGAGTCGCCGCGTGATGCGTTGTCATGTGAACGAACATTCACGGCTTATTCGAGCCCCCGAAACTGCCTGCCGGAATACTAGGCTTCTTGTGTCGCCCAAACAATATAGGTCACGGTATTGCAGTATTAAGTATGAATTGGCCCACACTTCTCACTGAGCGCATGGATGTGTGAGCCTGGCTCGCCGGACCGGCTTCGGCCGCGCCCGGCGCCGACAATTCCGCTCATCCGAATTCGGATTCAACTGCTGGTTAACATAACGTCCGCTTCGATCTGGCCTGCACCGCCTTCGAACCTCACGGGACCAAACCGACGAGCTACATACGGGAGTAAGCGCCATGGAAGTCATTCTGCTCGGCACCGGCGGTCCGCGCCCGGACCCACGTCGCATGGCAACGACGACGTTGATCAGGCTCGGCGAAGAGAACATCCTGTTCGACGCGGGCCGCGGCGTCATGGTGCAGCTCAGCAAGGCCGGCGTGCCGCTCGGCGCCATCAACACGGTCTTTCTCACCCATCATCATTTCGATCACATCGGCGACCTCTACGACGTGATGCTGAATTCCTGGATGCATGGGCGTAAGGACGATCTGCGAATCTATGGGCCACCGGATACCGAACGGCTCGTCAACACGCTGGTGACGCAGGTTTACGACAAAGACATCGCCTGGCGCGACCAGGGCGAGCCGACGTTCGGCGGCTGGAAACCGGTGGTCGCAACCGACATCATTCCAGGCCCCGTTCTCGATACCGGTCGCTGGAAGATCAGCGCCGAGCTCGTTTCGCATGGCGACGGGCTCGACATGTCACCGGCGTTTCTCGCGCGCTGGATGTGTCTCGGTTATCGCTTCGAGGCGGACGGCAAGGTCATTGCGATTTCGGGCGACACCGTCCCCTGCCCCGGCCTCGAGCGGCTGGCTGAGGGCGCCGACCTGCTCGTGCAAGTCTGCTTTCTCGCGACGCCGGAGATCAACAACGACCATTTCCGGCGGCTTGCGAAATACACGCTGGCTTGCGGTGACACCGTCGGCAAGATCGCGGCCAAAGCAGGCGTCAAGAAGCTGGCGCTGACCCATCACCGTCCCCGCACCGACGACACCATGCTGAACGCGCTCCTTGCGGATGTCCGGCGGGATTATTCAGGTCCCGTCGTGCTCGGCGAAGACCTGACGCGCATCGAGGTGTGAGAGCAAAGCGCGATGAGATGTGGATGAATCTTCATCGCGCTTCAGGTTGTTGTTTGCGCATGATCTTTCCGGAAAACCGCTTCACACTTTTCCGGATCATGCTCTAGGATATTCCCACGTCGACCCGGAACGACAACTGCTCCTCAGCGCCGGGTGCGATGTGCATCAAGCCCGGCTTGTCGCTGAATTCGCCGTCGAACGCCTTGGGGCTTGCATAGCCGCGCCAGGGTTCGATGCAAAGGAACGGCGCGCCTGACGGCTTCGACCAGACGCCGAGTTCGCGAAAGCCGCGCCAGGACATTTTGAGCCAGGGCCCGGTGCCATCCGTGGCGGCATAGCGGACCCCGCGGCTGTTGACGGGATCGAGGATGACGGCGTCGTTACTGAACAGCGCTTCCGACAAAGGAAGTACAGTGCCTCGGACCGGGCTCGGATCCGTATCCGCGAGCAGGAGGCCGCCTTCGACACGGTGAACCGGGGACGGCTCCTCGTGCGTGAATGTCAGCGCGTAGCTCTGCTTCGGCACACCAGGACGAAGCGGCCAGTTGAAAGCGGGGTGGCCACCGAGCGACACCGACAGCGTCTCCTTGCCGGTGTTGGCGACCGTGAGCGAGAGATCGAGACCGGACGCATCGAGCGCATAGGCCGCCGTCAGCCGAAACGCGAACGGATAGAGCGCACGCGTCGCCTCGCTGTCCTCGAGCACGAGCGCGCAACGGTTCTCGCCACGCCCCGTCCAGGCAAAACGGCTGTCGCGCGCAAAGCCATGCTGGGTCATCCGGTAGGTCTTGCCCCGGTACCGCATTTCGTCATTGGCGAGACGCCCGACGATCGGAAACAGCAATGGCGCATGGCGCGCCCAGGCGGGACCTGCCTGCCAGACGAACTCGGTGCCGTCCTCATGCCTGAGCGAGCACATCTCGGCGCCGTGCGCCTTGATGGTCGCGGTGAGGGAGCCACTGCGGATCGTGTGGGTGTCGTCGGTCATGGCAGTCTCCATCGCGGCAGGCGCGGCTGGATCATAACGCATCGGAGACGATTTCGCCCGCCTCACGAGGAGGCGGGCGATGATCAGCTCGGCATGATCGGTCAGGCCTGGGACCCTAAGCCTGGGACGACCGTCCCACGCTTTCATAAACGAAGCCGGCCTCGGCCATCTCTTCGGGGCGGTAGATGTTGCGGAGGTCGACGACGACGGGCTGCGCCATGACGCTCTTCAGCCGGTCGAGATCGAGCGCGCGGAACTGCACCCATTCGGTGACGATGACGATTGCATCGGCGTCTTGGGCGCAGGAATAGGCGTCCTCGGAGTAGGTGATGTTGGGCAGCTCGCCCTTTGCCTGCTCCATGCCGACCGGGTCGAAGGCCTTCACCTTTGCGCCCATGTCGATCAGGCCGGTGACCAGCGGGATCGACGGCGCATCGCGCATGTCGTCGGTGTCGGGCTTGAAGGTGAGGCCGAGCACGGCGATGGTCTTGCCGCGCAAGGAGCCGCCCAGCGCCTGGCTGACTTTCCGTGCCATCGCCCGCTTGCGGTTCTCGTTGACCGCCAGCACAGATTCGACGATGCGCAAGCTCACGTCGTAATCCTGCGCGATCTTGATCAGCGCCTTGGTGTCCTTCGGGAAGCAGGAGCCGCCGAAGCCCGGACCGGCATGCAGGAATTTTGTGCCGATGCGGTTGTCGAGGCCGATGCCGCGCGCGACTTCCTGGACGTTGGCGCCGACCTTTTCCGAGAGGTCCGCGATCTCGTTGATGAAGGTGATCTTGGTCGCGAGGAACGCGTTGGCGGCGTATTTGATCATCTCGGCGGTGCGGCGCGCGGTAAACATCAGCGGCGCCTGGTTCAGCGAAAGCGGACGGTAGATGTCGCCCATCACCTTGCGGCCGCGCTCGTCGGACGTGCCGACCACGACGCGATCGGGGAACTTGAAGTCGCGGATCGCAGCGCCCTCGCGCAGGAACTCCGGATTGGAGGCGACGACGACGTCGGCCTTGGGATTGGCCTCGCGGATGATGCGCTCGACCTCGTCACCAGTGCCGACCGGAACGGTCGACTTCGTCACCACGACGGTGAAGCCGGACAGCGACTGCGCGATCTCCTTCGCGGCAGCGTAGACGTAAGAGAGATCGGCATGGCCATCGCCGCGACGCGACGGCGTGCCGACCGCGATGAACACGGCATCGGCATCCGCGACCGGCTTCGACAGGTCAGTGGTGAAGTCGAGGCGCTTGGCCTTCACATTGGTCGCGACCAGTTCGTCGAGGCCCGGTTCGTAGATCGGGATCTCGCCGCGATGAAGGCTAGCGATCTTCTTCTCGTCCTTGTCGACGCAGGTGACGTCGTGACCGAAATCCGCAAAGCAGGCTCCGGACACCAGTCCCACATAACCCGTGCCGATCATCGCGATTCGCATGAAAAACTCTTTCCGTTGACGACGGATGTTCCACTGAACACCCTAGACCAATTCTCTATCCGGTCGCACGCCCAACATTAGGGCAAGCTGCTTCGCAAGCCGAACAAACCTTAACCGTCGCCACCCGAGTATTTTTGTTGTCTTGCCGTTCGCTTCGGCGATCACACGCCGTGGTACTTTCGATACCATTCGACGAAACGCGCGAGGCCTTCCGCGATTGGCGTCGACGGCGCGAAACCGACGTCGCGCTGGAGGGCGGAGATGTCGGCGCGCGTCTCCAGGACGTCGCCGGCCTGCATCGGCAGCAGCTTGCGGATCGCGGGCTTGCCGATGATCTTCTCGAGCGTCTCGACGAACTCGAGCAGCTTGACCGACCTGTTGTTGCCGATGTTGTAGACGCGGTACGGCGCATAGCTCGACGAATTTTCAGGCCGCTCCGCGTTCCACGCGGGATTCGGAGCTGCGGGCCGATCGAGGGTGCGGATCACGCCCTCGACGATGTCGTCGACATAGGTGAAGTCGCGCCACATGTCGCCATTATTGAAAATCTTGATCGGCTCATTCGCGAAGATCGCGCGCGTGAACAGATAGGCGGCCATGTCGGGCCGGCCCCACGGACCGTAGACGGTGAAGAAGCGCAGGCCCGTCACCGGCAGCTTGTGAACATGCGCAAAGGTGTGCGCCATCAGCTCGTTGGCCTTCTTGCTCGCGGCATACAGGCTGACCGGATGGTTCACCGATTGCTCGGTCGAATACGGCAGGGTGCGGTTGGCACCATAGACAGAGCTCGACGAGGCGTAGACGAGATGCGCCAGGCCATGGCGCCGGCCGGCCTCCAGCACGGTGACAAAGCCGTCACAATTGGCACGGATGCTGGTGATGGGATCGTCGATCGAGGCGCGCACGCCCGGCTGCGCCGCAAGGTGGACAACCCGATCGGGCGCGACTTCATCGAATACGCGGATCACCGCGGCAAAATCGGCAAGGTCGATCTCGTGGAAGCTGAAGCCCGGAAGATGCTTGAGCTTTTCGAGGCGCGCGCGCTTCAGCGCCGGATCGTAATACGGTGTGAACGCATCGATACCAACGACCTGTTCGCCACGCGCCAACAGCCGTTCACAGACATGCATTCCGATAAAGCCGGCAGCGCCGGTCACGATCACTGGTCGCAAAGTTGTCATCTCGTTCATTCCGCGAATGCAATGCCAGACCAGGACATGAGAGGCAAGGTTTTGACGATGACGATATCATCGAGTCAGTCTTGATCATGTAAGCGCATCGAAATGTGTAGGAAACATGATGGCATCATGCATCCACGCATGCTATCCGGCTGCAAGGATGCTCGGACGATAGCGCTGCATGTGCTAGAGATCATATCAACCGTCCATTCCGCGCGGATGCCCAGTCTTGAGGCACCAACCGCGCAAGACACGCGCAAAGAAAAAGATCGACTTTGAAACTCTCCATCAACGGCAGGTTCCTGACACAATCGCTGACAGGCGTGCAACGCTATGCCGCCGAGATCGTCAAAGCGATGGACCGCCTGCTCACGAGCGGCAAGGCTGCACAGCAACTCCTGGATGCGGAGTGGCAGATTCTGGTGCCGCCGGATGCCCAGACGCTCGCCGGCCTCGACCGCATCAAGGTGAAACAAGTCGGAACCTTGCGCGGGCACGCGTGGGACCAGGTCGATCTGGCGCGCGCGGCCGCCGGCACGCGCCTCGTCAGCCTCGCCAATTCCGGGCCGGTGCTCCACCGCGACCATCTCGTCGTGATTCACGATGCGCAAGTCTTCAAGCGGCCGGACTTCTTCAGCTGGAAATACCTCGCTCTGCATCGGTCGCTCGGACATTTGCTGGCGCGCACAGCAACCATTGCAACGGTTTCGACGTTTTCACGCAACGAACTTGCCGACGTGCTCTCGCTGGATCCCGGATCGATCCCGATCGTTCCAAACAGTGCGGAGCATTTCGCCTCGGTCGAGCCCGACTTCTCGATCATCGAGAGCCTGCGTCTCGAACCCTACCGATTCTTCCTGTTTGTTGGCTCGATGACGAAGAACAAGAATGTCGACACCGCCATTCGTGCGGCCGAGCGGCTCGGCCGCACCGATGTTCCGCTGGTCGTGGTCGGAGGCGACAACAGCAAGGTCTTTGGCGGCGGCGTGACCGAGCAGAAGGCCGGAATCGTCATCGCCGGCCGCCTCAAGGACGAGCAAGTCGCCGCACTGTTCGCCCGGGCTGCTGCTTTCGTGTTTCCGAGTCTCTACGAGGGCTTCGGCATTCCGCCCCTGGAGGCGATGTACTTCGCCTGCCCGGTGATTGCGAGTTCCGCGGAAGCCGTTCGCGAGACCTGTGCCGACGCCGCCGTCTATTTCGATGCGCTCAACCCTGGCGAGCTATCCGCACGAATGCACGAAAGGATCGATCTCGGCAGGATTTCGCCGGCGGAACAAGCGAAGCAGCGGGAGCGGCTCGCGACCTATTCGTGGACCAAATCGGCCGCCGCCATGCTCGACGTGCTCGCCAAATCGGCTCCGCAGGCCACGTCCAGCGGAGCGGCGCGATGACGCGGCCCAAATATTGCTGCTTGGAGACGGTACACATGGTCTCTGCAAGACAAGGAAGGATCGACCGTTGTCCAGCGGCCTGAAGGTTCTGCATGTCGCCGAAACGGTGAGAGGCGGCATCGCAACCTATCTCAACGAGCTTCATCCGCATCAGAGCGCGAGCTTCGGACGCGGCAACGTCAGCTATGTCGTTCCGTCCGATCATCGCGACGATCTGGTCAACATCGAGGATGAGGCGGTCACCACCTTCCCGCGCGACGGTCGCAACGCGATCGGCCTGTTTGCCATGCTGTCCGCGACCATGCGCGCGGTCCGGCAGCAACGACCGGACATCATTCACCTGCATTCGTCGTTCGCCGGGCTCGTGGTGCGGCCGGTGCTGTGGCTGACCTACCGACGCTCGCGCATCGTCTATTGCCCGCACGGATGGGCCTTCGGCCGCGAGACGGGCCGTCTCAGCCGCGCGGTCACGGAGTTCACCGAGCTCCTGCTGTCGAAGCTGACCCATCGCATCGTCTGCATCTCGGAGAGCGAGCAGGTCGATGCCAGGCGGGTCGGAATCGCGGCAAATCGTCTCGTCCTCGTGCATAACGGGATTTCCAAGCAGCGCCCCGCGCCCGATACGCGCGCAGCATCATGGCGGTCGGAGAAGATCAAGGTCCTGTTCATCGGGCGCCTCGACCGCCAGAAGGGATATGATCTCCTGATCGAGGCGGCCCGCGTGCTCGGAGACACGCTGGATGTGCGCCTGATCGGCGCCTCGGTCGTCAGCAAATTCCGCAGAAGCGACCTGCCCTCCAACGTCTCGCTGCTGGGCTGGATGGATCGCAACCAGATCGAGGCCGAGCTGGATCAGGCGGACATGGTGGCGATTCCGTCGCGCTGGGAGGCATTCGGCCTTGTCGCCATCGAGGCGATGCGGGCGGCCAAGCCAATCATCGCATTCCGCATCGGCGCCCTGCCGGAAATCGTCGAAGACGGCGCCACAGGCGTGCTGTGCGACGAAGTCTCGCCCGAAAAGCTGGTTGAAGGATTCAAGCGCGCAACCAGGCTCGACCTATCTGCAGTCGGCCGGGCCGGATATGAGCGTTTCACCCGCCTCTACGACATCGAGCAGACCCATCGCAACCTGAGCGCGGTCTATGCCGACGTGCTGCAATTGGGCGAGAGCGAGGCCGGCGAGGCCAAGCTGCAGTCCGATTTCCCGAACAATCTGCGACCGTAGAGACCTGTCGATCAGGCCATCCGGCGGGCGTCGTCCCGCGCCAGATCGGCGTCGATGACGCGTTGATCGGAGAACGACCACGCGATCGCGAACATGACGGCCATCGCACAGATGAGAAAGCCGGCCGCGAACAGCCCGGTTTGCAACATTGTCTTCGCCTTCCCTTTTGTTTGCCCGACACCTAGCCGGAACGGGATTAGGAAGACCTTACGGACGCCAGCGTGACGCCAGCTTCCAAATCTAGGGGTTAATGGAGGCGGAATCCCGTGACGGAATTATCGATGCAAATCCTGACGGGCCACAGCGAAGTCCACCGTGTGACCCGCGAAATACAACGCAGGGACGCTCTGATTCGAATTCGACACCTGGAGTTTATCGCTGGAGTTTGCGACGGCGCCGCCTCGCGGAGATGTCGTCGGATGCAACGGTCGCGCTCACGCGCTGCTCGCTGGATGAACCGAGGACCCAATCGTGACATCGATCTGACACTGGCATGTCTAATTTGCGAGTTGCTTAGAAAAGAGCACATCTCGCACAAGATTTGATCAGAAAAATGCTCGTGTACGCGTGTTCACAAGTTGCAATAAGGTCACAGCCATAAGTGCTTTACCATAATCACGAAGACGCAGCAGTGACTCAGTAGCTGGACAGTTGCTACGGTGATTCAGATTTTACGTGTGTACGAGGGAATGACATTGGCTAATACCGAGCAAGCTCACTCGAATTTCGGGATTAGCCGGATTCTGGCCGTTGCTGCGATCAGCATGTCTTTGGCTGGCTGTTCGGGCTTCATTCCGTTAGACGCTCCCGATGCCGTGTCCACGCAAACACATGCGGCGCTCGTCACCGAGCCGACCGCGCCGCTCGCCTATGCCCTGATGCCGGTCAATCCGGCCGTGCTGCAGGCGACCAACGGGTTTACGGACAGCAACGGACTGATCTTCTCGCGCCTCCCCGGCGGCAATTACCGCGACGTCACCATCGGCGTCGGCGACATCGTCACCGTGACCGTGTACGAAGCCCAGGCCGGCGGCCTGTTCATTCCGCGCGAAGCCGGCGTGAGGCCGGGCAACTTCGTCGACATCCCGCGCCAGCAGGTCGACCAGTCCGGCAACATCAACATCCCCTACGCCGGATCGATCAAGGTCTCGGGCCTGACGCCGCGCGCCGTCTCGAACATCATCCGGGAACGCCTCAAGGATCGCGCCATCGATCCGCAAGCGGTCGTGAGCGTCGCAGAACAGCGTGGCAACCAGATCAGCGTGCTCGGTGAAGTCAATTCGCCGCAACGCTTCCCGGTCGACCCGGGCGGCATTCGCCTGATGGGTGCGATCGCGCGCGCCGGCGGCCCGAAATATCCGTCCTACGAGAGCACGATCACGATCAAGCGCGAGGGACGCACCTACAACGAGACGATGTCCTCCGTCGTGCACCATCCGGACCAGGACGTGCTGCTCGCTCCGGGCGACGTCGTCTTCCTGACGCGCATTCCCAGGGTGTACATGGCGTTCGGCTCGACGCCGTCGCCGGGTTCGATCGGCGGCACCAACAACCGCCGCTTCACCTTCGAGAACGACAACATGTCGCTCGCCGAGGCGCTCGCGAAGGCCGGCGGACTCGATGGTTCTCGCGCCGATTCCAAGTCGATCTACGTCTATCGTTTCGAGCCGAAGCCGCTGCTCCAGCAGATCGGTGTCGACGTGTCGCAGTTCCCGACCAAGACCATTCCGGCCGTCTACAAGTTCGACATGAGCAAGCCGGATGGCTGGTTCCAGGCTGACACGTTCAGGATGCGCGACCACGACGTGATCTCGGTCGCTGAATCGCCGTCGACCGAGTTCATCAAGCTCATGGCCCCGCTGGACGCAGCTTCAACGAACGCGTCGAATATCTCCAGCGTCGTGGTCAACTCCAAGTAACGCCACGCTCGAGACTCTCTCTTGCCCGGATCTCGCCACGCGCGAAGATCCGGGTGGGATGTCATGGCCCGCTTCTTGAATATCGTGTGACAATTTCGGCCTCATTCCGACGTGCGCGTTCACGTCGTTTTGGGTTCGAATGCGATTGCAGAGCCAGCTATTGCGTGGCAAGCGAGGTGCACCCCCCGTCTACGATCAACGCATGAGGCGATCGTTGAAGATACTTATCGTGAACACCCTCTATCCTCCCGACATCATGGGCGGAGCAGAGGTATCGGTATCGCTGCTCGCAGAAGCCTTCATGCGCAAGGGCCACCAGGTCGCCGTCGTCTGCCTGCAGGAGGCGGGCGACGTCTCGGTAGGAGATCGCAACGGCATCCGCACCTATCGGGTGCAGATCGACAATACATATTGGCCGTTTGGACAGACGCGGAAACCACCACGGATCGACCGGCTGCGATGGCACTTGCGGGATACCTGGAACAGGCGCGCAGCCAAGCGCTTTGCCGCGATCCTCGACACCGAGAAGCCGGACGTCGTTCACACCAACAATCTGACCGGATTCTCCGTGTCGCTGTGGGCAGAGGCCAAGCGTCGCAATATCCGTGTCGTCCATACGCTGCGCGACTATTCGCTCATCTGCAAACGGTCGACGCTGTTCAGCAAGGGCGACACGTGCAAGGAGCGCTGCCTGGCATGCAAGACGATGACCGTGCCTTATCTCTATGCCTCGCGCATGGTCGATGCGGTGGTCTCCAACAGCCAGTACGTGCTGGACCGGCACCTGAAACCGGGCTTCTTCCCGGGCGTACCTCACAAGGTGATCTACAACATCGCGGACGCCAGCGCGGGACTTGCCCCGCCGTCTCCGGACGCCGACCTGGCTTTCGGCTTCATCGGCCGGATTGAGCCCGAAAAAGGCATCGATGTCGTCCTGAAAGCAGTCTCTCTGCTCCCCGATTCGGGCTGGCAACTCAAAATCGCCGGAAAGGGCCTTGAAGCTTACGTGAGAGAGCTGAAGGGACGGTATGATAATCCGAGGATCAAATGGCTTGGCTTCGTGAAGTCCGCGGAATTTTACTCCGCCGTGGATGTTTGCCTAATTAGCTCGGTTTGGCCTGAGCCATTGCCGCGGACACTGATAGAAAGCATCAATGCCGGACGCGCGACCATTTGCTCAACCGCCGGCGGAATACCAGAAATCTCTCATTTCTCGACGACACTCGGCTCGTACGAGCCAAGTGACCACCACAAACTGGCCGAACTGATGAAGCAGGCAATCAGTGAGGCGGCAAAATGGAAGCAGACTTTCCCGCCTCGGCCTGACTTTGCAGCCAGCTTCACACCGGAAGCTGTCACCGGACAATATCTCGACGTTTATTTGGAAGGCACTTCGAACACCGATGGAGAAAGATGAGAAGAACTCTCGGGGTTCGTTCACAAATGTATATTGGATGAGATCCTTCCCATGAGGATATTGATCACATCGTCACTGTACCCGACACCGGGCGCACCGAAGGTGGTCGGCGGGGCCGAGATATTCGTGCGCCGCATTGCCGAAGGCCTTTTGAAGAGTGGCGATGAAGTCGAAGTCGTTCGCGCCGCCTCGCTGCCTGAGCAGGCGATGGAGACGAGCAACGGCATCGACGTATATTCGGCGCCGGTCCACAACATCTACCGGCCCTTCACCGGACAGCGCAGCGCGCCTGCGCGCGGATTGTGGCACGCGACGGAGGACTGGCGTCAAAACGCTGAACTTGTGGCCAGCATGATCAAGGCATTCAAGCCCGACGTGCTGCACTCGAACAACCTCTCGGGCCTCACCACGGCGGTATGGAAGACGGCGGCCGAGCTCAATGTGCCGGTGCTTCACACGTTGCACGACTACTACCTGACCTGCCCGCGGTGCTCGCGCTTCTCGAAGGGGAAGGCCTGCGAGCATACCTGCATGAGCTGCAGGCTGCTGACCATCAATCGCCGAAGCGCAACCAAATATCTGCGCGGCGTCGTCGGCGTGAGCCAGCGCATCCTCGACATCCATCTGGAGACGGGCCTGTTCGCCGATACGCAGCTGCGCAAGGTCATCCCCCATGCATCGACGATGCCGGTCTCCGCGCCTTCGAAGTATTCCGCGGGTCCCGTCCTGACCCTCGGATTCATCGGCCGTCTGACAGAAGAAAAAGGCATCTACAATCTCATCAAGGCGTTCGCCTATCTTCCCCATGACAAGGTGCGCCTCGTCATCGCGGGCGTCGCGGAGGCGGAGATACAGCACGAGATCCGGGCCATGGCGCCGAAGGCGAGGATCGAGTTTCTCGGCTTCGTCGAGCCCGAGACATTCTACCGTCAGATCGACGTCGTCGTGATTCCGCCGATCTGGGAGGAGCCGGGCCCGCTCGTCGTTGCTGACGCGCAAGCCGCACGAAAGCCTTTCCTCGGAACGCAATTCGGCGGAATTCCCGAGGCCGTGAAGCGCGGCGCCGTCGGCTGGCTGACCGCGCCCGATCCGAAGTCGCTCGCGGACAGCATTCTGCGCATCATGTCGAATCCCGCGGAGCTGGCGGCGATGGTCGACAAGCTCAACGAAAAGAACAACCATCGGACATTCACCGATGTCATCGCCGAATATCGCGACGCCTTCGAGCTCCTGAGCCGGCACAAGCAATAGCCCTGGGATGACCGGTTTGCGCAACGAGCCCATTCCGTCCTGCGCCTCAGCCCGCGGCCTGAACCTCCCATGACCCGTCTGTTCGCGCTTGTCGGCGTCGTCTACCAGAGTGCGGCGGCGATCATCCTCATCTTTGTGCTCGGCCGCATCCTCTCGCCGCTCGCTTACGCCAGTTTCTCCCTCACGCTCGCCTCCAGTCAGCTGCTCAGCGTGCTGATGTTCGAATGGCTGCAACTGGCCGGCGTGCGCTTTCTGGCCGCCGCCATGCCGGACGACGCGGCGCGACTGAGAACGTCCCTGTTCGGCGCCGCGCTCGCCAGCGCGCTCGCGCTTCTGGTGATCGGGGGCCTCGCCGTGTCGATCGCGACTCCGATCGCCACGAGCGTAGGTCTGGTCGGCCTTGCACTGGCCGTAGCGCAGGGCGCGACCGATCTCCACTTCATGGTTGTCCGCGTCTCGCACCGGCTTGGCGCAGCCGCGTTTCTGCTCATTCTGCGAGCCACGCTGATGGTGGGCGGCGCGACGGCCGCAGCGTGGCTGTACGGCACGGCGCAGGCGGCGCTGCTCGGCATGCTGGGCGCGCAAATCGCCAGCCTGATCGCCGGGCAGTTGCTGCATCCTCACAAACTTCAGAAGGTAACGCGCCCGACCCTGCTGGAGGATTGGAGCGGCTTCGCCGGCTACGGGATGCTTGCCGCCGGCGCCTCGGTGCTCCACCTTTCGGTCCCGGTCTCGATACGCTTCGTCGTCGTTTCAGCGCTGGGCGCAAGCGCTCCCGCGGTCACCGCGGGCTTCTCGATGGCGATCGATCTGCTGCAGCGGCCGTTTGCAGTGCTGGTCGCGGCCATCCACACCGTCAACTATCCCGAAGTCGTCCATCAATATGAGCGCGGCAGTGCCGACGACTCCCGCGCGGCCGTCGCCCATCTGCTCGATTTCATCATATGCGCCACGTTGGTGATGCTCGGCGGCCTGATCGGCTTTCTGCCGGACGCGGGACAATTATTCGTTCCGGCGCCCATTCTGGCGAGCTTTCTCCAGACCTCGGTGGCCGCGGCCGGCTTCTATTTCATGCACTGCCATCTGCAATCCACGCTCGCGATTACGCCCCATCTGACGAAGTCCGCCACGCGTCTCGTCGTCGTCGCCCTCTGCCAATTGCTGCTCGTCCTCGCAATAGCCGCGCCGACGCAGGCGATCACGGGAGCGCCGACCTATGTCCTGGTCGGTGCGATCATCGCAACCGGGATCGTCATCGTGCTCGCGGCTGGACCCATGATGCGGTTCGGCGCAACCCCGCGATGGGGGCTCGTCGCAGCATCCGTCGCGGGCGCCACGCTCATCGGCGCATTTTCGGCGGTGCCCTCGGCGTCCGCGCTTGGGCTGGTTGCGAAGATTGTGGCCGCAACCGCCATCGTCGCGCTCCTCGCGTGGAAAGGGCGCTTCCTCGAGCCCGCCGGCGCATCCCGATCGGATGTGTAACGACAGCGTGACGCCGCGATGCTCGCCAGAATGAAAAATGGCCTGCCCAACAACTTGGCAATGCCTGCTGCCCGATTGCTTGTCTTGCCAGTTGTGCATGTGCGAGATAAACGCGCGGGTGCAGGGCTGGGCCGCATGGAACCTGAGTGGGCGTCATCCCGTGGCGCCCGGAGATCGACGTAATGCTGAAAAACCTGCTGTCGATGTCCGGCATGAACGTTCTCAAATCCGGCCTGCAGTTCGCGATGACCGTCATGATGACGTATTTCGCGGCACCGGCCGAATTCGGCCTCGTCACCTTTTCACTGCCGTTCGTCGGATTCATCGCGCTGTTGACCGATCTGGGCATGTCGAGCGCCATGGTGCAGCGGCAAACGCTCGATCGCGACGACGCGGGCGCCGCGATCACGCTGATCTGCGCCATCGGCCTGCTCTGCGCCGTGATCCTGGCGATCATCTCCGCGCCTCTCGCCGCAGGTCTCGAGATGGAGGGATTGGGAAGCGTGCTCGCCACGCTGTCGATTTCGGTGGTGCTCTCCATTGCCGCCCTCGGCCCGCGCGCCGTGCTGGAACGGCACCTGCGCTACCAGGTCGTGGCCAGCGTCGAGATCGTCGCCGTCATCGTTTCGGTGCTCACATGCGTTCTCGGCGCTTTCCTGGGCTGGGGCGTCTGGGCGCTGGTTGCCTATTACGTGGTGGTCCAGATCGTTCGTGCCGCGGCCTTCGCCATCATCGCGCGCAAGGATGTGCAGCTCAACTTTCAATGGGGCCGCGTGCGTTCGATCCTGACCTTCGGCGGTTGGGTGCTGGCGAGCAATCTGCTCAACTTTGCCGGTCGCGCGGTTGGCAACGTCCTGATCGGCGGCGCGGTGGGCGCGGCCGCCGTCGGTCTGTACGGTCTGGCTTACCAGATCATGATCCTGCCGCTGATGGTGATCACCTGGCCCGGCAGCGGCGTGCTCATGGCGACGCTCAGCCGTCAGGCCGCCAAAGGATCGCTGCAGGAGCGCAACGAGATCATTTGCGGCGTGCTGTCGCTGACGGCGGCCGTGGTCTTTCCCGGCATGCTCTATCTCACGTTCGGCGCCGACTATCTTTTCACCGCGTTCTTTCCGGCCAAATGGACCGGCATCATTCCGCTGGTCGGGCTGATGTCGATAGCCGGCGCCGCGCAGTCGATCACCGCCTATAGCGGCGCCATGCTGCTGTCGCGGGGCAAGGCTCAGCTGCAATTCTGGGTTTCGACCGCGAACAGCATCTCGACCATCGTGGCGTTCGTCATCGGCCTGAGATTCGGGCTGATCGGGATCATCAAGATCTATCTTGCGGTGACGCTCATCGTGTCCGTCGCCACGATGCTGATCACCTCCTGGGAGACCAGGCTGCCGGTATTCGATCTGGTCAAGGCGCTTGCGCCCGCAACCGTCGCCACGCTGCTCGGCCTCGTTGCCGCAAATCGCGTCATGGAGATGGCCGCCACGCCGAAGTCGGCCTGGCTGCTCGGCACGACCGCATACGTCCTGACGATCGCGATCAGCTACCTGCTGTTTCATCGGCAACTGGCACGGAGCCTGCTCGGCCTGCGGGATCTCGAACTGAACAAGGAGCGCGTCGCTGCAACCTAGCCATCCCGCCGCGAGAGATTGATGAGATGACATCGAAAGGACCCATGAATATCCTGATCATGACGGCGACCATCACGCCGAAAGCCGACGTGCGAAGCCTCGGCCGGAAGGATCCCGCCCTCCGCCGCAAGGACTATGAAGACGCGCTCTGGTTCTACGGCCGGCTGGTCGGCCAGTGCATCGACCAGATCGTCTTCGTCGAGAACTCGGAATCCGACTTGTCCAGTCTCGAGGCCATCGCCAAGCAGTTGAACATCGTCGACAAGATCGAGTTCATTTCCTTTCCCGGGCTCGACTATCCCCAGATGTACGGCCGCGGCTACGGCGAGCTGTTCCTGCTCGACTACGCGATGGCGAACTCGCGCTTCATCAGGGAATGCGACGCCGACACGCCGATCTGGAAGATGACCGGCCGCTATATCGTCCTGAATCTGGCCAAGCTGATCCAGAAAACCCCGAAGGGGTTCGCTTTCTACGTCAACATGCGGAACTACCCCAAAAGGGTGGTCGACATGTACATGATGGCGTGGACCAAGGCTGGCTATCGCCAATACCTGCAGGGCAAGTGCAAGCTCTACGAGGAGACGTCCGCCGCCGCGTTCCCCGAAAAGGCGCTGCGCGATGATTTCGAGGCCGCGCCGAAGACGTCAAAATTCCTTCCACGGTTCCGGACGGTGCCGCTCGTGAGCGGCATCCGCGGGCTCGACAACAAGGGATATGCAACCGACAACATCTGGAAGTTCTATATCCGGGTCGCCCTGGACACCGTCTGTCCATGGCTCTGGATCTAGACCCGATGTGCCCCTAGACGCGGCACGTGCCGCGTCTACATTCCGCGCTTGTTGAGTTCTTCAGCCTCGTGCGGCGCGAGCTCCTTTCCCGCAAAACGTGACACCATGTAGAGCGGGATCTTCGGCGTCTTGAGGTCATACATCAGGCCGAAGCGGTTTTCCGGCGGGGCCTTCTTCGGCTCGTCGAACAGCTCGTAGATCAGCACGCTCTCGACGTCGGCATCGACCTGATTGGCGATGAAGCTCAACGTGGCGTGCAGGCTCTTGTAGCACGTTTCGGTGAGAGGCTTTCCGGCCTCGTTCTCGTAAGCGGGCTTGTAGATCTCAGCGCAATTCACCTCGTTGAAGACCACCGGCTTGCCATAGGTCGCGAGCTTCTTGAACAGATTGTAGGGCTGCCTGCTGCCGCCCCAGGCGCGGTTCGGATTCTGATTCAGGACTTCATAATAGTGATAGGAGATGACATCGAATCCAACGCCCTTCGACGCCATGAAGTCGAGGAAGCCGAACATCGTCGACGTGGTGTTGAGCACCCGTCGCAAATGCGTCCCGTGCTCGCGATTGATCTTGTCGATCGCATCCGACATGCCCTTGAGGACCGCGACCCAGTCGTTCATGACCGGCATGTCGAATTCCTCGGCGGTCCAGCCGTGGCCGTAGAGCTTCTTGCCGCTGGAATCCAGCGCCAGAAGGTTGATCTCGTTGCCCATCTCCCAATCGTTGATCTGGTCCTTGAAATTGATCACGAAGGTGTAAGTTCTCGAATAGGCCTGCTGATACAGCGCATTCCAGTCGCCGGCCGGATACTTGCCTCCGTCGGTGCGATCGCCCCAGGCAAACGGAGTAGCCAGGATCGGCTTGAGCGTGATGCCGTAGGTCTTGGCCAGCGCCAGCATGTCCCGGTACATCTGGACCTCGTAGGGATCGGTATCCCGCGCGAGATTTGCAGCGACGCGGTATTGCGTGAGCCCGCGGGCTCGCATGACCTCAAAGACCGCCTTCAGATCGACGCGCCGTGCGTCGGGACCATCGACCCCCCAGGTGAGCGGACCCGCGCTGGCTTTCTCGATGGATGCCACCAGACCAAGCGTCAGCAGCACCACGGCCAGAAACATTCTCTTCACTGCCACGAACATCGCGCCTCCATGCGCCCGAGAAACTGCATGCATCCGATTCCGATCCACCATCACCTGCATCTGCGCGACCGACCTTCACAATATGATCACAATGAGTCCTCACCGGCAAAGCGCGGCCGCTGTCGGAGCGAACATACGTTTGCACGCTTTTGTGGCGAAAATTGCCGGAGGAATTGCCGTTCCAATTCGACTGAGTATCTATAATGTCGCCCGAATGGAACGACTTAACGCCAAGCGAGAGTAAATTGTCGAACGCTCCCCTCGAATCGAAGCCACCGATCGTCCTCAATCGCTCGACCGAAGCGGGGCGCTCGGTCGCATGTGTCATCGTGACATACGGACGACGCGAGCAGCTGGTGCGGCGGACCGTTGCCGCCGTTCAGGCCAGCCCCGCGGTCAAACGCGTGATCGTGGTCGACAATGGATGCAACCGGCCGGTGATGGTTGACGATTTCGCAACCATGCCTCCCGTCGACGTTGTCAGGCTCGATTCAAATCTGGGATCGGCCGGCGGCTTTCACGCCGGCATCACCGCGGCCCAGCGGCTCGAGGACGACGATTTGGGGTTCGTCCTCATTCTGGACGACGATAATGTCGGCGAGGACGGCTTCCTGGATCGCCTACTCGCGCTGCATACGGCGCTCGGCGCGACGGACGATATCGGGCTGTGCGCATTGCGCAGGCATCGGGGCATCTATCCGACCCTGCTCGCCGATCAGAACGCCGTGGCCATCCGCGCCAACTCGTTCCTGAACTTTCATCTCGCCTCGCTTCCGTCGAAACTATGGCGGCGGTTTGCGCGGTCCGCGCGGCGGAATCCGGACAATTACGGGGAGTTTCATCTGCGCCGGATCGAGACCGCGCCGTATGGCGGGCTTCTGCTGCCGATCGGCGCGGTCCGGAAGGTTTCGCCTCCGAACAAGGAGTTCGTTCTCTATAGCGACGACCACGACTACTCGCTGCGCCTGATGGACGCCGGCATCGCCATCTATCTGACGGATGTCGGCTGCATCAACGACGCGGAAGAATCCTGGGACAAGAAGCCGAGCGCCAGCGCGCGCAGCGCGCTCGTCAGCCCCGACGCACCGGCGTGGCGACTCTATTATGCCTGCCGGAACCGGATCTTGATTGAGAAACGGTATACAACCTCCCCGATTGTCTATCGAATCAATCGAACGAGCTACGTTGGCCTGCTCGCGATCGAGGCAATCCTGGCTTACCGCAGCCTCAATGGTGCCAGAGAGGCGCTTCGTCCGCTGCTCGAAGCCATCGCCGACGGCGACGCGCAGCGACTTGGGTGGCGAACCGAGTATCAATTGCCGGGCGCATCACCATCGAGCACTGCGTCCGCGCATTAGCGCGCGACGAATCATTTTCGATTGCGCAAACGATTCACGCGGCTGTCATGGAACATTCCGTAGAACGACGGGCCAATTGTGAATCGTAATTAGGCAATCGCGTCTAGTTCCTGCGAGGAACAAGCAGTGTCGCGCAATGTGCTGAAAATACTTGCAGTTCGTTCCGCGAAAAGCCGCGGATATCTACATCTTTAGCCTTCTTTCTAACGTCACTGACAAACTCTGCCGCTACGCATGGAGCAACACAGCGGGCATCACCAGAGTAAGTCATGGCGACCATCACCAGCAGCGATCAAACTGTTCTCTCGGCAAGCGCGTTCACAAGTTCAATCGGCGTCAACACGCACGTGTCATATGCGTGGGGCAGCTACAACAATCTGGCTCTCGTCGAAGCCGATCTCAAATATCTCGGCGTCACCACGCTTCGTGACGGTTTGACGAACATCCCGGCGGCGCAGCCGGTGCTCGACGGCCTGGCGAACGACGGATACAAGTTCGACCTCGGCGTCTCGTCGTCGATCCCCGCAACGGGTTCCGCGGGCCTGCAGCAATACATCGCCGCGCTCGATGCGTTCGAGGCGGCACACCCGGGCAGCATCATCGCGCTCGAAGGCCTGAACGAGGTCAACCTCCAGGCGTTCAGCTACAACGGCAGTTCGACGATCGAAGCGGCCGCGCAATTCCAGCAGGCGCTCTACACCGCGATCAAGGCCGATGCGAACCTTTCCAAGCTTCCGGTCTACAATCTGACCCTCGCCTACGACGATCCCAACGATTTCGCCAAGCTCGGAAATCTCGGCGCGTCCTCGGACTACGCCAACACCCACGCCTATGTCAGCACCGGCACCACACCGGGCGCCGCGCTGGCGTCTGCGCTGAACCTCGCAACCTCGGTGTCTCCCGGCGATCCTACGGTGATCACCGAAACCGGCTACACCACGCTGAGCACCACGCCGTATCTCGGCGTGAACGAGTCGGTGCAAGCCAAGTCGATCCTCAACACCTTGATGGACGCCTTCAAGGACGGTGTCGGCACGACTTATCTCTACGAGCTGCTCGACCGCAATTCGTCGAGCAGCGATACCAATGCGCAGAGCCATTTCGGACTGTTCTACGACGACGGCACGCCCAAGCTGGCGGCCACCGCCGTCCACAATCTGACGACGATTCTCAACGATGACGGAACTGGCAGCGGCCAGCCGACGAGCCCGCTGAGCTACACGCTGAGCAACATGCCGGACTCCGGCAACAGCATGGTGCTCGGCAAGAGCAACGGCGCCTACGATCTGGTCGTCTGGGCCGAGCCCAAGGTTTGGGATCCGAAGACCAACACCGAGATCAGCAATCCGAGCCAGACCGTCACGGTAGAGCTCGACGGCGTGCATCAGTCCATCAAGGTCTATGACCCGACCAGTGGAACCGACCCGATCGAGACCTTCACCAATGTCAGCTCGTTCACGATTCCCGTGAGCGATCACCCCATCATCATCGAGATCGACGGCGTGGCCCGCGCCCCCTCGAATCCGGCCCAGGCCACCGACGTGACCGGCACGGCCGCCACGATCGTCGCGGAGCTCGCCGATCTCTCTGCATCCCCCACCCTGCATTCGATCACGCTGACCGACACCCACGTGCTCGCCGTCGCGTCGGTGTCGACGATGAATTACATCATCTCGCACTACGGCAACGCGCTCGCGGCGATCCAGGGCGGCTACTCCTTCTCCGTCACAACCTCGACGTCGAGCTGGAGCGAGACGAAGTTCTTCAATTCATCCGGCACACAGACGGGAACGCAGACGTCGAACTTCAGTAACGGCGTCATCACCAGCAAATCGCTCGTCAACGTCGACGGGAGCAGCGACACGCTTCTTTACGCGGCTGGCGTGAAGACGCAGGAAACCATCGTCAGCACGGGCGGTGCGAAGCAGATCATCAACTACAATTCGGACGGCAGTATCTCGAGCGAGACTGTCTACGGCTCGGACAAATCCACGACCACGACGGTTTACGCCAACGGTTTGAAGTCCAAGGTCTATGTGACCAATGCCGACGGCACACATACCAACACGTTCTACGGCATCACCGGGCAGGCATACGTCACTCAGATCCAGACCACTAAGGCTGATGGAACGATGACTTCCATCACCCAACTGCACGCCGACGGCACGACGCAGTACACCAAGGTGCTCAACGCCGACGGCAGCACCACCACGGGCCTATACAATACCGCCGGCCAGAAGACGTCGGAAGTGCGCAACTATACCGACGGATCGAGCCTGACCACGAACTACAACACATCTGGCGTCGTAACCCAGACCATCGCCAAGGCCGCCGACGGCGGCGCGACCACGACCAATTACAGTGCGAGCGTTCTGACCTCGATCTACATCACCGGCGCTGACGGCACCAAGGAAACCAAGCTTTTTACAGCCGGCGTGATCGCCAGCGACCTCATCCAGAAGACCGACGGATCGTCGTCGATGACGGTGTATGCCAACGGCGTCAAATCCAAGGTGTACGTCACCAACGCCGACGGCACCCACACCAACACTTTCTACAATATCACCGGCCAAGCCTACACGACGCAGATCCAGACGACCAAGACCGATGGAACGGTGATCACCATCACCCAACTGCACGCCGACGGCACGACGCAGTACACCAAGATCACCAATGCGGACGGCGGCACGACCACCGGCTTCTACAATACGGCCGGGCAGAAAATCACAACCGTCCAGAATTATAAGGACGGGTCCAGCCTGACCACGACCTACAACACATCAGGGGTCGCGACGCAGACGGTCTCCAAGGCGGTCAACGGCGACGCCACGACAACGAATCTCAGCGCGGGCGTTCCGACGTCGGTCTACATCATCAACGCCGACGGCAGCAAGGAAACCAAGCTGTACGCAGCCGGCGTGATCACCAGCGATCTCGTCCAGAAGACCGACGGATCGTCGTCGATGACGGTCTATGTCAGCGGCGTGAAATCGAAGGTGTATGTCACCAACGCCGACGGCACCCACACCAACACCTTCTACAACATCACCGGCCAGCCCTATACGACCCAGATCCAGACCACCAAGGCCGACGGAACGATCACGGCCTTCACCAATCTGCATGCCGACGGCACGACCCAGTACACCAAGATCACCAATTTGGATGGCAGCACCACCACCGGCCTCTACAACACCGCCGGCCAGAAGATCACGGAGGTGCGCAACTACACCGACGGATCTAGCCTCACGACGACCTACAACACGTCGGGGGTCGCGACGCAGACCGTGGCCAAGGCCACCAACGGCACCGTCACGACCACCAATCTCAGCGCAGGTGTACAGACCTCGATCTACATCACCAACGCTGACGGCAGCAAAGAAACCAAGCTGTTCACAGCCGGCGTGATCGCCAGCGATCTCGTCCAGAAGACCGACGGGTCGTCGACCATGACGGTGTTCGCCAGCGGCGTGAAATCGAAGGTGTACGTTACCAACGCCGACGGCACCCACACCAACACTTTCTACAACATCACCGGCCAGGCCTATACGACCGAGATCCAGACGACCAAGGCCGACGGCACCGTCACGGCGATCACCGACCTCCACGCGGATGGCAGCTTGCAGTACAGCAAGGTTGTCAACGCCGACGGCAGCACCACCACCGACCAGTACGACAGCACCGGGCACAAGACGACCGAGGTCGTCAACTACGCCGATGGATCGACACTGACCTCCATCTACAATACGGCAGGTGTGGTCACGCAGACGGTCGCGAAAGCCGGCGGGAACACCACGACGACCAACTACAGCGGCGACGTGAAAGCATCTGTCTACATCGTCAACGCAGATGGCTCGAAGGAGTCTGATCTCTATACGTCTGGTCACCTGACCAGCACGCTGGTCCAAAAGACCGACGGATCGTCGTTGACCACGGTCTACACCAATGACGTCAAGACAGCGACGTATGAAACGCATGCCGATGGCACTCACACCAACACCGCCTACAACGTCACCGGCAAGGCCTACACGACCGAAATCCAGCAGACCAAGGCGGACGGCACCATCACCTCGATCACCGATCTGCACGCCGACGGCACCCTACAATACAGCAAGGTCGTCAACTCGGACGGCAGCATCACGACGGATCTGTACGACTCGACCGGTCATAAGACGACCGAAGTGCAGAACTACACCGACGGTTCGACCCTGTCGTCGACCTACGATACGACCGGCAGCGTGACCCAGACGGTGGCAAAGGCCAACGGCAACACCACGACGACCAACTTCAGCGCCGGGGTCAAGACGTCGGTCTACATCACCAATGCCGACGGCTCGAAGGACACCCAGACCTATTCGAGCGGCAAGATCGCCAGCGACTACGTCCAGAACACCGACGGCTCGAACGCGACGACCGTTTACACGGACGGCGTCAAGGCGAAGATGTACGTCAACAATGCCGACGGCTCGCACGACAATTTCTACTTCAACGCGACCAACACGGAGCACGACTCCTACAACACGGCCGGCAACCTGGCTTATGTCGACATCCTGAACTCGGACGGCACGCACAATTCGTCGGCCAAGGTCGCCGGCATCACGCTGACCGGCGGCACCGGAAACGACACCTTCGCGGTGGCCGGCGCCGGATCGACCACGATCTCGTTCAGCGGTGGCAGCGACACGGTGAACGGCTTCCACGCCGGATCGGCCACGGGCCACGACACGGTCGCCATCGCCAAGCTGATGGCCACCGACTACAGCCAGCTCCAGCTCAGCCAGTCCGGTGCCGACACCCTGATCCACGTCACGGCGAACGACACCATCCTGCTGAAGAACGTCGTTGCCGCGAACGTGACCAGCAGCGACTTCATGTTCGTCTGATCGAGCCGGGATTGCGTGCGGCGAACGCCGCCTAGCCGCACGCAACCTGGAATCGACGGCACGCCCGCATTCAGCCGCCTTATCGCTGCGGCATTGCCTCATCCATCATCATCGCGCCAAAAAATCAGGATTTGACCGATCACTGATGCGATCGGTAAAATCGAGCACCAGCGCGGCATTGAGGCGACATTGACGGATATCGAGGGTGCGCGGTCCCCCAAGGGCGGGATCGTACCGGGAATTCAATACCTGCGCGGTTTTGCAGCCATTCTGGTGGTGATCTGGCACGTCAACTGGCTGGTCAGCCTGCCGCCGTCTTACGGTGAGAGCCCGTTTGCGCTTGCCGAAACCGGCCTGTTCGGTGTCGCAATCTTCTTCGTCATCAGCGGCTTTATCATCACGATTGTTTCATTCGGCCCGATCCGCAGCACGCGCGCCGAATTCTTCGGCCGGCGCTTCCTGCGCATCATTCCCTTCATGTGGGTATGCGTGATCGGATACAACCTGCTGTCGATGGCCGGCTCGGCGAAGATCGATCTTCTCCCGGGCCTGCGCGCCATGGCGCTCTGGCCGATCGGAGAGCTGCGGCCCCACGTGGTCTGGACGCTCAGGCACGAGTTCATTTTCTACATCCTGTTTGCAATCACGATGTTGCGGCCCCGCCCTCTTTCATATGTGCTGGCCGCCTGGTTCCTTGCGCCGCTGGCGTGGTACACGGCGTCTCACTGGCTCGCGTGGCCGGAACTGCTGCAGCCCGAAGGTTCAGGCCTCGCGCTCGCCACCGTGGTCGGTTACGGCAACATCATGATGCCCAACCTTCAGTTCGGCATGGGATTTGCGCTGGGTCTGCTGTGGCTGAAGGGGCATCCCATCGTGCAGCGCCGCTATCCTGCAGCATTCCTGCTCACACTCGCTGCGACGGTCCTGGCAACGGCCCTTGTCGGGGCGACACTGTCGGAAGACAACGGGCTCCGCGCCCTCTGGTGGACGCTGTTCGCGACCGTCGTCGTCTGGCTGGGCATCGTCTCGACCGAGAAGCCGGGACTGCTGCATTCCCTCGGCATGCTGCTCGGCGACGCCTCCTATTCGATCTACCTCACTCACGCGGCGACCGCAGTCGTGCTGATTCAGATTTCCGCGCGGCTCCACAATCCGTTGCCGACCGCGCTGTTCGTCATCGCAGCGGTGGTCGCGTCGATCCTCGCCGGGATCCTGATCCATTGGTATGTCGAGCAACCGCTCATTGCCTATTGCCGCCGGCTCGGACGCCGCCGTTCCATTGTCGCATAGCGGCCATCGGTTGGGCGAACGCCGCAATTCGATGCTATGCCAAGCCGGCCGCACGGCCATGAATTGGCTTCAACTCCGCGGCATCCGCAGGTGCCGCCAAAACAGGCGTATGAAAGGCTGACGAGAATGTCGCAACCGGATCGAGACGCAGAGCTCGCAACCGTTTCGTTGCCGGGCGCCCTCGGCCGTGAGCGCCCCTCCGCTCCGACGCGGCTCTGGCGGCTGCCCGACACCATCCAGTCGGGCCTGGCGCGCCACGAAACAGCGGAAAGCATTCTGGCCAAGAACAAGGGTCTCGGACCCGGCTTCAACATGATGCGGCACCTGCTGTCGCTGGTCATTCTGTCGCATCATTGCCGTGTCGCGGTTGCCGGCCTGTTCGCCGGCGCCGCCTTCGTCAAGAAGCTCGATGAACCGGGAATGGCCGTCTATGTCCTCAAGGACCCCGGCGCCGCCGCCATCGACAAGATGGGCGGACTGACCGCGCTGTCCTTCAGCCACCTCCATGCATCCGAAATCATCCAGGAGCTGCTCCGGCCCGGGCTGATCGCGCTCGTCGGGATGTTCTTTGCGCTCAGCGGCTTCCTGGTCACCGGCAGCGCCATCAAGAATCCGGATCTCAAGACCTTCTTCATCAACCGCGTGCTGCGGATCGTCCCGGCGCTCAGCGTCGAGGTGACGCTGTGCGCGCTCGTGGTCGGACCGCTGCTGACGCAATTGCCGCTGTCGCAATATTTGTCCGAGTACCAGTTCTACCGCTACTTCGGCAACATCGTCGGTCACGTCACTTTCGAGCTGCCGGGCCTGTTCCTGCACAATCCCTGGCCGGAGATGGTCAATGCCAATCTCTGGACCCTGCCCTGGGAGCTCTGGTGCTACGTGTTCGCCTTCGCGCTGCTGCTTGCGCGCATGATCTCGGACGAGCCGCGAAAGATCCGCTGGATCACGTTGCTTGTGGGCGTAGCGCTCCTCATCGAACTGGTCGCCTATTTTATCGATCCCGCGACCTTCAACGTCCGGTCCGATTCGACGAGGCTGGCAGGCTGGTACCTTGTCTTCATGTTCTTCTTCGGCATGCTGTTCCGCCTGCACGCGAAATACGTGCCGATCCACTGGGCGATCTTTGCCGCCTCGGCGCTCTGCTACGCCGCGATCATGTGGCTCAACGTCCTGCTGCCGCTGGCCGGGATCTTCCTGACCTATTGCACGGTCTACATCGGCATGCAGAGTTTCAAGGCATTCGATCGCCTGTTCATCCAGGATCTCTCCTACGGCATCTATCTCTACGGCTTCCCGATCACACAGGCGACGATCGACATCTTCCAGCGCGTGCTGGGGCCTGATCACCGCCTCTCGCTTGCGATCATCCTGCCGATCGTCATCGTGCTGACGCTCGGCTTTGCGGCCTTCTCCTGGAACGTCATTGAAAAACCGGCGCTGCGGCTGCGCCGGTTCTATCAGAGGCCGGCCTGACGCGATCAGGCCGCCGGGCTCTGCGCCATTTTCCGCGCGAGAATGTGCCGGAGCGCCCCATCGATGAATCGACGCAGGCGCACCTCGATGATCTCGTAGCTGAGCGCGCTTGCGATCAAGGCCAGCGCCAGCCCAAAGATCACGAACCCGCTCCATAGCAGCCAGCGATCGACGCCGCGGTCGACCAGCTTCAACCCGACGACCTGCAACGGGAACAGCACGAAGGGATGAACGAGATAGAGGCTGTAACTGATCTTGCCGATGTATTGCAGCGGCGCCGAGCTCAACAGACCCGCCAATCCGGATCCCGGCGCCAGCACCATTCCGAACAGCAGAAAGCCCGGAATCAGCGCGGCAAAAGGATGCAAGACGTCGAGTGCGGCATACATGGCAGCAAAAGAGGCGAGCCCCGCAACGACGCCTACGCCCCCCGCAATCCGAAAGCGCAAGTTACTAGCGCTGAAAAGCATACCGACCACGAAGAACGCAGTAATCGGCCAATAGAGCATGCAGAGGAATCCGAGAAGAATCAGTGGCGCCGCAAGCCACCAACTCTTCAGCCGTACGACGGCACCGAAGCACAATGCGAACAGGATATAGAACGCCCATTCGTAGGTCAGCGTCCAAGCGTTCTGTTGGGCGATAGGAAGCCCGAGCGCGTCCTGGACGAAGAACAGATTGGCGAAGAACACCTGAAGATAGGTCGGCAGATCGATCCCCCGGAAGAACTTGTATCCGACGATCGGGCCAGCCACGAACAACGCAAGGTGCAGCAGCACAAAGACCGGCATGATGCGCAGAACGCGATCATACATGAACTTTCCGATTGATCCGTGCCGCACCAGGCTCGCGGGGATCAGAAAGCCGCTGATCATGAAGAACAGCTCGACGCCATGGCCGCCTGAGTTGAGAACGGCCTGAAGCCACGGCCATATCGGCGGCAGAAAGCCGGGATTGGGGATATCGTAGACGCCCCCCTTGGGCATGTCACAAAAGTGATCGATCAGCACGGTGAGCGCAGCAACTCCACGCAATCCCTGAATCGACGGCACGAATGCGCCGCCGGCCTCAGCATAGGTTTTCTCGCCCTGGCTGTTCATTCGGCCCCGTGTCCCCGCAGCGCCGGCTGAAGCCCGACCGCGGCAAATGCCCGCGAACGAAACCGGTGACCAAAGGTCACCATCGGCTTCTCTACAGCCAGATAGTTCAACCAACTGACCAGGATCGACACCAACGCAACTCCGATCACAAAGAGAGACCATTGAGCAAGGCTTCGGCCCGTGCCGAAAAAATGCATGATCACCACCAGCGCGTAGGGACTCATCAGATAAATCGAATAGCTGATGCGGCCGACGAAGGACATGATGCCCGAGGCCCCGCGCTCTCCGAGAACGGCAAATGCCAGGAACACGAAAGCAGCACCGATATAGGCGGCACCCATGCCGTAAGCGGAGAAGAAATTGTCCTGATAGTCCACGCCATAGCGCCGATAGGCGCAGACGGCCGCATAGAGCACGTAAAGCAGCGTGCAGATCGCGACATAGCGCCATTGCAGGCGGTCGCCGGTCACGGCATCGCGCACCACCTTGCCGAGAAACATCGCCGTCAGATCCAGCATGAGCTCGAGCAAGCCCCAGACGAGATGGTTCTTGACGAAGGGAAAGGCGACAATTGCGCTCAGGGACGCCGCGACGACGATGCAAATCGCGGTCCAGCGTGCCCTGAGCAGCCCGATCGCAAACAGCGCAATGCATCCGACGTAAAAGATCAACTCAACGGCGAGCGTCCAATATCCGATGTTGAGGTTCTGGATGTTCATGAACATCTGCAACATGGTGATGTTGGCGAGGACCTGCGACAGCGGAAACGTCTTCCCCTCCATCGCCGGCGCAATGAGCAGGACAACGACGATCGACACCCAATAGGCCGGGTAGAGCCTGAAAAAGCGGCTGATCGCGAAGTCCCGGATCGGCGCAGAGCTGCTCGGAAAACTGTTCGGAATCACGAAGCCACTGACAAAGAAGAACAGCACGACGCCGAACCGGCCGAAATTGAAGTACTCGCCGACCGCATTCTGGAAGAACCGATAATAGTCGCCGGCCGCCTGGTTCAGCACGATCTGCTCCACCGCATGCTGGAGCAGCACCGACAGAACCGCGATGCCGCGCAAGGTATCTATGAATGCGAGCCGCCTGTGCATCGTCGGCCCCTTAGCCCGATTCACTTAATCTGGGCGTGGCTCCGCCCATGGCCGGCACGCCTTGAGCAGCCGCATTCGATGGCAACGCGAAGCGCCGCTTCAGCTTCCCTCCCTGGAAAACGAAGGAAGCGCGCTTGGAGAACACGCCGCTGAAGATGAACGACATCAACAACAGACCCGACGCCGGCCCGTAGTCGGCCACAGTGACGCTGAAGATATTCAGCACGAATGTGAGGGACAATTTGTAGACGTCGGTCGTCAGCAACGTCGCACGGATGACGAAGAAGATGAAGATGATGAAAGGTACGCCAAACATCAGAAAGGTGACGAGATAGAAATTATCGACCGGCACCCAATAGGACGTCAGGTTTGAAAACTGATTCATCGGATAGTTGAAACAGCCGACACCGCAGCCTGTGATGTAACCGATCGGCATCAACTGCGACATGAAGATAAACGGCTTCTGCCAACTGTTGTTGATCCGGTCGACCAGGCTGAAGAGAAACGCCTTCTGACCGACCGACGTCCCGCCAAAGACCAGGATCAAGAAGACAGGAACGAGGATCGTTGCATAGGACCATGCCGCCAGCATCCTCAGGGTCGGGAAGCGCATTCTTTCGGGCATCATCCGGATGACGAGCAGTGCCATCAGATAGATGGCTAGAACGCCCATGGTCGTCTTACTCGTCGTCAACTTCAAGGCATAGAGAGCAATCCCGCCGCAAAACAAGCACCACCACACGTTCCTTCGTATCGACGTCATCACGAAAGAAACCAGAATGAAGAGGCTCACGATGGTGCTGTCCTCGCAAAAGCCGGAGAGCCGTTGCTCGGAGCCTGCCCACCACAGGCGCCCCGCCTTCCGCTGTACGCCGAAGGCCTCATAGGTATAGTTGAGCCAGGGCGCCTTCCAATAGGCCGACAGGACCACGCCGAAGATCGATGCGTAGAACAGTATCGAGATCAAAAACAGAAGCTTCTTGTAGGTCCCGGTGTCCGCATCACAAAAGCTGAAGCCGATGAAGACCGGCAGGATCATTTTGAACGATGAGGCGAGCGCTGTGACGTTGCCCAAGAAGAGATAACCGATCCCGAGGGACAGAAAGATCCAAACCAGCACGACCAGGGCAATGATGCTGCGATTCTGGATGATACAGCGATGAATGAACAGGAAGAGGCAGATGAGTCCGAAACCATCCGGTATGAACCAGATCGGACTCAGATGGGCAATGTAAAGGTAGTATCGCGCGGCGGCCGAGAAATCGTCGCGCAGGAAATATGTGGCCATCGCGACGGCTTCGAGGCTGAACGCCCCCCACATCAGCACAGGTAAGCGCAACAGCGGCATTGTCCGGCGCAGCGCTAGCGTTGTCGTCGTCATATTCGTCCTTAGCTCGAAAGGCGTGTAGAGGGCTCGGCCGGTGCCGGCGAATACGCCACCGCTCCGCGGAACATGTTCCGAACCAGCCTGGACCCAGGCAATTCAATCCACCGATACGTCAATTGCGAGAGAGCGAGTACGGCGCCGAGCACGATCAGCAGATTGAGCGTGGGCGCCAGTCCTGGATGGATCGCTTCAAGCCTGTCCACCGCCGGCTTGCCGGCAGCGCGAACAAAATACTCGGCAAGCAGCACGACGAAGGCGTGAACCATGTAGATCGAGTATGACCGCTGACCGAGCCATAACAATGGCCTGATCGTGAGCGTAGCAGGAACGACGGCGGCCTTCGGAAACGCCAATAGCGAGCCAAGGAGCACGGCAAAGGTTACGGGCGCGAGATAGCTGGCCCAGGGATAGGCTTCGGTCAGCGACACGTGCGCCACGGCTGCAACCGCGGCCGCAAGCTGAATGCCGCCCTGAAAAGCGGGACTGATGTCACGCGGCAGTGCCTCGACCGCTTTCACGGTGAGCACGCCGAGAAAGAAGCTGGTGAAGCATCGCAGCAGCCCCCAATCAAACTGGACGTCCAGTTGAGGCGTCGCGATCACCAGTGTGAGGATCAACCAGCTGCCGATCGCCAGAGCGACGGCCCCGACATAAAACCAGGCGAGCGAATTGAGCCGCTGCGCGGCCAGCAGCATCAGGCCGAACACGAGATAGGTGTAGAATTCGACGCTGATGCTCCAGCTCGGCGCATTCCAGTTCAGGTACTGAACAAAGCCCAGCGAGTGCAGCAGGAAGACGTTCAGGAAAAACGAATAGCCGTTGTTGACTTCAAAGGCAGCGGGAGCGGTCACGACGACGCCCGCCATCACCAGGCCAAGCCCGATGCGCGCGAGACGGAATAGCAACAACACCAGAAGCATCACGATGTGCAGCGGATAGACGCGTGCGAACCGTCGAACCATGAAGTCGCGCAGGGAGAAGCGCCCGAAATCGGTCTGCAGATAGCTCAACGACATCACGATGCCGCTGAGCACGAAGAACAGGTCGACCAGAAATCCGCCACTGCGGAAGAACGCACAGTCGATCCACGAACGATTCGGAAATGCCGCAAGAAAGGTCGGCATCAGGATCACATGGTGAATCACCACGGTGACCGCGGCAATTCCCCGAATGCTGTCCAGAGTGAGGACATGCGCTTTCTCGCGATGAGCGGGCACCGTCACGGCAATTTCCTAGTACCTTGCAGTGCAGCATTTCTACTGGGCATTCGATTTGAATACAATGTCCCGCCCGCACTCGTCGCATGCATATCGATTGGAGGTGTCGCCCATATCGAAGGCATTGGCACGACGGTTAATTTGCCGCAGGAAATGCACCCGGCAGGTGGCGAATGAATCGGCCGCGTGCCTCGGGATGTGAGCTTGCCATCTGCAAAACGACAAGCTGATCGGCCACACACCCTTCGCGTTAATGCTGCTCGCTTTGCATGTTCGCGAACTGTGCAATTAACCTATTCATTCGGCACGAATGTGGCAAAAGAGCACCCAGCTTCGGGAACTGGAAGGCGGAGCCGCGCTGCGGCTCTCGGGAGTTGATCTTGTACAAGGTTTCGCGGTTTACGGCGATCGGGGTATTCATGCTGGCCCCGCTGCCGTTCGGCTCCGCCGAGACGGTCTGGATCTGCATCTGGACGGCGCTGCTAGCGTTCAGCCTCGCCACCGCCGACCTGCGCAGCGCGACGATCGATGATTTCTACCTGTTGCTGCCGCTGTTCGCCGTTCTCGTCGTCGTCGCAGCCGTGATCACGGTCCAGTTATGGCCGAACTCCCCCCTTCACGAGGTCGATGCGGCGTGGGCGGTGGCGCGAGGTGTGGTGGGAGCAGATCTGCCCGGCCGCGTCTCGGTCACCGCCAACGGGCCATGGCTCGCATTCGGCTATCCGCTTTTGTTCGTGCTTGCCTTCACGCGCGCCGTCTACATCGCCACCGACGCGGAGAACGCGCGGCAGCTGCTGCGCATCCTCGCCTGGACGGGACTTGCCTATGCTCTCTACGGAATCCTCGCGGGGATCGGCGATCCGACCTCGCTCCTGTTCCGCCGCAAGGAAGCCTATATCGGCTTCGTCACGGGCACATTCGTCAACAGGAACACGGCTGCGACCTTCTTTGCGAGCTGCGCCCTGCTGTTTCTGCTGCCATTGCTGCGCTTCATCTATCGGCAGGATCGGCCAAGTCGACCGCCTTCGCGGCAAATGACCGCACTGATCGCATATTATCTGTCCTCCCCCGTGGCGCTGGGAGGCGGCTTTGTCGTCTGCATGGTTGCGACGGCGATGACAGGCTCGCGCGCGGGGCTTCTGCTGCTGATCCTGACGGTCTTTATGGCCACCGCGCTCTTCTTCGCACCGCTGCGCATCGGCAAGCTTCGCCGCTGGGGCTGGCTCGCAGGAATCGCGGTGGCAGCGCTGTTGCTGTTTCAGCTCGTCGGCGGCGCTGTGGCGGGACGAATCCTGACTTACGGCCTCGTGGATGAACAGCGGTTCACGATGTATCGAACCGTACTGACCATGATCCAGGAGCATCCGCTGCTCGGGATCGGCTACGGAAACTTCGAAAGCGCATTTCCCGCCTACCGGCCGGATTCACTCGGAAGTCTCGGAGTTTGGGACCGCGCGCACAGCACTCCGCTCGAGCTTGCAGCCGAGCTCGGCCTTCCTGCTGCTTGTTTGATTATAGTCACATGTCTCTGGTATCTTTACCATTTGTTAAATGGAAGCTTGCATCGGCGGCGTGACCGCTACATACCGATCATCGGTGCAAGTGTGGCGACGCTTGGCTTCCTGCATACGAGCATCGATTTCTCGTTGCAGATTCCAGGCTTCGGCGTGTTTTTTGCGGCGATCACAGGCTGCGGGCTGGCACAAAGCAGGCCCTCATCCGAGCAAAAAAAGTAGCGTAATTGCGGTTTTGGCAATATGTTAAGTCAAACTTTTTCGATTGCATGGTTGGGGAGCTGAATGCGTATTTCCGTGGGGCTCGGGGCTGCCTTGCTCGCGATGACGGCAGCGACGTCGACTTTTGCAGCACAGAACGGCTGCGTGCCAAATCCCGCAGTGACGTCTGAGGGGGCAATCCAATTTCTTGGTAACCCTGCCGCTCTGCTCGACCAGTTCAAGGACGGTCAGGGCGGTCTTGCTTCGCAGGTCCGCGATCTCCTGACCAATCGCCCGGAAAGCCTGGAAGGCATGGCCTCGCTGGCCAAGGCGAGTTCGGATGACCAAGGCCGTGCAATTGGCGCGGGAATGGGCACCGCCGCTGCGGTCTGCGTGCTGACGCAGCCCCAGTTCGCCCAACAGATCCAAGAGGTCGCGCTGAAGACCGAAAAGCCCGGGCTGATCCAGTCCTTCACGAGCATCACCGGCGACATTCCGACCGAGGCCATCACCGGCGCGGACGCCAACGGCGACACCACCGCAGGTGGCGGACAAGGGACGACACCAACCCCGAGCTCGGGCGGCGCGATCAGCCCCCCTCCGCCCCCCTCGTTTAGTGCCGGAGCGGGCGCGGCCTCCCAGTCAACGACAACGACGACGACCCTGTTCGCGGCATCGACGGGGACTTCGTCGCTCACGGCCACTAGCCCGTCGCGCTAGCCCGGAACGAATTCAACCCCAGCGGATTGATTAACTAAACCGGCCACGTGCAGACGTGGCCGGGTCATTTGCATTCAATTTTAGAGGTTCGGGGAACCTGCCTCTAAAATCTTTGTGCGACACCTGTTGCGTCAAGAAAGACGGATAACGGGGAATGACATGAAACTGTTGTACGCGCCGTTGCTCGCAGCCCTGATTGCCTGCGCCGGCAACACCGCGAAGGCCGAGTCGGATAGCACGCAACGTCCGGCCGGAGCTTCGTTCATCGAAGAATTCGACAACGCACTCGCGCCGATGAACTTCGTCAAATTCTGCATGAAGAACGATGCGGAATGCGGCACCGATGTCAGCGAGCGCTCGTTGCCGCCTGCCGACACCGCCATGGCGATGCTTCGCCAGGTGAACCTCTCGGTCAACGAATCGATTGCGCCGATGCGCAAGCCGACGGATCCGGTGACCGCAAACTGGACGGTCTCGCCGTCAGCGGGTGACTGTAATGACTACGCAGTCACCAAGCGTCACCAGCTGATCGCGATGGGATGGCCACAGGCCGCCCTGCGCCTTGCGGTTGTGCGCATCGATGGCGGACAGGGTCACCTGGTGCTGGTGGCCCGGCTTTCCGACGGCGACGTGGTGCTGGACAATCTGTCCGCGAGCGTCCGCCCCTGGAATTCGCTCGGCTACGAATGGATCTCGATGCAGTCCGGCGCCAACCCGCGCTTCTGGGTGAACATCGGCGATCATGGACGCAAGCTCCGCGAGAAGCGCTTCGCTTCCCTTTCGGGTTCGTCGCTCTGATTGTTGCGCCTTCGGATCCCACTTCTTAAGCGGATCGTGTATATCAACGCCCGTGGCTCGCGCCGCGGGCGTTGCCGTATACCCTGTTCGCAACAGGTCATCGCGCATTGTGAAATTTGCTATGAATCTCCGGGGTTCCAGACTATATTTTGCACCGCACAAGAATTTGACATAGTTAAGCGCGACACTCGGTTTGAGCGAAGTCTTGCGGCGATTTGAATGAACGCGATGAGTGGTTTGGGCCTGCCTCAACGACGACAATCTTCCGATCGTGCCTCAGGTGGTTTCTTGGGCGGATTTCGCGCGGCACTTGCTCTCGCAGTGCTGATGCTGGTGTGCGCTGCCGGCAGTTGCGAGGCGCAATGCGTCGAGCAGGGGGAGCGTGTGTCCGCGGAGATCTTGAAGGTCTTCCAGATGGAGCCGACGTCGCTCCTGCGGGACCGCGACGTCCGCGGCGACCGCAACAAGCTCACGGGTCGCCTTGCAGCCTATGTCGTGAGTGACATCACGATTCTGTCCGCAGTGCGCGCGCTCGTCAGCGAATCCGCCAATGTCGAACGGACCTCGATCGGCATGGCGCTGCGCCGGGCGCAGCTGATTTGCGTGCCGCGCAAACCCGAGAACGCCCAGAAGATCAGTCAGTTCGTGCAGAAGCTGTCGGACTCGGCCGTGAGCGCCGGCTACTCCGCGGAGCTCGAGGCTGTCGAATTCAATCCGAATGCGGTGGCGTCCCCGTCGGGAAGTGCGCCAGGGTCGGCGACCAACAAGCCTTCTGGTTCTGCCAACAGCCTCATGTCCGGCGAGTGGAGTACGGATGTCGGCGATCCGTTTGCTCCTGCGCCGCTCCCCCAATAATCCCACGTCAGGTCGATGAACATTCAGATGTATCAGCCCAGAGAGCAATTCCACCTGCAAGAGAGGTCCGCCTTCGATTTGGCGGGGTCGTCTCTCAGCCTCGAGCGCATCATTGGCATTCTGCGCCGGCAGTGGCCTGTCATCGCGGGGGTCGTCGGCGTCGCGGTGGCGATCTGCCTCGTCTACCTGCTGACGGCGACGCCGATGTATACGGCAAACACGCGCATCCTGATGGACACCCGCCAGACGCAGGTGCTCGACAAGGACAACGGCACGCCCAACGCGCTGATCGACCCCGGCTTCGTCGATAGTCAGGTCGAGATCATCACCTCGGACGATCTGATCCGGTCCGTCGTCCGCCGCATGAATCTGACGGAGGATCCCGAGTTCAACGGCTCGGATCCAGGCCTCCTGCCCGCCATTATCGGAAAAGTCATCGGGCTGTTCGGATCGGACGGGCCCGCCTCGAAGGAACGCATCGAGCGCGGGACGGTCGCTGCGGTCGAGAACAACCTCAAGGTCGAGCGTCTGCTGACGACCTACGTGCTGTCGGCCAGCTTCCGCTCGCGGGACCCCGACAAGGCGGCCCAGATCGCCAACGAGATCGCCGACGCCTATATCGTGGGCGCGCTCGACGCGAAGTATCAGTCCACCAAGCGCGCCAGCGAATGGCTGCAGCAGCGCAGTGCCGAGCTGCGCGAGCAGGCGACCGCCAGCGATCGCGCCGTGCAGACCTTCAAGAGCCAGAACAATATCGTCGGCACCAGCCGCGGCCTGATGAACGAGCAGCAGCTCACCGACGTGAACACGCAGCTCATCCAGGCGCGCGCGGCCACCTCCGAGGCCAAGGCACGGCTCGACCGCATCGAGGCGATCAGCGACAAGGATCTTGCCCAGCCGACGGTCACCGACGCGCTGAACAATCCCGTCATCACCCGCCTGCGCGCTCAATATCTCGATCTGCAGGCGCAGTATTCCGATTGGTCGGCCCGCTACGGCAAGACCCACCAGGCCTCGGTCAATCTCGCCAACCGCATGGAAGAGCTGCGCAAGTCGATCGCGGACGAAGTCAAGCGTATCGGCGACGCCTATCGCAGCGACTACGAAATCGCCAAGAGCCGCGAGACCTCGCTGGAGGAGAACCTCAAGAACCTGGTCAGCCAGGCTGGCAACACCGGCCAGGCGCAGGTGAAGCTGCGCGACCTCGAGAGCGCGGCCGACACCTACCGCAACCTGTACAACAGCTTCCTCGAGAAGCAGCAGCAGGCGATGCAGAACCAGAGCTTCCCGATCAGCGAATCCCGGATCATCAGCACCGCTGTGAAGCCGGACCGCAAGAGCTCCCCCAAGACCGTGCTCTCGCTGATCGGCGCGCTGTTCGGTGGCCTTTGCTTCGGCCTGGGCGCTGCCTTCGCCCGCGAGATGCTGAGCGACGTGCTGCGTTCTCCGATCGAGGTCGAGGACGAGATCGGCGTCAAATGTCTCGGAGTGCTTCCGGCCATCGGCGCCAAGGCGATGGGCCTGCCGAAGGTGCGCGGATCGCGACCGCCCGACGGCGGAGCCGACGCCGGCCCGCTCTCCCGCTACGTCATCGACCATCCCTTCTCGCGCTATGCCGAGACCATGCGCAACATCAAGGTCTCGATCGATCTCGCCCGCCTGTCCCGCGAGGTGAAGGTCATCGGCATCGTGTCGTCGCTTCCGAAGGAAGGCAAAACCACGGTTTCCGCCAACTTCGCGCACCTCACCGCATTCACAGGCAAGCGCGTGCTGCTGATCGACGGCGACCTCCATACGCGTTCGCTCACCAAGGAGCTCGACCCGACCGCCAAGAGCGGGTTGCTCGAGGCTCTCAAGAGTCCGCAATCGGTCGGACATCACATTCGGCGCAGCGCCGAGACCGGCCTGGATTTCCTGCCCTCCTTTGCCGTCACGCGCATGGTGAACTCCGCCGACATCATGGCCTCGAAGGCGATGGCCGATTTGTTGACGCTGCTGCGTAACGAATACGACTACATCGTCATCGATCTTGCACCGGTGATGCCGGTGACCGACGCCAAGGCCATCAGCCACCTCATCGACGCCTATGTCTATGTCATCGAATGGGGCCGCACCACGCGTACCGCCCTGCAGGAATCGATGTCGAGCTCAGAAGGCATCCAGAAGAAGGTGCTGGGCGCCGTTCTCAACGGTGCAAACCCGAAGATGCTGAAGCGCATCGAGGGCTACAAAGGCTCGCACTACAACGCGTACTATGTCGAGGGAGCCTAAGGCCGAAGCCGGCGCATCTCGCCGCTCGCGCTGGCTCGCGCGCGGCGCCAATTGCTTGCTGGCGGCCTCCGCCCTGGCATGGGCGGCATCGATCCTTCCCAACCTGACCGATCCCACGGTCTCGCGGGTTGCCCGGCAAATCGCCGCCGGCGAGAGCTACGATGCGCCGTTGCTGAGGCGTATCGTCGCGGCGAACCTGCCCGCGGCTCAGCACCAGTGCGAACCGAAGGCGCTTCGGGAGTTGCTCGTCCTGCAATTGTCGGCCGCCGACATGACCGTCCGCGGCACCGACCTGACGCAGGCGGATGCGGACGTTGATGCTGTCCAGCGCATGAGCAGGATCCTGCTGGGATGCGCTCCGACCGAATCACTCGGATGGCTGGCAGCGTTCTGGGCCGGCTCGCGCCAGGACGGGCTAACGGCCAGAACGGTCGCTCTTCTCGGCGAATCCTACCGCCTGGCACCGCATGAGGTCTGGCTGCAAATGATGCGCGTGCCCCTCGCCTTCCGGGCATTCGACGCGCTGCCCACGGCGTTGACGGACGCGACAGTGCAGGACTTCAACGACGTCTTCCATGACCGGCTGTATCCGAGCGCAGCCGCCCTCTACGTCAAAGCGCCGGCGTCGACACGCAGCAGACTTCTCGATCTGACCTGCGACGTGTCCGCCAGGGAGAAATTGGCTTTCTGGTATCTGGTCCGGGACGCCGGAGGAAAGATCCAGCATCGCTGCTATCCGGCAGACGACCGTCCGCGCTATCTGCTCGAGAATTAGCGACTGCGCCGATAGCGCACACACAGGAGCGCTGCGCCTCGCCAGCTTTCATGAGATCGATGCGGTAGAGACGTTCTGCCGACGACCCGGCAGAGGCTCGCGCTTCTCAGTAGGCTTCCTGATGGATCAGGGCCAGAGCGGTCTTCAGGATGATCCTGATGTCCAGCCAGATGCTCCAATTGCTGACGTACCAGACGTCATACTCGACGCGCTTCTCCATCAGGTCGATGGTCGGCGTCTCGCCGCGGAAACCGTTGACCTGAGCCCAACCGGTCAGGCCCGGCTTCATGTGGTGCCGATACACGTAGTTGCTGATCAGCTGGTCGTAATAATTGTCGTGCGCAAGCGCATGCGGCCGCGGTCCGACCAGCGACATCTCACCGCGCAGGACGTTCCAGAGCTGCGGCAACTCATCGATGCTGGTCCGTCGCAGCACGCGACCGACGCGGGTGACCCGGGCGTCAGACTTCGTCGCTTGCGTCACGGTGTGGCCATTCTCCGCCACCGTCATGGAACGGAACTTCCAGATCTGGAACGGCTTGCCGTTGAACCCGCGCCGGGACTGCTTGAAGATCACATTGCCCATCGAGTCGAGCTTGATCATGATCGCCGCCGTCATCAGCAGCGGTGCCAGCAGCAGCAGGGCAAACGAGGCAAGGCCGATATCCAGGCAGCGCTTCTGCGCCCGCTCGTACACGGTCAGTGGTGCGCGCTGGATCTCGATGGCAACCGTGCCGCTGACCGGCTGGAACGGCCGCGAGACCAGATCGGCGATCGGAAAGTCCGGCAACAGGCGAATCGGCTGGGGAACCACGCGCAGGTGCTGGCTCAGCTTCTGGAGCAGCGGCATCTCGTCCCAATCGATGACCAGGAGATATTCCTCGACATCAGCCGCGCGCGCCTGGCGGACGACGTCGCGAATCTCGTGATCCCACCCCTCACCATCTTCGGACGGGCCGAGAACGAAATGACGCACGACATTGAAGCCGTGCTTGCGCAAATCCTTGAAACGGCTCGACGTGAAATCGAGCGGCTTCAGGCTGAGCAGCACGACCTTGCGGTCGACCAGGCGGCCTCTCGCATAGCTCGAGTTCAGCGCGATGCGCCACAGCACCCGGAGACCACCGAGGGCAGCACCACCGGTCGCAGCGAACAGCAGCGTGGTTCCGCGCGACAGATCCGCCGACGATTTGAGCAGGAACGCCTCGACCGCGAGAATGGTCAGCGAGATCGCCCAGATCGCGAGCGTCTTGCGGAGCTGCCAGACCGTGTTGAGCAGACGATGGTGATCGTAGATGCCCTGGAAGTAGGAGATCGTCACGAACACCGCGGCGACCACAAGGCCCGCGCCGACCGACGAATCCTGTTCGGCAACGAGCAGGCGATACAGACCGCTTGCCGCGAAATAGCTCAGCAGGAGTGCGAGAAAGTCACCCGCGATCAGAGCGATCTGGAGGGGACGTTGGAGAGCACCGCGACGGTTCGATATAGCCGAATAATAGTTTTCCGAACCATAAGTTGCTACAGCCATCCGAACCTCGCTGCCTCGTCACGCATTCGCAACCGCCGATTGCATGCAGTCGTTTTAAATTTGGGGGTGCGTCTTCGACAATGTCTTAACTAAACAAAGCAACAATGCGGCACCGCACCTAAAAAATCAAATCTATTTTCTGCAATACAGCACCTGCTTTCTGCAACACGGTGCTCGCATTCGCGCATGCTCAAAGTGTTGTCACAGGCCTGACATCTAACTGAGCATCGCGCCGTATTTCGCATCAAATCATTCCAGTTTTAAACATATTTGCGCGCGCATTTGAACGGTTGTTCAACCCTGTTACTTAAGCCGACCTTAGGCCGGCGCCATTAACACTCGTGGCAGTTTCGAGGGAGTTGTGCCGTGAGTGCCGTCGCCATTTTCAGTCTGCTGATCGGATCGTTGCTTGGAGGCAGATTCCGGATTTTTATTCTGCCTCCGGCAATCGTGCTGGGCGGAGCGATCATTGGCGCGGTCTCGGCCTGGCAGGGACAAGGCGCCGCTCACATTGTCGTTATGATCGTCGTCTTTGCGGGCTTGCTGCAGCTTGGCTATCTCTGCGGCGCGCTTCTGGTCCGCTCGCGTGCGGCAGCGTATCGCGCCGAGGCCGTAGCGTCGTTCGACAGCCCGCAGCTTCGGTTGAGCGCACCCAGCGCGGCAAATCGACGCCTCATCAGACCACACGGGTGATCAAGGCGGTTGCACGAACCGACGTTCACATGGCGTCGACAAAAAAAGCTGCTCGTGCGGCCCCAAATTCGTCGATAGCATATTGACATCTCGGGCGAAGCTCTCTGAAAGAGTTGGACCTCATGGTCACGACCCCGACTCAGACCTCGCCCCGGCCGAAGCTGCCGAACGGCGTGCGAATCTACGCACTCAGCGACATCCACGGCTGCGCGCATCTGCTTGAACAGATGTTCGCCGTCATCGATGCGGACATGGCGAACAGCCGGCCCTATCGCGCGATCGAGGTCTTTCTCGGCGACTACATTGATCGCGGACCGGACTCACGTCACACGCTCGATCTGCTGATCGACCGCAGCCGCCGCCGCAACACGGTCTTTCTCAAGGGCAATCACGAGGCCTATTTCACCTCGGTGCTGGATGATCCCTCGCGCACAGCCGACTGGTTTCAGTTCGGCGGGCTCCAGACCCTGATGTCATACGGGATCTCGGCAGCGCCCGATCTTAGCAAGGACGAACAGTCGGATCTCGTGCGCGAACTCACTTCCGCGATGCCGCCGCAGCACATCGCGTTCCTGCGCCAGCTGCGGCCGACCTTCACATGCGGCGACTTTTTCTTCGTGCATGCCGGCGTTCGTCCGGGAATCCCGCTGTCCGAGCAGCGCGAGCAGGATCTGCTGTGGATCAGGGACGAATTTCTGCAGAGTAAGAAGCGGTTCGGCAAATACGTCGTGCACGGCCATACGCCGGTGCGCCAGGCCGAGCTGCTCGAGAACCGCGCCAATATCGACACCGGGGCGTACGCGACCGGCAACCTGACCCTGTTGTCGATTCAGGGCAACAGCATGCTCGCGATCTAGATAGCGCTTTCGAGCGAAGTGGACACGGGTTCGCGTCAAGAAAACGCGTCAAAACAAAATCCGGCGCGCCCGCGCACGGCGCGAAGCGTCAATTGGTCTGGCTGGCCGGCGGCCGGTATTCCGGGAACCGGCTGAGCATCGCGGCCTTCAGGAATTTGAAATGCGCGATCGAGGCGCTGAGCTCCTTGAGCCTGCGCTGACCGTTGAGGATTTCCTTGTCGAACAGGTCCTGATGGTGATTGTCCAGCGCTTCGCGCTCGAGATATTCGTCATTGCCGTTGCCGATGGTCACGGCCGCGCGCGCCAGCACGTCCTCGACCCGGCGGTTCAGACCTGATTGCTCACGCTCCGCGGCCTGCAGCGCCTCCTCGATTGCGATCATGATGCCTTCGATGCGCGTGCGATCGGTCTCGGCGTCGCGCTCGGGCGAGCGGGCACGGAACGTCTGCTCGCCGCCGAAGCGATCTTTCAGGAAATTGTGAGTGCGGGCCCGCAAGAAGAGCTGAAACATGCGTGCACTTTCCGGTTCGAGGCGCCAAACCGGAAAATGGGCCCTGGATGGTTAACAAAGTTTAAAGGCCGCGGAACGTTGTGCTCCGATGCGGCCGCGTGAACCGGCGTTCAAATCGTCGCCTTGAAAGCATCCAGCTCGCGATCGAGCGCCTGTTGCCAGCTCGGCGGCGTAACGCCGAACTGCTCGCGCAGTCGCGTGAGATCAAGGCGGGAATTGGAGGGCCGCTTTGCCTTGACTGGAAATTCGTCCGAGCGGATTGGAACGATTTCCTTCACGGCGAATTGCACGCCCCTCGATCGCAGCCCGGCAACGATCGCAGTCGCAAAACCGTGCCAGCTGGTCTCGCCCCCGCAGACCAGATTGACGACGCCGCCGCGCTGCTCGAACGTCTTGCGAAGGTCGTCGTCGCTCCGCGGCAGCATCGCAACCACTGCTTGCGAAATCGCATCGGCTGTCGTGGGCGCGCCGATCTGATCGGCGACGATCCGCAACTGCTCGCGCTCTCCGGCGAGCCGCACGATCGTCTTGAGAAAGCTCGCACCCGTCGCGGAGTAAACCCAGGACGTCCGCGCGATCACATGCAGGGCACCCGCCTCGGCAATGGCCTGATCGCCGGCGAGCTTGCTTTGGCCGTAGACCGAGAGAGGACCCGGCGTGCTGTCCTCGCGCCACGGACGATGGCCGGTGCCGTCGAAAACATAGTCCGTCGAAAAGTGCACCAGCGGCACGCCGCGGGGCGCCGCCCATCGGGCGATCGCCTTGGGAGATTCCGCGTTGATCCGGAACGCGAGCTCTCGCTCGTCCTCAGCACGATCGACGGCGGTATAGGCGGCGGGATTGATGATCAGATCCGGCTTGATCGAATCCAGCTTGCCTGCAAGCTCGTCCGGTCGCGAAAAATCGAACTCCTCCAGCTCCGGCGCAACGACATCGGCGCGTCCCTTGAGCAGCGGAAGCAGAGCTCCGCCCACCTGCCCAGCAGTGCCCGTCAGAAGAATCTTCATGTCAGACCTCCCCGTAGCGCGGGAGGTTCTTCACATCTGCGAGCAAGGGCGCATCGGCATCCTTGGCCGACAGCGCGGGATCTGCGAGGCCCCAGTCGATACCGATCGCCGGATCGTTCCATCGAATCGAGATCTCATCCTTCGGGCTGTAGAGCGCGTCGCATTTGTAGAAGAAATCGGCCGTCTCGGAGAGAACGGCGAAACCATGGGCGAAGCCGCGAGGAACCCACAATTGCCGTCGATTCTCCTCATTCAGTTCGACGGCGACATGACGCCCAAAATTTGGGCTACCGACGCGAATGTCGACAGCAACGTCCAGGACTCTGCCGCGGAGCGCCGTGACCAGCTTGCCCTGCGCGCCCGGATTTTGTAGGTGCAGCCCACGCAACACTCCATGACGCGAGCGTGACAGATTGTCCTGAACGAACGGCCGCGCAACCCCGCTCTGCGCGTAGCGCTCGAATTGGTAGGTCTCCAAGAAAAAGCCGCGTTGATCGCCGAATAGCTTCGGCTCGATGATCAAAACCTCTGGCAGATCTGTCTTGATGATGTTCATTCCAGCGACTTCAGCTCCGCACGTACAACAATCTTGTGCAGCGCACACTATCTGATATTTTCGAATTGGTAAACCAGAGGGACCTATGAAGGGAATTATACTCGCTGGCGGAACAGGCTCGCGCCTCTTTCCCGTCACGACAGTGGTGTCGAAGCAGCTGCTTCCGGTTTTCGACAAGCCGATGATCTACTATCCGCTGTCGACATTGATGCTCGCTGGGATCCGCGACATTCTCATCATCTCGACGCCGCAGGACAAGCCGCTGTTCCAGCGCTTGCTTGGCGATGGATCGCAGATCGGCGTCAACTTCTCCTACGCGACACAGGACACCCCGCGCGGTCTTGCCGACGCCTTCATCGTCGGCCGCGAATTCGTGGGATCGGATTCCGTCGCGCTGGTTCTCGGCGACAATATCTTCTACGGCCACGGACTTCCGGAGATGCTGGCCAGGGCGGCAGCACGCAAGAGCGGCGCCACGGTCTTCGGCTACGTCGTCAACTCGCCCGAGCAATACGGCGTGGTCGAGCTCGATGGTGACGGGCGTGCGCGCTCGATCGAAGAGAAGCCCAAGCAGCCGAAGTCGAATGTGGCCGTCACTGGCCTCTATTTCTACGACAACAGCGTGGTCGACATCGCGGCGGGGATCAAACCTTCGGCGCGGGGCGAGATCGAGATCACCGACGTGAACAACGCCTATCTCGCGCGTGGCGACCTGTTCGTCGAAGTGCTCGGGCGCGGGTTTGCCTGGCTCGACACCGGCACGCACGCCTCGCTGGTCGAAGCCAGCCACTTCGTTCAGATACTGGAACAGCGCCAGGGCTTGCGCATCGCCTGCCCCGAGGAAATCGCGTTGCGGCGCGGTTACATTTCTCTCGAGGCCTTCAAGAAGGTTGCTGAGAGGACCGCCAAGAGCAGCTACGGCGAGTATCTGCAATCGGTTGCCCGCTCCTTCGCCGCTCACGACTGAGGCAAATCACACATGCGTTTCGAAGGCTCAACGATTTTCGTCACGGGCGGTGCAGGCTTCATCGGCTCTGCAGTCGTCCGTCATCTCCTCCGCGACACGCACGCGCGCGTCGTCAACATCGACAAGCTGACTTATGCGGCGAACCTCGAGTCGATCCCCGACGCCGAGGCCAATCCGCGTTATGCATTCGAGCAGCAATGCATTTGCGAGGCTGCCTCGCTCCGCAAGCTGTTCGAGAAGTACCAGCCCGCCGCGGTCATGAATCTCGCGGCCGAGAGCCATGTCGATCGTTCGATCGACGGCCCCGGCGAATTCATCCAGACCAACATCGTCGGCACCTTCACGCTGCTGCAGGAGGCGCTGCGATACTGGAGGGGGCTGAGCCCGGACCGCCGCTCGCAATTCCGCTTTCTCCACATCTCCACAGACGAGGTGTTCGGGTCGCTCGGCAAGGACGGTTACTTCACCGAGACCACGTCCTATTCGCCCAACTCGCCCTACTCGGCGAGCAAGGCGTCGTCCGACCATCTGGTGCGCGCCTGGCGCGAGACCTACGACCTTCCGACGATGGTGACGAACTGCTCGAACAATTACGGGCCGTATCACTTTCCCGAGAAGCTCATTCCCCACATCATCATCAAGGGGCTCGCGGGCGAGCCGCTGCCGGTGTACGGCGACGGACAGAACATTCGCGACTGGCTCTACGTCGAGGACCACGCCAAGGCGCTCACGCTCGTGCTCGAGCGCGGTGCAATCGGCGAGACGTACAATGTCGGCGGCCGAAACGAGCGCACCAATTTGCACGTCGTCGAAAGCATTTGCGACATGCTGGACGAAATGTCGCCACGCACCGCAGGTCCCCGGCGCGGCCTGATTTCGTTCGTCGCCGACCGCCCCGGTCACGATCGCCGCTACGCGATCGATGCTTCGAAGCTCGAGCGCGAGCTCGGATGGCGCGCCGACGAGAATTTCGAAAGCGGCCTTGCCAAGACGGTTCGCTGGTTCTTCGACAACCGCGACTGGTGGCAAGCCATTCTCGATCGCGGCTACCAGCAGAAGCGCATCGGCCTCGGCTAGGGATCGACCGCCCCCTTGGTGGCAGCTGCCGTCCCGCAAGATGTGACGGCAGCCGACCACGTCGATCCGCAAGAGGGACTCACACGAGGATGCACGAATCCTATTTCGTCTGGATTCGCGGCCTGGATGGTCGTCCGAAGCCGCAGATCTGGGACGCGGACCAGTTTTCCGGGCCGGAATGGAAGTTCAGGCACGTCATGGCCCGACATGCTCTTGACGCAAGGGTACGTGGGATCGGGCTGGACCGCCTCGCGAAGCTTTTTCCCGCGCCGCCTGTCCCGGACGAACTGGCCTGAGATTGGAGCCTGTAAAAGGCTAGAGGTAGGGCCGATCGACGCGGCTTTGCGCCATCCAGACCTTCCATGCGTCTTCGTGCTTGGCATAGAGCTCCAGCCAGCGCTGCTCGCCCGGAGCAGGCTGAGAACTTCGCTCGATCCAGATTGCTCCGGTTCGACCGGCATCCGGCTCGCTGTCGAGCCGCTCGAACTCAAAGGTCTCCTCGAGCGTAAGCCCGATCAGAACGCGCCTGCCGACCGCATCGACAAAATATCGCCGCGGCGCATTGTTGTTCCTGACGCTCGTCATAGCGAACCTCTCTCGCGATCCACGGGCCGCTCAGACCAACCGGACAATGCCCGCGAGCCCGAACGGCCAGGGGCAAATTGCCTGACCATCCGCGTCGGATTCCAAAACTCAGTCGCGCACGCAGGGACCATCAAGTCCCGCAAGAACCATGCGCAACTTAGTGAGGGCATGCGAGCGGAACAATATCGGGCACGACCTAACCTGCCTCGTATGGTTACCTTCGCGCGGCGCGGTTTCGGCTGAATTCGCTCAGAACGCACGGCGCGCCCTGGCAAACGACAGGTGCTGGCGCTGCCAGGCAGCCTGGACCGGTCGCTGTTCCCTGCGCGCCCGCCGCCCGCGCATCGCATAGCCGATGCAGAAGCCGACGAAGATTGAAATCAGAATCGAAACCCAACTCATCCGAGGTCTTTCACTTTGGCCGCGCGTCCGTCGCCTCCTTTCGGAGTGCGAACATTCTCACCTTCGAGTTGTGTCGAGATCGTGATCGCGGTCGCTGATTTTGTTGTCACAGGCGGGAATTTTTGTGCAGCAGCGTGCTTGCTTCCTGGCCGTTCGCGTCAGCCAAACAGCCAGAAGAAGAATTTCACCGACAGCAGAACGATGAAATAGGCCCACCCTGCCATTGCGATCAGCGCAATGCCGAGAAAGGCACCTTCGAATGCCCGCTCTCTCATCTTCGATAGAGGCTTTGCAGATAGCGTTTTTTGAAGCATCTCGATCTTCTTTTTCTTGTATCGCTCGCGCGATCATAGCCGAATGAATTCGACGATCTCGTGACGGATACAGACGAGAAACGGTCGCCGCGCATGCAGAATCCATCACGACAGCGATCTTCAACGAATTTTGAATCGATGCTGCCCGCAACGTCGGAACGCGGAACAATTTTTCCGACGACGCGTTTGTGCGGACTTTTGACGAATCAAGAGTTTGCAACTTTCACGTGAGTCCTTCCGACTGCATGTGAAGTTTTGCAAGCTGTCTTGCGGACGGAGCGGAGACCGGCTCGGCGGCAACCGGACGTGGTGGCGGGATGTCAGGCCGGATGGTCGCGAAGGTCGCCGATTGACGCGCGATAAGGAAAACCCCGGAATTGTACGGAGCGCCAAGGGCCGATTTCCTCGCGGTAAGGTTGAGGGGTTAGCTTAATCCCCGTTGTTTGTTGCGAAGTCTCACCGATCGCATATCCATCTTCGCACCGGGCTTTCCCCAAGAGCCCGGCCCCACCCAAGCAAAGCCGTCGAGCGACATGGGTCCGCTTGGCGGCTTTGTCGTTGTGTCGATGGAAGAGGATGATTTCGGTTATGGCGCGGAAGCCCTGGTCGTTCAAGGAAGACCGCCGGCTCATGGAGCTGGCCAAATCTTCGACGTCGTTGGAGGACGCAGCGAAGCAGCTCGGGCGATCGCCCGACGCAATCAAGCGAATGGCCTTGCGTCTCGGCCTGGCGCTGAAGTCGAAGGCCGCCAAGAAGAGCTAGCGGGCCTATGCCGCGCGAGCGACAATTCGTGGATGCGGGCCATTGCCGTCGGCACCGGCCGAATGCAAGTCGCAAAACGACGCATTCCCGACGTCGCAGCGCTCTCGATCTCTCCGCGTCCGGATGTTAGACTCTCCAATTGAACGTCGGCTTTTTTGTTACCGAGGCATTTGCTCGACGGCCTCGGTATCCGATCGATAATCTGTTGGAGGATTGCACCATGTTGTCCCGCGCTCTCGCCGTCGCCTTGCTCCTGGCCCTTCCTTCCGTGGCGTCGGCGCAAGTTCCCGTGGGGTTCGGTTTCCCGAAGGGGGCACCCTGGTGTGCGTTTGGCTTCGATTGCCGATTCCTGAATTTCCACGAATGCGCGGACCGGATCTATGACCCCGCGCATAACTGCCTCAAGAATCCCTACTTCGCGGCCCGCTACCCGACCAATGTCGACAAGGGCTGGTCCTACAATCGACGTTGAACGCGGCGCGCCGCCGACGCCATCGTCCTGGCAGCGAACCGATCCTCGTCGCGCTTGCCCCGACGGGCTCCCCCCGCGGATGACGAGAATTTGAGCGGCGCCGCGATCGCTTGCCCAACCCTCGATAAACGGAACTCCTGGGCCGCCTCAGCATTGCTCCCTTAGGGAATGCGGGGGGCGGAGCCCATCATGGCAAACTCTTTCCTAATTGTGATGTCGATTTGGCTCGCCATTAATGTCCTGGTCGCCGCGTGGCGATTGTGGGTGAGCCGGCCCGATAGCTGGAACATTGATACCGGCGCCCGCCATCTCAGTCCCGTCAGGGTGAAATCGCAATTGCGCCGCCGCGCCTGACGCCGCCGACGTCCCCGGTCGCGCCGGAGGCCTTCGGGCGTTCCCAGGACTGTGAACTGGCGTCATGCAACCACACGCGATCGCCTTAAACCCTATCTTAGCGCCTCCGAGGTTAGAGTTCTGGTCATTCTCTCTTAACCTCTGCGGGCCGGATGAAAGCAACACGGCCGAAACTCTCACTGGCAGTGCTCGTGCTTGCGGGCATGGTTGCGTTCGCCCTTGCCGGTCACATCGCGGCGACGCGGTTCATCCGGGATCAGCAGGCGCGCCAACTCGACGAGCTGACCGAAGTCGTGCTGCGCCGGTCCGAATTCGCCGTCGACTTCGCGACCGCGAGCCTTGACGAGCTGGCCGGCCGCGGGCTCGCCACATGCGCCCCCGCCTCGCTCCAGGCGATCCGCCTCCACGTCTATCAGCGCTCCGCCGTGAAGGACGTCCGCCTTGTCAATTCGGACGGCTCGGTGATCTGCTCGGCCTATTCGGAGACGCTCGAATTCGACAAGGGCTGGGTCGATCGGGCCGACATGCTTGCGTCCCGCGATTCGAAGTTGATGCTATTCCGTGTCGAGCAGTTCGGTGGCGACGCGCTCGGCGTGCTCAGGGACATCGGCGACAACAAGGCACTGGTCGCCATTCTCGGCATCAACTCCAGCCTGTTCGACATCATGCCGGCCGAGCTGCGCGCCCATGGCGAGGTGCTGCTGGCACTCAAGAACGGCGCACAGCTCGGCGAGTTCGCGCTCGACGCCGACAAAACGCCGGCGCATCCGATTGAGTTCGAGAAAGGCTCAGCGCGCTATCCGTTGCGCGCGGTCATCCGCATCGACAATTCCGTGCTGTCGACCTGGAACAGCGAGATCTATTGGCCGGCGATGGCGGTCGCGGTCGCACTCGGTGTGCTGTTCGGGGTCCTGTTGTCGCGGACGCGGCGCATGGAAGGACCCGTCGCCGATCTCGATCGCGCGCTGGCGCGGGGTGAATTCAAGCCTTACTTCCAACCGATCTTCGATCTCCACACCGGCGAGATCAGAGGCTGCGAGATGCTGGCGCGCTGGTTGCGCGAGGACGGCACGGTGGTGCCGCCGATGAATTTCATCCCACTGGCGGAATCCAGCGGACGGATCGAGGCCATGACCTGGCAGCTGCTCGGCCGCGCGCTGGCCGACCTCCAGCCGCTTCTCAAGGCCGACAAGGATTTCAAGCTCTCATTCAATGTCGTTCCCAGGCACCTGCTCGGCGCAGGGTTCGTCGAAACGCTTCGCAGCACCGTCGCGGCGGCACGGGTGTCCGCGCGACAGATCGTGCTCGAGGTGACCGAGCGCGACGAGCTCGACGATCTCGCGCGCGCCGCGGCCGTGGTGGGCGAGTTGCGCGACTACGGTTTTCGCGTGGCCATCGACGACGTCGGCGTCGGCCATAGCGGACTGTCGCGATTAAAGGGGCTCGGTGCCAACACGATCAAGATCGACAAGTTCTTCGTCGACACCATCACGGTGGACGCCTCGACCACGACGATCGTTGAGATGCTGGTGGCGCTCGCCAGGGATTTCCACATGACCGTGGTTGCGGAAGGCATCGAAACCGAGGAGCAGATCCGCGCGCTGATCTCGTGCGGCGTCGAAGAGGGTCAGGGCTATCTCGTCGCCGCGCCCCTGCCCTTGGCGAAATTCAGCGAATTGCTGGCGTCGCGGCGTGCCGCGACCGTGGCTCCGGCAGGCGATACCGCGCTGGTGGCGTAGGCCTGCCCGGCTGGTCCGAATTCGGACAGTTGCGATCTGCACCATGTCCCGGTGCGAACCACCTGTCATGAAGGCGCCATCGAAGAGATACGCCCCTTAACGATATTCTCCGCTTTCGAGAGCGGCACGCCGGTCGACCGGCTATGATGCTGCAATGCGCCGAAATCACCTCATCGCAGCTGCGGCCGTCTGCCTTGCGCTGATCGTCTATGCCACGCTGGCGACGCTTGCGGGCAGGCCGGTGTTGATCGGCCATGCCGAGGCGTATTGGGTCGTCGTCATCGAGCGCTTCAGCGCCTATTGCCTGCTGGGCTTCCTGCTGTCGTTCCTGCTGCCGGGACGCTTCAGGCTGGCTTGCGCATTCGTGATCGCGGTCGCCGTCGGACTCGAGGTCCTGCAGATGCTGGTGCCGGATCGCGATCCGCGATTCATCGACGTGCTGCAAAAGTCGGCCGGCGGCATCCTCGGCGTCAGCCTCGCCCAGACCATTCTGGCTTTCCTGCCCAGACCGCCGTCCTGACGCGGGCGGCGTCAGCTCACATCGCGAACGCGATATGCAGCCGGGCCGACAAATCATTTTGCCATCTGCCCGCGCAGCTCACCGCCTGGATTGGCCGCGGTGTGAATGTTCGCATACCATTTGCCGGCCAGGAGATCGGCAGCCTGCGTCTCGGTGAGGGTTGCGGTGCCCTGGATCGGGCTTTGCGTCGACTTGAACGGCAGTGCGATGCCGGCATTCTTGCCGGATTCGCTCGGTCCATGGAAATGCGCGCCGAGCGCCGGACCGGTCAGATTCGCGTAGGTGACCGTGTAGGTCAGAACCTTGGTATCCGTGTCGAAAGCCGCCTCGGCCTTGCCGGAGCCGGAACTCGCGTTGGGCGGCACCTCGTTGCTGCCCTTGAGGTCGGCCTGCAGTTTGACCACTTCGGCGCCGGCGGTGGTCACGAGAAGGGGCGGGAGCGCAAAAACCAACGCACCCGCCAGGTACACGGCTCTCAACATGGCAACCTCCCAGCCCGGATTCCGTTGGCTTCGACCTGTTCCGGTGTGAAACACCGGAGGTCGCACCAAATTCCGCCTGGATGATTATGCCTGATTCGAGCGGAGCGGACTGCTGCCGGAGCGGCGGACCTACGCCACGCCGCGCCTGAAGCCGTCCTGATCGGTGCCGAATCCGGCGGACATCTGCCGGTGGGTTTCGCGCAGCGCCGTGATCGCGTCATCGAGGCCGAATTCGCCCTCGCGAATGGTCTCGAAGAAGCGGGTCATCAAGCCAAAGTCCAGCTTGACGCGGGTGTTTCCATCGCGGCTCTTGCGCCGATCGAGCAACAAGTGCAGTGCCAGCACCCTGGCTTCAGGGGCCGTGCAGCCGCTGAGCGTCGCGAGTTCGTCATAAGTCATCCAGATCTGAGGCATATCCCTGTCCGCCTTTTGTTATGGGCCTCAACCTAGATTTCACATCTAAAAGCACTGTTGCCGCGGTGCGGCCTTCACGTGCTTTCGCGACAACAGCGTCAACGCAAAGCTAAGGCGCGGGATGCGTCAGGACGCCGGAGGCCTGGAGGGCGTGAATGGCGGCCGCGGCCGCGACCGGCTGTCGAGCCCCTTGGGCAACTTGTCGGGATTGAGCTTGAGGACCGCGCATTTCGCATCGGCCGGCAGCGCTTCTTCCTGGCTGTAGATCAACGTGCACTCGAACTCGACATCGGGCGCCTCTCGCGCCGTGCCCGAGCATGTCGCCATCGCGCCGCTGCAGAGGCCGGTCAGATTGACCTCGACCTCATCAGGACCAAACACGCTCGGATTGCCCTCGGCGTGGCGCTTCACGGTCAGAACAGCCGTGAAGCGTTGCTGATCGACCTGATAGGAGCCGCCATAGGTGAAGAAGCTGTCACGGCCCGAGATTCGCCCCTCGATCAATTCAACGAGGCCGGTGCCCTGGCCACGCGGGGTTCTGAACCAGGCAGCGTATTTGCCGTCTCTCAACATGAACAACATCCGTCGCAATATTCAAACGTATTTGCGACCAACTCTGGGGCGCGACAATGGCCGATATGGCGGGTATTCCGCCACGGTTAACGACCTGCAAAACCAAAGCGTCAAATTGCGGTGTGCCGCATGCGCGACGCCCGCGGCAACTCAAAACAATTCGATGCCGTCATCCGCAGGCTCGACAGCCTCGACCCGGCGAGCGGCAGCGCTCGACGTCAGCCCGAGCGCTTGCAAAAACTCCCGGTGGATGTCGCGCTCGCGCTCCATCGTGTAGCGCGCGAAGAGACCGTCGAGCAGCGCCTCGTCCTGCGGCTGCGGCCGATGCGTGCCTGCGCTTGCCGTCTCCAGGCGCGCAGCGACGGTGGGCAGCGTCGCAGAGCTCTCGCCGAGCGAGCTCATCAGCCCTTGCGCCGAATTCATCAGGCCTTCGAACTCGGCGCCTTCGTCGACGAGCCGGCTCATCAGCTTGCCGAGCCGTTCGTTGCCGGCTTCGACCTCGCGCAGCGCCTGGAGGATCTGCGGCTCCAGATTGGCGAGTTGCGTCGGATCGCCCTGGACGCGGAGCTCCTTCAACGCGTTGGCGGAGCGCTCGATGCCGTCGAGCACGGGGCGCAAGCGCCCTGCGCCGGCCGAGACCTGGTCTGCAGTCGCCTTCAGCTCGTTCGCGATCACGACGAAGGCGCTGCCGCGGCTACCGAGATGGCTCGCCTTGAGACCCGCGTTCATGCCGATCAGCGTGATGTCGACCGTGGCCTCCGCCAGCCCCGCAATGGCCTGGCGGAATTTCGTCAGCGTATCCTCGACGACCGCGAGCGCCTCGTCGACCGCGCGTCCGGCGCTCTCGCACGTGCCGATCAAGGTCGAGGCCTGGGCCAGCGTCTGCTTGATGCGGGTCAGGAACGACGCGGAAGAACCGTTCTCGCCACCGAACAGCGAGCGGCCGTGACCGACGACGCCACTTGCATCGCTCAGGATCGCCGACAGCGCGCGGATGATCTGGCCGATGTCGCCGCCGAACTCGCGCTGCGCGTCCCTGAGCTGAGCCGCCTGCAGCCGGCGGATCGCATGCGCGCCGTCATCGCTTGCGACCGGTTCCGGAACGAGGCTCGGCGCGGCGTCGGAGGAGAGGCGCAAGCCGTGGCAGACATGTTCAAGGCGCTGCCGCGTGCTGTCGCCGGCCTGCAGGGAAATGATCGCACCGCCGACCGCCTCGGCGATCTTCCGCGTGCTGCCGCTGGCGAGATCGGCGAGATGGCTGCTCTTGCTGCGCTGGTCGCGCAGGCCGGAATAGGCCGCACCGAGTTCGGCGCTCTCGGCGACCAGCTGATCGCCGTAACTTCTCTCGAATTCCTTCTGCCGGCCGGAGGCGGCCGCGACCGCGTCCGACAGGCGCTGCTGGTCTCGCGCGCACCCCTCGATCGAGCCCTGCACGGCCTTGCCAAGATCGTAGGCTTCCTGCGTGAAGGCGAGAAAGCCCTCGCGATCGCCATCGAGCGACGCCGCCTCGATCCGCGCGCTGCGCGCGATGATGGTGATCATCTGGATATGCTTGAACAGCGGCTTCAGCAGCGCGGATGCCTCGGTCGTGCTCTTGCCGATCGTCGCCAGCAGCGCACTCTCGGCCGGCAGTGCCTGCGCCAGCTCGCTCAGTCGCGCCGCGATCTCCTGCAGCGCAGTCGCGGCACCTTCGATCTCGGCACCGGAGAGCTCTTCGGAAAGAGACGCGAGCCCCTGATTCAGCTCCTTGAAGATGATGTGGCCGCGACCGAGCTCGTGACCGACGCGCGCAAACACGTCCTCGATGCGCGACGAGACGTCTTCGACCGCGGAAATCGTATCCGTCAGCGTGTTGGCCGGAAGCACGGACATCGCGATCAACCTACCGTCGCCGCGTGCCCGGCCTGGTACCAGTGCATGATCTCGCGCGGGATATGATTCAGCGCGACCACTTTCTCGACCCCGCCATGGGCGATGGCTTCCTTGGGCATGCCGAACACGACGCAGCTCTCTTCGTCCTGCGCGCGGGTCGAGGCGCCGAGCTTGCGCATTTCCAGCATGCCGCGCGCGCCGTCATCGCCCATGCCGGTCATGATGACCCCGAGCGCATTGGCGCCGGCGTGCTGGGCCGCGGAGCGAAACAGCACGTCGACAGAGGGCCGATGCCGCGACACCGGCGGGCCGTCCTTGATCGCGACCTGATAGCGCAAGCCGATGCGCTGGAGCAGCATGTGCCGGGCGCCCGGCGCGATATAGGCCCAGCCCGGCAGCACCGGCTCGCCGTCCTCCGCCTCCTTGACGCGGATCTGGCAGACGCCGTCGAGGCGCCTGGCGAAGGCGGCCGTAAAGCCCGCCGGCATGTGCTGGACGATCAAAATCGGAGGGCAGTTCGCCGGCAACATCTCGAGCACGTCGTTGAGCGCTTCCGTTCCCCCCGTCGAGGCACCGATGCACACGATGCGCTCGGTGGTCGGCCGGACCTTGCCCTGCACCGGCGGCGGGATGATGGCGTCGGCCGTCAGCTTCTTCTCGATCACCCGTCGTTCCGTGCGCGGCCGCACGCGCGCACGCGCCGCCGACTTCACGGATTCGCGCAGCCGCGTCGAGCACTCCAGCAGTGCCTGCCGCGTGTCGATCTTCGGCTTGGGCACGATATCGACGGCGCCGGCCTCGAAAGCCTCGAACATCACGTTCGAGCCTTCCTCGGTGAGCGACGAGCAGATGATCACGGGGATCGGACGCTGCGCCATGATCTTGCGCAGGAACGTCATGCCGTCCATGCGCGGCATCTCGAGGTCGAGGATCATGACGTCGGGAAGTTCGTCCTGGAGACGACGGGCCGCCACGAACGGATCCGACGCCGTCGCCATCACCTCGATGTCGGGATCATCGTTGAGGATCGTTTGAAGGATTTGGCGCACCGACGCCGAATCGTCCACGATCAGTACGCGAACTTTCCCTTTCGGCATATTCGGCGGAGCTCCAATCAGACCTGAAAAATGGTGGGCTGAACCTGCTTCAAACCCGGGACGGCACTGTGAATCATGGATTCCGAATGGCCGACCAGCAAATACCCGCCCGGCCGCAGATGATTGCAGAGCTGCTCGACGACCTTTCGCTGGGTCGGCTTGTCGAAATAGATCAGCACGTTGCGGCAGAAAATCACGTCGACGTCCCGGTCGACGGGATAGGACGGATCCATCAGGTTCATGCGCATGAAATGCGTCATGCGCCGCAGTTCCGGCACGACGCGCACCTCACCACGCGACTTGTCGCGCGAGGACAGGAAATATCGCTTCACGAACGGCTCCGGCACCGGTGCCAGCACGTCGCGGGTGTAGATCGCGGTCTTGGCGAGGCGTAGCACCGCGGTCGAGATGTCGGTGCCGAGGATGCGGTACTGAAATCGCGACCCGCTCCGCGTCATGTCGTCCAGCACCATCGCGGTGGTGTAGGCCTCCATGCCGGTGGAACTCGCCGAGCTCCAGAATTTCAGGTTTGCATTCTTCCGGCCGTGCGACTTGAGCAGCGCCGGGATGGCGATGTCCCGCATGAAAGTGAAGTGCTGCGGCTCGCGGAAGAAGTCGGTCTTGTTGGTCGTCACCACATCGATCAGATGGGTGAGCTCGGTGTCGAAATGATCGGCCTCGAACAGGTTGTCGACATATTCGTTCAGGTCGGAGAAGTTCAACGCGCGCACGCGCTTGTGCAGACGTCCCTCCAGCATCAGCCGCTTGCCCTGCGGCAGCTTGATGCCGACCTGGCCTTCGATCAGTTCGGCAATGGTCCGGAAATGACGGTCCGACAAGTGCACGGCCGTATCCTGCATGGCGGGCATCATGGCCGCCTGCCCCGGCCCTGACGGCCCGCATGCAATGAATGTCGGGCCAACCGGGCCATTTTGCTTCCTACGCGTCTACACAAGAGAAGAGAACAAGTCCGCCCGATGGGCGGGCGGACCTGTTCCCGGAAAATCTCAGCGCTGAAAATCGGCGTCCCGATCATCCTCACCGTCGTTCATGTCGAAAGCAAAGCCGCCACCGCCCGCCGCCTTCATGGCGCGTGCCGGCCTGGCCTGCGGCTTCTTGGCGGGGCGCTCGGCCGCTGCCATGGTCGCGGCCTTGGCGCGGAGCTGAGTGACGGCCCGGTCGACAGGCGCCGGCCCGTTGCTCTTCCCGCCATGCTCGATGCGGAAATAGGCGATCGTCGACTGCAGCTGCTCGGCTTGCGAGGCGAGCTCTTCCGAGGTCGAGGACACCTCCTCGGAGGCGCTGGCGTTTTGCTGGCCGACCTTGTCGAGCTGCTGGATTGCCTGGTTGATCTGGGCCGAGCCGACGTCCTGCTCGCGGCAGGCCGCGGTGATCTCCTCGACGAGCTCTGCGGTCTTCTTGATGTCGGGGACGAGCTTGGACAGCATGGCACCCGCTTCCTGCGCGACCTTGACGGTGTCGGCCGACAGCGTGCCGATCTCGGCCGCCGCCGCCTGGCTGCGCTCGGCGAGCTTGCGCACTTCGGAGGCGACCACCGCAAAGCCCTTGCCGTGCTCGCCGGCGCGCGCGGCCTCGACCGCGGCGTTGAGCGCGAGCAGATCGGTCTGGCGTGCGATCTCCTGCACGATGGTGATCTTCTCGGCGATGGTCTGCATCGCGTTGACGGCGCGACCCACCGCAGCACCGCTGGCTTCGGCGTCCTTGGCCGACTGCGCCGCGATCTTCTCGGTCTGGTTGGCGTTGTCGGCGTTCTGCTTCACGTTCGAAGCCATCTCTTCCATCGAGGACGAGGCTTCCTCGGCGGACGAGGCCTGCTCGGTCGCGCCCTGCGAAAGCTGCTCGGCGCTGGCCGAGAGCTCCTGGCTTCCGGCCGAGACGTTCTGCGCCGCGGTCAGGGCTTCCGAGACGATCTGACGGAGCTTCTCCACCATCCGTTCGAGCGCGAGGCCGAGCGTATCCTTGTCCGACAGCGCCTTGGCTTCGACGGTGAGGTCGCCCTGCGCAATCTGGTTGGCAAGGGCCGCGGTGGCGTTCAGGTTCACCGTCATCGCGTTCAGCGACTTGATGAGATCGCCGATCTCGTCATTGCTCGAAGCCTCGATCTTCTGGCTGAGATCGCCGATCGCGACCGCATCGGCGAGGCCGACGGCCTGCGCCAACGCGCGGCTGATATTGAGCGCGATCCAGGTCGCCGCGACGACGGCGATCAGGAGCGAGGCAATCACCAGGCTGATCAGCAGCATCTCGGCGCGGGCGCCGTCCTGCTTGGACTGCTCGGCCTGCTCCGCCATGTTCTTCTTGACGTTCTTGATGTAGCCGTCAGCTGCCTCCAACGCGTCCGCGACGACCTTGCGGCCGTCATGCATGGAGCGGTCGAGCGCCTTCGGCTTGTCGGTCTTCGCAAGCCTGACCGTCTCGTCCTGATAGGCGTTCAGCTTGGCGAACGCGACGGAGAAATTCTCCATCAGTTTCTTGCCGCTTTCGCTGGCCGCGGCGGTGATCTCGTCCTTGGACTTCGTCAGCGCTTCGCGGTTCTTGGCGAGGTCGGCGACGAACTGGTCGTATTCGGCATCGCTTGCCGCGAGGATCGAGTTCTTCTCGGCGCGCACCAGGAACAGCACGCCCTCCTTGAGCTCCGCGGCCTTTTCCATCCGGCCCGCGCGGCCGACCAGCTGCTCGGTGGTACCGACCATATCCGACAGCTTCAAATACCCGACCGCACCGGCGATCATGGACAGCAGGATGACGACGCCGAAGGCGCTGGCAAGCTTGGCTTTGACGGTGAATCTCATGATGTATCTCGTAGTTCTGGATTAATGTTGCTTACGCTTGCTGCACAAAATCTAGGATCAGGCGGCGCGAGGCGCCTCGCCCGGTAGCTCGTCATTCGCCATCAGCTTGGCGAGATCGAAGATGACGACGAATTTCTCGCCCTTGCGGCCAATGCCGGCGGCGTAGTCGGACTGCCATTTGCCGCCCACCTCGGGGATCGGCTCGATCGCCTGCTCGTCGATGTCGGTGACCTCGAACACGCAGTCGGCGACGAATCCGACGCCGACCAGGCGCTCCTTCATCGGCACGTCGAGGATGATGATGCGGGTCGCCTCGGTCGCTGCCACGGCCGGGAGGCCGAGCTTGGTGCGGAGATCCACGATCGGATAGCCGGCGCCACGCACGTCGATCATGCCGAGCAGGAAATTCGGCGCATGCGGCAGACGCGAGATCGGCCGCATGTCGAGGATTTCACGCACGTTGCGGATCGAGATGCCGAACGTCTCGCCGGCGAGCCCGAGCGTCAGATATTGCGAGGTTGCGGCCATGCTCAAGTCCAGGGTCAGATGGTTCTAGTTGTCAGCGCTGAAACTCGGCGTCGCGATCGTCTTCGCCGTCGTGCATGTCGAAGGCGAAACCGCCGCCATTGGCGACCTTCATCGCGCGCGCCGGCTTGCGCGCGGGCACAGGCTTCTTTGCGCCACGATCCGCCGCCTGCATCTGCCCTGCCTTGCTGCGGAGCTGGGTCACGGCACGGTCGATCGGCGCGGACGAAGCGCTCTCGCCACGACCGGCCTGCTCGATGCGGAAGAACGAGATGGTCGACTGCAGCTGCTCGGCCTGCGAGGCGAGCTCTTCCGAGGTCGAGGACACCTGTTCGGAGGCGCTGGCGTTCTGCTGGCCGACCTTGTCGAGCTGCTGGATGGCCTGGTTGATCTGCGAGGAACCGACATCCTGCTCGCGGCAGGCGGCGGTAATCTCCTGCACCAGCTCGGCGGTCTTCTTGATGTCGGGCACCAGCTTCGACAGCATGTCGCCCGCTTCCTGCGCGACCTTCACGGTCTCGCTCGATAGCGTGCCGATATCGGCTGCGGCAGCCTGGCTGCGCTCGGCAAGCTTGCGCACTTCGGAGGCAACCACCGCGAAACCCTTGCCGTGCTCGCCGGCGCGGGCAGCTTCGACCGCGGCATTCAGGGCGAGCAGGTCGGTCTGACGCGCGATCTCCTGCACGATGGTGATCTTCTCGGCGATGGTCTGCATCGCCTGGACGGCGCGACCGACGGCAACACCGCTGGCCTCGGCATCCTTGGCCGACTGCGCCGCGATCTTCTCGGTCTGGTTGGCGTTGTCGGCGTTCTGCTTCACGTTCGAGGCCATCTCTTCCATCGAGGAAGAAGCCTCCTCGGCGGAGGACGCCTGCTCGGTCGCGCCCTGCGAGAGCTGCTCGGCGCTGGCCGAGAGCTCCTGGCTGCCGGCGGAGACGTTTTGGGCAGCGGTGAGCGCCTCGGCGACGATCTGGCGAAGCTTTTCGACCATCACGTTCAGCGACTTCGTGAGATCGCCGATTTCGTCATTGCTCGACGACGGGATCGTCTGATTGAGATCGCCATCGGCGACCGCGCCGGCAAGGTTGACTGCGCGACCCAGCGAACGGCTGATCGAGATCGAAATCCACAGTGCCGCAGCGATCGCGACCATCAGCGACACGCCAAGGAGCGTCATCAGCAAGAACTGCGCCTGGTGCCCCTCTTCCTTCGACGCGACGGCCTGGTCGGCCATCTGCTTCTTGGTGTTCTCGACGTAGGCGCCCATCGACTCAAGCGCCTCGTTCACGATCTTGCGGCCCTCATTGGTGGAGCGATCGATCGCTTTGGCTTTGTCGGTCTTGGCGATCCGGATCGTCTCTTCCTGATAGGCATTCATCTTGGCGTAGGTCACGGCAAAGGCGTCAAGCAGCTTCCGGCCGGCCTCGCTCGCCAGGGCGTAGACCTCATCCTTGGTCTTCAGGGCGGCGTCGCGACGCTTGGCGGCGTCCGCCGCAGCCAGGTCGACTTCGCTCTCATTGCCGATAATCGCGTTCTTTTCCGCGCGAAGCTGGATCAGAATGTCCTTCTCGATCTCGGTCGCCTTTTCCATGCGCTTGGCGCGCAGGACCATGCTGTCGGCCGTCGCCATCATGTCGCCGAGCTTCATATAGGCGACGCCGCCGGCAACCATCGACAGAACGATGACCAGGCCGAACGCGCTGGCAAGCTTTGCCTTGACCGTAAATCTCATATCCAGCCCCTAACCCCAGTCTCGCCCCGAGACGTCGTTTCAATTCAGAATGCGTTCCATGTTGGGAACGATGACGAACTCTTCGCGCCATTTCGCGATGAAGCGAATGAACTCCGGCTTCCAGTGCATGCCGACGCGCGGCGTTTGCTGCACGTCGGTATGCGAGATCTCCGTGACCTCGTAGACCTTGTCGGCGGTGACGCCCACCAGCACCGGTTCGTTGTCGAGCTCGATCTCGATGACGACGATGCGCGTATCCGCGGAGTCTTCCGGCTGCGGCATGCCGAAGCGGATGCGCAGATCCGCGAGCGGAATGACATTGCCGCGCACGTTGATCACGCTGGGAACGAAGGCCCGCGCGCCGGCCACCTTGGTTACGGGCACGGGATCGATGATTTCGCGCACGAGGCCGGCGTCGAGCGCGAACTTCTCCTCGCCGAGCCCGATCATCACGACCTGCATCGCGCCGGCCTGATGTTCTCCCGCCAATCCGTCGCTCATCACGCCGCCTCGCTGATATGCTGTTTCTCGACCTTCGACTGCGCCAGCGCGACGAGCTGGGCGACGTCGAGGATCAGCGCCGCCGTGCCGTCGCCCAGGATGGTCGCGCCGGAGAAGATCGTGACGTCCGAATGCAGCTTGGAGAGCGACTTGATCACGGTCTGGTGGTTTCCGATGATCTGGTCGGCGACGAGGCCGACGTGAGTCTCGCCGGTCGAAATGATGATCGTCTTCTGATGCCGATCAGGCGTGCCCGACGACGACATGATCTCGCGCAGGCGGAGGAAGGGCACGAGGTTGCCGCGCACGTTGAGGAAGTTACGTCCGCGGGAGCGTTCGTCCTCGGCGGTCAGCTCGATGCATTCCTCAACGGCCGACAGCGGAATGATGTAGCGGCCTTCACCGACGCGGATCAGAAGCCCCTCGATGATCGCCAGCGTCAGCGGCAGACGCAGCGTCACCGTGGTGCCCTGGCCCGGTCGGGTCGACAGGTCGATCGAGCCGCGCATGTTCTCGATGGTGCGCTTGACCACATCCATGCCGACGCCGCGGCCGGACAGCGCGGAAATGGTCTGCGCGGTCGAGAAGCCCGGATGGAACAGGAATTGGTGGATCTCGTGATCGGAGAGCACAGCACCGGCCGCGATCAGGCCCTGCTCTTCGGCCTTGGCGCGGATGCGGGCGGTGTTGAGGCCGCCGCCATTGTCCTTCACGGTGACGAGCACCTGTGCGCCGGAATGCACGGCCGCGAGCTCGATGCGGCCCTGCTCGGTTTTGCCATTGGCGCTGCGGGTCGCGGTGTCCTCGATGCCATGGTCGATGGCGTTGCGGATCAGATGCACCAGCGGATCGGCCAGGCACTCGATCATGGTCTTGTCGAGCTCGGTGTCCTCGCCCGTGGTGACGAACTCGACCGGCTTCGACAGGTCGCGCGACAGGTCGTGGATCAGGCGGCGGAAGCGGCCGAACAACGAGCCGATCGGCACCATGCGCGCGCCCATCGTGGTATCGCGCAGGGATGAAGCCAGGCGCTCGATCTCCTCGGCGATCATCTTGATCGAGAGATCTGAACCGGAGGCGGCGAGCTGGGTCAGCCGGGCCTGGGCGATGACGAGCTCGCCGACGCGGTCCATCAGCTCGTCGAGGCGCTCGGCCTGAACGCGGACGGTGGCGATGCCGCGATCGTCGCGCTTGGCTTCGGCCTTCGATTCCGGCTTCGCGTCGACCTTGACTTCGGGCTTCGAGTCCGCCTTTGCGACGGGCTGAGCGGCGACGGGTGCAGTGACAACCTCAACGACCGGGGCAGCCATCTCGACCATCGGAGCCGGCTCCTCGTCGAGGAGCTGGAACAGCGGCATCGGCGCAGGCGCCTCGACATGTTCCAGCGGCGAGAGCGTCAGCTTCATCTCGTCCGAGACGAACATGAAGACGTCGTCGATCGCATCCTTTTCGCAAGCCGCGTGCAGCTTGACGTCCCACTTCAGATAGCAATCTTCCGGCTCCATCTCGTCGAGGAACGGGATGCCGTCGGTCACGGGAACGACGAAGCAGGGACCGAGCTTGCAGAGATCCTCCAGCAGATCGAGCGGGTTCGAGCCGTTGCGCAGGATGTGGGATTCGAATTCCAGGTAAAGGTGCCAGCCGGCCTGCTTGCTCTCGACGGGCGCGAGCGGCGGAGCTTCCGCGATCTCGGCGACGCGAGCGGCGGGCTGGTCCGACGAGACGAAGCGTTTGAGGTCGTCGAGGATGGCTTCGCCGATGATGTCATCGGTCGACTGCGGATCCTCGATCAGCGCGCGGATATAGTCCTTGGCGGCCAGCGCGACCGAGATCAGCTCCTGGGTCGGCTTGATCTCGCCCTTGCGGACGCGGTCGAAGGCGGTCTCGAATTCGTGGGTGAAGGAGGCGACCTTGTCGAAGCCGAACATCGCACCCGAGCCCTTGATCGTGTGCAGGGCGCGGAAGGCGGAATCGACCAGCTCGCGGTCGTCGGGACGCTGGCCGAGGTCGAGCAGGGCCCCTTCCAGGACCTCGAACAGCTCGCTGGCTTCCTGGCGAAAGACCTCGGTCGGGTCCATCGCGCTCATGCGCGCACCAGCTTTGCGACCACGGCGAGCAGCTGCTCGGGCTTGAAGGGTTTGGTGATCCAGCCGGTGGCGCCGGCGCTCTTGGCTTCCTGCTTCACCGCGTCATTGGATTCGGTGGTCAGGAACACGATTGGCATGCCGACAGCGCTCGGCAGCTTGCGCAGCGCCTTGATCAGCTCCAGCCCGTTCATGACAGGCATATTAAGGTCGGTGATGACGAGATCGAGCTTGCCGGCCTGCGCCTTGGCGAGGCCCTGCGCACCATCGCCTGCCTCGATCACGCTATGACCGGCCGGCTCGAGCACGACCTTGATCATCTGCCGGATGCTAGGCGAATCGTCGACGGTCAGAATCGTGGCCATTAGGCGCCATCTTTCTTTTGCGGGAAGTGCTGATCGATCATCGCCTCGCTGGCGAAGCCGGCGCGGCGAAGGGTGTTGCGCAGAGACTGGGAGAAAGACGTCAGGACCACCGGGCGGCCTTGGGCATCGCCGGTCTTGGCAGCCGACAGCAGAAGCTGGATCGAGGTCACGTCGGCCTTGTCGACGCTGGAACAATCAATCTCGAGCCGGTCCTGCCGGCCGAACGCTTCGCGGATCAGGTCATAGACACTACGGATCGCAGCGATGCTGCAATCTGCAGGCAGCCGTAGGGACCACTTCGGCTCAGTGACATCAGACGACATTCGTCCCCCAAAATTCCTCGGGACTCACTGCACGCATCGCGCGAATCCCGCACGATGACTATTCGCGTCCGAGAGTGTGCAAACCCCTAATGGAATCCTCCGTACAACTACGGGTCACATTCCCAGAAACTTCGCGTGTGCATGCATGCGTGCATAGCCGGCGCAAATCTCATGCGCTGCGCGCAACGTTGAGGCAGTTTGACGCGGCATGGACGTTTGCTCCGCGTTAAATCGCGCGAGCTATCTGTTGAGGTCACGCCTCGCATCCGAACGAGTCCGGCCGCCGATGCTGACCCAAGCGCTTCTGGTTGATGACAGCCGCTCCGTCCTCAATTTCCTGAAACGTCATATCGAAGCGGAAGGCCTCGTCGAGGCCGCCACCTTCCTCGATCCCGTCGAGGCGCTGGCTTGCGCGCGCGAGCGCGTCTTCGATCTCGTGCTGGTCGACTACGAAATGCCGCACATGGACGGCATCAGCTTCATCCGCACGCTTCGTACGCTGCCGGGATGCACCGACATTCCGATCGCGATGATCACGTCGCGGCAGACCGACGACATCAAAATGGAAGCGCTGCAGGCAGGTGCAACCGATTTCCTGCCCAAGGCACCACAGAGCGTCGAGATGACGGTGCGGCTGCGGAATTTAATTCAGCTTGGTGCAGCCGTACGCAAGCTCAACGATCGCGCTGCCCATCTGGCGAGCGAAGTCGCCGCCGCAACGCGCAAGCTCGGCGAGCGCGAGGAGGAGATCATCCTGCGGCTCGCCCTCGCGGTCGAGTACCGCGACAACGACACCGGCGAGCACACGCTGCGGGTCGCGCGCTACAGCCGGATCATCGCCGAGCAACTCGGGCTCCCGCCCCGCCTCTGCCGCGACATCTATCTCGCCGCCCCACTGCACGACGTCGGCAAGGTCGCGATTCCCGACAACATCCTGCTCAAGCCCGGCCGGCTGACCGACGACGAGATGGCGGTGATCCGCACCCACGCCACGATCGGCGAGAAGATTTTGGCCGACTCCAGCTGCGAGCTGATCCAGCTCGGTGCGCAAATTGCCGCAGGCCATCATGAGCGATGGGATGGCGCCGGCTATCCGAACGGCCTCAGGGCGGACGAGATCCCGGTCGCTGCACGCGTGGTCGCGGTCGCCGACGTCTTCGACGCCCTGACGACGCGGCGCCCATATAAAGAGCCGATGCCGCCGGACCTGGCGCGTGACTATTTGGTCGAGAACCAGGGACGGCAGTTCGACCCGGCCTGCGTCGAGGCCTTCCTGTCGCGCTGGGATGAGGTGGTAGCGATCGCCGCCGGGCCGACTGCGACGCCGTTGCCAAAATCCGAGGCCATCCTCGCACCCTTTATATTAGGGGCGACCGGGGGCCGCCCGGAGCTGGACCGCACAGGCGAGGCCACCGCGGCAGGCTGACAATGCGCCAACAGTAACGGTTTGCCGCGGCGCCGTTTTCTGCCATCACCGGTTTGAACCAGTTCCTGCTAGGGTGCACCAATACCAAGAGTGATTCTGATCACACTTGCCTGGGCGATCCACTGCTAGGCTCCCGCCGGGACGTGGATCAGTCGGGTATATCGTTCGAACTGGATGAGAAAGTCATGAGAAGCCTGATCGGCGCAATCGCCGGCGTGTTTTGCCTCGCGGGTCCCGCCATTGCCGAGACGCCCGCCGCCATCGTCGAGGACGTGCAAGGCAAGGTCGACGGCATCGAGTTCATGGACTACGTGGCGCCCGGCAAGATCATCAAGCTCGGCCCCAAGGCAGGCGTCACGCTCAGCTATTTGAAATCCTGCCTGCGCGAGACCATCACCGAGGGCGTCGTGCTGGTCGGCGCGGAGCAGAGCACCGTGCAGCTCGGCAACGTCGAGCGCGTCAAGGTGCCGTGCGATGCCAACGCCGTGCAGCTCTCCGAGCGCGAGGCCAACCAGAGCGCGGCGACCACGTTCCGCAGCATGCGCGCCGACGCCAATAGCTCACCGGCCAAGCTGCCGACGATTTACGGTGTCGCGCCGCTGATCCAGGCCAAGAGCGGCAGCACGCTGGTGATCGAGCGCACCGACGGCAAGGAGCCCACGATCAACCTTCCGCTCAAGAGCGACATCATGGTCGCCGGAAAATTCTACGACCTCTCGAAGGCCGGCAAGTCGCTGACCCCGGGCGGCAGCTATCTCGCGAAGCTCGGCACCAAGCGCTACACGTTCCAGGTCGACGCCAGCGCGACCGCGTCGCCGACGCCGATCGTCGGCCGTCTGCTGCGGCTCGAATAGACGGTCCGCGACAGCAACGATGCGGCGGATCGGCAAGCGGGACATCGTTGCGGCAATCCTGATTGCGCTCGTTGCGGGTGCGGCCTTCACGTCTCCGCCGTTGCAGACCCTGCAAGGTCTCTCGCTCGACATCCTCACAGCCTTGCGCTGGAAGCTGATCGGCGACCGCCGCGATCCCGCGACATCGCCGGTCGTCGTCGTCGCGATCGACGGCGAGACCTACGAGACCCCGCCCTTCAAGGGATCGCCGACCCAGACCTGGACGCGCGAGATCGGCCGGGTGCTCGGAAGCATCACCGAAGGCGGCGCCAAGGTCATCGGATTTGACGTCATCTTTCCGAGCTCGATCGAGCAGTCGGAAATTCCCTTTGGCGACACATCGTTCGGCAACCGTGTGAAGGGATTTGACCGGGACTATCTCATCGCCCTGCGAAAACTCTCCGACAGCGGCAAGCTCGTGCTCGGCGAGATTCTCAGCAACGACCATCCGGACCGGCCCGATCGCGCGCAGCAACTGGCGGTGAAAAACAACATCCGCGCGCTCAACGTCCATACCGACGCCGACGACGTGATCCGGCGAATGCCGCTGAGCTTTTCCATCGCGGGCCAGCCGATTCCCGCAATGGCCGTCGAACTCACCGCGCGCGCGCTCGCTGCCAAGCCCGAGACCGGGCCGACCGGCGTGACGAATTTGTCCGGCTACGCGATCCCAGGCATCGTCCCCAACACGCTCACGCTCAACTTCCGCGGCATGGGCCGCGACATCCCCGCCTATTCCTTCGCCGATTTGCGCGCCTGCGTCGAAAAGGGAGATGCCGAGTTCTTCCGCCGGGCCTTCGACGGCAAGATCGTGCTGCTCGGCAGCATCCTCAATTTCGACGACCGCAAGCTCACCTCAATGCGCCTGGCCGGTGGATATGACGGGACACCCGGATCGCGATGCGCCCTGCCCGCGCCTGCGCGCGCGGCGCAACAAGCCCGCAACGCCGTCGCCGGCGTCTTCGTCCACGCCACCGTCGTACGAAATCTGCTTGAGCACGATGCCATCACCGAGCTCGGCTTCCCGCTGCGAACGATCCTGACAATTGCGTTCGCGGCGATCATTGCCGCGGCCGCCTGCCTGCTCGCTCCGACCGGCGCGGCGATCACCTGGCTTGGGCTCACCGTCGCCTACGCCGCCGTCGCCGTCGGCACGTTCACGCATGCCATCGCGCTGCCCCTGACCGAGCCGGTGCTCGCGGGTCTCGCAGCGCTCGCGCTGATGATCGGCTACCGCTTCGTGATCGCCGACCGTGAGGAACGCTTCCTGCGCAAGAGCTTTGCGTTCTATCTCGCGCCCGAGGTGATCGACGGCATGGTCGCATCCGGCAAGATGCCGGTGCTCGGCGGCGAGATGCGCAACATCACCATGTTCTTCTCGGACCTCAGCGGCTTCTCCTCGATCGCCGAAAAGATGACGCCGAGCGAGCTGGTCGCGTTGATGAACGACTATCTCTCGGCCATGACAGACATCATCGAAAGCCATGGCGGCTACGTCGACAAATATATCGGCGATTCCATCGTCGCGATGTTCGGCGCGCCGGCCGACGATCCCGATCATGCACGCAACGCGGTCGCGGCCGCGCTACAATGCCGCGACCGGCTCGAGGAGCTCAACGAAAACCATCCCGCATTCCGCGGCCGCGGCCTCGCCCACCGCATCGGGCTGAACAGCGGCGAAGCCGTGGTCGGCAATATCGGCTCGCGCCGGCGCTTCAACTACACCGTCATGAGCGACACCGTGAATCTTGCCTCACGGCTCGAAGGCGCCAACAAATATTTCGGCACCGTGATCATGGCGTCGGAGATGACCGTGAACCTGAGCCGCAACGCCTACACTTGGCGCGAGCTGGACATGGTCAGGGTGCAGGGACGCGACGAGCCGATCAGGGTGTACGAGCCGCTTGCCGAGAAGAACCAGGAGACGCAGGAGCAGGGTACCCGCGCGGCAGCTTACGCCATGGGACTTGCATGCTGGCGCGCGCGCGACTTCGCCAAGGCGGCGGAGCTGTTCGAAAGCGCCGCCGCTGACGATCCGCCGTGCCGGTATTTTGCCAGGCGTGCCCGAGCCCTGGCAACGAATCCGCCGCCGGGCGAGTGGACACCGGTGAATACGCTGGAAGGGAAGTAGCGACCTCTTACCCTCCCCTGGAGGGGGAGGGTCGGCTCACATTAAGCGCAGCGAAAATGTGAGACGGGGTGGGGTGATCTCTCCCCGCGGGCACTGTTCATCGTGGAGAGACCGTCACCCCACCCCGCTCGCGCTACGCGCGATCGACCCTCCCCCTCCAGGGGAGGGTGAAGGCCGGCTCCTAGAACGGCAGCCCCACATAATTCTCCGCGAGCAACCGCTGCGCCGTCTCGGACGACAGCAGGTACTCGAGCTCGGTCTGCTGCAGCCGGTCTTCATAGTCGGAGCGATCCGGGAAACGGTGCAGCATCATCGTCATCCACCACGAGAAGCGTTGCGCCTTCCAGATCCGCGCCAATGCCTTGGCGGAATAGCCCTCCAGTCCGGAATCGTCACCATCCTGATAATGCGCGAGCATCGCGTGGTAGAGGTAATAGATGTCGGAGGCGGCGCTGTTCAGCCCGCGCGCGCCGGTCGGCGGCACGATGTGGGCGGCATCGCCGGCGAGAAACAGGCGGCCATAGCTCATCGGCTCGGCGACGAAGCTGCGCAAGGGAGCGATGCTCTTTTCGATCGAGGGTCCGGTCGCCAAACGGTCGGCGACCTCGTCGGGCAGGCGACGCTTCAGCTCCGCCCAGAACGCATCGTCCGACCAGTCCTCGACCTTGTCGGTCAGCGGTACCTGGACGTAATAGCGGCTCAGCACCTGTGAACGCAGCGAGCAGAGCGCAAAGCCGCGCGCGTGCTTCACATAGATCAGCTCCGGCGACACCGGTTTCGTGCGCGACAGCACCCCTAACCAGCCGAATGGATAGACCTTCTCGTATTCGCGCAGCACGTCTTTCGGGATCGATTTGCGGCTGACGCCGTGAAATCCATCGGCGCCGACGATGTAGTCGCAGTCGACGCGGATCGCCTCGCCGTTCAATCGATACGTCACGTAGGGCCGGGCGGAGGTCAGATCATGCGGCGTCACGTCCTCGGCGTTGTGCACGACCTTGCCGCCAAGACGATCGCGCGCCTCGTAGAGGTCGCGCGTCAGCTCGGTCTGGCCGTAGACCAGCACCGAATTGCCGCCGGAATGCCTGTGCAGGTCGATATGGGAGAGCACGCCGTCATGGGCGATCTCGAAACCGTTGTGGATCTCGCCCTCGCGGTCCATCCGCTCGCCGCATTGCGCCTCGCGCATCAGCCGGGCAAACCCGTGCTCGAGCACGCCGGCGCGGATGCGCGCCAGCACGTGCTCGCGGCTGTACTTCTCCAGCACGATGGTGTCGATGCCCTTCAGGTGCAGGAGCTGGGACAGCAGCAGCCCGGACGGCCCGCCGCCGATGATGCAAACCTGGACTTTCATTTTTCCGTCCTCCCCTCGGCACCTTTTTGCAGATTCAGCAGTCCGGACCGATGGAGGGTTTCGTCATTGTCTTGTACTATTCGAACATGAGAACCGCAGCCCCCGCCCCGGCCATCCGGGTCTACAATCTGTTCGGCGAAGCCGGTGACCTGCCCGACGTCGTCCATTGCGAGACGATTGCGTCGCGCTCCGTGCTGCACGACTGGACGCTCGCCGTGCACCGCCACGCCCGTCTGCACCAGGTGCTGCTGATCGAGCGCGGCGGCGGCGAAGCGACGCTCGATGGACGTGTGGCGCCGCTCAAGCCGATGCGGATCGTCAACGTACCGGTCGGCCATGTCCATGGCTTCCGCTTCGTGCCGGGGACCCAGGGCTGGGTGCTGACCATCGCTGCGGAAATCCTGGATGAGGCCCTGCTCGCCGCCGAGGGCCTGCGCGGCGTGCTGTCACGATCGGCCGTGGTGCGCGGCACGCCGCAGATCCGCGCGACGATGAAGCAGATCTTTGCCGAGCACGCCGCGCGCGATTTCGGCCGCGCGCATGTGTTGCGCGCGTTGTCGGCGGCCATGATCGGACTCGTGGCACGCGCGCTGACAGGCGAGAGCGGCACCGGTAGCAGCTCTGAATCAAATCTGTTCCGCCGCTTCGAAGCCTTACTCGAACAACATCACCTGGAGCGCTGGACCGTTGCGGACTATGCGAACACACTGGCGATCACGCCGACCCATCTCAACCGCATCACACGCGCAGCGACCGGCGACACCGCCTCGCATCTGATCCTGAACCGGCTGATCCGCGAAGCCCGCCGCAACCTCGTCTATACCAACCTGCCGGTCTCGACGATTGCGTATGCGCTCGGCTTCGAGGACCCCGCCTATTTCAGCCGGGTCTACGCCGCCGCCACCGGGCTGTCGCCGCGCGCGTTTCGGGAGCAACTGCTTGGCGGCGAATAGCCCGCCGGCTCGCGCCCTCTTGCAAACGGCGTAGCCATCCCTTATGTACGCGCCTCACTTTGTAATCAGGCAACCGACAATGCGGCAGTCACAGCAAGCATCAGTGCTGATGATGACGGGAGGGCTAATGCCCTCGTCCGCCGTGGATCTGCTTTGCGCCTGAACGAACGTCACACCTGACAATCGAAGCGGCCCGGAGCGGATACGGCTCCGGGTGCCGAACGAGCTCTCGCGGTGCCCCGAGTCGTGCAAATCCAGCACGGGAGCTCGAGCACCACAGGTGTCCTATGTCCAAAGAGAAGTTCACTCGCCTCAAGCCCAACTGCAACGTGGGCACGATCGGCCATGTGGACCATGGCAAGACGACGCTGACGGCGGCGCTGACGAAGGTCTCGGCCGATTACGGCTGGGGCGCGTTCGTCTCCTATCAGGACGTCGCCAAGGCATCGGCTGCGCAAGGTACGCGTGACGATTCCAAGATCCTGACGATCGCGACGAGCCACGTCGAATTTTCGACGGCGGCCCGGCACTACTCGCACGTCGACTGTCCCGGCCACGCTGATTATGTGAAAAACATGATCACCGGCGCGGCCCAGATGGATGGCGCGATCCTGGTCGTCTCCGCCGTGGACGGACCGATGCCGCAGACGCGCGAGCATATTTTGCTGGCGCGACAGGTCGGCGTACCGCGCCTCGTGGTGTTCCTGAACAAGTGCGACGTCGCTGATGACCCGGAGCTCGTCGATCTCGTCGAGATCGAGGTGCGCGATCTGCTGTCGAAGTATGACTACGACGGGGATAACGTGCCGGTCATCCGCGGTTCGGCCATTCAGGCGCTGCGCGGCGAGACGGGTCCGTTCGCGGATCAGGCGATCCTGAAGCTGTTCGAGGCGCTCGATACCTTCATCGAGGTCCCCGATCGGCCCAAGGACCGTCCGTTCCTGATGCCGATCGAGGGCGTCCAGTCGATCTCCGGCCGCGGCACCGTCGTGACCGGGCTGATCGAGCGCGGCACGGTCAAGCTGGGTGACGAGGTCGAGATCGTCGGCCTCGGCGAGACGCGCAAGTCGGTGGTGACGGGCATCGAGACCTACCGGAAGATCCTCGAACAGGGGCAGGCCGGCGACAATGTCGGCTGCCTGCTGCGCGGGATCGACCGGGAGGCGGTGCAGCGGGGCCAGGTGCTCTCGCGGCCAGGTGCCGCGAAGCCGCACAAGGCGTTCCGGGCGGAGGTGTACGTGCTGACGAAGGACGAAGGCGGGCGGCATACGCCCTTCTTCAAGAACTATCGTCCGCAGTTCTACTTCCGCACGGCCGACGTCACCGGCACCGTCCAGTTCGACGACGGCGTCGAGATGGTGATGCCGGGCGACAGCGCCGAACTCACGATCGAGCTCAACAAGGCGATCGCGCTCGAAGAGCGGTCGCGCTTCGCGATCCGTGAAGGCAACCGGACCGTGGGTGCCGGCATCGTGACTGCGATCGTGGAGTAACGAATGGGGGCCGGGTCGACCGGCCCCCATTCAACTATCCTCAATCGGACTTACGTACCGAACCTTCGTCGATAATCCTGCGGTGCGGTCGCGAGCACGCGCAAGAAGCTGCGGCGCATGGTCTCCTCGGAGCCGAAGCCGCAGCGCTGGGATATCCGCTTCACCGGCAGGCGCGTCTCCGACAGCATTCGCCGCGCAGCTTCCACCCGCAGCCGCTCGATGGCCCGAAGCGGCGTCAGTCCGGTCGCCCTGGCATAATGGCGGCTGAAACTGCGCTCGCTCATGCCGGCCTCGTGCGCCAGCCTGGACAGAGAGAGGTCACCGGCGAGGTGCGTGCCGATCCACTGGTGCAGCGCGCCGAATTCATCCTCGGCGGATTGCAGCGACAGCGCCTCGCTGAACTGCGCCTGCCCACCGGGCCGCTTGAGAAAGACGACGAGATAACGCGCCACGGCCAGCGCCGTGGCGCGGCCGAGATCTTCCTCGACCAGGGCCAACGCCAGATCGATGCCGGCCGTCACGCCTGCCGATGTCCAGATCGCGCCATCGCGCACGAAGATCGGATCGGGCTCGACGCGCACGGCCGGGAAACGCCGCGCGAGCTCGGCGCAATACGACCAATGGGTCACCGCACGGCGCCCGTCGAGCGCGCCGGATGCACCGAGCAGGAACGCGCCGGTGCAGACCGACGTCACGCGGCGCGCCTTCTTCACCCGCTGCCGCAGCCAGTCCAGCAGCACCGGATCGGAGGCGGCGGCATCAACGCCCGGGCCTCCCGCAACCAGCAACGTGTCCAGCCCGCTGCCGGCGCGCGGCAGCAGCTTCGTTGCAATCTCCAATCCCGAGGATGCCGTCACACACGCGCGGCCTTTCGCCACCACGCGAAGCACATAAGGCGGCGTTCCGCCGGCCTCCGCGATCTGCTCGTTGGCGGTCGCGAAGACCTGGAGCGGACCGGTGACGTCGAGCAGTTGCACCGACGGATAGGCCAGCACCTCGATCACGCGCACGGAGTTCCGCGTGGTGCGCGACCTCGAACTTGGCGAGAAACGAGGGTTCTTTGGCATTTGCGCCAAAGCCTGCCCGGTTATGTTGCCGCTGTCCAGCCTCGAGGAGAGACCATGACCACCAAGACTTTTACCAAGACCGCCCCGCCGGACTGGCTTCTCGCGATGTGGAAGGAGATCGACGACAAGACCTTCGGCAAGGGTTTTGACTGTTTCGCCGAAGACGCGATCTGCAATCTCGGCGTCGCCGACTGGCACGGCCGCGAGGCGATCCGCAATAATCTGCGGCAGTTCATCGACCGCGGCTTTACCGCGCTCCATGATGTCGTCGAGTTCTGGGATAGTCCCGAGCTCAAGATCTTCCACGGCAAGGTCGCGATGCGCTTCGACGATCCCACCATCGCAGCCGTGAGGCCGACGATGGCCCATTTCTTCTACATGGACGAAAAGGACCCCAACAAGGTCAAGCGCTGGATCGGCGCGGTGGGACCGACCGGCTTCTAGCCGGCGCGCCGCCGACAAAACGCGGCGGTGCAAGCTCAACTACGATAAGAGAGCCGGCCTCATCATCGGATGCGGCCGGCTCATTCCCGATCAGGCGAAGGGAACGTCGAAGGCGGCCATAACCGGGATCGGGTGAATTTGCACCGGGCCCGCCCCTATTCCCGGCGCCTCTACTTACCTTCGTATAGAACGACCAACCCTTTTGATAGAATTCGTTTACCTCCGTACGATTGAGGCCGGAATGCCCACGCCTTATCGTGGCTGCATTCGGCGCCCAGGCGCTGGTGGCACGGGACCTCCCTAACCTTGGCGCAAGACGGCCACACCCTGTCCGGTCGTCTGCGCCGCCTTTTCAGCAGGCCGTAGCCACCTTCGTGTTTCCCGGCCGCCACATCGAGCCCTCGCGGTCGAAACTGCCGGCTTCCATGCGAAACTGGAGCTTCGTGCATAATGTCTTCGTTTGAGAAGATCGCACTCTTCATCGATGGCTCCAATCTCCATGCCACCTCCAAGGCGCTCGGTTTCGACATCGATTACAGGCGTCTGCTCAGCGAATTTCGCAGCCGGGGCGTGTTGCTGCGAGCCTTCTATTACACGACCGTCATCGAGGATCAGGAATACTCGTCAATCCGCCCATTGATCGATTGGCTCGACTATAACGGGTATACCGTCGTCACCAAGTTCTCCAAGGAGTTCGTCGACGCTACCACCGGCCGCCGCAAGATGAAGGGCAGCATGGATGTGGACCTCGCCGTGACGGCGATGGAGCTCGCCGGGCACGTCGATCAGATGGTGTTGTTCTCGGGCGACGGGGATTTTCGGTCGCTGGTTCAGGCGGTGCAACGCCGCGGCGTCCGGGTGACCGTCATCTCCACGCTAGCCAGCCAGCCGCCGATGATCGCCGACGAACTGCGCCGGCAGGCGGACATCTTCGTTGACCTGGCGGAACTGAAGCCGAAAGTGGGACGCGATCCGGCGGAACGGCCGGGATCGCGCGAGATGCGTCAGCAACCGCCACAATTCAACGCGCGCGGGTCGGTGAATCGAAGCGACCGGCTGGAATGATCCGGCGCGACGATCCCCGGATCGTCAGACGTCGAAGAACACCGTCTCGTCGGGCCCCTGCAGATTGATCGTGAAGGAATAAACAACCTTGCCGGCACGCTCGCTGCGGGTCGCGATCAGCGTCTTGCGACGCACTGGAGGTTCGACCAGATTGAGCACCGGATCGCCGGCGTTTGCGGCTTCTTCATCGGAGAAATAAAGCCGCGTGTTGAGCCCGATATTGATGCCGCGCGCGACAATCCAGATGTTGACGTGCGGCGCGCATTTGCGCCCCGCCTTGTCGGTGATGGCGCCCGGCTTGATGGTCTCGAAGGTGACGAGCCCATTCTCGAAATCCGAGCCGCCGCGGCCCCAGCCGCGAAAATCCCCGTCCAAAGCGCCGGCGGAGCGATCGGCCGGATGATTGTAGCGGCCGGCCGCGTTGGCCTGCCAGATCTCGAGCAGAACGTCGCGCAGCGGCGAGCCGCTGCCGTCGATCACCTTGCCTTCCAGCGTGATGCGCTCGCCTTGCGTGTTCGGCGTCACCAGCACGTTGGAAAAATTCTTCTCGAAAATGTCGAAGCCGGCCATGGCCGGAATGAGGCCGATATGGACGTAGGGCCCGGCAGTCTGCGAGGCGGTTTCCTTGAGATAGTTCAGCGGCTGCGGCATGGCTCAGTTCCCCTCCGGGCGGTTCTCGAAATAGGTGGAGCGCTGACCGCGCAGCACAATGTCGAAGCGATAGGCGAGCGAGTCGAACGGCGTCGAGGCGTTAAGGTCGAGCGGCGCGACCAGACGTTCGAGCGCGTCCTTGTCCGGGATTGTCGTCAGGATCGGGCAGACCGGAATGAGCGGATCACCCTCGAAGTACATCTGCGTGATCAGCCGCTGTGCAAAGCCCGAGCCGAACACCGAGAAGTGGATATGGGCAGGACGCCAGCTGTTGACGAAGTTGCGCCAGGGATAGGGGCCCGGCTTCACGGTACGGAAATAATAGTAGCCGGTGTCGTCAGTCAGCGCGCGGCCGCAGCCGCCGAAATTCGGATCGATCGGCGCGAGATAGGTGTCCTTCTTGTGCCGGTAGCGGCCGCCGGCATTGGCCTGCCAGAACTCGACCAGCGTGTTCGGCACGCCGCGGCCGGTCTCGTCCAGCACGCGACCGTGGACGATGATGCGTTCGCCGACGGGATCGCCGTCCTTGGCGTAATTGCGGATCAAATCGTTGTCGAGCGGCCCGAGATCGTTGTGGCCGAACACTGGCCCGGTGATCTCCGAGACCGAGTTCTCGATCGATAGCAGCGCCTGGCGCGGCGAACGCAGCACCGAGGATTTGTAGCCGGGCGCGTAGGCCGGCGGATGGATGGTGCGGTCGCGCTGGAAGAAGCCGCCGTCACGCGGGGTGAACGGCTCGGGGCTGTTGAGGCGGGGATCCCTTAAGGCTGGCGCCTGGGCATTCATCGGCGTTGTCTCTCCCTGTAGCGCCTCGGTCCGGGCGCGCGGCTTATCGGGAGATCATGGGCCGGCCTATTCCACAGATAAATAGATCGATTATAATATATTGCATGAAAGAAATCGATCATTTGGCGCTGGACGGCCACGCCCTCGAACTGTTCCTCGCCGTGCTGGAGGAGGGTTCGGTGACGGCCGCCGCGACCCGGCTCGGCCTGACGCAATCGGCCGTCAGTCACGCCCTGAACAAGCTGCGGCGGATCGCGGGAGATCCGCTGTTCGCCAAATCCGGCCGCGGCATCGTCGCGACCGCCCATGCCCAGGCGCTGGCCGCAAAGGCGCGGGCGCTGATCGACGAGATGCGCAGCTTCGCCGGCGGCGTCACGTTCGAACCGGCAAGCGCCCAGCTTTCGCTGACGATCGCTGCCAATGATTTCCAGCGCGACCTGCTGCTGCCGCGCTTCTTCGGACATGTCGCCGCGCAGGTGAAGAGCCTCAATCTGCGCGTGATCCCGTCGCAATCGCCCTCACCCGCCATGCTGCGCGAGAATCGGTGCGATCTCCTGATCACACCGCTGCCGCCTTCCGGCATCGACATCGTGCAGAAACGATTGCTGCGGGATCATTACGTCTGCTATTTCGATCCCAAGGCACGCGCCGCACCGGCCAGTCGCAGCGCCTATCTCGCCGCGCGCCACATCACCGTGGTCTACACCGACAACGAGCGGCTCGACTTCGACCGCCGGCTCGCCGCGAACGGCTTTCACCGCGACATCGCCATCTCCGTGCCGAGCTTTTCCGGCGTGCCGTCGTTCCTGCGCGGGACGCAGATGCTGGCGAGCATGCCGAGCCTGCTGGCCCCCGGCGTGATGCACGGCTTCGCGCATGCGCGGATTCCGCTAGCCTCGCGCACCCGCACGCTGGCCGAGCTGCCGATGTTCATGGTCTGGCACCAGCGTTATCAGAAGGACCCGGCCCATCGCTGGATTCGCGCGCAACTGGAGTCCATGGCAGCGACGGCCGCCGCCTGAATCCGACGCGTCGATTGCGAACGACGGTTCATTGGCGACACCACGAGGACGTGCGAAGGCAACGCCGATGCGAAGGCGTTCGGAGAAGCCTTGTGAAGTCCAGCCTGTGCCTTCTGACGGCCTGCGATTCCCTTCAGAGGCCGCTTGCCGATTTCACGATTCCCCGTATGCAAGCCTTCGCGGCAGCACAGGGATACCAGCAGCGTTTCGTTCACCGCAATGATTGGAAACGTCCGCGCGGATGGCTGAAGATCGAGGTGATCCGCGCCGCTCTCGAAGACAATTTCGACTTCGTGCTCTGGATGGACGTCGATGCCGTCGTGCTCCGTAACGATGTCGATGTCAGGACCGCTGCGATAGATGCCGCCGACCTGTACATGACCTGGCACGGTCCCGACACATCCGAGATCATGGCCGCCGATTTCGTGCCGCACTTCAATTCAGGCGTCATGCTGATCCGCGTGACCGACTGGTCGCGCGCGTTTTTCGAACGGGTCTGGGAGATCGGCCAGGTGCAGCATGCCTGGTTCGACCAGGCGACCATCCTTCACGCGCTCGGCTATGATGACTGTCTGGGACTTGGACCGGATCGCCCGGACGAATCCAACCGGTCTCATGTCGCGCGTCTCGACACGGCCTGGAATTCGATCCCCGGGCTCGCCACCGCGCCGGACCCGATCGTTCACCACTATGCCGGGATCAGCAATCCGTCGACGCGGCTCAAGATGGTCGAGGCGGATGCCCTGACGGCGTCGATGCGCGAAGGGCTCGATGCCGATGTGCGTCGGGCGATCGCCCGCCAGTTCGGCCTGTGGCGCGAGGACGCGGCCATGCGCGACTGGGTCACCGGCGAGCGGGATTCCGCCCTCGCCAAACGGTACGAGCTCGCGTCGGAGCGGGATCAGGCGCGGGCGCAATTGGCGGCGGTCCACAGCTCGACGTCCTGGCGGGTGACAGCGCCGCTGCGCTGGACCAAGACGTTGTTTCAGCGCCGGTCACGATAGTGCTTGCCGGCAGCCGCGACGGTGGCCTGCCCTTCGCCAAACCCACTGGTTGCGCGCGGGCGGCCACGCTAGAATTCGGCCATGACAGTGACCGATATTGCGAGCCGAACCTACAATCACAGCTGGCGGCTGGATCCCATCATCCGCAGCCTGCTTGATACCGACTTTTATAAGCTGTTGATGTTACAGATGATTCGGGAATCATACCCAAATCAGCAGGTGACATTTTCGGTCATCAACCGCTCGCGCCATGTCCGCCTTGCCGAGATCATCGACGAGGGCGAGCTTCGCGCCCAGCTCGACCATGCCCGCACCATCCGCTTCACCAAGAAGGAGCTGATCTGGCTTGCCGGTAACACCTTCTACGGCAAGACCCATATGTTCTCGGCGGATTTCATCCGCTGGCTGTCCGAATTCCGCCTGCCCGAATACGAGCTGCGCAAGGTCGAGGGGCAGTATGAGTTGCATTTCCACGGGCCCTGGACCCACACCACGATGTGGGAGATTCCAGCGCTTGCCATCCTCAACGAGTTGCGTTCGCGCTCGGCGATGAAGGGCCGCGGCCGTTTCGAGCTCGACGTGCTCTATGCCCGCGCCAAGGCCAAGCTGTGGACCAAGGTGGAGCGGCTGCGCAAGCTTGAGAATCTGAGGCTCTCTGACTTCGGCACCCGCCGCCGGCATGGCTTCCTGTGGCAACGCTGGTGCGTGGAGGCGGTGAAGGAAGGGCTGGGCTCGTCCTTCATCGGCACCTCCAACGTGCTGCTCGCGATGGACAACGATCTCGAGGCCATCGGCACCAACGCTCATGAACTGCCGATGGTCGCCGCCGCACTCGCCAAGGACGACGAGGAATTGCGCTGGGCGCCCTATCGCATTCTCGATCAGTGGCGCCAGACCTATGGCGGCAACCTGCTGATCGCGCTGCCGGACGCGTTCGGCACCAAAGCCTTCCTGCGCGACGCGCCGGAATGGGTGGCCGACTGGACCGGCTTCCGTCCCGACAGCGCGCCGCCGATCCAGGCCGGCGAGGAAATCGTCGCCTGGTGGGAGAAGAAGGGCCGCAACCCCAAGGACAAGCTGCTCGTGTTCTCCGACGCGATGGATGTCGGCTCGATCGAGGAGACCTATCACCACTTCTCCGGTCGCGTGCGCCTCTCGTTCGGCTGGGGCACCAACCTCACCAATGATTTCGTCGGCTGCGCGCCGGACGGCACGTTCAACCTCGATCCGATCTCGCTGGTCTGCAAGGTGTCGTCGGTCGACGGACACCCCGCCGTCAAGCTCTCCGACAATCCGGAGAAGGCGACCGGCATGCCCTCGGAGATCGAGCGTTACCTGCGCGTGTTCGGCGATGCCGGCCGTGTCCGCAAGCCGGTGCTGGTCTAGTCCGATCCAAATTCTCTCAATCGGGTAAATCGCGAGGATCGGATTCGCGACATCGGCGCGCCGATGCCGCGCTGGTTCCGGTTCAGCGGCATTTGCGACGATCTGCGCGCATCCGTTTCACAGCGCTTTCACCCTGCGAGACAGTCTCTCTGCTCTTTCAGGTTGAGTTAAGCAGCGTTCCCGCCTCATTGGCGTTATCAGCGGAACGCTCCGCTGGGATCGTTGAGTGATTTGGGGAACGCAGAGTGTTTCGCAGAACTGCAGCGTCGGCGAGGGAACGCAGCTTCCTTCACGTCATCAAGCTCGTCTCGCCTTTCGTCATGGTCGTCGTGCTTCAGGCGGCGATCGCGGGATTCAGCCTGGAGGTGATGTCATCGGTTCGCGCCTATGTCGCGGGCGAAGCGATGTGGTCGCGCTCGCAGAAGAACGCCGTCTATTCCCTCAATCTCTATCTGCGTTCGGGCGAAGCCCACCAGTTCGCGCGGTATCAGAGTTCTCTCGCCGTGCCGATCGGCGACGAATATGCGAGATGGGCCCTCGAGGGCGATCCGGTCGACGTCGAGCTCGCGCGCATCGGCTTCCTGCAAGGCGGCAACCATCCCGATGATGTTCCCGGCCTGATCTGGCTGTTCCGCTATTTCAACAAGGTCAGCTTCCTGCGCGAAGCGATCCGCGAGTGGACTGCCACCGATCCGATGCTGCTGGAGCTCAGCGTGTTCGGTGAAGTCATCAAGAGTGAACTGAAGAACGGCCCCATTGGAGATAGCGACCGGCTGCAATTCCTGTCGTCGCGGCTGTCGGAGCTCAACAGGCAGTTCACGGGTCATGCCGAGCGGTTCTCGACGGTGCTGGGCGAAGGCTCCCGCGCCATCAAGTTCACGCTGACATGCCTCAACATCGTCACCGCCGCGACCCTGATCCTGCTCCTGATCTGGCACACGCGGCGTCTGGTGCTGCAACGGCAGGCGTTCGAGGATGCGCTGCATGCCGAGAAGGAGCGCCTCGCCTTTCAGGCTTCGCATGACTGGCTGACCGGCCTCGCCAACCGGCGGGCCTTCGAGGCGCGCCTGCAGAGCGAGCTCGATGGTCGCGGCGAAAATACGCTGAGCCTGATCCTGCTCGACCTCGACCAGTTCAAAAGCGTCAACGACGGCTGCGGTCATCTCGCCGGAGATCGGCTGCTGTGTCAGGTCGCGCGACTGTTGCAGCAGGAGCGGCGGCCACAGGATCTGGTCGCACGGCTCGGCGGCGACGAGTTCGGCCTGATCCTGCCGCAATGCGCTCCGTACGACGCCGTCGACATCGCCGAGCGGCTGCGGCGGTCGCTCGAGCTGTTCAACTTCGCCTGGGACGATCAATGCTTTGCGGTGACCGCCAGCATCGGCGTCGCCTGCATTGCCGACGCCGACACCACGCTCGAAGAGGCGATGCGCCGGGCGGACGTGGCCTGCTATCGCGCCAAGGAAAAGGGACGCAACCGGGTTCAAGTCGACAACGGAAAACCGGACGTCGTGCTCGTCGCCGCGCGGCCGCGCGAAGCTGCCCGCGCGTGATCGTCGCAATTACCGCGCCGGCAGGATCCCGAGACCCAGGAGATGCGCGTCCAGGAACTGCGTGACCTGCTGGCGAAGCATCTGTGGCGGCACCGCGATCATTCGTTCTTCGAGGCCGAGCGAGATGATTCCATGCACTGCGGAGAACAGCGTGCGCGACAATAGTGCGATCTTCACGTCATCCGCATCCGGCAACACGCGCACCAGAGGCGGATGCATCAACGCGAAGGCGTCCATCACCATCTGAAGAATGTCGTCGGGATAGGGACGGTCGTCTTCCATCCGATGCTCGAACAGCGAGCGCAACAGATTGGCGTTTTCGGCGAAGAATTCGAGATAGGTCTCCGCCAGACCATAGAGCTGGCGGACCGGATCCTCAGCCGGAACCTTCCCCAGCCGCGCCGTCAGCGCCTGAACCGTTTCCCGATTGACCGTCAGGATCACCCCGTCGAAGTCGCCGAATTCGTTATAGACGCTGCCGACCGAGCAGCCTGCGGCCTCGGCCACGTCCCGAACCTTCAACGATCTCAATCCCTTAGTTGCGATAATGCTGCGGGCGATCTCCAGGATCTGGAGACGCCGTCGATTTTTTTTCTGGTCTCGCAGCGATTCTTCTTGAACATTGTTCATTTTCAAGCTACTCATGTGAACATTGTTCAAATTAACTCGGAGACCAGCAAAATGCAAACCCTCGCTGTTGATATCGCCGCCACCTTTCTCGATGACGCCGCGGCCATCTTGAGCGGCTTCGGCCGCGCCGTGCTGCGGATCGTCATGGCCCCGATCGATCGGATCGCAAATGCCTGCGACATTGCCGGCGTCCTCGCCGAGCGCCGCGCAACCTTCCGGATGTGGCGGTCCAGCCGGGCCCGTGCCCGCCACGAGCGCCGCCGCTTCAGCCTGCTCGGCCGCTTGAACCCCTTCCGCCATCTCGCCCACCTCACCTGAGGGGAAGCCGGTGCGCATGCGAATCCACTCGAATGCGAGGATTGGCCGCAACAAAAGACTCAATATGTCCGGAGATTCGTGGCCGATGCCGCTGATGTCGGAGATGCCGTTCAGCTTTTCCTCATCGGCCGTCGCGATATCCCCGTAAGCGCGGCAATTCCGCCCGAAACCGCGGCCGCAACCGGATAATTGCGAACCTAACGAGACCACCTGGAGACCAACAGGATCGGAAGGATCGAGGGGACTGCGCAGGCCGATGACCGTCGTCACCCTGCAATCGCTCCGCCCACACCCTTCCGGTCGTGACGTTTCACCGACAACGCAACAACCTCAGGCTGCCTCCCCGAAAACAGGACTCGTCATGATCAGGGATTTGATGTCGTCTCGCCGCTTCGCGCCGCTGTTCTGGGCGCAATTTTTCTCGGCGCTCAATGATAACGTGCTCAAGAACGCGCTCGTCATCATCCTGCTTTACAGCGCCGCGACCGGCCACGGCGATGCGCTGGTGACGGTGGCGGGCGCCGTCTTCATCTTCCCCTATTTCATCCTGTCCGGACTCGGCGGCCAGCTCGCCGACAAATACGTCAAATCGGTCGTCGCAAGGCGGTTGAAATTCGCCGAGATCTTCGCTGCGGCCTTCGCCGCCGCCGGCTTCTTCATGCACTCGGTGCCGCTGCTGTTCACGGCGCTTGCGCTGTTCGGCATCATCGCCGCCCTGTTCGGCCCCGTAAAATACTCCATGCTGCCGGACCAGCTCGAGCTCGGTGAGCTCGCGACCGGCAACGCGCTGGTCGAAGGCGCGACCTTCATGGCCATCCTGCTCGGCACCGTCGCGGGTGGCCAGTTCGTGGCCGGCTCCGCCCATATGGGCTGGGTCGCATCGGCCGTGGTCGTGCTGGCGCTGTTGTCGTGGGCCTTCGCCTCCCGCATTCCGCAAACGACGCCGTCCGCGCCCGATCTGCCCGTCGATGCCAATCCCTGGACCTCGACGCTCAGCCTGTTGAAGACACTCCATGCGGACCACCGGCTGTGGGACGGCACGGTGATCGTCTCCTGGTTCTGGCTGGTCGGCGCGATCGTGCTGTCGCTGCTGCCGGCGCTGGTCAAGGACGTCGTCGGTGGCAGCGAAGGCGTGGTGACGCTGTGCCTGGCGATCTTCGCGATCGGCATCGCCATCGGCTCGCTGTTTGCGGCCAGCCTCAGCCACGTTCGCCCGAACCTCGCGCTGGTGCCGATCGGCGCCATCATGATGGGCTTTGCCGGCATCGACCTCGCCTGGGCCATCGGCGTCACGGTCAAGGGTAACGACATCGCCGCGGTCGATTTCGCAACCTCGTTTGCGGGCCTGCGCATGCTGGTCGACTTCGTCGCCTTCGCTTTCGGCGGCGGGCTGTTCGTCGTTCCGTCCTTTGCGGCGGTGCAGGCCTGGTCGGCTCCGAACGAGCGTGCCCGCATCATCGCCGCCGGCAACGTGCTGCAGGCCGCCTTCATGGTGATCGGCTCGCTGTTCGTCGCACTGCTGCAGGCGGCCGGATTGCATGTCGGCTGGATCTTCCTCGGCCTGGGTGTCGCGAGCTTCGGCGCGGTGTGGTTCGTGCTGACGAAATGGGGCAAGGAAGGCGTGCGCGATTTCGGCGGGCTCTTGTTCCGCGCCCTGTTCCGCACCGAGGTGCGCGGGCTCGAGAACCTGCCGCCTCCGGGCACGCGCATGCTGATCGCGCCCAATCATGTCAGCCTGATCGACGGCCCGCTGCTACACGCCGTGCTGCCGATCGACGCGAGCTTCGCGGTCGATACCGGCATCTCCAAGGCCTGGTGGGCCAAGCCGTTCCTGCGCGTCGTCAAGCACTACACCATGGACCCGAGCAAGCCGCTGGCCGCACGCGACCTGATCAAGCTCGTCGCCGCCGGCGAACCGGTCGTCATCTTCCCGGAAGGACGCATCACCGTCTCCGGCTCGCTGATGAAGGTCTATGACGGCACCGCGATGATTGCCGACAAGGCCGACGCCGTGGTCGTGCCGGTTCGCATCGAAGGCGCGCAACGCTCGCATCTCAGCTACCTCAACGGCAGCCAGATCAAGCGCTCGTGGTTTCCGCGGGTGACGGTGACGATCCTGCCGCCGGTCAAGCTTCCGGTCGACCCGGCGCTGAAAGGCAAGGCGCGCCGCAATGCCGCGGGCGCGGCGCTCCAGGACGTCATGATCGATGCGATGGTCAAGAACGCCATGCTCGACCACACGCTGTTCGAAGCGCTCGGCCACGCCTATCGCGACCGCGACACCGGCAAGGTCATTGTCGAGGACGCGCTCGGCACCAAGCTGACCTATCGCAAGCTGATCCTCGGCGCGCAGGTCCTGAGCCGCAAGCTCGAGACCGGCACGATGGCCGGCGAGAATGTCGGCGTGCTGCTGCCGAACTCCGCGGGCGTCGCCGTCGTCTTCATGGCGCTGCAGAGCATCGGCCGGGTTCCGGCGATGCTCAACTTCTCCGCCGGCCCGGTCAACGTCCTCGCCGCCATGAAGGCTGCGCAGGTCAAGACCGTGCTGACGTCGAAAGCCTTCATCGAGAAGGGCAAGCTCGACAAGTTGATGGCCGCGATTTCGGCCGAGGCCCGCGTCGTCTATCTCGAGGACGTCCGCGCCTCGATCGGCACCGCCGACAAGATCAAGGGCCTGCTCGCCGGCACCGCACCGCGCGTTGCCCGTCAGGCCAACGATCCCGCCGTCGTGCTGTTCACATCGGGCTCGGAAGGCACGCCCAAGGGCGTGGTGCTGTCCCACCGCAACATCCTCGCCAACGCAGCGCAGGCGCTGGCGCGGGTCGATGCCAATGCCAATGACAAGGTGTTCAACGTGCTGCCGGTGTTCCACTCGTTCGGTTTGACCGGCGGAATGATGATGCCGCTGCTCGCGGGCATTCCGATCTACATGTATCCCTCGCCGCTGCACTATCGCATCGTGCCCGAGCTGATCTACCAGACCGGCGCCACGATCCTGTTCGGCACCGACACGTTTCTCACCGGTTACGCACGTTCGGCGCATGCCTACGACTTCCGCACCCTGCGCCTGGTGATCGCCGGCGCCGAAGCGGTCAAGGACCGGACGCGCCAGGTGTTCATGGAACGCTACGGCATCCGCATCCTCGAAGGCTATGGCGTCACCGAGACGGCGCCGGTGCTGGCGATGAACACGCCGATGGCCAACCGCCCCGGCACCGTCGGCCGCCTGTCGCCGCTGATGGAAAGCCGCCTCGATCCGGTCCCCGGCATCGAGGAAGGCGGACGCCTCTCGGTGCGCGGACCGAATGTGATGCTCGGTTATTTGCGGGCCGAAAACCCCGGCGTGCTCGAGCCGCTCGCCGAGGGCTGGCATGACACCGGCGACATCGTGGCGATCGACCCGGCCGGCTTCATCACCATCAAGGGGCGCGCCAAGCGCTTTGCCAAGATCGCGGGCGAAATGGTCTCGCTGTCGGCGGTCGAGAGCATCGCGACGACGCTGTGGCCGCAGGCCGCGTCGGTCGCCGTGTCGATCCCCGACCAGCGCAAGGGCGAGCGCATCGTGCTGCTGACGACGGAGAAGAATGCTGAGCGCAGCGCAATGCAGGCCCAGGCCAAGACGATCGGGGCCTCCGAGCTGACCGTGCCCGCAACGATCATGGTGGTCGACAAGGTGCCGCTGCTCGGCACCGGCAAGACCGACTACGTCACGGCAACGACGATGGCCCGCGAGCAAGCGACGCCAACATCGGAGCGCGAGGTTGCGTGAGATAAGACCCATCGCCGTCGCGTCGGACCTCCGGCGCGACGGCGTGGGCTTGCTTCACGGCATCGGGGTTGGCTCCTGGACGCTGAAGCGGCTCGAACGAACGCTGCAGCGCCGCGGTTTCACGACGCTCAATCTCGACTATGCCAGCCGGAAGAGGCCTCTCGAACAGCTTGCGGAGGACATCCACGCGTCAATCGCCGCATTCGCCGAGCAATGCGGCGGCACGATCCACTTCGTCGCTCATTCCATGGGTGGCTTGCTCGCGCGCGTCTATATTTTCAGGCACCGGCCGGCGCGGCTCGGCCGCGTCGTGATGCTGGGCACGCCCAATCACGGCAGCGAGGTCGCGGATCTCGTGAAGGATCTCTCCGTCTACCGCGCAGCGTTTGGGCCGTCCGGCCAGCAATTGACGACCATCCTGGATCCCGTGCTCGCCGCTCTGCCGTCGCCGGACTATGCGGTCGGCATCATCGCGGGGTGTCGCACCATCGCGCCGATCGCCTCGGCCTTCGTCCTGCCACGGCCCAATGACGGCAGGGTTTCCGTCGCGAGTGCGAAGCTCGACGATATGGCCGATCACATCGTCGTCAAGGCGTCCCATACCGGGCTGCCGCGCCATAGCGTTGCGATCGAGCAGACAATCGCCTTCCTGCACGACGGCCGCTTCAGCCCAATCACCTGAGCAAGAGATAGCGAACCGGATTGTCATCGCATTGGCCGGCGCCACACTCCAGCACCGTGGACAGCAGGTTTGCGGCAACCAGCAACGCGAAGATGGCGAACACCGCGTTCGATGCCGGCCCGCTCATCGGCGCAGCGGCATCTCGCTCACCGGCCAAATCCTTCAAGATGAAGACCAGCGCGACATAGCAGATCATGCCGACGGCCGCGATCAGCGCCCAGGTGTAGAAATGCAGCCCGAACAGCGCCGAACCATATCCGGCGTCGCCGGGTGCGAGATGCAGCGAGACCTGCCGCATCGAAATGATTCCCGTGACGAGGCTGGCGATCAGGATCATCGCATAGTGCGACGGACGCTCACCGACGCGAATGTTGAACAGGAACCCCATGCCGATCGCGATGAAGCCGGCCCGCTGCAGCAGACACAGCGGACATGGCAGCTCGCCGAACGCAAGTTGATAGAAGAACGCGATCGCCAGAACCAGCGAGATCCCGAGCAGCCCGAGCATGTTCAGGACCGCACCGACCGATCGCTGTTCGCTCATTTCCGTCGTGCTCATCTCGCCCCCGTCAGAACGAGAACTTCAGCGGATCGGTCGCGTGGTGAAAGAACCACGCGATGGTGACGACGATCGTCGCGCTCCAGAGCGCATAGCTCAGTCCCGCGCGCGAACGCCAGACCGACGCGCAGCCTGCAAGTGCCAGCAGGAAAGGCAGAAACATGTACATGAGCGCAGGCTCTCCCAGGCGATTCGCGCATCGCGCGAACCGCGCAAGAGATACGTCAGCCCTGCACGCCCCTCAAGAGCCGGCTTCGCTGCGCCGCTCCTGAGCGTAGCGCACCAGCGCCGCGAAGCGATAGATGCCGTGCACGAACTTGCCATAGGGCATGGTGATGAACAGCGCGAACACCGCACCGAGATGCAGCGCCAGCAGCGGCCCCATGGCCGGAGTCTCGCGCAGGAGCAGAAGCAGCATGCCGGTGAAGCCGGTCAGGAACAGCATGGCGATGAAGCCGACATCCATGCCGTAACGGTTCTCGTCGAGCAGGGCCGGATCGCGGCGCGTTTTCGCGAGGAACAGGCCAATCGGACCAACGACGAGCCCGATGCCGCCGAGGGTGCCGAGCACCACGGGCAGATCCCACAACGGATACGGCGCCTCGCGGCCGAGAAGATAGTGGTACAGCGTAGCGACCGAGGTCGCGGCAAAGCACAGCAGGAAGCCATAGAACGTCAAATGATGGAAAAACTTGCGACGATCGGTCGGCGTGTCGTCCTCGTTGTAGCAGCCGACCCCGCCGCCATGGAGATAGCGCAGCTCACCGGCGTCCCGGATGGCCTGGAAAATGGAGCCACCATCAGCCCGCCCGCCGATCGGCGTGCCGATGTCGCGCCAGAACGCGCGGACGCTCATGACCAGTGCGAGGATCGCATAGAGAAAGGCAGCGCTGAACAGCACGGCCATCGCATTGTGCGGCATCAGCTTATAGAAGGCGCCAGGACCGGTGTGCACGCCGAGCAGCACGCTGCGATCGTTCAGGGCCGCAAAGCCGAAGATGAAGGCCGCCATGCTCAGTGCAGCGACGATGCTGATGACGAGGCCGTTGCGTGCGAAGGCGCCGGACAGCGCCTGCGGCCAGGCATAAGCGGCATAAGATTCGGCGCGCGCGACCGCCAGCGTCTTCGGGACGTTGACGTTGAACTCGTGCGGTGGCGAGAACTGGCAGTCGACGTAGCAGGCGCCGCAGGAATGGCAGAGGTTGGCGAGGTAGTTGAGATCGCCGTCGGAGAAGGCGCGGCGCATCTCCATCGCGGGAAATACCGCGCAAAGACCCTCGCAATACCGGCAGGAATTGCAGACCGTCATCAGACGGTCGGCTTCGTCCAGAATTCTAGTTCCGTGCATGTTTCGCCGCTTCCCGTCCTGCGATCCGCCCGAACACGCTGCCGATGGTCATGCCCATGCCGGCGGCATACCCCTTGCCGAGCACATTGCCCGCCATGATCTCGCCGGCTGCGAACATGTTGGCCGACGGCTTGCCGTCTGCCATCAGCATCCGCGCCTCCTTGTTCACACGCGTGCCGAGATAGGTGAAGGTGATGCCAGGCCGCACCGGATAGGCGAGATAAGGCGGCGTGTCGATTTTGCGCGCCCAGTGCGTCTTTTGCGGCGTGATGCCTTCGGTGCGGCAATCATCCAGAATGGTGTGATCGAACGTGCCGGGCCGCACCGCGGCGTTGAATTCGGTGATGGTCTTTTCCAGCGCGGCCGGATCGAGCGTCAGCTTGCCGGCAAGCTCGGCGATCGTCTGCCCGGCGATCGGCGGGAACAGCGTCGGCATGAACGAAGTGACGACGGTGGAGTCAAAGATGATGTAGGCGAGCTGGTCGGGCTGGGCTGCAACCAGCCGCCCCCAGATCGCGTAACGCTTCGGCCAGATATCCTCGCCTTCGTCGTAGAAGCGCTGCGAATGCTTGTTGACGACGATGCCGAACACGACGGAGTCATGCCGCGTAATGATGCCGCCGTCGAATTTCGGCGCGCGGGCATCGATCGCAACCGCATGGCACTGGGTGGGATCGCCGACCTCCTGCACGCCCTTGTCGAGCAGCATCTTCAGGATCGAGCCGCGATTGTAGGGCGTGCCGCGGATCAGGAAATTGTCGGCGGCCTCGCCCCAATATTGCTTCAACCATTCGATGTTCGCCTCAAACCCGCCGGCGGCGGCAACCAGCGACGTCGCGCGGACCTCGGCCTCGCCGTTGATCGGCCGCTTCAGGCGCGCGGCGAGAAACATGCCGTCTTCGATCACGAGATCGGTGACCTCGGCGTCATATTCGACGTCGACGCCGAGCCGCTCGGCGGTCAGATAAAGCGCGTTCAGCATGGCGCGGCCGCCGCCGAGGAAAAAGGAGTTGGTGCGGCCGAGGCTCAGAGTACCGCCGAGCGAGGGCTGCCAGCGCACGCCCTGTTCCACGATCCAGTTCAGGATGTCCTTGGACTCCCGGATCATATGGCGGGCGAGCACCTCGTCGGTCTGGCCGCCGGTGACGCGCAGCAGATCCTCCCAAAACTCATCCTCGGTGTAGGGACCGGTCAGGATTTCGGTCGCGGCGTCATGGGCACAGCGCATGTTGCGGGTGTGGCGGGTGTTGCCGCCGCGATAGAACTTTGGCGCACCTTCGAGCACCAGCACCGAGGCGCCGCCGCGGCGCGCCGCGATCGCCGCGCACAGCGCTGCGTTGCCGCCGCCGATCACCAGCACATCGTATTTGCCGCTCATACCGTCAGTCCGATGCGATGAAGTTAGAGACATTCTGCCCGCAGGCAGCCCCGGTCAAGGCTGGCAGCCATTGCGTACTTTTGTATACAAAGATATACAGACGCGATGCAAGCCGCATCTCTGCATGGGCAGGATGCGCATTGCGAGCCCGAGGAATCATGGCCAGACGCCCGGCAAAGGCAGGCGGATCGATCGCACGCGGCGGTGGCGTCGCGCTGGGCGAAGCGGTGTTCCGCTCGCTCTGCGAGGCCCTTCAGGCCGGCAGCTACCGCGCCGGCGATCGCCTGCGCGAGGAAGAGGTCGCGCAACGGCTGAAGGTCAGCCGCACACCGGTGCGGGAGGCGCTTGGCCGGCTCGCCGCACGCGGCTTCGTTGAGCCCGCCGGCGGCCGCGGGCTGATCGTGCGCAACCTCGACATCTCGGAGGTGCTTGAGCTCTACGCCATGCGCGAGATCATGGAAGGCGCCGCCGCGCGCCTCGCCGCGGAGCACGCCTCCGCACCAGAGATCGACGCACTCAGGGATATCGAGCAGGCCTTTGTCGAGGCATCCGAGGCCGATGCCGCCGAGATGGCCGGAGAAATGGCAAGGCTCAACCGCGCCTTCCACGAGGCGATCTGCCGCGCCGCGCGCAACCGCTATCTCGACAATGCCTCGCGCGAGCTGCAGGACTGGATCGCCCTGCTCGGCCCCACGACCTTCACGGTGACGGGCCGCCCCTCGACCAGCCATGGCGAGCACCAGGGCATCATCGAGGCCATCGCGGCGCGCGACGGCGACAAGGCCGAGCAGCTCGCGCGCGCCCACATTCGCGAGGCGCTGCGCTGCCGGCTCAAGCTGCTGCAGAAGCAGTAGGGCGTTTGCGCATGAAGGTCAGCTTCCGCGGGTTTAGCGGAAGTCGACCCGCTTGGTCGATATCGACTGGTTATGACCCTCGCCGACATTTGTCTCTAAACGCGTGTGCGAACGGCAATCTGTCCGTCAAGAAAAGAAGCCGTAGTTGATCTTCCAACCAGTGCTCTTTTCCAATTCGTCGAATAGGGCGTCGAAGCCCTGGGTTCTGCCATAAGCAGTCGCGCTGACATATCGAACGGGCCCATCCGTCTCGAAATAGAATTGAATCGCGCCGCCGCCCAGATTCTCCGCACGCTCCCAGTAGCCATTGCAACAAGGATAGCGTCCGTCTACTCCGAACAACATAAGCCAGAGCCGCAGCGCAAGAGACATGTGTTTTCGAGCCTCGATCGCAACCGATGATTCCTCGGCCAGGTAAACAAACCGAACCCCAGAAAAAGCGCGACTGAGCTGCAATTGGACGTCGGCCACACTACCCAGTACAGTCCGGTCCGATTTGCGGATCACTCCACGCAATGACATCTGACACCTCGACCTTTCGGGCGCAAACGTAAGCGCAAGTCAATATCACACAGTCGTTGTCGTACTGTGGCAGTCCATCCTTCCTGCCCCAGCGGCAGCCTGTCAACAACGTAGACTTCTGCAATTGGGCCCAAAGCTGAGGCAGGGCATGGCGCCGGGATGGGTCTGATATCACAGGTAGATCTTATCGAGGTCCACCGAGGATTCGACGCCGAGTTTGACGAAGTTCTTCGCGAGCCAGTCGTCCGCGCATTTGCGGCCCTGATCGCGAAGAAAAATCAGGAAATCCCAGTCGGCGTTGTACTTGCTGGTTGGCGTGAGCGCGCCCATGAAGCCGTCATCCGAGATGCTGTGGATCAGCACGTTCTTCAGCCCGCCATCCGTGACACGCTTTTGCCTGATCAGGCTGGTGACGAAGCCGATCGCGCGCATCTCCCGCATCAGGGACGAGTTGAAGCTGATCTCGTTGATGCGGTTGAGGATATCGTCGGCCGTGCGGGGCACATCTGTGCGCAGCAACGGGTTGATGTGGACAATGACGGTGTCGGCGCTCTCGCAGTTGTAAATCAGCGGGAAAATTGCGGGATTCCCCATATAACCGCCGTCCCAATAGGCTTCACCGTCGATCTCCACCGCATGAAACATAGTTGGGAGGCAGGCCGAAGCCATCACTGCATCGACCGAGATCTCCTTTTCCGCAAAGATCTTCACCTTGCCAGTGCGAACATTGGTCGCTGACAGGAAGAGTTTGACCGGACAGTTCGCTCGTTGCAATACGCCAAAATCGATCGACTGCTCGACCACCTCACGTAAAGGGTTGTAGTTGATCGGGTTGAATTGATAGGGCGAGAGCATGCGTGTCACGAAGCCGATCATTGAGAATATCGGCGACCATGACAGCTTGTGATCGCCCAGCATCCGGTCGAACGGACTCGGCTGCAACGGCCCACGCCTCGCTGCCTCACTGACACGCTTCCAATAGTCGGTGAGCGCCTTGTGCGCGCCATCACGACCGCCAACCGTCAACCCGTATGCGAAGGCCGCGGCATTCATCGCGCCGGCGCTGGTCGCACTCAGTCCATCAAAGGCCAATTTCTCTTCGTCCAGCAGCCGATCGAGTACACCCCAGGTAAAGGCGCCATGCGCGCCACCTCCCTGAAGCGCAAGGTTGATCTTCCTGACCTGGTTGGAGGTTGGCTCAAGCCGCTCCCCGGCGTTCCGCTCCGCACTCGCATCCATGGAGGCCATCGGCATCCCATCTGATTTGCTACGGTCGTTTCATTGCCTTTGAAAGCTCTTTGATTCTGCTTGTCTGCGAAATTGCGCGTTTCCACAGAGCCGGATTGGCGCTCTGGCGGATCTTGAGGATTAAATGATCCAAATCGGAAATGCTAGACAAGTCCATGTCGCTCCCATACCCGACCTTGGCATCCCGAGAGAGAACGCGGGCGCAGGACGCCAACCTTTCTCTGTTTTCTCGAGTGCCGTCACGCCAGCACGTCCGCCACCACCGCCTTCACCACATCGCGCACATCGGTCGGCTTCATCCGCACCTGCAAGCCACGCTGGCCGCCATTGAGATAGACCAGAGCATGCGCGAGCGCGCTCTGCTCGATCACGGTGCGGACCGGCTTGCGCTGCCCGAACGGGCTGATACCGCCGACCTTGTAGCCGGTGACACGCTCGGCCTCCGGCGGTTTCATCATCTGCGCCGACTTGCCACTCATGGAAGCGGCGAGTTTCTTCATCGAGACTTCCTGGTCGGACGGAACGATCACGCAAACCGGCTTGCCGTCCACCAGCGCCATCAGCGTCTTCAGGACGCGAGCCGGGTCTTCGCCGAGCGCCGCGGCGGCCTGGAGGCCGATGCTTTCGGCATCGGGATCATAGTCGTAAGCGTGAACGGTGAAGGCAACGCGGGCAGCTGTGAGTGCGCGGGTGGCGGGAGTGACCTTGGACATGGGCGATGTGTAGCACCGTCAGCGGCGAAGCGGCATAGGCCGCGGCACGTGTAGCTGTCGTCCCGGCGAACGCCGGGACCCATAACCCCAGGAAGGAGTTTGGCTAAGGCTTGTAGTCCGGGACTGCGACCGTCAGCAATTGATGGACCACGCGGTATGGGTCCCGGCGTTCGCCGGGACGACAGCGGTTGGTTGGCCAAGCCGTCGCGTCAAACACCAGAAAGACGCTACTCCGCCGCGTCCCGCATCTCCGCGCGTTCGGCTCTCGCGGCGCAGAACTTGAATTCCGGGATCTTGCCGAACGGGTCGAGTGCCGGGTTGGTCAGCAAGTTCGCTGCCGCCTCTGCGTAGCAGAACGGCATGAACACCATGTTCTCCGGCACGTCGCGGTCGGAACGGACCTTGACCTCGACGGCGCCGCGGCGGGTCTCGAGCCGAATGAAATCGCCGGGCACCAGCTTCTTCTTGCGCATGTCCTTCGGCGACATGAATGCGACCGCCTCGGGCTCGATCTGGTCGAGCACCTGGGCGCGACGCGTCATCGAGCCGGTGTGCCAGTGCTCCAGCACGCGGCCGGTCGAGAGCACCATCGGATATTCGTCGTCGGGCACCTCGTCCGGCGGAATGACATGGGCCGGCACGATCTTGCCGCGACCGCTCGCGGTCGGAAATCCCGTGGTGAAGATGATCTCGTTGCCCGGCTTGTTCGGATCATCGGCCGGATAGGTGACGGCGCCTTCGCGCACCAGGCGCTCCCAGCTGATGTTCTTGAGCGACGGCATCAGTTCCGCCATCTCGGTATAGACATCCCCCGGGCCGGAATAATTCCACGGCAGGCCCATGCGCTTGCCGATCTCCTGAATGATCCAGAGATCCTGCCGCGCATCGCCCGGCGGCTTGATCACCTGACGCGCGAGCTGGACGCGGCGGTCGGTGTTGGTGAAGGAGCCGTCCTTCTCCGCAAAAGCAGACGCCGGCAGGATGACGTCGGCATGGAACGCGGTCTCGGTGACAAAGAGATCCTGCACTACGAGATGATCGAGCATCGCGAGCGCCTGGCGCGCATGCTGGAGATCGGGGTCGGACATCGCGGGGTTCTCGCCCTCGATATACATGCCCGTGATCTCGCCGGCGTGAATCGCATTCATGATCTCGACCACGGTCAGGCCGCGCACGGGATCGAGCTCCTGCTGCCAGAGCTTTTCGAAACTGCCGCGTAGATCGTCGCGGCCGACGGGCTGGTAGTCCGGCAGGAACATCGGGATCAGGCCGGCGTCGGAGGCGCCCTGCACGTTGTTCTGGCCGCGCAGCGGATGCAGCCCGGTGCCGGGCCGGCCGACCTGGCCGGTGATCAGCGCCAGCGCGATCAGGCAGCGCGCATTGTCGGTGCCGTGGACGTGCTGGCTGATGCCCATGCCCCAGAAGATGATCGATGATTTGGCGCGCGCATAGGTTCGCGCCACCTCGCGGAGCGTCTGTGCCGGGATGCCGCAGATCGCCTCCATCTTCTCCGGGGTGAATTCCTTGATCTTCTCCTTGAGGTCCTCGAACCCCTCGGTGTAGCCGGCGATGTACTGGTCGTCGGTCAGGCCTTCGGTGATGATCGTGTTGATCATCGCATTCAGCATGGCGACATCGGAGCCGGGCTTGAACTGAAGATGCTTGGTCGCATGACGCGACAGCGTCTGCCGGCGCGGATCCATCACGAACAGCTTTGCGCCGTTCTGCTTGACCGCGTTCTTCATGAAGGTCGCCGCGACCGGATGGTTCACGGTCGGGTTTGCGCCGATCACCCAGATCACCTCGGCATCCATCGCCGCCGAGAACGGCGCCGACACCGCGCCCGAGCTCAGGCCCTCGAACAGCGCCGCCACCGACGAGGCGTGGCACAGGCGCGTACAGTGATCGACATTGTTCGAACCGAAGCCGGTGCGGACCAGCTTCTGGAACAGATAGGCCTCTTCGTTCGATCCCTTGGCCGACCCGAAGCCGGCCAGCGCCTTCACACCCTTCTCGTCGCGGATCTTGACGAGACCTTTGGCTGCGATGTCGAGCGCTTCATCCCAGCTCGCTTCACGAAAATGCGTGAAGGGGTTGGCGGGATCGACCTGGTCGTTGGAATCCTTCTTCGCATTCGGCAGCCGCACCAGCGGCTTTGTCAGGCGATGCGGATGATGGATGTAATCGAAACCGAAACGGCCCTTGACACAAAGACGATTGTGATTGGCGGGGCCGTCGCGGCCCTCGGCATAGATCACCTTGTCGTCCTTGACCTCATAGGTCACCTGGCAGCCGACGCCGCAGAACGGGCAGAGTGAATCCACCTTCTTGTCCGCGTAGGTCACGCGGGTCTGCTTGTCGTCGAGCATCACCGCCGGCATCAGCGCACCGGTGGGACAGGCCTGCACGCACTCTCCGCAAGCGACGCAAGTGGACTCGCCCATCGGATCGTCGAAGTCGAACACGATCTTCGAGCCATGACTGCGGTAGGCCATGCCGATGACGTCGTTGACCTGGACCTCGCGGCACGCGCGCACGCAGAGGCCGCACTGGATGCAGGCGTCGAGATTGACGCGCATCGCCGGATGGCTGGCGTCGGTTTCCCAACGCTCGGCAGCGGGGAAGCGGCTCTCGGTGACACCAGTGGTTTCTGCCCAGTGCCAGAACTTCGAATCCGGGTCATGGCTAGTCTCACGCGCCGGCTGGTCGGCGACCAACAGCTCCATCACCATCTTCTGGGCAGACACCGCACGCGCGGATTCGGTCTTCACCTTCATGCCCACCGACGGCGTGCGCTTGCAGGACGCGGCCAGCACGCGCTCGCCCTCGATCTCGACCATGCAGGCGCGGCAATTGCCGTCGGGGCGATAATCGGGCGCGGGCGAATAGCAGAGATGCGGAATCTCGCGACCCTGACGTTTTGCGACCTGCCAGATCGTCTCGCCGGGCTTGGCCTCGACCTGCTTGCCGTCGAGCTCGAACGTAATCTTGGTCATTCGGCGGCTTCCTTGAACTCGTCAGGGAAATATTTGATCACGGAAGACAACGGATTCGATGCTGCCTGTCCAAGCCCGCAGATCGACGCATCGCGCATCGCCTGGCTCAATTCTTCCAGCAATGCGCGGTTCCAGACCGGCTTCTGCATCAGTTGCGCCGCCTTCTGGGTTCCGACGCGGCACGGCGTGCACTGGCCGCAGCTTTCGTCCTCGAAGAACTTCATCAGGTTCAGCGCCGCCGCACGCACACTGTCCTTCTGCGACAGGATCACGATTGCGGCCGATCCAATGAAGCAGCCGTATTTCTCCAGCGTGCCGAAATCGAGCGGAATGTCGTCCATCGACGCCGGCAGAATGCCGCCGGACGCGCCGCCCGGAAGATACGCATAGAACTGATGGCCGTCGGCCATGCCGCCGCAATACTCGTCGATCAGCTCGCGCACGGTGATGCCGGCGGGTGCGAGCTTCATGCCGGGGTTCTTGACGCGGCCCGAGACCGAGAAGCTGCGCAGGCCATGGCGTTCGTGGCGGCCATTGCCCTTCCACCAGTCGGCGCCCTTCTCGACGATGTCGCGTACCCACCACAGCGTCTCGATGTTGTTGATCAGAGTCGGCAAGCCGAACAGGCCGACCTGGAACGGATAAGGCGGCTTGTGCCGGGGCAGGCCGCGCTTGCCCTCGATGCTTTCGAGCAGCGAAGACTCCTCGCCGCAGATGTAAGCACCGGCGCCGCGGCGCATGTGCAGCGTCGGACCACCCGCGGGAAGTTTCGCGAGCTCGCGCTCGAGGATCTCGCGGGAGGCCGGATATTCGTCGCGAAGGTAGATGTAGACGTCGGAGGCCTGCACCACATGCGCGCCGATCAGCATGCCCTCGATGAAACGGTGCGGATCGCTCTCGAGATAGACCCGGTCCTTGAACGTACCGGGCTCGCCCTCGTCGCCGTTGATCGCCATCAGGCGCGGACCGGGCTCGCCGAGCACCGCGCGCCATTTGCGCCCCGTCGGGAAGCCGGCGCCGCCGAGGCCGCGCAGCGAGGCATCGTCGAGCGCTTTCAAGAGATCGTCCTTCGACATCTCGCCCGAACGCACACGACCCAGCAGCTTGTAGCCGCCGCCGGCGACATAGGCGTCGTAGTCGATATAGTTCGGCAGATGCGTGTGGGTGTCGCCGCTCTTCGCGGCCGCCATCACATTGGTGACGGTCGCATGATCGACGAAGTTGTGGCCGACTTCGGCGGCCGGCGCCGTATCGCAGCGGCCGACGCAGGGCGCACGCACGACGCGGATGCCGGGGCCTGAGGCGCTCTGCAAATCCTCGAGCAGCTTTTCACCACCAAGCATCGCGCAGGTCAGCGAGTCACAGACGCGGATGGTCAGCGGCGCGATGCCAGCCTCGCCTTCCTTCACCACATCAAAATGCGCGTAGAAGGTCGCGGTCTCGAACACTTCGGCGAAGGCGAGCTTCATCTCGTCGGCGAGCGCGGCAAGATGCGCGGCCGAGATCTGGTGATATTTGTCCTGGATCAGGTGGAGATATTCGATCAGGAGATCGCGCCGCCGCGGCCTGTCGCCGAGCAATTGCTCGATCTGATGCAAGGCGGTCGGATCGACCTGCCGGCCCTTGGGCGTAGCCTTGGCGCGCCGGCGGCCCTCGCCCGGATGCTCGAATTCCCTGACCTTGTGAACGTCGTCGTTGCTGCTCATGGAAACGTCGCGTTCTCCTCAAAAGCGCGATGATCTCAGGGCGGGATTGCCGTCGCGATCCACCCTCATTTCCAGACCTGACACTCGGGAACCGCGTCGCACGCGGCCCTGAGACCAAGTCTCATTCCACGCAACTCTAGCCGCTGGTATACCAGAGGCCAAGCAAATTTAGAACGTCTCTATAATCATTTAGAGGGCGGGCAGCTGCCCTGCCACGCCCCCAAAGCGAGTTGATGGCGGAACTCCTCAGGTCTTGTTCATGCACTCTTCGATGTAGAACCAGCGGTCATCGCCGGCGAGGCCCTTGGCCTTTACGTCGGCGCGGCACGCCTTCAGCTTCGGCTTGTTGGCCGACCATTTGGCCTTCATGTCCTTCAGCTTCTGCATGGTCAGCTTGATCTTGCCCGGCTTGGCTTCGGTCGTTGCGGCAGGAGCGGTGGTGGCGGGCGCCGCTGCAGTTTGCGCGGACACGACATGAACGCTTGCGGCCAGCAGCATGGCGGCAAGACAGATACGGGTACGTAACATCAGAATCCCCCTAGATCCCATTCTCAGTTTTGTCAGGCGAGCGTCGCGGGATGCTGAGGTGCCAGCATCCCGCGACGATGTGGGTTTGCGATCAGAAGATCTTCACCGCGCTCTCGAGCGTCTTGTAGACGCCATAGGCCAGCGGAATGGCGACGAAGGCCCAGAACAGCGCGGCCTTGCCGTCGAGACCGCCGGTGCCGATCCCGAACGAGCCACTCTGCTGACCCGCACTCGCTCCGGCCGTTGAGGCCTGCAGTTTCGCTACCTCGGCTTCGCTCATGTACCACTTCGAATCGACCGGCTTGACCAGGTAGTTGCAGATCAGGCCCGCGATCAGCATCGCGCAGAGGATATACATGGTGGTGTTGTAAAGCTGGTCGCGCGGCACACCGGCCGCGAGCTGGAACTCGCGGATGTAGTTGACCACGACAGGGCCGATGATGCCCGCGGTGGACCACGCCGTCAGCAGCCGGCCATGAATGGCGCCGACGAACTGGGTCCCGAACATGTCGGCCAGATAGGCCGGCACGGTCGCGAAGCCGCCGCCATACATCGACAGGATGATGCCGAAGCCGAGCACGAAGAGCAGCTTCGAGCCCATCGCCGCGAAGGTCGGCGCCAGCGCGTAGAGCACGATGCCGAGGATGAAGAACGTGTAGTAGGTGTTCTTGCGGCCGATATAGTCCGACAGCGACGCCCAAACGAAGCGACCGCCGATGTTGAACAGCGAGAGCAGGCCGGCAAAGCCCGCGGCGATACCGGCAATCTGCGCCTTCTGTGCCGCGTTCAGCGCGTTGAAGCCGACGTCCGGAAGGCCGATCAGCTTGCCCGCGAAGATTTCCTGGAGCATCGGCGAGGCCATGCCGATCACGCCGATGCCGGCGGACACGTTCAGGCACAGCACCCACCAGATCAGCCAGAATTGCGGCGTCTTGTGCGCATTGTTGAGATGGACGTGATGCTCGGAAATCATCGTCTTCTTCTCGCTCGGCGCCGTCCAGCCCTCGGGCTTCCACCCGGTCGGAGGCAGGCGATAGCGGAACGCGCCGATCATCATGAAGACGAAATAGATGATGCCCATGGTGAGGAACGTTTCCCAGACACCGACCGAGGTCGGGCTCTTGAACACGTCCATCAGCCAGTTGGCCAGCGGAGCACCGATCATGGCGCCGCCACCAAAACCCATGATGGCCATGCCGGTCGCCATGCCGCGCCGGTCGGGGAACCATTTCACCAGCGTCGACACGGGTGAGATGTAGCCGAGGCCGAGGCCAATGCCGCCGATCACGCCGGAGCCGAGCCACATGATCCAGAGCTGGTGCAGATAGATGCCGATGGCGCCGAGCACGAGGCCACCACACCAGCACAGCGCAGCGACGAAGCCTGCCTTGCGCGGGCCGGCACGCTCGAGCCAGCCGCCCCACATCGCGGCCGAGAGGCCGAGCACGACGAAGAACAGCGTGTACATCCAGCCGAGGCTTGCGACCTTCCAGTCGCAAGTGGTGGTGAAGAGCTCCGACCACAGCGAGATGTCCGGGCAGGCCTTCGGCGCGGTCAAACCGATCGCGCGCGACAGCGGCAGCCAGAACACCGAGAAGCCATAGGCCATGCCGATGCACAGATGGATGCACAGCGCCGCCGGCGGCACCAGCCAGCGGTTGAAGCCGGCGGTCGCGATGGTTCGCTCGCGATCAAGAAACCCCGCGCCGGCGCCCGAAATCGTTCCAGCGCTCTCAATTGTAGCCATGCATTCCTCCCCTGCAGCTGCCCTTCTGAGCAAAACTGCCGCTACCATCCTGGTCCTCAGCCCATTGCGGTGCAGCTGTTGTCCCTGCTGCTCCGCACAATCACCCGACACGCGCCAGGATCGTCACGCGCGTCTGAAAAGTTAACCCCTTGATCGGCGCTCTATGCCCGATACGATTTGCAGGCTTCGTACGTGGCCCGCTGATCCGCGTATCGCGGACAAGACTCAACCTCCGCGCCTGCACGGAGAAAGTCAATTGGGGCAGAAGCCGTCATCGATGTCGATAGATAAATGGTCGGTATCAGCGCGGTAACGCGCTCAAGAACGCAGCGCAGCATTGGCGCTGTCTATCGAACCATTTGCTTTTTCTATCAAGAACACGATGCGCGCCTCGTTGCGCTCGGTGATCTCCACCGTGTCGCCCGTCTCGCGGATCAGGTTCGGAATGTCAATCACGGACAACGGATCGGTACAGTGCACTTCGAGCTGATCGCCCGGCTGCAATGGTTTCAGCGCCTTGCGCGTCTTTAGGGCTGGCAGCGGGCATTTCAGCCCGGTGAGATCAAGCGTCGTTCTGGTCGTTGCTCTTGTCATGGGCGCAACATGGCGGGAGGGGTCGAGCACGTCAATGCAACGGCCTAGAGAAGATCAGCATAGGACAAGAAACCTACGCTCTCGCCCGGCTCGACCCGCACAACGTCTTCGCCCAGTTCGATCAGGCCATCGGTCTCGAGCAATGACGACAGCAGGCCTGCCCCTTCGCGCGGAAACTTCACCGCCTCCAGCGAGCCATCCTCTGCACGCCGCAACGATGCGCGCACATATTCGCGACGGCCGAGCTTTTTCTTGTAGGTGAACGCCGCGCGCAGCGGGATCGGCAACAGCGGCTCCGACACGCTGCCGGCAAGTGCCAGCACGGTCGGCCGCACCACATGGACGAATGTGACAAAACTCGCGACGGGATTTCCGGGCAGCCCGATCAACGGCGTGCCGCCGATGACGCCCATCGCAACGGGCCGGCCGGGCTTGATCGCCATCCGCCACAGCACGAGTGAGCCGACGCTCTCGACCGCCGCCTTGACGTGGTCTTCCTCCCCGGTCGAGACGCCGCCGGTGGTCAGGATCAGATCGTGGTGACCGGCAACCTGCTTCAATCCGTCGGCAAGCGAGGTGCGCTCGTCACGCAGAATGCCGAGATCCGAGACCTCGCAGCCGAGACGGCGCAGCATCGCCATGAGCATGAAGCGGTTGGAATCGAACAGCTGCGAGCCCGCGCGCGGCTCGCCGGGCGAGGCCAGCTCATCGCCGGTGGAAAAGACGGCGACACGGATACGCCGGACGACATCGAGCCGGGTCAGGCCGAAGGCTGCGGCAAGCGCGACATGCTGGGGCAGCAAGCGCTGGCCGGCGCGCAACGCGACGTGTCCCACTGGAATGTCCTCGCCTGCCGGACGAACATTGGCACCTCGCTTCAACCCGGGCGGCAGCACGATCTTGCCGGCCTCATCGATGCGGACATCTTCCTGCATGAAGACGGTCTCGGCCCCCGGCGGCATCGGCGCGCCCGTGAAGATGCGCGCGGTGTGGCCGGGCTTGATCGAGGTCTGCGCCAAGCCACCAGCCTGGATGCGGCCATCGAGCGGGAACGCCCGTTCCGCGTCCCGCGGCAGGTCGGCATGGCCAACGGCGTAGCCATCGACGGCGGAGTTGGTAAAAGGCGGCAATGGCAGGGGCGCCGCGATATCGCGCGCCAGGACACGTCCGTCGGCATCGACGAGTGCGACCGTCTCGAGATCGGCAATCGCGCTGACACGTGCCGTAATCAGGCCAACGGCCTCGTCGACCGACATCATCGGTCCACCGAAGGCAAAGCAATCGTCCGACAGTTGCGCCATGGTGCCTCGTCAGCGCGTCGCGGCGCTTCTTGCCACCGCTTCCTCGACCGGCATCGCCGCGCGCAGCAGCAGTGCCGCAGCGGCCTCGATGTCATCGAGATGGACAGTCGGCAGCCGGGTTTCAACCGCGACGTCGGTCGCGATCCCGACAATGCCGGGATCGTCGGGGAACAACAGCGGCTTGTCGTTGCCAGCGCGATGCACCTCGATCTTGCGATGCGGCTCGCGCTTGAACCCTTCGACCACGACGAGATCGACCGCGGACAGCTTGCTCAACAGTTCCGGCAGCCGCGGCTCGGCCGCGCCGCGCAATTCGTGCATCAGGGCCCAACGGTTCGCGGAGGCCACCAGCACCTCGGCCGCACCGGCCTCGCGATGGCGCCAGGAATCCTTGCCGGGCACATCGACGTCGAACTGGTGATGCGCATGCTTGATCACGGAGACGCGCAGGCCCTGTGCGTTGAAATGCGGGATCAGCCGCGTCAACAGCGTGGTCTTGCCCGCACCGCTCCAGCCTGCAAGGCCGATGACTTTCATCGCAACTCGATCTCCGCCGGTCGCATAACGCGCCGGAACCGCTTCTCTGTCGTCGTGCGCATGCTTATATCGGCTTGACCCGAATGTCATGCTAACGTCGCCCCCATGATGAAGATCGACAAAGCCCCGGTCCCCCTGATCGTCCCGAACCCCGACGATCCGCGCCTGACCGAGAGCGTGACCGGGACCGACCAGACCGGCGCCAGGGTCGAGATCAAGGTCCCGATGGAGCGGCCGCTGACGCTCTACCTGAATGCGCAGGAGATCGTCACCATGATGACGATCGGCGACTATCCGGAATATCTGGCGCTCGGCTACCTGCTGAACCAGAACATGCTGAAATATAATGACGCGGTCACCGAGGTCGAATACGACGACGACCTCCAGGTCGTGGTGGTGCGCACCGAGCACCACACCAATTTCGAGGCCAAGCTGAAGAAGCGCACGCAGACCTCGGGCTGCGCGCAGGGCACCGCTTTCGGCGACCTGCTCGAGGCGGTCGAAAGCGTCGCGCTGCCGAAGGCCGAGCTGCGCACCTCCTGGCTCTACCAGATGACGCAGACCATCAACACCATGCCCTCGCTGTACCTGGAGGCCGGCGCGATCCACGGCTGCGTGCTGTGCAAGGCGGGCGAGCCGCTCTGCTACACCGAAGACGTCGGCCGCCACAACGCAGTCGACAAGATCGCCGGCTGGATGTATCGCCACGGCGTCGATGCCGCCGACAAGATCCTTTATACGACAGGACGTCTCACCTCGGAGATGGTGATCAAGACGGTGCGGATGGGCATCCCGATCCTGGTGTCGCGCTCCGGCTTCACCGCCTGGGGCGTCGATCTCGCGAGGCAAGTGGGCCTGACGCTGGTCGGACGTACCCGCGGAAAGCGCTTCATCGCGCTCGCGGGCGAGGAGCGGATCATCTACGACCAGAACCTCGATTACGTCGAAGAGGAGTCGGCGAAGCACAAGCGCAAGGGTGAGGCTGGTGACGACTGAAATTCCCGCCACGCAAGGCGTGCTGCTCGCCGGCGGCCTCGCACGCCGCATGGGCGGTGGCGACAAGCCGATGCGGACCATCGGAGGCCGCACCATTCTGGAGCGCGTGATCGCGCGCCTGAAGCCGCAGTGCGACGGATTGATCCTCAATGCGAATGGCGATCCGGCACGCTTCGCTGCGTTCGGCTTGCAAGTCATTGCCGATGACGTGCCCGGCTTTCCCGGCCCGCTCGCCGGCATTTTGGCCGCGCTCGACTGGACCGCGGCGAACCGGCCGGAAATCGAATGGGTGCTCAGCGCCGCCGGCGACTGCCCGTTCCTGCCACGCGACCTCGTCGCAGGGCTGCATGAGGCGCGGGCTCGGGAGAACGCACAGCTTGCGGTCGCCGCATCCGGCGACCAGTCGCATCCGGTGATCGGCCTGTGGCGCGTCGCCTTGCGCGACGAGCTGCGTCATGCGCTGGTCGTCGAGGATCTCCGCAAGATCGACCGCTGGACCGCGCGCTACCCGCTCGCAACGGTGACGTGGCCGGCCGAGCCGCTCGATCCGTTCTTCAATGCGAACACGGTCGAGGACATCGCCGAGGCCGAGCGGCTCGCAGCGCTGGATGACGCGGCCTGAGCCGCTTTACGACTTTGGAAACTCGTTGAGAAGCTGCGCCCAGATGATCGCGAAGGCGATCAGGCCGGCAATGCCGACCACGGTGGTAAACCGCGGCAACCGGTTGATCGCGACCAGCAGCCAGGCCGGCAGGAAGAACAGCCCAAAAACCATGCCGAGCGGAAACACCGCGAGCCATTGAAGGCCGGTGCCGTCGCCCTGCGGGACATGGGCAATCGCATAGAACGTGTAGAGCCAGAACAGCGTGCCGGTGGCCGCCACAAGGGCCGCGATCTTGCGGAAATTGAGGGAGGTTAACGCGGTCATGGCCTGGCTCATGCCCCTTGGTCGCAGCGGCGGCCGTTCGCGTTCACGAGGGCGTCGAACCGGGCCGAGGCCGGCGGCGACTACTGGTCGGGACATGCCCCTGGATCAGCCATGGCCGACTCTCTCCTGAATGCCATATTCGCAGTCGTCGATTTCGTATTCGACCTCTCGGTCGCGATCGATCGCACGAAACGGCTGAGCCGACAGGCCACGGGCAGCGATGAGATTGTTGAGGTCCCTGTGGACCCGAAGCCGCTGCCGCCCGCCGCGCAGCGTGCCATCGCTGAAGCCGAGGAGCGGGAACGCGTACGCGAACGGGCCGCTCAGGCCGCCAGCGGCACCGACCAGGCGTCGTAGCCGTAGACCCAGCTCGTATCGGTCCGCTCCTTCAGCCAGATGTTGGCGCGCGAGGTCTCCTGCACCCGCGTGGTCCGAACCTTGCGCGTCGCCTCGAAGCGGCGGAAGGCATCCGCGACGCCGTCGCGGTCGACACCATCGAGGCAGCGCGAGAGCACCGCGGCATCCTCGATCGCCATCGCGGCCCCCTGCGCCATATAAGGCGTCATCGGATGACAGGCGTCGCCGAGCAGCGTCACCCTACCGTCGGCCCAGCGCTCCAGCGCATCGCGATCCATGATCGCCCATTTGTGCACGTCGGGGCACGTCGCCAGCACCTGGCCGACTTGCGGATGAAAGCCCTCGAACGAGGCGCGCAGATCGCGCACGTCGCCCTTCGCCGACCAGGACTCGATGCGGAAGTCGGGCTCCGGCTGGCTGGTGACGAGATAGACCTCGCTACGGTCAGGCTTGACATAGTAGATCACGATGTGGCGGTCCTCGCCCCACCACTTCGTGCAGTCATCGATCTTCTCGCCGAGCAGCGCGGCCGGATAGGTGGTGCGGTAGGCGATACGGCCGGTGAATTTGACCGGCGCGGTGTCGAACAGAATGTCGCGCACCGCCGAATGCACGCCGTCGGCGCCGACCACGGCATCGGCAACAGCGCTGGTGCTGTTGGCAAAGCTGAGCCGAACGCCCTCGCCGGTCTCGTCGAGGCCGACGAGCTTGTGGTTGAGCCTCACGAACTCATCCGGCACCGCGCTCGCCAGCGCGGCGTGGAGATCACCACGATGCGCCAGCAGATAGGGCGCGCCGAACTTTTCCTCCGCGCTCTCGCCAAAGATCATGTCGAATTTGATGTCGCCGCTCTTCCAGTCGCGATTATTCCAGGACCGCGGATAGAACGCGTGCTCGCGCATCCGCGCTTCGAGACCAAGCGCGCGCAGCACCTTCATCGCATTGCAGCCGATCTGGATGCCGGCGCCGATCCGGGCGAACTGGGAGGCCTGCTCGTAGACCGTCACGTCGACGCCGACGCGCCTGAGCGCCGCAGCGGTCGCGAGCCCGCCCATGCCGGCACCGACGATCGCAACCGAAAGCGGCCTTGCCATCGCGTCCCCCCCCCGTCTTACGCGCGGCTTGGATACCGCGTCGTCTGTCGTCTATGCGGGCCGGAAACCCGCGCGCTCAAGTGCCGTGCGCGCCTCGTCCGAGCCGAGCGCATCGAGAAACGCCTGCACCGCTGGACGCTGCTTGCGTGCCGTCACCAAGGCAAAGTCATAATGCTCTTCCGCGAGCGGAATGAAACCGAGGCCGACCGCATGGGCGACCGGCGCAATGGTCATGCCCCAATCGGCGCGGTGCTGCGCGACAGCCGCGGCGACCGCATTGTGCGAGCGGGGCTGGTTCCAATAACCTTCCGGGCGGGCTCCGGCGAGCAGCCGGTCGATCAGGATGCGCGTGCCCGCGCCCTGGTTACGGTTGACCATGATGCAGGCAGGGTCGGCGAGCGCGGCAGCGACCGCTTCCTTTGCGCCGAGCCCCTCGAAACGCTTGTCGTCCTTGCGGAAGACGATGCCCTGCATCCGCCGCCAGCCCGGCACGAGCTCGAGCCCCTCGGCGAGGTAAGGCGTGTTGTAGGTCTCGCTCTTGTCATCGAACAGATGGATCGGCGCGAGATCGCACTCGCCGCGCTTCGCGGCCGCAAGTCCGCCGAGGCTGCCGACGGCGATCGAGCGCACAACGAGGCCCGCATGCGCGAGCGGTGCGGTCACGAGATCGAGGCCGGTGCAATGGCTGCCGACGATGACGAGATCCGGCACCCGTACATGCGGCGTGAATAGAGTGACCTCGGCTTCGGCCCCCGCCGGCATCTGGTCGGCGAGCGCATCGATGCGCAGAAAGCCGTCAGCTTGCGCGAAGGACGTGATCGCGCCAGAGCCCTTGCCGGAAGGATAGGCGATCAGGCCATCCTTGCCGGCGACCAGCGAAACCATGACGAATTCGGCGCGGCCGAGCTCGGACGCAATGCGCACCGGCACCGTCGCACTCACCTTGGCGTCGGAGCGCGGCGGCAGGCCGGCCATCTTGCGCAGCGCCGGCACGATCATGTCGTGGAAGGTGAACATCGCCGAGGTCGGAAAGCCCGGCAGGATCACCACCGGCTTGCCGTCGCACACAGCGAGACACAGCGGCTTGCCCGGCTTGAGCGCAACGCCATGCGCGATGATGCCGGGTTGGCCGAGCCGGCCGATGATGCGATGAGACAGATCGCCAGCCCCCTTCGACGTGCCGCCGGAGAGCACCAGCATGTCGCAATCCGCCAGCGCCCGGCGCATGGCGGCTTCGAGCCTGGCCTCGTCGTCTGGAATGGCGCCGAGGAAGACGGCGTCGCCGCCGTTCTCGTCGATCGCGGCCGCCACGATGGCGCCGTTGGTGTCGTAGATCGCGGCCGGCGCAAGCACCTCGCCGGGCTGTACCAGTTCGTCACCGGTGGAGATCACCGCGACGCGCGGCTTCCGCGCAACTTTCACCTCGGCGATGCCGCAAGCCGCCAGCATGCCGATCTCACGCGAGCCTATGATCGTGCCGGCGCGCAGCAGCGCCTCGCCGCGCGCGATGTCAGATCCGGCATAGGACACGAATTGGCCCGGCGAGACGGCGCGACGAATATCGATCGCATCGGGGCCGGCCGGCTGGGTGTGCTCGACCATGACGACCGCGTCGGCACCACGCGGCAACGGGCCGCCCGTGGCGATGGGCGTAGCGGTCCCCACCGCGACCTGCAGCTTAGGCGCGGTGCCACAGTGAATGGTCTCACCGTTCAGCGCGAGCCGCACGGGTGCGCCTTCGCCGGCAGCGGAAAGATCCGACGAGCGCACGGCGAAACCGTCAACATTGGAACGGTCGAAGGGCGGCACGTCGATCGGGGCGGTGATGTCCTCGGCGAGCGCTGTGCCGAGTGCATCGCCAAGCTTGCGCTGCTCGCTTGGGATTGCGCGCGGAAACAGGCCAGCCTCGAAGCGCGCGAGCGCCTCCTCGCGCGAGAGGATCTTGAGGAATTGCTCCTGTTCGAGCGCGCTGCGATCTGGCGCTTTGGGGATCATCGTCATGCCGGAACCCATATCATTCCCGCATCAAATAAGCATCGACCGGCTCGCCTGCCGCAAATCCCTCATGGCTGGCGGGAATGAGCAGCCAGGCATCCGCTCCGGCAATAGCGTGGAGCGGCCATTCACCGACTGCAAGCGGCATCCATGTCTTATGTTCCTCGGCCAGCAGGACGATCTCGGCGATACCGACGCTGGAAGCGACTTTCCGCGCGAGCGGCAGGATCACTTGGCGGCGCGGCTGCCGCGCCGCCATCTTGTCGATAAGCGGAAGCACCAGTGCGAACCAGACCGCGAGTGCCGGACCGGGCGCCCCGGGCAAGGCAACGATGGGAACTTTTCCGAGCCGCCCGGCGGCCGCCGTGCGTCCGGGCTGGAGCGCAAGACCATGGGCGAACTCCGCTCCGCGCTGAGCCAGCGCCGTCATCGCAGCATCCGCGCGACCGACGCCGCTGCCGCCGATCGTCAACAGCAGATCGCAGGCGGAGACATCGAGTGCCTCCGCGATCGACGCCGCATCGCGTGTGCCGGCTTCATGCGCGATCACATCAAGTCCTGCCGCGCGCGCAAGGCCGGTGATCGTCTGCATCGTCGCGGTTGCGCCCGGCACGTTGACGATGCGCAGCCGCGGTCGCCTGACGCTCAGCCTTTCGACATCGGCGACACGCGCGAGCAACAGCGCTTTTGCATCAATGGGACGTCCCGCCGTCGCCACCGGCGAGCGCTCTGCGATGTCGCCACCGGCACGCCCGACGCCTTGCCCCGGCGCGGCTTCCGCCAGCACCTGGGCGAGCGGGCCCGACACCTCGACCGCGCCGGCATCGAGTACACAGTCGCATCCTGCCGGCATTGCATCGCCGGCATCGACCCACACGGGTAGCTCGCTCAAAGGTAACGGCGAATAGGAGGATGCACCGACGAGATCGTTGGCGCGCAACGCCCAGCCATCTGCGGCGGCGATGTCGTGCGGCGGGCAGGCTGCGAGCTGCGGCATCCCCGCGGCGATACAGCCGACCGCCTCAGCCAGCGGCAATTCGACCGGCGCGACCGGACCGACGCCGCGCAGCAAAATAGCGAGCGCGGTATCGAGCGGCGTCAGCGAGGGCGGCAGGCGCTGGGTCATGCTTCATGATGGATCACGCATCGTGCGGTTTGGCAACCGCTCGCGCCTCGACCAATCAGCCGCCCGGCTTGTCCGCATTCGGAAAGAACACCTGTTGCCCTTCGACCTTGTAGCCGGCGATCGCCGCCTGCCCCTCCGGCGAGATCAACCAGTCGATGAAGGCCTGTCCCAGTTCCTTCCTGACGTTCGGATGCTTCTCCGGATTCACCAGCATCACGCCGTATTGGTTGAGCAACCGCTTGTCGCCCTCGACGACGATGTCGAGATCGCCGCGCTCCCTGAAGGCGATCCAGCTGGCACGGTCTGCGAAAACATAGGCATTTGCCGTGCGTGCGGCGTCGAGGGCGGCGGTCATGCCCTGCCCGCTCTCGCGATACCAGGCGCCCTTGGTGCTGGCGATGTCGATGCCGGCGACGATCCAGAGCGCGAGCTCCGCCGCGTGGGTGCCGGACCGATCGCCACGCGTGATGAACGGCGCACCCTTGGCCTCGATCGCCTTCAGCGCGGTCGCGATGTCCTTGCCTTTCACGCCGGCAGGATCACTCTTCGGCCCGATCAGGACGTAGTCGTTGTACATCACGTCGTAGCGCTTCGCGCCAAAGCCGTCGGCGACGAATTTCTCCTCCTGCGGCCGCGCATGCATCAGCACCACGTCGGCCTCCCCTCTCCGCGCGCCGTCGAGTACCTCGTCGCTGCGTCGTGCGATCACCGTCACCTCGATGCCGGTCTTGTCGCGGACAATCGGCAGCAGATAGTCGAGCAGGCCGGAGTCCTGCGTCGATGTCGTCGAGGCCAGGACAATCGCACGCTCCTCGGCAGACGCAGCCGCGATGCCCCCGGCAAGGCTGCAGAGAAGCGCAAATGCGATGGTCAATCGGCGAACGGCCATGACGGGTTCCCATTGGATGCGACGCGATCTTGATGATCGATTGCGCCACACTCGTGACGGTCTTGCCTCGCTTCGGCAGCAACAGGAGATAGAGTGCGGCTTTTAGCACTACCGAAAGGCAAGTTCACGGCGCCTCCGCGGCCACGATGAGACGAGTCATCCGGGAAGTTTCGGCAATCAATCAACCGGCACGTTGATTGCAATCACGCGCAAAACGCGGGTCGCAAGGTCCGCACCATTCGAGCCTCGCAAGATCGTCAACCAAAATCAAAACACGTGTCAGGATGTGTTGCAAAGCAACGAGATCATCAGGCATGGTTCGCGCGGACAAAAATCGAAGTGCAGAATTCCACCTGCGTTAAACGTCAAAAAGAAGCAAGAATTTGCATAGGAATGCAGGATGGAATTCCTGACGACCAGTGAAGCCGCGGACTATCTCCGTCTCGGCGAACGCAAGCTCTACGAACTCGTCACCAACGGCGCGATCCCGTGCACCAAGGTGACCGGCAAATGGCTCTTCCCGCGTCACGAGCTCGATCTCTGGGTGCTATCGGGCATGGCGCGACCGGCCGGCATGCTGACGGCGGATCCGCCGCCGGTCGTGGGCGGCAGCCAGGACGAGCTGCTGGATTGGAGCCTGCGTGAATCCGGCTCGGGCCTGGGATCGATGACCGAAGGCAGTGCGCGCGGGCTCGAGCGCCTGCAGCGCGACGAGGTCATGGCGGCCGCCGTGCACTTCCACAGCCTCGATACCGAAGGCAATCTCGCCTCCGACGCCAGCGTGACGGCGCTGCGGGACGCACCTGACCTGCATGACGCGCTGCTGGTTGCCTTCGTGCGCCGCGAGCAGGGTCTCGTGTTGCCGCCGGGCAATCCGAAGCGGCTGCGCGGCCTCTCCGACGTGCTCGCGCTCGGCTCGCGGATGGCGATGCGGCAGCAAGGCACGGGCGCGCAGATGCTGCTCGACGTTCTGCTGACGCGCGCGGGCGCCTCGATGCGCGATCTGCGCCGGGTGGAGACACCGGCGCTCACCGGGCCGGATCTCGCCGAGTTGGTCCGCGCCGGACAGGCCGATTGCGGCGTTGCGACACGCGCCGCGGCGCGCTCGGCGGGTCTCGATTTCGTCCCGCTGGTCTGGGAGAATTTTGACCTGGCGATGCGGCAGCGCAGCTATTTCCGCCCCGCCATGCAGGCCCTGATCCGGTTCCTCAGCGAACGGCGGCTGCGCCAGCGCGCCGAGGAGCTGACCGGCTACGATCCCTCGCCCGCCGGGCAGATCCGGTTCGCCGCCTGAGATTGACGCCTGCCCCAAAATAGTTGCAAAAGAAACCAATTCAGCCGGGCCATACCCGGGACAGGCAACTTTCGGCCAACGAGCCGGATCAGGGGAGGACAAGCGTGAATCCAGCGAGATTTGGACTGCCGGTCGCGGCTGCCTTGACGGCGGCGCTGCTGTCGGGTGCCGCAACGGCACAGGTGTCCGACGACATCGTCAAGATCGGCGTGCTCACCGACATGAACGGCCCCGCCTCCGCGCCGACCGGCCAGGGCTCGGTGACGGCAGCGCAGATGGCGATCGACGATTTCGGCGGCACCGTGCTCGGCAAGCCGATCAGTATCGTGATCGGCGACCACCAGCTCAAGGCCGACATCGGCGCCGGAATCGCGCGGCGCTGGTACGATGTCGATCAGGTCGATCTGATCGTCGACGTGCCGGTCTCGGCCGTTGGCCTCGCGGTGCAGAACATCGCCAACGAAAAGAAGCGGCTGTTCATCACCCACTCCACCGGCACCGCCGATTTCCACGGCAAGTTCTGCTCGCCTTATGCCATGCAGTGGGTGTTCGACACCCGCGCGCTCGCGGTCGGCACCGCGGATGCCGTGGTCAAGCGCGGCGGCGACAGCTGGTTCTTCATCACCGACGACTACGCCTTCGGCCACTCCCTCGAACGCGACGCCTCCAGCGTCATCACGGCGAATGGCGGCAAGGTGCTGGGATCGGTGAAGCCGCCCCTGGCGACGCCGGACCTCTCCTCCTTCGTGCTGCAGGCGCAGGCCTCCAAGGCCAAGATCATCGGCATCGCGGCAGGTCCGCCCAACAACATGAACGAGATCAAGACCGGCTCGGAGTTCGGCGTGTTCAAGGGCGGCCAGCAAATGGCGGCACTGCTCGCGCTGATCACCGACATCCACGGCCTCGGCCTGCAAGCGGCCCAGGGCCTGTTGCTGACGACGTCGTTCTATTGGGACATGGACGACAAGACGCGCGAATGGTCGAAGCGCTATTTCGCCAAGATGAACAAGATGCCGACGATGTGGCAAGCCGGCGTCTATTCCAGCGTGATCCACTATCTCAACGCCATCAAGGCGACCGGCACCGACGATCCGCTCAAGGTCGCGGCGAAAATGCGCGAGACGCCGGTCGAGGATTTCTTCGCCCGCAACGGCCACTTGCGCGAAGACAATCTGATGGTGCACGACCTCTGGCTGGTGCAGGTGAAGACGCCGGAGGAAAGCAAATATCCGTGGGACTATTACAAGATCCTCACGACGATTTCCGGCGACAAGGCGTTCGGCCCGCCGGACCCGGCGTGTCCGATGCTGAAGAAGTGAGAGCGTGACGGTCGCTCAGGCGACCGTCACTTCACCACGCCAATCTCGCGAAAGTATTTCACCACGCCCGGGTGGATCAGCTCCGGCTTCGGGGCCGCGGCGACCGTGTTCGCCGCAGTGGTCTCGCAGGCCTGTGCGAGCTTCTTGCAGAAATCCGCCTCAAGGCCGTGCAGCGTCCTGGCGAGACGATAGGCGACGTCGTCGGGCAGGTCTTCGCGCGTCAGCACAAAGCTCCAGGAGCCGAGCGAGGCGATCGGCTCGGACTGTTTTGGATAGGAGCCGGCCGGCACGGTCAGCGGTTTGAGGAACGCATGCTTGGCGCGGATGCGCGCGATCTCCTCGGCGGTCGGCGCGATGAAGCGCGCACCTAGCGCGCTCGATGCGACCGCCGCAAAACCCGGCCAGCCGATGCCGGCACCCCAGAGTGCGGCGACGCGGCCATCCTCGACCATCGCGGGCCCGTCACCGGCGCGGTCAAGATAAATCGCCTTGAAATCCTCGTCCTGCTTCAGGCCGAGGCCATCGAGCACGTAGCGCGCCAGGATCGGCAGGCCGGATCCCTTCGCGCCGAACGCAACCGTCTGACCGACGAGATCGCGAATGGTCTTGTAGGGGCTGTCCGCGCGCACGACGAACATGCCGGGGTTGGAGTAGATCGCGGTCAGGATCTTCAACCGCACCGGCGTTCGTCCGATGCCGGCGAAGGCCTCATAGGCCGGCTCGCCCGCGACCAGCGCGAGATCGAGCTCGCCCTTCTCCAGCAGCGGAATGTTCTCGTTGCTGCCCTTGGTGTTGCGCGGGGCGATCGTGAGCGAGGCGTCCGCCGCGTTCATCACCTCCGCGAAAGCGTTGCCATAGAGCGGGAAGCCGCCGCCGGGCGTCGCGGTCCCCAAGCTGATTGTCCTGGTCGAAATGGCGTTGCCTCCGGTTTGAGCAGCAGCGGGACTCAACAGCAGCGCCGCACTGACGAGAATCGTGATTGCGAATGTCATGGTCGTTCCGGCTGCGCCTGCGTCAACATCGACTTGAGGCGATGTAGGCAGCGGGCGGTTTTTGTGAAAGCATGCTCCGCAACGACAATAGAACAATGGGAGGCATCATGTTGCGAATTTTGCGGTGCGCTGTTTTCGGGCTGGTTTTTCTGCTCGGTGTTTTCGCAGCCTCCCCTCCCGCCTCCGCCGCCTACCCCGACCGCCCCGTGCACTGGATGATCGGCTTTGCCGCCGGCGGCCCGGTCGACATCGTCGCGCGCATCATGGCGCAGGCGCTGTCGGATCGGCTCGGCCAGCAATTCATCGTCGAAAACCGCGCCGGCTCCGGCGGCAACATCGCGGCCGGCGCCGCGATCAATTCGCCCCCCGACGGCTACACGCTCTTGTTCGTTGCGCCCAACAACGCGATCTCGACCTCGCTCTACAAAAAACTGCCGTTCGACTTCTTGCGCGACACCACCCCCGTGGCGAGCATCATGCAGCTCACCAACATGCTGGTCGTCTCCAATGCGATGCCGGTGAAGACGGTTCAGGAGTTCATCGACTATTGCAAGGCCAACCCCGGCAAGATCTCGTTCGCCTCCTCCGGCAACGGCACCTCGGTGCACATGTCGGCGGAGCTGTTCAAGGCGATGACCAAGTGCGACATGGTGCACGTGCCCTATCGCGGCTCCGCGATCGCCTTCCCCGACATCATCTCCAACAAGGTGCAGCTCATCTTCGACAATCTGCCGTCCGCGCTCGAGCAGTCGCGCGGCGGCAATGTCCGCGCACTCGGCGTGACCTCGCCGCAGCGCTGGCCCGCCGTGCCCGACGTGCCGGCGATCGCCGAGACCGTGCCGGGCTTCGAGTCGGTCGGCTTCTACGGCATCTCCGCGCCGAAGGGCACGCCGGGCGAGATCGTCGAGATCCTCAACAAGGCCGTCGGCGACGCGCTGAAGGACCCGAAGGTGATCGCGCGGCTGACCGAGAACGGCGGCATCCCCAAGCCGATGACGCCGGCCGAGTTCGGCAAGCTCGTCACTGATGAGACCGCGAAGTGGAAGAAGGTCGTGGAGTTCGCCGGGGTCTCGGTGGACTGAGCGGCACGTCGGCGCCGGTCATGCGCCCGCAAGACAAGGGGGACCTTCGGGTCCTCTGACCAAAAAGCCGAAAACAACCCCATGCACAGTAGAAAAATCCGGCGATTTCAGCGGGTTACGGAAGCGAAAGCGAGAGTCACCCCAAAACACGTTTGACACGTCGGGCAAAACAGTGGCATAAGCCCACCATCGCAAAATTCGGATATTTGGAAGTTTCCCGCAACGCGGCTCCGGTGTTCAGATCGGCGAGCCCCAGCATTGCACGCCCGCCTCCATCCCTGTAAACGAACCGCGCACCGTTGCCGGCCGCGCACTTCCCGCAGGCCGTCTCGCGGCGGGGCCTGTAGCTCAATGGTTAGAGCCGGCCGCTCATAACGGTCTGGTTGCAGGTTCGAGTCCTGCCGGGCCCACCACGAAGATCAGTGATGCCGGGCCGATCTGAAACGCGCGGCTCAGGCCGAATGGCTGCTTTGCCGCACCGTTCCGCGAGGTCGCGTTTGGACCAGCAGCAGCCTCTGGCCAGCGAAAGATGACCTCAGCTGGTGCAGCAGCACATCCCACCGAATGATTTGACCAGCGCTCAGGATGGAGACAAGCCCCAAGGCCATCAGCAGCATGCCAAGCCAGGTCCAGACCCACCCGTCATCGACCGCCTCGGCTGTGGCAAGTGCGAGCGGCATCGCCGCAGCGGCAACGACCTCACCGGCGACCGGCGTCGCCGCCAGGAGTGCCTCAACGTCGACCTGGCGTAGCGCGATCGCGTCAGCCGTGAGCCGGTCGCGTTTGGAAAGGGGCGCCGGCGACGCGCTTGTTGCGATCCCGGTGGCGAGGACGGGACCGGCATCAACCACCTGCGCGGGCACGGACGGGCCCGGCCGAGACGTATCCGCAGGTGCGGAGCGCGGCAGCTCCGCGCGCGCATCCCCCACCGCCTTCCGCTCGCGCGCTGCGGTCTTGTTCTCTTCGGCCGTGGCGACACGATGTTTGGTGGCGCGTTGCTGAACCAGCTTCTTCACCGTCTCTGTTCCTTCGGCGACCTGGAACCAGCATCTGCGCTGGCCTTCCACCCGATAGACCCAGTGCAGGCCATCGGCGGCCGACTTGCCGGGCCGCGTCAAGCACTCCGCTTCCGCGGAAGCGCGCGCAGGGGCTGTGGCGGGACCAGCATTGAAGAGTTCGGAAAGGGGGGCCGAAAACGCGGATGATGTCGACAGACCCACAAGAAGCGCAAAAGCCGTGTAACAAACTCGCAAATGACCGGACATGAAAAACCCCGGTGTTGCGCCCCCTGCCGGACGGGAGTTTTGGCCGTGACCTGGGTCGCAATGCGACTTAAATCCGGCAATGCAGTGGATTCATTTTGGCGGCCGGCGAGATGCAGGCGACCTGGCCGTCAGCTCGATTGTCCGTTTTCGCCATCCCCTCAAGGCGCAGCCACAGCAAGACCAAAGGGCGAAGCGCGTCCGGCGTAGCCGGAGCGAAGCGAAAGCGAAGACGGACTATTCGCTAGCTTCGGTCAGGCGCGCCAGCGCAACGAACTCCGGTCGAAGCGAACGAAGGCTGTCATGCCGAAGCCCGTAGGACGAAGGCAAGGACGGCAGCGACTGCATGAAGCAGTTGAGCGCCGCGTCGGAGCGGTTTGCCGCCGGCGAGGCAAATCTGACTCGGTTGTGGAACGCGAAGCGGAAGCAGCGCTGTCTCACTGAGCGTCACGATCCCCTAACGAACGTGTGACCCGGCACCAGTAAGCCACTTCACATCCAAAAAGCCCGGGCGTCGGCTAAATCGGCGAACGTATTCTTGTGTCTTTGAACCACGCTCCTCGGGGGTGATGAATGTTTGGACGAAATTATTCTGATGAGCTCATGAGCATCGATCGTGCAGCCAGCCGCGATGAGTTTTCGACCATCTCCAATGCTGGACGCGCGCGATCAAGAGTCACGAAAGGATTGATTTTCTCCTTGTGTCTGGTGGTCAACTTCATCGCGATGACCGGCGTTGCATCGGCTCACGTGAAGTGGTTCGTGCCATGCGCCGTCTCCGACGATCCGCTGCCCGTCCAGGCGGTATTGACGACGACGTTCTTTCTGTTCCTGGCGCTGTTCCTTGCGCTGTTCTATCTCGCTTGCGCGGCCGAGCAGACCAGGTTCGGCGCCATGGTCTCGAAATTTCTGGATCAATTGACCGAGCCTCTGCGCCGTCGCGTCGACGACCTTTTGCGTGCGGCCGCTGCGGTATTCTTTGCGTTGCTGTGGGCTCATGGCGGTCTCATCCTCACCCCGGAACTCGAAGCAAACAGTTTCTGGCTCTCGGCCATTCAGTTGCTGATCCCGCTTTTCCTGGGCGCGCGGGCCACGCTCCCGGCAGCAGGGGCGGGCATCGTGCTGCTCTATGTCTATGGTGCCGCCAGCTATGGACTGTTCCACATGCTGGACTACCCGGTCTTTCCGGGGCTCGGGGTCTGGTTCGCGCTGTCCTCGTCGCGCAATGCCAAGCTGCTTGCTTTTCGATCTGATTTCCTGCGCTGGACCGTCGCGCTGTCCCTGTTATGGCCGGCGATGGAGAAATTCGTGTACCCGGCCTGGGTCGCGCCGATCGCGATCGCTCATCCGGAGCTGACGCTGGGCTTTGATGTCCCGACGGTCGTGACCGCCGCAGGGATCGTGGAATTCGGCCTGGCCTTCGCGCTGTTCTGGACACCGCTGGTCCGGCGTTTCGCCGCCCTCGCTTTGGTGATGGTGTTGACCGCCGCAACGCTCGATTTCGGCAAGGTGGACGGCATCGGTCATTTGATGATGATCGCCATACTTTTCGCGGTATTCGCCGATCGGGACGACAGGCCCGTCCGGTATCGTCCCGCGCTCGCACCGCTTGTCGGCAGCATGGCTTTGCCGGCCACGCTCCTTCTCTATACCGGCGCTCACACGCTCTCCTTCACATCCTTGACCACCCCCATCGCGCCGCTCGCGGGCGGCACGGCTTTGCTGCTCCTCGTCTTCCTTTGCCTGCGCCGGTTCGCGGAAGGTCCGGGCAACACACGCCACGAGAGCGGGCAGGATCTCGTGCGCCAAATTCCGTCCGAAGTCCCGCACCAGGTCTCGCTGCGCGCAAGCATCCTGGCAGCGTCTTCGGACGCAGCGCCCGAAGTCGCGGTCGGCGGTGTCGCCCTGACGGCCGTCGTGTTGATCGCGTTCCTGGGCCTGCGCGGCCATGAGCTGCAAGCTCCGCCCTCGGCCGCAAGCGCACCATTTCCGCAGCAGCACTCAGGCATGAGCACGCCTGGCGTGATTCGGGCGACCTAGCCGAGGTTCTGAAGTCTGACGAGGGATGACGGCCGGTTTGCAGATTCGCACGAATTCGTCCGCCGCCCGCACGCGATGCCGCGGATGTGACCGGTCGTGGAAGGTGTCGCGGATTGCGAGGGCGTGAGCCAAATCTCACTTTGACTCGTGCTTGTTGGTCCATCGGAGAAATTGCCATGCGGTCGGGTCTGGTTCTCTGCCTTTTGATTTTCCTGTGCGCTGCCAACGCCGCTACGGCGGCCCAGGTGCATCGGCACCATGCAACTGTTCACTCCGCGCGTGGGGGGACAGCGGGCTCCGCTGCGGCCTGGGCCTATTCACCGGCACGGCCGGCCCGCGCTCAGCCGGACCCGTACTACAATGAACGACCGGAGCCAGGTCATAATCCGTTTGCGGGATGGGGTGGTTAGCACCGGCGTGATTGCCGTGTCGCAGTCGCCCCAGCCAGCGATGCCAATGCGTCGCTGCAGATTCCGCGCCGCCGCGCATCACCCCGGCCAAGGTCGGTTGGTTAGTCATCGCCGGCGGACCGCTCCACTCACCCGGCACTGCAATCACTGCACTCGCTATCCATTGAGTGCACTATCACCGTAATCCGCATCGCACGAACGCGAGCGCTGCTGGCAGCGCGTGCGGAGCTTGCGCTGCGAAGCTTGGCTCCCGAACGCCCGACAATTCGCGGTCGCCGATATCGACTGCGGCTGCGTTGTGCTAGACAGCGCCATTGCCTGTATCCCCTGGAGGGGAGCACATGTCGACGGCGATTTCGGTCCTTGGCGGTGTTGGCCTGTTCCTGCTGGGCATGAGCGTCATGACCGCCGGCCTCAAGGGACTGGCCGGATCGGGATTGCGGATGGTGCTGAGCAAGGCGGCGGCGACCTCGCTGTCCGGTGCCTTCTGGGGCGCCGTCGTCACGTTGATCGTGCAATCCTCCAGCGCCACCACAATGACCACCATCGGTCTGGTGAGCGCGGGCGTGCTGACGTTCCCGCAAGGGCTGGCGCTCGTCTTCGGCGCCAATGTCGGCACGACGGGAACCGGCTGGCTCGTGGCGCTCATCGGGGTGCGCGTCTCGCTCACGGCCGCTGCATTGCCGATGATCTTCGTCGGCGCCCTGGTCAAATTGCTGGGCCGCGGGCGTGTGTCCGCAGCAGGCGCGGCGCTGGCCGGATTCGCGCTTGTGCTTTTTGGACTGACGACCCTGCAGCAGGGCATGGGAGGACTGGCCGAACGGCTGCACCCGGCCGATCTGCCGGCCATTCTCGGCACCACCTGGTGGTCGGGCCTGTATGGCGTGCTGGCGCTGGTCGTTGCCGGACTGGTGATGACGGCCGTGATGCAATCATCGACGGCAGCCATCGCGGTCACGCTGTCCGCATATCATGCGGGAGCCGTCGGACTGGATCAGGCCTGCGCGCTGATCATCGGGCAGAACATCGGAACAGCGACCAGCTCCGCCATGGCGGCGATCGGCGCGAGCAGCACCGCCAAGCGACTGGCGCTCGCCTACATCCTGTTCAAGCTGATCGCGGCCGTGATCGCCGTGGTGCTGTTTCCGGTCACGCTTGCCCTTCTGGTCCCCGCTTCAGACACGATCGACGGCGTGACGCTGCTTGCCGCCTATCACACCGCCTACAATTTCGTCGGCGTCATGGTGCTGCTGCCAATGATCGATGGGTTTACGCGGTTGGTGGAGCGCCTCCTTCCCGAACGCGGCTCACCGCTGACGCGGTGCCTCGATCCGGTGGCGCTGGCGACACCGATTGCGACCGAGGAAGCCGTACGGCGCACCGTGGCGCGCGCCCTTGGAACGATGTGCGGATCACTCGCGCGGGCTCTCGCTGCGGGGCATCAGGGTGCACCCACCCGCGCCAGGAACGACGTCTCCGTTGCAGCGGCCGCCGATGCGCTGCGCCAGGCCCAGGAGTTCATGTCGGCCGTGAGCGGCCCGCCCGAATCGGAGGATGAGCAGGAGCGGCTCACGCGCACATTGCATGCGCTCGACCACGCCTCTCGCCTGGCCGACACCGTGGGCGGTGAAGCCGAGCTCGGCACGCCTGACGGGGAGCCCGAGGATATCCGCGCCGCTGAGTTGTGCGCGCAGGCCATGCGTGGCGCGGCGACACTCGCCGCGGAGGTTGCCGGCGGGCCGCCAGACGGCGCGAAGGAACCGTTCGGCCCGGAGCAAGACCTGCCCGCAACGGAAGCGTCGACCACGCAAACCCTCGCCCTCCTGGAAGCGTGCGCGAAGGCCCTTGGCGAACTGCGGACAAGCCATCGCAGTGCGACGCTCGGCTCGGTGGCGAGCAAAGGGTTGAGCGCAGACGAGGCAATCGCCCGGGTCGAAACCGTACGCCGCCTCGAGGCGCTCGCGTATCACGCATGGCGTTCCGCGACGCATCTCGTCGGTCGCGGCGCATAGCGAGCCGTTCATGCGCCGGCTTCCGCGGCGACGACAATCAATCGTTCGGACGGCGGTGTCCCGGTGCTCAAAGCCTTTAGGGACGCCCTCCTACCTCATCCGGGTTATTGCATTGCCGGAGACGCCGCCGTAGCCTCGCCGGGCCAGAGGGCTTATCGATGGACCAGCATCGGACAGCATTGGTTCTGTTTGCATTCGCCGTGGCCACCGCCATCGTGGTTGCAGCCGCAGTCACGATGGACAAGGTCAACACCCGTACGGCGAGCAACGACGCGCTACCCGGTACGATCGGCCTCGCTAAACCGCATCAGCCGCTGGACCGCGCGCCCGGCGAGCCGCTGCAGAAGCGCTAGACCGGGCACCAGTAACGCGAGGCCGGCGCCGAAGCGCCGGCGCGCCTCGCGGCGCTATTGGGCGGACAGACCGACCGTTGTCGGCGTCTTCACGACCGGCGGCGGATTCCATTTTCCGGTCAGCGCATCCGATTTCGGGCTGTAGAGTCGCATCGTCAGGTTGAAGGCGCCCTTCGGCGCCGGCAGCCAATTGGCTTCCTTGTCCTTGCCCGGGCTTTCGTTCTGGAAGTAGAGATCGAGCGATCCATCCGCATTGTATTTGAACGGCATCCAGCTGCTGACCGCAAAGCGGTTGAGCACATTGCCGACCTGGAATCCTTCCGGATCGTAAAGGGTGATCGACCAGAAGGCGTTGACCGGCGGGGCTGCGCCCTTGTCGAAGGTGATGGTGTACTTGCTTGCGCCATCGAGCGGCTTGCCGGATTCGTCGCCGAGGTTGAGGGGATAGATGGCGTCCTCGGGCAGATTGGCGCCGAGCCCCACTTGCGAGACGATCGCCCGCTTCAGATAGTAATTGCCATAGACGCCCATGGTGTCGGTGTTCATCGACCAGCCATTGGCGACCCGCGCCAGCGTCGGCACTTTCCAGGCCATCAGTTTCTGGCCGTCCTGCGGAGCGGTTTCCAGCGCGCGTTGCAACACCGGATCGAGCTTGCCGATGTCAAACGCCTTGCCCGGCTCGATGCCGATCTTCTTCATCTGGGCAATGATCGGTTCGTCCGTGACGTGCGGTGGGTGAAGCTTGAGCAATTCCGCGGCGTAGGCGAAATACACGCCGGCCGACATGGTATCGACCTGGATCTTGGGCGGCGTCTTCATGTCGACACTCGGGTCCGGCTTGAATTCGACCGGCTTTGGCGTCTTGCCGTAGTCGGAGAGAAGCGCGACCCTGTAGCCGGCCTGGACTTTGTGGACGGCATCATAGTCCTGCGGACCATCGGTCTTGGTGCGGCCGATGATCCAGACGTAAGGCGTCGGCGCGTCGATACGCTGGGTATCCGCCGGAAGCTTGAGTTCTTCGGCGAACCGCTCGCGCAGATCGGGCCGCCAGCCCGGGGGCGTTATCAGGAACGTCCCGGCCTTGGTCCCGGTGGTCCGCCAGCCGGGCGACGCAAAGACGTCGGTCCACATGTCGAGCATCGGCAGCAGATAATAGCGCCCGTCCGTATCCGGTGCCGTGATGACGACCGGCTCCTTGGTCATGTCCAGCCACGCGCTGGAATACAAGGTGTCGAAATTGGATCGAACGACCCCCTTGAAATCCGCGGGTGGATATTCGGGGACGTTGCTGAACATGTTCATCGGCCCCTTCGCCATCTCCTTGCCGGGCGCGACGTTGGTGAACTGCTTCCGGGAGACGTCCATCGATAGCAGCGAGTAGAAATAGACATAGGCGTCGACCGCGATCGCATGCGCCTCCTGCTCGGTGATTGCAGCCGCGGCGCTTTGCGCGAGCGCCGCGGGCGCAGTCAGAGCGCCAATGCAGAGTGATAGAGTCAGCGTCAGAATACCTCGATTCATGTCGAACCCTCTCGTGCTCATATGCGTGCTGCTACGTTCAGTTGTAGACTCGATCCGCCTTGCTTCGTTGCCGTGCGCCGACTGCGGGCATCCTTCGATGCCCGCAGATCAGTGGTGCCGAACTAGTCGCTTGCCTTGCCACGGGCATACTGGATGATCCGCCGCTCGTCGCTCGACACCTGCGTCGGTCCAAGCTTGAACGTCAGCTTGTCGATCTTGCCGGTGAACTGGAACGGCAGCTTGTAGCTGTCATCCACGCCCGTGCGGGTATCGACGCCGACGTCAAAGGACTCGTCGATCGCCATGATGAACGAGATCGAGTGCGGGATCGACTGGCGGGAAACCTCCTTGCCGTCGACCGACAATACGCCGGCGCCGCCCTTGCCATAGCCGGGCCCGTCATATCTAAAATCGAACGCGATGGTGTGCTTGCCCGGCTTGAGCGATGAGCCGAGCCAGTCCCGCGCACCCACGCCCGATTCCCAGCGGTATCGTTTCAAATCCAGCATGTTGTAGACGAAGACCGGCTTGCCCTTCAGCAGATAGAGCCCGTAGCCGCTGAAGCGACCACCGAGCGTCACGATCATGCCTTCGGCGCCGCCCTGCGGGACGGTGATATCGGCGGTGATCCTGTAGTCCCTGTTCATGATGTTGGGTGCGTTGCCGTCGGGGATGCCGGGATTGATGCCTGTGTATGTGAATTCGGTTCGCCCCGCGGTCGCACTCGGACGCGCCGTCGTCAGACGCGGCAGGACCGAATTATCCAGCGGCAAGACCTGGTATTTCGCCGCTTCGCTCAGAAACAGCGTCTGAAGCTCCTTCAGCTTGTCGGGATTGCTGGCTGCGAGGTCTTTGGATTGCGAGAAATCCTCGGCGATGTTGTAAAGCTCCCATTTGTAATTGGTGACATCAGGCAGCTTCGCCGTTCCCAATAGCCATGGCGGCGCGGGCGGCGTCGTGCATGCATACCAACCGTCGTGGTAGATGCCGCGGTTCGCGAACATCTCGAAGTATTGCGTGTCGCGCTTTGACGGCGCGTTGGCGTTGGCCTGGTCGAACGTATAGGCCATGCTCACGCCCTCAATGGGCTTTTGTGCGATTCCATTCACCGTCGCGGGCGCCGTAATGCCCGTGGCTTCCAGGATCGTCGGCACGATATCGATGATGTGGTGGAATTGGGATCGAATGCCACCGACGTCCTTGATGTGGCCAGGCCACGAGATCGCCATGCCTTGCCTGGTGCCGCCGAAATGCGATGCCACCTGCTTGGTCCATTTGAACGGCGTATCGAAGGCCCATGACCATGCCACCGACATATGCGGATAGGTCTTGTCGGAGCCCCAATTCTCGTAGTGCAGCATCAGCTCGGCTTCGGGCAGTTTCAGAACGCCGTTATAGGCGGTCATCTGGTTAGGGGTGCCCTCGAGCGTGCCTTCCGCGCTGGTGCCGTTGTCGCCGCTGATGTAGATGATCAGCGTGTTGTCGAGCTTGCCCATGTCCTCGACCGCCTGGATGACGCGGCCGATCTCATTGTCGGTATAGGCCGCGTAGGCGGCAAACACCTCGGCTTCGCGCGCATAGAGCTTCTTCTGGATGATTGAGAGCGAGTCCCACTTCGGCAGGGTATCCGGCCAAGAGGTGAGCTCCGTGTTTGCGGGGACAACCCCGAGGCGCTTCTGGTTGGCGAAGATCTGCTCGCGCAGCTTCTCCCAACCCATGTCGAATTTGCCCTTGAACTTCTCGATCCATTCCTTTTTCGGCTGGTGCGGCGAATGGGTTCCGCCAGGCACGTAATAGACGAAGAACGGCTTGTCAGGGGCTGCCGCGTTCAGCCCGTTCATGTAGTTGATGGCCTCGTCGGCCATGTCGGTGATGAGGTTGTAGCCGGTCTTCCCGATCCAGGGGTAAACCTGAGTCGTGTTGCGAAACAGGTAGGGGGTCCACTGATCGGTTTCGCCGCCCATGAAGCCGTAGAAATATTCGAATCCCATGCCGACCGGCCATTGGTCGAATGGCCCGGCGGCGCTGTACAGATAGGTTGGCGTGTTGTGATTCTTCCCGAACCAGGACGTGGCAAATCCGTTGTCCCGCAGGATGGTCCCGATCGTGGCACTCTCCTGGCCAATGACGGAGTTGTAACCGGGATATCCGGTCGACATTTCGCCGATCACGCCATATCCGACCGAATGGTGGTTGCGTCCGGTGATCAGCGCCGCCCGCGTCGGTGAGCAGAGCGCCGTGGAGTGAAACTGCGTATAGCGCAGGCCGGCCTTGGCGACGCGGTCCATCGCCGGGGTCGGAACGACGCCTCCGAAAGTACCGGACACACCATAACCCTGGTCGTCGGTCATGATCAGCAACACGTTCGGGGCGCCTTTGGGTGGCACGACAGAGGGTGGCCAGTAAGGTTTTGAGTCTTTGGCCTCTTCGTTGATCACGCCGCCGAACTTTGGAGGCTCGGGGGGAAGCTGCTTGCCATCGAGCGTCATCGTGGCGCTGGGCGTCCCCGGTGTGCCGGTGATCTGCTGTGCCGCCGCTGGCGCGAGAAGACCCGGCGAAGCGATGAGCAATGTCGCAAGGCCGGTGGCCAACAGTAATTTCTGCTTCGGTCGCCAGCTACTCCGTTCATCGTTCATGGCGCTTCTCCCGTTTGATGCAGCGCAATCCAACGTGACTGGTCGAGGTATCAACCGGCTCGGCATGGCGTGCCGCCGGCCGGTAGCGGCGACAATGTCCGACCTGAAACGTGAGCCAATGCTGGATGAACCAGCAGCGGGACGCATTCGTTGACCTAAATCAAGCGAGCGCTGATTGGCGAAACGCTCCCGCTTCCGAGCGAGAGACGTGCAATATCGGCTGCAGCTAGCGCCGCACGGCGTCTGCAGTCTCAAAAACGCGCGATGGAATCTAACGAGATCGGCTTGTAGTCTAAGAGCACTTCAAAAGAGTGATGCTTCAGCTATCTCCGCGAGCGTCACCTTAGCGCAATCAGAGAATGAGGGCCAGCCATGGTCATTATTCTGTGCCTCTACCTCGTTGCGCTCTGGCTCGTATTCTCGAAACTCAGACTCGTGCGGTGGGGCTGGGTGTCGGGACAATCTCGCTGTTGATCGGCGGGTTCATTCTCGCGACATTTCTTGCGCTTTTTAATTATCTCGCACCGTCGGGCCGGGTGACGGTGATCGGCCGCGTCGTGGAGGTGACGCCGAACGTGACGGGACAAATTGTCGCAACCCCGGTTAAGCCGAACGTGCCGGTGAAGAAGGACGACGTGCTGTTTCAGATCGATCTGAGGCAGGAATGCTTACGTGCCGTGATGGGTCGCAAGGCAGAGAGACGGCGTTGTGGCGCAGGCTTGCCGCACCCTTTATAAAAGCTGATGTGCATCGCTTCCCGGGCGATTCCGGGTTCTTCTATTCTTCGGAGTTGGGGGCCTATGGCGCATCGCAATGTGGTCGCTTCCGTTCATCTGGTTGCTGGCGGTCTTCTCCTTACCGCATCGTTCTTGGCCGGCAGCGGGTCTCATACCGACCTGATGATATCCGCCGCGCAAGCCGCGGAAGAAACGCCCAAGGATGAACTCGCTGCACAGATCCGCATCCAGGGTTTTGCCTGTGATCAACCGCTCCGCGCGACAAGAGATGCGAAGCGCTCCAGGCCCGATCATGCCGTATGGGTGCTGAAATGCAGCAACGCGACCTACAGGGTCGGCCGCGCTCCAGATATGGCAGCGAACGTGCAGCGGTTGAAATAGTGGACGCCTGCGCGGTCGTGACGCGCTTCCCCTTGAGCCCTGATCGAGCGCTCGACGCAGTGCGTTTGGCCAGCTGGCACAATTTGCACATCGGCGGCAGAACGGATCGAAGCTCTTTCTCGAGAGCCGTAGCTGTTTGCGAGTCTGGCGTGCCCCCAGGGCAACACGACGACGAGATTTCGCGGTTCACCAGTTTAAGGCGAGACATTCACAATCTCGCTGGCATAGTGTCGTGAACGGACAATGGGGGAGCACATGACGCGCTGCATACCCGAACGCAAGTCTGGTCGCCGGTTGATCTGTGCGGTCATCGGCACAATCATGGTGATGTCCGCAACCTTATCCGACGCCGCGTACGGCGACGAAAGCGGCGTTTCGTATTGGCTCCCCGGACGTTTCAGCAGTCTTGCCGCAACGCCGCAGGTGCCGGGATGGTCGATGGCCGAGGTTTACTATCACACCTCGGTATCGGCGTTCGGTGCCGCGGCCGCGTCGAGGGAAATTCAGATCGGCCGATTTCCGGCGGCCGTGAACGTCAACCTGAATCTGCATCTGAACGCGCAGGCCGATCTGGTGCTGCTCAATCCCACCTACACTTTCGCGACGCCGGTACTGGGCGGACAATTGGCTGTTGGCATGACCGGCCTGTTCGGGCGATCGGCCGCCGACCTCAACGGGACGCTGACGACGGGGTTCGGACCAATCGCAATTACGCGAACGGGGAGCATCGGCGACTCCATCACCTCGGTGGGCGACCTCTATCCGCAAGTGACGCTGAAATGGAATCAGGGCGTCCATAACTTCATGACCTACGCGACGGGCGATATTCCCGTCGGGGCCTACGACCCGAACCGCCTGGCCAATCTCGGCATCGGCCACGGCGCCATCGATGGCGGCGGCGGCTACACCTATCTCAACCCGCAGGCTGGACACGAGTTTTCGGCGGTCGCGGGCTTCACCTACAATTTCAAGAATCCGGACACGCAGTACCGGAGCGGCGTCGACTTCCATGTCGATTGGGGTGCCTCCCAGTTTCTCTCGAAGCAGCTCTTTGTCGGCCTCGTCGGATATGCGTACCAGCAGGTCACCGACGATTCCGGTCAGAACCCCATCCTCGGCGGATTCCGCTCACGTGTCGTCGGCGTCGGCCCGCAGATCGGATTTCTGTTTCCGGTTGGCGACATGCAGGGCTATCTCAATCTGAAAGGCTACGGCGAATTCGCCGCGGAAAACCGGCCGGCAGGCTGGAATACTTGGCTGACGTTCTCGATCTCACCGATGGCGCCTACCAGTACCGTGACGCCAACACGACGGATCGTGACGAAATAGCAGGCCGTGGCCCCCGCAAGGGCAGCTAAATTCGAGACCTCAATCACCGGTGCGCGAGAGCTGCGGAGCAACGTTCCGGCTCGCCTTCTCGTTGCGCTGGCAGCGAATTGCGATGACAGCGCACTCAATGCGAGGTTCGAAAGCCCGTCAATGACGTGCACTGTCCCCTCGACACCTGCGAGCTCCGCTTCAGCATATCATCGGGTCATCGCCGTGGTCGCAAACGCCATCCGGTTGATCCGAGGGCACTGGCGCGAACGCGTGGTGGGCTGGCGCCGCGATCGACCGGTCGCCCGCGATGCGAGGGATGGTCGACCCCACGCTCTGTTCGGTTTGTCGATCGCCGGCGCGGCTCTCGCGCGCCTGCAGCGGCGGCGTAAAGATTGCGGTGACGACCAGTCCGGCCAACAAGGCCTTGGATAGGACTGACCCGATCAATTTTCTGAATGTCGTCATCGTGGCAGCTCCTTTCGATTGGGGTGATCCCTCGCGATACGAGAGATCCGATCCACTATCCTAAACGCGCCCGCCACGCGGCCTGTTACCACATGAAGAAAAGTTTAGTTGGCCGAGAACCGGATATGTCCAATTCGCACGAGACGTCCGAGCTTCTGGTCGACGGAAGCGTGCCGGTGCTGGTGGTGCCGAAGCCGGCTTAGGTGTAGGGCTTATCCCACGCTGCTCGGTTGTTCCACCGAACGCCCTCCTACAATGCGCCAGTTGACCGCCCTCTCGCGGCAGGAGAATTTCATGACGAGTGAAAAAGGCCCGAACATCAAGAAGAAGCAAAAATGCAAAAACTGTGAGGGCAAGGGTTTGGTCAAGAAGGGCGACAAGGTGGTGAAGTGTCAGCGGTGCAAAGGCACGGGCGTGCGCTGAGTTTACTTCCGACCAACGAGGCCGGCGCCGGCCGGAGCCACGGCGTCACCGATGCGCTTCAGCGTATTGGCGTTGCGCAACGTGCCGACGCCTTTCAGGCGTCCCGCGCCCAACGCCGACAGCAAACGCGATCGCGCTGGATCGCCGGTGAAATGGATCCAGAGATCGCCACCGGCGACGGCAATTCGTTCATCGCTGATGTAACGTGCCAGGGCGTTTTCGCCGCCTTTCGGAATCGGACTGCGCATCACGCGAACGGCGACCCTTTGCGGATCGGCGGCCGCTTCGTCACGAAACGGGTTCGCGCGCAGCAGGCGCCGCCACGCGTCGGCGTTACGGACGATGATCGCGACGTGCTTGCCGAACCGCGCGTTGAAGGCCGCTTCGAGATTGTGCTCCAGCCCGGAGATCGACGCCTCGCCGCTCTCAAACGTCAGATTTCCCGTCGCGCCGATGGTCCGGGGGTCATGGAGGCCGAGGCCTTGCGCCATGGCACGCAGCTCGGCCATCGCCAGTCGCCGGCCAAGCGGTAGAACCACGCTGTAAAGCAGCGCCACGTAGGTCGTCATGGTTGGATGGCTCTCGTTTTCGAGATTGCCAGGAGTTGCCTCGGATTTGTCCGGTCGCGCAGAAGCGCCTCCGTTGTCGCGTCATCAAGACCGAAAGACATTGATGATTGCCGCACCCTTGTTAACCAAACGTCAATTTTCGATCTTCCCGGCGCTCGGCATGCTGCGAAACGGCCGCGGTTTATTAACGACGCAGAGCGAATTGCCTTCTGTGGAGAAGGCCGTCTTTGATAAATTGCGGATACAAGCCCAGACCACGTACCCAACAGGCCGCTTCCCTTGGACGGTGAATTCAGGCGCGAGCCGTTCCTGGTCGTGATCGACCAGCTCACCGGCAAGGAGAGATGAGATGCAGGTCAGATCCGCACTTCAGATCAATTTGCATCCGCTGGACGTGCGCCATGCGGTCCACACACTTCCGCATCAGATCGACGTGTGGGGCGATCAGGTCGATCGTATCGTCTTCACGGTCGACACCAGGCAGAGCAAGAGCGGCCGCTACACCGGCAACGCTTACGAGGAGAGCCGCGGGCGCCTGTTTGCGCTGCTGGAGGCCATCGCGCGGAAGTCGCCGAAGGCGGAAATCTCCGAGGTCGACTATTCGCCGGCGGCGCTCGAGTCCGTGCGGCAGCGCTATTTCTCGACAAGCCGTGCCTACCCGGAGAAGGCCTTCGATGGCGGGCCGTTCCACGCCTATTTCTACGGCCTCTCGAAGGCGAACGCGGACTATGTGGTGCACATGGACAGCGACATGCTGTTCGGCGGCGGCAGCCAGACCTGGCTGGAGGAGGCGATCGGCTGGTTGAAGACGACGCCGGATGCCCTGTTCGCCGGGCCACTTCCCGGTCCACCCCGCGCTGATGGCACGCTCGCCGATTTGCACGGCGCCTTTCCGGGGTTGACCGGCATCCAACCGCCCGAGCGCCTGGCCGCCGACTACCCGGCTTACCGCTTTCGTACCGTGAGCACGCGCATCTTCGTTCTCGATCAAGCCAAGTTCGATGCATCGATCGGAGCGCTGGAGCTGGTGCGTCCGAATCTCAAACGCCGAATCCGCGCAAAACTGTTTCGCCAGTCGCCGCTGACGATGCCGGCGGAGGAGATCTTCTCCGCGGCCATGATGCGCAAGGGACTTTCCCGCATCGACCTGCTCGGTTCGGGCGCCGGGCTCTACTCGCTCCATCCGCCGTATCGCACCGAGACATTCTATCGGGAATTGCCACACTTGATCGCACGCATCGTGGCCGGGGCGATACCGGAAGCCCAGCGCGGCGAGTATGATGTCAATTCAAGCATGTTCGACTGGACCGAGGCACTTCGACAGAAGACCGTCGGTCGCCGCCTTGTCCGCGCCGCACGCACGCTGCTGTCGAGCTAGGCGGCGCGGTTCGCCTCATCGCTGTGGCGTGGTCGCCGCTGCCGGGCGCCAGCCCCGATATTTCGGGTGCTCCTTGCCGATCGGCAGCGCCACCGCCGTGCCGGTCTCCGCGGCGTGATAGAGCGCCGTGATCAGCTCCAGCGAACGCCGCGCGTCCCTGAGCGTCACCGGAAACGGCCCGTTGGTCTCGAGCGCCTGATGATAGGCCGTCATCAAGCCTTCGAAGCGCGACGGCACGAACGTGAAGCCATCCAGCGCCTTTGCGATACGCGCCTCAGCTTCCGGGGAAGTGGAGATGATCTGCCAGGGATCGTCGCCGGGGGCATAGGGCGCGAGCGAGCTCTCGAAGGTGACGTGCTCGAAGCACAGCCGGAGGCGGCTGATCTCTTTCGCCGACCCCAGCGTTGCGGCCAGCGAGGCCAGCGCGCCGCTTTCCATCACGAGGCTCGCGACCGCGCAGTCCTCGACCTCGATGTCGTTCACGCGCGTTGCGGTGCGCGCAAACACCGAAGCGATGTCGCCCATCAGCCAGGTCAGGATGTCGTGGGCGTGGATGGCGTGGGTGAGCAACGCGCCGCCGAGTTCGGTCTCGAAGCGGCCGCGCCACGGCACCGAATAATATTTGGCGCCGCGCAACCAGGCGGTCTCGATGGTCGCCAGATACGGCTTGCCGGCAAGGCCGAGCTCGATGATGCGCCGCGCCTTCTGCAGGCCGTTGCCGAAACGATACTGGAACACCGGCATGATGCGCCCGCGCGAACTGGCCTCGGCGGCGGTGAGCTGGTCGACCTCGTGCAGCGAGCCGACCAGCGGCTTTTCGCAGATCACATGCTTGCCGGCGGCGAGCGCCGCCATGACTTGCGGAAAGTGCAGCGTCGGCGGCGTGCAGATATCGACGATGTCGATGTCGTCCATCGCCAGCACCTCGTCGAACGAGGTGGTCCGGCGCGGCACGGAGAATTCATCTCCGACGGTGGTGAGGCGTTCCTCGCTGAGGTCGCAGATCCCCTGCAGATCGAACCGGTCGCGCAAGCGGGCATAGCCCTCCTCGATGTGGCTGCGACCGATGCCAAGGCCGATAACGGCAACTGTCCTGCGCTTCGACATTCTCTCAAACCCTTCCTTCCGCCATCGCCTGCGCGGTGAGTGCCAGCTCCATGGCCTTGAAGCAGCGCGCCTGCGGGATCGCGGTCTCGGTGCGATCGCGCACGTCCGCGATGAGCTGGCGGCCATAGGGCAATTCGACGTTGGAACAGTCGATGCGGTGGACACCCTTGCGGTCGACCATGATGAGATGGTCGATGCCGCCCTGGCCTGCGACGTCGATGTATTTGCGCAGCTCCATGTAGCCCTCGGTGCCGAGAACGGTGATCCGGCCGTCGCCCCAATTGGGCAGGCCATCGGGGGTGAACCAGTCGACGCGGACGTAGCCGGTGACATCACCGGTCCGCAGCAGCATTTCGCCGAAATCCTGCAATTCTGGCCTGTCGGGATTGGCGCGGTTGGCGACGGACGCGCTGACGACCTTCGCATCGAGCGCATCGGCGAAAAACAGGAACTGCTCGCACTGATGCGAGGCGATGTCGGTCAGGACGCCGCCGGTGCGTTCGCGCGAATAGAACCAGTCGGGCCGCGGCAGGTTCTTCAACTTGTGCGGGCCGAGCCCGACGGTGTTGATGACCTTGCCGATGCTACCTGCTGCAATCAGCTCGCCGGCTTTCACGGTGCAGCGGGTCTCGAAATGCTCGGAGTAGCACACCGAATAGATCCGCCCGGTCTCGGCCTGGACCCGGCGCACCTCGGCCAGTTGCTCCAGCGAGGTCATGCCCGGCTTGTCGCTCATATAGTCCTTGCCGGTGCGCATCACCTCGATGCCGAGCGGAGCGCGGTCGGCGGGGATGCCGGACGAGAGAATCAGCGCGATGGTTTTGTCCTCGAGCAATCGCGCTTTCTCGGCCATGCGCGGCGCTTGCGGATATTTCGCTGCGAAAGCCTGGGCGAGATCGTCCTCGACGGCATGAAAGCCGACCAGTTCCGCGCCGGCGCGCAGCAGGCAATCGACCTGGCCATAGATGTGGGCGTGATTGATGCCGATCGCGGCGAAACGCAGTTTGCTCATGACTTTTTTCCTTGGTTGTCAGTCCATGCAGGGATGCGTCCGATGCCGTCAACCCTTGAGCCCGGTGGTGGCGATGCCGTCGATCAACAGACGCTGGAAGAACAGGAAGAGGGCGAACAGCGGCAGCAGCGTCAGTGTCGACATGGCGAACAAGGCGCCCCAGTCGGACTTCCCGGTGGAATCGACGAAGCTGCGCAGGCCGAGTTGGACCGTATAGGAGCCCATGTCGTTCAGGTAGATCAGAGGCCCGAAGAAGTCGTCCCAGGTCCAGATGAAGGTGAAGACCGCGGCCGTGGCCAGTGCCGGCACCGACAGCGGCAGGATCACGATCCAGTAGACGCGCCAGGGACCGCAGCCGTCGATCATCGCGGCCTCGTCGAGCTCGCGCGGGATCGCGCGGAAGAACTGCACCAGCAGGAAAATGAAGAAAGCGTCCACCGCGAGGAATTTCGGCACGATCAGCGGCAGGAAGGTGTCGACCCAATCGAGGTTGAGGAACAGGATGTATTGCGGGATCAGCGTCACGTGATACGGCAGCATCAAGGTGCCGAGCATCAGCGCGAACCAGAATTTTTGGCCGCGGAATTTCAGCCGGGCGAACGCGTAGGCCGCAAGCGAGCACGACATCACGTTGCCGACCACGCTGCACAGCGACACCACGAGCGAATTCAGGAAGAACTGTCCGAATGTCACCTGCAGCCCGGACCAGCCGCGCCAGTAGGCGGCAAGGCTGAAATGGCGTGGCCACAGCGAGGTGGTGCCGAAGATGTCGCTGTCCGGCTTGAACGAGCTCGCCAGCATCCACAGCAGCGGATACAGCATGGCGATCGAGGCGAGGCACAACACGACGTGATAGGCCAGCGCGCGGCGGCGTGGATTGCGCGGGGGCGAAACCTGATCCGATGTCGCGAGATCAGCCATCGTAGTGCACCCAGTAGCGCGATGACAGGAAGGACAACGCGGTGAAGGCCGCGATGATCACCACCAGCACCCAGGCCAGCGCGGAGGCATAGCCCATGCGGAAATAGGCAAAGGCCTCCTGGTAGAGATAGAGCGTGTAGAACAGCGTCGCATCGATCGGGCCACCGGTGCCGCCGCTGATGATGAAGGCCGGCGTGAACGCCTTGAAGGCGTCGATGGTCTGCACCACGACGTTGAAGAACAGCACCGGCGTCAGCAGCGGCAGCGTGATCCGCCAGAATTGCTGGCTGCGGCTGGCGCCGTCGATCTCGGCGGCTTCATACACGTCCTTCGGAATCTGGCGGAGGCCGGCGAGAAAGATGATCATCGGCGAGCCGAACTGCCACACGCTCAGCGCCACCAGGGTGTAGAGTGCGGTGTCGGGATTGGAGATCCAGCTCGGTCCATGAATGCCGACGAGCTTCAGCGCCTGGTTGAGCAGGCCGTCGCCGGCAAACAGTTGGCGCCACAGCACCGCGACGGCGACGCTCGCGCCGATCAGCGACGGCAAATAGAAGATCGCCCGGTACAGCGGCAGGCCGCGGAGGCCACGGTTCAGCATCATGGCGACCAGGAGTGCGAAGGCGAGCTTGAGCGGCACCGATAGCGCCACATAGAGAAAGGTGACGTGCATCGCCGCGCTGAACTTGGGATCGCTGGTCGCGATGCGCACATAGTTGGCGGCGCCGACCCAGCGCGGGTTGCTGAGCAGGTCGTAATCCGTGAACGACAGATACAGCGAGATCAACGCCGGCCCCAGCGTCAACCCGAAAAAGCCGATGAGCCAGGGCGCGAGAAACAGATAGCCTGCCACACTCTCGCGCCAGGACAATTCAGCCGCCGGTGCGGCCGGCATGGCCTGCCTCGTCGTCGCAGCATCGATCAGCGTGTCGGCCACCGCGTCTATCCGCGGGCCAGCACGGCGGAGGCCTCGGCGACAAATTGCTTGGCGCCATCAGCGGGCGTCAGACGACCGAAGCCAACCTGCTCGTTTACGCGCCGCAGCACGCTCTGGATCTCGCCGGCGCCCCGCGGTGGCGGAGGCGGCAGCTGCCCAACCTTGTCGCTGATCAGGCTGATGTAGTCGACCATGGCGCGGCCGAGGTCGTCGAGCGTCGGCGTCACGACGTTGCGCATCGCCGATGACGCCGGCACGCCGCGCTCGACACCAAGCAGCTTGGCGGCCTCAGTGTCGGCGACGAAGTAACTGACCAACTGAACCGCCGCCTCGGCCTGTTTCGATTGCGCCGAGACGCTCCACATCATGGCCGGCTTCAGATACTGGCCGGGTTTCGCGCCTTGTCCGCCATCGGGGAACGTGGAGAGACCGAGCTTGCTCTTGTTGATGGCCTGGAAGCCGACCAGCTGGTTGGAGTGGGCAAACGTCATGGCGATCTTGCCGAGCGAGAGCAGGTTCGAATCGATCTCGCCGCGGTCCAGCGCCTGGGTATCCGGTGTGGCGCAGGCACCGCGCTTGCGCTGGTCGCTCCAGAACGCGAGCCACTCGGTCATGTCCTTGTCGTCGTAGCCGACCTTGCCTTCGCTCGTGTACAGCGACTTGCCGCGCTGGGCGAGCCAGACCTCGAGCAGCGGCTCGTTGCCACCGCCGTCCTCCATGCCCGTATAGCCATCGCGCTTGGCCGCCTTGGTGACCTCGGCTGCGAGATCGCCGATCTCGCTCCACGTCATGTTCCAGACCGGCTCTTTCAGGCCGAGACTTTGGATCAGCCCCTTGTCGTAGACCATCGCCGTCGAGTTGAGGCCGAGGCTGACGCCGTAGATCTTGCCGTCGACCTTGCCGCTGTCGACCGCGGCCGGGCTGAAATCCGTCAAATTGAGCGTTTTCGGCACGTAAGTGTCGAGCGGCAGCAGGGCGCCCCGGCGGGCGTATTCGAAGATGTAGCGGTAATCCATCTGCAGCACGTCGGCTGCATTGCGACCTGCGGTTTGCGTCGCAAGCCGCGCCCAATAGTCGGTCCAGCCCAGCGATTCGCCGGCGATCGTCACCTCGGGATGGCCACTCGCATAGAGCTTGTTGACCTTGTCGGTGCGCTCCGCCCGTTCCTTGGCGCCCCACCAGAACATGCGCAGCCGCGACTCCCGCGCCGCAGCGGGCAAGCCACCGAGGCCCGCCAGCGTTGCACCGCCGATCCCGGCTCCGATCAATGAACGACGCGACAGCGCGAAGCCGCTCATGACGTATCCTCCCTGACCTCGTGTCGATCAAGCCGCGTGTGACCGGCCGATGACACCAGTTGACCGCTTGCCAACGCACGAATTGCGTGACGTGCTTTTTTGCAAGCGATGAGAAGGTAGCGGCGCCATGTTGGCTTTGTCAAACGCGCGCTGGACGCCGCCATGTCACCTCGCGATGCACTGTCACGGAACCTCTCGATCTGCGCCTGGTCTGGTCGCGGTGCCCGCGCCAGCTTCGCACCAGCTTTGCGCCAGAAACTACCGCAGCGGGACGCCAGGGTCGTGCAGATCCCGCAAACACAGCATTTCTGGTCCCTTCATGAACCGCCAAGAACGCCGCGCCGCGGCCAAGCAGTCCCATAAGGCCGCGCCGCAAAATCTCGCGGTCGCCAAGAGCCTGGAGGCTGCGAAACAGGGTCAGGCGCTGTTCAATCTCGGCCGCTATGCCGAGGCCCTCGAATGCTTCAACGCATTCGCGAGACTCAATCCGAATGTCGCGCCGCTGTATCAGACGCGCGGGCTTTGCCTGCAGCGGCTGGGCCGGCTCGAGGAGGCGCAGGCCGACTTCGAGACGTCGATTGCGCTGAACCCCATCGAGGCCGAGACGCACAAGAATCTCGGTACGCTTCATTCGCGATTTGGCCGGATGGAGCAGGCTTTCGCGAGCTTCGATCGCGCGCTCGCGCTTCGTCCGAACTTTTCCGCAGCGCTCAACGAAAAGGCGCGGGCGCTGTGGAGCCTGCAATTGCTGGACGAGGCTTTCGCGGCCTTTCACCAATCGCATTCTATCGAGCCCGGCAATGCGGACACGATCTGGAATCTCGCGCTGCTGCAGATGCTGACCGGCGATTTCGAGCGAGGCTTGCCGGGGCGCGAAGCACGCTGGAAAGCGTCGTCCCTCGGCCTGCCCGATCGCGGATTCGCCCAAGCCTTCTGGCTTCGTGACCAGCCGCTCGAAGGCAAGACCATCCTGCTTCACGCCGACGAGGCCCTGGGCGATTCAATTCAGTTTGCGCGCTACGTGCCTTTCGTGGCCGCGCTCGGGGCTCAGGTCGTCCTGGAGGTCAAGCCGGCGGTCCGGGCCCTGCTCTCGGGCGTCCCCGGCGTCGCACATTGTGTCGACCGATCGATGACGCCGTCGCTGGCATTCGACCTGCACTGCCCGCTCGGCAGCCTGCCGCTGGCGTTCGGGACGCGGCTCGACACCATCCCGTTCGCGCAAGGTTTTCTGCCTGCCCCCGCGGCGGAGCGCGTGACAGCGTGGGAAGAGCGGCTGGGTCCCCGCACGCGCTTCCGCGTCGGCCTGGTCTGGTCGGGAGATGCGGGCCACAAGAACGATCATAACCGGTCGATGTCGCTGCGCGCGCTGGCGCCGCTGCTGGATTGCGACGCCCAGTTCGTCTCCCTGCAAAAGGGCATCAGGGATCAGGACCGCGCCTTCCTCCGCGAACGCCCTGATATCCTCGACCTGACGGAGCAGCTCACCGATTTCACCGAAACGGCGGCGCTGGTCTCCTGTCTCGATCTGGTGATCTCGGTCGATACCAGCGTCGTGCACCTCACAGGCGCGCTCGGCGCGCCGGTCTGGACCATGCTGCCGTTCAACCCGGATTGGCGCTGGCTGCTCAATCGCGACGACAGCCCATGGTATTCGTCCATGCGGCTGTTCAGGCAACCGGCACGAGACGACTGGGCCGGCGTCGTGGATCACGTCCGGCACGCGTTGGAAGCCAAGGTTTCCGCATGGCATGCGGACACACGGCCAGCCCGGCCCGAGGCTTTATCCTCCACGCAAGAGGAAGCGCTCGTCTCAAATTACCTCGGCGATCAGCTCCGGCAGCTCAAGCGTACGGACGAGGCTCTGCTGCACTTCCAGCAGGCGCTGCAACTGAATCCGCGATATTTCGAGGCCGCGGAGAATTGCGGCCGGCTGCTGCTCGATCTCGGCAGGCCGGCGGAAGCGCTGGACACTTTGGACGCAGCCGCGGCGTTGAATCCGAATTCCGCGAGCCTGTATCGGATCCGCGGCATCTGCCTCCAGGAGGCGAACCGGCTCGCCGACGCGGAGGCCGATTTCGCGCGGTCCATTGCGCTGGATGCGAGCGTGGCGGAAACGCACAACAATCTCGGCCTGCTGCATTGGAAGCTTGGCCGGACCGATCAGGCCTTTGCCAGCATCGATCGCGCGATCGCGCTTCGTCCGGATTTTGCCGCAGCGCTTGCCAACAAGGCCTGGATGTTGCTGGATCTGCAATTGCTGGATCAGGCGTCCGCGGCGTTTCGCAGATCGCTGGCGGTCGACCCGAACCGTGCGTCGACGGTTTTCAGTTTCGCGCTGCTTCAGCTGCTGACCGGAGATTTCGAGCGCGGCTGGGTGGGGCGCGAAGCGCGCTGGAAGGCGTCGTCTCTCCACCTCGCCGAACTCGGCTTTGCCCAGCCGCTTTGGCGCGGCGAACAGCCGATCGACGGCAAGACCATCCTGCTCTACTGCGACGAGGGACTGGGCGACTCCATTCAGTTTGCACGTTATGTGCCGATGGTGGCGGCGCTCGGAGCTCGCATCATCCTGGGGGTCCGGCCTGCGATCCAGCAGCTTTTGGCTGGTATCGCCGGGGTCGCGGAATGCACCAGCCGGGAAGCCGCGACATCGCTGGCATTCGACCTGCACTGCCCTCTCGGCAGCCTGCCGCTGGCCTTCGGGACGCGGCTCGACACCATCCCGTCCGCGCAAGGCTTCCTTCCTGCGCCCCCGGCCGCCCGCGTGGCGGCGTGGGAGGAGCGGCTTGGCTCCCATACGCGCTTCCGTGTCGGCCTGGTCTGGTCGGGAGATCCCGGTCACAAGAACGATCACAACCGGTCGATCGCTCTGCACGCGCTTGCGCCGCTGCTCGATTGCGACGTCCAGTTCGTCTCCCTGCAAAAAGGCGTCCGGGACGAGGACCGCGCCTTCCTCGACGCGCGCAAGGACATCATCGACCTCACAGAGCAGCTTACGGATTTCAGCGATACGGCGGCGCTGGTCTCCTGTCTCGACCTGGTGATCTCGGTCGATACCAGCGTGGTTCATCTCACGGGCGGGCTCGGCGCACCGGTCTGGACGATGTTGCCTTTCAATCCGGACTGGCGCTGGCTGCTCAATCGCGACGACAGCCCGTGGTATTCGTCGATGAGGCTGTTCAGGCAGCCGACGCGCGGCGACTGGGCCAGTGTCGTCGAGCGGCTCCGGAGCGAGCTGGTGACCATGGTTTCCGCATGGCAGCCGGGGCAGAAGCCGTCTTCGCGTCTACCTGCCGAGTGATCGTCAAGCTGATTGCCCCGCTGCCTCGAGAATGAGAGCCGCGATCTCTTCGGGATGCGAGATCAGCGCGAGGTGGCTCGCCTTCACCTCGATGGTCTTGGCGCCCATTCGCTTGGCCATGAAGCGCTCGAGGTCGGGATTGATGGTGCGGTCTTCGGTCGAGACGGCGTAATAGCTCGGCTTCGACCGCCAGGCCGCATTGGTGGTCTTGCCCGCCAGCAATTCCTTGTGGAACGGCTCCTGCACCGCGTAGAGCACCTTGGCTTTCGCAGCCGGCAGGTCGCCGGCGAAGTCGCGCAGGAAAGCTTCCTCGGAGAGGCGGCCCTCGTCGCCGTCGAAGACGATGCCCGCGCTCGCCGGCGGCGTCGGAAAGGTCTTTGCGAGCGCCGTATAATCCTCGCCCGCGTCGGGCGCGCGTGCCGCAACATAGACCAGCGCTGATACGTCCGGATGCACGCCGGCCTCGGTCACGATCATCCCGGAGAAGGAATGGCCGACCAGGACCGTCGGGCCGTCCTGCCGCGCCAGCACGCGCTCGGCGGATGCCACCGCTTCGGGCAGCGTCGTCAGCGGGTTCTGCACCGCTGTGACGTTGAGCCCGGCCGCCTGCAGGCGCGGGATCACCTCCGACCAGCAGGAGCCGTCGGCAAACAGGCCGTGCACCAGCACGACGTTGCGCGCCTTCGGGGGCGCGGCGATGGCCGCGGACGCGCGTGTCGACATCAGCGAAGCCGTCGCACCGGCGGCGAGGATGGTGGCAAATGTGCGTCTGGTCATGGTCATGGCCTATCTCCTGGTTCGGGCGTCATGGACCTGAATGCGGTCGCGCGAGGGCTCGATGGGTTTGCAGCAAGGCATCGACCTCGGGCGACCGGGCAATGGTGCCGCCGCGGGCAACGACCTCGTGGTCGGCCTCGATGCCGTCATTGTCATAGAGATAGTCGATCGTGATGCCGAAGGATTCCCCGATCCCACGAATAATTGTGTTGCCGAGCCCGTTGATCCGCTCGCGCGGCGCGCCGTTGCCGGGATGAAACCTTGCCACCGGGTCGGTGCGGTTTCCCCTGATGCCGGTCGCGTCAGATAGGCCGCACACGACCGCATCAGGACCGGGTCAGCGCGGCCGCCCTGCCGGCCGCCGCACAATCCCGCGCTGGCAGCACCGCTGACAGCCGCGAGAGCGAGTGCGCCTCAATGCTCCACCCGGTACAGGCGCCACCGCGCCGGCACGCCCTTGAGCTGGTGGCTGCCGTGATCCCTGAGGCCGATCTGGGACTGCGCCGCGAGCAGATCCTTCACGGCACGCGAGACCAGGACTTCGCCGGCGCGCGCCTTGGCGGCGATGCGGGTGCAGATATGGAAGGCAAGGCCGACCATCTCGCCGCCGCTGATCGTGTATTCGCCCGCGTGCAGGCCGACCCTGATCTCGAGACCGAGCGTGCGCACGGCCTTTTTTATCGCGGTCGCGCAATTGATGCCGGCGGCAGGCGCCTTGAAGGTCGCGAGCACGCCGTCACCGGTCGTAACGACCTCCTTGCCGCGCGCAGATTTCAGCTCCTTGCGGACCGCCGCGTAATACAGTCCCATCACCTTGGTCCAGCGCGCATCGCCGAGCTTTGCGGCTTTTGCCGTGGAGCCGACGATGTCGACGATCAGGATGGTCGCGAGCGCCTGCTTGAGATCGGCACTGCCGTTGGCGGATTTGCGCCGGGCCGCGATGGCGCCGGTGAGCGGCTCATAATCATGGCTGCGCCGCCGCGCGATCGCGGACTTGGTGTAGTCCTGGGCGCGCGCGGCGGTGCCGCAGCGGATCGTCTTCTCCTGCGGCAGACGCGTCCAGTAGACCTTGCGTCCCTTGCCGGCGCCCTGCACCTCCACGGCGCCCCATTTCAGGAACACCGCCGAGCCGACCCGCCGCACGCACCATGCTTTCGAGGTGTATCCTGACACGTTCGACTGATGCAGGCCGATGCGTAGAAATTTGGGCATGAGTTTGCGGCCAATGGAAGGGCCGTTCGAGCTGGCCGGAATCGAGCGTACTTGGACATTGCCGCATTGGCAACGGGGCGGCTGCGACATGCCAATGCAAGCCGGAATCGGCTGCGCGGGAAAACGCTCTACATCACGCGACGAGACGGTCGAGATGAGCTGCCGAAAGCTTCCTCTTTTCGCGTTCGATAGATTGTGACGACCTCGCGGCACGCCATGACGTTCAGCCGGAAGAAATTGAGATTCAATCGCTCCAGCTCGCCGGCCGTTATGCGGTAGTTGGCCGCTCCCAGGAACAGCAAGGCCATCGTTGTGGGCCAGGAGAAATCGAGAGACTTGGCCAGGATCAACGCCGGTTCGCGATCCTTTTCGATCAGTGCCCGCTCCGCAACGTCGATCGGCAGACGACAGAGCAACGATAGCGCCACGGCGGTCTCGTTGAACCTGAGGGAGTGAGCGAGCTCGAAGACCTTGTCTTCCGTCAGCTCGCCTCTCTCATGCAGCTTCGCGACCGTGCGCTTGGCAGTGAAGTAATCCTTGGAGGCCGGACCGAACCTGGCGTGAATCGCTCCCGTGACGTCGGTGACGACGCGATCGATATGCGTCTCGATATCGGGACGTTCGTTCTGCAGCTTCCGCCGCACCTCTTCCGAGGCTTTGGCGATCAGCTGATGGAACAGGTGCCGGGGAATGTCCTTTCGGAGCCCCACCGATTCGGCGAGAATGGAATCGCCCTCCGACCGCCGCACCAAATGGAGAAATCCGGAATTGGAAAAATTCGCGCCGGCGTTCGATGCGACCGAGGTGACGACCTCGGGAGACCCCCGCACCACCAGGACATCGGTCACTGCGGCAGGCACCGCCTGTCGCCTGGAGATTGCAAGGAGATGCTGCTGGCTCTTGCTCTTGGCGCAGGCGATCAGCGTCTCCGTGTCAAGCCGCTCCGACTGGCTGAGAATCGGCCACGCCACATCGATGCAGTCGTCGCTGGCCATCTGCCGCGTCAGAGCGTACGGCGCGTTTGGGCTGCAGGCGAGCTTACCCGCCAGCCTCGCCCGCGCGCCGACCTCGATTTCCTGCGCAAGCCGGCCGATGACCTCGCCGAAGGTCCAGATCTGGTCCTCGGAATAGGTGCCAGCGATCAGAACATCGGCGGCATGCCATAGCGCCCGAAGACAACTCTCCGGATTTCCCTTGGCAACCGCCTCATCCAACTCCGCCAGAAAAGACGCAGTGACAGCCATGAACGTGCTCGCAGCTCTGAAATGATCAAATCGCAAGAATGACCGTTACGAAACAAAGCGATCAGATCACTCCGCGCTTCAACACGAAGTAAACTCGTCCCTGTCTCGTGGAGCTGGGCTTAAAGTGCGCCTAATCAGATCGATCAAATTCGAAGCATTTCGCGCCCCTGGTCGGGCTCGGCCTCAGCCTTGAAACGCAAACAGCTCGATTGGCTCGCTGAAACCGCGCACGGCATGCTGGCCGACGCGCTCGAGCTCGAACTCCGGCGTCACCAGTTCGGCAAAATCCCGCGACAGCAGCACCGGCTTGCCGATCTGCTTGGTGAGCGTCTCGAGCCGCGAGGCCATGTTGACGGCGGGACCGATCACGGTGAAGTCGAGCCGGCTGGTGGAGCCGATATTGCCGTACATGACGTCGCCGACATGGACGCCGATGCCGTAGTTCAACGGCGCGCGACTGGTCGACTTGTTGCGCTCGTTCAGCGCCGCCATCGCCTGGCGCGCCTCGGTGACCGCACGCAGCAGATTGGCGCAGGCGTTGGGCTGGCTCAGCGGGAAGATCGCGAGCAGGCCGTCGCCGATGAATTTGAGGATCTCGCCGCCGTGCCGCACGATCGGCTCGGACATCGCGTCGAAATAATCGTTGAGGAGATCGATGACGTCGTCGCGCGGCCAGTTGTCGGAGATCTTCGTGAAATCTCTGAGATCGCAGATCATGATCGCGGCGCGCACCGTCGTACCGGTGCCGCGTCGGGTGGCGCCGGCCAGGATCAGCTCGCCGGCATGAGCGCCGACATAGGTCTCCAGCAGCGTCCGCGCCAGGCGGTTCTTGATGCGGATCTCGCTGACCAGCGCCAGCACCGGCAACACCTTCTTCAGTGCGGCAACATGGGCGTCGTCGAAGCCGCCGGGCCGGTCGGTCGAGAACGTGATGAGATGGCGCTTGCCGAGCGTATGATAGAGCGGCCAGGCCACATAGTCGGTCAGGCCCTTGGCCCGCATCTCGTCGTAAAGCGCGTGCTTGCGACCGAGCGCGGGATCCCGTTCGAGATTCTCACGCACTTCGGTTGCCCCGTCGAACATTTCGTTGGCCGGGCTGCCGATATATTCGGAGCGTCCCATGACATCGAAGTCGACCCGCCCAATCTCGGCCTCGCGCATGCCGTCGGACCACATGAAACGCGCCCCCAGCCATTGCGGATGCTGGATCCGGACGTGGAGCGTCGACCGCTTCAGCGGAATGCCCGCTTGCTGCAGGCGGATGCACATCTCCGCAAAGATGTTGTCGATGAAGCGCTGGTCCCGCGTGCCGTTGGTCAGCCAGTCGACGACGCCGTCGGAGAGAGAGGCGGGATTCATGTCTGGCGCGTTCATATCCTGCCCTTCGGCGACGGTCTGCATCGAGGCACATATCGTGTTCCGGCGCGGCCGCGTCAACCTAGCCAGTTGCACGGATTGTGCGCATCGTTCCGGCCGGCAGGAACGCCCGTTCAGGCGACGATTTTGATCGACCCCAGCACGACCAGCCCGGAAACGAGCGCCAGCGTCGCGGCCGCAGTCAGTTCGACCTTCAGCGTGTTTTCGTGCGGAATCGCAAAATCCTGGCCCTCGAGGCGGATACTGCAATCGCCGCGCGCCGCGTAGAGCAAATGCGTTCCCGGGGGCAACGACCGATCGCCGGGCGCATCAAGCGCCACAAGCGCGATCTCCGCCGCACCGCGCCGCGCCATCAGATTGACGACCTCGACCGGGCCGGCCTCGAGCTCCGTGACGATCTCCATTTCGCCGGTGAAACGCACGGTCGTGAGCGGTTCACGCTCGTCGAACTCCTGCCCGGGTGCTTTCAGCACCAGCCCGCGCCCGCCGACCACCATCTGCAAGCGGTCGATGCCGGGCATGTGGGAGAACGGCCCGGGCGCGACGATCGGCGTGGAGGCGAAGCGCCACAGCAGGCTGGCCCAGTCCTTCACCGCCGCATCGGCGCGATGCGCGTCCGCGATATCGGTAAAGATGCCGCCGCCGTTCTTCCAGGGCGAGCGGGTGTAGTCCTCGGATTTCAGCAGGGTGGTTTTCATCTGTGCGGGCGTCCGGTCGTTGCTCACGCGCACATCATTAATCGCCTCACGCCTTGGCGTCGAGGTTCAGCCTGGTGCTGAGCTCGTTGACGAGCGAATCCACGAACTGATTCTGATAGGCCGAGATGCCGTTGAAGGCGACGGGGCCACCCGCCTGCACCAGCAGGCCGCCGCCGGAGACCGTTGCGTCCGTGCTGCCGCCGGACGATTTGGTGTCGAGCTTGCCCATGGCGTCGTCGAGCTGCGCGGCGGTCTTGTCGTCCATCTCGCCATTGGCCTGCAGCGTAGAGAGCAGCGACTGATAGGCACTACCGAGATCGGCGCCCGTCCCAGTCTCCGCGGTCGCGGAGAACGAGCCGTTGGTCTTGCCGTTGTAGCTCTTGTAGGTCAGCGTTTCCGTTGTGGTGCCGTCGGTGTTGGCGTGGCTGTCGAGCATCAGCTCGAACGCGCTGCCATAGGCCCCCGTCGTCAGCATGTTCGGATCATTCGGATTCTTGTTCTTGCTGGCGCCCGACTTGTCGGAGCCTGCGGTCCAGTTCGGCGGGACGGTGTAGCTGACACTGGTCACGGATTCATTCCCATCTGCATTGCGCGGAAATATTCAGCAACATTTATGCCAGCGAGGCGCTGTTGATTTTCATCGGCTTTCTCGCACGATGGACTCTCAGCGTTGCGCCACGCTGCAAAAATTGCCCGGCAGCTTCGTCCTGTTTGCCTGCAGGCCTGACCGGCAGGACGAAGCCAGCAGTGCCGTCCGCGCTTGTCACGCCTTGGCGTCGAGGTCGAGCTTGCTGATCAGATCGTTGACCGGCGAATCGGCGAACTGGTTCTGGTTGGCGGAGACGCCGTTGAAATAAGCAGGGCCGCCGTCGTTGAACTGCGCGGCGCTCGTGTCGTTCATTCCGCCGTTGGCCTGGAGCGTGGCAAGCAGCGACTGATAGGCACTGCCGAGATCGGAGCCCGTCCCGGTCTGGCTGCTGTCGCTCGTGGGCGCCAACGCATCCGTAGTGGTGCCGTTGCTATTGGCCTGGCTATCGAGCAACTGCTCGAACGGATTGCCAGAGGTTCCTGTCGTCGCCGAGCCCGTCTCGTGCGCGTGCTTGTGTTTGCCGCCGCATGATTTTCCGGAGCCTGCGGTCGAATACGGCGAGACGGTGTAGCTGACGTCGGTCATGTCGTCACTCCTTCGATCATTGCGTGGAAACATTCAGAAACATTGTGCCTGCGAAGGCACCGCTGATGTCCATCGGCTTTCTCGCGAGGAGCACGCCGATGTCCGCTCAACGTCGCGCGACGTGGCAACAACTGCCCGACAATTTGATCCCACTGCACGATGGTGCGGGGCTTGCGATGCTCAGCCCTCGGTGTCGTCCCGGCGAAAGCCAGGACTCATCACCCCGACTGCCCATTGTCGGAGCGAGCTGTGGCCACACCTTCTTCTAACAATATCGAACGGTGGTTGTGGGTCCTGGCTTTCGCCAGGACGACGATGGAGAGATATCGTGCCCCTCACTCGCTCTTGCCGCCGTTCAGCTTCGGCAGCGTCTCGACGATCTTCTGCTTGCCGTCGACGATCTCGGCCAGGAAACTGGCGCGGTCGATGTCACCGTTCTGGTCCCAGCTCGCCTCCATCAGCATGCCCGGCGCCTTGTCGGGCGTCAGCGTCAGGCCCTTCATCGCCGCGCCGAAGGCCTTGCTGTCGAACTTGCCGATCTTCTCGGTGACGTATTTGACGAGATAGACCGCGGTGTAGCCCTTGATGCCGTTATGATCCGGCCGGTACTTGAAGCGGTCGCTGAACTTTTTGGTGAATGCCTCGATCGCCGGCACCGGTGCATCGGCTGAAAGACCGACATGGCCGCGCACACCGTTGGCTGCGGGGCCGGCGAGCTCGACCACCTTCTGGCTGAGCAGCGTGGTCTCCCCGAACAGCGGCGTCGACAGCCCCTGTCGCTTGGCCTCGATCAGGAAGCGGGCGCTCTCCTCCTCGTTGGTGTAGACGAACACGGCGTCGGCCTTGGCGCTCTTGAGCTTGATGACGTCCGAGCCGAAATCGACCTGGCCCTGCTCGGTGGAGATATCGGCGGCGATCTCGATGTTGCGCGTCTTCATCTCCTTGACGAAATTGTCATGGCCGCCCTTGCCGAAATCATTGTTGACCCAGACCACAGCAACGCTCTTCACTTTGAGCTTGTCGTGCAGATAATTGGCGATCTTCGGCATGGAAAATTGCTGGCCGAAGGCAGTGCGGAACACCCAGGGATTACCTTGCGTCGTGATGTCGGCGGCCTCGGCGCCGACGATCTGCGGGATTTCGGCCTGTTGCGTCAGCGCCATGTTGACCTTGACCGAGCCGGAATAGATAGGCCCGAGCACCACATAGGGATCCTTGTCCAACACCTTCTGCACCTGCGCGCGCGAGATGCCGGGATTGCTCTGGGTGTCGAGATGCTCGGTCTGGATTTTCTTGCCCAGAATGCCGCCGGCGGCGTTGATCTCGTCGACCGCGAGCGCGACGCCGTCGCGCCAGTTGGTGCCGGAGACGGCGCCTGGGCCGGAGAGCTCGATGACATCGGGGATGTAGACGGTGTTTTGCGCGCGGGCCGCTCCGACCGACAGCGACGCCGTCAAGGCAATGACGAGCGCTCCTGCAAGATGCCTCATGATGTCCTCCCCTTTCTTTTTTATGATCCGTCGAAGCCCAGCAGTTTCGCCGGCGTTCGCCACAGCAGGCGATGCCGGTCGCCCGGATCCGGAAACAGCTTTGTCAGCACCGCGAGCAGCGGCCCGTAGTCGAGCCGTTCGGGCGCGCGCAGGAACGGATAGTCGGATCCCCAGACGCAGCGATCGAGTGTGAAGGCCTCGACCAGCGAGGCGATGAACGGCCAGGTGTCCTCATACGGGTGCGGCTGCTGCGAAAACTTGTAATAGCCGGAGAGTTTGATGTGCGCGTCGCGCTCGCGGCCGATCGCGAGCAGCGCCTGGAAGGCCTTGCCGCTCACGCCTTGCGCGACCGATGGCCGGCCGCAATGATCGAACACCAGCTTGACGCTCGATTTGTCGATCAGCGGCAACAAGTCGAGCAGCTGATCGTTCTCGACCTGGATCTGGAGGAACAGGCCGAGGCTTGCGACCTTCTCCAGCAGCGGCGCGGTGTTGCGATAATAGTCGGCGCCATGGAACGGTACGTTGAAGGCGATTCCGATCACGCCGGCCGCCTTCAATCGCTCGAGCTCGCCGATGTCGACGTCGTTCTCGACGACGGCGACGCCCCTGAAGCGGCCGCCGCCCTGCTTCAGCGTGTCGAGCAGGATGCGGCTGTCGCTGCCATAGCCGGTGTTGGTGGCGACGACGAGCGCTTGGTGGACATCAAAGGCGTCGAACACGCTGATGAGCTGCGCCGCCGGCGCGATTTCCTGCGCGCTCGGCCGGTACGGCGTATCGGCGCCGTAGGGAAAACGCGCGGGATCGAGCGCGTGAATGTGGCAGTCGATCTTGGGGCCCGCCGGCAAGGTCATGGCGCAAAGTTCCCCGCGCGGTTCAGAACGTGGCCTCGATGGCCTTGATCAGCTCGGGTGTCACATCGGGCATGACACCGAACCAGGCCTTGAAGGCAAGCCGCGCCTGGTTGAGCAGCAGGCCGAGCCCATTCACGGTGACGCAGCCGCGGGCGCGGGCATCAGCCAGGAATGGCGTCTCGAGCGGCGTGTAGATCAGATCAGCAGCGAGCGTCGTGGGCTTCAGGCGCGACAGGTCGATCTCCAGCGCGCTTTTGCCGACCATGCCGCGATCGGTGCAATTGACGAGCAGCGCAACATCACCAAGTGCCGTGGCGCGATCGTCCCACGGAACGGTGCTGACGGCGGAGCCGAATTCGGTCGCGATCGCCTGCGCCTTCTCCGCCGTGCGATTGGTGATGCGAATCTCGCGCGCGCCGTTTTCCAGCAGCGCCACGACCACCGCGCGCGAGGCGCCGCCCGCCCCCAGCAGCAGGATCGGTCCGGCATCGCTGCGCCAGTCCGCCTTGGCGTCGCGCAGGCTCTGGATAAAACCGTTGCCGTCATTGTTGAAGCCGGACAGCGTGCCGTCGGCTTCGACGACGATGGTGTTGACGGCGCCGATGCGTTTGGCGGTCTCGTTGACGCGGTCGAGCATCGCCATCGCCGTCTGCTTGTGCGGCATGGTGACGTTGCAACCGCGGAACCCGAGCGCGATCAGCCCGTCCAGCGCATCCTCGAGCCGCTCCGGCCTCACCGCGAGCGGGACGTAGGAGCCGCGGATGCCGTGTGCCTTCAGCCAGTAATTGTGAATGACCGGCGAGCGCGAATGCGCGACCGGCATGCCCATCACCCCCGCCAGCCCAAAACCATCCTGCGACATGCCGCGATTCCCGTCCCGAACAGCGCCCTTCGGCGCGCGACCATGTTATTTGGTCATTTGTCCAAGACAATTAGAGGGAATGGCCAGCGGGTGCAATGTGAATCTGGGAAACAGCGGAGCCCGATACACGACGGATGGCCGCCCCGCTCCTGCCTAGAAGCCTATGCCGGGACGGCGGACACAGCAGGCACCATGTCGCGCGAGCGGAGGGTTTCGGACAGCGGCCGTGGCTTTCCCACCGCAAATCCCTGCGCGTAGTCCACGCCGACCTGACGCACGGCCTCCAGCAACGCCTCGCTGCCGACGAACTCGGCGATCGTCCGGATGCCCATGGTCTTGCCGAGACGGTTGACCATTTCAACGATGACACGATCCGTGTCGCTCTCGAGCATGTCCTTCACGAAGCCCCCGTCGATCTTGAGGTAGTCGACCGGGAGAGATTTCAGATATGAGAACGAGGACATTCCGCTGCCAAAGTCATCCAGCGCAAAACGACAACCGAGGGATTTCAGCGCCAGGATAAAGCGTCGCGCACTATCGAGGTTGGCGATGGCGTTCGTCTCGGTGATCTCGAAGCAAACGATGTTGCCCGGAATACGGCACGCGCGAATCTGGTCGCGCACGAAATCAACGAAGCTTTCGTCGCCAAGCGTCTGGCCGGAGAGATTGATGCTGCAATTTGCGATACGGGCTCCGCCACCGGCGAGGTGGTTGCCGAGCAGCTTGAGCGAATTGCGGACGACCCAGCGATCCACCAGTGGCATCAGGCCGTAGTGCTCCGCGGAAGGTATGAATTCCGAGGGAGGCACGACCCGGTTTTCGGTATCGCACAGCCGCAACAGGACCTCGAAGTGCGCCCCGGCGGCGGCGCGAGCCGCCCCCAGCGGCACGATATCCTGCGCGTAAAGACAGAAGCGCTGCGTATCGAGCGCCTCCTGGATGCGATGCACCCACCTCATCTCGTCGATCCGCCGTTGCAGGCCAGCGTCCTCGCTGCTGTAGGCCTGGACCCGGTTGCGCCCCTTGTCCTTGGCGCCATAGCAGGCGACATCGGCGCGTCGCAATCCATCCTCGATCGAGGCGTCGGCGTGATCGATCCATGCAACACCGATGCTTCCGGTGACGCCAAACGAAACCTCACCCCAGCGAAAGCCGCCCTGCTCGATCGCCGACCTCAACCGCTCGGCCATATCGAGGGCCTGTTGGGCCTGGCAGTGATGAAGAAGAAGACCGAACTCGTCGCCGCCGAGCCTTGCAATCACGTCGTGCGAGGACACATGTCGCATCAGCAATCCGGCCAGACTGCAGAGCAGCTGGTCGCCCGCGAGATGCCCACACGTATCGTTGACGATCTTGAATTGATCGAGGTCGAGCAGGATCACGGCGTGAGGTACGTCACCCGCCTTGAATTGATCGAGCGCCGACCTCAGGCGCCGCTCGAACTCCCGGCGATTAGCCAGGCCGGTCAGCGAGTCGTGCGACGCCTGCCAGGCAAGACGCTTCTTTTCCTCGATCAGCGCTGTTTCGAACGTCGCCCGTTGCAGGACAAGCCGGCGCGTATGCCAGACAATGAGCCCGGTCAGCACCGTGACGGTGAGAAGATTGACGTAGATCAACGTCGTCTTGATGGCCCGGGCTCCCTCGCCGAGAACCCGTGAGAATGCGTTTGCCCGCGCCGACAGGGCATCGTTCAATTCATAAAGCCGGGATGACAGCGATTGCAGCCGCAATGTGTCGCCCGGATGCGTTCCGACGGCCTCCGACTTGATCGCATCTCCGAAGATCGCCAGCTCAAGCAGCATGGAATCCGTCGCAGCCCATTCGGCGATGGCCGCCTTCAGATAGCTCACGCCGCTGAAGCGGCGGAACAACCAGATCATCTGAGGAATATCGTCGACGTGATTTCCTCCCTGCAGGAAACCCGCATTTGCAACCTCGAGATCGGGCTGATCCTGCTCCATCGCCAGCCGCGCGGTCCGGTCTCCGAGCGGCACTGCGAGGGCGGCCCTGTACTGGTCAAGAAGCGATTGTTGGCCCGTATACAAGTAAAGATGCAGGAAATAGACGGCGTTCTTCTGCGCACGCGACCAGGTCGCTTCGCCCGCAACGTAAGCCCGCACGGCGGACAGCACGTCGAGACTCACGCCGGCGACGAACGCCTGCAGCACGACCACGGCCACGAAGGGCGACACGAGCCTCAACAGACGATAGTAGATACGCCATCGCATCGAACTCATAAGTGGCTCCGCACGGCGCCATGCACGAGGACGGTCAATCCGTGGCACGACGATTTGCGAGGGTTGCGCATCACGCCAGTGCGGCCGCAGCGCGCTGCATGTTGGTCGACATATCGCTCGTCACGGTGCTCTGTTCGTCCACCGCTGCTGCCGTACTGGTCACGTATTCATTGACGTGACGGATCGCGCCGCGAATTGCGTCGAGCGCCCCGACCACGTCGCGAGACACGCTCTTCAGCGCATCGATCTCGCCCGTGATGCGGTCGGTCGCGTGCTTGGCCTGGTTGGCGAGGCTCTTCACCTCGGAGGCGACGACGGCAAAGCCGCGCCCGGCCTCGCCGGCCCTCGCCGACTCGATCGTCGCATTCAGCGCAAGCAGGTTGATCTGACCGGTAATGCTGTTGATCAGTTCGATGATGCCTCCCATCTGATCGGCTGCCGTCGTGAGCCGATCGGCCTGCGCGTCGGCTGTCCCGACGTGCCCCACGGCCGCCAGGACGACCTCGCGCGACTTGACCATCGTCTCGGATATCTCCCGGATGGATGCGCTCATCTCCTCGCTTCCGGCCGCCACCGATTCAATGAGCTCCCTGGCTTCCTCTGCCTTCATGCGCGCCACGGCTTTCGCGGTGACGTCGGTGGCGTACTTCACCACCTTGAAGGGCTTTCCATTCAGATCGAGGATCGGGTTGTAGGAAGCTTCGATCCAGATCTCGCGGCCACCTTTCGCAAGTCGCTTGAACTCGCCCGCCTGGTAGGTCCCCCGGCGAAGGTTGTCCCAGAACTCGGTGTAGGCCCGCGCTGCGTGCTCTGCCGATTCAACGAAGATCCGGTGATGCTTGCCGACCACGTCCGCGAGCGAATAGCCCATCGCCTTCAGGAATGCGTCGTTCGCCCATCTGATCGTGCCGTCCATCTCGAATTCGATCACGGCTTGCGACTTCATGATCGCGTCGATCTGGCCCCGGCTGTCCGCCGCCAGCAGCTTCTTCTCGGTCACGTCGGAGGCGAATTTGACGACCTTGAAGGGACGTCCGGCCTCGTCCAGGATGGGATTGTAGGAGGCCAGGATCCAGACCTCGCGGCCGTTCTTTCCGAGCCGCTTGTATTCGCCGGAGACAAATTCGCCGCGCCTGAGCTTGGCCCAGGCGTCCGCATAGCCGGCACTCTCCCGCACCGCAGGCTCGACGAACATGCTGTGATGCCTGCCCGTGACCTCGGGCAGTGTGTAGCCCATCGCGTCCAGAAAGGTGCCGTTCGCGGTGATGATGGTGCCATCCAGCTCGAACTCGATGACGGCCTGGACGCGATCAATGGCCGCCAGCTTGCCCGCGTCCTCCAGCGCCTTCATTTTTCTGGCGGTAATGTCGGTCGCGAACTTGATGACCCGGGTGGCCTGGCCGCGACCGTCCAGAACAGGATTATAAGAGGCCTGGATCCAGACCGGCCGACCATCCTTGCGTATCCGCTTGAATTCGCCGGTCTGATACTCGCTGCGATTCAGCCGGGCCCAGAAGTCCTTGTAGTCGGCCCGCTCGGCATCCGACTGCTGCATGAAGATCCGGTGATGTTTTCCCTCGATCTCGGAGAGCGCGCCATAGCCGAGGGCATCGAGGAAGTTCTGGTTGGCCTTGACGATGGTGCCGTCGAGCCGGAATTCGATCACAGCCTGCGAGCGGGCGATCGCCTCCGTTTCAGCGAGGGAGTTTTCGAGCCTAGACTTGCGCAGTCCGAACATGTTTCCACCCTCGAATAAGCCAGGGCTTGTCGCCCCCGCATGCCGTTGTGGAAATCAATTAGAACTGATTCAAATCTTCAAAGCGTAAAGCCATTTCGCTAAACACGAAGTCTCCCATCGTCCCAAAACGACAGAAATTGTGCCGCTTTCGGCCCGAAGCAGGAGGGTGCCGCAAAATTTGCGCGATGGAGGACACGGGCCACGGCAGACTCTCGCGAAATTCGCTGTCATCACTTGTCGTGTCGACCGGGCCATGCGTGGCACGCGGCCTTAGCGCAGCGTTGCCGTGGGCTTCATGTCGCTCGGAAAAATGAAGACGGCCCCTCGTCGCTCCAGCGCGTCACGGAGCCTCCGCGCACTCTCGGCGCCGTCGCGCGAGACCCCGTCGAGCTCTTCAAGCCTGCGAATGACCGCGATCGAGATATCCGCGAGCTCGCTGAGCTTCTGGACCGATATCTTGAGAAGGCCACGCGCGGCCCGAAGCTGGGCTCCGGTGACCGGCCGCCCCGGATCGAGCAGGGTCCGGCCGGTTCTCTCACCGTCGATGTCGAAGCTCAATCCGAGCCATTCCAGGAAGCGGCCGCTCGCGCTGCGAATCGGAGCGGCGCGGAGCCTTCGCCAGCCGCTCGAACCATCGGCGAGGCGGACGCGCGCCTCCACCTCGACCTCCTCGCGACCGCCGAGGGCTTTCTGATGAGCTTGCATGATGGTGGCGCGATCGTCCGGATGGATCCAATCCATCCAGTTGGTGCCGAGCGGCTTCGCGTCACCCGCAAAGGGCTGCAGGTGCACGACGTCCGTGACCCTGCCGTCCGCCGCCGCGGTCGTCACCGTGGCCCTCGCGAGCCGCGCCACGGCGTGAAGATGCTGTGTCCGGATATGCAGAAGATTTTGTTGGGCGCGCTGCACGGTCACGTCGGCCATCAGCACAATGAGGCCGTCAGGGCTGCCACGCTCGCTGAACAGAAACTCACCGTAAGCACGGACCCATCGGATCCTCCGATCCCTCAGGATGACCCGAAAACTATCCTCGAATGAAATTCGATTCTTGAGGGCCGCATTGACCGGGGCGCGGTTGCCGCGATCGGTCGGGTGCATTCGCTCCAGCAGGGCGGCACGGGACGGTGACACGGTACGTTCCTGATCGAACAGATCGTACATGCCCTCGGTCCAGGTCATCTGCCCGGATTGCAGGTCCACCCGACAGACGCCGATCTTCAACTGTCGCTCCAGGAAGCGGAAGTAATTCGACGGGATCACGCCTGGCTGCGCGGAGGCCATCTCATCATTGATCATAGACGTCTTGCTCTTGCCTAGCGGTCAGGCATAAGTCGGCGACTGGCTGCCCGAGCCGATCCGGCTCAGGCAACTCCCGCTTTACTGACGCGGCGCTCGCTCTTTCTTGTGATCTCGCGCCAATATCTTGCTAATTCCGGCCAGATGTGTCTGCGTATGGGGCCGGCCCTACTTCGAGGTCAATGCCGCCACGGGCCGCCATGCCGGATCGGGAGCGTTTGCAGCGAGCTGTCGGCATCGGTCGCGCATCAGCTCGGCCGGACGATCGTAGCCGCGCTGCTTCACCACAGAATCGAAATCGACGAGCGCCGCGGCAAACCGGCGGGCGCGATAGCTGGCAAGGCCGCGCTCGTAGTCCGCGATCCAGTTGATCGTCGCTCGGTCGATCTGGTCCTCATTCGCGATGCCGATGAGTTCAAAGACGGAGAGCCCTTCCTCCCGTCCGTAAACCGCGATGCTGTCGACCTCACGCGTGACGATGGCGCCAGCCGCCAGACGGTCGGTCGTCTCGCCGATCAGGATCTGGGTCCCATAGGACTTGTTGGCGCCTTCGAGCCGGCTGGCAACATTCACCGCATCGCCGATCACGGTGTAGTTCAGCCGCAGCTCCGAACCGATATTGCCGACCAGCATGCGGCCCGAATTGATGCCGATCCGGATCTGAAGCGGCTGACCGAGATCGTCGACCAGGCCGGATTCCTCGATGGCCCTGCGGCAGGCGAGCGCCGCGCGGCAGCATCGCACGGCATGATCGGCCTGCGGCTGCGGTGCACCCCAGAACGCCATCACGGCATCGCCGATGAATTTGTCGATCGTTCCTCCATTGGCAACGATGATCTCCGACGTAACGTCGAGATAACGCGACAGCAGCGGCACGACACGATCGCCGAGACGCTCGGACAGCCCGGTGAAGCCGGCGATGTCGATGAACATCACGCTGAGTTCCTGAATACTGCCGCCGGGCCGCGCTTCGACACCCTGGCGCAGCAAGGAACGGACGAGATCGGCCGGAATGAATTTACGGAATGCGGACAGGCCCGCCGCCATTTCCGCGATCGCGCCGGACAGGCTCGCAATCTCCTTGAGCCGTGACGGATGACGGCGAACCTGCTCCAACGCAAAGGCTTCAACGTGGCGAAGCTCGCCGGCGACGCGCGACAACGGCGCGGCGATGACGGAGCGGGCCAGCATTGCCGAGGCCAGTGCGGCAAGCACGGCGCCAATGCCAAGGCCGAGGATCAGGTGCCGCAACGTTGCCTCAACCGGCCCGAGAAACTCTGCTTCGGGGATCACCGTTGCGAGCGACCAGCCGGGAAACGGCAACGGCGTGAGCGCGACCTCATAAGCCGCACCTCCTGAAATCAACCGGCTTCGCCAGGCTTTCTTGCGTCCGTCCTCCCCTGCTTTGGCCAACGCCATCCGCGCGAGCGGCAGCAGCGTGGTATCACTCTTCGCAGCGTGCAGCTCATCGGCATCCTTGTCGGGAGCCGCGACAAGCTGCCCGCTGTCATCGATGATGAAAGCAGTTCCCGTGCGCCCGACCTCGAGCTGCGACAGGAAACGCGCAAGCCGCGTATATTCGATGATGACGGCAAGAACGCCTTGCCTCTCCTGATAGACGTCGATCGGTCCTGCAAAGGCGATCGACGGCCGCCGGTCGGTCGGATGGTCCATGACCTCGAACCATTGCGGGTTATCCGCGCTGAGCCCGGCCTTGAACCAGGCCTGATCGGCAACGCGAAAATCGGTCGGCTCGAAGCGGCGATTGGCGAATTCGATATCGCCGGGCACCACGTCGTATTCATCGACGCGACGCTCACCCGGGTGATCGGTCAGCGATATCTCCATCATCTCCAGGCGGCGATCGCCGAGCTTGTGCGCGGCGAAGAACGATCCGTCGGGCCAGCCGAAGGCGACCCACGAGATCGTCGCCTGGGACTGAAGCTGCGACAGGAACACGAATTCGCGCTTGTCGGCCTCACGGGTGTCGAGCACGTTCTGGAGGAACAGGGTGCGAATGGCGGTGTGCGCGGCCCGCGCCTCGTCGACGATGGCGGAGACCTCCTTGCGGACCGCTGCCACGATCTGCTCGTTGATGGTCGAGGCGAGCTGCCGGCTGGTCGCCTCCGCCGTGCGCCACCACAACAGGCTCGATAGCGCCGCGGTGAGCAGGATCGCGGTCAGCACCAGGGCCGAGACGGCAAGACGGATGCTGACGGCCAGCCTGGCAATCTCGCGAAACTGCCGTCCGGGATCGACATTCATCGCTGGTTCCGCCTCTGGACCAAATACCGCTCCTGACATCGCTGTACGCAGGCTTCGGCCGTTCGTTACGTCTCGCAAGTCCCACCCGTGCCCGCCAATGCCCTCCTGCTAACGTCTCGATAGCGTCAAGGCATTGGATTTGACCGGCGGCTCGCCTGTTAATCGCGGCCGGACCACACGGTCTGTACGCACCCACCTCAACAGTCTCACGGACTCGTGAGCGGCGCGGCGGTAACGCGGGTCGTCAACGAGGCGAACGAGACAATGCGCTTTTCGCTTGCCAAGCGATGCCATCTCAAACGGAGAAACCCAATGTCTGCCAAGCATGTCGTCACTTCGATCGTTCTCGCCGGCGCGATGTCGACCGCGCTCGCGACACTCGCCGCCGCCGCTCCGCTGACCAAGGCGGAGGCCGATGCAGCCATCGCCGCCAAGAAAGAGAAGTGCTTCGGCGTCGCGCTGAAGGGCCAGAACGATTGTGCGGCCGGACCGGGCACCACCTGCCAGGGCACCTCGACCACCGATTTCCAGGGCAACGCCTGGAAATTCGTTCAGGGCGGCACCTGCACGAGCATCGACCTGCCGGGCGGCAAGAAGGGCTCGCTCAAGCCGGTTTGACGCGTCGCGTCGCAACCACGACAACAGGGAACAGCGGAGAGACACCATGATGGCGGCCATTGTGCCCAACACACCTTCGGTGCCACTCCGCTATTCCACCCCTGTCGGCGGTGTTGCCGGGACGAGCTTCAAGCCGGAGCATCTCCCTGCGATCCTGGATGCAGGCCCGCAACGGGACTTCTTCGAAGTCCATGCCGAAAACTACATGGGCGCGGGCGGGCCACCGCATCGCGCGCTGGAGACGATCCGCCGCGATCATCCGTTATCTCTGCACGGCGTGTGCATGTCGATCGGCGGACCTCAGCCGCTCGACAAGGCGCACCTGGCGCGCTTCCGCGGCCTCGTCGCGCGCTACCAGCCGGCGCTGGTGTCCGAGCATCTCGCCTGGTCGACGCATGAGACCAGCTTCTTCAACGATCTGCTGCCGCTGCCATACACGGATGCGACGCTGCGCTGTGTCTGCGACCATATCGATCAGGTGCAGGAGGCGATCCGCCGTCCGCTGCTGCTTGAAAATCCGTCGACCTACGTCGCCTTCCAAGACTCTTCGATGAGCGAGACCAACTTCATCCGTAGCGTTGCCGAGCGCACGGGCTGCGGCCTGCTGCTCGACGTCAACAACGTATTCGTATCGGCGACCAATCATGGCTTCTCCGCGCTCGAATACCTTGCAGACTTTCCGCTCGCGCATGTCGGCGAAATCCATCTCGCCGGTCACGCCGAACAGGCTGACGACGAGGGCGATCTGCTGCTGATCGACAGCCATGACGGCCCGGTCACCGATGCCGTATGGAAGCTCTACGAGATCGTGATCCAACGTCGCGGGCCGGTGCCCACGCTGATCGAATGGGACAGCAAGATTCCCGACTGGCCGATGCTGCGAGCGGAGGCTGCCGCCGCGCAGACCATTCTCGACCATTGCGCCGAGACGGCGCTGATGGAGAACCGTCATGCCGCCTGAGCAGCATGTATCCTTTGCCGCAGACTTCGCACCGGCCCTGCTCGACCCAACACAGGCCGCGCCCAAGACTGTGACCGGCCCGAACGGAAAGGCGGCGGACAAACGCTTCGCCGTCTACCGCAACAACGTCACGGTGAGCCTGATCGAGGCGCTCGCCGCGATCTACCCGGCGACGCAGCGCATCACCGGACCGGATTTCTTCCGCGCCATGGCTCGCTTGCATGTTCGCAGCAGCCCGCCGACCTCACCATTGCTGTTCGACTATGGGCGGGATTTTCCGGATTTCATCGCCAGCTACGAATACGCGCAGACGATACCCTGGCTCGCCGACGTCGCGCGCATCGAACGGGCCTGGCTCGACGCCTACCATGCGCGCGACGCGGCGCCGCTGTCGTCCGCACGGCTCGCTGCGATCGCCCCTGAACGATTGGCTGAGACCGTCTTCGTCCCGCACCATGCGATGCGGATCGTGCGCTCGGCATTTTCGGCGGTGACGATCTTCGCCGCCAACCGCGACGACGCATCGACTCAACGCATCGATGCGTCCACGCCGGAGGACGCGCTGATTACGCGGCCCGACTTCGACGTCGCGGTCCGACTCCTTCCGCCCGGTGGCGCCGTCTTTGCCGCTTGCCTGGCATCCGGCCAGCGGCTCGGCGAGGCCGCCGGCGTTGCGCTGGATGCGCACGCGGACTTCGACCTTGCCACCAACATCGCCGGCCTGATCGCGGCCGGGGCATTCACCTCAATCGCTCTCGGAGAGGCATGATGATCACCGACCAACGCATGACCGCGAGCGGCAGCCTGCCGTCACTCGGGCAGCTCGTCGACAAGGCCAATCAGCTCGTGCAGACAATCGCCACGCCGTCGCTGGTTCAGCTCGTGCTGCGCTTCGCACTAGCCGTGCCGTTCTGGCGCTCGGGCATCCTGAAATGGGGCGGCTTCCTCAGGCTCAACGACACCGCGGTGACGCTGTTCAGCGACGAGTTCATGCTGCATTTGCCGGGCGGCCCCTATCACTTTCCCGCGCCGACGGTGATGGCTTTCCTGTCCGGCTGCGGAGAAATCATGTTTCCGATCCTGCTGGTGCTCGGCCTCGGTACGCGGTTCGCGGGCGCCGGACTGCTGTTCATGACCCTGGTCGTCGAGCTGACCGTGCCTGACGGCTGGCCGGTCCACATCACCTGGGCCGCGATGGCGCTCGGCATCATGGCCTACGGGCCGGGACGCATCTCGCTGGACTATCTGATCGGGCGCACGCTCTCGCCGGAGCGATAGGCTCACATCCCGCTCAGCCCGCTATCCACCGCCAGCGTTTGCGCGGTGACATACACGCTCTCGTCCGACAGGAAGAACAACACCGCGTAGGCGATCTCCCAGGCGGTCGCTTGCCGGCCGAAGGGAACGTGGCCCTTGCCGCGGTTGGGGCGGCCGGCGCCGGCTTCGCGGCCGTTGGGGGTGTCGACGAGGCCGGGATAAACGAGGTTGGCGCGGATGCCGCGGCGCGCGCCGAGATGGGCGATGTTGCGCATCAGGCCGCCGAGCGCGGCTTTCGACGAGTCATACACCGCCATCTGCGATCCCGCTTTCAGCGCCGCGATCGAGGAGATGAAGACGATGGCGCCGCCGTCGTCGAAGCTCGGCATCGCGGCGCGGCAGCACAGCATCGGACCACGAACGTTGACGTCGTAGATCCTGTTCCATTCCTCGGGGCTGACATTGTCGAGGCCGGTCTTGCCGAAGGTGCCGATGTTCAGCACCATGCCGTCGAGGCCGCCCATGGCGCGATGCGCTTCCCCGATCATGCGCCGGACGTCCGCCTCTGACGTGACGTCCGCCGCAATGGCAAAGCCCTCGCCGCCTTCATCAGTGATGTGCTTGACCGTCTGCTGCGCGGAGGTGTGGTTGAGATCGGCGATAGCAACCTTGGCTCCCTCGCGCGCGCACAAGATGCTCATGGCGCGGCCGTTACCGATCGGATCTGTCGCCGCATCGAACACGCGCTGGCCACCACCAACGATCAGGATGCGACGGCCCTTCAGGCGTCCCCTGCCCGGCGCTTCGCCCAACGACTCGGCACTCGGCGGACGGACGTAACGCTCCGGCTTGCTATCGGTCTCTGCCATCTCAGCCGCCTACTTCTTGCCGCCGTCATAGACCTTCATGCCGGCCGCGGGATCGAGATCGGTTTCGGTGGCTTCGGTGACGCGCGCCATCATCATGTAAAAGCCAAGCGCGACGATGGATTCGACGATTTCCTGGTCGCTGAAATGTTTTCGCGCGACAGCGAAGATCGCCTCGGGAACACGGACGTTCTCGACCACCTCGCGGCCGAACTTCAGCAGTGCGCGCTCGGCTTCGCTCAGTGCGGCCGAGTCATAGTCGCAACGCTCCACCGCATCGACCTGGCCTTGCGTGCAGCCGACCCCGAGCGCGATCGGCACGTGCTGGCGCCATTCATAGGCGCCGCCTTCGAGCTGCGCGGCCTGGAGGATCAAGAGCTCGCGGTTGACCGCCGAGAGCTTCTGCTTGTGCAGGATCGAATTGCCGAGCCGCATCGCCGGGATCATGTTGGCCTCGGCATGGGCCATCATGCGGAAGATGTTGAGCTTGACCGGCATGCGGTCGAACGAGGCGCGGATGTCGCCGCTCGTCGTGTCCGGATCAATCAGGGGCAGCCTTGCCACGCGTTTCTCCCTTGGTTCTTCGTTTCTTGTTGTCGTCGGTCCCGCCATCCGCCGCGATCAGCGACAGGAAGAAGGCGAGATAGCGCTCGATCGCCTCGATCACCTTCGGCCGCGGCGACGGCGCCGCGCCCATCACGTAATGTTCGAGGCGGATATAGATGAGGCCGGCGGCGAACAGCCGGGCGGTCTCGCGTGGATCCGGCGTCTTGACCAGGCCGGCGAGCGCAAAGCCGCGGAAATAGTCCGTCATCATGCTCTGCTCGCGCGCATAGAAATGATCGGCGAACTTGGCGCGGATGCCGGGCACGCGATTGCGCTCGGCCGTGATGACCTTCTGGAACTGGTGCTCGCGCGGGTCGGACCATTGCTCGACGAGGTCCAGTGCGAACTGCCGGCAGAACGCGGCGGGCTGGCGCGCGAGCTGCTTGTAGCGCGGTTCCTCCAGCCGGCTCGCGGAGCTTGCCGGGCCGTGCTCACTGACGATCGCTTCCAGGATCGCGGCCTTGCCGGCGAAATGATTGTACAGGCTGCTCTCGCGGATGCCGACGCGGCGTGCCAGCTCGCGCATCGAGGCGCCGCCATAGCCGCTCTGCGCGAACAGGTTGAGCGCCTCGGTGAGAATGCGCTCGCGGGTCGTGGGCGTAGCCGCTTCCGCCGCGCTGGAGGTGGTGAGAGCCATGCAGCTTGACTAACGAACGATCGTTCGCTAGTCAACCGTACGAACGATCGTTCGTTTTGCCAGTCTGGCGGCGACGGTCGCGGCCCGCAAGCCTCGCGCGGCCACTGTTCTCGCGTTTCAACTCCGCTCCCTCGAGAAGCGGAGAGCAAATTTGGGGAGACGACCTCATGGCGCGCTTTGCCCGCCTTCGCTTTGCCGCGACTTGCGTTCTGCTGCTCGCAGCCAGCACCGCCTCTGCCCAAACCGCGACATACGATCCCGGCGCCGACGACAAGACGATCAAGATCGGCACCACGGCGCCGCTGAGCGGCCCGGTCTCCGCCTTCGCGCAAATCGCGAAGTCGGCGGAAGCGTATTTCCGCAAGGTCAACGACGATGGCGGCGTCAATGGACGGCGCATCCAGATGATCATTGCCGATGATGCCTACAGCCCGCCGAAGACGGTGGAGCAGACGCGGAAGCTGGTCGAGAGCGACGAAGTGCTGCTGATCTTCGGTGGCGTCGGCACGCCGACCAACAGCGCCGTGCACAAATATCTCAACGACCGCAAGGTGCCGCAGCTTTTCCTCGGCTCGGGCGCGGCGAAGTGGGACGATCCCAAGAACTTCCCGTGGACCGTCGGCTGGCAGCCGACTTATCGCGACGAGGCGATCGCCTACGCCAGATACATCAAGGCGAGCCACGCCAATGCGAAGATCGGCGTGCTCTACCAGAACGACGATCTCGGCAAGGATTATCTGAAAGCGCTCGAGGAAGGGCTCGGCGGCGGCGAGGCGATCGTCGCGCGCGCGGCCTATGAGACTTCGGCACCGACGGTCGATACCCAGATCCTGCAATTGAAGACTGCCGGCGCTGACGTCGTACTGGTCGCGGCCACGCCGAAATTCGCGGCGCAGGCAATCCGAAAGATCGGCGAGATCGGCTGGAAGCCCACGACCATCGTCTCCAACGTCTCGGCCTCGATCAGCGGCGTGCTGGAGCCGGCCGGCAAGGACAATTCCACCGGCGTCATCTCCAGTCAGTATCTGAAGGACGCGACCGATCCGGCCAACAAGGACGATGCCGGCTACAAGGAATGGGTCGCCTTCATGGACAAGTATCTGCCTGACGCCAACAAGAACGACTGGCTCAACGTCTATGGCTACACCATCGCGCAGACGCTGGTGACGGTGCTGAAGGCCGCCGGCAACGACCTCACCCGCGCCAATGTGATGAAGCAGGCGACAAGCCTGAAGGACGTGCATCTGCCGATGCTGATCAACGGCACCGCCGTGAACAACGCGCCCGACCACTACACGCCGATGACGAGCCTCCAGCTCATCCGCTTCGACGGCACGCGCTGGGTGCCGTTCGGCGACCTCCTGAAGAACTAAAGCATGCGGCAGGTGACGATCGGCAGCATGCGGGTGGACCTCGTCAGCGAGATCCCTTCGCTTGCCTTCGACAAGAAGTGGCTGTTCGCCAATGTCACCGACGAGGTGATTGCGGCGAACCGCGACTGGCTCGATCATCGCTATATCGAGCCCGAGACCGGCCGCTTCATCCTCAGCCATCACTCCTATCTGGTCCGCACGCCGCGCTGGACCGCGATCGTCGACACCTGCTGCGGCAATCACAAGAAGCGGCCGCGCGTGCCGGTTTGGAACGATCTCAACCAGCCGTATCTGGAAAACCTGCAGGCGCTGGGCGTTGCGCCCGAACAGGTCGACTTCGTGATGTGCACGCATCTGCATGTCGATCACGTCGGCTGGAATACGCGCCTCATCGACGGAAGCTGGGTGCCGACCTTCCCCAATGCGCGCTATCTGATGGGGCGCGAGGAGTACCGGCATTTTGAGACCGCACACAAGGCAGGGCCGAAGAGCCCGGTGAACCACGGCTCGTTCGAGGACTCCGTACTGCCCGTGGTTGCGGCCGGCCTTGCCGAATTCGTCGAGACCGATCATCACCTGTTCGGCGATCGCGACGCGGCCTTGCGCTTCGCGCCGGCGCCGGGCCACACCGCCGGCAACATGCAGATCCATCTCAACGGCGGCCACGATCACGCGGTCATGTCGGGCGACGTGATCCATCATCCGATCCAGTGCGCGGCGCCGTGGCTCTCGAATGCCGCCGATGTCGATCCGGCTGCCGCCGTCGCGACCCGGATGGCGCTGCTGGAAGAGCTCGCGGATACGCCGAGCTATCTGCTCACCGGCCATTTTCCGTCGCCGACTGCGGGACGCGTGACCCGACACGGAGACGCCTACAGATTTCGTTTTTGGGAATAGGGGAATGCCGTCATGATGCTGCGCACCGTCACGCTCTCGTTTCTCGCATTGCTGTCGGCCACGCTGCCGACACGGGCCGAGGATCCTGCGGCCTATCCGACGCACAAGATCCGCATGCTGCTGCCTTACGCGGCTGGCGGCGGCGGCGACGTGATCGGCCGGCTGCTCGCCGACAAGATGGGCAAGACGCTCGGACAGAGCATCTATATCGAGAACCACACCGGTGCGGCCGGTACGCTCGGCACGCAGATGGTCGCGACCTCGCCCAATGACGGCTACACCATCACCGTCGGCGGCATGACCACGCATGTTTTGGCGCCCGCGATCTATCCAAAGCTGCCCTACGATTCGATCAAGGATTTCACGACCATCGGCCGTATCGGCGTCTCCGCGATCATGCTGGTGGCGACCAAGGATTTTGCCGCCAATAACATCAAGGAGCTGGTTGCGCTCGCCAAGAAGGGCGAGCCGATCCAGTACGGAAGCTGGGGCATCGGCTCGACCGGGCAGTTCTGCGCGGAAATTTTGATGCAGCAGACCGGCATCAAGATTGAGCACGTGCCGTTCAACGGCATCGCCAAGCTCGCCGGCGATCTGCTGGGCGGCCACATCTCGCTCGCGACGCTCGACATGGCGACCGCGACGCCGCTGGTGAAGGACGGCTCGATCAAGGCACTGGCTGCCTGCGGCGAGCGCTCACCGAGCCTGCCTGACGTTGCGACCTACGGAGAACAGGGCGTGCCGTTCGACCGCAGCCTGTCCTGGGCGATGTATGCGCCGGCGGGCCTCGCGCCGCCGATCACGCAAAAGCTGTCGGCGGCGCTGAAGGACGCGCTCGGCGATGCCGAGGTGAAGGAGAAGCTGCTGGGCCTCGGCATCACGCCGCAATTCGTCCCCGGCGACGAGCAGCGCGACATCAATGCGCGCGATATCGCGGCCTGGAAGCAGGTTGCCAAGGACGCGGGCATCGAGGTCAAGTGAGCAAGGTGATTGAGGGAGCGCGGGCATGAGCCGCATCTTCGGCGCAGTGCGCCAGAACGGATATGTGGTGCGGGACATCCAGGCCGCGATGACGCACTGGATCGAGGTGATGGGCGTCGGTCCCTGGTACTACATGGACCGCGTCAAGACCGACTGGTTCCGCCATCGTGGCCGGGATTCATCCGTCGAGATGAGCATCGCGCTGGCGAACTCCGGCGATCTCCAGATCGAGCTGATCCAGCAACGCAACGATGCGCCCTCACTCTACAAGGAGTTCCTGGATGCGGGCCATGAAGGCCTGCAGCACATGTCCTACTGGAGCCACGACTACCAGGCGCTCCACGACAAGGCGTTGGGGCTTGGCTACAGGATCGGCCATGAAGGCCAGATCGGCGGCGACAGAGGACGCTTCGCCTATTTCGATACGCAAGCCCACCCGGGCACGATCATCGAGATCTCCGACATCAGCGGCACGAAGGGGCCTTTCTTTGAGAAGGTTCGGCAAGCCGCGATGACCTGGGACGGCACGCGGCCGATCCGCGAGGTTGGCGGCGCGAAGTCGTAGAACCTCTTCGCCTCGGAGGCTCGCCCGCGTTCCCGGGCGGTCGAACCATGCTATCCTGCCCGCGATAGCCAACCTTCAGCGAGGCAAGCATGTCCAGCACTGACAAGGTTTTCGCCGGCTCGGTTCCAAAACTCTACGACGAATATCTGGTCCCGCTGATCTTCTCGATCTATGCCGACGACCTTGCCAAGCGCGTCGCTGCGCTGTCGCCCTCGAACCTGCTCGAGATCGCCGCCGGCACCGGCGCCGTGACGCGGGCCGTGGCGGCGCTGCTGCCCGCCGGCGTCCGCTATGTCGCGACCGACCTCAACGAGCCCATGCTCGCGGTCGCGAAGCAGCGTCAGGGCGATGACCCGCGCATGACCTGGCGTCAGGCCGATGCGCTGACGCTGCCCTTCGACGACGCTGCGTTCGACGTCGTCTGCTGCCAGTTCGGCGCCATGTTCTTTCCGGATCGCAGCAAGGGATATGCGGAAACGAAGCGGGTCTTGAAGCCGAACGGCACGTATTTGTTCAGCGTCTGGGATCGTATCGAGGACAATGTGTTCGCCGACGACGCGACGATCACGCTCGGCAAGATGTTTCCCGACAATCCGCCGCTGTTCATGGCGCGGACGCCGCACGGCTATCACGACAAGGCCGTCATCAAGGCCGATCTCGAACGCGCGGGCTTCAAGGACATATCGATCGAAACGCGGACGGCGATGAGCCGCGCGCCCTCGGCGGAATATGTAGCGATCGCGTATTGCCAGGGCACGCCGCTGCGCGGCGAGATCGAGGCCAGGGATGCGAGCAAGCTCGAGGCCGCGACCGATGCCGTTGCCGAGGCGATCCGGAAGCGTCATGGATCCGGGCCGGTCGAGGCGAAGATTCAGGCTCTGGTGATCACGGCAAGGCCGTAGCGGCAGGAGCCGCTACGCTCCGGCCTCGCGCCTACCAAAGGCTCCGCTGCATCGGCTGCGCCGGTTGATAGTACTGGTACTGGCCGGCGCGGCGGCGCGGATTGACGGGCTGCGGATTCGGATCGCGCTGCCCGAAGAAGAAGAAGCCATTGCCGCCAAATGCGCCGCCATTGCCCCAGCCATCGTCGCTCGCCATTTCCACCGGCGGTGCGGTCGGCTTGCGGGTGATGAAGCCGCCTTGCGGATGGTTGCTCAACACCGCGACGAACTCGGTGCGGTAGTTGGTCTCGGCGCTCAGCGGCTCGTCCGAGATGATGATCGACGAGCGCGGCAATGCGGTCGGCCCGATGCGATCCCACACCTCCTGCGGGATCGTGATGCGGTCGAGCGCGTCCTTCGCGCTGTCGCCTTCGTCGATGGTGACGACGCTCCAGCGCAGGCCGGTGTCGTTCTTCGCCATGGCGGTGAAGATGTGCGTGCCGAGCGGCTGATCGGGATTTCGGATGGTGACGGGAACCTCGATGCTGGTGTCGAATACCTCGCCGCCGCCATCAGGCGCCGGCTTGTGGGTGTTGCGCCGGACATAGAGCTTCTGTGTCGAGCGGCTGATGTAGACCGAGACCGGCTCCATCGCGAGCTTGGCGTCGGTCGCGGCCTTCACGGCTTCGGCCTTCTTGGCCGCGGCCGCCTTGGCGGCGTCCTTTGTCGCGGCAACCGCATCGCGCTTCGGCTGCGCCGCGGCCTTGGCCGCGTCCAGCTGGGTTGCGGCATCCGTCGCCTTTGCTGCGGCCTTCTGCTTCAGCTCGTCGGCCTTTGCCTTGGCCTGATCGGTCTTGGCGTTCGCGACGAGCTTGTCGGCATAGGCGTTCTCGGCATCGGCGCGGGCCTTCTGCTGCTCGAGCTTGCGCAGTGACGCCGGAAGCGATTGCGCATCCTTCGCCGCGGCCGTCGCGGCCTTCTTCGCCTCGTCGGCGGCCTGGATTGATTCCTCCGCCTGCGCGGAGAGCTTGTCGGCACGCGCGGGCGCCGCCGCAATGGCTTCCTTGCTCGGCACGAACAGCGAGGGATGCGAGAAATCGACCGGAGCTGCATCCATCGGCGAGATGATCACCCGCATGCCGATATTGGTCTTGTCGAACAGGCCCTCGGCGAAGTTGAAGGGCATGCGCACGCAGCCGTGCGAGGCGGCATAGCCGGGCAGCGGCCCGCCATGCAGCGCGATGCCGTTCCAGGTAATGCGCTGCATGTTCGGCATCCAGGCATCGTCATACATCGAGGAGTGGTGGTCCTTGTCCTTCTCGACGACGGCGAAGACGCCGGCGGGCGTCTCGCGTCCGGTCGTGCCGGTCGAGACCGGCGCGCGGAGGATCCAGCCCTCGGCATCGTAGAACGTGACCTGCTGGCTCTTGATCGACACGATCGCCATGATCGGCTCGCCGGCCTCGCGCTGCGCCACCGCCTCGGCGATCTGGCGCGGCTGCTTGGCAGCAAGGGCCTCGCTCGGGGCAGCCAGCGCGACCGCCGCCGCGAACATCACGATTCCGGGAGCCCCCCAACGCCGCATCGCTCTCCTGGATTGCGCCGTCGTCATCAGGTCTTTCATGCCATTCCCCGGTTGCGTGTCCGCACTTGCGTCGATCACCGATCAGATTGCGATCTTTGGATTAAGAAATCGCAGCCACCATCCGTTCCGTTTCCGGCGATATTCGGTCCGTTCCGGCGACGAAACTCTCATATACGACGGTCCGTGCGGGCGGAAGGGCGGTTCGGGGCCGGGGCTGGCCCGGAGCTGGCCGGCGCGCTGCGGCAGAATGTCAGCCCTTGGAGGCGCCCCGACGGGATGTGACTGGAATCACAGAGAATTGCGTCAGGCCGCGGGAACATCGGCGGTAAATTCGCCAAACAGCGCATCGGAGGATGAACGGGTGTCCTCGACTCTCTCGCAGATTGCCGCGGCCGTGGCCGGGCTGGCGCTGCTCGCGACCGGCTTCATCGTCTTTTCCAGAGGCACGACCACGAGCCTGGTTAAAAGCCTGGCGGTCTCGATGTCGCTGGCCGTGCTTGCAGCTGTCCTGATCACGGTTGCCCGCAATCTCGGATCGTGAGTCGCACCGGCTTCACATCACATTGCAACCGAACCAGATGGTTCTGATTTCCATTACATTTTTGTGACGTAAACCACAGAGGCTCGTGGAGCGCGCTGCTAGCTTCGCGCCCATGATGAAACATCTCAGACTCCCGATCGTCCTCACCGCGCTCGTCGTCGCGACGCAGAGCTTCGCCGCCGACACCACGGGCGCCGGCTCAACCTTCGTCTCGCCCGTGATGGCGAAATGGATCGACGCCTACAAGGCGAAGACCGGCAACACGGTCAGCTATCAGGCGGTTGGATCGAGCATCGGCATCGGCTTGATCAAGAAGGCCACCGTCGATTTCGGCGCCACGGACATGCCGCTCGATCCCAAGGAACTCGAGAAGCTCGGCATGATCCAGTTTCCGATCGTGATCGGCGGCGTCGTTCCGGTCGTCAACATCGACGGCGTGAAGCCCGGCCAGATGCATTTTTCGGGCGAGGTGCTCGCGGGCATCTATCTCGGCAGGATCAAGAGCTGGAACGATCCGGCCATTCGCGCCATCAACCCTGAACTGAGGCTGCCGAACGCGCCGATCACCGTCGTGCATCGCATCGACGGCTCCGGTACGACCTTCAACTGGTCGAACTACCTCTCCAAGGTCAGCCCGCAATGGAAGAGTGCTGTCGGCGAAGGCACTGCGGTCGAATGGCCGGTCGGCGTCGGCGGACGCGGCAATGACGGTGTCGCCTCGCTTGTCGGCCTCGTGCCCGGCTCAATCGGTTACCTCGAATATGCCTATGCGCTGCAACGGCTCGACAAGATCTCGTTCGGCGTGGTGCAGAACAGCACCGGCAATTTCGTCGTTCCCGACGCCGCGTCGTTCCAGGCGGCGGCTTCGAGCGCGGACTGGACGGCGGACAGGGATTTCCATCTCGTCCTCACCGACGCGCCGGGCGCGGATGCCTATCCGATCACGGCGACGACGTTCGTGGTGATGCCGAAGCAGCCGAAGGCGCCGGAGCGATCGGCGGCCGCCATCGACTTCGTGCGCTGGTCGCTGGAGAACGGGAAGACAGAGGCCGAAACGCTCAACTATGTTCCGCTGCCGCAAACCCTGGTCCAGCAGGTCGAAATGTACTGGCAGCAGAGCTTTGGACCGGCGACCATGACGGCGTCGGCCGGCAGCAAGCGGTAACGTTCCCCGATTGGCGCGCCGCTTTTATGGCGCGCCAACGGCTTTGTTTGCGACGAGCGCTTCGATCTCGGCGTCGCTCAGGCCGGCCTCGCGCAGCACCTCGCGCGAATGCTCGCCCAGGCGCGGTGCCATGCGGTGGATGCCCGCCGGGCTCTCCGAAAATTTCGTCGCCGGACGCGCCTGGCGAATCTTCCCCTCGGTCGGGTGATCGATATCCGCAAACAATCCGACGGCCGCGAGATGCTGCTGCTCGCCGATCTCGGTCAATTTGGCAAAGGCGGTGTGCGGCACGTCCAGCTGCAGCAATAGCTCCTCCCACTCCGCCGTGGTGCGGGTCGGCCCGATCTCGCTCATGCGGTCGTAGATCTTGTCGATATTCTGCGAGCGCAGCACGGGATCGCGCACGCCGAGCTCGTCGCTCAATTCCGGCCGGCCGACGGCCTCGAAGAAGGCGCACCAATTGTCCCCGGAATAAGGCAGCATCGTCAGCCAGCCATCTTTGGTCTTCACCGGACGCCGGTTCTTCATGCGCTTGTAGCCGGTCGGGCCGATCGGCGGATCGAAGGCGTGTCCGCCCAGCATCTCGATGCTGTTGAAGCCCGCAATCGTCTCCAGCATCGGCACCTCGACCATCTGGCCCTGGCCCGTGCGCTCGCGCCTGAACAAGGCGGCCGACACCGCACCGACCATCGCCATGGCGCAGATCTTGTCGCCGATCAGGCTCGGAACGAATTCCGGCTCCTCGTCGGATCCGATCGATGATGCGAGGCCCGATGCCGCCTGGATGATCTCGTCGAAGGCAGGCCGCGCGGCCCACGGACCGTCCTGGCCGAAACCGGTCGCGGCCGCATAGATCAGCCGCGGGTTGAGCTTTGCGCAGTCTCCATAACCGAAGCCGAGCCGCGCCATTGCGGCCGGCCGCACATTGGTGACGAGCGCATCGACCGTCGGGATCAGCTTCGCCAGTGCCGCCTTGCCGTCAGGATGCTTGAGATCAAGCGCAAGGCTGCGCTTGTTGCGGTTGACCGCCATGAACTGGCCGCTCATGCCGCGATTCCTAAACACGCCGGTATAGCGCCAGGTGTCGCCCGACGGCGGCTCGATCTTGATGACGTCGGCGCCCCAGTCGCCGAGCATCTGTGCGGCGTAGGGACCGAACAGCACGCTCGTCAGATCGAGAACACGGATTCCGCTGAGGGGGCCGGTTGGTGCCATCGTCTCTTCACTGTCGTTGGAGGAAGCATTCACGGTGGGCGTTACAAGCGGACAAGGCTCGTGCCCTGCCCGCTTGTCACGATCGATCGAGACTATTCGCCGAGAACGTCGCCGAACAGCTCCCAGGATTTTCCGTTGAAGCGCGCCATCTGCAACTGACGGATCGGCGTCACCTGCTCGGCCGAGGTGTTGAGCTTGATGCCCGGCAGCAGCATCGGCAGCTCGACCTCCTTGAAGGACTGCGCCTGCTTCATCAAATTCGCACGCGTGAGATCGTTGCCGGCCCGCTGCAGCACCATCTCCATCATCTGCGCCATGGTGTAGCCGGTGACGTTGAAGATGTCGGCGGGATCGGCGCCGGAATTATAGGTCTTCATCCATTCGCGCCAGGCTTTCATGCCGGAATCGTTCTCCCAACGGGGATCACCGGGATCCTTCAGGAAGGCGCCGGTGACGATGCCGACGGAATTCTCGAGCCCGGCCGGCGCCAGCACGGAGCCGACGGAATTGGAGACGGCCGGAACGATGATCTGCGGCTTCCAGCCGAGCTCGGCGACCTTCTTGATCGCCTGCGCTGCGAATTTCGGCGTGCACTCGTTGAAGAGAACGTCGGCGCCGGCGGCCTTGAACTTGACGATCTGGGAGTCGACGGTCGCGTCCGTCGTCTCGTAGACCGCTTCCGACACGATCTGGTTGACGTGCTCGCCGAGACCCTCCTTGAAGCCGGCAAGATAGTCGCGACCGGGATCCTCGTTCGGGGTGATGACGGCGATCTTGGCGTCGGGCTTGTTCGCCAGAATCCACTTGGCGTAGATCCGTCCCTCGGTCCTGTAAGTCGGCTGCGAACCGGTGGTCCAGGGGAAATGCTGCGGATCGTTCCAGCGGCTGGCGCCGCTCGACGGGAACAGCTGCGGGACCTTCTTGACGTTGAGGTATTTTTGCGCGGCGATGTTCGGGCCGGTGCCGAGCATCGAGAACATCGCCAAAACTTCGTCGCTCTCGACGAGCCGGCGCGTCTGCTCGACGGTCTTCGCCGGCGAATAGGCATCGTCCATGCTGAGAAGATCGACCTTGCGGCCGTTGATGCCGCCCTTTTCGTTGAGCATCTTGAAATAGGCGATCTCGGCGCGGCCGATCGCGGAATAGGCCGACGCCGGTCCCGAATAGGGCATGGTCTGGCCGAGCTTGATGCCCGTGTCGGTCGCGCCGGTGTCGTAGGTTCCGGCCCTGACGGCCGAGGCAGCGCCCAGCACAGTGAGCAGAGCGACGGCTCCGCCGATGAACTTGAATGTGTAGCCGGGCATGCGCGGCATCTCCTTCCCTGGCAGAGTGCATCGACGCGCGCCCTCGCAAGGCCGCGGTCAACGTCCTCCACTTCTGTTCTTGGTTATCATCGGCCGCATCGCTCACGATGGCGGCGGCGGGGACGATACCTCGATTAGCGGGCGTGAGATGTAGCGCAGAATACAGATGCGTATGCGCAGGCCGCAGCCGTCAGACCTCGAGCCATTCCTGCCGTACGGCGGCATTGGCCTTGAGCTCGTCCGGCGTGCCTTCGAACACCACGCGGCCGTGCCCCATGATGTAGACACGCTTGGAGATGCGCATCGCGATCGACAGTTTCTGCTCGACGAGGAGGATGGCGACGCCAGCTTGCGCGATTCGCGCGATGAGATCGCCGACCTGTTGGACGATCAGCGGCGCGAGGCCTTCGGTGGGCTCGTCGATCATGATCAGGTCCGGATCGCCCATCAGCGTCCGGCACGTCGTGAGCATCTGCTTTTCGCCGCCGGACAACACGCCCGCGGCCGTATCGGCACGCGCGGCGAGATTGGGGAACATGTCGAGCATGTCCTGAAGCCGCCATTTGCCGGGGCGGCGCGTGTCCTTGATGCCGAGCAGCAGGTTCTGGCGCACCGTCAGGCTCGGAAAGATATCGCGATGCTCGGGCACATAGCCGAGGCCGAGATGCGCGATCTTGTAGCTGGGCAGGCCGGCGATGTCCTTGCCCTTGAAGCGGATCGTGCCTTGCGGGGCGACCTCGCCCATGATCGCCTTGACCGTGGTGGAGCGGCCGACGCCGTTGCGCCCCAGCAGGCTGACGACCTCGCCGGCGCCGACGTCGAGATCGACACCCTGAAGAATGTGGCTCTTGCCGTAATAGGCGTGGAGATCCCGGACCTCGAGCATCAGTGCGCTTCCTCGCCGAGATAGGCTTCCTTGACCTTCGGATCGCGCCGGATCTCTTCCGGCGTGCCCGAGGCGATGATGTGGCCGTAAACCAGCACCGAGATGCGGTCGGCGAGACCGAACACGACGCTCATGTCGTGCTCGACGATCACCAGCGTCTTGCCCTCGGTCAACCGCCGGATCAGCGCCACGGCACGTTCGGTCTCCGCGTTGCTCATGCCCGCGGTCGGCTCGTCCAGCATGACGACGGTGGCGCCGCTCGCGATGGTGATGCCGATCTCCAGCTCGCGCTGCTCGGCATAGGTCAGAAGACCCGCCGGCACGTCGCGCCGGTGCATCAGATGAATGTCGTCGAGGATCTGCGCCGTGCGCTCGCGTACCTCGGGCAGGCTGTCGACGTTCTTCCAGAACGCGTAGCGATGTCCCGTCGCCCACAGCACCGCGCAGCGCACGTTCTCCCAAACCGACATGCGCGCGAACACGTTGGTGACCTGGAACGAGCGCGACAGGCCACGACGGTTGATCTCGAATGGCCGCAGGCCGGAGATCAGGTCGCCATTCAGCTTCACCTCGCCCGAGGTCGGCGCGATGTGACCGCTGATCAGGTTGAACGTGGTGGATTTGCCGGCGCCGTTCGGCCCGATGATGGCGTGACGCTCACCCTTGGCGACGCTCAGATTGAGGTCACGGATGATGCCGACATTGCCGAAGCGCTTCTCGACGGCGCGGACTTCGATGGCTGCGCTCTTTTCAGATACCGCTCCGCTCATGCGAGATACCCCCGGTCACGAGCAACCGTGGCAGCCCGGTCCCACGCCTCCGCGATCCGCCGCCAGGTCAACCGCGCGACGAACGCGCCGCCGACAACGAGAACCACGGCCGTCATCCACGTCACCGGCGACGTCGGGTTGAAGGCAATGCCGAACAAATTGATCGCGTCGCCGCCGGAGAAGCGTGCGACGGTTTCGATGATCAGGATTACACCGCAGGCCAGTGCGACCGTCGGCACGATCGCGACGAGGTAGGACGGGATCACCGTCCACAGCGTCCCGGCGCGGATCAGCGGCCGATGCATCATCAACAGGCCGGCAATGCCACCCGGCGCATACATCACGATGCCGATGAAGATGATGCCGAAATAGAGCTGCCAGGCCGTAGTGAGGTTGGTCAACCCGAGTTGAAGATAAGTCACCAGGATCGCACCCAGGATCGGGCCGAAGAAAAACGCGGTGCCGCCGATGAAGGTCGAGAACAGCACGAGGCCGGACTGGATCGCGCCGAGATAGGCGGAATTCGCGATCTCGAAATTGATCGCGGCCAGTCCTCCGGCGATGCCGGCGAAGAAGCCGGCAAAGCAGAAGGCGATGTAGCGGACGACGTGCGGATCGTAGCCGATGAACTGGACGCGCTCCGGATTGTCGCGGACGGCGTTGCAGATCCGCCCGAGCGGCGTCCGCGTCAGCGCGTACATCGCAATCGCCGACAGCACCAGCCAGAACGCGATGAGATAGTAGACCTGAAGCTGCGGCCCGAACGACCAGCCGAGCATTTTCGGCAGCGCGGTGCGGTCCGTGGTGATGCCGGACTCGCCGCCGAACACCGACCGCAGGATCAGCGACGAGGACGCCACCAGTTCGCCGATGCCGAGCGAGATCATCGCAAACACCGTGCCGGCGCGCTTGGTCATGACCCAGCCGATGATGATCGCAAACACGAGGCCACCGAAGCCGCCGAACAGCGGAATGAACGGCAGCGGGATCGGCCAGCCATGCGAGACCACCGCATTCATCATGTGGCAGGCCGCGAAGCCGCCGAGGCCGTAGTGAACGGCGTGGCCGAACGACAGCAGGCCGGTCTGGCCGAGCAGGATGTTGTAGGACAGCGCGAACACGATCGCGATGCCGATCAGGCTGAAGGATGTCAGCGAGCCGCCCGATGAGAAGATCATCGGCAGGACGATCAGCGCGATGATGCCGATCAGCCAGACGCCGTAGAAGCGCAGGCTTCCGCCGACGGGCTTGGCCGCAACCTTCGATGCCGAAGTGGTCGCTGTGGTCATGATTCGCGCGTCCCCATCAGGCCCATGGGGCGAACGATCAGAATGAGCACCAACAGCATATAGGGAACGATCGGCGCGACCTGGGCGATCGTGACGTTCCAGATGTCGGTGAGGACGGACGGTCCCGTCGACGGGTCGAGCGGCCCGAAGGCACTCGCCAGCGAGCCATCGAGCGCCACCGCGAACGTCTGCACCAGTCCGATGACGAGCGACGCGATGAAGGCACCCGGCAAGGAGCCGAGGCCTCCGAACACGATGACCACGAACAGGATGGGCCCGAGCGAAGCCGCCATGTCGGACTGGGTCACCAAGGCGGGACCTGCAATGACGCCGGCAAGGGCGGCCAGCGCGCTGCCGACCCCGAACACCGCCATGAAGACGCGCCCGACATTGTGGCCGAGATGCCCGACCATGTGCGGATGCGTCAGCGCTGCCTGCACGATGAGGCCGACGCGGGTGCGTTTGAGCACGATTAGCAGCGCCACGAAGATGATGACCGACACCGCCAGCATGAAGATCTTGTAGGCGGGATAGTTGGTCGAGAAGATCGTGAAGGCCGGAAAGTCCAGCAGGGCCGGTACGCGGTAGTCGAGCGGGCTCTTGCCCCAGATCATCGAGACGATCTCTTCGATCGCGAAAGCGAGGCCAAACGTCAGCAAGAGCTCGGCGACATGGCCGTGCTTGTGGGTGTTGCGCAGGCCGTAGCGCTCCACCACCATGCCGATTGCGCCCACCAGAAGCGGCGCCAGCACCAGCGCCGGCCAGAAGCCGATCCACTTCGTAAGCTGGAAGCCGAAGAAGGCGCCGAGCATGTAGAAGCTGGCATGGGCGAAGTTGAGCACGCCCATCATGCTGAAGATGACGGTCAGCCCGCTCGACAGCAGGAAGAGCAGCATGCCGAACAGCACACCGTTCAGGGTCGAAATGACAATGAGTTCAAGCACAGCGCACTCATGGATATCCGGGGCCTGATGGCCCCGGTGAACATCGCCTAATCAAAAATCGTCCGGCTGCCGTCACCCCGCGGCCCATGATGGTCGCGGGACGACGACAGGCTGCGTGATTACGGCCGCACCATCTTGCAGGTCGTGGAGACCATGGCCTGCGGCGTGTCGATCTTCGACACCAGATGCCAACCCCAACCGGTGCTCTCCTCGTCGAACGGCTCGCTCTCGGTCAGCTTGCCGAAGGAGGAGATGTAGATCGGCTGCAAGAACTGGTGGTCGTCCTTGCGCATGATGCCCTGGCCACCGTCCAGCACCTCGAACTTCAGGTCCTCGAGCGCCGCCGCCACCTTCACGGGGTCGATCGAATTGGCCTTCTCGGCCGCGGCCTTGAACATGCGCATCTCGTTGACCGCACGCGGATACCACAGCGACAGATTGACCTTGGCGCGGAACGCCTTCTCGTAGTCCATCGCGGCCTTGTTACCGGAGTTGGCGAAGCCTTCGGTGATCTGGAAGACCTGCCCATCGAGACCGGTCTGCTTGATCGCGGTCGGACCACCGGCGCCGCCGGCATAATAGGTGTACCAGTTGACCTTCAGACCGGCATCGGCCGCGGCTTTGAGCAGCAGTGCGAAATCCTGGCCCCAATTGCCGGTAACGACGCTGTCGGCGCCGGACGCCTTGATCTTGGCGATGTAGGGCGAGAAGTCCGTGACCTTCAGCAGCGGATGCAGCTCGTCGCCGACGATCTGGACGTCAGGCCGCTTGGCTCCGAGCATCTTGCGCGCATCGGTACGCACCGACTGGCCGAACGAATAGTCCTGGTTGATCAGGTACACCTTCTTGATGGAGGCGGTGTCCTTCATGTAGTTCGTCAGCGCTTCCATCTTGATGTCGGAGCTCGCATCCCAGCGGAAATGCCAATAGCTGCACTTCTCGTTGGTCAGGCTCGGATCGACGGCGGCGTAGTTGAAGTACAGAACTTCCTTGCCGGGATTGCGCGAATTGTTCTTGGTGACGAAGTCAGTCAGCGCCGCGCCGACCGACGACCCGTTGCCTTGCGTGATGTAGTGAACCCCGGCGTCGATCGCCTTCTGGGCCTGCACCAGGCTCTCCTGCGGATTGGTCTTGTTGTCGAGCGGGATGATCTCGATCTTGTGGCCGAGGATGCCGCCCTTGGCGTTGAGCTCGTCGGCCAGATACTGGAAGGTCTTCAGACCACCCTCGCCGACGCTGGCGCCGCCGCCGGAGAGCGGATCGATGTAGCCGATCTTGAGCGTGTCCTCAGCCGACGCTGCATGACCGAGCATCGGGGCGATCACGGCAATGGCCAAAGTGAGCTTGCGCATAATGTGTTTCCTCGCTGGCTATCGACTTTAGTCGATGGGCTCTTTTGCGCATGTTGCAGCGCAATTTCAGCCCTCTTATGAGCAGAACGAACTTTGCTTTTCAAGCGCAACAGGACATGGCTCGGGCCGCCGCTATGAAATGTGATGCGGCTGTCCGGCCGGCCCTCAGCATTCCGCGACAAGGAATAGAACGCAAGCAGGAACTTGCGGGCGGGAACGTTGCTCCGGACGAAGCTGCGCCTCGTCAGGCGGTCAGACGCCGAGCGCCTTGCGATTGAATGTCCGCAGGAAGCGCAGCGACAGCGTCCGCACGTTCGCGACATTCAGCAGCCAGGCTGCGGCCACATAGGCAAGGCCACCCGCAACGCTCACGATGATCAGCGCCACGATACCGGCGCCGTTGACCTGTAACCGCGCGACAAGGATGGCGCCTGCCATTGCCGCAGCCGACGCGGCGACGCCGGCGAGCCGGTTGACATCGAACGGCACGGGATGGGCGCGGTGCATCAGCACGACGGCGACGACGAAGCCGATCGCCTCGGTTGCGAGCGTCGCCAGCGCGGCGCCGTAGATGCCGTAGCCCGCGACCAGCGCGAACATCAGCACCACGCTCACGGCCAGCGTGAGGAACGACTGTGCCGCCAGCATGAAGGGCCGCTCGGCGAGCTGGAAGCTGAGCTGGACGTAGAACTGATTGGCGATGCCGAAGAAGCGGGCGAGCACCAATGTCGGCAGCAGCGCGGACACGCCGGCGCGAAAATCGACACCGACGAGCGTGCCGGCGACCTGGTCGGCGGCGAGCGCAAGCCAGACTGCGACGGGTGCTACGACGACGAGCAGCAGTTCGAGGCTCTCGGTCAACCGCTCCCGCGTCGTGTCATTGTTCTTTTCCGACAGCGAGCGGAACACCATCGGCACGGTGGCCGCGGCAACGCTGGTGGCGATCATGACCATGAACTGACGCGGCAGATCGGCAGCGACGCCGAAAATGCCGGCGGAGTCCTTGCCGAGCAGATAGGCGACGATGAGCCGGTCGCTGGCCGAGTAAACTGCGACTGACAGTCCGGCCAGCGTCAACGGCAGGCCGTAGCGCGCGAGCTGCATGAACTGGCTGCGCGAAAAGCTCGCCATCCTGGCGCGGTCGCTGACGAGATTGAGGATGACGCCGGTGAGCGAGCCGAGGCCAATTGCCGCGAGCAGGCCCATGCCACCCCAGCCGAGCCAGATCCCGAGCAGGCCGAATCCGATGCTCGACAGGCTGCGCACCATCGATATCGCCGCGAACCGGAAAGGCCGGAATTTGGCGCGTTCGAACTCCTGGCCGACGTCGAAGGCATTCGACATGATCGCGACGAACATGCTGGCGAGCACCAGCTCGACACCGACGTCGTTGCGGAACAGGAACACCAGCGGGGTCGCCGCGCACATGGCCGCGACCGTCAGCGCGAAGCCGACCATCGCCGTGGCACGAAAATCCACCTCCGCCGACATCGCCTGATAGCGCGACACCGACAGCTTGATCCAGGCAAAGAAGATCGCGCCCAGAATGCCCGCGATGCTCATGCCGACGACGTAGACGCCATACTCCGCCGGCGTCAGCAGCCGCGTGTAGGCGGTGACCGCGAAGAATCCCACCGCCGCGGACAGGATGTAGCTGGCGAGGTAAATGGAGAAATGGCGGTTCAGCATGGATGCACGGGACTGGCGGCCTTGAAATGCAGTGGCCGTTGATCAGTTGGACCTTGGCGTGGCGATCAAAGGCTTGGCGGTCGGACCGCGCCGCAGCATCTCCCAAGATAGTCATTTAAGTCTGCAAATCGGCCGCCGAACGGGGGCGGTCCCACCGCTTTCGCGCGTTAGCGTTAAATTTGCCCTGTCCTTGAACGGGCCGCCGCGATCACCGAAAAGAAACCATGATTTCAGGTCGCCGCCCGACCTTTGGTTAATGCGTGGACGTGACTAAGATGGACGTTGTCGAGCGTTTGCGAGCAAATCCGGCCTCCCTGCCCCATGGCGGGACGGATGCGTCCCTGGTCCCGGCGTCCCCCGCGGACGGCGGCGAGCGGATGACGCTCAATCTGTTCTTCGAGGAGCGTGACGACCGCTGGTTTCCGGGCGACCGCCACGTCCGGCCGTTGCTGCGGCGGATGCTGCTCGGAAAATCCTGGATCAGCGGCCAGCGCCGCGTGTTCCTCAATCTCTGCGCCGGGCTCGACCGGGTCGGCATTCCCTATCGCGTCAACGACTACAGCTACATCCAGAAGCATCCGGAGGAGCTCGCCTGCATCCTCGGGCGCCCGTTCGTGCTCGACTGGTTCGCGTGGAGGAACCCGCTCCTGCTCGGGGTCGTCATGTACAACCATCCCGTGGACGTCCCCGCGCATCACCAGGACCTGCTGACCCAAACCATCCTGGTGCCCTGCGACTGGTATGCGGAGATGTGCCGGCCATACTGGCCGCATATCGAAGTATGGCCGGTCGGCATCGACACCGATTTGTGGACGCCAACGCCGGCCGCGCAGAAGAGCGTCGACGTGCTGCTTTACGACAAGGTGCGCTGGGAACACGGGCGCTATGAGAGCGAGCTGATCGACCCGATCCGCCGGCATCTCGAGGCGAGCGGCCGCTCGGTCGAAGTGATCCGCTACGGCCATTACAAGGAAGACGACTACAAGGCGGCACTGGCGCGCTGCCGCAGCATGGTCTTTCTTTGCGAGCACGAGAGCCAGGGCATCGCCTGCCAGCAGGCACTGTCGAGCGGCGTGCCCGTGTTCGCGTGGAATCGCGGCGGACCGTGGCAGGATCCGGATTATTTCCCGGACAGGGTGAGATATGAAGGCGGCGTGTCCTCCGTGCCCTATTTCGACGCATGCTGCGGCCGCACGTTCGTCGACGCGAACGGCTTCGTCTCGGGCTGGAGCGACTTCTGGTCGCAGGTCAGCGCGAGCGACTTCGCGCCTCGCGATTATGTGATGGACAAACTGACGCTCGAAAAGGGCGCGCTTCACTATTACGCCATCGCCGAAGCCGTGATGCAGCGCCGGGCGCGCTGAGACGGCCGTCCGCAAAAGTTAACCCAACAACGGGAAACCACGGCGTCACAAGGCGCCGCTTGGTACATTGGCGCGTTGGTTCCGAAAGGACGGCCGCCACGTGACGAAGCTCGACAGACGCGAATTTCTCCTCGGCAGCGCCGCAACGCTCGCGGCGGGTGCATCGGCGTCCGCACTTCCGGTGTCGAAACTTGCGCAACGCCGTCCGGGTTTTGGCGCCGCCGCTACGCTCTGGGACCTGCAGGCCGATCCGCGGCTCGGCGAGGCCATCAGCACCTATTGCACGCAGGTGGTGCCGGTGCTCGAACTGAAATGGCCGATGCTGCGGCCGGACGCGCACACCTTCGCCTTCGAGCGCGCCGACGCCATCTATGATTTCGCGCAGAAGAACGACCTGACCATGCGCGGCCATACGCTCGCCTGGTATCACGACATTCCCGACTGGACCAAGCAGATCAAGGATTCGAAGGGCGTCGAGCGCGCCTATGTCGATCACATCAACACCGTCGTGTCCTATTACAAGGACAAGCTGACCTCGTGGGACGTCGTCAACGAGCCGATCCCCGACAATCCCAAAGGCATCACCGACCGGCGCGACACGTTCTGGACGCAGCATCTCGGCGATCGCTGGATTCCGCTCGCTTTCCGTACCGCGGCCGCGGCTGATCCCTATGTCAAGCTCGCGATCAACGAATACGACATCGAGTCGGCGAAGGATTCGTTCATCGCCAAGCGCGCAGCCTATCGCAACCTCATCATGAGTCTGCTCGACCAGGGCGTTCCCCTGCACGCCGTCGGCCTGCAATCGCATCTGCATGCCGAGCTCGAGATCGACACCCACGGGCTCGCCGAGTTCGTGACCGAGCTCCGCGCGTGGGGCCTCGAGGTCTACATCACCGAGCTCGACGTCAACGACGAGAAGCTGACGGGTAGTCCTTCGGAGCGCGATGCCATCGTTGCCAAGCGCGTTAACGATCTCCTGACGGCGATCTCGGCCAGCGGGCCGGCGCGCTCGATCCTGACCTGGGGCATTTCCGACCGCTACAGCTGGATCAACGGCCTGGTCAAGCGCCCCGACAAGCAGCCGAACCGCCCGCTGCCACTCGATGGCGAGTTCAAGCCGAAGCCCTTCATGGACGTCATCAGCAAGTTCACGAAGGACGTGTGAGAAGGACGAGCGAGAGGACGTGTCAGTCCTGGCGCGGGAACGCATCTAGCCATCCGACGGCAGCCCCTGCGCGATGCCGCGAAAGCGCAGCGGCGCGAGCGACGACGCCCGCTGCCACCAGTCGGCGACGCGATCGTCGAGCGCCGTCACGCCGCGGCCATGGCCGGGAAAGATCCGGATCTGCTGCACCGCTTCGGCCTCGAATCCCTTGCCCTTGCGCGTGATCTTGAGCGCGGCACCTTCGCGGTCCCGCTGCGTCAGCGGCACCAGCAGACGGCCGCGGGCCCGGAGCGATTGAAGCCAGAGCGGATGCGGATGCGAGAAGCCGGCATGGACGATGATGACGTCAGCCGGCTCGCTGATGTCCCGGCAGCCGTCGCCGTTGATGACCTCGACATTCCCATAGGCGCGAAGATAGGCCGCGGCGCGCGCCGCGAGCCGCTCATCGCACTCGATGGCCTGCACCCTGCCCTTCGGGCCCACGATCTCCGACAGGATCGCAGAGAAATAGCCGAGCCCGCAACCGATCTGGACCACGCGGTCCTTCTGTCCAACGTCGAGCAGATCGATGAAGTGCGCCCACAGGCTCGGCAGTCCGGTGTCGAGCTTGCGGCGCGCATCGATCGCGACCAGCACATTGTCGTAGAGATGAACGGGGTCGGCGTCAGGCGTCAGCCGGTAGTTGCGCGCCGCCTCGCTCTTGATACGCCAGGGCCCCTTTGCCAGAAACTCTTCACGCGGAATCGTCGCCAGCGCCGAGAGCAGGCGCGGCGAGGATATCCGCTCGCGCTTCGCAATCAGTTCGACATAGCGCGCACGGGCGGCGAGCAGATCGCTCATTTCACCGGATCGGCCTGCGGACGAGCCGGCGTGTCACCACCGAGCTCGTGCACGAGCTGCATGGCCAGCTTCAGGTCCGGTGTCAAAAACCCCTCGTTGAACCTGCCGACGATCGGCACCAGCAAAAGGCTTGCATGTTCGCGCTTGCCGGCCTCGTGCGACAGCCGCGCGAGGCTCACGGCGGTTCTGAGCTCCCAGGACAGCGCGCCCTGCTTGCGCGCCGTCTCGAGCGACAGGCCAAACAGATCCTCCGCCTCCTGCACCGAGGCCGGATTGCCGTCCGACAAGGTGATCTCGCCCTGCAGGCGATAGACCTCGGCAAGGTAGGAGTGGTCGCCGGTCCGCCGTGCGGTCGCGAGCGCACCGTCCAGCGCGCGCAAGGCGGCGTCGCGCATGCCGACCTTGGCATAGGCCTCCGCGAGCAGGCAGCGGAACCAGCAGCCCGCAAGCCAGGAATCCATCGCCTCGTATTCGTCGAGGCCGAACCGCATCTGGCTGATGCCCTCGTCGGCCTCGCCGAGTTGCGCCAGCGCCCAGCCGCGCAGGATCGCGGCCTGCTGCTTCCAGTGCAGGAAATTGTGCTCGGTGGCGATGATCATGGCGCGGTTGGCGTGATCGCGCGTGCCCTCGATGTCGCGCAGATGCTGGCAGAGATAAGCGCCGAACACCAAGGCGAAGGCGAGCGAGAACGGATGGCGGATCTTCTCCGCAAGCAGGATCGCCTGCTCGCTGTGCTGGCGCGCCGCATCGGGCTGGCCGAGGAACCAGAGGAGATAGCCGAGATAGGACAGCGAGACCACGCCGGGGTCGGTGCCGTGACGCTCCATCAGGTCGGAGTGCAGATCGGGGCTGTAGAGATCGATGCAGCGGTGCAGATGATGCTGCGCGGCGGCGAAGCGCCCGCGATAGAGCATGGTCATCGCGATCGAGCGGTGCGCCTCGATCAGATAGCCCGTCTGCTGCGCCGCGTCCTCGTTCACCCGCTCGCGCTTGGCGAATTTCAGCAGCTCGACGCTGAGATCGTGCGCACGGGTGAGATCGGCGCGGATGAAATGGCAGACCCAGAGCCCGCGGGTCGCGGCAAAGGTCTTTTCGTCATCGTCCAGCTGCTGGCCGAGTTCGAGGGCGCGGATGTAGTTCTCCTCGACCTCCTGCACGGCATAGCCCTTGGCGGCGATCAGCGCGTTGCCGAGCGCGATCCGCAGCTCGAGCTCCATCTCGTCGGCGCCCTGCATGCGCGCATTGGCCTGCACGACGCTCAAGCCGCGGCGCAGATGGCCGATCGCCTCGAGATTGGCGCCGCTCTTCGCTGCCTGCTTGCCGGCCTTGAGCCAGAAGCTCGCCGCGCCCTCGCTCTGGCCGGACTCGGTCAGATGATGGGCGAGCAGCTCCGGCTCGCGCTCGGTCTTCTCCGGATACATCTCGGCGAGCACCTGCACGATGCTCGCATGCAGCTTGCGCCGCTCGCTGTGCAACAGGCTGGCATGCGCCGCGTTCTGGATCATCACGTGCTTGAAGGAGTAGAGCGCATCCGGCGGATGGCCGCGCCGCGTGATCAGGCCGGCCTCCTCGAGATGCGTCAGCGCTGCCTCGATCTGCTCCGCCGGCGTGTTGGCGACCGCATGCAGCGTCTCGTAGGAGAACTCGCGGCCGATCGTGGCGCCGATCTGCGCGATCCGCTTGAACGGTCCCATCCGGTCGAGCCGCGCCATCAGCGAGTCCGTCAAGGTCGCCGGAATCGCCAGCTGCCGCCACGGGCCCGACAGCACGTAGCGGCCATGCCGCTCGGTCAGGAGGTTGGATTCGAGAACCGTCTTGGTCAGCTCCTCCAGGAACAGCGGCACGCCGTCGGTCTTGACGATGATCTCCTCGACGACCTCCTTGGGCAATTCGCGCCCGGCGACGCGCTCGACCAGCGTGGTGCGCAGCGGCCGGCTGAGCCGGTTCAGCACCAGCGTGGTGATGTGCGAATGCGCGTTCCAGCTCGGCTGGAATTCGGAGCGCGCGGTGATGATGGCCAGGATCGGCTGGTTCTGCACCCGGTCGACCAGGAGGTCGACCACCTCGCGCGAGGTCGGATCGATCCAGTGTAGATCCTCGAAGGCCATCACCATTGGCATCTCGCGCGCGAGGCCGAGGAAGTGGTTGACCAGCGCTGCGACGGTGGCGTCCTTCTGCTGTTGCGGCGACAGGTCGAGCGGCGGATAGCGCTCGCCGGTCGGGATCGACAGCAGCGCGGCAAACAGCGGCGTGACCTGCTCGATATCGCCGTGGGCGGCGGCGATCGCATTCTCCAGGCTCGCCAGCGACAGCGCGGACACATCCTCGCGATCGAGGCCGAGAGAAAACTTGAGCTGTTCGACGAAGGGATAAAAAGCAGTGGACGTGTAGTAGGGCGAGCACTGGAACGAGACCTGTCCGTGCCGGTCGCCTGCGATCCGCTCAAAGATCTCCTGGATGATGCGCGACTTGCCGATGCCGGGCTCACCGAACTTGACGACGACCTGGCCGTCGCCCTCCTTGACCTGCTGCCAGCGTCCCATCAGCAGCGCGATTTCCTCCTCGCGGTTGACGAGCGGGGTCAGCCGCGTGCCCATGGCGGCCGCAAAGCGGGTCTCCACCCGCGTGGCGCGCACGACGTGCCAGGCCTGGGTCTTGTCCGAGATGCCCTTCAGTGCGTGGGCGCCGAGATTGCGGTAATCGAACTTCCCCTTCAGCAACGACTGCGTCGAGGAGGAGATGACCACGCCGTTGGGCGGCGCCAGCGCCTGCAGACGTGCAGCCAGATTGACGGTCTCGCCGACCGCGGAATCGCGCTCTTCGGTGCCCTGACCGACGAGATCGCCGACCACGACGAGGCCGGTCGCGATGCCGATGCGGACGGCGGGCGCGTGGCTGAGCGCGCCGCGCGGCTCGATCGCGCGCGCCGTCGAGAGCACCCGCACGATCTCGAGCCCGGCACGCACCGAGCGCTCGGCGTCGTCCTCATGCGCCGTCGGGTAGCCGAAATAGACCAGGATGCCGTCGCCGACGAAGCGGGCGGCAAAGCCTTCGTAATGCTTGACCACGCGCACGCAGGTCTCGCGAAAGCTCGCGATCATGTCGCGCACGTCTTCCGGATCGAACTGGGCGGAGAGCGCCGTGGAATCCACCATGTCGCAGAACATGGTGGTGAGCTGACGGCGTTCGGCGCCGACCTCGGCGCGGGTCTGCGGGTGCGCCGGCGCGGCCGGCACCTCCGCCGCCTCTGCCTGGAACAGCGACGCGGTCGCCCGCTGCAGCCGCTTGCGATCGCCGAGCGGCAATCCGAGCTCGGCAAGATCAGCCTCGGTCAGGTCGCCCATGACGTCGAGATCGAGGCGGTGCTGCGCGAACAGATCGGTGTAGTGGCCGAGACCGATCCCTTCGAGCCAACGCTTCAATCCGACTTCCGTCTCCGGCTCTTTCTCCAGCATGGTGATCCCGCCCCGACACTCTCCCCGCCGAAGGGCTTAAGGTCCCTCAACCACAGATTTTGGGGCCAAAACTTCACCTCAGACTGGACGCGTTCCCTAACTCTTGGGAAGAATAGCCCAATCAGATCAAAAGGGAATGGCATTGTCGGCGATTGCATCCGGGGCGGGAGGGGGATTGGCCAGCGCGGGCGCCGAAACCGATACGTTTGCCCATATCGGCGGCCTACTCGCCTTCTACGCGCGAACGATACCGGCAGCCCCCGCCCTGCTCGCCCCTGGCCGGCCGCCTCTGACCTACGGAGCGCTCGGCGCCGGGAATGCGCATCTGGTCCAAGCGCTGCGCGGGCTCGGCATTGCACCTGGCGACCGGATTGCTGTTGCACTGCCGCGCGGCGCCGATAGCGCCCTCGCTCTGATCGCGGTCGCATCAAGCTGTGCCTGCGTCCCCGTCAACCCGGACCTTACGGCGGATGAACTGCAGCGCTATTTCAGCGAGCTGAAGCTGACGGCACTGGTCACCCGGGCCGATATGAACTCACCAAGTCGTGACGTCGCCCGGGCGCTCGATATCGCGGTGATCGACTTCGTTCCGGGACCTGAGGCGGATCTCGGCGGCTGCGCTTTCATTGGCCCGACGATCGGTCCGGCGAGCGCAAGCGGCCTCGCGCGTGCCGAGGATGATGCCTTTATCCTGCTGACATCGGGTACGGCGGCGCGGCCGAAAATGGTGCCGCTGACGCATCGCAATGTGTGTCTCTCCGCGCAAAATGCCGGCCGTGTGCTGTCGCTCACGTCGCAGGATCGCCTGCTCAATGCCCTGCCGCTGTTTCACGCCCATGGCCTGATCTCCGGCCTCCTGACCGCGCTCGCGGCCGGCTCCAGCGTGATCGCGACCGGCGGCTTCGACGCACCGTCCTTCTTCGGCTGGATGCGGGACCTGCAACCGACCTGGTACACGGCAGTGCCGACGATTCATCGCGCGCTGCTGACGGCCGCGGAAGCCAATCCGGAGCGCGCCCGCGCGTCGTCGCTGCGCGTGATCCGCTCGGCCTCGTCCTCGCTTGCGCCCGCGATCCTCAACGGGCTGGAGACGATGTTCGGCGTGCCCGTGCTGGAAACCTACGGCATGACCGAAGCGGCCTCGCAGATTGCCGCCAATCCGTTCGAGCTGCGCAAGACCGGATCGGTCGGCCGCGCCGCGGGTCCCGAGATCGCGATCATGGACGAGACAGGCCGCGCGCTTGCAAGCGGCGAGCGTGGCGAGATCATGCTGCGCGGAGCCAACATGAGCCGCGGCTATTATAATGACGATGCCGCGACGCAGGCCGCGTTTCGCGACGGCTGGTTCCGGACCGGCGATCTCGGCTATCTCGATGCCGACGGCTATCTCTTCATCGTCGGCCGCATCAAGGACGTCATCAACCGCGGTGGCCAGAAGGTCTCGCCGCTGGAGGTGGAAGAGGTGCTGCTGGCCCATCCGGCGGTGCTGGAAGCCGGCGTCTTCGCCGTTCCCCACCCCAAGCTCGGCGAGAACGTCGCCGCGGTCGTGGTGCTGCGGGACAATTCCGAGGCAACCTCCGACCAGCTGCGCCAGTTCGCGCGCAAACGCCTCGCCGCCTACAAGGTGCCAAGCCTGATCCGCAGCGTGACGGCGCTGCCGAAGGGGGCCAGCGGCAAGGTCAAGCGCAATGCGCTGGCCGAGCTGATTTCGCCGTCTCATGATGACGACGAGACGCAGCTGCCGCGCAACGATCTGGAGACCCGGCTCGCGGAGATCTGGGCCAATCTCCTGGAGCTTCCGAAAGTAGGCGTCGATCAAGACGTCTTTGCGCTCGGCGCGGACTCGCTCGCGGTCACGCAGATGCGCTCGCGCCTGCGCGAGCGTTTCAACGTCGACTTTTCGTTCGAGGACATTTTTGATTGCGCCACGGTCGGCGCACTTGCCGCGCGGCTCGAGACCACGGCGCATCGCGACACGATGCTGCCGGCATGGCGCCCGGAGGCGTCCGAAGGCGACGCGCCGCTGTCGTTCCAGCAGCAGCGGATGTACGTGCTCTCGCGGCTCGATCCGACGCGCTACAATTATAACGTGGTCGAAGTCGCCCTGCTCAAGGGGCAGGTCGATATCGCGGCGCTTCAGGCCGGCCTCGCTGCGATCTGCACGCGCCACGAGGCGCTGCGGTCGGTCTTCGTCGAACGCGAGGGCGAGCCCGCGCAGCGCGCGCTCGAGGCGGCGCCGCAGTTCGAACGGATCAAGCTGAGACCCTGCCCTCCGCACCGACGGCTTGCGGTCGTCAGGCGCGAGGCGCTCAAGCTGGCGCAATATCCGTTCGATCTCGCCTTCGAGCCGCCGCTGAAGGTCACTCTCCTCTCGTTCGACAAGTCCAGCCATGCGCTGGTGGTCAATATCCATCACCTCGTCACCGATGGCTGGTCACAGCGGCTGTTCTGGGAGGCGCTCGCCGCCGGATATTCCGCCGCGCGCAAGGAGAACACGACGACGCTGCTGCCCTCGCCCGGCTTCCAATATCGCGATTTTGCGCGCTGGCAGCAGAGCTGGGCACAAACACCGGCGGCGAAGGAGCAGCTCGACTACTGGCGGTCGAAGCTCGACGGCGTCACCATGCTGCCGCTTCGGACCGACCGGCCGCGGCCGGACGTCTGGAGCGGTCACGGCGCCCGGCACTATTTCGAATTCCCAAAGACCCTTTCGGCTGACATTCGCGCGTTGAGCCAGGACCAGGGCGTGACGCCGTTCATGACGCTGCTCGCGGTGTTCCAGTGCCTGCTGTTCCGCCATACCGGGCACGAGGATGTCGCGACGGGCTCTCTGATCGCGAACCGCAACCAGATCGAAAGCGAACGGCTGATCGGGTTGTTTGCCAACACGCTGATCCTGCGCAACGATTTCGGCGGCGACCCGACGTTCGGGGAGATGCTGCGGCGGGTGCGCCAGGTCACGCTCGATGCCTATCGCAACCAGGACCTTCCGATCGAGGAGGTCCTGCGCGCGTTGCAGATCGCGCGAAGGAGCGACGGCAATCCGCTGTTCCGGATCATGTTCATCCTGCAGAACGCATCGATCGAGGCGGCAAGCTTTGCCGGCCTGTCGACGCGCCGGATGGAGGTCGACCCGAAGGTCGCGCGCTTCGACATCACGCTCGAGCTGGTCGAGGCCGAGGGTCGCTTCACCGGCTTCTTCGAATATGCCACCGATCTGTTCGACGCGCTGACGATCGAGGGCATGGCCGATCAGTTCAAGACCCTGCTCAAGGCCGCCATCGCCAATCCCGAGCAGCGCATCTCGCGCCTGCCGCTGCTCACCGACGCCGACCGCCGGCTGCTGCCGACAAAAGGCCGGCCGGCCAATTTTACCACGCGCGGCAATGTCTGCGAACGCTTTGAGCGGCAGGCGAAGAAGACGCCGAATGCCGTGGCGATATCCGATGGACGCCTGTCGCTGAGCTATCGCGAACTGGCGCGCCGCAGCCAGGCGATCGCACGCTGGCTGGCCCGCGAGGGCGTCGGCGCAGAAACAGTCGTCGCGCTGCTGGCCGATCGCGGGCCCGACCTGCTCGCGGCGATGATCGCGGTGCAACGCGTGGGCGCGGCCTTCCTGAACCTCGATCCCGAGCAGCCACCGGCGAGGCTCGCAACGATCCTCGGATCAAGCTGCGCAAGCGTGCTGCTGACGGGGCGCGCGCAGTTCGCCATGGTCGACGCGCTGCTCGAGCCGCTGGTCGCGCGAATCCAGGTCGCCGAGATCGAGGATGCGAGCGCGCTAAAATCGACCAGGCCGGCACGCGCGGTGCGGCGCGCAGCCGCGAGCCTTGCCTACCTCATCTACACGTCCGGCTCATCAGGCGCACCGAAGGGCGTCATGATCGAGCAGCGCGGGCTGTCCAACCATCTGGCGTCGCTGATCGCCGAGCTCGGCCTCACGCGCAAGGACGTGATCGCGCAGACTGCGCCGCAGAGCTTTGTGATCTCGGTCTGGCAGTTCCTCGCCGCTCCCATGGTCGGCGCACGCGTCCACGTCTGCGGCAATTCGGTCGTACAGGATCCGATCCTGCTGGCGCGGGAGATCGAACGCGAGGGCATCACCGTGCTCGAGATCGTTCCCTCGCTGCTCCGCGTGATCCTCGAACGCCTCGACGAGGCGCCGATGGCGCGCGCATTTGCCAAGCTGCGGCTCCTGATCTCGACCGGCGAGCCGCTGCCGGTCGAACTCTGCCGCGCCTGGTTCGCCCGCTGCCCGAAGGTACCGCTGATCAACGCCTACGGCGCCTCGGAATGTTCCGACGACGTCTCGCTGCACCGGCTGACCAAGGCGCCGGACACGACGACCAATGTCCCGGTCGGCGCACCGCTACCCAACACCCAGCTCCATGTGCTCGACGCCAATCTGGAGCCGCAGCCGATCGGCGTGGTCGGCGAGCTCTGCATCGGCGGCGCCGGCGTCGGCCGCGGCTATGTCAACGATCCCGCGCAAAGTCGGCAGCGCTTCATCCCCGATCCGTTCGCACGTCAGCAAGGCGCGCGGCTGTACCGCACCGGCGACCTCGCCCGCCGCCGCGCCGACGGGACGGTCGAATGCCTCGGTCGCGCCGACCTTCAGGTCAAGGTCCGGGGCTATCGCATCGAGCTCAAGGAGATCGAGGCTGCGCTTGGCGACCACGCAAGCGTGCGCGCCGGCATCGTCGAGCCACGCCGCGACGCCAATGGCGATATCAGGCTGATCGCCCATATCGTCGCCAGGGCCGGCCGCCAGATCAGCGCCAGCGAGCTGCGCGACTTCCTCAAGAGCCGGCTGCCTGTTCATGCGATCCCGTCAGCCTTCCTGTTCCTGGATCAGGTACCGCTCAACGCCCACGGCAAGCTCGATCGCTCCGCCCTGCTGGCGCCGGCGCAACAGGAGAGCGCCGGGACGGAAGCCACCGTGCCGGCCCGCCGCTTCACCGAGAAGGTCCTGTCCGACATCTGGATCGATCTGCTGAAGGTCGAGAGCATCAGTGTTGCCGACAATTTCTTCGACCTCGGCGGCCATTCCCTGCTCGCCGGCCAGGCGATGGCGCGCGTGGCCCGCGCGCTCGGGGTCTCGCTGCCGATCAAGACCATCTTCGAGGCGCCGACGATCGAAGAGCTCGCCCGGCGGATCGATGAGGCCGTCGCCACGAAACCGCAAAAGCCCGCGGCCGGCATGCCACGCCTGGCCGATCGCGGACCGCCCACGCTGTCGATCGCGCAGGACCAGATGATGCGGATCGAGCAGAGCCTGCCCGATCTGCCGCTGTTCAACCTGCCCTTCGCTTTCCACCTCGAGGGCCCGATCGATCCGCGCATGCTGGCGCAGGCCATCGACGACATCGTGCGCCGCCACGAATCGCTGCGCACGGCGTTCGGCTGGACCGGCGAGGAGCCGGTCAGCCGCATCGTCGCGCCGGCCACGCTCGGTCCGGTCCTGACCGTCGAGACCATCGGCGACGGGCGTCCTCACAACAACAAGCGCCGCAAGGCGCTTGAGCAGAAGAAGATCGAGCTTCTGATCGCACAGGAAACCTATGCCCCGGTCGACGCCGCCCGGGCGCCGCTGCTACGGGCGCGGCTGCTGCGGCTGCACGCCGAGGATCACATCCTGCTGCTGACGCTGCATCACGCCATCGCCGATGGCTGGTCGATCGGCGTACTGTTCGAGGAACTGTCCAACCGCTACGCCGCGCTCGCAGGCCATCCGTCGCCGCCCCTGCCGAAGATGCCGCTGGCGTTCTCCGACGTCGCACGCTGGCAGCGCTGGTGGTGCGGCACGGAAGCGGCCCGCCGCCAGGCCGCCGACTGGACCGAGACTTTGCGCGGATCGGCCCCCCTGTTTGACGGCGAAGCGCGGCCGGGCGCGTCGACCGGCCATCATCCGCTCAGTCTGGAGCGCGAGCTGGTCGCCCGGCTCACGGCCTATGCGCGACAGCACAACGCCACGCTGTTCATGTGCCTGCTGACCGGCCTCAAGGCCCTGCTGCTGGCGCGAATCGGACGGACGGACATTGCGGTCGCCACCGCCATGGCCAATCGCGCCCAGCCGGACACCGAGGGGATCGTGGGTCCGTTCGAAAACACGGTGATCGTCCGCAGCCGAATCACGCCGGATCTGTCGTTCACGCAGGCCTTGGGCCGGGTGCGCCAAGGCGTGCTCGAGGCGCATGCCCGGCAGGAGCTGCCGTTCAACATTCTGGCCGACCACCTGGAGCAGGAGGGCGTCGATCCGGCATCGCTGCTCCAGGTCTATTTCACTCTGCAAAATCCGCTGCGCCAGCCGCTCGACCTTCCCAATGTCGCGGTGCGATCGATCGGAAACGTCGCGCGCGAGGGCCAGCCGGTGCTGCCGGTCGACCAGACCTGGCTATCGCTGATGCTCAAGGAGCGCCCGACCGGAATCACGGGTTCCTGCAATTATAAAGACGACTTGCTCGACGGCGCGATGGTCGGCGCGTGGATGGAGGATCTCGTCGCGCTGCTGGCGGCGGCCGTGGTCCAGCCCAATACGCCGCTCGACCGATTGCTCCATCGCCGGGCGGCATGACCGGCTGTTGGCCCATGCCGAACGCGGGTTCACTCGCCAAAGCTGTGAATGATCAAGTTGCATCTTGATTCTTTGGCGCTTGCCGCGCAAGATTATTCTCGCGTTTTGATTTGGACGATTATTTTCAACCGGGGGAGTGCCATTATGGGTTTCATCAAATTTACCAAGGGTACCTCACTGAGCGACAAGGACCGCAAGGCCCTGCAAAAGCTTCTGACCGCTGAGAGGAAGAAGCTCCAGTCCGCGCTGAAGGACGTCGATGCCAGCCTTGCGACGCTGGGCGGGGCGAAGAAGTCCAAGAAGAAAAAGTAAGACTCGTCGGCCGGGACGCCGCACGAATCTTCAAATTCATTTCCAATTTTTGGCCGCTCGCCTGTCGAGTTGGGGTCTCGCACAAGCTTGCGCCTGTAAACCGGCCAGCAATCGACAAGAATTTGCCTGGGTGGACCGCTAGAAGCGGTCTGCGCAGTTGCTTCCTGCTCGGTTGATTCTTCGGTCAGGGCCGGATTTGGCCTCCGCCTGACACTATGGGCCCAATTGATGGCAGACGACGAAATCGAACTGTTTGTCGGACTGATCGAGAGCATCGACACGCCGGGCGCGGTTGCAGCGTGCCGGCGGCTGCTCTCGGTCGACGAACGGATCCGCGCCGACCGCTTCATGTTCGAGCGGCATCAGCGGCAATACATCTTCGCACACGCGATGTTGCGCATGGCGCTCTCGCACGCGGCCCCCGAGGTCGAACCGACCGACTGGTCGTTTTCGACCGGCCGTTACGGGCGGCCCTTTGTCGCGGCGCCTGCGACTTCGACGGCCCTGCATTTCAGCCTGTCCCATGCCGACGGCTGCGTGGCTTGCGTCGTGTCGAAGCACGAGACCGTCGGCGTCGACGTCGAGACGGTGTCGCGGCGCGTCGCGCCGCTCTCCACCGCGCTTCGCTTCTTTGCGCCGGAAGAGGTCGAGACGCTGCGCACCCTGCCGGAGCCGGCCGCGATCGAGCGCTTCTTCGACTATTGGACGCTGAAGGAAGCTTATCTGAAAGCCAGGGGTTTTGGGCTCAATTTGCCGCTCGACGCGTTCGCGATGCAGGTGTCGCGGGAGGCGATCGAGATCAGCTTCAAGCCCGATATCTCCGACGATCCCGCAGGCTGGCGCTTCTCGCTGTGCTCGCCCTCGCCCTCGCATCGCCTGGCGATTGCCGACGGATCGCGCGCGGCCGGCGGCCTTCGCATCACCCGCAACGCATGGCCGCTCCAGGAAGCGGCGGAATAATGCCGGCGCGGCTGCGCGTCTTTCCCGCGATTTCGCGCAACCGCGATCCCCAGAAATATGTCGGCGAGCTGATGCGGGTGGCCGAGTTCGCCGACCGCAACGGCTTCGAAGGCATCCTGCTGTTCGAGGGCAATGACGTCTTCGTCGAGCCCTGGGCGATGGCCCAGCACATCCTGGCCGCGACCACGCGATCTTCGCCGCTGATCGCGGTCAATCCGGTCTACATGCACCCGTTCACGGTGGCAAAATTCGTGTCGTCCTTTGCGCAGCTCTACGGCCGCAAGATCTATCTCAACATGATCACGGGCACCGCGATCAGCGATTTGCAGGGGTTGGGCGACGAGCAGTCGCATGCCGACCGCTACGTCCGGCTCGGCGAGTTCGTCGCGCTGATGCGCCAGTTGCTCGTGAGCCCACGCCCGGTCAATGTCGATGGCCGATTCTATCGTGCCAGCAATTTGCAATTGCGCCCGCGCCTGCCGGCCGAGCTGATGCCGGAATTCTTGATCGCGGGGCAATCGGATGCGGCACAGCGCGTTGCCGCGGAGACCGGCTGCATCAAGATGCAGATGCTGCCGCCCGACCTCGATCACGGTCTCAACGCCCCCGGCATGAATTTCGGCATCTTCGCGCGCGACAGCAGAGAGGAAGCGCGGCAGGCGGCGAAGGCCCGCTTCCGCGACAACCCTGATGACCGCGAGCTGCTGGCGCTCACGGTGGAGAACTCCGATTCCGTCTGGAAGCGGCGCTTGTATGAGGGCCAGAGCGGCGAGCTCCAGGACAACGGCTATTGGCTGCTGCCCTACCTCACCTTCCAGGCCGACTGCCCCTATCTCGTCGGCAGCTATGCCGAGATCGGCGTGAAGCTGAAGGAATTTGCCGCAAAGGGCCTGACCACGATCATGCTCGACATGGTCGCGGACGAGACCGAGATGCAGCACGTCTGCAAGGCGCTCAGCGCAAGTGGATTGTTCTAGCTCGGCACGCCGAGCGGACTCAGACGCGCCAGCGGCTCGCGGCCTTCCGGCCGCCGCAGAAGCTGCATGACATGACGCTTCAGCCGAACGAACTCGGGTTCGGTGACGAGATCCTGGCTGCGTGGCCGCGCAAACGGCAGCGCGATGTCCTCGATCACGCGGCCTGGTCTTGCGCTCATCACGACGATGCGGTCGGCAAGGAATAGCGCCTCGTCGATGTCGTGGGTGACGAACACCGTGGTCGTCGGGATCTTGCCCCAGATTTCGAGCAGGACCTCCTGCATCATGCCGCGCGTCTGCGCGTCGAGCGCGCTGAAGGGCTCGTCCATCAGCAGCACCCGCGGCTGGTTGATAAGAACCCGCGCGATCTCGACGCGCTGCTGCATGCCCCCCGACAGCTGCGCCGGATAAAACGCCTCGAAGCCGGATAGGCCGACAAGATCCAGGATCGCATCCGCCGCGCGGTCGCGCTCGGCGCGGGCGATGCCGCGCATCTTCGGGCCGAAGGCCACGTTGTCCCGCACCCGTTTCCACGGAAACAATGTGTGCTGCTGAAACACCATGCCGCGGTCCGGGCTCGGTCCCACGACCTTCTGTCCGTCGACTGTGAGCCGGCCCGCCGTGATCGGCAGATGTCCGGCCAGCGCACCCAGCAGCGTGGACTTGCCGCAGCCGGACGGACCGAGAATGCAGACGAGTTCACCCGGCGAGATCGAGACATCGAGCCCGCTCACCGCCTCGAACGCATCGATCCCCTCACCGAGCGAGATCGAGACATCGGCGAACTCGATACGGCCGACGCTTTGCGTGCCGATATCCGCGACCCGAATGTTCATCGCGCCACCTTCGGACTGCGCCAGGGCATCGCGAGCCGTCCGGCCGTCGTCAACAGCCAGCTGGAGCCCATCCCGAGCAAGCCGATGATCAGCATGCCCACGATGATGTCGGCATAATTCTGGAGCGTGTAGGCCTCCCAGGTGTAATAGCCGATGCCGAACTGGCCCGAGATCATCTCGGCGGTGACAAGACAGAACCACGAGGTACCCATCCCGATCGCAAGCCCGGTGACGATACTGGGCGCCGCGTCCGGCAGCACCACCTCCTTCAGGATCGCCAACTCTCCCGCGCCCAGGCTGCGCGCGGAGGCGACCAGCCGACGGTCGACATTCGCAACACCGTGGACAGTGTTGAGCACGATCGGAAACAGGGCGCCGATAAAGGTGATGTAGATCATCGAGAGTTCGGAGGACGGAAAGATCAGGATCGACAGCGGTATCCACGCCACCGCCGGAATCGGCCGCAGCAATTCCAGCGGCGGCAGCAGCAGGTCACTCGCGGCGCGCGACCGGCCGATCGCAAAGCCAAGGATCACGCCAATCAGCACCGCCGCCCCGTAGCCCGCGAACACACGCCAGAGGCTGCTGGTGATGTGCGCCGCCAGCTTCGGCGAACGAAACAGCGCGACAGCGGATTCGACCACCTCGACCGGCGGCGGCACGTTGCGGAAGGTGACGATCCCCAGATTGAGATGCGTGACCGATGCGACCTGCCACAGCGCGATGCAGGCGAGGATGGAAAGGCCGCGGACCACCCATCGGATGCCCGCAGACCGCGTCCGCGAAGCGATCGCCATGGTCTTACCGGCTCGCACCGAAGGATTCGCGCGCAGCGGCGAAATCGAGCACCGTCCCGCCATGCTGCTTCGACCAGCGGTCGGCCCCGTCCTTGAGCAGGAACGCACTCAGCTCACCGCTTTGGGATCGTACGAACCACGCCTGGTTTGCGAACAGCTTGATGCCGCTTTCGCGATCCTGCGCATAGACGACGCGGATGGCCTTGCCGTCCTTCTCGAGTTCGGCGAGTGCCTTCAGCGCGTTCTCGGGCGAGGCGTAGTGACGCACGTGCGGCTCGTCCTTGACCCAGATCTGTGCGACGCGGCTGAAGTCGCTGATCTCGGTGCCCGTCGCCGCGTCCTTGGCGCGAAGCGGAAGCTGCGCATAATCTTTCAGCCCGGCGTCGTAATCGCGGCCGGCCTGCGCGGCCGCAACGCGAATGTACTTGTCGGTAACGAACTGGTTGATATCGAGATCGCTGTCCGCGCGCTTGAGCAGCTTCAGCGTCTTGATCGAGGTCGCAACGGCCTGGCGGTATTCCGGCTTCCAGGTGATGTCGCGGGTCTGAAGCCCGAGCGGTCCGTGAAAGAGATAGTCGACCTCCGCCTCGATTCCGGTCACCTTCGCGATCAACTCGCTGTATTTCTCCGGCTCCTCCGCGATCAGGCGATCCGCCTCGATTGCCGCGCGCAAATAGGCGACGACGATCTCCGGATATTTCTCGGCATAATCGGCGTCGACCAGTGAACCGTGGAACGTCGGGGCGTTGGCCTGCGCGCCGTCAAAGATCTTGCGCGCGAAGCCACGCCAGGGAAACAGCTCGGCGAACGGAACGAAGTCGGCATGCGCCTCGATCTTGTTGGCCTGCAAGGCCGGGCCGGCAACTTCCGGCGCCTGCGTGATGATGTTGACGTCGGTCTCGGGATTCCAGCCGTTGGCCTCGATGGCGCGGAGCAGCATGCCGTGCGAGGTCGAGGCAAAGGGAACGGAGATAGTCTTGCCCTTGAGCTCGTCGAGCGACTGCACCGGCGAGCTCGACGGCACCACGATGCCGTTGCCGCTGCCCTTGGTGCTGCCGGACAGCACGCTGATGAAGAGGCTGCGACGCCCCGCCTTCTGGAATGCGACGCCATTCAGCGAACCCGGAAAATCCGCCATCGCGCCGAAGTCGAGCTTGCCGGCGACCATCTCGTTGGTGAGCGGCGCGCCGCTGGTAAAGTTCTTCCACTGGATGTCGTAGGTCACATCCTTGTACTTGCCGTCATGTGGCAGGAATTTTTCCAGCAGCTTGAGCTCGCGGATGAGCAGGCCGCCAGTCGCGCAATTGATGGTCGTATCCTGCGTCCCGACCGCAACCCGGATCGTCTCCGCCTGCGACGGCCCGAACATCGCGGCGGTCATGACCATGACGGCCGCACTGTGTCTCAAAGAGCTGAAATCGATCATCGAACTGTCCTCGGCAGGCCGGTCGCGTACCGGCAGCAACGCTGGCCGGCACTATCGAAGGCGCAACACAACCCTTGAAGCAATTACTTGCATCGCCACCGAGGGGCGCGCCCGCGTCATGATTCCGTCGCGCGACGACGCAAAGAATTTTCTCAGGACGATGCGATCGGCAGGGAAATCGTTTCGCCTCCGCTCGGCGCACATATCAAGCTTTGCTAAGTGATCTGGAACGATCGCAAAGAGATGGACATCGTACCATTGCCGCTCTTACCTAGTCGCAAGACTTCGTCGAGCTCAGGATTGCGATGACCATTCTCAAGGAAGCTGCCGCAACCGCGCCTGCCGCTTTCGCCGAGCGGCCACATGCAGGTGCGCGGTTCGACTGGCCTGGCCGCGAGAAGCCGCGGCGGTCCCGCACCACGCGCACGAAGAGCACGAGCTCGGCGCTATTCATGAGCGAGACGATCGACGGCTTGAATGCCGGCGCGCATTTCCTTGATCGCCTGTCGGCGTCGGAACAGGCGCGCGTGCACGCAGCCGGCCGCACGATCACGGTGCCACAGGGCGAGATGGTGTTCAGCCAGGGTGACGGCCATGACGGCATCTTCATCATCCGCCGCGGCCAGGTGCGGGTCTACTATACGGCACCGTCGGGTCGTGAGATCACGCTCGCTTATTGGACGCCGGGGCATTTCATCGGCGGTCCGGAGATCTCCGGCGGCGGCGTCCACATGTGGTCCGGCATCGCCATCGACGCCTGCGAGATCACAACGCTCTCCGGCCCGGCGCTCGAGAAGCTCCTGACCGGCATGCCGCAATTCGCGCTGGCGCTGATCGACGGGCTCATCGCCAAGGGCAAATGCTATTCCTCAATGGCGCAAATCCTCGGCACGCGATCGGTGATCGAACGGCTGGCGCAGTTCCTGCTCACCTTGTCGGAGCTGCACGGCATTGCCGACGCCGACACCGTCGTCATCAACCGTAAGATCACCCACGACCAGATTGCGGCCATGGTCGGCTCGACCCGGCAATGGGTTACGATGATGCTCAAGCGCTTCCAGAACCGCCGCATCATCGCCATCGAGGGCAGCACCATCCGGATCATGCGGATGGATTTGCTGGAGCAGATCCTGTTCAAGGACTAGGTGCGTCTTCTCCCTCTCCCCGTTCTTACGGGGAGAGGTGAAGAACGCGCTTCACCGCGCCTCTTCGAATCCCGCCAGCACCGAGGTCAGGTTGGCTCCGAGGATATCCGAGAGATAGCCGCCTTCCTGCACGAACACGGTCGGCAGGCCCAGCTTCGCGATGGCCTGGCCGATGCGGCGGAAACCGGGCGTGGTGACGGCGAGGCCCTTCAGCGGATCGTGCTCGGAGGCATCGAGGCCGAGCGCGATGACGAGGGCGCCGGGCGCAAAGGATTCGATCGCCTTGCGCGCGAGATCCATCACCTCGATGTAGCCGTCGTCGCCTGTGCCGATCGCCAACGGAATGTTGAGATTGGTGCCGAGACCGGGACCCTCGCCGCGCTCATGCGCATAGCCCCACACGAAGGGATAGTACGCGGTCGGATCAGCGTGGATCGAGATCGTGTAGACGTCCGGCCGGGCGTAGAAGATGCCTTGCGTGCCGTTGCCGTGATGCACGTCCACGTCGAGGATGACGACGCGCTCATGCTTGAGCCGCAGATGTGCCGCGGCAATCGCGCTGTTGTTGAGGAAGCAGAAGCCGCCGGCCATGTCGCGATAGGCGTGATGGCCGGGCGGACGGCACAGCGCGTAGGTCGCATCCTCGCCGTCCATCACCATTTGCGCGGCGGTGACCGCGACGTCCGTCGCGGCGCAGGCCGCGGCCCAGGTGCCCGGGCCGATCGGCGCGGCGGTATCGGCGGTGTGCCAGCCCAGCTTGCCGACGATGTGGGTCGGATAGGTCGCGGCATGGCGCACGGGGTGGATGTTGCCGATCATCTCCGGGCCGGAATCGCCGAGCGCCGTCCAGGCATCCCAGGCCTCACTCAGGAACGACAGATATTCCGGGCTGTGAATGCGGGCGCGCGGACCCTGGCCGAATGTCGTCGGCTCGACCAGTTGATGCTTGCCGTCCTTCAGGCCCTTGAGCAGGCGGTCAGCGCGCTCGGGCTGCTCGGTGGTGCGCTTGACGACGCCGCGGACCAGGAAGAATTGCGGATCGTGGCTGCGGTGCAGTTCGGTATGGACGGCTTTCACTCAACACTCCGTGGTCGCGTCTTCGATAGTGCCACAGATGTCTTGATGCCTGCGGCGGTTGGATGCAAGCAAGAAGAATGCCGACCTCTCTGCGCCGGAAGCAGACCGCCCGTGAAGCGCTCAGCAGCGTCCGCGCTGAAGGCAGTGCTCGCGACCCTCGTGGTCGGTGCGGAAGGATTCGATAAAGCCGCCCTGGCGTTGGGTGACGAAGATTGTCTTGCCGTCGCTGCCGCCGAAGGCGAGGTTGGTGGGCTCTTTGCCCTTCAGCGCGATCTCGCGCTCGACCGCGCCATTGGGCTTCATCAGCGCGATCGTCCCCTTGAGAATGCGCGCGATGTAGAGGCGGCCGGCGACATCGGTGCGCAGGCCGTCGATGGTGTCGGGCTGGAATGCCTTGACGGGCTTTGCGTCGGTGAGCTCATTGCCGCGGATCGCGTAGGACCAGATCTGGCCATTGTTGGATTCGCCGACATAGAGCGTGCTGCCGTCGGGGCTGAGATCGATGCCGTTGGTGGTGCCCATCGCGCGCGGAGCCGACATGACCTGTCCCTGCACGGTGCCATCGGCGGCTTTCGCAATGCGCCAGACGTGGCCTTCCCGGCCCTTCCAGTTCGGATCGCTGGCATAGATCGTGCCGTCGCGGGCGATGGTGATGTCGTTGGGCTGGTTCATCTCGTCGGAGTGAAACCAGACGACGGGCTCGGAGCTACCCTTGGAGATCGCAAAGATGTTGTGCTTCTTGTAGTCGGCGATGAACATCGTGCCGTTGCGATCGAAGCGGATGGCGTTGCCGACGCTGCCCTCGGGAAGCGTCGTGAAGGCCTCCGAAACCGTACCACCTGCGGGCAATCGGCCGATGGTGCCGGGCTTGCCGAAATTGACGACGAAGAGGTTGCCATCGAGATCGGCGGCAGGCCCTTCGATGCCGAACGTGTATTCGCTGGCCGGCGTCACCTGCACGCTTTCGAACAGCTTCGTCTCGGCTGCGACGAGCGGCGTGGCGACGACGAGCAGGATGCTACTGCACAGGCACCAGAAATTCCTGCCGGATGTAATAGCCATCGTCGTCGCTGCATTCGCCATTCAAGTACGGATCGGCCGGCCGGAAGAATCGGCTGAAGCCCGGTTTGTCTACAGCGTTCCTTTGTGTCACGACAACGACCTTGGCGGCCGGTATTTCGCCGCATTCCTTGTTCGCCTTGCTGAAAAATTTGCGCTGCGGCAGGCCTAACTTGACGAGCATCCGCGTTCCCGGAACCATTTTCGCGACGAGCAAATCTGCGGTGTTGAGCAAGCCCGTGTAACCCGGCTCGGTCTTCGGCAGGTTCTCGCCGCCCGGCGGCATCAGCTTCTCCGCGCCGATGCCGCGCAGCCGCGTCCGCAGCTTGCCGGACTGCGGATCGCCCGGATAGATCCAGCCATCCTGCGACAGCATGAAACGGAGCACGGTCGTATCCTTGTCGGCATCCGACTGCCCCGCCTTCAGACCGAAATCGGAGTGGCAGCCGACGCAATGCTTTTCGACGAGGTTCTTGCGCAGCGTGGTGAGCCGGATCTTGTTTTGTGCATCCTTGGCGACGAGCGCTGCGAGCTGGTCGATCAGAGCCTGGCTGCGCGTGTCGCAGGGCAGCGGCGGCGGTGGATCGCCCGCGGCGCGGTCGATGCGGATGATCGTCTGATTCTTGTCCTCGACCAGCCAGATCGCACCATCCTCCGCGACCGTCATGCCGACCGGCGCGCCTTGCGGGCGCGCACCATTGACGCGATGCCAGCCGGCGATCAACTCCTCGAACGGCGCCGCAGCGACATCTCCCGCGTCGGTCTGAAAGTTATGGGTCGGATCGGCGGCACAGCTGACATGGTAGCGCACCGGTGCCGGCGCGGGTTTTGGAAAACCATGGTCGTCGACGTCGTAGATCAGCACGCGGCTGCCGGTCGGGCGATAGCCGTGCAGGCCGACCAGCAGCTTGCCTTCCAGCTCCGGAAATTTGGCGCCGTGATAATACAGCATCGCGAGCGGCGCGCCGTGTGGGGGCATGAGCGAGAATGGCTGCTTGTAAAGCGCGTTTGCCGTGCAAAGGGATTTATAGACGCCGGATTGCAGCACGAGCCTGAACTCGGGACTCGGCGTCGAGAGATCAAAACAATAGGGCCAGCCATAATGCCTGCCCTGCTCGATCGCGTTGATCTCCTCGTTCGGCTTGAAGATATCGGGCAGATCGCGGCCGTTCTCGCCTTGCAGGAACGCGTAACCGGCATCGGGAAAGTTCGGGTGCAGCGCCAGCGCCATCGAGTTGCGCAGGCCCCGCGCGTAGATCGTGTGCGGCGGGTCGGTATCGCCAGGTTTCAACGCCGGGAACACACCACCCGACGGCGGCGTGAACAGCCAGATCGCGGCCATGGCGGAAGCACCTTCTGCTGCCGCGCAAGGCCTCGTGATCGGCGCCGGCGTGATGCAATCGTCGCTATGGGCGCCGACATTGACGAACAGCCGGCCATTGCGATCGAACACGAACTGCTTGAGCGGATGCGCGGACTCGTCGAGCTTCGTCCCATCCGGCAGCGTGATGCGGCGGCCCGGCATGTGACGGATGACGGTCTCGACCGTGCTGCGCGGGTTATCCGCGAGCGGATCGAAGCGGAAGATGGTCTCGGCGGTCGAAGCGTAGAGCTTCTTGTCCGGACCGATCACCAGGCCGAACGGATATTCGACCCCGGTCAGGAGCTCCTTGAACCGCTGGCCGCTGGCGGCGTGGGGATCGAGCAGGAGCAGCCGGCCATCGGCATGGCCCCAGCCGCCCATGTCGGCGACCACGAACAGGTCACGACCTGGCAGCTGGATGATCGACCGCGGAAATTTCAGATGATCCTCTTCGCTGGCGACGAGGCCGGCGCAAAAGCCGGCCTTCATGTCGATCTGGACCCTGGGAAAGGCGAGATCGCCGCTGCCGCAGGTCTCCGGTCCCACCGCGTAGCCGCTTTTCCTCACGGAATCGGACGCAGCCAGCGAGGCAAAGCCGAGCAGGACCGCCGCGAAGGCGAAGACACCCACGCACAAGCTTCGGCGTCCAACCTGAAATGTGAGATGATTCACAGCCGCCTCCCGGATTTCGGTCGAAGGTTGTTCCATGCCCACCAGGCGCCGTCCAGTTGAACATCACCCGCCTGTGATCAAACCCGCAGGGCTCTTCGTGCCGACCAATCTCCGTAGATTCCCTTACCGGGCTCGCCCCGAATATTTCGCGAACACGTCGGGTGGTATCCATTTGCCGTCCCGTCCGCTCCCCACAGGAGGCGCATATGGTCCAGGTCTATTTTCACTGCTCGAACACCGACGGCACGCTGATCGATCGCAATGGTGCCGCGGTCTCCAGCCTGACCGAAGCGCGCGACCGCGCCGCCCAGATCATGCATTCAATGATTCAGACGCCCGGTGCTGAAGACTGGCGCGACTGGGTGATCCATGTCAGCGGCTCCGACGGCGAGGATCTTTTCGATCTCCCCTTCACCGCCATGCTCGGCAAGCCGCATTGAGGTGATGTCATGCTGTTCGCTTCCTTGACCCTGTTCCGCCAGCCCTTCGCCTTCGTCGCCACCAAATGGCAGAAGCTGGTGCGCATCGCCGGCAACCCCTATCGCCCCGAGCTGCACTACATGCGCGGACCCGGACCGAAATGGCACGCCAAGTATCAGGCCAGCCGGTTACACCGCGGGCTCTGAGCGTCGCTTCCCACTCATCTCTTCGCCGTCATGGCCGGGCTTGTCCCGGCCATCCACGTTTTAGGACGGACGGCAAGACGTGGATGCCCGGGTCAAGCCCGGGCATGACGAGCTTGGAGAGGCCGCGTCGCCTCACCTCCCCGTAAACTTCGCCTTGCGCTTCTCGACGAAGGCCTTGCGGCCTTCGACGGCGTCAGCGCTTGTGCGGATCGCGGCTTGAAGCTCGATCTCGCGGCGGAACTGCGCCTCGTAGCTGCTGTGCTCGCTCTCCTCGACCAGGGCGCGGGTCGCGACCAGCGCGCGGGTCGGGCCATCGGCGAGACGGCGCACCAGCGTCAACGCCTCCTCCATCAGCTTCGCGTCGTCGACGACCTGCCGTACAAGACCGATCTCCTGGGCACGCTCGGCCGTGAGGGGCTCGTTTAGGAGCATCAGCTCGAGCGCGCGCTGGCGGCCGATCAGCCTTGGCAGCAGCCAGGTCGAGCCGAGATCGGGCACCAGCGCGATACGGCTGAAGACTTGAATAAAACTGGCTGAGCGCGCCGCAACAATCATGTCGCCGGCCATCGCCAGACTGAAGCCGCCGCCGGCCGCGACACCGTTGACGGCAACGACGACGGGCACGCGGCATTCGCGCAGCGCCTTGAAGGCAGGCCAGTAGAAGCGCATCACGCCGGCTGCGAGGTCGTCGCCCAGCGCTCCGGCTGCCTTCAAATTCTGTCCTGAGCAAAAGCCACGCCCAGCGCCGGTGAGGACCAGCGCACGGACCTCCTCATCCCCACTCATCTCGGCGACGGCGGCGGCAAGCGCGCCGAGCAGGTCCGGCGTCATCGCGTTCAGGCTTGCCGGCTCGTCAAGCGTCAAGATCCCGACGGCGCCATCCCGCGCCTGTTTCACACCTGCCATGTCGCATCTCCCTTTCGATGTTCTCGTTGCCGGCAATGTGCCATTCTTCGCGCGCTCCGCCAATTGCGGAGCTCCGACGTCGGCGCAACGAAGCCAAGACACTGAATCCAGAAGACACTGAATCCAGAAGACAACCGAAGACAGAGTTCACCGACATCATGCCTCATCAGTTCAGCCTCAACCAAACCGTCCGCAAGCCCGCCGTCACCTCCAAGGGCGGCATCGTCGCCTCGCAATCGCGGCGCGCGGCCGAGGTGGGCGCGCAGGTGCTGGCTGCGGGCGGCGATTGCGTCGACGCGATCGTGGCGACGACCTTTGCGCTGAACGTTCTGGAGCCCTGGAACAGCGGCATCGGTGGCGGCGGCGCGATGGTGCTCTACCGCGCCAAGGAAAATCGCACTGAGGTGATCGACTACGGCATGTGTGCGCCGCAGAGCCTGCGTACCGCCGACTATCCACTCAGCGGGGAAGGCGCTGCCTCCGATCTGTTTCCCTGGCCGCGGGTGAAGGACGACCGCAACATCCACGGCCCCGGTTCGATCGCCGTGCCCGGCGTCGTCGCCGGCATGGAGGAGGCTCATCGGCGCTACGCCAGAATGCCGTGGAAGGATCTTGTCACGCCGGCTGCCGCGCTTGCCGGCGAAGGCCTGCTGGTCGATTGGTGGACCGCGCTGACGATCACCGCGTCGGCCGCCGATCTCCGGCGCTATCCGGCGAGTGCAGCAGCATTCCTGAAGGACGGCCTGCCCCCGAGCCCACCATGGGGCATCAAGTCCCAGATCCGGCTTCCGCAGGACACGCTCAAGGCGACGCTGTCGCATCTCGCCGACGCCGGACCCCGCGATTTCTACCAGGGCGATCTCGCCAAGAGCATCGCATCCGATATCAGGGCGGACGGCGGTTCGCTGTCGGTGGAGGATCTCGCCGCGTTCCGCGCGCACCTGCGCGAGCCGTTGGCAATCCCCTATCGCGACGGCAAGGTGTATGCGACGCCAGAGCTCACGGCCGGCCCGACGATGGCCCATGCGTTGCGATTGTTGCAGCAAGGCCTGAAGCCGGCGAGCGCGCCGGATTCAGCCGCCTATGCCGAATATGCGCTCGCTCTTCAGGCGGCGTTCCGCGAACGGCTCAAGGACATGGGCGATGCCGCCGGCAAGCGCTCGCTCGGCGCCGAATACCTCGCGCCCGCCTGCACCACGCATTTCTCCGTGGTCGACCGCCACGGCAATATCGCAGCAGTGACGCAGACGCTACTCTCGTCCTTTGGCTCGAAATACGTGACGCCGCACACCGGCATCGCCATGAACAACGGCATCATGTGGTTCGATCCGACCCCCGGCACGACGAACTCGCTCGCACCCGGCAAACGCTGTCTCTGTAACTACACGCCCGTCATTGCCGAAACCAGGGACGGCAAGCGCCTCGCAGTCGGCGCCTCCGGCGGCCGCCGCATCCTGCCGTCGGTGATGCAACTCGTCTCCTTTGCGATGGACTTTGGCATGGATCTCGATGCCGCCATTCACCAGCCACGCATCGACGCCAGCGAAGGCGCGATCGTGATCGGCGACGCTCGGCTGCCTGCGGACGTACGCCAGACGCTGGCCGCGCGCTTCAACTACGAGGAAACGCAGGTGCAGGCTCTGCCGCAGAAGTTCGCCTGCCCAAGCGTGGTGATGCGCGCCGGCGATGTCAATTCCGGCGCGGTCGACATCTTCCAGCCCTGGGCCGACGCGGTGGCGGAGGACTGAGCCGCCATCAGCCAGCGATGCGAGCTGGCGACAGCGACGCAACGACAGACGCGCGACGGCGCTAGCATGCGTTGAGTTAACGCATACCCGTGCATCTCCGCGAGCGTCACGACTCCTCCACATTCTCCGGGAACTTAGCCGCGCGCGGTCAGTTTGTTGAACGGACAAGTGCGCATCATCCCGATGGAGGACCTTTATGAAGAAACTTGCGCTGGCGGCATCGCTGATCGTCGCAGCCGGCCTCACACTCATCAGTCCCGCACTGGCCCGGGGCGGACATGGACACGGACACGGTGGTCATGGTCACGGAATGGGCCATCATCATCACGGCACGCCGCCCGGATGGTCGCATGGCCGCAAGGTCGGCTGGCGCGGTCACGGGTGCCCGCCCGGCCTGTGGAAGCAGGGTCGCTGCTGACATTCAATCTGTAGATCATGCAAGGCGTCGCTCTCTCGTCGAGCGGCGCCTTCTTCATATGCCGAGCCGGTCGCGCACGCGGCCGGTGATCACCGCGGTCGTCACGCCGACCGGCCAGAACGCATGCATCGCGATCGGCTTGATGCCGGTGACGGGCATGTCGATCTCGGCCTTGGCACCACCGATCAGACGGCGCGCGAGCTGCGCACCCATCGCGGTCGAGAGCGCCACGCCGCGACCGTTGCAACCGAGCGAGATCAGGATGTCCTCCGCGGGCTCATGCACATGCGGATAGTGGTCCTTGGTGATCGCGAGCCGGCTGTTCCAGCCATGGGTCCAGGCCACGCCCTTGAGCTGCGGCCACAACCGCTCGGCGTAGCGGATGAGATAGGCGACGTCGTTCGGCGAGTTGATCCAGCGCATCGGCCCGCGGCCGCCCATCAGCAGGCGGTTGTTCTGATCGATGCGGTAGTAGACCGTGATATGGCCGCTCTCGTAGAGGACGGGCCGCGTCGGCATGATCGCGCGCGCGACGTCGTCCGAGAGCGGCGCAGTGGCGGCGATCGATGAAAACACCGGCACGATGGTGCGACGGAGCGCCGGCCAGAGATCGTCCGTAAAGCCGTTGGTTGCAAGCAGCACCTTGTCGGCATGCACCACCGCGCGCGGCGTCTCGATGCGCCAGCTTCTGCCGTCGCGCCGGAGCGACAGCGCCGGCGTCTCGCCATAGACTTTGGCCCCCGCCGAGATCGCGGCCCGCGCAAGGCCGCGGGCGTAGCTGAGCGGATGCAGGTCGCCACCGCGGCTATCCAGCATGGCGCCGATGTAGCGATCCGTGCCGGTCATTTCGCGCAGCTGCTCGCGGTTCAGATACGACACCGGCATGCCGCGGCGGATGCATTGCTGCGCGGTCTTTTCGATCGCAGCGGCGCTGGCCTCGTTATAGGCCACGCGCAGCGTGCCGTTCTGCCGCGCCTCGCACGGGATCTGGTAACGGCGGATCAAATCATGCGTGAAGTTCGTCGTGCCATAGGAGAACTCGATCATGCGGCGGCCGAGCTCAGCGCCGAAATCGGCCTCGATCTGATCGGGATCGTGCTTCAGGCCGGGATTGGTGTGGCCGCCATTGTTGCCCGACGCGCCCCAGCCCGGTTCCTGCGCCTCCAGCACCAGCGCCTCGACGCCTTGCTCCGCCAGATGCAGCGCCGTGGAAAGCCCCGTATAGCCGCCGCCGACGATCGCGACGGAGACGGTCTTGTCCGCATCGAGCGGCGGCGTGGCCACCGGCGCAACGGCGGTGTCGGCATAGAGCGAGGGCGGCAGAGGCAGGCGCGTCATTGCAAGAGTCCGGTCAGAGCGGATGCAGCACGCGGCGCAAAAAATCCTGCGTGCGCGGATGCTGGGGTTGGTTGAGCAACGCCTTGGCAGGCCCCTGCTCGACGATGACGCCGCCATCGATGAACAGCACGCGGTCGGCAACGTCGCGGGCAAAGCCCATCTCATGGGTGACGACAACCATGGTCATGCCCTCATCGGCGAGCTTGCGCATCACGCCGAGCACGTCGCCGACGAGTTCCGGATCGAGCGCCGAGGTCGGCTCGTCGAACAAGATCGCCTTGGGCTGCATCGCGAGCGCACGGGCAATCGCGACGCGCTGCTGCTGACCGCCGGAGAGCTGCGGTGGATGCACATCGGCCTTCTCGGCAAGTCCGACGCGCGCGAGCAGCGCGCGGCCGCGCTCGAACGACTGGGCCCGCGGTTCCTTCTTCACGAACAGCGGCCCTTCGATGACGTTTTCGAGCGCCGTGCGATGCGGGAACAGATTGAAGCGCTGAAACACCATCGAAACCTGCGTGCGGATGTTCACGATCGAGGGCGCATCGCGGTCGACTTTCAGACCCTCAATACTGATCTCGCCGCGGTCGTAGCTTTCGAGCCCATTGATGCAGCGCAGGATGGTCGACTTACCGGAGCCCGACGGGCCAATGATGCAGACCACCTCGCCCTTCTGCACGGAAGCCGTGATGCCCTTGAGCACTTCGACCTTGCCAAAGCTCTTGTGGACGTCGTTCAGCTCGATCATCGCTTGCCCGCCCGCTTCTCGAAGTGCCGGACCAGCAGGATCAACGGAATGCTCATGGTGAGATACATCAGCGCCACCAGCGTGAACACGTTGGTGTTCTTGAAGGTCGAGGACGCGATCAGCTTGCCCTGAAGCGCAAGCTCGGCGACCGTGATGGTGGACGCCTGCGACGAATCCTTCAGCATCATGATCATGACGTTGCCGTAGGGCGGCAGCACGATGCGAACCGCTTGCGGCAGCACCACGCGGCGCATGGTGAGCCACCAGCCCATGCCGATCGACTGCGCCGCCTCGATCTGGCCCTTGTCGATGGCCTCGATGCCGGCGCGGAAGTTTTCGGCCTGATAGGCCGAATAGGCGATGCCGAGCCCGAGGATCGCGGCCTGCAGTGCACTGAGCGTGACGCCGAGATCGGGCATCACGAAGTAGAGATAGAACAGCAGCACGATGATCGGGATGCCGCGGATCACGTTGATCAGGCTGGCGCTGAGCATCGACAGTGCCTTGATGCCGGAGACCCGCATCATCGCCCAGATCAGGCCGAGCACCGTCGAGAGCAGCAGCGAGCCGATGGTGACGACGATCGTCAGTGCGACGCCGCTCATCAGGATCGGGAAGAACTCGACGGCGTCGTGCCAGAAGCCTTTCATCGGAAAGCCTGCGATCAGCCTCTATCAGCCCTGTGCCTTCAGGCCCCATTTGTCGAGGATCTTGTCGATGGTGCCGTTGGCCTTGAGCTTCGCCAGCGAGGCGTTGATCTTGCCGAGCAGCGCGGCCTCGCCCTTGCGCACGCCGATGCCGACGGAGCCGACAGTGACGGGCTTGTAGCCGTCGACAAGCCGCACCTCGGGGAAGCCGCCCTGTTTGATGTTGTAGGCGAGGATCGGATAGTCGGCGTAGCCGGCCTTGAGGCGGCCGGTGTTCACGTCGCGCAGGATGTCGGGGATGGTGTCGTAGGCCTTGACGTCGGCGAACAGGCCGGTCTTCTTCAGCGCGTCGACGAAGGCGGTGCCTACTTGCGCGCCGACCGTCTCACCCTTCAGATCGTCCTGCGTGGCGTAGGCCTTGGTGTCGGTCTTCGGCACCACCAGGCCTTCGCCGTAGGTGTAAATCGGGTCGGAGAAATCGACGACCTCCTTGCGCGGCGCCGTGATGAACATCGCAGCTGCGATGATGTCGATCTTGCTCGAGGTCAGCGACGGGATCAGTGCCGAGAACTGCATCGGCTCGATCTGCACGTTGAAGCCGGCATCCTTGCCGATTTCGGTGACGAGATCGACCATGATGCCCTGAATGCTGTTGGTCTTGGTGTCGAGGAAGGTGAAGGGGATGCCGGTCGGCGTCGAGCCGACCTTCAGCACCTGCTGCGCCGATGCCGGCGTCACCGCTGCAATCGCGAGTGCCGCGACCGCGGCCAGACCAAAACGCTTCATCGCATCCCCCTTTGGGTCCGGCCGGTGGCGGCGCTCGCACGTCGTGATCGCAGACGTTGCGGACCGAGCCGTTTCGGCCTATTTTCACCAATATGAAAATTTGGTCACACTTTCGCGGACGACGCAAGCGGTTTTCATGCACATGAAGGAAGCGGTTTGACGTGAGCGGTGGCAAAAGAATGCGCAAACCGGCCGCCGCAAAGCCGGCCAGGAAGGTCAAGAAGGCTACCGCGAAGCCGGCGGAGCCGGCAATGGACGTCGCGGTCGGCCGTCGCATCAGGGATCTCCGACGCGTCAGGCAATTCTCGCTCGAAACGGTCGCGGCGCGCACGGACCTGTCGATCGGCTTCCTCAGCCAGATCGAACGCGGCCTTTCGTCGCCATCACTACGCGTGCTTGCTACGCTCGCCGACGTGCTCGGCGTCGGCATCGCCGCACTGTTCGGCGCCAGCCCGAGCGCCGACGGCGCGTCCGATCAGGTCGTTACGCGCGGATCGCAGCGGCCCGAGCTGAAACTGTGGCGCACCGGCGTGTCCAAACAATTGCTGAGCCCCGCGAATGCCGACAACAAGCTGAACCTGTTTCTGGTGCATCTGGAGCCCGGCGGCTCGACCGGCGACGAGCTCTACACCCATGACGGCGAAGAGGCCGGCCTCGTGCTCGAAGGCGAGATGATGCTGACGGTGGACAGCGAGACCTGGTCGCTGAAGACCGGCGACAGCTTTCGGTTCGCGAGCCGCAGGCCGCACCGGTTTTCCAATCCGGCGCAGGATGCGAAGGCCGTGGTGCTGTGGGTGAATTGCGTGACGGGGGCTGGGTAGCTTCCTTTCACGCAGCGAGCGCCCCCCAAACCCCGTCATCCTGAGGTGCGAGCAAAGCGAGCCTCGAAGGATGCACGGCCCCGATAGAGCTGGGCCGTCGCCCTTCGAGGGCCGCTGAAGGAGCGGCCACCTCACGGTGGCGGTGATGGATAGATTCGCAGGAGGACGCCTAGCCAAACCTGTGCGCGTACCGATCCACCGTCAGCGCACTCACATCCACATCCGGCTTCTTGCCCGACAGCATATCCGCGAGCACGCGCCCCGAACCGCAGGACATGGTCCAGCCGAGCGTGCCGTGGCCGGTGTTGAGGTGGAGGTTGGCGTATTGCGTCGGGCCGATCACAGGTGGGCCGTCCGGTGTCATCGGGCGCAGGCCGCTCCAGAACGTCGCCTTGGAGAGATCGCCGCCGCGCGGGAACAGATCGGTCAGGGAGTGATCGAGCGTGGCACGGCGGGCTTCGTAGAGCTTGGTCGAGAAGCCCGAGATCTCGGCGGTGCCGCCGACGCGGATGCGATTGCCGAGGCGCGTGATCGCGACCTTGTAGCTCTCGTCCATCACGGTCGATTCCGGCGCGCCGGATGCCTCCTTGATCGGCACCGTGATCGAATATCCCTTCACCGGGTAGACCGGCAGCGAGATGCCGAGCGGCGCCGCCATCCGGGACGAATAGCTTCCGAGCGCGAGGACGTAAGCGTCCGCCTGCAACAGACCCGCGCTGGTCGCGACGCCACTGATGCGCGTGCCATCGGTGACGATACGATCGATGCCGGTATTGAACATGAAGCGCACGCCCAGCGCCTGGGCATGCTTGGCAAGCGCCTGCGTGAACAGGTGGCAGTCGCCGGTCTCGTCCTGCGGCAACCGAAGCCCGCCGACGAATTTTTCCTTCACGCCCGCAAGCGCCGGCTCGACCGCGATGCAGCCCTCGCGGCTCAGCGTCTCATAAGGCACGCCGTACTGCTTGAGCACCGCGACGTCTTCGCCGGTGCCGTCGAGCTGCGCCTGGTAGCGGAACAGCTGCAGCGTGCCCTGCGAGCGCTCGTCATATTGAATGCCGATATCGCGGCGCAGATCGCGCAGGCAGTCGCGGCTGTATTCCGCGATCGGAATCATCCGGCTCTTGTTGACCGCATAGCGCGCGCTGGTGCAGTTGCGCAGCATCTTGAGCAGCCAGACCCACATCACGGGGTCGAGCTTCGGCCGGATCACCAGCGGGCCGTGTTTCATCAGCAGCCATTTGACCGCCTTCACCGGCACGCCGGGGCCGGCCCATGGCGAGGAGTAGCCGGGCGACACTTCGCCGGCATTGGCAAAGGAGGTCTCCAGCGCCGGTTCGGGCTGACGATCGACGACCGTCACTTCGTGGCCGGCACGGGCGAGGTAGTAGGCAGAGGTGACACCGATGACACCGCTGCCGAGGATCAGAACTTTCACGCTTGGTCAAACTCCCGCGGCATCACGCGCGCCGCTGCAAGATAGAACCCTGCAACGGCGAGAGCAATTATCAGGCCACCTTCTTGATGGCGTCACCGAGGATCGAGACCATCTGGTCGATGTGGCTCTTCTCGACAATGAGCGGAGGCGACATCGCAAAGCTGTCGCCGCTCATGCGCAGATAGAGGCCGGTGTTGAAGCAGTCGACCATGACGTCGTAGCCGCGCGCGCCGACGACGCCGTCACGCGGCGCGAGCTCGACCGCGCCCATCAGGCCGCAATTGCGGATGTCGACGACGTTGGGCAGACCCTTGAGCGAGTGCAGCGCATCGCGCCAGTATTCGGCCATCGTCGCACCGCGCGTGAGCAGCCCCTCATCCTTGTAGATGTCGAGCGTCGCGATACCCGCGGCGCAGGCGGTCGGATGCGCGGAATAAGTGTAGCCGTGGAACAGCTCCATCGCATTCTCCGGCCCGACCATCATGCCATCATGAACCTTGCGGCTCGCAAACACGGCGCCGCAGGGAATGGTGCCGTTGGTGATGCCCTTGGCCGTCGTCATCAGGTCCGGCGTGACGCCGAAGAAATTGGCGGCGAACGGCGTGCCGAGACGGCCGAAACCGGTGATGACCTCGTCGAAGATCAGGAGGATGCCGTGCTTGTCGCAGATCCCGCGCAGGCGCTGCAGATAGCCCTTCGGCGGCGGCAGCACCGCGGTCGAGCCCGGCACCGGCTCGACGATGACGGCGGCGATGGTCTCGGCACCATGCAAGGCCACCAGACGCTCGAGATCGTCGGCGAGCTCGGCGCCGTGTTCGGGCTGGTCCTTGGCGAAGGCGTTGCGGGAGAGATCGTGGGTATGGCGGATGTGATCGACGCCCGGCAGCAGCGTGGCGAAGGCGCGACGGTTGGCGACCATGCCGCCGACCGAGGTGCCGCCGAAGCCGACGCCATGATAACCGCGCTCGCGGCCGATCAGGCGGGTGCGGCTCGACTGGCCGTTGGCGCGATGATAGGCGAGCGCGATCTTCAGCGCGGTGTCGACCGATTCAGAGCCGGAGTTGGTGAAGAAGATGCGATCGAGGCCCTTGGGCGCGATCTCGGCAAGGCGCTCGGCGAAATCGAATGCCAGCGGATGACCCATCTGGAAGGTCGGTGCGAAATCCAGCGTCATCAGCTGCCGCTCGACGGCGGCGGCGATCTGCTTGCGGCCGTGGCCGGCATTGACGCACCAGAGGCCGGCGGAGCCATCGATCACCTTGCGGCCGTCGACGGTGGTGTAGTGCATGCCCTCGGCCGAGGAGAACAGCCGCGGGGCCTTCTTGAACTGACGGTTGGCCGTGAACGGCATCCAGAACGAGTCGGTCTTGATAGTGTTCGGAATCTGATGAAGGGTCACGGGCCACGCTCCTTTGCTGACGGGATAGCAGAGGCACGGCTTCCAAAGCGCAACAAGTCCTTTTCTGACGATCTGCAAGCCATTGATTTCACTAGGCCTGCCGGTCCATATTTGCGCGATCCGCAACACCTGCAACAGGGATTTGGGCATGAGCGTCGACATCGGTGGACGGCTGCGATTCATCCGGGCGCGCCAGAAGCTGTCGCAGCGCGAACTCGCCAAGCGCGCCGGCGTCACCAATTCGACGATTTCGCTGATCGAATCCAACCAGATGAACCCGTCGGTGGGCGCGCTCAAGCGCATCCTCGACGGGATCCCGATGGGGCTTGCCGAGTTCTTCGCCCTGGAGCCAGAGACGCGGCGCAAGATCTTTTATCGCTCGGAGGAGCTGACCGAGGTCGGCAAGAAGCCGATCTCTTATCGCCAGATCGGCGACAATCTGTTCGGCCGCAGCCTGCAGATCCTGAAAGAGCGCTACGAGCCCGGCAGCGACACCGGGCGCGTGCATCTCGTTCATGACGGCGAGGAAGGCGGCATCGTGATTTCGGGAAAGCTCGAAGTCACCGTCGAGGACGAGCGCCGCATTCTCAATCCGGGCGATGCCTATTATTTCGAGAGCCGCCGTCCGCATCGCTTTCGCTGCGTCGGCGGCAAGGCTTGCGAAGTGATCTCGGCTTGCACGCCGCCGACGTTTTAGAGCGCACCAGTGTTATCCGGGATCCTACGGAGTGCCCCGGTGTCTTACGGAGCTTGATGCATCTCAATTTCCGCGCGTCCGTCCTCTATATGTTGCGAGCCGTAGCCGAGAGACATTCCGGCGCCGCTTCATAACCAGGCTCGCAGATGAAGATCACGCTCGCCAATGCAGAGGCCGCGCTCGACGAAGTGCAGCGCGACGCCGACAAGCTCCACTCGGAGGAGCTGCGCAGGGCCATTGCCGACTACATCGAGACGCAGCGCGAAGCGCTTAGGGCACTCCGCAAGAAGCTGCATTAGCGATACGCGGCGGAACGAGATGATCTCGTCCCGCCTTTTGCTTGCTTCAGCCCTGCACCAGCAGTTCCTCGATCCTGATCGGAAAGCGGCGCACCCGCACGCCGGTCGCGTGCCAGACGGCATTGGCGACCGCGCCGGCGCTGCCGGTGATGCCGATCTCGCCGACGCCCTTGATGCCGAGCGCGTTGACGTGCGGATCGTGCTCCTCGACCGTAATCACGTCGAGCGGCGGCACGTCGGCATTCACCGGAATGTGGTACTCGCCGAGATTGGCATTCATGATCCGGCCACTGCGGCGGTCGGTGATGGCCTCTTCGTGCAGCGCAAAGGACATGCCCCAGATCATGCCGCCGAACAGCTGGCTCTTCACCAGATGCGGGTTGACGATGCGTCCCGCGGCGAAGGCGCCGACCATGCGGGTGACGCGGATCTGGCCGAGCTCGGGGTCGACCTTCACCTCGGCAAACACCGCACCATGGGCATGCATCGCATACTCTTCCATCGCTGCCGGATTCGGCGCACCGGTGCCGCGGGCCTCGATTTCGGCGACGCCTGCCCGCGCGAGGATCTCGGTGTAGCCCTCGCCGCGGCTCTCGTCGTCGCGCCGGATCAACCGGCCATCGCGCGCGATGACGCCGGCATTGCCGGCGCCGAACAACGGCGAGCGCTCGTCATTGGTGGCGAGGTCGGCGAGCTTGGCGATGACGGCCGCGCCCGCGCTGTGGATCGCAGCGCCCGCGGTCGCCGTGTGCGCCGAGCCGCCGGCGATGCCGGCGTCCGGCAGGTCGGACGTGCCAGCCTTGAACGTGACGCGATCGATATCGAGCCCGACGGCGTCGGCCGCGATCTGGGCAAGTGCCGTCCAGGCGCCCTGCCCCATATCGTGCGCTCCGATCTCCATCGCCCCCGTGCCGTCACGGCGGATCGCCGCGCGCGCTTCGGCCTGGAACATCAGCGCGGGGAACGTCGCGGTGCCCATCCCCCAGCCGACCAGAAGTCCGGCATCATCGCGCATCTGTCGCGGCTGGAGCGCGCGCTTCGCCCAGCCGAAACGCGCCGCGCCCTGATCGTAACAGGCACGCAGCGCTTTCGAGGAAAACGGTTTGCCGGTGATCGGCTCGACCTCGGCATAGTTCTTCAGGCGGAAGGCCAGCGGATCCATACCGCAAGCCCAGGCCATCTCGTCGATCGCGCTTTCCAGTGCAATCGATCCCGTTGCTTCGCCCGGGGCACGCATGAACAATGGCGTGCCGGTGTTGACGCGCACGGCGTCATGCGAGGTGCGGATCGCAGGCGCCGCATAGAGCGTATGCGAGGCGTCAGCCGCCGGTTCGTAGAAATCGTCGAACGTGCTCGACACGGTGCGGGCGTGGTGATCGAGCGCGGTCAGGCGCCCCTCAGCGTCGGCACCGATGCGCAGGCGCTGACGCGTCGGCGCGCGATGGCCGACCGGGCCATACATCTGCTCGCGGCGCAGCACGAGCTTGACCGGCTTGCCGACCAGCTTTGCCGCCATGATGCCGAGGACCGGAGGCCCCGCCATCAGCCCCTTCGAGCCGAAGCCGCCGCCGAGGAACGGGCTGCGGATGTGGATCTTGTCATGGGGAATGCCGAATAGCTCGGCAACACGCGCCAGGGACAACATCAATCCCTGGGTCGGCATGTCGATCTGAAGACTGTCGCCGTTCCAGTGAGCCACGATCGCGTGCGGCTCCATCGCGTTGTGATATTGCGCGGGCGTCTCATAAATCGAGTCGATCTGCTTGTCCGCTGATGCAAGCCCTGCCGCGACATCGCCATGGTGATTTTCGGTTGGGTTGCCGACACCAACGACGGGCGGCACGTAGCTTTCACCAGCATCAAGCCCGACGAGCGCGGGCAGCGCTTCATAACGCGGCGCCAGCAGCACCGCGCCCTCGGTCGCCGCCTCGAGCGTCTCGGCGATCACGACGGCGATGGGCTGGTTGGCGTAACGAACCTCGTTGCTCTGCAGCACCTCCATCCGGAACACGAACGGATTGGTCTTGATCTCCGGATCGATCGCGAGCTGCGGCTTGTGGTCCGCCGTCATGACGTCGACGACGCCGGGATGACGCTTGGCGGCCGCGACATCGAGCGAGGTCACGCGGCCATGCGCGATGCTGGACACGGCCATCACCGCAAACAGCATGCCGGGCGGATGATTGTCGGCCGCGTAAGTCGCCTGTCCCTTGACCTTGAGCACGCCGTCGCGGCGGGTCAGGGGTTGGCCGATGCTCGAGCCGTGACGGAGATGGGCGGGAGCGCTGGTGAGATTGAGCTCAGGCATGAATGGCTCCAGACGAAGCAAAGGGGGATGCCGGCAGCGCGGGGATGCGCGCAGGCGTACCGGCAGCGGCGAGGGTCAGCGCGCGCACGACGATGCGGCGCGCCAGCTCGATCTTGTAGCCGTTGTCGCCGGACGGCTTTGCGTCGGCGAGCGCGCGCCAGGCGGCTTCCTGGAAGGCATCCGCCGTTGGCGCGACGCCCTTGAGGACGTCTTCCGCGGCGCGGGCACGCCAGGGCTTTGCGGCGACGCCGCCGAGCGCAAGTCGCGCTTCCGCGATCTTGCCGTTCTCGATCCGCAGCGCCGCCGCAGCCGAGACGATGGCGAATGCGTAGGAGGTGCGCTCGCGCACCTTGAGATAACGCGCATGCGCGGCGAAACCACGCGCTGCGGGCGGCAGGCGCACCGCAACGATGAGATCGCCGGGCTCGAGCACGGACTCGCGCTCAGGCGTATCGCCGGGCAGGCGATGCAATTCGTCGAGTGCGATCTCGCGACGGCCGTTTCTGCCCTCGATCTCGACGATGGCGCCGAGCGCCACAAGCGGTACGCAGAAGTCGGACGGATGCGTGGCGATGCAGCTCTCGCTCCAGCCGAGCACGGCGTGCGTCCGGTTCTCGCCGTCGCGGGCGTCGCAGCCGCTGCCGGCCTCGCGCCTGTTGCAGCGGCTGGCGGTGTCGTAGAAATAGGCGCAACGGGTCCGCTGCAGCAGATTGCCGCCCACGGTCGCGGCGTTGCGCAGTTGCGCGGAGGCGCCAGAGAGAAGCGCTTCCGCGACGGCCGGATAGGATTTTGCGAACTCCGCATCATGCGCGAGATCGGCATTGCTGACGAGCGCGCCGATCCGCAACGACCCGTCGGCGAGAGTCTCGATTTGATCGAGACCGTCGAGATGCGTGACGTCGACCAAACGATCGGGTCGGCTGACGTTGCCCTTCATCAGGTCGAGCAGATTGGTGCCGGCAGCGAGATAGGTCGCGCCCGGCTGGGCTGCGGCGGCGACGGCCTCTGCGACCGTGGCGGGCCTGATGTAATCGAACTGTTTCATGCTGAGCGCCTCTGGCTGGATTCGTCGGCACCGGCCTGCGCCTCGAGCACGGCATCAACGATGCCGGCGTAAGCACCGCAGCGGCAGAGATTGCCGCTCATGCATTCGCGGATGCGTTCGGGATCGTTGCCGGCCTGGGCTTCCTGCATCAGGCCGATTGCGCTCATGATCTGGCCGGGCGTGCAGAAGCCGCACTGGAATCCGTCATGGGCGATGAACGCGGCCTGGACCGGATGAAGCTGGTCGCCACGCGCGACGCCCTCGATGGTGAGGATGTCGGCGCCGTCATGGCTGATGGCGAGTGCGAGGCAGGAATTGATGCGCTTGCCGTCGACGAGAATGGTGCAGGCACCGCACTGGCCGCGATCGCATCCCTTCTTGGTTCCGGTCAAATGGAGGCGCTCACGCAGGAGATCGAGCAGCGTAACGCGCGGATCGTCGAGGACGAAATCGCGCCGCGTGCCGTTCACGGTGAGGCTGATGGAGTGGTTCATATAAGGCTCCGATCAGATATGGACATGGCTCATCGCTCGGCGCGCCACCGCCGTGGCCGCCGTCGATATCGCGCCGCCCGGACCCGAAGTCCGCACCGGCACCCAGCGAAGATACGGAGGCACCCTCCGCTTAACAAGGGCCGTCGGAAAATATTTGGAATTCGTCAAAAGCCCGTGGGCAGACAACGCGATGCAGCCCTGCAAGGGTTCAATCTAACCAATTCGTGATCTACATTGCCGGCATGGACGACCACACCGACCAGACCCGCAAGCCCCGCGCCGACGCCGTGCGCAATCGCGAGCGCGTGCTCGAAGCGGCCAAGCTCGTGTTCAACGCCGGCGGCCCCGAGGCAAGCCTGGAGGCCGTGGCCAAACGCGCGGGCGTCGGCATCGGCACGCTGTATCGGCATTTCCCGACGCGCGAGGATCTGTTCGAAGCGGTGTACCGGCGCGAGGTCGAACAGCTCAGCGAGCTTGCCGAGCAGTTGAAGAACGCCAAGGACCCGGTCGATGCGCTCAGGCGCTGGCTCGGCTCTACCGTCGAATTCGTCGCCACGAAAAAGGGAATGTCGGCCGCGCTGGCGCTGACGTTCCAGAGCTCGTCTGAACTCGCGGCGTTCTCGATGGACCGTCTGACCAGGGCGGTCGGCTCGCTGCTCGATCGCGCCGTCGCGGCTGGCCAGATGCGCGCCGATATCAGTCCGGAAGACCTGTTCAGGGCCCTGATCGGCATGTGCTACATGCACGACCAGCCCGGCTGGCAATCCTCGGTGCTGCGGACGCTCGACGTGTTCGTCGACGGTCTTCGCGTGCAGCCCGTCGCAAAAGCCAAGGCGCGCGCCACCAAGCGCGCGAAGACGGCGTTGAAACCGAAGCGATAGCGCGTCCGTATTTGCCAAGGCCGTGCTAGGATCAGCATCGCCGGGATGTCAACGCGGAGCCTGCCATGCGCATTGCCGCCTTGCTGGTCGTTCTCAGTCTTGCTTGCAGCTCCTTCTCTGCGCGCGCCGACGATGTCGCGACGTCGCAAGGCGTGATCCGGGCTCAGGAACAAGCTTTTGCGCGAGACGATGCGGCTGCGGCCTATTCCCAGGCCGCGCCGGCGATCCGGGAAATCTTCCCCGCGCCCGACATCTTCATGTCCATGGTGCAGAAGGGTTACGCGCCGGTCTATCGTCACAAGAGTTTTGAGTTCGGCGAGAGCAAGATCGAGGGCAGCTCAATTGCCCAGCGCGTTCACATCATCGACGCCAATGGTGAAGCCTGGGAAGCGCTCTACACGCTCGAGCAGCAGCCGGACGGAAGCTACAAGATCACCGGCTGCTCGCTATTGAAGGCAGGACAGGCGGTCTAAGCCGCCTCCAGCCATAAGGACACCACGGTCGCGACGGCGCCCAGGGTGATTGCGGTGTCGGCGACGTTGAAAATGGCGAACGACCAGGCGTGGTAGGAGAGGTGAACGAAGTCGATCACCGAACCGATCCGCGCGCGGTCCAGCATATTGCCAAGCGCGCCGCCGATGACCAGGGCAAGTCCGGTTGCCAGGATCGGCTGGCCAGATGCCACGCGGCGGAGCCACCAGGCCAATAGTCCGCAGGCCAGAAGCGAGAGGCCAACCAGCGGCCAGCGCTGCGCATCGTCGGCAAACCGCAGGAAGCTGAACGAGATGCCTTTGTTGTAGGACAGCACAAGGTCGACGGATGGCAATGCCGTGAACGAGAAGATGATCATCGGACGATCGGGCTCCAGCAAGCCGACGGCAAGCTGCTTCGTACCCTGATCCAGCAGCACGACAACAAGGACCAGCCAGATCCAGCGGACGCCGACATGTGGCGTCGTCCTAAGTCGCAAAACCCGGACCCGACTTGACCGAACTCATCCGCGCCCGGATCAACAGCATCAGCACGATGCCGACATTGAGGGCATTCCACGCCACGCCGTTGGCGAACGCGGCCGCGTAGGAGCCTGTGGCGTCGAAAATGATGCCGGACACCCAGCCTCCGAAGGACATGCCGAACACCGAGGCGAAGATCACGATGCCGACGCGGGTTGCGGCTTCGCTGGCCGGCATCGCCTCGCGCACGATGATGGCGTAGCTCGGCACGATACCGCCCTGGAACAGGCCGAACATCGCGGAGATCAGATAGAGCGAGGCGAGGCTGTCGAAGAACAGGTAGAACACCAGCGCGAAGCCCTGCGCCAATGCCCCGATCAGCAGCGTCGGGATGCCGCCGATCCTGTCCGCGAGATAGCCCGAGCCGATCCGGCTGACGATGCCGCAGGCCATCATCAGCGACAGCATTTCCGCACCGCGCGCCACGCCATAACCGAGATCGCCGCAATAGGCGACGATATGCACCTGCGGCATCGCCATGGCGACGCAGCAGGAAATGCTGGCGATCGAGAGCAGCACCGTCAGCGTGTTGGTCGAGAGCCTGAGATCGACACGGGGCGGCGCCGCATTGGCGTGATTGCGGACCTTGTCATCGCCCATCTGCGCGCGCAGAACCAGAACCAGGATCGACATCAACACCACGCAGACGAGACCGATGCCGATATGGGTGTAGCGCCAGCCGATCCTCTCAATGCCGGTGTTGACGAGCGGCGGCCAGATCGTGCCGGCGACGTAATTGCCACTCGCGACAATGGTCACGGCGAGGCCGCGATAGCGCTCGAACCAGTGCGAGGCCTCCGCCATCAGCGGCGCAAAGGTCGCGGACGTTCCGAGCCCGATCAGGAAATAGGCGGCGACGAATTGCCAGAGCTGGGTCGACAGTCCTGCGAGCGTATTGGCCACGCCGAGAAAGGCGATGCTGATCGCCATGGCCGGCACGATGCCGAACTTGTCGGTGATCTTGCCCGCGATCACGCCGCCGAGCCCGAAGCCGAACATCATCAGCGTGAAGGCCAGCGACACGGCGCCGCGCGTGGCGGCGAACTCGGCCTGCACCACCGGAATGACCACGACGACCGCCCACATGCCGACGCCGCCGATCGAGCCCATCACCAGTGCGAGCAACAGCCGCACCCAGGCCTGACGCGAGTCAGGGGTGAATGAGGCCGATTTCTGTCCGGGGTGATTTGGTGCGTGCACGGCGCGGACCATGTTCGCGGATCGCCTCGCGGTCAAGCATCGTGCCGCGATAATGGGCATGCGCGGTGCACTGCGGTAAGAAGGCGCTTGGCGAACTCGCGCTTTGCCATTAGTTTGCAATCTGCGTGTGCAACATTGCCGCGCGGAGCAGGCTGTCGGAATGTTGTTGCAATTGACGCGATCGATGCGGATCAGGGTGGGGCGCTTCATAGCGCTGGCCTATCTGTTCTGCGTGCTCGCGCCGGCGGCAAGCCTCGCCTGGGGCAGCGGTCCGGCGCCGTGCCTCGACGACGACGCCCTGCTCGCCGACCTCGTGCCTGTGCATCATCAGATGTCGGCCAGCCACATGCATGGCGACGTGACGCATGACCACGCGGGGATGCATGCGCATCACCAGAGTTCCGCGCAGGACACGCCTGCCCGGCATCATCATGACGGCAAGGGCAAGGTTGGCCCGTGCTGCGCGATGATGTGCGTCAGCGCGCTGCCGGCCGATCTGCCGAGCTTCGCAAAGCCGCTTCAGCCGGTGTCCAGCTGTGCGCCCGAGATCGTGGCCAGCCTGCACAGCGCGGCGCCGCCCCTGCTCTACCGCCCTCCCATCATCTGATCTGATTCCACGAGGTCAGGCCGAGCGCGCAATCCGCGCGCGCGAACCTGTGGTCTCCAGACAGATCAGGATGATTCATGCTTACGCTTCTCGGGGCGAAGTCCGCCGCCGCATCTGCGGCGCGTGGAGGATACTTTCTATTCCATTGGCCGCTGCTGGCCGCGATCGCGTTCGCGCTATCGGGCTGCATGCCGGCAACGACGTCTGTCGCCACCGCGGATCCTGCCGATCCCGCGGCAAAGGCATCGCACGTCGGCTACCGCTCGACGGTCGCGCCCTATACGAGCCTGCGGCCCGCGACGCCCGCGCCGTGGCAAGACCGCAACGACGCGGTCACACCGCAGCCGAAGCAAGACCGGTAGGCGCGCGCCATGGCACATCATTTGGCGCGAGGCCTGCTCGTTCTCGGCGCGCTCAGCCTCTCCGGCTGCGCCGCGTTCTCGCCCGACAGCGGCATGACGGCCGTCTCCGAGCTGACGAGCCAGACCATCAAGAAAGACGTCGCCTTCGTGCGAACGGCGGAGGGGGCCGGAGCGGTCGACGCCCGCGTTCGCCAGTTGCTGTCGCGGACGCTGACCGCAGAGACTGCCGTGCAGGTCGCGCTGCTCAACAACAAGGGACTACAGGCCGCCTACAACGAGCTGGCGCTGGCCGAGACCGATCTGGTCGAGCAGAGTCTGCCGCCCAACCCGGTGTTCTCGGTCTCGCGAATCTCGGGCAATGGCGCCAGCGAGATCGAGCGCCAGGTCGTCGGCGACATCCTGGCGCTGGCCACGCTGCCGTTCCGCTCCGACATCGCGCGCGAGCGGTTTCGTCAGGCGCAATTGCGCGCGGCGCTGGTGACATTGCGGCTCGCTGCAGACGTGCGGCGCGCTTACGTCCGCGCGGTGGCCGGCAACGAGATGGCGGTGCTGCTGACCGACGCGAAAGCGACGGCGGAATCGACTGCGCAGCTCGCGCTCAAGCTCGGTGAGACCGGCTCGGTCAATAAGCTCGATCAGGCCCGCGAGCAGGTGTTTTACGCCGAGACCACCGCCGATCTCGCCACCGCGCGGCAATCTGCGACCAGCGCCCGCGAAAAGCTGGCACGACTGATGGGGCTATGGGACGAAGGTCTCGACTTCCGTCTGCCCAACGCATTGCCGTCGCTGCCACGCCGCCCGCAGGCCTTGCCCTCGATCGAAGCCGATGCGGTCGCCCATCGCATCGACCTGCAGATCGCACGGCTCGAGCTGACGGCACTGGCGAAGTCGTTGAACCTCACCGAGGCGACTCGCTTCGTCACGCTGCTCGATCTCGCCGGCATCTCACGCCGCACCCAGGATCCGGAAGGCGCCCCGTTCCGCGAGCGCGGTTTTGACGTGCAGTTCCAGATCCCGATCTTCGACGGCGGCGAGGTGCGCGTACGGCAGTCGGCGGAGACCTACAACTTCGCCTTCAACCGCCTGACCGAGCGTGCCGTGAACGTCCGCTCGGAAGCGCGCGATGCCTACCGGGTCTATCGCTCCACCCATGATATCGCGAGCCACTACCAGCGCGAGATCTTGCCGTTGCGAAAAATCATCACCGAGGAGATGCAGTTGCGCTTCTCCAGCATGCAGGTCGACATTTTCGCGCTCCTGACCGAGGCAAGACAACGCCTCGCGTCCCTGCGCGGCGCGATCGACGCCAGGCAAAACTTCTTCCTCGCCCAGTCCGAGTTGCAAACCGCCGTCAATGGTGGCGGCGCGCCTGCTGCCGGCGGCGACAACCCAACCAATATCGCCGCGGCAGCACCTGCCGATGGCGGCCACTGATATGGAGGCCAGCATGTTTTCCCGCCGAGGATTTTTGGGCACCGCCGCGCTGGTGAGCGCGTCAGCCGTCAGCGGCCGCGTGCAAGCCGCATCGATTCCGGAAGCGGCACACATGGACAAGGCGGTGATGCAGCCGCCTCTGCATCCCATCGGCGGCCCCGACTACCGTCCCGTCGTCACGCTCAACGGCTGGACGCTGCCGTTCCGCATGAACGGCGACTGGAAGGAATTCCATCTCGTCGCCGAGCCCGTCGTGCGCGAATTCGCCGAGGGCATGAAGGTCAATCTCTGGGGCTACAACGGCCAGTCGCCGGGGCCGACGATCGAGGCGGTCGAAGGCGACAAGGTTCGCATCTTCGTCACCAACCGCCTGCCCGAATACACCACCGTGCATTGGCACGGCATGATCATTCCCAGCGGCATGGACGGCGTCGGCGGACTGACGCAGCCGCACATCCAGCCCGGGAAGACCTTCGTCTACGAGTTCGAGATGAGGAAGAGCGGGACCTTCATGTACCACCCGCATTCCGACGAGATGGTGCAGATGGCGATGGGCATGATGGGCATGGTCGTCGTCCACCCGCGCGATCCGAACTTCCGCCCCGTCGACCGCGACTTCGTCTTCGTGATGAGCACCTATCGCGTCGATCCCGGCACCTATCTGCCGCGGGTCAACGAGATGACCGACTTCAACATGTGGACCTGGAACTCGCGGGTGTTTCCGGGCATCGATCCGCTGCCGGTGCGGCTCGGCGACAAGGTGCGCGTACGCATCGGCAATCTCAGCATGACCAATCACCCGATCCATCTGCATGGCCACAGCTTTGCCGTGACCTGCACCGACGGCGGCTGGATTCCCGAGAGCGCGCAATATCCGGAGACGACGACCGACGTGCCGGTGGGCGCCGTGCGCGTGTTCGACGTCCTCGCCGACAACCCCGGTGACTGGGCGTTTCACTGCCACAAATCGCATCACACCATGAATGCGATGGGACACGACATGCGCAACATGATCGGCGTCTCGCGCAAGGATCTCGCCAGGGCGGTCGGCAAGCTTGCGCCCGACGCCATGGTGATGGGCCAGTCCGGCATGGCGATGGGCAACATGGAGATGCCGGCGCCCGACAACACGCTGCCAATGATGAGCGGCGCCGGCCAGTTCGGGCCGATCGAGATGGGCGGCATGTTCACGGTGATGAAGATCCGTGAGGACCTCGCCCGCGACGATTATCGCGATCCCGGCCCCTATCAATTCCCGCAAGGCACCGTCGCCTACGAGGTCGCTTCCCCCGCGGCGGAGCCGGCGCGGCCGCCGGCCTCGCCCGCGCACAAGATGAAGATGTGAGCGCTTTGATGAACCACCAACTGGAGACCACAATGACGAAGACGATCAAACTCGCCCTGACGCTGGCCGCGCTGTCGGCCGCACCCGCGTTCGCGCACGAGGGGCACGACCATCACGGCTTCTCGGCCGGCGAGCCCGGCGATCCCAAAAAGCCGGCGCGCACCATCGAGATCGCGTTGAGCGAGATGTCCTACGAGCCGTCGAACATCAATGTGAAACGCGGCGAGCAGATCCGCTTCGTGCTGCGCAATGTCGGCAGGGAGGATCACGAATTCCTGCTCGCCACCACGAAGGAAAATCTCGCGCATGCCGAGGTGATGAAGAAGCACCCGCACATGGAGCACGACGATCCAAACGGCGTACGGCTTGCGCCGAACAAGACCGCCGAGATCGTCTGGAAGTTCACCAAAGCCGGCACCTTCGAATTTTCCTGCCTGATCCCCGACCATCGCGACTACGGCATGGTCGGCCACGTCACCGTGAAGTGAGAACAATGGAGACAATCATGAAGCCGATCATGCGCATGACCGCGGCACTCGCGCTGACGCTGGGCCTGACCGTGAGCTCGCTGGCGCAAGCCGCCTCCATCAGCGGCGAGGTCAAGAAAATCGACGAAAGCGCCGGCAAGATCACGCTGAAGCATGGCCCCGCCAAAAGCCTCGGCATGGACGAGCCCATGACCATGGTCTACCGCGTCAGGGATCCCGCCATGCTCAAGCAGGTGAAGGTCGGCGACAAGGTATCGTTTGAAGCCGAGGAGGCAGCCTCGGGGTATACGGTGACGAAGCTGGAGAGAGCGAAGTAAGGCTCGGTCGTCATTCCGGGGCGCGCCCCTTGGCGCGAACCCGGAATCCATTCATCCACCGGACTTGCGGCCCGATGGATTCCGGGCTCGCCCTTCGGGCGCCCCGGAATGACCACCGGGGCCCCCGAAATACCCCGGCCCGACCTCCTGCCGCACCCCGCCGTTAACCCTTTGCTAACCATACACCCGGCAAGAATTGCCGGGTGAAGTCGAGTGTCGTCAGACGCGTAGAACGGGAGCTCCCGTGGACGCCAGTGCGGTGCCTCACTTTCGGAACGGCGGCCCATCGGCCGCCGCGCAGACGTTTGGGGCGCGCGGACGGCAGTCGCGCGGGGAGGCAGCTACCATGGTCGACGTCACCGCGGGACAGGGCGTAGGCAGCGCCAAGCCGGGCCTCCCCTCCCTCAACGAAATCGTCACTATCCTCAAGCGCGGCGACATCGCGCTGGCGCTCGGCATCCTCACCATCCTGGTGGTGCTGATCCTGCCGCTGCCGGCGATCGTGCTGGACCTGTTCCTGGCGATCTCGATCACGCTCTCGATCCTGATCCTGATGACGTCGCTGTTCATCCAGACGCCGCTGGAATTCTCGGCATTTCCGACCGTCCTGCTGATCTCGACCATGCTGCGGCTGTCGCTCAACATGGCCTCGACCCGCCTGATCCTGTCGCACGGGCACGAGGGCACGGATGCCGCCGGTCACGTCATCGAAGCCTTCGGCAGCTTCGTGATGGGCGGCAATTTCGTCATCGGCATCATCGTCTTCGCCATCCTGATCATCGTCAATTTCGTCGTCATCACCAAGGGTTCGGGCCGTATCGCCGAAGTCGCCGCCCGCTTCCACCTCGACGCCATGCCCGGCAAGCAGATGGCGATCGACGCCGATCTCTCCGCCGGCCTGATCGACGAGAAGGTCGCCAAGCAGCGGCGCAAGGAGCTGGAGGACGAGAGCGGCTTCTTCGGCGCCATGGACGGCGCCTCGAAATTCGTCCGCGGCGACGCCATCGCCGGCCTCCTGATCGTCTTCATCAACGTGGTCGGCGGCATGATCATCGGCGTGGCGCAGCAGGGTCTGTCCTTCGCCGACGCCGGCCGCAGCTACACGCTGCTGACCGTCGGTGACGGCCTCGTCACCCAGGTGCCGGCGCTGATCGTCTCGACCGCGGCGGGCCTGCTCGTCTCCAAGGCCGGCGTCTCCGGCGCCGCCGACAAGGCGCTGATGAAGCAGTTTTCCGGCTATCCGCAGGCGCTCGCGATGTCCTCGGCGGTCATGCTGGTGCTGGCGGCGCTGCCGGGCATTCCGACCATTCCGTTCCTCGCACTCGGCGCCGGTGCCGGCGCGCTCGCCTGGAACGCCCGCAACCACAAGCGCACGAGCATCAAGGCCGAGGAAGCCGCCAAGGCCGCGCCCGCTGCCGGGCAGCCCGGAGCCGCGGGCGCCGCCGCAGCCGAGGAGCCGATCTCCGCCGCGCTGAAGATCGACGACCTCAAGATCGAGCTCGGCTATGCCCTGCTGCCGCTCGTCAATGGCCCCGACGGCACCGACCGCCTCACCGAGCAGATCAAGGCGCTGCGCCGCTCGCTCGCGATCGAGATGGGCTTTGTCATGCCGGCGGTGCGCATTCTCGACAACGTGCAGCTCGAGGCCAACACCTACATCATCAAGATCAAGGAGGTCGACGCCGGCACCGGCAAGATCTGGCCGAACCAGTTCATGGTCATGGACCCCGGCGGCAGCCAGGTGCAGGTGCCCGGCATCCACACCACCGAGCCGACCTTCGGCCTGCCCGCGACCTGGGTCGATGCCAGCCTCAAGGAAGAGGCCTCGCTCAAGGGCTACACCGTCGTCGACGCCGCGACCGTGCTCTCGACCCACCTCACCGAGCTGCTCAAGGCCAACATGTCGGACCTGCTCTCCTATGGCGAGGTGCAGAAGCTGCTCAAGGAGCTGCCGAAGGAGCAGAGCGAACTGGTCAAGGACATCGTGCCCGCACAGGTTACCGTCTCCGGCATCCAGCGCGTGCTGCAGCTGCTGCTCGCCGAGCGTATCTCGATCCGCGACCTCTCGACCATCCTCGAAGGCATCGCCGACTCGCTCGCCTTCTCGCGCAATCCCGCGACCATGGTCGAGCATGTCCGCGCTCGCCTGGCGCGTCAGATCTGCGCGCAGAATACGTCCTACAACGGCTATCTGCCCCTGATCGCACTGTCTGCGCGGTGGGAGCAGGCCTTTGCCGAGTCCATCGTGGGTCAGGGCGAAGAGCGCAGCCTCGCGATGCAACCCTCGAAACTGTCAGAGTTCATGACCGGTGTGCGCGAGGCCTTCGAGCGCGCCGCCCGCGAAGGCGAGGCGCCGGTGCTGGTGACATCTGCGGCAATTCGTCCCTTCGTCCGCTCCCTGGTCGAACGGTTCCGGGCCCAGACGACCGTGCTGTCGCAGGCCGAAATACACCCCCGCGCGAGGCTGAAAACGGTCGGAAGCATCTGATTTGCCTTAAGAAGCCGTGTGTTTTTCAGCCACAGGCAAATGGTTTTTGAGTTCCTGGCGCCTTGTCGACCAAAGGCCGATAAGGCGCCCTCCAGGCACATTACAGCTTTGAAATAACTACGAAATCGAACGATCGAGCCTCGTTCTTGATCGCGATCGTTCACGTCGTGTCACGCTCTTGTGATCGCCCCTTGGGAACGAATCCCCCCAATACTAGGTTGTTGGGCACCGGAAGCATGAACCTGCCTAACAAAGGTGGCGACTACTTCGGGTAGATGGCGGCAGGAGCCTTCCATGAACCACTCGATTTACAGCGCAGATCGCTCGACCCACCTGAAGATCGTGGTCGTGGCCCTCGTTGCAGGGATCGCGGTGGCAGGCTTCGGCATTACGGCACGCACCGGTTCGGACGACGGCCTGACGCAGACCGCCCGCGTCATCAAGGCCGGCAAGCCGGTCGTGATCACCAGCTCGAACGCATCGCTCGTTCGCTAAGGAGATATGAGTTTCAGGAATTCACGCGGCTCTTTACCAGCCCCCCAAAGTCGCCACGTGGATATGTAGACGACCCCAACCCCAAGTCGACTACAGAAAGCGCCCGCCCCCCACGGGCGCTTTCTCATGTCTGGGGTAGCGCAATGACGGATCGGTAGATCGGTAGGATGGGTAGAGCGCAGCGAAACCCATCGAGGCCCCCTCCGAGCCGACGCGTGATGGGTTTCGCTACGCTCTACCCATCCTACTCCCTTCACAAACACACCTTCGCGCCCTCGCGGCTTGTCTCGCCCGAGCTTTGCTTCGTCGCCTCACCCTCCATTGAAAGAGGGCGCAGGGAAGACCGGGTGCCGGCTGGCACCCGCGGTCCACTGTGCGAGGTTGCAGATGAAGAATCTGCACAGTGGCATACAGGTGAAGCCTGAACATCCGGCCTTCCCTGCGCAGTGGTTTGACGGCTTATGTCGTGATCTCCCCGGGGAGCGATGCACTATTGCCCCCGTCGCCCTGCAGATGACTGATGCGCGTGTCCGGTTGGACAGCGTGCATCACCACAAGACTTGGCGCACAGGCTCCGGGCGCCAGGACCACACGATTTTGCCGTACGCCGATCACACCGGTCGTGTGCGCGAGGCCTTCGCTCACGGTTGCCCGCCCTGCAAAGCGCTTCGCGCCGATGTGAGCCACGCCCACCGCCGCCCGGCCCGCGTTCGTGACGATCGCGATACGCCCCTCTTCCTTGGGCCGGGTTGCGCGACACATACGCCGTTTCCGAATTTCGGTAAAGTGGAATATTTTCGACGACCAGGATTGACCGAGGGCTTGGATGTTTTGCCCGTCGGGCAACGCAAGGGCTTGTCGATGAGCCCACGATGCCTTGACAGCGACTGGCTTTGCTCGGCTAGGTTCAGAACCTGATGAAGCGGAGCACGCGATGGAGCAGCGCTTTACTTTCGATCAGATTGCGGGAGCATACAGGGCCTCACGTCCCGATTATCCCGAAGCTCTCGTCGACGACGTGGTTTCGTACGCCGCCATGAAGCCTGGAGATCCCGTTCTCGAAGTCGGATGCGGCACGGGGCAGGCAACAAAGAGCTTCGCGACGCGCGATCTGCAGATCGTTGCAATCGACCCTGGGCCCGAAATGGTACGCACTGCGCGCGAGAGCCTCGCCGGTTTTGACAATGTCGAACTGGTCGAGGCGACGTTCGAGGCGTGGTCACAGGACAAGGCACCGTTCCGGCTCATCGTCGCGGCGCAGTCGTGGCACTGGGTCGCTCCAGAATTGCGATTCGTGAAAGCGGCGAAGTTGCTTTCACCTGACGGATCATTGGCCGTCTTTGGACATGTTCCGACAGGACTGCCCGCTTCATTGCTCGAACGGTTCAAGGACATATACCTGCGTCATACGGGCCGCTGGGGACCGCCACCGGAGGCCTGGTACCTGCCCAGCGGTCCATTCAAAGGCTGGTTCGACGAGTCGGGATTGTTCGGAGCGGTGGAGCACCGCTGCTATCCCTGGAAGTGGCAGCACACGACATCAAGCTACGCAAATTTCCTGGGTACGCGCTCGGAGTTTCGAATGCTCACGCCAACTATACGCGAAGAGCTGCGCAATGACATTTCCAAGGCGATCGACCGTCACGGCGGAGAATTCGAGGTGGACTACGAAACCCACCTCTACATGGCCCGCCGCATCGGCCTCGGTGAGTAGCTCTGGATTGGCTCGAATGGAATCTTGGCTTCGTTTAGGTTCCGCTGCACAATTCAGGACTTCCGTGAGCGCAGGATATGAGGGCAAATGCAACTTCTCACCGAGCATATAGCTGCATTTTCCAACTCGCCGCTGGCTGCGCTGACTGAAAAGACGCCCTGGGCGCTGACCACAAACTCCGTCTCGGCAGTTCGACGTCTTTTGAACGGGATCAGCGAAGAGTTTTGCATGTCGGATGACGTCGCAATCCATCGAACAACGACGGTGGAAGCCGGCGCGCTGGTCAAAGGGCCGGCGATAATCGGACCAAGGTGCTTCATCGCCGCCGGCTCGCTCATCCGTGGCGGGTGCTGGTTGGAGGAAAATTGCATCATTGGCCCGGGCAGCGAACTTAAATCCTCTTTCTTGTTTGCCGGATCGAAGTTGGCACATTTCAATTTTGTCGGAGACAGCGTCGTCGGGGCGAGAGTGAATCTCGAGGCCGGCTCCATCGTCGCCAATTTCCGAAATGAGCTTGCCGATCCAAGGATTCGAATCTTGCATTCATGGGAGATCGTCGACACCGGCGTCGACAAGTTTGGCGCACTGATCGGTGATGACTGCAAGTTCGGCGCAAACGCCGTTGTCGCTCCCGGAGCAATCTTTGAAAGGGGAACAATCATTGCACGGTTGACTTCGGTGGATCAGCGACCGAGCTGATCGTCACAGCGGCGCACCGTCACTTCTGAAATTGGCGCATAGCGCCGGTTCGCTGTGACGCGGGATTTGGTCCGCTGTCGGGACATAGCGGAGTTCATAAGCTGGCCGTCCAGCTCAACTCCGCCGCGCTCCATAAGTCGGCGGCGGCGCCTGCACCGTTGGCGCGGCGGCAGCGAACAGTTCGTCCTTGCGCCCCGAGAGCGGGGGATAGATGCGTTTGCAGTTGATGGTCTGCTTGGTCGCCTTGGCAGCCTGGCCGGTCGTGCGCACCTCGCGGTCCCACCCCTCTGTGTAGAGCGCGCCCCAATCGCCGAGATCGAGCACGGTGACGTACCAGTCGATCCTCAGCGGCAGCAGCGGTTGGCCGACGAGATCGGCCACTACATTGTGGCCGGCGAAGCGGCCCATGGGACGGGCGAACTGGCAAGACATCACGGTCGGATGCAAGCCATCGACCACGCTCGAGGCGACGTCGCCGGCGGCGAAGACGCCCGGCAGATCCGTGACCCGCATGAAGGGATCGACCAGAAGGCGCCCGAGGCGATCGCGCGCGCCCGCAAAGTTTTCGGCGAGCCGGCTCGCGCGCATGCCGGCGCACCAGATCACGGTCTGCGTTGCGATGAACTCGCCTGAGCTCAAATGAACGCCGGCAGCTTCGACCGACGCGACGCGCACGCCGAGCCGCGTCTCGACCTCGAGCGACGATAAAGCGGTCTCGATGACGGGGCGCGCGTGGTCGCCGATCGTGGCGCCGACCGCGGGATTGGGATCGACCAGGATGATGCGGCGACTCCCGGTGATACCGGCGCGCACCAGCCGGTCTGGCATTTCGGCGGCAACCTCGATGCCGGTGAAGCCAGCGCCGACCACCACGATCGTCGACCGACCCGGCGACGGCGCACTGCGTCCGAGCGAGGTGAGATGATCCTCGAGGCGAAGCGCCGCGGCATAGGTGTCGACGTCGAACGCATGCTCGGCGAGGCCCGGAATATCCGGCCGCATCACCTCGCTGCCGAGCGCCAGCACGAGGCGATCGTAACTCAGCGTCTGCTCGCCGCTGCTCGTCACCAGCGCGATCTGGCGCCGCGCCGGATCGACCGCCTCGACTTCGCCGAGACCGTGCGTGACGCCGATCGGATCAAGCAGTTGCGGAAGCGGCAGCGCAACCTCGCTGAGGTCGACCTCGTAATTGCGCACGCGGATGTTGTGATAGGGATTGCGGTCGATAACGTGGATCTCGATGTCGCGGCCGGCCGCACCCATCTCGTCGCGCATGCGCGCGGCTCCGATGGCCGCCCACAGGCCTGCAAATCCGGCGCCGAGCACGACGATACGCGCCATGTCCGTTGACTTCGCTGTTCGAGACCATCCGGCGATCTGTGCCGCTGGACAGATATAGCTCAATCATCCGGATCGACCAACTGCGGCAGCAGTCGGCCGCTGCCCAAAATCGGGCCTCAGGCCTCGCGCAGCTCCGAGGGCGTCGCGCCAAAACGCTTGCGGAAGGCGCGATTGAAATAGGACAGATCCGAGAAGCCCGAGGAATGCGCGATGTCGCTGATCTTGCGCGCCCGCGCGCGGGGATCGCCGAGCAGTTTTCGCGCCAGGAGCAGGCGCTGCTCCAGCACGAACTCGGTAAAGGTGGTGCCGGCCTGCTCGAACAGCCGCTGCGCCTGGCGCGGGCTGAGCCCCGAGCGGGTCGCGACCTCGGACAGGCAGAGATCGTTGCGGCCGAGCGCGGCCATCACGTCGGCGCGCATGAGATCGAGACGGGCCGCCGCATGGCCGCGACCGCGCGCGAGCGCCGCGTGCTCGGCGTCGGTGCCGAGCAGGAGGCCGACGAGATCGACCATGTGCTGCGCGGTCAGGCGCTGGCCGACGGCGTCGAGATGCGGCGCGTGGTGAGCGGCAAGCGCGTGATAACGGAAGATGGTCTCGGCGACCACCCCGTCCGACAGCACCTGGGACAGCTTCTCCTCGGCGCGCGGATTGATGTCCAGCAGCGCGCGGCGCGGCATGCGGATGGTGGTGAAGCGGTTCTCGTCGGTGTGACCGACGCTGCCGGTGATGGCCATGTCGGCAAGCACCATCTGCGCCGGCGCGAGCTCGACCGTATGGCCGTTCTGCCGGACGCTGACGAGGCCGGCATGCGCGGCGATCAGCACGAGATCGTCACTGCCGTCGGCGAGACCGCTCTGCGTGCGCGAATATTGCGCGGAGGAGCCTTCGGGAATGGCGAGCGCGATATTGTCGACCACGCTGATCTGCAACCGGCAGTCGATGCTGTCGCCCTGGCTCGGTCCGATCTCGAGGCCACAGGCCCCCAAGGCCCTGTCGCGCCAATGTTCGAACGCCGGCCCCTGCGGCAGGCCTGCATATTGGTGAATAAAGACGCCCGGCGGCTTGGCTGCATCCATCTGGTTTCTAGCCCCTCTCCGGCACCATGATCGGCTGTGCCGACTGCAAATTCCGGGCATTTGACGCCGGGACATGCATGGAGGTTCAAATCACAGGTGGATTCAGCAAGACTTGTCGGATTGCGACGGAGAAACGGACCGTCGCGACAATTATGCGCCGTTGGGGCGGCTACTTCTTCGCCGGAACCTGGGGCTGGGACGGCGGCACGGTCTCGATCAGCTTGCCGGAAAACACCGGCGCCGAGGTCGGCTGGCCGTTGGGCGAGCCGCCCGACTGCTCGACCGTGACTGCATAGGTTGCGCCGTTGACGACATCGGCATCGTAACCGGCGAGCACCGGGCGCGCCGTGAAGTCGCCGTTACTGATCACGCCCAGCGAACGCGGGCGCGGCAACCTGTCGGAGATCAGCCAGAGCTCAAAGCTCTTGCCCGGCTCCGGCGTCGCACCGACCTTGCGCACCGTGAAGTTCTTGGTCGCCCCGTCGATGGTGAGGATGAAAGCGGGGCCGCCGCTCTGGCCCTGCAGCAGCGCGACATATTGCGCGGGCGAAGACAGCGGCGCGGCCGGTGCCTTGAGCTCGACCGTCTGGATGCGCGGTGCGGGCCGCAGCGGGCCGGGCAGCGCATCGGGCAGGAAGATCTGGAGCGACAGCGTCACCAGCAAGGCGGCCGCGAGCGCGCCCACGGCGGAGGCGATCGTGCGCCAGCGCTTCACGCGGCGCTCGAGATAGATCACGTTGCTGCCGTCGACGACCGGCGCCGGCGTCGCGGGCGTCACGCTCGGATCGGGCGCATGGGTCTGCGGCACGAACTGCGGCGGGAAAATCGGAACGGCATCGGAGTTGGAATCGGGCAACGCCTGCGGCGGCACGTCCAGCGACGAAGGTTCTGGCGATGGCGTCTCTGGCGTGGAAGACTCTGGCGCCGAAGACTCTGTCGTTGAAGCCTCGAGCGATAAAGGCGCCGGCGAATAGAACTCCGGCAGTGGTGGCGGCGGCGGCGCCTCCGACGGCACCGGCGGCGCTTCGGGCGAATCCTGCGACGATAGCGTCTGCGCGATCGCGCGCTGGATGTTCTCCCACACGATCGGCCGCGGCTCGATCGTGCCGACCATCTGATTGAGGACGCCGAGCCGGAATTCCCAGGCCTGCACGACCGCGGCGAACTCCTGGTCCACCGCCATCATGGTCGCGACCTGCGCGCGCTCGTCGGCCTCGAGTGTGCCGAGCGCATATTCCGCGGCGAGCGCGATATGGTCCTCGCTGTAGGCCATCAGTTGCAGTCCGAAACCATCCTCGTCGTCGACGCGCTCATAATCCGAGACACTCCCGGATATCCAGCATGCTGCGCCGCAGCCACGTCTTCACCGTGTTGACGGGTGCTGCGAATTTCTCCGCCAATTGCTCGCGGCTCCAGCCGTTGTAATAGGCGAGAAGCACGAGCCGCTGACGGTCCGGCTCGAGGCGACCGATGCATTCCAGCAGCCGCTTCAACTCCTCGGACATCTCCCGGCGCGCCAGCGGATCGGGACTGTCGGCGGCGACGTCCATCGCCTGCGGCTCCTCCTCGATGGAGGCCTCCGTCTTCTTGCGAACGATATCGATGGCGCGGTTACGCGCGATCGACGCCATCCACGTGATCGGCGATGACAGCGTCGGATTGAACTGGCCGGCGCTGTTCCAGATCTTGACGTAGGTCTCCTGAATGACCTCCTCTGCGAGATCCTGTCGGCGCAAGATACGGAGGACGACGCCATAGAGTTTCGCGCGCGTGGCGGCGTAGAGGCGCTCGAACGCGGCCTGGTCGCGCTTCGACACCGCCTCGATCAGCCCGACCAGCTCTGCTGGCGTCAGCATTCAGCCCCCCAAAGCTCAGGCCCCGTCGCATCCGCGCAGACCCCGGCACTCCGCTACCATAGCGCGCGGTCAAGCCCGTCACCAAGAGGCGGCGCGCCGCGCTGTGGACAGCGCACGCAAAAACCCGGACCTTGCGGGTCCGGGCTCGCAAATTCTCTAGCGATTTTGACCGCTGGCGGCCGTCAGGCGATGGCGCCGATGCGGGAACGCATCAGGCCGATGCTGTCGAGATCGGCCTGCTCGCGGGCATTTTCCTCGGCGCGCTCGCGGGCCTGGTCGCGCTCGTCCAGGAGCTCGACCTTCTTCAGCTCCTCGAAAGCCTCCCCGAGCGCGGCCTTGGCCTCCTCAAGCTGGCCCCTCAGCTCGTCGGCCGAGCGGGTCAGGTTCTCACGGCGCTGGATGGCGGCCTTGGCATAGGTCGGATAGGCGAAATGCGCGGGGTCGTTGATCCCGGCACGGTCCTGCTCGGTCTGGATCTCGCGATCCAGATCGGTCGACATCCGCTGGAAGTCGGCGATCATGGACTCGATCTGGGCGACCCGGCGGCGCTTCTCGTCGACCTGAAACTTCTTCAGGCGAATGAGGGTATCACGTGACTTCATCGACTCGTACTCCCCAGAAGTCCCTTAGCTGCAAGACATACACACACATTGGGACGGCACCGGTCTCCCCACTGGCCCGATTGGGGCCAAGACCGGCTCTGCTACTCTGTGGGATCGGATGATGACGGGACAAAGTTAGCGTTCCGTTTCCAAATTGCCGAGGATTTGCGCCAACTGCCGGTAACCATCGGCCAGCGAGGCATTTTCGTCCTTGCGCTGCCGCAGGAAGGCCTCCAGCGGCTCGTGCAGGCGGATCGCCTCGTCAACCTCGGGGCTGGAGCCGGCCCGGTAGGCGCCGAGCCGGATCAGCTCCTCCATATCGGCGTAGGTCGCCATCACCGCCCGCGCCTTCTGGATGGTCGGCCAGAATTGCGGATCGGCCGATTTCGGCATGGTGCGCGACACCGATTTGAGGATGTTGATGGCCGGGTAGCGGCCGCGCTCCGCGATCGAGCGCTGCATCACGATGTGCCCGTCGAGGATGCCGCGGACGGCGTCGGCGATCGGCTCGTTGTGATCGTCGCCGTCGACCAGCACGGTGAAGATCGCGGTGATGGCGCCCTCGCCCAGCCCCGGTCCGGCGCGCTCCAGGAGTTTCGGCAGCTCGGTGAAGACCGTCGGCGTGTAGCCCTTGGCGGTCGGCGGCTCGCCGGCGGACAGGCCGATCTCGCGCTGGGCCATGGCGAAACGCGTCACCGAATCCATCAGGCAGAGGACGTCCTGGCCCTCGTCGCGAAAATATTCGGCGACCGCGAGCGTCAGATACGCGGCCTGCCGCCGCATCAGGGCCGGCTCGTCGGAGGTCGCGACCACCACGACCGAGCGCGCCAGGCCCTCCTCGCCGAGGTCGTCCTGCAAGAACTCCTGCACCTCGCGGCCGCGTTCGCCGATCAGCCCGATGACGCTGACAGCGGCATCGACGTTGCGCGCGAGCATCGAGAGCAGCACGGATTTGCCGACGCCGGAGCCTGCGAAGATGCCCATGCGCTGGCCGCGGCAGCAGGTGAGGAAGGTGTTCATCGCGCGCACGCCGAGATCGAGCGGGCTGCCGACGCGCTTGCGCGAATGCGCCGGCGGCGGCGAATTGCGGTACGGCATCGGCGAAGCGCCCTGCGGCAAGGGTCCCTTGCCGTCGATCGGTTCGCCCAGCGCATTGACGACGCGGCCGAGCCAGGCCGACGACGGACGGACCTGATTGGCGGCATTGGCGATGACCGCCTTGCAGCCGCGACGCACACCGTCGAGGCCGGCGAACGGCATCACGACAGCGTTGTTGCCGGAGAAGCCGATCACCTCGCAGGGGATCGAACGGTTGGCGCCGGTCTCGATGACCAGCCGTGCACCGACCGACATCGCATGGATCGGGCCGGCAACCTCGACCATCAGACCGCGTACGCCGACCACGCGGCCATAGATATTGACGCCGTCGATGTCGCCGATCTGTTCAGCCAACGCCTTCATATGAGGGCCTTCATAAGGGGACGCGCCTGCATGATCGGGGCCTTCATGGCGAAACCCTTAAATTTCGCCATATTTCTGAACGGCGCTTAACTTCGTGTTTACCCGCATCGTTAATCATTGCGTCACTGTCTTTGTGACTGAGCGTGGCTCCCCTTCAGAAGAAGGCTGAGTCGCGGGAGTCGGTTAGGCCCGTCTCTTAAAGTGGAACTTGAACGGAGCCGGATAACGAAAGCTGCTTCAACGCAAGACCTTAGGGCGATTCGAGAAAAATTGCACCGGGGGGACTTGCGTTCCAGAATCAGGATTTGTTAACCATCTGTTGTCAGGATCCGAATCAGTTGTTCAAAGGCGTTTTGTTGAGTGCCGCGAATGCGGCCGACCTGACGCCCAGGAGCGGCGACTATGGGGAACTGGCATGCGCGTTTTGCTGATTGAAGATGACAGCGCCGTCGCGCAGTCGATCGAGCTGATGCTGAAGTCTGAGAGCTTCAATGTCTACACGACCGACTTGGGGGAAGAAGGCGTCGATCTCGGTAAATTATACGATTACGACATTATCCTTCTCGACCTCAACCTGCCCGACATGTCCGGCTACGACGTGCTCAAGCAGCTTCGGGTCTCCAAGATCAAGACACCGATCCTGATCCTCTCCGGCCTCGCCGGCATCGAGGATAAGGTCAAGGGTCTCGGCGTCGGCGCCGACGACTACATGACCAAGCCCTTCCACAAGGACGAGCTGGTTGCCCGCATCCACGCGATCGTGCGCCGCTCCAAGGGTCACGCCCAGTCGGTCATCCAGACCGGCGACCTCGTCGTCAACCTCGACACCAAGACGGTCGAAGTCGGCGGCCAGCGCGTGCACCTGACCGGTAAGGAATACCAGATGCTGGAGCTGCTCTCGCTCCGCAAGGGTACGACCCTCACCAAGGAAATGTTCCTCAACCACCTCTATGGCGGCATGGACGAGCCCGAGCTGAAGATCATCGACGTCTTCATCTGCAAGCTCCGCAAGAAGCTCGCCAACGCTTCCGAGGGACGCAACTTCATCGAGACCGTGTGGGGCCGCGGCTATGTGCTGCGCGAGCCGCACGAGCACGAAGAGCGCATCCCGGCCTGATCCGTTTACGTCGCGAGCCCCCGTCGGGCTCGCTCCTCCCAGCCTGGACCCCGCCGCAAATGGCGGGGTTTTGTTTTTTGGGGCCTCGTCAGGCGCCCGCGAACGCGGGGCTTGCGAGAGGCGCGCTCCTGACCGGGACGCGCGCAGCCGTCTCGCGCAGCCAGGCGATCAGCGCGTAGCCGATGATGAATCCGAACGCGAAGGTCGGGAGCACGAAGGACCAGAAGAACGTCCAGCCCGAGACGTTGTCGACGACCTCCATGACCGGCATCGGGCTGACCTGGTGGATGGCCAGCAGCACCCACAGCAGCACCGTCATGCCGCCGCCGAAGACGAGGCCATCGCGCAACCGCCGTGTCTTGCGCGACCGCCTGCCCCAGGTCGAATCCTGCACCAGCAGGGCCGCCATCGCCGCGATCCCCCAGGGGAAGATCAAAATCGGCAGCTCGCGCAAGACCACGTCGAGATAGGGCTTCTGCGGAAACTGGTAGAAGTCGAACGCGGCCTGAATCGGGAACAGGATCAGCGCGCTCCAGAGACCGATCGTGAGAATGAATCCGATCGGCAGCCGGCCGAAGATGGTCTCGTTCGCAAACGCGTATTGCCGCTTGAAATAATAGACCAGCCAGAAGTTCACGATCAGGTACAGCGGCGTCATCAGCAGCGTCCGCATCATGCCGACATACTGGTCTCCAGGCTGGTGGACGATCCTGCCGGACCCCAGCAGCCACGCCAGACACCAGATGAAGGCGAAGCCCGCCGCGACCGCCACGAACTTCACGATGCCGGGCGGGGCCGGCTGCAGCGTGAAGCCGATCGCCCCCAACCTTTTCCTGCTGCGGCCGAGCGTCCATTCGCCGGCGAGCGCGGCGCGCGCGGCGAACAGCAGGAGATTGTTGAGCAGGGAATCCATGTCCTTGCGCAGATCCTCCAGCATGCACCCCGCCGCGGTCTGGGCGGCCAGCTGAAGCTGGCTGACCGCGCTATGGCGGGTCGAGAGCTGGTCGAGCGCCTGCCAGTCGTTCGGCTCGACCAGGCTGTCCTCCATGATCGCACCGTAGATCTCGGCGCTGCTCTTGAGCACGCGGACGGTGCGGAAGCAGAGCGCATCGTAGACCGCGAGCAGCTCGGCATAGAGATCGGAATTGCGCTCCATGAAGGCATCATGGTCCGCGGCCCAGCGCTCGAGATGGAGCATGAGCGCCGAGATCTTGAGGAAGCGCGACTGGATCGCGGTCGATTGCGTGGCGCGGAAATCGTCGACCTGATAGCCGACCCTGGACAGCTTGCGCTGCAGGCTCGGCATGTCGTCCGGACCGACCTGGAACGGTGCCGCGGCCAGTGCATCGCGCAGCGCGAGCGCGCTGACGGGAATGCCGGCCAGCTCCTGGCAGAATTTCCGCCAAGCCTTCGGCGCGACGGGAATGAGCCACGCGAACATCAGCAGCCAGACCGCGGCAAGCGGCGACAGCTTGTCGGGAAGTAAAGCGTAGATCACCAGGAACGGCGTGATGAAGACGGCGAGTCCGAACAGGAACAGCGGCCGCGTCGTGAAGGAGCGGGTCCCCTTCATGGTGTGAAACCTGAACCAGTAGAACAGCACGACCAGAAGCGGTCCACCGAAGGACTCGAAGATCGCGTTCAGGGGTTCTACGACAGAAGCAAGCGGCACGATGAACTCCTATTGCTAGGGTTCGCTGTTGAAAGGCGCGCCCGACGCCGCGGCATCCGGCGGTGGCGTGGGAGTCAGGCAGCCTCGGCGATCATCTTGGCCTTCTGGACCAGGAGATCGATATTGTCGGGAGCCAGCGCGATCGCGCTGTCCATATCGTTCTGGGCCTTCGCCACGTCCTTGATCTGGGCGTAGGCATTGGCCCGGGACACCAGATATTTCGGCTCGTTCTCGTTGGTTGAGATCGCCGTTCCGAAAGCCTTGATCGCCTCCTCGACATAGCCGCGCTTGTCGTCGGTGCCGGCGGCCGTCATGCTGACGATGCCCTTGATCCAGTAGAACTCCGCGTTCTTCGGCTTGAGCTTGATGGCTTCGGTGATGTCGCTGAGCGCATTCTCGTAGAGGCCGACCGTCACGTTGAAATTGGCGCGGCGCACGAAATATTCGGGCTTCGCCGGATCGAGCTTCAGCATGTAGGCGAAGCTCGCAGCGGCCTTCGGGATCTGCTTCTGCTTGTGCTGCAGCGTGCCGAGATCGAAATAGACCCTTGCGAGCCGAACCGAGAGCTCGCTGTCATCCGCGAGCAGGCTGTGCAGCTCCTGTCCGCGCCGGGTCAGGTCCTCCAGCGCCTCGACCGTCGTCGGGGCAATGAGCAACGCCTCCATGAATTCATCGCGGCGCTGTTGCAGCATTTCCTTCGAGGGGCGCGCCGCCTCGGGCGGAGGCACGGGCGGCTGCTGCGCTTCGACGTCGAAGATCCTTCCGTCCGGCGAGCGCATGTAGAGAACCGGAATGCCCCATTCGACCCGGGACTTCTCCTGGATGAATTTGCGCGCAAGCGTCACCGCATCGTCGATCGGACGGTTGCCGGCAAGTGCCGCGTAGAATCCTTCCGACATCGAGATCGCGGCATTGTCGGTGATCGGAAACTGCATCGCCACCACGGCGGGCAGCCAGCCCGTCTTCATCAATCCGATCGCTGGATTGCCGAAGCGGTCGCCGACATTGACCCTGGCGCTCTCGCAGCAATTGAGCACGATGAGGCGCAGGCTGCGCCGTGCGCCCGTCAGCATCATCGCCAGGTCGGAGGCGAACTTCTTCACCGGCTTGCCATCCTCGTCGACCATGACGACGAAGCCGCTCGCGCCGGAGCCGGGCAAGGCTTCCTCGACGCCGCCATGCCCGATGAAATGGAAGATGTGCCACTCGCCTTCCAGCAGCTTCTTCATCAGGTCTTTGCCGGTCCCTCCGGGGACCCACTGAAAATCGACCTTGCCCTCGTGCTGAAGCGCATCGATGCCCTTGTTGATGCGATCACGCTCCCTGACGACGTTGAGCTTCGGCCATTCGCTGGTCGAGGGATCGGCGATCATGCCGAGGATGCGCAACGGTCCCTTGACGCCCATCCGGCCGACACCGCCCGCCGTCTCGAGATAGCGCACGATGGGGCGCGTGAGGCTGACGAAGCCGGGCATGTCGTCTTCGTCGTAGAGATATTCCCAGGGCAGCCCGGCGAGATCGGCCGCTTCGATGCGCAGCTTGATCCTCAGATCCTGCGCTGCGCCCTTGCTGCGCTCGTAGATGCGCTGGATCGACGGCACGTCGGTGAAGACGCTGCGAAACACCCCGCGGCCGAAATCCCGCAGCACCTGCTCGCCGCGCGTGGTCGGTCCCTGGCGATTCTTCTCGTCGATCTCGAGGACGGCGTTTTCCAGCTCGCCGCGCAGCTTGGCCAGTTCACCGGGCGCGGAGAACCAGAACTTCACCTGGCTCTTCGGCGCTTCGCCCGCCGGCGACCTGACGACGCGACCGTAATATTGCTGAGGACCGCCACCCACGGGCAGATCGGAGCCGATCTCGAGCTCGAAATCTTCGTATTCGGCAACAGGCATTTTGAGCCTCACTCAACACGATTTTGATCAGAACGAAGAAGCCCTCGAATGTGCGTGGCCGATCGCAACCAGGACGACCGTGAAATCAATGCGCTAGACTATCACACACAACCTCGAGACGCATTTGTGAAGCATGTCTCATGCGACCCGATATTTTGTGCAGTGCCGGGCGTATCGCGGGGGCGACTTGTTTCTGGGGATCGAACCTGTTCGACCGATGCGGCGACTAAGCCGTCGTGCCAGAATTCGCGGCGCCAACGGTGGACCCTCCCCCCATGATCCTGCAATCGCTCGCCGGCCTGCCTGCCTTCCTGGTCTATTTCTGCACCGGACTAATCGCGATAGTGGCATATCTCCTCGTCTACACGCGGATCACGCCGCACAACGAGTTCCAGCTCATTCGCGACAACGATCCGGCGGCTGCGATTGCGCTCGGCCTCAGCCTGCTCGGCTTCGTGGCGCCGCTGTTCAGCGCGATCGCGCACTCGGCCAACGTGCTGGACTGCCTGATCTGGGCTTTCATCGCCCTGATCGTGCAGGTCGCCGTGTTCTACATCGTGAAGATCCCGGTGCCGAACCTGTCGGGGCGGATTGCCGCCGGCGAGCTGGCGCCGGCAATCTGGCTCGGCCTGTCCTCGCTCGCAGCCGGCCTCCTGAACGCCGCCTGCATGATCTACTGACATGACAACGAAGCCTCCCACCAAGGATTTCGGCAAGCGCCGGCCGCGCCTTCCGGCGGACTTGCCGCTACCGCAGCGGGAGCCGGTGAAGCGCTCGGGCCATGTCGCGCTGCTGGTGATGGGCACGATCGCGCTTGGCACCACCGCCTTCGTGATGATGCCACGGCGGAACTGCGAGCCTTCGCCTCCCGCAGTCCCCGGGGCCACAGTCCCCGGGGCGACAGTCCCCGGGGCGGCCACACCGGCCCAGACGACAAACTGCAGCAGCAGCTCGTCAGGCGGCAGCTCGCACTGGTCTTCGCGTTCGGGTTTCTACAGCAGCGACTCCTCGAGCCATTCCTCGTCAGGCACGTCGTCGGATTCCGGCTCCGGTGGCGTCACGCGCGGCGGCTTCGGCTCGTTTGCGCATGGCTTCTCAGGCGGCGGCTGAGACGCGGATTTGTGAATTCAACGCCGCGCACCGCTCTGCTTAGGTGATGCCGCGGAAGGAAGCGATATGAAGCGTTCGCGAAGAGTCGTGCTCACCTTGATGGGCACTGCTGCGGTCGGTGCGGTCTCGATGGGATTCGTGAAGCGCGAGCGGTCCTGCGGGTCCGGGCTCGAAGCCGTGCCCGGCATCGACGGCGAGCCGTATTGCCGGCCGAGCTATGGCGGCTTCGGCAGCACGCTGCATCACATGCACGGTGGCCATTCGGGTCAAGGTCATGCCGGCCAAGGTCATGGCGGTCATGGCCATGGCGGTCACGGCGGCGGCTGACATATGCAGCGGATCACTTGCCCCGAGCGCGACGACTGGCAACGGACCGCCGAGCAATGCGGCTTCGCCTTCCACACCATCGATGGCGAGCGCTATTGGGACGAGCGCGCCTATTATGCGTTCTCGCTCGACGAGATCGAGCGCTCGATCGAGACCCCGACCGGCGAGATCGATGCGATGTGCCTGGAGCTCGCCGGTCGCGTGATCGGCGACGAACGCCATTTGCGACGGCTCAAGATCCCGGACGCGTTTTGGGACCTGATCGCGGATAGCTGGGAGCGGGACGACCGCAGCCTCTACGGCCGGCTCGACCTGAAATTCGACGGCAACGGTCCGGCAAAACTGCTCGAATACAATGCGGACACGCCGACCTCGATCTTCGAGGCCGCGGTGTTTCAATGGACCTGGCTCGAGCAGGCGATCGAGCGACGCATCATCCCTTCGCGAGCCGATCAGTTCAACTCGATCCACGAGCGGCTCATCGAGGCCTGGAAAGCGATCGGCGCGGGCGGCCATCTGCATCTGACCGGCACGACCGGCAACGAAGAGGACGCGGGCACGCTCGCCTATCTCGAAGACACGGCGCGCCAGGCGGGCCTCTCGACCACGCTGCTCGACATCGAGGAGATCGGCTGGCGCGACGAGGCCGGCGGCTTCGTCGATCTCGACGACCGCGACATGGAGCTTGTCTTCAAGCTCTACCCCTGGGAATGGATGTTCCACGACGCCTTCGGTGCAAAGCTCGCCGGCGCTCCGACGCGCTGGATCGAGCCGCCATGGAAGGCGGTACTCTCCAACAAGGGCATCCTGCCGCTGCTCTGGGAGATGTTTCCGAACCATCCCAATCTGCTGCCGGCGTTCTTCGAGGACGATCCGCGCGCAGCCGAGCTTGGCAGCTCCTACGTCCGCAAGCCGCTGCTGTCGCGCGAAGGCGCCAATGTCACGCTGGTGTCGGGCGGAATGTCACTCGATGAGCACGCCGGTCCCTACGGCGCCGAAGGCTTCGTGCGCCAGGCACTCGCACCGCTGCCGAACTTTTCAGGCGTCTATCCGGTGGTTGGAAGCTGGCTGGTCAACCACGAGCCGTGCGGGCTGTCGATCCGCGAGGACGAGAGCCCGATCACGGGCAACAGCTCGCGGTTTCTGCCGCACGCGATTTTGTGAGGTTTCTCTTTCCCCTCTCCCCCTGCGGGAGAGGGTGGATCGCCGCGAAGCGGCGAGACGGGTGAGGGGTTTCTCTCCGCTAGGGATGCTCTCACGATTTGAATTCGGGGAGATACCCCCTCATCCGGCGCTTCGCGCCACCTTCTCCCGCAAGGGGAGAAGAAAGCTCATCTCGCCGCAGCGACCTTCAATGGCTGCGGCATCAGTCCACCCATCGGACGGCCGGAGCGCGCCGGATTGAGCTGGTAGAGACCGCGGCGGTCTGACATCGGGCGGAACGCATCGGTGATGCCGACGACGGATTCGGCAGCCCCCAGCAACAGTGTGCCGTCGGCTTCCAGGCCCTTCGCCATGCGCTCGAAGATCACCGCCTTGGTGTCCTGATCGAAATAGATCAGCACGTTGCGGCAGAAGATCACGTCGAACGTGCCGAGATGGGAGAAGTCCTGCAACAGGTTGAGCTGACGGAACTGCACCATCGCGCGAATGTCGGCGTTGAGCTGCCAGACCTCGCCCGATTGCGTGAAGTGTTTCATCAGGAGCTGGATCGGCAGGCCGCGCTGCACCTCGAACTGGCTGTAGACGCCGGCCTTGCACTTCTCCAGCACTTCCTGCGACAGATCGGTGGCAACGATCTCGATGCGCCAGCCCGCGAGCACGGCGCCCATCTCCTTCAGGCACATCGCGATCGAATAGGGCTCCTGCCCGGTCGACGAAGCCGCCGACCAGATTCGCAGCGATCTGCGCGCGGCGCGGGCCTGGATCAGGCCGGGCACGATGCTGTCGCGCAGATGATCGAACGGGATCTTGTCGCGGAAGAAGAACGTCTCGTTGGTGGTCATGGCTTCGACCACGTCGGTCGCAAGCCGGCCATCGCCGTTCCTGATCTTGAGCACGAGATCGGGGATGCCAGGCAGGCTCGCCTTACGAGCAAGCGGCAGCAAGCGACTCTCGACCAGATACTGCTTGTCGGCCGAGAGATCGAGACCGGAGCGCTCTTTCAGGAACTTGCGCAGATACTCATAGTCCATCGGCGTCACGAGCGATCTCCCGCGAACAGGCGGTTGACCTTCGCGCCGATCTGGTTGAGCGGCAGGATCGCGGCGCAGATGCCGGCGTGCGCAGCTGCACCGGGCATGCCCCACACCACGCTGGACGCTTCATCCTGCGCGATCACACTGCCGCCGGCCGCGACGATGTCCTTGCCGCCGCGCATGCCGTCCGAGCCCATGCCCGTCAGGATCACGGAGAGGATGTTGCCGTGCCAGATGTCGATGGCGGAGGTGAACAGCGGATCGACGGCCGGCTTGCAGAAATTGACGGCGGGGCCGTCGTCGAGCGCGATCGCAACGTCCGCGCCATTACGTGCGACGCGCATGTGCTTGCCGCCGGGCGCGAGGTAGATGCGACCCGCCTTGACCGGCTCACCGTCAACGGCTTCGGCTGCCGGCTTACGGCTCGAACGCGCCAGGTGCTCGGCCAGAATGGTGGTGAAGGTCGGTGGCATGTGCTGGGTGATCAGCACGGGGACGCGGTCGATCACCGGACCGAGCTCGGTGACGAGCGCCATCAGCGCCTGCGGGCCGCCGGTCGAGGAGCCGATCAGCAGCACCTTCGGCATCTGGCTCGAGAACGGACGCGTGGTCACCGAGCCTGAAAACAGGGCATGCGGGGCCGGTGCTGGCGCGGTGGGCCGCGCAACGGCCGGCGCGCGTGCAGCCGGAGCAGCAGCAGGGCTCGCAGGCGCCAGCGGCGGGCTCGCGACCGCCGGCTTCCGGCGCAGCCGTGCGCCGAGGTGACGGATCTTCTGGATCAGATCGTGATGGAAGATATCCGCGGCGGACGTCTCGCGCGTCGATTCCGGTTTCGGAATGTAGTCGGCCGCGCCGAGCGACAGCGCCTTGAAGCTGATCTCCGCGTTGCGGCGGGTCAGCGTCGAGGCCATGATGATGACGAGATCGCGCTTCTTCGCCAGCAGTCGCGGCAGCGCCGAGATACCGTCGAGCTCGGGCATTTCGATGTCGAGCACGGCAACGTCGGGATTGATGCGTTCGAGCTGGTTGACCGCCTCGAGCCCGGTGCGCAGCGAGGCTGCGACCTCCATGTCGTGCTCGGCGCCGATCCAGCGCGAGATCAGACCGCGTATGACGACGGAGTCATCGACGATCATCACCCGCAGTGGTCCCGCTTCGCGCGACGAACCCGTGGTCGAATTACCTGCGAACGCAACACTCATTACTCACCAACTCAGACTGAAACGGTTTAGTTGAAAACAAACGCCGAAGGAGCCGTTCAGCCTCCGGTGTTCGCTCAGATCAAGCCGACTTCCTGGAACTTCGCCGTCACGATGTCCTTGTCGAAGGGCTTCATGATGTACTCGTTGGCACCGGCGTGCAGCGCGCGCGCAATATGGGCCACGTCGTTCTCGGTGGTGCAGAACACCACCTTGGGCTGGTCGCCGCCGGGCATGCGGCGCAGATGGCCGAGGAACTCGTAGCCATCCATGACCGGCATGTTCCAGTCGAGCAGCACGGCGTCGGGCAGCCCGCGCTTGCAGGCCTCGAGCGCCTTCTCACCGTCCTCGGCTTCGAGAATCTGGAAGTCGAGGCCTTCCAGGATCCGGCGCGCAACCTTGCGGATGACGCTGGAATCATCAACGACGAGACAAGTTCGCATGTGAACCTCTGCTTCTGATCCCCCTGTGCGGGGGCACTTCCAATTGCGAGTCCATCGGCGGCAATGCCGCCGTATCAGGCCGCCATCATCTCGGGCGCGAGCTCGAGGACGCGATCGACATCGAGGACGACCATGAGCTGGCCGTCGAGACGGTGGACGCCGCCGGCGAGCTTGGCCATGCGGGGGTCGAGATTGACCGGGTTCTCTTCCATGCCGTTCTCGGACAGGCGCAGCACCTCGCCGATCTGGTCGATCAGGAGGCCATAGGATTCACCGCGCAGGTCGACGCCGACAGCCATTGGGGTCTTGCCGTCCTCGGGCTTGGGCAGGCCGAGGCGGGCGCGCATGTCGACCACGGTGACGATGCGGCCGCGCAGGTTCAGCACGCCCGCGATCTCGCGCGAGGACAAGGGAACGCGGGTGACGCGCTCGGGCATGAACACGTCCTGGACGCGGGAGATCGGCAGGCCGAACAGCTGGCCACCGATCATCGCGGTGACGTACTCGACCATGGCGCCTTCGCCGGACTGGGTCTTCTTGGTCATATCGATATCTCCTGATCCCTGTCGTTACGCCGCTGCCCGGTTCAGCTCGGAGGCGCCGGCGGCACCCGCGGTCTGTTCCTTCAGCGCCGCGATCAGACCGGGACGGTCGAACTTGGCGACATAGTCGTGGAAGCCGGCCTGACGGCCGCGCTCGATCGCGGCCGGCGACACCAGGGCGGAGAGGCCGATGATCGGCATCGCGCCCAGATTGCTGTCGGAGCGGATGGTCTCGGCAAACTCGAACCCGTTCATGTCGGGCATCTCGATGTCGGTCAGGACCACGTCGAAGGTCTGGGCACGGAGCGCGGCGAGGCCCTCCTGCGCGGTCGGCGCGGTGCGGACGCGGTAGCCGGCCGCTTTCAGCACCGGCGCCAGCATGTTGCGGAAGAATGCGGAGTCGTCGACCAGCAGCACCGACTGCGAGTGCATCGACGGCTTCATCTCCTTGCGGGTGAACCAGTCGGAGAACGCCATCGGCAGGAAGTGGCCGACGTCGATCACCTCGGTGGCCTGGCCCTTGATCACGGCCGAGCCGAGAATGCCGCTAGCCGAGCCGCCGACCTCGATGTTGAGCCGCTCTTCGACGATGTCGATGATCTCGTCGACGACGAGACCCATGGAGCGGCCGTCATCGGCGAACACCAGGATCGGCTGCGCGCCCTGGCTGGCGATGGTGACGCCGTCCATGGCCACCAGCGGCATCAGCTGCTCGCGGTACTGCACCATGTAGCGGCCGTTACTGAACTCGATCTTGTCGGCGGGGAGCTCTTCGAGGCGGGTGACGAGCCCGAGCGGGACCGCCTTGGGCTGGCTGGAGCCGGCGCGGAACACCAGCAGCGAGGTGGTCTGCTCGCCCGAGCCGATGTGGTGCGCGCCATTGTCGTCGGCCATGTCATGGGCCGAGGAGCCGGCGGCGCCGAGCGCCTTGGCAATGCCGTTGGGGTCGATGATCATGATCACAGCGCCATCGCCCAGGATGGTGTTGCCGGAGAACATGTCGATGTGACGCAGTTTTGTCGACATCGGCTTGACCACGATTTCTTCGGTGTGGAACACGCCATCGACGACGATGCCAAACGTCTGGCTGCCGACCTGCGTCACCACGATAAAGCCGTTCTCGGGATCGGAAGCCGCGCCGTCGTCGATCTTGAGCAGCTTCTTCAGATGGATCAGCGGCAAGAGCTTGTTGCGCAGGCGCAGGACCGCGGTGTCCTTGATGCGCTCGATGCGGTGCTCCGAGTTGGCGCGGGCACGCACCAGCTCGACCACCGAGAGCTGCGGGATCGCAAAGCGATCGCCGGCGGCTTCCACGATCAGCGCCGAGACGATGGCCAAAGTCAGCGGGATCTTGATGGTGACGGAGGAGCCTTCGCCTGCGACCGACTTGATGTCGATGGTGCCGCCGATCTGGTCGATATTGGTGCGGACCACGTCCATGCCGACGCCACGGCCGGAGACCGAGGTGATGGCGGCCGCGGTGGAGAAGCCGGGCGCGAAGATGAACTTGTGGATCTGGGCTTCCGACATCTTCTCCAGCTCAGCCTCGGTGACGAGACCTGAGGAGAGCGCCTTGGCCTTGATCTTCTCGGTGTTGAGGCCGCGGCCGTTGTCGGCGATGCAGATGATGATGTGGCCGCCCTCGTGATAGGCGGACAGACGAATGGTGCCCTGCTCGCCCTTGCCGGAGGCGAGGCGCTCGGCGGGGGTCTCCAGGCCATGATCGGCGGAGTTGCGCACCATGTGGGTGAGCGGATCCTTGATCAAATCGAGCACCTGGCGGTCGAGCTCGGTGTCGGCGCCGTGCATCTCCAGGTCGATCTGCTTGCCGAGTTCGGACGAGAGATCGCGGACGATGCGGGGCAGCTTCTGCCAGGCATTGCCGATCGGCTGCATGCGCGTCTTCATGACGCCTTCCTGCAGCTCGGCAGTGACGTTGGAGAGGCGTTGCAACGGCACCTTGAACTCGGTGTCCTCGTTGCGGCGGGAGATCTCCAAGAGCTGGTTGCGGGTCAGCACCAGCTCGGAGACCATGGTCATCAGGTGCTCCAGCGTATCCACGTTGACGCGGATCGACTGGTTGGCAACGCGGTCGCCTTCGGCGCCCGTCTCGTCGGCGGCCGACTTCTTGGCCGCTTTTTCCCGGGGCACCTTGGCGTCCTTGTTAGCTTCCTTGGCAACAGGTGCCGGAGCCTCGGCAACGGGTTCGGCCTTTGCAACAGGCGCCGGCGCTTCGATCGCGGTCTCGCGGAAGGCACGCTCGAGATCGTCGAGCGAGACTTCGCCGGGACGCAGCGGACGCTCCAGGGTCTGGTCGATCAGCGTGCCCGTGGTCATCTCCTTTGCGGGAGCGGGCGCAGCCGCAACGGGCGCTTCCGGCACCAGCGGCGGGGCTTCAGCGACAGGCGCAGCGGCGCCGGCGGCCATCGCGGCCATGCCCTGCTCGACCATCGCTTCCAGCTTGTCGATGAGATCGCGGTCGTTGCCCTCGGGCTCGGCTTCGGTTGCCTCGAGGCCTGCGAGGATCTCCTTGATGCGGTCGATCGAGGACAGGATCAGCGTCACGGCCTGTCCGGTCACCGGCATGCCGTCGCGGAATTTGCTCATCAGCGTCTCGCCGGCATGTGCCAGCGCTTCGAGCCGCGGCAGTCCGAGGAAGCCGCACGTACCCTTGATGGTATGGACCAGGCGGAAGATGTTATCGAGGATCTTGGCGTTGTTCGGCTCCTGCTCGAACTTCACCAGCTGATTGTCGACGGTGTCCAGGCTCTCGCTGGTCTCCGTCAGAAACTCCCGCAACAGATCATCCATGAAAACAGGCCTTCATACAGGGAGGGCACGCACGAATTGTGATGCGCCATGTCAGAATGGGGCCAGCTTCACCGCAAAGCGTTTAATAATGGTTGAGTATGTGCAAAAGAACGGAACCAACAAAGAGATAAGGCGCTCCGGACAAGCCGAAGCGCCTCGTAAAGATTCGATTAACCTGCGAGAACGATAGGCGCGTTTACGAAGCGCTAATGATGATGGCTTCGCCTTCCGGCTTGAGCGTCACGGTGAGCCCGCAGGCCTGCGCCAACAGCCGGGTATAATAAGGCTGGATCGCGTGCGCATCCGCAGCCGGCCCGCGTTCGCCGCTCAGAAGCTCGGAGATGTTCTGCGGCAGGCGCGCGTTGTGTCCCGTCGCGGTGATGCGGAAGCTCATCGTTTCGCCCTCGCCGATCGGATCGACCGTGAGCATGCCGCCGCGCGGGATCGTGTGCTGGGACACGACCAGCATATTGAGCAGCAGCTTGACGCGATTCTTCGGCAGCAGCAGCCGCGGCAGATTCCACGTGATCGTGCACTTGCCGTCCTCGATGTGGCCACGCGCCATGGTCTGGGCGTCGCCGAGGTCGATCTGTGCGCCGGAGGAGCCGGCCGCGCCGAAGGCGAGGCGGCAGAATTGCAGGCGGGCGGAGGCCGTCTTCGCACTCTTGCGAATCAGGTCGAGCGCGAATTCGCGGTCCTCGGGCTTGGGATCGTCATCGAGCACCTCGAGCCCATTGACGATGGCGCCAACCGGGCTGATGAGATCATGACAGACCCGCGAGCACAGCAGTGCAGCGAGTTCGAGCATATCGGGAGCGGAAGCGGTACCGGGTGACGGAGCGTCAGACATAAAGGGTTCCTGGAATGGCACGGCGTGGACGCGGCGAATCACGCATGGCTTAAACTGTTGCTGCGGGTTCTATCATTCGCCAGCCCGTGGCAGCTAGCTTGCGATAGGTTCGAAGCGGCCATAAGGGACGCAGGCGAATCAAGCGACGAGAGGCGAGATTTGCCAATACGAGATTTGCCAATGAATGAGGCATGCAGGTGAGGATCATCGACGGCGAGGCCGCATCCCGGCTGATGGAGCCCCTGACCGCACTGGTGGTTCAGGCCGGCGAGGCGATCCTCGCGGTCAACCGCACGGCGATGCGGGTCGACGGCAAGCAGGACGGCTCGCCGGTGACCGAGGCCGACCTCGCCGCCGACCGAATCATTGCCGAGGGGCTCGCCAGGCTTGCGAACGACGTGCCGTCGCTCTCGGAGGAACGGTGCCAGCTCGCCTCGCCGCCGTTTCGCGGCAGCTTCTTCCTGATCGACCCGCTCGACGGCACCAAGGAGTTCGTCGCCGGCCGCGACGAGTTCACCGTCAATCTCGCGCTCGTGACCGACGGCGTGCCGCTGCTCGGTATCGTCAGCGCCCCCGCGCTCGGGCTGCTCTGGCGCGGCATCGTCGGCCGCGGCGCCGAGCGCGTGACGTTTGACGGCACAACGATCGGCGCCGCCGAGCCGATCCGGACCCGCAAGCTGCCCGGGCACGGCGAGCCCTGGGTCGCGGCGGTGAGCCGCTCGCACGGCGACCCCACAAGCGAAGCCTTCATCGACCGACGGCCGAAGGCCGTCAGAAAGACGTGTGGCTCGGCGGTCAAATTCGGCCGAATCGCCGAAGGCAGCGCCGACATCTATCCCCGCTTCGGGCCGACCTCGGAATGGGACGTCGGGGCAGGCTGCGCCGTGGTCACGGCAGCCGGCGGCAAGGTGACCGACGGCAAGGGCGGCGAGATCCGGTTCGGCGAACGTGGCGACACCGGCTTCATCATCCCGGCGTTCGTCGCCTGGGGCGACGCCGGGGCGGTCATGCCTACTGACTGAGCTTGTCCTGGAGCGCCGGCCAGCGCTTGCCGACTTCATACAGGAACCGCTCGGGATTGGCGGCGAAGGCGTCGCGATTGTCTTCGCGGCTGAACAGATAGAGACGCTGCTCCGCGATCACGAAGAAGCGGGGATTGCCGGCGACGACGACGCCGCGCGCGATATCGGCCGGGTCGTAGCCGCCGTACTGCGGGCCGTAGATTTCGGGATGGGCCAGGAAAGAGGCCCGGTTGCCCTCGTTCCGGAAGCGCCAGACCGCGCCCCAGAGATTGGCTTCGAACTCCGCCGTCCCCTGCCCGGGGCTGCCATCGACGAAATAGGCCACGGGATCGAAGCCTTCGATGGCGACGCCCGAGAAGCGATTGACGACGATCCGCTCGGTGGTGGCGGCCTGCACTGGCCCGCCTGCGCAGGCGAGCCAAATGGCCGCCAGCAGGCAGACCAGACGGCCGATCAAGGCAATTCCGGGGCGCAAAGGGCTATCTTCCTGCCGTTGTGCCGTCATAGTTGCTGCGGATAACATCCGAGTCGAGGGGACATCCGGTGCAACCTAGGACCGTGCCGTTGGCGTCAGGTTAAGGGAAGCGGACCGGAATCGATACCAGGGGTTCTTTTATGACTTTCGCATCACGCCTTGCCGCAGTGGCGCTCATCGCGCTGGCTGGCTGGACCGTGCCGGCCGCCGCCCAGACGGCCGCGCCGCCGCCGGACCTGCCGCCACCGCAGCGGACCCCGACGCCCAATACCTATGGGCCGGACGAGCTCGTCACCGCGGGCCATCGCTTCTTCGGCAACGTCTCGCGCGGCCTCGCCTCGATCATCGAGAAGGCGGTCAGCCAATGGGGCCTGCCGAACGGCTATATCCTGGGCGAGGAAGGCTCCGGCGCGTTCGTCGCCGGCCTGCGCTATGGCGAGGGCACGCTCTACACCAAGAATGCCGGCGACCTGCGCGTCTACTGGCAGGGTCCCTCGCTCGGCTTCGACTGGGGCGGCGACGGCGCGCGTACCATGACGCTGGTCTATAACCTGCCCGCCACCAACGCGATCTACCAGCGCTTCGCCGGCATCGACGGCTCGGCCTACATCATCGGCGGCTTCGGCATGACGGCGCTCACCGCCAACAACATCGTGCTGGTGCCGATCCGCTCCGGCCTCGGGCTGCGCCTGGGCGCCAATATCGGCTACCTCAAATACACGCCGCGGGCGACCTGGAACCCGTTCTAGGTCTGCTCCGCTTATCCCGTTCCGGATTCACGTTAACAACAGGGCGGGGCTGGCTTTTTGCCGGCCCGCCATGCATTGTCTTTGGTAAATTTTTCCTTGTCTTTGGAGCTCTGACCCATGGTCGAACCGATCATGTACCTGGCGATCGGTTTCCTGCTCTCGATGCTGTGCGGGCTTGCCATCGTGCCGCTGGTGCATAACCGCGCGGTCCGCCTGACCACGCGCCGGCTCGAAGCCGCCACGCCGCTGTCGATGGCGGAGATCCAGGCCGACAAGGACCAGCTCCGCGCCGAGTTCGCCATGTCGGCGCGCCGGCTGGAGATGAGCGTCGACCAGCTCAAGAACAAGACCACGAGCCAGCTCGCCGAGCTCGGCAAGAAGAGCGACGCCATCAACCGCATGAAGATCGAGCTCGGCGAGAAGAACGCCACGATCTTCGCGCTGGAGGCGCGCGAGAAGGCGGTCAAGGAGCAGCTCCGCGCCACCGAAGAGGAATTCAACGCCAAGACCGCCGCCCTGCGCGAGGCCGAGATTGCGCTGAGCGACAAGCAGGGCGAGCTCGCGAAGATCAATTCCGAACTGTCCGACCGTTCGATGATGGCGGAGAGCCGCCAGGTCGAGCTGGTCGCGGTGCGCGCCCAGATCGAGGAACTGAAGAACCGCGTCGGCGATGCCGAGAAGGAGTTTTCCGCGACGCAGGCCCGGCTGACGCAGGAGCGCTCTGACTCGGAAGTCGCCTCGCGCGATCTGTCCGATGCGCGCGGCCGCGTCGAGAATCTGAGCCAGCGCGTCACCGAGCTCGATCGCCAGCTGATCGTGCAGGTCAAGGAGGCCGAGATGCTGTCCGGCCGCGTCGCCGATCTCGAAGGCCGTCTCGCCACGCAAGGCAAGCTGCTGGCCGAGCGCGACTATGAGAACAACCAGCTCCGCCAGACCAACGAAGGCTCCGAGCGCACCATCAAGGACTTGCGCGTCGAGATCGCCGGCTTGAGCGGCGGCAAGTCGTCGGCCGCGTTCGAGGCGATGCGTGCGGAGAAGGCCGCGCTGGAAGAACAGCTCGGCACCGCCCGCGACGAGCGCGCAAAGCTCCAGCGCGACATCAATGCGATCCAGCAGCAGGCGGAGAGCTCCTGGGCGACCGAGCGCATGGAGAATGCGCTGCTGCGCGAACGCATCAACGACATCGCCGCCGAGGTGGCAAAACTCGCGATGCAGCTCGAGGGCCCGAACTCGCCGATCGAGGCGCTGCTGGCGGCCGAGGCCGGCCAGCCACCGAAGCAGGCCACCCGCCCGGCCAACGGCTCTGCTGCCAACGGCGCGGTCGCAGCTGCCCTCCCCGAGGGTGGCGGAACGCTCGCCGAGCGCATCCGCGCGCTGCAGGCCCACGCCTCCCGCGCCCGCCAGCAGGGCGCGTAAATCGCCCGAAATCCGGCCTCGCCGCGGATTTAAGACACTGAGGCAAGGTTTTCCGGCCTCGAGCCGCCTGAAAACTTGACACGTCTCACCCGCACTTCTAAATCGCGGGCTCCGATGCGCCGGCCGGCCGACGAGGTCCGGCCGTCTGCATGATGGTCCCGGGCGCATAGCTCAGCGGGAGAGCGTTCCCTTCACACGGGAGAGGTCCAAGGTTCGATCCCTTGTGCGCCCACCATTTCTTCCGTATCTCCAATGACTTAGAAGCCTGCTTCCCGCACGGTGTGCCCTTAAAAGTCTGGGGCACAACAGGGGCACGCTGCAAAAAATCATTCCGTCTACCTCACCCGCCGCTCCGATCTCGACGGCCAATCAATAAGACTGTTAGCCCGTCTTCGCGGATTCGTCGGTTTTTGAAGAGCCGACATCAAGCAGATCAATGACTTAGCTCAAAAGGTCTTCACTACGGCGACTGGCTTGGTTGATGGCGGCAGCGGCGATCCTGGGCGGCGGCTGCGGTGGCAGGCGGAGCTTCAGCCGATCGATCAAGAGCTGGAGTTCGGGCTCGGGATGGGTGTAGCGGGTGAGCCGGATCTCGCGCCCATCTGTCGTCGGCAGATGAACGTCGATCATCTGGACGGCGGCAAATTTTTCGAGCGCGCTGCGCGCGGTCAGCCCCGGCGCCAAAGCGTGGAGACGGCGGGTCAGCGTGATCTGCATGCAATAGGCCAGGAACGCGATGAAGATGTGGGCCTCGATCCGCGCCTCGCCCTGATGGAAGAGCGGGCGGATCGCCAGGTGCCCTTGAGGTTGCGGAAGGCCTCTTCAACGGCGACGAGCTGGACGTAGTACTGCCAGAGCTGGGCGGGATCGTTGTCGGTGAGGTTGGTGCGCAACAGATAGCGGCCTTCGCGCCGGCGCGTGATCCGCAGTTTCCTGCGATTGAGCGCGAAGGTGAAGCTCGGGCGCTGCTTGTCGATCTCGATGTCGACCAGACGCCAGGCTGCCGGCGCCTTGGAGCGCGCGCCGCCGAGTTTCATCAGCAGTTCTTCGCGGGAGAGCTCCATGGCGGCGATCTGCCGGAGCCGCTTCCACAGCCACGTCAATTGCCGCCGGCGCATGGCGCGCTCCTTGGTGACGCGATCATGGCTCTGCGCGAAGACATAGAGCTCGCCGTCTTCGGCCAGAAGCTTGACCTTCACGCCCTCGCGCGCATCCTGCCAGGGCCTGTCCACCAGGTGCTTCTCCAGACGGTTCAGACGGCCCTTCGGCGTTCCCACCAAGTCCTGCACCGGCGGATCGCTGCCCCGCATCTCGGCCAGCACGGCCTCGGTCGGCACTCCGCGATCCATCACCCAGACCCGGCGCGCCTTGCCGTATTGCAGCTCGATCTTGTCGAGGAACATCCGCAGCGTCTTGCTGTCGGCGGTGTTGCCAGGCAGCACTTCGTAAGCCAGCGGCAAGCCGTCAGGCGTCACCACCAGCGCGATCACGACTTGCGGACAGTCCGGCCGCTTGTCGCGGCTGTAGCCGTGGCGGCGCTTGGCTCCTTCCGGCAGGTCCGAGGCGTTGACCTCGAAGTAGGTGCTGGTCAGCAGCACGTCGAAGTCGGCCTTGAATAGATCGCGCCAGCGCCCGACCAGATGCGAGAACAGCGCGTCCTTGTGCGCGAGCAGGAGATCGTGGCAGGCATAGAGCTTGTGTTCTTCCGCCAGGCCGAAGTCCGCGCCCAGTAGATCAGCCATCGCGCTGTTGCCGAACCACTGGCGATGCAGACGCCATTCGCTGCCCGGCGCAATCAGCCGGTAGGTCGCGAGCACTTGCAGGATTTGATCCCACCTGGTCTTCTTGCGGCTCGGGGGCAGCCGATCGGCCCAGAACCGATCAAGCCGAAGCTCCTGCCATAACTGCCCCGCCAGCCAGCAGGCGCCCCATTGACGCGGACGGCGAAGCTCCATCTCCGACAGCCGAAGCTGGACGATCGATGCATCGCATGCGACCGCCTCGCATCGATCCTCCGGGAACAGCGCCAGTGTCCGCGCGCGGCCGGCGTCCTCGTCGAAGACCTCGATCGCCTTGCGCCAGCTCGCTGCCTGCGAGGAATTGATCTCGCCGAGATACAGCACATGCCGCTGCACCACGCGGCCATCATCGAGACGCTTGTTCTCAACGATGTTCCAGGAGCTGTGCGTCTTGCCGTTCTTCTTTCGCTCGGTGCGTCGCAGGAACATGACGCGGCGAATCTACCCGCACCATCACGCCCTTGGGAATCGGGTAGGTCTTCACTACAGCCGTTTTCGGCCAAAACTGACGATGCCGCCCTTTCCAGATCAACCACTTAGCTCGTCAGAAAATCGCAAAATCACGATTTCTGTCCGCGAATCCGCGAACTCGGGCTAGCGGTACGAGCAGACCACGGACTTGGCGTGGACGGCCTACGCGCCACGCTTGAAGCGCATAGGCATCCAGAACTGCCGCAGGGCCTCAACGGCTACTGGAATGTCACGCCAGGCGTTTTGAGCGACGGGCAGCGTTCCCAGCGTGTGCCGGGCCGGGGGTAGCAAGGGCCGACCGGCGTCATCGATGCAATGGATCAGGATCGGCCGCAGCATAAGGTGTTCAGTGCCGTTCGGAGAGAGAAGGCGCCACCAGACGAGAAGCCGAAGCTTCATGACGGCGTAGAAGCCCATGCACCAGGGCCGCGGGTCGACTTCGCCGTCCGGCGATCGCACGAACAGCGGCTCGAAGCTCTCCGGTCTCGTCGACAGCGTCTCGCTGATCGCGTTGTGGCGCATCAGCGTGGCGGCGATCGCCGAGAACTCCTCGGTATCGTGATTGAAGGCGTCGGGATCTACGCCAAGGAGCGGGCATACCCATTCCTCGGACGCCATTGAGACCGGCCCGGCGACGACCGCGGCCACTGCGCCGTCGAGCATGGAGAGCGATGTCGCCCGCGGATGCCGAAGCGCCGGCGACCTGGCGCGCTCGCTTATCCATTGCCCGAGCTGTTCGAACGACATGGCATAGTCCGCCATCGTCGTCTTGGCCCGTTTTCCTCGCCGTTGCTTCGGCTTTGTCATGCTGCGGCCCGCTTTTCGGCTTCGCGTGCGGCCTTCCAGTTCCAGGCCAGAAGTTCGTGCAGCTGGTTGGCCTTCGTGGCGCCGCTCACCATGCGCTCGAGAACGTCGACGAGATAGGCCTCGGGGTCGAGGCCATTCAATTTTGCCGTGTTAAGAAGCGAAGAAAGTATCGACCAAGTCTCGCCTCCTCCTTCCGAAGGGGCTGCATGATGCAGGGATTTCAAGCAACGAAGTTCGAGTAACATATCCATTCCATCCCGACGCCGGCCGAGACCTGATCGTTCTCAGCGAACAAATCCATGATGGCCGTCGCCACTTCACAGTTCGCCGCGAGAACGGCCGTCTCCATCTTCTGTCGGCATGGATGACGGAGCCCGAAGCAGCATCGACGAAAATTGTAGCTGATCCGTTTCTACCAATAGACCAGCTTCTTGAGCTTCGGACATTTATTGACGTCCTCGTAACCTCGCGTTGGGAGGAATCGCCTCCCGCTGAGGGAGGAGCCCATGTCCAAGACGATACAAAAGAGGCAGCAACCGGATCTGTTCGAAACAGCGCAAGCAGAGCATCTACCTCAGGCGGTGCAAGCCGAGGCCGCAAAGTTGCTGTCGCTCCTGCTCAACGAAACCGCGGCAAAGGTGTCTGCCCCACCCGCCCAGTCAAGTCAAGAGGTGGATCATGACGAAGATCACCGCTGATCACCTGGTGCGCAGCGCCGTGGTTTACGTTCGACAGTCCTCGGTCGACCAGGTTGTCCACAACCTGGAGAGCCAACGCAGGCAATACGGCCTTGAGGCTCGCGCACGCGCACTCGGCTGGAGCGGTGTCGAGGTTATTGATGATGATCTCGGCAAGTCCGGCTGCGGCGTTGCGAGACGTGGATTTGAGCGGTTGTTGGCGTTAATCTGCGAGGGCGCGTCGGTGCGGTGTTTTCAATCGAGGCCTCCCGCCTCGCTCGAAACGGTCGAGACTGGCACACGTTGTTGGAATTTTGCGGCTTGGTCGGCACGCTCATTATCGACGAAGATGGTGTCTATGATTCTCGGTCGATTAACGATCGATTGCTCTTGGGGATGAAGGGTACGATGAGCGAGCTGGAGCTCAGTGTCATTCGACAGCGATCAGTCGAAGCCGTCAAACAAAAGGCCCGGCGCGGCGAGCACTTCACGACGGTCGCGGTCGGGTATGTGAAGACGAAGGATGATCGAATCGAGAAAAACCCGGACGTACGTGTCCGCGAGGCGCTGGATCTCGTCTTCAGGAAGTTTGTGGAGCTCCAATCGATCCGGCAGGTCTTGCTCTGGTTGCTCCAGGAAAAGATCGCGCTACCCTTCGCCGTTGGAGGTTCGCACGATCCGAAAATCGAATGGCGCACACCAAGCTACACGACGTTGAATCACATGCTCACCAACCCTGTGTATGCCGGTGCCTATGTGTTCGGACGACGATCGAGAACGGTCGGAAGAAGGTAAAGCGAAATCCCCAACGAGATTGGAAAGCCTGGGACGTGCTGCTCCGCGAGCATCACGAGGGCTACATCTCCTGGGATGAGTTTATTCGAAACCAGCGCCTCATTGCAGACAATGCCAACGGCAAGAGCTATCTGGGTCGGGGCGCCGTCCGACGCGGCGAGGCACTTCTCCCTGGGCTTTTGCGCTGCGCGCGATGTGGTCGGCGGTTATACGTTCAGTACTCAGGTAGAGGCGGCGACACGCTGAGATATGTCTGCCGCGGAGATTTCACCAAGGCAGCCGTCGCAGCTTGTCTTGGCTTCGGTGGAATGCGCCTCGATCGGATGGTGGCGCGAGAGGTGCTGGAGCGGCTTCAACCACTTGGCGTTGAGGCTGCGCTAAATACAATGAAAACTGGGTCTTCGTGAAGTCGTGTGGGTGGATTTCATGCCGGTGCTCGGATTTCGTTCGCGAATCGGAGATGATTCCGCAGGCGAGGTATTGGCAGCGTCGGGGGAAGAATTTTGGTTACTGCAACGAAGCGGCGGCGGTTGCGTGATGCATATCGGTTTGCCGGCTTTCGACCAATCGAACAGATCCGTGGTGTGTTTGGCGATCCGCATGCGCGGATTGTCACGCTGGTTCGGCGCTCAAAAAAACCAGCTGCGGCACATGCGGGCGAGAGCATTCCGGATGGTACGATCGCAAGCTTCGCCGCGTTCGGGATCTTCCGACCGCCGGCTTGCGGATATTTCTGGAGTTCGAGGTGCGGCGCGTCAGGTGCCGGCATTGCGACAAGGTGAAGCGCGAGCGACTGGAATTCCTGGCGGACAATCCGCTCTACACCAAGCGGTTTGCGTTTTACGTCGGCCGGCGCTGCCGCAGCTCTCCGATCCAGGATATTGCAAAGGAGCTCAAGCTGGATTGGCACACGGTCAAGGAGCTCGACAAGCAGTACATGCGCGCTCAGCTCGCCAAGGCTGGAACGCCGGCACCGATGGTGATCGGCATCGACGAGATCTCGGTCCGCAAGGGCCACACCTATCGGATCGTGGTCAGCGACCTCATTCGCGAACGGCCGATCTGGTTTGGCGGCAACGATCGCTCGGAAGCCAGTATGCCCCAGTTTTATCAATGGCTTGGCCCGAACAAGAGCGGTCGTATCCGGCTCGCCGTGATGGACATGTGGAAGCCGTTTCGCAACGCCGCGACCGCGCATGCCCCGCAGGCCGCGATCCTGTTCGACAAGTTCCATATCATTCGCCACCTCGGCGAAGCCCTCGATCAGGTTCGCAAGAGCGAGTATGCGCGGCTGTCGGGAAAGAACCGTCGCTTCATCAAGGGACAGAAATATACGCTGCTGTCGCGCAAGGAGAATCTGACGTTGCAGGGCCGACAAGCTTTGCAGACATTACTGCGGGCCAACAAACGACTCCATACCGCCTACCTGCTCAAGGAATCCTTTGGTCAGCTCTGGAGCTATGAGCACGAGGGCTGGGCACGGCGCTTCTTCGAGCAATGGCGCGCCTCGCTCAAATGGCAGAGGTTGAAACCCTACGAGAAGTTCGCCGACATGATCGATCGTCATTGGGATGGCATCGCCGCATATCGCAAGCAGGAGAACAATGTCTCGCTGGGCTTCGTCGAGGGGCTCAACAACAAGATCCGAGTTATCCAACGACGGGCCTATGGGATACGCGACGAAGAGTACCTTCGCCTCAAAATCCTTACCTGCATGCTGCCAGCGCTTTGATGCCTTTCGCGGTTGAATTTGCATGAAATCCACCCACACGACTTCACGAAGACCCTGAAAACTCAGGACGCGGAACATTCCCTTCGCGCATCCGAGATGCCGCCTACCTGTGCAGGAAGTGCGGCGCCGACTGGCTCGCTTCGAGGAGCAAATTCGCCAGGGCTAGGTCACATTCCCACGAAAAACCTATCCCGCAGGGCTCCGCAGCCAATTCTGTACGCAGCACCACAAGCGGATAAAGATCGGTAGGTCGATCAGGGCAACCACCGCCAATCAACGGATATCTCACAGCGTCTTGAGATACTCGACAAGTGCTCGTCGCTCGACATCGGTCAATTCTGGTCCGATGACGCCAGGCGGGAGCTTGGTCACGTCGGTCTCCTTGCCCTCAAACGAATGTCCACGATTGCTATTTCCAAGCAGCGATACATTGAAGTCCGTCAGGCCGGCCGCACAGGCATCGTCCGCTTTCGTCTTCGTAACAAGCCCGACTTTGACTGGATCGAACTGGCGGCTGCCAACGCAGAAAGACGTCGGCCGCTCCTTCTGCGGCAACAACATGTCTCTCAGCGTCGGCACGGACCCGTTGTGCAGATACGGAGCTGTCGCCCAAACACCATCCAACGGGCGCGCCCGATACTGAGGTTCAAGGGCAAGAACATCTTCGTCCTTTCCGTTACGGTTCGCCCGAGCCCCAACATAGACTCGTTGGTTTTGACAGTTTTTCCTAGGTCCCCACATCTGCTGCTTGGCTTCCTCGGAAGTGCGGTTCGCAATGATCCATTGGTCGATTGTCTTTCCGACCACGTCCATGAGGGCGAGTACGAAAAGAGGATCTGCCCCTTTGTTCGCTGGAAGGCCGCAACCCCAGGCTCTGTTGAGGTCATCGACTGGATTTAATCCAAGTGACTCGGGTAAGTGAACTCGGCGCGTCGTGAGGACATCGGATTGTTGACGATCGGTGCCGATCGCGGTGACCGGCATCTGGGTCACATTAAAATAATGCCGCCCCCCTATCTCCATCCAATTTTTCTCGTTCTTGGCGGAGCGATCGGGATTCTCCGGTTTCCAGAACGAATCCTCCGGCCATCTTTTGTCGAAGGCAGGATCGTTGACCGGGCCTCGGTGGCATTCAAAGCAATGTGCCCGATAGAGATCGCGGCCTTTTTCGACGAGTTTTTCGTCAATAGCCCAGGCTTGGTCGCCCCGAAATTTTTCCTGCGCGTCCTTCCACCTGGGCGCTACGAGCCCGGTAAATTTTCTGCCACTTGCATCGGCCGCCGAAAAGGGATCGGCGCCGCGCAGAAGCCCTTCGAACCGCGCGATGTCGGATAGATGTATCGATGAGGCAAAAAGTGGCCGTCCGGGCGCGGGCGCGGTCATATTGATTTTCGCGCTCACACCGAGCGCCTCGCCTGAATTGCGAACAAGTTCGTTGAGAACGGAGGCGTCATACTGCGCCCAGAGGAAATACGGCGTGTCCCAGATGGGCGGAAAGCTCACGGGCGCATCGTGGCGCGCGAAGTTGCCCTTGAGGAGGGGATCCGGGAGTTCGCCGGTCACGGGATCGAGAAGGTTGCTATAGAAAACCTGGTTCCCGATCCGGTTCAGCGCGTCAAGTCGACCGAAACCTTCATCGAGATCCGCAACTCCCTGTCCCGTCAAAAGGCTATCGCCCTGCGCCTTTTGCTTCTTGATCTTTTGAAGCGCAAGCTCGAGATCGCTTCGAAGCTGCTTTCGATCGACGCTTTGGCCCTTGATCCGCTCCAGTCTGCTGGCGAAACGCTCGAATCGCCACGGCAAAATCAGCGTGTAGCCGATAGACAGTCCGATGACCCTTTCAACCTCGCCGAGATTGACCATCGCCGGCCCACCGTCGAACCGAAGGCTGACATTTTTGTACTCGAGATGCCCGGTATGACACGCGGCGCAGGTTAATCCGATCTGATCTTCATACGAGGCTCCCGTCGTCGGGTCGACACCGCCCTTAAGGATGGCAAAGCCGACAGGCAAGCCATTTGGATTGTCGGGTACGTTTGGAGTCCAACCGGAGCTCGCAGCGTCCCCATTCGACGTATCCTCGTGATAACCGTATGAGGGCGCGTTACCGGCGAAGTCCTTTGAGCCAGGACTCGGGATGAAGCCAAGGCGGCGCAGGTAGTCCTCGTCGGTCAAGCTCGTGTAAGAGATGGACAGCTCCGGCCGTTCCAGGGCCAAAAACCATTGATAGGGGACGGGAATGGTCGCCGTCCCCTGCGATGTGTGGTGAAACCAGTAACGCTGGCGCGAGGTCCAATTCTGCGGCAGCCAATAGGCACTTTCGATTTTCGATGGCTCCGGCAGCGTGGCAGGCAGCAGTTGAGCGACCAGATTTGCGTCGTTCTTGATTTTAAGAGCCGCATCGCGAACCTTCTCCGGCGCGAAATACACCCAGCCGACCGACACGATCGCGACGACGACGATTGCGAACAATAGACCGGCGACATGCGGCCAGCGCCTTACCCAGGAACTAAGTCGAGAGCCGAAAGAACGTCTCCCCATAGCAACCACTCCATTCATTTTTTTCGTGCACCAAGCCGGGCCGGCAGGCATCCGGTAACGGTGACGGCGTCTGTTACTTGTTCAGCAATTGGCTATTGATGAGGGCGACCACGTCAGCTGTTTCCGCTGCCGCGCGGCGCGTTATCGTCGCCGCCGCCGGGCCGCCGTTCAAGAACGATGGGAACCAACCGAAATTGCGAACATTCCAGCTTTCCTTCGGCAAGACTGCTCGGTTCACGCCCGGCACTGCGAAGTTTGGAATTTTCCTGGCGAGCGGCTGGGCCGTCTCGGTGTGACAGCTGACGCAATCGGTATTGAAGAAGTGGCTCTTTTTCGGATCGGCAATGATATTGACAATTTCGAGTATGCGACTGTTGGGCGCCTTGCCGTCAATGAACTCGGAGGTCGAAACACCCTTGCGATCGGCGGCTGCCAAAGGCGGATTTTGCAACGCCGCGTGGCGGCAGGTGATCGGATTCTGATTGTTGGTAACCGGCTGCGGGACGACGTGTTTTCCGCCGACGATGCTGAACATCTGTGCTGCGTGCAGGCCATCAAGCGTCGGGCCGGGCACAGGTATCAAGCCGGCTTGCGGGACCCTTAACATCGAGACGAAAATCCAGGGCTCGGGCGGTGAAATGCCCATGACGGCCATGGTGTTGAGGCGCTGCGGTGAGAGATGTTTCTCCAGCAGGGCCTTGAGCGCATCACGAAACGCCTTTGCCGATGCACCCACAAGGCCTGGATGCACGTTCAGATCGCCGGCAGTCGAGACTTTGACACCGCCCAAATGTCCGGTTGCGAGTTGATCGCGCAAGGTCGCGACGTCACGAACGATCGCCTTGAAGGCTTCGTCGTCCGGCTTGAATCGCGGGAATGGCATACAGCCATCGAGCGGCGGATCCGGGTCGAGGTTAAAGCTAAAGATAAGGTGGCCGGCCGTGTCATGAACCTTGAATCCGTCCGGTCCAGTGGTCACCGGCTGAATGATGAGGCGGATTTGCGGTTGCCGGCCAAACTGTGCGATGACGTCCGGCGACAATCCCGGCGCGCCCGGATCGATCCTAATGCCGGCGACAAACCAGGCATCGATCTTTTTCACGGCATCGGGCAGCTGGATGTGGCGCACACCTGAGTCCGGCACTCCCGGACGCTCGGGATTTTCCGCGTTGGCGATAAAGCGCGCGAAGTCTGCGTCGGAAAACAGTCGCTGCGGAGATCCTGTGGGGCCGGCCAGATCGGATACCGCGATCAGATTAGCCAGGTCACCCGCCGATTTCGGTGGAGGAAAGAGGATGGACACATCGTTGGCCGAAAGCGGCTTTGACGCCGTTTGCGCCGGAGCGGCTCCCACGCCCAAAGCTGCGGCGAAGACCGCCCCCGCCGCAAATAGTCGTGCAAGCCGTTGACGAAACCTCGATCCTTGCACTTCACCCCTTGCCATCATTGGCAATCCCTCCTGCGAAACTAAGAGTTCAAACATCAGCTGTAGAAAGCAGAGACCTCGGCGCAACGTTCTCTCCACCGCAAAGTGGACCGGCGGACCAACCTTCTCATTCCTCGCCGTAGAACTGGCTTTGCAAGGTCTTGAGCTTCGTCGGATGCAACACCTCCTCGATACACCCAAGGAACATCTCACTCCTTGCATTGACACGCGCGCCATCAGCTGGGGCATGCTCCATGTCCGTCTGCAATGCGCGCACGGCTGTCCAATCCTTCGTACGATCCTTCAGCAACTCGAATAGTGTCCGATTGTTTTCGTAAGGATGAAGCCGAAAGTGAGCGAAAGTCGCCTTGGCTGAGACCTTCGCATCCCGTAACGCGTCGGGAAGCGTTAGCAGATCAAGTCCTTCCAGCTCGCCAAGCTGCTGCGTTTGAGCCTGCGCTTCCTGATATTGTTCACGTCCGACCAATTGATACATTCCTCGCGGACGAAACAGCCAACCGTCATCTGTTCCGGGCTGGTTTCCAAAAGGGTTGCCATCGTAGCCAAGAACAAAGTTGGCCAATTCCTTGGGATGGTTGAGCAATGAATTCACGTCGACCGCCGGCTTGTTGGCGGTCACAAGCTTTGCGTTATTTTTTTCGATACGATCGCGCCATTTGCGAGGGAGTTGAGAAACGGCGCTGTAAAAGAAATTCTCGCTACTACGTGTAAAATCGGCGCTGTCGTAGGAGACTGATCCCAGAATATAGGCCAGGATACGAGGGTCCGTTTCCTCGACGCGATCCCACTCCTGCAATAAAGCTTTGACCTGCTCGGCCTGAAAATACGCCGTGTAGCTCTTGCGATACGGCGGAACGGGTGGAGGAGCCGGCGAATGGTCCTTGATCGATTCAGTCAGCTGGTGCTCGTAATCAGCAACCCTATCCCGGTATTTTTGATAACGGCGCTCTTGCAACCAATTGCTCTCATAACAAGCAAGTAATGGCTGCGGCCTGACTTTTGGAGTTGGTCGATATTCCTTGTCTAACTCATCGGCGTAGGCAGCCTGTGCGAGTTTGGCGTCTTTGAGCGTTTCAAACGCTGACGCGACTGATCCATTCAGAAGATGAAACAATTTCACTTGCAGGCAATCAGCGTTGCTCTGCCTCTCGCGGGACTGATCGAAGTCGTCCTTGGGCACGCAGTCCCAAAAGCGGCCACTGCTGAGCGAGATGATATCCTCAGTTCTCTGGGACAACGTCCAGCCGAGCGGAAGGCTGTAAAACAAACCTTTTATGTCCGTTCGGCCGAACGCTGGAAAGCGCTGTACGCTTGGGGTGACTTCGGTGTCCGGTCGACGATCGATGCTGGTTGCATGATTTAGCGCGACATAGGTTCGGGAAGTTCGCGTGCTCAAAAGCGCGCGTACCGGCTCCATGAGCTCACCGAACATAAATGAACCATGATCTCCGAACTGTCCGCTCACCAGAGACAACAGGTAAATTCGGAATTTTGGCGCGTCGGAGGTGCCCTTGATACTGTTAAGCTTCTCAATCAGATCGAGCGCGGTCTCGATCCCCGAATTCTCCACATATCCGCCATCCACAAGGCGCGCCTGCGGATTGTTTGTTATGCAGTCATTTTTCAATGAGACGGTCGCCGCCGGCGTCACCCACGGAAATCGAGCGCTCGTGAAAGCAGCTGTGCTGAGCGGAATACGAAGTGAGTGGCTCTTAACAGTTTGGTCACCCCCGGTCCCCGCACGGTCAAGCGCCGCAAGAATACACAGGTCCTTGTCTTTCGGATGTAACGGATCGATATCGAAGGGAGAAATGACAGCCCGTTTGCCGCTGCCGGCATCTGTCGTGTTGAACAACAGCGCCGGCATGTTGTTGCCTGGTGCCCAATGGGACTGAAAGTCGGCCCTCAGCAGATTGGATTGATCGCCGGTACCCTTGTTGCTATCGAGCATTCTGTCACCAGCGTTCTCCAAAGTGTATTCCAGAAAACGCGCGCGATCGAAGGCGGGGACCGCGACCGGAGAAAACATTTGAGTGAAATCGGTGAATAGAAAGCCGGCGACCAAAGGCGAGAGAAAATCGGTCGCCAAGACGCTTGCAACACGCTGTTCCACCGGCCCAGGAGCATCAATATCTTCGACTCGCCCGACACCGGCCAGAAAGTCTGCGATTTTCGGGCATGTCTTTCCGTCGGCAGCATTCGAACCAAGGGACGCATTCTCGGCGTGGAGCGCAGCGGCGAAGATTGCCGAACCGACGCTGCCCCCGGAGACAGCGCTTATCGCAAACAGATGCTGCCGAAATGCTGGACAGAGATCCTGCATCCTCGCAAGAAAACGAGCCGCATTATTGGCGGCATAGATACCTCCTCCTTGAGCCGCCACGATGAAGACGGGATATTCGCCGAGCCTCTTGGCTTCCTCCACCCGCGGCTTCTGTAAAAGCCACTCACGAAATGCCCCGGCGGCGGACGTGCGTGCATCTTCTGGCAGGCTGTTTGTCTCAGCCGCGGTGCGCAGCTCATGGTCGTCGCCTCCTAAGAAGGAGGCAAGCAGAAACAAACCGCCAAAGACAACAGGTATAAATGGAAACGCAAACTTGATCGTCAGCAGGGCAAAGTGGACGGTCAGACCAACGACGCAAACCGCAAAGAGAGCGATCACGCCGAACGATCCGAAAAATTGTGCAAGCCTATCCGGGAGCAGAATGAATCCTGTTGTCAATAGGACGATGCCGCCGATCGTAAGCGCGAGAAATCTATACCGGATGAAATATGCGTTGTTGGCTCGACTCGCGAGATCAATAGAGCGATCTCTTGATCCCATCCGCCAAGCAAATATCACGAAGCAGACGAGCATGATGAGCATGGCGATTGCGAGGATGAGCAGCATGTTACGCTCGAATGCGAGCGCCTGGTCCTGAATGCGGAAAATACTCCCGACTTCCTCGACCTCACCGACCTTTCGCGCCGGCCGCGAGGCGAATTGACCTGCCGTCGCGGCGATTATCGGCAGCGCTCCGAGCGCTACGGGCGCAAATCGTATATAGAAGGCCAAACGGCCGGAAGCATGGGGGATTAGCGGTAGCGACGCCGTGGTAAGCTGAAAAGCACCCGCCCAAATCGTTATCGCGATCACGCCCAGGGCGATAAACTCCCTGACGGTCACCCAGCCGATATCATCAGCAGCTATCCGGTAAAGCTCTTGAATCTGGTCTGGCAAGTAGAGCAATACTGAGATGGCCACCGACAGAACAATCATCCACCGGAGGTTGCGCAACAGGGTAAAGAGCTGCTCGCGCACAGTCATCGCGTCATTTCCCTCACAGGTTTGCGGAGATAGTCACTGAGCTGGTGGAGTGGGCTCGGATTCGGACATTCATGCCAGCTTGCACCGAACAGGATCGAGCCCCTGGATACACGCGACCTGCAACAAAATAATTATGGCTCTACTCGCGAGCAGAGCGTCGAAAATTGAGTACTTAACCTACAGTAGTAGGTCCGACTATGTCGATAAGTTCGCACGATTCGTCAATTAGGTTTTTCGATGCGGATAACCGCGACTGTGACCAACTCGTTGGCTGCAAGGGCGAGTTGCCGACTACACGCCTTTGTACGTATCGTACAAATTTCTCGGTCTCGACTCGATAGATCGTCTTGATCCAACTCACCCTCCGACAGGTGCAGGCACGTTCAACATACCGTGCCGTGAAGTCACAGTTTCTCAATTTACGCCCGACTCAACGTTGAATTTATGCGCGTGATCGGCGGACCGCGCAGCTTTTTCGCGCGCTCACGCGCTCAGCATCAGCGGACCGCAATGGTGATGCCGACCGAGGATCTGGACAAAGGAGATGTGCCGCAACTAAACACATGTTAAAGAATTGTGACGGCGTGCAGCGTGAGGAGGCGGAGCGTGAGAAAGAGTGATGTAACATGTTCCGACTGCGGCGCTGGTTTCCACCGTCTTGAGCTCAGCTCTGAGCGTGGCACCGAGGGCAAGTACCACTGCCCTGCTTGTGGCAATTTGATCGAGGCTTTCGGAGCGGCTCATTTCGTTGCTTACCGGTTGACGATAGAGCCATCGATTAAGGTGCTCCGCGAGCAGTAGGTCACCTCGGTTGGCGGCCTCTGTCTTTATATCCGGCCGCCCTAGTCGGACTGAGTCACAAAACCGCAGGCTTTGGCCGGCCAGAATCAGCGATGGTTGAGGCATCGACCATCAACCGACGAGGCCGACATGAACGGGCGTGGCACCAAGACCAGCGAAATGCGATTTGCGGCGTATTTGGAAGGGCTTGCCAGCGTCATCGGTCATGCGGATCGGAAGGCGCCACTGCGCGACTATTGCGTCGGCCTGATGGCCTGTGGCGGTCGCAAGAGCGTGGAGCCGATGGCGGCGGTGACGGCTCCGGAACGGACGGCCGCCCAGCATCAATCGCTGCTGCATTTCGTCGGCAGCGGCGCCTGGTCGGATGAGAAGGTGCTGGGCAAGGTACGCGAGATGGTCCTGCCGGCGATTGAACGCCAGGGCCCGATCGAAGCTTGGATCATCGATGACACCGGATTTCCCAAGCAGGGGCGACACTCGGTTGGAGTTGCACGGCAATATTGCGGGCAGCTCGGCAAGCAGGATAATTGCCAGGTGGCGGTGTCACTGTCGATTGCCAACCACCACGCCAGCCTGCCTGTCGCCTATCGCCTTTATCTTCCGAAGGAATGGACTGAGGATTGCGATCGGCGGCGCAAGGTGGGCATTCCTGCCGAAGTCGGCTTCCGGACCAAGCCTGAGATCACGCTGGAGCAGTTGCGGTGGGCCTGTGCGAGCGACCTTCCGCGCGGTGTCGTGCTGATGGACGCGGGCTATGGCAACAACAGCGATCTGCGCACGGAGATCACGGCGCTGGGATTGACCTATGTGGCGGGTCTTCTGTCGAGCACAACGGTATGGGCGCCCGGCACCGGTCCCTTGCCGCCGAAGCCATGGTCGGGCCGCGGTCGTCCCCCGAAACTGATGCGCCGCAACCGTCAGCATCAACCGGCCGCCGTTAAAGCGCTCGCGATCGGCCTGCCGGCCAAAGCTTGGCGCACCATCACGTGGCGGCAAGGAACGAACGAAAAGCTGAGCTCGCGCTTTGCCCGCGTGCGGGTCCGGGCCGCGCACCGTGATTATTGGCAAACCACCCAGCGGTTGGAGGAATGGTTGCTGATTGAATGGCCGAAAGGCGAGGACCAGCCTACCAAATACTGGCTCTCGACATTGCCGGAGGATGTGGCATTCCGGACTCTCGTAGAGACGGCTAAATTGCGCTGGCGCATCGAACGCGACTATCAGGATCTCAAGCAGGAAGTCGGGCTTGGCCACTTCGAGGGACGCGGCTGGCGCGGCTTTCATCATCACGCAACGATGTGCATTGCAGCCTTCGGATTCCTGATCTCCGAGCGGGAGACGATTCCCCCCTCAGGCGCTCGGTGCGCCCGGCCGATCCCGCTCGCTCGCGTTCCCGCAGATTACAGACCCCGCGGATCTGCCACTGCGGACCCAACGTCACATTCCAAATTCGATCACGACGATGCGACGGCGGCTCGAACAAGGGCTGGTCCGAACGTTGTTGAGATGTCCTTGCTGTGCGATCAAGTTCGCCCACTCCACCGACCACCGTTTGTGACGCAGTAGGACTAGTATATGGCGCGCTTTGACGAGCTGCTGCGCGGTCTCGGCCTCTGGACGCGTCTCGAGAACCCCTACGCCTTCCAGACCAAGGGCGAGATGGCGAAAGCCTGCGCGGATCTTGCGTTCCTTCGCAAGGAGGCTCGGAACACGATGTCCTGTTCCTCGCCCGCCAGCCGTCGCTACGATCCGGACCCGAGCCAGCGCGATCCCAAGCATTGTGGCCGTTGCGTTCCATGCCTGATCAGGCGCGCGGCAATCCTGGAAGCCTGGGGCGCCGACGACACGCCCTATCGCATCGCGGACCCGCGCGCGCGAGTCCTCGACACAAAAAAGGTGGAGGGACAGCATGTGCGCTCCTTCCAGCTCATGCTATCACGTCTCGCGCAAAAGCCGGATCGGGCTCGGTTCGACATCCATCGCCCCGGCCCCCTGGTTGATCATCCGGATCGGCTGAAGAACTACGAGGCCGTCTATGTCGCCGGACTGCAAGAGGTCGGCCGATTGCTGCAGGGCGTACGAGCGCGACCACAATGACAGTTTCACCGAACCGACCTGCACGCTTGGTCGACTTCCACTGCCATCTTGACCTCTACAAAGATCACGCGGCGCTGATCGCCGAATGCGACCGTGAGCGCGTGGCAACGCTTGCGGTTACCACCACGCCCAAGGCATGGCTCCGCAACCGGGAATTGGCAGCGCGATCCGACCACGTGCGCGTGGCTCTCGGCCTACATCCTCAGCTCGTCGGCGACCGCGAAAGCGAGCTGCCGCTCCTCGAGCACTATCTGCGAGACGCCCGTTACGTCGGCGAGATTGGCCTCGATGCGGGACCCCGCTTTTACCGGAGCTTTCCTGCCCAGGAACGAGTTTTCGTAAGGATCCTGCAAGCTTGCGCCGACCAGAGAGGCAAGGTGCTCACGGTGCATAGCGTGCGTGCGGTCGGAAAGGTACTTGGCCATGTCGAGCGCGAGTTGCCGCCGGAACGGAGTCGTGTTGTGCTGCACTGGTTCACCGGAACGGTCGCAGAAGCGCGCAGGGCCGTCGCGTTGGGCTGTTATTTCTCGGTAAATGGCGAAATGCTGCGGTCACCGAAACATCGTCAGCTGGTCGCCGGCCTACCTGCAGACCGTCTGCTGACCGAAACGGACGGTCCGTTTGTGGAGATAGGGGGACGCCCTGTGCGCCCCCGCGATGTCGCCCAAACCGTAGCTGAACTTGCCGCACTGCGAGGCGAGACCATCGAGGCGATGGAAGGCGGCATTCTCAACAACTTGCGCACGCTTCTGAACGAGGCGCGTCCGTGAGCGTCGAGGCCTCGAAGAACAACCTCGCCCGCGAGCTGTTTGTGCGGACCGCGGACGAGAACTATGTCACCGCCCGCTGGTGCGCCGCGAACCGACTGAACATCGACTTCCTTTGGCTAGCGGTGCATGCACTCGAGAAGTATCTGAAGGCGGCGCTGCTCGTGAACGGGCAAGACACGAGGGGCTATGGCCACGATGTCGTTCGACTCTACCGGGACGTAAAGGCACTCGCCGGCACGCTCTTGCCCGATCGACTTACTAAACCAGCCGGACTCGACATCTTCCTTTGGCGGGAAAGGTCCGCCGAAGAATTCATGGCGCATCTTCTGGACAACGGGAACGCCGACAATCGTTACGCCATCTATGGATACGTTACGAGCACACAGGACCTCCACATGCTCGATGCCATGGTGTTCGCGATCCGTCGGGTTGTTTGCGAACTCGACGGCAGGGTGTTTGCGGGTGACGAACCTGATCTGCCTATCTTCACACATCGCGACATTCTCACTCGCCAGCCCGACTACTACGGTCGAATGGGCATGCCACTCGATGAGCTGATCGGCACACGCGAAGATACGCGGTTGCGTCGGGCGGCACTGAACCTCAACCTACCCTTTGCGCCTGCGGATTTCGCACATCTGCCCATGCCAGAGGGAGCCGCATCCAGCAATCCGGTCATCATCCGTCGGATACTCGATCCGCTGGCAAGTGACGATCCACGCATCGCTGCGGAAGGCATCGAAATAGCGCGCTGGTTTCTGGCCAATGTTCAGGTCCTGAGAGGAACGCCGAGCAGTCCTAGCGTGCGCGAGCAGATCCTGGAAGCAGTTGATATGGCTCGCACACGACACCGTCTCCCGTAAGCAAGAGCGAGCAGGTTCAAATCGGGGAGGCGCAACCGCCGATACCGACTTTCGGTGCTGGTTGCGATTTGAGGAGGATTGTCTTCGCACGCCCGGCGCGGTGAGCGCCCTGACGGATCAAGGTGCCAGGCGCCCGCGCGCGAAGACCGCAGCCTCTTCGATCGAGGCCATGCCTTCGTCGAGCATCGGCGCGAACAGCTGCCAGGAATGGCACATGACGTCCCAGATCTTCAGCTCGGCGGAACCGCCTGCCTGTCGCAGCCGCCCAGCGAGTTGCACGCTGTCGTCGCGCAACAGTTCCCACGAGCCGACATGGATCAAGGTCGCGGGCAGTTGCGACAGGTCGCCATTCAGCGGCGCGAGATAGGGCGACGTCGGCAGGCTGGCGCCGAAATAGACCTGCTTGAACAGCTCCGTCAGTTGCGGGGTGAGCAGCGGGGCATCGGCAACGGTGCGGAACGACTCGCTCTGGCCCGTAAAGTCGAGCGCCGGCGACATCACGACCAGCGCGCCCGGCATGGGCAAGCCCTCGTCGCGGGCCCGCATCGCCGTCGCGATCGTGAGGTTGCCGCCCGCCGAATCGCCCGACAGGCAGACCGCGGATGGCGCAAATCCATGCGCCAGCGCCCATTGATAGACGACAAGGGCATCGTCATGCGCGGTGGGTGCCGGATGTTCCGGCGCAAGCCGGTAGTCGGCCGCGAGAACGCTGAAGCCGGACGCGCGCGCCAGATTGGCGGCGACGACACGATGCGAGCGCGACGAGCCGAAGAAGAAGCCGCCGCCGTGGAAATAGACGATCAGGCGCTTGCCGTCCGAATTGGGGTAGCGGATCAGATCGCCGCCGACGGGGCCCGACGATACCCGCTCGATCATGGCGCCGTCCGGGATCGGCGTCTGCGCGTTGATCGCCTCGAACCAGGCGCGCATGTCCGCCGGACTGCCGTTGGCCGGCGGCGGGAATTGCGCGCTCATCTGCAAGATCGCGTCGAGTTGCTTCCTGGACATGTTTCCTCCGTTTGCGTTCAGTGCATCCGCACGATCGGCTTGATCGCAGCGCCGGTCTCGGAATCGTGGATCGCCGCGTTGATCTCATCGAAATTGTAGAACCTGACGAGCTTGTCGAACGGGAAGCGGCCCCGCCGGTAGAGATCGATCAGCGTCGGAATGAAGACATCGGGGTTGGCGTCGCCCTCGACGATGCCGATCAGGCGACGGCCGGCGCTCATGAAATGCGTCTCGTTGAGCACGATCTCCGCATCCGGTCCGGACGCGCCGAGAATGCCGCAGGCGCCGCGCGGACCGAGGCTCTCCACGGCGTTGCGGATCACCGCGGGCAGGCCGGTGGTGTCGAGCGCGAAATTCAGGCCAGTGCCGGTGATCCGCATGATCTCTTCGACCGCATTGGCCTGGCGCGGATCGACCACATGGGTCGCACCGAGCGATTTCGCGATCTCGAGCCTTGCCGGATTGGTGTCGACCGCGATGATGGTGGTGGCGCCGACCACATGCGCCGCCATCAGTGCAGAGAGCCCGACCGATCCGGATCCGAACACGGCGAAGGATTTTCCGGCCGAGACCTTCAGCGCGTTCATCACCGCGCCGGCGCCGGTCTGCACGCCGCAGGCGAGCGGACCGAGTAGCTCGAGCGGAACGTCGGTCGCGACCTTCACCACATTGACCTCGTGGCAAATCGCGTGGGTCGCAAACGACGACTGGCCGAAGAAATTGCCGTTGATCCGCGCGCCATCCGCCGATAGCGCGCTCGATCCATCGGCGCGTGCGGCGAAGAAATTGCGCGGGAAGAATTCATGGCAGTAGCTGGCGGCTTGGTCCTGACAGCTCGGGCAGCCGCCGCACGAATTGAACGTCATCACCACGTGATCGCCGGGCTTCACCTTGGTAATCCCCGTGCCGACCGCTTCGACGACGCCGGCGCCTTCGTGCCCGAGCACGACCGGCAGCGGCGTCGGCAGCATGCCGTCGCGGACGACGAGATCGGTATGACAGACGCCCGTGGCCTTCACCTTGACGAGGATCTCGTCGGGACGCGGGGCTTCGAGGTCGATGGTCTCAAGCTTCAGCTGCGCGCCCTTTTCGCGGGCGACGGCGGCACGGATCTTCATCCTGGTCTCCAGAGGTCAAACGTTTTGAAATGGAAGGCTCCCGGCACGCGAGGCGCCGGAAGCCGTGCGGGATTGCGGAACGGTTCAGAACGGATACGGCGTCGCTTGCGGCTTCTCCGAGGTCCACACCCATTGCGTGAACTCCTCCCAGATCGCGGGCCCGCCGATGCGGCTGCCGTTGCCGGAACGGCCGCGCCCACCGAACGGCGCGAACGGCCCGCCATTGACGGTCTGGTCGTTGATGTGGAGCTGGCCGACCGCAAGGCGATCGCCGACCGCGCGCGCCCGCGCGATCGAGCCGGAAATCACGCCGGCGGCGAGGCCATAGTCGGAGCGATTGGCAAGCTCGACCGCTTCATCGTCGCTGGCGAAGCTGACGAGGCAGGCAACGGGTCCAAAAATTTCCTCCTCGAACGCGCGCATGCCGGGCTTCACGCCGGCGAGCACGGTCGCCTGGTAATAGCGTCCGTCATGGTTGCCGCCGGCCAGCAGCCGCGCACCCTTCGCTACCGCATCGTCGACGATCGCCTGGATCTTCGCGACCTGCGCATCGCTGATGATGGGACCGAGCGCAACCTGCCCGGACGACGGATCGCCCGCGGGCAGATGCCGCGCCTTGTCGGCGACCTTCGTCGCCAGCGCTTCCGCAATATTCGCATGCGCGAGCACGAGACCGGTCGACATGCAGATCTGCCCCTGATGCAGGAAGGCGCCCCAGGCGGCATTGGACGCCGCCACATCAACATCGGCATCGTCGAGCACGATCAGCGAGTTCTTGCCGCCGAGCTCGAGCTGCACCTTCTTGAGATGGCGGCCAGCGACCTCGCCGACCTTGCTGCCGCCTTCCGCCGAGCCGGTGAAGGAGATCATCGCGATGTTGGGATCGGAGCACATCGCTTCGCCCGCGGCCGCGCCACCCGGCACGACCTGAAGGACGCCCCTGGGCAGGCCCGCTTCCTCGAAGATGCGGGCGATGATGATTCCGCCTGATACCGCGGTGCGCGGATCGGGCTTGTGGACCACGGCGTTGCCCACCGCGAGCGCCGCGGCGATGGCGCGAATGGAGAGCACAAGCGGGAAGTTGAACGGCGAGATCACGCCGACAACGCCATGGGGCACGCGCTTGGCGGTGTTCGACCTCCCCGCCTCCATCGATGGCAGCATGATGCCGTTCGGCTCGGTCACAACGGCAGCCGCATGGCGCACGAAACCAGCGCCATGCTCGATCTCGATCGCCGCCTTGGGCTGGATCGAGCCGCTCTCGCGCATGATCCAGCCGATCAGTTCCTCGCCGTTCTGCTCGAGCAGATCCGCCGCCTTGTTGAGAATCGCCGCGCGCTCCTGCGGCAGCCTCAACGCCCATGCCGCCTGAGCCTGGCGCGCTTCGCGGGCGGCCCTGGCGATGTCCTTCGGATCGGCGATGCCGACTGAACCGAGCACCGCACGCGTCGCCGGATCGCTGATCTCCATCGCGCCGCCATCGGTGGCGCTCCATTCGCCCAAAAATGCCTTGCCGCGCCACCGGTCGACGGCAATGAAATCGCGCGCCTGCATGTTCATCGAAATTTCCTCCCGTTCCGCCCGATGCGGATTGTTTGACTGCACGGTCGTTGCGACCGCGGCCTGCCTGCCGGGGAGAAAGAGAGGCAAGACGACTGCCTTGCGCGCGGCGGCCTGATGGCGCCCCACTCCTTTTTCGGGACCGTGACCCGGTCCTCTTGCCTCGCTTCCTCCCGCGAATGGGAGAGCGAATAGCAAGGCCGGTGCCAGTGAATCCGGCGGGATCCGGCCAGATCGCAAAATCGAAAAATTATATAATTTAGACAGATACTTAGAAACGCGAGTCACGATGCGGCAGCCGTTCGTCGGCGGGGACTTCCATTCGCGATTATTTGTGAAATAGTGAAGATTAGATCGGGCACTATTTCATCATTTCATGAATATGAGGCGCCACATGGCGGAGCGTGAAACCCGGATTTCGCTGGCGGAGGCCTCCCGCCGGGCCGCCCGGATTCTCACCCGCGGCGCGAGCAGCGAGCTCGAGACCGGCGCCGCGCCGACCTTCAACGATCTCGCCGAGTCGCTGCACTTCGCGCTCGGCGACGGCCGCATCTGGCTTAACGACCAGCGCATGGTGCTGATGCAGTCGCAGGTGCTCGGGCGCCTCCGTTGCGAGATCATCGACGCCTTCGGGGTCGAGACCGCCCGCGCGCTGTTCACCCGTGTCGGCTACATGCAGGGCATGCGTGATGCGGAGTTGATCCAGAAGCGCTTCCCGAACGAGGACCTCACCCACGCGCTCGCGGCCGGGCCGCGCGTCCATACGCTGGAGGGCTTCGTCAAGGTGACGACGCGGCATTTCGAATTCGATCGCGACAAGTGCACGTATTTTGGCGAGTTCCTGTGGGAGGATTCCTCGGAAGCCGCCGAGCACCTTGCAAGCTACGGCCTCGCCAGCGAACCGGTCTGCTGGCTACAGGTCGGCTATCCCTCCGGCTACACCAGCAAACTGTGCGGCTGGCCGGTGATCTTCCGCGAGGTCGAATGCGCCGGCATGGGCGCGCCACGCTGCGTGGTGGTCGGCCAGCACGCCGATGCATGGGGCGAGGACGCGCCCGAGCGCAGCTATTTTGGGCTGGAATGGAAGAGCCGCCCGGCGCATGCCGTGGGCAAGACCGCGGCCGCGGCGGACCAAAGCCCACCTCCCTCAGGCGACGACAGCACCGTCGCGGTCGGCGTCTCTGCCGCGTTCGTCCGCACCCGCCGCCAGCTCGAACGCGTTGCCGCGACGGATGCCACCGTGCTGTTCGTCGGCGAATCCGGGGTCGGCAAGGAGCTGTTCTCCAGCCAGCTTCACGCCATGAGTCGGCGCAACGGCGGTCCGTTCGTGGCGATCAACTGCGCGGCTATCCCGGAGCAGCTCGTCGAATCCGAATTGTTCGGCGTGGAGAAAGGCGCCTATACCGGCGCCATCGCCTCGCGCGCCGGCTATTTCGAACGCGCCTCCGGCGGCACGTTGTTTCTCGACGAGATCGCGTCACTGACCTATTCGGCGCAGGGCAAGGTGCTGCGTGCACTGCAGGAGCGCAAGATCGAACGCGTCGGCGGCAGCAAGACCATCTCGCTCAACGTCCGCGTGGTGGCCGCGTCCAATGTCGACCTGACCGCCGAGGTCGCGGCCGGCCGGTTCCGGCAGGATCTGTATTTCCGGCTCTGCGTGTTTCCGATTCTCATCCCGCCGCTGCGCGAACGCCGCGACGATATCCCGCTCTTGATGGCACATTTCCTCGGGATCTATTGCGCGCGGCACGATCGGCACCTCACGGGCTTCAGCCGCCGCGCCACCGACGCGCTGCTGAAGTACGATTATCCCGGCAACATCCGTGAACTGCAAAACCTGATCGAGCGCGGCGTCGTCTATGCCGACGACGGCGGCATCATCGACATCAGCCATCTCTTCAGCGGCTCGGAGCTGCTGCCGCCCTTCTCGATACAGCTCACCAGCGACGGACGGTTGGGCCGCACGCCGCTGCTCGGTCTCGATCCATCGTCGGCGGACGAAAGAGACACCGCCGCGCTCAACAGCGGCGCGTCGTTCGCGAAGGGGTCGTTTGCAGAGATGGAGGCCGCCGCCTATCGCTCCGCGCTGACCCAAACGGACGGCAACGTGTCAGCCGCCGCGCGCCTGTTGAAGATCAGCAGACCAAAGCTGGACTATCGACTGCGCCGTCTCGGGCTTTAGACCACGCTCGACGTGAGACAGTCTTGTATGATCGAGGCCCTTTCATTCAATCACTTCTGAGTGGCAGCATCTCCACCAACAGGATCACCATCGAGCCAAGATTCCCGGCGCCTCAAGCCAGACTTTATCCGCATCGTCAGGCCCTGGGATTCTCGACGGGCGCGAATCGGGGCCAAGCGCCCGTTTTGTGAATCGAGGGACTCCTCGGCGTCGTTCCTCACTCTAGCGACTCTTCTCGGCGAGAGATCGGTGCATTTCGTACAAAAGTGACAGCGTCAATCCCCAGATTTGAGATTCACAACTCTCGATTCTCGTAGGGAATGCCGCCCATTCCGATATTGATCCGCATCGGAGGCGACGCTACATTCGCTAGATAATCCCGCGATCATTCTATCAATCGGTTGATCAGCGCGACTCCGTGTGAGGTGGCTCCGGTTGTTTGGACAGCGCCCCGCGGAAATTAAGTGGATTCCTGCCGGGTTACGCTGAACGCGGGGCTCTACGATTTTGTCGTTGCGTCGGGAGGGCGTTGCCCGACCAGAGCGACGACAAAATCGTAAACGACGGTCATGCGGCCATCACCATTGCTTGCGCGCCGAAGCAAGCCTCGTCAGGCGTGCGTCCGTCAAGGCTCGAGTGAGGGCGTCCCTGATTGTAGAACGTCAAATACTTGGTAATCGACCCTCGCGCCTCAGACACGCTGTCGTAGGCACGAAGATAGTTGAGTAGCGCGGGGGAATCCCACCCCCACGCCCTCCGAGAACCGGACGTGAGCCTCTCGACTCATCCGGCTCCTATCGCCCCAACCGGAGACCCGTTGAACCAATGGGCGAACAGGTTTGGCTGGCGGGATTTAACCCCGCGCAACCAGCCCCACGCTCGCTTTGCGTGTCCTCGAAGTCTTTTGTATTTCCGCTGTGCCCACCGCACGATAAATGGATCTACCGTGCGCAGTGCCCTGCGAAGCGCCGAACGATGAAAACGCCCGTAATAGTTGACCCAGCCAACAAGAATTGGCCGTGCCCATTGGGCGATTTTCTCCAAGTCGAGATCGTTGCGATGATGCAGCTTCCAGCGACGCACGTCTTCGCGCATCGCCTTGGCCGCTTTGTCGCTGACCGCAGGAGAGAAACTGACGAACAGCTTTCCAGCGCGATTCATCGATTGTCGGGGTCGAAACGTAAAGCCCAGAAAATCGAAGCGTTGCTCCGGATAACCGTTCGGTCGGTTCGAGTCTTTGCAGTACACAATCTTCGTCTTTTGCGGATGCAATTCCAACTTACACGCCGCAAGCCGCGCTTCCAGCGCTTGCCGCAATGAAAGCGCTTGCGCCTCACTGCGACAGTGACAGATGGCATCATCCGCGTAGCGCTCGAACGGAATGTCTGGATTATTTTCCTTCATCCAACGATCGAACGCATAGTGCAGGAAAAGGTTTGCCAAGATTGGGCTGACGACTGCCCCTTGCGGGGTCCCTTTCTCTCGGCTGACCAGCGCGCCATCCGGCATGCTCACGGGTGCCTTCAGCCATCTTTCGATGTAGAGCAGCACCCATGCGCAGTCGGTATGACGACGCACCGCTCGCATCAATAACTCCCAATCGATGTTGTCGAAGAAGCCTTTGATGTCGAGATCGAGCACCCAGTCAAAGCGCCAGCATCTCTGCCGTGCCGCAGCCAACGCATCATGCGCCGACCGACCGGGACGATATCCAAAGGAGTCATCGTGGAACACTGGTTCCAGGACGGGCTCAAGATATCGCTTGACTACCATTTGGGCGATTCTGTCAGAAACGGTCGGGATACCTAACGATCTCGTTCCCCGTCCGTCCCCTTTCGGTATGTCAACTCGACGAACCGGTGGCGGCATGTAGCTGCCCGACGACATTCGATTCCAGAGCCGATAAAGGTTGTTACTCAAATCCTTCTCGAACTCCGCGATCGTTTGATCGTCGACGCCAACCGCCCCGCGGTTTTCCCTCACTCGCTTATAAGCCAACCATACTTCGCGCTTGGAAATATTAAACGGTCTTGCTTTATCCACGCTGGTCCTCCCCTTGCGGGTTGCCAACATAATAAAGCCGGGCGACGTCACCCCTTCGGTCCAGCTCCGTTACAGAGCCTTCATCCCTACTACGAGCGACTCCGCCCCTGTGTCCCGCATCGGTACTCTCGCCCTCGCGGAGTCCATCCGCTTGAGCTTCTCCCTTGGCATCGGGACGACAGGTTCCTGAGTTCCTTACCAAAGCCTGGATCAAGGTCACGCCGCCTCCATGCCGGACGCCGATTGAGCAGTAGACAGGCTCCCCTCAATCTTTATTCGCGGGACAGAAGTCTGGGTCCCGGTTTCGACGTCGTTTGATACGTTTCGACACGTCATCAGCGGTTTACTTCCGTTCGTCTCCTTGAACCTCACCTGACGGAGTCTTGCTCCGCCTTTTCCATCGACGTTCACCACAATGGCTCTTGACCAATGCAGCTCGTGGCGGTTTGAAGCCTGCTCCTGCAAGCCGACTTCGAGGGGCCTACCCTCATCTCCGATAAAGCATCGCCACCGTTCATATTTCGAACAGTGACGTTCACAGCACACCACATCCTCGTATTTGACCGTCCGCCAGAGCCGTTCGACAAACACGTTGTCGCGCCAGGCGCCCTTGCCGTCCATGCTGATGGCGATCTTAGCGTCCAGCAGCATGCTGGTGAAGTCGAGGCTGGTGAACTGGCTGCCCTGATCCGTGTTGAAAATTTCGGGCCTGCCGTGCTTCACCAATGCCTCCTGGAGCGCTTCGACGCAGAAGGCCGCCTCCATCGTGATCGATACGCGATGGGCCAGGACCCGTCGGCTGAACACATCAACGACCGCCGCGAGGTAGACGAAGCCACGCCGCATTGGAATGTAGGTGATGTCCATCGACCACGCCTGGTCGGGCCGCTCGATCTTCAATCCGCGCAACAGGTACGGGTAGATCTTGTGGCCCGGTGCCGGCTTGCTGGTGTTCGGACGGCGATAGATCGCCTCGATCCCCATCCGCTTCATCAGCGTCGCGACGTGGCGGCGGCCAACCCGCACACCCTCACGCCGCAACAGCGATCGCAGCATCCGGGCTCCCGCGAAGGGGTAATCGAGGTGCAGCTCATCGAGCCGACGCATCAAGGCAAGGTCCTCGGCCGAAACCGGCCGAGGCTCATAGTAGATCGTGCTGCGGGCGAGGTTCAGGACCTTTGCCTGGCGAACAGCAGACAGATCATGATCGCGGTCGATCATCGCTTGCGCTCAGCAGGCCCGCCTTGGTGAGCGCGCCGGACAAAAAATCGTTCTCCAACGCAAGCTCGCCGATCTCTGCGCAAACGAAGTTTGTCGCTTGGCATCTAACGCCTTCAAATCGACCGGTGCCTCGGCCGATCCCTTGTCCTGCCCAAACACGCCGGCGGCGCCCTCCAGGAGCTGGTTCTTCCAGGTCGTGATCTGGTTAGGGTGAACATCGAACGCTTGCGCAAGTTCGGCCAGTGTCTTCTCCCCCTTCACGGCGGCCAAAGCCACCTTAGCCTTGAAGGCCGGAGAATGCGTCCGGCGGCTCCTCTTCGTCATCTTCGCTCCTGATTCGCGGCAAGAATCCTCGCCGCTGTCAGGCAGAAAATCCACTTAAGCTACTGTCCGAATTTGCCGAGCCAGCTCTCTGGCCGGCGTCCCCGTCCACCAGGGACAAAGTTGCGGGGCACCCGGGTGGTGTTTCCAGTAGGGCTGGCCGCTCCGGCCTTCGCGCGGAGCATAGACGGCATGTCCGCATTTCGCGCAGACGAAACGCGCTTTCCTGTCGAGCCGCGCGCGCGTCGCCGCGCGACGGAGAACCTGATAATCGTCCTTGCTCATCGCTATGAGCGCATCACTCGTGATGCTGTGCATCGATGCAAGGTCAACCACTCTCTTGAGTGTCCTTCGGAGAATCGCCTCGACCATCTACCGAATCGCCCTTCCTCCGGCGTGATCATGGAGCATTTGCGGGATCGCTTGCTATGGAAAATCGCTTGGCGTCTCACGGAGGTCCGAGCCGACTGCATGACCGACGGCGTGGCGAAGCCGCAACTCGCGGCGTCACCAATTGTCAACCCGGCATGGCGGCCGTCAGGTGTCTGCACCGGGAAGAATGGGTTCTTCGCCGAAGGGGCGGTTAATGATCGATAGCGCGTCGGGCGCGGCGAAGACGCGGTTGCGCGCGTAGCCGGTACGCTCGTTCAAGATTTTATTCTCGACCAGTTGCTCTACCGCTTGCGAGGCTGCAGGCACCGTAATGCTGAGAAGCGAGGCCAGACGCTTGACGGTCAGCACGGGATAGTGCGGCAGAACATCGAGTGCGCGCAGGCTGGCTGAGCCCTGGCGAAACCTCCGCCGCTTCCGCCATAGATGGCCAAGTGCAGACAAGGCATCGCGGGTCTTCAGGAGCTCATCTGTGGTGCCGACAATCGCGTCCGCCATGAAGCCGACCGCTTCATGCCATTCGAGGCGCTGCTGAGCCCCCTTGAGCGATTCATAATAAGCTGTCTTGTGGGCTTCAATGTACGGTGACAGGTAAATCGGCATCATGCCTTCAGCGGCCATCATCAATGGCAAAAGCAGACGGCCAACGCGGCCATTGCCGTCACGAAACGGGTGGACCGCCTCGAAATGTGCGTGCGCAACCGCCATTCGGACGATGAAGCTCTGGTGCATCGCCTGCATGCCCTCGCAGCGCATGTACTTCATCGTACCCTCAAGACACGCGGCAATGTCCGACGGCGGCGTCGGATTGTAGGTTGAGTAAGCGATATCGCCCCTGCCGCCGATCCAGACGACAACCTGGCGAAGATCGCCGGGCTTGTCTTTGTATTCGGCGTCGCCGCGCATGACGGCGCGATGCAGATCCTGCACCAAACCGCTTGTGAAGATTTCCAGTTTCTCTTGTCTGGCCCGAGGCAGGAAGTCGTCGAGCGCGAGCGCGTAATCACGCACCTGAACTACCGCCTCGCCCTGCTGGGAATCTTCGCTTTCTTCACCAGACAGCAATTCGTCAAGCGTGCTGTTGGTGCCTTCAATCGCCGAACTGCTGACAGCTTCCCGCCGCGGCAAGATGCGGCTTATGAGATACGGGTCCTTTAGTTCGGCCGCGAGCGTCTCGATGCGCACCAAGGCTGCATCCGCCGCCCTGAGCCGGGCAAGGACCGCCCCCACGGCAACGCCATCCTCAGGCGGGGGCAGCGGAACCACGCCGTAATGCGCGGCATGGGGGGCCGGTAGCCGCTTCAATTGTTCCCGCACGGCGTGAGTGAGATTATCGCGGTTCAATGGAAACCTTTCGCAGAGGAGCTAATCTCGGCATCATAATAAAGGTTATTTATATATACTTCAATAAAGGGGCTGACGCGGGATCCTACGTAAGCTTTTTGAGTTCCATCTTCAAGGAACCGCTTGCACGTACTGTCGTTACGACTTATGTTTCGTAACGACAGTACGGAGACATTTCGTGGCCGACCCTACGGTAGTCAGGCGAGTAAAACGCCAGCGCGACGTTCGCCTGGCTGAAGGCTGGCAGGAAGTCCGTGTGTGGGTGCCCACCGAACAAGACGCAAACGACATCAGAAACCTCGCCGCCGATCGCAGGGCAAAAGCCAAAGCGCTCGCCGGCCTTGACGAAGGAATTAAGAGCATGCCCCCAGAAACACTGCACCGTATTGCCGAGGCGATCGCATCCCAGGGCTCGGCAGCCTACACAACCCCCTCCGGGCCCGTACTGGACCTCCTCACCAAACTCGCGGAAGAGGACGATCTCGCGAGCTTCTCACGGGCCTTCATTCTTCTGGCGCGCGCCGAACCGGCTAACGCTGCTTTTGTCGCGGGCGCCGTGCCGGCAAAGATCTCCAACTTCCTGATCAAGCACCGCGGCGTCAAGGCGACCGCGCTGATCAAGTGGACCGAGTCCAATCCGGATTGGGCTGAGGAGCTCAAGAACGCACTGCGTGATCCCGATCTATTTGTTCGGGTCGTCGAAGGCTTCGCCTCTGCGATCAAGCAAGGTGCCGCCGCTCACTAGATCTTTGACAAGGAAACCGGCGCCGTCTCAAAAAAGCGGCGCCGGTTTCCTTGTGACTCGGATGAGCCTTCACATTGAATGCGCCTTAGGGCGACTCGCCTTGCCATGCTAGACTGGGCGATGCCCTTTCCAGTCACCCCCACAGCCGGAGACGATCCCCGCCAGTTTCTGATCCAAGACCCGACGGGGGTTCGCCATCCGATTATCTCCTTGCTGGCAATCGACAACCACACACACCGCGTCTCTGGTCTCGGCACGGCGTTCCGTATCGACCCCTTCGGAGGATATCTGACCGCGCAGCACGTGCTTGAAACATGGCTCGGGCCTTCGCGCCCGCGGTCGACGGTTGTCGGTCTTCTCAACCCGGGGCTTGTCTATGGGCGTGCCCCGATCGGGGTCGACGGGATGGTGATGATTGCGTCAGCGACCGCCTTTCGCACCCCGCCAGAAGATATCGCCCTTGATCGGCTGCTCAACCGTGACTCGAGCCGCATGTCACTCGACTGCATGATGCTGTCGTTCAAAGCAGACAACACGCGCCTGAACGAAGTACGCGATTTTCTTCCCCTGCGGCTGACCGGGAAATGGCCCGAGGTCGGCGGTGAGGTCATGGCCATTGGGTTTCCCGAACTGCGTTCGATACGGGACCGCGAGATCGACGCGGATGTTCTGACCGAGCGCATGTATGGGTCTATTGGCCGCGTAACCGCAGTGCTGCCGAGTGGCCGCGAACATCGGCCTTGGCCGACATTTGCGGTCGACAGCCATTGGCCCGGCGGCATGAGCGGCGGACCCGTGTTCAACCAGGACGGAGAGGTGATCGGCCTCGTCAGCTCAAGCGACGAGCCGGGAAGCGACGGTGCGCAATCCTACGCCTTTTGGTTTGCGCCGATCCCGGGTCTTCAACGCAACCTCCCTCACGTCGACCCATCGAACCCAGGATGGGTGCGCGGTTGGGCGGTGGTGCGCAACGCTCCCTGGCATGTTGCGGCAATGACCAACGACCGCGCAAGGGCAGAGGAAATCTGCGCGACGCTGGCGTCGGACTATTCGGTTCGCTTTGGCTCCCTGAGGGCTGGCTCAGATGACTTTATTGGTTCGGCCGACTAGCACTACCTTGGCAGATTTTTAGCGGCGCGGGATTCCCAAATCAGTTTTTCTGTGACTCATGGGAGGTCGGCTCATGGAGGGCCGATCAATGGACGTAAACTGGCAGGCTGATCTCGATCGCTGGCTTGCGCCGTTTGTCGCGGCGCTACGGCACAAGACTAGAGCGCGGATGTGTCCAGCCTATATCGCCGGGCTGATTGGTCCAGGAGACCGCAAGAGCATTCAGCCGATGGCGACGCGCGCTCGCGAAGTCGGCTACGATCAGCTGCATCATTTCGTCACCGCCGGAGTTTGGGACAGTGCCTCGCTTGAAGCCGTTTTGCTGAAGAAGGCAGATGGCCTGGTTGGTGATGAGGCGGGGTTTCTTGTCATCGATGACACGGCGTTGCCCAAGAAGGGATCTCACTCGGTTGGCGTGGCACCCCAATATGCCTCGTCGCTCGGAATGTCCAGGGTTATCGGCATGAGGGTGCGACCTCCGTTTGTGCCGGAGTTGTCAATTGGATGATTGTTACGCAGCGCAGGAGGCAGAGCCGCTGAGACGACGGTTTGTAGACTCTGATACGCGGGTTGGATACCGCATTTCCGTTTGTTCGTCCGGGGCTGTCTCGATCTGCCAGCGGGCATCGACAATGTCGGCCACACAATTGGTGCGAGAGTTCCCCAACCGGGGCCCTGCCTCCAGCGATGCGCAACAATGATGTCGCTCCTGAGAGTTCTCCTGTGTTGAGGTGGAAGGAAGCGTAGCTAATTCAGCAAGCGATCAGGTTGCGCTGTGCGGCTCCACCTCTTGGCCGATTGCCCAAAGGAAGGCGGCCATTTCCCGGGCGATGGCCACGGTGACGACTGCCTGGCGTTTGCCGCGTGCCATCAGCTTGCGATAGCGAGCGCAGAGTCTGACTTGGGCTTTCCAGGCGATGTCGCACACCGCTTTCGTCAGGCCGGCCTGCCGCTCCTGCAGTAGGCGGCTCATCCGGGCGGGGAAGCGGTAGGTCCAGGCGCCCTCAATGAGCACGCGGCGCGCCCGGCCATTACCAGCTTTGGTGATGCTGCCCCGCCGGATGCGTTCTCCCGTAGAGTTTTCGCAGGGCACCAGGCCAAGATACGCCATCAGTTGGCGCGGGCTGTCGAAGCGGCGCACGTCGCCGATTTCGGTGACGAAGGTGACCGCGGTCAGGAAGGCGACGCCGCGTAGCGCTTGGTAGGCGGCGATCACTGGAGCCATGGACCATGAACTCACCGCCTCGGCAACCTGGTCGTCCAGACGCTTCAGACGGATCTCGGCGGCCTCGATCGCTTGGCGATACTCGGCCAGCACGAGATACTGCGCCGGATGCTCGAAGCGTTGCTCGCACAGCCATCGTGTATGCGCCTTGGTCCACGCTTGACGGCCGGTGAAGACCCGGCCGTGACGGAGCAGGAAGGACTGCAAGCGTTGACGGGCCCGCCGCAGATCTTCCATCGCGGCTTCCCGGGCACGTACCAGTTCTCGCACCGCCTCGTGCTCCGGATCCGGTACCCAGACCGCGGTCAGCTCTCCTGCACGATGCAGCTTGGCCAGGGTCAGCGCATCACGGCGGTTGGTCTTGACCCGTTCTCCAGGCCGCTTCGGGATCAGTGATGGTGCAACCACGATGCAGTCGTGGCCAAGCCGTGTGATCTGACGATGGAGACCGTAGCCGGTCGGGCCGGCTTCGTAGCAAAAGGCGAGGCCCCGGTGCCTTTTGGCGAGCTTCGTTATCAATCGCTCCACCGCATCAGGCGTGCTGTCGATCTCGCCGATGAAGCGCACGTCGCCATCGCGCCCCGCCTCGGCTACGGCTACCGAGATCTTCAGCTTCGACGTATCCAGTCCCACGTAGATTTTGCTATCCTGCCGCACGGCTCGTCCTCCTATGCGAGAGGCTCGGCGTCGGCCCACCCGGCGCAACCCTCGCTCATCGCATATTGCGGACGAGCCACCTCTCGGACAACGAACATACGGTCTGCCAGTCGCTGGTCTCGGTAACGTTGGCGTCGCGCGAGGTACCCGTGATGGTGGGCCTGCGGCTATTCCTACCCGAGAGTTGGACAGATGATCGTGAGCGCATGGCGCGGGCCGGTGTGCCGAAGGATAGACAGACTGCACTGACAAAGCCGGAAATCGCGATCGCGGAGATCGACCGCGTCATCGCCTCCGGTGCACGTTTTGGCTGTGTGCTTGCCGATTCAGGGTACGGCTCCAGCGGGACTTTCCGTCAGGCTTTGAGCGAGCGCGGTCTGTTGTGGGCGGTGGGTCTGTCGCGACGCCAGAACGTTTATCCCACCGACGTTGCCTTGATCTTCCCTGTCGCGAAGGCCGGAAAGCGCCGCGTCGGCGAACGCCGGTCGACTGGCGAGCAAAAATACTATGTGTCGAACCTACCGGCCGATGCGAGCCTCAAGATGCTCGTCGCCACGATCAAAGCCAGATGGGTCTGTGAGCAGGCCCATCAGCAGCTCAAGGAGGAGCTTGGCCTCGACCACTTCGAAGGGAGATCCTGGACGGGGTTACACCGACACGCCTTGATGACCATGATCGCCTACGCCTTCCTCCAATCCCGCCGCCTCAAAGCAGCGGGACGAAAAAAAAAGAATCGCCGGACCGCCGCCACAGCCGAGCATGCCGGCCGTCAGGCAAGCCATCCTCGACCTCTTCGCGCAGCCTCCACCCCGGCGATGCCCGCACTGTGAGAAACTCCTCGTCGATCCAAGCAAAACTAAACTGCCAGAGTAGTGCTAGGCGGGTCAGCTAGATTGGAAGCCGACCAAGTATGCCGATTTCACCAAGTCGTGGGCTCGACCTTTCCCACGCGCGCATTCAAGTCAACGATGCCGACATGAGCAAACCATTTGATCTTCTCAATCTCTATGCCCGCTTCAGCCGTGAGCGAAAGATTTCCGTAACGGCGGCCCAGACAGCCCAGGAATTCCTCGCGGCGATCGGCGCGCAGCTCGACAAGGCATTGACCGATGACACCCTAATACATGGCCAACGAACAGCGGCAATGTTCGAAGCCATGGTGGTGGCGCTTGGTCATTACAAGCTGATGAAGGTCGAAGATACCGGGCGCGTCTATCCTGTCGGCAGATATCGGGCGCCCGATTTCCGGATCGTACTGGAAGACGACGAGCAATGGCTGGTCGAAGTCAAGAACGTCTACGAGGCGGATCCGGTCCGGCAAGAACGTCAGATCATGACACCGTCTTATTTGTCCTCGCTCGACAGCTACGCGCGGGCAACACGAGCCACGCTCAAGGTGGCCGTCTATTGGGCCAGATGGGGCATCTGGACGCTGGTGTCCCCGCACGATCTGCTGAACGAAAATGGCTACCTCAAGCTCGACATGAAACATGCCGTCCGCTTCAATGAGCTGGGCAGGCTCGGCGATATGACAGTCGGCACAACGCCGCCGCTCACACTTCGGCTAACCGCCGACAAGCCCAACGCCATCGGCCCCGACGGAATGGCGCCTTTCACGGTTGGAGAGGTCACGATGCTCAGTGAGGATCGTGTCCTCACGCGTACGGACGAGCAGGAGATCGCGTGGATATTCATGAATCTCGGGGAATGGTCCGAGCAGGAGACCAAGGCCATTGTGACTGACGGAAGATTGTCGGCGATCGAGTTTTCTTGGCTGCCCGAGGAACGGCTCAACGAGGACACCGAGAGATTTGAAATAATCGGCACGCTGAGCCGGATGTTTTCCCGCCACTATTCGCAACAGGCCAACGGAGAACCGGATTCAGTGCAAATTGAACTTGAACATCGGCCCAACTGGTTCGCGCCACTGATATCGTCCGACTACAAAAGTGATGCGTTGCCGCTATGGCGCTTCGTCCAGCAGCCGCTCGCGGTGAAGACGGCAAATAAGAGTTGAGGCATAGAAGCGCCGCGCGGAGTTTGACGGCTCGGTTTGCTGTCCTCCTGCCGATGAATCTCGGTTTCGTCGGATCACGCAGCGACTCTGCCTCGTGAGCCGGCAACAGCGCCGAGAACCAAGAGTGCAGCATAAGACAAGCACCAGCCAATGATCGCAAATACAATGCCCGTGAGGGTCGTCGGAAGCGCGGGCGCATAGGCGCTCCAGGCTTGCGCCATGATCGGCTTGTCATAGTCGACCGCTACCGCCAGGATGGCCGCAGGCGTGACGCCATTCGCCAAAGCCGATTGCTGCTCGTTCAGCCGCTCCAGCCTTCGAATATATTCCGTCATTCGCTGCGCCTGGTCGCGCACCAGTTGTTCTGCGTTTTTCGCCATGACACCGAGTGCGCCCGATCGGTCATAACCCGAGCGGCGGGAGTCCTCGTCGAAGTTGCGCACAATGACTGTCAGCTCGTCGGCTGCGCCACCGAGCCGCTGCCTATACTGTTGCAGGAGCTCAGGAATCTGCGCAAACAGCAAAGCACCCAGAAGCGACAAAACCGCAAAGAGCCGTTGCATTGCACCACTCCTTCTCGCGTCGAGGCCACCGCTTTGAAGGTTTCAATAACCTCGATTCGGTCATTCGGGTCCAATCACAAGAAGTGGTTGTCGGCCCGCCTTAGCGCCCCAGTCGGCCGAGGGCGTTCAGCTCGTTTGGGAGACCTGTAGCTGGCTCTATGCACCGATTTGCTTTCGCTCGGGAGCAATCGAAATGTTGGACGATGTGCTACAATATGCGGCGGGAATGGAAGCTGTGTCACCAGTCGAGAATTCAAGATGAACCCAAAGCGCAAGGTCGCGCAAATTGACCGTCTGGCTGGTGCAGTTGGCTACATCGCCACCGATTTCGAGAGGTTTGCCGGACTATTTCTGGATGCCCTGCTCGAGGTGCCTCTGAACCATCAAGGGACCAATCTGGTCGGCTATGCCGTTGGCGGCGTGGTCGACACAGTCAGCGACGACGGCCGGATAGTCGCCGAGTACTCTGATGCTCGTGGTTATTTTGAGCGCCCGATGGCCAAGGCAGATGGCGATCTGAGAAAGGCGCTCAATCGCAAACCGTCCGCACGGGACATCTTCCTGCTGTCGGGCCAGCGAAAGCGGCCCCAAGTCGCCCAGGAGTTCGAAAGCGCCGTCAGAACGTGGCCGGAAATGGAGGGCAAGACTCTGCACCTGTGGGGCGCGGAGGAGATCGCGACCCAGCTGATCGAAAAGCTGATCTTCAGCGACACCGTTGTTCGAAGGCTCGCTCCATACCTGCCTGAGCTACAGAGGATCCGGGATGAAGAGGCGGTGAGCCGCCTGGTTCCCGCCCCGGATCGAAGCCGCATTGCTCGCCCCGATGTCGACGCCGACGTCTCGCGGCGCCTCTCGAAAAGTCCAGTGGTGACCATCAGCGGTATCGCCGGGCTCGGCAAGTCAGCGGCAGCTGCCGCTTACGCCACAGACCACGAAGATCAGTACGACCTCGTGATCTGGCTAGATGCGGGGGAAGTCCGTCGGCCTGAAGATCTCCAGGCGCTCCCTTTGGTGCGAGGCGGCGAAACCCGGAACGTCACGGCGCTGCTGCGCGCCGGAGCCTGTCTGTTAGTAATCGATGACGCCGAACCCGATCTTTCGACGGCGCGCCTTGGCGACCTTTGCGGGCCCCGCTCACGGATCATCCTCACGCAGCGGTCGGCACAACCAGGCTCATACGAACTGCCAATGTTCGTTCGTGGGGAGGCACAGAGCCTGCTCGACCAGGATGGCGCGATGTGCCCAGCTGATGTGTTTGACATCATCTGGTCCACGGTGGGCGGCCATCCGCTGACCCTGGGTCTGATCAGCGCTGCAGTGCGGCAGGGCGCCACATGGGACGAGATCGTTCTTGACTGTCGGGCTGTCGGCGAACTGGAACATCATGGCCAGCGCCTCGCCGACCGGCTCCTGGGGCGCCTGCGTCCTGCCCTCGAGCGCGAGCTGTCTGTCTTCGCCTGGGCCGAGCAAACAACCTGCGGGCAGGACTTTCTCGAGTATGTCGTCCAGCCGCTCGGCATTCGCAAGCTCCGCAGCCACGGGCTTACGGCTGCTGACCGAAGCGGGATTATTCGGCTCCACGATGTCGTGTACGCGGCGCTGAGCGGCGGCGGCTGGTGCCCCCCGGAGCGGCGCGTCGAGCTTGATGCCGCGCTGGAGGCCTATCTGCAAGTCGCGGCGAGTGAGTCTGGTCTGCGTCTTTGGACGATCGGGCGTATCCTCCTCCCTAAGCTCAAGAAGCTGATTGCTGCAGGAGCTCGCTCTGCCGCGTTCCGTTACGCGCTGCTCACGGTATCGGATCATACCGAACTGCGGTCCGAACTCGTGGGCGACCCATTGGCCGACGCCAATGCGCTGGCAGGACGCACGCCGGCGCCTTTGGAGTTGATGGCAATTATCGAAGCGATCGAGCAGCTGTTCCTCTACGACAAGCTGGAAGGCGATGAGATCGCCAAGGCCCGGCTGCGGGAACGCCTGTCAGCCTTCGACACACTTACCGGGCTTCCCGGGCTCACCGACAGACAGGCTGCCGAAGTGCAGCATCATAAGGGTAAGGCGCTCAAGAGACTTGGTGACTCGGCCGCCGCGGCCGAACTCTTTGAGCAGGTGCTGAGCGGGCCCTCGCCCATGCACGAAACCCGCCTGCAGTTGATCGATATCTACCGGGGCAATTCCGCCACAGTGGCTCGGGCGATTGAGCTGGTGGATGAAATCCTCGCTCGCGCCCCCGGCGAAGATAACGTGACTTACTCGGTTCTCCTGGGTGTGATCGAGCGCTTGCCATGGGGCTCAGGCAACTGGCGAGCAGGGCTTATCCGACGCCATGCAGACGCAATCGAGCGAACGATCGTCGAGGCAGCGAATGTCGGCGTGCTGCAAGCGATTCGTGCGTTCGCTGCGCTCGGGCGCTACCTCTCGACCGAAGAGCCGGTCATGTTTGGACGCATCTTCAAGCAGCTCTCCGAGCCCGCATTAGAAGGCTTGCAGACCGACAGCGATCGTTTTGCGTGGGCTGAGGTCTATTTCGAGGCAGCCCGCCTGCCGGGTGCCGACGCTTCCGGCTTCCATGCCAAGGCCCTCGCCCTCCATGAGTCGCTGGTCCGACCACAGCTTTTCCACCTCCAGCGGCGCGCCGAACTCCTGATCGAAATGGGTCGGCCGGCCGAAGGCGAGGCCCTCCTGCGAGAGCGGAAGGAGCTTGAGACCAGCGAGTGGCTCCAAAGGCTCATGGCGCGCGCGCGGCGCGGGCAAGGAGACGCAGCCGAAGCATTGGTCTGGATCAGCAAGGCGCTGGACCGACTCCGTGCGGACCATTTTCGCAGCGAATTCTTAGAACTGCGTTATGACATCCGGACCGACCTTGGCGACGCTCACGCCACCGAGGATCTCGTCGAGGCTCGTGTAGCGAGTCAAAAGGAGGTCGAAGCGGCCCGGCTAGATATGCGGCTCAACGACGCGGGACTTGGACGGCAAGTGGGATCACGACGACCTACTTGACCGACGCATCCCAATCCGTGTCGCCCCCTTCTCGACGCAAGTGGAAAGTCCTCGAGCACGCTACTTCGACTACTTTCACCGAGGAGACCGGTTCTGCATAATCGATCCGTGACAAGTTCCGGCAAAGGCATCGAGAAACTTTGAGCTAGGCCCCCCAAGCATCGATAATTTGTGCGAGCGGAAACGGGGCTTTTTCTTTCGACCACTCATGGAAAGGCGCCGCCGTCTGGCTATAGGGGCTGGGATCGGGCCTATCGAATTGCACTCGCGTCGGGATGTGGAACGCGCTGCCGAAGACAATCGCTTCGCCTGACGACAATATCGTTACCTGATCGAGCAAGCGCCGGGCTTGCATCGGGATGATGCGACGGAAATGGTCGATGTCGTCCGGATTCTGGAGACGATGGCTGATGAAGTTAGCGCACTGACTGATGATAGTCTGGCTAATCTCGCTCGGACGTTGGCTGGCGATGATGAGCGACAGGCCGAACTTGCGCCCTTCCTTTGCGATACGCTCAAAGGTCAATCGCGCCAGTCGATGACCTCGATCCTCGTCCGCGCGAGCCGGTCGGGCATAGTTATGCGCTTCTTCGAGGACGAGAACCCACGGATGTTTGTAGCGTGACGCAGCGGGCAAGCGTTCCCGCGCCTCCAGCAACACGCGCCCGATGACGGCACATGCATAGGGCAGCACTTCGTTGCTCAGCATCGAAAGATCGAGCACCGACACCTTTGGACCTGTCTTAGCCCCCAATCCAAAACGAGCGAACCAGGCGGACAAACTAGCGATGGCAGTGACAGCGTCTTCATAGTTGAGGAACGCACGCCACCTTTGGTCATCAAGGCGGGTTTTCAAACGCAGCTTCAGCGTGGTGAGATGGGCGTCCACCCGAAAGGTGTCCTCCTTCGATACGGCGCGGTTGATCAGTGATGGATCGGTTAATGTCGAGCGCGCGATCGGAAGTGGAGAGTCCGCAGTGCGCGCGCCAGCCTCCGCTGTATCACGCCCGCCGACAATCTTGGATCGGATGGCGTCCTTGAGCTTCTCTGCTTCGGCCGCGATCACAGCCTGATTGTTCATGACCTCGGTGTTGTAGTCGTTGGCGGAGCGATGTGAGGTGAACAGTCTGTCGAACGCCGTGGTGTCGATATCGGTGTTCGCGAGATGGCCGGTAACGGCGTCACAATAGGAACCCGCCGCCTTCTTCTTGATCTTTGTAAGTTCGCTGAGAAGTTGATCGAGCGCGCTCATTGCATTCTGCAATGAACCGAGACTGGCCGCAGCTGTGGCATTGCCGCCCTTCGCAATCGCCCACCAGTCTTTCAACACGGGTTCCTGTGTCTGTTCCGCCGCGCTCAGCCATGCACAAATCTCCTCCGCGTTCAGGAACCAGAGCGGGAGGCCGAACTCTTTGCCATTGAGATAGATGCGATCCGGCATGCGAACCGCTGCTTTTGCGGCAGGAAAGGCTTTGGCGTATTCGCCATTAATGTCGAGAATGAAGACATGCGGCTCCTCTGCTGCGCCGTCGAGCGCCTTCATGGCCTTCTGAATGAGGCTCGACACCGAGAATGACTTGCCTGACCCGGTGTTGCCGACGATGGCCAAGGGCCTCGAGAACAGGTCATTGTAGGACGCCCGGACGACGTTACGCGCCTGGCCCGTCGGAAATCCGATCTTCAAGTCGCAGTCAAAGTCCCTCGCATCATAACCCTCCGGCCTGTTGCGACGGGGCGGGATTTCGAACACGGCGCGCAAGATGTCAGGTGATCCGATTTCTGCCGGTGTATCGAGTGTTGGCAGGATGGATATACCCGGACTGAAAGACGGGTCACCGTCGGCATGCTCGATGGTACCCAGCAACTGCACGCTGGCGGTCCGGCGCGGCTTCATGAGTTCCAGGTTGAGTTCATCGCCGCTGGTGGGATCGAAGCTCTCACGTGCCTCAAGATCGGTAATGATACCAATGACGGTTTCGCCCGCCCCCAACGAAAAGGTCAGATACGCGTTGATCGCGATCGCAGCCTGAACCCCGTCAAGGGTCGCGCGCAGGGCCGATCTGGTTTCGGGCAGCAATTCCACCTTCACCCGGAAGCCTTGAACCGAGACAATATGGCCGACGAGACGTGGATTATCCATCTCACGCCTCCGGAGCGGGTTCGGCGGGCGTCGCGGACGAAGCTATTTGCTTTTCGAATCGCCGCAGGCGCAGGAAGTCGTCCAGCCATTGCACGTCGGGCATTACCGAGCGGGCGAAATCATCAAACGTCGCGTGTTTGAACTTGCTAGCAGCAAAGGCGGCATCCGTCGGGCACAAGACGAAGGCGCGCTTACCGAGGTCCTTATAGCGGCGTACCCGCTCTATGACCGGGCTGGCTGGATTAGGTTCGACCACGAGCATCACCAACGACGGATTCATGAGCGCATTCTCAATGATGCGACTAACGTGATCATCGCCAAAGCCGTAACCGAGAACGAGCAGGAAGGTCTGGGGGACACCGAGGCGCACCTGAAAGGACCGGAAGAGATGCGCATAGGGCATCGTCAGAGTCTGCGCGAACTTGTTGGCAGTCGGCAGGATTCCAACCTATGGCGTTCCGCCGGTCAATTTGACGAGCACTGCTGCCTTCTCATCCCGGTTCAAACCTGCATAGGTTCGGAACGGGACGAGGTCGGGGTGCCGCGCGCGCATCTCACCGTCCTGTTCAAACCAATGAATGGATCCGTGCAGTTTGTAGAAGTGCAGGAACTTGTCGAAGCGCCGCACCCGGCCTTCGGCAACCTCACCCGGATAATAGACATCGAGCCCATAAACCGATGGATCGAAGCGAGCGGCTGCTCGGCCGGTGAAGCCGTCGAAATATTGGATGCCTAGCAACTCCAACGCCTGCTCGAACAGCGTGTCGTAATTCAGCGTGAAGAGATGAGTTCGGCCAAGATTGCTGTCACGCGCGACGAGCTTGGATAAAAATGCAAGCTGCGGCGCGATCTCGCTTGCCGACTTCGCTTTGGCGGTGTCAGGCAAAGACAGGGCGCATTCCGAGAAGATCGACATGCGCAGCCGATCAACAAACCATTGGAGGTCATCAAGGCTTGGAGCTGGCGTGCCCGGCCAGGTGACGCCAGAAAATGGTGCGTCCTTTGAGTTACCAACAACGAGGGAATTGGCAACGAATGATAGCCACTGCTCGAACCCCATGGTGGGCTCATCGAGTAAGTCGGCCAATGAGACAGCATCCCGACGCGCCTTGATGATAGGGCCGACTGAGGCGGGCACGTCGGGGAGAGCCTCGATCGTCTCGAAGACGGCGGTTTCAAGATTCACCATGGTCTTCCCGCCAGCCGAAACCGACGTACCAGATCCCGTCAGAACGACGAGGTTCTCCGTACGCAGCCATTCGGAGATCAGCGCCTGGAGGCGAATGCGCCTTGCTTCTGATCAAGCCCAAGTAGCAGGTCGCCTGCATTGCCGTCCTCAGTCAGACCGATGAGCTGATACTCGATGGGTTCAGGCGTCCCTCCTGTCATGCATTTCCCTCTACAAGTCGCCGCGCAATGGATTGATGATCTGAAGCCCTGCAAAGTCTTTTTCGTTGTCCGTCACCACCACGCAGTCATTAGCACCCGCGACGGCGGCGACGATCATATCGAGTCCGCTGCGAGGCCGTCCGACGGCCTTCCCTTCCGCCATCAGCCGCGCCCAGACCAGGCCTGCTTTGTCGTCGAACGACAAAATACGCCCCGCAAACAGCGCTTGCGGTCCCTCTTGACCAACGAACCAGGCGTCGAGCGCATCACGCTTCTTGCCGCGCGGCTTTTCCAGAATACCGCGCCGGATTTCGGCGACTGTTAGCGAGGCAATGAACAAATCCTCATCGCGCTGCTGGCCTATCCAGGCCAACAGTGACTCTGACGGTTTCGGCTTGACGATGTTGCTGATGATGTTGGTGTCGAGAAGATAGCGCGTCACAGATCGGCCTTACGCCCTTCTTCATGGGGGCGCGTCAGGTCGAGATCGGCACCAACGAGCGGCGAGCGACGCAACGCACTCAGGATACCACCGGGCTTCGGCGGCTCGCCAGAAACGGCCTGTTGCACCGCGCGTCGGAGATGCCCGGCGTCCGGCCCTTCCTCGGTCAACTTCCGGGCGAGCGTTCTGATGAGATCGCGATCGGTCTCGAGGGCTTGGAGCTCGAACCGCACGATGCCGCGCTTGGTCAGCCTGGATCGGTAATTTTCGATCGCCCTTTTCTGCGCACTATTGCTCACGGATCGCCTCCATGGTATATCTGGATATATAGCCGAATCTTCCGCTTGCCGCAAGACCGCGAGGGTCTCATTTGACCTCGGCAGCAGTAATAGAGGTCGGTAGTGTTGTCCGACGTCGCGCTCAAACAGATTGCCCTCTAGCAGAGGTGATCACGCGAATGTTTTTCGTGCGCTCCACTTTGCGATTTCCCGATCCGCTACGCTTCCTATCTCGGATCAGCGCGCGACTACGCCACAAAGCGCTGATATCGCTAGATATTTTCTCTTGAGTTGCGGCCGCAACTCGCCATCTTTGTCACGATGCGGAGCGATCCGCGCAACGACAAGGACGCCGCGGGGGCGCGACCGAGAGGAACAACAGCTGAAAAGCTTCGCGTGGTCGCCGATACGGCGCCCGGAGCCGTGGCTGCGACCGTCACCGCATCGAAATCCGATCCGCGCCTGGTCAATTTGGTGCGCCTGCTGGCTCGGCAGGCCGCGCGGGACTTCGTCCAAGCCGAAACAGACAGCCGGAAGCGTGACCGCCTCCCGGACTAAGGAGGCGTCATGAAGATCGCACTTTACGCCCGCTACTCGTCCGACAATCAGCGCGACGCATCGATCGAAGATCAGTTGCGGCTCTGCCGCCTCCACGCCGAGAAGCAAGGTTGGACGGTGGTCGACAGCTACACGGACCGGGCGATCTCCGGTGCATCGCTACTTCGCCCCGGCATCCAGGAACTGATCAGCGACGCCATGCGCGGGAAGTTTGCGGTGGTGCTTGCCGAGGCAATGGACCGACTCAGCCGCGATCAGGAGGACATTGCCGGGCTCTTTAAGCGCATGGCCTTCGCCGGCGTGCGGATCGTCACACTCTCGGAGGGAGACGTCACGCATCTGCACGTCGGGCTGAAGGGCACGATGAACGCCTTGTTCCTGAAGGACCTCGCTGACAAGACGCGACGAGGTCTGCGCGGCCGCGTCGCGGACGGTAAGTCGGGCGGCGGGCTGTGCTTCGGTTATGACGTCGTCAAGCAATTCGCCACTAATGGCGAGCCGATCCGAGGTGACCGCACCGTCAACGGGGCCGAGGCGGCTGTCGTTCGCCGTATCTTTGCTGACTACCTTGCCAGCAAGTCCTCGCGCACAATCGCATTCGAGCTGAACCGCGAAGGTGTGCCTGGACCGCAAGGCGCTGAATGGGGACCATCGACCATTCACGGCAACCCAAAGCGCGGCGTTGGCATCCTCAACAACGAGCTCTATGTGGGTCGCCTCGTGTGGAATCGGCTCCGCTATCTCAAAGACCCTGATACCGGAAAGCGCGTTTCTCGGCTGAATCCTGAATCCGAATGGGTGATCCAAGAAGTCCCCGAGCTGCGCATTGTCGATCAGGAAATGTGGGATGCGGTCAAGGCGCGTCAGCAGACGCTAGCCTACGAGCCTTCAGCGCCTGGCGAGAACAGGCTTAATGAGCGCCATCGGCCCAAATACCTCCTCGCCGGCCTCGTGAAGTGCGGATGCTGCGGCGGCGGGTACACGATGATTTCGAAGGACCTGCTCGGCTGCGCAACGGCTCGCAATAAGGGAACGTGCAATAATCGTTTGAACATCCGGCGCGATGCGCTGGAGACCTCTGTGTTGAGCGGCCTTCGCACGCACCTGATGGAACCAGAGCTGTTCAAAGAGTTCTGCGATGAGTTTACCCGCGAGGTGAACCGGCTGCGGATTGACCGAGGAGCGGACCTTGCGGCGATGAGGAACGAGCTTCCGCGCATTGAACGTGAGCTTGGAAAGCTGGTGGCCGCCATCAAGGCTGGAGGTCCGATCGAGGCCATTGTCGAGGACATGAAGCGGCTCGAGGCCAGAAAGGTGGAGGTACGAGAGAAGCTCGCGAACGCAGAAGAGCCGCCGCCTCTCCTACATCCCAACATGGCGGAGATATATCGGCAGCGCGTGGCCGCGCTGTACGAAAGCCTGCAAAGCGACGACGACAAAGGGGAGGCAGCGGAGGTTTTCCGTACCCTCGTCGATCAGGTGACGCTGATGCCCGAGGCGGAGGAACTCGCGATCGTGCTGCGCGGCGACCTAGCCGCGATCCTCCGGTTTGCGGCAGGCAAAAAGAACCCCGACGTCCTTTCGGAAGCCGGGGCTCTGAACGGCTTGCTATCGCAAGCGTCGGTGGTTGCGGGGAGCCGCAAGACCCGATCCTTGCGGAATGGTTCCCAAAACGCGAAAGGAAACTCTGCTAGGTCGCCTGCGCCGAATTCGCAAGAATTCGCTGGTTGCGGGGGCACGCAAAGCCCGATTCTCGCGATTGGTCGAGGGAACCATTCCGCCCTGCAGCGTAGATCGGGCGTCGCCCTCCGAAGGCAAAGGTCACACGTTCGAATCGTGTCGGGCGCGCCATATTGCCACCATTCAGGACAAAACAACGAACTCAGGGCCAGGATCGTTAGACCTGGAGCCATTTGAAGTCCTCCTGTTCACAGGTTGGGGATACGATGGATCGGGGCGCTCCGTGTAGTCGACATCGCCACTGAATATTGCCAAGAGTCGTCGGCATGGCCAATCAGAACCCGCGCAAGATGAAGTCTGCTGCACCGGCCGATGTGCTCGCCACCCAGGCCGCGGAGGCGCTTCGTCTTGGCAGATTCAAGGAGGCCATCGAGCTCTATAAGCAGCTCTTTAAGCATGAGGCGAGGGCCGACTGGCGGGATGCCCTCGCTGCCGCCTATGTGGGGCGCGCAAAAATGTTGTCCGCCAAGGGGCTGTTCAAGGAGGCCGAGGTCGTGCTCGGCAACGCGGTGGCGCTCGACGGCGCCGTCAAGGAGCCGCTGCTCCTGCTCAGCTGCCTGGTCCGCCAGGGCCAGATCGAGAAGGCGCTCGCCCACGCCCTCAAATACATCGGCACCGACGTCCCGGAGCCGGACCAGGGACGCCTGTTGTCCGAGCTGACCGCAGCGCTGTTTTTGGCTCAGCCGGTTCCGCTTAAGTCGGGCGACGGCGACCCGCCGGCTCGCGCCGATTGGATCGCGGCCGCCAACGCGGCGCGCGCGGTGCTGGCCGCGTTGACTGAGGAGAAGGCCGCTGATGAGATCGAACCGCTGCTCGCCCACATCCCGGCGCGCTCGCCGTTCGGGCCGGTGAGGCTGATCGGCAAGGCCCTGCTCACCGACGATCCGGCGAAGGCCCGCCGGCTACTCGACGGCGTGCCGGCTGCCTCGCCATTCGCGCCGCTGCGCCTTGCGGTCGAGGCGGCGCTGCCTGGAGAGCCGGCCGACGTCATCGGTCAGCTGGGCAAGGCGAGCGCGGCGCAGCGGGCCTTTGCGCTCGACAGGCTCGGCGGCGGGTCCACATCCGGCCCATCGCTGCTGGCGCGGCTGCTGGACGCCGAACGCGGCGGACCAGGTACGCTGTTCAACTTCCTGTCGAAGCAGGCGACCCTGCCGGCCGCCGACATCCGGAGCGCCTGCTTCAATCTGCTGCCGCAGCTCCCCGACCGCATCATTCCCTTCGAGAAAACCTTCGGGAAACTGCTGGAGGCCGAGAAGGCGCGCATCTTCGCGCTCGCGGCCGAGACGAAGCAGGATTGGACTCGCGCCGAGTCCAGCTGGCGCGTCGCAGCACAGCATTTCGTGCGTGACGGCTCGCGCGACGGCAAGCTGTCGGCAGGCATTATCTATCGTCATCTGGCGACCTTGGCGCTCAAGGAGCCGATGATCGAAGGCGAAGATCCCTTCACCGATCCTGTCGTCTCCTACCTGAAGAAGAGCCTCGACTACGATCCGGACCATCTGCCGACGGTGCTGCAGCTCATCAAGCTCCATCGCGACGATGGCAACGAGAAGGACTGGCATGCCCTCGCCGAGGATGCCGTGCGACGGTTCCCGACCGAGAGCGTCGTACTGATGCAGGCGATCGAGTCGGCGGCCGCCCGCAAGTCGTACAAGAAGGCGGCCAGGTTCGCGAAGAAGCTTCTGGCGGTCGATCCGATCAACCGGCTGGCGCGCCAGCGCATGATCGAGCTACAGATTTCGTATGCCCGCAAACAGATGCGGGCGAAGCGTCCCGACCTCGCCTGGAAGGAGCTGACCGCAGCCGGCGCGTGGGACTGCGCCGATGCGCCGAATGCCGACCTGCGAACCAACCGGGGACTCGTCGGCTTGCGCGGCGGGCTTGACTTGGAGGCGGAAGCGGGATTTCGCGAGGGAGTCGATCTGGCCGGTGGCGGCGCGATCGGCTGGTTCAGCGCCGCCCTGCAGGATGCGCTGCTGACACCGCCGCGGTCACGTCCGCTGTCGCTGATCAGTGACGAGCTCGCGCGCATCCTGCGCGGAATTCCCACCAAGGCGGACATCATCGCGATCGCCGCCCTGTTCTCGGCGGAAGACGTCCGGGCCGATCAGAAGGCCACATCCGAGCTGGCCTGGAAGTTCTGCACGTGGCTGCGAAACGCCACACACATCGTGCTGTCGATCGCGGAATTCCATTCGGTGGCGGACGCGATCGTGCGCGGGAACGACTTCGGAATACTCCACGCGTTCGCTGCCGCCGGCAGGCGGCGCGAGCCGAACGAGTGGCTGTGGCGCTTCTACGAGATCGTCGCCCGGACCAAGAACAACCCGGACTGGATGTCCGTCGGCGAGGAGAACGATATCGACGAGATGTGCCGTTCGCCCGCGATCGCGCAGAACCGCCACGGCTACAGCCGCATCGACCGCTACCTGAACAACGCGGGTGACGATCGCGAGTCTCGGCGACGGGCGCGGCGACGCGAGGCGGACGCCACCAGCGGCTTCGATTTGCTCGAAGACATCGTGACGAGTTTCATGGAGGCAATTTCGGAGCGCGACGTTCAGAAGCTCGTCAGGTCGCATGGACGGGACGGCGGCGTCGCGGCCCTCGCCGACCGGCTCGGCAAGCTGCCGTTCGGCGCCGCGTTGCCGCGCCCGCTCCTGCAAATGGTCGCGACGACGATGGTCGCCGCGGCCCTCGACGAGGCGCCGCCGCCGTTCTGAGTGCCCTGAGGACGACAAATGATGACGGACCCGTTTTCCATTCTCGGCGTCGACGAGAACGCCAGTGACGAGGAGATCAAACTGCGCTACTTGGCGCTGGTGCGGGACTTCCCGCCCGACCGTGAACCGGAGCGGTTCCAGAGCTACCGAGCGGCTTTTGAAGCTCTGCACACCGAGCGCCAACGGCTCGCAGCGAAGCTGCTCGCCACGCACGGCACCGCACTGACGCGGCTCAAGACGGCCAGCCTGCCGTCGCCGGAGGCACGGCAGCAAGGGCGGGTTTCTCAGGCGCAGGTGACGGCGCTGCTGGTCGAGGGTATCGAGCAGGCGATCGCGCGATGGCAAGAGACTTCACGAACCGAGACCGCACGAACCGGCGCCTCGCGGACCAACGGTGCGTGAGGGACGGGAACGACGACATGGACCAGGCCATCAAGGAGACGTTGCTCGAGCGGCTGCGCGCCTATCTGGAACAGTTCGATGCGGCGGACGCGCCGGAAGCCGACGTCTCGCCGGCCGCGGACGCCACCGAAATGTTGGCCGTCCTCGAGAGCGATACCGTGACCGACGAGGCGCGGGACTTGTTCTCGGTATTCGTGGAGATCGCTGCCACCCGCAACGAGGTACGCACCCAGTCGCGCATCGTCAAGGACGCGCTCGACCAGTTCCGCGCCGTGTTCGCGACGCTGCAATCCGGCAACGCGGCGCTGGACCGTGAGCTGAAGGAAGCGCATGTGCGCGCCCGCGAGCAGACCCGCGCTGTTCTGCGGCCGCTGCTGCTCGACCTCCTTGACGTGCGGGATCGCCTAGCCGCCGGGCTCGCGGCCGCTCCGCCGCAGCGCGCGCCGCCGTTGCGATCGTGGTGGCGCCGAACTGCAACCGCCGCCGACCCCTTGCGCGACCCTTGGCGGGAGGGTCTGGAGATGACGTTGCGGCGATTCGATCGGGTTCTGGCGGATCGCCGCGTCACCCCGATCGCCACTATCGGCCGCCCTTTCATGCCCGATGTTGCCCGGGTGGTGGGGACGCGGGACGACCCATTCGTCGCCGAGGGACTGGTGATTGCCGAATCCCGCACTGGTTTCAAGTGGGAGGGCGAAGTGCTGCGCGTCGCAGAGGTGATCGTGGCGAAACGTACGAGCGCCAAAGATCCGGGCATTAAGGATCGTTCCGATCGGAGAGATGACGAATGAGCGAGACAATTGTCGGAATCGATCTCGGGACCACCAATTCGGAGATCGCCGTATATCGCGACGGCCGGCCTGAGGTGCAGGCAGATGGCAGCGGGCGCCTGATTCTGCCGTCGGTCGTCGGCCTAGATCAGGACGGCAGCCTCCTGGTCGGCGAGGCCGCGCGCAACCAGTACATCCTCTATCCCGAACGCACGGTACGCTCGATCAAGCGGCTGATGGGTAGCGACCGCAAGGTCTCGCTCGGCGACCGAAATTATGCGCCGCAAGACGTCTCGGCGATGATCCTGCGTCGTCTCAAGGAGATCGCCGAGGAGCGGCTGGGCGCGCCGGTGCGCAAGGCGGTGATCACGGTGCCGGCTTTCTTCTCCGACGCGCAACGGCAGGCCACCCGTGAAGCCGGCGAGATCGCCGGGTTCGAGGTGGCGCGCATCGTCAACGAGCCGACCGCTGCGGCGCTGGTCTACGAGGCCGCGCAGCAGCAGGGCAAGCGGGTGCTGGTTTACGATCTCGGTGGCGGCACCTTCGACGTCTCGGTGGTGCGCATCGAAGAGGGTGTGGTCGAGGTAATCGCCAGCCACGGCAACAACCATCTCGGCGGCGACGACTTCGACCATAAGATCGTCGAACACGTGCTTGACCATCTCAGGATCGAGCACAAAGCGGACGTCAGCGACGATCCGCAGGCGATGGCGCGCATCCATCGCGCCTCCGAGAACGCCAAGAAGCATCTCTCCGACCATCCGTTCGCGCGGATCGAGGAGGAATACCTCGCCGAGGTCAGTGGCAAGCCGGTCCATCTGGCTTTGGAACTCGCCCGCGCCGACTACGAGGAGATGATCGCGCCGTTCATCGAGGAGACGCTGAGCGCGATCCACATCGCGCTTGAATCGGCCGCCCTGACCGCGTCGCAGATCGAGGAAGTCCTCCTGGTCGGCGGCGCAACCCGCACCCCGCTGATCCGCGACCGGCTGTTCGAAGTGTTCGGGCGGCAGGCTCGCGGCGAGGTCGATCCCGACCTGTGCGTCGCGATGGGGGCTGCCATCCAGGGCGCATCCATGGCGGGCGAGAAGGTGCCGGCCGTGCTGGTGGACGTAACCCCTTATACGTTCGGCACCGGCGCACTCGGTGAGCTGGGCGGCACCCTCTATCCCTACTGCTTCATCCCGATCATTCCCAAGAACACGCCGATCCCGGTGCGCAAGAGCGAGGCGTTTGCGACCATCATCGACGATCAGAAGGTCGTCGAGGTCCGCATCTATCAGGGCGAGAACGAGGACGCCTTGGAAAACATCCAGATCGGCGAGTTCCGCGTCGAGGACCTCGCCGACGTGCCGGCCGGCAACACCATCATCCTGGATCTCGCGCTGGACCGCGACGGCATCCTGCACATATCCGCCAAGGAGAAGGCGACCGGGCTCGAACGACGGATCACCATCGACAACGCGATGTCGCGTTATGACAAGGCGGAGATCAAGGAGGCCCGTCAGCACATCGACCGCCTGTTCGGCGGGTCCACTGACGAGACAGCGACGGCCGCCGACGTCGAGGGGACCGCCCCGGTCGACCCGAAACTCGAGGCCCTGCTCGCCAAGGCGCGCGCCAGGCTCGACGGCGCGGTCGCGGAGGACCGCACGGAGATCGTCGATCTGATTGAGACCATCGAGGACAGCCGAGTGAGCGGCGACGACGCAAGGCTCGCCGACACGGTGCTGCGGCTCGATGATCTTCTGTTCTATCTCGAGACCTGATCCGGGGCAGAGCGTCATGACCTCCGGGGTTTTCGACCAGTGCCCGGTCTGCGGCGCGCGGCTCGGCGGCGGCGACACCTGTCGGCGCTGCCGGGCGGAGCTTGAAACCGTCCACCGCATCGCGCAGCAGAGTGCGACGCTGGTGGGGGCCGGCCTTCAAAGCCTCGCCACCGGCGACCGTGCCGCCGCCGTCCGCCTGCTCCGCCGCGCCAGCACATTGCGGACAACACCCGATCTCACCTGGATCCTGTCAGCGCTCGCTGACAGTGAGGCGCCCGACGGCAGACGAAATGATCCCGATCCGACCGAGAAAGCGGCGTGGTGATCGGCGCTTTGGCCGTGTGAGGGTTCGTCGGGCGAACGCCAATGAAATTACATATATATTTCAATAGCATACGAGTTCGTATCTTTGTTCTAAATGGCGCGCCAACTTTCCCCTTGTTTTACAGCGCGATATCCGTCCCACGTATCAATGTTTGAATATTGTCTCGTTCGAGGCGAGTAAGCAATTTGAGAGAAATCGGCGACGCGTGCAGATCGTTTGGCCGGCTAATGATCTGTCAGAGATTGATCGCCCACAGACAATGGTGCGGCTGCTGAAGTGAAAGGGTTGCACGGCTTGAGAACCGATTCGAGTCGATCAGGAAAGAACCGGACGGGTGCGTGTACCGAAAACCTACGCCTTGAGGTAGTGGTGATGAAGCCCGCCCAGGACGGCAAGTGACCTGACCATACCGGTTCGCTGAGCTGGGCGAGAGACAGGCGCATCCTTGTCCAAGACCAAGTGCGTGCGCGTCTCATTATAGTAGCGAGCGTAAGATTTCAGAATCCGGCGTAGATGTGCCTCGCCCAAGACAATGATGTGGTCCAAACACTCACGCCGGATCGATCCGATCAGTCGTTCGGCAAAGCCGTTCTGCCAGGGTGAAGCTGGCGCGGTAGGTTTATCCCGGATGCCCATGGCACGCAGTCGGCGTGTGACGACCGCACCGTAGATGCGATCACTGAGGTGGCTCCGTCGGATCGCCGCGCGTCGCTGCATAGCGCAATCTGATCGCCGCATCGTCAATCACCCTGCAATTCTATATGAGCTGCGAGTCACCTTGGGAATCCCCCGAACGGAAAAATCCGATTCGGTAAATGATCAACGGGCCCTAACTAAATGCCGTTTCAGAGAGAATGGTCTCGTCGTCTTGAGCCCCGCCCGCCGCAAGCGGGATATTGGTGCAGCCGCGATAGGTGGCGACCGAATGTGAGGTTGATCAGTTCGGCAAACGAGCCGCGTCATGCAGTCGGGCTTGAATCTGGATACCGATACGTGTGAGAGAGGGAGAATGCTAATGCGTTGTGATTAGTAGCCGGCGGGCCGCTATCCCCTGCGGATTGCCTCTCGTTGATCTTCAGGGCGTTTCTGGTCCGGAGCGCCCTGCTCGCAAAGGTAGGTGTGCAGCGCCTGCACGCATGCATCTGCGTTCTTGTTGTCCCGCTTTTCGCACGGACCGACGGTGAGATCGGCTTGGCGATAGTGGGGCGTGCGCTGCGCGACGAGTTCCTCGAAGCGCAGCTTCTTGATGGCCGACGTGTTGGAGCTCTCGGCGAGGTCGCTACCCTCCGCCTTGTCGATCCGCGGCAACGGACGGCTGGTGTCCTCTGCAAGGCGCTTCCATATCTCGTCTCGGTTGGTGTCGAGCCAGATCGACACCGCCTTGTCCTGAATGAGGCGCCGCGTTTCCTCGCGCTCGAACGCCCGCCGCCGGTTGCCAGGACCACGTTCCCTTTCTCGACGCACTGCGCGATCCCGAAGCCGCGTGATCTGGCAACGGCCGAGTTCAACACGATCAGGCTCAGGCTTCTCAAGATCGCAGCCCGCGTCATCGAGACCGCCACCCGCGTCCGTCTTGCCTTCGCTGCGGCGTGCCCCGACGCCGACCTGTTCCGCGGCCTGGCAAACGCTCTGGTCCCCGCAAGCACCCTGACGCGCGGGGCATGAGCCCCCGGTCACCCCGCCGCCGTCCTCCAACGCGTTCACGAAGTCCGGTCGAAAAGCGGCGAAAAAGCCGTAGCGTTCGCGCGCGCCTTCAACTCCGACCGGAAATCTTCCAGTAGCCCCCCCGGCAATCATGAATAAGACGGGCTAAGGTTACGCAAAAAGGAAAAATATCTCTTAAGAGCACTTAAATATCCCGGAAAGCGCTCTTGAAAGCATTTCATTGCAATCGAGTCTTCTTTGTGATATGCTGTTGAGAGCTACTTATCACAATTAACCGGCTCTTGATAGCATGGTAGCGTTGAACAAACTCACGAAGGCTCCGCCGCACGTGGTCGCTAAAGCGCTTGTCCAATTGGGGGCTGATCTTCGAACGGCACGTATTCGCCGCAACATGACGATGGAGGATGCCGCAAGCCGGATCGGGACAGGCTTGCGTGCGGTGATGGATGCCGAAAAAGGCAAAGCGTCGACGGGTATCGTGGTCTATGCGGGCCTGCTTTGGCTTTACGATATGATCCGGCCGCTTGAAGAATTGGCGGATCCATCCAAGGACAAGGAAGGCCTTGCCTTGCAGGCGACGCGCGAACGCAAGCGCGCGCGTAAGGGCGGAGGCCTCGACAATGACTTCTAAGGGCAACACCGAGTGCTTTGTCTATATTACGTTGCCTGGCGAGACCGAGGCGGTGACGGCGGGACGCTTTCAACTGACGCTTGATCGTCGTGGAAACGCCGTGGGACGCTTTGTCTACGGTAAGTCCTATCTCGCGCGCGACAACGCCGTAGGCATTGATCCGGTCGAACTGAAGCTCTCGGGCAGCACCTACGAGACCGGTCGCCTTAACGGCGTATTCGGTGCGTTGCGCGATGCCGGGCCGGATTATTGGGGCCGGCTCGTGATCGAAAAGCATGCCGGCGTTCCCCAGCTTGGCGAACTCGACTACCTGCTGAATTCTGCGGACGACCGTGCTGGCGCGCTGGGCTTTGGTCTTGGTCAGCAGCCCCCGGCCCCGCGGCGCAAGTTCAATCAGACGCTTGAGCTGGCCAAACTGCAGGCCGCGGCCGAGACGCTGATGCTCGAAGAGAATGTGGAGACGGAGGAAGCGGCGCAGGTCCAAGACTTGATGCTGCTCGGGACGTCGATGGGCGGCGCTCGTCCCAAGTCGGTTGTTGAGGATGATCGGGGGCTTTGGGTCGCCAAATTCAACCGACCGGATGATCGCTGGAACAACACGCGCGTCGAGCGCGCGATGCTCGAGCTTGCCCGGCTGTGCGGCATTCGCGTTGCCGAAAGCGCCGTCGTCACGGTGGGCGGCAAGGATGTCTTGCTCGTCAAGCGCTTTGACCGCACGAAGACGGAAGCAGGCTACCAACGTTCACGCATGATCAGCGGGCTGACTTTGCTGCAGGCCGACGAAGCGCCCGAGATGCGAGATCGCTGGTCCTATGTTTTGATGGCCGAAGAGTTGCGCCGGGTGGTGCAAGAACCGCAGAAAGACGCCAAAGAGCTTTTCCGCCGCATGACTTTTAATGCGCTGATCTCGAACCTCGACGATCATCCGCGCAATCATGCGCTGGTGGCGAAGGACAATCCTTGGCAACTGTCGCCCGGTTATGACCTGACCCCCTCCCCGGTCATCGCCCAGGAACGCCGCGATCTTGCGCTCGGGGTCGGCGATCAGGGCCGGTTTGCCAATGCGAAGAACGTCCTGTCGCAGCATGCGCGCTTTCTGTTAGACGCGGATGAAGCCAAGGGCCTTGTCTCCACCATGACAGACCAAGTGCGGGCATCTTGGTATGACGTCGTACGTGGTCAAGGCGTCACGGAAAAGGACGCCGAGGCCATCAAGGGTGCGTTCGTGTATCCTGGATTTTCGACGTAAGACGCGTCGGCTTAAAAAGTCCAAGGCCGCGGCCCCTCCGCAATGGCGATTTCAGGCCAGAAAATGCGTCGAAAGTCCCCGGACGAAATCGATGCGGTATTTGATGACGGCGTACATTGCGCGCTCCGGATCGAACGGCCATAATGGCTCTCCATTCGCTTTCACCGCGCTGGAAGCGGCCAGGGCGGCATACGGCTGCAGTTTCGAGATTTGGCGGTACCAGGCACTCATGAGGTCGATCTCGGTCTCATATCAATCATGATCGATGGTCAGCAGTCGCTCGCGGGTCCCTTGTATCATCTCAGTCCGCTCAAGCTCGGTCATGCATTCCGTGGCATAGCCGATGACGGCATAGTCGAGATCTGTGCTGACGATCCACATGAGATGCATGTTGGGATCACTGGCTCGCCAACAATCCATTCCACTTGACGATTCGTCAACGTATTGTTGATGCCCATTTCACCTGGAAGCCAAGCTTGTCATGGCGTACTTCAGCCTTTATGTCCGCGCGAGCGCCAAAAGGCATAAATCCACTCCTGCGCGTCGGCCACAAGCGCCGTTCGATCTTCTTGCGAGATCATGGCGCTACCGACAGCTCGAACACAAACAGACGGATGGTTTTTGAACCAACGTTCCTCAGACCGTGCGCTCCGCCTGGGCTATTGCGGATCAGATCGCCAGCGCAGACAGGAAAGACATCGCCGTCTCTCCACATTTCACCTTGCCCGTCAAGAACGAGATAGAACTCCTCCTCATCCGGCCCATGCCGATGCCGTCCAATGGACGAGCCGGGAGGGACTTCTGCGTAATCAATAAAATTGCACGAGCCTGCAAAATTACACGGTGCAGCAATGCGACGGGCAAACACATCCCCTTCCCCGCAGTGGGCGCATTCTCGCTCGAGAGGCAGTTCGAACAAATTGCAGCGATCAAATGTCTTTGGGAAACGATCAGGGGCAGGCATGACGACCTTCTCAAACCGCATCGCTTTGTCTTTGTATTGAGTAGCTATGTACCGGGATGTCAAGCCGAGGGCAAAATCGTCGCCGTGACGGCAATTTGGTTTTGAAGTGACCGCAACCCTCGGAGGCGTGTTACGGTCATCGAGTTCGGGATTATTTCATCGTCATGGTCTTGCCGGCTCCGACCACACGGGCGAGATATGTCGATCCGGCCGAGACAATGCGCCAGATGACGCGCTTCTGGTCCCCATAAAGAACAAAGGCACCAGAGGCCCCCCGGAAACTTCAGGTGGGAGCCGTCGAAGGCTCTTGGCGCGATGTTGTTGAAGCGATCGTTATAGACCCTGGCCAGGCGATCGGTGCGATCCGGATCGGACCAGATCCAGCGCTGGAAGGCGTCCTTGATCTTTTTGCAGCTTTGCTTTCGCGGCCTCGGTGTCAACGACATTGAGAGCTGGCCCCGGTTGTTTGGACAGCGCCCCGCGGAAATTAAGTGGATTCCTGCCGGTTTACACTGACTGCGGGGCTTTGCGATTTTGTCGTTGCGTCGGGAGGGCGTAGCCCGACCAGAGCGACGACAAAATCGCGGGCGACGATCATGCGGCCATCACCATCGCTTGCACGCCGAAGTAAGCCTCGTCGGGCGTGCGTTCGTCAAGGCTCGAGTGCGGGCGTCCCTGATTGTAGAACGCCAGATATTTGGAAATCGACGCTCGCGCCTCGGACACGCTGTCGTAGGCGCGCAGATAGTTGAGTAGCGCGGGGGAATCCCACCCCCACGCCCTCCGAGAACCGGACGTGAGCCTCTCGACTCATCCGGCTCCTATCGCCCCAACCGGAGACCCGTTGAACCAATGGGCGAACAGGTTTGGCTGGCGGGATTTAACCCCGCGCAACCAGCCCCACGCTCGCTTTGCGTGTCCTCGAAGTCTTTTGTATTTCCGCTGTGCCCACCGCACGATAAATGGATCTACCGTGCGCAGTGCCCTGCGAAGCGCCGAACGATGAAAACGCCCGTAATAGTTGACCCAGCCAACAAGAATTGGCCGTGCCCATTGGGCGATTTTCTCCAAGTCGAGATCGTTGCGATGATGCAGCTTCCAGCGACGCACGTCTTCGCGCATCGCCTTGGCCGCTTTGTCGCTGACCGCAGGAGAGAAACTGACGAACAGCTTTCCAGCGCGATTCATCGATTGTCGGGGTCGAAACGTAAAGCCCAGAAAATCGAAGCGTTGCTCCGGATAACCGTTCGGTCGGTTCGAGTCTTTGCAGTACACAATCTTCGTCTTTTGCGGATGCAATTCCAACTTACACGCCGCAAGCCGCGCTTCCAGCGCTTGCCGCAATGAAAGCGCTTGCGCCTCACTGCGACAGTGACAGATGGCATCATCCGCGTAGCGCTCGAACGGAATGTCTGGATTATTTTCCTTCATCCAACGATCGAACGCATAGTGCAGGAAAAGGTTTGCCAAGATTGGGCTGACGACTGCCCCTTGCGGGGTCCCTTTCTCTCGGCTGACCAGCGCGCCATCCGGCATGCTCACGGGTGCCTTCAGCCATCTTTCGATGTAGAGCAGCACCCATGCGCAGTCGGTATGACGACGCACCGCTCGCATCAATAACTCCCAATCGATGTTGTCGAAGAAGCCTTTGATGTCGAGATCGAGCACCCAGTCAAAGCGCCAGCATCTCTGCCGTGCCGCAGCCAACGCATCATGCGCCGACCGACCGGGACGATATCCAAAGGAGTCATCGTGGAACACTGGTTCCAGGACGGGCTCAAGATATCGCTTGACTACCATTTGGGCGATTCTGTCAGAAACGGTCGGGATACCTAACGATCTCGTTCCCCGTCCGTCCCCTTTCGGTATGTCAACTCGACGAACCGGTGGCGGCATGTAGCTGCCCGACGACATTCGATTCCAGAGCCGATAAAGGTTGTTACTCAAATCCTTCTCGAACTCCGCGATCGTTTGATCGTCGACGCCAACCGCCCCGCGGTTTTCCCTCACTCGCTTATAAGCCAACCATACTTCGCGCTTGGAAATATTAAACGGTCTTGCTTTATCCACGCTGGTCCTCCCCTTGCGGGTTGCCAACATAATAAAGCCGGGCGACGTCACCCCTTCGGTCCAGCTCCGTTACAGAGCCTTCATCCCTACTACGAGCGACTCCGCCCCTGTGTCCCGCATCGGTACTCTCGCCCTCGCGGAGTCCATCCGCTTGAGCTTCTCCCTTGGCATCGGGACGACAGGTTCCTGAGTTCCTTACCAAAGCCTGGATCAAGGTCACGCCGCCTCCATGCCGGACGCCGATTGAGCAGTAGACAGGCTCCCCTCAATCTTTATTCGCGGGACAGAAGTCTGGGTCCCGGTTTCGACGTCGTTTGATACGTTTCGACACGTCATCAGCGGTTTACTTCCGTTCGTCTCCTTGAACCTCACCTGACGGAGTCTTGCTCCGCCTTTTCCATCGACGTTCACCACAATGGCTCTTGACCAATGCAGCTCGTGGCGGTTTGAAGCCTGCTCCTGCAAGCCGACTTCGAGGGGCCTACCCTCATCTCCGATAAAGCATCGCCACCGTTCATATTTCGAACAGTGACGTTCACAGCACACGACTTCCTCGTATTTGATCGTGCGCCAGAGCCGCTCGACGAACACGTTGTCACGCCAGGCGCCCTTGCCATCCATGCTGATAGCGATCTTGGCGTCCATCAGCACGCTGGTGAAGTCGACGCTCGTGAACTGGCTGCCCTGATCCGTGTTGAAGATCTCGGGCCTGCCGTGCTTCGTCAACGCCTCCTGGAGCGCTTCGACGCAGAAGGCTGCCTCCATCGTGATCGATACGCGATGGGCCAGGACCCGTCGGCTGAACACATCAACGACCGCCGCGAGGTAGACGAAGCCACGCCGCATCGGAATGTAGGTGATGTCCATCGACCACGCCTGGTCGGCCCGTTCGATCTTCAATCCGCGCAACAGGTACGGGTAGATCTTGTGGCCCGGTGCCGGCTTGCTGGTGTTCGGACGGCGATAGATCGCCTCGATCCCCATGCGCTTCATCAGCGTCGCGACGTGGCGGCGGCCAATCTGCACGCCCTCACGCCGCAACAGCGATCGCAGCATGCGCGCCCCTGCGAAGGGATAATCGAGGTGCAACTCATCGAGCCGGCGCATCAAGGCAAGGTCCTCGGCCGAAACCGGCCGAGGCTCATAGTAGACCGTGCTGCGGGCAAGGTTCAGGACCTTTGCCTGGCGCACGACAGGCAGATCATGGTCGCGGTCGATCATCGCTTTGCGCTCAGCAGGCCCGCCTTGGTGAGCGCGCCGGACAAAAAATCGTTCTCCAACGCCAACTCGCCGATTTTGGCATGCAACGCCTTCAAATCGACCGGCGCCTCGGCCGGTCCCTTGTCCTGCCCAAACACGCCGGCGGCGCCTTCCAGGAGCTGGTTCTTCCAGGTCGTGATCTGGTTCGGATGGACATCAAACAGTTGCGCCAGTTCGGCCAACGTCTTCTCCCCCTTCACGGCCGCCAAAGCCACCTTCGCCTTGAATGCCGGAGAATGCGTCCGGCGACTCCTCTTCGTCATCTTCGCTCCTGATTCGCGGCGAGAATCCTCGCCGCTGTCAGGCAGAAAATCCACTCAAGCTACTGTCCGAATTTGCGGAGCCAGCTCTTTGAGCACGCGCCGCTCGCTCATCCTTGATAGTGTCGAAGATCTGCGCGACCCTGCCGTTGAGCGCGTCGGCGAGCAACTCGCCGGCGTTCCATCGGTCGGTGCCTCCACGGGGGGTAACTTTCCATGGCGCCCGGCCATCACGATCGGGTTCGCTTGCCGCTTTGGGGGCTCCGCCTACCAAAACTGGCAGGTGCTGAAGCTCTCGAGAGCTGATTAACTGAAGCAGGATTTATGCACGACGTAGCGCTTGGTCGTTCTGTCGCAGAGCGTAGCTCCAGCCGCCGATCCAAAAGGTTCGGTTGCGCCTGCGTGTCGTTGAGGAGCGGCCTGATTGGACGGACTTTATTTTACGCGACTTGGAGATCGGCATCAATGATCTCCAACATCTGCGATCTCCTGTTGTTGTACCATGCACGCTGTGGGGCCGTCGGGCGGCGTCCGGCTGCTGTCCGACAATAGGTCCGACAGTGATAGCTGATACCTTCTCTCCATTCCATCTCTCCATGCTGCGTGTCGACAAACAATCGCCAGGAAGTGTGCTTGGCGCTGGTGCCAGGCCCTTCATCAAGGCTGGAAAACACTCACATCGTGTCAACCTGCTCGCGGCGGCATTCGAAGCCATGCAAGGAATCCGCGCGAACTCAATCCCTGGGGTCACTGAAACGTTCCGGTTGCACGCGAGAACTTGTCAGATTCACAGCCGATTGTCCAAACGACGGCACCCACCGGATCACGCGGCACATCCACCTCAAGGAGCGTCCAAGGCACCTTCGCTCACAGCTGTCGGAGCGCACCTCCATCGGAGAACCCTTGGTGACAATGCTCATTTCTCGGGCGACTGACCGAAAGAATCGTCAAGTTAGAGGACTACTAGGAGATCGACATGAAACCTTCGCCGGCCGTTTCGCCGATTGAACATCCCGACGTCGCTGCGCCGGCGCTTGAACTATCGCTTGAAGCGAGCCGCTGTTGCCGCTTTGGAGTCGACCTGTTTGAGGATGTCACTTCAGCCTCCTTCACGCGATGGATAAAGACTCATCTGAACGACCATCGTATCCTCGTCGTTATGACGCCAACCGTTTATCGCCTTTATTCGCAACAGCTCAGCGCTTGTTGGTCGGTGCTAGACGTCGAGCCGCGCGTGTTCGTGCTGGCATGCACAGAAACAACAAAATCTATTGATGCCGTCATGGCTGTCTGTCGTCAGGCCCAAGAAGCGGATATCGATCGCCGCGGTGTTCTTGTTTCGATCGGCGGCGGCGTGTGCTCCGACATCGTTGGTCTCGCCGCGTCTCTTCTGCGTCGGGGTATATCCCATGTGCGGATTCCGACCACCCTAATCGGGCAGGTGGACGCGGGCATCGGACTCAAGGGCGGTGTCAACTTTGGCGTCCTCAAGAGCTACATCGGTTGCTTTTACCCGCCGAAAGCGGTCGCTGTCATTCCGACGTTCCTTAGAACCCTCAGCGAAGATGGCATCCTCCAGGGCATCGCCGAGATCGTGAAGCTTGCGTGCGTTTGTGATAGTGCGTTGTTCGAGGATGTTGAGGCGACGGTCACGGATCTGACGCGAACGCGATTTCAAGAGCCAGAGGCCGTCGCAAAGAGCGTTCTGAGGCGGTCGATTTCGGGAATGCTTACTCAGCTCAGCGCGAACCCTTTCGAGACGGCGACATTGGAGCGCGCGGTCGACTTTGGTCACACCTTGAGCCATCCATTGGAAGCAGCGACAGGTTACCAACTGCATCACGGTTTCGCCGTCGCAATTGACATTGCGTTCAGCGCAATTCTGGCATCGCGATTGTCGTTGATGACAGAGCGGGAGGCGCTGCGCATTGTTCACCTGCTCACCAACGCGGGGCTGCCAATCTATCATGCAAAACTGGACGAATCACTGGTCGAGGGCGCGTTTGACGCCACGAAGAAACACAGAGATGGCGCACTCAACTTAGTGGTACCCACCGGGATTGGCCGGCACACTTTTGTAAAGGACACCAATTGCCTCTCGATGTCTCTCATTGGAGAAACGATTGAGTATCTACAAAAGGCATCTCATACCACAGCGAGAGCGCCGGTGGACGACGCAATCAGGAATCAGCACGAAAATGCTCGAAGCGAGCTCCGCCTCTGAGGATACGGCTGTGGTCGACCTGGCGGCTTAGACGGATCTTGCAAGTGAACTTGCAGGGCAGATTCATCAGAGCCTTCATCGTCTCGCTCCCATGATGCTTGTGGATCGATGCGCCACTGCACTCACTCCGTGAACTCCAGGTCAAACCTGTTTGGGCCGGTCGATTTGCTTCTGAAATTGAGCGTATTTCCCGATAGTGCGGTCAGGCTGCCGGAGACGGATTAGACGAGCGCTCGTCCGGATGTCGCGATGCCGGAAGGTATCCGTCGTTCATCACGACGGTGCCCTTCGATTCGACGAGTTGCGTCACCGCTAATCCGCCGCTGGTTCGGTGGATCCCCCCACCGAAAAAGTGGGATGTCTGAGGCCATCCGCTTCGCCGATGACCATCGCGCTAGCCGGCAAGACCTCAGGGCCACCATCGATGAAGAGCGGTCGTAAGGGGCTTACCATCCATACCGGCGGCTTTGGTCCGGCTGACCATAGCAGCTCCTAGGCTTTCAGGTCTCGCGCCTTTTCCGCGTGGGGGATCAGGAAAGTGGCAAGCGTCTCGACGACGCCATTTAGAGGGCCGGGATCGATTGCGACGTCCTGGATGGAGGCAGTCCATTGCTGGATCTTGGTCGGATCGTTCGCGAACGCCTCGCTGAGCGCATCTGGCCGCACAGTTGGAATCTCTGTCTTTCTGCGCTCGAAAGTCGCGCGTAGTGCACGCGCGAGCCGGTCATCTTTAAATTCGTATGTGCGGGAGAGTACCCAGATATCGTAGAAGTCCTTCAAACGCGTGTTGGCGAGGCCAAGATGGACCATCGCCTGGAATTTCTCGGCGATGACCGTCTCCGGTGGATAGGCGCGAAGCTTGGGGGCCGGTTGATCGAGCAACGGCAGAAGTTCGATTTCATTGAGTCCAGGCTCGGTCGCGTCGCCATAGCCGATATCGATGACGATCCGTATCCGAGCACAATCGATCGTCGCATAGCATTTGAGGCGTAGTCCGCTGTAGCCGGAGTCATCGCGGACCGCGTCGACCTCAAGCGTGTCGATTTCGAAAGTGACGCCGTCGTCGGCTTGAACCGAACAATTTCCCGAAAATAGCCGAGGGTAAGTTGCGGATCGCTTTCGCCGAAGCCGAGCAGGTCGAGATCGCGTGTCGGCCGATGCGGATCATCGAGCCAATGGCGTAGGAGCATCGCACCTTTAAGGACAAACTTGTCCTTGTACTTGCTGATGCTCAACCGGTAGAGCAGCCGTTCAAGCGCATATTGCGTGAGCAGGAGGTCAAACGGCTCGTTGCGCTCTTTCGAGAGAGTGAGCAGGCGGGCCCGGACGGAAGCGCCGACATTCTTCAACGGCTTACGCATTTATGGTCAGCGTCTCAAGGCGCGGCTGAACGATTTTCTCCCAAATACCGGCCTCGACCGCATACTTTGCAATTTCGGACGGTGTCGCCTTGCGTAGCTTGAGCGCGTCTTTCATTGCTTGCGTGGCATGCGCAAGGCCTGTGGGCGCGTTGTAGAAAGTCTTTTGACGTTGGCCGCTCTTGAAGAGATCAACAATCGTCTTCGCCGGCGTGTAGATCGGCACCGAGACGCCTTCGATCATGTGACGCTCGACGCCCTTATCGAATTCTTTCAGGCCGAAACGCGCGATCTGAATACGAGGACTCGTAATCTTGGGTCGCCAGTCGCGGGGACCGATCGCCATCCATACGTAGGGAGGAATACGGTCGGTCAGTTCATGGAAGGCGAGCGCGGAGTCGTAGCAGATGACACCATTTGGAATGAGTTTAGCAGCGACGGCGAGTGAATGGTTGCCATCCAGCGGTGCGTCAGGGAGCTGGTAAAGACCACGACTGAGTTGGTTGACCGCGTCCTTCTGCTCCATCCTGGAGATGGTTGCGGCCGTGATCCCTTCCTCGAGGAATTCGGAAAGCCGCATCATGCCCCGCTTTTGGAGAAGCGAGATCGCCCGATCCTCTTGGCGTTGCGGTTCCTTCCTCATGGAACATATATGATACAAAACCTTGCGATTGTCAAGATAATGCGCAAGGATATATATCAATGATGCGTCCATCTTATTGAAGATACTCACTATTTATTGGGTGCATGAGCGAGCCATTTTAGGTCAGGCGGATCCCAAACTTGGGACCGGCCGAACGTTGTAGCCACCCCTATCCGCAACCAAGACATATAATGATCGCCCGAATCGCTCAGTGAGGATTTCGCGTGAATTGCGTGGTGCGCTTTCCAAGTTACTGGATCAACGCATCACAATTTGAGACGGCGTTAGGCCGATCGTGCGGGCCTCACAACACGAATAACAACCACGTCACTTTTGAATTCCCCGAACGCTGCAAGATTATGGTCGACTCGGCAGTTCGTCTGCTGTCGCTCGCAAACCAACTCGTCTCGGCGACGAAAAGTGTCTGCCTCGATTTCGAGGAAGGTGAAGCGGGCACAATGGGCTATCTCAATCGCATGGGGTTTTTCGATCACCTCGCTCAAGATGTCGAGGTGCGTCCGCACCGGCCTTCCTAATCAATGGCAGACTTGCGCCGAGGCAGCAATGCTGCACTGGTAGAGATCGCGCGGATAAATAAAGACGCTCGCGATGAAGATCTTCCGGACCGATTTACAGAAGCCCTGACGCGTTCTTGCCGGAATCGACCCGATGTCCAGGAACTGGGAAATGCAGTTTGGTTAATCTTCTGTGAGCTGATCGACAACGTTTTCGCCCACAGCAAGACGGAGCTCGATGGCTGTAAGCGCGCATTTTGCTGCACAGGCTGCGCGCGCGGCTGGCCGCGGTGTTGCGTGACGCCGGGCCCCAGCGGGATCATCGGAACGGCTTGATTGATCCTGAGCGTTCGACCGTCAGCCGCTGTCGTTGTCAGCTGGCCAGGTTTTTTTGAGCGATGCAGTTGAACGGCAACAGGTCTTCGATATCAGCGTCTGGCGCGCGCTGGGGCAATTCGGTGAGCGCGTGACGTAGCCATGCATAGGGATCGACGCCGCATGCCCGGCATGTCAGCACCAAACTGTAGGTCACGGCGCTTGCCTTGGCGCCGGCAACGGTGTCGCTGAACAGCCAACTTTTTCGTCCGGTGCAAAACGGCCTGATGTCGCGCTCCAGAACATTGTTATCGATCGGGGCGAGACCGTCACTGGTGTAACGGGTCAGATAATCCCATTGGTTGCGCGCATAGGCGATCGCCTTGCCGGTGAAGCTTTCGGGTAGGACCTTCGGCGCCTGGTCGTCGAGCCAGGTCCGGAAGGCGGCCAATACCGGCAGGCTATGCTGCTGGCGCAGCCGCAAGGTGTATGCGGCGCGCGTTTCGCCGTCGGGCGGCGTCTGGCGCGCCACCCTCTCGACCTCATACAACGCCTCGAAGAACCTGAGCGCCTGCAATGGCGGACCGCCAGGCTTTGTCCTGGCCTTGAGCGCATCGGTAAATTTCCTGCGCGCATGCGCCATACAGCCGAGATGGGTCGCGCCTGTCAGCGTGCGCCAGGCGTCATAGCCGTCGCTCATCAACAAGCCGCGATAGCCGGCCAGGAAGGCCTGAGGATGTTCCTGGCCGCGACCGGGCTGGTAATCGAACAGCACGACCGGCTGCGCGCAGTCCTGGCCGCTGCGATAGGCCCACATGAAGGATTTGGCCTGCGCATCACGGCCGTCCTCTTTAAGAACCTGAACCCAGGTTTCGTCGCCGTGGACCAGGGGCTGCGACCTGAGCTTTTGCTGTAGCGCGTCATAGATCCGATGCAGATGCAACTCGCTCGCCCGGATCACCCAGTTGCCCAGCGTCCCGCGGCTGATGCTGACGTCGGCGCGCCCCAGCGCGTCCGCCACACGGTACAGCGGCGTGCCGTCGACGTATTTGTTGGCGAGCACCAGCGCCAGCGTCGATGGCGTGGCGACGCTACCCGGCATCGGCGCGGTCACAATCGGGGTGTTCAGCGCGGTGCGCTCGCAGTGGCGGCAGGCATATTTGAACCGCACATGTTGTAGCACCGACGCCTTCACCTCGACGTGCAACTGCTCGGTGACGGTCTCGCCCATCCGATGCATCCGATTATGGCAGCACGGACAGTCCTTTTGATCCTCACCCAGATCATGTTCGACGCGTTGGCGCGGCAGATCGTCAGGCAGCGGCTTGCGGCCGCGTGTCTTCGGCGCCGGCTTTGGAGCCTCCGGCAATCCCGTGTCCGGCACGGCGACCGCCTCGACATCGTCGTCCTCCCGGCTTTCAGCGGCGGCCTGCTCGGCTTCGTTGAAGATGCGCTCCTTGAGCTTTTCGCTCTTCGGCGCATACCGGCGCAGGCGCTCCAGGCGCAACTGCTCCTCAAAATGCAGCACGCGTTGTGCAAGCTTCTCGTTTTCGGCCTTCAGCGCCGCGATCTCGGCCGCGTGCGCCGCGATCAAGGCTTCCAGCTCGTGCGTCGTGGGCTTGCGACTCATCGTAGTCTTGAATCGAAGTCATGCCGCCGCGTCAACCGGGCTCCAACGTCTTCGTCATGTCTTCGGCGGGTCATCTGAGAACGGCCATGCCGAAGCCCGATGACGCCGCCCGCATCGAACTCGCTTAGCCCACGCTCTGATATTGCCGCACCGGATGACGACGCATCGCCGCGATGTTGATGCCGTCAAGCAGCCAGTGCAGCTCCTCCATCGTCAGCAACAGCACCGCCTCCTGACTTCGGGGCCAGTGGAATCTGTCGGCCTCCAGCCGCTTCAGCAGCATCCAAAATCCTGACCGATCATAAATCAGCAGCTTGATCCGGTCGCGGCGACGATTGCAGAACGCGAACACCGCGCGTTGGAACGGATCCAGCCCCATCGACTGCTCCACCACGATCGCCAGGCTGTTGATGCCCGCCCGGAAGTCAATCGGTTCGCGGTGAAGGTAGACCCGAAGATCAGACGCCAGTCGGAACATCGCAACGCCCCAGCGCTTCAATCACCGCCGACAGCAACTGCGCGTCGCCGCCTTCCAGCGAAAGCGTCACGCCGTTGGGCATCGATGCCGTCAGCCGCCCTGCACAGGATCGCTCCGTCGCGCAAACCGGAATAAAAGCTGGCGCAATCGGCGCCCGCGCCTCCGGCTGGTCATCCCCGTTCTGAAGTTGTCGCTTGGCCACCCACTTGCGCAGCAGGTTCGCGTTCACGCCGTGTTGCAACGCCAGCCCCGCCAGCGACACGCCAGGCTGCAGACAGGCCTCGACCGGTCGCTGTTTGCTGGCCGGATCATAGCGACGCCGGCCATTGCACAACAGCACAACACGCCGACCGTCTCAAGTCTCAAAGGTTCTTCTGGAGTGATCATCGATGGTGTCCACCTCGCTCATGGTGGACACCTCATCCCATCCCCGCGCTCACCCCATTGTCGCGGACGACGAAGCTGTATCTCCGACAGGCGAAGCTGAATGACGGAAGCATCACCGGTCACCGCTTCACAGCGATCCTCCGGGAACAACGCCAGTGTCCGTGCGCGGCCGGCGTCCTCGTCGAACACTTCGATCGCCTTGCGCCATGCCGCTGCCTGAGAGGAATTGATCTCGCCGAGATACAGCACATGCCGCTGCACCACACGGCCGTCATCGAGCCGCTTGTTCTCCACCACGTTCCAATAGTGGTGCGCCTTGCCGTTCTTCTTTCGCTCGGTGCGTCGCAGGAATATGGCGCAGCGAATCTACGCGCAACGCCACGCCCTTGGGAATCGGGTAGGTCTTCACTACAACCGTTTTCGGTCGAAAACGACGATCCAACTCCTTGCAGATCAATCGCTTAGCTCACGAAAAAATCTCAGAATCGCGATTTTCCAACGCGAATCCGCGAACTCGGGCTAACGTCCACTTATGGCCTGAACCCACGCCCCGTGTTGAAGCGCTGTCCAGAGATGGATGAGCGTGGGGTCGTTGTTTGATAGGCCTTGCGCGCACACGCCCTGCAATAGCTTTCACCCGGAAGCGCCGGCGCACCGCAAAACCGAAACTCCGGCGAGGCCGGATCCCCGATGGGCCAGCGGCATGAACTCGGCTCAAGCTCTGCCAGAGTGAGATATCGGGCCAGTGGCACGATCTCTGATGTGACCTCTACCTGCTCGTCGACATAGTCGATCTCGGGCGAGACCAAGGCCAGATTGCCGCGATGCCGAACGCTGGCCATGGGACCAAACCGTGATGATTGCTGGAGACGGGGTGAAAGTGGGGCCCGCGGTTTCGTCTCGGTTGTCACACTGCCAGAAAGACCGAGACGGTAAACCTTCCCGATCACGGCGTTTCGCGTGACGCCGCCAAGCTCGGCAGCGATCTGACTGGCGCTTAGTCCTCCCGCCCAAAGAGACTTCAGCCGTTCAGTACGCTCGTCTGTCCATCCTGCACCGTCTACTGACATCCCGTTCTCACCTGCGCATCTAGCAACCGGAGCGGTATGACGATCCATGGCGTTACCGAGATGCAGCGTTATGTTATAACATTACATCTCGGTAGCGCCAACCGGCTTAGCTTTCAAGCGCGTCACACTACTGATTGCGGTTTATCCCCAATGCCCTGGGCGCTTCGCGGACAGTCGTCCCCTCATCCAGCGAGGCGGAGCCGCGGCAATTGCGGCACTTAGAGCGTCGTGGTCTGTCGTATGCAAAACCTCAAGACCGGTCTTAGGCGCCGCAACGACGTTGGCTCGATGATGATCGCAGCAGCAATTCGTCGTCTTTATTTGAAATGAACCCATTTCGACGAGAACGCTCGGCGTTTCACTGGATCGCAGCACCTCGAAATTCGCCCGACGCGCTGGATTGTGCAGCAGAAGGATGTCCGATGCGAGGCATTCTCGAGATAATCTTGCAGGCGGCGGAGAAATAGTGCGTTTCTCGCGCGCAAGAGTTGCCAGAATGTCGGCGACCTCCTGCGAAATCTGATGGTCATGCGGCAACAGCCGATGGCCTTGCACGCCCGCCGTTCGCTCATCATCCCGTGAGCCTTCATGAGATGCACGACAGCTTTCCGCTTTCCCGCTGGCGTCACTATCCACAAAATGAGGCGCTCACCCTCGATGTTGCGACAAGGGTTACCCGGATGGACCAGGCAGAGCCTCAAACAAGGAGGGCGAGCCGTGGCTCATCATACCGAGGCCTCTGTCGGAATCGCTACGTCAAAATTGCGTAATGCGGTAGCAATTGCTGATAGCGGCCGTGGCGGCAAGGTCCGGTATCTGGGGGAGTTTCCTGCTACGGAGGCGGCGATCCGAAAGCTGGTGGCAAAGCTTGCAGCAAAATGCTGTCATTTGACGTTTTGCTACGGAGCAGGGCCGACGGGATATGGCCTCTACAGATTGCTCAAGAGCCTCGGCCATGACTGCCTGGTGGTCGCCCCCTCTCTCGTTCCGAAGAACGCCGGCGATCGAGTGAAGACGAACCGGCGCGATGCGGTAAGCCCCGCCAAGCTGTTGCGCGCTGAGTGAGCTTACCGCGGTATGGGTGTCGGACGAACACCATGAGGCTATGCGCGCTCTCGCGCGCGCCCGTCATTTAGTGAAGAAGGACCTCCAGGGCAAGCGTCAACAGATTTGGTCATTGATGCTGCGGCTGGGACGCATCTATCCGGGCAAGACAACGTGGGGACCAGGCCACATGAGATGGCCGTCGGCGCAGAAGATCGAGTACCGCGAGCAGCGCATCGCATTCGAAGAGCTATTCGAGGGAATACGCCAGGAAGGCGAATGTTTGGAGCGTTTGGAAAATGCTATCCGCGAAGTGGTGCCCGAATGGTCGCTCTCACAGGTTGTCGCGGCCCTCCAGGCGGTACGTGGGATCCATCTCATAGCGGCTGTGGGCGTGTTGGCCGAGATCGGCGATCTTCTTTCAAACCCCGCGCGAGCTGATGGGCTATCTGGGTCGCGTGCCCTCAGAAAGCTCGACCGGTACAAGGTCAAGCGCAGTGGCGTCACGAAGGCCGGTCATGGACGGGCGCGACGCATTTCTTGGCCACAGAAATAAGGTTGCTCCAATAATTTATCAGTCGGTTCGCTCCCTAGGCTGAGTAGATTCTCGGCTAGCCCAGGTTATGTCTCCAGCGCGACCGGCAGCAGTTCCAGTTTGAACAGGCAAAGAGAAAGCCGATCCCTTCGTCATCGCCTTGGCCAAGGTGCACGGCTACACGGTCATTACCGAAAAAAAGGTATCGGCAGCTGGGTAAACCCCGGCGTCTGCAACGCCAAGGGCAGGCTTGTCGCAGATCCAACGTCTGGCGAACAATTTGGGTCTAGCGAACTCAGCGATAAGACTGAGACAGCCTCCGTCGATCCTAAAGGCAACGGCGCCATTCGACATTCGCTATTTGTTGTGCAGCAGCCGGTCATCTTAAGCCGAAGGAGTGAGCTGGGCCTCGGTGCTGGAAGCCTCCGAAAGCGGGGCGCGACGGCGTTGAGGTCAAATTGGCTTCGGTCTGTTTCGCTCTGCGGTCGTGAGTGGCTTGGCAAGATTTCTCAGGATCGCGGCGCGGCACTTGACAAAAAGCTCTTTCGTATATGACCCGCCGAAGTAGTCCAGAACGAAGGTGCCGGCGTAAGGAGGATCATCAGCGAAGTCACTGATCAGACTATCAAGGATTGGGCCGACTTCGCGGATGCGGTCGTCGTAGCGGGCGCGGATAACGTTAACCGCATTCATCGAGTGAACCGCCTCGTCGGCGATCACTTCTCTCAGCCAGCCAAGGAATCTGTCGTTCCGAAGTCTGACATAAAACTCCCTTTCTGTAGCATAGGCGTGGCAAGTACACATTTCATCAAATGCGATCATAACCATTAGAGAGAATTCGTCTTTCAAGTATTCACTGATCGAACTAAAATTATGGGATCGATCGTTCAATCTCTCCCGAAGATTCTCTTCGGATCCGCCAGCGACGAGTTCTATGATTTGGACGAAGCCATCGGTGTGACGCTCTTCATCCGCAGCCCAGGCGTCAAAGAATGCCTCAGCTTCGTCGGTAACGATCAAGCTACGAATGGACAGTTCTTTTTTCAAATGCCTCGCGTCATATTCCGTATACAAATCCGGCCACAACTTGTCCCAACGCGCGCGTACAATAGATGGCTCGGCAGCGAACATCGCGGGCGTCAAACCATTGAACAATACCTTGGGACTCCAGTTCCGTCGAACCGGCGTGATCATCCGACTACTCCGAATCACGCGCTTGTGGGACACTGTTTTTTCGTTCCGATTTTTCGTTCCGAACGCGCGCATAGCATCTTGCTACACAAAGTAGCATGTTGTCGCCTCCTTGTTTTGGTAGGATACAACTCCGTGCTACACTCCTGCAGCTGCACTTGAAGCCCCCTCGCGAGCGTCACCAATCTGCCGCGCCTCGATCATCGATACCGAGGACAGCCTCGCAGAACGTTTCTTCTCGCGGATCGCTCGGCGCCCCCACCCGAGCAAGTCGTTTCGACTAAGTCCAAACACACCAAGATCGCAGCAAGTGATTTTGCCAGAGCGAAGTAGGTTAAGGAGAAAACACATGCCACAGGCCGTGACCGCCAAATCCGTGCACCCATCAAGCGCCCGAATGGGAATGCAACGGCGCTTCGCGGTGTCCTCTGCCTTCCATTAACCAGATGATGTTGACGTTCGAATGTGCACGTTTTTCGTCAGGTCGCCAGCCCGGCTCGCCCCACAGCATCGAAGTGCTGGTGCCTCCCCGATCGATTCTCCGGAATCCTCAAACCAATCAGTACCTGTGGTGCATTTCCGCCGGTCTAAGCCGCAAGATCGAGTGGCATGTCAATTGCTTCGATGAAGCCGAACCATCGCTCCACGCGAAGCAACCCTGAGAGGACGCACATGCTTGGAATTGGAAGTAAGTTGCCGCCGTTCGAAGTCACGGGCGTGAAGCCCGGCTTTCACCTGCAGGAAGAGAAGGGGCAGAGCGCGTTCGAGACGTTGACTCAAGAGAGCTTTCCCGAAAAATGGAAAATCATCTTCTTCTACCCCAAGGATTTCACGTTCGTCTGCCCGACCGAAATCGCCGAGTTTGCCCGGCTATCCAGGGACTTTGCCGATCGCGATGCGATCGTGCTTGGCGGCTCAACCGACAACGAATTCTGCAAGCTCGCTTGGCGCCGCGAGCACAAAGACCTGCATCGCCTTCCGATCTGGCAATTTTCTGACTCCAAAGGCGCCCTTGTCGATGGCCTTGGCGTGCGCTCGCCTGAGGGCGTCGCCCATCGCTACACGTTCATCGTCGATCGGGAGAATACGATCCAGCATGTCTATGCGACCAACCTGAATGTCGGCCGCAGCCCGAAAGACACGCTGCGGGTCCTGGACGCGCTGCAAACCGATGAGCTCTGCCCCTGCAATCGCGAAATCGGCGGCGAGACGCTGCAGCTCGCCTGAGGCAACATGTCAATCGAGCAGTTGAGGGATCAAATTCCGGATTGCGCCAAGGACGTCTGACTCCGGCGCCAACGATGACCGATGAGACGCTTTTACCGCAAAGCAAATACGGTCTGTTGCTGGCGAGCGCGATTGCGACTCGCAACTCACTGTCATAGAGGCGATGGTATCCGCGGCGGCCGTCGTGATCACACCAGCGGCGATCGCAGCAGCGAAATGTGCGGCTGCCGTGATGGCGATGAACAAGGTTTAATAGCGCTTCGTTCACCTCGCATCCAATCCGGAATACAAGGCGATGCTGGTGCGGTTACGCGCGAATGTTGTCGCGCCCCCGTTGTGAACAGGGTCAAATTTCAAGTTGTGGTCGTAGGCAGTCTTCGTGGTAAATGGTGCGGCGACTGCATGGACGCTCGTGAGAAAACGCTGCGGGAGCCCGGCATCAGCTCGGCGGTGGTCCAAACGGCGGTGCACTTTGCCACGATAGTGCAGTCGATCGCGGTCAGAATCAAGGCGATCGTGCGTAGCTTAGTTCGGGGATGATCCACCATTTCCTCGCTCTAGGACAAAGGGCCTGGGGTAGGCCGACACAGGCCGGAGATGGGCCGGGATTGGTGCGGACCAGAGCCGCAGCGCGGCTACGCGCGGCAACCGTTTCCGCCTTTTTACGACATGGCTTGGCGGCCTGGGGGCTGTAGTCCCGATCGGGCGCACGCGTCGAGCGCATGCCTCAAAAAGAGCAACATGCTTGCCGAGCCGGAGTTCGCGAGAAGGACCGGAGGTCAGATAAACCCGACGAACGGGTAACTGCGTTGTCAGACCAGGGTGGTTGGCGCACGAGACAGGCGCGCCGAAGACGCGCGATCCAAAGCGGGTAACGGCGGACACCATTCGGTCCAAAGCCGCCACCTTCCCGACCAACGCCAGCCTCTCCAGCGAGTGCCGAGCCTGCCGCGCCGACCTCTTCAGTTCCATCACCTATCTCGCCCAAGCCTGCCAATTGAGCTCCGACCAAACGAGCGTTTATAAGAAAATCGCTGCGAGCGTGCCCACCGCGCCGCAAACCAGCCCGATCAGTGAGCCGGTTGTAGGCACGTCGCGGAACAGCAGAAATGTGAGAATGGGCTCCACCACTAAAATCGATCCCACCGATATCGCGACAATTATCCAAATGTTCTTGAGATGCATGTAGCCGATGGCGTATCCAAAGACGAGCAGGATGCCGCCCAACGTTATCAGCAGGAACATCGGCAGAAGCGTTGTTAGAGGCGCACTCACCGTTCCAAATTTCTTTGAGGCAATCAATTCGGCGATTATTGAAAGGGCTTCTCCTACAAAAATTGCCGCTACTGCTACAATTTTCAACATTGAACTCAATTCCCACGTTCAGTTTGATCGGAAGGGGTGTTGGGAAATTCTCCAAGTCGGCGCCTTCCTAGCTCGTCCCTTGCTCAGCCGCATCCGCTGACTTGCACCTTAGCCAGATCATGCATGAAGGCGAGGTGCTTATCGAAAAGAGAACGTCGCAAGGTGGCGGATCAAAGACGACAGCGCGTCCCTTTGACGGACTTCAGTCAACATAATCAAGATGGATTCGGCACGAGCCGAGGTTGAGCCGAACGAGTGGCGCGAACCCGGTGGAAGTGCGTTCACTAGCTACTCTCGGGCGCAAGAATCGCGGCTCTGAAGGGCGCGTCAACCATGCAGGCAAGCGATAAGCCCCGCCGGGGACCGTCGGGGCTTATCGAGCCAAGGTTACTCTGGAAGTGGCTACCTTTTTTAGTGACTGCTCGTCCAGAGCGCGACCGAAGCTCATGAGGTTGTCAACAATGACGTCGAGCCCGACCCACCGCGTCATTCCGCTGCTGCCTTTGTAGCGGCCTCGATCGAGCCGTGCCGCCGCTTGGCCACGCTGATCGCCCCTTGTCCGCGATGCACAGCGTCGCGTGATGGTGGAATTGGCTTCTCGTGCGGCTGGTGGGAGTCGATGCGCAAGTATCTGTTGGGGCCGCGCTTGCGACCGCGCTCGATACGGCCGCCAAATTCTGCGTCGTCCTCGACTGCCCCCCGGGCGCTCGCGCCTCCGAAGTCTTTCCGCAAAGACGCCAGATGTCGAGAGAGGCAAACCGCCGCCGCGACCTCGTCAAGAAGATCACGATTGGGGCAGTACGGGATCGAGCTCCTCTTGCTCCAACCACTTGGCGTCATCACGTCGAAGATAGTCGATGAGATCCGAAATAGCTGACGTGACAGGTCCGGCGGGCAATCTCAGTCTTTCTGTCGGCGCCTTCCCTAGCCTATCGGCCAGATCCGCAGACATGAGATGGGGCTTGAGCGCCCTACTGATTGAGGTCTCGATGGTGCAGAAGATCCAAGTGCCATCCGGGTCGATATCCGACCAATGGTAAAATGGAACGTCGGTAGGCAGGGTCGTCGCTAGGGTTCTTAGGGCGTCCTGCGTCGCCATTGAAGGGTATCCGCCGACGTAGATGGTGACGCCGGCGCGCTCCGGGTCGGCCTCCCTGACATGACGATTGAAGCTGGCGAAGTTCTCGATCGTCAAAACATACTGGGGCTTTTCTCGAACCCTGAGACGTCGGACCTCGTCCGGTGAAATGCCGAAATACTTCGGCCCTGCGGCCGATAACTCGGCCACGTCAAAATCGAGCCGGCCGGAGATCAGCATTGGGGGGGCGAACTTCTCAAGTCCTAGTGTCCGAAGCGCATCTCTTGGGCGAGCGCCCGGCGGAAGCTCCAATGCTCCGCTCAACAGCCTGACCACGGGTCCTTCCAGCCTTTCGAGCCGCTTACTTTCCCCGCCGAAGCGACGGGAAAACGTCCGATAGTCTAGGCCTGCGTGCTTGCCCTCCAATATAGCCTTCGCCATCACGAAGGCAGGCCTTAGGCGATCCACGTCGTCCAGCGAGAAGCCCTGCCATTCGCGCCCGCGTGACCAAGCCAACCGAAGCCCATCCACCGCGCCCTGAAATTCAACAGGCAGTTCCAGTCCGTCGAACAGGCGGTTAGCGGCCACCTCCATCAGCTCTCCGACCGGTCTCCGTTCGAGAAGTTCGTAGACCGGCGGGGCGTTCTCCAGCCTGACGTGCTTGATCTGCTCACTTTTGAGTCCACGCCCCCTGGCGATCCGGATCCCTCCGCGTCCTTCCGCATCGCGGAGCTCCTTGATGAACTTGTCCATCTGGGCAACATTGAGAAACCCGTCATAGTCCGGATAAGCGATCGGGCTTTCGGCGCCGCCTTCAAAACGGTCTAGAAGATCCGACATTAGCAGGCGCGCGTCGGTGAACTGCCTCGGCATCCTATTCTGCGGCCATCGTTTTGAGCTCGTCATCGGACATGCGATCGGGGTCCATCGCCTGGAGTTCTCTACGAGCTCGCTCCTTGAGCTCGGCCACCGTAACCCGAGCGTTTTCACCAATTCGATCGACTTCGATCACAGTATCGATATGTTCTAGAACGGCGATCCTCTTTTCGTTTGGCGCGGCAATGATGATCTGGAGACCGAGCTTCTTGTAAAAGCTCATCATCTGCCGTTGATTCTTTCCATCCATCTTCGAGAACGCCTCGTCGAAAATCGCCACCGACATGCCCGATGGACGTCCCGCTCCGGACTTCCCGCTACGGTAGACCGACGCGAGCGACGCTCCGATGGCCACATAGATCGGGACTTGTTGCTCGGCGCCCGACCCGGTTCCCCGGCGCGTCTCCCATCGCGTCGGTCGACCAGTAACGATGTCCGTCATGTGGATCTCGAAAGTGAAGAAGTTGCGGTAATCCTCGAACAGACCGAAATCCTTCTCCGGATCCTCGAGCAACGCCTCGATCTCCCGCAGCGTGTCGCGATGAGGAAAGTCGTCCGGAACCTCGTCCCCTTTGAACAGCATGTCGAGCGCCTCTGGCGAGGTCTTACCGATCTCGACGACCTTCAATATCGGCTGAAATTCGACCAGGCGCGTATGGTGAAATGAATACCGTTCGTTGTGGAACGGATGATCGGCCAGGCCGATATTCATGGCCGAGAGCTCGCGCTCCATCTTGCTGATACGCGACGTGAGAGCGTTGATGAACTCGCCTCGCAACAGCGTCTTCGCCTTATCGGCCGCCTCCGCCGCCTGTCTCTCGTACCGCCGTAGTTCGTTCTCCTCCATTTCCTGAATCAGCGTCTCCATCCACGGTCGCACTTCCTGCAGAGGCTCACTCTCGGTCCCCACCTGCGACACGACGCCGAATTGGTCGAAATAATCTCCGAGCGCCTGTCGCATGCGACGCTCGATCTTGATCCGATCATCATCCGCCCCGGTCGCCGCTTTCGACGCTTCGAACGCGATCGTCCTGTGCCTATCCAGAACGGCTCGTGTCGATAGTTTTTCGAAACGAGACCGATAAGCCGCGCGCCCGGACTGCCGATCGTATAGCTTTCGATACTGCCCGTACGAAGCCCAGGCTACCCTTGCCCCCAGCTTCGAGCCCGAAGTCCCCTCTCCCGACTCGATGGTGTGCATCGCGATGTCGGCCGCCCTTGTGTGCTTACGATGCGCGTCCTCTTGCGGAGTCCTCTGTCCTGCACGATGCCGCTTCAGTTCCAACTGGGCTTGTCGTTTTTGCTTCAGGCCGCCGTCACCGGCGCCGTCCAACGCAGCGATACGTTGCTCGAATTCTTTCCGCTCCAGTTCCGACTTTTCGTAGTCCGCGACGATGGTTTTGAACGACGGCAGCTTGTCGTCGAAGATTCTTCCAAGCTGGACGTACGCCGCATCGGCGAACTTGGCCGCACCATCCGACCTTGCGTGCGCATCGGAAAGCTGTTCGGCCTGCTCCTTCAAATCGCGAAACGCTTGGGTCTGCGCCGCCTTGCCGATCTTGAAGTCAGAAGGCTCGGCCGCGCGGTGCGTTCGCACCAAACCATCGTCGTAAAGACCGTCCTTCATGATCGCCCGCCCGGGTTCGTTGAATTGGGCGATCGTATCCGCCAGCCGCACCGTCCCGTGCCTTCGGATGATGAACGCAATGGCATCCCGATCGTCGGACTTGAAAAGCGCTGGAAATGTTCCAGCACGCGGACCGGGACCGTTCGGATCGAGCTTGTTCAAGCTCACCAACGAAGCACGCCGGAATTCACGGCGTCCGTCTTTGAAGATGGCCGTGGCGCGAGCGATATCGGACCGATCGACGAAGACGGCCTCCCGGTCTCGGCCCAAGAGGCCCTCTGCCGCTGCCGTCCAGGCGACGTCCGATAGCTCGATGAGGTTACACAGCACGCGGGGCGACATCCCGGCTTGCCGCAACTTGAGACATAAGCGCTCCGTGTCTTCGTGCAGATAAATCGAACTTCCGCCGCTCGCATGCTGTCGAAGCCGCTCCTCGAGCAACAGTGCCCGGCCCTTTTCGTCCTCGGCCTTCCGGATCAGATCGCGGCGTGCTTGGTCGACCTTCATTACCAACACTCGGTCGGAGGCAATCAGTCGAATTTCCGCATCCAGCAAGCCACCGGTCGGCCGCTCGATCGACGCGCCGACCGCGGCCCGCGTCAGCCCGGAGATCAGCGGGATAAACTCGTCGAAGCCAAAATCCCTCATGGCGACCAGGGCCTGCAGAGAACGGACGGAATCCAACCTTCGCTCGAATTCGATGCTTGCACGGTGCCCCGCCTGCAAGGCGGAAGTCAGCGACTGAGAGAGCGCGCTGCGTCCGCTCTTTGCGTCGTGCTCGGAGATCGCAATGTCCAACCTTCTGATTTCGGCCTCGATCGCTCTCAAGTCGTCATCGATGAAATCCATCTCGGCCTTGGCCGCATCGCGCTTGGCCGCCTCCTCCGTGAACTTCGCGACTTCCGCGAGGTAGGCCGTACGTGCGCCGAACCAATTGGCACGTTTCGATATCCACTGTTCCAGAGCCTTGCGCTCGTGGGAGTCGGCAAGTTCCGCAAGAATGGCTTTCAGCGCCACCAGTGCCTCCAGCTTCTCTCGCATCGTCCGGATCGTATCGTTGATATTCCGGTAGGTTCGGATCGACTCCCGGAGCTCTCCCACCTTCATATTGTTCTTTTCGAGAATGTAATTGCGCACGAATTCGGTGGCGGTCTGATCGTGATCCAGCGTCATTGCGTTCACGACGGCCTTTTGAAGCGAGTTTGCGTTCTGCTCTCCGACGACGGAAGCATGCGGAACCAGCTTGCGCATATACTCTCGGACGTAGTCGATCGCCTTGTCCCGGTGATTGACGAGATTGTCTTGTCCGACGGCTGAGACGATCCTGTTGCGAACGTCGTCCCATTCTGCCGCAAATCGCTTGCCTTCCCTCACCTCGATGAAGTCCGCCGCCTTCAATATCTTGCCGGTGACGACGAAGCGGCCGAGGACGGTTTCGTTGGTCTCCGACCGGCGGGCCTCTATCGCCATTCCGATCGTGACCGGAGGCCGCTTGCCTTCGGTGTCTACGAATCCGAGACAAATGTAGGTGCGAGCCTGCTCTCTCTTGCGCTCATCCTCCCCCAAGGCGCCAAGGCAATAGTCCACGATGGTTCGCTTGGATGCGCTACGGCTTTTTCCCTTGTCGCCGGCGACCGCATTGAGCCGCTGAACGTTCTTGTTACCGCCGGTCAACACGACCTGGGCCATGTCGAGTATGGTCGACTTGCCCGACCTGTTCTCGCCGAAAACGCCCACATGGCCGGTCAGATCGAAATCTTCGACGTCGAAGAGGTGCCAATTGACCATGGATACATGACGCAACTCCATCACGATTCGTCTCCATCGACCATCTGGGGCACGCCCACCTCCTGAGATCGGACGTAGCGTTCGATCCGCTGCAGGGCGTCCGAACCGCTGATCAGCTTGATCATCGGACGGATCGCGACTTCGAAGTCCTGCGCCTCGCTGTCGAAATCTCCGACATCGACGAGGCTCCTTTGAGACGCTTCCTTCAATATCTCCCGAAAACGACCGAGCGAGATCGCGCCCGATCCGTTCGGTTGGACCATGTCTTTGTAGCGGTCGAACAGGTCGTTCACCGTCGTGACGACTATGGCGCGGTCTTCGACAGCGCCGACGTTGACTTCGTCCTGCCAGTGCGCGGCCAGCACCAGGACAACGATGGTCTCGTCGAGTTTCATGCGTGGCAGTGGCACGTCTTCACCGACAGCGACGATCCCGGCCCACTGGGCCGCGGTGTCCCGATGCACCCGGTAACCGCAACTGTCGAAGAATTCATCGATGACCGACCGAAAGCGGCCGTCCATGATCACATTGTAGATCGTACCGGTTCGCGGATCGCCGGCGAAGAGAAACTGCCGCCTCAACAGGAAATGCATTGCCTTCCTGAGGTCGGCAGCTTTTTCCGCACCCAAGCTGCGCTCGATCGCCTCGAATTCACTGAGCATGGCGGCGCCTCGCAGGGGCATGGCGCCGGACAATGAAATTGGAGCACCGGAGCCATTCGCTATCATGAGGGGGCGAGTCCGGCGCAAACTCCAATTCGAAATGAAGGCCAACCTCCGGCGGAATTTCGTTGGTCAAAACAAACCTACGAGCGGCATCGAAGGCAAGGAAATCGTCGACCGTCTCGAGTACCATAAATCGTGCTTCTCTCGTCCCCGCGACGGGCACCTGGGTTTCGAGGAAGCGTTGAACCTCCTTGGGGCCGGGCGCAATTCTCTCGATATATCGCCTGCGCAATTTCTTCCGGAGTTCGTGGAGGGGATCGTCGGGCCAATCGCCCAAGGGCTTCAGTTCGATAGATTTGCGCGGCTCGCGGCTCGGTGCATGGTGGAATTCCGACCACGGCGAACGAAGCGGCTCGAGACTCCATTCGACGGTGGCGTTCGCGTGCCGCCCTCGCGCGATGAGCCCATCGAGCCGGCGCACCAGATCCCCTGCCCGTCCTACCAGGCCGCGGGTGCCGCGCTCGGCGTATTTGATTGTGTTGCGGACGCGTGCCTCGAGTTGGCGCCGGAAGGCCTCGATCCGTTCGAACATTTCGCCGATATGACCGAAGGTGCTTTCGATCGCGAGTAGATCGCTCTCGACATCTAGGTTGGCCTCCGACATCGATGGCGAAAGGCCCGCGGTGACGTACTCCTCGGAAAGCACCTTCATGGTCGCGGGCGTATAAGCAATCCGCCTCGCGAGATCGATGATGGTGTCCCTGAACCGGTAAGGATGATTGAACGTCAATATCGACTCAAAATCCCTCAGCAGAAGCTGCTCTACGAATTCCTCGAAGAAGGCCTCGAGCCGATCGCCGACCGTCTTGGATTCCATGACGGTACGGCGGATGCGTTTCAGGTCCGACAGGATGGCGCGTAGGCTCTTGGTGAATTGGTCGACCTGGTTGCGTGCCTCCCGCAGCGCCAGCGCGACCTGCCGTTGCTTCCTGTCGACGACCGTTGGATTGAGCTTCTCCACGGCCTCGAGATTCACACGGACGGTAACGATGAGGCCGCCGAACCTCTGAGAGACGTCCTTGTTCAGGCTGGCCAGACGTTGGATCACTAGAAGTGGTCCCATCGACATGTCGACGGTAACGCGTAGGCCGTACTCCTCCTCTTCGAGCCAGCCCCAAGCGACCAGCCGCTGATAGAGTTGGCGAGCGATGATCAGAGCCCGGTCCGCCGTCTCGGTCTTGCTCGCCGCGGCGCGCTTGATCCGTCTGCGCCCTGCGGACACGACCTCGGGCAGTGGCTCGCCGAAGTCGTCACTCTCGTTCCAAAGCGCCGGATTGGCCCGCATCACGTCGTAAATTGCGTGCGTGACCTCTTGGGGAGTGGGAAAGGCCGGGGCTCCGGTGAAAAAGCGGTCGTGTAAGTCCAACAAGACGAGAGAGTAAAGATGCTTATGATCTCGCGAAAATGCTAGAAATAGATCGTCATTGAGGTGTCGGAACAGCAAAACGGCCCCCTCCCGGCAATCGCCCCGAACTACCGGGACGCACCGATATCGTTCCCTTTCCGTTCATGTTATCGGGACAAGCTGCGGTTGTCCATCCTTCGAAGGATTGCAGAGACCTTGGGTACCTAACCGCGCTTTCAGTCACCCTGTCCCGATGATTGGGAACACCCAAGTTCGTGTTGTAGCCTCGTGCCCGGACGAAACGCGAATGGCCGCGCCGCGCACGCTCTGTTTTCCGCTCGAAGGAGCTACACCGCTACACCAGGCAATAACTCGGCAATCAGAAGCCTTATCCGCTGCGTAGCGCGCAGGCGCAGTCGGCCTCTCACACGGTACACTCATGCCGTAGTGAGCTGTTAGGCAGCTATCAAGTCGCGCCGAAATCGAACAAGGAAGTAAGAAGTCTGCCACGCAGCCGTCTGTTGGCGCGGCGGATCGTCGGATTTACGACGAGGCATCTCTGAGCTGCAGAGACGAGATCCACTCCAAACCTTCCATTTAACGAGTCCAGCTAGCTGGCACGGTTGTTGCCAACCGATGAATGTCAACCAAATAGGACAAAACAATGTTGCGATTATCCGCGGTCATGCTGCTCGCGCTCCTGCTTCTCCGACCAGCGTTTGGCGAGCAATCCAACACTCTTATGCCCCGCAACCTCGGTGGCAGGACAATGACGGAGTTTGCTGGAAATTGGTCTAGTGAGGATCGGAGCGCCGGCATCATTACACGCATATTGATCGACCAGCAATTCGACAAAGCCCTTGTTCATGGGTGGAGCAGATGTCGTCCTACCGACTGCGATTTGGGTATTGCGTGGACGCTGAGTTCCGAGGCCTACTATGGAATCCTAGAAGTTGAATGGCACTCTAGGCCCTCAGTGATACGCGCAGACTTGGCGCTGTTAAGAGGTGATCGATTGCAAGTAAGAACGAAAGTTCACTTCGCCGACGGCTCCGGCCGATCGGATTATACTTTCGTTGACTACCTTATCCGAGCACCCGAGGAGGCCTACCGCAAGAGCGATTACTCGCCAGCCACCGTCCTCAATACCGCAGGTTCATTGTTACGATCAAAAAGAGCGGCGGATCTGTCCTCGCTTTCGATCAGGTTATGTCCCTTGTTGAATGGGCTTGCTCGCTTCGTGTAAATTCGGCTCCGGCCCAACAGCGGATGGCAACGAGGCCAGAACCCTATGATCCATCAACTTGTATTGTTGCTTTTTTCATAGTAAGCGACGCTTAAGACCGGCGATGGATTGTGGGATTTGGGCGAGGACGCTGGCGCTAAGACCGCTCAGGATTGTTCACAAAGAGACTTCGTCGGTTAGACGCTGGCGATCACTCCTGCGCTGGTTTGATTCGACAGCGATCGCGGCCGAGGCCCGTGAGAAATGGCTGAGCTTTCCCGGCTACGGCCACCGCGGCGATGGCCGCGCCGGGCGTTGGCGCGACATGCGCCCAACTATAGTTCGTTGCTGAGTTCGAATACATGTCTGATTTTGCGGGACTTACGCCAAGCACGCTCACCTCGCCTCGGCGGCGATTTCACTCAGCGCTGCAGACGTCCATGTCGCTCGAACGCGTAGATCGGATTGATGCCGCAATAGGCGTTTGTGCCGGATGCGCTGGTCATACACTGGCCGTAGGTCGAGAATTGGCAATTGCCCGGATAGCCCCAAATACGTCCCTGAAGGCAATAGAGGTCCTGCGGAGCGGAGGGCATGCGGCTCCCCTCCCGCGGAGCGGCGGTGGAACGCGGTCCAGGACAGACGATGAAGGAAAGCGCTAGCGCAAGAATGCAAAGATAACGCATGAGAGTCTAGCCTCCGTTGAGTCTTGCCGAGGATAGCGGATCCGCACGGCATAGTTTGATCTTAGTCAAAGGCAAATAGCCGACCGCGCTCACTGCCAGGACACTGTCCGAGAAGAGGTCACAATCGCACACGAAAGCTCTCATTTGCGTTCGCTGGGCTACGGTATCTGCTTTTTCGATAAAGAGCGCGCACTATTCCTGCTGCTTCGGCGATCAAATTGCATTTTTGCAGCGTCATGCGAAGCCTTCGCGTTGCGGACCGGCGAAGCTCAGTGGATATGGATAGGACGGCCAGCAATGCCGAATTGGTTTCGGTGCTCGAACCGTCGGTCCACAAGGCTCGATCCCACGACTTGTCTGATCGGTCACGCCTACGTGCTCAAATAAGGAGGGCGCCCCTCTCTATCGGAGCGGCGGGAGGATCGGAATGAAAAGCCTTTGGCTTTCGTCACACTTGATGTCGGCCTCGGCTCTCGTCTAAATTGACTGACTTCAATTTGGAGGTCGATGCTACAAATTACCTGATGCAAGGATAGCTTCGAACGGCAGAATCGGTATGGCCCGTGCCGTCGCGAGCGCCAGGCGATCCTCTGGACCACGAAAAGCTGCTGGCCGAGAAGCTGGCGACAGTGCGCATGGATGAAGATCCTTCCGACGCAACCTTGGCAACGCATTTCTGACGGGTGGCGTCGTCAATCACCACGCCCGCGTGCCGCCGAGGCTTATGAGCTGTTGGATAAGATCCGCGAGCTAAGACCGGCCACTGACAAGGACGATGGAAGCAGGTCCGCGTACGCTGCAATGATGTTTGTTCGATGCGCGCGGCAAATTTAGCGAAGCACTTCACGAGCATAGGTGAGGCGCATGCTCACCCATGCGCGAGCCGCGGCGGCGTTATTGTTCACGCTAGCTGAATGAAATCAGAATACGCTTAATTATCGCAGAAAGAAGCAGACCGCTAGCGAATCAAGCGGTATGCATAACCAACAAACCAGCATGTGTTTGGTGTTTTATGAACGAGGATTTCTATCGGGCTCGGGCTTCCTTGGTCCGCGACATTGCTGAGCAAGCTGATCCGTTTACCAGGCAACGTCTCTTGAAGCTTGCCGATCAATATGAAGTCAAGGCAGGTAACCCGTCACGAGCTTCACGCTCCATAGCGCGCCCCATTCCGCTTGCGCCTACGCAGCCACGTGGTAAGGCGTGACCGGCTATTCGCGACTGACGACGAACGGCGCATCGAGACGCGCATGAAACCCGACACTATCTCAGTCATGGGAAAGCTGACGCTCGCTGGTTAAGAATTCGAACGCAACCAGACTTCCGACGGCCTAGGCAGATTTGCGCTGGCTTGCCGACGGCTTTTTGGACACCGCCGCCTTCTTCGGCTTCTTGCTTTCAATCGGCATCAGCATTTCCTTCTGGTCGCTCGCTGCCTTGCGCGGCTTCTTCGCTGATTTCGCCGGAACCGTTTCCTGCCCAACACTGCGGCGCAGCGCTTCCATCAGATCGACGACGCTCTCGCCGAGCGGCAGCTCCTTCGGTGTGATGGGTTTGCCCGCACGCTTGCTGTTGATGAGGTCGATGAGGGCCGCCTCATAGTGATCCTCGGACTTGTTCGGCTCGAAACGACCTGCTTTCTGGTTCACGATGGGCTTCGCAAGGTCCAGCATGTCTTTTGTCACTTTGACGTCCTGGATCTCGTCAAAATACTCCTGCTGGGAACGCACTTCTTAGGGATAACGCAGCAGGTTGCCGACCAGACCTTTGTCGAGCGGTTTGAGCGCAATGATGTGCTCGCGATTGGTCAACACCACACGCCTGTGCATCTCCCCGATCGTCTCGCGGATGACGGCGAGCGCATCATGCCCCACCTTGCCATCCGGCCGCAGATATATCAGGCCAAAGCGACGCATGTGAGTGCGCCCCAACTAGAAAACCCCGGCAACTGCTGCCGGGGTTTTCGCATTTCGTGATTCGGCGTGAGGCGGCTGGATCAGAAGTCCATGCCGCCCATGCCGCCGCCAGGCGGCATGGCGGGACCTGCGCCGCCCTTCTTTGGCAGCTCAGCGACCATGGCCTCGGTGGTGATCAACAGCGCCGCCACGGAGGAGGCGTTCTGGACTGCAGTTCGCACGACCTTGGTCGGGTCGATGATGCCTTTGGTGACGAGGTTGCCGTACTCGCCGGTCTGCGAGTCGAAGCCGTAGGCGTACTGATCCTTCTCAAGGATCTTGCCGACGATCACCGAGCCGTCTTCACCGGCGTTGATCGCGATCTGGCGAGCCGGCCAGGACAGTGCCTTGCGCACGATCTCGACGCCGGTCTTCTGGTCGTCGTTCTTGGTCCGCAGCCCCTTGAGCGCTTCGGTGGCACGGAGCAGGGCGACGCCGCCGCCCGGGACGATGCCTTCCTCGACAGCCGCGCGGGTCGCATGCATCGCGTCATCAACGCGATCCTTGCGCTCCTTCACCTCGACCTCGGTCGCGCCGCCGACGCGGATCACCGCGACGCCGCCAGCGAGCTTGGCGAGACGCTCCTGGAGCTTCTCACGGTCGTAGTCCGAGGTGGTTTCCTCGATCTGCGCCTTGATCTGGGCCACGCGCGCCTCGATGTCGGCCTTCTTGCCGGCGCCGTTGACGATCGTGGTGTTCTCCTTGTCGATCATCACCTTCTTGGCGCGACCGAGCATGTTGAGCGTGACGTTCTCGAGCTTGATGCCAAGATCTTCCGAGATCGCCTGGCCACCGGTCAGGATCGCGATGTCCTGCAGCATGGCCTTGCGGCGATCGCCGAAGCCCGGAGCCTTGACTGCTGCGACCTTCAGACCACCACGGAGGCGGTTCACGACCAGGGTCGCGAGCGCTTCACCCTCGACGTCTTCGGCGACAATGACCAGCGGCTTGCCGCTCTGCACCACGGCCTCAAGCAGCGGCAGCAACTCGTTCAGCGAGGAGAGCTTCTTCTCGTTGATGAGGATGTAGACGTCGTCCATCTCAACGCGCATCTTGTCGGCGTTGGTGACGAAGTAGGGCGAGATGTAGCCGCGGTCGAACTGCATGCCCTCGACGACGTCGAGCTCGGTCTCGAGCGACTTGGCTTCCTCGACGGTGATGACACCCTCGTTGCCGACCTTCTTCATGGCGTCGGAGAGGAACTTGCCGATCTCCTGGTCGCCGTTGGCCGAGATGGTGCCGATCTGGGCGATCTCCTCGTTCGAGGTGACCTTCTTGGTATTCTTCTCGAGATCCGCGACGACGGCCTCGACGGCGAGGTCGATCCCGCGCTTGAGGTCCATTGGGTTCATGCCGGCGGCAACCGCCTTGCCGCCTTCACGGACGATTGCAGCCGCGAGCACGGTCGCGGTGGTGGTGCCGTCGCCGGCCGCGTCAGCGGACTTGGAGGCGACTTCGCGCACCATCTGCGCGCCCATGTTCTCGAACTTGTCCTCGAGCTCGATCTCCTTGGCGACGGTGACGCCGTCCTTGGTGATGCGGGGAGCGCCGAACGACTTGTCGAGCACGACGTTGCGGCCCTTCGGACCGAGCGTGACCTTCACGGCGTTGGCAAGGATCTCGACGCCACGCAGCATGCGGTCGCGGGCGTCGACGCCGAATTTCACTTCTTTGGCTGACATATTGGTTTCCCTGAGTTGTCTTGGTCTCGTCTCACCCTTGGCGAGGCGCCCGGCAGGCGCTCCTCAGGGGTGAGCGGTGCGAGCGGTGGATTAGGCGGCCTTAGTGTTGGAAAACACGTGAGTGAGAACGCCCAAGATGTCGCTTTCCTTCATGATCAACAGCTCCTGGCCGTCGATCTTGACCTCGGTGCCCGACCATTTGCCAAACAGCACGCGGTCGCCAACCTTGAGGTCGATCGGGATCAGCTTGCCGCTTTCGTCGCGGCCACCGGGGCCAACGGCGATGATTTCGCCCTGCGAGGGCTTTTCCTTGGCAGTGTCGGGAATGATGATGCCACCAGCAGTCTTCTCTTCTGCATCAATGCGCTTGACCACGACGCGGTCGTGAAGCGGACGGAAATTCATGCAGCTCTCCTAGGTATTTGCGTGAGTTGACGGTTTCCCAGTTGCCAGCAATCGAGGCCCGCGAGTGCCAGCATGGGCGAGCTTGAAATAGGACGGTTTTCCTTAGGAGCAAGAGTTCGGAGTAGAAAAAAAGTATGCTACTTCGTTGCCCGATCTGCCAGTTCGCTAACGGTAAGAGGCCGCGACCATCGCTGCCGTGGTCATTAAGATTGGACGGAACCGGACGTGCGCCACTATCTCGATAACCGAGCGGCGATCGAGTCTCTCTCCTTGAGCTGGAAGCTGATTGGCGAACGCGACCATCAGGATACCATGCTTGGAAATCAGCCCGACTAGCTGTCAATAGCCCGTTGCCTGGGCCTCGTCAGCGTCAAGCAGAATCCCGGCATGTGGCGAGCAGCCTCCGAGTTAGATCCAAGATTCGAGCTCATGGTGTTATGTCGTAGCAAGGACCATAAGCAGGATCCCCGCGGCCGCAAGTACAACAGCGATTACGTAGCGCGTTGTGGTTTCCGACAGCCAACGAAGACCGATCGTGGTCCCTATCATCGCCCCTGTGACGGCTCCCAGTGCGTATAGCCATGTCTGCGGTGAAGGCAACTGTCCAGCGTAAATCGCGCCCACCAAGCCAACTGCGGAGTTCACCCATATAAAAGGGGCAGACAAAGCTGCTGTCTCTTTGGGTGAAGCCCAACGCATTGCGATAAGGACAGGCGCGAGAAAAACGCCGCCCCCGACGCCAGTGAGTCCCGAGACGAGGCCGATACCGGCTCCTGTCGTAATTGCGCCCCACAACGGCGTCTCACCATCAGGGATCGCTCTCCTAGATCGCCCAATCAACAAGATCGCAGCCGCGACGAGAAGGGCGACACCGGTGATAGCATCATAGAGATGGGGAGACAGGATTGTGTTTCCTCCAATCAGCGCAGTTGGCACCGAAGCGATTAGAAAGAGCTTCAACCTCTTCCAATCAATAAACCCACCGCGATTGAACAGCCATGTCGAATACGTGGCGGCAACGATGTTGAGCAACAACGCCGTCGGTCGCATCTGAGTTGATGGAAACGATGCAAGGGCCATGAGGGCAAGAAACGCGGTACCACCCGCCTGCCCAACAGTCGCGTAAAGAAGGGAGATGATAGCGAAGAGAATTGTCAGCATTGCAATCGGCAATTCAGCGTTCTGAGCAGCGGTGATAAGAAGCTTCCCTATCCAGATGGATTTACGAATGCGAGGAACGATTGGTTGATTAACGCACCGCTGCATGGCGGTGTCCGGGGTCTACACCGAGCAGTTCAGACCAAAGAGCCCACCAGCGGCATCTTTCTCTTTAAATGTCGGCGAAGATGTGGACAATCACTCAGTCGGGGCGAGATGAGTTTCTCGATCGCCGCGACGAAGCTGCATCCAACGGCTCGCCCTCGCTCATCGATACCGGCCCAACAGCATTCCGGGCCATTGTTGCGGATGCGACAATGTAAGTTGGGTTTCTGTCAAATCGCCGGGACCTCACCGCAATCGCAGCATCGAGCGAGGCGAACGCCCGCGCGGGATGCATGGTCAGACGCTGTATGCGAAGTACAGGTCTTCATTGTAGTCGTATACGTGGGCTTCATCGCCTGCGACATTCACAGAAAAGTAGGATGACGTATCGTGGTCGAAGCCGCCGTAGACACCGGAGCTCTTCGGCTTGAGCATCAAATGCGAACGTTCACCATGGTGGTACAGGTTCGGCAAAGTACCGGTTACGTAGCAATGCCTGCCGTAGTCATAACCACTGACTATTCCTTCTTGTACCGACACACTGATCCTGGAAGATGCGGAGACTTCGTAGTCGTGCACGCGCACAATTGCGCGCCCAAACGTGTGGGCCAACGCAACCGCAGCCGCAGCGGCCCGAACGTGCGCCTTCATATGTCCTCCTCTTGATGGATTTTAGAAGCGGAGCGGCCCGACGCCTCGATGTGATGCGCCGGCCCGCCCCTACATCGCCGGCGAGTTCGGCAATGCTTCCTTGAACGAAGCAAGCAGTGTGCCTAAGCCGGACTGGCGCTACTGCAAGCGGTTCTGCGAGGTCTGCCCTACCCCAACACTTCGCCGCGAAAGCCATGGACGATATTTCAGTCGCGACCTGGACATACTTATGCGTGGGCTCGACCCGCGATGGCACGTCGGAAACTCCCGCCAGGAAAGCGTAAGAGCAGAGCCACGACGTTGCTCTGCGGCCAAGATCCCAATGAGAATTTTTGTTGAAGCTTACGCTTCTCGAATGCTCAAGCGCTTCGGGGGCGTGAAATATCGATATTTGCCCGTGAGCGTTCTGTTAACGAACTGAAGACCGTGATCGCCATAGAACACATCCTCGCGCGCGTAGCCGTCGGCTATGGCCCCCTGATTGTTGCCTCCGACTGTCTTGCGGTTAGTCGACACCCCATAGCTGGCCGATGGCGAGCCGAACATTTCAAGTATGGCATCGCGCGGTGTGCCCAGTTTCAACCTATCAAACTGTTTGGCAGGAATCATCCCGGTTGCCTTGATGGGCTCAGCTCTCATTCGCGGGAGATCTTCAGATCCGATGGGCCTACGAACCACAACTTTCTCGATGCAGTGCGAATGAATTGGTATGCCAGGATGCGAATCCCACTTAATGTAGTGATCGGACCGTAAGATCTCCCAACCGGCTTCTGTATAGATGGCCTCCAGCTCTCCACGTGCGAACGACTTTTTGTGGCCAGTTGCCAATCCCTCCTTAGGGATAGGATGATCTGGTTGATCGAGCGTGTTGGTGAAGCAATGAAATCCTCCAGGCCGCGTTCGATCGACCAGGGCTGCGACGAGTGGTTTCCAGACGGTCCGTTCCGTGAAATGCAAGACCGAATGCGCAATGAAGACGTCGAGGTAAGGAGGGGGCTGGAAATATTCAACAGCAGCCACACCGCTTGTAACCTTCACGGCAAGATGGTTTGCGAGCCGATTCAGCTTGGAGATAGCGGCTTCAGATATATCGGTCGCGATAACCTGATGACCGAACTGAGCCAAATAGAGAGCGTTGCGCCCCTCGCCGCAGCCAAGCTCGACAACCACACTTTCCGCACGGAGTGCTGGCGCGATCTCGAAGATTTCCGGGCTAGGACCACCCATACATGAAACGTTGTGGTCGGCGTAGCCTGCATCCCACCAAAACGGTGAATGTCTCGCCTCGTCTTCCATACTGCCCTCATACTGCCTGATATTGCTCCTCAAGGGCAATCATCCTGTTGGAATAGAACGTTCGGACCATAATGCTCGAATACTTGAACCCTTTATGAGTAAGTCGATAAACATCTCCATCTGCCGAATTGACGAGGTGCAAAGACTCGAGCGCCTTCAGTTCTTCGCCAAAGTCCACTGCCAGTTCCCGCCCGAATAATTCAGCGTAATCTTTTCTGCTTAAGGCCGACAATGTGAGGCCAAGCAAGACGTAACGACGCACAAGCTCGTCCGGAGGCAGCTTAATTCCGTGCGATGCTATTGCCTCGGGATCGAACGGGCGATCCGAAAAGGCCTTGATAATTCGCGAAGTCGCACTCCGGTCTACGGCATAGTCCGTACTATAGTGATATTGGCCGAAATGGCTTCTGGCGCCAGCTCCCAATCCTAGCAGGGGCGTTCCCTCGAAGTCCGACACCTCCTGCCGATAGGCATGGTCGCCTGTGATCCTGGTGAAACGTGTAAAGGATTCCTGGCGGTAGCTTCTAGCTTCCATCAAAGCAGCGTTCTGATCGTAGACTTCATACTTTTCCGCTTCAGAGAAAAACAATTCAGGATTGTTCGTTTTCGACGCAATGATGTTCGTCATCGGACGAACAACAACGGGATAAAGAGAAACTGTCTGCGGCTCATAGTCGAGCACGCGGCCAAGCGAGAAGATCCAGGAGTCGCGGCTTTGGCCACGCAGGCCGTAAATCAGATCAAGGTTGACGTGAGGAAAGCGCTTGATGACGGCTTCGATTGCAGCTTCTGCAAACCTGACCGAATATGGTCTTCCGCAGTTCGCAAGTTCGTCCGACTCCATGCTTTGGATGCCCATGCTCATTCTATTGACGCCAAGCTCCTTCAAGCGATCCAGAAGGTTGTTATTGAAGGAGTCCGGCGCGGCCTCCACCGTAATCTCACATCGCCGGCTTCGTTTTGGAAATGCAACGTCGAGGGCGGCGAAGAGCTCGCCGAACTGATGCTGTGTTAGCAGCGTTGGGGTGCCGCCGCCAAAATAGATACTGACGACTTCTCGATCTCCGAAGTACTCTCCATATCGAGCGATGTGCTCCACCAATCGAGCAACGTAAGCCCCCTGGGTGGCCTGTCTATTGCGCGTTGTAAGAAAGAGCGTGCAATAGGTGCAGCGGTAGCGACAAAACGGAATATGAATATAGATGTTGATTTGCTTTGAGCGACTGGCCTGCTCAACAACATCAGTTATGCGGAGTGGCTGCGGGAGAACCCGATACGATCGCTTCGAAGGATAGCCATAGACATAGGTTGGAAGCTCCTTTTTCTCTATCTTCGTCCGAAGAAATTCCAGACGATCCATGACATAAATCCCTCAGTCGCCGTGCATGACCTGAGCGTTATGGACGCCTAGCCCAACCACTAGGATCGCGCGATCGCTCCTGCCGGCGCGCAGCGAGAGAAATTCAAGAGTTGTGCCAACCTTGCTGGAAGAGCCCAGAGAAAGTTCGTTCTCCATTTTTTCAATGACTTAACCGCGAGCGCTTGCACCGCTCGTTGTCCGAACATCACAGCGTCTTGGAAGCGACGACCCGACAACAGGGGCAGGATACCTCTTGAGAGCGGCAACGATCGTGCAGCGGTCCAGGACCGTTGCAAGATGAATCCGCTTCGACAACGGGTTGTGAACGCCTGATTTGGCGCGGCAATAGGGCGTTACCTGACGAACCCAAGCCGATTTCTGGAAACCAGTTTTCGGGGCGGTTAGCACAAGGGGTAACCGAAATCGTGCGGCGGCCATCAGCTAGCCCGGCCATCGGCGTCGGCACCTCAACCGACCATGATCCGCATCCGGGCCTATTTCCCGGGCCTTCAGTTCTCGGCCATGTCGGTCGGAACGCGGGCCCGCTGCCCACTGTCAATCTCGGCCTTCTTTACCCCGTCATGCAGCGTCTGCGGCGTGCAGCCGATCTTCGCTGCAATCGATGTCACTGCCGTCCAGCGAGACGGGTGCTCGCTGACATGATCCAGAACCATCCGGACCGCTCGGGCCCGGACCTCGGGTGAAAACTTGTTCGTCGTCTTGCTCGTCATGGCTCCATCCTCGCAGGAATTGGAGCCTCCGGCAAACCCCGGGCGGTTCACTGCTCTTTCTATGTAGTGGCGCACTAGCGGCCATGTCGCCCTTCACGTGGCGAGCATAGCGGACACAGAAACCATCAAAGTTCTCGAATCTTAGAAGAACATCGACGTGGACACCAACAAGTTCAACGCATGTCCCGTACGGGGGGTGTATGTGATGCTTGCCGGATTATTGATGTATGTCAGTCCCAAGCTTGAGTATATCCCGGGTGCCAGATGCGCCGTGTATGTTCCAGAAATCGCCGTACTGTCGCGATGCGCCAAATGGCCCTTGGCCAAGGCAGCATCCACTGCGATGTAGCTCCACGCAGTGTTGGTGGCAACAATAGCAATCTGATCGTGCGGCCGGCTATCAAACAGCCCCTTCGCATAAAGACGAAGCTCATAGTACTGACTGACCCGATTTAAGTCAGGCGGCGCGTACATGACGGAAATTCCCGCATAGATGCCACGAGCTGCCAAGCCTTGGGCATCAGCCTGCCATAGCTGCCTGTCCGCGGCGATGTAATAGATGCTATTGCCGCTGGTTCTCGGTTGAGTCGGATGCTGCAAGTCCGAGGAGCTGCTATTGTTGACTCCGGCACCAGCCCGCAACCAAGTCTCGGGCAAGCCTGGACCAGCCTTGTTCTTGTAGCCGGTTTCGTCGAGAAAGAGAACGCCCGCGTTGGTCGTGCTCCAGTTCAAGCCGGTCGGATTTTCAGCGATCTGCGCAGATTGGCCGTCTGGACTGAGTGAACGCTGTATTGAGGCTTTATTGTAGAAGCGATCATCAAAATTGTACTTCAAATTGAGAGCTGGCGTCGGGGCCGCGTTGTTGCTTATGCCTGCTTGGTACAAGATATTCGATGATGCTCCAAACACGTTGACTGCTGCGTTCCCTCCGACCACTGTGCCTACGAACTCATTTATGTTCCTGAGGTAACCGAATTTGAATTCGAGCTTCCCGTCGAAAGCGGTCTGATAGTAAGCAATCGTATTGATCCCTACTCTATCTGGCCCGCCAGGCTTCCATGTCCAATATTGCTGCTCGGCTCCCACAATGATCTGACCATCGGGAATCCCAAAGCGGCTGAGATCGTACGTCGCGATCACGAAGTTTAAGGTATTAAACGTCGGGTTCTGGCCGACATATAGCTGATCGCGGATGGGGCTTCTCGCTGCATTCGGCAATTGATTGACTACGAAGGTATTTACTGTCCCGCCGACATAGCCGATCCCGACCCCTCCCAGTGCAGATCTAACGCCGCCGCAATCCTGATCTATCGTATCGGCCGGCCCGGGAATATTGAGCCACATACCTTTTTCCTGGAGGTGCACGAACTTTGCAAGGGGGCCGGTCTTCTCCTGAGTTCCATTCTTCGCAGGCAGAGCCGCGCCGTCGGATGTTGGCGCAAGTAAAATCGTACTCTGTGCGGGCGCTGCGCTAGTGATGAGGCGCCCGGCTCGTTGCGACCGGCCGCTTCGGGATTTGATAGCCGCCAGCGTCTTCTCTTGAATTCTTTTCGGCGCAATCTCACTCGCAGTGTCGTTTTTGGAGTTAGACTCATTGGCAGTTTGTGCTCCCGCCCCGACCGCACTCGCGGCGAGAGACAGTGCAACAGCAACCCATCTCTGCGCGCTCGCTTCATGAAGCTTCTTCTTCAGCGCGTGAACCGCGCGACAAATCAACTGACGAGCCCGAAGCCACGAGACCTTTAACACGAGAGTGCACGACGAGCGCGCAAGACAGTTTACCCTCGGCTTCCATGAAGCGAGAGAGATTGCCTTAGAAGTCGACCCCATAGCTGCAGATGACGAGACAGCAGATTCATCAGGCCGCTTGCGGCCAGACCCATATCGCATCCCGACTTCCTTAACGTGAGCGGCACCACTTTTATTGACGCACGATTGCCATGTGCCCGCCAGTTACATCAATTGCCAAGGTTGGTAGGTGACCGGGAGCAAGGCGCTTCCTATCAATGCGCGTGCTCAATTTCCAACGGCCTGCGCGATCGATTGGATACTCGCTCTTTCCACGGCGTTCCGCGCGCCGAGAGGTGGATGTAACAGCCATTTCAGGACGTTGGCTCGTTTACAGACACTGAGACGCGAAAAGCACGCTCTTGGCGTCGTCGCCACGAAGTCGTCGGATCGTCTGCTGGAAGAGGTTGGCTTTCCCGCTCATAGCGCGCTTCGCAAAGACACGGGATCGACCACCGCGGAAACGCTTGCAGAGCGGCAACGCGGTGTTGTTGACCGCGCAGTAAGTTCGCGGGGATAGACGACACCCTCAGTCTGCTGAATAGCTATGGATTGGACGGCATTTTTGACTCGCCCAAGACGAACGGCGCGAGCTGACTCTGGTTCAGAAGGGACGGGGCTCGGCAGGTCTCGAGGCCAATACGCAGGAGAAAGCCGATCTCGAGACGCGCAGGAAACCTAAGGGGAGGGCATTCCTTCGAAAGCGCCCCTGTGGCGAAGCGACAAAGCCACGTTCCGCCTCTTGCGGTTCACTCATTTGCAGCTCTACTCAGCTCAAACAACCCGATGCAGCCTCTCCGGGAATCCAAGCCGCTCTTGGGTTAAGAGCTGGCACGATGGCTTTCAATGACACCATTGAATGCGATGGCGGACCGAGCTGCCGAATGCTGCATACAGGGATGGATGGCAATGGTAGAGGCTGCATCGCCGGACCGACGTCAATCCAGTTGACCGGCTAGACTAGGCAACCTTCACGGTCGGCTATTTTGCTGTCTTGATGCGCGTTACGCTGCTCTGACCATCGATGCTGACGGGTACCTCGCCCACGACGGTGGCGCGTCGAACGACCCGATGCTGATCGCCATAATCGTTCACCGCGTAGTGTTGTGTGGCGCGATTGTCCCACATCGCCACATCGCCTTCCTTCCAACTCCAGCGCACGGTGTTTTCGAGCGCAGTGATATGAGACTGAAACAGATCAAACAGCTTCTGGCCGTCGTATTTCGGGACGCCAATAAAACGTTGCACCAGGGCGCCGAGGAGTAGCGTGCGTTCGCCGGTCTCGGGGTGGACGCGCACAACTGGATGCTCAGTCTGATAGATCGTTTTTGTGAAGACTTCGTCCAAGTGCTTCTTGTCGAGCTCGCTGGCGCGGGGCATTATCGCGTAGTCGAAGGCGTTGCTGTGCACGGCCCAGAGCTTGTCCGCAAGCCGTTGCAGCGGCGGTACCAGGTCGAGGTAGGCTGTAACGGTGTTTGACCAAACCGTATCGCCACCGAACGGTGGCATCACGACGCCTCGCAGCACCGCGATCTTAGGGTAGCGGTCGACGAAGGTTCCATCGGTGTGCCATAGGTCGGCCCGGCTACCGGCGCGGACCGAGTCAAGCTCGACAATCGACGCCGTCCCCTTAATGGCACCGAGCGTCGGATGACATGCCGGACTTCCGAAACGAAGAGCAAAACGTTCCTGCTCGGCGTCATCGAGATGACCCTGGTCGCGAAAAAAGACCACCTTATTCTCGAGCAGCAGCTCGTTGATTGCGGCGATCGTCTGGTCCGGCAGATCGCCCGACAGCTTGATGTTTCGGATTTCCGCTCCGATGCGCGCTCCCCGTTTGACGATGTCGGCGCGAGGAATGACATTGTCCGACAAGTCCGTTGCACTCATAGCGGCACTCTCCAAATTCGCGCCTTGTTCGCCAGGCCAGCTATTCAGCTGCGATAGGAGCTGTCGAACGCCAGATTGCTGGACCGCATAGCGGGATCCGCCAAACTCCACGGTGACGGCGACGAGCCCCCTCGTGCACTCTTTACGGGGTCTGCGACAGGTGAGGTGTGGCCTACGTGACGGTCTTTCATCCATGATTGACCGATCTGCCGGTTCGATCAATTGCTAACATTGGTAGTTGACCGGGGCACAAGGGTTTACTTCGCTTGACGATCGATGCAGAAATTGCCGCCCGTGCCGAGCGAGCAAGAAACTCATGACGTTGGAGAAGGACATGAGAACGCTTGAGATCGGAAGGACAGGGCAGCCAAGCCTATCGACAACAATGGCCGTCAGGGGCGCTGGTCAACTTTGGCTTTGCACCCTATCGTCAAGCTGTTCGTTTGGAGTGACCTCCATTGTTGAGGCCGTATTCTCGGAAGCATGCCGCAGAAGAGGCGGTCCTCCTCCGAGGTTGACGCACCGCCTCGGTTGCGGATAAATCGATGACGTCGAGGTTCTCCAGGTCTCGCTCGATCTGGAGCTAAGAGGGAAGCCGGTGCACTCACGATCCATTCAGGATTGAAGTAATGCCGGCGCTGCCCCCGCAACTGTAAGCAGCGAGTCCGCATCCATACGTGTCACTGAAGCAGATGCTTCGGGAAGGCCGGATGCAGACGATGACCCGCGAGCCAGGAGACCTGCCCCGACAACATAAACGTCCACGGGCGGGGTGTCCGGTGGTACGCCAAGCAGCAGGCGCTTTCGCGGCCCTCCTGCCCGCGTCCGCCATGGCCTTTGCCCCCACCATCACCATAATGGGGTTAAAGCTATGTCTCTTCTCTCACTTCCTGCCGCAACTCTCGGCATGCCACGTATCGGGCCGCGCCGCGAACTCAAGTCGGCACTCGAAGGCTACTGGGCCGGCAAGATCAGCTGCCGGCAACTTCTTGAAGCGGCGGCCGGTCTTCGTGTCGCCAACTGGGCGCGTCAGCACTCGCTTGGCGTCACCGTCATCCCCTCAAATGACTTTTCACTCTATGATCAGGTTCTCGATACGAGCGTCATGGTGGGCGCCATTCCCGAGGCGTATGGCTGGAAGGTAGGTCCGGTCCCGCTGAAGACCTATTTCGCCATGGCGCGCGGCTCTCAAGGCGGGGAGCATGAAGCAAGTAGCAGTCACCCCCATGACGCCGGCGGGGTCGCCGCGCAGGAGATGACCAAGTGGTTCGATACCAACTACCATTACATGGTGCCCGAATTCCATAAAGGTCAGACCTTCAGGCTCTCCTCGCGAAAGCCGATCGAGGAATATGAGGAGGCCAAAGCCCTTGGCTATCAAACGCGTCCGGTTCTGGTAGGACCGGTCACCTTCCTGAAGCTCGGCAAGAGCGCTGATCTGGCGTTTGATCCGATCTCGCTGCTCGATAGTCTCCTGCCAGTCTATGTCGAGGTTCTCAAGGAACTGGCAGAACGCGGAGCCGAATGGGTCCAGCTTGACGAGCCGTGCCTGGTGCTTGATCTCGACGAGACCACGCGGAATGCGCTTCAGCGCGCTTATGGCTGTCTCGCCAAGGAGGTACCTGACATCAAGGTCATGCTGGCCACCTATTTCGGGGCGATCGGCGACAACCTCGCGACCGGTCTGGGCCTGCCTGTGGCTGGGCTGCATGTCGATCTTATCCGAGCTCCCCAACAATTGAGCCAGATTGAATGCGGCGCCCGCGCCGACCTCGTGGTTTCGCTCGGCGTCATCGATGGCCGCAACGTGTGGCGTTCTGACCTATCGGCACTGATCGAGCGGTTCAAACCCGTCATTGCAAAGTTCGGCAGGGATCGCGTGCAGCTCGCGCCCTCCTGCTCGCTCCTGCATGTCCCAATCGATCTTGAGCTCGAGACCGATCTCGATCCGGACGTGAAGAGCTGGCTTGCCTTCTCGGTGCAGAAGATCGGCGAGCTCACGATTCTCGCGAGGGCGCTCGCAGGCGAGGCGAGTGTCGCAGCCGCGCTGACCGCATCCGATCTTGCGGCGACGGCGCGCGAGACTTCCCCGAAGATCCACGACGCGATCGTTGCACAGAGAATGGCGACGATCGACGACGCCATGCGTCGCCGAACCAGCGCCTTTGCCAACCGCGCAGAGGTCCAGCGCAAGCGCTTTGGTCTGCCGGCCTTTCCGACGACGACGATCGGCTCGTTCCCGCAAACCGCCGACGTTCGCAACGCTCGCGCCGCTCATGCCAAGGGCAAACTGACGGACGCGCGATACGAGCAATTCCTCAAAGCGGAGACGGCCCGTACGGTGCAGTGGCAGGAAGACATCGGCCTCGACGTGCTCGTGCATGGCGAATTCGAGCGCAACGACATGGTGCAGTATTTCGGCGAGCAGCTCTCCGGCTTCGTGTTCACCCAATACGGCTGGGTGCAGTCCTACGGCTCGCGCTACGTTCGCCCGCCGGTTCTGTTCGGCGATGTCTCGCGACCGAAGCCCATGACTGTCGAATGGTGGCGCTACGCGCAATCGCTGACCAAAAAACCGATGAAAGCAATGATTACCGGACCGGTGACGATCCTGAACTGGTCATTCGTCCGCGATGACCTACCGCGCAGCGACACCTGCCGCCAGATCGCGCTTGCGATCCGCGACGAGGTCGGCGACCTCGAAAAGGCTGGCGCGACCATGATCCAGATCGACGAGGCCGCGCTACGCGAAGGCCTGCCGCTGCGCCGATCCGACTGGAAGGCCTATCTCGACTGGGCAGTGGAAAGCTTCCACATCTGCTCCTCCGGCGTTGCAGATGCGACGCAAATCCACACCCACATGTGCTATTCGGAGTTCAACGCCATCATCGATGCAATTGCCGCGATGGACGCAGATGTCATCTCGATCGAGACGTCGCGTTCGAAGATGGAGCTACTCGACGCGTTCACGGCCTTCAAATACCCCAACGACATCGGTCCCGGCGTCTATGACATCCACTCGCCGCGCGTTCCCGAAGCCACTGAGATCGGAGATCTCATCGCCTTGGCCCGCCAACGCCTGTCGGACTCGCAGCTCTGGATCAATCCTGATTGCGGCCTGAAGACCCGCAAATGGGAGGAAGTCCGCCCTGCGCTCATCAACATGGTCGCGGCGGCGCGCGAACTTCGCAGGGGGCCTTGATGCAAGTGCGAGCTCGGTAGTTAGGAGTTGCGGAGTGCCGATTCGTTTCTGGATCAAATGCCGGACCTCCGCGCAAATCACATTTCCGCCGAGCGAGCGGTCGCGCCCATTGCAGCCTCTCTGGGGTCGCCCGGCAGCGAGATGCGCGGGCCCGGCCGATTGCATCTGCCAGGAGCCCGGAGAGGACCGTTGCAGACGATGGGAGAAGCAGCAGCGATCTCCAATCGATCGTTCAGCAGAAGCTACGGCTGCGGCTAAACGATTGGTTGGAGGGGCCTCTACTCGGGCGGTCCGCTCAGAAAGGAACGTTATCACCATACGTAATCACCAGCCTAAGGCTGCGGGCAATGCCAGTGGCAACAACCAGAATGAATGCCATTGCGATCATACCGATATCAAAGGATCCCGTCGCATCCTTAAGAACGCCAACCATGTACGGGCCGACGAAGGCGCCAAAGGCACCAATGGAATTGATGAATGCGATGCCTCCGGCAGCAGCAGCGCCGGTAAGGAAGCTCTGCGGCATCGTGTAGAGGATCGTCCGCGCGGAGATCGTGCCGATCAGAACAAGCGTCATGCATGTGAGCGCCGACACGAGAGAGGTGAACATCACCGAAACGACAAGTCCGGTCGCGCCAAGCATCAATGCAGCGATCAGGTTGTAGATCCTGTACCCTTTACGATCGACATGGCGCGCCCAGAACAACATGCCTATCGTGACAAAGAGATAGGGCACCGCCGAGAGCCAACCGACCTGCGTGTTACTCAAGCCGTGGCTCTTCAACATCAGGGGGAGCCAGACGCCGATTCCATAAGAACCGATCGTGAATGCGAAAGTGATGCCCGTCAACATGAGCACGCGGACGTCCTTTATCGCGGCCCAGAGATCCTTCTTGACCTTCTTGTCCTTCTCCCTTGCGAGCTCGTTCAGCAACACATCACGCTCGGTGGGCGTCAGCCACGAGGCCTTGTCCGGCGTGTCGGCAAGCAGGACGAGGCATAGAACCCCGAGCAGGCAGGCCGGAAGGCCCTCGATCAAAAACATCCACTGCCAGCCGGCCAGCCTCCACACACCGTCCATTTCTAATAGCAAAGCCGAGACTGGATTGCCGATCAACGCGGACAGGGGTGTTGCAGCCATGAACCAGGCAAGAACGCCCGTTCGGTTTCGCGCCGGAAACCAAATTGAGATGTACCAAATGACGCCGGGGAAGAAGCCTGCTTCAAACACGCCCAGAAGGAAGCGGATCACGTAGAAACTGTATGGTCCAACGGCGAACGCCGTCGCCGCGGCTGCTAGGCCCCAGGTTATCATAATGCGGGCGAGCCAGCGGCGCGCGCCGAAACGATACATCATCATGTTGCTGGGGACTTCCAGCACGCAGTAACCAAAGAAGAGGATCCCCGCCCCCCAGCCGAATTGTGAGGCGCTCAAGCCAATGGCTTCGTTCATCTGCAACGCAGCGATACCGACGCTGGTCCGGTCAAGGTTGTTGAAGAGATAGGCAAGACCCAAAAGTGGCACCAGCCGCAGCGTGTTTTTGGCAACGGCGCTCGCGACCAGGTTAGAGCTCGCCTCATCGTTGGTATGACATTGGGCAGCAACGGAGACTATCACTCGTTCTGCTCCTACAAATTGTGCCGACGACACGCCTCCTTCGAGGACCGAAGCCGCGCGACGATACCAGGTTGACTCGAGAACCTTTGCCACAGGTGGCGATCGTCCATTTCAATGATCGACAACATTTTCCACGATTGACGCTCATGCTCAGGAGCTGTCGAGAGCCGGCCATCGGACCAACGCGTAATTTCGATTGGGAACTATCGACACCGGACTATTTGCGTGGCGCAAGCCCGAGCATTGTCCGCGCTTCCACCGCGGTGGCTGGCTCGTACCCGAGTTCTCGGATAATTCTTACCGTTCTCTCGACGAGCCGCACGTTAGTGGCAAGTATACCCGGTTCGAGATACAGATTGTCTTCGAGTCCGACGCGAACGTGGCCGCCGGCGAGCACCGCATGAGTTGTGGCCGGCAACTGAGCTCGACCGACCCCGCTAACGCAAAACATCGCTCCTTTTGGAAGATTCCCGATGAGCATATCGAGAATCTGCGGAGTGTACGGTAATCCCCCCTGGATTCCGCGATCGGCGCCAAGAACGAAATTGATCCAATAGGGCGGTTTGTCGAACCCTTTGTTGATGAGGCGTATCGGATCTTGGAGAAGATGAGAAAGTGAGAAACATTCCCATTCAGGCTTGATGCCCGTTTTTTGGAATCGTTTTGCCATGATGTCGCAGCGGGTGGGCGAGGTGTTAACGAAAATCTCGCGGCCACCAAAGCTGGCCAGAACGGTATGAGCGCCAAATGTCGCCATGTCAGCGCCGGCTTCGAAGCCTTGTAGACGCTGTTCGAATATAACCTCATCGAGCCCGGGCCCTATGGATCGCACCATATCTCCATCGATACCCCCGCCCGTGCTGTTATTGATCACGATACAGCACTTTGTCCGGATCCGTGAGTTGATGTCCTGGTAGATCTCCGAACTACAGGTCGCGCCATCGTCCTGCCTGCGCGCATGCAACGCCACAATAGATGCGCCCGCATCGTAGCACCTATACACATCCTCGGCGATCTCGCTGGGCTGGGTCGGAAGGTGCGGGTTTTTTGATTTTTTCACCACGCCTCCCGTTGGCGCAATCGTGACAATAATCTTGCGCTTAACGTTCATACTGCATCTCCTGACATCGATTGCTGAAGTCACTTATGGGCGGATCTGACCACTTCGCTCAAGAACGCTTTGACGCTAGACGCCCGGGCCGGAAGTAGCCTCTGCGGCAAGTTGAAGCCTCCAACGCCTGGCGTTCATCCCGGTCGTTTGAGCCGTTCTAGCTCGTTGCTCCAGACGAGAACAACGCCGCCGGCACCTTAAGGGGGGGAGGTCGCGAACTTTGCGCGTCGAGAGCGGCGCTTCGGGCGCGCGGCCCAACCGCTTGAGTGTCGGGCGCCGCGAACTGCCTCAGCGTGCCTTCTGCCTTCTGTGCCATGTGGTTTGCGAGGATCTGTGATCTTGTGGCAAACAGCGCCGTCCAGCTCGTGCCAACAGGTTGATGCCGACGACGGCGCCTTGCCGAAACTGGCTTGTTTACGGTCATTTCAATTCCTCGATGGGTTAAATTTCCGTATACGCGATTCCGGTGAAATTTCCCTGGGACCAAAGGAGATTGCGCTTGTTCTTTCCATCGAGATCGGCGGTATAGATCGAACCGGCGAGGTCCGTGATGAACATCTGGTTGCCGGCAACGTCGAGTGCGATGCCGATACCCTCCATCAGGTGCGTGATCAGGATCTCTGGCTCCGTCGTTATGTCGACTCGTGCGCGATTGACTGTGTTGCCGCGCGGGGGATCTCCGCGGTCGGTCCAATAGAGCACGCGGTTTGCCAGATCGAATTCAAGGTGAATCGGTTCCGGCAAGCCATTGAACAGCACCTCGATGTCGGAGCGGTTTGCCGGGTGTTCGCCCTTGGGGATGTCAAAGTCGGCGCGGAAGATCCGGCCCCGGCCGGCATTGTCAGGACCTTTTTGCGACCAGTAGATTTTGCGGCGCTCGGTGTCGATCGTGATGCCGATGCACCACCTGGTCGGGTCGCGCCGGTCCATGTCACCGCGGCCTGCCTCGATCAGCGTCTCTATCTCAGAGCCGTCGAGATTGCACCGCATAACCTGCATCCCTTCGCGGTCACACCAATAGAGCTTGCCGCCTTTCTGATCGATCTGGATCTGCTTCGGTGTGAACGTGACGCCGGGCGGAACGATGACTTTGCGAGCGCTTCCATCGATATTTGCACGCTCGATCGAACCATCATTGACGGCGACGCCGGACCCCATGTTGGTCCAATAGATGCGACTATTGCCGACATCGATGGCGATTCCGTCAGGAAGCTGACAATCGGCGACAATAACCTTTCTACCGGAACCATCCGGATTCATCGCTTGAATACGGTTGGTACTCACCTCGAGAAAGAATAGTCGTCGACGAACTGAGAAGTCCCGCTCGGGCGAGAGATCCGAGTTGGTCGCATCAGCGTCGGTCATGCCATTCTCCCTCCCATGTGCTTGAGGCGAGATAGCGTCAAAAGCAGCATGGCGATGTGAATCCAGCCCTCACTGATGAGTGAGGTCGCGCTTTCGACCTATCATTCGTTTGACACACTGAAAGCATCTCGCATTGGAATGCTCTACGGCAGACAATTCCGGCGGTGAAGCTTCACGGTGGCGGTAAGCCGTGGAGCAAGAGCTGGGCCAATTGCCAGACCATTGGATTTCGTTGAAGGACATAGCTGGGATCTATCGCCGGTAATCGCGCGGGCGCGCCTGCGGTCAGGACGAGCTGTCGTCGCCCGCTTCAAATCCTGCGAACACGAAATTGGCGCGAAAAGCTCTTTGGGGCAGTACGCAGCGGATGCGTTGGTTCAACTCCTGCAGTGCGATAAACGGCCTGAAAGGCTCAGAGCAAGAGATTAAGAAGCAACTTTATTAGGGGTTGGCGTCGCCTCTATCCGATCAGGTGACGATACTGCATAGAAATAACATTCAGTCTCCGGTCGAGGTAACGTCGAGGACGCCGCTCCAGGCATGCTGTGCCTTGTGCTGGTTTCATAAGTCCTTGGAAACGAAATGGGCGGCCGATCTATCATATTCACGAGACGTCACTTGCTTTTGCTAGTTTCGCTCGGAGACCATCGACGTCCCGATGATGCCTTCCAACGCCAATTGCGCGATCTCCGTCTCGGAAAGCCCGAGAAGTTCCGATAGGATCTCGCTGTTGTGCTCTCCGAGCGTTGGTGCCGCTGTACGGATCGCAAAGGGCAATGAGACGTCGCGGATCGGTATTGAGGGCTGTGGGTGCATGCCGATGAAGGCACGTTCGATATCCTGGAAAAATGCGCGCGACCTGAGATGTGGGTCCTCGAGCAGGTCAGTTGGCTGTCGGGCCACGCCGGCCGCAATTCGTTCCGCCTGCAACTCTGACATGGCCTGATCCGCATCGCGGGTAATCGTCCAAGCTTCGATGGCCCTCTCCATTTCGTCTTCAATGCCGGGGCGAGCTTCCGCAGATCTCAGCGAGGCGTCTATCGCCCAGTCTGACCGTCCAATGAGGATAGCAAGCCTTTGCCACATGTCCTCGTCGCTTGCGGCTACCATGACCCAGCTGTCCTCACCCGCGCAGCGGAAGCAGCCATGCGGCACGAACTGGGGATGTCGATTACCGTATCTTGGCGGAGGCATACCGCTGATCGAGTGAACAGTGATCCACGGTGCGGCAAACGGCATCATACATTCGATCTGGGCAAGGTCGATGAACTGTGCCAGCCCGGTATTGCGGGCGTGAAACAGCGCGACCAGAACTGCAGCACAACCGTTCAATCCACCCACGGCATCCCCAAAGGCGACGTGGCTCATCACTGGTGGTCCATCCATGTTTCCGACGACGTTCGGCAACCCAGAACCCTGCTCCAGGGTGGAGCCGTAGGCACGACAATCGCGATAGAGGCTTTTCGCACCAAACGCTGACATGGACAACATGACAAGTCGAGGATTGAGCGTTCGGAGCACATCGTAGCCAAGCCCGAGTTTCGGCAGCACATCAACAGAATAATTATCTACGACAACATCGGCCCTCACCAAGAGACGCTTGGCAAGAGCAAGGCCTTGGGGCTGTGTGAGGTCAAGCGTGATGCCGCGCTTGTTGCGGTTCATTATGCAGAAAGCTTGCGCCCTTTCGTACATCTGCGCGTCGACGTAAGCGGGCCGCCGGTCAACACCGCGCCACCAATCCGGGTACTGGGTGGATTCGATCTTGATGACGTCCGCACCAAGATCAGCCAGGGTACGCGTACACAACGGGCCAGCCCAGCCCATCGTGAAGTCAATGACGCGAACCCCACGCAAGGGCTGCCGGCCGGCACCGATGCTCCTGGGCGTCCACGACACAGCCAAAGATCGCTGCTTTCGGTTTTCGGCGAAAGGTTGCTGCTCGCCGGGCGCCGGAGCCTTGCCTCCGCGGCGCGGCGGCGTCAAGGTTAGCCGCTGCATCGACCCAGCGGTCCTGCCCTCTTCTTGACCAAGGGCGACAGGCACGATTGCGCCGCGCCCTCTTCTCGGTATCGAGGAGCAGATCGGACATGTCGGGCACCGGCACGATCGGGATTCTCCGCTTCAGTCCCTCTGCAAACCACTCCTGCGCTGTCCGAGCCTTCAGCTTCGGCACGAACTGTGGTTCGATCCGATCGATGTGCTTCAGACGCTCTTCGCCAAGGACCAGCGCCGGATTATCGCGCAAGCCGGACAGGCCGAGCATGTCACAGAATGCGCGCCACTGCGCCGGCGTAAATGTCGTCACGCCGAGCCAGCCTTTCTTGGTTTCGTAAATGCCGCCCGGGAACACCGGCCAGAAGCGGTTAATACCAATCCGATGCACGACCTCGCCGCGCGCAAACGCCTCGAACATGAGATATTCGCTGACAGCGATACTCGATTCGAAGATACTGACCGACCACGACGGCCCAGCTTCGCCCTCGATTTGCGCAACCGCCGAAGAAGCTGCGGCGATGAACCCCCACAGGCCACCGAGGATACCAGTCTGGAAATCCGGTGCGTGCAATGGTGGACCCTCGACCGGTCCAACCAGCTTGATGAGGCCGGCGAGCGCGCGGATCGTCGTATCGGTTGCGGCAAATCCTGCATAAGGACCCTCGCGGCCGAACCAGCTCGCTTGGAGGGAAATCAATCTGGACCGCCGTTGGCGGATCCCAGCGACGTCAATGGACGGGCAATCCGCCGGATCAATGTCCCTGCCGTCAATTAGACTGTCGCAATTCTCGATCATTGTAGTCAGCCGCGCGATCGCATTCGGGGCAGCGGGATCGATGATCGTGCTTGACTTATTAAAGTTCAGGAACGCGAACCAAGCGCTCTGGCCCATTGGAGTGAGCGGCGCGAAATAGCGAAGTGGATCGCCGGCCGGCGGCTCGATCTTCTGCACATCCGCGCCGAAGTCGGCGAACAATCGCGCGCAATAGCTAGTACCGTTCCACAGAGATGATGACGGATTTTTTTAGCGCAAAATCGGCAAGGCTTCCGGAGGGACGAGAAGTTGGATGCTTCGGGCAGCTCCGGGCACGCGTGTGATGAGCCCGGCTTTTTCCAAGGTCAGCACCATCTGGTGGACGGTGGGAGCGGTGACCTCGAAATGGCGACGCATGTCGGCTTCGGCCGGGGGCCGTTTGAAGATCCGGCTATAGGCGTAGATGAAGGCTAGGTACTGGCCTTGGGTCTGCGTAAAGCGGGGTCCGGCCGCCGCGGGGCTTTCGTCAAGTGTTTGACTCATTTCCGATTCATCCGCGCCTCGACGCTTAAGGAGGTGCAGTTGAATATAAAGTTTCGTGTCGACCTTAGCCAATCGGAACGTGATCAACTTGACGCTTTGTTGAGCGGGGGACGCCACGCGACGCGCAAAATAAAACGCGCGCAGATCCTCGTGGCGGCGAACGACGGCTTGAGCGACGAGGCAATCGCCGCAACCTTGAAGGTCTCAGGATCGACGATTTATCGGACCAAGCGCCGTTTCGTGGAGGCGAACCTTGAGGGTGCGCTCTCCGAGGAGCCGCGCCCTGGGGTAGCACGCAAATTATCGAGCAAGGAGGAGGCGCTCCTGGTGGCGACCGCCTGCTCAAAGCCGCCACCGGGACGGGCCCGCTGGACCCTTGAGCTGCTGGCCGATGAGATGGTCCGGCTCACCGACCATGAAGAGCTGTCTTCTGAGACCGTCCGTCGACGGCTGGCGGAGAACCATCTGAAGCCCTGGCGCAAAGACATGTGGTGCATCCCCAAGGTTGACGGGGAATACGTCGCTCGCATGGAGGATGTGCTCGACCTCTATGCCGAGGCGCCCGATCCCCAACGACCTGTGGTCTGCTCACATGGGGATTGAGTGTGTCAAGGTGGTTGGTCAGCTCTTTGTTCGATGGCAGGCCAGCTCTTCGTCCCGACCTTGGAGCTTTGGAGATGGGGCGCGCAGATCAAGTCAAGGCCGGCCCGTAGGGCCGCCGCGCAGCGGCTTGGCCTTGACTTGATCGAGCACGCCATCAGGCTGATGTGGTCGGGCGTAGGCAGGCCAGATAGCTCCTTTTTTCGATGGCGATCCAAGTCGAGCCCGGTTTTGGCAATCTGGTTTACTTGCCAGATCAAACTCACATTCGGTCGTCGCGCGAGGCAACTGCACCAACATTCCGCTTGCGGCGGGCAGGCTCGAGAGGACGAGACCATTCTTCGACGCGGCTTTTTGAAGCCATGCAGACCATCGGTTCGTCCACCCGGATCGGCCGAGGCTGATCGAACCTCGGCAGATTGGTTTTGAGTTTGCGGGGGAAAGCGCTTGTGTTAGGCGACGGACTTCATCACGGCTCCCTCAATCACGACGCCTGCGGTCACGTACTTCCACAGAGCCACGAGCAGCTTGCGCGCCAGCGCCACGATCGCACGCTTGCGGCCGCGCTGGCTGTGCGCCTTGAACCACTGCGCCAGAGCCGATTGTCCCTGGTGGCGCACCCAGAGCCAGGCGAGCTGGACCATGGTTGTGCGCAGCCGCGGATTGCCGGCCTTCGACACGCCCTGCTCGCGTTCGATACCGCCACTCCGCCATGGCGTGGCCGCAAGACCGGCATAGGCAGCAACCTGACGACGGTTGGCGAAGTGGCGGTAGAAGGCCTCCGACCAGAGAACCCCGGCGAAGTTGGCGCCCATTCCCTTCAAGGCGAGCAGCATTGTGACCGGGTCCGCTGCGCCCTTCTTCTCGCCGGCTGGCTTTCCCGCCTCGACCAGGAGAGCATCCTGCGCGGCCTCCACTGCCTTGATCTGGTCGAGCAGCAGTTCGAGCCGATCGAGTTCGCGACTGACCTGCGCTTTGAGATGCGGCAGCAGTGCGCGACCGTCCCCCGTACGCAGGGCCTCAAGGCGCGCCCGCCGGTCGCGCCGCAACGGCGCGTAATCAGATATCCCTTGCGCGAACAGAAGGCCTTTGATCCGGTTCACATGCTCGATCCGCTCAGCGATCAATGTCCGCCGCTCACGGCAAATCCGGCGGCGGTCCTCTTCTTCCGGAGAGGGAGCAACGACCATCGCGCAGACCCGCGGTTCGCCGCGCTTGTAGGCCAAAAGCGCCCGCAGCAGCGTCTCGCCATCCAGCCTGTCCGTCTTGGCCCGCCTGCGCCGGCGCGAAGTCGCGATCGAGGCCGGATCCACCACGTGGCTCTCGATGCCCTCCTGCTGCAGACTGCGGTGAAGCCAGAACCCATCCAGCCCCGCCTCCTGGATCGTAATGATCGGATAGCTCTCACCCGTTCGCGCCTGCGCCTTGCGCTTTAGCTCTGCGAACAGCTTCAAGAGTTCCGCAATATCGCCGGCCTTCACGCTGCGTTTGGACATTTTCTCGCTCTTGCCGGGCGATAGCGAGGTAACCAGCCAAGTCGAACGGCTCAGTTCCAACGACACAAAAATTGCGCCAAACTGCGTGCGGATAGCGGCCGGTCCGTCGGAATGATGATCGAGCAACATCGTCGTTCTCCAGGTTGAAGGGATTCAGCAACCTCAGTCTGGCCTCAGACCTAGTCGCTATCCACTCCCCATGGAATCTTCGACGAGAGTCCGACCCAACTCATCGGCGAGGTGCGCGAGCCCATTGCCGCCAAGCCGGGCCAGCTTGAGCGCTACGACTGCGAATATCGCCGCAACGGCACCGTCAATCTGTTCGTCTTCCTCGACGCCCACCGTCCCTGGCGCCGAGTCAAGGTCACCGACCGGCGCACCAACCAAGACTTCGCCGAGTGCATGCGCGAGTTGGTCGATATCGACTATCCCGACGCCCCGATCATCCGGGTGGTGATGGACAACCTCTCCACCCACTCAACCGGGGCGCTTTACGACGCCTTCCCCGCACCGGAGGCTCGCCGGGTGCTGAAGCGGCTTCAGTTCCACCACACCCCGAAACACGCCAGCTGGCTGAATATGGTGGAAATCGAAATCGGCGTCCTGCGCAGCCAATGCCTCGACCGCCGCATCGACGACAAGGAAACCATCCTCGCCGAGGTCGCCGCTTGGCAACAGCGGCGCAACGCCGAAGGCGCTCAAATCCAATGGATGTTCACTACCGAGAAGGCTCGCGAAAAACTCCACAAAGCCTATCCCGTCAAGGAGTCATAATCTCTGTGGAGCGGTACTAGTAACCGCCGCGCTGCCAATCTCGACGACCCGCAGATCTGATAATGCTCCCGTCACGGTGCCATTTTCCCAAGTAAAAACCACCATCAAGTGGAACTCTCGAATCTCGGGCCTGCTCGCGCCGGATTCGGCTTAATTTTGGAGCTAGTGCATGGCAAAGCCCTGATAGCCGCTTGCTGCGACTTCGTCGCATTCTTGTCGATAGCTGCCAACGCCGTCCGTGTAGGAGAGAACCCGACGCGGCTTCCCTTCGACGTTCGATCCCAAGTACCAGGAGTTAGTACCAGGAATTAGTCTTGGCGATTAACATCTCTTTGGCAGTCTCATCCTGATGTGCGACCCATTGATCTTCCACCTCTTTGGTCAGCTCGATCACGTTCAAGTTCTTGCCACGGAGGTGGCTGATGCATTCGATTATCCACTCGACCTTGGTCCGAACGTCTCTGCCGTCCATCGCGACCGCGGATGTCGATGCGGGTCAAAGCGCCCGTTCCTGCGTCGAACCCGGTCGCCAAGATGATGACGTCGAGCGGGTGAGTCATGCTGTCGGCCATCTGGATGCCTTCGGCCGCGATGCGCTCGATTGCGTTGGTCTTGACGCTAACAATTCCCACGTTGTGCCGATTGAATGCATCGAGGAAGTTCTGCTCCAAAGGGACTCGATGGGTACCGAATCCATATTCGGCTGGGATCAGCAGGTCGCACAGCTTAGAATCCCTTAGCCGCTCGGGCATTTGTTGATCGCGACCACCGATCGTTCGGCCGCTTCATTGAAATGAGCGCTCTGGACGGTCATGCCGAACTGAATGTCTTTGCGCAGATCAAGTTCGTCCGCTACGTAATTCAGCCAGCGCTCGATTTCCGGTTGGCTCAGACACTTTTCGCTCCGGCTCCATCCTTTGTAGAGACTTTCGGACAAAATGTACGGATAGACGTAGCCTTCTGAATCGACGCGCGCACCGGGATATCGGTTCCAATACCGCGTGCCGCCGACACCCAAGGCCGCATCGATCGCCCTGACGTGCGGCCCGAACTCTCGCAGGGGGTAGAGTTGATAAAGCTCGGCGACGCCGGCGCCGATGACCACGGCGTCGAATTTCGCTGTCGCATGCACGCCATTTCCACCACTGGCCCCGATCGTGGTCCGGTTCATTTCTCCTCCTGCGTGCTTTTGAGAGCTGGCGAGGAGAACAGCAAGTATCGTACCAGTACCCACAGGTCGCGCTAGTCAAGCGTAAAGACAACAAGTAGGCGTCCGCGATCAATTGCGATGCCTCACGTGCTTTGAAGCAGTTGCGACATACGTCAGAGGTGCGACAGCGCCGCCAACGCGAGTCGCAGCCTTTTCGATGAGTCGAGAAGACCGCTTGTATGTATCGAGAAGACCGCGCTCTAGAGCCGGATACATTTCGCTACACCGCGACAGCGGTTCGACCGCGAACCGGAATGCGACCGATAAGCGCACACAAGAGGTTGCGCGCCAACCAAATTCGGTGTTGGCCCCCTCTTGCACTGCCTCGAACGAGCGTCGCGACCCGTATCATCGCTAAGCATATCCAAAAGTACTCCGCAGACATCGATTGCCGAGCCTTGCGATTGTTAGTGAGAAGGAGTTAACGGTGCTCGCATGTGCAGCTTGTGATTTTCGGCGCTTGGCCGTCACTCCTACAACATCGTGCTGGACGCAAGAGTTTGCGAAAGGTCAACTACCATTACTAGCAATTGATCCAAATGACGAACGTGTGTCACTGATTGCTGGCCGAATGTCGGGCTAGAGCTTGCCGAGATCAGCAATAGCTCATCCACAGATACAAATCCTTCGAAGGACTTGCGGCAATGCAATCCTCTTCACTGACGTCACGCGATCATATCTCTGAAGCCGCCGCTGTCTACCCTCCCGATATCTCACAAATGATCAAGTGGCGCGACAGCTCGTATGCCGCGGATCTCTATATCGCCGCAGTCTCATGGCTTGACCTCTTTACTTACCTGGATGGTCACCCGGTCACCGAGGAGGAACTGCGACTCCATTTCTCTCTTCGGGAGCGGCCAACGCGGACCATGGTTCGACTCCTCGAATCGTGGGGCCTCATCTCCAACCAATCCGGCCGGCTGCACGCAACGGCCAGCGCCGTTCGATATCTGAGTGGCAATTCCGCAGACAACATCGCCTCGTATATTGCAACGATGAAGTATAAGCCTTCTGTTCGGGAACTTTATGAGATCCTACGACAGGATGGCTCGGAAACCTGGCACGTCGAGCGTGGCGTAACCAAGACTTGGGACGCATTGATGCAGACGGATGAGTTTGCCGATCTGAACACGCGAGGCATGGAGGAACGCGGACGGATCTTTGCTCCGCACCTCGCGACGCTGCTTGACTGCACGAACGATACTTCCTTGCTCGATGTTGGCGGTGGATCAGGCGTCTATTCTGCGCATTTATTGATGTGCAATTCCTCACTCTCGGCAACGATCTTCGAGCGTCCACCCGTTGATCAACTTGCAAGGAGCTGTCTCACTAACCGCAATTTGTACCCGGGTCGTGCCCATGTCATAGCTGGAGACATGTTCGTCGACCCCCTGCCCCGGGATGCCAGCCTGCACCTCTATTCGCACGTCCTTCACAATTGGGGACCTGACAAGGTCCAACTGCTCCTGAGCAAGTCTTTCGACAGCATGACTTGCGGCGGTCGCATAGCAATTTACAGCTGCCACCCTGACGACCGCGGAGGCCGCCCGTCTCCAGCTGCCGAAGCAGAATACTCCGTGCTGCTTACGACGGGGTACGAGGGCTGCTGTTACTCCTTCGAGGACATGCGGGCCATGCTCGAGAGCACAGGCTTCCAAGAGATCGACTACCACAAATCCATCTGCAATCGCAGCCTCATCGTCGCGAAAAAGATCGCCTGACGCTTTTGACACTACTGCTTTGGGGAGCGACTTACTCCGCCGCTCCTTTCTTGAATCGCGCGAGCACGACATGTCCATTCCGACCCGCGTTCTGCTGTCGAAGATCCGCGCCGCTGGGTACAGCATTTTTTCTGGGGTACCGTGTTCCAACTTTGGCGATCTATTTGACCAAGTGGCTGACTCTCCTGGATTCCTGACCGTGCCTGCCGCCAATGAAGGCAGCGCAATTGCACTAGCTGCTGGCGCGGTTCTCTCAGGACAGCGAGGCGTCGTTGCGCTTCAAAACTCTGGGCTCGGCAACATCATCAACCCGCTGACATCTCTGTTGATGGTCAACAAAATTCCGCTCTTGCTCCTCTTGTCCGTTCGCGGCCACCCCGACGAATCTGTCGACGAGCCACAACACGCGATCATGGGTGCCAAGACAAAGACTCTTCTGAACGAGCTCTCCATTGAGTGGTGTGACTTCGATGGGACCGAGTCCGGCTTGGATCACGCGCTCGCGCGCGGCAACGATGAATTTCATCGCGCTTCCCCGTTTGCATTGCTCTTCCGGCGAGGCCAGCTATCCGACTGCAGCGCGGCTGAACTACGAGCTGATGCAATCCACTACGGGCTTAGTGTCGGGCAAGCCATACAGTTGATTTGCCAGCAGCTCCAAAATGACACTCTCATTGTCTCTACGACCGGGTTCATCTCGCGTGAGCTGTTCCGTGTCCAAGATCGTCCCCTGAATTTCTACATGCAGGGCTCCCTTGGGCATTGCAGTGCGGTCGCGGCAGGGCTCGCGCTGGCCACGCCTGGCCGCCCCGTCCTGGCATTGGATGGAGACGGTGGCGCGCTCATGCACATGGGGATTCTATCGACTATTGGCTATGCCAGCCCCCAAAATCTCATGCATGTGGTGCTGGACAACGAAGGCTATGTTTCAACTGGCGGTCAGCTCTCGACATCACGAACGACGTCTCTTGAAGTTATCGCCTCCGCCTGCGGGTATCGAACGGCGACCCGCTGTGAGCGAGCCGAGCATATCGCGACTATCATGCGGCAATGCGCTCAGCATAAGGGGCCCCACTTCGTAGTTTGCAAAGTCAACCGCCTCCATCCCCCTCAGCTTCCCCGCGTCACGAGTCGATATTCTCCCCTACAGAACAAAACTACCTTTCAGCGTTGTGCCAGCATTCGCCGTAACGAGCCCGAGACCGCCCGGAAAACGGGACGGGCGTCGTAGCTCTATGGTCGGGCGTATGCTGATTTTCATCGCTCTGTTTCGAGGATGAACCGGGTTGTTATGGGCTAGCAAGCTACTTCGGAACAACGCAAGATCTGTCTCGGATCTTAAATAGGCGCAACCAATCGAGTTATGGCATGCACGATAACGATCAAGACTACCATCCAATGCTCATCGCGGGCGCGCCTGCCCACTCGGACGCGACCATCGAGGTCCGCAATCCATTCACGGGAATGCTTGTTGGCAGCGTCCCGCAGGCTAGACCGGGACATGCACGCCAAGCATTTGAGATAGCTGCGCGGACTGATCTTCGGCTCACGCGCCGCGAACGAACGGATATCCTCCTGGGGACAGCAAGCGCCGTTAGAAGAGATCAAGACCGGTTTGCTCGGCTTATCACGGCAGAAACCGGCCTCTGCCTGAAGGACTCCTTGCATGAAACCGGGCGTGCATGCGATGTTTGGTCATTTGCTGCCCACACCTTGATCCAGAGCGAGGGCGAGATTTATCCATCTGACATTGGCGTGACACCCCATGATCGGCGCATTTTTTCCATGCGCACACCGCTCACCGGTGCGATTTCCGCTATCACGCCGTTTAACCATCCTCTCAATCTCGTCAGTCATAAACTCGCTCCCGCCATTGCGACGAACAACCGCGTGGTCCTGAAGCCCTCTGAGCGGGCGCCGTTGACTGCTCTAGCGCTTGGCAGGATTCTGTACGAGCAAGGCCTTCCGGAGGGTATGCTTTCGATCGTGACTGGAGCCCCCCACGGCTTGGGAGATGCGATGTTCACCGATCCCAATGCAGAGCTGGTGACATTTACCGGCTCCGTTCGCGCTGGGCATCATATTGCGGAACGGGCCGGTTACCGGAAGCTCATCTTGGAGCTCGGTGGGAACGATCCGATCATTGTGCTCGAAGATGCCGATGTCGATCGGGCGGCCCATCTAGCTGTTCAAGGAGCGATCAAGAATTCGGGTCAACGATGTACATCCGTCAAGCGGGCACTCGTCGTTGATTCTATTGCCGACGAATTTGCCGAGCGGGCGTTCCATCACATGCGGAAGCTCTCGACCGGCGATCCGAGCGATCCATCGGTTGACCTCGGCACCGTCATCAATCAAGAGGCGGCCAAACTGATTGCTCGGCGCGTTAGCGATGCCGTCGATGCTGGTGCTACTCTATTGCTCGGAAGCCCACCTGACGGCGCATCTTATCCGCCCACCCTGTTGGACTATGTCTCACCAAGATGCGAACTGGTCATTGAAGAAACATTCGGACCTGTGCTGCCGATCATCCGTTGTCCGAACGATGTTGATCAGATCATATCGATCGCTAACGCAACCAAGTTCGGACTTTCTGCCGGAGTCTGCTCCAACCGGCTCGATCATGTGACGAAGCTCATCGACGGTCTCGCCGTTGGCTGCGTCAACGTATGGGAAGTTCCCGGATATCGCACCGAATTGACCCCGTTCGGGGGAATCAAGCAGTCCGGACTCGGGCACAAGGAGGGCGTGCTGGAAGCAATGCGTAGCTTCACGCAGTTGAAGACCTACTCGCTTCCATGGCCGGTCTAGGCCAAATGCTTTTTGGCTGGCGCCGAAGGCGGAGGAATCGTCCTATTGCATCCTTATCATAACAATCGACAGGGGGGACGGTAGCGCTTGATGATTTCGGAACGGAATTTTCGTCGCTGACCTATTTGCTAGAATTGCCTTATTCCCACATTGAAATCGATCAGTCCTTTATACGCGACATGCTGACACGGCCGGATAGCGCGGCTGTCGTAAAATCAATGATCTCACTGGCGCACGATCTACACATTGGCGTGGTCGCAGAAGGCGTCGAAATCACCAAGCAGCTCTTTGCGCCAAACCAGCTGTGATGAAATCCAAGCATATCTCATCGGCCGACCGGTATCAGCCGACCGCATCTTCGCCCTACTCGATCAAGATAGGCAATGATCGACGCCTGCTGCTTGAAACACCGTGGGCAAACCAAGTGACCATCATGCCAACGGAATGAATTCCGAGATAAGCACGTGACCAACTTGCGATATCACCCTACGACATCGAAGGCCGGAGCGACATCCATGAAACCAACGACAGCCGGCTGAGATCTCCGGCGAGCGCGGTCGTACTCCTCGCGCGTCGATGCTCACCATCCAAGGGCGTATTCCAACAGGCCCCGTCGTGTAGCAACTACCTCGAACGATGTTCCTTCAGTCCGCGCAAGGCGGCTGCGATAGGACTTCTAATCTGTCTCGGCATGGCGATTACTTCGTTGATTCTCTATAGACATCTGAACCGTTTCAAAGAATGACTCTACGCACCGTAAGCGTCTTTTATCCGATGTCGTGACGATATACGTTTTGAAATCACTGCAGAATTCATCGACAGATTTGTACACGAGCTCCTCTGCTGGAAAAACGCTGTCTTGAAGAAGAATACCTACCCCGATTCCGTGCAGAACCGCTTCCTTTAGAACGGGATAAGTCGCCATCTTAATAACATTCGGCATATTTATACTCTTCTCAAGACACGCCTTTTCCACTTCTCGTAGTGTTAGAGAACCATCCTCGGTTAGAATGATCCTTTCTTGTGCAAGTTCAGCCAGACTGAGTGTCGGTCTGCAGGCGAGCCGATGCTCGCGCCGCACGAGCGCCATAAGCCGAGTTTTGCTTAGCTCCACGTGGAATAGGCTGGCAAGGTCATCAGGTTCGGTGATGATAGCAATGTCGACATCACGCGCTTCAAGTCGCTGCTTAGCAAGCTCCCAGGGCACCAGTGAAAACGTAATCCTCACTGTCGGAAAACGCCGGTTGAATTCGGAAATAATCGGCATCGCCGGACAAGGCGCGTTCGCGATCACCGTTAGATGGCCGGCGGATAGATCACTGTAGGCATTGATCTTCTCCGCGACCAGTTGCTCTAGAACCCGAACGCGATCAGTTAGCGCGAACAGTTCCTGAGCGGGCTTTGTAGGTACGAGCCCGGTGCGATGCCGAATGAAGAGTGTCGTCCCCATATGTTGCTCGAGCTTGGCAAGATGCTGGGTGACGGCCGACTGGGTGACACCGAGGACGGTTGCAGCTTCAGAAACGCTTCTCCGCCTGAAGACCTCTGTAAAAGCAGCAGTCTGATGAGAACTGATTTTCATGCTGTTGAAGCCTGCTCATCCCATTGTGGTGGATTCGCATTCCCAAGCGGGGTCAAGGGCTTTTCGCGCATCGTCCGTTGTCTCTGGCAGAACCAAAAACCGTTGGGCGGATCAACCTCCACGTTGGCATCGCCAGTGCGGGCACAATCGATGAGGACACCCAAAGGTGGAATCAGTGCCACATGAACAGCGGATAAAGGTGCGGATCTTCGGCCTCTTGCTTCCGGATTCATTCTCTACCCACGGATTCGTCTGGGCCGACGGTCAAAACAACGTATTCCCGGCTCCCAGAAGGTTCTCATAACCCTTCCTCAATCGAGCTCTGCTTCTGCATCACGAATCGACGAAACAACTTTCCGAGATGTTGCCTCAGGTCGCCGCACAGTTTTCTTGTGGTACTCGGGAATGAACATCACACGGTATACGAAAAGTCAAACTTCTGCTGCTTCTCCAAGCAGAGCTTGGAGCCTTGTTCGCTAGTCTCAGGTCTAGGCAAGCCAAAGAACCTCAGCTTCGCAGCAACGCCTCTGCGCGAGAGAAACATCTCAAAGAGATAGTGCCAACTGCAAACACTTTGAAACGGAACGTACCGACAATTAAAGCTGCTCGTTGAATTTTCTTACCGGGAACGGTGGCACGGTCCGGGATAATTGACTGCGATCAACAGGCTCGTCGCGCAGGATAAAGGCGGCAGTGGCAATACTGAGCCGATTTGGAAGCCAGCTTATTCAATAGAAGCAGTACTTCTTCTATTAGCAAGGCTAATATCAAGACATTTACGCGTCAACAACACTTGCTACGCCTCTTCTCCGGAAGCAGACGACAAGCCGCTATGCGCTCTCGGCTCGCAAACAGGGAGCGCATCGCTCACGCCCAATGAAATCATCAGTGAAGGAGGTGCTCCTCGCGCCGCAGAAGCGCTGATAGAGGGCCGTCGGCCGAGTTCGCCAAAATTTACAGGAGAGACGAATGAAAGTAAGCACCGATCGAATCCTTACGACGCATGTCGGCAGCTTGCCGCGGCCGCCCCTATTGGAGGAAATGCTGCTGGCGAAAGAAAAGGGGGGACTGGGCGCTGATCGCGGTCCCTTGCTGGCGGCCAGCATCAGTTCAGCGGTCGCCGACATCGTAAAAAAGCAGGCGAATCTTGACCTAACGGTTGTCGATGATGGCGAGATGAGCAAATATGCCTATTCGACCTATGCGCGCGAGCGTATGACAGGCTTGACGGGCATTGATCAGCCGCTTGCCTTGTCCGAACTGGCCGAATTCTCGAATTTCGCAAAGCGGGTCAATCTCGATATCAAGACTCCCGCTTGCGTGGGGCCTCTCGAGTACCAGGGAGAGGCGGCGGTGGCGACGGATATCGCCAATCTCAAGGCGGCACTCAACACGGTTTCTGTCGAGGAAGCGTTCATGAACGCCTCGTCTCCGGGGATCATGGCACACTACATGCCCAACAAATATTATCCATCGCAGGAAGCCTACCTCTATGCGCTAGGCGATGCGATAAAGCATGAATACGATGCCGTCGCTGCATCAGGCTTGCTCCTGCAGATTGATTGTCCGGATCTGGCGCTCGGCCGCCATTTTCGGGCCAAACCAATGGATGTGGCGGAGTTCCGCAAGGAAATCGCTCTTCACGTCGAAGTGCTCAATCATTCTCTGCGCGACATTCCCGCCGATCGGATGCGCCTGCATCTATGCTGGGGCAATTATGAGTCGCCGCACCACCACGACATCGATCTCCACGAGATCTTCGACATCATCATCAAGGCGCGGCCAATGGCGCTTCTGCTGGAGGCGGCGAATCCGCGCCACTCGCATGAATGGAGCCTGTTCAAGGAAACGCGACTTCCCGATGATAAGGTTATCGTGCCAGGCGTTATCGATACCTGCACGAACTACATTGAGCATCCCGAAGTCGTCGCTCAGCGCATCGAGCAATACGCCAATCTGGTCGGCCGCGAGCGCGTAATCGCTGGAACGGACTGCGGCTTCGCGAGCTTTGCGACCTTTCACACCGTCGACCCGGACATTGCCTGGCGCAAACTCGAGTCGCTTGTGCAAGGCGCCGAGATTGCATCCCGCCGGCTCTGGAACGCGAACTCAACGCGCTCCAGGCAAGCCATTGCCTCGTGAAGGCGCAAAGCCGCTGGCAAACACCGCAATGAAAATCATCCAAATCACAGACCTTCACCTCGTTCCACCTGGCGATCGTCTCTTCGACAATGACCCGGGCGAACGCCTGAAGGCCTGCCTTGCCGATGTCGCCAGGCACCATGCAGATGCAGAGCTTTGCGTGATCACGGGCGATCTCGCCCACCATGGCGAACGGAGCGCTTATATTCGCCTGCGGGAAGCGCTTGAGGTCCTGCCGATGCCGGTGCGGCTTCTGATGGGTAATCATGACGATCGCGGCAATTTCCGTAGCGTGTTTCCCGAAGCTCCCGTGGATGATCACGGTTTTGTTCAATCGGTGCTCGACACGTCAGCGGGGCGCTTTCTCTTCCTCGATACCAAGCGCTCCGACAGCCATGCGGGCCTCTATTGTGAACAGCGCCAGGCATGGCTGCGCGCACGCCTGGACGAGGCGCAGGGCAAGCCGGTCTATCTGTTCATGCACCATCCGCCGCTGTCGGTTCATTTCCGGCCGGCCGACGACATCATGCTTGATGATGGCGCGGCGTTCGGACGGATTTTGGACGGTCATGCTATCCGCCATCTGTTCTTCGGGCATGTGCATCGCCCGATTACCGGAAGCTGGCAGAACATTCCGTTTTCCACTTTGCGCGGACTCAATCATCAATTGTGGCTCGACTTCAGCCACAAGCGAGGGATTCCCTGCAGCATGGAGCCACCGGCCTATGCAATCGCATTCCTGAACCCGGACGCCGTCGTGATCCACACCCACGACTTTCTCGATGGAAGCGCAAAGTACCTGTACGAGCCCGACCTGCCTGTCGAGCGTCAAGTCGTGCCGATGGCACGGCAAGCCCAACCCTGATTCTGCCTTCGGCGAAAGCCACTCCTCGCCGAAGAGCATCAAGCCTGCCCGTCCGTCGTTTGGCCCCGACGGAGGCGGTCGTTCGCACCATTGGGCTCTCATTTTCAAGCTCCAAGGAGCATTCACATGCCTTTGTCACGCCGCGCGTTTCTTCAGTCTTCCGCAGCGGTCTCGGCTGCCTCCGTGGTCGGCTCATTTGCGGACCTCGCTTGGGCCGCAGCAGACACTGTCGCGATTGCCTCGCTGCATGATCTGTCCGGACCATTCGACATCTATGGCGCTCCGTCGCATTTGTGCATGAAGGTCGCTGTCGAGCAGATCAATGCGGCCGGTGGTCTCCTCGGTAAAAAAGTCGATCTCAAGATCTACGACACACAGTCTGACATCAACAAGAACCCCCAGTACGCGCAAAAGGCAGTATTGAACGATCGCTGTGTTATGCTTCAGGGCGCCATGGTCGGCGCCGCACGAGAGGCGACGCGACCGGTCATGCGCCGTTACAAGGTGCCATTCTTTTATGGTTCGCTCTACGAAGGCGGCCTCTGCGAGAAGAATTCCTTTTGCGTGAACACTGGCGGCAACCAACAGGTCGTTCCGCTGCTCGAATGGTCGTTCAATAATCTCGGCAAGAAGCTCTACTATATCGCGTCGGATTATAACGCGCCGCGCAATTTCGGCATCTGGAATCATGTGGTTGCCAAACGCGAAGGCGGCGAGGTCGTAGCCGACGACTACTATCCCCTGGATGTCACGGATTTCACCTCGGCCATCGCAAGAATCCAGGCGGCAAAGCCCGACATCGTGCATTCCTGTCTCGTGGGAGGGCCGGCCATGGCCTTCTATCGCCAGTGGGCGGCCGCCGGAATGCTGAAGAAGATCCCGATCATCTCAATCGTCTTCGGCGCGGGCAATGAGCACGAAGTTCTTGCCCCGGAGGAAAGCGATGGTGTGATCGTCGCTTACAACTACTTCCAGGAACTCGACACACCGAAAAACAAGGAATTCCTGGCCAGGGTCGACGCCTCCGTCGGCGGGTCCCGTCCGTACATCAACGGCGATGCTTTCGGCGGCTATAGCGGTGTCATGCTCTGGGCGGAAGCCGTCAAGCGCGCCGGCAGCTTCGAGCGGGACGCGGTTACGGCGGCGTTCGAAAGCGGCATCCGGTGGGAGGGGCCGGCCGGTGTCATGACCACGGATGGTCCCACCCATAACACCACGCAAGACGTCCACATCATCACCGTCAAGAACCGCGTGTGGAGCCTCATCCAGAAGAAGGAGCAGATTGCGCCGGACACCTATGGCGGCAAGTGCAACGTGTTCACTAATCCCAAACAGGTCGATTTCCTGATGCCTTAGATGCGCACTTAGGCGCCGGCAGGGAGTTCTTGCTTGCTGGCCTGAATGATCGACGACGACACGTCGCGTCGATCCGACATGCTCTTCTCTTCACATTATCTTGGCTTCTCTTCTCCTCAGAGCTCAAAGGAAACATTGTTATGAACTTGTCCCGTCGCAATTTTCTCGGCTCGTCCGCAGCGCTCTCCGCCGCGGTGATCGCCGGCTCGTCGTCCACCCGCGCCCTGGCCGCGGCGGATACGGTCGCGATCGCCTCATTGCACGACTTGTCGGGAGCTCTTGATATCTATGGCGTGCCGTCGAATCTGTGCATGAAAGTCGCCGTCGAGGAGATCAATGCCGCCGGCGGTCTGCTCGGCAAGAAGGTCGAGCTCAAGGTCTATGACGGCCAGTCCGATATCAACAAATACCCGCAATATGCGCAGAGGGCGGCGCTGAACGACAAGGTCGTCATGGTGCAGGGTGCGCTGAGCGGCGCTGCGCGCGAGGCCACGCGCCCGGTCCTGCGCAAGTACAAGATCCCCTTCATTTACGGCTCCTTCTATGAAGGCGGGCTTTGCGAGAAGAACACGTTCTGCGTCAACACGGGTGGCAACCAGCAGGTTGTGCCGCTACTCGAATGGTCATTCAAGAATCTCGGCAAGAAACTCTACTACATCGCCTCAGACTATAACGCACCCCGCAATTTCGGCATCTGGAACCACGTAATGGCCAAGCGCGTAGGTGGCGAGGTGGTAGCCGATGACTACTATCCTCTCGACGTTACGGACTTCACCTCGGCTATCGCAAAGATTCAGGCGGCCAAGCCGGATATCCTCCATTCCTGCCTCGTTGGCGGTCCAGCCATGGCGTTCTACCGGCAGTGGGCAGCGGCCGGAATGCTGAACAAGATTCCGATCATCTCGATCGTGTTTGCCGCTGGCAACGAGCACGAGGTTCTTGCTCCCGAGGAAACCGACGGCGTGATCGTTGCCTACAACTACTTCCAGGAGCTCGACACACCAAAGAATAAGGAGTTCCTGGCCAAGGTCGAAGCCGTGGCCGGCAAGAACCACCCCTATATCAACGGCGAAGTGTTCGGAGGCTACAGCGGTGTCATGCTTTGGGCTGAAGCCGTCAAACGTGCAGGCAGCTTCGAGCGGGAAGCGGTTCTCGCCGCCCTCGAAAGCGGCATTCGCTGGGAAGGACCTGCTGGGGTCATGACCACGGATGGCCCCACCCACAACACGACGCAAGACGTCCACATCATCAAGGTTAAGAACCGCGTCTGGAGCCTGATCGAGAAGAAGGAGCAGATTGCGCCGGATACTTATGACGGCAAGTGCAATGTCTTCACCAATCCGAACCAGACCGATTTCCTGATGCCGTAGATCTTGGTGGCAGGGCTCGCCGGCGCCGCGCCTCTTGCGGCGCCGCAGCCCGTTGCCGGTCCCCGTTTTTCGCAGGTCGGGATTAGATCATGGACCAATACATCATATTGTGCTTCGCGGTAGCCAATTCCATCGCGCTTCTCGCCCTGATCAGCCTGGGGCTTGCCGTCATTTTCGGCATGATGCGCGTCATCAACTTTGCTCACGGCGAGTTCATCATGCTCGGCGGCTACGCCACCGTGATCGCCAATCATGCCGGCATCAATCTTTGGCTCTCCATGCTGGTTGTGGCGCCGATGTTCGTTGCCCTGATCGGCGCGGTCGTGGAGCGCCTCATCATTCGCCGACTCTACGGTCATCTGGTGACGACGATGCTGGCGACCTGGGGGCTGAGCCTGTTCCTGATTGGCGCTGTGACGGCCATCTTCGGTAACACCACGATGGGCGTGAGCGCTCCGCTCGGCAATATTCCGATCGGGGCCTACTCTATCGGCGCTTACCAGTTGTTCCTGGTCGTCATCACCGCCCTGCTGGTCGTGGGCTCACTGTTAGCACTGCACTGGACGAAATACGGGCTGATCGCGCGGGCGGCGATGCAGAATTCGGAGATGGCCGCGACCATCGGGGTCGATTGTGATCGCGTTTATGCGGCCACTTTTATCATCGGGGCAGCAATCAGTGGCTTGGCCGGTGCGCTGCTGGCGCCGATATCCGGTGTGCTTCCTCATATGGGGGCGGCCTATGTCGCCCGCGCCTTCGTCACGGTGATCAGCGGTGGTGGCGCCTTGATTACGGGGTTCCTGTCTGCCGCAACGATCCTTGGGCCGGCTGAGGCGCTGCTGTCCTATTTCGCGACCCCAGTCGTCGGCCAGGCCTCGCTGTTGCTTTTGGCCGTGGTCATCCTGCGCCTGTTTCCGACGGGCGTCTCCAGCCTGTGGACCGGAGGGCGATAAAGTCATGGTGCGCCAAATTAAACATGCTCTGTTTCCAGCCGCTCTCGTCCTGTTCGCGGCCCTTGGGCCGTTTGTTCTGGAGCCATTCGACCTCCTCAATCTGTCGGCCTTTTCGGCCATGGCGATCGCAGCACTTGGGCTTGCCTTCGTCTGGGGGACGCTCGGGATCCTGAACCTCGGACATTCGGTCTTCTTCGGTCTTGGTGCCTATGCCTATGCCATCGCGGTCTCCAATCTCGGCGATAGTACTCTTGCCGTGCTGATCGGGACCGTATTGCCGGTCGTATTCTCGCTCATCCTTGGCTATTTCCTGTTCTTCAGCCGTCTGGGTGACGTGTATCTCGGCGTCATTACGCTCTGCGTGACGCTGATCTTCTATTCCTTCATGACGTCGACCGCGGACCCCTGGTTTCACGTCGGTCCGGTGCCGCTCGGCGGCTTCAATGGCATCACGGCAGTACCCTCGCTCAATATGCCAGGTGATCCGCAGGCATTTCTATCCACCGACGCAACGTTCTCAATCTGTTTGCTCGCGCTTGCAGGCGCTTACATCCTGCTCTCGTTCCTGCGTTCGAGCGATGCCGGGCGTATCATGACGGCGATTCGCGAAAGTGAGTTGCGGAGCGAACTCCTTGGCTACGACATTCGCTCCTACAAGCTCGTTGGCTTTGCCGTGAGTGCTGCCATCGCAGGGCTCGGTGGAGCGCTTTACACGGCGGTGATGGGTTTTGTCAGCCCGAATGTCTTCGATCTTCCGCAAGCCTCGCAATTCGTTCTGTGGGTGATTGCCGGGGGACTTGGGACCTTTGTCGGACCCGTGGTGGCAAGCTTCGGCTTCCAGCTTCTCAGCAGCCAGCTCGGAGCCGACCAGATCTTCAATACGGAGCTGATTTTCGGCGCGACGATCATCGTGTTCGTGCTGCTTGCGCCGCAAGGTCTGCTGCCGATGATCTTTAAGCTGTCGAACCTGAGATTCCCGAACCGTTTCGGTATCTTGCGGCGGAAGGAGAAGCCGGCATGAGCGGCTCACCGATTCTCGCAACGCGGGGTTTGGTTAAACGGTTCGGCGGGGTTGCCGCTGTTGACGGCGTCGACCTCGTCGTGACCGCCGGCGAAATCCGCTGCCTCATAGGTCCGAACGGTGCTGGCAAGAGCACACTCTTCAAATGCCTCACCCATCAGCATCAGCCGACCAGTGGCCACGTTCTCTTCGAGGGCCACGACCTGCAGGGGCTACCGACCCATCGTATTGCCCGCTTAGGGATTGCCATCAAGAACCAGATCCCGAGCATCTACGCCAACCTTGACGTTCGCGAAAATATCCGGCTCGCCGCCCTGCGAAGACGCCTCGCAAAGCGTGAGCTGGACAAGGTCGTTGACCTGGTGCTGGACGAGATCGGGTTCGACGATCGTCTCGCTCACCAGCCGGCGGTCACACTGTCGCACGCTCATCGCCAATGGTGCGAACTCGGCATGCTGCTCGCGAGCGATCCCCGTCTCGCGCTGCTTGACGAACCGACCGCCGGCATGACCCGCGACGAGATGTTGAAGACCGTCGACATCATCAAGCGCCTCAATGCCCGTGCCACGGTGATCGTGGTCGAGCACGACCTCGAGTTCATCGCCCGCCTCGCACAGAGGGTTACTGTCTTGCACAGGGGGAAAGTGTTGGTGGAGGACACCATGGACAAAATCGAGGCGAACGAGACCGTTCGAGACATCTATCTCGGCCGCAAGAAGGAGGCCATTCATGCTGAAAGCTGAACGCTTGGTCTCCGGCTACGGCAATACACAGGTACTGCGCAGCTTGAGCTTCGATCTCGGCGCTCATGAGATTCTCGGGATCATCGGTATCAATGGTATGGGCAAGACCACCTTGCTTAAGACCGTCATGGGGCTGTTGCCGGTCGAAGGCGGCCGCATCATACTGGACGGTGTTGCCATCGAAGCTCTGCCTGCCCATCAACGCAGTCGTCTCGGCTTTAGTTACACGCCGCAAGGCGGCGCGGGCTTTCCGGGCCTGACCGTCAAGGAGAATCTGTTGCTCGCGGGCATGATGCCCGGCGCCGGCAAGGCAAAGCCGATTGACGAAATATTGCGTCTCTTTCCTAGGCTCGAAAAGCTTCTCGCGCGCCCCAGCGGTGCTTTGAGTGGAGGCGAACGGCAGTTGCTGGCGCTTGCGCGCGCCATGGTTCGCTCGCCGCGGCTTCTTCTGCTCGATGAACTGACAGAGGGCATTCAGCCCTCAGTGACCGACGAAATCGCCGAATGCCTATCGTCAATTCACCGGTTGGAAAACACGGCCATAATCATTGCCGATCAGGATCTCAGTTTCGTCGCCTCGCTGGTTGCTCGAGCGCTGGTCGTCCAGAAGGGACAGATCGTGGCGGAACGCAATCCGGCCGAACTTCTCGCCAACAGCGTCTTCGAGACGGACTGAAATCTTGCCGGCGCCGAGCCTGCCGTCCGGCGATGCTGCGGCTCACCAGTGTCAATCCATTCGAGACGAGTGCCTACCTCTTAATTTGCAGAGCCACCATGGCCGCCAAACCCCTCTCAGTCCAACCGACCGTCCATCCGGCTGCGCAGCTGCACGATACAGAACTCGGCGCATACTGTGAGGTCGGCGCGCGTACGATCCCGCGAGAAGCGACGATGGGCAATTATTCCTACGTCGAAAACGATTCCCAGATCACCTACACAAGCATAGGAAAATTATGCTCAATTGCGGCAATGACCCGAATCAACCCCGGCAACCATCCGATGCACCGAGCGAGCCAGTCGCATTTCACCTATCGGGCAAGCGCCTATTTTCCGAACGAGAGTGACGAGGCAGAATTCTTCGATTGGCGGAGACAGCATCAGGTGCAGATCGGTCACGACGTCTGGATCGGTCACGGCGCAATCGGACTTCCAGGCCGCAACATCGGCACTGGTGCCGTGGTTGCGGGCGGTGCAATCGTTACCAAGGATGTGCCGGTCTACACAATCGTCGCAGGCAATCCGGCTCGCACCGTCAGGCGGCGGTTCTCGGACGATATCGCCGGGCGGCTCGCCAGGCTTGCGTGGTGGGACTGGGATCACAAAAGTCTGCACGCTGCGCTGCCGGATTTCCGCAAGCTGGCGATTGAAGATTTTTTGAGTAAATACGAAGCGGGCGAGCTTGCGAGTCTCGAAATGCCGTAGTTTTTTTTAAGGCCCGTTCTGACATATTCAGCGCTTTTGGCGCATTGAGATTATTACAGAACTGCCGTTGTCAGAATGCTTGGCCTAGATGGCCTGCACGTCAGCTTCACACCAATCGTGCTCGTTCAACACTGAGACACTTCTGCCGAAACCCTATCAGACAACGAACCGACTACATTCGGGTAAACGAGGCGGACCCAGAAACTGAAAGCCAACTTGCGCCCCCGTGAACGGTGAGCCTATTTGACGGTGCTCGCCGTCGCCGGCCGGGGTTTGAAGCTCTTGATGCCGACCGGGCCGGCACGGCCGTAGCGAGCAAACAGCCGCACAATCAAGTTGTACTCGTATCCCCGGATATAATCCCAAACCGCCTGCCGCTCCGCATCTCCGAGGTGAACTATCTTGTCTTCGTTTCCGGGTATCTCGGTGAGCAACACCAACCCGTAGGAAAACAGCTCGCCAAAGCCGCCGACGCTGATGACATCGTTGCCGATCAGGACCTCAATACGCTCCAGCCACTTCAGAAAGCCGTCGAACGCCGAGCGGACCGCCCGGCCCTCCGGCTGCATCAACGGCTTCGACGTACCTTCGGCGACCTTGTCGCCTTACCAGTAAACCTCTAGCGCGCCTACCAGCCTGTCTTTTGTGAACGGAGAATGGCTCTTCAGCGCCTCATCAACGAACGGAACTGAGCGTAGTCCAGCAACTCCATCACAAAACGGACGTCCGGATCGACCAGGAATTGGCGGGTTTGGGTCGTGGCCACGAACCGCCCACTCCCGCCGCCGCCTGGCAAGGCTCGCCTGTTCGCTGTTGCCGCGGTATGCGGACAAGAGCGCGATAGAGGCAGGCATGGAACAAAAGGCAGACGAGATAGGACAAGCATTCCAATGATGGGGCTGGCGCGCCCGATTCTACCCCTTGGAGCCGGGTTAACGGGGTTTATACTCACCTTGCAAAGTGAGTATAAATCTGGAAACGACCTATGCCGGCCCCTTCCTTGGTTTCCCAGACGACCTATGCCGAGCTTCTCGAGCGCACTGCCAACGCCGCCTTCCAGGAAGCGTTCGCGGAAGACGGCGCATTTACCTCCAAGACTGTCAAGCAGCGAAAGTACTGGTATTTTCAAACCGGCACGGGCGCCGAGCGGTCCCAACGCTATGTCGGACCCGAGACGCCCGAACTGTTGGAAAAAATCGAGCGCCACAAGGAAATTCGCGAAGACGAGCGCGAGCGTCGAGCGCTTGTCTCCACCGTTGTCCGCTCGCTGGGCCTACCTCGTCCTGTCACCGAGATCGGCGAGATCATTGCAGCTTTCGCTCGCGCTGGCGTCTTTCGTCTTCGCGGCGTACTTGTCGGGACTATTGCCAGACCTACGCCGCGATGCTTGGCCTCCGCTTGCCGTCTGCCGGCACGATTACCATGGACATCGCCCAATTCACCAACGTCTCCGTCTCAGTCGGCGACCGCACCACTCCCGTGCTGGACGTCCTCAAACAGATCAACAAGAGCTTTCGCCCCGTATCCAATGTCGTCGATGGTCGTCGGGCGACAAGCTATTCGGCCACTGGCGGTTTACGGGTTGATTTTCTCACACCTGATGATCACACGGAAACGGGACGTCCAAAAAAGCTGCCTGCTCTTCAAACAGATGCCCAACCATTGCATTTCCTCGATTTCCTGATCCGCAATCCCGAGCCGGCAGTCGTCCTGCATGGTGCAGGCATTTACGTGTGCCGGCGCCTGTCCGATACGCCGTCCACAAGTTGATCATTTCGCGTCGACGCCCTGAGGGATTTGCAAAACACGACAAGGACTTGCAACAAGCCGAGGTACTTTTTGCAGCACTTGCAGAGAAGCGTCCACATGACCTGAAGTTTGCTTGGGAGGAGGCCTATGAGCGCGGTCCCAAATGGCGTCAGCTCATGCTCGAAGGATTGGGTTTGCTTGAGGCTTCCGTCCGAGATGCAGTGCTCGTTGCGATTGGTATGCCCCGCTTAACCCTTCCCGGAATCGAGTTGTCCTTCGACAATTCTCCTGCTCGCTACGACCTCAGCCGCGACATCGTGACCTTTGCCGGCAAAGCGCTCGGCAGTCGAGTCAACTGCGTGATCAGCCGCGAGGCCTTGGACGATCATTTCGGCAGTGACGGACTTGGAAAAGAAGGTCGACTGGAAGCTTTCCTTAACAACAATAGGCCGAGGATAGAGGCGATCGCACGCGCGAAATATCTGTCCGCTCCCATTGAGGAACCTGGAGCGGTCTTGGTCAAGACGTCCGACGTCGAGCGCTTCTCCCAAGACGTTCCGGCGAACAAACCCCGAGAGACCGCCAAGCGCCCGGCAACTCCTAAGCGGAAGTAGATCGTCGTTCGCTTCTACCGGCCAATTCCGCGCTTGACGCCGATCGACCACGATATGCTCTCTCCACCGACCTGGCCGGTGACCAGTTGCCCGCGCGCGCCAGCACCGGCCGCCACAGCACAGCACGAACTCATGAAATCGCTCGATCAGCGCGAACGGTCCGCATTCTGCGTCAGCATGCGACGGTGGACGCCCTCGATCCTATCGCCAGCCTTTGCATCGATATGTTCAAGGCGGGTACCCAACCAAATTGACGCGGACGCTACATCCATCGGGACGTCAACACTGTTCGTAGCCTGGAATAACGCCAACTACGTGGCACAGATTGAGGACGAGTGACTTGGCCCGGGCGATGACGGTGACGTCGCGCGCGTGATACTGAGCACAGGTGTGTGTGCGGCTTCGATCACGGCGTTCATGGGGAGCATGTTTCGCTGCCTCCCTTACTGATTAGGGCAACTCGGGGCTTGGGCAGTGACCGCGAGGTCAGGAATCCGCGTCTTTCGCCAATGGGCGATGCGATCTTGACCGGAACATCTTTCCTGCCCGCCGAATCTTGATCGGCAGAGAATGTGCAGACGGCAGTGCTCTTGCTTCATCGCCAGCCTTTGAGCAACTCCGGGAGCAAGGGCACTCCCGACGTTAGGCCCGGCCCGCAGGCCCATCACCAAGCCGACTACGGCACACGTGTCACTGAACTGTCGCGTTCATTGTGATTACTGACTTTCCAGAACCCGAGGGCCCCTTTTCCCGTAAAGCTGACTGCAAACGCATCGCTGCCCTTGTAACCTGCCTTGGCCGTGTAAGTGTATGTCGATACATCAGCTTTAGCGTCCCATGTGCGGGCTTTTGCGAGATGGTGGAAGCGGCAATCACTGCGTCCACCTTGAGCGGCAATAGCCATGTGCCACTTGCCGAACGCCGAGACACTGAAGTAGCCGCTTGAATTCACACCCTAACTCGACTGGACGCCGGTGACCGGACACTCTGAAGCGGCCTCTGCAGAGATCGGTATCAAGCCAAGAACGGCCACACGGCGAATTGATCGTACACGAAATTGCGTTTCAGCCTCCATCATTTGAAGACGAACTCGGTAGCATCGCCGACCAAATCTTCTGTTGATGCACCTCAACGATGCTTCGCGCGCATTCACAGGACCGAAACTCCGGTTAAGTCGAGATACGGCGAGTTATTGCAGAGCGGCGACGCATTTCACCCTTAAGCAGATTCAGGACGCCGGAAATCGTTGGTGTAGCCTTTTTTGCCAGATCTCACGACCGTCCGTGGGGCTTGGAGTCAATGCCAGGCGGCAAGCTACTAACCACCAATCCATTATCGTCAGATTGTGTCTGGCTCGGTTCAAAACGCGAGGTTGACGGCCTTGCCATTCTTGTGGAGACTAATGTCGTCATTAGAGTCGCTGAACGCTGCTAGACGCGCCGGCGACCACTGCACTCTATCTCGCAACAGTTTTTGTTCGAGTTGGGATTTGATCTAGGAGTATGCCGATGTTTGTTCGCATCACGACAGATCAAACGTCTCGTCCAAACTCGCTCAAACACTTCCGCTTGGCGAGCAGCTCAAACCCGATCGTCAATCTAGGCGAATACACGTACAAAAAAGGGAAAGAAATCTACGGTGAAAAGGAACCCGCCAAGTACGTCTATCTCGTAACACGAGGTGCGGTGCGGAGTTACAAACTGCTCTCCGATGGTCGCCGTCAGATCGGTGCATTTCATTTGGTTGGCGACATTTTCGGGCTCGAAAACGGTGGAACGCACCGCTTTACAACTGAAGCCGTTGTTGAGACCACTCTTCGCCTGATGAAACGACAAAGCCTCGAGCTGGTGGCCGAGAAAGATACCCTCGTGTCGCGCGACCTACTTGGTCTGACGACTAGCAACCTACAGCACGCAGAAGACCACATGTTGCTACTGGGACGCAAAACGTCACTTGAGAAGGTTGCTGCGTTTTTGTTGGAAATGGACGAGCGTCTGACCGCCGCCGGCAAAATCTCGCTGCCGATGTCCCGCCGCGATATCGCTGATTACCTTGGCTTGACGCTCGAAACGGTATCGCGCGCGGTGTCTCAGCTGCACAAGGCAGGCATTCTTGAGTTCATCGGCAGTACTCAACGCGAAATCGCGATCCTGGACCGAGGATTGCTTGCACGCATCGACTTGCACAACTAGCTACAATTGGAATTGGAGATTGGCATTGTGGCAGGAGAATTTTGCGCTTGCGTGTCCAGCGCGGACTTCAGTTGCGACAGTTGATCGCCGAGCCTGAGCTCGCCGAGCGCCTCCCAGCGACAGTTGAACAAATTCGACAGGCGGTGCGCGTTCAAGAAGCAATATCGCCTTACACCGGCCTATCGGTGGCCGATCTAAAACGAGTGGATTCAAATTTGGAAGACCGCTGGTGAACTGGACGATGAATGAGGCAGGCCGCCTCGTCAGCTAAGGTGAGAAGAAGCAATGAACGAAACTTACGACGGGTGGCGCGCGGCGGGCGCATCAGGCGGCGGAGTCCCAAAGCAGGTGCGCGGCGAGCAAGGATCAATACGTCTCCTGGGAAAATACAAAGGTCTGGTTATCTTCGCCCTATCAAAAAGAGTTCGTCTTGGACTCGCGCATTCGAAGATTGTCTGAGAGGATTTAGCCACTGGACAACGATGTCGGTTAATAGCTCTCGCGCTGCTTTCCGGGGGAATACACTTGCTGATCACCGTCAGTTTTTGCTGATTTACAAGGCCTTCCGGTGTCCTGAACTTCGCTCAAGGCGCGACACTGCTGTTTGCTGCGCTGGCCTTCGACAGTCGAGTGGCGCGTGGAACATCGTTTGCCGTCGCGCTGGTGACCACGCTGGCCGCGATGCTGCCGCTTGATCGGATGCCATGTCGCTTGAGCTCGGAGGAGGATCACTATGGTAACGACGCGCGAAGTGTCTGTCGATGACGCCCCAACAGTGACCCACATGGTTGCTGCGCTAGCCGCCGAACTTGGGGGCGGCCAGGTACAAGCCGGACCAGATACCCAGCTTGTCGCCGAACTCCTTGCTATTGAAGAGCGTATCCATGGGTTCCTAGCTTTTGCCGAGGATCGCCCGGTCGGCGTCATCATGTTGTCGGAAAGCGCGGCTCTTTTCGCGCGCGGAAGGTACGCTACGATCACCGAACTCTACGTCGTGCCGGACCAGCGATCGTCAGGGGTTGCGATGCGTCTCATTGAGGCTGCCGTAGGCCTGGGGAGGGTAAAGGCCTGGGGTCAACTTGAATTGGCGGCGCCCAGGCAGCCGATGTGGAGCCGCAACTCCAGCTTGGCATTGTACTTCAAAGCTGGCTTTGCAGAGATCGGCCCACGCCTGAGGTTGCCGCTGCAATGCCTCGCTAGCCCACGTCCGCAAGGTATTGCTAAGGGGCGATCGCGACTAGACTCTCGGCGGCAGCGCGGACTGTCCCGCTCCAGCCCGGATTCAACGGCTGTAAGGCTTGCATTGGAAGCCGCGGGGCAGTCTCTCGGAGGAGCGGACCCTCGTCCATGGCGCGGGCGATGAGCGGCCGGGGCCGAACGTCTTGCTGAAGCGCGCGGCCCGCCACGCGAGGAACTTAAAAGGCATTTGAAGCCGGGGTACGCCTATCGACGGGCGGATTTGGCCCGCGGGTCGAGATCTATCGACCGGCACCTTGAGGGAATTGGTTGAGAGCTGCACACTCAGGAAGTTTTTGGACGGGCTTTGTGCGTATCCAAGGGAGACCGCGTTCGGTTTGGCACCCGCGTCGGACGAGGATGTCCTGGAAGCCTTCCTGAAGGCGCGTGAATGGCGGCCGATCGAGGGTCCCAGAATTGAAATCATCCGCTTTGGACCCAAAGTGTTCGACATGGGCCTCGAACACCACACGATCGAGAATGTCCCTGTCCGCATCTATTCACCGGCAAGACTATCGTCGATCTCGTCAGAAGCGCCCGATTCCAGCATGCGGCCTACGAGAGCACCGGTGGGTTCGTGCAGGCGACACAGGCCATGAAAAGAAGCCCTGCGACTGCGCAAATCCTCGCCGGCAGAGATCGCGCGGTTCGCCGTGGATCCAATTTGCGCTTTCTTGATTCTGAGAGTTGGCCATCGTTGCCGGGCCAACCTTAAGCCGCGAGGCGCGAACACTAAGTTGACTTCAAATGAAGGCGAAGGCGAGCAGGCTCGAGCAGAGCAGCGCGAGGCCCGTCGCAGTCAGCGCCAGTAGGCTAGCGGAAACAAGGTCATGGCTCTCCATCATACAGCCCTCGATGGCAAAGTGTCCGGTGACGGCCTGAAACCACAATAATTATTCGAATTCGACGCAATAATCCTGCTGTTTGCGGGCTCAAGCACAGTTTTCCAGCGCGATCTGCGGATGGCTAGGCGACTTGCGGCGTGAGCAAAGAAATCGCTAACTTAGGAGCTGTTCAACGAGCCACCGAGTCCTTTTGTGCGCCACAATATTATTTAGTCCCCTTCAGCTCATGATGGATGAGCTTCACAATTGCGATACAAGTTCCGGAATAACTTCGTCGAATGCGTAAGCTTCTGCTTCTCATTGTGGTATTTGCAATCATGTTAGTGGTAAAGGGCCGCCGCCAAGATGCTTTCGTGCCGCACCCGACCGAGTCCATGCCGCGTCCCATAGTCCTATCCTGCATGCCTCATCCTCAGCAGATCCGCGGCAGTTGTTCGCCCGATAGCCAGTCGACGATGCTGCCGCCGCCAAAACGGGTGATCATCTGTACGAAATGACGGACGTCGGCGATCGCCTCGCCGATGTCGGCGGCATCGCAGCCGAGCGGATGCGCCTGCATAGCAGCGAGTACGGCATTGGCGACATCGGGCGACACGATCGCAACCAGCTTGCCTTCATTGGCGACATGAAGCGGATCGAGTCCCAGGAGCGCGCAGGCCGCCGCCACGCCCGGTTTCACCGGGATTTCCTCTTCCTGCAAGCGGAAGCCGAGGTCGGATTGCTGGGCGATCTCGTTCAGGGTCGCGGCAAGCCCGCCGCGGGTGGGGTCACGCATCAGGCGAATGCCGTGGGCTCCGGCCTGAACCATCTTCTGGACGAGATCGTGCAGCGCCGCCGAATCGGACGCGATCTCGGTTTCGAAGGCGATGTTCTGCCGCATGGACATGATGGCGATGCCATGATCACCGAGCGTGCCCGAGATCAAAACGCGGTCTCCGACGCACGCGTTCTCTGCGGAGAGATTGAGCCCGTCGGGTACCATACCGACGCCGGCTGTCGAGATGAAGAGACCGTCGGCCTTGCCGCGCTCGACCACCTTGGTGTCGCCCGTGATGATGTGGACGCCGGCCAATCGCGCCGCTTCGCCCATGGAATCGGCGATTCTCTTGAGGTCGCAGAAGGGAAACCCCTCCTCGATGATGAAGCTCGCTGACAGGTAAAGCGGCCTCGCCCCGGCCATTGCGATGTCGTTGACCGTGCCGTGCACGGCCAACGAACCGATATTCCCGCCCGGGAAGAACAATGGCGAGACGACGTAGCTATCGCTCGTCATCACCATGCGACCGGCGCCGACGTCGAAGGCCGACTGATCATTGCCGCGCGCCAGCCATTCATTGCCGAAGGCCTCGTGGAACAGCCCCGAAATCAGCTGCGCCGTCGCACGGCCGCCGGAGCCGTGAGACAGGTCGATGCAGCCATTCCGGATGTCGAGCTTGCGTTGATGGCCTCTCATGACGCTCCCCTTTGCTGTTGATCCCGGAAGCGGCGATAGGTCCAATGCGCGGCGCAGGCGCCTTCTGAGGAGACCATGCAGGACCCCACCGGCATTTCTGGCGTGCAGACGGTCCCGAAAAGCCTGCAATCCACCGGCTTCTTTACCCCGCGCAAGATGGCGCCGCACTCACAGGCCCGATTGTCCGCAACGCTTAGCTCGCGCATGTCCAAGCGCAGCTCTGCGTCGTGTATGCCGTGAGCGCGCTTCAGCTTCAGTCCGCTGTAGGGGATTTCACCGAGACCACGCCATTCGAATCGATCTCGCAGCTCGAAAATGTCAGAAATCTCGTCTTTGGCACGCGGATTGCCGTCGCGGGTCACCGCGCGGCGATACTGGTTTTCCACTTCGTGGCGATGCTCGTTGACTTGCCGGACCAGCATCAGGATAGCCTGCATCATGTCGAGTGGCTCGAAACCGGCGATCACGACCGGCTTGCCGAACTCCTCCGCGACAAACTCATAAGGCGCCGTGCCGATGATGGTCGAGACATGGCCCGGCCCGACGAGACCGTCGATCTCGACATGGCCGATATTGCCGATGTCGGGGCTCTCCAGAATGTTCTGCATCGCCGGCGGCGTCAGCACGTGGTTGCAGAATACGCTGAAATTCGAAAGCTGCTTTTTTTCGGCCAGACGTACCATGACGGCCGTCGGCGGCGCCGTGGTCTCAAAGCCGATGGCGAAGAACACGACCTCGCGGGCGGGGCTCTCCTCTGCGATCCGGATCGTATCGATGGTGGAATAGACCATGCGGATATCGGCACCGCCGGCCTTTGCTTTGAGCAGCGAAGTACCTTGCGAAGCCGGCACACGCATCAGGTCGCCATAGACGCACAGGATGACATCGGGCCGCTCGGCGAGCCGGATCGCCATATCGACTCGCCCGGCCGGCAGCACGCAGACCGGGCAGCCGGGGCCGTGGATCATCCGCACATTGCTCGGCAGGATGTCCTCAAGGCCATAGCGCGAGATCACGTGCGTATGGCCGCCGCAGAATTCCATGAAGCGATAGGATCTTTCCGGATCGACCGCGGCGTGGATCGTCTTTGCCAGCCCCAGCGCGGTGACCTTGTCGCGAAATTCGTCGGCATATTTCATTGCGAGGCTCGCTGCCCTTCGATGCTGAGCTCGCGTAAGAGCTCGAGCGTGCGCCTCGCCTCCTGCGGATCGATCTTGGCTAGAGCGTAGCCGACGTGGATGATCACGTAGTCGCCGATGGCGATATCCTCGATCAGCGCTACGGATATCTCCTTGCTGACGCCATCGATGGAAACCACGGCCATATCCTCAGTGAGAAGCGTCATGACCTTAGCGGGTATGGCGAGACACATCAGGCGATTCCTTATGAGCCTTGGTGTTCGAGGAGAAGCAGGGCCGCGATCCAGGCCTGCCCGAGGCTCAGGCCACCGTCGTTGGGTGGCACCTGGCACGGAAGCTGCGGTCTGAGACCGACGGCGAGGCAGCCGCGCTCGATCTCTTCAGCGAGGATGGCATTGAGGAAGCAGCCGCCACTTAAAGTCACGCTCGTGAGGCCTGTCTGCTGCGCCGCACGCGCGATCCAGTCAACGCAAGCGGCGGCAAAGGTGCCATGGAAGAGTTCGGCTCCTTCGGTCGGATCGAGCGCATCGGCGCTCAGGCAATCGAGCAGCGGATGCATTGACAGCACGCCGTCTTCGATGACCCACCCATCGTCTGCGACACGGGAGCCGCGCACGCGCGCCTCCAGCTTCAGCGCGGCCTCGCCCTCGTAGCTCTGGACGGAGGAGAGACCAAGCAGTCCCGCCGCCGCATCGAACAGCCGGCCGGCGCTGGTCGTCACGGGCACGTCGGATTGGTCGAGCAACGCGCAGAGGCGTCCGGCCTGCGGCCGGCTCGCGAACCGGCGCGGGATCGCCTCGCCACGCCCCAGGGAATGCAGCACGCTCGCCGCCATTCGCCATGGCTCGCGCGCAGCGCGCTCTCCGCCCGGCATCTTGAGCGGCGCCAGATGTCCGATCCGCTGGAAGCGCGCTCCTTCACAGAGCAGAATTTCGCCGCCCCAATTGCCGCCATCGCTGCCATAGCCGAAGCCATCGAGCACGAGCGCGAGCGTAGATCCCTCGATACCGTGCTCCGCCATGACCGAGGCAGCATGAGCATGGTGATGCTGAACAGCGATCAGCCGCTGGCTGCTCGCCTCGGCGAAGCGGGTCGATGCCATGTTGGGATGCAGGTCATGCGCAATGACGACCGGTTCGACATCCAGTGTCGCGATCAGGTGTCGCACAGTTTCCTCGAAGAAGCGGATGCCTTCTACGGTATCGAGATCGCCGATGTGCTGGGATACGAAGGCCTCGTTGCCACGCGTGACCGTGACCGTTGATTTCAAGGCGCCGCCGACGGCGAGCACGGGAGGCAGCGACCGCGCAAGCCGGACCGGCTCGGGAACATAGCCCCTCGCCCGACGAATGAACCGCATCCGTCCCGCCACGACCGACGCGACCGAATCGTCGACGCGTGTCACGATGGCGCGATCATGGGTGACGATAAGATCCGCAATCGCGCCAAGGCGCTGCTCCGCCTCCCGATTGTCGATCAAAAGCGGCTCGCCGCCGGGATTGGCGCTGGTTACGACGATCACCCAGTTTTTGTCCGTCCGCGGATGGCTCGAATTCAGTTCATGGAACACCAGGTGATGTAGCGGAGCGACCGGCAACATGACGCCGATGCGCGACAGCTCCGGTGCGATCGCGGATGCAAGCCGTTGGCGTGACATCAACAACACGATCGGCCGAGGCGAGGATTCCAGCAGGGCAAGTTCAGCCATGTTGGCCTCGGCGATCTCCGAAACCGCGTCAACCGACCCCACCATCACGGCAAAAGGCTTCTGGTCCCGCTGTTTTCGCCGACGCAGGCACTGCACGACACTATCGTCGCGCGCGTCGCAGATGAGCTGATAGCCGCCGAGCCCCTTGATCGCGACGATCTTGCCCGCGGCGATCGTAGCCGCGATCTCGCCCGCACTATGGCTGAGCCTCGGGCCACACTGCGGACAGGCGATCGTCTCGGCATGGAATCGCCGGCTTGTGGGATCGGCATAGTCGTTCGCGCACGCCGCGCACATGGCGAAGCGCTTCATCGCCGTGGCGGAGCGATCATAGGGCAGCTGCTCGGCGATGGTAAAGCGCGGGCCGCAATGGGTGCAGTTGACGAAGGGATAAAGATGGAAGCGGCTGCTCGGATCGAACAGCTCGCTCAGACACTGCGGACAGGTCGCGGCGTCCGCGACGATCCGCGTCGAAACCTTGCCCTGTCCGCTGGCGCGAATGCAGAATTCGTCGCTCAAGACGGCAGCGATGCCCTGGATGGAAATCCCGTCAATCCGCGCGAGCGGCGGCTTTTCAAGCGGCAGTGCAGCGACGAAATCGGACATGCGCTCGCCCTCGACTTCGATCACAACGCCGTGCGGATCGTTAGCGACGAAGCCGCCGAGGCGATAGCGCGCAGCGAGGCCATAGACATAGGGTCGAAACCCGACGCCCTGCACGGCGCCGCGCACATGCAGGCGTAGCCGCTTTCCATTCTGAGCCGTGGTCTCACCGCGCACGATCATCCCGCGGTGACCATATCGACCGGCTTCATCTTCTCCGATTGCTTGCGGATCCAGGCATAGAATGCCGCCAATCCTTCACCAGTGCGCGCCGACACCGTCAGCACCTCGATCCGGGGGTTAACTCGCCGCGCGAATTCGATAGTCCTGGCGAGATCGAAACCGAGCACGGGGAGAAGATCGATCTTGTTGATCAGCATCAGGGACGAGGCAGCGAACATGTCGGGATATTTGAGCGGCTTGTCTTCGCCCTCGGCGGTCGAGAACACCACGATCTTGCAGGCTTCGCCGAGATCGAATCCCGCAGGACAGACGAGATTGCCGACATTCTCGATAAAAAGAACGCCGCTGTTCAGGCCAGGCAGCCGGTCATAGGCCGCGCCCACCATCGCGGCATCGAGATGGCAGCCCTTGCCGGTGTTGATCTGGATGGCCGGCACGCCGGTCGCGCGGATCCGCTCGGCGTCGTTGCACGTCTGCTGGTCGCCCTCGATCACGCCGATCGGAAAGCTGTGTTTCAGTTCAAGGACGGCGCGAACTAACAGCGAGGTCTTGCCTGCGCCGGGGCTCGAGACCAAGTTGAACGCGAGCACACCATCAGCACGGAAGCGTGCGCGGTTGTCGCCGGCGAGCTTTTCGTTCTTGCCGAGGATGTCGCGTTCGACCTGGATGGTACGATCGCGGCTCATGCCGGAGATCCGGCGGCCAGCCGGATTCGCACCGCAATCGAGCAGCCCGACGTCGCCATGCTCCTCAATATGGGCGCCACCATGATGATGGTGATGGCGATCGTGGCCAGGTCCATGAGGGTGATGATGCCGTCCACCGTGATCATGATGATAATCACGTGCATGCTCGACGACCCACTTTCTGTCACCGCAGCCGCAAACCGTACACATTAGTCGACCTCCAGTTCCTTGACGCGCATTTCTTCCCCGCCGGTCACCTGCAATCGATGACTGCCGCAGAGGGGACACGGTCCATAACGGTGCCTGATCTCGATGCTCGTCGAGCAGGCCACGCACCAAGCTATTGCGGGCGTCTTGACAATTTCGAGCCTCGCGCCTCGCGCAATGGTCCGCGCGGCGACCGCCTCGAAGCAGAACGTCATCGCCTCCGGCGCAGCATGACTGTGCGCTCCGATCTCAAGGAATACCACCTTCACCCTGGAGAACGAGTGCTTGCGCGCTTCCTCCTCGACGATCCCGATGATCCCTTCGCATAGCGCCATTTCATGCATGACCGACCTCGCGGAAGCTGAGCGTGAAGCCGACGCATGGATCGAACGAGCTGACGAGGTTTTGGACCGCGTCCTGGCCCTGCCGCCCGTCCGCCGGCAGGGAGCCTCGCAGCCTGCGGACCAGCGGTCCGCGCGCATGGAAGTTCCATTCTGTCGGGGCTAGGAATTCGAAACGGACGATGCAATCGTCGTTGTCGAGCACAATGGCATGGTAAAGCCGGCCGCGCGCGCATTCGACAGCGGCCGCACCTTTGCCGGCACCGAGGCGATAGCCCTCGATGATGCCATTTTCCAGCACTTGAGTCCTGCCTTCAAGCCAGGCGCAAAGCCGGGCAATCTCAGTGATCCGCGCGTTCAGGCGCTCGGCAGGGCCGGCGTCCCGCGGAACGGTCGACTCACGCCCGATCCGGCGCGCCCAGACGCCGGTCTCCGGAATGCGGCCGTTAAGGTCGGGCGCACCGGAAAAGGCTGGGCCGTCTGCCACCATCCGCATGACGACGTCAAGATCGTCGGCCGCTGACAAGAATGACTGCTCGACCACCGAAAGCGACAGCGCGTTGCCGTTGAGGCTCGCAAGATGCGTGGCCAGTGCGCTACCCGGCGCCGGTGCCAGCTCTTCGCCCGTGATGCCTAGCGCGTTAAGCGACGTCCAGATCTGCGACACGGCCCGGCCCCGTGACGAACCCTCGCCGCTGCTGAGCACGGTCGTGGCGAGCATCGCGGCACGAGCCACGGCGGCACTCCGGCGGTCCAGCGTGCGCCAACCTACGAACAGCCCCCGCACCAGCTCGGTCAGACGCTCGGCAATCACGGCCGTGACGCGGCGCTGCAATGTCTCGGCAGAGGATGCTTTGCCGTGCGCAGCCTCGACCGCCGACAGGAATGCCGCCTGATGGGCTGCCGAGCACACCGAGAATAGGCGCGGCAGGACAGACAGCAACGACGCGACCGGCTTTCCCGCAAACAGGCGCGTCAAGGACGGTCGGCCGCGCGGTACGATTGCAACGTCCTCGATGGTGCGGCCGGCGCGCCAGACCGTGATGTCGATCTCGTTGAGGAAGGCCGGGCTCATGGATGCCGCTCCGTCACAATGAAGAGGCGGGAACCGACCGCCGCATCGCGCGATCGCCGATCTTGCGATAAGCGCCGGCCGACCGTTCGCCCCACACAACGGTATTGGCCGCGCTGAGCTGGATATGCGCCTTGCCCATCCCCATTCCATCGCCGGGAAGTTGGATCTCGAGGCGTCGCAATTCGGACAGTGCCAGTCCTCCGGCGACGAACCGATCCGTGTGTTAGGCGCGACCTGCGCCTCGCCATCTGCGACATCATAGACCGGATGCCGCATTCCAGCCGCGTGCCGTCGGTAAGATGCTGGCGCACGTCAAAATACTCGAAACCCTTCATTTGAAATAGGCCACGATGATTTCGCGCATCCGCTCGGCGGAATCCTCGAAATCCTCGTCGGCCGCGAGTGCGACCTTCGGCACGCCGCCGATCTCGAGCGTGTCGAGGATGATGGTGTCCATCGCATTGAAGAACTGCACCGACCAGACATTGCGGATTCCGGTCGCTAACATGCGACATGTGCCGTAGCCGCGCGAGACGAGTTGGACCGGCCCATTCCGGATCGTCTCATGGAGGAAGCTCATGTCGACTGGACTCATCGGCAGCCGCGTGAAATTGACGATCTGCGAGAGCATGCCCGGGCGCCAAGCCAGCGCACGCTCTCGGATTTCGGCAAGCACCGGCAGCACGTTCATGGATCCGTCCGGCACCTGCCCGATCTCGAAATCTGCTGTCGTGAAATCGGAGGCCGCGCGCTTCACGATTTCCGGGATGGCGCCGACCTCGAGATATTCCGATGCCTCATCCGTCTCGAGCCGCACGCGCCAGATTCCGGCCAACACCGATTCCTGGATTTGCGCGAGCGATCCATCCGGCAGCGCGATGAGGCCGGCCACTTCGCCTTCGCCGAGCACATCGGCAATCAGCTTGCGTTCAAGGTCGTCGAGATTGCCGAGCCTGAACAGTCGCGTCGAGGCGGCGACCTCTCGGCTGGCGATAGTGATAGCGAGCTTCGACAATAGCTCGACCGCCCTCGGGCAGTTCCTGGCCAGCTCCGCACTATCGAGCGACGCAAGCTTCGCCAAAGCGCCCGCTGCCGTCAGGATGCCGCCAGCTGCGTCCAAGCCCTGCTCGCGGTAGACTCGCTGCTCCGCGTCTTCAGCCTCTGACCAGTGGGCCGCCTTCATAGTCCGACACCCAGCGATTTATGGTACGAGACGACTGCGGCGGCCCCTCGGTGCAGTCGGCCGATCGGCTTGGAGATATGGTCGACATGGATCGACCAAGCCTTAATTGTTCTTGCGATCAGCCCAAGTGTTTGCGCCTTGGCGAGCCACATCACCATCGGCTGTACTCGCATTAAAGAGCCCTGAGCGAGGTCATCCTCGGCCTTGCGTGCGATCACCGCGCCACGCAGCCGCCCAATACACTCATTGATCAGCTCGGGCGGAACGACGGCAGCCTCGGTCGCCTCCGCAAGTCTTTCGGGATCGCCCGCCGACAACAACACGGTCACCACTCCTGCCTCATCGGACGCGGCTGGAGAGCGATCGAGGCAAGTAAAATCGACCTCGGACCGGCCATGTGGCAGCACATCAGGCGTTCCCGCTGCATAGTTCTTCCGATTCTGACCGTTTCAGATATTTTCTCATGCGGAAAAGTCCGCTGCTGAGACCGGATCACAGTCATCTCTTTGAACCTGAGGCTCGTCTTCCGGCTTCGCAGCAGTTTCCCTGAGCCCGGCACTTGTCGTATCGTTCGTATTGGAGTGCCGAAGATGGCCATTGGCCAGATCGAGCCGGAGATGCTCGGGCAGTATCGGCTCGCGGTCGATCAGGTCGCAGAAGAAGCGATCGCAAGCCTCGCCGTTGAGCGCCGCGCCGATGCCTTCAATCGCATCGGCAATCAGCCGCGCTTCTTGATCCTCTAGACGCCGAACCGCTGTTTCGAGATGGACCAGCACCTTGGCATGGACAGGCGGACTGGAGAGCAAAAGCACCGAGACGCGCCGCCGTACGCCTCGAAACTCGCAAAGCGCCGAGATGCCGTCGGTTTCGATAATCGTCATGGGCAAACCAAGACACATCTGCGATGTCTCCGACAGCTCGCTGACCGTTCAGGTCCACGCTCTCATCTCGTAATGCAGGTGATCGATGCCGTTGGCGAGCAACCACTCGGATTCCTGCAATGGTGCAATGCGGGCCGTTACCTTCACGCCCCATTCAGCTAGGATTGAGCTGGCAAGTTCAACCGCAGGATCGATCTGATTGCGCACCGCCTGTGTCAGGGACCCGCCCCAGTCCTCGAGGTCGAGTGGCTGACAACCGACCAGCACGAGGTGTTTTGGGCAATGTCCGAGCAGATCAGTTGCACTGATAACCTCCTGCAAACCGGTATGATGCAGGCTCATCTTCCTAACGCCGGTGAAGCGCGGCACATCTCCGTCACGCACGACCTTCAACTGTCCAGGCTCCAGGCCATAATCGACCGCGTCGAATACGATCAGGCTGTCAGCTTCCCGAAGATAGTTCACAAGTTGGAGCCCCTGCGTACCCCCATCCAGGATGGTGACGTTATCGGGTACCGCGTATCGGCGATGGAATTCTTCCACCGCCCGCACCCCAAACCCTTCGTCTGCCCAAAGAATGTTGCCGATACCGAGCACCAGGATGCGCGTTGGCTGTAAACATGTCGGCACCGACCTGCTCGGCGGGTCTCGGTACTGACGTACACCGGAGATCATCGAGGAGATAATGCTCCGGCGCGACATGATATCTTCGCGAATGACGGCATAGACGTGCAGCATCAAGAATATGATCAGCATCCACATGCCCAGATGGTGCCAAGTGCGCACATCCTGGCTGTTCGGCCAGATTGCAAACACCCAGCCGAACAGCTTGTGCTGCCAGCTGTCGTACCCGGTGCCTTCCGAATAGAGGGCCAATCCCGTGACAATCATGAAGGCCACGCCCGACGTGAAGCACGTGAACATCGCGGTCTGCGCCAGCGGATTATGGCCGAGATACATCTTCGGCTTGCGCTCTAGGAAGGCATAGCAGCGGACCTCGTGCAAGACGTCCTTCCAGAACTGTCTACGATACACGGGAACGTAGAATATCTGCCGGGAATGGTAGTTGCCGGCGAAGGCCCATAGGATGCGGGTGAGAAAGGACACTGCGAGCACCTGTCCTGCCGCAAAATGGGCAAAGCGGATATAGCCCATCACGAAGTTGTCGGACGCTTCGCCCGCGAACGACGGCAGCGGCGTTCCGATCAGATAGCCGGTGACCGCCAACAGGAAAATCGAAAACGCGCTCACCCAGTGGCAGATGCGCACCGGCGCTTCGTAGATATACACGGGCCCGGCAATGGCCTGCTTACCGGCGGCATCGGTCGCGTCAAGGTCCGGCTCAGTTTCCGCCGGGGGCGCAACTGCACTCATCAGGGCGTTCCTTCCTCATTAACTAACCTTAACCATCGCCATTTCCTGGCCGTCCGGCGACATCACATGCGTCGAACACGCTAGGCACGGATCGAAGGAGTGGATGGTGCGCAGGATCTCCAGCGGCTGTTGCAGATCCGCCATGGGCGTATCCATCAACGAAGCTTCAAAGGCGCCGATATTGCCCTTGGGATCCCGCGGCGAGCCGTTCCAGGTGGTGGGCACCACGCACTGGTAGTTGTCGATTTTAGCTTCTTTGATCTTGATCCAGTGCGCGAGCGCGCCGCGCGGGGCCTCGGTGAACCCGTAGCCTTTTGCTTCCTGCGGCCAGCTATGCGGCTTCCATTTGTCGACATTCGCGGTCGAGGAGTCACCGGCTTTGATGCGCGCGACCACCTTGTCTTGGAAGTGGCGCATCTGGTGCGCCGCCCATTGGCATTCCAGCGCCCGCGCCGCGGTACGGCCGAGTGTGGAGAACAGCGCGATGAGGGGCAGGCCGAGCGTCCTGAGCAGCCTTTCTGTCGGCTCCTTGAACTCGGGCTTGTTCTGCGCATAGCCGATGATGTAACGGGCGAGTGGTCCAACCTCCACCGCATTGCCGCGCCAGCGCGGCGCCTTGATCCAGGAATACTTACCACCCTCGTCGAGCTCCTTGATGTCGGTCTTGGTGCCCTTAGCATTGGGACCGAGCACATAGTTCGGCTCGGTAACGCCTTCCCAGGGATGCAGGCCCTTAGACTCATCGGCATATTTGTACCAGGAGTGGGTGACGAACTCCTGGATCTGCTCGGGGTCCGCATGATCGATTGGCAGCACTTCATTGAGGTTGCCGTTAATGATCACGCCGCGCGGCAGCTTCAAATTACCGGCCGAATAGTCGTTAGCCGTCTCCGGGATGTCGCCATAGGCCATCACACTCTTGCCCGAGAGGCCGCCGCCATAGAGCCAGTCCTTGTAGAACGAGCCAATCGTAACGATGTCGGGCAAATAGACCTTTTCGGCGAACTCGATGCAGCGATTGATGACGGAGGAGACGAGGTTGAGCCGCTCCATGTTGACGGCGCCAACCGCGCCGGTGCTGTCGACATTGATTGCACAGGGCACGCCGCCGACCAGCCAGTTCGGATGCGGGTTCTTGCCGCCGTAGATGGCATGGATCTTGACGATATCCTTCTGGAAATCGAGCGCTTCCAGATAATGCGCGACCACCATCAGGTTCGCTTCGGAGGGCAGCTTGTAGGCGGCATGGCCCCAATAACCGTTCTTGAACGGTCCAAGCTGGCCGGATGCGACGAACTTCGTCAGCCTGATCTGGAGATCCTTGAAATAGCCGGGCGAAGACAACGGCCAGGACGAGGCCGACTGCGCCAGCGCCGATGTCGCCTTCGGATCAGCCTTGAGTGCCGAGATTACGTCGACCCAGTCGAGCGCATGCAGGTGATAGAAGTGCACGAGATGGTCATGCACCAGAAGGCACAGCTGCATCATGTTGCGGATCGAGTTGGCGTTCTCCGGAATGGTGATACCGAGCGCATTCTCGACACCGCGCACTGAAGTGAGCGCATGCGTTCCGGTACAGACGCCGCAGATCCGCTCGGTGAAGGCCCAGGCGTCGCGCGGATCGCGGCCCCTCAAGATGGTCTCTATGCCCCGCCACATCGTGCCGGTGGAGACTGCATTGCGGATCACGTTGTCGGAGTCGACATTGACCTCGACCCGCATGTGACCTTCGATCCGGGTCAGCGGATCAACAATGATGCGCCTGCCGGAATCGTCGAGCTTGAACCCGTTGGGTGTCCGGATGCCCATCGCTTGCGGTCCCTCAAATCGACTAGTGATCTTGGTTTGCGTCTTCGCGCTTGCTGGCGAGCCACTTTACTGCCGTCACCGCGGCATGCGCGCCGACCGCAGCTCCCACGGCGCCCACTACCGCCATGCCAATCTGGTCGGCATTCTTCTCGATGTCGAACTGCTTGATGCTGGTGAGGCGGTCGTAGAACGAGCCCTTGTCCCAGAACCCGTCTTCCGAGCAGCCGATGCAGCCGTGGCCGGACTGGATCGGGAAGGAGATGCCACCGTTCCAGCGCACCGTCGAACAGGCGTTGTAGGTAGTTGGTCCCTTGCAGCCGATCTTATACAGGCAATATCCTTTGCGCGCCGCCTCGTCGTCCCATTCCTCGACGAATTGGCCTGCATCGAAATGCGACCTCCGGTAGCATTTGTCGTGGATGCGCTGCGAATAGAACATCTTGGGCCGGCCCTGGCGATCGAGCTCGGGCAATTTGCCGAAGGTGATAATGAAGGTGACGATACCGGTCATGACCTCGGCGATCGGTGGACATCCCGGCACCTTGATGACCGGCTTGTTGGTTATGACCTTGTCGATGGGCGTTGCCCGCGTCGGATTGGGCCTGGCCGCCTGAACGCAGCCCCAGGAGGCGCACGTGCCCCAGGCGATGACGGCCATCGCGTCCTCGGCCATCATCTTCAGTTTCTCGACGAAAGGCTTGCCGCCGTCGATGCAGAACATGCCGCCCTCGTTCAGGGGCGGATTGCCTTCGACCGCGAGCACATACCGGCCCCTGTACTTGGCGCGGGTCTCTTGGAGGATCGCTTCGGCCTGATGTCCGGCTGCCGCCATAATGGTGTCGTCATAGTCGAGCGAGATCATCGACAGCACGGCATCCTTCACCAAGGGATGAGCGGAACGGATGAAGCTCTCAGAGCAGCAGGTGCATTCGAGCCCATGCATCCAAATCACCGGCATTCGTGGCTCTGTTTCGAGCGCGGTTGCAATGCGGCTCGCCCCCAGCGGCGCAAGCCCGAGGCTCGCCGCCATCAGGCTGCAGAATTTATGAAAGCTTCGGCGCGTGATGCCCTGTCGCCTGATTACGCTATAGAATGTTTCCGTCGCCCCCTCCATGAACCCTCTCGTCTTCTTTGACGCATCGATGGACGCACGGGCAGCAAGAAGCGGGCCAACCTTACTGCGTGAGCGCCCTCATCTCGGATCTGGCGCTTACGAGCGGCCTTGCTGGATGACTGCACCAACCGCGCCACCTAGATGACTAACCTTGCGCTTCGCTGTGAGCCTGAGACGCAGACTTTCTCCAGTGTCCATCTTTGGCAAAGGCGGCCTTGCCGGTGCCATTGGCGCTCGGCGTGATGAGGTGCGAGGCACAATTGAACGGCTCCGGCGGCGAGGCGCATTTCAGAGGCCCCGATCATTCGGCCATTCAGAATCTAGCATCTTAACCGAATTGGCCCGGCCTCTGGCATCGACCATGATCGCGGTGCGCAGACAGATCTAGGGCCATACAAGCTGGTTGGATCTATGCTCTTCAAGTTGTTATAATCGGCGCCATCCCGCGAGCGTGCGGAGCGCTGCACGATTGTCGCACGGGCCATATTATGTGTGGGATGCGAGTGGAATATTGGACGCCGATCGTATCCGGCACATGCGTCTTCCATTGGCCCGTGAGCGATTCGGCACACTAGCCGCAACGCAAGTCGCAGCTACGCCGCTTTCCGACTTCGTAGAGAGCCCAATCTCGCTTATTCCTCCGATGGAATTCCTCGGCTGGAAGATTCAGATTCTACGATCGAGTCCATCGCGCGAAGCGGACCTCTCCCAAGAGATCGCAAAGGCCGACAAGCCCGTGCCGCTCGCACGGTCCCGGCTCTTGGCAACGTTGATCCCGCCATGCGCCGGATTTCGGGTTCGTACAGCATGATGACAAGACGGGCTCAGAAGTACGGCCGAACGTGACCGCAGCGGTAGGGATCCCGACATACCCTTTGATATCGTTTCCCGACGGCGGGCCGTCGAAAGTATCGCAGGGCGGCCTCGACGCCTGGACCTGGAAAAGCGCCGAGTCCGCCCCTACACCACCAGGGGGGCCTAGTGATGCTGGTTGGAACAAAGCAAGTGGCGTGCCGAGGCGAGCTTACATTTTGTTGCAAACTTCTCATATCCTCGAACAGCGTGAATCCAGCTGATGTCAACTTGTATCCATTCGCGCCCGATTGCGAGACCTTCATCAAGATCAAAGCGGTCTCAGCGGGCTGTTTCGGCCATTTGGGCAGCACATTTCTGTTCGGGTGCTCTTCCCTTGCGGTCATTCGCATTGATGCGCTGCGCTCGGTCACTCTCGAACAATTTTGTAGCAAACCGAACATCACGCCGACAAAGCACGATGTGCGCCCCAAACATCCCGTGCTCGTACGGAACCACGCCGAGCCGCCTGATTGCCTCGCCGATCCGTTGGATCTATGACAATGTAGAGCGTCAACCTATCCACAAAGACACTCGAATAGTCAGCCTTCACGGTGGCAGATCACGCAGAGGCGCGCCGCGGCCGGGCGCCCACACGAAATTGAAACATGCACATCGCCGAGCCTCGCGTGCACAGCGAGATTCTCGCCTTTGGCAGACTTATTTGCGAACCCTGGACGGTGCATCGTCGGGCTTGAGGTGCCGCTTCCGAATGTTGTAGCTCACCAGCCAGATCACACCGACGGCGATCGGCACGAAGGCCGCGGTGACGGACGCGGGCTCTACGTGCAGTCCGACGTCCTGCGCGCCCTTTGCGAGATAGGCAAACAGGCTGACCACATAGTATCCGATGGCCCCGACTGACAACCCCTCCACCGTAGACTGCAGCCGGAGTTGCTGTCGCGTGCGCTCGTTGATCGAACGTAGAAGATCACGATTCTGTTGCTCGATTTCGACGTCGACGCGCGTTCGCAACAGATCGGCGGCACGAGCCAACTTTTCCGATAGGTTGGCCTGACGCTCCTCCATCGTCGCACAGGTTCGTATCGCGGGCGTCATACGGCGGCCCAGAAACGACGACCAGGTCGGATAACCCACGACATCTTCGCCTTCGATGATCGACAGTCGGGATTGTACCAGCTCGTTGTATGCTCTGCTGGCCCCGAAGCGAAACAGACTGCCGGCGACGTCTCTTTCGAAGGAGACGGCCAATGCGGTCAGTTCCTCAAGCAGATGGTTGTTGACCTTCAGCCCTTCGGCGCCCTGCATCTCCTCGAGCACTTCGACGAGACGGCGATCGATCCGATCGACCGACGGCGCAAGCTCCAGCGCGGTCGACAGACCAAGCAGCGCTAGCGAGCGGTAGGTCTCGATTTCCAGGAGACGTTGTACCAGTGCGCCGAGATCGTGCGGCGTCAGTCCGAGATCGTAGACTAGAATTCTCGTAAAACCTCTTTTGTCTGCGCGGAAGTCGGAGGCCACAGCGCCTGCGCCTCCCTTGACGTTGACCATCGCCAGACTACTTTGGTCAAAAATCTGCTCGGCGCGTTCCATTGGAGAAGCACCCCGCTCTACTTCCAACTTGATCGCGGCCAGCAATTCTCCGGTCTGCGATAGTGCGCGGATTAGTGATCGAACGCCGTCACGGACATCGCCGAATTGCCGCGTTGCTGGACTGTTCGCAGTGCTCCAGATCCACGTGAAAGTAGCAAATTCCGAATGCTGCTCCCAGCGCAGCACCACCGGTCCGAACCCGATCTGATGATGCTTCGCAGACGCCTCCGGTGGTGGGACCTTATTCGCCCGGCAGAACTCGATAAACCGGCGGCGATCGCTTGCGGCATCGTCGCCCTTTGCAAGAAATATGAAGCGGACCATGCCAAGCGGTGAAACGAGACCGGTAAACGGGCGCGCATGCACTTCGCCGAGCACAGCGTCACGCTCAGGGTGGAGCTTGAATGATGCTAAATCCAATTGGTCGAACATAGAGATCTCCCAAGCCCGCATCACCGCGAGTGGCATGGTCGGCGCCGGCGAGCGAGTGCATTCCCGGGCGCGCGATCGAGAGCAGGTTGGTGGCCTTCGGCTCCTAAGAAGGTCCTTGTCCAAGCCAGATCAGTGTCTGCAAATTGATCTGGAACGAGCTTGTTGAGCCTTCTGCTAAAGTCGTTGATGACCTCAGCCTTGCGCCGGACGGCCTTTTCAGCGAAATGCGGCCATTGTTCGCCAGCAGTGGAGCCACCACAGCATCGTCGTTTGGGTTGATCAAGTTTCAAATGCGCCTCCATTCCGTAAGCTCAGGCGCCCCGCATTTGTGCAGTGCAGGATTTGGGCCAGTGGGTACATACGGACCCGCGTGTAGCGCTTCGAGCCCACCGCCGCGTCTAGCGACAATGTGGATTATTGTCGTCGTGCACGTTCAGGTGAGATAGCCACGCGCGCGGTAACGAACAAACGGATCTGCACGGTTCCCCAAGTCACCGGACGCGCCAGTACCGTGCCTCCGAACGGCGCTCTTGCCCAAGCGCTGGCACGGATGTGATACGCCAGATGAGCAATCGCGCGTTATGCGCTGTCAATGCGATCTAGCGAGGTTTGGCAGCTGGTTACCGGAACTTTTCAACTTCTTGGCCTTGCTTCGATCTCAGCTCATTTGCGCGGGAGCGCGTATCGCTCCACGGCGACCGAGACCTGCGCCCCTAGCCGCGGCATGCCAATTCGTGTCCTCTTGTTCGAATTTGGCCTCACTTGCCGGGTCAAGAGGCACGACTGGGCAGCCATGGCTCGGGCGTTTCCAGTGCAGTCGACGTACCGGCTGAAGGCTTTGAAGCTGTTATATCCCCAATGATCTGTCGAAGAGCTGACCAAGGTCTTGGCCAGGTCCATATCTAAGCGGGCCGCGCAATATGAGCGCCGTGCATCTGAGCCGGCCCTCCTTCATTTCCATATGATGCGCGCAGAGCCGCGTGCGGGTCGACAACTTGCTGAGACGCTGCAAGTTAGTGACTCCGCCGGACGACCGTCAGCGAGGCCGCCCGCATCGCGAGCAGACACGCATAACTCCTACAGCCAGCCAGCAATCAGAGACAAGCCAGCGACGTCTCGCTACTTGCAGGTGGACAACGACGGCTTCAATTGACGAGCAATTCAGTCCGTAAACTCTAGCTTGAATCGACCCAATCCGGTGGGCGTGGCCGTGAATTTGACGGTCTCTTCTGGGAGGTCTGCCAAGGTACCGGATGCGAACTTAAAGGACGTCTTACCGTACGATTCGACGCCAACAGCTTTGTCGTCCTCTATGACAATGTAGGCGATGCCCTCCAACAGCTGCTCAGCCGCGAAGCCAGCGGGCGAGCGGTGAAGACCGAAAGAAGCCAAATAGGTTCCCTTCTCGTTATCACACTCAACGACAGATATTGCTGTGACTATTGCGTCCTTGAATAACCCATCTCCGCCACGACACGTATATTGGAAGCTGACGATGTTGTGTTCATTCCGATCGCCGACCGGCTCTCGGGCTGTTGCGACTATGGTGCAGTCGTAGTGCCCGATTGTGTCAGCGAGCGCACCTCCACTCACCCCAATCAAGCCGAATACGGTACATACTGTAGCAACAAGGGAGGATTGTCTCATTTTGGCTATGTCTTCTGGAACCGATTTTGTACGCTAGATACAACTTGACGCTGCGTCCGATTCAAGCCCTCCTCGGACGCGATCTCACCCCGATCGCAGTTCGGCACACCGCTTGCTTTCTTAGGCACGAAATCGACAGTGGGCTTGGCGCGGTCGGGGCTAGACATCAGCCGCCCTCGACCTAGTTGCGACGGCCAATTAGCAAGGAGAAAATGTGAAACCGCGCATTCGGGCAACCGCTACGTCGGTCGTATTGGCTCATAGTCTCCAGCATCCTGTCATCAAGGTGTACGACGCCCGTCACATCAGCGTCTTGGTGCGGGAGGATCGAGTTAGCGGATATGGTTACATGAGCCATCGTTGCGTCAGCGGCGACTTACCGAACCTATACCCCCAGGGAGAGAGATCTCATTTCGTGCTTATGGCGGACACTCAGGTGCGTACAGCGCTTTGATCACGACACGTCATCCAGCTTCTCAGTGGCGGTCAGGCGTCGTGAAGCCCACATGTTCGACTACAAGGGCGCTTGATGCTGTGCAGGAGCGCCCCCTCTGATGACACGCGGGCACCGATCACAAGCCGCAGATGATACGCTCGATGGCTCTCGATGTCGGAAGGTCCTGTTGCGGAACGCCTGGCTCGCAAAAGCGAATAGGCCAACGAGAGGCAAAACAACTTGGCTTGCGGCAAATACCGTCTCTGGCGCACCACATTTCGCTCCCAAGAGCATTGAGTAGCCTAACACTGGGCGACGCCAAGCCCAAGGTGGGTGACCTTTGTGACTGGAACAGATGGCTTCGACCGGCTTCATGCGGGGATTCTGAAAACCAGGGGAAAACTACCCACCACTAGGGCATCGAAAGCACAGCGCTCTTCAGACAAGCGTTGCTCGAGATATTGTCGCTCAAGGTCAGTCGGTTGACCTTCAAGCAAACCGCGATAGCGGTGGATGCGATTACGATGACTGCGCATAGCAGCAAGATCCTCGCTGATCGTCGTCGTCACAACTTTGTCCTGGCGTACTTCGTTTGGTGGAGTGAGGTGGTGAGAAGACACTGAGACACTTTCGTGTCGTCTGCGTTCCCTGGTAGTCACTGTTCGCGCCCGCAGCCCAGGCAAGGACGGCTTAGAGGCGCCCGACCCACGCGCTTCCGGACGATCGCGGAACCGGCTTGAGGTGATGCCAAGCGGCAGACTCAAGCTTCACTGCTTTCGCCCCCAAGCATGGAAGATTCGTGGTAGCCCGACGGTCGCCTCAGGCCTATCGAGGAACGCTTCGAGTTCGGCCGTGCAGAATCCCAAATAGGGCCGGCCATTCGGCCGAAGCCCCGATTATTCTCGCGGTCTAGCCCGCGGCGAGCCCCACGGAAGGTGCCTCAAAGTCTGCACGTTGTTTCGGATCAGTGCAAAAGCCGCCGATGTTGGCTTAGCCGAATTTGAACAGGACGCCGTAGCCCCCTCGGGGATAGCTCCATTCGATGTCGCCGGTCTCCTCGCAGATTATCCGGCAGGTGCCGCATTCGATGCAGCCATCGACGGTGGACTCGACTTGGCCCTGTTCGTTGAGTTCATAGCACCGCGCCGGGCAGGCCTTCAGCATCGACAAAAGCTGCGGCGATGGCTTGGTGTGCGGCCGCACCTTGATGTGGGGACGGCCGGTATCGACGAGATAGCGGTTATAGAATAGCTTGTCCTCGACACGCAGGGATTGCTCGATCGACATTGTTTTGTCTCCGTCGTTGGTCGCTGCTGTTTCTCCGTTCAACGCCACGCGCGCATGAGGCGAAAGGCGTCGCCAAACAGGCCGCTCCGCGAGCGCGCCTTGGTGAACGATTTAAGTGTGAGCTTCTCCTTTTCGACTTTAGGCGTACCGTCGACACGCAGAAAGTTCTGCATAGCCTTGGAGACGAGTTGCGGATAGGTCAGGAAGAAGTTTTGCGACCGGGTGTGCATCAGCGCCGGCATATCCTTGTACTTCCTTAGGTCCTTGATCACGAAGGATTCATCGAGCTTCTTCTTGTATAGCACCAGGTTCTGCGGGAGCATCGGTTGGTTCCGCGACCTGATCTGAAGGATCGCTTCCGCCGCGATCCGGCCCGACGTCATCGCGAGGTTTGATCCTTCGCGATGAATTGTGTTGTTAAGCTGCGCGGCGTCGCCGACCACGACCCAGCCCTTGCCGTAGAGTTGCGGGATTGCCTTGAAGCCGCCCTCGGGAATCAGATGGGCAGAATATTCCTTCACCTCGGAGCCTTCTATCAGAGGCGCGACCGAAGGATGCCGCTTGAAGCGATCGAGTAGGCCATAAGGCGTCTCGCCGGTACGCTGGAAGTCGGCGACCAAGCAGCCGATACCCAGCGAGACGCATTCCTTGTTGGCATAGATGAATCCCATACCGGTCATGCCGCGAGAAATCGTGCCTACGGCCTCGATCACCACGCCTTCGTCCCCCTTGAGATTGAAGCGCGATTCAATGGTTTCCCTAGGCAGGAAGTGCATTTCCTTGACTGCGAGCGCAACCTTCTCGGGCTTCGGCCGCTCGCGCAGGCCAGCGCGCGTACCGAGCACGCCATTGACGCCCTCCGCCAGCACGACGACGTCAGCATGGATCTCGCCGTCGCGCCGATCGGTCCGTACGCCGATTACCTTACCATGGGCATCTCGGACTAGGTCCGTGACCGTCGTTTCGCATAATACTGTGGCGCCGGCTTCGCGAACCTTTTGCGAGAACCATTTGTCGAACTGAGCGCGGATGATGGTGTATCGGTTCGGCTTCTCCTCGTTGAAGTCCTCGGAGCGGTAGTGCAAGCCGGTGTGCGAGCGGTCATCCATCATCCAGAAGCGCTGCTCGACCAGGTGTCGCTCAAGCGGAGCGTCGTCACGGAAATCGGGAACAAGCTTCTCCAGCATGTCGGCATAGAGGATCGCGCCCTGCACATTCTTTGATCCCGGATACTCGCCGCGCTCAAGCTGCAACACCTTCATACCGCGCTCGGCCATGGTGAGCGCTGCCGCATTACCCGCCATGCCTGCGCCAACGACGATGGCATCGAATTTTTCCTCGATCATGATCGAACTCCTTCGACCTGCTTCCGGTCACGGGAATGTGGCGACAGCCGCGTCCGGAACGCGTCAGTGAGCGGCGGCAAAAGATGTATGGCATCCGCAACGATGCCAATGTGAGCGAAGTCGAAAATTGGCGCGTTCTTGTCGGTGTTGATGGCAACGATAAGATCGGCCGCTTCGACGCCGACACGGTGCTGGATCGCCCCCGAGATGCCGGCGGCGATATAGAGTTTTGGTCGGATCGTCTTGCCGGTCTGGCCGATCTGGCGATCAGAGGTGACCCAGCCCTTCTGCACGAGCGGTCGCGAACTGCCGTATTCGGCCCCGAGCACGGTCGCGAGCTGGCGTACCAGCTGGAAGTTCTCCGGTGATCCGAGCCCAAGCCCGCCCGCAACGACCGCGTCGGCATAAGCAAGATTTGATTTTGCTGAGTTGCGGTCGGGCAGGAAGGTGAGAACTTTTGTGACGATGTCGTCTTCGACGAGACCGAGTGGGTGAGTGATAACGCGGCCGACCGGGCGTGCGACGCGCTTTGGCATCGGCATCACGCGGGGGCGGACGGTAGCCATTTGCGGACGGTAGTTCAGCGTGTAGATCGTGCAGAGTAAAGAGCCGCCGAAGGTCGGCCGCGTCGCAGCGAGCGATCCGTCAGCATCGACATCGAGCTCTGTGCAATCCGCAGTAAGTCCCGTAAGCAGCGTCGTGGCGACCGAGCCCGCGAGATCGCGGCCGAGCGTAGTGGCTCCCAACAGCAGGATCTCCGGCTTGTAGGTGTTGACGACATCGGTCAGCGCCTTGGTGTAGGACTCGTTGCGATAGTCGGCCAAGAGATTGTGAGCGACCAGGTAGGCGAGGTTGGCGCCATAGCAAAAGGACTGGGCAGCGGCCTGCTGCGTCGCCTCACTCTCCGGGCCGATGACAACAGCCGCGAGATCAACCTTGAGCTTATCGGCGAGCTTACGGCCGGCACCCATGAGTTCCCAGGACACGGGGTGCACAACACCGCGTTCCTGCTCGACGAAAACCCAGACGTGCTTGTAAGCTTTAAAGCGATCGGGCAACTCCCTCTTGGTCGCGGCGCGCCCAGAGGCGGCCGCCGGAGCGCGACTTTTGGATGTAGAGCTCATGGAATTGGTTTCCTTGCTTCATTAGTCGAGCGCCATACCGCGAGATCGGCTTCCGGGTTCGTCTGGCGCGCGACGATCATCTGTCTCAGCTCAGCGACCGTTCCTCGCCGGGTCTCGGTTACAGCTGCCTTAGCCGCGCAGCTCCGGTCCAAAGAAGCGCTGGCACTGACGGCAATCCGCAGAAGCCACATTGCGGGAGCGAAAGCTGAACTCGAGGGCTTGGCTTCCTCCTCTGAAGCGTGATGGTCTTACTCACGGCGTGCACTCGAATCCCCGGGAAAGCCGGGACTTGCTTGTAGCAGACGTCGATATGCATGCGCTTCTCCAAGGCTTCGCTGCGAATAGAGACAGCAAGTGTCGTACCAATTGAGGGTTTGATCGAAAGTTGATATCAACACAGAGGCTTGCGACTGCGGCGACGTGACTTTCGTCCAGCCGGAACCGCCAGAGCTGACAAGGACACGGCGACAAGCGTCGGAGACCGAACAGAGGCGTTAGGTCCGTCCTATCGTCGCCTCCACGAAGAACATAGCCACCGCAAGGCAGTGAGCACGACGTCGCAATTTCCGAGATCTCGCAAACGCAGCGGCATCGGAGTAATCTGGGACTATGCGGCGTACTGCCGTCCTTGTGGGACGACCAGGACGAGTGAGAGACCCTTTTTGAACCCGAGTATGACTAAAACGTCTCCAGTTGAACCAAGTTTGACGCTTTCTTCGCCTGTGGCGCGGTCGCTTCTTTGAGGACCTTAAAAACGCGCTGATCGATTGGTGAGGAGCCGACGAAGTCCGTGTATGCCCGCTCCAGCACGGCCTTACAACGTTCTGCGACCGCTGCATCGCTCGCACCGGTCAAGTCTTCGTCTGCGAGATACTGCCCCATGCGATGCAGTATGTGGAGCCGAGCCACGTTGACAATCTTGGGTTCGTACTTGACGCCGAGCAAGTCAAAAAACTCCTCAGCCGCAGCCGCCTTGCTTAATCGCAAAAGGATTCCGTCAGCCATTCGGCTTTCTCCGTCTTTTCTTCCACCGTGTGCAATGATGGCCGGCCACGCGTGCTCGTCAAACGGGGGGCGTATCGCAGGCGTGGCGGCTCAACGATCTCCTCGATCACAGAAATGGCGACTATTCTGGACATGACAGCCTCACATTGCGTTGATCATCGAGCGCTCGCGGACTTCGCGCCAGATCGCCATTACAGTCTCGCGCGCGACCCCGCCCTTATGCTCGACCGCATGCTGCCGAACGCGCGCGAGGATCGCCTTGCCTTCCTCATCGCTCACGGAAACCTGCAATTCGTTCAGCAACGCCGTGATAGCGGCTAGCCCTGAATGTTTGCCGACGACAAAACGGTTAGAGCGACCCAACAGCCGCGGATCGAGCGCCTGATAGCTGCGCTGGTCCTTCAGGAGGCCATCGACATGGATACCGGATTCGTGGGTAAAAACATGCTCACCGACGATCGCCTTATTAAGCGGAACGCTGCGAACGGCAGCGGACGCGACGACAGCCGCGACATTGTCGAGTTCCGGGAGCACAACGCCGGTGTCGCATCCATAGAGCTGCCTGAGCGCGACAGCGACCTCTTCCAGAGGCGCGTTGCCCGCACGCTCGCCGAGGCCGATCACGGTCACCGAGGCATGCGTTGCGCCGGCCTTGATTGCGGCGAGCGTGTTAGCGGTGGCGAGGCCCAGATCGTCGTGGCCGTGGAATTCGATCTCGAGATCGGAGGTGGCACGTAGCGCCGCCACCAGCGCAAAGGCTGCGTCCGGGTCGAGCACGCTGAGCGTATCGGCGACACGAAAGCGCCGCGCGCCCGCCTCTTTTGCTGCGGTGATCAGCTCGATCAGGAAGTCGACATTGGCGCGCGAAGAATCTTCGCCTCCGACTGCGACATCGAGCCCGTTATCGCGAGCGTAGCCGACGACCCGCCTTACCTGCTCGAGCGCGGCAACCCGGTCGGTGCCGAGCTTGGCCGCGATTTGCACGTCGGAGGATGGGATCGAGACATTGACCATTGAGACGCCGGAATCGATTGCCGCATCGACGTCGGAAGATTTCATCCGGCACCAACCAATGATTGTCGCGGCCAGGCCAGCTTCGACAATAGCGCGGATCGCGCTGACTTCTTCATGGCCCATCGCCGGCGTACCGGCTTCGATCTCGGTGATCCCGGCCTTTGCTAGCGCGCGCGCGATCGATAGTTTTTCCACCGCTGTAAAGGCCACGCCGGGAGCCTGCTCGCCGTCGCGTAACGTGGTGTCGTTCAGGACTATTTGTCGTGTCTGCGAGCTGCCGAACCGAGTCGTTTCACCGAAGGCCATGTGCAGATTCCGTCTTTTCCGCTGAACGGTGAGCAACAGCCGTGCCAGGGCGGTGGTTGACGAACTGCCTGAAATCACTGCACTTCTGGGTAGCAACTGAGATTGCCGTAAATGTAACAATGTCGAAAGTCGGATATATCAGATGTCGGTTGGCTTACGGCGAATGTGGACGATGATGTCGAGCCGGGAGATCTCGTGGTCGGGTAAGGCCTCGGGCATCCGCGCGAGCAGGAGCTTTTCGGGGATGTCGATCAAAGTATCTTCGCCGACGAGATAGAAATGCGGGTGTATGCTGGTATCGATGTCAAAGAACGACTTTGAGCCGTCGGGCGTGATCCGGCGCAGCAGGCCGGCTCGTGTGAAATGGTTCAGCGTGTTGTATACGGTCGCAACCGAGAGCTTGATGTTGGCTTCGATCGCCTCGCTGAAGAGCATCTCGGCAGTGACGTGGCGGTCATCCCTTGCGAAGAGCAACTGAGCCAGCAGCACGCGCCGGCGCGTCGGCTGCAGGGCCGCATCACGCAGCAGCCGCATGCACGCTTTCGAGCAATTTCCGGCAAGGCCAAAGCGCAAGGGTCGAGGCATCGCAGCTTGCGGGGGTCCTTCGCAGCTTCTGGGGGAGCGCATAGTCGATTGCTCACACCTGCGGATTGCCTGCGGCTCCGGCAGGAGTTTCCATTCCCCGCAAATGTTTGCGGCGACGCTCCGCCATCCGGCTCTCGCCGCTCTCCTCACCGAAACAGTGATTGAAGTCGCGGCATTGCGTACACACCGGCGTCGTACACATCACCAAACCTTCGTTCTCGCACAATCTGCGATAGAAGAAGCGCTTCCAGCGCATGTTTTTGGTGTTTTGCGACGCCAGCGGCGCAAAATGGCGCATCAACAGGCGCGTCAACTCGGCCCGCTCGCGTAGTCCGAGATCTTCCCACAAATGGTTCGGTTCCATCGCACGCCTTGCGACCATAGCAGCGAGCCAGCGACTGATCTCGCCCTTTGCCGATCGCTGCCCGAGCAGGAGGTCGCGCAGCATGATCTCTTCGTCACTGGCTGAACCGGAGTTTTCCATCGAGATGATGGCCTGCACGGGCGCGGATGGGAAACATTGTGCCAGGAGTTCATTGAGCTCCTGCGCGGTCAGGCCCGTGCGCTCTGGAAGAGGCGCTCCATCCATTACAGCGGCACAAAGAACTGAGGCGAACACATGCCGGTCAAACTTGTCATTATCCCTTACGTCAGCGTCTGCCGGACCGCAGCCAATTAGAACATGGTAGAGTTCAATTCCGACAAGCTGCCTGTCAGCGGGGGTCCCACCCGACGGAATCGACATCGCAGCGATTAGACCCTCTTGCGCTGCAGTCACGGACAACTCCACTGATTGGATCCTATCAGTCTTGACGCGCGCCTCCTTTGGAGGCCGGCGAGCTGAATTACGCGGACAGCGCAGCGAGCTCGGAAGCGGTCTTACCGACCTGGCTTTCATCGATCGGGTTCATGATGCCGTGCTCCATCAGCATGTCCTCAAGCTCGTCCATGCTGATCGGGGTCGGGATGATGCCCTTGCCGCCATTGTTGTGGATTTTGGTCGCAAGATTGCGATAGTGGTCCGCCTGCTTGGAGTCCGGCGCATATTCCAGCACCGTCATGCGGCGCAGCTCGGCGTGCTGGACGACGTTGTCACGGGGCACGAAGTGGATCAGCTGGGTGCCGAGCTTCTTGGCGAGCGCTTCTGCCAGCTCCAGCTCCTTGTCGGTTTGCCGCTCGTTGCAGATCAAGCCGCCCAGCCGCACCCCGCCCGAATTGGCATACTTCAGAATGCCCTTGGAGATGTTGTTGGCGGCATACATCGCCATCATCTCGCCGGACATGACGATATAGATTTCTTGCGCCTTATTCTCACGTATCGGCATTGCAAAGCCACCGCATACGACATCGCCGAGCACGTCGTATGACACGTAATCGATGTCCTCGTAGGCCCCGTTCTCTTCCAGGAAGTTGATCGAGGTGATGACGCCACGGCCGGCGCACCCGACGCCCGGCTCCGGACCACCGGATTCGACGCAGCGAATATCCTTGTAGCCGACCTTCAAGACGTCCTCGATCTCGAGGTCTTCGACGCTGCCGGCGCTTGCCGCGAGACTCAAGATTGTGTCCTGTGCCTTGGCGTGCAAGATCAGGCGGGTCGAGTCCGCCTTCGGGTCGCAGCCGACGATCAGGATCTTGTGATTCATCTCGGCGAGTGCTGCGAGGGTGTTCTGCGAGGTCGTCGATTTGCCGATACCACCCTTGCCATAAAACGCGATTTGTCTCAGTGAAGCCATGTTGCTCTCCATTAACCGATTGCCAATGCTTTCGCGTTGGACTTGCGCGAGAGTATTTCTCCCTCAGAAACCTGGGCACACGGCGTCGGGAAAGAGAACGCGCTCGCCATACGCGCCGGCGTGGCCTCAACCCTCACTCGCAGTTACGGCATCCGAGTAGCAACTAGCGTGCCATTCGCCGCGCGTGCTTTAAGCGCCTACTCGAAGATGGTCGACAGACGCGATTGACGGACGCCGCGCCGAGCCATTTGTTGTTATGTCAGAAACAGGACAAGGATTGTGGCTCTTAAAGTGCGATCTAGCTGCGACTGTAACCGCGCAGGACGGAATGACAATTGCCAACGCCGCATCGTGACGCGATTTGAAAGGAAGGCAACATGCAGTTTGGCGTCGAGACAGACAAGGCTGTAAACGGCGGCGCGTGTTCGAGGTCGACCAGGAAAAGATCACCCATTCGGCGTTGCAGTTCCTGTTTCGTGACGAGATCGAGACCCACGAACTGGCCACGCCTGAATAGGCCTATGCCGCGAGCTTCGACTGAATCGCCCCAGATGTTTCTCGGTGTCACTTGACTGATGAGCCGCGGACTGGACCTGATTGGCGAACTCACCGGAAAGTTCGAAGGTGTCCGCGTTCTCTTCGTTACCTACACGTCCGACGAGGTGGGCTCACCTGAGCGCGTGAAGACGAGCGCGCCATGGCACGGTGATCACACCGCTGACGCTGGACGGGGTGAGAAGGTCAACACCATCTTGGGCAACGGTAAGGCAGTGCCAACCATCCAGCTTAGCGTGATCAAATGGGGAATCTTGACATGACTACGATTCTGTTTTGGCAGAAGCCCGACTGCGGAACGAACGCGCGCCAGAATTGTGCGTTGGAGGCAGCGGGTCATCATGTCGTGGTAAAGAGCTTGCTGACCGAACTCTGGACCGCGCCCGATCTATGTACATTCTTTGGTAACACGCCGGTTCGGTCCTGGTTCAACCCAGCCGCGCCGCGGGTAACGTCGGGCGAAGTCGATCCGGCGGCGATCGACGCCGCCAGCGCGATCGCCTTGATGCTCGAGGATCGACTGCTGATCAGGCGGCCGCTGATCGAAGCCAATAACACAAGATGTGCAGGATTTGACCGCGAGCCGGTACCGTCGCTGCTGGGCTCAAGCCCGAGGCGAGAGCTTCAGAACTGCGCGCGAACGGAGAAGGCGCCGCGGTGTGCGGAGGTGTGATGTGTTTGCTTCGCAGGTGGCGTATCACACGAGCCTCTTGTGGGAGAAAGCGGCGCTAAAGCTACATACCACCCCGCGAAATCTGACCTCGGCGCGCTGCGCGAAATCCCAGAGCACCGTATCAGACGGGCGTTCGCCGAGATCATGGGCGAGCAGGCGATCCCGAAGAATTGGGGAGGCGAGCGCTCTGACCTTTTCTCAGACCGCGTTCGCTTAGACGGCCGGCGAATGGCTACAGCACTGATGTTCAAGGGGCCTGCCTAATTCACACCGTTGACCCCGGCGGGGCTTGGCAAGAATGGTGACCAGATTGACCGCTTGTTTTCCGAGCCGGCAGACCTTCTCATTCTGCAGCATTGCCACGAGCTTGCGGCCGGGGACGCGGTCCGTGCGCTTGCTCAGCTGGGAAGACCGCATGCCGCGGAGGCACGGACCAAACTCAAGCAAAAGCTCCCGCAACCGGTCTTACAGGATCTGATCGCGCTCATGCCTGCATTGCCCGCGTGGATGTCAGAATCCATCAGCCAGGTGCTCGTAGCCGATAGCAGACTCCTATCTGGCTCCCTCTCGTGGCGAGCGGCTTGCGGCTCTCGGCGTTGTTACCACGGCTTCGGGCCGGTCGGTCCATTTGCTGGAAAAGGATATTTGGGTTGTTTTGGCCCTCCACGCGCGCGGAGGCGATGCCATGGTGGACGCAGGTGTGAAGTCTTCTTCGTAGGCGGTATTGCACTATCCTTGCCTCGTTCTGGAAGAGAGCGGCATTCGGCACAGCGGCCCCACGGCCAAGCGTCCCTGTGCACCATTTCACGAGGAAAGAGCCTCGCAATCGCCGATGCGATGCATCGACGTCCTTCTTAGTGCGGCCGGAGACGGCCGATGGCTCCGTCTCCCGTAAGTGGAAAGCAAAAGACCGCTAACTCCGCGTGAGCACCACGACGAGGCGGTCGACGCGACAGCCATTCTTCAGATGGGACTCGACAATCTCGTCAATATCTTCCGGGGTGCTCGGGCGATACCAGACACCGTCAGGATAGACGACCATCAGAGGACCGGAGCCGCAGAAGCCGAGACAGTCGGCTGCGGTGAAGCCGATATCGGTCAACCCACCCGCCTCGATTGCTTTGCCGAGCCGTTCCCATAACGATCCTCCGCCCGCCGTCCCGCAGCTGCCGTGCGGATGGTCAGGAGGGCGCTGAGTGCGGCAGGCGAAAACGTGATGCCGGTAGAGCTGTGGGAGTTCGAACTCATTCATGTTGCCGCTCATACTTCTGTTACCGCAATGCGATGTCGCAATGGCCGCGAGACTCTGCTTTGACATAGGGTCGCATGACGATCGGCCCGTTCGAAGACGGCTTGATGTCACCTCCACAATTAAAGTTCTTAGTGCATTGTTCGGGTAGGTCGCTCATGATGTTCCCTTGCAAGTGACTCGTTTCGGCACGAGGGTTTCGAGCACGAGCGCGTCGAAACGTGTCGATCGTTTTGCTCCCTAACGCGGCATGGATCATCCGATGCTGTTGGATGCGGCTCTTGCCGGCAAGGGCCTGCGAGACGATTCGCGCCCCGCAGTGGTGTCCGGTGCCCGCCAGATCGGTCACGATCACATTCGCCTCCGGAAGCGCCTCGCCGATCAAGGCCTCAATTGCCAGCCCAGCCATCACCATGTCGCTTACTCCTGCTCTCGCCCGGTTTCATGCAAGCACCAAACCAACTCTCGACAGGACCATTTGAAAGGACTTCCGCCGACACGGATGGAAGCGACGCGCATTGGTCGACAATCCCGCGGGCGGACCGTCGCGAAGATAACAAGGATAGATCGATCGCCGACATCGTCGTCGCGTGGCGGCGATAGGCTCTGCCATGAGTTCCTGGCTCGACAACTCACGGCAGCTCGGTGCGACTGCGACCGCATATTCCGGCAGCTTCCTCAGATCCTTGACCATTCGGCGACTCATGGCTGGACGTCCGTATGGATCGCGATCTCCGCGGCAAGCCGGAGTGACGATAGGCCCATGGTTCCACCTTCCGGTAGGATGACGAGCGAGATCTTTTTCTCGCCTTCTCCGCAATTTGCGGCTGTTCAGTAGATCGCCGCGCCCGCGCCTACATTGATTGAGGCGTCTTTCATGGTCTGGACAATGAATTCGATCTGGCTATCAGTGAGATGCGTATGAAATGGCAGTGCAACGGCGCGATCGGAGATCTTTTCGGTCACTGGCAGATCGCCACGGCGATAACCGAGATCGAGATAATGCCGCTGCAGGTGCAGAGGATGGTTGTAAGCCGCAGCCTCGGTCTGCTCAACGCGGAGATCCTCGACGATCGCGTCGCGGCTGGAGCGCGTGAAACGCGTCCCGAGATGGACAACATAAAGGAACCAGTTCACTTCAGTCACGTCGGGTCCAACATAGGGCGGTTTGATGCCTTCGAACGACTGCATATGCGTTGCATAAAGCTGTTCAATCAGCCGGCGACGCTCGAGTATCTCGTCGATACGCCTTAGCTGCGTAATCCCCAGCGCAGCGGACAGATCGCTCATTTCGGCTTGATATGGCGCAGCCGAACCGACGGTAGCGGAAGAACGCTCGTCAGTCCGGTCCGAACGGTGACGACGAAGTGCCACCGCAAGGTCGATATCATCGGTAACCACTATGCCGCCTTCGCCGCAGGTCAGAAGCGAGGGCTGCGCGAGGTCAAACACAGCGACATCGCCGAAGGTGCCGACCAATTGGCCCTTATAACGTGAGGCGACGGCCTCAGTCGAATCTTCCAGCAGCAGAAGATTACGCCTTCTCGCGATATCGCGCAGCTCCGACCAGGCTGCGGGATAGCCATTGGCATTGGCGGCGAGGATGGCGCGGGTCTTTGGCGTGATGCGCTCCTCAACTTTCTGCGGCGCGAGCGTCCCGGACCAATAGTCGATGTCCGCAAATACCGGCCGCACACCGGCGAGGCTGACGCCGTGTGCAGTTTCGCGATATGAATAGGACGAGACGATCACCTCGTCGCCTGCGGCGATGCCGCAAGCTTTCAGAGACAGCAGAAGGCCGATGGTCCCGCTCGGTACCGCAACGGCATAGTTCCGCCCGAGATAGGTGGCAAATGCCGCCTCGAATTGTTCCGTGAGCGGGCCGTTAGACGGCCGCGGCGAGCGCAACACGCGATCTACTGCCGCGATTTCGGCCGAGGTAATGTCAGGATCCGACAACGGAATCAAGGATTCATAGCCCGTTGGAACCGGCTCTTCGTCCGCCTTGGCAACGAGGCCGTGGCCTAGAGCTGGTCCGGTCACGGCTCGACGGCCCGCTTGGCGAGCACAATGCCGGTCGCCCGCGTCGGATCATCCGTGATCCGGGCACAATGGTCCGCGCTATCGAGCAAATGCAGGTCGAATTGTCCGACGCTGTAAAAAGGCGTTTCGGTAAGGTCTGACGAGTCGCAGCGGATCCAGGCGAGATGCGGATACCCCTGTCGCAACACCGCATAGGCTTGAGAAGCATCATCGAATGACGCGAGCGTCCGCTCGATGTCCGCAATTTCGCCTGCTCCCAGAGCCATAGAACGGGTCCTTATTGCCAGAACACGCGTTCCGCATCGACGTTCAATAGATCGGTAACTGCTGCCAAACGCTTGTGCGTGGAGTGCAGTTTCCAGACGCCGTGCTTGTGATCTTTTCGGAATACCTGCCAGTTGGCGCTTGCCCCGTCATGGCGCAGCACGGCCACGTCAATGATGCCGCCCTTAACGTCGATATTGCGCGAGCAGCATGGGCATTCGATCAAGTAGCCGCCGGCAACTCCGGTGATGTTGGCTGAGACATAACGATAGCGCTCTCTCGACTTCAGCGCGCGCTCGATGCGCCTGCGATCGATGTCGTTGGGATGCACGGGTAGGTTCGGATTTATGTCTAAGGCCGCGTTCATCGCGTCTACTTCCTAGACCTGGCCGATTTCGCTTTCGAGGCAACCGACGACCAAGTTCTCACCGAACTCGACGAGATAGATCGGAAGGTTCGCTTCCGTGTGCCGGCGCACTTGGACGATCTTGCCGATGTCGCCGAGGCTGACCAGGAGCCCTTCCGTTGGGGCATCGGGAAAGGATCCGTCATTGATCAGGTCAAACATCGCCTTGACGCGCTGGCCCTGCTGAAATTTTGGCAGTCTGGCTTCAATCATCGTCGGCTCCCGGCAAGCGCAGGTCCTCGACTTCGGCGCGTGGTATGACCGGATCGAGCTCGTTTCGCTTCATGCCGACCCGGTGACCGCTTTGGATGAATTCAACGCCGTAGATGTAAAACCGCTGCAAGAAAGTGCCGATCGATATGACGTAGCCGACCTCGCCCTTCTTGGCCAGGATGTCGCCGATCTCCTTGCCGGCGTAGGTGCCGTCATTTCGGATGGTGCAGTTGGCACGCACCTTCTCGCCAAAGTCGAAGAACGGTCGTGCAGTCAGCTCGACGATGTCACTATCAGCCACAATATTGTTCATGCCAAGGGTCCCCTGTTCTTGTCCCGGCTATCGGACAAGCCGCGAGCGCGCAACTTCGCGCACCAGGCTATATGGGTCATCGACAAGGCCCATGAGCTCGGAGGGCACGATCCGGCTTGCGATCTCATGCCGGATACGCCAATCCGGGTCGTGGCGCAGAAGCGACAACAACTCCGCCGGCAGGCGTTGAACTACCTCCAACCGCACCAATGCGTCACGGTCATTGATCAGGCCGAGCAACCACTTCTCCGGGAGGCGTCGCGCCACGGCGCAACGAACCTCAGCGTCCTCGTCGCGGATCATTCCGCGGAGCAGCATGGGCGCAATCCGCCGCGCAACTACAAGGCGGACGTAGTAATATTCATCCGAGGCCATCGGCAGAAGTTCGTCGCCTTCAAGCAGTGTCGCGACCCACATCCTAACTTCGTGATGAGGGTCGTTGCGAAGCTGCAGGGCGAAACGCTTGGGCAGGCGGCGGACGGCGCTCCAACGCACGGTTTCGTCGTGATCGTGGAGCAATGGCGGCAGCAGGAAGACGTTGGCGAATCTCGCCGCGATCGCGCGCACTTCAAAATGCGGGTGAGCGAGGTAGGCGTCGGCCAGGCTCGGATTTCTCTCGAAGAAGCAGTCGATACGTCCGGCATAGCGGTCGTTGACGCAAGCATGCTTGAGTTGACAGCAGCCGTTGCGATTCAGAGCAATATGCGCGCAGCAGGCGCAATTGATCTGATTGCCCTGCCAATTTCTCGCCTTGCCAATGTCCTCACTCATCCGCCTGCCCCATACGTTCGAGGACACGTAGGAGAACTTTGGCACCGATCTTATCGGTGGGATCGATCTCAAGAAGCTTTTGAACGGCTAACCGCCCTTCCTCGATTTGACCGAGGCGCATCTGCAAATAAGCGTATCCTTTCAGCGTGAACAGAAAGAACCGCGGCAGAATATCTTCATATCGACCGAACGCCGCATCATGGGCACGGACAAGACGCCAGTCCGATGGGAGATTGTTCATCTCCGACGCCTTGCTTATGCAGAGCTTGGCAACCTCAAGCGCCTCGGCGAGCCGGGCCTTATAGAAATAGAAGCGAAATAAGCCGATCAGCACGGCCGCGTGCCCTGGTGCCAGGCCTGCGGCCTTGCGCAGGTGGCTTTCGGCGACCTCATCAAGGTGATAGGAGAGGCTTGCTTGCCACAAGTGATGCTCGGCCTCGCTGGGCAGCCCATCCCCAAGCAAGGTCCTGGCGAGGAGTACCTCGTTGATCTCGGACTGCGGACTGAACAGGGCATCTGGCATCGCGGGTCGCCTCTTGAAATCAATGGTCCCCGCAAGAGACTTGCTTGCGATCTTGCAATACGAACCCGGTCCGCTTCGGCTTATCAACGAAATCGGTCGGCACATCGTCGTGCCGTGTGGCAGTCTCTCCCGGCGAACAACCCGCCAGACGTCATCGTGCTTGACCCCAGCAACAATGGCCTGCGGCTTCAGGCTGATCCCACCGGCAAGCCCCGAACATCCACTTGGGCTGATCGCAAGACAAAGGTCGCGGCCGGCGCGCCAGCCGGCTCGGAGCATCATTCGGATAGCTCGTCGCACCAATCGTCTCTTCTGGAAGTTCATGTCATTTCCATCGCTCACCTGCGCGCCTGGTGGCGTGCAAGCGAGGTATCGAGGACGCAGGTATTGTCGACTGGGCAGACCGCCACGCATTGCGGCTCGTCGAAATGGCCGATACATTCGGTGCACTTCTCAGGATCGATCATGAATGTTCCGCCCTTCTCCGCGATCGCGACATTGGGGCATTCCGGCTCACACGCCGAACAGCTCGTGCATTGAGAGGCGACGATCTTGAACGGCATGTTTTTCCTCTCTCATGCCGCGGTAATCAATGCGCCTTGGCGGATCGCAGCATCGCCGCGTTCGACATGTTTGATCGCACCGCTGGTGACCCTCTCGAGATAGGTCTTGAACCAGGCGATCGTCGACTTATCGATAGGCTCATAAGCATATTGATCGACGGGATCGACGCCGGCCTTGATCAATTCCGCCCTGGGGCAGCCGCCAATTTTGGCGATGAATACTGCGTGGCAATCGTTAATGGCGCGGATGATGGTCGCGAGCTTTCCCTCTTCGGCATAGCCACCCTGGCAATACAGATCGACGCGGCGATGGCCAATGAACTTGGCGCCACCGCTGGAGAGCTCATAGACTTGAAACTCCTTGGCGTGACCAAAGTGCTCGTTTATCAGATCCGAGCCCTTGGTCGCGACCGCCACCAGGACCTTCGTGTCGCCGAGGCTAACTGCGAGTTCCGCAAGGTTAGCGTGCTTGGCCGCGGCCTTGGCGGCACGGCCATTCTCGACATTGGCCTGATAAGCGTTGCGGCTCTCGACATCGTATTTGATGTCGATCGTCGCGATTTTTTCGATGGTGAACTCCGCGCTGCGGTCTTCGCCTAGCAACCCGATCGCATCGGCCCGGCACTGCCGGCAGTGGCGCATCATATGCAGCTCACCCTCGCAGCTATCCTGCAGCGCCTTTAGTTCAAGTGCCGTCGGGCTGCGCTGGCCCTTCAGACCGAAAACGGTTCCATATTTGGGAGAAGAGATCAACGGCATGATGTTGTGCAGGAAGGCGCCGCGCGACTTCACTGCCTTACTCACTTCGACGAGGTGCTGATCATTGATTTCGGGGATCATAACCGAGTTGACCTTGCAGAGAACCCCTCGCCGAGTGAGCATCTCCAGGCCCTGAAGCTGGCGATCAGTGAGGATCCTTGCGGCTTGGACGCCCGTGTATCGTTTGTGGTTGTAGAAAATCCAAGGATAGATCTTTGCCCCGATCTCGGGGTTGATCATATTGATCGTGATCGTGACGTGCTCGACGTTGAACTTGGCAATGGTGTCGATGTGATCGGGTAGCGCGAGACCGTTGGTTGACAGGCACAGCTTGAGATCCGGCGCAGCCTTGTGCACGAGCTCGAAGGTCTTGAACGTCTTTTCGGGGTTGGCGAGCGGGTCGCCAGGACCGGCGATACCGAGCACCGTCATCTGTGGAATGGTAGAGGCAACGGCCATGACTTTCCTGGCAGCCTGCTCAGGCGTGAGCCTCTCGCTGACCACACCCGGACGCGATTCATTGGCACAGTCGTATTTGCGATTGCAGTAATTGCACTGGATGTTGCAGGCTGGCGCGACCGCGACATGCATGCGCGCATAGTGATGGTGCGCTTCCTCGCTGTAGCAGGGGTGCTTTTTCACCTTTTCCCATGTCTCAGCTGGAAGATCAGTGCAGCCTGCTGGCGAACCGCATCTAGCTCCGCCGCCGCGGCTACTTTTGCCACAGCCCTTGTGCTCGGCAATCGACCGCGTGACCTCGCCGTCTTCAATGGCGTCGCTCGATGATCCCCGATGCATTGGAGTCGCCATTTATCCAGTTCTCCCTTTAGGCCTGCGAGATTTCTCGGTATCTGAGGCTCAGCAATCCGCATGCCACGGCTCGGCGTGCAACTTTCATGACCTTGTTCAACGAGTTAGGAAGCGCTTTGGTGTGCCTCTTGCCCGGGCGTGTTGGAAAGCCGACATGCGTTGTGATCGAAACGGCACCTAGCGGCGCGAGAAGATGTTGACTGAAGGTATCGCCGCTCCTTTCTCATTTTTGCTGGAAACATGGCTCGTCAGGTGGCAGCAAGATGGTGTAAGAGCTGCCTCGCCAAGCGCTGGTCAAATGCCCACGCGAGAAGCCTCCCTAATCTGCCAAAAGGATCTCGACAGCACGTGCAAGCGGAACTGCGAGTGGCGTTAGGCCTTGGTCGGCCAGAAAGCGGAGCTCATTTTTGGAGAGCGTGTCGGGTTCGACCACGGCATAGTGAACGTCGGACGAGCGCTTTGACACTTGTCGCGCATAGATGCGCAGGAGCTGGTCGTTGAAGCGGCACCCCAGAAACAGGAAGCTGCGGCCGGTACGGCGAGCCTTCACCTCTCCGGGAATCGGCGTCTGTATGTCGATTTCCGTGAGCACCTCAACATAGTCGGCGTCGGAGACCAGGAAATTCTTGGCTGGGACGACGCTGCCGTGCGGCTTGTAGAGGACCGTTGTCCAACTTCTTGCAAGAGAGGAAACGACTTCATGGCCTGCGCAATCGTAGAAGCGATACCAGCGATCCTCACTCAGACCGGCGCGGGTGATGCCCTGGATCTCACCCCAATTGCTGTGTCCCGCCAGCGAATTTCGCATCGCACCATCGTACCAGCTGTCAACGATCAGCGGCAGCCGCAGCGTTGCAAGATACCGTTGTAGCTGCGCTGGCGCGATCGGCGCGCCAAAGGCGTCCGCCATCATCGCTGTTACGGTGGTGCGGTGCCTCGTGATTTCGATGTGCTGTGCGGAAGCCCAGGCATTCCCTCTCGTGCGCTTTGGCAACGTCACCTTGGTGCCGAAGAATGCCGCCAAGTCCTCCGGATTCATCGGCGCGCTCGTGTTCGACGAATCCATCACGCCGGGTCCGAGATAGGGCACGACATCGCCACGACGAAGCCCCTCCGCGACCTTGCGGAGCATGGTTTCGGCAACTGGCCGACCAACGAACTCGATGCGCGGAGCCGGCACGTTCATGTCTCTTCTCTGTCGCCGCCACGCCTCTTTGCGTTGATCGTAATCGGCAAGGTGGTGTCGCTTGTCATCGGCGGCAGGTCGAGCACCCAGCCATTAGCCATTCTGATCCAGCCGCCCCACAGTGTCTCGTGCTCGGATTCAACGATCCGATCCTCAAGATCCTTCTTGGGGACGTAGATCGAGAGACCAGTTTCAGGAGAACGACGAATGATGACTTTCATCTGATAGACTCATTGGATCGAAAGGTCGTCTTTGCACGCTCTGACCGCCCAGATGGGGTCCCTCTCAGTTTCGCGATGATATTTCGTAGCACAACGAGGACGTGATCGATCTCCTCGCTGGTGGTCTCGCGAGACAGCGAAAAGCGGATCGCGCCGTGCAACAAGGCAGACGGTACGTGCATCGCTCGGTGCACATGAGACGGTTCCATGGAGCCTGACGCGCAGGCTGATCCGAGGGACGCGGCAATGCCAGCGCGACTCAAATGATGAATAATTGCTTCACCTTCGAGATGCTCGAAGGCGATATTTGACGTGTTTGGCAGACGGCTCTCCTTGTCGCCGAGCACCACACACTTGCCGAAGGCGATGACGCCCTGCTCCAGCCGGTCGCGCAGCGCGGCTATTTTCCTGCGCTCCTGCCCGAGCTCTACGGCAGCAAGCTCCGCAGCCTTACCCAGCCCAATGATACCGGGGACGTTCTCGGTGCCGGAACGTCGGCGGCGCTCTTGCGGTCCGCCGAAAATCAGTCGCCTGAACTTAGTGTCCTTGCGCACATAGAGAGCGCCAACGCCTTTTGGACCATGCAGTTTGTGGCCAGAGAGCGACAGCATGTCGATCTGGGTCGTCTTCACGTCGATCGGAACCCGCCCCGCAGCCTGCACCGCATCAGTGTGGAAGAGTGCGCCGATGGATCGCGCCATCTTGGCGAGGACCTCCACCGGAAACATCGTGCCGGTCTCATTATTGGCCCACATGACGGAGACGACCGCGGTACGCGGGGACAACGCGCGACGATAAGCATCAATGTCGAGCCGGCCGGAGCAGTCAACAGGAATTAGATGGCATTTGTTGCCGCGACGGCCGAGCTCATCTGCGAGCGAGAGCACAGCGGGATGTTCCACGGTCGTGGTGACGAGTTCGTCGCGTCGCTCCTGCACGGAGAGTGCCGAAAGGATCGCCGTGTTATCCGATTCGGTACCGCCCGAGGTAAAGACGATCTCGTGATCAAAAGCAGCACCGATCAGTGCCTGCACACTCCTACGAGCCTGTCTTATGCTTTCTGCAACTTGCCTGCCTGCTGCATGGGCGGATGAGGCATTGCCGAATTGCTCGGAGAAGAATGGTAGCATCGCAGCGACGACGGACGGATCCGTCCGAGTGGTCGCGTTGTTGTCGAGGTAGACCGACTGCACAGTGCGCCTTCTTAGTATCGGGCTTTGGAGGATCCCGCGACCGGGATCAGGCGGACGAATTTGCCAAGCCGTTCGATGAGGCGCGCCTGGATGCCTTCCAGTGTTGCGCTGGCGAGCTTGCAGAAGACGCAAGCCCCCGTAAGCTTGATCATAATCTTGTTGCCGTCGATGCCAATAAGCTCGCAATCTCCGCCGTCACGCTTCAGATTCGGCCGAATTTCGTCGAGTACGGCGCGGACGATACGCTCACATTCGGCAGGTTTCGCGGCCGGCAGCTGTCTCGTTTGTTCGGTCTCGACAAGCATGTTTCAAACCTCTTCGTGGCGACTCGTCAGGGATGCAGCTCTAGCCAAACGACTTGCCGCATGAGCAGCCCGACTTTGCGTTGGGATTGTCAAAGGTGAAGCCAGAGCCCTCCAGCGCCACCACAAAATCGATCGTCGTGCCGGCAAGATGCGGGTGACAATTCTTGTCGACAAATACCTTGATGCCGCCCCGCTCGATTACGGTCTCATTAGGCTTCGGCTCGTCGGCAAGCCCCATCGCGTACTTTAATCCGGCGCAGCCGCCCCCTTCGACCATTATCCGCAAGCCCTTCGCCGGCTGCGCTGACGCAGAGATCGCGCTCTTCACCGCATTCTCCGCGCTTTTCGTCAGACTGATCATCGATTTCCCTCGCGAGCTACGTCAGCTCGGGATGAGATTGGCAAGTCCCATGCCAGCAACCACGCTCCCGATAGTACTTGGCTTTGGCGAATGTCGGTCATTTGCGCTGCAGGGCGTGTCGGGCTTACGACATGACGCTTTGCCGCTAGGAAACAATCTTGGCACGGTGCTGTAACGCTGCCGGCAGGATATGTCCGTCAAAGCCGCGCAGACGAGGCGCCGCTTTTGGCTTTCGCCGCATACGTGGGCCGACGGCAAACAATTTGCATGGAGCCGAACGTGGGTTCGCTCGATTCGACACCCTGCGCCAGCCACATTAGACCAGGAGGATTTCATGACGTCGATCGACAACACCGCTCTTGGCCGGCTTGATAAAGAAGGCCGATTGCTCAATGCGGTGCTGAAGGGTGACACCACAAAGCCGGGCCGCTTCGGCTTCCGCGGCGATATCGCGCTAAGGTTCCAGGTTCAGGTGGCCGACGAGAAGCGTCCGCCCGACTATTCGATCGAGCAGGTATTGACGGTCGCGGACGAGGGAGAGGCCACAATCCCGGTATTGGCTGGCTACCTGCATTCTCTTGCCTATCTTGCCGATGCCGCAACGGTACTGGATGGCGCCTTGAGCCAGAACGGCACCTACTTCATGTTCTGCAACAATATCGATCTTCTGGCGAAATACAGCATCAAGATCCGTGACGTCACATTTCGCATACTACCGTGTGACGAGTCGACGGTTTGGAAGGAGATGATGGATCTCACTGGGGTCGAGAAAAACGACATCAAGAAACTCGATACTGCCGGCAAGCTCGATTATCTGCTCGATGCCGCCAAGAGCATCAATGCCCCTTATGCCGAACTCTCCTACGAAGAAGGCCTCGCCAAGATGCAGCCGGTGAAGAATCGCAACGAGAACCGCCCCGTGTGAGTTCTGGCGTCAGATCTCATCTTATCCCATTTGCCAGGACTGTTGGCGTTGTGCTGGACTTGTCCGCCAGGCCAGACAATCGAACGATCAACAGTGCGAAAGTCTCGCATGCAAGTCCCCTCGGTACAGATTGCGGCAGTTCAAGTTCAAACGGCTGGCTTGAGCGGCTCGACGACTACAATGCCCATCCTACCTCCAGGCTTCGCTGAGGGAGCGAGAGCGAAGATGGGTAGAGCTCTCGTTCTGTTTGACGGGACTGATTCCAGCTGGCGTCGCGGCGGACCCCGCCCGACAATGTACTGTGGCCCAAGGCGACTTTCCATCGTCGCGCAGGAGGCAGAATAGAAATGGCAACGCTCATCAAGACCACTCAGGACGGCCGCAAGCTCGAGGTGCTAGGGTTGGCAATCCTGCTTGACGGAAAGCTGGAAGCTAGCGAGCTCATCGAGGTCAAGGATCATCCGTACTGCCGAGCAATCCTGGCCGCAGTACCTGACGCTACCCACATGGCCGGCCGCGTCCCGCTGACGCGCGAGGAAGCCGAGATCGTTCTCGCCGCCTTTAAGAAGGCAGAGGCCGATATGCTCGCTAACCCCATCTCCATCCAGGAGCGGTTTCGGATTGCCGCGATGATGAAAGCATGTGAACAGGGAATCGAGTAGCAAGAGTTGAGGCGGCTTTATAGCTTCGATTTAACCATCATATCTCGGCGAAACTGGTATCAAGTTTTCACGACATACCGAATTATCGCCGACAAGCGCGGCAATGACGACGAGAGGCGCCAGGGCCAACTCCTTTTAGAGCCGCAGCGGCAGAGGCGGAGCACTCACGCACTCACCCAATGCCTTCTGACGCTATATAGGCTTGGTCCTGAAATGAACCCGCGGAGCGGGACCGTTTGAGCCGGTTTGTTAGTTGGGAAATCCGACCGCTCCTACTTCCTTTCTATCACGCCGCCAACGACGTTGTCTGCTGTTGCTGTGGGCATGTGGTCAACGCGGTAGCGTTGTCCATCATGTCCACAGCGGCTGCGGTTGCTTCGCGCCAGACCGCCATCGGCGTGCGATAGCCAAGCGCCTGATGCAAGCGCTGTTCATTGTAGAACTCTATCCACGCGGCGATGCCGGCCTTGGCCTCGCGGCCGTCGGCGTAGCCCTTGAGGTAGATATCCTCATGCTTGAGGGAGCGCCACAGCCGTTCGATGAACACGTTGTCCATCCAGCGGCCGCGGCCATCCATGGAGATCTTGATCCCGGCCGCCGCGAGCGCGCCGGTGAAGGCGGCACTGGTGAATTGCGAGCCTTGATCGGTGTTGAAAATCTCCGGTCGGCCGTGTCGCGCCAAGGCGTCGTCGAGCGCCGCCAGGCAGAACGAGGTGTCCATCGTATTGGACAGACGCCACGCCGGCACGGCGCGGCTCGCCCAGTCGATGATCGCGACGAGGTAGAGGAAGCCGCGGCCAATGGGCAAATAGGTGATGTCGGCCGCCCACACCTGGTTCGGGCGGTCGATCGTCATGTTGCGCAACAGATAGGGATGGATCTTGTGACCCGGCGCCGGCTTGCTGGTGTTCGGCTTCGGACCCAGCGCCGCGATGCCCATCTGGCGCATCAGCCGCTGCACGCGCTTGCGGTTGATCGTCTCGCCCTCGGCCTTCAGCATCGCCGTGATCCGCCGCGAGCCGAGAAATGGCCAGGCGGTGAACAACTCGTCGATCCGCCGCATCACCGCGAGATCATTGTCGTTGGCCGGCTTTGGCAGGCGATAGACGCCGGAGCGCGCCACGCCGAGCAGTTCGCATTGGCGGCGGATCGACAGCCCCTTGTCGGCGCGATCGAGCATCCCGCGACGGTCCGAAACGCTCATCTTCCGGACCTCTTTGCCAAAAAATCCCGCTCCACCGTCAATTGCCCGATCTTGGCGTAGAGGTCCTCGACCTTTTTCTCCGCCGCCTTTTCCGCGTCAAGGCCAACATTGGCGTCGAAGGAGCGCGCCGCATTCTGCAGAAGCTGCTTCTTCCAGGCGTAGATCTGATTGGGGTGAACCTCGTAACGCTGGGCCAAATCGGCCACCGTCGCTTGCTCTCGCACCGCCTCCAAGGCGATCTTCGCCTTCAGCGCTACATCAATCTTCCGTCTCGTCTTCTTCGTCATCATCCGCTCCATCTAGCAAACGGAGCGGTCGCTTTCCAACTTAACTGATGGTCCCAAAAACGGAGTCCATTTCAGTCCTTGCAGAAGATCCCTAGCGACGTTATCGCTTCTCTGTTTCCGATGGCTAAACTCAAGCAGCTGAAACGTGGGTTTGGCAGTTGGTCGGGCACACCCGGGCACAAGCCCCGCAGCCGATGCACGCTCCGTCATCGTTTAGCACCATGATCTTCTTCTCGATCTCATCGTCATCGTCTTCTAGATCGATCATCTCGCCGTCCGCATTGATACCGTTCAGCATCATGACCTCGCGGCCACACACCTTGTAACAGCGGCCGCAGCCTATGCACTTCTTTGGGTCGATGGAAGCCAGATACTCCGGCTTCCAGTCGCGGCCGTCGCGCGTTGCGAATGACATGGTTACTTTCCGTCTGCTCTTCCCTGCGCTTTGAGATCCTCGCGCTTGCGCTCGAGCTCGTCGAAGGCATCGTGGACCTTCTGGGCCACACTCAGGACCGAGGTCCAGTTGACCGGCAATTCTTCGGCGAAATCGTGGAGATCCATCTTTGCCTGAGTCGCCTTGGCGGAAAGCTTCTTGATCTCGGCTTTCAGTGCTTCAAGATCGCTCATTCGTCACCTCAGTAGTTCGCAACTTCCGGGAACCTACGGATCATCTCAATTCCGCGGTCGACATACATGTCACCTTCCGTGGCAAGTTTTGAGAGGTTGTCAAAACCGAAACGATGCACGTCGCGCAGCTGCTTATTTACGACAATGAGCCGCCCGCCGATCAGCACTATGCGGCCAAAGCCTTCATGGTGCATTTTCAGCATGGGCGAGACCATCACGCCGGTCGCCTTCTCAATGGACACGGCGACAGCGTTGAAGAACAGTTCAAGCCGCCAGATCGTGTCCGGATCGGGGTCACCGACGATCGGCAAGGTGCGGCGCTTCTCCCTGTCGAGAATATAGGGCTCGAGCAGCTCTAGGTCCTTCTTGCCCTCCCAAGCACCATGCCCGTCCTCGGCGCGCCAGATTTTGACGAGCTCCTTCACAAAGGGCGCCTCTCCCGCAGGCCCGGGTTGGATCAATTCGGCCGCCTCAGTCATGTCGTTTACCTCAATCCTCTAAATCAAACGAGCGTTCCTGGCCCTTGGCAAGCACCTTGCGCAACCAGGGTGGCGGTGAGCCTTTCAATACGGCTTCAAGCTTGACACAAAGATCGTCGATCGCTTCAGGCTGGTTCACCTTCATGGGATGGATCTTATTTGCGACGACGCGCGCGGCGCCAGAGCCGCCGATCGCGGCCACATAGAGGATGGAGCAGTCTTTGATAGCTTCGATCTTCGGCGCGAGCTTGTCCTCGTTACCGTCGTCCTTAAGGTCGCCGTCAAACTGGATGGCTTCGACGAAACTGTGCCCCTCGGGCCTGACTTCATAGATGGCGATATTTCTAGCCCAGCCAAAATGGGCATCGACGCGCTTCAGATCCTGGGTGGCGAATGCGACTTTCATCGGCATAATTCCTCTCTTCGCATCAATTGGGCCGCGGGGGAACGACATGCAGGCCGTTGTCGGTGATGCGCCAGGTGTCCGGCGTCGGCTGGCGGTTGTCCTCGCGGTCGGCAATGATGAGATTGGCAAGGTCAAAGATCAGCTCGCGCGTGCCGCGATAGCCGACCGTCATCTGGTGACCTGCGCCAATGCGATCGAACATCGGGAAGCCAGCACGGTAGAATGGAATGTTCAGCCGTGCTGCCGCTTGGCGGCCGTGTGAATGGGAGATCAGGAGATCGCATTCGCGCGTTTTGGCCAGCTCCTCCAGATCTTCAAGATCGCCGATGATAACCTCTCCCCCCCTGACGCGTTCGAGCACCGGAGAGGCCGTTGTCGTCACTGCCGCGGTCAGCTGTGCGCCCATCTCACAGAGCATGCTGGATATGTCGAACAAGAGGTCCGGCTCAGCCCCAATGGCGAGCTTTCGGCCGCCAATATGGAAATGCGCATCCAGCATGGCGTCCGCGAGCTGGCCACGTTGCCGGCGGTATTTTGGGGGCACTGGTTTGCCGCTGATCTCGCTTACAGACGCGATGAATACATCGCTAGGGCCGAGGCCACAGAGCCGCTCGAACAGCCGGAACGGCACACCCGTCCTTGCTTGCATGGCCTCGGCCGCGCGCCTCATCTGCGCTCCGATCGCGATCGTCCAAGCCGCCTGCCCCATAGTCGCGATCTCGTCGACCCCGATCCCACCGATCGTGGTCGGCGTGAATTCATCGGGAATGTGACCGTCGAGCGAACCGGCGATATCCGGCAGGAAGGACGGCCTCAGCCCAAAATCATCAAAAATCGTCCGCAGCTCGTCAAGGTCGCCGGGGGTCAGGTGGCAGCCAGGCAGGACATTAACGCGCGAGAGGTCCCGCGGTGCGGCTGCATCGCGAGGATCGACAAGCACCTCGATCATACGCGCCACGGTCTTTTCCCAGCCATCTTGAAACGCGTCCTTGAAATCCGGAGTCGAAACGTAGACAAGCGGCAATTTTTCGAGCTGCGGATGCTTCTGCCGGATAAGGCGGATGAACGCCTCGACGTCGTCACCCTTGGTCTCGGTGACTCCTGTCGAATTGATACCGATGATCTCGGGCTTGGTGCGGTTGCAGATATTGAGGATCGCCTGCTCGACATTCTCGTAGCCACCGAGAACTGTGGCAACCTCGCTCATCGCGGTGGTCTGCAGCGGCACCGCCTCCTTGAAATGGCGGACAAACAGGGTCAAGCCAAAGGACGTGCAGCCTTGAGAACCGTGTAGGAGCGGCATTGCCCCCCGAAGCCCCAAGAAGGCAAAGGAGCCGCCGATTGGCTGGCTCATCTTGAGCGGGTTGCTCGAGCAGGCTTTATTGGAACTGGTAACGATAGCCATGGCTTTGAACCTGATTTACCGTCCTACTCTGCCGCCTCCTGCGTGGAGGTCGGCAGGTCCGCAGTCATTCCCGCGATCGCCCGCTCACTGGCGCCGCAGATGTCGGGGGCCCCGGCATGCTCCGCGATGTCATCGACTGTAGTCGAACCGAGAGTGACAACGCTCTCCTTGGTGACACCGAGATCAAGATTTTGGCAACGAAAGGCTCTTTTATCGCAGCGCGCCTTTTCGACGCGCTCCAAATTCGGATCAATATCGACAGTTGCCACATCTACCTGCGCAAGCGACTTGGCTTTCCAAGCGACGTCGGCATCATCCCACGGCGCGGGCTTACGGAGCTGATCCCATATTGGGTTGTAGAGTGCCTTATCGATCTCTTCCATCAGCTTTACGATGCCGAGATAGCCCATATAGGCGTGGCAGCGTTCCTGATTGATATCGAGCCATGGCGTCGCGGTCTTAAGGGCGACAAATTGCGACTTGCCGCCCGAGAGCATGATGTCGGCTTTTGCTTCTTTGAGCATCTTGGACATTTCACGCGGGGTCAGATCCTCGATCATATGAGCATCATGGCCCATCAACTTTTGGATGCGCTCCTTGTCCTTCATGGTTGATTTTTTTACAGAAGTTCCGACGATCTCAAGTCCGGCCTCCTGCAAAGCCGCGACGACTGACCACGATTTAACGCCCCCGGTGACAAGCAGCACCTTTTTGCCAGCAAAACGCGGCTTGAAGAACTCGATTGCGGCCCTCGCCTTCGCTTCCTCGCGTGCGACTGTGAGCTCGGTGCGTTCCATTAACTCGGCCGGCGCTCCGCGCTCGATCAGCATGCGCGCAATCTCGCGCAAAGACTCGCTGGAGTCCTGGATACCGTAGAATGATCCTTCGAAGAATGGGATGCCGTATCGCTCCTTCATCTTACTCGCAACATTGATCAAGGACTTCGAGCACACCATCATTGCCGCGCGCGCCCGATGTGAGCAGGCAACGTCGCGATATCTGCCATCGCCGGAGATGCAGGACAGGACGCGAATCCCGAGTTCGTCCAACAGCGGCTTGACCTGCCAGAATTCGCCGGACAGGTTGTATTCCCCGATGAGATTGATGTCGTAGAGGGTCGTGTAATCGGGTTCTTGGGTACCGATCACGTATCGCAGCAGCGCTTCGCCGGCGAGCTTATTTCCAAGGTTCTTCGAACCGACAAATCCCGGCGCGTTAACAGGAATGACAGGCCTGCCGCATTTCGCTGTGGCGATCTTGCAGACCGCGTTGATATCGTCGCCGATCATGGCAGGCACGCAGGTTTGGTAGACGAAGATCGCCGGAGGATCATACTTACGGATGATTTCCCTGATGGCTTTGTATAGCCGCTTCTCGCCGCCGAACACGATATCGATCTCTTGCATGTCGGTCGTGAAGCTTCTGCGCCAGAGATCGGAGCCAGAGGAGGCAGAACCGCGATTGTCCCAGGAATTTCCTTCGCACGCGATCGGGCCATGAACCAGATGAGCGACATCGGTAAACGGCTGGAGCGCAATCTTGGCGCCATCAAAAGCGCAACCTCCGGCGGCTCCGCCAGGCTGCAGTTGCTTGGTGCAGCCCTTCTTGCGGGCAGCTGCCGATTTGTTGGCGTTCTCAACGCAATCCGCCTCGTTGAAGACGCCTTGGATGGTCGCCGATAGCGAAGTCACGGTTGTCTCCTTCCGCGGACGTTTTCTGGTTCGGGCACGGTCGATAGGCCGGCTGGCGCCCGCATCCCCACCTCACGGCGGCGATAAGCCGCAATGAGGCGGAGACACGCCCACATCAGCGGATGATGTCGAAGCTGTAGTCCGTCTTTCCGACCACGTTGGTGTTCTTATCGATCTCGTCAAAAATCTTATCGAGTATCTTCACCAGAACATTCATGCCTCCCTGATAACCCCAAACCGGATAGCGGTGATGATGATGCCGATCGAACACCGGGAAGCCGATGCGGATCAGCGGCGTGCCCGTATCGCGCTCCAGGTACTTGCCATAGGTGTTGCCGATCAGAAGGTCGACCGGCTCAGTGAACAGCAGCGATCGCATGTGCCAGAGGTCCCTACCCGGATAGGCATGGCAGTCTTTGCCGAACTGCGAACTGGCGAAGAGCGCCTGCATCTTCTCTTCCCAGGCCTTGTTGCCGTTGGTTGACAGGACGTGTGTCGGTTCGGCACCTAGCTCGAGCAGGAAGGTCGCCAAGCCATAGCAAAGGTCGGGATCACCATAGATTGCAAACTTCTTACCGTGAATGTGTGCGCTGGAGTCTGCCATGGCGTCGACCAGACGACCGCGCTCTTGTTCTAGGACCTTTGGGATTGCCTTGCCCGAAATGCGTGACAGCGTCATCACAAAGTCGTCCGTCGCACTAACGCCGACCGGATGATTGAACGCAACGACTTGCTGGCCATGACTCTCGATGAACGGAAGCGTTTTCTCCGTGCAATATTGCTGCATAGAGATGGTCGCCCTGGCGTGGATCGCATCCGCGGCGTCTTTCAGAGTCGTGCCGCCATCATACATGCGAAACTCACCGTCAGTGGGCGTGTCGAACACGTCACTGTTATCCGCAAGGATCGTGTATCTGATCCCCATCAATTCGAAAATGCGCTTTATCTCGCGGAGGTTGCCTACGGTGTAGCCGTCGAAGCCCCCGATGAAGTTGATCTTGTCGTTCGGCTCGCGCTCAAGCTTGGGTTCGGACCCGGCTTTTCCGTCCCAGAAATGCTCGATGATGCCTTTCAGGGCGTTATCATAGCCGGTGACGTGGCTACCGACGAAGGCAGGCGTATGAGCAAAGGGAACGTCGAACTTAGCCGGCACCGCCCCCTTTTCCTTCGAGGTCTTGATGAAGGCGTTGAGATCGTCGCCGATCACTTCCGCCATGCACGTGGTCGAGACCGAAATCATCTTCGGTTTGTACATGTTATAGCTGTTGGCGAGCCCGTCGGTCATGTTGTTGAGGCCGCCGAATACGGCTGCGTCTTCGGTCATCGACGAGGAAACACAGGAGGTCGGCTCCTTGAAGTGTCGTGACAGGTGGCTTCGGTAATAGGCGACGCAGCCCTGTGAGCCGTGCACGAAGGGCAAGGTGCCCTCGAATCCGATCGAAGCAAACACCGCACCTAACGGCTGGCAGGCCTTGGCCGGATTGATGGTCAGTTCCTCGCGCGCGAAGTTCTTCTCGCGATATTCGGGGGTTTTGGCCCATTCGCGGATACGCGCAACCTCCGCGGGATCGTGTGCATTCTCAAAGAGCGCTCTTTTGTTAGCCAGCATCTGCTGGTATTCCGGACCTCGGAACAGCTCAAAATGATCGAGCACTTTTTCGGCATTCTGGGTCATCGTGGCGTCCTTTTTGGATTCGTGTTCGATCGTCTGGCCCGGCTCGCCTATTCCGCCGCCATCAGGCTCGGACGCGGGGCGTCCTTCCACGGCGCCCTCGTCTTCTTCCAGATCGGGGAATTGATTGCCATGTCCATGTCTCGGGCGAAGATCGCGAACCCATCGTAGCCATGATAAGGACCCGAATAGTCCCAGGAGTGCATTTGCCGGAACGGCACGCCCATCTTCTGGAACACGTACTTCTCTTTGATGCCAGAACCAACGAGGTCAGGCTGGATCTTCTCGACGAAGCGCTCGAATTCGTAGCCAGTGACGTCGTCATAAATCAACGTACCGTCCTTGACGTAATGCTGGGCGGTGCGCTGATAATCGTCGCTGTGGCCGAACTCGTAGCCGGTCCCGATGACCTCCATACCGAGATCTTCATAAGCGCCAATCACGTGCCGCGGGCGCAGGCCACCCACGAAGAGCATCACGGACTTGCCTTCCAGGCGCGGTCGGTACTTCGCGATGACGGCGTCCATCAGCGGCTGGTATTTCACGATGACGCGCTCGGCCCCCTCTTTGATCTTGTCGTCGAAGAAGCTCGCGATCTTGCGCAGTGACTCTACGATTTTGGATGGGCCGAAGAAGTTGTACTCGCACCACGGAATACCAAACTTCTCCTCCATGTGGCGAGAGATGTAGTTCATGGAGCGATAGCAGTGCAGGATGTTCAGCTTCGCCTTTGGCGTCGCCTCAAGCTCGGCAAGGCTGCCGTCGCCCGACCATTGCGCAATCACCCGAAGGCCCATCTCCTCCAGGAGGATGCGAGAGGACCAGGCGTCGCCGCCGATGTTGTAGTCGCCGATGATGGCAACGTCATAGGGCGTTGGCTCGAATCGCCGTTCCGTCTCCGAGGTGATCTTGTCGAACACCCAGTCACGGATGGCGTCGTTGGCGATGTGGTGACCAAGCGACTGCGATACGCCGCGGAAGCCTTCGCAGCGCACCGGAACGATTGTCTTGCCGTCATATTCCTTTGATTTGACCTTCGACACCGCCTCTATGTCATCGCCGATCAGGCCGACAGGGCATTCCGACTGGATGCTGATTCCTCGGTTGAGCGGAAACAGGTCCTGGATCTCGTCGATGACCTTGGCGAGCTTCTTGTCGCCGCCGAAGACGATGTCCTTTTCCCGGAAGTCGGAGGTGAACTGCATGGTTCCGAAAGTGTCGATGCCGGTGGTACCGACATAATAATTGCGCCGCGATCCCCAGGAATACTGCCCGCAACCGACCGGGCCGTGACTGATGTGGATCATGTCCTTGATCGGCCCCCACACCACCCCTTTCGAGCCGGCATAGGCGCAACCTCGAATAGTCATAACACCTGGGATCGATTTGAGATTCGATTTGACGCCGCAGTCGGACTTACCGGCCTCGTGCACGTTAAGGTGCTTTGCACGACGCTTGGCGGTCTTCTCCGGGTAGACCTTCAAAACTTCGTCAATCAGCTCCTTATTGCGGGCCTTGATCTCTGCAACGCTCTGGGTAGATGCGAGGCTCATGCGGATATCCTTCTAATTGTCTTGTGCGCTTCAGGCGTCAACGCTTTCTCGAAAGACGTCGAATATGCGAGCTGAATTACGCGGACAGCGCGGCGAGCTCGGAAGCAGTCTTACCGACCTGGCTTTCATCGATCTGGTTCATGATGCCGTGCTCCATCAGCATGTCCTCAAGCTCGTCCATGCTGATCGGGGTCGGGATGATGCCCTTGCCGCCATTGTTGTGGATTTTGGTCGCAAGATTGCGATAGTGGTCTGCCTGCTTGGAGTCCGGCGCATATTCCAGCACCGTCATGCGGCGCAGCTCGGCGTGCTGAACGACGTTGTCGCGGGGCACGAAGTGGATCAGCCGGGTGCCGAGCTTCTTGGCGAGCGCTTCTGCCAGCTCCAGCTCCTTGTCGGTTTGCCGCTCGTTGCAGATCAAGCCGCCCAGCCGCACCCCGCCCGAATTGGCATACTTCAGAATGCCCTTGGAGATGTTGTTGGCGGCATACATCGCCATCATCTCGCCGGACATGACGATATAGATTTCTTGCGCCTTATTCTCACGTATCGGCATTGCAAAGCCACCGCATACGACATCGCCGAGCACGTCGTATGACACGTAATCGATGTCCTCGTAGGCCCCGTTCTCTTCCAGGAAGTTGATCGAGGTGATGACGCCACGGCCGGCGCACCCGACGCCCGGCTCCGGACCACCGGATTCGACGCAGCGAATATCCTTGTAGCCGACCTTCAAGACGTCCTCGATCTCGAGGTCTTCGACGCTGCCGGCGCTTGCCGCGAGACTCAAGATTGTGTCCTGTGCCTTGGCGTGCAAGATCAGGCGGGTCGAGTCCGCCTTCGGGTCGCAGCCGACGATCAGGATCTTGTGATTCATCTCGGCGAGTGCTGCGAGGGTGTTCTGCGAGGTCGTCGATTTACCGATACCACCCTTGCCATAAAACGCGATTTGTCTCAGCGAAGCCATGTTGTTCTCCATCAACCGATTGACGATCTACCTGCTGCGCTCTGTCGTGATCCCATCGTCCAGCTCGCCGCATCACAGCGCAGTCCAATACAATGGTCGACAGCGTCGCCCTCGGGTAATGACTTTTGCAACGAGCGTGCCATCGCCTTTTCGGGACGAAAAACGAAGTAAGTGGAGATAGATACCGGTCCAGATGCGCTTTGTTGCAAGTCCGACATCGGCAAGGCTCGATGTTTCGTTGCACTCGCCTGTCCGAAACACGGCAATACTTGTCTTACCGACCAGCCACAACGGCAGCTATCCTACCGCACATCTCTGATCGTATTCCGGTCCGGAGCTTGCTTGAGGCGCATCAATGAATGAGCCGAGGGTACCATGCAGTTCGAAACCGACGTTTCAACGAGTGAAGACCGTCCGACCATTTTCCTGATCGAACCTGAGCAGGTGGTGCGTTCCGCGCTCGACTACATCTTGCGCGAACACTATCGGACACATGCTTTTGCCGCGATGGCTGAGGCTATGTCGTCGTCCACGAAGACTCCCGCCGTAGTACTGATCGGCATTGCCATCCTGCGGGACCGAGGCGAGGCGGTCCTGGACGAACTAAATAGAGTGTTCACGAGCGCCAAGATCCTCCTCGTAGCAGAACGGAAATCCGATCCTGTGGTGCAGGCCGGGCTTGAACAAGGCGCACACGGGGTCATCAGCAATCCAATCTCGTTCAGTTCTGTCTGCGGTGCCGTCAGTGCAGCCTTGGGCGCACCGGACCTTCCCGGCGAACCATCCCATGTCATTTGTGTCGCGTTCGATTAGGCGCTTGTTATGCGTCTTCGGATAGCCGAATTGCAGTCCACCTGCGCCAGCTCGCAGATGACATCCGCGAGCGGCATGACACTTTATCTACTTTTTCAGCTCTACCTTGGCGTTGGGCCAAGGGAACCGGTTTGGAGCCCGCTTCGACCGCGAGCTCTTGCGCCGCAGACCTCCAACATCACCAACTAGGGGCCACCCTCAGGATGCTCAGATCTAACTCGTCGAAGGAGGAGACCATCTCTTTCGACCTCCGCGCGCATTATGTCCTGAAGTTCGGGCTCTTTGGGTCCTCGACGCCCGGGCTATCCCCGGTCATGGTCCATTAGGCCTCCAGCGGTCATGGAGGCATTCGGGCAAGTTCGTTCCCTCTCCGGTGGATTTCTGCGATCTTCCGACAGACTCCTTCCGGCTATCAGAGCCTCAAAGCGATAGCGATTGGTCGACGCGCTGCCGCGCCCCACTCTGCTAAGCTGCCAATCATCCATTAGCCGCTGGCGACGATGAAACTGACCGGCATGCTACCGCAAGCTCGCTACGCCGCTTGATAATTCGGCGTGCGTGCGCCGACGATCTCTCGATCGCCTCGATCGGGGCAACATCCTCTTCGACGTCGTCAGGCGGGGACGCATGTGCCTTCGACTGGACAGACGACGGCGCATTGCGGCGTATCGCAGTGCCCCTCGCACTCTGTGCACTTCTTGGGATCAATCACATATATGTCGCGCTTTAAACTGATCGCGCCGTTCGGACACTCGAACTCACATGCACCGCAAACCGAGCATTGCGAGGCGACGATCTTATAAGCCATGAATTGCGACTCCTGCGAGTAAACGATGCCGTTCGACTTCGGCATTTTCCCTTCAAGCATCGTGCCACACACGAGGCGATTGGATAGTTCGACACTATCCGTCAGACGTGTGCCATCGCAAGCCAGACGGCACCTTGCATTCGTAATGCCCGCCAGAATTATTATGATACGAATGTCTTGAGCGTGTAGCCGGTCTGCAGCGACCTCAAGAGAGGCGACGTGGGCTTTCCCGTGTTCAGTTGCACCAAACCTACCAGCAGCTAGCGGTGTCACTATCAACGGCGCCTCGTCCGACTGCCTCACACTTCTCCGGCTTCAACCTTTGACTCATTGTAAGTCACGTGGGACGTTCTACTTGCGCCGTCGGACTAGCGACAGCCATTTTGTCGTCTACGCGAGCATTTTTGTCGCGTTCGCGACCGTCGAATTGACGTTGCACGACGGTAGCCGATATCTCGTCTTAGGCCAGCGCGACCAAGCCTACTTTCGCGTCCTGCTCTGTCCGCCCATATCACACGTGCTGTCCGCCATTGATCGGCACTTCCGCACCTGTGACGTAGCTCGCAGCGCTTGAACAGAGGAAGAAGATAACCTTCGCAACCTCATCGGGTGTGCCGACACGATGTAGCGGTATGATAGGCGCGAGCTTCGCTTCGGCTTCCGGCGAGAGGATGTCGGTCTTGATCTCGCCTGGCGCGATCGCGTTGACCCGAATCCCGAACGGAGCGTAATCATGCGCCATCTCGCGCGTGAGACAGGCAAGCGCTGCCTTGGAGGTCGCATAGGCTGTACCGGCGAAAGGATGCACACGAGTGCCAACGATTGAGGTGACGTTGACGATCGAGCCAGATGCCACTTTCAACTCTTCGAACAGGCCTTGGGAAAGCAGAATCGGCGCGACCAAATTGACGTGAAATACGCTCATCCAAGTTCCGATGGATGTTGTTAGCGAATTCAGTCGGCCTCCGTCCGACGCCTTTGGGGAGATGCCCGCATTGTTGATCAGCGCGTGAAGCGGCTCTCCATTGAGCCGCTTCTTGATTTCGGCAATCGCGCCCGGTAACGCGCGATGATCGCTCAACTCAACCTGCACATGGTTATTGCCTCCCGACTCCCAGGGACATCGGCTATCGAAGGGTTGTCGAGAACAGGAGATGACTCGCCAGCCAGCCTCCGAAAACAACCTGCCCGTCGCGTGGCCAATGCCCCGCGAAGCGCCGGTCAATAGAAGCGTCTTCCTTCCGCCAGCCTGCGCGTGCGACCTATCGTCGTGAAACGGGCAGAGCGCGAGATCCGGCGTAGAGGTCGGGCCAGCAACGCTGTCTCCTTTTGATTCATGAAGGCGCAAGCGAGCTCCTTTAGGACTAGATTAGATGCGCACCCCCGGCATCTCCGGCCGGGAATTAGCAATTATTGGACCAAGGCCGGCAATGCAGGACGCAATGCCCTCGGCCAGACCTCACCTGACCGACATCTTCGTCGGTTCAACGCAGAAGCCCTTGCCTCTCGAATTGAATGGGCGTTGAGGCCGGCTCAGGTGGCGATGCGGGCTGACAAGGCCATGTTCGTGCAGGAGGCCCCTTTTGTCTTCCAGCTGGTTTGCAGCTCGCCCACCAACTGTCCTTCGACAACGCACTTCGGCGCAATCGATTCAGACTTCGACGAATTGCGGCTCGCGATCAACCGAGGCGCCCGGCGCACTTTGCCGTGTGTAAAATGCGCCGGGTTCCGCCTCTAGCACCACCAGTACATCCGTGATGATGCTGCTCTGACTGAAGCGACTAGCGTGGCAAAACTGAGGCGCATAGCCTGCTCCACAGCAGCAAAACATAATTTACGCGAGCGCTTCGATAGAACTTGAATCGGACGTGGCGTCAGTTGGTAAGCTCTATAAATTTGTGTTTGCACGACAAGACGACAGGCTACAAGAAAGGCGCCGTGCCATTGACGCTCTCGTATTTGCGACCGCCAATCCAGTGGCGCCGCTTGACGAACAGGACATTCGACGCCGGATCGAGTATTATGGTCTTTGAACGTTTGTGTTTAACAGCAAGACGGCTTCACCCGATGCCCGTCGAATGTGCCAATCGCTTTGTGAGCTTCAAGAACAGCGACCTAACTTGGAGCGACTAGTTGCTCGGATTCTCGAGATTGCCGCCCTCGTGGGCTGCTACTTCCTACAACATCATCTCAGTGTAGACGCGGCCTCGTGCGTTTGCCCACGCGGGCCGTGGGAGAGCCCTCAAATACGCACGTGCAGGAGCTTCTGCTCCTTATCTCACGAGCAGCTGCGGATTTCGATGTATGCATCCCGCTCTCCGCTGCATGAGCCATTGAACGATGAGAGAACCTTCCGCTATTCGGAGATCCATCCCTACCCTTATCGGCTCTCGCGGTCGCAGGCGTCTGGAGAGCCGACACTAGGGGATGCATCATGCACGTCTAGTCTGTACTGGTCACGTCGCTGAAACCGTGACTCTAGCGAGGCATAGGCCAACCCGAAGCTAGCAAAGAAGATGGAAAGTATAATGAAAAGAAGAGCAACACCTTCCTTTCCCCACATGCATTGTGAGAACGTCATATCGCGCCACCTTGCTAGGTCGGTATCACCATGGTGCGGTCTACAACTTGACGCAACGTGCGATTCAAGCTCCGTCGCGCTCCGGTCAGTATATCGCGGAGGCAATGCTTTGACCGACTGGGCCCGCCCCAGATCTGCCACGCTACTTGATTCATGAGCGGACAGATTGGTCAGAATGCACTGGCGACGTCTGGCGGACCCGGCGCGCTTTCTTCGTGACGACGAGCGCCGGGGCGCTTCAACCATCTTTTTCTCTTGCGCCGTCTGCCCGCGTTCCAAGATGTCAGGTTGCCCGCGTCGTGTTAGCTCCGCATCGACCGGCGATTGTCACGATCAATACGCTGGCACGGCCAGCTAGATGGCGTTCGGGGCCGCGCAGTGCCCCGTCACTAGGTCGGCCGTGGAGGGAAATGCTCAGGAATGTCTTCTGCCGTACGAGGCCATCTCACGAACTCTTTCAGCCGGGATTTCCATTTCGCGAGCTTTTGGATTGCAGCCTCGAATTGAAGGTTCGAGCGGCTCTAATCGACCCCAGCGGGACCGACCAAATGGGCTGATACCCTTGTCATCGTCCGTCATATTCGGCCCAAGCATCGGATGTTTCATAGACTCGAACACACGACATTCCTTGAAACTTGCGATACAGTCTTTCCCAGATCCAAATGGCAATGTTTTCCGCCGTGGGATTGCCTAATCCTTCGACCTCATTCAGACATTGATGATCGAGTGCATTCATCACTTCGGCGAAGGACTCCTCAAGGTCGAAGAAATCTACGACGAATCCTGTGACCGGATCCACCGGTCCATCGAGCTGCACTTCAATTCGATAGGAATGGCCGTGCACGCGGCTGCACCTATGTGTGGCCGGCACGTTCGGAAGACGGTGAGCCGCCTCGAATGTGAACGCGTGTGATATCTTCATTAGGGCTCAGATGCTTGCAGGTGTGGTGCTCCGCCGTCGCCGCTGCGAGCGGCACCGAACATGAACTCAGGCAAGTTCCGCTTCGCCATCAGTCGACCTTGGCTGCCTTGGCATAGGTTTCGCGTGAAACCATCGGAATGGCACCTCCGCGGGTTGGATCCGCGAAGGGGCCGCCCGCCGAAGCGTAGTCCTTACCAGTGCGACGCTCGAGTACGATGCCCATAGCCTCGATGTTCGGGATGTCCGTTTCGCGCAGCTCCGGCATCAAGGGCTTGCGGGCCAGCGCTGCCGCTACGTAGGGTGCCAGCTCCTCTTCTTTACGTCGGACACGCTCGTCTTCCCGCTCTTTCAGTGCGGGCATAACCTCTTTGGCAAACAGCTCGAGTGCCTCGCAGATATGCTCGTGCTTATTTAGTCCGCACTGCTGGATGAAGATCATCTGGTCGATACCGACATCCGCGTAGCTCATGAGATGGTCACGAACGCTCTGAGGCCGACCGATGCTACCAGAGCCCGGCGTCTCCTTGATGTCGTCCTTGACCGCTTGGAAGCGCCGCCACAAATTCGTGCGCCCAGGACGATGTTCACCATATATCGCATAATGTGCGATCGAATATCCGAAAAACTTGAAGCCATCGATTCCGCGACGCATCGCTTCTTCGGCACTGTCATGAACCATCATACCGTTGAGCGTTGCTATATTGGCGTTCACCGAATGACCGATGGGAACGCACTCGTCTGACTTGATTGTCTCATAGTACTCGTCCCGCCAGAGTTTTGCTTGAGACGCTTCGACAAACCCAAAGACCAGCGCGCCTACACCATAACGGGCGGCGCGCAAAATGCTGTCGCGCCGGGAACAAGCCATCCAGAGCGGTGGGTGCGGTTTCTGAATCGGCTTTGGCACGATGTTGCGGGAAGGCATTTTGAAGAATCGTCCCTCGTATCCCGGATACGGCCGCATGGTCATCATATTGGCGGTCTGTTCGACGCCTTCCCGCCACATGGCACTCTTCAACTCGGGCTCTATTCCAAACCCATGCATCTCGATTAGCGAGGCGGATTCTCCAGTCCCCCATTCGACGCGTCCTCCAGAGATGAGATCGAGCGTCGCGAGGCGCTCAGCTACCCGCGCTGGATGATTGTAGTGCGGCGGCGAAAGACAAATGCCGTGGCCAACGCGGATATTTTTCGTACGCTGCGAAACGGCACCCAGAAAGACTTCGGGTGCGGACGAGTGGGAGTATTCCTCGAGGAAGTGATGCTCAACCTGCCACATGTAATCGAATCCGAGCTGATCGGCGAGCTCGATCTGCTCCAGCGCGTTGTCGAACAATTCTTTCTCGCCGCCATTTTCCCAGGGCTGCGGTAATTGGTGCTCATAGAACACTCCAAACTTCATCAGTTTTCCTCTGGCAGAACAGTCATGGCGTTTCGTATTTCTCGGATGCGACCGGCACGGTCACGCCATCGGTCGCTGACCACAGGCACCATGCTATCCGCGTTCCTGCTCCAGCATTTGTTGGCACAACCTTCATCCCGACATGCACGGCTGCACCTCCGGCTCGGGAAGCCAAGATTTGGCAAGGCATTGGTTCGCACCAGCTGGCCTGCGCCTCATTTGAACTCCCTCGCCAGCGACTGCAATATCGCCGTGACGGTGCCCTTCGACTATTGAGCAATCATCGTGCCAGGAGCCTGCAAGCCACGATTGCAGAGGGGATGCAACGATTTGCATCGCGCCAACACAACGTTCTCACCCTAATGTCGCTTTTCGGACATGGGCCTCTCCAAGCAAGGCAGGGCAAGATACGACGAAACCAAGTGTGAGTTCTGACAATTTTCATATTCGTCCCCACGCCGACGCTGAAGCGGCGCGATCGTCATCCACGATTGAAGTTGCCCCATGCATCCAGGTGTGGGACGGGTAGGAAGCTGCCACTATAAGCACATGTTGGACGCAGCTAGTCTAGTTTGGCCGAGCATTGCAGCCGCGAGCGAGCAACTGGCCCGACAAAGAATAAGGACCGATATGCGATATTTCCTGATTTCCACTGCCATTCTGACCAGCTGCTTTCAGCTCCCGAAAACCAGTGCTGAGCAAATTCTTGTCTCGCAATCCGGCGACAAGGCATATCGCTCCATCCAGGAGGCCATAGACGCATTGCCAGCTCGAGGCGGCGACATTCTGATCGCGCCGGGCATCTATCGCGAGAAGGTGAAGGTCAGTAAATCCGGCGTTCATATCAGAGGCACGGGGAAGAAGCCGGAAGACACGGTTGTCGTCTATGGCGACGGCGCGATCAAAGTGGGTGGAACCGTTCATTCCGCCACAATGGATGCATCTGGCGATGACTTCCGGCTCAACAATCTAACGGTACAAAACGACTATTCCCTAAATCCGGTCAATCCGCTGTCGCAGGCCGTAGCGCTGGCTATTACTGGAGACAAGGACGTTATTACCCACATCCGCCTGCTCGGCGCACAGGACACGCTGTTCGCCAACAGAGGGCCGAATGGCCGAAGAGCACGGCAATATTTTTCGGACTGCTATATCGAGGGACATGTCGACTATATATTCGGAAACGCCAATGCCTATTTTCAGCGCTGTGAGCTGCACGGCCTCGCCAATCAGGCAGTGGTGTACACCGCACAAAGCAAAGACTCGCCGGAGGAGGACAGCGCCTATGTTTTTGACCATTGCACTCTGACCGCCGATCTCGCCGCACGTGGCATCGCTCTTGGCCGCCCTTGGCGCTCTTATGCTACGGTGATCTTCTTATCCACCAAGATGAATGCGCCGGTGATAGCGGAAGGGTGGATCGAGTGGGATCGCGGCAAGACCAACAGGCTAATGACAGCCTACTATGCCGAATACCAATCCACCGGAATCGGCGCCAATCTCGGAGGACGGGAGCCTTACTCCCATCAACTGACGGACAGTGAAGCTAGGCAATGGTCGCTCAACTCCTTTTTTGCTGATGACACGAACTGGCTGCCGAACTCACCATCAAAATAGGAACTATGGGTTGATCGAGGAATTGTGATTTGTCTGCCGTCGCGCCGTTCTCTCGCGCGCACACGGGGCATTGTCCTATTATCTTACCCATTAAGGTTTGCGAGCCGCCTCGCGAATCTCGCAAGCTTCTCGGATAGCCAAGCTTATCCCCCGATTCGGCACCGAGTAGCAACGCCAGCCACATTCCGAGCGCCTGCTATTCTTGTGCGGTCAAGTGCGGATGCTACAATGAAGCGATGAGTACTACCGGGGCGCGAGGCCTTCTGGACGCTGGTCGGTGGTTATCGGAATGCCTTTGCACAGCCTTCCCATTCACCCGACGACAGTGGGGCTTGCCCACTGCGCAACGGTGGCCACACGTCGGAGACCACCACATTTGCATTTTCCACCTGCCAGGTCGCAGAATCGGAAAACCGCACATCATCGAGCGCAATCTCAAGTGCATGACCTCCATCAAGCCCGTGCATCACCAGCGCACCATCACCGCCACGCACGTGGTGTAGAGCGATCTTTCGGTAGAGCGGAATCCGGATACCGGATGCATGGATGTCATAGCGTGTATCAAAATAGATGGGCCATCGGTTGCCGCGCAGGCACACATTCTCATAGGTCACCCTCTCCACCAGACCGCCCCGGCTGACATCGCTCTTGATGCGCAGACCAGACGTCGTGCCGTCCAGGGTCAGGCCGTGCACCAGTATGTCGCTGACACCTGAGCTCACCTCACTGCCGATCGACATGCCGTGCCCCCAGCCAAAATAGTTGTCGATAATGGAAATATGGCGTGTGGGACCATTGTTGCCTGCTTTGATAGCCACATTGTCGTCCCCAGTGCGTATCTGACAGTGAGTAATCGTCACATCCTGGCTGGCGCCGGGATCGATGCCATCTGTATTGCGGGCGTCGGCCGGTGTATCGATCGTGACGCCCCAAAGGGTGGCACCTTCGACCCGGCTCATCGCCACGTGGAAATTGGGCGCATTGCGCAGTGTGATGCCGTGGAAGGTAATGTCATGGGCATGATCGATCTGGATCAGGCGTGGGACGTTCTGGTAGCCGCCCTCGGCTTGCGCGCGCCGAGCCAGCTGCCACCAACTCTCTGTAGTGCCGACCATGAGCGCGCCGCCCTGGCCGTCAATCATGCCCTCGCCATAGATGCCGCCTCCACGTGTTTTGGAGAAGCTGATGAACGGCCGGCAACCATCGCCCTTGCCTTCGATGCGACCACAATTTCCGAAGCCTTTGTCATAGGCCTCCCTCTCGGCAACCGCGACAAGCGTGGCGCCGCGCTCGATCCATAGCGTTACTCCGGATTTCATCTCGAGGGGGCCCGACAGGAACGTCCCGCCGGACAAATAAACCGCTGAGCCAGGAGGGCAGTGAGCAATGGCGTCTTGCAGCCTGGCTGTGTCGTTTTGTCTTGATGGCGCCAGGCGGGCGCAGACATAACTAGGTGCGACAGGTTCGGCGACCGTGCGGCGATCCTTCGCTTGTGCGCCGGCGCCTACGGCGGCGAGCATGGACAGCAGTGCCCAGTAGCGCAATGGGACTAACATGAACAACCTCTTCGTTTTGCGGCGCCACCCATGCTTTCCGTCGTCACCCGAAAGCCGAATGCCATCAGAGTTCGTAATCTTGCCTGCCGAACCAGTGTATTGCCGCGCCACTCCGCATGACGCTTTTCCCTGCTTGAGAAAGCCGGTCTCGTCGATCACTAGCACCGCGTCGTCATCCGCCAAATGCTCGATGACATAGTCGCGCACGATATCGCGCAAAGCATCCGCGTCCCAATCCCCACGACCAAGAAGCGCCTGCTGCCGCCATGGGCCAGGATCGCCAGCCGCCTCCGCCCGCATCCAACCGGTCTTGCGCTGCTCATCTCCGAGCAGGCCTTCCAGGAACAGGCCCGCATTCGTCGCCACACGCTCTTGCGTGAACAACGGACGTATCCGCTTCTTGATCTCTCGAAGCGACGCCGCCCATAACGCAAGCGTCTCCTCAACCGACGCGGCCCGCGCCCACGACATTCGAATCATGGTTGTCCATGGATTCAGAAATCCACAAGAAACATTTGCGGTAGGGACGCTCATTGCTGAGCGCCCCCCGCACAGATCCGGACGAGCCCAATTAAGGCATCCGGCTCCTACCTTGGGTATGTGACGGCGAAGCGCTGTTGTGGCCAGGGATGGAGGATACGGGGTTGAGGGAGCCATTCATCCGCCAACTTCGTCATGCGGTCCCACGTGAAGCGGTCTCGTTGGCTTCGCCGCCGAAGCGTTCGACGCCAGAGATCGCTCACATAGTAGCGGAACGCTGAGAGCGCCCGCCCATTTGTAGGAACCGCGTAGTAGGCGAAGTGGCCGGCGACGACCTGTCTCAGCCATGCACCCTGGACGAGGATCGGTTGGTGCATCCGACGCCGCAGCTTTTCCTTGATGTCCTGAAGCTTCCTCCGCAGACGGTCGCGACGGGTCTTCCTTTCGAGCAGGAAGTTCCCCCGGCGTGACTTACCGCAGATGTGGGTGAAGCCCAGAAACATGAAGGTCTCCGGTTTGCCAAGGCCGCGCCCCTTGCGGTTGACCGCCGCACGGCGACCAAACTCAATCAAGCGGGTCTTGTCTGGGTGGAGTGTCAACGCGAATGCTTCAAACCGTTCACGCATTGCATCAAGGAAACGGCGAGCGTCGTCCTCATGCTCGAAGCCAGCCACGAGATCATCGGCATAGCGCACGATGATCATGTCGCCATGGGCCTCTTGCCGTCGCCAGCGTTCGGCCCAAAGATCGAACGTGTAGTGCAGGTAGACATTGGCGAGCAGCGGCGAAATCACCGATCCTTGCCCCGTGCCCCTGTCGTCCACGGTAACGACCCCGTCTTCGAGAATGCCCGCCTTCAGCCATTTACGGATCAGGCGGATGATGCGCTTGTCGCCGATGCGGTGTTCCAAGAACTGGACCAGCCAGTCTTGGTTCACACTTCCGAAAAAGTTTTGCACGTCGGCGTCAAGTATCCAGTTCACCTTCCGCGTGGTGATCGCTACCGCCAGGGCGTCCAACCCATCATGTGGGCCCCTACCGGGTCGAAACCCGTAGGAGAAACCGACGAAGTCGCCTTCGTGGATGGCGTTGAGCACCATGACGGTCGCGCCTTGGACGATTTTGTCCTCCAAAGCCGCGATCGCCAGCGCTCTCTCCCGGCCGTCCGCCTTCGGAATATACGTCCGACGTGACGGTTGGGGACGATACGCTCCTGTGTGGACCCGTCGGTGCAGATCCGCAAGCCGGGGCTCCAGATCTGTCTCGAAGTCCTGCCATGTCACACCATCCACGCCGGGGGCTGCTTTGCGCTTGAGCGCGTAGAAAGCCATCCGGAGCGTGTCGGTATTGATATGGTGGAGAAGCGCTGTGAACCGCTCCTTCTTCCTCTGCCTTGCGGCTTGCCGTACGCGATCAAGCTCCTGGATCACACGATCCCGGCCCTGTGTCCGGAGTGTGCTTTGCTGTCTCGCGTTTCCCTTGGTCCCCGCCCTTCGCTCCATCGCCTCCGCCACCGTACCTCCGGCTTTGTTCGGCGACTTCGTTGCTACTATGGCGGAGTCAGACTTCTCCAGATCGTTCATCGGCGGCTACGGCTCCTCGCCTTCCCGCCGCGGACCAGGCTGCTTCCGTGAGCATCTGGCCGACCAAGAGAGCTCCCGGTTCCCGTACAAGAAGCTTCTGCACATGCCAGGGTCTGCGACCACGCCGAGACGTCTGGGCGCTCGCGATATCGCACCCTTTCGTGTTGCCTTCCGCTCAGTTGACAGCGTCGGCTCTCGGGAAAGCATTCTTTCGCGGCTCCATGGCTGGCCTATGCGCTCCCCTGCCGACGCTTCGCCGACATCCTCGCGGACGCCTGCGCACGGCTCGGGGCCGATGTGGATCGCTATTCCTTCATCGCAGTGGACTTCCACCACCTACTCCTTGCCGGTCTCCCGGCGCACCAACTGTAATGCTAGTTAACCCCATGCGTTCTTACGTATGGGGTCGCTTCAACAGCGCCATTTCGCCAAGACGCAGTGCGGCTTCGGTGAGTGCGATCGAATACCAGCATGTAGCGGCAGCAAAGGAACCGACAGTTTCGATGTGAGCAAAATAATCGCGCGCGAGCGAACGGACGCTGTATCTAATCGCGAACCACGGCACGCTTAGTCTCTTCTCCCGGTAGCAAAGATAACAATCGTAGCCGCAGTAGGGCTCCCGCGTGGACATATCTCGCAAGTAGCCGCCCCCTAGAGGTCGATGACACTCGATGCAGGTCGACGAGCTGCTTGGCGTCCTGTGATTTACCAGTATGAACTGCATGATCGTCTGTTGTCTTGAGAGTCATTCATGATGCACCTGCTCCACTATGAGGAAATGCGCTGCTGCAGAGATGAAACGAAACTGAATTGCGGACGACCGCCTTCCAGGCGGTCGCTCGTCCGCGCCACCCAAAAGAAGCCCGGCCACCTTCGGTGGCCGGGCACAAGTCAGTCTCGGAAGGAGCGATGCTACTGCGCATCGCGCCAGCTTCCGTCGGCAGAGGGAGTGGCTGCTGCCGGCGGTCCATTTGCGGCGAGGGCATTCGCCGCTAACCTTAGCCACAGAGGGCCGATGTCCGTCCCAAACGAAATCTGGTTTTGCTTTCTTCTGTTCAATCGGACCGGGATCCACGGAGTTCGGCCTCATGCCAACCGAAGCACGCGGTCGGACTTGACCGTGCGCTGGCATTGACGCTCGACATAGATCGACTGTTTCTCCAGGCCATTCAAGCAAAGATCGATAACCATTCCGATATGACTGAAGGCTTTTCTCCAAGCCGACTTTTGCCTTATGCGGAATCCTATCAGACTGGTAAAATCGATTGTGTTGATGGGCTGCATCTACGCTGTCGATCACTGTCGACTTACCTTTCGGGGGCCGTCGTGGCGACTTCGTGGTTTCGATGTCCTCGCCCGCACTATCTGTACGAGCTGGGCAGGTCCGCGGCCTGCCGCTTCTCGAGTTTGCGCTACTAAAGCCGAGGATTACCAAACTAGAATGCGTTGCCGTCAAAGCGCGCTCTTCAGCCAAGCTCAGGATGGATCCGAACGCGTTCGCCGCTGTCCGTTTGCACCAACTCGGCCCTGTAAGGCACACCGTGGATGTTGACGTACGTTGGGCGGCCGACAGCGGGCATGAGGCCCTCGCCTTCCAAGGCTCGGGCAAGGTAGTTCGGAAGCAAGCGTTCGCGGTGTTGCCACCCACCGCGAATGAGATAGCCAAGATCAGGTACAGGCCGAAGGGATTGCCCAGTGGCCCGAACGGATGGCGCAGCTTCATCTATCTGGCTAGCGCGCGGATGATGGATGAGACGAACGTCGTTGCGCCCTCCCGGCCCCAGTGTGACCGAATAAAGCTCTCCCTGGATCTCGACCTGCCGCGGGCCGAACTGGTTTGGCAGTCGATCAATGTTATGGAGGATGTCGATGACCACGTCCGAGGCCGGTTGGGAGCCGTGGCGCCAACCCTCACCGATGATTGGCCCGATATCCCCGACCTCCTGCTGGAGAACTGATGGCCCAACGAACGACGGCGGTCTGGCCCCGCCAAGTGCGGGCGTAGAGTGCGCATCGTCGTACAATTCGTACGGTGTGGGAGGATTCAGATTAACCAGTGGCTCAAGATCGCCATAGACGTCCGACGGCATCCGCGCGGCGGATGATGATGACGCGGGCTCTTGTATAAACTCCCTCCAGACGCCCCAAGCCCCTTCGCTCGGTGTCTCTGGCATTGCGGGAAGATCCTGGTCTGGGCTCGGCTGCGGTCCGCGGACCTGTGTGGCCAATGGTGATGCGGGTTGTTGCATAACCTCCCTCCAAAAATCCCATGCCCCGCCACTTGGTGTGGCCGGCATTGCGAGAGGATCTTGCGGTGGACTGGGCTGTCGAACCGTATTCCCCGGAGCATCCTCAGGAAGGCTTATTCCCAGCGCTCGATTTCCGTCGATCACTTGTTGGTATCGCTGGAGCCGGAGCAAATCGGCGTCGATTTTGCGGTCCCCAGTTTGCTGCCTGTACTCCTTGACGTCTTGAGCGAGCCCTTGAGTGAAGAGCCTGTCAGCCATGGCTCTCCTCTCGCGCGTTTGCAACCAGTCACTCAGCCTGGAAAGACGGCCAGCCCGTCGGTTCACAGTTTCCGGCTCGACCCTATGTGCCCTTTTTTCCGCTGCCCCCCACATGTCGATCAGGGTCGCATCCACGGCATAAGGAACCAATCGAAAGCTAGCAGTTGTCACAGCCTTTCCGGCCTTGGCATCCCGAAGCTTCTTCAAAGCCGCATCCGTGCGCCTTCTGTTGATATGGCGAGCATTCGCGTAGGCCTCTAAATCGCGGTCCAACCCCGGTTCCAGCGCAGGATTACCCAGCCGGTAGGCGATTTGTTCCCTTCCATTCTCGTTAAGCCAGGCGCTGAAATTGCGAATGTCGGCTCGAGCATTCCGAATTGTGCCAGCGCTCAGCCCTGCGGCTTGGCTCTCGAACTCGTTCAAGAGCGCATCGTCCTCCACGAATACGCCGCGTATGCGGGCCGGTTGCTTGGCGTGATCAACTCGAATGTTTGTTGAAAGGATATCATGCTGCGCCTGGAAGCTAGACGATTTTTCGCTGCGTCTCCCTCCGAACGCCTTCCCCACTTCTGACTTGATGCGCGACCATAGTCCCCGTTTCTTGCTGCGCTCGGCTTGGGTCGGGGACTCCGAATCGGATAACGGGATGTACCGTGCACTTCCGAAGCGATCGTCCCGCAGATCGGACTGCGGCTGTTCTTCGATCCACTCTCTAGGGAGAGCGCAGGGGATGTCAACGCTGCGCCGCGTGGACCTGAACGCGCTCCCCGCCTGTCGTGGCATCCGCATCGAACCACCGATGTCGCCCCCCCGGATCGCTCCACTCCCTCCGGGACGCGCATCAGGCGAACTAGCTTCTGCGGAGTTTTCGCGAGACGAGCTCAGTTGCAACGCGCCCAATCGCTCCTCAAAACCTTGAACGGTATCGCCGGAGCGCTGATCGGCCTGCGGCTGCTGACCGTACGCCCGCGCGAATCCTTCCACATCAAAGTCGAACAGGTTGAAATTGTTGTTCGCTCGCTCCATGGCACCTCACAAATCCGCGCAGCTGGAAGACATCGAGCTCGGCCCACGGGAAACGGCCGAGTGAAGACGTGAAAGCTTTGGCCCCGAGTCCACGTATCGAAGTCTGCAGCTCAGCAGATTCATCGTTCGTACCGTCAGCAAGCGGGCACCCCTTCAGTTCATATTGACATCGGCCAGTCCGTGATGTTCTCAGTCTGGTAGAAGGAATTGACGTTCAGATTTTTGGGAGACTCCTCAATAGGTCAGTTAGCTGTTCAGGAGCTGACAAGCCCGCAAAAATTTCAGCGACCAGTTGCGACTTCTTCCACGGCAGGATACGGCGTGCTCTTCAGGCGACTTTGAGCGAGCACGCGACTTCAAAATTGTCCTGACTCGGCACACCCGACCAATCACGAGCCTTCCACGCGCAGCTCGCGAATGGCGATTGGTGCGCAGCCGCAAAATGGAGTTCGCATCCATTCTTACGGCGGCGTATCGAGAGAGAGGCTGCGCCTGCGCCATCTCTGAAGCGGTAAGCGCGACTTAAACGAAGCGGGGGAGATGTTTTCGTGGTTGCTGATCCCGCACGGATGACCGAACGATTGGAGCGTGAGATGATGTTCCGATTGGCAAGACGACGAAAGAGGGGCGAAACGCCAATTCAAGAGTATTCATTCGACCTAGGTCGCAGAGATACCGCTTATGGAGTTAACGCTTTTCTTTGCGGAACTTATCGGCCCGATCAGGTTTTCGATTCCGAAGTCGGTGAAGGCTTGAAGACCGACCTCTTCGGCACCCTAAGCCCAGATCACCCGTCCTCGATCAGAAGCGCAATCGTTCTCTAGTTTGCCACCATGCGATTTTCGATAGCTCCGGTCGACCTAAGAAATTTCAGCGCTTCGGACCGTTTCGATCTGCCAGAAGGCCGGGCTCGACAAATCCGCGCATCATAAGGCGGACTGACAAGGGACGCAATTATCTGAGACACAACCAATCGCTATGCGGACGGAGCTTTGCCGGGACTCTCGTCGTGTCTCATGCCACCGGTATTCCATCAGTTTGTAAGCTGGGATCGGTATCATCCGGCTCGACAGGCAGAGAGAACTGAAAGACGGCGCCTCTAGTCTCTTTCGCACTCGCCCACATGCGTCCGCCATGGGCCTCGATGATTGAACGGCAGATAGCCAGTCCCATGCCCATACCCTGGGCTTTGGTGGTGTAGAAGGCCTCGAACAGGCGCTCTACACTGTTCGAATCAAATCCTGGACCGGAATCTTGCAAGCTAACCAGTATACCAGTCGAGCCGGATCTCGCAGTGCTGATTACCAGCTCCCGCGCTCCCTCCTCTACTCCGCTCATCGCCTCGACGGCGTTGATGATCAAATTGATAATCACCTGTTGGAGTTGAACTCGATCTGCCCGAATGAGCGGCAAGGCGCCCGCGAGTTGGGTTTGCACCGAGACACTGTTATTCATCGCTTCCGCGCGGGTCAGGGCTGCAACTTCAAGTACCACATCATTGATCGCCAAGGGGGACTTTTGCGGAGGCGCGTTCCTGATTAGCGCCCGGATCCGATCGATGATCTCTCCAGCTCGCACGGCATCGCTGAGAATCCGACCGAATGTCTGCCGGACCCGTTGCAGGTTTGGCGGCTGCGCATCGAGCCAGTTTAGACCGGCCTCCGCGTTGCTGACGACCGCACCGATGGGTTGGTTGACTTCGTGCGCGATCGAGGCCGTCAATTGCCCCATTGTGGTGACGCGATTTGCGTGTGCGAGCTCGATCAGGGTCTCGCGATACCGCCGCTCGCTTTCGCGGGCTTCGGCTTCCGCCCGCTTGCGTTCAGTCAAATCAACCACAAACGCAACACCCTGATCCTGTCGCACATCGAACCCGGCTGCCCCGATCAGAACCGGCACGCGGGTACCATCCTTGCGGATGTACTCCTTCTCGAAAGCTTGGACAGCTCCAGTCATTCGCATCTCCGTCTCGGCGCGCGCAGTGCGCTCCGTCCAGTCTGGGGGAGTTAGCTCGTTCCAGCGCACCCGGCCCGCGACGAGATCTTCGCGGTCGTATCCAACTATCTCGAGAAAGGCATGATTAGCTTCGATAATTTCTCCCTCATCGCTAAAGATAAAGATCCCGATAATGTTGGCGTCGACCAGGCGGCGGATTTTCGTTTCACGTTCCTGAACATCACGGTACAAACGACTGTTTTCTAGGGCTATTGCTGCTTGCGAGGCGAGCAGCTTTAGCACCGAACTCCGCGCCAGCGCGAAGATGCCGGGCGCCAGGTTGTTTTCGAGGTAGAGCAGACCGATGAGCTTGGATTGAGTGATGAGGGGCAGGCACAGAACCGAACGCGACCCGTGTTCGCGGATATAGGGGTCGTTAGCAAATGAAGATTGGACAGCAGCATTCTCGAGAATGACGTTTTCACCGGTGCGCATGACATAGTGGAGCACCGATTCTGGGAGGGCAGCCGCGGTCACCGATTGCTCATGCATGTGCACAACGGGCGCTTGACTGGCGGTTGTGGCTTCTGCCTCGATCCGCGGTTCATTGCCACGGAGCAGGATCAGCAGACCTCGCTCGGCACCGGCCTGCTCAATGGCGGTGCGCATGAGTCTATCAATGAGCCTCTGCAGAATGATCTCACCGGAGACCGCCTGCGAGACTTTGATGACCGTAGCAAGGTCTAGATTTTCAACGGGCGCTCCTATGCTCGTGCCGGACAGGGCTCGCGCGTCATCCTCCTCATTCAGATAAGGAAACAACTCGCCGAGCTGTCGCACTTTCCCATCCGCTCCCCAACGCAGATAGTTGTGCCGTGCATCGCTCAGATAAGTCTTTGCGATCCTCTCATACCCACGCGCAGCGTAAAATCGCCCCGCAAGCTCGCAGGCGATCGCCTCATGGTGAAGAAAACCATCGGCCGCTGCGGATCGTATGGAGTGTTCGTAGAGCCGCATTGCTTCTGCATCGCGATTGTCAAGCCTTGCCATTTCGGCTGCAACCAAAGCAGCTCGATGTTCAAAATTCTGAGGGCAATTCGTCGCCCACGCCAGAAGCTGTTTGTGATGGGCGTTTATGATACCTCGATGCTCTTTCTCTTCACTCGCGACTGAACCATCGCAATGACAAGAGTGAGCCAGCGCACCGTAGAAGTGGAAATCCGCTGTTGAGCCTTCCGTCGGTACTGTCCATATTAGAAGTTCTGCCTTTGACCTCGCATTGATCGCGGCGACGTAGTCACCCGCAAAGAAACGCGCCTGAAGCTTACGGGTCCAATAGATGGCTCCAAGAGCGGCGACTTCTGGACCTTTCTCGAGGGAGCGCTCGACGGCCAATTCGTCAATTTCGTGATCATCAAAGCAGCCGAACCTGCGCGTGAGGCCTCGCATCGTGCGAACGAATCCGAGCTGCAGACCTATGATGTCGGACGCGAAGCGGAACTTCATCTTTCGAACGGTAGCGAGGTTTCTCGCTATTTCGCTCTGTACATCTTTCAGAGGATCGCCCACGCTGATCATGCTTGAGGTCAAATGCGCCAGACTGTAGGCCCCATAAACGAGATCGCCGACTTCGGTGGCCGCCTTGAACGCCCGCGTAATCCAGTCGCGACCAGCCCTGATGTGTTTGATCCAAGGAATCACAGTGGATCCGACGGCTAGATAGACCGGAGCCTGAAAACGGACCAACCCACGACGATCGACCAGATCGCAGGCAAGCTGACCAAAACGATAAGCGGCTTGATAGTCACCGAACCGGCCACCTAAGACCCGGTTAAGCCAAGCGTAGTGCGCACACGAAGCGTCAGAGTTGCCGTGGTCGAGGCTAAGATTCACCGCTCGGCATATCACCAAGGTAGGTAGGTTGGTGTCAGTGAACGCGGCCGGCGGCACGATCCGCGTCAAGACGGCTAAAATAGCAAGGCATGTCTCGTCTTTCATTAAAGGCAACTCTGCAATTTTTTCAATCTGGCCATCAGGGATCTTGGACCACATCAGCTGATATTCGGATTGAGCCTCCTCCCGCGTCGGACGTGGCGACCAGTCAATCCCGACGCAGCGCAAATACTCGAGACCTACCGCCACCGCACGCTCGTTGCGGCCGCGCGTCAGGTACATATCCACGCGCAAACATGCTACACGTGCTTGTTCGACCGCATGCATAGTGCGCTTGGAAAGCGCGGATAGGCGCTCCTCGGCGGCGTCCAGCTCGCCGATCAGGAATTCGCACTCGGCCCGGTTCAGCTCCAGCGCGAAGGTGAGCTCGCGCTGATTCTGCCATGAGTCGTCCGCAAGCAGTGCAATGCCGGCGATCAGGTAGGTGAGTGCGGATGCATAAGCTGCGGACGCTTTGGCACGCTGGCCAGCGATCAGATTGAACTCTGCGAGCTGCTCTCGTTCCTTACTGGAGGTTATTAGGGACAGCCCCCGATCGAGTTGATTGACGATATTAAAGATAGCCTCTCGACGGCTCTCCGGAGGCGTATGCGCGGCGAGCATCCGGCCAATCCGCAGATGGGCTGGAGCGCGCGATACTTCCGGAACCAACGAGTACGCGGCCTCCTGAATGCGGTCGTGGACGAAACTGTACATGTTTCCGTGTCGCTCGACTAGACCCTGATGGATCGCCGGCCACAGCAGTGCGTTTACCCGCGCCTGCGAAGTCCCGTAGACAATTGAAAGCTCCGATGCTTCGGCGATGTTGCCGAAACAGGCGAGCTGCTGCAGCGCATTCTGCGTTGCGGCTGTCAGACGGGCAAGTATCCCGACCATCAGGTCGACCACGTTATCGGTGTATCCCTTTGCGTGGATGCGTTCGAGATCCCAAGTCCAGCACGCCGCGCTGTGATCGAAGCTCAATAGTTTCTCTGCGGAGAGAGCAGAAACGAATTGAATGACAAAGAACGGATTGCCCGCAGTCTTCTGGTGAACGAGCTGAGCGAGCGGTGCTGCGCGCTTCGGCTTGCAGCGAAATGCATCCGCAATCAACTGCTCGACATGCTCAGGGCTCAGTGGCGCAAGCGTAATCTCCTCTACATTCTTCCCGGTGCTGTTAATGCTATCGAGTTTGAGTTTCAGTGGATGGCTGGAATCAACCTCGTTGCTCCGGTACGCACCGATGAGCAGCAGTTGCAGTTCGACCTCGGTCAGGAGATGCTCGAGCACGTCAAGAGTTGCCGCATCGAACCATTGCAAATCGTCAAGGAAGATCACCAACGGATGATGTTGGCTGGCGAAGACGCCGACAAACCGGCGAAAGACCAGTTGGAAGCGAGTTTGTGCTTGCTGGGACGGAAGCTCCGGAACGGCAGGCTGCTCGCCGATGATCAGCCCTAGCTCGGGAATCAGGTCGATCATTAGTCGTCCGTTCGGACCGAGTGCATCCAGGAGTGCGTTGCGCCAATTCGCGAGCTCAGCGTCACTTTTGCCGAGAAGAGGCCGGACAACCCCCTGAAATACCTGAACTAGCGTAGAGTAGGGAATGTCACGCTTGAATTGATCAAATTTGCCCGACGCGAAGACCCCACGCGAGGGCACCAGAGCTTTATGCAACTCGTGGACAACCGAGGACTTGCCGACGCCGGAGTAACCGGCGACAAGTACTAACCTCGGGGCGCCGCTCTCGACCACGCGATCGAAAGCGGCGAGCAACGCCTCGATTTCGGCGCCTCTCCCGTAGAGTCTCTCGGGGATCAGTAGGCGATCCGGCGTATCCTGTTCGCCTAGCACAAAGGGGGCGATACGTCGCCGGCCCGACCATTCGACGAGGCAACGCCGCAGATCGTGCTTAACACCGGCGGCCGTTTGGTAACGATCCTCCGCAGCCTTGGCGAGTAGCTTCATCACTATTCGGGAAACCGGCTCCGGGATGCCTTCTGCCTTCTCTCGCGGGGATATTGGCTTTCTGGCGATATGACAGTGGATCCACTCCATTGGATCAGACGCGGCGAACGGCAGTGCACCTGTGAGCATCTCGTAGAACGTGACGCCGAGTGAATAGAGGTCACTGCGAGAATCGACGGAGCGATTCATCCGCCCGGTCTGTTCCGGCGCCATGTAGGGCAGTGTGCCCGCGATGAACTCGGGCGGCTCGCTCGCCTGCCGCTCGCGCGGGTGGCGCGAAGCAAGGCCAAATCCGGTGAACCGAACCTGTCCGTCCGGGCAATTGACCAGAATATGAGCCGGCTTCACGTCTTTATGCACTAAGCCATTCCGGTGAATGTTGCCTAGAGTTTCAGTGATGCTAATGGCCAGATCCAGAAAGCAGTCCAGCTCCAAAGGTACGCCCAGCAGGCGAACCAGGGGTTCACCAGACGGATCCTCCAGAACCAGAGTGGTTCGGCCAGCTTCGCGGAGTAGCTCCAGAGGCCGCACCGCCCATCCCCGGTCGAGCCCTTCCCTTAATTCATATTCATGGGCCAGGCGGTCGAGCGCAGCACGCGGAGGGTGCGCTGGAGCGGATCGCACAATCAAAACTAGTTGCCGGTCACCATCGGCGTTCGGACGCCACGCGCGACAGAAGACCCAATCATCGTCTTCCCAAAGCACCACCGAATCCTCATGTCTTTCCATGTCGAATTGAGGCGGCTTGAGAGGGTTCTGCGACATTCGACCGTCCGGTCGATTAAACTGGGCTCAAATGGAATCTGCCATATATTCCACAACATGACAATTTCTACGCGTTGCCGGGAGCGTCAGATTTCCGCTTGTCTGCACGATCCGGAGCGGGGCACGCTCTTCGAACCCACATGGGCTGCCTCGGGAAATGTATGAGCCCGGCATGTCCACACCTATCGCACCGTACCAGACACAACCTTGAGACGATTGCCGCCCGCTAGAGGCCATGATCGCTTGCGTTGCCGGCTGCAGTGACGCGTCTTCAACAGATATGACGACAGGGCACAATCTAATCGCGCAACGAGGCCCTAATACCACTTCCAAAATGGTGGCGGGTACGATCGAGAGTTGCTGAACACGGACGATCCGCGAACTCAATCTAACGACTGCACGACTGCATCACCTAGTCTGTGTCGTGGCGCGAGAAAACTCGCTCCTTGGCCTACCGTTCAGTAACTTCCCAGCGCCAAGCTCGACCAGACGCGAAAGACTCGTAATCGTAGCGCTGCATCAACGGCATTTCGATTGCTGCGGACGTAATCCGGAATACGTCATTGCCCGCTCCTTCCATCCATGGGGTGAATGCGCTGCATCACAACAATCTATTTTACCAATCCAAATGACTGCTGCTAGTCAACGCAGCGCTTGAGCTCGGGGATTGGAGCGGGTCGTGAGGATTGATCGTCGACTGCTAAGGGCAGTTGCTCCAGGTGGACTAATTCGTCACCTGTTCAACGGTAAGGCTCCAAAACGGCCTTTCGAACGGTTATCAGCCGGTCTTATCGGGCAGCATCCTCCCGCGCGCTGGAGGCCGGCGCGTCGCGCTAGAAGATTCGTGTACCAGAACGATGCATGAGGCAGCTATGACTTTGACAGTGTACGTATCTCGAAAATCGAGAGCAGTTGAGCACCTGAACCAAGCATATCGGGTGATGGCATTTGGCCTTTTTACGCAGCTGCTTCGATATTTCCCTCTTCCTTTTCGCGCTTTTGCCAGCTCATCTCCCGTTCGACTGAAAGCTGATGCTGACCCACATATCACCACTGCGCCGCCTGGAGAGCGTGCTGCGCTCTCACGTTGCTGCAATTCCCGTGTTCAACACCTTAAACAGAGGATCGAGTTACAAATCGAAGAGATTGCAAGACTAATCTGCGAGGGCCAAAGCGCGCTTGAAGCAACTCGGCTCCTCAATGCACTTACAAACGAGCTGGTAGCGACGAAGCTCGACATGTGCTCGAAAGTTAACGAACAAACTGATAGTGCAGTCACAGGAGGGAAAGCGAGACGCATCGAGCGGGAGTACGGCAAACTGTACGAGCCGGAACAGCTTTTGAAGCTGGGACGTCTTTTTGATGAAGCAGTCTTGGCGTTACCCCCAAGCTTGCGAACTCATTCCAACCGGACAGACATAGCCAAACTCATCCTAGGGCGTGCATCTTTTACTGAAATCGAACTTGGTCTTCTCGTTAAGTTGATTATTGCCCTTGTGGCTGCCGCTTGAATACTAGCACTACTCTGGCAGTTTAGTTTTGCTTGGATCGACGAGGAGTTTCTCACAGTGCGGGCATCGCCGGGGTGGAGGCTGCGCGAAGAGGTCGAGGATGGCTTGCCTGACGGCCGGCATGCTCGGCTGTGGCGGCGGTCCGGCGATTCTTTTTTTTTCGTCCCGCTGCTTTGAGGCGGCGGGATTGGAGGAAGGCGTAGGCGATCATGGTCATCAAGGCGTGTCGGTGTAACCCCGTCCAGGATCTCCCTTCGAAGTGGTCGAGGCCAAGCTCCTCCTTGAGCTGCTGATGGGCCTGCTCACAGACCCATCTGGCTTTGATCGTGGCGACGAGCATCTTGAGGCTCGCATCGGCCGGTAGGTTCGACACATAGTATTTTTGCTCGCCAGTCGACCGGCGTTCGCCGACGAGCCAGACCTCGTCGCCCGGCATGCACTGCACCCGATTATCGAGCATGCGGTGCTTATGGCCATCCGCAACGCGGACACGGCGGGCCGCGAAGAGACATGTCAGTCGACCTTTGGTGCCCCGCCGCCAACTGACCCTTCGCCATTTTCCTTTGGCCAACATCGCTTCAGCAGCGACAGGGGGCTGATCTGGAATGTGGTATTTGCGGCGCTTTCCGGCCTTCGCGACAGGGAAGATCAAGGCAACGTCGGTGGGATAAACGTTCTGGCGTCGCGACAGACCCACCGCCCACAACAGACCGCGCTCGCTCAAAGCCTGACGGAAAGTCCCGCTGGAGCCGTACCCTGAATCGGCAAGCACACAGCCAAAACGTGCACCGGAGGCGATGACGCGGTCGATCTCCGCGATCGCGATTTCCGGCTTTGTCAGTGCAGTCTGTCTATCCTTCGGCACACCGGCCCGCGCCATGCGCTCACGATCATCTGTCCAACTCTCGGGTAGGAATAGCCGCAGGCCCACCATCACGGGTACCTCGCGCGACGCCAACGTTACCGAGACCAGCGACTGGCAGACCGTATGTTCGTTGTCCGAGAGGTGGCTCGTCCGCAATATGCGATGAGCGAGGGTTGCGCCGGGTGGGCCGACGCCGAGCCTCTCGCATAGGAGGACGAGCCGTGCGGCAGGATAGCAAAATCTACGTGGGACTGGATACGTCGAAGCTGAAGATCTCGGTAGCCGTAGCCGAGGCGGGGCGCGATGGCGACGTGCGCTTCATCGGCGAGATCGACAGCACGCCTGATGCGGTGGAGCGATTGATAACGAAGCTCGCCAAAAGGCACCGGGGCCTCGCCTTTTGCTACGAAGCCGGCCCGACCGGCTACGGTCTCCATCGTCAGATCACACGGCTTGGCCACGACTGCATCGTGGTTGCACCATCACTGATCCCGAAGCGGCCTGGAGAACGGGTCAAGACCAACCGCCGTGATGCGCTGACCCTGGCCAAGCTGCATCGTGCAGGAGAGCTGACCGCGGTCTGGGTACCGGATCCGGAGCACGAGGCGGTGCGAGAACTGGTACGTGCCCGGGAAGCCGCGATGGAAGATCTGCGGCGGGCCCGTCAACGCTTGCAGTCCTTCCTGCTCCGTCACGGCCGGGTCTTCACCGGCCGTCAAGCGTGGACCAAGGCGCATACACGATGGCTGTGCGAGCAACGCTTCGAGCATCCGGCGCAGTATCTCGTGCTGGCCGAGTATCGCCAAGCGATCGAGGCCGCCGAGATCCGTCTGAAGCGTCTGGACGACCAGGTTGCCGAGGCGGTGAGTTCATGGTCCATGGCTCCAGTGATCGCCGCCTACCAAGCGCTACGCGGCGTCGCCTTCCTGACCGCGGTCACCTTCGTCACCGAAATCGGCGACGTGCGCCGCTTCGACAGCCCGCGCCAACTGATGGCGTATCTTGGCCTGGTGCCCTGCGAAAACTCTACGGGAGAACGCATCCGGCGGGGCAGCATCACCAAAGCTGGTAATGGCCGGGCGCGCCGCGTGCTCATTGAGGGCGCCTGGACCTACCGCTTCCCCGCCCGGATGAGCCGCCTACTGCAGGAGCGGCAGGCCGGCCTGACGAAAGCGGTGTGCGACATCGCCTGGAAAGCCCAAGTCAGACTCTGCGCTCGCTATCGCAAGCTGATGGCACGCGGCAAACGCCAGGCAGTCGTCACCGTGGCCATCGCCCGGGAAATGGCCGCCTTCCTTTGGGCAATCGGCCAAGAGGTGGAGCCGCACAGCGCAACCTGATCGCTTGCTGAATTAGCTACGCTTCCTTCCACCTCAACACAGGAGAACTCTCAGGAGCGACATCATTGTTGCGCATCGCTGGAGGCAGGGCCCCGGTTGGGGAACTCTCGCACCAATTGTGTGGCCGACATTGTCGATGCCCGCTGGCAGATCGAGACAGCCCCGGACGAACAAACGGAAATGCGGTATCCAACCCGCGTATCAGAGTCTACAAACCGTCGTCTCAGCGGCTCTGCCTCCTGCGCTGCGTAACAATCATCCAATTGACAACTCCGGCACAAACGGAGGTCGCACCCTCATGCCGATAACCCTGGACAACGAACATCAGAGTTGGCCGTCTTTCCGAGCGACGAGGCATATTGGGGTGCCACGCCAACCGAGTGAGATCCCTTCTTGGGCAACGCCGTGTCATCGATGACAAGAAACCCCGCCTCATCACCAACCAGGCCATCTGCCTTCTTCACCGGTGAGCTTTGATCGAGGTCGAGTCGAGCGACAGCGCAACGGCATCTTTGCCCGGCTTGGCCAGCGCTTCAAAGATTGCGCACCATCGCCCGCGCTTGGCCCAGCGATTGAAGCGATTGTAGATTGTTGTGTAAGGGCCGTATTCGCGCGGGCAGTCGCGCCATCGCGCACCCGATTGCAGCATGTGAATGATCCCGCTGATGATGCGCCGGTCGTCGTCCCGATCCGGCCCCGTCAGTCCCGTCGGCAGATGAGGCTCGATACGTGCCCATTGCCTGTTATTCAGCCAAAACAAACCCGCACGCATTCTCTCGCCCCCGAATCAAAAACTCGCGGGAAAGGGAATCATGTCGCGTCATTTAGGTACAGACCCTAATAGACCTCGCTCCTCATCGTAACACGGTGAAGAACAGTCACGACGACCGCAAAAGAGAAATCGAGCTGCTTTCGCCCTGGCGTGGGCCGCTCGACGTGTCCGAGGCGACTTTCGGCCAATCGCCGATATCTGATCTCGTCAATCGATCGTCGAAGTCGCGCCAGAACGACCGATTTCCGGTACCGCTGGTGCGCTCACATAAGCCGACGCATCGCTACTACCCGGTCTCTGCACCGATGGGCAATGGACCACCACCTCGTTGACGAACTCTTGGCTCGACGGATTGCTAGCGAGTGCCGGACTCGCAGAGTTCGCTCGCTCCTCGACACTCTCGATCCGAACCAATGCTCAGGTCCGCAGCTTGTAATGAGTTCGCGTGCCAACGTTCAACTGACTGCTCGAACCACGGCGAAGACAATGGCTAACCATGTGGCCAGGCAGAACAATAGGACGACGCGCCACGCCCTCGCCCTGAACCGATTGCGCCAGTTGACTAGCTCCGACGCGCAGCCGGTGAAGCAGCGGCCCCGCACGACGTCCATCATCTGACTGATGTCACGGAACTCAAACTGCGAGCGTTTTTTGCGGATGTACTTGATCCGGTCCTGAGGCGCGAAGCAGCCGGCCCATATTTTTTTGGCCCTCTCTTGCTCGTCTTCCTTAGACCGGCCGCAATTATTGGGGAGAGAATAGTCGGCAACCGGCGTCACGATGCTATACTCTATGCCGAGCACGTAAGTAGGGAGCGTGTTCAATTGAAAGCTGCGCCATTCATGCATGATGCATGCCTTTCGTATTCCGTTCACATTCTGCGCTTCAGGCCTACAGTGTGACGTTACGTAAGATTCAAGCGATTCCTTTGGTGCCTACCAACTCTAGTTGGCTGCAGCCGCGCCCCTGCTCTCGTTGAGCCAGAGGACATCGGCTTTCATTTCGCGACGCTGCAATCGTGCACGACGAAGTCGGGCTGACAGCAGATTGTTCGGCTCGCTTCGAAAGCGCAAACCTTCTCATGCCACCGCCTTTGCCTGCTTGATCGCTCGCCGATCTCCGCGTGGACTGACGGCGAACGGGCCTTTTACCTTTTGTCCACGAGTGGCCCCGTTTGCCGAGTGACGTCTGCTTCTGCATCGCAATCACTCAGGATTGGCCACGATCACCTTTGCGATTTGGTTGGCTGAGCCGCGAGATCGTTTCACCCTCTATCTTTCTTGTCGCCTTGCCCTCAAAACGTTGTCGCGAATGATGTGCGTGCCGCCGCCATACAAATTCACACAATTTCGTCAAACAAAACGCTCGGAGGGCTTGAATCGCACGTGGCGTCAAATTGTACGATCTCGAACAAGTGATGGTGGTCTCCGGCGAGGCCAACATCTCCAAGGAGTCTAAGGATCGCCAATGTCCCACCCTCTTTATGTTCACCTCGGACGACGCTATCAGGATCTGGCCCCCTCGCCCGAAAGAGCGATCGCCGACTTCCTCGAGACCTTGAATTGCTTGCCACCTTTGGCCCAAGTCAGGCGAAAGAGAGGGCGTACTCTGAGTCCGATGCCGAGCATGCGCACGTCTCCGTCGCCCATGACAAGAGACCTCCATTCAGTTCGCCAGTTCGATCTCCCATCGTGGTTCGTGCTCATCGTCACAAACCCGATATGTCCGATACAGGAGCCCCCCCCTACGCGTCACGAGGATGTCCGACACGGAACACTGTGATGACACGGATCGACGTGCAGTTCACCTGCGTCCAGAGACGTGCGTTGCAATTACCTCTTATCTGTCGCTCTCGGATGCATTCGAGCTCGCTTGAAGCAACCGTCACTATGGCCCAGAGCAGCACCCCGCCCCGCGAGTTAAAACGCTGTCGCTCTTCGCGAGAGTCGCTGATTTGAGCCCTTGGCCAACTCTCTATTGCAGAAGCGTTGACCGCCTCGCACGACGCTCAATACGGCGCCAATCAACCATCAAAGAGGATCTCTTGACTCGAAGCCTGTGTCCCCTCGTTCTCTGGCCCTATAGAACCGGTTCCAATGCAATAGCTTTCATTGCGTTTGCGACCATGCTCTCTCTCACTCTCGAGCCCGCCGTCGCCCGAGATAAGCCGGCAACGGAGGAGGACCAGAGGGCTTGCACACCGGACGTGTTTCGGCTCTGCAGCAGCGTCATACCGGATATCGAGGCAATCACTGCTTGTCTCCGAACTAAGGTCACCAGCTTGAGTGACCAGTGTCGCTACGTGATGTCAACGCATGGCAGCGCAAAGGCAGGCTCGAAATGACTTCGGCGCGGCTTCGATCGGTCCCGGCCGGCCTCGCTCGAACCCGATCCATGGGGCATCGCGGCCATTTCGCCCTTGCGTGACGAGTGCGCGCACTTTCTCGTGGACCAACAGCTCTCAAGCGCCGGAATTCCGACCCTCTTTGGACGAATACGCGATGCAGACACTCCCCTTCGATACGGTCCTGGTCGCCAATAGGGGCGAGGTAGCCGTGCGCATCATCAAGACGTTGCGCAAATTGGGGTTACGCTCCGCAATCGTCTATCACGATGTCGATGCAGACACGCCAGCGGTTTCCATGGCGGACACTGCGATCGCCATCGACGGTTGCTCCCCGATCGCGGCCTATCTCGATGCCGAGCAAATTATCGCGTCAGCCTGCAGAGCAAGGGCCGGCGCCTTGCATCCTGGGTATGGATTTCTGTCGGAGAGCGCAGAGTTTGCGAGAGCTGTTGAAAGGGCGGGCATTGCATTCGTCGGGCCGAGTTCAGAAAGCATCGAACTGATGGGCGACAAAATTCGCGCCCGCAGTTTTGTTAAGCGCTGCGGATTTCCAGTCGCGCCTTCCGCCGTCGAGGAAGACGATCCAGACACCTTCCATTCCAGAGCGCGGGCCCTTGGCCTACCTTTGCTGGTGAAACTTTCCGCTGGCGGCGGCGGCAAGGGCATGCGGATTGTTCGCAATCTCGACAACCTTGATGACGCGATCGCGCATGCGCGCCGTGAGGGGCTACGTTACTTCGATGATGGCCGGCTCTATGTCGAGAGATATGCCGAAAAACCACGCCACATCGAGGTACAGGTGCTAGGCGATTCCTTCGGGAAGGTGATCCACCTTTTCGAACGAGAGTGCTCGGTGCAACGCCGCTTTCAGAAAATCATTGAGGAGACACCCTCACCTGCCTTGTCGCCAAAGTTGCGTAACGAGGTCTGCGAAATAGCGGTCGGCATCGCTCGTAGTGCTAACTATCGCAATGCTGGAACTGTCGAATTCATCTTCGAAGGGAGTGAATTCTACTTTCTAGAGATGAATACCCGGCTTCAGGTTGAGCATCCTGTAACTGAGATGGTCACCGGCATCGATCTCGTTGCCGAGCAAGTTCATATCGCCGCAGGTCGCCCGCTTCGCTATGCACAGTCCGATATCGTCTCTGAAGGCCACGCGATTGAGGCCAGAATATACGCTGAAGCTCCTGAACGCGACTACGTTCCGACGACCGGAAAGATACTCATGCTGGAGTACCCTCAGCGCGAGGGGGTACGAATTGACAGCGGCATTGTTCAAGGTCAGCAGATCACGACTGCATTCGATCCCATGCTTGCAAAGGTCGTTGTACATTCGTCCAACCGCCGTGACGCCGCATTAGCGTCCGAACGCGTAATGCGCGAGTTGGTGCTTCTTGGCTGCGAGACGAACGTAGATTTCCTTGCGCGTCTGTTCGCTGACGAGACGTTTTTGAGCGGACAAATTCATACCGGCTATCTCGATGAAAACCCGCACGTGGCGGCTGGCCAATGTGCGATCGACCTACCTGCCGTCCTAGCGGCCGCCGCGCTCCTGACAAGGCCCGTTCGCGATTCAGCAGATGCCGTGCCCGCGCTCCACGCAGAGATCGGCAAGTGGAGAAATTGATGTGAAGCACCTTTTTGCACTTGATGACGAGAACTATGAATTATGGCTCTCAGCTGACCAACACGGTTATCGTCTTCACCTGGACGACGCGGTATTTGCCCCGGTGTCGTTTTCACACGAACTCGCCGGTAGCGGTACCCTTGTCATTGCGAGCGACACCGTTCCCGTTAAATTCGCAATCGATGGTGATATGATTTACCTGCATATCCGCGGCAGGACGCACATTTTACGATATCGCGATCAACTGCGAACGCTCGCTTGCTTGGACGAGCAGGCGCGCCATCTTGTGGCTCGAGCACCGATGCCTGGCGTCGTGATTGCAACCCAAGTTTCTCGTGGTGATGTCGTGTCTGCAGGCGCGACGCTGATGCTGGTCGAAAGTATGAAATTGGAATTCATCGTGCGTGCTCCTCGGAACGGTGTGGTCGAGCGCGTTCACTTCGGCGTAGGCGACAGTTTCGAGCGAGACTCCGCGCTGGTTACATTTTTCGAGGAAGGGCGCTGACGTGCATCGGATTGCTTCCCGGGTGGACACCAAGTCGCGAGACTTTCGCCTCAACGAGCTCCATAACCGACGACTTGCGACCGAATTGAAGGAGCGCCAGCGTTCAGCTCGCTTCGATCGACCGGCGCGAGACCGTGGACGCCTGCGGCAGCAAAGCAAACTGTTCGTTCGTGATCGGATCGAGGCGTTACTTGATCCCCACACCCCGTTTCTCGAGCTTTCGACCCTCGCCGCCAACAAGGCTTACGAGGGCGAAGTGCCGTGTGCAGCGCAGATCGTCGGCATCGGCATAGTGGCGGGTCGCGAGGTCATTGTTCATGCGGATGATGCCAGTGTGAAGGGCGGCGCTTGGTATCCACTATCCGTAAAAAAACTCGTACGCGCCTTGGATATCGCAATTGAGAACCGCCTGATGGTGGTCCATCTTTGTGACTGCGCGGGCGGGTTCTTGCCTTTGCAGGCAGAGTTCTTCGCTGATCGCTATCACGCAGGTCGAATTCTGCGTAACCAATCAGTTCTCTCCAAGATGGGGGTGCCGCAGGTTGCCATCGTAATGGGGCACTGTACCGCGGGAGGAGCCTACGTTCCGGCGCTGAGCGATTACAATATCATCGTGCAGGGGACCGGGGCCATCTTTCTCGGCGGACCTCCAGTCGTGAAGGCCGCCACCGGAGAGGTGGTATCTGCCGAAGCGCTTGGTGGCGCTCGCATGCATACGAGCGTTTCGGGAACGAGTGACTACTTCGCGACTTCCGAGATGCATGCGATTGCCATTGCGCGCGACATTGTTGCTCAGATGAAGCGTCCAGCGAAAGAAGCGATTGCTCAATCTGCTCCGGAGCTTCCGGCCTACGATCCATCTGAATTATACGGCATTATTCCAAAGGATCCCCGCGCGCTGTTCGACATGCGGGAGATCATCGCGCGCCTCATTGACGGCAGCCGGTTCCACGAGTACCAGCCCCGCTATGGCCAATCCCTGGTATGCGGTTTCGCACGACTCCATGGATACCAGATCGGAGTTATCGCAAACAACGGCGTGCTGCAAAACGACAGTGCCCTGAAGGGCGCCCACTTCATACAGCTCTGCGACAACAACCGGACGCCTTTGCTCTTCCTGCAGAACACCACCGGCTTCATGGTTGGACGGGAATACGAAGAGCGCGGCATCACGAAGGACGGAGCCAAGCTCATCATGGCCGTCTCCGGAGCGGAGGTCCCGAAAATAACGGTGATTTGCAACGGCTCTCATGGAGCAGGGACATACGCCATGGCTGGTCGAGCCTTCGACCCACGCTTTATGTTTACCTGGCCACACTCTCAGATTTCGGCCATGGGGGCGGAGCAAGCGGCTGGTGTGCTAACCCACGTCAAGGCGAGGCAATTGGCTCGTGACGGCGGGCGTCTGTCCGAGCAAGAATTAGCAGCCATTCGAGAGCCGATTTTGGAAGAGTATCGGGAGCGATCGAGTGCCTATTATGCAACATCCGAGCTTTGGGATGACGGCATTCTTGATCCAATAGACACCAGAAACGCACTCTCAATCGCATTGAGTGCTTCGCTTAATACTCCAATCGGAGCGCCACACTACGGCATATTCAGACTGTAGGTCGCGGTTTCGCGCGCGACGACTGGACAAGAGATACCCCGCGCCGACATACGCTTCGCAAGAACGAAGACTCCGACTCGAAAGCCTGACACATGCAATGCCCGAAATGTCATGCCAGAGATCACACTGCATCACATGACCCATGGAGCGGCCGCCCTGTGATCGAATGCAAGGCATGCGGCGACTATCTTGAGAACACATTCGCGGAGCGACAGAAAGCATGCTCCATAATCACGGGCGTCGTGGCATCTAGCCAGATCGGCGAGCACAAGGGCAGCGCTCAACGTGTTGCAAATGAAATCCTACAAGCGCTCGACAATGCCGGTCTGGCGATCCGTCTCACCTGACTAGTAGGACCAACCCATGCGCATCCGCTCTTCCCAGCGCCCCAACCGCGGCCTGACGTCGTTGATGTTGGCGCATCAAGATCCTCGAGAAGGGACGGGTTGGGACAAGCATACTTTTGTCGCCGTGGTCGCAATCGTGCTTTCCGTTGTGATTGGTCTGATGATGCTGCCTATGCGGAGCTTCGTAGGACAACGTGAAGTCGCTATCGCGCTTTAGTAAGCCACTCGGACATGGAAACGCACGTATGAACTGAGATGCCATCTTTTCCAGAGCGACGATAGACAGCCGCATCCTCAACAGGAGCGGCTGTCTAGATCTCACAAATCAAACGAACTCCACATTAGGCCATGATTGCGTCGAAGCCACGACCGCAGACACGCAGGCCGCGCACTTCGCGGTCGCATGGATTGAACGAGGATCTTGAGAGGACTTCCATGGTAAAGCCAGTAGTTATTGTGATCGGAGCGGACAAGGGAGGGGTCGGCAAAACGACCGTGTCTCGGACGCTTCTTGATTATTTCAGCGCGAACAACGTGCAGACCCGCGCATTTGACACCGAGTCGCCGCGCGGGACGCTCAAGCGCTTTCACCCCGCGATCACCGAAATCGTGGATATGACGAGGACCGCGGACCAGATGAAGATTTTCGACACGCTGAACTCGGGCCTATCCGTCAGCGTGATCGACGTGCGCGCAGGACTGATGTCCCCAGCGCTCGCGTCGCTGCGCGATATAGGCTTTTTAGACGCCGCGCGATCGGGGCAAATTACCTTTGCCGTATTCCATGTATTGGGATCGTCTATCGCCTCGCTGGACGAGATAGCCGAAACGAGCAATTTCATGGCCGGGGCAAAGTACTACCTGGTCAAGAACTTCATCAACGACACGCAGTTCTTTCAATGGGACCAGGCGACGTACAACTCCTATTTCCGCCGCATCAAAGACGCCACTGACTTAACGATCCCGAAGCTCAATGAGATGGCCTATGAACAGGTCGAAGTCGCCTCCGTCCCGTTCGTCAATTTTGTTGCGAACAAAGGGCCGCACGAAGACGCCGCGGACTACTCTTTCGTGCTGCGCGGTTACGTCAGACATTGGCTTGCCAATGTCTGGAGCGAATATGACCGCATCAACTTGACAGACCTCGCCGGCGCCAAGTCGGTGACCCGTGCGGGCGAGAGGTAGTCAATCGAGGACTTATGCAGCGCTGGATCGCAGTTTTGGTAACCCCGGTCTACATCATCTGCTCTGCGAGCCCGCAGGTCGGCAAGACCCTGGTCGCGCGGCTCTTGAGCGAGTTCTTGCTACTGAAGAACGGTACAGTGCTCTCCTTCGACCTCAACTTGAAGGAGCCGTCGTTGCTCGACTACCTCCCCACTGTCACTGAGACAGCGGATATCATGGATACCTATGGCAAGATGCAGCTAGTTGATCGACTGATCCTCAACGATAGCGTGGCAAAGGTGATCGACCTCGGCTTCCACGCCTTCGACGAGTTCTTCAAAATGTGCGGTGAGATTGACTTCTTGAGCGAGGCGATATTGCACAACGTCGTGCCAATCGTCCTATTCATGCCTGACATCGACCGTGTCTCTACGCGCGCCCATGAGATGCTACGGTGGCAGGTTCCGCCGCAGATACTGATCACCGTCCATAACGAGTTCGTTGTCCGCGGCGAACTATTCGAGGCCATGAAGCGGGGCCGCGTGCTCCGCTTCGCGGCACTGCCGGCATTTCTGAACGCCTTTATCTGCCGATTAGGTTTGTCTTTCACCGGCTATCTACGCCATGAAAAGGATTCCTCAAGCGAACTGCATCAATGGATTCGGCAGAATTACACCAGCTTCCGTGATCTCGAGTTGAGTGTGATACCGCAGTTGTCGTGCTGAGCTGTGACGCACCAGTGGTACGAAAATGCGAGCCGGTCGCCTCCCACAACAATGCCGAACGCGTCCGGTTCCGAGCCCGCGCTTGCGGCGGCCTGAGTTATACGGAGCCTTGCGCGCCAAGGTCCCGGCGATGTCGGTGCAGCCAGTGTTGAATGACCCTGACGTCTTGTCCGTTTGGCTACATCGGCCTCTCAATCGTGAAACACAGTCACAACCTTCAAATGGGCGACGACAAACGCTGATTCGGACAACTCGGCTGAGAGCCCTGTAAGGACCCAAGAGAGGATCAAGAATAGTGGATCTCTGCTCACTGATTGAGCGCAACGCTGCGTTCGCTCCTAACAAGCCTGCGATCCATTTCGAAGGCGAGACATTAAGTTACGCCGACCTTAATCGACGCATCGACCGCGCAGCACGTGCCATGAAAAATGAGCTCGGGGTCAACAGAGGCGATCGCGTTGCTCTCCTCAGCCTCAACCGCCCTGATTACCTCGTTCTCCTCTACGCTTGCGCGCGACTCGGGGCGATATTGGTGCCCTTGAATTGGCGGTTGGCGGTTACCGAGCAGCTTTTCATCTTAGCCGACGCAGGGGCCAAGCTTCTGCTCACCGAGCAGGCTTTTGAAGGACTCCTGCCGATTCTAGCAGAGACACTGCCCCAGGTAACGACCGTGGGCTTCGACTTTGCGTCTTCCGGCACGCGCACATGGGAGGGCTTGTTGGAGCAGATACAGCGAGAGAACTACAACCCCAACGCGGACATGACCGACCCGCTTCTGATCGTCTATACTTCAGGGACCACGGGCCGGCCAAAGGGAGCAATTCTGAGCCAAGAAGCCTTGTTGTGGAACGGCGTGATGAGTCAGCATATGCACGACCTCACATCCGACGATCATGTGCTGACAGTACTGCCACTTTTTCACGTCGGCGGGCTCAACATTCAGACGACGCCGGCATTGCATCTTGGCGCGACCGTTAGCATTTGTTCACGGTTTACGACTGACGCCACCTTTACCGCACTCGCGCATGATCGGCCGACTTTGACCGCCTTGGTGCCTGCGATCATTCAAACCTTGACTGGCGACCTTAGGTGGTCGACGGCCGATCTGTCGTCGCTGAAAGCGGTCTCGGTGGGTTCAACGATTGTGCCGCAACACTTGATCGATCGCTTGGCTGCGCGCCGGGTGCCCGTGCTGCAGGTCTACGGCTCTACGGAAACGAGCCCCATTGCGATCTATACGAGGCTCGGCGGTGACCTTTCGCGGCAGGGGTCGACCGGCCTACCCGGACTGTGCTGTGAAGCGATCGTGATAGACGATGCCGGTAACGAGTTGCCCGCGGGGACGCCGGGTGAGATCGCCGTGCGAGGCCCAAACGTATTGCACGCGTATTGGGACAATCAAGCAGCCACGCGCGAGGCGATGCATGACGGCTGGTATCGCACTGGCGACATCGCCTCTCGTGATCGAGACGGCTATTTTTGGGTTCATGACCGCAAGAAGAACCTGATTATTTCCGGCGGAGAAAACATCTATCCGGCGGAGGTCGAGCGTGTACTCCTCGAGCATACTGACGTTGCAGAGTGCGCGGTCATTGGCCGGCCGGATCCTTTATGGGACGAGGTACCGGTCGCTTATGTGATCGCGCGGCCCGGAGCCGGGACGAACGCCGAAGCTCTCGTAACGCATGCGCAATCGCATCTCGCGCGTTTCAAAGTGCCCCGCGAAATCATTTTCACGGAAGAATTGCCGCGAACGGCGTTAGGCAAGATTCAGCATAATGTACTCAGAGATCTTGATTCCCGATCAGGCGACCAAGACTTCAGCAATTGACGGAACTTGGATTGCTTCACCGCAGTTCATGTGCCTCGCCCGCGCGTGTGGCCGCTCCATGAGCAGCTCTCACGCGATGGCGCGCTTGAAAGGAACTTCCAGCAAGCTGGATCTCGGAAGGCGGATCGTTTTGCACCGTCTTCGGCAACCTATCGACTGCCGATTCCGACCCGTTGTGGGTCTGCGGCTCGCCCTCCTTCCGGCGTTCAAATCCAAGGCACGCGGCAGTGTCGTTTGTGCGATCCATCGATGACCCAGGCAATGTGATGCGTCACGCTGAGCCGATTTTAGATCCTGCTCGCCTGTTGCGATTAGATCATTCCGCAAGCTCGTGCCCTATGCCTGCCAAGGATACCGTTTGCTTCAGTTTCCCACCGACCTCAGCTTTCGACCACGCCGTACCCGTCGTTTTTTACTGACGGAAGTTGACGCACCTGCGACAGATGTCAGGTGTTGCCGATCTATCACTTCAGCATCCGCGCAAAGGCGCCACACTTGCCCCCTATGTGGGCCGCCGAATCTGCTCGCCGATTTCGAGAGCAGCATCCACATCAGATAACGGGAGCAAGTTATGGCTAGTCAGAACGTCATTTGTTTCGATGCAGCTCATAAGATACGGCGCTCGAACAAACTGCGGCTCGAGCGACTTTCGGGTGGGCACCGGCGATCGATCGTCCTTGCGACCAGCATGGATCCATCCGTACTGTTCGACTTTTCCAAAGACGAACTCCGGTCGTTTTGCTCGGCTTTCGCAATCCTAAGCGGACATGTGAGCTGAAGTCGCGACAATCACTCGGCCGCAGGCGCCTTCCGCAGCAGTGGATATGTCAGCCTCGCGCTGGCCTCTGCTGCGCCAAGTGGCAGCGGCCTCTTGAGATATCCGGCTACCGACTTGGAGGTTGCCGTCGGACCTCAGAAAGACGCGCCTGAACATCCCAGGCACACGCACATAGTAGAAGTGAAAGATCCACGTGAGTCAGACTATACCGCCGAACCGGAGGACCGCTATCCGGCACTTCCTGTCGGACTGCGAGCTGTCTTTTCGTTTCCGCCCGGGTATGCGCAAGGGCGTTGCGGACACCATATGGTCGTTACTTGAGATTTATAGACCGCATCTGTCTCGTCCAATGGCAGCGCTGGCTGCTTCTCGTGCCTATTCCGAATCCATTACCCTGGCCTTCGGCGGACTGATCCTGTTACTGGTGTTAGCGGTCCCCACTATTCGCGCTTCCCTGCAAGAAGATTGGCTAAAGGTTTCCATCGTCGCGGCGTGTCTGTTTGATCAATTCTGCGATCCGATTGGTGGCAGGCCGATTGACCATGACGTTTCGGTCCCTCTTGAGGATTTTCCTGACGCGGTGGTCAAGCTCACGCCCGCAACCGAGGACAGCCACTTCTACGACCATGTCGACCTCGATTTCCCGGGCGGTGCGACTATCGTGCGACGAGCGGATTTTTTTCGAGCAGTTCGACTTCTTCCTATCCGGCTTCTGTGCTAGCGTTGTCGTGAAGGCATTCTTTGCATCGGATGATGAAACCACTTTGCTGCTTAGCACGTTTGGTATGTTCTGAATGGGCGCTCTAATGCGCCCGATCGGCGCTATCGTGCGCCGGCGGCGTTTCGGTCTATCTATCGGAGATCTCAACGCCCCCGGAACCGCGGCTTCTGCACCTCGCTCCAATCGTCGAGCCAGCAGGTCGCGATCTTCGTTGCAGCGATCCTCGGCTACAGAGACGATGCCGCGTGAAACCGTTCTGGGGTTGGCGCATTTCCGTTCTTTGCGGGCTGCTTCATCATTTCGCTGATCTTCTTCCTACGCCGAACTCTCGAAAAAGCGCCGAACTTTCTGGCCTTGAAGAGACGTCCTACCGCTCGCGTGGTCTTACCGAGGCGCTGCGTGGAAGCCTTTATGCACGTAGGCGAGAAATAGCGAAATAGCAGTTGGCTTAGCAGCTCTGACGCCAATGGGATCTGAACCCGGCGAAGCTAACAGATTCGTCCTGCGGATGGACGATAGATTTTATCCATCACGTGAGGCGCCAATCGTGGCAAGTTTTACTAGAATACCGAATTTGTGAAGTACTGAAGCAGCTTTGCACAGCAGCAGTCATCATCGCTTCAACAAGCACCTGTATAGGCATGGGTTCACGAGCTGAATGACTGCAAGTACTCCCCGCCGCAAGCGCCGCTTTCAACCTACCTTCTCTGACCAGCGGCCAGTCGTTGCTGAAAAAGGATATCTTGTTGGAGTTTCTATCCATGGATCACACTTCGCCCAAGCCAGAGCACACACTCGATACTTTGGTTAGCGCAGCGTTTGAGAAGTCATGGCGTTTCGTAGAGAAAGATCCATTTCTGACCCACAATGCTGAGGCGTTGCTGCGCGCCAGGCTACGAGCCCACCTGGAACGTTCATTGAGAACAGGAGAAAAGAATGTATTTGATCTGGCGAACAACGCTATTTGTAGTCTACGTACCGAACTAGGACGGTGGCCCGGATTATAGTGTCGGCCTCAGTGGTGGCGTGGTGCGCCCCCCGTGGCACGGATCTATTAGCGACCTTGCATAGGCTGCGGCCCTCGTTCTTCCAGCTCCCGGACCTCAATCTTCCTACCAATCTGCACTGTCGGCCTGATGGCCGGCAGGAATACACCAGAGGTGGTCGTCCTTCTGCACACCACACAGCGGGTTGTCTGTTCCTCCGCCACAGGACGAGCCACTTTCAGACGCAAAACTTCAATGTCGCTCTTGCTAATTAACCACTGGAGAGGAGGCTCTTCGTCAAGCTCCTGGCCGCACCCGCCAAAGAAGTTTCATCCTGCACCCGACCGCCGAGATACACAGGATCCACCAAACGCGGCAAAAGACATGTTTGCCATTCTGACCGTTCAAGTCCCTCGCATGTGGGGGCTCAGCCTAAATTCCTTGCCGTTGCCCTCATCATCTCAAGGAGCCAGCTCAAGGCCGTATCGTTCGATCTGGATCTGTGCCACTGCACAGATAGTTGCACGGGCGGGAGCTTGAACGGAAGTTCAACGATCTTGATCGGTAGCCGGCCGATTGCCTCCTTTGCGAGGCGCCTAAGCCGCCGAGCCCGCGTTGCCGATTTCGGAAGACGGTAGTGGGCGCGGCCAATATAGCAATGTTAGACACAATGCCGCGGAATTGCGCCGCAACCGCGATGTGCGCTATCTTGATGACGGTTCCATCGAATCGATCGATGGCACAGATTTCGTGATCGGCTTGCCGGTTTCTGTCAGACGGCCGCCCGTGGTTATGGGGAATTTCTCGAACGCTTCGGGGACGTATCTATTACGGCCAATCGACAGCCTCGGCTATTTTATCGCCAGCCTCCGTTATCCGTCCACGCCCCCTATCTCACGTCGCATATTTTGTACCTGACGTCCTGAGCTCGACTTTGGCCGATTTATGCGGCGTAGGCGAGCGCGTTCTCCATCCGGCGCCAGATATGGCGCGGAATTTCTATACTGTTCCGGCGCGGCCGGGACATGAAAGAAATCTGATGAGCCCATATTTGGCGTCGGACGGATGCGATCGCATCGCTAAAGGTCAGCGCGGCTTTTGGATACCAAGCCGCGGTTCTGGGCTTGAGCTTTTGTGCCTTGGCGAGGTCGTGGGTCCATAGCGTGACGATGGAGTAGAGGCCGAGCAAGATCGGGGTAGTGCGCAGAATGGCTTTGTCCGACCATTGGCGCTGGGTCTCGACACCGAGGTGAGCGCGAACTTCCTCGAAGGTGACTTCGACCTGCCAGCGAGTGACGAACCAGGCGAGGATGTCGCGGGGAAGAGCGTTGAGATCGGTCGCCAGGAAGGCCTGCGGGTCGAACTCGCCGGTTGGGTCGCGGACGAGAAGCCAGCGGATCGGTACCGGCGGAACGCCGCCGCGATACCACAGAGCGGTGCCGGTTGCGATCTCGACAATGCGATTGGTTCGGCCGTACCAGAGACTGACCCGGTAGCGCGTCCAGGACACGTTGCGATCCTTGAGGATGGCAGAGAGTTTTTTGTGGGGCTTACCTCGGATTGGAGGGCGGCCACGACCTTTGCGCTTTGGTCGGGGAAATTCGAACAGGTTGGCATCGAGGCGCAGGCGGGTGACAATGCAGACATGCTTGCGGACAGCGGCAAGGAACTCGATGGCGGCAAAGGCGCTGTCGGCGACCAGTACGATATATCGATCGGGCAGCCAACGATGGATTTGCCAAGCAGCCTGGCGGGCCCAATCGAGCAGCGTCTTGGGCGAGCGCGACTTGCCGTCATAGAAGCGTTTGGAGGGGGCGAGCAGTGTGAGGAAGGGCAGCGCCATGATGCGATCGGCCCACGGCACGCGCACCAGCAACATGGCGGAAAGCCAGCGCAGACCGCTGGCTTTGACGAAGTGCCCCTTGGAGGAGCGCACCGGGTCGCGATAGATGCCGCGGGCGCTGATCTTGGGTCCCCAGCGCCGCTCGATGGTGTCATCGAGCCCGATCACCACTGGCTCGCCGGCCGCCACGAAGACCTTGATCAGCAGGAGCAGCAGGCGGCCTGCCGCGGCCCGCGACGACCACGCCGCCCGGTTGAGGACGCGATGGAAAGTACAGAAATCGGGATCGCGCTCTCGCCCGAGGATGCGCAGCGCCGCCGTGACAGTGCGCCGGCCGGGCGCCAGGATAACGCCGGCGAGCAGCATCAGAACATTCGGCCAGGTAGGACGCGTGAACAGATCGGTGAAGACTGCAAGCCGGGCTGCAAAACGCGGCGGCAGCGGATCGCAAGAGCGGGGAAGAAGACGGGCGTGTTGCATCCCATCGGTAGAATCGGCATGTTGAATCGCGGCAACCTCGTCCAGCTGCGACAAATTGAATCGGCAAACCGATCCACTCTGGCCCGCGCGGCACCGATCGAGCACATTGAGCGCTATGGCAAAATCCGACCCAACGCTTGCCCAGATTGCTGCTCAGTTCACGCATCACGACATAGAAAAGAGCCGTAGCGGTTATTTAGTTATCAACCGTCGGACTTCAAATCCGGTCGCACGGCTGCGCCCCATTCCAGATACCGATCGCTTCGAGCTCTTCTACTGGTCGAACGTGAAGGGGCGCTGGACAACCTTTGGCAATATGGGGCGCATGAAACTCATGCTCACGAGCGCTCATGAAATCGTCGAGAACGATCCCATGTTCAGGGGTCCGCGTATCCCATGAACGAGTTCAAAATTGGCCAAAGTCAAGCTGAGAGCCTAAGCATTTTACGTCAATCGGCTTGGCTTTCGCTGCACCGACCGCCTTGCCGGGGACTGGCCGGTTCCTGCAGCCGGCTGACGGCCTCGACCATCACACGCATTTTCTCATCGTCGCGCCGGATCTCCGATGCTGCTTCTTCTTGGACGTGGGAGGCCTCTCGTCACTTCACATTCGCGCCTCTGACAGCATAGACCGAATCCAGGAGCTGTTCACAGACGCTTGATTTCGATGCCATATTTCCTGAGCGCGTATCCGATTTGGCGCGGCGTCAGTGCAAGAAGGCGCGCGGCCTTTGCCTGAACCCAGCCAGCTTTTTCCATTGCAGCAATGAGGCGCTCGCGATCCGTCAGCTTTGCACCACTCACGATCGCACCATCGGCCGGCGCGACCTCGATAGGTGGACTTAGAACGGCAATCGACGCAGCTGTGTCAGGAGCCGGTATAACTGGTTTCGCCGATAGCTCACCGATCACCGTGGCCCGCGGCTTCGTTTGATCCGATCCGCTCTTCCACAACAGGGCAGAGAGGCATTGACCGTGACAGCAAGCAAAATCGCGCCTGACGATGAACGGCCCTGGCGCCAGTGTTGCGGTCCGTTGCACGCAGTTTTCGAGTTCACGCACATTACCCGGAAAACCACAATTCATCAGCACGTCCATGGCACTCGGATCGAACGTTAACGTACGACAGTTTTCGCTGTTGAAATTTTTGAGAAACTCGGTGGCGAGCAGCGGAATGTCACTACGTCTTTCGCGCAACGGGGGCAGCAGCAATGGAACTACGCTAATACGATAATAAAGGTCGGCGCGAAACTCGTTCTTTGCCACCGCCCCTTCCAGGTCCTTGTTGGTTGCAGCGATCACGCGGACATCAACTTTTATAGTGTGGCCGCTACCGACCCGCTCGAACTCTTGTTCCTGAAGAACCCGCAACAGCTTTGCCTGAAACGAGCCCGAGATCTCGCCGATCTCGTCTAGAAACAGCGTCCCCTTGTCGGCAAGCTCAAAGCGCCCTTTGCGTGAATTATGGGCACCAGTAAACGCCCCCTTTTCGTGGCCGAACAATTCGGATTCCAGCACTGTCTCAGGCAGCGCCGCGCAGTTCATCTTAATGAACGGCCGCTTAGTCCGCGGAGATAACTCGTGAATAGCTTTGGCTACCAGCTCCTTGCCGGTGCCCGACTCACCTCGCAACAGAACTGTGGCATTCGACTTGGCTACCACCGCGATCTTGTCGAGCAGTCCGCGTAGTGCCGGACTGGTACCGATGATACCATCGATATGAACCTTCTTACGCTCTCGCGCCGGTTGCTTAAATTCGAGGAGCTCCTTCTGCCATCGATAGCTCTCCGCCATGAGGCGCTTGCGGTCGCGCGCCACCAAGCGATGGAGCTTCACCGCCTGTCCGATGAGGTTGGCAATCATGGTGAGCAGCCGGACATCGGAATCGAGCGGGAACATCGAGTCGGTATCTGGCACACGCTCGATCGATAGGGTGCCGACTACTTGTCCATCGACGCTGATGGGAACTCCGATAAAGGATAACCGAATGTGATCGCCGGCCCCGAGCACATCCATGTCAGCAGCACTAAACGCTGGATGCGTTGCAACGTCTTCAGCTACGAACGGCATCCCCGTCGCCACAATCTCATCAATCGCCTTTTGAGGCAGGCGCATGCGGTAGCGTTCATCGCTTCCTTCGGTCCAACCGGCGCCGACCGCGATTTCCGCCACGTCGTCGTCTGCCAGGAGAGAGACGACACCGTGCCGCATCTGCAGTGAGGATTGCAGCAGTTCGATGACGCTTGCCAGCGCGACTTCGAGCCGCGAAGGACTAGCAAGCATGTTCGATATTTCGAACACTCCTCTGAGGGCGATTTCGTTCAAGGGTACGACCACGGGATTGTTCGCCTCGCCCTCCGAGCCAGGCCATTCGCCCGCGGAAGCAATATGCACTGTGACAACGCCGACGTCGCCCTTCCTCTCCTCGCTTGCGCTTAGTTCGCACTTCAAAACATCGTCTTGCATGTCACGCTCAATCTCGTGTCCACTCGGATGCCGCCAGGAGATAACATCTTTTCATGGCACGACGGTGAACAAGACGCTTCATTCGATTCACGCTGCTTCACAAGATCGCGCACAAACCTTCGCTGGAATAATATTGGTGCAGACCCAACGAAAACAAGAGATGACTTCTCACGTATTCGCAGATGATCACATACGGCCTACGTCGCGGATCGCGATATCTCGTGTTTCACTTGCTTCATTCGAGCGCAGGGTGAGCTTTTCGCTTTCCCACCACGACGTCCCAGAATGTTGGAGCGATATGCCTACCCCAGGTGGCCATGCAGGTCGCGTGTAGGTCAAAGGACGGAACGCCACCGCGATGCCAACAGGCTCGGCCGCCACGACTGATGTTAATTGCGTCCGTCGGCGACTGGCGTTTCCGATGATGTCAGCAGCGCGCCCTCCGGCACGGAGTGTGAGCCGGCCGCGCTGTTGCGCAATGCCAGAAGCCGCTTGCGCCCAAACTCTTTGAGTTCGGTCAAGCGGTGCGGTCGGATCCGGCGGTAGCCAGCTCGACCTCGACATCGTCTTCAGCCACCGCCCCTTGCGGGAATGAATCATCATCGACAGCTTGCCGCGGGCAAGAGCTGGCGTGCCAGCGCAAAAATCGATCTCCGGCCGACGAGCCGAAGTCGCGACGCGCATTGAGCACCAGCATATTCCAGTCTTTCCTGCTGCATGCCGGTCCCACCAACATGCAACGGATATTGACGTCGATTTCCGACATGCGACATTGGAGCGCATGGTTGTCTGACATGCCGGTCCAAGCGCATCTTTCTTCCATTCTCCTTGTCGCACTCAACTGCGCTTGGATCTGTGCAGGATTTGGGCCAGCGCAATACGAAGAATGCCGATGCGATTGCGACGCAGTGTCGCGCTCGCTAACAGCTTAGCGGATCGAAGACATTAAGCGCGTGTGCTTTCTGGCAACCACACAGGCGAGGGATCTTACCGTGTCTTTGAGCTCCCCAAGTTGTCCCCGGCGGACGTGCGCTCCTGTCAAATTCGTCTCTTCTCTTACTCAAGCGCAACTACGGCAACAGTGCCAAGTTTGTTGGAAATGCTTCAATGCGTCTTGAGCGCACGGTTTGTCATTTGTCAGCCGGACGATCCGACGTCACAGTCGCTGGCATCTTTTTGGTTGACCGCCTTCGACTCACGGGAAGTAAGTCGCTTCGTCACGTCCCACGACCCAGGTTGCGGCTCGGCAGCCTTTCGTCTCTCGATCGAATTGGGGGCACTCGACTATCTGCGAGACCGTAAGACAGCAAGCACGACAGCCTGTTGCGCGGGCAGACATCTCAGAACAACGGCACTCACTGCCGCACCCGCAACGATACCCGCAACGCCCGCCAATCGAACGTTACCACCCCCGTATGTCGGATTCGTTGTCTCAGTGGTCCCGGAACCGGCAAGATTCGCCGGTGAGCGCGTTTCGGCGCATTGAGTTAAATTAGAGCGATGACCTCGACTGCCAAGGCGCCCCAATCGGCAAAAGGCCCGCCACCCTCGTCAAGACGCGGCAGCGCGACAACAGAACAAACACAAGTCGCCGCACGATCGGCGAGAGTGTAAGGGCATGCAACTTATAAGGCTCTTTTGAACTTTGAGTGGGCTACGCGGCATGGGGGTTGATCGGAGTGAAGTCGAGTTTTCCGGCGATGAGGAAGAGGACGGTGCGCATCGTTGTGAAACGGGTATAGCCGCGGGCCTTGCGTTTAGCCGCCTGGAATAGGCCGTTGAGGGCTTCGATGTAGCCGTTGGTCTGGCGGGTTTGCGTCCAGGCGACGATGCCGTCGAAGTGCTTGCGGATCATTCTGGCGACCTCCTTCATCGGCTCGACCCTGGAGCGCAGGACGTTGGTGCACCACTGTTTGAGCATGGCGGAGACGACGTTGATCTGCTTGCGATCGAGGATGTCGCGCAGATGCTCGCGATAGAGCCAGGCACGCGCCGTGCGTTTGGTCGCGGCCTGAGCAATCAAGGTGTCGAGATCGGCGCGACTTTCGTCCGACAGCCGGCCGCGGTCCTTGAGCAACGTCCAGCGCAGCCCTTTGAGGCTTGGATCTGTGCGCTGTTCGAGGCGCCGCATCTTGTCGACGGCAGTGGAAGCGTGGGCGACGACATGGAACTTGTCGAAGGTGATGCGGGCGTTGGGCAGATGATCTGCGACGCCCTTGATGAAGGCCGGCGACATGTCGATGCTGACCAAACGGACCTGCTCGGCGGTACCTTTGTGGGCGGCCAGATCGGCGGCGAAATCGGCCACCGTCTTGGCGTCCTTGCCCTCGGTGACGAACACTACCTTCCGCTCATCGGTGTCGGCGGTGATGGTCAGATAATTGTGGCCGCGCCGGCAGGACGTCTCGTCGATCGCCACGGCGGTCACTGCCGAAAGGTCCGCCTCGGCCAAGGCGAGATTGACATAGCGCGAGCAGATCGCGTGGACCCGATGCCAGGATTCGTCGACCAGCTTGGCGACGGCCGCAAAGGTCATCTGCTGGGCCATGGCCAGCACCAGCGCTTCGAACAGCAGGGTGAAGCCGGCGAGCTTGCCGAACCAAGCGGGCTCGGCCAGGACGACCTTCCCATCGGGCAGCTTCACCCGCGGCGTCCGAACCTCCAGGAAGCATTCGTGCTGGAAGAAGTTGAGATGTCGCAGCCGCTTGATCTGGGTGTCATGAACCGGGTGGACGCCCGCGACACCGGCGACCGCAAATCGCGTCCCGGCGACGAAATCGACAGTGATCGTCAGAACCTTCTTGGCAGCGTCGAAGTCGACGCCCCGAACGTACCACGGCTTGGTAATCCCAAGCGCCGATTCGAAGAGCTGATTTTGCACCGTCCCACACGCCTCCCAGAGCCCCACCTGCACCCAGCATCGCAAGGGGGCGGTCGGCCCTCAAGGACGCTTCGCGCCGCGGTGCGGTGGCCTGCGGCCATCCTTGACCGCCGAACGCCCCCTTGCACCGGGCAAGGCAGGTCGGGACGGAGGGATGGTCTCTCATCCGGTCGAACATAGGGATGAACGCGGCGCTCGTCGTCAAGCGGCCAAAGCCGTCACTGCCCCCACTCGGTTTTCAAAAGAGGCACTTATAAGATCGGGTGATGCTCGAGCGGCTCATCGATCAAGATCAGACGAGTCGGATCATTCAAATCGAACTCAATAATGCGCGGCGCGACAAGGCGCGCATAGCGCGTGAAGGCGCTGGTCGGCGGAAAGCGGATCACGGTATCGCATCGACCGAGGAGGTACATCTCGATGAGAGCAGAGAACCCTCCCTCCGCTCCCAGTTTTGCACTGTGCAATGGCCCTGCTTGAACCGCCTGGAAGCGCTTTGGGATGGTAAAGAGGTCGGGAAACATGGCCGACACCCGATCCAGAACTTTCGGACTGTCCGTACATAAGAACACTCTCACCGGCCTTTCGTGGGGCGATGCCTTGATCTCTTCGATGGCCGTGCACACCTGCCGCAAGGCACGCTCCGGATCGGCCCAGTATGGCGTGTGCCCCACGATATCTTCGCCATTGCCGTGTCGAACATGAATGCCTATTACGCTGCGACCCTTGAAGTGCTCCTGATAGATCGCGTCAATCCGAGTTTGAACTTCAGACCGCGGTTTGACGGCCCGAAATATTTGTCGTTCGGCATCCTGATCACACCCCCACATCAAACAAGCATCACACACCACAGTATTCGCGTGAGTGTCATCCCGAGCCTCGAAGAGCTGCCTCAGCTCATCACGTTCGCGGAAAATCTGCTCGTCTGGTCGATAAACGCAGTCGACGGATGGCCGATTCCACCAACTTGGAAAAAACGGTCCCGGAAAAGAGAGCTGATTGATCCGATCATCGCAAATCACGGGTACACCGGCGATGTCTTGGATTAGCTCGAAGAACACCCCAAACGCGTTGGTGAAGGGCTCATCGAGATAACAAGATCCGCGCCAGTCGATAACCAACGTACGCCCTGTCCGCTTGGCGTATTGCCAAGCCGACGCGAGCGACCACAAGCAATCACCGAAGCCAGTACGTCGTCGGGAAACAACGAACCTTTCTTTCACAGACCACCATCAACAAACATTTTACTGTCCTCGCCACGACATACCGGACGGATCAGACCTAGGGAACTCTGCGTAAGATCTCCAGAGGTCATCGCGGCCCTAGCACCCGGAATCATAGCTGAGTGATACGTCTACCTTTTGTATGGACGCGGTCGAACCTTTTTCTTTGTCCGGACGAAAGGCTCGGCTTTGTCGTTGTATGCTTTGATGTAGGCATCGATGTGCTGCTTGAGCTGTTTGAGACTTGTGAATGAGGCGCCGCTCAACGACTGCCCCTGCAAGATCGAAAACCACACCTCAGCCTGATTGAGCCAGGATGCTTGTGGGCGTGAAATGAACTTTCACATTGGGATGCGCCCAAAAGCCATAGCGCGCTCTTTTTGTGGGTTTGTGAGATTGTCGAGCGCGAAGCTGGCGGTTCGGAAATGCTGCGGTCACACGATCCATGAAGTCAACAAACTCGACCCGGCGGCGGCGTTTCGATTGCGTCGCAAGGATCTTCCCGGTGGCGACTTCCAGCGCTGCAAATGGCGCGGTCGTGCCGCTTGTAGTCGTGGCCTTACCCGGCCAAGGCGCGACCGTCGGGCAGCGTCAGATAACCCTGTGCTCGTTCCAAGGCCTGAATCGAGCGTTTTTCGTCTACGCATAGGACGATAGCCTTTTGAGCGGTGCCACATAGAGGCCGACTACGTCGGCAGCTTTGGCCATAAACTGCGGGTCGTTGCTCTCACACCATGACTTGCGGCAGCGAGATCGATTTTGTTATTGCGCAGGAAGCGCCAGAAATATTGAACGTCGACATCGCCAAGTTTCCAGCCAGCAGCGGCCCTGTCCGGCGCGCGTACCCGGCGGGAGGCGACTTATCCAGCAACTTTAAAATCCGTCTGTCGGTAGCCTTCGTATAGATCGGCTGCTTGCCCGGCAGGGGCTTGCTTTGCAGGCCTTCAAGACCTTGATCCGCATAGCGATGGCGCCAAAGGCTTGACAGTCCGCGGCTGGACCCAACCTCCTTGGCGATCGATCGGGTACTGCGGCCGGCCGCAGCTATAAGAACGATCCGCGCTCACGTCAAATCGCGCTGCAGCGTCAGCGGTGAGCGCCAACGTTCCTCACAGCACCTTACGATCTTTCTTCGAAAAGTGGACTCCTCTCGCTTCGGGTACCATCCCAACGTTGAATCATGACTCACTTCCCTGGGAAAGGGGGTACTAGGCCGTGTTGAAGGTTTTTGACAGAGGAATCGAGTTTTGATTCAAGGCTGCCTTTCTAGGAGGCAGGATTGAGTCGGGCCGATCCGACGGAGACACGATGGCAGATGCTCGATCCGTTGTTGCCCGATGGCGGCGAACGAGGCCCGCCAATTCTAGACAAGCGGCGTACGGTCAACGGCATTCTGTGGGTTCTGCGAACTGGCGCGCCGTGGCGCGACATGCCGGAACGATATGGCAAGTGGAACTCGGTCTTCATTCGCTTCACACGCTGGAGCAAGCTCGGGGTGTGGGATGCGGCATTCGAGACTTTGGCGAGTCTCGGGCCTGCCGCCGACGAGGAGCACGCCATCGATTCCACCATCATCCGGGCGCACCAGCATGCAGCTGGAGTAAAAGGGGGGAATCAAAATCAAGAGGCGCTCGGCCGCTCGCGCGGCGGCTTCTCGACGAAGGTCCACATCCGCACGAATGCCGAAGGCCACCCGCTGACCTTCGACATCACTGGCGGCGAGGTCCATGAAGTTAATGGCTACGACGCATTGATGGAGCTTCACGACCTCAGTCCCAGAAAACTTCTCGGTGACAAAGGCTACGACAGCGACGCCATTCGTGCTGACCTTGTGGAGCGTGGCATCGAGGCTGTGATCCCGCCGCGATCGAACCGCACGATCCAGATCAAATATGACCGTGAGGCCTACAAACATCGCAATCTTGTCGAACGCTGTGTCAATCGCATCAAACAGTTCCGTCGCGTCGCCACCCGTTACGAAAAAACTGCCAGAGCTTTCCTGTCGATGCTAAGCATCGCCGCAGCGATGCTCTGGATTAGAACCGTCAACACGACCTAGTCATCGATCGACGTTCATGCTGGCTCTGCCATACGATCGCTGTCGTTCTGCACCCGTGTAGCGCGTGAGGGAGGATGCAGGCGAACACGCCGCTGTTCCCATAGGCTCCGTAGTTCTTTGACGAGAACTTCGCGCGCGACCTGATCCAATGTCATCGAATTGAAGAGGTCGCGGAGGACGGCTTCGCCCTTGATCCGCATCAGCAGATCGAACACGCTATCTGAAATGCGCACACCACCACCGCCGGAGACGGTCGTGCGGATCTCGCATGCCGTCTCCTGTCGGTCTCGTGCCGTGTGTGCGCGGACGCAATACAGGGATGCATAAGGCGGCAGTGAAACCGCGAGCGAGGTCCAATCCTCGAGCGTTGCAGCGCGCTTTTTGACAAGGAACGGTCCAACTACGAGAGCATCGAGCTCGGTCGTCAGAAATGTGGCAACGGCATCTGCAACCGAATCCACGATCGGCTCGGCGTTGTTGTTAAAGGAGGTATTCAGCAGAACCGGGATGCCCGTCCGCTTCTTGAACTCATCAATAAGCCGCCAGTAGGCTGGGTTCGACTTGCGCGACACTGTCTGTAGCCGTGCGGTACCATCAACATGTGTGACGGCGCCCAGCAAGCCGCGCTTGGCATCAAGTACGCTAACGACGAAGTTCATGAAGGGAAATTCGTCCGTTCCGGCCGGGAGATCGAAATATTCGCGCGCATCCTCCTCCAATACGGAAGGGGCGAACGGTCGATACCCCTCGCGCTTCTTGACCATAGCGTTTATGCGACCCTTGTTCGCGGAAGGTCGGGGATCGGCGAGAATACTGCGGTTACCCAGCGCACGTGGTCCGAACTCCGACCGACCCTGCACCCATCCGATTACTGCGCCGTTTGCCATCCAATCGGCCGCTCTGCCGGACACGTCATCACTGCGTTCGACGTCGAGATGTCCGGCCCATGCCGCCAATTCCTGCTCCAAGGCGCGGTCGGTCCCGAGATCTGGCCCCCAATAGACCTCCTTCAGCCGCTCGCGCGGGGCAGGCCGCCCAACCTCATCAGATGCCATCAATGCAGCGCCTAGGGCGCAGCCTGCGTCATGCGCCGCGGGTTGCACGAAGATCTCCTTGAACAAACCCGAATACAGCAGCTTGCCATTGACGGTGCAGTTGTGGGCCACGCCACCAGCCAAGCACAGCCGCTTCATACCCGTGGCTTCGCGGTAGTGCTGAACTATGTGAAACACGATTCGCTCGAGCGCTTCCTGCAATGACGCGCTGACATCTCGATGCTGCTGGGTGAATGGCATGCCTTTTCGTCGAACCTGAATATTGCGGACCAACGCCGGTCCGATGCGATCCAGGTAGAGCCGGTAGCCCCCGTTCTCAGAGAGCTCGTAGAACCGCTCAAACAGCTCGCGATAAGGCGCAGGATCGCCATAAGGAGCAAGGCCCATGACCTTGTACTCATCGAACAAGCTATAACCCAGATACCGGATCGTCTCGAGATAAAATAGCCCCAAAGAGTTGCTCTCCGGGAAGCTCTCGAGTTGATTGACTTCGGTCCCGGACCCGATGGCCACGAGACCGGAGACAAACTCACCACCGCCATCGATTGCGAGGACCAGACTCTGCTCAAATCCAGACATTGCAAATGCACTTACTGCGTGCGCCTGGTGGTGACTTACGAACGAAACGCGCGATGGATCGACTTCGGTGTTGAACTCCTGAGCCAGCATCGTCCGGAGCAGGAGCCTAGCATCCATCGGAATGGCATCGGATGGCTGCGAGACAAACAGGCGTTCGAGCATTGCATTGCAATACGCTTCGGTCGCATAGAACGCGATGCGATCGACGTCGCTCAGTCGAATACCGGCAGCATCGAGACAGTATTGGATTGAGTTGCTCGGAAATTTATTGGAATGCTTGACCCGATTGAGGCGCTCTTCTTCAACGGCCGCTATCACACGACCGTCACGCACGAGCACCGCAGCGCCGTCGTGAAGAAACGTACTTGGAAGCTCGGGTCGTAATTCATAAATCTTGTCTAATCCGCCGCTCAATCCGAGGCACAGCATCTTACTCTCCATTTATTGTGAGAGGGCTCTATTGGGACCAACCGGCCCACGGTTGCTCGCTGCGGCGTCGTGCTTTCCACTGCGGCGTCTCAGCGCATGAGGCGTTGGAGAAGCAGCGCAACCGACAACGAGAATGGCACGACCGCATAAATGCAGAGTGCGCCTATGTGTATACCGACGCTGCCGATTGGCCGCCCCAGCATCGCCGGGCGAATGAGCTCAATCGAATGCTCCAGCGGCAACAGGCCTGCGACGAACTGGAAGGCCGCGGGCAACTGATTGATCGGAAACACTGCGCCGCAGAGGAACACCATGGGTGTAAGGACAAGTGTTTGGTAGAATATGAAATAGTCGTAACTTGGCGCTAAGGATACAATGACCATCGCCAAGCTTGCGAACACGAACCCGGTAAGAGCGATAGCGGGTAGCGCATACAGCATGGATGGCCACGCCGCGTAACCCAAGCCCGCGGCGACGATTGTGATGCCTGTACCGGCCAGCACGGCCTTGCTGGCTGCCCATGCCACTTCTCCGAGCAGGATGTCGCCAAGAGTAAGCTGTGTGCACAGCATTGCCTCCCAGGTCCGTTGCGTGTGCATGCGGGCGAATGTTGCGTAAATCGTCTCGAAGCTCGCGGAAGTCATCGCGCTGGTCGCGACCATCCCGCCCACCAGAAAATCGATATATGAGGTCCCGTTTACACGACCGACGATGAGTCCGAGGCCGAAGCCAAGCCCCAGTAGATTGGTCATCGGATCGGCGAGATTGCCGAGCAGCGACGCAAGCGCGACCTTCCTCCATGCTAGATAGTTGCGTCGCCATACCGCAACCCAGTTAAACGCATTCGCAGGCATGGCCGCGCCATAAGTCATATTCATCATATCTCTATCTCGCGTCCGGTCAGTCGCAAGAACACATCCTCGAGGTTCGGCGGACGCTCTAGAAGCCGCAACCCCACAGCCCCTCGCAACTGCCTCCGCACTTGCTCCAGATCCGTCGCATAGCAAAAGATCGTCTCGCCGCTTAGTTCGATGCGCTGCGCGTAAGGCTTGATCAGCTCAATAGATACCTGCGGGTTGCCACCATAGATCTCCATGACATCGCAGCCGATCTGTTCGATGATTAGCGCCTGAGGCTCACCTTCGGCGATCTTGCGTCCTTCCTCAAGCACGCAGAGCCTGTCGCACAACCGCTCGGCCTCTTCCATAAAGTGGGTCGTCAGCAGGATCGTCTTGCCGCGCGCGAGTAGCGCTCGCAGGCGCTCCCAGATCAGATGGCGCGCGTGCGGATCAAGACCTGTCGTTGGTTCGTCCATAACGAGCAGATGCGGGTCGTTGATCAGCGCACGTGCCAGCACCAATCGGCGCTTCATGCCACCGGACAACTCGGCAACGCGCGCATCGGCCCTGCTCTCGAGGCGGGCAAATTCGAGCAGCGATGGAATGACCGCATCGATTTCGCGCGCGTTCATGCCGAAATAGCGCCCGAACACCAGCAAATTCTCGCGGACCGTGAACTCATTCTCGAGGTTGTCGAATTGCGGGACCACGCCCACGCCTGCGCGTGCCAAGCGAGCGTGTGCCGGTACTTGCTTGCCGAGCACTGTAATCTGGCCAGAGTCCGGCGGGACCATGCCGAGTATCATACGCACAATGGTGCTCTTGCCCGCACCATTTGGACCGAGCAGCCCGAAGCACTCTCCCGCTGCAACGGTGAATGCCAGATCGTTGACAACTGCTTTGCCGCGATACGATTTGTTTACAGCGGCAAAACTGATCGCTACGCTCGACATGCGTTCATCTCAGCTTGTCAGAGCCAGCTCGGACGACGGCACCTTGACTTCGAGCGTTTTGGTCCAAAGCAGGCCGTCGCACCAGATGTGTTCGATGCGCCCCCATTTGCAGGCAGCTGCGACATCGGGAAAGAAGCCACGTCCATGGTGATTGGCGCTGGTGTTGCAAAGCAGCGGAATGCCCGTGAATTTTTCATATTCAATGAGCAATTCAGCCACTTTGTGCTGCGATGTTCTGCCAATCGTCTGTAACCGTGCGGATCCGTCGAGGTGCACAACAGCGGGGATTCTGTCTCGCCACTCTGGCCGCGTCTGATGGTCGAAGAGCATGTAAGGGTCCGGCGATCCAGGATCGAAAATGTCCGGCGCTCGGTCCTCCAGGCATATCGGCGCAACCGGCCGGAAGTGTTCGCGAAATTTGATATCGTTGAGATAGTCCTTCATTGTCGGAGATGTCGCCGCAGCAAGAATGCTTCTGCCACCCAGGGCGCGTGGGCCGAGTTCGGCGCGGCCGTTAAGGAAGACCACGGGCTTACCAGTTGCGAGGAGTGCGGCAAGCTCGCCTATGCTGCAGGGTGCTGCGTCCCATCCCACCGGTGCATCTCCGCCTGCAAGGGCTGGACCACTATGGACCGACCACTCAAGGGGTACGAAACCTTTGTCCGCCACCATTGCCGAGCAGGCGGCTCCGATTGCTGAACCACTGTCATTCGGGAAAGGCGGCACCCAAACAGCATCGAACAGGCCGGTCGCACGTAACGCACTGTTCCACTTGATGTTAAGACCACAACCACCGGCTATGCATAGATTGCGCGGCCCCGGAAAGTACGAATGCCGAAGCAAAGCAAGGCCCATCTCCCGCATGAGCAGACGCTCGAGGAAAATATGAAACGATGCGAGTACATCCGCGGGTCGCTTGACCTCTAGTCGAAGTGCGCTTTCTACGAAGAATTCATGCGTAGCCGCAAGTGACGCCTCGGCATTATTTATGTTCGCACGGTAACGCTGAGCGGACTCCGTGTCCCCCGCAAAGCGCTTCTCATAGACCTCCCTAAACACCGTCACAACGCCTTCATCGGGCGCCCCCAGACCGATATAGGCCATCAGTTTGCCCGCAACGCCAAGGTCCCAGCTGGTCCGGTTCGGCTGCCGATAGGGCCCGAAGTAATGGCCAGCGACAGCATAAGCATGGCCTATCATCGGGAATAGGCATTCGAGAAAGCGGCCCCCGCCCGGCTCCACATAATAAAGTCGCGGAAAGATGCAGCCATCCCATACGAGGCAGAAAGCCGGATCTCTCGCTTTCGCAAACGGGCTCGTGCAGTAAGCGGAGGCAACATGGCCCGTGACGTGCGCATAGCTCTTATAGGAGAAACTCTCGCCCTCGAGCACCAGCCCATCCCCCTCGCGTGAAGATAGGAGCCCATCGGGAGGTTCAACATACGGTGCGCCTTTGAGCGTCAGACGTTCCGACCCACTCAGGACGTGGAATTCCGTTTCGATTTCCCCGTCCCAACCGTCGATGACGAACTGATCAATATCGCGGGGATGAAGGCCGTGTTCCGCCAATGTGAGAACAACTGTGTCGAGATTCTCGATGGCCGAGTACCGTCGGTTGTTCTCACGTTTTTCATGCTCGATGCAAAAGGCCAGACGTCCATCCTCTACAAGAGCGATGGACCCGTCGTGCGTCAGCTTGATGCCACAGATACGCATAGTGCCCCGATGCTACGGTCAGTTTTTAGATAGAAGGGAAGACAGAATTCCGAAAACAAGCGAGCAAGCAGTCTTCGTTCGCCGACTCGCCCTGACATTGCACCCGTTCGACCTCGACCAATGTTTCGTTCAACATTGCGATGATCGTCTCGGCGCCGGCAGCATGTCCCCAGCCGAGGCAGGTGGCATCACGCGCCGATCCGAAAACCAGATGACCATCCGGCGCAAGCATTCCCACCAAATTGCCGATGGCCGTACGCATCTCGGCAATATCGCGGAGGTAGTAGAGCACTTCCGCCACCACGATCAAGTCGAACCGTTCCGTTCGAGAGAACTGCTGAATATCAGAGACTATCCATGTGATGTGCGACCATCGCTTCGTCCGTTGGCTCGCCCGACCGATCGCTCGCGGCGCGATGTCAACGACTGTAAGTCGTCCGCAATGGGGCGCAAGCTTTTCCGTGAATGCGCCGGCCGCACACCCGACCTCGAGCGCATTCGTGATGAAGCCGTTGGAAAGCGAAAGCCGGAGCATCTGCGTATGACGCTCTCGCTCGAACGGATTGCCGTCCAGCCGCCATGGATCATCGGCAGTTAATTCTCGTTCCAACGATTGATAACGGTCATCCGGGTTCATGAGTTACCGCTCCTCAGTCCGAATCGCTCGCCGCTGCAAATGCGGTCGTGTCATTGCTAGACGGACGGCGCGAACTACGAATCGGAACTGCCGATCCCGAAGGCCGGGCTGGGTCTGGTTGAGTATCCTGGTTCTGCTGGAGCGCCTGGTTTACGCCAAACCCAGGTGCCTTGGCTGAATTGCGTGAGAGCCAATCGCTATTGCTAAGCGTACACAACGCATAGGCCTTTACCGGAAGTAGCAGAAAGATATTGATGGGCGTGTGCAAAGAAAACGCCAAGAATCGCAGTTGACGAGCACGCAAGGCAGCTACGCCGCATCTCACCATGGTCATTGATGCGACTACCAGAACTGTCCACCATGGCACAGTGTCCGTGAGCGCGAGCTGTGCAATGCCCGTTACCACCGAAAGCGCCAGAAGAAGCGGGCCGACGTTTTGCCCGATAACGTCTAATGTCAGGTATCGATCGAGACCGGGCAAAAGGCGCAACGCAAGTAGGGTATCTCGGAAAGTGCTGCGGGCCCAGCGAAGCTGTTGGCGCAGATACGGCCCTACCCTATCTGGAACCACTGTCGCGGCGTACGCGTCTGGAACGTATTGAGTTCGAAATCCTGCTTTCAGCATAAGGATCGTGAGATGGCGATCCTCACCAAAATCGCTCGGCTTTCCTCGGAAGAATTGCGCCTCGTACTGATCCAGCAGCAAATCGAGGGCCGATCGTCGGTACATGGCACATGGACCACAGCAGCACATGACCGCGCCGAAACGAGCTTGAGCTGCGCGCTCTTCGTTGCACGCCAACCAGTACTCCATGTCGATCAACCGAGTTAGCCAAGTGGCGCTCCGGTTGCTCGCCGTCAGCTGCCCCATGGCAGCACCGATCCCATCATCTTGCATTCTCAGTGCGAGCCTCCTGACCACATCGGTCGCGAGTATCGTGTCCGAATCGACGTTGAGGACCAGTTCTCCGGAAGACCGGCGGATCGCGGCAATCTGTGCCTTACGTTTTCCAACGTTCTTTCGCAGGAGAATAAAGTTGAACCTTGAATCGTGCGCATAGGCATGATGGACGGGTGCCACGTCGTCGCGATTTCCAGAACCGTCGTCGACGACATAGACGCGTAGTTGCCCAACATAGTCTTGGCTTGCAATGGATTCTAGGCATGCCGACAGCGTGCGCGGGTCCTCGTTGAAGCAGGGTACGATTACATCCACGCTGGGTATCGATTCAGGGTCGCCCCCATCTGATGATACCGACGACACTCGTGTCGGCGATGCATGGAACGCCTGCGCCGACTTGTAGACCGCGGAGAGCAACGCATAAGTCGAAACGACAACAGTACTAGTTGTGGCAAGTAGATTCATTAGGACGCCAATTGTTCAATGAGTTTGCGGAAGCGGGCGGATCGCGAATCCGCGATCATGCAAGGCTGGAATAAGTTGGGACAGCGCCTTCACCGTCTGGTTGCGCAGACCGGCATGAATGCCCGGCCCCAACTCGTCGGGCGGGCATCCGTCATGCAAGAGAACGATCGCACCAGGGCGGACAGAGGCTAACACTGCTTCGACGATTGTATCGACGCCGGGACAACACCAGTCGCGCGGGTCTACCGACCAGTGAAGAGCCGCAAGTCCGGCCTTCGCTGACTTGGCCAGCACTGCTTCGGTCCAAATCCCATACGGCGCACGCACACGTCGCACCGGGGCCTGAGGGCATGCGCTCCTGATGGCGCTACTCGCGGTCATTATTTCACACTGCACCTCGTCGGGGTCGCATCTGGACAGATCGGGATGTGTCATCGTGTGGTTCGCGACCTCGTGCCCTTCCGCGATCATCCGACGAATCAGCTCTGGCTCATTCATCGCGTACGTGCCAATGACACAGAACGTCGCCGGCGCGCGGTACTCCGCCAGCACACCAAGAATATCCGGCGTGCAGTATGGATTAGGCCCATCATCGAACGTCAGATAGACGCTGTGGCGAGCGGTGTCCGTGATGCGCTTGCTGTTGGCTTCGAGCAAGCAACTCGTTTGTTTCACAGCTCTGGCCCATTACGCTCGATGACTGTGCCGGCGGGCCACTCGCTCATCGGCCGCGCTATAGGGAACACTACAAGCAGCGCGTCATCGACTCGAGTTGGGGGCAAGTTGGCATAGATATCGGGAAGAGTTGATCGCACGCGAATGCCCTGAACAATTGTCGCCAATCCCGGCCGGCCGAGCAGCCTAAAGACATGTTCTTTGAGTTCATGCCGAACCGTACCGAAGCCGAAGGGGACGCCGAGCTCCTGCAACAGAGGATACATCACGCGCATGGAATGACTGATTCCGAGACCTTCGAGATCCGGGCGTACCGCGTACAACCCAAGTTCGGCCACCAACAGATCGGTTCCACCGACTTTGATGAACCGGCGCAATGCGCCGATATGAGCCGCGACGCCGCGATCATCGTAGCCAACTACCCTGAGCTCCGGTCTCGCGCCCGCCCAGCTTCGATTGCCTTCAAATGGCTTTGCGTTGAACGCTCCGGTCGGCCCGTAGGCGCTTCGAAAGAAGCCGGAGATTTGGACGTGGTCGGCGAGTTGTAAGTTATTTTCCCAGCACGTCCTCCACTGGAGTTGAGGGCGCATGAAAGACTCTCCTGCTTCTTGCTGCCTTCCTGAGGCACGCCTCAAGCGAGCGACGGGCAGTGTGACGGTGCTCGTTCGATGGGGTCGTCAGCGAATGGGGGGAATGTTGGCTTGTGGACGGCGTTACGATCGCATCGCGCGGGGAGCGAGCCACCCTTCATGCTCATCTTGAGTGTACCGCGGCTCGTTATCGCCGTCGTCTCCAGGCGAGTAGCGGCCGGCTCTGTTACAGGTGGCGCTCTGTCTAGTGTCTCAAATCCTCCGCGGCCGCGATGTGTGGTACTCAAGTTATCGAAGGCCCACCCAGTTACCCAATCATATCGAGGTAGACGCCTTCCATTGAATGGTATGCGGAGTGCATACGATGGTTTAAATCGCGCTCCTGGCCGCATTATTGAGCGGCGTACGGTTGCAGCGGGAGACGACCCCATTGTAGAAACTGTCTCGAACGGGCGAAGGAGCTGCGACTCCGCTGCAAGCGACGTCACGCTCCTCTGGCCGTACAGGAGATATGCTGATCGCGGGCACCGAAAGCGGGACACGAGCGTGTTAGCCGCGGCTTCATTTGCCTCGTCCAATCTCTGCCGCCAAGTTCGATGCACGCGACGAACTTGTTGCCGCTCATTTGTTCTCTTAAAGCGGGCGCGACGGCTCGCCGCGTGTGCGCTCGGCGAGCGTTGGCATGAGTGGTTAACACTGGAATCGATGCAATGCATTCGGATGTGACAATACAATGACGGAGGCCGAGCTAAGCTGTTACGCCCAAGCGCCGACGAAACTGCATCACCAATTCTTGCGATCTGCGGTGCCACGCTCTGCGTCTCCGAAACCTACCCCGATTGCTCAGGTACTGGAGATTTCCTAGACGGCGCCGAGCGAATTCGTAAAATCGATTGTTTGGATGAGAAACATCTACAGTGCGGATAGGTGACAATGCGTTTCCGAGGGCTTGATCTTAATCTCCTCGTCGCGCTCGATGCTCTGATGACTGAGGGTAACCTCACAGCAGCGGCGCGCAGCATCAACTTGAGCCAGCCGGCCATGAGCGCGGCGGTTGGCCGCCTACGCGCGTATTTCAAAGACGACCTCTTTACGATGAAAGGTCGCGAACTTATTCCGACTCCACGTGCAGAAGCCCTCGCTGCCCCAACTCGCGAGGCTCTACTTCACATCCAGTTCTCCATAACTTCCAGGGATGCATTCAAACCGGCCGACTCTGAACGGCGCTTTAGGATCAGCCTGTCTGATTTTGCTGCGGTCGTGTGGTTTCGACATGTCGTGGAGCGTGTCGCACGAGATGCGCCCGGCGTCAGGTTCGAGTTGGTACCTCTCGCAAATCCGTTCGATCACCCTCTCCAGCGCGCCGAAATCGATTTTCTTATCGTGCCCGAGCTCTACATGTCGGACGCTCACCCCAAGGCGACCCTTTTTGACGAGACACTCGTGTGCGTCGGCTGCCGCTCGAACAAGCAACTATCGCGGCAGCTTACATTCGAGAGATACATGTCAATGGGGCATGTCGCGGTCAAGTTCGGGCGCAATCGAGTGCCTTCCATAGACGAATGGTTTATGCAAGAGCACGGCATCAAGAGGCGCGTTGAGGTCGTCGTGCAAAGCTTCAGCATGATCCCTCCCATGTTACTTGGAACCAACCGAATAGCGACGATGCCCCTGACGCTCGTGAAGTACTTCGCAAAGACGATGCCGCTGCGGATCACTAAACTCCCGCTACCGCTTCCGGGCTTTACCGAGGCCGTCCAATGGCCTTCCCTTCACAATACTGATCCGGCAAGCATATGGATGCGTGAAATTTTGTTGCAGGAGGCAGGGCGCCTAGTTTCTCCCCGCGCCAAGACACGCCTACGGCATCTTCCGAACCACTCTTAGCCCGCTAGAGACACAGCGATACATGCTTCGGCATGACAATCGCGGTTCGCAGGACCTTCGCTCGCTCCAAGAAATGGCGGCCCGACGACAGTGAGACCTCACAAGTCGATATAGCTTTCCGTCCCCGGTGATTCTTCGGGGTCAGCCCTTCGCCGCACATTTCTCCTGTCAGGCAGCTCGACCGTCCTCTCCCTGATCCACCCGGTGATCGCGGTGTCTTTCGATCTCCGATGGTTGCCTCGGAGGATCGCGTTCTCATCCACCGCAAGACTCTGCTGGCGGCCGATTGGCCAAACAGGCAGCGGGCCTGTTGATAATCAGGTCGTTCGTTCAGCCACCGATACCTGGTCTACTCGACCCTCTCGATCGTGTTGCCGCGCCAGCGATTGACCACGAAACCGGCAGATGCATTGTCGCCCTTCGCATCAAACCGCACGTGGCCAATCACGGTTTCAACTTCTTGCGAACGAAGCGCTTTCGCGACGCGCAGAGCGTTGAAGGAGCCAGCGCGCCTCACCGCAAGGGCCCACGCCTGTACCGCGGCATAAGCGTAAAGCGTGTAGCCTTCCGCAGTTCGTTTTGTTGCTTTCAATCTGGCTACGACGCCGGCAGCCTCTGCGTTCTTGGTGGCATCGAACATGAATGTGAAGAGAGTGCCATTTGCGGCACTGCTCGCAATCGCCCAGAATTCGCTCGTCATCAGCGCGTCGTTAGCCATGACCGTGAGACGCGCGCGTGCGTCAGCGGCTTGGCGTACAATTAAGCCGATTTCGGCATAATAGCCACCGATATAGGCGATTTCGATTCCTTCCCTCTTCATCCTTGATACCAGAGCGGTGTAATCCTTTTCGCCGGCCATATAGCTTTGTCGCATGATATTCAGGAGGCCCGCATCATGAAGACGAGACGCAACGACATCTGCAATGCCCTTGCCAGCTGCGCTCTTGTCATCGAGGACGGCGATCTTTCTTTTAGAGTGGTGCCGCAAGATATAGTTGGCGGCCACTACCCCTTGCTGGTCGTCACGGCCACAGATCCGAAAAGCCGTTCGCAGACCTCGCTCCGTCAGCTGAGGATCGGTTGATCCGGGCGAAATCTGAATAATTCCCGCTTCAGCGTAAACGTCGGAAGCGGGAATTGAGGAAGAAGAACAATAGTGACCAACAACCAACCTAACCTGGTCCGCTGCCAGCCGATTGGCTACCGCAACGGCCTGCTTCGGATCGCAGGCGTCGTCGGCGACACTCAATCTGATCTTGAGTTCTGGAAGCAATCCAGAAGAGTTCAAATCAGCCACGGCCGCACTTGCGCCGTAAAGCATCTGAGCACCAACCGCAGCTTTGCTGCCTGTCATAGGTCCGGCCACTGCAACGTAAACATCGTCAGCTGAGGCGCCGGAGACCAACACGAAAGCAAGGACCGCTGCACCGGCAAATGAACTCAGGCGAAGAAATGCCATTTGCGACCCCTGACGTCGGCTGATTCGCGCTACGATGTACGCTCGTTTTGGCACCTCAGTCGTGGTTGTTGCCGTAGGCATAACGTCACGTTCTTGACCGATCGTTCACGCAATCGTAGTTCTCCTGGCCGCCACTATCGATCCCCATCATCGGGAGCCCGTGCCCGCCGGCGCGTCTGACCACCGCTCTCTCGCGACATTGCATCAAGGCGGGCCGGTAGCTCGTCTACACTGACATCCGCTTCCGTATTCTTCGTAATGTTGCGCAAACGATCGCGCAACTTTGTTGCACGCGCGACCTGAAGCTCCGCTCGCTCCAATTGCTCGCTCAATAAATCAGGAAGCGAAGTTCTGCCGTCCATCGCCTTCCGAATCTCTCGAAGAGAGAATCCGAGATCACGAAGCGCCAGAATGTGATAAACTCTTCTGAGGCTCTCACCGTCGTAGATCCGGTGACCACCGCACGTGCGCTGCGAGGCGGCCAACAATCCCGTGTGCTCATAGTGACGCAGAGTGCGTACCGTCACGCCGGTCGCATCCGCAAGTTCACCGATGCGTCGCCATCGACGCCTGAGTACTGTAGGTCTGTTCATGTTTCTCAGTTTTCAAACCTACAACCTAACGCCACGTGAGATTCAAGCGGTTTTGACGGCCCGTAGATCTTGCGGCCAGGTTCTCGCACGAAATATCGAACTTTGCCTTCCGAGGAAGCGCTTCACCGGGCGAATGTGACATGCAAGAAGCAACCACACTGTTGACTTTGCGTCGGATGACCTCGTCATGGGCGCATCGAAAGAAGCATTGGACCTCTGCTGGACTAAACGGCGGAAGCAATGGCTACCATCAGCTTCCTGAGGCGGACCAATTCGGCCCGACCAGCGGCTGTGCGTCCAAGCACAAGCTTGGCGATCTCCGTTCTGTTGATGGGAGTTCGCATACTTGCCGGCAGCGCCGCCACCGCCTCATCAAAAATCTTCCCCAACATGCAAAGGTCTTCCGGATCGAAGACACCACTTCTTGCCTGCAACACTTGCACCGTCTCTCCTGTCAAACGTCGTGTCGGCGGCTCGGCTCCTTGCAAGGGCATTTGGCTGCGTTAGGGCAAAAAGAAGACCGACCTGCGGCGCGAGACCATGCGCGGATCGATTTGTCGCTCGATGCAACATGAAAGCGCGCTGGCCAGACGGAGGCGTGCAAACGCAATGTCGACTAGATTATTCCTACTCGTCGACTGGATTTTTCCTAGTGCACGGGGCGGAACGAGAACGCAACGAATCTGTAGCGATCGTCAGGGGCATTCATCTACAGAGACCGTGCGACCATCATGGCTTTTGGCCATTCTTTCGCGGTCGTCGCGATTTGGCGCGCACCGAATCGCCCGGCGCTTAGACCAACGCGCCGGTAAGACTGCGCAGTCTTTGAGCATTTGACACGCAAAGGCATGCAGCACAGATCTTCTGCCTGAAACACAAGTCGGTATACACCGGAGAGGCAGTTCCGATCGACCTCGGCACCAAGTCGAGAAGCCGTATTGCCTTTTCCGGCACGGCCTCAACGATGCGCTACCTTTGGTCGGAAGCGGTGCGCAGGGAGATCATCGGCGGAAGTTCAGACACCGGGGCCCAGATACTGATTCCGATTGCATTCAAAGAGAATGTTGCTACTGGCGAAAAATGAGCCTCTTGTAGTCTTGGGTCGGCGCCAACAAAGAACCACGCCGCGATACTCGACATCAATGCAGCGAGTCGTCGCGCGTAGCAGCCAGATTGATTTTATCGTCGAGCTTGCTGCGACGGGTATGAGGCCAGCTTTTCTGCCGCGGATGATCGCGGAACAACGCAAACATCTGTCGATCGCTTGGGTGCCGCTCGACGAAGCTGATATGGACTGGCACATTGCAGTGATTTGGCGCCGCGGTGCTTATCTGTCACATGCTGCGAGGGCGTGGCTAGATCTGGTGGCTTGCACGCGCGGAGACGATCATACCAGTAGCAACTGAATTGGCAGCCGAAGAGTTCATTTACGCGATATCGCGCTGCGCCGTCGATATGTTTGCGAGGCGTTCGCGCTTCGCTAAGTCAATCGCTCGGACAAGACATCGGCCATGGCCCAGTGTTGCAGATCCGTTCTGCCCGCACTCTTGCTAAGGTCGGGGGCAAGCGCATCTATGCAATCGCTGGGGATAGCCAGAATGACCTTACCGATGCGATCCGCCGTCACGGATGCATCGACTGGATTCATGTCCGCCACGAGGAAGTGGCGGCCTTTGCGGCCGGTGCCGAGGCTCACCTGACCAGCGAGTTCGCCATCTGTGCCGGAAGCTGCGGGCCAGGCAATCTCCATCTCATCAACGGCTGTTTGATTGTTTGATTGTCATCGTTCCCCCGTACCAGTGCATGCGATCGCTGCACACGTTCCTTCGGCAGAAGACGGTGTCGTACTTTCAGGAACGCCAATCCCGAGATCCTCTTTAGTCAATGACCTCATCGGTCCGGTCATTCAAATTGCTTTAGGCGTGTGGAGAGAGAAGCCCTTGGCCATCTCCATCGTTACGGAGGGCGGCACGGCGAGCTCGGTCCGATTGACGACGGCGTCGACTAAAGCTGGCCCTTCGTGCGCAGGCGCGGCGGCGATGCCGTCGTCTACCTCTGGGGGATGTTCAAGGCGCACCCCATACATACCAGCGGCTCTGGCAATTTCGGCAAAGTGCCGGCCGAACATGCCGGGATAGTGAATGTGCCGATCTACCGCGGTTTTACCATTGTTTCGGAGACCTTGGAGGATTGGGATATCAGGAACAAAGACACTCCGAGCTACGGTCGCTCGGGCCCGCCTCCTGTGTCGCGCGCTTGAAGCGGCCGTTTGCAAGTTAGAGGGTGGCTCGGTTTGATTCACTTCCCATCAGAAGGCGCCTTTGCGACCCTGCGGTGGCTCTCACAGGCGCGTAAACGCCGTCGCTGAGAATAGCGTCGCCGGCCTTCGGACACGCAAGCAGCGACTGAGTGCAAGCAGTTTGCCTCGTTTCCTTATGGCTTGGCGATTTCGTCGATCGTTAGCGGCTCGAGTCTCATTGTAGCGAGTATGCCCCATTGTCCAACGACTATCGCCCCCTTGAAACGAACGTAGGGTCAAGTTGTACACTACCAGAACAGGTAGGAGCATCGGGGCCGTCGATGACGCCGGAACGAGGGTTGTGAATGTCTCAAACGCAAATGTTTGCGCCGCGTCAGTCTGTCACGCTCCTCGAGCACGTCCAAGAAAGCGTACAAGAGCATCTATATCTCCCTGCTGGAGAACAACTACGATGTCCCTCAACTCCAAGCACGACCGGCGGCCGCGCGGCGGGCTTTCTTGAGGTCCGCCGTTACCGAACAGTAGACATCGATCTGTCTGAACTCACCGCCGACAGTCTTCATCGAGATGTCGATGAAGTTCTCCAGGCCGACAATGCGCCTTCGCTGGAGTTGAACAGCACTCAATGCAGGTATCATGGGAGAGCTCACATCCGACCGACTCGCCCCTCGCAATACGAGGAACGAGGAACGAGGAACGAGGAACACAAATTACGGTTTCTTTCCTGCATTCATGCAACTGTTAGGATAGATATCTAAAAACTGGTGAAGCTCCGCGCCGTCCGACTGTGAAGAGACAGGTCGGCCTGCTGGTGCGGAAGCTCATGCTCCAAGACGAGTGTTCAGCCAGATCGGACCATCGCCATGCTCAGAACCCATGCTTTTCGACGGAGTGACCACATGTCAGACGCAAGGCTGCTAAGCGCACTCTCGTCCCTCTCGCACGTGGCAAAACAGTTAGATGTTACGCCACCTGCTCCGCCCGCGCTTGATGCTAATTGCGTCAAACTCAACATGAACGAGAACCCATTCCCGTTGCCGCCGATCATCAGGCAAAGCGCGATTGCCGCCCTTGAGCAGCATTATCTGTATCCGGAAGACGATAACGCCGGCTTGCGCGAGGCGGCCGCCTGTGCCTACGGACTGTCCGCCGATCAGGTGATTGCTGGGAACGGATCGTCTGAACTTCTCGGTCTCATCTACAAAGCGTTCCTCGCTCCGGGCGACACCGTCGCGATGATATCGCCCGGATTTTCGTTCAACCGCAAGCTCGCCATGTTGCACGAAGCTCAATTTCTGGAGATCGGGTGGGGTAAGACCCATTCCTTACCCACGCACCAATTGCTTTTCGGTCCCGCCAGGGATGCCAAGTTCATCGTGCTGGCCAATCCGAACAATCCGACGGGAACGTTTGTTTCGATCGCCGATATCGAAAGGCTCGTAGCACAATCTGATCGACTGATCGTGCTCGACGAAGCGTATGTCGACTTTGCGCCCGATAACGGACTACGGCTCGTCAACCGCTATTCAAATCTTCTGGTACTGAGAACTTTTTCGAAAAGTTATGCCACCGCGGGCCTTCGCATCGGCTTCGGCTTCGGTCACCCCGAGCTCATCGGCAGGCTGCGTACCATGCAGAACCTCTTCAACATGAATGTGATTGGTCATGCGGTCGGCGCGAGCATCATTGCGCATCGAGCCGCCTTCGAGGAGGACCACCAACGTATCATGCTTGCAAGGGAACGAACGACAATTGAGCTGTCCAAACTTGGGTTTGCGGTATTGCCTTCCCACGCAAATTTTTTGCTGGCTCGGGTGCCCGGCGAACACGATGGCGCTTGGTGGCAAGCCGCATTGCAGGGCCGCAACGTGCTTGTTGCATTCTTTCCTGAAAGCGGTCTCGAAACTTTCATACGCATTACAATCGGCACAGACGCGCAAATGGATACGTTTCTTTCAGCGGTCGGTAACATTTCCAGATCTTCGCGCTAAGCCAAGCCGATAACTCTCCTGCTGCAATTCTCGAGGTGATCTAGTGAAAAATCTCCCTTCATCAACACTGACGTTCGGCATCTTCGATCACCTGGACGCGAACGGCCGTGATGTCGCCAAACAATATGACGATCGGCTCCTGCTCGCTGAAGCATGCGATCGTCTGGGGTTCTATGCCTATCATCTAGCAGAGCACCATTGTACTCCACATGGCAGAAGTCCTTCGCCGAATCTGTTCTTGTCCAGCGTCGCTCAACGCACAACCAATCTTCGCATCGGCCCGATGGTTATGCTGCTTAGCCTTCATCATCCGCTGCGGGTCTTTGAAGAGGCCTGTATGTTGGATCACTTGAGCGGCGGTAGGCTTGAACTTGGCATCGGACGCGGCTCCCTCCCCGTTGAGTTGGGATATTTCGGGGTCCGTGCAGACGCTGCACCGGGACGTTATACGGAAGCTAGCGAAATCCTTGTTAAAGCCATGCGCGGCGGCACGCTCTCCTACGAGGGTACCCATTACCAATTGGACGAGGTTCCATTGACGCTGACGCCTCGTCAGTGGCCGCATCCCCCGACATGGATCGCTGTAAATCACCCCGATTCGGCAAGCTGGGCCGCGGAAATCGGTGCAAACATCGCGAGTCTTGGGCCCTCATCGTCCGTCCGAAGGGTCACGGACGCATACCGCTCGCATCGAGAGCAACGCTCAGACGCGAATGGTCAGTCGCCGTTTCTTGGCTTGCTGCGTATGGTCGTGGCTGGAAGTTCTGAAGCAGATGCTTATTCACTCGCTGCACCTGCTTATGGTCGCTGGCTCGACAGCTTCAAGTTCCTTTATGAACGCAACAACATCCCCACTCCACAAAATCTGCCCTTGACGTTCGATGCAGCAATCGAGAGTGAGCTGTGCGTCGCCGGGACGGCCGCTTCAATACGACAAACACTCCTCAATCATCTGGAAGAGGCAGGCGCCAACTATCTTCTTTGTCAGCTCGCATTTGGGGACCTCTCGCTAGAGGCTTCATTGAACACCGCAACCATCATTCGGTCTGAAGTCGCTGCGGGAGTTGGCCGAACATAAGGCTTGCCGTCAGGCGCTGGGTTCGATAGTTGCAGGCGCCGTCTTTTGAGCCTTACAAATGCCGAGCAATGGTGGTGATCTCGTTCATCGCGCAGCTGCGCTTTGGGCCATGCCCTACCCTCCTAACACTCCTGTCACTCGCCTTTTGGCGGGCTCATTTCTTGCGCTGCTGACGCGTCAATTCTACCGCCGCTGCCCACAACACTTGAGGAACAACGACAAAACGCACTCCTATAAAATCGTGTGCTGCGCCTCCTTGAGCTGCACGGTCCCTGGCGGACACCTTCATGGAATGACATATTGGCGTTCTGAACCTTCGTCCGAGGAACTTGAGTCGGCCAATGCACGTGGACCGTCGGAAATGCTAGGTACCGCCTCTCGGGCGGCTTCCATCTAGTGAAGCACACCGCGCGATGCGAAGTATGTTTGCCGCGTCGCGGATTGCTCACGCGACTTGACTTCTGCGCGGCTTTCCGAGTCTGCTGCCCCTCTCGTTCCTCGCGGCTCGGCCGATGGGGCTTATCGGATGCGAGATTAGGAACGCTTTGTGGCGTGCGGAAACTCTATTACCTCGCCGCTTTCGACGTCGACTGCTTTCAGCGTCTGCCGTTTCGCCGTCGCAAGGCTATGAACCTCGGCCGCGGGTCGAAAGAAGCCCGGCTCTAAGCCCGCGATCTGCTCGATCTCTTTCTCAGGCAAATTCAACGCAGCTTTGATGGCTACCTTGCTTGTCCCGAGCTCAATGACAACCCGTAATCCACGGCGGATCATTTTCGGCCGTTCTATCGGCATCTCAGACGGGCTGTCGAATGGCACTTGCAATGGGCCGCGCCAGCCTCGCCGCGTCGAATTTCGATAGAGAACGCTCTTTTCCTGCTCGTCGATCATGCCCAGTGCGCGCTACGATTGATTGCGACCATCCGCTACGATGGATTGCGACCACCCGCTACGATTGATCGCGACCACCCATTCCGGGCGATCGCGACCAGCCTGTGGACGGGTGTGATGGAGGCCGTTGGGTAATCCGCGAATCGGCATGGCTTCGCTCCTTTTCCACAAGGAGCGGGGGACAATGCCTGGACCGAGATTACCGATGCGCAAGATCCGTGACGTGCTGCGGCTGTCCGCAGCCGGTTTGTCCAAACGCAAGATCGCCGCCAGCCTCGGGGTGAGCGCGACGGCCGCCGGGGAGTGCATCCGGCGGGCGCGGCGTGCCGGCCTCGCCTGGCCGCTGCCGGACGGCCTGAGGGACGAAGCTCTGGAGCGCCAGCTCTTCCCGCCGCCTGCGGTCGCGGCCAAGGATCGGCGGCCGCAGCCGGACTGGGCGGCTATTCACCGCGAACTGCGCCGGCCGGGGGTGACGCTGCAGCTGTTGTGGGAGGAGCATCGCGCCGTCCACCCCGATGGTTATGGCATTAGCCGCTACTGTGAACTCTATCGCGCCTGGGAGGCGCGGCTGTCGCCGACCATGCGGCAGAGCCACGTCGCTGGCGAGCGCATGTTTGTCGATTACGCCGGCACGACGCTTGCGGTAATCGACGCGTCGACCGGCGAAGCGATGACGGCGCAGCTGTTCGTCGCCGTGCTCGGTGCATCGAGCCTCACATACGCCGAGGCCAGCTGGACGCAGGGGCTGTCCGACTGGATCGGTTCGCACACGCGCACTTTTGCATTCATGGGCGGGGTTCCGGCGACGGTGGTGTGCGACAATCTGCGGTCGGGCATCACCAAAGCGTGCTTCTATGAACCGGCGGTCAATCGCACCTACGCTGAGATGGCGGCTCACTACAGCACCACAATTCTGCCGGCGCGGCCGTATCGGCCTCGGGACAAGGGCTCAGACTCATATTGCACCTCGTCAGTTACGTGAGGATGAAGTTACAGGATCGATCTGGTAATCGCGCTTGTGAGCGAACTTCGTCGGCAGGTCCTCTGGCGGAATCTCATAGAGGAAGTCGCCGCGATCGTTGACCGGATGTGCGCGTAGCAGGCCACGTCGGCGCCACATGTGGACGGTTGAGACCACAACGTTGTAGCGAGCCGCGACGTCCTGCGGAGTCAGCAGTCCCTGCGCGAGCAGGCGTGTATGCCGATCGATGAGGTGGTAGCTATGGCGAAGCCGCCCGATCCGCGCAGCTGTCCAAGGAGTGGTCACGACGGTCCGCACGCCTCGCTCGTTGAGCAGATCGGCGATCTCTTTGTCCGTGTAGGTATCGATGAGGTGGTCGATCTCCTCGATCACGGCGGCATCTGTCGTACGCAACTCGACACACGACTTCGGCAGCGGCAGATCCAGTGAGCGCGTCGCGCCGCCGACGAAGCGGATATCCACGTGGATCGTATCACCCTTGCTGAGCGCCACGTCCTCGATCAGCAGGCGAAGCATGCGCTTCTTGTCTTTCATCTGCGTACACGGATTGCGCCAGAGGCGGGGGAAGTCGGTGGCGAGAGCCATCAGCGCGGTACGCTCGGCATCGGTCACGACGCTTACATCGGCGGCCGAGGCTTTGTTGTATGCTTCCTGTGCAGCGGCGAGCGCACGAAGCTTCGTATTCCAGTCGGCTTCCAGGGCATCGGCCACCAGCCGGTTGTCGGGATCGACCTTGAGGAAGCGGCGCTGCGCGAGTTCTGCATCATACTTCGCTCGCTCCACGTGCTGACGGCGCAACCGATCTGCTTCCTCCTGACGGCTGGCGAGCTCCTGTTGCACGCTGAGAGCGACGTCGACCGCCAGCGGCGTCATTGCCTCGATCAGGATGTCGCTGATCGCAGCATCGAGTGCGCTGCCATGCACCGTCTGACACAGACCGATCTCGCCGCGGTGCATCGGGCGCCGGCCACACCAGTAGGTCGGCACTTGTTGGTTGTGGTGAGAGTGATAACGCACCGACATACGCTCGCCGCAGCTCCCGCAGATCACAAGACCTTGCAGCAAGGCCGTCCCCTCGCGCGCCGGGCCCCGATGCTGCTCGGTGCTCCAGGCCAGCGCATTACCCTTCACACGGTCCAGGTTCGATCGGTACTCCTCCCAGCTGATATAGCCCGGATGGATGTCGCGCAGCAGGATCCACTCCTCGCTTGGAACTTGCCGCGAAGAGTACTTTCCGCTCGGCAGACGACGGTGTTTGGTACGACCGAACACGAAGGCGCCGGCATAGCGCGGATTATGGATGATCTGCCGAGCGCGACAGTGCAGGAGCTCAGCCCACACGAGTTCGCCCTTGTGTGCGCCACTTCTCAAACGGCGCGGGAACAGCAGCTCCTTCGCGTGGAACTCCTTTACCACCGCCAAACAGGAGCCTGCGCGCCTGAAGGTGTCGAAGAACAGCCGCACGGCTGCCTGCACCTGGAGGTCCGGATCAAGGATAACACGCTCCTGTGTATCATGCACAAAGCCGACCGGGACCATCTGCTTCAGCTCGCCGCGGCGGGCGCGGCTGAGGATGCCGCCGCGAAGTCGCGCCTTGAGCACATGAAGTTCGGCTTCACTCATGGTTCCTTTTAAACCCAGGAGTAGACGGTCATTGAAGTGCGCCGGATCATACAGCCCGTCTTCATCCAGGATCAGTGTGTCAGCGAGTGCACACAGCTCGAGCAATCGATGCCAGTCGGTGTTGTTGCGCGCAAGGCGCGATACTTCAAGTCCGAGTACGATCCCGACACGGCCCAGGCCAACCTCGCTGACCAGACGCTGGAAGCCCTCGCGGTCGGCCGCGCTGGCGCCGGATTGCCCGAGATCGCTGTCGATGACCACGATCCGATCAAGCGGCCAACCGAGTGCGACGGCACGATCGCGCAGCGCATACTGGCGCTGCGTACTCTCGGTGTTCTCGAAGACCTGGCGCAGCGTCGACTGTCGCACGTACAGGAATGCCATGCGCGACAGATGCGTGGCCGTGATCTTCTGATTGGCCTCACTGTTCATTGGCATGATCGATATCCCTCCTTCGGTTCGGGTGTTCGACACAACGCGTCGAGAGAACCAGATTGGCCAGAAGCGCAGTCAGATCGCGATGCGGCACGCTGCCGAGCCACTGCGGCGCAGACCACGCGCTGGGAGGTTCAGCCGCCGGCATCTCCGCGGCGTTTGCGGTGCGCAGCACGCCTGACGCACGGATAACGCCCTCAAGTGCCCTGAGCCACCTGGGCATCCCTTCGCACAGCAGCAAGGCAAGACCGACGCCGCCGGGCTGACCTCTTGGACTCACCCCGCCGAGATCGGCTCGCGCGCCGATGACCTGTGAACGAAGCAGCTCGTAATGGGCTACGTACGGCGCGGGTTCGAGCGCTGCCGCTTCGGCGATCGGGAGCGTTTTTTTTCCTGCGGTTTCAGATACGGGAGCAGACGTCGCAGGATGCTGCGTGGATGGGCATAAATGCCGCAACGTTCGGCCAAGAGCTCGGCCAACTCTGCACCGCTTGGCATGCGTTCGGCCTCGCGCACCGCCTGCGCCAGCACGGCAAGGGCCTCCTCGGTAAGCTTGTGCGCACGCTTCGGCCCGCGTTTGCGTGGTAACAGGCCCGGCAGACCTTCGCGATTGAACAGCTCCCAGGTCACGTAGTAGACCGGCCGGGACAGTCCAAAGGCCTCTGCTGCATCCACCACGGCGCGCCCCTCCTTCTCGACGCTGCGTAGCATCTCGTACTTGACCTGGACCAGATCGTTCGGATCGAAGAATGCACTGCCGCGAAAGAGCGGATCGGTCACGGCCTGAGGGCGCGGGTGGGTGGCGCCCTGCGCCAGCAAGGCCTGTCGGCGCCGCGCCCGCTGACGTGAATCTGATGCCATCCGGCCTCCTTGAAGCACGAATCGCGTATGTGTCTTGATAAATAGATACAACATATGGACGGATATCAAGAAGATGGGATCGCAAAATCCACAATTGTCCTATCTTATCGCCGATTATTTGCTGGTCACCGTGTGTCGTCTCGCGCGCCACCGCCGATGCATGCACATATTTCCTAAGACACATTGTACATAATTTGCCTAACATGACGGTGGCTCCTCCTGCTGCCTCCGGCCCTCATCGATGAGCTTGCGCAGCTCACGCAGTCGATCGGCTCGGAAGAAGGCGCGACCAGCACCAACCGTGACTACGAGTTCGGGCTCGATAACGTCAGTCCATTCGACCGGAAGCGTGCGCAGCCTCCCTTCGGGGCCTGCGTATGACACGCGGTCTCCGCCCCAGTTGTTGCGCACGGCGAGCAGCTCGAACGTCTGTCCTCGCAGCGGATGGAACGGATGGGTGACCGTAAAAACTTGCGCGCCATGCTCGTCACCGTATGCAATGCGCGCTCGACTCCAAAGCTAAGGCCGAAGTTGGAGTCCAAGTCGCGACTCGCGTCATCATCGCCAAGCTACGCAACCGGCAATTCTTCTCCCTCACGGCATTGAACGCGGCCATCGCCGAGCTGGTCACGCAGATCAATGACCGCATGTCGCGGCACCTCGGTGCGAGCCGCCGCGCGCTCTTCGAGGGGCTGGAGCTCTCGGCCCTCAAGCCATTGCCGGCCGAGCCCTACGTTTTTGCCGAATGGAAGGAATGCAGAGTCGGGCTCGACTACCACGTCGAGATCGAGAAGCATTACTATTCGGTGCCGCACCAGTTGCTGCGCGAGACGGTTTGGGCGCGTATCACCGCGCGCACGATCGAAGTCTTCCACCGTGGCCAGCGCGTTGCGGCCCATGTGCGCTCGTCCTCCAATCGCAAGCACACGACGGTACGCGAGCACATGCCGTCGAGCCATCGTCGCTATGCCGATTGGACGCCGGAGCGGCTGCGACGGCAGGCCGGTGAGATCGGGCGCCACACCGCGGCGCTCGTCGAGACCATCCTGCAGGAGCGCACGCATCCCGAGCAAGGCTTCCGCGCCTGCGTCGGCATCCTGCGGCTCACCAAGAGCTATGGCCGCGAACGGCTCGAAGCCGCTTGCAGTCGTGCGCTCGAGATCGGTGCGCGTTCCTATAGCTCAGTCAACTCGATCCTGAAGAACAACCTCGATCGCCAGCAGCCTGCAACGTCCGCGGACGGGCCGGCGATAGCGCACGACAATATCCGCGGCCCAACCTACTTCCATTGAGGAGATGACGACTGATGCTCACACACCCCACCCTCGACCAACTCAGAGCGCTCAAGCTCGACGGCATGGCGCAGGCTTTCGTCGAGCTCGAAGCGCAAGAGGAGACCCGCGATCTCGCGCATGCCGAATGGTTGGCGCTACTGCTCGACCGCGAGGCCGCCAATCGCAACACCCGGCGCTTCCAGACCCGACTGCGTGCCGCTCGGCTGCGTCACAGCCAAGCCGCAATCGAGGACGTCGACTACCGCACGACGCGACGGCTCGACAAGGCGCTGTTCCAGCAATTGGCAACGTGCCGCTGGATCGCCGAGCACCGCGGATTGCTGATCAGCGGCCCGTGCGGCGTGGGCAAGTCGTGGCTATCCTGCGCGCTCGCGCAGAAGGCCTGCCGCGATGGCTACACAGTCCACTACGCCCGCGTGCCACGGCTGTTTGCCGATCTTGATCTCGCCCACGGCGACGGCCGCTTCGCGCGGCTATTCCGGATGCTGGTCAAGGTCGATCTGCTCGTACTTGACGATTGGGGACCCGACCGCCTCTCAGCCAGCCAGCGGCGCGATCTCATGGAGATCGTCGAGGACCGTCATGGCCGCGGCTCCATCCTCATCACCAGCCAACTCCCCGTGGCAACTTGGCATGAGGTTATTGGCGAGCCCACTCTCGGCGATGCGATATTGGATCGCATTGTCCACAACGCCTACCGGCTCGAACTCGACGGCCCGTCGATGCGCAAGATCAAAGCCGCCGAAGCAATCGAGCCGCCGGCGCAACCCGCGACTGCAGCCGATGGCAAAGCGTGGAAGGGAGCCAAGAAATGACACGCAGATCTCATCCCGGCCGCCCCCGTGGGTCAACAGGGACCTCCCGCGCGCGCCGCTGCGTCAGCCGTGGGGGCACTCCGCAGCGCGCGCGGGTCCCTCCTGTTGACTACGGGGACGGCCTCCACCCCGCTTGACGCCAAGCCAGAATACTGAGAATCACCAAGTGTTGCCCAACGGCGCCTTCATACTGGGTAGCGGGTGGTCGCGATGCGTCGTAGCGGGTGGTCGCGATCGTCGTAATGCGCAGCCCAGGTCGAACGCTCGATAGATCATAGTGGCGATTGACATCCCCCATCGCTTCTTGAGCGCGCAGAAATAGTCCAGCGTCGGAGGCGTCACCTCAAAACGAAATGCTTCTCGTGGAAGCAGAAAGGGGCCGGCAAAACGATGAGCCTGCTGCTCAATCTGCTTGTTCGCTTGTTCAACAACGGATCCCCTCCCCCGCGGCGCTCGAGGAACGGAACCTTTCGAATTAGTGTGTATTTATGTGTTGACTCCTGTTAGCTTCGGTGTGTATAAATACACAGATGAAATCGGCAAACATTATCAAAGCTCTGAAGGCCGACGGATGGGAACAGGTTGCCCAAAAAGGTAGCCACATTCAATTCAAACACCCGACTAAGAATGGCCGGGTCACAGTCCCTCACCCCAAGCGGGACATCCCGGTTGGAACGCTAAAGAGCATCGAGAAACAAGCCGACCTGAAGTTGAAATGACACCGCATCGAGAGGGCGACCGGCCCACCCAAGGAGGGGAACTCACATGCGACACTATATTGCACTGATCCATAAGGACGCGGACAGCGACTATGGTGTTTCGTTTCCCGATCTTCCCGGCCTGATCACCGCTGGCACGGATCTGGACGATGCACGCGCTATGGCTGCGGAAGCCTTGGCCCTACATCTGGAAGGTATGGCAGCAGACGGCCAAGCCGTACCTGAGCCCTCCTCTCTCGAGGATATCATGGCGAACGCTGAGAACAGAGATGGCGTTGCCGTTCTCATTCCAGCGCCTGCGGAAGAGGTGAAGAGTGTGCGCGTCAACGTCACTCTTCCCGCCGACGTTCTGAGTGAGATCGACAACTATGCCGAACAGCATGGCTTCACTCGATCTGGTTTTCTTGCGCAAGCCGCCAAGAAAGCGATGGCGGCCTAACTAAGGCCTTGATGCTCCATCGACTGAAGCGCCGGAACACGCTGTTCCAATCCCCAAACGCCTCCGGAAGATTACGCCAGGGAGAGCCCGTACGAACGATCCAAAGCCCCCCTTCCACGAACATCCGATTGTCGCGTCCGGTCGAACCTTTCTGGTCAGGCCGGCCTATGATGAGCGGCGCCATGCGCTCCCAGGCCGCGTCGCTCAACACCAAACGATCCATCACACCCAAGGCCGCCTCCCAAAAAGAAGCCTCGAATCTGATTTGGCCTCAAAAGGGAATCCTTAGAGTCCACACGACTATCCACTGCTTTGCCACTGTCGTTGCGGAAGCACGCAAAACTTGACTCACTCGCGACCCGTGACACGTCTGAAAATCCAGGCGAGATGAGGGGTATCAAGCCAATGCGTGCGCGGATCGCGTTTGCTTTGGGATCGATCCAGGCGCGTTCGCGGGGACCAGAGATCATCTGGCTGTAAGCCACGTCCCAACCCCGATCGTCCTACGACCAGGTGTTAGGCACCAGATCGATAGGAACCAATGCGTTGTCCTGGTCAACGGCCGTGATTCCGACCAACCTCGAGGGGATGCCGAGCGTACCTCGCAGAACGAGTTTGAACCCGCAAAAGTCGAGCGGCCCCATCAGCCGGACGTCACTCTCGGGCGAGTATTCTACGATCATAGCGCGGCTCCATCGCCTTTTTTCCAACCACGAGTCTAGCTGCCAGCGTTGATATGCCGCTTGAGAAAGCTGCATTCAATCGTGCGGTAGTGTTCGAAGTTCGCCGCGACAGTTGATAAGTGGATTGCCCTCGCCTGGGCGCACCGCAACGGTTCGGCCGATAAATATTCCGTGCGTGCCAATGACTTGATAGTGGTGCAAAACGCATTCGAGAGCGCAGATTGCGCCTTGCAATAGAGGCACGTCGAGAATTCCCTGATCCCAAGGAGCGGTATCGAACCGTTGGAGACCCTTGGAGCCATCTCGACCGGCGAACCGCAGAGCGATGTCCCGATGATCAATAGCAAGAAGGCTCACGCCAAAACTGCCGTTCGCAAGTATAGCATCGTGAGTCCCGGAACTGTTATCGATGCCGATCAGCAAACAGGGGGGCTCTATGCAAATCGAAGTGATAGAACTGACCGTTAAACCACGCCGTTGCAGCGCCGTTCCTGTCGCCACGATCGCAACACCGCTGGCCAGATTTCGCATGGCTTGGCGAAACTCGATCGCCTCGATGGATTGAATATCGCTCATCAGGCAAGACAACCGATGATCAGCGCCCCGCCTGCGGGACCACGTTCAAGTTCGAGCGTTCGCGCTATGCGGACATTGCCGCGCTCTCGGCTCTCGGTTCCCCAGGCCGGCGCTTTATCGCTCGGATAAGCTATCTTGGTCGCAGATCGGTTGGGCGAGACTTGCGGCCTCGACTGACGTCGCCAAGCTATATCGATACCCTGACATGCAATAGCTTCGGAACGTTGGTCGTGGTTGGCATGCGATCGACCATTTCGGTGATTCCCCCGACGCGTATTTTCCTGCACGCCGTTTTCATCTTCAGGTGGTCCGAGCTGGCCCTCCGCTCGATCGATATGCGCCCTCTCAACTCCGTTGAGCACATCGAGCAGGCTTCTGCGTCGGAGAGAAGATCGGTAACAAGCGCCTCGGTCGAGCTTGTGACTAGCCGGTTCATGGTGATGAACACGCCTGGAGGTTCTGTCGGCAAGCCTAATGCGGGCCTGATCGTGGTTGACACTAGCCCATCCGTCTTCAAGGCTTAGGCGCCGACGCGCCGCTGGAATAGTCGCAAAGCTGCGCAAACGAGACTTTTTGGCGCTCCGCTGCAATTTGCAAATGATCCGTGACATGCGGATGCGCGATCATCACTCGCCGATCCGACCATGGTCCTAAGGCCGATTTCGCAATTGTCGATACACGACCTTTCGCTGTGGCGGGTTGCATACCGACGCGTGTTCCCGATCTACCGATCATGCGAAGGCTGGCGCTGTCAGCGTGGATATGAGTATGGCGCATCAGCTGATTGGAGACTTTGCGTGTCATTGGTTCGCCCGAGTCGCTGCCGCCTGATTTGGTGAAAGCAGAGCGCGAGTTGCTGCTGTCAAGTCAGACTGACGCATGAGATTTTCGCCCACTAGGAAGGTCGAGATGCCGGATCGCGAGAGCCGCGCCAGATCGGTGAACGCGCAGATGCCGCTTTCACTGACGATCAGACGATCCTTCGGGACGAGCGGCGCCAGGATTTCGCTTGTCTTAAGGTTTGTCACGAACGTGCGCAGGTTGCGGTTATTGATGCCGATCATCTGCGAGCGAAGCTTGAGGGCGCGATCGAGCTCTGCGCGGTCGTGGACCTCGATCAAGACGTCCATACCGTACGTTAAGGCCGCAGCCTCGAGGTCGTGGGCAGCCCCGTCGTCCAGCGCGGCCATAATCAGCAGAATGCAGTCGGCGCCATGGGCGCGAGCCTCGATCACCTGATACGTGTCGAAAATAAAGTCCTTGCGCAAGACCGGCAGGTTTGTGGCCGCACGCGCCGTCTCCATATAATCGAGGTCACCCATGAAAGATGCTTTGTCCGTCAAGACCGAGAGGCAGGCGGCGCCTCCTGCTTCATACGATCTGGCAAGAGACGGCGGATAAAAGTCAGAGCGAATGAGCCCCCTCGATGGCGACGCTCTCTTGATCTCGGCGATGAGGGCATAGCTACCTGACGCGCGCTTCCTGTTAATTGCGCTGAGAAAGCCGCGCGGAGAAGGCGCACGCCGTGCGCGCGCGTCGAGCTCAGCACGCGGACTCGCGCGTCTGGCAGCTGCGATCTCTTCGCGTTTGTATATCTCGATCTTCGTCAGAATGTCGGAATCGATCATGTCGCTTACTTGGCGTTGGAAATTGCAACCAGATGCTTCAAGCGCGCGGCGGCGGCGCCACTGTCAAGTGATGCCTGCGCGATGGCCACGCCCTCCTTCAACGTTGTGGCCCGACCGGCTACTATAATGGCCGCCGCTGCGTTCAGGAGAGCAACATCCCGATATGGGCCTCGCATGCCCTCCAGCACGCTCTGCAGTGCAATCGCGTTCGCATCGGGATCTCCGCCCTTCAGTTCCTCCTTTCGGCAGAGAGGCAGCCCGGCTTCTTCCGGCGTCATCTCGAAGCTGCGAATCTCGCCCTCCTCCAGCACGGCGACAGAGGTGGGGCCGGTGAGCGTGATCTCGTCAAGTCCATCGCAGCCGTGCACCACCCACACCGATTCCGCGCCGAGGTTCTTAGAGACTTCCGCCAGAGGCTTCACCCATCGGCGCGAAAACACACCAATCATCTGCCGCTTGACGCGCGCAGGATTGCAGAGCGGTCCGAGGAGGTTAAAGATTGTGCGGGTCGCGAGCTCGACCCGGGTCGCGTTCACGTTTTTCATTGCCGGATGATGGGTCGGCGCAAACATGAACCCGATCCCGGCATCCCGGACACAGCGGGCGACATCATCGGGCTCCAAATCGATCTTCACTCCAAGCGATGCCAGTACATCGGCGGAGCCCGAGCGTGATGACAGCGCGCGGTTTCCGTGCTTGGCGACAGGAATGCCGGCGCCCGCGACAATGAAAGAGGCGCATGTCGAGACGTTGACCGAGCCGGAACCATCACCGCCTGTGCCCGCGATGTCGACGGAATCGGGCGGTACATTGACCGGTCGCATTCTGCCGCGCATCGCGGAAACCGCGCCGGCTATTTCTTCCGCTGTCTCGCCGCGCACCCTCAGCGCCAGCAACAACCCACCCATCTGTGCGGGCGTCGCCTTGCCCGACAGCATACTGTCGAACGCCAGGGCCATTTCCTGGTGGCCCAAGGGGGCGCCGCTAGCGACTTTGCTCATGATTGCCTTTAGATCCATCACGTACTCTCGAGCCAGGCCGAATTGTTGGTTGCGCTTTCGGCGCCAGCACGAGCGGCCCTGTCGATCGACGCGGTGATTTCCCAATGCGGCCGGCCGCCCTGTTGAGAGACACCGCCGGCCGTTCTTTGGTCAAGGCGCATTGAATGCCTTCCTTTTCGCCTTTGGTCAGTTCGGGACTTCGGCTGAGGCAGGACGAGTTCAGCGATCGAGACGATCAGAGTTTCGGTGCCGTTACGGCTTTCTGCCTGTCCGATGCCGTTTGTGACTGCCGCCACGCCGCCGCAAATGTCGTTGGTGCCCTCCAATGCAAGGCGCGACGTCTGCAAGATGCTTCAGATCTCTTTTCAACAAAACCCGCCACCTTCACCTTGACATTCGCGCACACTGACAAGCGCAGCCTGCTTCCATTGGAAGACCTCGGCTTTGCTGCGATCTTCTGGAACTCTACAACCTGACGCTGCGACAGCTTCAAGCCAATTCAGCGAACGAGCAGGAGGCGACACGCTTGCAAGCGTAGACTCGCGCCAAGACCGGGAAGGGATCAGCCTCGCTAACATTCGCCACACTGCTCGCTCTCGAGGTCCCTTCTTCAAAACTCGACGCTTCTGATACGATGTGATTCGTTGCGGCGTCGACTGGAATGCCCGGATGTCGCTTGAACTTTCCGCAGTTGTGCCGCCAGTCGGTGTCTGCGCCTGCGACCACGGCGCCCCCGCACACGGCGCCTTACTCAATTAACACTGTCGCGAGAGCGTTGAGCCGCAACACGCGTGACCAAACACGGCGAAGCCGCATGCCCAAACACCGGGGATGGTTCGGCGCAGTTGGCTCAGCAGCGCGCGACGCAACCGCCGAGGGAAGAGGATGCCAATTCTCAAGACGAATTGTGGTTGCGGAACCGCCCTAATCTTAAATCGTTCAGCGCACAATTTCGACGCTCAGGTGAGAAGACGCATGATCGTGAAACGGAAATCAGGTAAAGCGCCCGATTTTTAAATCTGACGACACCTCCGCTCTCACGACGTCCTTGCTCAACAACCGTGACCACTTCGCCGAACTGTCCAGATCTCGTTACGTGCCGGGTTTATCGCCACGGCCTCTAGAAGACGCCCCCGCCGGCGTACTCGGCGGGGGCTCCGCAGGTGGATGACGCGAGGCTCGCGAACGAGGTGTCGCATCAAGGACCCGCACTCATTGAACGCCCTTGCCACCGGCAGCTGGACTTCATTGTCCGCGCCAGCCTTGGCATCCATAATCGCTTATCGCCGGGAGATTTGTGCCGATAACCTGAAACCGCGCCATCTGCGGTATCTGATAAACATCCTAGTCGGCATATCTTCCGGAATCCGCTTCGGTTCCCCTGTCTTTTTGAGTTCCGACTTGATGACGCATCAGAACGCTCTGCGCTTGGACCTTTCTATGGGACTTTCCGTAACGCGGGAGACCGGCCGAAGGTAAGCCGCGTGCAAACGATAGCGCTCACGCCGCTTTTGAGAGCGCCATGCGCGCACGGTGTACCCAACTGCGAAACCAACAAACAAAATCGGAAGCAGCACTAAAAATAGCGTCATCGATAAACCTCAGCTTGCAGAGCGGTTGCGCCTTTTCGGATGAGCGGCGAGCACATCATGACCCGCGCTTTATTCCTCGTTCGTATTGAAACCACTTTGCGATCATACAACTTGACGCAACGTCCGATTCAAGCTCCGTGAGAATCTCGCCCGGAACGATATTTTGCTGCAGAAGCCGTAGCCGACACAGCTTCACTCAAGGTCGGTATTGTCTAGACAAACTTGTGGTTGGTGGAACGGCCCATACGGGAACGCTCATCTCTCGCCAGCTGCGCGATGGGTAACGAGCGCGGATTCACCCGAAAGAACTGACTCGGCCGTCAGATCAATTCGCTATGGATTTGTCACGATAGGCAGCTGAAACGCGGTGGCGTCTTGATAATTCGGCTCGGCAGGCGGAGAAGGTGCGGCTCTTCGACTGAGAAAGGAGAGCCCTGCCTGTTGCGGTCGGTCGCCTGCAGGTGGCGCAGGGTTGACCGATTCCTCAGAGCTCCTAGATGGAGGCTCCTCTCGACTGCAATCCGAAGGCTGCGAAATGAAGGTCAAAGATCTTATCGAGCTACTGTCAGCATGTGAGCAAGATGCTGATGTCATTATTCCGGACTCGTCTTCGCCACGCGAGGCGTTCGCAGTGGTGAAAGCTGTCCAGACTGGATGGATCTATAATCCACGGCTTACGGTCGAGGATATGTCATTTTGGATTGACGGTGCCGACTATGTCGAACCGCCGCGCGGTAGCTATATAGCTCGTGGAGTGAGGTTGCTCGGTCCGCAATGTGGACCTGTCCTGGCAATCCAATAGATTGCCCAGAAAGAAGCAACTAATGTCGTTGCTACTCTAGCCATCGATTGCTTCGTCGTTCTCCGACAACGCTGTAGGGCGGCTCCCAGGTTCTTCTGCGGTCTTAACGAGCTCATCCGTTTCGCTACCCGAAACTCGCGGCTTGTTTACTACTTCGCGCGACTATTTCATGCGATGAAATTTTCGAGCATGGCAGATCGCAATGAAGACGAATGACTTGAAGTCAATGAGCGTCGACGAGTTGTGGAGTCTCCGCGAGAAGGCGTCCGCAGCTCTAGCTCAACGGATTACAGCGGAAACGGTCAGACTAGAGGAGCGGCTGCGAACCATCGGAAGCGTCGATAAGCTTCGCCCGGCTAGGTCGTGAGCGTAGGCCCTCCCCGCCTGTGCGGGCAAAGTTTAGAAATCCGAAGAACACGGAGCACACTTTGGTCGGGCCGTGGGAAACCAACGCGATGGCTCAGCCCGCAACTTCGTGCCGGCCGAAAGTTGGATGATTACCTTATCGACCGATCTGCTCGTAAGCGTCGCCACAAGGCTTCACAAGCCCGTTAGCAATGCCAGCCCCGATCTATGCGAGATATGCGCCAGATAACTCTGAACGACTACAGTTTTCTTCCTGCCTATGTCGCAAAAGCTCAATATACCGGCCTTGCCAGGGGGTCTCGGCTCTCAGCTCGCCCACCGGTTATGCGTTGACATCAACCGAGATCTGGTGGCTTGAGTTAATCGTCTTATGCTTGGAAGGCGGGCTTGTCGCCCCGAAACAATTTAACTTCGGCGAAATTAGAACTCGCATCCGATTTGCGGCCAGGAGCCGACTCCGGTGGTTACCACACGAGGAGGTCACCAAGCCCAGCCCGATCATATTAAGGGCCCTCCGAAGCGTCGTCCGGTCTTTGAGGGTCACTTTGATGGACGCGTGCAGCTCGCTATTGCTGAACGGCTCGCGCAGCAAATGCGACGCGCTGGCTTTCGGCGCGCGAGCCCGGTTGTCGTCGCCGAGCTCAGCCAAAAGAAGTATGGTGGGAATTTCGTTTCCGGACGCGACGAGCAGCTCATGCAAGTCTAGCCCATTCGTGCTCGGCAGCGATGCTCGACGCAGACTTGAGAATTCCTCTCGCGGCAAATCATCCTGATAGGCTCTGACGTCTCTCCGGATCGGTCCTTTTTATCCGCCGTTCTCGGCAGTGCACACAATCGATTGTATTCATAGAACATATCCGAATAACGGATGGGCTTTCTCCTATCGGCGGCAACGCGGGCGAATGACCAGGAGGCAAGGACCGCTCCGCACACTGGGTTATGGACCCATGCGCGGAGTTTCTGAGAAACTCAAAATGGATCGATGGCCGGTCAATTGCATTCCGCCGGTGATCGGCGTGCAGCTCCTTCACGAGTGGGATGAGGTACTCCTTGATCGTGCCAGTTCCAGTTGGGGCGGATCCGATCGATCTGCGTCACCTGACCCGTATTTGCGCAGCCAGTGTGGCCGCTTCAGATGGGCCAATTCCGACTATACCAACGAACCACGAGGGCGGCATCGGAATTTCCTGACTAGTCGGCCTCCAGAGATGCAGACAGTAACGGCTGTTGTTCACGTATTCGGACTCGGGCGGATGAAGCTGCATCACGCACTCTTCCTTCTCCCAAAAGAGATCCTTGACGAAGCACATCTCCTGCCAATTCGGACAACGCCGCGGTGTCGAAACGGAGACATGCTCCCAACGTGGACGGAGCAATCCAATGATTTCTAATCTGCAGCCGCAGGGTCCCTGCACAAAGAAGAGACCGCGAGGACCTGACCCTGGTGCGCTGGCGAATTGTCCATGTCGTACGCGACCAGCTTCGAGCTGATCCACAATCTGCGCTCTCATGTCATCTCCTTTGCCACGCAGATACATCGGATCTGATGTAGATCACGTTCTGCTCGGAACCTTCTTCGTTCCAAACTGGCACTGCTGCGCAGTGCCAGTCTGCCCCTTCTACTGCCACGACCTACGGGCGCATGTCGCTAGGAGCGCGGCACCGTACTCCGATTGACGAGGCGACCGCTTCCCGAACGGTTCACTTCCTCATCGATGAGACGCGCCATTGTATCCTCACGGACAGCTCGACGCTGCGCGGGCGGCGTCTCACCCTGGCGCAAGGAACGATCGCACTAAGGATGGAAGCGTCCCAAACCCAGCGACCTTGATCGCTGCAACTCGCGGCAGTCCCCGTGGCTCGATCGCTTGATGCACTTTGCAGAACATGGCCTCGATTCCAGCCTATGAGGCGTGCATGAAGCAAAGCGTTAGTCTGGTCATCACTGACCACGGACCGAGCCCCATTGCTCGTTCGTCACAAGCCACCAGCGCTTCATCATTTGAAACGAGCGGCGGCATTTTACAGCCTTTGGCTTCGACAAGACCACATGTTCACGGTCGCCGTAGCTCGACCACACCAAGTCGTTTCGCCGCAGTTTGGGAAGACCGTGACGGGTTGTGCAGCCGACCGGCGAGAAACAACTCTGTCGTCATTTGGCCCGACGGTGGTATCGATGTTAATCCATGCAGGTCTCATTCTGCCAGTCGCCGACGTGCCAAGCAGGGGAGAGGGACGCACTGGATACGCCGTCCTGCCTCAAGGCTGCCTTCTCCTGCATTGCGGGCCATGAACGAGCGCTTCGAAACGCGCGTTGGGACCAATGGCAATCCTGACATCGCTTGTCCTTCCTTTCGCGCATTCGACTGGAACGTTCCGCACATGCGTTGACCTCGCGCGCAGTAAACTCTCCTCGATAGCCGATTACACCGATTCACGTATCACCGTTAGCTTCTTCACGATTGTCGCTAATCCTACAACCTGACGCCGCGTTAGATTCAAGTTCATTCCAACAAGGCAGCCTTATCTGTCCACCGGCCAGCAACGCACTCTGTTGTCGGCCACATTACCGCTCAACAAGATCATAGCGATTGATGAGACTGGCAGATAGAAGCGCAGCTTCGGTGCGACGTTAAACCGCCAGGCGCTCGGAGAGGGATTCCCAATTCCGGCCACGAACTCTGCTAAGCCGTTGGTGCGAGTTAAAGAAGGGGACTAGTCATGCAAGCACGGCGAGCCTGGACCATCAAATCCCCAACACATCGAGATGCGGACATCGAACGACTTCAGGCTCAGCTGGACGAACTGAACCAACGTCTGAACGAACTTAGATGTCCCATATTAGACCGTCCGAATATATCGGCCATTCGGGCAAGAGCACTTACGCTATCTCAAGAAATTGACGATATTCGTTGCTCGGCGAGCGCGATTGACGCATTAACAGAACTTCTCCGGAGATAGTCCGGGCTCGTTGCGGCGCCGGAGCGAGCCCGGTTCTGCCACGGCGAAGACTCGATGCGGCCACCTCCACACGCCCTTTCGGCCTCTTCGCCAGCTCGCGTCCGATGTTCGTGAGTCCTCAACCAAACTCAGCCCATGGTTTGACCATGAAATCCCCCGGCATCTCGTTACGGCGGAAAACACTTCGACCGGCGGGTCACTCTCCGGTCAAGTCTCCTTCGCCAACAGTTGCCTGATTTTGCAAATCCAGCGCCGGGTCTCGACGTGCTGCTGCTACTCCATGCGCCAGCGGCGCAGAGATCAGCGTCGCTGCCGAGCCGCACGAGCTGGTCACCATCGCACGGCATCAAAGGCGTCAGGCTTGCTTGAGGTCGTTCTCCGATACTCGTCCGATCGATTTTAGCGGCAGACCCGCCCACTGAGCTCCTTGCGATCGAGTTCGCCTTCCCACCAGGCGACGACCACGCAGGCGACGCCGTTGCCGCAGAGATTGGTCAGCGCGCGGCATTCGCTCATGAATTTGTCGATACCGAGCACGATTGCCATGCCCGGCACGAGCCGCGGATCGACGACCGCCAGCGTCGCGGCGAGCGTGATGAAGCCCGCACCGGTGATGCCGGAGGCGCCTTTCGAGGTCAGCATCGCCACCACCAGGATGGTGAGCTGCTGGCCCAAGGTGAGATCGAAGCCGAGCGCCTGCGCGATGAACAGGCTCGCCAGGGTCATATAGATGTTGGTGCCATCGAGGTTGAACGAGTAGCCCGTGGGCACCACAAGGCCAACCACGGACTTCGAGCAGCCGAGCCGCTCGAGCTTCTCCATCAAGGACGGCAGCGCACTTTCCGACGACGAAGTGCCGAGCACGATCAACAGCTCGTCCTTGATGTAAGCAAGGAACTGGAAGATCGAGAAGCCGGCAAGACGCGCGATGGTTCCGAGCACGATGAACACGAACAGCGCAGCGGTGACGTAAAAGGTCGCGATCAGCCCGATCAGGTTGAGGATCGCACTGGTGCCGAACGTGCCAATGGTATAGGCCATCGCACCGAATGCGCCGATCGGCGCTGCGTGCATCACGATCGAGATGACGCCAAACACGGCATGGGCCGCATCGTCGATGAAGTTGCGGATTGCGTGGCCGCGCTCGCCGAGCCCCATGATGGCGAAGCCAAACAGCACAGAGAACAGTAGAACCTGGAGGATCTCACCTTGCGCAAACGCGCCGACCACGGTGTCCGGGATGATATGCAGAATGAAGTCAACTGTCTTTTGTCCCTCGGCTTGCTTGGCGTAGTTGACGACCGCCTTTGCGTTTGCCGCTGCGCCACCGAAGCCCGCACCCGGGCGAACCAGATTGCCGACGACGAGCCCGATGACGAGCGCGAAGGTGGAGACGATCTCGAAATAGACCAGCGCTTTGACGCCGATGCGCCCGACCTTCTTGGCGTCCTGGATGTGGGCGATGCCCGAGACCACGGTACAGAAGATGATCGGGGCGATCACCATCTTGATCAGCTTGACGAAGCCGTCGCCCATCGCCTTGATCCAGTCGTTGGTTGCGAGCGAGGGCCACAGCCATCCGACGACGGTGCCCATGACAATGGCGATCAGCACCTGGGCGTATAGACTCTTGTACCAAGCCTTCATGGGCAGCACCACGGCGCGACAATAGCGGGAGATTTCAACGGCTCATCGCTACGGCTTCAGATCAGAAGCGCGCGCCAGGGCTGCAAGTTCAGCTTCTAACTTTGGCCGGTGCTTAAAGATCGCGTCGATCAACGCCGGTACAGGCTGGTTGGCGTCCTCCACCAGCATTGCTCTCTCGGCGCGCTTGGAGGGGGCGAAGACACGCTTGACGATAGTCGGCGAGCCCTTGAGGCCGCATTTCGATATATCCGCAACGCCCGCGTCCTGCGCGTTCCATTTGACGATGTCGGTACGTGCCGCACGCAACGCATCCATCATGCTCCCTCGCCGGATCTCGTTTGTCGCCTCTAGCATGGTAATGAGACATGGCAACTTTGTGCGCAGCACCTGCACACCGCCTTCCGAGCGTCGCTCGACCTCAATCGCGCGCGACGCGAGATCCAGGCTCGTGATCCCGGCGACATAGGTGAGCTGCACCACTCCAAGCCGTTTGGCAATACCAGGCCCAACCTGTCCGGTATCACCGTCGATCGTCTGCTTGCCGGCAAAGATGAGGTCGGGTGGCCCATACTCCTCTCCGATTTTGCGGATGGCCGTTGCCAGCGCGTAAGTGGTCGCAAGCGTATCGGCCCCCGCGAAAACACGGTCGGTGAGCAACACTGCACGATCTGCACCGAACGTCAGTGCCTTTCGCAACGAGTCTTCGGCGGCTATTGGCCCCATGGTGAGAACAGTGACTTGGCCGCCGATCTTGTCGCGCAGCTCCAGCGCGGCCTCGAGCGCGAACAAGTCGTAAGGATTGACGATCGTCGGCACACCCTGGCGCATGATGGTGTTGGTCACGGGATGCACGCGGATCTGCGCGGAGTCCGGAACCTGCTTTATACAGACGACGTTGTGCATCGACTATCTCTCCAAAGGCTGCAGGGAATTGGATTGAAACGGCGCGTCTCACGCGAGTGAACGGACGTCCAAAATTTGACGTCGATGTAGGGATGTGTCGCAGTCACCGAGGACGACGGTCGGTGTCTTAAGCTCAACAATTCCGACGGCACGTCGCAGATAAGACAACGTCTTTCGCAGATTCTGGTCGCACACGACAATGCGATGCTGCAGATGCGATTCGTGAAGACATTCCATACGCGTATCCTCCGGGCGCCCTTGTGCTTGGGCGTTGTCATTGCGAATTGCCGCCAGGTCGATGAGCGTTCCTGGCTCAGAGAAAGAACGGGGCGGGCCTGACGCACGAGCAGGGGCGCACCTGGCCCACCCCTACATCACCAGACTGCGTGGCGATGCTACGTTGAGCAAAGCAAGCAGCGTGCCGCAATCGAGAACGGTTCTTTCACAAGCAATTCGCACGAGCACCTTCCGAGGAGGCTGCCGAACATCAAACCATTCGAATGGTCAGCAACGCAACAATCGGCGCTTCATGGTCCGCCACGGTGGGCTGTCGCTAGCGCGCAACCTAGTGATCCTCTTCTTGTTGCTTTTCATCAGAGGCGTCTGCGGCGTTTTGGACTTACCTGAACTACCCTCGATCGCCGACGAAAAGTTCGCGCGGGCTCGAGACACGCGTTTTGAACGCTGCTCGTAAGCGGCGGGCCCGGACTGCCTAGCAATCCGAGCCCATAGCCTCAGCAATCCGGCGAATCCGGTTGTTCGGCTACAATTACAACGTTGATGGAGACAATCGCACCGCGCATTGATGTCGCTCAAGAGCTGTGCGCGGGAACATTCGGTTCGCGCAACTCGCATCCGTGAATAGCGACCGACTTGAGATCGTACGACCAGATACGGCCCAAGATTCAAGACTCCTTATACGTCGGGGGTTGAACTTTACGTAGCGTCAGGTTGTAGGGATGATTCAAGGGGGTTGCTTTCTTTCGAAAGAGGTCCTGCGACCTCCGACTTTGTGGCTACGCTAGCGGTGCACTTTCGCAGACGCCGGAAAACCCGTGATGGTGGGCAGAGTTGAACCGATCTTGGCTTGCTCGATGGGCCCCAGTTGCTTGCATCGCTTGACGTTCAATAGTTCTGTCGGATGGACGTTTCGCGTGATCGCCTTTAAACCAACAGGATATAACATGGCACGATTTGCGCGCCCCGCTGAACGGAGCGCCTATGGAAGGCATTGATTTGTTTGTCTTGGTCATGGCAGGGATGACCTTGGGAGGAGTGGCTGCTGCCATCGCGCGCGAAGAGTCTGAGTCCGAGTCTTGCTGGTGGAAGCATCTCGCATTGTGGGCTGCCTCAGTCGCGCTGCTTTGCATTATCGCCCATCAGATGGTTGAGGCCGAGGCTGGCCGCCGCGTCGAATTAGACAGTATAAGTCCAGGCACGACGCTGCCGCTAACCGCAAGCCCTTCTCGATACAGGAGTTATGTGCCTCCATCCACGCAGAGTGCGATAAGCTGGCGAGGAGGGGCACCGCCGCCAGATCTTCACGATGGTCAAATTCCATGCCGCAAGGCTCCGTGCCCTGATGATTGATCTGAAGGATATCTGTGAGCTTAACGCGGCAGCCGTGCAGGACCGGTGCATAGCTCGTCTCCTGTCAGTCGTTCATCCGGAAATCGCGAGCAAAGCGCGCGTGCCCAGAATACAGAAACGAACGCTGAACGTGTACGTCTGCATTTCCGGGTTTGCTATGTCTCATCTTCCAGGGATGATAAGCACTTCACCATCGCCTTCACTTGATGCGCTGACTTAACCTGATGCGCCGACTTCTCCGATAGTCGATCGGCGACGACGCGCACCGTCCGCGCCTCTGGAGGATCTTTTACGACCGTCGCTAGATCCGCCTGAAATTCCGATCGCGCCGAGGACCTGGGCGGCGAAACATCGAACTTCAGCGCGGCGCACCGTGACACCACCGACAGGGATCAATTGATCACTCGTCCGCTTCGCGTTGCTTGGAAGCAGATGTGGTCGTCTTCGACGGCGCCTGCGCGCCGACCCGACGCGCTTCCATCAAATCGAGGAGCGTGCGCCCCTCTTCTGTGATGCGCCAGCCACCATTTACCCGCTCAACGAGTTTCTGCGAAAAAATGTCGAGGTTTGGGACACGGGCGGCCATTCTCTTGGTGCGCTCGGCCCAGTCTCGACCACTCGTCGCTAGAATGGCCATGTCGCGTTTGAGCTCCGCCATCGGCGCGAATCCGCCCGGGTAGCTCACAAGGATCTTAAGAACGGTAACCTGGAAATTCACCTGCGTGGGAGATCATATTGTCCGCGCCTACCGCCACATGGTCGGTGCGTCGCGAAGTGCTTCGAGGCCAATCTGTTTGAGACGGTCGGGTATCGTCTCACCTCTAGTGGCGGCTTCCAGAAGCTTAGCGGCAACATGCGCGCGGACACCAGTCTCGTAGCGCGAAATGCGCGCGCAGACCTCATCGAGGACCGCGTGCAGAAGCTCGGCGGTAGCCGTATCCACCATTTGGAGATCTCCTGCGTGCTCTATATGAGGAAGATAATACGGATCGCGCGTTCCGCAATTCAAGTGGAATGCATGACCTAGCTTCCACCGTGTTTTCTGCCCCCTGTCGCAACGCCACCGGGCGGTTGTCTGGCTCGTTGTTCGATTGTGGCGGCTAGGCTTCGATCGCACTTGTCGCCACATCCACACCCGTTTAATTTTTCGGAGTGCTGCTTCGGCGCGGTGCTGAAGCTCCTCTACTTGGCGGCTATTTCTATCCGGCACTCCGAGCCAGCCTGCGCCCTGTCGAACTCCATCACAGTCCTACGAGCAGGCTGATCTTCGCTAGGAGTCCAAGCACAATTTCTGGCTCTGGCATCCCCGCGATGGCCAGTCATGCTGGCGCCTGCCTTTTTCAAGCGGTTCCCAAACAATCGGCGCGTAAACAAGGTTAGAACTCATACTGCATGGTAGCCAGCTTTCGTGTTGGATGAGTGCAACGAGTTCGTCCTTCGGCGCACAAATTCCGCGTCAGGTTACATTTTTCGACGGATTTCACCTGTTTCGCTCACGGCGCTCCTCACGATTGCATCTATCTTTGATTGCTCCGAAAATTGCGCCGCCCGAATAACAGGATGACGAGCCTGCGATTGCAGATAAGGGTTGAAGCTGGGTTTAAGGCCATTAGCCGCCTCGGGACGCCTTTGGCGTAGACGTTCTGAACGTCATCACGGCGTCGGAAAACCGAGGAGAAGGCAAAAACTCCGAAAAATCAATGCAGTAAACGTCTATTGTCCTTTGGCACTCGTTTCTTGATCACCGTGAATGGTTTTGAGGGCTTGAACAGAGCTTCCGTCGGAGTACTACGGGCGGAGGGTGACTGAGGGGCACGGAAACCGATCGGTTCGTTTGCACCAGGGTAGAATTTGACAAGTCAGGACTCTCAACGGCGGGTCGCTTTGATTACCGGCGTGACCGGGCAGTATGGCGCCTATCTCTCCGAATATCTATTATCGCTCGGATATGTCGTGCATCGCATCAAGCGGCGGTCCTCTTCCTTCAATACCGCGCGCGTCGATCATCTCTATCAGGACAGGCAAGTCGCGAATGTGCCGTTTCTGATGCACTATGGCGACATGACCGATTCGACCAATCTGATCCGCTTGATCCAGCAGATCTGGCCGACCGAGATCTACAACCTTGCCGCCCAGAGCCACGTCGGCATGAGCTCTGAAACCCCGGAATATACTGCAAATGCTGATGCGACCGGCGTGCTGCGCCTGCTCGAGGCGATCCGGATCCTTGGCCTGGAGAGGGAGACACGCTTCTACCAGGCTTCTACATCCGAGCTTTACGGCTCGGTTCAGTAAGTCCCCCAGAAGGAGAGCACGCCGTTCTATCCGCGCTCGCCCTATGGTGTGGCCAAACTGTACGTGTACTGGATCACGGTGAACTATCGCGAAGCTTACGGCATATTCGCAAGTAACGGCATTCTCTTCAATCACGAGAGCCCAGTCCGCGGCGAGACCTTTGTGACCCGTAAGATCACCCGCGCCGTCGCAAGTCGGTCTTGAGAAGACGCTCTAGCTCGGCAACCTCGCAGCCAAGCGCGACTGGGGGCATGCACGCGACTATATCGAGGGCATGCACATGATTTTGCAGGCGAACCAGCCCGATAATTTCGTGCTCGCGACCGGCGAGACGCGGTCGGTGCGCGAGATAGTCGAGCCCGCATTTGCCGAGGTCGGCGTCGAATGGCACAGCGAAGGCGTCGAAGAAACCTGGCATCGATACCAAGAGCGATAAGGCCATTGAGCTCACCACAACGTGGGTGCGACCAATCTCTCGGTTGCATCAATGCGGGAATGGTTTTCATTCACTGCAAGAGGCTGACGCATCTTCATTGCGCTGCGATTTTGGTGAGCTCTGCCAGTGGTCCCGGTTCTACTCGGATATCACCGGAAAAAGGACGCTCTTGCAGGCCAATGAGTCCCAGCGCTATCACAACGGCGATTGAGAACACGGTTAGTGCCGTAATCTGCGCACCGACCCTCTTCAGGTGCACCAATCCGATCGATATTTGTGTGACCACGCCAAGGATGAGGACGAGAATCCATTTGGCATCGATGGTGCGGTCGGAAGCCAAGGCGAGCCGCTCGGAACGCGCCCTGCCCGCTCCGACTGCGGCATTTAACAAGGCCGTCTGCACTGCCCCGCCCGCTGTTTGAGCGATCTGCGGATCGCTCACTTCTCGCAGCAAGGCGTCATAGGCGGGAGCAGGCGAACGGGCCTTCTGGTCCTGCGCCATCGCCGGCCACTCGTCCTTCACGAGGGCGGAGACGTATTTCGCAACCACTGAGCGAAGGCTCGCCATGTCGGAGACGGACGCGTGACTAACAGCATAAATGTTGCGTAGCTCCGCCGCCTCTGACTGCACCGCGCGGGCCGCTTGACGGTTTCGATCGGTTATATCATTGGCCAAAAATCCGGTGAGGAACGCAAACAACACCCCGACCGCGCCAGAAAAAGGAGCGACCACGCCTTCTACGCGGCGCATCCGCACAACCGTTGCAGGACTGAAACTCGCGATCACAATGACAGCGCCGGTCGTTGCGTAAAGAGTGCTGAGGACCGCGAACAATTCTAAAATCGGAAAGTCCAGCCAAGCTTTGATCATTGGTTTAGCCGATCCTCTGATGCAAGGCGCAGGCTCCGATTAGAGCATATAAGCATTCCGCCACCCGATAGTGCATTGCTAGCGAAGGCCCAACTCTGGAGCCGCGATGGAACGGTCCAGAGATTAGGTTCGTTCGCTTAAGGATCATATTTCTTTCAGACTTTCTTCATGGCTTTTGCAAGGACCAACTCTGGGCAAGAAACTGCTTCGATGCGACATTTGGTCCGTATGGTACCGCCCGCCTACGTGACGCCTTATGTCCAGCCGAGCAGGACGGATGCGGCGAATGCAGAAGCGGTTTGTGAGCTGGCCGCCAGCCGGCAATGGCCGAACGACAAGCCGCGGGCATGATTTGTGGACGCGGAAATGCTGATGAGGCAGCGCAGCCTGACTTTCATGCGTGTCGGCGAGGTCGAATTGAACATTGTGGCGGGCACCGCAAAAGTCACTGGCGATTCTTCGGAACGAAAACGACGACAGGATCCGTGGTGCCGACCGCTGTACCCGCTGAACAGATAGAGCTCCTTATACGATCAGGCGCGAGGACAACCCAGTCAGTCCCCTTCCTCTTCCTCCTCCTCGATCTCTGACGCGAATGCAGGACGACCATCATTGTCGACAGCGAAGGGCAACCGAGTCGACTGTGTAGCGGGCACCAATGCCCACCGGATCAACTCAATTCCCTGCGAATGCCCCAGGCAACGTTCGCGAGCCTCGTAGCGCTACGCGCCGAGCCTCGAAATCGCGACGCCAATGCAACGTGCCTCGAGAAACGGGAGATAAATTCCATTGATAGTCGTTTCGAGCTGTGCGCCGCGGCTTCCGATCGTTCTCGCCGAGGTGGCGCGGTTACGTCCCAGCTGCGCAATGCTTCGAGGCTGGGCCACGGCGAACCCGGCAGCGAACTCCTTTGCAACTCCAACCAGAATGCCCGCGAGAGAGCGCGGGGCCCCGATCTCGGCTGGCTCTCAGGTCCCGCTCGGCGTCCGCTTTCAATTGCCGTGGCCTGCGGCACTCGCCCGCCAATGCTCAAGACGAATACTATTGCGCGTGGCTTTTGCACGTTGCGTTTGTCATTACTTTGGGGCGCACCACCTCCCCGGCTAATCCTAGTGCTCTGGGCTCCGGTGACATGCGCTGTCCGGTCACGCCATAATCTAGATTGGTCCTGAAGCAGGGCGCTGGAGCGCGCGTCTGAGCTCAGCGAACTGGCGGATCATGACAAACAGCGCGATCATTCCGGCGCCCAGCTCGGCGAGCGCTTGACTGGCCAACACTCCATCGAAACCCGATATGACCGGGAAAACCAGTACGGTAGGTATGAAAAGATAGCCTTGCCTCGCGAAGGACACAATTGCGCTGAGGCGCGCGCTCCCGAACGACTGAAGCATCGTCGTCACGAAACTCTCAATACCAAAAAGCCCAAAAAACAGATGGAACACGATGCAGGTCGAGATGCTAATTTCCCTGACCTTATCGCTATCGCTGAACAGGCTGACCAAAGGCCGAGCAAAAGTCACAACGGCCGCAGAATACGCAACGGAAAGAGCGACATTTATAGCGAGTATGAGCTTCGCAGCCTTCAGCACCCGACCAAAGTCCCGCGCGCCCCAGCCGAAACCGAGGACGACTTGAGAGCCTATACAGAAGCCAGTGATAGGCAGTGCGCCGATCGTCAAGATCCGCACAGCTATTCCCACGGCCGCAATGGACTCGTCCCCGAACGGTGCGGCAGCTCTGTATAAGAGCATCACGGCAATAGCAGATAAAATGCTGGTCACGGACGCCGGCGCGCCTATCGACGCGAGCTGTCTGATGCGATCGGCTCGCAACGAGACGCGAGATATCCTGACGAGGACTTTTCCGCGGAGCGTCGTAAAGTACGCGACATAGAGGCTGATAGCAGCGATCTGGGACACCAGCGTTGCGAGGGCAGCGCCTCGTACACCGAAGTCCAGTAAGAATATGAAGATGGGATCAAGCACAGCGTTCAGTATGAAGGCGGCAACCATCGTCCACATGCTGAATCGTGTATTTCCTTCGGCTCTGACAACGAATCCGTTGACAATATTGAGAAGCATCAACGTGTACCCGAACAAAAGCGCCGCTGCGTAGTCGAGCGCCATGGGCATGATAGTTGGAGTCGCGCCGAGCGTTAAGAAGATCCCCCGCAGGCTTGGAAGCAGAACGAGCGTAACAACGATGCCGATCGGAGCGGCGATCGCAAGTGCGGTGCTCGCGTCTTTACTCGCCTCCAGGTACTCACCGGCGCCAAGATGACGGGATATGATCGACGCCGTTCCGACACCGATCCCCTGTCCAGCCGCCGCGAGCAGGACCACGATTGGCAAGGCCATGCTGACAGCGGCAATCGCCTGTGCGCCAAGTGCGCCAACAAAGATCGCGTTCACGACTTGCTGTAGCGCGTTGATCGATAAGCCAACAACAGAGGGAATGGCGAGCCGCAGAATGAGACTCAAGAGATCTGGGTCCGAAAGGTCAATATGCTGGCTCTTCTTCGTCGTCACATTGCGATCGCTCTCGACGGCGAATCCCACACCTGGCTCATTCATGGGTGACCGTGCCGCGAACTGTTCCGAATTCGCTAATCGTCTCCAACAGCTCCTGTTGCAACGTTGTGCAAAGATTACGGGTCGACTCATAACGGACTTGGCTTGAATCGTACCTTGCTTCGATCAGTAGCTGCCCGGCTTGATATCCGACATCGAACCAGAAGAGATGACCCACGGACGCCTCATCCATGTCTTCGCCGATCCAGAGTGGAGAGGGTTCCTTGGCTAGGAGACGGCGTGGGAAATGGCGCTGCACACCCGCTCGATAATTCAATCCAATTCTTGGTAGGGGCAGGCGATCGACCCGGCTCCGCACGGCAGGGTCTCGGTTTAGGAATTTCACGGCCCGAAACCCTATGCCCCTGCGCGGCAGGGCATTGCGCTGGCGGTATATTGAACGCGCACGATCGGAGCGGCGCTCCGTTCCTGTCAGTCTCAAAGGAAGCGGAACAAGCTCGCTGATATTGCCGATGATTTGAGAGGACTCGAGATCGTCAAACACCCGACCTCGGATTGAGGTAAGGTTGTCGATCCAAAGCGAGTAGTTGCCGCAAACGCGTCCGAAAGCGCCAGATATGGCGGCAAGAAAGACATCGACGTCCTGACAATGCGCCCACCTGGCTGCAATATTGAAGAGGTCGCCTGTCGCTTCTTTGTCGATCTCAAGATCGTATTTGGCCTGATCTTCCCAAAGCGGGGGGCAGTTCGCTTCGTCCATACGATGTGCAAGTCGCGCATAGTGAAGCTCTCTCGCGGTCACTTTCGAAGCGCTCGCGCCGCCTGATGAAGCGTCGCAGACGTGGAAATTGAACTGATGGTAGTCAATTCCTTCCCAGCATGTGAGTTCGGCCGGCGCTTCGCTGTTCGCGTAGTGTTCAAGGCGCTTCCACCATGGAGAAAGCATTTGTATGTTCTCGGCAGCGGTCTCGATATGGCCCGAAGCAAGGGCGTTGTACGTCGCGTCCAATGCTTCCAGGAACAGTCGATAGCCTATCCCGTCCGCTACAAAATGATGCATCAGGACCAGCAGATAGTAGTCGCCACTTTCCGCGGTGCGGAAGGCCGTGGCGTGCACAAGCGGCCTCTGGCCGTCGAACCGAAACATGCGCTGACGCCTTGCTGACATGCTCTCGATGATCTTGCGCTGCTGAAGCACGTCCATTCCGACGAGATCGATCTCTTCCACGAGGCGTTCGGCCACGGACGGTCCGATTGTCAGACGTAGGCCCTCAACCGTTCGAGCAATATGGAGTCTGAGGCCGTCGTGCCTATCCATGACATGGGAAAGGGCACGCTCCAGCGTTCGCACGTTCAGGATACCGGCGGGCAAGAAGAACAGATCGCCGATGTTGAAGTGCTCGTCGAAGCCGGCAACACGGTTCCAAGATGTGATTGCGGGGATCACCGGCAATGAACCGTCTGGCGAACGGAAGGCATCGGGCGTAATCGCCTCGTCTGCCGCCAATTCCCTGATGGTCGGTGTTCGATGGAGCCGCTCGACGGTGAGATTCAGCCCAGCTTTGCGCGCCAGCGTGACGCAGCGCACGCTGAGAAGAGAATCTCCGCCGATATCAAAGAAGCTCCGATCTAGTCCGACCGACTTGGCGCCTAATAGTTCCCGCCAGATCGCAGCAAGAATGCGCTCCTTTCTCGTGCGGGGTTCAGCACATGGAACTGACCCGACCTCGCGGGTTGGAACGGACGACAGGCAAGAACGATCAATCTTCCCACTTGCCGTAAGGGGGATGCTGTCAACCAAACGGAAGCCGGCAGGGATCATGTAGGACGGTAATGTGTGGCGCAGGTGAGTGACGATATCTTCAGAACTCGGACTGTCGCCAGACGCAACCACGTTAGCGATCAAGCGACGATGATTATCCTTGCCTTCTGCGACCACCGCTGCCTTTGCGATTGCAGGATGAGACTCAAGAGCTGTTTCGATTTCCTCCAGCTCGACGCGAAAGCCCCGTACTTTGATCTGATTGTCCGATCGGCCACAAATCTCGAGCAGACCGCCGGTTGAGATGCGTGCGATATCGCCACTTCGATAGAGAACGCCGTATTGGCCGTCATCATAGGGATTGCGGACGAAACAGCGGTTGGTCCGATCCTGATCCCGCCAGTACCCAGCGCTCACGCAGCGTCCGGCGATGCAGAGTTCGCCGGGAGCTCCGACAGGGACTCTCTTTAATTGGGCATCGAGAACGTAGAGTTTGACGTTATCGATTGGACGCCCAACGGGGACAAGCGACGAGCCGTCGCAGGCACCCGATGTTTCATAGACTGCTGCATTGGACGCACATTCCGTAGCACCATAGAAGTTCCACAATGGCACGTCCGGGAAATATGCACGCCAGCGACGGGGGAGCGAGGAAGGCATCGGTTCGGCGCTGCTTGTGACCAGCCGCAAGGCTGTCGGTCGCGGGTGCCGTTCCTGCGAAGCAATGATGCCGGACAGGAGTGGTGGCGAGGCAAACAAACGTGTCACGCGTCGTTTGGCCAACGTGCCCAACAGCAAATCCGGATCCAGCAACTGCGCCTGGGTCAGGATCAGCGTGGGTACACCCTTCAGAAGCCCCCCAAAGTACTCCCAAGAGGAAGCGACAAGTGATGCGGACTTCTGGACGACCATAACGTCGGTACGCTCGAAGGGAAAGCGTCGCCACATCCAGTTCAGCCGATTGAGAGTTGCCGATTCCGGTATCAGAACCCCCTTCGCCTTCCCGGTTGAGGAGGAGGTGTATATTAGGCTTGCAATTGCGTGTTGTGATTGTTTGTCGCTGCGCCTAAAAGCCGGCACGCTGGGCGCTTCCAGCGTCAAGAGACAGACCGACGGCACGTCAAAACCAGGTTCAGCGATATTTGCGTGAACCAAGAGCTTTGCCTGACTATCTCGCAGGATATGTTCGATCCGATCACGCGGACAATCCGGCGATATTGGGACAACAACAGCCTGCAAGGCTCTTGTCGCAAGAATAACCGCGGCCACGTCAGGCGACCGGTCGACCAGCATGGCGACCATATCGCCAGCCCCCACATCCGAAACTCGCAGTAGCGACCTGATAGCTGTTACGCGCTCGCGCAGTTGGCCGAATGTGATTTCGCCGAAATTGCCAAAATATGCCACCTGGCTCAGATTGGCGATGCTGATTTTCTCGAACGCCTCGACAAGCGAGCATTCAGTCTCATATGGCTGCTCTGAGCCATTGAGCGAGTCCAGCATAGCGACGTCTAACGCGCCGAGGCAGCTCAGATCTCTAATAGGCGCCAGCGGCTTCTCCATGCAAGCTGCAATCAGATAGCGCAGATTGTCGGCCATGCGGACAATCAGATCGCTCGAGAATATCTCTTCCGCATATGCTAGCTGGAGGGCAATTTCATCGCCCTCATCTTGTGCGTACAATGTCAGATCGAATTTTACATAGCCGGTCTCATATTCGCGGAATGTCAGATCCAACTCATGTTGACCGGGCGGTTCGGCGGCCTCGGAGTACATGTTGAACATGACCTGGAAGATCGGCGAGCGTCCCGCTTCGCGATGTACATGGGCATCCCTTACCATCCAGCCGAATGGATATGCCGAATTTGCAATCGCGCTGCTGACCAGGCCCTGGACGTGCAAGACATGAGTAACAAAGGACTGGTCGACATCGATCGCGGTGCGGATCGGCAGCATATTCAAGAAAAAGCCGACAATTTCGGCGCTGCCAGGTTGATCCCGTACGACGTGCGGTATGCCAACGATAATATCGTCCTGACCGCTATACATCCGCAGCAGCAGCTTGAAGCATGCGAGAAGTGTTGTCGACGTGGTGCACCTATGCCGGCGGGCAAACTCCCGGACCTGATTGGAAAGCTCGCTGCCAAGGCGCACCGCATATGAGGCGCCGCGGTAGGAATTGATTTGCGGCCGCGCTCGCCCCGTTCCAAACGAAAGCACCGGCGGTTCATCACCAATCTGACGACGCCAATAGCGGCGTTGGCCGGCCAGGGCCTCCGGAGGCCAGTGTTGTGTTTCCCAGAGCGCGTAGGTCGAAAGTGACGCGCGGTTCTCTGGCAGGAACGCCGCGGGATCTATGTACCTTTGTCGAAGGTCCCTCAGCAGAACGGAGATCGACCAGGCATCGATGATGATTTCGTGAGCGGTGATCAGTACGAGATGGTTGTCGGGACCAAAACGGATCATGCGCGCGCGGAACAGGTGACCTTGGCTGAGATCAAAACTACTGTTCAGCTCTGTTCGCCGTAACAGTGCTATCACCTCCTCAGCTTCCTGCGCCGTGAGATGAGATGCATCGGCCAATTCAAGGCGTGCGCATTGCGGAGCATCGAAAAGTTGAACCGGACCGTTTTCGTCTGTGAAACGTGCAGAAAGTGCCTGATGGGAGTGAACGACGTCGGTCCAGGCGCGATCGAACGCGGCCAGATCGATGACGCCTCTTACTCGCAGGCCGCCTTGAATGATGTAGTTCCTGGCAGACGGATCAAGCTGCGACAGAAACCATAGGTGCTCCTGAACTCGCGTCAGGGGCGCTCGGATAAGTTTACCGTGCGTCGGGGCTGTGCACGGTTTGGATTCATCTCGGGTCGAGATCGACGCCGCAAGGGATCGAACCGTTCCATTCAGCACCAACCTGAAATCCGCTCTTACGCCGAGCAGGGTCTGCAATCGGCCCAATATGAGCATGGCCCGAAGCGAGTCTCCGCCGAGGCTAATGAACTCGTCGTTGATGCCAATGTTCTCAATACGCAGAATGTCGGACCAAAGTCGACACAGTTGAGCTTCGAGCTCTGTTTGCGGCGCTTCGAATGGAGTCGGCAAGAGAGGGCGTACAAGGGTAGGGTCAGGCAAGGCTCCAAAATCGACCTTTCCGTTTCTGGTCAGTGGAATAGTGTCGACGTGAATGATCCTTTCTGGGAGCATGTAGGTGGGAAGCGCTTGGGCCAGGAAAGTCTGGAGTTCGCCCTCCCCTACTTCGGGCGGGGCTGACACATACGCTATGAGCCGCCTCGATCCAGTTTCCCCCTCGGTCCTGGTTATGTCTCGCGCCGTAAGCTTTGCGCCTGCGCAAACCGAGGCGATCACGGCGGCGCCACGCACCAATTGATGAGCGGAAAGGCGGGCCTCGATTTCTCCCAGCTCAATTCTGTGCCCACGAATTTTGACCTGACGGTCCCGTCGACCGAGACATTCCAAGAGACCATCAGAACGAACTCGCCCGAGATCGCCTGTCCGGTATAGGCGCCCAAACGAAGGATCGTTCGAGAACGGGTTTGCCCCAAAGGCCTCCTTGGTGCGGTCATCGTCATTGACGTAACCAGCAGCGACTCCAATGCCGCTAACACAGATTTCGCCGACCTCTCCCGCGTTGCACAGCCGCGGTCCATCCGCGACATACACCTCAAGGTTAGAAATCGCCTTTCCGATCGGCACATAAGTGTCAGCCAGCGCGGGCGGGACGGAAAGCAGATGATGCGTAACGCCGTCCGCGCACTCGGTCGGTCCGTAATGGTTGAGAATAGGAACCGGGGGATATAGGGCAAGCCATGCGCGTGCCAGTCCGGGTGTTAGAGGTTCTCCGACCGTAGAAATACTCCGCAAGCCATCCAGAGCTCGCTCAGCGGCCGCAAGCGACTGCAGATACTCGACAAATACCGCAAGCATCGACGGCACGAATTGAACAACCGTCGCACGGTATTGTTGAATGGCTTGGAGAAGAGATACTGGCGATTTCAGTGTTGCATCATCGATGATCGCGATGCAGCCTCCGACGCAAAGTCCCGCCAGAAGCTGCCACAGCGAAATGTCAAAGCAGTGCGACGCTGTCTGCGCGACGCAATCGGTCCGAGTGAGAGTTAACGCCTCGATCTTTGCCGCCAGATGATTATTGAGGGCTGCGCGCTCAATCATTGCGCCCTTCGGCTGGCCCGTCGAACCGGACGTAAACAGAATGTAGGCGGATCCATCATCGCTCGCTGATGGAAGGACGGACGAAGTCTGGCCCTGGCGCAGCGCCGCCTCTATCGTCACGAATTGGGTGGTGGCCTTGCTGGCCTGGAATAGACTGAGCGGCTCCAGCTGATCCGGGCCAATAATCAGAGCGCAGCGGCTCTGCTCGATCATGAATGATGTACGGGAAGCGGGTAACGATGGATCGAGCGGCAGGTAGGTTGATCCAGCCTTCAAGATTGCGACGACTGCCGTCGCCCAATCGAGGTCTCGTTCACCCCAATAGCCGACCACCGCGCCGTGAGCCACCTTCTCTCGCAACGTCCTCGCGAGCGCATCAGATCTTGATCGCAGTGCCTTAAAGGTGAGTGCGTCTACGCCGTACCTGAGCGCAACTCTTTCCGGATCCGAGCCTGCAAGCCGATCGATCGCCGTGATCGGGTCGATCGGTTGACCTTCCACAAACGGATTCTTGCCCGACCGATTTTCCGTCGGCATACGCCTGCCGCCATTCGTCACCTTGTGCGGCCCTTCAGCCGGAACATCGAGGGTCCTGAATGGGTCGTGCGTTGCTTAGCCACCCTGCTTCTGCCAGTCATAATACGCCGTTTTGCCCATTTGCTAGCTTCTTGCGTTCACGACGCCCTCAATGATCGGCAGGGAACACGACCGAACGCTAGGGCCTCAAGTTGGCGGTGGCATCTACCTGATCTTGTAGTAGACACGCGCTAATCTGCAGGACACCCGCAATCAACGCCTCCAGAGACTCGGCTCCAGCATGTGATTTTCCTGCATTTGTAGGCACCTAGTATCCGGAATCAGAGCTGAGTGATACGGCGGCCTTTGAAACGGCGTTGACGGACCTTTTTCTTTGTCCAGACGAAGGGCTCGGCTTTTCCGTTGTAGGCGTTGACGTAGGCATCGATGTGATCCTGGAGCTGCTTGAGGCTTGTGAAGGAGGTGCCGCTAAGCGACTGCCCCTGCAAGATCGAGAACCACACCTCGACCTGATTGAGCCAGGACGCGCTCGTGGGCGTGAAATGAAATTTCACGTTGGGATGCGCCTCGAGCCATTCCTCGTTCTTCTTGTGGGTGCTGAGATTGTCGAGAATGACGTGAAGCTGGCGGTTCGGAAATGCTGCGGTCACGCGATCCATGAAGTCGAGAAACTCGACCCGGCGACGTCGTTTCGAATGCGTCGCAAGGATCTTCCCGGTGGCGACTTCCAGCGCTGCAAATAGCGTGGTCGTGCCGTGCCGCTTGTAGTCGTGGCTTTGACCTGTCAGGGATCTGCCGTTCGGCAGTTTCAGATAACCCTGCGCTCGCTCCAAGGCCTGGATCGAGGGCTTCTCGTCCACGCAGAGTACAATGGCCTTCGCGGGCGGGGCGACATAGAGGCCAACGACATCGGCGGCCTTGGCCGCAAAGTTCGGGTCGTTGCTCTCGCACCAGGACTTGCGAGCCACGAGGTCAATCTTGTTGCTGCGCAGGAACCGCCAGACATATTGGACGTCAACATCGCCCAGCGCCTCGGCCAGCAGAGGGCCGGTCCAGCGCGCAAAGCCTTGCGGGGCCGGCTTGTCCAGCAGTTTCAGAATCCGCTTGTCGGTGGCTTTCGTATAGATCGGCTGCTTGCCGGGCCGCGGCCTGTCTTGCAGCCCTTCAAGGCCATGATCGGCATCGCGGTGCCGCCAAAGGCTGACAATCCGCGGCTGCACTCCGACTTCTTTGGCGATCGAGCGGGTGCTGCGCCCGTCCGCAGCCAGCAGAACTATCCGCGCCCGCTTCAAATCGCGCTGCAACGTCACCGGCGAGCGACAACACGCCTCAAGCACCTCGCGGTCTTTCCGCGAAAGGTGGACTTCTCTTGCTTCGGGTATCATCCCGATCTTGAATCACGACTCACCTTCTAAGAAAAGGGGGTACTAGGCTATGGTTTGGCGCTCTCCTCATGAAAAGACTTGGCGCTCCCCGGGATGCAGGTCGGCTTGCGGCGCTCAAGCGATGACGCCGATCGTGCAAGAGCCAAGGCAGAGGCGTGTTCTCGTTTTCCACGAGCGGCGTTGTTTGCGTCGTCGCTGAGGAGCAGAAGTGCTCGAACATTTTCTGGCATAGCGCAATAGCTATGGGCAGCGCAGCGCGTCGTGGGCGTGCAGAACCACCTACCGCGAGGTCCTTTAATCCGCTGATGTTCGCAGTCGTCCGCCTTGGTGCACGCGAAAACTTACTCAGAAGCGACTACTCGGGCAGTCGCCACGCGTCAGCTTTAAGACAATTGTCGGCAACTTGACACTTGCATCCGGTACGAAGCAACTGGACATCCCTCAATTTCCAAGCGGCACGCTGCTTGCTTCATTCGCGGCGCCATCACCGATGCAGCTCGAAGGTGCTTGGTTGTGGAAAGCGATAGCGCCGCGGAGTGTTTGATGCGATCTGGAGTTCGTTGTGGGAGCGCGACAACGATTGCGCTAGCCGCAAGCGGCGCAGCCAATTCGGCGGATCTTGAGTCAGCAGTACAGCGGCCATCGCCCACGAGGAGCTGGTCCGGAGGATATATTGGCGGGCATGTGCGCGGCAGTTGCGGCCAAAAATGCTTCAGCAATCCCGAGATTCCGTCTGTCCATGGCGGCGGCGTCGATACTCCTGTGTTCCTGTCAGGCGACCAAATCGGCTACAACGCGCAAAACAATAGTTGGGTGTTTGGCTTCAAACGCGATGCCCGCGGCGCTGTCTCCAACTGCACAAATGCGTGCCTCGCCGCCTCCGGCACAGCACTGAACGCAGACTGCAAGGCTACTCTCAGCCTCTTTATCACCGGCGCCGATCGCCTCGGTTACGCTTTGGACACGCAGGGCCAGACCCTGGCCCACCTCAGGGGAGGCGTGGCCTGGCGAAGCAGTCGCGGCAAGGTCATAAGTAGCGACGAATTTACCCAATGTCGGCGACGGCGCGCTCGACCTCTACAAGATGCTCGACGAGATCTTTCCCGACATAGGGCACCAGCCATGCTGGGTGCACAAGACCGTGAACGCCAAAGTTCTGCTCTCTGTGCAGGCCACCACGAAGAAGGATTTGCGCGAGGTCTATTTGGCGCAAACCGAGCGTCCGCCGAAGCTTTGATCGACGTATTCGCCGACAAGTATTGTGCCAGGCACGCGCGGGCATTCGAATACTTGGTCGAGGATCGCAACGCCCCGCTGGCCTTCCACCATTTTGTTCGAACAGGGCCTCTTGCGGACCACCAATTCCATCGAGAGCGTGTTTCGCCACCGGGCAATACAGGACCATGCGGACGAAGGGCTCCTTGATGCCGGCCACCGCCAGGCCGATGATGTTCGAGCTTGTGATCGCAGCGTAAGTGACTTGGCGGCGGCTTAAGGCATAGGCGCCGAAGGTCGCAATTGTCAGATTCAATGACGGCGTTGGAAGAAATCAACTAAGTGCCGAGCGTGCCTGATCACCTCGACCTAAATGCCGCAGAGCTCAGCTTCATGGGCCGATAATTCAGTGGAGACTTCTTAATGACTTTTGATGGCGAGAAGAAAACACCGCCGGCTCTGTCCTCCGGTGGGACGCATATCCTCATCGATCTATGGGGAGCGAAGAACCTTGACGATCCGGCCATTGCGGAAGACGCAATCCGAAAAGCCATCCGTGCGGCGAATGCGACATTACTTCACCTTCATGTTCATGAGTTTTGTCCGGGTCAGGGTGTCTCCGCAATAGCGCTGCTGGCTGAATCGCACATCACCCTACATACTTGGCCCGAGAAGTCCTACGCGGCCGCCGATGTTTTCGTCTGTGGCAACAGCGACCCTGCGAGCGCAGTGTCAGTTCTAGTTGAGGCCTTTCAGCCCGAACAGCCTGACGTACGCCGCTTCCGCAGAGGCGATTCAATCAAGCCTAAGCGTTGAAGCATCGATCTCTTTGGAATGGCGGCGGATGCTGCCTCGCACGCGCCACGCCAGCAGTTTTACGACCCGCTTGGGAGCCACCGCTGTTCGCAATCTTGCGGCTGATGGTTCGGATGACAAAATCCGCAGCGTCTTGAGTGCCAGGCTGGCGCGCTTGAGCTGATGGAGTGGACGGCTTCCGCACCCGACGTCACCGTGCCGTTGTGACGGCTGTCGCCAGTTCGTCTGAGAGCAAAAGCCATGGGCACGCTTATCGCAATCGGATTAGATATCGCCAAGACGCCTCTTAAGTCCATGGTGTCGATGCGATCGGATCTGCAATCGTCCGTCAGACGGTACAACGATCGGCAATTTTCCTTTTTAAGTGAACAGAGCCCTGTGTTGTGGGAGTTGAGGCATGTGCATCGTCCACTACTGGGCCCGCTCGATCTTGGGCCACACAGTCGCACTCATGCGGGAGGGCGCGGCCTGCTCAAACAAAGGAAGGCCGGCATTATCGAGTTCATCTAGGATGTCCAAGCGAGAGAAGCCGATTTTTATCAGGTCGCGGTACCCTACCTATCGCGACCGCGATGATTGAGGGAACTATCGAGTCGCAATCGCTGCCATGTGCTTCTTCTCGAAAAATTGAAGCAAATCTATCGAGAGTTCGTCCTGAACTGTTGCTCGTAGCCAACCCGTGGAGCTTAGGCGCCTTTTACACCACTTGCCGAATGGCCCCTTCGACAAAGGTCGGATCGAAACCATAGGGCGCTCGATAGGAGCAACATTATTCTATCGCAAGGCGATTTAGCGGACGAAGTCAGTTGGGTTAACAGGTATCCGGAAGAAACGAGTCGCCGCTTGGATTGCGGGCAGACCAAAAGTGACATCTGCTTGACATCGAATGTCACTGCACGCCCAGATCAATTGCGTATCTCAATTGTTTTTGATGCATTGTGTCGCGTGAGCACTTTTTTCGATCGCACAAGAAGGGTACGAACGCTTCCGCCGAAGTGAACATCCGCTGTGTGCGTTTCGCGCGTCTCCTAGAACTGCCGGGAACAACAAACATGCAAGTGAAAGAACAAGTTGATAGAGCCCTTAGTGACTTCATATGGAATATCGTCGAGGTCCATTCCCAACTCGAGGAAATACACAAGAGTTGGGCCGAGCTGTTAGGCATCACTGAGCCGCAGTGGTTGATGTTGATGACCATTGATGAACTAGATGAAGGTCGGGGAGTCTCGGGAACAGCAGTTGCGAACAAGCTACGAATCCACCCCGCCTTCGTCACCAACCAAACAAAGAAACTCGAACACATGGAGCTTCTTGCTCGCATCACCTCGCCTGATGATGCGAGATACCTGCAGATGTCGCTGACTCAAAAGGCGCAGGCTGAAATCAGGAAGCTATCAACCAAACGGCAAGCTCTCAATGCCACGATACTTGACGGGCTCGATGAGGAGTCTCTTCACTACGTCAACAAACGGCTGATCTTGATTGCTAAAAACAGCCGACTAGCATCTCAAAAGCTGAGTATCGGGATATTGTAGATCTAAGTGACAGTGCTGAGCTAGCGTCAGAGCCTGCTCGCTTGGCACCACTTGGACCGCGAGGTTTCCTTCGGGCTACTACCACGTGCAATCCTATCACGGCACCAACTGTGTTGCGAGCATGGGCTGGCGGCGCCATCGGATTGACCGAAGGCTAGAGCTACCTTACCTGGCTAATCAGATTGCGCTTTCACCGGACGAGCGATCTGAGCCTGTTTTGGCTTTCTTAGCGGCCATGTCTGTCACGCTCTTTTCGCCATCGGGGGCGGCGCATCTCATGTGGAGGAAATCCCTCACGAGCGACTTTATGGCTTCCGCCGGGATCGGCATAAAATTACACCGAATATCGCCTAAGGCACGATCGGTGCATAGCAGAGTGAGCGACAACGTTCGCTACCGTCCAACTCAACAATGGTTAGAGGGCGAGTTCAGCACAAGCTTGTGCTCCAGCCATCCGAAGATCCGATCGTCGGAGGTCACGAAATTTTCGACCTCCCCTCCGTCAGTCGCGATCATCTGCGGTATAGCCAACTGCAGATCAATGGGTGCGGCCGCGCCATCACGCTGCAGTTTCATCGCCTCCGATGCGCTGACGATGCCGCGCCCTCCTGCTACCACGAGAATTGGGCATCTCAACCGACGGAGCGACCGCAACCGACGGGCAGAGACCACCTCCTCGTCAGGCACATCTGTAGTTCCGGTAATCCAGTCGACAGACGCCAGCATCCGAGCCAAATTCCAAAGGCCTCCGTCACAGACCGCTGCGGCAACACGGCCGTCAGATGCAGCGAAATCGGTTGCCATGGCGGCGGACGACCCGTCGCCATATATGCCAATACGCGCAGCATCAATATCTGACCGGCTTGATAAATAATCCACACAGCAAGATAGGAACATGTCCGATTGGCCGCGTCGGGTATTTGAGACATCGCTGTTAGCCACCACTAGTACCTCGTCACACTGATTATGACTGGTTGATTCCGAGCCAGTTCAGGATGGGCAGGTCTTTCGGAGCCACGAGGATTTGGATGCTTCGAGCGACGCCGGGTTGGCGCCGAATGAGACCATTTCGTTCGAGGGTCACGATCATCTGGTGGACCGAAGGCGGGCTGACTTGAAAGTGGCGCTGCATGTCGGTCTCGGCGGGCGGGCGTCGGAACATGTGCGCGTAGGTGTAGATGAAGGCCAGGTACTGGCCCTGCTTTTCGGTGAAGCCTTGAGGGCTGAGGCTGCGAGCGGCGCCTGATTTTCGATTCATTTGTCGATTCGTCCGGTCCTCCGACAAGGAGGTCGCGATGAATGTACGTTATCGGGTCGAATTGAGCCAAGCCGAACGCTGTGAACTCACCGCGATGTTGAGCAAGGGCAAGCGGGCTGCCCGCAAGCTCAAGCGCGCCCAGATATTGCTGGCGGCCGATGCCGGCCGCAGCGATGAAGAGATTGCCCGCGCCGTGGCGGTGGGCGGTTCCACCGTGTACCGGACCAAACGGCGCTTCGTGGAAGGCAATCTGGAGCGGGCGCTGAGCGAGGATCCGCGTCCAGGCGCGGAGCGCAAGCTCACCGGCAAGGAGGAAGCCCTGCTGGTGGCAACGGCTTGCGCAACCCCTCCCGAGGGTCGCGCCCGCTGGACGCTGGAGCTTTTGGCCGACGCCATGGTCAGGCTCACCGACCACGAGAGCCTGTCGGGCGAGACGGTGCGCCGGCGGCTGGCCGAAAACGGCCTCAAGCCGTGGCGCAAGGATATGTGGTGCATTCCAAAGGTCGATGGCGAATATGTCGCCCGCATGGAAGACGTGCTCGACCTATATGCCGAGGCGCCTGATCCCGACCGGCCGGTGGTCTGCTTCGACGAGAGCCCGGTCCAGCTCATCGGCGAGGTTCGCGAGCCGATCCCCGCCGAGCCGGGCCAACTCGAACGTTACGATTGCGAGTATCGCCGCAACGGCACCGTCAATCTCTTCGTCTGCATCGACGTGCATCGGCCATGGCGCAAAGTCAAAGTCACAGAGCGACGGGCGGCAGAAGATTACGCCCAGTGCATGCGCGAACTCGTCGATGTTCATTATCCCGACGCCGGGTGCATCCGCGTCGTGCAGGACAATCTGTCGACCCACTCCGTAGGCTCCCTCTATGAGGCATTCGCGCCTGACGAAGCCCGGCGAATTCTGCGCCGCCTGGAGTTCCACTACACCCCAAAGCACGCCAGTTGGCTCAACATGGTCGAGATCGAGATCGGCGTGCTCCGCGGTCAGTGCCTCGACCGCAGGATCGACGACCCAAACTGGCTCCGCCGCGAAATCGCCGCATGGGAGAAACAACGAAATGCCGCTGGCGCCCGCATCAAATGGATGTTCACGACCGAAAAAGCCCGCGCCAAAATGGGCCGCGCCTATCCCGCAACGTCCAAAGAGTCACAATCACTGTGACGAGCTACTAGTCCTATGCGGCGTCCGCCACAGTCGATTTGCCAGGTGGATTGTCCGTAAAAGGCAGATATTATTGACTTTTTGTCCGTATTATTCGAATATGTCCGTGGCGGTCTATTCGAGCATTGCGGACAAGAACGGCACCTTAAACGATTTTTACGGACTATCCCCTTGAATATGGGCAGGATACTCGAATATTAGGGCTGGAAGCGGGTTCCAATTCGACTAATGCGGACCAAAATGGGCGTTTAACCGACTTTAATGGACGGTCGTCCTCCTTATTCGACCGCAGCGGACACGGCTATGGCGACCTACGGCGAGATCCTCATCACGACAAAAGACGACCAAGCCGGCAGCCGGCAGATCCGCAGGCGCGCCCAGGCCGGTGAACTTAGGCAAATCGTCGAGCGCGTCTATACGTCAAATCTGAAAGACGGTCTCGAAGCCGTCGTGGGGCGGAACATCTGGTACATCTTACCGCACCTGTTTCCCAAAACGGTGGTGACATCTCGCACCGGCGCAAAGATGCGACCATATCAGCCAGAGAAGGGCGGGAAATCTTACGTATTCCTCACAGGGCCATACTCCAACCGGACAGTCGAGCTTCCGGGCATGGAAATTCGACTAATCGAAGGGCCGTCGGCTCTGCCTGGCGACAGTCCAATGATCACCGCCGAGTTCTATTCACCGTCCCGCCCACGTTCTCTACTTGAGAATCTCAAACCCACGCGGACACGGGGCGGAGTGCAGCGAAATCTGAGCGATGCCGAATTCGAGGACTACCTAGTCACCCTGCTTGGCTCGGGCGGGCCGGACAATTTCAACAAAATGCGCGACGAAGCGAGGAAGCTCGCACCTCAGCTTAGCGCTGAGGAAGAGTTCAAGAAGCTCGACCGCCTGATGGGCGGTTTGCTCGGAACGCAAAAAGTGCGCTTCGCGAGCAAGGCTGCGGAAATTAGACGGGCGGGCGCCGACAAAAACTGCTGCGCCCGACTGCAGGAGCTGTTCGCGCACCTCAAGTCGCTATCTTTTCCTGATCGGCCCGTATCCCAGGACCAGGGGGTGAGACAGTCGAACGCGTTCCTCGAGGCCTACTTTTCCAACTTCATCGAAGGCACCGAATTTACGGTGGTAGAGGCGAAGCGCATCGTCTTCGAAGGCGTCGCGCCTATCAACCGTCCCGCGGACGGGCACGACGTGATCGCAACGTACCGGCTACTCACCGACGAACGCGCACTGACGGCGGTGCCTGCTGACTATCAGGAGTTCGAGAACATGCTGAGGGCGCGTCATGCGCTCTTGATGGACGCCCGTCCCGAAAAGCAGCCTGGCAGGTTCAAGACAGTCAACAACAAGGTCAGTGGGATCTCAATGGTCCAGCCCGACCTGGTCGTTGGCACGCTGAAGTACGGCTACGATCTCCTGCAGGGGCTCACCGAACCTTTCGCACGTGGCGTCTTCCTCCATTGTCTGATCGCGGAAGTGCATCCGTTCGATGACGGCAACGGACGCATATCGCGCCTGCACCTCACTTCAGAACTTTTGAGAGGTAACCAGGCGCAAGTCATCATTCCGACCGTATTTCGCGGCGACTACATCGGAGGCATGAGGGCGCTCACGAAGCGAAGCGAACCAGGGCCCATCACGCGCGCGTGCTTGCGCGCGCAGGAGGTAGTCTCAACCATACATGAGGCCACAGTGGACGGCGCCATTGAGGCCTGGGCGAGGACGAACGCATTCGTGAGAGAAGGACAGAACGCCAGATGGGAAAACTACGACGCCGCGACGGAGATTGAGTGGCGCGACGAAGTACCCGCCACAAAGGACTATTGGAACGCCGAGGACAACCCACAGGGTTTTCTTTCTCCGAATGCGATGGGCCGCTGAGAAGGCAATGGCGGGTCGCCATCGTGGCAGGCTCCCGATGAACTCGATCAACGTCGTGACGCGCGCCTGAAACCCGGCCATGTCGTGCTTGAGTCGCGGCGTGGCGGTCAACGGCGGCTAGCGCCGGGCGGTGGCCTCGTGTCTACCTGCCGCGCACGAAAGCGTCGTCCCAAGATTTTGGTTCGGCATGAGCTGCGCCCAGCTCAGGTCTCTAAGACTACTCGGCTGCCTCCGCCATATATTCGCGATCCAGGAGCAAAGGGTCTTCGGCGATGGCACGGGTCGCCCAGTGTTCGCACCAAGCGACCCAAGCATGCATCATTTCCCGCTTTCGTATGGCGCGACAATCAGGATGAGAACGCCTGATCGCCGCCGCCCACTTTCGGCGAGCCCGTGGGTCCGAAGAGTAGAATTGTCTCGTAACGTCTTTCGAAGAGACCCCTTCAAGATGGTCCAAAATGAGGTCTGCTTCTTCTTCGCCGAAACCGAGATCGCGTTCTCCATAAGTCGCAAAGGCGTGACGAACTTTATGGGGTGAGAAATTGGCGCCGGGCAATCATCGCTGCCGCGATGTGCACCCGTGACCGCTCGGCGACGCTGGCACGTACCAATCAGTAGCTGAATTCCCAGGGAGATGCGCTCGGAGAAGTATCCTTCACGTGCAATTACGAGCGCACGCCCCCACCTCAATCTCGGGGGGCGCATCACCTTTCTCGTCTTCTGGATAGAATTCATCCTCGCCAATCTCAACTCGCGTTCGGGGAGGAGCTTGCAGTTTTAGCATCACGCCATCTGCCACCGTTCGTCTGATCTTGACGGACAGCTTCAGCGAGCCAGTTGCAAAACCGTCTGATCGTGCGAACCATGCCTTCGGCCATGGCTTCCGCGCCGCGCTGATGGACCGCCGCAATGGCCTCTGCCATCTCGTTCCGCGTGATCGTATTGACCATGTGATCGTCGAAGCGACAAAGCTCGCGGGGTTGCGGTTTCTTCCGGTAGTCGACGAGCGTCCCGCTGCTGGTGGCGATGATCAGCATGCCGATGCCCCTGATGATGATCGCGATGCGCTCCCTGATCCCGATGACGCTGGTCAGGGCGATGATCGCGGCGATCATCGCGGTAACCACAGACCAGCGCATCCCCGCGCGCTTGCTTAGTTGAGTTTAGCCGGTGCCTGGACTTCTCCCGGACGGCTCCGCCGCGGAGGAGGTGGTTCAAGCCGGCAGCAATCTGCCAGGAAGGCCGCGAACGAAGCGATGTTGCCTTGTACGCTCGCGCTCTCCAATGCCTTCATGTACTCGTCGCGTCTGTCGACGGGGATGATGGTCCAAGGCAGTCCTCCCGATGCCATCATGACATTCATGAGAAAGCGTCCTGTTCGACCGTTACCGTCGGGAAGGGGATGTATGAAGCTGAAGATGAAGTGTCCGAGGACGGCTCTCACGCGCGGATCCTTCTCTTCCTTCAAGCAGTCCAGAAAGGCCTCCATGGCGTCGGGCACCGATTCCCATGCGACCGGCGTATGTCCGGAGTTCCTGATGAAGACGAAGTGAGTGCGGTAGCCCGCAAGATTTTCGGGCTCGATGATGCCTGCCTGGACTGAAGGCTGAAAGAGAGCCCGGTACCAGTTGAGGTGCTCCCGATCGGTGATCTCGGCCGCATCCTCGCCGTTGAGCACGCGCACCACCGAGGCGCGGACCAGTTGGAACGCATTCCAGTACCCCTTCGCGGCCATCGCATCCTTTTGCTTACGGTCTCCATCGCTGCCGTCAGGATCCCAATTCCCGGTCCTGACCTTCTCGATCAAGTCCTCGGTGACCGAATAGCCTTCGATGGAAAGCGAGTGATATGCATCCGAGGTGTATAGCTCATCGATTGCCGTCAGATATCCGTCGTGATCGTTGATGCGGCGCGGCTCGATCTTGAAATTCTCAAGCACCTTCTCACGCATTTCCGCCCACATGAGGCGGACCCGCGTCATAATCGGCGGCGCGGCCCGGATGGGGAGTTGCATCGGGACCGATGCCTTGAACGGATCGGTGTCTTCCCTGACGTCGTGGCCGGCCGATGTCATTGTGGTGATGATCACGTCGGCGGCTCGAGCATTGCCCAGCAGTCGGTACGCCCCGGCAATCCGCCCCGCCACGGCCGCACGTCCGCCCTCAAGGAGAACCTTCGAGATCGGGCTCACATTCCTCAGTGATCCGAGCACGGCGATGAGGTCGTTCTTCTGGGTCTGCCAGAAGATGGGCGCAGCAGCGCAGATAGCCTCTGGCGCCGGGAAGGTCCGCACGCCGGCGGTCTCGATCGGCGCCACCGGAAGTTGGCGCACTTTGTAAAGATAAAGAGAAGTGCCGTGGAGGAGGGCCTGTGTCTGGTTATTGGCGGACGGCGCCGCAATGACCACCTGTTTGGGAATGTTAAGATTTGCGGCCAGCAGGGGAATTGAGCTTTCCGCCGAGAGGACCCAATCGCTCTTGAAGCGCTCGTCGCAATAGGTCCGGCAGAACTCCCAGAAGGACGAATACCAGGAGGTGCTGTCGCCTGACCCTTCCTCCGGGCGCGTCATCAGGACCCATCCCTTGATGATCTCCCTCAGGAACCCGGTCCCCAGCAGCCGCTCGCGGTGAGTGCGCGAAAGTTCCTCACTTTGGAAAATTCGTCGCTTGCCGCCATTGCTGAGGTTCTTCAGTTCGGTGAGGGACTGAGCGAGTTTTTCGTGGAGGGAGGGCATTTTGAACTCCCGGGGTTCGATAGTTTGGTGTTGGATTATTACAATAGTATTATGCTTTGTAATTACAATAATAATATGTCGTACGATCTCAATAAATATATGTTGTGCATCTGCAATAGCGCTCTGGAGTAGTGGTCGATAGCCTCACCCGAGGTGGGATTCCAGGACGGTGAGACTCAAAACCGACTCTCAGTTCCAACCTATCCAAAGCATCTGGGCGCCAAAACGGGGCCAACATCCAGCCGCGTCGCCCGCCAATATCACTACTTAAATACCTAAAAGTAATAGAATTTGGTCCGCAGTTGGCGCCAACACCGGCCGGAAAAAGGGGGCCCAGACGGCAGGGCGGGTCAAACGGGCTCAAAATGGCATGAAAACGGATCAAAACCGGCGAATTTCCAGATCCTGCTGAGTACGCGAGCGATCCGCTGTCCCAGCGCCACTCGTCTGGCTCATGGACAAGGCCCGCGCTCTGGGCCTGGCCTATCGGGACAAGGTCGAGATCGACGTGACCGAAACGGTCCTGGCGATCAACGATTCCTACAGCGAGTTCGGAAAGGGGTTCTATCACTACTTCTCGAAGCGGTTTTTCCGCTCTGTCGGCATCGCGCCCGAGAAGGGAACGTCGGCGACGACGTCGCGCATCGGCGAGACGATCGACGGTTCGATGCAAGCCTATCCGGTTGACGCCCATACCGGCTAGTGCTAGTTTCACGCCACTGGAGATGCCGCAATGAACGAGACCGTTCGAAGTTCGGAAATACTGCGGCTTGCGGCCAAGTACGTGTGGTGGACGCCGCCCGATATTGTTGCGTCCGACGGAATGTCTAGACTCGTTGCTAATGTGATGGAGATGGGTACCTGGGAAGACGCCTCCGCGCTGATCGAATGCGTCGGAATTGATATGTTTAGGGAAGTTCTAAAATCTCCCCCAGTTGGCGTAGTCTCCAACCGATCGCTCGCTTTTTGGCATTATCGATTGGGCGGGCATGGAACACCACCGAAGTCGCGTCGCCGGTTTTCCTGACGCTGGAATTTGCTTATGGTGTTTACGCCGCGCCTCGACATTCTACCCCCTGCTCAACGCAGCCTATGGCCTCATCTCGCCCAAGTGCCTGGACACTTTGTTCTATATGGCGGTACGGCGATTGCGCTTCACCTCGGACATCGTCAATCCGTCGATTTCGACTTTTTTTCGGACGCTGATCTGGACGACGGACAAAAGTACAACCTGCTGAACGAAATCGCATGGCTCAAAGGCGCCTCCGTATTGCAAAACGAGAAGGATACGTTGACAGTCAGCGTCGATCATATGGCCGCGCCGATCAAGGTGTCATTCTTCGGGGGCGTGAAGAGCGGTTGCGTATGTGAACCGGACAAGACCGACGACGATGTCCTGTGCGTCGCGTCGATGTACGACTTGTTCGCACATAAGCTCAAAGTGATTCATGATCGGGCCGAAGCCAAGGATTACCAGGATATCGCTGTCATGCTTGCGAACGGGCAGAGCCTGCCGCGCGGACTAGCCGCGTTGGAGGCCCTTTTCGGGTCGAGTGTGCCTCCGATGATCACGTTGAAGTCGCTGACCTACTTCAACGACTTGAACGAGCCGTGGCGCCTTACCGACGATATGAAGTCCACGATAACGACGGCCATAAGCGGTCTCCCGAAATCCTGGGGAAGGATTTCCGTTTTCTCGCAGACGCTTTGTTGCCAGGAGTCCAAAAATCCGAAGCCATAGTCGCAGCTTGATGGATATTTTTCAGCGCGACGACCTGCCGTTCCCGCAGTCTCTGCCGGAGTTCCGGCGATTGTTCCCCGACGACGCGGCTTGCGCTGGCTACCTCGAAAAGATCCGTTGGAAGGATGAGTTCGTTTGCCCTCATTGCGGAGTTTCCGGCTCACCATTCCGTTTCACCAGCCGCCCCGGGGTCTTACGCTGCCGCAACTGCCGGAAGAATACAGGGCTAACTGTGGGCACGGTGATGGAGCGCTCGCATACGCCGCTCAGTGTTTGGTTCTGGGCAGCGTATCTTGTCTCTAGTCAAACGCCCGGCATGTCCGCCGCGCAGTTCCAGCGCCAGATTGGATTAAAGCGCTATGAGACGGCATTCCAGATCCTGCACAAGTTGCGCGCCGGTATGGTGCGGCCGGCCCATGACCGCATCGGTGGGCGCGCCAACGAGCATGTCGAAGTCGACGAAACTTGGGTTGGCGGACGCACGCGCGGCGAAGGCCGCGGCGTCCACCACAAGACGCTAGTTGCGGCCGCTACCGAAGTCCGTCAACGTGTACCGGGGACCAAACGCGACGCGCGCAGGAACGGACGCTACGCCGGGCGGATCCGGCTCGCGGTCATTCCGGACCGTAGCGCCGGATCACTGTGCGGCTTTGTTGAACAAGCCGTCGCGCCTGGGGCCAAGGTCGTCACCGACAATTGGTCCGGGTACGCAGATCTCACCAAGCTTGGGTATGACCATCATGCGGTCGCGGAACGGAGTGATCCGCGAGCCGCCGAGGAGCACCTGCCGACAGTTCATCTGGTGTTCGCCAACTTGAAGACTTGGCTGATCGGCACCCACCACGGCGTCAGCCCGCAGCACCTGCAAGCCTACCTCAACGAGTTTACCTTCCGGTTCAATCGGCGATTCTATCCATTCAACGCCTTCCGCTCTCTACTCGGCATCGCCGGCGAAGTGACCGCGCCGACTTACGAAGCGCTTTATTCCGGCGAATGGCGTCACCCTACATGTCGCAACGATGGGTGAAAACCGAATAGGCATAGGATGAACGACCGACTAGCTCGAAACTCAGGCTCATCGTGACGAGGGGACAGCAATGTACCTAGGAATCGATCAGCAGTCCGGCCTTGTCTATGAAGGCCTCGATGGCCCCGTGCTTCCGGTCGTGCCCAGACCGACCGTCACGCAAGCCAAGCTGATCAAGCGCGAGGAGGATTGGAACGACGGATCTGGCAGGACCTTATACTGCGCCGGCTGCGCGCCCTCGGGCTGGTAAAGTCGCCCGCGTCGCGTTCGCGTGACGGGATCGAACGCGTCTTCCCGGAAGATCCACGACATCGGAGAATGTGCAGGAGCAATCTCGCCCAAGTCGTCGCGAGACTGCATGCCCGCGGCAAGACCAACGAGGCACATACGAAGGGGCTTCGCGACCCGGTCGATGAAGACGCGGAATTGGCGCTTCATGCGTTGGGTTTCACGCTGCGTGACATCGGGTGGGCTGACGGGCAGTAGAGTCCGCAACCGCCAATGGTGGCAACAAGCGCGGACGGTTCTTTTTGCGACCTGTCCGCCTCACGATCGCGCCAGCTGATGGACCAACGACCGATCACAGATCGAAACGAACATACTGTCCGGGAGCGCGGCCCTTCCCACGATCACCATGACGAAACCGTTGAGCGCATGCTGCGAGCGACGCACGCAGTCCGAAATGTTGCGCGTATCGATGGTCGACGGTGACGCGATGTCCTCGGGATGGGTGTGCCAGCAACCGACGAAATGCAGTCCTCGCGAAAAGCTGGCATCGATTTCCGCCTTTTCCGCTTTTTCGTCGGGCCGGTACGAATAGCGCGATCTGCGGTCGGTCGGTCTCGGACCCGTCGCTTCGCAGACATCGATGCTAGGCAGGTCGAAGCGAGCGAACAGCAGCCCGCCGGCCTCGCGGTGCCAGAATCGGGTTTGACGGTTACTGTCGAAACGCTGGAGAACCTCGGCGACGAAGCGGAGCGATTGCCCGGAGTGTCCGATATCGAAGGAGATCACGCCGCCAAGACTTTCCCGGCCGGTGGCCGGCCCCATGGTCGCTCGACCATCATGCCGCCTTCCAGCGCATGAGGAGCGATCTCGCGGAGCATCTCGCTCCAGCTGCCGCCCGCGGATTCGACGAACGCACGGCGCGCAAGCCACATGCGATGCGTGCTCGGTCCGATGATGCCGAGAAGACCGTCGAGCGCAGCTTGGGCGATGAGCGACGTAATGAAGCCGAGCTCGACGGGGCCGTACGGCTCGAACGCCGCGCCGCAGGCTGGTTCGTAACGGCGCGTTTCTTCCGGCCAGTGCGTGGCGACCACGTCGGGCTCGCCGGTCTCGTTCAATCCGTCACGAAGGCTCCCTCCGGACGAGGAAACGATGACGGCGTGGCCCGCGATCGCGTGTGGTTCCGTCCAGCCGTAGACGATCGGAAACTGCCTGCCATTTGCCAGATGCCACTCGTCGAGCAAGGACTCCGCCGGCCAGTCGCCGAGAGCCGAAACAATAAGGTCGACGTGCTCCAAAGGCCCGTCGGACCGCAGCAGCAGATCCTGAACCTTGGCGATGTAGTGCTCGACCTCCACATGGGGAAGGTCGGCGCGTATCCGCTTCGCGAGTTCGGACGCCTTGGGATAGGAGATCGATCTGACGCCGAGCGTATGGCGGCCGACGTTCGCTCCTGTCAAGCTCTGCTGGTCGACAAGAATAAGCTTCGCCACGCCCGCTCGCGCGAGACTGAGGGCGACCGGCGCGCCCACGGAGCCGCAGCCGAGCAGCGCGACGGTGGCCCCGCGTAAGGTCGCGATGCGCGGATCCTGCGCCCGCCCGTGTACCCAGGTGGGATCGACCCTGTCCACCGGAAGACGGCCTGCCGGCTCGCCGCCGAACAGACGCCAGAGGAAGACCTGCTCAGGCACCCGAGAAGGACGAAATCCTTTGGCGAGCGGATCCCTGCCGCGAACGATTGCGGGTCGGCTGACGACCGTCGTGGCGATTGCCGGACCGTGTTCGGTCGAGGCGCCAAGCGCGACGAACAGGCGAGGAGCGACCTCGCGCGAAAGTCCTTCGAGCAGATCGGCGACGCCGGCATCGGCGGCGAGCGCGTAAACGTCCTTTGCTGCTTTGGGATACTGGGAGGGGAGGAGCGGGGTTTCCAGCCAAACCAGCACGCCTCCTCGCGAGACCATGTCGGCCGAGTAGAGGGCGGAGTTGAAATTCTTCAGCCACCGCTGCAGCTGGCCGTCATCGTCAGCCAGGACGATGTGACTGCGGCCCTCCCATACTCTGATTGTCCGGGAAGGTGGAGCCGGCTCGACCAATGAAAGGATGGTCCGCTCCGTCCCCTTCTTGGCATGGTCCCAGTAGGTGAGAAACTCGGATTTGAAGTCGTCTTCGTGCTCGCCGCGGACGAAACCTTCGATCAGCTTGATAGCCTTATCGAGCAACACCGAGACGCCCGCGTAGGGATCGTCGACGGAAAACGTAGCGTGATCAGGCACCAGGCAGAGAACGCCGTCCTTTTCCACGTGCGGCCACGTCAGAAAGCGTGGGCGATCCACCACCGCGATCCGCGCCGGGACGGAAGGAAAGCCGGCGGATACGATGATGTCGATGCGCCGGATGCGATCGGAGAAAGGGTATTCGAACCGCCACCCTGCCGCGGGATCATGCTTCCGGTATCTCGCCAGATCCTCCGCGCTCAACCTCGGTGGCCGCAGCCCGGCGTGCCACCAGCCGCCCTGCACCGCACCGATGGCCGATCTGAACCGCTTTGCGAGCGCGTGGTCGCCCCTAGGCACTCCGACGATCTCCTTTGAGCTGCACCGCCGAACTCCTGGCTTGCGCCTCGTTGCTGACGAGGCCTTTGGACAGAACGGCAGGAGCGGCCAGACCGGCGACGGAACGCTTCTTCACGCGTTCCGCCGTTCCAACGCCCACGCCCTTCGCCAGGTGCTCCGCGATCAGCTGCTTGTTCGATAGGACCGCCGCGCGCGAAAAATCCTCGCGGGCCCGACCGAGCCACTCGAAGAATGCGGCCGCGCGCTCGGGATGCTTCTTCCACTTGTCGGCGAAGTTCTCGGACGGGTCGCTCGGATTGGCGATGACCAGACTGCCATCCTGCGACCGCTCGATGAACCGGTCCATGTTGGTGAGGATCGTGAACAACGCATCGGATATCTTGTCTTCGCCGTTGTAGGCGTGCGCCGCGAGCGTGGTCAGGATGATCGAGATCGGGCGCTCGTCCGAGCGGGTGATGAACATGATGTCGCGGTGTCGCTTCAGGATCATGATGGCAGACTGCAGCGGCGTCCTGACTTCATAGTCCGGAATCGGCTCCGTGCCCGCGCGCAAGCTCTTGCGCATCAGCTCCCGCTTACGCAATTCGAAGATGACAGCCATGCGGCTGTGGAACCACTTCAGATATCCCCGCGGATTCGATCGCGGCCATGTCGGGGATAGAATCTCGTAGAAGGGGTGATCGATGTCCGTGATCGCGATCGCAGTGTCGGCGAGCGACAGGTCGAGGCCACGCGCCTTGAGCAGCACTACCTGCTCCAGCCCGTTGAGAAGCCCGGGCGTCACGTCCATGTGAAACTGTGCGCCATCGGCGTATTCGAGTCGCCAGCATCGGCGATGCTCGACGACCGGCTTGTTCATGCGCCGATAGATCGCGTACAGCCGCATCTCGACGCCGAGACGACGCTTGAGTTCCTTCTGGGTGATCTCGCCCTTCGTGAGCTTGCGGAATTCAACGACGGCATCGATATCGTAGTGCTCGTCATCGCTGATCGGTACGACCACGGTGCCGAGCCCGAACGATCCCTGGATGTGAACCTGAGGGTCGAATTGCCGGATGCTCGAGTCTTCGCGATTGAGCCATTCGCCCAGCGACTTGTAGCTGGTCTCCGCCTGCTCGTAGCGATACGGCGGGATCTCGAGCTCCTCGGCGAGCGCTTCGAGAAATTCTTCGGCATCTCTGGTGATCGTGGGACGCAGGTGCACGTTCATAGGCCTCTCCTTTGTCAGCCGGTGTGTTCGAGCGTATGGGCGAGGATGAAGCCGCCCAGCTTCCTGTTCTGGTCGTAGACTTCGAGGGTAGGGTGCGCCTTCGGCTGCCAGGAACGGCCCGCCTCGATGGCGACGGATAGGGGTACTGCGGGAAAGATGCGCACCACGCAGTTCTCGCCGTGCGCAAACTTGATCGCGTCCAGCGTGGATCGGAACAGCCGCGCGAATTCCGCCAGATCGGTCGGGCGGCGCATGATGTCGTTGTGGGCCCCGCTGGCGGCGATGGACCAGATGGCTGCGCCGGTGCCAAGGGCCGAGACGATGCGGTCGTCGGCAACGGGAGCGCTCACCTCGAGTTTCAGCGCCACGGGACCGTCGGTACGCGACGGGCGCTTCACGTCGAACTCGATGGGCCGTCCATCCGGGTCCCACTTCCATCCCTTGGGGCTGCGCAGGAGTTGTCGAACTTCGGCTGTCGCGATGTCGGAGATCAGGCGACCGAGTTCGAACAGCAATGGGATCGGCGCCAAACCGAAAACGGCAAGGCGCCGAATTTCCTGACGCTCCATGCGGCCGCGCACCTTCTCGGCGAAGCCGGACCGGAGATTGCGTACATGAGTGCGCCAGAAGTCGGGATCGTGGTCGGGCAGATCGAGGGTCGCAAGGTCGAGGTCGATCCAACCGTCGTCGAATGGATAGCGGTCTGGGATCATCGCCCACTTCAGGTCGCCTTTGGCGACCGGAGACTCGTTTGTCCCGATCCGAGCCGCGTACCGAATGACGTGGCTGCCGAAATCCTCGTCGATGGCGGTGACGGTCCGGATGCGTGCTTCGTGGCGGCGCTTCATCGCCGTCAGAACTTGTTCCGGATGCTCGGCGACCATCTCGCGGTCGAATACGCGGTGGTGCACGTCACAGACGAGCATCAGGTTGTCGGGATCGTGGGCGAGAAGTGGGGAGCGGATCGAATCCCCGCGAGGGCCGTCGGGAGAGTCGGCGACGATATGCCCGATGTAGGCCGTGTTCGCGTTCGCTGCGCCCGAGATCTGATCGCCAATGAGAAGCTTGTTGCACCCCGCATATTGGCAGCGGCCCGCCGCCCGGGCCCAGACGACGTTCTCGATCCTCTTAGGCTGCGCCTTTCGCTTCGTCGGGCGTGGTGCTCGCGCGGGTCGGCGCTCGCGGTTCTCCGCGGCTGCGGTCTTCATGGCGGGCTCCGCGAAGTGATGCGGGCGGGGGCGTCATCGCTCGATGGCGGATGAAACCACTTGCTTGCTCCTGCACAATCGAGCCATGCAGGAACCGAACTCGAAGCAGGCGAGGAGCCTGCCGAATAGCTGGCGTCCGCCACTCGCGTGGTGGTCACGCGAGCGAATTTCTTGCCGCCGAGTTGCGCGCGAACGCGCGGATGCCGTCTCAAGACCTGCATTTGCCCCCCGGTGCGCGCTACCGTTTCCCCAATAGCGCGTGGGTATTCCCTGAGATGGTATTTCCGTGCTCAAACTTCAAGATGTTGATAGTGGAAACTCAGCTCGACCCCACCTATTGACAATGGACGAATCGACCCGACTGTGGGAAACTGGCTAACTCCGGTGGAGGGCCACATTCCGCAGCCCGTCGCAAGACATGCCGTGCCGTCCTCAGTTCCCACAGGACCACGGTCAACGAGCTTCGCTTCGCTAAACTATCGACACGGTCGCCGGATCTTTGCCTTCCGGATAGAAGGCCACGATAGCGTCGTTGAAGATCGGCTGCTTCGAGACGGCGTCGAACAGCCGTCATACTCGATCGAAACTTCATGTCGTCGGGCGACCCGAGAATATCGGCAATCGATTTGTCGCTGGCCGCCACGATAAGCCGGGTGCATTCGACGAGGCGCGGTCCCAGCACATCATGTTGCAGATAAGCGGCGGCTTCCGCGCGAGAGCTAATCGCAAGCCGCTGCACCATCGCGCTGAAGCTTAGACCAGCGATTTGCGGGAAAACAAACCACATCCAATGCGTCGCCTTACGGCCGCGGCCCAGTTCTTCGACGACCCGCCGGTAAACCGGGTTTTGCGCGTCCACGAAACGCTGCAGGTCGTACGGATCACTCACGCGTTATCCCTTCCTTTCGGACGTGGCCGGCTTGTCCGACCCGACGGACACAACGTAACCCTGCGATCGGAGATCCACCAAGGACGACGACAAATAATGCCTGGGCGAAATATCGAACTGCCGAAGACGGGTTACGCCATCGAGATCGACGGAATTCTCAAGTCCAAGTTCACCACCAGGGAGGGCGCTGAAGATGGCGCCGTCGAACTGAAGCGCCGCTTTCCGAAGGTTCGCGTTCGCATCTACGGCGCCATCCAGCAAACGAAATTCGATCCGCCCGTTTAGTTCAGGCGGAGCCTATAGCTGCGCCGCCGAGGCAAAATAGGAAGGCTATAGGCAGGTCGATCCCGGCCTTGACTTTGTCACCCCAATGAGAACAAATTGAGAACGATCTCTGGTTCAGCCATGGTACGTAGCTCACCGAAGCCGTTCAGCTTCATCAACAGTCCAATTTGTTAATAGGGAATCGCCGTAAGATAATGAAGCCGGATGGTGGGTCAGAATGAAGAATGCTCTCTTTGCTTCGCGGGATGGTTCGCCCGCAATAAACCCCATCTCGCCTGCTCGCGAGCTTGGAGCCTACGAGGAAATGTGGCTCCAACCTGGAGCTACCTTCAAAAACATTGCAGAGCGGTTTGCGAAGGACCCGACAGCGCTACCCTCCGACTTTGTTGCTCACTCGATTGCGGACGCAAGAGCACGGGAAGTCTTTCAAGCCTTGAAGACTGCGGGCGTCCATGGCTTCGGCATTCGGATCAACCACGCTGGTGACTATCCCGAGCGGTTGCGAGATGCTCAGCATCCGGTTGAGTTGCTCTACTATCGGGGCACGTGGGAATTGTCCGAGACCCGCGGCGTGGCAGTTGTCGGTAGCCGTAGAGCATCTGCGGAAGGTCTAAAGCGCGCTGCCCGGATTGCGCGTGAGCTGGTCGGCGCCGGGTTCACGGTGGTCTCGGGTCTCGCTGCCGGTATTGACACCGCTGCGCACAGGGCCACGCTCGAAGCTAAGGGGCGTACAATTGCGGTGATCGGCACTCCTCTCGGAGTGACGTATCCCAAAGAAAATGCTGAGCTACAGGCTCAGATCGCGAGCGATTACCTTTTAATCTCTCAGGTGCCGGTTCTACGTTACTCAAAGCAGGCCGTGCCACAAAACAGACTGTTCTTCCCTGAGCGAAACATCACGATGAGTGCGCTCACCGAAGCAACCATTATCGTCGAAGCGGGTGAGACTAGCGGGACGCTAACCCAAGCGCGCGCCGCGCTTCATCAACGGCGGAAGCTCTTCATTTTGGACTCTTGCTTCGCAAGATCGGACATCACCTGGCCAGCCACTTACGAGGCGCGGGGGGCGATCCGTGTGAAGAAGTCGGAAGATATTTGGGACGCTTTGGGTGACCATCCAGCTTCGACAAATCGATGATCAGAACCGTATCGACCATGATTTCATACAGCCAAATGATGAGTGCTATTACCTGTTCGAGTACACGGCTCGGCAGGGCTACGGTTTCAGCGCGACGAATTCTCTTATTTCTAATTTGAAAAAGAAGCCTTCTCAGCGGAACCAGCTCCACTACGTTTACAAAGGGCGAGCAATCAACGAGTGCGCAGCGGTGCTGGGGCCAGCTATCAACCCGAGATGGCTTACTGGCGGAGTGCTGGTTCCGATGCCGCCGTCGAAGATCAGAACTGACGCCGAGTACGACGACCGAGTGGCGCAAATCTGCCGGGCACTGCGATCCGCAGTAGCTATCGACGTGCGAGAGCTGCTATTGCAGACGGCAAACTTGCGTGCAGCGCATGAAAGCGATCAACGTCCTTCCGTTCAGGAGATCAAGGATGTCCTCGCAATAGACGAGTCGGTCTGCAACCCAGAACCGACCCGAATTGGGATCGTAGACGATGTGTTGACTGCTGGCACTCACTTTCGTGCTGCCAAAGAGGTGTTGAGCAACCGTTTCCCCGCCGCACATATCGTCGGTTTCTTTATCGCTCGAAGGGGCTTTGCGAACCCATTTGAGGCCGACGACTTCTCTATCTTCGGTAAGTAAAGTCCGTGGTTTGGTTGTAGCGCCCTGACAACGTAGTCGTTGCGCGGCGATCTACTACCTAATCGTACCCTGGGGTTTGGCCGAAGGCTGAGCAAGAGCACCGCCGACGAAAGGCTGTATTGACTAACCACCCGGTCACCCATCCCATCGTTGCCACTTCGCCCACCGTGTCACGCGCGTCATGGAACGCTTTGCAGGGTGCGGTGCCTAAGCCCAACAGGTCGCTTTCGGCTCTCACCGTGGCGCTGAAGTCCGCAGATGTCTCCTTACCTCCTCTGGCTGCCCCTATAGTGTGCCTAGCGTACAGCTAGAGGTGACGAAAAAACTTGGACACCAGCACTCTCACGCGCTCAGGTTTGGCAATCTCTCTGAGGGAGATGGTGCCGGCAGCCCGTACTCCTCCTTGGCTGCCGTGCTCCAACGCTCGCTGGGCCCGCGTGCCGTCGTCGGACCACACTCTCACGTGCCGCCGGCCGCCGCAGCCATGCGCTGCATCTGAGCGTCAGTCAGCGAGGGCGCGACAGGATGCGCTGCAAGCGGGGCCTCGGCTGCCTCGATGGGCCCTATCAAAGACTGCCACTACACCCATTGCTGCTACGTTGGCCGCTTTGAGGTCATTCGTTCCGAGCGATTTCTTGAGAAAACCTGCCTCTCGCAGTCTGAGTTGAGCACACGGGCAACGGCCTCTTGTAGGCGCTCGGGCACCTTCCGCTTGGCGTAGAAGGTACCATGTCTGTCCTTGATCAGTCCCATTAGCGCGCGCATCAAAGCTACGTGCAGTCCAAGTCATGATTTGCGGGAGGTTTTTGATCTATCAGCGCTTCTTGCGCCGCTGGCGTGCCCTAGCGGAGGGAGTGAATCCTGCGCAACTATGCCAAAAATCGCTCAATTTATGCGCGAGCTGCCACCTGCGGTGCGAGTCTGCAGCTAGATGACGTGATATGCCGATCTCGCAATCGTTCTTTGCATTGTCGACGATCGGTGAATCGGCGAAGCGAACACGTTGAGCCTGCGCACGCGAAAGAAGAACGCAAAAGCAAACTGCCCCTCCACTCTCCTCACGGGACGCTGTCGATCCCGGTCTCTTCGTCAACCTTGTGTAACAAACCCAACCTAGAGGTTGCGAATGGTCAGCATCTCTCCCCGAGCTCACGCTTCGAGCGTGCTGATCAGAATCGCACCGGAAATGTTCACGGATTGATTGGCTATTTGATGTCCGTCTCAACGGCTACGAAACGGTTGGTCTTGCCAATTCTTCGTCGACTTCGGCCAAGCCTGCGAACCAAGATCGCCCTGCTTGGAATAGTGGGCGTGCTCGTCACAGGAGCGACTTGCATCGTGGGGCTGAATTATGTTGCGCAGGCGCAGCGCGAGGCAGACCAAAGCACCCATCTTCGCGCTCACCTGGCGGCGCTTTCCGAAGCGTTCCTTGAATCGCAACAGCTGGCGCTGGAGTTCCTGCGCAAGCACGATGAAGCATTGATCGCGCGGCACGCGCAAGGCATTAAGAAGGCCCTGGGTGACCTCGACCAGATCGAGGAGTATGTTGCTTCCTTGCCAGAGGGCGATCCTCTGAAGGACGTGTCATTCCTCCGGGCCGGCATTGGCCTTTACGCAACGCGTTTCAACAACATCGTTTCAGCGCAGCGCGTGCTCGGGTTCGCCGAGAACGATGGCCTGCAGGGCAAGCTGCGCGACGCCGTACATCAGGCCGAATCCCGGATGGCGCAGTTCAATCAACCGCAGCTAACCGTGTTGATGCTGATGATGCGGCGGCACGAAAAAGACTTCTTGCTGCGGCGTGAGGAGAAGTACGGTGATGAACTGGACAAGCGGGTCGCCGAGTTTGGAGCCGCGCTGGAGTCTTCCGAGTTGGCGTCAGCCACCAAAGTGGAACTGAAAACGCTCATTGATTCGTACCGAGCCAGTTTCGTAGCCTTCATGGTTGCCCAACAGGCATTGGATGATCAGATTGATGATCTCGGGCAGATCTATGGTCGCAATCATCCTCTCCTGTTGAAAGCGATCGCTACAGCTGATGCCAGTTCTGCCGCAGCCGAAGAGCGTGCCTCGCGAATCCGCCAGATGCTGGGCTGGGGCATTGGGCTTGCCACACTCGCAATCGGCTTCGTTGCGATTCTTGTCGGGCAGGGCATAGCTCGGCTGATCACTCGCATGACACAAGCGATGCGCCAGCTGGCGGCTGGGCAATTCGAGGTGACCCTGCCTGGACTTGGCCGTTCGGACGAAATCGGTGAGATGGCGCAAGCCATGGAAGCCTTCAAAATTAAATCAAAAGAGAAGGCGCAGGCCGAGCTTGTCGCGAATCTGGAACAGGATCGCTTGGCAGGAATGCGGCGGAAGGCGGAGCTTGAGAAGCTTGCCAGGACTTTTGAAAATGCAGTAGGCGGCGTCATCGACGCACTGTCATCCGCTTCGACCGAGCTGGAGGCGTCCGCTCGTAGTCTGACGGACACGGCACGCAATACGCAGGAAGTCTCGCGCAAGGTCGCCTCCGCCTCGGAGGAAGCTTCAGGCAACGTTCAGATTGTCTCTGCGCGTACCGTTGAGATGATCGCGTCTGCTACGGAGGTTAGACGTCAAGTTGAGCAATCTGCAGAAATCGCAAGAAGTGCCGTGCGTCAGGCGGAAGAAACCGACCGAAAAATAAAGCACCTATCGACAGCTGCGCTGAAGGTTGGCGGCGTGGTTGAGCTGATCACCGCAATTGCCAGGCAAACAAACCTTTTGGCTCTTAATGCAACGATCGAGGCTGCACGCGCGGGCAAAGCCGGTCGCGGCTTTGCCGTTGTTGCGCACGAGGTAAAGTCGCTGGCAACACAAACAGCCAAGGCGACCTCGGAAATTGCAGAGCAAATCGCAGATATCCAAACCGCCACGGAGGAGTCGGTCAGTGCCATCACGCAGATCAGCAGCAGTATTGGCAAGATCTCGCAAATCGGCTCAAGGATTGCTGCAGCGACCGAAGCGCAGGGTACGGCAACCAACGATATAGCGCAGAATATCCAACATGCGGCAGAAATGTCGTCGCAGGTCGCCGGCAACATCCGGCAGGTTGCATTGAGCGCCTCAAGCACAGGCGCGTCATCCTCGCAGGTGCTGACATCTGCGAATGCACTCGCTCAAAATAGCCATCGTCTCAGATTGGAAGTCGATGGGTTTCTGGCCGGGGTCAGGTCATGATGATCCGAAAACTCCAGCAGAACTATTTGACAGCGTGATTATTTGCTCGCATCGGGGATCTCAGAATGCCTGTCTACCTTGCATCGTATGATTTGAAGGAGACCAATCCTGATCCGCACCCCACTTTTTTGAAGCAGGCTGCGGCGCAGGGCTGGAAACTGTGGATACTTGGCTCGAACAACGTGCGGTATCGACTGCCGAACACAACTTTGGTGGGCACATTTGATGCTTTGGCCGTTGCCGAGGCCAGGCTCGAAGTAGCCCGGTTGGCAACGGAGAACGAAATTGGCGGCACCGTCACGACGAGCAAGTGGATTGTTGCGGAATACGGACCCACTCGCTTCAATTCCGACGAACGGCAGAGCGCGTAAGGCCGCCGGAGTTATGTTGGCGGCCCCAGGTTCGTCACAATCCTCGCTCGCAGCGTTGTGTTTAAACAGCGTTGTGCTTTGTCGGCCCCGTGGTTGCGTCAGGCCCGGCATGTGAGGCGGTGGAACGCGGGGATCAAGCGAGTTCGCCACCGTCTGCGGCGATGCGCGGAAGTCGAGGTGCTTAACCGCGCCGTACATGCAATGGGCTCGGCACGGAGACCGCTCCGATTCCCGAGAACCTGGTCTCGCGGAAGGCCGCTATGGCGATCGCCGAGGCAGAGGCCCTGATTGGCGCCGTCGACACGGCCGGAGGGCGATGTCACGAGCCGGATCTGCTCGGCTTGCCCCACCAGACAGAATCCCTTGCCAAGGTGGTTTGTGAACACCGACGAACCGGCCACCATTGCACTTCTACGAGACAAACATCTGCGTGAGTGATACGGCGGTTCGCGACCTGGTCACCCAAAATACAAGAGCGCACTGGGGCGCTGCTGGGTGCGCCCCGTGTCAACGTGCTGGAACAGCTTAATCTGGCCTTGATATGGGCCCATTTCAGGCACGTCGATGACCATCACTCTGATAGGAGCTGCTTCGTCATGGACGACGATGTAGCAGTCGGCCACAATCTCCGTTGCCAAGGCGCGATGGCCTGCGATTTTGTGCTCCGCTTCGCGGGGCTTCGGATACACGGCGGCCATGGCGAGTGCGGGTGCTCGGAGTTCTCCAAGCCCCAAGGCATCTTTCCACAACCAGATGGTACCGCACAGCTATCGCGTACTTGCATGCCTCTCGTTTCAGCGTAGCGTCGCTGTTTCCGAGTCATTGGTTTCGCCTCCGGGCGGAGTGGTAGTGGGATTGTTTTATGCCGCATGCATCCCCGGCGCAGACGGTTTTCCCATTTGGCGATCAGCCGGACGAGCTGTCGCGAGATCGGAAGGAGGTGGCGTGGGACCAAGTTCTGTTGGCTGCCTTCGCCGATCGCGGCTTCCAGTCAGGTTTTTTGCCCCTGGCTGAGGAGGCCGTGCGCGCACAGCCTGGCGATGGGTATATCCTGCTGCTCGCCGCTACGGCGGCGCTGCTGGATGAAGATGCGGCTCGCGCACAGGTCTTTCTGAAACGCTTCCGCAAGCGCTACGTTGCGATCGATGCTTGCCACCTGTTGAACGCCCTGGCACTCGCGCAGCAGAACAGGCTCCTGCCGGCGCGTTCGCTGCTTGACGCTCACGGGCTCACGGATTGGCTCAACGTTGCGAACGTTTTTCCCGGAGGCCTTGAGCGTCGGGGATGGCTCTACCGCCACTACGCTCGGATCTTCGAGCCCAGCAAGACCGTCCGGAGCAGGCGCTCGGCCGCCGGTCCGGTGCCAAAAGCCAAGACCCGGGTCAAGCCAAGGCCGCCCACAGAGGGGGCCGTTACGCCGACCATACCGGCTTCGTTGCCGCTGATCGATATCGATATTCCCTTCACCACCGAGCTCAATCTCGCGCCGTTGTTGGACGCCTTGCACAAGCCGCCGAACAGCGACGGCGCTTGGTATGGCTTGCGCGAGCGCTTTGCCCATCTCGGCCTCGCGCAAGGATTCGACGAGCTGCTCTGCCTGCCGCATCTGCGCGGCATCGAAACCTTCTGGTACCAGGTCGAGACCGTGCGCAAGGTGCTCAAGCAGCATCGTGGTCGCGTTCTGCTTGCCGACGAAGTCGGGCTCGGCAAGACCGTCGAGGCCGGCATGATCCTCAAGGAGTATCTTTTGCGCGGCATCGTCGACAGCGTTCTGGTGCTGACCCCGGCCTCGCTCGTCGGGCAGTGGCAGGAGGAGCTCGAATCGAAGTTCGACATTGCCTGCGCGACCACTCATGATGCGCTGCTGCGCAGCGACCCGGAAGGCTTCTGGCGGCAGAATCGCCTGATCGCTTCGCTCGCCCTGGCGCGTCGCAGCGAGCATGCGGCGCACATTCTCGACCGTAGCTTCGATCTCGTCATCGTGGACGAAGCCCACCATCTGCGTGACCGCACGAGCCAAAGCTATAAGCTGGTGGATGCGCTCAACAAACGCTTCGTCCTGCTGCTGTCGGCGACGCCGGTGCAGAACGATCTCACGGAGCTCTACAACCTGCTGACGCTGCTCAAACCCGGTATCTTCAAGACCATGAAGGAGTTTCGCGCGGCTCACGTGACGGCGGGCAAGCCGCGCCAACCGGCCAATCCCGAGCGCCTTCGCGAGTTGATGCGCGGCGCCATGGTGCGCAACACCCGCGCGGTCGTCGCGCTAAAATTGCCGCGCCGTCACGCCGTGACGATCTGCGCGGATGGCACCGAGGGCGAGCTGACAGCCTACCGCGAGCTCGAGGCTGCGGTGCGGCGACTGGCGGCCCAGGGGACAAATCGGCTGGCCCTTCGGCATCTGCTCGGCGCTGCCGGATCGTCTCCGGCAGCGGCCGCCGCCGCCGTGCGGCGCTTGTCCGGCCGCCACGTCGATGCAAGCTGGCACGCGCTGGCGCAGAAATGGGCCTGCATTGGCGTCGGTGGCAAGGAGGCGGCGCTCCTCGACCTCTTGCGTCGGAACCCGGACGAGAAGAAGCTGGTCTTCGTTCATTACCGCGAGACGCTTGAGCATCTGGCCACGCTGCTGGCACGCGAAGGTTTTGCCTTCGCGCGCTTCGAGGGCGCACTCAGCGGCCCCGCCAAGGACGCCGCCATCGCAGAATTCCGCGAGCGGGTGCCGGTGCTGCTGTGCACGGAGTCGGGTGGCGAAGGCCGCAATCTCCAGTTTTGCAATACGCTGATCAATTTCGACGTGCCGTGGAACCCGATGGCGATCGAGCAGCGCATCGGACGCATCGATCGCATTGGCCAGCAACGCGAGGTGTTCGTGTTCAACCTTGTGACTCGCAGCACTCTTGAGCAGCAGATTTTGTCGCTGCTCGACGAAAAGATCTCGATGTTCGAGCTTGTCGTAGGTGAGGTCGGGGCGATCCTGGGTGGCCTCGACGAGGACCGCGATTTCGCCGACCTCATGCTCGATGCATGGCTGCGCTCAACCGAAACAGGCCGCGCGGAGGCGTTGGACGCGCTCGGCCGCCGTCTGACGGGAGCGCGCGAGCACCACGAAAGTGCCAAGGCCCTCGATACCGCCCTGTTCGGTGATGAATTCGAGACCGTGTGAGCTGAGCCGATGAGTGAACTGCGCGACTTTGTCGCTGACCTGCTGGAACGCCGGGGCGCCGCCGTCGAGGCTCTCGCTTCGGACCGGCTTGAAGTGCTCGCGCCTGCTCCCCTGCAACGACAGCTGGGCTGGCCCGAACTCACGCATCTCGGCTTCGGGACGCAACAAGCTCCGGGTGCGGTTGCGATAGCGCTCGAGGGGGACTGGCTCGACCGCTTCGGCGCGATCCTCGCCGACGAGGGACGATGGAGCGAGCGAGAGGTTCGGCTCCCCGCTCCGGTTCCACCCCCTAGAGCATTTTCCGCTTGATGTGGATCAGGCCCCGTATCCTGCATGTCGAAAGTAGTTGTCGCACTGGTCGGGCGCAAATGTCTTCATGAGCTTGCCGATCAGTTTCATGAGCGCCTTGACGGTGCGTGCCGCGCCCTTGCGCAGCGCGGTCTTCAGCTTCGAGAATGCCATTTCGATCGGGTTGAGATCGGGCGAGTAGGCCGGCAAATAGCGCACCTTGGCGCCGACCGCTTCGATCGCCTGGCGAACGCCGTCGATCTTGTGGGTACGCAGATTGTCCATGAAGACGATGTCTCTTTTGCGCAGCGTCGGCGCGAGGATCTGCTCGACATAAGCGAGGAATGACGGCCCGTCCATCGCCCCGTCGAAGACATACGGCGCCGTCAAGCCATCGATGCGCAGCGCGGCAACGAGTGTCAGCGTCTTCCAGTGGCCGTGCGGCACGCTCGCAACGAGACGCTCGCCACGCGGTGAGCGGCCGTAATGCCGTACCATCTTCGTCGTGACCGCCGTCTCGTCGATGAACACGAGGCGCGGCGCTTCAAGCTTGGATTGCTCGGCCTTCAGCTCGGCGCGCGCGGCAGCGACATCGGAGCGATCCTGTTCAGCGGCGTGCAGAGTTTTTTTTGAACGTGATGTCGTGGCGTTCGTAGAAGCGCCAGACCGATGTCGTCCCGACTTTCAGCCGCTTCTCGGACTTGAGCCGCGCGCGAATCTCTTCGAGTGTCAAGTCCGGCTCCGCGGCGATGAGATTGAGCAGCCACTGGCGATGCGCCTCGAGCGGAGAGCGGCTCTGGCCCGTGCCGGGCAATGCCGCCACACTGCCCGTCCTCGTCCAGCGCTCGATCCAGCGGATCGCGGTCGAGGCGCTGAGACCGAGCACGCGCGCGGCTTCCCGTCTGCTCTCGCCGTCTTCGACAAGTGCCACCGCACGCACTCTCAGGTCTTTCGAATATCCCTTCGCCATCGCTCGCCCCGTCGTTAAAGCCAGAGCAATCGAATCTGATTTGCGCGACCGAGGGAATCCCCTGTACCCTTCCGATTCACATAAAGTGGAAACCGCTCTAGTGCCCCCGAAAAGCTGCTCGATCGCGTCCTCGACCTGCCGAACGCGATCTGGCGACTCCAGGGCCTGTCTGCAACCTGGACATGCTGCCTGATGCTGGCGTTCCGCGTCACCGCGCTGTCGGACGAGAAGCGCGAGAAACTGATTTGGCTCGGCTTCAACCTCGCGACTGGCGCGGACATCAGCGACGTCCTGGCACAGCTGCGACCGGCGCTGGCGCAAACTGCCGATTGGCACATGCCCGACGCGGTGACCAAGCGCGTGGCCGGACCGGGATGGAGCTCAGGGACGCTCGCGGCGCGGTTGCGTCCGCTACTCGAGCGCGAGGCACAGGACAGCATGGAGCCGTTCCTGCGGACGATGCGCCGCCGACTGGAGCGAGACCGCGACCGTGTCCATGCCTATCACAATGACCTGCGTGAGGGGTCTTTGAAGCGCTTGGCGGCGCTCAACCGCACGGACGGAGACCGCGCGGAGGCCGACCGGCGGCGCGAGACGCTGCGGGTGGAGGCGATCGAGCGCGAATATCGCGCCAAGCTCGACGACCTACGCCGCAACTACGCGCTGCGCGTCACGGTCGAATGGGTCCAAGCGCTTGAGATCTATGTACCGGTGCAACGCTTCGAGGTTCTGATTCGCCGCCGCAAAGGGCAGCGCATGATCCGGCTTGACTGGCACCCGCTGGTCAGGACGCTTGAGCGGCCGCTCTGCGAGGCGGGGCTGGGCCTCGATCGCGTGCGCCTCGTGTGCGACGACAATCTGCACCTGACCGATACTGCGGGCCATGCGCCCTGCAAGTCATGCGGCAAGCCTTTCTGCCGCGCCTGCTTCCCGCAGGGCTGCCCGCGTTGCCGTCACACGTAAATGAAAACGGCGGTGCGCTGCGGGCCGCTATCGCGCACTCCTGCTCGGGTTGACCCGCGATGGTCGAGGAGGCCGGATCATATTCGTTCGCTGTAGCTCTATGAGAGCACCTGCGATTTGCAACTGAACGCTCGGCAAGATGCCAGAGCAGAAACGCCGCAACCGAAGATCCGCGATTACGCACTGCGACAAGCTTCTGTCATGGCCAAGCGTGGCAGGATGCGACATTCAGTAGCTCTAAAAGTCCGGTGAGCCAAATCGTGCAAAATCGTAAAACGACGCGCCAGGGCTGACGACGCTATTCTTTTGTCGAAGCGCCACAATGCCGTCGCTCGCAACATGCTGCGTTCCATGTCATTCGGAACGCTGAGGCGTTGCGTCCCATTAGCTCGATGGGGTGGCAGCTTGAGCCGTGGCGGTCGACGAAGGTCAAACCGTGCTGCTCGATACCTTCTAGCCAAGAATATTTCTCCTATAAAATGTGTGTTCTTAAAATCGCGGTCAGCCCGCGTGCGAATTTTCCCATTGGCCGTTCCAAGCCTCTCGCCTCGGGAAGAATGCCGGCCCCCTTGCCCCTTCGCGTGGCTTTCATCTTTGCAGAGGCATTCTTATGGGCCGGACTCAATCTTCGAAGCGGTGTTCAGCTTGTCGATGGATCTTGTCGCCGGGCCGCAGTTCCGGTGACAATACGTTCATATCTCGCATCACACGGTATGCGTGCGATGGATCGTAGCAGTGCCGCGTAAGCCAAAGGCTTACGCCATCAGCTACTCTTTCCCATACTTTGTCTTGCTATGCGCCCGTGGGGTCGCCCTGCTAAGTCAACCCGTGGCGCTCTGCCCCCCAACCCAACAATCTGCCGAGCGCTGACCTGCTGCGGTCATCATTGCGGCCTCAATGGCCGTGAAAGCGCCGTTCCAATCATAGATTTATCAGCAGCCACGCTCTAACTTCTGCAAGTTCGGATCGCAATCGTATCAAGAGCAGTTTGTTATCTGGTGCGTAGCCCCATTCGACGTCCGAAAGCCGGCCGCCGAGGAGGCTGTCACTGGCGGATTCTGCCAGTAAGCGCATCTACGCCACCAAGCACGGCACCTTTGCCCCGCACGGATCACCTAGATCTCGGAAACGGCATAACCTTGCAGTCTTCGTCTTTGACGATGTTGTCCAGGAGCTCACATTGGTCGGCCAACTTGGCATATGTTTTGGAGATGCTGACCAGGACGCACAATCGCCTAGGCGACACATCACCGGCTTTCGACATGTCCCTGTAGATCTTAGCGAGTTCGCGATATTCTTTAGGTCTCAGCATGCCTATGGCTCCGCGACACATCGGCATGTCTCTAGCTCCGTGACCGCACCGCTACCATCAATGCGTATCAGATGAATTTGCATTATGTGGCCTACTAAATTTCGTAGGCGTACGCGACCTCCTATGTAGCGATATTTATTGGATCATCACCGCTCGCGGAGTGTCCCATGGTGAGACGACGTCGGATCGAACTCCCATCACTGCGTGAACGGCTGACGGCAGTTGCGAAACAAGCACGGGACAAGGCATCGCAATTGCCCCCGGGACCGGAGCGCAATAGGTTACTCATCAAAGCCGAACAGGCCGACGCAGCATCCAGATTTGACGAATGGATCAAAGCTTCCAGCCAGGCCCCCAAGCTGTGACAGCCCACCCCCGCATCAAGCGCTGCACGGCCTCAGCACGAGCGCTGCCAGTGCGTCATTTCGTGCGCCACCCTCTCACCTGATCCAAATCGCTGTACGGCCTCGCCAACGTGCTCTCGATAGCAGACCGTTAGAAAGGGCGCTCGCCGCCGGCCGGTGACCGCGGTTCATTGGCTGCGCCGAGAGTCGGAGATGGTGCGTGCGCGGCTGCGACAATTGAACGGGCGAGCTGTTCAGCTACGTTGATCTGGAGTTGCGGGTGCGGCGTGATCGTCCGCTGCGAGCGATCCGGACGACGGTGAACGAGGCGCTATCGGCGCTGGAAGGGAGTTTGCCGCGCTATGTTCGCCGATTAGGCGGCCGTCGATCCCGCCGGAGAAGCTGCTGCGGGCTATGCGGTTGCAGGCGTCTTATTCTATCCTTGCAGATTTGGTGGATGCTGTTGCTGAGGGGAAAATCGTTTCTCGCTCCGAGACCAGAAAGCCATAAGCTGCAACCCACTCGCTTGGTAGATGGAGCAGATAGGCTACCGGCAAGCTCGCATGATGGCCCGAGAGCGTCACGGCGACCTGACAAGTGTCTTGTTTGCCAACTGACCGCAATATTGCTGTGCAACGCCGACCGAGTGCCGCCCCTTCTTGGGAAAGTCCGTATCATCGATGATCCAAGCTTCGATCTCTCCGTGACGTTCGATGGCCGGCAGAACTAACTCACGGATCTTGCTCAACACTTGCTGATCCGACCAGCCGCCTTGACCGACAAGATGCAACAACGCCTGATGCTGTGGCGCTGTCCCCTCAGGAGCCTTCATCGCTGCCATCGGCTCGACGCTCTTGATCGCATGGCATCATCAGCCCGATGCAGTAATCGCGAAGCGGTTTGGCTCGTCCCGTATGTCTGATCACGCTCGCAAGGCACTCAATATATGTCGAAAGCCGCGACACTATGTCCCCCGATTTTGTCAGACCCATCTCGGCCTCCCGCCGCTGAAAAGTGTGTCCTCTCAAATATAGGATTCCCGTCGACAAGTGCCGCGACACTCATCTCAGTAAGACTAGAATTTGAGATGGTGGGCCAACTGCGCTCCGCCAGAGGAAGTCTCTCGAGAGCCGCCCCTGTTGCAACGCGCACGCACCGTGTCTGATGCGCGACGATGTGTGAAGATGCGAACCGGCGCGCTTTGGGGCGACCAGATTGCAGTTCAATGAGTTTCTCCTTTGGCACGACGAATGCTTTGGATTAGCGCAACGACGCGTCGGACCGACATATCCCCGTTGGAGCAGGGTGATCGGTCGTATTCGATAGAAGACTCCGATCATGACCTCATTCCTTATCCAGAACCGTTTGCGGCAATTGGCCGTAGGCGCTGCGGTCGCCGCCTTGGCCTGCTCCGGTCCGGCTTCGAGGGCTGACGCGCTGCGCTACCCCTTCGCGGCCACCGCGTCGAGGTTCGATCGGTATGGGGCGACCCAAGTGGAGGACCCTTACCAGTGGCTAGAGGACAACATTCAGACCGCGCCCCGGGTCCGCAACTGGGTCGAGGCGGAGAACCGTCTGACGAGGAGATATCTGGCAAGAGTGCCTGAGCGTCGTGCGATCCTCCGCAGACTCGAAGCCCTCCACAATATCGAGACGGTGAGCCCGCCCGTGCGTCTGGACAGCGGCAAATTCTTCTTTCGCCGGCGCCCCGGTGATCAACAGGCGGCGCTTTGGGTCGTCCGGAGCAACAGTTCAAAGCCCGTGAAACTCATTGATCCGGCCTCGTGGAGCAAGGACGGGACCAGCGCACTCGCTGACGTCGCCTATGAGCGGAAAGGCCGGCTGGTAGCCTATGCGGTTCATGATGCTGGCTCCGACTGGCGCACTTGGCGGGTTATCGACACGGCGACCGGCAAGGTCTTCCCCGACGAGGTGCGCTGGAACAAGTTCGGTGCGGCCGCCTGGGATTACGCTGGTCAAGGGTTCTACTACACGCGCTTTCCGAAGCCGCCGAAGGATGAAGAATTCCGTACTCAGAACGCCGGCGAGCAGCTTTATTACCATCGGCTCGGCGAGCCCCAGGCCAAAGATCGACTCGTGTATGAGAACAAGGCCAACCCTGACCACATGTTCATCGGATCGGTCTCTGCCGACGGTCGCTACCTCATCGTCAACTCAGGGTTCGAAGGTGGGGGGGCGACGCTACTCGTCGAAGACCTGACTCGGCCCGAGGACGGATTCAAACCGATCTTCATTGGGAAGCAGGACCAGCTCGCCAGCAATCGGGTCGTGGCTGTCCAGGGTGCGGTGTTCTACGTGTTGACCAACGAAGGCGCGCCCAACCGCCGTTTGGTCGCCTTCGACCTCGGCCATTTGGGCAACCCTCCACGCATCATCATCCCGGAGACCACAGATCCCCTGCTCGCGGTCACTTGCGGCGGGGAGCGGTTCTTTGCGCACTACTTGCATCACGGAAAGTCGCGAATCCGTGTCTTCCGTGAAGACGGGGCGCAGGACGGCGAGGTCAGCCTGCCTGGTCCCGGCCTAGCGCGCGGCTTCGCCGGGCCGGAGGACGCCTCTACAGTCTACTTCGATTACACGAGCTTCACGACGCCCTTCAGCGTCTACCGTTATGATATCGCGACTCGCAGGGTCGCGCCCGTACTACGGCCGCGGGGACCGGTAAACCCTGCCCACTACGTCGTAGAGGAGGCTTTCTACACCAGCCGGGATGGCAAGCGCGTCCCGATGTTCCTCGCTTACAGAAAGGGCGGCTTGGTCAAAGGCGCGACGCCGACGTTGCTCTATGGCTACGGTGGCTTCGGCCTCACCTTCCCACCCGACTTCCGCCCCGAGCAGGTCACCTGGATGGACATGGGCGGGCTTTTTGCCTTCCCCCAGCTGCCGGGGGACGGCACCTACGGGGAGGATTGGCACCGGGCTGGCATGTTACAGAACAAGCCGGCGGTGTTCGACGCCTTTGTCGATGCGGCCGAATACCTCGTGGGTGCCGGCTACACGAATCCTCGAAAACTGGCCGCGCTGGGTTACAGCAATGGGGGCCTGTTGATCGGCGCAACGATCACGAAACGTCCCGACCTCTTCGCTGTCGCCTTCCCGACCGTGGGTATCCTAGACCTGTTGCGCTTTCCCCAATTCAACAACGGGCGGCTCTGGGCTCGAGAATACGGCGATCCGGAAGATTCCAAGATGTTCCCAATCCTGCGCAGCTACTCGCCTTATCATAACATCCAGCCAGGCCGCCGATACCCAGCCATGCTGATCGGGACGGCAGAAACTGATGACCGTGTCGCGCCCATGCATAGCTTGAAGTTCGCCGCGCGCCTGCAAGCGTTGGCCGCTTCCGATAAGCCGGTGTTGCTACAGGTGGAGATGAAGGCCGGGCATGGGGTAGGCACGAAGCAATCCTCGGTCGCGAACGAAGCTGCGGATCGGCTCGCTTTTTCGCTCAAGAACCTCGACATGCGCCTGCCACCAGGCTTCGGTCGCCCTTAGTGAGCCGATGATGAAACCGTGCCTGCCTGCGCAAACTGGCGGCGATCCGCCGCCGGCTCGGCGGCCGCCGTCTGCTGGTGCTGAGGCGCTGCGGAGGGCGGGTAGGAACTCAAGGCGTACCGCAAGGGTAAAGGCAAGAGGTGAAGTTATGCCTCATCGGGCATGGGCTGATGGAGGACCGCCACGGCCTGCTGGTCGACAGCTGCCTGACACTGGCTGACGGGCATGCCGAACGAGTGGCGGCGCTGCACATGATCGAGCCTCGTGCCAACCGGCCGACAAGGATCACCCTTGGCGCCGACACAGCCTACGGTGCAGAAGACTTCGTCAACGCGCTGCGCGCGATGAACGTGACGCCGGATGTAGCGCAGAACACCAGCGGTCCGTCGCTCTGCGATCGACGGGCGAACGACCCGGCACGGCGGCTATGCCGTCAGCCAGCGCATCCGCAAGGGGATCGAGGTGGCATTCGGCTGGATCAAGACGGTTGTCGGCAAGAGAAGACCGGCTTCCGTGACCGGGATCGCGTCGATGGACTTTTCCTTCGCTGCCACCGCCTACAATCTGGTGCGGCTGCCCAAGCTGATCGCGGAGGCCAGCTGATGGCCAAGGTACCCGGGTTCGCAAGGCCTTTGTCGGCTGTTGGCGCATCGTCGAGATGGACGTCTGGGTCAGCGACTTCCTTGATCTTGTCAAAGAGGCGCATCTCACCTTCAAGGGCAAGTCCGATGGCGAAATCGCCTCTGGGGCTCTCAAGGGCTTCCTGGATGCGCGCTACGGCATCTGCGACGGATCGGCCTGCGCCGAGTTCTCATGGGAAGGGCACGACGAGAATGATCCGTACCGCGGTCGCGGATGAGCAACGATCGGCACTGTGGGCGGCCAGCGATTTCCACCTCGATCCCAAGGGGGAGTTCTTTGCGGCTGTAAGTCTCCCTGTCTCGCCAAGTTGAGCGAATCGCTCAATTTGGATAACGATCGGCGATTCCCCGGCCGGCAGAAATGTCCGGCTCTGCCGCATCAATGACTATGAAATCACCGCATTCGTGCAGCCCGACCAGCCCGGGATCGGCGGTCACCGCGTTGGCGAGATCGTCCCGCTGATGCTGAGGTGAGAAAGTGGAACTGGCGTCCCGCCGGCAGAGCGACGCGCGCCTGCCGCGCAATCGGTCCCTATGTCGATTGCGGCCTGGAAGGTCTTTTTCGATGATCGCGCGATCATTGGATGTTTTTGTGCTCTCGTCCGCTATTTTGGCGGAGTATCTTTCTTTTTTCTCCTCACCGTTGACATTTTTCTCTCGCCTTCCATAGGAAGCGACGACCTTGGGTATGCGGGCTAGTCGACGGATCGGATTTTTGGGATGAGCCACATTTCGCAGGCGCCTGCCGAGCGCGTCACCATTCCAACTCTGCAGCGGTGGAAGGGGGAGGGGCGGCGTGTCGTCATGACGACCGCATACGATGCGGTAACGGCACGGATCGCGGACCCCGTCGTCGATATCGTCCTTGTCGGGGATAGTGTTGGCAATGTCTGTCTCGGATTCGACAACACGTTGCCGGTTAGCTTGGCGATGATGAACCATCATCTCGAAGCCGTGGCGCGGACACGACCTCGCGCCTTGCTTGTGGCCGACATGCCCTTTCTCAGCTTTCACCTGCGTCCCGAGGAGACGATCCGCAACGCCGGAGGTTTCCTGCAGCGTGGGGCCGACGCCGTGAAGCTTGAGGGCGGAGCCAAGCGCGCCGAAATCGTACGCGCCTTGGTCGATTGCGAGATTCCGGTGATGGGCCATCTCGGCCTGACGCCGCAGAGCGTCAATGTTATGGGCGGTTTCAAGGTGCAAGGTCGGAACCCCGATGATGCCTTGCGTCTGCTCGACGACGCCCACCGTCTACAGGAAGCCGGATGTTTCGCTCTCGTTCTGGAAGGTATCCCGGCAGAACTCGCCGCCCGCGCGACCGAGACCCTGACAATACCGACAATTGGAATTGGCGCTGGCCCTCGTTGTTCGGGCCAGGTACTTGTGTTCCATGACGTGCTTGGCCTGACTGAAAGCCATCGGCCGAAATTCGTTCGCACCTATGTCGAGGGTTTTCCGCTATTGCAGGAGGCGCTGTCACGCTGGGCCGCAGATGTCCGCAATGGTGCATTCCCGACGCCACAAGAGTGCTATCGGCTTCCCGAAGGCTTGACTGATGCTATCGCAAGCTGGGCGCCTTCCAATCCAACCTGAGATAAAGCTCCAACATGCAAACAGTTACGATGGTCGCTGAGCTGCGGGCCGCTCTTGCAAAAGCTCGCAATTCGCACAAGCGCGTCGGCTTCGTACCGACAATGGGTTACCTGCACGACGGTCACTTGGCATTGGTGGAGGCGAGTCGTGCGCAATGCGACGTCACGGTTGTAAGTATCTTCGTCAATCCCACTCAGTTTGGGCCGAACGAAGATCTTGGTACCTATCCGCGTGCCTTTCCCCGGGATGAGGGGCTGTGCCGTGATGCCGGCGTGACCATTGTCTTTGCTCCGGATGCACAGGAGGTCTATCCGGCTCAGTTCGAGACCTTCATCGAACCCGGCGAACTCTCAAAACCCTTGTGCGGGGCTTTCAGGCCTGGGCACTTTCGCGGTGTCGCAACCGTCGTCTGCAAGCTGTTCAGCATGGTGCAGCCGAATGTCGCGTTTTTCGGACAGAAGGATTTCCAGCAATGCGCCATCGTGCGTCGCATGGCAATTGATCTCAATCTTCCCATCGAGATCGTCACCGTGCCAACTGTTCGGGAGCCGGACAGGCTGGCCATGAGCAGCCGCAATCGCTATCTCAATGAAGAAGAGCGCCGGCGGGCTCTTGCGATCAGTCGCGGTCTGTTCGCAGCCGAGGCCGAATTTCGTGCAGGCGAGCGCGAATGCGGGAAGCTTATTGCAATCGCCAGGCGGCATTTGGATGAAGTCGACCGGCTGCAATATCTCGAGCTCGTCGATGCCGACACGCTTGAGCCGGCCTCGAATCCTTTGAGCAATCCTGCTGCTCTGTGCGCGGCGGCCTATGTCGGCTCGACGCGCCTGATCGATAACGTCATCCTTAAGCCGGAAGTGAGCCCGTAGTCCGAGCGAACGGGATCGACTGACGACATCGGAGCCCGACAGCTCTGGGAACAAAAGAGGGGCAACCAAGGTGGGCGATGCCCATTGGCGAGCTTAAGTGCGAGCGTCGCAACATCAAGCATAGTGTGAAGCAGGCGACCGATTGAGGGGCGGCCATACTGCTTTCTGCTCGCCCAATGGCGCAGGCCACTGTTGTAAGCAGGCTATGAACGGCTGAATGTCCTCCGCCTCGCAAGCCCCAATTCGGCCGGTCTTGTCGCTTGTGTGCATGACGGTGATTTCTCTGCCGCCCTCCACCTCGCCCTTTCTGCACCAGTTTTGCGGAAATGCAGCTCAGGCACCGCGCGGACTAAATTTGGTCCGCTGTATCATCCACATCGCTGAGCAACGTGAACGGCCTCGCCTTCGCCAAGCCAACCACAAAGGTAATATCTCGGCTGGCCCGCAGTGACCATGCTGATCGAACAGTTCGAGACGGATGATTGCCACCCTTTGACAGGCGAAGGCAGCGCTAGCTCCAAGCCACTGCCGTGAGATGCATGTTCTTGGTCAGTCTCGTTAGAATTCGTCGTGTATTGGCTATTCGGCGCAGGATTTAGGCTCAACTTCGTTGTTGATTGCGCCAATCGAGATTGAATGACGCTTATAGTCAGCGATCGGCGAAGCCCTCCCAGTGGAGTGGCTGCTTCGTCAAAATCGGTGCACATCAAGCGATTGCGCACGGTATCCGTAAAAGCCGGAAGGCTTGGCGACCGGCCCAAGTCGCGCGCGGCGTGCGCACCTCGTGCTGCGCGCAAAGCGATGACGATCTAGTTAACGCCGACAGGAGGCGACAATGCGAAACAGCTCGCATGATTCGGAGCGTGGTTCAGCAAGGTGCTGTGCGATCTGCGGTGGACGGTTCGGTCTGATCCGCTACTACTGCTGGCGAACGGCTCTTTGTTCCAAGAAATGCGTCGACCGCTTCAGGCTTCGCCGCGAAGCCGATCATAAATGGCTTTCCTGGCTGCAAGCGGCCTAGCAGTTGGCAGCGTGTGCCACGCGGACGTTGAGGAAGACCACGTTCTTCTTTCTCGGATACCCCAGTCGTGATGCCGGATCATAGGCATTCGTTGCTGCAAACGACCTTGAAGGTCGATCCAGACCGGCTCGGAACCAAGATCGGCGCGATCTCTAACGCTCGGATCGCTACAAGATCTCAGGCCGGATGGAGATGCCTAACGGCGCAGACTATGAAATTCATCCTCGTAAATCACAGGACCCCGCACGGCGATAGGACCTGCAGCGGATGTTTTGGTCCTTAGGTCCAGCTTACGTGCGAGATGTGCGAACAGGGGGAGGATATTGCGACTACGATTGCTATCGACGCCGTCACCTTACAGACATTGCCTTCCCTTACCTTGTACCGCGAGCCTTCTTTAGGCGCGATAGGCAAGATCTCGTTCCCGTTGGGCTCGAGGCCTTGCTGACTGCCGCTTCATGTTGGCTTGAGGTCGGGGTCGCGACAATGTCATGGATCAATATGGTGGCATGTCCTGGCGAGCCCTCTTGGTCCAAAAGACCTCCCTCGGCTTAAGCTCGGAGGAGCCGTGGAGACCGCGCCTGGCAGATGGTGAGTGCAGCGTTGAACTGGTTGGATATTGAGTGAGCGCGCGGGAGGCAAGCCTCGACGGTTATTCGTCCGAGCTTGTTTTGAGCTCGGCCCAAGCGACGTCTGCGTGGCAAGCACTATCTTTCATTCTTTTTGATGACACAAGACGGGTGTAATTTAGTATTCACAACTTAAGAGATCTTTTCAATTTTCCATCAGTGAGGATTTTCGATGAAGATACGTTTCTTGATCGCGCTGGGCTGTGCAGTACTCGTTGGATCGTCCGCCAACGCTTGGAATAATTTTGGACATATGGAGGCAGCTGCGCTGGCCTGGAGCCAGCTGACGCCTGCCGCCAAGCAGGAAGCCACGCGCCTTCTCAAACTCAATCCTCAATACGATGGCTGGATCCAGGGTGTGCCGGCGAGCCAGCGCGACCAGGTCGCGTTTGTCAAGGCGGCGACGTGGCCGGACCAGATCAAATCGCTCGGCGACTACCACAACGATGGCGACAGAAACGGCGATGTTGCGCCGCATACCCCCGAAGCGTCGCAGAATATCGGATATGCCGATCACTTTCGCCACAAGTATTGGCACTTCATTGATGAACCGTTCTCGACGGATGGCACCCCATTGCAGCAGCCGCAATCGCCTAACGCGCAGACTGAGGTCGCGGTCTTCAAGAAAACGCTTGCGGATAAGACGGCATCGGACGACGTGCGCTCATACGATCTTTCCTGGCTGCTTCATCTCATCGGTGACCTGCACCAGCCGTTGCACGCGACCTCTCGCTTTACGCACGCCGAGCAGGATGGCGACGCCGGAGGAAACGACGTCAAGATCAGTTGCAGAAAATGTGGAAGCTCGAGGGAACTCCATGCGTTCTGGGATGGGTTGTTGGGACCGACCAGCGCGCCACCGCAGGATGCGATCGACGCCTCTGCGGATCTTCGGACGGTGGATAGCGGTTCGACGGATGAGAACGATTGGATCCAGGAGAGCTTCGAGATCGCCAAGAGTTCAGTGTACGCGCCGCCGATTCGCGGCGGCGACGGCCCGTACAAACTCACGCAGCCTTATCAGTCAAGGGCCCACAGGATCGCCAACCAGAGGATTGCACTCGCCGGCGCCAGGATTGCGGCGATCCTTAACGATGCATTTAAATGAGCGTCTGTGTGTGGGGGCTCGTGATAAGTTATTGCGCACAATGGCCAAGCGTCCCAGCAGTAACGTTCGATAGGCGAGCATCGCGGCTAGACTTTATTCGTGCGCACGGCTGCTTGCCGTATCACTTTGCGTGAGAACGAAGAATGCCAAGACGCATTGTGCTTCTTTCCATTGAGATGCACGCAAGCGCCTTCGGGAGATATGTCGCGAATGAAAAAGTGGCGTGCTCCCTGTTGTTCGGCAGCCGCTCTGGCATTGGTCGCTCGCGTTGGGCGGGGGCGCCGCTTCTGGAGGCGGCGGCCCCTTGCCGCGAAGGCGCCGGTTACGCGACACATCACCACCTCCGCGACCCCCACCAAAATGGGCGCGGTTAATGCACGGCGACAAAGAGCTTTGTTCGTTGATCTTACTAATCAAAGATTTTCCGCTATGCGATGCTGCGCGGTGCCGCGTGATCCGATATATTAGTAAACTCAGCTTGACTTTGGCCAATTTTGAACTCGTTCATGGGATACGCGGACCCCTGAACATGGGATCGTTCTCGACGATTTCATGAGCGCTCGTGAGCATGAGTTTCATGCGCCCCATATTGCCAAAGGTTGTCCAGCGCCCCTTCACGTTCGACCAGTAGAAGAGCTCGAAGCGATCGGTATCTGGAATGGGGCGCAGCCGTGCGACCGGATTTGAAGTCCGACGGTTGATAACTAAATAACCGCTACGGCTCTTTTCTATGTCGTGATGCGTGAACTGAGCAGCAATCTGGGCAAGCGTTGGGTCGGATTTTGCCATAGCGCTCAATGTGCTCGATCGGTGCCGCGCGGGCCAGAGTGGATCGGTTTGCCGATTCAATTTGTCGCAGCTGGACGAGGTTGCCGCGATTCAACATGCCGATTCTACCGATGGGATGCAACACGCCCGTCTTCTTCCCCGCTCTTGCGATCCGCTGCCGCCGCGTTTTGCAGCCCGGCTTGCAGTCTTCACCGATCTGTTCACGCGTCCTACCTGGCCGAATGTTCTGATGCTGCTCGCCGGCGTTATCCTGGCGCCCGGCCGGCGCACTGTCACGGCGGCGCTGCGCATCCTCGGGCGAGAGCGCGATCCCGATTTCTGTACTTTCCATCGCGTCCTCAACCGGGCGGCGTGGTCGTCGCGGGCCGCGGCAGGCCGCCTGCTGCTCCTGCTGATCAAGGTCTTCGTGGCGGCCGGCGAGCCAGTGGTGATCGGGCTCGATGACACCATCGAGCGGCGCTGGGGACCCAAGATCAGCGCCCGCGGCATCTATCGCGACCCGGTGCGCTCCTCCAAGGGGCACTTCGTCAAAGCCAGCGGTCTGCGCTGGCTTTCCGCCATGTTGCTGGTGCGCGTGCCGTGGGCCGATCGCATCATGGCGCTGCCCTTCCTCACACTGCTCGCCCCCTCCAAACGCTTCTATGACGGCAAGTCGCGCTCGCCCAAGACGCTGCTCGATTGGGCCCGCCAGGCTGCTTGGCAAATCCATCGTTGGCTGCCCGATCGATATATCGTACTGGTCGCCGACAGCGCCTTTGCCGCCATCGAGTTCCTTGCCGCTGTCCGCAAGCATGTCTGCATTGTCACCCGCCTGCGCCTCGATGCCAACCTGTTCGAATTTCCCCGACCAAAGCGCAAAGGTCGTGGCCGCCCTCCAATCCGAGGTAAGCCCCACAAAAAACTCTCTGCCATCCTCAAGGATCGCAACGTGTCCTGGACGCGCTACCGGGTCAGTCTCTGGTACGGCCGAACCAATCGCATTGTCGAGATCGCAACCGGCACCGCTCTGTGGTATCGCGGCGGCGTTCCGCCGGTACCGATCCGCTGGCTTCTCGTCCGCGACCCAACCGGCGAGTTCGACCCGCAGGCCTTCCTGGCGACCGATCTCAACGCTCTTCCCCGCGACATCCTCGCCTGGTTCGTCACTCGCTGGCAGGTCGAAGTCACCTTCGAGGAAGTTCGCGCTCACCTCGGTGTCGAGACCCAGCGCCAATGGTCGGACAAAGCCATTCTGCGCACTACCCCGATCTTGCTCGGCCTCTACTCCATCGTCACGCTATGGACCCACGACCTCGCCAAGGCACAAAAGCTCAAGCCCAGAACCGCGGCTTGGTATCCAAAAGCCGCGCTGACCTTTAGCGATGCGATCGCATCCGTCCGACGCCAAATATGGGCTCATCAGATTTCTTTCATGTCCCGGCCGCGCCGGAACAGTATAGAAATTCCGCGCCATATCTGGCGCCGGATGGAGAACGCGCTCGCCTACGCCGCATAAATCGGCCAAAGTCGAGCTCAGGACATTCGTTTATTTGAGGGATAGATGTCGCATTCGGTTGAGTTGATCGTCAACGGCTACGTCAGACTAAAGGATCGTGGCGCGCTGGAGGGTGTTCTTGCGCATCGGCGAGAGCTGCTGAGGCAACTAAGAAGCGTCACCGGCATCGATCCAAGTCGAGCCGTCGCGCAAGTAAGCCAAGAAATCGCAGTCATCGAAGCTGGACTTGCGACGATCGCACCAGAGTGACGCGCAGGCGACCGCTCAGTGGGGCGTGAAACTTGGTGGGCTACATCGCTCCACGGCCTCCATGCCCATACCGGCTCAGCCGACGACGATTAGGGCGAGCAAGGTGATCCAGAGGCACGAGCCAGGCGGATCACGACGAGTGTCGGTAACTTTGCACCGCAGCGGGGTCGCCTGCGAGCCAATTGATCGCGTCGGTTGGCGCGCGACCCCGAGCGGAGATTCTCGGCAGTCCCCCGTGAAGAACGCGGGCGAATGGTGATTCAAGCGATCTTTGAGCCGGGGCGAGCACCAGGATGATGGCGCGCAAGAGCCCTGCGAGCCATCGCAGCAGCAGTCCGAAGTTATATCCGACTGCGGCCAGAACACCGTTGATGCGGTCGCCAGCGCGGCCTATGAGATGGGTGCCGGTCCATGCAGTGCTCGGCCTTGAGGTCGCCGATAACGGGCTCGGCAGGTGCGCGACGCTTTATCTCGCGCCGGATGGAAGCTGTGACGCGGCGGACCTGACCCGAGATCCAGCCCCTGAACCGATGCGGGTGGTTGTGGCCGCGGCACCCCTTGTTGAGGTGGATTGCGGCTAGCCTCCACGCCGGTGAGCTTTTCGATGCCGCACCGTGGCGAACACACTCTCGATCCGATTCGAGGTGCGCAGATGAACCCAATGCTCGGCAGCGAAAGCGAGCAAGGCCTCACGATCCTTGATCAAGCACTCGACCGCAGAGACGTATTGGGCGCGGTATTTCTCGACGAAGGTGTCGATCGCGGTTTCGGCTTTCGCCCGGCTCGGTGCTAGATAGACGTTCCGCGGATCGTTCTTCATCGCGCCCCGCACGGATTTGGCGACCTTGTCGAGCATGTTGCTGACTTTGTGGCACCAGCACCGCTGGTGTCGCGTGCGGGGGAAGACTTCATCAAGGCCTTCCAGAGCCCCAGCGCGACGTCACCGACCGCCACTGCAAGAGCGATCCGCTGGCCGCGCTGCTTCACATCGGCCAAGAGCTCACGCCAACCCTGGGCGCTCTCGCGAGTGCCCACCTGGAAGCTGACCAACTCCTTGCGGCCCTCCGGCGTCGCGCCGACCAGCACCAGGATACATTCGCTGTGATCCGCCATCCGGACCTGCAAATAAACGCCATCGGCCCAGAGATAGACGTAGCGCCGCGCCGACAGATCACGACGCTGCCAACGCTCGTACTCGGCCTGCCAGTCGGCCGTCAGGTGTGTGCAATCACCGACGGCGACAGGTTCCGTGCATCCTTGCCGAGTAGCGCCGACAGCGCGTCCTGGAAGTCGCCCGTCGAGATGCCGCGCAGCTAGAGCACTGGCAGCAGGGCATCCAGGCTCTTGCGCCGCGTCCACAGCGGCAGGATCGCCGACCAGATTAAGAACCACGCCGTCCTTCGGAAGCGTGATCTTGAATATGACGCCTTGCAGACCCGCCGGGGGCACGCTGCCCTTGAATGCTCTTGCGATGGCGATGTCGGTCGTCCAGGAGGCGATGGTTTCCGGCAGATGATTGTCGCGAGCAATTGCCAGACCCGATCCTTTTCGCGGGCCTCCTGTCGAAATGCGCAAGTCCAGGAGTGCTCGGGCAGCAAGGCCACGGCGGTCTTCAGGTGGTCACCGCGCTTAACCTTCTGGTCGTGGCTCCCGCCGCGCCGCCAATCCGATACGGTCTGGATGAGGTTGCGGGTGAAAATTTCGGTGGTCATGGGATGTTCCGGTCCCATCGCATCATATTGAAAAATGGACATTTATGGGCTGTTTTTGCATATGATGCTACAGCCTCGCTCCAGTCTCTCGACCTTCATCACGACCCTCCAATCGGAGGGGCGGATCTCGTTCACGCGAGCCGAAGCCATCGCCGCTCTGGGCATCACGGAAGCCGCCTTCCTCAAAGCCGCGGCCCGCCTCCAGAAACGCCACACGCTGTTCAATCCCCGACACGGCTTTTACGTCGCCTTCCCGCCGCAGTTTATGAGCTGGGAGGCGCCGCCGCCCATCTGGTACATCGACGCGCTGATCCGCCATGAAGCGCGTCCATATTATGTAGGCTTGCTCAAGGCGGCCGAACTGCACGGCGCCTCGCATCATGCCGTGATGGAATTCCAGGTCGTGACGGATAAGCAGCTTCGCAAGATCCGCGCGGGGCGCTCTTGGGTTACGTTCTATTTCCGCAAGGATCTGGAGAGCGTCCGCGGGGGCATCGTCGAACGCAAGACAGATACGGGAAAAATGAAAATATCCTCGCCCGAACTGACGGCGCTGGATCTCTTTCGCTACATGCATGTGGCCGGTGGCATCGACGCCGTTGCGACCGTTCTTGCCGATCTCGGGGAAAACTCGATGGCGAGCAACTGGCAGCGATGGCGGCACACTTTGAGCGCGCTTGCAGCCAAAGGCTCGGATATATGCTTGAGCGGCTCGGACAGGCCAAGCGCGCGCAGGCTTTGCACAATCACCTGTCCTCCGCGCAAGCGCTGCCGCGGGTGACGCTCGAACCAGTAAAGCGCGGCGCAAAGGCTTCGCCGCCGAAACCCATTGAGCGCAATGAGCGATGGCACGTTGCCGTGGAACGGCAACCGGAGGTGGATGAATGATGCCGACGCCAAATATCGTCGCGTGGTCAAAGATCGCACCATGGGCCGAGCCGCGGCAAGTCGAGCAAGACCTCATCATCGCGCGGGCGCTCGTCGAGCTGTTCAGCGATCCATTCCTCAGCAAGGAGCTTCGGTTTCGCGGCGGTACGGCGCTCAACAAGTTGCATTTCCCAAAGCCGCTGGGTACTCCGAGGATATCGATCTGACCCGCACCAAGGAGGGCGCATCAAAGCCCATCTGGGACCGCGTCCACGTCTGTTTTCGGTCAGCTTCTCGAAAGCTAGCCCTCGTAGTTGTGATCTTCAGACCTTGTGGACGTGAGGCTGGCGTGGACGCAAACAACTTCAATCCATTCGACGTGTCGGGCCGGCCGGAGGCGCATCACGCCACATTGCAACAACCGCAAGCGGGACAGGCCGGGCAGGAGGACTTTGAGCGCCGCTTGGTGGAGGTGCGCCAGACTGATGTTGCTGCAGCCGCGGGCGCGACTCCAGATTCCCGCTATCCTCATCTAACTGAAAAAGACCGGACCCTAATCGAGGCGGTAGCCGAGCATTTTGCGGGAAATTTACAATCGCACACGGTCGGCAATTATACTTGGGCTCTTCGCGCACTGGGAAATCATCTTTCCTCTCGGGGCCAGACCATTGATGCGCTTGATCACGATTCGTTGGTCTGGCACGCTAGTGCGTTCTTTCCCACTGATGGTTCAATGGGTAACGCATTGAGCGCATTGAACGCGCTTCGCAAGTACCGCGAGCCCAAGGCTTCAGATAGCTCCCGACGTTATGCTCCTTCTTTGGAGGATGCGAGCCTGATCGACTCAGCCATCGGTGCAGCTGCTGCGCGCCGAAGATGGACGCCTACTACCGCGGTGAACTATGAGAGTACTCTTCGCAGATTGGCGAAATCTCTCGAGTCTCAGGGGCAAACAATTGCTGCACTCGATCACAATTCCCTGGTCGCTCACGTTAAACAGTCCTTCGGGGATAATGGGAATATGGCTTCCGCGCTGGAGGTGCTTCGCGAGTGCCGTGAACCCGATATTTTGGCTGCTCGCGTCCCTCGTCAAAGGGATGAGTATGTTCCCTCTATGGAAGACAAGGCTCTCATCGATAGTGCGGTTCTTGCCAGTGGACGCCCCGAGCATACCGTCAAACACTACACCGGCAAACTTTACAGGTTTGCGGGAGTGCTAAAGAACGACGGCCACGGAATTGCCAAGCTGGATCACGAGTCCCTAATCAGGCTTGCGAAAGGCCTATACTCACGCAACAAGAATTTAATCACCGGGTTGAACATCATTCGTGATTACCGCAACGCGCAGGGGCCCGCCGGCGCGGGAAGCGTGCAGTCGCCGGTGCAAAATGTTAATTCACGGGAGCTTTTGCTACGGCTGGATGATCAACCCGCTCCCGCGCGGTCTATGTACGATTCGGCGGAGCTTCGGGGTGTCGCGGATCAAACTGGCCGGCTGCCGGCTGGAAGTTTGGACACAGCAGAGCTTATGGCGATGCTGGCTTCTCCTACCCGTTCGCCGGGAGACAGTGTTGATCAGCCAAGCCCAGCCTTCCGCTCGTCAGTCCAGGCTGTCGCTCCTGATGAGATTGCGCCGGCAGGGGATCGAACTGGCCAGCTGCCGGCTGAAAGTTTAGACCCAGTAGAGCTCTTGGCGATGCTGGCTTCACCTACCCGCTCGCTGGGAGACGGTGTTGATCAGCCAAGCCCAGTCTTCCGCTCCCCAATTCAGGCTGTCGCTCCTGATAAGATTGGGCCGGCAGCGGATGGAACCGGCCGGCTGCCGGCAGAAAGTTTAGATACAGTAGAGCTTTTGGGGGTGCTGGCTTCACCTACCCATTCGCCGGGAGACAGTGTTAATCAGCCCAATTCTTCGCCCCTGTGGAACATGGGGGAGGCGACCTCCGGCCCGGTATTCCTCCCGGTTCACGCCCCACTTACGGCGCCGAATCTAGATTCGTACCTTCCCCTGGTCTGGCAGACGCCTGCGGGGTGGGATGGACCCTGGTCGGGACCGTCGTCGCAGTCGGATCAGTCTGCCGGGTCGCAAACGGTGAGTTACGACCAGGACGAGCTTTGGCGCGATGCGGAGCAAGCCGGATGGCGGGCGCCTGCAGGATGGGACGCCCCGCAGTCGGGACTATCGTCACAGTCGGATCAGTCAGTGCGTTCCGACACAACTTGGGCGCCACAGATGCCGTCCAACTTTGATTGGAATCTATTTCCGGAAGGCAGGCTAGCTTGGCCACCGTCCACCCCACAGGAGTTGGGAATCGACGCTAACCTTCTGCCGGCATTTCTGAGCACAACCTCCGATGCGTTGAAAGCGCCGTCCCCCGACCGCAGCGGGCGGGTGCTCGACACTCGGGAATGGCTGGGCGACCGGCATATTCTGCGGGACTACGAACTGCTGATGCAGGACTTGCAGCGGAGCAATCCGGACCTTGCCGCCCGGACGCGGCTCGTCGATCCCCTCATCGCCCACTATCAACTGCGCCTGGGGCCTGAGGACGTGATGCTCGCCACCTTCCAGCGCATTGTAGAAGTGGATGGTAACGATACAGCCGACTTCCTGTTCATGCCAGTGAGCGACGCCAGTGCTTCGGATCCGGCTCGCCGCGGCACGCACTGGTCGTTGCTGTTCGTTGATCGTCGCGAACGGGAAAGGCCAGTCGCCTATCACTACGACTCTCACGGGGGGCAAAACGACGGGCTTGCAGAAATGCTCGCACAAAGGCTGACTGCTCGTCTGGAGCCAGTCCGCATGGCCCAGCAGCGGAACGACTTTGATTGCGGCGTCTTCGTGGTGGACGGCACGCGGGCACTGGTTAGCCGATTGTCGGAAAGATGGCAGCCGGCAGGCGAGCTGCACCTTGACAACCTCGTCGCCGATCGGCTGGCATTGCGAAACAGATTACGGGGTTGACATCAGCCTCTGCCGCTAGAGCTAGTGCGGCGCGGCACGAAGTTCTCGGAGATCCCGTCGTGCGGGAAGTCGATCAGGATGTCGATATCCCTCCACTCGCGCCGCACATCGACTTGGTTGAAGTCCGTCAGATCGGCATCAATCAGCGACGGTCCCTGCGCCCGGGTGTCGGCCGACAATATCTCGCTGGAATTTTCGCAACAGAAGGTCGCCAAGCCCGTAAATTTCGCCTGGATCGAGCAGGTAGGCGAAGAAAATTCGAATGCCGGATTTCATGCCGCTCGATTGCCAGCGCCCGGAAGATGCTGGGCTCGCGCATGGCCAGTTCGAGTCTCTCAAAGTCAGGATCGGCGATCGCGGCGGCGAGACGCGCTTCCATGTCAATTTTCTCGGTCGCTGTATCAACCCTCTCCAGTTGTAGGCACGAAACTGAGCATCGATCCGGAGACGAGCATTTCCGAGGTGGCGCGGCGCAACAGAGAAATTGATCACGACGCGCTGAGGCACGCGGACACGATCCACGGCCAACGTTGTTAAGAAGCCAGCGGTACCGCATTCAAGATCGTGGTGGGATTTTCGTCTCGCGTTCTCACTCACTCACTCACTCACTCGTTCGCTTGCTGAGGCGGATCGAGAAGATCAAGCGCTGTCCTTATCTGCTCAAGCTGACGCTCGATCTTCTCGCGCTGCTCATCGTCTTGGGTAGAATCAAGTGCCTCAATGAGATTCTGCTTTCGGGCAAGCAGATTTTCAATGACCGTCGTCATCGGATCGCCGATACAGCTCGCGATTCACCGCGCGATGCTTCCTCTTTTTCACCTTTGATCCAGTGCGTCCGCTCGCCGCGGTAGGAACCCGTCGCAATGCTTAGAGACCACTCGATAGGCCATGCGGCGTTCGGGGGCTCGCCGTTGCGAAAAGGCAGCAGCAGCGCCGCAAGTAAACCGTAGAGAGGGTCGACCTGACGCATAGTGCGCTTAGAAGAACGACGCTATTTGCTCAAAGAAGGTGGCGGCGTCTCCTTTGTGCGCGTTGGCAATATCGGATAATCGATCTTGGGTAGACGCCCGCTCAGTGAATTAAGAAACGCGACAATATCGTTATTCTCCTTCTCGCTGAGTTTGGCGCCGAGCTGTACTTCGCTCATGATTCCTACGGCTTCCTTGAGAGTCCAAACTTGCCCCGAATGGAAGTAGGGAGCTCGCAGGGCGACGTTGCGCAATGGGGCGACACGGAACACGTATTCGTCGCTGGAAGAATTGGTGACTGCGAACCGTCCCTTATCGGCGGTAGGAAGCAGTTTGGTATCGGGCTTTTCGACTACACCAAACGGGAAATAATCCTGGCCGCCGATATTCAGTCCGTAATGACAGGAGGCGCATCCTTTGTCCATGAACAGCTTCAATCCCGCCTTTTGCTGATCATCCAGAGCGCTGACATCTCCATTCAGGTACTGGTCGAATGGCGCCGCCGGTGTCGTTAGCGTAGCTTCAAAGGCCTCGATCGCTTTCGCGAAATTGTCGAAGGTGACCGGCGGTGTATCATTCGGGAAGGCTTGCTTAAACTTACCGACATAACCCTCCATCGAGTTCAACGTGCTTGTCACGCGATCCGGGGTCGCATTCATTTCGGCGCTCGCCTGAACAGGTCCCTTGGCTTGTGCCTTGAGATCCGGCGCGCGTCCGTCCCAGAATTGCGCGGCATTGAATACCGAATTGTAGACGGTTGGCGCCCGACGGGCTCCCTTTTGCCAGCCGTGACCAACCGAGGTCGGGCCGGCGTCGACCCCGCCAGTACCAAGATTATGGCACGTGTTGCAGCTGATGATCCCGCTCGCCGAGAGGCGAGGGTCGAAAAATAGCATCTTGCCGAGTTCGGCCTTCTCGACAGTGACAGGATTGTCCTTAACTGCGGGGATAGCAGAGGGGATCGGTTTGAAAACTTGTCTGGCCGCCGTCATCAAATCGTCGTTCGCAATAGCATGGGATGAAACCAGCACTAGAACGATAGCAATAGACATCTTGCGCATCACGTGACACTTCCGATTCTTTCGGGCCGCAACCGAACAACAGTTCTTCGGAAGGGCTACTGCTCCGCTCCCAATTATGCAGAAATTGAGCCGGGCCTCGCGCGTGAATGGATGCAGTGCGCTTCTACTCGATGTCGGCTTCGCGACACGTTGGTGGAATAGCCTGCACTAAAGTTGTGCCTTTTTGCGTTGGAGGAGCGGGGCTCGTCAGCTTCTCGACAGCCAAGCGGGGTAGGCAAGCCGATCTGATTTAACTTCGGACACGGAAGGTTGGTGTGGACCTAAACGATTCCAATCGATTCGATCCAGGTCATTGGCAGGCCGACGATGCCATGTTGCAACAACAGGAAGAGGGGCGGTCCGGATCAGAGAACTTTGAGCAGCACTTGCACGAGGCGCGCCGAGCCGACTCTCTTGTTTCTAGAGAGGTGACCCCTCAAGATCGATACTTTCCTTGTCTATCGGACAAAGATCATCGCCTCATCCAGGACGCGGCACCAGATTTTGCACGCCAGGGTCTGCGACCGAGAACCGCTGCCAATTATGCGCGCGCCCTTCGTAGATTGGGCAATCATCTCGGGGGACAGGGCCAAACGATTGATGGGATTGATCACAGTTCGTTGGTCGCTCACGCCGAAAGGGCTTTTCCACGCGACGCGGAAATGGTTTGTGCCCTAAACGCCCTCCAGGCGCATCGCGATCCCAGTGCTCCATCAGGGAAGCGTCGACGTACCGAACTTTCCGTGGAAGACATGAGGCTCATCGACGAGGTGGGCCAGGCTGAGATTGCGCACGGCAAGCTGACAGCAGAAACGTACCAGCGTTACGCTGCGGCTCTTCGTAAATTGGGAAAGCGTCTCGAGGAGCAAGGCCAAACGATCGCTGGAGCCGACGACAATTTCCTAATCACCTACGCCAAGAAGTTTTTTCCGCGTGACGCGGACATGAGGACTGCGTTGAATGCCCTTCGGAGGTATCGCGACGCCAATGCTTCAGTTGACAATTGTCCGCGTATTCAAGTCTCGGTGGAAGACGCGGACCTCATCGACGGCGCGATGCGGGCAGCTGCTGCGCAGCGGAGCTGGAAACCGAACACGGTCGTAGTGTATGTTAGGGCTTTGCGCAAGCTCGCGAATCTTCTCGGACCTCATCAAACGATTACTACGATCGATGACAATTCCCTACTCGCTCACGCTAATAAGTCATTCCCGAATAGCTGGACGATGAAGACAGCGTTGGAAGCCTTTCGTGCGTATCGTAACTGCGAACCTTTAGCTGATGCCGGTTCCCAAGGTCCTCGGGCCTCTCGGAAAGGTGGGCCTGTTCTCGGTGATGTGACGCTCCCGCAGACGACACTCACCGCCGAGTTGACCATGACCGGAGATTACCGAAACAGCCTCGAGCAAGCCGTTTCGTGGCCGGGGGACTCTCGGCCGACGGGTGGACAGGTTCCCCATTCGCTCGCGCAGCCTGACGATCCGGAGGAGATTTGGCAGGGGTCGGAACAAGCTATCCAATTGCCAACTGAAAGTTGGGGATCGGCGGATTTTTGGCAAGGCATGCCCTCGCCATCCAATTTGCTAGGGCCCACCGTGCGCGAGCCAGAGCCGACCGTCCCATCGCAAGTGCAAGCCGACGATCCGGACGAACTCTGGCGTGGACCAGAACAAGCTATCCAGTTGCCAACCGACAGTTGGGGACCGATGGATTTTTGGCAAGGCATGCCCTCGCCATCCAACATACCTGGGCTCACCGTGCGTGAGCCAGAGCCGACCGTCCCATCGCAGGTGCAAGCCGTCGATCCGGAAGAACTTTGGCCTGGACCGGAACAAGCTATCCAGTTGCCAACCGACAGTTGGGGATCGCCGGATTTTTGGCAAGGGATGCCTTCACCATCCAATTTGCCAGAGCTTACGGTGCGAGAGTCAGAGCCGACCGTCTCATCGCAGGTGCAAGCCGTCGATCCGCAGAAAATTTGACGGGGCCGGAACGAGCGACCCAGTTGCCAACCGGCAGTTGGGAGGACGACCAATTTTCGGCAAGGCCTGACGGTTCCGTATTCGCCGGCTCGCGGCGTTAATCAGGCAGGCGCCGGCACGGTTCTAGGACCTCAAGGCCCTGTCGAATCCGAAAGCCTCGTCCCACGGCCGCGGCGGATGATCGCTTGCTCCCCCGAGCGGCTGGGAGACGAGCAGGTCCTGGAGGATTACACACTCCCGCAGCAGGAGTTGCTGAGCAAAGCAACAGCCGAAGCGTTATGAATGGTTCCTTGTAGATGAACGACCACAGCAGTTGCGAGCGCGAAAAAGCGCACCTCCAAACTCCCAACGCGCGCGCAATGCGCGCTTCAAGTCTCATATCTGGGAGGGGATAGCGATCCTCCCGTTTCGTCAGGTCTCCATCGCCAATGTCGGTTTTTGGACACCCGCCGATCGCACTTTGAGAGCAAGACATTCGTTGTTTTAGCAATCAGTATCGTTGCATGACGCGGAGCTTGCCGTAAGCTTACCTGGCGTGAGGACGAATGCGTGTGAAATGAAAATTTCAAGGGAGTGGCCCGTTAGATTCGTAAAATTCGTTCCCCATTAGAACGGGGAACTGTCCCCGTTGCGCACGTGACGCGTCAAGCGCGCCACGCAAGTGCGTAGCATGCGCGGGCCGGCCGCGATCGGGCAGACTGAATTCCCTAGAGCGTCCCCGTGTCGCGGAGTGGTCTCCGCACGGGTCTCCACTAACACGCGCAGATAGCGTGGCATTCAAAAAAGCATTGTAAGCCACTTGGCTGGCTTCCTTTGGGCCAGAATACTTTTGCGCTCCAGGTTGCGGTAGTTGGGTCGAATCCCGACGTCCAATCGGCCCTCGTTGACGGCATCGCTCACGGCGGGTGTAACGTCCGCGTAGCTCAGATCCTTTCCCCTTTGGCGAATGTGTCCCATTTCACAGCAACCGCAATCCTTCGCGAGGCGTCGAGGCGTGGAGATCCGGTCGGAGCTCTGCATGCGGGTGACCGTGCCCGGCTTGGATCAGCGCTGATGCGTCTGGCCAGCGTTGACTGATCAAGCTTGAGGCGCTTGCCTCACTCGCGGATGAGAGCGTGGTATCGGCGGGCGCGCAGACGAGCACAGACGCCGCCGCGATTCAAAGTAGCACGATCCGCTCGCCGGTGACGGCGGACATAGTTCGTCCGCTATCCTCCATGATTGTTTCCTATGGATGGTCACTAACGAAAAGCCGCTCCGTGAGCGATGAACATCTCAAGGCGCGACGTTAGCGTCCAGCCTCGGCGGTACGAAGCATATCAACCCTCGTCGCGTGCTCCAGATGTCTATCTTGCTTGCGGCAGCTGATCTCGATTTGTGAGCAGAGTGCGGAATTCGGCAGCCAGTCAAAAGGCCGCTCCAGCATGCAGACGAAATTGTGGGGACAAGTGATCCTAGCGGGTGCGTGCGTTGTGCCCCGAGAGAGCACGGCGAGGATTTTAGAAAAGCTTATGGGACGATAAGCAAGAGTGCTCCTCTCCTGACTGTCAGAAGATTGAAGCTCTTTTCGACTAACAAGAAAGACGTTGGCTGATGATCGGGAGCTTTACGACAAGGTCGTAGGTGTTCAGCCGGTGAGAGTTTTCAATCGTGCAATAAACGTCGCGTCTGATGAAAAACTACAAAATCGGATTATCTCCAGCGTAGGAAAAATAGTTCGTCTTCGACTCGCGCCGTCGAGTGTTCTCTGAGACGATAATCATGACGCGATGATGCCAGCAAGGGACGCGCATGATGCGCAACAATAACGTGGACGGGGTGAGTGATTTGACCAAGCCAACGGCTTGCCGATGCGTTTGTGTGAACTTGTGTTGGCGCGGCTGAAATGCGCGCGCTCGGATAGTGTCCGAGACGATTGTAACGCTTCCGAATCAATAGCCTAAACGACGACGACGAACAGCACGTGAGCCGCGCCCGTCTCGACGGGCGCGACAGCATGATCTCGCCTGCCTGAGATCGTCGCTCTTCTCCACGCAAGCCTAATTCTTGAGGAACAAACAAGATGACTGTGAGCAACAATCCGATCAAATTCGCTTATTGGGTGCCGAACGTATCCGGCGGCCTTGTGATTTCTTCGATCGAGCAGCGCACCAGCTGGGAGATCGATTACAATCGCAAACTTGCTCAGATCGCCGAGAAGTCTGGCTTCGACTATGCTTTGAGCCAGATCCGATTCACTGCAGGTTATGGCGCTGACAAACAACACGAGTCCGTCAGCTTCTCCCACGCGCTTCTTGCCGCGACCGAGAAGCTCAAGGTTATCGCCGCTCTCCTTCCCGGGCCTTGGAACCCGGCGCTGGCCGCAAAGCAGATTGCGACAATTAGCCAGCTGACTCATGCGCGTGTCGCGGTCAACATCGTCTCGGGCTGGTTCCGGGGCGAATTCCATGCGATCGGCGAGCCCTGGCTGGACCATGACGAGCGCTATCGCCGTTCGGAGGAATTCATCAACGCGCTGCGCGGGATCTGGACCGAGGAGAACTTCACCCTGAAGGGCGACTTCTATCGGTTCAACGATTATTCGCTCAAGCCAAAGCCGCTCGATCCGCTGCCAGAGATCTTTCAGGGCGGCTCCTCGCGGGCAGCCCGCGACATGGCTGCCCGTGTGTCCGACTGGTATTTCACCAACGGCAATACGCCGGACGGCCTGAAGGCCCAGGTTGAGGACATTAGGATCAAGGAACAGGCTTTCGGCAAGGGCTGGCGCACCAAGATTGGAATCAATGCCTTCGGTATCGTCCGGCAAACAGAAGACGAAGCTAAAGAGGTCTTGCAGGAGATCGTTGATAAGGCGATCCCCGATGCGGTTCGCGGATTCCACCACGAGGTCCAGAATGCCGGCAATGCCAGCCCCGAGCGCGAGGGCAACTGGGCCAAGTCCACCTTCCAGGACCTCGTTCAATACAATGATGGCTTCCGTTCGAACCTGATCGGAACCCCGCAACAGGTCGCCGAACGCATTATCGAGCTCAAGCGCGCTGGTGCCGATCTGATCCTGCTCGGCTTCCTCCATTTCCAGGAAGAGGTCGAATATTTCGGCAAGCATGTGATCCCACTCGTTCGGGAGTTCGAGGCGAGCGCGCCCGTGCGGGCGCAAGCTGCCGAATAATCGAGTCCGTTATGGATCGCAGGTCTCTACCGGGATGCGCGGATTCAGGTATGAGTGACATTTTGCTTGTCGGTTGAGAAGTTGGCCGCGACCTTTGGTCATGCCATCCTGGCCGTGGACGCAGTGTCATTCGCGGTCCGGCGGGACGAGATTGTCGCCGTGTCCGGTGCCCACGGTGCGGGCAAGTCCACGCCGCTTCAGTGGATCTCAGGCCTCCTGCCGGCGCGGGGCGGCCAGGTGACCGCCGGGTGGATCATTTTTGACCATCGCGACATCCTGTTTGCGTCGCCCGCAAGATTGGTCCGATCCGGAATCGTTAGCGTGCCTGAAGGCCGGCACTGCTTCCCCTCACTGACGGTGGAGGAGAGTCTCATGAGGGTGCCATTGGCGGGGCTGCTCAGTCCCGCGTGATCCGCGCTGGCCTGAAGGAGATCTGCGACCTTTGCCTCCCGAGTGAAGGATGTTCGCAGGTCCATGTCCGGGCTGATTTCGAGCAGGGAGCAGCAGATGGCTGCGATTGGCTGCGCTCTGATGTCGCGCCCTCGGCCGTTGGTGCTCGATGAACCGCCGATGAGACTTGCTCGGCTTGTCGTTGAGGGCATTTTCCGAGCACTAAGCAGCTCAACAGAGAGCAGGGCCTCTCGATCCTGGTAGCTGAACAAAATTCGACGGTAGCGCTACGCTTTTCCGACCACGCGGTCGTCCGCGAGTACGGCCATAGCGTCCTGCCCGGTGCATCAGTCGCCTTGCGCAACCGCGACGATATTAAGGCGCTTAACCTCGGCCGTTTACCGCAAACTGAATCCAGAAAGAACGTGCTGACGCACGCGGTTGTTTGAGTTCGCAAGATATTGGAGAGACAGAGAATGGCTTCAGCCAAGCTGGCAGACAATTTCAGTCAACACCCTTATTCCCGGCTGGATGCTGCCATCGATGCGACCGTAAGGGTCAATGCCGATCGCAACGATCTCGAAGGCCGCTTTCCCAGAGAGAATCTCGAGGCGTTGGCGCAAGCGGGCTGGTCCGGCGTCCTGAACGACTCCCGGTTTGGCGGCCTTGGCCTAGGCCATATCGATTTTGCCGAAGCTGCCAATCGGATTGGTCAGGTTGATGCATCGACCGGCCTCATCTACGTCATGCATGTCGGCGCGGCTCAGACCATCAATCTATATGGCAGCGATGACCAGAAGGAGCGCTGGCTCAAGGCGAAGGACGGTGCTTTGCTGGGTACATATTCGACCAGCGAACGCGCGACCGGGGGACACTGGTGGTACAATCTGTCCGAGGCATCGCGCGACGGTGACGACTATCTGCTCGATGCCAAGAAATCATTCACAACGAGCTCCGGTCAGGCTGACTTCTATGTCGTGCAGACACGCACGCCCGGCGCCAAGGATCAGGCCGACATTGTCTTCCTCATCGTGGACGGCAAGTCTCCCGGGATCGAATCGAAACCTTGGAACGCACTCGGCGTGCGTGCCAATCACTCAGGGCCAATCCAGTACACCAGCGTGCGGGTACCGCAACGGGACCGGCTCGGCGCAGAAGGACAAGGAAAGGAAATCATCTACAACGGTGTCTCGCCAGTCTATCTGATCGGGCTTGGCGCCGTCTGGGAAGGCCTGGCGAGGGGCGTGTTCAATGCAGCCGTCAAGCACACCGCAAGTTTCGTACACAAGGATCGGAACAAAAGACTTGCGGACTATCAGGCAATCCGACAGGAGCTCGGCGCGGCCAAGGTGCTCGTCGAATCGTTGCGACCGTGGCGCCTTGAACTGGCAGCAAGGCTGGACGAACTCTGGCGCGCCGGCAAGCCGCAAAGTGAAATCCTGATCCCACTGACCGAATTCAAGGTGCACGCCGCCGAAGTCGCGAACAAGGTCGCTGCCGCTGCACTAACGGTGACGGGAGGTTACGGCTATCACCGCGGGCCGATCGAGCGTTCCTTCCGCGACGCGCGTGCTGCCATTGCAATGGGGCCTTCCAACATCATCGCTCGGGACTGGATCGGCAAATCGCTGGTCGGGCTGCCGCTAGAGCTGTTCTACGAAGGCGGAGAATAATTCGAACTTCGTAGGGCAACCGCGGAAGATTGGAACCGCGCTTTGCCGGACTGCGTGCTGCTTTTGCAGGCACAAAAATTGGGCTTCTCGGTGCGGACCGCCAACGTTGCCGACTTCGGTATCCCGCTGCGACTGTTGCCGGCGGGCAAAGTGCTCTTCTATCGACGGAAGTGAAGCAACATGCGAAAGGCCGACCTCCGGGAAGCGGCATCACGTGTCGGCTATCCGAGGCACAACGGCAAGCCGTCAGCCCGGTGCGTCTATAGGTTCCCATCCTAGCAAAATACAACGAGACTTCTTCTGCCTATCACGAGGCCTGAGAAACCGCTCGAATCTCGCGAGCGGCTTGGACGCTCAGCGCGCCGGCCTCTGAAGCGGCGAAGACAGTGCAGCAGTCAGCGTGCGAGAATCATAGTTCGGCTTTCTTGGCTCGGCGGCACCTCCGTCGGTAATTTTTCGTGCGCGATGACAAGGCGGTCGGTTTCGCCACAAGCGGAAGCCGATCATCGATTAGCGGAATCCATCGAAAAAGAGCCTGGCTGGCCGAATTTATGCGCCAATGCGCCATTCATTGCATCAATCAACATCAATAAACCAATACTTTGCAGGTGAGGTACGGTGATCTCGGGTTGCCGATTGCAGCGACGCAGGTATCGAGATCAAGTCGGCCCGCGGCATAGCAGCGGAGCATGGCCAGCCATTTCTACCGCCTCCGTATGGGCACCTATGCCGAGACATTGTTTCGGCGCAGCAAGCGCGACCTATCGCAAGGGCTTGGCTGCAGTCCAGTTTGATGCGTATGGAATGAATTGACGTAATCGGAGCATAGGTTCGGTGCGGCGGACCAGCAAGTCCGAGACAGATGCGATGCGGCCGAGGCCGTGACCCGCTGAATTGACGTCATCAGAAGTGACACGGAATCTTTCTCAACGCTGTGCGCCCGTGGAATTGCCTTCAAACATCAGGCAATCAGCCCCCCACATGCGGTCGCGGAGTGCGCGCGGGTCCTCGATAATGTTTGCAAGACCATGCCAAGCACGAAATCGACGTGCGCCCTCACGTCCACCTCAAGGCTCGTGGAGGCCTGTGCCAGTGGCCAGGCCACCGCTCGACGACCTCGATCGTGCGCGACGTGCTTTCTGAGACACCAGGTCGTCTGGCAGCGGACATGATAGCGCTGTCGCTCGATGGTCCTTCTCTATTGAGTCGAGATTCGAGCAGCCAATGGCAGTCAGATGGCCAAGCTAGCTTTGATGCGCTTAAGCATCATTTTGCGCTGTTTCACTCCAGTGAGCCGGAGTAAACATCATGCATGAAAACGCTTGGAGTCGCAGGCGCGGCTATGGTACGCGGTCGCGGTTTCGTTACGATCGCGCGGTCAGCAACACGGACGTCTCACACTGCGGATGGTCTTGATGCTCAGTGGGAACTCTGGCTAAATCGCGCGCGTTCAACTTGGAGTTAATGTGGTGGCGATCGGTACTGTGAAATGGTTCAGCGCAACTAAGGGCTACGGCTTTATCAAGCCGGATGACGGCGGCCCTGATGTCTTCGTACACATTCGTGCCGTTGAAAGGGCCGGCTATAGCGAGCTGGCAGAGGGTGCAAAGATTAGCTATGAGATAACGACCGGACGTTCTGGCAAGGTGTCCGCCGAAGATCTCCGACTTGGATAGTCTTCCTCGCGCAAACGAAAATCAGCCAACCGTTCTTGTTCTGGCTCCGCCTCCGGCTTGTCCGCGAGGCGTAGGTACGGCCTCAGCATATCCCCCGGAGCCGCTGAGGCCGTTTCCTTATCTAGGGCTGTGATTCCCGGCCCCGATCAGGGGATCAGCTGTGTGAGTTGCGTCAGCCGGCGCCTATGCTGAAGCCTTTCCGGACGCTGCCTTTTGACTTGGATGTCCGCCGCTGCGAACAAGGGCAAGGCGACTTCGAAGGGCAGCCTCGCTTGGAACTTCCGAACACATTACCCAGAATGGATTTGAAGCGCGGCGCTCGTTCAGCCAGCTCTTGTACCAGGTCCGCTTTCATCGTGGCGCCAGCCGTCTCAATCGGCGCCCAGGTTCACGGGATAGAGGCATTGCTAGGGTTCGGCACCCCTGACGGTCTTTAGGCGCTTATTCCAAGCGCTGCGCGGTTCGCTCGTAGTTACTGAGTGCAGCGGAAGGCCTGATGCTCAGTCGGATGAAAAACTGCGCGGCCCCGCGACCAAAGGCAGAATTGCAGCGTACCATGGCTCAATACCGCGAAGTTTCTCCTGCGGTGTCAGCTACTATCTCCGTGACACGTGGAGCTAAGCTGGCGCTGTAGAACCGGCTATCTCTTCAGATCCACACTAAGGGGCAGATGGGATGGACGGCGCTGCGTGGCCCCAGGTGAGGGGCGATCTTTCATCCACGCGATGGGGCGCTGCGGCGTTCCTCAATAATCTCGAAGCCGCCTGTATAAGCATAAGTCGAAGTGAATGGGCTATTAGATGGACTAACATCGGAGATGCCCATCGCCTTCTCGGTGATACGAATATAGAGAAGGGATACTTTGATGAGGCGGCAGAAGATTGGCTATGCGCGCTGACCGCCTTTGAAGTTGCCAGGCGGCTGGCCTGTGAATACGGTCCAGAAGGCGCACGCCTTCCGGCCAAGATCAACGCCGTCATTCAAAAACTCGGAGCGCTGCAACAGAAGATCGAGCGAGTCCCAATCGATTGCTGTGATCAAGTTGAGATCGTCGCTCACTACTGGCCCGCGAACAGTCACAGTTCAGCCGCCCCAGCAATTATTTGCATCAGTACAGAAGAGGAGCCAGCAACGACACTGATCGGAAGGCTCTTGCCCGTCGTGATGGGCCGAGGCATGTCCGTACTAGTAGCTTGTCACAGTGATTGTGACTCTTTGGACGTTGCGGGATAGGCGCGGCCCATTTTGGCGCGGGCTTTTTCGGTCGTGAACATCCATTTGATGCGGGCGCCAGCGGCATTTCGTTGTTTCTCCCATGCGGCGATTTCGCGGCGGAGCCAGTTTGGGTCGTCGATCCTGCGGTCGAGGCACTGACCGCGGAGCACGCCGATCTCGATCTCGACCATGTTGAGCCAACTGGCGTGCTTTGGGGTGTAGTGGAACTCCAGGCGGCGCAGAATTCGCCGGGCTTCGTCAGGCGCGAATGCCTCATAGAGGGAGCCTACGGAGTGGGTCGACAGATTGTCCTGCACGACGCGGATGCACCCGGCGTCGGGATAATGAACATCGACGAGTTCGCGCATGCACTGGGCGTAATCTTCTGCCGCCCGTCGCTCTGTGACTTTGACTTTGCGCCATGGCCGATGCACGTCGATGCAGACGAAGAGATTGACGGTGCCGTTGCGGCGATACTCGCAATCGTAACGTTCGAGTTGGCCCGGCTCGGCGGGGATCGGCTCGCGAACCTCGCCGATGAGCTGGACCGGGCTCTCGTCGAAGCAGACCACCGGCCGGTCGGGATCAGGCGCCTCGGCATATAGGTCGAGCACGTCTTCCATGCGGGCGACATATTCGCCATCGACCTTTGGAATGCACCACATATCCTTGCGCCACGGCTTGAGGCCGTTTTCGGCCAGCCGCCGGCGCACCGTCTCGCCCGACAGGCTCTCGTGGTCGGTGAGCCTGACCATGGCGTCGGCCAAAAGCTCCAGCGTCCAGCGGGCGCGACCCTCGGGAGGGGTTGCGCAAGCCGTTGCCACCAGCAGGGCTTCCTCCTTGCCGGTGAGCTTGCGCTCCGCGCCTGGACGCGGATCCTCGCTCAGCGCCCGCTCCAGATTGCCTTCCACGAAGCGCCGTTTGGTCCGGTACACGGTGGAACCGCCCACCGCCACGGCGCGGGCAATCTCTTCATCGCTGCGGCCGGCATCGGCCGCCAGCAATATCTGGGCGCGCTTGAGCTTGCGGGCAGCCCGCTTGCCCTTGCTCAACATCGCGGTGAGTTCACAGCGTTCGGCTTGGCTCAATTCGACCCGATAACGTACATTCATCGCGACCTCCTTGTCGGAGGACCGGACGAATCGACAAATGAATCGAAAATCAGGCGCCGCTCGCAGCCTCAGCCCTCAAGGCTTCACCGAAAAGCAGGGCCAGTACCTGGCCTTCATCTACACCTACGCGCACATGTTCCGACGCCCGCCCGCCGAGACCGACATGCAGCGCCACTTTCAAGTCAGCCCGCCTTCGGTCCACCAGATGATCGTGACCCTCGAACGAAATGGTCTCATTCGGCGCCAACCCGGCGTCGCTCGAAGCATCCAAATCCTCGTGGCTCCGAAAGACCTGCCCATCCTGAACTGGCTCGGAATCAACCAGTCATAATCAGTGTGACGAGGTACTAGGCGGTTGGAGCGGCCCGCTTCGGCCCCAGTCTGATCGAAAGCCGTTCAATCAGATGCGGTTTGAATTCAACCTTCGGGACGAACACCGGAACCTCGGGATCGGGCTTGTCTTTGTCGTGTTTGGAATTGGCGCTCCAGTCATCCCGCTGTGGGACGTTCTCCAGCCCGACCACAAACATGTCGAACCCATCTTCCGTCAGTCGGAACCGCAGGAAGTTGTTGTACGCGCCGATCCGCAGCGAACTGAACGCATCGTTACGGTTCATCCTGAACAGCAGGCAGGTGATCAGCATGTTCAGACCAAACAGCATGCTCCCGATCAGAAAGCAACGAACCGTCCGCCGGCCCAGCAGTTCTCAGTTCTATTGGTGACATGACGACAGTCCTCTCTCCCAACCGCTGGGTCGAGACATAGCCTGAGTCGCAAAATCGGTTGCGCATCAAATCCGCGTCGCCGCGCCGCCGTCGAGCCTGTGATCGGCCATCTCAAGGACGACCACCGGATGCGCCGTAACCATCTCAAGGGCCGCGACGGCAACCGCATCAACGCCACGCTCGCCGCCGCCGGCTACAGCTTCAGCCTGCTCCGCCACTGGCACGCGGAACATTTACGCGGCCTGTTATGGATACTCTGTCGCCCCCCATCGCAGTCACACCTTGCGTAAGAACGGTACTCAGAAACGTTCCTTACAAACGACGACTTACGGTCAGCCCCCCTTCGTCACTCGGGAGCCCCCGCAACGGCGTCAGGCTGTGGGCCCGATATCGTGTCCAACTCCGCCTGACCAGTGAAACGGCGCGTTCATCAGTGATGAAGATCGCGCCCGGCTGAACCGGCTCAATGCCTGCGGCGATCTCAACGAGCTTCGGGGCGGCGGTTGCCACACTCCACGAACAAACGAGAGCTGTCCATAAATCGGACGCCCCTTTCAATCTTGCGAGCGTGACGAACCTTTACCGGCTCCTTCGCCAAAACCCACCGCGGACTCAGGATCGGGTAGGCGCGATACTCGCCCGATCGGTCGGAATAATAGGACGAAGTTGGCGCTCGCGTGCCTATGCACGCAGAGGGTTCCTTCCAGCCAGCGCATCGGCGGCATCTTTGATACCCGCATAGATTTCATCAAGATCTGCCGCTGTCGCACAGTACGGCGGCATTACGTAGATCGTATTGCCGAGCGGCCGTAGCAGCAGATTTCGATCCTTGAAGAAGGCGTGAAGCTTCGGACCGATGTCCGCCAGATAGCCCGCATCGCTCGTCTTCAGATCGAGTGCTGTAATGGTGCCGGTTTGACGAACGTCTCCGAAGCGCGCATCGTCCCGGAATGGCTCAATTGCCTGTTCTTGCATCGCGGCGATCGCCGCCACGCGTTGGCGGGTTTCGGGATCTTGCCAAAGATCCAGATTGGCTCTTGCGGCCGCACAGGCCACCGGATTTGCGGTATAGGAGCTCGAATGAAAGAACGTGCGCGCGCGATCCTTCGAATAGTGGGCATCGAATATGTCGGCGCGGCAGAGCGTCACCGCGAGGGGGAGCGCTCCGCCCGTAATTCCCTTGGAATAGCAGACGATATCGGGTGTGATATCGGCCTGCTCGCACGCAAAGAGAGTTCCAGTGCGGCCCCAGCCCGTCATGACCTCGTCGGCAATGAACAGGACCTCCGATGCCTCGCAGATCCGCTTCATCTCTCTGAGCACCCAGGCTGGGTACATCAGCATTCCGCCGGCCCCCAATATCAGAGGCTCCACTATAAAGGCTGCAGGAACTTCGTTCCGACACGCAGACTCAAGGGCGTCGAGCGTGTCCTGCTCTCGACCTGTTGCAGGAAACGGGATTGAGGTGACGTCAAACAACAAAGGCCCGTACGCCTCGTTGAACACGCCCCGCGCACCAACCGACATCCCGCCGACTGTGTCGCCGTGATAGGAATGTTGCATCACGACAATGCGTATTCGCTGCTTGCCGATATGATGCCAATAGCCGAGTGCCATTTTTAGGGCCACTTCGACGCTAGCCGAGCCGCTGTCGGAAAAGAAGACATGCTCAAGCCCAGGCGGCGCGCACTTCAAGAGTCGTGCCGCAACATCCTCCGCAGGTTCGTGGGTATGGCCGGCAAAGATGACCTGGTTGAGCTCGGCTGCCTGTTCCTGAATCGCGCGCACGATATGTGGATGACAATGACCATGCGTCACCACCCACCAGGATGAGATTGCATCGATGATACGGCCACCATCGGCGGTGTGGAGATAGGCACCATTCCCCCGAACAACTCTCGTCATCTCGTCTTGAAGAGCGTGTTGTGTGAACGGATGCCAGATCGGAGATCTATTCCTTGGCATATGGCTTGAAACTATCTGCCCGGAATGAGGTTCTGAATGTGGCTTGCAGCGTGTCCACGGTGAGGGGCGAGAGCCACGGCAATCGTCCCAGCCAACGCACCCGCCCCATCTCACGAATAACGGTCTGAGTCTCGGCATTTGTTTCGCCGATGAAGGCCATGCCGAGAATGGGGATATCACGCTTTCGGAGAGCCTCTATCGACAGGAGCGAATGATTGATGGTGCCCAGCTCCGTGCTCGCGCAAAGCACGACTGGAAGGCGCCATCGCTCGAACACATCAATGTAAAGAGTATCGCCGGTCAGGGGCACCATGAGCCCGCCCGCGCCCTCGATAACCAATGGCTGCTGACCAGTATCTGGCACATCGAGCGACTCTGCCGCGACCCGAACGCCGTCAACCGCGGCGGAATAGTGCGGCGAGGCTGGTGTTTGCAGGCGGTAGCGCTCTGGCAAGATGCGGTCGGCCGACAAGCCGCCGAGCCGCGCGACAGTCTCCGTGTCGGTCTCTCCATCGAGCCCGGCCTGAATCGGCTTCCAATAATTCGCGCCGAGAAGGTTTGCGAGCCCCGCGGAAAACACCGTCTTTCCGATTCCAGTATCTGTGCCCGTTACCACGATCCGCAGAGCCATCGAAATTCACCTTTTTGTCTCCTCGGCCAAGGCGTCGAGCATTGCGCACACGTCATCTTCGATGACGTTGAGTGTCAACGAGATGCGCAAACGAGCCGTGCCCGCCGGCACGGTCGGCGGCCGGATGCCGCGGATGTCGAAGCCACGAGCCTGCAGCGCCGAGGCAAGCCGCATCGCACGCGCGTTGTCGCCTACGATGAACGGTACGATCTGCGAGTCCGAAGGACCCTTCAAACCGCGCTGTTTGATCTGCCGATGTGTGAACGCGACGAGTTCGATGAGGCGCTGCTGACGCTCGGGTTCCTGCTGCAGCATCAGAATAGCCTCTTGCACGGCGACGGCGATCAACGGTGAGGGGGCGGTGGCGAAGATAAAGGGACGGCACCGATTGATCATAAAGTCTCGCAGGATGCCCGACGCCGTGACGAGCGCGCCAGCAGCGCCCAGCGCCTTGCCGCAAGTATGAACGACCAGGAGATTTTCTCGTCCCTCGTAAGGAGCGGTGAGCCCCCGTCCCTTCGCACCGTAAACACCTGTGGCATGGGCCTCATCCACCATCAAAAACGCATCATGCAGGTCGGCGAGCGCAACCAGCTCTTGGAGCGGCGCAAAATCGCCGTCCATGCTGTAGAGACTTTCGGCCACGATCCAGATGCGGCCAACTCCGCCCTTTGCCCGCCAGTCACGAATTGTGCTTTCGACCGAATCCAGGTCGTTATGTGCGCTTATCCGAAAGTCAGCGCGGCCCGCCCGCGCGCCTTCATGGATACTCGCATGTACCAGAGAATCGAGAACGAGCAGATCGCCTTTCTGCGGCACCGTCGTCAGGACCGCAAAATTTGCGACATAGCCGCCGCCAAAGAAGAGCGCCGTCTCGGCCCCAAAGAAGCTGGCAGCTTCAGCTTCCAGACTTTCATGCTCCTCGCAATTGCCGCGCAGGAGCCGCGATCCGCCGGCTCCGATCGGTGTGCCGGCCTCGACCGCCGCCAAGACGGCCTTCTTGATGCGCGGCGCGTTCGCGAGCGCCAAATAGTCGTTCGACGTGAAATCTTTTCCTGCACGCGGACTGAGGCTGCGCAAGCGGTGGTCTTCTTTCAAGACGTTCAACGCCGAGCTATATCGGACAGCCTTTCCCGCGTGGATTGAATTCATTCTGCACTCTGAGGGCTTTGAAATCGCGCAAAATTCTCACGATGTGCGCAGAAAAACGGCTTCGCTTTGGCGCCTTGATGGTCAAACCGGCAATATTCGATTTTCGCGATCGACGAGCACAATACGGGGTCTAAAGGTCTTGGCCTCCGCCTCATCAAGCAAGGCGTATGCAAGGATGCTAATTTTATCTCCGGGAAGCGCCAGTCGCGCAGCCGCACCGTTCAAGTCAATGGTCCCCGAGCCGCTCGGCGCTTCGGTGACGAAAGTGGCGAACCGCACCCCGGTTTCGACGTTGTGGATTTCGACACGTTCGTTGAGCAAAATCCCTGCCGCGTCCAGCAATGTACGATCGATTGAAATCGAGCCCTCATAATGCAGATCGGCTTCGGTCACCGATGCGCAATGGATTTTGCCTTTCATCAACGTAATTTGCATTTCTCACCTAAGCTTAAGGAGTTTACGAGATAGCTCGCCGCCCTGTGTGGTTTAGGCAAGCCCTGACGTGATGCCGAGCCTGGTGAGCAAGTTTGCATCGCGATCGGTTTTTGGATTATTGGTCGTCAGCAGCACGTCCCCGATGAAAATTGAATTTGCGCCGGCCAAAAAGCACAGCGCGTGCAATTCATCGGTCATGTCATGCCGTCCGGCAGACAACCGCACGACGCTCGTCGGCATCATGATCCGAGCAGTTGCGACCAGACGCACCAGTGCGATCGAATCGGGACGCATCGCGGTGTCAACGACGGGAACCCCCTTGACCTCGTTCCAAAGATTGATTGGCACGCTTTCCGGTGGCTTTCGGAGATTGGCGAGCAGGATGAGCATGTCGAGACGGTCCTCAACGCGCTCGCCCATGCCGATAATGCCGCCACAGCAGATCTTGATGCCCGCCTCGCGCACATGCTCGAGCGTGTCAATTCGGTCCTGCAGCGTGCGCGTTGTGATGATCCTGCCGTAGAACTCAGGCGAGGTGTCGACGTTGTGATTGTAGAAGTCGAGCCCTGCCTCGGAAAGCTGCGCCGCCTGTTTCGGCGTCAGCATGCCGAGTGTGACACAGGTTTCCATGCCAAGCCCTTTGACGGCGCTGACCATTTCGCAGACCCGATCGAGATCACGGTCTTTCGGACTGCGCCAGGCCGCAGCCATGCAGAAGCGGGTTGCGCCAGCCTCCTTGGCACGTTGCGCGGTGGCGACCACATCGGCGCGATCCATCAGGCGGCTCGCTTTCACCCCCGTCTCGTAGTGCGCGCTCTGTGCGCAGTAGCCGCAGTCTTCCGGGCAGCCACCCGTCTTGATGCTGAGCAGGCTTGCTGTTTCGACGTGGTTCGGATCGAAGTTATCGCGATGAACGCTTTGCGCTCGAAACATCAGCTCTGCGAATGGCAAACCATAGAGCGCCTCGGCCTCGGCACGCTTCCATTCTCCACGAACCCGTGGGAGCCCGCAGCTTCCGTTCCGGTCAACTCCAGCACAAACGTCCATAGCCTCGGGTCCGTAATCATAGATAATCACGTAAATTATCTATCGTCAGCGATATTGGATCGATGCTAATCGATGTGCTATCGGGGCGCACCCACTTTTCCGATAGATAATCTATGATGAGCGAGAACAGGACGACTGCCGGACGCATCGCCGAATCGATCGGTGAGCGCATTATCAACGGCGCCCTGCAGCCGGACTCGCCGCTCCGGCAGGATCATGTCGCGCGAGAATTCAATTCCAGTCATGTCCCGGTGCGCGAGGCTTTTCGACAATTGGAGGCACAACATCTTGTCGTGAGTGCACCTCGGCGCGGCGCGCGGGTCGCTCCGCTCGACACGAACTCGGTCAAGGAGATCGCCGAGATGCGTGCGGCGCTCGAGGTGGTCGCGCTACGCAACGCGGCTCCAAAGCTCTCATCGATCCACATGGCACGCATTGAACTTGCCCTCATCGAAGGAGACAATGCCAAGACGATTGAGGAGTTTGAGATGGCCAACCGGACCTTTCACTATGCCCTGGTTGCGCCCTGCGCGATGCCGCGCCTGCTCGCCAGCCTTGACGAACTACAGCTTGCAAACTCTCGGCTGGTGTTCGCGATGGCGCGGTCGACTGGCTGGCGCCCACGGTCCAACCAAGATCACCGTCTGATTTTGCAGGCCCTGCGAGCCCGCAACCTTGACCAAGCCTGTAACCTGCTCGCGCGTCATATTCAGACCATTGAGCGCCTGGCTCTCCCGAGCTGTTGACCAAGAAGCGATTCTAGCGAGGTGAGTTGCGCAGCGCGCGGCACAAGCGCGAACGATCGATCAACCGGCGATGCGGAAGGGGTTGCGTTGCGGAGAGCGCGATCCCAAGTTAGCTATGCACCCATCTCTAACACTCATAGAGCCATTCATGATCTGCCACATCGTTTTGTTCACCGCCAAGGATGAGGGGCACATTGACGGGATAATCGAGGGCCTCTCGGTTCTCACGACCATTCCGCATGCACGCCGGCTGGAGGTTGCTCGCAATCGCAAGACCGATCAGCTCGGGAACGACATCGACGTCGTCGTCTATGGTGAGTTCGAGAGCGAGGCGGAACTCGCAGCCTACAAAGCACATGATCTATACCAGGAATCGATCAGGCGGGTACGGCCATTGCGCGAACTGCGGTTCGCGGCAGACTACGATGTGTCGACGGATGTGCGGCTCGTCACTCGCCGCGCGGTCTCCGCTGGCGGAGGCTAGGCTGACCACCGGTCTCACGAGCTTGCCAATTTCGATCAAACGTCGCGCTCGTTTGGCGAGCCATCGCCGGAAGCGCGCGAACGCCACTCGCCGGTGACGGATAGCCAATGCACGTTCAAGAGCTGCAATGGATTGCCCCTGTCACGGCATTTCGGCGCCTCGCCCGCCGACCTCATCTTACGTTTCTTGATAGTGCCGCGAGCCACGAGCTACTTGGGCGCTACTCATATCTGGCCTGCGACCCGTTCGGCACCTATATGGTCGCGGACGGAGGGGCGAGTTGGAACGGACAGACTCTTGACGGCGACCCGTGGGACGTCCTTCGCACCCTGCTTGCTAGGCATCCACAAGAGCATCGCCCCGATCTCCCGCCCTTTCAGGGAGGAGCGGCCGGATTCTTCGGTTACGACCTGAACAGGACATTAGAGCGATTGCCGGTTCCGGCAGCCTCCGGACACGGCTTGCCTCAATCCATTCTGCATTTTTATGACGTGGTCGTCAGCTACGATCACCGCAACGACAGAAGTTGGATCGTCTCCACAGGGTGGCCCGAGCAGGATCCCGCGCGCCGCGCCGCGCGCGCACGCCAGCGAGCCGATGAATTTGCAGCTCTTCTTGCCACCGCAGACTTGGCGAGAAATGACGCCCACGGCGCAGTCGGACCATGGCATTCGAACTTCAGCCGTGCGGGCTACATTGCCGCAGTACAGCGCGTCATCGACCTGATCCAGGCCGGAGACGTCTTCCAAGTCAACATTGCGCAGCGTTTTAGCGCGCACTTGCCGAACTCGTTTGATCCGGTTGCCTTCTACTGCCAATTGAGGTCATTGAACCCCGCACCGTTCGCAGCGCTCCTGCGTTACGGCACTCTCACTATTGCATCAAGCTCGCCGGAGCGTTTCCTGAATCTCGACGGTCGACGGGTCGAGACGCGCCCCATCAAAGGCACAAGCGCGCGCTCTGCCGACGCCGAGGAGGACCAGCGCCGCGCTCAACTTCTGGTCACGTCAGACAAAGATCGTGCCGAAAACATCATGATCGTCGACCTCCTGCGGAGTGATCTGTCGCGTGTATGCACTCCGCATTCAGTCGAGGTTCCTGCGCTGTGCGATCTCGAATCCTACGCCTCGGTGCACCACCTCGTGTCGGTGGTTACGGGTCAACTTGAAGAGCGCCAAGACGCCGTCGCCCTTCTTCGCGCCTGCTTTCCAGGCGGATCAATCACCGGAGCGCCGAAAGTGAGATCGATGGAGATTGTTACGGAAATCGAGCGCATAGCGCGAGAGGCTTATTGCGGAGCAATCGGCTTCATCGCCTTCAACGGGCACATGGATACGAATATCGCGATCCGCACTGTCACGATCGACGCCGATTTGGCTGCCTTTCACGTGGGTGGCGGGATAACGGCGATGTCGGATCCAGCGGCCGAATACGAGGAGACACTCGTCAAGGCGCAGCGAATGTTTGACGCATTCGCCACCAATTCTTCCGGTGGCTCTTGATTGTCATCATCGACAACTACGATTCCTTCGTCTTCAACATTGCCCGCTATTTCCGCCGGCTTGGTGAAGCAACGGACGTGATCCGCAACGACGCGATCAGCGTCAGTGATATCGTCCTTCGCAAGCCGCACGCCGTGGTCATCTCCCCCGGTCCCTGCTCCCCAACAGAGGCGGGAATATCGACTTCGATCGTTCGCGAGCTCTCTGGTCATGTCCCGATCTTAGGCATCTGCCTTGGGCACCAGTGCATCGGGAGTGTTTTCGGCGGAACGGTGGCACGTGCACGTCGCCCCATGCACGGCCGGTCCTCGTATCTCACGCATAACGGCGTAGGGCTGTTCGACGGAATCCCTTCTCCTCTCTGCGTCGGGCGCTACCATTCCCTTGTTGTTGAGATCGATGAGTCGCACACCTCACATCTTGTGGTCACGGCACGTTCGGACGATGGTGAGATCATGGCTCTTGCCCATCGCGATCACCCTACCTACGGCGTGCAGTTCCATCCCGAATCGATACTGACCCAGCATGGGGGCGCTCTGTTTAAGAACTTTCTGCGACGGGCAAAGAGCTTTCGGGCTTGAGGATCGGCTTTCCTATCCTACGCCTCCGCAACTGCAGGCGGCGGCGCATCCGCAATACTTCGGGTCGCATCGTTTCTCGGCCATCTGTTTCCGCCAGCAGCCCATAAAGCGCGCGTTCCGCAGATGCGGCAGGCGTGTACGCCTCTTAGCGCACGACCGGGTCATCATCATAGCCGATGTCGGGCAGCGCTTTGCGCCCAGCCTCATTGACGAGACGCCCCGCATGAAAAGCGCATTTCGCGATCGGCGAGGAGCGGCACCTGACCCAAAGGATCCGGCTCAGTGAGACGATAAACCTCTTGTATCTCACGCAGTGTCAGATTGTAGGCTTTTCTACGCAGCAACCAACCACCTTCCTCAAGCGGGACCTTACACAAGCGAGAGAGAGACCTTCGTGGATACGCTGGACGTCATTGGCGTCGGGACCGGTCCTTTCAATCTCAGCCTGGCAGCGCTGATTGAACCTACCCGACTGCGCGCACTATTCCTGGAGAAGCGCGAGGCATTTTGCTGGCATCCCGGACGAGCGCTGCCGAACAGCCGCCTGCAAGTGTCGCCATTCAAAGATTGCGTGACCTTGGTAAGCCCAACCAGTCCCTATTCTTTCCTGAATTGCCTCGCGCAAAACGGGCGGCTCTACAGTTTTATCAACAAGCGATCGCATAGTGCACGCCACGGGCTTTCAGCCGCGCACTCCCCCCTTTTTTCGGTCGCTCCTGGGCAGCGCGCACATGGAGGACAATCTGATCAACAGTCTTCGCGGACAGCCGTTTTATCTCGATCAATCTGGGCAACTCCTGGGCGGTTACGAGGATGCAGACGATGCAGGGCTGAACGCTGAATCGGATTCATTGATATCGGCGGAAAAAGATGACCGCGATCACATTAGCGCGGCGCGGTCCTCTAACTTGCGTATCGTCGATGTCCCCCTGGCGCCGCGGACCGCCTCGCTTACAGACGGCCCTACGCGCCCCACTACTCACTCCCGAACAAGAGCGATCGCTCTCGCCGAACGCTCTATTTGGTGCTCCAGCGGGCATCTACTGGCGGTCCTGATCGTGCCGAATACAACCGGATGAAGCGTGCTTACAACCCACCAGTCGGCAAGATCGTTGATCTCCAGGGTCTAAGAACGCCCAACGGCATCTTCTATCGCGAGTGATCGCAACTCTTAAAAGAAAGACGTCGTGTACACGAAGCAGATCGATCGCTCCCTGATGCGAACCGAATATGGCGTGCTGGTTTGCCGCTTGCTGGTACGTTTGCCGGACGATCTCAGCCCCGAGTTCGGTGCCTCGGTCGTTGAGGTCACGCCCGGCGGGGCGGTCGATCTGCATGCGCACCACGAACACGAATTGTGGGTGCTGATTTCCGGCGAGGGAGACTTCGAAGCCGGCGGGCACAGCCGGTCGGTAAAGGACGTGACTTTGTTCTACATGCCCCCGCACCAGACCTATGCCCTCCGCAATCTCAGCCAGGAGGATACGCTGAAACTCCTCTCCATCTGGTGGGATTGACATGCGCACCTATTTCGTATGTCCGGCTCCCTCCTGCCCTAACGGCAAATTGCATCTCGGTCATGTCGGCGGCGTATACTTGCTCGCCGACATCTTCGTGCGCTTTCAGCGTATGGCCGGCCATCGCGCGCACTTCATCACGGGCGCAGATGAGCACGGCACGTATACGCTTCAAAAAGCGCGAAAGCTCGGGCAACCCGTCGGCGAGGTCGCGCAAAAGTACATTGACGAGATCCTGCAGTGCCTCCGTGCAGTGCACATCACGCCTGATGTCTTCGTTCGCACATCCAGCGAGCTACATAAGGAGAATGCTCTCGCGATCTTCTGCGAGCTGCAGGAGGCTGGTTACGTCAAAGTCCGCAAGGGTGTCCAACTCTATTGCGAGCATTGCGATGAATTTGTCGCGGACTCGCTAGCAGTCGGCAATTGTCCGGCATGCAATTCACCTACCGACAGTAACCTGTGCGAGAACTGTGGACTGGCAGTTCGCCACGCCACATTACGCAATGCCCGGCACACGACATGCGGCCATAATCTTGTCCTGAGGACCGTCGAGCATGCCGTGTTCGATACGCCTCGCCTCGCGCATGCGCTGGACAAAGCAATTGGACAAAGCGACTGGGCCGAGCCCATACGAGACAAGGCGCGATCTTGGCTGGCCCACGATATGCGGGGTTTGCCGATGTCGCGTCACTTCAGTCATGGTATAGAGCTACTACAGCCGGAACGTTTGTCCGGTCAAACCCTGCTCACGTGGTTTGAGGGCTTGTGGTGCTTCGACACCGGAATTCGCGAGCAATGCGCCAACGAGTTTTTGGACGCAAAATCAACCATGCACGATCCCACCACCCGGCTTGTGTTTTTCATGGGCCAGGACAACCGCTTCTACTACACAATAGGTGTGACCGGCGCCCTGCTCGCACGTGGTTATCCAATTCCGGCAAACCACTCAATCCAGGATTTCTACAAGCTCGAAGGCGAAACGTTTTCGACCAGCCGCGACCATGCGCTTTGGGTCGACGAGGTCGCGCGCGAGGTGGACCCCAACGTCGTGCGTTACGCGCTCGCCCGAATTGCACGGCCATTCGGCAGAGACGAAAACGAGTTCGATATTGATCGGCTAATCACGGCGGCATCGCACCTCCGGGTCTGGGAAGATGCATTGGGCCAATACGCCAACAACGCGCGCACGCTGGACACTAGACGTCTTAGATCCCGTCTACGCATCCTCGCTCAGCGTTACGCGGATGCAATCGAGGACCTCCGATTCTGGGATGCCCTTGATATCGTCGATAGGTACTTCGAGGTCGCCGATTTTGCGCGTGACAACAGCGGCATGTGGAACGCCGTCGAGATCTCGCTGTTCCTGAGCCTGCTCTATCCTGTGGTACCTGAGCTTGCGCTCCGATATGGCCGGCATTTCTTCGGGACAGCATGGCAGCCCTCCTTCGGCAAACTGGCACCAAAAGCCGGCCTGCCACCAAAGATAGACTTCCCACTCAGCGCCGCGGTACCCACGGAATTCATCGCAGCGTACAATGAGCGCTTTCGCAGGCGCCAAGCTCACGCAAAATTGGCGGGATACAAATGAGGAAGCCATGAACCTGCCGGTCCGACGCAGCTCGCTTGCTCAGGGCTTTGCGCCGTTCAACTACTCAAGTGCGAAGCACGCCATCAATTTCGCGTATGGGCTACCCGATCCGACATGTTCTCAGAGCTGGCCTGGCCGCACGCATTAAGCCAAGATACCGGTGTCACAACCGCCAATCTGCTTCAGTAAACGGATGCGGTTGGTTTGCCGAAGCTGCGGACAAGGCTCGCACAACGTTGTAATTTACGGCATCAGGAGGTGATCCTTACCGCTGGTGCTTCACAGGCTCAGCAATTGGTTGGCGATGCCTGGCTCGACCCGGGCGATGCGGTCCTGACTGAGGACCCGTCTTACCTCGGTGCACTGCGTACCTTTTCGATCGCGGGGGCCATCATTCTCCAGCTTGGGATGAGTGCCGACGGCGTCGATCTGAGCGAGCTTGAATCGACCTTGCGCCGCAATGCCCGCGTGAAACTTTTTCACGTCGCCAGCATTTCATAATCCGACCGCGCCCATATGGCCCGCCTTGCAACGATGCTAGCCCAGCACGGGGTGGCGCTGGTACAGGATCTCTTCTATTCGGAGTTGTCGTACAACGGCGTAGCTGATTGGCTGCCGCGGGCGGCAACGTCATAAATATCCACGGCATCTCCAAGCTGGCTGGACCGGAATTGCGGGTGGGTTGGGTCCTTGCAGATTCGGATGTTATCATCAGGTCGGCACGCCTCAAATGCGACGGCGGCGTCAGCAATATTGTTCTATCGTTTCTGCAGTCGGACGCACTTTATACGCAAATTGTGCAGCTACGCCGACATTATCGTGGCCCAGCGCGATATCTTGAACACGTTGCTGCGGGATAGTCGGTTTGTGAGCCAGACTATCTCCTCCCAAGCGGCGGTTTCTCGTTTTGGGTACGGCTCGCCCATGGAATTGAGGCTGAGACTTGCACTGAGCTTGCGCGCAGTGAGCACGACGTGCAACTTGTGCATGGCCGTCATTATGGCCCACGAAATGGCCAGCATCTACGCCTGTGCTTTAGCTACCTCCCGACAAATTTAGCTGAGGAGGGACTAGCGAGATTGGATAAGCTGCATGCAAAGCAGTACGGCAGATCCTGACGAACGTTCGCGGAAAACGGCCGATTCGAACGCTGACATGGCCAATTTGCTGCCTAGCAGTGACACAGCCGCTCAATTGTATGCAAGTTCGAGAAGTGGCATCTATCAATTGACGTTGGCATCGCGTCTAGAACGCCGCCCGAACAGTAGGGATGACTTCCAATATCTGGAAATGAAGGCCTTCCACTATGAGCGCGATCGAGATAGCAGCGGCCGAGGTGACCGTCGGCCTTCATGCGACCAACCTAAAGGCTCGATGGAAGAGTGGCGTCTGAGCGCGCGTTTGATTGCGCCGAAGAAGACCGCTCTTCTCGCAAGAGCAAGACACGGCGCCGGTCCGATAAAATCGCTCCTCTTCGACAGAGGTGTGCTCGATGATGTGGCCGGCGAGATCCCGGTGGCAGCTTTTTGACGCCACCGAGCGTGCCATCGTCATACGCTCGCCCAGCACCGCCCTGCGTGCAGCACGAGCTGGCCCAGGTGAATGGCCTGTGGATGGTGGTGATGACGAGTGCAGACACCAAACTCGGATGACGTTGAGCTTCTGGTTTCCGATGTACTCGATTTGGGGTGCTTCGCGCGCGTGCTTCCATCCACACGGCGCGCTTACTACCGTCGGTGTCCGAGCGGGATGCCTAACTTTCGCGCCTTCTGACGCAGAGATCCGGTCGTTCGCTTTGTAAGCTTCGCGATTTTCGTAACGGGTGTTTTCGCCCTCGAGTGTGCGCGCAGTTCCTTCACATCTGTCTTCGTGTACTCGCGACGTACGGCCTTCTTAGTCAGCGTCTTGGCCATAATAGCTCCCTTGGCATTCTGAGCGCACATCTAGCAGGGATAAAGTAAAGCTGCCAAGCACGCCTGAGTTGCATGTGCTAGTCCTCTTGAACTCATCGGATACCCCTGACTTTTTTCAAACTTGGGGATGGCCCATTTAACGAGAAGCAAACCTCGCGGTTGGGTCACGCGAATATGTCACTGGCGAGCAGAACTCTGGGCGGTACACATCGATTTGCACGAACGCATCGAACGAGCGTTCGCAAACTCGAAAAACCTGCGCTCGATTTGGATCTCGCGCTGGTCCAGGTCGCCTAGAAATCCGGCCAGCGATTGAGATCGTAGGGGCGAAGCTCGCTTACGCCTTCTCGCCCAGCCAGCCGATCTTACTTTCCAGGAATTGAAAGCCCGGCACCTGAAAGCTGGCATGCTCCTTGTTGTCCCTGCGATAGCCGTGACCGCCTGCGTTCGGCTCGTAGAGATAAGCCTCCTAGCCAATCCCCTGAAGCTTGGCGACCATCTTGCGGGCGTGTCCGGGATGAACGCAATCGTCCCGACGCGTCGTCGCAATCAGGATCGGCGGGTAGTCCTGCCCGGGCTTGGCAATATGGTAGGCGGAATGGTCATGAGCCATTCCCATTCTTCGGGGCTTATCAGGATCGCCAAATTCCGCGATTCAACTCGCGCCCGCGAGCAGCTTCGTGTAGCGGCTCATGCTGATCAGCGGAATGGTGCAGAACGGCGCGCCGAAACACTTAGGGTAGCGCGTCAGCATATTGGTGATGAGAATGCTGCCGTTCGATCCGCCCTCGGCCGCGATCCGCTTTGCCTGTGTGACGCCGCGCCGGACAAGGTCGGCCGCAACACTTGCGAAATCATCATGAGAGAGCCGCTTGCCGGCGAGCTGCCCGGCATCGTGCCAGCGCGTGCCGAACTCGCCGCCGCGCAAATGGGCCTGCACCGTGGTGCCTCCTCGCTCGAGCCACAGTTTGCCGAGCGCAGAATTGTAGTACGGCTTCACTGAAATGCCGAACCCGCCGTCACCGCTCATGTGGACGGGCACCTCGCCCGTCTCCTGTTTCGGGCTGGTCTGCACATAGGGAATGCGCTCGCCGTCGACCGAGATCGCCTCTCGCTGGGTTATCACGAGACCATCAGCGATAAGGGTCTTCGGCGCCTCCTTCAGCACGGTTGGGCCTGCGACACCCTGCTCCAAGTGCATTAGTAACGGAGGCGTGAGCGGATCCTGGATCTTTGCATGCAGGTCACCATTACTCTCCGATGGATCCCAATCAAGCGGCCAGACATCAACGAGGCCTGTATCAGGAAGCACGCTCACCGGCTCGCGGTCCAGGTCGTAGCGAAAGGCGTGCTGATCTCGAACACCGGCCGCAACTCGTCTAGGATGGAGAGGACGAGCTTACCGCGCGACCAGAAAAGCCCCGGCAACACTCGCCGAGGGCGAGCCACTAAGAGGACGGGGAAATTGCGCTTCCCAGCGAGAAAGGCTGTCAAGGATATGCCGATCAGAGTATCGGCCGGGTAGATCACTCCGGCGATTGCCGTAGCCGAGCGGAGCTTCACCGGGAGCCAATCCTGATGCGCCTGCAGCCAGATATCGGCAGGAAGGTCGAGCTTGATGTTCGCCCCTGACTCGGTTCCGAGCCATGTGTGGGAATTGAAGAAGTCCAGCTGATCGATGAACCAGACGCGTTTCTCTTGGCCGGTTCGATCGATCCTGCAACTGACACCGATGTGATCTGGCGCGATCTCGAACACCACCACCGCCGCTCGTTCGATGGGGTCACCGCGGCGCCACAATCGGACGATCCTGGCATAGCCCGACAATGTCGCCATCCCCTCGCCGTAGGCGCTGGACAATAGCAGCGTGTCCTGATCGACCAAAGCGGCTCGCTTCCGGCAGCACAAACCCATCAGGCACAAGCTCTTTGTGATCATGTCGAACTCGCGCAGCGTCACAGCATCGCTGCCGCCCCGCGACAGAGCAAGTAGGACGTGCGAGCTCCCAGGCAGCACGGCGGTCGAGCTTACAAGCCAGTCCTCGGCTTCAATGGCCGCGAGCCGATCCACATCGAGTAGGACATCCCATGACGACTTAGATTTTCGAAATTCATCCAGAGTCGTCCGACGCCAGAGGCCCCGCGGATTGTTGGCATCTTTCCAAAGATTGTAGAGATGGTCGCCGCGCCGGCTGATATAGGGAATATTGTCCGGCCGGTCCTAGATCGAAGCCAGCGCGTCACGATCTCGCGTGAATGTCGCTCCTCCGAACACCTGCGGAGTTTTGCCATTCTGCGGCTCGACAAACTCGAGCGCTTTCGGGCCTTCTATCTCTTCCGACCAGAGATAGGGATCATCATCAGGAGCGGAGAGCGCGGGCCTTCCCCGCCTAGCTCTCTCGGCGAGCTACCTTCAGCCACATATCGCCCCAACGTCGGTATCGGCCGCGTTTCGATACACCGCTAATGCATGCATTAATTGGCCTTTAACCTACAATCTAGCGCGCCCGTCACTTCAAGCTCATTCTTTCGAGTAAAATACTGCGACGTCCGCGTCTCCGGCCCTGCACGGCCTGAGGAGCTGGATCTTCCGCGTATCAGGAGAGAATTCAGGCTCTAATATTCTTCAGATCGCCGCTTTATGTGAACTGAGCGCTGGCGGGCAGGTTAGGAGGCGTCGCGTAACTTTCACCCCTTGCGCTCACAAGTGGCGAACAGCCGCTTGTTGACAGTGGCCAAGAAACACGGAATTTCCGCAGCCGGAGCGTCCGCGACGCCACGAGGACTGTTTCGCCGCCGTTGACGTGTGCGATTGCGGTGAGAGGCCGATGAACCTCCTCTCGCGTTGATCGAGCGACTGCCGCGCCTCAGTCATTCCATTCCGTCGAGACCTCGACAGATGATCGGGGCCGAGGCTGAAGGCGGCCGTCTTCGGGCTACCTCGTGAGGATGGAAAGCCCAGCGACTGACCATCGATCCGCTCCCAATGCTCAGCAAGCCTGGCCGTACCGCCAGGCCGTGGGCGTCATCGACCCCGATGAGCGCTTCGAAAAGCTCGCGGCACGCCCGGCGACTCGCGGCATCAATGGGGATGACCAGGTACGGGTTGGAAGTCCGGACATGCCTCTCGAGCCACTCGCCCCATTGAGTTCTGAAGGCGTATCCGAGCACTACGGCACCGAGCCGTCATAGGGCAGATCACCCTCTAGACTCGCGCAAGCGCGGCGCGAGGAGTGGCTGGCATCAGATCCGTGCCTTGCCAACCGTGTCTGGTAACTACGGCGACGTCCGAAATCCCGAACGTCCGAACATTATTCGCGGGCGGTGGCGTGCGTGTTCTCTCGTCAAGTCAGCAGCCCCCTATTCCGCAATCGTACGCCTTTAGCAGCGATGAGGACGAAAGCCCCGCAACCAGGGCGACTCACAGCGGACAGGTGCCTGGATTTTACAATGAGACCTGCTCGTTATCATATCGCTCTGGTGCTGATCACACCGCGTCTTCTCTTGTTTTGCGCTGCTCCGCTCTCTGCACGCTTGACCACCACCTACGTCTTTGTCGGGATTTTCTTCGTAGAGCGGGATCTTCTCCAGCTGTTCGGGCAGCAGTACGGCCAACATAAAAGACAAGTCGGCATGCTCATTCCCCGCCCCAAATCGGGTTAATAGGGATTGTGAACTCACCACCAAAACGATACATCGCCGCTCTCACCGTCCCCTTAGAGGAAGCGCTCAAGAAAGTGACTACGTTATTTCTTAACAAGCCCTAATACTACTGAGTCAGAAAAGTGTCTGATTCAAAAGATCGCGGGCGAGATCCTGTGAGAATCAGTTACCTGTTGAGATTCAGGCATCGGCAACGGGGGCTGATATGGATCTCCGGACATCAGGCGGCAGTGAATCGCGATTTTCGGCTTTTGTCGAGAAACTTGTGAGTGTGATCGGACATGCGGACCGGGCCCAGCCGTTGTTTGATTATTGCATCGGCTTAATCATGCCGGGGGAGCGTAAAAGCGTTGAGCCTATGGCAGCGGTAACGGCACCTGATCGGACGGCGGCGCAGCATCAGTCGCTGCTGCACTTCGTCGGCCAATCGCCTTGGTCTGACGAGGGTGTTTTGGCCAAAGTGGGTGAGATGGTACTGCCGGCGATAGAGCGCCATGGACCGATCGAAGCGTGGATCATCGATGACACCGGTTTTCCCAAGAAGGGAGCGCACTCGGTCGGTGTGGCGCGTCAATATTGCGGGCAGCTCGGCAAGCAGGATAACTGCCAAGTCGCGGTATCCCTGTCGCTTGCCAATCACCACGCCAGTCTGCCGGCGATGTATCGTCTCTATCTGCCGCAGGAATGGGCGGCAGATAAGAAACGTCGGCGCAAAGCGGGCGTGCCCAAGGAGATCAGCTTTAAGACCAAGCCAGAGATCGCGCTTGAACAGATCGAAGCAGCCTGCAGAACCGGGCTTCCTCGCGGCGTGGTGCTGATGGATGCCGGATATGGCTGCAACACGGACCTGCGGACCAGCATCAGCGCGTTGGCGTTGACCTATGTGGCTGGTATCTTGCCAAACACCACGGTGTGGACATCCGACACGGCGCCGCTACCGCCGAAAAAATGGTCGGGCAAAGGGCGACCACCAAAGCTGCTGCGCCGCGACCACAAGCATCAACCGATTTCGGTCAAGGAGCTTGCTCTTTGCCTTCCTAAGCGGGTCTGGCGCACGATCAAGTGGCGAGAGGGCGCGGCCGAGCGGCTATCGTCGCGCTTCGCTCGCGCGCGCGTTTGCGTCGCGCATCGAGATTACCAACTCACCGAAAGCCGACCGGAAGAATGGCTTTTGATCGAATGGCCAGAAGGTGAGGACGAGCCGACCAAATACTGGCTTTCAACGTTGCCGGAAACGATCACTTTTGGAAGGCTAGTCGATCTAACCAAGCTGCGCTGGCGCATCGAGCGCGATTATCAGGATCTCAAACAAGAGGTCGGGCTCGGGCATTTCGAAGGGCGAGGTTGGCGTGGCTTCCACCACCACGCTACGCTGTGCATCGCAGCCTACGGATTCCTGGTCTCCGAGAGGGAGACGATTCCCCCCTCGGGATCTCGTTCCACCAGGCCGTTCAAGAGACTTGCGGTTTCCAACGGTTACCGACCCAGAGGCTCCGCTGCTGCGACCCGAACGTCACATCCCGAACTCGATTGCGACGATGCGGCGAAGACTGATCGTTGCCATCGTCCGCACCCTCTCACGCTGTCCCTGTTGCATTCGCCCGATCAAACAGCGCCTTCTTTTGTGACGCAGTAAGACTAAGAATCTGTCAGCCTAATAAGGAGGGGCATCAACATGGGTGATCGAACAGATAGCTCAACTGCGCGGGCGAGATCGTTACCGATTCACCGGCAACCGATGGCCAAATGAACCTTCCTCTCTCGAGTCTTTTGTAACTCAGTTGGAAATGCGAGCGGTTCATCAGTCCCGTTGCAGCTTGTGACGGTGACCCATCCCTTTCATCCGTATTCCGGTCAGAGGGGTGCCTGCGTCGGGAGGCGCGGCAACCGAGCGGGCAAGCTGTTGCTGTTGCGCTTTGACGATGGCCGAATTTGCTCTGTTCCGCCGCAATGGACCGATGCAGCAGGCCCTAGTCTCGAGGGTGTGGTGGGAGACGGGCGCGCACTGTGCGGTCTCGGCGATCTACTGGCGCTCAGCGATCTTGTAGAGCGCCTCACGTTGCAAGGCAGGTCCGTGACGCCGAAAGACCGTAAGGGAAAATCTGCCGCAAATGTAAGAAAAATAACGCCGCAAAGCCCATGGACGCTTCGCTAAATGCTGCTTGTTTGCAGATCATTTACGCCAGTAAGTGACGATGCGGTGCTTGACGATTTAGTCGTTCGCGGCACAATAATAATTACGTTAATTGAGTCGAGCTTGGAGAGCGGCGGCGCAGGTGTCGGACGGCGTCAAACACAAGCGATCGAAGGTCAGCGCTCTGGCCGCGGATGGGGTGCTCAATCCGGCTCCGGAGAAAGTCGGCGACCCGAAATTCCAGGAGAACGGCTTCTTCGATCGGCGCGACATCGTGCAAGTGAAGTACGAAATGCTGCGGCGCGTGTCCGTCGACAAAATGTCGGTAACGGAGGTGTCCGACGAATATGGCGTCTCTCGGCCGACCTTCTACCAGGCCAAGACGGACTTCGAGGACGCGGGCCTGGTCGGTTTGGTGCCCAGGAAACGCGGACCGCGCGGACCACACAAGATCCAGGGCGAAGTACTGGCCTTCCTCAAGGCACAGGTGGAGCCGGACGGACCCATTCGGGCGCGCGAACTGGCGAACCGACTTCGTGCCGAATTCGGCCTCGATATCCACCCCAGAACGATCGAGCGTGCGCTCGGCGTAAAAAAAACAGTGTGACCGACGATGGCGCTGGACCGCATTGCGCGATGCAGTCCAGCGCCACCGAACAATACGAAATACTGCGCGCAGCCGCGCTCGGCGCCGTTTTGCCGCCGGAGGCGCGCAGCGGCCTTATCATCCTTCTGCACCGCGGCATATGGGCGTGGACCCGTGCGATTTTGCGTGAGCCTTGCCAGCGCCAACCCATTGCCATGCCGCTGTGGGCTGGCCTGCCCATCGCGGACGAAACTTCCGAGCGACACACGATCATCCACTTGCTTGCCGCCATCGTGATGGCGATCCCTGAACGGAAAACAGCATGAACGAAAAGCTCAAGATCCAATCGCATCATCTCGAGCGGTGCGCTTATCTCTACATCCGGCAGTCGTCGATGCGACAGGTCATGGAGAACGTCGAAAGCACCAAGCGCCAATACGATCTTCGGGGTCGCGCGATCGGACTTGGATGGCGCGACGATCAGATCATCGTCATCGACAGCGACCAGGGCGAATCCGGCGCATCTGCGTCGTGGCGCGAGGGCTTCCAGCACTTGGTGTCCGATGTCGGCATGGGGCGCGCGGGAATTGTCATGGGGCTGGAGGTATCCCGCCTCGCCAGAAACAACGCAGACTGGCACCGGCTGCTAGAGATATGCGCCCTAGCTGACACACTTATCCTCGATGAAGACGGCGTGTACGATCCGGCCAACTTCAATGACCGTCTTCTGCTCGGCCTCAAGGGCACGATGAGCGAAGCTGAACTGCATGTTATCAAGGCCCGATTACGCGGCGGTATCCTCAACAAGGTGCGTCGTGGTGAGTATCGTTGCCCTCTGCCAACCGGCTTTATCTATGATGAGATTGGCGATGTCGTTCTCGATCCGGACGCTCAGATCCGGGAGATGATCTCCCACTTCTTCGAGACGTTCTCGCGAGTCGGGTCGGCTACGCAGACCGTCAAGACGTTCACCAGGGAGGGTCTGCTCTTCCCCTCACGTCTGCGCAACGGCAAACAAGTGGTGTTCCAACAGTTGACCACATCGACCGCCATGCGCACGCTGCACAATCCTCGTTACGCGGGTGTCTATGCCTATGGCCAGCGTCTTTACCGCCGGACCGTCGATGGAAAGAAACAGCTCCGCAAACGGGACCCCAAGGAATGGCTCGCCTGCATTCCGGACGCCCATCCCGGCTATATCAGCTGGGAGCAGTTCCAGTACAACCTCAAGGTACTCGAGGCCAATGGCCAAGGTTATCAAGCCGTGCGCGCTTCGCCGCCGCGCGAAGGCGCGGCTTTACTACAAGTGCGCGTCATATGCGGGCGTTGCGGCAGTCATATGAGCGCCCGTTACGCGGCCCGACGTGGTCAGGTGGACACCTGGTATGTCTGTCACCGCGCTTACGCCTCTCGCGGCGAACCCCACTGTCAGTCGATCGCAGGCTGGCCCATCGACGAAGCGGTCGGCGAATTGATCGCCGCCGAAATGACGCCTGCCGCCGTGGAGTTAGCATTGGAGATCCGAAAAGAGATCGAAGCGCGTCATGACGAAGCGGACAAACTCCGGCTCCGTGCCGTCGAACGCGCTCAGATTGACGCCGATCTTGCACAACGGCGGTTCATGCTGGTTGATCCGAACAACCGCCTGGTTGCCGACACTCTTGAAGGCGAATGGAACGACAAACTGCGCATGCTGGCTGATGCGCGAGAAGAAAGAGAACGTGCTCTGTGCGAAGATCGGGTGACGCTCGACGATGCGATCCGAGATCGATTGATCGCCATGACGGTCGACTTCAAAACAGTCTGGTGTGACCGGACCTTGCCGAACCGCGAACGCAAGCGGCTCCTTGCCTATCTCGTCGAAGACGTCACCTTGCTCAAGTTCCCGGACGAGGGAGAGACCCGGATCCACATTCGCTTCAAAGGCGGAAAGACCGAAACATTGACTACTCAGAACCCACAATCCTCCGCGCAACAGGTAAAGACCCGACCCGAGGTGGTCGAACTGGTCGACAAGCTTCTCGACGATCACATCTGTGCCGAAATCGCCGATATCCTGAATGACCAAGGGATCCGCCCCGGCGGCTCAGCACGCCGTGGTAAAGCCGACGCGAAGTTCACTGATTTGCGGGTCATCTATCTTGTTAAACAGTATGGTCTGCGCTCTCGCTATGATCGGCTGCGCGAACGGGGGATGCTGACAAAAGCGGAGGCCTGCGCCAAACTCGGCATCACCGAAAGTACCCTGGTCAGGTGGGCGAAATACGGCATCGTGAAAAGACATGCCTACAATGGCTATATCGGCCTCTATGAACCGCCAGGACCGCACGTTCCGGCCAAGCAATGCAGCAGATGGAATCAGCTTGCCCACCGCGCTGAGATCATTCGTCAGCTCAACTCTTCAAAATGCATCGATCCCAAAGAAAGGGCTGTAGTATGAAGCCAATTAGTTGGTAAACAGGCATGCGCCCTGGCCATCGTGCCAGATCATCTTCACAAGATCGCTGCGGCGACCGCGGAAGACGAACAGATGACCGCCGAGCGGGTCTTTGCGCAGCACCTCCTGCACTTGGAGCGCCAACGACGGAAAGCCTCTCCGCATATCCGTGTAGCCTGTTGCGAGCCACACTCGCGCACCTGTCGGAACCGGGATCATCGGCGCACCAGAGCATCGAGAACTCGACGCAGCGCGTCTCCATCAACCTCGCCATCGACCCGGATGCGGTGTCCGCTACCAAGATCAATCTCGATGATACCCTGGCTCCTTCGTCGACGCGCCGGTGCCGTCGTCAAGGGCGCTTCGGCCACATCCCGGGGCGGCACAGACGGCCCAATCTCGACCGGCACTAACGGTGCTATACTCGCATCATTGTGCTTGCAAAGCTCTTTGCGCCACCTGAACAGCTGGCTCACATGAAGGCCGGCCATGCGAGCCACCTCGGAAACAGTGGCTCCGGGCCCGAGCGATGCTGCAACTAGCCGTTCCTTCTCATCCTGCGACCACCGACGCCGCCGCTCGACCGATGTGATCACCTCTGCCCGCGAAATCGTCATAGCGCTTCTCCTGGGATTACCCCTAGGACCTGCAGCGTTCGCGTCCGTCAAACAAGGCGGCCCTCAACGGAGGAATACGATTTAGGAAACCCAATTTCTTGTACATGATCGACTCCAAGCGCGTCACAATGCATTGCTTCGAAGCGGGCGCCAAAGGGGTCGCAACAGGGCACTTGGCTCTTGCGTCGGAGGGCGTAGCATGAAAATGCAAGAATTTCAGATGCTCGGCGTCCGATCGATATCCTGCTGACTGGAGACGAGGCACAAGACTACCAGATCGCCCAGCGTGTGACCGCAGAGTCAAGGTATGGAAGTACGGACTCAGCAGCACCGCCAACGACGGCGACGAACTGCGCAAGCAGCTGCGCGGGAGCATACCGGTTCTTCCAAACCGCAGCAATAGGATACGACTGTTCGGCTTCAAGTCGTGGCCTATCTGCATTTTGGGAAGCTGGCCACTAGCTATTTCGCCCTCAATCAACGTAGCGATAGAGATCTCGATGTCACTAACTTTGTTGCTCACCGCATTGCCACACTGCTGGAACCGCGCGGACGGGTTTTATCGTGACGCTCGTCCATCGCTGTGCCATGGAGAAGGGATGCGAAGTCATCGCAGCAGCCTTGCGGAGCCACCGGGTCACTTGCCCAAGACTTCAGCCAGGTTTGGTACGACTCGGCAACTTCCGAGACGTGTTCTAGCTCACTGGGTACAGTTTGCGCGCTTAGCAGAATGTTGGCGAAACCCAGAGCGACTATGACAAGCGACTGTATCCTTCCGGTCTCCGTAGAGGAGTCCATGAATGCCCCTGCTGATGCAATACCAGCAGGGTGCTCCCGCTTATCGGAGGTGCTCTATCGTCCCGCGGCGGAACGGTTGCTTGCTCGTGTTACAGATCAACAAGAGATCCCCTAGCCTGATTTGCACCTGACGATGCTTTGGATCGCGATGAATGCGGCAACGGATCGCGATGAATGCGGCAACATATCGGATCGTATACGTCCCGGTGCGCCGATTTCCTTCCATTGAGTGATGTTTTCAGTCACCAATCAACTACCAAGGCTGGTAATTGATCTAGATAACTGGGGCGTGCATTGATCGGTTGATGAGAGTCGGATGGGTCACACGTCAGCCGCAACGAGTTCGACATGCAAGATCCATCGGCGAATTCTCCGGCTGATGCGAGCAGAGTGGGTACAGCGGTAGACGATTTTGGTCCTCGTCGCTCGGATCGAGGCGCTGATCGCCGGAAGCAAGCTGCCATTCATTATGGCTGCCGCAGTTTTGGCAAGCTCGAAATTCGACTATGTCGCTGGGCGGTCCACGTTGTCTACACAGAGGAGCTTCCGTGCCTGTAGATCGCTGGGAGGCAATGATCGCATGGTAGCACGAAATGGGCAGCACTGAAAAACTGCCTATGACGGAGCGCATTTTAAGGACCGAAAGCCGCTGATGGCTGCCATATGAGGAGCGGACAAAGCGCAGGAGCTAATGCAGAGTATCCTTGAGACAAGTGACCGGCATAACAGCCGGAGATCGTCTTCTTTCTTCCGCCAGCGACAAATCGTGACCGGATCTTTCGAAAATGGGAAACAGCCTCTACCGATTCGGCCACACTATCTACCAGGCGGTCTCGCGACGTCTATGTATGACTACGCTGGCAAGCTCTCGTTGCTACTGAGGGATTTGGCGTCGCTAATATCTGCCCCGTTCCTGCTGGTCACATCACGGCTATTCGCGTGCCAGCGCCAAATACGTCATCGCGATCACGCTGACGCAACAAAGCGGCCCGTCCTGCCCCATCCCAATCACCTTTTTGGGCGCTGCTGGCCACTTATCTCGATGCCGTGGTTTCAAAGGGCACCCCGAACGGTAGAAACAGCGCGGGTCGCCAAGGACCTCGATGCGCTCGCGCAGCTTGTAAGCGCCTGCACATTGCCAGCGGTCGTCCTGATCATTCTGACCAATGCCTTGCCGGCGCCTATATCGGCGGGGCCGATCTTCGCCCGGATTTGCACACTTCGGGTGAATCGTTTCAACGACTCTGGTCACCAAGTGCACGCTTCATCGGACCGAGGACCTGACTCTTAGCGGCTGGTTGACTTCCTTTTTCCGCCTAGCTGTTGGAGCAAGGATCTTGGACGTTGTCGGCGACACCAATTCTAGGCCCTCACGTCCTGCATGTCTTCCGATCTGAGGACCTAGGTACAACACCGTGGCCGCTTTTGGGATTGTAGATCGCTGATATGGCCGAGGCTGTCATGAGCTGATTTGTCACGCATCGAAATGACCTGCTCGCAGCCAATCTGAGCCTCATTCTAGGCCGGCGAATCGATGAAGAAGTTGCAAATGATCCGCGATGCAGAACTTAGAGGCATAGTCTATATCGCCTTCTCCAACCTGATATTCGTCATCATGTCTTCGATCATCAAGATCGTTACCATCACACTCCCTCCCCTGGAGGTTTCCTTTCTGCGCAACATGTTGTCGATACCAATTCTTTTGCTTATGCTGCCGAAACGCGGCACATTCGATCTTCTATTTTTCCTGACCAGGGAGCATTTTCTCAGATCTCTTTTCGGCTATGCGCATTTTGTACTATTCATTCTTTGCATATCGCGGCTTCCCCTATCGGCTGTTTCCGCTATCTCTTACACAAGCCCTATCTGGTCACTGCTGTTGTCCGTATTCCTCCTAAAGGAAAGGCCAGCGGTCACGCCGATCATCGGTCTAACCTTTGGCTTGCTGGGCATGCTTGCCGTCGTCCAACCGAGCGTCGGCAACATGACCGGTTGGATTGTTGTCGGCCTGGCTGGCGCTTTCCTCAGTAGCTTAGATGTAATGATGGTGAGGCGCATTTCGGGCAGCGAGGCTCCTGAGCGGATCGCGCTTAGCCTCGCACTCTGGAGCTGTACGATGGGCCTGCCGCTCGCACTCCCACAATGGGTATGGCCGCCGCCTGGCGTTTGGCCTTTGCTAGTCCTTATCGGGGCCTTGGGGATGTTGGTGCAGGTCACCCTGACAAGAGGTTACACGCTGGCGCGTCTAGGCCGAGGCGCTCCATTTGGAGACTTTATTGGCCTACCCGCCAGTCTGGCTGTTGGCTTGGTGTGCTTTGCCGAATTTCCTACGCCGCTCATGTGGCTCGGTGTTGGTCTTATCTTATTTGGCTCTTCAATTGCCCTGGCAGAGAAACGATCTGGCACTTGAAGTCAGTAGAGGTATGTAGGCGGGATGGCCTGTTACTGATTTCATTTAACGTCGTTAGATCCTCCGGGTTGGTACGCGTAGTGGCGCGGATAGAGCAAAGACGATCGACGGAACTTGTCGGGGTTGCGTAGCCGATCGTCCGTTGCGGAAAGGTTAGTGGCATAGGCCTCAGGGATCCGGTATCTCAGCGACGAGTAAGGCCGACGAATGTCGTAGTCGGCTGGTCCAGTAGGCCATCCGCCCGGGTCGTTGGGAGTGAAGAACAGGGTCTCCTTGAAAAGTTCATCGCGCATCCGGCCATTGAAACTCTCGATGGAGCCGGACACGCGAGCGCACGCTCGTATGGTGTTGCTGGCGGATGATAGCGCTTGATGATCTGCGCGGCCTCGCGAGGCTTCTCCTGGAGCCTGAACGACGGTTGGAAAAGTTCATGTGCAGGCGCGCCGAGCGTCTAGACGCCATCACGCGCGCCGTCTCGACCTCAATGAAGCGTCGTAGGTCCGTAGAAGCCTTGTATCTGTTTTGATCTCAAAATCGAATCCTTAGTGTCCACACCGCGTAGACCACGTCATCTGCGTACTTGCGCTCCCGTCTGCTCATCGCCGCCACGGCTGCGTGGAGAGAGCCGTCCACCGCCAGCACGGGGTGACGGCGGGCGCACGTGCTACGTCACACCTGTGCAATGCATACCCTGCAGGCGCTCCGTGGCATTCGAAAGGCGAGGACACGCGAGCTTCCAAAGCACGCAGTTTCCCCTGCAAGCCGATCTGACCGAGAACTGGAAGCGGCGACCGCAATGGCGCCGGTCCCATGCCTGAGGATGGTCGGCCGCTATGCGGAGTGAACGCGCCCAGAGAACCGCAGCGAGAGGCCTCTACCCGCCACGCACTCCACATAATCATACGCTCGACATAATTCCTCATCTCGGGGTAGCGATTCGCGAGCCACACCCGCACACGCGGGCCAGCAACGGGATCATCGTGGCCTTGTCGTCCAGTGGGGGACCGCCGGCCCAGGACAAAGGCCACTCCGCGCCTACCGCCGCCAAACGGCCAATGCCGACGAGAACACGCTGGTTGCCGCTCGCGACTCCATCCGGGGATCACGGCTGCAAGCGTGTGGCCGTCATAGTGAGCCGGGGAAGCGCATCCATGGTCGCGAACTGACCGCCGATGGCGTGCGATAACGTCGTTGCAACGGAGCTCTTGACACCGAACTCGTAAGAGACCGTTTTGAAAATCGGCTCTGGGGCTATCGGCAGGGTCGCGGTTGTGATTCAAGCTTGGGATGTGGACCGAGCAGAGCCGCGGCCGGATGGCCAAGATCGCCAAGAAGACCAAGCGCTACCCATCTGATCTGACGGACGAGGAGTGGGAGCAGATTGCGCCGCTGATGCCGAAGCCAGGGCGTCGGGGGCGGCCGCGCGAGGTTGACTTCCGGGAGGTGATCAACGCGGTGCGTTATCTGGTGCGCTCCGGCTGTGGCTGGCGAATGCTGCCGATCCACTTCGGGGCGTGGCAGACCGTTTACGCCTGGTTCCGGGAGTTGGCGCGGCGGTTTCTCTTCCAGACCATCCATGATTGTTGGTGACTTTCTAAAACCGCACAAAAATGACGACAAGAATGGGCAGTAGGATGGTGAGGGAACTAAAAAGGCGGCCCGCAAGGGCCGCCGCCGAGTGTCGCAGTGGTGTGTGTTTCAGAAGGAGTATGGTTGCTCTTCGTCGTCGCGGTGATCGGCCGGCGCTTGTTGCTCCTGGATGAGTTCCTGGATCTTGAGGCAGTAGTGCGACCAGATGTTGTCGGATAGATCCTTGAGGAGCTCGTGGACAGCGAGCGCCTGCTCCGGGGTCCATTCGGGATTGATGAGGAAGCTGATCCCGAAGTTGAGGCCGGATGGTTGATGGTGGTTTCTGGTCATGCAACGTGCTCCTTCTCGTTGGTGCTGGCGGGCCGGCTTCGATGCTGTGTGCTCTGGGCCTCGGCGCGTTCCAGAGCTTCCTTGAGGCGGTAGGATTCGCCGTCGATGGAGATCACCTCGGATCGGTGCACGAGGCGGTCGACCAGGCTGACGACACATGCGGCATTTGGGAAGACCTCCGTCCATGCGGCGAAGGGCTTGTTGGTGGTCACGATTGTGGAGCGGGCCTGATAGCGCCGGCTGACGAGTTCGAACAGCAGGTCTGCGTGACGGTTCGAGTAGGATAGATATCCCACCTCGTCGATCGCCAGAACGTCGGCGGCGGCGTAGTGATGGAGCCTTCGGCGCAAAGCGGTATCGCTGTCGAGGGCGGCAAGCTCGCCGAGCATTTCGCTGGCCGATCGGAACAAGACCGAGTGACCGGCGATGAGCGCCTGGTAGGCGATATTCTGCGCGAGGGTCGACTTTCCGACGCCGTTTGGTCCGACGAAGACGATGTTGGTTGCGTCGTTCATGAAGGACAGCGACATCAATTGCTCCACTGCGGCGCGGTCGAGGCGCCTGGACCAGAGCCAGTCGTAATCGGCCATCGGTTTGAAGTGACCGATCCTGGCGTCGCGCAGGCGTCGCTGCAGCGAGCGCCGGGCACGTTCCTCCTCCTCCCATTGCAGCATGGGGGCCAGCCATGGGGCGCCGGCGATTTCGTCCCAGTGTTCGACCAGGCCGTTGAGGCGCAGCGCCTTGGCGCGGTTCAGCAGGGCATCATCAGTGCTCATCGTCGTTATCTCCAGAAGGGGTCAGTTGGTCGTAGCTGTCGAGGCGGTGCGGCCGGACCGTTGTATCCTTGCGCCGCACATGTTCGGGCAGGCTGGTTTCGACGGGCGGCGGTTCACCACGCTCAAGGCGCCGACGTTCGAGTGCGGCGCGGACCGTCGCCGCATGGACGGAGCCCGCACGCAAAGCGTCCTCGACCGCAGCCTGCAATTCCGTTGCGCCGTAGCGATCGAGCAGCCGCAGCAGCGCGGTCGTGAGCGCACCGATGTTGGCGCCACGTTCGGCGGCCCTGATCATCAGGGTCTGACAGACCGGCACGGCTCGGGTGAGGCTGTTGAGGCCGCGATGCTGGCGCGCCTCACGCTTGATCTCGACGAGATCCTTCAGGTGTCGTCGGTCTTCGATCTCTTGGCCACGATCATAGCTGCGACGGTGACTGGCGATCATTTGCGCGCCGTCGAAGATCCGGACCTGGCTGAGATCGGCCCGCACGCTCAGCATGCGCCGAACATGGGTATGGGGAACCGTGTAGTCGTTCAGGTCGAACCGCACATAGGGCGTTTTGCCGACCTTCACGGCGACCTGCTCCTCAACGGGATACGGGTTGGCGGGCAGCGGCAGAAGCAGTGGTTGCTCCTTTGCGAACGCCTGGCGTACTGTCATCTCGCGATCCTCCGGACATGGTCGGTCCGCCGCTTCGGATCGGCACCATTGTTCGGCCTGGGCATTCAGGTCGTCGAGATCGGTGAACTTGCGGGCGATGAAGAATGCCTCCCGGATATGCCGTATAGCGCGCTCGACACGGCCTTTTTCGTTGCCCCGGGCAACCGCGACAGGACGCGGCTCGAACCGATAATGGCCGGCGAAGGCAAGCAGCGTGGGATGGAATCGGATCGCATCACCCTGGCGCTCGAGCACCGCGCTCTTAAGATTGTCGTAGAGCAGGACCCGGGGCAGCCCACACCATGTGTTGAACGCGCCGATGTGGCCGCGCAGGAAGTTTTCCATGCGCGCATCGAGGAAGAAGCGCAGGTAGATGTCGCGCGAGTACGACAGCACCATGACGAACGCCATCAGCGGACGGCGGGCGCGACCGATCTCGATGTGACCGAAGTGCCCCCAATCCACCTGCCCTTGTTCAGACGGCAACGTGCGCAGCCGCAGGAACGCCTCGGCTGGCTTGCGTGGACGGTGCAAAGCGATCAGGTGCCGGAAGTAGCTGGGCGACCCGCGGTAGCCGCGCTCACGCATCATCGCATACAGGCGGCTGGCCGTGAGTGCGGGGAACTGCTCCAGCGTCTTCAGGACGATCGGCAGATAGGGCTCGATCTTCGTGGGCCGCAATATCGGCCTATTCCTGGGCAGTCCGGCCTGGGTCAGGACGCGATGCACGGTCGTGTGATGAACCCGCAACTGCTTCGCAATGGTGCCGCAGCGCCATTTCTCGACGTGATACAGACGCAGGATCTGCGCTTCCAATTCAGGGATAACGGTCATCGGTCGGGTCTCGGCCTCCATAGGCGGGGTGCGCATGACGAGGCCCCCGGCGACGCACGAAGCCGGTACGAACGAACATCGACAACCGACAGCCGCAGAGCCGACAGCTCGGCATGGGCATGATCGATGTCGTCGCTCGCTCGCCGACGTCAGTAGGTGCAACGACGACATCGTCCGCAGGCCGGCGCAGTAGTGAACCGACAGGGCATGCGGGTGGAGAGTGATGCGTCACGTTATTGTGCCGCGCCCGGTATCGTCGGGCCCGGGTCGCATGCGCCAGGCGTCCGCGGCGGCTGCGCTGATAACGCTGTCCCGCCTCGCGCAGGCTCTCGCGGCGGGCAGCACGGGCGCAGTCATGGCCGCAATAGCGTTGTCCCCGGTCGCAGTTGCGGCAGATCGTGACCTGCGAACGGCAGCGGCCGCACAGAAAGAAGCGGCCCGTGAGCATCCGCGGCGGTCCTTTCGGAGCGCCGCCGGAGGTTGCTGGAAAAGGTCGACGGAACGCGCGGACAGTGCGATAGTGCAGGCCGCGCACCATCCGAGGGGCGTGACATCGAGCCCCACTTGCCAGTTGAGATCGGTGTTACGCCCGGTTTTGTTTCTGCGGCGCTGATTACCCGCAGATCTACCATAAGGCAGGCGCAAAGCGGGGTACGTCGAAAGGATGCCTCAGGGCCCCGGAGACGTGCCCCGCGTCTTTTATTCCTCAACTCAGACGTTGGTCGTCGCCGCAAAGGCGTCCGCCCGCTACGGCGCTATCGGTGAGCGCGCGTGCGGACGCCTTCGCTCTACTGCCGTCATACCTTGTCGTCATTTTTGCGCGGTTTTCGACAGTCAACGACACATGATGTAGCGCTGATGCTGGACCGTGAGCGGGCTGGCCGCGAGGCGAGCCCGTCGGCGGGGGTGATCGACAGCCAGTCGGTCAAGGCTCCGCACGCAGAAACAAGAGGTTACGACGCCGGCAAGAAAATCGTGGGCCGCAAGCGCCATATCGCCGTCGACACCGATGGCCGCTTGCTGATGGTCAATCTGACGACCGCCGACATCTCCGACAGCGCCGGTGCCCAGGCCATTCTGGACAGCATCCGTAAGCGCTGGCCCTGGGTGAAGCACCTGTTCGCTGACGGCGCCTACGATCGCCTCAAGCTCATGGACAAGGCCGCCTACCTCGACTTCGTCATTGAGATCATCAAGCGCTGCGACGATCAGCGGGGCTTCCAGGTTCTGCCCCGCCGCTGGGTGGTGGAGCGAACCTTCGGCTGGATGACCCGCTGGCGGCGCCTCGTGCGCGACTACGAGAAGCGCATCGACGTCTCGCACGCCATGATCCTCGTCGCCATGGGCGGCAATCTCATCCGCAGAAACGCCCATCCCTGAATTTCAAAACGGACTCTAAGGTCGACCCTTGCCGATGCATTCCACCTCTCGCGTGCAGCAAATAGACGCAAGGTCCCGGCGCGCGGAATGACGGAAGACTATTTGTACTCCCGCTCTGTCCACCATGGAAAACAATCCGGCATATCTACCGATACCTTGTCCTTGAACACCGCAGGCCGCTTCTCCAAGAAAGCTATTACACCTTCCCTGGCATCGCGGGAACGACCCAGCGCATAACTGATGCGGCTGTCGATCTTGTGGGCTTCCATAGGGTCATCGGCGCCCAACATACGCCACATCATCTGCCGGGTGAGCGCGATCGATACAGGAGCCTTCTTCTCGACAATGTCGCGGGCCAAGGACCGCGCCGTGGGCAGCAGTTGATCCGGCGGAACTACCCTGCTGACTAGTCGGCCAGCCAGCGCTTCCTGCGCTGGGAATACCCTTGCGGCATAACACCACTCCAGCGCTTGCGCGATGCCGACGATGCGCGGCAGGAACCAGCTCGAGGCCCCCTCCGGCACAATGCCAAGCTGCGAGAACACAAATCCAAAGAGCGCGGCTTCAGACGCAATGCGGATATCCATCGCGAGCTGCATGTTGACCCCGATACCGATCGCTGGCCCGTTCACCGCGGCGATTACAGGCTTCAGGCATCTGAAGATCCGTAAGGTGAGCTGGCCGCCGCTGTCGCGGAGATTGGAATCGCTGTAATCCACGGTGTTATCGGGTAGCCGTTTCACCGCCCCGCGCCTCACGTCGATGTCAAATGAGTCGGCAGCCGGAGAGAGATCAGCCCCGGCGCAAAAAGCGCGACCTTCCCCTGTTACAATGATTGCGCGAACGTCGTCATCCTGGTCGGCCCGATCGAATGCTCCTATTAGTTCCCGACACATGATCAATGTCCAAGCGTTGAGCTTCTCCGGCCGGTTCAGGGTGATTGTGAGTATCTGCTCGGCGAGCTCATATTTGATCGTCTCGTATGCCATCACTTTCCTTCACTTGTTAAATGGATCAACAGGTGACCAAACCATCACACCCTCGCCTACTCAGCGTTTCGACCAACGATTCGTCGAATATCTCAAGGCCTTGATTTAGTGTCTCCCGGTCGATCGTGAGTGCAGGCAGAAATTTAATGACCTGATCAACTGGCCCGCATCGTTCGAGAATCAATCCCTTCTCAAATGCCTTGCGGGTCGTAGCCTCTGCGATCTCAGCCAATCTGCAATCAAAACCCAACGCCATACCCCGCCCTCGAACAGAAAAACTGGTTCCATGCCGAGATGCAATGGTCTCAAGTCGCCGCCGCATAAGCTCTCCCAAGCGCTGAACACTTTGCGAGAAAGTCCGGCTGCGCCAATAAAGATTTATAGCCGCTGTTGCGGATACAAGTGCAAGGTTGTTTCCTCGAAACGTGCCCGTGTGTTCTCCTGGCAGCCATGCGTCAACCCCCTCTTTGATCAACAACATTGATAATGGCAGACCGTATCCACTTAGCGATTTCGACAGTACGACAATATCCGGTGACAACGTCGCGAACTCGAAGCTAAAGAATTCGCCCGTGCGACCACAGCCCATTTGGATATCGTCGACTATAAAAAGCGCCCCAACACTTTTTGCTGTAGCCGCAATTGACTGCAACCATTCCTTGCTAGCTACATTTATGCCGCCTTCTCCCTGCACAGTTTCGACGAGGATCGCCGCTGGACTGTCGACACCACTGCTCTCGTCCATCAATACGCTTCGCAGGTAGTCAGCCGTATCAACAGCTGGCCCAAGATAGCCATCATAAGGCATGAAAGTTGCGCCAGACAAAGTGTTGCCGCTGGCTTTGCGATAAAAACGATTACCAGTCGCGGCGATCGCTCCTAGACTCATGCCATGATATCCGCGCGTAAATGAAATGATATTTTGACGTCCCGTGATTTTGCGTGAGAGCTTTAAAGCTGCTTCGATAGCGTTAGCACCTGTTGGTCCGGTGAATTGGAATCGGTATTGCAGATCGCGCTCCCGAAGTATGACGGAGTTGAACGTCTCCATAAACTCAAGCTTTGCAGGCGTTGCCATGTCGAGCCCGTGGACTAGGGCATCCGACGCTAGATACTCAGTAATAGCCGCTTTGATGTCGCGATTGTTGTGACCGTAATTCAGCGTTCCAGCACCGGAGAGGAAATCAATGACCGTTCGGCCTGCCTCCGTTGACATAGTGGAGCCGAGCGCTCGACTGAAGATGGCCGGGAACGAACGTGAATAGGACCGGACGTTTGATTCTAGAGCTTCGAAGGCCTGCATTCTACGTCGTTCGCAAATCGTTCTACCCATGGTCGTCTCCTCTGCAAGTGAGCGATTCAATGCACAGCCAGACTTTCTCAGATCTATTAGCACAGCGACCGGAAGCTGAGCGGGTGTTCGCACGCGTTATGTTGCACGTTGCGCGTCTCTTACAATGCTCCACCTACCTGAGAACCGGGAACAACGAACCTACTAGGCTTAGTAGTATTCCCGCAGCTGATTTAAGCTGCCTGGTGGAGGATCGGAGGCAATTAGTCCAGCGGGGCTTTGATAAAGTATCTCCACCCGAAGCAAACCTGAGCTTGCAAGCGTGCTATCTTTGCAGGCGGCCTGCCCATCGCCTGCCGCTTGCCGAGGTCGGTGCCATAGCTTGATCGTACAACCCGGATGGCGTGTGGTGCGACGATCGGTCTGGCACCTGCTCCCCGACCACAGGTTTACCACTTGATGGCAACCCTTTCGGGTGCGTTATGCGCAAAGGAGGCGCCGCAGGTGCCGGTACGACGGAACGGTCGAAGAGCGCCACCGAGCAATTTGTGTAGGCGCGAACCGAGTCTGGAGTGGCGCTCTGGGACGAGGCGTTGAGGGCACTCGAATTGACACGCCACACATACGTGCACTGAAAACGATAATTTTATAGGCCATCACTGCGACTCCTCGACCATGCGATTCTGCTCCGGGACAATAACAGCACGCTCTCTCTTGGTTTCCTCAAAGCTGCCACTATGGAGACTGTGCCATAGAAAAACGGCGCCGAACTGCTTGATCGATTATCGCGACGCGCTTCTCTCCCTCGTACTACCAGCCGAGATTCCCAAGCATCTACGCGCGACGAACGTCATCGGGAGCGCATCTCGCGACAGCGCACCATTACACCCTGCGCCTCAAGAGATGCTCCTCTCGAAAATGATCTTCAAGCTCGCCGAGACCGCCAATAGCGGCTAGCTATGTCATTGCCGAAACTCATCCCGGGTGTGATTTGTCAACGGAACGGAGGTCGTCGGACAGCAAGCTCTAGATTAGGTCCGAGCCGCGTATCGGGCGCCGTTATGATGGTGTAGTGCTCCGAGAATTTCTTAAAGAGCCGCCTTCGCGTTTCGTCCATCAGAGCGATCGTCGGAACAATGATTACGACGGTGTCTGGATGCTTCGCGGCTATAAATGCGTCGATGATGAAGCTCTTCCCGAAGCTCGTCGGCGCGCTTACGGCGATGCTCTTTCCGTCCAGGAGCCTTGCCAGGACATTGGATTGCTCACGGTGCAGGGTTGCCAATCGACGGCCGACGTCGACCTAAAAGGCTCGGTGTACATATTTTTCGTCCCACGATGCGCTTTCGAGTTGCAGGTAGGGAAACAGACCCGTTGCTCGGATCATGTGGTTCACCACATGGGGGTAGGGCGTGTTGGTTCGATCCAACTCGGCCAGCAACCGAACCAACAAATTTCTGGCGGCCATCTCGTTCCGCACGGACAGCAGGCCATTGATCTCCTGACAGGTCTCAAAAATTTCCATTACGGCTGCCCCTTGTAGAACGCGACGGCCTGCACAAACGCGTCAACGATCTTCTTCTTGCTTGGAACCGGGAACAGTATGATATGGAAGTTCAGATCGTCGTATTTGTGAACCGAGCCGGCCTTTGCGAGCTGCCTGGCAAAGTAGGACTCAGCTCTTTCTTTGTGGAATGCAGCCATCTCTGCTTTATATTTCTTCGACAGTTCTTTGGTGCCTGCCGTCGTCGCGCATTCGTGCAGCAAGAGAATTGGAATGTGAATTCTCGATTTCAGATTGTCGATGGATTCTCGATTATCCAAAGCGGCCTTGATCTTGTCGCGAAGAGTTGGGGCAATCGGCAGCCCATCCAGATCCGAAACGCTGGTTATGATCGCGTTTTCTTTCTTCAGCTTATCGGTCGATAGCGAGTTCAATACTGAAGTCACCACTGCGTCGAGCCTAGCGTCAGCGATGGAGGTGTAGAACTTCACCTCGCCGAACCAGAGTGTAAAATCGTCGCCGTTCACTACGATATGAACGCTATCTGCCCCCTTTGCGTTATCCTGAACGTTCTGCTTGTAAAATATCTTCGGAACGACAGGTAATGCTCCGAAGCGATGACGCATCAGTCCATATAAGAACACTTCTGCTATTTCGCTGCCCTGGCCCATCTCATCCTTGTCAGTCAATCTAAGGTTCTGAGCGGCCGCCATGAGGCTGCTGTGATTTTGGTCCACAAGTGCTGATCGCTCTCTCTGCGACAGGGCGGTTTGAGCTATGTTATCCCAGAGGTAACTCTGAAATTTGGGATACCGCCACTCGGCGTCCTCGAAATCATTGATTAAGCTAAGAACCCGTTTGTTTATGAGGCCCGTGAGCTGAGCAACGGAGGTGATTTTGGCAAGAGTGTCATCAATAAGGATCTCAAATGCCAAGACGGCCATCGATATAAATGCCCCCAAACATAAGCAAATATTGCGAATTGATACAGATTCCTAACGCACATGCCTAGGTAGTTTCTGTCGCGAAACACCTTCATTTGGACTTAGGCGCGCCATTTCCCCAATAAAACCCGGGTGAACTGACGTTGGATGCGGGCATTTACCGGGCATTTAGACGCTGATTTTCGTCGCGATTTCACCAAGCGCCACAGGGACGACGGCGGTTGCAAGATAGTACGGCGGGATATCGTGCCGCGACAAACGATGTGACTTGAAGGATATCGTTAGGCGGCTTTTCGTCTGCGCGATGACCGTTCCGTCACCAGGGCTGCGATCTTCATGAGGTTGTTGGCGAGCACGGCGGCTGCAACCCATAGCTCAAAGCGCTCGCGACCTTCGGCGAGACAGCGCTTCATGCCGCGACCGCGGAACAACACCGAGATGCGCCCCTCGATGCCCGCACGAAAGCGCTGGCCGTCCTTGAACTCCCGGCTCTTCTCATAGGCTTCGCGCTCGGGCGACTTGGTGCCGCCCCGCTGTGGGATGCACACCGCCTTGACGCCTTACTGCTTGCACGACATCACGTTCTTATCGCTGAAGAAGCCGCGATCCGATCCATATAATTTGGGGACGTCGCCGAAGGTTTGCCTGTGGCGTACCAGCGAGATAACCACATGCTGTTCGTCGATGGGATTTCCGTCCAACACTTCATACTGCGTGATCAAGCCGCGTGCGCTTTCGGCGAGGAAGACCTTGTGGCCGAACTCGATCGGCGACTGAACCTTACCGCGCTTGATGAGGTCCGTGTGGGGCTCAAAAATCGAATAGAGCTTCTCGACCGTTGGGACCTGCTCGCCGTTGAGCACACGGCGGCGCGACTGATCCGTCACACGAGCTCCCAGAGCACAAAAGTGCTCAAGCTCCTTGCGCGTCTCCGCGATCGCCAGATCGGTGATCATATCTTTGCCGCGTGCTTTGCCGGTCCGCCGGAGCGCCATTCGTGCACTTTCGATGACCTCCTCGGCGATGCCGATGAGCTCACGGTATGTCCCGGTCTGATGATCCTGGCGCTGCCTTGAGGTCATCCTTTGAATCTCTTGCATCCGGCGCCGCGCCGACCGCGTCCGGTTCCGGAACCCCTTGATACGCCGGCGCCCCAGCGCTGCGGCAAGACGACCGATCAGGCGCGTGACAACACGAACGACATCCCACAACAGCGTATTGTCGGTCGGATGATGAATGTCAGTCTGCACCACCGTGGTGTCGACGCGCAGCTTTTGGCCGTCCTCCAGTCCGAGCTCGACGGCCGCCTGCACCACCAGATCATTGATCGCCTTGAGCGTCTCGGGCGTGAGCCGATTGAAGCCGCGGTGGAACGCATCGTGTCGCGGCACCGCCAGACAATAGAAGTCCGTGAACTGGCGTAGTGTGCATCCGTCGGCAATCCGCTCACGTAATTCGCGATAGTTCCAGTTCTTGACGCGCATCAGAACCAGCGAGCGCAGCACCTGTTGCGGCGTCAGGCCGCTGCGACCCGTCTCGGCCTTCTTCAAGCCCCGCGTCAGATCGCAGCGGACTTGGTCGATCAGGTCCTTCTGGTCGTCAAGAAAATCGGAAATGGCCTGCAGCAACGGCTCCAGCCGCAGGCCCTGACGCACCAGCTTCCAATCAGCAAAACTGACCTGCCGCTCCGCTGTCCGAGACACTGCTCAATCCTCGTCGCTCTCCGCAGCTCCGGCGCGGGCTCGCTTCAGCGCCTTCACGTATCGCGGCGCCGCTTGGTGCAGCAGATCCTGCAGCGCGCGCCCGTTGTCCAGGCTGCGCTGGACCTCCGGCACAAGCTCTTCCGGCACGTAGACGGCAACACGGCGCCCATTTGCCCGACCGTACAGGACATAGCTTTGATGCTGTTCGCCAGACCGGCACGCCGCGCAATTCTCGCGGATGCACCGGCTCCGCCGCAGGCTCAGCGAACCGAGAAGCGCAGGCCAAAGAATTGCCGATTCACTCCGCAGCCAGTGCGCGACATCAGAAGGCGATTCCGAATCAACATGCTTCATATGAAGTATGTGATACCGTGCACATGTGCGTCGCAAGAAAAAACGTACTCGAAAATCGCGCGATACCCCGTATTTTAAAGGGCGAAATGTGTTTCGCGACAGAAACTAGGTAGCAGGGCAGCAAGAATCATACTTTTCTTGTTCGTGCCGTCCAAGGCGATATGGCCGCCGGCAAGTGCATCGCGAGACCGCGGTAACGGCGCCGTTTTCTCGGAGGCGCCGAGCCTGTTGAAAGGATGAGCTATAGCCGGCGCCAAGTATGGCTCTTCCGCATCTTGCGATTCCGCGCGCGATGTCGCACCGTCTCTATGTCTGCCAGACTAGGTGAGCCCCCGCCAAACGTCGCCATTGCTGTAACACGGCATCCGCGGCAGCAACCGATTCTGCGCTCTCCGTCAGGAAGTGCTCAGGCGAATGCTCCTAGCTTCCGCGCGAAAGACTGAAACGCGTTAAGGTTTGAGCCACACCTTGCCGCATTGCACCGGCGGCTCGCGATTGAAGGCGCCTCAAACTCGACGGGCTGCTATGGGGGAGCGGTAGCTATCGAACTCCTCGGTCAGCAAGTCATGACCCTAGTGCCAATGAAGCGCGATTGGGTGTGTGAGCCATCTTGAACAGAACGATGACCCGCAGGCTCGGGATCGCCGTGCCTGCGGGTGGTTGGAATTGGTGCGAAGATACGTCGGATCAAACTTCGAACAGCTCGCGTGGAATGTTCGTGAACGATTCGCCGCCTGCGTCGGTAACGCGAAACGTTTCGCTGATCACATAGCCGACATCTTCATCGATCCAGTTCCCAAGCATGAGGTGAAAGGTCATATTCGGCTTCAGGACTGTCATATCACCTTCCTTCAGACTGGCGGTTGGTTCAGTCCAATCGATCCCGACGGCATAGCCACACCGGGACTCCTTCTCAAAGCCATGCTTCTTCAGCGTGGCATTGAAGGCCACCGCGACATCGCTGCAGGTGTTTCCGGTCTTGGCTGCGGCGAGCGCCGCTTCCAAGCCGGCAACCTCTCCTTCATGCAGCCGGCGAATATTGTCCGACGGCTTGCCGATTGAGATCGTCCGCATCAGGGGAGACGTATACCCGTGGCGTACACCGCTGAATTCGAGATTGATCTGGGAGCCCGGCTGAAAGACATCTTCGGTCCATCGAATGTGACACGTAGACGTGCGGGGCGTCGCGCACAGAAAGAAACCAGCGACATCGGTTCCGGGCTTACCGTTGGCGCCCCGCACCAGCGTAGCAATGATCTCGGCGGATGCATCGGCTTCCCGGACACCCGGGCGAATAACGTCCTTCGCTTTGAGCATTCCGGCATCGGAAATGGCGCCGGCTTCGCGCATCATCGCGATTTCCAGATCCGATTTCACGCCTCGAATCCAGGTAATAGCGTTCGTGCAATCAACGATCTTCGCCCCATCCGCTCGCGACTTGAACTTCTCAACAGTCAAAGCCGGCAGGAGCTTCGCCTCAAGGCCAATCCCCTTGCGGCCAAGACCCTTCTCCAGAATGAAATCGATGATTGCATCGTATCCGTCCCGCTCGGGATTGGCGATGAGGGCCTCCGGATAGCCGATCACGCGACTACGATCGATGTACATCTGGTGGAGAGCCGCCGGTCCGTCCATACGCCGAGTAATGAAGGTTGGTTCTTCATCCTTCAAACTGACGACCAGGCCTTGAGGCACATATCCTGATTTCGACGTATATCCCGTAAGGTATGTAATATGTGCTGGGGCTGTGACCACCAGAACTTCAATCTCTCGTCGTTCCATATCCGATTTAACTGCACTCAATCGTCGCAGATATTCAGAGCGGGGGAACACTAGCGTCCCCTTTGGCATCGTCATGATTTCAACTCCTTGGCTAAGATGATGGGGTTCTTCTGTTGTGTTGTTGCCTGTGTCCGCGTGATCACCCTGGACGTCCACAGGCTGGAGCGTGACACGACGCTATGTGCGGCTAAGGCAGAGCGACGTCTGCCGTCCATTTGAGGAGCGCATCATTTGTGGTGGAGATCGCACATCAGCGCCGTCACGAATTCAGCATGTCAAGGCAGTACCGAGCTGTCAGCTCAGTTGTCGGAACAAGCAGGTTGTCGGAGGCTCCGAAAGTCGGCGTGTGTACCTCAGATTGGTTGTTCGGTTCTTTGCTGCCAATCCAGAAATAGATCGAAGGCACGCACGCGGAATAGAAGCCGAAATCATCGCTACCACCGCCGGCGACAGGCGAACTAAACTTGTTTTCGCCGACCGTTTCGATGACTAGCCGCTGAAAACTTTCGACCATCGCTGCGTCATTGACGACAGGCGGCTCGCCGAGCCTGTAAGAAAATTCTGCTTTCCCCCGATGCATGGCGGCGACGCCTTCGGCGATTTCGCGAACACGCTGAACCAAAAGCGTTCTCCGCTCTGCGCTGCTCGTTCTGATCGTCCCTGTCATGTTGACGCTAGGACAGATAATATTTGTAGCCTCGCCGCCGGCGATAGTGCCGATCGTGATGATCGCGCCATCGTCAAAGGGCATCTCTCGCGATACGACCTTTTGGACCTCGTTGATGAAGGCCCCCGCCATGGCAATTGCGTCCACTCCGGCATGCGGCCTTGCCCCATGGGCCATGGTCCCGATCAGTTTTAGCGCGAATTGATCGGCCGACTTGGTTACAGCGCCTGCGCGTGCGCCGTACATGCCGACGGGCAGGTCGGTTTTGACGTGGAAGCCGATGGCGGCGTCGAATCCGTGGAGCAAGCCTTCTTCTGCCACCGATCGGCCACCGAGGGGCTCAGCCTCCTCAGCAGGTTGGAAAAATACGCGCACCTTGCCAGAAAACGTTTGTCGCATCCGATGCAACGCGAGCGCGGTGCCCATCGCGACCGAGGCATGCATGTCGTGGCCACAGGCGTGCATCACGCCCGGCACTTGCGACCGGTAGGGCAGATCTTCACGCGTTTCTTGGATCGGCAATGCATCGATGTCGCCCCGGACGGCGATACAACGCTGCGGCCCGGGGGCCAATCCTTCGATATCGACGTATAAGCCAGTTTTGTGAAAGGCCCGCACGCCCGTCAATCCGAAGCGATCCAGTGTTGCGCGAATTCGTTGCTGAGTCTTCCACTCCTGATTGGATAGCTCCGGCTCGCGGTGCATGGCGTGACGCATCTCGATCAAGGCATCCTGCTCAGAAGTTGATAGCAAGTTGTTCCGGAGTGTTTCCATGGTCGTCTCGCCGCTGTCGAGTGGAAGCTTCAGTCTGCAAATTAGCAGACTGAAGCCGACAGAAAGATCGAGTCCTAAGGATATCGCGCAGCAATGCTGCGAGTTTTATATCCTAGGCGCACGTCGCGGACTCAACCTCAACCATACTGAATCGATGCGTTGCCGAGGAATGATCTGGGTTCGTAAGGCCGCAGGAAGCGATCCTGTGGAAGGGCCGAGGCTCCGAGATCTGCCAAAAAAAGCTAAAGACCTGCTAGCCCCGGAGCTCCTTGGTCATCCTCTCTCCCAGAGCCGGCCCTTGCGCCATAAAGGCTTTCCAGTCGATCTGCCGCTTCAGTGCTGCCCGTTCGCGAGAATTGACGAGGATGTCCGCCGCAATATCGCCGAGAGCGACGTCGGTAGTCGGTCCGTAGCGGAGTGCTTTTGGCACGGCAAGCATGCCCTGATCGGAAAGAAGCTGATTGATGTAGGCGAGGGCAGCTTCCTTGTTCCGGCATCCCCGGACGATATTCGTGTAGGAAGTGACGGCGTAAATGCCCTCTCGTGCCACAACGGTTTCGAGCGGCGTTCCCGATTTCCTCGCCTCAAAGGCCCGACCATCCCAAAGCGTTCCTGCCTGCGCTTCTCCCTGGGTAAAGGCTTGCAGTTGCGCGACCGAGCTTGGGGGCGTCGCGATGATGTTGTCCTTTGCTGCCGAGATCAGTTTGAAGGCCGGCTCCATGTTTGCCAAAGACCCGCCGTTGCCTTCGGCCAGGGCAAGTAAGACAATCCACCCCGTAAAGACATTGCCCGGCATGGTCACAACCTTGCCCTTCAGGTCGGGCCGCGCGATATCCGAGAAAGAGGTCAGCGGCGGCTTGACCGTGCTCGAGTTGTAGACGGGTACGATCGACGCAACACTAAATGGCGCGCCGTAGTCGCCGAATTCACGAAAACCTGGAAGAACGCGCGAGAGATTGGGAGCATCTGAAGCGCTGAAGCTCTCCAATATGTCACCCGCAATTGCCTGAGGCATGAGCGGGCTGTCCGCCATGAACATATCAAGGTGCGGGTTGTTCTTGTTCGAGATAAGTTTGGCGATGTCAGCACTTGGTGTCGAGGGAATATATTCGATTTTGAGGCCGGTGCTTTCCTCGAGAGGCTTCGCCACACCCTCGATGAGAGCCTTGTCGTATGTTCCTCCGTAGCCATTGATCCGGAGCGTGACGCCGGAAAACTTCTTCTGCTGAGCGTGCACTGCCGGAGCCATAAGGGGCGCCAGAGCCGCCGTGGCACTAAGAGCAAGGAAGTCCCGTCTTTTCATGAATTCCTCCTATACAATTCTGCTTACGAAGGCTTGGCGTGACCCCATCCGCGGTGCACGCAACATCATCATTGCAGTGCGGGTACAAAACGGACGCCGCGCGGGTCAATGGCGATGTCGATCTCTTCCCCTGATGTGGGCTTTTGGCCGACGGGAAACTGGGTATCCATGATCAGTTTGGATGCTCCAATGCGAAGGTGGAGTCGCGTAAGGGCACCGTGATAGTCACTCGCCTCGATCATTGCCCTTCGCGCATGCACCGATGGCATCTCGTGCGCTTTCTTTATGCTTTCGGGCCTGATCACGGCCGTCGCTTTTCCTGTCTGGCCGGCGGCGGGCAGTGTCAATCCATCGTCCGCACTAAAGATCTCCCCGTCGAGGATATGTCCTTCCAAGAGAGAGCATTGCCCGATGAATTGGGCGACAAACCTCGTCGCCGGCGAATCGTAGATCTCCTCCGGGCTGCCGACCTGCTCCACCGCACCCTTGTTCATGACGACAATACGATCGGCGAGTGTAAGGGCCTCTTCTTGATCGTGGGTTACAAAGAGCGTGGTCATCTCGAGACTTCGTATCAGGTTGTGCAGATCCTCTCGAAGACGCACGCGAAGTTGCGCATCGAGATTCGAAAACGGCTCATCCAGCAGGAGCACTTTCGGTTGAAGAGCAAGAGCTCGGGCGAGCGCAACACGTTGTTGCTGCCCTCCCGAGAGCTCTCGCGGATAGCGCGCGGCGAGCTGCTGAAGCTCCACGCGGCGCAACATGTCCTGAACGCGGTCACCCCTTTCCTGCCGCTTCATGCCAATATTGACCAGCCCGTACTCCACGTTCTTGGCGACGGTCATGTGCGGAAAGAGGGCGTAGTTCTGAAAGACGATACCGACGTCGCGTTTGTATGCGGGAATGCAAGTCACGTCCTGCCCCTCGATCAGGATCTCTCCGCTTGTCGGCGAAACAAACCCCGCCAACATTCGCAGCGTCGTTGTCTTGCCGCATCCCGACGGGCCGAGAAGACACACTAGTTCGCCGCGGCGGATCTCGAGCGAAAAGTCGGGCACAACCGTGATTTCACCGTAGTCCTTCCGAAGGTTTCGAAAGGAGACGATCGTTTCGCTCCGCAGACCGGACATGCGAGCATCTTGAACGAGACTATGCATGTTTCTCCTCAAATGACGGACTTCGGCCCCGAGATACGGTCGGCGATCAAGATGGCCAGCAATGTGAAGATGATGACGACGGAGGAAACGGCGGCAACCAGCGGATCGACGGTTTGCTCAACGTAGGCCAGCACCTGGACTGGGAGGGTGACATTACCTCCCGCTCCGAGAAAGACTGAAAGACTGACATTTCCGAATGACGTGACGAGCGCGAATACGCCAGCGGAAATCATGCCCGGTACCAGCAGGGGGATCGTAATTGTCCACAGGACCCTCGCGGGCGTTGCCCGCAAGCTCATTGCCGCCTGCTCTAGATTGCGATCGAACAACACCATGCTGGCCGAGAGGGTGCGGACGACATAGGGGAGCGTCACCACGACATGTCCGATGAGCAGGCCGAGGAAAGTCTGACTTATGCCCATCCAGACTTGCAACTGCATCAGTCCCAGGCCCAGGACCACCGCCGGAATCAGCAACGGAGAAAGCATGAATCCCCGTATGAGCTCTCGACCAGAGAATTTATGTCGCTCGATGGCGAAGGCAGCTGCGAAACCGATAGCAAGCGATAGAGCTGTCGCAATTGCAGCCAGTTTGAGGCTCAGACTCAGCGAGTCGATAAAAAGCGAGCTCTGCCAGAACGCGTAATACCAACGCAGGGAGAAGCCGGTCGGCGGGAACCGCATCGCTTCCCCAGACGTAAAGGACGTGGCGACCACGATAACGGCCGGTAGAATTAGCGTGAGATATACAAGCGCGCGAACCAACACGCCAGCCTTGGCCAGTGCTCTATCGATGATGTCACCGAACATGGAGGCCTCTCGTGAGCGGGCGAATGATCACCGCGTTTAGGACAGCCATCAGTCCGAAGGCTATGGCAAGGAGAATGAATGCCATCGCGCCGCCGAACGGCCAGTTCGCTGTCGTGAGGATTTGATCATAGATAAATCCGCCGACCATCTGGGCACGCGGTCCCCCAACCAGCCGCGGGGTCACAAATGCAGAAACAGCCATGACGAATATCAGAGACAGGCCTGCGAGGATCCCCGGCGTCGACAGAGGAATGATGACCTTTATGAAGGTCCGCGCGCGATTGGCACGAAGGCTCGTCGAGGCTTGCTCAAGAATAGGATCAATCTGCATCACAACATTCATGACCGAAAGGATCATGAATGGTAGAAATTGCTGAATCAGAACGATTACGACTGCAGTACGATTGAACAGAAGCTGCTGCGGAGTCGAGACAATCCCCAGCGATACCATAATACTATTGACCAGACCTTGCCGGCCCAGCAGCACCATCCAGCCAAAGACGACCACCACCAGGCTTAACGTCAAAGGGACGATCACCATCAGCATGCGCAGACGCCGTTTAGCTGGCGAGTGCCGTGCGAGGGAATAGCCAACGGGAAAGCCAAGGACCAAGCAGCCAAGGCAAACGATGAGCGCGTACGCTATCGTCTCGCCAAGCACTGACAAGTACAGCGAGTTGCTGAAGAACTTCACATACTGAGCGAGTGAGTAACCCTCTGCCCCAATGCTCGTGCTACCGGGATAAAAGCTTATCCGCAGGACGATGCCGGCCGGGATCAACAGGAAGACGATAAGGACAAGCGACGCGGGTGCCAGGAGCAGCAACCCGGACCGTTTTCTGTCTTTCGACTCAGCTGTTGACGAGTCCATTCCGATCCTCGGAGAAGTTGTTGAACCCGCGCCTATCCGTTCGCTTGCACTTCAAGCCTACTAAAATCTCGACACACGCGCTTCTCGGCTCTCGTGTCGGTAAGGCAAAGGCTAGCCGCAAGAGTTCGAAGCAAAACTGCGAACTGAAGGAATATGACGCTTAACTTCTTCACATTTCAAGTTTTTGCGCAAGATTTGTGCGTATATTGCGCGCTGAAGATAGAGAGCCTTACGTGGACGCATTCAGGCCTGCTTGGGCCCGATTACTCTCTTTCTCTTGACGCCCAGGTGGGCCGTTGCGAGCCACGTGGATCATCGTCTTCGAAGGAATGTGGACCCAGCGGCTCTTCCCGACCGGCGCAGACGGAACGGCATTGGCAATGTCGCGGCCGCCCAGGACGGTCGCTTGATCGGGTGATGTTGACAGCGGGAGGGCGCGTGGCGACTGCCGTTGATGGCGCCGCAATATCCTCTCGTCACCAGAGGACGCATTCGTCAGCGCCGCCTAGCTTACCGCGTTCGACAACGTCGTAACACCTTTCCCGGATTCATGATGCCCAGCGGATCCAGCATCGCTTTCATGGATCGCATGAGCTCGATAGCCACTTTGTCCTTCACTTTGGGCAGATCGTTGCGCTTGAGTACGCCGATGCCGTGCTCGGCCGAGATTGAGCCGCCGAGCTCGGCTACGAGCGCGAATACCACCGCGTTGACATCGTGCCAGCCGCCAGGAACTCGGTGGTGTTAGCGCCGATCGGCTGGCTCACATTGTAATGGATGTTTCCGTCGCCCAGATGACCAAACGGTGCCGGGCGCGCGCCCCGAATAAGCTTAGTCACAGCAGCATCTGCCCGTTCGACAAATTCGGGCACCGCGGCGATCGGCAGGGAAATGTCGTACTTGATCGAGCCGCCCTCGGGTTTTTGCGCGGCCGAGATCTCCTCACGCAGCCTCCAGAAAGCAAGCCGTTGGCTAAGATTGGCTGCGATCACTGCGTCGCAGATGATCTCTCTTTCCAGCGCGTTTGCAAGGATCGCCTCGATCGTGACGCTCGCATCCTCGCGCGGTGAGGACAATTCCATCAACACATACCAAGGATGCCTTTCGCCCAACGGATTCCGGACGTCGATGCCATGGCGAATCGAGAAATCGACCGCAACTTCGCTCAAGAGCTCAAAGCTCGTCAGCGCGCCGGCGGCTTCTCTTTGCGCAATCGACAGCAGCTTCAGAGCCGCTACTGGAGACTTCAGCCCAACGAATGCCGTCCCGATCGTACGAGGTTTCGGAAACAGCTTTAGTGTTGCTGCTGTGATGATGCCAAGCGTCCCTTCCGCGCCGATGAAGAGATTGCGCAGATCGTATCCGGTATTGTCCTTCTTAAGCTTCGATAGGACGTTGAGCGCGCGGCCATCTGCCAGCACGACCTCCAGCCCCAGCGCCATGTCACGCGCAACACCATAGGCGAGCGCAGTGGTGCCGACCGCATTTGTGGAAGCCGTGCCCGGAACAGGTCATTCGATCCCGTGGTCTTGTGCTTCTTCGGCCGCATCGTCTTCTCCGATGCACCACAGAATCATGGCCCGCAGCAAAAGGAAATCCAAAAACCAATTTGCAGGGTTTGGAAGCCTCAAGCCCCAAATCCCTGCAATCTCAAACGCCTCCAAAACCCGAAAACAGACTCCTGCTCAATCGCTTAGAGCCTTGTTCACGGCCGACTAGATAGGCTCACCGCTCCCTCTCAGCATGATGTGGCGGCCAGGCGTTGACCAGGGACAGAAGCATGAGCTCGGCGGCGTGATGTCCAATCGGGCGGCTTGACAACATCAGGCCCACTACAGCAGGGCGTGTACCTATCTGTGGCGCCCCGCCAGATGCAAGCGGTTTTTGAAGAAGGTCGCACGTATTTGGATGCTGCCATCTGTCCGGCCTCTGACGCAGCGATGGAGCTGCGGGGCCGTATAGGATTTCGCGGACCGAAACCAAATCATAAAATGCGTGCTCCAGTCACGATGAGTGCATCTGGTTATCTAGCCCCGTTTCACCGAAGTCATACCCTTCTTCGACCGACTACACCTGCGACGGACCTCAGGTCCGCCAGGCTCACGCCTTGGCCGCGAACCGGCGCTATGTAGTTTTCCTGCTTTACAAGTAGCGCCCAGACGATGCGCGCCGTTCTTTTGCCGCTTCACGAAGGGCTTTACATAGGCGAGCGGAGTGAGCCGAACCTCATCGCCAAGCTGGATGAACTGACGGGCCCAGTGTGTGCTTCACCGCGTCGAGCGCGACAGTATAACCTGGTAGGGCCTCGAAGAAATCCAGCAGCTTTCCTCGACTGATCCGCTTGCCGAATAGTGATCGGCCCTGCTCATCGCGCCGTGCGCGTGAAAGACATGCTTGATGATATCCATGCCGATTATGGTAACCTCTGACACGGACGCCTCCTCGCGTGGTTCTCAACACCTCCCTTTGGCACATCGATGCCATTCGGGGGGGGGGCCAGCCCCATCAGCAATTCGACCATGTCCGGTTCGCTCCGATAGCGACCGTTTTTGTGCACGCGGAGCAAATGGCGATGGCCATTACCAGCGATGTGAGTTTGATCGCTAGGCTTGGATCACCTCCCAAACTTGAGAGTTGCACGTCAAGCGTTTGTAGGAAAGTTTGGAGGTGGACCTTGTCAATGCGCACATTCCCCGCGGTAACAAACCCGGCGCCTAGTACGTCCGTTGAGGCGATGAGCGCGAACAGCGATGCGGCCGGACGAGTGGCCCATGCAGAGAAGAAAGAGCGTCACATGGATTTCACGACGTCGCCAAAGCAGAATGAATGGCTGGGCCGTGTACAGTCGTTCATGACCAAACACGTCTTGCCCGCCGTACCCCCTTACAAGCTGCAGGACGCCGGGGCTGACCGCTGGAAGCCGATCCCCCTGATCGAGAGCCTAAAGAAGAAGGCGCGCGCCGATGGTCTGTGGAACATGTTTCTGCCGCCTTCGTTGCATGAGGACGACGAACTCCGCGGCGCGGGATTGAGCAATTTGGAATATGCGCCGCTTGCCGAAGAAATGGGGCGCATCATCTGGGCTTCGGAAGTTTTCAACTGCTCCGCGCCCGATACCGGCAACATGGAAGTCTTGATGCGTTACGGCACCAAGGAGCAAAAACGGCAATGGCTCAAGCCCTTGATGAACGGGGAGATCCGCTCGGCCTTCTTGATGACAGAGCCTGCGGTTGCCTCATCGGATGCCGCCAATATCGAGACCCGAATCGAGCGCGACGGCGACAACTACGTCGTGAACGGTCGCAAATGGTGGTCCTCGGGCGCGGGCGATCCCCGCTGCAAGTTCGCAATTGTGATGGGCAAGACCGATTTCAAGGCGCCACGCCACCAGCAGCAGTCGCAGATCTTGGTACCCTTAGACACGCCGGGCATCAAAATCGAAAGAATGTTGCCCGTGTTTGGCTATGACGATGCACCGCACGGCCATGGCGAGATACTGCTTGAAAATGTCCGCGTTCCCGCGAGTAATATGTTGCTGGGCGAGGGCAGAGGGTTTGAGATCGCGCAAGGCCGGCTCGGCCCGGGCCGCATCCATCACTGCATGCGCACAATCGGCAAGGCCGAAGCTGCGCTGGAGAATATGGTCAAGCGGCTCAATTCGCGCGTTGCTTTCGGCAAGAAAATCATCGAGCACTCGGTCTGGGAGCAGCGCATCGCGGAAGCAAGAATCGATATCGAAATGAGCCGGCTCTTGTGCCTGAAAGCAGCCGACATGATGGACCGCGTCGGCAACAAGGCCGCTCAACTGGAGATCGCCATGATCAAGGTGGCGGCGCCCCGCATGGCGCTCAGGGTCATCGACCAGGCGATCCAGGCCTTTGGTGGCGCCGGCGTCTCAGACGACGCAGGCCTTGCGCGCGACTATGGGTTAGTGCGCACCATGCGGCTGGCCGATGGCCCCGATGAAGTGCACTGCCGTGCCATCGCCAGACTTGAACTTCGGAAGCATGTAGATCGTCCGGTGCATTAAGGCGGGAGAGCCACGTGGCTCTCCCGCGACGAAGTGAGCGCCACCTTGGCGGCGGAAGGATGAGCAGATCCCAGCCAGGAGGCGGGGGCGGCATGCAGTCCCTCTGGCCGCATGTTATGCGCCCAAGCCTTTCAGCAAACTCATGCGTACAGGACCAACTCGGTCAGGTGCCGCTAAGCCGGGCTGTCGTGCCGGTCCACCTTAGTGGTCCGGCGCATGTTCTTGGCAGATGAGAACGAAAATGAAATGCAACAGCTGATCACCACTCAGATAGGCTTTGCAAACGGATACTTCCGGAGCACTGAGGCCGACCTCGACTACAACTGTCCGGGTCTGCTGGAGTCAATGGAACTCCAGGTCCATACGCTTGACGAGGACCACGCTAGGGCAGTCACGCGCAGGACAAATCAACAAGATGCACTCGCGATGCGACACAGAAGCTGCTGCTCGAGGCGTGATCAAGAACGCGCCAGAGTACGAAGTCCTCGCGAGCGTCGCAAAGGCAACACCGCCATTTCGGCCGAAAGCCGCCCGCTACAGGGGATTAGAAATGGTAGACCAGCCACGGAGTGCAATTCCGGGCATGTGCCTGTGCATCTACAAAATCCCGGGCGAATTGGCCGAGTGGCTTTGTTGCTCGAACGGGATTCGGCAGGGCGGTAAGCATGGCTCCGGCGTTGATCCGCATGCGGCAAGCTTGATCAAGAGTAACCCCAGGCATCTCGACGACGCGATCCACAGCGCTATGGGAGGCAACCGCGCTCCCGGTGTTCGTATGCTCGCATGGCGTGACAGATACTATTACGGAGTGTCAGTATGGCTGAGAAAATGGAGTCGTCAATCGGAGTGTTGTCGCATCTGCGCGTCGTCGAAGTCGGTAGCGCGGCCGCCACCAGCTATTGTGCGCGGCTATTTGCGGATTTCGGCGCCGATGTTCAGAAGGTCGAGCCGCCAGCAGGCGATCCACTCCGCCGGAGCGCGCCACTCACGCCCGGTGGCCAGAGCGCGTGGTTCGCTTTTCTCAACTTCAACAAATCAAGCATCATCATAGACCGCGCCGAACCGAACGTGGACACACGGTTGACCGCACTCATCGACGATTGCGACATCCTCATCGATGGCCGCGATGTTGATTCCGCGGATTGCCCGTCCATTGATGTCGCTGCGATCCGGCAGCGAAATCCAGGGCTGATCTACCTTGAAGCGAACTGGTTCGGCCGCAACGGGCCCTACGCAGGGTTTGCCGCAACCGACTCGACCGTCCGCGCGCTCGCTGGCCTCATTAAACTGGTTGGAGCGGCCGATGGCCCGCCGATGCACGCACCGGATTTTCAGACGGGTGTTTTGGCCGGTCTGTGGGGCTTCATTGCCGCGGCATCTTCAGTGGTTGCGCGGACGCGCGCGGGAGCGGGGCGATCATGGTCTCTCAGCATTTTTGAATCGAGTCTCGCTCTTAGCGAGTATCACACGTTCGAAGCGTTTGCGCGCGGCAACGTGATGCGCCGTATCGGCACTAACCGATTCTGGCCGACCTTTCCGGCCGGCATTTACGAAACCAAAAAGGGCTGGCTCGGCATCACGACGGGCACGCCGGCACAATGGCGCGCCTTCTGCGACATGGTGGGTCTGTACGAATTGCGTGACGATCCAGCTCTGATTCTGAGTCAAGATCGTCTCCAACAGATGGAGGAGATCGAACGACAGTTCATGCCGAGGCTGAAGACGCGGACAGCGCAGGAGTGGTTTGCGGAGGGACTGAAGCGCAAGATCCCTATTGTGCCAATACCCGAAATATCCGATCTGCTCCAGGACTCGGAGAAGAAAGCCCGCGGTGCCATCGTGCCTGTTCTGTTTGGCGAAGAAGAGGGCCTGACGGTTGGCTCGATGCAGCGACTGACATTAACGCCGCCACGCCGGGGCGGAAAGGTTCCGGCTCCCGGCGAGCAGCAAGGGGTCGACAGAACCAGAACGCGCGTGACCGACACTTGGCCGGGATCGTCCGGCGGCGCTGATGACAGTCGGCAGCCACTGCAGGGAATTTGCGTCGTCGACTTCTCGATGGGCTGGGCGGGCCCGTTGTGTACCCGCACACTGGCTGATCTCGGTGCGGACGTCATCAAAATCGAGGCGATGCAATATCCGGACTGGTGGCGCGGCGTCGACCGGCGATCCACTTACGTCGATGGCCGGATGTACGAAACGGTGCCGGGCTTCTGCATCATGAATCGTAACAAGCGCGGTATCACACTCGACCTGACGCGGCCGCAGGGCATCGCGCTTGCCAAGCGGTTGTTGACAGGAGCCGATATCGTCGTTGACAATTATTCCGTCGATGTACTGCCGAAGCTCGGGCTCGGCTACGACGTGTTGAAAACGCTAAACCCGCGGCTAATCGTACTGTCGATGTCAGCCTTTGGCAAGAACAGCATCCATCGCGATTGCCGGGCGTACGGCTCGACTCTCGAGCAGGGTTCCGGCTTGCCAAGCGTGATCGGAAGCGTTGAAGGGCCACCCGTGATGAGCCACTTCGCTTTCGGGGACGCCGTCGGTGGATTGAACGGCTGCGCCGCGGTTCTCGTTGCGCTCATTCACGCCCGCGCCGCCGGGCAGGGACAGTTCATTGATCTTGCGCAGATCGACTGCATGATGCCATTTGCGGCGCCATGGATCACCGTCCATTCGATCGGCGGTACGCCGCCGAAAAGATACGGCAATCGACATCCGCAATTCGTGCCGCACGGCTGCTTCCGATGTAGAGGTGAGGACAACTGGATCATGGTAACCGCGATGGACGCGGAGATGTGGCAGAGGCTTGCTTTTCTCATTGGGCGGCCAGACTGGGCCACCGACGCATCGCTGAAATCTACTGAAGGGCGACGCGGCATCGAAGATTTGATCGAGAGAAGTATCGAAGCCTGGACGCTCACCCGCGACGCGGATCAGGCCATGTCCGAATTGCAGGCCGCAAAGGTTGCGGCGGGCGTCTCCCGCTTGCCAATTGACCTGCTCAACGATCAGCATCTCAGGGCGCGCGCGTTTTTGCAAGAAGTCGAACGCGCTTTCATTGGCTTGCATCCGCAGCCCTCAATGCCGATTCGAGAAGGTGAGGAGCCCTGTGCAATCCGCGCGGCAGCCCCGACACTTGGACAACATAACAAAGAGGTTCTATCAGGTCTTCTCGGGCTTTCAGACGCAGAGATCGCGCATTTGGCGAGATCGGGTATCATTGGTACGGTGATGCTTTCCGAAGGAGAGCTCGCCAAAACAAGGAAGGTGTCGTCAGGCTAACAAATCGACGCCACGGACCAGACGAGGAACCCAGTTTTTCAGATCGAAGGTCTGCTGGTCAGAAGTTCGCTCTACTCTCCGCTAGTCTTACTGCGTCACAAAAGAAGGCGCTGTTTGATCGGGCGAATGCAACAGGGACAGCGTGAGAGGGTGCGGACGATGGCAACGATCAGTCTTCGCCGCATCGTCGCAATCGAGTTCGGGATGTGACGTTCGGGTCGCAGCAGCGGAGCCTCTGGGTCGGTAACCGTTGGAAACCGCAAGTCTCTTGAACGGCCTGGTGGAACGAGATCCCGAGGGGGGAATCGTCTCCCTCTCGGAGACCAGGAATCCGTAGGCTGCGATGCACAGCGTAGCGTGGTGGTGGAAGCCACGCCAACCTCGCCCTTCGAAATGCCCGAGCCCGACCTCTTGTTTGAGATCCTGATAATCGCGCTCGATGCGCCAGCGCAGCTTGGTTAGATCGACTAGCCTTCCAAAAGTGATCGTTTCCGGCAACGTTGAAAGCCAGTATTTGGTCGGCTCGTCCTCACCTTCTGGCCATTCGATCAAAAGCCATTCTTCCGGTCGGCTTTCGGTGAGTTGGTAATCTCGATGCGCGACGCAAACGCGCGCGCGAGCGAAGCGCGACGATAGCCGCTCGGCCGCGCCCTCTCGCCACTTGATCGTGCGCCAGACCCGCTTAGGAAGGCAAAGAGCAAGCTCCTTGACCGAAATCGGTTGATGCTTGTGGTCGCGGCGCAGCAGCTTTGGTGGTCGCCCTTTGCCCGACCATTTTTTCGGCGGTAGCGGCGCCGTGTCGGATGTCCACACCGTGGTGTTTGGCAAGATACCAGCCACATAGGTCAACGCCAACGCGCTGATGCTGGTCCGCAGGTCCGTGTTGCAGCCATATCCGGCATCCATCAGCACCACGCCGCGAGGAAGCCCGGTTCTGCAGGCTGCTTCGATCTGTTCAAGCGCGATCTCTGGCTTGGTCTTAAAGCTGGCTCTTTTGAACTTTGAGTGGGCTACGCGGCATGGGGGTTGATCGGAGTGAAGTCGAGTTTTCCGGCGATGAGGAAGAGGACGGTGCGCATCGTTGTGAAACGGGTATAGCCGCGGGCCTTGCGTTTAGCCGCCTGGAATAGGCCGTTGAGGGCTTCGATGTAGCCGTTGGTCTGGCGGGTTTGCGTCCAGGCGACGATGCCGTCGAAGTGCTTGCGGATCATTCTGGCGACCTCCTTCATCGGCTCGACCCTGGAGCGCAGGACGTTGGTGCACCACTGTTTGAGCATGGCGGAGACGACGTTGATCTGCTTGCGATCGAGGATGTCGCGCAGATGCTCGCGATAGAGCCAGGCACGCGCCGTGCGTTTGGTCGCGGCCTGAGCAATCAAGGTGTCGAGATCGGCGCGACTTTCGTCCGACAGCCGGCCGCGGTCCTTGAGCAACGTCCAGCGCAGCCCTTTGAGGCTTGGATCTGTGCGCTGTTCGAGGCGCCGCATCTTGTCGACGGCAGTGGAAGCGTGGGCGACGACATGGAACTTGTCGAAGGTGATGCGGGCGTTGGGCAGATGATCTGCGACGCCCTTGATGAAGGCCGGCGACATGTCGATGCTGACCAAACGGACCTGCTCGGCGGTACCTTTGTGGGCGGCCAGATCGGCGGCGAAATCGGCCACCGTCTTGGCGTCCTTGCCCTCGGTGACGAACACTACCTTCCGCTCATCGGTGTCGGCGGTGATGGTCAGATAATTGTGGCCGCGCCGGCAGGACGTCTCGTCGATCGCCACGGCGGTCACTGCCGAAAGGTCCGCCTCGGCCAAGGCGAGATTGACATAGCGCGAGCAGATCGCGTGGACCCGATGCCAGGATTCGTCGACCAGCTTGGCGACGGCCGCAAAGGTCATCTGCTGGGCCATGGCCAGCACCAGCGCTTCGAACAGCAGGGTGAAGCCGGCGAGCTTGCCGAACCAAGCGGGCTCGGCCAGGACGACCTTCCCATCGGGCAGCTTCACCCGCGGCGTCCGAACCTCCAGGAAGCATTCGTGCTGGAAGAAGTTGAGATGTCGCAGCCGCTTGATCTGGGTGTCATGAACCGGGTGGACGCCCGCGACACCGGCGACCGCAAATCGCGTCCCGGCGACGAAATCGACAGTGATCGTCAGAACCTTCTTGGCAGCGTCGAAGTCGACGCCCCGAACGTACCACGGCTTGGTAATCCCAAGCGCCGATTCGAAGAGCTGATTTTGCACCGTCCCACACGCCTCCCAGAGCCCCACCTGCACCCAGCATCGCAAGGGGGCGGTCGGCCCTCAAGGACGCTTCGCGCCGCGGTGCGGTGGCCTGCGGCCATCCTTGACCGCCGAACGCCCCCTTGCACCGGGCAAGGCAGGTCGGGACGGAGGGATGGTCTCTCATCCGGTCGAACATAGGGATGAACGCGGCGCTCGTCGTCAAGCGGCCAAAGCCGTCACTGCACCCACTCGGTTTTCAAAAGAGGCATATATTAACTCAAACCAGACGCACGATTCCGGCTCTGATCTGGCTGGTAAGCATTTTTCCCGCGCGATACCGCGAGACTTCGCTGCATTGCTGCAAACAACTCGGCATATAGCCATTTCCACTCAGCAACAACAATCAGTGGCTGTGGTGCACTCAAGATGCGTCGGATGCCTGCTTCATCGTTCTGACACAGCCTTTGGAGCAGCCTTCTCGCATGCGCGGTTCTCTAATCTTCCTTATGCTTTTTCTTGCAATTACGTGGTCTGCAGACAGCCCGCACCGGGATCATCTGGTGCTGCGTCCGACTGCGTCCATGCCACCTGTCAACGTCCCTTAGTCCACCGATTTGGTCCAAGCAGCGAGCTCGGATTTATTCTGACGGTGGCACCACGGGATACTCCAATGTCTTAAAGCACCGCTTTGCTCACTCCTTCTGAAGCTGGAAAGCCGAGGGTTGGCTCACCGAGCTCATCCGAGGGCGCTAAGCTCTTAAGCTGCCTGGATCCTGACCAGGAAACTGTTCAGCTCCTGCTTGAGCCGATGACTTTCGCCGGAGAGCAATTCGGCGGATGCCAGCACCTCCATCGATGCCTCTCCGGTTTGCTTGGCACCGTCGGTCACTTCGCCGGCGCTCGCCGCGACCTGCGTGGTTCTTCCGGCCGCTTCTCGTACGTTTAGCGCGATGCTTTGGGTCATCGTTTCCTGCTCTGCGATGGCATCGGCCACACTCTCGGCAATCTGCGAGATGCGGTTCACGGTAACCCCGATTTCGGTAATGGCATCGACTGACTCCGCCGTCGCCGTTTGGATGCCGGCAATATGGTCGCTGATCTCAACCGTCGCATGCGCTGTTTGAGTCGCAAGAGACTTCACTTCCTGAGCGACAACCGCGAAACCTTTACCCCGATCGCCGGCACGTGCGGCCTCGATCGTAGCGTTCAGAGCGAGCAAATTTGTTTGCCGCGCTATCGCAGCGATCAATTGAACGACGCTGCCGACTCGCTCAGTCGCGGAGGCTAGGCTGGCAATGCGCTGATCGCTCTCTGCGGCCTTACGGACCGCTTCGCGCGCAATACCGGCCACCTCTTCGACCTGTCGGCCAATCCCCGCGACCAACTGCGCCATTTCGCTCGTTGCGGTTGCGACGCGCTGAACGTTGACCGATGCCTCCCCTGATGAAGACGCGACGTTTACGGAAAGTTGTCGGCCGTGGTCGGCTGTGCGGGTAAGGCTGCGCGCGGAGAGCTCGAGTTTCGATGAGGCGCACGAGACCGTATCGATGACTTTTCCGACGGCCGCTTCGAATTCGTCTGCGAGGCGCGCGATATCGGCTTTACGATGCTCGGCGGCGGCCCGGTCGCGATCACCCTTTGCATCGAGCTCGGCCTGGGCCCTCTCTCCGGCCTTCAGCTTGAACATTTCAACCGCTTCGGCCATCGCGCCGAGCTCGTCTTTTCGGCCGAGCCCCGGCAGCACAACGTCGAACCGTCCCTCGCCGAGCTGGCGCATCGCTGCGGTCATCGAAGCGACCGTCCTGGCGATCCGTCGACCGAACAGCAGCGCAGCCGAGCCTACGAGAATGGTTGCAAGTCCGATCAACCAGATGAGCGTTCGCCGAATCTTTTCAGCTCGAATCTCTGCGGTTTGCGAACGCGCATCGGCTGCGACCAAGGTCTTCAGAAGCGCCGGGCGGATCCGATCGTAAATTTGGCTGAGATCATCGACTTGGTCGCTGACAGTCTGTTGGGTCACCATGAAGGAAACAAAGTTCGATTTGTATGCGCGGACGAGACCCAATAGCTCGGATTTCACCTCCGATGTCAGGTCGAGCTGAGCGATGGCAGCCTCGAATTCCGCCTCCTGCTCGACCAGGCGATCACCATACTTTTCTTCGCCATGCAAGATGAAGTCGTTCTCGTAACGGCGCATCATTAGCATCAAGGATGTCAGGCGCGGTCGGTCAAGTTCCGCCAGGCGCCGCTCGAGACCGTTAAACGCACTGCGCAGCTTGCCTTGAAATCCGTTATCCTCGCTGAATCCGAGATTGCGCTGCGCTGAGACCACGTTATGAAAGCGCGTCGCATAGAGATTGATCACGGAACGGAGAGACGTTGCTTCCTTCAGCGGGTCATCGTCGTGCAAGATCGCCACAAATGCCTCAACTTGACTTAAGTCCGCAAGCTGTCGCTCGCTATTTTGAGCATAACTCAGGATCAGAGCCTCGCTTGGCTTGCGTAGGAAGTCGCTCGTGATTTGCCGCGACTCAAGAAAGCTTTGTGACAGTGACGAGACACGCGCCTTGAATTCATTGCTGTCGTTCGCAACGTCCTGAACGCGGCCCGCGTATTGCAAGGCCGCCGCGCAAATTGCGCCGGTGACGACGACACCGGAAAGCCCGAGCAACGCCATTTGGCCGCGCAATCCAATGCGCAGCCTGATTGACGGCCAGCCGAGCCACATCGCGACTTTGCTCATGTCATTCTCCAAGTGAGTTCGCGCTCTTGATGTGATGCCGAGCCCAGCCTGACGCCTTTCGATGTTGAATCGACACGCGTCGCGGGTGACGAGCAGCTCACTAGGTGAGATTGATTTCAAAATGCTGAACTTGACCGAATATGCACAGCGACGATGTCGATGTTCCTGACGTGGCGTATGTCGCGATGTGAGTCTTGAACCACTGCTGACGGAGCACCATGCAAACTTCCTGCGCCTCGAAACGACGCGAATAGAACTTCACCGCCCGACTTTTCTAATCCAGATTATTGATGTGGGCGCCGAATTCGCGCACGAAAGAAGAAAAACGACAGAAAAGATGCAGCGCGTGATCGCCAGTCTCTTTCCGCAGGATTTTGAAGCGCGGGATTCTTGGCTGAGCGAGCTTCGACAACTCCGGGAGTTCGCCCTTACGAACGTCACCTGACGGCGAACCTTTGCGCGTTGACGAGACGTTTCTCTCGAATGTTGCGTGCGACGGACGTGACTGCCAGCGCGGGGAAGCATGAATTCGCAATATGCCGCTCTGTTTCGCTTAAAAGATGCGCGGGATAGTCACAATTCGCTGCCAAGCGGCGCGGGAATTCCGCTATGCATCGTTTGCGCGCGAGATTGAGCTTTTTATAGCAGTCTCGCGCCTGGAGCTCTGGATGAGCGATAGATCCGCTGATCCAGATACTCCCTCCTTGCCCTTTGGGGCGTTTCCTCCCTGACTTGGCCGCGCGCTCTATTCGCGCGGCCTTTTTCAGGATCTAACGGACGCAAGAGCTGGTACTCGGAATTTGGCGCATTTGACCGGACGAGCTGTACTGGTTGCGCCTCGGATCACGCCCGCCAATCGTACTCGTCTTCGCAGCAGATCAGCCGGAGATCGATCGCGATCGCGTCGTGTGGCTTGCGATCTCCTCTAGTGCTGAGCGCATCTCGCCATCTTTGCCGTGTCGAGACGGGGCAGCCCCATCTCTTCGATTTCCTCTTAAGGCGGCCCTAGCTATTCGGGATACGCTACTAGTACCTCGTCACACTGATTATGACTGGTTGATTCCGAGCCAGTTCAGGATGGGCAGGTCTTTCGGAGCCACGAGGATTTGGATGCTTCGAGCGACGCCGGGTTGGCGCCGAATGAGACCATTTCGTTCGAGGGTCACGATCATCTGGTGGACCGAAGGCGGGCTGACTTGAAAGTGGCGCTGCATGTCGGTCTCGGCGGGCGGGCGTCGGAACATGTGCGCGTAGGTGTAGATGAAGGCCAGGTACTGGCCCTGCTTTTCGGTGAAGCCTTGAGGGCTGAGGCTGCGAGCGGCGCCTGATTTTCGATTCATTTGTCGATTCGTCCGGTCCTCCGACAAGGAGGTCGCGATGAATGTACGTTATCGGGTCGAATTGAGCCAAGCCGAACGCTGTGAACTCACCGCGATGTTGAGCAAGGGCAAGCGGGCTGCCCGCAAGCTCAAGCGCGCCCAGATATTGCTGGCGGCCGATGCCGGCCGCAGCGATGAAGAGATTGCCCGCGCCGTGGCGGTGGGCGGTTCCACCGTGTACCGGACCAAACGGCGCTTCGTGGAAGGCAATCTGGAGCGGGCGCTGAGCGAGGATCCGCGTCCAGGCGCGGAGCGCAAGCTCACCGGCAAGGAGGAAGCCCTGCTGGTGGCAACGGCTTGCGCAACCCCTCCCGAGGGTCGCGCCCGCTGGACGCTGGAGCTTTTGGCCGACGCCATGGTCAGGCTCACCGACCACGAGAGCCTGTCGGGCGAGACGGTGCGCCGGCGGCTGGCCGAAAACGGCCTCAAGCCGTGGCGCAAGGATATGTGGTGCATTCCAAAGGTCGATGGCGAATATGTCGCCCGCATGGAAGACGTGCTCGACCTATATGCCGAGGCGCCTGATCCCGACCGGCCGGTGGTCTGCTTCGACGAGAGCCCGGTCCAGCTCATCGGCGAGGTTCGCGAGCCGATCCCCGCCGAGCCGGGCCAACTCGAACGTTACGATTGCGAGTATCGCCGCAACGGCACCGTCAATCTCTTCGTCTGCATCGACGTGCATCGGCCATGGCGCAAAGTCAAAGTCACAGAGCGACGGGCGGCAGAAGATTACGCCCAGTGCATGCGCGAACTCGTCGATGTTCATTATCCCGACGCCGGGTGCATCCGCGTCGTGCAGGACAATCTGTCGACCCACTCCGTAGGCTCCCTCTATGAGGCATTCGCGCCTGACGAAGCCCGGCGAATTCTGCGCCGCCTGGAGTTCCACTACACCCCAAAGCACGCCAGTTGGCTCAACATGGTCGAGATCGAGATCGGCGTGCTCCGCGGTCAGTGCCTCGACCGCAGGATCGACGACCCAAACTGGCTCCGCCGCGAAATCGCCGCATGGGAGAAACAACGAAATGCCGCTGGCGCCCGCATCAAATGGATGTTCACGACCGAAAAAGCCCGCGCCAAAATGGGCCGCGCCTATCCCGCAACGTCCAAAGAGTCACAATCACTGTGACAAGCTACTAGTTCTGGTGTGCCCCGGCGACAAGGGCATGTAAACTAGCGGCCCGATTCAAGCAGCCCTGGCCGCTTGTTGCCTGAGTATCTTGGCCTGCGTGCCGCCCGAAAGAGCGTCGTTATTGAGTGCTAGAACGCTAGCGAAGGTCGCGTGGGGCACGAGTGTATTTTGATCGCCATCTTCATTTCCTGCGTAGTGCTGCGCTGCGCGGTTGTCCCAGATTACGACGTCGCCGGCCTTCCAGTTCCAGCGTACCGTATTTTCTGGAGCCATAATGTGGGATCGCAAGAGTTCGAAGAGTCTTTGACCCGTATATTCTTGTAGACCGATGAAGCGCTGCACGGAGCTCCCCAGTGCGAGAGTGCGCTCGCCTGTCTCGGGATAGATCCGCACCACCGGCTGCGCCGTCTCATGGATGGTTCCAGTGAATACTTCGTTGTGGTGGTCGAACTCGCTGCTACGCGCTCGCACAGCATGTTCATAGCTGTTGCTGTGAACTGCCCAGAGCTCGTCGGCAAGCTTGCGCAGTGGCGCCGGAAGATCCAGATACGCAGCCGCGACGTTCGACCAAATTGACTGTCCGCCGGAAGGTGGGATTACTGCACCGCGGACCACCGAAATTTTCGGATAGGTATCGATGAACGAGTCATCCATCTTCCCCCGGTCGTTGCAATGGCTGTTCCGACCCCGATCTGGGAGGATTGATTCCCTGGCGGTCGTTTCGACAGTGGGCTGCGTAAACAGCTTTCCGAGCCGAACGGCAAAGCGCTCCTGCTCCGAATCGTCGAGATGTCGCTGATCGGCGACGAACACGACCCTATGCTCGAGCAATTCTCGATAAATCGCATGCATGACCTCGTCGGACATATCGCCCGATAGCCTGATGTTCTTAATTTCGGCTCCAAGTCGCGCGCCGCGCCTGACGATGTCCGCAGCAGGAATAGAGCTGTCAATTTGTGTCATCTTATTCATGGTTGTATTCTCATTTACTTGCGATCTTCGAACAATATCTCGGCCATACGTCGCGAAGACGACAGTCAATATTAACGAGGTCACTTTTTCTTCATCGGACTTGATCGACGAAGGCCCCCGTTAGTGACGGCAGGGCACGATCATCAGATCGACTTCATCTCGCTGAAATCGTAAGGTCTACCAGCGTCCAGTCAATGAAATGAAACGAGCTTTGTTCTCGGTCGGAAAGAACTTTTCGTTTGCTGGAAATCGTACGCTGAGAGTTTTCGACGCACGCGTCTTAGGCCGGCATCTCGCGCCCTTCAAGACACACATATTTGAGACGGCCGACTTGCTTTCGACTTGGTTTGCCGGCGCGAAGCGCACCGATTTTGAATCAGCTTCCCGAGCAACAAACTGTTGGGTCGATTGAGAACTAGTTCCCGCTCAGCGTCGAACTAGTCTCTCAGGTGTCGATGCAGCAGTCTGAGCAAGGCAGCCACAGTCGAAAGGAAGTAAAGTTGCGAGTCGCTATCAGGTACTTGAACCAAGTAACGGGCTTGGGAACGACATTATCACATTATCGATCAACCGCGTCGAACCGACATACGCAGCGAGGCATAACGCTGCTGGTCGCTGCAGAGGACTCGCTGCAGGTTTGAGTGTCTCAGCATCGACGAGCTCAAGATACTGGAGCTGATCGATTTCCGCAAAATGTTCCTTTGCCGTTGCAACCAGCTTGCTCACGTCGCGCTCTCCTGAGCGAAACTCATCGGCTGCGGCCAACAAGCCGCGGCTGATGGCAACCGCCTGCTGACGCTCTTGCGCGTGCAGATAGCGATTGCGACTGCTCATGGCGAGGCCGTCAGCCTCCCGCACAGTTGGCACGATGACGATCTCGATGGGAAAATTGAGATCAGCTGTCATGCGCCGGATCACTGTGCACTGCTGAAAATCTTTCTGGCCAAAGAATGCGACGTCCGGCTGCACCATATTGAAGAGCTTGCAGACGACTGTCGCGACCCCGCGAAAATGCCCAGGCCTGAACGCTCCGCACAACGGCTCTGCGAGCTCGCCTGGTTCGACAACGGTTTGAAATCCGGCCGGATAGACCTCCTGGGTATCCGGCGCAAACACGATTGTAACGCCGGCCTCTCGGCAGAGCGTTTCGTCCCGTAGAAAGTTCCGCGGATAGCTGCTGAGATCCTCATTCGCTCCGAACTGAGTCGGATTGACGAAGATGCTGACGATCGTCAGATCGCTTCGCGCCCGGCTCGCATTGACGAGAGCAAGGTGGCCATCGTGCAAATAGCCCATAGTCGGCACAAAGCCGATTCGTTTACCCCTCCTGCGCGCCTCTGCCAGGGCGTGGCGGAGCTCAGTAGCTGTCGTGATTGTTTGCATGCCGAGCCTTCCATCAGGTTGCGCGAGATGGTTTCCAGTTCGCGACCGTGCTCGTCAGCCCTTCTGGAAGCCGGTAAGACTCTTGTGGCTCCGGGAATGCGCCGCTACGGACATCGGTAGCCCAGCACGAGAGTGCCTCTTGCAATAGCTGGAAACCATCCGCGTAGGTGCGAACGAATTTGGGGCGACGATCTTGTGTTAAACCCAGCACGTCATGGAAGACGAGCACTTGCCCAGAGCAACCTGGTCCCGCGCCGATTCCGATAGTGGGTATACTCAGGGATTCGGTTGCTCGTGCCGCGAGTTCCGCCGGGATGCCTTCCAAGACCAAGGCAAAGCAACCGGCGTCTTGCAAACGGTGAGCATCGTCGAGCAGGCCTACGGCGTCTCCGCCGCTTTTGCCCTGCACCTTGAATCCACCCATAACGTTGACGCTCTGTGGAGTAAGGCCAAGATGGCCCATCACCGGGATTTCGCAATCGACCAATGCGCGCACCATTTTGACGCGCTTGGCACCGCCCTCGAGTTTCACCGCGTCGGCGCCACGTTGGAGGAAGCCTCCGGCATTGCATATCGTCTCCTCTGGACTGACATGAAAACTAAGGAAGGGCATATCGGCCACGAGCAAGGCACGAGGTCTTGTGCGTGCAACTGCCTCCAGGTGATGATTCATCATGGCCATGCTGACTGGCAACGTGTTGTCGAGACCAAGACAGACGTTACCTACACTGTCGCCGACCAGGATGACGTCCACGACTGGATCCGCAATGCGCGCAGAAACCGCATCATAGGCGGTCGTCATTGTGATGCGGCGCCCCTGCGTCTTGTATTGCTGCAGGCTTGGGATCGTGATGCGTTCACAATGCTGCTCTGAAGTGAAGCTCATGTTGGATTTCCTGCATCGGCATACCCAGCAGCCGTACGATTCCTTAAAGAAGCGAAGAGAGGACTGTCGATGGTTGGAAGAAAGCCGTCAGCTCCAGCTTAGACGAATCAGAACACACCCAGCCCTGAGCAAGCACTTCTCGATGGGGGCTCGTCACGAGAGTCGTCTTGGCTGGCGTCGTCGCGCATCAGGGGAGAGTGTGGAATGCGAATGGTATGGCGTGCCTAGCAGCAATAGAAGAAGCGCTCGATTGGCTTCATAGTTGGCCGCAGGTCGACTGCTTTTTGATCGGTCATCACCAATGAGCCTTCGGTCGTACAGACCGACCACAACCACCTTCGCCCACGTGGTTTCAAGGCAACCTTATAGACTTGAAAGCGATCGCACATGATATCAGGCCTTCCGGGCCTGACCTCCCTTCCTGTATCCAAAACTCGGTCTATCCCGGTGCTGGGGCGGCTCACGAGGGCGCCTGCTCACATTACCAGAATAGGGAAAGACCGACCACAGGACGGCCCTTTGTCATAGCGTGCTTGCGTGCCGAGGCGAAGCCAATGGTCCCGATGGGAGTACTCATGGGTCGTGGCCCGCTCCGGGCCAGCCCATGTAAGCGAACGGGACCCAGGCCAGGAAGAGAGAAAACAACACAAGGGGCAGGACCGCACCATGGGCTGCGCGCACTTCGCCGCGCGACAGGTCAACCCGCGCGCGCTTCTTCATCCTGTAGGCAGCAAAATCGACGATTGTTGCCGTCCTCTCTGATACTTCCATGCAAATTTTCCTGTGTCTTGGGGCTACACGCCAGGGATGAGGTCCACTCCCGGTGCGGTCACCGCAGGCCTGGTGACTGAGACCGCAAAGCCTAGGCCGTTCGTAACCAGCGAAGCCATTTCTGGTCGGCCTCCCGGCGAAGCTTGAACCGGCTTACACAGCTCTTGGAGCACAGAGCCGTGCGCCAGCAATAGTAGCGGATCAACCCGAACTTTCGGCCGCACATCGCACAGCAGGCCACTGAGACATGGGGCAAAGCATGGAGGTTATTGCGCATTCTCGCCTCCTGTCGGCACAAGGTTGATAAGCCCCCCCCCGCATTCTCTCCGCGGCAACAGCGCGCTCGCACACAAGCGAGGCGCCACCGATACGAAGTCTTCTCGATATTTACAGACGCCAGAGGTTGAGGCTGATTTACGCCTCGCAGGTGAAGCGACCTCCACCGCGTCTCTCTCAATTTATCGGACATCGAGATCCTGATTAGCGCAATTTACTGGGCTTCTTCGGCAAAATACTGCGTAACAGCAGTAATGCTCGCCGAATTTCAACGTCGCACGACATTTCAACGCCTTGCTGCAGCAGATGCGCGGCGTCCTCTCGGCTTCCTCGGAAATCTGCCGATGCGCCCTGCGATAACGGCTAGACGGCGCCGCTGTTATCTTTCCACGTGAGGCGCGTGCTCAGGTCAGGCTGTGAGCAGCGTCGCGGATTGCGCCATAGATTTCATCGAGGTCGGCCGCCGTAACGCAATACGGCGGCATCACATAGATGGTGTTGCCGAGCGGGCGCAGCAGTAGATTCCTTCCTTTGAAGAAGGCCTGAAGTTTCGGCCCGATACCTGCAAGATAGCCTGCATCACCCGTCTTCAGCTCGAGTGCCGTGATGGTGCCGGTCCAGCGGACATCTGCAAACCTCGAATCGGCTCGGAATGGCTCAACGGCCTGCTCCTGCATTCTGGCGAGGCAGGCCAGTCGCTTATGACTTTCGCGATCTTTCCAGAGATTCAGGCTCGCCTTTGCCGCGGCGCATGCCACTGGATTTGCCGTATACGAACTGGAATGAAAAAAGGTTCGCGTGCGATCTTGCGAATAGTGTGCCTCGAAAATGTCTGCCCGGCAGAGTGTCACCGCAAGCGGGAGCGCCCCGCCCGTGAGGCCTTTTGAATAGCAGGCGATATCGGGCGTGATCTTGGCATGCTCGCACGCAAAAAGGGTTCCGGTACGGCCCCACCCTGTCATGACCTCGTCGGCAATAAACAGGACGTTTGACGCCTCGCAGATCCGCTTCATCTCCGCGAGCACCCAGGCCGGGTACATGAGCATCCCACCCGCCCCCAATACCAAAGGCTCCACAATGAAGGCCGCGGGACTTTCGCCTCGACATGCAGACTCAAGCGCGTCGAGCGTTGCCTGCTCACGACCCTTCGCAGGGAATGGAATTGAGGTGACATCGAACAACAATGGACCGTACGCCGCGTTGAACACACCTCGCGCTCCCACCGACATCGCACCGATAGTGTCGCCGTGGTAGGAATGTTGCATCACGACAATGCGCCTTCGACGCACGCCGATGTTATGCCAATAGCCGAGAGCCATTTTTATGGCTACTTCCACGCTCGTGGCTCCGCTGTCGGAGAAGAAGACGTAGTCGAGGCCACGGGGGCGAGCTGCAAAAGCAATGACGCAACCTCCTCGGCCGGATCGTGGGTATAACCGGCAAAGATAATCTGGTTAAGTCTAGCTGCTTGCTCTTGTATCGCGCGCACAATCTGAGGGTGGCAGTGACCGTGCGTGACGACCCACCAAGATGAGATTGCATCTATGATGCGGCGTCCATCGGCGGTGTAGAGATAAGCACCGTCACCCCGAACAATCTCTATGATCTCATCTTGAAGCGCATGTTGCGTGAACGGGTGCCAGATCGGCGAATGGTTTATAGGCATTGTGGGTTCAAGAAATCCTCAGCCACAAACGAGTCTTTGAACGCGGTCTGCAGCGCCAGTGGCGTGAGGGGATCAATCCATGGCAATCGGCCCAGGAAACGTACTCGCCCGATCTCGCAGATCGCGCTTTGGCTCTCGGAATTTCTGTCGCCTATAAATGCAATGCCAAGAATTCGAATATGCCGCTTTCGCAGGGCCTCTATCGAGAGTAGAGAGTGATTGATGGTACCCAGTGCCGTGCTCGCGCACAGCACGACGGGAGCGCGCCATCGCTCGAAAATGTCAACGAAGAGCGTGCCATAATTCAACGGCACCATGAGCCCGCCGGCGCCTTCTATCACGAGCGGCCGCTCACCCGCTTCCGGAAGATCGAGCGCATCCACGTCGATACGAATGCCGTCGATCTCCGCGGAGTGATGGGGGGAAGCAGGTGTGCGAAGACGGTAAAGCTCCGGCAAGATCCGGTCGGCCGAGAGATCACCCAGGGTCGCGACGAGTTCGGCGTCGGTATGCCCTTCAAGACCGGCCTGGATCGGTTTCCAATAATTTGCACCAATGAGATGAGCAAGACCCGCGGAGAACACCGTTTTGCCAACCCCGGTATTTGTCCCGGTCACCACGATCCGCCGGCTCATTGAGCCCATCCCTTCGTCTCCTCGAACAGCGCATCGAGCATTGCACGCACATCTTCCTCCCTAACATTGAGGGTCAGCGAAATTCGCAGACCGGCTGTGCCCGCCGGCACGCTAGGCGGCCGGATCGCCCGGATATCAAAGCCGCGCGCCTGCAGAGCAGAGGCAAGACGCATCGCACGCATATTGTCGCCAATGATGTACGGCACGATTTGCGAATCTGAGGATCTTCGGCCGCCGCGCTGATCCATTTCTCGATGTGTGAACGCAACCAGGCTAGCCAGACGCTCCTGACGTTCGGGCTCTTCCTGCAGGATGAAGAGCGCTTGCCGCACAGCGACAGCCATTAACGGCGAAGGCGCAGTTGCGAAGATAAACGGCCGGCAACGGTTGACCATGAAGTCGCGCAGCACGCCGGAGGCAGTGACAAGTGCGCCTGCAGCGCCGAGCGCTTTGCCGCAGGTATGGACGACCAGGAGATTTTCGCGCGATTCGTACTGCGCAGCGAGTCCTCAACCCTGTTCGCCATAGACGCCCGTCGCGTGAGCCTCATCTACGATCACAAACGCATCGTAACGATCAGCGATCTCAATCAGTTCTGCCAGAGGCGCAAAATCGCCATCCATGCTGTAGAGACTTTCGACGACAATCCAGACACGACCCGTTCCGCCCTTGGTTCTCCAGTCACGAATTGTGCTTTCGATTGATAGGGCATCATTGTGAGCACTTATCCGAAACTCGGCCCGACCGGCTCGTGCGCCTTCATGAATACTTGCATGCACCAGGGCATCGAGGACCAACAGATCGCCTGGCCGTGGCAACGCTGTCAAAAGCGAAAAATTCGCGACATACCCGCCACCAAAGAAAAGGGCGGTCTCTGTGCGAAAGAAGCTGGCCGCCTCAGCTTCGAGAGCTTCGTGCTCCTCGCAATTGCCCCGTAGGAGCCGCGAACCGCCTGCCCCGACAGGCGTTCCGGCATCGAGCGCGGCAGAGACAGCCATCTTCATACGCGGCGCGTTCGCCAGCGCCAGATAATCGTTGGACGAAAAATCAACCCCGGTGCGCGACTGGAGACCACGCAGTCGGTTGTCGTCTTTCAGGGCATTCAAGTCTGCGGCATAGTCGCCGAGTTTAGTTGCGCCGAGGCTCATGCTGTCACTCGCCGGCTATCCACCAAGTGCGCACAGATCCCATTGGCCGTCGGACCCTCCGCTTTCGTCGCCCCGGATTTCACCATGTGTGAGGATGCGATTCTCTCTGCCAACGGAGACAACGCGCGGTCTGAAGCTTCTAGCTTCGACCTCGTCAAATGAGGCATATGCGACGATAGCAATTTTGTCTCCCGGCATGGCGAATGGCGCAACCGCGCCGTTCAGATCTATGATGCCCGATCCACGAGGTGCTTCGACAACATATGCGATACCGCCCGCTCCGGTTTCGGTGTTGTAGATCTCGACACGCTCATTGGCCAGGATTCCCGCCGCATCTAGCTGCGCGTGGTCGATCGAAATCGAGCCTTCATGGTGAAGATCGACCTCAGTTACCGACGCGCAATTGATCTTGCCCTTCATCAAACTAATCAGCATTTCTCACCCAAGATCCAGGTTGCGATATCTGCTCGCGCGCCGCCTCACTTACGCAAGTCCGGATGTCATGCCGAGCCGGTTGAGCAGGTCCGCGTCGCGGTCTCGCCGCGGATTATTTGTGGTGAGCAGCACATCACCGATGAAGATAGAATTCGCGCCCGCCAAAAAGCACAGCGCCTGCAATTCATCGGTCATATACTGGCGTCCGGCGGACAACCGCACCACACTCTTGGGCATCATGATCCGCGCCGTTGCGACGAAGCGCGCCAGCGCGATCGGATCGGGGCGCTCCGCGGCGTCATTGACCGGCACCCCTTAACCTCGCTCCACAGATTGATCGGCACGCTTTCAGGATGGCTGGGATTAGCGAGCAGCAGGAGCAGGCCGAGCCGATCCTCAACGGTCTCGCCCATGCCGATAATCCCGCCGCAGCAGACTCTGATGCCTGCGTCGCGCACCATTCCGAGCGTGTCGATGCGCTCTTGCAATGTGCGGGTGGTGATGATTTTGCCGTAATATTCGGGAGAGGTGTCGACGTTGTGATTGTAGAAGTCCAGGCCGGCCTCGGCAAGCCGAACAGCCTGGTCTGGCGTCAGCATGCCGAGTGTCACGCAGCTCTCCATGCCAAGGCTCTTAACCCCGCTGATCATATCGCAGATGCGGTCGAGATCGCGGTCTTTCGGGCTGCGCCAGGCCGCCGCCATGCAAAAGCGAGTGGCGCCAGCGTCCTTGGCGCGACGCGCGGTGGCGATCACGTCGTCGCAGTCCAACAGACGGGTCGCTTTCACGCCGCTGTTGTAGTGAGCGCTCTGCGAGCAGTAACCGCAGTCTTCGGGACAGCCGCCAGTCTTTACACTGAGCAGGCTCGCGGTCTCGATACGGTTTGGATCGAAGTTGGTGCGATGAACACTTTGCGCCTGGAACATTAGGTCAGTGAAAGGAAGACCATAAAGCGCTTCGACCTCCGTGCGCGCCCAGTCTGACCGAACCGGCGCCCAGATGCTGTCGTTCCGGTATACTTCCATGAGACTTGCTTCCAAATCCGCCGACCCGATCACACGAACTGAACGCCGGCCGACGCTGGTTGAGATGCTCAAGCAGATGATGTGGGGAAGTGATCCGAGCAGCCTGCAGTCATTCCCCCGGCGCCCGGCAGGAGCTCGTTGGCAAAATGTAGATATGGATAGACGCACGAAGACAGCGAAAATTTGTCAGATATCGGATAATTCCTGCAAGATTTGAGCACATCTTAGAGTTTACGGTTCGAGGCAAGCGTCTAGATGTAATCTCGGTGCCATGTCGCGTGCTCCGAAGGACGCGACATTGGCTTCAACGCTATCTGGAAAACGATCCGAGCTCTCCTGGCGGTGAGACCGCGCCACCATTGCGGCCGTCCCGATCTCAGAACAATTGTCGAGCTCACTTGCGACCTGTAGGACCATCCATGATTCGTCACATCGTCCTGTTTACCGCCAAGGATAAAGCCAAGATCAACCAGGTCATCGAAGGCCTATCGGTTCTTGCTGGAATTCCGCACGCACGGCGGCTTGAGGTCGCGCGGAACCAGCAGGCCGACCAGCTTGGCAATGACATTGACGTCATCGTCTATGGTGAATTCGACGATGAGAGCGCGCTCGCGGCCTACAAAGCTCACGATCTATATCAAGAATCGATCGGACGGGTACGCCCGCTCCGGGAGCTACGATTCGCTGCCGACTACGACATATCGACAGCGGCACTGCTTCCGGAATGCATCTCATAGCCTCGGCCGCGCTTGGTTGACGATGAATGCACGTACATGAACTGCGATGGATCGAACCCGTCACGGCGATGCGATCACTCTCGCGCCGCCCTCACCTAACGTTTCTCGACAGCGCAGCACAACACACCTTTCTTGGCCGTTATTCATATCTGACTTGCGACCCGTTCAAGACGTTCAGGAGGCGTGGCCGGCTTTCTTGCCTATGACTTGAACAGAACGTTGGAAGTTTTGCGGAAGCCGGCAAGTCTTGGTCTAGGTTTTCCCGAATCTATCCTTCACTTCTATGATGTGGTGGTAAGCTTCGACCACGAACAAGGCAGGTGCTGGATTGTTTCGACCGGCTGGCCTGAGCAGACTTGCGCAGATCGAAGCGCGCGTGCGCGCCAGCGAGCCGAAGAATTTGCAGCTCTTCTTGCCCAGCCAATTCCCGCCCCGGGTCACTCGGTTGGCATAGCCGGCGCATGGTGTTCGAACTTCAGCCGAGACAGCTACGTTGCGGCGGTAGAGCGTGTTATTGATTTGATTCTGGCTGGCGACATCTTCCAAGCAAACATCGCGCAAAGCTTCAACACCAAGCTCGCGACCTCGTTCGATCCGCTTGCCTTTTATTGCCGATTAAGAGCATTGAACCCGGCGCCCTTTGCAGCGCTGTTACGCTATGGCCAACTCACAATTGCATCGAGCTCGCCGGAGCGGTTCCTCAAGCTAGATGGTCGACAAGTCGAAACGCGGCCCATCAAGGGCACGATCACGCGTTCTGCGGACGTCAAGGAGGATAAGCGCCGCGCTGAACTCCTCGTCGCGTCCGAGAAGGACCGTGCCGAGAACACAATGATCGTCGACCTCCTGCGAAATGACCTATCACGAGTCTGTACGCCGCATTCGGTTGAAGTTACGACACTCTGCGGGCTTGAATCCTATGCGTCACTGCACCACCTCGTTTCGATCGTCAGTGGAGAACTTGCTCAAGACCATGATGCCGTTTCTCTGATCCGAGCCTGTTTTCCCGGGGGCTCCATTACAGGGGCGCCAAAGGTGCGATCGATGGAAATCATCACCGAAGTCGAGCGAGTGGCCCGAAACGTTTATTGTGGCGCAATAGGCTTCATCGGTTTCGATGGGCACATGGACACGAATGTTGCGATTCGGACTGTCACCATGAACGACAACCTTGCTGTCTTTCATGCAGGTAGTGGAATTACAGCGATGTCGGATCCGCAAGCCGAATACGAAGAGACGCTCGCCAAGGCGCAGCGCATCTTCGAGGCATTTGGCGCGGAAACACCCGGTGCGTCTTGATTGCCATCATCGATAACTACGACTCCTTCGTTTTCAACATCGCGCGGTATTTCCGTAAGCTTGGCGAAGCAACAGAGGTAGTGAGGAATGACGCGATCAGTATCAACGACCTTGTGGGTCTCAAGCCGCATGCCATCGTAATTTCACCGGGTCCCCGCACCCCAACGGAAGCCGGCATATCTGCTGCCGTGATCCGTGAGCTTTCAGGTCGCGTCCCACTTCTCGGCATCTGCCTGGGACACCAATGTATTGGGAGCGTGTTCGGCGGACGAGTGGTGCGTGCACGTCATCCTATGCACGGCCGCTCCTCCAGGATAGCGCACGACGGACGAAGTCTCTTTCACGAACTCCCCTCTCCACTTCCCGTTGGGCGCTATCATTCTCTTGTTATTGAGCTGAATGACACATGCGCACCAGATGTGACGGTGACAGCTCGCTCCGAGGAGGGCGAGGTCATGGCCCTCGCGCACCGCTATCAACCAACCTACGGCGTTCAGTTCCATCCAGAGTCTATTCTTACGCAACAAGGTCTGGAGTTATTTGCCAATTTCTTGCGCCTGGCTCGCGATTTCGGGGCGCAGGACAGGAGATAAGGTCGCGCACGTCCGACGGTTGGTCGCGCTCGCGAGGCGCGAAACGATGTCGGACACATTTCCTCTGGTCATTGCCCCTTGTTGATGATTTTCGGGAGATGGATTGGTCGAACGAGCGCCTGCTCGACCAGATCGAATGTATCGACAAGCACGCGCATAGAGATGACCCGGCCGGCTTTGAAATGAGCGAACTGCGCCAAACGCAGCGCGATTGGCTTGTCGCAGTCCCGCGGCGTTAGCGAATATCGAAGCATCGAGGCTGCCGAATCGGCACTCAACATGGTCGCTTCGCGATCAAAGCGCCTTATGTGGACATTGGCGGCAATATGGCGGATGACGTCAAGGACAGCGTGTTTGCCATGTCGAGTGCCAAGAAACGGAAACATGTCGATCGGCCCATAGAGCGCCCGGTCAACGTCTTCGTGGATAAGGTCATCCAAACCGTTCAGACAACGATCGTTGATCGCGCGATGCAACGCGCGCGAGAAGCGCCAGAAGCAGTGCTCTGTCATGGTTTCCTTCCTGAAACGGCTTTCAATGAGCAAATACAGCCTGGAGTCTGCGTCCGCGTCTGTTGGGCGCCCCAACTCATTGGCCGTTCGATCGCTGCCGGTTGTGGGGGATGACAGCAATCGACGTCTGACGCCTTACTATCGCGGCGCACCGGAAAAGCGGCGTCGCGTCCGTTGTTGAGCCGGTGCGGCGGCCCATGCGAATTCGGCGGCAATGGAAGACGTTGCCCTCAAGCACGGCGCAAATCAGCTCGCCATTGGCGCCGAACTGCCGTCTGAATGCATTCAGCCTATCGATGCGCCTTCCAGTTCGAGGTGGAGGGCGGTGGGCGTCGATGCACCCGATGTCGCGGCGTGACCCGAGCCTCACGCTCGGAATGCGCCAGAACGCGGTGCTGCTTGTGCCCATCCGGCTTGCCCCTGGTGTTGGTGACTTTCTAAAACCGCACAAAAATGACGACAAGAATGGGCAGTAGGATGGTGAGGGAACTAAAAAGGCGGCCCGCAAGGGCCGCCGCCGAGTGTCGCAGTGGTGTGTGTTTCAGAAGGAGTATGGTTGCTCTTCGTCGTCGCGGTGATCGGCCGGCGCTTGTTGCTCCTGGATGAGTTCCTGGATCTTGAGGCAGTAGTGCGACCAGATGTTGTCGGATAGATCCTTGAGGAGCTCGTGGACAGCGAGCGCCTGCTCCGGGGTCCATTCGGGATTGATGAGGAAGCTGATCCCGAAGTTGAGGCCGGATGGTTGATGGTGGTTTCTGGTCATGCAACGTGCTCCTTCTCGTTGGTGCTGGCGGGCCGGCTTCGATGCTGTGTGCTCTGGGCCTCGGCGCGTTCCAGAGCTTCCTTGAGGCGGTAGGATTCGCCGTCGATGGAGATCACCTCGGATCGGTGCACGAGGCGGTCGACCAGGCTGACGACACATGCGGCATTTGGGAAGACCTCCGTCCATGCGGCGAAGGGCTTGTTGGTGGTCACGATTGTGGAGCGGGCCTGATAGCGCCGGCTGACGAGTTCGAACAGCAGGTCTGCGTGACGGTTCGAGTAGGATAGATATCCCACCTCGTCGATCGCCAGAACGTCGGCGGCGGCGTAGTGATGGAGCCTTCGGCGCAAAGCGGTATCGCTGTCGAGGGCGGCAAGCTCGCCGAGCATTTCGCTGGCCGATCGGAACAAGACCGAGTGACCGGCGATGAGCGCCTGGTAGGCGATATTCTGCGCGAGGGTCGACTTTCCGACGCCGTTTGGTCCGACGAAGACGATGTTGGTTGCGTCGTTCATGAAGGACAGCGACATCAATTGCTCCACTGCGGCGCGGTCGAGGCGCCTGGACCAGAGCCAGTCGTAATCGGCCATCGGTTTGAAGTGACCGATCCTGGCGTCGCGCAGGCGTCGCTGCAGCGAGCGCCGGGCACGTTCCTCCTCCTCCCATTGCAGCATGGGGGCCAGCCATGGGGCGCCGGCGATTTCGTCCCAGTGTTCGACCAGGCCGTTGAGGCGCAGCGCCTTGGCGCGGTTCAGCAGGGCATCATCAGTGCTCATCGTCGTTATCTCCAGAAGGGGTCAGTTGGTCGTAGCTGTCGAGGCGGTGCGGCCGGACCGTTGTATCCTTGCGCCGCACATGTTCGGGCAGGCTGGTTTCGACGGGCGGCGGTTCACCACGCTCAAGGCGCCGACGTTCGAGTGCGGCGCGGACCGTCGCCGCATGGACGGAGCCCGCACGCAAAGCGTCCTCGACCGCAGCCTGCAATTCCGTTGCGCCGTAGCGATCGAGCAGCCGCAGCAGCGCGGTCGTGAGCGCACCGATGTTGGCGCCACGTTCGGCGGCCCTGATCATCAGGGTCTGACAGACCGGCACGGCTCGGGTGAGGCTGTTGAGGCCGCGATGCTGGCGCGCCTCACGCTTGATCTCGACGAGATCCTTCAGGTGTCGTCGGTCTTCGATCTCTTGGCCACGATCATAGCTGCGACGGTGACTGGCGATCATTTGCGCGCCGTCGAAGATCCGGACCTGGCTGAGATCGGCCCGCACGCTCAGCATGCGCCGAACATGGGTATGGGGAACCGTGTAGTCGTTCAGGTCGAACCGCACATAGGGCGTTTTGCCGACCTTCACGGCGACCTGCTCCTCAACGGGATACGGGTTGGCGGGCAGCGGCAGAAGCAGTGGTTGCTCCTTTGCGAACGCCTGGCGTACTGTCATCTCGCGATCCTCCGGACATGGTCGGTCCGCCGCTTCGGATCGGCACCATTGTTCGGCCTGGGCATTCAGGTCGTCGAGATCGGTGAACTTGCGGGCGATGAAGAATGCCTCCCGGATATGCCGTATAGCGCGCTCGACACGGCCTTTTTCGTTGCCCCGGGCAACCGCGACAGGACGCGGCTCGAACCGATAATGGCCGGCGAAGGCAAGCAGCGTGGGATGGAATCGGATCGCATCACCCTGGCGCTCGAGCACCGCGCTCTTAAGATTGTCGTAGAGCAGGACCCGGGGCAGCCCACACCATGTGTTGAACGCGCCGATGTGGCCGCGCAGGAAGTTTTCCATGCGCGCATCGAGGAAGAAGCGCAGGTAGATGTCGCGCGAGTACGACAGCACCATGACGAACGCCATCAGCGGACGGCGGGCGCGACCGATCTCGATGTGACCGAAGTGCCCCCAATCCACCTGCCCTTGTTCAGACGGCAACGTGCGCAGCCGCAGGAACGCCTCGGCTGGCTTGCGTGGACGGTGCAAAGCGATCAGGTGCCGGAAGTAGCTGGGCGACCCGCGGTAGCCGCGCTCACGCATCATCGCATACAGGCGGCTGGCCGTGAGTGCGGGGAACTGCTCCAGCGTCTTCAGGACGATCGGCAGATAGGGCTCGATCTTCGTGGGCCGCAATATCGGCCTATTCCTGGGCAGTCCGGCCTGGGTCAGGACGCGATGCACGGTCGTGTGATGAACCCGCAACTGCTTCGCAATGGTGCCGCAGCGCCATTTCTCGACGTGATACAGACGCAGGATCTGCGCTTCCAATTCAGGGATAACGGTCATCGGTCGGGTCTCGGCCTCCATAGGCGGGGTGCGCATGACGAGGCCCCCGGCGACGCACGAAGCCGGTACGAACGAACATCGACAACCGACAGCCGCAGAGCCGACAGCTCGGCATGGGCATGATCGATGTCGTCGCTCGCTCGCCGACGTCAGTAGGTGCAACGACGACATCGTCCGCAGGCCGGCGCAGTAGTGAACCGACAGGGCATGCGGGTGGAGAGTGATGCGTCACGTTATTGTGCCGCGCCCGGTATCGTCGGGCCCGGGTCGCATGCGCCAGGCGTCCGCGGCGGCTGCGCTGATAACGCTGTCCCGCCTCGCGCAGGCTCTCGCGGCGGGCAGCACGGGCGCAGTCATGGCCGCAATAGCGTTGTCCCCGGTCGCAGTTGCGGCAGATCGTGACCTGCGAACGGCAGCGGCCGCACAGAAAGAAGCGGCCCGTGAGCATCCGCGGCGGTCCTTTCGGAGCGCCGCCGGAGGTTGCTGGAAAAGGTCGACGGAACGCGCGGACAGTGCGATAGTGCAGGCCGCGCACCATCCGAGGGGCGTGACATCGAGCCCCACTTGCCAGTTGAGATCGGTGTTACGCCCGGTTTTGTTTCTGCGGCGCTGATTACCCGCAGATCTACCATAAGGCAGGCGCAAAGCGGGGTACGTCGAAAGGATGCCTCAGGGCCCCGGAGACGTGCCCCGCGTCTTTTATTCCTCAACTCAGACGTTGGTCGTCGCCGCAAAGGCGTCCGCCCGCTACGGCGCTATCGGTGAGCGCGCGTGCGGACGCCTTCGCTCTACTGCCGTCATACCTTGTCGTCATTTTTGCGCGGTTTTAGAAAGTCACCAACACCGGCTTAGGTCGAGCGACCCAGCAACCCTTAAGGGGCAGTTTATCGATGGTAAGAGAGGATATTCGGCAAGCTTCTGCTGCGCCTTGCAATCTAAAGGCGAATTTCTTCTCTTAACGCAGAAGTTCAGCGTGAACCATACTCATGCCGGCCGGCGCCACTACGGCTCGCGGCATGCGCCATCGGTGCCTCCTCTCATACACCTTTTGCCTCATAGTGTTTGGGGGGCCGAAAGCGGCGAGCCGCGCTCTGCATTGTGCAACGGCTAAAACTTGGCCGCGGGAAAGTGGTCAACTCATCGTCGGCATGACGAATTCAGCGCCCGCCCGGATACCTGTTGGCCACCGCGTGGTAATGGTTTTGAGTTTTGTGTAAAATCGAACTCCTTCCGGACCGTGCATGTGGTGGTCGCCGAAGAGAGACGCTTTCCAGCCGCCGAACGAATGGAAGGCCATCGGAACCGGGATCGGCACGTTAATACCCACCATGCCGACCTGAATTTGGTGTGCGAATTCTCGAGCCGCGTCGCCATCTCTGGTGAATATGGCGGTGCCGTTGCCGAACTCGTGCTGATTGATGATATCGGCGGCGTGATCGTACGACTTGGCGCGGACCACCGCCAGGACTGGACCAAAGACTTCTTCTCGATAGATCTTCATGTCCGTTGTCACGCGATCGAAGAGCGTCCCTCCAATGAAGTAGCCTTTCTCGTAGCCCTGGCGCTTGAAACTGCGTCCGTCGACGAGGAGCTCTGCTCCATCCGCAACACCGGAATCGATATAGCCACGGACCTTTTCGAGATGCTGTTTGGTTACCAAAGGGCCCATCTCCGCCTCGGGGTCGGTGCCGGGCCCGATGTTGAGATCGCGTACCTTGGGAGCCAGCTTTTCAATTAGCCTTTGAGCCGTGGTATCGCCAATAGGTACGGCGACCGAGATTGCCATGCAGCGTTCGCCTGCCGACCCGTAGGCCGCGCCAATGAGTGCATCAACAGCCTGATCCATATCAGCATCGGGCATGACGATCATATGGTTCTTGGCCCCGCCGAGTGCCTGGCAGCGTTTGCCATGATGCGCTGCCGTTTCGTAGATGTAGCGAGCAATTGGAGTCGAACCAACGAAACTGACCGCCGCCACGTCAGGATCGGTGAGAAGTCCATCGACTGCCTGCTTGTCACCCTGGACGACGTTGAATACCCCGGGGGGCAAGCCCGCTTCGATCAGCCATTTCGCCATAATGAGAGAGGCTGACGGGTCGCGCTCCGATGGCTTGAGAATGAAAGTGTTTCCGCAAGCCAGCGCGACGGGGAACATCCACATTGGGACCATTGCAGGAAAGTTGAACGGGGTGATACCCGCTACGACGCCCAAGGGCTGCCGGAGCGAATGGGAATCGACCCGGGTACCGACGTTTTCGGTGATTTCGCCCTTGAGAAGTTGCGGCGCACCGGTCGCAAATTCTACGACCTCCATTCCGCGCTGGATCTCGCCCTTTGCGTCGGAGAGCACCTTGCCATGTTCGGCAGTGATGATTTTGGCGAGTTCATCGATCCGATCCTCAAGGATGCGCAAGAAGCGGTTGAGAATGCGTGCGCGCCGCAGGGGCGGCGTGTTCGTCCAACCCGGAAACGCCGCGCGGGCTGCAAGGACGGCAGCTCGGACGTCCTCGGTGGAAGCCAAGCCGAGCGTTCCAGATTTTTCACCGGTTGCGGGATTGAAAACAGGAGAGGTCCTGTCACCCCGGCTTTGCACCACTTCTCCATTGATGAAGTGCGATATGGTCTGGCACATAGCCCCGCTCCTTGCTCGAGAACTTGATTATGATCGGTATCGAGCACATACATTTGCATCTCAACGGCAGAATTCGCGGGTCCGTTGTGCAGAAAGTATATTCGATGAATTGGGAACGGGTTCGGATATTCCTGGAAGTCGCTCGCTCCGGGCAAATCTTGAAAGCCGCAAAGCGCCTGCGGTTAAACCATGCGACCGTTGCCCGTCAGCTGTAAGCGCGCTTTTTGACGCACGGTGCAGCATGATCTCCTCGTCTGCGCAGGGCGGGGATTTTGATTGGTGGAGTGTCCCTGTTGGCTTTAAGGCGATCAGCCAGGGTTGACGGTCTGTGCGTGCTTGGCAAAGTTGAATGGCAACAGGTCTTCGATGTCGGCGTCGGGCGGACGCTGCGGCAGTTCAGCGAGCACGTGACATAGCCAGGCGTAGGGCTCAACGTCGCAGGCCCGGCATGTCAGCACCAGGCTGTAGATCACCGCGCTGGCCTTTGCGCCGGCGACGGTGTCGCTGAACAACCAGTTTTTTCTTCCGGTCACAAAGGGTCTGATGTCGCGTTCGAGAACATTGTTGTCGATCGGCGCAAGGCCATCATTGGCGTAGCGGGCCAGATAATCCCATTGGTTGCGGGCATAGGCGATGGCCTTGCCGGTCAGGCTTTCGGGCAGCACGTTCGGCGCCTGATCGTCGAGCCAATTTTTGAACGCAGCCAGGACCGGGACGCTGTGCTGCTGGCGCAGCCGCAAGGCGTATTCGGCGCGCGTTTTGCCGTCGGGCGGCGTCTGGCGCGCCAGCCTCTCGACCTCATACAATGCCTCGAAGAACCTGAGTGCCTGCAACGAGAGGCCGCCGGGCTTCTTCATCGCCTTGAGCGCGTCGGTAAATTTCCTGCGCGCGTGCGCCATGCAGCCAAGATGAGTGACACCGGAGAGCGTGCGCCAGGCGTCATAGCCGTCGCTCATCAACAGGCCGCCCCAACTGGCCAGGAAGGCCTGTGGATGCTCCTGGCCGCGACCGGGCTGGTAATCGAACAACACGACTGGCTGGGCGCTGTCCTGGCCACTGCGGTAGACCCACATGTACGATTTGGTCTGCGCATCCCGCCCGTCCTCCTTGAGGACCTTGACCCACGTCTCGTCGCCATGGATCAGAGGCTGCGACCGGAGCGTTTGCTTCAGCGCATCATACACGCGTTGCAGGTGCAATTCGCTCGACCGGATCACCCAATTGGCCAGGGCGCCGCGGCCGACGCTGACGTTGGCGCGTGCCAGCGCGTCCGCCAGACGATACAGCGGCGTGCCGTCGACGTATTTGTTGGCCAGCACGAGCGCCAGCGTCGAAGCCGTGGCGACGCTGCCCGGCAATGGCTGCGCCGGCATCGGTGCGATCACGATCGGGGTGTTCAGCGCAGTGCGCTCGCAGTGACGGCACGCGTACTTGAACCGCACGTGCTGCAGCACTGTCGCCTTCACCTCGATATGCAGTTGTTCGGTGACGTTCTCGCCCATCCGGTGCATCCGATTCCGGCAGCACGGGCAGGCCTTCCGGTCCTCGGGCAGATCATGTTCGATACGCTGGCGCGGCAGATCCGCCGGCAGAGGCTTGCGGCCGCGCTTCTTCGGCGCGGGCGTCTCACCCTCCGGCCGCCCCGTATCCGGCACGACCGCCGGTTCGAGATCGTCCTGTTCCGCGCCTTCTTCGGCGGAAGCCTGTTCGGCTTCGTTGAAGATGCGATCCTTGAGCTTCTCGCTGCGTGGCGCGTAGCGATGCAGCCGCTCCAGCCGCAACTGCTCCTCAAGGTGCCTCACGCGCTGCGCGAGCTTCTCGTTCTCGGCCTTCAGCGCCGCGATCAAGGCTTCCAGCTCGTGCGTCGTGGGCTTGCGGTAGGGTCGAGGGCTGGCGCGCCACTCGACCAGATCTCTTGGTCGAGCACGTTTCCAGCCCCCGCCTCGTCGCACGCAGCGTGCAGATTTCCCGCACTACGCGCACCCATTTGCTTCGCGCTAAGGTTTATGGGCTCATCACACTGGGGCAGCTTTCGTCATGTTGTATGTCACCTGATAGCCATTAAACAGCTTTAGGGTACCGTACAGCCATGATGTACTCCACCGCCTCCAGCCGAAACCCTTCCGTTTCTGCGCCCGCGTCAGATGACGCCTGACCTTCTTCTCTACCCACTCTTTGATGTAGCTGAAGCACTCACTGGAGTGCCCAACCGCAAAGTAGTTCACCCAGCCACGGAGCTTCGGATTGATCAGGTTGATTATCCTCTCAATCGGCTGCGACCGATGCCGTCGAAATACTTCCTTGAGCTCCCGCATAATCGCCGTTCGCTTCTTGAGCTTAGGCGTCATATGCGGCCGCATCACTCCACGTCGACTGCGGAGATAGCGGAAGTCGAAACCTAGAAAGCCAAAGCTCTCGCCTCGCTCCAGGTCGACTGTACGGCTCTTCTCATCATTGACTTCTACCTGAAGTTTGACAAATTCCTCCCGTAGCCGTTTGATAACGGCACCAACCAGCCAGTCACGACGTTTGTGGGCGTCAATCAAGATCACCAGATCGTCTGCGAATCTCGCGTAGTCGACACCGGTGTACTTGCCGATGCGTGTGACGTCCCGCGCCCGCTCCAGCATCTTGTCCACCTCGTTGAGGTAGAGATTACTGAGCAAGGGTGAAATCACTCCGCCTTGCGGAACGCCCTTCTTGCCAGAGGTTTTCAGCATAACCTTTAGAAGGTGCATGATGTCCGCGTCGTTGATCCGCTGCGCCACTTTCGTCAACAACCGGTCATGCCGAATATTGTCGAAATACGCTCGCAAATCAAAATCGAGGACCCGCGTCTTCCGTTGCGTTATTGCCTTTGCTACTCGCTTGATCGCGTCATGTGCTGCCCGCTTGGGCCGGTATCCAAACGACCCCGATTGGAAGTCCGCCTCGAAGACAGGTTCGAGTATGAGTTTGAGCGCACCTTGGACCACCCGATCGCGGATCGCCGGAATCGAAAGGACTCGAACTTTATTCCCGTCCTTCGGTATTTCCTGTCTCCGCGCCAGAAGTGGTCGATAGGTATGCCCGATCAGTTCGTCCCGTAGCTGCTCAAGCAGAGCATCTACGCCTTGCGCCTCGATGGCTTCGAAGGTCACTCCGTCTATTCCCGGAGCGCCGTCATTTTTTCTGGCCATCTCATACGCCATGCGTAGCGTCTCCACCTTGCAGACGTGGACATATAGGCCCCAGAAACGCCAGGACGGTTCAGCCTTCGCCTTGACGTATAGTCTCCGCCTCAGGTCCTGCAAATCGATGGACGCTTTTATCATTTCGTCCTTGCCTTCCTTGCGTTGGAGACTTCACAAATGGCAGGGTCCCTTCGCTCCACGGCCGTTACGCCACTTCGCAGCTACATACGGACCCGGCCGCCACCCTCTCGTCTTCGACCACTTTCCCGGTGTTCGCCGGTTATATGGCCTATCTTGCTCCGACAATTTCTTGCCGGGACGAGGAGGGCTTCTCCAGTTGCTCGGCATGTCCTTGTCATCGTGCTGTCGCTTCCACCCCGCCGAGGTGCACAGCCGTGTCAGTCAGTTTTCGGCTGCCCATGTTGCCTTCGCCCGATGAATGGGGGCTCGGCCCTCGGTCTTCAATATTTCGAGGCCACAACGCGTTCTCTTTCGATACGGCCCGATGACTCGCGATCTCCCCGTCGGGAGACTTGTCGATAGGCTTCAAAAGGTTCGTTTCCTCCCCTCCTGCTATCCGTGCTACAGGGCACTGACTTTTACCCCGGTAGGACTAACTCCTACTGAACATGCCAGCCTTCGCTGGACGCACACTCATCGTAGTCTTGAATCGAAGTCATGCCGCCGCGTCAACCGGGCTCCCATGTCTTCGTCATGTCTTCGGCGGCGTCATCTGAGAACGGCCATGCCGAAGCCCGATGACGCCGCCCGCATCGAACACGCTCAGCCCACGCTCTGATATTGCCGCACCGGATGACGACGCATCGCCGCGATGTTGATGCCGTCAAGCAGCCAGTGCAGCTCCTCCATCGTCAGCGTCAGCACCGCCTCCTGACTTCGGGGCCAGTGGAATCTGTCGGCCTCCAGCCGCTTCAGCAGCATCCAAAATCCTGACCGATCATAAATCAGCAGCTTGATCCGGTCGCGGCGACGATTGCAGAACGCGAACACCGCGCGTTGGAACGGATCCAGCCCCATCGACTGCTCCACCACGATCGCCAGGCTGTTGATGCCCGCCCGGAAGTCAATCGGTTCGCGGTGAAGGTAGACCCGAAGATCAGACGCCAGTCGGAACATCGCAACGCCCCAGCGCTTCAATCACCGCCGACAGCAACTGCGCGTCGCCGCCTTCCAGCGAAAGCGTCACGCCGTTGGGCATCGATGCCGTCAGCCGCCCTGCACAGGATCGCTCCGTCGCGCAAACCGGAATAAAAGCTGGCGCAATCGGCGCCCGCGCCTCCGGCTGGTCATCCCCGTTCTGAAGTTGTCGCTTGGCCACCCACTTGCGCAGCAGGTTCGCGTTCACGCCGTGGTGCAACGCCAGCCCCGCCAGCGACACGCCAGGCTGCAGACAGGCCTCGACCAGTCGCTGTTTGCTGGCCGGATCATAGCGACGCCGGCCATTGCACAACACGCCGACCGTCTCAAGTCTCAAAGGTTCTTCTGGAGTGATCATCGATGGTGTCCACCTCGCTCATGGTGGACACCTCATCCCATCCCCGCGCTCAACTGCATAGGTGCGTAGAAAGGAGCGCTTACCGTCAGCTCACGGCATTGGAGGAGAGTCTCAAGGTCAAGCTGCTCGAGCGCCACACCTCTGGCTGCACACTCACATCGGCAGGCGAGACGTTGGTCGCCGCGGCGGAACGCGCCGAGAGCGAGTTTCTCAAAGTGGGCGCGAGCATTGGAGGCGCCAGCGAAGCCATTACCGGAACGGTGCGCGTTGGGGCACCAGACGGACTGGGCAATTACTTTCTGGCGGACCGTTTGGGCACGCTGGCCGCCAGACATCCTGGACTTGTCATTCAACTTGTGCCGCTTCCTCGCACGTTTTCGTTGTCACGGAGAGAAGCGGATATTGCAATCACTCTTGACCGGCCGAAACAGGGGCGACTCATCCTGTCGAAATTGACCGACTACACGCTCAGCGTCTACGCAGCGGAGAGCTATCTATCGCGCGTAGGCCTGATTCGAAATCAATCCGACCTGGCGGGACAGCTGTTCGTCACGCATGTCGAAGATTTCGTGTACAGCAATGCGCTGGACTACGCATCAACCCTCGGTCGGCTGATGTCGCGCCGATACGAGTGCGGGAGCGTGGTCGCTCAAATGGAGGCCGTGCGAAGCGGCCACGGTGTCGGCATCTTGCACGATTATGCCGCCCGCCGTTATCCCGAACTCAAGCGCCTGCTCCCTGGCGTGCAATTCGTGCGAAGCTATTGGCTGACCTCGCACCCCGACACGCACGAAACGCGACGGGTTCAGGAAGTTCATCGGTTCATCGCAGCGTCGGTGAAAGGAGCTCGAGCGAGCTTCGAGTCAAACTGAAGAGAACCGAAGACATGTGAGAGGTCGTGCAGAGCGCCATTGCACCTAAGCTAGCCTGTCGCGCAAGAGGGCCTTCGGTATCAAGCACACCGGTCAGACCCATGGGTCGCACGCTCAAAGCGCTCAGGTCCCTCTCCTTCCCTTAGCTCGGGACGGATCCTCGCATAAAGAAAGCTGCGCATTCTTCAAACAAGCGACGGAATTTCGTCAATAGAAGCACCGGATTTGCGAAATTTGGCTTCCGGCCCCCTGTTAAAGTTTTTGGCGGAGATGGACCTGTAGCGGAAGCAGAATAATGGATCTTAGAATCAGAGGCCGTCGTGCTATCGTGTGCGCTTCCTCCAAGGGATTGGGCCGGGCTTGCGCCATTGCTCTGGCAAATGAGGGCGTGCATGTCACGCTCACGGCGCGCGGCGCGGAGGCGCTCAGCAAAACGGCAAGTGACATCCGCAAGGCCAATCCGGATGCATGGTAACGGAAATCGTCGGCGATATCACAACCCCTGAAGGCCGTGATGCAGTGCTGAACGCATGTCCGGAGCCTGACATTCTGATCAACAATGCGAATGGACCGCCGAGTGGAGATTTTCGAAACTGGGCTCGGGACGACTGGATCAGGGCGATCGACGCCAACATGCTCACACCTATCGAGCTGATCAAAAGGACGGTCGACGGTATGATGGCCCGCAAATCCGGCCGCATCGTCAACATCACCTCCTCGGCGGTGAAGGCGCCGACATCACGAGGACTCTCCAATGGAGCACGTGCCGGGCTGACCGGATTCATCGCGGGGCTTGCGCGTAAGACCGTGGTCAACAATGTTACGATAAACAGTCTGTTGCCAGGTGTGTTCGACACGAATCGGCTGCGCGAACCGGACGCCCAAGCAGATGCCGACAAGCGCGGAATATCGATCGATGAACTGATTGCCGAATACAGCGAGAGCATCGCCGCGGGCCGAATCGGCGACCCCGAGGAATTTGGCCTGTTCTGCGCATTCTTATGCGGAGAAAAGGCCGGCTTCATCACAGGACAAAACATCCTCCTCGACGGCGGCGCCTTTCCTGGGGTGCTGTAGCAGGGAGGTGAGATCGACAGTTATCCTATCAGGCCGCTGGTGGGCCCAACCCACGAATTGTCCACCGCGCTGTTCGCCCGCTCTCTGAGAACCGTCGGGACTTCATCGAGACCTGCACGAAGTGGCGGTTAGTCACATGCGCCGCATCATAACCAGAGGCGATGGCAGCGTGAAACCTACGCCATCGACGCCCCGGATTAGCTTGCATCGAGGAGATCGGCCGGCCCGCAAGGCCGCTTTGCTGCCGTACCCGCGCATTACGGCGATCCGCGGCCTCAACAAGGTTACTCTCTTGAGAGCTTGATCACAGCATCCGCGATCACACGCACGTCATTCTCCATCGACCTCAAGCGACAGACGATTCAACTACGTAACAGAGCGGGCCGGCGTATGAGTTCAGATTGAATCCGCATTTGAGCCGCTCTGGCGCGGCAAAGCAGGACGAACCTACGAGTTCCTACTCGACATAATGAGAAGGCCTCCGGCGGGCATGCCAGAGGCCTTCTTGGAGGTAACACTCAGTTATTGAGCCGCTTTGTTCTCCTTCCGCTGGGTTGCGATCAAATCAGAAATTGCGCTGAGCACGGAGCAGAAGCGTAAGGGCATTCTGGTCCTTCAGTTCATACACGCCCGCCGGCTTGGCAATTGATGTCTGTACCGGCAACGTCACCGTGCTGCCGCTCGCATGCTTCACGTCAAGCATCGTGTAGGCAAGTTCGGCGGTGAAGGTCAGGTTCTTGACTGGAGTCCAACGCGTTCCAGTTCCGATAACGGAGTAGTTGAAGTCAGGGTTGCAGCCTGCAAGCCCCGTCGAGAGCGCGAGGTTCGCCACCAATCCGCTACAGATGTAGCCTTTGGCAGTATTGTTGTAGCGAACAGCGGAATACGCGCCGAAGAGGCTGGTGTTCCACTGCGGATTCCAGTTGTGGGTGTAGCCACCGGCGAAGCCATAGGTCGTGGTCAGTTCCTGGCCGGCCCCAGCGACAAAGACGGCGTCAGACACGCCGGCGATTCCGACGCTCTGGTAGGCACCCGGAAGGCCCGAGCTTCCGTACATCGCGAAGCTTGGCGCATTGCCGTAGTCGTGGAAGTTGTAGCGGCTTGCACCATTCGTATACACCGCCGACATGTTGATCGTATCACCAGCCCCTGTCGGGATGTTCTTGATCGACAATGCCAGCTGGCCAGCCCAGCCCCACTTATCGCTCGGAGCACCAGTGGGCTCCGTGGCGCCGTAGTAGGCCGCATGGTTATTGTGCGCAGCGGCTGAGGCTTTGAAGTAGCCCCAGGCCTGGTCAGCAGTCACTGACGCGACGAGGTCCGGTGCTCGCGAGCCGCCGAAGTCGTTGGCTCCCCACACACCGGCCGCCATTCCGGCAGCTGTCGCTCCGCTCACGTTCCACAGAGCGAGTTGGTTATGCGCAACACCATCCTCGAGTGCGAACGAGGCCGAGACGCCTTGCCCGAGATCATAGGTATAGGCGACCTGGTTGATGGGGTCCCAACCAGCGGCGCCCGGCAGTTCGAAAGAGTTCGCCGGATACTCAGCCCAAGGGGTACTGAACTGGGACGTCGCTCGACCGAAAGTGAAGCCAGCGAACTGGATGAAGGCATAGTAGAGGCCGGGAGTGCCCTGAGAGGGCTGGGCACCGACTGCCGACGAGTACGTCGTCCCGCCATTGCCGGCACCGCTATAGGTGCCGCCCGTATAGGTCCACACCACTTCGGCGAACGTACGAACCACGCCGTATTCGGTGGCAGTGCGCGTATCGACGGTCAAGTCCATACGAGACCGAGAGCTGTAATAGTCGCTCAGGCGATTGTGAGCAGCCCCGAGCCCCTGGTCCGGCGGACTGTAATGAGCGGTCGTATTAAGCGTGGCTTCGGCGCGCACATATCCGCCGAATTTGATGCAGGTGTCGGTGCCGGGAACATAGTAGAATCCCGCACCATAGAGCGAACAGATCTTCACATACTCGATCGCTTTCGCCTTCACAGGCAGATCAGCTGCTTGTGCCCCACTCACTGCGATAAGACCCGCCGCCGAACCTAGAAAAAGGCGCTTCGCCATCTTCATAAGAGACCTCCAAATTTTTCAGCGGCTGCTCCCCCCTTCAAGAGACTAGCCACCTTCGCCCCCAATCATTCACGACCTGAAGGGCCTTCCTCGAACGCCAACTGATAGATCGCACCAGCGACGTCGCGGCACGGACCATTCCGCCGCTCGCCCAATTACGATGACACACTGTGTTGATTGACGGCGCGAAAACTTCGTACGAAACGAACGGACGCGCGAGCGCTCTGGGGCAACGTGTTCTGAGCGCGTCATAACCGTACGATTTGTACTTGTTGCGCGAACGAGCGTACGATCTGTACGTAAAAACGCGCCTTAGATTTCGGCTGATCATGTGTCTCCAACCAGCGCCACTAATTCCGAGTGTGGAGAACATGCCAGACTCTGAGAGAAGCGGCGACTCACTGCGCTAGCTGCGGGCCATGATGCGACGCGCCGGGATGAGTGAACCCCACTCCTCTAGCGCGCTGCTCGACTGCTGCTGTTCTAACAGGCAAAAATCCGGGAGCCATGCCGAGAATAAGCGCTGCGAACGCTAGCACTTCGCATTGGTAACGCATGTGCTTGGCACGATCGCCTTTTCAGACGCGCATCGGCGCACCTTGCGCTTTGCGCCGACTTTCCTTCATTTCATGTGGAGCTTCACGAAGGCGCAGCCCTTGAAAGAGAGCTGTACTCTGGCTCTAGACAAAAAGGATGCACGCCCGTGTGGTAATCCGTCGTGCGAGCCGCGGGTTAGCGAAGTAGTCGATAACGGCTACAGTCATGCTGCAGCTTGACCGCGCTCTCCAGTCCAGCCCATAGCAATGTTGATCCAGTTTTTGGACCTCGTGGCCGTTGATGCGGCAGAAAATATCAGCGAGCTAGGCGTACGGCTCGACCTGGTTGAACCTCGCCTCCATCATCGGCGCTTCCATGACTGTGCCATGCGGTGGAAGGTAAACGGCAACCAGCTAGTGAAGCGGAAAATTGTCTTCATTCCGATATTTTCAGCTTAGTTCCTTGTATCAATGATGAGTATCGGCGGTACGCGACCAGGATGGGTGAAATGGATCTCCCGGCATCCAAGGTCCGCTACTTTCATCGACGTCTGGCCATTGTGAGCCACTTCCCGCTCATTGCGCCCACAATTCACCTATCCCTCGATGTACCCAGAGCAAGCAGCTGTGGGATGCCCGCCATATCATGTAGACCGCCGTGTCGAGCCCAGCCCTTCGGGGATAGGGATACTTACGGTTCTCAGATTGATCGAGATGGATGACGTTGGCCCAATTATGAAGAAGATCAATGATCGTCCATGATTTGCAAGCATCCCGCGAACTGGCGGCGACACGACATGGTATCTCGCGGTTGAACTGTTGCGATAGCGCCGCTTAGTTCGAGCTGATCAGGAGGGCGGTGCCGAGCAACCCCCGCGCTCTCACCAACAAGCGCGTTTCCAAAAGTAGCTGCCGGCCAAATCAGCCTCCGGAGGCGCATCGAGATTGAGTTGGCGATCAGGGCGGGGATACAGACAACGGGTAACATTGACCGCGACGCGGAGGGCGTCCAGGCGGCCTTTCCGATGGACAGGATGATCCCGCTGATCCACGCGGCCGCCCGGCAAACTTATGCCCGACGATTCGAAGCGTTCAACTCGTTGCGCCCTTTGGAGTGCCGGACGAAGGGGCTCGGTACGGATTTCCTGCTTCGCGTAGGCAGCAGCCAGAGTTGCAACTCGTGAATTGCGATGACTCGATGCCGCATTCGATAACGCAGGAGATGATGACCGGTCGGGTGTTGCTCCCGAACACGTACCCTTGATCTAATGTCGCCGCAGTCCAAAGCAGCCTGTGCTAGCCCGCAAGATCCACGGGGCAAAAAGCCGGCTCATTTGAGAGATAGGCTCCTGAGATAAGCTTGTAACAACTGCACGCTTTTTGTTCGAAGAGCGCCCGCTCCTCAATACGCAACAAGCCCCGCGTCTTGTGAATCAAACCTTGTTCTTCGAACCGGATTAGTGTCTGCGTAACCCCAGGGCGGCGCAAGCCTAGGAGGGATGAGAGGTAGTCGTGCGTAACTGGCAGCACATCTGACGCAAGAGCATCACTCGCCAGACAGAGCCAGCACGCGAGCCGCTTTTCGCGATCGTGTCGAACGCCGCATAGTCCTGTCTGAGCGCAATGCATGCTCAGTGCCTGAACGAATGCAGAAACATTTTCTCGGATTCCGGAGCGCTCGCGCATCACGCGCCGCAAATCCTCGACACGAATCCTGTGAGCGCTCCCGGGGACGAGCACAACACACTGGTGCGTTGGCAGATGCCCTCCCACTAGCAGTGAAGCGCCGACCGCCCCGCGATTCCCGATCACTGCTGTTTCAAGAATGGCTCCCGCCGCAACGATCCTCAGCGAGACGAGACCTGATTCTACGAAATAAACGTGGTCAAGCTGCTTTTTTGGCTCCTGCAAGACCATGTGTTCTCGCAAGACAACCGGTTCAAGGAACTCTCCCATCGCCGCTAGATCTTGAAGAGATATTCGTGCGAGAATTTCGTTCTTAACAAAGCGCCGCGTACTAGTACCTCGTCACACTGATTATGACTGGTTGATTCCGAGCCAGTTCAGGATGGGCAGGTCTTTCGGAGCCACGAGGATTTGGATGCTTCGAGCGACGCCGGGTTGGCGCCGGATGAGACCATTTCGTTCGAGGGTCACGATCATCTGGTGGACCGAAGGCGGGCTGACTTGAAAGTGGCGCTGCATGTCGGTCTCGGCGGGCGGGCGTCGGAACATGTGCGCGTAGGTGTAGATGAAGGCCAGGTACTGGCCCTGCTTTTCGGTGAAGCCTTGAGGGCTGAGGCTGCGAGCGGCGCCTGATTTTCGATTCATTTGTCGATTCGTCCGGTCCTCCGACAAGGAGGTCGCGATGAATGTACGTTATCGGGTCGAATTGAGCCAAGCCGAACGCTGTGAACTCACCGCGATGTTGAGCAAGGGCAAGCGGGCTGCCCGCAAGCTCAAGCGCGCCCAGATATTGCTGGCGGCCGATGCCGGCCGCAGCGATGAAGAGATTGCCCGCGCCGTGGCGGTGGGCGGTTCCACCGTGTACCGGACCAAACGGCGCTTCGTGGAAGGCAATCTGGAGCGGGCGCTGAGCGAGGATCCGCGTCCAGGCGCGGAGCGCAAGCTCACCGGCAAGGAGGAAGCCCTGCTGGTGGCAACGGCTTGCGCAACCCCTCCCGAGGGTCGCGCCCGCTGGACGCTGGAGCTTTTGGCCGACGCCATGGTCAGGCTCACCGACCACGAGAGCCTGTCGGGCGAGACGGTGCGCCGGCGGCTGGCCGAAAACGGCCTCAAGCCGTGGCGCAAGGATATGTGGTGCATTCCAAAGGTCGATGGCGAATATGTCGCCCGCATGGAAGACGTGCTCGACCTATATGCCGAGGCGCCTGATCCCGACCGGCCGGTGGTCTGCTTCGACGAGAGCCCGGTCCAGCTCATCGGCGAGGTTCGCGAGCCGATCCCCGCCGAGCCGGGCCAACTCGAACGTTACGATTGCGAGTATCGCCGCAACGGCACCGTCAATCTCTTCGTCTGCATCGACGTGCATCGGCCATGGCGCAAAGTCAAAGTCACAGAGCGACGGGCGGCAGAAGATTACGCCCAGTGCATGCGCGAACTCGTCGATGTTCATTATCCCGACGCCGGGTGCATCCGCGTCGTGCAGGACAATCTGTCGACCCACTCCGTAGGCTCCCTCTATGAGGCATTCGCGCCTGACGAAGCCCGGCGAATTCTGCGCCGCCTGGAGTTCCACTACACCCCAAAGCACGCCAGTTGGCTCAACATGGTCGAGATCGAGATCGGCGTGCTCCGCGGTCAGTGCCTCGACCGCAGGATCGACGACCCAAACTGGCTCCGCCGCGAAATCGCCGCATGGGAGAAACAACGAAATGCCGCTGGCGCCCGCATCAAATGGATGTTCACGACCGAAAAAGCCCGCGCCAAAATGGGCCGCGCCTATCCCGCAACGTCCAAAGAGTCACAATCACTGTGACAAGCTACTAGCTCGGTCACCAGCTCCAGGCCTTTACACAGGGCGAGGCGCAGGCAGGTACCTTGGGGAATGGCCAGGCGTACGAGGCGCGGAAATCGGGAACGCCGTTGGAAACGGTTGTCGCTCGAGAGGGCATTTACGCCGTCACCTCCTCCACGAACTTCGTGCGAGGATGTCGCAACAAGGAGGCCGCTCCAGCTTACATCAACCAGCTTCTTTCTGATCAAGGCATCCTTTCCGTGCCGAAAGCGCTCCGCTTCGGGCCGACTACGGACGTGGCGCTCGGAGAACTCGCGACTGATATCCTTCTCAATTCTCGCGAGCGGGTGGCATTGAAGAGGCCGATTGACAGGAAGGCCTTCATGGAGCAGAGCGCACCTCTCGGAGAGAGGAAGGCCAAGGAGCTAATAGGCTGGTAATTCCAACCCTAGCGGGATCGCCTCGAATCAACGCTTGGGTCCTCGATTCTTCGATTTCGGGGGCCCTTCTGGGTCCCCTGGACGAACATGACCATCGGAGAAGCATTGATCTAAGACTAGCCGCCACCGCGAATGTGCGCGTCCGGAAAAATCTTGCAGTATTGCTGCGCTGGGTGGCCAGCAGCTCGACGGTTTCCGTCGGTCTCGATCTGCTATCTTAGGACTCAAGCTTCGACTCGACTCGGTGCGAGATGAGAATGAACGCAATCGCAAATAACTTGCTTTCCGATGCCGAACAGGGGGCCATAATCGAGATGCGTCATGCCATGCATCGCGAGCCCGAGCTTTCCAACAATGAATGGAAAACTCAGCAACGGCTCCGCGAAACCCTGGAAAGATTTGGACTAACGGGCGCGAAAACGTTTCACAAAACCGGCCTTTACGTCGACATCGAAGGCTTGGCGCACGGGCCGCGGCGTGCCGTCGCTGTGCGCGGCGACATCGATGCGTTGCCGATCCAGGAAACGCGGGAAGATCTGCCCTATCGGTCGCAAGTCCCGGGCGTGATGCACGCCTGTGGTCACGATATGCATACGTCGATCGCTTTGGGCACCGCGCTCGCATTCCATCGGATGCGCGAGCGTTTTTCTGGCAAGCTTCGCGTGTTTTTCCAGCCTGCTGAGGAGGCTGAGCCACTCGGTGGCCGTTCGGTAGTTGAAGAGGGGTTGCTCACAGGGTTCGATGGCGCCGTGGGCTTCCACGTCAAGACTGATTTGCCCGCTGGAATGTACGGCGCACGAGCAGGCGCGGTGACCAAATCGGCCGATCAATTCGCGCTCAAGCTCATCGGGATCATGGCTCACGGTGCTAGGCCACATGCCGGGGTGGACGCAATTGCGATGGCAGGTGCGTTTATCAACGAGGTCCAAAAAGTCGTGTCTCGAGAAATGCCGTTCGACGATGGCGCGATCATCACCATTGGCACTATCGCTGGTGGCGAGGCTACAAACATCATTTGTCCCTCCGTGACCATGACCGGGACAATCAGAACAAGCAGTGCAGAGCGAAGAACGCTCTTGGTTCAGCGCGTTCGCGAAATAGCAGAAGGCGTCGCCGCCATGCATCGAGGGAAAGCAGAATTTTCCCACAGATTCGGCGAGCCGCCTGTCATCAACGATGCTGTGATGGTTGAACGCTTTCGGCGACTGGTCATCGAGACGGCGGGCGATGGGAAATTTTCGGACAAAAAGTCGCCAACCGCCGGCGGCGGCGCTGACGATTTCGGTTTCTATTCCGCCTGCGTGCCTTCGATCTATTTCTGGTTTGGCAGCCAGGAACCGGGAAACGAGTCCGGCGTGCACACGCCAACATTCGGAGCGTCAGACGACCTGCTTGTTCCGACAACTGAGCTGACGGTTCGATTTTGCTTGGAAATGCTGAATTCGTAAGCGGTGTTCGACCCGAGCCACAAGGCGATCCGCAAGTCGATGATGGATCGTACCCTGCTTAAGCCGCTCGCGTGTCGGATCGGCGTCTTGCTAGCGTTCCAGTTGTAGAGTTTGAAGTTGGCCAGTCGCCGCGAAAGGCAAGTCGCTCCGATCCACCGCAACAAACCGGGTGTGCGCGCACTGGTCTAATCGAGAGCACAACAGAAGAACCCAGCATTTCACGGAAGGAGTTAAGACCATGACAATGCCAAAAGGTTCCCAGGCGTTTCCCCGCTCTGAGTATCTACGAAGATTGACTGCCGTTAAGTCTGAGATAGAACGACGCCAGGTCGAAGTGCTGGTGGTCACGTCGCCAGCCAACATTACGTACCTTTCGGGGTACACGTCAAAGTCCGGATACGTGCCTCAAGGCCTGGTCGTCTCCTTAACGGATGAAGAGCCGACCTTCATTACGCGGCGCATGGACGGGCCAGCGGCACTCCACCAGATGTTTATTGATCGCAGTCGCGTGATTGGCTACCCGGAAGCTCTGATCGCTAACCCTGATCGGGACGGATATGATGCGATAATCGACTTTATTCTGGACAAGCGGCTTGGCCGCAAGGGAATCGGCCTTGAAGCGAAGCTTTTACCGGCCCTGACCGTTGAGAAGTTTAAGTCACGAGCGGCCGAAGCGAAAATTGTCGATTGCACCAACGCTGTTACCTGGGTTCGAGGCGTGAAATCGGACCTGGAAATTGCGATGATGCGCGAAGCCGCCGCCATTTCCGACGCCGGAATGCTCAAGGCGAGGGAAGTTATTCGGGCCGGCGTGCGCGAAGCCGATGCGTCCGCGGAGATCGTTGCGACGCTGGTACGCGGCGCTAACGGAAAGCCCGGCACCGATATCTCGAGCTTTTTTCTGTGCGCTACGCCTCGCACGTCTACGTGTCACATTCGCTGGACCGAGGACGTCTTCCAACAGGGTTCACAGATCAACCTTGAATTTAGCGGCGTGCGCCACGGCTATACATCCCCGCTGATGCGCACGATGTCAATTGGCAAGCCGTCAGACCGTATACGACGGCTGCATGAAGGAGAGGTTGCTGGCCTGGAAGCGGCACTTGCTGCTGCCAAGACCGGAAAGACCTGTAGCGATGTCGCGGTGGCTTTCAACACCACGCTAAAAAAGCATGGTTTTGAGAAGGAGTCGCGGTGTGGCTACGCCGTCGGGATTGATTGGACCGAACCGACGGCCAGCCTGAAGGAAGGTGATATGACCATCCTGAAGCCAAACATGACTTTTCACCTCATGCTTGGAAACTGGATCGATGAAGATGTCGGCTATGTGATCAGCGAAACGTTTCGCGTTACCGACGCTGGCGGCGAACCTTTCACGAAATTGCCGCGCGAGCTATTCGAGATTTGATTCGGAACGCGATATCACGATAATTGCCGCCCGCCTGCAGGCACAGCGATCCAGTGGCTGCAGGCTTTTCGTGGCAGATCGCTTCGCAGAACAAGCGCGATTCCCGTATTTGGCGGTTCCGCTTCTGAATCGAGGCGATGTGTAATCGCTCTCAGGAAGACGAGGGACGCTCAGATTTTCGGACCTTCAAAGCGCGCCGTTTCATCGTCGCGGTCAACTTTTTGGTCTTTGATCTGCCGAGTATTGTGGGGACACGGCGCCGGCCTTGCGGAGAATCTCCAAATGTTGGACGCCGCTATTCTGTCGCGATCACGCGAGTCGTGAACGATCTCGTCACCTCCGTGGGAGGCTCGATCTTCGTGGAACATGGCATCGGCATCGAAAAATTGACGAGTTGGCACACTACCGCTCGGTGACCGAGCTCGGCGAAGAATCAAGCGCGCGCTCGTTCCGAAAAACATTATGAATCCGGAAAAGATTTTCCGCCTCTCATAAGGTTCAATGTCGCTTCCTTTGCTTGTTAGAGACCGCCTATTTCAGATCGGCAACGAGGGATCATCCACCGTTGCGAGGCAATCAGGTATTCCCGTGCTGCTATTGCGAGCAAAGCCTTCATCGGAGAAGCGCACGTCAAGAGCGGACAACAAGCGACTTATAGTCATAGAGGCCGGATCGTCTGTTCGCTCGTGAAACCTTCAACCCTCCCCGGGGGGCGCGCAGTATTCCGGCCCGATCACCATCCATATTGGTGAAATTCAGCGGTAAGGTTGGGCAATAACTGCCTGCGACATGAACAATCCGGCTCCTAGCTAGGTCGCGTAAACCAAGTGCCGGGAGGAAACAATACGACATGCCAATTGTGAACCGGTTCGCCGATCTCCACGTGGATATTGCGGCATGGCGCCGCGATATCCACGCCAATCCCGAGCTCGGCTACGACGTCCAGCGGACGGCTCGATTAGTTGCTGAGAAGCTTACAGAGTTTGGCGTTGACGAGCTCGCAACCGGAATCGGCAAGACCGGGGTGGTTGGTGTGATCAGGGGCAGGCAGACCCGCTCAGGACGTGTCATCGGTCTGCGCGCCGATATGGATGCGCTTCCCATCCTCGAGGCGACGGGCCTGCCGTATGCGTCCAAAGTCCCGGGCCGGATGCACGCGTGCGGGCATGATGGTCACACCGCAATGCTTCTCGGGGCAGCAAAATATCTCTGCGAAACGCGCAATTTCAATGGCACGGCGGTCGTTATCTTCCAGCCGGCCGAAGAAGGTGGCTATGGAGCGCGTGCAATGGTCGATGACGGGATGATGGAGCGCTTCGGCATCCAAGAGGTTTACGGAATGCACAATGTGCCGGGCGTGCCGGTCGGCGAGTTCGCGATCCGTCCCGGTGCTTTCCTGGCGGCGGGGGATGGGTTCACAATTGACATCGAAGGTCGGGGAGGGCACGCGGCCTATCCTCACAATTGCGTCGACACGACGCTCATTGGAGCGCAGATGGTCGTCGCGCTCCAGTCGATCGTATCGCGGTCCGTCCCTGCACTGGAATCGGCCGTAGTCTCGGTGGCGTCGTTTCATACGTCTACGGACGCTACCAACATTATTCCACAAACGGTCCAAATCAAGGGCACCGTCCGCACGTTCGATGCCGGCGTACAGGATCTGATCGAGGCTCAGATGAAGCGCATCGTTGAGCACACGGCCAATGCTCATGACGCAAAAGCCGTGCTCACCTACGAACGAGGAGTTCCCATCACTCGCAACTCCGAAGCGGAGACGTCCTTCGCGGCCGACGCTGCTGCCGAAGTGGTAGACGAGCGGCGCGTTAATCGGAATGCTCTGCCAGAGCTCGGCAACGAGGATTTCTCATTTATGCTGAACGCGCGTCCTGGCGCATTCATTTACATCGGGAATGGTGACAGCGCGAGCGTCCATCATCCAAAGTTCGATTTCAACGACGAGGCGATTCCCTTCGGCTGCTCGTATTGGACGAGGCTAGTCGAACGAGCCATGCCGGCCGTTTGATCTTGGGAGCTGATCTACTGCCGAAGCTGAGGACGCCCATTCACGAGATGGGCACGGTAGATGAACTGCCCCATGCTTGCCAACGCGACCCAGATCGGCCGGGAAGAGCGGCCTGACCTAATCGTTGGCGGCTCCTCGGTGTGCCCGATGGAAGTCCCAAAAACGGCGCGGATCGACCGCGCAACTAACTGAAGAGGGGAACAACATGAAAATCTCGCGACGCAATCTCGTCAAGTTGGGTGTAGCCGCCGGTACCACGATCGCGATGCCGTCCCTGCTCCGGGCGCAGACGGCGCCTAGCGCCGGGAGGACGGCTCGCATGGTGATGGATAGTCTGCGTATCTTCGATCCGGTCTATTCGACGACCGCCACGACCCAAAGTCATGCCATGATGATCTATGACACTCTGTTTGCGCCCGACTCCAAGCTTGTGACTCGGCCGCAGATGGTAGGAAAATGGGGCGTTTCTGACGACAAGAAGACCTATACGTTCGAACTCCGGGATGGCCTGACTTGGCACGACGGCACGGCCGTTACTGCGGCGGACTGTGTCGCCTCGATCCGCCGCTGGGCTCAAGTCGACACTGGTGGACAGTTGATCATGGCGCGGGCCAAGGATATTTCAAAGAAGGACGAGAGAACCTTCACGATCGCGCTGAACGCGCCGCTCAACCTCCTGATCGACCTGCTAGGGGGATGTCTATCAAGCCTATACCTGTCTGTTATGCGTGAGAAGGATGCAAATCGCCCGGCAACCGAGCAGGTGACTGAGAATATCGGATCGGGCCCGTTCAGGTTCAACAATGCTCTTGCCAAACCTGGAGCGAACTTCACGTACGATCGCAACGAAAATTACCTGGCGCGCAGCGAAGCGCCCGACGGATTTGCTGGCGGCAAAACCGTTAAGCTCGATCGTGTCGTCTGGGACAACATCCCTGATCCGCAAACTGCTTTCGGGGCGCTGCAAGCGGGTGAGGTCGATTTCTTGTATTCGCCACCCGCGAATCTACTCCCCACGCTCGAGAGCGATCCTAACCTGGAGCTGCAAGTTCTCAACACGTCGGGGACCAACTACGTACTGCGCATGAATTGGCTACAGAAGCCATTCGACAACGTGAAAGCGCGCCAAGCGATGCTCCACCTTGTGGATCAAGAGGCGTTCTTGCGCGTCATTAATCCTGCCCCAAAATACAATCGCCCCGTCACTTCTCTTTTTGGAAATGATACGCTCTATACAAACGCCGAAAATACGGGATGGTTTAAAAAGGGCGGTGATCTGGAAAAGGCAAGGCAGCTCTTTAAGGAGGCTGGTTATGCCGGCGAGAAGGTCGTTATTCTTGATCCTACGAACTGGCCGGCGGTCGATAATGCGGCGCAACTTCTTGCGGCCACGCTGCGGAAGGTCGGTGTTAATGCTGAACTAGCGCCGGGCGAGTGGGGCGGGCTCGCCGCGCGCCGGGCGAACAAGGGGCCCGTGGACAATGGCGGCTGGAGCATCTTCATCACCTATTGGGCTAACTACGGCTTCAGCGATCCCATCGGTGGATCAATCCTTGCTGCGAATGGTGAGAAGGGTTGGTATGGCTGGCCGAAGAACGACGAATATGAGGTGCTTCGGGCCAAATGGGCTGATGTCGAAACAACTGAAGAGCGTAAGGCGCTCGCCCGCTCGATGCAGCGCGAGTACTGGGACTTCGCCGGCATGGCGTTGTTGGGCCAGGTCTTCGTGCCAAGCGCGCGGCGCAAGAACCTCACCAATCTGATTGCCATGCCAACGTCCTCCATGGCGATGTGGAACATGCAAAAGGTCTGAGGGATAATGGCCGCTTACATTCTTCGCAGACTGGTCTCGGCCGTCTCCGTCATGGCGATGATCGGGATCTTCGTGTTTCTGCTCCTCAGGCTGGCGCCAGGTGACCCGGCGATGATCATCGCCGGCGATACTGCTACACCAGAGATGATTGCTGGCATTCGCGAAAAGCTGGGGCTCGACGATGCTCTGCCAATTCAATTCGTACATTGGGCGCTGGACATCTTCCGAGGCAATTTGGGGACCTCGATTTTTGCCGGGCGGCCGGTTCTCCAACTGATCTCGCAGCGGATAGAGCCGACCATCTCGCTGTCAATCCTGACGATGGTCTTTTCGGTGACAACCGGAGTTGCCCTGGGCATCTTTGCCGCTTGGCGAGCGGGCGGTTTCATTGATCGCTTCCTCACAGCCTTCTCAGCTCTTGGCTTTTCTGTCCCGGTGTTTGTTGTCAGTTACTTTTTCGTCTACTTGTTCGCTGTGACCACGCATTGGCTGCCAGTTCAGGGATACCGGGCCATCGAACAAGGGTTCGCGCCGTGGTTCGTGCACCTCATCCTGCCCACAGCCGCTCTGGGCGTTGGTTATATTGCTCTCTTTGCCCGGATCACGCGGGCCAGCATGCTCGAAGTGCTGTCGGAAGACTATATGCGAACGGCCGCCGCTAAAGGTGCTTCGTCATATTCGATGCTTTTCCGCCACGCTTTGAGGAATGCTGGTGTCCCGATACTCACCGTGATCGGCATAAGCTTCGCTTATCTGATCGCTGGTGTCGTCATAACAGAAACCGTGTTCAACATACCTGGCGTCGGACGCCTGGTCGTCGATGCGATCAACAATCGCGACTATCCCATCATCCAAGGCGTGCTCATCCTTGTCTCGGGCCTGTACGTCCTCATCAATCTTCTGGTCGATCTGTCGTACACCTTAATCGATCCTCGCATCCGCTACTGACATGACCTTGACCTCAGCAACAGTTGAAATCGTTCCGAGCGGCTGGCCAAAAGCATCTGCTCTGGCTCGTTTGGTGGGGAGACATCCGCTGATCTATGTAGGCGGCTGCCTGTTGTCGCTGTTGGTTATCCTCGCGATCGCCGCACCGCTTTACGCTGGCGACCCACTGAACATGGATCCAGCCAAGAGCCTTCAACCTCCTTCAGCGGAGATGTGGCTTGGAACTGATAATCTTGGCCGCGATGTGTTTGCACGAACGGCGTTTGGTGCTCGGATCTCTCTCGTGGTTGGATTATTAGCGGCAGGGACAGCAACTATTTGTGGCGTTCTGATTGGTGTGATCGCTGGCTACAATCGCCCCTTCGACAATATCATCATGCGGGTCATGGACGGTCTCATGTCGATCCCAACGATCTTGTTGGCCATCGCGTTGATATCTCTAACGTCCCCGGGCATCGGCATTCTCATCATCGCGATCGCGATTCCTGAGATGCCAAGTGTCACACGGCTGGTTCGCTCGTTGGTTCTTAGCGTTCGGGAGCGTCCCTATGTGGAGGCCGCTATCTGTGGTGGTGCACGTCAGCCGAGAGTCCTGTGGCGACATGTAATTCCGAGCACCGTGCCCGCGCTTATGGTGCAAAGCGCCAATCTCTGCGCCACTGCGATTCTGACCGAGGCTGGGCTGAGCTTCCTAGGTGTGGGAGTGCCGCCAGACATACCCAGCTGGGGCAACATGATCTCAACTTCTCGCTTGTATCTCGCGATCGCTCCATGGACCGTTTTCGCTCCTGGCATAGGCTTAATCGTCACGATCCTCGCGGTGAACCTGCTTGGGGATGGTTTGCGCGACTTGTTCGATCCCCGCCAAAAGCGGAGGCGCTGATATGCAAGTCCAAAAGGGGTCGTCAGACGACGTGTTGCTCGATGTTCGAGATCTCGAGACACATTTTTACGGTGAAGACAGCGTCACTCGGGCTCTGGGCGGCATCACGTTCCAAGTGAAGAGTGGCGAAACACTCGGCGTTGTTGGCGAGTCTGGATGCGGAAAGAGTGTTACCGCCCTATCCATTCTTCGCCTGCTGCCGAAGGCGACCGCAAAGACCGTCGGGGGTGAGATCCGCTTCCAGGGACGTGACCTCTTGAAACTCTCTGAAGGGGAGATGCGGAAGATTCGGGGCGATCGGGTGGCCATGATCTTTCAAGAGCCGATGACAAGCTTGAATCCAGTTCAGACCGTAGGTCGCCAGATAGCAGAAGCGGTACAGATTCACACGGGGGCATCTCGGTCAGCTGCGATGGCCAGGTCTCTGGAATTGCTCAATCTGGTCCGAATCGCAGACCCCGAGCGTCGTATTCGGAACTATCCGTATGAAATGTCAGGTGGTATGCGGCAGCGTGCCATGATCGCTATGGCCCTTGCCTGCTCCCCGGAATTGTTGATTGCAGACGAGCCCACGACTGCTCTTGACGTCACGATCCAGGCCCAGATCCTGCGGCTGATCATCGAGTTGAAAGAGCGCATGGGGACGGCAGTCATGTTCATCACCCATGATCTAGGTGTTGTCGCCGAGACATGCCAACGCGTTATCGTTATGTATGCTGGCCGAATCGTTGAGCAGGCAACTGTAGTTGACCTGTTCGCGCGACCCACGCATCCCTACACCCAAGCCCTCATGCGATCGGTTCCTGATCGGCGCCACGGCCGGCGGCGACGACTTCCTGAAATTCCGGGCATTGTGCCTAGCCTGCGCGAGCCCACTGTGGGGTGCAGCTTTGCGCCTCGTTGCTCGTTTGTGAGCGACATTTGTCGAGAGAGAGCCCCGAGCCTACGCGATGTACTGCCGGGCCACACTGCGGCCTGCTGGCGGGCCGAGGAGGTGGCGGCGCATGAGTGATCCTCTGCTGAAAGTTGAGAATCTGACAAAGCATTATTCGATTGGTGCTGGGATCCTGAAGAGAGCTGTTCTCGTCCGAGCGGTCGAGGATCTGTCCTTTTCCGTGGAATCGGGCGAGACGTTTTGCATCGTTGGTGAATCCGGCTGTGGCAAGTCCACCGTCGCGCGACTCTTGATGCGGCTCGTGGAGCCAACTGCCGGACGTGTACTGATCGAGGGGACCGACATCGCGGGTCTCACGAAGGACGCCCTTCGCGCGTGGCGCCGGCGGATGCAGATGGTATTTCAAGATCCGTACTCATCGCTGAACCCGCGGCTGAATGTCGCCCAAATCATTACCGAACCGGTGGAAAACTTTGAGCGGCTCAACCGAGTGCAGCGTCAAGCCCTTGCCGCCGATCTTCTTCGAAAAGTCGGTATGTCCCCTGAGATGATGGAGCGGCTTCCGTCCGAGTTGTCAGGAGGCCAGCGGCAACGGCTCGGCATCGCGCGGGCGTTGGCTCTCCAGCCATCGGTGATCATTGCTGACGAGGCGGTTTCAGCCTTAGACGTCTCGGTCCAAGCGCAGATCCTAAACCTGCTCATGGATCTCCAGGACCAAATGGGCATTGCTTTCGTCTTTATCTCACACGACCTTAGCGTAGTCGAGCATATCGCTCACCGCGTGGCGGTCATGTATTTGGGACGAATCGTGGAGCTCGCGCAGTGCGAGGCGCTCTTCGCCAAGCCGGTCCACCCGTACACCGAGGCGCTGATAGCAGCGGCACCGGTGCCGGATCCGACGCGAGCCCGCCCGGAGGTGCTTGTGGAGGGAGAGGTACCCAGTCCCATCAATCCTCCGGCCGGGTGTGCATTTCACCCGCGCTGCCCGCTCGCGGTCGAGCGTTGCCGGATCGAGCTGCCGCCTTTAGTCCCTATGGCAGATGGCCGTACAGTCGCTTGTCATGTGCGCGCGCCAGCTCCTGGCGTCCAGGCGCCGACCGTCACTTCGGCCAATTCCCCACTCACTCCAGTGGAATAGCCCCAAATTATTTGGCGGCATCTTGGGGACGAATGGGTATCGCTGAATTCCGATCGATACGTCAGAAGTCAGCGAGAGCACACTGACTGGCGCTCGATAACCCAGGGAAGGGACGTTACTTCGCTGCCGATCCCTCCGCCTTCCGGCGTATATTTCTGCAAAGTTGGAGTGCCCGTCCATGCGCTTGTCCGCTGCCACCCTCGCCATGGAAACCAATACCTTCTCGCCTTTCCGCCCAGCCGAGGCTGCTTTAGAGAGAGCATCTACCTGCGGCCTGGCAAGCATCCTCAAGCCACGCCGGCCTAGAAGCACACCGTCGAGATGCATCGCCACCTTGAGCTCGCCCAGGATTTGACCGCGCATGAACTCGTACGCATCCCGGTTCGTGGCGCCGGCTGGCGTAGCCACGAAGCAGCTCCCCTCGATAAGTGTGAACCCCTCGGTTGCCGCCCTGCGGCGCGCAACCCAGAGCGGCTCTGCGCATGCGAGCGTCCTTGGTGAGCGAGTTAGATCAACTTGTGGTTAAGGAGCCGATATGTCCGCGTACAGTGGGCCAGTTTTTGACATGGCCGTAAAGCAATTCGACGTGATCGCTGATTATCTGTCCATACCGGACGATGCCAGGACACGACTATTGATGCCGAAACGAGCGGTCGCGGTCTCCTGTCCGATTCACCGCGACGATGGCACAACGGCCGTCTTCGAGGGCTATCGCGTGCAACATCATCTAACGCTTGGGCCCACGAAGGGAGGCACTCGATTCGCGACGAGCGTCGATCTTGGAGAAGTGGCGGCGCTCGCGATCTGGATGAGCTGGAAGTGCGCGTTGGTCCGGCTGCCGTATGGTGGCGCGAAGGGCGGCATCACTGTCGAGCCGCTGAGCTTGTCCAGGCGTGAACTCGAAGCTCTTTCACGTCGATACATGCAGGAAATGATCCCATTCGTTGGACCGCACACCGACGTGATGGCGCCCGATATGGGCACGAACGAGCAAATAATGGCCTGGTTCATGGACACATACTCGATGTACCAAGGACAAACAGTCGCCGAGATCGTCACGGGCAAGCCGGTGAGCGCGGGCGGAACGCTGGGTAGGCGCGAAGCGACTGGGCGAGGCGTAGCGCATTTGATTCATCGTGCCGCGGATGAGCTGAACATCCGCCTCAGTGGTGCTACGGCCGTCGTCCAGGGCTTCGGCAACGTCGGTTCGATCGCCGCGCTGGAACTGCACAACAAGGGCGTCAAGGTCATCGCTGTAAACGATCACACTGGGGGGCTCTATCGGCCCGAGGGTCTCAATATCCCGGAACTGATCGAACATGCTGCTGCGCGAGGGAGCTTGGAGGGGTACTCCAACGAGGTCGATTTGGATCCGACGGAGATCCTATCCTTGCCCTGTGATATACTTGTCCCCGCCGCCCTCGAACGCGTGATTGACGCGAAGCTGGCCAGTAGCGTGCGCTGTCGTATCCTCGCCGAAGGCGCTAACGGCCCCACCACGCCTCAAGCCGATTTGGTCCTGGAACAACGCCGCGACGAGATCTTTCTGATCCCGGACATTTTATGCAATGCAGGAGGAGTAGTGGTCAGCTACTTTGAATGGGTGCAGGACCTCCAGCGATTATTCTGGGAAGAGGAGGAAGTTATGCGGCGCGAGTATCAGGTGTTGGACCGAGCCTTTGAGGAAGTGCAGGCTCGCAGCAGGAAAGACGACGTGTTCAACCGAACCGCAGCTATGGCGATCGGTGTGGAGCGTGTGCGCCGAGCAAAGGAAACGCGTGGGCTATTCCCGTAGGGCCACGCTCTATCACCAGGATCACGAGCGCGGCGTCAAATCGATCCGCGCGACAGCACATTAGGTGACCTCTGATCTCGACGAGGGACCTATCACCAAGCAAGATGTCGAACGGATCTCACCCCGCGGCACCCAGACGATCTGGTCCGGAAGGGACGGGACATCGAACGGCGCGTACTCGCGCGGGTCGTTTGCCGGCTCCTCGAGGATCGATGTTGATCAATGGCAAAGTCGTTGTCTTTAACGGCTGACGAGATTCGGTAGGGCATGCGCCAGCCGCGTTGCGGACTTCCTCTGTGATCGCCCCGCGCGGCGAGCCCATTCTAGTCACCCAAGCGGGCCGCTCACGTTCGAGCGTTGCCGATCGAAGTGTGCTTTGGTGTCCGTGGCAGATGGAGGCCGGTTGCCTGTGTGTGCGCGCGCCGTTTCGAATTTCGGCGAGAAGCGGCTTAGATTGCAGGATCGTCGCGCTAACAATGAGGAAAATGCTCAATTGCACAAACAAGCTCGTGGCAAATTGTCGAGCAGATTGGTCAAGGAGAATTCGATGCGCTTGTTTGCCGCCACGATCGCGACCGAAACAAATACCTTCTCGCCTCTCCCGACCAGCCTTGATGCCTTCAAGGAAGGCGTTTTCATGCGGCCGGGCGAGCACCCGCATGAGACGCCGCGCTCGTCCACGTATCCGCTCTGGGTGGCGCGGCGCCGGGCGGCTGCCGATGGCTTTACCCTCATCGAAGGGAGCTGCTTCGCCGCCGAACCTGCTGGCACCACGAACCAGCGCGACTACGAGTTTATGCGCGACGAAATCCTGGGGCAGCTCAAGGCGGCGCTGCCGGTCGACGGCGTGCTGCTGGGCCTTCATGGTGCCATGGTGGCGCATGGCTATGACGATGTCGAAGGCGACATAGTGGAACGCGTGCGCGCACTCGTCGGGCCGAAATGCGTGATCGGCGTGGAACTTGACCCGCACTGCCATCTGACTATGAAGCGGGTGGAGTTTGCCGACGTCATCGTCCTCTACAAGGAATATCCACATACTGACGTAGTGGAGTGCGCCGAGGCCTTACTCGACATTGTCCTCAAGACGATACGTCGCCAGGTGAAGCCGATCATGTCACTCTATGATTGTCGGCAAATCCCAGAGAGCTATCCCACAACTGAGCCGCTTATGCGCGGGTTCATCGACCGGATCAAGGCGATGGAAGGCAAGGACGGCGTCCTCTCGATCTCGATCGCTTATGGCTTCCCCTTGGCCGACGTACCGGAGATGTCGAGCCGCGTTCTGGTCGTCACGGACGATAACAAGTGGATCGGCGACGCGCTCGCGACCAAGATCGGCACGGAATTCATCTCGATGCGCGGCAAGACTTGGCCGCAACATTATTCCGTCGAGGACGGGATTGGTGCTGCCATCGAGTGCGACGAGGCGCCAGTCGTGATCGCAGATACAACTGACAACGCCGGCGGCGGTGCACCTTCTGACAACACGACCATCCTACGCTACCTCATTGAGCACAAACTTGATAACGCAGCGGTTGGACCGATTTGGGATCCGATCGCTGTCCAGCTCTGCTGCAACGCGGGCGAGGGGGCCGAGATCCCGTTGCGTTTCGGTGGCAAGATCGGTCCGACTTCCGGCGCACCGATCGACGCCACGGTAACTGTGCTCAGGTTGAAGCGCGAGTGCTGGCAGAACTTCGGTCCGGGCAGAGTCCCGCTTGGGGATTGTGCCGCGGTGCGGGTTGGTGGTGTCGACTTCGTGCTCAACAGCAGGCGGACGCAGGCCTTCGGCCTCGAACTATTCCGTAATGTCGGCATCGAGCCGCTCGCGAAGAGGATCGTCGTGGTGAAGTCGAGCAACCATTTCATGGCAGCTTATGGCCCGATCGCGAAAAAGGTCATCTATATCGATAGTGATGGGCCTTTGCCGCGCGACTATCGCAAGATCGCTTTCAACCGCATCAAGCGTCCGATCTGGCCGCTCGACGAGAACGCCGAACCTGGCCTAATCCTTTAAGCGAGGAAGATGTCCTGTATCGGCCGGCAGGCGCCGGCTCGGCTGCGCTTGGCTCGATCGGCGACAAGCTTGATTTCGGACCGCCGTCGCGTCGCAATCTCCGCAGCCGTCGGCGCTCGATATCGCGAGGCTCTCCAGCAAGCCTCTATTGTCGAGCACCTGATTTCGCGCTTGGGTGACGCCGACTTTCATAAGAGTAGACAAGAGACGAATCTAGGCCATGAAAAGCGCAATCGTTCTCGGTGCCGGCATAGTCGGTGTGGCCACAGCCATACACCTGCAACGCCGCGGCTGGACCGTCGCGCTAATAGACCGCAAGGAGCCGGGCCGCGAAACGAGCTATGGCAATGCTGGAATCATCCAAAGTGAGGCGCTGCGGCCGCATCCTATGCCGCACGGTTGGGATGAACTCGCCAAGATCGCGACTGGCCAAACCAACGACGTGCGCTATCGCCTTTCCGCGCTGCCACATCATCTAGGTCCGCTGCTCCGCTATTGGTGGCACTCATTCCCTGCGCGACATGCGCGCGTTTCGGCGGTTTATGCGCAAATTATTGCCTGTGCGGCGCCGGAGCACGAGCATCTGATCCGGGAAGCCGGGGCCGCCAATCTTATCCGTCGCAACGGTTATCGAGTGCTGCATCGCGATCAGGCGGCTTTCGAAGCGGATGTCGCGGCGGCCGACGCCTTGCGCGAGGCCTATGGCGTGAAGTTCGGTATCATGACTTCGAGCGACCTGCAGCAGGCTGAACCTTCACTCGTCGACACTGGCATTGGCGGGTTGCATTGGCTTGAGCCGTGGACGGCATCCGACCCTGGGGAGCTGGTTTCGGCTTACGCTAGACTCTTCACCCGATTGGGCGGGTGCATTCTCCGCGGCGACGCACGGAGCCTTTCAGAGATCAACGGCGGCGGCTGGTCGGTGGCGACGAACGATGGACGAATCGAGGCTGAAGCGGCGGTTGTTGCGCTCGGGCCGTGGTCGCCGGGTTTGCTGAAACGGTTTGGTTATCGGTTTCCAATGGTGCGTAAGCGCGGTTACCATCGGCATTATGCAGACGGAAGTAGGCTCGACTTGCCGCTCCATGATGCTGCGAATGGTTATGTCTTGGCGCCGATGACAAAGGGCATGCGTATCGCGACAGGAGCCGAACTAGCCGCGCCCGGCGGTAAACCGGACGTCACGCAGCTTACGCGCGCAGAACAGGCTGCCCGCAAGCTGCTCGATCTTGGCCGTCCTGTCGAGCTCGAGCCTTGGCTCGGCACTCGGCCGTGCATGCCTGACATGTTGCCGGTGCTCGGCCGCGCGCCACGCCAGCGCGGCCTGTGGCTGCATTTCGGACATGGTGCTCAAGGGTTCACTCTGGGCCCAACCACCGGGCGTCTCGTCGCCGAGCTGATGAGCGGTGAGAAACCCTTCGTCGATATTTCACCTTACTGCCCCGAGCGCTACTGACCGCGACAATCGGTGGCACGAACCGGCCAATTCATGCATCGTATGCGGCCGGCAGAGGCATCGGCTCGGTGGTCGCTAAGCGTCTACGCAAATGCGACCAGAAGCATAACATGTTGACGGAGATCTTGACGCGATGCGCCCGCCAAATGCATCGAAGTCAATAAGTGAAAGGCATTCGTCTCACGCGCGATTTTAAGTGCAGTCATCCGAGACGTTATCCATCGTGCGACGAGCTCGCCCGGAGCTGCATGATTGGCTGAAATCATGACACATAAAGACTAGTACCTCGTCACAGTGATTGTGACTCTTTGGACGTTGCGGGATAGGCGCGGCCCATTTTGGCGCGGGCTTTTTCGGTCGTGAACATCCATTTGATGCGGGCGCCAGCGGCATTTCGTTGTTTCTCCCATGCGGCGATTTCGCGGCGGAGCCAGTTTGGGTCGTCGATCCTGCGGTCGAGGCACTGACCGCGGAGCACGCCGATCTCGATCTCGACCATGTTGAGCCAACTGGCGTGCTTTGGGGTGTAGTGGAACTCCAGGCGGCGCAGAATTCGCCGGGCTTCGTCAGGCGCGAATGCCTCATAGAGGGAGCCTACGGAGTGGGTCGACAGATTGTCCTGCACGACGCGGATGCACCCGGCGTCGGGATAATGAACATCGACGAGTTCGCGCATGCACTGGGCGTAATCTTCTGCCGCCCGTCGCTCTGTGACTTTGACTTTGCGCCATGGCCGATGCACGTCGATGCAGACGAAGAGATTGACGGTGCCGTTGCGGCGATACTCGCAATCGTAACGTTCGAGTTGGCCCGGCTCGGCGGGGATCGGCTCGCGAACCTCGCCGATGAGCTGGACCGGGCTCTCGTCGAAGCAGACCACCGGCCGGTCGGGATCAGGCGCCTCGGCATATAGGTCGAGCACGTCTTCCATGCGGGCGACATATTCGCCATCGACCTTTGGAATGCACCACATATCCTTGCGCCACGGCTTGAGGCCGTTTTCGGCCAGCCGCCGGCGCACCGTCTCGCCCGACAGGCTCTCGTGGTCGGTGAGCCTGACCATGGCGTCGGCCAAAAGCTCCAGCGTCCAGCGGGCGCGACCCTCGGGAGGGGTTGCGCAAGCCGTTGCCACCAGCAGGGCTTCCTCCTTGCCGGTGAGCTTGCGCTCCGCGCCTGGACGCGGATCCTCGCTCAGCGCCCGCTCCAGATTGCCTTCCACGAAGCGCCGTTTGGTCCGGTACACGGTGGAACCGCCCACCGCCACGGCGCGGGCAATCTCTTCATCGCTGCGGCCGGCATCGGCCGCCAGCAATATCTGGGCGCGCTTGAGCTTGCGGGCAGCCCGCTTGCCCTTGCTCAACATCGCGGTGAGTTCACAGCGTTCGGCTTGGCTCAATTCGACCCGATAACGTACATTCATCGCGACCTCCTTGTCGGAGGACCGGACGAATCGACAAATGAATCGAAAATCAGGCGCCGCTCGCAGCCTCAGCCCTCAAGGCTTCACCGAAAAGCAGGGCCAGTACCTGGCCTTCATCTACACCTACGCGCACATGTTCCGACGCCCGCCCGCCGAGACCGACATGCAGCGCCACTTTCAAGTCAGCCCGCCTTCGGTCCACCAGATGATCGTGACCCTCGAACGAAATGGTCTCATCCGGCGCCAACCCGGCGTCGCTCGAAGCATCCAAATCCTCGTGGCTCCGAAAGACCTGCCCATCCTGAACTGGCTCGGAATCAACCAGTCATAATCAGTGTGACGAGGTACTAGCACTACTCTGGCAGTTTAGTTTTGCTTGGATCGACGAGGAGTTTCTCACAGTGCGGGCATCGCCGGGGTGGAGGCTGCGCGAAGAGGTCGAGGATGGCTTGCCTGACGGCCGGCATGCTCGGCTGTGGCGGCGGTCCGGCGATTCTTTTTTTTTCGTCCCGCTGCTTTGAGGCGGCGGGATTGGAGGAAGGCGTAGGCGATCATGGTCATCAAGGCGTGTCGGTGTAACCCCGTCCAGGATCTCCCTTCGAAGTGGTCGAGGCCAAGCTCCTCCTTGAGCTGCTGATGGGCCTGCTCACAGACCCATCTGGCTTTGATCGTGGCGACGAGCATCTTGAGGCTCGCATCGGCCGGTAGGTTCGACACATAGTATTTTTGCTCGCCAGTCGACCGGCGTTCGCCGACGAGCCAGACCTCGTCGCCCGGCATGCACTGCACCCGATTATCGAGCATGCGGTGCTTATGGCCATCCGCAACGCGGACACGGCGGGCCGCGAAGAGACATGTCAGTCGACCTTTGGTGCCCCGCCGCCAACTGACCCTTCGCCATTTTCCTTTGGCCAACATCGCTTCAGCAGCGACAGGGGGCTGATCTGGAATGTGGTATTTGCGGCGCTTTCCGGCCTTCGCGACAGGGAAGATCAAGGCAACGTCGGTGGGATAAACGTTCTGGCGTCGCGACAGACCCACCGCCCACAACAGACCGCGCTCGCTCAAAGCCTGACGGAAAGTCCCGCTGGAGCCGTACCCTGAATCGGCAAGCACACAGCCAAAACGTGCACCGGAGGCGATGACGCGGTCGATCTCCGCGATCGCGATTTCCGGCTTTGTCAGTGCAGTCTGTCTATCCTTCGGCACACCGGCCCGCGCCATGCGCTCACGATCATCTGTCCAACTCTCGGGTAGGAATAGCCGCAGGCCCACCATCACGGGTACCTCGCGCGACGCCAACGTTACCGAGACCAGCGACTGGCAGACCGTATGTTCGTTGTCCGAGAGGTGGCTCGTCCGCAATATGCGATGAGCGAGGGTTGCGCCGGGTGGGCCGACGCCGAGCCTCTCGCATAGGAGGACGAGCCGTGCGGCAGGATAGCAAAATCTACGTGGGACTGGATACGTCGAAGCTGAAGATCTCGGTAGCCGTAGCCGAGGCGGGGCGCGATGGCGACGTGCGCTTCATCGGCGAGATCGACAGCACGCCTGATGCGGTGGAGCGATTGATAACGAAGCTCGCCAAAAGGCACCGGGGCCTCGCCTTTTGCTACGAAGCCGGCCCGACCGGCTACGGTCTCCATCGTCAGATCACACGGCTTGGCCACGACTGCATCGTGGTTGCACCATCACTGATCCCGAAGCGGCCTGGAGAACGGGTCAAGACCAACCGCCGTGATGCGCTGACCCTGGCCAAGCTGCATCGTGCAGGAGAGCTGACCGCGGTCTGGGTACCGGATCCGGAGCACGAGGCGGTGCGAGAACTGGTACGTGCCCGGGAAGCCGCGATGGAAGATCTGCGGCGGGCCCGTCAACGCTTGCAGTCCTTCCTGCTCCGTCACGGCCGGGTCTTCACCGGCCGTCAAGCGTGGACCAAGGCGCATACACGATGGCTGTGCGAGCAACGCTTCGAGCATCCGGCGCAGTATCTCGTGCTGGCCGAGTATCGCCAAGCGATCGAGGCCGCCGAGATCCGTCTGAAGCGTCTGGACGACCAGGTTGCCGAGGCGGTGAGTTCATGGTCCATGGCTCCAGTGATCGCCGCCTACCAAGCGCTACGCGGCGTCGCCTTCCTGACCGCGGTCACCTTCGTCACCGAAATCGGCGACGTGCGCCGCTTCGACAGCCCGCGCCAACTGATGGCGTATCTTGGCCTGGTGCCCTGCGAAAACTCTACGGGAGAACGCATCCGGCGGGGCAGCATCACCAAAGCTGGTAATGGCCGGGCGCGCCGCGTGCTCATTGAGGGCGCCTGGACCTACCGCTTCCCCGCCCGGATGAGCCGCCTACTGCAGGAGCGGCAGGCCGGCCTGACGAAAGCGGTGTGCGACATCGCCTGGAAAGCCCAAGTCAGACTCTGCGCTCGCTATCGCAAGCTGATGGCACGCGGCAAACGCCAGGCAGTCGTCACCGTGGCCATCGCCCGGGAAATGGCCGCCTTCCTTTGGGCAATCGGCCAAGAGGTGGAGCCGCACAGCGCAACCTGATCGCTTGCTGAATTAGCTACGCTTCCTTCCACCTCAACACAGGAGAACTCTCAGGAGCGACATCATTGTTGCGCATCGCTGGAGGCAGGGCCCCGGTTGGGGAACTCTCGCACCAATTGTGTGGCCGACATTGTCGATGCCCGCTGGCAGATCGAGACAGCCCCGGACGAACAAACGGAAATGCGGTATCCAACCCGCGTATCAGAGTCTACAAACCGTCGTCTCAGCGGCTCTGCCTCCTGCGCTGCGTAACAATCATCCAATTGACAACTCCGGCACAAACGGAGGTCGCACCCTCATGCCGATAACCCTGGACAACGAACATCAGAGTTGGCCGTCTTTCCGAGCGACGAGGCATATTGGGGTGCCACGCCAACCGAGTGAGATCCCTTCTTGGGCAACGCCGTGTCATCGATGACAAGAAACCCCGCCTCATCACCAACCAGGCCATCTGCCTTCTTCAGCAAAACGGCTTCAAGCGAGGCACTGTCCCAAACTCCGGCGGTGACGAAATGATGCAGCTGATCGTAGCCGACTTCGCGAGCGCGCGTCGCCATCGGCTGAATGCTCTTGCGGTCTCCTGGACCAATCAGCCCGGCGATATAGGCTGGACACATCCGCGCTCTAGTCTTGTGCCGTAGCGCCGCGACAAACGGCGCAAGCCAGCGATCGAGATCAGCCTGCCAGTTTACGTCCATTGATCGGCCCTCCATGAGCCGACCTCCCATGAGTCACAGAAAAACTGATTTGGGAATCCCGCGCCGCTAAAAATCTGCCAAGGTAGTGCTAGTATCCGGAATCAGAGCTGAGTGATACGGCGGCCTTTGAAACGGCGTTGACGGACCTTTTTCTTTGTCCAGACGAAGGGCTCGGCTTTTCCGTTGTAGGCGTTGACGTAGGCATCGATGTGATCCTGGAGCTGCTTGAGGCTTGTGAAGGAGGTGCCGCTAAGCGACTGCCCCTGCAAGATCGAGAACCACACCTCGACCTGATTGAGCCAGGACGCGCTCGTGGGCGTGAAATGAAATTTCACGTTGGGATGCGCCTCGAGCCATTCCTCGTTCTTCTTGTGGGTGCTGAGATTGTCGAGAATGACGTGAAGCTGGCGGTTCGGAAATGCTGCGGTCACGCGATCCATGAAGTCGAGAAACTCGACCCGGCGACGTCGTTTCGAATGCGTCGCAAGGATCTTCCCGGTGGCGACTTCCAGCGCTGCAAATAGCGTGGTCGTGCCGTGCCGCTTGTAGTCGTGGCTTTGACCTGTCAGGGATCTGCCGTTCGGCAGTTTCAGATAACCCTGCGCTCGCTCCAAGGCCTGGATCGAGGGCTTCTCGTCCACGCAGAGTACAATGGCCTTCGCGGGCGGGGCGACATAGAGGCCAACGACATCGGCGGCCTTGGCCGCAAAGTTCGGGTCGTTGCTCTCGCACCAGGACTTGCGAGCCACGAGGTCAATCTTGTTGCTGCGCAGGAACCGCCAGACATATTGGACGTCAACATCGCCCAGCGCCTCGGCCAGCAGAGGGCCGGTCCAGCGCGCAAAGCCTTGCGGGGCCGGCTTGTCCAGCAGTTTCAGAATCCGCTTGTCGGTGGCTTTCGTATAGATCGGCTGCTTGCCGGGCCGCGGCCTGTCTTGCAGCCCTTCAAGGCCATGATCGGCATCGCGGTGCCGCCAAAGGCTGACAATCCGCGGCTGCACTCCGACTTCTTTGGCGATCGAGCGGGTGCTGCGCCCGTCCGCAGCCAGCAGAACTATCCGCGCCCGCTTCAAATCGCGCTGCAACGTCACCGGCGAGCGACAACACGCCTCAAGCACCTCGCGGTCTTTCCGCGAAAGGTGGACTTCTCTTGCTTCGGGTATCATCCCGATCTTGAATCACGACTCACCTTCTAAGAAAAGGGGGTACTAGTCGGACTGAGTCACAAAACCGCAGGCTTTGGCCGGCCAGAATCAGCGATGGTTGAGGCATCGACCATCAACCGACGAGGCCGACATGAACGGGCGTGGCACCAAGACCAGCGAAATGCGATTTGCGGCGTATTTGGAAGGGCTTGCCAGCGTCATCGGTCATGCGGATCGGAAGGCGCCACTGCGCGACTATTGCGTCGGCCTGATGGCCTGTGGCGGTCGCAAGAGCGTGGAGCCGATGGCGGCGGTGACGGCTCCGGAACGGACGGCCGCCCAGCATCAATCGCTGCTGCATTTCGTCGGCAGCGGCGCCTGGTCGGATGAGAAGGTGCTGGGCAAGGTACGCGAGATGGTCCTGCCGGCGATTGAACGCCAGGGCCCGATCGAAGCTTGGATCATCGATGACACCGGATTTCCCAAGCAGGGGCGACACTCGGTTGGAGTTGCACGGCAATATTGCGGGCAGCTCGGCAAGCAGGATAATTGCCAGGTGGCGGTGTCACTGTCGATTGCCAACCACCACGCCAGCCTGCCTGTCGCCTATCGCCTTTATCTTCCGAAGGAATGGACTGAGGATTGCGATCGGCGGCGCAAGGTGGGCATTCCTGCCGAAGTCGGCTTCCGGACCAAGCCTGAGATCACGCTGGAGCAGTTGCGGTGGGCCTGTGCGAGCGACCTTCCGCGCGGTGTCGTGCTGATGGACGCGGGCTATGGCAACAACAGCGATCTGCGCACGGAGATCACGGCGCTGGGATTGACCTATGTGGCGGGTCTTCTGTCGAGCACAACGGTATGGGCGCCCGGCACCGGTCCCTTGCCGCCGAAGCCATGGTCGGGCCGCGGTCGTCCCCCGAAACTGATGCGCCGCAACCGTCAGCATCAACCGGCCGCCGTTAAAGCGCTCGCGATCGGCCTGCCGGCCAAAGCTTGGCGCACCATCACGTGGCGGCAAGGAACGAACGAAAAGCTGAGCTCGCGCTTTGCCCGCGTGCGGGTCCGGGCCGCGCACCGTGATTATTGGCAAACCACCCAGCGGTTGGAGGAATGGTTGCTGATTGAATGGCCGAAAGGCGAGGACCAGCCTACCAAATACTGGCTCTCGACATTGCCGGAGGATGTGGCATTCCGGACTCTCGTAGAGACGGCTAAATTGCGCTGGCGCATCGAACGCGACTATCAGGATCTCAAGCAGGAGGTCGGGCTTGGCCACTTCGAGGGACGCGGCTGGCGCGGCTTCCATCATCACGCAACCATGTGCATTGCAGCCTTCGGATTCCTGATCTCCGAGCGGGAGACGATTCCCCCCTCAGGCGCTCGGCGCGCCCGGCCGATCCCGCTCGCTCGTATTCCCGCAGATTACAGACCCCGCGGTTCTGCCGCTACGGACCCAACGTCACATTCCGAATTCGATCACGACGATGCGACGGCGACTCGAACAAGGGCTGGTCCGAACGTTGTCGAGATGTCCTTGCTGTGCAATCAAGTTCGCCCATTCCACAGATCACCGTTTGTGACGCAGTAAGACTAGGAGGTGTTGCGATAATGTTATCCTTTGCTGCGGCCATGATTTTGAAAGCCGGCTCCATATTTGCCAAAGACCCGCCGTTGCCTTCGGCAAGAGCAAGACGATCCACCCCGTATAGGCGTTCGCGGGTATGGTCGAAACGTTTCCCTTCAACTCGGGCCGAGCGATGTCAGAAAAGGAGGTCATGGAGGCTCCACAGTATTCGATTTATAGACCGGTACGGCATCCCGTCATTGCCGAACTGGCCCAGCGGCACTTGAGCACGGCCGCACAAGGCAAGCCTAAGGAGCTGATCCGGGACACCTCTCTCGCCGCCATCTCGAGAGATGACTACAAATTCACGTCGGAGAGAAAGACCAACTATCGATGGCATTTGGTCGATATCGACTTCGAACGTTCAACATACGAAGCCGCACTAGATTGCAAAGATATGAACAACCAGGGCACGTGTATCGTCCAGGGCTTGCCGGCAGCTATTGCGATCCTGAAAGACAAGTCCAGCTCCAAAGGAGACAGGTTGCGTGGGTTGAAACTCGTTGTTCACCTCGCTGGGGACCTGGAACAGCCGCTGCATGCTAGTGAACGTACTGTCGAGGCTGTTCGGAGAAGGCGAGAGTCGGAATCCTGGCATCAATGAAAAAGCTGCGCATCTTTCGCTTCGAAGCAGAATTTCGGCGAGACAATCCCAATATCAGGGAGCTTCTGCCACCAGGGCCGCTAGGGTTTGCGCAAAGCTAAACTTTCAAAAAGGGGCGAATTAATGGATCTTGGGATCAGGGGCCGGCGCGCTATCGTTTGTGCATCGTCCAAGGGATTAGGGCGTGCCTGCGCCATTGCACTTGCCAACGAGGGCGTGGATGTCACGATTACGGCGCGCGGCGCGGAAGCGCTGGCCCAAACGGCGAACGAAATCCGGAAAACCAATCCCAGCGTTACTGTGATAGAGGTCGTCGGCGACATCACGACACCGGCAGGCCGTGACGCGGTACTGAAGGCATGTCCCGAGCCCGACATCCTCATCAACAATGCAAACGGACCGCCGGCCGGAGATTTCCGCCAATGGACCCGCGACGACTGGATCAAGGCGCTGGACGCCAACATGCTCACACCGATCGAAATGATCAAAGCGACTGTCGACGGCATGATGAATCGCAAATTCGGTCGGATCGTCAACATCACGTCTTCTGCTGTGAAAGCGCCAACATCGCGGGATCTCTCTAATGGAGCACGGACCGGGCTCACCGGCTTCGTTGCGGGTGCTGCACGCAGAACGGTGCTCAACAATGTCACCATAAACGGCCTATTGCCTGGGATCTTTGATACGGATCGGCTGCGCGAATCGGAGGTCCTAGCTGAAGCCGAGAAGCGGGGGATCTCCGTCGATGAATTGGTCGCCGAGCACGGGAGGAGCATTCCTGCGGGCCGGGTCGGCGACCCTGCGGAGCTTGGCTTATTCTGCGCATTCCTATGCGGAGCGAACGCCGGCTTTATAACCGGGCAAAATATCCTGCTTGACGGTGGGGCCTTTCCAGGGACGCTGTAAAATCAGGGCATCGGCAGCTAGCCCGGTCGTCAGCTAAGTGTACTCAAGAATCGAAAATGCCAACCGCTGACGTTATAGAGTGCAGTTCTCCAGTGATCTGAAGTTGCAAAGCCGCTGACCAAACGAAATTGATAATGCGTGTCGAGCGACCAGACCCGCTCCGCCATTCTTGCTGCAGCCGAGCTACTTTATGCCGATCGCGGCTTTCGCGACGTTTCGCTGCGCGACATCGTGACGGAGGCCAACGTGAATCTCGCCGCGGTAAGGTATACTTTGGCTCCAAGGACAATTGAAAGATGTCCTCGTATTTGAGCGAGCGCCACAGCCGCTCGATGAACACGTTGTCCATCCAGCGCCCACGACCGTCCATCGAGATCCTGACGCCGGTGGCGGCCAGCGTGCCGGTGAAGGCGGCGCTGGTGAACTGGCTGCCCTGGTCGGTATTGAAGATCTCCGGCCGGCCGAAGCGCGCCAAGGCCTCTTCGAGCGCAGACACGCAGAACGATGTGTCCATCGTGTTCGACAGCCGCCAGGCCAGCACCGCACGGCTCGCCCAATCGATGATCGCCACCAGATACAGAAAGCCCTGGCCGATCGGCAGATAGGTGATATCGGCCGCCCACACTTGATTCGGTCGGTCGATCACCATATGGCGCAGGAGATACGGGAAGATCTTGTGTCCCGGCGCCGGCTTTGTGGTTCTGGGCTTTGGTCCCAGCGCCGCGATGCCCATCTTGCGCATCAACCGCTGCACGCGCTTGCGATTGATGCGACAGCCTTCGCTATTGAGCATCGCCGTCATCCGCCGCGAGCCCAAGAACGGCCAGGCCGTGAACAGCTCGTCGATCCGCCGCATCAGCTCAAGGTCGTTGTCCTTGGCCGGCCGCGGCGGCCGATACACGCTCGATCGCGCAACGCTCAGCAGTTGGCATTGCCGGCGGATCGATAGACCCGCATGATCGCGCTGAAGCAATCCTCGGCGATCCGGCGCGCTCATCTTCCGGACCTCCTGGCTAAGAAATCCCGCTCGACCGTCAATTGTCCGATCTTGGCGTGGAGCTTCTCGACCTCCAGTTCGTGGGCCGCCTCGCCATCCCGACCAGCGCCCGCGTCGAACGCCCGAACCGCTTGATCCTGAAGCTGTTTCTTCAAGGCATAAATCTGGTTCACATGCACCTGGTAGCGCTGCGCCAGATCCGTCACCGTTGATTGTTCTCGCAGCGCCTCCAAGGCGATCTTTGCCTTCAGCGCCGCATCGATTGTCCGTCTCGTCTTCTTCATGGTCCGCTCCGTTTATCAAAACGGAACGGCATCCGCACCACCTAAGCCGCAGGTCCAAAATCCGGGGTCCACTTCACAATCTGATTGCACACCTGTTCGTTGGCCAGAGCTTGCACCTAAGCCGCGAACGCTTGCGCGAATTGCGTGCGCGGAAGAAAAGGCCCGCGGTATCTCATTGACGCCATGAAGCGCGCGCTGTCCGAGCACCGCGAGGTCGAGCTCTATTGGAGCCTGCACTTCGCACTTGCGATGGCGCAGCAAACCCTGCGCGACACCGGGTGGTTGGCAGATTGTCGGAATGCAAATGCTGCCTCGATGACATGGAGGGGATTATTACTGGGGTCGTGAAGGATGATTGTGATGGCGCTAGATACTGGAGCAGCAGAAGAAAACGTCATGGTGCAAAGCGAAGGAAAAATGTCGTCCCTCGCCCCGCTTGGGACAACGCTGTCGCGCGATTAATCCACAAGGTTGCGGAGCATGCCAACTTGTAAGGCGTGAAGCGCGTTGTTTCCGGATGTCAAAAGCCAGAACAACGGACTTTGTAAGGCCGCCCGCCGGTTCCACCAGTTACGCGCAGCTTGGGCCAGTGGCGAGAGCCCCCCGCACGGAGAGCGAATCATTCCCAGCACGTTCCCAGCACATTCTTGACTACAGACTCGCGGGCCTCAGCACTCGATACCATCACCTGTCGGTGTGTGCGGTAAGGGCTGCGGCCTTCACTGGGTCGCTGCCGATACGCTTCAATTTCCCAATTCTCGCGCGCATCTCGGCGAAGCAGAAAGCGCGATCCGCGCGGTGCCGCGCCGGCTTGCGTCTTCTTCAATACGGATTGCGCCGCCCTGCCAAACCATCCGCGTGACAGGCAACTTAGTTTGGTAGCGAACATCGAGTACAATTAGAGATGCCCCTCTCCCCAAAGGCGGAGGAAGTTACGCTCTTCCGCCCGAATCTTTGCGGGTCTGCATGACCTGCATCTTCGCATAGGTCGACATCAGTCCGACTTCGTTGGACAGCGTCACGAGCTTGAAGCCCATGCTGATCGCGCGCAGTGCGCCCTCGGCGCCGCTGCAGTGAATGCCGGGATGGATGTTGCGCTTGGCGCACTCCGTCACGATCTTTTCGTAGATCCTGAGGATCTCAGGCTCCGTGTGATCGAGCTTCGGTTCAAGCCCGTGGGAGAATCCGAGATCAGATGGGCCAACATACACGCCATCGATGCCCTGGACATCGAGGATCGCCTCCATGTTTTCGACCGCGGTCTTGGTCTCGATCATCGGCAGCAGCACGATCTCCTCGTTTGCAGTTTTCTGATAGGTGCCCGGGTTGCCGTAGATGCCGGCCCGGATCGGCCCGTTCGAGCGGCTGCCCACTGGCGGATATTTGGAATAAGAAACAAGATTCTTCGCCTCTTGGGGCGTGTTGACCATCGGGCAGATAACGCCGTAGGCACCACCGTCCAGCGCCTTGCCAATGATGCCCGGCTCGTTCCAAGGCACGCGGACCATCGGCGTGACCGGGTGCCCACCCATGGCCTGGAAGCACTGAACCATTGATAGATAGTCCTGTACGCCGTGTTGCAGGTCGATCGTGACGCTGTCGAAGCCGCATTGCGCGATAACTTCGGCGGTGAAGCCGGACGGTGTCGCAAGCCAGGCGTTCACCACCGCTTTGCCCGAACTCCAGATTTGTTTTACTTTATTGTTGAGCATGGATCGCGTGTCCTCTTGCGGTTCTCCGGATGCGCATGCCTAGCTAACGGACTAGGGATGCTTGCTCGCCGGCGGCCTCACGCGCGGTGGTCACTAATTGATCGGTTGAAGGGCCCGAGGCTCGCTTATCTTCTTCTCTTGCGCGAATGTTACCGAGGCCCCCAGGTCGAAATTTGCTAATGAACGACGGGTAACGCCGAAATTCTGCACCTATCGGGATACGAAGACTTTTTACTTACGCTCTCGCGCTTCGACATCCGATCTGCGGACACGCGGACTGTGGGAGGATCGTTTCGGCTACCCCTTGAATGAGCTTATGCCCGTAGCGCGGTACAGGTGATCCTGCGTCGACGTCTCTTGTATTAAGCTAAGCGGGAGTTGATTTGCTTCGTTGGAGGGTCGGTCAAGCAAATTGGATTGATTTCGAAACTCTGAACCTGCGCTTTGTAAGGAAGCGCTGCTGCTCAGCGACAATGTGAGTTAGTTGAAGCTCAGCAATCTACTCAACTGCATCCTGCGACAGTTTATTATTCTTGCAGAAAACATGCGATGCATGCGCGAAATAGCTGCTAAGCGGCTCAAGAAAACGGTTATTCGATTGTTTGTGCTCGGGTTAGAGAGGACTGAAGCATCACGCGGCAGTCATGTCCTCACAAGCTTTCGTGAGTGATCAATCTACCCATCTTGCGCTTCTTGCCCTTTGGGCGTTTCCTCCCTGACTCGGCCGCGCGAGACATTCGCGCGGCCCTTTTTCGCAATCGACAGAAGTTGCTGACGGATTTGATAGGATCCAACGCGACTTGAACGCAGAGGCGTTTAGCGCGCGGCGCCAGGCTTTGGCGCTATTGATGTTCGCGGGACTAAGTACTACTTGCTTGTTTCGCGCGGTGACTATGCGCCATGTTACTTCGACTGATGGATGGTCTGGAAACAGTGGACGCAGCAAGCCGTGTAGTACTTGTATCGCGGCCGCGCCGACCTTAGTGCCCACGCCCCATCCATGACGGAACCGGGTCGAGTGGCGTACGATAGACCTCCGCATTCTCAGCGCTGGTGACCCGAATGGCGCAGCCCCTGGCCTTGAGTTCCGGATGTACAATAGACAGCTCGGTGGCAAGCTGGTCCGCTCGATCGGCGGCAACCTCGATATTCTCGAGGATGAGGCCACCCTGGTTTTTGTACTCCTCACCAATCACGAGATCAAAAGAATAGTACGGCATCCAAAGGTCCCCCGCCACGGATCGCTCCGTGGTGCGCATCGTTGCCATCCGCTGAGGATTCGCCGGATGGTTTAGCCCGTTCGAAGAGGATCAGGAGCCGCATCGAATATATCAACGTCCTAGTCGGTATTCGGCCAACTCGATCTCTTGGCATTAATACTATCCACCTCGAGCGCCGAAATTCGCTAACGGAGGCGGTTGCATGGACGGAAATCTGCGCAAGCCAGCAGGAACGCAAATGTTTTCCCAAGCATCGGAGAGCCGAGCGAGTGGATTCGACGTTGTGGACAGAGCTGGCACTTTCCACTGCAGGGAAGGCCGCTGTAGCGCGGGATGGGAGGACTAGCGAACATCACAGCCTGGCGCCTACGGCTCTTCAAGACGCTTCCGACCTCTGAGCTTCAACGTTGCAAAGGATAGCTATCTTCAAGGAGCCCGGGAAAAGGTCAACTGCACACTGAGCCTCGACGGAAGATCTGGCCTTCTCGGGCGGAGGATGACCAAACGTCGACGCGCCGACGAATCTAAATCCCGCAGCCCTGCGTGCGGCGAGGCTTAGCGCAGGAAAGCTTCGTATCATTGCATCGATGCCTGTCGGTCTAAATTAGGCGGCCTTGGCCGCCTGAGGCTTCGACTTCTTGACGCAAATCACGCCGCGCGGTCCATCGACGCTGAGCGGCACGGCACCGATGGCGGCGCGGCGCACCACGAGACGTCGATCCGCATATTCGTGAACCGCGTAGCGCCTCGGTCGCGCGATTGTCCCAGATCGCAACGTCACTCGCTTTCCAGCTCCAGCGCACGGTCTTCTTCGGCACCTTGATGTAGGACTGAAGCAGGTCGAACAGCTATTGGCGGATGCTCTTGCAAGCCGACGAAGCGTTGCACGAGATTGCCGAGCACGAGCGTGCGGGGAAAGAGAGACAATGTTTGACGGGGGGCATCCTGTCTTCCTTTCTTTTCATGCAGTTATCGACACGCCCATCTGGTCTACCGCGGAAACACGGTGAAACCTCAAACAGAAGCTGACACGCATTCTGCTAAGTTAAATTGCTGCCTGTTCGTCTCTCCTCGAGCAGACTGGGGATTTCGACCGTTGATCCTCATATTCATAACGCGGTCGATCCCTTGGATTCGGCAGCCCGCCTACCGCGCCTAGATCGACGCATGCTGATGGGGATTGCGGCCTGTGTTACTAGGATTAAACAGTCCGGTCGTGCGATTCGCGCCCGAGCATTGCAGCGGGCAGCGCCTCACAGGCTGCGAACATCCGTGCAAATACGACCCTGGCGATCATTTCGAGCACGTCGAACCGCGACGACCACGCCGGCCCTTGTGGCGCTGCGGACGCTCTCCATACTCTTGCATTTCATGCTTGGCCATACGCTCCGATGAATGGTCACCGACGCCTTCCTTGTAGACCGACACGCGTCGAACTCGCTGATTTTCCCCTTTTCGACCTGGACGATCATAATTGCCAACGGCCCCATCGTGGATGCCTTTCCCCCGCCCTAGGCCCGTTTCGGTCATGTCGCGGTCTCCTCGGGCGGCACCGACAGCATCCTCACAACCCGAATCCGTGGCCAGGCATCTCAATCAGGCTCCGATCCACCTGGCGCAAATCCCTGCAACCGCTCATGCCCATGGCGCCTTCAAGTTCACGCTGCAAGATCCTAATCGTTTGACTCGCACCAGACATTCCGCCGACGGCAGTGCCGTACAGCAGAATTCGGCCAAGCATCACGGCCTTAGCCCCGGCTGCAAGGAGCTTTAAGATGTCGCTGCCTCGCCGGACTCCGCTATCAGCAATTACGACAATCTGCTCGCCAACCGCGTCGGCAATTTCGGCTAGCACCTCGATCGGCGCCACTGCGCTGTCCAAGTTGCGTCCGCCATGATTGGAGACGACAATGCCGTCAGCGCCGCATTTCGCCGCTAAGATTGCGTCATCCACGCGGAGAAGTCCCTTCAGCACGAGGTTGCCTTTCCATAGATCGCGCAAGCGACGAATATCTTCCCAGCCAAAATCAAGGTGGTAGCCCAGGCCCTTACTCTTGAATATGCTGCTGCGATACTCGGCCGGATGGTTCGCGAACGCCGGGACGCGGCCAGTAGCTAGGTAGCGCGCAAAGACGCCGGCTGCCCAGCGCGGATGAAGGGCCACATCGCACACGTTGCGCGGGGAAAATCTGAAGGGCATGCCGAAGCCGTTGCGAGTGTTGTATTCCCGGTTGGAAGCGACGGCATTGTCGCATGTCACAACCAAAGTCCGCACGCCGCTGTCCCATGCCCGCTTGAGAAAGTCTCGCGTGAACTCCTCCTTGTCCCACAGATAGAGCTGCAACCAGACAGGTCCCGCACTCGCCGCCGCAATCTCCTCCACGGCGGTGATCGCATCCGTCGAGGCACAGAACGGCATTCCGTTCGCGCCGGCGGCTTTGGCCAGCTCGATCTCTCCTCGATACCACACCAGGCCAGCAAAAGCGGTTGGAGCCACGATCATCGGCGTCTCGTAAGTTTCGCCGAAGAGCGAAATAGCCTGTGTGCGAGCGCGGCCGCCCGTCAGCACCCGCGGCTTGATCCGCACCGCGTCCAAGGCATTCCGGTTGCGCCTAAGCGCGCTTTCATCTTCGGTGCCCCGGTCGATATATTCGAAGAGACCGTGGGGGAGGCGACGCTTCGCGAGCTCTCGAAGCTCCCTATGATTGAGAAAATCGTGCATGTTGCTTAACTCCGCGACCAATCGATGCGCGCATTGAGTCGTCAAATCGACTCGTCGCCGTGTTCTAATGGGGGTGACAATGCAAACCCCTGTAAGTTACGGGCATGATGCGCAGAAATTCAGCAATCTCCGCGGCTTTAACGCAGATATTGGGAGCCACTCGACAGGCGCGCGTTCGTCCGCGTGTGAATTCAGCGGTCTCGACTCCGGTCGCCTCCTGTAATCGCATTTCGTTTTCTCTGTAAATGCTGAAGAAGCCGCAGCGGTCATTACGGCCTCGGCCAGGCCTGCCGCTCGGAGCCCGTATCAGAAGAAGCCGGTGGCTAAAAGCTCTGCCATCATCTTCGCCTATTGCTCGGCGCACGGTGCCCGCCGATCACTATGGCTCACTCTACGCCGCCGGCTTTCCCCGGCAACACGAACCACTTAAATCATGCGCCTCTCGATGTCGATCGGCCGAAAAGAAAGGCCGTTAAATCTGCACCTCGATTAAGCGCGGGCCCGGCTCACGAGCCGCTTCCTCCAGCGCCTTGTTGAACTCGTCAGCTGTCATCACAGCGCGGCCGGGCACGCCCATGCCGCGCGCCAGCGCCACGAAATCGAGCGTCGGGCGATCAATCTTGAGCATGTCGATCGCGCGCTGGCCCGGCTCGCCGGCGCCGACGCCGTCGAACTCGCCGCGCAGGATCTGATAGGCGCGATTGGCAAAGACGATGGTCACGACATTGAGATTTTCGCGCGCCTGCGTCCACAGCGACTGGATCGTGTACATCGCGCTGCCGTCGCCGACCATGCAGAATACCTTGCGATCCGGGCACGCGACCGCCGCACCGATGGCGACCGGCGTCGAGAAGCCGATCGAGCCGCCCATGTTCTGCAGCCAGTCGTGGGGAGCGGCCGACGTCGTCGGCGGGAAGAAGCCGCGGCCGGTGGTGATGGATTCATCGACCACGATCGCGTTCTCCGGGATGGCGCAGGCAATCGCCTGCGCCATGTTTGCATGGTTGAGCGCGCCGGTCGGCTTGATCAGTTCCTGCCGCTGCTGCGGCTCGACGTCTTTTTCGGTCGCATGCAGCGCGTTGCCAAGCGCTTCGAGCGCTGCGACCGAGTTCTCCCCCCAAGCGGTCATGCGATGCACCTCGCAGCCCTCGGGCTTCAACAGACTCGGCTTGTTGGGATAAGCGAAGAACGCCACCGGATCATCGGCTTCGACCAGCACGATGTGACGGAATTTCTGAAGCATCGGCAGCGCCTGGTCGACGACGTAACGAATGCGCTCGATCGAGAAACGGCCGCGGCCCCGCGCCATCCGGGGAGGGAAGGTCGGGCCTACCACTGTGCAGCCGGTCTTGCCGGCGATCCGCTCAGCCAGCGCCAGGCCCCGCTCGCTCAGTGCGCAGCCGCTGATCAAGAGCAGCGTGTGTTCGGGATCGCCACGCAAAATTTTGGCGGCGATCTCGACCGCCTGTGGCGAGTAGGACGGGCGCTGCGTCTCTAGCGGCCCCTCGGCGATCCCGTCGGCCTCGTTCCAGGCGGTATCGGCGGGCAGGATCAGCGTTGCGATCTGCGGCGGTGGGCTCTTGGCAGCCGCAATCGCAGCCGCGCCGTCGGCAGCGACCGACCGGGCGTCGGGCGAGGTCCGTACCCACTCCGACATCGGCCGGGCCAGGCCTTCGATGTCGGAGGTCAGGGGCGCGTTGTAGCCAATGTGGTAGCCAGCATGCTGGCCGACGATATTGACGATGCCAGAATGCGCTTTCTTGGCGTTGTGCAGGTTGGCAAGACCGTTGGCGAGCCCAGGACCAAGATGCAGAAGCGTCGAGGCCGGTGTTCCCTTCATGCGGAAATAGCCGTCGGCTGCTCCCGTTACCACGCCTTCGAACAGCCCGAGCACGCAGCGCATGCCCGGAACGCGATCCAGCGCCGCGACAAAGTGCATCTCGGAAGTGCCAGGATTGGTGAAGCAGACGTCGACGCCGCCGGCAACCAATGTCCTGACCAGGCTTTCCGCACCGTTCATTCTTTCTACTCCGGTTCGAATGCTCGCTCCGGACCACTTCGTGGTATCCACTGTCGAGCGAATTTGGAAGTCCGGCCGAGCTACTCCGCTGCCACCGGGACTGCTACGCTGTCGGCCTCAATCGCCACCGCCACCGATTGGATGATTGCGGCAAAGCGTACCGCAGTTTGCATTGTGCTTGCCGCAACGCCCGCGTCCTGTAGCACCTTCTCATGCGCATCGATGCAAGCGCCGCAGCCGTTGATCGCGGAAACAGCAAGTGACCACAATTCGAAGTCGGCCTTGTCCACACCGGGATTGCCGATCACGTTCATGCGCAGTCGCGCCGGCATCGTTCCGTACTCCTTGTTCGAGACAAGGTGCACGAAGCGATAGTAGATGTTGTTCATCGCCATCACGGATGCCGCCGCCTTGGCTGCCGCGATCGCCGCTGGCGTCAGCTTTTCGGCTGCGAGCACCTCGAACGCCGACATCACGTGCGGATTGCGGGTGGCGATGGCGCAGACGAGGAACAGACCGTATCGGGCCTGCTCGGCAAGCGATTCGTCGGACACCATGGACGAGAGGTTGAGCCTCACATCCTTGGCGAAGTCCGGAATCAAACCTTTGAGTTCGTCAATCGACATCGGCGCGTCACGCCACCTTCAACGTGGCGCCGCCGACCTCGCGGTTGCACGCGCAGAGCTCGTCGGTCTGCAGCGCATCGAGCACTCGCAGCGTGTCCTTCGGCGTGCGACCGACATTGAGGTTGGTTGCGTAGACGTGCTGGATCGTGTTCTCGGGATCAACGATATAGGTGTAGCGATAAGCAACGCCGTCCGGCGAACGCACACCAAGACCGTCTACAAGGCTACCCTTGGTGTCGGCAAACTGCCAGATCGGCAGCTTGTGCAGATCCTTGTGGTCGCGCCTCCATGCCAGCTTGCAGAACTCATTGTCGGTCGACCCGCCGAGCACCACGGCGTCACGGTCTTCAAAGTCTTTCGACAAGCGCGCGAATTCGGCGATTTCGGTCGGACAAACGAAGGTGAAGTCCTTCGGATAGAAGAAGATAATCTTCCACTTGCCCGGGAAGCTCGTCTCCGTCAGCGTTTCGAACGCTCTCTGTCCTTTTTCTTCCTGGACCTGAAAATCCGGGCTTCACGCCGACGACTTCGAACGATGGCAGCTTGCTTCCAATTCCGAGCACGGTTGTACCTTCTCCAAAGACCCTGATTGTTAGTTCACCTAGATTCCGGCGTCGCGAAAATTGGTTGCCGGCCATGAGACATGTTACGCTTCGATGAGAGTGACGCAAAATCGCGAAGCATTTCGTCAATTTTCCGTTCCATTGCGGAATTCCGACATTGCTCCTTCTTGAAGGCCGTCCAGCCCCTCAAGCCATCGAGATCTGTAAGGATATCGAGAAGCTATTGCGACAGGCTGGCCAGCTCATTTCCGTCTCGCCACGCCGCGTCAGTAGCCCCGTCGCAGATCTACTACGTTCTTCAGCGCCTGCCCCTTCAGGAACCGCTCGATGTTCTCTGCGAAGATTGAGAATACGCGCTCCGTATAGTTTGAGGGACTTCCCGCCACATGCGGTGTGGCAATCACGTTTGGCATGTCCCAGAGAGGACTGTCCTGAGGCAGCGGTTCTCGCTCAAACACGTCCAGCATCGCACCGGCGATGGCACGGGTTTGAAGGGCCTTGATCAGTTCGGCCTCGACGACCACGTTACCCCGCGCGATATTGACAAGAAACGCGTGCGGTCGCATGCACGCGATCTCAGCTGCACCGATGAGACCCACCGTATCAGGCGTCGCCGGCACGGCCAGCACTACAAAATCGCACAGCGGTAGCAGATCGTGGAGCGCATCGGAGGCGAACAGCCGGTCGACACCTTCGACGGAGACGGAAACGTCCCGCTTGGAACCGATAACAGTCATCCCCGCACTCTTTGCGCGCAAGGCGATGGTCGCACCGATGGAGCCCAGGCCGACGACGCCGAGCGTCCTGTCGGCCAATGGAGCTACATAGCGTGGATTCCATTTCCGCTCTGTCTGCTCGCGCAGAAACCTGCGGAAATCCCAATGCAGCATCGTCACGCCGGCCATCACAAAATCCGCGATGACGTCGCCATGAATGCCGCGCGCGTTGGTGACGGTGATATGCCCCACCCTGTCGCGGATTGAAAACAAGGAATCGACACCGGCACCAGTGCACTGGAACCATCGCAGTTTCTTCGCCCGATCGAATACCTCAACTGGAAAGCGAAACGCGAGTAGCGCGTCCGCTTCCTCTATGGACCGCTCGAGGCGGTCCGGATCCGGCGCCACAATCGCTCGAACTTGCGGGAAACGCTCCCCAATAAGTTGCGCAAAGCTTTCGGCGGCTGGATGGTTGAGGACAATCGTAAATGCTGGTTTTTCACCGGCCATTGCTTATTCCCCGTATTGCGACTGTTTTGCCTGAGCCTGACGTTTTCGCAGTCCGTTACTTGCTGATTGCGCTGAATGGGCATTCTGGTCAGCGGCGGAGGGCCATATCGGCGCCCTGCGTCCTCCCTGGTTTAGAGCAATGCCCACAGCCTGCGCCGTTCTTGCAAAGTCTCTTCTTACCCCTGTCCCAGCGTCGGATCTGGGCTGACCTGTACCAGCAACTTGCCGAAATTGTCGCCACGCAGCATCTCGGCGAAAGCGGCTGGGATGGTCTCCAGGCCCTGACGGATGTCCTCGCGGTACTTGATCTTCCCCGTGGCCACCAGGGGTGCGACATGGGCCAGCATCTCGTCGAAGAAATCCGCGGCGAAGTCGCCCACCCAGAGGTCCTTCACGGCTATATTCCGCGCCTTGAAGATCGGCTCTCCCAGCTTCATCAGCGCCGCGCGGCGGTCGACGCCCCCGTCTTCATCGCCATAATGGGCGATGAGGCCGCAGATGGTCATCCGGGCGCCCTGGTTGAACAGCGGCAGCACCGCCTCGAATACCTTGCCGCCCACGTTCTCGAAATAGACGTCGACGCCGGCCGGGCAGGCGGCTGCGAGATCGGCCGGCAGGGTGGGCGAAAGGTGGGAGACGCACGCGTCGAAACCAAGCTCCTCGGTCACGAACTGGCATTTTGCGTCGCGCCCGGCGATCCCAACCACTCGCAAATTGCGCTGCTTGGCGAGCTGCCCGGCAATCTGGCCGACCCCGCCGGACGCCGCCGAGACCAACACCGTCTCGCCCGCCTTGGGCGCGGCCATCAGGTCCATGCCAGCATAGGCGGTTAGTCCCAACATGCCGAGCACGCCCACGGCCTGCGAGATGCGCCCCAGCGACGGATCAAGCTTGCGCGGGACCATGTAGGACGGCCGCCAGGCTCCCTCGCCCATTAGTGCGTACTCGGTCCAGCCGTTGGTGTTGAACACGAAGTCGCCGGCCGCGAAGCCGTCCATCCGGCTCTCGATCACTTGAGAGACGGTACGAGCATGGCAAGGCGCCCCGGCCGGCTCGGTACGCTCGCGCTTGTAGTACCATTGGTAGGGATCGAGGGACACATAGATGGTCCGCGTCAGCGCCTGCCCCGCACCGGGCGTGGGGACTTCGTCCTCCTTCAGCAGGAACGTGTCCTCTTGCGGCCAACTCGGCACGGCCCCGTCCGCCAATGTCCAGTATCGGTTTCTCGTCACCGCCAGCTCCCCTTCCGGGGCACACCTTTGGCGCGGAATTCACTCTCAATCTCCATATTCACCCGCCTCGACGCTGTACTCATCGTGTTGCATTCGATTTGGACGGTTCTCGCTTCGCGCCGAATAGTCCAGATAACGTGGAATGGCTATCCAGTGGTTCGAGATGTACCCCTACAAGGGACCTGGTCACGAAGTCTCTTCTCTGCCTCGACCAACTGCCATGGCGAAAGGCTTGCCATAGGCAGCAAACCAGCCGCAGAGGCGCATCAACCGTCAGGAGGACGTGGGTTCATTCGCCAGCTCGTCCATTACTTGCCTCGTCGCTCGATACGCCAGGTCCACGATCTCATCAATTTCAGCTTCCGACGCAACGAGAGGCGGAGCAAAACCGAGAATGTCTCCGTGCGGCATTGCTCGCGCAATAAGACCCCGATCACGAGCAGCCTTCGAGATGCGGGCGCCAACCTTGAGCTGCGGATCAAATCGCCGCTTCGCCTGGCGGTCCGCAACGAATTCGACGGCCCCAAGCAAGCCCACACCTCGCACTTCTCCGACGATTTCCAGCTGGGCAAATCGTTCGTTCAGTCGCTTGAGAAAATGAGCGCCAACGATCCTCGCGCGGTCAGCTAGTTGTTCCTTCTCGACAATATCAAGCACTGCGTTGGCGGCCGCCGCCGCAATGGGATGGCCGGAATAGGTATAACCGTGAGAAAACGCACCGACGCGATCCGCCGCTTCCTCCATAACCTCGTAAACCCTCTCGCCAACGATCGCTGCCGAGAGCGGTACGTAGCCGGACGTCAGGCCTTTCGCGACTGTCACCAAGTCGGGCTCGATACCGTATAGCGTGCTGCCGAAGTCGGCGCCGGTCCGACCGAACCCACAAATCACCTCGTCCGCGATCAGGAGAACATCATAGCGCCTGAGCACGGCCTGAATTTCACGCCAGTAGCCAGCGGGCGGCGGTGTAATGCCCCCCGTACCCAGGACCGGCTCGGCTATGAAGGCACCGATCGTTTCCGGCCCTTCCCGCACGATCAGCGCTTCAAGCTCCGCTGCACGCCGGCGAGAAAAAGACTCTTCCGTCTCGCCGGGCTCAGCGCCCCAGTAGTGGTGAGGTACGCCAGTGTGCAAAATACCGGGAAAGGGAAGGTCCATGTGATCATGGTAGAAAGACATACCGGTCATCGAACCGGAAATTACCGAGCAGCCGTGGTAGCCGCGCTCCCGTGAAATGATCTTCTTCTTCTTCGGCTGGCCGCGCAGATTGTTATAATACCAAACGAGCTTGGCCTGGGTTTCGTTGGCATCTGATCCGGACAGTCCAAAGAATACCTTGCTTGGCTTACCCGGAGCCATGCGTACCAGGCGATCGGACAGGGTCGCCAGCTCTTCCGTCGTATGGGCCGCATAAGTGTGGTAGTATGCGAGCTGGTACGCCTGCCGCGCGATGGCCTCAGCCACTTCAGTCCGGCCGTATCCAATGTTTACGCAGTACAGGCCAGCAAAACCGTCGATGTAACTATGACCCTGCGCGTCTTCGATTCGGATGCCCTTCCCACCAGTCACTATTGTAGGGTCACCGATCTTTCCACTCGCAAACTCCTTGAGCTGGGTAAAAGGATGCAGAACACTTGAGCGATCTCGTTCAGCGATGGTCTTGATATCAGTCATACCTATTCTCCTAAGCCGCCAAATCGCCGAAGCAGACGTATTTCAGTTCCATGTATTCCGCTAAGCCGTGTCGTGACCCCTCGCGACCCAGCCCGGATTGCTTCCATCCGCCGAACGGAATTGGAGGGCCTGTGAATGAAGGCGTATTGATGCCAAGCATCCCGCACTCGATCTGCTCGGAAAGCCGGAGCGCTCGACGCAGGCTGTCCGTGTAGACGTACCCGGCGAGCCCCATTTCGTTCGCATTAGCTCGAGCGATGACCTCTTCTTCAGAGTCGAACGGCAGCACAGCAGCTACCGGCCCAAATGTTTCCTCACGTGCAATCAGCATCTCTTCGGTGACATCGCTAAGCAGCGTTGGAACGACGAAATTCGGACCAAGACTTGGGTCTTGATTCGCGGAAATACTTCGCGCCCCCTTGCTCAGCGCATCGTCAATCTGCATCCTGCACTTGTCGGCCACGGACGACTTCGTCATTGGACCTATCGTTGTTTCAGGATCCAGGCCGTGGCCGACTTTGAGCTGTGCCATTGCCGCAGCAAACGCCTCCACGAAGGCGCCATAGATGCTCCTTTGCACGTAGAGGCGGTTGGCGGCCAGGCAATCCTGGCCCGACGTTGCAAACTTTGCGGCCATCGCTCCCTTGACGGCCTTACCTAGATCGACATCGTCAAAGATAACGAAGGGGGCATGCCCACCGAGTTCGAGCGACACCTTCTTGACCGTCTCGGCCGCCCCCTCCAGAAGCAGTCGACCCACATGGGTCGAACCCGTGAACGAGAGAGCCCGTATTCTTGTATCGCGCAGCAGCGGTGCAGAAAGCTCGACGGGATTGCCAACAAGCACCTGCAGCACGCCAGGAGGCACGCCCGCTTCTGCCGCCAACCTTGCCACCGCGAGAGCAGACAGCGGGGTCTCGGGAGCAGGCTTCACGATGATTGGACAACCGGCTGCAAGAGCCGCCCCCGCCTTCCGTGTAATCATGGCAACAGGGAAATTCCATGGAGTGATCGCCGCCGCTACGCCAATCGGCTGCATTCGCACCTGGAGCAGGCTTCCAGGCTTGTGGCTTGGAATCGTCTCTCCGTATGCGCGCTCCCCCTCCGCAGCGAACCACTCGAGAAATCCAGCGCCGTACGCAATTTCGTGACGAGCCTCGGCGATCGGCTTGCCCTGCTCGCTCGTCACGAGAATGGCAAGCTCCTCCGATTCGCGGCGCATCAACGACGCCCAAGACCTAAGGATCGCACCTCGCCTCTCGGGCAACAATTCGCGCCAAGCAGCGAAGGAACGCTCGGCTGCCGCGATCGCCAGATTCATTTCCGCGACGCCGCAGCGAGAAACGCTCGCGATCTCTTCGCCAGTAGCCGGGTCGACCACAACGTCGTACTGCTCGGTTTCAACCCAGCGGCCCTCGATCAGCGCAGCCCCCGCCACGAAATCGCGGCGGGCCAGATTTCGGAGGTGTCTTATGGCGAGACCGACCAGACGAGGACTTTTATGTCGAATATCTTGAAACGCCATTTGAGGTCCCGCACGGGCATTGTTGAAATCGTCTTTGCTTCAGAATACTGATGTTGCTAATCTATTTCCGTCGCATTTTCCCACGCTCGGATGATTTCCTGCATCGTACAGGCATTTCACGGCGAAATTCACCCCAAGCTGGAGCCAGCATGCAATACGACCGAATAGACGCCCGCATCCTCGAGATCGTGCAAAAAAACAATCGTTTAACGTCCGAGGTAATCGGTGAACTGACGGGGCTTTCTGCTACGGCATGTCAACGACGACTGAAGAGGCTCCGTTCAGATGGCATCATCGAGGCTGATGTCTCGATAGTTTCGGCGAAAGCGGTGGGAAGACCGATTCAAATGCTTGTGCTGGTGAGCCTAGAGCGGGAGCGTGCTGACATTATCGATAGGTTCAAGAAGGCCATCAAATCGTCAGCTGAGGTCGTCAACGGATTCTACGTCACTGGCGACGCCGATTTCGTCCTCTACATTACCGCGCGAACGATGGAAGATTATGAGATGTTCACGCGGCGATTCTTCTATGAGAACCCGGACATCAAGGGGTTCAAGACAATGGTCGTTATGGACCGCGTAAAGGCGGGCTTTGCAATCCCTGTAGAGCTTCCGGATGAATGAGGCTTACTGAGGCCTCGCGACGCCGATAAGCGCTCTTGCGCTCTTTTTCATCGCCTATTCGATTAGAACGCGAGAAACCCGCGCTACCCTCCTCTACTCTCCACACCTCAGTATATCGAAGCGTGCAACGGAAGAGGACCTGCGCAATTCCACTACGCAGGGAGGCTTGCGCGTGCTTCTGGTGAATTGCACAAACGCAACCTACCGCGCAGCAGAGAGCAAGAATGGGCAAGACACGCCGCAAGGTCGATAGCTTAGGAGAAGTGGAAGCCCCGAACGAGGCTTACTATGGCTCCCAGGCTGTAGGGGCAATCAGGAATTCTTCGATCTCTGGGATTCAAATTAGCCATCTTCCGCAAGATATTCATGCATTGGCTGTCGTAAAGAAGGCGGCCATGCGGGCAAATGCGCGACTTGGCGACATTCCGTCCAGCAAAACCACCGCAATTGCGGCCGCGCGCGACGACATCATTGCCGGTGATTTAGACGCCGAGTTCCCATCGATGTTTTTCAAGATGGCGCCGGAACGTCGACCAACATGAACATCAACGAAGTCATCGCAAACAGGGCGCTCGGGCACTTGGGATTTCCGCGCGACCGCTATGACGTCATTCACCCAAACGACCACGTCAATCTTTCTCGGTCAACGAATGACGTCTATCCAACTGCGATTCGACTTGCGATGCTATTGAGGCATCAATCCTTAGATCGTGAGCTCCGCCAGCTTGCCAATGAGCGGCAGCGAAAGGGCTCGGAATTCGCAGGTGTCGTCAAGCTCGGCCGCGCGCAGTTGCAGGATGCCATTCCCGTAATCCTCGGCCAGGACTTTACTGCCTTTTCGACAACCATCCGGGACGGCATCGTCCGGCGAGAAGAACCCGTGTCTCTCTTTCACAAGGTGACTCCTGGCAGCACAGCTATCTCGACTGGAATCAAAACAAAGCCGGATTACGCCGGTATCGGCGTGGAAGAGCTATCTCGACTTCCTCAGCTTCCATTCGTTGCCGCCAGCAACCTGATCGAGGCGTGCTGGGACACGGGAGCCTTTGTCTTATTCTCCTGGATGTCGAAGCGCACGGCGACGAAGCTCTCCAAAATCTCGAATGACCTGAGACTGCTCTCATGCGGACCTCGGGGTGGCCTTGCCGAAATCAGTTTGCCGGCCCTCCGGCCAAGTTTTTCGATAATGCCGGGCAAGGTGAACCCTGTTATTCCAGCAGTCGTGAACCAAGTCGCGTTTCAAGTCATCGGCGCGGATCTCACCATTACCTTGGTCGCTGAAGCAGGGCAGCTCCAGCTTAATGTCATGGAGCCTGTGATCGCCTACAGCGTGCTGCAGTCGATTTTTTTGCTGACAATTGCCGCCCGAACGTTACGAGAAAAGTGCATTGCCGGGGTAACGGCCAACGTGGAGCGGTGCCGGTCAACATCTGGAAGCAAGCACGGCTTCGTAACGGCCCTGACCCCGCTGATCGGATGCGAGCGCGCGACCGACTTTGCCACGGCAGCACCGAAGAGCGGTCAAGAGATATGGACGGTCCTCCAATTACCTTGCACCCGAGTTGCTCAACCACTTGCGTGAACCATCCACGCTGACGAGACCATGGAAAGCACAAGAACTTCGGCTTTCAAAAGGCTCGTCGGAGGATCCGCTGCCGAAATAGCCACCGATCGGTTCTGAACTCAATGTCCCGCTTCTCGGTTATGCGAGTGACGACAGATTCGGCTCGTGTCGACGAGCAGGATACGTCGGAGCTACACGCGAGTACTCTGCGTAGATCCAGCACGTCGCCCGGCCCCAGCCTCATAGTACTATCTGTATTTCAACAGGACGGACCATGCATGCGCGAAGGCACGAGCGCCTCGTTGGGCAACGTGCCCAATCCAGGCAGGTTGTCGCAGCGTTACTGGCGGCACGCCTTTCGGTGCCATCATCTATTTCACCCACAATCCCTTCGTCGCCAGCGCGGTAGAAACCAGCATGTCTGATCCGGCCAAATCCCAGCCCCTCCGCGTCAACGGTATCACTGCGCCCCTGCGCTATTCTACTTTCCGGCGCATCTGGCTGGCGAGCCTCCTATCCAATCTCGGTATCTTGATTCAGTATGTCGGTGCCGCCTGGGCAATGACCGAGATGACGTCTTCGGCCGACAAGGTCGCCCTGGTGCTCACCGCCTTGATGCTGCCGGTTATGCTGATCGCGATCCCGGCCGGGGCGATTGCAGATATGTATGACCGCCGCATCGTGACCCTGATTGCGCTTTCAATCGCCTTTTGCGGCGCGATCGCGCTGACCGTGCTCGACTGGGTTGGTCTGACCACGCCAAATCTCTTGCTGCTGCTTTGCTTCACGGTCGGTAGCGGCATGGCACTGATGGGCCCGGCTTGGCAGTCCGCGGTCGCCGAGCAGGTGCCTGCCGAGGCGTTGCCCGCGGCGGTGGCGCTCAATGGCATTAGCTACAACATCGCGCGCAGCTTCGGGCCTGCCATTGGTGGTATCGTCGTTGCGACAGCTGGCGCAGTAGCAGCATATGCGCTTAACGCTTTGCTCTATGTGCCGCTAATGATCTCGCTGTTCCTCTGGAGACGTGTGGCGGCTCCGTCTCGGCTGCCGCGAGAACAGTTGAGCCGTGCCATAGTCTCGGGCGTGCGGTACATTACCAATTCGCCGCCAATCAAGATCGTCATGACCCGCGCATTTGTGACCGGCGTGATCGGCGGTTCTATCTCGGCGCTCATGCCGCTGGTCGCGCGCGATCTCTTGCATGGTAATGCGCGGACCTACGGCATCTTGCTCGGCGCTTTTGGTCTCGGTGCCGTCATCGGTGCGTTCTATGTCGGAGAGGTGCGCCAGCGCATGAGCGGCGAAGCCGCTGTGCGTGCCTGCACGCTCTCTTTGGGCACTGCAATCGTGGCCGTGGCCCTAAGCCGCGAGGCGTTTTTGACGGCTTGCGCACTTGTCCTCGCCGGCGCCGTATGGACGATGACGATGACGTTGTTCAATATCGGCGTGCAACTCTCGGCGCCGCGCTGGGTCGCAGGCCGATCACTTGCGGCCTACCAGGCCGCATTCTCCGGCGGCATAGCCATAGGGGGATGGGGCTGGGGTCGCCTTACGGATGCCGCCGGAGTCGAGCTCGCCCTGCTCGTCTCCGCGTCAATGATGTTGCTAGCGCCGCTGCTCGGGCTTTGGCTGCGCATGCCGAGGATCAACGCGCTTGGGGAGGACGCCGAGGTGCTCGCCGATCCCGAGGTGCAGCTTCCGCTCACTTATCGGAGCGGGCCGCTGGTGGTGGAGATCGAATATTGCGTCGCGCTCGAGAATGCGCGCGCCTTCCATAACCTGATGCAGGAGGTACAATTATCGCGCCAGCGCAATGGAGCCTATGGATGGTCCATCGCGCGTGACATCGCCGATCCCAAGCTGTGGACTGAGCGCTATCACTGCCCGACGTGGCTCGATTACCTGCGTCAGCGCAACCGGTGGACAAAAGCGGAGCGCGCGCTGGATCGTGAAGCGCTGGCGTTCCATGTCGGCCCCGAACCGGTTCGCATCCGGCGTATGCTGGAGCGGCCGTTCGGATCGGTGCGCTGGAGGGAAGAGGTCCCTGACGGCGCTACCGACGAGGTGGTGGCTGTCGATTGCAAGCGCGGTGGAAGGCACTACTAGCTCTGCGCATCACGCGGTTTTCTCAAGCCCGGTTCAGGCCGCTCGTCTATAACGAGAATCGCAGCTTGGTCCGGTGGCTGCTAGGCGAGCTCAACCTGTCCCGCCCCCAACGCCAGGACGATCGCGTGAGGATTTGCAGTGGCAAGTCAGTCTTCATGAGTCGTTCAGGCGCCCTGCCTCGGAGGAGTGCCCTGGGGCTCACATGCGAATCGCAAAGCGCACGTTTAGCGGTCGCCACACCTCGGGGCATGGACCTAGCGATGAACTGGTGGAGGCACGTTCGCACCACCACGTGTTTATTTTACCAGATGACAGTCGGGCGTTCCACCGGTCCCCTCTTTCGTGGACGAAGCGCACGAATGAGGGCTAAAATATTGTCCCTCGCAGTCCTTGCAGTATTTCTCTGTTTGCGGGGTCATTTTTGCTGGTTTTAGTCGCTGACACCGCTCTACTTTTGTTTTTGTGGGGCTGCTTAAGGGATTTGCCCGCGTCCTACAAACGTCCGGGACGCGGATGCCTGAAGTGCGAGCACCAAAACCACAAGAGAGGGAGACACAAAATGGAAATCACACGCAGAGGAATCCTTGAACGAGCAGCCGCGCTGGGCGTGGCCGCCACGTCTTTGCCCTTCGTATCCGAGGCCCAGGCCAAGGAACAGCTCACAGTTATGGATTTTGGGTCACCGTACGTCGACGCATCGAAAAAAATTTCGGCAAAGTGGGACAAGGCCGACATCACTTGGGGAGTTCAATCCGGCGGAGCGATGACAATACTTGGCGTGATCAAAGCCAAGTGGCCCAATCCGCCGTATGATATGATCATCAACTGGTCGCCCGGCTTTGCCAGCATCCTTAAGGAGGGGTGGGCGGAGACGGTCACCTTGGCCGACGTGCCAAACCTGGTGGATGTACCTGAGCGCTTCCTGACCAAGGATGACAAGGGAAACATCAAGACCATCCCGCGCTCAATTGACGGTAGCTATTTTGCCGTGCGCACCGACCGTTGCCCGATCGAGATTAAAACCGTCGAGGACCTGCTCAATCCGAAGCTCAAGGGACAAATCTGCTGGCCGGTCGCCAGCCAATATCTAAATGCTCCTACGGTGATGCTGGCCCTCGCGCGAGGTGGAAACGAGTTCAAGATGGATCCGGGCTGGCAATTTCTTCAGGAGCTGGCCAAGTCCGGCAACATCGGGCGCGTCTTCGCGTCGACTGTTGAGGGCACGAACTCGGTCTCGACGGGTGAGACCAGCATCATCTATGCCTCGAACGGCGCGCTTTCCCCGCTTTCCCAACGGGTGCCTCTCAAGGCGCTGACGAAGGGCGAGCCGTCGATGAAGGCAGCTCTTTACGTGGAGGGCTGGGTCGTCCTGACAGCCTCGAAGCAAAAGAAGGCCGCAATGGACTTTGCCAATTTCACGCTGAGCAAGGAAAACTCGGAGCTCTTCCACCAGGAGGTCACCAGCGTTCCGGCGAATCAAACGGCGAAGGCGAGCCCGAAAGTCGCTCCCATCCAGTTCACGACGGAAGAACTCGATAAGTTTGGCTATGTACCCGACTGGGGCTACATGTCCACGCAATTGGACGCATGGGTAAAGAAGTTCGAGCAGGACATCCTGCCGAAGATTTAGACCATCACGCGTTCTGGGGCGGCCTTGGACGAGCGGGGGCCGCTCCCTTTTCTTGGTCGATTGTTAAGATCGCCAATTCCGCGCAGTTCGGAGGCCGGAGCCTGAAGTTGGAACCAGCCGTTGGAGTTGACGCTTCGTGTCATCTCTGAACGACGAACGTGTTCGGGATCGAGCGGCATTCGGGATCGGAACGAGTGCGGCTGGAGCGGGTCTCTTGCAGCGCTCCTCCTTTCCAGCGCGGCGACGACGTCTCGCGACTAGCAACTTTTACCTCCGCGCGGATCTTCGCAGGCGAGCCAGCACGACTGCCGACATATGCGCGCAGGATTTGGACGGTTACACTCGCGTGTAGGGGATTTGCCGGCTTCAGGAACGTAAGCGCTCCTTTCTACGCACCTATGCAGTTGAGCGCGGGGATGGGATGAGGTGTCCACCATGAGCGAGGTGGACACCATCGATGATCACTCCAGAAGAACCTTTGAGACTTGAGACGGTCGGCGTGTTGTGCAATGGCCGGCGTCGCTATGATCCGGCCAGCAAACAGCGACTGGTCGAGGCCTGTCTGCAGCCTGGCGTGTCGCTGGCGGGGCTGGCGTTGCACCACGGCGTGAACGCGAACCTGCTGCGCAAGTGGGTGGCCAAGCGACAACTTCAGAACGGGGATGACCAGCCGGAGGCGCGGGCGCCGATTGCGCCAGCTTTTATTCCGGTTTGCGCGACGGAGCGATCCTGTGCAGGGCGGCTGACGGCATCGATGCCCAACGGCGTGACGCTTTCGCTGGAAGGCGGCGACGCGCAGTTGCTGTCGGCGGTGATTGAAGCGCTGGGGCGTTGCGATGTTCCGACTGGCGTCTGATCTTCGGGTCTACCTTCACCGCGAACCGATTGACTTCCGGGCGGGCATCAACAGCCTGGCGATCGTGGTGGAGCAGTCGATGGGGCTGGATCCGTTCCAACGCGCGGTGTTCGCGTTCTGCAATCGTCGCCGCGACCGGATCAAGCTGCTGATTTATGATCGGTCAGGATTTTGGATGCTGCTGAAGCGGCTGGAGGCCGACAGATTCCACTGGCCCCGAAGTCAGGAGGCGGTGCTGACGCTGACGATGGAGGAGCTGCACTGGCTGCTTGACGGCATCAACATCGCGGCGATGCGTCGTCATCCGGTGCGGCAATATCAGAGCGTGGGCTGAGCGTGTTCGATGCGGGCGGCGTCATCGGGCTTCGGCATGGCCGTTCTCAGATGACGCCGCCGAAGACATGACGAAGACATGGGAGCCCGGTTGACGCGGCGGCATGACTTCGATTCAAGACTACGATGAGTCGCAAGCCCACGACGCACGAGCTGGAAGCCTTGATCGCGGCGCTGAAGGCCGAGAACGAGAAGCTCGCGCAGCGCGTGAGGCACCTTGAGGAGCAGTTGCGGCTGGAGCGGCTGCATCGCTACGCGCCACGCAGCGAGAAGCTCAAGGATCGCATCTTCAACGAAGCCGAACAGGCTTCCGCCGAAGAAGGCGCGGAACAGGACGATCTCGAACCGGCGGTCGTGCCGGATACGGGGCGGCCGGAGGGTGAGACGCCCGCGCCGAAGAAGCGCGGCCGCAAGCCTCTGCCGGCGGATCTGCCGCGCCAGCGTATCGAACATGATCTGCCCGAGGACCGGAAGGCCTGCCCGTGCTGCCGGAATCGGATGCACCGGATGGGCGAGAACGTCACCGAACAACTGCATATCGAGGTGAAGGCGACAGTGCTGCAGCACGTGCGGTTCAAGTACGCGTGCCGTCACTGCGAGCGCACTGCGCTGAACACCCCGATCGTGATCGCACCGATGCCGGCGCAGCCATTGCCGGGCAGCGTCGCCACGGCTTCGACGCTGGCGCTCGTGCTGGCCAACAAATACGTCGACGGCACGCCGCTGTATCGTCTGGCGGACGCGCTGGCACGCGCCAACGTCAGCGTCGGCCGCGGCGCCCTGGCCAATTGGGTGATCCGGTCGAGCGAATTGCACCTGCAACGCGTGTATGATGGTAAGCGCGCTTTTTGACGCACGGTGCAGCATGATCTCCTCGTCTGCGCAGGGCGGGGATTTTGATTGGTGGAGTGTCCCTGTTGGCTTTAAGGCGATCAGCCAGGGTTGACGGTCTGTGCGTGCTTGGCAAAGTTGAATGGCAACAGGTCTTCGATGTCGGCGTCGGGCGGACGCTGCGGCAGTTCAGCGAGCACGTGACATAGCCAGGCGTAGGGCTCAACGTCGCAGGCCCGGCATGTCAGCACCAGGCTGTAGATCACCGCGCTGGCCTTTGCGCCGGCGACGGTGTCGCTGAACAACCAGTTTTTTCTTCCGGTCACAAAGGGTCTGATGTCGCGTTCGAGAACATTGTTGTCGATCGGCGCAAGGCCATCATTGGCGTAGCGGGCCAGATAATCCCATTGGTTGCGGGCATAGGCGATGGCCTTGCCGGTCAGGCTTTCGGGCAGCACGTTCGGCGCCTGATCGTCGAGCCAATTTTTGAACGCAGCCAGGACCGGGACGCTGTGCTGCTGGCGCAGCCGCAAGGCGTATTCGGCGCGCGTTTTGCCGTCGGGCGGCGTCTGGCGCGCCAGCCTCTCGACCTCATACAATGCCTCGAAGAACCTGAGTGCCTGCAACGAGAGGCCGCCGGGCTTCTTCATCGCCTTGAGCGCGTCGGTAAATTTCCTGCGCGCGTGCGCCATGCAGCCAAGATGAGTGACACCGGAGAGCGTGCGCCAGGCGTCATAGCCGTCGCTCATCAACAGGCCGCCCCAACTGGCCAGGAAGGCCTGTGGATGCTCCTGGCCGCGACCGGGCTGGTAATCGAACAACACGACTGGCTGGGCGCTGTCCTGGCCACTGCGGTAGACCCACATGTACGATTTGGTCTGCGCATCCCGCCCGTCCTCCTTGAGGACCTTGACCCACGTCTCGTCGCCATGGATCAGAGGCTGCGACCGGAGCGTTTGCTTCAGCGCATCATACACGCGTTGCAGGTGCAATTCGCTCGACCGGATCACCCAATTGGCCAGGGCGCCGCGGCCGACGCTGACGTTGGCGCGTGCCAGCGCGTCCGCCAGACGATACAGCGGCGTGCCGTCGACGTATTTGTTGGCCAGCACGAGCGCCAGCGTCGAAGCCGTGGCGACGCTGCCCGGCAATGGCTGCGCCGGCATCGGTGCGATCACGATCGGGGTGTTCAGCGCAGTGCGCTCGCAGTGACGGCACGCGTACTTGAACCGCACGTGCTGCAGCACTGTCGCCTTCACCTCGATATGCAGTTGTTCGGTGACGTTCTCGCCCATCCGGTGCATCCGATTCCGGCAGCACGGGCAGGCCTTCCGGTCCTCGGGCAGATCATGTTCGATACGCTGGCGCGGCAGATCCGCCGGCAGAGGCTTGCGGCCGCGCTTCTTCGGCGCGGGCGTCTCACCCTCCGGCCGCCCCGTATCCGGCACGACCGCCGGTTCGAGATCGTCCTGTTCCGCGCCTTCTTCGGCGGAAGCCTGTTCGGCTTCGTTGAAGATGCGATCCTTGAGCTTCTCGCTGCGTGGCGCGTAGCGATGCAGCCGCTCCAGCCGCAACTGCTCCTCAAGGTGCCTCACGCGCTGCGCGAGCTTCTCGTTCTCGGCCTTCAGCGCCGCGATCAAGGCTTCCAGCTCGTGCGTCGTGGGCTTGCGACTCATCGTAGTCTTGAATCGAAGTCATGCCGCCGCGTCAACCGGGCTCCCATGTCTTCGTCATGTCTTCGGCGGCGTCATCTGAGAACGGCCATGCCGAAGCCCGATGACGCCGCCCGCATCGAACACGCTCAGCCCACGCTCTGATATTGCCGCACCGGATGACGACGCATCGCCGCGATGTTGATGCCGTCAAGCAGCCAGTGCAGCTCCTCCATCGTCAGCGTCAGCACCGCCTCCTGACTTCGGGGCCAGTGGAATCTGTCGGCCTCCAGCCGCTTCAGCAGCATCCAAAATCCTGACCGATCATAAATCAGCAGCTTGATCCGGTCGCGGCGACGATTGCAGAACGCGAACACCGCGCGTTGGAACGGATCCAGCCCCATCGACTGCTCCACCACGATCGCCAGGCTGTTGATGCCCGCCCGGAAGTCAATCGGTTCGCGGTGAAGGTAGACCCGAAGATCAGACGCCAGTCGGAACATCGCAACGCCCCAGCGCTTCAATCACCGCCGACAGCAACTGCGCGTCGCCGCCTTCCAGCGAAAGCGTCACGCCGTTGGGCATCGATGCCGTCAGCCGCCCTGCACAGGATCGCTCCGTCGCGCAAACCGGAATAAAAGCTGGCGCAATCGGCGCCCGCGCCTCCGGCTGGTCATCCCCGTTCTGAAGTTGTCGCTTGGCCACCCACTTGCGCAGCAGGTTCGCGTTCACGCCGTGGTGCAACGCCAGCCCCGCCAGCGACACGCCAGGCTGCAGACAGGCCTCGACCAGTCGCTGTTTGCTGGCCGGATCATAGCGACGCCGGCCATTGCACAACACGCCGACCGTCTCAAGTCTCAAAGGTTCTTCTGGAGTGATCATCGATGGTGTCCACCTCGCTCATGGTGGACACCTCATCCCATCCCCGCGCTCAACTGCATAGGTGCGTAGAAAGGAGCGCTTACGTATGATGCGCTGAAGCAAACGCTCCGGTCGCAGCCTCTGATCCATGGCGACGAGACGTGGGTCAAGGTCCTCAAGGAGGACGGGCGGGATGCGCAGACCAAATCGTACATGTGGGTCTACCGCAGTGGCCAGGACAGCGCCCAGCCAGTCGTGTTGTTCGATTACCAGCCCGGTCGCGGCCAGGAGCATCCACAGGCCTTCCTGGCCAGTTGGGGCGGCCTGTTGATGAGCGACGGCTATGACGCCTGGCGCACGCTCTCCGGTGTCACTCATCTTGGCTGCATGGCGCACGCGCGCAGGAAATTTACCGACGCGCTCAAGGCGATGAAGAAGCCCGGCGGCCTCTCGTTGCAGGCACTCAGGTTCTTCGAGGCATTGTATGAGGTCGAGAGGCTGGCGCGCCAGACGCCGCCCGACGGCAAAACGCGCGCCGAATACGCCTTGCGGCTGCGCCAGCAGCACAGCGTCCCGGTCCTGGCTGCGTTCAAAAATTGGCTCGACGATCAGGCGCCGAACGTGCTGCCCGAAAGCCTGACCGGCAAGGCCATCGCCTATGCCCGCAACCAATGGGATTATCTGGCCCGCTACGCCAATGATGGCCTTGCGCCGATCGACAACAATGTTCTCGAACGCGACATCAGACCCTTTGTGACCGGAAGAAAAAACTGGTTGTTCAGCGACACCGTCGCCGGCGCAAAGGCCAGCGCGGTGATCTACAGCCTGGTGCTGACATGCCGGGCCTGCGACGTTGAGCCCTACGCCTGGCTATGTCACGTGCTCGCTGAACTGCCGCAGCGTCCGCCCGACGCCGACATCGAAGACCTGTTGCCATTCAACTTTGCCAAGCACGCACAGACCGTCAACCCTGGCTGATCGCCTTAAAGCCAACAGGGACACTCCACCAATCAAAATCCCCGCCCTGCGCAGACGAGGAGATGATGCTGCATCGTGCGTCAAAAAGCGCGCTTACTCAGGAACTCCTTCCGACCTCGACAACTCTTCGACTGCAGAGGCATCCATCCTAATCTTCGTCACGGTCATGGCGGGTCGAAGCTCCTCTACGAGCGGTGATCTTTGCAAGACCGCTTCCCCTCTCAGCTTTTGCAGAACCTCCCGCACACTACCGGATTTGTCCTGGTCGAGCATCATTGCCCCGCGGGTCGATACGGATCATCCTTTAGGCGATCGGGCGTTGAGGTGCAGTGAAATCACTGCTTGACTCCATGAACCACAATTTTGCAAGCGAGGGAGAACCTAGGCCTGCGTGCAACAACTGCGATTGTCAGCCCTGGCGATATCCGGGACTATACAGTCCCAGCCCAGGGCACGCATTGCGTGGCGCGACAAATATCGCTGAGGCGTCTCCCAGTAGCCGTTTACATTTCCGAGATTGAATAGTTGGTAGGGGTCGCTAGGTCTCCGGCGCAAGGACGAGGCAGTCCTCCGGACGAATTTCCAATCGGACACTTTCGCCGTCCCGCGCGAAGCACTGACCATCGTTTTGTACGGTCGCGTGGATTCTGCGGCCGCTGGCCAAGCGGACCCAGTGATGGATTGTCGAGCCAAGGTACTCCGTCTTCTCAATCACGCCATCGAGCAGGTTCACGCCAACTGCCGTGGCGTCCTTGCCCCGCACGGCAATCCGCTCGGGCCGGATGCCGAGCTCCACCGCTCCTTGTTGGGCGTTGCTGGCGACCAGGATGGATAGTCCGTCCTCGGTCTCGAATTGATGGTGATCGAGCCGGCCGGTAAACCAGTTGGACTGCCCGATGAAATCGGCAACGAACTTGTTTGCGGGCGCACTATAGATCTCCTCGGCTGGCCCCCGCTGCATAATACGGCCCCTGCTCATGACGATGATGTGGTCCGCGAGGCTCATGGCCTCCGACTGGTCATGCGTTACGATGATGGTGGTGATGCCTGCCGAAGTAAGGATCTGCCTCAGCTCCACTCGCAGAGACTCTCGGAGTTTCGCATCCAAGTTTGAGAGCGGCTCGTCGAGAAGGAGCAGGGAGGGCTTGGTCACAAGCGCGCGCGCCAATGCCACCCGTTGTTGCTGTCCCCCGCTCAGCTGGTGCGGGCTGCGCTTCTCGTACCCGGGCATCTTAACGAGGTCGAGGGCGGAGCGAATTCGCGCAGGAAATTCCGAGGAAGGAACGCCTCGCTCGCGCATCCCGAAGGCGATGTTTGCCTCCACGGTCATATGGGGGAAAAGTGCATAGTCCTGGAACACCAGCCCCACGTTCCGCTCGTAGGGTCGCTTCTTGCGCACGCTCTCGCCGCGGATGCGGATGTCTCCCCCATCGGGCACTTCAAACCCGGCCACGAGGCGTAGCGTTGTGGTCTTCCCACAACCGCTTGGGCCAAGGAGGGAGACGATGCGCCCCTCCTCGACTTGGAAGGAGATATTATCCACGGCCAATTCTTGGCCAAAGCGCTTCGAGACGGTGTTGAGCTCTAATACAGTCATTGGATCCTACTTACGATAGATGCCTTGTCCGATCACTTTGTCCAGACCCGCGACGCGATCCAGAACCCAAATCAGCACGATGGTCACAGCCATGAGGCACACCGCAGCTGCGGCGATGCGCAAGTCAAATTGCGAGCGCATCATGTTCGTCATGGCCACCGGCAGCGTGTACAATTTCGGGCCGGTCAAGAACAGGCTAACGGACACATCGTCTAGCGAGTAAGCGAAGGCGAAGACAGCGCCGGCGGCGATACCCGTCTTTGACAGGGGTACCGTCACCTTCCAAAACGCGCGGCGCTCCGTCGCGCCGAGGATTAGAGCAGCCTCGGTATACGACTTCCGAATACCCACCAGGCTCGCAAGAGTTGTTCGGATCACGTAAGGCACCGTGATGATTAAGTGACCGCCGATGAGCGGGAGCATACCATCAGACATGCCGATCGCGGCAAAGAAGAGCAGGAGCGAAAAGCCGATGATGACGTGGGGAACGACAAGGGGAGTTAGAAAGAACGCGGAGAGAAGCTCCTTGCCGCGAAAGTCATAGCGATCTAGCGTAAACGCCGCAGCGACCCCGATCAAGGTTGATAGCGAAGTTGCCGCGATCGCCAGCACCAGGCTTACCTGCAGCCCCTTAAGATAATAGGCGTCCGAGAAGAAGCCCTTGTACCATTGCAGTGACAGTCCGGGTGGCGGAAATTGGCCCAGGAACTCCCGCGAGTCAAAGGACATCGCGGTAGCAATGAGCAGGGGGATGACGAGTAAGCCAATAGTCGCGATTGCCACAACGCTCACCGCAAGACCGAACACGTTGTCGACGATGCGTTTCATCGGAGGGCTCCTCCCCAACGGCTATTTGTCACCCGCGAAACGGCATAGACCACCAGCAGCGAAATGATCAGCATGATAACTGCAACGGCAGATCCGCTGGGGAAATTGGCCGTCTCGTAGAAGCGGTTGTAGATCAGGTTAGAGACGAACATCACCCTGCCCCGCCCCAAGATCATGGGGATGACGAAAGCACTGATCGAGAGCGTGAAAGATATCAGGAATGCAGAAAGAAGCCCTCGCGTACAGAGTGGCAATGTCACCGCCAGGTGAGCCTTCCACCGCGCTGCACCGAGTGCCTGCGCGGCCTCAATGAGCCGCGGATTCACGTTCTGGATCGTGCCAATGAGCACGAGCGCAGACATGGGCACGGCGTAGTGAAGCAACCCAAGCACAATCATGAATTCAATATAGAATCGGCTGCCAACCTGAACCCCGAATAGGGGCGCGATGTCGCGCGCGAATCCGACCGGCCCGAAGGAGAGCTCAATGGAGTAGACGCGCACCAAGCCACTCAGAAACATGAGCGTGATGAGAAACCCAAAAATCAACTTCCGAAGCCAATCCGAACGACGGCGGGCAACAAAATGGGCAATCGGGAACGCGAGGAACACCCCCAGGAAGGAGGCAATGAATCCGATCCCAAAGGTGTCCCAGAAATAGGAGGCGTATGACGCGTGCAGAAGGTCCGCGTAATTCGCTATCGTGAACGGCGCATTTGCCTCGGCACCGACCCGGCCCGGAATGAATTCGCGAAAACTGTTCACGAAGACACCCAGAAGGGGATACAGCAGTAACGTGCTGTACACCGCGACAACCAAGCAGACCAAAAGGGCGGCTCCGCGGGTAAGCTTCATTTGGCTCCCCGAAAACGAGGAAGGACGTTCACTGCGCTTGGCGTCTAGCTCCTTTTCCCGGTGATCCAGAGCTGGCTCGACAGCCAGGTACCGATCAGGGCCCGCGCTTGCAGCGATGGTCTTTGGATCCATATTGCGCCCACACAGCAAAGTTGTTAAGGGCCGCCAATCGGCACCCCGACAAGCAACAATGTATCAGCAGAAAGACGCGAAAAAGCGGCGCCTGAAGGCTTAAAACCGGTTAAATTCTGCTCGAATTGCAGGATCGCGGGTTAATTCCGGCTAATTCAACCGCTGCAAGGTAATACTTTCAATGAACAACAGGCGACGGCAGTACAATTGTTTCGCGCCCGTTGGTTTAGTGAAATTGCTGACGCGGTAACACCTACATCATTTCGCGATGCCTGTTAGCGCGAACACAGGCCACCGTTATTCCGGTCCTGTTGGCATCGGGGCCTGTCGGCAGCAGGAACAGGATCGCGACTGGCGCTGCAGGCCAGGAGGAGCTCGTACCATGCCCGGGTGCAGCCCCGGCTCACGATGAACTCACGCGAAAGAACTCGAAAATCACTTAGCGCCGATGAGCGCTGATTGGCGGACCGGTGGGCATTTGCACAGATGCAGGAGTTTCGCCGAGCCGCTGACACGCGCACTCGCCTTGTCCGTAATTGTCGAATCACGTCTCCATTGCGTCCTTTGACGTGAGCGTGAAACCACTCGCGATCCAGCATGCATCGGATTGCGGACGGGCTGTGGATTGAACGAATGCCCTCAGAGGAATGGAGGACACAGGCCGATCAACTGACACGTGATTTGCCCGTGAGCTAGGGATCTCGTCGCCTATGCGAATAATCCTCACGCACAATACTTGATCAGACAATCCGGGCCCGGTCGAACTTATTGCTTCCCGTCTTTGCGCGGTTCAAGGCAACGGAGAAGCTTTCGGCTCGCAGTGCGCGTCAACCTCTCAAGCGAGGCGAAGGGTGGCGCTCCGACAACAGCCTCAAGAAGGCACCTAGGGTCGGGCTTTCATTGTCCGCCCGCCAGTTGTTGGTGACTTTCTAAATCCGCGCAAGAATGACGACGAGGTACGACGGCGGTAGAGCGAAGGCGTCCGCACGCGCGCTCACCAATCGCGCCGAAGCGGGCGGACGCCTTTGCGGCGACGACCAGCGTCTGAGTTGAGGAATAAAAGACGCGGGGCACGTCTCCGGGCGCCCTGAGGCTCCTTTCGACGTACCCCGCTTTGCGCCTGCCTTATGGTAGATCTGCGGGTAATCAGCGCCGCAGAAACAAAACCGGCGTAACACCGATCTCAACTGGCAAGTGGGGCTCGATGTCACGCCCCTCGGACGGTGCGCGGCCTGCACTATCGCACTGTCCGCGCGTTCCGTCGACCTTTTCCAGCAACCTCCGGCGGCGCTCCGAAAGGACCGCCGCGGATGCTCACGGGCCGCTTCTTTCTGTGCGGCCGCTGCCGTTCGCAGGTCACGATCTGCCGCAACTGCGACCGGGGACAACGCTATTGCGGCCATGACTGCGCCCGTGCTGCCCGCCGCGAGAGCCTGCGCGAGGCGGGACAGCGTTATCAGCGCAGCCGCCGCGGACGCCTGGCGCATGCGACCCGGGCCCGACGATACCGGGCGCGGCACAATAACGTGACGCATCACTCTCCACCCGCATGCCCTGTCGGTTCACTACTGCGCCGGCCTGCGGACGATGTCGTCGTTGCACCTACTGACGTCGGCGAGCGAGCGACGACATCGATCATGCCCATGCCGAGCTGTCGGCTCTGCGGCTGTCGGTTGTCGATGTTCGTTCGTACCGGCTTCGTGCGTCGCCGGGGGCCTCGTCATGCGCACCCCGCCTATGGAGGCCGAGACCCGACCGATGACCGTTATCCCTGAATTGGAAGCGCAGATCCTGCGTCTGTATCACGTCGAGAAATGGCGCTGCGGCACCATTGCGAAGCAGTTGCGGGTTCATCACACGACCGTGCATCGCGTCCTGACCCAGGCCGGACTGCCCAGGAATAGGCCGATATTGCGGCCCACGAAGATCGAGCCCTATCTGCCGATCGTCCTGAAGACGCTGGAGCAGTTCCCCGCACTCACGGCCAGCCGCCTGTATGCGATGATGCGTGAGCGCGGCTACCGCGGGTCGCCCAGCTACTTCCGGCACCTGATCGCTTTGCACCGTCCACGCAAGCCAGCCGAGGCGTTCCTGCGGCTGCGCACGTTGCCGTCTGAACAAGGGCAGGTGGATTGGGGGCACTTCGGTCACATCGAGATCGGTCGCGCCCGCCGTCCGCTGATGGCGTTCGTCATGGTGCTGTCGTACTCGCGCGACATCTACCTGCGCTTCTTCCTCGATGCGCGCATGGAAAACTTCCTGCGCGGCCACATCGGCGCGTTCAACACATGGTGTGGGCTGCCCCGGGTCCTGCTCTACGACAATCTTAAGAGCGCGGTGCTCGAGCGCCAGGGTGATGCGATCCGATTCCATCCCACGCTGCTTGCCTTCGCCGGCCATTATCGGTTCGAGCCGCGTCCTGTCGCGGTTGCCCGGGGCAACGAAAAAGGCCGTGTCGAGCGCGCTATACGGCATATCCGGGAGGCATTCTTCATCGCCCGCAAGTTCACCGATCTCGACGACCTGAATGCCCAGGCCGAACAATGGTGCCGATCCGAAGCGGCGGACCGACCATGTCCGGAGGATCGCGAGATGACAGTACGCCAGGCGTTCGCAAAGGAGCAACCACTGCTTCTGCCGCTGCCCGCCAACCCGTATCCCGTTGAGGAGCAGGTCGCCGTGAAGGTCGGCAAAACGCCCTATGTGCGGTTCGACCTGAACGACTACACGGTTCCCCATACCCATGTTCGGCGCATGCTGAGCGTGCGGGCCGATCTCAGCCAGGTCCGGATCTTCGACGGCGCGCAAATGATCGCCAGTCACCGTCGCAGCTATGATCGTGGCCAAGAGATCGAAGACCGACGACACCTGAAGGATCTCGTCGAGATCAAGCGTGAGGCGCGCCAGCATCGCGGCCTCAACAGCCTCACCCGAGCCGTGCCGGTCTGTCAGACCCTGATGATCAGGGCCGCCGAACGTGGCGCCAACATCGGTGCGCTCACGACCGCGCTGCTGCGGCTGCTCGATCGCTACGGCGCAACGGAATTGCAGGCTGCGGTCGAGGACGCTTTGCGTGCGGGCTCCGTCCATGCGGCGACGGTCCGCGCCGCACTCGAACGTCGGCGCCTTGAGCGTGGTGAACCGCCGCCCGTCGAAACCAGCCTGCCCGAACATGTGCGGCGCAAGGATACAACGGTCCGGCCGCACCGCCTCGACAGCTACGACCAACTGACCCCTTCTGGAGATAACGACGATGAGCACTGATGATGCCCTGCTGAACCGCGCCAAGGCGCTGCGCCTCAACGGCCTGGTCGAACACTGGGACGAAATCGCCGGCGCCCCATGGCTGGCCCCCATGCTGCAATGGGAGGAGGAGGAACGTGCCCGGCGCTCGCTGCAGCGACGCCTGCGCGACGCCAGGATCGGTCACTTCAAACCGATGGCCGATTACGACTGGCTCTGGTCCAGGCGCCTCGACCGCGCCGCAGTGGAGCAATTGATGTCGCTGTCCTTCATGAACGACGCAACCAACATCGTCTTCGTCGGACCAAACGGCGTCGGAAAGTCGACCCTCGCGCAGAATATCGCCTACCAGGCGCTCATCGCCGGTCACTCGGTCTTGTTCCGATCGGCCAGCGAAATGCTCGGCGAGCTTGCCGCCCTCGACAGCGATACCGCTTTGCGCCGAAGGCTCCATCACTACGCCGCCGCCGACGTTCTGGCGATCGACGAGGTGGGATATCTATCCTACTCGAACCGTCACGCAGACCTGCTGTTCGAACTCGTCAGCCGGCGCTATCAGGCCCGCTCCACAATCGTGACCACCAACAAGCCCTTCGCCGCATGGACGGAGGTCTTCCCAAATGCCGCATGTGTCGTCAGCCTGGTCGACCGCCTCGTGCACCGATCCGAGGTGATCTCCATCGACGGCGAATCCTACCGCCTCAAGGAAGCTCTGGAACGCGCCGAGGCCCAGAGCACACAGCATCGAAGCCGGCCCGCCAGCACCAACGAGAAGGAGCACGTTGCATGACCAGAAACCACCATCAACCATCCGGCCTCAACTTCGGGATCAGCTTCCTCATCAATCCCGAATGGACCCCGGAGCAGGCGCTCGCTGTCCACGAGCTCCTCAAGGATCTATCCGACAACATCTGGTCGCACTACTGCCTCAAGATCCAGGAACTCATCCAGGAGCAACAAGCGCCGGCCGATCACCGCGACGACGAAGAGCAACCATACTCCTTCTGAAACACACACCACTGCGACACTCGGCGGCGGCCTTTGCGGGCCGCCTTTTTAGTTCCCTCACCATCCTACCGCCCATTCTTGTCGTCATTTTTGTGCGGATTTAGAAAGTCACCAACACCAGTAGGCCGAAAAGTCGAACCGGCTTGGGCCCGTGCCATCGCGCACGTCTCGGTAGACCAGGTCGGCAAAAATGGCCCCCGTATCAGATTCGAGGACCAGGCTAATGCCGGCCTTCATGCTGATCAGGCTCTTGATGATACCGCAGCTGACGTCGTGGCGCTCGATCCTGGGACGATCTTCGGGCAGGACGAGCTTCGAAACCAATAAATCTTCGAAGTCCCGCCCGGGATCGTAATAGCTTAGCAGGACCGTCTCGCCGCGCAGGTCTGTCCAGTAGATTGCCTGGCGCGCAGTGAGGGGATGTTCTTGTGGCAAGGCAACCAGGACACGTTCGCTCCACAGCGCCCTGGTTTTACAGTCTGGTAGCGGCAGGCTTCCCGTGACGATGAGAATGTCAAGTACGCCGTTGCGAAGCGCCGTTGCAAGCCTTGTCCGCGATCGTTCAACAGTCGCCACTTCGATCCGCGGAAATCGCTGCTTGAAGTCGAGCAGGGACGCTTTCAGTTTTCCCGCGGTAAGTGATGTGCAGAACCCGATGGTCAGCCGACCGGCTTCGCCGTTTTGAAGGGACTTTGCCGTTGCTATAAGCGCGTCAAATTCTTCCAGGATCGTTCTCGCCAGGCGAAGAATGCTGCGGCCTGCAGCCGTTGGAGTTACACCTCCGCTTGAGCGTTCAAACATCGCGACGCCGAGGTAGTGCTCGATCTGGCTAACCAATCGGCTGAGGGTAGACTGTTGTGATCTGAGCAGCTCAGCGGCTTGACGAAGGCTGCCACAATCGGCCGCAGCCACGGCCGACCGCAGGTGCTTTAGCTCGATTGCCTTGCTGCCTTGAATAGAAGGACTCGTTCCTCGAGAATTGGTCATGTTGAGGCTTAACCGGAGAGCGGTAGGGAGCGTTATGCAGCGGCTTGTCGAGGGTATGCTTCCGACGCCTAATTAGGCGGCCGTTCGGATGACGGGCGCCCAGAGCACCGGGCCAGGGATCTGCCCCGACTTTCGAATGCGCTCCAGGGCATCAGTTGACACCTCCAGGTAGCCTGCCAAGGCAAGAGTATTGCCGAGCGGTCGAGGCTTTCCGATCGGGCGCAGCGGCCACCCGGCGCGCCGAAGAATGCGCTCCATGCGGGCGTCGGTGACGGTTACGATTTCGGCCAGATTAATGGAAAGGCCGAACTCGACCATGCCTGCAAATAGCTCGTATGTTGCACTGGCAAGTCCACCGCCCGCTTTCGGTGCATCCGGAGAAACATCGAGAGCAAAACGGCTGCTCTCCCAGACATGGTCGCTTCGTGGCACCGCCTGTCCGTCCAGAAGAATGGGAAAGGTATCTCTAATCATGGTTGGTCCGTTCGACGGGAGAAGCCGAACGCACCCCTGAATGCGTCCATGTGTCGAGCGATGCAGCAAGTGGACTGGCCGAAGGACGTCAAATTCGTCGACTTCCATGTCGCCGCTGACCTGGACATCCCAATCAAGACGCTGTTTGAAAACGCGATAGCGCAACCGGTGCATTTCAGCGAGTTCATCGACGAACTCGCCATAGTAGCTTGGCGTGATGAGCAGCATCATTGCTGTCCTCCCTGCTTGTACCGCAGTGAAAGCAGAGAAGCTGATGCAAGCGCATCCTGTGCAGATGCACAGGGTGATTATGAATGATCCCCCAATTATCTTCGAGACTTTGATTCGGCCAATCGCACAACTGCTTGATGAATCGTCCGAACCCCGAGCTTCGCTCGGGCATTATCCCGATGAAATCCAACGGTTCGTGGAGATATCCCGAGAATATTGCCGATCTCCCAAGCGGATTTTCCCAGGGAATACCATTCGAGACATTCGAACTCGCGAGGCGACAATAAGACGCCATCGACCATGCGCTCGGACCGCAACATGCGACCGGCGTGCGCATGGAAGAACATCGCCATTAGCCGCAGGGCCTGGGCGTGCTCGTTTATCGAGCGCTCGAATTTTGTTCGCCGCTCGTCGGTCGCGAAGCTGACGGCGGCGATTGCACCCTTACTATCGTGGATTGGAATCGTAAATCCATACCGAATGCCGAACCTGGCGGCTTCTTCAAAGAGTTCCCGCTCAAATTCGGACCGAGCTCGCGGTCCGAGCCCAAGACCCCACCGAAAGGGTCGAGTATCGCGGATGGCCTGGCCGACCACTGGATCGAACCGTTCGTAGTGGCGCCCCAGGTAATGCGCTGTCCAGGTTGGCGGATAGGTCGAGATGAGCTTGGGGGGATCTTCGAGTTTACGAGCGAAACTAAGATATGCAAAGCAGGATAGGTTCAGCGTCGTCGCGATATCCGCCATGCTCTGCCGAAGGCAATCCTGGTCTGTGCTTTCGGTCAGTCGATCGACAAAGTTCTGAATGGCGCGATACATCGTGTATGAACACACCGCGAGCCTGCTAAGTAATTACGCTCCCTCGATCTGGCCGCAGGGATTTACCCTCTCCCTCCTTGAGCGTGAGCCCAAGCAGCTTTCCTCGGCGCCGGGCAAAGAGATGGCGACGCGGGGATCGCCTGGATCCAAATTGGAGCGAGACAATTGTTGGTCGCCGGTCTTTGCCATCGCAACAACGTTTTTTCACGCGACCGACGCAAGCATCATCCGGCTAAGTGTTGTGATGTCGTAGACGGGCAGCTTCGCAACACGACGGATCGTCGGCGCAGCCGCCGGAAAACCTGCGCATTCGAACAATATGGTCCCGATCTCCGGGTGCACCGCCCGAAGTCGCGAGATACAGGCGATAACATCTGTCTCTATGGCGGCTACATCGGTCGGTGGAGGCGGACGTTTCAGTTCGTCATGCCAGTACTTGCCGCCTTCAATGCCACCGATGACGATCCTCGCGCGGTCTGCCGAATTATCGAGTCCAAGCAGATCTTCGCCCAAGTGCGTCGAGTCGTAGGTCAGAACGGCAATTTTCGCCTGCCGCGGAAGTTGGCGGAGCAACACTGGCAGCAGAAGCAGGCTCGACATCGCTACCGGGACACTTACCGAGGTGGCAACAGCTGCCTGGTATCGTATCGAGAATCCGCAGGTCGAACTTATCGCAATGGCGCCTCGTTCCACCAGGCGGCGGGCGGCTGCCATGTAGGCGGGTTCAAGAGTTGGATCGCCGCGGACGACGTTTTCCACCCAGGCTCCCGGGACCGTTTCCGTGATGACGGGGAAATTGAAGGTTGCTGGATTCAGCAACGAGCCGGGTAACGGCGGCGGCGGCGTAGCCCCCGGAGCCAGCCCGCGTTCGAGATGTAGGATTCCGAGTGATGCTGTGATCTGCGTCATGCGTTGAAATCTACCCTAAGCTTGGGACGATTTTCCCTAATGTGGAGCGTTGTATGTGCAAAATTCTGCGTCGAACGGTGGAAGGCGAAGCTTCCGCGCATCAAAAGCCCGTCCAGTCCTCGGCCACCAGACTGTCGCCAGATGCACGACCGTTGTTCCAGGATCCACACAGGGCCTTAACGATTGATCGACGGCAGTAGTCCAGATGACCGACCCACGATCTGAGTGATAGCTTCAATAGTGTAAGCGGTAGAATCTGCCTCGGAGTTTAATCTAAGTATACGTAGAAGCGAGCCTCCACGCTCTCGCGGGGTTTTGCGTTCGGATATGCGCGTCGATTGTCGAATGCCGAGTGAGCTGACATCGGACCGTAATGTACGGCGGAATCATAGCCCTTGAACAGAACCAGATCGTCCGCAGTCATTTCCGGGAAGTAATACCAACGCTGATTCGAATTGAAGCGGACGACGCAACTCTTGTTGACGCCGTAGTCCACCACGGACACATCCTTATCACCAATGGTGCTCGCATCGCAGAACGCTAACGGGAAATCCTGCGGAGGCGGCGAGAGAGCACGCCAGAGTTGAATGAGCATTAATCGGGAATACGCTCGAATCGGAAGGCCCTGTGCCTGGCTCTCGGCGGCTGCTCTCATAGGACCGGAAATCGGTGCGACATCGATGTGAGCCAACCCGGCCGGCTCCCTTATTCCAGCTACGGAATTCCAGCCGCCCTTGGGAATTGCCGTCCCGGCGGCACGACGCACATGCAGGCCACTGGGGCGGGCGATGACCCACGAGGCGTTGAAGTGGCTCTTTATGAATGGAAGCATCTCTTCTAGATACTTCTCGCGCATGATCTCTGGATCGCGCACGTTCGCACAGGAAGTCTTGTGCTGAATCAAAACGAAGCCTTCGCGGTCGAGAGATAGTTCGTCCACGATGGGACGGGCGTCGCGAATGGGGACCTCGTAACTCACGATGGGAACGTGTTCATAATTCGGCACAACAACCGCCGGAGCCTGTTCGTCGGGCGTACGTCGAGCAAAGGCTACTTGGCCTTGCACGCACTCCAACTGGTCGCGGTCTACTTTTGCTGTCGATGAGGCTCGCTTCGCATAGCCCATGGCTGCCCGCCTCCCTAGAGATGGTGCCCCATATCGAGCTATCAGCATAGAATATGCTTCACGTTCATAAGCAGCAAAATCCGGTCGTAGCTCGCAGAAATTCTGCAATCCGGCGCGATGCCGATCGAGCACCGAACCGCCAACTTGGTTGGCGGATTGGCGGAGAGGTCCGCTGCTTCGTCGGCCCTGTGGGGACTGCGAGCGCTTTCAAGTGCCTCGCCACATGTGACGAGGCCCGACGCTGCAGGTCGCGGCTACCGGCAGGCAGATTCGCGCCGAGCTACTCGGCGGCCCGCTGGGGCGTGAAGCCAATCACAGCCTTGGTCTCAAGGTATTCGTGAAAGCCGTACTCGCCCGACTCTCGCCCGTTGCCGCTCATCTTGTAGCCGCCGAACGGAGCCGCTAAGTCGTCGGCCCCATTGATCAGCACCTGGCCAGCGCGGAGCCTCGAGGCGACCTCACCCAAGGTACCCATGTCGGTCCCCGAGACGTACGCCGCCAGCCCGTATTCGGTATCATTGGCGATCCTCACCGCCTCGTCGACCGACTGGTAGCCAAGAATCGAGACCACGGGGCCGAAGATCTCCTCGCGGGCGATGGTCATGTCGTTCTGCACGTGCGCAAACACGGTGGGCTTAACGTAATAGCCCGCATCGAGCCCGCGCGGACGTCCAAGGCCGCCGGTGACCAGGGTGGCTCCCTCGTCGATCCCTGCCTTGATCAGCCACTGGATCTTCTCCCATTGGGCCTCGTTAACCACGGGACCGATCGTGGCATTGCTCTTGGGATCACCGACCACTATCGATTCCGCGCTTTCCTTAGCGATCATGACGGTCTCGGCGATGCGCGTCGAGGGCACCAGCATGCGTGTGGGCGCAGAGCACGATTGCCCGGAGTTCTGCATCACGCGCCTTACGCAGCCAGCGACCGCTGTCGGGAAGTCAGCGTCCTCAAGGATGATGTTTGGGCTCTTGCCCCCCAGCTCCTGCGTCACGCGTTTGACCGTCGCAGCCGCTACCTTGGCCACCTCGATGCCGGCCCGGGTCGAGCCGGTAAAGGACACCATGTCAACTCCGGGATGGCTCGCGATCGCCGCCCCCACTTCGGCGCCGGTGCCGTTGACGAGGTTAAACACCCCGGCCGGTACGCCTGCGGCGTCCAGGATCTCCGTCCAAATGTAGGCGCTGAACGGCGCCTCCTCGGACGGCTTTAACACCATGGTGCAGCCGGTCGCGAGGGCTGGCACCACCTTGCAAGCGATCTGGAAGATAGGCCAGTTCCACGGCGTGATCATCCCGCACACGCCGATGGGCTCTTTCACGATGCGGGTGCCGTCGCGCTCCTCTTCGAACTTGAAGTTCTGCAGGATCTGGATTCCTGCCTCGAGATGCGCCATGCCGATCGGGGCCTGTGCGCGTTGCGCGAGCGAAGTCGGCGCGCCCATCTCCTCCGTAATTGCCTCGGCGATGTCGCCAAGGCGCTTTTGATACTCGCCGAGAATGCGCTGCAACAGGTCGAGCCGTTCACCGCGGCTGGTCCTGCAAAACGTTTCGAATGCGCGGCGCGCAGCATCCACCGCCATGTTCACGTCGGCCTTTTCCCCGGCCGAGATGTGGCCTGCGACCCGCTCGTTTGCCGGGTTGATGACGGGCAGCGTCTTAGGCGTTACCGGGTCGACCCAGCGTCCATCGATGTAGAACTTCAGATATTCGCGCACGTCGCGCTCCTTGGGTCGTCTCGAACCGGCCCATCGGGGCCACGGGCCTTGGAAGTCGCACAAGATTGCGCACGAGGCGAGAGGCCCTCCGCCGGTGCACGACGCCCCCCCGGCTGCCTTCGCCGGTCTTTGCATTTGAGGAATTTGATAAGAGGAAGCTGTAATATGGGCGAGCGCGCCAGCGCTCGCCCATATTCACGATTTGATCAAAGCCCGCCCAGCGACGGCGTTGATCCCGGTTCCACCAAGTCAGTCATAGTACACGAAAAAGCGGGCCTCCACGCTCTCGCGGGGCTTTGCGTTGGGATGGGCGCGACGATCGTCAAATGCCGAGTGCGGCGCTTGCGGCTTATAGTGCTCCTCGGAATCATAGCCCTTGAACAGAACGAGGTCGTCCGCAGTCATTTCCGGGAAGTAGTACCAACGCTGATCCGCGCTGTAGCGAAGGGCACAGCTCTTGAACGCGCTGCCCGGTTCGTTCTTGGTATTTGAAACGTAGTCATGCACGAGCATATCGCCGTCGCGAACGGTACTCGCATCGCAGAACGCCAAGGGAAAATCCTGCGGAGGTGGCGAGAGAGCCCGCCAAGCTTGTATGACCATCAATCGAGAATAGGCCCGGATCGGAAGGCCCTGCAATTGGTCTTCGGCCGCGGCGGCTGCCGGACCGGCAATCGGCGCGAGATCAATATGAGCCAATCCAGCCGGCTCTCTTACTCCATCAACGGCAGTCCAGCCTGCTTTGGGGATTGCCGTCCCAGCGGCACGACGAACGTAAACGCCGTTTCGCTTGGGCACGACCCATGATGCATTGAAGTAGCTCTTGATGAATGGAACCATCTCTTCGAGATACTTCTCGCGCATAATCTCTGGATCGCGCACGTCTGCACAGGAGGTCTTGTGCTGGATCAGGGCGAAGCCTTCCCTGTCGAGAGACAGTTCGTCAACGAGCGGGCGCGCGTTGCGAATGGTGACGTCGTAGCTCACGATGGAAACGTGCTCATAATTCGGCACAACAACTGCTGGAGCCTTTTCATCGGGCGCGCGCCGAGCAAAGGCAATTTGACCTTGCACGCACTCCAACTGGTCGCGGTCTACCTGTACTGTCGACGAGGCTCGTTTCGGATTGCCCATGGCTGATTTCTCCCTAGCGCTAGGTTATTCGCAAAGAATAACGCAATATCAATGCGCAAAGACCGCGAAAATCTGCAGGAGATTGCAGAAAACATGCAACGGCATCCGTAAATCAAGCGCCTTTTCGACGGGATATTTCCGCGAGTAGTCAGCAAGCTGCCGCCTCGAGAAGCCGGGGCCTGCTTACAAATCCATTTTGGCTCAGCCGTAGGCAGAATTGGTAGCGAGCAAGATCTACTCGCCTTGGTTTGCGTACACGTGTCTGCGGCTGTGAGCGGCGGTTGGAGCGGTCGCAATTACGTTTAGCAGCGCTCCGCGATTCGCGCGTACCCGCGCCTGTTCGAGAAAGACTCGCGTCTTCTCCTTGCCAACGCGCCCAGCAGCAAGGCCAAGTTGGTCCGCCTCGCCCCGTTCAAAGCGCCGCAGCAGTCATCCAGGATTCGCTCACAGTTCTTCCAGGGTGCGGCACTGAATATGATGAACCGGCGCCGCTAGCCAGCAATGAATTCTCCATAAAAATGCAGGTGCCAAGCGCATCGATCGCCTGGCACCTGCAAGCCGCCCCCCCGACTACTTTTCGGAGATCGGTTAGGCCGTAGGCTCGATCTTGCCGTTCACTCGAAATAGACGAAGAAGCGCGCCTCGACACTCTCACGGGGCTTTGCATTGGGGTATGCGGCGCGATCGTCAAACGCAGAGTGAGGCGCCTGAGGCTTGTAGTGCTCCTCGGAATCATAGCCCTTGAACAAAATGAGCTCGTCCGGAGTCATTTCCGGGAAATAGTACCAACGCTGAGCGGGATTGAAGCGAAGCACGGCGCCCTTGGTCGAGCTGCCAGGCTCGTTTCGGCTCGTGTCGGTATTGTAGTCGACCACGGCAACATCGGTATCTTGAACAGTGGAGCAGTCGCACAATGCTAACGGGATATCCTGCGGAGGCGGCGAAAGAGCGCGCCACGCCTGAATCAGCATCAATCGAGAATACGCTCGAATCGGAATCCCCTGCACTTGGTCCTCGGCCGCAGCGAGCATCGGACATGCGACGGGTGCGTAGTCGATATGAGCGATGCCAGCCGGTTCCCTTACTCCGGAAACCGAGTTCCAGCCGGCCTTGGGAATGGCGGCTCCGGACGAGGAGCGAACACGAATGCCCTTTCGACGTGGAATGACCCACGACGCATTGAAGTAGCTCTTGATGAAGGGCACCATTTCGTCGAGATATTTCTCGGCCATGACCTCTGGGTCACGCACGTCTGCACAGAAGGTCTTGTGCTCAACCAGGGCGAAGCCTTCCCTGTCGAGCGATAATTCTCCCACGATCGGGCGCGCGTTGCGAATGGTCACGTCGTGAGTGACCATGGGATACGCTTCGTAGTTCGGCACGACAACCGCGGGAGCCTTTTCATCGGGCGCCCGCCGAGCAAAAGCGATTTGACCTTGCACGCAGTCCAACCGATCGCGGTTTACTTGGGCAGTCGATGAAGCTTGGTTTGCGCGCGCCATGGCCGCTTCTCCCTAGTGTTGTCCATCTGTTATCGAAATATAATCCGAAGTTGATGCACGAACGCCGCGAATAAACCGTCAAGATTGCAGGAATTCTGCAAAATGACTGGATCCCATGCCCTTTAACGAAGTCATTTGAAATATTTTGCAAAGTCGCGGCACAGCGTCCCACCGCAACCAGCCATTGTCGGCGCACGCGGTTGCTAAACGTGAAGCCGCCGCTCAGCGCCCCCTTTGGACCGATCGCCTCTGGGTTCTTGCATGATAGCAAGTTGAGTTTCAAAAGTTCGCTACACCGCCCCTGCCTTCTGCGCGTAGATCCAGGACGCTTTCGCAAGCGGCACGGTGCGCTTGGCGGATTCAATCGCCTTTGCGCTGGCCGCTGTTCCGTTGCGGATGCGGGCGGCGATACCTTGCGTGATGCCCACGAGACGGAAGAGGTTGTAGGAAAAGTACCAATTAAGATCCGGCAGCGCCGTGCCGGTGTAATCGCAATAGATATCCGCGGCTTCTTCCATGGTTGGAATGTTAAGCGCGTTCAAATCCGCACCCTGCAGCCCTGGCATGATCCACTGCATCAGCAAGTAGGTGAAATCGGCCATTGGATCACCAACTGTCGACAACTCCCAGTCGAGGACAGCGCGCACCCGCGGCTCGTTCGGATGAAAGATCATATTGTCCAGGCGATAGTCGCCATGGACGATTGAAACTCGGTTTTGCTCGGGTAAGGTCCTCGGCAGCCACTCGATCAGCTTCTCGACCTCGGGAACATGTTGCGTCTCGGATGCGCGGTATTGCTTCGACCAGCGGTCGACCTGGCGCGCAAAGTAATTACCCGGCCTTCCGAAGTCGCCGAGCCCGATCTTTTCGGGATCGTACAGGTGCAGTTTCGCCAAGCTTTGGATTTTACTGCGGAAGATCTTCGGCCGCACCTCGGCTGGCTGGCTTGGCAGCTTAGGATCCCAGAACACTCGCCCCTCTTCCATCGACATGACATAGAAGGCGGCGCCGATAGTATTTTCGTCGGTGCAGAGTGCATAAGCATGCGCAGTGGGAAAGCCCTGCTTGCGGAGTGCGGAGATGATTCGGAACTCGCGATCCACTGCATGCGCCGACGGGAGCAGTTTGCCGAATGGCTTGCGCCGCATCACATAGGAGCGCGTGGGCGTATCAAGGCGATAGGTAGGGTTTGACTGGCCGCCTTTGAACTGCAGCACGGTCAACGGGCCCGCATGACCCTCGATGTGCTCCGCCATCCAGCGGGCGAGTTTGACCTCGTCGACGCGGTGCCGCTCCTCCACCGGCCGCGTGCCTGAAAACTCTTCGTCTTTGACGCCGTCCGCCACCGTAGCGCTCCTTCTTCTTGCTGCCTATCTTCCAATCTCGCGCAGCGAAATTCAGCGCCCCTCGAGGACGCGTTTCTCATCAAAGAACGGTAGCGGCCGCTAGCCACGGTCGCCCTCGCCTCCGCCCGGCGGAACTCCAGGGCGCACGCGTTAATCCTGGAGACAGCACCTTCTTGAGCGAGTCCTTTCTTCCCGTCCTCACTTGGGCCTGCCTGATGGGTCCGCAAGTTGACTCGCTGGCGAGCAAAGAAACCGCCCGATACCTTTCAGATCACGCCCGCTTGCTTCAGTATCGTGATCTTTGCATCGTCATAACCGAGCGCTCCGGAGAGGATCTCCCGGGTATGCTCACCTAGCAGCGGCGGCGCGCGATACTCCGTGACGGGCGTCTCTGAGAAGGTCAGCGCGTTGCGGATCAGCGACAGGTCGGGCTCGAAGCGATGGTTGACCTTCACCCGCATGCCGCGCGACTGGACGTGAGGATCGCTAAACACCTGCTCGAAATTGTTGATCGGACCTGACGGCACGCCGGCTTCCTCCAGCTTTTCCAGCCAGTAGGCCACCGGTTTCTTCAGGAACAGGCCAGCGAAGATCGCCATGATCTCCTTGCCGTGCACGACCCGGTCGTTGTTCTTGATGAAGCGCTTGTCGTTGGCGAGCTCGGGCTCGCCGAGCACGGCGCAGGTGCGCTGGAACTGGCCGTCATTGCCGACCACCAGCATCAGTTCGCCGTCGGTGCAGCGGAAGACACCGGCCGGCATGCCACCATTGCCCCAAGTGCCGCGGCGCGGCGGCGTCTTGCCGTTGACCAGGTAGATCTGTAGCCAGTGCGACAACGATGCGATGACGGTATCGAACAGGCAGACGTCGATGTGCTGACCTTGCCCGCCATTGGCGTCGCGATGGTAGAGCGCCGAGAGAAGCCCGATCGAGGTGTTCATGCCGGTCATGTAGTCGACGATCGACGGACCGACCTTCATCGGGCCCTCGCCGGGCTCGCCGTCGATATGGCCGGTGACGCTCATCAGGCCGCCCATCGCCTGGAGGATCGCGTCATAGCCCGCGCGCGGCGCGTAAGGGCCGGTCTGACCGAAACCGGTCACCGAGCAATAGATGATGCCGGGATTGATCGCCTTGATCGTCTCATAGTCGAGCCCGTAGCGCTTGAGATCGCCGACCTTATAGTTCTCCATGAAGACGTCGACGTCTTTCGCGAGCTGCCGGATGATCTCCTGCCCCTCGGGCTTGGCGATGTTGACGGTGACCGACTTCTTGTTGCGGTTGGCGCAAAGGTAGAACGAATTGTTGTTGTTGGCCTTGCCCTCGGGATCGGTCAGGTAGGGCGGGCCGAAGGCGCGCGCGTCGTCGCCGGTGCCCGGCCGCTCGATCTTGATCACCTCCGCACCGAGATCGCCGAGCATCTGGGCCGACAGGGGCCCGGCGAGCACGCGCGTGAGGTCGAGGATCTTGATGCCCGTGAGCGGCAGGTCTGACATCCAGGCGTTCTCCGGAATGGGAATTTTCAGCGATCAAAAAAGGGCCACTCCAAAGGAGTGGCCCAAAGTCGGGGAGCCGCCCGAAGGGACCGCTTCAGTTAGGCTGCAGCCTGTTCGATCGGCGAGAACGGCAAGCCGAGGCTCTCCGCTACCGCCTTGTAGGTTAGCCGACCCCGATAGACATTGAGGCCTGCGCGCAGATGCGGATTTTCGAGCACGGCCGAGAATCCCTTGTTAGCGAGAGCCAGGCCAAATGGCAGCGTGGCGTTATTCAACGCCTGGCTCGAGGTCAGCGGGACAGCTCCCGGCATATTGGCCACGCAGTAATGGATGACGCCGTCCACCTCGTAAGTTGGATCAGCGTGCGTGGTCGCCCGCGAGGTCTCAAAGCAGCCTCCTTGGTCAATCGCCACGTCAACGATCACCGAGCCTCTGCGCATCGAGCTCAACATGCCACGGCTAACAAGTTTCGGCGCGCTCGCTCCGGGCACCAGCACGGCACCGAAGACAACGTCGGCCGCAAATACCTCCTCCTCAACAGCATCGATTGTCGAGAACCTTGTACGAACGCGTCCTCCGAACAGTTCGTCGAGCTCGCGAAGACGAGGTAGATAGCGGTCAATGATGGTGACCTCGGCGCCCAACCCGGCCGCCATTCGCGCCGCATGCGTGCCAACAACGCCGCCTCCGATCACCACGATACGGGCAGGCTGAACACCAGGCACGCCACCGATCAGCAAACCGCGCCCTCCTGTATATCTCTTGAGGGCAGTACCGGCAGCCTCGATCGCAAGCCTGCCCGCCACCTCGCTCATCGGCGCAAGCAGCGGAAGGCCACCATGTGCATCAGTCACGGTCTCGTAGGCGATTGCCGTGCATCCAGACTTCAGCAGCCCCTTTGCCTGCTCCGGGTCCGGAGCCAAGTGTAGATAGGTGAAGAGGATCTGGTTTTCTCTCAGCTGCACCCACTCGGAAGGCTGGGGCTCCTTGACCTTCACGATCATTTCACTGGACGCGAACACGTCGCGAGCGGAATCCACAACCGTGGCGCCGGCTTTGCGATAATTGTCGTCCGTTGCCCCAATACCGGCGCCCGCATTGGTTTCGACGATCACGCTGTGGCCAGCAGCCACGTATTCCCGGACGGCTCCAGGTGTGAGACCCACGCGATATTCATGCGTCTTGATTTCCTTCGGAACACCGACCTTCATTTGCAACTCTCCCTGCTTGGATGATCTTTTCTAATCCTAAGAGCAGCGCAAGCCTGCGAAACACGAGGCCAAATCACGCATAAATTCAGCAAATTTTTGGGCACCACGCAGGAATCCGGCTCGCTCGACTCCGGCCTTGCAAACTCTCGTTCCACTCGCCCTTGTGCACCAGTTGAGACCGAGCGCTCCAACGGTACTATCCCGTACTGTAGCGCAAGGTTGTCGTGCCCTTGCAATCCAAGGCAAGCCTTGGCGGGCTTTGAAATGGCAGCCGAAGTCTGCAGCGGAGTTGTCGATTGAAACCGGTTCAGCCGGCCTGCAATCTGGATCTCAAAATGGCGCCAGCATTAAGCTTATCCTGGCTCGGAATGTGCAGCCGAATGCAGACGTTCTGCAAGCCACAGCTCTTGATCTCGGTAGGCGCGCGCTCGCGAAACATTGGCCCAACATTCACGCCGAAGCAATTGAAAACGCGAGCGCCGATGCTCGCTCACGCAATGCACGACTAGGCTCGCGTTTGCTGCGCGATCCCGCGCGGTGATATCTAAGCCCTAGACGCAAAGAATGCGTTCTTAACCAGCACAGACCTGCGATGGCGCAGGCGTGGTGCACGATCTTCTCCTGACGGCGTAACTTAGCGACGGAGCGGGGAGATGAATCACAATTCTACCGTCGCGCTCGATCAATCCGACATCCGGCGGGGTTTTCGCTACCCGGAAGATGGCGATCCACCAGCGCCACTGTGCCGCCGCCCCACAGGCGCGCCGCCACAGACACACCACGATGCTAGGCCGAGCATTATCGTATTGAGCTTGAACGTCGCCAGCTTGGGCGGTCAGTGCCCGAGCGCCGTGACAGCGATTTCGACGTCATATCCGTCGTGTGCAAGCCGAGACTGCACGCAAGCACGAGCAGGAGCTTCACCCACTGGAACCCATGCATCCCAAACTTTATTAAAGTCGTCGATGTGGCGTGCGTCACTGAGCCACACCATGGCAGTAAGCAGGCGCGTTTTATCGATCCCCGCCAAAGCAAGTAGCTTGTCTATTTTAGCGAGGGTCTCGTTCGTTTGCTGCTCAATCGGCGCATACTCGGTGTCGGACACCTGGCCAGCCAGATAGACAACTCCATTCGCAATCACTACTTTGCTCATTCGGCCGCCGGTTTGTAGGCGCTGAATTTCATTTGGCATGCAGGCTTTCCATCATCGCGTAGCTGAAAAGATTAGGAGTCCAGGTCTTGTATCGTCATGAAGCGGCGACCACCCAAGGCTTACCGGGCCCTGGCTAGCATACCGCCGGTCCAGCGTGTTGTTTCACTAGGCGATGCGATCGTCAGGCCGATTACTTTTGCACAGTAGCAGTCGGCAGCAGCGGCCTTCCGGGCTCGCGCATCTTACCACGCGCGCCTGTGCAAGGCCCTCGGCCGGCCAAGCGCCAGCTGCTGCCCGGGAAGCTTATGGCAATTCACATGCGGCGCCTGGCATGTTCGAGCATGAAAGTATTGCACCGACACACGTGCTGCAGTTCTCACGCGGGGATTACCAAGGGATTGCTTCCCCCCAGAAGCGCTGGAAGGTGCCGCTGGTAGCTGGTGTGAGCTCGGCGATGCGTTGCTTCAGGCCGCGCGCACTCTCGTCGGCCGAAATCGATTGTGAGGAATTGCGGGCAAGTTCACCGGGCATGTCCGTCCGCACGAATCCTGGATCCAAAATACCCACCAGGACGCCGTCCTCCGCCCAGTCGCGAGCGAGCCCTCGCATGCCGTTGTTGAGTGCCGCCTTCGAAGCCCGGTATGCATACCGGTCAAGGCTGCTCGGGTAGCCGGCACCATAGTCTTTTGTAGTCGACCCATAAACACTGCTGATCGCCACAATCTTCTTTTCAGAACCGCGCCTCAAATTGTCCCGCAAAGCTTGGGCAATGAGTATCGGGCCGAGAGCGTTGACGCGGATCGTCTTCATCCAACTCTCGGCGTCGATGCTGTCGGCCGACTGGGGCTTGGGGGTGCCGTTGATCCCCGCATTGTTGATGAGGATGTCAATCGGCTGATCGCCGATCGCCCGCTTCATGGATGCGATCGAGGCCTCGTCGGCCACTTCGAGCTGAATAATCCGAATGCTACCGCCGCGCGCCTCTGCTAGGGCGCTTAGCGCTTCAGCCGTTGCCGGTTCACGGCAGCAGGCAATCACCTCGGCCCCGTCGGTCGCATATTGCTGCGCGAGCGCAAGGCCGATGCCGCGGTTCGCACCCGTGATCAGAACTGTGGTCATTCGAGAAACACCTATTACGAGAGCTTTTCCCCAGGTGAGCCGTTGCGGTAGCGTGCGCAAAGCCCAGTAATTTGGACTTTGACTGGATGCAACCTCGGTCGCTCAGCCTCTGGAACAAATCCTAAAGCTAGATTAGCGCCTAATTAGCGCGAAGAAGTAATACAGGGCGCCGAAATTCTGCAATGAGCTTGTGAATCCTGCTGGTCTCCGACGAGCAGAATGTTTCGGCGAGACCTGGCGCGAAAGACGCAGCACGCGCCCCGCCAATGCGTCGTAATAATGATCGCATTCTGAAGCTAGCCAGGGACCAAGGATGGTCCCGAACGGCAAGCGTGGGGCTTCAGCTGGAGGCTCCTCGGTTCAACCCTGGCCTCACTTATGACCATCGTGCCAGCCGCGGCAGCATAAAAGAGCCGATTTGCATGAAGAAAGGTGGTGCTCAAACGTGGCAAGTGAGCCAATTTCTTCTGCCTGGCCTATCGGGCTTGCGCGAGGATCGCGTACCCAAGCCGGCTCGACTTCTCCTGAAGCTGATTTTCTATGCGTTACCCCTCGCCTTCGCTCGGACATTGACGTGCCCGGCGAGCCTTCCGAAAGTTTCTGTCTGCCGCCATGAACCGCGCCAACATCGGGGCGATCAACTTGCTCGGATCCTGGATCGGCTGACCGCTCTCTTGTGCGAGAATTTCGCTGTAGGCCACGAGATCTCTGTGCACGCTCGCCGGTAGTTCGTGAGCCACCTTGACAGGCTTATCGTCTTCGATTGCTCCGAGTTTAAGCTTTGGCATCGTCCTCATCCTCTGTAGGGCTCGAGCACCAGGTCGCGATTGACGATCACCCGCACCGGAAATCCCGGGCGGATCGTCAACGTCGGCTGGATGTTGAGATTGCGGCGGACCACCTGCTGGCCAGTCTGATTGATCGAATCCCCTGCTCCACGGCGGAGCGCCGCGATCAGATCGCTGTTGGCGCTACCCGAATCCGCTCCCGAGTTCACCTCGGTGCCAACGGAGAGCAGCGTCGACAAAGCGGCTGCTCCCAACAGCTCCTTCCAATGGTTGTCGACCTCGTCCTCAAGACCGGAGTAGCCTGCCGTATCTGCACCGGGCTGCCGCTCCAAGACGATCGACCTCCCATTCGGCATGATGAGGCGCGTCCAGACCAGGAGCACGCGCGACTGCCCAAACGCGACCTGGCTATCATAGGTCCCGATGAGCCTTGCACCCTGGGCTCGGGAAGCGGTTTTGGATCCGGTTCATCGTCCAATGGACGGTAGCCAAAGAGCTGCAGTTCGCTAAGGACGTGGTCGGTTGAAGATGTGGTGTGCGGTGGTTCGATGTCGTCACGGTCGGTCATGGAAGAAGGTCCTCTGCCGGATTGACCGCGCCCATCGCGGCCTTCGTGGCGATCACTCAGACGGCGGGCGGAACGGGCCAGAACCCGAAAGGGCCGAAGCGGCAGCGGAGGATGGCGAAGGACGGCTATTTTGCTTCGCGATGCAAAGCGCGCTGGCCAAACCTATGATGTGTCTTCACATCGCCGGCGCGCGGCGGAAAATAGCCGGCCGCAGCCATTGCCGGCCCGGGCCGCTTGCCGTCCGATCGCCCTCTAGAAGGCCGTGGTCGCGTTCTCTTCCGGCATTGGCCTCGCCTATGACCGACCTATCAACGTCGATCGAACACCGGGAGCTATTCCGCGACCACCATCGACGAATGCAGGAAGCGAACGACGTCCTCCGGCACGAGCTGAAGCCGCAACGCTGCTCGGAGGGCATCGAGACCGAATATGTGCAGATCTTCGTTAAAGTCGCCCAGCCGAGGCGACAACGGAATCGCTTCAATACCGGCGTCTGTTGCACGCTGAGTCAGAACTGCCTGAACCGCATCCCCGGCGGCATCGGCATCGCGGGCGATGTAGAGCCGGCGCAGGCTCGACGGGAGCAACAGGGCTGAGAGGTGATTGGCAGAAAGCGCAGCTGCCATCGGCATAGTCGGCAGCACGTAGCGTAGCGACAGCATGGTTTCGATACCCTCGCCGGCAGCGAGCACGTCGTCCACCACGCCGAAGCGAACGGCATTGCCAAGAAGATCGCCCATCGCTCGTCGTGGTGTGTCGATTGGAGCCTTGCCAAGCCGTACGCGATCGAAACCGTCCGGGTCGAGCCAGGTGCGGTGGACGCCCGTGATCCGTCCATCGAGGTCGGTGACGCGAGCGACCATCGCCGGCCAGGTCTCAGTCGGCAAGTGCTCGTCCGGTCGATAGTAGCAGTGTGGGTGAAAGCGCAGGCTGCCGTCATGGTGCACATGGGTTATTCCGTGACGCTGCAGATATGTCTCGACCACGGTCCCCTCGATCGGGCTGGATATCGCAAAGAGCCGACGGGCAGCTTGTTGCGATCCGGTTGGCACCGCTAGTCGTTCGGGTTTCGATGCGGACTCCCGTTCGGTACGAGGTAGCTTGAGAAAGCGTCTCGCCTCCTCGGCGACTTGGCGGAAGTCACGCAAACCCCGGCATTCGCGGATGATGTCGAGGAGGTCGCCATGCTCGCCGGTCGCAGCGTCCGTCCACTTGCCGGCAGGCCCTTTCAGCGATTCCTGGAGCCGCACGACCATCGAGCGGCCCGGGGTGTTGTGGACGTCGCCGACCACCCAATATCGACCCGCCCGCTTACCATTGGAAAGATAGTATCGGCACACTGCCTCGGCCTCGCGCGCGAGGCCGCGGGCCAGCTCGGAGGCATCGCGAGACATCACGCGGCATCCCGCTCACTGATGCGCGCGACCGGATAGCACTCGAGCACCTTCGACAGGATCTCGACGCCGTTTGCGTCCGTCGGCACGAACATGCGCAGCTTCCAGGAGATAATCTCTCCAAAGAGACCGTAAGCCCGTAGTCGGTCGCGCATCATGTCGTTGAACCCAGACAGTTCGATGCGGTATGCGCCCATCACCCGAACACGGCGAAGCTGGAGATCCTCGGCAAGGTCGAGGACTGTCCGTCGCTCCACCAGCGCGACAAAGGCGGCATCCGGGGTCAACACCGGCGCGTCCGCCGCAAGGACGTTCGCAACCCAGGTAGCCGAGACCTTGCGGCCGATGATCCGTTCGCCTGCGTCTGTCTGGAGCCGATAGACGCGGGTGGATTCGTTCGGCAGTCGCTTCCAGATGGGCAACAGCAGGCCCGCTACAATGTGGATCGTACTCTCGGTGAACTCGGGTACCTCGGCGAGCTCCGCCAGCCAGGCTGCGGCAAAACGCTCTCGATCCGTTTCGACCCAATGGCTTTCCGCCATCATGTTGAGGGAGACGCTGTGCTGCTCCATCGGCCGGATCAGGCGGACGCGCCGTTCGATCTCGCCGTCGTCGAGCATGAAGCTCGCCGCCGGCACCTGAACGGCGGATCGCCCGGAGCGCTCATTGATCAGCAGGACAGCATGACGATCGGAATGACGAGCGAGGGCGTCATCCAGCCCCACAGGATGGTTGCGCAGGCTCTGGGTAATCGTGAGAAGCCGGGTCTCCGCGCCAGTGCCCGGATGCGCATAAATCGTCCTCCGGTCCGTGACGACAAAGCTTTCGGCGCGGAGCGTTTCCAGCCCGATGTCGTAGGTGCCCGATGCGACGGTGCCCTCGATCCGAGCAATCAATAGCTGCTCGAAGACGGTGAACAGGATGTTCTGAAGCTCGATCGTGAGCGCCAGCAACCGGTTCAGGAAGGTCGTGATCGGCGGCAGGTCATCCCTGAGCCCGTTGGTGTCGGTCAGCTTCAGGGCGGTTGCATCCTCGAACCTCTCGAGCGAGCAGCCGTCGACCTTGCCGCGCGCAAGCAGCGTGTAGAGTTGACGCAATGCGTCACGCCCATACTGGCTCTCGAGATTGTCCTCGGGCCGGAACAGGCCCTGCCCTCCGGTCTGGCGCTGGCCGCGCGTGATGGCTCCCAACGTGTCGAGCCTGCGGGCAATAGTGCTGAGAAAGCGCTTCTCGGCCTTCACGTCGGTCGCTATGGGACGAAACAGGGGCTGCACCTGGTTGGTCCGGTTCGTGCGGCCGAGGCCCTGGATAGCGGCATCGGCCTTCCAGCCGGGCTCGAGCAGATAGTGGACCCGCAAGCGGCGATTCCGAGCCGACCGTTCGGCATGGTAGCTCCTACCGGTGCCGCCGGCGTCGGAGAACACTAGGATCCGCTTGAGGTCGTCCATGAAAGCCGAGGTCTCTGCGAGGTTGGCCGAGCCGGCTCGGTTTTCGATCACCAGCCGGTCGCCCTTGCGAACGATGCGGCGCGAGCGACCGGTTACTTCGGCGACCAAGTCGGTACCGAAGCGCTGGACGACTTGGTCCAGCGCTCCAGGGACCGCAGGGAGCGAGGCAAGCTTCTCGATCAGACGGTCGCGGCGGGCGACCGCCTGCCGGCTCTCGACCGGTTGGCCGTCACGATAAACAGGCCGCGAGCCGAGGTTGCCCTCCGAATCTGTGAAGGGTTCATAGAGCTCGTTCATCATCGTCAATACAAGACCCGCACCGAGGCCCAGCGCGATATCTTCGCCTTCATCGAGGGATTCTACAATCGAACCCGGCTCCATTCCGCGATCGGATATACCGCTCCGATCCAGATGGAGCTAAAAGCAGCTTAACCCTGTCCACTTTTTTGGGGGAAGATCACAACAGCTTCCGCTCATTGCGCGCAAATGAACGTCATTCCTCGATACACGGAGGCACGCGTAATACGCCTCCGCACTAAGCCGCTTGGGCGCCTAGGCCGCTGTGAATTCCCTTTGGATAAGAATGCTTTTTTGTGACGCTCAGATTAGTCGAGCGGTTGGCGTTGGTCCGAAGATGAGAAGCGGCGATCGTCGTTGAGAGTTTAAAGGGACCCTACCAGATCCTGGCCACACGACACGGTGAGGTCGGCGCCAAGCACCCCAGTGGATTCACCAAGAGCCGAGGTTTCCGGAAGCAGAGCCGGCGATGGCAATTGCCGGCTGCCACCCGAGGTGCGATCGAGATTGAGTTTGCGACCCGAGCGCGGATGCGGATCACGCGGGCGATTGGCGCGGCGACGCTGACGCCCAGCTCCTTCCGCGTCGCCATGCTTAGCCACCCCATCTTCGCCCCCGCTCGTTCCCGATCCAAGGGAGCAATTTACGTGAGGCAACGGCTCAGCATCCGGTAACAATTAAGGCGAGGCAATGCGTGTTCTCACCCTGATCGCCGCCGCCCAGGATGATCCCGTCCGTACAGACGCACGCTCAGTTGGGATATTAACTGAAAATCGACGGCCGCCTATTCTGTTCAACTCGTTGCGTCCATTCGTACTGCGGGAAGAAGAACTGGGCACCGATCTCTTGCTTCGCTTAGGAAGCCCTCACATGCAACATCGATCTATCGCAGTTCAGGATGTGCAAGTCCGGCTCGCCACCCGGGCAGGAGATAATGACCGGTCGGGTGGCGCTCCCGAGCACCTGCTTTCGCCTCAGCCACACGCATAGCGGGCGCCGTTACCCCGCTAGATCCATGGTGCAAACAGCGGGCTCGTTTGAGAGATAAGCTCCTGAGATCAGCTTGTAACAACTGCATGCCTTCTGCTCAAGGAACGTTCGTTCCTCGATACGCAACAAGCCGCGCGTCTTGTGAATTAGTCCCTGTTCTTCGAACCGGATTAACGTCTCCGTCACCCCAGGACGGCGCAATCCCAATAGAGATGACAGATAATCGTGCGTAACCGGAAGCACGTCCGCAGCAAGAGCATCGCTCGCCAAACAGAGCCAGCACGCGAGCCGTTTTTCGCGATCGTGTCGGACACCGCATAATCCTGTCTGAGCGCAATGCATGCTCAGTGCCTGAACGAATGCAGAAACATTTTCTCGGATTCCGGGGCGCTCGCGCATCACGTGCCGCAAATCCTCGACACGAATCCTGTGAGCGCTCCCGGGGACGAGCATGACGCACTGGTGCGTTGGCAGATGCCCTCCCACTAACAGTGAAGCGCCGACCGCCCCGCGATTCCCGATCACTGCCGTTTCAAGAATGGCTCCCGCCGCAACGATCCTCAGCGAGACGAGACCTGATTCTATGAAATAAATGTGGTCAAGCTGCTTTTTTGGCTCCTGCAAGACCATGTGTTCTCGCAAGACAACCGGTTCAAGGAACTCTCCCATCGCCGCTAGATCTTGAAGAGATATTCGTGCGAGAATTTCGTTCTTAACAAAGCGCCGCGTATTAGGACGCGCTGTACCAGGTCCTTGAAGAGCCCGAGGCATGTCGGGCGGCGGCTGGGGCACAGCAACTGCGGAGCCGTCAAGCGCTTGCAGGACGTTGGGTACGTGGTCAATCATACTGCGCTCCGTATCCTGTTTAACCGAATTTTTACCAATTTGAAGCTTAGCGAGACTTTCAGTGCCGATTCGTGCGATCCGGGGCCACTATCGATTTATTCCTGCGATTGAGGGCCGCCTTTCGCGTAATTTCGACAACTACCGCGCTTTGTGCATACCAGCCATCTGCCCTTCAGTTTTCTCCAAATCACGCTTGCACCGGCTCCAATATGTGCCAAGCGCGCCGCGTTCGCATCGTCCGCGAGGTGTCGCATCGTACAGTAGCGCTGGGATGCGCCGACAGAGTTCAAGATGCCCTGTTTCGGAGCCCGGTAATTGCGAAATGCAACGGGGTAGCGCGCAACTCTCGACTGACTAGGGCCAGCGCTGTGCGAGCAAGGCAGGAGATACCCAATCGAAGTCTCTGAACGGAGGCACGCATTTCCCAACCGCGAGCGGCGCGACCCCCATCGGTAAGAACGACGCGAGATTGTCTGTTCGGTGCCAATTGTCGTAAAGGAAATAAGCAGCTCGGCTCACCCACGAGGGAGCCGTGGGTGAGCCATACGGAGCCCCCGGTAGAGAACCAAGTGTTCTAGCGCGACTACTTTATGAGCGGAATGATTTCCGTCTCAAAGCGCTTAACCCAGGAAGGTAGTTGGGTCGACAAGTATCCCCAATCCGGAGTGTATACATTACATACTTTTTCATTTCCTCCGGCGAAAACGCCACAGCCGATAACGCGCAAGCGTAATTGTAGCCGTGTTGCTGATGAATACGCTCGGACGCGGCCAGCAAATCCGACCCTTGAGCTTAGGATTAACCAGGAAGTCGGTTCAATCCTGAGGTCAACCGGCCGGCATAGCTCGCTCCGTGAGCTTGGCCCAATAGGAGCAGCCAAATGGGACAGCCTCATCGTTGAAATTGAACTGCGGATGGTGACACCCCCGCCGTGTCGCCATTCCCAATGAAGATGAAAGCGCCAGGACGGGCGTTCAGCATAAAACAGAAATCTTCGCAGCCGAGCCTCGGCGGCGTGTTGCAATTGACGCGCCCCTCGCCCACCACCGCGACAGCCACATCGGCCGCGAAGGTCGTCTCAGCTTCTGAGTTACGCGTGATCGGACAGCCGCGCTCATAGTTAAGCACTGCCCTGGCCCTGGGTCCCGACGAGCGTGGTATCGATGCAGTCGTGAGGGCGCCCGGCATGCCCACCAAAGCCTTCGATGTCGGTGGTGAACCCATCACCTGCCGCGAGGAGCGATCCGGGACGGATAGCGAATTTGCCGACCGGAAAACCCGGCATGTTGTGCATGCCATAGACTTCTTGGATACCGAAGCGCTCCATCAGACCGTCATTGACCATAGCGCGGGCTCCGTATCCGCGCTCCTCGGCTGGCTGGAAGATGACGACCGCCGTGCCATCGAAGTTGCGCGTCTCGCAGAGATATTTGGCCGCGCCGAGGAGCATCGCCGTATGTCCGTCATGGCCACAGGCGTGCATCTTGCCTTGGATCTTCGAGGCAAACGGCAACCCCGTTGCTTCCATGATAGGAAGCGCATCCATGTCGGCCCGCATGCCGACGATACGTCCAGAGCCTGTCCGTTTACCCATAATGACGCCGACCACGTCGGTCTTGCCGATGCCAGTGACCACCTCGTCGGCGCCAAAGGTCTTCAATCTCTCAGTCACCATTCCAGCCGTGCGATAGACATCGTATCCGAGCTCGGGGTTAGCGTGGATATCGCGGCGCCACCCCGCTATTTCGTTGTGGAGATCTGCGAACCGGTTGACGACGGGCAAGGTTGCGGTGGCCGTCAATGCAAACCTGTGCATCCGAAACCGCCCAAATGGCATCCGTCCCCTAAAGACCGGTCATAGGCCTGACTCTGATAACTCCAACGTTGTCCTCGATGGAGATGTGCGTCCCAAAAGGGTACGAAAGCTTCTGTAGACGTTCTAGAATACTTCTCGCTTGTGTCGGTGGGGCAAGACGAGGCACGCCGCGGTTCGCTAGTCGCTTCGAGAAGCCAAGCTCGACAGGGTAAAGAAGCAACTCAACGAGCTGGTTCTGCTGAAATTTGCTGATTGCTACCACGCTCTCGTAGAATGCCGGGTCTGCAAAGTCCTTTATGGTGGCGCCCTGCAGGTCGGCTTCCGTATCAACAGTCGGGTCCTTGCCGTAGGCGACGAACATGTCGGCGCCCAATGGTGTTTGGAGCGAGTCAAAAATGAAATTGCCAAGGCTATAGAAGATCGGTCGATTCTTATAGATTTCAATGCCTCGCAACCGATGGGGCCCATGGATGACATGAGCATCCGCGCCGGCATCGATCAACTTGTAAGCAAATGATCGCGCATAATCCGGCGGTTCCTCGCTCCAGTTTCCCGGGCTGTGATCGTGGTTCGTAGCGATTACGAAATCTGAAATCTGCTTACCCTGCCGAACATTAAGCAAGATTCGTGCTGCGTCTGAAGAGTTTGGCTCATAGCTATAGCAAACCTCGTCGCCCCTTTTGAACGTCACTCCGGCAAGAACAGCCGCGTTCGCGTCCGCAAGGTCAAACTCGGGGTGAGGTAACACCTCGCGCATGCGCCTCACACACTCGAGCATATCGGGAGGGACGACGACGCTGCGCTTTAATCGCAGCGAGTTGAGGCCGGGTCTTCCGGGAGCCTCGCCGGCGGGGTCACCCGCGCGCGACCAGGGCGTGAATGTTGAAGCGAACGACACTAGCGCTGCTCGGCCACGCGGAGTTTCTAGAAAGCGGGGCGCGGCGGCATGCGCCAAATTCTCACCTACGCCCGCATGAACGATTCCGTGCCGGTCGAGCATGCGGCTGGTTTCGCGCATGCCTTCGAGTCCCCAGTCAAACGTATGGTTGTTCGCGCGGCTGACAATATTAAAGCCAATGGATTTCAGATCGGGAGCCACTTCCAGAAGGCTGCTAATCGCGCCGCCTGTGTACTCGGGGAGCGGGCCCCCGCCGGCGAACGTCCGAATATCGAAAATGTTCGTTTCTAAGTTGCCGAACGCGACATCTGACTCCCGAATTAGCTTAACAATGTCGGCAAGCCCAGGGTGCTGACCTTCCGCCAGACGCCGAGAGACGATAAGGTCTCCGACTGTCACCATTGTAAAGCCATCGCCAACGTTTGTAGCGATCGACCCGACATCATCGAAGGTTTCATTTTGCAAGATTTGATTGTTCATATTTCTCACGCGTTTTGAGAAGTCACAGCCACTGAGAGCGGCGGGAACGAAACTATGCTGCCAGTCGGGCGGTTGGCGGGCATGAGCGGAGGCCACGCCTCTCGACCTTTCCGATATCGATGTGGTCTGAATGGATTGATTCGGTTGAGGGAGCTCGAGCGAGGTCGGGCATGACGCCCATACGCTCTCGGATTTTGTCCTCCAGCGCCTGAGTAGGATACGCTCGATCTCGGCATAAACCTAGTCCATCGCTTCAGGATGTAGTTGAACGCCTTGGCCAGGTCGTGACCACGAGACAGTTTGGCGAGCTGTTCGCGCATGTAGACCTGAAGGTCCTCGACCAGAGGCCGGCTCAGCGTCTGTCGCACCTGAAGACGCCCTTCGGGGCTCCTGCCCTTGATGGAGCGTTCGATCTCGAACAGCGCATCGATCCGCCGCACGACCTCGATCGCAATCGGAGAGAGCGGGATTTCCTTCTTTCCGACACCCTTGCGCTGCGCATTCTCTTCGATGTCGGCCATGGGAAAGAATGGGCGCCTTCCATGCGACCAGCAGGCAGCCTCCCGGATCGGTCCGGGCTGGCGCCCGGCCAGATAGAGCTGGTTGTAGCCGTCATAGGCGTCGGCCTGCAGGATGCCGGCATACCGGGCCAGATGCCCCTGCGGATGCTCGCCCTTGCGGTCGCGTGAGTAGTAGAACATCGCTGCCGTTGGACCCGCGCCCCCAAACGGCCGGTCGTCCCGAACGTAGATCCAGCACCGTCCCGTGTCGGTCTTGCCCTTAGCCAGGACCGGCACCGTCGTATCGTCAGCATGAAGGCGCTCGGCTGCCATGACATGGGCTTCCACCAGGCGCAGTAGGGAATCCAGCGACGCACAGACCGCCCCCACGGCATCAGCCATGGTCGACAGCGCGATCGGCACCCCTTCCAGGGCATAGCGCTCGGCCTGGCGGTTCAAGGGCTGATGCTGGCCGAACTTCTCGAACATGATCATGGCCAGGAGGCTCGGGCCAGCCCATCCCCGGGCGATGGCATGGAATGGCGCCGGCGGCTGGCTGATCTTCTCGCAATCGCGGCAGGAGAACTTCTCCCGGACCGTCTCGATCACCTTCCACTGGCGCGGCACTACTTCCAGCGTGCGCGTCATATCCTCGCCGAGCTTGCGAAGGCGATTGCTGCCGCAGCATTCACAAGCCGTAGGTCCTTCGATCACTACCCGCTCCCGGGGAAGGTGTGCTCAGGGAAGGTCTGGCGCTCAGCGCGCTTGCGCGTAAATCCGCGCACCGTCGTCGTCTTCGCCACGGCTCGTTCCGCCGCAAGCTCGTCCTCGGTGGCGTCGGCTTCCAGCTCTTCGAACGTCAGCGCCAACTGCTCGATCAGCCGCGCCGAACGTTCCGACCGTTGCCCATAGATCTGATGCTTCAGCTTGGCGATCTGCAACTGCTGCTGGGCGATCAGCGCTTCGTCTTCCGACGCTTTCGCGCGGGCGACCGCGAGCTCAGCGGCGATCTCCAAACCCTTCGCGCGCTCGACTGCCAGCGCCTCCTTCAGGGCGGCAACGTCATCCGGAACAGCGTCGCTAGGCGCTTAGCGTAGAGCGACATGCCCAGCCCATCGTGCCAAAGAATCTTGACGAGGTCACCGCGACGGCCCCGGAAGATGTAGAGATCGCCGGCATGGGGATCGCGCTTCAAGCTCTCCTGAACCGTAAGAGCCAGGCTTTGCATGCCGCGACGCATGTCGGTATGGCCAGTGGCGATCCAAACCCTGACGCCGCTCTTCGGCTGGATGACCCGCTGGCGGCGCCTCATGCGCGACTACGAGAAGCGCATCGACGTCTCGCATGCCATGATCCTCGTCGCCATGGGCGGCAATCTCATCCGCAGAAACGCCCATCCCTGAATTTCAAAACGGACTCTAAGCGCGTTTGCCTTGTCTGGTCGGTCGAGCGTGATCCAAACGATTTCACCCTCTTTGTGTCCGATTCCGATGGTTTTCCGCCCGCCCTGAACAGTCGATGAAGCTGCCATAACCGGACCTCGATGGCCATCGCGAGAGCCTCTCCTCCGTTAGGCAGATGGATGCGATGGCGCGACTCCAGCTCCTTTCCTGCAGGCATGCAAAGAGTGTCGTCAGGATGCGAGAGCCGCTGGGACCGATCGGATGTCCAACTGCGAGACATAGAGAAAGCACCATGGTTGGGAATTAAGGGCCGTGGCATTTGAGGTGGACACGGCCCTATCGAGCCCCGATGCAATTGAAACACCGTCGACGTTCCGATAGAGTCGCCCGGCTCGCAACAGCTTGGGTTTTTTTACAGGCCAGTAGACGCGCCTGTCTGGATAAACCGATTGAGCGGCCGCTTGAGACCGAGGTTCTCCCTCAGTGTTTGTCCGGAGTATCCGGCTCGGAATTTGGCACGGCGGCGCAATTCGGGCACGACAAGCTCCACAAAATCCTTGAGTCCACCTGGAACAGTCGGGGGAAGTACGTTGAATCCATCAGCCGCGCGTTGATCAAATGCATCCACCATAGCATTGGCAATTTCGTCCGGTGTTCCAACAACCATGAGATGGCCTTTGCTAGCCGACACTAAGCGGATCAGTTCTCTCCAGGTGAGTTTCTGGCGAGCAGCCAAGTCGAGAAGCACCTTTTGGCGGCTCCGGATCAGATTCGTCTCCGGCAATGCTTCGGGGACGAATGAGTCCAGGTCGACCGAACGCAGGTCCACGACAAACCCAAGCCAACGCTCAGCGGTTTCAATTTGAACGTCTATATGACTATACGATTGCAGTCTTTCAAGCTTCTCAGACGCCTCTTGCTTGGTCCTCCCGACGATCGGGACAATGCCCGGCATGATTAGAATCTGATTTTCCTCCCGCCCAAGTGCATGCGCTTTGTCTTTTAGACTTGTGTAGTATCGTTTACCGTTTTCTAAGCACGGTTCAGCGGTGAACACCACCTCACCGACTTCTGAGGCGAACGCTATTCCGGCATCGGACGCGCCCGCCTGAACCAACACAGGATGACCTTGCGGCGGCCGCGCGATGTTCAGTGGACCCCTCACTGATAAGAAGCTGCCTCGGTGGTTAAGCAAATGCACTTTAGTGGTGTCCACGAAAATACCACTCGGCTTATCGCGAATGAAGGCTCCGTCTTCCCACGAATCCCATAAGCCCTTTACGACGTCAACGAATTCTCGCGCTCGAGCATAGCGCTTGTCATGATGCGGAAGTTCCTTGTCACCAAAATTTGGCGCTTCGGCCTCGAATCCCGAGGTGACAACGTTCCAGGCAGCACGCCCCCGCGATAAATGATCAAGTGATGCGAGCATGCGCGCAAGATGATACGGCTGGTGATACGTAGTGCTCGCTGTTGCGACAAGGCCAATGTTTCGCGTTCTCGACGAGAGTGCCGACAACAGCGTAATTGGCTCGAACCCGTCGTTTCGGCCTGCGCGGGCCAAGCTTGCGTTATCGCGTTCTACTACGCTCAGAGTGTCGGCGAAAAACACGAAGTGAAATGCCGCGCCCTCTGCTAGCTCTGCCAAATGACCATAATGGTCGACATCAACTCCGCCGTTCGCCGGAACACTCGGATCCCTCCAAGCACTTTCATGATATCCTGTCTGAACCAAGTAAAGTCCGAGCGTCATTTCACCATTGCGCGGCATTCTGTGTCTTCCCTTGAATTTCCCTATCCATGCGCACCGTACGGGCCGCGTTTCAATGCCGCCACAGGACCAGGTGCCTCAACGCCCGACTTCTCGCGGCTACCAAGATTTCAACAATCGCACGTCATTGCGGCACCACCAACTGTTTCGGATGGTGCCTGCGCGGTAGACCTCTGGAAGCTATGAGCACCCGCATCTTGCATATCAAACTCCTCCATAAAGTGTTAAGGACGCTTGCAAGGAGAGAGGTGACATGCTTCTGTTAGGTAAATCAATTGGTAGCGTTGGTAGTTGACCAGAGCCAACACTGGATCAATCTTGCTGTAGAATCGCAAGCGTGGTCGGGTCCGGCAATCGCGATCCGCGCTGCTTGCTACCACGGTTTACATACATAGACATCGTGTGACGCGAGCATTGGCGGCCATCTCCACATTGTAGTCAAACCGTAGTTTCAGCAGCACGCCAATCGAGCTGTTGGCGGCAATGTTCATTAGCAACCGGTTCGCCCGCGGAACGTCTGGCAATCGCTCTGGGTCAAGTGTGATGCCGCGCTTGTTGCGATTTACGATGCAACAGCCCGGCTGTCATTTCGCACAATCGCTCTTTCATGTAGCGAGCTTTGGGCCAACGCCGCGCCACCAGTCTCGACACTGAACGACCTCGCTCTTGATAGCGTCCGGGCCGCGATCAGCCGCGTGCGTGTGCATAGCGGGCTGCATCGACAGAGCACCTGATCATCGCACTGATCTCAGGTGCGTTTTCCATCGGGAGCCGTGGGTTTTGTCGGCTGCGCTGGGATTCGTAGAGCGAGGCACGCTCACGTGCATGCGGAGGATCCGTGCAGCTCGCGCCCGGCCCCTTCCTGGGCGACCGACGCAACCAAGCTACCGTCTGGTTTGAATATCTGCCGTCGTGTGAGGCCGCGCCCATCTTGCGCGCTCGGCGACTCGCGAGCGTAGAGCAGCCAGTCGTCGACCCGGAATTGGCGGTGAAACCACATCGCATGATCAAGACTTGTCCGCATAATGCGCTCGTCGAACAGCGTACGATCATGAGATCATGACGCACCATTACCACGTCGAGCAACGAGAACTCCGAGGCATAAGCCAGCGAGCACATATGCAGCGCTGGATTATCTGGCAGCTTTGCGGCAATTTTGATCTAGATATGGGTGCGGTCGTCCTCGATCTTTTGACCAAAGTACCGACCGATCTCGACTGGGCACAACTCGATGGCATAAAAATCGCGGACGGAATTCGGTGTTTCCGGAAACGTCGTACGCTCGTGCAATATATCCATTCCAAGTTTTTCCGAAACATCGGGCATTTTGTCTTGATGATCGAAGTACCCTGGTCTTCGGCGTGAAACGACAGGATGTTCCAGAAGATCGCATGGCCGTGCTGGATCGCGGTAACGCGCCTCGTCGAATAGCTCTTGCCGTCGCGCAAGTTTTCGATCTGATAGATGATGGGTACCTGGGGGTCTCCGGGCAGGATGAAATGGGAAGGTAGCGAATGCGGCAGTCGGTTTTCGACCGTGTGGCATGCCGCGGCCATTGACTGCCCGATCACTTGGCTTGGACGATGGTTGAAATGACGATCGCTCTCGGTGTCGTCGTGACCAGATCGGCGCGGCGCCTCTTGTCGAGGAACCGCGGGATACGGGATTCGGCTAGTAGCTCGTCACAGTGATTGTGACTCTTTGGACGTTGCGGGATAGGCGCGGCCCATTTTGGCGCGGGCTTTTTCGGTCGTGAACATCCATTTGATGCGGGCGCCAGCGGCATTTCGTTGTTTCTCCCATGCGGCGATTTCGCGGCGGAGCCAGTTTGGGTCGTCGATCCTGCGGTCGAGGCACTGACCGCGGAGCACGCCGATCTCGATCTCGACCATGTTGAGCCAACTGGCGTGCTTTGGGGTGTAGTGGAACTCCAGGCGGCGCAGAATTCGCCGGGCTTCGTCAGGCGCGAATGCCTCATAGAGGGAGCCTACGGAGTGGGTCGACAGATTGTCCTGCACGACGCGGATGCACCCGGCGTCGGGATAATGAACATCGACGAGTTCGCGCATGCACTGGGCGTAATCTTCTGCCGCCCGTCGCTCTGTGACTTTGACTTTGCGCCATGGCCGATGCACGTCGATGCAGACGAAGAGATTGACGGTGCCGTTGCGGCGATACTCGCAATCGTAACGTTCGAGTTGGCCCGGCTCGGCGGGGATCGGCTCGCGAACCTCGCCGATGAGCTGGACCGGGCTCTCGTCGAAGCAGACCACCGGCCGGTCGGGATCAGGCGCCTCGGCATATAGGTCGAGCACGTCTTCCATGCGGGCGACATATTCGCCATCGACCTTTGGAATGCACCACATATCCTTGCGCCACGGCTTGAGGCCGTTTTCGGCCAGCCGCCGGCGCACCGTCTCGCCCGACAGGCTCTCGTGGTCGGTGAGCCTGACCATGGCGTCGGCCAAAAGCTCCAGCGTCCAGCGGGCGCGACCCTCGGGAGGGGTTGCGCAAGCCGTTGCCACCAGCAGGGCTTCCTCCTTGCCGGTGAGCTTGCGCTCCGCGCCTGGACGCGGATCCTCGCTCAGCGCCCGCTCCAGATTGCCTTCCACGAAGCGCCGTTTGGTCCGGTACACGGTGGAACCGCCCACCGCCACGGCGCGGGCAATCTCTTCATCGCTGCGGCCGGCATCGGCCGCCAGCAATATCTGGGCGCGCTTGAGCTTGCGGGCAGCCCGCTTGCCCTTGCTCAACATCGCGGTGAGTTCACAGCGTTCGGCTTGGCTCAATTCGACCCGATAACGTACATTCATCGCGACCTCCTTGTCGGAGGACCGGACGAATCGACAAATGAATCGAAAATCAGGCGCCGCTCGCAGCCTCAGCCCTCAAGGCTTCACCGAAAAGCAGGGCCAGTACCTGGCCTTCATCTACACCTACGCGCACATGTTCCGACGCCCGCCCGCCGAGACCGACATGCAGCGCCACTTTCAAGTCAGCCCGCCTTCGGTCCACCAGATGATCGTGACCCTCGAACGAAATGGTCTCATCCGGCGCCAACCCGGCGTCGCTCGAAGCATCCAAATCCTCGTGGCTCCGAAAGACCTGCCCATCCTGAACTGGCTCGGAATCAACCAGTCATAATCAGTGTGACGAGGTACTAGCCGGTTGTCGTCGAGCATCGCCGAGTCGTTAGAATCCGCATTCGAGCGGCCGGTACCAAGCTAACTATCGCGCGGCGGCGCCGTCGAGGATGAGAGCTCCAAAAGCAGCTCAGCTGCATCGTGACGATTAACAAGGTTCCTCAACTCCTCGCCGGTTAGCCAAATAAGCCAATAGTCCTGCACCTTGTCTTGTTCCACTTGTATCGACCCCCCTAGTTCTTGATGCACGACTTCGTGGACGGCCTTTTCCAGTGTCCAGCGCGCTACGATTGCACATGAGAAGTCCGGAGCCCACATGGCAAGAGAGACGCCCCGTTCTATTCCTCTCATGATCTTGGTTATGCCCTTTCCTCTAAAGTCACTCCGCACCCAAAGATCCCCGTGATACGCTACTTTGCCCGTCATTTTCTTCGCGCTGGGTGCAATGCATGTGCAAGTACTCTTCGGACCTTCATGTATGCTCGGGTCAGCGTAAAACGCCTTAAGGGATTCAAGATGTTCTGCAAAGTTGCTGTGCGAAAGATTATACAGCCGACCAGCCTCTAAGACGGCGACTTCGTCGTTCTTATCGACGCCTATGATCCAATACCCTTCGCCTGATTTGATTGGTGAGCGATCTGGTCGGAAATTTGGAGATGTGAGGACCTTCGTCGGAGTGGCGCGCGTGATCGAAACATACTCATGGAAGTCGAAACCGATCGAAAGCCTAATGTGCATTTGAGCAGCGGCTTGATCATACACCTGGAGGAAACGCGAGACTTGCAGTAGATTGATTACACTTGTCATTATCGCACACTGCCCTAACTGTCAGGCGACACTCTAAACCCATGCAGAGTTACTGGGTCACACTACAACACCACGAGTGATACGACACACTACCTGTTCTGGTGGAATACCTCGCTTCCAGGAGTAAAAGCGCAAGACACGACAGTTGTCGGCACGAATAAGATCGATCACCAACGTCCCGGGGTCCGGGCCGCCGGTAGCAGCGAAACCCGGCACCATCATTCATGGTGTAACCGTACACGATCGCGCTTAGAGACGGTTCTTGGGCCGATCTGATAACTATCCATGAGCCCGTTTCCTTCAAAACCTGGACGACGTCCCTTGAACGCTTATGCCAACTCGAGACATTGGTATGTGAAGATTTTTCGCTCAATGAACATGTCGCGAGCCCGACGACAGTGTCGCCGATCCGAGACCCGGCATCAGAAACGCTTCATCACCAGTCGGCGCCTAGCCGTCGCCGTGACAACTCACTTCCGCAAAACGCGGCGGTAGCGTAATGGCATAGGCGAGATGGTAGCTCTGCGGTAAGAAACGGAAGACGATCTCACCTGGCAATTATGCTGCCGCTGGCAATGCGACCGGCCTCGCGGATGCGAGCACGACTTCGTCTGCCGTGAGGGCTCCATCGCATGCAGATAAGCGTCGGTGCCGGTGCACGTCTCTTTTTGCGGCCAAGAGTGCTCTTGCTAGAGCATTTTCCGCTTGATGTGGATCAGGCCCCGTATCCTGCATGTCGAAAGTAGTTGTCGCACTGGTCGGGCGCAAATGTCTTCATGAGCTTGCCGATCAGTTTCATGAGCGCCTTGACGGTGCGTGCCGCGCCCTTGCGCAGCGCGGTCTTCAGCTTCGAGAATGCCATTTCGATCGGGTTGAGATCGGGCGAGTAGGCCGGCAAATAGCGCACCTTGGCGCCGACCGCTTCGATCGCCTGGCGAACGCCGTCGATCTTGTGGGTACGCAGATTGTCCATGAAGACGATGTCTCTTTTGCGCAGCGTCGGCGCGAGGATCTGCTCGACATAAGCGAGGAATGACGGCCCGTCCATCGCCCCGTCGAAGACATACGGCGCCGTCAAGCCATCGATGCGCAGCGCGGCAACGAGTGTCAGCGTCTTCCAGTGGCCGTGCGGCACGCTCGCAACGAGACGCTCGCCACGCGGTGAGCGGCCGTAATGCCGTACCATCTTCGTCGTGACCGCCGTCTCGTCGATGAACACGAGGCGCGGCGCTTCAAGCTTGGATTGCTCGGCCTTCAGCTCGGCGCGCGCGGCAGCGACATCGGAGCGATCCTGTTCAGCGGCGTGCAGAGTTTTTTTTGAACGTGATGTCGTGGCGTTCGTAGAAGCGCCAGACCGATGTCGTCCCGACTTTCAGCCGCTTCTCGGACTTGAGCCGCGCGCGAATCTCTTCGAGTGTCAAGTCCGGCTCCGCGGCGATGAGATTGAGCAGCCACTGGCGATGCGCCTCGAGCGGAGAGCGGCTCTGGCCCGTGCCGGGCAATGCCGCCACACTGCCCGTCCTCGTCCAGCGCTCGATCCAGCGGATCGCGGTCGAGGCGCTGAGACCGAGCACGCGCGCGGCTTCCCGTCTGCTCTCGCCGTCTTCGACAAGTGCCACCGCACGCACTCTCAGGTCTTTCGAATATCCCTTCGCCATCGCTCGCCCCGTCGTTAAAGCCAGAGCAATCGAATCTGATTTGCGCGACCGAGGGAATCCCCTGTACCCTTCCGATTCACATAAAGTGGAAACCGCTCTAGTCCATCAAGGAAGCCCTCGTTGGTCACGCGAGTGAAGTCGCAACAAAGTCCATTAGGTCTCCCTCGCAAATCTTAACAAGACGCCGAGATTCTGGATTGTTCAAAGGCAATCGCGCCTCACCGCTCTCTTCGAGCCGATCAAGATCGCTCGCGCAGCCGCTGGGCCATAAGCGTCGACACCTTGGGCTTCATATCGTCACCATATCGGCGGCCGCCGTTATGCCGACCTGACCTGCCACTGAGTATTTCCTCCAGAAGGAGTTAGAGTCCGGCCCGAAGAAGGACGGATAGATGAAGCGAGGAAGGTTCACGGAAGAGATGGGGTATTCGGTCCCGATCGCCTGACCGATTTGCCGCGCGGCACGTTTTGGCTGACGATCATGGACCAACTCCATCCGGAAAGGAGAAAAGCCATGATCTACGTCGGCCTCGATGTTTCGCTGAATTCCGTTGCGCTATGTGCGGTGGACAAGACCGGAAAGCTTATCCGAGAGGGAACCACGTTGGCGGACGCGACATCGATTGTGCAGTACCTCGAACCATGGGTTGGTCAAGTTGAACGGGTGGGCCTTGAGGCAGGACCGATGTCAGAATGGCTGACCGCAAATCTAATCGAACTGGGGCTGCCGGCCGTCAGTTTGGAAGCCCGCCAGGTTAAGGCGGCACTTTCGGCCATGCCGGTGAAGACCGATCGTAATGACGCCCGTGGGATCGCGCAGGTGGTGAGAACGGGATGGTTCAAGCCTGTTCACGTCAAGAGCATCGGCAGCCAAAGGGCGCGGACGCTGGCCGCTGCTCGCAAGCATATCATCCGCTCCATCGCTGCCGCAGAGCAAGTCATCCGCGGACTTCTGCGTCCGCTCGGTCTCAAAGTCGGAAGCGTCTCGCGGACTCTGTTTGCGACGCGAGTTCGTGAGTTGGTCAGCGATGACACCTTACTGGAGGCGATCATGAATCCGCTGCTTGCCGGACGTGAAGCGCTGATGCGGGAGTACGCCCGACTGCATCGTCTGGTTCTGAAGGCCGTGCGCAGTGACCCGGCTTGTCGGCTCTTGATGACGATGCCGGGGATCGGCCCGGTCTCTGCGTTGACCGCCTTAATTGTTACCGGATGCTGAGCCGTTGCCTCACGTAAATTGCTCCCTTGGATCGGGAACGAGCGGGGGCGAAGATGGGGTGGCTAAGCATGGCGACGCGGAAGGAGCTGACGGCGGCGGCAGGCGCGCGCTATCGGACGTCGGATCGCGCGAAGAAGGCGCGGATATTGGACGAGTTCGTCGACATCACCGGCTTCCATCGCAAGCATGCGATGCGGCTTCTTCGAGGTCAGGAAGACGCACGCCCAGGCCGGCGGGCGCGACGCCGGGTCTATAATGAGGCAGAACACAACGCGCTCGTGCTCCTTTGGGGGGCGTCAGACCGGATCTGCGGGAAGCGGCTGAAGGCGTTAATGCCTGCGCTGATTGCTGCGATGGAACGGCACGGGCACCTCGGCCTTGCCCCCGAGATCCGCGACAAACTTTTGGCAATGAGCGCTGCGACGATCGACCGCGCATTGGCGCGGGTCCGAGAAGGATTAGGTCGCAAGAGCCGACGGCACGCGACGCACTCGTTGCGTCGCAGTATTCCAATTCGGACGTCGGCAGATTGGAACGATCCGGCGCCGGGGTTTGTCGAGGCGGACCTTGTAGCGCATAGCGGTCCATCGGCGCGCGGCAGCTTCATCCAGACCCTCGTGCTCACCGACATTGCTACCGGCTGGACGGAGTGCGCTTCTCTGATCGTGCGCGAACAAACGCTGTTGAGCACGGTGTTGATGGAATTGCGCAAACAATTGCCCTTTGCGCTGGTCGGCCTCGATACGGACAATGACACCGTGTTCATGAACGAGACGCTGAAAGCCTACTGCGATGCGGCCAACATCGTCTTCACGCGTTGCCGGCCCTACCGGAAGAACGACCAGGCGTTCGTCGAGCAGAAGAACGGCGCCGTCGTGCGCAGGATGGTCGGCTATCGTCGGTTCGAGGGCCTGGAAGCGGCCAAGCTGCTGGCTCAACTCTATCGATCGGCGCGACTGTTCGTGAACTTCTTCCAACCCTCGTTCAAATTGATAGCCAAGCAGCGCGCCGGTGCTCGTGTGCGCAAGACATACAGCGCGCCGGCAACGCCACACCAGCGCTTGGCCGCCGACGCCCGCACGCCCGACGCGGTTCGCCACCATCTCCAAGAAATCTATGCCGCTCTCGACCCGGTCGCGTTGTTGCGCGACATCCGCGGCGCGCAGGAACGCCTCGCGGCGCTCGCGGATACCCAGCCAATCGCCCATCCTGCTGCGGCATCGCAATCGATCGATCTCTTCCTGGCAAGCCTACGAACCGCCTGGAAGGACGGAGCTATGCGGCCGACGGATCGGCCAATCGTGAAACCGAAAAGAGGCCGGCGCCGTCGCGCCCCCTCATCCGGGCAACGCTAGATTTGCGAAAATGGTTTGAAGCCGAGCCCTGGCGGACTGGTAGCGAACTGCTCTCCCAGTTGCAGGTGGAATATCCTGGAGCCTATCCGAACAAGCTTCTTCGAACGCTTCAACGTCGGCTTAAATCCTGGCGCAGCGAGCAAGCGAACGCGTTATTGTTCGTTCCTGCAGAGAAAGCGCTGCTGGGGCACGAGGGCACAACAACCCAATGATGTGCCAGGAGGTGCCAGCGGAGGAGGCCGGGCGCTTCGAAACCCTGGCCGTCTCCGCACCCGGCCTCCTCCTCAACCCTGGCCGGGAGCAAAATAAATGAGGCAACCGATCGCACTCGGGAGCATCGATATGTGAGGCAATACGCGCTCTCAGCCTGTTTGTCGCTCCATATTTGATCTCGCGCGGCTCAGCAAGGCGCCGATCGCGGCCGAGGCGGTCAAGCGCGTCGATGTTCTGTTCGCCATCGAGCGTGAGATCAACGGTCTTGCTCCGCAGGAGCGTCTGCGCGTGCGCCAGGAGCGTAGCCGCTCCCTGATCGTCGAGCTGAAGGAGTGGTTGCGAGCAGCGCGCCAAGCTCTCCAGGAACAACGACACGACCAAAGCGATCAATTACTGCCTCAGCCGCTGGGATGCATTTAGCCGCTTCCTTGATGACAGACGGCTTTGCATGTCGAACGATGCTGCTGAGCGTGAGCTACGGGCGGTCGCAAGCCTTGAGTCATTGTGCGCCCCTTCTTTAAGTGCTTGTAAACATTGGAAGCGTGTCCGCGTCAATTTCGCGAGACGGGCAACCCTTTCGGGCAATCGCGTTTTTGACCGCCTCGGACGCCAAATCGGCAGCTCGAATCTGACAGGGCGCTCGCGGAACAACCTGCACAGCAGGCAGAACGCCGCTGAAGACAAGGCGGCGGATCATATGGCTTGAGACACCGAGCGCTTTTGCGGCCTCGATCTGCGTAAGCCATTCGCCGTTTTTTTCTGCTGAACGGTAGGCATGGATGCCACGCACACGGCGAATAGAGCTGACCCGATGTGCTGTCCAGGTCTTACCCATACCGGTGGGCAAGCCCATCCGATTGAGCGTGGCGGCGATGTGCTCGTCAGACCAGCGCCCGGCCATGCTGCGGACAACAGCCAAGGCATCTTCCGCCGTGGAAGAACCGTGTTCACCGGAGCGCGGCTTGCGGATCCGGAGCTCGGAGTGCTGCCCACACTGCCAATGGATGGTGAGCACGACGTCGCGTACCGCATCGTCGACGTCCGCGATGATGTCGACAATCAAGGCTCGCAGCAACTGCTGGCGCGCGCGCATCGTCACATCAGGGGATTTCCAGGCTACGGACAGGTTATCCGCCAGATCGGCAAAGGTGCCGGGATCGACCGCGTGGCCGGATGACCGATGGTCATTCTGGCGATTTTCCAGCTCGCGCACACGGCGCAGAGCGTACTCCCAGTTCTTCTCCAACTGCGCCGCGATCAGGCGATTATCGGGGTCACAGGCGGCGTACCGGCGCTCAGCAAGCGTGGCATCGTACCGGGCTTGCTGGAGTTCCAGATCAAGGATCCGGCGCTTATCGTCTTGGCGTTCCCGTTGCATGCGCTGTGCCTCGAACGCGGCCTCGATCGCCATGGGTTCTACCGCTCGTAACAGTTCTCGTGCAATTGCTGCGTCGATTTTTGAAGCACCGAATATCATACAGCGAAGCCGACCTGCCAGACTACCCTTGTCACAGCGGTAGACCGGGTAGCTTATTCGACCGCCCCGGTAGCTGACGCTAAGACGCTGACCACAACGAGCGCACGTCAGAATGCCCGACAAGAGCGCCTGGCCGCCTCGGCCTGATTTGGCGCCATCTGGGCGACCGTAGGCGTTAAGCGCCAATTGCTTCTGGTTGCGCTCGTAGTCATCCCAGGTGATGTACCCTTCGTGATGATCCTTTATCATCACATCCCAGGTGCCTGCCGGTTTGTAGTGCCCGTAGGTCCGCCGCGCTCTGCCTTCGACAATCGCGGTTCGCTTCTCGCTTTTGCCGTATACGTAAACACCCGCATAGAACGGATTCTTCAGCACACTGATCACATTGCGGTAGCGGATGGGCTGCCAAACGAAGTTTGTCATGCGACCTTCATCCGCAGGTCGAGGGAAGTGGATTTGCTCCGCCTTCATCGACAACAACACCTGGCGCGCGCTACCAAGGTCGCGAAAGCGAGTGAAGATAAGTCTGATCACCTCTTGCAGACGCAGGTCAGCATCCAGGCCCAGACCGGCTTCGCGATGCCAGACATAACCAAACGGCACTGATAAGCGTAGCTCACCACGTTGGGCCTTCGCTCTGGCTGCGTCTAGCATCCGTGCCCGGATTATGCCCAACTCAAACTCGCTTATGCTTCCCTTCATGCCGAGCAAGAGCCGATCGTTCGGAAGGCAAGGATTATAAACGCCGTCGTGATCAATCACCCTCGCTTCGACGAGCCCGCACAACTCAAGCAGATGATGCCAATCGCGGCCGTTGCGCGCGAGCCGCGATGCATCGAAGCAAATCACGGCGCCGACAGCACCTGCGCACAACCATGCGACCAGCCGATCAAAGCCCGGCCGGGCCACCGTGCCACTCGCCGAACGGCCAAGGTCATCATCAATGACTTCCACGTCGGAGAAGCCGTGCTGGCGCGCAATATCCACAAGATCGTACTGCCGTCGTTGGCTCTCCAGATTGGCCATCACCTGGGATTGTGTTGACTGTCGCACATAGACAACAGCTTTGCGCTTCAAGAGCACTTCCGGGATCTGGTCAGTGTCGGGCATCACCGAGCTCCTCGACTACCAGGCCGGCGGCCTGCATGAGGATTTGGGCGAGCGTCAGTAACGCCTTCACCCGCGCCGCCTCGTTCATCTTGTCCAGCCTGTTCGGCTCGAATATCAGGCTCAGTTGCCCGTCCGAAATCTGTGCAGCTACGCGCTCCTGTTTCATCAGCATTCTCCCATGCGACTCGATCGCTTCGGGAGTTTGCGGAAACGGTAAGCGTGGTGACCAGTCTCTTCAGCTCTGCTAATGCGGCAAGATCAACTTGTGGTGGCCCAGAGGTCATCCCCGCGCATGCGACCGGATCTACCATCCAGCTGGGAATCGTGATGACCGTGCCCAATGGGGTTCGGATCCGCAAAAACCGACCTGTCGCGCGTTGCTCGACACGACGCACGTTCACCATCCGGCCAAAATAGGGATGCCAGCGATAGTGGACTTCAAAATCCGCCCCGACATGGGCAGAATGAACGGTAAACGGCCTTGGGAAGGCGCAACTGGACCTTCGCTGGCAGCCAGCGTGGCGCTGACCGTGCCGCCATCATGCTGACGATGATCACGACCTGTCGCCTCAACGAAGTCGATCCCAAGGCCTGGCTCGCCGACGTCCTCGCCCGTATCGCTGATCTTCCCGTATCGCGTCTGCACGAACTGCTGCCCTGGGAATGGAAGCTCCTGCGCCAAGCCGCCAAGCCTGCCGTTCAGCAGGCCACCTGACCTTCACGCAACGCCATCATAGAGCTCGCCGTCCCCGCGCGCGCGCATGCTTCAATCCGGCGGTCTTCGTCGTATGCGTACTTTGCTGATCTCAACAGCGCCTGTGCGCATGACAAACCACATGGGATATTCGAACCTAGAAACTACCAGGACGATAGTATTGCTGCCGCCGGAACGCCTCAGCCCTGGTGGGCGAGGCGAGCTAGAATCGAGGCGCGGCGCCGCGGTCAACTACCAACGTCAGCAATTGATCTCGATACCAGAGGCATGCGAGGTATCAGTGATGAACGTGGGCGCTTCTAGGCGTGTCCAAGAGGCAAGATGCATGCTCCATCAACTACAATCTGTGCTAGCGGATGAACCCGATCGATCCGATGACCTGTCGACTGAAGATAGGCGGTATGCCAGGGTTTGGTCCAAGAGCAAGCGCTCCTTCTTCATGGAAGCTCATGATGCGCTTGCATAATCATTCTCGATCACGACCGATCGCCACTTGATTGCATTCGACCAGGGACTCCGAACGGAATTGCGCGGCGAACAACTACGGCGACTAGCCCGTGTAGGTAAACATAGATGACAGCGGCAGAGTTTGCATATCTCGACGGCCAGATTATTCCATGGAATGACGCGAAGATGCACGTATTCGCGCCAGTGGCGAAGTATGGTATTGGTGTCTTCGAGGGAATACGCGGCTATTGGAACGAAGAAGCACAGCAATTATACCTCTTTCGTGTTGCAGAGCACCTCGATCGGTATGCCTTCTCGCAAAGGGCGATGCGATTCGACGACGGGCCATCCAGAGACGAGTTGGGCGAAGCGCTCGTTAAACTGTGTCGCGCAAATGAATTTCGTACCAATGTGCATATCCGGATGATGGCTTTCATTGACGGGTTTGGAGACTTAGGTGCAACCGGCCCCGTAGGGACCGCCATCACAGCGTTGCCACGGCAGACACCTAGACGACTCGTGCAAGGCACTTCTGCTCAGATTAGTTCATGGCTGCGTATGCCGGACAACTCTATGCCTGCACGTATCAAATGTAATGCAAATTACCATAATGCTCGGCTGGCCATGATGCAGGCCCAACTCGATGGTTACGACATAGCATTCTTCCTCAACTCAAGGGGAAAGCTTGCCGAAGCATTCGGGATGTGTGTGTTCATCATTCGCAATGGCCAACTGATCACGCCGAGCGGGACCAACGACATATTAGAATCGATCACGCGCCAGTCCGTTATCGAGTTAGCACGTGAATATCTTGGCGCAGCAACCGTCGAGCGCGACGTCGATCGAACGGAACTGATCCTCGCCGAAGAAGTGTTCTGTTGCGGCACAGGCGCCGAAATCATGCCAGTGATATCTGTAGACCGTATTATTGTTGGAGGTGGTCAACCTGGCGCGATCACGCAACGGTTGATGGAGATCTACGGGACGATAGTTACTGGCAAGAATAATGCTCATGCCTCGTGGCGAACTCCTGTCTTTTAGTGTTCAGATAGGACGGATCTCACCTCTTGTTTACCGATGCGGCCAATGGCGCTCAGATTTGATGCCGTCATCAGCGGATTTGCGTTATTCCAGCTGATCGTGGTGAAAGCAGCGGACCCCACCAACAGGGAAACGTTGTTCGCTAGAGGCTTCACGTCAATGAAGCGCGTGCTATTATCAAGAAACGAAGCGATCACTGACGCAGATCACGCCCCCGTTCTGTCCGGCTCCACGCAGCACGAAACAGTGGCGGATTGGACAGCAAAAAGGACGTCCATTTGGATGGCTCATCGGCGGGGTCGGTGAGTCGGCCGGAGGTGCTTGAAAGACCATCGGGGCGCCGCGTGCGTTCGGAAGCTGAGAGAGCTCGGATCGTCGCCGAGAGGCTGTTACCAGGTGTCCGAGGTGGCGCGCAAGCACGGAGCGACGCGCTGGCAGGTCTACGATTGGCGACGGCGGTTTCGACAGCGAGGCATGTTGCCGCCGTGCGAGGCGTCGCATCCGACATTCGCGCCGCTGGTCGTGGAAGGTGCGTTGAAGGAGGGGCAGGTTCCGGCGATCAAGTTTGAGATCGCGATCGGCGATGTCGTGCTGCGGACGGATATGGCCATAGATGGCAAGCAGCTGTGCGGAGCACGTCGTCGGGCGGTCGCGAACATGCTCTGATTTGCCGTGAGCGATAACCTTCCTGATGATCCCGAGACGCTGAAGGCGATGCTACTTGCCGAGCGGCACGAGAGCGAGCGGCTGCGCCAGATCATCAAAGAGCTGCAGCGTCATCGCTTTGGCCGGAAGGCAGAGTCGCTTCCGGAGGAGCAGATGCTGCTCGGTCTTGAGGACGTCCAACAGGTTGCGGCCTGTACGGAAGCCAGCCAAGACGAGACAGTTCCGGAAGGCCGGGCGGAGCGCGCACGGAAGCGCCGCAACAATCGCGGAGCACTGCCGACCCGTCTTCCGCGGATCGAGGTCGTGGTCGACCTCGACGCCAAGACCTGCCCCTGCTGCCAGGGCGACCTGCATCAGATCGGCGAAGACAAGAACGAGCGGCTGGACATCGTGCCGGCGCAGTTCCGCGTTGTCGTCACCCGACGTCCCAAAAACGCCTGCCGAGCCTGCGAAGATGGCGTCCTGCTGGCCGAGGCTCCGACCCCGTTTATCGAGGGCGGACTGCCGATGGAGGCAACCGTCGCCCAGGTTCTGGTGTCCAAATATTCCGATCATCTCCCGCTCTACCGACAGGCCCAGATCTACGCTCGTCAGGGCATCGCTCTCGATCGATCGACATTGGCGGACTGGGTTGGGCATGCCGCCTTCCATCTGCGCCCGCTGCATGAGCGCCTTCTCACTGTGCTTCGAGCGAGGCCCGTAGGTGCGCGTGGTCGATGGTGTCGAAAGACTACTCGACAGACTACCTACCACCGCGCTCATCATCTCGACGACTATCCCGATCAGGTAACCATCGTTCGGTCGCGCCATCCCTTTGAGGGATCTGCGCTTAATGTGCTTGGCTGGTGTCATCGACGCGGCGAACTTCATCTGACGCTTGTACTGCCCGATGGTACCCGTGCCCTTGTACCGGCCGCGTGGACAGATCTGCCTATCGCACAACATTTACCGCGTGCAAGCCCGCAATGCGCTCGAGCGGCATTCCTGGCTTCCCACGCCGAGCTGCTGCACGTCCGCACGATCGTCGACGCTTTGCAGCGGCAATTGGATGCCGCGCATACTGTCCTGCCACCGGAATCGGAGGACAGCCATGCAGCAGCTAAGCTTTCTCGACCCACCACCTCAGCGCGGGGCCGTACCCGTATGGGAGGCCCTCGATAAAGAGCAGCGCGCACATCTCGTGCTGCGACTCGCCCGACTAACTAGTACGTGGTCCCTGGATGACGCTCACGTATCACCTTGCTTGCAAAGCTCTTTGCGCCACCTGAACAGCTGGCTCACATGAAGGCCGGCCATGCGAGCCACCTCGGAAACAGTGGCTCCGGGCTCGAGCGATGCTGCAACTAGCCGTTCCTTCTCATCCTGCGACCACCGACGCCGCCGCTCGACCGATGTGATCACCTCTGCCCGCGAAATCGTCATAGCGCTTCTCCTGGGATTACCCCTAGGACCTGCAGCGTTCGCGTCCGTCAAACAAGGCGGCCCTCAACGGAGGAATACTCAGCAAAAGAATAAGCTCATTTCAAACTTGGGAGCGCGAGTGCTGCGCCATCGCATCCCGCAACCTGCTACTCAGTTTTCATCAGCTGTAACGAGACCGAAATTTGGAGCGACCCGAGCGAGAGTTCTGCGCCCGTTGTAGCGCCAAACTATCGAGCTCGTCGAAGGAGCATTCCTCACCAGAGTAGGTAGTGTCTTGATCCGTTGTGATTGCGGTAGCGTCATAGCTCATCATTCAGCGTAGCTCAAACCTCATCGCAATAGGACGGGTGCCGCAATGACAGGCGTAGCTAATGCGTTGCTAGTCTCACGATTCCTCCGAATATATGACGACGCGGCCGCTCAGAAAGGTATCAAGCTTTCGATAGGAGACGATTTTCATGAGTACGTCTCGATCACACGAGCCACGCCAACAAAGGGGCCGACCTATCCAAATTTCCGGCCAGATCGCTCGCCCATCAAATCAGGTGAGGGATATTGGATCATCGGCGTCGATAAAAATAATGAGGTCGTGCTGACCGATGCTGCTCGTCTGTATGATCTTTCAAATAGCAATTTTGCAGAACATTTTCAATCGCTGAAGGCGTTCTATGCGAACCCGGCCATACATGCCCATCCTCAAGACCGTTGTACTTGCACAGCACCAAGCGCGAAGAAGATGACCGGAAAGATCGCTTATCACGGGGATCTTTGGGTCCGTAAAGACTTTAGAGGACAGGGTGTAGCTAAGATCGTAGCAGCAATAGCACACGGAGCATCTTATGCTATGTGGACACCTGACTTCTTATGCTCCCTTGTAGCGGGGTTTTCACTTGATAAGGGGTTAGTAGCTCAATACCAGATGCTACATCATGAACCTAACGGGTCGATATTGCAGCTGGTGGAAGAGGATATTTCTGACAACGATTGGCTTATTTGGCTCACAGGCAAGGAGTTGAGGAGCCAGATTGAGTGTCACGATAGAACCGAGCTGCTTTCGGCTCTGTCATCTTCACCGGAACGACCGGCAGGAGGTTTGGCTTAGTGCGCAGCCACGCAAATAATAGCCGTAAGCCCTTTGGCACTGGATCGGCGATTCGTTTCGCCTTTGCAACGGCTGAGTGTAAAATCGCTCTGGCTCCTTACAAAACGTTGAGCACTAGAGGCAACCGTCTTGCTTTAATTTGCGCCGTTGTCGTGTTCGGCAGTGCCAAATCTATGTCCCGAGTCGGACACCAAGGCGTGGAGGTATTTCGCCGGGGCGTGAGGCACTCGGATTTTGCGGCTCATCAAGCAAGATGCGCACGCCGTATTTCTTGGCACGGTGGCTGCTGCGGCCCATGACGGAGCCCTGCAAATCGCGACCTCGCGATACGACCCAGGAGCCAAAAATCAAGCCTTTCGAGAGATCCGATACTATTGACACAGTATCCTCGAGCGGCTCCGACATTGAAGTTGGCTCCTTCAGTCGCGGCAAGAGTGCCGCAAGAAATGCGGCCCAAGCACAGTCATTGTCATTCCGGGCCGCTCTAAGAGCAGACCAAAGGTCTCGAGAGTTTCGGGTCGTTCATGGCGCGGCGCCGTTCACAAGAATTAGATCGAATATAGCGAAAGCATGTCAATGTCCAACAGCCAGATCGATTTGCTAACCATCCTTGACCTCGAACCAATCGAGGTAAACCTGTTTCGCGGTAGAAGCGCGAAGGCAGGCTGGCAGCGGGTGTTTGGCGGACAAGTGATCGGGCAAGCTATGACCGCGGCATGTCGCACAGTCGAGAGCTGGCTGCCTCATTCTCTGCATTGCTATTTCATGCTGCCCGGCGATCCGCGGATTCCGATCGTTTATCAGGTCGAGCGTCTCCGCGACGGGAAGAGCTATTCGACGCGCCGCGTCGCCGCGATCCAGCATGGGAACGAGATTTGCTCTATCAATGTCTCTTTTCACGCTGAAGAGCAGGGACCCTTTGATCATCAGGACAAGATGCCCGACATGCCACCGCCGGAAAAGCTCGCGACGCTGGAATTGTTCGATCGACGGATATTTCCCGAAACGCCGGAATTCATCCGCGATTATTATGCGATCGAACTGCGCCCGGTCGAGATAGGCCGTTATTTCGGTCAGAAGATTGACGACGGCCGAATTCATGCCTGGATCAAGATTTCCGCAAAACTGACCGACGATTCAGCGCTGCATAGGTGCGCCTTGGCTTATGCGTCGGATTTCTCGTTGCTCGATGCGGTGATGGCGCGCCATGGCCGCACGCTTTCGGACGAACGCGTGCTGCGGACAAGTCTCGATCATGCGATGTGGTTTCACCGCTCGTTCCGCGCCGACGACTGGCTGCTCTACGCTCGGGATTCGCCAAGCGCACAGTGCGGACGCGGCCTCACGCGCGGCCTGATATTCAAACGTGACGGCAAACTGGTGGCGTCCGTCGTCCAGGAAGGCTCGGTGCGCGACCGGCACTGATCTTTCACTTGTGCATGCGCTGACTTATTCGGCTAGATCCGAGCGCAACGCTAAGCGAACTGCGCAAGTGAGGATGGAAATCGAGCTCAAGATTATGTGACAAGCACGTGCTACAGAGATGCCGCGCCGCGCTGAAGACGATCCGCCGCTCCACATTCGTGGCAGCCTGACGCCGCAAGGAGACCTTAAGGCGCTTAACGTGTATTGGAGCGGCTCCGCGCACCCAAGCGCTGCAGCTAATCAGCTCGATGGGTACATTAATCCGAGGGCGTGCGATTGTTTGAATTCTGCCATGAAACATCAGAAGGCTTGTGGTGATCAGGCTCGCCGCGCCGGCTGCACCATCCATTTGCAACAATCGCGCCCCCCTAGCACCTCACGCGCATAAGCTTGTAATGCAGCTGGTCAAACAAAGAGGTCGGGCAATGAAAAGCCTAGTAAATCCGTTGCACGTCGCGCTTCTTACAACGATATGACCATGCCGCCGCAAAAAAAAGGCATCGAGCTCTCGATAGGATTCGATTTCCATGAGTATGTCTCGATCACACAGGCCACTCCGACAAAGAGACCCACAGCTCTACATTTCCAGCCGAATCACTCGGAAATCAAAGTCGGCGACGGGTTTTGGATGGTAGGACCGACAAGTACAACGACGTTGCGGCGTTACAGGCCGTCCGACTGCACGATCTTTCGGGCATTAATTTTGCAGAACATATTGTAAACGTGTTTTGCGCCGACCCGGCCCTACATGCCCATTCTGGGGACCTCTGTAACTCCATAGCGCCAAGCGCGAGGAATATGACCGGGAAAATAGCTTACCACGGGGATCTTTGGGTGCGCAGCGACTACCGATGACAGGGCTTGCCCATAATCATGGCGGGAGTAGCCTGGGGCGTGTCTTTTGCCATGTGGACTCCTGAATTCGTATGTGGACTGGCAGCGCACTGGACACTGGATAGGGGCGTCATTGCGCAATATGGATATCCGCATCATGAAGCTGGCTGTTTGCGGCTGGTGGAGCAGAATGTTTTGAACGACTATTTGCTTGTGTGGCTAACCGGGGACGAGTTGAGGAGCCGCAGAACCAATTAATCGACCCGATGCGCAGACTTGTTTCAGAGAAACGGACTCGTTCGCCTCGCTGCGAGCATTGTCAATCGACGCGGGCAATCCCCGCCAGAGGCGGCTCTGCGACAAGTGCATCCGCTCGCTCCAGAAATAACAAACGCAACGCCGACGGGGATGCCGTGAATCAAGAGGTTGTGTTGGGCGGAGATCTAAGGACGAGCTTTGCTCGTGCGCGGCGGTCTTCTCCCTGACAGCGCGCCGCGATTAACATCGAGGGATTCGGTCGGACCTATACAGCGTCCCCTAACGGGGTGTATGTAACAGCCGGTGGTGAATGGCTGCAAATGGCTATTGGATTCGTCGACAAAGCCTTTGATGACGGCCATGAGACTCAGCTATGGATCGGAAGTTAGCTCGGCCAGACGGCGCCCGTAGAACATGGCAAGGAACCCGTCAGACGTCATCTGTTTGACACGAAGGACGCAGCGTCGTTTCTTGGCTCGTCGCCACTTACGAATTGCGGCGCGTGAGCCGCCACCGGTCGTCGATCTCGATGGCGAAGAATTCAGCACAAGCAAAGCGAGTCCCCCCTACCAATTCTGGAGGGATGCGCAAGAATGCGCTCCCTTTAATATCAATCATCCATTTTAGGAAACGTGGCGGGGAGTTGGAGCAGCTTTGCGCCGAGAGGCGACCTCGAGTTGAATCTTCATAGAGCGGGCACGCATCAAGACACTTTTGTAACTCGCCTGAAACGCGCCTTTGCATCGATCAGAATGGGTACCGCAATTTAACCCGCCGCGCTGGTTGGAATCCTCATCAATGAAGTGGCTTGTCGCGCTATGCAAAGCACACCTGAATCCGTGAATGCGCCAGGTGGCCCCTCTCGACCTTTTCTATTTCGTTCAGCCCAGCAGATCACACTGTGGATGCACAAGAGCGCGTTCTACACTTGCCCGCTGCGCGGGACAGATCGGCAGGAATACACAGCAGCATGGCGAACGCAGCAACAGCGCTGCCGTTCCGCCGAATATCTCCCACGCAGCGTCGGCGTCGCCTCAGTCCTGGGGCTGCATTTTGGCTCTCGCATTTCCGAACGTCTTTGCGTCTCGTCGATCTCTGAGCTTGGGGAAGTCTGTCGGCGAATGAAGATAGTAAGGGGCGAGTTCCGGTTGAGCGAGCTCTTGCCTGTCGAAAGAGCGATGCGCGATCTTCCAGACACGGGGAGCCGACCGGGCAATGGCGGCAATGATTGTTGTAATCGACAGTCGCCTCATCGACCGACCAAAGCCTCGATCCAAACAGAAGCCTCTCAAGTCTCGTTTGTGGACTAGTCGAGGGCAGTGAGCGGTGCAGATGTGTGCTCAAACTGGGGTCGGCCATGAATCTTACCAACAAAGATAGCCAATTGCTCGCGTTATTGCAACGAAACGCCCGTGAACCCATCGCGTCGCTGGCTCGCCAGTTGGGTGTTTCCCGCACCACGCTTCAGGAACGCATTAAGAGGCTAGAGGCGAACGGCATCATTGCCGGATATGCGCTACGCCTTGGAAGATGTCTCAACCGAAGTACAATCGATTGCTTTACCTTGGCAGCCGTAGACAATAAGAGCTATGCGGATGTGGGGCGTCAATTGAAGGCCAGCCCGTCCGTTCAGACCGTATATGTAGTAGCCGGTGAATGGGACCTCATCATTCACTTCGTCGCAGAAACGCTTGAGCAATTGGATGCGGAGCTCAGTCGGCTGAATGAGATGGGTGGCATTATCCGAGCAGTGTCTCACATCGTCATAGGGACGAAGTTCGATCGCAACATCTATCGAGATGGCGGCTCGACCGTGAGCCATGAGATTTCGGAGGCGGAGCAGGTGAACGATGAACGGAGACGGCGGCGTTCACGTCATACGTGAATTATTCCCCAGCAGTCACCCATGAAGCCGGTCTAGCGACACTCGAAGATAGTCATTGGTGTCCACGCAACCAGAGGAAATTGATTGGCTGATGGTCGGCGAACGCGGTCGTCAACTATTTTGACGACACACCCGCCGATCGCTCTAAACGACCTTTTCGTCCTGTTTCATGCGGGGATCTGGTGTTTCTAGTGAGCCGCCAACTTCTGGCGTCGAGCCGCCACTGCGGACTCATCGACCAGGCCAGCATTGTTCGACCAGCTCTGGCGCAGGAAGGTGGCGAGGGCGGCTACCTCCTCATCAGAGAGGCGGTCGCGAAAGCTTGGCATGGCAAGCCGCATCGGATAGCTTTGCGTCGAAGGCATGCGCGCGCCGTTGAGGATTACGTCAATCAGGCCGCCGCTCTGGCGGGCCACCACCATCGCGTTGCCGTCGAGTTCAGGAAAGACGCCCTTCGCCCCCTTGCCGTTCGTGAAGTGGCATCCATTGCAATTGTCGAGATAGAGCCTGGGACCCAGACCCATGGAAGCATCCGCGAAGTTCAACAACGCGATAGTCTGCTTGGCTTTTTCGTCATTGCGGGCTGGTAGCTGCGCGCCCGCGCCGCTGATGTTGCGGAGATAGGCCACGACCGCGTTGAGATCCTTGTCGGTCAGGAATTGCGTGGAATCCTGGACCACGGTCGCCATCACTCCAGTAACGCCCGAGTGGCTATTGCGTCCCGATGCCAGAAAAGTCTTAAGCTCTTCAGCGCGCCAGTTCGTTACGGCCGATGCTGAGCCGCGCAGGCTAGGTGCCGGCCAGCCATCGATTTCACCGCCGGTCAGGAAAGCCTGTGCCGCTGCGTCAGTGCCGTCCTGCGCAAAGAAGCGGTTGCGCGGGCTGTGGCAGGCGCCACAATGGCCAAGCGCTTCGACGATGTAGGCGCCGCGATCGAGCACCAGATCGTTGTAGCGGGGCCTGAAGCCGGCATCGCCTAGAACCACCCAGTTCCAGACGCGGATACTCCAACGCTGGTTGAAGGGAAACGTCAGCCGCGTTTCCTTCGTTTGCTTTGAGATGGGCTCTACTTCATTCATGAAATGCTGATAGAGCGCCCGTACATCCTCTTCGGAGATATTGCGGTAGTTCTCGTAAGGCATGGCAGGATAAAGATGGGTCCCATCCTTCCGCAAGCCGTCATACAGTGCCGCGCGAAAGTCATCGAGCGTATAGCTTCCGATCCCGGTTTCCGGGTCCGGCGTGATGTTTGTCGACCAGATTGTGCCGAACGGACTGGCAATTGCGTGCCCTCCGGCAAACGGTTTTCCCCCTTCGGTCGAGTGGCAAGCCGCACAGTCGGCCAGGCGCGCCACATATTCACCCTGCCTGTCGGCGGGCGTAAAGTCGCGGGCCCCCTGCTGCACGGGCGTTTTCCCGACAGGCAGGAGGACGATCAGCGCAACCGCAACGAGGCCAACAACGGCTAGGGCCAGAATGGATGTAAGAAGCTTCATCATGGCGCCGGCTGCCTCAGATCAGTGGCCGCGGGTTAGGAAGATAATCCTTCCGGATCGCGTCAACCGACCAGTAGGCAAGCGCGCCGACCATTCCCGTTGGGTTATACTGGATGTTTTGAGGGAATGCGTTAGCCCCGACTACGAACACGTTGTGAACGTCCCAGCTTTGCAAATATCTGTTGAGTGCGGACGTGTTCGGATCAGTGCCCATGATGGCTCCGCCGACGTTGTGTGTTGTCTGATAGGGGCGGATATCGTACATCGCGCCATCGGATTTGTAGTCTGCGTCTATGATGTCCGGGCTCATGCTCTTGGCGATCGCCTCGATCTTGATCTTCATAAACTGTGTCATGTGGATGTCGTTGGGTTTCCAGTTGAACGTCATCCGCAGCAGCGGCCTTGCGTACCTGTCCGTATAGGTTGGATCGAGGTCCAGATAGGAGTCGCGATAGGACATGTTCGAACCGTGCGAGCCAATCGACATGGAATGGCCGTACCATTCTTTGATCGCCTGTTTCCATTGGCCTCCCCAAGGTTGCGTCCCTTTGGGCAGGCGCATGGAGCGAATCGGCTGGCCATTGGTCGTGCCGGCGGAGATGTAGCTACCGCCGATAAAGCCCTCGGCGCCGAAATCGATGCGGTTGATGGCGAAATCATCAATGACCATGCCGTTCGATCCTGCACCAACGAACGGATTGAAGTCGATGTCCTTGAAGAACAGCGACGTACTGCCGGTCATCTGATAGGCATAGTTCTTGCCCGTAACGCCTTGGCCACTCATCGGATCGTAGGGCTTGCCTATGCCCGAGAGCAACATCAGGTGCACGTTGTGGAGCTGGTAGGCTGCCAGGATCACCAGGTCGGCAGGCTGAAAAACCTTCTTACCTTCGGCCGTCAGATAGGTCACGCCGACCGCCGTCTTGTGGTCGGGAGAAAGCTCCACCCGGAGGACTTCGGCATTCGCACGGTACTCGAAATTCGGCTTCCGCTTCAGCGCATCGAGAATGCAGGTCTGCGGCGACGACTTGGAATAGTTGAAGCATCCGAAGCGATCGCAGAATCCACAGAAACTGCAGGGCCCAAGCTGCATACCGTAGGGATTGATATAGGCCTCAGAAGCATTCGCAGAGGGCAGTGGATAGGGGTGACATCCCAGGCTCCGCGCGGCTTCGGCGAACATCAGCGCATCCACGGTCTGCGGCAGAGGCGGCATAGGATATTCGCCTGAGCGCGGTGCTTCGAAGGGATTGCCGATCTCGACGATCTTGCCGTTGATATTACCAGCCTTGCCGGCGATGCCAGCGACCTTTTCGAAGCGATCGAAATAGGGCTCCAGCTCCGAATAGGTCACTCCCCAATCCTGAATAGTCATGCCCCCCGAAATGATGCTTTCGCCGAAATTCTCCACGACATAGGAGCGTAGACGTAGTTCCTCGGCCATCGGCCTAAAGGTGTTGCCGTTCCAGTGCACGCCCGCACCGCCGACGCCATAGCCCGGCAGAAAGGAGCCCAGCGTGCGATATGGCAGCGCGGTTTCCTTGAGCGTGCGGCGTATGGTGAGCGTCGAGTTGCGCGGCTTCTGCATGAGCGCATAACGGACACCGTACTTCAATTCGTCGGCGATATTGGGATATCGGAAATCGGGCACCGTTTCACGATCGTCGCCTCGTTCGAGAGCGAGCACTTCGAGCTCTTCCTCGCAGAGCTCCATGCTGAGGATCGACCCGACCCATCCTAAGCCGACGATGACAACGTCCTTCTTCTTCGTGGTAGCCGGCATATTACGCCCTCTCGCCCGCAATGTTGACCGGACCGAGCCGATAGGGCTTATGCACCCCGACCCATTCGCGGAAACTCGCTCGCGCGCCGGGAAAGCGGATATAGACCCAGGCGGCCATTCTGCGATTGCCACCGTATATGGGATCGGCGAAGTAGCCTTCCTTCGTATTCTGCAGCAGAAGATCGAAGAAATTGACGCCCTGCGTCGAGGTGAGCACGATCTCGTTCTTGTAGAGGGCGGTCAGAACATCATCCTGCTCCTCGGGGCTGAGTAGGACAAAGGGCCGACGGCGATTGGCGCGGCACCAGCTGTCGACGTTCGCAATGCCGGCCCGGTAAACCTCGGCGGGTGGAAGCGGCGACTGATAGCCGAGCTGTGGCGGCGCGTTCGGTTCATGAGGCCCCTGCAGATACCAGTCCGCCCCCTTTCCAAAGTCGCCGGCCAGCTGCAGGTCGATGAAAGCGGGGACGCGCGCCTCGATCGCGCCCGGGCCATCACCTTCCGACGGAATCAGCCGGGCCGTGACGGCAAGGATAAAAGCCCACTCGTCCCGGGTAAAAAACTGAGACTGGTACTCTTCCAGCGGCACTAGCGCTGGTTCCTGTGCCCAAGCCGGCAACGCGGATAAGACAGCACTGGCTGCTGCCTTTGTGAGAAAGGCCCGACGGGTCCTGGTTAAAGCTTTCGTGCTCATGCTGCGGCCCTTCTTGCTAATTACGCCACCATAAATCGCGCGTTAATGAAGAGAAGGATGACGACCGGAAACTGAATGTTCGATCCGCAAAAGATGTTCGGGTGAGTCGTTCGCCTGGAGTTGATGCGAGCAAACACATGTCTGGCAGCGGGAATTTCAGAGGTGCGCACCATCGCGCCGCAGCAGCTTGTTTTGTTCCGGTACGCATTTTCATTGATCTCAAGAGTACGGATTCGATTTCACTCGCTGTGAAGCCGTCGCGTTGAAAATGTCGGAAATTGTGATGGCCGATTTCATGGGTGAATTTCGGTGGAGTGCAGCTTGAGCGGCTTCCTCGCGGTGATCATGGGGCTGTTCAGGTTTTCGTGGCCAGCACACCAGCCGATTTTAGAGAGCAGTGTGTAGTGGCGCTGGTGCGAGATGGTGGGTGCGACTCATTCATTACAGCGCTCTATGAGCATTTGTGTTGATTATTTTTTCGTATAGCGAGCGACGGTCTTCTGGAGTACCTCCGCGCCATAGATCACCCCATCGCTATCCACCCAGATGCCTTCCGCGCCACTGGTCTCCTTCTTGTCGGGATCCGGCGTGGAATCGGGTATGAAGGTGATAACCTTGCCCTCGACCGCGCTGCCAATGCGGATGCCGCGCCGCCAGCCTGGATGATGGCCGTAACCTTCTGGCTCTCGCGATTCTGAATCCGCGACATACAGGGTATCATGGCTGTCGATGTACAGTCCGCTAGGACGGCCGAATTGGGTCCAGCTGTCGAGCAGGATTCCCTCCTCATCGTAGATCTGGATTCGGTTATTCCCACGGTCGCCGACGAAAAGACGGCCTTTTGAATCCATCGCTAGCGCATGGGGTACGTTGAACTGGCCGGGACCACCGCCTATGCTACCCCATTGCTTGAGGAACCGACCCTTAGCGTCGAACTTTACTACGCGGGCCGGCTTGTTAGGCGTATGACCGTCGGCCACGAAGATAGAGCCGTCCAGAGCCACGATCACCGCAGACGGCTCGAGCAACGTATCGGGTCCCTCAGCACTGACTCCTGCCCTGCCGAGACGCAGCAGCACCTTACCCGTGGACTCGAATTGGACAACCTCCGCTCCTTTCCCGGCGGCCGCGCGACCGTCGGCGAGCCAGATGTTGTCGTCGCGGTCGATATATAACGCGTGCGGGAACACAAACATGCCGGCGCCGAATGCCTTCACGAACCGGCCCCCGGCATCGAATTCTATGATTGGATCGAGGGAGCTTTCTTGGCAGTTGTTGCCTCCGCATCGTTCAGCAACCCAGATGTGCCCCTTGCTGTCCACTGCGACGGCGCTGGTCGAGCCCATGGTCCGTCCGGGAGGCATCTTCAGAAAACCGATGAGAGCTTGGTATGGGCCTGGAGGGCCATTTGGGTCTGCATTCGTACTCGTCGGAGTGGTCCCGGTGTCCCGTTGTGCAGCGACGGACATCGCCTTGGGCGGTCGCCAAGCATCGATGCGGATCGTGGCCAGCGCCTTGGTTGGTTTGCCCAGAGTTGTTTGGCTCACTCGGCATTCATCTAATTTTAGGACATGGACAACAACGTCGGCACAAGCGTCGCGGTGAAGGGTAGTCCTCTGCCCCGGTAACTGCAGGACCTGCGCCGCAGCAAGCGGCGTCATCATCAGCGCGGCAAGGAGGATGCCGAAAGCATGGCGGGCGGCAATGCCTGTCATCGAAACGCCTTCCTTTGTCTTCGAGGGTTTACCCTAGTGACTCCGTTCGCCTCGGAATGCCGCGCTAGCTCGATTGTCTCGAGGTATTCGGCACACATAGGCCGATGATGATGTTCAGGCCGTTCTTCTGGTTCAGCGCGGTCGACCTCCAGACTGCGCGCGGCTACCGAGAAAGAGGGACCTCGCCCGCGCTGTCAAGCACCACTATAGCAGCGGCGCCAATGTGCTTGTGCCACTCCAAATGCGCGCATCGCGCCCGGACCGAACTGCCCGATCTTGTCGCAAGGAGTGACAGTCGTGAACCAGTACAATTTCTTGCTCGCGCTGCTAACGCGGGACGCAGCGATAGCTTCGTTAAAACCGGCAGCAATGTCCGTCATCGCGATGCTTCCGATCAATGCCGTAGCCTCCTTGCTCGTCTTTTCATGGAATTCTCCCCTCAAAAAGATCCGTTTCTGACTGAGATTACTGCACGAGAAGGAGCCGGCGTCCATCCGGCGAATCGTCAAAATTGTTTTGCAATACGCAGCAAAGCGACGGCAATAACTTGGCAAAAAGCCAATGATCACTTCATAGCTATAGTGAGTGCGCGGGATTAGGGTTGGTCATTTAGCGGAAGTGCGCCCCTGAGGCTGCACACGTGAGACAGGAGGCGCCCGAGGGCCTGTGTCAGCAGCTTAGGTTCAGAGTTGGCCGCGCGTCCTCGAACGGACTCGAGCACCGGCGTCGTTATCTCGTCGGCGAACAGCTTGGATGTCGCGCGGAGCGCCGCGAGAAGGTACTCATGCTGCGGATGCAGATGGAGGCCGTATGTCCTCCTCACCAGCCCACGAGAGGCGTAGATCTGCGTCCGCCGTAGAGCGGCAGATGATCGGCAAAGCGTTTGGGTCGGAGCCACGGCCTGCACCTACCCTCCTCGCATGCACGGGTGACGACGAGGCGAACCGCGGTGCCACGATGTCCAGCCACGCGCTCCTGTTCTTGCCGATGTTGTGCAGCTCACTCTTGCAGCACGAACAAGTCCTGTCGTCGATGATGCCCTCCTCCCGCAGATGCACCGGCAGCGCTCCGCGATTGACGCCGCGCTTGCCAACCGTTCCGCCTTGCTTATCGTCAACCGCCTCGGCTTGGCTTCGACGCCCTCAGATCTAAGGTGCATCCGTTATTCAGTGGCGACTCTAGCCTTCCAGCCAAAGCGATGATGCTGCGTTCTTGGATGATCTCGCGCAGCCGCCCGCTCCCACGCCGCTCGGTATAAATTGCGGCTCCTCGGGCTTTCGTTGCTGGCGGCTGGCGCGCCTGGTAACGCATCCCACTTAAGCGAATGATCATGCACAAACACAGGCCGGTCCCTTTCAACGAGGCCTTCAATCTAGCCTGCCCCACACGCCGGGAGAAAGTGGGATCAAAGCAGCGTTTGCTGTGCTCAGGCTCTACGGGCACACTCAATGCAGACCGCTCCTCCAAGCCGACTTGCAATTTGCGCTATAGGCAGTTCGCCTTCCGATAGGGCTCATTCGTGAGCGTCGTTCTCAGGCCACGGCTTTGAGGGCTTGAGCGCGGCAGGCCCAGGGCAGCAGCTGGTCGATGTCGCGGTTCGGATGCCCGTTGACGTTCCTAGTCAGGACGTCGGTGAGATAGGCGAGCGGATCGATGTCGTTGAGCTTGGCGGTTTATGCCGCCCGCCGAACTATGCCGAGTCGGGTCGTTTTCCACAGATTTCTGGCTGACCGGCGTTTGGTCGGTTCGGCATAGTTCGTTCTGTGCCTCCGCTGTCAACAGCGGAGAACAGGAAGATGGAAGGTGAAGAGTACTTGGGCAGAAGCCGGCTGTACCGTAAGCGCGCTTTTTGACGCACGGTGCAGCATGATCTCCTCGTCTGCGCAGGGCGGGGATTTTGATTGGTGGAGTGTCCCTGTTGGCTTTAAGGCGATCAGCCAGGGTTGACGGTCTGTGCGTGCTTGGCAAAGTTGAATGGCAACAGGTCTTCGATGTCGGCGTCGGGCGGACGCTGCGGCAGTTCAGCGAGCACGTGACATAGCCAGGCGTAGGGCTCAACGTCGCAGGCCCGGCATGTCAGCACCAGGCTGTAGATCACCGCGCTGGCCTTTGCGCCGGCGACGGTGTCGCTGAACAACCAGTTTTTTCTTCCGGTCACAAAGGGTCTGATGTCGCGTTCGAGAACATTGTTGTCGATCGGCGCAAGGCCATCATTGGCGTAGCGGGCCAGATAATCCCATTGGTTGCGGGCATAGGCGATGGCCTTGCCGGTCAGGCTTTCGGGCAGCACGTTCGGCGCCTGATCGTCGAGCCAATTTTTGAACGCAGCCAGGACCGGGACGCTGTGCTGCTGGCGCAGCCGCAAGGCGTATTCGGCGCGCGTTTTGCCGTCGGGCGGCGTCTGGCGCGCCAGCCTCTCGACCTCATACAATGCCTCGAAGAACCTGAGTGCCTGCAACGAGAGGCCGCCGGGCTTCTTCATCGCCTTGAGCGCGTCGGTAAATTTCCTGCGCGCGTGCGCCATGCAGCCAAGATGAGTGACACCGGAGAGCGTGCGCCAGGCGTCATAGCCGTCGCTCATCAACAGGCCGCCCCAACTGGCCAGGAAGGCCTGTGGATGCTCCTGGCCGCGACCGGGCTGGTAATCGAACAACACGACTGGCTGGGCGCTGTCCTGGCCACTGCGGTAGACCCACATGTACGATTTGGTCTGCGCATCCCGCCCGTCCTCCTTGAGGACCTTGACCCACGTCTCGTCGCCATGGATCAGAGGCTGCGACCGGAGCGTTTGCTTCAGCGCATCATACACGCGTTGCAGGTGCAATTCGCTCGACCGGATCACCCAATTGGCCAGGGCGCCGCGGCCGACGCTGACGTTGGCGCGTGCCAGCGCGTCCGCCAGACGATACAGCGGCGTGCCGTCGACGTATTTGTTGGCCAGCACGAGCGCCAGCGTCGAAGCCGTGGCGACGCTGCCCGGCAATGGCTGCGCCGGCATCGGTGCGATCACGATCGGGGTGTTCAGCGCAGTGCGCTCGCAGTGACGGCACGCGTACTTGAACCGCACGTGCTGCAGCACTGTCGCCTTCACCTCGATATGCAGTTGTTCGGTGACGTTCTCGCCCATCCGGTGCATCCGATTCCGGCAGCACGGGCAGGCCTTCCGGTCCTCGGGCAGATCATGTTCGATACGCTGGCGCGGCAGATCCGCCGGCAGAGGCTTGCGGCCGCGCTTCTTCGGCGCGGGCGTCTCACCCTCCGGCCGCCCCGTATCCGGCACGACCGCCGGTTCGAGATCGTCCTGTTCCGCGCCTTCTTCGGCGGAAGCCTGTTCGGCTTCGTTGAAGATGCGATCCTTGAGCTTCTCGCTGCGTGGCGCGTAGCGATGCAGCCGCTCCAGCCGCAACTGCTCCTCAAGGTGCCTCACGCGCTGCGCGAGCTTCTCGTTCTCGGCCTTCAGCGCCGCGATCAAGGCTTCCAGCTCGTGCGTCGTGGGCTTGCGGTAGGGTCGAGGGCTGGCGCGCCACTCGACCAGATCTCTTGGTCGAGCACGTTTCCAGCCCCCGCCTCGTCGCACGCAGCGTGCAGATTTCCCGCACTACGCGCACCCATTTGCTTCGCGCTAAGGTTTATGGGCTCATCACACTGGGGCAGCTTTCGTCATGTTGTATGTCACCTGATAGCCATTAAACAGCTTTAGGGTACCGTACAGCCATGATGTACTCCACCGCCTCCAGCCGAAACCCTTCCGTTTCTGCGCCCGCGTCAGATGACGCCTGACCTTCTTCTCTACCCACTCTTTGATGTAGCTGAAGCACTCACTGGAGTGCCCAACCGCAAAGTAGTTCACCCAGCCACGGAGCTTCGGATTGATCAGGTTGATTATCCTCTCAATCGGCTGCGACCGATGCCGTCGAAATACTTCCTTGAGCTCCCGCATAATCGCCGTTCGCTTCTTGAGCTTAGGCGTCATATGCGGCCGCATCACTCCACGTCGACTGCGGAGATAGCGGAAGTCGAAACCTAGAAAGCCAAAGCTCTCGCCTCGCTCCAGGTCGACTGTACGGCTCTTCTCATCATTGACTTCTACCTGAAGTTTGACAAATTCCTCCCGTAGCCGTTTGATAACGGCACCAACCAGCCAGTCACGACGTTTGTGGGCGTCAATCAAGATCACCAGATCGTCTGCGAATCTCGCGTAGTCGACACCGGTGTACTTGCCGATGCGTGTGACGTCCCGCGCCCGCTCCAGCATCTTGTCCACCTCGTTGAGGTAGAGATTACTGAGCAAGGGTGAAATCACTCCGCCTTGCGGAACGCCCTTCTTGCCAGAGGTTTTCAGCATAACCTTTAGAAGGTGCATGATGTCCGCGTCGTTGATCCGCTGCGCCACTTTCGTCAACAACCGGTCATGCCGAATATTGTCGAAAGACTACTCGACAGACTACCCACCACCGCGCTCATCATCTCGACGACTATCCCGATCAGGTAACCATCGTTCGGTCGCGGCATCCCTTTGAGGGATCTGCGCTCGATGTGCTTGGCTGGTGTCATCGACGCGGCGAACTTCATCTGACGCTTGTACTGCCCGATGGTACCCGTGCCCTTGTACCGGCCGCGTGGACAGATCTGCCTATCGCACAACATTTATCGCGTGCAAGCCCGCAATGCGCTCGAACGGCATTCCTGGCTTCCCACGCCGCGCTGCTGCACGCCCGGACGATCGTCGACGCTTTGCTGCGGCAATTGGATGCCGCGCATACTGTCCTGCCACCGGAATCCGAGGACAGCCATGCAGCAGCTAAGCTTTCTCGACCCACCACCTCAGCGCGGGGCCGTACCCGTATGGGAGGCCCTCGATAAAGAGCAGCGCGCACATCTCGTGCTGCGACTCGCCCGACTAATCGCCCGAGCAATCGCCACTGCCGGAGATCGCAACGATGAACGAACTGAGCAAGATCACCGCTGAGCACCTACGCCGATGCGCAATCGTCTACGTGCGTCAGTCCAGTACGACGCAGGTCGAGCATAATCGCGAGTCCACTGCCCGTCAGTACGAGTTAGCCGAACGCGCCGCGCGGCTTGGTTGGCGACGCGATCAAGTGAAGGTTATCGATGAGGACCTCGGTATTTCCGGTTCCGGCCTTTCCGAGCGCACCGGCTTCGCGCGTATGACCGCGGAGGTCGGCCTCGGCCAAGTGGGCATCGTGCTCGGCTTGGAAGTCTCGCGACTAGCGCGCAATAATGCTGATTGGTACCGTCTGCTCGATCTATGCGGCCTGACCCACACGCTCATCGGTGATGGAGATGGGATTTATCATCCGGGCTTGTTCAATGACCGCCTGGTGCTCGGGCTCAAAGGTACGATGTCAGAGGCAGAGCTGCATGTGCTGCGTGCGCGGCTGCTCGGTGGCATCCGCAACAAGGCCGCACGCGGAGAACTGCACCGCGGGCTGCCGGTGGGTCTGGTACGGGGCGACGCCGACGGGGAGGTGCTGTTGCATCCTGACGAGTCGGTGCAAGCCGCGATCCATGCTGTCTTCGACCGCTTTGCCGAATTCGGCTCGGCACGACGCGTGTGGCTGTGGTTCCGCTCGCAAGGCCTGCGCTTTCCGCTGCACTCCAACAGCCTTGTCGATCTCCGCTGGGTCGCCCCCACCTACACAAAGATCCACCAGGTCCTTACCAACCCGTTCTATGCCGGCGTTTATGTGTATGGCCGCACCCAGCAGACATGCTATCTCGATGCGGGCGGTCGAATCCGAAAGCGCATCAGACAACGCGACCGCGAGCAGTGGCCGGTGTTCATTCGTGACCATCATGCCGGATACATCGATTGGAGTACCTTCGAGGCGAACCAGAAGCGCCTGGCGCAGAACATCCGTCCTCGACCGCACCAGAGCGGGGGTGCCGTGAGAGAAGGCGCAGCACTCCTGCAAGGCCTCGCCGTGTGCGGACACTGCGGTCGGCGCCTGGCCGTACACTACAGCGGCCGGTTCTCGGCGCCCGGATATCACTGCGCCGGCAAGAACATCGTCAACGGCCGGGGCGAGTACTGCCTCAACATCGGCGGTGTGCAGATCGATGCGGCTGTCGCCGAAGCGTTCCTTGCGGCTCTCGCGCCCGCAGGCCTGGAAGCCTCGCTCCAGGCGATCGAGCAATTCGACGCCGATCACGAGACGACTCTCGCGCAGTTCCGTCGCGACGTCGAGCGTGCGCGCTACAACGCGCAGCGCGCCGAGCGACGCTATCGCGCCGTGGACCCGGAGAATAGACTCGTCGCGCGTGGACTCGAAGCAGAATGGGAAAGCGCTCTGCTGGAACTGAAGACTGCCGAATCCGAACTCTCGGATCGCGAACATGCCCGACCGCGCTCGCTTACGCGCGAAGAACGCGACGCGATCCTTGCACTCGGTAAAGACCTCAAGCATATCTGGTTCGCTCCCACCACGAGCGATCGCGATCGCAAGGAGTTGCTCCGCACGCTGCTCGACGATGTCACCTTGAGAGTCGAGCGCGATAAATACAACGCTCACCTGACGCTGCGTTGGCGCGGCGGTCTCTTCAGTGAAGTTAATGTCCCATTGCCGCACTCGCATCCATCGCCGATCCGCACCGCCGACGATACGATCGATCTGCTGCGGCGACTGGCTGCACATTATCCCGACACCAGGATCGCCGGCATCCTCAATCGCCAAGGCCGTACAACGGCCACAGGACTGTCGTTTACGGCAAATCGTGTGTCGAGCCTGCGGACGCACTGGGAGATCCCGCGCTTCGAGCCGAAACAGCAAGTGCAGGACGGCGAGTGCATGACGATCGAGAAAGCAGCACGCGCTCTCGGGATCGCACCCTCTACTTTGCATCGCTGCCTCAACGATGGCTTCATTGCCGGAGAGCAGATCACACCTGGCGCGCCGTGGCGCATCCGTATCAATGACGAGTTGCGGTCGCGCTTTGTGGAGAGCGCGCCCGAAGGTTATGTGAAGATGTTCAAGGCCATGAATCTACTGGGCGTCTCGCGGCAAACCATCTTGCAACGTGTAAAGTGCGGCGAGCTTAAGGCCGTTCACGTCTATCGCGGACGGGCAAAAGGCATACGAATTCAAGTACCTGCAGTTGCTCCGGACCTCTTCGACCCTCTCAAAAAAACTGAAGGTGTAGTATGACGCAACATCCAAATACGCTCGCAAATCAAAATCGAGGACCCGCGTCTTCCGTTGCGTTATTGCCTTTGCTACTCGCTTGATCGCGTCATGTGCTGCCCGCTTGGGCCGGTATCCAAACGACCCCGATTGGAAGTCCGCCTCGAAGACAGGTTCGAGTATGAGTTTGAGCGCACCTTGGACCACCCGATCGCGGATCGCCGGAATCGAAAGGACTCGAACTTTATTCCCGTCCTTCGGTATTTCCTGTCTCCGCGCCAGAAGTGGTCGATAGGTATGCCCGATCAGTTCGTCCCGTAGCTGCTCAAGCAGAGCATCTACGCCTTGCGCCTCGATGGCTTCGAAGGTCACTCCGTCTATTCCCGGAGCGCCGTCATTTTTTCTGGCCATCTCATACGCCATGCGTAGCGTCTCCACCTTGCAGACGTGGACATATAGGCCCCAGAAACGCCAGGACGGTTCAGCCTTCGCCTTGACGTATAGTCTCCGCCTCAGGTCCTGCAAATCGATGGACGCTTTTATCATTTCGTCCTTGCCTTCCTTGCGTTGGAGACTTCACAAATGGCAGGGTCCCTTCGCTCCACGGCCGTTACGCCACTTCGCAGCTACATACGGACCCGGCCGCCACCCTCTCGTCTTCGACCACTTTCCCGGTGTTCGCCGGTTATATGGCCTATCTTGCTCCGACAATTTCTTGCCGGGACGAGGAGGGCTTCTCCAGTTGCTCGGCATGTCCTTGTCATCGTGCTGTCGCTTCCACCCCGCCGAGGTGCACAGCCGTGTCAGTCAGTTTTCGGCTGCCCATGTTGCCTTCGCCCGATGAATGGGGGCTCGGCCCTCGGTCTTCAATATTTCGAGGCCACAACGCGTTCTCTTTCGATACGGCCCGATGACTCGCGATCTCCCCGTCGGGAGACTTGTCGATAGGCTTCAAAAGGTTCGTTTCCTCCCCTCCTGCTATCCGTGCTACAGGGCACTGACTTTTACCCCGGTAGGACTAACTCCTACTGAACATGCCAGCCTTCGCTGGACGCACACTCATCGTAGTCTTGAATCGAAGTCATGCCGCCGCGTCAACCGGGCTCCCATGTCTTCGTCATGTCTTCGGCGGCGTCATCTGAGAACGGCCATGCCGAAGCCCGATGACGCCGCCCGCATCGAACACGCTCAGCCCACGCTCTGATATTGCCGCACCGGATGACGACGCATCGCCGCGATGTTGATGCCGTCAAGCAGCCAGTGCAGCTCCTCCATCGTCAGCGTCAGCACCGCCTCCTGACTTCGGGGCCAGTGGAATCTGTCGGCCTCCAGCCGCTTCAGCAGCATCCAAAATCCTGACCGATCATAAATCAGCAGCTTGATCCGGTCGCGGCGACGATTGCAGAACGCGAACACCGCGCGTTGGAACGGATCCAGCCCCATCGACTGCTCCACCACGATCGCCAGGCTGTTGATGCCCGCCCGGAAGTCAATCGGTTCGCGGTGAAGGTAGACCCGAAGATCAGACGCCAGTCGGAACATCGCAACGCCCCAGCGCTTCAATCACCGCCGACAGCAACTGCGCGTCGCCGCCTTCCAGCGAAAGCGTCACGCCGTTGGGCATCGATGCCGTCAGCCGCCCTGCACAGGATCGCTCCGTCGCGCAAACCGGAATAAAAGCTGGCGCAATCGGCGCCCGCGCCTCCGGCTGGTCATCCCCGTTCTGAAGTTGTCGCTTGGCCACCCACTTGCGCAGCAGGTTCGCGTTCACGCCGTGGTGCAACGCCAGCCCCGCCAGCGACACGCCAGGCTGCAGACAGGCCTCGACCAGTCGCTGTTTGCTGGCCGGATCATAGCGACGCCGGCCATTGCACAACACGCCGACCGTCTCAAGTCTCAAAGGTTCTTCTGGAGTGATCATCGATGGTGTCCACCTCGCTCATGGTGGACACCTCATCCCATCCCCGCGCTCAACTGCATAGGTGCGTAGAAAGGAGCGCTTACGTTTCTCCACCTTTCGGCCTTGGAGTGCCTCAATAGCTTTGCCGACAGCCTGACCTAATACGCCCTCAGCTGACTTCTGCTCGGCGGTCAGACGGCCTCGCGGTCGTCTCAGTCGCCCGGGGGCGACACCGGGCAGATCTCCCGGGGTAAGCTCAATCGCCTTCGGTGCACAACCGCCGGATCTACGCTTCGCATCCTTGATGGATCTGGACTTCGCGATGTGTCGCCCGCTCGTCCGACGCTTGCGCCTCATATCCGGTTTTTGTTCATCGGCTCGCACCTTTGATCCACGCTTCCTTCAGACCCCGCCTCGCGACGGCAGCCCTTGCGTTTCACTAACCCTTCACCTCCATCAGGTTGGGTGGAAGACTTTCACTTCCGAGCTATTGAGCATGCCCGGCACACGACGAACCCGCTCCGCGGGAGGGTATCCGCGTTGAGCGCGGAGTATCCCCCTTGAAGCCAGCCCGTGTCTCTGACCCGGCATCACCCGCACAGCGACGTAATCCACCCCATTTCAGAAGCGCTTGCCCTTGGCAAGATGGTGTTGCTGCCCGCGTGCAGCGTCCCTCTTGTCAAGGAGTTTGCTATGACCTCGCTTCGGTTACGCATGATGGAAGACATGCAGGTCCGCAACCTGTCGCGACACACGCAGGATTCGTATTTGCTGCAGGTTTCGCAGTTTGCCCGGCATTTCGCTAAATCGCCGGCTTTGCTCGGCCCGGAGGATATCCACGCCTACCAGGTCTATTTGACGAACGAGAAGAAGCTGGCCCCACGCTCGGTGCAAGTGACCGTCGCAGCGCTTCGATTTCTCTACCGCGTCACGCTCGGCTTCGATTGGGATTTCGACCGGATCATTCCGTGCCCAAAGGCGCCAAAGACACTGGCCGTCATTCTCAGCCCCGAGGAGGTGCTGCACTTCCTTGGCTGCATCGAGAGCTTCAAACACCAGGCGATCCTGACGACATGCTATGCCGCCGGTCTGCGCATTTCCGAGGCGACCGCCTGAAGCCTGAGGCTATCGATCGCCAGCGCATGGTGCTGCGCGTCGAGCAGGGCAAGGGACAGAAAGACCGCTACGTCATGCTGTCGGCCAGGTTGCTGGAGGTGCTGACGGACTATTGGCGCGCCGTGCGACCCACCGGGGCATGGATGTTTCCTGGCGCCGTTGCTGGAGAACCGATATCGACAAGCGCCGTAGATGCCACCTGCCGCCAGGCACATCGGATGTCGAAACTCTCCAAGCCGGTGACACCTCATTCGCTTCGGCATGCATTTGCGGTGCACCTGCTCGAAGCTGGAACCGATCTCCGCACCATCCAGCTCCTGCTCGGCCATCGCAGCTTGTCAACGACCGCTCAATATCTGCGGATCGCTACCAACAAGGTCTGCGCGGCGACGAGCCCGCTTGAACTGCTGCCACGTCCGATCCCCAAGGCCTCCTCGCCGCCAGCGCCCGAACATTTCTGACGGCCAGCCCCATGAGCCGCTCAGGTCCGGAGGTGGCATCTTCCGTCGCTACGGTGCTGCCTGGCGAGAGCAGCACTGGGCCTCGCTATCGACCGAACAACGCTCCGCAATGACTGCCATCGAGCGCTGCCGAACGTCGGCGCTCGGCGGCCATGTCGAACAGTGCGACCGCTGTGGCGAACGACGGATCGCTTACAACAGCTGCCGTTCCCGCAGTTGCCCCAAGTGCCAGTGGCTCGCCCGAGCAGAATGGATCGAAGCTCGGCGGGAAGAGCTTCTCGATACGCAGTATTTCCATGTCGTCTTCACCATTCCCGATGAGATCGCCGCGATTGCCTTCCAGAATGCCAGCACGGTCTACAAGATTCTGTTCCACGCAGCCGCCGAGACGTTGCGCACCATCGCTGCCGATCGGCGACATCTCGGCGCGGAGATCGGGTTTTTCGCTGTGCTTCACACCTGGGGGCAGAATCTCAGTCATCATCCCCATCTCCACTGCGTCGTGCCCGGCGGTGGGCTGTCGCCGGACGGGAGCCGCTGGATCGCGTGCCGTCCCGGCTTCTTCCTACCAGTCGCCGTGCTCTCCCGACTCTTCCGGCGGCTGTTCCTCGAAGGTCTGCAAAGGGCATTTGATGCCGGCGAGTTGCGATTCTTTTCGTCATTGGAACGGCTGCGCGATCCCGTCGCGCTAGGCGGCTTCGTCCAACACGTCTTTAGATTACCGGCGCACTCACAGCGGCGCACTTTGAAGCTTCGGTAACGCGCCGCCAATCTAAAAACGCTCTCTATTATGCACACCCCGTGATTATGCGCAGCTCGCAGGAGCGGGAGCCTATATCCATCGGATTCTCGGACGACTTCCGGCTAGCGAATTGCGCATAATTTCAAAGGCTCATCAGGAACTGCATGAGCTTGTCCGGCGGCCGATACCGGCCTTGACTGGCTGTCATGGGCTGCAGTCGGCTGAGCGTGCGCTCCTTCATCGCGAGGTCTGCCTGAAGGTACATGTGTGTCGTGGCGGAGCTCTCATGACCGAGCCATAGGGCGATGACGCTGATATCGACGCCGGACTGCAGGAGATGCATCGCCGTAGTGTGGCGGATGGTGTGAGGCGATATCGAGCGGCGCGCGAGTTGCGGATAACGTTCTGCGGCGGCTGATACCGCAAGTGCAAGGCGTTGGGTGACGTTTGAACGCGCCATGCACCCTCCGCCCCGATTCGGAAACAGGAAGTCCTGCTCGCCCGTTCCGTTCAAACGGCGCTTCCAATTGCGGATCATCTTTGCGGTCGTACGCCAGAGTGGCACACTGCGGTCTTTGCGCCCCTTGCCATGCAGGTGCGCAACCGCTGTGCCGTCAACGACGACATCGCCGACGCGCAGGCCGAGGGCTTCGGACACGCGGGCGCCGGTGTTGTACATCAGGCTGAACAGTGCGCGATCTCGCTCACCAGCCCAAGTCTGCGTATCTGGCGCGTCAAGGATCGCTTGCATCTCCTCGCGTGAGAGAAATCCCAGAACCGGCCGGTCGAACCGTTTCATCGGAATGGCCAGCACCTGTTCGATGACGAGGAGCGCGGTCAGGTCATAGTGGGCGACATACTTCAGGAAGGAGCGAAGCGCCGCCAGGCGGGCGTTGCGCGTGCGCGCACCGTTACTCCGCTCCTTCTCTAGATGGTCGAGAAAGTCCAAGATCAACTGCGCATCGAGGTCAGCCAGGACCAGCTGGGTAGGCTCCTTGCGGATCTGCGCCGCGGCGAAGCCAAGCAACAATCGGAATGTGTCCCGGTAGGCGGCGATGGTGCGAGGGCTGACGGCTCGCTGATTGCCCAGATGCTCGACAAAAAAGCGTTGAAGCAGGATGGGGAAGGACGGTGTCGGGTTTGGATCAGACATGATGCCCCCCTCCGACATTTGCTGCGAAAAGCTCGAAACGTTTGCCGGAGACCGCCATGAGCTCTGGGACGCCGGTCAGGTACCAATAGGTATCGGAGATCTTGGCATGGCCGACGTAGGTCGAGAGAGCCGCCATAGCGTTGTCGATATCGGCGTCATGCTCGTGCCAGAGCTGAACGCGGCGGCAGATGAAGGTGTGGCGCAGGTCATGGATGCGCACCTCGCCATGGCCGCCCCGCGCGATCCAACCGAGGTCGGTGCGAAGCTTCTGGAAAACCTTGTTGATCCTCCGCTTCGCGATGAAACCGCCCGTTGAGGACAGGAACAGCGGTGAGTCCTTGGAGAGCGCACCATGACGCGCCCGAACCTCCAGATAGCGCCGCAGCGCGGCGACGACGGTGGCGTGTATGGGCACATGCCTGGACTTGCGGAACTTCGTGTTCCGAACCGTAAGGACCGCTCCGGCGAGATCGACATCGCCGCAGTGTAGGTCGAGTGCTTCCGATCGGCGCAGCCCCGTAGCGGCGATCAGCCCGAAGAGTGTCGCATAGGTCGCCGGACGCAATCCGCCCTTGGGGGCCAGCCGCGAAGCGGCAGCAATAAGGTCGCAGACCTCCTGCTCTGAGTAGATGTGCGGCGCGAGGCGGCGGTGTGAACGACCAAAGATCGCGGTCTGGGGAAACTCGGTGTCGGGATCGAGCCGCGTCAGATACCTCGCGAACGGGCGAAGGACCTCGAGGCGCCGAGCCCAGGAGAACGGGCTGGCCTGTTTGGCCTGCCCCCGTACCCAGTTCAGGACGATACCGTTGGTGAGTGGGCCCCGATGACCGTGTTGGTCTGCGAACAGGGCGAAGGCGGTGATGTAATGGCCCTCCATCCTGAGCTTGAAACCGAGGGCGCGGCGCTCGGACAAATAGTCCTTAGCCAGCGAGAGCATTGTACGCGCGCCGGTCATTGCGCGCTCCCTGGCCAGGGCAAAGCCACGGCGGCAAGGTTGGTCAGATCGACCTTGGCATAGATGGCGGACGTGTCGAGGCTTCGATGCCGCAAGATGTCCGCAATCTCCTTCATCTGCGCGCCGGCGCGCAGAAGTCGACTGGCCGCGCTGTGGCGGAGGATATGGACACCGGTTCGCGTCCATCCACATCTTCGGTAGCCGGCCAGCACTGCGCGTTTGACGCTCGTGGTCGTGATCGGTTCATCGTAGGGTGCGACGTGGCGAACAAATATGGCTCGGTTCGACGTCGCGGGCCGCTCTTCGCGCAGATAAGCTGCAATCGCCGCTCCCGTTGCGGCCGGCAGGGGCAGAGCATCAGCCCGTCGGCTCTTGGTGCCGACAAGGTTGATCGTGCCGTCGGCCCAGTTGATGTCGTCAAGCTGCAACTTGACGACTTCGCCGGATCGCAGGCCGAGATCAATCAGGCACCGCACCATCGCATAAGCTCTCAGGCGCGACGGGAACGATTGATCAAACGAACTCAGCAGTTCGTCGATCTCGGTGTCGGTCAGCACCTCTGGCAAAGAGGCCAACCGCCAGCGTGCGACTCGGGGAATTGCGGCCTTCAGTTCGTTCACCCGGTCGCCGGATATGCTCCGAAAACGGAGATAACAGGCAATGGTGACGCCGATTGCGGCGACGGCGGCGGCGCCTCGCCCCTGTTCGCCAAGGATGAAGCGGCGGATGGATGTGGCCTTGACTGTCGTCATGGAGATGGGCCGCTCGCCGAAATGCTCGACAAGAAACTCCCCGACCACTCTGCAACGCCGCCGACGGGTGCTCTCCGCCAAACCCCAGACGTCGCGCATATGGGTATCGAAGCGCGTCAACTCCTGTTCGATAGCGGAATTGCGGGCCGGATACTGCAGCGGCACGCCCCCGGCTTCGAGTACCTCTAGAAGATGGCCCAGCGCCGCTTGCAACTCATGACGAAAACGGCGGACTGGGTCGGGGCAAGTACACGCCGGCAGGTGTTCCGAGAGAAAACGCACAACGGCGCCCTGGCCGATAGCTGCCAGGTCGTGCCGCTCCTGAGTCAGCCAATGGGCGAAGTGCGCGACGCAGCGCAGGTAGGCACGCTGAGTGTTCGGCGCATATCGCCTTCGCTGGAGGTGTTCCTCGTATTGCGAAACAGGCTCTTTTGAACTTTGAGTGGGCTACGCGGCATGGGGGTTGATCGGAGTGAAGTCGAGTTTTCCGGCGATGAGGAAGAGGACGGTGCGCATCGTTGTGAAACGGGTATAGCCGCGGGCCTTGCGTTTAGCCGCCTGGAATAGGCCGTTGAGGGCTTCGATGTAGCCGTTGGTCTGGCGGGTTTGCGTCCAGGCGACGATGCCGTCGAAGTGCTTGCGGATCATTCTGGCGACCTCCTTCATCGGCTCGACCCTGGAGCGCAGGACGTTGGTGCACCACTGTTTGAGCATGGCGGAGACGACGTTGATCTGCTTGCGATCGAGGATGTCGCGCAGATGCTCGCGATAGAGCCAGGCACGCGCCGTGCGTTTGGTCGCGGCCTGAGCAATCAAGGTGTCGAGATCGGCGCGACTTTCGTCCGACAGCCGGCCGCGGTCCTTGAGCAACGTCCAGCGCAGCCCTTTGAGGCTTGGATCTGTGCGCTGTTCGAGGCGCCGCATCTTGTCGACGGCAGTGGAAGCGTGGGCGACGACATGGAACTTGTCGAAGGTGATGCGGGCGTTGGGCAGATGATCTGCGACGCCCTTGATGAAGGCCGGCGACATGTCGATGCTGACCAAACGGACCTGCTCGGCGGTACCTTTGTGGGCGGCCAGATCGGCGGCGAAATCGGCCACCGTCTTGGCGTCCTTGCCCTCGGTGACGAACACTACCTTCCGCTCATCGGTGTCGGCGGTGATGGTCAGATAATTGTGGCCGCGCCGGCAGGACGTCTCGTCGATCGCCACGGCGGTCACTGCCGAAAGGTCCGCCTCGGCCAAGGCGAGATTGACATAGCGCGAGCAGATCGCGTGGACCCGATGCCAGGATTCGTCGACCAGCTTGGCGACGGCCGCAAAGGTCATCTGCTGGGCCATGGCCAGCACCAGCGCTTCGAACAGCAGGGTGAAGCCGGCGAGCTTGCCGAACCAAGCGGGCTCGGCCAGGACGACCTTCCCATCGGGCAGCTTCACCCGCGGCGTCCGAACCTCCAGGAAGCATTCGTGCTGGAAGAAGTTGAGATGTCGCAGCCGCTTGATCTGGGTGTCATGAACCGGGTGGACGCCCGCGACACCGGCGACCGCAAATCGCGTCCCGGCGACGAAATCGACAGTGATCGTCAGAACCTTCTTGGCAGCGTCGAAGTCGACGCCCCGAACGTACCACGGCTTGGTAATCCCAAGCGCCGATTCGAAGAGCTGATTTTGCACCGTCCCACACGCCTCCCAGAGCCCCACCTGCACCCAGCATCGCAAGGGGGCGGTCGGCCCTCAAGGACGCTTCGCGCCGCGGTGCGGTGGCCTGCGGCCATCCTTGACCGCCGAACGCCCCCTTGCACCGGGCAAGGCAGGTCGGGACGGAGGGATGGTCTCTCATCCGGTCGAACATAGGGATGAACGCGGCGCTCGTCGTCAAGCGGCCAAAGCCGTCACTGCACCCACTCGGTTTTCAAAAGAGGCGCGAAACATAGGGCTGAAGAATACTCCCCTCCAGCCAAGCACGAGGCCGTGGCTGTAGGGCAATCGTTTTTTGCATGCTGATCTCCTATCGAGCTGATTAGGCTCGATAGGAAACACCGAAATTATGCGCAGTTCGTTAGCCGGAAGTCGTCCGAGAATCCGATGGATATAGGCTCCCGCTCCTGCGAGCTGCGCATAATCACGGGGTGTGCATAATCCCGCACATAAGTCCAGATCCGCCCGGTCGTGCACTTGCCCTTGGCCAGGATACGGATGGTGGTGTCATCGCCATGAAGGCGCTCGGCAGCGAGCACATGGCGTTCGATCAAGTGGAAGAGCGGCATAACGGCGAAGGTCCCGTGGCCGACCTGGTCGGCCAGCGTCGACAACGGTAGGTCGATCCCCTCGCACTTGAAGCGCGCACTCTGGCGGTTGAGCGGGATATGCATGCCGAACTTGTCGAACAGGATCGTCGCCAGCAATTGTGGACCGATGAATCCGCGGGGCGTGGCATGGAACGGCGCGGGCGGCTGGCTGATCTTCTCGCAATCGCGGCAGGTGAACTTCTCGCGTACCGTCTCGATCAGCTTGAACCGGCGCGGGATCTCCTCCAGCGTCTTGGTCACATCCTCACCGATCTTCGCCAGCCGCGATCCACCGCAGCAGACACAGGCCGTTGGAGCCTCAATGACGACGCGCTCGCGTTCGATGTCATCCGACCATGGCTTGCGCACCGGCCGTTTGCGCATGAAGGGGCGGACGTTCTGCGTCTTCGCCGCTGCGGCCTGCGCGGCAAGCTCATCCTCGCTCGCCGTCGTGACGAGTTCTTCGAGCTCCAACTCCAGCTGCTCGAGCAGCCGTGCCGTGCGCTCGGAGCGCTGCCCGTACAGTTCGCGTTTGAGCTTCTCGATCCGCAGCTCGAGATGCGCGATCAGCGCCTCGTTGTCCGTCAGCTCCGCCCGCGCACTGGCAGCCACCGCCTCGGCTCGCAGCCGCGCCTCACGCGCGGCCTGCAGCGCCGCCAGAGCACTGACAAGGTCCGATGGAAGATCGTCCGGCTTCGATATCATGAAGCCATTGAATCAGATCAAGCAGCAGATTCAAACCGTAAAACGACTATCCGACCCGCGTCGGACGATAGGTTTCTTGTGGGTTGCGCCAATCGATCCCGGACAGCGAGGGGATTGAGGAATGTCCCCAATAGTGAGTCTGACGAATCATTTCCGGAGTTGGTCGAGGTTCGGGACCCCCACCATCCTTTGTGGGGCCGCTCATATCGAGTGATCAGGAAGATCGGCCAGCGAGGGCGCATTCCCGCTTCGTATGAAGTTGAGTTTCGGACAGAAAGCAGTCTCCTGATTCAGGCAAGCGCAATCGAATATTATGAACAAGAAACAAATCAGATTAAGCTAAGTATGGAGGCTCTACTCGAGCTTCTGTCGACAGCGGATTGTCCCGACGCACATGAGCATGGATCCAGCCGATCTTTGGTCGACGCTGACGCCCGCGCTCCGACGCCAGATCGTCGAAGACGTCGCCGCGATTTTGGCGGAGATCCCTCATGAAGTCCGAGTTGGTCACATCAAGCCACTTGGCGCGCAAAGCCGTAGTCTACATCCGGCAGTCGACGCCCCACCAGGTCGTAAGCAATCAGGAATGCCTGCGCCTTCAATATGCGCTTCGCCAGCGCGCCCGCGAACTCGGATGGCGTGAGGCGGCCATCGACGTGATTGACGCCGATCTCGGGTTGAGCGGCGCGTCTATAGCACAGCGTAACGGCTTCAAGGAACTCGTTGGCCGTGTTGGCCTGAGCGAAGCGGGACTTATCCTGTCGACCGACGTGACCCGCTTGGCGCGCAATTGTACCGACTGGTATCCGCTCCTGGATATCTGTGGTCTACGTGGCTGCCTGATAGCCGACCGCGATGGTGTCTATGATCCGGGCACTCCCAACGGACGGTTGCTTCTCGGGCTGCAGGGTTCGATCTCCGAGCTTGAGCTACATACGATCCGCAGCCGGCTGACCGCCGGCCTGCTGGCTAAAGCCGAACGCCGCGAACTTACGGTTATGCTTCCAGTCGGACTGATGCGGGACCCGAGCGGAGTGGTCGTTAAGGATCCCGACATGGCCGTGCAAGGGCGGCTCGGTCTCGTCTTCCAGTTGTTCCTGCAGCTGCGCAGCGTTGCCAAGGTCATGCGAGCGTTAAACGAGCGTGACCTGGAACCGCCGCGTCGTGATCGGTATGGTGATTTGTGCTGGACGCGCGCAACGCTGGCTGCTGTAGCGGCCATCTTGAAGAACCCCGCCTACGCGGGCGCCTTCGTCTATGGACGAACCCGCTTCCAGCCGCCGAAGCGGGAGGGCGCCCTGCCACAAAAGGCTCCGCGGCCGATGGAGGAGTGGCGGATCGTCGTCAAGGATCGATATCCAGCCTATATCGACTGGCCAATTTATGAAAAAATCCGGGCCGTCATCAGAGATAACCGAGCCGAATACATGCGCATCAAAACCCGAGGCGCGCCTCGCAATGGCGAGCTTCTGCTCCACGGCATCGCCTGGTGCGCACGATGCGGCCATAAGATGTACGTCCGCTATAAGGGCGGCGGCGAGTATATATGCAACCACCTGCGTACCCAGGGAGGTCAGCCAACCTGCCAACACATCCGCGCCGCCCATATCGATGCAGCCGTTGGCGATGCATTCCTGACCGCACTAGCGCCGGCCGAACTCGATGCCTTGTCGCGTTCCCGCCGGGTCCAGCAGCAGATGAACAATGCGTTACGCTCCAGCGCAGAACGAGAGCTCGAGCGCAAGCGGTACGCGGCGGCGCTTGCCGAACGGCAGTTCAACCGAGCTGATCCAGATAATCGGCTGGTCGCCTCGGAACTCGAGCGCCGATGGGAAGCGGCGCTAAACGACTTGCGCGCCGCCGAGGAAGCGCTTGCCCGACAGACGCCGTCCAAAGCCATCACGCAAGTAGCGATAAGCAAGGAGCTCAACGACAAGGTCATCAGCCTCACCGGCCGCCTCCCGCAGATATGGGGTGACGAGACTATCTCGGACGCGCATCGCAAGGCTTTGTTGCGATGCCTCATCGAAAAGGTCGTGCTCGACCGTGGTGAGCACGACTTGGCCCTGGCCAGGATCGTCTGGCGGGGAGGCGCCGTGACGGAGCTCGAGGTGAAGATGAGCGTCAACTCCGTCACCAGATTGACGCGAGGCACAGAGATGCGGGAGCTCGCTGGCGCTCGCCCGCGACGGCGTCCCAGACGACGAGATCGCCGCAATCCTTACCCAAGAAGGCCACCGCTCTCCCCGTTGCGCCGATAAGGTGCTGCCCATCACCGTTGGGCGGCTCCGTCGTGCTGCTGCCATCAAGGTAGCTACCCAGCGCAGCCGATGGGAGCATGACGACTCACTCCTCAGCCCGCCCGAACTGGCACGAAGGCTCGAGATTCCGGTGAACTGGCTCTATGTACAGATCCGAAGTAAGCGTTTGCTCATTGATCGCCAACCAAGCGGCGCCTATCTCTTCCCGAATACACAATCCGTTCTTGACGCTATCGGAGACCTTCGAAACCACGTCATTGCGCAACTTGATCTAAGAGAATCAGTTACCTGTTGAGATTCAGGCATCGGCAACGGGGGCTGATATGGATCTCCGGACATCAGGCGGCAGTGAATCGCGATTTTCGGCTTTTGTCGAGAAACTTGTGAGTGTGATCGGACATGCGGACCGGGCCCAGCCGTTGTTTGATTATTGCATCGGCTTAATCATGCCGGGGGAGCGTAAAAGCGTTGAGCCTATGGCAGCGGTAACGGCACCTGATCGGACGGCGGCGCAGCATCAGTCGCTGCTGCACTTCGTCGGCCAATCGCCTTGGTCTGACGAGGGTGTTTTGGCCAAAGTGGGTGAGATGGTACTGCCGGCGATAGAGCGCCATGGACCGATCGAAGCGTGGATCATCGATGACACCGGTTTTCCCAAGAAGGGAGCGCACTCGGTCGGTGTGGCGCGTCAATATTGCGGGCAGCTCGGCAAGCAGGATAACTGCCAAGTCGCGGTATCCCTGTCGCTTGCCAATCACCACGCCAGTCTGCCGGCGATGTATCGTCTCTATCTGCCGCAGGAATGGGCGGCAGATAAGAAACGTCGGCGCAAAGCGGGCGTGCCCAAGGAGATCAGCTTTAAGACCAAGCCAGAGATCGCGCTTGAACAGATCGAAGCAGCCTGCAGAACCGGGCTTCCTCGCGGCGTGGTGCTGATGGATGCCGGATATGGCTGCAACACGGACCTGCGGACCAGCATCAGCGCGTTGGCGTTGACCTATGTGGCTGGTATCTTGCCAAACACCACGGTGTGGACATCCGACACGGCGCCGCTACCGCCGAAAAAATGGTCGGGCAAAGGGCGACCACCAAAGCTGCTGCGCCGCGACCACAAGCATCAACCGATTTCGGTCAAGGAGCTTGCTCTTTGCCTTCCTAAGCGGGTCTGGCGCACGATCAAGTGGCGAGAGGGCGCGGCCGAGCGGCTATCGTCGCGCTTCGCTCGCGCGCGCGTTTGCGTCGCGCATCGAGATTACCAACTCACCGAAAGCCGACCGGAAGAATGGCTTTTGATCGAATGGCCAGAAGGTGAGGACGAGCCGACCAAATACTGGCTTTCAACGTTGCCGGAAACGATCACTTTTGGAAGGCTAGTCGATCTAACCAAGCTGCGCTGGCGCATCGAGCGCGATTATCAGGATCTCAAACAAGAGGTCGGGCTCGGGCATTTCGAAGGGCGAGGTTGGCGTGGCTTCCACCACCACGCTACGCTGTGCATCGCAGCCTACGGATTCCTGGTCTCCGAGAGGGAGACGATTCCCCCCTCGGGATCTCGTTCCACCAGGCCGTTCAAGAGACTTGCGGTTTCCAACGGTTACCGACCCAGAGGCTCCGCTGCTGCGACCCGAACGTCACATCCCGAACTCGATTGCGACGATGCGGCGAAGACTGATCGTTGCCATCGTCCGCACCCTCTCACGCTGTCCCTGTTGCATTCGCCCGATCAAACAGCGCCTTCTTTTGTGACGCAGTAAGATTAGGCGACCTGCTAGCGGACCACAATCCACCTCAGGCATCGCTGTGCTGCAGTAGCCGAAGACCCACTGTCCCTCTGCACCCTGACATTCGCTGCTGCGCATGTAGCAAAGCATCGTCGAGCTAGCTCCTTCAATGTCGCAAATTGTTTCAGCGCGCGGCAATCTCGGTGCCTGCGAAGCCGTGTGGATAGCGGACCACTCTCCATGGACCACCGGTTTGCCAACGCAGCGGCATTTCTACGCCCTCATTCTCTCGCAAGATGGACACGACAGCTTCAACGAACGCACATTTGACGCTGCTCGGGCAAATGCGCTGGTACCGTACTCCAGTCGTCGTCCATCAGCGAAAGCATCCGGGCCGTCAGCCTTCGTCAACGAGCTTCGACATACGGCCACCTACTCCATTGTCAGAATTTCCGTACGCATCAAATACAGCCAATGCGTTCATTGTCAGCAACGTTCAAGCGTACAACCTCTCGCAGCGTCAGAATCAAGCCGATTCTTCCAAGGTGAATGTTGCGCAGCAGTTACAGCAATTTGCGTTGGCGCTGTTATGACGCGCCCGGCCGGGGGCCGCTAAAGGAAATGAAGCTCGAAATGAAAAACTTGTTGCTTATGACTACGAGCATCGTCGCACTCACCGCTGCGGCGCCTGCATTCGCCGCGGATCTCGCTGCACAGCCCGTCTACACCAAGGCGCCACCCGCACCGGTCGTGGTCGCGTTCTACGACTGGAGCGGCTTCTATGCCGGCGTCAACGGCGGATGGGGGTCGAGCCACAATTCATGGGATTTTGCCGGCACGAATCCTGAGGGCTCCCACGACGCAAGCGGCGGCACGGTGGGTGGCCAGATCGGCCATCGCTGGCAGATCGGCCAGACAGTGCTCGGCGTCGAGGGCCAGGGCAACTGGGCCGATTTCAACGGCTCCAATATCAGCACTGCTTTCCCAGCCGACAGGAACCAGACAAGGATCGACGCGTTCGGCTTGGTCACTGGCCAGATCGGGTATGCCGTCAGCAACGTACTGCTTTACGCCAAAGGTGGCACCGCGATCGTGAGCAGCAGCTACCAGGTCAACTCCGTTGCTTCAGGCACGCAACTTGGGAGCGCGGACACGACACGTTGGGGCGGCGTCGTTGGTGCCGGATTCGAGGTCAACTTGACGCCGAATTGGTCAGCTGGCCTCGAGTACGACCATGTGTTTATGCCGACTAGCGACGTGAACTTCACCGCCGCCGGCGGTGGCACCCTTAGGAACGATCGCATCCACCAAGATTTCGATCTCGTGACCGCGCGAGTCAATTACAAGTTTGGCTGGCCCTTAGTTCTCAAGTAGCGATCTCCTCACCTCCAAAGGGCGATCGAGAGCTCCGGCCTTTAGCCGGGGCTCTTTCTTGAGCTAATTTTAGGAGCGCCCAATCATCGGAGCGCCTCTTGTCTTCAAAAGCTGATGCTTAGCTTAAAGGCATTTCATTTTCATTCAGACAGTCGAAGGATGCGTTTGCCTGGATGTGAGGGCACCGAGTGAGCAGGGCACGATAGCGTCCATCAACAACTATGCTCGAGGCGTGTTACTATCGCACTCTGCCAAAGCTTAAACTTCGTGAATCCAGCGACCTTAAAATGGGTCCGCACGTCACAGCTGGCGGCTTTTTCTAACTTGATAACCTCAACCCCGATGCTTTGGCTTTCGGCTCACGGACACAGCTGAGGGCATTCCCAATATGCCCACGAGACACGCCTACACCGCCTACCCGAGATGATCTACAAAGGGCGCGGATGTGTGACCTGCATTATGTACCCGCGCTCGATGAGTGCGAAGAGCACGTGAATGACGCTGATCGCTCGCGACTCTTGGATCGAGCTCGCGGCCATCCCCTCGCAGCATCATCGACCCGCACAGTCTCGGGGAAATCTCACGTCGTGACCCATTTTGCACACCTGACGATCGCAAAGCTAGAGGTTCATCGCCAACAATATTCATTGCGGACGATACGTTCCGCCGAGTCGCGCTCGGCATGCATTCCCTCTACCTCCCTATGGGAGTCGCTGACACGTGGTTCGGCAGAACCGCGGCAAGGTTTAGCACTTTTTTCAGGGCGCCTCCGTGGCCTGGAGGACCGGCGGCTCTCCCGCAAGTCCGGAATATCGAGCGATCTGTATCACATGGCTTTTATACGTCGCTGTCGCTCCTCCACGCAAAAGCCTCGAAAGACCATTCAACCCATGTCTTCCAGCACGTGATCTTGTCCGGCGCGCTAGATTTCTACCGGCACAACTCGTCAGCTTACGAGGGCTCATTGAGTAGCAGCACTCATCAGTCGAAGTAACTAAGAAGTCGCGTCAGGGGATTCATCGCAACCAGCACAGCATTGGAGCGCCCCGAGAGCGCACTGCTCGTTCGCTCGCAGAAATCGGCTTGCCACGTTTGTGGCGGCGTCCTGCGAGCGAACGCGACACCAGTTAGGCTACCATCGGCTTCGTCAACGCGGGCTCCGTAAATTCAATAAGCCCAAGACGAATTGCCTTTACAAGACCATGAGTCCGGCTCGCCGTGCCAAGCTTTCGCATTGCATTCTTAACATGAAAATTCACCGTATTCTCGCTCACGTTCAGTATCTTCCCGATTTCCCAGGACGATTTGCCTTCCGCGACCCATCGCAAGCAATCCTTTTCGCGCTCGGATAGATTGATCTTTCCGTTTGAGGCGCAGTCTGAGGGCTTCGCGATCTCCGCAAACGCAATATGAAAGTGCCAAGCCAGCGCCTTAAGGCGCCTCACATTCGCCTGAGGATCGGCATCATCAAAACAGGAAGCGAATGATATCACCGATATTTGCCCTAATGGCCCGAATAATGGCACACCGACACCATTCTTCAGGCCAGCCTCTCTGGCCTCCTGTAGTACACGTTGTTCGCATGCCTGCAGTTGATATGCTTTGGCGAGCTCGTCCCATAGAAACGGCCCCGCAAACATTGGTGTCCGCCGGACCACCGGGTCAACGGTGTAGTACTTGCGTTCCAAATAGCGCCGGCACCAATCAGGCGGGGCCTTCATAGCTACCAGAGGCGGCGGGCACCCCGGTAGACGGAGCGACTCCGAGAAAGTGAGTGCTCCGTAAGCGATCTCAGTGAACCCCTCTTCGCTCGCACAGCTCACAAGCAGCTCAAACAGCGCTTTGAGAGATTGCGTTTGACTAGCGCATTCGACGAAGCTGAAGAGATTCATTGGCGCCTCACGCGATCAAGCCAGAAGGCAGTTGTACGCCTTTCGATTGCGTTTGTTTCAAACGGAAGTTCGTTGCATTTTTGGAGTGTTCCAAGTCGGAATGCGGCCGAGCGACTGCGCTGATAGCTTCGGCCCGAACGAAGCCTTCAGCGCCGTTTCGGCATGGACTCGTTGTCGATATAGGCAAGGTCGGAACGCCCGCGCGTTTCCGCTGGTTTGCACGGCGACGTCCAAATTTCTTTCGTCGGTGCTCAAATGATGGTGGATCGCGCGGGGGACGCCTGCGCCCATATTTCGCGCTAGACTGTGTGGCTTTGTCAGCCTCCCCGCTACACCAAACAATCATCAGCTGGTTGTTCGATCGCCCGCGGGGCGAGATCCAGAGTTCCGGCCTCGGCCAGGCCCCTGAGCAGCAGTGCACAGACCGGCTTGATGATGCCGCGCTCCAACTGCTTGATGCCACTATCAAAGGCTCGCTTGCGAGCGAATATGAGTTCGTACGGACTATATCGCCAGTTGTTTCATGCGTGTCACCACGGCCAGCGTATAGCTTATCGGCAGCGAGCCGGCGTCGGTGAACCCGCGATCTTTGGGGTGATCGGTGGTCTCGGATCCAAATGAACCAAATCCCGGCAGATAACGCGGCGCATTTGCCGCACTCATTGTGAGACCACCCATGTTTCCGTCGAACGACTCGCGCACGTCCACCGTCCCGTTCAACACGAGCCGATCGAATCGATTGACACTGGTCATTGTCCTTGCGCTCGCGGACATGGGCGACAAGCCGCACTGAGGTTCGGGCAAGATCCGGAACCCGATTGGTGTAGATGACGCTGAGCATCCGCTTCTCCAAGAACTCTGAAGGACCGGGATAAGCTCAGCAAGTGTCATACCAGTCGCGCCCCCGGGGACGCTAGTCGTCAAGGAAAGCACTTGAAGAGATGGACGGGTCCTAAGAATTTAAGCACTGCGACATACGTCAGATTTACAACATCGCTGTTTGCACCAAGACGACATCCCTAGCGTAGACCAAGGAATCTCGTGGTACTGATGTGCCTACGATCTCCTCTCGCGCAAAGGCTGAACGAGTGCGCTAGGGAATGCACGCACGCGAGCGACCGAAGCTCTTTACCGACTTGCGCCGGGCATTGCCGATCCAGTGAGGATCTCGCAAAAATTGTCGCCGACCAACTCGAAGCCTGGAATTATATTGCCCTCATCCGACATCCGGAGCTTTGCAGTCTAGTCAACCACTAACGTTAGTAATTGATCGAGATGATAGAGACATGCAATCAATGCCTAATCAAGGCACGCAGGTCGTGCCACCGGAAATTCGGCATGCAACAGAGAGCTGTTCGCAAAAGGGACCCGATCGAGCTGTGAAATCGCTGCCTGCTGATCTACTTCGCTCTCAGGCTTGCTCCAACGACGACCTCTCTTTCCTGATCGAAACCCATGACGGGCCTTCGGGAGCAGTCGCTCCGCGCGCAGGTTTTAAAGGGCTGTGGGCTTCATCTGCTTTCGGGCGAGCTCAGCGAACCAGGGCTCGACTTGATTGATTCATGACGCCGAAGTCGGCGCAAAGTGCACATGATAATGTGGCCGACGGTCGAGCCACGCCTTGATCTTAGGCGCCCGGTGGGGCGCAGTTATCCATGACGATATGGACATCGAGCCCTTCAGGTACTTGAGCATCGATCTCCTTTGGACACTTCAAGAACTCAACCGCCCATGGCGCCTGTCGCAATTGCCGATGACGAGACCCGAGGCGACATCGAGCGCAGCAAACAGTGAGGTCGCACCATGCCGCACATAGCTGCCTCGTCAAACGCCGCGAGCTCCTTTCGTTCCTGCGGCGAAGATCCTGGCAATTTCTTCTCACGCGCTGGCAACGAGAATGATCCAAGCAACCTGCGGCCTCGCCGGAGGCGTACCCTCGAGCTGCTTCAGCCGCCTCATCTCCGTCGGCAGCAGCCGGTCATGCAGAGGTGGCCCCGGTTGTTTGGACAGCGCCCCGAGGAAGTTAAGTGGATTCCTGCCGGGTTATGCTGAACGTGGGGCTCTACGATTTTGTCGTTGCGTCGGGAGGGCGTAGCCCGACCAGAGGGACGACAAAATCGTAAACGACGGTCATGCGGCCATCACCATTGCTTGCGCGCCGAAGTAAGCCTCGTCGGGCGTGCGTCCGTCAAGGCTCGAGTGAGGGCCTCCCTGATTGTAGAACGTCAGATACTTGGTAATCGACGCTCGCGCCTCCGACACGCTGTCGTAGGCGCGAAGATACATTTCCTCGTATTTGACCGTCCGCCAGAGCCGCTCGACAAACACGTTGTCGCGCCAAGCGCCCTTGCCGTCCATGCTGATGGCGATCTTCGCGTCCAGCAGCACGCTGGTGAAGTCGAGGCCGGTGAACTGGCTGCCCTGATCCGTGTTGAAAATCTCGGGCCTGCCGTGCTTCGCCAATGCTTCCTGGAGCGCTTCGACGCAGAAGGCTGCCTCCATCGTGATCGATACGCGATGGGCCAGGACCCGTCGGCTGAACACATCAACGACCGCCGCGAGGTAGACGAAGCCACGCCGCATCGGAATGTAGGTGATGTCCATCGACCACGCCTGGTCGGCCCGTTCGATCTTCAATCCGCGCAACAGGTACGGGTAGATCTTGTGGTCCGGTGCCGGCCTGCTGGTGTTCGGACGGCGATAGATCGCCTCGATCCCCATCCGCTTCATCAGCGTCGCAACGTGGCGGCGGCCAACCCGCACGCCCTCACGCCGCAACAGCAATCGCAGCATCCGCGCTCCCGCGAAGGGGTAATCGAGGTGCAGCTCATCGGGCCGGCGCATCAAGGCAAGGTCCTCGGCCGAAACCGGCCGAGGCTCATAGTAGACCGTGCTGCGGGCGAGGCTCAGGACCTTCGCCTGGCGTACAACAGACAGATCATGATCGCGGTCGATCATCGCTTTGCGCTCAGCAGGCCCGCCTTGGTGAGCGCGCCGGACAAAAAATCGTTCTCCAACGCAAGCTCGCCGATCTCTGCGCAAACGAAGTTTGTCGCTTGGCATGTAACGCCTTCAAATCGACCGGGGCCTCCGCCGATCCCTTGTCCTGCCCAAACACGCCGGCGGCGCCTTCCAGGAGCTGGTTCTTCCAGGTCGTGATCTGGTTGGGGTGAACATCAAACGCTTGCGCAAGTTCGGCCTGTGTCCTTTCCCCCTTCACGGCAGCCAAAGCCACCCTCGCCTTGAAGGCCGGAGAATGCGTCCGGCGGCTCCTCTTCGTCATCTTCGCTCCTGATTCGCGGCAAGAATCCTCGCCGCTGTCAGGCAGAAAATCCACTTAAGCTACCGTCCGATTTTGCCGAGTCACCTCTTGCTTCTCTTTCGAGTTGAAATAGGTCGCGTGGCTTACTCCAGCCTTCGGTACATCTCAGCAATCGTCGCCTCGTTGTCGCCTTGCTTGAGAATGAGAGCCTTTTGGCCGTCTGACATTTCGAGCCTTTCATCGTTCATTTCTTCTCCCAGCCGGCAGGTCGATGCGAAACATTCTAGTACCTCGTCACACTGATTATGACTGGTTGATTCCGAGCCAGTTCAGGATGGGCAGGTCTTTCGGAGCCACGAGGATTTGGATGCTTCGAGCGACGCCGGGTTGGCGCCGAATGAGACCATTTCGTTCGAGGGTCACGATCATCTGGTGGACCGAAGGCGGGCTGACTTGAAAGTGGCGCTGCATGTCGGTCTCGGCGGGCGGGCGTCGGAACATGTGCGCGTAGGTGTAGATGAAGGCCAGGTACTGGCCCTGCTTTTCGGTGAAGCCTTGAGGGCTGAGGCTGCGAGCGGCGCCTGATTTTCGATTCATTTGTCGATTCGTCCGGTCCTCCGACAAGGAGGTCGCGATGAATGTACGTTATCGGGTCGAATTGAGCCAAGCCGAACGCTGTGAACTCACCGCGATGTTGAGCAAGGGCAAGCGGGCTGCCCGCAAGCTCAAGCGCGCCCAGATATTGCTGGCGGCCGATGCCGGCCGCAGCGATGAAGAGATTGCCCGCGCCGTGGCGGTGGGCGGTTCCACCGTGTACCGGACCAAACGGCGCTTCGTGGAAGGCAATCTGGAGCGGGCGCTGAGCGAGGATCCGCGTCCAGGCGCGGAGCGCAAGCTCACCGGCAAGGAGGAAGCCCTGCTGGTGGCAACGGCTTGCGCAACCCCTCCCGAGGGTCGCGCCCGCTGGACGCTGGAGCTTTTGGCCGACGCCATGGTCAGGCTCACCGACCACGAGAGCCTGTCGGGCGAGACGGTGCGCCGGCGGCTGGCCGAAAACGGCCTCAAGCCGTGGCGCAAGGATATGTGGTGCATTCCAAAGGTCGATGGCGAATATGTCGCCCGCATGGAAGACGTGCTCGACCTATATGCCGAGGCGCCTGATCCCGACCGGCCGGTGGTCTGCTCACATGGGGATTGAGTGTGTCAAGGTGGTTGGTCAGCTCTTTGTTCGATGGCAGGCCAGCTCTTCGTCCCGACCTTGGAGCTTTGGAGATGGGGCGCGCAGATCAAGTCAAGGCCGGCCCGTAGGGCCGCCGCGCAGCGGCTTGGCCTTGACTTGATCGAGCACGCCATCAGGCTGATGTGGTCGGGCGTAGGCAGGCCAGATAGCTCCTTTTTTCGATGGCGATCCAAGTCGAGCCCGGTTTTGGCAATCTGGTTTACTTGCCAGATCAAACTCACATTCGGTCGTCGCGCGAGGCAACTGCACCAACATTCCGCTTGCGGCGGGCAGGCTCGAGAGGACGAGACCATTCTTCGACGCGGCTTTTTGAAGCCATGCAGACCATCGGTTCGTCCACCCGGATCGGCCGAGGCTGATCGAACCTCGGCAGATTGGTTTTGAGTTTGCGGGGGAAAGCGCTTGTGTTAGGCGACGGACTTCATCACGGCTCCCTCAATCACGACGCCTGCGGTCACGTACTTCCACAGAGCCACGAGCAGCTTGCGCGCCAGCGCCACGATCGCACGCTTGCGGCCGCGCTGGCTGTGCGCCTTGAACCACTGCGCCAGAGCCGATTGTCCCTGGTGGCGCACCCAGAGCCAGGCGAGCTGGACCATGGTTGTGCGCAGCCGCGGATTGCCGGCCTTCGACACGCCCTGCTCGCGTTCGATACCGCCACTCCGCCATGGCGTGGCCGCAAGACCGGCATAGGCAGCAACCTGACGACGGTTGGCGAAGTGGCGGTAGAAGGCCTCCGACCAGAGAACCCCGGCGAAGTTGGCGCCCATTCCCTTCAAGGCGAGCAGCATTGTGACCGGGTCCGCTGCGCCCTTCTTCTCGCCGGCTGGCTTTCCCGCCTCGACCAGGAGAGCATCCTGCGCGGCCTCCACTGCCTTGATCTGGTCGAGCAGCAGTTCGAGCCGATCGAGTTCGCGACTGACCTGCGCTTTGAGATGCGGCAGCAGTGCGCGACCGTCCCCCGTACGCAGGGCCTCAAGGCGCGCCCGCCGGTCGCGCCGCAACGGCGCGTAATCAGATATCCCTTGCGCGAACAGAAGGCCTTTGATCCGGTTCACATGCTCGATCCGCTCAGCGATCAATGTCCGCCGCTCACGGCAAATCCGGCGGCGGTCCTCTTCTTCCGGAGAGGGAGCAACGACCATCGCGCAGACCCGCGGTTCGCCGCGCTTGTAGGCCAAAAGCGCCCGCAGCAGCGTCTCGCCATCCAGCCTGTCCGTCTTGGCCCGCCTGCGCCGGCGCGAAGTCGCGATCGAGGCCGGATCCACCACGTGGCTCTCGATGCCCTCCTGCTGCAGACTGCGGTGAAGCCAGAACCCATCCAGCCCCGCCTCCTGGATCGTAATGATCGGATAGCTCTCACCCGTTCGCGCCTGCGCCTTGCGCTTTAGCTCTGCGAACAGCTTCAAGAGTTCCGCAATATCGCCGGCCTTCACGCTGCGTTTGGACATTTTCTCGCTCTTGCCGGGCGATAGCGAGGTAACCAGCCAAGTCGAACGGCTCAGTTCCAACGACACAAAAATTGCGCCAAACTGCGTGCGGATAGCGGCCGGTCCGTCGGAATGATGATCGAGCAACATCGTCGTTCTCCAGGTTGAAGGGATTCAGCAACCTCAGTCTGGCCTCAGACCTAGTCGCTATCCACTCCCCATGGAATCTTCGACGAGAGCCCGGTCCAGCTCATCGGCGAGGTTCGCGAGCCGATCCCCGCCGAGCCGGGCCAACTCGAACGTTACGATTGCGAGTATCGCCGCAACGGCACCGTCAATCTCTTCGTCTGCATCGACGTGCATCGGCCATGGCGCAAAGTCAAAGTCACAGAGCGACGGGCGGCAGAAGATTACGCCCAGTGCATGCGCGAACTCGTCGATGTTCATTATCCCGACGCCGGGTGCATCCGCGTCGTGCAGGACAATCTGTCGACCCACTCCGTAGGCTCCCTCTATGAGGCATTCGCGCCTGACGAAGCCCGGCGAATTCTGCGCCGCCTGGAGTTCCACTACACCCCAAAGCACGCCAGTTGGCTCAACATGGTCGAGATCGAGATCGGCGTGCTCCGCGGTCAGTGCCTCGACCGCAGGATCGACGACCCAAACTGGCTCCGCCGCGAAATCGCCGCATGGGAGAAACAACGAAATGCCGCTGGCGCCCGCATCAAATGGATGTTCACGACCGAAAAAGCCCGCGCCAAAATGGGCCGCGCCTATCCCGCAACGTCCAAAGAGTCACAATCACTGTGACAAGCTACTAGCTTGAATTGATTCAGTTTTCCGGCCTCAGATCATTCATTCTCTTGGATCTGTTTGGGGAAGCATCAAAGACGCCTTGATGCGCCAGGTCGTTTCCTCGTTCGCAGCGACGACGAACGCGATCTGTCTTCCCTAGAATTGGTAGCGGCACTCGGTCCGTGTTTGCCGTAGCTTTCGCAATTGACGATCGGTGCGCGACTAGAGCGAGGTAATTGGCGGCCCTCGATCTGCAACGACATTCGACATAGCTACAATCGTGAGTGTTCCCCTTAAGTGGCACGATCCCGCCAACACGAGTCGCGATCCAAGAACGGAGCTGTAGATGGCAATACTGATCGATAATCCGTTTACCCCACCAGCACACACAGATTCCACGTACGTGTGCATCGCCGAACCGGTGCAATTCGTGTCAGGAGGCGCCAAGTGAGCTTGGCTGGCAATCCCGATGGCAACGACGTCTTTTGCGCTTGGTGGCACTCGCGAAAAGTGCAGCAAGATTTGAACAGAAACGGAATAGCAGACAACTCAGCGGCAGGCGTACTTAGTGCGTGCTTCCTATCACTTGCACCCGAAAACGGAGATTATCTCGCGCCACCAAAACTCGCAGTGATCGTTCTACTCATCTTGTGCAGCGAGGCGGCTTTCATGAAATGGTGCGGGCTTCTCAATTGTTTATGCGTGCAGACTCTTGGACTATAATCATGAAGCTTGTCGAATATCCTTCCGAAAGCTCTACCGGGTCGACGGTCTTTGTTGGCAAGAATCGTTCAGGAGACTGGGTCGTCCGCGAAGAAAATGGTACTTTTGGTGGCCTATTTGCGAGTCGCGATCAAGCGCTCAAGTACGCACTCTGCGAGAATGGCAAACATCCAGAAACTATCTTCGAGATGTCTTGCGAGATCGAACTCGTTTTTCCGACAATCGGGCGCAGGTTCTGATAAATCGGCGCCCTTGAGAGGGGTTAAGTTGCCTTTGCTGCAGTCCAGCGAGTAAGCGACCACGCCCTTAAGAGAGCAGCAGATTGGCTGCGGAACTATCAGAAGCAGCAAAAAACCACGCGCGTTCAACCATGGCTATGTCCCGAAACCTTCTGAATACTTGAGGCCGCGAGGTTGGTGCGCCTTCGTACACTTAACGCCGAGCTGTCGATGTCCGGCCTTTCAATCGCGGACCTCACCAACGGCGCGAGGATAGCGCTCGTGCCATCGGAGCTGGTCAGGGTCGAACAATCGAAAACGTCGCCAGCGACTGCGGTGTGTGCTTGGTCAGGTATTGGATTTAATCGTCATCGAACCGAGGTCGCGGAGAGCCTCATTGCCAGATTCTGTCGGGCGCGCTTAATCTGTGTGGCGGAGTGCGGACACCACCACCAGTCGATAGACAGAGGTCGGCATCGCTTGTTCCCCAGCTGGCTTTCGCCAACCGGGATCGCACGGCGCATGGCGAGCTCTGGGCGAGATCCATCTTAACGGTATCATACCGAACGACACTGCCGACACATTGCGGTCATTTGCGGAACGCTATCGTGTCCAACATATCTTGGCGACTCTCGAGAAATCCTGCGAACACATCGACGATGAGCCCGGCCTCGGCGCCCGTCATCGGTGTCGAGATCGATGCGGCAGCACCACATGGCAAGATGATGCCGTTTTCAGCGAAGAAGCGTGTGAGCTCCTTCATTAGGGTTGCTCCGGCGGGCGTGGGATAGACTTCTCGATAGTCATTTGGGATTTCTGCCCGGGGATGAATGCGGAAGAGTGAGGCGGCTCCGGTGACACAGAGCGGCGCGCCCCGGCTTGATATGGCTCGGCCAATCCCGTCCCGAACGATGTCTCCAAGACGCTCCAGATGTGCAAAAGCCGCATGATCTAGATACCGCATTGCGGTTAGCCCCGCTGTCATCGAAAGAGGGTTGGCGGAAAACGTACCGCCTTGCGGAAGCAGCGGCCGACCTGCTGAGGCATCGAATACCTTCATTACGTCCTCGCGACCACCGATCGCTCCAATCGGTAAACCGCCGCCGATGATCTTACCCATCGTGATGACGTCCGGAACAAGGCCGTAACGAGCGGAAGCACCCTGGAAACTCTGTCTGAGATTGAGGACTTCATCAGCGATCACAAGAATGCCGTTGTTGCGGGTCACTTCCTGCACCGTAGCCATGAAGTCAGGCTTAGCCGCAACGAGGCCACCGCGGCTCGGCATCGGATCCAGAACGACGGCAGCAAGATTGTGTGCATTCGATGATAACAAGCGGTGTGCGCCTTCAACATCATTGAAGCGGAGCACAACCACTTCCTCTGGCACGCTCGCAGGCATCCCGCGATAGAAGGCCGTCGACTTGGGTTGGATGGCCTCACCCCAATTGTCCGGCGCCGCCGCTTGGCTGACCTCGACCCAGTCATAGGCGCCATGATAGGCGCCCTCGAGCTTGGCAATCTTCGAGCGTCCCGTGAAAACCCGCGCAGCCTTGATCGCAAACAGCACGGCCTCAGTCCCAGTATTGACGAAGCGAACGCGATCAACGTGCGGAATGCGGCTACAGAGCAATTCCGCGAGCTCGATCTCGCTCTCGGTCGGATTTGCGAAGCAACTGCCGCGCTGGAGTTGATGGGTAAGTGCCTCCACAACCGGTCCGAAGGCATGTCCATGGATCAGCGTTGTGAAGTTGCAATTGAGATCAAGAAACCGGCGGCCATCGACATCGGCCAGGTAGCTGCCCATTCCACGCTCGATGTAGAGCGGCGTTGGATCTCGCTCAATCGTTACGCGCGAGGTACCATCCGGGAACACCCTTTGCGCCCGCGCAAAGCTTTCGTCGGACCGCCGCCCGGCGCATGAAAATCCAGCCGGCATATTGGAACCTGTGATCTCCCGGTTCACAGTATCCTCCTCTATCTCATTGGACTTTTGCTGAGTGGACCGATCAGCACTCGTTGCAAGTCATAACTTTTGGGCGCGGCTATCGGCCGAATCGTTCGATCGTGGCGACCTGATAATAGATTGCGACCTCTCGTACCGAACTGCCGATTTTTGGCTTATACTGCCGCCTCCCGACTTTTGGGTCGACGTGTCCAATGCATCTTGTGGCAGCAGTGGTAGCGAAGCTTGCGGACGCGTCTCGCGCGCGAGCCCGCCATAGCCGTTTTGGGATTGCGGGGAATGTCGTCACTTGGCAACCGTGTGTGTGGTGCGCTCTGTTGGCATCCTGAGGTTAGCGCCATCACGGCCTGTACCGCGAGTTGCTGGTTGACCGTACACATTAATAGTCGACCCAGACACTACCTACTCTGGTGAGGATAGCGCCTTTGAAAGCCGAGAGCGCTCCCGCTACGCGCGGGCTGGAACGCGTGGTGGCTAACCAAGAGAGCCGCCGTACCGGTCCTATGCAGCCCTGACGGCCAATTCGGATGGGTGGCAATATCTTTCGCCCCGCTGAGTTTAGCGCCAAGTTGCTGTTCGTTTGACTGGTTGCTTAACCTCAGACCGTCCGGCTGAAATGGCCCTACCGTGCTGCGCGGAGAACGTAATCGTCATGCCACCTTGGTGATTGCGTGCCGGCCGACCCGGCAGCTGGAAGATACTTGCATCCCGGGGTTCTGGCACACGACAAGCATGTTGGTCTTATGGACTCGAGCAGTCTGAACTTGAAGTCAACCCGTCCCCCAACCAGTGATACCACCGCAATACACTTGGTGTCGCAGCACTACACCCGACTCAGCGCACGGCTCGACCTATCGCTAAAGCGTAAGCCTTGCTGTGATGCCTTCAGGCGGTCGGAGCGACGCCAGTGCATTGACAGTCGCTGATTGGCCTTGTTCCCGCCGATCAACTCCATGCAGTGGAGCAGCGCTTGCGCCCCGCTCCGGACCACTGAAGAGTGTCTCGCGAGGAACGACAACCTCACGGGCCACCCGATCGGCCAAGCAAGCCTGAGAATTCATCACTCTGATGCATCGTTGACTTATCAACTTGGTGATGCCGTCTTCGCTTTTGTAAGTTCTTCCTCCGAAAGCATGACCGTGCCGATGATACCCTCCCTGGCCAATTGGGTGATCTCTATGTCGGAAAGCCCCAGAAGCCCTGATAGAACTTCTCGGTTGTGTTGGCCAAGCGTTGGTGCGGCACTCCGGATCGGATAGTGATTTTCACTCGCGCGAATCGGCATTGACGGCTGCGGATGCAAGCCAATAAACGCGCGTACGACGTCTTGCAGATACCCGCGTGACTTAAGATGCGGGTCGCTGAGCAGGTCCATTGGCAGGCGGGCCACGCCGGCCGCAATCCTTGCGGACTGTAACTCCGACATCGCGTCGTCCGCGCCGCGGGTGAGCGTCCAGGCTTCGATCCCTCTTTCGATCAAGTCCTCAATATCGCGGCGAGCTTCCGCAGATCTCAGCGAGACGTCCATGGCCCAGTCTGATCGCCCGATTAGTCGGGCAAGCCTCTGCCACATGTCCTCGTCGGTCGCGGCTACCACAATCCAGCAGTCCTTACCGGCGCACCGAAAGCAGCCATGCGGCGCGAACTGCGGATGTCGATTGCCATATCTCACTGGAGCCGCACCATCGATCGAATGCACCGTGATCCACGGCGCCGCAAACGGCAGCATACACTCGATCTGCGCAAGATCAATGAACTGACCGTGCCCGGTGCTGCGGGCATAAATCAGAGCAACCAGAACTGCAGCGCAACCGTTCAACCCGCCGACCGCATCGCCAAAGGCGATGTGGCTCATTGCCGGCGGCCCATTGGGATTTCCGACCACACTCGGTAGACCGGAGCCTTGCTCGAGGGTCGAGCCGTAGGCCCGGCAATTGCGGTTGACGCTGCTCGTACCAAAGGCAGACATCGACATCATGACGAGACGAGGATTGAGCCTTTTGAGCACGTCGTAGCCAAGCCCGAATTTGGGCAGGACGTCGACCGAATAATTGTCAACCACAATGTCGGCTGCCGCCACGAGCCGCTTCGCCAGATCCCGGCCCTGCGGCCGCGTCAGGTCGAGTGTGACGCCACGTTTGTTGCGGTTGACCATGCAAAAGCGCATCGTCTTTTCATACATTTGTTCCTTGATGTAGGCGGGCCGCCGATCAAGACCGCGCCACCAGTCCGGATACTGGATGGCCTCAATCTTGATGACGTCGGCACCAAGATCAGCCAGAGTCCGCGTACACAGTGGGCCCGCCCAGCCCATCGAGAAGTCAACAACCCGAACACCCTGCAGTGGCAGCGCGCTGGAATCGATTCGGTCGGAGGACGCCTCCGCGGCGCCGACAAGACGTCTCCGGGCATTTGCAAAGCGCTGCAGCTCGCCAGGAGCCGGGACCTTGCCGCCCCGGCGCGGCGGCGTCAGTGTCAGCCTCTGCATCGATCCGGCTGTCTGGCCCTCTTCTTCGCCAAGCACGATAGGCACGATGGCCCCGCGCTCCCTCTTCTCCGCATCCTGCAGCAGATCGGACATTTCCGGCATCGGCACGATCGGAATCTTGCGCTTCAGTCCTTCCGCAAACCACTCAAGCGCGGTGCGCGTTTTCAGCCTCGGGATGAACTGTTGCTCGATCTGTTCCGCGTGTTGCAGGCGATCGGCGCCGAAAAGGAGAGCCGGATCGTCACCCAGTTCCGGCAAATCGACCATCTCACAGAACGAACACCATTGTGCCGGAGTGATCGTCGTGACGCCAAGCCAGCCACTTTTGGTCTCGTAGATGCCGATCGGAAAGTTCGGCCAGAAGCGATTGAGGTCAAGCCGGCGCATCACGTCCGCGCGCTCATACGTCTCGAACATCTGATACTCACTCAAAGCGAGGCTCGATTCAAAGACACTGAGCGACCACGACCATACTCTCCCACCACCTTTTTCGTCCTGAACCGTCGAAGACACCGCGGCGATGAAGCCCCACAGACCGGCCAGGATACCTGTCTGAAAATCCGGTGCATGCAATGGCGGGCCCTCGGCCGGTCCAGCCAGCTTGATGAGGCCGGCGAGTGCGCGGACTGTCGAATCGGTTGCGGCGAATCCTGCATACGGCCCCGCGCGGCCAAACCAGCTCGCCTCGATATGAATTAACCCGGGGCTTCTCTGCCGTATCGCGGCGATATCAATCGAAGGACAATCTGCGACTTCAATATCGCGGCCATCGAGCAATATGTTGCAGTCTTCGATTAGAGTCGTCAGCCGCGGGGTCGCGTCCGGGTCGGCAGCATCGATGACCACACTTGACTTGTTGAAGTTCAGGAATGCAAACCACGCGCTCTGGCCTGAAGGCGTGAGCGGGGCGCTATTGCGGAGTGGATCTCCTCCTGGCGGCTCGACCTTCTGAACATCGGCGCCGAAGTCGGCAAACAATCGCGCGCAATAGCTGGTCGCCGCTGAACTACCTATCTCGACGACTCGCAGATGCGAGAACACTTCGCTCCATTTTCGTCCCATCTGACCGTCCGGAGTGTCGGCGTCATCGCCACGGGAGCCTACACCTGTTCCACGTACTGATGACGGTGTTGATCTTGAACGTCGCGGCCAAACGGCAGAGAGCCCCGCAATTGCTTTCCTCATGATAGATGAAGAAGCAGATCGGCGATTTTCCCCCTCTCCCAGCTGAAGATTGGCCGCACGGAACACTTGTGATTGAACTGTCAGAAACTGTTGCATCCATGTTGTTCATGTTTACGCACGGCTGAACGGCCTATTGACGAGGCGTGACACTCGACGACCTTGATCCTGAACGAGGCCAGCATGGTGCTGTCCGCGATCAGATCGCGATCTGCATCGGCTTATGCGGCGAACTCGCCTCCCGTGATGTCGATTGTTGCGCCGGTAATAAAGCCCGCCATCGGAGAGGCTAGAAAGGCCACGGCGTGCGCCACATCTTCAGCGGTTCCAAAACGGCCCATTGGAATTCTGCTAAGAGCGGCGCGGTTGACCGCGGCCTCGGGTGGCCCGGTCAGATCACTAAGAATCCGTCCAGGAGCGATACAATTGACGGTAATGCCGTGTGGAGCGAGATCCCGCGCAGTAGCGCGAGTCAATCCGATCAATCCCGCCTTGGACGCGGCATAATGTGGCCCTGCGATCAGGGGCATGGCACGCCCCGCCAGCGACCCTACATTGATGATGCGCCCATAGCCATTCGCGATCATTGCTGGCGCCAAGAGCCGTATGAGGATGAAGGGGCCACCGAGATTGACATCGATGACCCGCGCCCATTCATCGAGGGACGTCTGCGAAAGCCAAGGCGCATTTTGGTCCACGCGCTTGGGGGAGATGCCAGCATTGTTCACCAGGATCGCTATTTCGCCCCAACGCTCCCGGATGAGGTCAACAAACCACTGCACATCGTCGTGTCGTGATACGTCAATCCTCTCAGCGTAGAGCCGATCTTCAGGGCAGCGGAGAGTTTTGAGCGCCCCCTCCACATGTTCCGCCTTCGTCGCGACAAAGGCGACGCGATAGCCATCAGTTAAGAACCGGCGGACGATCTCCAGTCCAATCCCACGCGCTCCTCCAGTCACCAGAGCAATGCGCCGGTCGCTAGGGCCGCTGCGTTTTTCTGGCTGTAGCATCATCAGGCCGTTGCAAACGGCGGCGAGTACCGCCCCGCCGAGAATATTGGTCTAGGCGGTCCGGATACGCTTTCGCCGTCGTACAATCGGTCGAGACCTGGCAGGCTTTCATCAGTCTTCCACGCGTCGTGTGATAGACACCGTGCAGGGCAGCAGAATGATCTCGTCGGCTGAATCATCATATCACCTCAGAGGGTACGGTTTTCCGGTCGTCTCGGCCACTGCCTCCAGGATGCAGTGGCACAATCGCTCTATATCGCTGTCTTCATGATCGGCTGTAATGCACACGCGAATCCCGGCCTTCCCTTGCGCAACCGTCGGGAAGAACGTCACCGACGTGTAGAAGCCGGCATCGAGTAGCTGTTTGGCGATTTCAATCGCCTTGGTTTCCGATCCCAACGCAATCATTCTGATGGGAAATGCATTTCCTTGCTGCGCGGTTGCAACATTACGATCAAAGACCTGGATACGTCGGGCCAAACGCCTTTGCCGCTCCCCGAGTTCTGGCGACCGGTGAATCTTGCACGAGCCAAGCGCAGCGCCCACCGCCGCCAAATTTGGTGGTACAGAAAAGGCATACGGAATGGAGTAACGTCGAAACAGAGCTTCTTGGTCGACCGTTCCGAGCATCACCATGCCGCCCGATGCGCCAAAGCCCTTGGCCAATGAGGCTACGATGATCGTGCGGTCACCCAGCACTTCCGGAAACTGGGCGCGAGCGAATCCTTCGCCTTGTCGCCCGAAGATCGATATGCCGTGCGCATCGTCGATATAGAGAAAGAGCCCGTACCGCTCTTGGAGTTGGCGCAGTTCTTTGACACGCGCATTCCCTCCCATGGAGTAAATGCCGTCGCATACGTAAGCGACCAGTGGGTGTTCACGGCACAAGCGTTCGAGGGCGTCGACGTCATTGTGTGCGATCGTTTCCACCTGAGTTTCATCAGCGACCACCGGCTTGTGATAGGCCAGCGATATGTGCGCAAGCCGATCGAACACGACAAGCGGCTTTCTTCCGCCTGTCAGTTGGCCGGAAGAAAGAAGGGGCATCGCACCTAGATTGGCGAGCATAACAGTGGAAAACGCGAGCACGCGTGCGCCGAACATTCCCGACAGGGCTTCTTCAAGCTCTGCTAGACGATCGAAATTGAGCCGCGTTCGCGCGCATGACCAATGCAATGACCCATGCGTCTCGATCGCGTCGATCGCGTCAGCGATGATCAGAGGATGATTGTCCAAGCCAAGGTAGGAACATCGCACGAAATCGATTTTTTCCGCTCGACCTTCAAGCGGACCGGAGCCCAAAGCAAAGGCACGTCCGGCCGTGGAACGTCCATGGACGCCCATAAGACCAGCGTCATGCGCTGCATCGAAATACGAGCGACTCTTGTCGATCATGTAAGCGGTGTTCCGGAAATGTCCGCCCGGCCGACGATCCTCGGAGAATAGGCTCCGCTGTGGCATCTCATTCTCCGTTTCACTTGCCAAGCATACAGAGCCAACGGCTATCTGAGTCGCATGGCAGGCACTTTGACAACCGCTCGCACTGGACGTTTTGCGCGCGGCTCGACCGCGTCCTGCGGTCGAAAAGACTTAACCATTGACGAGGGCGCTTGGGCAGCTACTAGATCCGATAGCTTCGATGTGACAGAGCGGGAGTGAAGTGGACCCCGGATTTTGGACCGGCGGCTTAGGTGGTGCGGATGCCGTTCCGTTTTGATAAACGGAGCGGACCATGAAGAAGACGAGACGGACAATCGATGCGGCGCTGAAGGCAAAGATCGCCTTGGAGGCGCTGCGAGAACAATCAACGGTGACGGATCTGGCGCAGCGCTACCAGGTGCATGTGAACCAGATTTATGCCTTGAAGAAACAGCTTCAGGATCAAGCGGTTCGGGCGTTCGACGCGGGCGCTGGTCGGGATGGCGAGGCGGCCCACGAACTGGAGGTCGAGAAGCTCCACGCCAAGATCGGACAATTGACGGTCGAGCGGGATTTCTTAGCCAGGAGGTCCGGAAGATGAGCGCGCCGGATCGCCGAGGATTGCTTCAGCGCGATCATGCGGGTCTATCGATCCGCCGGCAATGCCAACTGCTGAGCGTTGCGCGATCGAGCGTGTATCGGCCGCCGCGGCCGGCCAAGGACAACGACCTTGAGCTGATGCGGCGGATCGACGAGCTGTTCACGGCCTGGCCGTTCTTGGGCTCGCGGCGGATGACGGCGATGCTCAATAGCGAAGGCTGTCGCATCAATCGCAAGCGCGTGCAGCGGTTGATGCGCAAGATGGGCATCGCGGCGCTGGGACCAAAGCCCAGAACCACAAAGCCGGCGCCGGGACACAAGATCTTCCCGTATCTCCTGCGCCATATGGTGATCGACCGACCGAATCAAGTGTGGGCGGCCGATATCACCTATCTGCCGATCGGCCAGGGCTTTCTGTATCTGGTGGCGATCATCGATTGGGCGAGCCGTGCGGTGCTGGCCTGGCGGCTGTCGAACACGATGGACACATCGTTCTGCGTGTCTGCGCTCGAAGAGGCCTTGGCGCGCTTCGGCCGGCCGGAGATCTTCAATACCGACCAGGGCAGCCAGTTCACCAGCGCCGCCTTCACCGGCACGCTGGCCGCCACCGGCGTCAGGATCTCGATGGACGGTCGTGGGCGCTGGATGGACAACGTGTTCATCGAGCGGCTGTGGCGCTCGCTCAAATACGAGGACATCTATCTCAAGGGGTATTCGGATGGCCCCGAGGCCAAAGCCGGAATCGCCCGATGGATCGAATTTTACAATTTCCAGCGCCCTCATCAGGCGCTGGAAAACCGCGCGCCGATGGCGGTCTGGCGGGCCGGTGTCACCGGCGCACAGGCTGTGGATATGACGCTTCTCGCAAGCGAGAAGCTTGGACAACGCTGCGCGTTGCCCACATCCCCACAGCCACAACAGCAGCAGGCAAGAGTAGCGTAAAGTCACTGGGAAGAACGAACGGCAGCAGCTCCACTTAAAAAACCAGACCCAGTGGTCCTCAGCATAGGGTCCACTTCACCAATCTCGCTTTTGTCGGCACTCTCGTCCAGAACACAGCATATCGGTCTTGTCGCGACAGCGACAACGACGTATCACCAGCCATACCATCTTGCACGGATGATCGCCTCACTTGATCACCTGTCGCATGGACGGGCGGCCTGGAATATTGTTACCTCGGGGAATAAGTACGAAGCGCCAAATTTCGGCGAAGAGCAACTTCCGGATCACGACACGCGCTATGTCCGAGCGAGAGAATTCGTAGAAGTTGTAAAAGGGCTTTGGGATACGTGGGAAGACGACGCTTTCATCCGCGACAAGCAGACAGGTATTTTTGCCGACACGACGAAGCTGCATCTACTCAATCACCGGGGGGCTTATCTATCAGTCAGAGGCCCGTTGAACGTTGCACGGCCGCCGCAAGGATATCCCGTGTTGGTTCAGGCCGGTGCATCGGATGCCGGAATACGATTCGGTGCGGCGCTGGCCGAGGTGGTGTTTACCGCTGAGCCGTGCTTAGAGAACGGTAAACGATACTACGCAACTCTCAAAGCGGAGGCACGTGCACTGGGGAGAGGGTACGATCAAGTGCAAATCATGCCAGGCATTGTTCCAATCGTCGGGAGGACGAAGGAAGAAGCGTCCGCGAAGCTTCAAAGGCTGCAATCGTATACGCACATCGACGTTCAAATTGGGACCGCCGAACGTTGGCTCGGATTTGTCACGGACCTCCGTTCGATTGACCTTGACGCATTGGTACCGGAATCGTTGCCGCGAACGAACTTTATCCAGAGCCGTCAGAAGGTGATCCTCGACTTGGCCGTGAGCCAGAAGTTCACTTGGAGACAACTGATCCGTTCGGTATCGGACAGCCGGGGCCATCTCATGATCGTTGGAACGCCGGACGAAATTGCCAACGCCATGGTGCAGAGATTTGATCAACGTGCGGCTGACGGATTCAATATTCTGCCCGCAACTGTTCCGGGCGGCCTCAAGGAGTTTGTTGAACTTGTTGTCCCAGAGTTGCGCCGGCGAGGTAAATTCAGATCCAAATATTCGGGAACGACATTAAGAGAGAATCTGGGCCTCGAGCGGCCGATCAATCGGTTCACTCGAGCAGGCATGGGCAGTGGATGATCGCGGTACCGCGTGTTTCCCAGGTCGCACCTATTTACTGGTTGTGATGTTGGTGGCCTTTCTCGGCGGGCATCATGTGGCTTTGCGAGTTCACTTTCTGTGAGGGAGGTCGACATGAAACTGATAAAGCGGACGACGTAGCGTCGGTTTTCGTACACTTCGACCGTGCCAATGTGATCGCAAGAGAATGCGACTGATTGAACCACCAACTATTGGTCAGGATTCGTGCGTTGGTACTGGAGGCGCGGAATTGCACGAGAGGTCGAAGCTTGAATCGTTGATAACACCGACTTTGCCACGATTGGGCGCATTCGGTCTGCACGTTACTATTGCGGTCAGTCGAGAAAGGAAGGCAATGTTCAGGTTGTGAAGTGGACCCTATGCTGAGGACCACTGGGTCTGGTTTTTTAAGTGGAGCTGCTGCCGTTCGTTCTTCCCAGTGACTTTACGCTACTCTTGCCTGCTGCTGTTGTGGCTGTGGGCAACGCGCAGCGTTGTCCAAGCTTCTCGCTTGCGAGAAGCGTCATATCCACAGCCTGTGCGCCGGTGACACCGGCCCGCCAGACCGCCATCGGCGCGCGGTTTTCCAGCGCCTGATGAGGGCGCTGGAAATTGTAAAATTCGATCCATCGGGCGATTCCGGCTTTGGCCTCGGGGCCATCCGAATACCCCTTGAGATAGATGTCCTCGTATTTGAGCGAGCGCCACAGCCGCTCGATGAACACGTTGTCCATCCAGCGCCCACGACCGTCCATCGAGATCCTGACGCCGGTGGCGGCCAGCGTGCCGGTGAAGGCGGCGCTGGTGAACTGGCTGCCCTGGTCGGTATTGAAGATCTCCGGCCGGCCGAAGCGCGCCAAGGCCTCTTCGAGCGCAGACACGCAGAACGATGTGTCCATCGTGTTCGACAGCCGCCAGGCCAGCACCGCACGGCTCGCCCAATCGATGATCGCCACCAGATACAGAAAGCCCTGGCCGATCGGCAGATAGGTGATATCGGCCGCCCACACTTGATTCGGTCGGTCGATCACCATATGGCGCAGGAGATACGGGAAGATCTTGTGTCCCGGCGCCGGCTTTGTGGTTCTGGGCTTTGGTCCCAGCGCCGCGATGCCCATCTTGCGCATCAACCGCTGCACGCGCTTGCGATTGATGCGACAGCCTTCGCTATTGAGCATCGCCGTCATCCGCCGCGAGCCCAAGAACGGCCAGGCCGTGAACAGCTCGTCGATCCGCCGCATCAGCTCAAGGTCGTTGTCCTTGGCCGGCCGCGGCGGCCGATACACGCTCGATCGCGCAACGCTCAGCAGTTGGCATTGCCGGCGGATCGATAGACCCGCATGATCGCGCTGAAGCAATCCTCGGCGATCCGGCGCGCTCATCTTCCGGACCTCCTGGCTAAGAAATCCCGCTCGACCGTCAATTGTCCGATCTTGGCGTGGAGCTTCTCGACCTCCAGTTCGTGGGCCGCCTCGCCATCCCGACCAGCGCCCGCGTCGAACGCCCGAACCGCTTGATCCTGAAGCTGTTTCTTCAAGGCATAAATCTGGTTCACATGCACCTGGTAGCGCTGCGCCAGATCCGTCACCGTTGATTGTTCTCGCAGCGCCTCCAAGGCGATCTTTGCCTTCAGCGCCGCATCGATTGTCCGTCTCGTCTTCTTCATGGTCCGCTCCGTTTATCAAAACGGAACGGCATCCGCACCACCTAAGCCGCCGGTCCAAAATCCGGGGTCCACTTCATGGCTCGAACCCATCGTTTCGGCTTACGCGAGCCATGTTTGCGTGATCTTGTTCTACAACACTTGGACTATCGGGTAGAAACACGAAGTGAAACGCTGCAGATTCAGCAAGTTCTGCTAGGTGAGCATAATGGTTGACATCAACTCCACCATCAGCCGGCACGCTCGGATCGCGCCATGCACCTTCGTTGTACCCCGCCTGAATCAGGTACAACCCGAGCTTCATTTCACCATCGCGTTGCATGTCGCATCTCCAGTGTTGAATTGGATTAACTAGCGCACCATGTTCGGTTGGCAGTCCTCGTCTTTGACCAAAACAGATGGCTGCCCCGTTCGATCTTTCGTAGCGGCCGAAGGTTTCTGGTCGGCCTAAGCCTAACGCGACCGCCGCGCGTGTCGGGTTGCCGTCAGATTCACAGGATCCCGAACGCAGGGCCGACCGGGAAACTTTCGCCGACGATCGTCGCCATTGCCCGATGGCTTTGGCTTCCGAACCGCCTAGCCTCGTTGCATGATGCCGTGGGTGACTTAACCGGCTGACCTTCATTGATTGATAGGTGACATGCTTCCGCTATGTGGATCAATTGCTAGCACTACCTTGGCAGATTTTTAGCGGCGCGGGATTCCCAAATCAGTTTTTCTGTGACTCATGGGAGGTCGGCTCATGGAGGGCCGATCAATGGACGTAAACTGGCAGGCTGATCTCGATCGCTGGCTTGCGCCGTTTGTCGCGGCGCTACGGCACAAGACTAGAGCGCGGATGTGTCCAGCCTATATCGCCGGGCTGATTGGTCCAGGAGACCGCAAGAGCATTCAGCCGATGGCGACGCGCGCTCGCGAAGTCGGCTACGATCAGCTGCATCATTTCGTCACCGCCGGAGTTTGGGACAGTGCCTCGCTTGAAGCCGTTTTGCTGAAGAAGGCAGATGGCCTGGTTGGTGATGAGGCGGGGTTTCTTGTCATCGATGACACGGCGTTGCCCAAGAAGGGATCTCACTCGGTTGGCGTGGCACCCCAATATGCCTCGTCGCTCGGAAAGACGGCCAACTCTGATGTTCGTTGTCCAGGGTTATCGGCATGAGGGTGCGACCTCCGTTTGTGCCGGAGTTGTCAATTGGATGATTGTTACGCAGCGCAGGAGGCAGAGCCGCTGAGACGACGGTTTGTAGACTCTGATACGCGGGTTGGATACCGCATTTCCGTTTGTTCGTCCGGGGCTGTCTCGATCTGCCAGCGGGCATCGACAATGTCGGCCACACAATTGGTGCGAGAGTTCCCCAACCGGGGCCCTGCCTCCAGCGATGCGCAACAATGATGTCGCTCCTGAGAGTTCTCCTGTGTTGAGGTGGAAGGAAGCGTAGCTAATTCAGCAAGCGATCAGGTTGCGCTGTGCGGCTCCACCTCTTGGCCGATTGCCCAAAGGAAGGCGGCCATTTCCCGGGCGATGGCCACGGTGACGACTGCCTGGCGTTTGCCGCGTGCCATCAGCTTGCGATAGCGAGCGCAGAGTCTGACTTGGGCTTTCCAGGCGATGTCGCACACCGCTTTCGTCAGGCCGGCCTGCCGCTCCTGCAGTAGGCGGCTCATCCGGGCGGGGAAGCGGTAGGTCCAGGCGCCCTCAATGAGCACGCGGCGCGCCCGGCCATTACCAGCTTTGGTGATGCTGCCCCGCCGGATGCGTTCTCCCGTAGAGTTTTCGCAGGGCACCAGGCCAAGATACGCCATCAGTTGGCGCGGGCTGTCGAAGCGGCGCACGTCGCCGATTTCGGTGACGAAGGTGACCGCGGTCAGGAAGGCGACGCCGCGTAGCGCTTGGTAGGCGGCGATCACTGGAGCCATGGACCATGAACTCACCGCCTCGGCAACCTGGTCGTCCAGACGCTTCAGACGGATCTCGGCGGCCTCGATCGCTTGGCGATACTCGGCCAGCACGAGATACTGCGCCGGATGCTCGAAGCGTTGCTCGCACAGCCATCGTGTATGCGCCTTGGTCCACGCTTGACGGCCGGTGAAGACCCGGCCGTGACGGAGCAGGAAGGACTGCAAGCGTTGACGGGCCCGCCGCAGATCTTCCATCGCGGCTTCCCGGGCACGTACCAGTTCTCGCACCGCCTCGTGCTCCGGATCCGGTACCCAGACCGCGGTCAGCTCTCCTGCACGATGCAGCTTGGCCAGGGTCAGCGCATCACGGCGGTTGGTCTTGACCCGTTCTCCAGGCCGCTTCGGGATCAGTGATGGTGCAACCACGATGCAGTCGTGGCCAAGCCGTGTGATCTGACGATGGAGACCGTAGCCGGTCGGGCCGGCTTCGTAGCAAAAGGCGAGGCCCCGGTGCCTTTTGGCGAGCTTCGTTATCAATCGCTCCACCGCATCAGGCGTGCTGTCGATCTCGCCGATGAAGCGCACGTCGCCATCGCGCCCCGCCTCGGCTACGGCTACCGAGATCTTCAGCTTCGACGTATCCAGTCCCACGTAGATTTTGCTATCCTGCCGCACGGCTCGTCCTCCTATGCGAGAGGCTCGGCGTCGGCCCACCCGGCGCAACCCTCGCTCATCGCATATTGCGGACGAGCCACCTCTCGGACAACGAACATACGGTCTGCCAGTCGCTGGTCTCGGTAACGTTGGCGTCGCGCGAGGTACCCGTGATGGTGGGCCTGCGGCTATTCCTACCCGAGAGTTGGACAGATGATCGTGAGCGCATGGCGCGGGCCGGTGTGCCGAAGGATAGACAGACTGCACTGACAAAGCCGGAAATCGCGATCGCGGAGATCGACCGCGTCATCGCCTCCGGTGCACGTTTTGGCTGTGTGCTTGCCGATTCAGGGTACGGCTCCAGCGGGACTTTCCGTCAGGCTTTGAGCGAGCGCGGTCTGTTGTGGGCGGTGGGTCTGTCGCGACGCCAGAACGTTTATCCCACCGACGTTGCCTTGATCTTCCCTGTCGCGAAGGCCGGAAAGCGCCGCAAATACCACATTCCAGATCAGCCCCCTGTCGCTGCTGAAGCGATGTTGGCCAAAGGAAAATGGCGAAGGGTCAGTTGGCGGCGGGGCACCAAAGGTCGACTGACATGTCTCTTCGCGGCCCGCCGTGTCCGCGTTGCGGATGGCCATAAGCACCGCATGCTCGATAATCGGGTGCAGTGCATGCCGGGCGACGAGGTCTGGCTCGTCGGCGAACGCCGGTCGACTGGCGAGCAAAAATACTATGTGTCGAACCTACCGGCCGATGCGAGCCTCAAGATGCTCGTCGCCACGATCAAAGCCAGATGGGTCTGTGAGCAGGCCCATCAGCAGCTCAAGGAGGAGCTTGGCCTCGACCACTTCGAAGGGAGATCCTGGACGGGGTTACACCGACACGCCTTGATGACCATGATCGCCTACGCCTTCCTCCAATCCCGCCGCCTCAAAGCAGCGGGACGAAAAAAAAAGAATCGCCGGACCGCCGCCACAGCCGAGCATGCCGGCCGTCAGGCAAGCCATCCTCGACCTCTTCGCGCAGCCTCCACCCCGGCGATGCCCGCACTGTGAGAAACTCCTCGTCGATCCAAGCAAAACTAAACTGCCAGAGTAGTGCTAGACGATCGATTCCATGAAACCGGCACGGAACTGGAAGTGTGTTCGTGGATTCCTCGTTTTGAGATTGTCCGAACGAGGGTTGGTATCATGGCGACATGGCGGCAAGCAGTCGAGTTGGCGATGACTGAGAAGGAGATTGAAACGTTGACGGCTCTTTCGCGGTCTCGAACCGAGTCGGCGAGCCGGGTGTCGCGGGCAGCAATGCCGCTGGCCTATCGCGAGAACCCGTCGTTCTTTGCCGTGGGACGAAGACTTGGTGTGCATCATCAGACGGTTCAGCGCTGCGTCGAGCGGGCGGTAGCCTATGGTGCGGTGGCGGCACTCGACGACCGACCGCGACCGGGGAAGGAGCCGGTGATCACGCCGGAGGCCAAGGCCTGGCTGGTGTCTTTGGCGTGCGACAAGGCCAAGGAGCACGGCTACCCGCACGAGCTGTGGACGACGCGGCTGCTGGCACGCCATGCGCGTGAGCATGGCCCGTCGGCGGGGCACCAATGCGTTGCCAACCTGGTCCAGGGCACAGTGTGCAAGATTCTCGGCCAAGAGGAAATCAAGCCGCACAAGGTGCGCTACTATCTGGAGCGTCGCGATGCCGAGTTCGAGCAGAAAATGGCGGAGGTCCTGTGTGTCTATCGTGAAGTCCAGGTCCTGAAGAAGAGCGCAGCCAGGTCGAAGAAATCGGGCAAGCAGGTGGCGATCGTCTCCTACGACGAGAAGCCCGGAATCCAGGCGATCGCGACGACGGCGCCGGATTTGCCCCCTGTGCCAGGCGTCTATCCGGCCTTTGCGCGCGATTTTGAGTATAGACGTCATGGCACGCTCAGCTTGTTGGCTGGAATCGATCTGCTGACCGGCAAGGTCCACGCTCTCGTCAAAGACCGCCACCGCAGCCGCGAGTTCATCGAATTCCTCAAACTTATCGATCCTGCCTATCCGGCCGGTACCGCGATCAAGTTGATTCTCGACAATCACTCCGCACACATCTCGAAAGAAACCAGAGCCTGGCTCGATACACAACCGGCAGGCCGCTTCGAGTTTACGTTCACGCCTAGGCACGGCTCCTGGCTCAACCTTATCGAAGGCTTCTTCTCCAAGTTCGCCCGCTCCGTCCTACGCCACATCCGAGTGACATCGAAACACGAACTCAAGGAGCGCATCATGGAAGGCATCGATGACGTCAATCGGCACCCGGTCATCCACACCTGGTCCTACAAGCTCGCCGAGGCGGCCTGATATGATTCGAACCATGAAAACGCTGACCTAGGTCGTGTTGACGGTTCTAATCCAGAGCATCGCTGCGGCGATGCTTAGCATCGACAGGAAAGCTCTGGCAGTTTTTTCGTAACGGGTGGCGACGCGACGGAACTGTTTGATGCGATTGACACAGCGTTCGACAAGATTGCGATGTTTGTAGGCCTCACGGTCATATTTGATCTGGATCGTGCGGTTCGATCGCGGCGGGATCACAGCCTCGATGCCACGCTCCACAAGGTCAGCACGAATGGCGTCGCTGTCGTAGCCTTTGTCACCGAGAAGTTTTCTGGGACTGAGGTCGTGAAGCTCCATCAATGCGTCGTAGCCATTAACTTCATGGACCTCGCCGCCAGTGATGTCGAAGGTCAGCGGGTGGCCTTCGGCATTCGTGCGGATGTGGACCTTCGTCGAGAAGCCGCCGCGCGAGCGGCCGAGCGCCTCTTGATTTTGATTCCCCCCTTTTACTCCAGCTGCATGCTGGTGCGCCCGGATGATGGTGGAATCGATGGCGTGCTCCTCGTCGGCGGCAGGCCCGAGACTCGCCAAAGTCTCGAATGCCGCATCCCACACCCCGAGCTTGCTCCAGCGTGTGAAGCGAATGAAGACCGAGTTCCACTTGCCATATCGTTCCGGCATGTCGCGCCACGGCGCGCCAGTTCGCAGAACCCACAGAATGCCGTTGACCGTACGCCGCTTGTCTAGGATTGGCGGGCCTCGTTCGCCGCGATCGGGCAACAACGGATCGAGCATCTGCCATCGTGTCTCCGTCAGATCGGCCCGACTCAATCCTGCCTCCTAGAAAGGCAGCCTTGAATCAAACCTCGATTCCTCTGTCAAAAACCTTCAACACGGCCTAGCAATGGTAGTTGATCAAAGCGCACATTGCGCGCAGCCACAGCCCCAGAGTTGGCTCGCAGGCTCTTTGAGCGAAGTCCTGAGGGTACCGACTGAATTGACGCCTGTGCCACGCCTTGGACTATCTGGCGAGAACTTCTGCGATGATCATTCGTCCCGCGACTGGCACCATCGATTGCAGAACAGCAGGGTGACTTCGGTGTGCTCGTCCTTCGGATGCCCAACGATCCATGTGCTGCTCTAGCAGGATTGCGCTGATGACGTGCAACATTCGTATCTTCGTTTGGCAAGATGCCGACCGCCTCGGTCCCCGCTTGATCTCGCCGTTCAGAACGATCGAGCGTTGGTAACCAGCATGAGAGTACTCAAACCAACGTTAGGCTAAGGCATCCAGTATCGTAGCATAGGGCGCGAGCGGCGGGACAAAGGCGCCAGGTCCTGAGGTTGCGAGCAGTCCGAAGCCACGATGGGCGAGAGCTTGAGTTAATCTTTGGCCGCCTCTGCGAGCTGGCTTTTGAGGGGCAAAGTCTATCGTCGTGTCGCCTGCTGAACCCACATATGCTGACAGATGCCGCAAACGCCCAGGAACGTGGAATCTTGGGACGTCGGCAGGTCTAGAGCATTTTCCGATCACGTTGCATCGTAACCAGCAGCGACGAGATAATTTTGACATTCCTCGGGTGAGAAGCGTTTGAGCGCGCTGGCGATTGCTTGCCAAAGATCGGGCATGTTGCGCGCCGCAGCGGCGCGCAACAGCGCCTTCAATTTGGAGAAGGCCATCTCGATCGGGTTGAAGTCCGGACTGTAGGGTGGGAGATAGAGCAGGCTTGCCCCGACTGCCTGGATAGCCTCTCGGACGCCATGGACCTTGTGAGCGGGCAAGTTGTCCATGATAACGGTATCGCCGGGCCGCAGCGATGGGGCGAGCAATTGTTCGACGTAGGCCAGGAAAGCGTCGCCATCCATTGGACCGTCCAGGACGAGCGGCGCGATCAGACCGTTGGAGCGCAAGCCAGCGGTGAATGTCGTCGTCTTCCAATGTCCGTGTGGGACAGCCACGCGACATCGCTCGCCGCGAGGTGAACGGCCGTAAAGCCGCGCCATTTTAGTGTTGGCGCTGGGGTGAGTAGGCCGGGGGATTTTCACCCCCGGCCTCTCGCAGAACGGTGCGTGAACCTCTCGATTCACACCGCTCCCATCAGGTGAACGTGGTCGTTCCGAACAACTGCCAGTGTACGAACAGCTCCGCATTATCCCGAGCCAACTTTCGCAAGAACAGCGACGCACGGGTTTTGTGGAGCCGGAAGCGCTTGTACTTTCGCATGATCCACGCCTTCAGCTTCTGATTGACGTAGTCGACCAGAGAGAACAGCGCCGAACGGCTGAACCGGCCATAATAACCTATCCACCCCCGGAGGAGCGGATTGATCTGTTGGGCGATCTCAGCCAGCGTCCCCGGCGTTTGCCGAGGAATGTGCAAGCTTCGGATCGTCGCTCGCATGGCCTTCAAAGCTGTCGGACTGACCGCCGGGGTGTATCCACAGAAGAACTCCTTCCGCTGTGACGTTGCCACCTGCCGCCGCCTGAACTGATATCCGAGGAAGTCAAACTTGACCCTCGGATACGTTCGCCGACGTCTGTTGTCCTTGCAGTAGACGATCTGCGTCTTTGTCGGGTGCATCTGAAGTCCGCACACCTCCAACCTTGCTTGAAGCTCCGCCTTAATGGCTTCCGCTTCTTGCTCGGTCCGGCAGTGCACCAGTCCGTCGTCGGCATACCGACACCAAGGGAGATCGGGATGTGTCCGCGCCATCCAGAGATCAAACGTATAATGCAGGAACAGATTGGCCAGCATTGGGCTGATCACGCCCCCTTGCGGGGTTCCGCGGATCCGCTCAACGAGCTTCCCGTCCTTTTCCATTGACGCCGTCAGCCATCTTTCGATGTAGAGCAGCGCCCATTTGCATTTCACGTGTCTCCGGACCGCCTTCAGCAGAAGATCATGCGGGAGATTGTCAAAAGACTACTCGACAGACTACCCACCACCGCGCTCATCATCTCGACGACTATCCCGATCAGGTAACCATCGTTCGGTCGCGGCATCCCTTTGAGGGATCTGCGCTCGATGTGCTTGGCTGGTGTCATCGACGCGGCGAACTTCATCTGACGCTTGTACTGCCCGATGGTACCCGTGCCCTTGTACCGGCCGCGTGGACAGATCTGCCTATCGCACAACATTTATCGCGTGCAAGCCCGCAATGCGCTCGAACGGCATTCCTGGCTTCCCACGCCGCGCTGCTGCACGCCCGGACGATCGTCGACGCTTTGCTGCGGCAATTGGATGCCGCGCATACTGTCCTGCCACCGGAATCCGAGGACAGCCATGCAGCAGCTAAGCTTTCTCGACCCACCACCTCAGCGCGGGGCCGTACCCGTATGGGAGGCCCTCGATAAAGAGCAGCGCGCACATCTCGTGCTGCGACTCGCCCGACTAATCGCCCGAGCAATCGCCACTGCCGGAGATCGCAACGATGAACGAACTGAGCAAGATCACCGCTGAGCACCTACGCCGATGCGCAATCGTCTACGTGCGTCAGTCCAGTACGACGCAGGTCGAGCATAATCGCGAGTCCACTGCCCGTCAGTACGAGTTAGCCGAACGCGCCGCGCGGCTTGGTTGGCGACGCGATCAAGTGAAGGTTATCGATGAGGACCTCGGTATTTCCGGTTCCGGCCTTTCCGAGCGCACCGGCTTCGCGCGTATGACCGCGGAGGTCGGCCTCGGCCAAGTGGGCATCGTGCTCGGCTTGGAAGTCTCGCGACTAGCGCGCAATAATGCTGATTGGTACCGTCTGCTCGATCTATGCGGCCTGACCCACACGCTCATCGGTGATGGAGATGGGATTTATCATCCGGGCTTGTTCAATGACCGCCTGGTGCTCGGGCTCAAAGGTACGATGTCAGAGGCAGAGCTGCATGTGCTGCGTGCGCGGCTGCTCGGTGGCATCCGCAACAAGGCCGCACGCGGAGAACTGCACCGCGGGCTGCCGGTGGGTCTGGTACGGGGCGACGCCGACGGGGAGGTGCTGTTGCATCCTGACGAGTCGGTGCAAGCCGCGATCCATGCTGTCTTCGACCGCTTTGCCGAATTCGGCTCGGCACGACGCGTGTGGCTGTGGTTCCGCTCGCAAGGCCTGCGCTTTCCGCTGCACTCCAACAGCCTTGTCGATCTCCGCTGGGTCGCCCCCACCTACACAAAGATCCACCAGGTCCTTACCAACCCGTTCTATGCCGGCGTTTATGTGTATGGCCGCACCCAGCAGACATGCTATCTCGATGCGGGCGGTCGAATCCGAAAGCGCATCAGACAACGCGACCGCGAGCAGTGGCCGGTGTTCATTCGTGACCATCATGCCGGATACATCGATTGGAGTACCTTCGAGGCGAACCAGAAGCGCCTGGCGCAGAACATCCGTCCTCGACCGCACCAGAGCGGGGGTGCCGTGAGAGAAGGCGCAGCACTCCTGCAAGGCCTCGCCGTGTGCGGACACTGCGGTCGGCGCCTGGCCGTACACTACAGCGGCCGGTTCTCGGCGCCCGGATATCACTGCGCCGGCAAGAACATCGTCAACGGCCGGGGCGAGTACTGCCTCAACATCGGCGGTGTGCAGATCGATGCGGCTGTCGCCGAAGCGTTCCTTGCGGCTCTCGCGCCCGCAGGCCTGGAAGCCTCGCTCCAGGCGATCGAGCAATTCGACGCCGATCACGAGACGACTCTCGCGCAGTTCCGTCGCGACGTCGAGCGTGCGCGCTACAACGCGCAGCGCGCCGAGCGACGCTATCGCGCCGTGGACCCGGAGAATAGACTCGTCGCGCGTGGACTCGAAGCAGAATGGGAAAGCGCTCTGCTGGAACTGAAGACTGCCGAATCCGAACTCTCGGATCGCGAACATGCCCGACCGCGCTCGCTTACGCGCGAAGAACGCGACGCGATCCTTGCACTCGGTAAAGACCTCAAGCATATCTGGTTCGCTCCCACCACGAGCGATCGCGATCGCAAGGAGTTGCTCCGCACGCTGCTCGACGATGTCACCTTGAGAGTCGAGCGCGATAAATACAACGCTCACCTGACGCTGCGTTGGCGCGGCGGTCTCTTCAGTGAAGTTAATGTCCCATTGCCGCACTCGCATCCATCGCCGATCCGCACCGCCGACGATACGATCGATCTGCTGCGGCGACTGGCTGCACATTATCCCGACACCAGGATCGCCGGCATCCTCAATCGCCAAGGCCGTACAACGGCCACAGGACTGTCGTTTACGGCAAATCGTGTGTCGAGCCTGCGGACGCACTGGGAGATCCCGCGCTTCGAGCCGAAACAGCAAGTGCAGGACGGCGAGTGCATGACGATCGAGAAAGCAGCACGCGCTCTCGGGATCGCACCCTCTACTTTGCATCGCTGCCTCAACGATGGCTTCATTGCCGGAGAGCAGATCACACCTGGCGCGCCGTGGCGCATCCGTATCAATGACGAGTTGCGGTCGCGCTTTGTGGAGAGCGCGCCCGAAGGTTATGTGAAGATGTTCAAGGCCATGAATCTACTGGGCGTCTCGCGGCAAACCATCTTGCAACGTGTAAAGTGCGGCGAGCTTAAGGCCGTTCACGTCTATCGCGGACGGGCAAAAGGCATACGAATTCAAGTACCTGCAGTTGCTCCGGACCTCTTCGACCCTCTCAAAAAAACTGAAGGTGTAGTATGACGCAACATCCAACAGTCCTTTGATGTCGAACTCCAGGACCCAATCATATTTCCAGCACCGCTGACGCGTGACGCCGACGGCGTCCAGAGCCGATTTTCCCGGCCTGTAACCGTAAGAGTCCGGCAGGAAGATGGATTCCAGTTCCGGCTCAATCATCTGCTTGACCACCATCTGCGCGATCCGATCGCTGATAGTGGGCACACCTAAAATCCTTTCGCCGCCCGTCTTCTTTGGAATGGAGACGGCGCGCACCGGAGGTGGAAAGTACGTCCCTGACGACATGCGATTCCAGATTTTGTAGAGATTCCCTGCAAGATCTGTCTCGAACATCTCCAAGGTCTGTCCGTCCACTCCAGCCGCTCCGCGATTAGATTTGACCGCCTTGTACGCTTCGTACACTCGCCGCTTCTCAATCGAGAACGGCTTGTTTATCGCACTGTTCGAAGTCATCCTGTTTCCAGTTGGTCCAAGAGTACGACTACCTGACCCGATCCCTTTGCTCCGACCCCATTACAGGGCCCTCAACGCTCCTACGGATCGGTCCGCCCCAGTCTCTTGCATCGGTACTCTCGCCTCACGGTTGACGCCGCTTGCGCTTCTCCCTTGGCATCAAGAGCCTGGTTCCTGCAGTTCCACGCGAAAGCCTGTGTCCGACTCACGCCCCCTCTACGCCGGTCGCCGCCCGCCCGGTCATCAGGCATCTGGCGGACTTGTCCCAGGATGACGAAACGGTCCTGGTTTTGACGACACTTGGATTCATAACGACGCGTCTTCGAAGGGTTCACTTTCGTTCGTCTTTCGGACACTCACCTGCTCGGTTTAATCCGAACTTTTGATCCGACGCTCACCACCACGGCTCTTTACCGCAGCAGCTCGGACTGGTTTGAGACCCGCTCCTGAAAGCCGATCTCGGGGGGCCAGCCCCCATCTTTCCCGCAGCTTCACCATCGGTCTTAGTTCATGTTGAACTCCTTCCGCTGTCTGCAGCACACTTTCGTCGATGAAGACCAGGCGCTCAGGGTCAAGATCGATTTGCCCTTCGAACCACTCCTCACGCGCGGCATTTATATCGCGGCGCCTTTGCTCGGCGGCGTGCGCTGTCTTTTTTTTAGTGTGATCTTTCTGCGCTGGAAGAAACGCCAGAGCGACGCGATGCCGGCCGATATTCCATGACGCGTCAACAGTTCTCGCAACTCGGCGAGCGTGATATCCGGCTTCGCTGTCACCGCGTCCAAAATCAATTGTGCATGTGCTTCGATGCGCTGCGATTTGCGGTCACCGCCTTGGCGTTTAGGAACGATGTCGCCAACTTCCTTGAGGCGACTTCGCCAGCGGATCGCGCTCGCCGCGCTGACACCAAAACGCTCCGCGGCCTGTCGACAGGACAAACCACCGTCAATTGCGGCTACCACCCTCTGGCGAAGGTCAACTGAAAGCGCCCTGGTCATACATGCTGACCTCCTTCGCCGGCATGTCGCTTGAATCTGACTCGTGCCGTTTTGGGAATCCCTACCGATTCATTCCGGTCGGAAAACGCTCTAGACGCAGACTGCGCTGGCGGGATCCGGCAAGGCGCTTCAGGCCAGCAGTAAAGTGGTGGTCGAGCGACCGAATCATAGCGATGTCGAGGGTTCGCCATCTTTGGTGGCGTCGCCATAGTCGCCAATTCCTGCAAGCCAAGACGATCACTCAGGCTCCCGTCAACACGGACAAGAATGAACGGCATGCTCGACAGTGTGCAAGCCCCAAGCTACTTACTGCAGATCTGGACAACTAACGCGAATGGTCGTCACGCGCGGGGTGATGGCGGGGACACCGGGGCACGCCGCTTCGTTGCCAGCTCAAGAACGTCGTATTCATTCCGGCGGGCGCACCTGATCTTGACCGCACCCCGATCTTTTCACCGTGCAGGGGCGGAGGCGACGGCCGCTCGGCTGACACTCTCGTGAATTAGACCGAATGATGGAAGACTTGGTCCTGCGCGACCTCGAGATCTGCGGAAACGCGATCGATGTACCACAATCAACAGATTGATGACGATCACCGTCAGCGAGACCTCAGGAGGCTGAGGCTGGCTCGTTTCTGTCGTAATCGGCAACAAGGCCCCTCAACTCGTCGCCGGTTAGCCAAACAAGCAGATCGTGATCCACTATATTCTCCTCTACCAAGTGTAGTATCGATCCCCCGTGTTCATAATGGGCATGTCCGTATTGCGCGAGAACACCCTTTTCCAGCAGCCAGCGCTCTGCGAGTCCACATACGAAATCCGGAGCCCACATGGCGAGTGAAGCACCGCGCAGTACTGCAGCCATGATCGTGGGAATGCCTTTTCTTCTAAAGTCGCTGCGCAACCAAAAATCTCCGTGGTAGGCTACTTTGCCGGCAATCTTCTTTGCGGTTGGCGCAGCACAGGTACAACAGTCCTGTGGATGCGCATGGACAGCGGGATCGGCGTAAAACGCCCTAGAGAGATTCAAGATGCTCTGCAAAGCTACTATGCGAAAGGTCGTAAAGTCGAGCAGCCTGTACAAGCGCAATTTGGTTGTTCTTGTCGAACCCCACCATCCAATATCCCTCGCCTAATTTGATCGGCGAACGATCTGGCCGAAAATTTGGATATGTCGGTTTTTTCGTTGGAAGGGCTCTTGTGATCGAGACGTACTCATTGAAATCAAGTCCTATCGAAAGCCTGATGCCATTTTGGGCGGCGGCGTCGTCGTATACTCGAAGGAATCGTGAGACCTGCAGCGGATCTACTATGTTCATCATTATTGCCCCTCGTTCCTGATGTGATGATATGCGCGCAGCCTAGACGGCCACTTTCAGCTGATGTGTACAGTACCAATGATGTCTCAAGATACTATCTATTCTGATGAGGGAAATGTTTATTCCAATTGACGGAGCCACTTGGAATGATTGGCCTCAACGGCGGCCAAGCGCTCTCGGTCGGTATTAGACCATGGGGCTGCTACAGCTTGCGGCGCAGTGCATTGCTAAGACGATCAGGCCAGCGCTATGGTTCTCGGGCATCCGCTCCTCAATCGTATAAGCAGTTGGCCCACCGCAGTTGAAGAGACCACGCCCTGGTGCTGGATCCCGTCCGCGGCCACACCAATAAACTCAAGTCGCCTGTGGCGATAGTTGTCGTCCTGCGTGCGCCCGACGGTTTTCGTGCGGCATCAGATTCCTCGATCAGCGCGATGAGCCGCTTATTGCCGATCGATTGATGTCAGCGCGGTCTCGACGATCGAGCGGCAGCGCTGGCAGCTCGACTCGCCCGCAGAAGTGTTGGAATGAGAGTTATCCACCATTTCATCCGAGTGATTGAGATGTGTTTCGTGACGTACGGCAACGACAGGGACGGGCTGGCAGGCCAGGCGGGACCCGACCAATTGGCACACCGAACCAACGCGGCCATCCGGACGCGTCCAGTCGATCAGCGCCGCGGCCCGCATTCAAGTCGATGGTTCGATTCAATACCACTGGCAATCATCCGCTGCTTCGCTCATCATGAGCTGCCCTTAACCAATTGTCGACGAGCCGACTCAGGTTGGGGTACCAAGGACGCCACCGCTGCCGATCAGAAAGATTGCGCCAGCCCGCCAATCATTCGCGATCTTCTTGACCAGCGAATATCGCCGATCGCACCGGAAATGTGATTCGTAGAGCTGCGTCGACCGGATCGGCATGTGCGAGCAAGGAGTTATTTATGGCTCTTTTGAACTTTGAGTGGGCTACGCGGCATGGGGGTTGATCGGAGTGAAGTCGAGTTTTCCGGCGATGAGGAAGAGGACGGTGCGCATCGTTGTGAAACGGGTATAGCCGCGGGCCTTGCGTTTAGCCGCCTGGAATAGGCCGTTGAGGGCTTCGATGTAGCCGTTGGTCTGGCGGGTTTGCGTCCAGGCGACGATGCCGTCGAAGTGCTTGCGGATCATTCTGGCGACCTCCTTCATCGGCTCGACCCTGGAGCGCAGGACGTTGGTGCACCACTGTTTGAGCATGGCGGAGACGACGTTGATCTGCTTGCGATCGAGGATGTCGCGCAGATGCTCGCGATAGAGCCAGGCACGCGCCGTGCGTTTGGTCGCGGCCTGAGCAATCAAGGTGTCGAGATCGGCGCGACTTTCGTCCGACAGCCGGCCGCGGTCCTTGAGCAACGTCCAGCGCAGCCCTTTGAGGCTTGGATCTGTGCGCTGTTCGAGGCGCCGCATCTTGTCGACGGCAGTGGAAGCGTGGGCGACGACATGGAACTTGTCGAAGGTGATGCGGGCGTTGGGCAGATGATCTGCGACGCCCTTGATGAAGGCCGGCGACATGTCGATGCTGACCAAACGGACCTGCTCGGCGGTACCTTTGTGGGCGGCCAGATCGGCGGCGAAATCGGCCACCGTCTTGGCGTCCTTGCCCTCGGTGACGAACACTACCTTCCGCTCATCGGTGTCGGCGGTGATGGTCAGATAATTGTGGCCGCGCCGGCAGGACGTCTCGTCGATCGCCACGGCGGTCACTGCCGAAAGGTCCGCCTCGGCCAAGGCGAGATTGACATAGCGCGAGCAGATCGCGTGGACCCGATGCCAGGATTCGTCGACCAGCTTGGCGACGGCCGCAAAGGTCATCTGCTGGGCCATGGCCAGCACCAGCGCTTCGAACAGCAGGGTGAAGCCGGCGAGCTTGCCGAACCAAGCGGGCTCGGCCAGGACGACCTTCCCATCGGGCAGCTTCACCCGCGGCGTCCGAACCTCCAGGAAGCATTCGTGCTGGAAGAAGTTGAGATGTCGCAGCCGCTTGATCTGGGTGTCATGAACCGGGTGGACGCCCGCGACACCGGCGACCGCAAATCGCGTCCCGGCGACGAAATCGACAGTGATCGTCAGAACCTTCTTGGCAGCGTCGAAGTCGACGCCCCGAACGTACCACGGCTTGGTAATCCCAAGCGCCGATTCGAAGAGCTGATTTTGCACCGTCCCACACGCCTCCCAGAGCCCCACCTGCACCCAGCATCGCAAGGGGGCGGTCGGCCCTCAAGGACGCTTCGCGCCGCGGTGCGGTGGCCTGCGGCCATCCTTGACCGCCGAACGCCCCCTTGCACCGGGCAAGGCAGGTCGGGACGGAGGGATGGTCTCTCATCCGGTCGAACATAGGGATGAACGCGGCGCTCGTCGTCAAGCGGCCAAAGCCGTCACTGCCCCCACTCGGTTTTCAAAAGAGGCAAAAAGAATCAACGGCCCACCGCCTCAACCAAGCTTGCCGGCCGTGCGCCACGCCATCCTCGAACACTTCGCTCGACTGTCGCCGCAGCGATGCCCATTTTGCCGAAATTGGATTTGCCACGAGCAGCGCCGCTCGAAATCTGTTCGCGGTAGGGACGCCCATCACTGGGCGCCCCCCGCGCAGATCCCGGCGAGCCCAATTAAGGCACCGGGCTCCTACCTCGGGTGTTTGACGGCGAAGCGCAGCTTCGGCCATGGATGAAGGATGCGAGCCTTGGGGAGCCAGTCGTCGGCGATCCGCGTTATGCGATCCCAGGTCAGACAGTTCCGCTGACTGCGCCGCCGAAGCGTACGCCTCCAGAGGTCGGTCAGATAGAACTGAAACGCATTGAGCGCTCGGCCATTCGTCGGTACAGCAAAGTACGCAAAGTGGCTGGTCACGACCTGCCTGAGCCATCTCCCCTGTACAGGGATCGGCCAGTGCATTCGGCGCCTCAGCTCTTCTTTGATCTCGCGGAGTTTGGTTCGCATGCGGTCGCTACGGGTCTTCCGTTGAAGCTGGAAGCGCCCTTGGTGTGATTTGCCGCAGATGAACGTGACCCTCATGAACGCAAAGGTTTCCGGCTTTCCGAGTCCGCGCTGCTTACGTTGAGCCGCCGCATGGCGACCAAACTCAATCAGGCGGGTCTTGGCCGTATGGCGCGTCAGCTCGAACTCCTCCAGTCTCGCGCGCATCGCGTCGAGGAAACGACGTGCGTCATCCTCGCGCTCAAAGCCGGCCACTACATCGTCCGCGTAGCGCACGATGATCATATCGCCGGAGGCCTCGCGCTGTCGCCAGCGCTTGGCCCACAGGTCGAGAGCGTAGTGCAGGTAGATGTTGCCGAGGAGCGGTGAGATCACCGACCCTTGACCCGTTCCCCTGTCATCAGCGGTTACGACGCCGTCTTCGAGAATACCCGCCTTCAGCCATTTCTGGATGAGGCGGATGATGCGCTTGTCGCCGATCCTATGTTCCAAGAAGCGAACCAGCCAAGATTGACTGACTGCGCCAAAGAAATTTTGGATGTCGGCGTCAATGATCCAGTTCACCTGCTGCGTCTCGATCGCTGTGCAGAGCGCGTCCAACGCATCATGTGGTCCTCTGCCGGGCCGAAACCCGTAGGAGAAGCCACAGAAGTCTCCTTCGTAGACGGCGTTGAGCACGATGACGGTGGCGCCCTGGACGATTTTGTCTTCGAGCGCCGCGATCGCTAACGGCCGCTGCTTGCCGTCTGCCTTTGGTATGTACGTCCGGCGAGACGGTTGCGGGCGGTACGTTCCTCGTTGGACCCGTTTGTGCAGATCGGCGAGCCGGGGCTCGAGATCTTCCTCGTAGTCCTGCCACGTCATGCCATCCACTCCGGGAGCGGCCCTACGCCTGAGCGCAAAGAACGCCGCCCGCAGTGTATCGTAAGCGCGCATTTTACTGCACAGGCTGCGCGCGCGGCTGTCCACGGCGTCGCGTGGCGCCGGGCGTCAGCGGGATCATCGGAACGGCTTAATTGATCCTGAGCGTTCGACCGTCAGCCGCTGTCGTTGTCAGCTGGCAGTTTTTTGAGCGATGCAGTTGAATGGCAACAGGTCTTCGATATCGGCGTCTGGCGCGCGCTGGGGCAATTCGGTGAGCGCGTGACGTAGCCATGCATAGGGATCGACGCCGCATGCCCGACATGTCAGCACCAAACTGTAGATCACGGCGCTTGCCTTGGCGCCGGCAACGGTGTCGCTGAACAGCCAACTTTTTCGTCCAGTGCAAAACGGCCTGATGTCGCGCTCTAGAACATTGTTATCGATCGGGGCGAGACCGTCACTGGTGTAACGGGTCAGATAATCCCATTGGTTGCGCGTATAGGCGATCGCCTTGCCCGTGAAGCTTTCGGGGAGGACCTTCGGCGCCTGGTCGTCGAGCCAGGTCCGGAAGGCGGCCAATACCGGCAGGCTATGCTGCTGGCGCAGCCGCAAGGTGTATGCGGCGCACGTTTCGCCGTCGGGCGGCGTCTGGCGCGCCACCCTCTCGACCTCATACAACGCCTCGAAGAACCTGAGCGCCTGCAATGGCGGACCGCCAGGCTTTGTCCTGGCCTTGAGCGCATCGGTAAATTTCCTGCGCGCATGCGCCATACAGCCGAGATGGGTCGCGCCTGTCAGCGTGCGCCAGGCGTCATAGCCGTCGCTCATCAACAAGCCGCGATAGCCGGCCAGGAAGGCCTGAGGATGTTCCTGGCCGCGACCGGGCTGGTAATCGAACAGCACGACCGGCTGCGCGCAGTCCTGGCCGCTGCGATAGGCCCACATGAAGGATGCCCACGAGAAGGCGCTGCAGGAAACCCGCGTCGGCGCGGCTATGATCCAGAGCGCCGTGCGCTTTGCAGTCGGTTGCGATTGCGATCGAGGCGGCCGGCGAAGGCGATGCCGAGCCGGCGAAGTGATCCACGGCCTCCCGTGCATTGGCTGCTCCTGGCCGGGAGAGGTCTCGGTGGCACAACACCAATATGACGACGGGCAAGGATGCGCCAAGCGAAAGATCAAACACCTGTCTGCGCCCAACGAAAGCATCGGCCAGCGAGTCATTCCTCACGACCGCGATTCATAACTCAAATGAGCAAGCGGCATGGCGGGTTCTTGGCGCCGCATCGCTCCTGCTCGCACATCTCAACAGCTGTTTCGGCCTACGATGATCCTTGATGCGGATCGGCATTCACACTTTGGATGTCGATCCGAGACGAATTGGAACTCGATTTACACAACGGCCGCATGACTGGACCTCGCATCATACGGTCAATCGCAACGCAATCTCCGTGCTCGCGAAGGTCCTGTGCGGAGTTGACATCTCCATATCGACGACGCGCATCGATGCACGTCGGTCTTCATAAACGTATCGCAGGTGCCAAATTGGCCCTATGTCTGGCGTGAAGATGAAATCGCCAGACTCAAGCGCTGACGCGATCATTCGGACAGCTTCACTGTTGCTTATTCGCAATGAAAATGTCGCATCGATAAGTGCCGCCAGGCTCATGCCTTGTGTGAGCAACGTACGTGCAATGTCGTCGCCATGAACTCGTCGCAACGTTGAGACGATTACCGCCACCGAATATGGATCTTTGAACTGCACTCTGCGCTAGCCTCGTTAAGCCGCATGCTGAGGCCTATTTGCCGTGCAAATCTGCCGTGATATTCGTGGAGTTTAAGGCCGAACGTTTCGGTAAAAGCACTCCGTCGCGAGTATGCAGGCATCCGGCTCGGCGTTTCCAATTGCGATTGAGGGAGACGACCTGATAAGAGTTGGCAGTCAGGGCACAAACTTGAGGTAGCTGCGGTTTCGGAGCACGAGGGCACGGCTCCGAATGTGGCCCCATGGCATCTGTAGCCAGTCGCCCGCGGCTCGCATGGCTGTTTCGAAGGCTGTCTGCTACCTTTGTCATCAGCGCGAGCAGCAAGAGCTCAACATCTGCATTCTCGCAGTTTTGTCGGCGGTTTGGTGCACCAAGCTTCATGAGACGCCCGGCCCTGGTGCCAGATAGGCGAAGATCTGCTTCTCTCTCAGCTGGGACGGCCGTTGGGACGACTAGAATTCGCGGACCTTTCAATCCTCCTGCTCGATACCAACACCTCGCGAACCGAGTCCGGATCGTTCGTACCAGTCATCTATAGTGCCAACGTCGACGCCGGCATTGGTCTCGACCAACGGACTGTGCCCAAGACACATTTTGCGGACGACTGCAGGCGCAAGGCCACCCGGTACCATGCATCTTGATTTCCGCGCGAACGATTGAGCCTCATCGCGATCTCCACGCGCGCTACGCAAATGGCGCGGAACTTGAACGATTTTGGCCGCCAAGGCGGGAACAAGATCGATTATCCCGAGCCGAGCTCAGCACCAACGCTCGGATGAATCAACTATCAGATGAGGTGGGACGACCAGTGTGGTTGGCCTGCGGCCGACGCGAGGAGACAAAATATGCATCGCCTGTAACACCCAAGCTTGTGATTGGAAGCGATCCAATCCTAAGTCTCGACTACACCCCGTCCACAACCTCCGCGCAAGTAGCGGAAGCCGCCATCCGCGTCAATCCCGGTTTCAGGGGCCTTAACGGGGCATCCATTCTTTATCCCCTTTCGGCTTCTGCTAGTCTGGGCGTAAGTGAAGGGCATCTGGTTCACTCAACTCAGCCGGTTCGCGAGGCTTGTGCCAAGCGATCTTCGATCATCGTTGATGTAAAATGCCTCGCGACCGCAGCTCGAGATCGTTGCCCCAGGCTCGCAATTACTGCCATCCTTAGCTCCAATGCCGGAGTCAGCATTGGCCTCAACCACTACGCGGTGGCGCGGCGGGCCAGATATTCGGCCGGCGGCTCCAGGCGCAGACTTCCTTGGGAACACCGCCCTCATTGCATTAGCGATGCGTTCTATCCGAAGAACGGCAAACTCGTGACACAGGCGCGAGATGCGCGCTGAAATTCTGCGATATTTCCGGCCATAGCGCAGGATTCTAGCCCAGTTTCGGTGGGGCAAATGTTGAGATGAGATTGTCCAAGCCAAGCCCCGGCAACGACGCGCGGACGAGCCATACTTGTTATCTAATCGAATGGCACAGCATCGCGAATGCGCACCGGCCGCCGAAGGGTATGAACGGAGATATCTTAACTTACTCGGCCTCAACACGAACGTGCTCTCATGCCTCGCCTTGGGGGATTTCCTTCGACTAAGCAGCCCAGTTTAAGGAAATTCCGGTTATCTTGTGGGCCTGCGAATCCTGATCATCGGATACGAACATGCACCGCATCTTTCAAAACTTCATGGATCTTCTGTTGAGCGCTGAACATGCGAATGCCTTTGCGGAGGCGATGGCGATCACCGCGAGCGAGCTTGATCTGTCTTGCTTTGCATATCTTGCGATGCCGCAGCGGGCTGGCAAAGAGCCATTGGTGATATCAACATATCCGAATAACTGGATCTCGTATTATGTGCGCAGCCACTACGAACGTTTGGATCCAATCATCGCGCGCTCATTGGAGAGCACTGAACCATTTCAATGGGGTTTAGGCGTACCTTCGAGACCAATTTCTCCGGCGCAACGAAGGCTTCTTGATGAAGCTAGCGGATTCGGAATTCGGCTAGGTTTCACCGTCCCGATTCACGATGACGACGGCTCGGTTGCTGCTCTGACCTTTGCCGCCGACCAAAGGCGTCCGCAATTCGAAAAGTGCATCGATCTGAACGCCTCTGTCCTTCAGCTGATGGCGAGATGCTTCCATTCTCATGTGCGCCGCAAGCTCGTGCATGAACTGACGATGGACGGAATCCGGTTGTCTCCTCGCGAAATCGAATGTTTGGACTGGGCCGCCAAGGGCAAAAGCGCCTGGGAAACTGGACGGATCCTCGGCATATCCCACAACACGGCGGCTCACTACTTGAGGAGTGCGAGAGACAAGCTGGGAGTTCGTAAAGTCGTTCAGGCCGCCGTGCGTTTGAGCGCTGCCAAACGAGATGGGCAAGATTAAGACTCTGATCCCGCAGAGTTATAGGGGATGATGTTGGCGTGCGCCTCCTCCAAAATCTCATCTCCTTTGGGAGGGGACCATGATTCAGCTTATCACGGAGACATCGTACGACGCGTTTTCCAGCACCTTAGCATCCATGTATAAGTTGCGCTATCGTGTTTTTAAGCAACGGTTGGAGTGGAGCGTTCAGACTTGCGGCGACATCGAAATGGATGATTTCGATGCGCTGCATCCGGCCTACCTGGTTCAAACGTCTCTCGAGGGTCACGTAGAAGGCTCGGTTCGTCTGTTGCCGACCATGGGACCGACGATGGTCCGCGATACGTTTCCAATGGTCCTTGGGGGATTTCCTGCTCCGGCAGACCCGCTGGTCTGGGAGAGCAGCCGGTTCGCAGTTGATGCTTCTCCCCATGCTCCGAAGGGCGAACACGGGCTGGCCAAGTCGACTTACGAGCTCTTCGCGGGGATGATCGAATTCGGACTGTCGAGACGACTTAAGAACATCGTCACGGTGACCGACGTTCGAATGGAGAGAATACTGAAACGCGCGGGCTGGCCACTCTGCCGTATCGCCGCTCCCTGCAATATCGGCAACACCCTCGCTGTGGCAGGACACCTGGAAATTTCGACGGAAGCTCTTCAGAAGGTATGCGCTGCGGGCGGTCTCGACGGGCTGGTTCTCTGGACACCAGTCTTACTGAATGCTGCCTGATTACCCGACCTCCCCGGCCGGATTGAGCTCGCCTGATCGTCTTTGCATCTCTCACGTCCAACTTGATCGAGAGCGGATTCATCGTGGCTGCGCGCGTGTCAGATTTGTGCCCCCAGATATCGTGAACTGCGCGTGCCATCCAGGAAAGACGAAACAATTCGGGTCCATATGATCGGCAGCAAGCCAGAATCGCAAACAAAACGATGTTCACCCACCTAGCTACACACGCTCGCCAAGAAACAGGAGCGATCAAGCGCGAGTAAAGCCTTTCGTTCTCCTGGCCACAGCTCGCCGGCCGGCGATTCCTCTTCATTGTCTCGGGAACGCCATTTGGTCGACGTTTGAAATCCACGGTGCTGCAATGGTGCGACACACAAGCTTCGTCGATCTGGTGGCCGGAATTCGCCGCCTCAATCTGGATCTCGGCCAACTTCAGCTAGCCATTGCGGCAGCCGAATGTGGGAGCTTTCGCCGAGCTGCAGACAGTCTTTCCATCACGCAATCGACGCTCAGCCGCTCTATACAGCTACTGGAGCATTCAATCGGAATCGTTATCTTCGAGCGATCGCGCGCCGGAGTTACAGCCACACCAGCTGGAATTGATTTTCTTCGGATAGCACGGTCCATCCTTGAGCAAATGGATACGGTCGTCGCGAGGGCGAAGCCCGAAGACCGTGAGGAATACGGCCGATTGGTCATCGGATTCTCCACGTCGCTTACCGCAGGTCACCTACGTGCGACGCTGCTGGAATATTGTTCGCGATTTCCGCAGGCAACGCTTCGAATCCTCGAACGATCTCGAAGCCGATTAGCAACCGCGCTCCGCAATGGCATGGTTGACCTCTATGTTGCAGCTGGAGATTCGTTCGATATCAGCAGCAGAAGCACTTCCCTCTGGAGCGAACGGATCCTTGCTGCTCTTCCTCAGGATCATTCTCTGGTTCAGCAAGATGCTCTCTCATGGACCGATTTGAGTAGCCAAATCATCCTGATGAGCCAATACGATTCCGGGCGCGACCTCGAAGCGCTGCTAAATGGAAGACTCATCACCTCGATGGAGGGACCGCGGATCGAGCATCGCGATGTCAGCCGCGGAGAACTCCAGAACCTTGTGAGTATGGGCCTCGGTATCACCCTCGTGCTGGAATCCGACGTGGGCGCCAATTCTTCTGGCTTGGTCTATCGGGAATTGCGCTATGGCGCGGAACCAAGCCGCGTTGGCTTTTCCGCCGTGTGGCGCGATGACAACGAAAACCCGGCTCTGGCCAGTTTCCTCAAATTGCTGGCCGAACGCTATCCTTCGTCATCCTTGGCGTGACGTCGCTTTCGCGCTTTGGCAAAGGCCCGGTCCGTTGCCATGAAGCGCGCCACCATCGGCGCGATCAGTTTGTTCGGGTCGCTGATCTTTTGGCCCGCTTCCCGAGCCAGGATTTCCGCGTACGAAATCAGATCCCGATGCACGGTCGCAGGCAGGTCGATGGCGATCCGGACAGGCTTGTCATCTTGAACCGCTCCAATCTTCAGTTTGGTCATGTCATCCTCTATAGGGTTCGAGCACGAGATCGCGGTTGACAATGACCCTCACCGGAAATCCCGGCCGAATGGTCAAAGTCGGCTGAATGTTCAGGTTGCGCCGAACCACCTGTTGTCCGGCCTGATTGGCGGCGTCCCCCGCTCCACGGCGAAGCGCCTGAATGATGTCGCTATTGGAGCTATTGCCGTCTGCCCCTGAGTTGACCTCCGTCCCCACGGCGAGCAACGTCGATAGCGCGGCGGCTCCCAATAGCTCCTTCCAGTGATTGTCGACCTCATCCTCAAGGCCGGCGTAGCCAGCTACGTCCGCGCCAGGTTGGCGCTCGAGCACGATGGAACGTCCATTGGGCATGATCAGACGCGTCCAGACGAGGAGTATGCGCGACTGTCCGAACGCGACCTGGCTATCGTAGATCCCGATCAGTCGCGCGCCTTGTGGGATCAGCCGAGCCCTACCGGTCGGAGTATCGTAGACGGCTTCGGTGACTTGCGCCGTGATCTGGCCGGGCAGATCAGACCTGATTCCGGTAATGAGGGCGGCCGGAATGACTGTTCCTGCCTGGACCACGAAGGGCGATACTGGCCTCACCAGGCGATCAGGACTTGTTGTCCGCCGATCCACAGCCCCGTTGACGAATGCAAGCTTGCGATCCTGCCCATTCTGCGCAAATACGTCATCGGAAGACGTCGTCGCGTTCGAAGATGTTTCACTGGATGGTGTTGTTGCCGCCAATGGGCGGACGTTGGTCGAGGCGAATACTTTGCTGATGCGGGCCGCCTCGGTTTCCTGATTGACGCGCTGCTGTTCGGCGTCAGCTACGAGCGAGCCGGATTGCGTCTGGGCTTGGGCTGCGAGGATCGGCCGCCCCAGATCGCCGGGCAAAGGTGGTCCGAGCCGTGGCACGCCATGGGGTATTTCAGCGTAATCCTTAGGGAGAGTCGAAAGTTGATCCGCAATGGTGTGGTGATCAGTCGAATAGAGCTCCTCAGACGTGGGGGTGTGCTTTTCAGGTCTTTGCAGCGACCACAAAACCGCAACGGAGACAACGGTCAGAGCCAAACCGGTGCCAGCAAGCAGCGCCTTCCGGGAGAGGCGGATCACACGCGGCCGTTCGGGTCGCAGCCGCAAGGACTGGGCAAGGTCCGCGGATGCATCTGTTCGCGCCGTCTCGCGCTCCGCGGGATCTCCGCTCGTGGCGCTCATAGCGGCCTCCCGTCGCTTCTTACGATCCGGACTTTCTGCTGGCCTTCACCGCCGAGCCGCAATTCGGCCGCCGCAAACAGCCGATCGACGATGAGGACATTGCCGTAGACGCGGTAGTTGACGATCTCGGTCTTGCCATCAGGTCCAATGACAAAGAGCGGCGGCATCTCGCCCTGAGTGATCCCTACCGAGAATTCGATGTAGACCTTGCGTCCGTCGTCGTAAGCATTGACAGGGCGCCAGGGCGGGCTGTCTCCTGAAATCGCATAGCGATAGCGGCGCTCGGCCGGATCCGGAATATACGGTGTGGCAGCCACCGTTTGAGCGGAAGCGGTTCGAGGTTTGGGATAAAACCAGGCAACCGAAGGCATGTAGGGCTTTTCTCGGGAGCGGAGCTCGATCAGGTAGGTTCGGCGGTCGGTGTTGACGACGAGGTTGGTCGTAATCGACGGGCGGGTTGGCTTGACCATGATATGGACACGGCGTGTATCGCCGCCGCCACTTTCGGTATCACCCACCACCCAGCGCACCGTGTCGCCCGCAGCCACGGGTCCCGAGCCGATCAGTTGTTCCCCCGGCTCGAGCGCAATGTCTGTGATCTGTCCCGGCGCCGCATAGATCTGATAAAGCGCGCCGGGACTATAAGGAAACACCTGTACCGCGTTGAAATACCCCGCCTTGCGCGGTTCGACCCGCGCAGCGTCATTGGCATTCTCGATCCGCTCGACAGGCTCCTTGGACTCAAGCTTCTTGCCGCCCCGCGCCGGCGTCCAGGCTGGCGGCACGTGAAGCGGCTTTGGACGGTCATCGCCCAACGCCGGCAGATCGGGAGAAGGCGGGATCTCGTCATCATAGCTGATCTGCGGCGGCTTGAATGTGGTGCAGCCACCAAGCATACATAGACTGATCAGGAGTGCGGACACGGCGCTTTGTCGGCATTTCCGGGGGCTCGGCATGAAAGCTTGAGGCATCACGATCCGAACTCCTTCGACCAGTTGATCGCGTTGACGTAAATGCCGAGCGGGTTCTTGCGCAGCCGCTCGATATCGCGGGGCGGTTCAATGACGGTCGTGAGGATCGCGCTCCACCGCTCGGTGGCCGCTAACTGCCCGTTCTCGTAATGCCGCTCGGTCCAGGTTAAGCGGAAGCTGTCGACGGAAGCGCGAATGACGCTCGAGACCTCCACAGTGACTTGTGTTTTCCCGACCTTGGCAAAGGGATCGTTGTTACGGGCATAGTCATTCAGCGCGCCAGCGCCACGGTCGGTGGTGAAGTCATAGGCGCGCAGCCAATCCTCGCGCAGTACGATGGCGTCCAGCGGAAGGCCGCGCACATGCTCGATAAAGCGCGCGAGATGGAAGGCGATCTGCGGGTCTTTCGCCTGGTAGCCGGCATTTGCCGGAGCGATGGTTCTTGCCTCGCCCAGATGATCAACTTCGACAACCCAGGGCGTAACCGTTCCCTGCGCCGATTGCCAAACGAGGGCACCCGCAAATCCGGCGCTCAAGAACAAACATGCAAACGCCATCAAGCGCCAGTTTTTGGCCTGCACGCGCGCCGAGCCAATACGATTGTCCCAGACTTGGGCGGCCCTCTGATAGGGCGTGACCGGTCCCGGCGTGCTGCCATAGTGGACGGCCGATCGTTTGAACATGCGGAGATCTCCCTGAAACTAAATGCGCGCCTTGAGCGCCGCCGCGCCCGGAAAGGATGAAAGACGCCTTCACTGGCATCGTTACTCTTGCTCCCTAAGATCGACCGATGCGCCACCGCCTCCGTGGTCGCCGGCACGAACCGCATTTGTCGCGGCTGTCGCGCCCTGGTGTATCGCTTGTGCGCGCTTTGCGCGGCGCGCCCAGGCAGGCATCTCCTGAGAGTTCGCAGATGGTGCATCTGACGCACTCACATCACGAGCCGCGGCGCCGGCGCCGAGACGGGTAGCCAGGAGACGCAAAGGACTTGCCGCGCCAGAGGCGCCTGCTTCCGCGACTCCGGCGAGGCCGCCTGCCCGAAATGCACTAGAGGTTCCGCTCGCGATGGCGGTCGCCCCCCTTGCCGTAGTTCCGATTGCGCCGGCGGCCAGTCCAACGCCACCTGCAGCAAGGCCGGCTCCGGCGGCAACCAATCCTCCTGCCGCAAGACCCGTGCCCACCGCTGCTCCAGCACCAAGCTGCGGTCCGCCGGAAACGATGCCGTTGGCGATGCCGGGTCCGAAAATCCCGAGGCCCAGCAGCGACAATGCAGCAAGGACCAGCGCCATGGCGTCTTCGACCGTTGGCTGGTTGCCTCCGAAGCCGGCCGTGAATTGTGCAAACAGGGTCGATCCGATGCCGACAATGACCGCAAGCATCAGGACCTTGACTCCTGAAGAGATGACGTTGCCGAGCACCCGCTCGGCGGCAAAGGCCGTTTTTCCAAACAGCCCAAATGGGATCAGCACAAATCCGGCGAGTGTCGTCAGCTTGAACTCGATCAGGGTGACGAACAGCTGGATCGCCAGGATGAAGAAGGCGAGCAGCACCACGATCCAGGCGAACAGCAGAACGGTGATCTGAACGAAGTTTTCGAAGAAGCTGACATAGCCCATCAGCCCCGAGATCGATTCAAGGATCGGCCGCCCGGCATCGAGACCAACCTGAGCGATCTTTCCTGGCCTGAAAAAGTCCGCCGACGAAAGGCCGCTTCCGGACGCTTTCAATCCAAGACCGGCGAAACTCTCGAACACGATTCGAGCCAAGCTGTTCCAATTGCCGATGAGGTATGCGAACATACCGACAAACAACGTTTTTCTCACGAGCCGGCCGATGATCTCCTCGTCAGCGCCCCAGGACCAGAACAGGCCGGCGAGCGTAATGTCGATTGCGGCGAGCGTCGTTGCGACATATCCGACTTCACCTCCGACCAGCCCGAAGCCGGAGTCGATGTAGCGGGTGAAGGTCTCCAGGAATTGGTCGATGACGCCGGTGCCGCCCATGGTTCACTCGTCATTGTTGGGAAGGGAGGGATAGCCGGACGGCAGACGGCTCTCGTCCTTGCCGCGCAGAGGCGATGTTGCATCTGGATTAGTTTCGCTAATGCGAGCCCCTGACGACCCGCGGCCAAAGCCGAAGAACGCACGGCGCTTCTCGTCCCAGAGCTTTCGGCACGCGGACAGATCATCTTTCTGCTCGTATTGAACCGTCCGGCACCGCTCGAGCTTTGAGGCGATCGCCTCAGAGGACCCTTGGGCGATCGACGCCCCGGACAGAGTCTGATCTTGATCGCCGCGCAGCCGGATCGCGCAAGCCGCAACAACCAGGACAGCAAGCGTCACCGCCAATACGATCGGGATTCGTTCAAGTCTGTTCTTCGACATTAGTGGAACATCTGCACTGTTGTGGGTTGGTAGCCCTGCCCTTGATTGAGGAATCGCCTGAGCTGCTCCCTGCCCTGATCCTGGGCGGCCGCGCGCTCTGCCTGCTCCAAGGTCTGAGCACGCCCCTGGGCGGCAACTGCCGCCGTGAGATCTGTGAGCTGCTGGTTTTGCAGCGCGAGCAGCTGATTGCCGGCTTGGCTGGCCTGCAGCGCACCACTGGCGCCCTGGCTTGCACTCACAAGGGCCGACATCTGGGTGCGGTTGGTGTCGAGATTGCCGACCACGGTCGCCTGCACGCGCATGGAGTCATGCAAGCCGGCAACCGCGTTCTGCCAGCGTGTTTGCGCATTTGCGATCAGCGCCTGATCCGGCTGGCTCGAAGAAGCCGGCGCATAGGTGGTTGAGAACGCGCGGTCGATCTGCCCGACATCATAAGCGATCCGCTGCGCCTGCCCGAGCAATTGCTGGGTACGCTGAACTGACTGCTCGAGCTGCTGCAATGAAGAATACGGCAGGCTCGCCAGGTTCTTGGCCTGGTTGATCAGCATCAGCGCCTGGTTTTGCAGCGATGTGATCTGATTATTGATCTGCTGCAACTCGCGGGCTGCCGTCAGCACGTTCTGTGCGTAGTTGTTGGGATCGAACACGATCCACTGTGCCGTGGCCCGTTCTGGCACTTGGACGATGGCAGCGGCGATTGAACCCGCCGCTACAAGCTGAATTAGAAGTCGCATCAGAGGCTCCCCATCTTTGCAAGTTGTGGAATAAGGTCGCAGGCCCAGGCGAGCTCTCGCGCTTTGAGCCAAGCTGTCACGAAATTCTCCCGGCCGTGCTCGGCTAGGACCTGATCCATCAGGGCCTGATCGGCCTTCGAGGAGCTCGCCGTGAACGCGAGCGCGACCTCACCTAAGCCCAGCTCGAACAGGCGATTGCCCCGACGAGACTGGCAGTAGTAGTCCCGCTTCGGTGTTGCGCGAGCGAGAATGTCGATCTGCCGGTCATTGAGCCCAAAGCGGCGGTAGATTGCCGTGATCTGCGGCTCGATGGCGCGGTCGTTGGGCAGCAGGATTCGGGTCGGACAGCTTTCGATGATCGCCGGTGCAATGGGCGAGCCATCGATGTCGGCAAGCGACTGGGTCGCAAACACGACTGAAGCGTTCTTCTTGCGAAGCGTCTTCAGCCATTCGCGCAGTTGCCCGGCAAAATGGGCATCATCGAGCGCGAGCCAGCCCTCATCGATGATGAGGAGGGTGGGTCGGCCGTCAAAGCGGTCCTCAATCCGATGAAACAGATAGGAAAGGACGGCAGGGGCGGCCGCAGTTCCGATCAGCCCATCGGTCTCGAACACCTGGACGGAGGAGCCGCCGAGATGCTCGCCTTCCGCGTCAAGCAGGCGTTCATATGAACCGCCCAGACAATAGGGTTGCAGCGCACGCTTCACCATATTGGACTGAAGAAGCACCGCTAGCCCTGTAAGGGTGCGCTCACCGGCAGGCGCGGAGGCCAGGGAGGTGAGCGCAGACCATATGTGCTCTCTGATCTCAGGCGTGACCTCGACCCGTTCTCGCGATAGAATCGAGGCAATCCACTCGGCCGCCCAGCCGCGTTCGGAGACGTCGTCGATTTTTGCCAGCGGTTGCAAGGCAACAAAGTCAGCGGATTCTTCCGCGACCGCGCCGCCAAGATCATGCCAGTCACCGCCCATTGCGATGGCCGCGGCCCGGATCGAGGCACCAAAGTCGAAGGCGTAGATCTGTGCCTCCGGATAGCGGCGGAACTGCAGGGCCATCAGCGCCAGGAGCACAGACTTGCCGGCGCCGGTCGGCCCTACAATAAGAGTGTGGCCGACATCGCCGACATGTAAGGAAAACCGAAACGGCGTCGATCCCTCGGTCTTGCCAAAGAACAGAGGCGGCGCCTTGAAGTGATGGTCCCTCACCTCCCCGGCCCATACGGCCGATAGAGGGATCATATGAGCCAAGTTGAGGGTCGAAATCGGCGGCTGGCGGACGTTGGCATAGACGTGTCCGGGCAGGCTGCCGAGCCAAGCCTCGACCGCATTGACCGTCTCGACCATGCAGGTGAAGTCGCGCCCCTGGATCACTTTTTCGACGAGGCGCAGCTTTTCGTCGGCTGCGCGCGAACTGCTGTCCCAGACGGTCACGGTTGCAGTGACGAAGGCTTCGCCGATTTGATCTGAGCCCAATTCCTGAAGGGCTGCATCGGCATCGATCGCTTTATTGTTCGCGTCGGTGTCGAGAAGAGCCGACGCTTCGTTGGTCATCACCTCTTTGAGGATCGCCGCGATCGACTTGCGCTTGGCAAACCACTGACGCCGGATTTTTGTGAGAAGCTTTGCCGCATCGGCCTTGTCGAGCATGATGGCTCGGGTCGACCAGCGATATGGGAAAGCCAAGCGGTTGAGATCATCGAGAATCCCCGGCGTCGTCGCAGTTGGAAACCCCACCACGGTTAGAACACGGATGTGGGCGTGGCCCAATATCGGCGCTAGCCCACAGGTTAGCGCTTGATCAGCGAGCAAGGCATCAAGGTACATGGGAATTTCGGGCACTCGGACCCGATGCCGTTTGGTCGAAATGGTGGAATGCAGGTAGGTCAGCGTGGCCTCGTCATCGAGCCAACCGCATTCCGGCATGAATCCTTCGACGAGCTGGAGGACGCGATTGGTGCGATCCAGAAAGCCGCTCAGCAACTCCCGCGAATCTGCACCAGCCGTCCGATGCCCCCCCTCATAGAGCAGCCGTTCTGCAACAGCGGCGCTCTCGGCTGGCGGCAGATAGAGGAAGGTCAGATAGTAGCTCGACTCGTAGTGAGCTCCCTCCTCTTCGAACTGGGCCTTTCGCTCGGCGTCGACCAGGGCAGAGGCCACGTCGGGAAAGGTGTTCGGAGGATAGGCGCCTGCGGCATGGCGCTGCGCCTCCACGAACACAGCCCAGCCGGATCCGAGACGGCGCAGCGCATTGTTCAATCGGCTGGCAACGGCGACAAGTTCTGCCGGCACGGCGCTCTCGAGATCAGGCCCCCGAAACCTTGCCGTACGCTGAAACGAGCCATCCTTATTGAGGACGACCCCCTCATCGACGAGCGCGGCCCAGGGCAGAAAGTCGGCAAGACGCGTGTTTGAGCGTTGATATTCGGCGAGATTCATCATGGGACAATTCACGTGTTGAGGTGGCCGGGGACGCGGACGTGGCGGCGCACGACTTCGACGAATTCGGGATCGCGCTTGGCGGCCCAGACGGCAGCCATATGGCCGATGAACCAGAGCAGGAGGCCCGCAATCCAAAGCCGCAAGCCCAAGCCAAGCGCCGCCGCCAGGGTGCCGTTGAGGATCGCGACCGACCGCGGAGCGCCACCCATCAGAATCGGTTCCGTCAAGGCGCGATGGACAGGCGCGACAAAACCTGGAACTTCATCCATCAGATCACCACTCCGCCGCCAAAGGAGAAGAACGACAGGAAGAAGCTCGAGGCGGCAAAGGCGATCGATAGACCGAACACGATCTGCACCAGCCGCCGGAATCCTCCCGAGGTATCGCCAAATGCCAGTGACAGCCCGGTCACGATGATGATGATGACTGCAAGGATCTTGGCGACGGGCCCCTCAACCGATTGCAGGATCTGGTTGAGCGGCTGCTCCCACGGCATGTTCGAGCCAGCGGCCCAGGCGGGAAGCGCGCAGGTGGACGAGAGGGCAGATGCCGCGATGGCAATGAGGCGCTTGTTGCGGGGCGATCGAAAGCTCATGGTTGATCTCCTATTGCTGAAAGGCTGTAGTCACCGGAGGGCCCGAGCCCCGAGACGCGAGCAAGCTCGGCGAGGCGGCGATCGGCGCCGCGGCCAACAAGCACGGCGATGACATTGATCGTTTCGGCAATGAGCGCGCGTGGAACCGTGACCACAGCCTCCTGGATGAGCTGCTCAAGCCGGCGCAGCGCACCAAGAGCGGTGCCGGCATGGATGGTCCCGATGCCGCCGGGATGGCCTGTCCCCCAGGCCTTGAGGAGATCAAGAGCTTCGGCGCCGCGCACCTCGCCGATCGGAATACGATCGGGCCGCAGGCGCAGCGAGGCGCGGACAAGATCGGACAGCGAGACCACGCCGTCGCGGGTGCGCAAGGCAACGAGATTCGGCGCTTTACATTGAAGTTCTCTCGTATCTTCAATGAGAACCACGCGGTCCGACGTCTTGGCGACCTCCGCGAGAAGTGCATTTGTCAGGGTGGTTTTCCCAGTGGAGGTACCGCCCGCGACAAGGATGTTGTGGCGAGCGGCGACGGCCGTTCGAAGAGCGCCGGCCTGCGCAGTGGTCATGGTCCCGGCGGCGGCATAGTCGTCCAGGGAGAATACAGCCACGGCCGGCTTGCGGATCGCGAACGCGGGGGCGGTAACGACGGGCGGTAGCAGACCTTCAAATCGCTCCCCGGTCTCCGGTAGCTCGGCCGAGACACGTGGCGCACCCGCATGAACCTCGGCGCCGACGTGGTGAGCGACCAGCCGAATGATCCGTTCCCCGGCGGAAGCGGACAGGCCTTCGCCGGTCTCGGTCAGGCCACTCGACAGCCGATCGATCCACAGTCGACCGTCTGGGTTGAGCATCACCTCGACAATCAAAGGATCTTCCAAAAAGCGCCCGATCGCGGGACCAAGCGCAGTGCGCAGCATGCGTGCTCCGCGTGAGACCACCTCCGGCTGAAACGACTTCATCGTCATCGATGCCCCAAGAGCTGAGGCACCTCAGGCGGCCTCAGATGGGTATGATTAGAAGAGCAGGGCCTTCATTGGCGCAACGCACGGCGCGTGGCGATCGTAGGTTGGCGTAGGAAAAGAAAGATCGAAAAAGATGCTTGGACTCGCAGAGTCGTTGACGCTCTCGCCGATCAGGCGAGGGAGTGGAATTAGCCGATACGGCTCGCGCTACCAGTCCACGTCTTCAGGCTCGAAGACGTCAGCTTCTGCTGATGTCGCGGATGCCTCAACCGGGGCTCTATTTGGTTCGGGATCGCGGAGAAAGAATTTGGCGAGCCGGCCGCCCAAACTATCAAGCCATGGGAATATGAACCAGCCTAGCGCCAGAACCTGCACCCCAACGGCGGATGCGAACGCGACCTGGTAAGCAATGATCGGATAGTGGCCTTCCTGAACGGACCATTGGTCAAGGACGAGTCCGGTCCCGTATTGGACGATGAAACACCAGCCGAAGTGAAGAACGTTCAAGCCTGCATTTGCTCTGCCGGTGAGCTCTCTTGGAAAATATTCCGCTACGGTCGCATAGCTGAGGACCGTCGCTGCACCGACTATCGAGATGACGATCCATGGCAATAGCGATGGCAACGGCGCCCGCAGGATCAACGCAAGCTCAGCCCCTACAAATAGCACTGTCACAGCTCCGAACAGAGCTTCCGAGCCAATTCCACGTCGGCCTAGCCAATCAGACAACGCACCAAGTAGCAAGGCGCCGCCGCTGGTCCCGAGTGCCATGATGAAGAGACGGGTGATCGAGGATTCGCGGCTGACCCCTTCGACGTTCGTCATCCAAGGTGCTGCCCACAAGGCCTGCAATGACCAGGCTGACCCAATACAGCTTGCCGAAAGCGGTGCTATCCGCCAGAAGCGCCGGTCTGTGTAGATCGCGCTTAGCTCAATTGCGGTCGGCTGACTTACCCGTGGTCGCGCGGCCTCAGGAACCGTCCAAAAGATGAGGAGGGCCGAGGCGAAACTCGCAAACGCCAAGAGCTCAAACAGACCACGCCAGCCCGTATATTCCAACAGCCACTGGGCTGGCGTTGTTGCAGTCACTGCACCGAGGGCGCCGAACATCATCATGTAGCCATTGACCAGGGCAATACGCTCCCTTGGAAACCAGGTGACAATGGCCTTCAGCCCAGCCATGGCTGCAGCCGAGACACCGATGCCGATCATGGCACGCGCGACCAGAAGTTCCAGAAATCCCGTGGACGCTCCAAATAGAGCCGCCCCGCCGCCGGCAATCATGAGGAGCACGCTCTGGACCCGACGTGGACCAAACCGATCTAGCAGTGTTCCGATCGGAATCTGGACGCCCGCGAACACCAGAAAATAAACCGACGTCAGCAGGCCAAGATTGGCAGCATCGAGACCCAGATCAGCTGAGAGCTGTCCCGAGATCAGCGTGTTGATGGTCCGGAACAAATAGGAAAGGTAATAGCCGGCCACGAAAGGAAGGAAAACACAGCCGATCAAGCGCCACGTCGGAAGTTGGCGGCTAGCGTCGGATTGGGAAGTATTGAGATTGGATAGGCCGTTCGTGGCTTCTTGCGCGCGGATCCCGCGGTTGCCGGCCGATTTAGCCGAACGCGTTTGGCAGATGTTGAAAGTTGCCGCTGCTGCCGCCCTCCTCGGCGGCAGCGTTCATGTCGGCGTTTGCGTCTGGAATGATGGCGGCAGGGCCCTCCTGGGCAGAGTCCGCAGAAATTTGCGAAACATCGTCAGGCGCATAGCTGCGAGCATGCGAGGCGTTGATTTGGCCGATCGTCTCTCGCAGTAAAGACCGGTTCGAGCCCACGCGCCGGTCGACCTGTTCGGCCAGCGTCTTGAATCGCTCCTGGCCAAGTGCACACGCTTCACGCTGCTGTGATTGCGGTATCTGAGGTGTGACGGTGAGATGATAACGGGCGTGCAGCGCAACCGTCTCGGCAATCATGCGGACCTCGCCATCCAACCGTTCAAGTTGCCCGTTTATCCGATCGAGCGCCTCATGAATGAGATCTTCGATCGGCGGCGCGGGATCAAGAAAGCGTTCAAGAGCTGCCTCCACGACCGTGCTCTTCCCAACGCCAGGCCGGTGCGTTGCAATTTCGAGACGGCGGAAAATCTGTTCGGAAAGCTGGACGCTGACCTTTCTCGTTACGGCAGGGGTTTGCTGTCTCGTGCTCTCGGCAGCATCGGCTCGGGTCAAATTTGGCACGTTTGCTTCATCGAGCGCCGTTTCAAAGCTCATGCCCGGCTCCTCCCGGATACAGAAAAGGTCCAGCACGCCCATGGTTGAGCGCAGCGGAATCGGTTCGAAATGACAGTGATTGCCCCACCGATGATGGGACGACACAAAGGGCAGGACGGCTGCTCGTTTCAATCGCCGGAAAATTGAAAGCGTAGTCTGGCGTAGCCAAAGAAAGGAACGGCGGTCTCGTGGGATAGGAGTTGTTGCCCGGTTGTTCGCCCCGCCGCCATGTCCAAGCTCACGTCCCTCACCAAAGTCTGCCCCGCGCGTTGCGCCGACCAAAGGTTTGGCAAAATGCATCGCAACGCGCGCGTGGTTTCGCCGCCTTCGCCTTTTAAACCGTATCTAGCAAAGTCGGGAGGCCTGTTCGTTTCCCGGGGACACACCAATTGAACCGCCCGGGGTTTGCTGGAGATTCCAACTCCTGGGAGGATGGAGCCATGATGAGCAAGACGACGAGCAAGTTTTCGCCCGAAGTCCGGCTGACTTTCGACCTTGTTGACTTTGCAACTGTCATCGTCATCGGACGTGCTGCGCACATAGGCCCGGTTGTAGACGGAGCCAGCGATCCTGCATCCGTCGGCGGTAGCGGTCTGAGCCCAGATACCCTCAAACGGATAGCTTTGCGCACCTTGTGCGCCCGCCATGTCGATCGTTAAAGCCGTTGTAACGCCGCACGCGAGGAGGACAGCGACGGTCTTCATGGCCTGCCCTCGCGCACGGCCTCGAGCATCTCGCGATGCCGACGCTCCTGGTTATCGTTGTTGACGACAACCACCGCCCAGATGGCGGCGGGCAGCCAGCCGATGACGGTGATCTGGAGAAGCAGGCAGAGTATTCCCTGGCCGATGCGGCCACGGATGAACAGCGCCAGCCAAGGCAGCAGGATAGCTACGGCAATCATGGAAGGTCCCCCCGAGGAAAACCGCTAGGCATCTTTAAGACGCCAACGCCGCTTGCCGAGTCGTTTCAATACGTTGCATGCTTGGTTGAGCATCGGCGCGCTTTTCCTTTTCGGAATTATTGTGCGCTTCAGGGCCGAAGGCGTAAATCAGGAGTAATGCAAGGGCTGCGGCATGATCTACGGCTATGCCAGGGTCAGCACTGGAGGCCAGTCATTGGCGGCCCAGCACGATGCCCTTGGCCTGGAGGCTAGCCGGATATTCGCCGAAAAAATCAGCGGCGCCGAGTCGAACCGGCCCCACCTCAAGAGGCTGCTTCGCAGTGTAAGAGCGGGCGACGTGGTGGTCGTGACGCGCCTAGACCGCATGGCGCGATCAACACGCGACCTCCTGAACATCCTCGCCGAGCTGGATCATAAGAAAGCGGGTTTCCGGTCTTTGAATGACCCGTGGGCGGATACAACGACGCCGCAGGGGCGGCTTATCGTTACCATCATGGGCGGCATGGCCGAGTTCGAGCGCGAGCTGATCCGCGCCCGAACGAACGAAGGGAGGGCCAGAGCGGTCGCAGCGGGGGTCAAGCTGGGGCGCCGCCCAAAACTCACCCTGGCACAGCGTCAATCCGCGTTGGCGCGACGCGCGGCGGGGGAGAAGCATCAAGTTATTGCCAGCGCTTTCAACGTAAGCTGCTCGACAATATCCCGGTTGAAGCCGATGGATGGACAGCCTTATTGGATGCCGAATTTGGATGGGAAGTACAATGAGACTTGATCCGAACCGGCTGATACTTGTCCTCGCGGTTCTAATCCTTGCCGGAATGGCGGGTGCGTGGAATTACCGGCTTGAAATCGGTAGAGAGGGCCTAAAGTTTGAGACCAACTTGGCGAAGGCCCCTTCGCGCTCCATAGAATAGGGCCATAATAGGGCTCGCAAAAGCTGGGGGCTTGACGATTCAGCCCTCGATACCCATAATATATGCAAATGGATCGGGCTTTCTCGGTCGGCGTCGTGGCTCTGGGCAACCGGGGCCTTTCGCTTTTTAGGGGAAGATTTTCAAGCCGTAGCCGGTCGCACTCCCCTTGCCGTCTTTCCTCAGTTTCTTCTCGATAATATCGTAGGCGCGATTTGGCTGGTCAGGCGTGATGACGCGCCGGGCAATCGGTTGTGCGACCAGGTCGGCGAATTGCAACCCGGTCGAGTTGTGCTTTTTATCCATGAACCGAATCTCGAAGTTCGGCATTTTTCCGGCCTGGTTGTTTCCGTCGCAGATTCGGCGGAACTCCAACTCAAGTCTTGCATCCTCTTTGGCGCCACGGCACTCGACGAGCAAGAAAGTGGTCTTGTCCAGCTGCCCCAGGTCGCGCAAAAAATAGAAAAGCCGTTCCATGCAGAACACGAGGGCAATTTCATAGGGATCGCGCGGCTCGGTGTATTTCTTCTTGTGAGCGACTTTGTCGATTACTGCCGCGATGACAGTAACGGCGCCCCTTCAATAGCCTTATTCACCTGATCGATGAACGCGGCGCGGGTTTTAGCCTCGCGCAGGATATTGAAGTCGCCGTGTTGCTTCCTGATCTCGTATCCGCGCAGTACGATTGCGTCGTGTCCTCAAAATTCAAACTTGAGGCGCTGAACGCTTGGCACGACCGTCTCAACGAAGTCGGATTTCCTGAAAACGCAGAATGCCAGCGAGAACACTGGAAAATTGGGGTCGATCGATTGCAGGCTGTGGTCGCCGCTCTCATCGACATAAACGACATAATCACTGAATGGCATGCAGCTTACTACCACGGCAACCTACAATCGGCGACCCGAGAATTCGCGCGTTGATACTGGAACGGGCTTTGCAAAAGCAAAACCTGCCCCCTTAGCTCCGACTAGCGGATGATGCGGCTCTCATCTCGATTCGATGAGAATCAATCCCCTTGCAGGGAAACTTCGCGATAAGCGCCCACTTCAGAGCGACGTCCTTCGACTGTAAAATCGATACCCACCCGCCGATTCGCAGGGCAATCGTGAAGGGACCCGCCCGAATGACGATTCAGAGATATGGTGTTGGCGACCGCGTCAGATTTCAACCCTACACGCAGGAAGCCGCGGAGGTTGACTACGTCACCGGTGTTGTACTCGAGCCACGACGGGATATCCCGCTCGTCGGCCAATGGGTCGACATCGATTTTCAAGGAGTCAGGCGACGTGGGGTGTCAACGGCCAAGCTTGAGCTCGTCCGACGAGCGCCGAAAGATGCGTATGATGATCGCTACACTGAAGATCACGAAGCAGTTGATCGCGAGCGTGATTGGCGGCGGCTGAAATAATGTCCGGCTATTGGGAATACCGGACCAAGCGCGGCACATTTCGAATCGTCCCGCGAGCGCGGTCGTTTCATCCGTTCTTCGAAGACGAGGATCTGGGGGCTTATCACTCAGCTGCGGCCGCCCTGGACGACCTCGTTGGAGGGCACACCTACTTTCCTTCGAACGGTCTGGACCCATCCACGTGCGGCCTACCTGACGACATTTCAGAGTGGTCTTTTGTCAGGACAGGCTAAAGAGTGCGTCCCGCCGAGCCGAGGAAGATGACCGCAACATGGTTGGGAAGACGAAAGCGCGATGAATCCACTTGGCTGGAAACGCGAACACCAAGTTGCACTCCTCGTCGCATCGGCAGTCGGCGCCTTTGTCGTTAGGGTGAGCGCAGACCCTCGGATGGAAACGTTGTTTGGCGGGCAAGCTGAAGTGACGCGCGTCGGACTCTAAAAGTGGAGTTGTCGTCGTCCAACCGAACTGCGGCTTAGTGCGTGCTTTCACTCTCGCAAAGCTACTTGTTGCGCATCCGGCCGTTCGCGTCCGCTACTCCGTGTTTGCCAGGATGAATTGCGACCATTCGACCGTCCGGCCCCTGCAGACCGTGACATCCCTTCGGTATCGCTGCCATTCGGCCGTCGCGACCTTCGAGACCATGACCGCCCGCTGGTATGGCGGCCATCCTCCCATCTCGGCCCTCCAAGCCATGGCCACCTCTCGGAATTGCCACCATCCGGCCGTCTCGACCCTGCAAACCGTGTCCTCCGGCGGGGATAGCGGCCATCCGGCCATCGCGCCCCTCCAAGCCATGACCTCCCTTTGGGATCGCCACCATGTGACCGTCGCGACCTTGGAGCCCATGGCCGCCGTCTGGAATAGTGACCGATACCCCGTCGCGCCCCTTCAGCTTGTGCGGCATTCAACCCTCCAGCAATTTGTAGCTTCTTACTTAGATATACTCGCGCCAAATAAGTAGGGGCCCCGTGAGGATTGTTCATCGCGCCGATGCGGTCGGTGTGGTCGCAAAAGCGCCCTGGGGCTTCGCCCGCACTCGGGAGCGCTATTTGCAGCGTCACGCGAGTGCTTAGTTCACCTTGACCGGCTCATGCCGGAATCCGGCTTAAAGCCGATGGAAAGCCCCTCGCCTCACCGGCACGGCCGGGTCAAGGCCGCGTAGCGCCCGCAGGGCTTGGCCTTGATGCGGTCGGGACCGGTGTGGCTCTCGCCTATCAAACAGCGAAGCAACGCGGAGCCGGAATATGCACCCGGACAGCATCAGTGATAGCGATAGCCGCAGGCGGATGCTGGACCGAGTGCAACCGCGAGACCGGTAAAGAAGGCACCCGGCGCGCGCATTAGTGATAGCGATGCCCGCAGGCAAATGCGTGACCGAGTGCCTCCGGCGAGCGGTACATTGTCGAGCGTGAGGGATTGTTACCCACATGGGCGGAGACGAAGCACATCTCCAATGGAGATCCGCGCGGCTCCGGGCAACGCCTAAAGCCCGACCGAAGGCCACGCCCCATGCTCACCGATAACCTGGCTGGCGTGGGGCTCATCGGGCCCATTCATCGACATGACCTAGAGATCGATCGCGCTAGCACGGGACGCGATCTATTTTCTGTGGTTTCTTCTTCCGGCGATTGCACGCAAAGCGATGGTTTGAAATAGTACGTGTATTGCGACAGCCCCAATGGGGTTCTTTTTTGATGATCTCCAAATGGCTCGGCTACCACCCACCCCCAGTACGATTAAGAAGCTTTTTGCGTACACCGGCAACCAGTGCGCGATGCCGAACTGTACAGAACTGCTTGTTGATCCTTCCGGCACCATGCTCGGAAAGATCGCGCATATCTGCGCCGCAGAGCCGGGCGGCGCTCGTTACGAAACCACGATGACCGACGAGGATCGACGAGCGGAAGCCAACCTATTCATCATCTGCAGCAAGCATCATGATATCATCGACGACAAAAAGAACGAGCCGGGCTGGCCACCCGACCTTCTTAGACAACATAAGAGAGACCACGAAAATCGGTTCAAGAAGGCCGAACGTCAGCTCATTGACCAGTTCGTTGATTCAACACAGATCGCTCAGCCGACGTATCCGAAGCATCTAAAGGCTTTGGCTGCTGCGTTGCAGTGGGATTCGATGTACAAGGACCCTAAGCAAATCAAGGGAATTCACGCGTTCATCGATAAGCTTCGAGAAGTCCCGCGTTCGGAGCGAGAATTTGCACTAAGCTTAGCCGAACGTATGAAACGACGCGGAGTTGACGTTCTGCCCACTGACGACGTGCAAGGAGCCTTCAATATTGGCGCCGAGGCACTGAAGCGCAGGATGGGCATATTGGATCACCACGGCCTCGGAAGCATCGACGAAGGGACCGGGTACCGGACATGGAACGTTTCACTTTGGAGCCGTAAGGACGGCGACAATCCTTGGATAGAGATATTGCTATTTTGCGAGGCGACTAATGCCGATCCTCGCGAATTTATTCACGATCTCAATTTTGGCCTGTACGACGGCTGAGGCCTTAAAGCGAGCTCGCTCGTAAGCGAGCTTCCGGGACGCAATATCGCGATCTATGCGCGCGTAGTAGGCCGGAGGCCTCCAGCGTGAGGGATTGTTACCCGCATGGGCGGAGACGAAGCACATCTCCAACGGAGATCCGCGCGGCTCCGGGCAACGCCTAAAGCCCGACCATCTCGGTCACGCCCATCTTGTTGAGAAACTTAGGCCTTACGCCACTGATCCGGCTTACCAACATTGGTGTGCTTGACCCGTTCAACGACGGGGCTGTGACCGGGATTTAGTTCACGGGCACGCTCGATGGCCTCGCGCTGGGTCGGCAACACATCGCTGGCGCGCTCGGAGCCACCGCGGCGAACCGCGTAATCACCCTGATCGCGGCGCTCAACGTACATCTTGTCCTTGTTATTGCTCATCGGGAAAAACCTCTTGCAGTTGATCGCCTCAAAACGTAGGAGGCGATTCGGTACGAAGTTGGAGCGCGCGTCAAGATCGTTCACGAGGCCGATCGCTTGGTCATTGTCGTCGATGACGACGGGCCCGGCATTCCGGAAGGAGAGCAGGAGAAGGTTTTCGCGCCGTTCTATCGGCGCGAGCCCGCGCGCGATCCGACAAAGGCGGGGGTCGGCTTGGGTCTAAGCATTGCCCGAACGGTCGCTCGCGAACATGGCGGTGATGTCACGCTCAAGAATCGGAGTGGCGGTGGGCTGAGAGCTCTTTTTGAACTCCCGACTTAGGACGCGACCTCATTGCGGTGCAGCCACAACCTGATAGACGCACTTGAACACAGGGATCCTAAAGGAAACTCAAATCGGCCGATCAGAAGCTGGGCTGCCGCATAGGACGGGACGACCGCTTGTGACGTATGTATAGTTTATGCTTTATATTTAACTTGATATGTAAATCTATAAATTTACAAATACCTCCTTCCCGTATATCTATAGCTATGCGAAAATGATCCGCTTGCAAAGCTATGAGTATACAAATGGGTGTCAAAGACGTAGTTCAAAAGCAATATCAACGGCTTGTCGACAGCGCGGCAAGCCACACGGTCCTACGGACACCCCCGGAGGGCTGGCTTCGCACGGTTCGAAACGCCCTCGGCATGTCCGGCTCCCAGCTAGCGAAGAAGTTGGGCGTCACACGCGCCCGCATTCCCCAAATTGAGCAAGCCGAGCTTTCGGGGGCAGCCACCCTGAAGTCGATGCAGGCTGCAGCCGAAGCAATGGGATGCCGATTTGTCTACGCCGTCCTTCCCGTCGGAACCATCCAAGATGCAATAGCTGCTCATGCGCTAAAAAAGGCGCAGGCGTTGGTTCGTCGGGCAAGCACACATATGGCGCTCGAAGACCAAGCGCTCTCAAAAGACAAGATGGCTGCGGAAGTGGAGCGCATCGCAGCCAATCTTGTGCGGGAGATGCCGTCTGATTTCTGGAGCGACAAATGACCGGACTGACAGAATATCCGGAGGGCGCGACACCCTTAGATCCCAATGAACTCGGGGGGTTGAAGTTCAAGCACATTACGACCCGCGAAGAGCTGGACGAGCTTGAGCAGGCGAATATTGAGTCTGGCCTGCAATGGCTTGGTCGCCATCGCGGCGATGTTCTGACGGACGATTTTGCAGTTGCCCTTCACAAGCGCCTGTTCGGTGACGTGTGGGATTGGGCAGGTACGTTCCGAAAGACAGGCAAGAATATCGGCGTCGATCCCATTCACATCCCAGTTCAGCTGCGGACGCTGATGGATGACGCGCAGTACTGGTCAAAGAATGAGACTTATCCTGAGTTAGAGGCAGCGGCCCGGTTTCATCACCGGCTTGTTCAGATTCATCCATTTCCAAACGGAAACGGACGGCATTCCCGGATCATGGCGGATACGATGCTTGAGCGCGTCTACGGAGCGAAGCCTATCGACTGGGCGGGCGGCTACGATCTTCAAAAGATGAATGATCGCCGCACCACCTACATTGTGGCGCTCAAAGCTGCCGACGCAGGCAACATTACTCTACTGATAGACTTTTGCAGTCCACGTGGTGGCCATTGACTACGACATGAGACAGTGACGGCCAACTAGAAAAAGCTAAGTGAACACGAGGCTGCCTGCGTCACGGGGATATCACCCGAGCTGCTGCGTTGGCTAACGTCCAATGCTCCAAAAGCAGGAATAAAGCGAAAACTCAAGGTAGCGAAAATAAAGAAGGTCGCGGATATCAAGGGCGACACGTATTTCTTCGAAGAAAGCGAACTTCTCGACTTCAACAATTGGCTAAAGAAGCCGTGGCCTCATAAAGAAGGCAAGCGTCCGCACGTCCCAACGGGAATTCGCCGCGAAATAATTAACGAAGCTAACGGTGAGTGCGCGATCTGCCATGGTCACAAAGATACCTGAGAGGCGGCGCATCTCGATCCAGTCCACAAAAGTAACAACAACCATCCAGAAAACGTTCGCGATCAACATCAGCGAGCTTTCGGCACCGACGGCGCCGTCTGCAGCGGCTGACAAGCTCTTTCAGGCGTACATGGAAAGGGCGAACAGGTTCATCGCTTAGACCGATGGGGGGTTGTTTCAGGCAGCAATGCCCTTACGCGGATGCATCCAGGAAAACCATTTGGCTCTGTTTGTTGTCCTGTTTCCTAGGACTGAGGACACCACACTACAAAGTACCCTTGCAATCAAGCCCAAAGGCGCTCCAAGAGCGCATGAAAGCCGTTACGGCGCAGCGCATGCTGGTCGGACGTTCAGTCCTCTGGCAGCACGCGCGACCTACAGCTATGCTAGAATCGTGGCATCACGCCGCCTCCGCAGATGCGGGATTCGCAAATAGCGCTCGACGTCTGCAGCCTCACCCTGACCGCGAAGGTTCTTGCAGAGCAATCGGGTGCCTGCTCCCTCCTGACGTTCATCGTCCCCAGATGTCCGGAATAGTTCAGCAACTTCTTGGGCTTTCGAAGTCCCGTGACTGCAACCATGAACTCCACAGCTGCCAGAGAGGCCACGACTCCGTTGATCGGAGACACCGAAGGCCCTTTCCCCGCGAGCACGTTCTGGTCAATGCCGTAGATGCGGTTTCGTATCTGTCGCTCGGCGTCGCTTTGCAGATACTCTTGCACGGCGCGGCGATCGAGCTCGCTCATGCATAATAAGCAACCGTCACCATCCCACGCTGTACAGATCCGGCCCCCATACACTCCAGGCTCGGGTATGTCAGATGCGAGATCGATGTAGTTCTTGCGATACGCAGCACACAACTCGTTGAGAATGGCGCGCGGGCCGTCTTCATCAAAACACCCGAACACGACATCAGCGGCCTTGACGGCGGCGAATGCCTTCTCGGATACAAGACCGTTGGGAACCTCTGTGATTTTGATTGTTGGATCGATCTCATTGGCCAGCCGTTTGCTCAGGCGTACCTTTGGGCTGCCAGGCACCGGGTCGTCATGGCGAGCGCCGACGAACCGGTTGCGATTGGTCTCAGCTAGGTCTTCGTCATCGACGAGATCTATCCCGCCGACTCCGAGAAGTGCGAGGTGTTGCACCAGCGGACTGCCGAGACCGCCGACGCCGGGTTTCCGCTGCCCCTCTTCGCCGAAGAACCGAATGTTGCGGTCATACCTTTCCGGCAGGTCCTTCATTGCCAGCCCACGAGCGAGTTATTCGTCGGCTTCAGTAGGGCGGTGCCGGCCACGAGCTCGTCGAGCGCGCGCGGCACCTTCGGATTGTCGAGCCACACGGGGGCATCGAAACCACTCGGAGCGAGACCGATTGCCAAATACGGGCGTTTCGGCAGTCGCCACCACATGTGTGGAACCGTCTCCCGCAGCCCACGCCGATCTGACGTCGAAAATCCGGCAGGCCAAGGACCGGGGTGTGAATGCAGCTCCACCAGCGACGCATTGAGGTCGTGCGCCCGCTTGATCAGCCGAGCTCGAATTTCGTCACGGAGCTCGATGTAGTCGCTCTCCTGAACGTCGAAGTCGGCTGGGCCAAGCTTCTCGTACTCAAGGAGTTCGAACGTCGCGTCCCGCGCCAGCCGCGCGTCCACAAACAGAAAGGCAGCCTGCTCCTGAATGCTGCCGCGCGGCAGCAGCCGTCGAGTTCGCGCTCCTGGAATGGGTGGACTGGTTCCACAACCGGCGGCTCCTGGAGCCTATCGGCAATATCCCGCCCGCCGAGGCAGAGCAACGCTACTACGCCATGCTGGAGCAACCGGCCATGGCGGCATAACTTAAACCAAATGGCCTTCGGCAAACCCGGGGCGGTTCACCGGGCCTTCCGCTCTCTCTTTTACCTTTCTCCCGCCCCTTTTTACCTCCCTCATGTCGCTCACGAGCGTCGACTTCCTCAGACGTATCGACATCTTCAGCGCGCGCGTCAGTTTTCTTCTCTTCAGAGGGATCCTGCCCTATCGGCGTAAGACACGCGTATCGCCGGGCATTCGGCTCCCCGTCGCCCCTCAACGAGAGCCGTGAGAACGTATTCCCTCGACTTCTTGTTGCACGGCGCGCACGCCGGGTATTCGTCGCCTTCCGGAGCATGCTTCACGTCGAAGAACGCGCGGTCCGGTTGGTGGACGCCCGTCGACGCTGGCGCGATGCCGCCGCAGAAGATGCACAGCAACTCCCGATGGAGCAGGCCGAATTGCCTGCGCTTCCCCTCGCCCAACCTGGCCTTCGTTCAGCCCTCTTCAGCGCACTCAGGATTTCTTAGAGCGGACGGTGAATTTCGTGACGAAGTCGTTTAGCGTCAGGCCAAAATGGTTCAACTGATCGGCTACCACTTTCGCGTCTGCGTAGCCGTTTTTCTGACTGATCGCTACCGAGTAGCTCCTCGCTGTCGCGGCGAAACGCGCCAAGCAGTCTTGCGTGACGATCCTCGCATCGGCATGCAGGGTGGCAGCATGCTCGGGCACGATTTTCGGATGCACCATGACCGGCGTGGCGCTGCAACTTTTGTCGTACTTTTCGGCGAACCAGGCCATCGAGCCGTTTAGTTGGTTGCAGTCGTGCTTGTTAATCGCGCTGGCCTTCACCGCACCGCTCTTGCACTCAATGACCAGGTATTTCAGAGCACCGAGCGCCCAAAGATTGTCGGGCCCGCGGCCGGTCTCTTGTTCGGGCCGCTGGGAACCGAAGCCAAGGAAGAGGCCAAGATCTAACATTGCGGACTCGAACTTCTTGCTGTTCTCCTCGCCCCACGCCAGGGACTCGTTCAGCGCGTTGACCCACATGATCAGGTCGTTCTTCTCAAGAAACCGCTTCATGAACGCGACCGCCGAGGCAGCCTGACTATCCTTGGGAACGCTTAGCTTGTTGTAAGCGATGCCACTGACCGGGCGGACCAACGCGCGATTCAATTGGACCGCGGCCAGCTGGAGTTCCTGCGCTTTCACCTGGTCGGTGTGGTGGACGTATTCAGCAAGCTGCTGCTTCAGATATCCAAGAGCCTTCTTTTCCGTCACTGTTCGGGCGGCCTCTTGGACCGTCTGCTCTGCGAGATCGAACCTCTTCGAGCGCGCGAAATCGAAGGCCTTGCGCAGTGCGACCACAGTCTCGTCGACGTGGCTTGCGTCGCCCGCATCGGCGTTGACAACGGCCGATCTGCTGGCATCGAGCCATTCGTCGTCGCCTGTTAGGCAAAGATCCATCACCGACGCGATTTCGGAAAGGGGCTTGCTCTTCAACTGCGCCGTGACCTCCCTTCCGAGATCCAACTGCGCGCGCGTTGCCGAGGAGAAGAGTATTCGCGCATCGGGCCGATGCAGGCGTTGCGTCAGCTTGGAACCCATCAAGAGTACGACGCAGTGATCTTGGCTGGATCGAACACCGCGTCCCATCCCCTGCTCAATACGCTGCACCTGCCGAACAAGCAGGCGATGCGTTCCGTCCAGCGCTTCCTGCTCGATCCGCTCGATCAATCCGTAAAGCTCGGGCAGACCGTCGATCACCAATATCTCGCACGCCTTAGCCGGAAGATCGACGCCGTCGTACTTCCCGACGAACACAGTCAAGCCGACATGCCCCTTGCGTAGTTTGTCGGTCCCCTCCTCGATGCTGTCGGCCGTCAGAGTCTGGTTGGCCACGTCGGCCCAGAACTCAGCCCGTTTATTCGACGGCACGATCACCGCGACATTGATGGTCTTCGCCTTGGCCGCGACGAGCGCCTTGACCTCCTCGACCGTGATGTCCGGATTGATTTCCTGTGGCGCAAGGATCATGCGGTCCCCGATGTCGCCGCCGCCCTTGGGACGAATGGGATCGGCGACTTGTTCGGCATCGGCCTGGAAGTGGCTCACCAAAACGCCGTCGTCCGCCAGCGTCGCGGTCATGTAGATACGCCGCTTCGCGCCGGTGAATGCGGGGATGTTGTCAATCGGAATGAATCGCGGAGCAATTTCGACGCTGCCGCCGCCGAATGCGCATTGGCAGAGCTCGAGGACATCCTCGACCAGCCGCCACGGCCATTTGAGCGCCTCATCGCCGCGATGAGGATGAAGGATGCGCAGGACATCGCTCTGCTTGTTCTTCCACGCCCAGAACGGGACCGCCATCGCGATCTGCGGGTCGTGATCGGCGATGTCCAGAAACGCTGACGCCGACTGGTTCTCGAGGTCGGGCCTGAACAGTTCCAAGAGAGGAGCGTAGGCAGGATGATCCGAGGAAAGCCGAATCTTGAATTGATCGGCTACCGTGGCAAGGCATGCATGCGCATCATCTATGACAAGGCTGCCGATCTCGATCTTTGTGCCACCGCGCCCGACACCGAACACCGATCTGCCATTCACCAGTTTCCAGATGTTTATGACGAGAATTGCAGTGCCGGAGACGAAGGCCGCATCGTGCTCATCCTCGGTCACAGCGATGCCCAGGGATTCGGCTTCGGCAACCACTTGGTGAAGGAGGTACTTGTCAGGCGTGACATAGACTGCTGGTCCCACACCTTCGTTCAAGCTGCTCTGCAGGCAAAGCAGCCCCACGACGGTCTTCCCGGAACCGGTATTCATCTTAAGAGTGTTATCGGCGCGGGTCCTTTTGCCATACCAGGCATCCAAGACATCACCCTGCTCGTCCGACGGCCGCTTGAATTTCGTGGTGTCGCGCTTAAGCGTGGTGAATATCTTGCGGGGATCCGTCGGCTTTGCTGACGGCAGGCCGGATTTGATTTTCTTGTAGTCGAGGGTCAAAGATTTACTCCGGGACAGCCTTAATTGACGCCAGCGGCGGTCTCAGCCCGCTCCGCACCGGGCCTTTGTGTTGCCCGCGGACTTTCCGAACTGCGGCTGGAAGGCATGGGTTAGCGGTCTGATGGATCGAGGGGTTCAGTCGAGAAAGAAAAAAAGAGCCGCCCCAAAACGGGGCGGCCAGTGTGTTCGTCGCGGGAGGAAAAATACGACGAACGAGTTCAGCAGAAAGCGCGTCAACGTCTTGCCCTACCGGCTCAAGCCGATTCGACTTTCTGGGATCAGAAAGCCATAGCGGCACATCGCCTTCTACATGCCTCGAAATCAGCGCGCGTCCGTTTGCCGCTGCACCGTAGCCAATTGACAATGTTTATTGATGCAATGGTTCGCATATTGGCGCTGAAATTCGGCGCAGAATGCGCATTTAGAGGGATTTCCACTCATGCGTACCTCTATCGGATTTCAGCGACGCATGCGGCAACTCCCCGAAGCGCCGGATGCCAGGCGAGCATGAAGCCATTCGCCGAGGCCGCTGACTTGCAGCCGATCCGGCGTTGCCGTCTCGCGGGATGTTCGGCCACTTCTTTGTGTCGCCGACTGGTCATTGCCTCACCCGCTGATCATTTGATGAAGTCGAACTGCAATATCGCTCTCAGACCAAGGGTGTCGATCTCTGCATCATCATCCGTCAGGCGCGCCTTTCTAGGCCTGGCGACGGATCGCCGAGGTTGGGGAGCTGTTAGTGGCTCGTCACAGTGATTTTGACGGGTTGCGTCCAGGGCGGTCAGATTGGCTCCAGCAGGCTTTTGGGATCACTGTCCTCGGCTGCCTTCTGATGGCGCCAGTTCGTTCCAGCATCAGCACCATTTGGTGAACCAAGGGGGCTGACGCGAAAATAGTATAGTCCTGCATCTCGCTTTCGGCCCGGGCCCTCACGGGCAAGGAAGAAGCACTGCTGGTGACAAACGCCTGCTCGAATCCTCCAAGCCGGCCGCTCCCGTTGGAACTGCTGCAGGCAAATGGTCAAACTGAGCGCTCGTAAGAGCCTGTCGTGCGAGACGGTGAGCCCAAGCCAGGCCGAGAACGAGTTCTCTAGCGCCGACCTATCAAGAGTAATTCCCCGCGGCCTATGTTGGGCTATCGGGTAGCATCATCCCGTCCAGCGCGGTGCGGATTTTCGTTGCTCTCGACGTCTCTATAGATGCGCTATATTGGCGGGAGTCCCGTCTAACGGCAAAGGCTTCGAGGCGTTCGCTCAATGGCTCCGTTTTTGGGGCTCGCCTGCTAGTGCTCAAGTCTATTTCTTTGATGCGGGGCTGATGAACTGCGACGTCTTCAATTGCTCCGCTGGAGTGCGAGTGCTTGTAAAACAATGCCGGAAGAAACCTTTCGCCGTGGAACAAGTTGATTTGGGCATACTCCAGCATGGCGTCGGGCGAAGGCATGTAGGCGCTGCGATCGCCGCTATTGTCCGCTATCGTTCCATGCCGATAAAGGTTGTCATGCCACTGGTCGAAGGTTTGCGCATGCCTGTATGAGGCTAGCGCAAACTGCATACTAAAAATTACGCAGTCTGCAGCAGACTTCTGGGCACCGACATCGATAAAGGCCCACTTCGGCTCCGTTCCAAGCTGTTGTATCGATTGCTGCCGCAGTCCCAAATAGAAAGTTATGAACGTATAAAGGTTGGCAGGCTCCATCACGATGATGGTCGGAGCCGCACCCGCGCGCATCCGAACATCGGCGGAAACGTGGTGCATTTCACCGTCCTTCAGTCGCACGACAGCGCGCCAGGCGCAATCTGAGGACTGGTGGGCCAGCGCAGCGAGAAACTGGGCGGGCGAATCTATGTGCCTAAGGTTAAGGTCCGAGGAGCGCTGGTTATAGCTGGCCGCCAATTGATGAAAATTGTCAATGTCCAACGACAGGAGTTGGTCGTCGGGCTGTCTGTTGGCAGACAAATAGGAAGCGACCTGCTGACCGTATTCGATCAGGCCAGATGAAAGGTGCGCTTGCCTCGCACGCTGCAGCGTTTGGGAGAGCAATTGGAGCTTCTCGCCAATGCGCGGGGCCTCATCAGCGGTCGATGTAGTCCCGTCGTCGGTGGGGCGAGATGACCCTGGCGACTGGCGTTGAATGGATCGAGACTGGCTTGGCCGTAAGGACCGGACGTGAGCGGCAAACTCGGTCTCCTGAACGTATTGATCGTGCTGAGAGGTGTCATGACTTCCGCTCAACCGAGAGATGCATCCGCCCATTTCTATCCTCATCTAACCTGCGAGAGACAAACTATTCCGAGCTGCTTGACGTGCTCGGATGAATATCCGTTCGAGCTGTTGCATGCTGCTCAAGGCAGTATCGGCACCGAAAGATCCAACATTATCAAACTACGATCGTTAGCTTTCGAGAAGCTGACGGGGGCAGAAAGTAGCGGTTGTTGCAGAAGTGGCGCCCCCCTCGATTGGAGTTCGTGCTTGCTGATCGGCGAAGTGCGCCCGCCGATCAGACCCAAACCGGGGCAGATCGAGCCTTACGACTGTGAGTACCGGCACAAGGGCACCGCGAGCGTGTTCGTGATCTTGGATGTAAACAGCCTTTGGCGCAGGGTGACGGTCTCGTTCCGCTACGGCCCCAAGCGCGCCAGCTGGATCTCATCGCGGAGAATGAGATCAGCGTTTCTGGTCCGCAAATACCCTCGATCAACGCATTGTGGGCGGCGACGATCAAGGTGAGACGCTCTCATCCTGAGGGCTGCGCCATAGCGGAACGCGCCCTGGACAAAATAGATGTTCACAACCGAGAAAGCCCGCGCACAAAATGGGCCGTACCTACCCAAAACCTATCACCAAGCTAGGCCGAGCTCAAAGTGTCAAATCCTCTGTGACGAGGTCCTAGCCAGTCGCGCTCGCCATCTGTATCCCTGCCTAACGTCACCGATTCTGTTTGAGCTTCGGCCGTGTAGAGCCTTTCGTGATTGCGCCTCTCCCGTCGGCTGAACCTTCAATTTGCGCGTCGATTCAACGACCGATGTCCCAGTGCCCCCCTGTTCGCTAGCCTGCCGCAGAGACTCGGCCGAGCTCGGCAGCTTGACTCTCCAAGAGGCGCCGATAGATCCCGCCGGGCCGCTTGGTCAAAGCAGCATGCGTACCCTGCTCGGCGATGACGCCGCCATTAAACACTAGGATGCGGTCGAGGCTGCGCACCGTCGACAGCCGATGTGCGATCACAATCGAGGTGCGGCCCTTCATCAGCCGCTCCATCGCTTCTTGAATGAGAGCTTCTGATTCCGAGTCAAGGCTTGAGGTTGCCTCGTCCAAGACCAGCACCGGCGCATCCGCTAAGAAGGCGCGCGCCAGCGCGACGCGCTGCCGCTCACCGCCAGACAGCTTGACGCCACGCTCACCGACCAGCGTGCCGTACCCCCTGGGAAGCCGAAGGATGAACTCGTGCGCATTGGCAAGCCGCGCCGCCCGCTCGATCGCCCCCATACCGGCTCCGGGCCGGCCATAAGCGATATTCTCGGCGAGCGAACGATGGAACAGGATCGGTTCTTGCTGCACGACCGCTATCTGGCTGCGGAGCGATTGCTGCGTGGCAAAAGCGATGTCCTGACCGTCGATCAGAATGCGGCCGCCCGTGACGTCATAGAGCCGTTGCACCAGCTTGACGAAGGTCGTCTTTCCGGAGCCGGAGCGGCCGACCAGACCAACCCGCTCGCCGGCGCTTATATCAACCGATAGCCTGTCATAGAGCGGCGCACCGTCGCCGCTGTACTGGAAGGTGACTTCGTCGAATACGATCTCACCGCCGTCGATGGCGATAGGACTTGCCTCCGGCACGTCCGCGATCCCGATCGGCTCATCATGGATCGCGACCAGCTCCTCCATGTCGTCGACCGAACGCTGGAGGTTGTTGATGTATATGCCGACCTCGCGCAGATACGCGTGAATAACGTAGTAGCTGGTCAGCACATAGGTAACGTCGCCTGGCGAGGCGAGCCCCGCCATCCAGAGCAGCACCGCGCCGCCGATCACCGCCGCTCGCAGGAACAATAGCAGCGAGTGCTGAGCCATCGCGGCGTAGCTGTGGCGCAGCCAGGTTCGCCGCAGCCGTATTCGCCAGCGGTTGATGGTGCGGGCGAGCCGAGCATCCTCGCGCACTTCCGCCCCGAAAGATTTTACTACCGCATTGCAGGTCAGGGCATCGGCCAGCGTGCCACCGATCTTGGTGTCCCAGGCGTTGGAGATCCGTGCGGCAGGCGCGATATGGCGGACCGAGAATGTCAGAGTCACGACAACATAGATTCCCGCACCAATCGCGACCACGCCGCCCAGCGCAGACCAATGCAGCCCGAGCAGGATCATCGAACCGACCAGTATCGTCAGGGACGGCAACAGAGACATCAGGATCGTCGTGTTGAGCAGATCGAGGGCCCACATACCGCGCGCAATCTTCCGCACGCTGGAACCAGCAAAAGAGTTGGCGTGCCAGTCGGTTGAGAACCGCTGGACACGCGTGAACGTGTCGCGGGCCACGTCCGCCATCGTCTGAAGTGTGAACGGAGCGATTGCGTGCAGTCCTATGAGGCGCAGGATCATCGAAACCAGGCCGAGTGCAACGATGCCGCCGAAGGCGGCCAGCGCCGCATCTCGCGCACTCTGATTATGAGGGCCTAACGTCAATGCGTCGACTAGATGGCCGGAGTAGACCGGCATGAACAGGTCGGCCACCGTTGACCCGAGGAAGCCCACCAGCACAACGGCGGCGCGGTAGGGCTGGTGCAGCCAGTGGCGAAAAACGAACGGAAGCACCGCTCGGATCGCGATAGGACGTTTGTCAGCTAGAACGGTCATGCCGCAATCCGGCCGTTGCTAGGGTATAAATCGGCGTGATCTGAACTGAGCTCCGCGTTACACAGGTGCGATCGAACACCGGCGCTCCGTCGGCATGCCTTGGCTAGGCGAAGCACTCGATGCCAATTCTCCAAACCGATCGAACTCCGCTCCATAGCTTCTCGTGGAAGCCTGGCGGTCCTATGAGGCCTCCCCTCATTCAGTATCAGGCGCTTTAAGAATTCGCTCATGCTAGCATCTTGCTCGAGGAAGACCTCCTTCGAAAAACTCGCCGCAAAGACAGGCCTCGCACGACAATGACGCCCCGTTTGCTTTAACCTTCCCTGCATGTGAGCGGCCGGCGGGCACAAAAAGAGTCCATCATGGCGTTTCAGGAAAAGAGAAGATCGCATGTCATGACTGCAGGCGAGAAGACAGCACACCCATCAGGTGTGGCGATATTGATGTTGGATCCCGAAGACACGCGGGACGCTCATGCAGTGCCAGTGCCCGTCTTCTCAATCAATTCCCAGGGCTGGTAGTTGACTTGGGCGCAAGGCGAAATCTGGCCAATGCGTGGCTAGCCGAATGCGTGGCTAGCCGGTTGGGCGAGCCTGACTGGAAGGTATAAGAATTGGCTCTCCCCGGATATTGCTTCCCGGCGAGAAGATACCGGGCGCCAGCGCGATAGAGATCGACTAACTTGGTGGTCTGTAGACCAACGCACCCACGTGGCGATCGAAACTTTGATTTGCAGGAGCCAACTGCCCCGATAGCGGGTTGAGTGACCATCAGGTGGGTTTGCTAGTTGAATAGAAGTCGTCTGCCATCCACGTGTGCCGTGCAAACGGCGCGCCGATCCACCGAAAATTAACGCTCGCCGGCCGCCAGACCTGCCGCCATGAGACTGTGTTCGATCACCAGGCTATCGAATCGATCAGGAGATCAAGTCCAAGCCGTCAGGGGCGCATTGTCACGACTGGCGATGTGAATGCGTTCCATCCAGAAAATCGATTTCACCAACTCACCTACTGCCGGGTAGGAAAAACGCCAGCCATTGAGCCGCATGGTAGGTTTCCGGTCGGGAACGCTACAAGGAGTATGTCGTCATGGACACCGCCCCCGTTTGTCGGCGCGGTTTTCGGCGGCTCTGCTCTATATTGATGGCAAGGGCCCCCGCAAGTTCGAAAGCGCATGGATGATCATGCCCTTTCCTTTAGCAAGACGAACCGATCGCGCTGCGCCGGTCGTCCCCCGCAACGGCTTTGCGACACGATAAACCAGCGTATGTTGAGACAGCAACCAAGGAATGGATTGACCATCAGTCAGCTTCCCTTCTACAGCCGCGGGCTCACTCCCAGAATTCTATGCCCGAGGCGAAGGTGAAGCGAACGTCTATCCCGCTTGGACCGACCATGGACTGGATACCACGGCTGAGCCCGCGGTCCTTCTCGCTAGCTGCCAGCGGCGATCACTGATCTCATAGTCGGGCCTCAGCGACGGCATGAATAGCGCAACGCAGCTTCGTAGCGAGGGGCACTTCTCGAGGATGTTCAAAATGGACGCGCAGGACATGACCGGACCCAAACCACACACGCTGCCACAGCATTTGCGGCGGCTCGAGGCCGAGTCGATCGAAATCATGCGAGAAGTTGTCGCCGAATTCAAAAAGCCGGTGATGCTCTATTCGATCGGCAAGGATTCCAGCGTCATGCTGCATCTTGCGTTAAAAGCATTCTATCCGGCGAAGCTGCCCTTCCCGCTGATGCATATCGATACGACCTGGAAATTCCACGAAATGATCACCTTTCGTGACGCGACGGCCAAGCGCATCGGGAGCGATTTGATCGTCCATGTGAACAAGGAAGGTATCGCGCGCGGCATCAATCCGATCGACTCCGGTTCCGCGCTGCATACGCAGGTGATGAAGACCGAGGCGCTTAAGCAAGCGCTCGACCTGTACGGATTCGATGCGGCATTTGGCGGGGCGCGGCGGGACGAAGAGAAAAGCCGCGCCAAGGAACGTATATTTTCGTTCCGATCGGCAGGACATGCTTGGGATCCCCGCAACCAGCGGCCCGAACTTTGGAATCTCTTCAACACCCGCATCCGGCAAGGTGAAACGATGAGGGTGTTCGCGATGTCGAATTGGACGGAGCTCGACATCTGGGAATACATCATGTTCGAAAGAATCCCCGTCGTCCCTCTCTACTTTGCCAAACGGCGACCTGTGGTGCATCGGAACGGCGCCTTGATCATGATGGACGACGAGCGGCTCCCGCTCGAGCCAAACGAAGCCCCCGAGATGCGCACGATCCGCTTCCGTACCCTCGGCTGCTATCCCCTGAGCGGCGCGATCGAGTCGGAGGCCACAACCATCGAGGACATCGTAGCCGAAATGCGCCTTGCGAAAGTCTCGGAACGCCAAGGGCGTCTGATCGACACGGATGAGGCGGCGTCGATGGAGAAGAAGAAGCGGGAAGGATACTTTTGATGGATACGGACGCGGTGTGCCACCTCGGCGAGGCCGTTCGCAAAGATCAACTGCGGTTCATCACCTGCGGCTCGGTCGACGACGGCAAATCGACGCTGATCGGGCGCCTCCTGCATGACAGCAAGATGATCTATGAGGACCAGCTGCTGGCGCTCGCGCGCGACAGCGCCAAGCATGGCACGACGGGCGAGGACATCGACCTTGCGCTCCTGGTCGACGGCCTCGAAGCCGAACGCGAACAAGGTATTACGATCGACGTCGCCTATCGGTTCTTCTCCACACCACGCCGATCCTTCATGGTCGCCGATACGCCGGGCCACGAACAATATACCCGCAATATGGCGACCGGCGCCTCCAACGCGCAGCTCGCCATCATCCTGATCGACGCACGCAAGGGTGTTCTGGTGCAGACCAGACGCCACTCGTTCATCTGCTCGCTATTGGGCATCCGGCACGTCCTCGTGGCCGTTAACAAAATCGACCTCGTGGACTACCGGAAAGAAGTCTTCGACGGCATCGTGCGCGACTATGTCGCCTTTGCTTCGTCGCTCGGCTTCAAGTCGATCGTCCCATTGCCGATCTCCGCCAGATACGGTGACAACATCACACACCGATCCGGCAACACCGATTGGTATCATGGCCAGTCCCTGCTGGATTACCTCGAGACCATCGACATTCGGTCTAAGACGACCGACCTGCCCTTCCGATTTCCCGTACAATGGGTGAACCGACCCAACCTAGATTTCCGCGGATATGCGGGCACGATCGCCTCGGGAGGCATCGCGGTTGGCGATGAAATTGTCGTGGCGGCCTCCGGTCGCAGCTCACGCGTGAAGCGGATTGTGACCTTTGATGGTGATCTTGCGGCTGCAGAGGCTGGCGATGCGGTCACGATCACGCTCGAAGATGAGATCGATGTCAGCCGCGGCGATGTCCTTGCAAGCCCCACGCAGTGCCCCGAGATTGCCGACCAGTTTGCCGCTCATCTGATCTGGATGGACGAAGAGCCAATGGCGCCTGGCCGCTCCTATGCATTTCGGATTGGCACGCAAACGATTGCCTCCGGCAGCGTCACGTGCATCAAGTACAAGATAGACGTCAACAAGCGCGAGCGTCTCGCCGCGACCACGTTGGGCCTCAATGAGATCGGCCGTTGCAACGTGGCGACCGTCGTGCCTGCTAGTTTCGATCCGTACCACGTCAACCGCCGCACGGGATCCTTCATCGTGATCGACCGCTATACCAACCGTACGGTTGGGGCGGGAATGATCGATTTTCCGCTCCGGCGGGCGGCCAATACGCTCTGGCAGCCAGTGTCGGTCGGCAAGAGGGAGCGTTCCGCGCTCAAGCATCAGAAGCCGTGCGTCATCTGGTTCACTGGGCTTTCAGGCGCCGGCAAGTCGACCATTGCCGATATCGTCGACCAGAAGCTGTACGCAATGTCGCATCACACGATGCTCCTGGACGGCGACAACCTTCGTCACGGCCTCAATTGCGATCTCGGGTTCACTGAAGCAGATCGCGCCGAGAACATCAGACGTGCCGGCGAGGTGGCTAAATTGATGCTCGAAAGCGGCCTGATCGTCATCTGCTCTTTCATCTCACCCTACGAGGCCGACCGCGACATGGTGCGCAAGCTCGTGGGGAAGCAAGAATTCGTCGAGGTCTTCGTGGATACGCCGATAGATGAATGCATTCGGCGCGATCCAAAGGGCCTCTATTCCAAGGCAACATCCGGCAAGATCATGAACTTTACCGGTATCGATGCGCCATACGAAGCCCCAAGTGAGCCGGATGTCCATCTGAAGACACTAGGCCTGCAACCAGAGCAGTTGGCTTATACGGTGCTAAATTGCCTGCAGGCACGCGGGATCATCGCTCTGACCTAGCCGAATTGGCTCCGCAACGCGCCAACGTAGAGACTTCCAGGACTTGCCGCGCAATCCCCTTCAGGGTCTGCAGAAGAGCAAAACGAAATTGTTGGCGGGCAGCTCGAACTTTTGTTTGAGCGTCAGTCCATACTTCTCGCTCGCGCTCTGGAGATCCCGCACGTCTTTGAGACACCATCCGGGTACACCGGCCGCCCGAATCTCCCTGTCGAAGGCCAGGTTCGATGCCGCGGTGTATTTCCCGTCAAGTTTGAAGGGACCATAGACGGCGACGAAACCATATGGCTTGAGAAGTTTTGCGCCAAGCGCAGCGACACCGTCGGCGATCGAGACCGGCGCAACCTGGAAGATGTTGATGACGAAGATGACGTCATAAAGCCGCTCATCGGCACCCGGCCAAGTCGCAGGAACAGAGAGATCAATGAGAACGGGATCGGCAACGTTCTTGTTGCCGGCTTCGGCGCGGCATCTCTTGATGGACGCAAAGACGTCTCGATCGTAGTCGGAGGGCTGAAATCGCACGTTCGGAAAATGAGGCGCTAAGTAGTTGATATGCAATCCAGCCCCTGTCGCCAGCTCAAGCACGTCGCCTTGCTTGGGAAAGAATTCTTCGAACGTCTCCAGGATCGGATCCTTGTTGCGGTTGCCTGCCCAGGCAACATACGGGCTGAGCGGATGCGGATCGATGTCAGGCCTTGGTCCGGACATTCGGGTATTCCTCGCTTTCCGTACTCTAGCAAGAGGTCTTCGGTAGCAGCGAGATAAAGATGGCTCTTTTGAACTTTGAGTGGGCTACGCGGCATGGGGGTTGATCGGAGTGAAGTCGAGTTTTCCGGCGATGAGGAAGAGGACGGTGCGCATCGTTGTGAAACGGGTATAGCCGCGGGCCTTGCGTTTAGCCGCCTGGAATAGGCCGTTGAGGGCTTCGATGTAGCCGTTGGTCTGGCGGGTTTGCGTCCAGGCGACGATGCCGTCGAAGTGCTTGCGGATCATTCTGGCGACCTCCTTCATCGGCTCGACCCTGGAGCGCAGGACGTTGGTGCACCACTGTTTGAGCATGGCGGAGACGACGTTGATCTGCTTGCGATCGAGGATGTCGCGCAGATGCTCGCGATAGAGCCAGGCACGCGCCGTGCGTTTGGTCGCGGCCTGAGCAATCAAGGTGTCGAGATCGGCGCGACTTTCGTCCGACAGCCGGCCGCGGTCCTTGAGCAACGTCCAGCGCAGCCCTTTGAGGCTTGGATCTGTGCGCTGTTCGAGGCGCCGCATCTTGTCGACGGCAGTGGAAGCGTGGGCGACGACATGGAACTTGTCGAAGGTGATGCGGGCGTTGGGCAGATGATCTGCGACGCCCTTGATGAAGGCCGGCGACATGTCGATGCTGACCAAACGGACCTGCTCGGCGGTACCTTTGTGGGCGGCCAGATCGGCGGCGAAATCGGCCACCGTCTTGGCGTCCTTGCCCTCGGTGACGAACACTACCTTCCGCTCATCGGTGTCGGCGGTGATGGTCAGATAATTGTGGCCGCGCCGGCAGGACGTCTCGTCGATCGCCACGGCGGTCACTGCCGAAAGGTCCGCCTCGGCCAAGGCGAGATTGACATAGCGCGAGCAGATCGCGTGGACCCGATGCCAGGATTCGTCGACCAGCTTGGCGACGGCCGCAAAGGTCATCTGCTGGGCCATGGCCAGCACCAGCGCTTCGAACAGCAGGGTGAAGCCGGCGAGCTTGCCGAACCAAGCGGGCTCGGCCAGGACGACCTTCCCATCGGGCAGCTTCACCCGCGGCGTCCGAACCTCCAGGAAGCATTCGTGCTGGAAGAAGTTGAGATGTCGCAGCCGCTTGATCTGGGTGTCATGAACCGGGTGGACGCCCGCGACACCGGCGACCGCAAATCGCGTCCCGGCGACGAAATCGACAGTGATCGTCAGAACCTTCTTGGCAGCGTCGAAGTCGACGCCCCGAACGTACCACGGCTTGGTAATCCCAAGCGCCGATTCGAAGAGCTGATTTTGCACCGTCCCACACGCCTCCCAGAGCCCCACCTGCACCCAGCATCGCAAGGGGGCGGTCGGCCCTCAAGGACGCTTCGCGCCGCGGTGCGGTGGCCTGCGGCCATCCTTGACCGCCGAACGCCCCCTTGCACCGGGCAAGGCAGGTCGGGACGGAGGGATGGTCTCTCATCCGGTCGAACATAGGGATGAACGCGGCGCTCGTCGTCAAGCGGCCAAAGCCGTCACTGCACCCACTCGGTTTTCAAAAGAGGCATAAAGATCGATCAAGTTGGCCACCCGGAGACCTGCGGCTAGTCACGGCGCGGTCGACGTGGCGACCTAAGTCGCTCGACCGGCGCCAAACTCACTCTTCCACTTTCGGCCCAATTCATCGCGTGGACCTGGTAATCACGGGAAGGCTATGCCTTGAAATTTTCCAGCTTGTTAGATTTCAGGCGGAATCCAAAGCGGTCGGCTACGCGATCGTACGTTGCAATAGTTTAATACCTCGGCCCTTCGACTGATTGCCGGATTCCGACTGCTTGCATTAGATTCTTGAGATAACCGTTTTGAGCGTCAGACGAACCAACTTAGCAGGGGGTTTGAGTGCCGGAGACGCGTGACACGGTTAGTTCAGCAGAGTTCACGAGATAGCCGATTCCGCCGTCAAGAGTATCGTCCGCATTTCGCTGCTCTGCATGACCATAGATGCAACGGGAGCGGTCGAGAGGAACTGTTTGTGACTTGAGGACCGCCCCTTCGCTCGATTTCAGAACCAATGTTAGATGTTGTTCGCCTCTCCACGTTCCCGATCCATTATAGTAGCCGAACGCGAGATGTGCTCTTTGCTTAGACGCTGCCGGTGTTGGGCATTCTTGAATGACGCTCACGGCGATGCCAGAGAGATCGCCAACATGATTGCCGTTCCCGTCCAGAGTCGGCACGTTCGGCAACGGGATGTTCTTCAGGACGCTGGGCACGCATGGCGGCAGATCATTCGACGAACTTTTCTGACGAGCTGCCTTGTATTTGATAAGCGCGTCTAGTTTCTCAGGCGTGGTGAATTTGGGATCGGCGCTGATAATCGAACAGAAGAGATAGCTAAGATAAGCTTCTTGTTGCGCAGGGTAGTAGTCCTGGGATTGAGTGTATATTTCGCTCTTCGTCGTCTCGATCTGTCCACCTAGCTCTGCTTGTCCAACATATTTTGAGAGAAGCTGTGCCTTGCCTTGCAAATTACCCTTGATGGCCTCGTTATTTTGCAATTCTTGGCTGAGTGTTGGAGGCGGCCCGCAATTGATCTGCTGCCCAAATGCGGAATTCATGGTCCCGACGACAAGACCTACGAATATCATAAAAGCATGCCATCTCATGGTCGCGTCTCCTCCCGGTTTCAAATACCTTATTGGATGGACGGCGTGTGAGACAAGTCTAACGCAATGTTTGCGTGTCTTTTATCTTGGGTATCACGGGTACTACGAAGCTCTGATTACGTACCGATGCAATTGTGGGGCATCCTTGTCGTGGCCCCACCACTACGGAAATCGGGCGTTTCCGACGAATTCGGAACGGTTGAATCTGCCAGCCTTCTCTTGTGCGATGGCGTAGGCGTTCTCATAGCCATGGGCTGTGGCGGCGGGACCTATGATCCTCGGATGAGAGTCTTGATGGACGGGCCAAAACCAAATCTCTTCGTATACGGCAACGAGGATCGGCACTCCTGCGAAGGCCCATTGCGCCATGCTAACTCGTTATCAACGGACGCTTAGGACTTTCTGTATCAAGCCGAATTTCTGACTTAAGTGATTGATATTCCTTGTAATTCTTGAACAGCGCGGCAACCTCTTGATGTCAGCGATCGCTGACTTTCGGGAATGTCGGCGAGCGATCACATTTTCTAATTGTCAGCGATCGCTGACATGGGGTAATGTTAACGAACGCTGACATTTGGACTTTCCATGCTTATCCGTACCGCCACCGATCTTGGAGCCGTCATTCGCGATAGACGCAAGCGGCTGAAACTTGATCAATCAAGTCTCGCTAAGCGCATTGGCGTCAGCCGTCAGTGGGTGATCGAGATCGAGCAGGGCCATCCGCGCGCCGAACTCGGCCTTGTACTCCGCGCGCTCGACGCTTTGGACATTCGCGTGGACGCAAGCAGCGAGCCCACCAATAGCCGCACGGCAGAAAAGCCTGCCGTCGATATCAATGCGATTGTAGCTAAAGCCAAAAAGAAGAGCAGGACATGACGAACCAGCTCATTGCTCTCTTGGATGGTAAGGAAGTCGGCCTCGTACACAATGATGCTCGCGGCCGGCTGACTTTTGTCTACAACAGCGATTGGCGTAATGCGCAGGGGGCCTATCCGCTATCGCTTTCCATGCCACTTGCGGCCGAGGAACATGGCCCTTCCGCCATTCAGGCCTTTCTCTGGGGACTCCTGCCGGATAACGAACACGTCCTAGAGCGTTGGGCTAAGAAATTTCAGGTCTCGGCCCGCAACGTATTCGCCCTTATCTCGCATGTCGGCGAGGATTGCGCTGGCGCTATCCAGTTTGTCACGCCCGACCGTTTGGAAGTGTTGCGAAGCGGTAATGCCGACAAGATTGAGTGGCTCGATGAAGCAGAAATCGCAAAGCGTTTGAAGACGCTGCGAGAGGACCACGCCGCGTGGCGATTGCCGCGCGATACCGGACAATTCAGCCTCGCCGGTGCTCAACCGAAAACAGCGCTGCTCTGGCAAAACAACAAGTGGGGGCTGCCAGCCGGGCGCATTCCCACAACGCACCTTCTGAAACCTCCGACCGGCCATTTCGACGGGCATGCCGAGAACGAGCACATCTGTCTCAATCTCGCACGCGATCTTGGCTTTCCCGTTGCCGAAACCAGAGTCATGCGATTTGAGGATGAAATTGCCATTGTGATCACACGTTACGACCGACAGATCAGCGGCAATGATGTTATTCGCGTCCATCAGGAAGACATGTGCCAGGCTCGCGGCACGATGCCGACACAAAAATATCAGAGCGAAGGAGGGCCGACACCAAGCGACATCATTGAACTGCTGCGTACACATTCCACGGATCGCGTTACCGACGTTGATACATTTGTCGACGCCCTCGCCTTCAACTGGCTCATTGCGGGGACGGACGCACATGCCAAGAACTATTCACTACTTCTGGCCGGCGGTCCTACCGTGCGGCTTGCGCCGCTCTACGATGTCGCCAGCATTCTTCCCTATGACGATATCGATCTAAAGAAGACCAGGCTCGCCATGAAAATCGGCGGCGAATACAAATTGAACGAGATCAGCGTACGCGACTGGCAACAATTTTCTCGCGAAGCACGCCTTGATCCAGACAAAGTGATCGGCGGCTTGAGTTCGATGGCTGAGCTTATTCCCGACAGCATACCCGACGTATGCGCAACGGCACGAGCTGCAGGGCTTGAGAACGCCATCATCGAACGTTTGGCCAAAAAGTTGATTGCAAGGGCAAAGGACTGCTTACGTATCCTGAACGGCTCCTCTTGATGATCCGCCGCGCCGTCAGGCCCCTATGACAATTCTTGTATTTCTTACCGTTTCCACACCAGCAGGGATCGTTAGGCCCTGACATGCGTATGCCAGTGAGCTCGCGCTCCCTTTCAACCGCCTCTGAGAGGATCGCGCATTTTCGCGCATCCACACGTGCGACGTCGCCTTGAAGCTCGCTATATTCAGGTATTCCCTTTGCGGGGACGCTGACAGGAACAGGAACCGCGCGAAAATACACCCCGTTCGGTGTTCCGTAGGCAAGCACCGTATTCCGATCCTCTCGACATCCAGGTCGGCGCGGTCGTCGATTGCACCGGCATCGTCAAAGATCCGTGCGCGACGCTCAATCCGGCAATGCCGCAGTCTATTCGATCGTGGGCTTTGCCGCGTCGATCCGCTTTGCATTGGCATCTCGGCTCGCCAATGCTGAGATCAGCACTATTAAGCACCTAAAGACGGCCCGCGCACTCACCGGCCTTGGCTAAAAACGGCTTGCATTTCGGCGGTCGCCCCGTATCGGGCGGCCGGCGAGTAGTCGTGCCTCTCGATAAGATCACTTCGTTTGTCTGAGATCCTGCTGTCGGTGCGTGCGGCCCGATCGAGAACATGATTGGAAAAGAATTGCAGCGATACCGCGCTCGAATTGATGATGCCAGCGGTGGTTAACGTCAAAACACCTTCGTTTGAGATATTGATGAGCCCCGCTTCCCTTAGTTTTTTGAGCTCGCGGCGAAAGTATTCCTCCAAGGACACGCCAAATTCCTTCTCGAAACGAAAGAGCGACACTCCGCTACTTCGCAACGCCAGCATCACCGTTCTGCGCATCAGATCGTCCTGTGACAGGACGATGCCCTTCCATACTGGTTTCTCGCCACGCTCGGCCCTAAGCAAGTAGCGATCTAAATCTACCTCGTTGTAGAACTGGCACTGACTGACGTAGCCAACTCCGCCTACCCCAAACGGGATCAGATTATTGTCGTTCCATGAATCGTATTTGCGGGTCTGCTGAACAGCGTGCGGCTGCGACCTTTTAGTCCAGTAGAAGATCGGGCCGTGGCGATAGCCAAGTCTCGTGAGGATGTGCTCCGCCATGAAATGCATGATGATGCGCTCCTTCGCCCCGGCGAATTGATATTGCCCTCTGCTCAAATGGCGAGCTATGGGGTCCGTCGATTTGAACAACAATGGGAATATGTTGAATGTCTCCGCGCCGATATCCAATAGACCAATGAGCGTATCATACCAGCTCCGGAGCGTTTGCCGCGGCAGCCCATAAATGAGGTCCAGGGACAAATTATGAGCGCCCATCTTGTTCAGCAATTTGACGAGTTGCCTGACCTCGTGCACACCGTGGCCGCGATTCAAGATACGCAAGATGTTTTGATCAAAACTTTGAACGCCCAGCACGAAGCGGTTTACGCCATTGCTGAGCAGAGTGGATATGCGATCTGCCGCATCCACCTGCCTTGCAAGAGAGGGATGTAATTCGAAGCTGACTTCGGACTTCGATAGATCAAAGCGCTGCTTGATCATGTCAAATAGCGTTTTGAGTTGTGGATTTGTCAGCATTGACGAGGTGCCGCCGCCGAAGAACGCTGTCTCGATAGATCTACCGGCGAGCGGTGCGTCCGACCAACTCATTTCCTTATCGAGAGCCGCCAGGTAACGTTCCACTCGCCCGGGACGTGGATTGATTTCCTTGGCGAAGTGACAAAAGGTGCAATACTGATTGCAGAACGGGATGTGAAAATAAAGATCGATCGACGAGGCAATCTCGCTCAACAGCCTTTCGGGATTCAGCGTACCCATTGCTTTGAGAGGCGGATAGGTACCGACAGGGTAATCATTGTAGATGTCAAGGTGTAGCTTTCGAGCTCTCAGCATGTCGAGGTTGATGTCGTACGAGCGGTCGATCGCGAACTCAAGAGCCTCGCAATAGCTTGGCACACCCATGTTGTTTTTCTCCTTTAGCTATCGTACGAAGGCAGGGGCGACGACACACGGGCGTCAGAGGGGCGAGCTTCGGTTTCGTGTCGATAAAGTCGCGGCGCAATTCGCGCCAGCACACAGAATAGCCTCGCTTCTTGCAGATCGTATCCTGCGTTGCCATCTACAGCGCGACACCGCTGGCCATAATTCGGCATGGATAATGACAGCGGCACCAGCGTGCGGCAGCGAACCTCCAGCGGGACCGGGCTCAAGGATGCAGCGTCCATCGCATCGATTTGGACCGGTCGACCACGCTCATTTGAAATCCCGGACAGTGAGAGTACCATGTTGCTCAGCCTTCCTCGTGTCCAGCAATTGGCGTGCCATCAAACAAGTCCTGCGCGGCTTGCTTGAAGCTGCGCGCAAACGATCGGCTTCGCCACGCGCCGCACAGACTTGTGCTCAACCGTTCGATTCTGGACATCGGCGTCGAGAGCCGAACACGACTGAAACACGACAGCCGGGGAATATCGCGTGATGACGGTCTCAAGCGCGAACTCGGACATCCGCCCCGCGAATGTGCCCAGAACGGCGACGTTACGGCGACCTGAGTGTTTCACTTGTCGGCCCGCGTCTCTTTCGTTCCGCTCTATGCTCGGCAGACGACGCTGCGCTTCATCACGTATCGGATGATGGAGAACCGCCGGAGCCCATCTGTTGACACCCGTCTGGCGCTATTGTGCATGCCGAGCGGGTACGAGGGCAGCGCATTGTCACTGCAAGCCGCCTCAGGGCGATCTCGCTGAAGATGCGGCGTCAGCAAAAGACGATTTGCAGGAAGACTTAGGTGGAATGGCTGCGCTTGATGCAAGTGAACGCGAATCTTGAACGGCAGCAACACCTCCAGATCTGCTGGTTTTACATATTCGCAATCTGCCGAAGGCTAGTCCCAGGGCCACGGCAGCGAAGATCTTTTCCGAGATGCTCAGAACTTAAGAGAACTCTTCTGGAAGACCGAGAATAGAACACACACCATTCCTGCACAGGACGAAATCTCGCTTCCGCTTGCCTATATGATTACGCCGCGTCGAAGAGAGCGCGTGGGCGGTTTCAAAGTTCTCATAGCTACTGACTTTCTCTTTCGTCCGGCGCAAGGATACGCTATCACTGACCGTAAAGGTTCTATGCGGCCCACGTCTCTTCTTGGCTTTGCACGCTTGGCCGAATGCTTGACGCTAACGAGAAATGCGCTCGGTTGACCGCCACGATCTGCCACTCTCGATGAGGATGACTGGCCTCCAAGACCCTTTCCTATTGGACTGCAAGGCTCGCCTTTGTCCGGCTATCCTTAGGTCGGTAGTGCGATTGTGAGGTGACCGTCGCGCGCGCTATCGAAGAATGTCGTGTGGATCGAACGCGTTCGGCCCGCGAGCCTCATTGCCTCATTCGGTCCATGGCGGTTCGAGTGATGCAGCGGCGGTTCGGCCGCGATGATCTCACCTTGGTCCAACAGTCAGACAAAAGGAGCAGATCACCCGCCTCGAGCGCGTCAGGCCGGCAAATGTACGGCTCTGGCAAAATCGATCTGATCCAAGAAGAATCAATCGACAACGAGGAGAGCTGCTCCAAGATTGCGCCAAAGCAAAATCTGCCGCCCCAAGCTTAAAGCGGGGCGGCGTCCAAAATTTTTCAAGCTGATCGCCCCCCAGCAAGGTAAGCCAAAGCGCGATGAGATCAGGATGAATCGCCATCGCGCCTTAGGTTGATATTTTAGCATGAATCTCCGTGCAAACGCGTTTCGCGTTTGTCGCGGGGGAAAACCGTGCCACGCTTTGCGCTAACGCGGCCCTTCGGGTCCGGATCGTGCTGGAGCCGGCGGCGAACTCGTCTGAGCGCGAGGTCCGTCGATGACGCAACCCCGACGGCATCTTAAAGACCGCCGGCGGTACGGCCGGCGGCGATCCACTCCTGCGGCGACCTGCCGATCGACTTGTTGCTCGCTAGCCTGCCTGCGACTTGGAAAGGGGGGCGCATCTTGGCCGACGTATCGGCGGATCTTCAAATCGCAAGGCAAAGGACCCGCCGGCCCGTTCAGGCGAGCCTGCCATCCTCGTGTCGGCGAGAGCTGTTGGAGCCAACTTCATCAGCCTCAGCGGGCATCAGCTCCAAGTCGGTCCTGGAGCGCCGGCCGATCGGCGACGAGGTGGTCAAGGTGCAGCGGCTCGCGCCCTGGCCGCTCTCCTTGCGCCAATCGTCTAACCAGCGCCCGCGTGGCGTCCACGACGAAGACGCCACAATCATAACCGTTCTGCTGCCGGGTTATTCGAGCGACCTGCAGACGGGCGCCGAGTCGTGCTGCGAGTTGTTCTGCAACTGGGGTGTTGTGTGCCCCGGCGGAGTCGTAGTGGTACGCAAGCGCTCCCTCCGGCGCGTAGCGATCCACGAACAGCAGCGACCAATGCGAGCCTTCGCCACCAGCATCACCATCGCTCACGGGCACGAGCAGGAACCTCGCGGTATCGTGACCATCCCGGTCATGTACGATCCGCTGGAACGTTTCCAGCCAGCCGATCGGGCTCTGGGTCAATCGCAGCAGATGGGCTTGGGCCGGCTGAACGAACCGCATCTGCGCCACCAGAGCCGGATTGACCCTCTGCAGCTGCTCGTTAAGGAGCGCGTAGTCCGCCGCGATATGCTCGTCGCCCAGCCATTCCGTGGCGCCAGGTACCAAGCTGGCGTGAAGCGAGGCTGTCGGATCCAAAGAACCGACCTGAGCATCGGATGTCTTGCGCGGAAACACCCGCGGATCAGGAGCATCATCGGGCATGATCTGTTGTGTCGACGGCAAATCAACCACCGCGACAAGGCTGCGGTCGACGTCTGCCCCCGGAGCGCTCGCAAGTGATGGTGCGGCGGGTCCCTGCCTCTGCGCCTTGAGCCGAACTGAAGCTTCCGCGCTCGGCGGGTTTGACGCTGTGGAAAGCTCCTGAAGCGAGCTGGCCAACGAAGCTTCTTCCCCGGCGCCACCACAGAGATGGCCGTGCAGCGCCGTCACACACGCATCCGCGTTCTTGTTATCGCTCCTCTTATGAGGCGGAACGACCGTGATATCTGCCTGGCGATACTGCGGAATTCGCTCCTTGACGATTTCCTCGAAGAGCTCCTTCTTGATGGCCGCCGCGTTCGCATTCCCCTCGCCCGAGGTCTCCTCCGCCTCGTCGGTCCGCAACAACGGCCGGCTGGTGTCGTTTGCAAGGCGCTTCCAAATCTCGCCGCGGTCGGTATCGAGCCAGATCGAGACCGCTTTATCCAGGATGAGGCGCCGCGTTTCCTCGTGCTCGAACGAGCCACCGCCGGTTGCAAGGATCAAGTTCCCTTTCTCGACCAACTGCGCGATCAAGCTCGCCTCGCGGTTCCTGAACCACTGCTTGCCTTTGTCTTTGGCGGCAAAAATTTGCGTAATCGCCATACCGGTCTCCCTTTCAATTTTCTTGTCCGTGTCGACGAAGGCGAGCCCCAGTCGTCGTGCGAGAGCTGGGCCGATGCGGGACTTTCCGGCGGCCGGTAGTCCGACAAGCACAACCGGCCGCGAACCCAGAACAGAGACAACCTCTTTTGCGATCTGTGACCTCTCGGGCATTCTTGACCGTTCGGCAACTCGCGGGCCAAAGACGGCGCTGGCAGCGGATCGAGCGTCGAGTTCGTTTCCCCAGTGGGAAATCTCTCTGGCGCCCTCCGGGATCGGCACGCCCTTACAGACCTCCCGCGCGCGCTGGGCGAGTTGTTGCGTAGCCTCGTCCAGAGCATCCCCACTCGCTCGCAGCCGCAGCCGGCCTCGCTCCTTGTAGGTATCGTGATTGGCAATCTTGGCTTCAAAGCTCTGTGGCGTATGGAACTCTATCTCAAAGCGATAGCCGTCCGGCGTGGTCAGCACAGTCGTGACGCCGACGAAGGTTGGATCTCGCATCCTGAACCAATTCCTGGTGCTGACCTCGGCGTAGCCCCGCTCATCGAACGCCAATATGGCCTTCTTGAAACCACGTGTGAAATCCTTGTCAGGGATCGTGAAGAGATGACGCACGGCGCTGCTGATCAGCTGGGCGTTGCCGTCAGACTTGATGATCGCTCCGGTCAATTGGTCTGTCATCGACTCCTTTGATCTCAAGCAGCGATTTAAACGAGGCATGCTCACCTCGATATCCGCCCGCCTGAGTATCTCGGCGACCCGAAGGGTCGCCGAGGTAATGTCGGTCTCTTCTTCAACGGCCCTGGCAGACTCCGCCCTGGCGCGGTCGGCAGCCTCCGCGCTGGTCAAAATCATCGCCATAGCGGAATCCTCCGTCGAGAGCTGTCGACCGGAGCTCTTAGGGAGGATGTGTTTGTCGGCAGCAAGCTTGATTGAGGCTTCCATGACTGAAGCCGCCAGTGTCGGGTTGTCCTTCAGATCGTCCAGGGACGTATCGACATCGAACCTGCCATGCATGAGTGTGGCAGCTACGCCTTTGATATAGGGCACGGCATTCAGGCCCGGCGTCTTGTGCAGGAGGCGCTGAAGGTGCTGGCCTTTTTTAAGGAATAGGCGGGCACTTGTATCGGATTTATAGGCGTCGGTCCCGACCTTGTTACCGAGGCTGAGAAGGTTGATTGCGCTTTGTACGACGTCGTCCGGCTCGTAACCATCCGGTCGTGGATCGATGCGCGCAGGATATTGATCGAGTAAGGCCACGACGCGGTCTCTCGGGTGAGCGGAGGCCCGATAGGCGTCCGCCAAGTCCGGAAAAAGCTCGCAAGCCGTTTGGCTCAGCCCAGGGTCGAGATCGGTGGCGCTTTCTTGTTCGACCGGGACCGGCGTATCCGCGCTCGAAGCCCACGCCTCTAAGTCGGCCACGAGCAATTCGGTGACCTCGCGAGCGATTGGGTGATCTGCGAGGTCGATCTCGCGCATCGCCCTTTCCAGCGTCGCCTGAATATCCTGCCCGCTCGTCTCCTCCCGATTCAATAAGTCTCGGATCTCTTGCCTGAGCTCGTGGTCAACGCCCTCGTAGATGCCAAAGATGGCCCGTTCCGCAAACCAGCGCCGGGCTTGATCGGATTGAGCCAGAAAGTTTCTCTGCAGAGTGCTATAAGTTTCCAAGGTATCCTGGGTGGCTGCCAGGATCTGGTTGCCACGACTGAATTGGTACCTGCCGTTCTCGATCGCGGGGGTATGCGACTTCGGCGGCTTGAGTGAGCGGACTCCGCGAGCCTGCTCCTCGGCATCAAACTGCCGGACATGCTCATAAAGTTGCGGCCGGTCCCCGATAATAATGACGGTGTCCCCATCGAAATCGCCGTCGAGCTTTTTCTGTTCATCGGGCGGGACGGCAACCAGGGACCCGGGAGCGAAGACCTCGGTGGCTTGGAGCATGCCGACACAATCGAGTGAGGTGTCCGCCGTCACGCGGTCCTTGCGCTCGGTCCAGTTCGAATGGGACTTCACGTCCTCAGCCGACATCACCAGCCCGCGATCTCGATAGTTGGCCGGCCACGCCTCATCAGGCACCACGATCAGAATGCCTTTTGCGAAAAAGGTCGGATCGTCGGCCGCCAGCTGATCACCCGACTTCTCGGCAACATTGAAGCTGTATTGCATCGCCACGCATTTATCGAGGAACGCCGCTGTGGGGTCACCTTCAGATGCCGTCTTTACGCGCTCGGTGGTGAACGGGCGAAGGTTTGCCTTGTCGTATGGCGAGCGGCCGATCAGCACACCAGCCGCCCCAGCCAATGTAGCGCTCTTGAGCTTAGGCACGTGCAGATGGCCATCATCGGAGGGCACGGCGATCGCGCCGGGGGCTTCGATGTGTCCGGCCGTCACGGTACGATACAGCTGTTCCGAACTCAGTGGCTCCCCGTTTCTGCTCTCAAGCCAGCTCCTGGTTTTCTCGCTCACTTCCTGCGCCACTTGCTCGCTGCGCGAATAAAATTGCAGCGCCGCGGCGGGCAGCGACGCCTTCCTTTCCTCACCGTAGGCAAGTAGCCGATCAGGACCTTCCTGCTGACCACCTCGGCGAACAGCTAACATGCGCTCGGCTAACGAGGCTCTGATGAAGCCGCAGCCATCGTGCGGGCGCAAAGCGATCGGCCCGTCTGGTCCAATCAGCTTAAAGGGATGTTCCTCGCCGGCAGCGCGGTCCGGCAGCAGCGACAACTTAAAGGTTCCTTCCAGGGCGTAGTCATGAGGGCCAAGATCTTTGATCACAGGTGGCGCGGCAAATCCCCTGCGCTGAGTATAATAATATGCTTCCTTAAAAGGGGCCCAGGCGCGCGATAGCCGCTCGAACGCCGTGCCCGGTGCGGTGTCGGCATACGGAATCGCCAACAGCTTCCCGCCGGAAGCCGCGGGTCTTTGCTCGCCTGGAGCGACGGCAGCAATCTGCGACAGGGTTGGTTTCGGTGCCTTTAACTTACTCCCGCCGAACAGGTCCATCCGGTAGGGCACATCGTCGACACAGAACACGCGCCTCAACATGAAGGGGCTTGGCTTTTTCGGCAGTTGCACCGCAACGACCGGCAACGCTCCCGAGGTCAAGCGATGAAACATCGAATATCGCGTCTCGGGTGCCATGGGCAGTCGGCGCCCCTGCATGTCCACGACCGTCAACTGCATCAGTCCTGCCTTGCCCTGCGGCGGTCTAGGCTCGTGATCCATGGTTCGTAACACCTGGTGCGTATCGAAGACGGACGAGGGATGTTGAGCTTGGATCGCGCCCTCATCGAACGACATGAATGAGTCTAGCGCGTCAACCACATCGTCCGCCTCGATCTGCGCGATCAGATTCCAGCTCATGTTGGAAAGATCGCCTTCGATCAGGGCTCGTGTGTCTGCCAGGATCTTCTTGGTCACATGCTCCAGCTGTTGCCGCCTCATCGCCAAATCAGACTTGTTGCCCTCGACATACGGCCGACGGTACAAAGTCTCCAAGACCTTGCGCGCTTTGAGCACCTGAAAAATCGAGAGTGCGGGACGGCGGGCCGAAAACGAACTCTGGGTCCGCCGCTCGGCTTTGCTTGCCGCCAGATAAGCCGCTATTTTTTGCTCCAATACTGGTTGCAGATCGTTGAGCAGGTTGAGAGCCTGCCTGCGGTGCCACTGCATCGACTTCTGTGGGCTGCGCGCCAACGGCAGCAGGGCGATACAAATATTGCCCATGGATTCGAGGTTGTTCTCGTGAGCAAAGCCCGAGGCATGGAGCAATTCCTCGAGCCTAGTCAAGCCTGTCGGTGCGAGCAAACCGAGTTCGTCAAAAAGCCGGGCCTTTCCAATCGCCTTGAAGATGTTGGTTATGCTCAAGACATCGGCCTGCTCGAGCCGATCATTTGCATAGTGCAAGTAGTGAACCAGCTGCTGTAACCGGTCTTTGAGCAAAGTGGCGTCGCCAATCTCTCCACCTTCCTCAGCCCTGATGAAACTTCGTCCCACAGCGTTGGCGATCATGCTGAGCTGATGCGTGTTGAAAGCAGCGAATCGCTCCCCTCCCCGACCAAGGTCCCGCGCAAGGTGTACCATCACCTGGGTGCACGATATCTCTCCACGCCATTTGATGAAGCTGTTCATCACGTCGGCCTGTTGCTGCGGAGTAAAATAGCAGAGGCGCCGGCGGCTGAGGATCTCCCGAGCGATCGCGGCGGCGGCTTCGGAGCAGTCTTCGTCTGCAGGCCACTTGCCAAAGCCGTTCAGCAGGTTCGACAGTCCCTGGCTATCAGAACCGGATAGCCTGCTGCGGTCGCATAGCTCGCGGGCGATCGCCGCTGTTGCGCGGCGACAGCTCTCATCAGTCGGCCACTTGCAAAAGCCGTTCACCAGGCTCGCGGATTGCTGGCGGGTAAAAGCCGAAAGCCGACCGGAGCGGCTGAGAACCTCACCGGCGATTGCGATCGTGGCTTGAAGCACAGGCATCTGGTCTGGCCATTTGCTGAAAGCATTCGCCAGATTCGAGAGCGACTGCTCGGTAAAGCCAGTGAGCCGACTGTCGCGGTCGGCACGGCCGAGGGTCTCTCGGGCGACTGCGCCTATACCTTCGCCGCAGGCCGGCTCTGTCTGCCACTTGCTGAAACCGTTTGCCAGACTGGCCAGTTCCGGCGGCGTACAATGAGAAAGGCGGCCAGGAAGCCTGAGGATCTCGTCGGCAATCGCGACGGTTGCCTGACGACAGCCCCTCTCATGCGGCCACTTGCTGAAACCATTCGCCGCCACAGCGAGAGCTTGTACAGGATAGTCAGAAAGACCATCGGTTCGGCGGGCGAACTCAAGAACCTCAGAGGCTATGACCACGGTACCCGCACGACAGGTCGGATCCTCCGGCCATTTGCTGAAGCCGTTTACCAGGACGGTCTGGCCCTGCGGAGTAAGACCACGCAATCGCCCGCCCAGGACCGCGCCGGCGATTGCCGCTGTCGCCGCGCGACAGTCCGCTTCCTCGGGCCGCTTGCTGAAACCGCTCACGAGGTTCACCAATGCCTGTGGCGTGAAATGGCCGAGCCCGCGGCGGAGGACCTCCGCGGCGATGGCCACTATGGCCGCGCGACAGTTCTCCTCGTCCGGCCATTTGCTGAAGCCGTTTGCGAGGAGGGATAGGTTCTGATGATTAAACGCAGAGATGTCCCGGCGGCAGATCTCACCGGCAATTGCAACGGCCGCTTGCCGGGTAGGCCGTTCGTCCGGCCACTTGTCGAAGCCGTTCACCAGGTTCGCTAGGCCCTGCGGCTCAAAATTACCCAGCCGGCGCCCGGCAACCTCCCTGGCGATGGCGATCGTCGCGAGCTTACAGCTTGTTCGGTCCGGCCACTTGCCGAACGCATTCGCTAGGTTCGTAAGTGCCTGCGGATTGAAGTCGGAAAGTTGTGCGCGACCGGACACGTCATCGGCAATCACGACGGTCGCCCGGCAGCACTTCGCCTCGTCGGGCCATTTGCAGAAGGCGTTTGCCAGATTGGACAGTTGCTGCTGAGTGGCATGGGAGATCCCCGCACCGCGTGCGCGGCGACAGACTTCGCTCGCAATCGCGACCGTGGCTTGCCGACACTCCGCCCGTTCCGGCCACTTGCTAAATCCGTTCGCGAGCAAGGCGAGACTCTGTTCGTTCAGCTCCTGAAGCGCTTCATGATCATCGCGAAAGAACTCGGCGATCCTGACTGTTCCATTTCGACACCTACTCGATTGTGTGTGCCGCCCGAATGACGTCGCAAAAAGGGAAAACGCCTTGAGGTCGACTTTCCTCATGAGGGAGTCATCAAGTCCCGACAGTCGCGCTGCCATGGCCTTGCAAGCGTCTATACCCGCTTGACCTCCGGCCTCCCGGCTCACTGCATTGCAGGTCGTAGCGTAGCCCCAGGATTGCCGGTAGCGGAGATTGTCTTCCCATAGCGGGACGAATTCAGTCTTGAAAAGAGTCGCGGCCCTTTGCAGAAAAGCTGCCAGCCCAGGCATCTTCAACTGCTTGCGATTGTTCTGTTGTGTATGATCGACCACGGTTCGAGAGAATTGATAAAAGTCATGCGCGCGAGCAGCCCGGTCAATGGTCTCGATCGCTGCACGAACTTTTCCGCTCTCGAACTCTGCACGTCCATACCGATCCGAAGTCGCGGCATGCGGGTGGTGCCCAGCCAGCTCGTCGAAGCGGCGCTTACCTGCCCTGGAGGGAAGCAGCGAGGCCGATTGCGCGTGCGGCGCAAGTTTGCTCGTTCGCGAACTTTCAGTGGCTCCGTTACCTCGCCGATCCGCAAGACGAGAATGGGTTAAGCCGCCTTCGGGATCTTGCGCGTTGCGATAGGTGGTATGACGCCAATCGGGGGCGCTATGACCTCCTTCTTCGCTGCCACGATGCGTTCCCGGTTCCGCGTCACGTCCCGACACACCTCGGCGCAGTTGCATCGCACCTGTTTGCGAGCTTTCCGGCGGCAGATCGACTTCGAAGGGATCAACACCGGAACGAGAGGAGCTCGGCCTCCGAGTTTGGGCGCCACGCTTGTGTCCCGCGGACCGATCGCGCCCGCCACTGGCTACGTACGGCGCACCCGCTCCGGTTCCATCTGCGTCAAGGCTAGGATCGGACGAAGTATCGCAACGATCATCGCCAGGCACGGACGCGCTGCGTGTTGAGGGAGCCTCAGCATCTTGAGGCCCAGAGCGCATCCGCCCAAGCACAGTTCCGAACGTTCCGCTAGCTCCATCGCCGCGCCAAGACGCGAATTGAGATTCATCATCCCGAGCGGTGCTGCCCGCCTCGAAGTTAGAAATCTGTGCGTTCCTACGCCTGGTGACGTCTCTCATGCCGTGTTCTCCGAAGAGGATGTGAATGCGCGGGCGAAAACGCTTATCGCCTTAGCTGCGTGTCGGACCGATCCGTCGTGGCGGCTCCTCCAAGAGGGCAGAAGCACCAAATGACGATGCTAAAGCTGCTGCACACATAATGGACGGCTGGATACGGGCGTTTCGAGCAGTTCGAGCGAGCACCGTCGTTCATCGCTAAGGGTGCATCTGTCGCAAGACAGAAAACATTTGCTAGCCCGCTTCGATGTCGAGGTAAGCTCTATTCGACGCTCATTGCCGCCCGGCAGCGCCACTAACTCTGCCGGGCTTGCAGCATTCCGTGAAAGTTGATTTTTGGTGTCAGCTGATGAACGTCGAACGACGGATCAGGACTACCATCTCTCACTCAAGATTGCCGGCGCGAACTAGCAATTTCGCGCGAAAGACCCTGCTGAGATTGGAGATACCCGCCAATACCCTCCACGACGACACGTTGGAGCAGATCGGTTGGAGGGCTATAGGCTGGGGAATTCTCACTGCAAAATGGATGATCCTAGCTGTACTGTCGAAGGCGGCACACAGCTAAAGGGGCGAGCTGACGAGAAGCTGACGAATTCGCCGCGGACACTCACCGCTAGCGGCCCAAACGCTGGTTCCGCGGGCCATGGCACTAGAATCACAGGTCTCGCGGCAAGACCAAGCCGAAAGAAAGTCTCACAAGCAGCTTGCACCGATTGAGCAACGCGTCCAGCCACATGACCGCTTCTGAAATCCTCCCTTATACGATTTAACGAATTCGTCCCCACATCAATGCGCGGCGCTGGAGGACATGCTTTCGTGACGAAAACTCGTGCAAGCCGCTCGGCAGAACCATGCCATGTTAATGCAGACATGGAAGAACGACGAAGCCTTTGGCCGCCTTCTCAAACCCGATATTGTCGAGAAAGACCACTTGGTTCGTCGTCGCTGGTCTGGCGCCCCGTGAACGAGGTCACTGTTGCTCCGCCGCGAACCGACGACGGCCAAAAGATTCGCCGCTGCAAGACGCCTCGAACGAGCAAGCGGACACTACATCTTCGTAAGCTTGCCGACCCCCGCAGAAGACGTTGCGTGCTTGACGAGCATCGTCTTCCCATCCAGAGGCGATGGAACCACGAACATAGCCAGAAACAATCGCTCGGTTCGGACAAGACGCCTTTCGGAGCAGCCGCGCTTATGCAAATTCCAATACCGTCACCCCATCTGGAGGCATGCGCGCTCGATATAAGCCAAGCTATGAGCGCTCATAGGGGCTTGAATCGGACGGAGCGTCAGATTGTACGATCCGAAACAAGTACAGTACGTATCCAGTCGGCTCTTGGCGGTCTCCGGCCCTCGCACATTCACGACAGATAGAATGTCTCAAATGCCCCAAGCTCGCCTGCCTCTCATCCCTCAAGCTTCTTGGCCACGCCACCCAAGCCCCTGCTGCCTGCGCAGCCAATGCGACCTTGACGCCGTGTCAGCTCTGCCCCACTTGCAGCCCAAACCGGACGAGCGGTCCGCCGGCGCGCCAACTGGCTTGAAGTTGCGTCTCAATCAAAGTCCGATATCTGACCTTCGTGCCCGTTGGCCAGAATCGGTGGAACGTCGGCAGCTCAGCCGCCTAAGTGGCACGCATCACAACGAAGGATACGAAATGCGCTCGCCAATGGTTCGGCGCCCGAAGGGTGCATCGCCGCCAGCGTATCGGACGTGGCTGAATGTTGGGTCTGGCGAGGTTTCGGCGCCCATCGAGGGGGTGTCCTTTGCAGCGAGAGAGATTGGCTCGAAGCGATAAAGGCCGAGCAAGTGAGCGGCCTTGTAAACCTGACGACAGGTCGTCCACGCGGCGATCGAGACTTTGATGTAGCAGGAGCTAACCGCTCACGGGCTCGAGTGGCCGAATGGTGGATCCGCAGGTCCCGCACGGAAACTCCACCAGCGCGAGAGGGCTTGCCAAATGGAGAGCGCAACGATGTAAATCGCCGAAATCACCGCTCATCAGCAATCAAACCTGCTGCCGTGAGGCAGCGCCCCTCGGTCATCAAGGCATCGACACGATGAGGAGATTTAGATCCAGCCTCCGGAACATTATTACCGATCCGGAATATGAATGCATTTCATCCAAACAATCGATTTCACCATCACGTGTTCTCGCAATCATATTGCCCCCCTGATGTCGCTGACAATTGCCAAAATTGTCGCGGCGATGAACGAGGGTTCAGCCAAGTCTGTCGATGCGTTTGATTGATTGCGGTCGATGCCTCTGCGGCAAGGCCAGACTGGAGGTCCACCGGGATGCATGCGAGCCAGATGAGGCCGTCGAAAATGCGAGTCGAGCTGACATTGGATCGGATCAAGTGCGCGATTGGTCAGTACCGTTCTTCTTCGTCTATTCCGGCTGCAAACGCTTACGCGAAAGCCGGACTGCTCAACGTCGCTCGAAGTCATGTTTGAACATGACGCGCTGAGTGTTTTGGCATGACTTGGTAAGAGGTGATGACATGCGAACGCTACTGGTTGATCATGAGACGGACCCAGCGCGCGTTGTGCACCAGGCGCTCTCGGACTGCGGTTTTGCCGTTGACGTAACGTGCACGCTCGATGAGGCCGCCGCCGCCTTTGATTGTGCCCGCTATGACATCCTTCTGCTCGAGTTGCTTCTACCGGATGGAGACGGCTTGGAGTGGCTGAAGCAGCTGAGGCGCGACGGGTATTCGATGCCTGCCGTAATGATGAGCAGCCTTAACGAGCTCGGCAGGCGGATCGCGATCTTCAATGGCGGTGCGGACGACTTCCTGCCCAAGCCCGTGTCTACTGATGAACTCATCGCACGGATGCGCGCCACTCTGCGCCGATCAACGCAGATGACGGCCCCTGTCGTTACTTTTGGCAATCTAAGATTCGATCCGATCGGTCGGCAGGCCTCCGTTAATGGTCGGCCGCTGAAGATCGCGCGCCGCGAAGTATGCATTCTTGAGCATCTGCTCAGCCGCGCAGGCCGCACCGTGTTGCGCGCGTCATTGGAGGATGGCCTCTATGCGTTTGACAACGAGGTTTCGACGAATGCGCTTGAGGTCGGAATCTATCGTTTACGCGGCCATTTGAGTAAGTCCGGCGCAACGCTACGGATCAAAACCGCGCGCGGGATCGGCTACGTCCTTGAATTAAAAGGCGCGGCGTCGGCCGCCTAGTCAATCGAACTTGAAAGAAAAGACTGTCTTGAACATCATTTTTGATAAACATGCGGGCGTCAGTCGAGTCTCGATCGCTGTGAGCGCACTTTTATCCATCTTTCTTCCTTGTCTTTCGCATCTTTTGTGCGTGGTCGTTCTGCTATACCCGCTCGCTGCCGCGGCTCAGATCAAGCGAACTGATGGAGGGGGGCCGCCGCGTACGGCTCCCGATGGCACTAGCGGGACACTGACCCTTTCCTCTTCGCTCGGCAAGACAATCCATCTGCCCGCGCCAGCTGCGAGCATCTTTGTCGCCGATCCTACGATCGCGGACTATCAGGCGCCGTCGAACAATACCATCTTCGTTTTTGGCAAAAAGTCGGGCCGGACCAGCTTGTTCGCACTGAACGAGAGTGGGGAGGCTCTCGTTGAGCTGCGTGTTGTCGTCACGCAGCCGATCGAGGATCTGCGCGCCACGCTGAAAGCACAGGTCGGCGACTATCCGATCCAGGTCAGTTATACCCCGCGCGGCGCCATCCTTAGCGGTACGGCGCCCAATGCGGAGATCGTCGATAGCGCAGTGAAAGTGACTGAGCAATTTCTCGGCATCGGTGCGCTCGTCGTCAACAAGATCCAGGTCGCTGGGTCATTGCAGGTCAATCTGAGCGTGCGCGTGGCGGAGGTCTCCCGGAGCGCCATGAAGGAGCTCGGCGTCAACCTCTCCGCTTCCGGTCAAGCTGGCCCTTTCACGCTCGGCTTGGTCAGTGGCAGTGGCGGCGGTAACGGCGCGGCGCAGGGCGGCGGTACGGCTAGGATCGGAGTCAACACTGGCAATGTCAACGTCAGCGCTGTACTCGATGCAATGGCCCACGAGCACCTCGCTTCCGTACTCGCTGAACCGAACCTCACCGCAATGTCCGGCGAATCCGCCAGCTTCCTGGCCGGCGGCGAATTTCCCATTCCGGTCTTGCAGGATAATCGGCAGGTCTCCGTCGAGTTTCGTCACTTCGGCGTCAGCCTGGAGTTCGTGCCGACCGTTCTCAGTAACAATCAGATCAACGTCCGCGTGAAGCCCGAGGTCAGCGAACTATCGACACAAGGCGCGGTCACCATCAACGGCATCTCCGTGCCGGCTCTCGCCACTCGGCGTGCCAACACGGTCGTCGAGCTCGCCAGTGGCCAAAGCTTTGCAATCGGCGGGCTCATTCGGCGCAACTTCAGCACTGATATTACGACTTTCCCTTGGCTCGGCGACGTGCCGATTCTTGGTGCGCTGTTTCGCTCATCCTCATTCCAACAGGAGGAGACGGAACTCGTGATTATCGTCACGCCCTACGTCGTGCGGCCACGATCGAACACGAGGCCGATGAGTGCCCCCACCGACCGCATCGCACCGCCCTCGGACCTCGCGCGCAGTCTGACGAACACGATGGCAACTCGCCCGCCTGGGCGCGGTGCTCCCCCGACCAGCGTACCAAGCACGACACGGGGTGGCGGCCACGTCATCGAATGAGGATCGACCAATGACATTTCGAATCGTGCCCACCCTGATCGCTCTGACGGCCAGCCTAGGTGGCTGCACAAGCACCGCGCCGATCTCCCCCGAGCCGATTTCGCAGGCGATCACGGTTCAACAGGAGAAGAACGTCTTGCTGTTACAGAGCCTTCGAGGGACTGAGCGGCAGCGCCTGCGGTATTTCATAGCCAATACCAGTCGCGGTCGGCGTGACGCGCTCCATCTCGATATCACCGGCTCACCTCGGCTCGGAGCGCAGATTGCCAGTGAGGCCCGCGCAATGGGCGTCGACCCTTACAATATCCGCTTTTACGGCCCATCCGTCGACCGGCGCGATGGCTCGGGCGCGCGAATCGAGGCGATTACGTATGAGGCACACCCTCCGGTCTGTCCGTCAATGTCGATCGTTGGCCCTTCAGTGAACGACAATTCTTTCGACCCGACGCTTGGCTGTTCGATCCGCAACAATCTGGCCGGGATGGTCAACGATCCGCACGACTTGCTCGACAATCAGGCCGTTGTGCCGAGTGATGGTAATCGTGCGGCCATTCCCGTTGCCACATACAAAAGCTTCGCGACAGGCAATAGCGGCAACCTAGGCGCAGCTAACAACAAGGTTTCATCAGATTCCACCTCAAGCGGAACCCAGGCCGCCCAGCCGTCTCGGTAGCGATCAACGCCCTACCCGTCATGCGACGTCCTTCCCAACACAAGCTAGACTTGGCCGGTGGCAAGGAGTGCTTTTGCGACAGGTTCAAAATACTGCATAGGAATGGGGCTACCAAGCTTGGCGCTGCGGATAAGCTCGCGGACCAGGCCGTGGTCATCGACAATACTGAGACGAAGGGCTCGCGCCTCATCCGAGATCCGTGATGCCGCTTCGCCCTCGCCGCGGCAAACCAGGACCGGCACGCCGGTTTCGCCACGGACGTAGCGCAGCCCGACCAGCATCTTTGGCCCAGTCAAGATCAATGTTGCGCGATGCAAGCCGAGCGGGGGCTCATTCGCCTGCTCCCGCCGGAGACGATGGTGTTCCCGTTTCAACTCCGGATTACCTTGCTGCTCCTTGTGCTCGCGCTTCATTTCGCTCTCAGTCATGCGCATGTTGCGCAAAAATAGCCAGCGCTGCAGGAGGAGATCGATCAATCCGACGATAAGAAACGCGCCGCAGGCAATTTCGATCAACAGTTTCACCTCTATGAAGAGGAAGTCGAAGCAGCCCATGCCGCAAACCGGCAGATAGACCAGTGTCTTCCACCCGCCGACAACGACAAGGAAAAAGATCGCGCCGAGACAGACGAGCTTGAACAAGCTCTTGCCAAGTTCGACGAGGGAACGCAAAGACGCGATGCGCTTCAACCCCTTGATGGGATCAATGTTCTCGAATTTCGGGGTCATCGGCTCCGTGGAGAACACTGGTCCACCATTGGCCAGGACTGCCGTCAGCATCGCGCAGATGACAACACTCCCAAGGAGCGGACCAACAACTCGGAAGGCAAGTTCGGGCAAGACGCCGAGCGCCAGATCGACCGCAATATTGAACGGCTCACTCAGCAGCTTGTCGGTCAGCATGAGCGCTTCACGGCACTTGCCCTGGATGGAACCCGCTTCCACCCAGAGATAGCCAAGACCGGCGCAAGCGCTGACGGCTTTGACGAGATCAGCACTGTGCGGAACCGTTCCTTTCTTGCGCGCATCTTTTAGCTTCTTGTCGCTGGCGGCGTGCGTTTTCTCTTCGCTCGTGTCGCTCATTTCAGTTGCCTTTCAAGCCGCTCCAGCTCGCGGCCCGACTGCGTGATTTCCGATTGCATGTATTCGATGAGATAGACCGCGTAAGTGACCATGATGATCGCAAAGCCGATATTCTTGATCGTCAAAGTCAGATCCTTCGGGTTCAATTGCGGCGCAAAGCGCTCGAGCAAGAGCGCAGATATGTCGACCAGCAACAAAAACGCCACCACAGGCCCAGAGACCAGGAGGGTGGTACTTATGATGCTATCGAGTACGCCCCACAACTCCATTGTCCTCTGCATGCTCAGCGTGGGTCCGAACTGATAAACCGGCCAAATCAGGTAGCTGCCGTAAAGCCCGCTGATCATGGTTTGCAGCCCCCCCGATACAACGAAGATCGTGATCGCGGTGATACCGATAAACAGACCGGTCGCTGAAGCCTGGCTGCGCGTCGCGGGATCGGCGGGCGTGACCACGCTGCTGATGCCTCGTTGCGTATCGATAATTTCGCCGACGGCCTGAAGACTCCAGAGTGGAATGCTGAGCAGGGCACCGATCATCAGTCCGACGCACGCCTCCTTAAGACCGAGGAGTGTGATTTTGAGCAGACGCGTGTCCGGGTCCAGCGCCTTCAGGCCATCGGCGACTTGCGCCAAATATGGTAGTTCGATCGCAACCGCCAGGCAGCCGCGGATCAGCCGGCCGATCTGCGGACGCGTAAATACGGGAAGCACCAGCATAATGCCCGCGGGGCGAGCCGCACCAAGGCCGGCAGCAACGACAAGTTCAATAGCCGCCTGGATCAGATTTGGAGTCTCGGCGATTGACAAACCATACATGGCGACGGCTGCTAGTAGCCCGTTGTGAGCGCGGGAAAATCGGTGAATATCTGCTTGGTTTGCTCGATAAGCGGGGCGCTCAGGACCGGCGCAAACAGAGCGATAATCCCAACAATGACCAGAAGCTTCACTGTGAGTGGCAATGTCTGGTCCTGGATCTGCGTTGCCGCCTGGATGATGCCGACGACGGTTTCGGCGACCGCCGCCGCAATGAGTGGCGGCAGAACCCAGATCATGAAAAGGACCAGCGATCGGCTCATATGAGTGAGAATAGTGGTCTCATCCATGCTCAACCTCCAGGCGTTGTATAGCTCAGCACGAGTCCGTGCATGAGACGCGACCAGCCATCAATGGCCACGAATAGAAAGAGCTTGAATGGAACAGATATCACTGTCGGAGACACCATTGACATGCCCAAGGCCATCAGAATCGTCGTTACGATCAGATCGATCGTGATAAAGGGAAGATAGAGTAGGAATCCGATTTCGAAGGCGCGCTTGAGTTCTGAGATTAGAAAAGATGGCACAAGAATAGCAAAATCATCGGCCGTGGCCCTGCCGCGCATCTCCTCTGGCCAGACACGTTCGGTCGAGGACAGGAAAAAGTCTCGCTGTTCTTCATTGGTGAACTTCTTGAGATAGCCGCGCAGCGGTTCCTGCCCCTCCTTCGCAGCGGTTACAAAATCCTCAAGCGTCTGATAGCGCAGCTGCAGATCGGCGATCTTATTGTAGCTCTGCTCGAAGATGGGGGCGCTCGTGAAGGCGGTGAGGATCAATGCGGCGCCGTATAGAACGATGTTCGGAGGTATTGATTGGGTCCCTAGTGCATTGCGAACGAGGAAGAGAACGACAGATACCTTTATGAACGCTGTGGTCGTGACGACCGCGAAGACCAGGAGGCCGAGCCCGGCCGTAATCGCAAGAAGCGCCACGATTGCTGGTTGAATGTCAGTCATTGCCCGCTAACCCGCCACGCAGTCTGACGCCGAGCTCGTCCCCAATACGTACTATGTCGCCGCATCCGATGCGCACCCCGTTCGCAAAGATATCGACCGGGCCATCGACCGGCCGGCCAAGTTCGAACACATGTCCTTCGCCGATGCTTCTCAGTGCTCCCAGCGTGATCGGCCAGCGGCCGCATTCGAAGACAAGTGAGATCTCGATATCCTCGAGATCGGCTTCCGAGGGCGGCTGCAATTGACCGGGTTGTGTCGTCATAGGCGCATACTCCAGGGGTCGCGGTCGCGAATGAAATGGTCCGCACAGGATCAGGCGGTTGCCGGCCACATCTGCCGCGGTCCATAGCCGACCCGCAGTGAGGATAATCTGGCCATGAGCGAATGGCATGACCTCTGGCAACAACGCATCACCTGCACTTGTCTTGCGAAGAAGCGAGGCTGAAGCGCGGAGCGCGCCGACCTCTCCTGCAACGATGATGGGTAGCTCTGCGGAAAGCTTGCGCATCTCTGGCGGCAACTTGGCGAGCAGCTCGCCTAAGGCGCGGAACGCCTGCGGTATAGGTCCATCAAGAGGCGAGAAAAGAAAAAGACGACCTTTACCCTTGACCGGGCCGTAGACGATGTCGAATTCGATATAAGGCCCTTTTGTCTCGGCATTTCCGACACGGAGAAGTTGCAGTTTCTGCTGTGTCTCAGTCTCCAGACGAGCGAGTAACGGTTCGAGTGCAAGTTCGAGAACGAGCGAACGACTTGGCTCGGACAATTGAGCCAGGCTACTGCCATTCTGAACTGTCGAGATCAACGCCTCGGCAAGCGCATACGGTACCGACAAGACAATCGCATCACCTCCGACGCCCCAAACGCACTCGAGCGTCGAGCTAGCCGAAGGCTCCTGCTGCCACACAAGTCGCCCCACGCGCACCGATAGCGGCTTATCGCCAAGGTTACTGCGCAACGACGTGCGGGGCCCGGCTATTCTATTGAGCCATGAGACGAGAGTATGGGTCAGAACCTGGGACGGCTCATACTTGGCGTACTCGTCCGCACGACTTGCAGGAGCTGGGTCTACAGGACAGCACCTTTGCAGCCCATCAGGACTAGCTGTTGTCATCAGATTGAACTCTCCGCCACTGCCGTGAGCAAGCCGCTCCCATAGCGAAGCAAGACTTCATCATCGGCCTCTAGCTCGGCCGTCGCTTCCGAATGGGTATCGGCCGCACGCCGGACGTCGGTCTCGATTTGTCGCCATTTGTGAGTCGCGGCGGAACGTTTGGCCCAGTGCGCCCGCTTCTCCGATGCCGATGTCTCGGCCTGCTTTTGAGCGATGCGCGCCTCTTCAAGCGCCTGGCGTTTCGACGTGATCTCACTTGCGAGCCGCTCAAGGGTGAGCTCGCAACGATCCAGTTCGGCGACGGACAAGGTACCGAGCGATGTCAACTGTTGGTAAACCTCGGCCTCCGCCTGTGTGTGATGCTGTTCGGCAATTGCAAGTTCCTGCCATGCGTGTTCCGCGGCCAAGGTCGCGATATGACGTTTGGCTTCCATATTGGACAACTCACTGCGCGCACTGCGCTCACGCATATCCTTCACGTGGCGCAATCTCGAAGCGTGAATGCAACTCATGCGGTCAGACGGCACATCCATGTAACGGTTTCCTCAAAAGTGGACGCATCGTTTTCACCCTGGCGCAAAAACTCGCGCAAATCGTCGATCGAGGCGATAGCTCGGTCCGTCAGCAAATCGCTGCCTTGCTTGTATTCGCCAACCTTGATCAAGAATTCCGCCTCTGCATGGCGGGAGAGCAGATCACGGAACACGGATGCGGCCCGGCGATGCGGCGCAGACACGACGGTATCCATGACGCGGCTGCGGCTCGACAGCACATCGATGGCGGGGAAATGCCCCCGTGCCGCGAGAGATCGTGAGAGAACGATATGACCATCGAGAATGCCGCGCGTTTCCTCGGCGATTGGATCGCCGGCGCCGTCACCTTCTACAAGCACGGTATAGAAGGCCGTAATCGAACCGTGTTCGCCCATGCCAGCGCGTTCCAGCAAACCTGGCAGCATGGCAAAGACAGAGGGAGGAAAGCCCCGGCGGGTCGGCGGCTCACCAGCAGCCAGACCGATTTCACGCATGGCGCGGCTAAATCGCGTCAATGAATCCATCATCAGAACGACGCGCAGGCGTTGCTCGCGAAAATATTCGGCGAGCGCGGTTGCCGTATAAGCACACTGCGCCCGCTCCATCGCTGAGCGATCGGAGGTCTCAACGACGACGACCGTGCGGCGAAGCGCCGCCTCCCCAAGATGTCGCTCGATGAATTCACGCACTTCGCGTCCACGCTCGCCTATCAGCGCGACCACGCTGACGTCGGCGGCCGCGCCTTTTACGATCTGCGACAATAACGTCGACTTACCGCCACCGGGCTCTCCATAAATGCCGATCCGCTGGCCCTCGCCGCAGGTCAGAAGACCATCCATGACGCGAACGCCGAGTGGCAGGGGGCGCGCGATGATGCGTCTCGTCATCGGATTTGGCGCTTTGCCGCGCAGGGGGCGAGTTTCCGTGGCTTTGACTGCGCCCTTGCCATCGAGCGGACGGCCGAAGCTGTCGATCACCCGGCCAAGCAAATCGGGGCCGACAGGCACTTCGTGCATCCGTCCGGTGGCAACGACTTCCGCGCGGCTGGACATGCCTTGCAGGTCACCGATGGGCGTCAGCAACACGCCATCGTGCAACAGACCGATCACCTCGGCCTCAAGAGAGGATCCGGTGCGCGGATCCTTTAGGAGACAAAGCTCTCCAATACGAGCATCCGGCAAGACCGCATGGATTAGCGTGCCGATCGCTCGCGTGATCCGTCCGCGTACGGCACGCGTGTCCACCTGCCCTGCTGTAGATCGCAGACGCGCCAGCGCCGCGTGCAGAGTCTCCTCTCCATCAGGGCCGGCATGATTTCTTCCGGGCGCCGTCACTGTTCGCCTACCTCATGACCTAACCCAAGGCCCAAACGCAGGGCGCGGAGCTGCGCGTCGAGTCCGAGATTAATATTGCCAAATTCGCTCCACAGTACGCATTCGTGCGGAAGCAGCGCCGGATCCGGAACAATTCGGACCGCCGGGCGGCCTTCCTGGCCGTCGCAGGCAGCAAATTCGCGCGTAAGCGCATCTGCATCCATGGGGGACACACGAAGAGAAAGTTCCGCCCCACCATATTTTTGCAAGATCGTGTGACGAACCGTCCTCACCAGCATCTCGCCGGGGTCGAACGCGCCCAATAGGCCGGTTACGATGTCCATCACGAGCGCTGACAATTCCTGCTCCAGAACGGCCTTTCGTCGTGCCAGTTCCGAAGCAGCCTGAGCGATCAGTTGTGCCATTTCCTCGGTGCCGGCCTTCACCCCCTCGGCATGACCGCGCGCTCGCTCCTTCTGATAAGCTCCGCGCGCCCAGGTGCGAACCCGCGCTAGATGGCGCTCTGCTGCGGCACACGCCTCGACGGCGTTCTGCCAGATCTTAAGATCGCTTGCCGCCACCAGTGGCCCAAGCGGGCGGATGTGCGGAGTGTTGGGCGGCGCGGAGTCGTCGGCCGTCATCCCGCTGGGGCCTCCGTCGTCAATTGCGCCAACACCAGGGAAAACAATCGGCCTGCGACATCGCGGTGCTCTGTGGCAGGATTGTCAGCAGCCGTTCCGACAGCTAGGCGTAGAAGCACGCGGCGGCGATCAAGCGCTGACACTTCATCGAGCCAAGCGCCGAGACAGGCATGTCCATCGTCCTCAATCTCTTGCGCAAGTTGTTCGGGATCGGCAATAACTCTGGTTGAAACCGCATGCGCTGCATGTCGGATTCCGAAAGCCTGCACCTCGCTCCCGACGCGCCCGATCAGAATAGTGACATCGTGCTTTGCGATCAGCCTTGTCAGCGAACGGGCATGCCAAATACCGCCAGCGAGCCGAGCAGCCCTGCCCGGATCGCGTCCGAATAGAAGGTCTGGCCCGAAGCCACTTCCGTTCAAGTCCATTTCATTGTCGAGCAGCAACCCTGGCAATCTTATTTGCAGCCTGGGACTCTTCTGCAGCCGTAGCAACGTCGCAGCCGAGAGGTTCGCGTCAAGACGTGCGGCAAGGCGGGTCGGATGAATCGAGGCGGCAAGCTCACGAACACCTACAGAGGGCAATTTGAGCGGACGATGCCGCTCGGAGGATGAATTCGGTCTCGCCATATCGGAAAACCACACTACGCCGCATTAGGGTTGATCGCTTTGCGCACGGCCTCGATGGCGGACATCCCCGAACGCCCCGGGACCGTGCCCGCTTTGTGAGATGATTGCCTGCGCTGACGCATACGAGCGCTGAGCAAGACGCAGGATAGTACGCCGAATACAGAGCCACCGAGAGCCATGCCGACCGCAAGCAATGGGGTTGAAATCAATCCTGATGCTTGGCCGAAACCGGCTGCAGGCACCGGTCGCGGTTCCAGTGCAGGCCGTTCGACCGACACGAAAACCACAGCCACCTTGTCATAGGACAAGCCCTCGATGCTGTTGGCGACGAGCATCTTGATCTGCGGCAGCAGAATTGAGAGATTTGCCCTGGAGTCATGCCGGATGAAAACCGACGCCGAAGATGGGGTGGTGTCACGTCGGAGCAGGTCATTCTTCGGCAGAACAACATGGACGCGCGCTGACAGGACACCATCGATATCGCTGATCGTGCGCGACAATTCCTCGCTCAGCGCATAGACGTAACGGGCGCGCTCTTCGGTCGGCGAAGCAATCAGACCCGCCGCGTTGAACACTTCGCCCAGACTCTTAAAAGCATGGCGCGGCAACCCTTCTCCATTCAGCAGATCGATTGAGGAGGCAATCTGATTCTGCTCGACCTGGATCGTGCTGGTCCCGTCCTTGGCAGCAACGCGGACCGCATCGATCCCGCTCTTGAGGAGGACCGCAAGCATCTCGTTCGCCTCACGCTCTTGAACTTTGGTGTAGAGATCGGCTTTGCAACCGATGAGGAGAAGCAGGAGCGGCAACAGGGCCACAACGCGAAATCGCTTGCTGGATGGACGAGCCTGGCCGCTTTGGCGACAACAGAATGAACCAATCATTCGCCCCACTCAGCCGGCCGACATCAGCTTGTTCAGGGACGAACCGAGACTGCCGATGCCATTTGAAATCAGCGTAACCTGAATGACGCCGTCAGAAACATCCTTCAGGTTCGTCATCATCGCCTCGAAATCAACTGGGCCATGGGGAGCGACCGGCTCACGTGTTTCTGCCGCGCCCGGTTTCAGCAACAGGGGCTCCGACACCGGCCCAGGCTCCGCACCCTTTGGAACTGCGTTGACCCGATACATTGACGAAAGATTCTGGAGGATGCGATCGCCGAGCGGGCTCGCCTGTGTTGCTGCACGTGATACCTCGGATGTCGGCGGAACTGGCGCCACTTCTGTCACTGGAGGCCCTGCCACTGGAGGCACAGCGTCTTGAACTGAAGCCGCCTGCAAGAGACTCTGTTGAAACTGGGCCTGCTCGTCGACCGCTGTTGCCGAACATGTCTTGGACAACCCTTCGGTTAGAGTGTGAGACATCGGCGCAGCGCCTAACATCATCATGGAAAGACCTCGCTCTCTTCGAGATGTGATGCGACCAGTCGCTCAAGCCCATAGCGGTTCAATGTCCTAGAGAGGTCAGCTGACGGCAAGCTGACGAGTTCGCCCGTTCATGGTCATCTAAAGATCACGTTTCGCGTTCACGTTTACGCAACGTTACTCCTGTCTAAGTCAGAGAGAGCCGTGAATGCTCATTCGATTCATAATCCGATACGTTTTGAACGGAGTCCTCTGTTTCAGTGTTTTCGCTTCCACCGGAATACAGATGGCGTCCGGCGCTTCCCTGTCGCTGCCCTCGACCGCTTATCGCTATACTGTTCTGGATCAGGAGCTTTCCGCCGCGCTGCAGGAATTCGGCGACAACCTCAATATCAGAGTCACCATCAGCGCCGAGGTGAAGGGACGGATTCGCGGGCACATGCCGGATCTGCCACCGCGCGAGTTTCTCGATCATCTGACGCAGCTCTACAATCTTCAATGGTATTACGATGGGCTCGTGCTCTACGTGTCTACCGCGAAGGAAGCGCAAACTCGTCTGCTTCTTCTAACTTCAATCAGTTTCGACGCTCTCAAGGCGACCTTGGATACGCTCAACATTTCTGACGAGCGCTACATCTTGAGGCCAGCACCGGGAAATGGCCTCGTCCTCGCGTCCGGGCCGCCGCGCTTCATCGCACTGGTGGAGCAGACGCTCAAAGGGCTTGTGGCGGAAGCGCAGGCGCGACCACGCTCCGCCCAGATGCCGTCGCGGGACTCTGTGCTGCTGCTATATCGCGGGTCCTCAGCGACGGTTGTTCGAGATGGGCGAGCTGAAAGCCCCTCTTCTTCAGATACCTCGCACCAGGACGGCGCCTTGCCCGCATACACGGCGGGCCAAAGATGATACTGAGGCGCTGTTGGCGAATTCCTGCCAGCGGCCCCCAATGAGCCCGTTACGCGGGGTTGTGCAGGGAGCTTTGACCGATCGTCCCGGTCAAACGCCGTTGAAGGATGGCAAGACGTTGCGTCTCGTAAATCGGCGCTAGACACACGAGAATTGCCGCTGCGCCACCTTGTCTTGCAGTCTCGGGATGGCCGATCACCGTTCGGCACCAGCCGCCCAGGCTGAAGTTCCGTTGCACCGGCGGCGCGATGCTCCGGCCGGATTTGGTCCAAGCCAAGAGGTTGTCAGGATCGGCCTTGCAAGTTCGCCGGGACGTTCGTCACCTCATGCCGTCCGCGCCGGCCGACCCGTTGCGCCCTTTGGATGACAAGCCTTGCGGCAACCACTGACAATCCATGAGGTGATGCAATGAGATTGAAGGCGGCTCACTAAACGGTCGTTCGACGGTAATCAGCCTTATGTGTTCACGCGGGCGACATCATTGTGGTGCCCGTCGTCAACAAAGCCAACTGCAGCGAACGGGCTCTGTCTTCTTGATTAGCAGGACGAGAATGGAGCAACGCGTTATCGCCGTCGAGCCGAAGCTGATGTTCCAGGATATCGCCCGCATTATCGACGAGCGGATGAACGATCGGAAGATCTACAGCGGACGTGACTTCGTTTCGTCCAGGGAACGATTTCCGCCACTGACGCGCTAGGTGAACATCTACGCAAGGATGGTGCCTCGCACAGACTTGGCGAACCTCGCACGGACTGGCGAAAAAGACTTGGCGAAAAAGACTTGCGTGTGCAGTGCGGTCGCGTACTATTGCAGCGCGGTAGCGTCTCGCTGCCGCTGCCCTCCTTGGGCGTTTCCTCCCTAGACTTGGGCCGCTTGTCAATCAAGCGGCCCTTTTTTCTTGCCCATCAGCTCGGGCGTTGAGCTCGCGTGTGCCAGATTCAGCATTCGCGTTTGATGCGGAACGATATGGACCGCGATCTTGAATGCCATGTTGCCTGAGTTTGGCATGCTCTGCGAGCGCCTCCAGTAGCTTGTCGGGCATGGAGCTTTTGGATCCCGTAAAGATCCGTTCCAGTACCGATTGACACGCTACTCGTCAGGCACACAGGAATTGGCGCCCACCAGCAGCACGAAGGGCGGATCGAACTCCTTGCCCAAGCCACTTCGAAATCATCCGGCGGGAGGGATCGAGGCAGGTTTTCAATCTGCTCGCTGAGCGCGCATCCAGCTGAGGTAACACAATGCGCGGTCGCGGTGCGACGTGCTTCTGCATCGCGTTCCCGACCGCGCCTCGTATGCCCGCAAGATTCTCAAATCGCCATCATTCTTCACGTATCTGGGTCGACGGCACATCGTTCGACTGGGGGCAGCCGAAGGAAGCTTGATCCGATTTTGTAAAGTTCCTGGTCCGGTTTGCCGGACTGGCGATGTTCCGCTGGGACCGGTGTTGGCGACCTTGTTCAATCGGCTGGTGGGCGGCTTGACTGTACTCCGCTGCAGACGTTGAGGCGCCCGACCCGGACATTATCATGAGGCGCTGCGCGACCTCGGAAAGGACCATGACCCCAGCGAAGACATCAGCACCAGCTCCGGCGATCCAATGCCTGGCCGGCAAAGCGTGTATCAGCCGTGCCCACGCCATCTCCGCGACCCCCGTCCAGCTCCGATGACGCGAGCGCTACCACCGTATGCCGTGGGTGAGTTCAGAAAATGTAAGCTTTGACAACAAACTGCAATTAAAGGGCCGACACGCCGGTCTTAGACGTCGTAAGCCGCAGGCTGAGACCGTTAGTCGGCGTAGCTTACAATATGAGCACAGATCACCTCGCCCCACGAATCTTCACTTCGAGGTCACGGTCATATTGTCGAAGTTGAAGTTCATTCCGCCTGGCGATGAGGTGATCTCGACGCCGTATTGGACGCTACCGACGTTTATGTCGCCGAAGTAACCCTTCGACTTGATCCACTCGAGGATGCCTTTGATATCCACTGTCCCGCTGTTGCTCTTGGAAATGGGCACGAGCGAGATGACGTTGTGACCATTATTCCCTTCAAACACGTTCCAGGTCGTCCCTCCTAGAGCGACATTGCGATAGACCGGCATCGACGCCCCGGAAGGGGTGTATTTATACGATATGGGCTTAACGTTCCCGCTACCGTCCGAGTTTCCGGTGTAGTTTGTCCAGATCATGATCTCTTGCTGGTTTGAGCTGTCCCAAATATCATAGGCAGTGTCCCAAGCACCGCTTTTAGGAACGTCCTGATTGAAGGTCGAACTCAAAGTGTTGATTGCACTGAGCGGCTTTCCGATATGGACAGCCTCGTGCGGATAGCTCTTGATGCCGCCTGTTTCAGGCTGGTTCGACCACACGCTCCATCGGTTCGCTTCATGCACCGAAATGGTCTGAGGCCCCGCACCACTGCCCCACACGTCGTTGTTCCAGGTATAGCCATCACTTGAATGGTTCCCGTATGGATCGCTCGACCTCCAAATCAGGGCCTGTGCCGGCAGGGCGGTAGCCGATGACCTGACATTATTCACAGCCTGGCTAAAAAGATCATGTTCCTCCTGTGAGTAAGCGTACCCCATTGGGCATTCTGGCGAGCGGGCACTGTTTATCCGATTGAAATCCATAGTGCTCTCTTCTTCTTTCTGCCAGCGGGGTATCCTGGAATGGCTGAGCAGTTCAGTCTTAGGTGGCCTCATCTGAAGGCAGGTTCGAATGCTACGAAGCTTGGCTTTCGAGAAGCTGACCCGTGCAAGAACAAAGATGGACCGGCTGCTCAGTTTGTCATTTCGGATGACAGCAGGGGTGCGAGGTGTCCGGGAATCTGAGGGTCGTGCGACGAGCGCGCTCTTCGCGCTCCGAACAAGCACCGCCCCTACTTGATCTCGCTTGCACTTGAGGCAACCGCGGCGATTACGCAGCTGACATACGCTGTCGTAGACCGAAGGTATGCGGGGTCGCCTTTTGAAATGGACCCCGGATTTGGACCCGCGGCTTAGGCGGTGCGGATGCCATTCCGTATTGATAAAGGGAGCGGATCATGAAGAAGACGAGACAGAAGATCGATGCGGCGCTGAAGGTGAAGACCGCCTTGGCGCGCTGCGTGAACAATCAAGGGTGACGGATCTAGCGCAGCGCTACGAGGTCCATGTGAACCAGATCTATGTGTGGAAGCTGCAGCTTCAGGATCAAGCGGTTCAGGCGTTCGACGCGGGCGCTGGTCGGGATGGCGAGGCGGCTCGCGAACTGGAGGTCGAGAAGCTCCCCGCCAAGATCGGACAATTGACGGTCGAGTGGGATTTCTTATCCAGGAGGTCCGGAAGACGATCGCGCCGGATCGCCGAGGATTGCTTCACCGCGATCATGAAAATCTATCGATCCGCCGGTAATGCCAACTGCTGAGCGTTGCGCAATCGAGCGTACATCGGCCGCCGCGGCCGGCCAATGACAACGACGTTGAGCTGATGCGACGGATCGACCAGCTGTTCACGTCCTGGCCCTTCCTAGGTTCGCGGCGGATGACGGCGATGCTCAATGGCGAAGGCCGCCGCATCAATCGCAAACGCGTGCAGCGGTTGATGCGCAAGATGGGCATCGCGGCGCTGGGGCCGAAGCCCAGAACCACAAAGCCGGGCTTGGAACGCATTGAGAAAGGAGGGATTTGACGCGCCGGCTTCCTGCTGTGGGGAAGCAGCAGCCCGAGCGGAGGTGACCTGCTCTCAACTGGCAGGGTGACGTAGCCCGCATGTAAAGGGGACTAAGGCGAAACTGTTACGCCGATTTCTCGATCGGTCAGGATTCGGCTCAGCGGGATGGCCTGCGCATCGAAGAACGGCACCACGCGGTCATTCAGCAGCTCTGCCGCCGTGATCGGCGCCTTGCAGTCATACGGCTTGGCAAACGCCACCTTGCTATGAGTGTCGATGAAGGTCTGCTGATAGATCCGCCCCACCCCTTTCATATTGCCGACATAGAAGGTGTCCTGCGCGCCGCAATAGCCGGCGCACTCGCTCTCGAACTCGCCATGCGCCTCCCTCTCGGACTTGGCCTTCGCCAGCGCGACGAGCTGGGCCTCGGTCAGCACCAGGCCATCCTGGGCCTTCGTGGCCTCCAGCGTCGTCAGCCGTTTCTTGACGTTGGCAAGGTCGTGACGCGGCCACACCGCCCGCCCCCCGAACGGTGAGGCCGATAGGCCGCGACGGCGGAGCTCGTTGCTGACCCGCACCTGCCCCCAAAGCCGGGTGTTCGATCGCCAAGTCCACGACCGCGGCCTCGATCTCGGGCGCTACACGGTTTTTAGGAGCGGCTTCATGCGGCTGATCTCGATCAGCGCCAGCTTGCCGCCCTTGTCGTACAGCTCCTCGAACCGGTATTAGCCCGAGTTCGCGGATTCGCGGACGCAAATCGCGATTTTGGGATTTTTTCGTGAGCTAAGTGTTTGATCTGCAAGGAGTGGGATGGTCGTTTTTGGCCGAAAACGGCTGTAGTGAAGACCTACCCGATTCCCAAGGTGGCGGCGGGGCGGATAGATTCGTCGCGCCATGTTTCTGCGACGCACCGAGCGAAAGAAGAACGGCAAGACGCACCACTACTGGAACGTGGTTGAGAACAAGCGTCTTGATGATGGCCGGGTGGTGCAGCGGCACGTGCTGTATCTCGGCGAGATCAATTCCTCGCAGGCGGCGAGCTGGCGCAAGGCGATCGAGGTCTTCGACGAGGACGCCGGCCGCGCGCGGACGTTGGCGCTGTTCCCGGAGGATCGATGCGAGGCGGTGGCAGGCGATGGATCCGTCGTACAGCTTCGCCTATCGCAGATGCAGCTTCGCCGGCCGCGTCAATGGGGCGCCTGCTGGCTGGCCGGGCAGTTGTGGCAGGAGCTTCGGCTCGATCGGTTCTGGGCCGATCGGCTGCCGCCAAGCCGCAAGAAGACGAGGTGGGATCAGATCCTGCAGGTGCTGGCGACCTACCGGCTGATCGCGCCGGGCAGCGAGTGGCGACTGCATCGTCAATGGTTCGGCAGCAGTGCGATGGCCGATCTGTTGGGCGCGGACTTCGGCCTGGCGGAAGAGCACAAGCTCTACGCTTGCCACGATCTGCTGCTTGCGCACAAGGACGCGCTGTTCTCGCATCTGGTCGGGCGCTGGCGCGATCTGTTCAATGCCGACTTCGACGTGCTGCTGTACGATCTGACCAGCACCTACTTCGAGGTCAACGCTTCGGACCTGCCGGAAGGAGCCAAGCGCCGCCACGGCTACAGCCGCGACAAGCGGCCGGACTGCCCGCAAGTGGTGATCGCGCTGGTGGTGACGCCCGACGGCTTGCCGCTGGCTTACGAGGTGCTGCCCGGCAACACCGCCGACAGCAAGACGCTGCGGACGTTCCTCGACAAGATCGAGTTGCAATACGGCAAGGCGCGGCGGGTCTGGGTGATGGATCGCGGCGTGCCGACCGAAGCCGTGCTGGCTGAGATGCGCAACAGCGATCCGCCGATACAGTACTTGGTGGGAACGCCGAAGGGCCGTTTGAACCGTTTGGAGAAGCACCTGCTGGACAGGCCGTGGCAGGACGCGCGCGAGGGCGTCAAGGTCAAGCTGCTGGCCGAGGACGATGAACTCTACGTCTTTGCCCAGAGTGTCGATCGCGTCACCAAGGAGCGCGCGATGCGGCGGCGGCAATTGAAGTGGCTGTGGAGGCGGCTCCGCCAGATCGCCGCCATGGAGCTGACGCGCGAAGAGCTGCTGATGAAGCTGGGTGGTGCGCGTTCACATGCGCCGGCAGCCTGGCGCCTGGTCGACATCGAGGTCGACAGACATCGACCGAACTTCATCTTCTCGCTCAATCGCGGGAAGCTGCGTCGAACGCGACGGCGCGAAGGCCGCTATCTGCTACGCACCAATCTCACCGACAACGATCCAGCCAGGCTCTGGCAATACTACGTCCAGCTTACGGCCGTCGAAGAGGCCTTCCGCAACCTCAAGGGCGACTTGGCGATCCGCCCGGTCTTCCATCAGGACGAGGCGCGGATCGAGGCCCACATCTTCATCGCGTTCCTGGCCTACTGCATGCAGATCACGCTGACGCGTCGCCTCCACGCGTTGGCCCCGGGACTGACCGCGCGCAGCGCGCTGGAGAAATTTGCCGCCGTCCAAATGATCGATGTTCACCTGCCGACCACCGACGGGCGCGAAATCCTGCTCACCCGCTACACCCATCCCGAGCCCGAACTTCAGCTTCTGCTCGATCGCCTGAAGCTCCGCCTGCCACCGCAACCGCCACCCAGGATCACCACCGCCGCCGCCGCCAGCCCAAACTCCGTAGTGAAGACCTTTTGACCTAACTCGTTGAGTTATAACGAGCGAGTGCTTACAAAACCCGCCAATCCGCGAAGACGGGTTAGCTGTCGCGGTCGTAGCCCATCATCCGGCAGGCTTGGCTGACATTGCTCAGCTGCTTGGCCAGCTCCAGCATGCCAACCTTCGCGCGAATGACCTTCTGCTCTTGTGTCATGGGACGTCTCCTGTGAGACGATGCGGGCTGTGCGGGAGCGCCCATTTGGGTGAGCGCCCCTGCTCGCCCGCAGCTTCGTTCCCTGCCAGTTTCGAACCATGTCGTAAAATCAAGCCGAAACTTCTACATAACAGGCAACTGACCGGCCGAGCTATGCACGCCAACCGGAACCGCCGGTATCGCGCAACAGCGAGGCTGTGACGGACCACGGTCCTCTCGTGACCAAGTCACAATTACGTTTGGCCACACTCAACACTGCTTCGAGCAATCCGCCTCGCGGTCAACGCACCTCGCCTCCGCCCCCCTGTCATCGTTGTTCGCAATCGGCCTCGGCGCTTGTGCGCCTGTTGGCCCCGCCGCGTCGCCATGTTGGTCGCCCCCGGCGGCGACTTGGCCCCAGCTTGACGGCAGCCCACTCGGCTCGCCCGGGGCCGGTCGCCAATGCCCGCTACGCGCCTTACCGAGACTGCGCCATTATGCGCGATTCCTCGCAGCCGTTAACAGGCCCTCGCAGCGACACGCGGCCCAATACCTATGCGCTCGCCGCGCACTCTTCCGTTCGCTTTTCAGCGCGTCGCGCAAAGCTCCTGGTCTGGATTCTGGTCGACCGCGCACTCAATACGTTCTCGCATAGCTTGATCGATATCTTTTGCGCCAAGCAATTTTGGCGGCGGCGTCTCCTGCACCTGAAGAGCTGGTCTATCCCAGCTAGCGCAACCGCCGAGTCCTAGAATACCGAGGAGAGCTGAGAATGAGAGCAGAAAAACTGAACCCAAGCGCCACCGGATTGCTTTCTGACGTGAATTCATTCGGCCCTTCTTATATTGACTGCTGCGCCTGTGAATCGGCTGCAACGAGCATGTTGCTAAGTTCCTCCGACGGAGCCTTGTCCTTCGCAGCCGCGAGTGTGATGGATCCAACCGGCTGAATTGTGAAGTCCGAGGCAAGGTCTTGATAGGATAGAACAGCAAGATCGATCCCATTGCGGGTAAGAAAACCGCGGACAAACCGCCTTATATCCATCGAGGCAAGGATAACGGGCTGGATCTGACCTCGGACTGCGTTCGAATGGATCTGACGCATTTTTGACAGCAGCGCCTCGCTTTGCCAGTCCGTCAATACCAGGTAGGGCCCTTTGGGAGTGTCACGCACCGCGCTGCGAACAATATCCTCGGTTTGACGTTCGATGATGAAGACCGGCACGACACGGTGTGCGTTGGCATAGCGGTGGCAGATCTGCCGTCTCAGGCCGGAGCGAACATATTCCGTGAGCAAGACGACGTTTTGTTCACGTCCGCTCCATTCGGCCAATGCTTCCAAGACCAGCCGCGTGTTCCGGATCGGAATACCCTCTTCCAGGAGGCGCCGTAAGACGTCGGCGACCTTTGGGATCGGCGTCGTACGTAGTACCTCCTTCACCAAATCGGAATATTCCGTCTCCATCCGGGCCAGCAATTGGCGCGTCTCTTGGATACCCACCAAGCACTGTGCATAACGGGTCAACGCCGAATGGACGCGCAAGGCCAGGATTTCAATGGGACGGTGATGGCCGATGCCGGCTGCTTTGAGAGCCGGTGCGTTGCTCTGTTCAATCCAAATTTGGTTCGTCTCCGGGTCATGCCGAAACGGGATGCCGCTCAATTCAATGTTGGCCGGATCGTCGTGGAGTGCGAGCTGCGTTGGATCAATCAAACCTTGATCGACCGGGACGCCCTCGACATCCACCCTGAACTGCAACTCCGGCGAGCGCTCGTCGACCTCAACGGGGATGCGCGGAATCGTGATGCCAAGATCAGCTGAGACAAGTCCCGAAACGCGCGCAATGTGCTGTTGCAATTCGTCCTTGTCGATCGCCCGTGTCAGACTGGGCGCAAGGAACACCGCGACCGGAAGTGCCCCCGCGGGCACAGTTTGCTTGTCGGACTGTTCGGAAGCCGGACGAGAGACATCGGCGTTTTTCTTGGCGCTTTGGATGAAGCCGTCGGCAAAGCTCGCTGCCGCAAAGACTGCGGCCAACAGAAGAAAGACAGGGAGCGGGAAACCCGGAATGGCCCCCATTGCAACCAGGACGCAGGAAGATAGCCGCAATGCGTGCGGATTGGCCGTGAGCTGATTTACGATGTCCGTACCAAGATTGAGCCTTGCAACTCCATTGACACGAGTGATGATCGTCCCGGCAGTAATCGAAAGCAACAGCGAGGGAATCTGTGAAATGAGCGCATCACCTATCGTCAGCAGAGTATATTGATGCAGCGCCGCCTCGAAAGACATGCCCTTGGAGAGCAGGCCGATGGTGATCCCGCCCAGCATGTTGATGCAGATGACCACCAAGCCTGCGATGGCATCGCCCTTCACGAACTTCATGGCGCCATCCATAGCCCCATAAAGCTGACTTTCTTTCTCCAATGTAGCGCGCCGGCTGCGGGCTTCGTTTTGATCGATATGGCCGTTGCGCAGCTCCGCATCGATCCCCATCTGCTTGCCCGGCAGAGCATCGAGCGTGAAGCGCGCCGCCACCTCCGCCACGCGTTCAGCGCCCTTGGCGACGACGATGAACTGCACCATGGTCACGACTAAAAATATGACAATGCCGACGACGATGTTTCCCGATATGACGAAATCACCGAACGTGTGAATGATGCTGCCGGCATCCCCCTCGGCCAAGATTAGCCGCGTCGTCGAGATGGTAAGCGCCAGACGGAACACCGTGGAAATCAGGATGACGCTCGGCAAGGACGAAAAATCAAGCGGCGTGCTGATATAGAGAGCAACCATCAGCAGCAATATGGCGAAGCCCAGATTGAAGCCGATCAGCGTATCGATCGCCACTATCGGGATCGGCATGATCATCATGCTGACCGTCAGAAGCAGCGCCAACGCAACCATCAAATCGGAGCTGGCCGACGCGCGCGCAATGATGTGACGCATGACGCTAGCCATGGGGACCTTCCGATCGTTGGTTGATAGGGCCGGTGTTGTCACGCAACGAAACATAGGTTTGGAAAACCGCGCGCGCCTCGTCCATGAGGCCGGCCCGCCGCAGCGCTTGGCTACGCAACAGCATCAAAGAGATGCGCGAAGACGATCCATCATCAAGTGCGTCTAGTTTATCCAGGATCGGCAGTGCTTCATCGCCAAGGCCTTCCGAGATGAGGGCGTAGGCGAGAATCCGCAGCAGATCGACATCTTGAGTGTCGTCGCGGACGATGAGCCGCAAGAGAGCCAAGCATTCTGCACTTTGCCCACACGCAAGATGCAGATAGGAAAGTGCACAGAGCAAATCGCGCTCCTGTCCGGAACTCAGCGAGACGTTATCGGAATTGGAAACATCTGTCGTCCGTTGCGCTCCATCGGAGTTGGACATTGCTAGGCTTCGATCAGGCTGTTCCGGTTTTGCCGCAGCAGCGCCAGCCACTGCAGTCCCCGCTGTAGGACAACGACACCTTCGTGCGCCATCGAATCCGCAGGCGCGGCCGCCAGCTTATGGGTGAGACGTTCCAGAAGAGTGCTATACCGCTCTGCCCGCAGCATGTCGGGATGACGCAGCGTTGGTGTGACAAAAGAGAGCAGATCATGCGCGATATCGCGCCCATAGGCCGACGCCAACACCGCGGGCGGCTCGATCTCATGAGGGTGAGTGCGTACTTCGTTGAGACTGACGCGCCCGACTGCATCAATCTCTTTGGCCTCCCCTATGGCTTTTATCGCTACATCCGGCGGCATATGCGACGCACTCAGCTCGCGCCAGATCGACGCCGGCTCCTTCCCACCATCAGTGCAAGCACCGTCGATCTCAATCTTGTTGGGTTGGCAAATGGTCGGCCCGATGACCGGCACATGATGGTCCTCGTTTGGCCGCCGCGAAACACTGCTGGGCCCGACATCGTAATGGGACAGCTTTGACATGACGCTCTCCTTATCTTTCTTTCGAGCCCAGAAAGTCTAATAGGGAATGGCGGCAAAGCGGCCATTGCGGCTTAGCAGCACACGCCCCTCCTCGATTCGATTGACCGCCCATCCGTCGGCCAACAGAGCGCCGACGAAATACTTCTGTCCACCGATAAGAAGATAGGGTTGGGTTCCGCGCCAAACAGCTTCGACAGCGATTGAGGATGGCTGCTTGTCCTCCTTGACCACGACTCCGTTCACCAGTGCCACCGCGCCGTTTGTACGACCATCAAACCATTGCTGGAGCTCCTGCCATTTCGTAACCGCTGCAGGCGTTACTATTCCCTCAGCGCTCACAAACCCCGGCCCAGAACCGACCCTGATATCGAGCAGGCCGGCCTTATCAACTTCCTGTTTCAGCACTTCAGCTGCGGCCTCAGCTCGCCGGTCATCTGGTCTGTTCAAGCCCAGCTTGGGTACAAGCTTGCCGGCAGGCGACGCAATGGTGCTCGGTGCGCTTCCGCTGGCCTTGAAGAATATGGTCGAGAGAGCGCCTAGACCAAGAAAGGCGAGCAGCGCGATGGCGAGCGCTAAGATCGAAGCACGCGATAGGCTGATCGACCGAGCCTCAACCGTGTTCTGGATCGACCAGCGAATGGACATCGCACCCGCGCGAACGACAGCGGGAAGAGAAAGGACAACGCGCCCACCTGCGGCGATATCCTCTTCGCCCTCCGGGGCGCCTACGGCTGCAAGAGCCTCAATCTCGATTGAATTCCCAACAAGCGTGAAACGAAGGTGATGCGGCTCAAGCCCTTGTTCGACGAAGACCATATCTGCGTCGAGGCCACTACCGATAAGGCTCGCTCCGGCAGCCGCCTTCCCGCTTAGTCCGGCATAAAGCCCCGATAGCACCTCGAAATGCAAGGAGGCAGCAGCCTCATTCACGGACAATCCTCCGAACCAGGGAGCACGTGCAGGCGAATGCTGCACGATTCATATCCAGGCCGCACGGCTTAACATCGTCGCCTCGGCGGAAAAAGCGGAGCGAGAGCTCGCCCCGCTTTCCAGGCTCAACCGCTGGCCCGCTCAGCCGCCGCCTTCTTCTCGCTCGATAGCTCGGTCGACAGCGCACGCAACCGCATGTCCTGCACCATGGCTTGCTGATTAACAGCCTTCAACTGCGCGATCAGCGCCTCGAAGGTTGCCGCGTTACCAACAGTATCAAGCGCAGACGCGGCACCCGATGCCGCCGATCCGGCGGCAGGCGCGTTGATATTGCCACCGCCACCGCCACCGCCACCGCCACCGCCACCTCCGGGCTTGTTTTCGACCTTGCTCTCATTGTTGATGTCGTGGCCAGCTCCAGAAGAGCCAGGAGAATTTACTTTCGTCATGTCGTTTCACCTTCTGCTTGAATCTGCCGCCACGAATGGCGACGCACCCTTGACGCCGGACACTTCGACGTCAAGAACCCTCTTCCTCTTCTGTTTCAGCCACAGTCTCGTGAAACTTTTCCATGTTTCGCTCCACAGACTGGATCGCAACCATGCTAAGAACCGAACCAAAAGCCGATTCTAAGTTTTGGCGATCAGCTGCAGACGACGAGCTGTCACTATCAGAATTGGTACGAGTCACGTTCTCGATTGCTCCGGCCATCTGGTGCCTCTATATTTTAGTTCCATCAGAAAGGTGGCATCACCTCGCGATCCACGTTGCTTACGCTAACGAGATCAGCTGTCGAGAAGCTGACGTCGAACGACGGATCGGGAAAGTATCTCATTCAACCTCGCCGCCGAGGCAGGAGGACGGATTCGCGGGTACATGCGGGACCCGCCACTAAGCACGTTCTGGACCGCGCCTGTTAAGCTCTACGGCATCTCCGACGTGCACCCGACAGCCTTCGCTCGATCCATTCACACATTGCCATACGGGCACATCGTCATGCTCGTGGATCGCACTCTCGATGGCGAATGGCGAGGCGTAGATGCAACCACGCGCAGTCGGAAATGCCGACGCGAGGCTCGGCGGTGATGTTATTTGCGGCTCCTCGACGATGGTCATTCGCAACTGGACGACCGGAGGGGCCTTGTTCTTCCAGCATGCCACATCAGGAGATCGTCGTGCCGCATGTTCAGGGCCGCAGCAGAACACTCAGCGCCGCCTGGTGTCATCAAGATGGTCGCGCGGCACTGCGCAAGCGTTCTTTGATTCTGAGGCTCGTCAGCTTTTCGAAAGCTTGCGTGCCTATCCCGTAGCCTCGATCTCTAACCGCCGATCCCGCCCGTTGACCGCAATGGAACATGAACTCACATGCAGCTCAATAATTCTTTGCTACCAGGTAGTGCAAATCCAGCTCTGTCGGCGTTGGGACCTTCCGCGCACACACCCGGCCAGATTCGGCAAGGGGAACCTTCGACATTCGAGGCAATGGTGTCCGTTTGCACGCGGGACGACCAAGCCGACGCGCCCCCCCCGTCACCGGACCTACTGCACCCAAAGCTGCCTATGCCGGAGGATCCGCTGGACCACCTGCCCGCGCACGTGAAGGCGGCGATCGAGGCCATGGAGCGGGGCGAGCCCCTTCCCTCCTCAAGCGGCACATCGGCAAGCGGCACATCGGCGACGGCTGAACCCGCAGCTGATCTACCGACTGCTCCGGTGCCAAGCTCAAGGATCACGTGGAATGGCGGCACGCTGACTAATGCCGAGTTGCAGATCGTGGCAGTGCTGAACCGGCACAAGGACCAATGCCCGCTCAGCTGGGACTCGCTGGCAGACAAGGCCAACGATCCGTCGACGCCCGCGGATCTGAAGGAGGCGATCAATGGATTGCGGCGCGACCCAGAGCTCTTCTACGCAATTGGCTCCCAAGGCGACGGCCGCTGCGGAGGCAAGATCAAGGACAAGGATCTGTCAGAGTTTTCCGACAGCCACTCGCAGGTGGCCACATTCCAGGAGCAGCAGGCGCGCAGCTACGAGCAGAACTATATTCCATCCGACGGCACCGGGAATGGACAACCGTCGGTCATGACCTTGAGTGATGCATTGCGCGAGCTGTACAAGTATTCTGACTACCTGCCCAAGAATTTGAGCCTGGACGATTTCAAGGGGATCGTCGACGGCAACGCCCAAACCGGCAAGTGTCCGCCCCAGGTGATCGCGGCGGCTCAATACTTCCTCGACCATCCGGACACCTGGAAGCAGCTTTACGGTGGTGCGATTGATAAGGTCCACAAGGAAGACTTCCTGCAAGTCGCCTCGTCGTCGATGAACCTCTCGCAATGCGAGCTGGACACGCTCGGTACGATCAACAAGAATGAGGATGCCTTCTTCGGAGGCGGCGTCCTGACACGCGAGAAGTTGGCGAGCATGGCGGGCGACAAAACTCTCGACCCGAAGGTACGACAAGCGGCGTCACAACTGCTCTCGGATCCCGTGTTGTTCGGTCTGCTAAACAACTCGATTACGGGCTACAAGACCCATCACAAGTTCTTCGACTTCGGCGGCGGGCATACGGTCGATTCCGGTAATATCAGCAACAACGACTTCACGCACTTCTACAGCAACCTGTCGGCTGCGAACCACACCGTCCAGCAGACAAAGACCCACCTCCCCGAGACCTTGGCCCAACAGAACGCTGTCGCGGATATGCTAACGGGCGCGGCCGACCAGCCCGACATCAAGTCTCAGAAGAAGAACGGCGGGGCCCTCATGCATGGGCTCGACGGCGTGGCCAAAGTGGGTTCGAAGGTGCTTGATTGGACCGCCACGGCGGTCGGTCTGCTCGGTTTCGTTCCGGGTCTGGGCGAATTGGCCGATGCAGCATCAATGGCGCTCGAGTGCGAGTCGCAAGCAGCGAACCTTTTGCACACCGCCATTAGCGGGGGCAATATGAAGCAAGCGCTGGAAGAAGCTGGCCTCAACGTCGCGGCGCAGGCCGTTGGCTGCATCTCTGGGCCCGAGGTCAAATTCGCGATGCGCGAAGGGCTAATGAAGACAGTGATGGAAGGGGCTGCAACGAGCGGAATCGACCTGACGGTCTCGCAAGCGCAATCCTATGCGGACAACTATTTGGACGACCTGAAGACGAGGCTTGAAACTGAGCCCACATAAGCCACTGTCGGCGTTGAATGACCACATCGTCACCATCGGGAAACACATCGGAAACCAGCCATGACCTTGCATCAACTCTTGCAACATTCGAGTGACGCATCGAGGCGTCTTCCCGGCCATGAAGACGATCGCACTTGTCGGTCCGTCGGCCTTCCGGCTTTCGCGAGCGCGTCAAAGCGTCCATTCACGACACGATCGGCAGGGCAAACTGAAAGGTCGCGCCCGGCCCTTGGTTGCGGACGATTGACAGGCGCCCTCCGTGAGCTTCCACGATCGAACGACAGATCGACAGACCCATTCCAAGACCGCTCGTTTTGGTGGTGAAAAACGGATCTAAGATGCGATCCCTATCTTCCTCAGCGATCCCGGCGCCGCAATCGGTCACGGAGAGCTGCACGCGCCCATCACCGTTCCAGGAAGATCTGATCACCAGTCCGCGCGTTCGATCGTCAACCGCTTGCATGGCTTCGATCCCGTTCGTCACCAGATTGATGATCACCTGTTGCAGCTGAATCCGGTCACCAAGAATCGTGGGAAGCATTGGGGTCAACTCGGTTCGCAAGGCCACTTGGTGATTGACCAGCTCACGTGTCACCAGCGTGATGGCCTCCTTAACGACGTCATTGATATCGAGAGATACCATCTCGATCTCCCCTTTCTTCGCAAGTGCGCGGACCCTGCGGATCACCTCGCTTGCCCGGATCGCGTCCTTGGCGATCCACTCCACCGATCTGCGCGCGGCGGAAAGCTCAGGAACTTCGCGCCCCATCCAAGCGAGGCACGCATCGGCATTGCTGACAATGGCGGAGAGCGGCTGGTTTACTTCGTGGGCGATGGAGGCTGTTAGCTCCCCCAGCATCGTCACGCGCGATACATGAGCAAGATCCGCCTGTGCCTTCCGCAGCTCTTGTTCGGCCTGATCTGCGCGGATCTTCGCGGTGATGTCGGTGCTGACGCCTCGGTAGCCCAGAAAGTTGCCGCTGACATCAAAAAACGGCTTGCCGCTGGTCCGGACGTAGATCGGAGTCCCGGTCCTATTGACGGCGCGATAGACGAGATCACGAAATGGCAGATGTGCGTCTAGCGTCGCCCGATGCTGTCGCCACTTCTCGGGGTCTTCTTCGACGTCGCACGCAATTTTCCAAGGAGGCAGGCCGATGAGTCCTGTGGCCATGATGCCCGTAGCGCCGGCGTGCTCCGATAAGTGGGTGACCAGATGGTCCGGCCCGGTCTCCCAGAGCCAGTCGGAAGCAGTTTCGGCGTAGTCACGAAAGCGCTGCTCGCTCTCACGCAGCGCGGCAAGGGTGTTTTCCAATTGTTCCCTGGCTGCGTGTTGCTCGGTGACATCCATATGCGTTCCGATGAGTTCGACAGTGTCGCCATCGCTTCCCAACACAGCGTGCGCAACTGAGTGTATGTGCCTTATCGAGCCATCGGGAAGACGGATTCGGAAATCATACTCAAAGTTACCTGCCTTCTGTTCGATAGCCTGACGTTGCACTTCCTGCAGCGGCGCCAAGTCATCTGGATGAATACGCGACTGGATGGCCTCAAGCGATACAGGCTCGTCCGAATCGAAGCCAAACAGACGACTGACTTCGGCGGAGCGATACGCAAAACAGTGACGACGGCAGTCCCAGGACCAAGTACCTGTGCGACTCAGCTGCTGCGCGTCGGCCAGATAGGCCTCGCTACGGCGCAGCTGCTGTTCCGTCTGCTTGGCTGCTGTGACGTCCGTCGCCGCCCCGACGAACTCGATATCGCCAGACGCGGTTCTCGTAGCCCGTGCCAGCGTGTGAATATGCTTTACCGACCCGTCGGGCATCTGCAGTCGGTATTCATGCTCGAAATCCTCGCCTTGAAACGCTCGATCTGCCGTCTCTCGGACGGCGGCCTTATCTTCTGGGTGGACGCGATTAAGGACGTGCTGCAGTGTCGCTTTCGTCTCCGGATCGTATTGGAAAATCCGAAAAATTTCCTTAGACCAAGTGACCTCGCCGGTGGCGACGTTCCAGCCAAAGCTGCCGGCGTGGCTCAATTCCTGCGCCTGGGCTAATTGGGCCTCACTCCGCTGCAGCGCAAGTGCGGTCCGCTTCTGCTCGGTGACATCTTCGCAGGCAATGAGGACGATGGGCTTGTCATCGGCCCACAGCATGGCTTTGGCGTTTTCGCGCACCCACAGCACCGAACCGTCTTTCCTGATCTTCTGGATGTCCCAGGTGCGCGATTGGCCGATATTTGTAAGACACTCCCCGATACGTTTGCGAACGACCTCACGATCTTCTTTCAGAAAGACATTCAGCACAGATAGGCCTGCCAGCTCCCCAGGAGCATAGCCGAGTTGGGTCGCGCCGAAAGTATTGACGTTGAGGACCGTTCCGGCTTCATCGACCATGAAATACATAAATGGATTATGCTCAAAGATTGCGCGCCAGCGTTTCTCGCGGCCATGCAGATCGGCCGCTCTGTGCCGTAGCTTGGCTACGGACTCACGCGCAGCCTCCCTTTCGCGGCGGACCTTTCCGATCAGGTGCGTTCCGACAATTGAGACGGTTAGGAAGGTGACAATCACCAAAAGGTCCTGAGGGTCATCGATCCGGAGACTGAACGTCGGGGACGTAAACAAATAGGCCAACGCAGCGACGGAGGCGATAGAAAGCACCGACGATGCGATGAAGCCGCCTGTCAGCGAAAACAGCAATATCACCGCGAGATAGGCGAACGCCGTCGCTGCGAAAGGGCTGTGAATATAAACGGACACTAGCGTCACCGCCGCTAGCGCAACGCTTCCGAAAACCAGCTGCATCGCTGAACATCCAAACGTGGTGAGCTGGTTACACATGCTTGTAGCGGTCCGGCCTTCGAGCGGGTTAACAATTGAGCAAGAATACAACAATTCATTTCGACCCCGATAGGTGCTCCTGGGTGGTTTCGCGACCGGGTGCTGAACAGCACAGCCGAAGGAAGGCGCATTACAAACCTTCGTATAGTCTTCTTAAACTTATTAATATCGAACGCTCTCATAGGACAATTAGGTCTTGGTATTCACGCTGCTCGCCTTCTCCTCGATCGCAAAAACGCGATGCTGCAGCCGGATTGCCTGGAAGCCGGCAGAAGGGTCGAACGCAGTCGCGGTTAATCCGACAGATATGGCCCTTCGCGTCGGATTTTTTAGTTGCCCAGTGACGGGGAAGTCCGCGCTGTCTGACGCGGGATATGGGAATGGAAGCCGACAGTTTCCCCCAAGTTCATTGGTGCGGGCGGCCGGACTCGAACCAGCACAGGCCTTGGAGCTCCACGAATTGTCGTACCGCTTCGGCTTTAGTCGCCGCTCATCGGGCGCTCATGGTCTGGACTATCTCTTCACATTGGCGATGTCGCTGTAGGTGCTGCCAGTCTCGAGTCCTGAACCGGAAGTTTGGAGCATTGGGGCGTGATTTTGCCGGGACAATGTAACGACAGAAGCGCTCGATGGAAGCAAAGATGTCGTCGGCTGATCTGGTCCATCGGAACGGTTGGGGATCGGCGTTGTGTCGCTCGATGAACGAGGCGACGTCCACCCTAAGGGCAGCCAAGCTGCGATAGATGCCGAGCCGGATCGTCTTATCGGTGAGGAGCGCGAAGAAGCGCTCGACTTGGTTGAGTCCTGACGAACTGGTCGCGGTCAGGTGCACGTGCCAACGCGACCTTTTTGGCGAGCCATCTGCGGATCATTGCGGTCCTGTGCGTGACGTAATTGTTCGTGACGAGATCGACGTCGAGTTCGCGCGGTACGGCAGCCTCGATCTCGTCAAGAACCTTGCGAAATTCGGCGGTGCGATGGCGCCCGCAGCACTTGCCAATGACCCGTCCGGTCGCAATATCGAGGCCGGCGAACAGCTATGTGGTGCCATGGCTTTTGTCCGTCATGGCATCTTCGGGCCGCCTGGCCGGGATACATCGGAAGCATCGGCTGGCTTCGGTCCAGCGCCTGGATTTGGGACCTCTCATCCACACACAGAACGATGGCGTGCACCGGCGGTGAGACGCAGAGACCCACGACATCGCGCACTTTGGCCACGAAGTTCGGATCGGTCGAGAGCTTGAACGTCTCCATCCGGTGCGACTGGAAAGCGAAGGCCGGTCAGATGCGTTGCACCGTCGATACCGATAGGCCGCTGGTCTTCGTCATGTCGCGAGAGCTCTAATGGGTGGCGTGCTCAGCGCAACTCTCCAACGTTCTCACGATCACGGCTTCGATGCGGGCATCCTCAATCGTGCGGGGCTCGTCGCGCAGTCCGGCCCCGCGCTGCTCCATAAAACGCCGCCGCCACTTTTTTACGGTCTGCTGCTCCAGCCCTAGCTTGGCCGCCACTCCCGTGTTCTGCCCACCTTCCGCACAGGATCAGCATGATCCGGACTCTTAAGAGCCAGCGCCGTTCCGCCGCATCGTCAGCGACGTCAATTCGGCGCGCTCGTCATCGCTCAATATCGGGCAGGAAGTTGCTGGATTGCCATTGGGGACTCCGTCGCTGCTTGCCTCCATCCTTGGCACAGCGACGCGAATTTACTGCGGATCTATGATTGCGAACGTGTGGCTCGGGACACTAAGATCAGTCCATACACCTTGCCCATGGGAGGGGTTGGCTCGGGATCGCCCGTGAAGGTTTCCCTGACTTTGAGCAGTTCTGCACCTGGGGCTTCCCTTGAAGCTTCCTCTGGGGGCACTCATTGGCTAAGTCCGATGCCTCCATCAATTCCGCGAGGCCAATGTTCGTCACGACCCCAATCGCACAAAGCAAAACGAACACAGTTGTTACACGGTTTGATTAGCTTAGCGGCGGACCCGGTCTGTCCTGGACAGGACTTTGGTGCTGGTGGTTGTCTAAGGATTGGAAGGTTCATTGAAAGTACTTTTGCATGCCGTGGCGAGCGATTGAGCCCGACCATCTTCTTGAAGTTCGCGCCATCGCAGATCGCGTCCACCTAAACTATCGCCAGGATGAGGCCGTTTTCCCGGAGCGGCCGGAGATGTACCCTGAGGGATGTTTTGTGCTTGAGCGCTCGCGGGACGACCTGGCCGGCTATATCGTCACCATCCTTGGCGCTTCAAGGAGCCGCCCGCGCTGAATGCGCTTGTGGGCGCCGTGACCGAGCCTGCATCGACCTAATATCACGACATCGCGTTGTTGCCGGAAGCGCGCAGCAACGCTGCGGCTTTCCGAGGTCGTGCTTAAGCTGGTCAGACACGCGACAAAGGCCGGCTTTCCCAACCTCTCGCTGGTCGCTGTCAGCAATTCAGGAAAGTTCTGGGAGAAGCACGGCTTCCGAACGCTCGATGACGTGGATTTGAACCAGAAGCTCGCAAGCTATGGTGCAAGTGCAAAGTATGTGGTCCTTGAACCAACATGATGTGCAGTGGGTACTGTTCGAGCCGCCGATCGTGCGCGGCAATAGCCAGTTGATGCGCCGGTCGCTCCGTCAGAGGCTTCGAGCCGGCGCGCAGACTGACCGGCATTGATCGACTTGCGACGTCCGAACATCTCTAAATCCAGAACCGAGAGCGCTGAGGGCATGGAAGGATGCGCGATCCTGCTGGACAGGGCGGCCAACTATTCAGCTCTGCAATGCAGCGGATGGCCCCTGAGGTTCGCCGAACGCCAACCTGGACATGCGGTGTATTGGACAACGGGGCGGTTCGGAACGACGCCGTGGTTCAATAAGTAGCGCAGATCTGATCGAGCAGATCTACGTCATTGGGCGGTCGGTCGGGCTGGTTCATCGGCTGCCATGCAACACACGCTCCGCTCTGGTCGAGCGCGCCGAACAAGCAACGGTAGGCTTGCGTGATTGGGACGTGCCCGACGTCGAAACTCGATTAAGTCCAAGCCTACTCGTATTGCTGGTGATGATATCATCATCGAGTTCGTAGCGATCTTTCACTCGCTGATGACGGGAGATGCTCGAGTCGGGCGTGTTGCCACGATCACGATAGCCTGGTCCGCCAAATGCGGGGACAGATGCGTGACGTCTGCGTGTCAGATAACGGTCAGCTGGAGCTTGTATGTGGAACGGCAAGGGCTCCCAAGAGCTCCGTAGTAACAACTCTGCCAGTAGGAGCGAAAATCGGATGCATAGCCACGGCATTTCAGCCAGCCAATCCGCAGGCGCCAGCCGGACTGATGAATCAGGGGAGTCAGGCGATAGTCAGCGCTTTGAACGAACCCTTGCAGGCATGGAGCCAGGCAGTTCGTCGTCGGCTAACCCGCGGCCATACTCTCTTGTTTCCGCCCCACCCATTGAGCAGATCGCAAGATCTACCTTTGACAGAGAAGTGAGGGAATTTTTCGGCGACGAAATCAAATACATCGCCGATAATCCACAAGAGTACACGGATTTTGTATCCACAAAAGCTGAGCGCGCGGCAATGGTCGCTAGAGTTTACGCCAGCACGGCAGACAATGCGGTGACGGAGCCGCGATTTTTCCGCTATCGATTGGGGGACACAACTGTTGGGCTTTTAAGAGCAGGAGGCCCGATGATTGTTAGAGGGGACCGGCTTCAGCGACAATTCGGGCGCAATGAGTTCACGTCCGTTGTAGATCTTCGGCTTAGCCATCCGCTTGTCGAGAACGCAGGCGATATTCTGCTGGAGCATCAACTTCGGCAAGACGGCGATCAGCCGTCGGTCATGTCACGTCCTGCCATAGAAGGTATGGAACCCCGTCTAGCGGAGATGGGGTTTGTTGATATGGGTCGCAATCACTGGGTGCTTGATCCGACCCAGCATCCCGAAAAGTGGACGAAGAACGCTGACAATGAATGGCAGCGGTCAGACAAACCTGCACTGTATCTTTCAAAGGCTGAAGGCGATGACAGCGATACTGAAGCAGGTGTTGAGGCGAATCCGAGTGAAGCAAGCGTAGAGACAGACTCGACTGGCGATGACCCTTCTTGGTATCTTGAGCGCGCTCTTACTTTCAGCTGAGTATTGCCCGTGAAGTCGGGCGCAACGACGAGGTCGCACCTGAACGTGATTGCTATCTCGTCGTTTCAGCGGCGGTCGTGCGAGCCCCTAGCGAGGGCAGGTACCATCACTCGTGCCGATGCAAGATCCCGCGCATCGATCACTTCGCATAATGTGTCGTCCGTGGAACAGTGTGCAAACCGCTGAGCGGGATTCGGTTTCTGGCACGCTGGTGGGTTTGAGATTGCGGGCTTTCGAGAGTTGACGCCTCGAAAGCCTGCGGGTCCACTCTCAAGATAGCCTCGAGTCAGCGATCGTGATTCCCTCGTCGCAACGGAAGTGATGCGACCGAAGCAACCGACGACGACTTCAAGGCGATCGAGGCAGGCTGCATCATTATCAATGTTAAGCATGTGCTGGCGCAGCTTGGCGGCAAGACCCGACTGGGACTGGGTCGATCGGTCGATCACGAGATCGCACCGTCTGCTGCCAGAAGGACCGGCCGGAGACCGAGAGACGGTTCGTCATCGGGCTGCTGCTCGAGCACATCTACGCTTGTCCGACGAGGACAAGCGCGAACCCGAGCGCAATCACGCTCGACATCGACGACATGGTCGACGTGGTGCATGGCCGTCAGCAACTCGCGCTGTTCATTGCCCAATGTGACGAACACTACTTCCTGCCGATCCACGTCCACGACACCGAGCACAGCCGGCCCATTGCGGTCATGCTGCGCCCGGCAAGACGCCGAGCGGCATTGAGGCGCGAACACATCTGCGCCGCCTGGTTCGGCGCATTCGCCGGCGCTGGCCTTCCGCGGCGAAAGCCACTACGCCTGCCTCGAGGCCATGACTTTCTGCGAGCAGAACGGCGTCGATTACGTCTTCGCGCTGGCCGGCACCAAGCTGCTCGCCAGAAAGGTCGACGAGGTCTGCGATGCAGTCCGAACCAACGTGCGGTCGAGAACAAGAACGTGGTTCGGCTACGCCGAGACCCGCCACGCGGCAGGTTCCTGGCATCTTGAGCGCCGCGTCATCGCCCGCATCGAAGCACCCCAACAAGGGCTCGACATCCGCCACGTCGTCACCAGCCTGAATATCAGCACGGCGGGGGGATCTATGATCGCCTCTACCGGGCACGCGGACAGGCCGAGAACCTGACCAAGCTGCACAAGACCCAGCTCGCCTCCGATCGCACCAGCTGCCGCTCGGCGATCGCCAACCAGGTTCGCCTCGTCTTCCACGCCGCCGTCTATTGGCTCATCCTCGCCATGCGCGACGCCATCCCGAAGCCGCGTGATCTGGCAACCGCCGAATTCAACACCATCAGGCTCACATTTCTCAAGATCGCAGCCCGTGTCATCGAGACCGCCACCCGCGTACGTCTGGCCTTCGCTGCAGCGTGCGCCGACGCCAACCTGTTCCGCAGCGCGGCAAACGCTCTGGTCCCGCAAGCGTCCTGACGCTCGGGGCATGAGCCCCGGTCATCCCCGCCACCGTCCTCCAACGCGTTCAGGAAGTCCCGTCGAAAAGCGGCGAAAAAGCCCGTAGCGTTCGCGCGCGCCTTCACTCGCGACCAGAAATGTTCCAGCAGCCCGCCCGGCACTCATGATTAAGACGAGCTAGAAATCTGGTTACAGAGTCTCTAAGACAAGCTCTCGTGCTCGCTGCAATGGTGTTACGAAGAATGAAGATACAGATATTCTCATTGCGGGAACGACCAGATCTGATCCCGTCGGTCTTTTCGAATGACTTGGAGGAGGTGTGGCCCGAGTTCATGCGACATGACGCGACGTCAGAGCTCTACTTTGGGCGATCTGTGTTTTTCGATTACCTCGACTACGCCTTTGGAGCACTTCTCGATGGCGAGATCGTCGGGCGCGCTTTTGGTGTTCCATTTGCCTTCAACATCGAGGGCCGCTCCGAATTGCCTGACGGCGGCTGGGACCAGGTTATCCGCTGGGCTCACGAAGACAGGCTTGTTGGACGTAGGCCGACGACGATAAGCGCGCTCGAAATCGCCCTTGTCCCCAAGGCGAGGGGCATTGGCAATGCACTGGCGATGTTGGATGCCTTGAAGGCGTGCGCGAAGAAAATGGGCTTTGCAGAAATGTTTGCCCCTGTCCGGCCCAGCCAAAAGCAACTCGACGCGCGGAAGGCAATGCGCGAGTATGTCACATTGCACCGTGCCGACGGTTTGCCAACGGACACGTGGTTGCGAACTCACGTCCGCGCCGGAGGCAAGATATTGAAGATCGCTCCCTATTCCATGACCATCGTTGGGACCATCGCGGAGTGGACGCAATGGACAGGGGCAGCCTTCAATTGTTCGGGCCAGGCAGAGGTCGAGGGTGCATTGGTACCGGTACTTGTATCGGTTGAGCAGAATTATGGAGTTTACGTGGAGCCGAATGTGTGGGTCCAACATGCATTGTGATATCTGTTGCATCCAACGGGGTAGCTGGATGTGCCATTCGACCCTTTAATTGCAGATTGATGTCAATTGGCCTCTCGTTCTTTTCTTGACGGTGGTAACGCTCGAGATAGGTTGCGCGCTGACTTTAAGCGCCTGTCGCCCGTTCTGGAGAACCTCACGGCACACGGTCCCGTGGGCGTTCTCAAGCCTTGTTGTATAATGAGGAAAGGCCTCACGGGGCGATCGGCAATCGACCGCCGATTTTGCTGCAAACCCGCGATGGTGCCACCAGCCCACCAGCGTGTTCAGAGCCGTAAAACTCTAGTTCTGGGTGGTCCAAACTTCGGTCTCGCTTCAAAGAGTCGTAAAACTCTAGTTTCGAGTGGTCCAAAGTTCGGTCGCTGCATCGGTAACTCACCCTCAATTTAGGGATGAATGAGATCGGCAAGGTGCAGCGTTGAAGATTCCCCCCGGGCGTGGCCACCGCCCCCGCCCGTCAGTTCTTGTCCTAATTGGCACACTTGCAAAATCGAATTGGGACACCGAATAAAAACGCCACCTGCTTGAAATAGCTTGCAGGCGGCGCTTATCGAGCCCCGGGAGGGTGATGCAAAATCCCGGCTCCCATTAGTCAGCACAACCTGTGCCAAGGTTTTATGTCTCGGGGCGGGACACTTGCGGGTGGGGGATAGAATCGAAAGAGGCCGCTCACTGAGGCTAGCCTGTCTCTGTCCAATCTGCAGCTTTTTCGTCATCGTCATGCTCTTCATCATCTGCCGGCAAGGAATCCGGCAACTCTCCCGCCAACATTTTGTCCTTGCTGAGCAGGCCGGCGTCCTCCAGCGTGTCCATGTCCGGCAGATCGCGCAGCGTCGCCAGCCGAAATGCACCAAACCCCCTTGGTGATGACGTAGGTGTAGGGCGCGCCGGGTTGCGGGCTGCGCGGGCCACTTGCGATGAAGCCTAATTTAGGCAGTCATGCGCCTTGACAGACGAATTGAGGTCAATCAGTGTAACGTTATAACATTACATTTGTAGGCTCCTCGTGCGCCACTCCACCGCTCTCACCCTATCTCCTTGAAAAGGCTCTTCGATCTCCATGCAAAAACTCCCCGTCACCGTCTTGTCCGGTTTCCTCGGGGCTGGAAAGACCACTTTGCTGAACCACGTCCTGAACAACCGGCACGGCCTGAAGGTGGCAGTGATTGTCAACGACATGAGCGAGGTGAACATCGATGCGGATCTGGTTCGCGATGGCGGTGCGAACCTGTCCCGGACCGATGAGAAGCTCGTCGAGATGACCAACGGCTGCATCTGCTGCACGCTGAGGGACGACCTTCTGAAGGAGGTGCGCGCCCTCGCCGAGAGCGGCCGCTTCGATTATCTTCTGATCGAATCCACCGGCATCTCCGAGCCGCTGCCGGTGGCGGCAACCTTCGACTTCCGCTCCGAAGACGGCGAAAGCCTCTCCGACGTGGCACGCCTCGACACCATGGTCACCGTGGTCGACGCCGTGAACCTACTCAAGGACTATTCGTCGACCGACTTTCTGCAGGATCGCGGCGAGGCACTGGAAGACGACCGACGAACGCTGGTCGACCTGCTTGTGGAGCAGATCGAGTTTGCTGATGTGGTGGTGCTCAACAAGGTCGACGACGCCACGGAAGCTCAGCGCGAAGTAGCGCGCAAGATTATCCGCTCGCTCAATCCGGAGGCCGATATCATCGAGGCAAACTACAGCCGTGTGCCCTTCGATCGCGTACTCGACACCGGCCGCTTCGACTTTGAGAAGGCCCAGCAGCACCCGCTCTGGTACAAGGAGCTCTATGGCTTCGCCGAGCACGTGCCCGAGAGCGAAGAATACGGCGTGACGAACTTCGTCTACCGCGGCCGCAGGCCGTTCGATCCCGCCAAGTTCGACCAGTTCATCAAGCAGCCTTGGCCGGGTGTCGTCCGGGCGAAAGGTCATTTCTGGCTGGCGACCCGGCCGCAATGGCTCGGCGAGATCAGCCAGGCGGGTTCGATCGTGCGAACCGGAGCATTGGGGTTCTGGTGGGCGGCCGTTCCTGCCGAACGCTGGCCCGACGATCCCTTCTGGCGCAAAAATCTGCGGAAGCACTGGAACGAGATCTATGGCGACCGCCGCCAGGAAATCGTATTCATCGGCGTCGGCATGGACGAAGGGGCGATCCGCGCGCGCCTCGATGCCTGCCTCGTGCCGGGCAGGCCTGCAATGGATGTTGCCGAATGGGCAAAGCTGTCAGATCCATTTCCAGCCTGGCGACGCGCCGATCAGGCCGCCTGAACGGCAGCCGTGGCGGCGATCCGTTGCGGGCTGGATTGGCCGTGCTCGGGCGGTTCGCGCTCGGCGTGACGATCGCCGCTTGGCTTGCGGCTGGAGCCTTGGCGGTGGAACAGCCGTCGGAAACTCCGGCCTGGTTGAAGAACCATGTCGGAAACGGCGAGGGACAGATCGTCCCAGTGGTCCTACAGAGAGCGCGCGCTCTCTACCTGCGAAAGGTCGCGGCAGCCGTCGTCAAAAACCCCTGCTATTTCGCCATGGACGCGACGCGGCCGAGCGATGGCGGATTGGGGAAGCGCTTCTACGAGATCTGCGAAGCCGACCGGTCATTTCGCGCGATGTCCGCGGGGCATGGCAGCGGCCGCAACATCAAGGGCGCGGTGAATTTCGCGAACGGAAAGGTGTGCGCGAAAAATTTCGGCAATGCACTGGACTCGAATCTGACGACTGGCGGCGCCTATGTGACGGCCGAGACGAAAACCTCCTTCAAGGGTTACTTTCGCAACGCCGCGAAACGAGAGGCCATCCTGATGCGTTCGTTCGTTCAGTTCGATGGCGAGGGAGAGACCGCCAATGCCAGGGAGCGTGCGATCGGCGGACATCCAGCCATTGTCCTGAAGGGCATCCATTATCGAAGCATGGCGCGCAGTCCGTATGCCAATGTGAATGGTTGCGTTCCGATCGGAACCCTCGTGGACTACGCGAGCGGACGCAGCAATGGATGCACGAGCTGGTCGCGATCCGACGCAGAACAGATCATTCCGCTGCTCGATGAACCGACGACAATCTACATCTACCCGGAATCGCAGGACATCAAGGCGGTTGCGCAAGCCGTTTCGGCGCGCCGATCGTTTTCATCCAATGGCCTTTATTGGAACGCCCTTTGCCTGAAGCAGATCGGCGCTCCGATATTCTGGTCGAATGAGATACTCGAGCCGATCCTCGTTCGTTACCGCCGGGATCCTGAGCGGTCCGCGAGCCCCGTGCCGACTTGCAGGCCGTAACCTCTTCTCCGCTTCCTTCGTTGCGGCCATCACCGCGAGACAATCCAGAGTTGCTCTGTAGCCGGCTAGCAGCAGGGCACCGAAGGTAACAATCGCCACCGACGCCGCGACCTCGAGCGCCCGGATCGCGAGCATGCCAAAGCCGGCCTGAGCCTTGGCAACACGGCCGGCGATGTCGCGCGCGCTGACCGCGAGCGTTGCGATCGCCGCGACGGTCGCGCCGTGCCGAGACCCATCAGCAGTGTGGCGCCGACGCCGGTCCAGAAGAGGTCATGCGCCAGTCCAAAGAAGAGCAGGATGATCGCGCCCGAGCACAGCCCGACCGACGACAGCGGAGAGACCGCGCTGCCAGCCGCCCGTGCCGGCAAGTTCAGCCGGTTCAGGCCCGTACGCGTGTCTCCAGGCAGATGGCTCCCGAGTGCGATCGGTTGCCTCATTTATTTTGCTCCCGGCTTGGATTGAGGAGGAGGCCGGGTGCGGAGATGGCCAAGGTTTCGGAGCGCCCGGCCTCCTCCGCTGGCGTCTGCCACATCATTGGGTTGTTGTGACCTCATGCCCCAGCAGCGCTTCCTCCGTAGGAACGAACAACAACGCGTTCGCTTTTTCGCTGCGCCAGGATTTAAGCCGACGTTGAAGCGTTCGAAGAAGCTTGTTCGGATAGGCTCCAGGATATTCCACCTGCAACCGGGAGAGCAGTTCGCTACCAGTCCGCCAGGGCTCGGCTTCAAACCATTTTCGCAAATCAGGCGTTGCCCGGATGAGCGGGTCGGGACGGCGCCGGCCTCTTTTCGGTTTCACGATTGGCCGATCCTTCGGTCGCATAGCTCCGTCCTTCCAGGCGGTTCGTAGGCTTGCCAGGAAGGGATCGATCGATTGCGATGCCGCAGCAGGATGGGCGATTGGCTGGGTATCCGCGAGCGCTGCGAGGCGTTCCTGCGCGCCGCGGATGTCGCGCAACAACACGACCGGGTCGAGAGCGGCATAGATTTCTTGGAGATGGTGGCGAAGCGCGTCGGGCGTGCGGGCGTCGGCGGCCAAGCGCTGGTGTGGCGTTGCCGGCGCGCTGTATGTCTTGCGCACACGAGCGCCGTCGCGCTGCTTGGCTATCAATTTGAACGAGGGTTGGAAGAAGTTCATGAACAGCCGCGCCGATCGATAGAGTTCAGCCAGCAGCTTGGCCGCTTCCAGGCCCTCGAACCGACGATAGCCGACCATCCTGCGCACGACGGCGCCGTTCTTCTGCTCGACGAAGGCCTGGTCGTTCTTCCGGTAGGGCCGGCAACGCGTGAAGACGATGTTGGCCGCATCGCAGTATGCCTTCAGCGTCTCATTCATGAACACGGTGTCATTGTCCGTATCGAGGCCGGCCAGCGCAAAGGGCAATTGTTTGCGCAATTCCGTCGACGCCGTGCTCGAAGCGTTTGTTCGCGCACGATCGGAGGAGCGCACTCCGTCCAGCCGGTAGCGATGTCGGTGAGCACGAGGGTCCGGATGAAGCTGCCGCGCGGCAATTCGGGTGGAAGCACATAACTTCTTCCATCGACTCGGGGCAGGCGGAGAGATACCAATAGGCATCACGCACGCAGGCGTGGCCGAGGTAAGTGGAGAGCGGCTGGTCAGCTGCTTTTGCATCGACTCCGGCCTGATCGGGCGACCGCAGACCACCGCCCCCATAACGGTCAGCGTTAGGCCATCCTTGTGTAGTGTACCGCAAGATCTCGTTCGCCGGGATTTCCGTTGGCCGTCCAGCCTCCCTTTGACTGATCAGCCGACTGAGCAATAGTCAAATGGCATCGTCCCCAGCAGTCGCGCCCCTCGCTGATCGCCGCTCAGAGTCGGTGAAGCGGGCGCTTGAATTATTGCGATAACCAAGCCGTCGCATGTAAGCGCGGACACATGCTTGGCGCCTGTGCGTCAGGTTAAGGTCAGCTAATCTGCATAGGCTCTCGCTCGACAACGTGCAATTTTGGCGATAGGCGAGGAATCTGATGTACGGTCGAATGGTTGCCTCATCCACGCAGTCCACAAGCGCTAGCGAGGCGGATGACTCGAGAGACTCAGAAGATGCCGTTCGCTTTGCAGAAACGATTGCGGGCATGGAGCTAAGTGATGATCAAGCGACGCAACATTCAGGGGGCGCTCAGGACGACGTACACTCAAGTATGTCGCGAGCCAGTTCTGGCCGGCAGATGGATCAAGCGGAATCGTCCGGCGCATTGCGCTCGGAACTTCAAGCGTGGTGCAATCAAGCACCCACGAAAAACAAGTCGGCATTCTTTCGCAGCAAACTGTGTTGCGCTCCATCGACGTCAGATGAAGCAAGCGCGTCGCAATCACGCGAGCAAAGGCAAGCGGCCATGCATCATGTCCTGCGCTGTTTTGACGAAGGTGGGACGGACTTAGATTTAAGTGACCTGAATTTGTCCCAGCTGCCCCCTGGGCTCAATCGGATTCATCACCTGCGCCGCTTGGATATTTCGGAGAACGCCGCGCTCACCCATTTGCCCAACGAAATTTCGCAGTGCAAGCATTTGACGGAGCTCATTGCGGACCTTTGCTCAATTGTCGAGCTGCCTCATAGTATTGGGATGCTAAAGAACCTAACCACGCTTTCACTATCCTTCAACTCATTACGTGGACTGCCGGATGAAATAGGCGACTGCGAAGCGCTTGAGAACCTTAGCTTGGCAGGCTGCAAACTGCGACTGCTACCCAGCACACTGGGAAATCTTCAAAATCTTTCGACGTTAGATTTGGCATCAAATAGTAAATTGAGCAATCTTCCCGACATGAACCTTAGAAATTTGGCGGTCTACGTTACAGGGACTCAGCTGGCACTCATGTCCCGGATATTCCGGCCTCCGGCGTTAGAGCATCCGGAGCGCTTGTCTTTGTCTAGAACATGTGAGGAAATAAAACGCAGATGGAGTCAAGTCGGAAGTGAGTTATCCGCCGATGCGTGCTTCCGCATTGACAAGCTGCGGTGTTCCGCCTCAACAACATTGGCGGAGAATCATGAAATCGCTTCTTTATGGCAGCATGCTGCAGCCAAAGTGCAGGAGTGGGCGAAGAAGAATTCTCCATTCACGAAAGAAGGCATTTTTGAACTAAATCGTATATTGCTGGGAAATGCGGATGAGGCTACGCACATCGGCGCTCTGCGAAAGGTGCTTGTGCAGGCTGCAGACGAGAATACTTGGACTGCCAAGAGATATCCGCCACCTCAAACACTTTCCAAAGAAATGGCCGCTTTCGCCGATTGGGCCGCAGGCAACGAGCGTGACTTGACATCCAGTGATCCGATGGCTGTGGTGGAGTTCGCGGCTGAGGTCCATCAGCGGCTGGCCAGTCTGCATCCCTTTGAGGATGGCAACGGACGAACCGCTCGCTTGGCAATGGACTGGGTGCTTTTGCGGCACGGACTACCGCCGTCACCGCCGATTGGACCAGCTAGCCGCGCCCCGGCCGTGTTCTTAGGGGTTGGGGAAATTCAGATTGAGGATGTCGTACGAGAAACAGTTCAAGGCATGGAGGCTGCGCTTCGAGAAGCGGCGCCCGACGTGCCATACCGGACCCGTTCGGCATAGTTCGGCGGGCCGCATAAACCTGCAAGATGAACGACGTCGATCCGCAAGCCTGGCTCGCTGACGTGCTGGCCAGACTTCCAGATTACCCTGTCAACAGAGGCGCCGACCTGCTTCAGTGGAATTGGAAGGCGACCCGACAGTCCAAAGCGGCTGCCGCCTGAGCGCCACGGCAGGCCGGCGCGTCCGCCCGGGGTGCTGGCCGAATGCGTACGTTTTCGACCATGCCGTGATCGACAAGGCGGACGGCGTTGTTTTCCGCTGCACGCTGGATAGATCGGAGACGCAGCGTTTTCTGGAGATCCCATCCTGGATGTTCGACCGCGCGGCATGTGTTCGGGGTTGCAGCCTAACGGCAGAGCCCCTTGTCAGCCTGGAAGCGCTCAACGCGATTCAGTGGTCAAGAGCCCGGCATCATCATTGAATGAACCGATTTCCGGTGCATGCGGAGTCTCTCACGACCAGAAGCGGGAGAGGCTCATGGCAAGCAGGACGGCGATACCGGCGAACCCGGTTCGGCGCAACCGGCTGTTCGGCATGCATCAGATGGACCTGTTCGCAGGTGGCATCACGCACAGCGCCGTTGGGGTTCCAGAGTGGCGGGAGCTGCCGAAGGAGGCGCGGGATGCGCTGGGCGCTTTAAAGAATGAACTGCGTTGCACCGCCGGCGATCAACAGCTTCGAGCCCTCAAGTTCGCCGCTCACTTCGTCGGCGACATTCATCAGCCGTTTCACACGATCTGGGAAAGCAGCGGCGGCAACGGGATTGCCATTAAGGTGATCCAGTTCAAGGGCAAGACCTGCACGGCGGACCACTGCTCGACGCCTCCCGACAATCTTCACAAGATGTGGGACACGACGCTGATACGCACGATGGAGTACAATTGGCCGACTTTCGTCGATGATCTTGAGGCAGGCTGGCTGACCAGCGATGTCGCGAAGAATGACACGAAGGACAATCCGGTCATGTGGGCGGAGGATGCGCACAATGAAGCGATCGCCGGTAATATCTGGGTCGATGGTGATACACTGGACCAAGCTTACTATGATCGGGCCACACCACTCTTAACACAACAACTTGGCTTCGCCGGCTTACGGCTTGGCGCGGTACCTGAACGACGTCATCAGTTCCTCGCAGTGCCCTCCTATACATCTCACATGTGTACTGGTGACAGTAGCGATAGGCAGCGACGTCACGCCGCCATCATGTCGAACTCAACATGCACGCGGTCATAGGGAAATTCCACGCCCCCACTTTCCGTTCGCTCCAAAATCCCTGCGCCCAGTAGCAGCGTCACGTCGGAGTGAACCCCCTTAAAGTCACGGTCGACCCGACGCGCAACTTCTCGGATCGTCAACGGGCCGGCTCCGGTCATAACGCGCACGATCTCCATACGCTTGGGCGCCAGCACCCGCCAAAGGTTGCTGACGCTCTCGAATGAAATTCGATCGTCCCCAGCCTTACGCTGCCCGTGCGCAGTCGCCAGGATGCGGCGCGTCAGGTCGCTTTGTGTCTCGACGCCCAGGATAACCGTCCGCATGCTCTATCTCCGTTTATTCACGTCGCGCCAAAAATCCGCCAGCAGCTGCTCCAGCCCACGAAACGTATTTAGGTCTCGGACAATTTGACCGACCAAGCTATTGGTCAAGTCCAAAACTTATTCCAATAGTCGCGCGAGCACGTCTGACTGCTCGGCGAATTTTTGGGTATTGGCCTTCCGCAATCGCTCGAGGTTTTGCAGCTTCCACCGGACGCCCGGGAGTTGCTCCAGATGCGGGATGCCCAGCAGGTTCCATTCTGGCTCAGCAGCGACCAATGACAACAGGAACCGGCGCTCATCCGCCGTCAGCTCCTGCTGGAGTTCGTGCGCCATTCGCTCGCGCGCGGCCAGCAGCGCGCCGAGCTCGACGGGCTCGGCGGTCATGCCGATGAAATTGTGCTCAAACTCCTGGCGGATGTCGCGCAGGGACGGAAACAGCACCTCATGCACAGGCCGGTTATGGCTCGCGAGGTAAATGACGAAGGCACGGCGGATGGCGGCCGTGATCCCCTCGTGGGCGAAGAGCTGCATGACGTCGAACAGATCGCGGGGATGCTGGCGGTCCATCGCAGCGACGAGCTTGCCGCCATACACGTCCTCGAGCGAAACGACCGGGATTTCGAGATCCGCCTGCAGCGTGTCGCGCGCATTCTGCGTCAGCGACGCCACGCGCACCGCGTTGACGGTGCCGCGCATAACGAAATTGACCTCAATCTTGACCTCGATGGCACCCTGTCGCACCAACAGCTTGGTCTCGCCTGCATCTGTCGAAGCGGGCGCATGGGTTCGAAAGCCGCGCTTGGTCAGGCGTGCAACGGATTGGCGAATGGCTTCGTTGATGCGCTTGGGCGCCTCGTCGCGCGGCAGCGTGTGATCGGGAAAGACCAGGTCGAGATCGACCGAGAGCCGCGGCATGTCGCGAACGAAGAGGTTGATCGCTGTGCCGCCCTTGAGCGCGAAGGTGTCATCGACGAGCACCAGCGGCGCGACTCGCGTCAGCAATCGGGCGCTGTCGAGATAGGTCTGATTCATGGCTTGAGCACCAGAAGCCCGTCAGCCGAGCGCGACACCCATCGCCGATCGCTGCCCTTAGGCAACTGGGATGGATCGAGCTTACCCATCCACGGCAGGGAAAGCTCGTGTCCGAGCTGCAGGCAGAGGCGCACGGTCTTGACGCTGGCGCATCTCTTGAGCAGGTCGCCGAGCACGTCGGCGCGCAAGCTGTAGCTGCTCTCGACCAGTTCGCGCGCTTCTTGCAGCGGCTGACGAACGCCAACTTCGCTCAGAACCTCCAGTAGTGCGCGCTCCGGTGCCGAGACGAATGGTGCGCCTTTGCGGTTCTCGAAGGGCCGGACCTGCAGGAGCGCGTCGGGGCGCTCCTCGAACAGCCGCTTGCGGTGATACTCGGCTGGAAAGCGCTGGATGAACCACTCGGGGAGACGCCCCGCCTTCCAGCCATAGAGATGAAGGACGGGTTGCTGGGCCACGTAGTGGCGGATGCCGTGCCAGTCAAGCGCAGACTTGCCGCCGACATGCAGGCCTTCAAAGCTTCGCTGCAGCAACGCCAGGCTCGGATGCAATGCTGGCGGATCGTTGGGGCGGCAATAGACTCCACGCGCCAGCCGCTCCAACCAGCCCGCCCGGACATAATGGACGGCCAGATCCGCCGATATTCCAAGTGCGGCGAGGTCCTCGGAGATCAGCGGCGTCCCCGGTGCCAGATGGGAATAGAGCCGGTTTAGCTTATCTCTTTGAGTCGTAGCCATACTACGATATTAGGAACAATTCCAAAAATCGGCAAGTTTAGATTCGAGTCGTGGATCGTAGCTAAATTACGATAATCTATCCTTTTCTAAACGGTGAGCCTGCCTGGGGTGCGGAAAGGGAAGCAGACATCGTCAGGCGCTCGATCAGATAATTAGGCCAAGCCGTCCAAATGCGTGAGCGTCGAGATTAGGGGAGCACCTATCCAGAAATCCTCCCGCGAAGGGATTGAGCCGCCCTTGCGGTCGAGGATGACCTTCTTGCCGAAAAACTGGGACAGCTCGCCGCGGGCCATGCGATTGATTTGGCGGCGGCCACATCGAAAGCGTCGCAGGTAGCATCCTTGCCGTTGATGACGGCAGAAAAGCCGTTATGGCATTTTCTTACTGGTGTCGTCCTTCGCCACGCAAGTACGGCGGCCGCGTTGAGCAGCGGCGACCAAGCATCGTTGCGGCGATCTCATCGTCCTCCTCACGCCATGCGAGGGCTTCGGCGGCTTTGAGGAGGCGATCATCCGGCGACTGATCGACTTCGGCGCGTCTCAAGTTCTCTTCGCGAATAAATCTCCACGGATCGCCGCGATGCCGTCGCCATTCCGGCAATGGTCGAGCGAGCAAAGGATTTCGTCAACCTCCTCGGCTCGCTCCGCAACATAAGAATGTGACCTTTCGGCCTATAGGGCCTTCAGGAATACCATCAATGACGGGAGAGAGGGTTGCCGAGGCGGCGGCCTCAGGCTGCTGATATCGACCCTGGCCAACGCCTCTGCATTCATCTCCAGGTCGACTTCAGCATAGATCTGCGTGGTGTCCAATGACGCGTGCCCCGCCAAGCGTGGATCGTGTTGACGCCGACGCCGGCGCGCAGCAGGTGCACGGCCGTTATGTGCCGAACCGTATGTGGGCTCAGGCGCTTCGTCGCCAACGTCGGCACCGTTTCGTCCGCCATATCGGCATATTGGTAAGCGGCAAAGAGACCTTTCAATGACCCACAGTTGACCGCCGATTTAGACGGCGCTCCCGGGACAAATTCTTGAATCGGCAGAATCTGTCGTGATTCCTTATTGAGCACCTGATTCGGAGGCGCGGTGTGCCCGATCGGCTTGGTATTGAAGGAGCGCGCGAAGGCGCGTGCTCCGCGATCGAGGACCGGTATCAAGACGTTGGTTGAACGGGAAGTTGCGGGATGTGACTTTAAGGATGAGTCGCTTGACCGCCGGTTCGGCAAACTGCTCGCACAAATCGGGAGCGACATGGGTCAAAGCATCCTGCTGGCTTGTCAGGATTGGGCCAACACCAAGACCGCCTATCGCTTCTTGTCCAACGAGGCGGATATTCTTTGCGGTCATTTCGAGGCGACGCGCGGTCGCGTGACGACGACGGAGGGGCCGATCCTCGTGCTCCATGACACGACGGAATTCAGCTTCAAGCGCGACAGACCGGAACTGATTGGCTCTAGGGGCTTGACCAGCCTTGGAACACACGGAGGAGGTCCTACAGCGGTGCGTACACAGTGCGGCATCCTGATGCACTCGAGCCTCACCTGGACGACCGAGGGGCTCCATCTCGACTGACGGCAATCAAGTTCTGGACACGCAAGAAGTTCAAGGGGACGACGGCGCTGAAGCGAAAGATCAATCCGACACTTGTTCCGACCGAGCAGAAGGAGAGCATCCGCTGGCTGGAGAATTTACGGTAATCGACCGACCTTCTCGCGGTCCCTGGACGATGCGTTCATATCGGTGATCGCGAGAGCGACATCTATGAACTGTTTTTCCTCGCCGAGGAGGTTGGAACGCATTTCCTGGTGCGAACCTGTGTTGATCGGCTTGCCGGAGACGGCAATCATACAATTGCCGACGAAATGGACGAGGTTACGGTCAAAGGCCTACATCGGATCAAAGTCAAGGACGACAAAGGCGATCCGGATGAAGCGCTTCTCGAAATTCGTTTCCGCAAGCTTCGAATTCTGCCGCCGGTCGGCAAGCAGAAGAAATATCCCGCACTCACTCTAACCGTGATCCATGCTCAAGAGCGGGGAACGCCGAAGCGGCGATAGAAGATCGACTGGAAGCTCCTCACTGATCTCCCGATCCAATCGCGCAAGGACGCTATTGAGACACTCGGATGATACGCGTTGAGGTGGAAGATCGAAGTCATCTATAAGATCCTCAAATCGGGCTGCAAGGCGGAGGAGTCGAAATTGCGAACTGCTGAGCGTCTGCGGCGACCTGCCACTCCAGCTTGTATTTGGCTCGGCCACCAACGCGACGTCGATGGCGGAGCTGGTGCGGACATCAGATGGTCCAAGCCGAGACCCGTCCTCGATTCACGACGCGGCCGGAGGCACGCGAAGCGCTGTCGATAGGTGCCAGTAGGATATTCGCGGGCGGACGACGGATGGAACGGCCGGCCAGTCTCCGACGCGAGCTGCTCATCGAGAGCCTTTGGCACCCGGCGAAGAAGCCGTGCCGACGAAGTTCTTCGAGAACACCAATCTACGCGCTTGGCACTCGACCAGCTCTTGCTCGATTAGCTACTTGGACCGCCGTTCCTACTCGCATCAACGTCGCGGAGGGGAAAAGCCAAGATCACCGCGCCACACCTGTCTCGATCTTGCCTTCGCAACTCCCGGACGAGTGGCTTCCGGACGAGTGGCTTTAGTTGGGCGAATGCAACACCACTCCGGATTGCCGGCTGTGCGCAGGTCAGGTTCACGTCAGTTGAAGTGGATATCTTCGATGCTACACTTCGATCAATTGTGCAGAAATGGTCTGCGCTTTTCGGGTGTGGCGAGCCACGTCTCGTCGGCGCAGCGTAAAAGGCTCCTTTCTGATCGGCTGTCGAAACAAAATCGTTGAGGCTGTCGCGGCTGGACCGCGTGTGCGCCAAACTTTCTGATCGGCCAATTCTCGCTTGTCGGGAGGGCGAATTTTGACTCGAGTTGACCGACCTGGGAATGCATCCAGTGAACAAGAAGCGCACTGGACCAGTGCAGCGTCAGATGTTGGCGGCGAAAGCGATGGCCCGACGTTCAGTTCTGTCGTGCAAGGCTTGCGCACCGAAAATCGAAATTTGGGAGCGCCACCCGCTCAAGCGCCATCCGCTCAAAGGCCGCCTTCGGCTAGCAATGTCCGACGTAGCAATGTCCGATGCGGCGCATGGGCCGACCGCACCGTTGATGCGCGTGACGACCATCTGCGGGACGACCATCCAAGTTCTCGCTATTTGCCGTATCGCGTCGCGCCAGATTGGCGAGAAGGTCCGTCGCGTTCCGGCGCCGAGAGCCGAAGTGCCGATCAGTCCAGAAATTCACAACAGATTGCCTCCTCCTCGCGCAGGCAATCCGTATCCGGCCTGGAGCGCGAACCCAAAAGGCGGCGCACGGATGACGTCGCCACGCAGAGCACGCAAAGTGCAATCTCAGAACAACAATCCAATGCAGCTCTAGACACGATTTATTACGCCCGTGACATCGTTGGATTCTCATGTGCCGTGGTTAGCCATGACAAACAGCTGCAAAGGGCTGGCGGCGAGATTTATGCGACATTCGTACGAAAGGCCGCCGCCCACTTCAGAAGTCAATTTGTCCCTCGCTTCGAGGACGATATCCGCCGGGGTAAATCGTGGGGCTACGCGACGGTATGCAACGTGGTGAGTCGCGAGGTCGGAGGTCAGGAAGGTGTCGGGGCTTGCAAGGCGATGGCGGCTCGCGTGTCGCAGTGTCATGGTGCGTTGTTATACGAAGTCGAGCCAAAAACTCTTTCGCTTTTGGCTGCATCATTTGGTCGGCATCCGCAATCGAGGACATGCCGCAATGGAACGATCAGAATCGCCGAATTTTGTCGCGACGAAGACGGGGCACTTGGGCCGCTGAATAGTCAAGGTCTGTCGTTGCTGGTGAACGGTTTCAGCAAGTGGGCGCAACGGGAGGAAACTCGTGAGGGCACGGAAGCCGTCGCCCGTGAGGTCCGTCGTCGCGCCGACCGCCGTTTTCGGCTCTCGGATTTTGATCAGCAGAACTTAGCGAACCTCGTAAACGGTTTCAGCAAGTGGCCGCATGCAGCCGATTGCCGCGATGCTATGGCCACGCTCGCCAGTGAGGTCCTTCGCCGCGCTTCCAGTGACTTCGGCCTCTCTGCCTTTAATCACCAGGACTTGGCGAATCTCGTGAACGGTTTCGGCAAATGCCCGGAAGAGGAGGCCTTTTGCCAAGCGGCAGTCAGGATCGCGGACGAGGTCCTCCGTCGCGACCGCCGTGCCCGGCTCTCTGAATTCACTCACCAGGAACTGCCCAACCTTGTGTACGGTTTCAGCAAATGGCCGGAACAGAGGGCTTCTCGCCAAGCTGCAGGCGCGATAGCCGGTGAGGTTCTCCGTCGTGACCACCGCGCCCGGCTTTCTGAATTCAGTCAGCAGGAACTGGCGAACCTGGTGAACGGCTTCACCAAGTGGCCGCAAGAGGCGTCGTCTCGCCAGGCCACCGGAGCGATTGCCGGTGAAGTTGCTCGCCGCGCCGCCCGCGGGTGTGGGCTCTCTGATTTCAATCACCAGGACGTGGCGAACTTGGTGAACGGCTTCAGCAAATGGCCGGAAGAGGCGGTCTGTCGCCAAGCCACAGCCAACATCGCCACAGAACTCTCTCGCCGCGCCCCCGAGCAAGGGCTCTCTCATTTTAGTCCGCAGGAGCTGGCGAACCTAGTGAATGGGTTCAGCAAATGCCCGGACGATGCGAACTGTCACCAGGCCGCGGTGGCGATCGCCAGTGAGGTTATTGGCCGCCGCGCCCAACTGTCTGAGTTTACTTACCAGAATCTAACGAATCTGGTGAATGGCTTCAGTAAGTGGGCGGACGGGGCGGACTGTCGCCACGCCGCACTGGCAATCGCCAACGAGATCTGTCGCCGCGATGACCAGCTCTCTCATCTTACTCAGCAGGCGCTCGCGTCATTGGTGAACGGGTTCAGCAAGTGGCCGGAAGAGGTGGCGTCTCTCCGAGCGAGTGTTGCGATCGCCAGTGAGGTCGCTCGCCGCGCTGTTCGCGGCGAGTTAGGGCTCTCTGACTTTGATCGCCAGGGGCTGGCGAATTTGGTGAACGGTTTTAGCAAATGGCCGCAAGAGACACCCTGTCGCCAAGCCACAGCCAACATCGCCACAGAACTCTCTCGCCGCGCCCACGAGGAAGGGCTCTTTCATTTTACTTCGCAGGAACTGGCGAACCTGGTGAACGGGTTCAGCAAATGCCCGGACGATGCAGACTGTCACCAGGCCACGATCGCGATCGCAGGCGAAGTTATTGACCGCCGCGGCCAACTGTCCGATTTTAATTACCAAAATCTGACGAACCTGGTGAATGGTTTCAGCAAGTGGCCGGACGGGACGGACTGTCGCGACGCCGCGCTCGCAATCGCCAGTGAGATCTTTCGCCGCGACGACCAGTTGTCTCATCTTACTCCACAGACGCTGGCGACATTGGTGAACGGGTTCAGCAAGTGGCCGGAAGAGGCGCCATCGCGTCAAGCAGCAGGCGCGATGGCCAGTGAGGTGCTCCGTCGTGACCGCCGTGCCCGTCTCTCTGAATTCCGTCAGCAAGACCTAGCAAACCTGGTAAACGGCTTCACTAAGTGGCCAGAAAACGAGTGGTCTCGCCAGACCACCGGAGCGATTGCCGGTGAGGTCCGTCGTCGCGCCGCGCGCGGCGAGTTCGGGCTCTCCGATTTTAATCACCAGGACTTGGTGAACCTGGTGAACGGTTTCTGCAAGTGGCCGGAAGGGGCAAGAAATCAGCGAGCCGCCGACGCGATCGCGCATGAGGTCCTTCGCCGCGGCGCCCAGCTCCGTGATTTTACTCACCAGCACCTGACTAATCTGGTGAATGGCTTCAGCAAGTGGCCGAACGCAGCGGGTTGTCGCGAGGCGACAGTCGCAATCGCTGGGGAGATCCGCGGGCGCCAGCTCTCCGATTTTGCTGCACATGAACTGGCGAACTTGGTGAACGGTTTCAGCAAGTGGCCAGAAGCGCCGGCGTCTCAGCAAGCCGCCGTCGCGATAGCGCATGAAATCCTCCGCCGCGGCGCCCCGCTTTCTGACTTTGACCATCAGCATCTGTCTAATTTGGTTAACGGTTTCAGCAAGTGGCGGGAAACTCCAGATTGTCGCGACGCTACGGTCGCAATCGCTGCGGAGGTGCCCGGCCGCCAGCTCTCTGACTTTACGCCGCAGGGACTAGCGAACCTGGTGAACGGTTTTAGCAAGTGGCCGGAAATGGCGGCCTCTGGCCAAGCCACAGTCGCGATCGCCGACGAGGTTTGTCGCCGCGGCGCGTGGCTCTCTGACTTTAGCCACCAGCACTTAGCTAATTTGGTGAACGGTTTCAGCAAGTGGCCGGAAGCGGCGGAGTGTCGGGGCGGCACGGTCGCAATCGCACGGGAGGTCCTTGCTCGCGACATCTGGTTTTCTGATTTTACCTCGCAGGAGCTGGCGAACCTGGTGAACGGCTTCAGCAAGTGGCCAGATGAGGCGGCGTTTCAGCAAGCCACAGTCGCGATAGCGAACGAGGTTCTTCGCCACGATGTCCGACTCCGCGATTCTACCCACCAGGAGCTTGCTAATCTGGTGAACGGTTTCAGCAAATGGCCGGAAGAGCCGGCCCCTCGCGACGCCACGTTCGCGATCGCGAGCGAGGTACTTCGCCGCGCCGAACTCTCTGATTTTGCTCCGCAGTGGCTAGCGAACCTGGTGAACGGTTTCAGCAAATGGCCGGAAGCGTCGGCCTCTCGCGACGCCACGTTCGCGATCGCGAGCGAGGTACTTCGCCGCGCCGAACTCTCTGATTTTGCTCCACAGGGACTGGCGAGTCTGGTGAACGGCTTCAGCAAGTGGCCGGACGAGGAGGACTGCCGCAAAGCCGCGGCCGCGATCGCCGAGGAAGCCCGTCGGCGCCAGCACGCTGATTTCGCTCCACAGGTAGTGGCGACCTTGGTGAACGGGTTCGCCAAATGGCCGGAAGAGGCGGCGTGCCGGCAGTCCACGATGGACATTGCGCGCGGCCTAGGCGTTCGAGAGTGGCGATTCGGTGTGTTCACCACGCCTCAGCTGAGTATGCTCGCCAATGCTCTGTCGCGAACGATCATGAGCACAGAGGACAGTGGGGAGATTACGGAGGCTGCTCTCCCGAAGGATCGGTTGCACAAGCTCGCCCACTACCTGTACTATGATCATGATCGTCTGGAACAGGCAGACGTTCTGCACATCACAACCATTTTCAAGGGGCTAGGTAAGGCTCGGCTGGTTGATGATCTCGGTTTGCTCGCGCCGACAGGCTTGAATCGGCTGTCGGAATTGCGTCAAGCCCCTGACTTTTCGGCCAAGAACGATCTGGAAACCATGGGCAATCTCTGTGCTGCTCTGCTGCCGCTGGCGCGTAGCCCACAGAGGCCGCTACGCTGGCACCGCAGGCAGGCCCTCAACCTGCTCAACGACGTCCAACCTGTGGTCGAGCACAAGATCGAGGCGCATCTGAACGCAAACGATGCCGAGCGGATCCGTGGGCCGCTTGCAAGCCGCTGTCCCGCTTTATCGATCTATCAGACGCTCAAGGCTCGTGCAGTCCTGGAGAGATTGTTCAGGTCACCGTATGTCGAGGGCAAGAGGCCCGAGTTACGGATCAGGCAGGAAGAGCTGCACGATGGGACCAGAGAGATCTTGGCCGGGGCGCGCGACCTGATTCAAGGCGATCTTTCCAGCATGAGCTGGAATCTGATTGCGCAGATCGAGGCCGACAGTCCCGTAGATGCGCTGGACTTATTCATGGAGCAGGATGCGGCGGCGATCCAGGCGCAACATCCTGCGTCGGTCTTCGACGTGCATCAGGTCTTGCGATCCATGGACCACGCGCCAAGAACTCCGCAGGGTGACGCGGGACTGATGCAGCTGCCTGTAGTGGACATGCAGGGGCGGCCGCTGGCCAAGGAGCCGGAGATGCGGTATTCGATTTTTCATCGCCTGACCTCCGGAGTCCTTCCGGTGGTCGCGGTGCAACTGCCAGCAACACCGAGCGCGTTCATGCTGGCGCGTACGGTGAACGTCAACGGAGTCCCATACCGCATGGACCTGTTCGGCGGCAGCAAGTTGAAGCCGCCGCGACTGACCGTGTCTCAGGTGGCAGCCCGTGCTCCAGGTGAGCCAGCAAAACCTACCGGGGGAAAGCTTCTGGCGATTCCCTATGCCGAAACCGCACCGGGCACCGCCTTCGAGCAGCTGTCTCGCGCCTGGGCCCCTTTCAAGGAGGCCTATTATTACACTCAGCGCAGGGGTTTTGCGGCGCCTCCCGCGATCAAGGATCTATCTCCGCATGACTACGCGCTTGAAGGCGCGTTCAAATTGGCATTGCTGCCGGACCGCCCGACCAACGAGGAGCATCCCTTCAAGCTGAGGGGGCTAGACGGCCCTATCGCGTTGCGACCGCATGATGGGTGCGGCTTCATCAGGGCCTCGCTAGCCAACCTTATGCCAGCTGTGCGTCGCACCGGCCAACAGGAAGGCCCTGACCGGGTGCTCGCATATGGTGAGGCAAGGCATTCGGTCCTGCCGGTCTCGGCGCTGCAACATTATCCCCGTAGCGAGCAAGTGGCGGATGAGGTGCGCGAGAAGGCCAGGAGCTGGCTTGAGAGCCGGAAAGATCATAAGCTGACATCTGAGGAGCTGTTTCGCACCGTGACCGCCGGACATATCAATGGTCTGGGCGCAATCGCGATCCCGTCCGCAGACGGTCGTCTTCATGTGCCGACGCTCAAGAGCGGGATGTTGAGCGGTGGCGGCGTGCTGATTGGGCGATCACCTTATGACAAGCCTAACCTGCGTCCGCTCGCCCCCGACCAGGTCAGGTCGCCTGCTGATGTGGACCCGACCGCAACGTTCCTCGATCAGTGCGTGACCATCCAATACAGTTTTAATGTTGCCCAGAAGTCGGGGAAGGAGTTGGCAGCCAACGATCCGACGTTCTTCGCAAAAGGGCTTCTGATCGTGGTGCCGGATGAGATGTGGCCGACCGACTTCGCCGACCGGGCGCTGGTGATGTCTGCCGAGGACGTCAAGTGCCATTCGAACTGGACCAAGAGCAAAGACCGCGCAAAAGTAGACACAGCGATCGACTGTGTCGGCATCCTCCAGGCGACTGAATTGTTTGCCTCAGGCTCGGTGGTTGCCGTGCCGCCCGATGAACAGAAGAAGCTTGACGGCGACTTCGACGGGGATAGCCTTCTCATCATCGGCGACCGGCCGCAGCTTTACGAGCATGTCGGGCAATTCGATCAAGAGGAGCAAGCTCGCGGATTGCGCTCGCTCAAGCCGCCAAAGTCGCATACCCCAGCGATTGAGGACGGTCATTACAAGTTCGGTCGCGCCAGTCAGATCCTCGCCGCCACGCGGAATGTTCTTGAAATATACACCGGCCTGCAGCGAGGCTTTCTGGCTCAATCCAATGAGGCCCGACAGTGGTTTGCCGAGCGTGCCATCTTCGGCACCTATGAAGGCGTTCACCAAGAGCTCAAGCGAGGAATCGGAGACCTCTTGGAACAGGAGCAAGTCAGTGTTCAGGACGTCCAGGACAAACTCAAGAAGGCGCGGCACGAGATCGAGCTGGCAGACCATCCGGTCGCGCGCGAAATGGCCGAGTTGCTCGTCACCGAGCTCGAGGCATGGACCGAAAGGCTGGATGAGCAAGCCCTGCCCGGACAACTGGTGCCCGAAACAGCGGCCAGCGTGAGTGAGACACAGCTCGCCTTGAGCCAACCGCTCTGCGAGCTGTTCCCGGAGCTGGCGGAGGTCTATCCGGCAACGGCTCAGCCACGCGACCGTATCCAGCTTATCGTCGATCGTTACCCCGTGCGCATCGACCCGCGGCCGGATGGTTACAATCCGCACGATCTCGTCCAAAGTGCAAGCAATCTACTGAGCCTCGGTATCAAGGTCGGGACTGACGCCTATAAATCCGACACCGGTGCCCACACCTTTATGATCAAGAGCGGGTATCTTCAGCGTCTGCTGCAACAGACACCGGGGTTGAAATCAGTGCCTTACGCCAAGAGCGTCGCGGCTGCCCTCAACCAGGGTCAGTTCGATGTTGATGCCACCTTGGACGATCTCAAGGACAATCCAACGCTGGCGGCTTCAGTTATGCAAGTCTCGATCAAGCTTGCAGCCGAGCAAGGCATTCTGCCTGAACCCTCGCGCCGAGAGCTTGCTGCCGATGATTCCGCGACGACGATCACGTTGACACGTGAGCAGGCTGCACAGCGCGCCCAAATGGAGGCTTCCCGCGCTCAGGCCGAAGAGAACAGCATTACCGCTATGGTGGGCTCGGTCGCCGAAGCCCTCAGACGGGCTAACATAGAGGTGAAGATGCCCCATCTCGCTGAGCGTTTGAGATCAGAAAGCTCGATGACAGACCAACTCGCCGGCATGCAGGCCCCGTCTGAGGCCAGCGTTCAGCTGATCAGCAACGCTGTACGCCACGTCCTCGAGCTCCCTGATCGGGATTTTACGCGTGCCGTCAAGAAGGCCATTCTAGCCTTTGACGAGAGCGGCTGTGCTGAGGTCAGTACGACCAATTGGTTCAAAGCCAGATCACCGACCTTCGTCGGCATCAAGACTGTCTTCGCCACGACCAGCGGCTACCGCTTCGAGGTGGAGTTCCACACGGCAGACAGTTACACCGCCAAGATCATCAATCACGACACTTACAAGGAGCTGCAGAAGCTGCAGGAGGGGCAGCGAACGAGCCGAGAGCCCTCGGACCAGTCAATGGCCGAGCCACTCTTGGAGCGCGTACGACAGGCCTGCAGCAAGGTTGTCGTTCCCGAAGGAGCCACATCAATCCCGCATTGGGAAGCCGACGCGGGTGGTACAGCCGGTACCAGCCTCGTTCGCCGGTTGCAAAAGTCGCCGCCGGGCCGTACGGCACACTCCGCGATCGCAAGAGAGGTCGTTGGCGCCCTGGGCGCGCGGCCGGTCGTGCTCGTCGGCATGCCGGGTGCCGGCAAATCCGCTATCGGCTCACATCTTGCGCGACGGCTGGGGTTGCCTTTCATCGATTCCGACAAGAAAATCGAGACAATGGCTCGTCTGTCGATAGCGGATATTTTTGCAACCAAAGGGGAGCGGCATTTTAGGGACCTCGAGGCGAGGTTGATCGCGGAGTTTCTCGAGCGAGGGCCGGCGGTGTTCGCCATCGGTGACGGCGCGTTCATGCGCGAGGAGACGCGGCGCTGCGTCGCCGAGAAGGGGGTTTCGATCTGGCTCAATACGGACGCAGGCGAAATCAAGAGACGCCTTAGGCGTGACACCGCCCGACCGCTGTTGCAGACCGAGGACCGAGCGGACAAGATCACGCAACTGATCCGCGAGCGCGCGCCGTTCTATCAACTTGCCGATCTCACGATCGTCCCGGGCCAAAAGCGTGACAACAAGAACGCGGATCAATGCGTGGCCGCGCTGCATGCACATCTTTGCGGCGAGCGCGGCGCGGACCGGACACCGGCCAATGTCATGGGAGCGCCGTCTTGACCTCGCTGACCCTACATAGACATATACGATGTCGATGCCAGGACAGCTAAACGGGATGGGCGCTTGCGGGATTCTGGGCGATTGATCCGCTTTGAATTCGAGGGCCACTCATTCCCTCTCGTTCCGCCGAACGTGTTCTATGATTGGCTGTACCTGACAGCAATCTACCCACACCGCGAGTGGCTGAAAGAGCGGATTGTTATGCAGGAACGGTTCGCCGGCTTCACCGATATTGAGTTCAACCCAAGCAAGTCCATCAACTGTCAGGCCCGTTCATGCGCTCTATTTGTGGCACTGACTGAGCGAGAGCTACTCGACGAGGCAATGGCATCGCCAGAGGCCTTTATCAAGATCGTTAAGGCTGACGACGATTCATCGATCGCTAAAGAGAATGAGAACAGACTTGCGCTTTAGCGTCGGAGAGCTCCCAAGAGAACCATCGATCCTCAAATCGCGATGGCAAACGATTATATTCTTACTTGCCCTCGCATGCTTGATCATGGCGCAACCTTCTTCTTTCGACCTCCTTTGCCGACAAGAATGATAGGCGCCCAGTTTACATCCGCCTTAACGCCGCGGAACTCTGCCTCTAGCTTATCTTGGTGGACAAGAGCATCGGTTGTGTAAATGACTGCAAAGAATGTGCGCCAGTCATCATGCCCGCTGTAGCCCTTCATGTCGGCATAGATCTCATCCAGCGCCTTTTTGACTTCGGCCTCGGTGTCAGCAAATTTGTATTCCGCCGCCGCCATCAATGAGCGGACGCCCAAATCGGGCTTATAGACCTTCAGCACTTGGGCTACCGGAATTTCTCGTACCGCGTCATGAAAAGCAAACTTCAGAACGTCGTATATCGCGGCGCGTACTTCGGCTTCGCTCGACGGTTCGATGCCTTTTGCCCGGATGATTGCGGGAGTATTTTTCAGAATTGTCTCGAACACGCGGAGGCCTGTGACCGCGCCGCCTTCGGCGATCGTGGCAAGCGAGTCATAGAAACCGTGCGCTTTCCCGAGCGTCGCGCTACGAAGCCCCACGTCCCATCGCGTCGGTTCCATGGCGGTGACATCTTTTGTGGGTGGGCTTTCCGCAACGATTCTGGCTGCAAGCAAGGGCAACCCGAGAAGTTCGGCTGAGATAGCAAGGTCTCGAAAGTAGTTGCGTTTCTTGACTCATATCGTCCTGCGCCCGCGGTACCGCGGCGAATTTCTTCGGATCATTGAAGCTTGCTCGCTTAGGGCATGCTTAGGTGCCTCGGCCTGCACTATCGCCCCCGAGGACGCACTCTCGTTGCGGTTCTAACATCTTGCGCTACGGCGTTGCTCGCCTGCAGCCATTGCCGCATCTCGCGAAAAACCGGCCGATCACCCTCGGGATCTTCAAGCGTGAAGACAACAGCGAAGGGCACGCCTTCGACAGGAAATTGTGCTTCGGCCCGAACGAGGCTTGTGACTTCCAAGCGCCATTGCGACGAGCTCCCATTCTCGACAAGTGCGCTCTCATATTGCTTCGCCGGCCACCATTTCAGACCATGATCAATGAGAGCTTTTTCAGGTATGGCGAGATTCGTCGACTTTGGCAGGTATCGGGCTGCGATTTGATTGGTGAACCGAACGCTTCCGTCGGACGCGGGCTCTGGCTGACGCTGCTTTAGCGCAGCTTCCAAATTGACGCGAACGAACTCAGCACCAAACGCTGGATCGAGGGGCGGCGCATAAACCAGGGTTATCCGAGCGCGACCGGAGCATCTTCCGCCCGTGACGAGACTCTGCGGCCAGGTGAATGGGAAACGGAGAATGACAGGCTTCTTCTCACCAATGCTAAGGCGGCTCTGGAATAACAGAGTGATCTGATGATCATCTGTTTCCAACATCCTGCTGACGGCTTGCGGCTTGCCGAAGCCGGCAAATTGCCTGCCGATCTCCCTGAGACCACGTTTCGTAAGCGGCTCAGGCATCGTTGCGTGATGCAGCAACATGGCCCGGAGGGCTTCAACAGACAGGCCTCCCTCGGTAGCTACGTCGAGGCCCGCAAGGGTGCGCGCAACAAGCGGCGCGGCGAAGCTCGTTCCGACAACACTCTGCTTGGTGCCCGCGGCCGATACCGATGAAAGCCCGGTCGGTCGTCCGGGGCGACTGCCGCCTGCTCCGCCATAGCACGCGACATCGGGCTTGACTCCAACCTGGAGACCCGGCCCGCGCGTGGTATAAATGGTAGGCGCGTCCGTGATCTGATCGGTGTTCGGTGGATTCAGGGCTCCCACCGAGATCGACCTGACGCTCTCGGCTGGCTTAAAGATAGTGTCTGGCGAGGTTCGTGACGCGAAATAATTGATGACGTCGACCGGACGCGTTTGCCAAGCGGAGCGCGCTTGGGACGATGGCAGATTTCCTGCAGAGTTCACGAAGATCACCCCATAGGCGTCTGCTATCTGATCAAGACGGGAAGCATAGATACCGTATCGATGTCGCTCAACCGCCGCGACTGCATTGATGGAGAGATTGAAGACTCTGACGCCGTGTTCGGTCTTTGCTTCAGCGACAGCCTGCTCGATCTCCTCAAGGAAGTCGGAGAATCCCCTGGGGTAGCGGGCCATAAATGGTCCGCTCGGGTAGAGCGGTATGTCGTAGAGATTGCAACCATTGGCCTCGGGCGCGACGGTTGCGCCATTAAGCGATTGGCCGACCGTCAGGAGGCCGGCAACGTTCGTGCCGTGAACCGCGTCGTATTCCCCGGATGAGAGATAGTCGAAGCGGCCTGTCACCCAGTCATCAAGAATTGCAGCCACCCCTGAATCAATGACACCGACGACAGGGTAGATCGATTGGTCCTGGGGAACTGGGATTGAAACAGAATCAGCAGCCTTGTCCGCTTCCGGGCTTGAGCGGTCGTCGGTCAGCTCGAGCAGCACAGGGGGCAAAATCGCACGCACCAAAGGGTGCTTCTGGAGCGCCGTGAGGGCGGCCTCGTGTCTTTCAGGATTGCGATCCATGGAGGATAGATCGACAGCAACGCCCGTGTCGCTTCCTGCCACTCCTGTTCGGTTGTCGATCAGTGCCCTCGCACGCTGGGTCGTCAGTTGCACTTCAAGAACAGGCGTCCGCCCGACTTCAAAAGCGAGATAGCTTCGCGCTCCCATACCGAGCGACAGCAGCAGATGTTCGAGCGAGCGCCGCAGTGCGAATCGTCCAAGCGGGTCATCCGCAATCACTCTTTCGAGTGGCGTCTCGAAAAGTTCGACCTGGTACCCGGAAACGGCCCGAGGATCCTCGAGCGCGGCGAGCGCGGCCGCGGTGGAAAACGAGCGCTTCTGCTCGGCAGGCGCAATCTCAATCGTTTCAATGGCGCCGACTTCGGCGCGCGCGATGGTGGGGGCCTTGTATGGCTGATTGTCCGATCGCCGATACTTGATCTCGACCGAGGGCTCCGCCTCTTCAATGCGCCGCCGCAAGCCTCTCAAGTAAATTAGCGGCGCTCGGAAATAGAGCGTTCCTACCGCGTCAGCTCCCACGCACGGGAACTGGTCCGGCTTGAACAACCACCAGACGGGCCGATACGATTTCGCCAGTGCCTCGTTCCGCATCTGGACCTTGAGGTATGCGGCTGGGCCGTAGGGGCTCTTCCTGATCTCGTCGATGATCCGATCGACCGCGGCCAAGAGCGAGGTCTGATGCGCGACGAACGCCCTGTCGGCGCTTTCAAAGAAGTCCTTATTCCTAGGTGGCTGGCCGGGGTCTGGCGCCTGATGAAAATCTCGGTCGTTCAGAATGATCTGGACAGGATTATTGGGCATGCGGGGCCTCCATCAGCGGCAAGTGTCGCTTCGCCTTCTTGAGGTCACTCACGCGCGACTGTCCGTAACCCGTCGCCTCCCCGATTTCGGTCTGCTTGAGCGAAAGGGCACCATCATTGGCGATCAGGCTAACGAAGGCCTCCTGATCAGCTGCAAGAATACGCGCCGGAGCATGATCATGATGCGGCGTGCGAGCCAGGACGGCACTCAGAGAACGGAACAAGCCTGGCCCATCGTGCGATTCGCCGCTGAGCGCCAGTGTTCGCTTAACCGCCGTGCATACCCTCTCGATGTCGGCTCCTGTGCGCCCCGCCAGGCAATAGGAGAATACCCGCAGCGTTGAACTGGGTGCATCGATTGGCTGCAGGAAGCGCGAAATCAGACCTTCGCGCGCGCTGTCATCGGGCTCACCGAGTTGAAGGTGGGTCTCGAATCGTCGCCAAACAGCTGGGTCCAAAAGCCTATCATGATTAGTGATAGCAATCGTGACGCCGAAGCTTCGCCGCAGATCGAGATTTTGGAGAAGGGTGTTTACCACGCGCTTGATCTCGCCGATCTCCTGCGGATCATCCCTGAGCTTCGCCAACGCATCAAACTCATCTAGGAGCAGGACGCAGGCATAGCGATTAGAAAAATCGAAGAGATTGGCGATGTTGCGCGCGGTCGTTCCCAGGAACGATGAAATGAGGCCGTCGATGCGCGCAGTGACAAGCGGTAAATTCAATCGGCCAGCGATATAATGGGCTGTGACGGTCTTTCCCGATCCGGGTGGACCATAAATCAGCAAAGTGCGCGTGGGCGACACCCCGATCGCTTGCAAGGCGGCCTCATTGGTCCATTCGCGCAATAATCCCTCAACCGTCTCCAGCATACTGCTAGAGTAGACAGGGGCGCGATTACCTTGACTCGGAAAATCGATCGAGCACAACCGGGCACCCGTTTCTCTATCAATCGGCGGACTGACGCCAGGTTCGAGTATCTCGCCAGAGACCTGACCACGGGACATCTCCACGCGGCTCGGCACCATTTCCTGCGTATCCCGCGTAGCAGCTCGCAGACGCTGCAAAGTGGCGACCTCCTTCGCCTCTCCGGCCTTTTCCAGGCGCTCGCAAAGACGCAGTACCTGCTTGTCCAGAGCCTCTCGGTCTCCGGCAAGGCCGGCGCGAATGATGCTTTGGACAACCGCGAAGTGCTCCATATCGTAAAAACCGCCATATGAATCTGCTGCAGCCGATTCATATCGATTTTCGCCTGATTCGGCAAGACCTCAAATAGCAATGTATCGGCTGTTTAGCGGTTTCGATCGGCGCTATCGCCATTGGAATCGGGATATCACCCCTTCCTATCGCAAGTTCGGGGGTTCAATCGCCGACGAGGCTGCTCGACGAAGGCAGGGATGCCAACACGCGATCCGAGCGCATGCTGCGGCCATTCACGCCTAAAGAGCAGAGGTTGAGGATGGCGACCAAGCCAATCGACAATGAACGACGCGCGACGCCGTGGCAAAGGTATTGGAGGAGCGCTTCGCCGAGCGACGTACGAATGCAACCTCGCCGGAGGACGAGCGGGTCGGCCCGCCAGTCGAATATTCGACCTGGCGGGGAAGACCTATGCGCTCGAGCGCACCGTCGAAGCCTTTGACGGACAGATTCACAGGGACATCGGCTTCGACGATTCGTCGCGCCCATCGCCAGCGCGCTCGATCGCCAGATGCCGTCTCCCGGCGGCAGCATCGCCTCACCTTCGCCATCCACCCCGAGCAAGGGGCTTAAGCCGAAGCGCATCGCACGGGTGCAAGCCGCCATCGTTGCCTGGGTGCACGCGGCAGGCGCCATGCATGCCGAATGCTCGGAGTTTCACGCTGGTTTCAGTGGAAAAGCTGCTTCGGATGCTGACAGCGTTCGACCAAGACGTTGAAATAACGGTAAAGCCACATCGGAAGCGGGGCGAATCCGGCCGGATCACGTTTATTCCGGCCTAGCCCGTCTTATTCATGATTGCCGGGCGGGCTTCTGGAACATTTTCGGTCAGGGTTGAAGGCGTGCGCGAACGCTACGGCTTTGACGCCGTTTTTCGACCGGACTTCGTGAACGCGTTGGAGGACGGCGGCGGGGTGACCAGGGGCTCATGCCCCGCGCCTCAGGGCGCTTGCGGGGCCAGAGCGTTGGCCAAGCCGCGGAACAGGTCGGCGTCGGGGCACGCCGCAGCGAAGGCTAGACGGACGCGGGTGGCGGTCTCGATGACGCGGGCTGCGATCTTGAGAAGCCTGAGCCTGATCGTGTTGAACTCGGCCGTTGCCAGATCACGCGGCTTCGGGATGGCATCGCGCACGGCGAGGATGAGCCAATAGGCGGCGGTGTGGAAGACGAGGCGGACCTGGTTGGCGAGCGCCGAGCGGCAACTGGTGCGATCGGAGGCGAGCTGGGTCTTGTGCAGCTTGATCAGGTTCTCTGCCTGTCCGCGTGAGCAATAGAGGCTGTCATAGATCCGCTCGGCCGAGCCGATATTCAGGCTGGTGACGACGTAGCGGACGTCGAGCCCTTGTTGGGTTGCCTCGATGCGAGCGATGACGCGGCGCTCACGATGCCAGGAACCTGCCGCGTGGCGGGTCTCGGTGTAGCCGCGAACCACGATCTTGTTCTCGACCGCACGTTCGGTTCGAACAGCATCGCAGACCTCGTCGACCTTTCTGGCGAGCGGCTTGGTGCCGGCCAGCGCGAGGATGTAATCGACGCCGTTCTGCTCGCAAAAAGTCATCGCCTGTGGGCAGGCGTAATGGCTGTCGCCGCGGAAGGTGATACGCGTATCGGGCCAGCGCCGGCGAATGCGCCGAACCAGGCGGCGCAGATGTGCCCGCACCTCGATGCCGCTCGGCGTCTTGCCGGGGCGCAGCATGACCGCAACAGGCCGGCTGTGCTCGGTGTCGTAGACGTGGATCGGCAGGAAGCAGTACCCGTCATAATGGGCGTTGAACAGCGAGAGTTGCTGACGGCCATGCACCACGTCGACCGTGTCGTCGATGTCGAGCAGGATTGCGCTCGGCGCTCGCGCGTAGCTGTCCATCCATAGGTCAACCAGCGTATAGCCCAGCCGGATCACCTCACGCAGGTGTGTGGTGCATTCTCCAGGCGCGATAGCGTCGGCTGCGAACACAGATCCCGGCCAGTATCCGGCAGTCGGCCGCAAGCCAGCTTGAACGCCGGATCGCCGCGTAAACGATCGAGATCATTGCCATCCTCGTAGCCGCACGCGATGGCGAAGATGCGGGCGCGGATCATATCCGCAAGGCTGTGCACAATGCGTCCCGGATCGCGCCGCTCGGGGAATACACAGGACAACTTCGTGGCCAAGCCGAGGCGCTGGTCCGCCATGGCCAGAAGCATGACGCCGCCATCCGAGGTCAGCCCGCCGCCGTCAAACGCGGCTGTGAGCTTCTTGCGGGAAACGGCTGGAAATGAGAACGGCAGACTCGTATTGTCGGTCATGGCGAGTGTGGCGGCGGCCCGGATGCGCGGAGGGTGGGTGTTAGCAACCGAATCCTACGCCACCTCAGCGGCTTATGCCACGCTCGCCAGCCTCTCAACAATCCGCTGATGAATAAGACGGGCTAGCGCAGGCTGAAAGTGAGGGTTCATGACATTTCACGCCAGCGCGGCCAGTAGCGCCCATGAACCCACTCTTCATTGTCCAAATTGCAATCACGAGATTCGCCTAACCGAATCCCTCGCCGCGCCCCTTCTCACCGAAACCCGCCAACGCTTCCAAGAACAACTCGCCAGCAAGGACGCGGAGGTCGCGCGCAAGTCCGAAGCGCTGCGGCAAGAGCGCGAACAGCTCCAAAAGGATCGCGAGCTGATCGAAGACCAGGTAGCTCGACGGTTGGCGGCCGAGCGCAGCCAGCTCGTCGCTGCGGAAGCCAAGAAAGCGCGCGAGGCGGCCGCAGCTGAACTGCAGGCGCGGACAAACGAATTGGCCGAGCTCCGGCAGGCCCTCGAGGCGAACAACGCCAAACTGGCGGAGGCGCAGCAGGCACAGGCCGAGCTCATTCGCAAGCAACGGGCGTTCGATGAAGAAAAGCGTGAGCTTGATCTGACCGTTGAGAAACGTGTCCAAGCCTCGATTGAACCGAAGAGCGAGGCAGGAAGCTGACGAAGCCGCTCGACTGCGCGTCGCGGAAAAGGACCAGACCATCGAGTCGATGTCCCGCACGATCGAGGAGTTGAAGCGGAAAGCCGAGCAAGGATCACAACAGTCTCAGGGCGAGGTCCTGGAGCTTGAGGGTGTTCTTCGCGGCCGCTTTCCAACTGCCCTGATTGAACCGGTTGGTAAAGGCGAACTTGGTGCCGACGTAGTGCAGCAGGTTAATGGCTCTATAGGCCAGCCGGCAGGCATCCTTCTCTGGGAATCCAAACGCACCAAGGCCTGGAGCGATGGGTGGCTTGGCAAGCTCAGGGACGATCAGCGCCGCTGCGGCGCCGATGTCGCGCTCATCGTGTCGCAGGCGCTTCCGAAACACGTTGAGCATTTCGACCTGATTGATGGAATATGGGTAACGCATCCCCGATGCGCTCTGCCGGTTGCGGTGGCTCTGCGTCAGGCGCTTATCGATGTCACCGGCTCGCGCCTCGTGCAGCAAGGCCAGCAAACGAAGATGGAGCAGGTCTACCAGTACCTGACGGGGACGAAATTCAAGCAGCGGGTAGAAGCTGTTGTCGAGAAGTTCAACGACATGCGTGACGATCTCGACAAGGAACGCAAATTCATGGGCCGCCAGTGGGCCAAACGTGAGACGCAGATTTTGGCTGTTATCGATTCTACAGTTGGGATGGTGGGAGATCTTCAAGCCATCGCGGGCAAGGCCATGCCGGAGATTCCAAGTTTAGAGATGCCACTGCTGGAGAATAGCGCCGAACCCGAGCGAAAGGCAGGATGAATGACTGGGGGGCAGGTCAGTTCCCTCCTCCCGCTACTAGATGGCAGTCCTCCTACCGACATTGGCTGAATTGTTGAGCAGCGAATGCGGACTCAACCGGTTGGCCCTTGTCGCGGGCTGGGCCTGCTCATCGAGCCATGCAGGCTCTTTGCTCCCGAGCCATGCGAGGGCGGTTGCCACCGCACATTTGGCGCAGCCGTCGACGAGCTTTGCCCGCGGGCGGCAGTCTATCGGTAGATGGTCACTTCGCTGCCTTCAAAACCGCAGAGCTTGACCTCGGTCCACAATTGCGACCCGCGGCGTTCACCCTCCTCCCAGCGCTTTTCCAGATAATCTCGGAAAGGATCAACGAGGACGGATGCTGCGGGTCGCTGCCGGTGCTCAGGTTCACCGCCTGCAGCAAGCCAGCGCTCGACCGTCCTCACGCTCATGCCGATCCGCGATCCCGCGCGACGACAGGCCGTCGACGTGCAAGTCGATGATTTCGGCATAGAGTGAACGGTGATGGCTGCGCCAAGTGCTGCGCAGCTGATGAACTCTTGTAGAAGGCTCTAAACGAGCGCACATTGCAGTGACGCACCATCCCATCAGCGGACGACGAGGGCATAACGCCCGCCAACTCGGCAGCCCGGACTTTGAGACGACGTCGGCCCTCATCGAGAGCCGACGCAGCTTCTGCTTGCATCCTGTTTGTCAGCGACAATCACTCGTTCAGTTTCGGGTAACCCGAACGTCGTTTTGCCTGCCTGACGGGCCCAACGTTGCCGTGTATGGCACGCCACCAATGGTGAAATTCGTCTGCGGCCGAGACGCGCTCGGTAGCACGTCCATGTAGTGCATTCCGCGCATGAGGTGCTCAGGCGCCCGTTGATCGCCGTGTTGCCAGACCGGGACGTAGATTGCTAGATCTGGCACGGGAGGCGGCGCGTAGGGCATGTAGGGCGCCCCCGAAACCGGTGCTCCAGTGCCTTGGTCCCACGATGGGCTTGGCTGATTGACGCTTGGTGCTGGCGAAGGTGCCTCCATTCCGCGCCAAAAACTCGACGTGTTGCCCCAACTCTCGGCCGGCACCTGGCCCCGTTGATCCACCCCCGCCCAAAACTCCCCCGAACTGTAACTGGCCGCCGCAGAAGCGCCGAGCAACGGCACCGTATCAGCCGCGGCCCAAAGCTCTTCCTGGTTGTAACTTGAGACCCGCGACGGGGATGATTCACGCACTGGCGACGGGGATTCATGCACTGGCGACAGAGCAGGCTGATGCACTGGCCGGCTCGCGCTACCCCCCGTAGCACCCGACGTACCCTCTCCAAGAGTCTCACGGTACTTCTTAAGCATGCGCAATCCCGCCTTGACGGAGCGGTCACCCGGACACAGGTCGTTAGCACAATCCTTCAACGTCTCATCGCTGAGCGCGGAGAGAGACAGCCCGCGACGGGTGTGAAGCGCTTCAGATAGTTTACGGAGACCCGTATTACTGTGGTGTATAGTGTTCGTCGAAAGCCCCCCCGCGGATCTGCTGCATGATGCTGCTCGATCGCGCCTCGCGAGCCACATTACCTGCCCGCTCGATGAGGTCGGCGTCTCCGGGAGCGGCTCCATACCGCGCCAGAGTATCAGGAGTCCCACGGTACAGCCGAAGCATGCTCAACCCCTTCCTGACCTTGGTTTCACCCGGGAACAGTTGCTGGGCATAAGTCTTCAGCGAATCGTCGTCGAGCCGAGAGAGAGAGACAACCCGTAATGGTCGTGAAGCCTTTCAGATAGCATGCGGAGACCCGTTCTGTTTTAACTAAAGATGCGTCGCTTATGGTTCTGCTCGGTGCCGCATGACCCGCCCTGTCGATGAGGTCCTGGTCTTCAGGAGTTGCCCTATACCGCCTTCCATAATCCGGAGCGTCCGGCTGGGCAGCCTCTTCGAGGTGCTGCTCAAAGACGCCTGGCGCAGCCTCGTCAGGTTGTTCCGCCTGCTGCTGCTGTGCCACCATGGCGTAGTACGCATTTGGGTCGAATCCAAATAGATTGAACTTGCTCGGGTCCATCTTAGTCTCCTACGTTCGTCCATCACGTAAGAATGCGGCCTAGATGCTACTCGGGCCGGCTGTCGGGGAGCTGACGAACAGCCTACGTAGAGGGAGCACTGAACCGGAGCGGGCGTCCGCTCGGCAATCGGGGTCCTTCAGGTTGTTTCGAAGTGGCCTCCGCATCTACACCAGCTTGAGCTTGGCATCTTCATCAATTCCGTTCTTGTTCACCCGAAGTCACCAAACGGTGCGTATCCTGCCAACAGGCGTGACGAACTTAAGCGCACTATTCGGGAGGCCTGGTACTGGCTGGAAGGTGCGGCCCTTCCGATCCCACATCCCGGATACCTTGAGCCCAATACGCTTCGTGTGCTCAGTCGTCGCGCGCTGAAGCTGGGATGACGAGCCCGACCCCGTTCGTTCCTTCGGCGCAAGGAGGCTGCCCAAGGAGTCCTAGCATCCTGCGATCAGAGAAGACGTTCGGGCGCATTATCACGGGGCGAAATTCGATACGGCCGCGTTCGAAGCGATGAAGGCGGTTGAGGTCGCCGTGCGGGATGCCGCGAAACTCCCGGCAAGGGACAAGCCGCAGAATGATCGTGCCGGCAAAGCTTGCGAAATTCGCTTGATGTCGCACTCGCCATACCCCTTCAACACAGCATCGTGCTCGCGCCTGAGCTGACCAGACACATCGAGAGCACGCTGCAGCTTCCGGCAGAACTCCTAGATTTGCCATCGTCATTGGTGGGTCGCTTTCAGACGCGTCAGCTTCTCGAAAGCTGATCTCCCTAACATGAGAGCCTGGGTCTCTAGACGGCGCTGTTGCCGATTGACCGTAACGGAAATGAACGTCGGGCCTGGCGCGCAGGACATGATGGCGACATTTTTGGTGAGCCGCCAGGCAGTGGGCCAGGTCCCGGTCAACATTTCCATCAGGTCTTGCGTGTTGTTCGTCGTGAACACGGCGGCGCCACAAGGCGCACTTGTGACGGTCATCAATGTCACATCCGGGGATGCACCATGTCGTTCAGTAACCTTTCGCCAGCCAGTTGCGGAAATCAGCCTCAGCCGGCGTTTACCCCGGGGCCACGTTGGCTCTGGTACCTTCTGCGCAGACGCCGGGCCTGACCCAGCAAAGCGCATTTTCGAACTTTGGATAGCGAGGCAGTTGAGTGAGCGCCTTACGAAATGAACAGTCACTCAAGGGTCGACGTAACCCAAAAGTTCGGCATCCTTCGGGCCGATAGGTTGGACTCGGGCTCCTCAAACGACCTCCACCCTCACATCCGGGTATAGTGCTATGCAGCTCAACACCTCTTTGTCATCCGCCAGCGCGGTTCCAGCTCTGTTCGTGCTTGCTCCGGGAACCACGGCCGTGGGTCCTTCCGTGCAGCCGCCCGGCCAGCAAGGCGACCCCTTCGAGGCCATGTTGTCCAGTTGCGCGCGGGAAGCCAAATCCGAGCTGCCGTCCCCACCACCGGAGCTGCTGGACCCAAAGCTACCTGTGCCGGAGGATCCCTTGGATCTGCTGCCGGCGAATGTGAAGGCGGCGGTTAAGGCCGCGGAGGAGGGCGTTCCCGCACCGGAAATGTCGAACGTCACGTGGAATGGTGGCACGCTGACCAATGCCGAGTTGGAGATCGTGGCAGCGCTGAACCGGCACAAGGACCTATGGGACCTATGCACGACACAGGGTTTGGGTGGGCTGGAGCGCATCAAGAACAGTCCCTCCCTGCCACAAGATCTGAGGGCAGCGTTCGAGGGATTGTGCCAGGATCCTGGGCTATTCCAAGCAATCCACACAAGCCTGATCAACAAAGACAAAGTCATCTCGTCGCGCCTCCCGTACTTTAGGAATGTGAACACGGGCAACGATCTGTCTGAGTTCTGCCGCCATCATCCGCAGGTTGCCGCCTTCCAGGAGCAGCAGGAGCACAGCTACGAGCAGAACTACATCCCCTCCGACGGTTCCGGAAATGGCCAACCGTCAGTCATGACCGTGAACGACGCAATGCGCGAGCTTTACCGGTATTCCGACTACCTACCCAAGAACCTGAGCCTGGCGGATTTCAAGCAGATCGTCGACGGCAACGCGCATACTGGCAAGAGCCCGCCGCAGGTGATCGCGGCGGCTCAATACTTCCTCGACCACCCGGATGCCTGGAAGCAGCTGTACGGTGGTGCGATTGATCAGGTCCACAAAGAGGATTTCCTTCAAGTCGCTTCATCGTCGATGGGCCTCACGCGAACCGAGCTGAACACGCTCGACACGATCAACAAGAATCAGGGCGCCTTCTTTGGAGGCGGCGTGCTGACCCGGGACAAGCTGGCGAGCATGGCCGAGGACAAGAGTCTTGATCCGAAGGTGCGGCAAGCGGCATCGCAGCTGCTCTCGGATCCGCTATTGTTCGCACTGCTGAACAATTCGATTACGGGCTACAAGACCCATCACAAGTTCTTCGACTTCGGTGGCGGACATAGGGTCGATTCCGGTAACATCAGCAACAACGACTTCACGAACTTCTACCGCAACATGTCGGCTGCGAACCGCACCGTTCAGCAGACCAAGACCCATATTCCCAAGACCGAGGCCGAGCAGTCCGCGGTGGCGGACATGATGATGGGCGTGGCCGACCAGCCCGATATCAAGTCTGTGAAGAAGAACGGCGGAGCGCTCATGCACGCAATCGACGACGTGCTCATTGCTGGATCGAAGACGCTCGCCTGGGCCGCCAAAAAGGTTGGCGTGCTCGACTCCATTCCAGTCCTGGGCCAGTGTTTCGGCCTTACATCCTTGACCCTCGAATGCGAGTCGGCAGCGGCGAATCTTCTCCACACCGCCGTTAACGGAGACAATATGAAGCAGGCGATGAAGCAGGGGCTCAACGACGCGAAGGCTAGACTCGATCACATGCTCGCTGCTCAATCAAAGGCGCTTGACTGGGCCGCCACAGCGGTTGGCACGCTCGGCTTCATTCCGGGCCTGGGTGAATTGGCCGATCTTGCATCAATGGGCCTCGAATGGGAGGCACAAGCGGCGAATATTCTTCACGCAGCCATTAGCGGAGGCGATATTACGCAGGCGCTCGAAGAGGCCGGCTTCAGTGACGTGGCGCAGGTGGTGGGCTGTATCGCCGGCCCGGAGGTCAAACTCGCGATGCGCGAGGGGCTAGCGAAAGAGCTAATTGAACGAGCCGCGAATGCCGGGGTCGACTTGGCGGTTTCGGAGGCGCAATCCTATGCGGAGGACTATTTGAACAACCTGAAGGAGCACCTCGAGGCCGGTCCCATGCCAGCCGGATACGCTCCGAGCCAGGTTGGCACGACGGCATCGTCGCAGAAGGTGGCCTGACGGGCGCACTTGCAGTCCTCGACGTGGAGGGCTGCGCACTGCTGATGGTTCAGGTTAACTCGCTGTGAGGGAGAAAGCGCGAGAGCGTTAGCTTTCCTCGCGTCGAACCTGAATTGGCTTTCGCGTTCAAATCGTCCGTCGGCGCACCCAGCGTCTCCGACAAGAGTGACATCGGAAGACCGACGCACCATATGGACTCGTCCTGGGTTGCGGGTCCGCCACGTTTCATTGCGCGCTCGAGGGGACCAGGTGCTCAACGGTCTGGGGACGCACCGGCGGTTTGACCGCGTCCACTTCTGTTCAGCACGAAGACCTGGTGCCCTTCGCCGCGCGCGGGCAATCTTTGGCATGTCGGACAGTACGCTCCAGCAGCGAACCACGCAGAATTTCGCCGGTGACCGGCAATTTGCTGGTCAGCCTCTGGCGGGCCCGGAGAGTTTGCTTGCGTTTCATCCGCAAGAATGAATCAGCAGCAACCAACGTCAACTTGCAATTCCGTCCGACCTTGCGGTTTTCAGCCCAACCAAGCGTCTGGTCGAATGGATTGTCGTGAGCTGATGGACCAAAGATCGGAATCGACGGGCAGAAGGAGGGTAATGCTCGGCAAGTTGCGGATCGGGCGCTCCCATTCGGTCAGCTCTACGTCAGACAAGACCAATATAGGTGGCCGAGCCGGCATGACTATCGAAGTCGTGAGAGCAGGCAGCCCAGTCCCTCCAAATCGGGAGTTGGATTATGAGGGGCATTGACGAGCGCGGGAATTCGCTCGGTTCGGAACGCGCCAACGAAGGTGGGAACGCGGACGGTTCTCGCGCAGGAGCGGCTCGTGCCCCCGGCGAAGAGACCCGATCATTCGATTCTGCAGTGGAGCGGATCCGCTCTGAGCTTCAGGATTCAGGCGCTTCCGCATCGCGCATCGCGCGACCCGCCAGCGGGGGGGACCGGTTTGCCGCCCCCCCCATCGGCGCGCATCGTATCCTTCGCGCTGCGCTGCAGGGCGCAATGGGTGGAAGCCGTCGTCGTTTCCGCTCCTTGCCGGAATCCAGTTCGTCGCGTTCTGATGAGGAGCTCTGGCGTGACGATCCGGCGGCTGGAAGCGCGCAAACAAGTGCGCGCCCGCAGCACACGCAATCCGTCTCCGATCGGCGTGGCGGACCAGAAGGAGGGCGCGTGCACGATGTGCCATCGCAGGTCGTCCAGGCTTCAGGCTCGCAGCGACCTTGTCGATCTGACAGTGGCGCTCCACGCGGCGAGGCGGATTCCTTGCCATCGGAAGGCGAGCCGTGGCGCGCCGATCGAACGGCCGAAAGCTCGCGAAGAGCGGCGCTTTCGCCGGATACGCAATCCGTGCCCGAGCGAAGTGGCAGGCTAGGAAGGTGGCGCATGGGCGATGTGCCTGAGCGGCCGATCCAGGGCGAACGTCCGGAACGGCCACATCGATCTTCCAATGGCGCAGCAAATCGAGAAGCAAGCCTGTTGCATTCGGATGGCGGTCGGTGGCGCGCAGATCAAGCTGCCGAAAGCTTGCAACCAGCTGCGCGGCCGGCGCATCGCCAATCCGTCTCCGGCTTAAGCAACGTACCAGAAAGGCTGCATGTCGACAAAGCGACTGCGCAGAACGTCCAAGGTGCAATATCGGATAGCTATTCTAGCCGTTCAGATAAACTGAATGCGGCGCTGAGAGAAATCGCCAGCGCACGCAACATCGGTACTTTCTCACGTAAAGTGGTGCATCACAAGGGCGAGCTGAAGGGGAAGGACCTTTCAGAATTTCTGCGAAACGCAGCAGGCCGTTTTGACGCTCGGTTTGTGGCGCAGTTGGAAGAAAATATCCGATCGTCATGGGGGTACGCCACGACTTGCAACGCGGTGAGCGGGGACGCGGGAGGTCAGGCCGGCATGAGAGCTTGTCGAGCCCTAGCGGCTCAGGTATCGCGGCTTGACAAGGCGCTCTTGACGCAGGTCGACCTTCGGGCCTTTTCCCTTTTCGCATCATCGTTCGGTCGGCATCCCCGGGCAACGGAATGCCGCGACGGAACGGTCAAGATCGCAGAATTTTGTTGCGCTGAAAGCGGGTTGCTTGAGACGGCCATCAGTAAAGAGCTGGCATTATTGGTGAACGGCTTCAGCAAGTGGCCGGAAGAGGCGACCTGTCGCGACGCCACAATCGTAGTCGCCTGTGACGTGCGTGATCTCCAACTCTCCGATTTTAAGCCACAAGACCTGGCGAACCTGGTGAACGGCTTCAGCAAGTGGCCGGAAGCGGCGACCTGTCGCGATGCCACCGTCGCGATCGCCGGAGAGATCGGTCGCCGCCTGCTCTCCGATTTTACACCGCAGGCCTTGGCGAACCTGGTGAACGGTTTCAGCAAATGGCCGGAAGCGGCGGCCTGTCGCGAGGCCAGCGTCGCAATCGCCGAGGCCACAGTCGCAATCGCCAATGAGCCCCCTCGCGGTCGGCTCTCCGAATTTACACCGCAACACCTGGCGAACCTGGTGAACGGCTTCAGCAAGTGGCCGAACGCGGCGGATTGTTGCGAGGCGACAGTCGCAATCGCTGAGGAGATCGGCGGGCGCCAGCTCTCCGATTTTGCTCCACACGAACTGGCGAATTTGGTGAACGGTTTCAGCAAATGGCCGGAAGCGGCGGCCTGTCGCGAGGCCAGCGTCGCAATCGCCGAGGCCACAGTCGCAATCGCCAATGAGCCCCCTCGCGGTCGGCTCTCTGAGTTTAATCACCGGCACCTGACTAATATGGTGAACGGTTTCAGCAAGTGGCGGGAAGAACCGGATTGTCGTGACGCCACAGTCGCCATCGCGGATGAGATCCGTCGCCGTCAGCTCTCCGATTTTACACCGCAGGAGCTCGCGAACCTGGTGAACGGCTACGGCAAGTGGCCGGACGCGGCGACCTGTCGCGAGGCCGCAGCCGCCATCGCAAGTGTGGTGCGTGACCTCGGGCCCTCCGATTTTACTCCGCAGGGCTTGGCGAACCTGGTGAACGGTTTCAGCAAGTGGCCGGAAGCGGCGGACTGCGGTGAGGCCACCGTTGCCATCGCCGGTGATATCAGTCGCCGCGAGCTCTCCGATTTTGAACCACGGCACGTGGCGAACCTGGTGAACGGCTTCAGCAAATGGCCGGAAGCGACGGACTGTCGCGAGGCCGCCGTCGCAATCGCCGGTGAGATCAGTCGCCGCGAGCTCTCCGATTTTGAACCACTGCACGTGACGAACCTGGTGAACGGCTTCAGCAAGTGGCCGGAAGCGGCAGCCTGTCGCGAGGCCACCGTCGCAATCGCCGCTGCGATTCCTGGCCGCGGGCTTTCCGATTTTACTCCGCAGGAGCTGTCGAACCTGGTGAACGGCTACAGCAAGTGGCCGGAGACGGCGACGTGTGGCGAGGCCACAGCCGCCATCGCGAGTGTGGTGCGTCATTTCCGGCTCTCCGATTTTGCTCCGCGAGGCTTGGCGAATCTGGTGAACGGCTTCAACAAATGGCCAGACGAGGTGGTGTGCCACCAGGCGGTAATAGACATTGCGCGCGGCCTCGGCACAGGAGGCCGGCGCTTCGGTGCTTTCACAACGCGTGAGCTCAGCATGATTGCCAATGCCCTCGGGCGGAGTATTGTGAGGGAGCAGGACACTGGAGAAGTCACACAGACCGCTCTGCTGAGCGATCGGCTCCGTCAGTTGGCGCATCACCTTCAGTATGCCACTCATCGCCTCGAGCAGGCCGATGTTCTGAGCATCGGCAACATCTTCAAGGCATTGGGAAAGGCCCAGCTGTTCGACGATCTCGGTTTGCTCGCTTCGACAGGGCTCAATCGCCTCGCGCAATTGCATCGTGCCCCTGGTTTTGCCGCCGAGAACAACCTCGAAACTCTAGGCAATCTGTGCGTAGCTCTGCTGCCGCTGGCTCGCAGCCCGCAGAAGCCGCTGCGCTGGCACCGCAGACAGGCTCTAGTCTTGCTGAACGATCTGCAATCGGTCGTGGAGCAGAAGATCGAGGCACATCTGGCAGCAAGCGATGCGGAGCGGACCCGTGGACCACTGGCGACCCGTTGCCCGGCGCTGTCGATCTATCAGGTGCTCAAGGCGCGTGCGGTCCTGGAGACTCTGTACCGACGACCGCATGTCGAGGGCAAGAGGTCCGATTTGGGGATGAGGCAGCAAGCACTGCGGCGCGGGACCAGGCAGATCCTGGCCGGCGCGCGCGACCTCATCCAAAGCGATCTTTCCAAGATGAGCTGGAATTTGATCGCGCAGATCGAGGCGGAAAGCCCGGTCGATGTGCTGGACCCCTTCATGGCCCAGGAGGCGCAAAGGATCCAGGCGCAACATTCTGCGGCAGTGTTCGATGTCCATCAGCTGTTGCGAACCATGGATCACGAGCCGAGGCCGCCGCAGGGGGACGCGGGACTGATGCAGTTGCCGGTGGTGGACCTGCAGGGACGACGAGTGGCCACGGAGCCCGAGACGCGGTATTCGATTTTTCATCGCCTGACGTCGGGGACGCTGCCGGTGGTCGCGGTGCAACTGCCGGCAAAGCCGAGCGTCTTCATGTTGGCGCGCACGGTCACCGTCGAGGGGGTGCCATACCGCATGGACCTGTTCGGCGGCAGCAAGTTGAAACCACCCAAACCGACCGTGTCGCAGATCGCCGCGCGCGCGCCAGGCGAGCAGCCAGCCGCGTCTTCCGGAGGGAAGCTGCTGGCCATTCCCTATGCCGACACAGCACCCGGCACGGCGTTCGAGCAGCTGTCACGCGCCTGGGCGCCCTTCAAAGAGGCCTATTATTACACGCAGCGCAGGGGGTTTGCAGCGCCACCGGCGATCAAAGATCTAGGGCCTCACGACTACGCGCTGGAGGGCACCTTCAAGCTGTTGCTGCTGCCGGACCGCCCTGCCACCGAGGAGCATCCCTTCAAGCTGACTGGGCCGCAAGGCCCGATTGCTCTGCGCCCTCATGACGGCTGTGGCTTCATCAAGGCCTCGCTGGCCGAGCGCATGCCAGCGGTTCGCCGGGCCGGCCACCGGGACGGTTCCGATCGGATGCATGCCTTTGGTGAGGGAAGGCGATCGTCGCTGCCCGCCTCGGCGCTACAGCATTATCCGCGCAGCGCGCAGGTGGCGGATGAGGCGCGCGAGAAGGCCACCATCTGGCTCGAGCGCAAGCAAGGGGACAAGCTGACGTCCGAAGAGCTGTTTCGCACCGTGACGGCCGGACATATCGATGGTCCCGGCGCAGTCGCCGTACCGTCCGATGATGGCTGCCTCCATGTGCCGACGCTCAAAAGCGACACCTTGACGGGAAAAAGTGGCGTGCTGCTCGGGCGGTCCCCCTATGACAAGCCCAACTTGCGTCCGTTCGAAGCCGAGCGAGTGAGGTCGGCCGTTGATGGCGATTCGACGGCGGCGTTCATGGATCAGTGCGTGGCCATGCAATACAGTTTTAACGTCGCCCAAAAGTCAGCCGAGCACTTGTCAGCCGAAGATCCGACGTTTTTTGCCAAAGGCATTCTGATCGTGGTGCCGGACGAGATGTGGCCGGCCAACTACGCCGGCCAAGGGCTGGTCATGTCTGCCGAGGACGTCAAATCCCATTCGAACTGGACCAAGCGCAAGGACCGCGTCACAGAGGACACGCCGGTCGACTGCGTCGGCATCCTGCAGGCGACCGAGCTGTTCGCCCCGGGCTCGTTGGTGGCCGTTCCGATCGATGAACAGAAAAAGCTTGACGGTGACTTCGACGGGGACACGGCCATTGTCATCGCCGACCGGCCGCAGCTTTATGAGCACGTCCGCCAGTTCGATCAGGCCGTGCACGCGCGCGGATTTCGTTCGCTTAAGCCGCCAAAGTCGCATACGCCTGCCATTGAGGGTGAGACCTACCACTTCGGTCGTGCCAGCCAGATCCTCGCTGCGACACAGGATGTCTTGGAAATGTATAGCTGCCTGCAGCGAGACTTTCTGGCTCAATCGCATGATGCCCGACGCTGGTTTGCCGAGCGCGCTGTGTTTGGTACCTTCGAAGGCATTCACCACGAGCTCAAGCGAGACATCCGTGACCTGTTGAATCAGGACCAGGTGCGTGGCCAGGATATCCAGGACAAGCTCGAGCGGGCGAGGGACGAGATCGAGGCTGCAGACCATCCGGTCGCCGGCGAAGTCGCTGAGCTGCTCATTTCTGACCTCGAGGCGTGGGTCGCCGGCGCGGATCAGCAGGTCCTGTCCGAGGGAGTTGACAGCGGGAGCGACGCAATCCCAACGCTGAGCCCCGCGCTCTCCGAGCTTTTCCCGGAACTGGCGGCGACCTATCCGGCAACGCCTGACCCACGCCACAGGGTCCAGGCCTTGCTCGACCATTATCCTGCGCGCATCGATCCCCGCCCGGATGGTTACGACGCCGACGACCTCCTGCAAAGCACAACCAACCTCCTGAGCCTCGGCATCAAAGTCGGGACCGACGCCTATAAATCAGACACGGGTGCTCGCAACTTCATGAAAAAGGGCCAAGCGCTTCAGCGGCTCCTGCAACGGACGCCGGATCTGCAGTCGGTGCCCTACAGCAAGGGGCTGGCGGCGACCCTCAACCAGGGCAGGTTCGATGCCGATGCGACCATGGAGAATCTGAAGGACAATCCGACACTGGCGGCTTCAATCATGGAAGCCTCGATCAAGCTTGCCGTGGAGAAGCAGATTCTGCCCGGCCTCTTTGATCGACAGCCGGTCGCCGAGGATTCCGCCGTGACGGTCACGCTGACCCGCGACGAGACGGCAGAGCGCAGCCACACGGAAACTGCCCGCGCAAGGGTCGAAGAGCGGGAAATCACCAGAACGGCGACGTCGGTCGCCGAAACCCTCAGGCGGGCGGGCATTCCAATGACTATGCCCCATTTCGATCGCAGGTTGAGATCAGAGAGCTCCATCAGGGATCAGCTCACCGGCATGAGCGTCCCATCCGGCAGCGTCGCACAGCTGGTCAGCAACGCCGTCCGCCATGTCTTCGAAGTCCCTGACAAGGATTTTACCCGCGCCTTCAAGGCGGCCATGCTGGCGTTCGACGCGCGCGGCTACGCCGAGATCAGCACGACCAACTGGTTCAGGAGGCGCAACCCGTCCTTCGTCGGCATCAAGACCGTACTCGCCACCCCGGACGATTACCGCTTCGAGGTGGAGTTCCACACGCCGGACAGCTACCGTGCCAAGATCGATAATCACGATGCCTACAAGCAGCTGGAGAAGCTTCACAAGCAGGCGAGCGGCGATGCTCTGGAACAAGGTAAGGCGCATAAGCTCGTACAGAGCGTCCGAGACCTCTGCAAGGAGGTCGCAATCCCCGATGGCGCCAATGACATCCCCCACTGGGGGGTCGACGCGGGTATCAGAGGCGGCGCCAGCGCAGCGTTTGGGTTGCAAGCTGCCGAACAACCAGGAAGCCGAGAGAGATCAGACGAGGCAAACGCGATTGTCGCCGCTCTCGGTGCGCGGCCGATCGTGCTCGTCGGCCTGCCCGGCGCCGGCAAATCCACCATCGGCCGGTATCTCGCAAGACGACTCGGGCTACGCTTTATCGATTCCGACAAACAGATCGAGCAGGCCACCGACATGTCGATATCGAAGATTTTCGATGCCAAAGGCCCGCAGTGGTTCAGGGACAGCGAGGCAAACGTGATCGCGCAGTGCGTCGAGAAAGGGAACGTGGTCCTGGCAACCGGCGGCGGGGCGTTCGAGCGCGAGGAAACGCGGCGCCTCATCCAGGACAAGGGGGTATCGATCTGGCTCGACACCAACCGAGACGAGATATGGAAGCGCCTTGCAAACGACACCAGTCGTCCGTTGCTGCAGATCGAGAAAGCCGAGGATAGCTCCGGCGCCGAAAGCTCCAACACGTCGGCCATCAAGAAGGAGCGCTTTGAGGAGCTCATCGCGCAGCGCACGCCCCACTATCGCCAAGCCGATCTCACCGTCGTTCCGTGCGAAAAGCGGGACAACAAGAACGCAGATGCATGCGTGCAGGCGCTGCACACCTACCTTTGTCAGCAGGGCGCTCCGGACCAGAGACGGCCTGGAGATCAACTACAAGTATAGCACGACGATCTGGGTAGCAAGCCTGAATTGCCCGCATGTAGCGACGTTCCCGATAGACCTCTCGTTGCCTCATCCATTTTGCTCCCTAGCCGGGGGAGTGAAGGAAGCCGGTCGCGCAACTCGTGGGCATTTCGAGCGCACCGATGTCCGCGCTCGGTCTCGGTCGATCACGGGTCTACTTCACACCGCCGCTCCGTCATGAGCAGCGCCGGGCTTTCCAGTAATATGTCAATCACGTCAATTTGCGCTGCGTTTTCCGGGCAGCTAAACAATAGTGCGCTTGCTTGCCCGCTGCGCCACAATTTGGGACGACATTGAAGAGTTCGGAATGCTTTGCTCGGGTAGACCCCGGGGCATTCTGGCTGAAGTTTGCGCAGGAGTACGCTGCTGCCGCCACGGCTCGGCCTCGAACCATTCACGCGGCTGTGGTAGCTTTGACGAGCGGATCAGGGCGTCGCCGCTCTCGCCTCGGCTCCGCAATTGGCCTGTCGCACCGCTCCTTCTTTCCACGCTGTTCGCAAGCTCGACAAAAACTGTTTGATCGGTTGTGCCGCAGTCAGATGGCTTGCTGTGGCGGCGGTTAGACTGGCCAACTTCTCCTGCACGGCTCGGATATCGCACAGCAAAGCGACGGATCCAGACGGGCATACATTTCCTTGACGAGGGCACGGACGGCATCAGGTGTTCTTGCTTCGGCAAGGCCGCTGATGCGGGGGCGCGCGGGCGCTATCGTGGGCTCCTTGCCCAGCCGCGCCCGATCATCGAGGGCCGCCAGCCCCCCGTGGGCAGCGCCCGCTCGACGCAGCGTTCGACGGTCCGGTGATGGACCCCAAGTCTGCGCCCCACGGCACAGACCGACCGAATGTCCCGATAGGCCAGCAGCATCTGCGCCCGCGCGACCCGGCTCGATGGCTCGGTTCTCGACCGCGAAAAGAGTTGCAAGCGCTTCAATCTCATCGTCGGCCATCGCCAATCCGACCGCTTGCCGCCATCTTGCCTGTCAATCGCCTCCCAAATTTGACCCCTCTGACGCAGTTTTGGTGCAGATCCGATTATTCTGCGCGATTGATCTCGCTTGAAGCAGATCGATTTTGCCGCGACCGTACATTTGACGTTCGACCAGCTCGAGGCGCGTGATCTGACGTTCAGTCTGCCCGTTGGACCAGGGCGAAGCGATTGCTGCCCCAACCGCCGCTTCATCCCTGGTGACGCCGCCGGCAAAGGACGCAACGAGAATAGCGCGAGCTCGCTCGATCCATGGGGTAAGGCCCGCCTCAGCCTTGCGCCGGATCATCAAGTGGAATTCGGCGATAAGCTCGCGTGCGTCAACCAGGATTGGTACGCTAGCTCGCCGCGACCGTACGGTCTCTGCTTTCGTGAGCAAATCCCGCCCGGTTGTCATGAGGCGCGCGATTGTTCTGGCCGACGGAATCCACTGAAGATTTTGCGCGTCGGCCCTTTCAGCCCGTCGTCTGCGGGTCGCCCACTCGCTGATGACGCGGAGCAAGCCTCGGAAGCCGCGCGCCGTTAAACGGCGCCAAAGTTCAGCCCCGTTTCGACAGCCGGACGCCCACTGATCGTCGAGCCACGGCAAATGCAAGTCCAACGAACTTTGCCGGGTCCGGAAGACATCGTTACGTTCACCGCGGATCACCCGCCGTACCAGCTCTCTGCTATGGCCAGTCTGGCGCACGATCTGCTTGATAGTAGGCCGTGCTTCGACAGAGCCAGGATGGCTGCATTGGTCTCCTCGCGCCGCAAATAGCCCTCATACAGGTTGCAGATGATGCTGGCGTATCGGTGATTGCGCCGCCAGGCCCAATCGTCAATGCCGATGACCCTGAGCGGGTCAGCTGGGGGAACGGCTGCGGCGTCGCACCACGCGCAGGAGCGTGTCTTTGCTGACCGGCAGCATTAGCCGTTTTGCGAAACCGCTGCCAGTCGGCACAGGCGCCAGACCTCGATGATGGACGATAGAGTCCAACCTCGCCGTCCTTCGCGCCGACGGCGCCAGAACCTCGTCGGCGAAACGCTCAGTGAAGATTTGGCGCCCGCACAAGACTGCGTCGCAGCGGAAGCGGCGGGCGATCACCAAGAGCTCTACGACCCGCCCTGCGAGCGGCAGATCGGTCACGCGTCGCCGATACCGGTTATGAACACGTCGAGAAACTATACCGCACGATGGACATAGACCAACGCTTCCGGACGCCCGGACCCGCAATAACGGCCTTATCACCTTCGTAGTGCGCACCCTCTGCAACACACCCACGCCGCACCAGACTGGAGCGGTGGAGTGCTTGCTGCATGGCGCTGATTCTCCCCCAACCAAAGCGCCAGACATCTCTCAAACTGCATCAAAAGTGAGTCAGAGCCAAATTTGAACGCCGATTAACAGTTGCCCCCGTTGCGCCGCGCCACCTCGGAAATGCTCGTCTCCGGTTCGGCGCTCTCAACGACGATCCGCGCCATCCCCGCATCGCTCCAACTGCGCCATCGCCTCTCCCCCGTGATCACTTCGATCCGCGATAGGAGTCGCGCACTATGCCTGTCTTGATGTCTATCTTGTTGCATGGAATGAGTGTCTCTCGCATTGTCCAATCCAAGCGCGAGTCTCTCTCATCCCGTCCCCCTAAACCAGGTGGAGTCGTCGTACCGCTATCCAATCAATCGCATCCCAAGAAAACAATCAGGAGAATCGAGTAAAGAGAGCAATCTGCGCTGCTCTGCCCGCTGGACCTTCGCCATGACACCCGCCTCATCACCATCGCCACTGCCATCACCGAGTGTTGCGGCACGTTGAAGACCAGCCCTCGCTCTTCAAGCGAGGTTTCACCGCGTGCAGCGAGCTCGTCAAACGCGCTCGCACAAACATGTTTTGCCGGCCTTCCGTTTTCGGTCTTTCGCCGCCCCCACGGAGGGAGCTATCACTTTTGGCAGGAGACTGTGGGGGCTCAGGTCAAATACCATAAAAATAAACGGCAACACCGAAGGAAACACCGAAGGATAAGATGAAGAGATGTACCAAGTACCAGTTGATGAATTGCGCACGACGTCCCGTGCAGCTATCGGAATATCCCTCGAGGAAGCCGCTGACATATTAGACCAAGCGCAACATCGTCCTTTGTTACCTACGGAGCTTACTGAGTTCATTGGCGCGATCAACACGCCCGATTTTGAGAAGATTAAGGCGGCGGTTCTTGACTGTTCTGCCAGTATCAGGGCGCGGAAGTATGGTCGCTCTGTTACCACACTGTCTCCCGTGGAGGTCACCAATCGATGTGCATCCAACTGCGATTTTTGCGGCTGGCGCGCCGACAATACGCAAATGGGCCGTCTAACTATTGATGAGGAAATCGTTGATATTCAAGCTCGATATCTGCTTGAGAAGGGCATAGAGGATATCGAACTAGTGGGCGGCGACGACATTCGATTTGTCCGTGATGCTCTTCCAGTTCTCCTGCGGAGGCTGAGATCGCTTGTCCCTCCAACTAGTTCCCGTCAGCTTTTGTTTTGCACAATGGCACTTACGGAAGCGCAATATCAGACGCTAGCTGCCTGCGGCGCTGACGGCATGATAATGTGGCAAGAGACATACGACGAGGCTGTGTATAATCAACATATTTCGCGCGGGCCAAAGGCGTACGGAATCGACGATGATTTCCGTATTGTGAAGAATGGTAATGGTTTCTTATTCAGGCTGCAGAGTCAGGATCGAGCAGGCAGAGCTGGTCTAAATCTTTCAGTAGGAGCAATGCTCGGTCTAAATAGAGACGTTGCGTTTGACGTGTTGGCGACCGTGCACCACGCAAGGTATCTTTGCACGACGTATGCCCCGTGAGGCCGTTGATTATCGGCATGCCCACTTGGAATAAAATAACAACGCCTGAGACAGATAATCGTCCCGAGCAACTCTTAGACATAGAGGAATGTTTCTCATTCTTCGCTGCACTTTATCTCCTGGCCTTATCGGATCTAAACGTCTGGGTATTCCCCACCTGTCGTGTTTCGATGGCGTCTCATATCGAGGCGGTAAAAGTCGCAGGCGCTTATACGTCCACAGAAGTAAGAACAGGACCGGGAGGATACTTGGTTAACGCATTGCGGAATGTAGAGCCCAAAATACGCCAAACTATAATCGACAATATGCACGGTGAATTCGGCAACGAAAAGATCAGTGCAAATGCTCTACTGAAGCGCCTCGATAGTTTTGAGCAGTTCCAGCACTATTACTATCCTCACGAGGAGTTTACGCGTGCGCTAGCCGTTGCGGGGATCAGTCTTACAAGCCGTGATGGTGCGGTCGAGCTACCCGCTGTTTAATGGGTTGCGACCAACTGTGGAGCCTCAAGGGGGACGTTCTCGGTCTGGCACGTGGCGTTGCCTCAACGCGGGTCGGCGGGCTCCTGAGTTTTCTCCATCAACGGATCGTGGCGCAGCGTCTCATGGTCGTTGAGGTCCTCGTAGCCGAGAGCGATGGCGAATATCCGTTGCCCCACCAGCGTCGCCACCGAATGTTCGACGTGGGCATGGGATCGCCGATCGACCAAGCATGATGTGTAGGGTCTGGTCACATCATTTCGGCGCAGCGAACGCCTGATCAAAGCGATAGTCTGGGATTCTGATCCGCTCTTTTGTAGGGTCGATGCGGGATTCCACCCGGCCTGTGAACGGGGTGACGTCCGACAGGTCGCAGGCGCGATCGATAGGCGTGCCACCGCCGAGTGCGGTATGCGGGCGGCGCCGATTCCAATGATGTTGCCATTCGGCAATCCGATCCTCGATGTCGGCGGCCTTCGGATCGACCGTTGACCAAAAGAGCTATGGCCGAAACTGGGTGATGACGGGTTGAGAGAGGCGGCGTATCGAGGCGGGTGTCCAGCCTGCCAGAAACCTCTCAAGGAGAGCGATACGCCATGACCGAGACTACCAACATTTTTGCTTTTCGTCAGCCCTTCACGGTTGACGATCCACTGACCGATATCCTGCGCGCTGGGGCGCGCGAGCTGCTTGCCAGGGCGGTCGAGATCGAGGTCGATACGTTTCTGGCCAGCACGTCCGAGCTGACACTGCCCGACGGCCGGGCTCGGCTGGTGCGGCACGGCTATGGACCGGCGCGACAAATTCAGACCGGCATCGGCCCCGTGGAGGTCGCCCGGCCGAAGGTTCGGGACCGCAGCGGCTGCGGGGCCAATCGGATCCCTTCAGCTCGGCGATCCTGCCGCTGTGGGCGCGGCGGACCAAGAGCCTGGATGCCCTGCTGCCGGTGCTCTACCTGCGCGGCATCTCGACCGGCGACTTCCAGGACGCGCTGTCGGCGCTGCTTGGCAAAGACGCGCCGAACCTGTCACCGTCGGTGATTGCACGCCTGACGGCCGACTGGCAGGCCGAGTACGAGCGTTGGCAGCGACGTGACCTGTCGGCGCGGCGCTACGTCTATCTGTGGGCCGATGGGGTTTATTTGCAGGCCCGGATGGAGGATCACAGCGAATGTATCCTGGTGCTGGTCGGCGCGACGCCGGAGGGCCGCAAGGAATTGGTCGGCTTCCAGGTGGGCGCCCGCGAGAGCGCCCAGAGCTGGCGTGAGCTCTTGATCGATGTGAAGCAGCGCGGCCTGCGGATCGCTCCTGAAGTGGCGATCGGTGACGGCGCTCTGGGGTTCTGGAAGGCTCTCGACGAGGTCTTCCCTGGCACGCGACACCAGCGGTGCTGGTGCCACAAAGTCAGCAACGTGCTCGACAAGGTCGCCAAATCCGTGCAGGGCGCAATGAAGAACGACCTGCGGAACGTCTATCTGGCGCCGAGCCGGGCGAAAGCCGAAACCGCGATCGACACCTTCGTCGAGAAATACCGTGCCAAATACGGGCCTGCGGTCGAGTGCTTGATCAAGGATCGTGAGGCGCTGCTCGCGTTCTTCGACTTCCCTGCCGAGCATTGGGCTCATCTGCGCACCTCGAATCCGATCGAGAGCGTGTTCGCCACGGTGCGGCACCGGACGGTGCGAACGAAAGGATCGCTCTCGCCGAAAACCGCGAAGCTGATGGTGTTCAAGTTGATCGACGCCGCATCGAAGACATGGCGCCGACTGAAAGGAACAAATCAGTTGCCGAAGGTCATCGCCGGTGTAAAGTTTAACGACGGCATCGAGGTCACTCCGACCACTGAAAGCCACGCCGCCTGATCAGGCCGCGTCACCCAGAATCAGCCTTAGCTCTGACCAAAACTCTTCGAGGTCTGCCCCTTGAGTCCGTTCGACTTTGCCATTCAGATACGGTGAGCGCGGCTTTATGGAACGGAACTTTATCGCCCAGTCCATCAGCGTTTGCTGCACAGCCTCGGCAAAGAACTCGCAGCGCGATCGGTCTAGATGCGCTGAATCGGAAACGGCGTCTCCTCAATGAGGCGCTCCAGGAAGTCCAGCGTGTTGTCCGCTGTGCTTCGGCGATAAACGCCCAGCACCTTGTAGCGGGATCAATCGTCAATTGCCGTATACTGGTAAACGCCCGGCGCGATCTTGCAGACGTCCACCTGCATCCGGTCGCCAGGAACCGGCCGCGTGTAGCGCTTTGTGGTCTTCTTGCGGCGCGGGCGCTTCAGTACCTGCTCACCGTGGCGACACAACACACGATGCAGCGTGTCGAATGAGAGCGCAACGTCGTGGCAGCGGATCAGTTCGTTGCGCAACTGCTTGATTTCGAGCTTGCGTTCGCGCCACAGCGACAGGATCAACGACTCCTCGGGCTCGAAGACTTTCTCCTTCGCCTGGCGCGGCGGCCGGCGGTTGCGCTCGACCAGCCCAACCTCGCCGGCTTCCTGGAACCGGCGCAACCATTTGCGCAAGGTCAGCGCGAAATGCCGCAGCGTCGACAGACGAGACCGGCATCGCCCGTTGCCTCGTAAAGCCTGATCCAACCAAGGCGCATCTTCACGCGAAACATCGGGGGCCTGTGGATTTGATGGACAGCGCTACCGCGCTATCTAGAATCCCGCAGTCAAAAACAAAAGCAAGAAAGTGAAACGGTGTCACCGAGCCCCACTGTTGCGCAGCATGCGGATCTCGGCGGCCAGTAAAGAGGCCACTCCAAGATAAAGCGGACTGGAGCATGCGAAACTTCTCTTCGCCGGATTCCGCTCAATGGGCTGTTCGCAACATTGGCGTTAGTCGCGGCGAATCACCATGCTGTATCTCACCAATGACCTTGAAGCCGTGGCGCTGGTAAAAGGGAATGTTTTCCGGATTTGAGCTTTCGAGATAGGCGGCAGTGCCCTCCGAATCACATCGCCTGAGAGCGTGTTTCATCAGCAATGTGCCAAGCCCCTGCCCGACCCAGTTCGGATCGGTAGCAATGAGAGGCAGATACCAATGTGGCTCGGGTGGATGATGTTCGGTCATTCCAAGCCGAAGCTGTGCCATATCTTCGCTGATCTCCGGACGTAGGGAGTGAGCCATAATTGCGTCGAGTGCCACCTCATTTTGCTGCACGCCGGGCGGCAGCCAGAGCGCCGCGGCGTGCCCCCCTCCCGTCACGTATGCCGTGCCATGTTCGAATGCTCGTCCGCCGCAGGCCTCAACGAACTGAGGCATGCTCGTAAGATATTGGTCTGGAGCAGGCCAGCTCCATCGAGCCAACGGGTCCGCGGCAAAGCCGAGCACCAATGTCCAGACGGTGGTCGCCTGCATTTTTGCGTGCGCAGATTTGATGTCCGTCTCCGCTGTCATGATGTCTGTTCCAAGTCTCAATCTGGGCGTCTGAGTTGCAAAGCTAGAACCGACGACAAGTCCTTTTGAACGTGCGCAGAAGAGCGCACCAATGGAGGTTTCGTCGACTTCATCCAGTTTCCGTTTCAAGCTCTTTTTTCTCAGACGGTCGCGTTAACGATCCTCAGGGACCAAGCTCGTCAGCGGGTTAACCTTCTGTATCTTCTTGGCGAGCTTAGGTGCTTCCTGGGTCTAGGAGCGTCATCGCCCCCTTCCTAAAGTAGGCTGGCTTGTCCGCGTCGAGCGTCGGCAGCCTGCAACCGCCGCGCGTAGCGAGCGACACAGGGACTTTTTCTAGTTTGCGATGAGAGGAACTCGCGGGTCTACGCTCGGTAGGACAGCTGCGCCTGAATCGTGTTCCCGATTTTGTCGCCGGGCAGTTAGCAAGCCTCGCACGTTGAGGCCATAGATCGGCAATGGCCTGATGTGATAACATCCGGACTCCAGTGAGCTGTTCTAGCTGGGGTCTCTCGTTCAAAACGTGTGCCAACTGCGGGCCTCGGTGAGGCTATCCTTTGAATGTTCGAGCACAGACATTTTGAATGTTCGAGCACAGATATTTTCGGCATAAGTGGTGCTTGGTCAAGAATTAGCTATCCTGATCCTTTATCGGCGTCGTGCTGGCTATGGCGGAGCCTCCAGGGGCGGCATAACCGCTGCTGGATGACATTTTGGTGGCAGGTCAGTATTTCGAACGGACTAAGCCTGACGCGATCGTCGCCCTCCTAAAGGCGAGCAAACCGGCACGGATCATGGCTGCCATAGGCGACAAGGTCGCAAACCGATGGCACCTCCGGTGTGCGCAGCGCTAGGTTATTTATCCGCAAACTGGATGTGCCCACATCCATATAACCGATTTTACCAATCCCACGAAATGAGGGTAGAGAACGTCAGTTTGTTGAAATTTAATTCGAGCATAGCCGGATGGATATCGATCGTCGCTCAAGCTCTAAGAACAACGCTCGCTTCGAGACCTCCGTCTCTAGCGCGCCCAATGAGCGCGCTGACACCGGCAGATGCTGCAGTCTCTATCTGACGTTTGACGACGGCACTAGTCTGCTTTTTACACCGGGTGGTTGTTTTAGATGTGCCGGCCAAACATCTGGTGTGGCCGACTTTTTGTGTCATCAGCCCCTATACCGCAAACCATCCATGGCTACTCGACAAATGATCTAGAAAGTTATGCGATCGCCAAATCACACCATGAGACATCCGAACGCATCCAGATGCGAGCCCGCTACTGCGAAACGCAGGGACCACCATGAGCCTGCTAACGTTATCGTCGTTGATGCGATCTCGAGTTGTTGCAAGCAATTTATCTAAGGAAGATGCAATGACCCGCCCTACATCGCCGCCCGAGCCATTTGTAATCCTGGCATTGCCGAGGACTGGCACCCACTATCTTGAAGAGTTGCTGAATGAGCATCCGAACGTGTTGAGCAACGGTGAGCTGCTCAATACATCTGATACGAATTGGCACGATAAGGATCGTTTGTTGCGGAGCGAGCGCGAGCTTCTCGAGCTTGCGTATCTGCGCTATCCGACGCGAAGCGATAAGCCTGAGCTGACGCATGTTGGGTGCAAGATCAACGAACCGCAGTTTCACGATCGTCCCGGTGTTTTTGCCGAGCTGGTTCGTTGGCCACGCCTGAAGGTCATCCTCGTGCTTCGGAGAAACACTATGGAATCGCTTCGATCGCTGGTGCAAGCAAGGCAGAGCGGCCAATGGCTGAGATTCAGTTCTGACGGCGAGGCCGCACCGCCACCGCGCATTACATTGTCAATCGCCGACTGCGAGGCCTATTTCAAGGCCGCCGACGATTTCCATGCCCGTGTTGCTCAGTCCTTCGCATCGACCAGTATGCTCGTGATCGAGTATGAAAGGCTACACCATCAACCAAGCGCCTGCCTGGCAACGGTTTGGGCATTCCTGGGGGTCCCAGCGCTTCAGTTGTCTGGTAGCGCCATGCTTCAGCGCCAAGAAACGCGACCACTAGACCAAACCGTGCAGAACTTTCATGAGCTGCGGCGGCACTTCGCCGACGGACCTTACGAACGGTTCTTTGAGGTTGGTGAAGCCTGATTCGCGGTCAGTAGCGGCGAGCGTCGGCGTAATTTAATTTACTGCCTCTTTTGAAGAACGGGTGGGTGCATTGACGTCTATGGCCTCCTTGCGACCGACATTGTGGCATCGCTTTGTTCGGCCGAAGAGACCATCGCTTTGTCCCGACCTGCCTTCTGCCAGTGCAAGGCGGCGATTGGCGGTCAAGCATGGCCGCAGGCCACCGCACAGCGGCGCGAAGCGTGCTTGAGTGCATATTTCGCTGATCGTGAGCGGCGATTTCAGGGGATCGTGAGCAGCTCGCTCCGGCCGAGGCGGTGATAGGGTCAGCGTTCTGGTTGCTCGTCAAGGGTGATGGTTTTGGCGTTGCGTTTTCGCATGCTTTCGCCGGCAAGCTGGAGGCGGTGAGCGTTGTGGACGAGGCGATCCAGAATCGCGTCGGCGAGCGTGGGATCGCCGAACACGGCAGAGTGCCCCTATTCTTGAACGGGTCGTGTCTCACGTCACGATCACCGACCCGCATCATTTTCTGTTCGGACAACGGCTTGAGGTGCTGAAGGAGCGGTCGGGACGTGGTCCCGCCTACGTTATTGTTGTGCTGCCGGACGGACGACGGCGAGGAGTTCGGATCGCGTCGACGGACCTTGCTGAGACGTCTTCACGCCCGAACGCGGCCGATCTGCCGCGCATCAGTGTGCGTACGCTGATCCCATTGATGCAATATTTGAGCGCGAGTCTGGGCCTTCTCGACGAGAAGGTGATTCGCGATGACCCGCCGACCGCTTCCAGGTCGCGCTGCGTATCGACCGCTGCCAACATTGGCAAATCCACCCGGCCGTCCGACGGCCGACATTCCGCGCCTCTGGCCGAATCTGTCGACCGCGACGCAAACCCAGATTGCTCAAGCGATCGCCGTGCTGATGCGGCGAATGCAAGCGATCCCCGGCACACCCGGAAGGGAACTGGGTCGTGCTGATCAGCTCGAACATCGCTGACGAGCGGCTCACGACCGCACACCGAGCCAAGTTGGCCTATGTCTACGTGCGGCAGTCATCCGTGAACCAGGTGCGCCAGCATCAGAAGAGCACCGAGCTGCAGTACCACCTTGTCGATCGCGCCATCGGTCTGGGCTGGCCGCCGGAGCGCGTCCAGGTCATTGACGAGGATCTGGGCAAATCCGGTGCTGGCGGTGTGGATCGTCATGGTTTCCAGAAGCTCATCGCCGAGATCAGCCTTGGCAACGCCGGCCTTGTGGTGAGTCTCGACGCTTCTCGCTTGGCTCGTAATAATCGGGACTGGCATCAGCTTCTCGAACTGTGCTCGGTATTCGGCGTGCTCATTGCGGATGGTGAGCGGCTTTACGATCCGCGCGCCTACCACGACCGCCTGTTGTTGGGCTTGTCCGGCATCATGAGCGAGGCGGAGCTGCATCAGCTTCGGATGCGCCTTCACCAAGGGGAGCGCCAGAAGGCGGCGCGGGGCGAACTGCGGCTGCCTCTGCCAGCCGGGCTCGCCTACGATCGAGCGGGCAAGATTATTCTCAATCCCGATGAGGAGGTGCAGGCCCGTCTTTATCTCGTGTTTGCCAAATTTCGAGAACTGCAAAGCGCTCGCCGTGTGATGCGTTACTTGGACAGGAATGGATTGTCGTTACCGGCTCGACCGCTGCTTGGACCATCTCCACATGAGATCGTTTGGCGTTTGCCAGATAGTGCACGCGTCCTTAGCATCCTTCAAAATCCGGCCTATGCTGGGGCGTATGTTTATGGCCGCCGGCAAAAAGATCCGAGCCGATGCCGGCCGGGATCGCTGACGGGAACGGTCAAGGTGGCGATCGCAGATTGGGCGGTTTGCCTCCATGCCGCTCACCCAGGCTATATCAGCTGGGAGGAGTTCATGGCCAACCAGGGGCGACTGGCAGATAACGTCTGCCGCTATGAGGCAGGACATTCTGGCGTACCGCGCAAGGGGGCAGCCCTGTTACAAGGGATTGCGATCTGCGGTCGTTGTGGACGGCGCATGAGCATGCGCTACACGGGCCCGAATGCCGATTATCCGGTCTATTGCTGCCGCTCGGATCGGGACCAGCAAGGCAGTGCAATGTGCCAGGAAGTCCGGGCCTTGGCGGTTGACGCGCTGGTTGAGCGGGTGGTCCTCGATGCGCTGGTGCCGGATCAGATTGAGATCGCACTCGCCGCCGCGGGCCAACTGGAGCAGGAGAACCATCAGCTCGAGCGCCAGTGGGCGCTTCGCGTCGAGCGCGCCCGCTACGAGGCCGAGCGCGCTCGGCGTCAGTATGACGCCGTCGAGCCCGAGAACCGTCTTGTCGCACGCTCCCTTGAGCGGGTTTGGGAAGAGAAGTTGCGTCTCGTCGAGACGGTCGAGCAGGAGCATGCGCGTTGGCGCGCGCAAGAGCCGCTTCTGATTGGCCCAGCGGAATGCGCAGGGCTACAAGCGCTCGGCGAGAACTTGCCACGGATTTGGAACGCGGCCACCACGTCGGCAGCCGATCGCAAGCGCATTCTGCGATTTGTCATCCGCGAAGTCGTTCTTGATCAGAAGCAGACCCGAGGTCAGGTTTGGCTCAAGATCGTCTGGCAGACCGGTGCAACCAGCGAGCATCACGTGCAACGGCGCGTTCAGACCTACCGCGATTACATCGACCTTGATCGATTGCGGCGACGGATCGTCGAGTTGAATGCTGAACACAAAATGGATGGCGAGATCGCGGCAACACTCAATCAGGAAGGCTTCGTCGCGGCCCGAGGCTGCGCCTTCAAAGGCGAGAATGTCTGGCTGTTGCGTACCCGCTGGGGCATTCCCACCATCAAAATCAACGGCGTGGATAAGAATCCGATGCGGTGGCCCGACGGCAGCTTCTCGATTCAGGGCGCCGCGGCTGAGCTTGGAGTGACCCCGCAGACGGTGTTCGATTATCTCGCGCGGGGATTGCTGGCAGGTCGTCAGCTAACCAAAGGCCAGCCATGGCAGATCGAGCTCTCGGACGACCAAATCGGTCAGCTTCGCAAGCGGGTACGACGCACCAAGCGTTCGAAGAAGGAGGCATCATGAAGTCATCGGCTCTCCAATAACTTCGTGCCATGTTTCCACAGGGAGTTGGCTGGTTACGATGGTGGAGGCGCGGCCATGGCGATCGTCAAGGATTTCCAGTAGATCGCGCCGCTCGGCCGCAGTGAGCACTGACAATCCCCAATCGTCGAGAATCAGGACCTGGGCGCGGCCCAGTGTTTTGAGCAAGCGAGCATAACGTCCATCGCCCCGCGCGAGCCCCAACGCTTCGAACAACCTTGGGACGCGATGGTAGAGAACCGAGCGATTGTCGCGGCAGGCTTTGTGGCCGAGGGCACAGGCTAACCAACTTTTGCCCAATCCGGTCGCCCCGGTTATGAGCAAATTCTCGTGGCGATTGATCCAGTCGCCGCTGACGAGCTTGGCGAAGACGGCCCGGTCGATGCCCCGCGGCGTGCGCAAATCGACGTCCTCCACGCACGCATTCTGGCGGAGCGAGGCCAGCTTGAGGCGCGTGGTGAGCCGCCTGGTGTCGCGTTCCGCGGCTTCCCGGTCGACCATTAGGCCGATGCGATCTTCGAACGGCAAGGCTTCGAGATCAGGCGATCGTCGCTGCTCTTCGAAGGCCTTGGCCATGCCGCTCAAGCCGAGCTCGATCAGGCGTTCATGGGTAGGATGGTTGAGCATACAGGTCTCCTTGGCTTCAGTGGAAATAATCCCGACCGCGGATGTTGCCGTGGCGCAGGGGTTGGTGTTCGGAGGACTCGTCGAGAAAGGTGCGATCCAGGCCGTTCTGGAGGATCGAGCGGATCGAGGCGACGGATCGCGCCTTGATCAGAATGCCGCGCCGGCAGGCTGCGTCGACGCGCTCGGCACCGTAGCTTTTGACGAGCGACAGAATGCCGAGGCAGGTGCGAAAGCCTTGCTCCGGGTGCGGCCGGGCCGCGATCACGGTCTGGAAGAAGGCGGCGGTCGACGGACCGATCCGCTCGCCGGCGGCGATCACTCTGGCGGGCGTCCATTGGCCGTAGCGGCGATGGGCGCTGGGCATGTGGTCGGTGACGGTGGTGTGGCCCCGCCGGTTGGGCGCGCGGGCGTGGCTGGCGATCCTGCGGCCGCTGTGGAAGATCTCGACCGTCCCATCGTCGATGCGCGCATCGACAAGCTCACGGATGAGCCGATACGGCGTGGAATACCAGTGTCCGTCGATCTCGATATGATAGTCGGGGCCGACCCGGCATCGCTTCCAGCGCGCGAAAGCGTAAGCCTGGTCCGGCAGCTTTGTGAGCTTGGGCTTGTCGAGCTCGGCGAACAGTTCGGCGCGGCTGGCGCCAAAGTCGCGCATCTGCCTTGCATTGAGTTCGACGACGAGTATTTTGATGGCCGCGTTCAGCTCCGCCAACGAAAAGAAGCGTTGGTTGCGCAGCCGAGCCAGAATCCATCGCTGGGCGACTTGCACCGCAACTTCGACCTTTGCCTTGGAGTCGAGCGCGCATTGCATACGGTGACGAGCATGGCGCGCAAGTTTTTACGGTCACCCATCCGTTCCATCCGCTGCGAGGACAGACGTTCGAGCTGCTCGCCGTGCGCAACAACTGGGGCGGAGACCGCGTGTCATACGCAGGCCCCGAAGGGAGGCTGCGCACGCTTCCGGTCGAATGGACTGACGTTATCGAGCCCGAACTCGTAGTCACGGTTGGTGCTGGTCGCGCCTTCTTCCGAGCCGATCGACTGCGTGAGCTGCGCAAGCTCATCGATGAGGGCCGGAGGCAGCAGGAGGAGCCACCGTCATGTTAGGCAAATTATGTACAATGTGTCTTAGGAAATATGTGCATGCATCGGCGGTGGCGCGCGAGACGACACACGGTGACCAGCAAATAATCGGCGATAAGATAGGACAATTGTGGATTTTGCGATCCCATCTTCTTGATATCCGTCCATATGTTGTATCTATTTATCAAGACACATACGCGATTCGTGCTTCAAGGAGGCCGGATGGCATCAGATTCACGTCAGCGGGCGCGGCGCCGACAGGCCTTGCTGGCGCAGGGCGCCACCCACCCGCGCCCTCAGGCCGTGACCGATCCGCTCTTTCGCGGCAGTGCATTCTTCGATCCGAACGATCTGGTCCAGGTCAAGTACGAGATGCTACGCAGCGTCGAGAAGGAGGGGCGCGCCGTGGTGGATGCAGCAGAGGCCTTTGGACTGTCCCGGCCGGTCTACTACGTGACCTGGGAGCTGTTCAATCGCGAAGGTCTGCCGGGCCTGTTACCACGCAAACGCGGGCCGAAGCGTGCGCACAAGCTTACCGAGGAGGCCCTTGCCGTGCTGGCGCAGGCGGTGCGCGAGGCCGAACGCATGCCAAGCGGTGCAGAGTTGGCCGAGCTCTTGGCCGAACGTTGCGGCATTTATGCCCATCCACGCAGCATCCTGCGACGTCTGCTCCCGTATCTGAAACCGCAGGAAAAAAAACGCTCCCGATCGCCGAAGCGGCAGCGCTCGAACCCGCGCCGTACGTAGCCCATTACGAGCTGCTTCGTTCACAGGTCATCGGCGCGCGAGCCGATCTCGGCGGGGTGAGTCCAAGAGGTCAGCCCGGCGGCGTCGGTCTTGCCTTGCTGCTGTGCGAAGGGATGCCCAGGTGGCTCAGGGCACTTGAGGGCGTTATCCGTGCGTCAGGCGTGCTGCGCACCGCAAACGCCGCGGAGATGCCGGCGGCTGAACCTCCCAGCGCGTGGTCTGCGCCGCAGTGGCTCGGCAGCGTGCCGCATCGCGATCTGACTGCGCTTCTGGCCAATCTGGTTCTCTCGACGCGTTGTGTCGAACACCCGAACCGAAGGAGGGATATCGATCATGCCAATGAACAGTGAGGCCAATCAGAAGATCACGGCCACGCATCTGTCGCGCATGGCATTCCTGTACGTGCGACAGTCGACGCTGCGCCAGGTCTTCGAGAACACCGAGAGTACGCAGCGCCAGTATGCGCTGCGCGATCGTGCCGTCGCACTCGGTTGGCCGCTTGATCGGATCGTGGTCATCGACAGCGATCTCGGGCAATCCGGCGCCAGCGCGGCCGACCGCGAGGGCTTCCAGCGTCTGGTCAGCGAGGTTGGCCTGGGCCGTGTCGGGATCGTACTCGGACTTGAAGTATCGCGCCTTGCGCGCAACAACACCGACTGGCATCGATTGCTCGAGCTGTGTGCACTCGCTGACACACTGATCCTGGATGAAGACGGGCTGTATGATCCGGCGCACTTCAATGACCGTCTACTCCTGGGTTTAAAAGGAACCATGAGTGAAGCCGAACTTCATGTGCTCAAGGCGCGACTTCGCGGCGGCATCCTCAGCCGCGCCCGCCGCGGCGAGCTGAAGCAGATGGTCCCGGTCGGCTTTGTGCATGATACACAGGAGCGTGTTATCCTTGATCCGGACCTCCAGGTGCAGGCAGCCGTGCGGCTGTTCTTCGACACCTTCAGGCGCGCAGGCTCCTGTTTGGCGGTGGTAAAGGAGTTCCACGCGAAGGAGCTGCTGTTCCCGCGCCGTTTGAGAAGTGGCGCACACAAGGGCGAACTCGTGTGGGCTGAGCTCCTGCACTGTCGCGCTCGGCAGATCATCCATAATCCGCGCTATGCCGGCGCCTTCGTGTTCGGTCGTACCAAACACCGTCGTCTGCCGAGCGGAAAGTACTCTTCGCGGCAAGTTCCAAGCGAGGAGTGGATCCTGCTGCGCGACATCCATCCGGGCTATATCAGCTGGGAGGAGTACCGATCGAACCTGGACCGTGTGAAGGGTAATGCGCTGGCCTGGAGCACCGAGCAGCATCGGGGCCCGGCGCGCGAGGGGACGGCCTTGCTGCAAGGTCTTGTGATCTGCGGGAGCTGCGGCGAGCGTATGTCGGTGCGTTATCACTCTCACCACAACCAACAAGTGCCGACCTACTGGTGTGGCCGGCGCCCGATGCACCGCGGCGAGATCGGTCTGTGTCAGACGGTGCATGGCAGCGCACTCGATGCTGCGATCAGCGACATCCTGATCGAGGCAATGACGCCGCTGGCGGTCGACGTCGCTCTCAGCGTGCAACAGGAGCTCGCCAGCCGTCAGGAGGAAGCAGATCGGTTGCGCCGTCAGCACGTGGAGCGAGCGAAGTATGATGCAGAACTCGCGCAGCGCCGCTTCCTCAAGGTCGATCCCGACAACCGGCTGGTGGCCGATGCCCTGGAAGCCGACTGGAATACGAAGCTTCGTGCGCTCGCCGCTGCACAGGAAGCATACAACAAAGCCTCGGCCGCCGATGTAAGCGTCGTGACCGATGCCGAGCGTACCGCGCTGATGGCTCTCGCCACCGACTTCCCCCGCCTCTGGCGCAATCCGTGTACGCAGATGAAAGACAAGAAGCGCATGCTTCGCCTGCTGATCGAGGACGTGGCGCTCAGCAAGGGTGATACGATCCACGTGGATATCCGCTTCGTCGGCGGCGCGACGCGCTCACTGGATCTGCCGCTGCCGAAGTCGTGTGTCGAGTTGCGTACGACAGATGCCGCCGTGATCGAGGAGATCGACCACCTCATCGATACCTACACGGACAAAGAGATCGCCGATCTGCTCAACGAGCGAGGCGTGCGGACCGTCGTGACCACTCCTTGGACAGCTGCGCGGATCGGGCGGCTTCGCCATAGCTACCACCTCATCGATCGGCATACACGCCTGCTCGCGCAGGGACTGCTGACTCCGCAGGACGTCGCGGCTCGCTACAACGTTGTGGTCTCAACCGTCCACATGTGGCGCCGACGTGGCCTGCTACGCGCACATCCGGTCAACGATCGCGGCGACTTCCTCTATGAGATTCCGCCAGAGGACCTGCCGACGAAGTTCGCTCACAAGCGCGATTACCAGATCGATCCTGTAACTTCATCCTCACGTAACTGACGAGGTGCAATATGAGTCTGAGCCCTTATCTTTTGGGCGCCGCGGCCGGGCTGCGAGAATGGCCGTGCCGTAATGGCTCGCCATCTCGGCATAGGTTCGGTTGAGGCCAGGATCGTGGCGGTCGGGATTGGTGACGGCGGCCTTGAGATTGTCGCAGACCACGAATGTCGGCGCGCCGCCGAGGAAGGCGAAAAGGTTGATGTGGACCCGGATCCAGTCGACGAGCCCCTCGCTTGGGCAGGCCTCGGCGTAGATATAATTGGACGCACCCATCGCCGCGACGAACAGCTTCATCGACTGCACTTCCCCACTTGAGGGGTCGATGACGTCGACGGTGTCGCCGGCGAAATCCACGAAAACCTTCTCGCCGCCCAAATGGGTCTGCCGCATCGAAGGTCGGGCTCGCCCCTTCCAGACCTCGTAGGTCGTGCAGAACCATGTGTAGCCGAAGCCATCGGGATGGGTGGCGCGATACTCGTCCCACAGCAGCCGGCGGGTCACGTTGCGCCGGCGCAACTCCTTGTCGACATAGCCCCAGTCGGGAACGGTCCTCTGGGGGCTCTGCGACGCCAGCTTCGGCGCAGGAAAAAGCAGCAGCTCCACGTCTTCATCGGTCATTCCGGCCGGCAACGGCCAGTTCAGCCCGGCAGCCCGGGCCCGGCGCAGATAGCTGTGCACGGCACCGTTGCTGATGCCCAGGGTGCGCGCGATGGCTCGCTCCGGCAAGCCTTGAACATGTTTTAAGCGGAGAACCTCTTTGATCCGGCGCATCGACAATCTCTGGGTGGGCATCGGCCTTCCTCGTTCACTGACGAGGCAGTTCCTAAGCCGGTTGAGTTGTCGGCCGAAGCGGGCTGAGCCACTGAAAAGCTGCTCACGATCCCGCGAAATCCGTGCTCACGATCGTCTGAAATCTCTGCTCACGATCCCCTGAAATCCGTGCTCACGATCGCGCGAAACATGCAGCTTGAGGGCTGAGCGCCGTCTTGCGATACTTGGCGCAGGTGGCCTGGGCGGGGGAAGGCGCGGACGTGCAAAACCAAATCTTCGAGGCGGCGCTTGGCATTGCCAAGCCGTGGTACGTGAAGGGCGTCGATTTCGATGCGGGCAGGAAGTTGCTGACGATCACCATCGATTTCGTCGTCGGAACGCGCTTCCCAGCGGTCGGCATGGCGTATCGATGGCTATGCAAAAGCACGCAAAGATGGCGACAAGAACGGGTGTTAGCGGCTGCGAGGACGGCGCTTAAACGGCGCAGTCTCGGTGAGGCGCGTAGGGGCATTGCAGCCCCCCGGTGAGCCGAGTGGGTTGCCGTCAAGGTGGGTGGCCAAAACGGCGCCGGCGGCGACCAACATGGCGACGCGGCAGGGCCGAGAGGCGCACAAGCGGCGACGCCGATCGCGAACAACGATGACAGAGTCCGAGGCAAGGTGCGCTGCCGCGAGGTGGATCGCTCGAAGCAGTGTTGACTGTGGGCAACCGGCGCTCTGACCTGGTCACCAAAGGACCATGGTCCGTCACGCATCGCCATCGAGCGCGATACCGGCGGTTCCGCTCGGCGTGCATAGCCCAGCCACGGTCAGTTGCCTGATAACGCCGCCAGGGCTCCCTACGCCGCTCACGCCTTGCTTCCTGTGCGCAGGCCCCGAAGCAGTAAATCTGACCGCGATCGCATCGGCGGCAGACGAGAACCTGAACGCGGCAACGGGAGCACAAAAAATAACCTGCAGATGTCATCAGAGCATTCCGCGCGGCACGCTGTGCGTTCTCGTGTTGTCGCTGCGTTTTGCAACATCCGCACCGCGGTCCGCTCAAGAACCTCTCGCATCGAGAGCCATCAACCCTCGGAGGGAGGAGGGCTGAGCCGGTCGCTGCTGTCAAGGCTGGCCTGCGGCCACCGCCTTCGGCGGCTGGCGGCCTTGACAGCAGCGGCCAGCCCAGCCGTCGTCGGCCACCATCAGTTCGACGACTTAGACCGCCCGGATGCTCTGCCCGCGTCCGATGTCGCCAGATTTACGCGGTTCTCGACAGCCATCGACAGCACGCCGTGTCCGCCGCGTTCATTCAGACGGTAACAATGGTGGATATCGCAACGGGCTGGACCGAATGCTTTCCGCTCATCGTGCGTGGGGCAGCTCTTGTGGTCGAGGCTCCGGTCTGGTCTCCTTCAGATGGTACGAGACGACAAAATTCGGCATTGTAGTTGCTCCGCTCTGTGGCGCATGCGCAGTTACGAGGCTGCGCGGAGGTGACCCGGCCCCTTTGGTGGTGAGAACCCGACTGTCCCTACCACGCCCGCTGCCAGCGAAGTCAGCGGCGATGACTCGGCGCTCGCCTAGTGGCCCCTTGAAAGCGCTGTCCCACCACGCGCCGAAAAAATTCGGTGGCCAGCCGTCGCCCTTGGATTAGCAAGGCTAACCACATCCCCCCGGTGCTTGGGGTGGCGCGCAATCCGCGGGCTGCCGCCAAATTGTATCGCGGAGAAGGACTGCAAGGCACCTCCCTGGACTGGTGGCCGCCTAATCCAACCATTGGTCTATGCTGATCGTTCAGGACTTGCAGATTTAGGAGAGACTAGAATGGCTAAACGCGCGCGCATTCGCTGCGTCAACAAGACGGAAGGAAAGAACCCTCACGAAAGAATCACACATGTTGGGGGAGTAAACCCCAACGGGACGCAGTGGAAGCGATCCATCGATCAGGCTATCAAAGATATCGAGAGCGACGAATGGAAGTTCTATGTCGAAGAAAACGGCCGCAGGGTTGATGTCGTGTGGGCCACGCACGAGGGACACAGGTACATCAAGACAGCGGCGGACGACATTCAACCCAACAATCTTCTTCTGCTCGCTAACTGTCCGTGACATCGCGTCAGCTCAGCTAATCGCGCCTGGGAGCAGTCATTCAAATGAAAGCCGGCCTCCTCGAAGTACGGGCAAGCATTCTTAAAACGGAGGCTGCTTACGTCGCTTTGCGGCGCAGCCTTTATGTTCACTTCGACGCGGCCGCGCTCGCCGCGGATGCGGTGCAAGCGGTCAGGCAAGTGATGGGCTGCACGGCGGAGAGTGCGCCGCCACGGGGATGATTATACCCTTCCTGACCCATGCGTCGAACGCGGCCTCGGAGCAGCCGCAGTAGGTTGCTGCGTCGGGCTGTGTAAGACCACGTGGGTCGATCTGGTTGGTGCATTTTATCCGCTCCGAACGCCTGCGTTCGCCAGCGAAGCTTTGTCCCGTTGGTAATTTCGATTTGTTCCAGCCACCAGTAGAAAGTTAGCGGCGACGTTAGTCGGCACCCAATTTGCCGTGCGCATGGGATCGTGTCCCACGGCGTGGTGTAGCTGGCGGCGGGTCACCGCGTTCGCCGGCGTGAGCCGAGCTGGTCAGCTGGCGATTGCCTGTAGGTTGACGGTCGGATCATCGCTCAACGGCGTGATGGTTTCCAGCCTCATGTAGCGGGCGCGCTGGACAGCCCACTCATCGTTCTGCTCGAGCAAGATCGCGCCGATGAGCCAGATCAAATATGATCTGAGGCCTACAGGCATCGCAACCTCGTCGAGCGCTGTGTCAATCGCATCAAACAGTTCCGTCGCGTCTCTACCCGCTACGAAAAGACTGCCAGAGCTTACCTATCGATGCTAAGCATCGCCGCAGCGATGCTCTGGATTAGAACCGTCAACACGACCTAGAATCAAGTGGAAGTCGTTTTCGCAAAACAACTTTCCCTGATTCGCTGCCCCGATGCGCTTAAACTTCGTGAGATATACGGGTTAGCAGCGCTTGCCGATCGACGACGAGATTGTCGAGGTTCCGCAGGTCTGCTTGCCGTGTTCCCGCCAATCGCCCAACCAGCGTCCGCGTGCCATCCACTACGAAGACGCCGCAATCATAATCGTTCCTCTGCTGACGCATGCTGGCGTCTTGCAGGTTGGCACCCAGCCGTGCTGCTAGCCATGCGGCAGGTTGATCATTGTGTCCCCCGGAGGAGTCGTAGTGATAGGCAACCGGGCCTTCGCGATCGCGACGGTCAACCAGCAGCAGCGACCAATGGGTGCCCCGGCGATTAAGGTCCGTAGCGCTGGCATCGTTTACTGGCAAGAACAGGAAGTCAGCAGAATCATTACCGTTACGATCAACGACAATGCGCTGGAATGCGGCTAGCGCGTCGCTGTCGACGGCGTGGCCCAGCTGAAAGGCTATCAGGGGATCCACGAGCCGCGTGCGAGCAGCGAGATTCGGATTGTCTCTCTGCAACTCCTGCTCCAGCAGCCTATAATCCCTCAGGATATGCTGGTCGCGCAGCCATTGCCTAGGACCGAGCACGAGCGAGCCTACCGAAGCTCGTACGTGGGCATCCGAAGCCGAGGATTGGCGAGGATGATGGACGAAGTAAGCATCGCGGCGCCCTCGTCCCAACTCGATCGAGTAGGTTTCACCGTTGATAGAGACCGACTTTGGAACGCTGTGCGAACTAGGCATGAGCATTTTGTTATCGAGTACATCGATCAGGAGGTCCGACACCGGCTGAGACCCGTGCTGCCAATCCTCGCCGACGAGATAGCCGATATCTTCTAGCAACTGAGATGCGCCTGATGGCCCCATCATGAACGGCGATCTGGCGGCGCGGTTCGGCTCCGGCGGATAATACGCATCGTCCGGCGTCTCGTGCGCTGTGGACGGCAAATCAACCAGAGAGTCAAGACCGCCATATACTTCTGATGACCGGGCTGATGGACCTTCCGGACTTGGCCACATACTCGCATCAAAGTCGGACGGCACTCGCGGTGACCAGGCTGAGCTCGACCCGGCACTTTCCTGCCGACCGGCCTGTCCTGACGAACCTTCCCGCGTTGGCCGCTCACTGGCCTCAAAGTCGGATCGCAATCGTGGCGACCAGATTGAACTCGTCCCGGCAGGCGGCGGCTCCCCACCTGTCTGCTCAGGAGACAACCCGAGCGCCGCGTTCGCCTCGACGACTTGTAGGTACTGCCCAAGCCTATCGAGGCTCACTGAGCATTGTCCGACTGCTTCGACGAAGTCCCGGTAGTCTACTTTCAACGACCATTTCTGCACATCGCTGCCGTTGACTCGGCTTGCTATGCTTTCCCTACCGCCTTGGCGGAGCCAATCACTAAATTTGCGTTGCTTGCTGGCAATTTTCAGGGCGTTATATCTCTGTCTAGTCGAATCCATTCCGAGCTTGGTTAGCTCTTGGTGAGCCAGGCCCTCGATAAGGCGAGCGTCGTCTGGATAAGGATCAAAAGGGGCCGATTTCGATGCGGACTCGGCGCCTAGGTACTGCCGAAGCTGATCCAGACGCAGGACGGGTTTTCCCTCGGTCTCGGCAAAGTCCTTCACGTCTAGTTTCAACGACTGTCGCTGCTGATCGCTGCCAATGAGACGGCTCACTATGCTCCCCCTATCTCCCGCTTTGAGCCAATCACTGAACCTGCGTCGCCCGCTGGCAGTATCCACGGCACGTCTTCTCTGGGCGGGCAAGTCGGATTCGAGTTTGCTCAGCTCTTCCTTGACCACGGCATCGATGATGCGGGCGTCGTCCGCATACGGATCCAGTTTTCGGACCCCGGTGCCCAGGCCTCGGTACTTCCGAATCTGATCGAGACTGACGGTCTGTCTTGTGGCTTTGTAGAAGTCTGTTTGATCTGCTCTCAACGACAGTTGCTGCTGTTCAGTTCCGCTGATTCGGCTCACTATGCTGCCCCTAGCCTCCCTTTGGAGCCAATCACTAAACCTACGTTGCTTGGTGGCCATCGTTGAGACGCGGCTTTTTTGCTCTGGAGTCGGGTCGGGTCCAGCGTTGCTCAGAGCTTCATTGACAACGGCATCGATAATGCGGGTGTCGTCGGGATAAGGATGATTTTTGAAGCGTCCCATCAGGCGGGGCCCGGGGCCGACGGCGTGGAGTTCTTGCCCATCAGGCGAGAGTCTCCGCAGATGAGACAGTGCCGACTTGAGACGCTCACGATGGTCGCCCCCGCTTGCCCTGTAATCCTCGATATCAGCGGCTAATGACTCGGGATCGTTAAACAACCGAGAAGCCATCGGATCCCTGTTCTGTGCTCGAAGCCAACGAGCAAACGCGGTAAGAACGCCCTGATTGTCCGTGAGGGTGGGCTCGGGAACCCTTCCGTCCCCTCGGCCGAGGCTACCGTCAGGTAGAATTTCGTACCCTCGGACTGCTTCCACGAACTGCCCAATGCAGCGCTCGTCTTCCGGATGCATGTCCTCGCCGGCGGAGCGACCACGCTTGACGAAATCCATCCGAAGCTCTGAAGACATCGCGTCGGGGCCCGAGCCGCCGGAGAACTTTTCGCGACGGCTCCGCCCGAAGGCCTTGCCGAGCCCCGACTTAACACGCGACCACAGCCCTCCACTCCTCTTATCCCTCGTCCGCGCGACAACCTCCGGTTCCGACGGTGCCGTATAGCGCGTGCTGCTGAATAGCCTCTCACGCAGATCAGAGCGCGATCCCTCCACAGCCGAACCACGAAGGTGAGCTCGCGGCAGGTCTACGCTGTGGCGCGTCCTGCTGAATCCGTAGTCTTGCAAGTTGGATTGGGACGGCGTCCGTATCGAACCACCGTCGACAGTACGCTGGATACTTCCATGCCCCTCCGCGGCTCGAGTGTCGGGTGAACTCAGCTCGGCGGAGCTCTCCTCACATGCGCGGCGTTGCAGCTCGCTCAACTGCTGCTCAAAGCCAGCTTGATCCACAGACAAATTGTCCGACTCTTGCCGCGCACGCTGCAGCTCATGCTGCTCAGCGTACCAACGCATCCAATGATTCCGATCGTTATAGCTCGGTTCCACACCACTCTCCCTAGGTGAGGTTAATCGGTTAATCTTCATAGCCGCTGAGAGCTACACTCGGGTGCACTGACCGCAACGACGCCAGCTTCAGAAAGCTGATCGCCGAGGTCGGCAGCCAGAACTTGAGGACAGTCGTCGAGCGCACGCTCCAAGCTCGTGCATTGCTCACACCGCCCAGCCTTAGCTGCCGCAGAAGAACTCCCTGGCCCTCCTTAGCACTAGGTGGCCGATGCGCCAGAAGTGCGGCCATGCGACGAGCCCCATCACAAGAGGCCTGGATCCGTGCTGTGGTTTTGCACTCACGACAACCCGGAGGCTGCGAAAGAGGTATTCGCTCTATCGGAAGGCAACAGTGTTGGCACCCTTCTGCTCGAAACCACGACATAAGGTACATCGAACTGAAGTTGGGATCGCCCGAATACAAGATGCCAGAATTCCACGTTGAGACCGCCTAAGTGCGCCCGTCAGGCCACCTTCTGCGACGATGCCGTCGTGCCAACCTGACTCGGAGCCTATCCGGCTTGCATGGGACTGGCCTCAAGGCGCTCCTTCAGGTTATTCAAATAGTCCTCCGCATGGGATTGCGCCTGCGAAACCGCCAAGTCGACCCCGGCATTCGCGGCCCTTTCAATGAGTTCTTTCGCTAGCCCCTCGCGCATCGCGAGTTTGACCTCGGGCCCGGAGATACAGCCAATCGCCTGCGCCGCAACACTGAGGCCGAACTCTTCCAGCGCATGGTCCATATTGCCCCCGCTAATGGCGGTGTGGAGAAGAGTCGTCGTTGCCGACTCGAATTCGAGGGCCATTGATGCAAGATCGGCCAATTGGCCCAGGCCCGGAATGAAGCCAAGCGCGCCAACCGCTGTGGCGGCCCAGTCAGTCGCTTTCGCTTCGACATTGAGCACGCCGTCGAGTATGGGCTTCGCGTCGTCGAGTGCGTGCTTGAGCGCCCCGCCATTCTTCTTCACAGACTTGATATCGGGCTGGTCGGCCACGCCCATCATCATGTCCGCGACCGCGGACTGCTCGGCCGCGGTTTTGGGAACATGGGTCTTGGTCTGCTGAACGGTGCGGTTCGCAGCCGACATGTTGCGGTAGAAGTTCGTGAAGTCGTTGTTGCTGATGTTACCGGAATCGACCCTATGTCCGCCACCGAAGTCGAAGAACTTATGATGGGTCTTGTAGCCCGTAATCGAATTGTTCAGTAGTGCGAACAATAGCGGATCCGAGAGCAGCTGCGACGCAGCTTGCCGTACCTTCGGATCAAGACTCTTGTCCTCGGCCAATCTCGCCAACTTGTCCCGGGTCAGCACGCCGCCTCCAAAGAAGGCGCCCTGATTCTTGTTGATCGTGTCGAGCGTGTTCAGCTCGGTTCGCGTGAGGCCCATCGACGATGAAGCGACTTGAAGGAAATCCTCTTTGTGGACCTGATCAATCGCACCACCGTACAGCTGCTTCCAGGCATCCGGGTGGTCGAGGAAGTATTGGGCCGCCGCGATCACCTGCGGCGGGCTCTTGCCAGTTTGGGCGTTGCCGTCGACGATCTGCTTGAAATCCGCCAGGCTCAGGTTCTTGGGTAGGTAGTCGGAATACCGGTAAAGCTCGCGCATTGCGTCGTTCACGGTCATGACTGACGGTTGTCCATTTCCGGTACCATCGGAGGGGATGTAGTTCTGCTCGTAGCTGTGCGCCTGCTGCTCCTGGAATGCGGCAACTTGCGGATGATTGCTGCAGAAGCTGGACAAACGATCGGCAACTCTATAGGACCTCCAGTCGGATGTCCCTCCGAGCGCAGCGAAGAGCTTGCGGTCCTGGTGCAATCCTTGGATTGCGGCTTTCAGATCCGGCGGCACAGATGGATCGAAGTCGGTGGGTGTGATGTGTCCCCACCAGAGGGGCAACTGATCCTTGTGGCGGTTCAGCACTGCCACGATCTGCAACTCGGCATTGGTCAGCGTGCCGTCAATCCACGTGACGTTCGACATTTCCGGTGCGGGAACGCCCTCCTCCGCGGCCTTAACCGCCGCCTTCACATTCGCCGGCAGCAGATCCAGCGGATCCTCCGGCACAGGCAACTTTGGGTCCAGCAGTTCCGGTGGTGGGGACGGCAGCTCGGATTTGGCTTCCCGCGCGCAACTGGACAACATGGCCTCGAAGGGGTCGCCTTGCTCACCGGGCGACTGCACGGAAGGACCCAAGGTCGTGGTTTCCGGACCAAGCACGAACAGAGCTGGAACCGCACTGGCGGATGACGAAGAGGTGTTGAGCTGCATAGCATTATACTCGGATGTGAGGGTGGAGCTTGTTTGAGGAAGCCCGCGTCCAACCTATCGGTCAGAAGGATGCCGAACTTTTGGGTCACGTCGAGCTTTGAGTGACTGTTTATTTCGTAAGGCGCTCACTCAACTGCCTCGCTATCCAAAGTTCGAAAATGCGCTTTGCTGGGTCAGGCCCGGCGTCTGCGCAGAAGGTACCAGAGCCAACGTGGCCCCGGGGTAAACGCCGGCTGAGGCTGATTTCCGCAACTGGCTGGCGAAAGGTTACTGAACGACATGGTGCATCCCCGGATGTGACATTGATGACCGTCACAAGTGCGCCTTGTGGCGCCGCCGTGTTCACGACGAACAACACGCAAGACCTGATGGAAATGTTGACCGGGACCTGGCCCACTGCCTGGCGGCTCACCAAAAATGTCGCCATCATGTCCTGCGCGCCAGGCCCGACGTTCATTTCCGTTACGGTCAATCGGCAACAGCGCCGTCTAGAGACCCAGGCTCTCATGTTAGGGAGATCAGCTTTCGAGAAGCTGACGCGTCTGAAAGCGACCCACCAATGACGATGGCAAATCTAGGAGTTCTGCCGGAAGCTGCAGCGTGCTCTCGATGTGTCTGGTCAGCTCAGGCGCGAGCACGATGCTGTGTTGAAGGGGTATGGCGAGTGCGACATCAAGCGAATTTCGCAAGCTTCGCCGGCACGATCATCAACTTCCACGATAGTGGACGTTTGAGCGGCTTGCGGCTGGTCGCAAAGGTGGGCATGCAGCGCCGCCACGCATTCATCTGCCTGCGTCCCATGCGACATGTCACGCGATACGCGCTTCCGCCCAAATTGCCGCGCGGCACCGGTCCGTGTATCGGATGCGCCGAGCGGGGTCGCTCAGCGGCCACGGGATCGACCAACTACGATGGCGCGCGCATCGATAATACGGAGCAAATGACTTGCGAGCATGACGATTTCGGCGACTTCTTCCGGATCATCCAGTGCAACATTGCGATCCGAATGCGGGTTCTTATAAGAATCGATGGCGCCGCTAAAGAGATGTGCACGCGCCCGCGAAACTCCCGGCAAGGGACGTCGGTACCACGCTGCAAGGCGCCGAGGCATCGATTTTTGGGACTCCATACATGCCTTCCGCGCCGCCGACCGCGCCGGATCTAATGATGTACGTCCCGGGCTGGCTGCACCGCGACCGACGTGCGCATCTGGAGCTCATGCGGGGCATGCACTGCATGGGCGCGTTGCCGAACGAGGACCGGCAGCAGACGAGTTTCACCATTGGTAGCGTGCCGTACACGACAACGTTGGCCCCCGTCACGTAAGCAAAACGACATTCGGGTTGACCGAAATCGAACAAGTGATTGTCGCTGACAATAGGATGCAAGCAGAAGCTGCGTCGGCTCTCGATGAGGGCCGACGTCGTCTCGAAGTCCGAGCTGCCGAGTTGGCGTTATGCCCTCGTCGTCCGCTGATGAGATGATGCTCACTGCAATGTGCGTTCGTTTAGAGCCTCTACAAAAGTTCATCAGCTGCGCAGCACACGGCGCAACCGTCGCCGTTCACTCTATGGCGAAATCCTCGACCTGCACGCGACCGCCCGTCGTCGCGCGGGATCGCGCCGCGGATCGGCATGAGCGTGAGGACAGTCGAGCGCTTGCTTGCTGCAGGCGGTGACGCTGCAGCACCGGCGGCGACCCGCAGCATCCGTCCTGGTTGATCCTTTCCGAGATTATCTGGAAAAGCGCCGGGAAGAGGGTGACGCCGCGCGGCGCCATTGTTGACCGAGGTCAAGCTCTGCGGTTTTGAAGGCAGCGAAGCGACCATCTACCGATAGACTGCCGCCCGCGCGCAAAGCTCATCGACGGCTGCGCCAAATGTGCGGTGGCAACCGCCCCCCGCATGGCTCCTGAGCAAAGAGCCTGCATGGCTCGATCATCTGGCAGCGGCATCATGGGCAGAAGCAAGTGCGTCTATGATGCGCCCCCAGACACCAGCCCTCCTCCGGCGAACGAAGCGGTTGTAGCAAGTGGCATATGGGCCGAATACCTCTGGCAGATCCCGCCATGGGGGCTCCAGATCGCAAGCCCCTGTTGGATACAGAGCCTGACTCACCACCGCAAATGCGCCGCTTCTGGCAATCATGCTTCGTGAGAGCAGCTCGGTCGGAAAGGCTTCAGTAAAAGGGTTCAGAGATCTCCCTCTTTGATCAGGTTGAAGCGAACGTCGTCAGCAATCGTTAATCAACAGCCGCTTCCTGCATATTGCCATACGAATAAAAGAGCCAGCTGCCGCCCGGAAGAAAGGGAACACACTTTCGTCACACCGAAAATGTCCCGGCACGGACCGGCCTCAACTCCAAGTGCTCAAATGGGATCGTTAGAGCGCTTGATCAGGCTGCGCGCCCGCACTGATACGATCGAGCGAAGCGACCAGCCGCGACAGCCCACTGTACGTGGTCGACGCGATTGCGATCAGTACGATCGGGCTCGTCAGCGCGTCGGAGATGCTCTGGAGGAGGCTTCCGCATCATACTCCGAGTCTGCCGGATCTGACTGTCCACCGAGATACGAGCTTGTCGATTGCTCAAACGCAGTCGGAGGCGGGGTTCTACTCAATGGGCGCATCAGCACGTCACGGGCACGTTCCAGCACTTCGCTCGGAAATTGGGTCTCGGCGGTCCTGCCAAGGCCGATATTGTCGAGCCGATTCGGAGGCACCCTCGCGACGAAGCGGCTGTTCTCCAATTCCCGAACGAAATTGGCCGACCAGTTTTGGAGTGAATTTTCTCGAAGCGTCTTCATCATCGCCTTCCAGCGTGAGCAGCGTTCAGCGAGGGGCATCTCCATGGCCTCTAAGATCGCGCGCTTTATGCCAGGGATGTCCTTCGGATCAACGAGCAATGCCTCCTTGAGTTCGTCGGCTGCGCCTGCATATTTCGACAGAACCGGCACGCCGGGATCATTCGGATCTTGCGCAGCGACATATTCTTTGACAACGAGGTTCATGCCATCACGTATCGGCGTCACCACAGCAACATGCGCGGCGCGATAGAGGCCAGCGAGCACCTTCTGGCTGACGCCCTCATCCTGATGTCTTATCGGAATCCAATCGTCCGTAGCATGACGCGCATTCGCGTCTTCGACGAGTTCGACGAACCGGTCTCGGTATTTTTGGTACATCTCAATCTTGGCGCGCGTTGGCGTTGCTACCTGCAAGAGCGAGATGCTGCCTGGCCTCTCGGTACACAGCTGATCAAAAGCCTCGATCCGCTCGTGAAGACCTTTCGTATAGTCGAGCCGGTCGACGCCAACCGCAAGCTTCTCGCCATTCAGGCCGCTCCGCAGTGAGGCGACTTTGGAATCCGATGTTGACGCTGCAGCGTACCGAGCAAACTGATCTGCATCAATGCCGATCGGAAATACCTTGCAGCGGGTGAGACCGCGGTTGGACGCCACCACACCGTCCTTGCTTCTCAGACCAAGATCGGAATGGACACAATCGAGGAAATTCCGACAGTCCCGCTCGGTGTGAAAGCCTAAAAGATCGTACGCCATCATCGATTCGATGAGCTCATCATGGTGAGGCACTCGCTGCCATACATCTGGCCCCGGCCAAGGCGTATGCAGGAAGAATCCGATTGGCCGGTCGATAGCTTTCTCACGCAGCTTGGCACCGAGTACCAGCAATTGATAGTCATGCACCCAGAACGCATCTCGGTCGCCAAACTTGAGCAACGCATTCGCCATGATCTCGTTAATCGTGTGATAGCTTTCATAATTGCGGTCAGAATTCGAAACCGAGATCCGCTCGCTGAGGGAATGCAGTGCGGGCCAGAGCGTCGAATTTGCAAAGCCGTCGTAGTAGCCCGCATATTCGGCCTCAGGCAGCTCCAGTTTCACCAGCGCGCCATTTCCGAGCTCGTGGACGGACGCTTTGTTCTGACTGGGATCGCCCGAGTTCTGACTGGGATCACCCGATGAACCCATCCAAACTGCGCCGGAATCCTCAACCACCGGGAGTAGGGCCGCGGCAAGCCCACCAGTCGCCGGCTCATTCGGCTTGCCATCCGCAACTCGGTTCGAGACGAGGACAAGGTTCATATGTCGTCCCTGGGTCGCCATGTCGGTGGGATCAGCCTGATCCGCAGACAATATGCGACGCGAGGATCCTGCACCGGCTTGACGACGTCTACTCTGTTGCGGCTCGCTCAAGTGGCGCTCGAAGATTGCTTGCTGCGCCCATTGCTCTTCCATCATGGGATGCGACGTTTCGGCGCGATTGGGGCCCAGCGGGTTGATATTCGTGTCCATCCCAGGTCCTCCGTTTGACGAGCTTTGTGATCGGAACAGCGAGTGTCCGATCTGCACTTCTGATATTATGACAGCTTTCTTTCGAGAAGCTGACGGGTCTGAAAGCGAGCCGCGACGTTGATTTCTTCCACGGTGCGTCCGGGATACGCTCGTGACCCAAGAACTGAGGGATATCGTCCGATGTCGGAGGCGGACCATAGCGAAACCTGATTGGGACGCTAAAATCTCGACTCGACATGGAGGTTCTGACTCGTTGAACTTGGCGCGACTTGACCGAAGTGGTGTCCGGTCGATGACTTGGAGGTGTGAGTCCTCGATGGACCTTGGTGATAGGAACCGTTAGCCGAACAGCAAGGGCATCGTCACGAAGCGAGACCCGCAGGAAGCTGTAAGCAAAGTACCGGCCTGACGAACAGGAGGCACATACGAAGCGTCCGCATCCGGGCGAGGAAGCCACAAAGCTTGAAGCCCAATGTCACCTAGAGACTGCGGCCGTAGATGCGACAGGTAGATAGCACGAAGGTCGCACGTCTTACCTGCGAGATCTGACAGATGATGCCGTGGATCCTGCCCTCGATCAAGGCGATCTATCTTGCCGAGAGTGCCGATGCCGCTCTGCTCAGGCTCGGAGGACTTTGAAGCCGAGTGGGGAAGCACAATTCAGCGAAGGGACGGCCTGGCGGCGGGCATGGGAGCACGTCATTCCGTTCTTCGCTTTTGCGCCGGAGATCCGCAAAATGATCGACACCACCACCGCGGTCGAGGCGCTGAACCGTTCGCTGCGCAAGATCATCGAGACGTGCGGCAGTTCTCCAACGACGAGGCGGCGATGAAGCTACTTTACTTCGCCATCAGAAATCCACGCATCCATTGGCGACGACCGGTTGCATGGACGGCCGCGAGTGGGCCAATTTGCGATCCAGTTGGGCGAGCGCTTTGCAGGCTCAGCGGACTGACCCCATGGGGTCAGTCCGCTGAGCCTGCAAACTTCTCACAAAGGCGCTCTTACGCAAAACTTCTGTCACTCCCGCGACCGCAGGCGCCGCTCAGTCCATCGAGCTGTGGTCGACCACATGACCCGCCGTGGAATTGTAGTCCGGACATCCGCAACAGAAGGGTAGCCGATGCATAGCCGCGGTACGCTTACCCCCTCGGGCGTTGCGCGACAACGAGATGCTGATCGCTTTCTAGGCCGAGCCAGCTGAGCACTTCACCGCCCATTGGAAGGTAACAACGCCCAAAAGGAACCCACGCGTAGGCGCCTTAGCTCGGTAGGGCACAAAGGCGCCGGACAACGATTCAAGCCGACGCGTCCTCTGCCACGAGGTCACCCGCGCAAACTAACAACTGCCCGTACCGGCTATCCCCAGTCGCACCGCTCAAACTCGCAGCCAGCGCCGGCTCTCACCCAACGCCCAGCGGTCCGCCTTCCGCAACCGGCAGCCGTGATGTACGCACGGAGTCGATTGCCGCATTTTTGGCGGAACGAGGCTGTGCTGTGGTTGCCGCCGCGCGGAACATGCCACGAGCTTGCAGGCCAGACTCACTCCATCTTCTGTGTGGTGATTGACGACAAATGCCGCCCGTTGGGGTCCCTGTAACGATTGGCGAGGCTTTGGAGCAAGTCCTCCATCTCCTCTGACTGAACGGTAAATTCTCCATAGTTGGGGTCAAAGAGTGTGGTTCTTCTACCCTGCGCCGCTGTCGCAACTGTGTGTGAGCCTCCTTCGGCGAAATACAAAGTGAGCAAATACTCCGATCCGTCGTTGGTGATCTTCCCAAGCATGCGCGAGACGCTCGACTGCTCGCCGAATCCGTAGACCTTCTCCTTTCCGGATGGATTCAGGCCTGCCCGCCGCAACATGCTGTTTTGTGCCTCTAAGTCTGCCTGAGAGTCTCCTAATCCCTCGAGTCGCAACTGGTCCTTGCCATCTTGATACTCCCGCTGCCGCTCAGCAGCTGAATAGTACATTTGTGATCCGGGTGTTAGCGCACTCATTCGCGTTGATGGGCTGTTGTGGAGATTGCGGAGCCACTCCGCCGTCAACCCGACGCAGATGCCGTCTACATTTGCCTCATGCAATTCGGCCGTCCTGTAGTCGAACAGGTGGGTGACCGGCCTCGCCGCAGAGGATGTACCGGGATCATGCGGATCCGTGGCCTGTGGCGTGCTGACGCAGCACCCCATTTTGTCAGGCAAATCCCCAGGTGGCAGCCTCCTCCGCGAGGTGAGATTTTGCCTGGTTCCGCCAAATGGTAGCCTTTCGAACTCCATGACAAGGGGTTGGGAAACCAGCGAAAACGACCGTATTGGCGCCGAAGACAAAGTTGCATAGGGATCCGGCACCGATCGGGACGACATGCCCGCCAATGTTTGCTGAAAGCGGTCGCTGTCCGTCGACTGAGTCGGCTCGTGAGCATGGTTGGGGAACGTGGATGGGCCACTGATTCGATTGTACATGACGATTTTCGCTTCCCTTCGGCGTCAAGTCTCTTCGCGGAGAACTGAGGCTGCTTAGGTCCGGCTGCGAATGATACTCAGACAAGCTGATCCCAAACTGACGGGCAGGTGTTGCTCGGCTTGGAGAGCATGACGAAGACCGAGCATAAAAAAGGGTATCATGGCGCGACCGAGAATCGGACGGAGCTTGGACGGGAATAGCATCGTATACAGGCAGCGCGCGACCCGTGGTGATGGCGGCCCATGTCAGGCAGAGGATCCCCTGGGACCTCGAAGACGTTTGCAGTCGAGCGATGGCGAAATAGGTTTCGCGATGGACCATAGATAGAAAGAAAGCACTGTACCTTTCGTGTCGATTTGAAGCGTATCATCCGCCGGGTCTTCGGCGAGCAAGCTAACGGGGGAGCCGGAAGATTCGGCGAAGCGCCTAATGATGCGCGCGAACTCTCGTAATTGCGCCGCGCTGATAGGTTTTTGCACGAGATCTCACACGTGCAAGGGTCGTCTCATCAACCGATTTAGGTTCAGTCCAGAATATGCAATCAGGCCCACCAGGGTCTATTCATCATTGTCGAGCGCGATACCAGCGGCGGAGTGGTCAGATTTGATGGATCGAGTGCTCGTTCCATTCCGCTCCATTTCGAGAGAGCTTGAATCGTACGTGACGTTACATTGTACGATCTCGATCGCATGAACCCGGACCAACGTTGGTTGTGACAATTCAGCCGATTGACTGCCCACTGGTGCGAGCTTCAATGGCATGGCCGACTTCTATCGCAAGAGGTGAGAGAACTGAGAAAACAATGACCAATGCCGGCGTACTGGTGAGTGGATTTTGCGCCGGCGGTTACCAAACGCCGCAGAAATATTGACATTGAGTCGGTCCTGTGCTCGACGCGCTTGCTCCGGCAGATCCGTACCCCTGCCGGGATTTCAACTGGGCGGCGGGAGGAAAGCCGCACGAGGTGGGATATCTCGATCAACCATCGTTTCGTCGTGAGCTGTGTCGCGTTATCGCCAGTCATCCGAGATCATGCATGACTGAGAACATGCATGAGTAACTCCTCATGAAGAATGTAAATCGGCGGTCCTGCGTCGGAACGCGCTTTGTTCCGGCCATTTCCGGAGAACCCAGCAAATGGTTGAATCATACCCGGAGAATATACAGAACCTGCGCGCTGCAATCCCTCCTGGCGGCAGGGTCTTGGAGATAACTACGACAACGGGCTGCGTCGTCGGATGTTCTTATTGTCCTCAGGACAAGTTCGCCGAACGGCAAAGAGCCGTGTCCCACGCAAAGCATCTTCGTCTCGAAGATTTCAAGAGCTGCCTTGCGCGCGTACCTGCAGCTGTCGACATCAGCTTTGCCGGGTACTCAGAGCCCTGGCTCAATCCGGCTTGCACCGAAATGGTTGAGCATGCCTACGCCGCTGGCCATGGCATCCGGATTTTCACGACACTTGCAGGAATGAACGAGCGCAATCTACGACGCTTGCAAGCGCTGCAATTCCGAGTTTTCCTGGTGCACGTGTTTGATGACGGCACCTACATGAACAGTCGCCTGGTCAGGCGCAAGTATGTCGATATGATGCGTCAACTGGTCGACGCAGACATTCCATCGACGCTGTTCATAGTCATGGGCGAGGTTCATCCCGAGCTTGTCGACATAATCCCCGAGCAAGCGCTGGTTCGTTCGCGTCCGCTGAGCAGCAGGGGTGGAAGCGTCGATCCAAAGATCGTTGAGGCACGACAGCCGATCGTCGGAGCGCTCACGTGCGTCGACGAACGAGAACATCGTAATGTTCTTCTCCCAAACGGCGACGTCACCCTCTGCTGCATGGATTTTGAGCGACGCCACATCCTGGGCAATCTTCTCCGCGATGAATATCAAGATCTCTTCAAAGGACCGACTTTTCGTAAGATTGTCGATCGCATGAACGGAGAGGACGGTTTTCTTCTCTGCCGGATATGTGAATTCGCTAAGCCAACGGCATTGGCATGCTGATTTGTGTGTGGGGGGCGACGCCCTGGCCTTGCGCACGACTCGCGCGAAAGTGCGTCGCTCTAACAGCCAGGCGATGACCGGGTTTCCACAAGGGCGTCCGGGGCGAGCCAAATGCGCCGATCGGTTCTCGGAACCGTTAGAATCTCTCGATGGCAAAGCGAGTGACGATTTTCTTCCATGGCCTGTTCATGGACCCGGAAGGCTTGATGGCGAAAGGTCTTCGTCCGGCCGATTTCAGAAGGCCTATCTCAAGAGGCCTATCTCAAGCGGCAGGCCTATCTCAAGCGGCTTGCGCTGAGGCTATCAAACCGTGCAACGTTAGTGGCCTATCATAACGGGCGGGTTTACGGCACAATCGCTACTCTCACCCATGCCGAACGAGATCGGCTCTATTCAGAGCCGATCGTCGCAGCCTATCGACCCGAGCCTGTCGTCGCCCGACTTGCCGACGGCACGGCAGAGCTGGCGCTCTGCTGCAATCTTCCAACGATCCCAGACGACAGGACGACCGATCCGGGCTAATTAGCTGACCTGCGGGCGATTGCGCGGAAGGTCGGCTTGCCGGAGTCATACCTGGCCAGCATTGGCGAGGACGAATAAGGGCTATGGTGGCGCGTCGCGACGGGGCTTGCGCCCACGGCAATAGCGACCGACACATCGCACTGAGGCGCTGAGCCTCATCGATTGACATGAGCCGCAATCGGGGGGGAGCGACCCAAACCTATGTAATATCCCCGCCTATCGAGATCGTCCTTACTGAAGGTGTCAAAGGCCGTGCTCGACTCCCGCTGAGCTTCCATTCCAGCGACAATGAGATGACGTTCAGCGCCGCTGCCACCCTATTGCACCAAGTGCTTTAGGGTTAGCGGCACCGTTCTTCTTCAGAGTTCTTAGCTCGCTACTTCGGTGGATTTGAACATGCTCACGCTCATTCAGGCGAGGGCGCGCTCAAGGGACTTGAATCGCACGGAACGTCATATTGTATAAGTCTCGAAGTAGGTCGCGACGGTCTGATCAGGCGTACGTTCGACGCTGGCGCTGACAGTTCTCACTAGCCGTCCTGACCTGTCCTTTATGGGCACGTCGCCATGAGGTATGGCCGATGTTCCTTGCCATAGGTGGGGCAATGACGTCCGACGCCGTTGACGTTTGTGTAGTCGGCAGTGGTGCCAGCGGCTCGATCGTCGCCCACGAGATCGCCAGAAACGGATTCCGGGTACACGTCCTCGAAGCGGGCTTGAGGCTTCCCACTGGCGCCTCATTTGCGACGGTCCAAAATGGAATTGACGCCGCCGCCCTGGTGCGCTCCCCGACCGGTACTTTGAGGCCGATCGGCTGGCCATGGACCGTGTCGGCGCTCGGTGGTGGAATGACACTCTACGCCGGCATCGCATTCCGATATCGCAAGGTTGATTTCGACGCACGAGCGCATGTCGCCCCCGATGCGCTCAACCCGGTCTGGCCCATCAACTACGACGAACTACGCCCCTATTACGAGGAGCTCGAACAGCGGATCGGGGTCGCGAGGTTGGCTGGCGCGGATCCACTCGAACCGACCAGTGATCCCGCCGTGCTGCCACCGCACAGATATAGCTTGCAGGGCAGATTGATCGCTACGGCGGGCGGACGCCTAGGCCGGCAGCCGTTCCCGACCCCACTGGCGATCAACTCGGTCCCCTACCGCGGCCGGCCGGCTTGTGACCGGTGCGGCCCGTGCAACGAACACCCATGTCCAAGCGGCGCGCGTGCCGATGCGCACTCACCATTCGCCGACGCCTGGCTGCCACCCGGCGCCCTGTCGGTTAACTTGGGCAGCAAAGCTGTGCATATCGAACTTGGCAGCACCAGCCGCGCCGATACAGTCGAATGGTTGGACACCGTCACCCGGCAACGCGCACGGGTCCACGCCCGCTGCATGGTGCTCGCTGGCAACGCGATTCAATCTGCGGCCTTGCTGCTACGCTCAGTGCAGCGAGCGGCCCCCAACGGCATCGGCAACGCCACGGGCATGGTCGGCAGGGGCATTTGTTTCAAGATCAGCGGTTACGTCTCTGGCACCATCACAATGAATCGGCTGCCTTCGCATTCGACCGGCGGACCGTTCTCCACGGTTGCGATGACGGATCACTATCTCGACAGTGATGCGCCCTCTGGCCTCGGTGGACTTATTTACGAAGCCAGTCCGGCAGATCGGGCGGCCGGCGAGGGACAGGTGCCGTTAAGAGTGCATTTCCTGGCGGCCGATCAGCCCATGCGCAGCAACGCTGTTCGACTGGCCAACAGTCGCGATCGGCTCGGTCTACCCAACATCATTCTTGAATACTGCACCCATCCGCTGGACAAGCGCCGTCTCGGCTATTTGTCCCGACGCGCATCGGACGTGCTGGCCGAGGCCGGCGCGAAAGAGATCGATTACGAGGATTCCAACTATCAGTTCGGTAGCGGCCATTTGCATGGCGGTTGTCGAGCGGGGGGTGATCCAAGAGAATCCGTGGTCGACCGCTGGGGTCGCGTGCACGATATCGACAATCTCTATGTCGCGGACGGCGGGTTCTTCCCGTATCCCGGCGGCGTCAATCCGACCTTCACCATTCAGGCGAACGCGCTGCGGATCGCTCGGAGAATCCTCACGCAGCTGGCCTGACAGGCCACGGCGATCGGAGAATTGTTGATGTTCACCAGCACACCCCACGGCACGTTGACCGCGACGGATACGCACAAATCCGCACTGCGCCGCGCGTTGCGGATCACTGCGTCGGAGAAATGGGATCTCAATCGGCGTTTTCCCCTCGTCATGAGCCATGCCTCCGGTGCGCATGTCTTTGATGTCGATGGAAGGCAATACGTGGATCTCACCTCCTGTAGCGGGGCTGCGCCGCTTGGAGCTGGATATCAACCGGTCGTAGATCATGTGACTGCAGAAATGCGTCGCACCGGCGGCATCCTGCCCGGGCCGGTGTCCGTGCATCGGATCGAGGTGGCCGAGCGGCTAGCGGAGATATTCCCGCTCGCGCAGCGCTCGATTTTTTTCCGCACTGGCTCCTGCGCCACGACCGCCGCAGTCCGCCTTGCTCGTTCGTATACCGGTGTGAACCTGGTGCTTACCAGCGGATATCACGGTTGGCACGACTGGCACTTGCAGGACCGTCCGGGGATGGGACTACCCGACCGGGACCTGGACAGTATCGACTTCCATTACGACCTTGACCTGCTCAAGAGACTGACCAGAGCGCAACGGGTCGCTGCTGTGATCATCACTCCGGAGGTCAACTTCTTTCCGCCCGAATATCACCGCGAATTGCAAAATCTCGTGCACCAATGCGGTGCCCTGCTCCTCCTGGACGAGGTGATGACGGGATTTCGCTATGGCCTCGGCGGCTATCACACCGCGATCGGGCTTGCGCCCGACCTGATCACACTCAGCAAGGGACTGGCCAACGGCATGGCGTTATCGGCCGTGGCTGGTCGGGCAGACGTGATTGGTGCCGCCGAAAAGACATACATGGGCAACACCTATCAACGCGAGATCACCCCGTTCGCTGCCGCCCTGAGCACCCTCGACGCGCTGAGCGACGGCACCGCGCTCGCCCGGATGCACCAGGTCGGCGAGGACCTCATCGATGGCCTCAACGAGGTCTTCGCCCGCCATCAGGTTCAGGCGAGCGCGTTCGCATGGCCGACCATGTTCGACGTCGTGTTTGCCAATGCCGAGCTCGGTCACACATTCTTTCAGGAAATGTGGTCGCGCGGCTTCCTCATGCAGTATGGCGGCCGTTTCATGCCGTCCGCCGCGGTCTCCGATGCCGACGTACGAGGTGCGATTGATGCCGCCGGACAGGCCCTGATGGCCGCACTGGCCCAGGTGGACGCGACTTGCGACAATCCGGATCCGATCGCCGCTGCGGTGCGGTTCGCCGGTGATCACTTCATCGCAACGCCGGACACCGTACGGCGTTGGGTCACCGCTGCGAGCCATCCATGAACACCAGCAGTCGAACAGCGGACACTGCCATGCCCAAGACCGACCTATTCTCCACCTCGCCGGTGCTGCTCGGTGGCGAGAATCGATCCGGCACTACTTTGTTGAGCGTCATGCTGGACTCCCATGCCGATCTGGTGGTCGGGCCGGAGATCGACTTCCTAGAACCACCGAACCTCGGGCCGCACATTCTCGGTGCGACCGACCTGCTCGCAGCTAACGATCCCCGGGTCAGCGGCACCACCAAAAGTGCGATCGACCCGTTCTGGTATGACGGCGCGCACTTCGTGGTACAATGCCAGCGGTTCGGCCTGAACTTTGATGACGTGCACAAGCTTGTTACCAAGGTGATGGATGAGACAGCGGGCGATATCATCTCATTCGCCGACAGATGCAGGCTGATCAACGAGATCGGTGAGTTCCGTAAGCTACGAACAGGGGCAAGTCGCTGGGGACTGAAGCTTCAACGCAAGATCACCCAAATCGACGTCTTCGCACAGCTATGGCCCGATGCGCATTTCGTGCACATCGTCCGGGATGGTCGGGACCTTGCCGCCTCGCATTTGAGAACCGTGCCAGACTGGGGTTACCGAACTGTGGCAGAGGCCGCGCACGGATGGCTTGAAGTCGTATCCCGGCCGCATCTCCTCGCGCCGCCGGCGCGCTATCTCGAGGTGCGCTACGAGGATTTGGTGACTCGCCCTCGTCCCAGCCTCATGCAGATTTTGGATCACCTGCAGCTACCCTGGGATGAAGCCGTGCTGCGGCACGCCGAACATAAGCATGCGCTGTTCGAAAGGCCGCACGGCCATCCGGCAGCCGAGTCCGCGGGCAAACCGCTGCACGCAGGCCGCCTCGGCCGATTCAGGCAGGATCTGACACTCACGGAAGTCGCGGAATTCGAGCGCATCGCCGGCGGCGAATTGGCCCGGCTGGGTTATCTGTCGACCGCGAGCCCGGCCATCGACGCATGAATCCCACCGAGATCTCCCCCCCATCTCGCGGATTACCGCGCGGCTATTTAGCGCTGCTCGTCGGGCGCACTGTGTCGGAATTGGGATCCGAAGTGACAGTGCTGGCGCTACCACTGACGGCGATCACTCTGCTGGGAGCGGGCCCTGCGCAGACCGGGTTGCTGCTCGCCTGCGGCCGGGCGCCGTATCTCGTCATTGGCCTGCTTGCCGGGGTGATCGTGGACCGCCTACCACACCGATGCATCCTGTTGACTGCCAATTTAGTGATGGCAGCAACGCTCGCAACCATTCCGCTGCTCGCTGGTCTTGGCTGGCTCGGAATGGTCCAACTGTATATGGCAACCACGCTTGTCGGGACCGCTGCGGTGATCGGCGAAGTCGCCTATCTGGCGTGCGTGCCAACCGTCGTTGATCGTGCTCGACTCGTCAGAGCGCAGAGCTCCTGGCAACTCAGCAGATCTTGCGTGGTGACCGTCGGTCCGTTTCTCGCAGGCTGGCTGATCAGCGCGTTCTCCGCGCCAACCGCGATTCTCGCCGACTCGGCCTCGTTCGTGCTGGCCACCGTCTTGCTGCCGCTGTTGCCGACACGTGCGGCCGAACCGCCGGCAACTGGATCAAGCTCAGTCATCAGTCAAATCGCGGAAGGACTGACGACCGTGTTTGGCAACCCGATTCTCCGGGCGGTGACGTTTGCGACTGGCAGCTTCATCTTCTGCTACAACGCCTATTCTGCGGTTTTTCTGCTGTATCTGACCCAACATATTGGTTTGGACGGCTGGACCACGGGCGTAGTTCTCAGCATCGGCGCGCTGGGTGGTATTGGGGGCGCGGTCACCGCAGCGTGGGCCGGCCGCGCGATCGGCCTTGGGCATGTGCTGATGGCTGCCTTGGCACTTAGCGGCGCAGGCATGACCTTGGCAGCACTGTTCACGCAGCCGCCGCCGGCAGCAGTCATTTGCGTGGCGCTGTCCCAGTTCATGCTGTCGTTTGGTCAAGAGATCTACAACGTACACCAAGTCTCCGTTCGATACGCGCTGGCTCCGCCTCGGGTGCTGGGCCGCGTCAACGCGAGCATCCGCAGCCTGGTGTGGGGGCTTGCGCCGCTAGGCGCGCTGCTTGGCGGTGTGGTCGGCGCCGGGCCTGGACTGCGGACTGCGCTAGTGGCCAGCAGCGTGCTGAGCGCGACCTCCATGCTGTGGATCTGGCGATCGCCCCTGCGCCACACCCACAGCTTGCATCTTTGATACCACGGACTGGCTGGCAGGACTGTGCATGGAGATCAACGATCTCGGGGACCTCGATTTGCGGCCGGGCCGGCTGACCTTGTGGCGCATCAGCGTGCCCGGCACGGCCAGATGGCGCCCGGACCCGCGTCGCCCGTCCTATGTTCAGGAGGAACACCTTCGCTGTTTCGAGAATGGCCGGCCAACCTGGCTGGGCGTCACGTTTGAATGGTCGGGCGAGGTCGATACGACAGCACTGAGCTCGGCGATCCTTGGCTGGGTCGACCGGCACGAGGCACTACGCTGCCGCTTCGACAGGGACGGTACTGCGATCCACCTTGCGACGGTCGGCCCGGGCGCGGCAGCACTCGATCTGGTCGAGCTCGGTGACTACGCTGATCCGGGCGAATTGGCCCGGACGCTAGAAGATGTGTTCGACACCAAAACGGAACCGCTGAGCTGGCCACCGCATGTCTTCGTAACAATCAGCCGGCCCGGATGCACCACTCTCGTCATCGCCTCCGACCACTCGGTGACAGATGCCTACTCAATGGCCTCGGTACCCTACGAGATCAGGGAACTCTACTCCGCGGCGATTCAGGGCGTGGCCCCGCGACTGGCTCCGGCGCACAGCTATCTGGAGTACGCCGTCTCCGAGCGCGCTCGTGTGAGCGATCTGACCGACGGGGATCCGGTGATCGGACACTGGCGCGAGCTAATTGCGGCCACCGGCGGTCAACTGCCCGATTTTCCGGTGTCAGTCGGTGCATTGGGCGGCGCCGCCGCCCTGCAGCAAACCAGACGGATCTGGCTATCTGACGCGGAAAGTGCAGTCAGGTTCGATCGGGCGTGCCGCGCCCAAGGCGGACATACAATGGCAGGCATGTTTGCGTGCCTGGCCTTGGCGGGAAAAGCGCTGGGCAACCAAAAGAAATTTCGCTCCGTCGCTCCCTTTCACACGCGAAACGCAACGCGATGGAAGAACTCGGTTGGGTGGTATGTCGGGATGAGCCCAGTAAGCTTCCCAGTGTCCGACACGTTCCCAGATCTACTACGATCCGTTGGACTCGAACTGAAGCGGGCCAAAGAAACCGCGCAGGTGCCTTTTTCCAAAGCGATGGAAGTGCTAGGGGCTGCATTGCGCGATCGCTTTATGGTCTCCTATATGGACGATCGGGTGGTTCCAGGGTCGGATTGCTGGGCGCGCTGGCGAACGAGATTTCTGATAAGCCGCAGCAACGACCCGCAGGAGGTCTATGTGTGGGTCAGCCGGTCACACGATGGAATCTGCTTGAATTTCCGTCACCCCGGCACGCCGACCGCCCGCAGCGCGGTGGACCGCTATTTCGCCGAAGTCACAAAGCTAGCCAACGGGATCAGCGGTGCGTTACCGCGGCCGGTCGTGGTGGACGACTGACTTGGCTGCCGGCGCACAAGAATCTCACGTTTGCCGATCGAAGAACTGGTGTTCTAGGGACGTCGTCCAAGCGTAGCTGCGTTGGAGTGATATGCGCAGTCGCGAAGAGACCGCTCAGCACGATCGCTCAGCGCGACATCGACGATCATGGAACTCTTAGGAGCGGCGAGGTCACGGTGCCGCTCCCATAACAGTGGCCGGCCCCCGTCCCCGTAACGGTGGGCCAGCGCGGGCACCGCGCTTATGATGTAGGCTAGCTTGATGTCTTCTTCTTTTTCCAGGACGCGACCATTCTGTCGCGGACTCATCAAGACGTTGCCCAGACTCCCATGGCCGACAACAAACGAGACGTTCGAGCCGCGTTTCCACATTGTCCATACGGTTTGACTGATTCCAGAAAGCCAGCCGGGCGCGCAAGGCTGGCTCACTTCGGTTGAGCGGCTTCAGGCCAATCTGAGAACTCCATCTCGAACCGACCAAATCCGGCCGGCTTGGTCGTAAAGTTGACTGCCTTTCCTGACAGCGCCGCTAGTGAGCCGGATGCGAACTTAAAGACCATCTTACCGGATGCAGCTATGCCAAGAGGTCTCTTATCCCGCATAACTAGGAGGGCGACCCCCTCCAGAAGCTGTCCAACTGCAAATCCGTCGACCGCGTGGTGAATATCGAGAGACGCTAAAGACGTCCCTTTCTGACCATCCAACTCGCTGACCGAAATCGCCGTGATCGTGGCGTCTCTCAATGGCCCGTCGGCCACGTGACAGGTATATTGAAGGCTGATGATGACGTGCTCATCCCGATCGCCCATTGGCTCTCGATCAACCCCGTCTGTCGAGCAGTCATAACGCCGGATCGTGTCCGCACGCGCTCCCCCGCTCAGCCCGAGCAAACCCAAAGCGGAACATAGTACGATCGCGAGAAAGGATGTCTTCATCCGCTTATGCCTTCGTGGGATATCCTCCGCTTGATACGTACAACTTGACGCCACGACCGATTCAAGCTCCTTCAGCCACGATGACAGAACATTGCGCGACCCGCGGCCAAGTATCCGCGCCCTTGAGTCAAGCGTCCTATAATCGGACGTTACGGAAACTCTGAATTCTGGCGCACGCCGCTATCACGGCAAAGTCGACCTCGCTGCTCTTTGGCGGTCCAACGTTGTGGCGCCTGACGTGGATGGCACGCGGGGCTTGGACAGATATGGGGAAAGCTCCGGTTGAGGATGACCTTCCCTCAGACAGCCAAAAGCCGCCCGAAAGGGGTTTGCGCAACAGTTCACAGATCTTGGGCGAAATAGCCGGTTCGAGCCTGGTGAGCACTGATCGCTTGCTACCGCGTCGGTGGCTGCGGTACGCAGGAAGCAGGGCAGCCGTCGATCTTGTCAAAAGGAAAAAATGATGAGCGGCAGAAGAACATTGCGCCAGGCTCTATTGTCGATCACGCTTACATCTTGCCTTGCCGGGAATGGGCTCGCGGCGCCCACAATTTCGGCCTACTACCTGACAGGTCCCGGAGCAGAGAAAGGCACACCGGATTACTACGCGAGTCTGGAAAATCTCAAGGAGCTCAGCGAAAAGATCGAACACGATCAGACAAATTTCAACAGCCTCGTGCTGTCATTCGTGCAGCCCAGTTTGATCAGATACACTTCGAATGATCTGACCTGCACGGGACTTTTTGGTTATACCTGTAGCAGTGACAAAGGCACAACCAAGACTGTCTCTACGGAGAACAGAGATCCGAAAGGCGACTTCGAGACTCTGAAAAGGATCGTCGCCGATCTAAAAGCCCATGGCGTGGAAACCTCCATAGCAGTCGGCGGATGGAACTTCAGTTGTTATCCCAAAATCTACGATGCGACGGCAGGAAAGAACAATTCATGCGGCCCGGAGTATGAAGCGTATGATATCTTTCCGAATCCTTCGACTGTGATTCCTCGTCCTCAATTTGAAAGCGGCATCATAGGAAGCGACGCAGATCGCGCATACAAGAACATCGTTGCGCTCGCAAATGATCTTGGGGTTACGGGCATCGATGTCGATTATGAAGAGTTCTGGCACGCCGACATCAATGCCAAGTCTTGGACGTTGACTCCCGACAATATCACGCCACCCGCACCCACCAATGATGCGATGAAAGCGGAGATGTTAGACGACAAGGCCTTGATGCAGCTTGGCATAGGAGCTGACGTATTTGACGACGCCATGAAACTCAATCCTGACAGCGACAAGGCTCCACGCGCTATGCCGTGGACGGTCGAGAAGTTCGCTGCAATTCTGAAGTCGCTGGACAACGCGATCACAAGCAACAATCGATCCTTGAATGTCAGCGTTGCAGCGCCTGCCAACGGTGGGATCCCCAATATGTCGGCTAATTGGGACACTGTCGCTCCGAACTCGGGTGCTTATGGAGGTGTATGGCGGGGCGGCAATCTTTATGGCCTGATCTACAACACCGCCCTGCTCCACAAGGCGGAGATCGACAAGTTAAGCCAGGTCGGCATTATGTCCTACGATCTTGGTGAACTGGACTGTGAGCGCACCCGTCCCCGGACCTACATTCCATGCGATCTCGTAGGACAGGCAAACTATTACTATGCGCAGTCCGCGATTTGGCTCAAAAATGGCGACGGACTGCCGGCAGATTCAAAGTTTGCAGACTTGCACGCAAAAGTCTCAGGATCGAGAACCGGCGCTCGAGCCTCAATTCAGCCCCGCAAACTCCTGATCGCGCCACCGATCACGGTCGGCTTTGAAGTGGGACAACCAGCAAGCGGGAATCTGCCACTTACCAGAGAGGATCTGACGAAGATCATTGACGAGACAATAAAGCATTCTCGGTCAGGGATCATCATGTGGGATTTATACAAAAACGTTCGCTTCGATCGAGATCAATGGAAACCGAACTGGGCTAGCCCGAAGGACGTGCTGAAGGAGGCTTGCACGAAAATGAGGCTTTCCGGACAGTATTATAACTGCGAAGCCAACATCCCAGGCTAGAGGAATTCCAGTTACTCAAGATCATATCCTGCTGCCTTGATAGAGTTTGCAGGTCCTGCCGGCGAGAATTTGCCGAAAGCGAAAACCGATAGCCCCCATAGGGCCGCGATTCCCTGCTCGGCCGTAGCTTGCCAGATTGCCTGGAGCCTTGACTGAGACCGAGTAGGATAGCGATCCTCCAGATACACATGAGTTTTGCCAAGGAGCACGCTTGGGTCACGAAGTCTTAGGCGTAAACAAGATCGGAGACCATGCCTTGAGCCCGCTTAGCGAGTACTGGCGAATGCGCACTGATCGCGAAGTGCTAACGGCGAATTCGCTCCGAGCGGCTCGCCGTCGTGCAGGGTAAGAATAAATCGTGCTTGGATCGTCACTCGAAATTGACTGAATCTCGACCCGCTGCGTCATTTCGGTTGAGCAGCTTCAGGCCAATCTGTGAACTCTATCTCGAACCGGCGAGCACCGGCGGGCTTGGTCGTAAATCTGATAGTCTTTCCGGAGAGAGCGGCCAACGAGCCGGATGCGAACTTAAACACCGTCTTACCCGAAGCTGCGATCCCATCGGTCCTGTTGTTCTCCATGACTGAGGAGCCGATCCCCTCCAAGAGCTGGCCAACTGCAAATCCTTCGAGCGCGCGGTGAACGTCGAGAGAAGCCAGGTACGTCCCTTTCTCACCGTCCCACTCGCTGACCGATATTGCCGTGATTCCTGCGTCCTTCAACGGCCCATCAGCGACACGACAGGTGTATTGAAGGCTGACAATGATGTGCTGTCCATTTCGATCGCCTACCGGCTCTCGATCCGTCCCGTCTATGGTGCAATCAAAGCGTCGGGTGGAGTCCGCGAGCGCAACCACATTCAGCCCGAGCAAACCGAAAACGGAACATAGTACAACAGTGAGAATGGCTTTTTTCATTTACGTATACTTCGCGGATATGCCTCGGTACGGTGTACAACTTGACGCCACGACCGATTCAAGAACATTTGACGCGTTGGCGCCACTTCGCCGGCGGCGATGCGATTGACGACTTGCTCTGGAGGCTGGCGGACGGGGATGGCTTCCTCGGTGAATCCGGCCAATCTAGCCTCGCCGGAGCGGCAAATGCATGGGATAAGTCCACGCTGCTCGCATGCCAATCCGTGTTCCCCGCCGCCGCATATGAGGAGCGCAATTCCGCGAAACCGCCCAGAAATCTCTAAACCATCACCACACGATCCGGATTGCATGACGGTCGCGCCATTCGGCCGCACACATTGAATGGGACGGTTCGGATCGGGCGAACGGCGTTGTGTAGCCGAACCGTTCATTGCGAATAAAATCCAGGAGAAATGGATGAAGTTAGTGAAGACCTCCGTGATCGCATGCGCCTTTTCTTCACTGCTTGCAGGGCCCGTCCTGGCGCAAGGCGTATCATCGGACGCCAAGCTGCGCGGCGTACAAAGCAAACAGATGCAGGGTACGGTGTCAGGCAGTGGGGACGAGGAGCTGAACGCGGAGCCGGGGGCCGCCGGCGAGAAGGTCGGCATGAAGCCGACCAAGGGAACGAAGGGTACGGTCAGCACGACCGGCAGCGCCGTACACAAGGGGACGGGCGACGTTTCCGCACCGGGCGGCACCGCTACCGGCAAGCGCTACTAATTCGATCATTCCAGACGTTGAACCTCCGGTCGTTCTACGGCCGGAGGTTCTTGCCAAGTCAGCTGTGGATGCTCAGTCGTCGAAGCGGCTACCGCCGCGGCCGGCCTTGATATCGCTACGGCGCTTCTTGCTGTCGAGCCGGCGCGGCGGTCGGCCGTGTTGCGCGTCGCGGGGTTGGCCGCGCCATGGCCCCGCGGAGGATCGAGGAGGCGCTCGATCGCGTCCTGGCGGTTGCGCTCCTGAGTGCGGAAGCGCCGTGCCTGAATCACGATGATGCCGTCCTTGGTCATGCGCTTGCCGGCAGTGTGGGCGCTGGATGACGGCGTCCTCGGGTGGCGTCAGCTTGCGCCTGTCGAAGCGCAGCTAGGCCAAAGTCACGACCTTGTTTACATTCTGCCCGCCCGGCCCAGAGGCGCGGACGAAGCCGACCTCGATGTCGTCCTCGTCGATGACAAGGTCGCGGGATATCCGCAGCATGATGGCACCGGTATTCCTCATGCCCGGAATCATCGGGCATGCACGGGCGCATCCTGAATGGCGCCGACGGCCGGGACAAGTCCGGCCATCGGCGGAGGAAAGCCGCCGATCAATTCGACTTAGCCGCCGGCGCGGCGGCCGGCTGTGCGGCGGCCTGCGGGGCGCGGCCGACGACGACGGTGAGCAGCCCCTGGCCCCAGAGCCGCTTGGCGGCCTGTTTGGCGTCATCCAGCGTGACGGCATCGACGATGGCGTTGCGCTTCTCGATGTAGTCGATCGGCAGCTTGTCCTGCTGATACTGCAGGAGTGCCTGCGCGAGCTTGGATGAGGTGTCGAGCGCGAGCATCTGCGAGCCCTTGAGGTAGGACTTCGCCTCGTCGAGCTCCTTCTGGGTCGGGCCGTCCTCGGCAATATGGCGCACTTCGTTCTCGATGGCATCGATGGTGTCGCCCGCGCGGTCGGCGCGGGTGCCGGTATTGCCGATAAACACGGCCGAGTGCTCCATCCAGAGCAGCGACTCGAACACCGAATAGGCGAGCCCGCGCTTCTCGCGCACCTCGCTATAGAGCCGGGACGACAGCCCGGCGCTGCCCAAGATGTGGTTGACGACGTAGGAGGCCATGAAGTTCGGATCGCTGCGCTTCACGCCGGGCCCTCCGAAGGCGATGACGGTCTGCGGCACATCGAGCGGGACGAAGGCGCGCTGCGGCGGCTTGGCCGCCTCGACGTCGACAATCGGCGTCAGCTTTGCCTTGGGCGGCAGGCTGCCGAAGGTCTGGTCGAGCAGTGTGCCGAGCGTATCGGGATCGACGTCGCCGACGACCGCGACCTTCAAGCTATCCTTGGCAAGCACCCGGCCGACATAGTCCTTCATGTCGGCGACCGTGATGGTCGGAACGCTCTCCAGCGTGCCGCTGGCCTGGCGCCCGTAGGGATGAGCGCCGAAGGCGATCTCGAGGAACTTACGGCTGGCGAGCGCCGTCGGATTGGTGGTGTCGCGGCGGAGACCCGAGATGACTTGCGAGCGGATGCGCTCGACGTCGACGGGATCGAAATGCGGCGAGGTCAGCGCCGTGTGGAGCAGCTCGAAGGCCTCGTCCTTGTTGTCGCTGAGCATGCGCAAGCTGCCGCGAAAAGTGTCGCGGGAGGCCGAGAAGCTGAGCTCGACGGCGCGGCGCTCGAGCCGCTCGTGGTAGCTCTTGGAATCGAGGTCGCCCGATCCTTCGTCGAGCAGGTCGGCAACCAAGCTGGACACGCCCGGCTTGTCCTTGGGGTCCTGCGACGCGCCGCCGGCAAAGGAATACTCCATCGCGATCAGCGGCACGGTCGCATCCTGCACGAACCAGGCCTCGATGCCGCCCGGTGAGATCAAATGCTCTATCTTGGCAGCAGCGTACGACAGCGTCGTCGCCGCGAGCGAAACGACGAGTCCGCCTGCAAGAGAGAGCGCAGTGCGTCGCGTGCAAAGGAAGAAATGAGTCACGAGCGCTTCTCCTCGCGCTTGGCCGGGGTGATGTCCTTGATCAGATAGCCGGTGACCGAGCGCTTCTTCTCCAGCCACTTTTGCGCGGCAGCGCGTACCTGTTCGGCAGTCACGGCGCGGATGCGGTCGGGCCAACTGCGAATGTCCTCGATGGACAGGCCCGTCGTCAGCGCGCCTCCATACCATTGCGCCAGCACCGCCTGACTGTCCTGGGCGTAGATCGCTCTCGCGATGAGCCGGCTCTTGACCCGTTCGAGATCCTCGGCACGGATGGGATTCTGCACGGTGTCGGCGATCACGTTGTCGATGACCTGCTCGACCTCCGCGAAGCTGACGCCCTGCTTGGGCGCGGCCGAGATCGAGAACTGGCTCGGGTCCAGCGAGATACGAGAATAGCTGGCGCCGGCGGAGACCGCGAGCGGTTTGTCGACGACAAGCGCACCGTAGAGATAGGAGTTGCTGCCGCCCCCCATCAATTGCGCGAGCACCTCGAGTGCCTCGCTCTCGCCGGGCATCGCGGCTGAGGGCACGAGATAAATGCGCTGCACGCTCGGCTGCTCGACGCGAGGATCGGACAGCGTGACGGTGCGCGGGGCGGCGGGCTCCGGCTCCTGGGGACGGGTGCGTCGTGCGGGAATAGCGGCCCGTGCCGGGATCGAGCCGAAATTGTGCTCGACCAGCGGGCGCACGTCGGCGGCTTCGACGTCGCCCGCGATCACCAGGATCGCATTGTTCGGTGCATAAAAGCGGCGGTAGAAGGCGAGCGCGTCCTCGCGATCCAAATTTTCGATCTCTCGTCGCCAACCGATGACCGGCCGTCCATAGGGGTGATTGAGGTAGAGTGCTCCCTTCATCTGCTCGTACAGCCGCGCCTCAGGGCTGTTGGCAACCCGCATGTTGTGCTCCTCGAGCACGACGTCGCGCTCGGCCAGCACGTTCTCGTCTTTCAGAACCAGCCCAGTCATCCGGTCGGCCTCGAGGTCCATCATGGTCGACAGCTGTTCGCGCGGGACGCGCTGAAAATAGGCAGTGAAATCAGTGGAGGTGAAGGCGTTTTCGCCTCCACCGACGCGATGCACGATCTGCGAAAGCTCACCGATCGCATGCTCCTCTGTGCCTTTGAACATGAGGTGTTCCAGAAAATGAGCGAGTCCGGATTTGCCCGGCGCCTCATCTGCGGAGCCTACTTTGTACCAGATCATCTGCGTCACCACTGGTGTGCGATGGTCGGGGATTACGACCACTTGCAGGCCGTTACCAAGCGCAAAGCTGGTGTGCTGCATGGAGCTCGCAAGACTCTTTTCTGATACACCAGCCATTACGAAGGCGCACGTCAGGACCCGCGCTAGAAGGCAAACGGCCGATCGCGATGAGGACGTCGGAAGTCTTGACAGCAGACGTAATAGATTTTTCGAAACGAAAGCCAGATCGCGCCGTCGAAGGGGCGCGGCATTGATTTCAAAACGGTTCGTCAACCGCTGGATCGGCATGGCTTTTTGCATGCCCCATTGCGATTGGTTTCGGATGAGAAATGTCGTCATGATCGAGGTCACTTGTCGGATGCTCCATGCTTTTGGCTAACCAATCGACAGATCGCCTTGCTCCAGGGATCTCGTCGGCCAGGCGCGTCGCCGACGAAACAAAAGCATTAGTCGTGCCAAAGGAGAAACTGCTTGAACTGCAACCTGGTGACCCTATTCAGCGTGTCAGCATCTTCACACATCGTCATACATCGGACACGGTGCGCGCGTTGAAACGGGTGCGGCTATCGAGACTCCTCTTCTTACGAAGCGCAGTTGGACCCGCCTAGTGCGTGCTGGCACTGCCCACTACGTGTCCTCTCGAATGACAGGCCAAGTGAATGGGTGGCCGCGATCATCGCCAGTTCGAGAACTTGTGCATGGTCCCAGCAGGATGCCGCTGTTCGGTTTGTGATCAGATCAGCAGTCAAGGCTGCAGAAAGCTGCGATCGTCGTTTCACAACCGTTAGACTTGCGCGAGCGTGGAAATGGCGACTGCGGCGCGAGTGCAGAACGATCTCGAGACCAGGAGCTTGCCATAGAGAAATCGACGTGCGATTTGCGGTTATCGCATCTGACCGTGATCGAACGCCATTTTATCAAAGGCCAACCACCGCATTTAGGATGTGGGGAGCGTGATGGCAGATCTGTCGGCAAAAGGCACATTATTCTAGCCGCCGGCAGCGCCTGGCCTCCCATCACAACAGCGCAAGCTTTTGAGCTTTGACGGCTCAAAGAGCTTGCAGTTTGCAGGAGGCAAGGGACCTAAGCTTTCGTCTTTGATGGTCGCCCCCTAGTCGGTGTCTTTGAAGAGTAGAGCGACGAGGGAACGAGTTTAGTGAAACTTGTAGGAGACCTGCAGGAAGGTGCCCCATCGTTCCATGCGATAGTTCGCAGGGTAGGGCCCAGAGGTGACGGGAAAGGTGCGCGTCTGCATGGTGCCGGTGTGGAATTGCTCACTATCTCTCGGACTCCACATCGCCCAGTAGCGGCCGCCGACGCCGACGCTGAAATTGCTGGTGATGAGGTACGATAGAATACCTTCTATTTGTACCCCACGACCACCACTCCCGCGATGATCAATGAAGGTCGTGAAGTCGCGCAGCAGATGATTGTCGCGCCCCTGGAAATCCGTCCAGGGCAAATAAGCGATATCGGCGCTCACGCGCCAACGATCGAGAAACATGGTCTCAGCGTTGAGGCCGATGCGCAGCGCATTCCAGTTGGTATCTTGGCTGCCGATTGTCCTTTGATCGCCCGGCGTGAGACAGTAAAGCGACGCGATCCGAACGCATCCTGTCGAATCAGACTTTTGGCTGTAATAGGTCCAGCCGGTGATTGCACCGATCTTGTACGTGCTCCCACGCAAAAAATCATAGCCCGCATCAACCGTGTAGTACATGAACCTACCGTTCGCCTGACCCGAGATTGTGTTGGCATAGGCCATGGGATCTCCGGCTTCCCAAGCTAAGCCCCAATCTTCATCATTCATATTCCCGCTGTTAAAGAGCCCGACTCCGATATTGCCCTTCAGGAAGATCCCCCAGGGGCTGTCAACCCGTTCGAACATCTCACCGGAAATCCCATCCAGCTTGTGATAGGTCAGCCTCGACACAAGACCGGGCGGACCATTTTCCCATTGAAATTTTCCTCGGCTCAGCCAGAGCCGTGTGCCGCTTTCAAGCGACCAGCCTGCGGCGAAGGGAATAGCCGGCGCGCGAAAGGTCGGCTTTATCGGATAGAGCGGCGTGTCCGACCACCGCGGCGTCGATGCATCGGCGTCAAGATGGTAGTTCAGAGCGATCTTGCCGATCTGGTAGCCGCTAGACAAGTTGGTGGCGTTAGCTGGCACCGTTGCCAAGGGTGGATATTCTAGCGTCGAAGGGGTCACCACAGTTGGTCCGCCGAACATCAGATAATCATATTCGAGACTCAACGACCACGCCGGGGTGAGCGCGTGTTCGACGCCCGCGCCGATGATGCCCCCGGCACGACCATAGTCAACATGGGTTGCATTCTGTGGTGCCCATCCGGAAGGGTAAGTCTCGCTACGAAACTCGTTACCGTTGGCGATATCGCCGCGGTTGTGTTGCCAGGCCACACCTGCTTTGAGATAGGCAAGCGTGCGGCCCTGCGGCCCAAAGGCATAACCCAGCCGGCCGGTCCCAGTGACGAAGACGTCCGGACTTGCGTTGCAGTTTGCACTCACGAGCACACCGGAAGCGGCAAGACAGGTGTTTGCACCGTCCGAGATGGCGCCGCTGGCATCCAATTCGAGGCCAAAAACCCAGCGGCCCCTCTGCCAATTGTAACCGATCTGCGCTCCTGCCAGGAACACAGGGGTGTCGACCACGTCGCCATAGATCGAGGGACCGTAGGGATCACCAAATGATGTGCGGCCGTAACCCCCGCCGACCTGTCCGCCGAAATATCCTCCGGTCCAACTCCATAAGACAGGCGGGAGCTTTACTACCGGCTTAGAGTCTGCCGAATTGACGACCTCGCTTGCAACCAGCGCAGCCGCTGCCATCCCCCAAAACAAAAGTTCAGATCTCATATCACCTCACGAACACACAATGCGCGCGCCATCTTGCAACGAAGGCCGAGTAACCTTCGTTGTCGTCCAGCTTCCACGGGGCTGTTGTGCAGGATCTAGGCCATCGGATGTGGCGCGCGATCCCTGCAGTTGTTCGTCAGTGATGTCGCCTTCGCAACAAGCCCGATGATCTTTGAGACAAGTCCGCGTCTGATGTTGGTCATACCGCACGCTTCACGCTCGGCATCCAGCGGATGGATAGGGGGACGCTCTGTAATGGTCCGGTGAGGATAGCGGCAGAAGTTCTGTTGACTTACACGATACGGTTTCACGCAGCCCTCAAGTAGGTCGCTCTCCCCGAATAGAGATTCAAGTCAGCTGATTGGCTGAAGCATACGGTGTCAGCCGATCTCCACTCCTGCCGCTAACGCAAACAGCCAAACACAGAGGGCGCCAAATGTCTGTGATGCGTCCCAGGGAGATTGATGTATCTTGCCCGACCTGCAATGCCGGCCCGCCGAAATACCGCGACGTCTTGCTCTTGACGTCCAACCATTTCAGCTAAGAAAACATTCGTGAAGGTCATTTGGGACGAACCAAAGCGACTCGGCCAATCTCGACAACCACGGGATGGATTTCGCCGATCTCAACGAGAAGTTCTTCGATACGGCTGTCGTCTTGGGAGCCAAGCGAGACCGTTATCGCGCAATCGGCGTGAATATTCGCGGCGTTATTTCGCGATACACGGCAAGGAGGCCGTCAGCATCATCAGCATGGGCCCAGCCAGTAAAGCGGAAAGGGGGTTCTATGAAGCGAATCGTCGCTAAGAAGCGCCATACTGCCAGCGATATGCGTGCTGTAAGCGATAATCCCGAATGGACTAAGCGCGACTTTGCAAAAGCAAAAGCCTTCGACGAGGTCTCCCCAACGATGCGAAAGGGTACGGCCCAATAAGGCGCCCACAAAGAAGCCGGTTTCGCTACAGCTCAGCGCCGTTTTTCTAGATCATTTCAAGGCTGGCCCAATTGGCAGACCAGAAACGACGAAGCGCTTGTGAAGATTGTCAATCGAAAGGCTGGATACCCGATCGGTCGCTTGACAGGAGTGCGGGAGCAATCTGATCGTGCATTTACAAGGTGCGCTAAGATCCCCCTCACTGCCGTTAAGGCAAAACGCCGAAGGTACGGCCTTCCGCAAAAAACCAAAGAACCGCAGCAATTCGAAAGCGGCGAAGCCCGGCAGAAAGCCGAGCTTCGCCTCTCTTGAGACGGAGGGCAACGCTGCTCCCTACTCTGTCGGCTGGCCAGTTTTGCCGCCCGACCTCAAAAGCCAAGTCGAGTTGAGGCGGCCAAGAATGCCAGTGCGCACAAACGTGCTCACGGCGTCCACGGCGTAGTCGCATGTACGCGTTCACGCGCTTTGGTTCCGACTTGGGCTCATCTCCCATTTTGGTTCTGCATGCTTTGGCGGGTGGAAGCCCGCTGCTCCAACTACCCTTTGCAGTTGCGCTTGCGTGGAGCCCGGCGCGAGCCGGTCATGGAGACGACGCCAACGCTAGTGGGGACAGATTGTAACCGATTCGCGTAACCGAGTTGATCCTTGCACCGCCTGCGCAGGAATGTGCGGAGGACCCGAGAAGGTGCCGTTTAGCAGCGTTGGCGGCGGCATCAGGCGCATTTCAGGCACGCCCCTGCCCCGCCCCTTCGTTGCAGAAATACTGCGCGACTGCGCCTATTGAAGCAGCTTTCAAGACACGCGAGTGGGAGCTGACGCGAGAAAAAACTTCTCGACGGCGAATATGATGCAGCGTCAATTTACAGCAGATCGTCACTCGAACATCCCGACGGCCGGGTGACCACCGCACCGAATTTGGTTGGGCGCACGATGGTTGGCTATTTGATCTGGACGGCTATCTAATTGTCCGCTGCTTGCAGCGCATTGGCCGATCGACGCGGAAGCGATGACGCTCACAGGGATTCGCTTGCTCGATCATCAGGAACGGAATAAGAGCGATGCATGCTGAGAAGGAATTATCGAGTGCCCTATGATTTCGACAAGCATCGCCTCGGAAGCCGGATGAATTTGAGCACTACTTTGTAGCGGCACAAGCAGTTCACCGTCTGAGCGGACCAACGCTTAGTTGACCTTTCAAAAAAGCACCGCCGGAGCCCTCCGCTTCAATTAAGCACGGGAGGGGATCATGTTTCATGCTTTACGCTAGGCGCACCATAGCACTGATCAGGATTTGGGCGAGGGAAGTTGATGCGGTTCATACACACGTCGGACTGGCAGCTCGGTAAGCCGTTTGGACGAGCGCCCGACCAAGCTCGCACTGCTCTATTCGAAGCGCGTCTCGATGCGATTGACACACTTGCCGCTGCGGCGCGCCGCGAAGGCGCCGAATTCGTGCTGGTGGCCGGCGATGTATTCGATAGTCCAGAACCAGGTGATCGCGTCTATCGTCAGGCGCTCACGCGCATGAAAGCCGCATCAGACATACGTTGGGTCCTGCTTCCGGGCAATCACGATCCGGCGCGTGCCGACGGTCTCTGGAGCCGTCTCATCGGCGAGGTGCCCGAGACTGTAACCGTTTGCCTCGAACCACGGCCTCTCGAACTCAAGGAGGGATTCTGGCTGCTCCCTGCCCCGCTGCAGTTCAAGCGGGCGCTAGAAGACCCGACTGCATGGTTCGATTTCGCGGAAACCCCCGCGGGCGCGAAGCGCATCGGCCTCGCACATGGTCCAATCCGAGATTTCGGTTCCCACGGAACGGCTGGAAACCTGATTGCGCCTGATCGAGCGCGCCGGTCCGGCCTCACCTATCTTGCACTCGGCGACTGGCACGGCCGGCACGAAATCGATCCCAACACCTATTATTCCGGAACGCCTGAACCAGATGATTTCGGCCGCGAGGTGAGCGGCGTCGCGCTTTGCGTGGACCTAAGTTCCGAAAGGCCAAGCGTAGCGGACCTATCGACCGGGCGCTATCATTGGAGAACAGAAACTTGGTCGCTCAGCAGCGCGGCCGACCTGAACGTCTTGCTCGCCGGTCTGGCCCCTGCCGTCGAGCGTCGAAACCTTATCTTACGTCTTAGATTATCCGGCCTTCTCACACTCGCAGAGCGAGTGGTCCTGCGCGACCGGCTCGAAGGAGAGCTGGCTCACGAGGTGCGCTGGCTTGACCTCAATCTCGACGATCTGTATGCGCGTCCGACCGATATGGATCTCGCTGACATCGATGCCCATGGCGTGCTGCACGTGGCTGCCGAACGCCTGCAGGCCTTGTCTGCGGAAGGCGGTGTGCTCGCCAAGCGCGCTGCCGCCGCGCTTGAGCGCCTTTATGTCGAACAGCGCCGAGCCGCCCGCGCGGAGGCACACTGATGCTGATCCGCGACCTCGCTATCGAAAATTTCCGAAAGTTTCGTCGGCCGATCCGGCTGACCGGCTTCAAGGCCGGCTTGAACCTGGTGTGCGACCAAAATGAAGCAGGCAAGTCGACGGCGCTCGAGGCATTGCGAGCGGTGTTGTTCGAACGGCATGGATCGCGAAGCGATCGCATTCGTTCGTTTCGGCCGCATGGGGACGATGTAGCGCCCTCTGTCGATCTGACTTTCGAGATCAGAGGCGATGTCTGGAAGCTGCGCAAACGCTTCCTCCAGAACGCTTCGGTGGAGCTTGAAGGGCCCAACGGACGCGCAACTGGCGACGAAGCCGAGGAACGCCTACAAGCGCTACTTGGGTTCGCCCGCGCTGGCAATCGCGGCGCCGACGATGATAGTCGCGGAGCGCTAGGGTTGCTTTGGGTAGAGCAAGGCCAGTCCTTTGTGTTTGGAGTGCCGGGGCAAGGTGCCCGCCGGACACTTGAGGAGGTCCTGGCCGGCGAGGTCGGCGTTGTAACCGGCGGCCTGCGTACTACTACGGTGCTGCAGGCCATTGAACGAAATCTCGCTGATTTTCAGACCCCGACGGGCCGCCCCGCCCGCCGCCTCCTTGAGGCTCAGGAAAGAGCAACTGCCGCATGCGAAGAGGCGCGCGTTGCACGGGCCGAGCTGGAGCAGTTCGATACAGTGCTCAATCGTCTCGAGTCGAAGCGTAACGAGCAACGGCGGTTAGTTCGCGAACTCGAGGATCCCGAACAGGGCGAACGTCTCGCCCAACTGGAGACCGATATCGATCGCGCGAAGGTCGCGGGACAGGCATTGCGCACTGCCGAAGCATTGCTGCGCGAAGCGACCGGCGAACGCGTGCGATTGGAAGCCCGTAAGGGATCTCGGCGCGAGTTGCGCGACCAATTGGAGCGCGCCGAGCAGACCGCGGCTACCTTACGTCGGGTCGCCGCGGATCATCACGCCGTTCAGGGATCGGCCGAGGAGGCCGAAAGCGAGGCGGCCGCAACACTCGAGACCGCTCGGGTCGCCTTGCGCATGGCCGAGGAAGACAGGCTTTCAGCGCAACAAGTGCGAACAGCGCGGATGCGTCAGCGCGCGCTTGCCGCAGCCTTTGCCCGCCTTGAGGCTGCCGAAAGGACTGCGGCCGAGCTCCAGGCGCGTCGCGACGAAGTCGCGGCGATTCGGATGACGCTGGAAGCGAGCGCGCGGTTGCAGGAGCTCGAACAGACCCTCGTCGAAGCCAAAGCGGCCGCCACCGCTGGCGCGGTCCTCCTCAAGATCGATTTGCTGCAGACGGCGCCGCAAGTTCGCCTGAACGGCGTTGTGGTAGAGGGCAGCAGTCGCGCATTCGTGACCGACACCCAGACTCTCGAGTTCGAAGGTATCGGAAGCGTGGCGGTTACGCCGCCTGCTTCTGGCGCCCCTGCACAGGCCCGACTTCGTGCAGTAGAACAGGATCTCGCCGCGTTTCTCGCCGAGGTCGGCTGTACCGATACAATCACCGCCAAGGAGACGGCGCGAGCGCGCGTGGAAGCTACCCAAGCGGTCTCTGTGCTGTCGGCTCGACTTGCGGCCTCCTGCCCCGAGGATCCGGAGCTCGGCATTGTCGCAGGCCTGGATTCGCTGCGCGGCGCGCTCGCAGCCATAGACCAGCCAACCCAGCTCGCCGAGGATGGAACCGATCGAAGAGAAGACGATTTCGAAAAAGCCTGGCGGGCCGCACGCACCGCTGAACGAGAAGCCGAGGGTCGTCGCCAAGCTGCGCTCGATGCGCTGCAGGAGGCGCAGCTCGCCCATGTTCGCCTGACGGGTCAGGTCGAGCGCGCTGTAGCAGACGTTTCACGGTTCGGTGCCCAACTCGCGACCGAGCTCGAAGCTTTCGACGACATTGCACTCGGCGCCGCATTGGCGGCTGCAAAGGCAACCGAAGCGCGTGCGATCGTTGCTCGCGACGAAGCGCGGCACGCCGTCGATGGGCTCGACGAGACCGTGCTGGTGCAGCGTCGCGACAATCTACGCAAGCGAGGCGAACGACTGGCCACTGACAGGCTTGTTCTTGTGAGCGAAATCGCCCAGCTCGAAGAACGCGCCAAGACGCTCGGCGGCACTGGGCCGACCAGTCGAGCGGCAGCCGCCGCCGAGCTCGCGGAGGCTGCGACCGCAGCACATGCCCGGCTGAAGGAGGAAGCCGAGATGCTCGCAATGCTCGCGGAGACCATCCGCGAAGCACAACGCGAAGCCGCCCGTCGTCTTCTTGTACCCATCACACAGCGCGTTACGCCCTTCGTCAGCCGGCTCTTGCCCAATGCATCGATCACATTCGCGGAGGATCTCCGTCCGATGCAGCTGTCGCGCGCCGGCCGCGAAGAAGCCACCGAAGATCTCAGCAAGGGGACCCAGGAACAGCTTGCCGTCCTCACGCGCATCGCCTTTGCGGACCTCCTCATCGAGAATGGAAAACCTGCCTCGCTTGTGCTCGATGACGCGCTGGTGTTTGCGGATGATGATCGCTTCGAAGTCATGCTGGAGATATTGACCGAAGCCGCGCAGCGCATGCAGATCATCATTTTGAGCTGCCGCACCAGCGCCTACCGCGGTCTCGAGGCTAGCCGGATCATGCTTGCATGATAGCTCAAAGCACATCTCAGCGGATCGCCGCGGCCCACTCAGTCTGATCAAGGAAGAAATGAATGGCGGCCAAGAGCAAGGCCGAGATCGCGCAGGAATTTGCCCAAAGCGCGCTGAGCGCCACCCCAGTGATTATCCTCGGAAGTGGCGCCTCAGCGGCGCATGGTGTGCCGGGAATGGGAGCGCTAGCAGAGCATCTGTCTGCCGCATCGCTTCCACCTAGATGGACGGCTGAAGAGAATGCCGAATGGACATCGTTCATTCGTCATCTCAAGGCCGGCACCGATCTTGAAAGCGCGCTACAGGCGGTACGCCCTACCGAACGCCAAACCCAGTTCATTGCAGGCGCTACACGGGAATTTCTGCTGCCTTCCGACCTAGCAGTCCTCACATCGCTGTTAGCCGATCGCCACACCTTGCCGCTAACCAGGCTTTATCGGCACCTCTTCGACAGCACACACACGATGATCCATGTCGTCACGCCCAATTATGACAGGCTCGCGGAATACGCCGCCGACGCGGCTGATGTTAGCACGTTCACGGGCTTCAACCATGGCTATCTGCAGACCCGGGCGCGGACGCCTAATACCCGTGTCACCATGAACGGGAGGCCGTCGCGCACGGTGGCGGTCTGGAAGGTCCATGGCTCCCTCGATTGGTTCCAGGCAGCCAACCAGATCGTTGGCGTGAGAAGCGCCGTCCCAATCCCGGCGGCCTATACGCCGCTCATGATCACGCCGGGCATTGACAAGTACCGCCTGACCCATGGCGAGCCGTTCCGCACAATCTTGAGCTGCAGCGACAACGCGCTAGAGAATGCCCGCTCTTACCTCTGCATCGGCTACGGTTTTAATGATGAGCATGTCCAGACCAAGCTTATTGAGCGTTGCGACTATAATTCCATACCGCTGGTCGTGATCACGAAGGAGCTGACGGTCAGCGCTAAGGCCTTTCTGACCGGCGGCCGTTGCCGCCGCTATCTCGCCATCGAAGACAGCGCCGCGGGCGCGCGTGCATATACGCACGACGCGCCAGCAGGATTCGACCTAGACAAGCCGCTGTGGCGCCTCGATCAATTTCTCGACCACATCACAGGAATACCTGCATGAGCATGCTCGACTTTACCGATGCAGAGGCGCTCGGACGCGTCCAATCGGTCGATACCGCCACCGTGATTGTTCGCGTCGATGACGTCGATGCATTGCGTGCACTACAGGTCAATCGGCTGGTCGCGCTCCAAAGCAGCTTGGCCGGCCACAAGCTGATTGGCGTTATCCACAAAATCACCCGCACCGCGCTCGAGGAAGCAAAAGTGGCCGACGTCGAGCGTGCCGACGAGGCCCATCCCGAGGTTAATCTGGTCCGCATCACGTTGATTGGAACTCTGCTCGACCGGGACGGGACGCGGGCCAACGTATTCCGGCGTACGCTCGAAACGGTTCCGGAAATTGATGCATGCTGTTTCGCACTTGAGGGCGAACGGCTGACCCGCTTCATGGGCGTCATCTCTGAGGTGACTGGGGGTGCTCAGCGTCTGTCGCTCGGCGCTTATACTCTCGATCCCAACGCGGAGGCTTACGTCAACGGCAACAGGCTTTTCCAGCGCCACGCCCTCATCGTCGGTTGCACTGGCTCCGGTAAATCCTGGACGACAGCGCGTCTCCTGGAACAAGTGGCCGAGCTTGAAAGTGCTAACGCTATCGTGTTCGACATGCACGGCGAATATGCGTCTATGGCCGGGGCCGGTTTCGCGCATCTTCGAGTCGCGGGGCCGGGCGATATTGATGCGGACAAAGGCCTCACTGACGGCGTGCTTCACCTTCCCTACTGGCTGATGAGCTACGAAGCGCTAGTCTCGATGTTCGTCGACCGCAGCGACCAAAACGCGCCTAATCAGGCCATGGTTATGTCGCGTGCGATTGTCGATGCGAAGACCAGCTTCCTGACTGCAGGGGGCCACACTGATGTTCTCGCCAACTTCACGATCGACAGCCCCGTCCCTTTTGCGATGGCATCGGTGCTCACGGAACTCGATCGTCTGAACACGGAAATGGTGCCAGGCGCCAGGGCCGAAAAGCAGGGCGACTTTCACGGGAAGCTCAGCCGCTTGATCCAGCGCCTCGAAGGCAAGCGTACAGACCGCCGACTCGGGTTCTTGTTTCCGGCAGTGGGCGTCGCCGATAGCTATAAGTGGCTCGATGAAGCAGTCACGCTACTCCTAGGCGGACGAGCTGCCAAGGGGGGCCGCGACGGGGTAAAGGTGATCGACTTTTCCGAAGTTCCCTCGGACATTCTGCCGCTGATCGTCGGCATGGTTGCACGTATGGTCCTTCATGTGCAGCAGTGGAGTCCGCAGGGGGCACGTCATCCAGTGGCGCTGTTCTGCGACGAGGCACATCTCTATATTCCCCAGGACGCTACCTCCGGCGCCGCAGAGAATGCGATCGCGACTTTTGAGCGCATTGCCAAGGAAGGTCGAAAATATGGCGTTGGCCTTGTCGTCATCAGCCAGCGGCCCGCCGAAGTGAATCGCACCGTCGTCAGTCAGTGCAACAATTTGATTGCCATGCGCTTGACCAATGGTGACGATCAGACGGTGGTACGCCGCCTGCTGCCCGATAGCCTGGGCGGGTTTGGTGATCTGCTCCCCGTGCTCGACACCGGCGAGGCCCTCGTGGTCGGCGATGCGATCTTATTACCTACACGCATCCGGATCGCAAAGCCGATCAACGAACCGCTCAGCGGCACGATTCAGTTTTGGGACCGCTGGGCGGATCCGAGGGCTACAGCCGAGCTCGACAAGGCCGTAGAGAGTTGGCGCCGTCAGACGCTCGTCAAATAGCGTCTGGTCAAACCGAGCTACGGGGGCAGCCCACGCGGCTTATCGCGTCCGTCACCCGTTTCACTTCGGATCGCCTATCTGCGGGCAACTTCCGTTGTCTGCCGCGATCGTCGGCCATGAGAAAGTTCGAATTGCGGACTCTCGACAACCCCCTTTCGGTTGGTCGAATACCAAGTTCCAAGACTAGCTGCTTGACCGCGGCAATCCTGGGACGTGCATCCAGAACGTAAGCAAAATTATCGCGACAGATGATCCTATCGTCTTCATCACGATCTACCCATGAGTCGACGGAGGCCATCACGGAATCTTCTTGGATGTCGATCACCCCGGAAGCGGCCGCGTTCATGCATGCCGAAACACACCATGCCCGGGCTTTCTTCTGGAGTGCTGGGTTTGCGACATTAGCGAGGGAGCCTGACGTTGGCTCGACTATGCGTCGCCCGTGTTCGAAGCAAGGTTTTGCACGAGGTCTTTGCTGGCACGGCAATTGCTGGACCGTGAATGTCGGTCCTCGCCAACCTTTTGGGTTCTGATGTTCCTGCGACTTGGCAGTTATTGTCGCAACAGAGAGCCAGATTGCCGCAACAGACAGCCAGCTGTGACTGCGTATTCGCAATTTCAGACGCAACGCGGCTGGTCGGTTTCGATCTGGCCGCAGCGGTTACTCCACTAGCTCGGTCATCTGATGGGACGTCAGGGGGGACGTGAAATGAGTACAGGGCCCGAGGCTCTCGCCGAAAATGGGGCGGCACCCCTCAGATACGGCCTCGTCCCCTGTATGACTGACAGAAGCGAACGAAGTTGGAGGAAATCCGACAGCCTCGAACGCGATCCAAGATCGAGCCCTCGGAGAGGAAATGATGATCAAGTATGCAGTCGTCGGCGCTGGTGCGATTTCGCAACAAGCTTTCTTGCCGGGAGTCGGACAGTCCGCGAACTCGAAGGTTACCGCAATCGTAACCGGTCATCGAGACAAGGCCGCGCAACTAGCGGATTTTCATGGTATTGGTCAGGTCGCCAACTATGACGGATACGATGCCCTTTTGAGAGGCTCCGACGTCGACGTGGTGTATATTGCTCTGCCCAACCATTTGCATGCTGACTATACGGTTCGGGCGGCTCGCGCCGGCAAGCACATTTTGGTCGAGAAACCGCTGGCTACCAACGAACAAGATGCCCTCGCTATGATCGCCGCTGCGCGCGAGGCTGGCGTGTTTCTGATGACCGCCTACCGGCTCCACAACGAACCCGGAACCGTCGCGGTCCTCGAACATGTCCGCAACAACGCGATCGGCCGACCGCTCTTCTTTCAATCGGTTTTCAGTTTCCAGACGGCGATAGGGAACCACAGACTTAAAGCTGCGAGTTGGGGTGGCCCCCTCCAGGACGTGGGGGTCTACTGCGTCAACGCGGCTCGTCATATCTTTACTGAGGAGCCGATTGAGGCCGTGGCAATGGCGCACCGACCGATCGATGACCCACGGTTTGGCGAGGTGGATGCGTCGGTCGCAGCCTTGCTGCGTTTTCCTTCAGGCGGTTTGGCCCAATTCATCGCCAGCTTCGGGGCGTCTACCGTCGACAATTATCGAGTCGTCGGAACGTCGGGTGATATCGAACTCGACCCCAGTTTCCGGTTCGAGACGGCAACAAAATTGCGCCTGCGCCGCGACGGCGAGGTCGGTGAAACCCAGTTTCCGCACATCGACCAATTTGCCGCGCAGGTGCAGTACTTTTCAGATTGCATCAAAGCTGGAACGCCGCCCGAAGCCGATGGCGAGGAAGGCTTGGCGGACCTGCGCGCACTGCTCGCAATTGAGACGGCCGTCCTGACCGGACAACCGCAAACGATCACATCCCGGCCACGTGCCCGCCATCCAACCCCCGACATGGTGCGATTTGTCTCTGCAACCGATCGACGACTGGTCCTCTGAGGGGCCTGCTGCCAACATCGTCAACGCGGACGAGACGGATTCAACCTGCTCAGATCCAGCCTCGCCGAACCTCCGCGCCGTGATGGAGGCTGAACATCCGGCGTGCAAACCCGCTTGTTCGTTGCCTCGGCTCGAAGTGTGTTGGCCGCTGCCATCATGTTTTCATCGTCCGTTGTAAGCCGGTGATCACAAGCATTAGTCTCAGTCAGTCGCGTGATACCGCGGCCGTCGACTCATCGAATTCGCCACCAAGCCAACCACTGAACGCGCGAAGAGAGTAAGTGCAAACGTTTTCCTGTCTTGACCTGCAAGCAGCAACGACTGTGCCGACGACTCTTGCCCTACTGAATCTCCCAATTCCATCTTGAACGAAGCTCGCGTGCGGCAGACCAAAGTCACTGTTTCGAGCGCGACAGGCCCTATGCGTCCTTCAAAACGGAACATGGACCAGTGGTCGTTTGCTCGCGATACGTCCTCTTTCTCTCGATTATCGCGGCGGCCTTCGGAACGGAAATTGCTCCGCTCCATCATGAGGCTGCTTTCTGTGCGGCGGAGAACCCTACGCGCTGCAAAACTTCTCCTCGGAAGAGCCGTTGATCGAAAGTTGCCTGCCCCCTTCGTCCGTTGGAGCAATCTAGAGGCTGCCTTGAGCAACCTTCGGGTGAGCATCAACACGCTGTGGCTGTTCGCCGGTGCCCGCCGCGGCATCATGATCTACCGCGCTGCGGTCGTCGTGCAGGAGATCGATGGCAGCGACGTTGCGGACATTATGATCGTCTACGAGCGGCCAAGCGACCCCGCGATCGATAGACCATTAACTGAACGTCGGGGGGCTGCCGCTCGACCCGAGAACCGCCGCTCGAACGGTTTTAGCGGCCCGAATGGTCCTACGATGCGCGGAACCTAGGAGCTTAGCGCTTGGCGGGCGCTCAACCACACCAAGACTGCCATAACAATTTTGTACCTCAGTCAACTACCAAGGCCAGGAATTGATCTACATGACGAAAGCATGTCTTCATCCCGGTTCATGAACCTCGGCAGGTCCAACGTGTCCTGCAAGGATTTCGGCATGCAACCTCAACCGCAATATGTATTCGATAGCGCCCCTCACCGAGGTGCTGTCTCGTCGTGCGTAGAAGCGCTGCGCGCTCAGGTCTGCTCCACTACCGAGCTCTCCTTCCTCATGGAAGCGCATGACGGGCTCTCTGGCGCTATCGCCAAGCGCGCAGGATTCAAAAGTCTCTGGGCGTCGGGTCTGTCGATCGCCTGCTCTCTCGGCTACCGCGATGCCAACGAAGCTTCATGGAGCCAAATCGTCGACGTGGTCGAGCGCATCGTCGACTCGACTGAGCTTCCTGTGCTCGTCGACGGCGATGGCGGCTTCGGGAACTTCAATAATGCGCGCCTCCTGGCACGCAAGCTCCGTCAGCGCGGCGCTGCCGGTGTCGCGCTCGAGGACAGCTGTTTTCCGAAGATGAACTCATTCGTTGGCGAGCGGCATCCCCTTGCCGATATCAATGAATTCTCCGGCCGACTGCGGGCCGTGAAAGATACAATCGCAGAGGACTTGGTCCTCGTTGCCCGGATCGAAGCCCTCATCAGCGGCCATGGACTGGACGAAGCAATTTTGCGCGCTCACGCTTATGCTGATGCGGGAGCCGATGCAATCCTTATCCACTCACGAAAGAGCAGTGCGGATGAGGTCCTTTCGTTTGTGAGTGCCTGGCAGAACCGGCTGCCGGTCGTCATCGTTCCAACGAAATACTTCCGAACCCCCGTCTCAGTATATCGCGATGCCGAAATCTCGACAGTGATCTGGGCAAACCACTCTATGCGAGCTGCAACGGCGGCAATGCGACGAGTCTGCGATGACATCATGGCCAAGGAGGGTATTGCCGGCGTTGAGCCACATATCGCGACGCTCGACGAGGTCTTCGCGATGTTCGGGTACGACGAACTCGCCCGTGCCGAAGTGCGATATTTGCCTCGCCGATAACCAACGGCAGCCGTTTCTCATGTTCACAAAAAATTACTCGTTAGGAAGTGCTAGTACCCACTTTTCTTGGATCGTGAGTCATGATTCAAGGTCGGGATGATCCCCGAAGCAAGAGAAGTCCACCTTTCGCGGAAAGATCGCAAGGTGCTTGAGGCGTGTTGTCGCTCGCCGGTGACGTTGCAGCGCGATTTGAAGCGGGCGCGGATAGTTCTGTTGGCAGCGGACGGGCGCAGCACCCGCTCGATCGCCAAAGAAGTCGGGGTCCAGCCGCGGATTGTCAGCCTTTGGCGGCGCCGCTATGCCGATCATGGCCTGGAAGGTCTGCAAGACAAGCCGCGGCCTGGCAAGCAGCCGATCTATACGAAGGCTACCGACAAGCGGATTCTGAAGCTGTTGGATAAGCCGGCCCCGCAAGGGTTCGCACGCTGGACCGGCCCTCTGCTGGCCGAGGCACTGGGCGATGTTGACGTCCAATATGTCTGGCGGTTCCTGCGCATCCACAAGATTGACCTCGTGGCTCGCAAGTCCTGGTGCGAGAGCAACGACCCGAACTTTACGGCCAAAGCCGCCGATGTTGTTGGCCTCTACGTCGCCCCGCCCGCGAAGGCCATTGTGCTATGCGTGGACGAGAAGCCTTCGATCCAGGCCTTGGAGCGAGCGCAGGGTTATCTGAAGTTGCCCAATGGCCGCGCCTTGACCGGCCAGAGCCACGATTACAAGCGGCATGGCACGACAACATTGTTTGCGGCGCTCGAAGTCGCCACCGGAAAGATCATCGCGACGCATTCAAAACGCCGACGCCGCGTCGAGTTTCTCGACTTCATGAACAGCGTCACCGCGGCTTTTCCGAACCGGAAGCTTCACGTCATCCTCGACAACCTCAACACCCACAAGAAGAACGAGCCCTGGCTCAAGGCCCACCCCAACGTGCAATTTCATTTCACGCCGACAAGTGCGTCCTGGCTCAATCAGGTCGAGGTATGGTTTTCGATCTTGCAGGGGCAGTCGCTCAGCGGCACCTCCTTCACAAGCCTCAAGCAGCTTCAGGATCACATCGATGCCTACGTCAACGCATACAACGACAGAGCCGAGCCCTTCGTCTGGACCAAGAAAAAGGTCCGTCAACGCCGTTTCAAAGGCCGCCGTATCACTCAGCTCTGATTCCGGGTACTAGCATGCGATCGACCGCCCGATCGCAACGGTCCACTGTAGCCTCGTACGATACCTTTGTTTGCTCTCCCGATAATGGAGATTTCAGAAAGTGGCGCCGCAGCTCCCAGATAGCCGCCCTGGGCATCTCGAGCCCCTCACTCGATCAGGTCACTTATCCAGAAGGTCCGTGTCTCTCGGAGAGCGACCGACACGGAGCCTAACTTGTTTCGTTCGAATCTTTAGGTCACTTTCGGCAGACTTGAACACAACGGTCAGCACTTCAGTGTTCGGACGATATAGCAGCGGCTCGCGGGCGACATGACCGCGGTAGGTTTCTTTTTCGTTGCAAGAAGCATCCGCTTCGGCGGCGCGCCGCCGAAGAGTGCCCCTTGCGGTGCCCCTGATGCAGCTAGCTCGAGCTCACTAGCTTTCAGTTCGAGTTCGCCGCTGGGCTGATATCCTCCCTCTTCCTTGCATGGCCCTCTTCTTTCTCTGGGCACATTGATCGATGCCGCAACGATCGATTTCAAGGAGGTGATTAACAGGCAAGATGGAGGGACCTCATCGCGAGTTCTTTCAACTGATTGACGAGGGCGATCGTAGTCTAACGCAGCAAAAGAATGAAGTGGCGGGTCGATCAGGTGGGGCGAGCTTTGTGTTGTGTCGGATCAAGACCTCCCGCTTCATAGGATTCGAAACTGACTTCCCTAAGCATGCTCGATCCACTGGACAGGCGCCGTCCAAGAGCTTCGACAAAGCGATCGTAGCGTTCAGCGCCCTTGGCGCGCGCCGCGGGGCTCGACTGCTCCGGTAATGCCGGAGTTGCCGTCAACCAGAAGCGGATGAACAGTCCAATCGTTTCCAACGTAACACCGTCATTGCGCTCAAGGCGCTCGAGCGTACCCACGATCCGGTCGAGCCGCTTGGCTATCGCCGCTTCCCTCCGCTCGGACTCATCGGGGGACAGGAAGGAGGCAACGGCAGCCTCGGCAACCAGCGACTTGGGCTTGCCCTGATGTTTTGCGAACGCCTCGAGGCTACGGAAGATCTCTGGATCGAGATAGATGCTGAGCTGGACCTTCTTCATCTTAGCCCTCTCAAAGGTCCATCTTATCGTCCGGGTCGAGGCTGACCGAACGTGCAATCCCCTGCATCGAGCGATTCACGGCCGTAACTTGCGCGGCATCAGCATCGCCATCATCGAGCGCGTCGTCGAATTCGTTGTCGGCGCGCGGCGCCGTGATCACGACCTCCTCCTGCGGCGCCAGTTCTGGCTCGCGTCGAATGCCACCATTCCCATCGCGGACGTTACGCTTCGACGCGGTAAGCAGATCGATCGAGGGCGGAATCGGTGTGTGGGCCGACCAATCGTCGGGCTGCGAGACCAAGCCGACTGGAACGTTGTGCGACGGGCCTAATATCCGGCTTTGGAACTGCGGATCTTCGTAGTAGCGGACCTTGTGGGCGCGCATCGGGTGCACGCCGGAAACCATCACAATGGCCTCGCTGGGCGAGAGCTGCATGACTTCCCCGGGCGTGAGCAGCGGACGAGATGTTTCCTGGCGGCTGACCATCAGGTGGCCAAGCCATGGCGAGAGCCGATGCCCGGCATAGTTCTTCATCGCGCGCATTTCGGTTGCGGTTCCGAGCGCGTCCGACACGCGTTTGGCCGTGCGCTCGTCGTTGGTCGAGAAGGCAACGCGGATATGGCAATTATCGAGGATCGCGTGATTCGCGCCATAGGCGCGCTCAAGCTGATTCAGGCTTTGGGTGATGAGAAAGCTGCGGATGCCATAACCTGCCATGAAGGCGAGCTGGCTCTCGAAGAAATCGAGCCGGCCGAGGGCTGCGAACTCATCGAGCATGAGGAGCAGCTTCTGCCGCCGCCTGTCGGTATCGAGGCTCTCGGTTAGCCGCCGCCCGATCTGGTTGAGAACGAGCCGCATCAGGGGCTTTGTCCGGGCGATGTCGGACGGTGGCACCACAAGGTAAAGCGAGACCGGTCGGGGTCCGTCGACAAGATCGCGAATGCGCCAGTCGCTCCGCCCCGTGACCCGGGCAACCACGGGGTCACGGTAGAGACCTAGGAAGCTCATCGTGGTCGACAGCACGCCGGAACGTTCATTTTCACTCTTGTTGAGGAGTTCGCGCGCCGCCGAAGCCACGACCGGATGGACACGCTCTCCCAGATGGGGCGTCGCCAACATTGCGTTCAGGGTCGTTTCGATTGCGCGCAACGGGTCCGACAGGAAGCTGGCAACGCCGGCAAGCGTCTTGTCTGGTTCCGCATAGAGGACGTGGAGAATTGCCCCGACCAGCAGGGAATGGCTGGTCTTCTCCCAGTGATTGCGACGCTCGAGCGCGCCTTCGGGATCGACGAGAATGTCGGCGATGTTCTGGGCGTCGCGGACCTCGCAGTCGCCTCGGCGAATCTCGAGCAGAGGATTGTAGGCCGCGCTCTCCGGATTGGTCGGGTCAAATAACAGCACTGGCCCAAAGCGGGCACGCCATCCGGAGGTCAGCTGGAAGTTCTCGCCCTTGATATCGTGGATGATCGTGGAGTTCGGCCAGGTCAGCAGCGTCGGAATGACAAGGCCGACACCTTTGCCGGAACGGGTCGGGGCAAAGCAAAGGACATGCTCGGGTCCATCATGCCGGAGATAACGGCCCTCAAAGCGACCGAGCACGACGCCATCTAGCCCCAGAAGTCCCGCACGGCGAACCTCCCGTGCATCCGCCCAGCGGGACGACCCATATGTTGTCACATACTGAGCTTCCTTTGCCCGCCACACCGACAGGAAGATGGCGACGCCGACCGATGCTATCCCGCCGCTTGCGGCGATGCACGCTCCCTTGACGAAGATGACAGGCGCGTAGGCGTCGAACTCGAACCACCAAAGGAAGAAGGCAGCCGGTTGATAGACAGGCCAGCCCGCGATTATGAACCAGGCAGGCCCGAGTTGCGGCTGGAAAGCCAGACGCCACGCCGTCCATTCGGTGGCCGCCCAGAGGAAAGCGAGCACGACCATTGAGACAAAGAGTAGTTGACCCCAAAGAATCTTCGTCGCGGGCATAGCCAGAATTGATGCGCACCGTGAGGGCGCCATTCAACGGCAGTCCTTTCGAGGTCGCGGTGTCGCGGAGCATGGCGAAGAGATCGGCGGGTCAGAGCGAAAGGTCGCGTTTGCGCCCAAAACTCCAGTCGATCCCGCCGGGACCTGCGATGCCCCTGACCTGTTTACCCAGTTCACGCTCGAGCGACGGGGTCCAGGGCACGAGCTGGAAGCCGAGCCCGTTGTCGATCATGGCAAAGCGGCCGGAGGCGAGCGAGATCCTTTGGCGGTAAACCCCGGAAATGGGCTCTCCCGCCTCGGCGGATAGATGCGCCAGCCCTGTTTCGGAGGCCAAGCGTTGGCCCACGGTATCGAGCTCACGCTTGCGCAGAGTGCCAATCAGGTTGCCGCTTAATGTGACTTTATCGCCATCGCGGCGGGCAAGCCCGTACTCTACCAGTGCATCAATGCGGCGATCGAGCGCGGCCCGGACCTCGGCGCCGAATCCGCCACGCGCGAGATCGACGGGCTCACGAGCGACCAGGCGCCGATCGAGCCAGGTCGACCCTTCCCAAGCCACCTGCTGGTCGAGATTAAGATCTGAGCGGACGGCAAGCGCGATCCGCTGCCGGCCTTTCGTATCCTCGAAGCGACGCAATTCGACGATACCGCCAACCGGGCCATCACCGGCCGCATCGATGTCGGGGAGCCTGAGATGATGAACACGTCCGTCAATCCCGTCGACAACGGCGAACGCCGATCCCCTAAGCTCATCATCGAGCCCACGGGCGATAAGGCGGCCGACGATGGGTTCGCCATGACGTTCGCCTTCGAGCGCCCAGGAGGATGGTGAACGAGATGCGCCATCCTTCGCGAGTGTCTTGTTCAGCCGCTTGATGATATCGCCGCGTTCTGAAAGCGCACGCAAGCGTAGCTCCGTATCAGGAGCGAGAACCCAACGCGCGGGACCGGCGGGCTCAGCGAGCCCCAGCCGCTCGAGCGTCCGCATCCGGCCAATCCGGATCTCGCGCAATGGCTCGGACCCGCCGCCGCGCTCTGGGCGCAGATCGATCACCCCGTCCGTCCGTCCCCCTTCCCGAGCAAGCGCGCGATCGAGCCGCGTCCAGCGCTCGGCCGCAACCTCTGCCTCAAGGCCGCGCCGAACCTCAAGCTCCGATCGGGGACCAAGTTCGCGCGTGACGAGATCACTTGCGCGGGCCCGCAGACCTTTGCTGATATAGTCACGGCTGATCACAAGGTCGGAGCCATCATCCGTGCGGCCGCGCACAAGGATGTGAATATGCGGATGCTCAGTGTTCCAATGGTCGATGGCGACCCAGTCAAGCCGTGTACCGAGATCGCGTGAGGCCTGATCCATCAACTCGCGCGTCAAGCTGCGTAAACTTCCCAGTTCGCCGGCGTCATCCGGCGAGACGATGAAGCGGAAATGATGCCGATCGTTCTCGCAGCGCTCAGCGAAGCCTCGGCCATCTGCGCCATCTCCGGCAGCATCGAATAGTTCGCCACGCGATCCGTCACGGGTGACGCCGTCACGCCGCAGGTAACCGATATGGGCCCGCAGACTGCCTGGCGAGCGCATCCGCCGCACGACACGCGCCTTGACCATGGCACCGCGGCCTCGATCTTGCAGGAGCCGGTTGGCGCTAAGGGTCGCAGCGCGCCCACGCCCAAACCGGCCGCCACGACTGCCGGCACGACGTGAAAGACCGCCGGCTTTCTGCGCGGCTTGGAGCGCTTGCGCCAGGAAGGGCTTTGCCCGCGGCCAGCGTGTCGAACGTATTTGGCCCGGGCGGACGCGAAAATCATCGTTACGCGTCATCTTGGTCCCCGCAATGTGCAGAAAGCCGAGCCAAAACAGCGTCGTGGAAAAAATGACAAGTTGTGCTCGATCTTCGCAACGTTTGGAGCGTATCTGAATTTACTGACAATTCTCACCCGACCGACCGACCGCACCTTGCGGCTTTTATCCTGCCATCCGCGGTCGGCTATTCCTTGCTCCCTCCCCAGCACTCTCCAACGTGCGACAAACTTCGACAACACGCGACGAAACGCGATTGCGATCATCGGGACTCCGATTCGGTTGATCGCTGCACAAAAAGCCTGGTCGCACCAGGTACGAAGGCCAGCATTCCCAGGTTCGAAAGATCTTTCGGGCTGTTCATTGAATGCAGAGCCGATGTCGATCTGGCCTTGACCGACGCGCCGTCGGCGCGATCAAAGATTAGTGCTGCCTGCCGCCCCGGAAGAGTGCGTCGGGGAGCCAAAGTCGCATACTCGTCTCGTGTGATGCCGATCAATCCTGCGAGCCTGGCGACGTAAACCTGCGTTTCCCGAGGTAGTGGTCGCCCCGTAGCCAGATGCGCCTCGTACCGTCCTGGACCAGCGTTGTAAGCTGCGAGAAATCCTTCCGATCCAAACCGGTCGAGCATCTCGCGCAGATAGGCCGTGCCTGCGAGAATGTTGTCGCGGGGCCCAAAGGGGTCGACACCGAGCTTGTAGCGAATACTCAGGTGGACCCAGGTTTGGGGCATGATTTGCATCAGGCCCAGCGCTCCCCGAGAGGATACGGCGCCCACGTTTCCGCTGCTCTCGACCTGCACGACAGCACGGATCCAGCGCTCCGGGATCGCAAATCGGCGGGACGCTTCGGCGACGAAGGCGGTATATGGATCGACATCCAGGGAGCTGAGCGAACGGGAATCAAGCGCCGGGACTGCGGTCTCCGCCAAAACGCTCGACGAGAGTTCAAGAACCAGCACAGCGGTCAAAGCGCAGACCGCCACTAAAGAGATGGAACCGCAAGCGTTTGCGCTCGCGAAGGTGACGGGTAGCCGGTTCGGCCGCTGGGTGCGAGGCCATCGCAGACATGCACCGCGCACGATCCTCTTCAAGACTCTGGCCGGGACGGAGCGAAGGTGCGGCGATCCATCGACCGGCGAGACTGCAAATCCACGAAGCAGGCTCTGCATGATCAGTCTTCCTTTGTCCACACGGGGAACGCTTGTCCGATCACGGCGGATGCTGGAATTGGCCCGAAGTAGCGGCCATCAAAGGAGTCCGCCGACTGCCAGTTCATGAGAAACACCTCATCTGACGCTATGAGGCGGCATCCGAGCCAAACCGGCAGCGGCCGGCCACGTGCATCGCGCTCGCGCGCCAGTCCCATCTCGATGTTGTCGACGGAGATGACGAGACCAGTTCTGCAAACGGTTTGTCCCGGCAGTGCCAGGACGCGCTTGAGCATGGGAACACCGGTCGGCAGGTAACCGTTCAAGTCCAGGAAGCTTGCGAGTGGCTCGGGCGGCCGAACCGCCACGAGCTCAGTGACCGTCAATTGTCGCGCTGGCTGCAGTCGATAGAAGCCGATTGGAACACTGTCTGAAGCGTTCCAGATGTACGATGGCGGTGCCTCTCTGTCCGAGCACAACGCCAGAGCTGCCGATCCACAGATCGCCAGCATAATTGATAGCCGTCCCATCAGAGCTCCCGTCTTCGGCGTCGCAGCCAAGCTTGATGGCGCGCACGGGTGTAGGTACGCGGGCTTTCGTTGACAGAGAGACGATTGTGAACGTGATGCCAGTAGTCTGGCGCAGCATCTGCAGGATTGATATCAAGTGCCTCCACCGCATCGATCAATTGCAGTGCGCGCTCGACCTTGGTCCATCCTGACAATCGCATCAGGCTCTCCCCGCCGGGATTGACCCAAGGTACGGTTGAATATCGCTGCCGGGGCGCTGCCGCGCGCAAGATGTCGATGCGGGACAGAACGGTTCCAAAATCGTTGGACGTCCAGCGCACGAATGCGAAAATGCTGCCGGTTGCGAATGACAGAACGCGGCGGTGGCGGTCAATGATCTTTTCCGATACGGGCCGGCCGAACCGAATTCGGTTCTCGAACCGCCCCTCGACCCACAAGAGTTCGACGGTTGTGACATCGCTCATCTAGCGGCTCCTTTGCTCAGAGGTGTTGCAGGTCCGCGCCAGCAGGCACTTTTCCGCAGCCGAATGGCTGCAACACACTTGCCTGCGGCTGAGCCGTCGTGGTGAAATCTAACTTGCCGCCGTTGCGGAATTCTCGCGGCGGTCATCCTGCCGATCGTAGACGAAAGGGTCTGACTCGTTGTGAGCAATCCGAGGGATTCGGGATTAGCAGGGTTAAGGGAGCGGAAAGCGATTGCACAGCAAACCCCTGGCGCTGATTTCCGTTCCCGATAGTACAAAGGTGCGGTCGCGGATGGGGCGAAAATTCTGGTCCGTGATAGCACGATACAATTCACAGACTTTCCTCCGGCGTTGAGATGCGCCCGCATCTTTGTAGCCTTTCTGCAAAGGGGACTGACCTGAAGTGGCGCGAAGTTCGATCGCTCCACACCGTCAATGTCTCGTGTAATGACAAGCCGATACGCGGGTGACGTTTGTCGACGGACGAACTGGCGCAGGTCGTAAGCAAAGTGCTTGAGCGGGGATAGGCTGCCCGACTTGGCGTGGAGGCGGACGAAATCAAAGCTCCAGCCGCACGTTTGACGGCCGCCATATTTTCGCAGGAGGCGAAAGAGCCAGCATTCAAATCTACCAATCAGATCGAGATAGGCTCGGTCCGTCGTCAACACGACGGCATCATTGAGAACCCCCGTGCAGACCCAATCCGGCAAGATCAGCTCGATTCCGCAGGCATGGCGGTGCATATCTGCCGTTCCCTTCCATTTGTTGATCCGGAGAACCGGTGCTGACGGCGCTCGGTCGGCCGGCGAATCGCGTTCAGGACCGATACTGATTGCAGCCGGTCGAGCGCAGCCCTGACGTTCGCAGTCGCGCACACTGGTGCCGCGATCTACGTAGGTCGGGATCTCGTATGAGGTAGTTTCATCAACCCGGATGGTTTCAAGCCGGCATCTCGAGCCTCGACAATCTGCAAAGCGGTCCAGATCACAACGTGCGCATCCCAAATCGGCTCCGTGCGATGTTCCGGCACAGCTTCCACTCGAATCATGATTGCCCCGGCGCTGAGGTCGATCGGCATAATCCGTTTCGACTTTGCCGGTGGGAAGAACGGATATGCCGTCAGGTTTGGCGCATCGCCCGGCATGAGATCGCTGGGCGATGAGCAAAACAGTTCTGAGTTGACCGCGTTCCGAGTGACGTTGCCCATAACCAGAGCATGTGTCGTTCGACATGGATCAGCGCCGCTCCTTGCCCGCATACGGAATGGGTGCGTGCCGCTTTGCAGGCAAGACCGTACCCATGCCGGGATCGCTGGTTGACTTCTTTGCTCCGCGGTCCACCCAGGCTTTCAGGTCCTCAAGCGCATAAACAACGCGCCCACCGAGCTTGCGATAGGTCGGCCCGGTGCCATAGGTGCGATGCTTTTCCAGGGTTCGGCCGGACAGGCCGAGAAAGCGTGCCGCTTCGGGGGTTCGTAAGTATCGCGGCGGCAAGCCGGCGGTCGGATCGGGCATTCGAGGGGCTCCGTGCTCATCTGGAGGGCTCGCGCGTCTGACCGCGCGCCGAAGAGCATGATGGCGGAGTAGAAGCACTTAAGGGGATGCCGAAGATGTGGGAATGATTTTCGGCACCCCTGCTTCGTTCCTTGCGAAATGACAGGCAGAGCACTTTCCGTCGATCTCCGCACTTCAGCACCAAACAAGTTACTCAAAGCGATAGTCAGATGGGTCGTTCGTGGGGTTAGAGGCGCGCTGAGGAATCGTTCGACGTCAAACACCGATCGTACGATGGCGCGGTACGCATCGATGCGTTCTTCGACGGCTCGCAGCGTCAACCTCAAACCTTCGCGGCGCTGGGGTAAATGAACAGAGGTCCGGGCGGGCGGCGCGCGATTGTGCGCCACCGACGATATAAGGCGTCTGCGCCGGTATCGAAAGCTGCATCGAGCGGCAGCCTGACTGGATAATGCGCACAGAACTGATTGCCGTGTCTCTTTCAGATACGAGGATCGTTGAGTGATACGGCATCAATCCACGCTCTGAATGTGTCCAATCAAAACTATTGATTTCTGCCGATCTTACGAGTGGCGGATAATACGGGTCAGGTTGCGAACACAGAAATGGACCGACCATCATCTTTGCCTCGGCTCTAGGAAGAATTCTAACGTTTGCGTCGAGCATCGGTCGACACCAGCCCATTGCGATCGTCTTCTTTAGCTGGTGAGGTGAGCGGCATTGTGCCGTCGCGAAGCGACGGACTTCCTCTGTCGTGTAGCCGCCAATTTCCAATAAACTACGGCATAGGTTTTCGGAGGGCTCTCTATACCGCTCCGTGCGACTGAGCGATGCTTGGGGAGTTCCAGCCTCGCAAGGAATTGGTCGCAGCCGATTGCGAGTCCAGTGCTCCGGCTGGATAAATGGATTGAATTCATGGCGCCCAGATCGTGCGAAACATGGACGGGGTCGTCTTCGAGAGGCGCTGCGATCGGGAGCGATACAACCTGCAATCTGTCCGCAACAACACCGAGCAACCAAAAATCTATGTACGCAATGCCTTAATCGGACGTGCCTTGCGTGCGTCAATCCGAAGCGCAGTGGGCGATCATGCAGCGAAGAAGCCAGAGCGCGACTACAATATCATCGGATGTTGTCGCGGCATGATGTCATCCTCGCTAACGGCAAGTCATCTGAGGATGGGGATGGTTGAAACCCATCTGAATCGCCATTGCTGGCGATGTTTCTTTCGACCGGCCGAAGGGTTCAGGACGAACGCTCGGTCTGGCCACGGATAGGATCTTGAATGATGAACCACGATGTAAGCCATTCGCCCGCGCTGTGCTTTCTTCTCGGTCTTCCGCGCTCGGGGACGACGCTGTTAGCGCATGTACTTCAGCGGCACCCGGATATTTTGGCTCCGCCTGAGCCCTGGCTCATGTTGGCACTTGAGGCCTTCGGTAAAGTGGACCAGCGTCACCCAGCCGGCGCATCATTGGTTCAGACCGCAACCTCGGAGTTCTTGGGACGAATAGATCGAACGATCGTTACCCGCGCTTTTGCCGATGCAGCTTATGGCCGGTATTTGGCCGCTGCAGGCAAACGCACCCTCATAGACAAGACGCCGCGCTATTGGACGGTGCTCGACTTCTTGGATTCCGTCTATCCGGAGGCACCGCGGCTCGTCCTAATGCGCAACCCCTACGCCATCGCCGCATCACTGAAATCGACGTGGGACGTCCCTCTCCTAGCCGCAAGTTGCCCGCCCGCGATCGCATCGTGTCTTGCCGATATCGCGTTGGGCCAGCCCACGCCCCCAATCGCTTCTTCGCTCGCCGACCTCGTTCTGGGGCTGCCCGCGCTAGCAGCTTACCGCACTCGACCTCAGACGCAGGTGGTACACTACGAGGTCCTTGTGGCGCAGCCCGACGACGAAGTTCGTCGCGTGCTTGCTGGCCTTGGTTACACTCCGACCGACATGGCATCGGCGCCGATGGGGCAAACGGACGATCTTCGGTCCAGCACCCTCGGGGATCGCAAGATCGTGGAGAGAAAAACCGTCGATGACCGCTCAGTGCAGGCTTGGCAAACTAACCTTAGCATCGAAGAGATGCAGGTCGTGACCGACCTGGTTGGGGCGGAGCTTTTGATAGAGCTCGGCTATGAGCAGGACCTTCAGTTCGCAAAGCGAGCCGGCGTCGTTGATAGGGGTCCAGAAGCAACTCAAGGCTATCGCCACTTGTTTCGGACCTGCTGGGATTTCCTGGACGGCAAGACAGGGAGATCATTCGAGATCCCCGTTGATGGCGCCGAACTAGACAGTAGCGGTCGGCAAGCTGAGGAAAACTCTTCGTTAGCTTTCGGCCGCTCGGTACTTCAACAAGCACAACGTCTGGCCGCGACCAAGAAGGAAGAGAATTTGCGGGCAGCAAATTCAATAGCGGCGCAGTTGAATGAGGCGCTCGCGGCTTCGAAGGCCGATCGAGATGCGCCGTCTGGAGACCATCCGTGATGGCGCGCCAACATTGATGTTGCGGGGGCAAGGTCATGGCCCAGGCAGACCCCGTTATCTCAGATGATAATCTGAGACATCGCTTCAGCTGTCATGCGCGAGCAATGTGAATTGGAAAACAAAAAAAATGCGACATTTGAGATACAAATGGCCGAGGTATCCGGCACAGGTCAGAACGATTGCTCGCTTGCTCTCGTCAGAATTGCCTGATCGGCAGGCGCACACGCAATATATAAGCCACGCTCCAACGATTGAGTTTCAAGGAACTCAGCACCATCAAGTGTCCGAGGGCCTGACCTCAGCCGCTCTACCCAATCCAGCCAGTTTGGCGTCAGAGCTGACGTTTGCTTAGCTCCAAGCGAGATAAACCCGCGGGGCGTGGCGGCAGCCAGCAATGTCTCTGCAACACTCCCGAAACTTGCGTCGCAGGTTTGGTCACGATGGCGAAGGACTATTTTCCGCGGGTCGGGAATGATTTCGCTGCCCCTCTATTATTGCGAGGCGATGGACGGAGCAACGCATGATAGCCGCGGCGCATCAGCGCCAAACCCGCCTGAACCAGGCGAATGACTCGGCTGCGCAGGTCGTGGGTCTTCCAGGCGCGCTCGGAGACGCGTCTTGAACCAAACAATACTTCGGCGATGGCACGATAGGAGGCGCCTTCCATGCGTAAATCGAGGGCGCGCAGCGCCAGCGCAAAACGCTTACGTCGTTGCGCCGACAGTCGATGAAACGGAGGTCCTGGTGAGCGACCGTTGACCGCACGCCAGAACCGATATGCGGCGTGGGCCCGGATCTCAAACTCGACGTCGGGCAGCAGTTTGAATGCATAAGTGGCACCGAACTGCGGGGCCTGTTTCAGCCACAGATGATGCTTGGTCCCATGAATGCGCAACACGACATGCCAACCGTCCGCTGCTTTCCTGATCCTGTCCGATGCAGGATCGGCAAGCGCAAGCCCAGCAGCAACGATATCCGAACCGGCAGCGCTCTGAACGATCGGTAGCACCGCCGGCAAAGCCTCCGGCGCCCAAAAGATGGTCTGCTGATGAAAGGACTTCTGTGGGTCATGAGCGAAAGCAAAGGCCCCATCTCCTCCGAAATTCAGGGGTCACCTGCCCGTGTTTCGAAACCGTGTCCCGATAGTCAGCTTGATACTTGGGATTGCGACGGAGGATTTCCCAAGCGAAATCCGACATCTCGCCGTCTTTGACGCCCGGGTATGACTCCGGTGAGCGCCAGTCGAATTTTGACACTGCTATGATCTCCCGCCTAATCGAATTGCGGCGCAGTGTCTATAAAGACTGGGGTTGCTATGGAAGCCACAAATTGTGCATCACGCGTGATGCACATAGTCGATCACGCCATCAATGGGAGAAGTTCTTTCTCTCTGCGCAATCCAGACGATGCATCTTTGCTACCTAGGAGCGCCAACACGAAGCAAGTCGCGGTAGCCGTGATCCGCCATCCATTTTGCGCGTGCCAAATGGCTGTCGAATGCATTGCGAGCGCGCACTGGCTCGCGGTCCGGATCGATATGCAACACGATCCTGACGACTTCGCTCCAATCAGCGCCATCCGCCTCGGCATCGAGGAGTCGCCAATACGTCACCAGATGCTGCTGGTCATAGGATGTCAGTTCCGATTCGTTCGGCGCCGCGTCCGCGACATCAGGATCTAACGCCGGCACTTTCATGTAAGCTCACGCGGCGAGTTCGTTATCTTCATTTGGCGAACTTACCGCAATAGATCGGTTATAGCCAGTGGTTTGATGGCCGCCCAAATGGCTGCTTTGGCGCATGAAAGCTCGCGCGCTTGTGGCCTGGAATGTGCGACGGATCCGCGTGGATCTTGGTATTCCGCAGGAGCAACTGGCTTACGATGCGGAGATTGACCGCTCATATCTGGGCGGCGTAGAGCGGCAAGAGGAGAATCCGACAATCGATCTTCTCGACCGGATCGCTAAAACACTTGGTGTTCATCTATCTGAGTTCTTTGTCCAACCACCCAAGGGAGCAACATCCCACAAGACATTGCGCAAAGGTCGCAAGCCGGCTCGTTCACGTCACAAGAAGAAATAGCGGACCTACTCGCATAAGTTCGCTGAAAAACATTGCAGTTTGGACGGCCAGAGTTTCGAAAGGCTGCGGAAGCGGAAAGGCTTCACGCGGAAGAAAATTCGCCGAGGCCTTCGGCTCTACTGAACAATATATCAACGGGTTGAAGTGTGGTCGGCGCAATCCGACTGTGGTGACCCTGTGCGAGCTCGCAAGCCAGCGGACATCAGCTACATCGATCTTGTTTGTTTGATGAAGAAATTTGCAAAGCACGTCCCAAGATTGCGAAGCGAAATTCACATAACAAGTAAAATGCGGATCGATCAGGTGGCGTTAAGCGATCTCTTTTGTCGGCTTCAAAGAGCGCCCCTCCCGATTGGATCGGGCGGGGCGTAGGTGTTGCGAGGCTTACTCGCCGGTCTTGCGCGGCCGCGACCAGAGCAGCGTGTAACCTTCGCCGTCCTCATCGTCGAACAGGCTGGCGTAGATCGGCGCGTTGAACGAGGGGTCATCGAGCTTGATCGAGAGGTAGTCGCGACCTTCCTCGGAGCGCTTGGACCATGCCGCCCCGATTTCTGCCCGGCCCACATAGACGCGGTGGCTGGGAGCGTTCTCGTTCGAGCGGTTGGCCTCGGCGACGATGCGGACGCCCCTGGCCTGCAGGCTCAACGTGACGATCTCGCCCTGGAAGTCGGAGCCGACTTTCTTGAAAGAACCGATGCTAGCCATGTCACTTCTCCTTGGTTTGTTTCGAGCCCCGCGACCACCGCGGCCTCGATGGCGATCTGAGGGCCGAAGACGATCGGCGACGCACCCGCGTCTTCCCGCGGGCCGGAGCGTTAAGCGGAGGATGCCGGCGGAGAGACTTTCTTGCCTCGCGAGGAATGGGCGTAGCCCAGGGGAAGAAAGTCTCCCCGGCGGCATTGCGTCTCAGACGATCGAGGCGCAGACGGTCTTCGGTCAGATCAAGCCAACGAGGCGAGGTGCGTCCGAGCGCTGAACACAGGCTTAAGCGGGAAAAGACGTGGCAGACCTCGCTTTGCAACACAAGAAGGCGGCAGGTTACGGCGCAGAGAAAGAAAGAGTGTGCGGGAAAAGGCGACACGGCATTGCCGTTGGGCAGCGGTTGCGACCGAGCATCTACCGTCGACCGCTCACGGGGGGCCGACTGGAGCCGTCGGTCTGATCTAGGCTGCGAAGTAACGGGAATCAGCCATTGAGCGACGATCTCTGTCTTGAAGAGAGAGCCATCAAGGCAGTGCGGCGATTATCGCGACGCTCTTGCCACTGTGGCAAGTTCGGAAACTGCGCAAGCGGCCGCACATCGAGCGCTCATGAGCTTGCTACCAGATTTCGACCGAGCAATCCTGGAGGATCGACCTCCATCAATCGGGCCGAATCTATTTGATGTGGGTGCGAGAGCGGTCACCCAATTAGACGAGGCGCGGCGGGCCTTCAACGGGGCGGCTGAGGGGGCTCGCCAGGCCCCCGCTGCTCTTGAGGAGCAGATTCCAGATGTACCTGCGAAAGCTGCGCACGGTCGCGATTTAGAATGATGGTTGACCGACCACAGCTTAAAGGAATGGATTATCCATTTGCCGCTGCGATCACTGCCTCAACTCATCACGAACCGGTTCGCACCCCGGCAGCGGCTACGAAAGGGCGGCTCTGAACCGCCAGGTCTTCGATCGAACATCCTCGTGAACGGGGACGCCGCGCGGCGAACGAACTGGAGCGCGATGGCACCACCGACACTCCGCCGTACGCACGTCGAGTACCTGCCGAAGGCTACACCAGTCCCTCTTCGTTCAGCCCGGGCAGCGATGCGCCGGGAACTGATGGCCTGCTTGCGATCAGGACGCGGCGTCTGCCGGGCAGAAGACTCAAAACCACGGGATCTTCCTTGGAATTGGAAGGCACGATGGTTCCGATTTCTTTGTGTATCCGCGAGAATGCTTTTCGTCAGCTAATGGTCAGCCAGGCGGTCTATCTCGACAGGCTTCGCATTATCGCCTGGATCGGAGGTGGATATGACGGGCATTGGCCGGCTGCGGCCTTTCAAGTCGCAGGTTGAGGCTGCTCGAGCAGACAGCACGTCGGGATCGAGCAGTTCGCGCTCAGAATCAGGACTTGCCGTTCGGGAAGGTAGCCAATCGTTCGATTCCGTCTTGGACCGGATGCGCTCTGGGCCGCAAGACAGAACGGCGCCGGTCCTCAGCCAGCCGCGAACTTCGGGTACGGAGGTCCCCATTTCGGCGACAGGCGACGAGATCGAGGCAGCAAAGCCACAAATGGACGGCCTGCTTGAGGAACTTGATCGTTGCCGTAATGCGGCCACGCAAGTGTTGCGGAACTCATCGGAGCCGCAAGAGCTGATCGACCAGCTCGTCAAGGCAGGCGCAAAAGTTCTGGACTACCGCGCGAGCCTGCCCCCGCATGTGGCGCGTAGGGTTCTGTCCGATGATCGGACTCGCCGCCTCCGCGACGAGGTGCTCCATGCGGCGGACCAATGCAACACACTGGCCACCCCGACCATCTTCGCCTTGGAGCAGAGCAGATTGACTGCGACACTCGTGCTTGAGCGGATGCTCCAATCCAACGCTCCCTCCGATCAAATGAGCCGAGCGGTTTCAAGCGTAGCAAACCGCTATGCGGCCTGCATGGAGTGGTGGGAAAAAAAGGCATTGCGTTCAGAGCGGATGCAAGGCGTCTGCGCCGCTACTGCTAAATTGCCCAAGCCAACGACCAAGATGCGGCAGGCCGAAGAGGCCGCACTGCGGCTGCACAGCGGTTGGGCACTTCATACGAAGTGCATGCATCTGCAATCGCGGGTCGCTCTCGCGCAAATCATGATTGAGCCTCACGCGAACACGTTTCAACCAGTCATGAGGAAAATCCTCATGGCCGAGAGCGGACGGGCGCGCCTGTTGGGAACCTTCCTCGGGGACGTCTTTCCGGCATTCGTCTCGACATCCGACGCAGTTCTACACAACCAAGGACGCGTACTCGACGGAGCGCACTGCGCCGTCCTGGAAGGAGTCATGGAGCGACTCTCAGAATTTGCGTTGGGGGTGCACGACCTCGTTTCAAAGCTAAGGGATGCCGGAACAGGTGCCGACCTTCCATTCGAGTTGTTGGGGCGCATCGTGGAAGGCGCGTGGCTCACTGCGCACGACGTTATGCGCCTCCTGGATCTACAGCCCAAGACGCCAGTCATCATTTCACCTGCGCTCGAGGATGGGGCTGCGATACCGGCCAACACTGCCGGCGAGGCTGTCGTGGCCGAAGGCACGACAGCGCGCAGGAAGGGGAAAGGCAAGCGCACGCCGGCCGTTGGCGCCGGGAGTTCGGCGGCCGGGCGGATGCAGCCGCAGGTCGCTACGTCCGAGACGGCGCCAGCAACCAAGGTTCTCGTGCTCTCGGATCTGGGAACGAAGAAGCTCTTGAGCGCAGAGGAGGCGCATGCAAGGGCATCATCGTCGGCGACGCACTTGGCAATCTGGCAGGCCCCGCCCTCGATGGAGGCACTGACGCCACTCCTCGAGCGTTTGGACGAACTTTTGCAATTCGATCTGGCTGGTCAGCAAAGGACCGCCTCGCCAGTGCGCCAGATGAAACCCGAGGACGCCGACCACGTCGTGGACACCGTGGTCAAGCGCCTGCAGACCCAGGCCACTGAGATGCAGGCCTGTGTGGCCGCGTTGGAGGAGCCTCGCCGTCGCGGTCTACTCACGCCTGTGCAGTTGCGCGAAGTGCACGACAAAATAGTTCGGCTCAAGACGATGGGGTCCGAGGCGCAGGGGCTGGCCAAGGCTTTGAACGAGCGAAAGGCCACGACGAGGATTGATTGCATGAAGACCTACGCCTTTCCGTCGCAAAAGTACCTTGAACACTTGCGGTCGGACGAGGAGTTGGCGCCTGCGGATCTACCGCGCGCGCTAAAGGGCGAGCCAGGAGTGTTGTTTGAGATCATGCTGCAACCCAAGGCGCTGCGCAATGGTGCAATGCCGAGTCCGATGTGGGTGCACATCCATACGAAGCGGCCGATACATGCGCGGCAGTTGGCGATGCTTGATGACGCTGACTTCGCCGCTTGCCACGTCAAGTCCAATGAACAGCGCGGCTACAATCGGCAGTGGCAAAATGCCCAGGCAGCGACGGGGCATGAGAACGTCGTGGTCCATCGCGGCAAGCTCACGCCTGTGTTCTGTAGATCCTTGTTGACCACGGCGCTTAGCGACCACTCAGGCTATCCGTTTGCTGAGGCGGAGCGCTGGTCGACGCAGGCCGCTCGACACTTGTAGTTGGTGCGTCCCACGGAAGAGCGCCTCGTGGTGACACCATCAGTGAGACCTCCGACTCCGGAGCCAGGGACCCGTGATCAGGTCGTGGGCCTTCAGCAGCCGGTCGACTAAAACTTCCGAGACGCAGTCCAGTCGCTCGCCGCCGAACGCGCGGCCAGTTCTCGCGGGGATAGCTCCGAAAAGCAGTTCCAAAGCCATGTTGCAGAAGCCAAGCGGCTGATGACGGCCAGGATTGGGCCGATCACGGCTCCGGCACTTATTGCACCGGCGCCGACAGCTCAAGCCTTGGAAGGCTGCAACTTTTGCAGCGTGGCTCGGACTCCACACCCGCTGCTGCGCACCACGGGTGGAAAGCAGAAGCTCGGCAAGATGTCTTTCCTGGATGAGCGGACCCCTGCGCAGACTGCTGACCATCGCAGCGAGCGGGGCGGTGCGTTGGGCAAACGCTCGCCAAATGTGTGGCTCATGCGCATGCTGAATCGGGGACCGCCCATTCTCCTCATCGCTACCATCGTCAACAAAATGTCCACGCAAGCGCATTGATGGAGAGACTGAATTTATTGAGCTCTAGCTACCGCAGATAATTCTGCCGCGAGGCCCTGAAGTGTGAGAAGGTCAAACAGAGTATGGCGGTCTTGCGACGCCACGTCCTAGACCACGCTGGCGTCAGAGGCATGACGCCGGATCTGCGTTCGATCGGGCGTATCGACGGTTAGGCTACCGCAAGCCGCGCGCGAGACACAGGTGCAGAGCTTGCTGTTTATCGCCCGCTCCTCACTGCTGAAGAAGACGTCACGATGATCGACTTGGGCAGACGGCTCCAAGATCGGCAGGACGCAGAGGCCGCATTCTCCGCGCCGGCAACCGAAAATCATCTCGACGCCAGCATCTTCAAGCGCCTCTAGCATGGAGCGATTGGCAGGGACGTCGATTTCTAGACCCAACCTGGGAATCCTGACCTTGAACGGCGCATCCGCAATGTTGCTGGCATTGCCAAACGTCTCATAGCGGAGATGCGGCGCGGGCCTGCCCGCTTCGCGCCACAAGCGCTTTGCCGCCTCCAACATCCCGAATGGGCCACACACATAGAGTTCGCCGCGCGGATCCAATTTGGCGATCTCGCCGGCGATATCGATGCGCTGTCCCTCTTCACTGACAAAGATCTGGAGCCGTTCGCCGATGTAGCGGGCAAGCTCTTCCGCGAATGCCAGGTCGAGGCGGCTGCGCGCTGAATAAAGCAGGCGAAACTTCGCGCCCGTTTGCTTCAGCGCCAGCGCCATTGTGTAGATCGGCGTAATGCCGATGCCGCCGGCCAGCAGCAAATATTCCGGGCGGTCGTAGCTCAATTCGAAGCTGTTCCTCGGCTCGGAGATCGTGAGCCGTTCGCCTGTCTTGAGGTGCCACATGCCGACAGACCCGCCCCGGCTGGAAGCGAGCCGTTTGACGGCGATGCGATAGAGCCCGTCCCCGCAAGGCCCTACCAGCGAATAGCTACGCAGCTGCGACCGCCCGTCGATCGGTACGACGACGTTGATGTGACTGCCAGGTGTTACCCTGATCAACGGCCAATCCGGCTCGATCTCGAAAAGACGGACGTCGGGCGTGAGATCGCGCGTGGCGCGAAGACGTGCACTCATCCGTTCCATCGGCTTGGCCATGACTTTTCGCCTATTCAGCTGCAACGTCTTCGATCACGCCGTCCTGTTCGCCGGCCATCATCCGGTCGATCAGCCGCCGTGCCCAGAGCGCGCCCGCATCGATGTTGAGATCGTAAAAAGGCGAACGCGGGTTCTTGTCGATGGCGGCCTGCTGCGCCTCCAAGATTCTGTGATCCTGATCATAGACGCCTGCGCCGCCATTGACGTGGGCGAGCTGGAGCTCTCTCGTTAGTTCCACATCATCCTTCCGATAATCTCGGACGAAGTTCCAGAAATAGTGGCAGGTCGTCTCGGTTTCGGGCGTGATCGCCGCCAAGAACGCGCCGCTGACGCCGTGCGAGCGATCGCCTAGCGGCGCGCCCGTATTTGTAAGTGCGACGCCGACGTCGCCGACCACGACCGACGGTGCCTGAAACGTCACGATCTGCCAGCGATCGACGCGGCCCGGCCGTGCGAGCTGGCGCCCCCAGAACGGGGGCGGCTCGATGTCGATCATCCAGCGCGTCATCGTCGCCGTGTTGTCCGTGTGGGTCACATCGAAGGGCGCAGCCGTGATCGCCTCGTCACCGATGCTGCCGGCGTGCACATAGGTCTCGTGCGTAAGGTCCATGAGGTTGTCGACCACCAGGCGATAGTCGCATTTCAACTGATAGAACGTGCCACCCTCGCCAGCCCATTGTGTGTCACCGTTCCAGTGAAACTCCGGAATTTTGTCGGGGTCCGCAAGCGCGGGATCGCCGGGCCAGAGCCAGACCAGGCGATGTCGCTCAGCGACCGGATAGGCACGCACGCAGGCTGACGGATTGATCGTCTTCTGTGCAGGCATGTAGGAACAGCGGCCGGCCGAATTGAAGACCAGCCCGTGATAGCCGCACATGACGTCATCGCCCTTGAGACGTCCGAGCGACAACGGCAGCAGTCGGTGCCAGCAGGCATCCTCCAACGCTGTCACGGCGCCATCCGTGCGGCGGTAGAGCACGACGTTCTTGCCGCAGATGGTGCGGGCGGAAAGCTCGCGGACGATCTCGTGACACCATGCAGCCGCGTACCAGGCATTGAGCGGAAAGGGTTTGGGTGCGTTCATCGGGCAGCTATCTCCATGGTTCGGTCGATGGTCGCGGGCTTGCCGTCTTAACTCCCACTTTCGAGCAGATTGCGTTGGCAATAGTTATCGGACAATCGGACAGAGTTGATATCCCTTATCTATTCTTCCGATATCGCATCGTTTTCCGCCGGGAGAGTCTTGAGGAGATGGCAAAGAATTGGGATCCATTCGCGATTGATTTTGCCGCGATCCGTACCTTGCGCCTGGTGTCGGAACTGGGTTCGTTTTCGAGGGCCGCCGAAGCACTCGGCACCAATCAATCGACGATCAGCTACACCATGGATCGGCTGCGCGCGGCGTTCCACGACAAGCTGTTCGTGCGCCAGCGCGGCGGCATCGCACCAACGCCCCGCTGCGTCGAGATCGTCGAATGTGCCAGCCGCCTGCTCGAAGGTTTTGAAGGCTTAATGCAGCCGACGGATTTCGATCCCGCAAGCGCGTCCGGGCGGTTGACAATCGCCTGCAACTATTACGAACGCTCGATCATTCTGCCGCGCACCATCGCCGAGATCAGGCGTCGGGCGCCGCGCCTGGTGCTGGAGATCAAGACGGCGCGCGCCAAAGGTATCGCGTGTCTCAAACGCGGCGAGGCCGATCTTCTCCTCGGCCCCTACGACGTGCATGAGGATAGCCTCTATCATCGCCATCTGCTGGATGACCACTATATGTGCGTCATGCACCGCAGCCATCTTCTCGCCGGCAGGAGGCTGCGTGTCGACGACTATGTCAAGGCGAGCCACGCCGTCGTCACCTATGGCGGCACCTGGCGATCAGGTTATCTCAGAGGATTGGATGAACGCGGCCTGTCGCTCAACCAGGTGGTCACGGTGCCGAGCATTTCCGATCTCACCCACATTCTCCCCAGCACGGATCTGATTTCGACGGTGCCAAGCCGGATCGCTTCGAATATCGCTAAATCCGTCGTGGCCACGTCGTGTCCTTTCCCCGAGCCGTTTCAGATCGGGATGACCTGGACGTCGCGGACGCATCATTCCGCCGCCCACCGGTGGCTGAGGCAACTCATGGCTCGAATTGCCGGCGCTCTGCCGTACAGGGCCGCTCTTGCCGCGCCGTCCGGGCGCAACCGCGGCAGCGCCGATGCGAGAACTTGAATTGCCCGCCCGCCCGCGCGTCGGTCTCTCCGCTGCTTTCGAATTTTCGTTCCCCCCCTCCTCTGTCCTCACGAAGCCGCCGACGTGCCGACGGTTCTTACACGGCGAACGTTCCAGGCAGCTCGATCGGCCTCGGTGGGTTCCAATCGGACGAGTTCTGGTCGCTACACCGCGTGGATCGGAACGAGACAAACCGATATTCCCGGTGCCTTGCTGCCCGCTTCAAAGAGCGCCGTTTCCGGGCGGATCGATCGGGCGCACTACACTTACTTCTCGGTCTTGCCCGGCCACACGAAACGCACGTTTGGCTTTCGCCGACCTCGTCATCGAACAGGTTCAAACAATCAAGAGAGCAGGTTATACGAGTCTACCAAGTATGATGTTTTTGGGAGATTTGACGTGAGGCTTTCCTGCGCTTGAGCACGAGATGTTTTCGACACTGTCGCTTCGCAACGGCCCATTTGATGGGCTACGGCTTTGTGGCTGCAGGTCGATGAAGGTACGGATATAGACCTCTAGCCGCCCGACCGTGAAGTGTGAAGACCTCGTTGGATTTGCTTTGTGGTGCGTTCAGCCAGCCCAGGCGCGATGATTGATCCATGACGCAGACGTCGGCGGAGATTCGGTATGATGCCGTGGCTGTTGAGCGAGCTACGCTACGATCTTAGGTATCTTGGTGCTTTCGCGACAGATCGTGGCGCGCAACATTGAACTTTGAAGTCATCTTCGTCGAGGTGCGGCAGCATGCTTATCGCGCCAGAGGTTGATGGCACAAAGCATCCCGCCGAGATGGCGGGACGTGGCTCGATCAGACGAAGGTAAAGTCTGACGCGGTCAGGTGCAGATGGGCCAGATCGGCCACACCTTGAAAGCTGCCCAGATGGGCGAATTCGTCCACGTGGTTCGCGGAGGTGACAAAGGCCAAATTCGCGGTTTGGGTCTGGTAATCGTGGTAGACGATGATGTCGCCGGCGTTCTCGCCGGAGATCGCACTCGCCGCCTGAGTACCGGAGGCGAAAGACCGATCAGTGATTACTACCACGTGTTCGCCATTGGCACCGGAGGCCGCTCCGCTGTAAAAGGTGTCAACCGGATAGCCCGGCTGTTCACTGGCGTGGTTGACGAAGTTCGCCCTGGAACCGTCGTTATAGAGACCCACGGCATCAAAGGCGAGAGTGTCCTGCGCCGGATCGAAATCGCTGATGCTGGTATTGTCCGGATCCGGCCCGTACTTCGGGTCGAGCCCGGGGATCGGGTCGTGGAACTGGAAGACAAAGGTGTCGTGGCCGGAGCCACCGCTCAGAATATCCCTGCCGTCACCGGCAAAGAGCACATCATCGCCGGGGCCACCGTAGAGCTTGTCATTGTCTACAGCGATGATGCGCGGTTGGTCGCGGTTATTGCCGCCGTAGTCGCCGCCGTAGAGATAGTCGTTGCCCTCTTCGCCGAAGACCTGGTCATTACCGGCACCACCGAAGACGCGGTCATTGCCCTCGCCGGCCGAGATACAGTCGTTGCCAGCCCCCCCGTCGATCCAGTCATTGCCCCGGGGATCCATCATCAGATCGTCGCCGCTGCTGCCGAAGAGGCTATCGTCACCCGAGCCACCCTGGATAAACCTTTCCATCGCAAATGCTCCTTAGGATTCCCCCCCGCGTCGCTGCCCGATGCCTTCGTATTCCTCGTTAGGACGGCTAAAGAAATCGATTGTTTTGATGGATATCATTTACATTGCGAATGCATTCATATGCGCGTCACGGGCTTAGACTTGCACGTATTCTCCGTCATCTAGGGTCTGTCACCATTCATCAATGAGAGTTGAATGCTCGTGATTGCAACTGCAACCACAGGCGCGCGCGAGGGCGAAACCTGCCCCATCGTGCTGACGGTGACGCTCTCGGATGGTAACTTTCCGCATTCCTTGATGCGTCAATCGAAATCTCGCGCGATAAAGCTCGCAGAATTTGTGAGGCGAGAACTAATGTCGTTTCCTTGGGTCGCTAAGAACCGGAACCCAAGTCCGACAGCGGAGCGGCGACCTGATGCCTAACGCCTGAATGGCCATACATCGCAGTCGCCGTTGGATTTTTCCGGTTCTTGAGAGACTAGACTTGCCTCTCGCTTCGCTGATCGTTTTCGGCCGCGTCTTTCGTGGTCCGCTTGCCCCGTTCGCCTTCGGGCGCAAGACGTAGTACCGGCCAACCGATGCTAGCCGATGCCGGTCTTATTCTTGGCCATAAGCCCCTCCTCCCACGTGACTTGGGTGCGCTCTAACCAAAAGAGCGCCCCTCCCGATTGGATCGGGCGGGGCGTAGGTGTTGCGAGGCTTACTCGCCGGTCTTGCGCGGCCGCGACCAGAGCAGCGTGTAACCTTCGCCGTCCTCATCGTCGAACAGGCTGGCGTAGATCGGCGCGTTGAACGAGGGGTCATCGAGCTTGATCGAGAGGTAGTCGCGACCTTCCTCGGAGCGCTTGGACCATGCCGCCCCGATTTCTGCCCGGCCCACATAGACGCGGTGGCTGGGAGCGTTCTCGTTCGAGCGGTTGGCCTCGGCGACGATGCGGACGCCCCTGGCCTGCAGGCTCAACGTGACGATCTCGCCCTGGAAGTCGGAGCCGACTTTCTTGAAAGAACCGATGCTAGCCATGTCACTTCTCCTTGGTTTGTTTCGAGCCCCGCGACCACCGCGGCCTCGATGGCGATCTGAGGGCCGAAGACGATCGGCGACGCACCCGCGTCTTCCCGCGGGCCGGAGCGTTAAGCGGAGGATGCCGGCGGAGAGACTTTCTTGCCTCGCGAGGAATGGGCGTAGCCCAGGGGAAGAAAGTCTCCCCGGCGGCATTGCGTCTCAGACGATCGAGGCGCAGACGGTCTTCGGTCAGATCAAGCCAACGAGGCGAGGTGCGTCCGAGCGCTGAACACAGGCTTAAGCGGGAAAAGACGTGGCAGACCTCGCTTTGCAACACAAGAAGGCGGCAGGTTACGGCGCAGAGAAAGAAAGAGTGTGCGGGAAAAGGCGACATTGCCGCCAGGTAAAAAGCCGCAACCAAGTCCCGCCAACTGGCCCGTGACAGGGCCGAATGAGGCCGGCACAGTCCGATTAGACGCTACGAAGTCCGCCCTGTGCCGAAGAGCTCCTGCAATGAGGCCTCGGCACCCACAGAGGTAAAGCACCCCAGATGTAGCGGCCACGGACGATTCCTCAGGCCTCGCCGACGAGTGAGCCGGTTGGCGCAGAATTGGTCAACCTGCCCGGTGCCGCATCTCGCCCGCTCAAGATTGTGATCGACGTCGACGCCTTCCGGGCGATGAAGATTGCGCCGACGCATGCGAAGGCCTCACGCCAGAACGGCGAGGATACGCCGATCTGCGATAAGGCGAGCATGACATGGTATCCAGAAATGCCTGCCGGAATGGCAAATACTCCGCCAATCATGCCGCGCAAGATGGTCGGCCGCGCCATAGAATGGGCGAATTGACCAATGGCGAGCATCGAGGCGGCACTGATGATGACGACAATGAGCGCGCCAGTCATCCCGGCGCCGCGCTCCAATGCCATTGCAGCAGCGCTGACCGCAATAAAGAATGGGAGGGCGTAGACTGCGAGAGCAAAGGTCAGCCAGAACAAGAGGCCGAGCCCAACGAGGTTGAGGGTAAGTCCAAGGGCAAGCACGGTGGTGATTCCCGCTCAAGAGAGTTCGGACTGCGCCTTCCACCACCACCACGGCGCGACTGATTGTATGGAACCAAAACGTGATCAAGTCGCGGCGCAAACTCCGCGTCATATGGAGATGCAGGTTTTGTAGCGATTGAGGTCTCGCTTGCGAGCGGCTCTTGGCAAACTTCCAAACCGGATCGCGTTCTAGCCCGATAGCTTTTGCAGAGTTAGAAACTCCTTTCACCCTCCGCAAGTGCCGCTACCCGCAAGTGCGTCGGGCACCACATCCGCGTTTTGGCGAGCTCCATCGCTGGACAGGAATGAAACCTCTCGTCCGAATGGATCTTCGACCCATCGACCTTAGGCTCCTTCGCAACGGCATCAAAGGTACAATGATTGGCATCGCTGCACAGATCAAGGCCAGGATGGGCTTGTTAGACCGGAGCTGGACTCGACATCCTGCTTCCTTCCGTCACTCAGATCGCGTGATGTGCGAGGCGTGATGGACCTTCATGCGTCAACTCAGTGTGGGTGCCCATCGCCTCGGCCGATGAACTCCAACACCGTCTCGGCCTTGTTGATCTCACGTGAGATACGCTCCAGTACCCTGATCGTAGATGCCTGCGTCGGGATCAGACCCGCCCTTTCATACGCAAGCTCCAAATGATGCATCACCTGTTCGTGGGTTGGGACGGCCCGGCTCTGCAGCGCGCTGATTGTCAATGATGCGAGCATGTGCTCGACCACGCTTCTTTCGGCCTGAATCAATACAGCTTGCCTCCCCGGTCGTTCTCGACTTTTTAAGATCGATTGTCGGCAAAAGTGTGTGCATTCCGAACCATCGGCGCGCCAGTTGGCGCGTACGTTGGGGATTGGCAACGCGCTTGATGCGGAGGATTTCGCCGAAGGCCCCGACATCGGCGGGCGAAGAAGTGCCAGCATCGGAAAACAACTGGCAAAGATCAGGCCAAAGTTTCTGTCCAAGGCATCCGTCTTGGCTCGAAGCGAGCGGCTCGAGGATTCAGTCAAGACAGCGGAAGAACGATCAGAAATCGTGACACGAATCGGAATCTTGGTCGGTTCCGTGCGCATCGCACCGTTCTGCGTACCGGGCTAGCTTGTCGTATTCTTCCGCGACTTTCAGGAGCCTGTCTTTGGGTTTGCCGGGGCTGAGCGAGTCCGCTTTGAGACGCGTTGCGAGCGCGCGACTGCGCCAGAGCTGTGGATCGTAGATTGGTCTGTATGGCATGTCGACGACGATGCATTTCGCAGATCAAGAAAGTACGACGGCCGACCTCCGTATCATTACGTAGGCTGCGATTTGTAAGGACCAGAGCTCACTCACCTGGAAAGCTGGCGGCAACGGACGAACACGCGCTTTTGGGGATCAGTTGACGCTCGTCATCCGCAACATCGGTGCTGGCGAGCACGAGGTCGTGATGATGCGGCAGGTGACTTGCCGGTGAGCACAAACCGGAACCGGCGGACCACCGGCAACAAAGGTTGGCGATGCCGCCTCGCCACAACTCGGCGCGCCTGACAGAATCCGATACAATCGCCTTGCTGGTACCGGTCGACCTTTGCCGAATACGCGCCAGAGTCAAATCCGGCGATCATGTTGGCCTGGCTTGCTCTCGCAAGCTTGCGGCCGCTGTTCGCCTTCGCCGGATGATGGCAGCTGCCTATCCGTTTCCCCATTCGGCGCCGTGGAGTCTACGCATCTCGGCATAGCCACGGCGGATCATTGCGCACTTGAACAGACGGTCTATGATTGCGCCGGCTGCAAGCGCAAATAGGCCGGCCATACAATCGCTCGTCCAACTCCAGTAGACATTCGAAACCATCACGGGGAAAAACGCGACCAGCATCGCACCTTTGCGGATCCATCGCATTTTTTTGAAATCGTCCAGCCTGAGCTCGCACCAAAAGCAGCACATCCGATCAAGATAATAGCACAAGACGTCGCAGATTCTTCGCTCGCCTCCATCGACGGGTGCAGGAACCCAACCTGAAAGGCCGAGCGCGAGAGGAAAATATGCGCCGAGTCCGACATCATGTCCGAGGAAATATTGGGCGGCGGCCGGCCTAAGATTCACCGTTTGTCATAGCGGCGCCTTCTGGGTATATGTGGCTTGGCCTGTGTTGCTTTCCTGCAATGAGCGTTGAGATGGAAAACTGTGTGATTGTGCGTGCTTACGGAAGATTACTGGATCAGTTGCGCGAGGAGGCATTCCGCGTTTCGCAAGGACACAAGGCGGGGTGGTGGATCGAGCGTGGTGACAAAGGGGTACGCTTTTGCTTCGAAGACGCCGAAGCGAAAAAGGCGTTTGCGTCGATCTGCGAAAATCTCGCTATTTCGTACACGGAAGCTTAGACAGGCGATCCAAATCAAAGGCCGGCTTGTTGCGAGCGCAGTAGAGATAGGGCTGAAGCAGATCGGATCTGCTGCGGTTACTTTTCGGCGGAATGTTGGCCCACGCGCCCTTCTTTATGGCAAGCTCAATCCAGTCCGCGTCAATAGCCTCGATCGGCAAGCACCATTGACCCGGATTTCAGACGAGACAGCAGTTTTCCGGCAAGTCGAACATCATGAGCCTCGCCGGTACTCAACGCCAGCCGCACCTGCAGACCATTGCTATCGACCACCGCATGAATTTAATCGTCAAGTCGCCGCGTGATCTTCCCATCGATTGGCGCTGGTTCTTTGTGATACGGGCTCCGTGCTGATGCACGCGGATTGTGGACGTGTCGATGATCAGGACAGCGGCATCATGGGTAGCGGCAAGTGCGTTTATGATACGCCGCCCGACACCTGCGGGCCGCCAGCGAACAAAGCAGTTGTAGCAAGTGGTGCAGGACCGAACGCCTCCGGCAAATCACGCCAGGTTGCTCCTGATCGCAAGACCCAGAAGATACCTTTGAGGACACGTCGGTCGTTCACCCCAGGAACGCCACGCGGCTTGCTCGGCAGCATCGGCTCGATGGCAGCCCATTCATGATCGGCGGGTTCGTAGCGCATGGTTCGATCTCCCAGTTGGGGATCTGAATCACAGGAGGCCAGCTAACCGCGACGCTCTTGGCCCGGCGCCGCTGCGGCACTTATGACCGGAAACGGACGTCAAGGTGCCGCCCTCAACTGAGTCCAACGAAAGTGCCCCCGAAGCGGGCTTCGCCGACACTTGAGAGATCTGGCTCGTCGCTGATAAATTTGGTGCGCGTTGACCACCCATCCAAATTGTGGCTTGCCATGTGCAAGCGCTCTTGAGCGAAAATCACGCTTCGTCGTTCGCTATGAGGGGGCCCCTCCGTTCATCGTGGCTGTATCTGCGGGGGCATGCAGCGAACGCATCACTTTGGTAAACAGCGCCTGAGCATCTCCTAATTGATCACATCGATATTCTGGATGGTCATGGTGTTCCTGCCGCAAGGGCCGCGCCTTGATCATGTGTTGACGCAGCGTTCTAGTCGCGCTGATCGCCGGCTGCTACCTGGCTGGCACCAACACGCGCCGTGTGCGCGGTGCGCTCAGTACATTGTTCGCTGGCGCCGTCGGCAAGGACACGGTGAGCCGGGTATGGCGCAAGGGAAAGAGCGACGGGGACGCCTGGAATGCCCGCTGGCTGGCCGATGAGACGATCGTGCGATTGATTCTCGACGGCACCGTGGTGGGGGACGGCTCGACCGCAAGGTGACATCGATCTCGCTGTTTGTCGTCATCGGCGTGCGTGCGGACGGTCAGAACGTCTTGCTCGCGATCAAGAGTATGGGCGGCGAGAGTACCGAAACTTGGCATATCGTGCTCGACGAGCTCATCCGGCGCGGCTTGCGCCGTCCCGAATTCCTCATTGTCGACGGCGCGTCGGGGCTTGAGACTGCATCGTCGCCGTGTGGGACTGCGTGCCGGTGCAGCGCTGTGCACAATCACAGGAATCTGCTGGCGCATGCGCGCGAGCGCCTGCACGAGGAGATCACCGCCGATTACAACGACATGATCTACGCGGTAACGTGCGAGGAGATTGAAACTCGACGCAAAGCCTTCGTACGCAAATAGCGGCTCAAACATCGCGCCATCGCCGACAGTCTGCAGGAAGCCGGCGACCGGTTCTTCAGCTTCACGTCGCTGCCACCGAGTCGATGGAAGAGCGCACGTACGACGAATCCCATCGAGCGGCTACACGAGGACTTCAAACGACGGATCAAGACGCAGACAGTGCCGCCATCTGCCGACACTGCAGCAATGTTGTTCTGGGCCTCGCTCGCTTCTGGCCAGATCAACATGCGCAAGGTCAATGGCTGGAAGACCTCGCCGCAAAGCCCATCAATCAGCCAATTGACCTCGCCGCCTAACCAGATGACTTCACGATGTCGGAGATTGCGCCACTCTAGATTCCAACCAGATGCCGGACGGCACCAAGCGAGCAAGGAACGAAGAGGGCCGGCCCACCGGCTCGGTGTCTCGATGCACCTTCGAACCCTGCCCGTCCATCCTTTTAGCGGGCCGTGCCATAGCTTTCAGCGTCAACCAGAACGGCGCTCACGCACCGTCCTTGCCAAACTTCCAGACCGGGATACCGAGCTTCTTCGCCTTATCGGCGAGGTTGTCCTGGATGCCTGTGCCCGGAAAGTGCATGACCCCGATCGGCATGATGTCGAGCATCGCGTCGTTGCGCTTGAATGGTGCGGCCTTCGCATGTTTCGTCCAGTCCGGCTTGAAGGCGATCTGCGGCACCTTGCGATGGCTGGCCCATTTTGTCGCGATCAATTCGGCGCCTTTCGGTGAGCCGCCGTGCAAAAGAACCATATCGGGATGTTTTGCGTGGACCTTGTCGAGGCGATCCCAGACGAGCGAGACGTCGTTGAATTCGAGCCCACCGGTGAGTACGACTTTTGGCCCAGGTGGGAACAACACCTCGGTTTCGGCTCTACGCCTGGCAGCGAGAAAATCGCGGCTATCGATCATCGCGGCGGTGAGGTTACGATGGCTGACGATTGACCCGGAGCGCGGCCGCCAAGGCGAACCGGTGTGGACTTCGAAGCGTTCGGCGGCCTGGTCGCGAAAGAGCTCCATGGCGTTGCGGCGCTCGATGAGCGTAACGCCCTGGGCGATGAGTCGTTCGAGCTCGACGGATCGCACCTCCGAGCCGTTCTGCTCGCGTTGGCTCTTCTGCTGCGCCTGCTCGTTGGCGTCGAGCTCGTGTTCGATGCGGCCTGCAGCGCGATGGAAGAGATTGACGGTCGACCAGAGCAAGTCCTCGAGGTCAGGTTCCAGGCGCGTGTCATTCAACGTCGAAACGAGTGCATCGAAGATATCGGCGACGGCGCCGGTGATCGCCATGTTTTCGGGAAGCAGCCGTGGATCGGGCTCGTCATGCAAGGGACGAAATCCGAAGAGTTGAAGTTCGGCAAGAACGTGATCGGTTGGGGACGAAGCATGGAGCGGCACGAATTGAGGGTCGTCGTGGTCGGTCGTCATGGGTGAGGTCCTTTGCCGGATCGGCCGCGTCCATCGCGGCCTTCGTGGCGATCACATGACGGCGAGCGGAACGGATGAGCACCCGCAGCAAAGCGGAGGGCCGAAGCAGAGCGGAGGATGGCAGAAGCACAGCTATTTTGATTCGCGATGCAAAGGCGCGGAACGCGCCGGCGGAAAATAGCTGTGCCTCTGCCATTGCCGGCCCGTACCGCTTGCCGTTCGATCGCCTTCTAGAAGGCAAGGGGGGCGGCTCTATCCGCGCGGCGCCCCCACAGGGAGCGATCATGACGAGCATCGCAAGACCATCCGCATTGAACCGACATCGAAACGCGACCGGACGCATGAATCGCGCGGGCGGCTTTTTGGAGCTGATCAACGAGATTAGCTTTCGTAGCAGGCGCTTCAGCGCGATACCGGCATCAACCTGTGGAGCAAGAAGCATGAAAGTGGCGAAAGGACGCGATGCGGGGCACTGGCTCTAACACTCGTCAGATTCCAGAAAGCTATGCCTGCTAGCTGGCAAAGCGCGAAAGTAAGAGACTGCGAGGCTGTATCAAAACGGAGATATGGAATGGACCGAATTTCTGACACACTCAACGCAGTAGCGTCGGTTCCCGATAGTCCATTATACGCCACTGGGCTCGTGCCGGTTCAGAGCATCCGCAGGGCAGTGCTTACCTTGCGCCCCGCAAGGGCTGTCAGCTCGATCGGCATGCCTAAAACGCTATGAGATTGGGAGGAGTGGTCTTCGCACTTCGGACTGTTATGATTTCCCCACGAACGCGCCGCGCGCGTCGTCAGGGAACGCCGCTTCACACTTGTCCGAATCATGCTCTGGCTAAGAGAGCGCGGCTTGCCGGTGCCGTCGGCAGCGGCGGCCTATTCGGGTGTTCGATTTGGCAGGATGGCCGAGTTCGACGGTCTAGTTTCCGGGTTTAGGTCGCGTGTTCAAGGTCGCTTCCGCCTCTGCGATTCGGTCGATGATGTCTCCGAACGGTGGGATTTCTATGAAGATCATGCCGGCCATCTCGTCGTAATCTTCCTACAGCGGGCCGAGCATGCCCTCGGGTGGCGCAATGCCGAACGTCCCGGGAGTAGCCAGGTCGAGGTCGAGAGGCTTTCGATCGAAATAGGGACGAGCGTGAGCGGCGCAGCTCTTCGCGCGCTCGAGGTTGGCCATCGCACTCATGCCATGTTCTGAAGCGAGGAGCCGATAGACGTCGTAAGAGTGACGCGAGAGCCGCTGAACGCACCGAGTCAGACTCTACATCACCGGGCGACTTGGTGATGCTGCCTTGAGCGAAGCAAGCAGCGTGCCGAACCGAGGCTGCGGTTAACGCAAGCATGCCATGCGAAGAGCGAGACCAGTCCATGCAACATTAAATTGTATACCCTACGTATTAGCGTTATGCGGGCACAAAAGATGGATTGGAAATGGTGATGAGCGCAGTTGATGGACAAGACTCACCGCGTAAGATGTTCTTCTTAACCGAGCTCGGTCCGCTGATCGTCTTCTATGGTGTGAACGCGAAATTTCAGCTGTTCGCGGCTACCGCCGCGTTCATGGGCGTGACTGTCCTGGCAGAGATCGTCTCCCTCGTGGTGAAGGGTTACATGGCGATCACGGCGCTGATCACCTGCGTCAGCGTGCTGGTATTCGGTACGCTGACGCTGGTGTTGCATGACGAGACGTTCATCAAGCTCGATGCAACGGTCGTCAGCGCACTGCTTTCGACGGTTCTCGGCGGTGGACTTCTGTTTGGCCGCTCCTTCATTGTGGTGCTATTGGATCACATTTTCAATCTGACACCGAAGGGCTGGCGCATCCTCACCCTTCTCTGGGCGATGTTTTTCGCAGGCATGACGATCTTGAACGAGGTCATCTGGCGAACCCAGAGTACGGATGTCTGGGTGACCTTCAGGGTGTTCGGTGTAACGATCTTGAGTCTGCTCTTCGCGGCCGGTCTGATGCCGCTGACCAAGCGCTACCATGCCGCGCCTGTGTCGCGTTCCGCTCAATCATCTCCTGCCCAAGTCCACCAGCAATTGCCCGAGTCGAAGGATGTCGAGGGTGTGCCAGGCGAACACGATTCGATTGGACCGACCGGCGAACATTGAATCAAGCGGCATGGCTTTCGGCATGATCCAGCGACTGGCTGGATCTGAATCGAAGCAATGCGATGCACAAAGTCGCAGGCATCCGGCGTCACCATCCCGGCGAAGTTCTTGCCTTGCGTGTCCGTGCGGCGTTGCCCGCTATGAACCTCGATTCGCAGATATAGATGCGTCAATGCTGCAATTCGCTGCAGCGTTGCTGATTCGTCAGTGGCGAGCGGATGTCTTGCGCCTCGTGGAACGGCGCCGATAGAGTGAGCGTCCGCTGGAAGTCGTGCACTGGAACGGGCGGGGAGCGGGGTCACCTCTCGCAATCGGCGCAATATTGTGGAGGAGGTCGCCAACTATGGCCGTGCAACAACGGAGGTCACGGCGCTCTTTCGCATTATGACCTTCTGCTCATTGAAGAACGACAAGCGGGCGACCGTCAAAGCCGCATCGCATGCCGGGCGCGCCGCTGCAGCGGAGTGGACTCGATCAAGTCGAGCAGTTGTCGTTCAGGCATGCAGCCCTTGCTTTTCTTCTTTCGTCCGCACCGTCTGAGCTGGCGCGGGTCGCACAGCACGAGGCCGTACGCGCCCCCCAAAGCGCACCAAGCTCGCCGACGTGAGCGCAGGCTGCCGGCGCGCCGCCGTCGGCACCCGTCAGTTCGAAACTCTGATTGACCGTTGCCGGCTTTTCTTCAGCGGGCCGCTGGCATCAAAATTTTCGAGAGTTCCATCCGCGCAGTTTGGGATCGCTATGGGGCTTGTCAGCTTATCGACAGCAAAACCGGTCAGCATGAGAACGACTCGATCTGCCTGATCTGCTCAGATCTGGCAGAGGGGAATGATGGACCCCTTTAACAATCTGAAGCGATTGGAAAACTGAGATTTGGTGCGGACGCGCTATCTCTGGCAGCAACTGCTCGGTGGGTAAATTGGGAAACGTGTTGGGCGGTGTTTGACGGGAGCCGATCTTTTAATCGCCTGCTTCATCAGTCGTGGTGATCACCACCAAGGGTGACAGCCGCGAGCTTCGAACAGCGCCGCTCCAGCGCATTCCCTTACAATTTGGCTACCGAAGAGACGGCATCGATGAATACAGAACGGGTGCAGCTTGGCACCGCCTCGGAAACTTCCGAGATCGCAACGTCCGATTCCGAAACCTCCGAACCTGGGTCTCCCGCCGCGGCGCGATGGGCCGAAGCCTTGACGAGTACGCGGGTATCTGCCACCAGCCCCGGCTCGTTACAGGATCAGATCTTGGCGGTTTGGGCTGCCGAAGAGAGGCAGGCAGAAGGCGAGAACCGGCAAGAGGCGGTTAGTCGAACGAGTGATTGGCGGGAGCAGGGCCATGGCAATGAGAGTCTGGATCTATCTTTCTTGTCCCTGACCACCTTGCCCGCCCCCCTTCCGGCCGATCTCCGGCGGCTCTACGCCATCAGCAACAGGCTGACCAGCCTGCCCGCAGGCCTGCCACCCCGGCTCCGGCGCCTGATGGTCGACAATAACCAAATAACTCATCTGACCGCCCTTCCGCCAACGCTTCGCGAGTTGGATGCCAGCGGCAACCGGCTGACTAGTCTGCCCGACTTACCAGCCAGGCTCCAGCGCCTGAACGTCGACTACAATCAGCTTACCAATCTGCCCGAGCCCCTCCCTGCAGGGCTCGAATGGCTGAGCGCTAGCCACAATGAGCTGACCGGCCTGCCCGAGACGTTCCCCGGCGGGCTCCTCTGGCTCGGCGCCCGCAACAATCAGCTGACCAGCGTTCCCGAAACCATGCTGACGCAGCTAGGCCGCGAGTCCAGCGTTGATTTGGAAAATAATCCGCTGCCTGAGCCGGTAGCGACCAACCTATCGGTAGCCATGCACGCCGGGGACTATGCTGGCCCGCAGATCTTTCTCTCGATGGACGAAGGGGCGGAGGAAGTTGCGCCGCGGTCCCTGCACGAGGTTGTCGCGGACTGGCTGGAGGGCGAGGCGGCGGCGGTAGCCGCCTGGCAACGCTTCGCCCTAGAACCAGGCGCCCAGGACTATGCAAGTTTCCTCGACAGGCTCCGGGGCACTGTGAACTATAGCAATGACGCGTTCCGGCAGGCGGTGATCGAGGATCTGCGGCAGGGGATGGCCAGGCCGCCATTGCGCGAGCAGTTCTTCGAGCTGGCATCCGAAGCAAGCATGAGCTGTGAGGATCGCATCACTTTGACCTGGAACCGCATGCAGACCGCACGCCTAAACGCTGATGTCGAGGACGGCGCCTATGACGGTCGGCTCGACGAATTGCTCCAGCAAGGCCGTGTCATGTTCCGCTTGGAAGCGCTGGACACGATCGCGCGCCAGACGGTCGATTCGCTCCGCCTTGCCGACCCGGACGCCGAGGTCGACGAGATCGAGGTCTATCTTGCCTACCAGACGCAGCTGCGCGAGCCGTTGGAGCTCGGGCACATCGCCCCGGCCATGCGCTTCTTGAATGTCTCTCACGTCAACGAGGATGACATTGCCACGGCCGAGACCTCGGTGCGGAGCCAGGAGACGACGGGCTTTGCGGTCTATCTGGCAACGAGCTGGCAACCCTGGGAGAGGGTTATGAGGCGCATCGCCCCCGAAGACCATGCCGCGATGCAGGCGCGGCTCGCCGAGGCGACGGGCGAGGAGTTTCAAACCCGCCTGAACCAGGGGCTCGCCGAGCGTGGTCTGATAGGCGACCTCGATGCCGAGCGGGTGCTCGGAGCCCAGATCGCGAAAGAAATCACCCGCGAGATCAAGAGTGAGGTCATGAACCGGGTGCTCAGCGATCGGGGCATCGAGCTGTGAAGCGTTCTTTGATTGCAAACGGTTGATAATGTCCTCTTCCACGGAACTCCGTCGCAATCGTGATCTTTGGGAGGACGGCGCCGGATGAGTCTTGCTTTCCTGACCGCGTCGTCGACGTTGGAGAACGCGACGAGCAAGCCGCGGGATGATCGCCAGAAAGGCCTGTTGCTTCCGGCGCTCGATTAGATCATCGACATGGGTCATCCGCTGGCGCGGTTGGCAGCGCTGATTGACTGGAACAGCCTGAATGCGCGCTTCAGCTTGGTTTGCAAAGCAGGGTTTCGCAGACCGGTTTCCATGACACCTCGCGCCGCTTAAGTGCGATCAACCTTCCAAAACGGCCTACCCTGGGGCCGTCATCGGATGACGTACCATTCGATGCAGCAATCATTCCTGCAATCATCGGGAGGTTTGCCAATAATCACGGTACGCCCGCACGGACCGCACGCCATCAAAGCGCGAGCTCAGTTTTTCGTTCGCTCCTTGCCGCGACGTGATGGTGCGCCAAGCTTTGGCCGGGAGGCCCAATCGCGAGCGCTTTGACCGTGGCCGGCTAATACTACTGCATCACAAATTTCGTCGCGACGTTTCTCTGACGATGGATGCCGCGCAGCATGGACACCGCGACAAGGATTTGACGAGCGCGACGATCAAGCGTCGGCGCATGGTGGCGATTGAGTTCGGGACGTGGCGTTCAGGCCGCAATGGCGGAGCCTCTGGGGCGGTAACCGTCGGGAACGGCAAGTTCCTTGAACCACGCCGAGGAATGAGGTCGTGGGGGGGGGAATCGTCTCCCTCTCGGAGACCAGGAATCCGTAGGCTGCGATGCACAGTGTGGCGTGGTGGTGGAAGCCGCGCCATCCTCGTCCTTCGAAATGGCCGAGCCCGACCTCCTGCTTGAGTTCCTGATAATCGCGTTCGATGCGCCAGCGCAGCTTGGCGGTATCGACCAGTTGGCGGAACGCGATGTTTTTCGGAAGGTTCGACAGCCAATATTTGGTTGGCTCCTTCTCGCCTTCGGGCCACTCGATCAGCAGCCACTCTTCCGACCGGCTTTCGATGAGATTGTAATCACGGTTCGCGGCACGAACCCGCACCCGAGCAAAGCGCGAGGACAGCCATTCAGCCGCCCCCTCCCGCCACTCGATCGGGCGCCAGGCGCGCTTGGGCAGGCCAAGAGCAAGTTCCTTGACGGAGACCGGTTGATGCTTGCCGTCGCGGCGCAAGAGCTTCGGTGGCCGACCGGTGCCTGACCACTTTTTTGGCGGCAACGGTCCCGTGCCCGGCGCCCACACACTGGTATTCGGCAAGATGCCGGCGACATACTGCAACGCCAGCGCGCTGACGCTGGTGCGCAGATTTGTGTTGCAGCCATAACCGGCGTCCATCAGCACCACGCCGCGAGGAAGGCCGGCCTTGCAGGCTGCCGTGATCTGCTCAAGCGCGATCTCGGGCTTGGTCCTGAAGCCAATCTCCTCAGGCACCCCCGCCTTGCGCCGACGTTTGTCGTCCCCCGCCCAGTCTTCCGGCAGATACAGGCGGTAGGCCGCCGGCAGGCTGGCGTGGCGGTTGGCGAGCGACAACGACACCGCGACCTGACAATTGTCCTGCTTGCCGAGTTGGCCGCAATATTGCCGCGCTATCCCGACCGAGTGTTTCCCCTTCTTGGGAAAGCCCGTGTCGTCGATGATCCAGGCTTCGATCGGCCCGTGCCGCTCAATCTTCGGCAACACAAGTTCGCGGACCTTGGCCAATACCTTCTCGTCCGACCACTTGCCTTCGCCAACAAAATGCAGCAGCGATTGATGCTGTGCCGCCGTTCGCTCCGGCGCCGTGATCGCCGCCATCGGCTCGACGCTCTTGCGCTCGCAAGGCATCATCAGGCCCACACAATAGTCCCGCAGCGGCCTGGCCCGGTCGGCGTGCCCAATCACGCTCGTCAGCCCCTCGACATAACCCGCAAATCGCGATTCAATAGCTTTCGACCGCCGAAGATCCATCTCAGCCTCCAATGCCGAAGCGTGAATCTCCTAAAATAAATGATTCTCTCAATCAAAATCTGCGACTTACTGACTCAGTAGTACTAATCTTACTGCGTCACAAAAGAAGGCGCTGTTTGATCGGGCGAATGCAACAGGGACAGCGTGAGAGGGTGCGGACGATGGCAACGATCAGTCTTCGCCGCATCGTCGCAATCGAGTTCGGGATGTGACGTTCGGGTCGCAGCAGCGGAGCCTCTGGGTCGGTAACCGTTGGAAACCGCAAGTCTCTTGAACGGCCTGGTGGAACGAGATCCCGAGGGGGGAATCGTCTCCCTCTCGGAGACCAGGAATCCGTAGGCTGCGATGCACAGCGTAGCGTGGTGGTGGAAGCCACGCCAACCTCGCCCTTCGAAATGCCCGAGCCCGACCTCTTGTTTGAGATCCTGATAATCGCGCTCGATGCGCCAGCGCAGCTTGGTTAGATCGACTAGCCTTCCAAAAGTGATCGTTTCCGGCAACGTTGAAAGCCAGTATTTGGTCGGCTCGTCCTCACCTTCTGGCCATTCGATCAAAAGCCATTCTTCCGGTCGGCTTTCGGTGAGTTGGTAATCTCGATGCGCGACGCAAACGCGCGCGCGAGCGAAGCGCGACGATAGCCGCTCGGCCGCGCCCTCTCGCCACTTGATCGTGCGCCAGACCCGCTTAGGAAGGCAAAGAGCAAGCTCCTTGACCGAAATCGGTTGATGCTTGTGGTCGCGGCGCAGCAGCTTTGGTGGTCGCCCTTTGCCCGACCATTTTTTCGGCGGTAGCGGCGCCGTGTCGGATGTCCACACCGTGGTGTTTGGCAAGATACCAGCCACATAGGTCAACGCCAACGCGCTGATGCTGGTCCGCAGGTCCGTGTTGCAGCCATATCCGGCATCCATCAGCACCACGCCGCGAGGAAGCCCGGTTCTGCAGGCTGCTTCGATCTGTTCAAGCGCGATCTCTGGCTTGGTCTTAAAGCTGATCTCCTTGGGCACGCCCGCTTTGCGCCGACGTTTCTTATCTGCCGCCCATTCCTGCGGCAGATAGAGACGATACATCGCCGGCAGACTGGCGTGGTGATTGGCAAGCGACAGGGATACCGCGACTTGGCAGTTATCCTGCTTGCCGAGCTGCCCGCAATATTGACGCGCCACACCGACCGAGTGCGCTCCCTTCTTGGGAAAACCGGTGTCATCGATGATCCACGCTTCGATCGGTCCATGGCGCTCTATCGCCGGCAGTACCATCTCACCCACTTTGGCCAAAACACCCTCGTCAGACCAAGGCGATTGGCCGACGAAGTGCAGCAGCGACTGATGCTGCGCCGCCGTCCGATCAGGTGCCGTTACCGCTGCCATAGGCTCAACGCTTTTACGCTCCCCCGGCATGATTAAGCCGATGCAATAATCAAACAACGGCTGGGCCCGGTCCGCATGTCCGATCACACTCACAAGTTTCTCGACAAAAGCCGAAAATCGCGATTCACTGCCGCCTGATGTCCGGAGATCCATATCAGCCCCCGTTGCCGATGCCTGAATCTCAACAGGTAACTGATTCTCACAGGATCTCGCCCGCGATCTTTTGAATCAGACACTTTTCTGACTCAGTAGTACTAAGGGCTTGTTCAGGAACTATCGCTGCGAACTGAGGTTTGCGGCCTGATAGTGTAGTTCCAGTCGCCGTGGAATTTATGGCGGAGGATGTTGATGGCGTCCATTTCGTCATCAGTGACTTTGATGCCTGCCGGATAGGTGTTGGGGTCGATCTCACCGCAGGCCGACGTGCTGGCCTCCTGAACGCAAAAGACGTCATCACCGGCCGGTCGGCCGAACGGTTGAAGGCGGCGCGACGCTTGCTCGCGAAACGATCGTGCATGGCGGAGGCGGCGTTGGCGCTGTCAGGTGATCGCAAAGCGCTACGGTCTTTTGCCGCGCCTCTGGGCCGAACGTGGGACGCAGAATCCGCGTTGAACCCGCACCAGGTCGAGGGCATGTTAGTTTCGGACGAACGATCTGCTCATGTTCCCGGCACAGAAATTGCTGTCTTGATAGCGTGCTGGTCAGCGTGATGTAGGAAGATCGACAATGTCGTTCGCGTCGAGCGTCATAGAACGTCCCATTCTATTTGAAGAGTGTGCGTTCACACAGATTACATGCCCGACGGGACGCTTCAATCGCTCGTCACACCGGAATTTGGACGGCGCGAAAGGCGCATGAGCTGACCGTAGCATGCAGAACGTGCTGGGTCGCCAATTCGCACCCGGCAACGACAAGATATGGCGTGGGCTTTCGTGAACTATGGGCCCGTGCACCCGACACGAGGGAGAGCGAGATGGATGGTCCGTTGGTTACGGAAGTAAATCTCCATGACTTACGGATCACGGATCCGCTCATTGGAAACTACCAGCAATTGGTGAGAAAGGTGACGGTTCCTCATCAGTGGGAGGCGCTGAACGATCGTATCGTCGAAGTCCCGCCGAGCCACGCGATAGAAAACTTCCGGATCGCCGCCAACCGAGCAAAGGGCGAGTTCTACGGCACGGTTTTTCAGGACAGTAATGTGGCGAAATGGCTGGAAGCGGTCGCCTGGTCTCTGTGCCAAACACCCAATCCAGAACTGGAGAAAACCGCCGATGACCTGATTGACCTGATTGCGGCCGCCCAGTGCGGGGATGGCTATCTCAATACTTACTTCGCGGTAAAGGCGCCTGGGGAGCGCTGGAGCAATCTAAGTGAATGCCACGAGCTTTTCTGCGCCGGCCACTTGATTGAAGCGGGCATCGCTTTCTATCGTGCTACTGGCAAACGGCGCCTGCTGGACGTCGCTCGCAGGCTGGCTGACCACATCGCCGTGGTTTTTGGTCCGGAGCGCGATCAGTTACATGGCTATGATGCCCATCCGGAAATCGAACTTGCATTGACGCGCCTCTACGAAGTGACGCAGGAGCGCCGATATCTCACACTTGCGAGTTATTTCGTCGAGCAACGCGGTACTGAGCCACACTTCTATGACACAGAATATGAGCAGCGTTCCGGCCACCGGAAATCACACGTAACGCCTTGGGTGATCAAACATAAAGCCTATAGCCAGGCGCACCTGCCGGTCTCGGAGCAGCGGACTGCAACAGGTCACGCGGTTCGGTTTGTATACCTCATGACTGGAGTTGCTCATCTGGCACGTTTGCTCCAGAACGAGCAGCTACGCCAAGCTTGCCTCCGGCTATGGCAAAACATGGTGCAGCGGCAGATCTATATTACCGGCGGTATCGGCTCGCAAAGCGCCGGCGAAGCATTCAGCAGCGACTACGATCTGCCGAACGATACCATGTACTCGGAAAGCTGCGCCTCGATTGGTCTGATGATGTTCGCCCGCCGGATGCTGGAGATGGAGGCGGACGGTCGCTATGCCGATGTGATGGAGCGTGCGCTCTATAACACCGTTCTGGGCAGCATTTCGTTGGATGGACGCCATTTCTTCTATGTCAATCCGCTTGAAGTTCACCCCAAATCGCTTCGGTCCAATCGCATCTACAGTCATGTCACACCGGTACGCCAGCCCTGGTGCGGGTGCGCCTGCTGTCCGCCGAACATCGCGCGCCTTTTCACATCAATCGGTCACTACATCTATACGCCACGATCCGATGCGCTCTATGTCAATCTTTACATTGGCAATGGCGTGGCGCTAGCGGTCGGAGAGCATACGCTGCGCCTGCGCATGAGCGGGAACTATCCCTGGGAGGACCAGGTTGAGATCGCCGTGGAATCCGAGCAGCCTATCACCCATACGCTCGCCCTGCGCCTGCCGGATTGGTGCGGCGCGCCAGAAGCCAGGCTGAACGGCGAACCGGTCAATTGCGAGTCGCGCAAAGGGTATTTGCTCATTCGGCGCACGTGGCGGCCGGGCGATCGCGTCGAATTGCTGCTGCCCATGAAAGCGCGCCGCGTGTACGGTCATCCGCAACTTCGCCATTTGGCCGGCAAAGTGGCTATTCAGCGTGGCCCTCTGGTTTACTGCCTGGAAGAAGCTGACAATGGGCCGGAGCTACACAATATTTGGCTGGATGCAGACAGCCAGTTTTCGCTTGTTGAAGGCAAGGGGCTCTTTGCCCGCAAGATTTTGCTGCAGGCCGAGGGGTTCCGTTTGCAGCACAAGCTCTCTGAGGAAGCACCGCTTTATCACTACGACGAGGTGCCTGGACAGCGGCAACCGCAGCGGTTGACATTCATTCCGTGGTTCAGCTGGGCTAATCGTGGCGAAGGCGAAATGCGAATCTGGATCAATGAGTGGTGACCGGGCCATGGCCGGTAACTGTTTGAAGCAAACCTGGCCAAGGGGAGAGAATTGGTTGAGAGCGGGCATAGGCTGGCCCGTCGCATGCAGGGCAGCTGGCCTTTTCACGAGCGACGCTGGGCCGATGTTTCAACTCGACTTTCGGCCATTTAACGATTCCAACTCCATCAACCTTCAAGACCGCCTTGGAAGCGGTCAGCTCGAGAAGCTGATGGGCGTCAGCATGGCCAATCGAAGGATCGCATTCAGCGAGTCTTGCTTGCAGCCGGGCATACGGAGCGCGCGACATCGTGCAGAGTAAACTAGAGCTGCAGGGGCTGTGTACACTTGACCGATGCCATCTTGAAGAGCGTTCCACCAAAGCATTCTTGAAATGAACGGGGGAGCGCCGAAGCGTCCCGGAAACCGTAAAGATACTTGGACGTGACGCGGATACGGATAGATTTTGCCTACTCAACATGGCGCGAGCTGGGCGCGATGGCCGAATCCAAAGGGGCCGGCTTACGACTCTCAATCCGCAATAGTTCCCCGCCTGCAATCCCGACCATCAATACGTAAAGCCAGCCTTCGTACGCGTCCATCAGGTGCGAATTGAAAATCGAGCTTGCGATATTCTGCACTGTCGCAAGCATTCCAATCCAGGCGACAAGGGCCCTGCTGCAGAACAGCAGTACGTGCGCTATCCACATAGTCCAGACGAGGAGGATTCCAACGCTGCCCCATTGCACCGCGGCAGCAAGCGTCTGATTGTGAGGATTGCTCACAACCAGCGCCGATATTCCAGTTCGCCCAATCGATTCTTGCTCGAAAAGGCGTCGGATCGAACCAGTCCCATGACCCAGGACCGGCGCTGTTTCAATGAACTGAAACGACTTGCGCCAAAATTCAAGCCTCTCAGCTGCCGAAGGCTCTTTCTCTCCGATCTCGGCATCTGGCTGGAATGCAGCCACTTCTATGAAAATCGCAGAGACTTTTCGTTGGAGATTGGGAGACGTCTGCCACAATGCCCCGCATAACACGCAGGCTCCGATGAACCCAACCGACGCAGTTCTTTGGCTTGAGTAACGTATTGTCAGGAGGACCAGCATTATCGGCAAATAGACGAACGCCGTTCGGGCAACGTTGATGAAGGCAAGGTTAGCAAAGAATAGGAGACTGACCACACCCAGCGCCGCAACCCAACGACGTTTCTGCTGCGACGCAGCCTCGAATGACAGGCCTGCCAACGCCACTGCAACGAGCGAAAACCCTTGGCTTTGGTCAATGTAATTTCTCACGGGAACGCCGAGGCCACCGACCCTTTGAACAATCGCCAATTCCGGCACCGCCGATGCAACGAACGAGTAGGCAAGCAGAATCATGTTCGAGCCTACGAAGGTTGCAAACATCCATTTTGCCCGCGGACTGGATTGGAAATGGAACAACAGGAGCGGGAGCAACAGTAGCTTGGTCATTTTTCCCAAAGCACTGAGCCGCTCCACCCAAGAGACTCCGCTTGCCCAGGTTACCCCTATCGCCGCTAACAACACGAGCGCGAGCGGCAACGCGCCGGCGGGACGACTGATAGTCGCGAGCATCCGCTCTGTGCGGACCGTTGTCAAAATACCAAAGAAGATTACGATTCCGAGTATGCTGGTTAGGGTCGTCGACCAGGGCAGTCCGGCCACAAGCGCAAGCACGACGATGTCCACATTCCGCAGCCTCAGGCTGTCCGCACGGCCGACCTCTGGGCCGCTCCACGTTGTGCAGGCGAGCGACGCCTCGGACACAAATCGCCGAGAACAAAGTAGAACAGCTGACGTTATCTGCATATTGAGCACCCGTGTCCCATTGCAGCCAACAGCGGCCGCACTGAGGCTTATGAAGCGGATCGATCACAATATCGTAATTGGTTCGACCATGTTTCCCTGGAAGGACGCGCGAAACAGGCGGTTACAATTTCTACCTCCGCCAAATTCGGCTAGCTGTTGCGCGCTTTCCCAAGCAGGACACTCGGAAAAGAACGGCACTGTCTGTGTCGATGATGCGCGGAAGATGATCCAGTGAGATTTCGTGATGGCAAATCCACGAGCTGACGGTCCTTTTACCAGCCCTGTTGTCGAGCCCGCGATGTTCACCAAACGTGAGGCCCCTTTTCCAAGAGCGCGCAGGTGGTGTCATTCGCGGGTCATGGACGTCAACGCTTCCTGCTGCCCCGCTTCTGCCAATCGCTCAACGGGATTGTCCTCGATCGGCGCAGCGACGCCACAGACTGGTTTGGGAGTCCCAGCGAGGCACATAGCAGTGGAATAAACTCACCGCGCGTCCCATTTGGGACGGCATCCACCTGCCGCGGTTCTTCTCGCGAAGGGCGTAGGCTCCACTAGCTCGAAAAAATCGTCCGTTGAACTCAGTTACCATATGGGGCCCAGGGCGCCGTGTCCTCGGCCGCACGCGCGCAACAATCAGGGCCCCTCAATGAGCAAGCGCCTTTTGCATTGAGCGGACCTATTTCGAGTCCATTTCAAGCGAACGCGCGCTGCAGTGATATTGGCCCGCCCACCATGCTAGCGTACCGGCAAGAACCGCTGTTCCACATGATACTCGGCAGAGGGGCAACCGGCATGATCGCCAAGAGCACGAAAGCCGTACTCGGCTAGCCTTACGCACTTCATGATCGTGGCACGTTTGAGACGCGCCTACATAGCGTGGACCTTGGGCCGCGCAAACTTCACGCTTCACCTCGGCTGGCGAACTGTTGCCGATAGGCCGAGCAGCCGCTCCTCGCCGAAGGCTGCGCAGCGACCATAACGAACGCGCCTATCCCAAATGGGACTGGCGCTCCATCAAAGCTTCCCGCATGGGTACGTCAATCGATGCCGACGGCCGGGATATGCAAGCCGACCGACGAACTCATCACTTCGGTGCGATCGCGCCATCGCTCGAGATGATCCCGCCTTCGAGGTCGATTGCGGGAACCCTGGACCGATTCCCGTTGTCAAAGGACAAGGGCAGCCAAGACGGGTTGGCGTAACCCCGCCTTTCAGCTGCCGAAGCTTGAGCAATTGAATGCGCATTCTCGTATCGGGTGGCGCCGGCTTTATCGGGTCGGCGGTTTGCCGTCATTTCGTTTTAGAGCTCGGCTACGAAGTGGTCGTGGCGGACAAGCTAACCTACGCGGGGAACTTGGCGTCATTGGCACCCATTGCCAACAATCCGCGCTATCATTTTGAGCAGCGGGACATCTGTGACAAGGAGGCCGTTGACGCTCTGTTTGCCAAATATCGCCCCGATGGCGTGGTTCACTTGGCCGCTGAGAGCCACGTTGATCGATCGATTTCAGGGGCGGATGTCTTCGTACAAACCAATGTGATCGGGACCTTCGCCTTGCTCGAAGCTGCCCGGCGACACTTCTCATCTCAAAATCTGCCGGACTTTCGCTTTGTGCACGTCTCGACTGATGAAGTCTATGGTTCGCTCGGAGAGCGCGGACTATTCACTGAAGCTACGCCGTACGATCCAAGCTCTCCTTACTCTGCGACCAAGGCTGCATCGGATCATCTCGCGAAGGCATGGTGTCGAACGTATGGCTTGCCGGTGATCGTTTCCAATTGCTCGAACAACTACGGCCCTTACCAACTCCCGGAAAAGCTCATCCCGTTGATGATCCTCAATGCCCTGGATCGCCAGCGGCTTCCCATATACGGGACTGGCTCGAATGTGCGCGACTGGCTCCATGTTGAAGACCATGCGCGCGCACTTGGCCTCATTTTGAAGGGCGGACGCCCGGGCGAGACGTACAATATAGGCGGAAGAAGTGAACGCCGGAACATCGATGTGGTGCGCCAGGTTTGCTCGTGGATGGACCTACTGCGTCCAACTGATCAGTCGCATCACGAGCTCATCCAATTCGTGCCGGACCGGCCGGGTCACGACCGCCGCTATGCTATCGACGCCTCGAAACTCGAAAACGAGCTGGGTTGGCGGGCGCAAGAGGCGTTTGAGAGCGGACTTGCGAAGACGGTCCGTTGGTACCTGTCAAACCAACATTGGTGGCAGCCTCTAAGAGAGACGGTATATGCCGGCGAACGCCTCGGTCTTGTAAGAGGATGAGGACATCGTGCGCCTCTACGTGATCGGGACGAAGGGACAGGTATCGAGGTCCCTCAAGGAGTTGGCTGCGTTCGTGAGCGACTTGGTCATTGGTTTTGCGAGCCGGCCCGGGCTCGATCTTGCGCGGCCCCAATCCATGGCCAGTGCAATTGCGTCGTTCAGGCCGGATATCGTGATCAATCCAGCTGCCTACACAGCTGTTGATCGGGCGGAGACGGAACCCGATCTAGCCTATGCCATAAACCGCGACGCGGCCGGTGAAGTCGCGAAAGCGGCAAACGCGATTGGCGCGACTATCGTTCATCTCTCCACTGATTACGTTTTCGACGGCAAAAAGCCGGGCCCCTACGTAGAGACGGACCAACCTAATCCGCAAGGCGTTTATGGACGCTCCAAACTGGAGGGCGAACTTGCTGTCGCAGCTGCAAATCCTCGACACGTGATCTTGCGGACGTCTTGGGTTTATGCGCCGTTTGGGCACAATTTCCTTCGCACGATGCTGAAGGTAGGCGCGGAGCGCGAGTTTGTTCGTGTGGTGGACGATCAACGAGGCTGCCCGACCTATGCGCCCGACATCGCCGCTTCGATCGTCTCGATCGCCAGAAGGTTGAGACATTGGCGGCAGCAATATAGCGGGATTACCCACCTCGCCGGGGTGGACGCTATGACGTGGCATCAATTTGCCTGTCTGATTTTTAGCGAGAGCGCGAAACGCGCGGGTCCCTCGGCCGCAGTCGAACCCATTTCGTCCGCTGACTATCCGACCGCGGCCCTACGGCCAACCAATTCACAACTTTCCACCGAACGGTTGCGCTCACTTTTCGAGATCAGCTTGCCACCGACACCATCATCCATCTCGGCCTGCTTGGATCGCATTTCGCATGAGGAGAAAGGACTATGAAGGGAATCATCCTTGCCGGTGGGAACGGTACACGCCTTTATCCAATGACGGCAGTGACATCCAAGCAGCTTCTGCCGGTCTACGATAAGCCAATGATCTACTACCCCCTTACGACCCTGATGCTCGCAGGTATTCGAGACATTTTGATTATAGCGACGCCCCACGATCTGCCGTTGTTCCAGTCCCTTCTTGGAGATGGCACTCAATGGGGGATGTCATTGTCGTACAAGGCGCAGCCAAAGCCAGAGGGGTTGGCACAAGCCTTTGTTATTGGCGCGACGTTTGTGGAAGGGCACAATTCGGCGCTCATCTTAGGCGACAATATTTTCTTTGGGCACGGTCTTCCTGCGCTGCTTGCGAACGCACGTGCACGCAAAATCGGCGCCACCGTATTCGCCTATCAGGTTTCAGATCCTGAGCGTTACGGCGTCATCACCTTTAATGAGAGCGGCAAGGCCAATTCCCTTGAGGAGAAGCCAAGACAACCAAAGTCCAACTTTGCGGTGACGGGACTTTATTTTTACGACCCACAGGTTGCCCATCTGGCGGCCGGTATACGGCCGTCGGCTCGAGGCGAGCTTGAGATCACCGATCTGAATAGGGCTTACCTCGATCGGGAGCAGCTTACTGTCGAGCGCATGAGTCGCGGCTTCACGTGGCTTGACGCCGGAACGCCCGACAGCCTGCTCACCGCGGCGGAGTTTGTTTCCATGCTCGAGCGACGTCAGGGATTCAGAATAGCGTGCCCAGAGGAGATCGCCTTCGGACAGGGATTCATTGATCGCGGCCAACTGATCCGGCTTGCCGGGTCGTTGGGAAAAGGTGACTACGCGCGATACGTCGTTGGCGTTGCCGATGGCCACAGCTGACCGCGGAACATAGGATCAGCATAGAGAGACTGCAAGAAAGTGTTCCGCAAACTCGCTTCAAACGAACACCTCGACGATTTGAGGTCGCGCGCGCATAGCTTACCGAGCTGGATGCGCTCGCCGCTCAAACGTCTATTCAAGGCTACGAACCAACTGCAAACTCGACAATACCAGAGGTGGGTACAGCAATATGACACGCTAACCCCGTCAGATGTTGACGCAATCCGTCGACATGTAGACCTCTTACGATACAAGCCCCTATTGTCCGTCGTTATGCCGGTTTATAATCCGCCGACCTGGGCTCTCCGCGCGGCAATTGAAAGCGTTCGCGAGCAATTGTACCCAAACTGGGAGCTGTGCATTGCCGACGATGCATCGCCGGATCGGCTTGTAAAAGCCTTACTGGAAGAGTCGACGAGAGATCCCCGAATCAAACTGGTCAGGCGAGCCGTTAACGGCAACATTTCGGCCGCCTCCAATTCTGCGTTATCGCTCGTTCAAGGCGAGTTCGTCGCCTTGATGGATCACGACGACGTCCTTTCTACACACGCCCTTTATGAAGTCGCCGTGGCGCTCAATGACCGCTCCGATCTCGACATCATATACAGCGATGAAGATCAGATCGATCGGCGAGGTCGCCGTCAGTCACCCTATTTTAAGACCGACTGGAATAAAGAACTGTTCTTGGGCCACAATCTCATTAGTCATTTGGGAGTCTATCGGCGCTCTCTCCTGGAGAGCGTCGGCGGATTTCGATTGGGCTTTGAAGGTAGCCAGGACTACGATCTCGCGCTGCGATGTGTTGAATCCAGCTCACCCGATCGAATTCACCACATTCCAACTGTCCTTTATCACTGGCGTCGCGATTTTGGAGCGAAGTCGTTCTCCGAAGCAAAACCCACGCGGTGTGCTCAAGCGGCTCGACGAGCCATCGACGAACACCTGCAGAGAAGTCATGAGAACGCCGTCGCGGAATCACATCCCGTTTTGCCGCATTGGGTGCGTGTTCGCCGAAAGCCTCCAGCAACGGCGCCGACCGTCACCCTCATCGTCCCAACGCTCGTCGGATCGGGCCTGCCTGCCACTTGCGCAAGAGATGTCCTTGAGCAGACCGACTATCCCAACGTCGAGCTTCTTGTGGTTGAACACGAAAGCCGATCCACGGAACGCCAATCGCTGCTTCAAAGGCTCAGTGGCGATCCTCGCGTTCGTACCCTCACACACAGGGGCGCATTCAACTATTCTGCAATGATCAATATGGCGGCCCGTCAGGCAAACGGAGTAATACTCGGTTTGTTGAGTGACGATATTGAGGTCATCAATCCGGGTTGGCTTTCCGAAATGGTCTCATGGGCCCTTCGAGACGACGCGGGCGCGGTTGGGGCCAGGCTGGTCCATTCGGATGGTCGCGTTCGACATGGCGGGTTGGCGCTCGCCTTGCCCAGTATTGCCAATCCGTTCAATTATCGATTGCGCCGAAATGCGGCCGGATATTTCGGTCGGAACGTGCTGGTTTCCGAAGTCTCCGCCGTAGCTGGAGCCTGTCTTCTTGTACGAAGATCGGTGTACGAACAGGTCGGCGGACTGGATGAAATCAACCTGCCCGTTACGTTCAATGACGTTGACCTCTGTCTGAAAGTCAGACGCTGCGGATACCGGAACATCTGGACCCCGCATGCGGAGCTCTATCATCATCAATCCAGGCGCAAAAACGCCGACGCGCACGTAGGCAATTCGAAAGATTTGCGAGCCGAGGCCGCCTACATGCTCAAAACATGGAACCTGGAACTGTCGCGTGATCCCTTTCACAACGACAATCTCGTCAATGATGCGGCAACATCCTTTGAACTCGCGTTTCCTCCGCGACGCCGGAAGCCGTGGCAAGATCACCTAGCCGCGCGTGATCATTCTGTGATTGGGAAGCCCTTCAGCGAAGAGGCTCCAGTTCGAGCGCGCATAGCATCCAGATCCACTATCGCGGGCAGACTGCATGATTGATTCAACCCACTTCAGATCTCAAGTCTTTGCGTACTTGAGACAAATTCAGCACGCTGCGAAGTAACCGAGCAAGCCGATGCATCCATTGTCTGTTGATCGAAGTCAGTTCGACGTCCGCCGCCCGGCAACGAGGACCACGCGAGGCTTCAGGAGTGCCCGCTTGGATCTCCTGGATGGCCTGACCCATTGGAGGCTTTGGGGGTCCTTGGGCTGGAACGAGATCGTCCAGCGGTATCGGCGCTCCGTTCTGGGCCCATTTTGGTTGACCGCCAGCATGGGCGTCATGGTCATCGCTTTGGGCGTGGTATATGCCGAGCTCTTTCAGCAAGAAGTCGACCAATTTATTCCGTTCTTTTGTTCCGGCATCTTGGTCTGGACGTTCATGGCAAGCTATTTGACTGAGAGTGGGACGCTGTTCACCGGCTCTGAGTGCTACATCAAGCAAATTAGCCTGCCTTTCTCGGTCTATGTTTTTCGTTTCAACTGGACCAAACTGATCATTTTCTTGCACAATTTCATTGTATATTTGGGCGTTGTTATTTATTTCAGAATTTGGCCCGGATCGGTTGCCCTTTTAGCGATCATTGGTCTCTTGGCCATTGTCGTCAACGGGATCTTTGCAAGCCTGACAATTGGAATGGTCTCCGCGAGATTTCGCGACATTCCGCAAGTCATCAATTCGGTCGTCCAAATTCTGTTCTTTCTCACACCGATCTTTTGGCGGCCTGACTCACTGAGCGGACACGCCTTTATCACCCGGTATAATCCGTTCTTTCATCTGCTGCAGCTGGCGCGTGCGCCGCTCCTAGGAGAGATGCCATCAACGGAAAACTACTTCGCAGTCGTATTGATCACAGTCCTCAACATCGGCGTATCAGTCTATCTACTTTCGCGCTTCCGCTGCCGAATCGCGTATTGGATTTAAAGATGGTTACATCAGCCTCTGAGCGGACGCCTCTGCTTGCGTTTGAAGATGTAAGCGTTTCCTTTCCTATCTACCAAACAGGTTCGCGCTCACTCAAAAAGCATCTGTTGTTTCGTGGCACAGGCGGCCAGCTTGCAACAGATGCCAGTCATCGGATCGTCGTTGAGGCGCTCAGAAACGTCTCTTTCCGGTTGAGCGCTGGTGATCGCATAGCTCTCATCGGCAGCAACGGGGCCGGTAAGACAACCTTGCTTCGAGCAATGGCCGGGGTCTACCAACCGACAAGCGGGAACGTAGCGTCCTGTGGACGGATATCACCTCTGTTTGATATCGCCTTGGGAATCGATGCTGACTTGAGCGGATATGACAATATCCGGCTGCGCGGTATGCTGCTTGGGCTAAGCTCGAGCCAGATCGAATCGCAGATGGCGGACATTGGCGATTTTACGGGACTCGGTGACTATTTGAGCATCCCGGTACGCACCTATTCATCGGGTATGATGACGCGATTGACGTTCGCCGTGGCAACCTGCTTCTCGCCGGAAATCCTATTGATGGATGAGTGGATCATGGCCGGCGATGCAGCTTTCCTTGCCAAAGCGCAGCACCGTGTAGCTTCCTTCGTTGAACGAGCCAGCATCCTGGTGCTTGCTTCTCATAGCTTCGAAATTTGTCGGCAGTGGTGCACAAAAGCCATTTGGATGGAGCGCGGTCAAATCGAGATGTTTGGTGAAATTGAAGCTGTCCTAGCAGCATACTCGGAGATGTTTTCTGGTGGAACTTGATATTTGCTAGCGTCTGTTCGGGATTGAGTTTAAGGCCGTGCTGAATTCCAAGCAGGTTATTTGCAAGGCGGCGAAGCTTCGAGATAATGCCAATCTGAGGGAAGACGCCTCGCGCCCGGATGGGTCTCTGATTGATAACGGTGCCGATGCCAAGGAGAGCGGCAAGCCGATCGCTTCAAAGCGATCGTGAACTTCGTCTATCCCTCAATTCACGAGAAGGTGCGTTCAAGAATGACGCTGACGGTGACGCGTTTGGCCGCGATAAGGAGCCCGGAAGTCTCGCGTTCTTCACTCGCCGCGCGTAGGCCGGATCGTCGACGCAGATGCGTTGGCGATCAGACGCCAGCTACAGGCCTGCGCGAGCGCGACGACATCCGAAACCGGATCGTTTTGATGCACGTCAGCGATCAGCACATCGCCGCCAGAGAGATCGACCATGCTCGGCGCCGGATGCACCGGCGCCCAGATGGCGCGGTCGGGGTGGGCTGCTTGCTTATGTCGGACGACGACGTGTCTTGGTCGATCACGGAGCGCTGATCCGCATCGGCGATACGACTTCCGCGCAGCGCTGTCGGCAAACGTGTTCGGCACCCGCATTGCGATAGATTCAACTTTAGATTAGACCCGCTTTGCTGCAGGTTGACAACTAGGAGTTCCCATGGGGGCGTCCGATGATCTCTCGATCGTGGCTATTATTCCGATGTACAATGGCGCTACGTTCATCAAAGAATCTGTCGCGAGCGTGCTGGCTCAGACCCTTCCCCCGAACGAGGTTCTGGTTGTGGACGACGGCTCAACCGATCATGGAGCATCCATCGTCGCAAGCCTGGCGACGGTACATCCGAAGATCAGGCTTCTTCGCAAGCCGAACGGCGGCCAATCGTCTGCTCGAAATTTCGGTATCTCCCACTCCAAAAGCCGTCTGATTGCCCTGCTTGATCAGGATGATGTCTGGCATCCTCATCACCTCGAGAGGCTGTCCAAGCCATTCCGAAAGAAGCGCGGAATTCCGCTTGGCTGGGTCTACAGCAACCTTGATGAAATCGATGAAAGCGGCGGAATGGTCACAAAGCGCTATTTGGATAGGGTGCCGGCTCAACACCCGAAACAAAGCATTATCGAGTGTCTGGCCAGGGACATGTTCATCCTGCCATCGGCCTCACTCATCTCGCGTCTAGCATTCGAGGCCGTCGGTGGATTCGATGAAAGGCTATCCGGTTATGAGGACGATGACCTATTTCTACGGCTGTTTCGCGCCGGATACGATCACGTCTATCTTGACGAACCTCTTTCGAAATGGCGCATCTATCCAGGCTCGACATCGTATAGCCCGCGCATGGCGAGGTCGCGTATGGTCTACGCATACAAGCTTGCCACGACCTTTCCCGACGATCCTCGTCAGAATCGGTATTTCGTCCGTGACCTGATCGCGCCGCGATTCTACGCCAACCTTCACGGCGAATACGTAACGGCTGTTCGTCGCGGTGACCGCGAGGCGATGAACCGCGTCCTTACCGACATCGGAGCAATCCTACCGCACTTGAGGAAGCGACACGCTTTGATGTTTCGTGCGATGGGCACTTTGCTGCGCGATCCAACAATCGGCTACGTAGGTGTCGGTATCAGGCACTGTCTGACAGGACTGATCCGGACTCGTGCGTCGTGAAGGCAAGCGCGGTGATCTACGCAGCGGCGAAGCCAATCTCTTCGCAAATCGCAACGGTTGATTATCTCACGAAACGGGGGACTATCTATTGCACGGGTCCACACATTTGAACCGAGCAGGGTAAGTATCCCCATCACTGGATCCAGGACATGAGCACTTTTTAATCGCGGAGGCGTGTTGCTCTCAGGGATAGGCGTTCTGCTGCATGGGTCAGCAATGATCTTTGGCCAGACTATAAAGAAACGGCCCGAGCCGTAAGGCCGAAAGTCGCGCCCCGACGATCGACAGCCTGTCGCTTGCTCGGCGCTGCCAACCCGGCAACCTGTATGCATCCCCGGTCAGAAGTATATCCGAACATGTATCTGTGGTTGCCCGCGCAACACGCTGGTTCGTCGAAGATGCCGCGACGGGACCCAATTGGTCGCCTCGATGTACCGACAGAACCCAGCGGCTACGTGCTCGGGGCCTGGTCATACTAAGCTCGGAGGTCAAGCGATCATGCTGAGACGTACTCTCATCGCAAGGATTTGCGATGACGCTCACGCCACAAGCATAAATGCGCCATACTAGGGTGATCGACGGCCAACCAACACCAGACCAGGCACTGTCGGTCGCTGCAGATACTTGTTGGTTGTTCCGAAGCGAAGGCTGGAACCTGAACGTCAAACCCGCGCTTCGGAGCATACATTAGTCAAATCCCTAAGGCGCGGATGCCGGCTGTCCTTGTCCGAAATGACTGCACTCGCACCGGATAGCGGCCACTCGATCCCGAGATCGGGATCGCTCCAGAGAATGCCGCTGTCGCATTCTGGTGCGAAATAATCGGTGACCTTGTAAAGGACCTCCGTGTTCTCTTCGAGCGTCATGAAGCCGTGCGCGAAGCCAGCAGGCACCAGAAGCTGGCTTCCTGTTTCCGCCGAAATCACAGCATTCACGTGCTGGCCATAGGTCGGTGAGTTGTCGCGTATATCGACGGCAACATCAAAGACGACGCCGCGTACCACACGCACAAGCTTTGCCTGCGCGCGCGGCGGGGTCTGAAAGTGCAGCCCGCGCACAGTGCCTGTCGCAGACGAGAACGAGTGGTTGTCCTGCACGAAATCAAGATCAAGACCACCTTCCCGCAACGCGCGTTTATTCCAGGTCTCAGAGAAAAAGCCTCGATGATCGCCGAATTTCGGTGAGCGGATGAGCTTCACCTCCGCGATGGCAAGAGACTGGATTTCGACCGTCATGTGATTTCCTTTCGATGGTATTGAATACGACCGCGGTCCACACCATCGAGCGTGTGAGCGCTGTGAATAGCAAACGAAGACGAATGGGCGGACCGATCAGATACGCGGGAGGCAGCTTCGAGGTGATGCAAGCACCTAAATTCACGTCGGACGCAGATCATCAAATCTTGTTCGCGATTACAGCCAACAGCATTGCGAGATTTGCGAGCGGCGTCTGCCGGTAAACTCCGGACCGCCAGAAGCTCCACAAACGTCGCGGGAGGCTTTCCGCTAGGCGCATCTCAACGAACCTCTCGAGAACGCTCATGTTCTCCTCTGTCATGCGGTGTGACAGGTGGTGCATCAGTGCCCTGACATTGAGGGAATTCCAGCCTCGCCACTGACCCGCAAGGACCTTCTTCGCGCGATGAATTGCGGCCAGAAGGCCCAGATTTGACCCAACCAAGTTGTCTCGATGCTGACGATATCTCACCGAAGGGGTCTGATCATAGAAGATCATCCCGCCTGCTGCGGAGACCGTAAGATAGGTCATCCAGTCATGGGCGACAACGATCTCATTGGGCACATGCCGGAGCAGATCGCCGGCTAGACAATTGAACACCATAGTATTTCCCCCGCCGACATTTTGGACAAGCGCGTTTCGAAAGCTCGGAGGACGTTTGAATGCGGTCGAGTATCCAAGATGGCGCCCTGCCTCATCAATCAGCTCAGTTCGCGAACAGTAGAGAGCAGGCTTCTCGCACGGCACAGTGCGCAGCATGTTGATCGCCCTGCTTAGCTTTTCGGCATACCAAATGTCATCCTGATCACTGAAGGCGAAATAATCCGCTTCGATTCTGTCATCGGACAACAAACTTAAGAAGTTTGCCGCAGCTCCGGAGCGGGGGCCACAGCGCAGGGTCACTTCCTGCGGCACGCCGCCCGCGAAGTCCTGAATTATATCGCGGGTTCTGTCGCTGGATCCGTCATCCGAGACATGGACGGACCAGTTGGGGTGGGTCTGCTCTGCATATGATAGGAGTTGTTCGGACAGGAAACGCGCGCCATTCCTAACAGCAAGCAAGATAGCTACGTGTGGGCTGCTCGTGTTGCGATCGCCTGCAACAACGAAAGCCGGTCGGCTATTTCGCATCAAGGCGCCAAGGTGCAAGCTGCTTACATCCAATATTCGCGGCACTAACGAAGACGAGACAACAGCGAGACCAACTCGCCCTGTCGCTTGGTCGCTGTCCGCACAAAAACGGCTTTGAGGTGATTGCGAGCTGTTCCCGCCGAAATGTTCATTTCGCGGGCGATTTCCTTTAGCGATTTTCCCATGACGAGGAGTCGTGCAAGATGCGCTTGAACGCGAGTCAAGCCGAATATCTCCATAAGTGAAATTTGAGAAATGGCAGGGATCTCATTCAGATCCGTCAGAAGAAGAAGAGCGCCGCTGTCACAAGTCGGGCTTTTGCAAGTCCACGCTTGCAAGACGGCTTCGATAATGATCGGTCGACGATCCGAAAGATGGATTACGACTTGCGAAGCTAAACTCTCTTGCGAGCAGGACGCCAACCGGACCCGATTCAGCAACTCCTCCAATTTCATGCGCGATTGGTAATCGGTGACGTAAAGACGCCGCCCACGCACGCAGAGCTCGCCGTCAAACAGCTTTGAAGCCTTGGCGCTCACAGCCAGCACCGAGCCGTTTCGATCCATCCAAATGGCCGGACAGTTGATCACGTCGAGCAGGCTGATGATGCTCGAATACTCCTCCGGGTTCATTGAGGACTGACGGAACACGACTCTTCCTGTGCACAAATCAAGCATTTCAACTCTACGCGTCGTTGGTCATGAGCAAGTCCCCAAGCGTGCCTACAACCTGACGCAAGGTGCGGTTCAAGTGATTTCCGACAATGGGCGGATCTCTCTCCGATCTTGGCGAGAATAGAGCTTCCCATTCCGGAACAACGACGCGAGTTCTGCTATTCGCTACCCGTTCCGATGTACGCATCGCCAAGTCTGAGAGTCTTCGCGGCAGTTAAGCCAAGCTGACTTCAAGAACGAGTGTTGGATCTTAGTTGTGTGACAGAACCGACTTACTCCCGCGCGGGCCGCTTTATTAGCTTTGGACTACTCCACGATGCGAAGGGGCTTTGGGCTGCGGCGCAGCGATCACCTTTTGAAGCCAACGCGGCTCTGTCGGGCATGGGCCTCACCAGATCGGTCAGGACGTCAGAACAAACATCTGTCACCTAGCCGTCCCCCGGTGTATGAAGCGAACGACATCCTGCGGCGCGAGTTGGATGCGCAGTGCCGCTCGCAGCGCGGCGAGACCAAACGCTCGAAGGTCCTCGTTGAAGTCTGAAAGTTGAGGCGATAAGGCAATCGTCTCAACACCAGCCTGCATGGCGCGCTCAGTCAGGGCCGCTACCGCGAGATCGCCAGCCGCATCGAGGTCGCGTGCAATGTAGAGTCGACGTAGCGTCAGCGGAAGCTGCAGGGCGGCAAGATGGTTTGCGGAAAGCGCAGCAGCCATTGGCATCGTCGGAGCCGCGCAGCGGAGCGAGAGCATCGTCTCGATCCCCTCTCCCGCCGTAAGCACCTCATCGGCGGTACCGAACCGGACGGCGTTACCGAGCAGATCGCCCATGGCACGTCGCGGCGTGTCGACTGGCGCTTTTCCGAGGCGCACGCGATCGAAGCCGTGAGGATCGAGCCAGGTGCGATGCACGCCAGTAATACGGCCATTTAAATCCGTAACGCGAGCGATCAATGCCGGCCAGATCTCTGTTTCGGTGTCCTCATCGGATCGGTAGTAACAGTGCGGGTGGAAGCGCAGCTCACCGTCGGTGCAGAAAGGTGCAATGTCCCGGCCACGCAAATAGGCCTCCGCGAGAGTTCCGGCGACCAACTGCGACATGGCGAAGAGGCGCGCGGCCGCCTCGGGCGAACCCGCCAACAACTTTCGAGGACAGCGCGGAGGCCGATCGAGGCAAGTTGAGAAAACGCCGCGCCTCCCCGGCAACGTCACGGAAATCGACAAGCCCGCAGCTTTCGCGGATGATATCGAGCAGGTCGCCATGCTCACCCGTTGCAGCGTCGGTCCATTTGCCGGCTGGCCCCTTGGGGGAGGCTATCAATCGCACGAACATCGAGCGTCCCGGCGTGTTGCGGGCATCACCAACCGTCCAGTAGCGGCCTTGGCGCCGGCCGTTGGAGAGATAATGGCGACACACCGCCTCGGCCTCACGCGCGAGACGATGTGCCAGTTCGGAAAGCTGGCGTCCCATCACGCGGCCTCGCGTTCGGCGACTAGCCCAAGCGGATAGCGCTCCAGCATCTGGGCGCGGATCCCAGGTCGGGTCGCATCTGCCAGGGCGAACCTGCGCAGCTTCCAGGAGATGATCTCGCGGAAAAGGCCGTAAGACTTGGGACGGTCCCCCATCGTGCCCTTGAACCCGGAGACTTCAGTGCGGTTTACACCCATCACTCGTACGCGGCGGAACTGAAGATCTTCGGCGAGCTCGAAAACGGTCTTGGCGTGGCTCTCCTCGAAGACGATCATTCGGTCGAAGTCAGAGCCCAACCATTCAACGATCTGCGTTACACGCGAAAGCATTTCATCGCGTTCGTTGCTGGGCAGCGTAGCGTAGGTGGTAAATCGGACGCCTTCCGAAAGCCGGATCGGGGTGTCCTGATGGAAACGCGACAGCGGTCTCACAAGCAGCCGCGCCATGCCGAGCGCGGACCAGTCGCGCTGCGCATCTTCGATCAGTTCGTCAGACTTGCTGCTCCAGACCGCCCGGCGGCGGCCCTTGAGCCAATTGTCGAGCAAGATACCGGCGACCTGGCCCTTGCCTGCGCCGAGCCGGACGTCCAACAGAATGCCATCAGCCATAAGACTTGACGGCAGGTGCGAACGGTCGTTCGGCTTCGGTAACGCAACGGACGCCACCGCCGCGGATTGCAGGAGCTTGATCGGATGTGCGCACGATCCGGGAATACGGATCGGCTGCAATTCATATTCTTCGTAGAAGGCCTCGGAGGGTCTGGCGCTTTCCGGCGGCAATTCGGTCGTCTCGTATGAAGGTTCTACACCTTCTGGCGTGCCGCCTCCCGAAGTGGACGACGGGCGTGGTGCAAAGGCACCGACCGATCGCGACATCGCAGGACGCCCGATTGCGTCAACCACGAGGGGAGTCGCAACGGGCAGCTTCGGAAGAACATGCTGGGTCACCAACAAGGTGCCGACATCGCCTGCCATGCCTGACCAGGCGAGAAAAATCTTTTGATCCCCGGCAAAGGTCGCGAGCAAACCGGTCCGCGCGACGGGCTTCAAAACGCGGTCGGCCGGCGCAATGCCGCCTGCGGTGCATGCCGCAAGCCCGAGCGGGATCGGAGTCGAGAATTGCTGAAGCGCCTGACAGTCCTCGGAACGGAGCGTATGGGTCTGCAGACAATTTGCGATTCTCGCAAGCAGGGGCAGCATCACGACCGTCGAACCAGGCTTGGACCGCCTGACCGGACCAAACCTGCGAACAAATAGGACGGTCGCCGCTTCGTAGGTGTCGCAGGCGGTCTTCCAGTCCCAGGCGCCGTCCGCGTCCGAGGCGCCAAAGACAGCCTTCATAGCGCTGCGCAGGACACCACCATCGATACGACGGTTGCGTTCAAGGTCCGTCAAGAGCTGCCGCGCTGCCCTGGCGACGGCGGAAATGATATTTGCGGCGGCACGCATCGATAGCGGCGCGGCGACAGCGCCGCCGGCGAGAGATTCGGTCATGGCAAGATTTCTTTCGGAGAGCAGGAGCGGGTCGAGCTGGCTGGTGCTCTCTCTGGACCAGGCCGGCTCAAACCCGTCACCGCGGCCCTCTCAGCTCTTATCACACGGCCGCCCTCACGTCGGGCGCGCATCGAGTGCGCAAGCTGCAACAACGGATCGCCCTGGCAGGGCCGCGGCGCGGGGAAGCACACGAGATCGTGCCCCTTCAGTTCATCGAGTACTGGAAGCGCCGCGCTCGCGCGCGAACACGGCGAAGCGCGCTGCCGGACAGACTGCCGTGAGCCGGAGCTGCTATTTGATCATGTCGACGGAAACGGAGAGGGTAGGCGCGATGTCTTGCTCGGAACAGCCTTGTTCGCGCAACGTCTGGGATGCACGAAACTGGCCGAAGGGGATGATGCGCGACGCGATGAACGATATCGGCGAGTTGAGTCCTCTTCCGTGCTGATCTCGGTGATCGCATCACCGACGATGCAGGGGACCAACGCGGTCTTCAGTAGGCGCTCCTGCTTCACCAGGAGTCCAAACGCGCGATAACGGCGGCGCCCGACACTCTGCGGTAGCATCTTGCGGTGCACTTTCTGTGCTGCACGCAACTGCGAGTTTGTCGGCGAGTCCCACCGAAAGCCGCCGCGGGATTGTGGGCCCGCGACGGCGTCGCATTCCGGTCTTTTCGAAAGAAAGAACAACTGAATCCGCGCATCGGAAAGCGCAGACGCACCGAGCTTTAAGTCCGAAAATCCCCGGCGTCGCGGAAAATCACGCCACCCGGCCGAGCAACTTCTTGGCTTTGGCCTCCATGTCCAGACGGCCATCCTGATGCGGCTTGTCGCGCGCGACTGCAGTGATGCCCTGCACAAAATCGAAGATGCTTTCAGGCGGACGGCCTTCCTCCGCCAGCACCGCGTCGATCACCTGGCATGTCCCGGCCTTGGAGGAGCCGCGGCGGCGCAGAAACTCGGTGCGATCCTCGTCGCTGCGCGCCACGATTCGCTCGCGGGCGGTCTTAATACCATTGACGAATGGCATGGGTGAGGAGTTGGCGAAGTTCAGCAGCGCCGGAGCTGCCTCGTGAGCAAAACGGGAGGCTGCGTATTTAGAATGGCGGATGGTTATTTCCTCGAAATCCTCCACGCCCCACAAATTGCGATTTTGGCAAACTGCGCGGAGATAGAAGCTCGCCATGCCGAGCGTTTTCGCCCCGACTTCCGAGTTCCAGCAATAGAAGCCCCGGAAATAGAGATCGGGCGAGCCGTCCCGGAGACGACCAGCTTCGATCGGGTTGAGATCATCGACGAGGAAAAGGAAGACGTCCCTGTCCGATGCATAGAGGATGGTCGTGTCCTTGGAAATGTCGATCTGGGGATTGTACTCCCGGTCGACCAGTCGAGCACACCCGGCACCTTCCACCGCGTGTCGCCCGTGCCATTGCCGGCGATGCGCTGCACGGCCTCGACCAACTCGTGATCATAGATCCGCCCGTAGTCGGGGCCGGTGACGGCGCGCAGCTCAACGCGGCTATCCTCGGTCTCGAGCGTCTCGATCTGTTCGACGCGATTAGCGGTCAGACCATATTGCAGGTTGATGCCAGCGAGTGCCGCGGGGAGCTGTCGTAGGTAAGCGGCTGGAGCGCCAACCCGGCTTGCAAGCTGGCCGAAGCTCCAGTGGGTCGGCGCGACTGGCTCGTCCGACCCAGGCAGCATCAGGACCAAGCGCTCGGGGTCGGTACGGCTTGCTTCCACATGGATGAGCGCGCTTTCGACCACGCGCGTCCTGCTGCGGTCCGTGCGCTCGCGCACCGTGCGGGCCAGTGCGTTGAGCGAGAGATAACGCTCATCTGCGGGACGGGAAAACCACTCCGAGGACACCCGACCGACGCGCTCGCCGCGACTTGCATCCACTCTGTAACCGCCGCTTGTATCGCGGTGGGCATCAAGAACCTGCGTATTCATGGGGGCAATCTCCATGACGGGCGCCGGAAGACTCTCCTCCGGCCCTCAACCCGTCACGGCCAACACCGCTCCACTCTTCCTCTCCTGCATCGTCTGTCGCCGAAGCCTACGAAATTCCGCTCCCGCCGCAGCTTGGGTCAGGGAAGGAAGCTTGAAGGGTGAAAACCCGGCTCAAGGTGAGTTTTCCGCGCCAGCCGACAACCCTGGTCCCGCAGGGAAACGACGAGCCATTGGGGTGCTGATCAGCAAAATCTGTCGATGAATACATCGCGCGTTTTTGAAGCGATATGATGCTGCGCGCCGACGAAGGTCCGCATGCGGAATCAGCAAAGCGATGGCCGCGGGTCGAGCGGATCATTGAGCGTGCGCGGATCGGCACAAAAGAGATTGATCACATCCAATGTGCGATTGCCGAACGGGCGGTATTCGAACAGCCGCCTCGGAATGCTTGCTTCTTGGCCACAGCTCCCCCTTCAGCGGCGATTCGGGTCCGTCCGAAGTTCTGATCGATCCGGAGATCGATTCTAGCACCACCTTCTCGGCCCAGTCGATATTGGCGAAAGGGCTTACCTATTGCTGGACGAATGGAGGCGGAATCGGAATCATCCTCGATCAGATCGCGGCGAAATATGCAAAGCCTTTCGCGCATCTTCGCCGTTTTGCTTCGGGCAGTTCACAAGAAGCCTCAATTCCTCCGGGTCGACTCTGTGGATGACGATGGACACATCTGTCAGGGGAACGACGCAATCGCTATGGGTTGTTTTTTTTAGCCGCGACTGTCATGGGAAACCGATCCGGCAATTGCTCAGAAAGAACATGGCCGACCGCCACGTCGATTTCGGCCGGCTGGCGGCCAGCGCGTTTCCGCTTCGGGTATTGGCATCACGCCAACTGCAATCCATCGCTGCACCCATTCCCCGACCTGCGTCGCGAGCGTATCCCGACCTCTGAGGCGAGCCGGGCGCGGGCCGAGTAGCTGCATTTCGTAGCCCTTTGTTTGGGGGCCAAGCCTCGCTTTGCGAGGCTGTCCAACGTGAACTCCGTTAATTGCCTCTAGCGCCGACGCACGCCTCGGTACTCCAGCCGCATTTTAGCCACTGAGAGCGGGGACTTCTTCATACCGCAGCGCGTCTTTAGCAACCTTGAGCGGTGACGCTTTGACCGATTTGCTGGCTGGCTTGGCCGCGAATTCCATCGGCTGCTTCGTGAAGGGATTCACTCCGCTACGGGCTTCAGTAGCGGGCTTGTTCACCACCGACATCTTTACGAAGCCCGGAATGATGAACTCTCCGGACTGGTTCAACTCCCTGTAGCCTACACTCGCCATCTGCTCGATGACGGCCTTTACGTTAGCCTTGGAAATCTCCGTTCCTTCAGCAATCGCCTCAATTAGCTGGTTCTTGGTCATTTTGGGCATGGGGGATTCCTTTGAGAGCCGCAATTCGGTCCGAATGTGTGAGCTATGTCGGCATCGTCACTTTTGTTCGCGCATGGCAAAGCCGCATGAATCGCTTCTCGTTCACACCAAGGTCATGAAGTGACGGGCTTAAAACCTATCCGAAGCCAAAACACAAGGATCCGTTCGAGGTGTTTGCTACATCCCGCCCACTTCATACGTCGGATGTTACGCGGCCATCGACCTCGGCAAAGTGCACAGCCTTGCCCGCCAGATTGGCGAGCGCTGCCCCTAAACAAACCCGCCCCGGGGGTTACAGGCCAGACGAGGGATGATCCATAAAGCGCGAGGCTCGCCGTGGATCATGAATCCTCGGCACGATCAGGATCGCCATCATCATCAGCGCGATGACGATCGGCATTGATCATTGTCGGCGGCATGGGCTTGACAGCCAGTCCTGTCCCGGCCGCTGGTCCGTTGGCGCTAAGGTAGCTGGAAAGGCCCTTGGCCGCGATCTTCGTATACTTATATGTAGCCGCATTATCGGAACAAAGGCGTTCAGCACATCGCAAGATTGAACACTTGCGAGGAGAATTGCGCGAGAGCTAAGAGCACCTAAAAAGCCGCTTGCGTCATCGAGAAGCTGAGATTGCCACTCCGCGCAACACAATACCGGCGGCACTCGGCTTCCCAAGCGGATGAGGTTGCACGACAGCAGCATCATCTTTCGAAGCAAAGGGTTTGATTGGTCAAGCGGATGAGCCACCCCTGTTGATGGTCCAACCATTCTGGCTGGTAATAACCTGGCTTACGAGATTGACGGACGCCTCTGAAAGGCAAACCTGCTCGCGAGCAGCAGGAAACGGAAAACGAGAAAGCCCGCGTAGACGGTCGTCCCAATTGACAATCCGATCCAGATACCAATGGCGCCAAGCCCGATCTTCAAACCAAGCACGTAGCTAAGGGTGAAGCCGATCGCCCAATTGGCTATGCAGGCGAACAGTAGCGGGAGGCGGGTGTCCTTCAGTCCGCGCAAACCGCCCGCCGCAATGTGCTGTGCGGCATCACTAATAAAGAAGCTCGCGCCAATCAAAAGGAGATTTGCCGCCAGTTCTGTCGTCGCTCCGGTGCCGTCAGCCGTCTGGTCCAGAAAAAGACCGGTAATCTGAAAACGCATCGCGACGACCGCGGTCGTCAGCAGTGTAGCAGCCAGAATGCCGAGCAGTATAGCGATCAGCCCTGACCTTTTGACACCGGGACCGTCACCGCGGCCAACTGCATGGCCAACGCGCACGGCCGCCGCCGTGCTGATGCCTAGCGGAACCACGAACAACATCAAGTCGACCTGGACTGCGATCTGATGGGCAGTAAGTGCGCTGACGCTGACCAGTCCGGCAAGCAGCGCCGCGGCGGAAAACGATCCGTATTCCAGCAAAACAATCAGTGAGATCGGAATCCCGATCACGATCAACCGCTGCATGAAGGGCCAATCGAAATGCCAGAAACGCGCGAGGACGTGATAATCTCGGAAAGGGCGGCGCATTGTGGTAAACCACAGAACCGCCAGGAACATTGCAAAGTTCACGAAGGTGCTTGCAAGACCGGCCCCGAACAGGCCAAGCGGCGGCAGGCCCAGCCGCCCATAGATCAAGAGATAAGCCATGGAGGCGTTGAAGGGGATGGCCCCAAGCGTAATCCACAACACCGGCTGCGGCCGGTGGACCGCGGCCATGAAGTTGCGGAACCCCTGAAACCACAGTGCCGGCACCAGGCCAAAGGCTAGTCCGAACAGGTATTGCTGTGCGAGCTGCGCCACGTCGGGCGCCTCGCCGCAAGCGAGCAGTATTTGCTCACCGTGTAGCGCGAATGCCATGATCGGGAGCGATAGCAGCAGCGCCGCCCAGAGTCCCATGCGCAGCGTGCATCTTACCGCGGCAAGATCCTCCACCCCGAACGCCTGGGCTGCCAGGGGCGCGATCGGCGCCAGCAAACCTACGCCAAGAGTGAAGCCAATGAGGAAGATCGTGGCCCCCAACGCTGCCGCGGCAAGCGCCTCAGGACCGATGCGCCCGATCAAGGCAAGGTCGGTCGTCATCATCGCGACCTGCCCGAGCTGCGTCAACACCATCGGCCATGCGAGCTTCGCAACTTCGGCAAGCTCGACAGCGAAGTGATGGTATTTCCCCCATATCGTCCGTTTGTGCTGGAAGGCGAGCTGGGGCTTTTCGACGAGTTTGTCCATAGAAATAACGCTGTCCGATTCTTTTTGCCGGCCCCACAATTTCTGCTTCAGAGAGAAGAGGATTCGCTTCCCTGCCCTAAAACTCGCGATGACGACTGAGGCGAGCTCACATCAGCGATTGCGCGCGATTGATCCGCATTGAGTTCGAGGCCCGCCCGTTGCTCGCCGACTGATGAGAGCGCACCGTCACGTCCGTCAGCGGCACCGCCTTCGTGTGAAAGAGATGCGGCTGCTGGCCGACACACCGAAATGGTCGATCTCCAACATCGCACGGGTATCCGGCGCGAACTGGATCCTGGCATGCTCGATCTAGCCGGAAAATCTCGCAAGAGCGCGTAGCCAAAAGGGGACTGGCGTTAAATGTCCCGAAGTCACGTTCCTCGTATGCGGGTGATTGAGATCGTCGGTCACCTGAGAATCCTTGAACTTCCGTCCTGAACGAGTTTCTCTCTTCAAAGCTCGTGCCAACGCGAAAACCTTGAACTAGAAGGCGATCCGCTGAAGCGGATGTGTCGCGGCTCTGACAGCACGTCAGAGATCCGACAGCCGCCATCAGGGAGACTTGATCTCGACCTTGCGGTGGCTTGGGGCAAACCGCTCAGGCGTGGCCCAGCGCTATCCTCTCTTCAGCATCGACCGCTCGGATCTTTTGACCCTGCAAAGGGCGCGGCACGATGCTCTTTCGCCAATGGCTTGAAGCGTCAGCCTGCATGGGTCGGATATTGGGCTAGTACCCACTTTTCTTGGATCGTGAGTCATGATTCAAGGTCGGGATGATCCCCGAAGCAAGAGAAGTCCACCTTTCGCGGAAAGATCGCAAGGTGCTTGAGGCGTGTTGTCGCTCGCCGGTGACGTTGCAGCGCGATTTGAAGCGGGCGCGGATAGTTCTGTTGGCAGCGGACGGGCGCAGCACCCGCTCGATCGCCAAAGAAGTCGGGGTCCAGCCGCGGATTGTCAGCCTTTGGCGGCGCCGCTATGCCGATCATGGCCTGGAAGGTCTGCAAGACAAGCCGCGGCCTGGCAAGCAGCCGATCTATACGAAGGCTACCGACAAGCGGATTCTGAAGCTGTTGGATAAGCCGGCCCCGCAAGGGTTCGCACGCTGGACCGGCCCTCTGCTGGCCGAGGCACTGGGCGATGTTGACGTCCAATATGTCTGGCGGTTCCTGCGCATCCACAAGATTGACCTCGTGGCTCGCAAGTCCTGGTGCGAGAGCAACGACCCGAACTTTACGGCCAAAGCCGCCGATGTTGTTGGCCTCTACGTCGCCCCGCCCGCGAAGGCCATTGTGCTATGCGTGGACGAGAAGCCTTCGATCCAGGCCTTGGAGCGAGCGCAGGGTTATCTGAAGTTGCCCAATGGCCGCGCCTTGACCGGCCAGAGCCACGATTACAAGCGGCATGGCACGACAACATTGTTTGCGGCGCTCGAAGTCGCCACCGGAAAGATCATCGCGACGCATTCAAAACGCCGACGCCGCGTCGAGTTTCTCGACTTCATGAACAGCGTCACCGCGGCTTTTCCGAACCGGAAGCTTCACGTCATCCTCGACAACCTCAACACCCACAAGAAGAACGAGCCCTGGCTCAAGGCCCACCCCAACGTGCAATTTCATTTCACGCCGACAAGTGCGTCCTGGCTCAATCAGGTCGAGGTATGGTTTTCGATCTTGCAGGGGCAGTCGCTCAGCGGCACCTCCTTCACAAGCCTCAAGCAGCTTCAGGATCACATCGATGCCTACGTCAACGCATACAACGACAGAGCCGAGCCCTTCGTCTGGACCAAGAAAAAGGTCCGTCAACGCCGTTTCAAAGGCCGCCGTATCACTCAGCTCTGATTCCGGGTACTAGCTCAGCCCCCGCTGTGGTGAAGACCATGTCGCCTGAGAAAGAATAAGAGAGCGATAGCTTTGATCATTCGATACTCCGCGGCGGTCGGCGAGGAGCCTCGCTTTCGGCCCGCCCTCAAACAGTCGCGGAAACCCCATCATCCGTCCCACTCTGCTCTCGAACAAAAAAGAATGAGTTCGTGCAAGATCGCGGGTCCGCAACCTTCTTCTCTTCAGCTCTGTCGGCAGGCATCCGACAAAAAGCGAGGAATCCAATTTGCCGCCTCGCTGGTCTTCCTTGATACATGGAGCTGCAGCAGCCGGGAGAATGTATCGTGTGGTGCAAGAAGAGACGCTAGGCGCGGCAACTCACAAGGGAGGCAGCCGCAGGCACGCAGCACGGCGTCGCCCGTTGGTGGGACGCAAGGATCGACGACAGTCCTCAAAATCGATTAAAAAGGTACCGGCAGGCGCGCCCTACATACGCCGGCGCGGGACCCGCCGGGGCCCCGGGACCCGAGTGCCTTCGGCGAGGGCACAACCTTGATCGCTTGGGCGCGCGGGATCGAAGCCGGATGGCCCTACCGAGACGCGACGCGGCTCGGTTTATATGAGGCCCGGTGCGGCCAGCCGCACGCGCAGCAACAACCGAAAACGGGAAAGTCAGGCGCCGAAAGCTAGACTTCCTCTCTGGACTTTGTCTGAGCGTCATAAATTCTGATCTCAAGCCTGGGAAAGCGCTGTTTTAGCTCCTTCGCTCCGGCCCAGGCCCCGTCTTTGGTCGCAAATTCAGCTTTCAGTCGACCATCCACTTCGAGAGCAAAACCGAAGGCGGGAAGTCTTGGAGCGGCAGCGACCATTTCATTCCTTCAGCGCGTTGGACCGATCGATAACGGCTGCTTAACCTGAGTCGGGCGGTCCTCGCCAGCGCCGACCACCGCCATATGGCAACAAGCATGATGCGGCGGGGAATTTCCGCGGGCTTCAGAGTACCGGTCGGGGCCCCGCGGAATTCGCGCCCTCCAAACCGTAAGTAGACCGCCCCCTCGTGCCGCTTCCGCCAGAGCAGCAAGACCTTTCGACCGCCAACAACAGGAGCCCAGTCGGAGGCCTGCATCGTCCTTTTGCCGCAAACGAATCGTCCATATAATCGAAAAATGGGAAGTTTTGCGGTCAGGCCTGACTGCCTACGAAATTGGCGAATTCGCCGCACAGACAGGTTGTGGCCGCATCAAGGCGCTTTCTTTCGATTTCTGACCGGAGATACGGCGTGACATCTAGGATCGTCCCGCGCTTACAGCCAGAGGATGTATCATGAGCGATCTCTCGCAAGAGATGCGGTCGCGCACAAGTCCTGATGACGCCGTCGTCCTCGTCGTCGACGACGACGCTTCGATGCGCGAGGCTCTCACAAATCTGTTCGAATCGGTGGGCCTCCGGGTCGAGGCTTTCGGCTCTGCAGCCGAAATTTTGCAGGCCGACCCGCCAGAGCTGCCGAGTTGCCTCGTGCTCGACATCCGTCTGCCGGGATCAAGCGGCCTCGAGCTCCAGTCCGATCTCACCAAGGCTAACATCCACACTCCCATCATCTTTATCACAGGTCACGGCGATATCCCCATGACCGTCCAGGCTATGAAGAGCGGTGCGGTCGACTTCCTGACCAAGCCCGTACGCGAGCAGGACTTGCTCGACGCTGTCCAAGCCGCCATCGAACGAGATCGCAAGCGGCGCGACCTCGGGAAAATAGTTTCCGACCTGCGATCCCGCTTCGAAAGTCTAACGCCACGCGAGCGCGACATTCTGCCCCTGGTCACATCTGGCCTGTTGAACAAGCAAGTGGCGGGCGAGCTTGGCCTCGCGGAAATTACGGTCAAGATCTATCGCGGGCAGGTCATGCGCAAAATGCGGGCCAAATCGCTGGCCGACCTGATAAAAATGAGTGAAGCGCTTGGAATCTCTCGTCCGAGGGGAGACTTACAAACCTAAGTATGCTTTTCAATCCTGTGCCGCGCCCCCACTTTCCACCGTCGGCCGCAGCCGCGGCAAGCAGTCCCCGATCAAGAGCAGTCATCTTGTCAACGCCACCTGTCATTTCGGTCATCGACGATGATCCTTCCGTTCGCGCCGCAACGACCAACCTTCTGACATCGTGCGGATATATCGTTCAAACCTTTGCCTCCGCCCTTGAATTCCTCCAATCGGCGGAACTGCACGAGGCGTCCTGCGTGATATCGGACATCCAGATGCCGGCGATGAGCGGACTAGATCTGCTCAGGCACATGCGCGGCCTGGGCCATCACATGCCTTTCATCTTGATCACGGCCTTTCCGGACGATGCAGTGCGCGCCCACGCGATCAAGGCCGGCGCGATCGGGTTTCTTGCCAAACCGCTTGTCACGCAAGCCTTGATCAAATGCGTAAAGATTGCTCTGGAGGGATCGGACGGTCCAAGCGGATGACGCCTCAGCCGCTGTCCACCACTCGTCACTGGTTCCAGTTCATCTTGAAATCAACGGCGTTGTTGATCCGCCATATTCTGCGATGATCATCCGTCACGCAGCCATTCATGATGAGCGAGATCGGCAAAAGTGTTGAGCGCGCGGCGGACCGACCAAAGGGCTTCACGAAACAAGGATCCATGGTGCGCGCTCTCAAATCCCACCGGACCTCCACCGAAATCGCAGTATCTTCAATTGCGGTGCAATGAGTATGCACAAACCATCACCGCGCTCCGCTGAGGATTGTTTATCTCGCCGATGAGGCAATCCGTTCCTACGTGACGAATGAGCAACCGCATACGGTTGCCAAGTCTCTCGAGATGCGACGCGCAGGCGCTTCCTCGCCTTGCCGTCAAGGGGCAAGGCGAGGTCAGCGGTACTGCAGTTGCGGCCCTGCTTAAGCCGCAGTGCTGCGCCCGATTTCTTCGCACACCCTGGTCGCTCCAGCTGCAACTTTCGCATCCGGCGGCAGGGTCCCAAAACCACCGCTGGTCAAGAGCCACGACCTTCTTTTGACGTGATCTGTTCTTGGCTCGGCATCGGCACTTTCTCTCCGTAAGCCCAAGATCCTGTCGTGCTGCTCATGTTCAGCTCCTTCAAATCGGCCCCTATTGGCCTATCGCGAGAAACAGCAAGGGCCGTGCCATCGCGCCTTACGAGCATTGAGCGCGTGATTGCGCTTCGCATGAACTCGCGAGGACAATCACCTGGTGTTTTGGATCTCACACTTTGCCAGACTCAGAACAAGGATTGCGAGCTGGCAACCGGATCCTATCGAGAATAGAGCCGGATGCACTATCGACTTTGCACAGACCACGGCAGGTCGAGGTTGAACGCGTGTGTGACGGGGCAGGATCGATCGTGAAATAGCTGACTAATGTTCGATCCCGGCGATCACCATCGCTATGTCGACCCTGTCTACTCGTTTCTTGTTGTCGTCATCTTGCGCGGCTTTCATTTCTCCTGAGACAGCCAGATAAAATCAGACAGACACATAAAAGCTCATAAGCTACAACTTCACGCCGCGTGCGGTTCAAGCCTCATCGGGGCCGTCCTGGCATGAGATAGCTGCAGGTGCTGCAGCGTCGGGTTGTTTGCTACCTTCAACGCCGCATCACCACCTCCCAGGTGATGCTGGGGCGGACTCGGCGCATCCCCCGATCCAAAGACGTCGGGGCCGCCCCACTCTTTTTTCAGCGACCGATCGGAAGGAAGGGATGAAGAACCGCGCAGCCGCAGCTGTGTCTCATCGACTCCCGCATCTGGCACCCAGAACACACGCGCGCGAAACCTTTCGTATGATCATCGTCTCCGTCCGGGGACAGAGTGATTGGTAAAGTCAGATGAAGCTTGGCCACGTGCAGCTTCCTTATCCAAACCCTTGCGCCGTATCACAGCCCGAGACATCAATTTTGGCACAGGACGTGCAGACCCATTGTTTATCGGGCTTTTGCACCACCCTCCCGAGTCCTGAGTAACGCCGCCTGCCATCATTTCAAGCGGGCGGCGTTGCTGTTTCACCAGGCGACCAACCACAGCGCGAGCCCTTCACACAAGAGTGTGCCGCTCGTATCAATCATTCGGATGTTGAGGACTTGCGCGCAATCTATCGCGATTTCCCTTGTTCGCCTCCGCTCATGGATTTCCTCAGCAGCAATCGGGCAATACCTACTTCATTATGTCCATATGCTTTCCGGCGTAAGGATCTCGAACGGAACGAGTCGTTGCTCGATTGACGGCGTGTCTGGACATTCGACCAAGCGCAGCATCACATCGATCAGCTCCTGCGGCATCTTGTCGAAGGGATGGCATATGGACGCGGTAATCAGTCCTTCGCTCAGGCCCTTGCGCGTCTCAGGTCCTAGGTCGCGGCAGACGATCCGGATTTTCCGCTGTCGTTCGGGAGACAGCTCGCGCATCGCACCTAAGACACCGGAAGTGGCGCCATCATTGACGAAGATGCCCATGAGGTCCGGATTTTCATCGATCAACTTTTGGATGACTTCATGGGCCTTCCCGGGGTCTTCATGAACCAGCAATGTGTCGCTGACGTCGAAGTCCGGGGCATGCTCGCGCATGTAGGAGCGAAAACTCGCGTCTGAAATATTCTGGCACTGATAGCGGTGGCTGCCGATCAAGGGAAATACCTTGCCTCGCTCGCGGACCGTCTGCCTGATGAACCAGGCCGCCGTTCGACCGCCCTTCCAGTTGTCAGTTCCCACAAAGCCTCCACGCCTCGCGGCGGAGAGGTCGGTGATATAGGCCACGACCGGAACCCGTGTGGCCCGCAATTCGTCGATCACCTGACTGACCAGTGGATGGTCGGCGGTGATGACGGCGACGGCGTCGCTATCCTTCCCAAGGCTCAAGAGGTTGGTGGCGACGGCTTCCGGGGCCAGGTCGTCCTCGAAGAGCACATTCGCCTTGATAACAGTATCGGTGCGCCGGGCTGCGGCAGCGACGATTTGTGCGGCCCACAGCTGATAAAGCGGCCGATGCGACCGCTGCATCAGAAATCCAAGATTCCGGTGCGGCTTCCTGCGCTCGCGCAGCGTGCCCAATCCGTAAAAGCCGATTCTTTCCGCTGTTTCCACGACGTGCTCCACGGTTTCGGAGCGCACCGTGGCACCACCATGCAGGAGCCGGTTTACCGTCGACATACTCACGCCGGCTGCCTGCGCCAAGTCGGCGATCGTTGGCCGTTTCATCGCTATCTCCAGCGGATGTGTCATCCGTGAATTGAGATGCCATGACAAACACAGACAGTTCTTTTTGGCATCTCAAAGCTACAGATCAAGCTGCATTCAACGAAGTGCGCACGTCTACGCCAGCGCCTTTCGACTAGCCGATCCGAGCCAGAAGGATATAAGTTGGCACGCCGCCAGCTAAGGGCTGCGCTCGCCATCGGAACAGTGCACGAGCATAGCGTGACTCGTGGCCGAGAACAGTCGCCTACCTGTCGGTCTGGCGGCTGAAAGAGTGGCCATGCACAATTGACTGCGTGGACAATAGCGGGGCAACCCTTTTAACGGCTGCCGAAATGCTGACCAGGCTCAGAGGCTACTTCAAACACTGCAGCTATGTAGAGCCATGATTATTGAATTCGCCAGTGTGCCCGTGCTGTTGTCGGTCGCGCACAAATAGAGCGTCCGACGTATGGACTCTGACTTTACGCGCTTGAGCGAAAAGCGCTCATCGATGAACATGAAGGCGTCACGCTGACCTCGGAAAGGTCGCCACTCCAAAAACTCGTCGACACCTTACCAGCTCGTCTTGAATCCTGCGGTCAAGCTCATGCTGGTCGTGCCTTGCGCGGTTTCTCCGATTGAGCTCGCGATGGTGACGCCCTCGAAAAGCTTCTGCTCTGCGCCAAAGGTGCGCAGCCATTTATCGTCAGTGGTCGACATGATCTGGCCGACGACAAAGCTAGTGCCGATCTTTTCGATTGTGACTTTCGCCGACTGATGGGTCTCGTAATTGCTTACCTGTCCGCCGATGCCGAAGCGCGACACCTTCCCCTGCTGAAGCACGTTGCAGTCGATCTGCAAGGCCAGCGAGTGTACGTTGGGCAGCGGCACCGACCCGGTGAGCGAGGTGCCGATCTTGCTGCTCTCCGCGCCCGGATCGACGCGCGCCTCCAACACCGCTTTGTCCCAGATGATGCCTGCGCCGGGCGCGGTCGCAACAGCCCAGACGTTGCCGGAGGATTGCGGCACGGTTCCGCCATTAGCGGCCTTCTTCGCCAGAAAATCCGACATCGTGGCTGGCTGGCGCACCACCGTCATGTCGGCGCCGATCCAGGCGTCCCAGAACGGCAGGATCGACTGCCTGGCGGTGACGGCGGAAGCGCCGTTCGGTTCGGTACTGGATGACCAATTCAGACTGTCGGTCGCGGGCGCAGCCTGTGTGGCATGCGGCGCAACTGCAGTTATAGACGAGAAAACGAACGCGGCCACCCAGCGCGCGGACTTGGCCCAGTCAAGCCCTGACGTGAAATCCGCGGTCCTGCTCGCAGTCGATCGGTCTTGTCATTTTGAAGGTCTCATGGCCAACGTTTTCGCGCGTTTCTTACAACTTGACGCTACGCTCGATTCAAGCCCTTCTGCACATCCCGCGAGCGGAGAACAGATTGTTGGCCAGTAAGAGCAAGAGACAATAGCTCTGCGCTTCAGACGCAGCTTGCCGAGTAGCTTAGAGTTTCTCCGTCCCAACGCGGACTGGGCCATGCGCCGTCACGACCTCGATTTGGAACGCGCAGCACCGACGTCTACGTGGCCACCTAACCAATAATCTCGCGAGCCGTCGCCGCATATCCTGATTGATGAATCGCCTGAAACGCTTCCACTCACCCTCTAGATGAGCCTTCTTTGCGTTACGATTCGTCCTTTAGTCTAGGAGCCCGTCCAGATAGCTTTCTGGTTGGCGCATTTCGACACGAATCCCGCTCATGCGGCCGTTGCGAGGTTAGCGAGCTTCACGAGGTTGTGGGCGGTGCAGATCATCGCCCATTCGGCACGCACGTTGGCCAGGCCCCGCAACAGGAACTGGCGGAAGCCGCGTGCCTGCTTGATCTGTCCGAACACCGCCTCCACGATCTGCTTTCTTAGCCGGTAGGGGGTGTCGAAGCCGCCATCGGCAATCTTTTTTCTCATCGCCTGTGTCAGCGGTCCGCCGACCTTGCCGTTGTCGGCGGTGGGGCGCTTGGCGCGTCCGGTGGCGATGTAGCCGTCGATCCCGCGCTGCTCGAGGCTCGCAAGATTGGCCTCGCTCAGATAGCCGCTGTCGGCGGAAGCTTGTTGTGGCTTGTGGCCGAGATTGGCTTCGATGCCATCGACCAGCGGCACCAGTTGGCCATGGTCGCTCGTGCTCGGCGTCAGCCCGTGTGCAACGATGATCTGCGCTTTGCCATCGACGGCCGCCTGCGCGTTATAACCCTGGATGAAGCCGTCCTTGGTTTTGAGAATGCGGCTTTCAGGATCGGTGAAGTTGCGCTGTGCCTTTGCGGCAGGCTCGTCGGATGGCGGCGCGGCGGGCTTGCCGGTCTTCTTGCGACCCTCAGCCTCGCGGCTCTTCTGCTTCTCGGCCTCGATGCGACGCTCCTCGTCGGCCGCGGCCTTGGCCTCCGCCTCCAGCTCAGCCTTGGCCGCAGCGATCCTGGCGATCCGCTTCTGCTTGTCGGCGACCCAGTCGGGCAGTTCGTCGCCACGTTTGGTGCCGTGCAGCTTGTCGTCTTCGGCATCCGCGGCCTCGGCGGCGGCCAGCCAGCGATCGACCTCGGCCTGCAGTTCGGCTTGGCGCTTCTTCATGTGTCCATAGCTCATCGCCTTGTGTTTGGACGCATTCGCCCTGATCTTGGTGCCATCGAGCGCGACATGCCCAAGCCGTACCAGCCCAGCCTTCTCGGCGAGCTTCAACACCTGCACGAATAGCCCGGCCAGCTGGTTGAGGTGCCGCTTGCGGAACTCGGAGATGGTGCGGAAGTCCGGCGCATCGAGGGCTGCGATCATCATGAAGTCAGCGCGCTCGATGCACGCCTTGGCGATGCGCCGGGAGGAGTAGATGCCGCTCGCATAGCCGTTGAGCAGCAGCCCCACCATCAGGCGCGGATCGAACGGCGGCTGGCCGAGCGCACTCGTGTAGCTGCCGCTAATCTCGGTGAGGTCGAGGCTCTCCCGCACCAGTTCCACGATGAACCGTGACAAGTGGTCCCTTGGTACGAAATCCTGCACGCTGGGCGGCAGAAGCTGCGGCTGATCAATCTTCCAGAGGCGAAAATACTTGCTCATCGCCGCCAATAGAATCAGAAACCCACCCAATTGAACAGGGACTACTCGGACAGGCTCCTAGTACTACTGAGTCAGAAAAGTGTCTGATTCAAAAGATCGCGGGCGAGATCCTGTGAGAATCAGTTACCTGTTGAGATTCAGGCATCGGCAACGGGGGCTGATATGGATCTCCGGACATCAGGCGGCAGTGAATCGCGATTTTCGGCTTTTGTCGAGAAACTTGTGAGTGTGATCGGACATGCGGACCGGGCCCAGCCGTTGTTTGATTATTGCATCGGCTTAATCATGCCGGGGGAGCGTAAAAGCGTTGAGCCTATGGCAGCGGTAACGGCACCTGATCGGACGGCGGCGCAGCATCAGTCGCTGCTGCACTTCGTCGGCCAATCGCCTTGGTCTGACGAGGGTGTTTTGGCCAAAGTGGGTGAGATGGTACTGCCGGCGATAGAGCGCCATGGACCGATCGAAGCGTGGATCATCGATGACACCGGTTTTCCCAAGAAGGGAGCGCACTCGGTCGGTGTGGCGCGTCAATATTGCGGGCAGCTCGGCAAGCAGGATAACTGCCAAGTCGCGGTATCCCTGTCGCTTGCCAATCACCACGCCAGTCTGCCGGCGATGTATCGTCTCTATCTGCCGCAGGAATGGGCGGCAGATAAGAAACGTCGGCGCAAAGCGGGCGTGCCCAAGGAGATCAGCTTTAAGACCAAGCCAGAGATCGCGCTTGAACAGATCGAAGCAGCCTGCAGAACCGGGCTTCCTCGCGGCGTGGTGCTGATGGATGCCGGATATGGCTGCAACACGGACCTGCGGACCAGCATCAGCGCGTTGGCGTTGACCTATGTGGCTGGTATCTTGCCAAACACCACGGTGTGGACATCCGACACGGCGCCGCTACCGCCGAAAAAATGGTCGGGCAAAGGGCGACCACCAAAGCTGCTGCGCCGCGACCACAAGCATCAACCGATTTCGGTCAAGGAGCTTGCTCTTTGCCTTCCTAAGCGGGTCTGGCGCACGATCAAGTGGCGAGAGGGCGCGGCCGAGCGGCTATCGTCGCGCTTCGCTCGCGCGCGCGTTTGCGTCGCGCATCGAGATTACCAACTCACCGAAAGCCGACCGGAAGAATGGCTTTTGATCGAATGGCCAGAAGGTGAGGACGAGCCGACCAAATACTGGCTTTCAACGTTGCCGGAAACGATCACTTTTGGAAGGCTAGTCGATCTAACCAAGCTGCGCTGGCGCATCGAGCGCGATTATCAGGATCTCAAACAAGAGGTCGGGCTCGGGCATTTCGAAGGGCGAGGTTGGCGTGGCTTCCACCACCACGCTACGCTGTGCATCGCAGCCTACGGATTCCTGGTCTCCGAGAGGGAGACGATTCCCCCCTCGGGATCTCGTTCCACCAGGCCGTTCAAGAGACTTGCGGTTTCCAACGGTTACCGACCCAGAGGCTCCGCTGCTGCGACCCGAACGTCACATCCCGAACTCGATTGCGACGATGCGGCGAAGACTGATCGTTGCCATCGTCCGCACCCTCTCACGCTGTCCCTGTTGCATTCGCCCGATCAAACAGCGCCTTCTTTTGTGACGCAGTAAGACTAGAAGGGATACAGCCGAACCAGAAGAACCCGCGGAGGACGTCACAAGTCGTCACACCACTTCAGAAACCTTACGTGCGAGTTTGTGACGTTAGGTTAGCCTTCAACCGCTTGCGTGCGTTTGCGTCACATGTTGTTGTCTGAGCGCGACCAGTCTTATGTCTAGAATCCGCCGAGATGCTGGCGAGAACGACATCGGGCAAGGTGCTGCGTTCCCAACCTGTGGTCGTTTTGAAGGAGAAGAGTATATGCAGTTCAGTGGCCGACGCCTGCCGATCCTGTTGTCCGTGTTTGTGGCTGCGAGCATGAGCACGATCGCCAAGGCCGATGAGCCCTCGCCGAAATACGCCGAAGTGCTCAGTGCCCTGCAGGGCGGCAAGGATGTGAAGCTCATACTGGACCTCAGCCGCTGCACCACTGTCGATGGCGGCAAGCCTGGACCGGCCGTGCAGGGCGGGTTGACTATTGGCGCCTTCAGGGTGAGCGCCCAGCACGGCATCAGCTTCGCCAATGCGCATCAAACCGTGGACATCTCCGGACACCCGGTTACCGAATACATTCGCCATAGCCTCAGCCGCGAAGGCAAGCTCACCGTGCGGGCCTCCAAGCTAGCGGTCGGGGCGACCGAGGTCGTGAACCAGGGTGATTTTGCCTGCGAACTGCCGGACGGCGCGAAGTTCGTCTGGTAGTCCAAAGAAATACTCGCACGATGCGTGGTGCGCTTTTGCCACCGCTGATCAAGGCAGTGTGGACACTTCATCGGAAGCCAACATGGTAGTCGCGAACGTGCGATGGCCAGTTGGTTTCCGGCCGTGTTCTGGCACAGGGCCGCCACACAAAGAAAATGGGTCGGCGCGATCACCCGCCGACCGTGAGCTCAGAACAAGCCTCGCCTCGCAATATCATCAAAATAGTGTTTTCGGGCATACATGGATCCGATAGAGGCCGATCACACGTGGCTGTCCCTCCTAGTTGGACGTTGATCGACGAGCAGCCAGGAGCGCGATCTCGTGAAACTGACAAGCGAAGCGTGCACCGCACTACGCTCGTATTTTGATCAGAAAATCGCTCACCTGTCCCTGCAACAAGCCGATATTGTTGTTCAACTCTCGGACGTTGTCGACGACTTGGTCAGCCGATGAGCCGGAGGCGCGCGATGCATCATTCAGCCGGTCAATATCTCGCGATGCCTCTCGCATATCAGCACTGATGTGTGTGATGCTCTCTGAGATGTCATTCGTAACAATCGATTGCTGTTCTATCGCCGCCGATATGCTGCTCGAGATCTCGCGCATCTTGTCTATTATTTCAGCGGTGTCGACCATTGCGGCCGCCGCCAGTCTCGCCCTTTCCTGAATGGCAAGTATCTGAACATCGACCTCGCTCGTCGCGTTTGCCGCCTGAGCAGCAAGATTCTTCACTTCGCTCGCCACCACTGCAAAGCCTCTGCCCGATTCGCCAGCTCGCGCGGCCTCGATAGTCGCATTAAGCGCCAGCAAATTGGTTTGCGATGCTATTCCCTCGATGAGCTGGACGACACTACTGATCCTTGTCACCGACGCAACGAGCTCACTTAGCGTTGCTTCGGCGTGCACCGTCTTATCCCGGGCAGCCTGCGAAGTGTCCGCCGCGGTCGAAACTTGCCTGCCGATCTCCGAGATTGAGGCCGAGAATTCCTGCGCAGCTGACGACACGGCATTCGAGTTTTCTTCCGTCTTTTTCACCATCGCGGCTATACCTTCAGTACGAAGACAGACATCGTCCGTGGAGGCCGTAATTGCCAATGAGACTGCTTGCATGTGCCGCATGGAGCCGGCCAGAACATCGACAACCCGCGACACGTCGTTTTCAAACTTCTTAGCTAGGCTCAACCGCTCCTCGCGCATGCGGACCAGGTCAGTTATGTCCTGCCAACCACACACGACTATCGGGCGGCCCTCGAATTGAGACACCACAAGACTTGTCCTGATCGGAATAGGGGTCTGATCCTTACGGCGAAGCCACCACTCGATCGCGACATGGCCTGATTGCATGACGATTTTATTGGTCTCTTCAAACATCTGCGCAACGCTCTTACCATTCGGCTGCGGATCAACCGAAATATCCGCGAGCGCCAGCCCTCGCATCTCTTTCCTATTGGAAAACCCAAGAATGTGAGCTGCAGCATTGTTGCTCAGGACGCACTTGTCGGAGTCGAAAACTGCGATACCATCCTTGATGGACTCAAAGGCGTTAATGGCCATCACATCGTCTAAGGTTGGTGCTGCGGTCTTCCCTCGCGTCGATGTCGCGAAGGAAATAGCCAACATTGATCCACCGACAAGCAGCCCGCTCCAGAAGTGAATTGACAACGCGTCCGCATTGGCAGCGACGGTTGCTGCCGGGACAGACAACGCCAGCGCGAGATTTGATATTCGACTAAGCCACATCGAAGCCCCCAAATGCGAATGAACCCAAGTCAAGTGGTTGTATCGAATCTCGATTAAAACTCTCTTTCGGTGCTGGACGACCTGTCCGTTCAGATCGTTTTTCTCCATGCGAACCCTCATGACGAAATCAAAAGCACAAAGGGCTTGGGAAGCGATCAAAATTGATGCGCGGCTAAATGCCAACACTTCGCACTGTCCGCGGTCGACGCGTTGATGACTCTGGACGAATTTGTCTGTTGCTCGTTCGGCGACATGCGGCGATCAACGCCTACGCATCCTTTACGCGTAGTGCGCACATACCCGCGTATATTGGCCTATACCGAGGTATATCGGAGCTATTGAGCGGGCAGCTCCGACGCCGTGCAAAGCGATGCGAATCCGCGCGTGCGTCTCCACGACTCTGCGGTGATGCTCGCACAAAGAAGCAAGTGGCGCGTCGAATAACGCGGGCGTTACGTCAAGAGTGCCCGCGCGCCATCGCTCGTTCGATCTGCGAGTGAGACTCTTACAGCTACTCGGGACACATTACCCGCGCGCGCGTTTGAACGAATGCGAATCATCATCGCCGTCCATCAGCCAGTGCCGCGAACGCCGTCTTCAGCATTGCCACATCGAACGTCCGCCCCCGCACCGAGGCCCGGGCGCGACTGAAGGCGCAAACCATCGCGACTGCTGGTCAGAACATCAAGCGCGACATCACAAAGGCGATCGCAACCTGCGCAACGAGTTGGACAGGCTTCCTAAACAGCATTGGGTCGCAATGAACAGCGGCCCCAAACCGAGCAAGCGGATAAAGCGCGACTGCGGCCCGTCGCACTTCAACACGGTGTCCGGCTGTTCGAAATGCGCACCGACCTGCCCTATTTATTTGACCGCCGGCCTCCCGGTCCGATGTTGCTGGAACACAGTCCGAATTGGGTTCAATACTTAATACTTACGCACGATCGCAACCTTGCCCGCCCTGAAGTTTCGGGAAGGCGTTCGGTTCTTTCGGAAATGAAAATGTAAGCGGGAAGGTTTTGGCAGCAAGAGAGTGGAGCGCGGCCTGCTCCTCTGCAAGTCGTCTTTCGATGAACTCGCGTTCTACATCCGACAGTCTTGTTTCTAGCACGCGTCTGCATCGGTGCATGTTGTTGCGATGAGCCCGAATTCGAGCCAGGTCTTCATCGATCATCGTTGTCACTTATGAAGGCCCATGTCCTATTTGATTTCGAGCAGCAGCAAGAGATCTTTCAGCGAAACGTTTGGCCTGTTGGAGCGCACGCCGCATCGGAGAAACGTCCGGCAACCAGCATACATTTCGTCACTTTTCGAACTCCTTTCTCCATTTCCAAGTCGCGCTTCGCTAAGCGAGCGGTGGGCCGGGTCCCGCTCGCCCTGAAGTGGACCCCGGATTTTGGACCGGCGGCTTAGGTGGTGCGGATGCCGTTCCGTTTTGATAAACGGAGCGGACCACGAAGAAGACGAGACGGACAATCGATTCGGCGCTGAAGGCAAAGATCGCCTTGGAGGCGCTGCGAGAACAATCAACGGTGACGGATCTGGCGCAGCGCTACCAGGTGCATGTGAACCAGATTTATGCCTGGAAGAAACAGTTTCAGGATCAAGCGATTCGAGCGTTCGACGCGGGCGCTGGTCGGGATGGCGAGGCGGCCCACGAACTGGAGGTCGAGAAGCTCCACGCCAAGATCGGACAATTGACGGTCGAGCGGGATTTCTTAGCCAGGAGGTCCGGAAGATGAGCGCGCCGGATCGCCGAGGATTGCTTCAGCGCGATCATGCGGGTCTATCGATCCGCCGGCAATGCCAACTGCTGAGCGTTGCGCGATCGAGCGTGTATCGGCCGCCGCGGCCGGCCAAGGACAACGACCTTGAGCTGATGCGGCGGATCGACGAGCTGTTCACGGCCTGGCCGTTCTTGGGCTCGCGGCGGATGACGGCGATGCTCAATAGCGAAGGCTGTCGCATCAATCGCAAGCGCGTGCAGCGGTTGATGCGCAAGATGGGCATCGCGGCGCTGGGACCAAAGCCCAGAACCACAAAGCCGGCGCCGGGACACAAGATCTTCCCGTATCTCCTGCGCCATATGGTGATCGACCGACCGAATCAAGTGTGGGCGGCCGATATCACCTATCTGCCGATCGGCCAGGGCTTTCTGTATCTGGTGGCGATCATCGATTGGGCGAGCCGTGCGGTGCTGGCCTGGCGGCTGTCGAACACGATGGACACATCGTTCTGCGTGTCTGCGCTCGAAGAGGCCTTGGCGCGCTTCGGCCGGCCGGAGATCTTCAATACCGACCAGGGCAGCCAGTTCACCAGCGCCGCCTTCACCGGCACGCTGGCCGCCACCGGCGTCAGGATCTCGATGGACGGTCGTGGGCGCTGGATGGACAACGTGTTCATCGAGCGGCTGTGGCGCTCGCTCAAATACGAGGACATCTATCTCAAGGGGTATTCGGATGGCCCCGAGGCCAAAGCCGGAATCGCCCGATGGATCGAATTTTACAATTTCCAGCGCCCTCATCAGGCGCTGGAAAACCGCGCGCCGATGGCGGTCTGGCGGGCCGGTGTCACCGGCGCACAGGCTGTGGATATGACGCTTCTCGCAAGCGAGAAGCTTGGACAACGCTGCGCGTTGCCCACATCCCCACAGCCACAACAGCAGCAGGCAAGAGTAGCGTAAAGTCACTGGGAAGAACGAACGGCAGCAGCTCCACTTAAAAAACCAGACCCAGTGGTCCTCAGCATAGGGTCCACTTCAGTCTTGCTTTCTTCCATCTCTTGACCACCAGCATTGCGTGATTTCTTGAATCAAGCAAACGAGATCTATTCTCTGGGCCGTTCGATTTTTTGAAGTGAAACCCGCCGTCGTTCCCGAATGCTTCGGTCTTGATATCAGTGATCAAGGGGCAGTTCGTAGGGCGATGGCTTCATCTCCGCACGTGCATCACAGTCTTTGGATCGATACTCGATTAGGCACACCCGATCGGTGTTGGTGACTTTCTAAAACCGCGCAAGAATGACGACGAGGTACGACGGCGGTAGAGCGAAGGCGTCCGCACGCGCGCTCACCAATCGCGCCGAAGCGGGCGGACGCCTTTGCGGCGACGACCAGCGTCTGAGTTGAGGAATAAAAGACGCGGGGCACGTCTCCGGGCGCCCTGAGGCTCCTTTCGACGTACCCCGCTTTGCGCCTGCCTTATGGTAGATCTGCGGGTAATCAGCGCCGCAGAAACAAAACCGGCGTAACACCGATCTCAACTGGCAAGTGGGGCTCGATGTCACGCCCCACGGACGGTGCGCGGCCTGCACTATCGCACTGTCAGCGCATTCCGTCGACCTTTTCCACCAACCTCCGGCGGCGCTCCGAAAGGACCGCCGCGGATGCTCACGGGCCGCTTCTTTCTGTGCGGCCGCTGCCGTTCGCAGGTAACGATCTGCCGCAACTGCGACCGGGGACAACGCTATAGCGGCCATGACTGCGCCCGTGCTGCCCGCCGCGAGAGCCTGCGCGAGGCGGGACGGCGTTATCAGCGCAGCCGCCGCGGACGCCTGGCGCATGCGACCCGCGCCCGACGATACCGGGCGCGGCACAATAACGTGACGCATCACTCTCCACCCGCATGGCCTGTCGGTTCACTACTGCGCCGGCCTGCGGACGATGTCGTTGTTGCACCTACTGACGTCGGCGAGCGAGCGACGACATCGATCATGCCCATGCCGAGCTGTCGGTTCTGCGGCTGTCGGTTGTCGCTGTTCCTTCGTACCGGCTTCGTGCGTCGCCGGAGGCCTCGTCATGCTCACCCCTATGGAGGCCGAGACCCGACCGATGACCGTTACCCCTGAATTGGAAGCGCAGATTCTGCGTCTGTATCACGTCGAGAAATGGCGCTGCGGCACCATTGCGAAGCAGTTGCGGGTTCATCACACGACCGTGCATCGCGTCCTGACCCAGGCCGGACTGCCCAGGAATAGGCCGATATTGCGCCCCACGAAGATCGAGCCCTATCTGCCGATCGTCCTGAAGACGCTGGAGCAGTTCCCCGCACTCACGGCCAGCCGCCTGTATGCGATGATGCGTGAGCGCGGCTACCGCGGGTCGCCCAGCTACTTCCGGCACCTGATCGCTTTGCACCGTCCACGCAAGCCAGCCGAGGCGTTCCTGCGGCTGCGCACGTTGCCGTCTGAACAAGGGCAGGTGGATTGGGGGCACTTCGGTCACATCGAGATCGGTCGCGCCCGCCGTCCGCTGATGGCGTTCGTCATGGTGCTGTCGTACTCGCGCGACATCTACCTGCGCTTCTTCCTCGATGCGCGCATGGAAAACTTCCTGCGCGGCCACATCGGCGCGTTCAACACATGGTGTGGGCTGCCCCGGGTCCTGCTCTACGACAATCTTAAGAGCGCGGTGCTCGAGCGCCAGGGTGATGCGATCCGATTCCATCCCACGCTGCTTGCCTTCGCCGGCCATTATCGGTTCGAGCCGCGTCCTGTCGCGGTTGCCCGGGGCAACGAAAAAGGCCGTGTCGAGCGCGCTATACGGCATATCCGGGAGGCATTCTTCATCGCCCGCAAGTTCACCGATCTCGACGACCTGAATGCCCAGGCCGAACAATGGTGCCGATCCGAAGCGGCGGACCGACCATGTCCGGAGGATCGCGAGATGACAGTACGCCAGGCGTTCGCAAAGGAGCAACCACTGCTTCTGCCGCTGCCCGCCAACCCGTATCCCGTTGAGGAGCAGGTCGCCGTGAAGGTCGGCAAAACGCCCTATGTGCGGTTCGACCTGAACGACTACACGGTTCCCCATACCCATGTTCGGCGCATGCTGAGCGTGCGGGCCGATCTCAGCCAGGTCCGGATCTTCGACGGCGCGCAAATGATCGCCAGTCACCGTCGCAGCTATGATCGTGGCCAAGAGATCGAAGACCGACGACACCTGAAGGATCTCGTCGAGATCAAGCGTGAGGCGCGCCAGCATCGCGGCCTCAACAGCCTCACCCGAGCCGTGCCGGTCTGTCAGACCCTGATGATCAGGGCCGCCGAACGTGGCGCCAACATCGGTGCGCTCACGACCGCGCTGCTGCGGCTGCTCGATCGCTACGGCGCAACGGAATTGCAGGCTGCGGTCGAGGACGCTTTGCGTGCGGGCTCCGTCCATGCGGCGACGGTCCGCGCCGCACTCGAACGTCGGCGCCTTGAGCGTGGTGAACCGCCGCCCGTCGAAACCAGCCTGCCCGAACATGTGCGGCGCAAGGATACAACGGTCCGGCCGCACCGCCTCGACAGCTACGACCAACTGACCCCTTCTGGAGATAACGACGATGAGCACTGATGATGCCCTGCTGAACCGCGCCAAGGCGCTGCGCCTCAACGGCCTGGTCGAACACTGGGACGAAATCGCCGGCGCCCCATGGCTGGCCCCCATGCTGCAATGGGAGGAGGAGGAACGTGCCCGGCGCTCGCTGCAGCGACGCCTGCGCGACGCCAGGATCGGTCACTTCAAACCGATGGCCGATTACGACTGGCTCTGGTCCAGGCGCCTCGACCGCGCCGCAGTGGAGCAATTGATGTCGCTGTCCTTCATGAACGACGCAACCAACATCGTCTTCGTCGGACCAAACGGCGTCGGAAAGTCGACCCTCGCGCAGAATATCGCCTACCAGGCGCTCATCGCCGGTCACTCGGTCTTGTTCCGATCGGCCAGCGAAATGCTCGGCGAGCTTGCCGCCCTCGACAGCGATACCGCTTTGCGCCGAAGGCTCCATCACTACGCCGCCGCCGACGTTCTGGCGATCGACGAGGTGGGATATCTATCCTACTCGAACCGTCACGCAGACCTGCTGTTCGAACTCGTCAGCCGGCGCTATCAGGCCCGCTCCACAATCGTGACCACCAACAAGCCCTTCGCCGCATGGACGGAGGTCTTCCCAAATGCCGCATGTGTCGTCAGCCTGGTCGACCGCCTCGTGCACCGATCCGAGGTGATCTCCATCGACGGCGAATCCTACCGCCTCAAGGAAGCTCTGGAACGCGCCGAGGCCCAGAGCACACAGCATCGAAGCCGGCCCGCCAGCACCAACGAGAAGGAGCACGTTGCATGACCAGAAACCACCATCAACCATCCGGCCTCAACTTCGGGATCAGCTTCCTCATCAATCCCGAATGGACCCCGGAGCAGGCGCTCGCTGTCCACGAGCTCCTCAAGGATCTATCCGACAACATCTGGTCGCACTACTGCCTCAAGATCCAGGAACTCATCCAGGAGCAACAAGCGCCGGCCGATCACCGCGACGACGAAGAGCAACCATACTCCTTCTGAAACACACACCACTGCGACACTCGGCGGCGGCCTTTGCGGGCCGCCTTTTTAGTTCCCTCACCATCCTACCGCCCATTCTTGTCGTCATTTTTGTGCGGATTTAGAAAGTCACCAACAGATCGGCAGCATCTTCTTTCGTTCGCGCGCTAGACGACCGATTCCATGAAGCCGGCACGGAACTGGAAGGGTGTTCGTGGATTCCTCGTTTTGAGATTGTCCGAACGAGGGTTGGTATCATGGCAACATGGCGGCAAGCAGTCGAGTTGGCGATGACTGAGAAGGAGATTGAAACGTTGACGGCTCTTTCGCGGTCTCGAACCGAGTCGGCGAGCCGGGTGTCGCGGGCAGCAATGCTGCTGGCCTATCGCGAGAACCCGTCGTTCTTTGCCGTGGGACGAAGACTTGGTGTGCATCATCAGACGGTTCAGCGCTGCGTCGAGCGGGCGGTAGCCTATGGTGCGCTGGCGGCACTCGACGACCGACCGCGACCGGGCAAGGAGCCGGTGATCACGCCGGAGGCCAAGGCCTGGCTGGTGTCTTTGGCGTGCGAAGGCCAAGGAGCACGGCTACCCGCACGAGCTGTGGACGACGCGGCTGCTGGCACGCCATGCGCGTGAGCATGGCCCGTCGGCGGGACACCAATGCGTTGCCAACCTGGTCCAGGGCACGGTGTGCAAGATTCTCGGCCAAGAGGAAATCAAGCCGCACAAGGTGCGCTACTATCTGGAGCGTCGCGATGCCGAGTTCGAGCAGAAAATGGCGGAGGTCCTGTGTGTCTATCGCGAGGTCCAGATCCTGAAGAAGAGCGCAGCCAGGTCGAAGAAATCGGGCAAGCGGGTGGCGATCGTCTCCTACGACGAGAAGCCCGGAATCCAGGCGATCGCGACGACGGCGCCGGATTTGCCCCCTGTGCCAGGCGTCTATCCGGCCTTTGCGCGCGATTTTGAGTATAGACGTCATGGCACGCTCAGCTTGTTGGCTGGAATCGATCTGCTGACCGGCAAGGTCCACGCTCTCGTCAAAGACCGCCACCGCAGCCGCGAGTTCATCGAATTCCTCAAACTTATCGATGCTGCCTATCCGGCCGGTACCGCGATCAAGTTGATTCTCGACAATCACTCCGCACACATCTCGAAAGAAACCAGAGCCTGGCTCGATACACGACCGGCAGGCCGCTTCGAGTTTACGTTCACGCCCAAGCACGGCTCCTGGCTCAACCTCATCGAGGGCTTCTTCTCCAAATTCGCTCGCTCCGTCCTGCGCCACATCCGGTTGACCTCAAAACACGAACTCAAGGAGCGCATCATGGCCGGCATCGACGACGTCAATCGGTATCCTGTCATCCACACCTGGTCCTACAAGCTCGCCGAGGCCGCTTGATATGATTCGAACCACCAAAACGCAGACCTAGTCTTACTGAGCAGAGTGTCGCGGCCCTTGTCGACAGAAATCATATATTTGAGAAGACTCAACTCCAGCGTGGGGAGGCTGAGATGGGTCTGACAAACTCGGGGAACGTTGCGTCGCGGTTTTCGGCATATATTGACGGCCTTACGAGCATGATCGGACATGCGGAACGAGCCAAACCGCTTCGCGATAACTGCACCGGGCTGATGATGCCATGCGATCGCAAGAGCGTCGAGCCGATGGCGCCTATCGGCTCTACCTACCAAAGGAGTGGGTGACGAACCGTGTACGTCAAGCCGGAGTTCCCGACATCAGCATCAAGACGAAGCCGGCAATTCCACTTGATCATTTGCGCCGGGCCCGCGCGGTGGGCTTGCCGCGCGGCGTGGTCCTGATGGACGCCGGCTATGGCACCGACACTGCTCCGCCTCTAGCATCAGCTTGCCCTCCTTTCCGGTAGCAAGAGGCCATTGATTGGCTCCGCTTTCGTTCGCAGCAGCTGCCATTTCTGACCGGCAACGGCTCGCGGCGAATGCTGCGGCAGATCAGCCGCGTGCATCGCCTCGATCTCGGTGACGGCCGCGATCTCCGGAAGCGGCTCTTGCAGTATGCGCTTGTGCAGCTTCTCGGCATAATCTTGCCGCTGCTCGTTCAATGATGGCGGCATGTCGGCAGCAATTTGACTCGTATCTGTCCCTTTCGTCTCGTTCCCTTGGCCTGGACAAAACCAACGCCTGTCGGCCCGAAAGCCTTGTCAACTTCATCAACGGACGTAATCCCTTCAACGGTCGGCTTGTCGATCAGCAATTCCCGGGCCACCGTGCGGACATGGTGGCCCTGCAGGTTCCTCAAAATGCGCCAGCCAACTCGGTCATAGCTGATGCTGCCGGGGACTAAGCCCTAACAGTCCCATACATACCAAGGCCCAGTGGGAACGCTCGCGTTCGAATCACCAATCTCATTTCGTGGCGCCTGCTCCGGCGCGGTCGATGACCCAGGCCACCATGTAGCCCTTGGCCTGCTCGGCCTGCACGTGCCGGAGGGCCTCAGGGTAGGTTAGTAAGGGCTCCTGCGCCGGGTAGACGGCGCGGTCGGTTGGGGTGACAAAGTGGTGGCAACACACGCGATAGTCTTTAGCCTCGAACATCGGAATCCTCCTCTCGTCTCAAGTTGCGCAGCCATACGCTCGCACTTTCAGGTACTGGCCTACCACAGAGAATGCGGCCTTTAGATGGCCACGTGCTTCTTCAACGCTCTCTATAAGGTTGGTTCGGCCTGTCAGACAGAGATCGGCGATGCCAACATCGCGCGCTTGACTTTCAAATGCAGCAGCACCGGCAAAGAAGTGCCCGTGTGTGTTTGTGTGTGTCATTCCAAAAATTCATCGTGTCGGGACTTCGATTTCCTGTTCGTCCGCACCAGGTCTGTCAAGCCTCAAGCTTCTCGAACATTGCGGCTCTGAGCCGTTGTCTCGTGTCCGACATTTTCAATCATCCAACAACGAGTGCAATTTAATCCATACGTCCGCTCGCTTGCGTCCGCTCGCTTGATGGCGACTGAGCATGCTAGATTCCGACGGTCGCCGCACCTACTAGGAATGGTTGGCATTCACACGGCGCCGCTCGCTATGAACCTACAAAACCACGCTTGGCTATGGTACACTCGGTCTTACTGCGTCATAAATTTCGATGGCTACTTTGACTTGAGATTGCTCGGATGCAACAAGGACATCGAGATAGTGTCGCGACGAGGCAGCGCTCGATCTTCGTCGGACGGTCGCAATCGAATTTGAAACGTGCCGTTCAGGCCGCAATGGCAGATTCCATCGGCCGATAGATTTCGATGGGCCTTCAGGGAATCGAGTGGGTGATTTTGGGGGATCATAGCGGCGGAAATGCTCGTGGATACGGGCTTTCGTAAGCTCGGACAGCCGCTCGATTTTGGCATGCTGAGCGATGGCCAAATCGGGGAAGCGACAGCGGCGTCTGTCGGATGGATATTCGTTCGCAGGCTTTCGGGCGAGAGCGACCGTACGCGGTGTGTTCGGTGATCCGAATGTGCGGATCGCGCGCCTTGATCGGCGCTCAAAAAAACGGCTTGCGGTTGTTGCGGACGGGTCCAGCACGGCTGGTACGAGCGTCGGGTGCGGCAGGTTCGCGACCTGTCGAGTGCGGGATTTCGGATTGTTCTGGAATTCGAAGCGCGGCGCGTCGCCTGCCGCCGTTGCGGCGCCGTGAAACGCGAAGGGCTGGATTTTCTTGCGGACAATCCGCACTTCACCAAACGCTTTGCATTCTATGTTGGCCGCCGCTGCCGGCAGGCATCAATCCGCGATGTCGCCCGTGAGCTGAAGCTCGACTGGGACACGGTCAAGACGCTGGAGATGCAGTACATGAGGGCCCAGCTCAAGCGCGCTGGCACGCCGGGCCCCCGCGCGATCGGCATCGACGAGATCTCGGTCCGCAAGGGCCACAGCTATCGCTGAGCTGGTCCCGCAAATCTGAGAGAGCGGCCGATTGATCATCGGCATCCATGCATTCCACTCTGCCGGCAATCTCCGGGCCACCCTCCTGGAGCACCGGCATCGCTTCCCCGATGTTGATCCACATCTGGTCGACGGGACGAGAGACCAACTGATCTCCGATCTCATCAATTCCGCGAGGATTTTGCTCACCTTGCCCGGGCCCGACGTCAGGATGATGTCGCCTACCTGAAGGCGTTGAGGGTTCAGTTTTTTCATTGGCTCAATCGGATGTCTGCGCACCGGCGCAGCGACCAGCGTTGCAAAGCTTTGATCACGATTGCGTCGTTACATCACGCCAAAACTGTTCACTCTGCGCTACGACTTGCTTCATGTCGCTTCCACGACTGGCATTGCAAAGCGATGGGTTTGAATGGCTCTGTTGCACCGGGCCTTGCCTAATGAGGCCCAACCGAGCACGGGGAATGGCAGGCACGTCCTAGCAACAGCGCTTCCGGTCCATCCGATTTGTACGCCAGGGTGCGCAGGTCGCGCCATGGACATCCTTTCTTGTTCAGAGCTGCTTTATTTGATTCTCGTGGAGATCATCGAAGCACATGCGGGAATCATGGTTGAGAATGAAAAGAACAATCGCCGCCGGCTCGTCGAGTTCAAGGACGGCTGCCGCTATGGCAAATTCGGAAGGACCAAGGCTTATGAGCTGATCGGCGACGCCAGGATTAGGGCCTACAAGATGGGAGGCAAGACCATGATAGACCTCGACAGCGTCGACGAATATCACGCTTCGCTGCCGAGGGTCGACACGAGAGCAAATTAGGCCCGCCGATCGGCGTAGGATACGGCGGTTCATCGCCGTCGAGCGAGCCCTCCTCGTTGAGTAGGGTCGACACGATCGAGCGCAATCTCGTAGTGATCGCCGGCGGTGCCAATATTGCAGCCCATAATCCCCTGCGTCTTTCTAAATTGTCTCGTCGGACATTGGCACGCCATCTGACTTTGGCACGCATTGGTCGTTGGACGTCCAGTTCAGCGGCGCGCGATCAGACGCTTTTGGCTCGGTCTCGCGCCAACGCAACAGTGTTGGCCCCGAAGCCCAGCCCCTCCCCGCTTACTAATTCTCGTCGCTTACTAATTCTCGTCACGGCCAGGGTTGGATTCCCGGTCGGGACATTGCGGAGACCGGAACGGCGTCGGGCCTGACCTGCTTCCAAGGCCCGCTGAAAATATTTTTGCAAGCTAAGACCGCACGTCAGCTTGTTGGTATTTCTGTTGGTATCGGCAACAATCGACGATGAAAGCCATTTTAGATTAAATTGCTTATTGCACTATGCGGTTATCGGCCAGGGGAGATGCCCAGCAGAAGGATGATCTGTGCTCCATGAGTAGTTGATGCGCCATCAGCGGATACGGCGCTTGTGCTATTGTTAAAGAAGGCGAACCACGCACTCCTTCCCACCGCTAGCATCGGCCGAACCATGTTTCTCCTGAACGAGCACCCCGACCACCGGTCTCCGCTCACGACCGCGGACGCCGACACGTTGAGTCTCGAAGCCGCTCGCGAGTTCTGCAAACGGCATGGCTATGGCGACCTCGCCAGGAAGACCGGCCGTGCTCGTGAGCAGTTCTTGGTCACCAGCGACACTGCGACCGTGTTCGCCTATAACTCAGAGTTCCGTGGTTTTGCCAACAACTACTCGTTTGCCGATGACAACAAACGCGCCTTGGGAGTGCTGTAGCTCGTTGTGTTCCGCAGCCTCATCAAGACGCTGGCGTTGCACCATCGAACGACGAGGGCACAGATCATGGCCCGTCTGTGGAAAGGGTCGGATTACGAGGTGTCCTCCGTAGTCCGAAGCAAGCTTCGCACGATCAAACTGTGGAGACTGAAGCACCTCACGCGAACCTTTTGGATAAGTCAAGGAATTGGCGATCTCACAAGAGGCGCGTGGTGGGTCATAAACTCGAATGACCTAATCGATCGCCTGCACGCTCGCCCATGCGAAGCATGTGGCGGCACGACGGGACCATTCGAGATGCATCACCTCCGCCGCGTGCGAGACCTGCAGAGTGGGTCGCTGATAGTCTGGAAACGGTCCGGTTGGCGGCGCAAGACGATCGTCCTGTGCCCGTTGTGCCGGGTGGCCGTCTCCAATCGAGAGCATACGCATATGGAAAGCCGTGTGCATCGCAAAGGTGCCCGCACGGTTTGGGGGGAGGCGTAGGGACATCCTCCGCGGAGGTGTTCCACGCCTACCCTACCGAGACGCACAGCGGCTCGGTTCATATGTGGACGGTCCCCGACTTGCAAGGATTGGCTCTGGCAGCATGCTCGGATCGCTTGCGCTCATATGTCCGGCCTGTTTTCGGGTCTTGCGACCACCGGCCAAGATGGGCTTCGCGGACAGTGAGATCCAAACACGAGAGCGGCATTTTCTGCCGGTAAACCGAGCGGAGCATTTCACTGACCGGCTCGCGCCGAACGTACCACCTCTTTCTGTCCTGCAAGTTCCGCCCCCAGCGTCAAACCTGCCGGTCTGGCGCCAAGCTCTGCATTTCGTTCAAGTTTATGTCGGCATCGGCATGAGTCTGCTTGCGGGTCGGTACCGCTCGCCGCTGACCATCAGTTTCCAGGCGATCCGCGCCAGCTTGTTTGCCAACGCTATGGCCACCAGCTTCGGCGGCTTGCGTGCGATGATGTCTTTCAGCCAGGGCCAGGAGCGACTTTCCCGTCGGCGCATGTCTGCGATCACAGCCGTCGCGCCAGCCACCAAAACGGAACGCAACATGCCGTCGCCGGCGCGTGTAATCACGCCGAGCCGGTTCTTTCCGGCCGTCGAGTGATTCTTTGGTGTCAGGCCAAGCCAGGCGGCAAAGTTTCTTGCCGACTTGAACCCGCGTGCATCCACGACCTTGATTGACAGCAGCGTCGCGCCGATCGGACCAACGCCCGGGATAGCCGCCTGCCGCCGGCTTATCTCGTTACTCCGGTGGAGTTGCATGAGCTTCTTGTCGAGCTTGGCGATCTGGTCATCGACGCGCGCGAGCTCTGTTGCCAAAGCGTCTACCAACTCCTTCACCAAGTCAGGTACTGTCGCGTCAGCCCGAATGTCGATGAGCAATTGCTGAAGCCGGGAAAGCCCCTTGGGCGCGGTAAAGCCGAATTCCGCGGCGTAGCCACGGATCGAATTGGCGAGTTGGGTCCGCCTGGCGATGAACTGGTTGCGCACACGCGCGAGCATCTGTGCGCCCTGCTGCTCGGGACTTTTGATAGGCACAAAGTTCTTACGCAGTTTCGGCCGGCTTGCCGCCTCGCAAATTGCCTCGGCGTCTGCAGCGTCCGATTTTCCTCGCTGCATATATGGTTTGACATATTGCGGCGGGATCATCGCCACCTCGTGCCCAAGCGCTTGGAGCTCCCGCGCCCAGTAGTGCGATGCACCGCACGCCTCCAGCGCGACAAGCGCAGGCGGCAAGCGACTGAAGAACTCCAAAACCTGCCCGCGCCTCAACTTACGCCGTAAGACCGGCTGCTCGGTCCCGTCAACGCCATGCAGCTGAAATACACTCTTCGACGTATCCAGACCGATGCGAACAATCGTTTCCACAGGCGGCTCCTTCGTTTGAGGTCAGCGACGACCTCATCTTGCCACGCAGTGTGGCGGAAGGGGGCCGTCCACCCCAACACGAGAGCCCGATGCGGCGAAAGCCGCACGCGCGCAAGCGGAAGGCGCGACTATAGCCTCCCAATCTTAAAACCCTGCTGCGGAAGCGCCTTCTTTTGCGATCGCTTCTCGACGAGGACGTTCACTGTTCGCGTGTTCGGCAGTCTTAGGTGACAGCGATATTCGCTTGAGCGAGATGTCAATCTGGCACGACTACTCAGGTATTGCCGAGCCCTCCACGAACGCCGTTTGGTAAAGCTCCTCAATCCTTGTGATTTCATCTGACGTCAATTGTGAGAATTCGCTTTCGCGAGCACGCTTGGAGAGGCGTCCTTCGTTCTGCCGGAGGAATCCAAATAGATTGTTAAGCGTCCGTTCCGGCATATCGATCATGTTTTCGACGCCTGCCCGGAACGTATCGAAGCTTCGCAAAAATCGCGTTTCCTTTGGAAGATCCTGTTCGATCGTCCTCTGCACACATTCGTACAGAAACTCTGAGTGCGGCGTCGCGTCGAAGAAGCGGTAAAAATCGCTGGTATCGTTCAAGGCCTTGACGTTGCCCTTTGGGGTCGGCTCCCATTCAACGATAGGAAGCAATCTATTCGAATAACTTTCCAACACTTCCTTGTATTCGCCGATCTTGTCGAGAATTGCTGCCGAGACAGGAAAGTGGATCCCGGCGGGATTGAACCCGCGCCGCGCCAGAACATGGTGCATGAGGTATCGGTGAATACGACCGTTGCCGTCTTCGAACGGGTGGATGTAGACGAACCCGAAGGCAAGCACGGCGGCAGCAACGACAGGATCAAGTTCGCTCTCCGCTGCCTGATCGAATGCGATCAGTCCGCGGACGAGGGAGTCGATGTCTTCCGGGCGCGCACTGATATGGTCCGGAATGGGTCTTTGCGTCTCGCGGTCATGTTCGCCGACAAAGCCGCCCTCGGCACGGAAGCCAAGCTTCACGAAGCGCTCATCGCCGATCACGATGCGCTGGAGGCGTAAAAGTTCTGCCTCATCGAGCGCTGCCCGTCCCGCCTCACCGATGGCCCTGCCCCACCGCTGGATGCGGTCCTGCGGCGGTCTCTCGCCTTCGATGACGTAGCTGGACTTTGAGTCCTTGAGAAGAAGGAAGGCGGCAGTTCGCGCGAGCAGATCTTTCGGAACCTGGCTCACCACGACCCGGGCCCGCTCCCTAAGATCCTGCGCAACAAATTGCGTCAGTGCCGGCGTCTTGAAGACGAGCGGACAGAAGCCCGGCGTTCCCGGAAGATTGTTGCGGACACGATGGCGTACCGAATTCTGTCCGGAGGCGGTGTATTGAAGTTCTGTATCGACGGCATCGACGTAAGAGACCTTGTCTGCCGCAGGCAAATCAAGTTGGCGCTCCAGCAACCATTCATAGAGAAACCAGAGACGTCGTGTGTAGAGCCCCGTCGGTTTCTGCCGCACAAGCTCAGCAATCTCGTTCTCCGTCACGGCGAGGAAAAGTCTCTTCAGGATTGCAAGGTCCAGTCCTTCGTTCTTCAGCGCGAAGGTGAGGTGTCCCTCAAGAGTAGCGTCCGGCGCATGCCGTGGCGTAAAGATGCGCCATCCCCCATGCTCGATGATCCGGTGCTTTGTCCCAATGGCGGAAAGGATCCGGGGGACCGGGACGGCTAGGTCGTAGGCGTCAATCAGCGCCGCATAGCCAGCCGGAGTGGCCACCTCGGGGAGTCTTCGATCACGAAAAACATTCACGGGTCCTGAAAAGTCTGTCTTCATGGGCTTTGTTCCTGAAAAGCGCTTTCGACTGTGAATTTCCTTCCCGTTCTCCTCCTTAGGTTGAAAACAAATCTTCGGCTACGAAAAACGCTCTCGCAATAAAAAAGGTATGAAAAGTTTTCACGAGCCTGCTTCCTCGTGGACCGAGGGGAACCGATGGCCGCCGCGTCGCTCAACCACCAAAAAGGCGTACCAAAAGGTGCAATTCCAGATGGAAACTGACCAAAATGCAGGATTAATTCATCGAATGCGGCGTAACTGGTCTTGAAGACTGGCTCAATTGCTTTTGTTCTCTTTTTGTTCTATGGTGGTTTTATGGCTTTCCTTACGGAGCAGGAACTCGAAAGCCTGCGCATCGATCAGAGCGTCTTCCATATCGTCGGCCCGGGAGAGGAACACTTTCAGCTACTGACAGCGTTCGATGCCGGTCGCCACGCGCCTTTTTTCTTGGGCCGCGTCCGCTCGGTTAACAGCGGAAACCGATACGAATTTCTGGAAGACGCCGCAGTCCGGGCACAACTTGCGCGCATCAGCCGGGACAAAGCGACCTTCCAGGAGGAAAGCGAAAAGCTCGCTACTGCCTTCAATAACGCCCATGGAGGTAGCACGGCTGTGGGGGCTTTCCTGATCTTCTCCCTGTCCTGTTCCAGCGGCCGGCTGTTTGCGCTGTTGAAATTCGAGGACGAAAAGGTTCTCAGCTATGACTATGACGTCACCCGTGGGCGCTCAGGCAAGCCGAAGCCGACCTTCGGCGAAATCGAGCGGACATTCGTCCAAAACCGCAACGCCTTGCAGAAGGCCGCGCTGGTCAAGCTGCGCAAAGACGGCGACGAGATCTGCGTTGTCGATCGTCAGAATCCGCAGCGGCCTGCGGCCTATTTCGAACAGTTCCTGCTCGTGCGACGGCAGCGGACGGAAGAAGAGCTGACCAAGGCCATCATCGACGTCACGCGCAACATTGCGCAAAAGCACAAAGACATACTTCCGCAAGACGCGATGAAGAATCTCGCGCAACGCCTTTACGATGCCAGCCAGTCAGGTGGATCCGTCGACGGCGAAAGCGCTGAAAATTGGCTCAAGAGCATTTTCGGACCGCTGCCCGACGACAGCCCTGCGGTAACGGACTTCAAGGCCAGGCTGAAGCGCGAAGGAATGGCGGGCGAATCATTTGTGCTGCAAAAGAATGCGATTCCGGCGCCTCGAAACCGTCGGGTCGAGACGGCGAGCGGAGTGAAGGTGACCTTTCCTGCGGCCCTGACGCCGTCTGTCATCTCGGTCGATCGCGAGAAGGGCCAGATCATCATCAAAGACAAGATCACACTCGATGACCTTGAGCTCAACACATCTGGTCGAGCGCGTTCGTGAGCTAGTCGCGAACGGCGCATGGGCGGACGAGCGTGTTGATGCTCTCGTCTTGCGAGGGCGGCTGCCGTCGGCCGACGCGCAGGCGGCCTGGCTCGTATTCGTCGACGAAATCCCGGCCCCCTTCTCGGCATTGCAGGTCTATAATCCTGCTGTCGGTGGCGATCTCGTTGCAAGTGACGTCTTTGATTCGACGCGCGAGGTGGTGATCACGCTTGGAAAGCCAGTCGCCGAGGGTTGCGTCTTCTTTATCTTCCAATCCGGCGTTCCGCACTATCTGACGCAACGGACTGTCCTCCCGCGCCTCGCCATTGCCGACTTCCCTTCCACTCAGGGGTTTCGCGCGCGAGGATTGGAGGTCGCGGCATGGGATTTGGCGCAGCCGCCCAAACCGTCAGAATCCCCTCTCGGCCCGATCGACCCAAGCGGGTATGTCCGCGACTTTGTGCCGGATCGTGAAGTCGTTACCGATCTCGGTCCCTGGATGCTCGTGGCCGCGCCAGCAGTTTCATCGCCCGCGTATCGAGCCTGGGAAACGGTGGCTGCCCGCCGATTGCTCGGTGGTCTTGTTTCCCGTGCCTAGCTCGAGGATGGTCAGGTTTGGTTGCAAGCAGCAGCGACGCCTCCGATCTATCGCATCAAGGCTGATGATCCTGCCCTGCCGGATGCTCGTGCTCAACTGACTGAAGCCGCGCACTGGGTCTTTCTTTCTGGAACCGACATCGAGGCACGCCATCTGCTCTTTTCGGGCGAGTTGGCTCGGGCGAGCCGTCCTCAGCAGGATCTGGCCACGACCTTGGACCAGGCGCTTGAGGCGGCCAAAGCTGCCTATGAAGCTCACGTCCAATCATCCAGTCGCGAGACGCTGAAAGCGCTCGCTGATCTCCGCAAGACGGTCATTGATGAAACTCAAAAAGTAGCCCAACGAGCGCAAGATCTCGCAGCAACGCTTTGGCGCGACCTAGCCGTCTCGGCAGCGCCGTTCATACTAAAAATCTTTGGCGACGCGGCCAAAACCTCGGACACCCTCGTTTCTTCGCTTTTCTACTTTGCTGCCGCCGTGTTCATCGGCGTATCCTTTGTTTTGCAGTGGCGTATCAATGGCGCGTTCTTCCAAAGTCAGGCCTCCTCCCGGCGGAGCTGGATGCAAAGTCTTTACAGCTATATCTCCGTTCGCGAGCGGGAAGAAATCGCTGAAACGCCGATCGAGGAAGCGATGAAGAACTACCGGGAAACCCGCGGCGTACTGTTTGGGGTCTACATACTTTTGATTGGAGTTCTCGTTGCAGCGGGCGTGCACACGCTGCACGATGTAACGCCCTCGCCTTCGAGCCGCGCCACAGGCGCGGCGCCGAGTCAAGCTCCAGTCCCTCCACCTCCGGCTAAGTCGCCATAATATAGACGGCAGGAAGGCCGGCGGCAGTTTGCAAACAATTGAGCGCGATCCTAGGCCCTATTCATCCTGAAGGTGGGCACCTTAAGAGGCTCACCCGCAAGTGCAAATGTCATGTTCCGCCTGGCGACACCCGAATGCTTGGCTAGCACGTCCTTTATGATGGATACCTCGCTTGTAAAGGCGACCTTTTCTAGAAAAAGTGACGACCTGGCGTCGTCTGGCTTCAGACGCGCACAGATTCCAAACTTCAGCATGTCTGGTACTGCTTCGTCGAGCTTCGCGCCGTAGCTCCTGACAGTGGTTCCCTCATAGGTCGCAGCGCGCAGCCAATAGCCGCCTTTGTCGAAGAAAATCATTGGCGTGAAGTTGTCGACATCCTTGGCGTAGTAGTTTCGTTCGACGAAGATCTCCCGCAACGTTCCGCCACCACCCTGACCATAGATGATTCCGGCCCGCGAATTATTGACGAGCGCCTCCTCGCGCAGGCTGTTCTGGAAATACTTGGCATAGTGGGTGGCAAACGGCATCGTCGGCTCTGCTCCGTAGAGCCATGTCGGAATGGCCAAGCTCAACGGCATCGTCGAGGGCGCCGCCGACCGCACCTCGAGAGCTACCGCCAGCCAATCCCGGGCTGCCGCCACGTCCTTGCGTTTCGATTTCCGGACGCGGCCGTCGGACTCGAAGAGATCGTCCAAGTCGCCGTAGTCCGGTGTTCCTGCAAGGCGCTGCAGTGCCCGATCCAGGTCGCTCATATCGTTCCGGCTAAAGGCGACTCCAACGTGTGCGGCTTCCATGACGCCCGGGCCGCCTCCAGTGACGACGAGGTAGCCTTCCTGGGCAACGCTCCAGGCAGGCCTGGCGATGTCGGCAAACGCCGGCGAATTCCGCTTGGCCGCATGACCACCCATGAATCCGACGAGCGGGCGATCCACGTCTTTCAGGAACCTCCTGAGCGCGTCGGCAATCTCAGCGTCGTGCTGTGCCTGGAGAAGTCGCGTTTCCAGAGAAGACGGCACCGGTCCTCCATCCGATACGAACTGGCGGAAGACTTCGAAATCCCGCGTGAGCGTAAAGCCTAACGCGTCAAAGGGGTTGAATCCGTCGATCAGATCGACCGCGCTGTATAGTCTTTGTCGCATTGTCGGAAGCATGGCTTTCCTGATCTTTATCGCAAGGTTTCGTTGAGCACTCTTGCCAATCTTGCTGCGGCAAGGGCTGCCTGAGAGCGTGCCACGTTGCGCGCGTTAGTTTCGTATTCACGCGTAAGGGAAACCGCTGCGGCCCCGTTTGCGACAGGAGCCGCATAGGCGTACGTCTTTGCCAATTCAAAGCTCTCGGCCGCCCACTGGTCGGGATCGAGCACGGTCTCGGCGCCGGCGGGAACAGGGACCGATCCAAGCCCCGTCCTGTCGTCCGCGTCGAACATGGCTCCAAATACAGATGAATACCCGCCGAAGATACGGTCCCAGTACGCGTGCAGCTCGATCGTCTCGCCGCTCGCCGGCACCACCAGTTCTGAATTGCCGCCGCGATCTCCGTGAGGAAGTTCTGCGGTGTACCTGGCGATCGCATGAAGTGGCTGATGAAGGTCTCCGACGAGGTGAAGCAGCCACACAAGATCGTATGCACGAAGCTGATCCGATGCTCCGGAGGCCGCCGGCAGGGTGGCGATGATGAGCTTCACCTGTTTTGCGGCATCGACCGGATCGGAAGTAGGCAGGGACGTGCCGTCTGGCGAAAACTGAAGATCCTTGTAGTGCCAATAAGCGGGCTTCAACTTATCATATGCAACATTCTGTCCGGCAGTCGCATCTGTAATGCGATCTTCGTGGTAGTCTCCTTTGGTCTTGATGTCGTCAGCCCAGGTCGCCGCGTGCACGAAAGCATAGACGGCTCGTGAGGCCTGATCCGGCGCACTGCTTATCCAGTTCGGGTAATCAGGGTTGAGCTTCAGGAGGCCGTCGACCTTATCCTTGATCGAAGGATCGAGCCGCTTGTAGGCAAGGTAGGCGATCTGCATGTGACCTTCGTCCCACCACGCGGACGCGCTGTGGGGGACGAAAGCGAGAAGGCAGAGAAAAATACCCGCAGCCTTCTTACCAAATGATCTCCACGATCTCCTGGCAGATAGATCAAGCATAGGCTCCCCCGAAGGCTTGGATCACAGGTTCTTGGGCAGAAGATCGGATAGGGACTTGACCGGAACCGCCGGGCGCGCCTCGCCGACGACCGGCTGATCCTTCGTTTCAAATGTGTCGGCCGACCTGATTTGATCACCGAAGTCCAGGCTTGTTCGGCGTTCGATCTCGCTGATGGCGACACGCCATTGCGAGACGTCGACGAATGCAGGCGGCTTCGGAGGAATGCCCCCGTGACGCTGCTCGGACAGCAGCTGGCGCTGATCGACCACCAGCCCGACGGATTTCACGCCGTTTCTGCGCTTCCAAGCGATCACCTTGTAAAACGACGAGGGTATCTGGATGTCGTCGGCCCACAGATCAATCTTGTCGTCGAAGATCGGCCCTTGAAAGACGCAGATGCGGTTGGCGCTTTCCTCCGCGATCGCCCCGTTCTCGAGGACGTATTGCTCGGCCCCCTGCCAGAACTTGGTGCTCTCGTTGAAGCGGAAATGCTGCGGAGTGCAGTTCGTGAAATGATACGTGTCCGCATTCGCGCGCTCGGCCTGCTCCTTGTTTCCCCAGTCCGGATCCATGCGGCGCGTCAGATGGCCCCGGTCGAAAAGATTAGACCACCCCGAGTAGAAGGTCTGATCGATGAAGAAGCTCGCGCTGATGCGAGGATCACTGAACCAGGTCTCTCCTTCCGCACCGTCGGTAACCTCCCCAGTATTGCGATCGACGTTCAAGAAGTGGTTGCCATCGATATTCGTGGCCGTGAACAAAGCCATTTTCTTAACCTTGTTCATCTTGATGCTGAAGTGCTCGTACTTGAGTTCACCGGCCTCCGCGTTGGCCTCGCCGGCCCTCAACGGCGCGATTTGCCGCGACAGCTTCCCGACCGGCGTCGGCAGAGGAAATGTTACGCCGCGCACGAACTGCGGGCTGTAACCGTCGCGGTTGGAATAGTCCTGATCGATCGATATCTTTTCCGCTGCACGCACCAGTGTCTTTTGAGGCGTCGGCACCTGCGCGAGCGGGACACCGCGTGCGGAGGCGCCGCCGACACGAACGCTGACCTCTATCGGAATGGTTACCCTGATCTCGTTTCCGCCGACGTCATTCGCCATGCCGTGCTCCTCACCGATCACCAGGCTCTCTGCTTCGTTGGACGGATGCGGCGGCGAGAGCCGTTTGCCGCCGGTTTGCGCGATCGCCGTCTTCGAGAGTTCGAGGGCGACCCGCAACAGATCGCGGCGCTCCCCATCAAGGCTGCCGAGACGATCTGAAAGATGACGGTAGATCGCGCTGATCCGCACGCCCTCGTTCACGTTCGCAAGTATGCGATTTCCGTTTTCGTCGACGCGCTCCAGGAACGGCTCGCCAAAATGATGAAGCGCCACCAGTTCCCACGCGTCGTTGAACACCGCGGCCCCGGACGAGCCGTGATCGGTGTCCGTTTCGTACAGAAGCGTGCGCTCCGTCCGGTACTGCAGGATGTTGTTCCTGATGGCGATCATCTTCGGCAGCCCGTTCGGATGCTGCACGATGTTCATGTTCATGCCGATCACGTGCTTGTCGGGCCGGTCGGATAGAACGCAGTAGCGGAAATCCCGCGGGTCGCCGTTACCGGCAACTCTTTGCCCCAGTGCAATGACGGCGTAGTCCAATTCTTCCTGGCGCGAGAATAGAGCAAGCCGCTCGGGCGCCAGCCTGAAGACGGTCGTCGGCAGGAGCGATCCGTCCTCGCCCATCTCCCGATCGAAGGTGATTTGCGTCGCAAGCGCGGCGTTTTCATCCGGCACGACATGCTGGTTCGTTATGAACAAGGTGGGGCTGATCAAGAACCCGGTGCCGGCGGTCCATTTGCCACCGTTTGTGGATTCGACGAATCCGACTGCGCGCCGAGCCGTCGCGCCCTCTGGCAGGAACGAGGACGCTTGCATATCGTCCGGTCCCTGCACTGCTTCCGCGCCCCTCGGCATCGTCTGCCGAGTGGTACGCGCGGTATACATGGCCATCCGCGTTCGGTCGGGTTCGGCTTCCCGCCACCGCTTGTCGTCGACGAGCCTGCGCACCCGATCACGATCTTCGCGCGATTGCTCGACGATCTGCCTAAATCGCGACCTGTCAATTTCCATGCCCCGCACGGCCTCGCCCTACCAGCAACATATTTTTCATTCATCGCTCCGACACGCGCCAGAACATCGCCCGGCCACACTGTCATGTGAGCGTCGCAAATCTGCAGCTTGCGGCTGACTTACTGCGTGCGGATGCCTGCCGGCTTGAGGATGAATTCGCGGTCGCCGGCTTCGTGGTTGAACATATGACTTTTCCAAAATGCCGGATCAATATGCTTCGCACAATCTCTGATTGTTGATCCTACACACGTATCGTGCCCGGTCAAGCAGGGCGTTCGCATGCAAGACAAAATTGCAAATGATATAGCCTCTTGGCTTGCATGCTAGCCTGAGACAGCCGCGAAGGTATCGTCCTGGGGGACGGAGCGATCTTAGTAGCGGGCGACGCGTTCGACACAGCAATGCTGCACAAAAGATCAGAGATGTTCAGGGTTGCGCGCGAGACAGGACAAATCCGATGAAATGCTGCGCCATATCCTGGTACACATTTGACAGGCAGTAACAGGCCGACTTCGTCAAAGACGTTAGCTTGATCATGCGAACTCGGCGCGCTGAGGCCTCCTGATCCTGAGGCATCTTCTTCCTGTTGATTTTCCCGCTATTCCTGCGTTTGTGATCGGAACTTGCCACTTGACATTGTGGTTCCACTGACCCATCAGGAGTCAGTATTTTTTTCTCAAGAATTCCTTTTCATCAAGATTCGGCTCGGACGTCCAAATGAGACACGGAGATGGGCATCGCAAGTTGGGCCGGACATCCGCCCACAGGCGATCTCTGTTTCGGAATCTCGCGTCCAACTTGCTGCTTCACGAGCAAATTTTGACGACGGTGCCGAAGGCAAAAGAACTTCGGCCGATCGTCGAAAAATTGATTACCAAGGGCAAAGACGACAATTTGCATAATCGGCGGCAAGTGGCTGCCGTCCTCACTCGCAAAGACGTCCTCAAGAAGCTTTTCGAAGACATCGGGCCACGCTACGCACAGCGTCCGGGCGGCTATTTGCGCATCATCCGCGCTGGTTTTCGCTACGGCGACAGCGCTCCCATGGCTGTCATCGAGTTTGTCGATCGCGACGCAAGCGCCAAGGGAGCTGCCGCTTATAACGGGCCGGGGCAATATCGCTACGGCACCAAGGAAGATGATCCAGATGATGTGAAGGGGTAGAAGATGGAAACGATTGCCGCAAAGCTATCGGACACGACAGTTCTTATCGCCGCGCTGGTACTTTTCGCCGTTGTCGCAGTCATCTTGTTGAGATCGAGACTGAAGCGCATCAACTGGTCGCCACTGAGCGGCGCATCGGTTGAAACGCACAGCCCGTCGGACGTTTCAACGGTTCGGCGAATCGAAGCGGCCGGCACGGACGTAGAAGTCGGGGCGGTCGGCAAGGGATCCAGCATCGAGGATGTTTCGATCGATCCCACCAGCAAAAACGTCAAGATCAGCTCGTCCACCAAATGACTAAGCCCTCGCCGTTGGTCAACCACAAGCAAGGGCGTGAAAGGCTACAGGCATTTCTGGTCAATGACGCGCTGAAGCTTTGCGTCATCAGTGCCCCCAAAGACTATGGCAAGTCGATGCTCTGCGAGTGGCTGTACGAGCAGATCAAGGACAGTCACATGTCTGCCTTCGTTCAGCTCAATAGTCTCGAGAAGCCGCCAGACATCATTTCGACCATCCTCAACGATTTAGGTGTCGGACACACTTTTCAGCGGAACCTGCAGGCCTGCCGAACGCCGGCGTCGGTCTCTCTGAGCTTCGTACAGGGTGTGCAGGTGAATAACTCGCAGCAGGTTCAGATCGACGCCATCAGCAGAGCTCAGTCAGAAGATAATCTCTGGCTGTATTACTCTGATCTTTTTGACGCATTTGTGCGGGACCTCGCGGCTTACTTTGGCCCGCGGCAGTTCGTCTTGATCATTGACAACTACGAAAAGTGCGATCCCATCATCCGGACCTGGACGTACAAGCACCTTCTGAAGGTCTCCAGGCTAATCCCTTCTGCCAAGATCGCATTTTTTTGCCAGAGCTTCGAGAAAGAGAATCTCGACTATCCTACCAAACGCGTTTGCTGCGAGTATACATTAGGTCCAATCACCGATCGCGAAGAGCTATTTGAATGGCTGCGCGAACACGGCCGCAGGATCGACGAGAGCATCGAGAGCATCGTGGAGAGAGCCCTTGAGGACTATTCCACCGATCCGATGCGCATGGCGGCTGCCATAAAAATATTGCTTCCTCCAAGACGGCTTCGAGTTCAGGCGGCCAATGAGGTCCCCACACGATGAGCAGCGAAGCACCCTTTGCAAGATTTAAAACCAAAGCATATATCGGCACGCTCGACGACGTTCTCCTGCAGTTGCTGACCACTCATGCCGGGGAGGAATTGGCATCCTTATCGGTTCTTGGATTCCCCAGATTCTTTTTAAGAGAGACCTATCAACAATTGTGCGAGAGACATAACGTCCTCGAAAGCAATATCGAGAGCTTTTTTCAGAGCTACGAGAAAGATCGCGAACTCTCTATCGCAACACCAATCCGCAAGGTCTTACGATACGTCTTCGCAAACCAAATTGCTCCCTCGGAGCAATTACGGGACTTTGAGCTTGTCCTTTCAGCCTTTCAGGATCGCGTTTCGACGATCGAGCCCGCACTGAAGGGAAAGTATGAAGCCGAAGTAACCTACTTGGAGTATTTTCTGAAACCGGCCTCGGCGATGAAGCGGTATACGAACGCGTATATCCGCGCAGCACTACAGCCTGAGCTCAGAGCCACGTTAAGACGCCTCGTCCGCGCGTTCGACGATTTCAAGCAAGATTCCTTGTTCGCAACCAAAGACGATTTTTTGATTCATGAAGCGCTACGTGCACGACAAATCCTTGGCGAAGCGCGCCTGCGGACCGGATAAAGAGGATTACCGCGGTTCTCGACCCGCGGTCGAGCGAGGCCTTGCATCTCCTTCTGAGCGAGGAGCTGCTGCAGGCGCTATTGAAGAAACGCGATATCGAAGAAGTCTTGAGCGTTTCCAGGCAATTGGAAAAAACCGCGAGCCAAGCCAATTTGCTCGACTGGCAAGGCCTCGCTATCCGATATCAGGCCAGAGCTTACCTCCACAAGGACGAGTATCGGCTCTGCGAGAAGGCGTTGGAAAAAGCCCGCAATCTGTTGAAGGACCAGGATTCAGACAACCGGGCGGGCGAGATCAAGTTGGCGGAGATTTCCGCAGATCTATACCGACTGATGGGTGATTTTGATCGCGCAAGCGAGACTATCGATGTCTGCATTGAATATTACTCCCAGAATGAACTTCTGTATCAATATGCAAATGCAGTCTTCAAAAAGGCCAAGATCCTCAGTGAGCGACCCGATAGTGACAATGAAGCTGTCGTCAAGCTGCTAGAGCTTGTCGAGCCCATTTTCGCAAAAATGATCGATCCCACTGGGCGGGGCAACATACTCAATATGCATGTCTCTTGTCTGCTTGATCGAGATGAGTTCGATGATGGGCACGTGCAGCGCCTGCTAGAGGAGGCAGAGCTCGAGCACGAACGCGGTCATAGCGAAAGCGGCTTGATCAACGCGCTCATCTTGCGCGCCAAGCGGGAGTGGCGGGTTCAGTCTACCGATTTGGACAAGGGAATTGCACTCGCGACCGAGGCCATACACCGCATTGAAAAAAGGCGTGGGTCGGATCTTTATGGGCTATTCAATGCGCGCGAGGTGAAAGCAAGACTGCTTCGAAAGGGAACGCGCTATGACGAGCTTCGGCAGGAAATCAGAAAACTAAAGCTGCTCAATCATCGGTTATCGAGAGGCGCCAGCACCATATCCGGCTCGTTCGAGGGCCGCGCTCGGGCCATCGAACAACTCGAAGGCGGTCCCTGAGCCTCAAGTTATGTCAAACTTCTCGAAGTGACTAAGCGGCAGATCGTCGCTTTCTCGTTCAATGAAATACAACGTGGAGTCAATCCGCGGCCGCGCAGTTGCCCGAGCCGACTTCTTGCTTTCGCCTCGGCTCGAGCTTGCGGCACGCAATGTGAGCTTTGGCTCGTTCGATTTGGAGCCAGTTTGCGCTTTTTTGCCCAAGTCTTCCTCCATCGTTACCTTACGCAGCATGACCACAAAGCGTGATTCGGAAGAAGTGCTACTCGGGTTGGATACTAACGTTATTTGGTTAATTGTTGATTCATCCTGTGGATGATTCTTCGAAGCGGACGATCGATTTACAATCGAGATGCCGATGGTTTGGCTGGGGAGCATCATGAGCGCCTGCCGGCGTTCATAATGCGGATCCGTACGCCCGCTATTCGGGAGCGAACCTAAGCGATTATTGCAGATCGTGTACGGACCGAAGCTGTTGCATGAGAGAATGCGAAATCTGCGACGCGGCCCGCCTTCCGTCCGATTCTTCATTGGACTTGGTCTTGAGGTGCTTAGGGCCGCAGGCCGACCAGGCGTGCGCCAACGGCGCATCGCCTAAACGGAAAATGGCACCCGCAGGAGCGTGAGCATAGCGACCCGAAGGGGCACGCGGGTCCGAGTGCTGCGACGAGACCGGTTAACAGGGCACCCGGGACAGGGGCAGTGATAGCGATCGCCGAAGGCGAGCCCCTTTCCCGAGTGCCCCCGGCGAGGAGCTCCGCAGTGTTCGCGCGAGGGATCGACGCCGGTGGCCGAGACGCACAGCGGCTCGGTTCACAAGCGCCCGATGCGGCGCAAGCCGCACGCACGCCAGCGGAAGAACTCCGCCAAGACGTGCCTCGGGGATCTAGCATTACAGTTGCTTTTTTGATTTGATGTGAGCGCGTTGAGCGGCAGCCTGGTGAGCTCTGCGCCAGAAAGACCATGCGATGATGTGTGCGGGTTGAATTCGCTTTCGATTAAGTTTGATGGCAATGCGTCGGATTTCCTGGATTGACCAACGGATCAGTTGTGGGGTGGTTATGCTTTGGCTTTTGCTGGGGGGCGCCGTTTCGTTTTTTTGGGCGGTGGCGGATTAGCGCGATGTCGGATCGCGGCCATCATGGCGAAGGCGAGCATCACCAAGGACACATGACGGTGCCAGCCATGCCAGGATCTGCTCTCGTTGTGATCGAGCCCGAACTCGTTTTTCGCGGTTTCAAAGCTGTCCTCGATTGCCCATCGGTGGCCTTCGACTGCGACCAGCGTTTCAATGGCTGTTCCTGCTGGGCACCAAGTGGTGAAGAAGGCGAGGTCATCATCGGCGATGCGACGACGGATCAGTAGACCGCGTGTCCATAAACCGTCATTTGCACTGCTGAACTGCCCGGCCTCGAGATCGGCCAATTCGAGATAACACCAATCGTGCAGCCGCGGTCCTTTGGTTCCGGCTCCCGCCGACAGGCGCTTCCAGTCGGATGAGCGCCGCGTCCGGGCGAGGTCGGCAGCCGTCCCGGCGACCGGCGGTCGCTTGCCCCAGGATCGGAATACATGAGCGCTACTGACCCCAAGCACATAGCCTTTGCCTGCCCGACGTAGTTGCTGTTCGATGTCGCCAACACCGTAGACGGTATCACCGGCAACCCACTTGAATGGTACAGACGCGGCTATCGCGCGTGCGATCATTCTCGTCGCAAGCTTTGGTTTGGTCGCAAAGCCAACGTCGGCAGGCACGTATGTGGCCTCCAGACGATCTGGATCGTCGGTCCATTCCTTCGGAAGATACAGCGCGCGATCGATGAACGCATGGCCATGACGCGAAACGTAGGTAGCGAAGACGCCGATCAGGCAGTTCGCAATCTTGCCTGCCGAACCAGCGTATTGCCGCGCCACTCCGCATGACGCTTTTCCCTGCTTGAGAAAGCCGGTCTCGTCGATCACCAGCACCGCGTCGTCATCCGCCAAATGCTCGATGACATAGTCGCGCACGATATCGCGCAAAGCATCCGCGTCCCAATCCCCACGACCAAGAAGCGCCTGCTGCCGCCATGGGCCAGGATCGCCAGCCGCCTCCGCCCGCATCCAACCGGTCTTGCGCTGCTCATCTCCGAGCAGGCCTTCCAGGAACAGGCCCGCATTCGTCGCCACACGCTCTTGCGTGAACAACGGACGTATCCGCTTCTTGATCTCTCGAAGCGACGCCGCCCATAACGCAAGCGTCTCCTCAACCGACGCGGCCCGCGCCCACGACATTCGAATCATGGTTGCCCATGGATTCAGAAATCCACAAGAAACAATCGCGGTAGGGACGCTCATTGCTGAGCGCCCCCCGCACAGATCCGGACGAGCCCAATTAAGGCATCCGGCTCCTACCTTGGGTGTGTGTGACGGCGAAGCGCTGTTGCGGCCATGGATGGAGGATACGGGGTTGAGGAAGCCAGTCATCCGCCAACTTCGTCATACGATCCCAAGTGAAGCCGTCTCGTTGGCTGCGGCGCCGAAGCGTTCGACGCCAGAGATCGGTCACATAGTAGCGGAACGCCGAGAGCGCCCGCCCATTTGTAGGAACCGCGTAGTAGGCGAAGTGGCCGGCGACGACCTGTCTCAGCCATGCACCCTGGACGAGGATCGGTTGGTGCATCCGACGCCGCAGCTTTTCCTTGATGTCCTGAAGCTTCCTCCGCAGACGGTCGCGACGGGTCTTCCTTTCGAGCAGGAAGTTCCCCCGGCGTGACTTACCGCAGATGTGGGTGAAGCCCAGAAACATGAAGGTCTCCGGTTTGCCAAGGCCGCGCCCCTTGCGGTTGACCGCCGCACGGCGACCAAACTCAATCAAGCGGGTCTTGTCTGGGTGGAGTGTCAACGCGAATGCTTCAAACCGTTCACGCATTGCATCAAGGAAACGGCGAGCGTCGTCCTCATGCTCGAAGCCAGCCACGAGATCATCGGCATAGCGCACGATGATCATGTCGCCATGGGCCTCTTGCCGTCGCCAGCGTTCGGCCCAAAGATCGAACGTGTAGTGCAGGTAGACATTGGCGAGCAGCGGCGAAATCACCGATCCTTGCCCCGTGCCCCTGTCGTCCACGGTAACGACCCCGTCTTCGAGAATGCCCGCCTTCAGCCATTTACGGATCAGGCGGATGATGCGCTTGTCGCCGATGCGGTGTTCCAAGAACTGGACCAGCCAGTCTTGGTTCACACTTCCGAAAAAGTTTTGCACGTCGGCGTCAAGTATCCAGTTCACCTTCCGCGTGGTGATCGCTACCGCCAGGGCGTCCAACCCATCATGTGGGCCCCTACCGGGTCGAAACCCGTAGGAGAAACCGACGAAGTCGCCTTCGTAGATGGCGTTGAGCACCATGACGGTCGCGCCTTGGACGATTTTGTCCTCCAAAGCCGCGATCGCCAAGCGCTACGGGATCAACCAGAAGACTGTCGCGAAGTGGAAGGAGCGCGAGACCGTCACCGACCTCCCGACAGGTCCCAAGGCGGCCAAATCGAGCGTGCTTTCCATCGAGGAGGAGGCGATCATCGTCGCTTTCCGGCAGCATACGCTACTGCCGCTCGACGATTGCCTCTATGCGCTCCAGCCGACCATCCCGCATCTGACGCGATCATCCCTGCATCGTTGCCTCCAGCGACACGGCATCAGCCGATTGCCGGAGGTCGAGGGCAGCAAGCCTTCGAAGAAAAAGTTCAAGGCTTATCCGATCGGCTATTTCCACATCGACATCGCTGAGCTTCAGACCGCTGAAGGCAAGCTCTACCTCTATGTCGCTATCGATCGCACCAGCAAGTTCGCCTTCGTCCAACTGGTCAAGAAGACCGGTAGAGCCTCGGCCTCAGTATTCCTGGAAGCTCTTATCGCTGCTGTGCCCTACAAGATTCACACAGTTCTTACCGACAACGGCATCCAGTTCACCTTCCCGCCGCGCTACGCGGACGGCCCGACGGCAAGATACGCGACGCATATGTTCGATATGCGCTGCAAAGAAAACGGCATCGAGCACCGGCTGACCAAGATCAAGCATCCCTGGACCAATGGCCAAGTCGAGCGCATGAACCGGACGATCAAGGAAGCCACCGTCAAACGTTATCACTACGACCGTCACGACCAGCTCGAGAGCCACCTCGCCGACTTCATAAACGCCTACAACTACGCTCGGCGGCTGAAAACCCTGAAGGGCCTCACTCCTTACGAATACATCTGCAAATGCTGGACTTCGCAGCCAGAACGATTCAAACTAAATCCGCTCCAGCAAATGCCGGGACTAAACAACTTAGAGGAGCCGGCCTGATCCAATGAGTGGTGCGGATTTCTGGTTAATGCGGGGGCTGCAGCGATAAGCACTCGTACGTGCACGTATCGGCGAGTTCGTTACTGGACTGCGGGCGCCTGTGTATATGGAACATGAGTGAAGTCCGCCGGCGGTATCAAGGCCGCAGGAGCGCGATATAATTTGTGTCATCTTGCGCATCTCTTACGTTCATGCTGCGGCGCTTTGTCGACCTCCGCTTAAGATAGGCTCCATGCGATGGCCAAATCTGTTTCCCTTCCGAATGGACGGTTCTGGAAGGCGCAAACTGCCGCTCTCGATCACTTCAAGGACATGCTCAGGCGCTATGCCGACGAGGAAACTGTCGAGCACTATCTTGATCACGATGATCTTGTCGCTCTTCTCGAGCGTTACGATGCCGTCATCATCGATGGACCGACAAAGATTGGGCGTGGAATAGACTATTTTTTCCGGCGCCAAAATGCCGGCCAAGGCTTTTCAACGCCTGGCTTTTGGGTCCGTCGGGTCGACGGCAGCGAAACGGACTTCAGTTACATCCAGGCCGTAAAGGGGCAACCGAAGTCGGATGCGCAGGAGTTCTATGATGCCTGCCGTGCCGCCGTGGCGGCCGATCTTCTCGCGGCGAAGAAACGTCATTTCACCGCTTTCGCGGATAGTACGGGCCGCGTCCCTTGCGACCTCACCGGCGAGTTGCTTGCTTTCCCTGACGCCCATCTCGATCATGCTTATCCGACTTTTGGGCAATTGGTCATAACATTCCGCGCCGCGCGTGGTTGGCAGCATGGCGCGCCTAAGGGAACGCTGACCTTGCCGGCAGACGCGCAGACTACCTCGACCTTTGTCGACAGCGCCGTCGCGCAGGCCTTCCGGTTATTTCATCACGGCGCAGCGACGCTCCGGATCGTTGCACGACACCGAAACCTCTCGATGGCAGCGGGTCAGCGGCGACCGAGAGTGAAGTTGCCAGTACAGATTTTAGGATGAGGTGTCCGCGCAATGGACTCATCGGAAAAAGACGCTGGCTACACGGTCACATTTGCGATCCCTGATAGCACGCGGCTGGCGGATGAAGGGCTCGCGCTATTGCTCCGCTCCGTGATGGACGTTGGAGTGCCCAAACAAAGGCTCTGCTGCGCAATTCTCAGCCGCCGAGCTGGATCTCAATCGAGGGTGGGCGGTCCTCTCGCATGCATTCTCCGCATCGGTCGAGCAACGCGACAATCCGGATCTTTGCGGCAAACCGGTCGCCGTCGGCCATTCTTAATGCCCACTGTGGTACTGTGACAATGCCTCAGCGGATCCGCGCATCCTCGAATGGCGGCAGAACCTGACCAAGATATCTTTTTCGGTAGCGGTCACACCTACGAATCGCCGAGATTGGTTCATGAAAACGTTGCAGAAGACGATTGCAGACAAGTTCCTCGCCAAATTGGCCGAGGACGAGGACTTCGATTCAAAAAAGATCGAGCAGATTACCGATCTCTTGGCGGCCGATAAGAAGCCCAAAGCCGACGATTTCGCCAAGGTGTTCGCGTCTGATGACGCTGGCGACATCGAATGATCAAGCTCGAGAGCGCCCATATCGAAGAGGTACGTGGTATCCGCAAGCTGGATATCACGTTCGGCAAGGATACGTTTTCGGTATCCGGCCCCAATGGATCGGGTAAGAGCGGCGTGATCGATGCAATCGAGTTCGCGCTCACAGGCAAGATGAGTCGTCTGACCGGTGCGGGCACCAAGGGCCTGTCCGTGGCCGAGCACGGGCCCCATGTCGATAAGACTAAATTCCGGACGCGGCATTCGTCAGCCTGACCGTTCATTTCCAAGAACTTGGGAAGACGGCGACCATCACTCGCAAAGTTTCCGCTCCAAAAAAGCCGACGATCAATCCCAACGAGCCTGATATTCGGGCGGCCTTCGACGAAATCGCCGAGCATCCCGAAAACACGCTGTCGCGCCGCGACATTCTGCGCTTCAACCTGATCGAACCCACTAAACGGTCAGAAGAGATTCAGACGATCTTAAAGCTTGACGAGGTCGGCCAGACGCGCGCAGCCCTGAACACCGCTGCCAACAGACTTCAATCCGCACAAAAGCTCGCGGCGACACAGGTCGATACCAGTCGGAACACGCTGCAGCGGCACCTGCAGATTGCGGAATTCCGCGCGCCTGACCTCCTCAGCGCGGTCAATGCGCGGCGAAAGGTTCTCGGGCTGCCGGAGATCGCTACGCTTGCAGCGGATACTAAGCTCGATGCGGGACTTTCCGGCGGCGATAAACTGCCAGAGTTCAACAAGGCATCCCAATTGCGCGATCTTGAAGCCCTTTCCCGCGCGTTGGAGAAGATTGGGCCTGCCGGTGCAGAACCCGCCACAGTCATTCTGGCAGCAATCGCTCGTCTTGAAGACGATCCCTCGCTCCTGGATGCATTTCAGCGCCGCGCTCTGATCGAGAAGGGGCTTGAACTGTTGGACGGCGCCGAGTGTCCACTCTGTGATCGCTCCTGGGATGACGAAGATCACCTACGCAAGCATCTGGAAACGAAGCTGTCGAAATCTGGAGAAGCCGCCACGCTTCAGGCTGAGATGCTCGGCGCTGGTTCGACTCTCGTACAGTACAGCGCGCGGCTGAGCGGGCTCATTGCGCCAGTTGTCAAAATCGCAGCCGAGCACAATGATGCCGCCCGCCTGCTGCTTGATCGCTGGGCGCAAGATCTTGAGACCTTCAAAGGCGGTCTCTCCGACCTGCAGGGCCTTGTCGGCATGAAGTCGCGGCTTGAACGCGGCTGGCATGGTCTACCGGGTCAGCTCGCAACAGTGCTCGTTGCTATTGGGGCCGCCGTGGACGCGAAACCCGACCAGACAGCTCATGTAGACGCGCATACCTTTCTTACGACGGCACAGTTGCGCCTCGATGATTATCGCGAGGCGATGCGTAAAGGCACCGCAGCCCAAAAAGCAGCCAGACTCGGCAAAGCCGCTTATGACGCCTACTGCGATGTCATGGAGACCGAACTCAATGCGCTCTATGACAGCGTCGAAACGGACTTCAGCACTTACTATAAGGCGGTCAACGAAGACGACGAAGTGAAATTCACGGCGAAGCTCAGCCCAAGCGAGGGCAAGCTGGATTTCAACGTCAATTTCTACGAGCGCGGCCTGTTTCCGCCGGGTGCCTATCACAGTGAAGGCCATCAGGACGGGATGGGCGTGTGCCTTTATCTGGCACTCATGAAGCGTCTGTTCGGCGATCGCTTCACGCTTGCATTGCTCGACGACGTGGTCATGTCCGTCGATTCCGGACATCGCTATCAATTCTGCAAGCTGTTAAGATCGTATTTCCCCAATACCCAGTTTATCATTACGACCCACGACCGCCTTTGGGCGGAGCAGATGCGCTCGGCTGGTCTGGTTACCACGAAGACATCGCTCGCATTTCACAGCTGGACGGTTGATACAGGTCCGCTTGTCGAATCAAATGAAGAAATCTGGGACGAAATCGCGGCCGCACTTTCGCGCGGCAAGGTCGAAACCGCCGCCCATGGATTGCGGCATCATCTTGAATATGCGTCTCGGCACCTGGCAGACCAGCTGGCGGCGCGGCCTGCGTTCCGCAGCAACGGAAATTACGAGCTTGGTGAACTCCTGCCGAGCGTTCTGGTTCGCATGAAAGAACTCTGCGGCAAAGCTGCGGATGCCGCCCAATCCTGGGGCAATACCGCGGCAAAGGAGGAGGCTCTTAACCGCAAGACGGCGCTATCCGAGTCAAACGGCGCACGCAGCGTTGAACAGTGGGCCGTCAACAAGGCCGTGCATTACAACGAATGGGCCAATTTCGGCAAAAAGGATTTCGAACCCGTCATCGCCGCGTTCAAGAACCTGCTCGAATGCTTTCGCTGCGATGACTGCGGCTCCTGGCTCTACGCTTCGCCCAAACCAATCCCCGAGTCTCTGCGTTGCGCCTGCAACAAGGTGACCCTAAATCTCAAATCGAAACCCAAGTAAACGCGTATTTCTCGTAAATGCATTGTCACCCTCGCGATTCACTATCTCGAGCATTCACTTACGGACACCAAACCTTCACTTGCTCAGTGCTGATGTCTCCCTTCAATATCGGGATTGGGTCATGCTGCGGCGTAATTCGCAGGAGCACCCATGGGGTTCAAGATCAAGGGACTAGATGATCTTCAGCGGGAGATGACGCTTCTCGGCCAGGTCGCCGAAGCGCTCGACGGCAAGCTCACGACCGTCAACTTTGATCCCCACGATCAAACAAGCGTCGAGCGCGCCATCGCCGACATGAAACTGGCGATTGACCAAAGGGTAAGCGGCTTTGGGAGCAGCACCATGGTCGATAACCTGGTGGCTGAGCTCAAGCAGAAATATGAGGAAGACATTCTAGCGCGTGCAGCGGCGGCGAGACTGACGGACGGAGACAAGACGGTGGGCGAAAACGTGGACCAAGGCATTTTCAGGCAGATCGAAAACACCGTGAACGATCTGCGCTCGGCCGAATTCAATACGTTCGACCGGCACATCAAGAAGCTGTCGCGCCTGCTTCATTCGGAAACGCTCGAACCGATTTCGAGCGCTCTGATTGCGGATGTCGATCTTGATGCCTGGATCAAGTCAGGAGAAGCGACACAAGGCGGCATGGTCGGTAGCGCCACGCTGGAATGGCCGAGCGATCCGCAGAAAGAGCTCGGTCTGGTTATTCTCCTGATCGACAGATTCGCCCAAATTCCTGACGCGGCCATGGATTTCTCGCACACGTTTTACTATGCCGGGAACAAGCTGACGGCCAACGTGCAGAACATGGCCGCACAGATGATCGTGCCGTTTGCGCGAGATTACATCGAGCATGTCAAGACGGCCACGGGTACGACAGAAGCCACTCTGCTGCCGGTCCGATCTGGTCCGGCGGCACGCAAGGTCTTCATCGTCCACGGCCACGATGAGGGCGCGCGCGAGTCCGTCGCCCGATTTCTTGAACAGCTCGGGTTTGAGGCGATCATTCTGCACGAACAGGCCAACCAAGGCCGCACCATCATTGAGAAGATTGAAGCACACGGCGAAGTCGGCTTTGCCGTCATTTTGCTGACGCCAGATGATATCGGCGGCATAATGAATAGTGATGATCTCCAGCCCCGCGCGCGTCAGAACGTCTTGCTCGAATTAGGGTATTTCATCGGCCGCCTTGGACGAGCACGCGTCTGCGCGCTCAAGCGCGGCGATATCGAGGTACCCTCCGACTTTGGAGGCGTTGTCTATGAACCATTCGATGCCGGCGGCGCGTGGAAACAGGCCCTGAGCCGTGAATTGCAGGCTGCGGGATTCGATATCGATTGGAATGTCGCTATGAAGAGATAACTACTTGCGGGCATCGAGACCGTGCAAGCGTGGGTGCCAATGATCGCAAATTCATATTTGCGCAGTTGCACGTTCACGGACCGAGCGCTTCATCGCGAGGAAATTTCTTCACTCTCGCTTCCGGGTTCGCTTCTGCATGCCGCGCCGACCATTGCCCGATGGTACAGAGCCTCACTCGTCGGTAGTCACGAAATGGACCTCGCACCGGATCGAACTCGCCCACGTAAATGTGCGGGCCTTCGAACCACTCATCGCCCTTGTCGTCGATGTCGATGACCGATTCGTATGGAAGCACCAGGTACTCCTCAAACCATGCCCTGTTTTTCTCCGGCAGCGCGTCCCAAATGGTCATAGCATTGGCACGTGCGGCCGCGACTTGATCCATAAGCTTCTCGTCGTCCTCCGTGCGCCAGGGATTTTTGTGCGGGGCGGAGTCGTCCATGCATTCGGCAAAATCCCAAGCCACGCTATCATCATCGATGAATGCGAGATGGCGGTGTCTTAGGACGTGCAGTCCGTCATGGTGACAGCCTTCGTACCGATAGATGCACCAGCGCCTTGCCCTGAGTTTCTCACGCTGTGTTTCATCGGCATATGGATAGCGGTCATCGCTGGCGTCTCTCACCAGCACTTCCAGGCCGAAGCTCTGCAGCAATCGTTGCGCCTTACGTTTGACGACAAGCTTTCGGCGCACCTCTGCGCTTAACGAACGCTGGCGAATCCGTTTTGACACGCCAAAGAACGTGAACAACACGTCGTCATTCTTGGGTTGGTAGAGCATATCTTCCAACTCGCCCTTGCCCCAAAGATATGCTTCCTGGAATCCACGCTCCTGGGCCCTGGTTCGGAAAGCATCGCGCGCTGCTTTGGAGAAATCACATGCGGCGGCGAAGATGATTCCATAGAGCTGTTGGCCGCGAGGAAGCGCATCCAGATATGCCGCCAGCTTTTTCGGCGGAATGGATTTTTCGCGCTTACATTGAATTAGCCAGACGCGGTCCTTTACGTCGCTATCGGTTCGGTTCCCACCGCCGTCATCATCATCGTCGTCGCCATCAATTCCATCGCCGAAGTCACCCTGCACAGCTTCATTGCCGCGCGCGTCGAACCCTTCATCACTCCCGGTTCGCCCCGTAGCCTCAAGCTCACGCCATTGCCTGAAATCGTAGAGGAGACGGCGCACCAAGTCTTCAAACCGGCGGGGCTCCAGATCCTCGAAATGCAAAGGACCGGTCGTTTTCGTCGGAATCGACTTCGTCACCATCCCTTCACGACCTCACGAACTTCATAAGCGGAGCGATATCGTGATTGTCCGCTGCCTGGAGGGCGGCGACATAGGCGTCGCGCAATGCGCCAGTTTCGTGAATGGTGCCGTTGCCCCAAGTAAAGGCCTTGCCGCCGAGCTTTTCGATCAACAAATCGGCCATCATGCGCGCATGCCGGCCATTGCCGTTCGGGAAGCCATGAATCTGCGTCAGGCGATGATGCAGCCGCACCGCGATTTCATCGGGCGGGAAGGTCTTATTTTCTACCCAGAAGCGTACGTTATCGAATATCACCGGCATTTCGGCGGCAACCAGGTGCGGATCAATGCCGATGTTCAGTTCCTTCTGGCGATACTTTCCCGCCCACTTCCACACTTCGCCAAACATCTGCTTGTGCAGGTTCTTTGAGAAGCCTTCGTCGAGCAGCGCCTCGGCGCCGCCGCGGCGACGGCCTCCCCACACCGCTCCTTTCAGGATGTTTTCTTCCTCGGCTTCATTGAGGTCGGCGCGCGTTGTGACCCATGTCTGAATCAGGTCGCCGCGCAGCGCCGGATCGAGTGGCGTCGCGTCGTTCGGCTCCTGAAACAGATCAGTCTCGGTCATTCCAGATATCCCGCTCCTTCACATTGTCACGGATATAGGCGTCAATCCGCTCGTCGGTGTTGGCGTCGGCCGTCTCCTGGGCTTCGAGCCTCATTGTGTGCGCAACCCGGCCGAGCTCGCGCTTTGCGATCTTGCGCGCCCGCCCGAGTACGGCGCCTTCAAGGGAGTCGTTTGGTACGAGCGCATAGACAAGCGTGCAGTCGAGGGCTTCTGCTGCGCGCCGCAGCGTCTTCAACTGAATGCTGCCACTCTCTTCCGATTGCTCTAACGTCTCGACGCTCTGCGGCCGGACGGCGAGCCTTCGTGCAAATTGCACGCCCGTCATGCCGAGGGCATCACGGATGGCTCGCACCCACCCTTTCGGCGGCGCGTGGAACCGCTCCACGGGCTTGAGCCGCTGGAGACGATCGTCGAGCCTTTCTCGGGCGCGGTGACGTGTACCGGTTTTCATAGTGTAGCCTGATTTCAGAAGACTATTTTCAGGTCCTAGCCTTATCTTATCGCCATAATATCAGGTCATAGACTGATATTCCATACGTAAATCAGGTCATAGCCTGCCCGTCCGCCAACCCTTTGAAATTCAAAAGGGGAGCTGGCTTCTGTCGATTCCAACCGCGAACCTAAGGGCGTTCCTGGCCCAGACGTCCCCCTCACGCGCGGCCAGTTCCAATGCCGCGGGGCCAGTCATCAGCCAGGATGGCAGCCGCGGCTGACCACGCTGGGCAGCATACTTCGCGCGGCATCCGGCAACGAAGCGATCCTTCCGCGCCATCACGTCGGGAAAGGATTGCAACTGTACGGCGGGATCGTAACGCATATACGTGCGATACCGCAGATACACCGGCAGCCCATCAGAGAGCTGCCACGCCACCAGTGGCATGGCGGCCGCCGCGAAGGACGAGCCGTGCGGTAGATAATGCGGCCCCAGATCGACAATCGTATCCTGAACCTCGACCCAGAAATGCGAGGGCTGGTCGCTGCCGTAGCCAAACCCCTGCAGACCGGCTCGCTCCTCCGAGCGGGCAACAACGAACGCTACGAAATCCCCGCCGGCAAGGCGGGTGTCGAAACCTTCATCCTGCAACAACGCAAAAACGGCAAAAGCCGCATAGAGGCAACGCTTGTCAAAATCGTCCGCGAACTCACTGCGGAGCGCCTTGTCCACAATTGCCAGTGTTCGCACTATCGCGCTTTCGATTCGCATCCTTCGAGTATAGCGCCATACGCAGGTATTGCGTCCGCTTTGAACGAACTCTTTGATGCTGATCGTGCTGCCGTGACGCTATATGTTGGCCCCAATGACCGAAGACAATGAGACGCCCTTATCGCAATGTGATGTGCCGCCTGAGCGAAGACCGGCTTTGGAGTCTTATCGTGGCAAGCGCAAGGTATGGCTGAGCTGGATAGATACGGACGAACATCACGCGATCTGGCAGACCCTATCTGCAATGGTGTGGACAGATGTCTCATTCCGGACGCTGACTCAATTCGCCATCGATGATGAGGCCAGCTGCCTTGGCAATTCACTGGTTGCCATCATAAACGGCCATGTCGCAACGCAAGTGCTGGCCATACGCCGTTTCGTCGATGGCGGCTCCGATGTTATTTCCCTGCGGCGCCTCATCAAGGATGTGCGGCGAAATTTCAATCTGTTCACGCGGGAAAACTACGTCTGCCACAACGGGCTGCCCTACGACTACGCAGTGGTCCAACACAACGAAATGCTGGAGCGCGTGGGCTCCGGCGCGTTTTGGGGCCATACATCGGGTCCAAAGGCGTGGGGCACCTCGCAAATGGCCCACGAACAATTCGACAGACTGTCAGGAATCGCGTCGACCAACCGCAACCGTGAGGATCAATTGCCGTTAGCCCTCATCGATACGGTTGAGGGCTGGCTGAACAATAGCGGCGCGGACGAACTCGCGAAATGGAGCCATGCCTATCTTGCCCACGCCGGCACACCGCAGAAACGTGAAGAAGTGGCTCATTTGCTGGTTACAACGAATAAGATAACCCACGCGATTAAGGCGCTGGCGCGCGTTACCGAAGCGGTGTCCGCTTATATTCTGTTCGCGAGCGGGCGGTTGAACGGCCTGATGCCAACCGCGCAGTTCGATCGGTTTGAAAAACTCGATCAACCGGTCATGCGCGCCGATCGCGTAGACCAGGCCCACATCCTCTGGGATAAGCTCAGCTCAGAAAGCGACTCCTGCCTTGAGGATGTTGGCCGCGATCTGACCCGGACCCAAGCGGGTGCCTGACCCCGGAAGTCAGGGGCTGGGCACGGTTATGCTATGCGCGAACTGCGCCAGATCTGCGGGGCGCGCAAAGTTTTCGGTCAGGAACTTGAGTACCCTCACATTGAGCTTCAGCGCCCAGTCACGCACCGGATCGGTAAAGGCCTTGTCCTCGTCGCGCGGCACACCCTCCAGCTTCACATCGAGCTGGATATGCACTTTGTTGCGGTACTCACGCAATTTATCCAACTCGTCGTAGATGTCGGCACCGGCCTTATCGAGAATCTTGTATTTCTTCATCACGTCGATGATCGCCCTGAAGCGTTCGACCTTCTTACCCTCGATTTCCGCCCGGTCCTCCTCGGAGATGTTCGGTACGCCCTCGCGATTGAAATTCTGCGCACGGTAAATGATCTCCCACAGCGCCGCTTCGGTAATTGCACCGGCCTGCAAGAGCATCAGCTTGTTGAATGTGCTGCCCGACTCTGCGAGCTTGCAGAGGAGGCCGGCGTTGTAGACCATATTGTCGCCGACCTTGAAGTCGCCGATAAAGCGGCAGCTGATTGTCTCGGTTTTCATGGATATCTCCCTATTGTCCAAGGGGCTGAAAATCACGCAACTCACGTATTCACGACGAGATCTGGCTCCGGCTTCTGGATTGACCCCGCAAGCTCCCGCAGAAATAAGACCTCGTCGAACGAAAAATGATGGAAGCGACCTATCTCCCCTTTTTCGTTCTCCTCGTAGATCATAGGGATTGCGCCAGGCGGAATGCGTGTCTTTTCGAGCAACAGCGCTTCGTACTCTTGCAATTGAACCAAGCGCGGCAGGTGTATCGAGACGATAAGATTCAACATTAGCCCGTGGAGTTGCATGTATTGCTGCACCATTGGCATCAGCTCTAGCTGCTCAGTTAATTTAGACAGCTCCTTCTTGCGAAACGAATTCTGTATTAGATCACTCTCCAGAATTTCGGTCGGGTCGATCAACAGATTTGCTGTCGCTGCAAATTTGCCGTCTGCTTCCCGCCGCGCACTAACCGGAACAAGTGAAAGCGGCATATCGTGGTGCTGGCCATAGTTGCGTAGATTGTAGAGCAACCGATAGGCAAACCACCCGTCATACGCGGCCCTTTCCGTATCGATGAATCGCTGCTCTTCGGCGGAGGCCTTTCCAAAGGCTCGAAGGCGACGGCTACAATCCATTCCGCAACCTGAAGGGGCAGATGATCGCCAACATTTCGACGCCACGTCCCGGCGTCACCGAACCACGTGACGTGACGCGCGTCTTCAAGCTCATCAGCGCACCGTGGACGAGAGGGAGGTTTGGTGACGTTGTTGGCCTCGCCTTGCGCTTCGATGCACTGACCATTCCCCGCCCCGGCATGGTCAATAAAATGGAGCGGAGCGAGGTCGATTGGGACGCCGAACGCTGGACTGTTCCAGCCGCCAAGATGAAGACCGGCTGGGACCATGTCGTGCCCTTGTCACGGCAGGCACTCGCAATCCTGCGGAGCGTTCAGAAGCTAACCGGCCATCGCCGATACGCGTTTTCCTGCTCCAAGGACGCGCCGCTATCGAACAACACGCTCAACAAGCGCTTGCGGCTGCTTGGCATTGACACCAAGACTGATCATTGTGCCCACGGATTCCGGACCACCTTCTCGACCCTGTCCCACCACGAAGAGATCAAGGATGCCAAGTCATGGGATGGCGATGCGGTCGAGCTGCAGCTTGCCCATCTCGATAACTCGACTGTGGAACGTCTGTACAAGAAGCACGGACCGCTCGCCCTGATCGGCTCGCGCACGAAGCTGATGCAGCATTGGGCTGATCGGATCGACAACTGGCTCGATCCAAAGAAGGTGATGCCGATCAAGGGAGACGCTGCTTGAGTCACCTGAGAGGCGCCCCTTCCGGATCGCCTGCGCCGACATCGCAAGTATCGGTGGTTGCGGGGAGGCGCAACACCCGATTGTTGCGATTGATGGAACGGGAGATCCCTAAGCTTGTCGCATAAGCGGAGTCCGACCGGGGCGCTGATTAAGAGACAGGTTGGGCGCTAAGGACACTATACCACTTACGCGAAGCGCGTTGCCGCAGCCCGTGCCTTAGTTGTCAACCCGTGCATACGCTGACAACGTCATTCGTCCTCGGCTACCATGGCTGTGGCGCTTCGGTCGCCGAGAGATTCGTGGCAGGCGATGACTTCAAGAAAAGCACTAACGCGTACGATTGGTTGGGCCCAGGGATTTACTTCTGGGAGTCCAATCCGGTCCGGGGAATTCAGTTCGCTGAAGAACTAAAAATCAGAGGCCGAAGAAGGATACGTAAGCCCGCGGTCGTAGGGGCGGCCATTGATCTCGGGCTGTGTTTGGATCTGACTACTGCTGCAGGTATCGCTCAGCTTAGCCGCAGAGAAGCAGCGACTACTGGCCGAAGCGGCAATCGCCCTGACTATCTCTGGGAGATCGGTAGCGGAGAGAATTGGATGGCGTACCATCTGGCCGCGCTGCTAGCTTGGGGTAAAGTGGATGGTGTGGTCGGAGTTGCCAATTGGCGCGATGACGAGGGCTTCCTTATCCCGACCTCGTGGAGTCCTCCACAGTCTCAGGACCCTGAGGAGACTGACAAGGACAACTGATATGACGCCGCATAGCCGTCCAGACCCAAACCTGTACTTCGCGACATGTTCAATGTGCATTCCGACAAACGTCTTTGACGTCTGCAGTGAACCTCCAAGTCAATTTCCTATTGTCGGAACGGCGAAGCAAATTTCGAGCAACGTTGGGAAAACGTGATGACCATCATCGATGGGTCTTCACGGGTCCGCTACATGGCTAGACCCACGGCAAGCCGTCCTTCACGGGCCCGGATGCGCGCTTAGGATAGTGCCCGAGACGACCTCATCTGGAACGATGCTCGGTGAGGCGTTGCTCGTCACTCTCCCGGCCCATGCAACGCAATTGCGCCCGGCGGCCTTTGCTTCGTATAGCGCCCGATCCGCCTCTTCCAGCAATAGATGAGGATCACCAGCAAACGCATCCCACCAAGCCAGTCCTGCACTGATACTTACGCTGCGTCCCGGCAAGCCGGGATGAGGCAGGTCAACTCTGGAGACGGCCGCCCGCAATTCCTCGCAAACACGCTCCAGTTCAAGGGCCGTGATTGAGGGAACTATCGCAGCGAATTCCTCGCCACCGTACCTAGCAATCGAAATGCCTTCTTTATCCGCCTTGCAAGCGAGTGCCTGCGCCACCGTCCGAAGGCAGACGTCGCCGGCAATATGCCCGGCGGAATCGTTATACTTCTTGAAGTGGTCGACATCCATCAGGATAGCGCCGACACTCTTACGTTCTTTCTCCGCGGACAGACGTGCGGCTTCGGCCTCGAAATAACGGCGGTTTGGAAGCCCGGTCAATGCGTCTGTGTTGGAGATGCGCAGAAGCTCTCGATTGACCAGGCTCAATTCCATCGCCGCATATTCGTAGCGGAGCGTTTCCAGAAATCGTCGCCTCCGATCAATCTCGTTCTTTCGGATCACCAGGAGCACCGTCAGGGACGCCGCGGTACCGATGATCGTATCGCTGACGAAAGAACTCGAATCCGTTCCGAAGAGTAGTGGCAGGGTTGGGTGCAAGATTGCCGCAGAAAGGCAGGTAACAAGTCCCGCGGAAAACGAAATTGGTACGGCTGCGAGACATATGGCAAATACCATGATCGCAGCGAGCATATAGTTCTCCATCATCGCCGGCGGCGCTGATGTTCCAGCGAACTCGATGACAGCCATGATCGATATGATAGCGGCACCATAGGCGAAGCTGATCTGCAGGGCGTTGCGCGAGCGCAACCCGCAGACCGCGACACCGGCGCAAAAGAGTGCGACCAGACATCTCCAATGCCATGCCGCGGCGAAGACCTCGACACTATTTGAACGGTCAAAGCCAATTGCGCCAAGCATCAGAATTGCGCAGACCGCCGAGGAGCGCGCCATGTGACGAGCCATCGAACGTCCGCGTTGAAGCGCGTACGTGCCCTCCAGCTCAGGCTGAAAGGACCAACAAGACGCGCGCGCAATCTCGCTCTCGAAATCGGTACGATCCATGAAGGCGGCAAGCTCATTGAAAAGTCACGCGATAGTGGTCCGGGAGAGGTTAAGAATGGGTGCCAGCAACGCAGCGATGCGGACCGCTAGACATCACCCGCAAATTTACGGAGCGACCGAAAGCCAAAAACCGACGGCCACTCGGCTTCACCTATCTGCACATCGCCCAGTGCGTCAGCTGCCCCAGCCGCGTCCCACAGGGCCGATTCCGGGGGATTCAACGATGAAATCCCAGCCCGTCACATCGACTAAGAACGGATTGTTCTTTTTGCCCTCCTCGTCGTACTCGGAACGCATGTCGACATGGGCCCAAATGCCGCCAGTCAGCAGACACTCATCGTTGGAAATTGGAGCCTTGAGCCCATCGAGGCTCACCGCGACCTCTTCCAGCCGCCGCCGACTTCCCCGGCGCAGCCCAAGGCTCGCCCGAATGCGGTGCCGGCTGGCACGACCTTCTCGAGCATCTATACGTTCGGACCCGGACGGCCGTCCAAGCCGACGGCGGCCCCCTCCAGTTCGACCAGATCAAGGAGAAGTACGGGACCCTCCGCGTCTACTGGGACGGCGCCATTTCTCTGGAGGGCGACGAGTGGATCAAGGACGCCATCGCCTTGGCGGAGCCCGCAGCGCCGTGACCTGCGAGGTCTGCGGCGAGAAGGGGCGCCTCCGGGGCGGCGCTAGGCTGAGCATCTGCTGCATGGCGCACTCGGAGGGCCGGCCAGCGGTCAAGCGCCGCTCGGGCTTCGAGAAACGTCCCCCGGTGCGACACTTCTCCGACAGCAGGCGCTTTGTCACCTGCCGCCAAGAGTCAGACGAGTGCAGATCTTGGTAGCACCGACCGTCCGCGAGCTTGCTGTGGCACTTCAGGATGCGTTGCGCTGCTCACGGGCATAAGCGTTGAGGCGGGTGAGTTCCTCGACGTAGACGCGGTGCAACCTGAGAGGCGCGACGAGCCCCTCCACCAAGCCGGCGATGCCCGTCTCGCCATCAAACCTGGAGGTGATGTTCACCAGCGCCTGCTCGCCGTGGGGGGTCACAGTAAATGTCCTGACGAGGCCGGAGCTGCCGGTGTCAGCCTGGACCAGGATTCGGCCGGGCTCCGGCTCAGCGATCTCCATCCGGAGCTTCCGGACGCCGCCGGCGGATTTGATTTTGAAGCTGACGACGCTGCCTGCTCCTATGCCGCCTTCTTCGAGTTGGAAGTCGTAGAAGGGGGGCGGCAAGAACCGAGCGTGAAGGTGCATGTCTGCGAGGTATCGGTAGACATCGTCCGCGGGCGCGTCGATGGTGCGCTCGGCGGACGCTACGACGTATTTTGCCATGAGTCTGATCTCCTTGTTTGTGGGTTGACCGAGGATCCGAGCGCGCTTTCCTATGAAGGCCCGTCCCTGCGGGAAGTCATCGACGTGCGATACACTACGGTGACCGACGATTTCGATTTCTAGCGTTCTTAGAAATTCTCGCGCGAAACGGCACTGAAAAGCGTCATGCAGCTAGTAATTAAGGTCAAAGACGAGGCGCCAAAGGCGCTCAATGGCCCTTGCCATCCAGCCGCCCGCAACCGAGCCGTTCACAAAATCGACGGCTCCGGCGTTCATCGTCTTCGGAGTCATCCCGCCTAATTCATTTTGACTAACTACGGAATCATTGACGATGAACGAGACTCCCTCGCCTGCCTGCTGGTCGAGCATTACCGTCGCCTCCTACCGCCTGAGCACCCAGCCTAAGACTCTTGAGCGATGATGACTTTGCCCTGGACAGCCAGAATAGCAATCGTCTAACTTTCTATGTCTCCATACATAAATGGATGGCCCAACAAACGAGCCGGAGGAGCGAACGTGGACTTACAATGGGACGACCTCCGCATTTTTCTCGCCGTTTGCGATGCTGGGAGCATGAGTGGCGCCGCGCGGCGCTTGAAGGTGAGCCAACCCACTTTGAGCCGGAGGATTGCGGAGATGGAGTACGGGCTCGGCGAGCCGCTTTTCGTCCGCAAAAACCAGGGCATCACCCTAACGAAAACTGGCATGAGGCTAATGCCCGCAGCCCAAGGCATGGCGCAATGGGCGACGGAAGCCAGTCGCTCACTCGATGCGAAGAACTCTCCTGTCAGTGGCCGCGTGCGCATTACGGCGGCACCGTCGTTCGCCTTAGATCTCCTGGCGCCGTTCGCGGAAACCCTCAAGAGAAAGCACCCACAGATCGCTCTCGAGGTGTTGGCCAGCACAGAGCGTTTGAATCTCTCGCGTGGCGAAGCGGACATCGCGCTCAGGAGATATCCCTCCGATGATCCCGATCTGATCACAGTCGGCGAAACTGTGATTCCAATCGGCGCGTATGTCAGCAAGGACTACGCACGGAGACTACCCGCGAAACATGGCTTTCGCGACCTCGACTGGATCGCATGGGCGGGGCAGCTCGAGATGGTCAGCCCGAATCCGGAGCTCGCGGCCAAGATCCCAGACTTTCGTCCGACTTTCGCATCTGACGACTACAGCGTACAGGTCGCGGCCTGCCAGGCTGGCGTTGGCGCGATGATCCTTCTGAAGACGCCCCATCGGCTCAAGCGGCCGGGAGAACTCGTGGAGCTCAAGCTCGACCTTCCAACCTCGCTCCGCGCAGAACTCGCGATCATCTGTCACAAGCGTATGGCCGATCTCCCCAAGGTTAGAACCGTCCTGGACCTGCTCAGGCAGGAATTCGCGAATCTGAGGAAGGCTTGAGACGCGAGCGAACATTGAATAGTGCGGCCCGAATGCGGGCTAAGACGGCGCCCGGTCGGATGGCCTCCAACCGGGCGACGATTCAACTATCCAGGGGAGGAACCGGCCGTTCCCTATGCAGCAGCGTTCGTACCGGACATCTGATCGAAGCAATCCAGGGTACGAGCCGTATAGACCAGCGCCGCGCCCGCATTCATTGCAATGGCGACGCCAAGTGCCTCGGCAATCTCAGCCTTCGTCACGCCATGCTTCATTGCGGCCTCAACGTGGCTGGCAATGCAGCCATCACAGTGGGTAGTGACGGCAACCGCAAGTGAGATCAACTCGCGCGTCTTCCCGTCGAGATGCTGCGCTTTATCGCCGGAGCTGGCCAGAGCCAGATATCCCTTGACCGTTTCCGGCGCGAGCTTCGCCAGATCACCAACCCGCGACTTCACGGCAGCGCGATACTTCAACCAGTCCAACATGTGTTCTCCTCTTCTCTTCTGCTCTTCAGAACATCGCCGCATCATATGAGACGAAGTTGTCAACAAACGCGCCAAACTTTGCGCGCTCGATAGTCGTGCGAGTGCTATAGGTACCGTTCCTCTCGGCTATCTCGTCGCGGCCCTCCGCGACACGCTTGAGAGGCATCCCCTCAGTGTAGAATTTGACTAAGAAACAGCTTTGTCCGGTTGTGTTGCGGGCTTCCGAAGAATTCGGCCGGCGTGTTCTGCTCGACGATCTGACCGGAATCCATGAAAATGACACGGTTAGCTACCTTGCGCGCGAACCCCATCTCGTGAGTGACGCACAACATGGTCATCCCCTCTTCGGCCAGACTCACCATCGTCTCCAAGACCTCCTTGACCATCTCCGGATCGAGCGCCGAGGTTGGCTCGTCGAACAGCATGATCCGCGGCTTCATACAGAGAGAACGCGCAATCGCGACGCGCTGCTGCTGACCGCCGGACAGTTGACCGGGGTACTTATTAGCCTGTTCGGGAATCTTTACCTTGCGCAGGTAATGCATCGCGATTTCTTCTGCTTCCTTGCGCGGCATCTTGCGAACCCAAATTGGCGCCAGTGTGCAGTTTTGTAGGATCGTGAGGTGCGGAAAGAGATTGAAGTGTTGAAACACCATGCCGACCTCACGACGGACCTCGTCAATCTTTTTGAGATCGCTGGTGAGCTCCTTTCCATCGACGATGATTTTGCCCTTCTGGTGCTCCTCTAGGCGATTGATGCAGCGAATCATCGTCGATTTGCCGGATCCCGAAGGCCCACAAATAACAATGCGCTCACCGCACATAACCTTGAGGTTCACGTCCTTTAGAACGTGATAGCCACCGTACCATTTGTTCATGCCGATAATCTCGACTGCGACTTCATTCGTCGGGACTTGCGTCATGCTGAGATCTACCTTCGCAGCGCCGGACGTACGTTTTGTGCTCATCTGCAGGCTCCCTTCTCACCGCCCATGCCCAGTTTCAAGACGCCGTTCCACATACTGCGAATATCGAGACATGCCGAAGCAGAAGATCCAGAAGATCACTGCGGCAAAAATATAACCAGTCCTCGCGGTTTGCGGTGTCGCCCAATTGGCGTCTCCGGAAATTCCCTGCTTGACGATCCCAAGCAGATCGAACATCGAGATGACGAGGACCAACGTCGTGTCCTTGAACAGTCCGATGAAAGAATTGACGATCCCTGGAATGACGAGCTTTAGGGCCTGTGGCATGATGATCAGCCCGGTCTTTTGCCAATAGCTGAGCCCAAGAGAATCCGCTCCTTCGTATTGGCCCTTGGGCATGGCCTGAAGCCCTCCCCGCACCACCTCCGCCATGTAAGCTGATGAAAACAGCGCAACGCCGATGAGCGCGCGGAGCAACTTGTCAAATGTCGTACCCGGCGGCACGAAAAGCGGAAGCATGAACGCTGCCATGAACAGCACCGTAACCAGCGGAACTCCGCGCACAGTTTCGATGAAGATGACAGAGAGTAGCTTGATCGTCGGCATCCTGGATCGACGGCCAAGAGCCAAGACAATGCCCAGGGGGAGCGAGACGACGATACCAACGTAGGCTAGGACGAGAGTGACCATAAGTCCACCCCAAAGCGGGGTTTCGACGTAGGGCAGCCCGAAAACTCCACCAACCAACAGCACGAAGGCGACAAACGGATAGATGCCGAAGAACAGAATCGCATTGGCTCGTTTGAGTGGCAGTCGCGGAATGAGCAGCGGGACGAGCAGCCCCACAAAAATGATGCCCGCCAAGACCACGCGCCAGCGCTCTTCCAACGGATAACGGCCAAACATGAAATAGCCGAACCGGTTGGATACGAACGGCCAGCACGCACCCGACCAACCGGCCGGCAGTTGGCCGCCCTGTTCGATGGTGAGGCAGGCAGTTCGATCGGTGCCAACCCAGACGGCATTGAAGAACAACCAGCCCAGGATCTGTGGCAACGCCCACGCGGCTATGATCACAGCAACAACCGTCAGGAGCATATCCGCCGGCGTGGCGAACAGATTCTTGCGCATCCAAGCTAGAAGCCCGACCTCGGAGTTCGGCGCAGGTTGCGCAGGAGCCATGTCGGTCCGCACCCAGGCAGTGTCATGTTGCTTCATGCCTCACCTCTGCCTGAGTGCCAGCTTGACGTTGAACCAGTTCATGACGAGAGAGGTCAGAATGCTCAAACCGAGATAGACCACCATAAAGATGACGACGACCTCGATGGCGCGCCCGGTCTGGTTAAGGATTGTTCCGCCGACTGCGTACAGATCCGCATAGCCGACTGCCACTGCAAGCGACGAATTCTTCGTCAAGTTCAGATATTGGCTCGTCAGCAGTGGGATGATGATACGTAGTGCCTGCGGAATGATCACCAGACGCAATCCCTGCCCAGGGCGAATGCCCAGGGAGGAATAAGCCTCCGCCTGCCCCTTCGGCACACCCTGGATACCAGCGCGAACGATCTCTGCGATGAACGATGCCGTATAGAAGGATAGCGCCAAAAGTAGCGACAGAAATTCGGGCTTCACGTCCAGCCCTCCCGTCAGCATGAAGGTGCCCTTCTGCGGGAATTCGACGGTCATCGGAAACCCTGCCAGCACGCAACCAAGCAGCGGCAAACCTATGAGGAGTGCAACTGAAACCCAGAAGACGGGGAGTTGCTGCCCCGTTGCCATCTGGCGGGCACGCGCTCTTCGCGCGACGTACCATGACAGCCCAATGGCTATCATGAGCCCTGCAATGATCAGCCAAGCTCCCTGGCTCCAGATCAGGCGCGGGAGATAGAGACCGCGGTTGTTGAGGTATGAACCGAAGGGCAACGCCAGGCTGCTGCGCACGTTCGGCAGCAACGCAAGCACTCCTTGGTACCAAAATAGAATCACGAGCAGCAGGGGTACATTGCGGAAGACTTCAATGTAGATGGTCGCAAGCTTGCGTATCATCCAGTTGCTCGATAGTCGGCCGATACCAACCACAAAGCCTATGATTGTTGCGACGATGATGCCCAAGACGGCAACACGCACGGTGTTCACAATGCCAACCAGCAGGGCCCGGCCGTAGGATGACTCCGAACTGTAATCAATAAGCCGATCAGGAATCTCGAACCCGGAGCGTGAGTTCAGAAACTCAAATCCTGTCGGAATATTGGAACGACGGAGATTTTCGATGGTATTGTCGGAGATCCACCAGAGCGCGAGCACCAGCAGAACGATAATTGCGACCTGGACAACGATGCTCCGGAGCTTCGGGTCATAGAACGGCGACGCCTTCGTCGGCGCGACATCGACAACTACCTCTTGTGACACTGCGCTCCCCTCGCGTGAATTCTTGATGCCGATGTGGCGTGCCAGGACCCAGAACTATGCTGAATTGCCCCAGCTCATCGTAGGGCTATCAGCGTATCGGGACGCCGTATTGGATGCCGCCTTTGGTCCACAATGCGTTGACACCACGAGAGATCTTCAAAGGGCTACCCGACCCGAGGTTACGCTCAAAGATTTCCTCATAGTTTCCGGTCGCCTTGACGATGTTGACGACCCAGTCGCTTGACAGGCCCAGATCAGCACCGATCTTCGTTCCGGCTTCGGCCCCAAGTATCCGCTTGATGTCGGGATTGCTGCTCCCCTTCATCTCATCGACATTCGACCGGTTAATGCCAGCCTCCTCGGCATCAAGCAGCGCAAAGTAGGTCCACTTCACGATGTTCAGCCACTTCGCGTCCCCTTGACGCACGGCAGGCCCGAGCGGTTCCTTCGAAATGATCTCCGGCAATACCACGAAGTCCTTCGGCGACGAGGTCTGCAGGCGAGCTGCGTAAAGACCGGATTGATCGTTTGTGAAGGCATCGCATCGACCCGCATTGTAGGCCGCGGTCGCCTCCTCGAGGGTGTCGAAGACCACTGGTGTGTAGTCGATCTTGTTGGCTTTGAAGTAGTCGGCAAGATTCAATTCGGTCGTCGTCCCCGCCGCGACGCAAATCACCGCGCCCGACAGTTGCTTGACCGACTTGACATCGGGCAACTTCCGTGTGTCGATCATGAAGCCTTGGCCGTCATAATACATGACGCCAACGAAGCTGATGCCAAGCGACGTGTCGCGGCTCACCGTCCAGGTGGTGTTGCGCGACAGGACATCGATTTCGCCAGATTGAAGCGCGGTGAACCGGTCTTTGGCTGTCAGCCCGGTGAATTTGACCTTGCTGGGGTCAGCGAATACGGCGGCCGCGACCGCACGGCAGAAGTCGACATCGAGACCGGTCCACTGCCCCTTGTCATCCGAAGCCGAAAAGCCCGCCAAGGCTACGTTCACACCGCACTGGAGGAAGCCCTTTGACTTGATATTGGACAACGTGTCCGCCGACGCTACCGATGCCGTCAGCGCAAGCGACGCCACACCTGCTGCGATTGCCAATGATTTCTTTCTCATGGTCTCCCCCCTCTTCTTCGTCAAATATCTTCGCCACGGACTTCCAACCCGTGAGCTAACTCGGCAACGAGAGCCGTTTCGGATCGTTACAGCCAATGGGATCTCGGCGAGACTTGCTCGTGCCAGATCCGTTATGGAGCTGATTGCTTCTTAGCCCCACACCCGAACGTCAACGCGATCCATGCGTTGCAACTGATTACGGAACACGTGTTGACCAGACGCAGCTGCCCATCGAACGACCGATCGCGATCGGCACGTGCATAGCTCTGGGAATGATCCCACATACCCTAGACCGCACCCTGCTTGGCTTACGCCAGCGCGCATCCGGCGGTTAATCCGAAGCGATCCGCGCCTTGCGAACTAGCCCCCCACTCAACTCGCTCGCCAGACCGTGTACTCGTAATACTGAGTACACAGATCAGAACGGCCTCGCATGTACTGCCCCAAGAAGACTGGCATAAGCGACCTTACCTCCCAATCAGCAGCACTATGGTGGCCATTACCATTGTGGCTCCGATGCCAGGGGCAGCGATCCAGAAAGTCTCGTTTCTTGTCTCGAAACATCTGAAGGCGATATTCCATTTCGACGGCAACACGACCGGAAATCGAGATATTTGCTTGTGCCGGCGGTAAAGCCGCGTCCATAGCATCTCCATCCCGTTCGACATCTGCGCCTTTGTGAGTGCACACTCGAAGCTTCGCGATTTCCTGATCACCCAGCATCGCGTTGTTTTTTGAATCAAGCAAACGAGATATATTCACGGATGGGTTCAATTTTTTTTAAGTGCCCGCCGTCGCACGAATGCTTGAGTTTGATTTCAGTGATATAGAGCCGCCCGTAAAGCGGACACTTCGACGTCCGCGCGTGCCCTCGGATATCGGATCGATTCTCGATGGGGCGCCCGATCGGCCCCGCCATCTTCCATTCGCAGGAGAGCGATTTCGCGTGACAGATCGTAGAGCTATCATGCTCGTCGCTGCTAGGCCTCACCAATAAACGGCGTGACCTCCGCCGGCGCATGCCACCGATACCCCCTCTGGCCAGCCTCTACTGGTGCCAGCAATCGAATGGCAGGTCAGGTCTATACACGGCGCTAACTAACACGGACCGGTAACAACAAATTCGCTTATGAATATCGTCAACAAATTTGGATTGTGAAGCTTACGCCCTAGGCGTAGTCATACGGTGCCTCGCATAATGCGGGGCGGCACTCTCGGAGCGCCCACGAATATCGGTCTCCACATCAAGCCGATGTCTTGAATCTGCTTCTTCGCAAGATTTGTTGCCTTTCGTCGCGCGCGGTTGATCTCCCCTACGTCAAGGTTTGCACCATGAAAAAAGACACGCTGCTCGTCCGCGGCGGCCGCGCGCCCACCGGTCCGGTGAATCCCCCAGTATCACGGGCCTCCACGATCTTGTTCAAGGATCTTGCCGCCTTCGACGCAACGCGTGCCGACCGGTTCGCGGCGCTGCGTTACGGTATCCACGGCACTGACACACTATTCTCGCTCGAGCAGGCAATCACGAGGCTCGAGGGTTGTCATCGCGCGATTGTGGTGCCGTCCGGGCTTGCTGCCATTGCGGCAGCTCTCACTGCCGTTCTTAAGGCCGGTGATCACCTCCTCATGGTGGACACGGTCTACGGACCTACGCGTTCATTCTGCGATGGCTTGCTGGCGCGCAGTGGCGTCGAGACAACCTATTACGACCCTTCAATCGGCGATGGAATCGCCACGCTGTTTCGTGACAATACGCGAGCAGTATTCTGCGAAAGCCCCGGCTCGCTTACCTTCGAGGTGCAGGACGTACCTGCCATCGCGAAAGCCGCGCACGCGAGATCGATCCCCGTCCTGCTCGACAACACCTGGGCCAGCCCGCTGTTCTTCGACGCGCTCGCTAAGGGCGTCGACATCTCGATCCAGGCGGCAACCAAATATCTCTGCGGCCACTCCGATGTGATGATGGGCACGATCGCCACGACCGAGGTCTGGTGGCGACGAATTCGCGACGTCGTGGCTGACCTGGGCTATTCGACCAGTCCGGATGACTGCTATCTGGTCTTACGGGGCATGCGCACACTCGGTGTGCGCATGCGCCATCAGATGGAGAGTGCGCTCACTGTCGCGCACTGGCTTCAAACACAGCCGGACGTACTGCGCGTACTGCATCCCGGCCTGCCCGACGATCCGGGGCACGCGCTCTGGTCACGCGACTTCAGTGGATCCTCTGCACTTTTTGGCGTCGAGCTTGCCTCCCGTTCTCAACTCGGGCTGACCGCCTTCATGGATTCGCTGGAGCTGTTCGGGATCGGCTCGAGCTGGGGAGGCTATGAGAGCCTTGCCCTGCCGGCCCGTTTCACCCGTACTGACCGCCCGTTCCTATTATCGGGTACTCTGGTGCGGCTGCATATTGGCCTTGAGGATCCTACCGATCTCATTGCCGACCTCACAAAGGCTCTCGCGGCCATGCGAGCGGCGGAGGCCAGTGCAATATAAGCGGGCAGCGAATCGGCGATGAGCCCTTCCGCAAAAACTCGCATCGTGGCGCCCCGTTGTCGTTGCCGCGAACTCGCGCACATATCACTCTTCTCCAAGACGTCGCGCCGAGGCCAGGCAAACCTAGGAGCGCGGCAATAGGGTTCAGATAGTCACGCTTACAGCTGGCGTTAGCATTTTTCATTACCCGACTTTGCGGCGGTACTGGCATGATCTCATGGATTGCGCGCAGCACCGTTTTCCCAACGGCGGCTTTCCCGCGCCTCACACCGTCAATGGTACGAAGGCATCACGATCTACTGGATGCTTCCGATCAGTTCGTACCGTTAATGCAATCGATGATCGTTGTGCTGCAGTGGTGACTGCAGTTCAAAAGCATTCGCTCCGGAGGGAGACACATGATCGACAGACGCGACCTGCTCAAAGGAGCGGGTCTTGCCGCCATGGCGGCGACACTGAATTCCACCAAAGCACTGGCGTTCGACACCGTCACCCTGCCGTTCGGCAGCGGCGAGCGTCCGCTGGTGAAATATCCGCAGAAGCGGCCGATGATCGGCCTGACCAGCCGGCCGCCGCAGCTCGAGACACCGTTCGCGGTCTTCAACGACGGTCCGATCACGCCGAACAACGCTTTCTTCGTGCGCTATCACCTCGCGGGCCTGCCCTACGATCTCGACCCTGATAAGTTCACGCTCGAGATCAAGGGCAAGGTCGACAAGCCGCTCAAGATGTCGCTGAAGGACATCCGCAAGATGAAGGCGACCGAGATCGTCGCCGTCAACCAATGCTCCGGCAACAGCCGCGGCTTCTCCGAGCCGCGCGTCGCTGGCGGCCAGCTCGCCAATGGCGCAATGGGCAATGCGCGCTGGCGCGGCGTGCCTCTGAAGACCGTGCTCGAGATGGCGGGCGTGCAGGCCGGCGCCAAGCAGGTCGTGTTCGGCGGCATGGATGGCCCGGTCTTCGACAAGACGCCTGACTTCGCCAAGGCGCTCGATCTCGATCACGCCACCGATGGCGAGGTGATGCTGGCCTATGGCATGAATGGCGACGATCTGCCGTTCCTCAACGGCTTCCCGCTGCGCCTGGTCGTTCCCGGCTATTACGGCACATACTGGGTCAAGCATCTCAACGAGATCACCGTCGTCGACAGCGTCTATGACGGCTTCTGGATGAAGTCGGCCTATCGCATCCCCGATACGCCTGACAATTCGGTCGAGCCCGGCACCGCGCCGAAGGCGACGATCCCGATCAACCGCTTCACTATCCGCTCCTTCATCACCAGCGTGACCGACGGCGCCAAGCTGAAGGCCGGACGCACGACGCTGCGCGGCATTGCCTTCGACAGCGGCAAGGGCATCAAGGACGTCTCGATCTCCACCGATGGTGGCAAGACCTGGACTTCCGCCAAGCTCGGCAAGGATCTCGGCAATTACTCATTCCGCGAATGGAAGCTGCCGGTGAAGCTTGCGGCGGGTAACGTCGCGCTGAAGGTGCGCGCCACCAGCAATTCGGGCGAGACGCAGCCGGAGACGCCGCGCTGGAACCCGGCGGGTTATTTGCGCAACGTCGTCGAAACCGTCTGCGTCAGCGTGGCCTGAGGAGCATTATCATGCAGCGCACCGTTCTCCTCGCGATCACACTTGCCGTCGCCGCAATGGTCGGCTCGGCGCTTGCCGCACCGGTCGATTACAAGACGCCGGACGAGACAGCAGCTTTCAAGCCCGGACCCAATCTCGCGGTCGTGCAGGGCAATTGCGCCGCCTGCCACTCGTCCGACTACATCGCCTCGCAGCCGCCGATGAAGGACAAGAAAGGCTTCTGGCAGGCCGAGGTGACCAAGATGATCAAGGTCTATGGCGCCCCGATCGACGATGCCGACGTCGGCAAGATCGTCGACTATCTGGCCGCAACTTACTGAACAAGGGTGAGGCGCCGTCGAAGTTCCGCTGTCCAACTTGTGTCCGCATGCGTTCTCGCCAGTCGAGCCGAAACACGCGAGACATTCGTGCAAGCTATGCATATATGTCACTCGGAATTATGCATTTGATTCAATGAACAAATTCCAGGATGATTGGGATGAATCGGTTCTCAACCGTTCGCTCGATTAATTGTGCCCTCCGGCACTTCCGCGGCGAATGGGTCCATCGCCGTCTCTATCATGACCAACAACTTGGCCCAACCACTGCTATTTACTCCGCTGACTCTGAGAGGCGTCACAACGCGCAACCGCATCGTTGTTTCCCCCATGTGTCAGTATCGATCCAACGATGGCTGTCCAAACGAATGGCACCTGGTGCATTTGGGACGAATGGCACTGGGCGGCGCTGGTATCGTCTTTACTGAAGAGACAGCCGTTGAGCCTCGAGGACGCAAGACCTACGATTGCGCCGGAATATGGAACGAGCGGCAAGTTCAGGGTTATCGACGGATTACCGACTTCGTTCGCTCACTTGGATCCATCCCCGCGATTCAGCTGGGCCACTGCGGTCGACGGGCAGGTACGCACGGCCCGATGCAGAATTTCGCCGTCTTAACGGACGCCGATGCCAAAATTGGACGTCCGCCATGGACCGGAATTGCTCCGAGCCCCCTGCGCGGAGCCCCCGACATGGCCGCACCGCTCGAGATGCGAGTCGACGACATCAAGATTGTCGTCGAGGCCTTCGCCGAAGCCGCAAAGCGCTCAGCCGCTGCCGGCTTCGACATCTGCGAAATACACGGTGCGCATGGCTATCTACTCCATCAGTTCTTGTCGCCAGTGTCCAATCAACGGACCGATCGATACGGCGGAGACCGCGCCGGCCGGATGCGTTTCGCCCTTGAGGTCGTCGAGGCGGTGCGTCGAGATTGGCCCGTGGACAAGCCGTTGTTCTTTCGCCTGTCCGCCGTGGATGGAAAAGGCGGCCTTTGGGATGAAGACGATACTGTCGCACTGTCTCGCGAGCTCGTTCAGCGCGGCGTCGATATGATCGATTGTTCTTCAGGTGGCATCTCGGGAGACTCGGCGATGCCGAAGCTGGCCAATGTGCCCGGCTATCAAGTCCACTTTGCCGAGCGCGTCCGGCGCGATGCCGGAGCGCGGACGATGGCAGTCGGACTTCTCAGCGATCCGCGTCATTGCGAGCTGATCCTCAGGGAAGGCAAAGCTGACCTTGTTGCCCTCGCGCGCGAACTAATGCTGCGTGGTGACTGGCCTGTCCAAGCAGCGAAGGAGCTCGGCCTAAGCGACTACCTCGACCTTTTTCCGGCCGATTACGCTTGGCGGCTTAAGCGCCGCGAAACCGGTCTAGGCTTCACATCTAGCTTTTGATGTCGAAACGGTTCGGCGGACCAGACCGCCAAGACAACCGCCCGACAAGCGGATGATTGAGAACCAATCGCCCGCTGCCAAGCGGATATCTTTTGATATGGCCATGACACGGGTTTGCTTTGACCCACGCCAGAACCCGATTCCCGAGTTGGCCCGGAGGGTGACGGGCTCCATCCGCCCCCTCCGGCACCTAATCAGCTCTGCTGTCGCTCCAGCACAGGAGCATCCTGTCCTCTCGCCTTGGGCGCCTTTGACCCCACTTCAACGACGATCCGGCCAACCACCGTCACATTGAAGAATTGATCCATCACTTCATCGAGTTCTTCGAAAGGGATCGGCCGCGATGTTTCGGCGAGATGATTCGGTTTCAGATCGGTAGCCAGACGCTTCCAAAGCCGTTTACGCTCCTCCATGTGCAACTGACGAGACACATTGATGCCAAGCACGTCAATGGCGCGGAGCACCCACGGAAGGACTGTCGTATTAAGCTCGGCGCCTACCGCCATTCCCGCGACCGCAAGCTTGCCGTAGGGTTGCAGACGTGCCGCCAGACGGTCGAAGAACACGCCGCCAACGTTGTCGAGGGCCGCGGCAAACAATGGCGGCGCGAGCGGCGCCTTGTCAGCCAGCAGTTCCTGGCGGGAAATGACCTTCGTCGCACCGATCCTTTTCAGGAACGGCTCCTGCTCCACCTTACCTGAAATTGCGGCGACTTCGAATCCTCGCTTGGCGAACATATCTACGGCTAGGCAACCAACTCCGCCGGTCGCGCCGGAGATTGCCATGACTCCATCTTCGGGCTTCAGGCCAGCCTTTTCGAGGCGATCAAAGGCGAGCGCCGCAGTGAGACCCGACGTCCCGAGTCCCATGGCTTCGTATAGATCAAGCCCGTCCGGCAGCGGCACAATCCAGTCGCCAGGCACCCTCGCGTAGTCGGCGTACCCGCCGTCCTGGTTGACGCCTAACTTGTAGTTGGTCACAACAACCTTGTCCCCTTCGCGAAAGCGAGGGTCCAAAGACGAAACGACGACGCCCGAGAGATCGACGCCAGTGACACAGGGCCTATCGGTTCGGACGTTTTTTCCGACGCCGCGGGCCGCCATCGCATCCTTGTATGTGATCGCAGAATATGCGGTCTTGATGACGACATCACCCGGATCCAGGTCGTCCATTGTCAACTGTTCAAATTTGCAGACGGGTTTGCCGCCAACGGTGTGCACTCGATAAGCTTTGAATGTTGTCATCGTTTTTCCTCGCTAGAGCCGCCCCTGACGCTCAGGACACTGCAACCAGATATTGTGCGCCCTACTCGCTAGAACTCTCGCAGAACACTATTTCGTCTTTCGTAGCCGCGATTACGGCTCGGCCAATACCGGTTATGATCTGAAGGGATCTAGACCCGTGATTTCTCTCCCCTGGATGAGCGTCAAAATACCCGGCGTTCCGTCAGGAATGGTGAGAGTTCGAACATCCCGCGCCATCTGCTCCAGACCCAGCTCTTTGCTGAGACCCATAGCACCGTGAAGCCTCATCGCGAGTGCAATCGCTCGGTCGCAGGCATCTACAGCGTATCGTTTCGCCATTGCAGAAAGGCCGTTCGCTCGTTCGCCGCGATCGATAGCGGAAAGCGCATTGAAGCAGAGGAGCCGACTACTCAGCACACAGGTCTCGATTTCTGCGAGATCGTGTTGCACGAGTTGGAAGCCGCCGATCAGCTTGCCAAACTGCTTGCGAACACCCGCATAATCGCGCGCCGCATCAAGCGCCCTCTGAGCTAGGCCGACGGCCATTAGACCGACGAGCGGCCGATTGGCGAGCCACGTCACTGTAAGCAACTTGGCTGTTTCCCCCGTGTCCGGACAAAGGTTGCCATTAGGTACGCGACAGTCGCTGAATGTCACTTCTCCAAGCGGTGCTTGCCGGAGCCCGTGCATGTCCACTTCCCGCGCGTGAAACTTCGACTCGGTCGGATCGACCAGGACACGAACCATGCTCGAACTGCCGTCGTCCTTCACGAGGCGGCATGTCACGTTCATCACGTCGCAAACGGTCGCGTTGGATATCCACTGCTTCGCACCATTCAGGATGAGCTCGTCCCCCTCCTCTTTCAACCGCGTCTTGATCCCCCTCGGGTCGGAGCCGACGTCCGGCTCGGTGCTCGCGGTGCAGGCAATCCTCTTGCCTGTCATCAAGTCTTCGAGGTAGCGTTCCTTTTGCTCGGGCGTGCATCCGAAGTAGATCCGGGTCGTCGTCGCTTCATGCGGCTGAAGGATCAGACCAACGGTCGGCGGGATCTGCTCCGTAATTAGCCCGCAGTCGACCATGGTCATGCCCGCTCCGCCGCCTTCTTCCGGAATCCTCGCGCATGTCATGCCCAGGTTGGCGGCCTTTGCGAATATCTTGAGAATAGCGTCCTTCGAAAGCGCCCTATCCTTGTCGTTCGCATCAAGCACGGGCTGAATGTCCGTTTCGACCATGCGCTGCGCGGCCTTCACGATCATCTGTTGCTCAATAGTTAGGGAGAAGTCCATGTTGACTGCCTCTATCCTTTCTTCGTCGTCGCCCGCGGCCTACGCGGTCTCGCGAAGCGACCGCTCATCTCCTCGATTTACTTCGCGCGTTTTGCCGTTAGCCGCTTATGCCATCGCTTCCAGGACATCAGCGCCGACGGCACCTGTGCTTAGGAGGCGTTCGATTTCAGCATCGTCCAGGTTCAGATACTCTCTCAAGATTGCCTGGCTGTCCTGACCGTTCCGATGTCCCGACCAACGAACCTGGCCAGGTGTTCGAGATAACTTCGGCACAATTCCTGGCAGCTTGACTGAGCCTAGATCCTCGTCCGGGACGTCTAGGATCATTTCCCGGAAGCGATAGTGTTTGCTTGCGAAAATGTCTTCCATCGTAAAGATGCGGCTCGCAGGAACGTCCTCTGCGTCCAAGATCGCTTCAACCTGATCAAGGTCGTGCGAACGGGTCCACGCCTCGACGATCGCATCAATCTCTTCCACGTGTCGTGCTCGCGTGGCCTGCTCTGCAAATCGCGGATCAGCCCCCAACTCCGGCCGTCCCATCGCCTTACACAGGCGGCGATACACCTGGTCGGCGAGCGCTGCGATATGGATGAATTTCCCGTCACGTGTCGGGTACAAGCTGTTTGGTGCGCTGTTCGGCAAGCGGGCTCCGGCCCGGCGTGGAAGCTTGCCAGTCTTTTCAAACGCCGGCACGGAGGCTTCCATCAGACTGAAGGCGGCCTCGTAAAGAGCCGCATCGACGCACTGCCCTTCGCCGGTGCTTTCGCGAGCGATCACCGCCATTGCCGTACCGAAAGCCGCATATATCGCTGTGATATAATCCGTGAGCGGCAAGCCGACGCGAGACGGAGGACGGTCCGGATCCCCAATCATTTCCCGCAAGCCGCTCATTGCCTCTCCAATGACGCCGTAGCCAGGGCGCTGCGACATTGGGCCAGTTTGGCCGAATCCGCTGATCCTCGTCATGATCAGATCGGGGCGCACCTTTCGCAGATCTTCGTACCCCAAGCCCCACTTCTCGAGCATTCCGGGACGAAAATTCTCGACCACAATGTCAAAGTGCGACACCAGCCGTCGGACGATGTCTTGTCCGTCCTTTGAGCGCAGGTTGATCGATATGATCCGCTTGTTTCTCAACAGCGTAGTTGCATAGAGGGACTTACCCCGGAAAGTCTCTCCGAGATTTCTAAGTGGATCTCCCGCAAGATCCTCGACCTTGACGACCTCCGCACCGAAATCGGCGAGCAACCTCGCGCAGAAGGGGCCGGCGACCGTCGATCCGAGATCAAGAACTCGGTAGCCAGCCAGCGGACCATTCGACATATCCGAGCGGTTCCGGGAAGATTTCATCAGCTTACAATCCTTATGAGCGTCATTGTATTTAATCTACTTATGATTGCATCATCGCAGCTAAGAACTCGTATTCGCGAAAGGCGGTGCTACCTGGCAGCCTGCAAGACACCCTTGCTACTCGCCGCGATTAATTCGAGCGCAGGAGCCAGCTCTTCGCGGGGAAGCCAACGCGAAAGGATTTCCTCGTAGTCCTTAGGATCATGAGCGCGCGGTGGTCTCGGAATGTCAGGAACGGACCGACTGAAGCGCGGAGCCGGCGCGGGCTGAACGACCCCCGCAACCTCGATCAGCGTCTTTCTCGCCTTCAATTGAGGATGGCTGGCCGCCTCCTCCATCGTCAACACCGGTGCGAAACAGGCATCCGTGTTCTCGAGAAGATTTCGCCAATGTTGGCTCGATTTCTTTACGAAAGTATCGGCGAGGACGGTGCGGAGTTCCCCCCATCGCCGCTTGTCCTTCTTCAGCTCGATCGTCGACGCCGGCAGATCGATGAGTTGCACAAGTTCAAGAAAGAACTTGTCTTCGATCGGTGCGACCGAGATAAACTGATCGTCTGCGCACCTATAGACGTCGTAGAATGGCGCACCGGAGTCCAAGATGTTGTCTCCGCGCCTCTCCGTCCAGAGCCCGGCGGCCTTCATTCCGAAGAATTGCGTCATCATCGATGCAACCCCATCTACGATTCCCGCATCGACGACCTGCCCCTTCCCGGACCGCCTGGCCTCAATCACTGCAGCTAGAATGCCGAGCGCTAGGAAGAGACCTCCTCCGGCAAAATCGCCGACTACGTTCAGCGGAGGCGTGGGCGGAGCGCCAGCGCGACCCATGGCTGCAAGTGCTCCGGTGATGGCAACATAATTCAGATCGTGCCCCGCGTACTTGGAAAGGGGGCCGTCTTGTCCCCATCCGGTAACTCGTCCGTATACGAGAGCCGGATTTCGCTCCATGCACTCGGTCGGCCCAAGTCCAAGCCGCTCTGTCACCCCTGGACGAAATCCTTCGATCAGCACGTCCGACTGTTGCACCAACCGCAACACCAATTCGATCGAGCGCTTCGACTTGAGGTCGAGCGCCACAGTGTCTCGGTTCCGCATGATCAGATTGAACTCGATCGGCCGTTCCACGCCGAGCCCGCTAGGCTCGAGCCGGTCAATTCGAAGGACGGAAGCTCCCAGGTCGGCAAGCAACATGCCACACATCGGGGCCGGTCCTATGCCCGCCAATTCGACGATCTTCAGTCCACCAAGCGGGCCCATTTGCCACCCATGCTCACCAGCACATCCACCTTCATTCGTCCTGTGGCAGCGACAGTCATTTTTTGACTGTGCGCCAATTTCGCCTCCGCCACTAACTGCCGTTTTCGTTGTGAACGAGAGGGAAGAACAAATCCTTCCAATTGGTCGACTTTTGCTTCACGCCGCCCGCAAAGAGCATGAACTCAGCAACCTTTTGCAGACCGCGCGGCGCGACCTGGAAGTTGATCTCCTTGTCCTTCAAGAAGGCGTCTTGGACCTCCGGCGTTAGCTTCTCGTTCGTCACGGCGATGTAGTCCGCCAGCGCAGCCTTCCGATCATTGTTCGCCATGGCCGACGCCTCCTTGAGGGCGTCAAAGACGGCTTTCACGACCTTAGGATTCTGTTCGTAGAATTTAGTCGTCGTATTGATCGTAATGAGGGTCGACTGTCCGCCCCACACGTCGTAGGAGCTCAAGACCTTATGGATCTGCGGGGCCTGAAGCTCCATGTATGAATAAGGAGCGGCCGTGAAGTGAGCGTTGACTTCGCTCTTCCCGGATAGAAGCGCGGTCGCAGCATCGGGGTGCGCCATAGCGACCACATTGGAATCGAACTTGGTCACAGCATCCTTGCCAAACTGCTGGACAGCTGCCGCCTTCAGCGTAACAGCCTGCATTGAACCCAGCGCAATGGCGGGCATCGCGATACGATCAGTTGCGCTGAGATCCTTCAGAGACTTAAACGATGGATTCCTGGACGTCAGAATCATCGGCACTTCGCTGACGGCGGCAATGCCCTTGACTGCGAGATTGCTGTGGGTCCGGTCCCAAAGAAGTACGAGCGGCCCGGTACCTGTGGCTGAGATGTCGATCGCCCCGGATAACAGCGACTCGTTGATCCCCGATGCAGATATCTGCAACCAGTTTGTCTTCAGCTCGATGTTGGCAGCTGCGGCGGCCTTTTCGACCAGCTTATGTTTCTCCATGAGGACCAACGGCAAATAGTGAAGGCCAAACTGCCGCGCCAACTTGACTTCTTTGACCTCTGCATGTGCTTGAAATGCGGTAAATGCGAAGGCCGCCGCCATCAGAGACGCTAGAATCTTCATGTTCATCCTCTCATGTCGCTCATTCTTTGGCCGGCAGGCGTCAAGCGCGCACCTGCCCCCACTTGATGACGGTCCTCTTCTCGATTTGTCGGAATATCCCGTTTTCGATGATCAGACCGACGATCATCACGGTCAGTAGTCCTGCGAAGACGCTGGGCGTTTCCAGCGAATTGCGCTTCTCGAAAATGAACCAACCGAGCCCGCCCTGCCCCGATGCAGCGCCGAAGACAAGCTCCGCAGCAATGAGCGTCCGCCAGGCGAAAGCCCAACCGATCTTTAAACCAGTAACGATTGACGGCAGCGCAGCGGGAATCAGGATGTGGAACACGAGCCTGACTCCGCGCAAACCAAATGTCTGCCCAGCCATCCGCAGAGTTTCGGACACACCCAAAAAGCCGGAATGGGCGTTCAGCGCGACCGCCCAAACTACCGAGTGCACGATGACGAAGAAGAGGCTTACATTGCCTAATCCGAACCAGAGCAGGGCCAGCGGCAGCAAAGCTATCGCCGGCATCGGGTTGAACATCGCGGTCAGGGTTGAGAGGATATCCGTGCCGATCCGAGTAGAAACGGCAAGAATCGTACACGCGGAAGCAATCGCGAGCCCGAGAAGATAGCCCACTAAGAGCGTCTTGAGAGTCACGAGAAGCCGCGCGGGAATTACCCCGCTCGAAAGGCCTTCCCCAAGCGCTCGCATGGTATCCGCAAAACTCGGGAAGAGGATCGGTACGTCGACCCGGGTCGCGTAGACTTGCCAGATGATTGCAAGAACTACGAGGACAGTGAACCTGCGTAGCAGCGTCACTTCGGCAAGCCGCGTGAACAGGGGAAGTTTCACCTCTACATCACTCGGGTCCTTGGCAGGCAACACCATAAGTTCGTACTCGTCGCGAACCGGGGGCGTTAAAACCATCGAGCTCATAGATCGATCTCCTTCCGGTACGCTTAATGCTCGAACAGCATGTCGTTGATCTTCTTGCAGAGCGCCTGAAATTCGGATCCGCCTTGGCTATCCGGACCGAACTGGTGCGCATTGAGTTCGGCGCGCACCCGGCCGGGATGCGGCGAAAGCACGAGAATCCGGCTCCCGATGAGAACCGCCTCCTCGATCGAGTGCGTCACGAAGATCAAAGTGAAGCGTGTCTTGTCCCAGAGTTGCAGAAGTTCATGCTGCATCTTCCGCCTGGTCAGGGCATCAAGCGCCGCATAAGGCTCATCCATCAGGAGGACGTCGGGCTTCATTGCCATGGCTCGCGCGATAGCAACGCGCTGCTTCATGCCACCCGAAAGCGTATGCGGATATGCATCTGCGAATTTTGTCAGCCCGACCCGCTCGATAATTTCTTCTGCAGAGCGAGCGACATCCGCGCGCTTGTTTAGCTTGAGCGGCAGCTCGATGTTTTGTCTGACGGTCTTCCACGGCAGCAATTGGTCGAATTCCTGGAAAACCATCATCCGATCGGGACCGGGCGCATCGATTTGACGGTTCTTGAGGGTCATCCTTCCTTCAACCGGTTTGATGAAGCCGGCAATCGCCTTCAGCAACGTCGACTTGCCGCAACCAGACGGCCCCAACAGAACGAAGCGATCTCCGGCATGGATATCGAAGCTAACTTGCGATGTCGCCGTAACCAGGTATTCGGTGGTCTTGTACTGGAGCGTCACCCCCGAGACCTGGAGGAGCGGCTCTTGAGGAATCTGCGCAGGGCGCGGATTCGAGACGACCTGGAGCGTCGACAGCATCACCTACTCCTATCCGACCGTCATGCGCGGCCCGATCCGCATGACGACAATTGCGTTTCCAAATCCCAGTCTTCTAAATTCCGCGTCGCCCGATTATTTTTGGGTCGCCGCGTCTCGGTCTACGTCCTTGTCTGCGGAAGGCGGCGACCGAGCAGGCCGCCTGCGACCATATTGCGCAGGATTTGGGTCGTACCCCCGCCGATGGTGAACATGCGTGCATCCCGCGCCATTCGTTCGAGCGGCAGATCGCGGCCATACCCGGCGGCGCCGTGCAGCTGTAGGGCATCGTTCGTCACCTTGATGGCGCCCTCCGCGGTGAATATCTTGGCCTGCGCCGATGCCGTGACATCCGGCCACGGATTCGCATTACGCGCCGTGTCCTGGATCAGGAGTCGCGAGGCGCGTAGCGTGATCGCCATGTCTGCCAGCATCCATTGCACGCCTTGGAACTCGGAGATCGTCCGTCCGAACTGCTCGCGCTCGTCGACATAGGCCAAAGAGGCGTCGTACGCGCCCTGAGCAATTCCGAGCGCCACCGAGGCCGCGCCAATGCGCTGCGAGTTATACGCCTGCATGATTTGTCCGAAGCCCTTCTTCAACCCTGCGGGCGGGACGAGCAAAGCATCGGCGGGGACTTCACAGTCTTCCAGGTGCAACGTTCCTTCCGGAATTGCACGCAGGCCCATTGCAGGAAGGCGCTTGCCGACACGAAAGCCCGGATGTCCAGCTTCGATCATGAACGAGCCGATACCTTGGTAGGTTTCGCCGTCATAGACCTGGGCGAGCACGAGATAGAGCCGCGTGATGCCCGCGCCGGTGATCCAGTGCTTCGTCCCATTGAGAATGTAGCTATTGCCCCGGCGTACAGCCTTGGTGGTCATGTTGACCGCATCGGAGCCGGCTTGCGGTTCCGAAAAGCAGATCGCCGGCTTGTCGGCGTCGAGAATAAGTTCCGACGCGCGGCGTTTCTGCGTCTCCGTGCCGTATGCCATGATAGCGGGGACGGCACCCATATTGGTGTCAACGACAATTCTGCCGGAAATCCCGCAGGCCTTGGCCGCCTCCTCGACGGCAATGGTCACGCCAAGGAAGTCGACGTCGCGGCCTCCGTAGGCCTTCGGCATCGTCATCCCCGCGATGCCGATATCTCGGAGCGCGCGGGCATGGGCATATGGGTATTCTTCAGTTCTATCGATCTCTGCTGCCGCTGGCCTGAGCACGCTATCGGCAAGATGCTTGACGCGCTCTCGGATCTCCTCGTGCGAAAACACACAAGAACTGACAGAAACTGTCATCTGGTTCCTTCCTGAGCGCGCCCGTAAGCAGCTGATGTTCGTTGCACTATCGCTAACCGAATTGACATCATGCATAAAGTGCAATATTTGCAGGTCATTTGTTGCGATCTCTGCAACTCCGAGAAATCGTTGAGGATCTTGCAAGGATGGATAAGCGGTCGTTGGAATCCTTCGTTGCCGTCTACCGATCGGGCTCACTCGTGGAGGCAGCCGAGCGCCTCAACATCTCGCAGTCGGCGTTGTCGCGACGCATCACCGAGTTCCAGCACAAGCTGGGCCTGCCTCTCTTCGAATCCTCTGGACGGGGATTGGCGGCGACGAGCGAGGCCCAGAATCTGCTCCCCCTCGCCTTGGCGGCGTTGGAAGGAATTACGGCGCTGGAGGCCGCCGCACGCGTGAACGGTGTGCGCCCAGCGATTCACCTAACCGTAGCGGCGACGGCCCATATGATCGAGACGGTAGTAGCGGATTGTATCGCCGAATTCGTGCGAACTCATCCGAACGTCAGGATAGGTCTTCTAGAAGCCGGCGGGGTCGAGATTGAAGATCTCATTTTGAGTGGCAAAGCTTCCCTCGGCATCACCGCCCGCCCTCGCTTTGATACCGGGCTTATCGATCGTCCGATTGTGCGCTTGAATATTCTCGCCGGCTCCTCGGAGCCCTTCACTCCTGGCGAGGTTAAAAACGGCATTGAACTTAGAGCACTCTGTCGGCGGGACTTACTAATTCTCGACCGACGCTATCAGTCTCGCTTAACTCTCGACGCCGCATTACGGCTTCTACAACTAACGCCGAACATTATGCACGAGGGCAGTTCCGCCAGCGTCATCCTCGCTTTGGCTCGCGTCGGCCTCGGTACAGCGGTCATGCCATCGAGCACTCGGACGGATCTCTATACGACGAAGATCACGGCAAACGGTGTTGCTCTCGGCATGGATCTAACCGCGATTTGGGACCCGACTATGCGCTGGAGGACCGAAGTGGAAGAACTTGCCAATTCTCTCAGACAGTCCTTCTCGAACCGCCATCCGTCACGCCGCTCGCCTACAACAAGGCGCACGACGCGCAAGCCTTGATCGCTCCGTGAGCTAGCTACGATCGGGCGTAACTATCACTCCCGGAGGAGCCTTCCAAGCTTTGGGAACGCCATCTCTGGAGCCTGAGCTACCTGCTGCCTCCAGCGGAGGCGCCTTGGCCCGCCCGAAGGAAAAGATATGCAGTGCGCAAGAGAATCAACGCGCCTGCTTCTCAATCGACTGCTGCATTTCTTCGCTTGCCCGGCGCACGCAAGAACATTGAACATTGGAGTTGAAGACATTTTCCGCGACTCTTGAATCCGGATCGACTAACCTGACGGGATTGCACAAGCTTCAAAGCAATCGGACCTGGATCGCCACATGGATGAATTTCATCTGCTCTCTAACCGCTTCGGCCCCGAGGCCGCGGATCTGGAGCTCGAAGACGGCGCGCCTGCCGTTCACAAACAATTGGTCAAGCGCGGCTCTGTTCGGAAATTTCGTCCAGAACAAATCCCTGATCATGTCCTGAGGCGACTTTGCGCGCTCGCGCTATGTGCCCCAACCAAGAGCGATTTGCAGCAACGCGATATCATCATTATCGATTCGCCTGCCTTGCGATCCGAAATCTGCGTGCTTTTGGCAAGCGGCCGCCTGGGCCAGAACTGGCTCGAGGAAGTCCCGAACCTTCTGATCTTCTGCGGCAACAATCGGCGGCAGCGGCGCCTCCATGCGCTGAGGGCTAGGCCCTTTGTCAACGACCATTTGGATGCCTTCTTCAATGCCACAGTCGATGCCGCGATAGCACTCTCATCGTTTGTGGTCGCGGCGGAAGCAGAAGGCCTTGGCGTCTGCCCCATCAGCGCGGTGCGCAATCACCCGGACCGGCTCGCAGAGTTGCTGAATCTACCCGAACACGTCTTTCCCGTGGCAGGCCTAGCCGTCGGGTATCCAGATGACCAGCCACCAAGGAGTCTGCGGCTACCTCTGCCCGTTACTATTCATCACAACACCTATACCGACGATACACTCGACGCCGCGATCGAGGAATACGATCGACGCAGGTCGGCCGACCAGCCTTATGTAACGCAACGATACGTCAACGAACTCGGCCGGTCCGAGAGCTACGGCTGGTCCGAGGACAAGGCGCGGCAATACGCGTTTCCGGAGCGCCAAGACTTTGGCGCCTACGTCAAGCGCATCGGTTTCAAGCTAGACTAATCGGCCGACACGTGACACTGCGCGGAGAATTGACACGGTGTTTCGACGCCGAACTATCCAACAGGCAGACCTGCGCCGCGCGCTAAGCTGGTGACGGCCTCACCCGGGTGGTCCCTGCCCCTCAGCTCCCCTTTGTGTCGTGGACATAGGTGAAGAAGAGGTCCTTCCAATTGCTGGTCGTGTCATTGATCAGCCCCGCGGCGTGCATTCCATTCAGAAAGACCAGCAGCTTCTGAGGCTCGGTCGTCCACTTGTTTTCCGGATTCTTGATGATTGCCTCAGCATCCTCTTCCGAGAGCTTGAGGCGGTCCCCCTTGATCCAGAGGCTCGCGGCAGCCTTCGGATCGGAGTTGATCAAACTGATGCTCTCCTTGAGCGCCGCATAGAACGCCGCAACGATCTTCGGGTTCTCGCTTACGAACTTGTCCGTCGCCCAAACGACGCTGAATGTATGAGGTCCGTCAAGGACCTCATAACTGTCGAGAACTCGATGCGCCCTGGGATCCTTGAGCTCCATCTCCTGAAACGGAGACGATCCGAAATGCGAAGTGATGCCTGCCTTACCACCCAGCATCGCAACCTGAGCGTCGGGATGACTCAAGGAGACTGTCAGCGGATCGAGCTTGGTCGCCTGCCCCTTCCCGAACTGCTTCTCGGCAGCCATCTGCAACGTGATCGCCTGAATCGAGGTTTTCACCGTCGGCATCGCAATCTTGTCTGCGGCACCGAAGTCCGGGAGCGACTTCACCTTTGGGTTGACAGTTACGAGGTACAGAGGCAGCGAAGCCATCGCCGAGATGCCTCTGATCTTGTAGTTCTTCAATGTCCGCGACCAAATCGTAAGCATAGGGCCGACACCGCCCGACGCTACGTCGAGGTTGCCAGAGAGAAGCGCCTCGTTCATCCCCGAGCCAGCGGAAAACTGGAGCCACTCCGTTTTGACGGTTTGACCGCTCTTGGCCGCCTCCTTTTCGAGAAGCTGCTCTTCCTGCATGATGGTCAGCGGCAGATAGGCTAGGCCATATTGTTTGGCGAGACGTATCGTCGAAACTTCCGCCCTTGAAACGTTTGGCGTCAGCACGCTCGCCAGAGCGAGCGCGACAAGCGCCAGGTAGCTGGATTTCACTGTTTGTCCTCCCATTCGTGTCGCCTCTCGCTTAGTCGTGAAGAATGCCAACGCCATGCCCGGCCCGGACGGCCTCCATTTGTGCGACCACGCTTCCGCATTCGTATCGACGTGACATCAGCCGACCGAGAACAGAGGCGTAATCCAGAGCGCGACTGTAAGCAAAATCCTCGACATGCGTTACGAACAAGCGGCCGGCCAATTCGGCCTGGCTGGCGATGGGTCCCTCGCGCTCGAGGTAGCTCTCTGCGGCGTAGACGCTCAACGTGTAATCCGTCAGCTTCGACAGGATAAGCCGCCCCTGCTTGGGACGATCCAACGTAATCGCGATGTCCGCCTCGCGCCGGGACAGCGAAAATGTTCGAGGCAACGGAACGAGCTGAACCACCAGCTTTGAATGGCTCGCAGCGAGCGCTCCGAGACGATCCGCGAGAAAGTAGTTTCCCAAGCCGTCGGGGGCGCCGACGCGCACGGTGCCAGTGATCGCCTCCGTGGCTCCTCCAATGCTGGAGCCGACTCTCAGAAACTCACTTTCGGCGCGCTCGGCGGCAGCGACCAACGCTTCCCCCGCTGCGGTCAAAGTGCAGCCGGTTGTGTGTCGCTCGATCAGCCTGGCGTTCAGGCTCCGCTCGAGCGCCGTAAGCTGTCGCGCAACGGTCGCATGATTGAGCCGTAAGCTTTTCGACGCTTTCAGGATCTGTCCCGCTCTTGCGACTTCAAGAAATATCCGAACCCGTTCCCAATCCATCGACTACAATTTCCGCACAACGGAGCCGCGAATTCGGCCGTTGAAGTGCGATTTTAGGCGCTCCATACCCAAACGATCAAGCTTCGTTTGGAGAAACAAGACCATGCAGGCGACCATTCCGAATTTCATCAATGGTGAGTTGGTGCCAAGCCAGGGCCCCCGCACCACGGCCGTTTACAATCCGGCCACCGGCGAACAATCGGGAATTCTGGGACTAGCATCAGCACAAGATGTTCGATCCGCGGTGATCGCTGCTCGGAAGGCATTCCCGGCTTGGGCGAATACACCTCCTCTACGACGCGCTCGCATCGACCCCGATCGCCCGCTACATTTACGAGACGGCGACCCAGCACGGAAAGCGATGCCAGGCGCTTGGCGGCGCGAAGAACCATATGATCGTCATGCCAGATGCCGACATGGATCAGGCTGTCGACGCGCTGATGGGGGCGGCCTATGGCTCCGCCGGCGAGCGCTGCATGGCAATCTCGGTGGCGGTGCCGATCGGCGACACCACCGCCGACAGATTGATCGAAAAGCTCGCGCCAAAGGTCCGCGCTCTGAATATCGGTCCGGGGACGGACTCTGAAGCCGAGATGGGCCCCTTGGTGACCAAGCAGCACCTCGACAAGGTCCGCGGATACATTGATGCTGGCGTCGACGAAGGTGCAAAGCTTGTCGTCGACGGCCGGGATTTCCGGCGTCAGGGGTATGAAAAGGGATACTTCATCGGCGGATCACTCTTCGACAACGTCACGACCGATATGAAGATCTACCAAGAGGAGATCTTTGGACCTGTGCTCGCCATCGCACGCGCCAGGTCATATGACGAAGCAGCCGAGATGATCAACGAGCACGAGTTCGGCAACGGCACTGCCATTTTCACGCGAGACGGCGATGCGGCCCGTGAATTCGCGCATCAGATTCAGGTGGGCATGGTCGGCATTAACGTGCCAATCCCCGTGCCAATGGCATTTCACTCCTTCGGTGGCTGGAAGGCATCTCTCTTCGGCGATCATCACATGCATGGTCCCGAGGGGGTACGTTTCTATACCAAGCTCAAGACCATCACCACGCGGTGGCCCACCGGCATACGATCGGGTGCCGAGTTCGTTATGCCAACGATGCGTTGATCTCACGGCGGGCGAAGATCGCATCGGTCTTCGCCTAGCCTTTCGGCCGAGTAGTGAGAGGCCCCTCAACAGAGCATCAGGGGAGTTCAGCGCGCATCTTCGTTGCGAACTCGCCATACGTCTCGGCAAGCTCATCGAGCATCTTGCCCCGCAGCAAGCCCAATGTTGATGCATCGGGCGGTGCCGTTCGACCAGGTCGATCCGCGTGCTGGAACTTGAAGCCGGTCGAAGCCTTGATTTCATCGAGATCGTATCCGGGGTGAATGCTGTCGAGAATGAATCCCGGATGCGACTTGTCGAAGCGAAAGAGGCCCTTGCCTGTTAGCAGTGCGATCGGCCCCCCACTTCTGAAGACCCCCCTTTCGCTCACGCCGGGTGCGCTCACAAAATCAACTTTGTCGACGAGAACGCGCGGCGAATGTTCCTCGCGGAAGAGTATGACCCGAGGAACGACAAAATACAGATATGCCGACCCGAAAGATCCGGGCCAGCGCACGTCCGACTGCGGATAGCCGCCCGCGCCCACGAGGTTGACGTTGCCGACCCCATCGATTTGGCCGCCGCCAAGGAAGAACGCATCAATGCGTCCCTGCGCTGCGCAATCGAACAGCTCGGCCGAGCCGTTGGTGAAGAAGTTGTGTTCAACGGAGCCCAGTACCGAAATGCGGGGGACAGGCTCTCCCTTGGCAGCCTTCATTGCGCGCAAGAGCATGGCCCCAGCGGCGGGGATCGGCGACGAGGCGCCTACAGCTACGTGTTTGACGCCGTCCAATAGCTGCGCGATGGCGTAGATCAGTATCTCGCGGGGATGGATGGCAGTCATGATACTGTCTCCGACCCGACGTCAGCCATGTATCTGGAGAACCCCTCGGCCGTTCGCGCCGCCTTCGCATAGCGATTGAGTTCTGTCACGTCCGAGGGATATTCGCCCCACAAGCCGTATGGCCATGCGCCTCGCGAGGCCTGTCCGACAGCCCCAATGTAGAGGGCTGGCAACACACCTGCCGCCGTCAGCTCATCCGCCAGTAGATTCTCCTCCACGATGCGCTCAACTGTGACTAATGTCGTCGTTGACGCATAGGCCATGGCTGCGAGCTCGCGACGACGACCGATCCAGACGTTCCCGAAACGGTCAGCCATCGGAGCGTGAAAGACAGCTACGTCTGGCTTGATGGCTGGGATCAGGACAATCGGATCGGCGGTATCAGCAAGCGGATTGTCGAGGACGCGCCAGTCTTCCCGGTGCCGAAGCAGGTCCGTGCCGATCAGCCCCCGCATCGGCAGAAATGGAATGCCTTTCTGTGCAGCCATCAAGCCGGCATGAATCGCCGGACACGTCGCGTCCTTCAGGCGAATCGAGCCGTCCTTCACGGCGGCATTGAATCGAGGCGCGCCGCCTGCCTCCCCCAATGAGACAGCGCTCGTCTCGACCGTCCCGACCAGGCCGGCTCCGATGAGTTGATCAACTTGCAGGCCTCCAGTCGGCACACAGACCAGATGAAGGTCATTCGCACCCCGCCGGATCATTTCGCGCGTCATGGCCATCGATACGCCGGCGTAGTCTACCGGCAGCGCGATGGTCATTCCACGCTCGATACATTTCGCCATTTCGCCAAGAGAGCTCGCCAAAGATGCCTCCGCTTGCTTCACAGTAGGTACGTCGTACGGGACGTTGTCGGCGAGCGACCAATCATCGGCCAAGGTCACCCCAGGTCACGCCAATGCAGCGTACAAATTGCAATCAGCGCCGAGTGAGCCGGCACTGATCACTGCGCTAAGCGGCGACTACCCGCAATGATCTGCGCAGACCTTCGAGACAGCTCGCGCTTCTACGCGCGCGACGCCATCGATCCTTGCAGTCTGGCCAGCTTGTATTCGCTCTCGTGGCTGCCTGGCTTCAAGAGGCTGCGCTCCTGGAGCAGGCTCTGGGCGAGTGGCAGCTTGTTCGCGCGAAGAGCCGCCTCAAGAAGGTACTGATCGAAGATGTCGCGCTGAGCGTGACTTGCACCGATCGGACCAGTGACGTGACGCAGCGGCAGAATTCCGCCCACGACATCGTCATATCGACCTTGCTCGAATGCAATGATACTCTCACAGAGCGGAACGCCGAGCCTACGGATAACGCCGCTTGCGTAGCGGGTCTCGTCGCCGGCATAGTTCTTCATCGATTCGATTACCTTCTGGGCCGCCTCGAAGCGACGCTCATGTGCCAACGACATCACACAATGAACATCGGTAAAGATCAGCGCATGATCATCGATGTGCGTCTCGGCGTGATCGGCGAGAGCCCCCCATCGGTTCCCGACATCGACACCACAGAACTCGAGCCGGGCGAGAAGAGACGCGGCGTTCTGAATATCGAGATAGAAGTCGGATTTGTCGCCTTTGATGGCCTCATCATAGAGCTGCAGCGCGCCATCGAGACGTCCCGCGTCGATGTTGAACAATGCCTTGTGCCACCACAGGTGACGACGAAACGGATTTCTATCGTTCCACTGGTCGAGAGGATGATTGAGCCATTTCAGCCCCTCGCCGTGACGACTTTGCATCTCCAGCACGTGCGCGACGGCATGCAATGCCCATAAGTCGTCTGGGCAGATCTCGACGGCCTCGCGTCCACAACGTTCGGCGTTCGCGTATTCACCGTTCTCCTCAAAGCCAAACGCAAGCATGCCCAGAACGTTACCGTAGCCGGGCATGTCTTTGCTCCAACTCGCCAGCACGGATGCAGGGACCGCGCGCAGAGCGCGGGTCTGCCCCATCCAGAAGCAGTTGAAGTGATGAAGCCGCAAGGCAAGAAGGTCGTGGGGGTGCTCGAAAAGAATTTGCTCCCAGCAGGTGTTGGCGGCCATAAGATCGCCGGCAATCCAGAGGCCCAACGCTTCGACGTGGCGTCGCTCGCGGGTGTTTGCATTGCCTAGGGTCGATTGAGCATCCTTGAAAGCAGCACGCGCCTTGTCCATGACCAAGAACGTGCCGAAGACCATGAAGAAATAGCCACGCAAGCAATGCGCCAGGCAGAACTGCGGATCGGCATCCAACGCTTCCTTTGTCAGGGGCATTGCCGTCGTCCGGTACTCGAGAAAGCTCTTGACCGCCCGATTGTAGGAAGTCACTGCGGCCTCGTTCTGGCTGCTAAGTTCCAAACCTCGATCGTCGAACATAGGACCTCTAACTCAGTCGTTTCTGTTGAAGATAGTCGCTGCCAACGTTCGAGGCCCTTCCGCCTCGGGCGCGACAGGCACAAAGTGAAAGGGATTCTCAAACAAACAGGCGGCAGCGCGCTTCCGGATTAGCTCGGAGACGGCCCTACGAAGTTATTGCTTGTGCGCACGATCTCCCGCACGTCGCGCGCAAATCTGCACTTCGCTGCCTGTTCCCGGGATTGCATTTGCGACGCTCATTCGTTTGCGGTTGGAGCGCCCCTATTTCGCGCCATTTGCCAACTTAAGCAAACGAGATAAATTCACGCGGTAGTTAAAAAATAATGAAGTCAAGATGGCGGCCGGCCACCGTGCAGAGATAAGTTGCTCGGCGGCATCGGGCTCTCTCGTCCGACTGCATTCGCCATTGAAACGAGCAGCCTGAGAGCTCATTCGGCGTACTCTAACGGTCGCTTACGCCGAGGCAGCGTGGCCGTGGCTTATCATTTGTGCGATCGTCTCGCTCGAATATCCAAGAACCTCAGACAAGACTTGGCGAGTGTGTTCACCCAGCGCCGGAGCGGGAGACTGCTTCCCAGCGTTCACATTGATTGGGAGAGTTTGTGGCATTCTTACCGAGCCCAAGATCGGGTCGTCGACAGCGTGCAAATCTCTGGCGCTCAGATGTTCGTTGCTGGCCATATCCTCAATAGATTGGATCGGCCCGACGCCAAGTGATTTCGATTCGAAAGCTGCGGTAACGGTTGTCCGATCTCTTTCCCTTATCCAGGTCGCGACCCAAGCCTCAATCTCGTCGCGATGAGCGGTGCGCTGCGAAAGGGTCGCGAATCTGGCGTCGGAAGCCCAATCAGGACGGCCGACCAATGCCGCACAGCGCGCGAATTGTTCGTCATTCTGAACGGAAAGACATATCCATTTGTCGTCCGCCGTCTTGAAATGCCCCGTTGGGGCCCCACCAAGACTATGATTGCCGTCTCGCTGCCAGGCCTCTCCAGTGGCTTCATAGTAGGAAATGAGCGGCGCAATCATTCGGAACGCGACGTCATAGAGCGCTACATCGACCGACGACATCGGCTCCATTCCGCCCTTTCGTTGATAGAGCGCCAAGACCGCGCCGAACGCGCCAAGCACCCCCGTCATGAAGTCGCAGACTGGGACGGCACCGCCTGCCCTCATGGGCGGTCCATCGCGTTCACCCGTCAGGTTGCTCAGTCCGCAAAATCCCTGCGCGACTGGATCGTATCCACCCCGCCTTGAATTGGGTCCAATTCGGCCGAACGCAGAAACATGCACGACGATCAATCTCGGATTCAACGACTTGAGCGCTTCGTCGCTGAGGCCAATTTTATCCAGTACGCCGGGCCGCAGGCTATCGATGAGCACGTCACCGGTCTTCAAGAGATCCCGCAAGATAGAAAGGCCACCGTCGCGGGTAATGTCGAGTACGACCGACTTCTTATTTCGGCTGTTTACCTGCCAAAATGCACTGGTTCCATTGACCATGGGTCCAAACTGCCGAAGTACGTCGCCTCGTCCTGGCCGCTCGATCTTGATGACCTCTGCTCCGTTGTCAGCAAGTAACGTCCCCACGAAAGGTCCAGCTATGAGCTCCCCTAGCTCAATCACACGCGTCCCGGCGAGCGGCTTTGCGAAGGAAGTCGTCATGATGGAAGTGTCCCACTTAAAATGCGACGCGTCGATTACACGACGCTTTCGAAAAGAGCCCGGCATGTACATTTGCACACGCCGGGCTCGAGTAGCGGGCCTGCGAGCCCCTGATCCGACCGGGAGGACGGCCGAATAACGTATCGCCGCTTTCGAGCGAGCGGCACGCACCGTCATGAGCCTCTTCCGAGGCGGACGAGGCTCCTAGGCCTCATCCGGCGAGATAGTCGATCGGACCGCGCCCAGCCCTCAGACGGGCATGCTATTCAGCAGCATCGCGGCCTTGGCTTCGCTCAATGTGGGCATAGCCGTCACGTGTCTGCGGCATCTTCATGCCAAGCACGCGCGAAGCCACCAAGGTTCTGAGCACTTGAGCGGTCCCGCCGGCAATGGTGAACATGCGAGCATCTCTCACCGCGCGCTCCATGGGATAATTGCGCGAGTATCCCCGAGCGCCGAAGAGCTGCAATGCCTGGTTGGTGACGTTGTTGGCGGTCTCGGAAGCGATGATCTTCGCTTGGGCGGCCAAGAGAGGGTCCGGAAATGGATTCGCACTCAAAGCGGCTTGATGCAATGAAAGGCGCGCTGCATTCACGGCTACGGCCATGTCAGCCACCATCCATTGCAATCCCTGAAATTCCGCTATGGGACGACCGAACTGTTCACGCTCCTTCACGAAAGCAAGAGACTTTTCGAATGCGCCTTGCGCGATGCCGAGCGCCACAGTGCCTGCACCAACGCGCTGGCTGTTGTAGGCGTCAATGAGATCGGCGAAGCCACGACGAAGCCCGCGCGGCGGCAGGACGAGCATATCGTCCTTGACTTCCAGGTCTTCGAAAATGATCTCTGTTTCGGGAATTCCGCGAAGGCCCATCGCCGGCTCGCGCTTGCCGACCTTCAAACCCGGGGTCCCAGCAACGGCCAAGAACCCTCCGATCCCCTGCTCCGATCCCCGTTCGTCGAAAATACGGGCAAAGATCAAGTGCAGCTTGGACACACCGCCGCCAGTGATCCAGTGCTTCTTGCCGTTGATGACATACGTGCCGCCACGCTTGTCTGCACGCGTGGTCATCTCGGTAGCGGCCGAACCGGCATTCGGTTCGGTAATGCAGATCGCGGGCTTGTCGCCGGCGAGCACCAGCTCCGCCGCCATCCGCTTCTGCTTCTCGGTACCGTACTGCATGACGGCTGAGATCGCGCCCATGTTGGCTTCGACCGTAATACGCCCGGTAGCACCGCATACGCGGGCCATTTCCTCGATGATGAGGGTGGCCTCAAAGAAGCTACCGCCGCGACCGCCATACTCCTTAGGCACCGTGTACCCCATGAACCCGGCTTCGGTCAGCGCCTTCACGTTGTCGTAGGGATAGGCCTCCGTTCGGTCTACCTCTGCAGCCTTTTCGGCGAATTTGGACTCTGCAAGCTCGCGCGCAGCGGCTTTCAGCTTCTGTTGCTCAGGCGAGAGCTTCATATCCATAGGGGGTGAATCCTCTTCGGGTACGGGACGGTCAGCCGTTTTCACTCCGCAGACTATCGAAAGGCAAACGAATATTTTGCGAGCCAGACTTCAAAATATGTTAAGTTGTCTGGCATGAGCATCAGACAGCTTCGCACACTCGTGGCCATTGCAGATGGCGGTAGCTTTAACGCAGCCGCCCAGCGGCTCTACATGACCCAGTCGGCGGTCAGCATGCAGATGAAGGCCTTGGAAGTCGACATGAGAGCCAAGCTATTCGACCGCACCATCAGACCGCCGGTTCTCAATAGCAATGGATGGCGCCTTGTCGACGAAGCCAGACAGATTATCGAACGCTACGATGCCCTTCGGCTGCTTGCATCGACTCCTTCGACGGGCCTTACGGGTTCGTTGCGGCTTGGCGTTATTCCCTCCGTTGCGACGCACCTTCTTCCTCAAACGCTATCAAAATTGCGGAACGAGCACGCGAGCTTGAGAATTCAAATTCAAAGCGGCCTGTCTCCCGAACTTGCCTTTAAGGTTGAGGAAAAGCGCTTGGATGTTGCAATCGTTACGGAGTTGGAGCGCCTGGATCCGTCGATCGCCTTTGAGCAGATATCGGAAGAAGAGCTTAAGGTTGTCATTCACAAGGATCTGGCCCGCGGTTCGATCGGGGAACTGCTGCGAACATACCCATTCGTTCGCTTCAATCCTGCCATGGGAGTTGGACGAGTAATCGATTCGACGTTGCGCGCACGTCGAATTCTGGTGAATGACTTCATGGAGTTCGACTCCATCGAGACAATGATCAGCATTGTGAGGCTCAAGCTCGGAGTGACCATTATTCCAGTCGGTCTGTTTTCTCCCGACCTCGACGCTCTAAAGTCGATTTCGTTCGATCCACCGGTTCATAGACGAATCGGGATTTTGGCTCGTCGTGGGACGATTGATGCCCCTACCGTTCGCGCGGTCGCTGACGCATTCAAATCATTCGTAACGGCGCCTCGCTCCACGCCCCGCAAACGTAAGCGATAGTCGGAGCGGCTATTCGACTTGAACTCCCGCTGCTCTAACTCGTTAACGCGAAGCCATAGCCTGATCGAGGCGAGCTGAACCAAAGCGATGTAGTTCGTATCGCAGCTCTGGGATCGGCCTCTGGTCCGATCAAGTCACCTTCAAGCGGAGAGCGCTCTGTTGAAGATATATGATCCCAAAAAGGATCAGACCGAAGACGATTGGATGAATCCAGTCGTGATGAAAGACCATCAACTGCAGGACGAAGGCTGCGATGTCGATCGGCACCAACAGAAGTAGGGCGGCCCACGGCGAGAGACGCGGCACTAGAACACCAACCCCACCGATAACCTCCAAAGCCCCAGTGAAATACATAAACCAGAGCCCCAGGCCCAGATGGTTGAAATCTTCAATCATCATGGGTGTTGCCACCAATTTCATCGCACCGGTAGCAATGAAAACAAAGCCCATGAGGCCACGCAGAACCCAAAGACTCATTTTCCCGGGATTCAGTACTGACTCTTCAGACATACGATCACACGCCCATTCTAATGAGTCATGGTCAAATCAATTCCGCAAAGTCATCCGGCTAGAGCGGATGACCTTGTTATGCGTGATCTCAGGAACTATCAGACTTGGTTCCAGCCGCCGTCGACGCAGAGTTCGCTGCCTGTCAGATAGGATGAGTCATCGGAGGCCAAGAACAGGACGGCCTTTGCGATCTCATCGACGGTGCCGCTGCGGTGCATCGGAATTTGGGCATGAACTTGGGTCTTGGTCTGCTGAATCATCTCCTCGCTCACACCCGATTTGCGCGCCTGGTCAGTGTCGATGTAGCCGGGCGCCATGGCGTTCACTCGTATGCCCTTGTCGATGAGTTCTACCGTGAGCGAGCGTGCCAGCGAACGAATGGCAGCTTTGCCTGCCGAATAGACGCTGACATAGGGCATGCCCTTGGTGGTCAGGGTCGTGGTGTTGAGGACAATCGAGCCCCCGGATGTCATGAGCGGCAGGAGCTTCTGGATCGTGAAGTAGGTTCCCTTGAAGGTGCAGGCGACCGTGAAATCGAACTCCTCCTCCGACATATATTCAAACATGTTCGGTCGCGCCGCACCTGCGTTCGCGAAGATGATGTCGACGCGGCCGTGCTTTCTCTCGACAAACGCACGAAGCGCTTCAATGTCCGCCATCTTCGAAATATCGCAGCCGATCGCGGCGGCGCCGTTTCCGATGCTCTGCGCCGCGGCATCGAGCCTCGCCTGATCCCGCCCGGTGATGATGGCCTTCGCACCCTCGCGTGCGAACAGCTTGGCTGTCGCCAGTCCCATCCCATCGCTGCCGCCGGTGATGACAGCGACCTTACCGCCTAGTTTACCCATATTTCGTCTCCTATCGTCCTTTGGCGTGCCCGATGTAAACCGCACGTTTTATGAAGCTTGATTTGTTTTCCTCACTTCCGGCGCTCCTTTCGCCTTGAACAGACAGAATGGCAACCGCCTAATTTTCTAGGCCGGCATACAGAAATGGATGGCGCGGACCTACCCGAGGAGTGAACGTGGAGTTGCGGTGGGATGACCAATGGGTCTTATGCCGATATCGGCATAACGTGCATAATGCCGTAACCCGAATTATGCCGATGACCAACGTTGGCGGCTGTCAGAGCTGGTTCTGGCCGCTCGTCAGTTCGGCATAATCGGATTTATTACGCACAGCGAGTTCGATCGCCTCTAACCCGGCAGAAATGGGGTGGGACGCTGACGGTCGTGTTTTTGAGTTTTGTTGGCAAAAGCAGCCATTACGCTCAATTGCTTTGCACTGTTCCAACCGGGAGCTTCCCGGCTTGATGAGCCAAACGTGGGCTACTAAATGTGCCGTCATCTTCGAGGGAGTTTGCCACATGATCGATATCGACAAGGTGAGGGCGGATACCCCCGCTTGCGAGCAAGTGCTGCATTTTAACAATGCGGGGGCTTCATTGATGCCTCGTCAGGTCTACGAGGCGGTCAAGGGCGTGTTGGATCTGGAAAACAGCGTGGGCGGCTACGAAGCCGAGCGGCGCCTAGCAGACGATTTGCAGTCATTTTACAGCGAATTCGCGGCCCTTTTGAATGCCAGGCCGGATGAAATCGCCTTTGTCGAAAACGCCACTCGTGCGTGGGATATGGCGTTCTATGCTCTCCCCCTCCAATCGGGCGACCGGATCATTACACACGGTTCAGAATATGCGTCGAACTTCCTGGCATTTCTGCATCAGGCCAAAAGACGTGGGATCGAGATTGACATAGCGCCTTCCGACGAGAGCGGGCAACTCGATGTCGCTGCGCTCGAAACTCTGATCAGGCCCGCCACAAAGCTTATCGCCATCACGCATGTCCCAACACAGGGTGGGCTGGTGAACCCGGCAGCCGCAGTTGGCCAAGTCGCCAAGAAGCACAACATCCTCTACCTGCTTGATGCATGCCAGTCAGCCGGCCAGCTTGAGGTGGACGTGAAGGCCATTGGTTGCGACATCCTTTCCGGCACCGGCCGCAAATTTCTGCGGGGGCCGCGCGGCACCGGCTTTCTCTATGTCAGCAACGCCATTGTCGAAAAACTCGACCCGCCATTTATCGACCTTCTGTCGGCCAACTGGACGACCAATGATCAGTACGAGTTGGCGGCGGGCGCAAAGCGTTTCGAGAACTGGGAAAGCTATGTCGGCGGCCGCGTCGGTCTCATGACTGCTGTCCGATATGCGCGGAGCATCGGCATCGCGGTGATCGAACAGCGCGTGTCGTCCTTGGCCGCCACGCTTCGGGATGCTCTTTGCGGTGAGGCGGGTGTTTCCGTTCATGACCTCGGGCGGACGAAGTGCGGCATCGTCACCTTCCAGAAGCAAGGTCTCGAACCGCAGAACATTGCCGAGCGCCTGAGAGCCCAGCAGATCAACGTCTCGGTGTCCGGCGTGCCCTATGCCCGGCTTGATCTTGGCGGGCGGGGGCTCTCCTCGCTGGTTCGCGCCTCCGTGCACTACTTCAACACGGAGAAGGAGATCGAACGTTTCGTGGAAATAGTGTCCAGCCTTATTCCCACTTGATGGAGGGTGATGACTGCATTTGGCGCGCGAGATGATCCGGTTGACGACCTATCTAGGCCATAGCGATCCCTCCAACACATACCGGTATCTGGAAGCGGTCCCCGAACTGCTCGATTTGGCCATGGCGCGAGCGAGTGGCGACAGCAGGGAGGCAAGCCGATGAGCAACGCCACTTTGCCCGCGCTGATCCAGCGTTTCTTCACCGACCGACTGTGCGTGCAGATGGAAGCGAGCCGCCATACCGTGGCCGGCTATCGCGACACCTTCCGCCTTTTGTTGCGATAGGCAAGCGCCCGGCACGGTAAGCCGCCGGTCAAGCTGACGATCGAGGAGATTGATGCCGATCTCGTCGCCGACGTCCTCGTTCACACCGAGACTGCACGCGGCAACCGCGCGCGTAGCCGCAACACCCGATTGGCCGCGATCCGATCGTTCTTCCGGTACCTCGCCATGAGCGATCCGACCTGGTTGCTGCATTGCCAGCGCATCCTCGCCATGCCGAATAAGCGCAATGTGCGGCGTGCGGTGACGTTCCTCGACGGAGAAGAGATCGCGGCCCTGCTGGCGGCGCCGGACCGCACGACGTGGACCGGACGTCGTGACCATGCGCTGCTTCTGCTTGCTGTGCAGACGGGTCTGCGGGCTTCCGAACTAGTCGGCCTCAGATGCGGCGATCGGAACCGGCGCCCATATCCGTTGCATGGGGAAGGGGCGGAAATAACGTGCCACTCCGCTTCGCCGCGAGACGGCCAAGCTCCTGGCGAGTTGGATCGGCCCCGTATCGACGGCGGGGCGTCGCAACGTCCCAGCTCGCTGACCCGTCCTAAAGCGGCAGCATCCGGTTCAACAGCTCGAGCAGCGTGCGCTTCTCGGTCTCGGTGAGCGGGGCCAGCATCTTCCGATTGTAGGGCTCCGTCAGCCTTGTCCCATCGGCAATGAGCTTTGCTCCCTTCGGGGTAAGCACGAGCTCGACGGCGCGGCGATCGGACTTCGAGCGGTTGCGCTTGATGAATCCGGACGATTCGAGCTCGTTCAGGATCTTGATCAGATTCGGCAGGCGCAGCCGCAGCAGACTGGCAAGGCTACTCGGAGGCACGCCGGGATTGTCGCGAATGACGACGAAGATCGCGTAGGTCGCGGGTGTCAGGCCCAGCGCGGCGAACTCTTCGTAAAAGCCCTCAAAGAACTTCAGCTGGGCAAGGCGCATCATGAAGCCGGGCGTCCGCTGCAGCGCACGCAGGTCCAGCGATCGCTCCGTTTGCTGAGCCGAGTTGGCTCCGGGTCTCAACGCTTTCGCACTCATGGTCCTCGATCCTTGGGCCGCCGAATTGACACTCTAAAGAATAGATATAAAATATAACTATTATTCAGCGGCACCAAGACCGCTTTGGGAGGGACACAATGAACAGCAAATTCCTGCACAAATTGTGCATCTTGGCCGTAGCGCTGACCGCGACGCCGGCCTTCGCCCAGGACGCGGTGAAGATCGGCATCCTGAACGACCAATCCGGCCCGTTCGCGAGCTATCAGGGCGTCGGCTCCGTCGTCGCCGCCAAGATGGCCGTCGAGGATTTTGGCGGAAAGGCCGGAGGCAAACCGGTCGAGGTCGTCGCCGCCGATCACCAGAACAAGACCGACATCGGCATCGGCATCGCGCGGCGCTGGTACGAGAACGAGGGCGTCGATGCGATCTTCGACATTCCGAACTCGTCGATCGCGCTCGCGGTGGCCGGCATGAGCGCCGAGAAGAACAAGGTGTTCGTCGGATCGGGCGCCGGCACGGTGCTGCTGACCGGCGAGAAGTGCACACCGAACACGGTGCACTGGACCTACGACACCTATGCCTACGGCCGCGGCCTCGGCAAGGCGATCGTGCAGCAGGGCGGCAAGAAATGGTTCTTCATCACCGCCGACTATGCTTTCGGCCATGACCTGGAGAAGCAGGCCGCGGAAGCCGTAAAGGCCTCCGGTGGCGAGGTGCTCGGCAGCGTGCGGCATCCCCTGGGAACGGCCGACTACGCCTCGTTCCTGCTCCAGGCCCAGGCGTCGGGCGCCAATGTCATCGGCTTCGCCAATGCCGGCGACGACACCATCACGTCGATGAAGCAGGCCGCCGAGTTCGGACTGACCAAGGACCACAAGCTGGTCGGACTGATCCTGGGCATGAACGGCCTTCCCGCGCTCGGCCTCAAGTTTGCGCAAGGCGCGCAGATCATGAACCCGTTCTACTGGGATCTGAACGACGGCACGCGCGCCTTCGCAAAACGCTTCGCCGAGCGCATTCCCTCGAAAGCCTATCCGAACGACATGCAGGCCGGCGTCTACGCCTCGGTCATTCACTATCTCAAGGCGGTGGACAAGGCCGGCAGCGCCAAGGACGGCAAGGCGGTCGTCGCCGCGATGAAGGAGCTGCCGACCGACGATCCGCTGTTCGGCAAAGGCTATATCCGCAAGGACGGACGCAAGATCCACCCGCTCTATCTGCTCCAGGTCAAATCGCCCGAGGAGTCGAAATCCACCTGGGATCTGCTGAAGGTCGTCGCCACGATCAAGGGCGAGGACGCGTTCCGCTCCGAGAGCGATGGCCAGTGCGCGCTCGCCAGGCAATAGCGGAGGGAGCAGACCATGAGCGGCATTGCAGCCAGTCAGATCGATCCGTTTGCACCTGACTTCCTGACCGACCCCTATCCGGCCTATGAGACGTTGCGCGCGCTCGGGCCGATATTCGAGGTCGAGCGCTACGGCGTGTGGGCGATGGCCGGCTATGCCGAGGTCGAGCCGGCCCTGAAGGACTGGAAGACCTTCATCAGCGGCGAAGGCGTCGGGCTCAACGGGATGAACCCGGCGCTGCCAAAGCCGCTCACGCTGCAGATCGATCCGCCCGACCACGACAAGGGCCGCCGCGTCCTCGGCCGGACGTTGTCTCCGGGCGTGGCACGCAAGCTGCGCGAGACGTTCCAGCAGGAGGCGGAGAGAAAGGTCACGGAGCTGATCGACAAGGGCACCTTCGATGCCGTGACCGATCTTGCCGAGGCCTATCCGATGAAGGTGTTCCCGGATGCGATCGGCATCCGGCCGGACGGCCGGGAGAAGCTGCTGGCCTGGAGCACGTTCGTGTTCAACAGCTTCGGCCCCGAGAACGAGATCCTCGCGGCGTCACGGAAAGAAGGCCTCGCCGCACAGAGCTGGATCATGGAATGCTGCGCGCGGGATGCGCTGCGGCCCGACAGCCTCGGCATGATGATCTACCAGGCCGCCGACGAGGGCGAGATCAGCGAGCACGAAGCCACGCATCTGGTGCGGCCCTTCCTCACCGCCGGGGTCGACACGACCGTCAACGGCATAGGCAACACCCTGCTCGCGCTCGCCACCCATCCGGATCAATACCGCAAGCTGCACGAGCGACCAGAGCTGGCGCGCAACGCCTTCGAGGAAGGCCTGCGTTACGACTCGCCGGTGCAGACTTTCTTTCGCACCACCTCGCGCGACGTCGAGATCGCAGGCGGCGTGATCCCGGCGCACCGCAAAGTGCTGCTGTTCATGGCCTCGGCCAACCGGGACTCCGCGCGCTGGGACGATCCGGATCGGTTCGACGTCGAGCGGACCGCAACAGGCCATGTCGGCTTCGGCGCCGGTATTCATGCCTGCGTCGGCCAGATGATCGCGCGTCTGGAAGGCGAATTGATCTTCAGCGAGCTTGCGAGGCGCGTTAAGTCCATCGAGCTCACCGCAGAGCCGAAGCGCAGGCTCAACAATTCCCTGCGCGGACTGGAGAGCATGCCGGTTCGCGTGACGGCCGCATGAGCTGTATCACGCGCGCGGTCGGCCCGCTTTAAGGTCAAATTGTCGCGACGACCTCTGGCCAATTGCGAGACTTCTGGATCAAGGAAAAAGTGCCGGGCTGTTGCAACCTGAGCTGCAACAGCCCGGCAAGTCTTGGGAGGAACAACACAGACATCTGCGATTATTCCAGGCGTCGTGTGAACGAGTTACGATCACGGCTGAAGCTAAGAAAACGGCAAATCCTTTGAGACACTAATCCACTGTGAAGTAGGCTTAGTTCCCCTTCCAATTCGGCTTGCGCTTCTCCGCAAAGGCCTGTGGTCCTTCCACCGCATCCGCAGAAGCGAGCATCACCTTCATAGCCGGGTATTCCCACTCCTCTGAAATTCCCTCGGAAATGGAGCGTGACAGCCCTCGGAGAACCGCTTCCTTAGTGGCCCGGACCGACATGGGACTGCAGGCAAGGATCTCGTCGGCCCAGCGTCTGGCGGCATCCAGAACGTTCCCGCTGACTACCTCGTTGACAAGACCTAACGAGAACGCTTCCTCCGCGCTGACCCGACGTCCCGTCAGCATCATGCCCATCGCTCGCTTGAGGCCGATCTCCCGAGGGAGTCGCTGAATTCCCCCAGCGAGCGCCGCCAAGCCAACGCGCGGCTCCGGCAGCGCGAACACGGCGTTCTCCGAGGCAACCACGATATCGCATGCCAGTGCGATCTCAAATCCGCCACCCATCGCGACCCCATTGACCGCTGCGATCACTGGTTTCGCCAGATCAAAGCGCCTTGTCAGACCACCAAAGCCCTTGGCTGGGGTCGTCAGCCCTCCGCCGGCCGCCTGCTGCTTGAGATCGTGACCTGCACAGAACGCTTTCGGTCCGGCCCCCGTAATGATCGCCACCCACTGCTCGTCGTCGGAAGCAAATTTATCGAAGACGTCCTCAAGCTCGGCGTGGCAATCAGCATTCAAGGCGTTATGTGCCTCAGGCCGATCAATCGTGACGATTGTACGCCTCCCCTCACGGGCGACCTTGACATGTTCGTAGGTCATTGCGGCTTTAGCCTTTCGAAGTGGAATATGCCGATGGCACAGTTGTTGTCCGAGACGATCAGTTTGCAAACAATCGAGGTTCGGCAAATCGATTATCAGTGCAGTTTCTTGGCTTCTCGCGATCAAAATCTGCTGATAGTCGCGAATTCTGACAAGTCGGCACGATCTGCGCGCAAACTGTTGATCGGATGTTCTCGATCCATGTAACCAAGAGCCATGCCGCAAAAGAGCATGAGATGGGAGGGCAATCCGATAAAATCCGCAACGGTCCCATGCCAGAGCGCCCACGCCTCTTGGGGACAGGTGCTCAACCCCTTCTCCAGCGCGAGCAGCATAACGGATTGCATGTACATGCCGAGATCGGCCCATTGCCCAGGTTCCATCTGGCGATCAATGGCGAAAAACAGGCCGACAGGCGCACCGAAAAAGGTGAAGTTCTTTGCAAGCTGATTGAGACGAGCAGCTTTGTCCTCGCGCGGAATCCCGATCGTGCGATAGAGATCCTCACCGTTCTTGAAGCGTCGGCTTCTATACGGCTCCTTCAGTTCTGGTGGATAGATATTGTATTCCGGCTTCTCGCCCTTCGGATTGATCTTGATCCGCTCGGCCATTAGCGCCTTGAATCGAGCGAGTTCTTGACCTCCTAGAGCCCAGACATGCCAAGGCTGTAGATTGCCGCCGGAAGGTGAACGGCTGGCCGCAAGCAGGATGTCTTCGACGACCTCGCCGGGGACGGGAACGTCCAAGAATGCCCGCACGGAGGTGCGCGAGTTCAACGCGTCCGAAACTTTCATGAAAATTTCTCCGAATACCTCTGTCATCCGATCCGGACGACCATCTTTCCTAGAGCCGAGCGCGTCGTCATCGCTTTGAACGCTTCGTGGAATTCCTCAAATGCAAAGACCCGTCCCACCACAGGAGCAAGCGTCTTCTCGCTCAACCAAGTGAACAGTTGGGCGATGACGAGATCGCGCACATCCGGCTCGCGACGCCCGATCTGTGCCAGGTCGACACCCAGCAGCGCGCCCCCCTTTAGAAGGGGCAGATTGAACCGCAGGGCCGGGATCGTCCCTGAAGCAAAGCCGATCACCAGGTGCCGTCCATTCCAGGCGATCGAACGGAAGGCCTGCAGGCTCAGATCTCCGCCGATGGGATCATAGATCACGTCCGCCCCGTGACCGCCGGTGAGGTCCTTAAGTTCGTCGCGCCACCCATCACGCGTGTAGTCCAGGCCCGCATCTGCACCATGACTGATCGCAAATTGCCGTTTCTCCTCAGTCGAAGCCGCCGCAATGACGCGGGCTCCCAGCAACTTTCCAACCTGGACAGCAGCTATTCCAACCCCACCAGCGGCTCCCAAAACCAGAAGAGTCTCGCCTTTCCGTAGCTTCCCCCGAGCGCTGAGCGCGTACAGCGCAGTCAGGTAATTTGCGAAGAACGAGGCGCCGACCTCCGGCTCTATGCCCTTCGGCGTGAAGAAAAGGTCCTCGGCTGGCACGCAAATGTATTCGGCAAGGCCACCATTTCTGACCATCCCGATGACCGGTTTACCGGGTGCGAAGCCCTTAGCATCTTCCGCCGCCTCGTCGACGACGCCCGCAAACTCCGACCCCGGCGTAAATGGCAGAGGATCCTTGGTCTGATACAGCCCCTGCACCTTCAAGCCGTCCACGAAACCGACGGCGGCTGCTTGAATTCGAACGCGGACCATTCCCGGCGACAATTCAGGTTTGGCCACTTCCTTGATGGCGATATTTTCGATGCGATCGTAGTTTTCGACCAGGACTGCTTTCATGACATCCTCTTCAGCGAGCGCCGATCTCGATCGGCCGTCGAATTCGCGCGATTAAGTGCAGAGATCTCCAAACTCTAGAGGGCCCGAGAGATCACCTCCTTCATCATTTCGCTGGTTCCGCCATAGATACGCTGCACGCGTGCGTCGGCATACATCCGTGCAATAAGGTACTCGTTCATGAAGCCGTATCCGCCGTGCAACTGCAAGCACTCGTCGATGACCTTACCCTGTTGCTCCGATGCCCAGAGCTTGGCCATCGAGGCTGTTGCCGCATCGAGCGTGCCGGAAACCAGCGCCTCGACGCATTCGTCGACAAAGCTGCGCGTGACTTTCGTGATCGTTGCCAACTCGGCCAGCCGGTACTTTGTGTTCTGGAAGTCAGCGATCGACTTTCCGAACGCCTTGCGTTCCCGAACAAAGGCAAGCGTCGCCTCGAGTGCGCCCTCCATTGCCGCCACCGCCATGACGCCGATGATCGTGCGTTCATAGGGCAAGTCCGACATCAATTGGTAAAAGCCACGACCTTCCACTCCACCGAGCAAGTTTGAGGCTGGCACGACGACCTCGTCAAAGAACAGCTCGGAAGTATCCTGGGCCTTCAGTCCGAGCTTATCAAGCAAGCGTCCGACCCTGAAGCCTGGAGCTTTTGCTGTCTCAACCAGGATGATCGACATTCCGCTCGCCCGCTCGGCCGGATCGGTCTTCGCAACGACGAGCACCAGGCCGGCAAGAAGACCGTTGGAAATGAACGTCTTTGAGCCGTTGATCACGTAGTCATCGCCGCGCTTCTCAGCACGGGTTCGAATGGACTGGAGATCCGAGCCAGCACCCGGCTCGGTCATCGCGATGGCTCCGACGAGTTCTCCGCTCGCCAAGCGCGGCAGGTATTCGCGTTTTTGCTCCTCGGTGCCATGGTTCAGCACATAATGCGCGACGATCGTGTGGACGGAGGGATTCATGCCCGTCAGGCCGCGGCGCGCCATTGCATCGTAAAAGATAGCTTCGTGCCGAAAATCGCCTCCGGCGCCGCCATATTCGGTCGGGATGTCCGAACAGAGAAGTCCAAGCGCGCCGGCCTTAAGCCAGAGTTCGTGCCCGACATTCCCTCGCTCGCGGGCCTCTTCGTCAAATGGCGCCATTTCCTTGTCGACGAAGCGGGTGACCGTTTCGCGATACATCTCAAGGTCGGAATCGAGCCAGGAGGGTCGATAGTCAATCATGCGCCTACTCGTCGTTCCTATGAAAGCAACCATCGCTTTCGCTTCCGGCTGGGTTCCGCATTTTCGTCCAAACGTGATCGATTGAACCCGCCGCGCTCTTCTTCGACAACACTTCGATTTCATCTGCTGTCGAAAGCATGCGCGGCGGTTCTCTGAGTGGGGGTCTATTCCGTGTCCCCGTTGATCACGTCTCCGAAGAGCTCCCACTTTTCGCCGCTAAAGCGCATCAACCGAAGTTGGCTGATCGGAGCAAAGTCGGTCGGCGAGGTGTTCAGGTAGATTCCCGGCAAGAGCGCCTCGGTCCGCCAATCCTTCAGGTTCGCAGCCTGCTTCATGACGTTCTCGCGCGTGAGGTCGTCGCCGCATTGCTTCAACGTCTGGGCCAGCGTCTCCGCAAGCGCGTAGCCGGTGATCAGCAAGATGTCGCGCTTGTTGCCTTCGGGATAATACTTGCTCAGAAAGCCCTGAAACTCCTTCATGCCGGGATCATTCTCCCACTGCGGATCCGCCGGGTCCTTCAAGTAGGTGGCGGAGATGATGCCCTGTGCGTTCTCAAAGCCAGCAGGTTTGATCACGCTGCCGACCGACGCCGAAACGTTGCTCAGGATGTGCAGCGGCTTCCAGTCAACTTCGGCAATCTTCTTGATTGCCTGAGCCGCAAATTTGGGTGAGCTGATATCGACCAGGGTATCGGCCCCTGTCGCCTTGAGCTTGACGATGTGACTGTCGATCGTCGGCTCTGACGTTTCGTAGCTTTCCTCAGCAACAATCTGAGCACCTAGCTTATCCTTGAGGCCCTTCAAGTAGTCCTTTCCGAGATCGTCGTTTTGATAGAAAACGGCGACTTTGGCGTTTGGCTTTTCTTTGAGGATGTACTTCGCGTAGGCGCGAGCCTCGCTCTGGTAGGAGGGTTGCCAGCCCGTAGTCCAGGGGAAGCTCTTGGGATCGTTGAACTTGGTGGCGCCCGCCGCCACGAAAAGCTGTGGGATCTTCTTGGAGTTCAGATACTTCTGGATAGCTGTGTTGTTGGCCGTGCCCAGCGGATCGAACATGAGCAGAACTTCGTCGCTCTCCACCAGCTTGCGCGTCTGCTCGACGGCCTTCGGCGGCGAGTACGCGTCGTCATAGCTGATGAAGTTGACCTTGCGGCCGTTGATGCCGCCCTTGTCGTTGATCATCTTGAAGTATGCGGCCTCCACCTGGCCGATGACGCCGTAGGCAGATCCCGGACCGCTGTACGGCATGAGATTACCGACCTTGATCTCGGTGTCGTTGGCCCCCGTATCATACTTCTTCTGGGCGAGCGCCGTGCCCGACGCGAGCGCGATCACTGCTGTTGCCAGAGCGGTCGTCCCTATAATCCTAGCAAGCATATGAAGTCTCCTTGTGAGTTTCACTTCTGTTTTAGTTTGGCGACCCAGCCTTGGCTTAGGATCGCGACCTGCCTTGCGCCATGTGGCACAAGATAGATGACGAGAAACAAGAGGACGCCGAACACGGCGCCGGAGAGACCCTTGGAGATGCCCTCCGCGATGTTTGGCACGAATATGATGAAGGCCGCACCGACGATCGAGCCCGGCAGCCAGCCGACGCCGCCAACGACCATTCCGAGGAACAGCTGGATCGCGAGCGTGATGGTGAAGCTGTCGGGTGCGACGAACTGCACGGCGATCGCACTGAGGCCGCCGGCGACGCCAGTGATGGCGGCCGAAACGCCGAAGGCCAGCGTCTTGTACAGCGCGACGTTGATGCCCATGGCGGAAGCTGCGATCTCGTTGTCGCGGATCGCCATGAAGGCGCGGCCCGACCGCGAGCGCAGCAGGTTCACCGAGAGCAGGTAGATCGCAAGGACGATCACGAGCGTGAAGTAGTAGAGCCACATGTCCTGCGACATCGGCAGGCCGAACGGCGCATCTGGCTTGGTGACGACGAGGCCCTGCACGCCGCCGGTCCAGTGCTCGAGGAAGTTCAGCTTGAGCAGCTGTGGCATCGCGGTGGCCAGCGCGAAGGTCGCAAGCGCGAGATACACGCCCGAGAGCCGCAGCGCCGGCTGGCCGAACAGGAAGCCCGCGCCGAAGCACAGCACGCCCGCGACCGGCAGGCAGAGGAAGTACGGGACGTTGAGCTGCTCCATCATGACAGCGGTGACGTAGGCGCCGATAGCGTAGAACGCGCTCTGGCCGAGCGAGAACTGGCCGGAGCCGCCGGTCAGGATGTTCAGCGCCAGCACGGCGAGGCCCAAATACAGGAGCTGGGTCAGCTGGAAGATCACGAAGTTCTTCGCGACCAGCGGAACGGCGATGAGAAGCAGCAGCACCAACAGCGAGGTGCCGGTGCCCAACGTCATGGCTCGCTTCGGAACGGCCTCGACCGCCTGATGGCCTTCGGCAACGACTTCTTCTGCTGCGCTCATGATCAAACTCGCTTGACGATGTGCCGGCCGAACAGGCCAGCCGGTTTGACGACCAGGACGGAGATGATCAGCGCAAGCGCGATCGGGAGTTTCAGCTCGTTGCCGACGCCGGGGATGTAGGTGCCGGCGAGGTTCTCGAACACGCCGACCAGGAAGCCGCCGACCACGGCGCCGAACGGGCTCGACAGCCCGCCGAGCACTGCCGCGGCGAAGCCGTAGATCAGCACGCCGCCCATCATGTTGGGCTCGAGGAACACGACCGGTGCGATCAGCATGCCGGCGATCGAGCCGATCGCGGTCGCCATGCCCCAGCCGAGCGCGATCATCCAAGAGGTGTTGATGCCGACGAGGCGGGCGGATTCAGGAACCGAAGCCGCGGCCCGCATCGCAAGGCCGATCCTCGTGTACTGGAAGAAGAAGTAGAGGCCAAGCAGCAGCAGCACGGTGACGCCGATCATGCCGGCCTGGTGGGTCGAGATCAGCTGGCTGCCCAGGAACGGCGAAGAACCGAACGGCGTCGGATACTGCTTGATGGTGAAGTCCCAGATCAGGCCGGCCGAGGAGTTGATGATCGCGAACAGCGCGATGAAGCCGGCGACGTTGGTCAGCACCGGCGCCTTGGCGAGCGGCTTGAACAGGATGCGCTCGATCGCGATGCCGGCGATGAAGGAGAAGATCAGCGTGATCACGAAGGCGGCCCAATAGGACACGCCCCACTGCATCAGCTGCCAGGAGATGAAGGTCGAGAACATCGCCATCTCGCCCTGCGCGAAGTTGAGATGGTCGATGGCCTGGTAGATCATGACCACGGCGAGCGCCATGCAGGCGTAGATCGCGCCCGTGGCGATGCCGGCCAGGACCTGGTTGGTGAACAGCTCCATTGTCCCGGCTCCCTCAGTAACCCAGATAGGATTTGCGGATTTCTTCGTTGTTCGCGATGTCCTTGGCATTGCCCGACATCACGATGCGGCCGGTCTCGATCACATAGGCCTGGTCGGCGAGCTCGAGCGCGAGCTGGGCGTTCTGCTCGACCACCAGGATCGACACCTTGTCCTCGCGGTTGATCTTGCCGAGGATGCCGAACAGGTCGCGCACCACCAGCGGCGCGAGGCCGAAGGAGGGCTCGTCCAGCAGCATCAGCCGCGGCCGCAGCATCAGGGCGCGGGCGACCGCGAGCATCTGCTGCTCGCCGCCGGAGAGCGTGCCGGCCTGCTGGGTGTGGCGCTGCTTCAGCACCGGGAAATGCGCGTACATGCGCTCGATGTCGGAGACGATGCCGGCGCTGTCCTTGCGGGTGATGGCCCCGAGCTGCAAGTTCTCCTCCACCGTCATGGTGGTGAAGGTGCCGCGACCCTGCGGCACATGCGCGATGCCGAACCGCACGATGCTTTCGGTGGAGCGGTTGTTCAGCGGCTTGCCGTCGAACTCGATGCCGCCGGTGGAGCGTACCATGTTGCAGATCGCGCGCAGCGTCGTGGTCTTGCCGGCGCCGTTGGCGCCCAGCAGCGTCGTCAGCGATCCCTCGTTGAGCGAGAAGGACAGGCCGTGGAGCGCCTGGACCTGGCCGTAATAGGCGCGCAGGTCCTTGACGTTGAGCAGATTCGTCATTGGTCCTTGCTCCCGAGATAGGCCTTGATGACGTCGGGGTCCGCCTGCACTTGGGCCGGCGTGCCTTCCGCGAGCTTCTTGCCGAAATTCAGCGCGACGACGTGGTCGGCGATCGACATCACGAGACCCATGTGATGCTCGACCAGCAACACGGTCATGTGGCGGTCGTCGCGGATGCGGCGGATGAGGTCGCCGAGCACGTAGACTTCCTCGTGATTGAGGCCGCCGGCCGGCTCGTCGAGCAGCAGGATCTTCGGATCTGCCGCGAGCGCGCGCGCCAGCTCGACGCGCTTCTGCGTGCCGAAGGGCAGGCCGGAGACGGTGGTGTGGGCGACATCCTCGAGATCGAGATAGGCGAGGATCTCGTGCACCTTCTTGTTGACGTCGCTCTCGCTGCGGCGAATCCAGGCGAGGCGAAGCGAGTCGCTGATGATGTCGCTGGAGGTGCGCGCATGCGTGCCGACGCGGACGTTGTCCATCACCGAGAGGTTCGGAAACAGCGCCACGTTCTGGAAGGTGCGGCCGATGCCGATCTCGGCGATCCGGTGCGGCGGGCGCGTCAGGATGCTCGCGCCTTCCATCAGGATGTCGCCAGACGACGGCTGGTAGAGCCGGGACAGGCAGTTGAAGAACGTGGTCTTGCCGGCGCCGTTGGGGCCGATCAAGCCGAGGATCTGGCCCTTGTGCATGTCAAAGGACACGCCGTTGAGCGCGGTGATGCCGCCGAAAGCGACCGTCACGCCACGAACCGAGAGCAGAACCCCTTGATCCTTCATTTGCCTCACTTGAACCATGCTCTACCCCACAACGCCGGAGCACCGGCACTCTCTTCAGGCCGGGAGACCTTCGGACTTCAGCAATCCCGCGAGCCGGCCACGAATCGTAACCTTGGCGTCAGCCACGATCCGCTCGATCAGGCGCTGGCACGTCGGGACATCGTGAATGAGCCCTTGCACTTGCCCTGCCCAGATCAACCCAGCGTCAAGGTCACCGGTTTCGAGCGCAACGCGTCCCTTCGCCCCCGAGACCAACGGCCGGACATCATCAAACGCGGCTTCAGGTACATTCGATATCTCAACGACCTTGTCGGACACGCTGTTCTTGGCGACCCGGCCCGTATTCCGAAACCTGCGGAAGATAAGGTTCGTTGCGCGCTCGTCGTTCTGAACCAGAAACTGCTTCACTGCCTCGTGTATCGGAGCCTCAACCGTCGCGCAGAAACGCGTGCCCATGTTGATTCCGTCGGCCCCGAGAGCCAAGGCAGCTGCGAGACCACGACCATCACCGAAGCCGCCGCTGGCCAACATCGGAATGGAAATCTTGTCTGCCGCAGCGGGGATCAATACGAGACCAGGCACGTCATCCTCTCCGGGATGGCCAGCGCACTCGAAGCCATCGATCGACACAACGTCGACCCCCATCTTCTCGGCGGAAAGGGCGTGTCGAACCGAAGTGCACTTGTGAATGACGATGATGTCATGTGACTTGAATTCATCCACATGCTCTTGTGGCCGCGCGCCAGCCGTCTCGACCACCTTGATCCCGCTTTCGATGATGGCCTTTCGATACTCTGCATAAGGAGGAGGCGTTACCGAGGGAAGGATCGTCAGGTTGACCCCGAAAGGCCTATCGGTCATCGATCGGCAGCGATCAATCTCTCTCCGCAGATCGTCCGGGGTCGGCTGGGTCAAAGCCGTGATGATACCCAACCCGCCAGCGTTGGAGACCGCGCTGGCGAGCTCCGCACGCCCGACCCACATCATGCCGCCCTGCATGACCGGGTGGCTGATACCGACGAGCTCCGTAAAGCGGGTTTGGAAGGTCATCCCAAAGCCTCAACGATGGTCACGTTGGCGATGCCGCCGCCCTCACACATCGTCTGAAGGCCATATCGCTTGCCCCGCGCCTTGAGAGCGTGAACCAGAGTGGAAAGGAGCTTCGTGCCCGAGGCGCCGAGCGGGTGACCGAGCGCAATCGCGCCCCCGTTGACATTGAGCTTTTCCGGGTCGGCCTCGATCGCCTGAAGCCAGGCAAGCGGCACCGGTGCGAATGCCTCGTTGACTTCGTACAGGTCGATATCGCCGATCTTCATTCCTGCCTTCGCGAGAGCCCGTCGGGTCGCGTTGATGGGCTCCTCAAGCATGATGACTGGGTCGCCGGCGGTCACCGTAAGACCGACGACGCGCGCGATCGGCTTCAGATTGTGCTCCTTGAGAGCCTTCTCGCTTACGACCAGCGCGGCGGATGCGCCGTCGCAGATCTGGCTTGCGTTGGCGGCGCTGACGACACCACCGTCTTTCAGAAGCTTGACCGAGCCAATCGATTCCAGCGAGGCGTCGAACCGAATGCCTTCGTCCACGGTGTGCTCGCCCCCTTCGATCTTGAGGGGCACGATCTCGTTCTGGAAGGCTCCGGATTTCGTCGCCTCTGCGGCGCGACGATGACTTTCAAGAGCGAACCGATCCAAGGTCAGTCGATCAAACCCGTACTTCTTTGCGATCATTTCGGCGCCCTCAAACTGGCTGAAGGATTCCACACCGAACCGCTTCTGAATGCGATCGCTGATTGGACCGATCCCGATGCCTTCCTTCTGGTGCAACAACACGTTCGAGAACATCGGCACGCGGGTCATGCTCTCCGCGCCAGCGGCAATCACGACGTCTTGGGTACCGGACATCACTGCCTGGGCGGCGAACTGCACCGCCTGCTGCGAGCTCCCGCATTGCCGATCGATCGTCACGGCCGGAACGGATCCGGGGAGCTTGGAGGCAAGCACCGCATTCCGTCCGAAGGCGAACGCCTGTTCGCCGGCCTGCGTCACGCAGCCCAGAATCACGTCGTCGACGGCGGCAGGATCAATCCCCGAGCGGTCCACGAGCGCGTTGAGCGTTTCGGCCGCCAGATTGGCGGGATGCCAGCCGGCCAGCTTGCCGTTGCGCCTGCCACCTGCCGTTCGTACAGCTTCGACGATATAAGCTTCGGCCATGGAACAATTCCTTTCATCCGTTTGAATTTCGACGAGCGACGAAGGCCGCTACGCGACGACGTGATTCTTCCGAGTTACCCAGCGCGGCAATGCTCCGCATCTCCCGCTCGAGTTGGGCCTCCAACGTGCTATCGTAACTTTCGAGGAGGAGACGCCGAACCGCACCGAATGCTGCCACCGGCTCAGCCACCAGCTTCGCAGCGAGTTCGGCGCCGGAGGCAAGCAGCTGCTCGCCATCGACGATGCGCGTGACGATACCAATTCGCTCCGCCTCGTCGCTCGGCACGCGACGGTTGGACAGGATGATCTCCTGAGCTCGCCTGAGGCCAACCACCCGCGGCAGCAGCCAACTCATTCCACCGTCCGGGCTGAGGCCCAAGGCGGTATAGGCCGGGCTGAAGTGAGCCGAGCGGGCTGCCAGCGCGAAGTCGCCGATCATCGCGAGGCTCATGCCGGCTCCGGCTGCGGGGCCGTTCACGAGCGTGATCAGCGGCTTTCTCATGCGCATAAGGCGCATGATTGCCGCGTGCAGCGTTTCCGCCAGATCCTCCAGGAAGGCCGAGACGTCGGCGCCGGCTGCGGCGAAAGCGCTGACGTCCCCGCCCCCGCAGAAGAGCTTGCCGCGCCCAGTCAGAACAACGCACCGGATGTCATCGTCCTCGTCGCAACGTTTGGCGGCCTCCAGAAGAGCGCGAGCCAGAGCGGGATCGATCGTGTTGCCGTGGTCCGGGCGCGACAGGGTCACGGTCGCGATCTTCTCGGCGCAGGAGAACTCGATAGGGGGGCTCATGGGAGGTTCTCCAGCGCGCGAACAGCCAACGCAGCCAGTTCTGGAAAGGTCTTGCCGCGCTCGTTAGCCTGCGTCGAGGAGGCCGTGCCGCGCAGCGCGCGACCAGCAATGCCATGCATGATCGCCGCGAGCCGGAAGAAATTGAAAGCAACGTAGAAGTGCCAGTCCGGAATCGTTTCGCGTCCGGTCGCTCGGCAATACCTCTTGATATATTCCGCTTCGCTCGGAATGTTGAGGGCCGCCAGATCGGCTCCGCCAAGACCGGCGACGATATGAGGAGGCATGCGATACATCATCGCGTGATAGGCGAAGTCCGCCAGCGGATGTCCGATGGTCGAAAGCTCCCAATCGAGTACGGCGATAATTCGCGGCTCTCGGGGATGAAAGATGAGATTGTCGCAGCGAAAGTCGCCATGGACGATTGCGACCTCCTCACCTTGGGGAATGCGTTCCGGGAGCGCTTTGACGAGGCGGTCCATGTTGGCGTCGCGCCCGGCCTCAGGATCTTCCTGATACTGCCGTGACCAGCGACTGATCTGCCGCGCGAAGTAGCTGCCCGGCTTTCCGTAATCGCCCAGACCAATCGAAGCCGGACCAATGGAGTGCAGTTGCGCGATGACGTCGCACATAGCGTAGAAGTACGAAGGACGCTCTTCACGACTCACCTCGGGAAAGGTTGCGTCCCAGAAGATGCGGCCTTCGACGAGCTGCATCACATAGAATTCGCTGCCGATAACGGCCTTGTCGGCGCAATATCCGTAGATGCGCGCCACCGGAAACCCGATTTGCGACAGCGCGCTTTGTACGCGTGCCTCGCGATCGACTGCGTGCGCGCCGGATACCAGCAAACCCGGCGGCTTCCGCCGAAGGACGTAGACGCCGTCTGCGGACTGAAGACGGTAGGTCGGGTTCGACTGACCTCCCTTGAATTTCGAGACGTTGAGAGGTCCTCGAAATCCGTCGACATTGGCCGTCATCCATCGCGACAAGGCGTCCTCGTCGAGACGATAACCCTCGGAGGGTTCAGCCAGTCCGGAATTTGCCGCTTCGTCGAGAGCGCTCACGGGTTTGCCTTCTGCCAGTCGCGCTTGATCTTCTTTGCGAGCGACCATTTGTGCACCTCGGTCGGACCGTCGTAGATTCGAAACGCGCGAACCTCACGGAAAACCTGCTCCACGATGGTTTCGTTGGTGACGCCAGATCCACCCATCACCTGCACGCAGCGATCGGCGACGCGCATGAGCGCCTCGCTCACCGCGACCTTGGCCATCGAGCTCTCGTTGGTTCCGAGTGCCCCCGCGTCCAGGACGCTCGCACACCACGAGATCATCAGTTCGGCCTGCTTGAGATCGATGAGGTTGTCGGCAAGCATGAAGCCGACGCCCTCGTGATCGATCAGCGTCTCGCCGAACGCCTTCCGGCGGTTGGCGTAACCGGTCGCGATCTCGTTGGCGCGGATGCAAGCACCCAGCCAGCGCATGCAATGCGACAGCCTGGCCGGCGAAAGCCGGATCTGGGCATATTTGAACCCCTCACCCGGCTGCCCGAGCATTTGATCGGCAGGAATACGCAAATTACGGATGGTCACGACGGCGTGGCCGCCCGGCATGGAGCTGTCGATCGTGTTGGGCACACGATCGATGGTAATTGCAGGATCGGGCAGATCGACGAGGAACATGCATGCGCCCTCCTCGGCCTTTGCCATCACGATGCCGACCTTGGCTCCGCGTGCTCCCGTGATGAACGCTTTGCGTCCATTCACGACCCACTGGTTGCCGTCCGGACGGCAGGTCGTCGTCATCATCGATGGGTCGGATCCCGCTCCGCCCTCCTCGGCCGGTTCGGTCATGAAGAACGCGGACCGCGCGCGCCCCTCGACGAGCGGCTTTAGAAACCGCTCCTTGATCTCAGGCGAGCCGATTTTGCCCAGAAGGTACATATTGCCTTCATCGGGGGCCGCCGTGTTGCATGCGAGCGGTCCAAGCGGCGATAGGCCTGTCTTGGCCAGGACTGTCGCCGTCTCGCTCTGCGAGAGATGTGAACCGTCGGGCAGTATGTGCGGCGTCAATACGCCTGCCGCCCGCGCCAGTTCACGTAGTTCGGTGACCAACTCGTCCTTTGGACAGTCATGATGATCACGGCGAGGATCGCGCTCGAACGGGACTACGACATCCCGAACGAAGCGCTCAACGCGATCCGCAATCTCTTGAGTACGCTCTGGGCCGATCCCGGTCATTTCGGCGCCATGCGGATTGCGCCGTCCAGGCGGATGGTCTCGCCGTTCAGCATTGGATTGGCGACGATGGATTCGATCATCTGAGCAAATTCAGACGGATGTCCGAGCCGGCTCGGGAAGGGTACCTGCTTGCCCAGCGACTTTTGCGCTTCTTCAGGGAGCGACATCAGCAGGGGAGTCAGGAAGATACCAGGTGCGATCGTCATCACCCGGATGCCGTAGCGTGCGAATTCACGAGCAAGGGGCAGCGTCATGCCGACGATGCCGCCCTTGGATGCCGAATAGGCGGCTTGGCCGATCTGGCCATCGAATGCGGCGACGCTCGCGGTGTTGATGATGACGCCCCGTTCCTCATCGGCCAGCTCGGCCGCATGAAGACGCGCGGCGAACTTTGACAGGACATTGAAGCTGCCGATCAGATTGATGTTGATCGTTCTGGCGAAGTCGCGCAGCGGCAGCGCCTTGCCGTCTCGGCCGATAGCCTTGCCGGGCGGGCCGAGGCCGGCGCAGTTGACCAGGATGCGCGCTTTGCCGCCCAAGCGCTCCGCGGATTCGAGCGCCTGCTCGACGCCATCCTCGTCGGTCACGTCGACTTTGACGAAGTGCCCACCGATAGCCTTGGCGTGCGCCTCCCCCAACTCGGAGTTGAGATCCAAGATCGTCACTTTGGCGCCGGCTGCCGCGAGTCGCTCTGCCGCGGCGCCCCCGAGACCGGATGCGCCGCCCGTGACGATCGCGGCTGTTCCCTTGATGTGCATGCTTATCTTTCCTGTCTTAGATGCTTAAACTTCGATCGCCATCGCGGTCGCTTCGCCGCCGCCGATGCAGAGGCTGACCACGCCTCGCTTGAGACCGCGCGCCTTGAGCGCAGCGAGCAAGGTGACAATGATGCGCGCGCCGCTGGCGCCGATGGGATGGCCAAGGGCGGTCGCACCGCCATTGACGTTGAGTTTCTCAGCCGGAATATCGAGTTCGCGCGCGGCGATCATCGCGACCACGGCAAACGCCTCATTGATCTCGTAGAGATCGACGTCCGCGGCCGACCATCCGGCCTTGGCGAGCACCTTCTGGATTGCGGGCACGGGGGCGGTTGTGAACAGAGCCGGCGCGTGGGCGTGAGCAGCGTGCGCCCGGACCGTCGCGGCGATCGGGAGCCCCAATCTCTCGGCGATGCTTCGGCGGGTCATCACCAAGGCGGCGGCTCCATCGGAAATGGACGAGGCGTTGGCAGGTGTGATCGTGCCGTCAGGAGCAAACGCGGGCCTGAGGAAGGGTATCTTCTCCGGCTTCGCCTTTCCGGGCTGTTCATCGGTATCAACGACCGATCCAGTCTTGGCTACCGCCGGCAGGGCCACTATCTCGTCAGCGAATGCTCCGCTTGAAATTGCGGCCTTGGCCCGGTCCAGGGACCGGAGCGCATATTCGTCCTGCGCACTGCGACTGAACTGAAATTCGCATGCAGCATCTTCCGCAAAGACGCCCATGGCCTTGCCTGGAGTGTACGCATCCTCCAGTCCGTCCATCATCATCGTGTCGATGATACGGTCATGCCCGATGCGTGCGCCACCGCGATGCTTGGGCAGCGCATACGGCGCGTTCGTCATGCTCTCCATGCCACCCGCGACGACAACGTCCGCGGAGCCCACCGCGATCGCGTCGTGAGCCAGGATCGCGGCTTGCATCCCGGAACCGCACATTTTGTTGACGGTCGTTGCCTGAGCGCTCAGAGCCAACCCCGCCCCGAGCGCAGCTTGTCGAGCGGGAGCCTGACCAAGAGCCGCCGGCAATACGCAGCCCATGACCACTTGGTCTACGTTTTCCGCCGCGACGCCGGCCCGTTCGACCGCCGCCTTCACTGCTGCAGCACCCAGCTCGGTGGCCTTGAAGCGAGCGAGCGATCCCTGGAACGACCCGATGGGCGTACGCGCGTAGCTCGCGATGACAACTGGATCGGACATGGACGCTCCTCAATGCATTTCGTTGCTGGTCACGTTGTTGCCGCGGTTTTCGCTAGATCGCGCGCAATGACCATTCGCTGAATGTCTGATGTGCCTTCGTAGATCTGACAGACGCGCACATCCCGATAGATTTTCGCGATGCCAAAATCTTCCAGATAGCCGTAGCCACCGAATGTCTGGAGCGCGCCGGAAACCACCGCTTCCGCTGTTTCGGAGGCTACGAGCTTGGCCATGGACGCTTCCTTGAGACAGGGTAGAGCGGCGTCCTTCATCGCGGCCGCATGCAGCACGAGCTGATGTGCAGCCTCAAGTCTTGCGGCAAGATCCGCTAGACGAAACCCGACGGCCTGATGCGAGATGATTGGGGCTCCGAAACTCTTGCGCTCGCCGGCGTACCTCACCGCCGCATCGAGAGCGGCGCGTGCCATTCCCACACATTGAGCCGCAATGCCGATGCGGCCGACCTCAAGATTGGAGAGCGCGATGGAATAGCCCGCGCCCTCCGGCCCGAGCCGCAGCCCCTCTTCGACGAAAACGTCATCGAACCGAAGGGCACAAGTGTCGGACGCCGCCTGCCCCAACTTGCGTTCGACCCTCTCGACGCTGTACCCGGGGCTGTCAGTAGGGACCAGAAAGGCCGAGATCCCGCGTTTGCCCGCTGCAGGATTGGTTACAGCGAACACGATCGCGAGACCGGCAGTGCGCCCCGACGAAATGAACTGCTTCGCTCCGTTGAGATTGTAGCCATCGCCCGCTCGAACGGCGCACGTCCTCAACGCGGCAGCATCCGAGCCCGCTTCCGCCTCTGTTAGCGCGAATGCGCCGATCATTCGTCCAGATATCAGCAAGGGCAGAAATTTCGCTTGCTGCGTCGGCGTACCGTCCTTCAACAAGCCTGATACGATCAGACTGTTTTGAATGCTCAGTATCGTAGACAGCGCGCCATCAGCCGCTGCGATCTCGATGAGTGAGGCCGCATAGGCCACGTAGTCCGCGCCAGCTCCGCCGACAGCCTCGGGAGCCGTCATTCCCATCAGACCAAGGCTCGCAAGCTCCTCAAATAGCTCCGGCGGGTACCCATTGGCTTCTTCGTACTCGCGGGCGCGGGGAGCAATCCGCTCCTGAGCAAACTTGCGCACCTCGTCGCGGATGGCGGCTTGAGTTTCATTCAGGATCATGACGAAGCTCCCGCCGAATATCCGCCAATGACGGGTAGACGGCGAACGAGTGCGACCGCGCCATGAACGAGGGAGCGAAGCAACGAAATAGCTGATTTCATTGAGTTTTACGCCGATTAAATCGGCTCCTCCCCTATCGAATTTCCGGCGCTTCTACATCGGCGCTTAAAAGTGATATTGACGTCATATTACTGATGATCTGTTCCGTCAAGGCTTCGCGCATTGCAGCGAGCCAAACACGCGGCGCTTTGGAATGATGAGCACTCGACCGCTTGCTCGCGGTCCCTGGGCGGCGTTCACGACGAAGCGCAACGCACCTGTTTGGCAGCGGCACGCGACAGTCGTATCGACCGGTCGATCCGCGGCCTAACCGAATAGTTGATGCAGCGACTTAAGACGGCACGGTGCTAGAGCGAGCAAGGAAGACAAACCAATTGAACCCATGCACAACAGTGAGCTGGCGACTGGATCAATCGACGGCGATAGGCTGCCGGCTACGGAGATTGATTTATAATCCGAAATTCCGGTTAGGCCGCCTCAATCGCGTATGGCTCTCGTGCACGGTTCGATTGTCAGGCGGTAGGCAACTAACTTGCTACCGTCGAAAACTTCCAGGGAGGAATCGCAGACCGGACAGCGGTACTCGCCTATTTCGCCCGGCTGTGACGATAATTCGAGACGTCGAAAACCAGCGCCGCACTCAGAACAAACGACGTCGCTCTTTTTCATGTCACACCGGCCTCGCGCTGAGAGATGACAATTCTTTAACCGCCGATGCAGCCAAACGGAGGGACTTCCGCCTTGCCATCGGAAGCCAGCGTTCGTGGACGCACGCCCTAGTTTGGAGCAGCTGAATCTTCTTTGACCGCGCCAAACACACCTCGATACCAGATCTTCGCGCAGTGCGATCCTATGTGCTCGACCTCGGCGTCGTCTGGATCTTCCGAGGCGAGATCAAACTTCATATAGGAAACCTGCTCCATCGTAGCGCCGAGCACTTCGGCAGCCATTTCAGGATCGAGTTCGCGACTTAATTCGCCTAACCCTTGAAGCCGTGTCAGCCAGGTGGAGGTACGCCTAACGAAGCGGCTACGTTCCGTGACATAGAGAGACAGAAATGTCGCCTTCTCGCCGCGAGCTGCCGCCTCCCGCATGACACGCAATAGTTTACGATGCCTGGCATAGATCTTGAGATAAGCGATGGTATTCTCAACGAACTCTGCTTCGGTTGCCTTCAACGAGCGGCCAATCCTGCGCTTGCTTGCGACGTAGATCTCGTCGACCAGAGGCTTCAACACGGCCAGCAGAATTTCGTCCTTGTTTCGGAAGTGCCGATAGAAGTTGCCGTAAGAGGTGCGGGCAATCTTCACGATGTCCTCGACCCGCGTGGCCTCATATCCTTTGCGCGCGAATACACGCGCCGAGGCGTTGAGCAGCCGCTCACGCATCGCGGCTCCCTTCGCCGTCGCGGGGGCCAGCGGCTCTAAAGTAGAATCATCGGTCTCCAGCATTTGCCATCCATAGCATCGCGGTCCCTTGACCACTAGCCCGCAATCGGTAATGTGACATCAATATCAGTTCTTGATCAAGCTCAAACTTCAAGCAAATCAAGGGTGGGAAGAGCGAAAGGCGCGGCCTGACTTACCGACATAGCCAGTGAATCACCTTGCAGGTCAGGCTGACCTCAGGCGGCCAGATTCACGAACCGCCAGCAAATTCCGCTCGATATCAACTCCGCGTCTTCCTCAGAAGGGCGGCATCCAAGGAGTGATTATGTATCCGGGGACCCATGCACTTACAAATCCGGACCGCCCTGCCCTCATCATGACAGCGACCGGTGAGGTCGTGACCTATGCCGAATTGGAGAACCGGTCACGGCGGGTTGCAAATTGGCTCTTTGACGCGGGCCTGCGGCCTGGCGATGTGGTCGGCGTACTCTCCGACAACAGCTCTTGGATTTTCGACATCTATTGGGCCACTCAGCGTTCGGGTCTGTATCTGATGCCGATAAACTATCGGTTGAGCTCTGATGAAGTCGACTACATGCTCGCCAACTCTGGCGCTGCCGCGTTGTTCGTGGGTCGCGGTGGAGTTGAGACGGCCTCGAGACTTGGCACGCACAGCCAGCTCAAGCGTCGCATCAGTCTCGAAGGGGATCTGCCTGGTTACGAGCCATACCAGCATCTACTGAAAACCGCGCGCGCCACCATGCCATCTTCCCAACCTCGTGGCGCCGACATGCTGTATTCTTCCGGCACAACCGGCAGGCCCAAAGGCGTAAAGCATGCGCTGCCGGAGCGGCAGGTTTCCGATCCAGGCGATACGATGGTGCAGATGTTCTCCTCGAACTTCGGTTTCGACGAGACGACTATCTACTTGTCTCCTGCGCCGCTCTATCATGCAGCACCGCTCCGAACCTGTGCCACCGTCCAAGCGCTCGGGGGCACCGCTTTGGTCATGGACAAGTTCGACGCCGAAGCGGCGTTGGCCATCATCCAGCGCTACAAGGTGACCCACAGTCAGTGGGTCCCGACCATGTTCGTGAGGATGCTCAAACTACCTGAATCAGTCCGAGCTCAATACGACGTCAGCAATCTGCAGGTCGCCATTCACGCCGCCGCACCGTGTCCCGTTGAAGTTAAGCGAGAGATGATGACGTGGTGGGGTCCGGTATTGTGGGAGTACTACTCCGCCACCGAAATGAACGGGATGACCGTCATTGGGCCCGAGGAGTGGCTCAGGAAACCCGGCTCCGTCGGTCGCGCCGCGCTCGGGAAAATTCATATCTGCGACGAGGAAGGCAGCGAAGTCCCAGTGGGTCAGACGGGCATCATCTATTTCGAACGCGATGGGATGCCGTTTGTCTACCATGACGAGCCCGAGAAGACACAAGCCGCGCAACATCCTGCACATCCGTATTGGACGACGGTCGGCGATATCGGACACGTCGATGCCGACGGCTATCTGTTCTTGACCGACCGCAAGGCATTCATGATTATCTCCGGTGGGGTCAACATCTACCCTCAAGAGATCGAGAACGTCCTCGTCATTCATCCTGCGATCGCAGACGTAGCCGTTATCGGTATTCCCGATACTGAAATGGGCGAACAGGTCAAAGCAATCGTGCAACTCATGCCCGGCATCGAAGGCAACGACAGCTTGGCGCAAGAAGTCATCGACTTTGTGAAGGCTCGGGTTGCGAGCTACAAGGCGCCCAAGAGCGTCGACTTCGTGCATGAGGTCCCGCGCTCACAGACGGGCAAGCTTATGAAGCAGGAGTTGCGTAAGCGATATTGGCCGGAGAAGGCAGCTTGAGGATCATCTTCACCTCGGCCGCACATAGCCACAAAGATATCGATCGCATGCGGCTCCAAGTCGGACGGTGAGCGACGTTTTGAGCTAAGCCATCCTCTCTTACTTTGCAGCGATCTGATAGGCCGAACACAGAGCTCGGTGCGTGACACATTTCGAGCCGAAAGTCGCGCAAGTGCACTACCCTATCAACCTAACTCCCTTCGCGACAGCGACCGCCCACGCTTGCCAGCGATGGATTTTTCTTGATCTCCCGGTGTGCACGTCGCGTACACGCGGTTTTCCAACCAACTGAAAAACCTGAACTCTCGCGCCAGTCCATCTTGAGCCAATTTGACCCAACGAGACCCAAATCGGTCCAATCTATCAAGAAAGCGCGGCCAGCACGTCCCCCCGTTGGCGCCGACGGCCAAAATTCACGCCGGAGCAATCAGCCTGCCTTCTCCTTCACGTATCGGCCGGGCGCCGGTTCGCCAGCCGGATAGAGGTTACTGCCGAGTTGCGCACGTGCCGGCATTTTGTCTTCCGCCCGCGGCTTGAGCCAGCCGATCCAGTCGTTCCACCAGCTACCCGGCTTTTCCTCCGCGCTCGCCAGCCATGCCGCCGAATCGTCGCATCTTTCGGTCGACACCCAGTAGCTCCGCTTGTTCTTCGAGGCGGGATTGATCACACCGGCAATATGACCGCTTGCTCCGAGCACAAAGCGGGTGTTGCCACCGAACAGGCCTGTGGTGCGGTAGGCCGATCGCCACGGCACGATGTGATCCTCGAGCGTCGCCAGAACGTAGGCCGGCACGTCGACCCGACTCAAATCGACCGGCGTGCCGCACATCGTCAATCTGTTTGCTTCCCGGAGATTGTTCTCCAGGTACATGTTCCTCATGTACCAGCAGTACATCGGCCCCGGCAGATTGGTGACGTCGGCGTTCCAGAACAGAAGATCGAACCGTTCAGGCGGTTTTCCCTTCAGATAGTGATTGACCACGTTCGGCCATATCAGCTCCTTCGAGCGCAAGGTCTGGAACACGAAGCCGAGTTCGGCACCGCGGTAGATGCCATTCTTCCCGATCGTCTGCTCGCGCTGGCGCACGCTCTCCTCGTCGACGAACACGCCAAGATCACCCGGCTCCCGGAAATCGAGCATGGTCGTCAGCAATGTCACGCTGGCGACCGATTCATCGCCCCGCGTTCGCAGGATTGCGAGTGCTGACGAAAGAATGGTCCCTCCGACACACCAGCCGACGACATTGATCTTGTCGGCCCCTGAAATCGACCGGGCGACCTCGATGGCGCGCATGGCGCCATGCTCGATGTAATCGTCCCAGCCAAAGTGCCCGCAAGAGTCGTCCGGATTGCGCCAGGAAACCATGAGGACTGTCAGTCCGTGCTCGACCGCAAACCGGACGAAGGAGTTGGCCGGCTGGAGATCAAGGATGTAGAACTTGTTGATGCAGGGCGGAACGATCAGCAGAGGCCGGGCGCTCACCTGCTCCGTCGCGGGCTCATATTGAATGAGCTGAAACAGGTCGTTTTCGAAAACGACCGCGCCCTTCGAAGTTGCGACGTCCTTGCCCACCTCGAATGCGTTCTCATCCGTGATTGTCAAATTGCCCTTGCCCAGATCCGCCATCAAATTGTCCAAGCCCGCCTTGAGGCTCTGACCGTCGGTATCGGTCGCAATCTTGATGACATCGGGATTGGTGGCGACGAAGTTGGTCGGGCTCATCGATTCAACGAGCTGGCGCATGAAGAAGCGTAGCCGGTTCTTTTCCTTCTCGTCCATGTCCAGGGCTTCGACGAATTCGGTACAATAGCGCGAATTCAGCAGGTAGGACTGCTTCAGCAGGCTGTAGAGGGAATTCTCGCGCCACTCCGTGCTATTGAACCTGCGATCGCCGCGCGCAGGTTCAATGCCCCCGTTGCCCTGCCCGGCCGCCGCCGAGATCATGAGGTGCTCCGTGAGCTGGTACAGGCCCTTCAGATAGTCAGCCTGCAACTCGGCGATGCGTCCCGAAGAAGCCAGCGGCGAGTTGATCATCGCGCCGTCGCGTTCACCATTTTCCGGCCACCCCAACGATCGCCACAGGCTCGCGCCCGCCTTCGCGAACGCGTCGACAAACTCATCAGGCATATTGAATGGGCGGTCCATTGGATTTCCCTCACTCTGCAATAAGGTGTATTGCGTTTTGACAATGGGCGGCTTCTATCCGGCGCCCTTCTTCTTCCGTTGCCATGCACACGTGGATTCTGGCGGCCTGCATGGCACTGTCACTCCGGAACGTCAGGCTCCGGAGCGAACGACCGAGCCTTCCCGGATACCGTCGACGTTCACGGCAAGACGTTTGATCTTGTCGTACAATGTCTGCTTCGGAATACCCAGGAGCGCAGCGGTCGCCTGGACGTCGCCTTGCTTGCGCCGCAAAGCGTCCTCGATGATCGATCGCTCGATGTTTTCGAGCTGCCGGGGCAACGACAGGTCCGACGTGCCGAATCCGGACTTGTTGATCGCCTTGCCGTCGAGAACACCCAGCACAAAGCGGTCGGCAACGTTGCGAAGCTCGCGCACGTTCCCCGGCCAGGAATAGGCAAGGAGGGCGGACATCGTCCGTTCATCCAGGATCGGCGCATCACGCTCGAAGCGTCTTGCGGCGTCCAGCGTGAAGTGCTCGAACAGCAGCGGAATGTCCTCGCGCCGCTCCCGGAGCGGCGGCAGCTCGATGAACGCGACACCGAGGCGGTAATAGAGATCCGCGCGAAACTGCTTCTTTTCGCTTAGCTCGAGCAAATTCGTCTTGCTCGCCGCCACGACGCGGCAATCCACCGAGATTGGCTTGTTGGTTCCGACGCGTTCGATCGAGCGATCCTGCAGCGACCGCAGCAACTTCACCTGCACGCTCAGCGGCATGCTTTCGATTTCGTCGAGGAACAGCGTTCCGCCGTTCGCATACTCGATCTTTCCGATACGCTGGCGCGTGGCGCCGGTGAAAGCTCCGACTTCATGACCGAACAGCTCGCTCTCGACCAGCGACTCCGGCAGGCCGCCGCAGTTCACGGCGACGTAATTGCCATTGCGGCGCCCGCTGTGATTGTGCAGACAGCGCGCGACCACATCCTTGCCGGTTCCGGTCTCGCCGTAGATTGTGACGTCGACATTGGTCGCGGCCAAAGTGGATACGAGCCTGCGCACCTCCTGGATCTGCGGCGACCGGCCGAGCAGGCTCGCCTCGATCCCCTGGCGATCCGACAGCGCGGATCGCAGCGAGCGGACCTCCAGGGTCAGGCGTCTCTTTTCAGCGGCCCTACGCACCACGGAAACGAGCTGCTCCGACGAGCACGGCTTCTCGATGAAGTCGTAGGCACCGTTCCGCATCGCCTGCACGGCCATGGAGATATCACCATGTCCGGTGATCAGGATCACGGGCAGGTCCTGATCCAGCCTGCGCAGATCGGACTGCCATTCAAGGCCGCTCTTGCCGTGCAGCCGCACGTCGCAGACCACGACAAAGGGCATGTCGGCGCGCACGGATGCCTTGGCGGTCTCGACCGACGCAAAGCCAGCGACCGAGAATCCGGCGAGTTCGAGCGCCTGAACGCCGCCGATCCGGACATCCTCGTCGTCCTCGACGTAGATCACGCCGATTGATTGGTCATCGCCCATGCGAAGCCGCCTCTGTTACGTCAGCCAAACGAAGGATCACGACAAATTCGGCGCCATTTGGCAGATTTCGTGCAAGCAATTCGCCACCGAACGAACGCGCGATGTGATTGGAGAGCATCAGGCCAAGGCCGAGGCCCTTGCCCGCCGGTTTGGTCGTCACGAAAGGCTCGAACATGCGCTTGAGAACATCGGAGGCGATCGCAGGGCCGCTGTTGCTGATGGCGATGCGGCATCGCGCGGAATGGCCCTCTTCCCTCGCGGCCCGGATCACGATCGACTTGCGTTCGATGCCCTCTACCGCGTCCAGCGCATTCGCCACAATGTTGCACAACAGCTGCTCGAGCCGCGTCTGGTCGGCAACGACGTTGAGGTCGCCGTCGATGTCCGTCACGACGCTAACGCTCCCCTCCTTGACGCGCGCGGCGAGTATCTTGAGCACCTCGCTCACGGCCTGTTCGACGGAGACTGCGTCGAGCGGGCTGCTCGACTTGTAAGCGAAAACCCTGAGCTGACCGGTCAGCCGCCCGAGCCGGCGTACCAACTCGCCAATACGGGTGAGGTTTCCACGGGCATCGCTGACCGCCCCGCGATCAACCAGCAGGATCGCGTTGTCGGCTGCGGTTTGCAGCGCCGCCAAGGGCTGGTTTAGTTCATGCACAATTCCGGCCGACATCTGGCCGAGAGCAGCCAGCTTGCCGGCATGGACCAGCTCATCCTGTGCCGCCCGCAATTCGGCGGTCCGGTCCTGCACACGGGTCTCGAGCTGATCATTCGCCGCCTGCAGCGCCGCCTGGTTGGCCAGCCGTTGCCTGATTTCTCTGCGGCGCTGCACCACGAGCCCAAGCGCGAGCACGGCAACGACGGCGACAAGACCCGACACCGCGCCGATGATCAACGCGGTCTGCCGGATCGGTGCCTCGTCATCGAGGAGAACGAGCCGCCAGAGACCTCGGTTGATGGGAAGCTCGCTGAGCGTATAAGCCGTCCCGTTGTCGGTGGTGATACGTGCAGTACCGCCCTCGGACGGCGCCACGATCGTCCATCCGAGCGGCCTCAGGTCGTAATCGGCGTAAGGTTTCGATCGGGCAATTTCGTCGCGCATGTCAGGCGACAGCGGCGCCGTCGGGCGATAACGCCATTCGTCACGGGAGGCGAGTATCGTCACTCCCCGTTCGTCGACGAGGAGCGCATCGCCCTCAAGATCGCGCCATCCGCGCTCGAACGATCCCAGATTGACCTTGACGGCGGCGATCCCCTTGTTGGCACCGCCGTCCTTCAACGCATAGGAGAGATAGTAGCCGGCGCGCGCACTGGTAATGCCGACACCGAAGAACCCGCCCCGGCCACTGGCGAGAGCCTCGCTCACATAGGGTCGATAGGACAGATTTCGACCGACCGGAGTGCCCGGATCCTCGAAATCAGCCGCGGCCAATGCTTTTCCAGAGGCGCCGAGAACATAGAGGTTGTCCGCTCCGGCAAGCAGATTGATCGACTTCAGGTACCGGCTCACCGATTGCTGCAACGCGGCATCGTCGGGATTACTGAGCAGGCGGAAAACGCTGGGAGACGTCTCGAGCAACGACGGTAAATATTCAAATCTGGAGAGGTAGCCGTCGAGCCTGGCAGCTTCCACCGCGAGCCGCTGGTGAGCAGCCATGTGCAGATGATCCAGTCCGCGATGAAAAGCCACCGCATATCCGAGCCACGACGCGGCAACAACCAGCGCCGTGGCAGCCGTTCGGCGCGCAAGCCAACGCATCGACGTGGAGTTCACCGAACCGGCTTGCGGACTCCTCTTGACGCTCACCAGAGATGCAAGCTCCGTCATCGTGTGAACCAAGTCAAACCGCGGAGCGCGGGCCATGGCAAAGGATGGCTCACGCATAGTCTAACTCTATGGTTTTGCCCCGGAATACGCGATAGGAAAATCCAGTATAGGCAACGATGACGGGCAGCGTGACGCCGACCCCGATCAGGATGATCTTGAGCGAGTCGGGACTGCTGGCCGCCTCCCAGACGGTGAGCCTGTCGATCACCACGAAGGGGTAGATGCTGTAGCTGAGCCCGAGAAAACTCAGCAGGAACACCAGCACGAGCAAGGCAAACGGCAACCAGCAGAGGGCGCCACGCACGGCGGATGAGCCGAGCAGCACGCGCACGGTCACGAGCGCGATCCCCGCGGTAATCGGGATCGACGCCACGGCAATGATCGCCGGCAGGCTAAACCACCGCACACGGACGGTCTCGCTGATCCAGGGCGTTGCCATCGAAATCAGGATCAGGCCGAGGACCATGGGCGGCCAGGCGATCTTGCTCCACTCGATCGCCTTGGCCTGCAGTTCGCCATCCGTCTTCATCACAAGCCATGTGGCACCAAGCAGCGCGTAGGCCATCGGCAGCGCAACCGCGATGGCGCCGGCAAAGATCGGATAGTTCCAGCCCTCTCCGAAGCCACTGATATAGCGGCCGAGCATCCAGCCCTGACATACTGACGCGAGCATTGAGCCGGCAATGAACAGACGGTCCCACATCGCCTTCCGGCCGGCCTTGGCCTTGACCCTGAAATCGAACGCCGCGCCACGCAGGATCAGTCCCACCAGCATGAGCGCGGACGGCAGGTACAATTCCGACAAGACCAGCCCGTGCGCCTTGGGGAAGGCAATCAGGAGCAGACCGACGCCCAGCACCAGCCAGGTTTCATTGGCATCCCAGAACGGGCCGATGGAAGCCACCATCGTATCCCGCTCCTTGGGCGTCGCCCGATGCATCAGCATGCCGACCCCGAGATCATATCCGTCGCTCACGACGTAGACGAGCAGCGACACGCCCATCAGCCCGATGAAGATCAGCGGAAGCAGTTCGTCGAACGACATCGATGTCATGCGAATTCTCCCCCGCGCTGGTATTCCTGCGGCTCTCCCACCAGGCTCGCCGGCATATTGCCGTACGATTTCTTGTCCGCTGTCTCCGCCATGTATTTGAGCACGCCGACGTAAGCCACGAGCAGCGACAGATAGACCGCAACATAGATGGCAAACGTCACCGCGATGCTCGACGAAGGGACCCGTGAAGCGACGTCGGCGGTGCGAATGAGGCCGGAGACGATGAAGGGTTGGCGTCCAATCTCCGTGACGTACCAGCCGGCAACGGTCGCAACCCAACCCGCAAAGGTCATCGCCGCGAATACCCTGAGCATCAGTCGCGGCATTTTGGCGATATCCCAGTTGTCGCGCCATTGCCGCCACAGCCCGAGCCAGCTGATGAGCAGCATCAATGTGCCCATCCCGACCATGATCCGGAACGACCAGAATAGCGGCAGGACCGGCGGATGGGCCGATGGAAACTCGTTCAGTCCTTTGAGCTCCCCATCCAGGTCATGCCGGAGGATCAGGCTTGCGAGCCTCGGCACGCCCAGCTCGAAACGGTTTGTCCTCGCCGCATCATCCGGGATCGCGAACAGCAGCAGCGGCACGCCCCGCGCCGTTTCCCAGATGCCTTCGACCGCCGCGATCTTCTGCGGCTGATGCTTGAGGGTATTGAGCCCGTGAAAGTCGCCCGCCACTATCTGTGCCGGTGCGGCCAGCGCAGCGAAAACGAGCCCGGCCCGCAGCACGCGTGACGCGCTGGCCACAGCGACGCCCTTCAGGATTTGCCAGGAGCTGATCCCGATCAGCAGGAACGCGCAGGTCAGCGCAGACGCGAGCACCATATGGACCAGACGATACGGGAAGGACGGATTGAAGATGATCTCCAGCCAACTGCGCGCGTGAAACTGCCCGTTGACGATTTCGTATCCAGCGGGCGTCTGCATCCATGAATTGAGGGCCAGTATCCAGAAAGCGCTCATCAAGGTCCCGAAGGCGACGAGGACGGTCGCCCCGAGATGGACTATCTCGCCGACGCGACGATGACCGAACAGCATGACGCCGAGAAAGCCTGCCTCGAGGAAAAAGGCGGTCAGCACCTCGTAGCCGAGCAGCGGGCCGGCGATGTTGCCGACGCGCTCCATATAACCGGGCCAGTTGGTGCCGAACTGGAAGCTCATGGTGACGCCGCTGACGACGCCGAGCGCAAAGGTCAGGGCGAACACCTTGGTCCATAAGCGATACGCGCGCAGCCAATCGACTTTCTCATGTGGATCGGTCGCACGCAGGTACTTGAAACGGAAGAACAGCAGCAGCCAGCCGAGCGCAATCGAGATAGACGGAAACAGGATGTGGAACGTGATGTTGGCGGCGAACTGCATGCGCGCAAGGAATATGGCGTCCATCAACCTTCCTCCCGCTTCCCGCGACCAAATGCCGGTCAGTGCAGCTTCACATGCGGCTCGGTGCGCCGGGTAATCAGCCGCGCCAGCGTGTCGAGCGTAACCTTCACCGAACCATGCAGCGCGTGTTCGTGCATCTTGTAGAGCGACAAGTACATCATCCGCGCGAACATGCCTTCGAACACGAGGCTGCCGCCGACGAGCGCTCCCATCATCGAGCCGACCGTGCTGAACTCGCCAAGCGACACCAGCGATCCGAAGTCCCGGTAGCGATAGTCCTTGAGCTGCTCGCTCCGCAGGTAGCGCGGTATCTGCGAATAGAGATGGGAAGCCTGCTGGTGCGCCGCCTGCGCGCGCGGCGGCACGTTGCCACGCTCGCCCCACGCGCAGGCCGAGCAGTCGCCGATGGCGAAGATGGCGTCGTCGCGCGTCGTTTGTAGCGTCGGCCGGACGACAAGCTGGTTGATCCGATTGGTCTCGAGGCCGGCGATATCCTTCAGGAAATCGGGCGCCTTGACCCCCGCCGCCCAGACGATCAGTTCCGCGGGGATCGTCCGCCCATCCGTCAGGTTCACGCGGTCGGAGCCGACCTCGGATACTTTGGCGCCGGTCAGCACGTTCACCCCGAGCCTGGCGAGCAGCTTTTCCGTCTCCTTCGAAACTCGTTCGGGCAGCGCGGGAAGCACCCGGTCGGCGGCCTCGATCAGGGTGATGCTGATGTCCTTCTGCGGATCGACCTGGTCGAGGCCATACGCCACCACTTCCCGCGTCGTCCTGTGGAGCTCCGCGGCCAGCTCGACCCCGGTTGCGCCGGCGCCCATGATGGCGACCTTCAACTGATGGATCCCCAGCGGCAGCGTTTGCGCATGGGCGCGGATACAGGCATTGACCATGCGCTCGTGGAACCGCTTCGCATCAATCTGCGATTCCAGCTTGATCGCATGCTCGGCAACGCCGGGCGTGCCGAAATCGTTGTTCTGGCTTCCGACGGCAACGACAAGGACGTCGTAGTCGAAGGTCCGCTTCGGAGTGACCTCACGGCCTTCGGAGTCGAGATAGGGCGCCACCAGCACCTGGCGGCGATCCCGATCGATCCCAATCATCTCTCCAATGCGGTAACGGAAGCCGTGCCAGTAGGACTGCGCGAGATAGTCGACCTCGTGGGCCGAGATATCCATGCTGCCGGCGGCGATCTCGTGCAGTTTCGGCTTCCACACATGGGTGCGGTTTCGTTCGATCAGCGTGACGTCGAGCTTGCCCTTGCGCCCGTATTTGTCACCTAGGCGGGTCGCGAGCTCCAGCCCGCCGGCTCCGCCTCCGACGATAACAATCCGGGGTTTTTCCAGTTGCGGCTTACTCATGATGGCCTCGACCAATCGAGTTCACACCCGCCCAATCTACTCCTGTCGATCAGACTCTCTCGGACAGGGCGTCCGCCACCGCGACCGCCGCCATGTTCACGATACGCCGCACCGTGGACGAAGGCGTGAGGATGTGAGCCGGCTTGGCGGCGCCGAGCAGGATGCCGCCGACCGTCAGTCCCTGCCCCGCCGCCATCCTGAGCAGATTGTAGGAGATGTTGGCGGCGTCGAGATTGGGCATCACCAGCACGTTCGCGGGCCCCTCGAAACCTGAATCGGGAAACTCGTGGTGCAGCACGGTGGGCGACAGCGCGGCGTCGCCGCGCATCTCGCCTTCGACCGCCAGACCGGGAGTTCGCGCGAGGATGATCGCCCGCGCCTCCCGCATCTTGTGAGCTTCCGGCACGGCCGAGCTGCCGAAGCTCGAATGCGACAGCAGCGCCACCCGCGGCGTAATGCCAAACCGGCTGACCTCCGCCGCGGCCATCAAGGCGATATCGGCGACCTGTTCGGCGGTCGGATTGAGATTGCAATGGGTATCGCAAATGAAAAGCTGATGCTGCTGGAGGATCAGCATCTGCATGACGGCGAGCGTTCGCGCTCCGTCACGCGCCCCAATCACGTTGCGTATGGCGGTCAGGTGATCGGACGTCCGGCCGATGACTCCGCAGAGCATCGCGTCGCCGAGGCCCCGTTCGAGGAGGATGGAGGCGAGGACCGTGGCGTTGCTGCGCGTCTCCGAAAGCGCCAATGCGGCCGAGACACCGTCGCGCTTCCTGCGTTCATGATAGACGTCCGCGCATTTGGAGTAGACCTCCGAATCGTGCGGATCGACGATCTCGCAGTCGTCACCCGGCCTGAGCCGGAGACCGAACGACTTGATCCGTTCCTCGATCGTCGACGGCCGGCCGACCAGCAACGGCCTAGCGATCCGCTCGTCGACGACTACCTGTGCCGCGCGCAGCACGCGCTCGTCTTCACCCTCCGCCAGAAGCAGCGACTTGCCGCTTCCCTTCGCCACCGAGAAGACCGGCTGCATTGCATTGCCGGAATGATAGACGAACCGGCTCAGCTGCTGGCGATAGGCCTCCATGTCCGCAATCGGACGCTTCGCGACGCCGCTGTCGGCCGCCGCCTTGGCAACCGCCGGCGCCACGACCTCGATGAGACGCGGATCGAGCGGCTTTGGAATGAGATAGTCGCGGCCGAAGCGGAGGTTCTCGCCCTTGTACGCAACCGCCACCACCTCGGGCACTTCGGCCATGGCCAGATCCGCCAGAGCTCGAACCGTCGCGAGCTTCATCTCCTCGTTGATCGTGGTCGCGCCGCAGTCGAGCGCGCCCCTGAAGATGAAGGGAAAGCAGAGGACGTTGTTGATCTGGTTGGGATAGTCGGACCGCCCCGTGCCGATGATCGCATCTGGACGAACCGCCAATGCGTCTTCTGGCATGATCTCGGGAATCGGGTTGGCCATGGCAAAGATCAGGGGATCCCGTGCCATCCTCTTGACCATGTCCTGCGTCAGCACCTTGCCGGCTGACAGGCCGAGAAAGATATCCGCGCCGTCAATGATCTCGTCCAGCTTTCGCGCCTCCGTTTTCACCGCATAGCGCGCCTTGTTGTCGTCCATGCCTTCCGTGCGGCCGGCATAGACGACGCCTTTCGCGTCCGTGACGATGATATGGTCCTGCGGCAGGCCGAGACTGACGATGAGATCAAGACACGCCAGCGCGGCAGCGCCGGCGCCGGAGCATACCAGCTTGACGTCAGCGATATCCTTCCTCACGAGTTTCAATCCGTTGAGGATTGCCGCCGCCGCGATGATCGCGGTGCCGTGCTGGTCGTCGTGAAAGACCGGAATCTTCATGCGCTTGCGGAGCTGCTGTTCGATGTAGAAGCACTCCGGCGCCTTGATGTCCTCAAGGTTGATGCCGCCGAAGGTCGGCTCCATCCTGGCGATGGTTTCGATCAGCGCATCGGGATCCTCCTCGGCAAGCTCGATGTCGAAGACGTCGATGCCGGCGAACTTCTTGAACAGGCACGCCTTGCCTTCCATGACGGGTTTGCCCGCCAGAGCCCCGATATTGCCAAGCCCGAGCACAGCGGTGCCGTTGGTGACGACGGCCACCAGATTGCTGCGCGCGGTCAGCTGGTCCGCCTGTAACGGGTCCTTGGCGATGACCAGGCAAGGTTCCGCCACGCCGGGAGAATAGGCCAGCGACAGATCGCGTTGCGTCGCCATCGCCGTGGTCGGCACGACCGAAATCTTTCCCGGCCTCGGCAGGCGATGATATTCGAGTGCGGCTTCCCTCAGATCCTGATCCATCGTATTCCCCGATTTTACCTTGTTCGATAGGCAGATGAGCCGCGCTTGCGCGATGCGGCGGTCGACCTCAGGTGCGTCCGCCACGTACACGCATCGCAGCCATTCCCTCCTCGAAACGCCGCCGCAGGATTTCAACCGTCTGCTTCTGCTGTTCCGTCGCGGTCTCGGCGAGTTGGCGCATGTTGGCGAGCGCTGTTTCGAATCCCTGCCGGGCGATCTCGGTGCGCCTTCCCGCCACGGCCTCGTTGCTCGTCTCGGCGGCGATCGCCTTCATCGTTTCCTGGAAGACCTCGGCCTGCCGCGCCATCAGATCCCGCCAGCTCTCATAGGTCGAGCGGTTGACCTCGATCAGGGCATCGATGTTATTCTTCTCCATATCAAGCAGCGCCTTCATATCGACGCCGCTGATCTGGCAGGATTCAATGAGCTTGGCGAAGTCGAGACCCGGAAGGCCCCAGTCGGTCGCGCCTGCCTTCGATTTTCCGTCGGACATTTCCCTCTCCTTCGTTAGTCGTTACTGCTCGTCTCGACTGGCCGGAATCGGCGCAGGTCGTCCCTCGGCGTCCAGTGCAACGAAGGTGAAGATTCCCTCCGTCACCTTCACACGTTCCCCCAGGCGCCTGCGCAGCGCCCAGGCTTCCAGGCGGATCGCGAGCGACGTGCGCCCGACGCGCTCGGGCGAGGCGTAAACGCACAGGACATCCCCGACATGGACTGGCTTGATGAAATGCATCGCCTCGATCGCCACCGTTGCGACCCGTCCCTGCGCGCGCTGGCCGGCATGGATGCCGCCCGCGATGTCCATCTGCGAAAGCACCCATCCGCCGAAGATATCGCCGCTCGGATTTGCGTCCGCGGGCATGGCGAGCGTTCGCGTCGTGAGGTCCCCTCGTGGATGGATCGACATCGCAGTCGCTCAAGCCATGTGCTGGCCGCCGTTCGCCGAGATCGTCGAGCCTGTGATGAAGCCGGCATCATCGGATGCCAGGAATACAACCACTCGCGCGATCTCTTGCGGCTCGCCCAGGCGGCCGACCGGGATCTGCGGCAGGATGTTCTTGGCCACCACCTCCGGACTGATCGCCTTGACCATCTCGGTGGCAATATAGCCTGGGCAGATCGTGTTGACGGTGATCCCGGCGCGTGCGCCCTCCTGCGCCAACGCTTTGACGAAGCCGATGTCACCCGCCTTGGCGGCGGAGTAGTTGACCTGCCCCATCTGGCCCTTCTGGCCGTTGATCGAGGAGATGCAGATCACCCGGCCGAACTTGCGCTCGCGCATCCCTTCCCACACGGGCCGGGTCATGTTGAACAGCGAGTTCAAGTTGGTATTGATGACCGCGTACCATTGCTCCGGCGTCATCTTGTGGAACATGCCGTCCTTGGTGATCCCGGCGTTGTTGACGAGCACGTCCACCGGACCGAGGTCCGCTTCAACCTGCTTCAGGCCAGCGGCGCAGGCCTCGTAGCTCGATACGTCCCATTTGTAGACGTTGATGCCGGTCTCGGCCTTGAACTTGGCGGCCGCTTCGTCATTGCCTGCATAGCTCGCAGCCACCTTGTAGCCGGCCGCCTTGAGCGCAACCGAGATCGCCTCGCCGATGCCGCGTGTTCCGCCGGTCACCACCGCAACTCTGGACATTATCCCCTCCTGATCGGTTCATGTTGTATTCGCCGGCTCCAGGGAGCCGTCGTCGTTCGCGGACGGCCTGTTATCGTCCGCGTCTCGTTCCAGCCGAATGGATCGGCCCCCGGCCTAGCGCTCGACGGTCAGGGCGACGCCCATGCCGCCGCCAATACACAGCGTAGCAAGACCCTTCTTGGCATTGCGCTTCTGCATCTCGAACAGCAGCGTCGTCAGCACCCGCGCGCCGGAGGCGCCGATCGGATGGCCGATGGCGATGGCGCCGCCGTTGACGTTGACGATCGACGGATCCCAGCCCATGTCCTTGTTGACGGCGATCGCCTGGGCCGCGAAGGCCTCATTGGCCTCGACGAGATCGAGATCCCCGACCTTCCACCCGGCCTTCTCGAGCGCCTTGCGGGAAGCAGGGATCGGCCCCGAGCCCATCACGGCGGGGTCGACGCCCGCGGTCGCCCAGGAGACGATCCTGGCGAGCGGGGTGAGACCGCGCTTGTTGGCTTCATCAGCGCTCATCAAGACCAGGGCCGCGGCTCCATCGTTCAGGCCCGACGCATTGCCGGCGGTCACCGAGCCTTCCTTGTTGAAGGCCGGCTTCAGCTTCGCGAGCGCATCCTGCGTGGTGCCGGGCCGAATGTATTCGTCCTGGTCGACCACGACGTCACCCTTCCTGGTCTTGACCGTCACGGGAACGATCTCGTCCTTGAAGCGGCCGCCCTTCTGTGCGTCCTCGGCCTTGTTCTGCGAGCCGGTGGCAAACGCGTCCTGCTCTTCCCGGGTGATCTGCCATCGGGCCGCAATGTTCTCCGCCGTGACGCCCATGTGGTAGCCGTGGAACGCATCCAGCAGGCCATCCCTCAGCATGGAATCGACGAACTTGACGTCGCCCATCTTGGTGCCGTTGCGCAGATGCGACAGATGCGGGGCCATCGACATGGACTCCATGCCACCGGCCACGATGACCTTCGCGTCGCCGTTGGCAATCTGTTGCAGGCCGAGCGCGACCGAGCGCAGGCCCGAGCCGCAGAGCTGGTTCATGCCCCACGCCGTCTTCTCCTGCGGAATGCCGGCTGCCATCGCGGCCTGCCGGGCCGGATTCTGCCCCTCGCCGCCGGCGAGGACCTGCCCGAGGATGACCTCGTCAACCTCTTCAGGGGCGACCTTGGCGCGCTCGAGGGCACCCTTGATCGCCACAGCGCCGAGCTCATGGGCGGGTAGCGAGCCCAATGCTCCGTTGAAGGAGCCAACCGGCGTTCGCGCCGCAGAGACAATTACCACGTCCGTCATGTTCAACTCCCCGCTTTCTTCTGGTTTGAACGAATGGCCATTTATGCCGCGCCGCCGTCAGAGACCTCGTCCCTCGGTAACGGCGGTCTCGAAGTCCGTTACATCGATCTCCCGTTCGAGCCCGGAGCGCAGCTTGTCGCGGTCGAGCTCGCCCTCCCACCACGCCACCACCACGCAAGCAACGCCGTTGCCGCAGAGGTTGGTGAGCGCGCGGCATTCGCTCATGAACTTGTCGATGCCGAGCACGATCGCCATGCCGGGCAGCAGTTCGGGCCTGACGGCCGCAAGCGTGCCGGCGAGCGTGATGAACCCCGCCCCCGTGATGCCGGATGCGCCCTTCGATGTCAGCATCGCAACGACGAGGATCGTCATCTGTTCGCCGAAGGACAGCTCGACGTTCATTGCCTGGGCGATGAAGAGCGTCGCCAAGGTCATGTAGATGTTGGTGCCGTCGAGGTTGAAGGAATAGCCGGTCGGCACCACCAATCCGACGACGGACTTGGAGCAGCCGAGTTTCTCGAGCTTCTCCATCATCTGCGGCAATGCGCTCTCCGAGGATGAGGTGCCGAGCACGATCAGCAGCTCGTCCTTGATATATTTGAGAAACTTGAAGATCGAAAAGCCGGCGATCCGGGCGATGATGCCGAGCCCAACAATCACGAACAGGAACGCCGTGAGATAGAAAGTGGCGATCAGTCCGGCGAGATTGCCAAGCGCCTGGGGGCCATAGCGACCAATCGTGTAGGCCATCGCGCCGAAGGCTCCGATGGGGGCGACCTTGACCACGATCGAGATGACGCCGAACATCGCATGGGCAACGTCGTCCACGAACGCCCTGACGGTATGAGCCCGCTCGCCGAGCCCCATCAGCGCAAAGCCAAACAGAATGGCAAACAGCAGGACCTGGAGAATCTCACCCTGGGCGAATGCCCCGACGACGGTATCCGGAATGATGTGCAGAACGAAGTCCACCGACTTCATCTCGCTCGCCTGTTTCGCGTAACCGGCGACGGCTGCGGCGTTCGACTGACCCTGAAAACCTGATCCGGGGTGCAGAACGTTGGCGACGATCAACCCCAGCGCCAGCGCAAAGGTCGAGACGACCTCGAAGTAGACCAGTGCCTTGATCGCGACCCGGCCGACCTTCTTGACCTCCGAAATGTGGGCAATGCCGGAGACGACCGTGCAGAAGATGATCGGTGCAATGGCCATCTTGATCAGCTTGACGAAGCCGTCGCCCATCGCCTTGATCCAGTCGTTCTTGCCGAGATCCGGCCAAAGCCAGCCGACAATGACGCCGAGCACGATCGCCGCGAGCACCTGAACATAGAGAACCCGGTAGAACGGCTTCTTCTGCGTCGCAGCTATCGTTCCGGACGTCGCAATGGTCGCTCCAGACATTGTTTCTCCCTCCCTTATTTCGCTGCCCGCTGCTTAGAGGCAGACGGAGCTATTTCTTTTTCTGCGGCGGCAGATCGGTGCAGTGCCCCTCAAAGACCTCTGCCGCCATGCCGATGGACTCGCCGAGCGTCGGGTGCGGATGAATAGTCTTGCCGATATCAGCCGGCTCGCATCCCATCTCGACCGCAAGGCAGATTTCGCTGATGAGATCGCCTGCATGCGTACCGACGATTCCGCCGCCGATGACCCGGTGCGTCGTCGTATCGAACAGCAATTTGGTAAAGCCCTCGTCGCGGCCATTGGCGATGGCGCGGCCGGAGGCCGCCCAGGGGAAAACGGACTTACCGAACTTGATGCCTTCGGCCTTGCATTGGTCCTCGGTCTTGCCCGCCCAGGCGACTTCGGGATCGGTGTAGGCGACGGATGGAATCTGGCGCGCGTCGAAATACGACTTTTCGCCGTGCGCGACCTCGGCGGCGACATGCCCCTCATGGACAGCCTTATGCGCCAGCATCGGCTGTCCCACGATGTCTCCGATCGCAAAGATGTGCGCCACGTTGGTGCGCATCTGCCGGTCGACATTGATGAAGCCACGATCGGTCACGGCGATACCTGCTTTCTCGGCACCGATCTTCTTGCCATTCGGGCTACGGCCGACCGAGACCAGAACGAGGTCATAGACCTGTGGTCCGGCAGGCGCCTGCTCGCCCTCGAAGCTCACCTCGATGCCGGCATCAGTTGCTTTTCCACCTACCGTCTTGGTCTTCAGCATGACCTTGTCGAAACGCTTCGCGTTCATCTTCTCCCAGACCTTGACCAGATCGCGATCGGCGCCCTGCATCAGGCCATCGAGCATCTCGACGACGTCGATGCGCGAGCCGAGCGTCGAATAGACGGTCGCCATTTCGAGCCCGATGATGCCGCCGCCGATCACCAGCATGCGCTTCGGGATCGACCTCAGAAGCAGCGCACCGGTCGAATCGACAATTCGCGGATCTTCGGGAAGGAACGGCAGCTTCACGGCCTGGCTGCCCGCGGCGATGATGGCCTTGGCGAACTTGACCGTCTTCTTGGCCCCCGCGGAGACGACTTCGAGATGATGTGGATCGAGGAAGGTGCCGACGCCGGTCACGACCTCGACCTTGCGAGCCTTTGCCATTCCGGCAAGGCCGCCGGTCAGCTTCTTGATGACGCCATCCTTGAACCCACGCAGCTTGTCGAGATCGAGCTGCGGCGCACCGAAGGTGATGCCATGGTCGGGGAGATGCTTGACCTCGTCGATCACGGATGCCGTGTGCAGCAGCGCCTTGCTCGGGATGCAGCCGACATTGAGGCAGACGCCGCCGAGCGTGTCGTAGCGCTCGACCAGCACGGTCTTCATGCCGAGGTCGGCGGCACGGAAGGCGGCGGAGTAGCCGCCGGGACCGGCGCCCAGAACCAGCATGTCGCATTCGATATCGGCCTTGCCGGCGTGCGTAGCCGCTACAGGGGCGACAGGCGGTGGCGACGCAGCCGGCCGCGACGCCGGCGCGGGTGCCGGCGCAGCGGCAGCCCCTGTGGTCTCGAGCATCAGGATCACGGATCCCTCGCTCACCTTGTCATTGACCTTGACCCTGACCTCCTTCACGACGCCGGCGTGCGAAGACGGGATCTCCATCGACGCTTTGTCGGATTCGACAATGATCAGGCTGGTGTCGACCGCAACGGTCTCGCCGGCTTTCACCATCACCTCGATGACGGCGACGTCCTTGAAGTCGCCGATGTCAGGAACCTTGACTTCGATCTGGGCCATACTGCGCTCCCCAACCTCAGAACAACACGCGCCGCAGATCGGCGAGCACATTGGCGAAATAGACGTTGAACCGCGCGGCCGCCGCGCCATCGATGACGCGGTGATCCCAGGACAGCGACAGCGGCAAGGTCAGACGCGATGTCCAGGTCTTGCCGTCGGCCGAATGCTGCTTCCAGTAGCCCTTGCACACGCCCATGATGGCGACCTCGGGCGCGTTGATGATCGGAGTGAAGTAGATGCCGCCGATGCCGCCGAGCGAGGAAATCGAGAAGGTGCCGCCCTGCATCTGGTCCGGCTTGATCTTGCCCTCGCGCGCCAGCTTGGCGAGCGCGTTCATCTCGGTGGCGATTTCCGGGATCGACTTTTTGTCGGCATCGCGGATCACAGGCACCATCAGCCCGTTCGGCGTGTCTGCGGCAAAACCGATGTGCCAGTAGTTCTTGTAGACGAGCGTATCGCCGTCGAGGCTCGCATTGAACTCGGGAAACTTCTTCAACGCTGCGACGGCCGCCTTCATCATGAACGGCAACAGCGACAGCTTGACGCCGCTCTTCTCAAGCTCCTTGTTCATCTTAACCCGGAACTGCTCGATATCGGTGATGTCGGCCTCATCATGGGTCGTGACATGCGGGATGACGACCCAGTTGCGGTGAAGGTTGGCCGCCGAGATCTTCTTGATCCGGCCCATTTCCTTGCGCTCGACCGGCCCGAATTTGGCGAAATCGATCTTCGGCCACGGCAGAAGGTCGATACCGCCAACGCCGCCGCCCGCGCTCGCGGCGGCTTGCGGTTTGGCCGAGGACGCCCCGCCTTTAGCAAAGGCCTCAACGTCTTCGCGTTGAATGCGGCCGTGATTACCTGACCCCTTGACCTTGCCGAGATCGACATTGAGTTCGCGCGCCAGCTTGCGCACGGCCGGGCCGGCATAAGCGAGGGCGAATTCGGTCTCGTCGATCGCCCCGACTTGCGCCGCGGGGGCCGCGGCCGATGCCGGCGATGCCGACGCCGGCGCTGAAGGCGCCGCAGCGACGGCCACCGGGGCCGACCCGGTTGCGAGCACGAGAATCACCACGCCCTCGCTGACCTTGTCGCCAGTCTTCAGCTTGATTTCCTGCACGGTGCCCGCAAGCGGCGCCGGCACTTCCATCGTCGCCTTGTCCGACTCCAGCGCAATGAGCGGGTCTTCCGCCTTCACACTGTCGCCCGGCTTGACGAAGATCTCGATGACCGGAACGTCCTTGAAGTCGCCAATATCGGGAACGCGCACCTCGGCCACGCCCGCCGGCGCGCTGACGGGTGACGGCGGCGCGCTGACGACCGGCCGCGTCTCGGCCTGTTCGGCGCCCGCTTCCTCGAACTGGACGATCACGGCGCCTTCGCTGACCTTGTCGCCGACCTTCACCACCACCGACTTGACCACGCCGTCCCGCGGCGAAGGCACTTCCATGGTCGCCTTGTCGGATTCCAGCGCGACCAAAGGCTCTTCGGCCTTCACCTTGTCGCCCGGCTTGACGAAAACCTCGATGACCGGGACGTCCTTGAAGTCACCGATGTCGGGAACCTTGATATCGATCAGACCACTCATCGCTCTGTCCTCGGCTCCGCTGCGTCACACAGTCCAGGGCGCAGCGCGCCCGGCATCGATTTGATATTTGGCGATCGCCTCGGCGACGATTGCAGGCTTGATCGCCCCCTCATCGGCCAGCGCCTTCAGCGCGGCGACGGCGACGTAATGCCGGTCGACCTCGAAGAACTTCCGCAACTTGACGCGATAGTCGCTGCGGCCGAAACCGTCCGTGCCCAGCACGACGTAGCGGCGTCCGGCGGCCTGCACGTATTCCCGGATCTGGTCGGGGTAGTTGCGCATGTAGTCGGTCGAGGCGACTACCGGCCCGGTGTGACCTTCAAGCTGGGTCTCGACCCAGCTCTTGCGGCGCGGCTCGGTCGGATGCAGCAGGTTCCAGCGCTCAGTCGCCATGCCGTCGCGACGCAGTTCGTTGAAGCTGGTGGCGCTCCACACGTCTGCCGTGACGCCGAAATCCGCCTTCAGCAGTTCCGCCGCCGCTATCACCTCGCGCAGGATCGTGCCCGAGCCGACGAGCTGCACGCGCAGCCCCTTCTTGGCGGTCTCGCCCCCGTTCTTGAGGAGATAGAGCCCCTTGAGAATCCCCTCTTCCGCTCCCTTGCCCGCCTCGGCAAGCGCGGGATGCGGATAATTCTCGTTCATCAGCGTGATGTAGTAGTAGACGTCCTCCTGCGCCTCATACATGCGGCGCATGCCTTCGCGAACAATGGTCACGACTTCATAGGCGAAGGTCGGATCATACGACACGCAGTTCGGGATGGTGCCGGCCAGCACGTGGCTGTGGCCGTCCTCATGCTGCAAGCCTTCGCCGTTCAGCGTGGTGCGGCCTGCAGTACCGCCGAGCAGGAAGCCGCGCGCCCGCATATCGCCGGCGAGCCAGGCCAGATCGCCCACGCGCTGAAGACCGAACATCGAGTAGTAAATGTAGAACGGGATCATCGGCACGTTGTTGGTCGAGTAGGACGTCGCAGCGACGATCCAGCTCGACATGGCGCCGCCCTCGTTGATGCCTTCCTGGAAGACCTGCCCACTCTTGTCTTCGCGGTAGTACATCAGCTGATCGGCGTCCTGCGGCCGGTAGAGCTGGCCGACCGATGAATAGATGCCGAGTTGTCGGAACATACCCTCCATGCCGAAGGTGCGGGATTCGTCCGGCACGATCGGCACGATATGCTTGCCGATCGCCTTGTCGCGCACGAGCGCGCCGAGCATCTGCACGAATGCCATCGTCGTCGAGATCTCGCGGTCACCGGTGTTTTCGAGCAGCCGCTGGAATGTCGAGAGCGGTGGAATTTGCAGGGACGCAGATTTCCGCCGCCGCTGCGGCAGCGCGCCGCCGAGCTTTTCGCGCTGCGCCCGGAAATACTTCATTTCGGGGCTGTCTTCCGGCAACTTGAGGAACGGCACCTTGGCGAGGTCTGCATCTGCGACCGGCACCTGGAAGCGGTCGCGGAAGCCGCGCAGCGCGTCCTGGGTCATCTTCTTGGCTTGATGCGCGATCATCTGGCCTTCGCCGGATTCGCCCATGCCGTAGCCCTTGACCGTCTTCGGCAGAATGACCGTTGGCTGGCCCTTGTGGTTCACAGCTGCGGTGTAGGCGGCGAAGACTTTCTCAGGATCATGGCCGCCGCGCGCCAGCTGCCAGATCTCGTCGTCGCTCATGTCAGAGACGAGCTGCTTCAGCTCGTCGTACTTGCCGAAGAAATGTTCGCGGATGTAGGCGCCGCTCTTGCTCTTGAAGTCCTGATACTCGCCGTCGACGCATTCTTCCATGCGCTTGAGCAACAGCCCGCTGCGGTCCTTCTGCAGTAGCCTATCCCAGCCCGAGCCCCACAATACCTTGATGACGTTCCAGCCGGCACCGCGGAAGACACTCTCAAGCTCCTGCACGATCTTGCCGTTGCCGCGCACCGGACCGTCGAGCCGCTGCAAATTGCAATTGATGACGAAGATCAAATTTTCGAGGTTTTCGCGGCCGGCAAGCGAGATGGCGCCGAGCGACTCCGGCTCGTCTGTTTCGCCGTCGCCCATGAACGCCCAGACCTTGCGGTTCGACGTCTCGGCCAGAAGACGGTTCTCCAGATATTTCAGGAATCGCGCCTGATAGATCGCCATCAGCGGTCCCAGCCCCATCGACACCGTCGGAAACTGCCAGAAATCCGGCATCAGCCACGGATGCGGGTAACTCGACAGGCCCTTGCCGCCGGTCTCCTGTCGGAAGCCGAGCAATTGTTCTTCGCTCAGCCGCCCCTCGAGATAGGCGCGCGCATAGATTCCTGGCGAACAATGTCCCTGGACGAAAATGAGATCGCCGCCGTGCGATTCCGTTGGAGCGTGCCAGAAGTGACCGAAGCCGATATCGTACAGCGTGGCGGCAGACTGGAAGCTCGCGATATGGCCGCCAAGCTCCGAGCTTTCCTTGTTGGCGCGCAGGACGATGGCAAGCGCGTTCCATCGAATGATCGAGCGCAGCTTGTGCTCGATGGCGCGGTCGCCCGGCAGTGCCGGCTGCTGATCCGCCGGGATCGTGTTGCAATAGGGCGTCGTCAACGTCTGCTGAATGCCGAGGCCGCCGCTGCGCGCGGCGGCAATAACGGCGTTGACGACGAATTCGGCGCGCTCGCTGCCGCGGTGACATCGGATCGCCGACAGGGCATCCAGCCACTCCCGAGTTTCCTGCGGGTCCTGATCGTGCGCGTCCGCGATCGTCATTGCTTTCTCCATTGCATGCCAAGCCGAAGTCGAGCGCCAACGTTCATTGCAGCCCCCGCTCATGCGGACGCGCGCAATGCCGAACGGGCGGTATCCCGGTCGTGTTAGGTCGTGAGTTGATTGTTGGCTGGCATCTGAACGTCCCCTCACATCGTCTATTTTTAAGCTGTCGCTTCTTTTGACGGCTTATTAAGCAGCATTCGTGCCAGTCCACGGAAAAGTACGGCATCTCAACGATGTCGTTCAATTTGCTTGGGTTTGCCGGATGTCCCGTTTCTAGGGAAAGCGCATCTCGACCAAATCCGTCTGAAGCTCCGGAAAACCGGCTAGAGTGACCACCCGAAATATCGGATCGCTCGGACGGACCGTTTTGCATGCGAGGCGCCATGCCTGCCACCCCGCGCGGCCCGTTGGAACTGGAGCATCCGCGCAAGGGTTCGCTCCGTTATGCGAGCGCGAACAACACGCGATCACAAATCAGGTTGACGCGCATCGTCGCGATAGCTGAATGTCAGCAACCAAGCACGCGTGGCTCCATTGTTACCGCGCGATTGCTTGCGCGAGTCGAGACGTATCACGCAGCGTGAGCGAAGCCGCCGGCATGTTCGGCTCTGATACATCGCAGGGGGATGGGTGCATGACGGTGATACTCGATCTGCTCAACAACGATCCGCGCACAACACAGGGGGCCGAGAGGCCGCGCCATCCCGAAAAGGCGAACCGCCCGGACACGCCGCTGCAAAGCAAGCCCGAATGGATCCGCGTGAAAGCTCCCGGCTCCGCCCAATGGACGGAGACGCGACGTATCGTGCGCGAGAACAAGCTCGTCACCGTCTGCGAGGAAGCGAGCTGCCCCAACATCGGCGAGTGTTGGGCGAAGAAGCACGCCACCTTCATGATCATGGGCGACACCTGCACGCGCGCCTGCGCGTTCTGCAACGTGCGCACCGGCTTGCCCGGCCCGCTCGATGCCGACGAGCCCGGCAAGGTCGCCGACGCTGTGGCTAAGCTTGGACTTGAGCATGTGGTCGTGACCTCGGTCGATCGCGACGATCTCGCCGACGGCGGCGCCGCCCATTTCGCCGCAACGATTGCTGCGATCCGCGCAACGAGCCCGGCGACGTCAATCGAAATTCTTACGCCCGATTTCCTGCGCAAGCACGGCGCACTCGAAACGGTCATTGCAGCGCGACCAGATGTATTCAATCACAATCTGGAAACGGTTCCGTCAAAGTATCTCACGGTGCGTCCCGGTGCTCGCTATTTCCATTCAGTCCGGCTCCTGCAACGCGTCAAGGAGCTCGACGCGCGGATCTTCACCAAATCGGGAATCATGGTGGGGCTCGGCGAGGACCGCAGCGAGGTGCTACAATTGATGGACGATCTGCGTTCCGCCGACGTCGATTTCCTGACCATCGGGCAGTATCTCCAACCGACGCGCAAACACCATGCCGTAGTCCGCTTCGTGCCTCCAGATGAGTTCGAGGCCTATGAGAAGACTGCCTATGCCAAGGGATTTCTGATGGCCTCCGCCACGCCACTGACGCGATCCTCACACCACGCCGGTGATGACTTCCGCAAGCTTCATGAGCGCCGACGCGTTTAGCTTCTCTGCTGCTGGATCGCGCTACTCCACAAAACGGACTCGCAGTGCAAACCGTCACCCAGCTTCATGGCTTAGCCGGAGCTCAAGACGCAACAGATTGGCGGGCATTATCCGCTTGTCGTGCTCTCGGATGGATTCCGTTGGCCCTCCTGAGATTTTTCCTGATCTCTTGGTGCACACGTCGCGGCCTCTAGCTATTTGAAGATATTTAACTATCGCTCCGATCCATCATGGGTAAGTTTGAGCCAATCCCGGCAACCGATATCCAACTAAGCTGGACGATTGCTACGCATAGCGCCGTCTCCTCATCCTGAGCCTTAGCCGGTCTACTCCCATCCTTGTCCGCCCGGGCAGTTCGGCGGCGTCCTGACAAGAGGTCAAGTGCGTGCTGGTAGCGGACGCGTCCTTAAACCGAATTCGCGAGGCAGTCGGACCGGCCCCGCCCGTCTCAGCATCCTCGGTGGCCGACTCTGCCCTTCGCAGGATTAGGTCTGGCTTTTGCCAACTCGTTGCGTTGGAGGCACAATTCTTCGATTTTCGCTATCATTCTCTCCACAATTGCCTCCGTCGCGTCGACGCGTATCCCAGCGCGTCGGAGACGGGCGATCTCTCTGCGCTGACGCCCAACCTGAAGGCGCGTGCGATCTATCTCGTGACGTATCGATTCAAGAGTCGGCATGATGGGTATTCTTCTGCTCAGAACCGATAGATCGAAGCGCAACCTCAATGTAGCGGCGGTTTGGGAGCCAGGGCGCTAGGCTGCCTCGCTATGCCCGAGCCGGGCATTCAGCTTACGGATCAGTTCCTCCGCCGCCTCCGCAATCACCGTGCCTGGCGGGAAGATCGCCTCTGCGCCGGCTGCGTAGAGCGCGTCGTAATCCTGCGGCGGCACCACGCCGCCAACGATGATCATGATGTCGTCGCGGCCCTGCTTCTTCAGTGCGGCCTTGAGCTCGGGCACCGCGGTGAGGTGGGCGGCGGCGAGCGAGGAGACACCGAGAATGTGCACGTCGTTCTCGACCGCCTGCCGGGCGGCTTCGTCGGCGGTCGCGAACAGCGGCCCGATGTCGACGTCGAAGCCGATATCGGCGAACGCCGACGCGATCACCTTCTGGCCGCGGTCGTGGCCGTCCTGGCCGATCTTGGCGACGAGGATGCGCGGGCGGCGACCCTCGGCCTCCTCGAAGGCGTCGATCAGCGCCTGAACCTTCTCGACCTGGTTGCCCATGCTGGACGCCTCCCGCTTGTAGACGCCGGTGATGGACTTGATCTCGGCGCGGTGGCGGCCGAACACCTTCTCCATCGCATTCGAAATTTCGCCGACGGTCGCCTTGGCGCGCGCCGCGTCGATCGCGAGCGCGAGCAGATTGCCGTTGCCTTCACCGGCCGAACGCGTGATCGCGGCGAGCGCGGCATCGACGTCCGTCTGGTTGCGCTCGCTCTTCAGCCGCGTCAGCTTGTCGATCTGCAGGCGGCGGACATTGGTGTTGTCCACCTTGAGGATGTCGATCGGCGCTTCATCGGTCGGCTTGTACTTGTTGACGCCGATCACCGCCTGCTTGCCGGCATCGATGCGGGCCTGGGTCTTGGCCGAGGCCTCCTCGATGCGCAGCTTGGGCACGCCGGCCTCGATGGCCTTGGCCATGCCGCCGAGCTCCTCGACCTCCTGGATATGGCCCCATGCCTTGGCCGCGAGGTCGCGCGTGAGCCGCTCGACGTAGTAGGAGCCGCCCCAGGGGTCGATGATCCGCGTGGTGCCGCTCTCCTGCTGCAGAAACAGCTGGGTGTTGCGGGCGATGCGTGCCGAGAAGTCGGTCGGCAGCGCCAAGGCCTCGTCGAGCGCATTGGTGTGCAGCGACTGGGTGTGGCCTTGCGTCGCCGCCATCGCCTCCACCGTCGTGCGCATCACGTTGTTGAAGACGTCCTGCGCGGTCAGCGACCAGCCCGACGTCTGTGAATGCGTGCGCAGCGACAGCGAGCGCGGGTCTTTCGGATTGAACGGCTTGAGCAGCTTCGCCCACAACAGGCGCGCGGCGCGCATCTTGGCGACTTCCATGAAGAAGTTCATGCCGATGGCCCAGAAGAACGACAGCCGCGGCGCGAAGCGGTCGACGTCGAGGCCCGCGGCAAGACCTGCGCGCAGATATTCGACACCGTCGGCGAGCGTGTAGGCGAGTTCGAGGTCCTGCGTCGCGCCGGCTTCCTGCATGTGGTAGCCGGAGATCGAGATCGAATTGTACTTCGGCATCCTCGTGGAGGTGTAGGCGAAGATGTCCGAGATGATCCGCATCGATGGCGCGGGCGGATAGATATAGGTGTTGCGCACCATAAACTCTTTCAGAATGTCGTTCTGAATGGTGCCCGACAGCTTCTCCGGCGGCACGCCCTGTTCGCCGGCGGCGGCGACGTAGAGCGCGAGGATCGGCAGCACCGCGCCGTTCATGGTCATGGACACGCTCATCTGGTCGAGCGGAATCCCCGCGAACAGCGTGCGCATGTCGTAGATGGAATCGATGGCCACGCCGGCCATGCCGACGTCGCCGCCGACGCGCGGATGGTCGCTGTCATAACCGCGATGGGTGGCGAGATCGAAAGCGACCGAGAGGCCCTTCTGGCCGGCGGCGAGGTTGCGGCGGTAGAACGCGTTGGAATCCTCCGCCGTGGAGAAGCCGGCATATTGCCTGACGGTCCAGGGCTGGTTGACATACATGGTCGGATAGGGGCCGCGTAGGTATGGCGCGATGCCTGGATACGTGTCGAGGAATTCGAGCCCGGCGAGATCGGCTTCGCCGTAAGCACTCTTCACCGGAATGCCTTCGGGCGTCAGCCACGGTTCGGCGCGTCCCGCGGGCGCGGGGCTTGCGACCTTCTCGAACGCAACATCGCCGAAATTGGGAATACGGGTCATCGTTTCGTCCAATCGCCGTTGAGCGCGCGAGGCGCTGAATCTAGCCCTATACGTGTTCGGTCCACTGATAGACGTCCTGCAGTGTTGCGAGCGCATCGGCGCCGGCAAAGATGAAGCCGGCGACGCCGGCGGCACGCAGCGCCGTCTCCGCCTCGGCCGGGCGGCCTGCCAGATAGATGTGTCGGCCGCCGGCCGATTGCAGAGCCTTCGCCGCGGCCTCAGCGTGTTCCGCATAGATCTTGTCGCTGGAACAGAGGCAGGCAATCGCGGCGCCCGAGGCCTTGAACGCGGCCGCGAGCTTGGCCGGATCGGCAAAGCCCTCGCTGCCGAGGGCCTCGATGCCGCCGGCCTCGAAGAAGCTCTTGGCAAAGGTCGCGCGCGCGGTGAAATCGGCGGGCGTGCCGAGATTGGCCAGAAACACCTTCGGCCGCGCGCCGCGCGCTTTGAGTGCCGCATCGGATTTGTCGCGCAGCGCCTCGAACGGTTCCGCCAAACGGATCGGCGGCAGCGGCACGAACTTGTATTTCTGCTCGCCATAAGGCGCGAGTGCGACCGGCGTCGCCTTCAGCACTGCGGTCTCGCTCTCCTGCAGGTTCGGAAACTCGCTGGCGCCGGTCAGCACGTCCCGGCGCTTGGCGATGTTGGCGTCGCGCACCTTTCGCGCAGCCGCCACCTTGCCCTGGAACAGGCCTTGCTGAAGCGCGGCGAAGGCGCCGCCGGCTTTCTCGCTCTCCTGGAACAGCGCCCAGGCGGCCTCGCAAAGCTGCACCGTCAGCGTCTCGATGCCGCCTGTGCCGGCCGCGGGATCGCTGACCCTGGCGAGGCTGCTCTCTTCCAGCAGCAGGAGCTGCGTGTTGCGCGCCACGCGCCGCGCGAACGGATCGGGCAGGCCGAGCGCCAGCGTGTGCGGTAGCACGGTGATCGCGTTGGCTCCGGCAAGTCCCGCCGCGAAGGTCGCGATGGTCGCGCGCAGCATGTTCACGTAAGGGTCGCGCTGCGTCAGCATGCGCCAGGCCGTATCGGCGGCGATGAATAGCGGCTTCGGCGTGAGCCCGCACGCCGTTTCTATGCGCGCCCAGAGCAGCCGCAGTGCGCGGAATTTCGCCATGGTCAGGAATTGGTCGGCATCCGCGGCAAGCCGCGCGTAGACCATGCCCTGCGCCTGCTCCAGCGGAACGCCGGCGCTTTCGATCGCGCGCAGATAAGCGACGCCGCAGGCCAGCACGAAGGCAAGCTCCTGCACCTCGGAGCCGCCGGCATCGTGGATCACGCGTCCGTCGGCGGATGCGAACGGTCCCTTGAAGCCGAGCGCCGCGAGGCCCTTGATGGCGCCAGTGACGGCGGGAACGATCTCGTCCCATGTGAAGGGGCTGTGGCCCCACACGGCACCGGCCGCGAGCGGATCGAGCCCGAAGCGGATGTTGCAGGCCGCAGGCGAGAGGCCGTTGCTCTTCACATATTCCGCAACATGGATCGCGGCCATCCGCGATTGCGGCCCGATCTGGAGCTCTATGCCGATGCCGGCATCGAGATGGACGTCCTTCAAGACCTTTGCAACGGCTTCAGCCGAAGGTTCCAGACCAAAACCATGTGCGCCAGTGCCGCCGGCGAACACCAGCGAGAGCCCGGTCGCGCCATTCTCGAGATCGGTCAGCGCCTGCGCATTCGCGATCGCCGCATCGGGATGGTCGATCCGCTGTATGATCTGCCACGGCGCCGCCGCGGCTCGTCCGACTACCGGCGAAACGCCCTTGGCGCGCGGATAAAGCGGTTCGATCTTGAGGCCGTCATAGGTCTTGCCGACCAGCTTCTCGAACGGCCCGCCCTTCAGCACGCCGTCGACCAGCTTGCGCCAGTCTTCGACGGTCGCCTTGGGAAAATCCGCCGCCAGCGGCAAGTCATCCGGCGTCACGGTCTGGGCCCCCTTGCACATCGGCGCAAAACTCCGGCTCGGGTCTGCACGGCATCGACAATCCCCCTACGAAAATTGACCTACTGGCGATTCTTCCAGGAGCCCATGACCGCCGCGAGCGACAGTTCTTCTGGGTCGCGGGCCATTGAGGGTGTCCTCGAGAACCGCGGCGCCGGAGCAGGCTGTAGAACCCCATGGCGCGTAAGAAAGACCTCCCGCGAAACCATGTGCTCGTGGCGCGAGGCTTCCGTCATCGTCAAGACCGGGGCGAAGCAAATGTCGGTCCCTTCCATGATCTTGCACCACTCCTCGCGTGTCTTGCTCTTGAAAACTGCCGCAAGTCTTTGCTTCAGCTTTGGCCAGGCTGCGGCATCCATCTGAGCATCGAAGTCAGGATCAAGCAGGCCTGCATGCTGTCGCAACAGCGCGTAGAATTGCGGCTCGATGGATCCGATCGAAACAAAATTGCCGCAAGCGCATTCGAAGACACCGTAGAAATGCGCACCTCCGTCCAGCATGTTTTGCTCGCGGCCTTCGACCCAGTCCCCAGTAGCGCTCATGTCGAAGAACATGGTCATCAACGAGGCTGCTCCGTCACACATTGCGGCGTCCACGACTTGTCCCCTCCCCGACGTCTTCGCTTCCATCAGCGCCGCAAGAACACCGACGATGAGATAGAGGGCACCTCCGCCGAAATCACCGACCAGATTGAGTGGCGGGATCGGTCTTTCGCGTGTACCGATTGCGGCGAGCGCGCCCGTGATCGAGATGTAGTTGATGTCGTGACCCGCTGCGTTCGCGAGGGGACCATGCTGCCCCCAACCGGTCATCCGCCCGTACACAATTCGAGGATTGCGGTTGAGAATAACGTCGGGACCTAGCCCTAGGCGCTCCATCACGCCCGGACGGAAGCCCTCGATCAGGGCGTCCGCCGTACAGAGAAGCTCGATGACATCGCCTTTGCTCTTGTCATCCTTCAGGTCGACATTGACCCACTTGCGACCACGCGCCGCAATTCCCTTCAAATTCCTGGCAGCACCGACACGGTCAAGGGTCACAACCTCGGCGCCCATGTCTGCCAGCATCATGCAAGCGAAGGGGCCGGGACCGATCCCGGCGAATTCTACGATACGAACGCCGGCAAGAGGGCCGTTTGCTCCGACCGTCTGCGAGCCCGAAGCAGCTACCATGTGGGATCTCCCATCTGATTTTCTTGATCGTCGGTTGCTCGTTTAGAGAATGCGCTATCCGAACTCCAGGATCAGCGCGTCGACCGCGAGCGTCGCGCCGGCACTGGCGTGAATCTTCTTCACGGTGCCGTCCTGCTCCGCGCGCAGCACGTTCTGCATCTTCATGGCTTCGACGACCGCGAGCGTCTCGCCGGCCTTGATCTCCTGCCCCTCGGTCACCGCGATCGAGACGATGAGCCCGGGCATCGGACAGAGCAGCTTCTTGCCGGTGTCGGAGGCCGTCGGCACCGGCATCAGCCGCGCCGAGGCCGCTTCCGCTTCAGTCCAGACATAGACCGGCACCTCGACGCCCTGATGCGCGAGGCGGATGCCGTTGGCAATCGGGCGCGCCTGCACCGCGACGAAGTGGCCGTCGATCGTGCCCTGCCAGACCGGATCGCCCGGCTTCCATGCGGATTGCAACAGACGCACGTTGCCGACCTTGCCCTCGGCATCTATGAAGCGGATCGCGATCGCCTCGCCCTCACGCGCAACCTCGAGCGAAATCTCCTGGCGGTCGAGCCACACGGCACGGCGAAGCTCGCGCTGCACGACGCGGCCACCCATCTGGCCGGAGATCTGGCGCTTGCGCTCGCCAAGCACGTGATCGATGGCGGCACCGACCGCGGCGATCCGCCGCGCGACCTCGCCTTCGGGCACGCGCACGGAAAAGCCCTTGGGGAATTCTTCCGCGATGAAGCCCGTCGACAGATTGCCCTCGCGCCAGCGCGGATGATGCATCAGCGCCGACAGGAACGGGATATTGTGCCTGATGCCGTCGACATAGAACGAATCCAGCGCAGTCGCCTGCGCCTCGATCGCGGCCGCGCGCGACGGCGCATGCGTGACGAGTTTTGCGATCATCGGATCGTAATGGATCGATATCTCGCCGCCCTCCTGCACGCCGGTGTCGTTGCGCACGGTGATGCCGTCCTTGCTTAACTCAGCCGGCGGACGATATTTCACCAGCCTTCCGATCGAGGGCAGGAAGTTGCGGAACGGGTCTTCGGCATAGAGACGCGACTCAACGGCCCAGCCGGTGAGCGTGACGTCCTTCTGCGCGAGGGCAAGCTTCTCGCCGGCGGCAACGCGGATCATCTGCTCGACGAGATCGACGCCGGTGACGAGTTCGGTGACGGGATGCTCGACCTGCAGGCGCGTGTTCATCTCCAGGAAGTAGAAGCTCTTGTCTTGTCCTGCGACGAACTCGACCGTGCCGGCTGAATCATAGTTCACGGCCTTGGCCAGCGCGACGGCCTGCTCGCCCATCTTGCGGCGGGTGGCCTCGTCGAGCAGCGGCGACGGCGCCTCCTCGATGACCTTCTGGTTGCGGCGCTGGATCGAGCATTCGCGCTCGCCGAGATAGATCACGTTGCCATGCTTGTCGCCCAGCACCTGGATCTCGATGTGCCGGGGATCGACGATGAACTTCTCAACGAAGACACGATCGTCGCCGAACGAGGCCTTGGCCTCGGCCTTGGCGAGATTGAAGCCTTCGGCGACCTCGGATTTCGAATGCGCGATGCGCATGCCCTTGCCGCCGCCGCCGGCCGAGGCCTTGATCATCACGGGGTAGCCGATCTCGTCCGCGATGCGCACCGCGTGCTTGTCGTCCTCGATGACGCCGAGATAGCCGGGCACGGTCGAGACTTTTGCTTTTGCGGCGGCCTTCTTGGATTCGATCTTGTCGCCCATTGCCGCGATGGCGCCGGGGTTGGGGCCGATGAAGACGATGCCGGCCGCCTCCAGCGCGCGCGGAAACGCCTCGCGCTCGGACAGGAAGCCGTAACCGGGATGCACGGCCTCGGCGCCTGTCTTGCGGCAGGCCTCGACGATCCTCTCGATCACCAGGTAGCTCTCGGCCGCGGCAGGCGGGCCGATCAGCACGGCCTCGTCGGCCATCTCGACATGGAGGGCGTCGCGGTCGGCCTCGGAATAGACGGCAACCGTCTGAATTCCCATCTTGCGGGCGGTCTTGATGACCCGGCAGGCGATTTCGCCGCGATTGGCGATCAGAATTTTTTTGAACACTGCTATCTCACAACGGCAAATTATCGTGCTTCTTCGCGGGCATCTCCACCTTCTTATCCTTCAGCATCGCCAGCGCCCGCGCGATCCGCCGCCGCGTCGAGTGCGGCATGATGACGTCGTCGATGTAGCCGCGCTCGGCGGCGATGAACGGTGACAGGAAGCGGTCTTCGTATTCCTTGGTGCGGGCGGCGATCTTGTCGGGGTCGCCGATGTCGCTGCGGAAGATGATCTCGACCGCGCCCTTGGCGCCCATCACCGCGATCTGGGCGGTCGGCCAGGCGTAGTTCATGTCGGCGCCGATTTCCTTCGAGGCCATGACGTCGAAGGCGCCGCCATAGGCCTTGCGGGTGATGATGGTGACCAGCGGAACGGTGCACTGCGAATAGGCGAACAGCAGTTTTGCGCCGTGCTTGATCAGGCCGCCATATTCCTGCGCGGTGCCCGGCAGGAAGCCCGGCACGTCCACGAAGGTGACGATCGGGATGTTGAAGGCATCGCAGAAGCGGACGAAGCGCGCGGCCTTCCGCGAGGCGTCGGAGTCGAGCACGCCCGCCAGCACCATCGGCTGGTTGGCGACGAAGCCGACGGTGCGGCCGGCGATGCGGCCGAAGCCGGCGACGATGTTCTTGGCGAACATATCGGCGATCTCGAAGAAATCGCCCTCGTCCACGACCTTCAGGATCAGCTCCTTCATGTCGTAGGGCTTGTTCGGATTGTCAGGGATCAGCGTATCGAGCGACATGTCGATCCGGCCGATATCGTCGAAACTCGGCCATTCCGGTACGCCGTCGCTGTTGTTGGACGGCAGGAAGTCGATCAGGCGCCGCATCTGCAACAGCGTCTCGACGTCGTTCTCGAAGGCGCCGTCCGCGATCGAGGAGCGCGTGGCGTGCACCGAGGCACCGCCGAGCTCTTCGGCGGTAACGACCTCGTTGGTCACGGTCTTCACCACGTCGGGGCCGGTGACGAACATGTAGCTGGTGTTCTTCACCATGAAGATGAAGTCGGTCATCGCCGGCGAATAGACGTCGCCGCCGGCGCAGGGGCCCATGATGACGGAGATCTGCGGGATCACGCCCGAGGCCAGCACGTTGCGGCGGAACACGTAGGAATAGCCGGCGAGCGCGGCGACGCCTTCCTGGATGCGCGCGCCGCCCGCGTCATAGAGGCCGATGATGGGCGCCCGCGCCTTCATCGCCATGTCCTGCAATTTGGTGATCTTCAGCGCGTGGGTCTCGGAGAGCGAGCCGCCGAACACCGTGAAGTCCTTGGCGAAGACAAACGTCTTGCGGCCGTTGACGGTGCCCCAGCCGGTGACGACGCCGTCGCCCGGCACCTTGGTCTTCTCCATGCCGAACTCGGTGGAGCGGTGCTCGACGAACATGTCGAACTCCTCGAACGATCCCTTGTCCAGCAAGAGCTCGATGCGCTCGCGTGCGGTCAGCTTGCCGCGGGCGTGCTGCGCCTCGATGCGCTTCTCCCCGCCGCCGAGCTTGGCGCCGGCACGACGAGCCTCGAGCATTTCGATCACTTCAAGCATCGGCTTGGCCTCGCCCGTTGTTCGTCCAACCTCGCCAGAAGTGGAATGCGAGGGCGACTGCAGTCACTTTCAGCAAGTCAGCGATGATGAATGGAAAGAAGCCGAGCCGAAGCAGTGGTGCATCGAACCCGATGACGATCCCAAGCCATAGGAGACCCGCAGCATAAATAGTTGCGAGGAAGACCCCGGCGCTCGCTACGATCGACAGGAATGAGCCATTCCGATCACGCTCAGCGAGGTAACCAGCCAACAGCGCGGCCGGGAGACAAGCGAGCAGGTAGCCACCCGTCGGTCCCAGAATGTAGGCGAGACCGATGCCCTTTTCGGGAGAGCCGGCAAAGACAGGAAGCCCTGCAATGCCCTCGAAAAGATAGGCGAGTACGGCAAGACTGCCTCGGATCGGACCGAGGGTTAGGCTGATGCCGAAGACCACGAAGGTCTGCATGGTCATTGGCACCGGATAAAACGGGACCTGAACCTTCGCTGAGACGGCAATGAGCAGCGAAGCGCTTACGATCATCGCCAAGTCGAGGCTAATGCGGCGCGGTGCGCTGCGGAGCACGCCTGAATTGTAAATCATCATCATGAGCTCGATTGGAGAAGGGAGCGGTCTCCGTACGAGGCAAAGCGCCTCCGCGAAAGGCTTGAAGAGGCACAACTGCACATGATACAAATTTGCAAAACGAAAATTGCAAAGTTGCAAAAAAATGTCGACTGGCAAGCTCTATATCGGACGAAGGGTTCGCGAGGTCCGCGAAGCAGCGAAGCTGACCCAGACAGCGTTCGCGGAAAGATTAGGTATTTCAGTTAGTTATATAAATCAGATCGAGAACAACCAGCGATCGGTCTCGGCATCGGTTTTGGTTCTTCTGGCCGAGCGATTTGGGATAGACCTGAGTTCCATATCGACGAACGACGGCGATCGGCTCATCGCAATACTATCGGAAGCATTGGCCGATCCCGTCTTCTCCCCCCACTCCCCCAGCCTCCAGGAGCTGAAGCTCGTCGTTCAGAACGCACCTAGCTTTGCGCAGGCGCTGCTCAGTTGCCATCAGGCCTACCGGCGCAATAGCGAACAACTCGCAAGCCTGGATGACCACATCGGCGGCTGGAGCACCGAACCAACCCCCTATGAGGAGGTTCGCGACTTCTTTCACTTCACCGACAACTATGTTCACGATCTCGACGTCTCAGCCGAGAGTCTGGCGCTTGAGCTCGACATCGCCAACAGCGACGCAAACGCAGCGCTCGCGAAGCATTTGGAGAACCAACACGGCGTGCTGATCCGGAGAACGGATCCTGGCGATAGCTCCTTGAGGCGCTTCGACCCTGCATCGCGAATCCTCTTCTTGAGCCCATATCTGCCTGCCGCGACACGCAGCTTTCAAATGGCGCTTCAGATCGCTGCGCTTGAGCAGGAAGACCAGATCGAAAAAATTGCGAAACGTGCCGAGTTTCGCACGGCTGACGCGCGCGAGGTATGCAAGGCCGGCCTGCGGAACTATTTTGCGGGAGCACTGATCCTGCCGTATCAGGCATTCCTAACGACCGCTAAAGAGTTGCGTCACGATCTTGACCTGATCGCGGCCCGTTTCGGCGCGAGCCTGGAGCAAATTGCCCACCGGCTCTCCACGCTACAACGGCCGGGTCAAAAGGGCGTGCCGGTTTTCTTCGCGCGTGTCGACCGCGCGGGAAATATCACAAAGCGCCATAGCGCAGCGAAATTGCAGTTCGCGCGCTATGGCGCAGCTTGCCCACTATGGAATGTGCATCAGGCGTTCGAGTCACCGAGCCGCATCATTCGGCAGCTCGCAGAAACACCGGACGGCGTGCGCTTTCTCTGCATTGCGACCGAACTCGCTAAAGGCCACGGTGGGTTCGGAACACTGCGGCCGCGCTATGCGATCGCCCTTGGATGTGAAATCTCCTACGCACGAGATTTCGTGTATGCCGATGGGCTCGATCTGACGAGCAAAGGTGCTTACGATCCGATCGGAATCTCTTGCCGCATTTGCGAACGTGCAGACTGCGCACAACGCGCGGTGCCTCCGTTGAAAAGCAGGTTGACGGTCCATCGCAATCGGCGAAACGTTCTGCCGTATGAAATTTCCTAGGTCCCGAGTACCGGCCGCTGACCTCTGCGTGAGACTCGAAGCGAGACCTAGAGGCGTCAATTCGGGTTGGCGTTTGACAGGCCTGCGAGAACGTTGGGGACGGAGCGAACTTTCTCGCGCGTAGGACAATCCTGGCCGCCCGGATCACGCCTGACGCACCCGCTTGCCGCGGCCATGCTGGGCCTCGATGCGCTTCTCGCCGCCGCCGAGCTTGGCTCCAGCGCGCCGAACTTCGAGCTTGTCGATTGCGGCAATCATCAGCCGCACCTTCACGTTAGGAGCGAGTTGAGAACACACATATGGGGAGCGTGGGCTTGACCAAAAGTCCAACTTTAGTAACATGACGTCAGTGTCATAATTTTTACTGCTGTAAAATATCGGCAATAATTTGATATTGCTTGATAAATTTACAGACAGAAGAAACTTTGATGCCGAAATCAACGGTGACAATGGCACCGCTTTGAGAGAGCTGCGGGACGTCCAGGCGTCCAAACGATCAAGCAAAAACGAGACAGGAGGAGCGCTGAATATGCGTGGTTTGATATTTTTTGCCGTCGCCGCTGGCATCACAATCGGTTCGCAGGAAGCATTGGCCCAGAAGCAGTACGGCCCGGGCGCGAGCGACACCGAGATCAAGATTGGAAATATCCTGCCCTACAGCGGGCCCGCTTCCGCCTACGCCATCGTGGGAAAGATCGCTTCTGCCTACGTGACGATGATCAACGAAAAGGGCGGAATCCACGGACGGAAGATCAATTGGATCTCGTATGACGACGCCTACAGCCCGCCGAAAACGGTCGAGCAGGCCCGCAAGCTGGTTGAAAGCGACGAAGTCCTATTCCTCTACCAGACGCTCGGTGTTCCGCCGAATCTTGCCATCATGAAGTACATGAACCAGAAGAAGGTGCCGCAGCTCATGCTCGCCACCGGGGGCACGAGGTTCGGCGAGGATCCGAAAGCGTTTCCGTGGACGATGCCCTTCAATGCATCCTATCAATCGGAAGGTCGGATCTATGCAAAATGGGTTCTGAAGGAACATCCCGCCGCGAAGGTGGCCGTCCTCGTTGCCAACGACGAGTACGGCAAGGACATATACAAAGGCGTCAAGGATGGGCTCGGCGACAAGACCTCGATGATCGTCGCTGAGGCGACCTACGACTTTAGCGACCCCACGATCGATTCGCAGATCGTCAAGCTGAAGGCGTCAGGAGCAGATCTGCTGCTCAATCTCAGCCAGCCCAAATTTGCCGCGATGGCGATTCGGAAGATGGGCGAGCTGGATTGGAAGCCTGTCCATATCCTCAACAACGTTTCGAGCTCCGTAGGAGCGGTGATCAAACCGGCCGGCCTCAACTACGCGCAAGGCATCATCAGCGCAGGGTATTACAAAGACCCGACAGACCCTCGTTGGAAGAACGACCCAGGCATTCAGGAATGCGAACGCTTCTTGCAGAAGTACGCACCTGATGCAGACCGCAATAGCAGCCTCGTTACCTACTCCTATGCAGCTCTTCAAACACTCCAATATATTCTCGAGCAGGCGGGGGATAACCTGACCCGGGAGAACATCATGAAGGTCTCAGAAAGCCTGAATGGTTTCGCACCCTCGACTTTGCTCCCCGGAATCACTCTCAACACGTCGCCTACCGATCATTTCCCGATCGAACAGATGCAGTTGATGAAATTTGAAGGAGACAATTGGGTCACTTTTGGTCCGATCATCGAAGGCAAGTTGTCCAACTAGGAGCATCCGAGCCGCACGGATTTGGAAGTCCGTGCGGCTTCCGTTCTCAGATGGCTACAAAGTGCGATCGAAGGAGAGAAGGTGGACTCGTCGAAGCAACTGGCACAGTTTCAGGATCGCCTAGCCTTACCGTTGATCGCGGCCCCGATGTTCCTCGTCTCGGGCATCGAACTCGTCGTGGCCGCGAGCCGAAACGGGGTAATAGGATCATTCCCGACGGTGAATTGCCGCAGCGCCGACGAGCTCGATCATTGGCTAACTACGATCAACGAGCGCCTGCACCGTTACCAATCCGAAACCGAGAGACGCCATGCGCCGGTCTGTCCGAACCTGATCGTACACAAATCCAATGCCCGCCTGTCAGAGGATCTGCAGGTCGTCCTTAAACACAAGGCAGAGATGGTCATCACCTCGGTCGGATCCCCTACCCCCGTGCTTCGACCGCTTCAGGAGTCCGGCGTCATGGTTCTTGCTGACGTGGCGTCCATTCGGCACGCAGAACGAGCAGTAGAGGCAGGCGTCGACGGTCTCGTGCTGTTGACGGCAGGGGCTGGCGGCCAGACCGGCTGGCTCAATCCATTCGCGTTCGTCCGCGCGGTCCGCACGTTTTTCGACGGTGTGATCGTGCTCGCCGGCGGAATTAGCGACGGTGTCGCCCTGCGAGCGGCGCAGGCACTGGGCTGTGATCTCGCTTACATGGGAACCAAGTTCATCGCGACTCGCGAGAGCATGGCTGATCAGAGATACAAGCAGATGCTCGTAGAGAGCTCTGCGGACGATGTCCTTCTGACTACCGCGTTCACGGGATTGCAGACCAACATGCTGAGGCCGTCGATCAAGGCAGCGGGCCTCGAACCGGACAACCTGCCGCCGCATGGTTCGATCGAAATCGGGAACGACATTGACATCGCCGCGCGGGAAGCTCGGCCGACGAGGTGGCGGGACATCTGGAGCGGCGGGCATTCAACTTCCGGAGTCAGAAATATCCTGTCCGTTGATGATTTGATCGCGCAGACCATCACGGAATTCCGCGGCGCCGGCCAGGCGCGATGATCCGTGCCCCGCAAACGAAGACTTCGCCCAGCTTCCTTGGATGAGCAGGGCCAGAAAAGAAACAACCAAGACGAGGTGGAAACATGTCACTCCACGCTTTCCCTGCGGTTTGCGAGCAAACCCTGCGGGCGCTCGCACGCTACCCCTCCCGAACAGCCTTTAGCTGGCCGGAGGGGACCCTAAGCTATCGAGGCGCTTTCGACCTGATTGGACGCATGCAGAGCGTCTTTATGCAGATGAATCTGCCTCCAGGATCGCGCGTCGCACTCCTGACCGCCAACCGGGCAGACATGTGGTGCGCGAGCGTCGCGGCGCAGCTCGCCAGGTTCGGCATCACTTGGCTGCACCCGCTCGGCTCCCTTCAAGATCAACTCTTTCAGCTTGAGGACTCAGAGTCCGCGATGCTGATAGTCGACGCGGCTGCGTTCCACGATCGAGGCGGCGAGCTCGCGGCGAGCGCTGCCGGGCTGAAAGCAGTGTTTACCCTAGGTCGCGCTCAATACGGTACCGATCTGCTGAAGACCATCGAAGCCGTCGGACACGTAACCCCGCGCAGCTTCGCCGAACCCGACGACATCGCAATTCTCAACTATACGGGCGGGACCACAGGGAGATCGAAGGGAGCGCTTCGATACCACCGCCAATATGGCGGATTCGCCGGCGCAATCCTGGCCGACTTCGAGATTCCGGAGGCAGCTCGGTATCTTGCCGTCGCTCCGATCAGCCATGTCGCAGGAACCAAGGTGCTTCCGACCTTGATGACTGGCGGAACCATTCACATGCTGAAGGGCTTCGATCCGGAAGCGGTGCTCCACACAATACAGCGCGAGCGCATCAATTTCACACTCTTCGTACCGACCATGATTTACATGCTACTCGATCATCCGTCGCTCTCAAGGACCGACCTCTCGTCACTCGAACTAGTCTTGTACGGTGCATCGGCGATGTCGACGAGCCGCCTAGTCGAGGGGATCGAGAGAATCGGACAGGTATTCTCTCAGCTCTACGGCCAAACAGAGTGCTATCCGGTTTCGGTGCTGCGCAAAGCCGACCACGATCCGAATACGCCCGAATTGTTCCTTTCTTGCGGCTTCCCGATATCGGTATGCGATGTAAAAATTCTCGACGACGACGATCAAGAAGTGGAAACGGGCGAAGCAGGCGAGATCTGCGTTCGTGCACCGCACGTCATGGCAGAATACTGGAAGCAGCCAGACATCACAGCCGAAACGTTGAAGAACGGCTGGCTGCACACTGACGACATCGCCCGTAAGGACGAGCGTGGTTACATGTTCATCCTTGATCGCAAGAAGGACATGATCGTTTCCGGTGGATTCAACATCTTCCCGCGTGAGATTGAAGACGTCTTGTCAGAGCACCCTGATGTCGCGATGGTCGCGGTAGTGGGCATTCCTGACGATAAATGGGGCGAGGCCGTCACCGCGATCGTCGTCCCGCGCGAAGGTTCGAACCCCAATCCCGACGAGTTGATCAATTTGGTCAAATCCCGCAAAGGCTCTGCTCATGCGCCGAAACAAGTGCAGCTTGTCAAACAGTTGCCGATGACCGGGGTCGGAAAGGTCGACAAGAAGGTTCTACGAGCGAACTTCTGGACAGGACACGACCGGATGGTCGGATAGGTCACCCACAGCATCAGGGCTTCAGCAGTGTGCGTTTGACGCGTTGGCCCGCGATCGACTGCTGGGAGACGCCAACGACCGATGGTCTCCCTGATCGCGGATAGGACCCCCTTCTCGTCTGCGAAGCCGAGTGGACTGAAGCGGTACGGCGCGCCGGCCACTGCGAATCCTGTACCGGTCTCAACGTTGCGCCGCAGGGGAGGAAACTCGCCCCGCGGCTTCAACGCTTCTCCAGAGATATGATTCAAAGCGAGACCTAGCTAGAGGCCTCAATTCGGGTTGGCGCCAGAGGCTTGCGAGAACGTCCGGGGGCGGCGCGGACTTTCTCGCGCGTGGGCCACTTTTGGGCCGTCGGGATCATGCCGGGTGCGGCGGCACACGACTAAACAGCGGGCGGCTTTTTTTGGACAGATGCTCCGAAGGCTGGCGTCAAGGATGCGATCCTTGCGCTTTTCGGCGAGCAAGAAAAGCCCGACTTCCTTTCGGAGGCCGGGGCTTTGGATGGCTGGCTATCGCAAGCATAGTTGGTTGCGGGGAGGCGCAACACCCGATTATTGCGATTGATTGAACAAGAGATTCCGAAGCTTTTTGCATGAGTAGACTCTGACTGCGTCCTCCTATTGAGAACTGTCCGTTATCAATGGCTTACTGGTCGCGCCGGTATTTTCAGGCCGCAGATGGATAGTCGTAGCACGATCATGGTGCGGAGGCTGAAGAGCAGAGCGTGCGTGGGCACGCGCGACCTCAGCCCTCCGGCTGGAGCAGTCCAAGAGTATCGTGCAGGGCTGGGCCGTCGTACTTGGTGCGGAACAGGCCACGACGTTGCAGTTCCGGCACGAGGCCGTGGACCAGCGGTTTCTGATCATCCGTCGCCATCACAAGGTGTCCACTTATTTTGGCGGACACCTCATGCATTAGCTAGAGCACTCAAAAGCAAGGATGCGGAGAAATTCGCGCTTACCCAGCAAGGACGGTACCGCTCGATCAATCACTGGGCTTGTGCGGACATAAACTGATGCCAAGATGCAGTAGACGAGGAACAACAACATATTCCCGTCGGGAGGCGATCTTGCGCTGATAGCCCACGTCTACAAGTGTCGCGACGCAGCGCGGGACGACATACTTCTAGCGCGGTGCCGGCAACCACCTGATAAAAAGAGGTCATCGCCGGAAGTCTCCAAGACCCGCGGGTCTCGTTCAAGCGTCGTTAGATGTAGGAGGAGCCGCCTTCCGTCATTTAGCGAATTTTTCAGGTCGTGGAATCCGTAGCCAGTTTTCATGTTGCTCCACGGTTGCCAAAACCACCTCGATCGCGGCTTTTACGGAACCCCTATGGTCCTCAAGGCGACATGCTGCCGACGTCCACCAATGGATTGGATCATTCTGGAGCGAGCGCCACACGAGCTCTTTGGTGCCTCCATCGCCACGGCGCTTTAGGAAGCGTGGCGTCGTAAACGTAACCGCTTGTTCCGTTCGGAGGAGAGCCGCGGTCATTCTAACGCCATGGAGAATTTTTGACGGAGAGTATCCTCCTTCAGCGCACAGTCTGAGCAACTCATCATAAAGGCCCGGAGCGTAATGTCGCGCGAACTGCACCAAGGGATATGGGCTAAGATCATCTAGGAAAATCCTTGGCTGGGAACAAAGTGGATGCGTGGCATCCATCACAATCCCAAGGGATTGAGCAAGTGGGGGGGATACCCAAAACCCCCTATCATCGAAGGGAAGCCGAAGGACGCCGATGTCGATGTCGCCTGCTCTCAGGAGGCTCTCCTGATCGGCAGTGCAGGCTTCCACAGGCTCAGCTTCAATCCGGAGTTGCTCAAGTCGGCGAACCAATTCTTCTATCACCACCCGAGACGTTTCTGGCGGGAGAGCAATTCGCACTCGGTGCCTGCGACTTGGGGATTGAGACCGAGCTGCTCGTACGGCCGCGTCAAACGCCAGAATGGCGTCGCGAGCGTAAGGAACAAGTGCCTCGCCCGCTTGTGTTAGCTCGACTTTCTTGCTCGTCCGATCAAATAGTTTGACGCCAATTTCCTCCTCCATGTCAGCAATGCGCTTGGACAGCGGAGGCTGGCTCATATGCAGTGCTCGTGCAGCCTTTGCGAAGCTCAGCGCCTCGGCCACTGCGAGAAAGTATCTGAAATGCCGGACATCCATTCCCTGCGATCCTCAAGCCCTGCGATCGATCGCTTTCGACCATGCCTGAGTATACCAGATCTGGACAGCCGTCACTCGCCGCCGTGCCAGCCATTCAATCGAGATAGGGCATGCCCGGCGTGAACGATGATAGGGGTGATGCGGGCGCTCGCTTCCTCGATGGACCATCGGGCTGTTGGGCAAGACACAGCCAAAGCGGCACAAGCGGTGCCATCCACATTAAGGATCGGCGCAGCGATAGACAGCCCACCCAGGAACAGTGGCGGCTCGATAAGCGAAAAGCCACGTACGCGAACTTCTTCCAGTCTCCTGAGCAGCTCGTCATTGGACGCCCATCGCGAACCGGTGCGCGAACGGATCTTCTCGACAATTTTCAGCTGCGCGATTTCGGGCATGTCTGCCACGAGAACCCATCCGGACGCAGACCCCTCGATAGGATACCGTGCACCGACAGGCACGGAGGCGCTAATAACTTGCGAACTCGGGACACTGGAAACGACGACAATCTCGGATCGATCCAAACGAGCGAGGGTCACCGTCTCGTCGAACCGCTCAGCAATGTCGCGCAAAAACGGCTGAGCGAGTTCAATTAGGTTATCTGCTGCGATATATCGCGAACCTAAGCTGAGGCTCTTAGGCGCCAGACTCAGTTGCTTGGTCTCCTCTTCACGCTGCAGATAACCGAGCTCACTTAGCGTGTAGACAATCCGCTGGATTGCGCTGCGTCCCAACCCTGTTTTGAGGCTCAGCTGCGCTATATTCATCGCGGGGCTGCGCGCCCCGAAGGCCTCGAGGACGATGAAGCACTTCTCGATAGCTTCGACAAAGAGGCGGTCGTCTCGATAGTCCGTGAAACTACCGCTCGCTGAATTCTGCGAAGCCATGGTCTCACGCATCGTGGGTGCGGTCGAGCAAGATCGTATCGGAAGGGCTCCAGGTAGCCCAGACGTGGTCTCCTGATGCGAGCGTGGCGAGCGGTTTGTGGCTCGACAACAACTTGACGCTCAAGGCGATATTACCGGCCGCGCGGAGCCGGACACGACTAACACCACCGATAAACTCAACGCCCTCCACGGTGCAAGCCAGCTTGTTATCGGCTGCGGTCTGGCCAGGGGTTGCCACGATTGAGATGCTCTCAGGACGCATCATCGCAAACGCTTGCTCGCCCGGCTTGAGAGTACAAGGCTGAGTGCTCCGAACCGAACCTGCTCCTTCGTCGAGTTCAACTTCAATGGTGGAACCTGATGAGGTTACTTTACCCGGAAGAACGTTCGACTCGCCCAGGAATTCCGCAACAAACTTGCTGGTCGGCTGATAATAGAGTTCGCGAGCTGCTGAAAGCTGGGCAATCGAGCCGTTGTTCATGACGCAGATCCGATCGGAGAGCGCCATAGCTTCGTCCTGATCGTGCGTGACATACAGTGCGGTGATGCCAAGCTGCCTATGAAGTCGCTTGATCTCAAACTGCATGGCTTCACGCAAGCCCTTGTCCAGAGCACCAAGCGGTTCGTCCATCAAAATGACCGGCGGATCATAGACGAGGCAGCGAGCGATCGACACGCGCTGCTGCTGCCCGCCAGACAGTTGACTAGGTTTCCGATCAGTCAGTTGGTCGAGTCGGACAGTGGCCAGCACGGCCCGCACACGGTCAGCGATCTCATTCTTGGCCACACCCCGCACTTTCAACGGAAAGGCGACATTGTCGAAAACGGTCATATGCGGGATTAGCGCGTAATGCTGGAAGACCATGCCGAGGTTGCGTTCGCGTGACGGCAGGTGCGTGATGTCACGGCCGTCCAGCAGCACTCGCCCTGTTGAAGGCATTGCGGCGCCGGCAACGATGTTGAGGAGCGTGGTCTTACCGGATCCTGAGGGCCCAAGTAGGCTGACAAACTCTCCCTTTCGGATAACGAGATCGGTAGCCGCTAAGGCAGTCATATCACCATATTGCTTGCTAACTCGATCAACCCGGAGTCGGACAGCTTCGGAATTCGCGGTGGCGTTCACGGATGAGCCCCTAGTGTGTTGGGTTTCGCTGGAGGAGCGCTGCGCCGAGGCATGCTGCTGCCGATACAATGGTCAGGAGAGTAGCAACCGCAGCCAGAACCGGTGACACTTCCCAATGAATTGCCGTGAACATCTTGACGGGTAAGGTGGTGGCCGAGGTGCCGCTCAAGAACCACGAGAGCACGACCTCATCGAAGGACATCAAGAATGCGAACAGAAAACTCACCAAGATGGTTGGCCGAAGTTGCGGAATAACGACATATCGCAGCACTTGCGACCGGTTGGCGCCCAAAACCTGCACAGCCAGTTCGATCCGCGCATCAAGCGCCTTCAATCCGGAACTAGCTGTTACGACTACGAAAGGCAGGACATAGGCCGTGTGGGCGAGGATGATGCCTGTCTTCGTTCCCGACAGGCCGGCTCGCCCTAGATAGAGATAGACGCCCAGGGCGAGGACGATACTTGGGACAAGCAGCGGACTCATCAATATCAGCTGCACCGCCGAGCGGCCTCTTATCCATGCCCTTGCGAGCCCATATGCTGCGGGCACGCCAACAAGAAGAGCGATCAAGGAGCTGACAAGCGCAACTTCAATGCTCGTCCAGAGCGATGTCATCCAGATTTCATCAGCGAAGAATCGCCGAAAGAGTCCTAGTGACCAAGTTGCCGGGGGAAACTGTACCTCGGCGCTGTCGCCGAACGCGATCGGGATAACGATCAGAGTAGGTAGCAGCAGGAACATGTAGACCGCCCACGCCAGGCAAGAGCCAATTCGGCGCCAAAGGGTCGTAGCCAGATCAGAGACCATTGTATCCCCCTTAGAGAAGACTCTCGCCGCGTTTCGCCCGGAGCAGTGCGGTAATGAGCAAGCCAGAGAGACAGAGCAGGATGATCGAGATGGCAGACGCGGTTGGCCAGTCCAGAACTTCCCGGGTGTAAAAATCGATGAGGTTGGCGATCATCATATCCTGTCGCCCCCCCAGCAGGGCAGGGGTTACGAAAAAGCCCAGAGACAGCGTCAAGCTCATAAGCGTACCCGCCAGTAGACCAGGTAGGCTGGCGGGCAAGATAGCATTCCAGAAAATTCGAACTGGACCCGCACCCATGACCGCCATGGCGCGCTCAATGCTCTGATTGCGTCCCAAAAGGCTCGCTAGAACCGGCAAGATGACAAACGGAACAAGGTAGTGGGTAAGGCCAATCATCACGCCCACTCGGTTGAATAGCATGGTGACGCCCGCCTCACTGCCGAAGATAGCTCGCAGCGTGCGATTGATCACGCCCTGGTCCCCAAGGAGGACGATAAAGGCGAAGCTCTTCACCAGGATGCTGGTCCAGAACGGAAGCATCACAAGTGCCATTAACAGGGCCCGTCTACGAGGAGGTTGGAGCGCCAGGTGGAACGCCGCAGGATAGGCAATCAGCACCGTCAAGGCGGTCGCCTGCAGGCTTATCGTAAGAGTGTTGCCTAAGACGCGCTGGAAAAGCGGCTCGCCGACAAGTGCGACGTAGTGCTGGGCCGACGGCGGGGTATCTAAGCTAAACGAGAGCGTGAATATCAGTGGAACAAGGAAGACACCCGCGAGAAGCAGCAGCGCGGGGGCCAAGTAGGCCCAGCCTTCTAGTGGCCGCAATGTGAAAGATGACATGCTTTTGAACCGTCTGCCTGGTGAGCGGAGTGATCCGCCCACCAAATTTCAGTAGGGTGACTTTCAGTTGCTCAAATCAAAAGCCACTGCTTGAACCGAGCCTGCAGCTTGTCAAAATTCTCTCCCCACCACTCATCGTTCAGTATTGCAGAATTCGGGCCTTCCAGATTTGGGACCCACTTGCGGGAAGCTTCGCTCATGAGGGGCACCGCCTTTTGATTGTTTGGCAGGAGACCGAGTTCGTCTGCAAAAGCCGCCTGTCGATCAGGACGCAAAATGAACGCGATGAACTGCATCGCTTCAGGTTTGTTGGGGCTCGCTTTGGGCACCGTCAGATAACTCACGCCCAGCAGCACTTGCTGCAGGGCGAAATCGATGGAAGCGCCCGATTCCTGCGCAACTTTGGCCCGATTCGAGTAGGTGTAGGAATAGTCGACCTCGCCGTTCTGGATCAACGAGATCGTTTGGGGCGTCTGCTCAACCCACTTCGTGACAATCGGCTTGATCGTGTCGAGCTTTCGGAACGCTCGCTCGACATCCAGGGGGTAGAGATCCTTCGGCGCTACGCCGTCGGCGATCAATGCGATTTCGAGCATCTCGGAAACTCGCGTCCGGAGCGCTCGCTTTCCGGGGAAAGCCTTCGCATCGAAAAATTCCTTGAAATTCGTGGGGTGCTTGCCTTCCGGGTGTGTTTTCGGGTTGAACGCGATGCCCCCCGCGAAGAAGTACATGCCGACGCGGTGTTCTGAGGCCGGAAGCTTGAGGTTGTCAGACTTGATGACGTCGCGGTCGAGAGGGGCCCAGAATCCCTGTTTCGTCCCGGCCAATGCTACTGCCCCAGACGCATCGAACACATCCCATTCAGAGCGGCCCATGATGGATTGGGCCTTGAGCTTCGCTAGGTCCGGGCCATCCGCAACTGCGACATTGATGCCGGTTTCTTTGGTAAAGGGCACGATCCAGTGCTTCTTCATCGCCTCAACCAGCGAGCCGCCCCAGCTCACGACCGTGATCGATTTGGATTGAGCCAGGGCACTACCGGTAATGGCAGGAGCAACTATCCCACCAATGCCGATGGCGCTGGCACCAGCAAGAATTTGTCGTCGATTCATACCGAGCTTGGTCTTAGTCATCGCATTCCCCTCTTCTTTCTGGTTATGACACAAGTGGTGGGTGACTACCGTAAGCGCGTGGCGCTTCCTTCGATTTTCCAGACTTCGGTACGGCTCTCGCTTGAAGCAGCGCCGTTCACCGCGACCCTGAAATCGACCTTGTCGGACAGCACCGCGATGATTGCGGGAAAGAGCTCACCGATTGCGTCGTGGATCTCGTCCGGAAATCCGTCCTGTAACGGCGCAAACTGCCGGCGTTCGATAAAGAACGAGCCATCTTTGCTGCGGCTCTGATGCTCGATGCCCAAGTCGCTCAAGATGTCCGAAAGAAGCCTGGCCATAGCGGGTGCATCTTTTTCAGCGCAGCCGAACCGGCTGGCGATTTCGCGAGCGTACTGCGTTCCGATGCCCCTTGCAGCTTGCGCTACAAGGTAGGCGGCATAAGGCACGCCATACGATCGCACCAAGACCCCGACAGGTCCGGCGGTATAACCCTCAGCGTAGCGGCGCCTCGCCTTAGCCAGCCGTTCAAGAGGCCATTCTGCTTCGTCCAGTCGGGGCGCGATCGCCGGATCGAAACCCGGACTACGGTCCACCGTCTCGAACTTCAGAGCCTCATCGTATGTAATATCGTGATCGTATTCGATGAAGTAGCCTTCATCGTAAGGGGCGCCATGCTGGTAAAGCTTGGTGCATACATACCCCAGACGCGGACAACCGAGCCAGGTACCGTTGTTCTGGTGCCAAGCACGGAACGCCCCAATCTGCGTCGAGGCCGGGATGGCGAGCAGCCCCGAGCCGGGGTACGCCCACGCCGGCGCGAGATAGCGGATCCAAGCTTTCTTCGGGCCTTCTTCGGCGTACTCCATATCAACCGCGCCGACTGCGCAATTCGACAGGTAGTGATACTTGGCAGCGGCGATCGCGGGCGGATCCTTGTCGATGCCGAGCTTCTTAAGACCAGCGATGAAGTGCTTGGCACCGTGTGAGCGCATGAAATTGAACTTGAGGTCAGCAACGCCTGACTCGCCCTTTTCCCTCATGGTGACCAGTTGCAATCCGGCGTACATGCGGGACCAGAGATAGGTGCTAAATTCGACGCTCGACAGTTCGGTAGGCATGATTGGGTAATCTCCAATGGGGGACCGTTCGGGCAACGCTTGGAAACGCCGTCCGGGGGAACTTCGCTCGGGGTATTCGTGGCTCGGCGCCTCGCGGCGCGGGTTGTGTCCAGCTTCAGCTATCAGCCTTCGGCCAATTTCTTTCGATAACGGCGGCGTTCGAAAAAGCGCTCGATCTCCTTTTGCGGCGCACCGACGTTGAACGCCTGCTCATAGGCTTCCATGGCCATGGCGATCGCCTTTCGATAGCGATCTTCGTCAAGCAAAGTATTGGCGCGTTTTGACAGGCTGTAAGCGACTTGAGGCTGCTTGGACAGCCGCTCCGCTGCTCTCAAAGCAGCGCTAAGCACGCCTTCTTGCGGGACTATCTCATGAACGAATCCGAGGCTGCGGGCTTCTTCGGCGTTCATCAAGCGGCCTTGCAGAGAGAGCTCAATAGCGCGCCGCCCCACTCGCTCCCACATCAGCCACGTCCCGAATATACTCGGCAGGCCGGAATTGATTTCCGTCTGGCCCATCGTCACGCCGGCGTGCGTAACGACGAGATCGCAGAACTGGGTGACCTGGAAACCGGAACCGGCTGCGACGCCATTCACCGCAGCGATAAATGGCTTTGGAAATTGTCTGACGGCATCGTAACAGCGGGTCAGGCGTCCAAGCCACGAGCCGATTTCCGACCCATCTTTGAATGCTTGTAGCTCCCAAAGATCTTGACCTGAACAGAATGCCTTGTCGCCTGCGCCGGTCAGGATCGCCGCCCTGATGCCTGGATCGCCCCCCGCTGCCGTAAGATGGCCTGCCAGTTGATCTCGAACGTCAGACGTCCACGCGTTGTATCGATTGAGGCGGTTGATCTTCAGGATCAAGACCCCCTCGCGAACCTCGCTCAAGAGCTCGTCGGAGTTTGGCTGGTTTTGGGGAGCTTCCAACATGACCCGGCTCCCTCAGACGTTCCGGACAGGCTTAAACCCGGCCTTCTCGGCGTCCCAAGCCGTGTTCAAATCAACGACGATATCGTTCTTTTTTATGCGCTGAGTCGGGCCCCGCGGGAACTCATCGACGATCTGAATGTAGCGGGGAATTTGGTAGTACGCGAGGCGCTCGCTGCAGAACTGCGCGATAGTCAACGGGTCCGCCTCAGCCCCGTCCTTGGCCTTCACAACCGCCAAGATATCCTGCTCTCCCATGGGCGATGCTACGCCCAAAACCGCGGACTCTTCAACGTTCGGAGCGGCATTGAGCACCCGCTCAACCTCCCATGCCGAGACATTTTCTCCCCGCCGGCGCAAGGCATCCTTCTTACGGCCCTTGAAGTAGAAATTGCCATCTTGATCGGTGGAGGCTGTGTCACCCGTATAGACGCAGCCATCGGCTCGGAGCACCTCCGCCGTCTTCTCGGGATCGCCAAAATACCCCAGCATGGTAATACCGGGCATCTTAGGCTTCAGCACGATTTCGCCGACGACGCCTGGCCCAACACGGTCCCCGTGGTCATCAACCAACCAGCTGTCAAACTCTTCTACCGGTGTGCCAATGGAGCCGAGGACATCCCGCATGTTGATGTGGGTGAAATTCTGACCTTCGCTAAGGCCATAACCCTCGCGGACGATCAGCCCGAACCGTTCTTCGAACTGACGCCAGGTGTCTTTCGGGCAAGCGGCGCCCCAAGCAATAGACACGGTGTTGTTACGCTCGCTCTCAGTCACGAGCTGCGAGAGGAGGATATTGATCAGGCCGCCCAGATAGTGAAATTTTGTAGCCTTTGCATCGGCGATCTGGTCCCAGAGTTTGGAGGCACTTAACCGCTCGACCATATAGATGCTCAGACCATGATGAAGAGCCATCATGACGGTCATCCAAGCTGCCACATGGTAGAAGGGCTCCCACAGGAAGAAAACATCATCCCGGTTGGCTTCGGACAATACGCCTGCGTTTTTTGCGCCGATCCAATAAAATCGGTCCGACAACATTGCGCCTTTGGGCGCACCGGTCGTACCGGAGGTGTAGTTAATCGCAAGAAGATCGTCGAGCGATCGCGAAACGGGGGTCACCGCCGACCGGCTAGCGCGGAGGAGATCGTTGAGACTGTGTTCGGAATTTCGGTTATCGCCATCCTCGAACCAGATCAGGACGGGGGCTTTGGGGACCGTTGCGAAAGCCGCACGTACCGCATCCGTTTGAACGCGATTGGCCACAAAAGCGGATGGCTTTGCACTCGAAACCTGGAGCTCGATGCCTGCGCTCTTGAGGTGAACGCTGAACGGCACTGCCGCAGCACCAATCCAGGAGGTCGCCAGATAGAGGGCAATGTGCTCGACGGAAGTGGTCAGCATAAAGCCGACCCGATCGCCACGTTTCACACCAGCCTCTTGGAGCGCGCCCGCCATTTCCTGGACTTTGGCGAGCAGGCTGCGAAACGTCGTTTGCTGCCCCTTGAATTTGCAGAAGACGCGATCGCCTGAGTCTTGGGCACGCGCGAGGAGAAGCTGGGGGATCGTCTGCATCGAGCCTGTCTCTAGGTTCGCGGCGCTTCAGTTCGGCCGAGTTGAGCGATTGTGTAGCGATTGCCGTTGATCGACCAATACCAATTGCACCTCGATCGATATCGTTTTGGAATTGATAGCGCCGCACTTGGAATTTGGAACTGACGCGTCGCAGAAGCCGAACGCTTAGCCTCGGAAGGCGACCGACGACACATCAGCGCCTTAAGATTCTCAGCGAAATCGTAGGGCAGCCTGGACACCGATCCACCTGGGATGGTGGTGCTTTAGCTTAGCTCCAGACCTAGGTGCTGCACGAAAACAGATGTTTAACGGGGCGTCTCTTGCAGGATCCACTCAAGGAAAGCGCGAGATAGAGGTCTGCCGCCCCTCCGGAACGACCACGTACGTAGTAGCATTTTCAGTTCGCCAGCCGGCGACCGGAGAAGAGTTCGGGAAGCTCAAGACAATCACCGCTACCGCCAGCGCTGCTGCCATAGACGCTGCGCACAACGCATTCAAAGCCTGGCGACTGTACCGCCGTAGAATGGTTCAGCGCCGCTTGATCAACGGTCAGGTGCAGTCTCCGCGAGCAGCCACTCCCGGAATGCGGCGAGCGGCGGGTACTTCGCCCGTTCGGAAGGCCAGACGAGGTAATATCGTTCGGGACTTTCCATAGGCAGGTTGATGGCTCGGACCAGCTTGCGGCTCGCGAGCTCATCCTGGATGAGGAAGGTCGGCAGCAGCGCCACGCCAAGACCGGCGATCGCCGCTTGGGCTGCGGTGGCAAACTGGTCGAACACCATCCCCTGAGTGGTCTTGCCGGGCGCATCGTGAATCGAGAACCACCGGTCCCAGGCATGAAAGCGCGTGGAGATGCTGAGCAGCGGCGCGTTTCGGAGATCGCCGGCAACACGGAAGTGGTATTGGCGCTTCAGGCCGGGACTGCAGGCCGGGATGACCTGTTCCGACCGCAACAGAGCCATCTCGGCGCCGGGCCATTCCGGCTGGCCGAAATGAATCGCAGCATCGAGCGACTCGACCCGGAAATCGAAATAGGACAACCGCGTTGCCAGGTTGATGGTGATCCCGGGATTTGCTGCCAGGAACCTCGGCAGACGCGGCGCGAGCCAGCGGGTGCCGAACGTCGGCAGGATGGCGAGATTGAGGCTCCCGCCCCTCGGGTTCGCATGAAGATTGAACGAGGCGGTGCTGATCTTGTGGAGCGCTTCGCGAATCTCGCCCGCATAGGATTCGCCGACGGAGTTCAGTCGAACGGTCTGCCGCTCGCGGATGAAGAGCTCCACCTCGAGCTGCTCCTCCAGCATCTTGATCTGCCGGCTGACGGCGCTTTGGGTCAGCTGAAGCTCGCGCGCGGCCAGCGTCATGCTGCCGGTCCGCGCGGTGGCTTCGAACGCCGCCAGCACGGCGGTGGAGGGAAGAAAACGGCGAGGTGTCTGCGGATCCATTGCTATCATTCCAATTCAGAATGACCTTCTGAATAAACATCGTTTGAATTGGCCGATCAAGCAAGGTCTAATCGCCGGATCATAACGAAATAGCATGAACTTGGGATCGGTCCGTCGATGACGGCCGATCCGCCGTCGACGGAGATGATGATGCCAGCGCTGCGCGCGGATGCGGACGAGATCCGTACTTTGTTTTCCCGCGCCATGTCGGACATGTACCGGGCCGAAGTGCCGCAATACGGCACCCTGGTGGAACTCGTCAACGACACCAATCGCGAGACCGTGCGGCAGCACCAGCAGCTGCGGGCGAGTCTCGCGCGCAGTGACGAGCTCGAGCGGTTGGGCGTCGAGCGTCACGGTGCCATCCGGCTCGGCCGCGCCGACGAATTGCGCGACATGCGCCGCGTCTTTGCGGTGATGGGGATGCATCCGGTCGGTTACTACGACCTGTCGATCGCCGGCGTGCCCGTCCATGCCACGGCCTTCCGGCCGATCGACGATGCCGCGCTTCGCCGCAACCCGTTCCGGGTCTTCACCTCGCTGCTGCGCCTCGACCTGATCGAGGATGAGAGCCTGCGCGCCGAGGCGGAGCAAATCCTAGGTCGGCGTCGCATCTTCACGCCGCGGGCGCTCGAACTGGTCGGCACCTTCGAGACGACGGGTCATCTGACCATCGCGCAGGCGGATGAGTTCGTTCGCGAAGCCCTGGAGACGTTCCGCTGGCACAGCGAGGCCACGGTCAGCCTGGAGGTTTACAGCAAGCTGCACGCGACCCATCGACTGATCGCCGACGTGGTGAGCTTTCGCGGCCCGCACATCAACCATCTGACGCCGCGCACGCTGGATATCGATGCCGTCCAGGCCGCAATGCCACGGCGCGGCATCGCGCCGAAGGCGATCATCGAAGGTCCGCCGCGCCGCGACTGCCCGATCCTGCTGCGTCAGACCAGCTTCAAGGCGCTGGAGGAACCGATCCTGTTCCGGCAGGCCAATGAGACGATGGCAGCCGGGACACATACCGCCCGCTTCGGCGAGATCGAGCAGCGCGGCGTTGCGCTCACGCCCAAGGGTCGCGAGCTCTACGACCGATTGCTCGCCTCCGTGCGGCAGGCCGGTGCGGCCGGCGCATCCGCACGCGACTACGACAGCGAACTGGCCGAGCGCTTCAAGATGTTCCCGGACGATTGGTCGGAGCTTCGCGCGCAAGGGCTCGCCTTCTTCCGCTATTCGGCGACGTCGGCGGGCATTGATGCATGCAAGCGGCATCCGCCGCCATCCAGCCTCGATGATTTGCTGGCTGCGGGTTTTCTGCGCTACGATCCGATCGTCTACGAAGATTTCCTCCCGGTCAGTGCGGCAGGAATTTTCCAGTCGAATCTCGGCACCGACCAGCAGCAAAACTACGCGGCGCGCTCCAACCGGGCTGCGTTCGAAGTCGCCCTCGGTGCTGGGGTTCACGATGAAATGAAGCTGTACGCGCAGGCGGAAAGGACCTCCCTGGAGCAGGCCGTGCGCCAGCTCGGGTCACCGCACCTTGCATGCCGGGCGATGGCCTGATTGAACCGCCCTTCAACTATCCAAGAGAAATCGCCATGACCATCACGACCCAGACCCCAGCACGCGCCGTCAAATCCCTGGCGGACGAGGCAGACGCGCTCCTCGCCGCACTCGGCGTCAAGCGGAGCCGCTACACCGGCGGCAAGCTGACAGCTCGATCGCCGATAACAGGCGAGATCACGGGCCATGTGAACGAGATCGGTGCCGCCGATGCACAGGCGGCGATCGACAAGGCGCACGCGGCCTTCCTCGAATGGCGGCTTGTCCCCGCTCCGAAGCGCGGCGAACTCGTCCGCCTGCTTGGCGAGGAATTGCGCGCCAACAAGCCGGCGCTCGGCAGGCTGGTATCGATCGAGGCCGGCAAGATCGCGTCCGAGGGCCTCGGCGAGGTCCAGGAGATGATCGATATCTGCGACTTCGCGGTGGGTCTGTCGCGCCAGCTCTATGGCCTGACCATCGCGACCGAGCGCAGCGAGCACCGGATGATGGAAAGCTGGCATCCGCTCGGCGTGACCGGGATCATCTCGGCGTTCAACTTCCCGGTCGCGGTGTGGTCCTGGAATGCTGCGCTGGCGCTGATCTGCGGCAACAGCATCGTCTGGAAGCCGTCGGAGAAAACGCCGCTGACGGCGCTTGCGACCGAAGCGCTGTTCGATCGCGCGCTCGCGCGTTTCAAGGCAGAAGGCGGCACGGCGCCGGACGGGCTGTCCGCGGTTCTGTTCGGCGGCCGCGAGATTGGTGAGATCCTCGTCGATCACGCCAAGGTGCCTCTGGTGTCGGCAACCGGCTCGACTGCGATGGGGCGCGTCGTCGGGCCGCGGCTGGCCAAACGCTTTGCGCGCGCGATCCTCGAACTCGGCGGCAACAACGCCGCAATCGTCGCGCCGACGGCCGACCTCGACCTGACCTTGCGCGGCGTCGCGTTCGCCGCCATGGGCACCGCTGGTCAGCGCTGCACGACGCTGCGGCGCCTGTTCGTCCACGACAGCGTCTACGACACGTTCCTGCCGCGCCTGAAGCGCGCCTATGAGTCTGTGACGATCGGCGATCCGCTCAAGGACGGCACCCTGGTCGGTCCGCTGATCGACGGCGCGGCCTACGCATCGATGCAGAAAGCGCTGGGCGAGGCGCGCACTGCGGGCGGCACAGTGTTCGGCGGCGAGCGGGTTCGCACTGACGGCGGCGATGAGGCCTATTATGTCCGCCCGGCGCTGGTCGAGATCGCGAGCCAGGTCGGTCCCGTCGAGCACGAGACCTTCGCGCCGATTCTCTACGTCATCAAGTATCGTGACTTCGATGCGGTGCTCGACCTGCACAACGCGGTCCCACAGGGTCTGTCGTCCTCGATCTTCACCAATGATCTGCGCGAAGCCGAAGCCTTCCTGTCGGTACGCGGTTCGGATTGCGGCATCGCCAACGTCAATATCGGCCCGTCCGGCGCCGAGATCGGCGGCGCCTTCGGTGGCGAGAAGGAAACCGGCGGCGGGCGCGAGTCGGGCTCGGACGCCTGGAAGGCCTACATGCGCCGCGCGACCAATACGGTCAATTTCGGCCGGACATTGCCGCTCGCCCAGGGCGTCAAGTTCGACGTGGCGTAAGAGGACACATGAACGCCCCACTCCACAGCCCCGCGTTGTTCCGCCCCTCCCACCGCCTTTCGTCGATCGGCGTGTCGGAGATCCTGAAGATCAGCGGGCTCGCTGCGGAGATGAAACGCCAAGGCCGGGACGTTATCATTCTCGGCGCAGGCGAGCCGGATTTCGACACACCGGATACGATCAAGGAGGCAGCCGAGCGCGCGATGCGCGCCGGCGCGACCAAATATACCGCGCTCGACGGCGCACCGGAGCTTAAGGCCGCCATTCGCGCGAAGTTCAAACGCGACAACGAACTCGACTTCGCTCAGGACGAGATCACGGTGTCGGCCGGCGCCAAGCAGGTGCTCTTCAACGCCATGATGGCGACGATCAACCCCGGCGATGAGGTCATCATCCCGACCCCGTTCTGGGTGACCTACGCCGACATCGTCGCAATCGCCGGCGGCACGCCGGTGCTGGTGCCGTGCTCCGAGGCCAATGGCTTTCGTCTCTCGGCCGACGATCTCGCGCGCGCCATCACGCCTCGCACGCGTTGGGTGATGCTGAACTCGCCGTCCAATCCATCCGGCGCGGCCTATTCGGAGGCCGCCTACCGGCCGATCCTCGACGTGCTGCTCGCAAATCCGCAGGTCTGGCTGATGGTCGACGATATCTACGAGCACATCGTCTATGACGGCTTTCGCTTCGCCACGCCAGCAGCCATCGAGCCAGCGCTGCGCAGCCGGACGCTGACCATCAACGGTGTTTCGAAGGCCTATGCGATGACCGGCTGGCGCATCGGCTATGGCGCCGGACCAAGTGCCCTGATCCGGGCCATGGCCGTCGTGCAGAGCCAGTCGACCTCCTGCCCGTCGTCGGTCAGTCAGGCCGCAGCCATCGAGGCGCTGAACGGGCCGCAGAATTTTGTCCGCGACTGCTGCCGGTCGTTCCAGGAGCGGCGCGATCTTGTCGTCGGCGCGCTGAACAGGATCGACGGGATCACCTGCCGCGTGCCCGAGGGCGCTTTCTACACATTTGCAAGCTGTGCCGGCCTGATCGGCAAAATCACTCCTGACGGGCAAACGCTGGAGAACGACAGGGACTTTGTCGAGTATCTGCTGCGCGGCGCCGGCGTTGCGGTGGTGCCTGGTTCTGCTTTCGGGCTTGCTCCCTATTTCAGGATTTCCTACGCAACGTCTTTAGTTGAGCTGGAGGAAGCATGCCGGCGCATTGCGCACGCAACCGCTAGACTTTCGAAAGACTGCAAAGAAAAAAACGACGCTTAGCAAATTGCGCCTTCATTGAATGGCGCAATCACCTTGGTCGGATCTCGCAGAAGAGCCGCCGCCTCTCCTACATCCCAACATGGCGGAGATCTATCGGCAGCACGTGGCCGCGCTGTACGAAAGCCTGCAAAACGAAGACGACAAAGGGGAAGCAGCGGAGGTTCTCCGTACCCTCGTCGATCAGGTGACGCTGATGCCCGAGGCGGAGGAACTCGCGATCGTGCTGCGCGGCGACCTAGCCGCGATCCTGCGGTTTGCGGCAGGCAAAAAGAACCCCGACTTCCTTTCGGAGGCCGGGGCTCTGAACGGCTTGCTATCGCAAGCGTCGGTGGTTGCGGGGAGGCGTAACACCGATCCCTGCGGAATGGGGTCGCAAACTGGAATCGTCGGAACCGGTGGTTTCGGGTGCTCGGAACAACAGATTTCTGCAGTTGGTCGAATGCGAAGTCCCGAGGTTCGCTGCTCGATGGCTGGACTTTCCTGTGAACCGCAGCAAACGAGACAGAGCGCACCGAAAGCAGAGCCAACCACGGTTAGACTAGGCGACCGAAACGACGTTTATTGGGTGGCGAGCCAGGACATCGCGCAGAGTCTGGAACACCTCGGAGAGTGCGACAATATCTCTTGCCGCGCCAAGGCAGATGCGGGTTGCGCCAGGATCCTCCTCGCCGACCGCGGACGCGATGCGTGGGATCACAAGTATGCCACGACCTCGGGCGGTGGCAGTTCGTTTCTCGAAGCATTGTTGTGAATCGCACGCACGGCAGCCCGTGGAGAGACCTTCCGCCAGTTATATCCAGCCAGGGAGGCATTTCACCGCGCGCCAGCAGCGCTGTCGTGCATGGTTTCCAGTCTCAGCCCCGGTGTCTCGTCCGAAAACCGCCCCCAGCTTAGCCGCATTGCCTGCGACCATGACGTTGGTGGCCTCGTGTCCGTTCAGGACCCGCGCGCTAGCGACGGAGTCCAATCGCCCGGTTCGGGTTTCCGCATTAGGTAGCTGACAACCATGTCGACGAGATGGGCCTGCCGGCGCACGATATTCTCGGGCGCCCCCAGCTTTCGCTTGAAGAGGATGGATAGCGTGTGCTGGTTCGACAGATAGAAGTATCCCAGAGCGGACATAGAGATGTACAGCTCGACAGGATCGACGCCTTGGCGAAAGATTCCCTGCTGGACCCCGGCTTGCAGAATTTCGCGCAGGTTTTCCGATAGCTTGTCGTACATCGTCCGGATGATCGTTGATTTAACAATGTGCTTGGCGCGATGCAGGTTCTCGGTATTCAGGATCACGATGACGTCAGGCTCTTCGACAAAGACCCGAAAAGTGTTCTCGCACAAGCGGATCATCGCATTGAGTGGATCGAGGCCATTGACTGACACGTCGCTCTGACGCCTGCGCAAAGTCTCATAGGTCCGCTCGAGAATGCGGATGTAGAGATCCTCTTTGCTGCGAAAATAGTGGTAGAGCAGATTCTTGCTGATCTTGGCCCGCTCCACGATGGCGTCGACACGGGCGCCATCGAATCCGCGGCGTGCGAACTCGACCTGCGCTGCCGCGAGGATCTTTTCCTGCGTTCGGATCGAATCTCGGATAGCGGGTTTTTCCGCCATCTGCCCTCCATCGTTTCAACCGACAGTGCGCTCAGCACGGAGCCTTCTGTCGTTCACCGACCAGCGGCGCGCAGCGGTCGACCGCCACGGCAACTGTTTCGTCACCATCACGAAGCCACCAGTCGAACTTGGAAAACAGTTCGATCTCGAACGGCCCGTCGTAACCCATCTCGTCGAGAACCGCTCGGTAAGCCCCAAAGTCGACTACACCATCGCCGACCATGCCTCTGTCATGGTATACATCGCGCGTCGGCACAAGCCAGTCGCCCAGATGGAACGTCAGGATATTTTCCGGCCCCGCCTGGCGCAGCCCCGGCACGAATTCCGGATCCCACCAGCAGTGATAGGTGTCGGCGACGATTCCTGTTCCTTGGCCAAGCCTGCGGCAAATGTCGAGGCACTGAGCAAAGGTGTTCAGACAGGAGCGGTCTGCGGCATACATCGGGTGCAGGGGCTCGATGCCCAAAACCACACCGACCTCCAGCGCATAGGGTAAGAGCTGTTCGAGCGCACCAAGGACCCGCGACCGCGCCGCGGGCAGATCCTTTTCACCGGTCGCAAGGCTCCCGGGAACGACAACCAGGGCCGTTGCCCCGATCTCGGCGGCCGCATCGAGACGCCTGCGGTTCTCCGCGACGGCGGCATCAAAGCCGGCGCGATCCGCAATATTGACCCAGGCGCTCGTGCAAAGGCTGGGCACGAACAGACCAGCATCGCGGATCAGCCTTGCGCCCTGACGAACGCCACAGGCATCCAGGTATTCCATCCAGACACCGATGCCGGCGACGCCCTGTCGGGCATAGCCGTTCACGGCTTGCTCGAGGGTCCAGTCCCGTGTCGTGATCTGATTGATCGCGAAACGACGCAAGTCAGCCATCATGCCATCTCCGTCTGCAGGTTGCGCAGGTCGGCGGTTGCCTTTTGGTCGATGCGACCGTCCTTGATCACGACGCGGTAGTATTCGCTGGCGAATTCCGGTGTGATCTTGCCATCAAGCGCGTCGTCCAGCACCGCTTCCAGCGGGCGCTTCATCGGGTTGCCGTAGCCGCCCCCGCCCGCCTGCTCATGACGGATGACATCTCCACGCGAAACGTTACGCGTCACCTTGCTATCCAGCAGCTCGAACTTGCTGCCGTCGACGCTGAGCAAGTTGCGCGAAGCCGCTCCCTCGTTGCCGCCGAAAAGCCCGTAGGGACGATGGTGGTAACGGTCCGAGCGCAGCTGCATGACCGCGTCTTCGGCCAGAAGGCGGTACTGCCGGACCACGCCGAGCCCGCCGCGACGCTCGCCGGCGCCGCAGGAGTCCGCGCGCAGGGCATACTCCTCGATCCGGATCGGATAGGTCGATTCCATCAGCTCGACCGGCATGTTCGACATGTTCTGCGAGGGATTGGTGATCGCGTCGATGCCGTCTTTGGTGGCGCGCGCTCCCAGCGCGCCATTGATCATGTCCACCATGACGAACGGCAGCCGCGTCACCTTGTCATAGCCGCCAAGGCAGACGACCGAGTTTCCACCCTCGCCCGCCGCCGCAACACGTTCGGGAACGATCTGAGCCAGGGCGCCCAGCACCGCGTCGACGACACGATAGCCGGTCAACGCGCGTGCCGCGACAGGTGCCGGGAAGTGTGGGTTCAACAACGTACCGAGCGGTGCCGATACGTCGATCGCACGGTAGACGCCGGAGTTGTTCGGCACCTCGGCGTCGAGAACGCAGCGGATCGCCAGATAGCTCGCGGACTTCACGAACGACAGCGTCGAGTTGATCGCGCCCTTCACCTGAGGCGAACTGCCGTTGAAGTCGACATCGAGGTGGTCGCCCTTCACGGTAATCGCCACCTTGATCGAGATCGGCGCCTCATCGAACCCGTCACCGTCGATGTAGTCGGTGAACTCGTAGCGCCCGTCGGGCCAGTTTGCGATCTCGTTCCGGGTCAGACGCTCGCCATAGTCCAGGAAATCTCCCAGGAAGCGGTTGAACGCAGGTGCGCCATATTTGTCGACGATGCGCAACAATTCTCGCTCGCCCATGGCGCAGGTTGCGAGTTGCGCCTCGAGATCGCCGATCACCAGATCCGGCAGGCGAACGTTCCGCCCAATGATCTCGAAAACGATCTCGTTGCGTACGCCACGATCATAAAGCTTGAGCGGCGGAAGACGCAGGCCTTCCTGGAAAATCTCCGTCGAGTCGCTCGCATTGGAGCCGGGCACGCGGCCGCCGACGTCGCAGTGATGGCAGATCACCACCGAAAAGCCGATCTGCTCGTCGCCATGGAAGATCGGCTTGAACATGAAGATGTCCGGCAGATGCATGCCGCCCTCGTACGGATCGTTGAAGATGATCACGTCGCCGGGGTGCAGATCGCCGCCGAAGCGCTTCAGCAGCGCATCCATGGCGTCCGGGACTGCGCCCAGATGCAGCGCCACGGTCTTCGCCTGCGCGAGGATACGGCCCTTGGCATCGCACATCGTTGTCGAGTAATCGAGAACGTCGCGGACGATGGGCGAACGGGCCGTTCGCATCACCGTGTAGGCCATGTCATCGACAATGGATTCGACGGCACTTTTCAGAACAGCGAAGGTGATCGGATCGTGAGCGGAAATCTCGGCCATGGCTTCGTTCCTCAGGACAGGCGAATATGGAGGTTCAGGAAGTCGTCACGCTCGACGCTCGCCATGGGCGGCACGACGACGGTGCTGTCGTTGGCTTCCAGGATAACCGGACCGATCAGCTTGCGCGGCGAACGGGTGCGGTCGTAGATCGGCGTATCGATCCAGCCCTCGGCCTTGCCGTAGTAAACCTTGCGGCGCGAAACGGGCCCTGCCTCTTCAGATCCGACCGCCGACAGCTGGCGAAAGTCCAGACGGCCCTGGCGCAGGCCACGGCCGGTCATCCGGATGCTGACGACCTCGACGGCATCCGAGGAGACGTAGCTGTAGATCGAACGATAGGTCTCGAGGAACGCGGTTCGCACCGCCTCGGGATCGAAGGGCTCCGCGAACGGGATGGCCAGCGACATTTCCTGTCCACGGAAACGCATGTTGGCCTCGGGCAGGAGCTCCATCGCGTCCTCGGGGATGCCTTCCTCGCGCAGGTTGGCAACGGCCTGCCGGCGCAACTCGTCGGTCACGGCCGCGAAATTATCGAGATCGACCGTCTCCACGACGCCGCCGATCGGAGCCGTGAAATAGCGTTCGACGTCTCCCGACAGCATGCCCATTGCCGTGAACACACCGGGGGTCGCAGGGATCAGCAGGCTGGTCATCGACAGGAGCGAGGCGATGGCGGCGGCATGGACGGGACCGGAGCCTCCGATGGCCACCAGTGTGAAGTCACGTGGGTCGACGCCCCGCTCCACGGTCACCGCACGAATGGCGCGCGCCATGTTCGCGTTGACTACTTCGCGCACGCCATAGGCCGCCTCGCTGGCGCTGAGGCCAAGCTGGCTGCCGATCTGGTCGGCGATGGCTGCCTCGGCGGCCGCCTTCGACAACCGCCTCGCACCACCCGCGAGCTCTTCCGGCAGATAGCCCAACACCAGGTTGGAATCGGTTACGGTGGCCCTGTTGCCACCGAGGCCGTAGCAGGCCGGACCGGGATCGGCGCCGGCGGAAACGGGTCCTACCCGGATCAGTCCCGCACTGTCGAGCGCCGCGATCGATCCAGCACCGCTGCCGACTTCGGCAACGTCGACGGTCGGAACGCTCATCATGTACCCGCCGGCCTTGATGAAGCGACTGGGCGTCGAAATTCCCGCCCGGAATTCATACTCGCTGACCCGGCTCAATTCGCCCTCACGCACCAGCGACGCTGAAGCCGTGGTGCCTCCCATATCGAAGATGACGAGGTTTTTCTGGGCCAATGCCTCGCCCAGACGCGCCCCGCCGACGGCTCCCGCGGCGCGGCCCGAGGAAATGAAGAACACCGGCTTCGCACAGGCCGTCTCGGCCGAGGCGAGCGCGCCGTTCGAGTTGCTGACCAATAGCGGTGCATCGATGCCGAGGCTTTTGATGCCGGCCTGCAGGCGCTCGAGATAGGCGGCCAGCACGGGACCGACATAGGCATTCACAACCGTTGTGCTGGTCCGCTCGTATTCCTTCGCCTCCGGCAGCACCGAGACCGACGTCGTGATCTGGACGGCAGGAAAGCGCTTGCGGATCAGCGCCTCAGCGCGCTGCTCGTGGGCGGGATTGCGATAGCTGTTGAGCAGGCAGATCGCGATGGATTCGATGCCCGCCTCGACCAGCATGGCAGCCGCGGCAATGACGCCGGCCTCGTCGAGCGGCTCGATGACGCTGCCGTCGGCAGCGATCCGCTCCCTGACCTCGAGGCGGTAGCGGCGCGGGATGAGCGGCAGCGGCTTGTCCCACTGCAGGTCGAACATGTTGGGCGTGCGCAGCCGCCCGATCTCCAGCACGTCGCGGAAGCCGGCGGTCGTGATCAGGCCGGCCCTGGCGCCCACCTTCTGAAGCAGCGTGTTCGATCCGACGGTCGTGCCATGCACGATCTCACGGACGTCGCCGACGGATATCCGCGCGTCCGACACGAGATGCGAGATGCCGGTGATGACGGCCTCCTCGGGCGCGCCGGGCGTCGAGGGAACCTTGGCGTGATGTAGGCGACCATCGCCCTCGATCATCACCAGATCCGTGAACGTCCCCCCAATGTCGACACCGATCCGCGCGGTCCTGATCGCCGAAGTCGCCATGCAAGCCATCCTTGTTGAACTAATCGGTTAGTTCTGTATCACGTCACGAACAGAGCCGGCAACGTAATTTTTTGGCATTGTATGCCTGAAATTCAGACTTTTCGATCTCGGCTCTTGCTTGTTATCTAACTAATAGTACTATTCGCCAATGAACCAATAAGGGCGGATGGCCAACACAGCCCACTTCTGGAGAGGACAAATGAGAAATATGCGACTTCTGTCATCGGCCGCTTTTGCGATGCTTTTGGCCCTTGCCGGGCCCGCCCTTGCAAACGAGAAGCTGACGGTGCGGCTAGACTTCTCGCCCTGGGGCAGTCACGCAGCGATGCACCTCGCACAACAAAAGAGCTGGTTTAAAGAGGCCGGACTTGATGTCGATGTGCAGGACGGCCGGGGCTCCGCTAACACCCTGCAGCTCGTGAACGCGGGCCAAGCAGATGTCGGACAAATTCAGCTCGGCCTCGTGCCCGCGGCCCGCCACGGCGGCGCCAAGGTCAGGGCGATCGCGGGGTTCGACAGGCGCACGGACCTGTGTGTGCTCGTCGACAAGGACGCGCCGATCCGGAAGATCGAAGACCTCAAGGGCAAGAAGCTTGTCGTTTTCGCCGCCAGCCCATGGGCGCCCTATATCGACACGTTCCTCGCCGCCGGAGGGCTCGACCGCAACAACACGACGATCGAATTCGTCGATGCCGCGGCGCTGTGGGGCACCTACACGTCGCGACGCGCCGACGGGCTGATGTCGACTGTCGCTTCCGCCCTGCCGCTCGCGCAGGCGACCCGGCCGTCAAAATGCCTGACCTCCGACATAGCGGACCTCTATTTCCCGAGCTACGGGCTCATCGCCTCCGACGCAACGATCCAGAAGCGCGGCGACACGCTGAAGAAGCTGATCGAGGTCGAACAGCGCGCATGGGCCGAGATCGCCAAGGATCCCGACCTCGGCGTCAAAGCCATGCTCGCCGAGCGTCCAGACGCAATGCTGAAGCCCGACGTCCTGCGCGAGCAGATCAAGCTGACCCTCGAATACTTCAACACGCCAGCGACCGAAGGAAAGCCGATTGGCTGGCAGGCGACCGAGGACTGGAACGCCGCGCTGAAGGGCATGGAGCGCGCCGGCGTCGTGCCCGCGGGCTGGAAGGCCAGCGACTATTTCACCAACGATCTGGTCCCGCGCTGACGAGGTCGCCATGAACATGATAGCCAACAGGATCGCCGGTAACTATCTGCAGGTCAGAGGCGCGGGGAAAACCTACCCCTCCAAGCATGGCCCGGTCGTTGCGCTCAGCGACATCAACCTGGATGTGCGCCTCGGCCAGTTCAACAGCATCGTTGGTCCGAGCGGCTGCGGCAAGAGCACGTTGCTCAAATGCATCGCCGGACTGGAGAGCATCACCTCCGGCAGCATCAATGTGTCGGGCAAGCCTCTGATCGGTCCGCCGGATCGCATGGGCGTGGTGTTCCAACGTGACGTGCTTCTGGATTGGCGCACCATTCTGGACAACGTGCTGCTGCAGGCTGAATTTCTTGGCCACCCGCGCGAGCAGTACCGCGACCGCGCCCTGCAGCTCCTGGAGCGCTTTGGCCTCAAGGGCTACGAGAAGCGACATCCGTGGGAGCTGTCGGGCGGCATGCGTCAACGCGCCTCGATCTGCCGCGCCCTGCTATGCGACCCCGACCTGCTCCTGATGGACGAGCCCTTTGGCGCGCTGGACGCGATGACCCGCGACGATCTCAATGTCGAGCTCGCGCGCATCTGGCAGGGCACCAACAAGACCGTCATTTTCATCACGCATTCCATCTCGGAGGCCGTGTTTCTCGCCGACCGGGTGGTGATGATGTCGCGCGGACCGGGCCGCATCGTCGACATGTTCGATGTCGATCTACCCCGCCCCCGCCCGCTCTCCGTGCGCGAGACCGATGCATTCGGTGTTTATGCCCAGCGTATTCGCCACCACTTCGCCGAACTGGGAGTGCTTCACGAATGACAAGCAGTTTCATCGCAAAATTCATGCGCGACAGTCGATCACTGGACATCGTCCTCGTCCTGATCGGCTCGATCCTGCTCTGGGAGGCGGTCGTGCGCATCTTCAATCCGCCCGCCATCATCCTGCCCGCGCCCTCCGCGATCTGGGCGGCGTTCTTGCAAAGTCCATGGATATTTATCCGTAATATGCTCTACACCCTGTCGACGACAGCCATCGCCTTCGCGATCTCCGTCGGATTGGGCGTGATTCTTGCAGTCGGCATCGTCCAGTCGCGATTTCTCGAGCGCACGGTCTATACGCTGCTAATCGCTGTGAACTCGGTGCCTAAGGTGGCGCTGGCACCACTGTTCGTCATTTGGCTGGGGACCGGTGTCTCGTCGCAACTGGCGGTGGCGGTGATGCTGGCGATCTTCCCGATTGTCATCAATACCGTGCTGGGCTTGCGCTCCGTCGACCCGGATATGCTGAATCTCGCCAAAGCAACCCGGGCCTCAAAGTTCGACATTATCTATAAGATACGAATACCCAACGCCCTGCCTTCACTGTTCTCGGGTATGAAGGTTGGCATTTCCTTCGCGCTGGTCGGAGCGATTGTCGGCGAGTTCGTGGCCGGTGGGCGAGGCTTGGGATTCCTGGTGCTGACAGCCCAGGGTCAGTTCGACACAACGCGCGTCTTCGTCTCCCTGGTGCTGCTCGGCGTGATGGGCACCATCCTGTTCTACGCCGTCGATGTCATGGAGCGCATCGCCCTGCCCTGGCATACGTCGCAGCGCCAGCCGACAACCTGATCACGGAACGGGAGGGACGCATGCATCCCTCCCTCGTACCCGCCATCGAAAGCGATCCACGATGTCCTCTCCCAATCTGCTGACCGCTGGAGGGTTGGCCACACCGTTCAAGTCGATTGCCGTCGACGAAGCGCTTGGTATTCTCAACGTCCACTTCGGTATCACCGGCACGCTCGATCGCTTGGCAACCGAAAAGGACGATACCTTCCGTCTGGCAACGCCCGCGGGAGAGCGCTTCATCGTGAAGTTCTCCAACCCGGATGAGGACCCGAATGAGTTGGCGCTTCAGTCGGACTTGCTCGATCACCTGGCAAGACACGACGGCGGCCTTCCGACGCCCCGCGTGGTGCGCGATCGCGATGGTGCGACCTTCTTCACGCACATCGATCGCCATGGCCAGCCACGTCTGGTGCGCATGCTGACGTATCTGGAGGGCATTCCGCTCGACCGCGTCGACGAAACGGCCGCCGATCGCGCCCGGGTCGGCGCGGTGCTTGCGAAGCTGCGTCTGGCCATGGCCGACTTCAGTCATCCATACGACGGGCGCGAGATTGCCTGGGACGTCCAGCATCTGCCGAAGCTCGCCTATCTTCTGGGCGGCATTCGCGATCCCGAGCAGCGTAGGATGCTGGAACGCGGTCTCCAACGCTTTCACGAGATCGAGGACCTACTCAAGCGGTGCCGCCGTCAGGTCCTGCATAACGATTTCAGCCGCTCGAACATCGTCGCCGATCGCGCCAATGCCAATTTCGTCACGGGCGTGATCGATTTCGGCGACGCCGTGCGAACCTATATCGCCGTCGACGTCTCGACTGCGTTGTTGAACCAGCTCGACGCTGAAGGCGACGACGCGATGTTCGATGCCGGACGCGACCTTCTGGCAGGCTATCTGTCTGTCGCTGGCCTGACAAGCACCGAGCTGGAAGTCCTGCCACACCTCGTCATGGCTCGCGTAATCGCGCGCGCGCTGATCACCACATGGCGCGCTGAACAATTCCCAGACAATGCCCGCTACATCATGCGCAACACCCACCAGGGCTGGAAGCAGCTGCACTACTTCCTCGAGCGGTCGCGCGACCACATCAGCGAGACATTCGCTGGCGCACCCCAAAGCATCCGCCTGGAAAGCATCTGAAAGGAAGCACGATCATGAATGCGCCCACCAAGCCCAAGGTCAATGTCGGGATGGTCAACGGCTTCGACCCCAACAACATGGACGGTCTTGACGCCGCACTTCAGGACAAGATCCGCCAGCGCCGCGAGCTGCTGGGACCGGCCTACCGGCTGATGTACGCCGAGCCCGTCCAGATCAGCCGCGGCCTCGGTACGAAGATGTGGGATGCGCAGGGCAACGAATACCTCGACGCTTACAACAACGTCGTCTCGGTCGGCCACTGCAACCCGCGCGTCGTCGAAGCGGTCCATCGTCAGATGCAGACGCTCTGTACCCATACGCGCTACGTGCAGGACGGTATCCTCGAATTTGCCGCCGAGATCATTCCGACGTTCGGCGCGCCGATCGAACACATCATGTTCACCTGCACCGGCTCGGAGGCCAACGATCTGGCGTTGCGCATCGCCATGCACCAGACCGGCCGCAAGGGCATCATCATCACGTCCGAGGCCTACACGGGGAATTCGTTCCTAACAGCAGGGCTGTCCCCGTCGCTTGGCAAGAACTCCCCGTTGGGGACCTGGGTCCGCAGGATCCCTGCGCCCGATTCCTACCGCCTGCCCGCGGGCCAAGTTGCCGAGCTTCTCGTTCGCCAGGTCGCACACGAGATCACGGAGCTTGAACGGCGGGGTGAAGGGATCGCCGCCTTCATCGCGGACTCGCTCTTCTCATCCGACGGGATCTACGCCAATCCCACGAATATCCTGCGGCCGATCACCGAGCTCGTGCACAAGGCCGGCGGCGTCGTCATCGCCGACGAAGTGCAGGCCGGCTTCGGTCGCTCGGGCGACAAGCTGTGGGGCTTCCAGCGCCATGGCCAGACGCCGGATATCGTCACCATGGGCAAGCCGATGGGCAATGGCTTCCCCGTCGCGGCCGTGGCGGTCCACGGAGAGGTCATCGAGCGCTTCGGCAACGAAATGCGTTATTTCAATACGTTTGGCGGCAATAGCGTGGCCATCGCGGCGGCAAGGGCAACGTTTGATGTCATCCGTGAGGATAATCTGCAGCACAATGCCGCGCGCATCGGCGCCATGATTCAGAAGGGTCTCCGGGAGATCGCGGCCAACGATGAGCGCATCGGGGACGTCCGCGGCGCTGGACTTTATGTCGCGGCGGAGTTCGTGAAGGATCGAGGCACGAAGGAGCCCGACTCGGTGACCGCGCTCGCCGTGGTCGATGGGCTGCGCAAACGTCGCGTCCTGATCTCGGCGACCGGCTATTATGCGAACTGCTTAAAAATTCGCCCTCCTCTCGTCTTTTCGGAGAGCGACGTCGATCGCTTGTTGACCGAAATGCGCGCCGTTTTGAGGAGCATCTGACCTACTCTCAAAGAGCGGCGCAATCGAGCCGCTAGACTAGCGAAGCTTTGCGAAAGGAGCTTCTTCGCATCCACGTTGATACGCGAGGGCCAGCACGCAGACCGCCGCGCCCGTGGGAAGCCGGGGCTTTGGGCGCCTAGCTTTCGCAACAATCATTGGTTGCGGAGACACGCAACACCCGATTGTTGCGATTGGTAGAACAGCAGATTCCCAGGCTAGCCGCCTGGACGTCCCTTATCTTCACGTCCCCAAGTCGCTGAGTTGCCGGTTCGACTAGACGTCAACTTTGAAGCCCAGATCAATTTCCGATGCAGGGTAGCCACCTCTGAGTCCCCAATTCTCCGCTGGCACTTCAAGCAAGATGATCTTGATCTCTGTCGCTGGCACCCCGAGCGCGGATAGGTTTGTGACTAGAGCCTTGTAGAGTGCATGCTTTGCTTCAAGCGATCGGCCCGAGAACATCACGACTTCGACACGCGTGTAGTGGTCCGATCGGCCGGTGGGAATGATCCGGACGTTCGCATCGTAGATGTCGAGGACTACATCGCGATCGTAGTCAGGTATCTTCAGCGCGGAGAGCAGCGCCGATTGGACCGTTTCGATAACCTTTTGCTCGCTGCCACGAGCCCACCTGCCCGTCGTGATCCGTGTACTCGGCATCTATGGATTTCCTCAAGAGGCTTGCCATCATGGGGTCGAGAACGGCTTTCGTGCCATCGTCGATCGTTGCCCTTTCCAACGAAGCTGGCTCGTATTCGCTCCGTTTGACCACATTGCGGTGACCGGGCCGGAATGGACCGAAAGCTGAGCGAGCGATGGCTAGGCCACAGAAACCACGTTTATTGGATGGCGAGCCAGGATATCGCGCAGAGTCTGAAGCACATCAGAAAGTGTGACGATATCTTGAGGCGCGCCAAGGCAGATGCGGGTTGCGCCTGGATCCCCTTCGCCTACCGCCGATGCTATGCGTGGGGTCACGAGTATGCCACGACCTCGGGCGGCGGCCGCAAATTGATCTGCAGACCACCCTTTCGGCAATGGCAACCAACCGTAGAAGGCCGGGGACTGAAGCTTGGCGGCCTTGGGAAAGACGTCCTGGAACACCCTGTAACGCTCAAGCGCCTGCAGGCGTCGCTCACGCAGAAGGTCTTCCAGTTTGCCGCTCTCGATTAATCGCACGACTACCTCGCTTAGCATCGGAGCCACAAACCAGGCGGAGGCATGCAGGAGGAGCTCGGTTTGAGCAATGTAGTCTGTCGGTACCGACAACGTGCCGAGTCGGAAGGCTGGCGCAAGGCATTTGGAGTAGGACGTGGTGTAGAAGGTGCGGCTTGGCGCCAACGAGGCGATTGGCGCCGGACGCTCGGAGAAGAAGAAGCTGTAAACGTCATCCTCTACGACTGCGAGATCGAGTTCCTCGGCGAGTTCAGCTATGCGCCGCCGGCGGGGAAGGCTCATGGTACGGGCCGTTGGGCTCTGCAAGGTCGGCATACAATAGAGCACCCGCGCCCCGGACGCACGACACGCCTGTCTTAGCGCTTCCGGATTTATTCCCTCGTCGTCCATCTCCACGGGCACCAAGTTTAGATGGCTGGCAGCGGCGATGGCTTTGAAGCCGGAATAGGTAAAGGTATCGACTAAGATGCTGTCGCCGGGCTTTGCCACCAGGCGCAGGGCGATGTCTAAGGCGTGCTGGGCACCGTTGCAAAGGAACAGCCTTGCCGGTTCGACGGTGAAGCTGTCGTCGGACAGCGAAGCAGCGATGATTTCGCGGTGCTTCCAGATGCCGCCATGGGGGTGGTAGCGCAGCAACGGCTTAAGATCAGGCTCGCGCACCACCTCGCTGAACATCGCGGACAGGATTTGCGTTTCGCCTGCCTCGACGGGTACGTTCAACGCCAAATTGACCGGCTCACGTCTTGCCGTCGGCTCGGCTCGGGCGGCGGAACGGCGCCGGACGAAGGTGCCCTGCCCGACATGGCCGCTGACAATACCGCGCTGTTCGGCCTCCTGATAGGCTTTGCTCACGGTCCCGACGGACAGACTAAGCTCCCGTGCCAGGTCGCGGTGAGGCGGCAGGCGATCGCCGTCCGATAGCCGGCCATCGGCAATGTCCTGCTCTAGAGCGTTGACCAAGGCGAGGTAGCGCGGCCCCTCGGGCGCGAGTTGCCGAGGTCTCCAGCCCGAAATTGGTCCATCCAGGCTCATGTCCCGCGCTCCTTTTCCTTTCGGGCTCATCGCCTGCTAGACATGAAGATGGCCGACATACTTTCTGACAGTGTAGGACTCCAGACCCTCGATGCCGCCTTCGCGGCCCCAGCCACTGTCGCCGATTCCACCGAACGGCGTTTCGGGTATCGTCACCACCATCTGATTGATGCCGATGACGCCGACCTCCATCTCCTCCGCGATCCGGTTGGCCGTTGCGGCAGAGCGGGTGAAGGCATATCCGGCCAGACCGTAAGGCAATGCATTCGCCCGGGCGATGGCCTGTTCTAGGTCATCAACAGGTTGTACCAGCGCAAGGGGGCCGAACGGCTCCTCTCTCATAGCCCTCGCACGGTCGGGCATATCCGCCAGGATCGTGGGCCGATACATCAGACCTGTCCCTTTCAGTCGTTCACCTCCGACCACAAGGCGCGCCGAATGGGACAAGGCGTCGGAGATCAGGTCGTCCATCGCTGCGACGCGGCGTGTGTTGGCGACGGGACCCACTGTGGTGCCCGCTTGCAGGCCGTCGCCCACCACCTGCTTCTCGACGTAGGCACGCGCGTGTTCGAGGTACTCTTCGTAAACCGGCTGCTCCACGAAAAAGCGTGTCGGCGAAGTGCAGACCTGGCCAGTGTTGCGCAGCTTGATGGCCATGGAGAGCTCCGCGGCGCGCTGCACGTCGGCGTCTTTTGCGACGATCACCGGTGCATGGCCGCCCAGCTCCATGGTGGCGAGGGTCAGGGTCTCTCCAGCGAGCCGAGCGAGGTGTCGTCCCACTGGTGTTGATCCCGTGAACGAGATTTTGCGGATGATGGGGGAGCGCAGCAAATATTCGGAGACTTTCGCTGGTACGCCGAAGACGACGTTCAGCACGCCTTTGGGTAGCCCTGCGTCGGTGAGCGCCCGCGCTATTTCCAGCGTCGTACCCGGCGTTTCCTCAGCCGGCTTAATGATGCAAGTACATCCGACGGCAAGAGCGGGGGCGATCTTGCGCGCAGGTGTGACTGCCGGGAAATTCCAGGGCGTGAAGCAAGCCACGGGCCCTACCGGCTCCTGCGTGACCGTCTGGCGCATATCGGGCAGGCGCGCCGGGATGACACGCCCATAGCTGCGCCGCCCCTCTTCCGCGAACCAGTCGAAGAACTCCGCCGCGGCGGCGATCTCACCCTTTGCTTCCGCGAGGGTCTTACCTTCCTCCAGGGTCAGTACCGTCGCGATGTGGTCCAGACGCTCGCGCATCAGGCCAGCCGCGCGGCGCAAAATCTGCCCACGCTCATAAGGCGAGGTGCGCTTCCAGCTCTCGAAGGCCCGGCTTGCCGCTGCAAGTGCGCGGTCGAGTTCTGCCGTTCCGGCGTGCGGCAGCTTGCCGAGAGGCTGCTCCGTGGCCGGATTGAGAACGGTTTCGCTTCCAGCATTGGTTTCCTCGATCCATTCGCCATCAATGAGGAGTGCCAGTTTCGTGTACATATTCTATTCCTTAGACGGATATGATGCTCTCAGACGCGAGTGGATGGGAGCCCGATTGGATCGAGTTCCTGTGTCGATGCGGCTCGATGCGAACCGTTGTTGCTCGCGCAGTTGGTAGGGGCCGCCACCAATTTTGATGCGGATTACTGATTGCCTCCCCTTAAGCCTTCCCCCAGCGAGCAAGACCGGCTTCGGCGATGATCTTCGCAATGGCCGCCTTCTGTTCGTCGGCCAGCGGCAGCAGCGGCAGGCGCGGGCCACCCGCGCCCCGACCAAGCTGGCTCATGGTCTCCTTGATGGCCGCGTAATAGGATCCGGACTGGAAGCAACGATAGAAGGCGAAGACGTCGCGGCCGAGCTCATCCAATGCCTTGTCGCCACTCAGGGCCTTGTCCCAGTAGTCGCGGATCAAAGGCCCGGCGATTTGATGCGCCATAGCGACCACTCCGTGAGCACCAACGGCGCGAGCCGGCACGATCATTGTCTCGTAACCGACGAAGACACGAAGTCTGCTCCCCACGCGCTGCACGAGCTCTGTCACCTGAGTGATCACGCCGGAGCTATCCTTGATAGCGACGACGGTCGGCAGCGCCGAGAGCTGCTCCACGAGGGCCGGAGTTATGTCGATGCCGGCGCGACGCGGGCTGTTGTAGAGCATCAGGGGCAGCGACGTGTTCCGAGAGATGTGCTCGAAGAAGGCCACGATCTCGCGCGGGCTCGGCATGGCGTAGATCGGCGGCAGGATCATGCCGCCCGCGCAGCCCGCCGCCACGGCCGACTGGCACGCTTCCAGCACATCCTCGACACGCAAGTCGGCGACCCCCGCCAGGACGGGAACGCGGCCGCCCACGTGGTCGACGGTCAACTTGTAGAGGCGCGCGCGCTCGGTCTTGGTAAGCGCATAGAATTCTCCGGTGCTGCCGGCCGCTACGACGCCCTGCGCGCCGTTGGCGATCGCGTCGTCGATGAGTGCCTTGTATCGGGCCTCGTTGATGGAGCCGTCGGCGCCGAAGGGAGTGACGAGCACGGGGAAGATGCCGCCCCAGTTCACATTGGTCATGATCTACTATCCTTTGTTGGAAGATGCGGTTGAAGGTGCAGCCGCCGGCGAAGTGAGGGGGCCGAGAAGACGGGCCTGTTCGGTAAACCGTCCGACGAAGGCCGCGAGCCTCGGATTTTCGCTCGACAGCAGGAGTTCGCGTGGAGCTCCGCTAGCTGCGACGACTCCTTGGTCCATGAAAACCACCCGATCGGCCAGCTCATAGGCGAAGCCGATCTCGTGGGTGACGATGACCATGGTCATTCCTTCGGCAGCGAGCTGGCGGATAGCGGCGAGCACTTCGCCCACCAGTTCCGGATCCAGCGCCGAGGTCGGCTCGTCGAAAAGCATGATGGTGGGCTGCATGGCGAGCGCCCTGGCTATCGCGATGCGCTGCTGCTGGCCGCCCGACAATTGCGAAGGGTATTTGTGCCCGGCGTCCGGAAGACCCATGCGCGCGAGGAGCTCGCGTGCTCGAGCCTCGGCTTCGGCGCGCGGCACTTTCTTCACCACCAACGGAGCTTCGATAATATTCTCCAGAGCGGTGCGGTGGGGGAACAGGTTGAAGCTCTGGAACACCATGCCGGTCTTGGTGCGCACGGCACTGACCTGTCTGCCGGAGAGCTTCAGCCGCTCATCACCGGTGCTGCGGAACAGAGGCGCCCCCTCGATGAGGATCTCGCCCTGGTCCGGCTCCATCAAAAGGTTCATGCAGCGCAGCAGCGAGGTCTTGCCCGAGCCGCTCGCACCGATCAGGCAGACCACCTCTCCGCGATGCACGTCGAGATCGACGCCACGAAGTACATGATTCTTCCCGTAGGACTTCTCGATGCCGCGTACGCTCAGTACGACTTCGGTGGATGTTACCGTCATTACGCGGCCTCCTTGCGTTCGAATCGGCGAGAAAGAGCGCTGAGGGGGAACAGCAAGAGGATGAAGACGGCACCGATGACGGTGTAGACCTCCATCGGCCGGTAGGTGAAACTGGCGATGTAGCCCGCCTGATAGAGCAGATCGGGGATGGTCAGCACCGAAAGAAGCGTCGTGTTCTTGAGCTGCATGATGGTCTGGCCCATCAGCGGCGGCACCATGCGGCGGAGTGCCTGCGGCAGGATGATGCGCTTCATGCGCTGCACGTACCCCATGCCCAACGCGATGGCAGCGTCGGTCTGGCCACGGTCGATCGATTGGACGCCGGCGCGCAGAATCTCGGCATAGAAGCCGCTGGCGTAGAACCCGAGACCCAGAACACCGGCCGTTTCCTTACCGATCTGGATCTGAAGGAAGATTGGCAGCGCGTAATAGGTCCACATCAGCAACACCAGCAGCGGGATGTTGCGGAAGAACTCGACCCAGACTCGGCCGGTCCATCGCACCAGTGGCCATGGAGAGAGCTGAAGCAGCGCCACGAGGAGGCCAATCGCGAGTCCGATGGCGCAGGTGTAGATCGTGTATTTCAGAGTGACGAGCAGGCCGTAGGCAAGGATGTCCCAGTTCGCAAAGACGATGGACGGATCGAATTTCATGGCGCTCTCCGTCAGTTCGGAAGGAAGCCGGAAGGCAGCGGATCGTCTGTTTCCAGAACGAGAGTGGAAAATGCGGTGACATGAGCCATGCCGCGCACCTCCGGAATAACAGCGGGCTTGCCGTCATTGGCCTTAGCCAGGCCCGCGACTTTGGCTTCGAAGGGCACGCCCAGAATGTTCTCGGCCCGGTATGCGGCGCCTACCGCCAACTGCCCGCGGGCGTGGAGTTGGGCTAACCGGGCGGAGGTACCGGTGCCACAGGGCGAACGGTCGAACTTGTTGCTGGCCAAAATGACCAGATGTCGGGCGCCGCCCTCGATGGAGCGATAGAACAGCACGCTGCCGACCTGCGGCGCTCCGCTGCGGGCGTTTAGCGCCTGCTTGATCGTCATGCCTGCGCGGCACCAGCGGCTGGCATGGTCGATGTCGAAGGGAAGATCGACTTGGTCAGCGTCGACTAGCGCATATGTGATCCCGCTATAAGCAATGTCGCAGGTCACTGTGCCGAGACCTTCGACCTCCGAGACGATGCCGGAGGCGAGAACGAAGGAGGGCACGTTGCGTAACAGGACAGACGTTAGCCGCCCGGCTTCGAACGTGCCTGTCACATGGACGATGCCCGCCGGGGTCTCGATGGACATACCATTTTGCTCAAAGCCCTGCGGAAGGGCTCCCATAGCAGCGAGACTGGCGATGTAACCGATCGTGGCATGGCCGCACATGTCAGCGTAGACATAGGAGAAGATGAAGAACAGCCCCTGGTCCGCCTCGCGCGAGGGCACGGGCACGGCCGCCGCCATGGCGGCATGCCCGCGCGGTTCATGCAGCAGTAGCGTTCTCAAGCCGTCATGGTTGTTGCGAAAATCATCCCGCTGCTCGCGCACGCTCTGCCCGCGCAGCGGAGGGATCCCCGACATGACCGTTCGGGTGGGATGCCCTGCGGTGTGGCTGTCGATAACCGTGAAGAGACGGCTCGTACGCATGGCGTCAGCAATACTTGCCGGACTGGGGAACCACCTTCATGTCGATGCCGCGCTCGAGCATGTAGTGAGTGATGCGCGAGCAGGCGAGACCAAGTGAATTCTGCTGCGACATCCAGTTGGCCAAGAAGTTGGAGAACCCCTCATTTCCGGCTTCGCGGCGGATGCCGATCGTTGCGGGGTTACGCAGCACCGGCATGGGCACCACGGCCTTGCCGACCCCCTTCGAGTCGAGGAGCGCGGCGTCCTGGTCGGCGACGATCATCGCGTCGACCTTGCCTGACTGCAATTCCAGCACCGCCTGGTCGCGCGTGGGCACTACGACGATGGTGGAGTTGGGGATCACGGATTCCGCGATCACCTGCATCGTGCCGCCTTTCTGCACGGCGACGCGCACTTCCTTCTTGTCCATCTCGCGCCAGGTCTTGGGCGTAAAGCCAGGACGCGCGACGAGAGCCCAGATGCCCTCGACGATGGCGCCTGGCACATAGTCGATGACGAGGCCGCGGCGAGGATTGGGGTTGAGAGCCACCGCAAGATCCACCTTGCCGGCCTGGAAATCGGCAGCGAGGTTGCCCCAGGTCGTCTCGTAATATTCGATCTGAACGCCAAGCAGACTGGCGATATCTTTGCCCCAGTCGACGAAGAATCCCGACCATTCGCCGGTGCGCGGATCCTTGATGTAGCCGGGCTCCTCCGCGACCATCACGGGGAATTTGAGCTTCCCACTCGCCTTGATGCGGTCGAGCACCAGGGAGGGGTTCTCGGCTCGAGCCGGCACCGAAACCGGCCCCAGCAGCGAAGCCGCACCAATGACAGCAGCGACGATCGCACTTATCCAACGGCTCATTGAGGTTTCCTCCTATTGAACTATGTCAATTTACAATTGAACCATATCATTATCGCTGAGCGACGCAAGGCTAAACTTGTGAGACCTACCGCCTTTATCGCAGCCGATAAGGCGCGCTTGGGATCCGGGGTGCGCGGCGCGCGACCAGGTCGGAGATAATGGCCGCAGTCATGGGGGCTCCACTGATGCCCATGTGCCCATGGCCAGTAGCGAACAAGATGGACGCATGCTTCGGATGGGCGCCGATGATCGGGAGGCTGTCTGGCGTTGATGGTCTTACGCCCATCCAGTCAGTCACCTGACTGATGGGTATGTCCGGGAGCATTGTGCGGGCGTATGCTTGCAGCTTCGTGCTCTGCTTCACATCACGCGGCGCATCGGGCGCATCGAATTCGGCGATGCCCACGACGCGCAGCCCTTCGTCGAGCGGTGTGGCAACAAAGGCCGAGGCTGCGTCGGTGACGGGGCGGCTGATGGCACCGGAAATACCGGGCATAGTAATGTGATAGCCACGCTCACTGGCCAGCGACAGGGAAACTCCCAGGGAGCGCGCCAGATCGCGGCTAGCAATCCCCGCCGCGACAACCACTGTGTCGCAGTGGTGAGGCCCGGTACTCGTCTGCAGTGTTACATGTTCCGTGCCCGGCTCTATCGCCTCAACACGCGCAGTGCGAATTGAGGTGCCAAGCGCAGCCGCTCGCTCCATCAAACCCTCCACCAGCGCTGGGGGCGAAGTCACATGACCACTGTTTGGAAAGTAGACCCCACGTTGGTAGTCGCGGGACAGAGCCGGCTCCAACTCGCGCAGCTGCTCGGCACTCAGCCTCTCAAAAGCTACGCCGTGCTGCGTCCGCATACAGTCCACCCGCTCTTCCAGCGCGCTTGGCGCTTCGTCGCGCCATACATGGAGGGCACCGTTCGGCCGGAACAATCGTTTCCAATCGGTATCGCCGAGCATATCGCGATACAGAGCGGCACACGGTTGGTTGAGAGTGTGCAACGCCGCATACGCCGCCTCCCAAGCTTGCGGACGTCCAGTACGCAGGAAGCGGACTAGCCAAGGGAGGGTGCGAGGCAACTCACGCGGAGCGAGGCGCACTGGGCCATTAGCATCAGCGAACCAGCGCAGCGCGCGCCACATGACACCGGGATGAGCCATCGGAAGAGCCGATCCCGCATTGTATTGGGCACCATTGCCCCAAGAGCAACCATGGCCGACGCGGCCCTCCTCGACGACCGTGACGCTGTGCCCTTCCCGCGCCAGCATGAGCGCGCAACTCACGCCGACTACGCCCCCGCCAATCACCGCGACAGCATGCGATTCAGCCATGCAAAATCTCCTGTTCGCGCTAAGCCCCGCCGCGCCGCGACCACACTGCCTGCCCTAGGATTGACATAGCTCAATAAGCACGATTTCCGAGTCATTGACATATAACAATCACGACTCGCGGCGGGGTTCAATGATTATTTGTTCACCAAGCTGGTTGTCGGGCCCTTTGTCAGCAGCAACGGCATACGCTTGTTACCGCGAGGCCGAACGACGGATCATTGACGCGTAATCCGATCATCCTTGGCGTCGAACAGTGTGGGAGGTCGCACAGTCCCGGCCGACCCATGGGGGCGTGAATAGAAGCCTCGCGCGGCCTGTCGCGCAACTATTCTGACCAGGGCGACGAGGCGCGGGTCGCGGGCCTGGTCAGTTTGCGATGCTGCTGCCGCTTACGGGGGCATCGGCAGGACGGCCGGCGGTCGAGCACCGCTCGGGTCTCGAGAACGTCCATCCGGTGCGGCACTTCTCCGACGGCAGGCGCTTCGTCACCTGCCGCCGCCAAGAGTCGGACGGGTACAGATCTTGGCAACACCGACTGTCTGCGAGCTTGCCGTGGCACTTCAGGATGCGTCGCGCTGCTCACGGGCATAAGCGTTGAGGCGGGTGAGTTCCTCGACGTATACGCGGTGCAACCTGCGAGGCGCGACGAGTCCCTCGACGAAGCCGGCGATGCCCGTCTCGCCATCAAACCTGGAGGTGATGTTCACCAACGCCTGCTCGCCGTGGGGGTCACAGTAAATGTCCTGACGAGGCCGGAGCTTCCGGTGTCAGCCTGGACCAAGATTCGGCCGCGCTCCGGCTCAGTGATCTCCATCCGGAGATTCCGGACGCCGCCCGCAGATTTTATTTTGAAGCTGACGACGCTGCCTGCTCCTACGCCGCCTTCTTCGACTTGAAAGTCGTAGAAGGGGCAGGAACCGAGCGTGAAGGTGCATGTCTGCGAGGTATCGGTAGACATCGTGCGCGGGCGCGTCGATGGTGCGCTCGGCGGACGCGACGACGTATTTTGCCATGAGTCTGATCTCCTTGTTTGTGTTGACCGTGGATCCGAGCGTGCTTTCCTATGAAGACTGGTCGCTGCGGGAGGCCATCGACGTGCGATACACTACGGTGACCGACGATTTCGATTTCTAGCGTTCTTAGAAATTCTCGCGCGAAACGGCACTGAAAAGCGTCATGCAGCTAGTAATTAAGGTCAAAGACGAGGCGCCAAAGGCGCTCAATGGCCCTTGCCATCCAGCCGCCCGCAACCGAGCCGTTCACAAAATCGACGGCTCCGGCGTTCATCGTCTTCGGAGTCATCCCGCCTAATTCATTTTGACTAACTACGGAATCATTGACGATGAACGAGACTCCCTCGCCTGCCTGCTGGTCGAGCATTACCGTCGCCTCCTACCGCCTGAGCACCCAGCCTAAGACTCTTGAGCGATGATGACTTTGCCCTGGACAGCCAGAATAGCAATCGTCTAACTTTCTATGTCTCCATACATAAATGGATGGCCCAACAAACGAGCCGGAGGAGCGAACGTGGACTTACAATGGGACGACCTCCGCATTTTTCTCGCCGTTTGCGATGCTGGGAGCATGAGTGGCGCCGCGCGGCGCTTGAAGGTGAGCCAACCCACTTTGAGCCGGAGGATTGCGGAGATGGAGTACGGGCTCGGCGAGCCGCTTTTCGTCCGCAAAAACCAGGGCATCACCCTAACGAAAACTGGAATAAGGCTAATGCCCGCAGCCCAAGGCATGGCGCAATGGGCGACGGAAGCCAATCGCTCACTCGATGCGAAGAACTCTCCTGTCAGTGGCCGCGTGCGCGTTACGGCCGCACCGACGTTCGCCTTAGATCTCCTGGCGCCGTTCGCGGAAACCCTCAAGAGAAAGCACCCACAGATCGCTCTCGAGGTGTTGGCCAGCACGGAACGCTTGAATCTCTCGCGTGGCGAGGCGGACATCGCGCTCAGGAGATATCCCTCCGATGATCCCGATCTGATCACAGTCGGCGAAACTGTGATTCCGATCGGCGCGTACGTCAGCAAGGACTACGCACGGAGACTGCCCGCGAAATATGGCTTTCGCGACCTCGACTGGATCGCATGGGCGGGGCAGCTCGAGATGGTCAGCCCGAATCCGGAGCTCGCGGCCAAGATCCCAGACTTTCGTCCCACTTTCGCATCTGACGACTACAGCGTACAGGTCGCGGCCTGCCAGGCTGGCGTTGGCGCGATGATCCTTCTGAAGACGCCCCATCGGCTCAAGCGGCCGGGAGACCTCGTGGAGCTCAAGCTCGAGCTTCCAGCCTCACTCCGCGCAGAACTCGCGATCATCTGCCACAAGCGCATGGCGGATCTCCCCAAAGTCAGAACTGTTCTGGACCTGCTCAAGCAAGAGTTTTCTGACCTGAGGAAGAGTCAAGGCGCGAAGAAACCCTGAATGGTGCCGCCAACGATCCCAAGGTCATGGCTTTGATCTTAGGTGTAGACCTTATTGGTTCTCGGATATCGTGTAGCCATCGCGGGTCTGCGGCAGCTTCCAGCCCAGAACCTTGCTTGCGACGAGCGTGCGCAGCACCTGGGCTGTGCCCCCGCCTATCGTGAACATGCGTACATCACGCGCCATGCGTTCAAGCGGGAAGTCGCGCGAATAGCCGCGGGCCCCGAACATTTGCAGCGCGTCGTTGACGATCTTGATCGCGGCCTCCGACGCGAAGATTTTTGCTTGGGCTGCGAGCATCGGGTCGGGAAACGCGCTGCCATCCGGACCGCGCGATGCTGCCGCGGCATGCAGCATCAACCGGGACGCCGTGAGCTGCGTCTGCATGTCGGCAAGCATCCATTGCAAACCCTGGAATTCGCCGATCGGCCTCCCGAACTGCTCGCGCGTTTTCGCCCATTGGACGGCGTGCTCCAGGGCGCCGGCGGCGATCCCCATGGCGACGGTGCCCGCGCCGACGCGCTGGCTGTTATAGGCGTTGATGAGATCGGCAAAACCGCGCTTGAAGCCCGACGGGGGCAGCAGCACCATATCTGGCGTGATCTCCAGATCTTCGAACACCAGCTCGCCCTCGGGCATGCCGCAGAGTCCCATCGTCGTTTCGCGCCTGCTCATGCGCAGACCGTCGGCGTCCCCGCGCACAGCCAGGAAGCCGCCGACGCCCAGCTCCTCACCGCCCTCATCGAAAACCCGCGCGAAGATCAGGTGCAGGCGCGATACGCCGGCGCCCGTGATCCAGTGCTTCTTGCCGTTGATCACGTAACGGTTGCCGCGCTTGTCGGCCCGGGCCTTCATTCCGCTGGCGTCGCTGCCCGCGTCGGGCTCGGTAATGCAGATCGCCGGCTTGTCGCCGGCCAAGACGAGATCGGCAGCCCGCTTGCGCTGGGCGTCGGTGCCATACGCCATGACAGTCGAGATTGCACCCATGTTGGCTTCAACGACGATGCGCGCCGAGACGGTACACGCGCGCGCCATCTCCTCGATGACCAGCACTGTGTCGAGGAAGCTGCGGCCCTCCCCGCCATACTCCTTGGGAATGGTCATTCCCATGAAGCACTCTGCCTTCAGCGCTTCGACGACGTCCCAGGGATATTCACGCGATTGATCGACCTCGGCGCCGCGCTTGCGCAGCAGCCCGTTCGAGAACGCCGCGGCTCTTTCCTTCAGCGCCTGTTGCTCCGATGAAAGCTCCATGGCGTACCTCCTCTCAGCCGCGGCCCATGGCGTAGAATTCGGCGTTCGGACGCATGCTTGTGACGTTGGCAAGCCTATTCGACAAGCCGAAGAAGGCCGAGATCGCGGCGATGTCCCAGATGTCCTCTTCCGTGAATCCGTGCGACTTCAGCGTGGCGAAGTCGCTCTCGGAGACCTTCTGAGCCTCGGTGGAGACACGGACGGCGAAATCCAGCATGGCTTTCTGGCGATCAGTGATGTCCGCCTTGCGGTAGTTGACGGCGACCTGATCGGCAATCAGGGGATCCTTGGCACGGATTCGCAGGATTGCCCCATGCGCCACCACGCAATACTGGCACTGGTTGAGGTTGCTGGTTGCGACCACGATCATCTCGCGCTCGGCTTTGGTGAGATTGCCAGGTTTGTCCATCAGGGCGTCGTGATAGGCGAAGAAGGCGCGGAACTCGTCCGGCCGGTGCGCGAGCACGAGGAAGACGTTCGGAATGAAGCCCGACTTCTCCTGAACGGCCAGGATGCGGCTGCGGATGTCGCCGGGCATGTCGGCGAGATCGGGAACGGGGAAGCGACTGACTGCAAGGGCTTGGGTCATGACTTTGGATCCCTAGGTTATTGCTCGTTGGAAATTGGCACGATTACGCGGCCGCGCACCGTGCCCGCAATGAGACGATCTGCAACGCTGATGCACGCTTCGAGCGGCACGCGCTCGGTCATCGCATCAAGGAGAGAAGGATCGAGGTCACGGGCAAGTCGCCGCCACGCCTCGCGGCGTTCCTCGCGAGGACACATGACGCTGTCGATGCCAGCGAGTGTGACGCCTCGCAGGATGAAGGGGGCCACGGTCGCCGGCAAGCCCATGCCAGCGGCGAGACCGCAGGCCGCGACCACACCACGATACTTCATCGATGCGCAGACGTTGGCGAGCACCTGTCCGCCGGCCACATCGACCGCGCCGGCCCATTCTTCCTTCGCGAGCGGCTTCCCCGGTTCGCTGAACCGCGATCGCGGCAAGATGCGCTTGGCACCAAGTTTCGTGAGATAGTCCGATTCTTCAGGACGCCCTGTAACTGCGGCCACCTCATAACCGAGATTGGCGAGTAGCGCCGTTGCGACACTGCCCACGCCGCCTGCCGCGCCGGTCACGAGCACCTCGCCACTTCCCGGCGTAACGCCGTGGCGCTCAAGCGCAATCACACAGAGCGCGGCAGTGTAACCGGCCGTCCCAATGCTCATCGCTTGAGCCAAGGAAAAGGCCGGCTCCAAAGGGATCAGCCAATCGCTCTTCACCCGGGCGACTTCGGCCAACCCGCCCCAGTGCCGCTCGCCCACGCCCCATCCGTTCAGCACGACCCGGTCGCCTGGCTTGAAATTCGCGTTTGAAGATTCTTCGATGGTCCCCGCGAAATCGATGCCAGGGATCATGGGAAAGTTACGAACAACCGGATTCTTTCCCGTGATGGCCAACGCATCCTTATAATTCAACGTCGAGCAGGCAACGCGTACCGTCACATCTCCCTCGGGCAACTGGTCGCGAGCAAGCTCAGCCAGTCTTACCGACTGCCGGTTGCCATCATGCTCGATCAGCACGGCTTTGAAATTCGACCCCACTGTCAACTCTCCTTACACGTTGCCCGGATAATCGAAAAAAAGCCTTCGGCGAATAAGTCGAGCGCGTCGGGGCGCCGTTCGAGCTTGGCGCGCAGGACCGCGCCCTCCCAGCCTGTCCAAAAAAACTGCGCTAGGCCTTCGCAATCGATGCCACTGGGTATCTCGCCCGCCTCTTGCGCCGAGCGCAGACAACGGGACGTCCGCGCTTCCCAGTCCCGGAAGACGGCGGCCAGGCGCTTTCGAAACGGCTCCGGCAGGACACCCATCTCTTGTCCGAGATTACCGATGAGACAGCCACGCCGGTAACCGTACCGCGCCATCCCCGACCTTGCGTCCGCAATGAAATCACGGAGACGGTCGAGGGGAGCACGCTCCATGTTGTCGAACCATCGATCCAGCTTGCGCGCGAAAAAGTCAGCATAGGCGTCGATCAGCTCGAGACCGAAGGCGTCCTTGCTGTCAAAGTAGTGGTAAAATGACCCTTTTGGCACATCGGCAGCTTCCAGGATCTCCTCAACTCCAACGGCGCTGAAGCCCTTCTCGGTCAGGATCGCGACGCCCGTGCGTACTAGCCGTGCGCGCGGCGCGTCCGGCCGTGACTGGTCCTTGGGCGGGCGACCACGACGACGGGGCCCTGTTGATGGCAAAATCACTTTCACAGCGATTTATTAGACCGACTGTCTTGTAAAATCAACAGCCGTGGCCACCGCCGAGCCTGGACATCGAGGGAGCTGCTAGCGCCGTTCCTTTCCGCTGATTGCCGATCGCGTATCGATTTATGAGCAGTTCAAAGTCGCCTCAGCCAGCATTCCCGATGCAGCGCATGGAATTCCGATGTCCGTCGCAATGATGACGGTGCCTGGCATTCCCGGGTTTCAGCACAGAGTCTTCAGACATACGATCACGCGCCGATTCTAATGGGCGATGGTCAAATCCATTCCGCAAGGCCATCCGCCTCGAACAGAGCGGATGACCTCGTCATGCTTGGTCGCAGGAACTATCAGACTTGATTCCAGCCGCCGTCGACGCAGAGTTCGCTGCCTGTCAGATAGGACGAGTCATCGGAGGCTAGGAATAGGACGGCTTTTGCGATCTCATCGACGGTGCCGCTGCGGTGCATCGGAATTTGGGTATGCACATGGGTCTTGGTCTGCTGGATCATCTCCTCGCTCACACCCGATTTGCGCGCCTGGTCAGTGTCGATGTAGCCGGGCGCCATTGCGTTCACTCGTATGCCCTTGCCGATTAGTTCCGCCGTGAGCGAGCGCGCCAGCGAGCGAATTGCCGCTTTGCCCGCTGAATAGACGCTGACATAGGGCATGCCCTTCGTGGTCAGGGTCGTGGTGTTGAGGACGATCGAGCCGCCGGATGTCATGAGCGGCAGGAGTTTCTGCACCGTGAAGTAGGTTCCCTTGAAGGTACAGTCGATCGTGAAATCGAATTCTTCCTCCGACATGTATTCAAACATGTTCGGTCGCGCCGCACCGGCGTTCGCGAAGATGATGTCGACACGGCCGTGCTTCCTCTCGACAAACGCACGCAGCGCTTCGATGTCCGCAATCTTCGAAATATCGCAGCCGATCGCGTCGGCGCCATTTCCGATGCCCTGCGCCGCGGCATCGAGCCTTGCCTGATCGCGCCCGGTGATGATGACCTTCGCGCCCTCGCGTGCGAACAGCTTGGCTGTCGCCAAGCCCATTCCATCGCTGCCGCCGGTGATAACAGCAACCTTGCCACCTAGTTTACCCATATTTCGTCTCCTATTTCGTTCTTTGGCGCGCCCGATGTGAACGGCGCGTTTTATGGAGCTTGATTTGTTTTCCTCATTTCTGGCGCTCCTTTCGCCTTGGACGGACAGAATAGCAATTACCCAATTTCCTATGCCGGCATACATAAGTGGATGGCGTGGACCGAGGAGTGAACGCGGAGCTACGCGGTTGCCTGTGAGGTGCCCTTCAGGAAAGTAATCAGAAACGAACGTGGGTGAATTGGGTAGGAAGATCGCTGTCATCCCGACGCTCACAACCGTCGCTTACGGATCTGAAAACTCGGCCTGTCGTCGGATGTGACAATTCTGGCACGACACCCAGGAGATGCCCATTGCGGAGCGGTGTTGGGTTTGAACAAGCTCCACGAAGGCTCTGCATACGGGCTTCATACGCCTCTTGGCGAGCTATCTCGTGATACTAGGGGACGGCAGGCACCTTGCAGATCTTGCACCAAAAATCGCTGCCCCGTTTATCCGTACGGATTTCGAACTCCTCCGTGACCCAATCAATCCGGTTTCGCAAAGGTTCGATTTCGGAAAGCTGTGCGCGACCGGTCCGTCCACAGCTCGGGCACCGCAAGTGTTCGGTCCAACTAGATTTCGTCACTCGTGCACCTCGCGGGCGCCAATCACGCCATTCCCAAGCTGAGTGCAATTTTAGGTCGGCGCCGAAATCGCACAGCTAGGCTGCATTGCTGAGACCAAACTCGGGCGCTGCCTCTCTTTCGGTGCAGAGACGTCAACCTCTCAACTCAAACATTGCGCGACGGTTGCCGTATCTCCGCACTCGACCACCAATGGAAAGAGAATTTTCGACGTCTGATCTCAGTAACCAAGGGCGATGCCATCTCGGCGGGAATCAGCCCCGCCTCTGAGAAGTCCACGTTTACGGTCGATCCAAATCGCCTGGGCTGTTCCGAGCGGACTCTGAGTTCGCGTAGGAAGGTGTCCCAACGCACGAAGCCCCTCGACGATCTTAGCCGGAACGGTCGCTTCGACGTCCAGCACGTCGCCGCGCGCGAAGATACGCGGTTGGTCGATCGCTTGCTGCACCGACATTTTGTGATCGAGTAGGTTCGACAGAACCTGGATCTGTCCGATGGGCTGGAAATGCCCTCCTGTCACGCCGAACGACAAGACGCACTCGCCGCCTCGCGTCAGCATCGCAGGCAGGATGGTGTGCATTGGTCGCTTGCCCCCCGCGAGCACGTTGGGATGGCCGGGTTCGAGCACAAAGCCAAAGCCGCGGTTGTGCAGCAGGACCCCGCATTCGGGGGCCACGATGCCGCTGCCGAAATCGTCGAAGACGGAGTTGATAAATGAAACTGCGGTGCGATCCTTGTCCACGACGGACAGGAACACCGTATCTTTGTGTTCCGGCATTGTGATCGGCGCGACGTCGCTCAGCCGCCCGCTAAATGATATCCGGCGAGAGAGGATGTCGGCACGGGCAGACGAGGTCATGCGCTCGACCGGCACATGCCCGGTGTCGGGATCGCCGACGAAGGAGTCGCGCTCTGCATAGCCAATGCGCGCGATCTCGGCCAAGAGATGGTAGCGCTCCACCGATACGGGAGCGAAGTCCGCGACGCTATAACGGTCGAGCAAACTTGCCATGGCGAGAACGGCAACGCCTGTGCCATTTGGCGGACATTCCCACAGTTCAAAACCACGGTAGGACGCGGATATTGGCTTCTCGTAGCGCGGCTGGAAGGCAGCAAAATCCTCGACGGTATGAAAACCACCGAGCGAGCGTAGAGTCTTTACGATGCTCTCCGCAATCCATCCCTCGTAAAACACGTCGGCCCCCTTTGCGGCGATATCCCGAAGGGTGCGGGCCAGCATAGGCTGCGTGTGCAAATCGCCGGGGGCCGGCGTTTCGCCGCGAGGCAGAAAGACCGAAGTCGTAGCAGCCAGACGAGAGAGCTTCGGCACATGCCTCCCCCAGTCCCTCGCCAGTCGCTCAGCGACAGGATAGCCATTTTCCGCAGCGGCGATGGCAGGTGAAAGGAGACGCGCGAGCTCAAGCGTCCCGTGATCCTCGGCCAGCCGGGCCCACGTTCGTACGGCACCTGGAACCGTAACCGCGTGCGCACTCTCGGGGTCGAGCGTCGTTACGCCGGCTTCAGCGAGCCGTTCGACACTCGCGGCCGACGGCGCTGCTCCAGATCCGTTGAGCGCGATGATCGGTTGCCCTTCCCGCTTCAGTAGAACGAAACAGTCTCCACCCACACCGGTCTGGGTTGGCTCAACGACAGCAAGCACAGCTCCAGCCGCCACCGCCGCGTCAATGGCGTTGCCGCCTTCGCGGAGCACGTCGATTGCCGCCAGCGTGGCCAGCGGGTGCGGGGTCGCGGCCATTCCATTGACGCCGAATGCTTCGGAACGTCCTGGGAATTCGAAATCTCTCATGTTCGCCAGACTTTCAAAGTGTGTCGGGATACCGGTTGGCTCCCAACCAGTCACGTCCAAAAAAGACCGGGGCACGAGCCCCGGTAAGTTTGGGAGGTAAGGAGTCGAACGCAGTGTCTCAGGAAGCTGAGCTTGGTCTCAATTCAACGCTAAGACCGCGCTCGCCGAACGTCGGATAGCTACAGCTTCGCCACGAGAGTATTTCCTACACGTAGTGCGTTTGACGGTCAGAAACGCGTCTAAATGCGCCCGCATTCTGCATGAATGTTGCAGAATAGGGTCGCAATTCGCAAAGCCGACACCTTGTGAGATGCCGTTCGATCATGGAGATGAGTGCAGGAACTTCGACGTGAGCGAGCGTGCGTCTTCCGCACGAAGGCATGCTCGGCCCCTTTCGATCGCGTCTTCCTAAGCTCTATCTTATCGCCAAAGAATATCTACGCGTAGCGATCGTGACCCAAGGCGCGATGGGATTGGGGTGAATCATCATCGCGCTTCAGCTCTGTGCTTGAGCACCTCTCCGACCAGGCGGATCGCGGATTTCATATCAGCGATCTCTCAAACCAGGAACTGCCTTGCCGACGGCTAGCGCTCAGTTCGATTGATCCGCTGCTTGTCCTCGAAAACGGCCATGGCAGCATCGACACCTCCGCCGCGGTGGGGCACGCCGGCAGCCACCAGGCCCATCTCCACTCCGGACAACGCCCCGAGCAGGCTGGGCTCGTTGCATTCGCCGAGATGACCGATGCGGAAGACCTTGCCTGCGACCTTGCCCAGTCCGGAGCCGAGCGAAACGTTGTACTTCTCGAGCGCGATCTTGCGGAAGCGATCGGCGTCATGGCCCGGTGGCATCAAAACCCCGGTCAGAACAGGCGACTGCTCGGCCGGATTTTGACAGAGCACTTCAAGGCCCCACGCTTCGACCGCGGCGCGACACGCCGTCGCGAGACGCTTGTGTCGGGCGAAGACGTTGTCGAACCCCTCCTCTTTCAGCATCTCGAGCGCTTCTTTCAGCCCGTAAAGCAAGTTGGTGGCAGGAGTGTACGGAAAGAACCCAGCATTGTTGTGCTTCAGCATCTCCTGCCAGTCCCAAAAGGACCGGGGCATCTTGTTGTCCTTCGACGCAGTCAACGCCTTTTCAGAAATCGCGTTGAAGCCCAATCCAGGAGGAAGCATCAATCCCTTCTGAGATCCGGAGACCGTCACGTCAACCTTCCATTCATCGTGGCGGTAGTCGACCGAGGCCAGCGAGGAGATGGTGTCGACCATGAACAATGCCGGATGCTTCGCTGCATCGATAGACTGTCGGATCTCGGCGATCCGGCTGGTCGCTCCCGTGGAGGTCTCGTTGTGGACAACCATCACCGCTTTGATGCTGTGGGATTTGTCCTCCAGCAATTTTGCCTCGATTGCTGCTGGATCGGCGCCATGGCGCCAGTCGCCGGGAACGAAGTCGACCTCAAGACCGAAACGCGTAGCGATCTGTTTCCAAAGCGTTGCGAAATGCCCCGTCTCGACCATGAGAACCTTGTCGCCCGGCGACAAGGTATTGACGATGGCAGCTTCCCAGGCACCGGTGCCGGACGAGGGGAAAATAATGACGGGCTGCTTCGTCTTGAACACGTCCTTGCAGCCATCGAGCACGCAATTCCCCAACTCGGCGAATTCGGCACTCCGATGATCGATAATGGGCATCGCGATCGCGCGCAGGATGCGGTCGGGTATCGGGCTAGGTCCGGGAATCTGCAAAAAGTGGCGACCTTGCATGATGACCTCCTCCAAATGGACTAGAGCGCTGACCAGTGGTGTGCTCCGTTCTTTTTGCATTCATTTTTTTGGAAGTCAATCAAATTTTGGAATTCAAAATATGACTATGGAGTGTCGACAACTTCTCCCGGCGGGCTTACCGATAGGAGATGACCGACACAGCGCTTGAACCATCCGAAGATCAGACAACCCCAGCAGCTCACGGGGACGACAAAGGCCCCGCCTCGTTGCACGACGAACTGCTTGGCAAGCTTCGGGATTTCATCGTCGAAGGCAATCTCGCCGACGGAGCACGCGTTCCCGAACGAACCCTATGCGAGCAGTTCAACATTTCGCGGACTCCCCTCCGCGAGGCCCTGAAGGTGCTGGCCGCCGAAGGGCTGATCGAACTGCTCCCCAATCGCGGCGCGCGCATCCGCGCCTTGAGCTCCGACGACATCCGGGACCTCTTCGACCTCATGGGAGGTCTCGAGGCGCTGGCAGGTCGACTGGCCTGTGAGCGCATAACGGACGAGGAAATCGCCGAAATTGAGCAGATTCACCACGATATGTACCGAGATTATCTTCGGCGGGACATGCACGAATACTTCCAGAGCAATCAGGCCATCCACCAAAAGATCTTGGCGGCCGCTCGAAATCCCAGCCTAACGGCGACTTACGCCAACCTGTCTGGCCGGATCCGCCGGGTTCGCTATACGGCCAATCTGGCCAGAGATCGCGATCGCTGGGGGGAGGCCATGCGCGAACACGAGGCCATCCTGGACGCGCTCCGCCGCCGATCCGGAGGCGAATTAGCCAACATTCTGTTCGCGCACCTCAGAAACAAGCGAAAGGCCGCGCAAGGGCAGACTTAAGGCGCCCCCATGTCGAGCACTTGGCCCATCCGGCATTGTGTCGGCATATTCTGCGATGTCCAATTCAATATTGCATGCAAAATTGTTTCGTTCTAGTGTCCTGCCGACGCGCCAACTAACCCGAGTTCGCGGATTCGCGGACGCAAATCGCGATTTTGGGATTTTTTCGTGAGCTAAGTGTTTGATCTGCAAGGAGTGGGATGGTCGTTTTTGGCCGAAAACGGCTGTAGTGAAGACCTACCCGATTCCCAAGGTGGCGGCGGGGCGGATAGATTCGTCGCGCCATGTTTCTGCGACGCACCGAGCGAAAGAAGAACGGCAAGACGCACCACTACTGGAACGTGGTTGAGAACAAGCGTCTTGATGATGGCCGGGTGGTGCAGCGGCACGTGCTGTATCTCGGCGAGATCAATTCCTCGCAGGCGGCGAGCTGGCGCAAGGCGATCGAGGTCTTCGACGAGGACGCCGGCCGCGCGCGGACGTTGGCGCTGTTCCCGGAGGATCGATGCGAGGCGGTGGCAGGCGATGGATCCGTCGTACAGCTTCGCCTATCGCAGATGCAGCTTCGCCGGCCGCGTCAATGGGGCGCCTGCTGGCTGGCCGGGCAGTTGTGGCAGGAGCTTCGGCTCGATCGGTTCTGGGCCGATCGGCTGCCGCCAAGCCGCAAGAAGACGAGGTGGGATCAGATCCTGCAGGTGCTGGCGACCTACCGGCTGATCGCGCCGGGCAGCGAGTGGCGACTGCATCGTCAATGGTTCGGCAGCAGTGCGATGGCCGATCTGTTGGGCGCGGACTTCGGCCTGGCGGAAGAGCACAAGCTCTACGCTTGCCACGATCTGCTGCTTGCGCACAAGGACGCGCTGTTCTCGCATCTGGTCGGGCGCTGGCGCGATCTGTTCAATGCCGACTTCGACGTGCTGCTGTACGATCTGACCAGCACCTACTTCGAGGTCAACGCTTCGGACCTGCCGGAAGGAGCCAAGCGCCGCCACGGCTACAGCCGCGACAAGCGGCCGGACTGCCCGCAAGTGGTGATCGCGCTGGTGGTGACGCCCGACGGCTTGCCGCTGGCTTACGAGGTGCTGCCCGGCAACACCGCCGACAGCAAGACGCTGCGGACGTTCCTCGACAAGATCGAGTTGCAATACGGCAAGGCGCGGCGGGTCTGGGTGATGGATCGCGGCGTGCCGACCGAAGCCGTGCTGGCTGAGATGCGCAACAGCGATCCGCCGATACAGTACTTGGTGGGAACGCCGAAGGGCCGTTTGAACCGTTTGGAGAAGCACCTGCTGGACAGGCCGTGGCAGGACGCGCGCGAGGGCGTCAAGGTCAAGCTGCTGGCCGAGGACGATGAACTCTACGTCTTTGCCCAGAGTGTCGATCGCGTCACCAAGGAGCGCGCGATGCGGCGGCGGCAATTGAAGTGGCTGTGGAGGCGGCTCCGCCAGATCGCCGCCATGGAGCTGACGCGCGAAGAGCTGCTGATGAAGCTGGGTGGTGCGCGTTCACATGCGCCGGCAGCCTGGCGCCTGGTCGACATCGAGGTCGACAGACATCGACCGAACTTCATCTTCTCGCTCAATCGCGGGAAGCTGCGTCGAACGCGACGGCGCGAAGGCCGCTATCTGCTACGCACCAATCTCACCGACAACGATCCAGCCAGGCTCTGGCAATACTACGTCCAGCTTACGGCCGTCGAAGAGGCCTTCCGCAACCTCAAGGGCGACTTGGCGATCCGCCCGGTCTTCCATCAGGACGAGGCGCGGATCGAGGCCCACATCTTCATCGCGTTCCTGGCCTACTGCATGCAGATCACGCTGACGCGTCGCCTCCACGCGTTGGCCCCGGGACTGACCGCGCGCAGCGCGCTGGAGAAATTTGCCGCCGTCCAAATGATCGATGTTCACCTGCCGACCACCGACGGGCGCGAAATCCTGCTCACCCGCTACACCCATCCCGAGCCCGAACTTCAGCTTCTGCTCGATCGCCTGAAGCTCCGCCTGCCACCGCAACCGCCACCCAGGATCACCACCGCCGCCGCCGCCAGCCCAAACTCCGTAGTGAAGACCTTTTGACCTAACTCGTTGAGTTATAACGAGCGAGTGCTTACAAAACCCGCCAATCCGCGAAGACGGGCTAATTGCAAGCCGGCGCGGTACCGAACCCAACAGGGAAGGACACGGGTAGCGTGGATGGGACCGAGGTCAAGACGGGCCATTCCCGCCGATGATCACCCATTCCTTCGTCTCTGGGGCTCCATGATGAAGGCGCGACATGAACCAGACCGCTTATGCAGGCCCCTACCGGTACGATGTCGCCTTCGAGAGGCAGCTCTCTCGCGCATTGGAGGGTGAGGTCCGCTTCGATGCATTCACCCGCGGACGGTATGCGACGGACGCCTCGATCTATCAGATCATGCCCCAAGGCGTCGCCTTCCCAAAAACCGAGGCAGACATCGCGGCGGCACTGACAATTGCAGCCGAACACGGAATCCCCGTGATCGCGCGTGGCGGCGGCACTTCTCAGAATGGCCAACCGATCGGCAATGGCCTCGTGCTCGACCTGAGCCGCTATTTCAATGCGATCCGCGAGTACGATCCCGCGGCCCGTTCGATCTCAGTCGCTCCCGGAATCGTTCTCGAGGCACTCAACACATTCGTCAAGAAAGACGGCCTGTTCTTCCCCGTCGAGCCGTCGACGGCGAGCCGCTGCACGATCGGCGGAATGACAGGCAACAATTCTTCCGGAGCACGCTCGCTCAGATATGGCAAGACCGTCGACAATGTCATCGCACTCAAGGCCATGTTCAATGACGGCGAATCCTTCACGTTAAGTGATCGACCGATCGGCGATAACTCATCCTCGCGCACCCGCGATTTGATGAACAGGATGCTTGCGCTAGCCAAGCTCCATCGATCCGAGATCGAGACCATCTTTCCGAAGGTCCAGCGTCGCGTCGGCGGCTATAACCTCGATGAATTGCTGGCGGTGCGACCCAACCTCTCCCACCTCCTTGTCGGCTCGGAAGGCACTCTTGCAATCACGACGGAAGCGACACTGCTCCTCTCGCCGCTGCCCCGGCATCGCGTCATGGGCGTCTGCCACTTCCCGAGCTTTCGCGCTGCCATGGAGACGACCGAGCATCTCGTCGCACTAAATCCCGTTGCGGTCGAGCTCGTCGACAACAACGTTCTGGTTCTCGGCGCCGACATCCCGCTGTTCATCCGCACTCTCAACGATATCACGAGAGGAAAACCGAACTGCCTCCTCCTGGTCGAGTTCGCTGGAGATGATCTCTCAGAATTGAGAAAAGATCTGAAACGACTGGATCAATGCATGGCCGACCACGGTTTTGCGGATGCGGTGGTCGAGGTCGTCGAACCAGAGCGACAGAAGCGGGTTTGGGAAGTTCGAGAAGCCTGTCTGAACATCATGATGTCGATGAAAGGGGATGGGAAACCCGTGTCCTTCATCGAAGATTGCGCCGTTCCCCTGGAGCACCTGGCGGACTACACGGATGCGGTGACGGCGCTATTCGAGAAGCACGGCACGCGCGGAACCTGGTACGCTCACGCGTCCGTCGGCTGCCTCCATGTGCGTCCCATCTTGAACATGAAGACCGAAGAGGGCGTCAAGGCGATGCGAGCCATCGCCGAAGAAGCTTGCGACCTTGTGAGACAATTCAAAGGGTCGTTCTCAGGCGAACACGGAGATGGCATCTCCCGCTCAGATTTCATCGAGCCGATGTTTGGCGGATCGCTCACACGCGCCTTCGAGGAGGTCAAGGACGCTTTCGACCCCGGAAACCGGCTCAATCCGGGCAAGATCATCCGACCTTATCACATGGACGATCGCAGCTTGATGCGCTTTCCGCCGGAGTATCGCGCCTCTGCTCCCACGAAGACGGCTCTCGACTGGTCCGAATGGGGCGGCTTCGGCGGCGCCGTCGAGATGTGCAACAACAACGGCACATGCCGGAAGATGGCAGGGGGCACGATGTGTCCGTCTTGGCGCGTCACACGGCAAGAGCAACACCTGACCCGAGGCCGGGCAAATACGTTGCGGCTCGCGATCTCCGGGCAACTTGGCCCGGAAGCCCTAACCTCTCCAGAGATGAAGGAAACACTGGACCTTTGCGTCTCCTGCAAGGGTTGCAAGCGTGACTGCCCCACGGGCGTCGACATGGCGCGGATGAAAATCGAATTCCTGCACCACTACCATGGTCGGCACGGCCTGCCGCTTAAGGAGCGACTGATCGCATACTTGCCGCGCTATGCTCCACTTGCTGCGAGGCTCGCCCCGTTCATGAATTTGCGCGACCGCATACCTGGCCTGGCGTGGCTAACTGAACGCTGGCTGGGGTTTTCGGCGCGACGTACGTTGCCTGTGTGGCGCGCCCCCTGGCGCGACAAGCGTCGTCAAGCTTCACCATCGGACGTCGTGGGCGACGGACGCGACGTGGTACTTTTCGGCGACACCTTCAACCGGTACTTCGAACGCGAAAACTTGGAAGCGGCTGAAACAGTGCTACAGGCCGGCGGATACCGGATGCATCACGTCACCGCAAAGGACGGCGGCCGGCCATTGTGCTGCGGACGAACCTTCCTTTCGGCAGGCCTTGTAGAAGAGGCCCGCCTGGAAGCGAGGCGGACTGCGGAAGCCCTTGCGCCATTCGTATCCAGGGGAGCGAAGATCGTCGGGCTCGAACCCTCATGTCTGATGACGTTCCGGGACGAATTCGCCGCCCTTCTGCCGAAGGACGAAGTTGCGCCCTTGGCCAAGGCGGCTAGGCTGATCGAAGAATTGCTGGCCGATGACCTGGCGACAGGTGCTACCACCTTGTCTTTCCGGGACCAACAGAGGCGGACCGTGCATTTGCATGGTCATTGTCATCAAAAGGCGTTCGACGCGATGGGCGCGGTGGAAAAAACGTTACGGGCTGTCCCGGGACTCGACGTCAAGCCCATCGAGTCCAGTTGTTGCGGCATGTCCGGAGCATTCGGTTACGCAGCAGCCACGATCGATATCTCGATGGCGATGGGCGAGTTGTCCCTTTTCCCCGCCGTCCGCCAGGCAGCCCCCGAGGATCTCGTCGTCGCGGACGGCACAAGTTGTCGCCATCAGATCTGGGACGGAGCCGCCCGGGAAGCCGTTCACGTCGCGCGCGTCCTCGCGATGGCGCTAGACGATTGATCAGCAGACCCCTACTTGGTCGTCTTCTCGGTGGGTAACTTTAGGCCCATCGACGCTTTCACGCGATCCATGACCACCATCGTCCTGAAATGCTTGACGTTGTGATTCTCGAAAAACAACCGCTTCGTAAGCTCTTCGTAGTCTCTCATCGAAGCAATGGTGATCACCAACAAGAAGTCGTTGTCGCCAGTAATGTAGTAGCACTGCTGGACTTCGGGAGTTGCTTTGAATGCCTTCTTGGCAGCCTCGAGCAGATCAAGACGCTCGTTTTCTATGTGGACTTCCACGAGAAGCGTGATCGGTAGTCCCACAGTTTCTGGATCAAGGATGGCGACGTTGCTTTGGATGACGCCGCCCTTCTGAAGCCTGCTGATCCGGCGTTGAACAGCCGCAGCGGAGAGATTGACCATGTCTCCAATAGTGCGTTGCGGAGTTGTGTTGTCGCGCTGAAGAATTTCGAGGATTGCTAGATCATGTTGATCGAGGTCCTGCACCCCGAGCCTCTCCGGCATTAACCCCTCCATCGGCAAGTAAGCCTCTCAAGCTAAAAGCCTTTTTGAGTTCGCGCGCAATATCTTTTCGACGAGAATCCCCTGCGTCTCGGGCTCCCCTCGCCCCTCCTCCTTTCGTCGACAACCCCGACCCGAGCTTTCGGCGCTCCCCCGAAATATCGCTCCGAGCGATTTCGAGTGAACCACCACAATTCGTTCGGCCAATGCCGAGAAAACGAGGGAAGATTGCATTCGGAAGCTTGAATCCGAGCGCACAACTCGGCCACGCCGCAATACTGATCATATCCGAATACGCACATTCTTAAAGCATAAGAACCGCGGCACAGGGAGCGGCAGCGTGGGAGTTCTGATGTCTAGCGTTGCCCACCCGACTACGAGGGAAGATGCGATCGCCGCCGCGCGAAGCTACGTCGTTGACGGCGGCTTCACGGCCGAGATGGCCCCTCGCATTGCAATCCGCAGCGAAAGCCCGCGCCAGGATAGCCGCGACGACAACCTTCATTACTTGAACAAGGAAATGCGTCCGCTCCTGGAACGGATGGGTTTTTCATGCCAAGTCATCGAGAACCCGGTCGAGCGGCGTCTACCGGCTATGTATGCCGAGCGAATCGAAGATCCGGGTCGTCCTACCATTCTGATCTACGGCCATGGCGACGTCCTGTGGGGCATGGCTGGCGATTGGAAGGACGGTCGCGACCCCTGGATACTGGATGAAGCCGAAGGTCGCATCTATGGCCGGGGCACTGCGGACAACAAGGGGCAGCACTCAATCAACCTAGCTGCCTTGCGCATCGTCTTGGAAAAACGCGGCCATCTGGGATTCAACACCAAGGTGCTCATCGAGATGGGCGAGGAGACCGGCTCGCTCGGGCTGGCCGAACTCGCAAAAGAGCATCGCGATCTGCTTAGGTCGGACTGTCTCATCGCTTCCGATGGCCCCCGTTTGGCAGCAGGTGCTCCAACTTTGTTTCTCGGCGGTCGCGGCAGCGTCGGCTTCCGTCTCACCTGCGAGATCCGCGAAGGAGCATACCACTCCGGGAACTGGGGTGGCCTGCTCGTCAATCCCGGCATCAGGCTTGCCCATGCGATTGCCACTATTACCGATCCAACCGGCCGCATCGCGATTCCGGAATGGACTCCGGATCGCATGCCGCCCGAGGTCCGCGCAGCCCTGAAAAAGATTGCCCTCGAAACAGGCCCCGAGGACCCGGAGATCGACGACAACTGGGGTGAGCCGGGATTGGCGGGCGCGGAACAGGTCTACGGCTGGTGCAATTTCGAGGTCCTGGCCTTCATTTGTGGCCGGCCTGACGCGCCGGTCAATGCCGTGCCGGGTACCGCTAACGCGATCTGCCAGCTGCGCTATGTCGTTGGCGTCGATCCGGCGAAAGTTCTTCCCGCCCTGCGCGCCCATTTGGACGCGCGAGGTTTCTCCGACGTGACGATCGAGGAAATCAAGGAAGACTTTTACCTTGCGACCCGGACCAACCTCGACAACGGTTGGGTTCAGTTCGCTCTCTCGTCGATGGAGACGACGCTCGGTCGCGAAGCATCTTTGTTGCCAAACTTTGGCGGGTCGCTGCCGAACGAAGTCTTTGCCGAGATCATCGGCATGGCGACCCTCTGGATTCCGCACTCCTATCCGTCCTGCTCCCAGCATGCACCGAACGAGCACATGCTCGTCTCCGTGGTGGAAGAAGGAATGCAGATCATGACGGGCTTGTTCTGGGATCTCGGAGAGGCAGCGATCCGGGATAGGCAACCAGTCGCATCGACGACTGCCTGACTCCGACCACTCCTCGCTCGACGAACGGTGATGCCGTAAGGCACGCCCAAGAAAAACAAACACATCGCATTTAACAGGGAAGGAACGACTATGGTGACTTTAGGATCCGCTCGCACGCGCGCAGGTAGGCCGCATTCAACACTGGCGATCGCGTTTGGTGCTGCGGCGCTGGTAGCGGCGATGACCATCGTCCCGCGAAGCGCCCAAGCCCAGACCGGTCAGAGTGCTCCTCCTTCAGACAAGGTCGACACGCTCGGAGCCATCAAGGCACGGGGGTACTTCATCTGCGGAGTGGCAGGCGATCGGCCGGGATTCAGCTTCCCGGACAGCAAAGGCGTGATGCAAGGCCTGGATGCGGACATATGCCGCTCGGTCGCAGCCGCGATCTTCGGCGACCCGGAGAAGATTCGCTTCACCTCCCTCACCAGCTTGACGCGCTTCCCTGCACTCCAATCCGGCGAAGTCGACATGCTGGCCCGCTTCACCACGTGGACTCTCACTCGCGAAGCCAGCCTCGGTCTAGACGTCGCCTCGGTCTATTTCTATGACGGCCAGGGGTTCATGGTGAAGAAAAGCCTGGGCGTAAAGAGCGCGCTGGAGCTCGATGGCGCCACCGTCTGCGTGACGCAGGGCTCGACAAGCGAGGCCAACATGGTCGACTTCTTCCGCGCCCACAATCTCTCACTGAAGCCAATCGTCATCGAAAAGATCGAACAGGTCCGCGATGCGTTGGCAAACAACCGATGTGACGCCTATACGAACGATTCCACGCTCCTCGGCTCCTTGAAATTTGCGATGGGTCCAGCCGGCGACGAATACATTCTTCTTCCCGACATCATATCAAAGGAACCGCTCGGAACCTTCGTCCGCAAGGGCGACCAACGGTTCTTTGACATCGTTCGCTGGACTTACATTGCCATGCTGACCGCCGAGGAAAGCGGCATCACCAAAACCAATATCGACACCTTCCGGAAGACACGAGACCCACAGAATCAGCGTTTCGTGGGCGAGACCGGCGATCTAGGTGCAGCTCTTGGGCTGGATGCGCAATGGGCCGTCAATGTGGTCAAGGCCGTCGGCAATACCGCTGAGCTCTGGGACCGCACCATCGCAAGCCTGGGCATTCAGCGCGGCGTAAACCGCCTCGCGAAGGATGGTGGCCTTCAATACGCTCCCCCGATGCGGTGATACCGCTCGCGAGCGGCGGCGTGAGGAAGGCCTTCCGGCAATCCTCTCGTCTTCTCCTAGGGAGACGTACTCTCAATTTGACTCACTTCTTGCAGTTCGTAGCAGAGCGACATGACGGCACTCAACAACGACATACAAACGCACACTCGTCGAGCAACAATGCTGGGCTCGCTTGTTTCGAACGTCGCCGTTCGTAGATTCGTTTGGCAAGCGCTCGCAGCGCTTGCCCTGTTTGGAAGCGTCTTCTGGCTCGCCGGCAATCTCCACCACAATCTTGCAGCGCGCAACATCGCATCGGGTTTCGGCTTCCTTACTCGCGAAGCGGGTTTGCCTATTGCCGAACACTTGATCGCTTACACGCCGGCAGACAGCTATTTCCGCGCGCTTCTCGTAGGGACTCTGAATACGCTATCGGTTGCGTTCTGGAGCATCATTCTTGCGACCATTCTCGGCACCGCAATCGGCGTCGCGCGCACTTCGAAGAACTGGCTGCTCACCAAGCTTTCTTCCATTTACGTCGATCTGTTCCGCGACGTCCCGCTCCTGCTCCAGCTCTTTCTTTGGTACACCATCCTTCAGAACCTTCCGCCCGTGCGGCAAGCTCTAAATCCCGTCGCCGGCGTTTTTCTATCGAATCGTGGATTGAGCTTCCCCGTTCTCGATTGGCAAACCGCGCATGGTTGGACGCTGCTCGCCTTTGTGCTCGGCCTACTGGCGACGACGCTGTACGCGAAGCGAGCGTCGCGCAAGCAACTGGAGGAAGGACGCGCAAAATCGTTCTGGCCGGTAGCCATCACCCTTTTGGTCATCATCCCGCTCGTCGTCGGGTTCTCGCTCGGCGCATCGACTAACCTTGATATGCCTCAGCCAAAGGGTTTCAACATTCGCGGCGGCGTCACCGTTTCTCCGGAATTCTTCGCGCTTCTCGTAGGTCTAGTCATCTACAATGCTGCGTTCATCGCCGAAATCGTCCGATCGGGGCTCGAATCGGTGGGCCGAGGGCAGCACGAAGCGGCTCGCGCCCTCGGGCTCCATCCGAAAAACATTCTGACTTGGATCGTATTTCCGCAGGCCCTGCGCGTCATTGTTCCTCCTTTGACGAGCCAGTATCTGAATGTGACCAAAGGCTCCTCGCTCGCCGTCGCGATCGGCTACCAGGACATTGTGTCCGTCGCGACCACCTCGATGAATCAAACGGGTCAGTCCATCGAGCTCGTGGGCGTCATCATGGGCGTCTATTTAACGATCAGTCTTTCTATCAGTCTTCTGATGAACATCTACAACGCCCGCGTGGCGTTGGTGGAGCGCTGACCATGGTCGCTTTGGTTGAACACATCGTCAATCCGACGCTCATTGAAGCGCGCGAACGCCCGGAATTGATCGGTGGCGGCTTCTTCGCTTGGGCGCGGCAGAACCTCTTCTACTCGTGGCTTTCCTCGCTCACGACACTTGTCTTGCTGGTGGCCATGGCGAAGTTCGGAATCTCGCTGCTCCAGTGGGCTTTTTTTGACGCCGTGTGGAGTGTTCCAGCCGGTCCACAGGGCCCCATTACCGATAGCTGTAGAGCGCTGGGAAGCGGAGCTTGCTGGGCAGTCATCAGGGAGAAGTACCGCTTCATCCTGTTCGGTACATACCCCTTCGAGCAGCATTGGCGGCCGGCGATCGTCATCGCCCTTTTCGTTGGATTGTTCGTCGTGTCTGCGATGAAGCGGTTCTGGCGCATCGAATTGGCAGCACTGTGGGTGCTTACGCTCCTCCTGATCGGACTGCTCATGTGGGGCGGCGTATTCGGACTCACATTCGTTTCCCAGGCAAGCTGGGGCGGCCTGCCACTTACGCTTATCATTGCGACTATCGGGGTCGCGCTCGCGTTTCCGTTGTCAGTCTTCGTAGCCCTTGGCCGACGCTCGGACCTTCCATTCATCAAATGGCTCTGCGTGGCCTATGTCGAAGTTATTCGCGGCGTCCCTCTGATCACCCTCCTTTTCATGGCGAGTGTCATGTTTCCGCTGCTAATGCCCGAAGGTGTCAATCTTGACAAACTTCTTCGGGCCCAGATCGCTATCATCCTGTTCTTCGCTGCGTATCTCGCGGAGGTCGTGCGTGGCGGCCTGCAAGCGCTTCCAAAGGGGCAGTATGAGGCCGCCTACGTCTTGGGGCTTTCCTATTGGCAGACTTCGAGACGGATTGTACTTCCTCAGGCCCTGCGAACGGTCATTCCACCGCTTGTCAACAACTTCATCGGCTTCCTCAAGGACACCTCTCTGGTCCTGATCATCGGTCTATACGACCTCCTGCATTCGGCACAGGTCGCCGTCGCCGAGCCAGCCTGGCAGGGATTCGGAGTGGAGACCTACATCGTCGCCGGCCTGATCTACTTCGTCTTCTGCTTCGCGATGTCGAGATACAGCCAATGGCTGGAATTCGGCCTCAACATGCATAGACACCGCTAACCATTGACCAGTCGGGCGACAACTTGAGCCGCTCCTTCCGCGAGAGACAGCAGATGAATCAAGAGGAACTTAAAGTGGTCGAGCCAGCGATCGCCGAGACTAATTCGCCAACAAAGGCGATCGCGGTTTCAATACAAAAGGTCAACAAATGGTACGGCAACATGCACGTACTTCGCGACGTCGACCTGGACGTTGCAGCCGGAGAACGGGTCGTGGTCTGCGGGCCTTCAGGCTCGGGCAAGTCCACGCTTATTCGCTGCATCAACAATCTTGAGGAACATCAGCAGGGCAAGATCTTCGTGGACGGTATACAGGTCGACCACAACATCGCCCATCTGGATGCCATTCGCCGGGAAGTCGGAATGGTATTCCAAAGTTTCAATTTGTTCCCGCATCTGACGGTGCTCGAAAACTGTGCGCTCGCACCAATGCTCGTGCGCGGCGTCGCTCGCGCAGACGCCGAAGCTCAGGCGAGGGCGTACCTGGAGCGTGTCCGTATTCCGGATCAGGCCAACAAGTTCCCCGGCCAACTCTCGGGCGGACAGCAACAGCGCGTTGCTATCGCCCGCGCCCTTTGCATGAAGCCGAAGATCATGCTGTTCGACGAACCAACGTCGGCCCTCGATCCGGAGATGGTCAAAGAGGTGCTCGATACGATGGTTTCGCTCGCGAAGGATGGCATGACGATGATTTGCGTCACGCATGAGATGGGATTTGCCCGCGAAGTCGCCGATCGCGTCGTGTTCATGGACCACGGCCAGATCGTCGAATCTGGAAGTCCGCAGGCGGTGTTTGGCCAACCAAAGACCGATCGGCTCAAGCTGTTCTTAGGTCAAGTTCTTAGACAGCACTGATCTTCCGATGTGCCAACTCGGGAAATACCGAGCCGATGGATTGATTGACACAACAGGAGGCCGCGGCTCGCCGAGGCGAGTCCCGGAAGCGACTCTATGGATGGATGGCAATGTCACTTGCGATTGACGCGACTCGTCCGAACGAAAGACGTCTCGCCGCCTAGCCAGCGCAGATCCCGTCTTGAGACGAAGAGGCCGCGAAAAGATCAACGCGAACAACCACACTGCCTTTGGAGGAGGACTACAACATGAGACATTTGGATTTGCGCTGTTCGACGCCCGCGAAGCGCCATGACGTGTTGCGCCGAGCCTTGCGTACGACGATCTGCGCAGCAGCGTTAGCGATCGCGCCGTTGGTCACTCAAGCTCAGGCACAGAACTCACCCGCAGCAGCCGGTACGGTAGACACGCTCGGTGCCATCAAAGCGCGCGGATATCTGATCTGTGGCATCTCGGGGGACAAACCCGGCTTTAGTTTCCCCGACAGCAAGGGCGTCATGCAGGGGCTCGATGTTGACCTCTGCCGTTCCGTCGCAGCCGCAATCTTCGGCGATCCCGCGAAGGCGCGCCTCACTTCTTTGACTAGTCTTACGCGCTTTCCCGCACTGCAGTCTGGCGAAGTCGACCTCGTTGCGCGATATACGACCTGGACTCTCACCCGTGAGGCCAGTCTTGGTCTGGAGGTCGCTGCAGTTTACTTCTATGATGGCCAAGGTTTTCTCGTAAAGAAAAGCATTGGTGCAAAAAGTGCGCTGGATCTCAACGGCGCATCCGTCTGTGTGGAGCCTGGCTCGACCGGCGAGGTGAATCTCGTCGACTATTTTCGAGCCAATAAGCTTGAACTAAAACCTGTTGTCATTGAGAAGCTAGAACAGATCCGCGACGCGCTGATGAGCGACCGATGCGACGCCTACACGAATGACAGTGCGCAACTGGGTTCGTTCAAGGCGACGCTGGGTCCCGCGGGCGACAACTATGTCGTGCTCCCCGAAATCATCTCGAAAGAGCCTCTCGGAATCTTCGTCCGCAAAGGTGACCAACGCTTTTTCGACATCGTCCGCTGGACGCATGTCGCGCTGCTCACCGCCGAGGAGTTCGGCATCAGCCAATCAAATATAGAAACGTTCCGTAAGAGCGCTAATCCCCAAATTCAGCGTTTCATGGGCGAGACGAACAATCTCGGTGCAGCTTTGGGCTTGGACACCCAATGGGCTGTGAACGCAGTTAAGGCGGTCGGCAACTTCGCCGAGATCTGGGATCGCAATATTGTACCGCTGGGTATTCCCCGTGGCATCAACCGCCTCGTGAAAGATGGCGGCGCGCAGTACGCCCCGCCGATGCGTTGATCGCAACGAGATACGCCAAGGAGACACGCTAATGACCGACTTTGCGACGCTGGACCGTGAAATGACGGAGTGGAGACGCGATCTCCATCGGCATCCAGAATTCGGGTTCGAGGAGCGCCGCACTGCAGCCTTCGTGGCGGCAAAGCTCCGCGAATTTGGTTTGGACGACGTTACTGAGGGGGTCGGCGGCACGGGCGTGGTTGGCACGCTGAGGCGCGGAACGAGCAATCGCTGCATCGCGCTGCGCGCCGACATGGACGCACTACGCATCTCTGAGCAAGGAGAGATTGGCCATCGGTCGCTCAATCCCGGTGTTATGCATGCGTGCGGGCATGATGGTCATACCGCGATGCTTCTTGGGGCCGCCAAGCTACTGTCCGAAGAAGGTGGGTTCGATGGCACCGTGCGTTTTGTCTTCCAACCCGCCGAGGAATGGGGCCGAGGGGCGCTCGCGATGCTCGACAACGGTTTGATGGAACGGTTTCCGTTTGAGGAAATTTATGGCCTCCATAACATGCCAGGTCTTGCGGTCGGGCACGTGCAAACCCGTGTTGGGCCCATCATGTCGGCAGAGGACAACTTCGAAATTGTACTGAAGGGCATCGGCGGCCACGCCGCCCGTCCTCATCATGGCAAGGAGACCCTTGTGGCCGCCTGCGCGACCGTCATGAATATTCAGTCGATCGTGTCTCGGCGGCTGAGCCCGACCGACATCGGTGTTGTCTCGGTGACCGAGCTCATTACCGACGGTACCCGGAACGTGCTATCAGGATTGGCACGAATCCTGGGCGATGCACGCAGCTTCCGCCCCGAAGTCAGCGCGGAGATCGAGGCCCAGATGCGTGCGATTGCTGAAGGAACCGCCCGCACCTACAATCTTTCCGTCGAGGTTACATACACGCGCGAGTTTGTGCCGCTCCTGAACGACCCTGCCCTAGTCGAGGAAGCGTTTGCCGCCGCACATACCGTCGCTCCGCCAGAGAATGTCGCGACGGCACTTGAACCTATGACTGGATCGGAAGACTTCGCACGGTTTCTGGCGCACGTGCCGGGCTGCTTTCTGTTCGTAGGCAATGGCACGAGCTCTGCTCCCTTGCACAACCCAAGCTACGACTTCAACGACGAGGGGCTTCTTACCGGCACCAAGCTCCATGTCGCAATCACGCGGCGTCGACTACCAGTGGCATGACGAACGATCCGATCTGACGATCAAAACGGGTCGCAGCAGCTGATAAACCAGCCTCAAGGCGGCCTCCATGGAAGGGTGGCAATGACTATTGCGATTGACGCAGCTCGCTTGATCGAGCGTATCAAAGAACTGGGCGCGATCGGCCGAGACGAAGCCGGTCGCCTCTGCCGTGTTGCCGGCACTGATGCCGATCGCGAGGGGCGAGACCTTCTTTGTGAATGGCTGAAGCAAGCGGGCTTGCGCATCGAAGTCGATCGCATCGGTAACATCCATGGCATCTGGGAGCCGGAAGATGCTTCAGGTGAACCGGTCGTCATCGGATCCCATATCGATACAGTCATCGATGCCGGCATCTACGATGGCTGCTTTGGTGTGCTGGCGGGTTTGGCAGTGATCGAAGCAATGCAGCAAGCGAGCCTTCGACCGGCCCGGCCTCTCGCCGTAGTCGCCTACACCAATGAAGAGGGCGTACGCTTCGCTCCTGACATGATGGGCAGCCTCGTCGCGGCCGGAGGACTCGCTACCGACGATGCTCTGGCTGCCATCGGGACCGACGGAACCACCCTAGGTGCGGAGCTTGCTCGTATCGGCTACGCCGGATCCCGAGAACCGGGATTCCTGCGCCCCCATGCTTACGTCGAACTTCACATAGAACAAGGCCCTGTCTTGGAAGCCGAAGGCCTGCCTATCGGTGCTGTCGAAAACCTCCAGGGCATTTCGTGGCAAAAGGTGTCAATAGCCGGCACGGCGAACCACGCAGGAACCACGCCCATGGTTATGCGTCGCGATGCCGGTGTTGCAGCGGGACGAGTTATCGCTTTCCTTGATGACCTAGCGCGAAGAACGCAGAATGCTGTGGCGACGGTCGGCACCATCCGGTTCGAACCGAATGCGATCAACGTGATTCCGTCAGCCGCTGTCTTCACTGTCGACTTGAGGAATCCGAACGAGGATCGGCTGAGATCTCAGGAGGCGGCGCTTCGGAGGTTCCTGGACGGACTTGTCACCGAAGGCTACGAGGTAAAGACCGAGCGCTTGGCTCGCTTTGAGCCGGTGATATTCGCGCCTGAAATTGTGAGCGCCGTTGAGGAGTCCGCTGGCCAGCGGCAGTTACTCTGCCGGCGAATGACGTCAGGCGCAGGTCACGACGCGCAAATGATCGCGCGCGTTGCGCCGGCGGCAATGATATTCGTGCCATCGAAGGGCGGGATTAGTCATAACCCCGCAGAGTTCACGGCCGATCATGAGCTGATCGCGGGCGCCAACGTCCTTCTCGACGTCGCGAGGAAGCTGAGCCAATGAGTAAGACGGCTCAACGCTTGACCCGACGCACGCCTCGTAACGTCGCCGACGCGAAACGCTCATTTGAGAGGGTGAGCGAGAGGGAAATCTGCGATATCCGGGTGAAATTGTAGCGCCGTGATCAAATTAAGGACGGTATCTATGATGAACTTGCTCAACGGAAGATGACGCCATGTTGCTCCGCAATACTCTCAGTGACTATCGTTCTGCACTCGATCCTTCCGACGCCGACGCTCTCGGCATTGAAGCGGCTCAAGCGGTGGAACGCTTTCTCCAACATCGAGAGGGGGCGACCCCGACCCCACTGGTTTCACTTCCGGCGCTTGCGCGTCGCCTGGGTGTCCAATCCATATACCTCAAGGACGAGGGACACCGCCTTGGTCTCGGCAGCTTCAAGGCGCTCGGAGGAGCTTATGCCGTCATCCAGCTTGTACTCGAGTTGGCGTCGAAACAACTCGGCCGTCCGGTCGACGTTTCCGAGTGGCGCTCACCTGAGGTGGCCGCAGTCGCCGCGGGACTAACGGTGACCTGTGCTACCGACGGCAACCACGGCCGGTCGGTCGCGCAAGGCGCCCAACTGGTTGGCGCAAACTGCGTCATCTTTGTCCATGCGGGCGTTAGTGAGGAGCGATGCCGAGCGATCGCCCGCTATGGTGCTCGCATCGAGCATGTTGAGGGCAACTACGATGATTCGGTTGCGACGGCTTCGAGTGTCGCCAGCGAGCGGGGCTGGATCGTGGTCTCCGACACATCGTGGCCTGGTTACGAACGCATCCCGCACCTTGTCATGCAGGGCTATACCGCGCTACTGCGTGAGGCGCTTGCCGCACTACCAAAACCCCCAACCCATGTGTTTATTCAGGCTGGCGTCGGCGGAATTGCCGCAGCGGTTGCCGCACACTTTGCACTCGTCTTCGGCGATGACAGACCGTTCCTCACTGTGGTGGACCCGGCGCGAGCCGCCTGCCTCCTCGAGAGTGCTAAGGCCGGCCATGTCGTGAAGGTTCCGCATGACAAGCCGACGGTCATGGCAATGCTGGAATGCTATGAGCCATCACTTGTTGCCTGGCGCATTCTGTCCCGGGTTGCCGATGCCTTCATGACCATTGAAGACGACGAGGCGATCGCGATGATGAAAGATCTCGCCTATCCTGTTGACGGTGATCCGGCGATCGTCGCCGGCGAAAGTGGCGGCGTCGGTCTCGCTGGATTGGCAAAGGTAGCGGGTGACCCGGCGCTACGTGCGGAAATCGGACTCGGCTCGGATGCGAGTGTCTTCCTGATCAATACTGAGGGCGCGACTGATCCAGTGCTTTATGAGCGGCTCGTGGGCGTTCCGCCTGAGGACGTGACGGCGAGAGTTCTGAACAAGACTTGAGGGACGCTGCGGCAAGCTGGGCTCATAATCATAACACGTCTTGATACTCGATCCTTACGCGCACGCAGGCCGTCGCGATTGGCATAGACTTTCCCGATGATCGCGGAGACGAGACCGTGCTGAACGACACCCGATCTGGACGCATTACAACGCCCGAATTCCTCCGGGGCCTGATCGACACGCTGACGGAACGCGGGCGCGCGGTTCTCGGCATGAAGCCGCCAAGCGACCAAACGGAGGATCGTAACCTCGAAATCCTGGGCGAAGCCCTGCTGTCGCGCCGCGGCGAGGCTTCGGGCGTCGCGCTGGCCCAATCGCTGTTCGTCGTGTTCGAGCAGGCAGACGATGAGCAGCGGTTGCAGTTTCTCGCATCGCTCGCCGACCGGTTCGGCCCGGATCGCCGCGCGATCGAACTTGCGGTTGCCGCCTATCGGGCCATGGAAGGCGGCGATCGCAGCAAACTCGAAGCTCTCCACGCCGCCGCGGAGCCACGCCGGCAGGAGCTGATCCGGCGCCTCAACCTTGCGCCCGGAGGCACCGCGCTACTGGTGCGCATGCGCCAGGTGCTGCTCTCGCTGCTGTCAAAGCATCCCGAGCTACAGGCGGTAGACGACGACTTTGTCCATCTGTTCTCCTCCTGGTTTAATCGGGGTTTTCTCGTCCTGCGACCGATCGACTGGAACACCTCCGCCAGCGTCCTCGAAAAGATCATCAAATATGAAGCGGTCCACGCTATCCAGGACTGGGACGATTTGCGCAACCGGCTCGAGCCGCCGGATCGCCGCTGCTATGCGTTCTTTCATCCCCAGTTGGCCGACGAGCCGCTGATCTTCGTCGAGGTTGCGCTGACCAAGGAGATTCCCGGCGCGATCGGTCCGCTGCTGGACAAAACGCGACAGGCGATCGACGCCCGCGAAGCGACCACGGCTGTGTTCTATTCGATCTCGAACACCCAGAAGGGTCTTGCCGGTGTCTCGTTCGGCAATTTCCTGATCAAGCAGGTGGTGCAGGATCTCGCCCGCGAGCTGCCGAACCTGAGGACCTTCGTCACGCTATCGCCGGTCCCCGGCTTCGCCGGCTGGGTCAAGCGCGAGCTGAAGGCCGAAGCCTCGACCGCGCTCGACGTGGACACGCGGCGCGCGCTGGCCGCACTCGAGGACGGCGGCGATATTGAGCAGGCGAAGGAGGCGGTAACGTCGCTCGCCGCCTATTACTTCCTCAAGGCAAAGCTTCCATCCGGCAGGCCGGTCGATCCGGTCGCGCGCTTCCATCTCGGCAACGGCGCTCGGCTGGAGCGCCTGAATTTCCTGGGCGATCCCTCAGGCAAGGGCATCAAGCAATCCTACGGATTGATGGTCAATTACCTCTACGCGCTCGACCGTATCGAGGCGAACCATGAAGCGTTTGCCGAACACGGCACCGTGGTTGCCGCCGACAAGGTGAAAAAGTCGCTGCGCGCAAAACTGTCGTCCCACGACCTGGTTCCGAGCCCCCAAGCTGACTCTCAACTGAAGATCTCGTCATGACATGGAATCTGTATGACCGCCTGCTTGCTTCCGTAACTTCCGATCAGTCGATCTGCATCGAGAAGGAGAACGGCGTCCGGCTTAGCTATGCCGAGCTCGCTGCCGCAAGCGGCAAGTTCGCCAACTTCCTGGCGAATATCGGCGTTGGGCCGAACCACCGCGTCGCTGCAAAGGTCGAGAAATCCGTCGAGGCAATCGCGCTTTATCTGGCTACGCTGCGCTCAGGCGCAGTCTATCTGCCGCTCAACACCGCCTACACCGCGGCGGAGACCGAATACTTTGTCCGCGACGCGCAGCCGACATTGATCGTTTGCGACCCGCGGGAAGAGAGCGAGCTGCGCGCGATAGCCGCTAAGGCTGGCGGCCGGGTCGAGACGCTCGATGACAAGGGCAACGGTTCACTCGCCGATGCCGCCGCAAGCTTTCCGGCGGATTTCGATACCGTGCCGCGGGCAAAGGACGATCTGGCTGCGATCCTTTACACGTCAGGCACCACCGGCCGCTCCAAGGGAGCGATGCTGACCCACGGCAATCTGGTCTCCAACGCGCTGACGCTGGTCGAGCAATGGCGATACTCGCGCGACGATTTTCTGATCCATGCGCTGCCGATCTATCACATCCACGGCCTGTTCGTGGCCTGCAACGTGACGTTCGCCGCGCGGGCCCGCATCCTGTTCATGGCAAAGTTCGATGCGGAGCAGATTATCGCGGCGATGGCGCGCGCGACCGTGCTGATGGGCGTACCGACCTTCTATGTCCGCCTGCTGCAGAGCACGAATTTAAGCGATCGCACGACCGCCCACATGAGGCTGTTCATCGCAGGCTCCGCGCCGTTACTGGCGGAAACCCATCGCGACTGGAAAGAGAGAACCGGTCACGAGATACTCGAACGCTACGGCATGACCGAGACCGGCATGATCGCTTCCAATCCATACGAAGGAGCGCGCATCCCCGGCTCCGTCGGGCTTCCCCTGCCCTCCGTCGAAGTCCGCATCACCGACCCCAAGACCAGCTCCGGCCTGGCTACCGACGAAGTCGGCATGATTGAGGTGAAGGGACCGAACGTGTTCGCCGGCTATTGGAACATGCCGGAGAAGACTGCGACCGAATTCCGCGCCGATGGCTTCTTCATAACCGGCGATCTCGGCAAGCTCGATCCGCGTGGTTATCTCTACATCGTCGGCCGCGGCAAGGATCTCATCATCACCGGTGGCTTCAACGTCTACCCAAAGGAGATCGAGACTGAAATCGATGCGATCCCGGGCGTATCCGAAAGCGCCGTCGTCGGCGTTCCGCATGCCGATTTCGGCGAAGGCGTCACCGCTGCAGTGGTGCGAACGCCAGGCGCTACCGTCGATGAACGCGCCATTCTCGACGCGTTGTCGGGGCGACTGGCAAAGTTCAAGCAGCCGAAGCGCGTCATCTTCGTCGACACTTTGCCGCGCAATGCTATGGGCAAGGTGCAGAAGGGCCTGCTACGTGAGCGGTTTAGCGATCTTTATTCGACCAAGGTCGGGTGAACGCCGCGCCACGACGTCCAGCTTAAGCGCATGATCGTCGAGCTAGTCGCTTCGGCGCTTCGGCAAGGAAGCCAAGCAATTCTATGCGCTTCAGAAAGGACCGCGACGTGGCGGTTATGCTGCGAGCGTCGGGCTGACCGCATGTCTTGAGCTGGACGGCGTCTTTGTCGCCGCTATGGCGGAGAACGCGCCCGACGCGGAGGGCGAGTTGCTCGAGCGCATCCGGGCGAAGATGTTGCGCCCACGTTATTGGCAGCCGAATGAGTCCTGTCGAGGTCTAATATCGGTCGTATCAATACGAACCATCTGCACGATCGGTTTCTCGAGTAGATGCTTCGGTCCTAAGATGGGGCGCGGGAAGGACTGTAACATAGCTTTCGCTTGTTCTTCCACCGACGTAGCGGGGAGGAGGGCGAATGACCGTGATGATCCAGCGCAGTTCAATCGATATCTTCGAGGATTCGGTTCTGGTTAATCCGTGGCCAGTTTATCGACAACTGCAGGAGCAGGGAGCGTTAGTTTGGTTCGATCGGCTGAACGCCGCAGCAGTCACCCGCTACGCGGAGTGCAGGAATATCCTTCGTTTGCCTCACATCTTTATCTCGGGGAAAGGTGTTGGTTTGAACGATGCCGTTAACGCTCAAAGCGAAGGAAGCGTACTTGGCAGCGATGAACCCCTGCATGGAAAACTCAAGTCTGTGCTGCTTGAGCGTTTTTCCCCCCCAGCTCTCGCCCAATTCAAGACGCAAATCCAAGATCAGGCGGATGCTTTAGTGGACACCCTCCTCGGCGTAGGTCCTTTCGATGCCGTTAAGCAACTGACACAAGCCTTTCCCCTGAGCGTCGTATGCGACATGATTGGCATTCCTCAAGAGGATCGCGGCCGACTTTTGCCGTGGGCCTCGGCGCTATTCGATGGGTTTGGACCACCCAATGAGCGCTGGCGTGCTGCGCAAGGGCCAACGCAAGAGGTATTCACCTATGCGTTCAGCCCTGATCTTCCGTCCCGGCTGTTGCCGGGTAGTGCCGGTGCGCATATCTTCGCCGCAGTCGGACAAGGACGCCTCACCTACCAGCAAGGGGCGACTTTGATGGTCGCCTATCTGGCGGCGCTCTCGATACGACGATTTCCTCACTACAACACGTAATCCATCTTCTCGGGCAAAACGAAAGTGAATGGCGCAAGCTTCGGGCAAGACCCGAATTAATACCCGACGCCTACAATGAGGCACTTCGATTGGGAACGCCCGTCCGTGGATTCTGCCGGGTCGCAACCGAGCCATATGAATTCGACGGCGTCAGGCTCGATGCCGGAGCGCGCGTGCTCTTGCTCTTTGCAGCAGCCAATCGGGACCCCCGCGCCTGGAACGAGCCCGATAAATTTGATATTTCCCGGGGAGGGACACCGCATCTATCGTTCGGCCATGGCGTGCATTTGTGCGCGGGAGCAGCCTTAGCGAGGCTCGAAGGTCATTGCATGCTCGACGCACTGGTCCGCAAAGTTTCTACTATTCAAATTCATTCCGCCACGCCAACTCCAAATAATATGATTCATGCGTATGGAGAACTTCAAATTTCCCTTCACCGCTAGATTTGGCTGCACGGTTCGTTGGCCTTTCGGTCCCGGTAGGGACGATGGTTGCCCATCGCCCCCCGGTCAGATCCGTACGTGCGGCACTACCGCATACGGCTCCTATCGGATGTTGTGACGGTGAACCGCGCATCCGGGTGCGGATGCGCAAGACGGCATGGTGGCAGGTATTTGTGAAGCAGCCTCTGGAAGCGAGCCCAAGGCATGCGGTTTCGCTGACTTCGCCGCAACAGTGCGTGTCGCCAAGCTCGACCAACCTCCCATAGGAAGCCGGCCAACCGTCTCAGGTTACCCGGCACCGCATGGTAGTTCCAATACCCCTGTAACACTTTCCGTAGCCATCGCCCGACTACTGCCACCGATTCATGGCGTCGTCGCATCAACGTTTCCCGAATAGCCGTCAGCGTCGTGCGCATGCGCTTCTTGATCGTCAGACGGACGATCTTGAAGCCCCCATCGTTGCGTCTCCTGCCGCAACAGTGTGTGAATCCCAGAAAATCGAAGGTCGCTGGCTTGCGAATGCCACGCTCCCGGCATTGTTGCGCAGCGTACCGCCCAAAGCGTAGCAGCCGCGTCTTTTCCGGGTGCAGTTGCAAGCCAAACTGGGCGAGGCGCTCCCGCAGTTCTTGCAGGAAGCGTTGCGCCTCTCCTTCGTACTGGAATCCAATCACGCTGTCGTCGGCATAACGCACGATGATCACGTCGCCTTTGGCGTTTCGTTTGCGCCATTGCTGGACCCATAGATCCAATGTGTAATGCAGATAAACGTTCGATAGCACGGGGCTGATTACTGAGCCTTGAGGCGTCCCTCGCGTTGATGCTACGCGGCGGCCGTCCTCAATCGTGCCCGCTTTCAGCCATTTACGGATCAGTCGCAACAGCCGCCGATCACCAACTCGATGTGCCAGGAAGCGAAGCATCCACCCGTGATCGATTTCATCGTAAAACGAGCGAATATCCGCGTCCAGTATCCAGTTGACCTTCAGCTTGTCGATACCAACCCACAACGCGTCCAGCGCATCATGCTGTCCCCGTCCTTGCCGGAACCCATATGAGAAACCGAGGAAGTCTTGTTCATAGATCGCGTTCAGAACCGTGGACACGGCCATCTGCACGACCTTTTCTTCCAATGCCGCAATCCCGAGTGGCCGGAGTCTTCCGTCACTCTTCGGAATGTAGACCCGTCGGGACGGTTGCGCCCGATACGCACCGGACTGAATTTCCCGATGCAATTCGTGCACGCGTCCGTTGAGTGTCTTCTCATATTCGTACCACGTTACGCCGTCCACACCGCTTGCCGCTTGCTTGCGGAGCGCATGGAAGCTCTCCACCAATAGCGTCGGAGTGATGTGGTGCATCAGCGCCGTGAAACGCAACTTCGGATTCCGCTTGGCGGCTTCCCGTACGCCTCCGATTCCCATCGAAGCGTGTTTAGTCCGGCTCTGCGTCCGGCACGCTGGGGTTTCGTCGGCGTTCCTTCCGATTACACCCCTTCCCTCCATCGCCTCCGCGGGATCGACTCCCTTGTTCGGCAACTTCCGCGGTAATATGGGTGTATCCGACTTCTCATCAGCGTTGATGGCTGGCTTGTGGTCAAAGACCTTCCCAGCCCCGTCCAGCCCATATGCACTGGACACTGATGAGATCTCGCTGCTTCCGTATGAAAGACTTCCCAGCATGCTCAGGGTCTCCGACCGCGCGAGATCGGGGCATGACTTGCGATTGACGCCATGCACCGTGTTGCCTTCCGCTTCGCTTAACAGCGTCGGCATCCCGGATTGAACATTTCGCGGCTCGATGGCTGGCCTGCCGGTTTCCCCTGTCAACGCTTCGACGCACACCTCGCGGCGTTCGTCGCATGACTCGGGGTCAGAGTGATTCGCCACTTCTTCTCCGTATTGAACTTTCATCAACTATCTTTCATCGGCTTTGCAGCCGCACTAAGCGCTCCTTTCTACGCACCTATGCAGTTGAGCGCGGGGATGGGATGAGGTGTCCACCATGAGCGAGGTGGACACCATCGATGATCACTCCAGAAGAACCTTTGAGACTTGAGACGGTCGGCGTGTTGTGCAATGGCCGGCGTCGCTATGATCCGGCCAGCAAACAGCGACTGGTCGAGGCCTGTCTGCAGCCTGGCGTGTCGCTGGCGGGGCTGGCGTTGCAACACGGCGTGAACGCGAACCTGCTGCGCAAGTGGGTGGCCAAGCGACAACTTCAGAACGGGGATGACCAGCCGGAGGCGCGGGCGCCGATTGCGCCAGCTTTTATTCCGGTTTGCGCGACGGAGCGATCCTGTGCAGGGCGGCTGACGGCATCGATGCCCAACGGCGTGACGCTTTCGCTGGAAGGCGGCGACGCGCAGTTGCTGTCGGCGGTGATTGAAGCGCTGGGGCGTTATGAGGTCGAGCGGCTGGCGCGCCAGACGCCGCCCGACGGCAAAACGCGCGCCGAATACGCCTTGCGGCTGCGCCAGCAGCACAGCGTCCCGGTCCTGACTGCGTTCAAAAATTGGCTCGACGATCAGGCGCCGAACGTGCTGCCCGAAAGCCTGACCGGCAAGGCCATCGCCTATGCCCGCAACCAATGGGATTATCTGGCCCGCTACGCCAATGATGGCCTTGCGCCGATCGACAACAATGTTCTCGAACGCGACATCAGACCCTTTGTGACCGGAAGAAAAAACTGGTTGTTCAGCGACACCGTCGCCGGCGCAAAGGCCAGCGCGGTGATCTACAGCCTGGTGCTGACATGCCGGGCCTGTGACGTTGAGCCCTACGCCTGGCTATGTCACGTGCTCGCTGAACTGCCGCAGCGTCCGCCCGACGCCGACATCGAAGACCTGTTGCCATTCAACTTTGCCAAGCACGCAGAGACCATCAACCCTGGCTGATCGCCTTAAAGCCAACAGGGACACTCCACCAATCAAAATCCCCGCCCTGCGCAGACGAGGAGATCATGCTGCACCGTGCGTCAAAAAGCGCGCTTACAGCCAATCCTCATTCTTCTTGTGAGTGTTGAGGTTGTCGAGGATGACGTGGAGCTTTCGGTCTGGAAAGGCCGCGGTGAGGCTGTTCATGAAATCGAGAAACTCGACACGGCGACGGCGTTTTGAATGCGTAGCGATGATCTTTCCGGTGGCGACCTCGAGCGCCGCAAACAATGTTGTGGTGCCATGCCGCTTGTAATCGTGGCTCTGGCCGGTCAAGGCGCGGCCATTGGGCAACTTCAGATAGCCCTGTGCTCGCTCCAAGGCCTGGATCGAGGGCTTCTCGTCCACGCATAGCACAATAGCCTTCGCTGGCGGGGCGACGTAAAGGCCAACGACATCGGCGGCTTTGGCCGTAAAGTTCGGGTCGTTGCTCTCACACCAGGATTTGCGAGCCGCGAGGTCAATCTTGTGGTTGCGCAGGAACCGCCAGACATATTGGACGTCAACATCGCCCAGCGCCTCGGTCAGCAGAGGACCGGTCCAGCGCGCAAACCCTTGCGGGGGCGGCTTATCCAGCAGCTTCAGAATCCGCTTGTCGGTCGTCTTCGTATAGATCGGCTGCTTGCCGGGCCGCGGCTTGTCCTGCAGGCCTTCAAGTCCTTGATCGGCATAGCGATGCCGCCAAAGGCTGACAATCCGCGGCTGGACCCCAACTTCCTTGGCGATCGACCGGGTGCTGCGCCCATCCGCCGCCAACAGAACTATCCGCGCCCGCTTCAAATCGCGCTGCAATGTCACCGGCGAGCGGCAACACGCCTCAAGCACCTTGCGATCTTTCCTCGAAAGGTGGACTTCTCTTGCTTCGGGTATCATCCCGACCTTGAATCACGACTCACGTTCCAAGAAAAGCGGATACTAGAGCGAGAAGTCTGCCATAGTCGCCGAGTTTAGCATCAGCGAGACAAGCGCGGGTCTGCTGTATTAATTGGTCCATTCGCGCGGGCACCTCGGCCGGAATGCAGAATTCATAGCTACCTGGCTGGATCAGGCTATCGGTGACGATCCTGCGGTCGACGAGTGACGTGTCCGGCGTGCCTCGATAGGTCCCGGCATACTCATCGTGTCCTGGCGGCACGAAGGATGCAAATAGTTCGCGATGGAGATTTCGCGGATCGGCGAGAATGTCTCTCCGACGCGCCGGATCAGAAACGATCTCCCTCAGCAGCGTATTGCAGCGGTCTGTCATGGCGCCGTCGTAGTTGGTTGCACGATGGGGCTTGCCATTCCGGCGGTGACGTTGCCAATTTTCTCCGTTTCATTCCTCTGCCTCGCGTCATCTTCAGCAACACTACTGGCCTCATACGTCTAACTGAAAGCTGCCTTCGAAACTGCCCGAACGTCTTATCGTTCAATCCAGTCCAGTTCGCCGAGCGTCAGATAGACGACAGCACCGAGCGGTGCACCGACTGCCTCCAGATACTGCAGCAGCTGCCCGGCATAGGCCTGCCGGTCGGCGGCAGTCGGGGCCACGTCGCTCTTCCAGTCAAAGGCAAGAACGGTTCGGCCGGCTGCGATGGCAACGGCGTCTGCGCGGCCGGCCGTCAGGGTTCTGCCAGCATCGCGGGCGCCATAGAGGGGGATCTCCGGTACGAGCGCGGCTCGGTGTTCTGCAACGCCCGGCAGACGCAGGGCTCGTAAGGCGGTCACGGCCATCTCCACCGGATCGGGCACCGTTCCCGCTTCTAGCGGGCCCAGCTGCGCGAGGAGGACGCCGGCTCGGGCTTCCAGAACAGCTGCCGCCTCCTCGATCTCTCCTGTCAACACCTCTTCGATCAGCTTGTGCAGCACCGCGCCCCGGATTGCGCTGCCCTTGACCGTCACAAGACCCGAGGGGTCAGGGTCAGCGGCCTCGTCGACCCGTGCAACCTCAACCAGGCGATCGGCGTCGCCGTCGCTTGGCCGAACCCACCGGATCGGCCGGGACACATCCGTGATCGAGGTTTGCTCAGCTGCAAACGCCTCTTCGCTCTGATGGTTTTCTTCTGCCACGACCCTTGCCAGAGGACGCCGAGAGAAGTGCGCAGCATCCCATTCCGGGATATCGTCCTGCCCCAGATCGAGAAGGTGTGCCCAGCTTTTGGCGCGCGGCACCGACAACGTCGGCAGGATCAGCATCTCGATTGCCCGCGTACAGGCGACGTACAGGAGCCGCTCGTGCTCCTCTGCACTGTCCTGGTCATCGATGCTGATGGCATCCGCGATTGCTGGCGGAACGACATCGCCCAGCACCCAGTGCAGCGTGTCGTCTTGACGGCGGTGGATAAATGGCTCGCGCCGTCTCAGTTCAGATCCCATATTGATCGGAATGACGATCGGCCATTCGAGGCCCTTGGCGCTGTGGACCGTAATGATTTCGATCGCTTCGCGGTCCGCATCCAGCCGCGCTTCGTCGTAGGGCTCGGGTCCGAGGGGTCCGCCCTCCCAGTCAGCGTCGATGTCCTGCGCCAATTGCTTAAGACCGCGCACACCGTAGCGGCGTGCGCGCTCCATCAGAAGGTCGAGATTAGCCAGAGCCCGCGCGGCCTGATCGCTGCCCCGCGCGGCAAGCGTGGCTCGCACGCGCAGCCGATCGATCGCCTCGCTCAGCAGAAGAAATGGCGTCGTTCGACGCACACGCCGCCGCAGATCTCGGAGTACGATCAGCGTCTCCCGCGCCAGCGGATGGTTGATCTGCTCTGGCTGTGTCTGCAGCGTCAACCTCGGCGTCGGCGAGCGATCTTCTGTCCCATCTGGCGCGAGCGCTCGCGTGATATCGAGCAATTCGTGATTGGTGAGACCGACGAGCGGTCCGCGCAACAGGGCGCCGAGTGCTAACGTATCACCTGGGTCCGCCAGCACCCGGATCAGCGCGACGAAATCCTGCGTTTCCTGGCGCCGGAAGAGGTTGCGACCGGCCAGCGAGACGAGCGGCAGGCCACGCTCCTCGAGCGCCCGTTCGTAACGCCAGAGCTCGGTGCCGACCGGCGCGAGCAAGGCGATGTCGCCGGGCACAATCAAGGAGTTTTCTCCCCCGGATCGCCGCACGCGGACGTTTCCGATGAGCTGGGCGCAGATGTCGGCGACGGCGCGCGCTTCCTCATCACGTATGAACGCCGCGCGGCTCTTCTCGCTGATACGGATCGTGGCCTTCATAACACAAGGCAAACCGTGCTCTGCTGGACCGAGCGAGGACACCAAGGGGACGTAACCTGGGGCCTGTCGGCCCAACGGATCGCGGAAACAGCGATTGACGTGGTCTAGGATCTCGCCGCGTGACCGGAAGCTCGTCGTGATCCGCAGGATCTTGTCGGGAAACTGACGCTCGACAGCTTTGCGCGCCTCCATATAGGTCGCTACATCCGCGCCTCGGAATCTGTAGATCGCTTGCTTGGGATCGCCGACGATAAACAGGTTGCCCGGAATCAGTTTCCGCGCCTGCCAGGCCGGAGCCGCGCCGGGGGCGCTGGCGATCAGAAACAGGATCTCAGCCTGCACCGGATCGGTGTCCTGGAATTCATCGACGAGGATTCGCGTGTAGCGGTTCGACGCCGCTTGCCGGACAGCCTCGTGACCGCGCAAAAGCGCGCGCGTGGCGAGCAGCAGATCGTCAAAGTCGAGAACGGCAGCGTTGCGCTTGTATGCCTCGAAGTCTTCAAGGAGCTCATCAAGCGCGCTGGAAAAGGTCGCGACTAGCGCTGTCGCGATACTGCCAAGAAGGGCACGAAACTCCGCCGCGCACTGGTCATAGTGGGATGTGGCCTGCTCTGCGAGGCGCGTTCCTTCCTTGCCGGCAACGTATTTCCAGGCCCCCAAGCGCCGATAAGGGCGCAGATCGTTGGAGCGCCAGGCCATTGCATTGACGCGAGGCGGATGGGCAAGCTCCCAGAGCCGCTCGAACGACGGAGGAGAATCGAAGGCGCCTGCGAAGAAGGCGGCGAGCCTCTCAAGATCGGCAACGTCTTCGAGCGCCCGGTCGGGAGCCTTTGTGCCGTCGATCCAGCGGCGAAACTCCCGCACGCTCTCGACAAACTCCAGATCGGCATGTTCGGCAAGATCGCGGGGCAGAGGCTTTGCAGTCCGAAAGTCGCGCCGGAACTTGCCGAGCTTTTTTAGCGTGTCGACCGCTTCCCTTGGGTCTCGGCGCGCCATGACAACGACCGGATCGGTCGGATCGGCGTTCTCGCCGAGACGCCGTCGCAGCCAACGCTCGAACACGGTCGTAAAGGCAAACTCGGTCTGGACCGCATCGAGAACCTCAGCGCCAGGATCGACGCCCGCCTCGATCGCGTAGCTGCGAAGCAGCTTGTGGCAGAAGCCATGGATCGTGGTTGCCGTCAGTTCGTCCAGCCGCGCGCGCGCCGCGATGAGTGCAGCTCTCTGCGGCGCAGTCAGCGCTTTGTCGACGGCGAGCGCCAGGTCTTCAGGGATGGTTCCCTTCAGCAGCTCGTTGACGAACCGCTCCACGCGCACGCGCAATTCTCCGGCCGCGAGCTCGGTGAATGTAATGGCGGCGATGTTGCGTGGTGCGATGCCGCTCGCAAGCAGCATTGTCACGCGCCCGGCCAGCAGCGAGGTCTTGCCGGTGCCTGCTGCGGCTTCGACCAGCAAGGTTTGATCAAGGACCGTGAGCGCGCGCCGCCGGTCGGCGCTGTCGGCAAGCTCATTCATGGCAACTCCCAGAACCGGGCGAGATCGCCGGCGGCGGCGACAAATGCAGCCTGCTTTCTGCGGAAGTAGGCTGGAGATGCAGGAAGCGCGAGCCGAAGATCGTTGAGACGGTCATCGGCCGCCGGCCCTGGGACAGCATGGCCGCGCGTCAAGGCGGCGGCGGCCGCGTTGACGAAGCTGCGGTTTGCGCAATTGCGTCATCGATATCCGGCAACAAGAAGATCGCTGGTTCGTCCTTGAGATAGATGAGCCGGGTTCGAATGGCGGGCACCTCCGACAGAAGCTGGCGGCATGCCAAGGCGTACAGCACCCGTTGCAGCTCGGCGCCGCCGGCAATGACTCTGTCGGCGGCATTCTCCGGCCGCTCGCCTGTCTTGTAATCGGTCACACGGACAGCGACACCGCCGGCGCGCAGGTCGAGGCGATCGATCTTCCCGCGAATGGCGACCGCAGTACCGGGCACATCGACCCGCAACGTAGGGTCCCATGGCCAATCGGGGTTCACCGCCTTTGGCGGATCGGCATGTTCACCGAACGGCACCTCGGTCCAGCTGCGCGTGCCGCTCTCGGTGAATTTCTCGTTCGTCAGGCCAGCCAGCGCCAAGGCCGATGCCTGGCGTACGGTGTTGACCCAGAGCACCTCGGGGGGCACCGGCCGTTCCAGCGGCCATGCTGCAATCACTTGTCGCACCGCCGCCGCCAGCGCGCCCTCAATCTCCTCCGTGCCGGCCACGGTGAACCCGGGCACCGGCTCCAGCGCGTCGACGGCGCGGCGCAGCAGCTCATGGACCAGCCGGCCGAACTCGTCGGGCGGGAGCATCAGTGGACGCTCCCGGTCGTCCGGTGCACGCCATCCGAGGGCGTATTTCCAGACAAAGCCCAGCGGATCGCGCAGCAAGCGCGCGAGCGAAGTCGGCGACTGGATCTCCGCGAGGCTTTCGGCGATCACGGCGTGCCCCGCGACCAGCAGCCCGTCATGGGCTGTCAACTCTGGTCTGTGCCAGCTCTGCCAGCACTGCAGAGCGGAGCCTGTCGCGAGGTGCCCCGCTATCTCTTGCGGGCGAGCGGTAAGTCGGTCCGATTCGCTCGCCGCGTGCTCTGCGATCCGCGTGCGCGCTAGCGCGAGCGCATTGCCGCCCGGAGCCAGGAGCGGGCTCGGGCCCGCCCGACCGCCCTGCGCGTTGCGACGGCTGCGCGAAAGAACAATGCCCTGTGTCGCGCAAGCGGCAATGATGGCGAATGCCCGCCGGTCCGCTTCAGCGGGCGGATCGGCGTCGAGCGGACCCAGCGGTCCGATATGGTCCGGCAGCAGAGGGTCTTCGCCGGACGCGCGCGGCCATCCGCGCTCGGTCAGTCCAAGCAAACGAACCCAAGGGCGTGGCGATGCGGCTAGCTGCCATGCTGGCGCCCAGACCACGGCGTCACTGGCATCTCGCTCATCCTCGACACGGATTTTCCGCAGCGAAAGCTCCAGAGCGGCCGCTGGCGCGCTTCGTGTCGCTCGTTCCCAAAGGCGGCGCGCACGGCCACGCAGGAACACGTCCGCTCCTTCTTCGGCAGCGGCCGTTCCTCGTTCCAGCAAGGTCAACAGCGGCATCACAATCGGACGCGGGTCGGTATCCGAAAAGGTCAGTTGGTCGAGGGCCCGACCCCATTCCGCGGCCGAGGTCAGCGACGCGCTGCGCGGCACGCGCAGCCAGTCGCGCGGCAAGGCGTCAAGCGCCGTTCGCTGACCTGCTGACAGAGCAAACAGACGCCGCACACGGGCTTGGCTCAAGCCGTGAAGCAGGACATCGGCGAGCGCCGCGCAACGCTGTCCATCCGTGGTGCCGAGACACGGCCGGCCGTGCGGAAAGCTAACCGGCAGTTCGGTCTCTTGCGCCAGCGCGACAATGTACTCGTCCCATTCGTCGGTGCTGACGCCACAGATCGCTATGTCACTGGGCTCGGCTTGTCCCGAGGCGATCAAGGCGCGCGCCCAGCGAAAAGCCTCGAGCACCTCGTGGCGCGGATCAGCGCATGTGACCTGGACGGGCGTCGCCGTCACGGCAGTCACCGTTCTGACCTCACCTCGAAACCAGGCCGTGTCGGCGCCGGGCGGCGCGGTCCAGACGACTGGCGCCATGGCGCAGAGATCATGGACGATCGGTCGCCAGACCGGCTCGATGAAGTGTACCCCCATGATGGAGACCGGGCCCAACACCTCAAGCGCCCATTGCATTCGCGCGCGCCCCTCGTCACGGAGATCCGTCGGCAGGCGCGCGCCGCCGACAAGAAAGTCGCGCACGCGGTTCTCAAGCAGAGCAAGATCGCGGATTCGCGCGTTAATGTCCGGAGCGTGAGCCAGACGGGTGTCCGCGTTCCATGCCGCCCTCAACGTTCGTGCGACGGCGCGCGTCATCCCGGGAAGATGCCGAACGGTCTCGATGTCCTCGAAGCCGCCTGCATCGAGGGCGCGTGCGACAACAAATTCAAGCTCCTCGCCTGTAACCTGATGCAGGAAGCCGCCTGCCAGCCGCGCCGCCAATTGCGTTATTGTCATGATCTGCAGACCGTTCTCGCCATCGCGAGCGGCGGCCGCGCGGCGGGTGGCGAAAGCCAGCCCGCCCTGGACAATAACCGTCCTCCTCATCACCACTGTCTCGTCCCCATTTCCGGCAACAACGTTATCAAAAAACCCCACCGACTTGGATATCTGGCGCAGCGTACCCACACCATCATCGGCCCTGCGCCAAATCGCGCAAATAAGGCAGCCCGGCGGCAGGTCGCCGCCGGGCCCGTCGCTATCTGCCCGAGACCCAGTGCCAGGCGCGGCGCCAAATGCTTGGCGTTGCCTTGGGCTGAGCGGGCTGCGGCGGGTGCTCCGCCTGTGGCGGCTGGCCGTAGAAGCGCGCCTCGGCGGCGCGATCACGGCGCCGTTCGGCTTCGACCTGCTCATCGCTCCAGGGACCGGCTTCGATCACCTTGCCACGGTCGATCACATAGTGTGACCGGCACTTCAGCGTCCAATTGCCGATCGATGGGCGAAGCGAGATGGTCTCGCCATCGAATGTCATTTTCCAATCTGTCGGCGTGAAGGGCGCGACGACCTCCTCGCCGCAGCCGCAGCAGCAGCTGTGGGCCGACGTGGCATACTCCATCGAAACATAGAGGATGCCCGGCTGAAGGCATTCGGGGGTATGCTCGACGAACCGATGCTCCAATTTCTTGTATCTGATCATTTGAGGTCCCCATTGATCAGCATGTTGCCGTCGGTGGTGTACGTGCAGTGATGCTCGTGTTCGAGGTCGCGGTAGAAACCGCGGATCTTCTTCCACTTGATGACTGCGAGGACTGCATTCATGGCGTTGAGGTCTGCGACCTGGATGTTGGAGGCGTAGATGTCCTCAGCGCCACCGCCGACGAAGGAGATCCGCTGCCGCGCGTGATCGCGCTTCTCCGGCGTGCTGGCAGTCACCCGCAAGATGCCGCCGAGGGAACCTTCGTCGAGCTCGAGACCCATGCCGACGTCGATGAAGGCGGCACCGATCGCCTCCAGTTTCTCGACGATCAACCGCTTCGCTTCGCCGGCGTCGAGGGACAGGAACGCGAAGGTGACGCCGTCGAGCAGGTGGATGTTGTCGGCGCCGAGGGTGACGTCGTGGGCGACGATATTCCGGTGCATCCGGCTGTAGATGCCTTTCAGATAATCGACCTTCTTGGGCGCCTCCCGCAGTTCCTCCATGCTCGGCGCGCCCGGCGCGCGGAACGCGTTGTGGGTCAGGAACTCGTCGCTATCGAACAGCCGGATCTCGCGGACCGGCGTCTTGGCGACGAAGTCTAGGATGTAGCCGCCAGTGCCGCCGACGCCAATGACGGCGACGCGCTCATTGACCAGCCGTTCGGTCAAGACGCCGATGCCGACACGGTCCGAGGCGGTCTCGACATAATTGAAGACGCTGTCTTCCTCCTCCTCTGGCGCGCGGAAGGTGCGAGGCGTAGCGCCGGGCTTTAGCACCGCGGCAGGCCCCGCGATGATGTTGGCGTAGCTCGTCATCTTGTGGTGATAGTTCGAATAGCCGCCGTCGGGCTTGCTGGAGAAGCCGAATGCCGCCTTGAGGCCGTTGCCGAGGTCGAAAGCGCCGGCGACATGGGAGATGCCCTGGATCTGGGTTCCGTCGGCATTGCACGGAAAGTCGCCGTCCCAATGGACCACATGGGTGTCCGGCGTTCGCGTCTGGTCGCCGGCCAGAGTGAGGCTGGAGATCAAGGTGCCGGTGCGCACCTGGCGGTGCGCATCGACGTAGGGCACTTCCCGCATCACGAGAGAGCCGCCCTGCTGCTGGACGAAGTAACCTTCGTCCCGCAGCTGCTTGAGGTCCTGATTACGACTGAACAGTTCGCGTGACATTGAACACCGTGCCTTTCTTTTTGACTTCGACTGAGCCGCCTGCGCCGAGCTCGCCGGCGTGTGGCACCGATGCCGCGTGGCGGAAGGTCATGGAGAAGACGACGTCCGGCGCGTGCTGGCCCGGGAAGGCCAACTGGACGATTTCCTCGAACGTGACCTTGCGCGCCGGCACGGTACGGGGCCGTGAATTGACGATGATCTCGTAACCCTTCTTCGCCGTGATGAAGTGCTCGATGCCGGGCTCGGTCAGATCGACGAGATCGCCGGGTTCAATCAGGCGATCCTCGCCGCCGGGGATTTCGAGGAAGACGGCCTCTCCCTCGCCGGGCTTGGCGAGACCGTAGAGCACCGCGCCGCTGATGGCCGGCTTGCCCCAGCGGAGCTCCTCCTTGTTGAGGGTGAGCTTGAAATCGCGGTCGGTCTGAAAGGCGATGAAGCGCTCGGCGCCGCGAGCACGGAGGTCGAAGGGCTCGTCGAGCGTCACGTCCTCAAAATCGCCGGTCGGCATGATGGCAAAGAGGCTGTAGCCACCCTGCGGGTCGAGGCCCGCGGCGTCGAGCAACTGGCGGCCCAGCGGCACCGGATTGCTGACGTGGCGGGGCTGGAAGGTCAGATCGCCCTGCGCGAGGAGAAAGCGATACTCCCGCGCCGGACGCAGCGGCCGGCCTTCGCGCAGGGCGTCGCCGAGGTCGTCATAGTCAAGCAGTTCTTTGGTGTTCATCAGATTGGTTCCTTTAGGTTTGGCCACGGCGAGTGCCGGGCTCCAAAGGTCCAATCGGGGCGACATCGGCCAACCGGTAAGGTCAGGCGAAGTTTTTTTTCACCGGCCCGGCGGGGGTCTGGCCGCAGATGAAGAAGGCAGGGCAGTTCGGGCAGGTGCGGAACGAAATCTCCGCCGGGAACCGGCCAGCCCGGATGTCAGCGAGGAACTTGACCAGCTTGTCCTCGCGCCCCCTTAACTCGCGGTCAGACAGGGAAATAGAGTGGGTGTCCCCGTCGGAGAGGTAGACGAGTTCCGCGGCGGCGCCTGGGAAGGCCTGCTTGACGGCCAGGATCAGCGCCGCCGCGCCGACATCCTTGGCGTCGGTCGATCGCATGTGGCCGGTGCGAATCCGGCGCACGGCTCTCTTGCCGTCCGGTCGGACCAGCACCTCGTCGGGCCGGACCAGGATTTCCTCGCCACCAAAATAAAGAACCAGCGCGACCGGCGGCTCGGCGGCCGCGCCGGCGCGATCGTCCAGGAAGAAGCGCAACATCTCCAGCGCCAGATCGCGAAAATCGGTGAGATAGCCGTGGAAGGCGAGCCCCTGCTCGGCAAGCGCCGCATCGGTCCGGTCCTGCAGCGCCTGCTCGCTCAAGATTTCCTCCGATGCGACGACAGCCTCGACGACCGAGCGGACAGCCTCATGCAGATGCATGAAGGCGGTCGCGGTGCGCCGACCGCCGACCTGCAGGACGTGGGTGTAGAAAAAACGGCGCGGGCAGGACTCATAAAGCGCGATTTGCGGGGCTCCGAAACGCAGCTTGCCGTCGACGATCAGGTCAATGCCACGCGCTTCTTCTGCCACCGGGAGCGGTCGGGCGGGAACGACCGAACGGCGCGCCAAATGCCCGCCAAGGCGGTCGAGGAACGGCGAAACCGGCCTGTTGTGGCCGTTGCTCTTCTCGGTCGGTGCATAGAGGAACAGGCGGTCACGGGCGCGGGACAGGCCCACGTAAAAAAGGCATTCCTGCTCCTCGGCCTGACCGGCGCGGAACGCATCGATCGCGCTGCCTTCAGCGCCGGTGACCATGCCGTCGGGCGGCGGACAGGGCGGCGCCAGCGGCGTCCGCGGCATGGTATCGCTGTTCATGCCCGGGATATGCACGGCGCCGAACTCCAGACCCTTCGCACCATGGATGGTCATCAGGCGAACTGCGTCGAGATGTTGCGCTGCCGCAGGCAACTGACGCAGGTCACGATCATCGCCAAGTCGGACGAGCCTGCGAACGCGGTCGAGCAGACGCGTGATGGGAAGCCCGCGGCCCGCCGGCTGCACCCGGACAAAATTCAGGAACTGCCATATGGCAATGCCACGGGTGCGGTCGGCCAGGTCCGCCGACGTTCCGAGGCGCGCGGCCATGCGGGTGCGCTCAAGAAGGATGGTCGCAAGCACGGTCCATGGCGAGGCTGTCTGATCGAAGCCGTCGAGCGCTGCCGAGAGCGCGGCAAGCGCCGCGCGGCCAGGCTCGCTCAGTCCGGCGATCGCCTCGTCCTGCCGCAACCAGCTGCCCGGCGTATGCTCGACCGTCCGCAGATGATCGAATACGGCCACGACATCCGCAAAGGAAGTGGCGAATTCGGGCCAGCAAGCAATGCGCACCAGGCCCATGGCGCGACGGTCGACAAGGAGCGACAGCAGAGCGAGGAGGTCCTTGACCTCGCCCCGCTCGAACAGGCTGCCCAGAAACAGGACCGGCACGCCGAGCCGCTCCAATTCCTGGCCGATCTTTGAAAGCTTTTCGTTGCCGGTGCAGAGAACGGCCTGGTCGCGATACGCATAGCCTTCGCCGCGGAGCTGTCCGATCACATCAGCCAAGGCGACTTGCTGTTGCTCAGCGCGATGGACGGTGCGCAATTCCGATCGATGTCCGTTGGCATCTCGGTCGGCTTCCAGGCCGCTGTCGGCATCGCCAGCCAGCATCTTGGTCGCGAAACTGGAGAAGGCATCGACGATTTCTGGCACCGAACGGTAATTGCGTTTCAATCGACCACGTTTGCCGCCGGCAAAGTCTTCCTTTCCGAACCGGGTCATGTTGAAGGAAGAAGCGCCGCGAAACCGGTAGATCGACTGTTTGGCATCGCCGACCATCCAGAGATTACGCCCGTCTGGCCGCAGCCCGGCAAGCAATCGCACGCTGCTGCGGTTCACGTCCTGATACTCGTCTACGAGGACGTGATCATATTGCGCCTGCAACGTCGCGCGGATCGCTGCGTCCTTGTCGAGCAATTGCACCGGCAGGGTCACAAGGTCACCAAAGTCGACGCAATGCGCGTTGCGCTTCATCTGCTCATACGTGGCATAGACACGGGCCACCTCGCCCGCGCGTTCCGCCATTTCACGGGCATCGGCTGTCTGCGCCTTTGACAGCATGCCGGCAGCAAGTGAAGCGTAAGTCTCGGCGTCGACCACCTCGTCCTTTGCCCGCGACACAGCCGCGAGCATGTCGGCAATGATCTGGGTGGGGTCGTAAAGATTGCGGTAATGCGCGAGACGCAGGCGCGGGAATTCTTCCTCGAGAAGTTCGACAGCTTCGGTCCGATCCATCATCCGCGGATCTTTCGGCAGGCCGAGCTCTGCATGGAAGCGGCGAATGATATCGAGGCCGAATGCGTGAAACGTCCCGATCCACATGGCCGCTGCAGCGTCGGGACGCTTGCGTGCAATTCGCTCCGCCATTTCGCCGGCAGCCTTGTTCGAAAACGTCAGCAACAACATCCGCCTCGGATCGACGCCTTCTTCCAGAAGGCCTTCGACCCGCGCGATCAGCGTCTGCGTCTTGCCGGTGCCCGGTCCCGCTTCGAGCAGATAGGCTTCACCGCGATGCGTTGCCCCCGCAACCTGTAGTGCGTTGAGCGGTCGCTCAACATGTTCTGCTGCGGCCGTCGGCGGGACCGACGGCAACAGCAAAGCGTCGAAAAGCTGCTGCGCGACGATCTCGAATGGTGCGCCTAGTTTGACGGCTATGGCGGACGCCGAAAGCCCCTCGTCGACATGGAGTGCCCTTACGACACTACGGGGGAGCAGCAACTCGCGCGCGAACAGGTCCATCTGGACTTCACGGCGTTGCTTGCGCCCATAGTCGACCACGCGGTCCATGCCGACGGGCGACGGTTCGGCGGCCCGAGCTGGATCGATGGTCGCTGCCGCCACAGCCCCATTTGGATCGTCGCCGAGCTCGACATGGCCAATTTCGTGCGCGACGAGAAAGGCCTGGTCGAAGCAAGAGCCAATATTCTCATGGATGATCAGATCGTCTGCGGCGACGAAGGTCGCGCGGCCGCCGTCCAGCACCGCTGCTCCCGCCGCTGCCGGCTCGACGTCGATCCCTCGTCGGCTGGCCTCGGCGACAGCAAACTCGTAAGGCGACCAGGGATCAGCGCCAGCCGCGACAAGGCGAGCGTGAAGCTCAGCAGCAATCTGCCTGGCGACCTCCACCCAATCCATGTCAGTCCGCCTCGGACAACAATCGAATCCTCTTCTCCGCCGGGACGCCGGCCTCGATGAGGACCTGCTCAAGGGTTACTTGCTCACCGACCGTGGGCTTGCTGTCGGCCTTGTAGCTCCGCGCCAGGTACGATTCAGGCGAGCCCCATGCCGCCTCGACAAGCGCGATGGTGCTGCCGGCGGCGTCAGCGAACATCTGGAGAAATCGTTTGGGGATGCTGATGAGCAGAACTCGGCGCTCGCGCAACGCGGTGACGACCTGTCGGGGTACGTCAAGACGGCGGGCGACTTTGCGCCAGTCATCGGCTGTCAGCGCTGCGAAGGGTTCGGTCGCCGCCGTCGGCAGCGCCGCCGCATGGCGCGCCCAGACAGCATCGAGCAATTTCGAATCGTCAGCCGTCAGGGGTCCCGTCTCGTCGTGGCATTCGCGGCCGAGCTCGCGCGAAAGGTCTACGAGTTCGGCCGCATATTCGGGGTAAAGCCGGAGATAGCGCTCCAAGGTCGCGCGATCAGGGATGGTTTCGACGGCAAACGCGTCGAGCACGTCCTCTCGGGATGGCCGTGCGCCAGCAGGACTCATAGCTCATCTCCTTCGGCCATGGCGGCCCGAATGGCGGCAAAGGCCTTGTCACGGTAGGTCCGGACGGTCTTTTCGGACCGGCGTAGGGCCTTGGGAATGGACATGACCTCTTTATCCTTGGGGTCGATGGGGTAACCCTCTCTCAGCATATGAATGATCCTGCTTTGTTCTGGTGGCAAGGCGTCAATCGCCGCCTCCAGACGCAGCCGGTAAGCCGGATCGTCGAAATTTGATGCGGCGAAGGGATCGTAGGCCCCTGCAGCCGTCTCGACCTCCTCCGAGAGTTCCCCGCTGTCTTCGTCGTATTCCAGAGGCTGGGACCGGTTCTCGTCGCGCCAAGCCTGTTCCTGTGCATCCCGTCGCAGGCTGGCCAACGCACCATCGAACCGCACCTCGAAATAGTCGAGCTTGTCGACATAGTCAGTGCGATCCGCCGAAAGCAGCTCGACAAATCGACCGAACACCTTGTCACGCACGATTCCGCGCGTCAGCGACTCGGTTTTACCGTCTCGGCTCTCAGCCTTGGGCAGACTGCGCAGGACCCTCTCGGTCAGGATCCGATAGAGCCGCTCGAACCAGATTTCGTTATTGTCGCGGCGGCTTGCGCGGATGAAATAGATGAGACATTCGCTGGGAATGTAGGCTTTTTCGGAGCGTTTGGTGATGGCCGTCCTGGCGACGAGGTCGTCGCGCGGCAGCAGCGCGAGCTCGGCGATGAGCGCGGTCATCTTCGGATCGCGTTCATAGAGTTCACCGGTCAAGCGTCGCTTGCGAAGCGGAGTTACGACGACGTCGCTTGACGGCGGCGTATCCGCCCGGGGCTGTACGCCAGCATTGTCGTCCGATCGTTTCATCGCACTGCCCTGCCGCCGGCGCTTTTGTTCAGGCGCGCCTCGAGTGTGGTGACGCTCTCTAGCACCGCCTCGAAGGCCGGCGGGTCGCCGAAGATCATGCCGGTCATGGCTCGGTAATCGACGCGCAGCTGCTCGATCATCTCGTCATGCGGTACGAGCGCAAAGGAGCCGGGCACAGCGCTGGCCAGATCGAAATCGGGGCGGTTGAAAAACATCCGTGCGTGCGCGACGCAGTCGGCTCCGAGCTCCGGGTCCTTGATGGCGGAAGCTCCGGCGCGCGTCGGAAGCAGCTTATGCAGGTCATAATAATGGCGCGACACGCGCTGGCCGCCGCCGCGCAGCTCGCCGCGCTTGTCGAACCAGCGCCGCAAGCCGTGCAGGATGACGACCTTGTCCCAGAAGGTTCGCTCGGGATCGACGGTCCGTACAGCCGGAACGGTCAGATCGAGCGCAGGCAAATCATCGTCGACATAGGGCTTGATCGGCACTTCGCTATTTGGATCGAGGGCGGATTTGGCGCCGGACTCGATCTTGATCGCGGCGCGGATGTAATCCGATTTCGGGGTCGCCGTCGGATACCAGATCAGAAGCGTCTGCTTGTCGCCGTCGGCGTCGTCGGCTTCCACCCGTGCGGCGCCTGCGTCAAGACCGGCAGCCTTCAGCCGATCGGCGAGGATCTGCGTCAGTTCGTTGCGCAAGGAGCCATTGATGTAGGCCTGGCAGGCCGCCTTGATCGCGTCAAGCCGCGCGCGGCGCTTGTTGTTGCTAAGAGCATTAAGCTCCTCGATGGTCGCCGGCTCGCCGATGTCGTCCCGAAAAACCGTAACGTCGATATCCTCGGAAAAGCGATTGATCAGGCCGAAGCCTTTGGACAAGGACGTTCCGCCCTTGAAGAGCAGGCGGGGCCCTCCCTCCTTCAAGCCATGGAACAAGGCGTCGAGCGTCCAGCAGACCCAGAAATCCTTTTCGATATTTTGGGATGCGGTGCCAAGACGCTGCGCGGTCGTATCGAAGGCGCTCAACATCGCGTCCGTTCCGGCTGCAAGGACCTCGTCAAAAGCCCGATTCATGTTTTCTCGCCCCTGACGCGCTTGGCTGATTGCACCTTGTTTGTTGAGTCGTCCCTGGGCCGGGTGCCGGCGGCGAGATGATCATCATCATCGGCGGCATGGTTAGCATCGACATGCCGATCTTGGACATTGGTGTCACCTTCTATCAGCGGCTTGAGGAACCCCCACATCCAGGTCGGAAGCGCGGTCTTGCCGGCGTCGATATCGGCCTTGAGCGGCGGCCCTGCCGACGGGTCGTCGAAGAGCTTGGCTAGCTTCTGTTTAACCCGATCACTCTCGCCTTCACGGGCCAGGAGATCACGCAACCAGTGAAGTGCCTGGATGACGCGCATGGCCGGCCGGCCGGCCCAAAACAGCTTGCTGGCTGCGGTTAGACGGAAAGTGATGGTGACATTGCCAAGCTTGATCGGTTGTTTGCGCGCGTCGGTATGGACCACAATTTTGGCCGGCACGGCGTCGGTCAGGCCAAGATCGTTGGCGGCGGTCATGCCGTCGACGAGCATCCGGGCTTGGTCGCGCCGACCGACGGCGTCGATGACGGAGCGAGGATCGGGCGGGTTGAGCTGCTGGGTCAGCCTGTTGAAACCGAGCTGATCATAGAGCCCGCGGTCAACCCTTCTCAGGTTTTTGGCGTTGGTCAGCCGCTGCAACGTCTTATCGACGGCGTCCCGGGAGGCGAGGTCGACGAAGTCGGTTGGCGTCCAAACCTTGCGTGGCACATCGGCCCGGATTCGCTCCAGGATTGCAGCCTTCAGATCGGGTGAGTCTTCGGTCATGTCCGAAAAATGTATAGCTTTTTCGGACTTAACACAAAATTAGTCGTCCGAAATATGTATACAAAATTCGGACAACTAAATTGAACCAGCTGAAATTACCCAGGTTTTTGGCGGTTCCCGGCATTTTCCGCGAGCCACGCCCGTGCCGCCTCAACCCGCATTTGGTGCAGGGCCATAAGTCGCGCATAGAGTTCGGCCAGCACTCGAAACGTGCTCAGTCCGGTCCGGTTCGCAAGCTCCAGATAGCCCAAATAGTTGATCTCGAACCGCCGCCCGCCCTCCGGATCCCCCAGCAATTCTCGGCAATACTCCTCCATTGAGGGCGCGCCGGCCGGGTCGCGCTCGATTGCCGCCCGCATCAGCTCCAGATGGTATTGCCAGCCGCTTTTGGCGAGTTCGAGCTGCCAAACCGTCAAATATCCCGATCTCTCGTAAGCCCGGCGAAGGTGCCGATCCTCCTCGGGATGGGCCAGCAAATAGCCGATGATGTCGTTGAGGCTTTGAATGCTGTCGGACCGCTTGCGAGCGGCTTTAAGAACCGCATTCGTCGCCTCAGACATCGCCACCAGCGTGTTCGCTCTCGCTTCCCAGAAGGCTACCTCCTGATTAGACGCAGGCAGCTCCACGTCGGGAATTTCGACGAGGTGCGTGCTGGTGCGAAGGTCTTCAGGGCTACAGTAGTCGGGATCCGGAACCAAGCTAATCCCAGCGAAAGCATAGGCCTGGGCGGCGAGCCGCGAACAGAATTGCTTGCGACTTCCGGCGCGCCGCATCGTGCGTGCGACAACGGCCATCGCCTCTTTCTTGGAGTATTCGGTCCCGGTGGCTGCTCTGACGAAATCGGTGACTTGCCGGATCACCTCTTCACTCAACGGCGTTCGATGCCGCAAGGCGACGACGATGGCGTCGTCTTCCAGGAAGAGCCGTTGCAGGTTGCTGGAATGGACGCCATGAGCCGTTGCGTCGATGAGCGAGGAGTGTTGGACGTAGACCATCGCGTGAGAAATCTCGCTCTTGGTCATGCGCCGGACGGCTTTGCTCACCTTGCCCGGGCCCGACGTCAGGATGATATCGCCTACCTGCAGGCGTTGAGGGTTCAGTTTTTTCATTGGCTCAATCGGATGTCTGCGCACCGGCGCAGCGACCAGTGTTGCAAAGCTTTGATCACGATTGCGTCGTTACATCGCAACTGTTCACTCTGCGCTACGACTTGCTTCCTGTCGCTTCCACGATCGACATCGCAAAGCGATGGGTTTGAATAGTTCTGTTGCACCGGGCGTTGCCCAAGGAGGCCCAACTGAGCACTGGGAATGGCAGGCACGTCCTAGCAACAGCGCTTCCGCGTCCGTCCGATTTGTACGCCAGGGTACGCAGGTCGCGCCATGAACATCCTTTCTTGTTCAGAGCTGCTTTATTTTATTCTCGTGGAGATCATCGAAGCAAATGCGGGAATCATGGTTGAGAATGAAAAGAACAACCGGCGCCGGCTCGTCGAGTTCAAGGACGGCTGCCGCTATGGCAAATTCGGAAGGACTAAGGCTTATGAGCTGATCGGCGACGCCAGGATTAGGGCCTACAAGATGGGAGGCAAAACCATGATAGACCTCGACAGCGTCGACAAATATCACGCTTCGCTGCCGAGGGTCGAAACGAGAGCAAATTAGGCCCGCCGATCTGCGTAGGATGCGGCGGTAAATCGCCGTCGAGCGGGCCCTCCTCGTTGAGTAGGGTCGACACGATCGAGCGCAATCTCGTAGTGGTCGCCGGCGGTGCCAATATTGCAGCCCACAATCCGCTGCGTCTTTTTAAATTGTCTCGTCAGACATTGTACGCCATCTGACTTTGGCACGCCTTGGTCGTTGGACGTCCAGTTCAGCGGCGCGCGATCAGGCGCTTTTGGCTCGGTCTCGCGCAACGCAACAGTGTTGGCCCGAAGCCCTGCCCCACCCCGCATACTAATTCTCGTCACGGCTGAGGTTCGATTCCGGTTGGGACATTGCGGCATGGGCCTGCCCTGCTTCCAAGGACTGCTTCCAAGGACCCGCTGAAAGTATTTTTTCAAGCTAAGACAGCACATCAGCTTGTCGGTATTTCTGTCGGTATCGGCAACAATCGACGAAAAAATCCATTTTAAATTCAACAAATTACTGCACTATGCTGTTATCGGCCAGGGGCACCACGCTTCGCCCGTTGGGCTTCGCGTGGCGCAGCCACGCAAGGCCGAACGGGCGAAGCGTGTCCGGCGAAGCCTCTTGGCGAAGACGGACCGCGAACCACGCCGCACAAAGGCCGATCCGGCGAAGCAGCGAAGGCTGTCCCGCCGCAGCCGTGGCGAAGGTGAACCTCCCTTACGGTTTGCGCCGGCGACATCCGGAGATATCCGACTAGCCCGCGCCGTGCGGTTTGCTACCGCGTCCGAGTGCGAACTGGCCGACCGGGCCTTCGACATCGAATGCGAGCCCCGTCATCTTTGCAAACTGTTCGATGTTGCTGGTGCCGATGGCGCAGCCGCCGAGGCCCATATCGGTCGCCGCCAGGTAGAATGTCTGGATCAGGCTGCCGACGTCCTTCAGAATCAGCGAATAGGCGATCGAGGAGTATTTCCAGGAGATCCGTCCGAAACGCGCGGCGATCGTGATCAGGACTTGCGGCGGACCGGACGCGCCCATGGCAAACTCGGCGGCCATTGAAAGGGCCCGCAGGTGCTGGGCAGCGGCGTCGATCGCAACCAGCACGTGGCCGCCGGCGTCGTAATGATAAAGTCCGGGAGCCAGCCCCTCGCAGTTCGAGACCGCCAGGTACAATTCAAGCTCATATGCGCTGCCTGCCGCCGGATACGGCCTCGAACTGTAGGTGACCTCAACGCCCTCGTCGAAATCGGCGCCGCTCTTCCATTCCGACAGCACGCGGGCGGTGGTGCCGAGAAACTGCGCGAGCTCGACGAGCGTGACCGGATGCTGGTCGTCGAAATCCCGTGTCGAATGGCGCTCGCGCAACAGTCTTGCGAAAGGCGACACCGCCTCCGGCTTGGCCGGCTGGCCGAGGGAGATTTTCCTGCCGGGCCAGAGCGGGCGCACTGCGGGCAGCGGCGGAACGGCGCCTGCATAGGCGTAGGCGCCACCGACCGGATCGGCATGGCGGCCCTCCGTGCTCCGGGTGTGAAACATCAGGTCGTGGAAATCCCAGAGCACGAGATTGCCATCCCCTTCGCTCATTCGCGTGCCGTCGCCGTCCTTCGCCCCGAGCTTGATCAGCATCCGGCTATCGAGCAGCAAGGCGAGCAGATCGGAGTTCAGGGAAGCCACTTGCTTGCGAAGCGCGTTGACCTTGTGAGGCTGCGACAAGCGAGCCAACGTCGCGGCGATGGCGGGATCGCAAATCCGGAATAACGCGCCAGCGCGCGGCGATTCCAGCACCATCTCGTTCCCGCGCCGGCGCAGATAGGCGAAGCGTGACAACACGATCGTATCGCCGCTCGAAAGCTTTGCGCGCTCCGGCCAGTATTCGGCGACCTGCGGCTCGATGACCACGAGATCTTGCGCATCATGCGGAGAGTACAGGCGATAGTCGAGCAGCCCGTGCCGCGCCAGTCGCTGCACCAGCGCGTGAAGCTGCTTGGCCGGCGCGCTCTTGCCGGCAAGGGCGGTGAGCGGCAGGCCGGTGACGAGATGTCCGGCACGGTCGATCGCCGCCATGCCGAATTGCCCGAGACTGACCGAATAGTCGGCCGAGACGGCGGCGATGCTTCCATCGGCCTGCATTTGAAAGGAGAAACGGCCGTTCAGTCGCGCGGCGATGATCGGTGCGCTCGTCCTGGTCGGCTTTTTCCGGGGAGCGCGCAACGAGGCCAGCCCTCAGGTGTGTGGCAGGAACGGAGTCAGTTCGCTTTCCAGCCGCGGACGATCCAGCAGCCCCAGCTTGACCGGCACATCGTAAAGCCGGCCTGGCCCAAAGCGGCGATAGAAATGCCGCAGGCCCGGAACGAGCACCCTGACGACGGGGACCTCGACATCGGGCCGCGTCTGGTCGAGCACGAGGAAGTCGTAACCTGCACGCGTTGCGATCTCGACGCAGGCGTTGACCTGGTGGCGGGTATTGTCATGGACCTCGAGGCCGGGGGCAGGCGGCAGAACGGGATTGTCGCTGGGGATCAGGAACGGATAATCGTCCAGCCGCAGCGGCGTAACACCGTCGAGGGACGGCTTCTCGCCGCTTCCACCGCTCATCATGCCTATCGACATGAACTGGGTCAGCTCGGTGAGGGAACGCAACAGCGCGATGCGGCGATCGAAATGCGAACCGGATCCGAACTCGATATTCTCGTGCCCATTCTGCATCCAGTGCATGATCGCGACGTAAGAAGGAATGCCGAGATCGCTGGTGATGTCGAGCACCCAGAGCCGCCGCCCCGCATCGGCAAACTGACGCTGAAGATCCCGCACGTAGGAATCCTCGAACTGCGTCAAATCAAGCTCGGCGCGCTGCACGCGGTTGTACCACCAGATCGCATAGGCATCGCGTTCGACCAGTTCGAGGAAGCCTTGGACAATGGCCTCTTCGCGGGTGTTGCCGGCCGCGCATCCGTTGGAATCGGTGTGGAAGCCGCCATAGAAGAAATACAGCAGGCCGGTCGGGAGATATTTGAAGCGCTTGTCGCGCAGCGACCAAACCGGCGACCATTCGGTCCTGCTCGCGGGATCGAACGGCTCGGGAACCGGATGCGAATCGTCAGGCAGCGGGACATGCCTGTTTTGAAACTGCGCATCGCTGAAGAACTGGACGTCGTTGGGAAGAAGCGCATCACCGGGCGCGAAATCGGCAAAGCGGCGCGTCGCCCTGATCTCGTCACCCTGGAAAATGCCCGAGTAGCGCTCGATCGCCTCCATCAGCGCGCTGGCCTCGCCCTGCTCGGCCGTGGACCCCTTGCCAAAGCTGCCCCCGCTCAGGCCGGACCTGAGCTGGTCGACGTTCCAGGCCGGCGCGGAGAAATTGTGGTGCGCGAAGAAATTGGTGTTCATCGGCAGATCGGCTTCGATCCGCTCGAGCCGCGACACCACGCCGGTCAGCGGACTGACGTGTTTGCGAAATCTCGCCACCGTGGCGCGCGACGTCACGGTGCGGTACCCACCGCTGGTCATGACGAGCTTTCTGCCTTCGGCGATCTCGATCGGCACCGCCGCTCGTCGTGGATTCCGGAGCTTCTTGCTGCCGCAGGCCGAACATTGCGGACGCTTCGCGACGTAGTGCTTGGCGATGACAGCCCCGGTCAGGTCGAAGCTTGCGATGTGATCGCTGAGATCGGTGCGAAATCCGGAGGCGATCGCCTTGGCGATTTCAACCGCGGCAAAGTGGATCGCGGTCTGTCCGACGGTGCCGCTGACGAGCGGCGACACGGCGACGGCCTGCGCGGCTCCGCGGTCGAGGAATCCCTTGATCTCGCGATTGCGGATCATGCGATCGTGCAGGCAAGTCCAGCAGGCGCTCTCGCCCGGCTTGAACACGGGCCCCACCAGCGGAAACACGCCTGATGGCTGCACCAGCAGCCAGGGCGCCCCGTCAGCCACGCGCTTCTCGTTCACCTCGGAGAGTTGCCGATCGAGATAGTCGTTCACGAGTGTGACGACGAGCCGGGGCGATCGCTTGGCGATCTGAACCCCAAGCTTGCTCAAAGCCGCGCTTAGCTCGCCCGCGCCTTTGACATCGATCGATTCCACCCGCACCGGCCAGTTGCGGAGATTCTCTTCCGCGATGTCGGGGGGCAGGCCGAGGCTTGCCCAATATCCGTCAACGACGCCGCCATGCGATGCTCCGCTGACGACGTATCGGCGCTCCAGCAATCGCCTGATCGCCTCTTCGATCTCGGCAACGGGAAAACGCTTCGATAGCTCACGGATGAGCTCGGACGCAGCCTTGCCGTTCTTTCCGATCGCACGCGCCAACTCACAATAGAGGTCGCCGTGCAAAAAGAACTTGCGGGCCTCGGAATAGAGACAGACCGCGTTGGGAGGAAGCAGATAGGCGGTGAAGTTTGGCGCGAATCGCAAAATGTCCTTGCGGGTTTGCTTCGCGGTGCGGCTCTTTCGCTCGACTGTCATCGGGGCAGCACGCTGATCCTGTTCCCGTCATTTCCGATTGCCGTCACGCGACGAACGCTTCGCGCGGGCACCGACCTTCTCTGCATGAGTTGGAACATACTCGCTCGCCATCGGCAAGCGGACGGACCGCATGACGCGAACGCCCTGACGCACGCAGCAAAGTGGCCGGGTCCTTGCGAGCCCGGCCAATGAAATCGCGACCTGTCGATGTCCCGTCAGGGAGCGCCAACGCCTAGCACCAGCGGCAGCGGCCCCACGATGCGCAGCACCCGGTGCATGCGATCGGCGCAACAACGGCACAGCCAATGCCAACGCCACAACCGACGCCGCAGCGGCAGGCTCTGCAGCCCGCGCAGCCTCTGCAACCACCGCAGCCGCGACAACCGCCGCAGCCACGACAGCCACCGCATCCCCGCGCGAGCAGGATGCCGCTCAAGGTTTTCTCATCGCTGGCGAGATGGAAAGTGGCAAGGCTGACATCGGCGAGTTCTTCCTCGCTGAGCTGGGTAAACTGGCCAGGCATGACGTTCAGCCTTTGCGGCGCGTCGCCTGCCGGAACTGCGGCTGTCGCATATGCGCTGCCTGCCAGCGAAAAAGTCAGCCCGGCTACTCCGAGGGCCGGCACTGCAGCTTTGGTCATCCGAACTTTTTTCGAAGCTTGCTTCGTTCGCCGCATGGCCGCATCCTCCAAATCCGGGAAGAATGAGAATGATTTCCTCAGGGCATCCTACGCCGAGCAACCAAAGCGAGCAAGAATTGCGCATCGACAAGATGTCGAGAGGCTGCTTTGTAATCTTCATGAACGACATCGCGGCAATTTTGCGTCGAGCATGCCGGACCATGGCGCATGATGCAGTGCGCAATCGCCTGCCCGCCCGAACGGAGCAGACAATTTGATCGATCGGGTCGGAGGTTTCGTCTGGTATGAGCTGCTGACGACAGACAGGCGGTCGGCCGCTGCTTTTTACGCCGAGATCGTTGGCTGGACCACGAAGGATGCGTCCACCGCGGAACTGGCCTACACGCTGCTGAACGCGGGTGACGCTCCGGTCGCCGGACTTATGGCGCTTCCGGAAGAGGGAGTGCGCATGGGGGCAACGCCGAGATGGCTCGGCTACGTTGCCGTCGATGACGTTGATGCGAAGGCCGCTCACATCCGCCTGCTTGGAGGCGCGATCCTGGTCTCACCGACAGACAGCAACATCGGCCGCATTGCGGTAGTCGCCGATCCGCAAGGAGCGACGTTTGCGCTGGTCACAGGATTGACATATGGCCGATCGCAACCGGGCGGATCGGATGAACCCGGACGAGTGGGCTGGCACGAGCTGCTTGCCGCGGATCGGAGCACGATCTTTGCGTTTTACGGAGAGCTGCTTGGCTGGCAACAGGCCTCTCCCGAAAACGATCCGGCGAGCGTGTATGAATTGTTCTCGGCGGCTGGACGGACGGTCGGCGGCATGCTCACCAAACTTCCGAGCGTGCCGCACGCGTGCTGGCTGCACTACTTCAATGTCGACGACGTCGGCGCGGCGGCCAGGCGGGTCCATGCCGGCGGAGGCCGGATTCTCCAGGGGCCGATCGAGTTGCCGGATGATTGCTGGATCCTGCGATGCGTCGATCCCCAAGGCGGCCTGTTTGCGCTGCAGGGGGCCTGGGATCAAAAGTCCTCTGCCCCGGAAGTCAGCTGGTCCGCCAGCTGGGATGGCATGACTTCAAAAGGCAGGATGGTGCTTCGCAAGCCGAAGCGCTAGCCGTCCGTGGCGCACGACGCTCCGGCAATCCGCAGTCGCTTCGACGAAAGCGTCATTGTCGCGATCCCCGAGCCTCACGCGGCCCGCGTGTAGGTCGTGATCATCGTGTAGTCCTTGCGCGGACCCGACACGACGTGACGAATGACAAAGCCACCATCGGCCAGGAAGGTGTAGGTCGACTGATAATTGTCGAGATTGCACAGATGGCCGGCGCTTCCGTTCAGAGCGCCACCATCGGATGCAGCAAGCTCAATCGCGTGGAATAGCCGTGGCGGCGTCTCCTTGAAGAAGACTTCGAATCCGCGGTCGCACTTGCGGAAGACGTACTCCCGCTCCGCTTCAAGCTCGGTGCCGTTCTGGAGCCTCAAGCGTCCCTGCTCGCGATAGGCGAGGCGCTCCGCGTCCAATGGCGTGAAGGTCGCGAGACCCTGCATGCTCCCTTGACCTGCGATGACCCGGTCGAACGACCAGCGGCCCGCCAGCCGCGTCATCACCTGCGACGCATCATCCCAAGCATCGATCACGGTTTCGTTCATGTGCTCTGGACCCAGGCGTCCGGCCGCTTCGTGGTTTCGCAAAATCCGCGGGGCCCGCGTTCGACTTTGCCGCGCCGCTACCTATATCCTTGCGATAATGCGTGTCGAGACGGTGAGCAAGTGATGGCCAGGAGACCGACGACGGACACCGGCGCCGACGATCCGCCCCGCTATTTCGTCTGGGTCCGCGGCCTCGATGGGCCCGAGCCGCAGAAATGGGTCGACATGGAGTTCGGTGTCGGCGACTGGAAGCGGCCGCTGGTGCTGGCCTGGCTGGAGCTGCCGCTGGACGAGCGGCGCCTGCCGCTGTCGATGCTGGCGCGCCGATATCCGCCGCCGAGGGTGGAGACGCCTTAGGCGCGCCTCACTTGCCCCGCGCCGCGGTCGGGGTCAGGCCGAACCTGCGGCGAAAACAGCGATTGAAATACGACAGATCATTGAAGCCGCAGGCGAACGCGATGTCGCTGATGCGCCCCTCGCGATGGGCGAGCAGGTCGGCCGCCTTGCGCAGGCGCAACTCGGTCAGCCGGGTGGTGAAGCTCGCGCCCGCTTCGAACAAGAGCTCGTTGACATAGCGCTCGGAGAGACCGGCGGCCGTGGCGAGCTTTTGAGCGGAGAAATCCGGCTCGTGGAAGCGCGCCTCGAGAATCGACTGCACGGCCTTCAGCCGTACCGCGCGCAGGCCCCGGCGCCGTGCCGCAGCCGCAACGTCGCTGCGGGCGCCCAGGCCGATCGCGGCGAGATCGAGCAAATGCGACGCGATCGCCATGCCGGCCTCGTCGGCGGCCGAGGGATGACGAAGCAGCAGATCGCTGTAGTCCATCACCAGCGACAGCGCGCCGCCGGGCTCAAGCTCGCAGCCAACGAGGTCGTCGACGTCGGCGACCATCGCGCGCAGTGAATCGACCGGCAGATGCACGTTGGTGAAACGCTTCTGGCTCGCGCCGTCTGCGGCGAAGAACGGCTCGTCGAGCTTCAACAACACCATCGATCCCGGCCGCATGGTGAATTCGCGGCCGCGATGGATCACCTGCGAGGAGAGATCGCCGGTGTTGCGCGCGAGGCAGAAGCGGTCATCGCCGGTCTCGATCACCTGGCGCTTTTCCCGGCGCACCGTGACGAAGCTGCCGTCGCAGCGGCCGAGCATGGTGGTGCCGATATGGATCGAGTTCATGGCGGCGCGAAACGGCACGTCGGAGGCCGGATCGAGCTCGCCGGTGTTGGAAAAATGCTCGAACAGCTCGGCGAAACGGATGAAGCGCTGCCGGTCGGACAGATCCTGCGGCAGCATCGCGGTCGAGAGCGACTTCCTGATGACGGACATCGACAAGGACTTCCGGGAAAAGCTTTTTCGGAAAAAATCGCGCAGAAAACGATTGAGCCTTGCAAGCCGCGGATGAACCCGCGCTGAAGGCCGACGGTCATAGGCTACCAGTACCGTCACCCGATTCAAGCTGCGCCGGTCAGTCCAAGCGGCAAGGCCTCGGGCGCCGGACAGTCCAAGACGGGCCGCACGCCACCATCCTATTCAGGCAGCGGATACGACATCCCGCCACACGCGAATCGCGTCCGGGCAACCGGGCGGCCCCAGCCTGACGCCCGCTGGAGGAGACAACGACATGCGAACCTCTCTACCCCGCAGCCTCGTGCTCGGCGGCGCCATCGCAACCAGCCTCTGCATCGGCTACGCGCTCGGCGCGCAACCGCACATGGACGAGGCGGTGGCGATCCTGCAATCGGCCCGCGCCGAGCTGGTCAAGGCCGAGCCCAACAAGGGCGGTCATCGCGAACGGGCGCTGGGGCTGATCGACCAGGCGATCACCGAAGTACGCGCCGGCATCGCTTTCGCAGCCACCCACTGACCGCAGACATCAGGGAGCAAGACGCATGATACGAACCGTGTTTGCCGCGGCGCTCGCGCTCGGCGCAATCGTCAGCTCGGCCCAGGCCATGCCGCTGGCGCCGTTCGGCGCACAAGGCAATGGCGATGTCATCGCGGTCGCCGGCGGCTGCGGCGCCGGCTGGCACCGTGGCCCCTATGGCGGCTGCCTGCGCAATTTCGCCAACCCCGCCGCGCATGCCTGCCCGCGCGGCTACCATATCGGACCCGGCGGTGCCTGCCGCGGCAACGGCAGGTAAGAGCCGACCACACCACCGCTTCGCGGATGAGAGTCATGCCCGGGCTTGCCCGGGCATTTCTTTTGCCGATTGTGGCGGAGATCATAGACAGCCGCAGCGAAACGGCGCAATCGTCCTTGCTACCTCAGCGCGATTATGGGCGAAATACATCCATTCATTCACGACAAAACCACTGATTGAATTTTGAAGGATGCCGCCCGGGCAGGTTTAAGCATCCCAACTGGATTTTCGGAGGAGCCCATGACGCACCACGACAGGGCGCTGCATGGCGGTCCCGCAAGGCCGGACCAAACGCACGAAGATTCCAATGCCACGGCGAATGCGGCCGATGCGCGTGCGCCCCGCAAGCTGGTGCTGTTCGCCGATGGCACCGGCAACGCCTTCACCACCCAGGAATCCAGCGTCTGGCGCCTCTACGAGGCGCTCGACCATACCAAGCCCGACCAGATCGCCTACTACATCAAGGGTGTCGGCACCGCCGGCTGGGCGCCGCTCGCCGCCCTCGACGGTGCCACCGGCATCGGCGTGCCCGCCAACGTCCGCAAGCTCTATCGCTTCCTGTGCTGGAACTGGCGCGAGGGCGACGAGATCTACATCTTCGGCTTCAGCCGCGGCGCCTTCACCGCGCGCACGCTGGCGGCGCTGATCGCGAGCCAGGGGCTGGTGCCGGCCGTCATCGACAAGGTCGCCGTGTCGCATGCGGAGATGCAGCGCAACACGATGGCCGCGTGGCGGGCGTATCGCAAGCAATCGGTCGGCTATTACAGCCTGCCGACGATCTGGATCGTGCGCTGGATCCGCGACGTGCTGATCTATCTCTATCAACTCGTCTTTCGGCAGCGCTCCTATGCGGAGGTTCGCGAGGCCATGGACGGCCGCAAGGAGGTCCAAATCGAATTCCTCGGACTGTTCGACACGGTCGAGGCGTTCGGGGTGCCGATCGAGGAGCTCCGTGTCGCGATCGATTGGGCGATCTGGCCGATCTCGTTCCGAAACTACCGGCTCTCCGGCAAGGTGAAGCACGCCTGTCATGCGCTCGCGCTCGACGACGAACGTACCACCTTCCATCCGCTGCGCATCGACCAGGCCGGCCTTGCCGAGGGACAGATCGTCAAGGAGGTGTGGTTCGCCGGCGTCCATTCCGACATCGGCGGCGGCTATCCGGAATCCACGCTGTCCTTCGTGCCCCTGGTGTGGATGGCCGAGCAACTCGGCGACCAGCTCCGCTTCCAGGACGGCACGATCGAGCACTTCCGCCAATATCAGTCGGCGATCGGGCCGATCCACGATTCGCGCAGCGGCGCCGGCGTGCTGTACCGCTACGGTCCGCGGCCGATCCACGACCGCGTGGAAGATGGCGGACCGCCGGTGGTGCACTTCGGCGTGGTCGAGCGCATGCTGCACGGCTGCGACAATTATGCGCCGCTGATGCTTCCGGCCAATGCGAGGGTGCTGCTGCCGGATGGACAGGTGCTGCCGCTGACGCGGGACGAAACGCGCAAGGCCATGAGGTCCGCCTACGCGAAACGAGAAGGCGATGGCCACAGGGCGGCCGAAGCCGACGCCTTCATGGCAATGAGCCCGCCGAATCCCGAGATGGCGCGTCAGGTTCTCGACACCGTGTGGTGGCGCCGCTTCGCCTATTTCTCGCTGCTGATCGCGCTCGGCGTCCTGGTCGCATGGCCGTGGATCGCGCGCTCCGTCGTAGGGTCGACCAAGGAGCACGGGCTTGAGGATACCACCCTGCTCAAAGTGATCACGGCGATCGACAACGGCACGAGCACGGTCGTCAAGCCGTTCGCCGATCTGCTCGCGAGCGTGCTGCCGTCCTACGCGGCACCATGGCTTGCGATCGCGCTGTATTATCCCTTCGTCACCACGGTCCTCGTCATCATCATCCTGATCGCGTGGAACAGGAATGCGGCGCTGCGCGACAGCATCCAGGAACGCGCGCGCCTGGCCTGGTACCGGCCCGACCGGATGGCCTCGCGAAAGCGGGTCAGCAAATCCGGCTGGCTGCTCGCGATCGGCCGCTGGATGCGACTGCACGCCTGGCCGGTGCGCATGGCTTTCACCAACGTGCTGATGCCGGGCATTTTCCTGATCGCCATTTTCGGCTCCGCTGTGCTGTTGCTGTCGCGCGGCTATCTCGACTGGCGCGCGGGCGTCGGCGACTTCTGCAAGAGCAGCGCCTCGACGCGTGCCATAGGCGACACGCCGGTGACGGCGCGCGACGGCGAATTGTTCGACGTCAGCCATTTCTGCTGGCCAAGCCGCCTCGCGGTCGAGAAGGGCCGCAAATACCGCGTCTGGATAGAGATGGCCGATCCGTGGTTCGACCGCACCATCATGACCGGCGTGAACGGATTCACGACCCCGCCGGATCTGACCCATCGCATGGCCGTTCCGATCCTGCGGCTTCAGGGCGCGAACTGGTTCCAGCCGGTCGTGCGGATCGGCGCGCGCGGATCATACGATCTGCCGCTGCAGGCCATCAACGGAGTGCCGGCGAGCGATCTGCCGCGGCGCGTCAACGCGACGGTGCCGGCCTATGACGACGACAGCAAGAACAACTACCCGATCCATGTCGAGGACTCCGCTGAGTTCAAGACAGCGGGCAGCGAATTGAATCGTGTCTGGAAGCCGTTCGGGGATTTCGAGCCGATCCCGGAAGCGGCGCTGCCGGCGGCACGTGCGCTCTGGCGCAAGCAGGGCTTGTCCGAGCTGTTCGTCGCGGAATTCGAGGCGCCCGAGGCCGGCGAATTGTTCTTCTACGTCAACGACGCCGTCCAGCTCTTCCCGCGATTCATCTCCACGCGGCACGCGCCGCGCTGGCTCCTGCCGGTCCAGGGCCGGCGCGTCCAGTTCTACAAAAACAACAGCGGAACGGCGACGATCCGGCTCCAGCGGTTGCCAGCGCCCCCGCCCCCATGATTATGGGTGTCGCGCAGGTGGCGCCGCGGCTAAGCTTGGCTCGCGCGCTGCGGGGGACACGCGGCCGGGACCATGATCATGACGGACCAGGGCGAGACCGGTGAGGCCATCACCATCCTCCTCGTCGAAGACGACGCACCGACCTGCTGGCGTCTTCAGGACGCGCTGGTGAAGGCCGGATACGAGGTGCGCACCGCCGGCTCGCTCGGCGAGGCCCGCGGCGCGCTTGCTGGCGGCGCACCGCGCGTTCTGCTGACCGATCTGCGGTTGCCCGACGGCCATGGTGTCGAGCTGATCCGCGAGACCAGGCGGCGCTTTCCGGACACCGAGATCATGGTGATCTCGGCGCTGGGCGACGAGGAAAGCGTGATCTCCGCCATCACCGTCGGCGCCACCGGCTATCTGCTCAAGGACGCCTTCCCGACCGACATCGCCACCACCGTGCGCGATCTGGTCGCCGGGCATTCGCCGATCTCGGCCTCGATCGCGCGCTTCATCGTGCGGCGAACGCAAAACTCCGCCGAGCCCCCGCCGGGGCCCGTGCTCAACACCGCAAAACTCACGCCGCGCGAGATCGACATCCTCTGGGGCATTGCCAAGGGCTTCAGCTATGCCGAGATCGCGAGCCATCTCGGCCTGTCCCGGCAGACCGTGCCCGGCCACATCAAGAACATCTACCGCAAGCTCGAGGTGCACACGCGCAGCGAAGCCGTGTTCGAAGCGGTCCAGCAGGGCCTGATCAAGCTGTGAGCGAGATTGCCGCGAAGGCCGTGGTCTCGCGGCATAGGCTGCGGCTCGCGCGCATTGTGCCGTATCTGCTGCTCCAGGCGCTGATCGTGCTTGCCACCATGCTCGGGCTGCGGCTGCTGGAGCCGCACGATCCCGACGATTTTGCGGTGGGCGAATTCTCATTGCACGAGGCCGGCACGACGCGGCCCGTGACGCTGCCGCATTTCACGGCGTCGCGTTATTCGCTCGCCGATCCGCCGCTCTATTCGGGCAAATTCATCTTCAAGCCCGATGCCGCCGGTACGACCTGGTCGGTGTTCCTGCCGCGCTTCAGCAACGGCGCGGAGATCGCCGTCAACGGCGTCGCGATCCTGGACTCTCGGCGCGATCCCACCGCCAACCGGCCTGACCGCAACACACCCGAGATTGCGGTGATCCCGCCATCGCTGCTGCACGACGGCAGCAACGACATCACTATCCGGCTGTTCGTATGGGGACCGCTGCGCGGGTTTCTCGACACCGTCTATGTCGGCCCGGATGCCGCCTTGCGCCCGGCCTACGAGACGCGCACGCTGCTGTTCGTCACGCTGCCCGTGGTGTTCTCGGCCTGGCAGTCGATCCTGGCCGTCATCCTCGCCATCATGTGGCTGATGCGGCGCCACGAGCCGGTCTATGGCGTGCTGGCGGTGGCGATGGTGCTCGGCGTGGTGCAGGCCTTCCTGACGCCGCCGGTGCCGCCGGCCACCTCGTCCCGGCTCGCCGGCGTGCTGCTCTCGTCCGCACCGATCGAGAGCGCGCTGATCGTGGTGTCGGCCGTGCTCTTCCTCGGCTGGCGCTGGCCGCGCTACGGCGCGCTGCTGTTCGTGCCGGGCGCCATCGTGATCGCCGGCGGCCTCATCGCGGGTCCGCCGCTGCCGCGCATTCTTTTCCTGCTTTTGGGCATCCCGACGGTCGGGTTCTGCCTGGTCCTGATGGCCGGCATCGCGGCCTACGCCGTGCTCAAGCGCAAGGACGTGGCCAGCTTCGCGCTCGGCTGCGCGGCCACCATCGTGCTGACCTGCTGGGTCCACGATATGCTCTCGGTGTTCGAGATCATGCCCAACGAGCGCACCTTTGTCTCGCGGCTGTCCTATTCGGCGCTGCTGATTGCGATCGGCGCCGGGCTGACCTGGCGCTTCGCCCGGGCGCTCAACCAGGTCGACAGCTTTGCCGGCCAGCTGGTCGCGCGCGTGCGCGAGGCCGAGGAGCGGCTGAAGGCAAGTTTTGCCCGCGAGGAGGCCCGCGCGCGGGCCGCAGCCCTCGCCAACGAGCGCACGCGGCTGATGCGCGATTTGCATGACGGCCTCGGCGGCCAGTTGATCAGCATCGTCGCGCTCTCCGAACGCGGGCAGGAGGGTGCGACCATCACCGATGCGGCGCGCGCCGCGCTGAAGGATCTCCGCCTCGTCATCGATTCCATGGACGACATCGGCGGCGACCTCATGCTCGCACTCGGCTCCTGGCGCGAGCGCGCGGCGATGCAGTTGCGGCCGCACGACATCGCGCTCGACTGGCGCGTGGCGACGCCGCAGGGCCTGCCGCTGCATCCCGAACTGCGGCCCTGGCACGTCATCCAGATCGTGCGCATCCTGGACGAGGCCGTGACCAATGCGGTCAAGCACGCGGCTGCGCGCCACATCGCCGTTGCCATCGAGACGCGCGACGACGGCCAGGGACCGTACGGCGTGATCAGCGTCGCCGACGACGGTCGCGGCTTTGTGCTTGGTGACGATTGCGAAGCCGCGGGCGCGAGCCAGAGCGCACGCGGCCTGCGCAACATGCGAAACCGCGCCACGCGCTGCGGCGCAGTGCTCGATCTGAGCACGGATGCCTCGGGCACGCGGGTGCAGCTGCAATTGCCGCAGGTCTTTCCCGACAGCGACGCGGCCACGGGCTGAAGTCATTCTTCTCCCTCGCCCCGCTTGCGGGGCGAGGTGAGGAAGGAGGCTCAGCGCACGCCGACACGATTGACCGGACCGCCACGATTCATGGGCGTGCCGGCGCGGACGCCGACACCGGGCGCACCGACGCCGGGCGTGGCCACGGCCGCGGCTGCAACCGGTGCGCCTGGCGCAATCACCACCGCTCCGACCGGCCGCACCACGCACCCCTTGGGCACGCCGACCGTCTTGCAGTAAACCACCGCCTGCGCCGGGCTCGTGCCCAGCGACACCATCGCCGCACCCGCCAGCATCATCATCGTCAGCCCGGCGCTCAGCGCTCCCATTTTCGACATCTTGCTCTCCTGCTTCCCGTTCGGCGCCCGATGCAATCACCGGGTCTTGCAGCCGACGTGCAGCCTCAATGGCAAAAGACGATGCGCCAAGACATGCCATGAAGATGGGGGTGCGATGCGCAAGCCGCCGCGCCGATGCCATGAACATGGCATGGACCGGCCATGGATCTCCGCGAGATGGTCCGGCCGCTTGATCCCAAGCCGACAACGACATTCCCGAGGAGATGCCTCATGAAGATTTCGGTACTCGCAGCCTTGCTGCTCGCCGCAGCCATCGTTCCCGCCACGGCGCAATCCGGCCCCACGCCGCAGGAGCAGATGGCCTGCCGCAGCGACGCGGGCAAATTCTGCGCCGAGCATATCGGCAAGCCGCCGCAGATGAACGCCTGCCTGCGCGAGAACAAGGCCAAGCTTTCGGACAGCTGCCGCAAGGTGGTGGAGTCGCACGGCGGCTGAAGCGCGATCTTTCCACATGAGCGAAATCGTAGGGTGGGCAAAGCGACAGCGTGCCCGCCCCTTCCATTGGTGGGCACGGCGCCTTGCGCCTTTGCCCACCCTACGATTTCGGACGCGCGGATCGAGCCGCCCTAGTTCGTCAGTCCATAAACGTCGAGCTGTCCATTATAGGTCGGGCGATAGATGCGGCCCTTCCAGACGATCGGACGATTGAACTTGGGATGCATGAAGGCGTGCTCTGGGCCCCAGTTCTCGCTGTCCCAGATCACCTGGAGCCGTTGCGAGCCGTCCGGATTGGTCGCGAAATTCTGCGCGTCATAGACCAGGAAGCGACCGGGGCTGAGCATCATGTTGCTGTCCTTGTAGGGGACCATCGCCACGACGATGGCGTCAGCCCCGTTGTTGGCGGCGAGCGTGATGCTCCAGCCGGGCATGCCGCCCGATGGACGCGGCGATTGCGGCGACGCGATCTCGTTCGATCCGGCGAGATAGGTCGAGGTCCCGTCGGCCGCGATCGACCAGGCCCGCAGCGCGCTGTTCTCGCCGCCGACGATATGCATCACGCCATGCGTCGTGGACGAGAACAGCAGCGGCGTGCCATGCAGATGCCGCGTCGCGCCGCCCGGATACAGATTCAATTGCATCGGCGAGGCCGGCGCCGGCGGCACGGCGGGATCGAAGAATGTATAGAGGATCGGCGGCATCTTGAGCTTGGCATAGTTGGCGGCGAAGTGACCAGCCTGAAGATCGCCCGGCTGGGTGTCGCCGAGCGCCGCGGCGTTACCGGTATAGAGAATGCCGTCCTTGCCAGCCGCGAGCACGGCGTGGGCCGATCCGACATAGACCGGTCCTCCCGAACCGAAATCCTGGTCGCTCCACGCCGATTCCTTCATCGCCGCCAAGTGATGCGCCACGGCCGGCGCGATCTGCGCATCCATCGGGTCGGGCCCGGACGTCACCGCGACATGCGCCAACTCGCGCGCATGAAGCGGCGTGAGCGCCATTCCCATCCGCTTGGCGTGGCCGATCACCGCGGTCAGCGAGACGTTCGACGGCAGCGCGTGCGCATCGTCATCGTCGTCGTCGAGCAGCGCCGCAGCCGCGGCGCCGACACGGTTGGCATCCGTCCACGGCGTCCACCACGACAGCACCTCGAAATGCGCGAGAGGTCCGGTGTGCAAGGCCAGCCGCACCACGCTCTCGCCGAAATCGCCCTGCTGCGGCGAGAACGCGCCGTTGCCGGTGATGACATAGATCGAACCGTCGGGGGCAATGGCGGGGCCGGCCCCGCTCTGCCACAGCCCGCCGCCGGAGCCGGTCACGGTGGAGCACCATGCAGCCGCAATATGCCAGGCATGGACGTCGACCGCGATCAGCCAGCCCCGCGCCGCGGCCGAGGTCTCCCTGACCGTGCCGAAAGGGATCAGCACGTGGTTCTGCGTCAGCGTCAGTGCGCTGCGTTGTTTGCGCTGGATCGAGACGAATTTCTGCACGGGCAGGCCACCCGGCGGGGTGTAGACCGCGCCTTCCAGGTTCAACAGCTTGTCATGCACCTTCGAGCCGTCGCGGATCCGAAGCGCTGCAAGAAAATGCTGGGCCCTGGCCACGCTGCCATCGTCGCTGATCCAGGCGCAGGCGTAGAGAATGCCGGCCGCTTCGTCGATCACGGGGGTCGAGAGGATTCCCCAATCGACATTGGTCATGTGGCCGTCGATGGCAGGCGTTCCGACGATGGGACGGCCGAGATTCGTCGCCCAGATTTTTTCACCGGTCGCCGCATCGAAAGCGTAGACCCAGTTGCCCATGGTGGCCTGGAAGATCAGGTCGCGGGTCTTGCCATCGACCGTGTGCACGCCACCGACGGCCAGCGGCTGCGCCTCGAGCCGGGGATCGTCGGGAATGGGAATGCTGAAGAGCTTGACGATGCCTTTGGTGCGGACGGCGGTCGCCGTCAGCACGGTCTCTGCATTATTCGCGCCGGTTCTGGCGAGGTCATAGCCGCGGGTCGTAACGGAGCCGGCCATGGTCAGGCTCCCCACGCAAGCAGGCTTCCGGCCGCAATCAGGCAGGCCGCAGCCAGCGGCCGCGCATTGCGCAAGCCTGCGCGGCACCCGTTCAGCACGACGGCTCCGCAGGCAAAGCCGAGCCCGGCCATGATCGCGCTCGACAGCGCTGCAAGGACCGGCGCGTCGCCCGCACGCGACACGACATTGTCGATCGCCAGCAGCGGCGGCAGGACGTAGAGCCAGCCCGGCGCGTTCGACAGGCGTTGCGCGATGGGCAGGCCAACGAGAAGCGCCGCGCCCCACGCCATCAGCAGCATCGCGGCAAGCCCACCCGCAAGCGGCATGCCGACGCCGAGCGCCGAGCCGAGCCCGTCGCACAGGCCGAACATCAATGCGAGCGGCAGCGCATGCCGCCCCGGCACAACGAAGGACAGCGCGAAGGCGGCAATCAGGCTGTCGGCGGACGTCCACAACAAATGCAATGACATGGCAATCCTCTCAAACGATTTGTGGAGCAAGGTAGGTGACGTCGATCGAAAACGCCGCGCCGTGCTCCGGCAATTGCCGGCCCGCGACGCGAATATGATGCTCGCCGGTCGCGTCGGCCGTTCCCTCCGCGCGGACATGATCGCCGCTGCACACAGCCTCGACCACGCCGTGCCCGTGCGCATCGCTGACGGTGACCTTGAGCGAGCCATCTGGCGGCACGCCGTGGCGATCGAGGCTGACCCTGAGGGCGATCTTGCTACCCTGCTCCACCCAGATCCGTGCGGTCTCGGTCTCGGCATTGGTGGCCGGCAGCGTGTCGAGATCGGCGGCGCCGAAGATCGTTTGCGTGGTGTGACGGGGATGCCTGATCGACGCGACATTCAGGCCGGCACGCGAGAAGCACAGATAGCTCTGTCCCTTGCTGAAAGCGTTGCTCGGGATCGTGAAAGTCGCGACGCCGTTTCCGTCAGTGCGGATATCGTCATGATGGCCGCTATAGTCATGCAGTTGGACATTGGCTCCGAACGCGGTCTGGCAGCTGATCGTACGCGCATTCATGGTGTCGAAATTCAGCGCGGTCAGCAGGCCGGGTGCACCGGTACGATTGAGCACGATCACCTTGTCATCCAGAAAGCGGCCGCTGGTCGGCCCATTGGCGAGATGCTCGTGGATCCAGACCAGATTATCGATCCATGGCTTCAGCCCGTAGGCGCCGGGCCAGACGCCGGGCGGGAAGTAGTCCTTGCCGTAGACGAACGGGTAGCCCTCGATCGACAGCAGGAAGGCATAGGCGAGCAGCTTGTTGCTGATGACCTGCTGGCCCGGCGAGGTGTCGGTATCGGGATTGTCGACGAAGGTGCAGGAGAGATCGGGACGCCAGCTGGTATAGCCGGCGCCATCAAGCACGCGCGCATTGCCGCCATCGCAGGCGGATTGCAACGCCCAATGCATCGGGAAGTCGGCGACGAGAGATCGGCCATTGAGCGGCGGCTGCGTCGCCCAGCCGTTGAGGATGGCGCGATTGCCGTCAAAATACTCCGAATAGAAAAACTTCGACGCCATCACGCCGTGCGTCATGAACTCGCGCACGAACGGCGCCCAGGTGCCCTTGACGTCGTCGAAGCGCGCGCCGTCCGCGCCGGTGGTGCGGAACACCCATTCGCCGAAGTCGAGCGCATCCTCGATCGTGACGCGCGGCGGGCGGCAGCGCTGGTAGGACAGCTCGCGACCGAACGGAAAATCGTTGGGCGGGCTCGGCACGTCATCATCGGGCAGATCGTCCGGCGGCACGCCGCGAAACCATGAGGGCGAAGTGGTGTGCCGTCCGTTCAGCGTCTGCCCGTCCGCGCCGAGATAGCGGAATACGCCGGGACCGCCATTCTCGCCGCTGCGTTGATGCAGAACGAGATCGAGATAGACGTCGATATCGCAGGCATGCGCGACGGCGACCAGACGCGTCAGCGAAGCTTTGGGGCCGTAGCGCGTGGCGACCGAGCCTTGCTGGCTCTTGCTGCCGATATCGCGGGGATCGAACACGCCATAGCCGTCACAGCCGGGCCCCGCTCCGCCTTGCGCCTTCGACGTCGGCGGCAACTGGATCGCGGTGAAGCCGACATCGCGCAGCGCGCGGACATGCGTGGCGAGGAAATCGAGCAGCCAGGGTGCGCCGCGCCCGTCGACCGGCGCCGGCACGGTCACGCGCTCGCCGTGCGGCCCGAAGAAGCGTCCCCAAGCTAGCAGCGCTACTCCCATGACGCGGCCTCTGGCTGGCTGCGTCGATCATGCCTTGCGCAGGGATCATCCGGAAGTTGAAAATTAAGGCAAGCGCTGCCCTCGAACGAACCGCCGCTCACGTTCGCGTGCGCGGCGACATGCCGGTCGGATGCTAGTCGTCGTCATCCGGACCGAACAACGCGAAGCCACCGCGCGGACGGCGGACGACGACATCACGGCTATCGGAATCCGCGCGAACGTTGCGCGCGACATCATCCCAATCGGTCTGATCTCGTCCGCCGCGTGCATCGCGCGTGTCGTAACGGCGACGCTCGGCCCAGCGTTCGTGCCGCTCCGCACGCCGCCGCTCGGACGCAGCACGCTTCACGTCAGACTCCCTGGCCTTGGCAAACGCGTTGTCAGGCGAGGATGCCGGCTCGGTCGAAGCCTGTTGCTCGACGGGTTTTGTCGCTTGCGAAAGCGGCGGAGCCGGTTTGGGCGGCTCGACCGCGGCCGCTGTCTGCGGAGGCGGCGCTGCCGCGGGTTCAGCGCTTGCCTGGGTGGTTGTCACATCGGGCTTGGTTTCAGGCTTAACTTCAGGCCTGGCTTCACCCTGCGCCTGTGCGGGCGCCGCGATCATCGCGCCGAAGGATTGCGATCCCGTGAGATATTGCACGCGCTCCGACCGCGCGCTCGTCGTGGCCGGCTTGGCGGCTTCCGCGCGCCGTTCCATCTTGCTCGTGTCCGGGCCCTGCTTGGGCGCGATCGGATGCATGATATTGCCGGCGACGATGCCGCCGCCGAGACCAATGGCGATAGCGGCGACGATCGATCCGGCACCGACGAAATAGGCTGTCGAGGCGCGCATTTGGCCCACTCCCTGTTTGGAGCGGGCAACGCCTGTCGATTACCGGATGTTCCTGATGAGCGCGCGGTTCCTCTGAGGAACCCGAGCTTCAGATCTGCTGCGCGACCTTCTCGAGCCCGATGATGCGGGCGAGCTTGCGCACTTCTTCCTTCTGGTCGTCGCGCAGCTGGAACAGCAGCGGCATTGCGGCCGACTTCAACTGCTGAACCTCGTCGCAGTTCGGATCGATCTGCACGTTCGGGCCGTTCGGATTGGAGAGCTTGTTCGCCGAGATCTTGCGGACGACGTTGCGCAGCGCCGACTCGACCGAGGGCCAGTAATATTCCTGCGACGACGACAGCTTCAGCCGATCCCTGATGCCGGCGATCTGCACCTCGGAGAGCAGCGAATAGGTCTTTTGCGGCTGCGGCTTCGCAACGGGCTTCGGCTTCGGCGCAGCCTCGATGGCGGCGGTGGTTTCCGCAGGAGCGGGCGCCTCGTTCACGCTCGCGGATGAACCCGATTTGGGCATCGGGAAATCGGACGGGGTTGCCGCGGCAAAGGCCTGGCGCAGCGGCTCGGTCAGCACGGGGGCCTGGGACAGCCGGTCGGCGGGAACCTGCACCGGATCAATCGCGGCCGAGGCCAACGCCAGCGTCGGAACCAGCCGGTCGGCCTTGGCGGCGCGATTGGCGGCGAGCGGCTTCGGCGGGGCCTGGGTGATCATCTCGGCACTGACGCTGGGCACGCTGTCGCGCCCGAGGATGGCAGTGGTGGCGGCGCCGAGGACGAGGAAACAGGTCAGCACAATGAGGGTGATGGCTCTGGACAAACGTCTCTCCGGAAGAACCGCTTCACGATGTTGTCAACGGTGCCCGGCAAAAGGGCACGAAATAAGGCTTGAGTGTGCCTTTGCGGCGACAATCACCAAGCCTGCGGCGACGAGGCCAAAAAGCCGAATGAAATCAGGCAGCTGCAGCCAGATCGTAGGCATCCTGGATGTCGGCGACGATCTCCGAGGCCTCCCAGACGGCGCGGGGCTCGACCGATTGCAGCGTCACCGTCCAATTGCCGCCCCGGCGGGTGCGGGGAACGCTGACGATGTCGAAGCGGACATTGCGGCAGAGCGGGTGGCGAGCCAGAGCATGCGCGACGCGGACGCGGATCTCGTCCAGCGTTGCGGCTGTCTTGCTGTTGAGAAAATCGAAATCCATCGCCTGTCCCTCTCGTCCTGATTGGCGGCCGTGAGGGGGATTCTTGGCGGGCGATGGTTAATCTGCCGTTAAGTGCGGGCTTGCGGAGCCATGCGGGATTAACCGTGCTGGGCGGCGCGGAACGCTATCGCCCCGTCGCCTCACGGTATTCGGCGGCCGTCCGGGCAACGAGATCGTCGACAGCCACCACCTCGGTGACACCGGACGTCGAGTGCCCGCCGCTCCAGATGTCGCGCCAGCGTTTGGGGCGGTTCTCGCGCGCGCTGACGTCGATGTCCTTGCCGATGTCGATGGCGCCGCGCGCCGGGAGATCATCAGGATCGAGCCCGGCCGCGACGATCGACGGCTTCAGCATGCTGGTCTGCAGGCCCGTGAAGGCGGTGGTCAGCAGAATGTCGTCGGCGCTGCTCTCGACCAGCATCTGCTTGTGGCGTTCGTCCGCCATGCTCTCGCGCGTCGCGATGAACTTCGTGCCCATGTAGCCGAGATCGCAGCCGAGCACCTCGGCCGCGTGCAGCGCGTGGCCGTCGCCGATGCCGCCGGCGAGCACGATGATGCCGTCGTAGAACGCGCGCACCGCGCGGACGAAGGCGAACGGGTTGAGCCAGCCGGTCTGCCCGCCCGCGCCCGCGGTGAGCAGCACCAATCCATCGGCGCCTTCAGCCGCCGCGCGTTCGGCGTGGCGGATCGAGGCAACGTCCGCCAGTACCAATGCACCCGCATCATGCAACGGCTTCAACACCGGCGCCGGCGAGCCGACCGATGTGATGACGATCTCGGGCCGGTGCTCGAGCAGCACGGCAAGATCCTGCTCCAGCCGCGCGTTGGAGCGATGCACGATCAAGTTCGGACAGAGCGGCGCAGCCTTGCGGCCAGTCTGGTCCTCGTGTGCACGCAACCGCGTCGCGATCTCGGTGAGCCAGTCGTCGAGCTGTTCCGTGCTGCGGCAATTCACGGTGGGGAAGCTACCGATCACGCCGTTGCGGCAGGCCGCGACCATCAGTTCGACGCCCGACACCAGAAACATCGGCGCCGCGATCAAGGGGAGGCCGAGACGATCGCGAAAACGTTGAAGTCGATCGGATGTCACGCAAATCTCCCGCGCGGGCTTTGTCGTTCCATCCCGCATTCGCTGTGCTAGCCTTGCGCGCAAACATTGGCACGACACAAGCCGATGACAAAGCAACGAGGAAACATATGTCCGATCCGCTCCACGCATCGTCACCGACTTGTGCGCAGACGCTACGGGCGTTGGCGCGCTATCCCGGCCGCACGGCGTTCGCATGGCCCGGCGGATCGCTGAGCTATCAAGGCACGCTCGATCTGATCGGACGCATCCAGGGCTTATTCATGCGGCTCGGCTTGCAGCCCGGCGCCCGCGTCGCCTTCCTCACCGCGAACCGCGCCGACACCTGGTGCGCCGGCGTCGCCGCGCAATTGTCGCGATGCTGCACGACCTGGCTGCATCCGCTGGGATCGGAGAGCGACCAGTTGTTTCAGCTCGAAGATTCCGAAGCGGACGTGCTGGTGGTCGATGTGGCCGCCTTCCGTGATCGCGGCGGCGAGCTCGCTACGAAGGCAACCCGCCTCAAGGCGGTCTTCACGATGGGGCCGGCCGACTACGGCGTCGACCTCTTGCACGCGATCGAGGGCGCGGGACAGGCCGGCGCGCGGTGCCTCGCAAATCTCGATGATCTCTCCACGCTCAACTACACCGGCGGCACGACAGGAAAATCCAAGGGCGCGCTGCGTTATCATCGCGAGAACGCCGGTGCAGCCGGCGCCATCCTCGCCGATTTCGAGATCCCCGACGCCGCGCGCTATCTCACCGTCGCCCCGATCAGCCACGTCGCCGGCACAAAGGTGCTGCCGACGCTGATGCGCGGCGGCACCGTGCACATGCTGAAAGGCTTCGATCCCGAGGCCGTGCTGGCAACGATCGCGCGCGAGCGCATCAACTTCACGCTGTTCGTGCCGACCATGATCTATGTGCTGCTCGATCATCCCGCGCTTGACAAGACCGATCTCTCCTCGCTCGAGCTCGTGCTCTACGGCGCGTCGGCGATGTCGCCGAGCCGGCTGGTCGAAGGCATCGAGCGTATCGGGCCGGTGTTCTCGCAGCTCTACGGCCAGACCGAATGCTATCCGGTCTCGGTATTGCGGAAGAAGGATCACGATCCCAGGACGCCGGAATTATTCCTGTCCTGCGGTTTCCCGATTGCAGCGTGCGAGGTCAAAATCCTCGACGACGATCAGGAGGTGCAGACGGGTGAAGCCGGCGAGATCTGCGTGCGCGCGCCGCATGTGATGGCTGAGTACTGGAAGCGGCCTGACATCACCGCGGAGACGTTGAAGAACGGCTGGGTCCACACCGGCGACATCGCGCGCCAGGACGAGCGCGGCTACATGTTCATTCTCGATCGCAAGAAGGACATGATCGTCACCGGCGGCTTCAACATCTTTCCGCGCGAGGTGGAGGACGTGCTGTCGCAACACGCCGATGTCGCGATGGTCGCCGTGGTCGGCGTGCCGGACGAAAAATGGGGCGAAGCGGTCACGGCCATCGTCGTGCCGCGCGAGGGCGCCAAGCCCGATCCGGACGAGCTGATCAATCTGGTGCGGACGCGAAAGGGTTCCGCGCATGCGCCGAAACAGATCCAGTTCGTCAAGCAGCTGCCGATGACCGGAGTCGGCAAGGTCGACAAGAAGGTGCTGCGCGCCGGCTTCTGGAGCGGGCGCGACCGGATGGTCGGGTAATCTTCCTGATTGCAGCGACGGGTTCGGAATACACGTATCCCGCGAAATGGCGGGAATGATCAGCGCTCCCATCCGGGATTCTACGGAGCCGTTGTGGCCGCGGCACCACAATGCGTGACGGAGTACGTGCCCGTGGCGACCGCCCGATTGCAGGCGAATCAGGGAATCAAATAGACCGCTAATGGGGCTGGGAAGCGGAGTAAGCAATGAGAGTCGCTTCCCTGGAAAGTGCAGTCGCCGCGATCACGTTGATCACGGCTATCGTCGTGGTGCTGTGGGAGATCAAGATCTTCTACGGAGTGTGAACTGGCAGGATGCCCTGGTCCAGCACGGCCATGCATCCCTTCCGCGGCGGCGGAAGCCTGCCGTTCAATCGGCCCACGCAGCAACCGCGGCGCATGCCGCAACGCTCAACGCTTCTCGATCACCAAACTCTGCACCGCGCGGCCAAAATAGCCTTGGCGGTCAGCGAGCCGCGACATCGCAAGGCCGGCGCCGTCAGGGCCGATCCAGGATTCGCCGTCGAGCAGGATCCAGTCGCCGACCGGCTGACGCGCCAGGCTCACCGAGAGGTCGGCGTTGATGTAGGTCCAGGTGCGGAAGTCGAGCGTCGAAGCGGTGCCGTTGGAGAAATCGGCGGCGACCACGGCGCGCATCGCCTGCGAAACCGCCTCGCCTTCGACCAGCGGATGGTCGAGGCGAAACCAGATCGCGCCGGCACCGGCCTGGCCGAAGCGGCCGCGCGCGGCGCGCATCGACATCATTCCCGCGAACGGACTGGTCGCACCGTGGCCGTCCTCGACCAGCGAGTCCTCCGGCGACGGCAGCGTGACCGGCAACTCCCTGACGTCGTCGGGCAGCGGCTGTGACTGCTGCTTGATCTTGAGCACGGTGGCGCCGACGACCTGCACGCCGTCGGCAAGCAGCTTGATCTCGCAGAGCTGGATCTTGCGGCCCTCGCGCAACACTTTGCTCTCGATCGCGAGCGGCGCCACCGGCACCGGGCGCATCAGATCGATGGTGACGCGCGCGATATGCATCGGCACGGGCGTCGGGATCCGCTCCGCCGCCCACGTCACCAACGCCGATGGCGCCGAGCCGTGCTGCATGCGCCGGTCCCACGGACCGGCGGCATCGGGGCTGGTGACGACGCTGCTGCCGTCGACACGGTAGATGGCGGGCATTGCGACAGCCATCACAACGGCGGATCGACCGCCTCGTCGTATTCCTTCTTCAAGCGCGCGATCAGATCGGCGGCGGGCAAGATGCCCTCGACGCTGCCGATGCCCTGGCCGGAGCCCCAGATTTCCTTCCAGGCCTTCGGCTTGGCGCGCTCGCCGGAGGCGTCGGTGCCGAAGTTCATCTTGGAGGGATCGGATGTCGGCAGGTTTTCCGGATCCATGCCGGCGGCGAGGATCGACGGCTTCAGGTAATTGCCGTGCACGCCGGTGAAGAGGTTGGAATAGACGATGTCGTCGGCCGTCGAGCCCGCGATCATCTCCTTGTACTTCTCGACCGCGTTGGCTTCCTTGGTGGCGATGAAGGCCGAGCCGATATAGGCGAAGTCGGCACCGAGGATGCGCGCGGCACGGATCGCCTTGCCGTTGCCGATGGCGCCCGACAGCGCGATCGGACCGTCAAACCACTTGCGGGTTTCGGCAACGAAGGCGAGCGGCGAGATGGTGCCGGCATGGCCGCCGGCGCCGGCCGCAACCAGGATCAGGCCGTCGGCGCCCTTCTCGATCGCCTTGTGGGCGAACTTCTGATTGATCACGTCGTGGAAGACGATGCCGCCCCAGCCGTGAACGGCTTGATTGAGCTCCTCGCGCGCGCCGAGCGAGGAGATGATCATCGGCACCTTGTACTTGGCGCAGAGCTGCATGTCGTGGTCGAGCCGGTTGTTCGACTTGTGCACGATCTGGTTGACCGCAAACGGCGCCGACGGCTTGTCGGGATGGGCGCGGTCGTAGGCGGCGAGTTCCTCGGTGATCCGCGCCAGCCATTCGTCGAGCAATTCCGGCGGCCGCGCGTTCAGCGACGGGAAAGAGCCGACCACACCGGCCTTGCACTGCGCGATCACGAGGTCGGGCACCGAGATGATGAAGAGCGGCGAACCGATCACGGGGATCGACAGGCGTCCCTTGAACAGAGCAGGCATGGACATTGCGGAGCGATCCTTTGCTGACAACGCATTGAAGGTTGGGGGCCATACCAACAAGGCAATCTTTCCACTGTCAAGTATTGCGTTTTGGCGCCGTGGCGGACGCCGCTACCGCAATTCCAACGCGCGGAATTCCTGCTTCACCTCTCCCATGGGGAGAGGTCGAATTGCGCAGCAATTCGGGTGAGGGGATCAAGTCCACGAGCAAGCGAAACCCCTCACCCGGCGCTGCGCGCCGACCTCTCCCTATGGGAGAGGTGTGGCACCATCAACGCCGCAACGGAATCACCCAACCAAATCCGGATTGATCAACCGCTCAAACGAGAACATCTCGTCCCATTTTTCCTGCGTCAGCAGCTTGCGTTCGGTCACCACGATCTGGTGCAGCGACTTGCCGCTCTTGTAGCCCTCGCGCGCGATCTCGGCGCATTGCTTGTAGCCGAGCAGCGGCTTCAGCACCGTGACGATGCCGAGCGAGTTCAGCACCATGTTGCGGGTGTGCTCCTCGTTGGCGGTGATGCCGACGACGCAATTCTCGCGCAGGCTGTTGACCGCGCGCTCCATGGTGCGGATCGAGAAGAACAGCGCAAACGAGATCACCGGCTCCATCACGTTGAGCTGGAGCTGACCGGCGCTGGCGGCAAGCGTCACGGTGGTGTCGAGCCCGATGACGAGGAAGCTGGTCTGGTTGACGACCTCGGGGATCACGGGGTTGACCTTGCCCGGCATGATCGAGGAGCCCGGCTGCAATTGCGGCAGGTTGATCTCGTTGAAGCCGGCGCGCGGGCCCGAGGCGAGCAGCCGGATGTCGTTGCAGATTTTCGTCAGCTTGCTCGCGGTGCGCTTCAGCACGCCGGAGAGCTGAACATAGGCGCCGGTGTCCGAGGTCGCCTCGACGAGATCGCCGGCGAGAATGAAGTCGACGCCGGTCAGCGCACTCAGATGCCGGACCGCGAGCTTGGGATAACCAATCGCCGCGGTGACGGAGGTACCGATCGCGGTGGCGCCGAGATTGATCTCGCGCAGCAGCGCGCGCGCCTCCGAGATGCGGTCGACCTCTTCGCCGATCGTGGTGCCCCATCCCCGGAATTCGGCGCCAAGCGACATCGGCACGGCATCCTGAAGATGCGTGCGGCCCATCTTAAGCACGCGTTCGAACTCGCGGCCCTTGGCGAAGAAGGCCTCCTGGAGCTGGCGCAGCGCCGTCATGTAGCTCTCGAGCCGCAGGATCAGCGCGAGCCGGAAGGCGGTCGGATAGGTGTCGTTGGTGGACTGGCCGTAATTGACGTGGTCGTTCGGACTGACGTGCTGGTATTCGCCCTTGTGGAAGCCGAGCGATTCCAGCGCGAGGTTGGCGATCACCTCGTTGGCGTTCATGTTGGTCGAGGTGCCGGCGCCGCCCTGGATGAAGTCGGTGACGAACTGGTCCATCATGTCGCCGGCGATGACACGGTCGCAGCCGAGGATGATCGCATCCGCGACCTTCGTGTCGATCGCGCCGAGATCGCGGTTGGCCATCGCTGCGGCTTTCTTCACGTAACCCAGCGCCTTCACGAAGTAAGGCTCCTGGTTCATGGGAATGCCGGTGATGTGGAAGTTCTCCTTACCCCGGATGGTCTGGACACCGTAGTAGATGTCGTCGGCGATCTCACGCTGTCCGAGGAAGTCCTGCTCCGTGCGGCTCATGGGCACTCCTTGCTGCTCGCGCGCGGCGTCAGTTCTGGCATAGCGCGCTGGTGACGACGGTATCGGTGCGGCAATCATCCGGTTTGCGTTGCCTGCCCGGAATGAGAACCTTGGCCGAGCACTTCTCGGCTGAATCGGTGTTGAGGCTCTTGCCTTCCTGGTAGCCCTTGCTCTGGCAGAGCTGGTTGGCTGCGAGCTTGCAGTCGGCCCCGCCGTTCGACGAGACCGGACAGGCCACGCGCCCCGACACCATGGTGGACGGCCGCGCCAGGCGCGACAGATCGTTCATGGTCTCACTCGGGCTTTTGATCGGCGGCAGGATCGAGGGCAGCTTGTCGAACAGCTTGCCCATTTCATTGATCAGCCCGGGGTTTTCAGAAGGCGCGGGCGTCGACGGCGGCGGCGCGGCCTGCGGCCCCTGCTCCTGCAGCCCGAGCGACGGCGGCGCCGATTGCGCCCACCCGATCCCGACGGCACCGGGCAGGAGCAGCAGCACCGCTGAGATCAGCGTCCCGAGCCGCACTGCCGGATTTCCGGATCGAACCATCATAGGGACAACCGTAACCGAAGCCGGCGCGGCGTGAAAGCGTTGCGGATCTCTGTCCTAGATCAGCTTGCCTAGATCAGCTTGATCGCCACCACGAAGCCGAGCACCAGCACCGCGGCGCCGAGCGCCACCCACAATCCGAGATGCTCCTCGAGCTTGTGACGGATCCAGTCGCCGTAGCGGTTGAGCAGGATCGCCACGATGAAGAAGCGGCCGCCGCGCGCGACGATCGAGCACAGGACGAAGAGCACGAGATTGTAGCCGGCAAAGCCCGAAGTGATGGTGACGAGCTTGTAGGGGATCGGCGTCAGGCCCTTGAGCAGGATGATCACCGCGCCCCACTCCGCGTAGGAGGCACGGAAGGCATCGACCTTGTCGCCGAGACCGTAGACCTGGATCAGCCAATGACCGACCGAATCAAACAGCAGCGCGCCGATGGCGTAGCCGAGCAGGCCGCCGATCACCGAGGTGGCCGTGCAGATCGCGGCATAGAGCCAGGCGCGCTGTGGGCGCGCCAGCGACATCGGGATCAGCATCACGTCCGGAGGAACGGGAAAGAAGGAGCTTTCGGCGAAAGCCACGGCCCCCATGATCCAGAGCGCGTAAGGCTTGTGGGCGGCGTCGATGCACCAGTCGTAGATACGTTTCAGCATGGCGCCGCGATGAAGCACCATGGGACGGATTTGTCCATCGCCAGTTTTGTGACGATTTAGTGCCGCTTGCGCGCCGCGCGGCCTTCGAGGGCGACAATTGGCCGCCGGGCCGAGATACCCGCTGACGCGACTTTGGGCAGCTTCGCCGGGGACTTCGGCAGCTTTTCGGCAATGCCCAACATGTCCTCACGCCGCGACATTTCACGCCAGACGTCTTCGGGGCGCACGCCGGCGGAAGCCCAGAGCACGGTGAGATTGTAGAGCAGATCGGCACTTTCCCGGACCACGGCCTCAGTGTCGCCGTTGACCGCATCGATCACGACCTCGATCGCCTCTTCGGCCAGTTTCTTCGCCATTTTGGAGGGCCCACGCTGAAACAGCCGGGCAGTGCGCGATGTTGCCGGATCAAGGTCCCTGGCCGCGAGCACAGCCAGATATAGCCGCTCAAGCGAATCACTCATGTACGCAAAACTACTCTAAACAAACGGTCGACGCGTTAACGGTTGACAATAAAGGACAAAAAAGGCCGGCGCGGCAAGCGCGCCGGCCTTTCGTGGTCAATGACTTACCAACAACCGGCGCCGCTTCGGCTGCAGCTGGCGAAGGGGTCGCGGCCGACGCTGCCATTGCCAGGGTATTCGCGGCTGCCCGGGCCGGTGTACGGGCCATGGTAGTAGACGGGGCCCTCATCGTAATAGACCGGACCGGGGCCGTAATAAGCCGGAGCGTCGTAGGCGTAGGCGTCACGGGTCGCGGCGATCGCAAGCCCGGTGCCGATGGCGCCGGCAATGGCTGCACCGGCGAAGGCCGCACCGCCACCACCATGCCAGTGGCGACCGCCTGCGAACGATGCGGTGGGGGCGACGGTGGTCAGCGCCAGCACCGCGGCGGTGGCGAGAACGGCCTTGCGGCCGGCAAGTTTCGAAAATCGGTCAAACATCGCTGGGACCCTCCTTGGGACCGTCATTGGTGCCTCGAGACAGGCTCATGTCTTCCAAACACCCGCAGCCCATGTTGGGTTCCCCAACCCGAACGGGAGATGAATGGGGCTGCGTGATCATGACGCAACCACCGCTCATCTACCGTTCAGGTTGAGGCGATCAGAGTTGTCCGCGGCCGGCGCTGCGAGCGTCACGAAACCACAACAATGCGGAACCGGCGCGACCGATGGTTGGAATCAAGACGATCGTCTCTCACGTCCTGTTGGTCCTCTCGCTCGTGCTTGCCGCACGCGACGTCCATGCGACCGAGAGCGCCGCGCCGTCTGTGGCAATCCACCTCACCTTCGACCGACCGGTCGATGCGAGCATGGCGCCGTTCTTCATGGCCGCGAAGGACGGCCAGTTCGGCGCCGAGCACCTCAACGTCTCCTTCAACAGCGCGGCCGGCTCGCCGGAGGCACTTGCGCGCGTTGCGAAAGGCGATAGCGAGCTCGCGCTCGTCGACATCAACGAGCTCATTCGCTTTCGCGACAAGGCCGACGCGCCGACGGTCAAGGCGGTGTTCGTGCTGTTCAACCGCGCGCCTTACGCGATCGTCGCCCGCAAGAGCCGCGGCATCCATCTGCTCTCCGATCTCGACGGCAAGACCATCGGCGTCGCCGACAGTGATCTGTCGATCCGGCTGTGGCCGGCGCTGGCCCGGCAGAACGGCATCGACGTCTCGCGCGTGAAATTCTTCAAGATGAGCGCAGCGGTGCGCGAGCCGGTGCTTTCGGCGGGACAGGTCGACGCCGTCGCCGGCTTCTCCTATCTCTCGGCGGTGAATTTGCGCGACCGCGGCGTGCCGGCCGACGACCTCGCCGTGCTGCGTTATGCCGACTATGGCTGCGAGGCCTACGGTTTTGCGGTCGTCGCCAATCCCGCCTTCGCTGCGGCGAAGCCGGATGCGGTGAAAGGTTTTGTCCGCGCGCTGATCGCGGGCATCAACGCAACTGCGAAGGAGCCGGCGCGCGCGGCGGACGAGGCGGCCGGCCGCATCGACGACGGCGACCGCGACCTCGAGCTCGCGCGCCTGCGCACGGTGCTCGCCGACAACATCCTGACCGACGAGGTCCGGCGTAACGGCCTCGGCGGCGTCGACCCGGCACGCCTGGAACGCGCGATCGACCAGATCGCGGAAGATTTCAGATTCCGCAAGCGTCCGGCGGCGGGCGACATCTTCGACGACCGGTTCCTGCCGCCGGTCGAAAGCCGGCTCATCAATTGAGCAAAACCGGCAGCTTCTGCTGTATCTCGCGGGCAATCCCTGCTTAGAATATCGGCTCCCTGACCCGCCCGAGTTCTTCGCCCGCATGCCCATCCTCCGTCTCTACACCCGCGTTCTCGAGCTGCTCGGCAAGGAGGCGCGCCTTGGCTGGCTGCTGGCGTTCGCCAACCTCCTGCTGGCGGGTTCACAATTCGCCGAGCCGGTGCTGTTCGGCCGGATCGTCGATGTGCTCTCCGGCAAGACGGTGGCGGGCTCGAACTCGGCCTGGCCATTCCTGATGGCATGGGTCGCGTTCGGATTGTTCACCATCGCCTGCAGCGCGCTGGTGGCCTTGCAGGCCGACCGTCTCTCCCACCGCCAGCGCCAGGCGGTGCTGACCAGCTATTTCGAGCACATCCTGCAACTGCCGCTGACGTTCCATTCCGGCACGCATTCGGGCCGGCTGATGAAGGTGATGCTCAACGGCACGGACGCGCTGTGGCGGCTCTGGCTCGGCTTCTTCCGCGAGCACTTTGCCGCCATCCTGTCGGTGGTGGTGCTGCTGCCGCTGTCGCTGTACCTGAACTGGCGGCTGGCGATCCTGCTGTTCGTGCTCTGCGTCGTCTTCACCGCGCTGACCACCTTCGTGGTGCGCAAGACCTTCGGCATGCAGATGGCGGTCGAGGAGCAGTATAGCGAGCTGTCCGCGCGCGCCTCCGACGCGCTCGGCAACGTCGCGCTGGTGCAGAGCTTTGTGCGCGTCGAGTCCGAGGTGCAGGGGTTGCGCTCGGTCGCCGACCAGCTGCTCGCGGCGCAGATGCCGGTGCTGTCATGGTGGGCGCTCGTCACCGTGATCACGCGCGCCTCCACCACCATCACCGTGCTCGCGATCTTCACGCTCGGCATCGCCCTGCACGACCAGGGCCTCACCTCGGTCGGCGAGATCGTGATGTTCGTGAGCTTCGCGACGCTGCTGATCCAGAAGCTCGAGCAGGTCGTGAGCTTCATCAACAACGTGTTCATGGAAGCGCCGCGCCTGCGCGAGTTCTTCAACGTGCTCGATGCCGTGCCCGCGGTGCACGACCGGCCCGACGCGATCGATGCGGGGCGCCTCTCCGGCCTCGTCGAGTTCAACGACGTCACCTTCTCCTATGACGGCAAGCGGCCGGCGATCGAGGATCTCTCCTTCACCGCGCTGCCCGGCCAGACCATCGCGCTGGTCGGCCCGACCGGCGCCGGCAAATCGACCGCGATTGCGCTCTTGCATCGCGCCTTCGATCCGCAATCCGGAATCATCAGGATCGACGGCATGGACGTGCGCGGCGTCACGCTGACATCGCTGCGGCGGAACATCGGAGTCGTGTTCCAGGAAGCGCTGCTGTTCAACCGCTCGATCGCCGAGAATCTGCGCGTCGGCAAGCCTGACGCCACCGAGGCCGAGATGCGCAAGGCCGCCGAGCGCGCGCAGGCGATCGAATTCATCGAACGCAGCGGCGGCTTCGAGACCAACGCCGGCGAGCGTGGCCGCATGCTGTCCGGCGGCGAGCGGCAACGGCTGTCGATCGCCCGGGCGCTGCTGAAGGACCCGCCGATCCTGATCCTGGACGAGGCGACCAGCGCGCTCGATGCGGTCACCGAGGCCAAGGTGAACGCTGCTCTCGATGAAGTGATGAAGGGCCGCACCACCTTCGTGATCGCCCACCGTCTCTCCACCATCCGCAATGCCACGCGGATCCTGGTGTTCCAGAACGGCCGGGTGATCGAAAGCGGAACTTTCGATGAACTCGTGGCCAAAGGCGGCCATTTTGCCGAGCTCGCCAAGGCCCAGTTCATGGTGCAGGAACATGCAAAGGCTGGCGTTGCCGCCGAGGCCGCGGCCTCTGCCGCCAAATCCCCTTAGCTAGTCCCCGCAGCACCGTCGAAATTCGGCCTATTTCGTTGCGGAATACCCGGCCGAAGCCCCTATTCTCGACGCAAGAGCCGGTATAGGTTTGCGCTGCCGCGAGCGGCGGCGCTGGATTTCAGAACCGAACAGAGATCACGAGATCCAGACCGGAACCGGCGGATCTCCAAGGACCGGAATCGGATAGTGCACGCCTTTCGCCCGCTGCTTCGCAAGCCCCTGTTCAACCTGTTCGCCGCGGCTCTCGCAGTCGGCGCGCTGCTCGCACCGCGCATCGCAAACGCAGAGGCGCTGCTTCTGATCGAAGCCGACACCGGCAAGGTGCTGCAGGCGGACAACGCCACGATCCCCTGGTATCCGGCCTCCGTCACCAAGATCATGACCGCCTATGTGACGTTGAAGGCGGTGAAGGACGGCAAGATCACGCTGGACACGCTGCTGACGGTGTCGCCGACGGCCGCCTCGCAGTCGCCCTCGAAGATGGGCCTCCGTCCGGGAACACAGCTCACCGTCGACAACGCGCTGAAGATGATGATGGTCAAGTCGGCGAACGACATGGCCGTGGTGCTCGCCGAAGGCCTCGGCGGCTCGATCGACGGCTTCTCCGTGATGATGAACGACACCGCGAAGAAGCTCGGTATGACGCAGACGAACTACGTCAATCCGAACGGCCTGCCTGCGGACGGACACGTCACCTCGGCCCGCGACCTCGGCATTCTCGCCCGCTCGTTCCTGCGCGACCTGCCGGAATACGAGTACTTCGTGCACATTCCGGCGATCCGCTTCGGCAAGCGCGTCACCGGCAATTTCAACAAGCTGATCGGCCGCTATCCCGGTGCCGACGGTTTCAAGACCGGCTTCATCTGCGCCTCCGGCTACAACCTCGTGGCCTCCGCGACGCGCAACGGCCGCCGCCTGATCGCGGTGGTGCTCGGCGCCAATTCCGGCACCGCGCGCGCGGTGAAGGCGGCGCAGTTGCTGGAGCGCGGCTTCAGCCAGGACAATCTGTCGTGGCTGCGACCCTCGCTCGGCACCGTCGAGAACCTCGTGCCTGTCGACGCCTCGCCGCCGAACCTGCGCGAGGAGATGTGCGGCGGTCACCGCAAGCGGCCGGCCAGTGACGACGACGATGCGCTGATCGCGACCAACGGCACCGGCAGCGGCTCCTTAACCGGCGGCGCCGCCCCGGTGACGTTCTTCACCGCCGGCCTCCAGCCGCCGCTGATGAAGGCGTCCGAGCTGATGGCCTCGGCCCCGGAAGCTGCAGAGCCCGTGGTGGTCTACACCGGCCCGACCCGCACCGGCGCGGCCCTGGTCGCGGCGGTCGCGGCCGACAGCGATCAGCAGACCCCGCCGAAGGCGCGTGGCAAGAAGTCGCGTATCGCCAAGAAGCCCGACACCGGCAGCGATGCCAAAACGGCCGCGGCGAAACCGGCGGCCGCCAAGCCTGACGCGGCTGCCAAGACGGATGCCAAGACCGCGGCAAAGCCGACGGCAAGCAAGCACGCCGCGGCCAAGCCTGCGGATAAGCCGGCGGCGAGCGGCGATCAGGCCCCAAAGCCCGCCAAGCCCAAGGCGGCCACCAAGCCGAAGCCCGCGCCCAACAACAGCTAGGTTAACACTGCAGTCCCGTTGACGCGCGAGCCGCACTTCGCACATGCGGCAGCGACTTGCGACGATTCCAGTAGCCACTCTCCGGCCTTTGCCCTAAGCCTCGACCGCTTGCCAGCCGTTCCGGCAGGCTCGATACTGCCGGCAATGAGGCAAGCCCGAGACACAACGGGCTCTGGTATAAGAGAGGGGAGTTTCCATGGAGCGCATCTGGCTCAAGCAATATCCGCCCGGCGTGCCCGCTGATATCGAGCCGACGCAATACGCATCGCTGGTCGACCTCTTGGAGGAGAGCTTCACCAAGTTCGCCGACCGCAAGGCGTTCATCTGCATGGACAAGGCGATCAGCTATCGCGACCTCGACCAGATGTCGCTGGCGCTCGCCGCTTATCTGCAGGGTCGCGGTCTGCAGCGCGGCGCGCGCGTCGCGATCATGATGCCGAACGTGCTGCAATATCCGGTCGCCACCGCCGCGGTGCTGCGCGCCGGTTTTGCCGTCGTCAACGTCAATCCGCTCTACACCCCGCGCGAGCTCGAGCATCAGCTCAAGGATTCCGGCGCCGAAGCGATCATCGTGCTGGAGAACTTTGCGCACACCGTCGAGCAGGTGGTCGCGAAGACGCCGGTCAAGCACGTCATCGTCGCCAGCATGGGCGATCTGCTCGGCTTCAAGGGCGTGATCGTCAATGTCGTCGTCCGCCGCGTCAAGAAGATGGTGCCGGCCTGGTCGCTGCCGGGCGCGGTCTCGTTCAACGACGCGCTGTCGGCCGGACGTGGCCAGACCTTCAACAAGCCGAAGCTGTCGCCCGGCGACGTCGCCTTCCTGCAATATACCGGCGGCACCACCGGCGTTTCCAAGGGCGCCACGCTGCTTCACCGCAACATCGTCGCCAACGTGCTGCAGAACGACGCCTGGCTGCAGCCGGCACTCAATGCGCCGCCGCATGTCGAGCAGCTGATGATCGTCTGCGCGCTGCCGCTCTATCACATCTTCGCACTGACGGCCTGCTACCTGCTCGCGGTGCGCGCCGGCGGCTGCAATCTCCTGATCCCCAACCCGCGCGACATCGCGGGCTTCGTCAAGGAGCTCGCAAAATACCAGGTCAACAGCTTCCCGGCCGTCAACACGCTCTACAACGGCCTGATGCATCATCCTGATTTCAAGAAGCTCGACTTCTCCAAGCTGAAAATATCGAACGGCGGCGGCATGGCGGTGCAGCGCCCGGTGGCCGAGCAGTGGAAAAACGTGACCGGCTGCTTCATCGCCGAGGGCTACGGCCTGTCCGAGACTTCGCCGACGCTGACATGCAATCCCGCGACCACGACCGAATTCTCCGGATCGATCGGCATTCCCGTGCCCTCGACCTGGATCTCGATCCGCGACGACGACGGCAACGAAGTCCCGCTCGGCCAGCCCGGCGAGATCTGCGCCAAGGGCCCGCAGGTGATGTCGGGCTACTGGAACAGGCCGGAGGAGACCGCGAAGGTCATGACTGCGGACGGCTATTTCCGCACCGGCGACATCGGCGTGATGGACGAGAAGGGTTTTACCAAGATCGTCGACCGCAAGAAGGACATGATCCTGGTCTCCGGCTTCAACGTCTATCCGAACGAGATCGAGGAAGTGATCGCGAGCCATCCGGGCGTGCTGGAATGCGCCGTGATCGGCGTTCCCGACAGCGGGTCCGGCGAAGCGGTGAAGGCCTTCGTGGTGAAGAAGGACCCGAACCTCACGGCGGAGGACGTCATCAAGTTCTGCCGCGAGCAGCTCACCGGCTACAAGGTACCGAAGCAGATCGAATTCCGTGCCGACCTGCCCAAGACCAATGTCGGCAAGATCCTGCGCCGCGAGCTGCGCGACGAGAAGAAGGCCCAGGCGGCGTAAGCCGTCTTTTGCTGATGTCAGAGATCTCTCACGTGGCGCCAGCCGGCATTCTCGCCTTCTGGCGCGAGGCCGGTCGCGACGCCTGGTACAAGCGCAACGACGCTTTCGACGCCGAGGTCAGGCGTCGCTATCTCAGTGTGTGGGAACAGGCCGCTGCCGGCCGGCTGGCGTCCTGGGAGGCCAGCGATGAGGGCACGCTGGCGCTCCTCATCGTGCTCGACCAGTTTCCCCGCAATATGTTTCGCGGTACGCAAGCGGCCTTTTCCAGCGACGCGCTGGCGCTCGACATTGCCCGGCGCGCCATCGAAAGGGGCGCCGGAGGCAGGGTCGATCCTGCCCTGCTCGAATTCCTCTATATGCCGCTGATGCATTCCGAGCATCTCGGCGACCAGGAGCATTGCGTCTCGCTGTTTCGCGGGACCGACAACAAAGAGAGCCAGAAATCGGCCGCAGAGCACACCGAGATCATCCGCCGGTTCGGTCGCTTCCCTCACCGCAACAATGTCCTCGGCCGCGAAACCACGGCTGACGAACAGGCTTTCCTCGACGGCGGCGGTTTTGCCGGCTGATGACATAACGGTGAAGGGCTGAGGCCCTTACTGCTTCCCGCGCTGGCAATATTGTGCCTCCCGGCCGCACGGTCTACAAAGCGGGACCGATTTTCAGGGAGACTGACGATGGCGATCCAGACTGGCGACAAGCTGCCCGAGGCGAAATTCCGCGTGATGACGGCGGAAGGCCCGCAGGTGAAGACCACCGACGATATCTTCAAGGGCAAGAAGGTGGCGCTGTTCGCGGTGCCCGGCGCCTACACCGGCACCTGCCACAAGATGCATCTGCCGAGCATCTTCCTCAACGCCTATGCCATGAAGGACAAGGGCGTCGACACCATCGCGATCGTCTCCGTCAACGACGCCTTCGTCATGAACGCCTGGAAGCGCGACACCGACCAGCGCGACGAGGCGATCTTCCTCGCCGACGGCAATGCCGACTTCGCCAAGGCGATCGGCATGGAGCTCGATGCCTCCGGCAACGGCCTCGGCATCCGCTCCAAGCGCTACTCGATGCTGGTCGAGGACGGCGTGGTCAAGAAGCTGAACCTCGAAGCCATGCCCGGCAAGGTCGAGGTCTCCGGCGGCGATACGCTGCTGGGGCAGCTCTGAGCATCTCTTAGCGGCAAGAGACACTGTCATGCCCCGCGAAGGCGGGGCATCCAGTACGCCGAGGCGTCTCGGCTCAATCACAATTGTCTCTGGAATACTGGATCGCCCGGTCAAGCCGGGCGATGACAGTTGGGCCACAGCGCCAACAGCGCGCCCTACTCCGCCACCCGCGCTTACGTCCTCGCCTTCACGATCCCGTCGCGCGCGAGCTGGTCCGCCCGCTCGTTCTCCGGATGCCCGGCGTGGCCTTTCACCCAGTGCCAGCGCACCTCATGCGCCTTCAGCGCGGCATCGAGGCGCTGCCATAGCTCGACGTTCTTGACCGGCTTCTTGTCGGCGGTGCGCCAGCCGTTGCGCTTCCAGCCATGGATCCAGCCGGTGATGCCTTGCCGGACATATTGGCTGTCGGTGTAGAGATCGACGCTGCACGGCTTCTTCAGCGCCTCGAGCGCGGAGATCGCCGCCATCAATTCCATCTGGTTGTTGGTGGTGTGGCGCTCGCCGCCGTTCAGCTCTTTTTCCTTGTCGCCGAACTTCAGGATCGCGCCCCAGCCGCCGGGCCCGGGATTTCCCGAGCAGGCGCCGTCGGTATAGATCGTGACAACGGGACGCTCGCTCACGCGACCAATCCTGACGGCATCAGCCCATAGTCGCGCGCACTGGAGACGCTCTGGTGGAAGCGCAGCTTGCGAAAATACTCCAGCGGATCCTTCGGCTTCACCAGCGCGCCCGGCGGCACGTTGAGCCAGTCGACCAGCCGCGTCAGCAGGAAGCGGATCGCAGCGCCACGCGCCAGCAGCGGCAGCGCAGCCTCTTCCGCCTCGGACAGCTTTCGCACACGGCCATAGGCGTTGAGGAAGGCGCGCGCCTTGGTGACGTTGAAGGAATGATCCGGCTCGAAACACCAGGCGTTCAGGCAGATCGCGACGTCATAGGCCAGCATGTCGTTGCAGGCGAAGGTGAAGTCGATGATGCCCGAGAGCTTGTCGCCGAGGAAGAAGACGTTGTCGTTGAAGAGGTCGGCGTGGATCACGCCCTCGGGCAGATTGGTCGGCCAGACGCCACCCGAGAGATAATCGAGCTCGGTCGCGAGGAACGCATGCAGGCCCGGCTGCACCTCGTCGGCACGGTGCGCGGCGGCATCGAACAGCGGCCGCCAGCCCGCGACGGACAGCGCGTTGGCACGCTTGATCGCAAAATTGGCGCCGGCCAGATGCATCTTCGCCAGCCCCTCGCCGACGCCGGCGCAATGGGTCGCGTTCGGTTTGCGCGGCCAGATGCCTTCGAGAAAGGTGATGATCGCAGCCGGCCGTCCCTGCAGCTCGTGCAGCGCCTCGCCGTCTTTCGCCTTCACCGGCAGCGGGCAGCTGACGCCGTGCTCGGCGAGATGCGTCATCAGTGCGAGGAAGAACGGCAGGTCGTTCTTCGCCACGCGCTTCTCATAGAGCGTGAGGATGAACGAGCCCTTGCTGGTGTGCAGCAGGAAGTTGGTGTTCTCGACGCCCTCGGCGATGCCCTTGTAGGAGAGCAACTCGCCGAGATCGTATTGCCTCAGGAAATCCGCAAGCTCGTCGGCGGCAACGTCGGTGTAGACCGCCATAAAGGTCTACTCGGCGGCGGCTTCGGGGCGCACCTGGCGCGGCAACGGGAAGAACTCGTTCTCTTCCGCGGCCGAGACCGTCTCCACATGCAGCGTGTAGCGCTCGGCGAATGCGTCCATGATCTCCTCGACGATCACTTCCGGCGCCGACGCACCCGCGGTGATACCGAGGCTCGCGATGTTGCCGAACTTGTCCCAGTCGATGTCGGCGGCGCGCTGCGCCAGCACCGCGATCCTGCAGCCTTCGCGTTCGGCGACCTCACGCAGGCGCTGCGAGTTCGACGAATTGGGGGCGCCGACCACGATGAGCGCGTCGACCACCGGCGCCACCTTCTTCACCGCGAGCTGGCGGTTGGTGGTGGCGTAGCAAATGTCTTCCTTGTGCGGCCCGTTGATGTTCGGGAAGCGCTCCTTGAGCAGCGCCACGATCTCCGCGGTGTCGTCGATCGACAGCGTGGTCTGGGTCACGAAGGCGAGGTTGTTCGGATCCTTCGGCGAGATGGTCTTGGCGTCCTCGGCGGTCTCGATCAGGGTGACGGCGCCGACCGGCAACTGGCCGAGCGTGCCGACCACTTCGGGATGATGCGAATGGCCGATCAGGAAGATCTCGCGGCCGCGCTTGAAGTGGATCGCGGCCTCGCGGTGCACCTTGGTCACCAGCGGACAGGTCGCGTCGAGCGAAAACAGATTGCGGGACGTGGCATCGGCCGGAACCGACTTCGGCACGCCATGGGCCGAGAACACCACCGGCGCGGTGGTATTTTCCGGGATCTCCGCCAGCTCCTCGACGAAGATGGCGCCCTTCTTTTTCAACCCGTCGACGACGTATTTGTTGTGCACAATCTCATGGCGAACATAGACGGGGGCGCCGTATTTATCGAGCGCCCGTTCCACGGTGTCGATCGCCCGGACCACCCCGGCGCAGAAGCCGCGGGGAGAACAAAGCACGATCTTGAGGTCTGGTTTGGCTGACATTGAGCGATCTCGGGACCGAATCACCCATTCGCCTTCTGGCGGGGGACGGTCGATGGATGGAAAAGGGCCTAAAACGGTCGGCTTGGACGTTATAGCGACTTGAGAGGGAATTGGGCCCCCTTTCGGGCGCTGTCAAGGCACTATCTATAGCAGAACCATTGCGTGGCTACCCCCTCCGGGCTTATATAGCGCGAATTCCCTGTCATCGCTGATGACCACCGGTTTCGCCTCCAGAGGGGTGGGCGAAGCACAAAGGAGATTTGCCATGAGCAACGCACCTCTGATGCCCAAGGCGACCGCCGTCTGGCTGCTCGACAACACCGCGCTGACCTTCGACCAGGTCGCCGATTTCACCAAGATGCACCCCCTCGAGGTACGCGCGATCGCCGACGGTGACGCCGCGCAGGGCATCAAGGGCATGGACCCGATTTCGAACGGCCAGCTGACCCGCGAGGAGATCGAGAAGGGCGAGAGGAACCAGGACTACCGGCTCCGCCTCCAGGAGAGCAAGGTGGTGCTGCCGCCCCAGCCCAAGCGCAAGGGCCCGCGCTACACCCCGGTGTCGCGCCGCCACGAGCGCCCCAGCGCCATCCTCTGGCTGCTGCGCAGCCATCCGGAGCTCAAGGACGCCCAGGTCATGCGCCTGGTCGGCACCACCAAGAGCACGATCGCCAGCGTCCGCGACCGCACCCACTGGAACACCTCGCAGCTGACCCCGATCGACCCGGTCACCCTCGGCCTCTGCTCGCAGATCGAGCTCGATTTCGAAGTGGCGCGCGCGGCGAAGGAGAAGCCGATCGACGCGGCCTATGGCGGCGCCACCCTGCTGCCGGCGTCCGAGACCACCAAGAAGGACGAGTACGAACCGTCCGAGAAGTCGAGCGACGACCTCAACGTCGACGCCGTGTTCGCCAAGCTCAAGACCCTCGGCGGCAAGAAGCACGAGGAAGAGGAGGAGTAGTCCTCGCTCTTTCTTTCGTTGTCAGATGCAAACGCGGTGGGGAAACCTGCCGCGTTTTTGTTTGTGCTGCGACCACATTCTCCGCTGTCGTCCCGGCCTAGCGCGCGCGCTAGGCCGGGACGACAGGTGAGTTACGGGTGGTTCAGCATGTATTCGCCGAGATCGCGCTGGCGACGATCGGCGCGTGAGATGGCGGCGCTGCGCTGCACGTCGCGGTCCTTGCGGCAGGCCACATATTCCGGCGAGCCCTGAGCGTAACCGCGGCTCTGGCACACCGCATCGTCGTCGTCATTGCCCATCGCCGTCGGCGTCTGGTAGCGCGCCGAGCAGGCGGAGAGAGCGATGGCGAGCACAACGGCTGCAAGCAGGCGCGGCCCGCTGGTCTTGAACATAACGCATCCTTCAATCATCGCGGATGATTAGCGCGCCCTGTTCAAGAATCCAAATGCGGGATTTCTAAGACTGTTGACGGGACACCGCGACCGTCGGCCAAAAGCGGACGGCCGCGTCCAATCGCCCCCTCAGTGAAGGGAACGCCGAATCTCGGGTTCGACGAAAAAATCGTCTCCGATCGCGTCCTTCAGCTTCTGTGCCGCCGCATCCGACGCCTCCACAGTGACCATGTCGGTCGAATGAACCTGTTCGACCGATACGTCCGGAAACGGCTTGACCGCCTCAACTGCGGGCTTTGCGCTTTGGCTTTGGCGTCGATCCCGCCGTAACGTTACTAGAAACTTGGGCATGGCTATCATCCACAACAGGAAGGCCGAACCCCTGCAGAGTAGTCGCCAAACCTACGCTGACGCAATTCGCTTCGAGCAGATGCCGGGCTGCCTTGGATCGCGACGCATCGCGCGGAAGAGCGGCGTAGGCGCTGTCTCTGGATAGAATTGCGGCGAGGGTTGCGCAGACGGCCGGGCTCGCCATCGACGTTCCGTCCATCTCCATATAGAGGCCGGTGGCACCGGCGCGATTGGGTACGGTCGAAACGATCCCCACACCCGGCCCGGTCGCATCGAGACCGGTACCATTGCTCGAGAACGAAGCAAGGAACAGGTTGTCCCGCCCCATCTTTCCCGGCTCGCGCGGACGATTGCCTGCCGAAAAAGTCCCCGCCGGCGCCCAACCAACTTGCCCGATCGCAGAAACAGAAACGCATTCGGGGTAGGCACCAGGGAAATTCACCGAACCGCCGTCATTTCCGGCGGAACAGATGCACAGCGTGCCGCGCTCCAGAGCGTCGCGAATGCAATCCTCCTCCGCACCCGATTGCGGGCCGCCGCCAAGGCTCATGTTGATGAGATCGCACTGGTGATCGCGCGATAGTGCGTCAATGGCGTTGATGAGGTCCGCCTGGCTCGGACCATCGTCCGGCCCTTCCCCTTTGAATACGCGGGCATGGAACAGATTGCTCCCGGGTGCCATGCCAATGTAGTCGCCAGCTTGTTGTGGCCGCGCACCGACGATACCGCTGGTGTGGGTCCCATGTTCCGCGACATCAACCGCTTGCGCGGCGGGAAGTGCGCCGCCGTCGACGAATGCCCCCACCAGCGTGACATGCTGGAGATTCGGGTGAGGGCCGCAACCTGTATCGATAACGCCCACGTTGATCCCCTTGCCGTCGGTCGCGGCGCCAGTTTTTGTGACCGTGTGCCACCAGGCCTTACCGCCCGGCGGCGCCGGCGCCACCGGTGTACAATCGATAGTCGATCCTGAGGGCGGCGCTTCTGCCAGCATGATCCAGAAGCCGGAATAGGGAATGGGCTCAACGAAGCTGATGCGGTCTCCCGGACGGAGAGCAACCGAAGCCTGACCGTTGGCGGACGCTCGCGCCGTAATCGTTGTGATGGTACCGAACGGGTCGGCGACATAAAACATCACGTCGATGTCGCCAAGCGGCTTGCCGCCGCCCATGATCGTGACTTGATAGCGGCCTGCGCCTGCCGCTACTGCGGCGGCGGTGGTCACGAGCGTTGCATTGCGCAACTCCGCAGGCTTTCTGTGATGAAGCTTGCGAATGATAAGCGGTTCGAGGACAACGTCGGAGGTCACCTGGCTTGCGAGCCTGGTCGCTTCGGCCTCGTCGAGATCAAGCACGGCGACCCGGCGCGCGAGCTTGTCCGAGGGAACGCGGTCATCGAGAATGGCGTTGTTTGGGACCAGCGACAAAGCACTCGCGATCGATGCTCGCGAGGCCAGCTTGGCTTGCTCGGTAAACCTTCCGGCACGACGATTGACCAGAACGTATTTGGGCATTCCTGCCTCCTGCTGAAATGAGTTTTCAAAAAATCGAACGACTTGCCGTCGGAAATTACCGAAGCACGATATCACAACTCAAAATTGTACATCAAGCGTCAAAAGCGCCGCACAGCTGCGGCTCGCAGCTGTCTGAGAGAACGCACACGGAGACGGAAGTGACGTGGCTCTCAGGTTTTTGTCGAAGGCCTCACACCCGCCCCTTCAGCGCCTCGCCGATCTCGTCCAGCACCCTGGGGTCCTCGATCGTGGCGGGCATGGTCCAGGCCTCGCCGTCGGCGATCTTCTTGATGGTGCCGCGCAGGATCTTGCCCGAGCGCGTCTTCGGCAGGCGGCCGACGGTGATCGCGAGCTTGAAGGCGGCGACGGGGCCGAGCCGGTCGCGCACAAGTGCGACGATCTCCTTCTCGATCTCGGCGGGCTGCCGCTTCACGCCGGCTTTCAGCACCAGGAAGCCGCAAGGCACCTCGCCCTTGATCGCGTCCTTGACGCCGAGCACGGCACATTCGGCGACATCCGGATGCGACGCCAGAATCTCCTCCATGCCGCCGGTGGAGAGACGATGGCCGGCCACGTTGATGATGTCGTCGGTGCGGCCCATCACGAAGACATAGCCGTCCTCGTCCTTGTAGCCGGCATCCGAGGTCTTGTAGTAGCCGGGGAATTCGGTGAGGTACGCCTCCTTGAAGCGTTCGTCCTGATTCCACAGCGTCGGCAGGCAACCCGGCGGCATCGGCAGTTTTATCACGATCGAGCCCATGGTGTTCGCCGGCACGGGCTTCGCTGCCTCATCCACCACGTCGACCTGGTAGCCCGGCATCGGCACCGTCGGCGAGCCGTGCTTCACCGGCAGCGGGCCGAGGCCGATCGGGTTGCCGGCAATGCACCAGCCGGTCTCGGTCTGCCACCAATGATCGATGACAGGCACCTTCAACTGCTGTTCCGCCCATTCCACCGTCGGCGGATCGGCACGCTCGCCGGCGAGGAACAGTGTGCGGAATGTCGACAGATCGTATTGCCGGATGAACTTGCCTTCCGGGTCCTCCTTGCGGATGGCGCGGAACGCGGTCGGCGCGGTGAAGAAGGCGACCGCCTTGTGCTGGCTGATCACCCGCCAGAACGCGCCGGCGTCGGGCGTTCCGACCGGCTTGCCCTCATACATGATCGAGGTCGCGCCGTGCAGCAGCGGGCCGTAGATGATGTAGCTGTGGCCGACCACCCAGCCGATGTCGGAGCCGCACCACCAGACCTCGCCCGGCTTGACGCCATAGAGGTTGAACATCGACCATTTCACCGCAACCAGGTGCCCGCCATTGTCGCGCACGACGCCCTTGGGAATACCTGTGGTGCCCGACGTGTAGAGGATGTAGAGCGGATCGGTCGCGGCAACGGGCACGCAAGGCGCCTTCTTGCCGTCGTTCATCGCCTTGCGGCGCAGGCTCGCCCAGTCATAGTCGCGCTTCGGCATGAGGTCGCACGTGAGCTGCGGACGCTGCAGCACGATGCAGGCCTTGGGCTTGGCGGACGCCAGCTTGATCGCCTCGTCGAGCAGCGGCTTGTACTGCACGATGCGGCCGGGTTCGATGCCGCAGCTCGCGGAGAGAATGAGCTTTGGCTGCGCGTCGTCGATGCGGGTCGCAAGCTCCTTTGCGGCAAAGCCGCCGAACACCACGGAATGCACCGCACCGATGCGCGCGCAGGCGAGCATCGCAACCACGGCCTCCGGCACCATCGGCATATAGAGGATGACGCGGTCGCCCTTGGCGACGCCAAAGTCCTGCATGACGGCAGCGAGCGCCTGCACCTCGGCCAGCAGCTCGGCATAGGTGAATTTCGTGACCGAATTGGTCAGCGGCGAATCATGGATCAGCGCGACCTGGTCGGCGCGGCCGCGTTCGACATGGCGGTCGAGCGCGTTGTAGCAGGTGTTGACGACGCCGCCGGCGAACCAGCGGCCGTAGACGCCCTGGGTGGGGTCGAAGATTGTCTTCGGCGGCTCGATCCAGTCGATCTCCTTCGCCGCCTCGGCCCAGAAGCCCGCGGGATCGGCCAGCGAGCGCGCATGGACCTCGTGATAGGCACTCTTTCCGTCGCCGTTCCCTCGGACGTTCATTCCCGCGCTCCCGTTCCCTTATTGGCCTCGCCTTGACCTGGCGGCTGGACATCAGTCCCGCCATGACAGGGATCAAGTGCCGGCCCTTGTTTGAGGACTATTTTCCCGGGAACGGGCCGCGGTTCAAGCTGAAAAGGATGGGCCTTTTGGAGGAGGGACAGCGGCTGCGCTCCCCCGCCCCGCGCGGGGAGAGGCGACGAGAGAAGCGCCTACCCCTCCATCGCGTTCAACCGCTGCAACCGGTCCTGCATGACCTTCTTCAGATCGTAGCCGGGGCGGCGGAAGCTGGCGTCGCGGGTGGCGAGGAAATCATGCTGGGATTTTCGTAAGTCGGCGGCCGAGCGCCGGCTCATCGATTTCAGCACGCGCTCATAGGCCTCGGCGAGCTGGCGGTCGAGCATGCCAAGCTGCGGATCGGCGCAGATCACCTTCTCCACCTCGCGCTTCGCGGAGGCGCAATCGAATGAGGGGCCGTTGCCGGAATTCGCAGCCAAGGGCTGCGGTGGCTCGGCGCCGAACTTCGCGATCTCCGCCATCATGGTGCGGCGGCCGTCCGCGGCGTTGGTGTTGCCGGGGTCAAGCCGCAGCGCCGTCTCGTAATCGGCCAGCGCCTTCCTGCGGTCGCCCATCTTGGTATAGAGCACGGCGCGGTTGTTGTAGGTCTTCGCGAAATTCGGATCGAGCTTCAGCGCGTCATTGTAGTCGCTGAGCGCGGCGCCGAACTCGCCCTTGAACTGGTAGGAATCGCCGCGATTGGTGAAGAAGTTCGGCCGCGGTACCAGCCGCAGCGCCTGGTCGTAATCGGCGATCGCCTTGTCGTAGTCCTTCATCGCGGCATAGGAGAGCCCGCGATTGTCGTAATATTCCGGCACCTTCGGATCGAGCCTGATCGCCTCGCTGTCGTCGGCAATCGACTTGTCGAGTTGGCCGAGCTTCTTGTAGGCCGCGCCGCGATTGGTGTAGCTGCGCGCCCGGCTCGGATCGAGCAGCAAGGCCTGGCTGAGATCGGCGACCGCCTTGTCGTTGTCGCCATTGAGATAGAAGGTCGCGCCGCGGTCGGACCAGGCCTGCGCATAATCCGGCTTCAGCTTGATCGCCTTGTCGTAATCGGCAAGCGCCCGGTCGAGCCGGCGCTGGTTGGTGTAGGCGACGCCGCGCAGTTCGTAGGCTTCGGCATCCTGCGGATCGAGCTCGATCGCCTTGCTGAGATCGGCCGTGGCGCGGTTGAGATCGCCGCCCGCCTCACGCAGCAGATCGCCGCGCAGGCGCCAGGCGCGCGCATTCTTGCCATCGAGCGCAATGGCGCGGTCGATATCCCGCAGCGCCTGCGTGAGACCGCCGGAGGTCCGCGCATTGGCATCGGCCCGAACCAGCAGCGCCGCGACGCGGTCGGCATTCGGATTTGAGGTCTGGTCGATGATGGCGCTGCACGCCGAGACGATGTCCGCCGGCGCCGCCTTGCTGCCCATCACGCAATCGGCGGCGGATGCCGGGGCGGCAAGCACAAGGCTGACCGCTGCGCCAAGAAGGAAAGTGCGGAGCGAGACTTTGGAGATCTGCGCGGAACAACGCGTACGCATGCCGGAGCACTCCGTGACATCAGGTTTTCACCATTGTCGCGGGGGACGCGTGAAGGGTTCAAATCGGGCCGGTCCATGCCGCCATGGCCGGGCTTGTCCCGGCATGACGTCCTCTCATGAGGCGAGGAACTTCAATACCCGTCCACCCCGTTCAGCCGCTGCAGCCGATCCTGCATGGCCTTCTTCAAATCATATCCCGACCGGCCGAACCCGGCGTTCCGACGGGCAACAAAATCATCCTGCTCGCGCTGGATTTTCCTGGCCTCGCCCTCGTTGCGCGCCTCGCGCAGCACGCGCGCATTGGCGGCAAAAACCTCGCGGTCGAGGTCGGCGAGCTCGCGGTTGCCGCAGATCGCCTTCTCGACCGGGCGGCGCGCGCCCGCGCAATTGAAGCTGGGCTTGCCAGCGACCGCCATCTGTGCGCCGATCCGCTCGAGGTCGCGCGCGATCGCCTTGTGATTGGCCTTGGCCTTTTCGTGGTTCGGATCGATCCGCAGCGCCGCGCCGAAATCCTGCACGGCCTTGGGCTTGTCGCCCTTCTTCAGCCAGAGCTCGCCACGCGCGTTGAAGACGTCGGCCAAGGTAGGATCGAGCAGCAAGGCGCGGCTGTCGTCGGCGATGGCGCGATCGATCTGGTCGTGCCGCGCCAGCAGCGCACCGCGCGCGACCAGCGCCTTGATCAGATCGGGCTTTGGGGTCTTCTCGTTGTCGATGATTGCGGCGCAGGCCGATGTCGCCTTGTCCATGTCATCGGCCGCAGTTGCGGACAGGCATGCCGCGACGTCGATCTGCGCAGCCGCCGCCGGCTCACCCCCGGTCGCGGCCCGAGCGGCACCGAGCGAAAGCGTTGCGAGCACCACGGCCCCGGACAATCGAAGAAGTTCTTGAAAACGCATGCTCGTTGCAGCCGGAAAGTCTTGTCCTGGAGCTTATCTTGGGGGCTTGCCTTGGGGCCGTACTATCCATCATACGGCCGGATTGGTGCTAGCTTGTGGCGCTGCTCACATCGGTTTCGGGGATCGTCGTGTCGACATTCGAATGGATCATCGCGCTTCTGCTCGGCGCCGTTGCATTATCGGCGCTGGCCCGGCGGATCAAGGTCCCCTATCCGACCTTTCTCGCCATCGGCGGCGCGGCCATCGCCTTCGTGCCGAACAGCCCGACCTGGACGCTGGAGCCGGACCTGGCGCTGGCGCTTTTTGTCGCACCGGTGCTGCTGGACGCCGCCTTCGACACATCCTTGCGCGATCTCCGCAACAACTGGGTCCCGGTCGCGACCCTGGTGGTCGCTGCCGTCGGCCTGACCACGGTCGGCGTGGCCTTTGTCGCGCACCGGCTGTTCCCGGACATGCCCTGGGCCGCCGCGGTGGCGCTCGGCGCCATCGTGGCGCCGCCGGATGCCGCGGCCGCCGTCGCGATCCTGAGCCAGGTCAAGCTGCCTTACCGCATGGTCAAGGTGCTCGAGGGCGAGAGCCTGCTCAACGACGCCACTGCGCTCCTGATCTATCGCATCGCCGTCGGCGCGGTCGTCATGGAACACCTCAAATGGAGCGAGGTCGCGCCGACGATCGCGCTGGGACTGGTCGGCAGCGTGCTGGCCGGCCTTCTCGCCGGGCGCATCATCCCGTTGTTCATGGAACGCGTGAGGGAGGTGCCAAGCGCGATCATCATGCAGTTCGCCACCACCTTCATGGTCTGGATCGCCGCCGAGCATCTCGGCCTCTCCGGCATCCTCACCATCGTCGTCTACGCCATCACCGTCGCACAAACGGCGCCGGCCCGTATCCCGGCGCGGCTGCGGGTGCCGTCCTATGCGGTGTGGGAGACCACGGTGTTCGTGCTCAACGTGCTCGCCTTCATGCTGATCGGCATGCAGATGCGGCCGATCTGGACCAAGCTCGACGCAGACGTGCGCTGGGAATATTGCGTGGCCGCCGCCTGGATCCTGCTCACGGTTGTCCTGGTGCGGCTGCTCTGGATCACGTTCTACCGCACGACGCTGCGCGTGCTGATCGCGCGCGGCATCTATCACCCGAAAGACCCCAAGCAGGTCGCCTCGCCGAAGGGCGGCCTCATCATCTCCTGGTGCGGCATGCGCGGCCTGGTCACGCTCGCCACCGCCTTCGCCCTGCCGGAGAATTTCCCCTATCGCGACTTCATCGTCTTCATCGCCTTCGCGGTGGTGCTGGGCTCGCTGATCATCCAGGGCCTGACGCTGCGGCCGCTGATCCTCGCCTTCGGCCTCAAGGACGACGATCCCGTCGGCATCGAAGTCGCGCGCGCACGCGCCGTCGCCTATCGCGCCGCGCTTGACGCGATCGAGGACGATCCGTCGGAGGAGGCCGAAATCCTCAGGCTCGAATATCGCGCCATCCTGATGCAGGCCGACGACGATCCGCACGGCGGCATCGCCAACGGCGAGCTGCCCGCCGATCCGTTGCGCCGCCGCGCCATCGAGGCCGCGCGCAAATCGATCTTCAACCTGCGCACCACCGAAGTGATCGGCGATGATGCGTTCCACCGGTTGGAGGAAGAGCTCGATCGGGCGGAGTTGAGTGCGGGGGGATAATGTTTTCGGTCGCCCCACAAACTCGCTGTCGTCCCGGCGAACGCCGGGACGACAGCGGAGATTGGAGCTACGCCCCCGCCTTGCATGTGATCCCGCCATCGACCACGAGCTCGATCCCCGTCACATATTTCGACTCGTCCGACGCCAGGAACAGTGCGGCGTTGGCGACGTCCCAAGCCTCGCCCATGTGGCCCATCGGCACCTGCGCATCGCGGGCGCGCCACATCGCCTCGACGTCGCCCTTGGCATAGCTGTTGGCGAGGCCGGCGGAATGCTCCACCATCGGCGTCTTCATCAGGCCGGGCAGGATCGCATTCACCCGCACATGGCTCTTGGCGAACTCGATCGCGGTGGAGCGCGTCAGCTGGTTCATCGCTGCCTTGCTAGCGTTGTAGCTGACATAGGAGATTCCGACATGGCGGATCGAGGCGATCGAGGAGATGTTGATGATGGAGCCGCCGCCCTGCTTCACCATCACAGGGACGACGTGCTTCATGGCAAGATAGGCGCTCTTGAGGTTGACGGTGAAGACGCGGTCCCAGTTCTCTTCGTCGAGGTCGACCACGCTGCCGATCTCGGCGATGCCGACATTGTTGTCGAGCACGTCGATGCGGCCATAGGCCTTCAGGCAGGCCGCCACCATTCCCTCGATCTCGGCATGTCGCGCAACGTCCGCCGTGAACGCCGTCGCCTTGCCGCCTTCGCCGGCGATGATCTTGGCGGTCTCCTCGGCGGCAGCGCCGTTGCGGTCGACGCAGAACACCTGCGCGCCCTCGCGCGCAAAGCTCACCGCGGTCGCCTTGCCGTTGCCCCAACCGGGTCCGATCGAGCCGGCGCCCACAACCATCGCAACCTTGCCCTTGAGCCGGTCCATCGCGTGTCTCCCTTATTTCTGCTGTTCGTCGCAGATGCTCATCTTGGTGACGTTAGCACCGATTGCGTGGCCGACAATCTCGGACAATGTCCGGCACGTCCCGTCATGGCATAGCCGCCATTCGCCGGCCGCGCCGGAATTGCCGAGCACGACTTCCGGCATCGGCGCGCGCGCAGGCCTCCATTGAAACCAGCCGTCGACGAGACGCGCCTCGGGCGGCGGCTCCATGCCGGGACCGGTGCCCTTGACGCGCGCCTGCACCAGTTCGAGGCCGGCAGGCGTGACGCGCCAGTCTTCCTGCCACTCGACCTTCGCGATCGAATGCGTCCACGCGAGCGTGAACGCGGATAGCGCCAGCGCCTTCACAGCCCCGGCTGTTGCAAGGCAGAGGCTCACACCGCCTCGACCACGGCGGGCGGACGCTGCCGCCACTGCCACAGCACCAGCGCCGCCGAGAGCACGAAACCCGCGGTGTCGCTGAACGGGAAGTCTCCGAGCAGACACAACGCGGCGCCGAGCGCGACAACGCGCTCGAGCAGCGACAACCGTGTGAACAGGAAGCCGATCGCGACCATGCCGAACAGCGCGATCGCCACCAGCGCCTTGAAGGTCGCGAGCGCCACCGCGCCATAGAAGCCGAGCTTCGCCGCCATGGGATCGCCGGCCTGCAGCATCAGCGCCGGCGAATAGACGAAGATGAAGGGGATGACGTAGCCGGCGAGCGCGATGCGCATCGCCTCCCAGCCGATCTTGTCCGGATTCTCCTTCGCGATCGGAGCTGCCGCCAGCGCCGCGAGCGCCACCGGCGGCGAGAGGTCGGCCATGATGCCGTAGTAGAATGCGAACATGTGGCTCGCGATCAGGGGCACACCGAGTTTGGCCAGCGCGGGTGCCGCGAGGGCTGCGGTGATGATGTAGGTCGGGATGGTCGGGATGCCGGTGCCGAGCAGGATCGACAGCAGCATGGTCATGATCAGCGCCAGGAACAGGCTCTTCTCGCCGAGCCCGATCACCCAGCTGCCGAAGATGGTGCCGACACCGGTCTGCGACATCATGCCGATGATGACGCCGACGATGGCGCAGGCCATGCCGACGGTGATGGCGGATTTTGCGCTCTCGGCCAGAGCATCGCGGCACTCACGCAGAGCCTTGAGACCGCCGCGGATGAATGCGGTGATCACGATCAGCGCGACGACGACGCTGGCGACCGGCACGATCTGCAGGCCGTCGCGCGACAGCGCCGCCACGACCAGCGCGAGCCCGACCCAGAAGATGGTGCGGATCACCATGGAAGACGCGCCGGCCGTGATGCTGGCGCCCAGGATCAACGTCACGGTGAGCGCGAGGCCCATGCTGCCGGCATAGAGCGGGGTAAAGCCCTCGAACAGCATGTAGACCAGGGCTGCAAGCGGCAGCACGAGGTACCAGCGCGTCACCAGCGCCCGCCAGGCGCTCGGGATTTCCGAGCGCTTCATGCCGACGAGGCCGTGCTTGCCGGCTTCGAGATGCACCATCCAGAACGCCGAGGCGAAGTAGAGCACCGCCGGAATTGCGGCGGCCTTGACGATCTCCGAATACTGGACGCCGAGCGTCTCCGCCATGATGAAGGCGACGGCGCCCATCACCGGCGGCATGATCTGCCCGCCCATCGAGGCCGTCGCCTCGACGCCGGCCGCGAAGGCGCGGCGGTAGCCGAACTTGATCATCAAGGGAATCGTGAACTGGCCGACGGTGACGACGTTGGCGACGCCGGAGCCGGAGATCGTGCCCATCATGCCCGAGGCAAACACCGCGACCTTCGCAGGTCCCCCGCGGGTGCGGCCGAACAGACCGAGCGAGACGTCGGTGAAGAGCTGGATCATGCCGGCGCGCTCCAGGAACGAGCCGAACAGGATGAACAGGAAGATGTAGGTCGCCGAGACGTAGATCGGCACGCCGTAGAAGCCTTCGGTGCCGTAGGACAGATGCGTGACGATCTGGTCGAAATCATAACCGCGATGATTCAGCGGCGACGGCAGATACTGCCCGAAGAACCAGTAGAGGAGGCAGGCGCCGCACATCAGCGGCAGCGCCGCGCCCATCAGGCGCCGCGTGCCTTCGAAGATCAGGACCGCGAGCAGCGTGCCGACCGCGAGATCAAGCCTGGTCGGATCGCCATCGCGCGCGATCAAATCGGCGTAGAAGATCCATTGATAGAGCCCGCAGAAGAATCCGGCGCCGCCGATCACCCAGCCGAGCGCACGGCCTGCGTTGCTCTTCGCGGTGAAATTGGCGATCAAGCCGAACGTGAGCAGGACCAGGAAGCCGACATGGACGCCGCGCACCACCTGGCTCGGCAGATAGTTGAAGGCGGCGACATAGAGCTGGAAGGTCGCAAAGGCGATGCCGATCCAGTAGGCGAGCGTCCCCCACCAACCCGGGCCAAAGCCTTCCGGAAAACCATGCTCGAAATTGTCGAACTCAACCTTGATGGGCGCAGCTTCTGCGCCGTCTGCCTTTTCCAACATTTTCAAATCGCCCCAGTCCAAGCCCATTCAATTATAGCAGCAACACGATCCAATCGGACCGTCATGGCCGGACTTGTCCCGGCCATCCACGCCTTACGGCGCCTCCAAGAACGTGGATGCCCGGGCTTTCGCCTCGCCGAAGCGACTTCGGCCGCGCAGGCGGGACAAGCCCGGGCATGACGACGTGGAGAGAGCCGACCTTACTTGATCAGCCCTTTTTCCTTGTAATAGCGGATCGCGCCGGGATGCAGCGGGATCGGGCTGCCGGTGGCGGCCGTCTCGAGCTTGATCTCCTTGCCGGCCGCATGTGCGTTGGCGAGCTCGGGGAGCGACTCGTAGACCAGCTTCGTCATCTGATAGGCAAGGTCGTCGGACACGGCCGAGCTGGTGACGAGATAGTTGACCACGGCCGCGGTCGGCACGTCCTTGTCCTGGCCGGTATAGGTGTTGGCCGGGATCGTCGCCGAGATGAAGGGCGGGCCGATCTTGTCGACGGTCTCCTTCGGCACGGCTACGACGTTGATCGAGGCCGAGGTCGACAGGTCCTTCAGCGAGGCGACGCCGAGGCCGGCCGACTGCAAGGTCGCGCCAAGCTGGCGGTTCTTCATGAGGTCGACGGATTCGGCGAACGGCAGATATTCGACCTTGCCGAGATCCTTGTAGGTCATGCCGGCGGCGGCCAGGATCGCGCGCGAGTTCAGCTCGGTGCCCGATTTCGGCGCGCCGACCGAGAGGCTCTTGCCCTTGAGATCGGCCAGCGTCTTGATGCCGCTCTCCGCGGTCGCGACGATCTGGATGTAGTTCGGATAGATCGCGCCGATGGTCCTGAGCTTGTCGAGCTTGGTCTTGAAGCCGGCCTCCTCCTCGCCCTCCCAGGCGGCCTTCAGCGAGTCGCCCAGCGTGAAGGCGATTTCGCCACGGCCCTGCTGCAGCAGGATGAGATTCTCGACCGACGCCTTGGTGGCCTGCACCTGCGTCTTCACGTTCGGAATCTTGTCGCCGTAGATCTTCCCGATTGCGACGCCGAGCGGGTAGTAGACGCCGGAGGTGCCCCCGGTCAGCACGTTGATGAAGGACTGCGCATGCGCGCAAGGTGCCGACGCCGCCAGAGCAAAAGCCGCGGCCGCGCCGATAAACGTACGTTTCATGGTTGTTATTCTCCCCAAACCGGCGGCGAAATTGGCCGGATGAGGAGGGCGGGTCAACCCATCCAAAAGGCACAACAGGGCTGCGGAAGCCCCTGTTTTAGCTGCGTTTTGATGGAACCCGCTGGGTGCGGCGACGTGGCGCAGCCGGATCGCCGGCGTGCGCCTCGCGCTCGTTAGAAAGCCGTCACCGGCGAACCGTTACTGAAACGTCATGTCCAGGCACTTGGAGATGTCGGAGCCGAGGCCGGAGGAGATAGTGATGCAGCCGCGGATCTTCTGTGCGGCCATGTCGGCGGCCCAGATCGAGTAGCCGCCGGGACCGAAGAACGAGTTGGTGTTCGGCGGCTCGGTCTCGGTCGCGTCGAAATCATAGTGCCCGTCGGTCTCGAAGATGCGCGGCTTCTTGGTGCAGCCACCGTCGGTCTGGACGTTGATGACTTCCTTGTTGTCGCGGGTCAGCGCCAGCGAGACCTGGCAGCGGAAATATTCCGAGGTCTTGCTGTTGAAGAGATAGGTGTAGGACTTGCAGGTTGCGGTGTTGAGCTTGCCCGGGGCAAGGCCGCGGCTGCACGAAATCCGCTGGTTGTGGCTGAGCTGGAAGTCATCGGCCCAGGCGTCCGGCGCGAGCGCCGTCAGCGACAACCCGGCAATCCAGCAAAATTTCATGACGTGGCGCATTCGAATCATCCCCACCAATATCTTTGTCGTGTTGCGTTCTAGACTGAAAGCGGAACATAGTCGCGAGGGGACGAAGGGAAAATCACAAACTGCTGGGCGGGACGTGATGCGCTGCGGCGTCATCGCGGATTGACCCGGAAACGTCGTTCGTGATTTGTTCAAACCGGCACCCCAACGACGGGGAGGATGGACCGATGGCGTTTTCAATGATGGCATTTTCGACCAGGACATTTGCAATTGCAGCCGCGCTGGGCGCGCTCGCCGCTCCCGCATGCGCGCAAAACGCGGCGACGCCCTGGGAGCTCAAGGCTGACACCGGCTATGCCTATGACAAGGAAGGCAAGACCTTCTCCTACAAGATGGGCACCAACAATGCCGGCGAGCTGCTGAAGGGCGCCAAGAAGGTCCCCAAAGGCACGCTGTTCTTCATCGGCCAGAACGGCCAGCTCTACATGCGCAGCGGGCAATATCTCGAGGGCGATGGCAGGTTCAAGTTCGGGTCGGACCACTAGGGGACGCGATCACGGTGCGCTCCCTCGCCCCGTTCTTACGGGGAGAGGGTTGGGGTGAGGGGCTTCTCTCCGCGCATGAGATGATCGACGGACCTGTACCCCCTCACCCGGATTGCATCTTCGATGCAATCCGACCTCTCCCCGCAAGCGGGGCGAGGTGAAGGGCAGCTCGCCCAGCGCACTAAAACGCCGCCGCCAGCTCCCGCGCGCCGGCATTGTTGCTGTTGCTATCCATCCGCGCATCCGTGACCGCGAGCAGCTTCGCGACCGTGTTGTGGCGGATCGCGACCGGATTGCGCTCGTAGCCGCCGCGCTGGAAGAAGTTCGAGGTCGGCACCTGCTCGCGCATGGCCTGCGGCATCGTCACCATGTCGAGGCCGGTGCCGTCGCCGGTGAGGTTCATCATCTCGAGCTCGGCCGCGGTCAGCGGACGGGTGTAACCCTTGGCGCGCGCGAACAGCACCGAGGTCAGGAGCTTGTGGGTCTGCAGCATCGGCCCGATGTCGATGTCGAGCACCATCGCATGCATGGCCCAGCCCTGCGCGGTGTCGCCGATCTTCTCGTGCTCCGACCAGGTGTCGGGCACCGACTTCGCATGCGCCACCATCTTCTTCAGAACGCTGAGCTTGTGCTCGAGCGACTGCCGCGACGGCCCCGAGGTGCGCGCCACCTTGTCGGAGAGTGCGCGAATGAACTCATGGCCCTGCTCGGCCAGCAGCTCGACGCTGTTGGTGGTGAGCAGCTGGTTGTAGCCCATCGCGGTCGAGATCGCGCGCTTGCCGCCATGCTCGATGCCGGCCTGCACGTCGTAATTGCCGGTGCCGCCGGTCTCGAACGAATAGACCCGCACCGCCTGCTCGCGCGTCAGCCCGGAAGCGAGCGCGTAGCGCGCATAGGCACGCTTGAACTCGACTTCGTTTGAGGGGCGCTGCGGCGTGAACTGATAGAGATCCTGCGCGGCGCGCAGCAGATCGGAGGCCACCGGAAGCGGTTTGCGCGCCGGGCGCTCCGGCGTTTCCTCGGGCTCCGGATTCACCGGCCGCTTCGGCCCGGTATAGACCGGCGGCTGGTCGAGCATGTAATCGTCAAGCGTGATCTGCTGCCCGCTGCGCCGCTTGGCGTTGCGGCCTTTCCGCTTCTCGGAGACCTGGCTCCAATAGGCACCGGCCTCCTGGTCGAAGGCGCCGCGGATCTGCTGGTACTCAGCCAGCTTGCGGCGATATTCGAGCACCGCCGGCGATGCACCGCCACTTTGCGCAAAGAACTGCGACAACAGCTGGGCGTTGGCATTGCTGACGTTTGATGGCAGTGCGTCGGACTCGCCGCCACGCGCGGCGGGAACGAGCAGGACGAGCGCGAGTGGAACCAGCGCCAGATGTGTTCGAATCGAATGATGCATGCTGCCCTCTTAGCAGGCATCCGGTAACCGTCACGTTAACGCGCCGTTTACCATCATTTCCAGGCGAAAACCGGCTGTTCCAGGTCGGTGACGCGGGTCTGCCGGCCCGCCAGCACCTCGCGGAACTGGTAGATCAGCGCCGCCGTCGGCGCATGGATCAGGCTCATCCGGTGATGGAAGCGGATCACGCGACGGCTGCTTTCGGGGATATCCGTGAAATCGAAGGCATCGTCGCGCTCGATCGTGTCGAGCGCGATGCGATGGACCGAGGCGACCTCGTCCGGATTCGGCGTGATGGCATTGCTCTCGGCAGCCCAGACCACGACCGGCGTGATCAGATAACCGGAGCGCGTCGGATAATCGTCGAGCAGACCGAGCACCGCGTCAGCGGGAAGCCTGAGCGCGAGCTCCTCGTCGAGCTCGCGCAGCGCCGCCTCGACCGGCGTCTCGCCGGCGTCGCAGCGTCCGCCCGGCAGCGCCCACTGACCGCGATGAGAGCGCAAGCTCGATGCACGCCTGGTCAGCAGAAACGCAGTGTCATCGCCGTCATGGGATGCGGTGAGCGCCAGCACCACCGCGGCGCGCTTCAGCGCCGACGGCTCGGCCGCTTCGGGTAGCCGCGCGAATGACGCGCAGACCTCTGCGATATTCCGTCTGGTGGCATCGCCGAAAGCTCTCATGATGCTTGACTACACCAGGACCGCGCTCGATGAAACGAGGAGAGATCAAGCGTTGCAAGGATGGACGGAGCGATGACCAGCAAGACTGCCGCAAAGCTCAAATCAGACGGCTGGACCATCCTGGAGACCACGGGCTTCATGCACCTGGTCGGCCCGCTGTGGGAGCGCAAGGTCGACGGCCGATATGAATTCGCACTCGCCACCGAAGACAAGCACCACAATCGCCGCGGCATGGTCCAGGGCGGCGTGATGATGACGTTCGCCGATCGCACCTGTGGCATGACCGCCCGCTACACCTCGGGCAAGGACTACATGGCGACGGTGCAGCTCGACACCCATTTCGTCGAGGCCGGCCAGATCGGCGACATCCTGATCTCCCGCCCCCGCGTGGTGCGCGCGACCCGCAGCCTGATCTTCATGAGCACCGAGATCACGGTCGACGACCGCTGCGTGGTGATGGCGAACGGTGTGTTCAAGATCTTGAAGGGGCCGGCGTAGGCTCGCTCCGCGAGACTACCACCGCTGTGCACCACACCCTCGGTCGTCGTCCCCGCGAACGCGGGGACGACGAGATAGAGCATTGCTGAATTGCTTCGCTGCGCTCGCAATGACGGGCAGAGCTGGTTATGGTGCCCCCGCAACAGAAGCGTTGAGGAAACAGCCCCATGCACTACCGCCAACTTGGCCGCAGCGGCCTGAAAGTCTCGCCGATCTGCCTGGGTACCATGATGTTCGGCGGGCCGACGGATGAGGCGGCATCAACGCGGATCATCGCCAAGGCACATGAAGCCGGCATCAATTTCATCGACACCGCGGACGCCTATTCGAAGGGCGGCTCCGAAGAAGTCGTCGGCCGGGCCATCGGCAACAACCGTCATGCCTGGGTGCTTGCGACGAAGCTTGCTAACCCCATGAACAACGACACGCGCAACGATCCCAATCGCGTCGGGCTGTCCCGCCGCTGGGTGTTGCAAGCGGCCGAGGAGAGCCTGAAGCGGCTCGGCACCGACCACATCGACATCTACTATCTGCACAAGGAAGATCATGCGACGCCGCTCGAAGAGACGGTGCGCGCGATGGATGATCTGATCCGCGCCGGCAAGATCCGCTATTTCGGCGTCTCCAACTACCGCGCCTGGCGCGTCGCCGAGATCTGCAACATCTGCGACCGGCTCGGCATCGACCGCCCCGTGGTGAGCCAGCCTTACTACAACGCGATGAACCGCATGCCCGAGGTCGAGCACTTTCCGGCCTGCTCCTATTACGGCCTCGGCATCGTGCCCTACAGCCCGCTGGCGCGTGGCGTGCTCACCGGCAAGTACAAGCCGGACGCAACCCCCGACAAGGAGACGCGCGCCGGCCGCAACGACACCCGCATGATGCAGACCGAATGGCGGCCGGAATCACTGCAGCTCGCGCAGGAGATCAAGAGCCACGCCGAGAAGAACGGCATCACCGCCGGCCAGTTCGCGGTGGCCTGGGTGCTCAACTCCGCTTTCGTCTCGTCGATCGTCGCAGGCCCGCGCACGGAAGAACAGTGGGATGGCTATATCAGCGCACTCGACTATCGCTTCACTGCGGAGGATGAGGCGCTGATCGACCGGCTGGTCGTGCCGGGTCATCCGTCGACGCCGGGCTACAACGACCCGGCCTATCCGATCGAGGGACGGCGCGCGCGGACGGCTTGAGGTCGGGGATCACGATGGCGCTTGAAGACCGCTACGGCCTGCCGCTCTCCACCACCTCCGATTCCGCCGCGTCCGCCTATCGCGACGGCGTCGATCTCATGCTCGCCGGCTGGACCGGCACGGCGGAGGCGCTGGAGCGTGCGATCGCGACCGATCCAGACTTTGCCCTCGCCCATATCGCCCGCGGCCGCGTGCATGCATTCTACCAGCAGGGCGATCTTGCGCGGCAGAAAGCGGCACTGGCACGCGAGCTTGTGGCCAGGCGCGGCAGCGAGCGCGAGCGCTCGCATGTCGAGACGCTGGCGCTCGCGATCGAGGGACGCGGGCCCGACGCGATCGCGGCGATGTCCGGGCATATCGAGCGCTGGCCGCGCGATGCCGTGGTGCTGTCATTGCCGCTCGGCGCGTTCGGCCTGTTCGCCTTCTCCGGCATGGCCGATCACGACCGCGCCCGGCACGAGCTGTGCGAGCGCGTCGCGCATCATTACGGCGAGGACTGGTGGTTTCTCACCATGTCCGGCTGGGCGATGACCGAGAATGGCGATGTCGCCCGCGGTCGCGCCGTCACCGAGCGCGGTTTTGACCTCCGTCGCGCCAACGCGCACGCCGCGCATGCCGTGCTGCATGCGATGTTCGAGGACGGGTCGATCGAGGCGGCCGATCGTCTCGTGGAGGAATGGCTCCCGACCTATGACCGCGCGGGAATTCTCCACGGCCATATCCTCTGGCACCAGGCACTTGGCGCGCTCGAGCATGGCGATGCGGCCCGTGCGCTCACAATCTATGACGACGTGCTGCAGCCCAGCGCCACGCAGGCGCCGCCGCTCAACGTCATCACCGACAGCGCCTCGCTGCTGTGGCGCTTGTCGGCTTACGGCCATGCCGTGCCGCAAGCGCTCTGGGCCGAGGCCGACGCTACCGCGCAAAAACTGTTCCCCAAATCGGGCCTGGCCTTCGCCGACGTCCACATGGCGCTGTTCGCGGCCGCGACACAAAATCAGGAAGCATTGGCCACGCGCCTTGCCGTGATCGACCAGCGGCTCGCCGACGGCAAGCTGCCGGCCGGCCCCGTGGTGCCGGCGATCTGCCGCGCACTTGCGGCCTTCGCGGACGAAAATTATGCGGCTTGCGTGCGCGAGCTCACGCCTGTCCTCACCGAGGTCGTGCGCATCGGCGGCAGCCACGCCCAGCGCGAGCTGATCGAGGATACGTACCTCGTTGCCCTGATACGCAGCGGCGAGCTGCCGCGCGCCCGCAAGCTCCTCGACGCCCGCCTCCACCGCCGCCCGTCCTTGCGCGATACGCGCTGGCAGGCGGCGATGGCCTGAGGCAGGATGGAGAAAACACGGCCGGAGGACGCCCATGACCGAGATCGTTGCGCTGGAGGCGCTGGCTGCGCGCGTTACATCCGGGCAGTCGCTGGCGATCCCGGTCGACGGTTCTGGCGTGGCGATGGCGGCGACCGCAGCGCTGCTGGAGTCCGGCATCCGTGACCTCAGGCTGATCTGCGTGCCGATCTCCGGCATGCAGGCCGATCTCCTGATCGGCGCCGGCGCGATCGCTTCGCTGGAAACCAGCGCCGTGTCGCTCGGCGAAGCCGGCGCTGCACCGCGTTTCACCGCTGGCATCAAGAGCGGCGCCTTCACGATGCGCGATTCGACCTGCCCCGCGATCTATGCCGGCCTGCTCGCGAGCCAAAAGGGCGTGCCGTTCATGCCGATCGCCGGCATCATCGGCAGCGATCTCCTCGAGGTGCGGCCGGACTGGCAGGTGATCGACAGTCCCGTGGGCGAGGCACGCAAAGTCGTCGTGGTGCCCGCGATCTTGCCTGACGTCGCGCTGTTTCACGCGCCCGAGGCCGACCGCGCCGGCAATGTCCGCATCGGCCGGCATCGCGAGCTTGCCGATCTCGCTTACGCCTCCAGGCGCACGCTGGTCACCGTGGAGCGCATCGTCGAGCGTAATTTGCTGGACAGCGAGGATTCCGCCGCAGGCGTGCTGCCCTCGCTCTATGTCGATGCCGTCGCGGTCGCCGCACGCGGCGCCTGGCCGCTGGCGCTGTGGGACGAATATCCGGCCGACGAGGCCGAGATCGCGCGCTACGCGGCGATGGCGCGCAGCGAGGACGGCTTTCGCGCCTATCTGTCGGCATTCCTGACGCATCGCAAGGAGGTGGCCTGATGTCGACCGAGCGCGAGCGGCGCGAGATCCTGATCGCCACCATTGCCGATCTGCTCGACGGCATCCGTCACGTCGCGGTCGGCGCGTCGTCGCCGATCCCCGCGGCCGGCGCCATGCTGCTGCGGGCCCGCAACGAACGCGACGGCAAACCGCCGGTACGCATCTCGATCCTGGGATCGCAGGCGCACAATTTCTTCACCAATGGCGGCATCGAGCTGTTCGACTGCGCTGCACAAGGCAGGGTCGACGCCTTCTTTCTCGGCGGCGGCCAGATCGACGGCCAGGGCAACATCAACCTGGTCGGCACCGGCGATTATCCCACCAGCCACGTGCGCTGGCCGGGCTCGTTCGGCTCGGCCTATCTCTATCATCTCATTCCTCGCGTGATCCTGTTTCGCGAGGAGCATTCGCCGCGCGTGTTCGTGCCCAAGGTCGATTTCGTCAGCGCGCGCGCCATCACGCCGGAGGTGCCGCGTCGCGGCGGGCCGCATGCGCTGCTGACCAACATGGCGTTGTTCGACTTCGATCGTGAGGCAGGCGGCTTCGCGCTTCGCTCCGTGCATCCGTCCTTCACCCCGGCCGACATCCGCGAGAGCACCGGCTTCGCCTATCAGGAGCCGGAGGTGGTGCGCGAAACGCCGCGGCCGGATGCCGCAACGCTGTCGCTGCTGCGCGGGCGGGTTTTCACGGAGCTGGCCGAGACTTATCCGGCCTTTGCGCGGACCATGAAACAGGCGGCGTGAGGCGGTCTGCCACGAAAAAAACATCGGTCTGGCGGCATGTGCCTCCCGGGACGGGCTGAAGCGATCGAGGTGAATCGCCGATGGGTGGCGCGGTGGTATTCCAGTCGGGATTGGCGGAGCAAACGGTATCGCAACCAATTTGCGATTCGATGGTTATTGGGCGGAACCTCTGCCGCTCCGTGGCCCCCTCCTTGGCCCCCTGGCACATGAGCCTGACGATGCGCCTCCGCCGACTGGTCCTGGTTGCCCCCTTCGTTGCTCTCGCAAGTCCTTGTTTTGCCGAGTCTTCCACGGCGATTGCGGTCAACAATCCGCCGGCGCAACAAAATTCCCTCGTCGACATGCTGGCGCTGATGTCGGGCCACTGCAAGACGCTGAAGGTCGCGGGTCGCCCCTTCGCCTGCAAGACCGTGGCCTTTGCCCATGATGACAAGGGCCGGGTCAATTTCGCGGTCGCCGTCGACGATCCCAACGACGAGAACCACGTCGTGTCGTTCTCCGGCGAGAACGGCAAGCGGGCCGACGACAATTCCTACGAGTTGCCGGTCGACCGCATGCTGCTCAACTCCAAGACCCGGCCGAAGGTCGACGGCCTGCCGGTCCCGGCTGCGCAGACCTCCACCGGTAGCTGCCGCCAGACCGGTAATTTCTCGGCCAGGAAGGTCAACGACGTCACCTGCTCTGCGACCGACACCGAAGGCCGCAAGTATGAACTGCTGTTCGTCTCCGACGGTACGCCGGTGAGCGTGCGCCGCATCAGGCAGTCGCAGCCCTCAGTCCAGGATCCGTTCAAGTAGCGGCCCGTCGCCTCACCCTGCCTGACACAGCATCCTTCCGTTGAAACTCCGGGTTGGCCGGGTATGCTCTTTCGCGCGTCCTCATGAGGAAGCCCGATAGCAACCGAAGGCGGGGCCGAGAGTCCAGCAATGCGTATCATCACCGGGCTCGGGCGCATCCTGATCGTCCTCCTGTTCGCTTGCCTGTCGCGTGAATGCAGTGCGGCCGACGGTCCGCGGCAGCGCTCCATCCTGGTGCTGGAAGAAGCCGATTTTCGCTCGCCGTTTTATTCGGAGATCTTTGACGGCATCCGCGCCGCCGCGAAGCAGAACGGCCATGCTCACACCGTGATCTACGGCGAGAGCCTCGATCTCGCGCGGTTCCCCGGACCGGACTACGAAGACAGCCTCGTCGGCCACCTCAAGACCAAATTTGCCGACCGGTCCATCGACGTCATCATTTCGATCGGCGTCGCAGCGGCGAAATTCCTCCAGAAGCACAAGCAGGACATCTGGCCCGCCGCGCCTGTCGTGTACGCCTTCGTGCCCGATCTGCCCGAGGTGCGTGCGCTGTTTCTGCCGGACACGACCGCCATCTTCGCAAGGGTGAGGCCGACACATCTCCTGACGGCCGCGCGCGCGATCGTTCCCGACCTGACCCGTGTCGTCCTCGTCGGCGGTGCCTGGAGGAATCCGCTGGTCTATGGACACTGGAAGCAGGACTTCGCGGCCGCGATGCCCGGTCTCGAGGTCACCGATCTCTCCGACGCCACGCTGCGCGAGGTCCGCAATCAAGTCGCGACCCTGCCCGCCGGCTCCGCGATCCTGACCTCGGCGATGTATTCCGACGGCGAAGGCACCTATTATTCGCCGGCCTCGGCGCTCGCACGCGTCGCCGAGAGCGCAAACCGCCCCGTCATCATCACGTCCGATACGTTCCTCGGGCGATCGGGCGTGGGCGGCTTCCTGCTGCTGCCGGATGTCATCGGACGGGAGGCCGGCGGCGTCGCGACACGGATTCTCGCCGGCGAAGCGCCGTCGAGCATCGCAGCCTTCGACGGCGACAACGTCAAGCCGATCTTCGACTGGCGGCAACTGAAACGCTGGAACGTCGACGAAGCCAATCTGCCTCCGGGCAGCGAGGTGCGCTTCCGCGAGCTGGGCTTCTGGGAGCAGTACTATTGGCACACCATGCTCGTTGCCGCCGTGGTGCTGACGCAGGCGCTGATGATCGCCATTTTGCTGCGCGAGCGCAGGCTGCGCTTCCTGGCCGAGGTCGAGGCACGCCAGCGCATGTCGGAACTCGCCCACATGAATCGCCGCGCGACCGCGGGAGAGATGTCCGCCTCGATCGCTCACGAGCTGAGCCAGCCGCTCGCCGCGATCCTGCTCAATGCCGAGACCGCCGGGCACGTGCTGCAGAGCCCGGCGCCCGACCTCGGTGAAGTCAGGGACATGCTGGAGCACATTCGCCGCGACGATCAGCGCGCAAGCGAAGTCATCGGCCGGCTGCGCTCGTTCCTCAAGAGAGACCCGACCGAACGGCGCGACATCGACCTCAATGCGACCGTCGACGAGGTGTTTCGCTTCCTCTCCGTGCAGGCCCTGACCTACGATGTCGGACTCTCGACGGAGCCATCGCCTGCGACCATTCGCGTCAAGGCCGACAGGGTGCAGCTCCAGCAGGTGATCCTGAACCTCGTCGTCAACGGCATGGACGCGGTGGCCCATCTTCCAGCCGATCGGCGCCGCGTCGTCGGTCGTACCAGTCTCACCGAGGGCAATCTGGCGCTGGTCTCCATCGCCGATCTGGGCGACGGCATCCTTGCGGGAAAGGTGACCGAGATCTTCAAGCCGTTCTTTACGACCAAGACGCAGGGCATGGGTATCGGCCTCTCGATCGCACGCACCATCGTCGAGGCCCATGGTGGCCGCATCTGGGCCGAGAACGCGCCGTCAGGCGGCGCCGTGTTTCACATCAGCCTGCCACTGGTCGTCACGCGACAGGCGTGATCGCGCACGCGCTGTCGCGAAAGATGCACGGCGCTCATAAATCCCGCCAAACAATTCATTTGCTTTGTCGGCCGCCAAATCCGACTTTCGTATGAAATAACACGACACAATCCGGGGGGATGCTGCGCCCAACTCACCCGCGCATCATTTCATCGATCTCGCTCTCCGATCAAACGTCCGACACTGACAGTCCGGCAATGCGATTTGCCGGATCGACGCGTCATGGCGGAGTGCGCGTGCACCATCTGTCGTCCGAAGTACTGAACCAGAAGAGGGGACCGTTCATGACAGTCAAGCGTGCCAGTATTCAATCGAGATCCACCACAGGGATCGCGCTCGCTCTTGCGGCGGCCGCGATGCTGCTTGCGCCCGGTACGCGCGCCAGCGCAGCGGGCCTGAAGGATCTGCCGTCGATCGCCCCGGTGATGACGTGCAGTTCGCTGGTCGGCGTCGATCTGAGCGACGTCGGCAAGAAGGTCGGCGGCACCGTCACCATCACCTCGGCCGCAATCGTGCCGGCCTCGGCGACGAATCCCGCCGACTATTGCGGCGTGCGCGGCAATATCGGGCCCGGGACCAACTCCATCGTGATGCGCCTGCCCACCAACGCCTGGACGCAGCGCTATCTCCAGACCGGCTGCGGCGGCGAGTGCGGCAACGACAATATCAGCTACACGCAATCGACCGGCTGCGTGCCGATCACCAACGGCACGATCGCGAGCGCCACGACCAATATGGGCCACACCGGAGCGCAAGGGCCGACCTGGTCGGTCAACAATCCGCAGGCGCAGATCGACTTCGCCTATCGCGGCGTGCACGTCGCTTCGGAAGTCGCCAAGGCCGTCATCGCGAAGTTCTACGGCAAGAAGCCGGCCTACTCCTATTTCAGCGGCTGCTCGGACGGTGGCCGCGAGGCGCTGATGGCGGCGCAGCGTTATCCGCACGATTTCGACGGCATCGCCGCCGGCGCTCCGGCGAGCGACATGGACGTGCAAAACACCTATCACCACGGCTGGCGCGTTCTCACCAACCAGACCACGCCCGGCACGATACCGATTCCGGCCAGGAACACCTATATCCTGCTGGCTTCCAAGCTCGCCTATGTCCACGCCAAGTCGGTGGCCGCCTGTGATGCGATCGACGGCGTCGTCGACGGCGTGATCGACGATCCCCGGGCGTGCAATTTCGACACCAAGACGCTGGTGTGCAGCAACAACGGCAACGAGACCGGCTGCCTGACGCAGGCGGAAGCCGACGTCGTCCGCCGCATCCACGATGGCGCCGTGACGGCCGACGGCCAGCGGCTCGAGCCCACCGCCAATTCCGAATGGGGCGGCGAGCTCGACTGGAGCCTGTTCGTGCCGGCAGCCCAAGGTGCCTCCGTCGGCAGCGAGAACTTCGTGAATTCGTGGGCCGCCTACAAGACCTTCCTCAACACCTACAATGCGAGCTGGACGCTGAACGACCTCCAGCTCACCGTGCCTGGCTTCAACAACACGGTGGCAAGCTCGACCGTCTATGCCGCGAACAATCCGGATCTCGGGCGGTTCGCGCGTCATGGCGGCAAGCTGCTGCTGTGGCACGGCTGGGCGGATCAGCACATCCCGCCGCGCGGCACCATCAAGTACTGGCATGCGGTGAACGATTTGCTGGGCGACGATCAGGTCGGCCGGTTCGCCAAATTCTACCTGTTCCCCGGCATGGCGCATTGCGGCAGCGGGCTCGGCCCGAACACCTTCGACATCGTCACGCCGTTGATGTCCTGGGTCGAGACCAACTCGGCGCCGAACGCGATCGTCGCCACCAACACTTCGACCGCGACCTCGCGCCCGGTCTATCCCTATCCGGCGGTGGCGCGGCTGAAAGCCCCCGGTCTCGACCCGAAGGTCGCCGCCAACTTCGTCGCCTACACGCCGAAGAAGGAGCCGCCGGTCAGTGAGTTCGTCGGCAACTATCTGTTCTCGCCCGACTACCCGCAGGCGAAGTGTCATGCCGAGGGGACCACGCTCGTCTGCACCAACGACAAGCGTCACGATGACGGGCATGGCGACGACGGGCGCCACGACGAAGCCCAGAGGTGACGCCACCAAGCTGCGCGCCATGCCCGGGCGGGGCTGGCGCGCAGGGTCTTTCGCACTTTGACAGGGCACGGACAGTGACGATGCGTTTTCCGGTGCTCGTGCTGACGGGCCTGTTCCTGATTGGCGAGGCAAGTCGGGTCTGCGCATCGCCCGGCAGCGAGACCGGCCTTGAGCAGGCGCCCGTGCAGGCACGACGCGGCGGCAATCCTCTGTCGACGGTACCGCTCACCGAGCTCAGCGCAACCGGCGAACGCCCGATCTTCACGCCCGCGCGCCGCCCTTCCCGACCCGTGGCGAGCGAAGCGCCGGCAGCATCCACGCCGCGGCAGGCACAGGCGACGCCGGACAGGCCGGCTCTCTCGCTGCTCGGAACGGTGACGGACGCCGATGGAGCCGGAGGGATCGGCATCTTCATCGACGATATCGCCAAACGCGCGATGCGCCTCAAGACCGGCGAGCAGCATGATGGCTGGGCGCTCCGTCGGGTGCAGCGCGGCCGCGTGGTGATGGAAAAAAGCGGGACACGCGTGACGCTGACGCTGGCGCCACGAGACAGCACGCCGCCCGCGGCCCCGGCTCTCCCCGCGCCGGCCCCTCAACCCGCCGCGGAGCCGGCAATGGCGCGGCCGAGGATGCCTGCCCCCACGCCCGTCGCCGCGTTCGACTGGACCTCGATCCTGCGGCAAGGCGAAGCCGGATCGCATTAGTTGCAGCGTGCCCGGCCTTCGCGCCGTGCTCCCGCGCGAGTTGAATGTTGGGCCCGCGGCGTGCAGTGTGGCCGACGCAAACGCCGGCCCAGCAAGTCCGGTGACAGACGGTGCCGGGGACGGGAATGCGGATCGACTTTCTGGGCCTGCAGGCCTTCGTCAGCGTAGCCGAGCGCGGCAGCTTTCTGCGCGCCGCCGCCCATCTCAATCTGTCGCAGACGGCGCTGAGCCACCGGATGAAGAAGTTCGAGGAGGACCTCGGCGTCGCGCTGTTCGTGCGCACGACGCGGCAGGTCTCGCTCACCCCGGCCGGTCTCGAATTGCTGCCGAAAGCCTGCGCGCTGCTCGACGAATTGTCCGACACGCTCGAAGGCGTGCGCGGGCAAGGCACCAAGAAGGTCGAGCGCGTCACCATCGGGTGCCTGCCGACGATCGCGGCCTACCAGCTGCCGCGGGTGCTGCGCGACTTCAGCGCGGCCTATCCGAACGTATCGGTGAAGATCTACGACAATTCGGCGCGCGAGATCGCGCAGCTCGTGCAATCCGGCACCGCCGAGTTCGGCCTGACCATCGTGTCGCCGAACGTCGCCGACGTCGAGGTCAAGGTGTTGGCCAAGGAGCCGTTCGTGCTGCTGTGCGCCAAGGACGACCCGCTGGCCAAGCGCCGCTTCATCAACTGGTCGCAGCTCGGCAATGCGCCGCTGATCCGGATCAGTCCGCAGGCGGGCAACCGCGTGCTGATCGACGATGCGCTCGGGCACCGCCGCGAGAAGCTGAACTGGCGCTACGAGGTCCAGCACCTCCAGACCGCGGTCGGGATGGTGCTGTCGCATGTCGGCATCGCCATCGTGCCCAAGATCGCCGGCAGCCTGCCGGGCGTCGCCGGCCTCGCTGCCGTGCCGCTGCGCAACCCCAGCATTCACCGCAGCCTCGGCGTCATCACCCGGCGCGACAGACCCCTGTCGCGCACCGCACAGGCTCTGCTACATATGGTGCGCCAGCATTTCGTCTCATTGTTGCGGTGAGAAGCGGCAGTTTCGGAGACGTCCATGACGCGTGATCGGCTGTTTCTGCTGCGCCAGGGTTTCGAAGACCCGGCCTATCCCGGCCGCCGCTTCTTCTGCTGGCACTGCGCGCTGGTCGAAGGTCTGCTCACCTCGTTTCCGGCGCTGGCCGACAGGTTCGACGTCGAGCGCATCGCCTGGCCGAAGCCGCGACAGGATGTGATCGCGCTGGTCGGTGAGGAGAATCAGTGGCTGCCGTTGCTCGTGCTCGCGGACGGCACCACATCGCCGCATCAGACCGGCAGCCATCACGGGCGCGCCTTCATCGCCGACAAGGACGCCATCCTTGCCGCGCTGTCCGAGCGCCACGGCTTTCCTGAACCGCATCCGTAGGGGACAGTGCCGTCCGGGACACGAGCCGTCCCTAAACGAGGGAAAATCGGCATTGCCCAGTCGCGCAATCGCCCAACATACTGCACAAAACCCCGGAATCTCTCGCCATGCCCCATCCCCTTCCCGCCCTCATCGTCGTCGACGTCCAGCGTGCATTCGACGAATGGGAGGCGGCGGGTAAGCGCCGCAACAATCCGGATGCGGTGGCGCGCATCGTTGACCTGCTCGCGGCGTTCAGGGCGAGCGGCGCGCCGATCTTCCACATCCGCCACGAAGGCACCAAGCCGAACTCGACGTTCCTGCCCTCGCGCAGCGGTTACGCCGTCAAGGACGAAGCGCGCGAACAGCCCGGCGAGCCCGTGATCGTGAAGCGCGTCAACAGCGCCTTCATCGGCACCGATCTCGAGACGCGCCTGCGCGCAAGCGACATCGCCACGGTCGTGATCTGCGGCGCCACCACCAATCATTGCGTGGAGACGACGACGCGGATGGCCGGCAATCTCGGCTTCGACGCGGCCCTCGTGCGTGATGCGACCTGGACGTTCGACCGCGTCGGTCCCGATGGCGACACGCATTCGGCCGAATCCATTCACGCGATGACGCTGTCGAATCTCAATGGCGAATTTGCCCGCATCGTGACCACGAACGACGTCGTCTCCTCGCTCGCAGACGTGCGACAATAAATCTCAGCGCGAATGCGCGTTGATCATCTGCGTCGTTTCGACGCCCGCCCTCGCCGGAACGCTGCCAACGCCCATCTGTTGTCACTCGATATCTCAACTGGAGTGATGACATGAAGTATCTCTTTGTCGCGATGGCCATCGGTGCGGCTGCGCTCTCCGCATCCGCGGCCAACGCGGCTGGCGGCGGCAAGGCCGGAGCGAACGCGCAAATCGGCCAGTCGACCGACATCAGCGCGCAGCACAGGCACCGCCATTACGGCCATCGCCATCATCGCTGGCACCCTCATCATCACGGCTACTATCGGCCGCACTATCGCAGCTACGGCTATTATCCACGGCACCAAGGCTATTACGGCGGCGGACCGTACGGTTATTATGGTGGCGGCGGCCCGAGCGTGACGTTCGGCTTCGGCGCCAATCGCTGGTGAGACAAGGGGCCCGCAGAGATGCGGGCCTTCTTTCTCAGCGCTGCAGGATGAAGCCAGCCGTCTCCAGCCCGCTCGCCAGCGCAGCCTCGACCGTGCCCATGTCGCGGCCGCGATAGAGCGCCTCGCCGGAGAACAGCACGGGGCCATCGGCGCGCGCGAGACTCTCCTGCGCCGCGCGCGTCCGCGGCGTCGCCCAGGAATAGGCGCCGCGAGCAAAGCGATCATGCGCCCAATTGGTGGCCGACGCCGCCACGACCTCTCGCGCAATGTCCTCGCGCGGAATGCCGAAGATTGCGGCGAGCGACGAGATCGCCGCATCGATCAGCCCCGGCGAATCGAGATGCGACAGCTCCGCCGTTCGCGGACCGCCGAACCATCCTGTGAGCACGTGATGCTGATCTGGCCGCTGCGTCCACCACACCGGAATCGTCTCGTCCGACAGCAGGAACAGCATATCCGCGAGCTCTTCGCGCCGCTCGCGCCACCATGGCCGCTCAAATCGCAGCAGGATCTTGATGACGCTGCCGAAGCCGATGTCGTCGGCGGCTGCGGCCTTCGCGCGTGCGGCTGGTGGCAGCGCGATCTCGCGCAGCAACGGCAGCGGCACGGTGACGATCACGCGATCGCAGAGTTGCGCCGCGCCGCCCGCGCAGCGGAGAGCGAGCCTGCCATCGCTCTCCTCGATCGCAGTGACCACGGCACTGAGCTGAATGGCGACGCCGGACTTGCGGCACCCGGCTTCCAGAAAGTCGATCAGGCCGCCATAGCCGCCGTCGAGACGCGCCTGCGTCGCGTGTCCGTCATTCATCCATTCGTCGCGCAGCGCCAGTATCGAGGCGCGCTCGGGGTCGGCGGCATCGTAGCCCTCGACCATGCGTTCGACGGCATGCCGCAGGCTTGCGTACTCAGGTGCGGCGAAATGCCGGCGCAGGAAATCGGCGACGGTGAGGTCGTCCGTCAGATCCTTCACGGCGGCATGAAGCCTCTCGTCATAGGGATCGCGCGGGCTCTCCCGCGAGAAATTCTTGCCGTTAAAGCTCCATTGCGCGCCGCCGATCGTCCGCACCGTCAACCCGGCTTCGCGCACGAGGCCGCGCGTGACCGGCGCCTCGCCATGAACGAACTCGGCGCCGCCGTCGGCGGCATAGCCGAACTCCGATGCCGGCAGCGGATGGATGCGTCCGCCACAGCGGTCGCGCGCCTCCAGGATCGTGACCCGCTTGCCGGCACGCGCAAGCTCGCGGGCCGCCATCAGGCCGGCCGCGCCTGCGCCGACGATGACGATATGCTCCGGCGTGTCCGACATTGCCGTTGCTTATCGGCCGGCGGCGTCGTTCTGGATCAGGTAGCGCAGCAACAGCACGCCGCCGCCGAGCTGCCGCGTGCTCTCCAGCGTCATCGCGGTGAGCGGTGCGCGCTTGTCGCTGTCGGCGTCCGTCGAATCGAACACGAAGGGAGCGCCCTTGGCACCGTCGATCGCGGGGCTGAGGATCAGGTTGAATTCGTCGATCAGGCCGGCGCGCAGGAACGCGCCATTGGCGACACCGCCACCCTCCACCAGCAGGCGCTTGACGCCAAGCTCGCGATTGAGGATCTCGACCGCCAATGCCAGGTCGATCTCGGATTGGCCCGCGAAGATATAGGACACGCCCTCGCCGCGCAGGCCGGCGAGATGCGAATCCGGCACGCTCTCGGTGAGCACCACGACGATCGGATCGCCGCCGATATCCGAGCGGCCCCAGCCGATCTTGCCCTGCGCATCGAGCACCACGCCAAAGGTCTTCGCATCGCGCCGCGCGAACCAGTTTTCGCGCGGCAGTTTTTCGCTACTCGTCTCGGGATAGGGCTTGCCCTTGGCGAACTCCGAGCCGGTGACGCGGCCGATCACCCAGGCATCGCCGCCGAGCTCGTCATGGATCTTCTCGAACCAGTCGCTGTGCGCGCCTTTCGGGCGCCAGCGGCTGGGATGCGTGCGACCATCGAGGCTCGAATGCATCAGGCAGATGATGTAGGGCTTCATGCCAATTCTCCGCGCCGGCTTCTCAGGCCGGCTTATTGCCTTTCTCGCGATCGTTCACGATCACCGCGAGCGGATTGAGTTTCGGCGGCGCAACCAGCTTGAGCGTGTTGCTGTCATGATGATTGAACGGCGCCCCGCGGACGAACAACTCGGTCTGGATCTCGTAGCTCCAGCTGCCGTCGTCGTTGAAGGTGATGTCGCAACGGTAACTGTCGGTGCGGAACGCTTGTTCCAGGAAGTCGGTCGAACAGATCCCGTAAGCGGTGTCGCCGCGCTTTGCGGTGACGGAGATTGTCTTGTCGTCCGGCTTGGCCTGTCCGGAGGCCAGCAGCACCTGCCCGCGCGGGATCGCCAGCGTCTGCATGACCAGCCCGGTCGCCGCCTCCCACAGCCAGTAGCCGACCTGGTCGTGGAAGGTGATGTCTTCCTCGGGCGTGTTGATGTGGATGTGATAGCGCAAGCCATAGAACAGCTGCGGCCCGTTGGCCTGCGGGTCGATCGGGTCCATCCGGATGTGCTCGATGAAGGTCCGCCGCTCCGGCCCTTCCGCTTTCGGATTGATGTCGATGCCCTTGTCCGCCTGCCAGGTGCCGGCGAGCCGGCGGAGCGGCCCGAGATTGGCAAGACTGTCGGGCGAAACGTCCTCTTGTTCGGTGAAGATGTCGGCGGGAATGGGGAGCATGGCGACCTCGCATCGTTGCGCAGGGCAGCAATAGCACAAGGGCGGCGCGAATCGAGGGGAATGGAACCCCGCGGCTGCATACGCGTTATGAGACCTTGAGTACGAGTCCTCGATCGTCGGGCTCGAATGGGCAAGGACGCCCATGTCACGCGTCGCGAGGGGGTCCGGTGCTGTCGGAGAAAGCTGCTCGGCAGTCAATCGATGTGGGCTTCCCCTCCGACGGAGGCGAGCTGGGTGCGATGATGCGCACCCTCGATTGGTCGGGCTCGCCGCTCGGCGCGCCCCGCCGATGGTCCCAGGCCCTGAAGACGACAGTCGGCATGATGCTGGCCGCGCAAGCCCAGATTGTCCTGTTCTGGGGCCCCGATTTCGTCGCGCTCTACAATGACGCCTACGCACCGGGCATCGGCGCCAATCATCCCCGCGCCCTCGGTCGGCCCGCGATCGAGAACTGGGGCGAGCTGTGGGACGATCTCGAACCGCTGCTGGCCGGCGTCCGCAATACGCGAAAGACATTCGCGGCGAAGGACCGTCCCTTTTACGTCGAGCGTCATGGCTACGGCGAGACCAGCTATTGGGACGTCTCCTACTCGGCCGTACTCGATGACGATGGTTCGGTCGGCGGCGTACTGTGCCTCGTCTCCGAGACGACCGAACGCGTGCTCGGCGAGGCGCAGTTGCGGGCGAGCGAAGCACGCTACAGGGAGCTCAATGCCACGCTGGAGCAACGCGTTGCCGAACGCACCGCCGAGCGTCATCTGCTCGCCACCATCGTGGAAACCACCGACGGGCAGATCCAGGCGCTCGATCTCGACTACCACTGGCTCGCCATCAACACGTCTTGCGCCGATGCCTATCAGCGCATCTACGGCAAGCGGCCGAAGGTCGGCGATTCCATGCACGAATTCCTGGCCGACCGGCCCGAGCATCTTGCGGCGGCGACGGCGATCTGGGGCCGGGCGCTCGCCGGCGAAGCCTTTACCAACATCGAGGAGTTCGGCGATCCCAAGTTCGACCGCCGCGTCTTTGAAATGAAATTCGAGGCGCTCCGCGCCGCCGACGGCACGCGGATCGGCGCGTTCCTGACCGGCGTCGACGTGACCGATCGTCTGGAGGAGCAGGCGCGGCTCGCTCAGGCCGAGGAAGCACTGCGCCAGGCCCAGAAGATGGAGGCCATGGGCCAGCTCACCGGCGGCGTCGCGCACGATTTCAATAATCTGCTGACGCCGATTGTCGGTCTGCTCGACCGGTTTCAGCGCCGGGGCATTGGCGACGAGCGCGAGCATCGCCTGATCGCCGGCGCCATCCAGGCCGCCGACCGCGCCAAGACGCTGGTGCAGCGCCTGCTGGCCTTCGCCCGCCGGCAACCGCTGCAGGCCGTGCCAGTCAACATCAGCCGGCTCGTCACCGACATGGGCGAGCTGATCTCCAGCACCACCGGGCCGCAGATCCAGGTGACGGTGGATACGCCGGAAGGACTTCCCGAAGCCATGGCCGATCCCAACCAGATCGAGATGGCGATCCTGAACCTCAGCGTGAACGCGCGTGACGCCATGCCCGACGGCGGAAGCTTGCGCATCTCCGCCAAGGCCCGGACGATCGAGCGCGCACACGGCTCGGACCTGGCGCCCGGCACCTATGTCTGCATCTCCGTTGCAGACAATGGCATCGGCATGGATGACGAGACGCTGGCCCATGCCGTCGAGCCGTTCTTCTCGACCAAGGGCATCGGACAAGGCACAGGCCTTGGCCTCTCGATGGTCCACGGTCTTGCTTCGCAGCTCGGCGGCGCGCTGACGATCAAGAGCGCCGTGGGGGCAGGCACCACGGTCGAGCTGTGGCTGCCGGTCAGCCACGCGGCCGCCGGCGCGATCGACGCCGTCACGCAGCCCAGACTGCGACCACTTCCCGCCGGCACGGCACTGCTGGTGGACGACGAGCCGCTGGTGCGCATGAGCACCGCCGAGATGCTGAGCGAGCTCGGCTACAGGGTCGTCGAAGCCAGCTCCGCCGAGGACGCGCTTCGCCGCGTCAGGGACGGCCTGCGGCCGAACCTGCTGGTCACCGATCATCTGATGCCCGGCATGAGCGGCACGGACCTCGGCCTCGCGCTGCGCAACCAATATCCCGAGATCCAGGTCCTCGTCGTTTCAGGCTACGCCAACAACGAAGGCATCACGCCGGACCTGTCGCGGCTGACAAAACCGTTCCGGAGCGACGAGCTGGCGGCGAGCCTGGCTAATCTCGCAAAGGCCGGGCGGTAGGGCGAAGAGCGGTCGTGCATGCACGGCATCGCTTGTGCCGCAGTTTTAGTCAGACCTCGCACCGATACAGCACCGGCTTCCGGCCGTACGGGCACGCGCATGCGATCCGCGTAAAATCCTCGCAGCCATCCAAATGTTTGTGCTCGGCACTCCCATTGCGTCGCGGAGTCGCAGTGGTAATAATTTGACACGTGAGACTTGCCTCACGGACCGCGACTTCAGCCACCGGGGGATGATGCGGTTCCCGAAGTGACTTTTGAGCGACATTTTTCAAGTGAGTGGTTCGGAATGCAGCAGGCCTCGGTCGAGAAATTCTCTGACCTCATCGGCGCGATCTACGATTGCGTAATTGCCCCCGAACAGTGGACGAGGGTTCTGAACGAGATTCGCACGGAGTTCGGGTTCGCGACCGCGATACTCTCGGCATGCAGCCTGACAAACCGGACGATCGGAGTAAATGCGGCCGCTGGAACCGCCCCTGTCCAGACGTTAGCCCAGTACAGCATCGAGTATGCGGCTGATATCGTCGAACTCTGGGGCGGCGTCGAGCGCATTCGGCAATATCCGCTTGGAGAACCGATCATTCGATCCCAGGCGGTTCCGGAGGAAATGATTCTCGGCAATCGCTATCATCGGGAATGGGCCAAGCCCAAGGGTTTGTCCGACGCCGTCGGCGTCGCCCTTGTTCGCGACAAAACGATGATCGGTAATGCGACATTAGCTCAGCATCAATCGGCCGGCCCCATCGAGGATGCGCAGGTCCACGGATTGCGCGTTCTCGCACCTCACATCCGCCGCGCCGTGACGATCAGCAATCTGTTCGACATGAAGACCGTGGAAGCCGCGACATTCTCCGCGACCGTGGAGGCCCTGACAGCAGGTGTCGTCCTGGTGGACGAGGATTCGAAGATCGTTCACAGCAACGCAGTCGCCACCGCGATGCTCGCGGCCGGCGATCCGATTTTGACGCGACATGGCCGGATCGCGGTTCAGTCCACGGCGACGACCACCTCATTGCAATCGGCCATCGCACAGGCCGCGAAGGATGAGGCGGCCCTCGGCCAGAAGGGCATCGGCATCCCGATCCTTCGACCAAGCGGTGATCCTCTCGTCATCCACGTCATGCCGCTGCGACGCGGCCCCGTGCGGGCCCGCCTCGCCCAGCGCGCCGCAGCCGCCGTGTTCGTGGCCTCAGCCTCCGGACCGCCGCAGATGTCTCATGTCGCGCTCAACCAGCTCTATGACCTGACGCCGGCCGAGATCCGCATCTTCGAGCTGATCTGCGAAGGACACACACGCGACGCGATCTCGGGTTTGCTCGGCGTGTCCGTCGCCACCGTGAAGAGCCATCTGCTTCATGTGTTCGAGAAGACAGGCTGCCGCCGCCAGGTCGACCTGGTCAGGCTCGCCAAGTCGCTGACATTCCCGGTGTGAAGCGCGGCTCGGCCATGAGACGTCCGCCATCGGCGGATGAGGTGATTTTTGAAGTGAGTGGTTGGGAATGCAGCAGGTTTCGGTCGAAGAATTCTCGGATATCATCGGCGATATCTACGATTGTGTCATCGCCCCCGAACACTGGACCGACGTTCTGGAGGTGATTTGCGCCAAGCTCGGCTTCGCCACCGGCGCACTCTCGGTCGCCAGCCTCACCAACATGAAGGCCGCGGTCAACGCAGTCTCCGGATCCAACCTGGCTGAGATGGCCCAAAATGCGATCGGCTATGGGCCTGAGATCATCGAGCTCTGGGGCGGCGCCGCGCGCATTCAGCAATACCCGCTCGGAGAGCCGATCGTTCAATCCCAGGCCGTCCGGCAGGACATCATCGCTGCCAATCGCTATTATCGCGAATGGGCCCTCCCCAAGGGCCTGTTCGACGCCGTCGCTGTCGGCCTCGTTCGCGACCGGGCGATGGTCGGCAACGCGATCTTCAGCCAGCATCAATCGGCCGGTCCCATCGAGGATGCGCAGCTCGGAGGGTTGCGGCTGCTGACGCCGCACATCCGCCGTGCCGTCACCATCAGCAATCTGTTCGACATGAAGAGCGTGGAGGCCGCGACATTCTCCGCGACGGTGGAAGCGCTGACGGTCGGCGTCGTGCTTGTCGACCAGGATGCGAAGATCGTCCACAGCAACGCCACGGCCACCGCAATGCTCGCGGCCGAAGACCCGATCATGGTCCGACAGGGCCGGATTGCGGCTCCGTCCGCGACCGCGACCAGCTCATTGCATCAGGCGATCGCACAGGCGGCGAAGGACGAGGCGGCGCTCGGCCAGAAAGGCATCGGCATCCCGATCCTTCGCGACAGCGGCGACCCGCTCGTCATCCACGTGCTGCCGCTGCGGCGCGGCCACATGCGCGCCGGGCTGATCCAGCGCGCGGCCGCCGCCCTGTTCGTGGCGACAGCCTCCGGCCCGCCGCAGATGTCCCACGTCGCCCTCAACCAGCTCTACGATCTGACGCCGGCCGAGATCCGCATCTTCGAGCTGATTTGCGAGGGCCACACGCGCGACGCGATCTCGGGACTGCTCGGCGTCTCCGTCGCCACCGTGAAGAGCCATTTGCTTCATGTGTTCGAGAAGACGGGACGCCGCCGCCAGGTCGATCTGGTCAGGCTGGCGAAGTCGCTGACATTTCCGGTGTGAGCGGCGGAAGCCCCGACATCCATCAACCCTTCGTGACCGCATAGAAAATTCCGATCCGTAACATTCCGGCAAGCAGAACGTAGCTGCCCATGATGATCCATCATCAGAGGGAAGAATTATGAATTGGAAATTGACTGCCGCAGCGCTGGGCTTCGGGATCGTGATCCTCAATGGCTTCAATGGTGCGGCCATCGCGGCAGACGCCGTGCGCGTTCGCGGCGTGATCGAGGCGACGGACGGATCGAAAATGACCGTCAAGACCCGCGAGGGCGCATCGACAGCGATCGCATTGGCCGCCGCCGTCAAGGTCATGGCCGTCGCGAAGGCGTCCGTCGAAGACATCAAGCCCGGCGATTTCGTGGGCATCGCTTCATTGCCCAAATCAAAGGGTGGCGACGGCGCCGTTGAAGTTCTCATTTTCCCGGCGGCCATGAAAGGCACCGGCGAGGGCAGCTATCCCTGGGATCTGAAGCCCCAGAGCACGATGACCAATGCCACCGTCTCGAATGCCGTGAAGGAAGTCGATGGGCATGAGGTCACGGTGAAGGTCAACGGAAAGGACAAGAAGATTTCCGTTGCGGACGGCACGGTCGTCGTCACCCTGGCGCCCGCGACTGCGGCGGACCTGAAGCCAGGCACCACCGTGTTCGTACCCACCGAACGCGGCACTGACGGCACGCTTACCGCGGGCTTCGTCATCGTCGGCGCCAACGGCATCGTCCCCCCGATGTAACGAGACCCAACAAGCTGCGGTGACGGCGCTCTCAACTCAGTGATTTTGCACGCGAGCTCGACCGCCCGCGGTTCGGGCATGCATTGGGAGTGCCGTCACCTCGGGTTCGCCCGGCGTGCCGTCGGTATCCGGCGTGAGGCGGAGACGTTCTCAGGCCGCTTCCGACGCTGATCTTGCACGCTGCTCGAGCACGCCGATCGTCGAGACCAGATTGTCGCGTCGTGCGCGAAGGTTCGCCGCGAGCGCCGGATAGGACGGCTGCTGCGCGTCGAACACCCCGGCCCTTGCCTCCTCCTCGAGGAGGTCGGTGTTAAGCAGCCGGACGCGCCACCACAAATCGGCGATCAACGCGTCGAGCCGAATTTCTCCATCAGCACCAGAACGGGACACTTCCTGCATAACTTGCCTCAACCTGACACGGCCTCCCTGCTGAGGCCTGGCTTTGGTGCCAACTGAGCAAGCGGAGTGCCAGCAAGGGGCGAGCGGAATCCGGTTCCGGAATTAACCAAGCGCTTCGCAATGCCCTCGTGTCGGCGGAACCGGCTTGATCAAGATCTGACGCTTAAGCCGAAAGGCGCGGAGAGCAATCAGCCATAGAGCCCGGTGACGATCGGCATGCGGGCGGCGCGGAGAGCGGGAAACAGTCCGCCGATCAGGCCGACCACGAGCGCGAGCAGCAGGCCCTGACCGATCAGCCGCGGACTGAGCTGGAAGTTGAACACCACCTGGCTGAAGCTTGCACCCATCGTCGAGGCCGTGAAGCCGTCAAAGACGAGATAGGTGGCTGCGGCCCCGATCACGCCGCCGACCGCGGCCAGGATCAGCGACTCGACCATCGTGCCGATGAATGTCGAGAAGCCGCCGAACCCGATGGCGCGCAGGGTCGCGATCTCGGTCGCCCGTGCCGCGACCGAGGAATACATGGTGTTGAGCGCGCCAGCGAGCGAGCCAAATGCCATCGCGATCGCCAGGGGCCAGCCGAGCTTCTGGATCAGGTCCGACGTATTCGACGCCTGCTGGGCGAAATAGGCGGCCTCCGACATCACGTCGAGCTTGAGGCGCGGATCGTTGTCGCTGTATGCGCGCAACGTCTCGGTCGCGGCCGGGCTGGTCAGCCGCGCGCGGACGGTCTGGACCGAGCCGGCGCGCTTGAACAGGCTCTGCAGCACCGGCAGATCGGCCCAGATCTCCGATTCGAACACGCTGCCGTCGGCGCCGAAGATTCCGACCACCGTCCACCGCGTATTGTTGAAGGTCACCGTCTGGTCGAGCTCGAAACCCTCGAATTCCTTGCCCAGCGCCCTGCCGACGATGATCTCGTTGCTGCCCGGATTGAACATCCGGCCGGCGGTCATGACGACGCCACGACGCAGCGCGGGGCCCTGCGGGCCGAGGCCGCGCAGCGGCAGGCTCGCCTTGGTCCCGGTGCTGCGCTTGATCCCATTGACCGTCAGATAGAGCTCGGCGGACGTCTGCGGCTTGCCGTCGGATCCCCTGGCAATGCCGGGACCGTCCTCGATCAGCCGGACCTGGTCGCGCAGGACGACACTGTTGATCTCCGAAACCGCGCCGCTGCGCAACACAACGGCGACATCCTCCGCGCCGGAATCCGCGATGGTGCGGCGGAATCCGTTGGCCATGGAAAGAAACGCCAAGAGTACCGTGACGACGAGGCCGACCGCGATCACCGTCGCCAGCGACAGCCACAGGCGCTGCGGCAGACTCTTGAGATTGATGGTGGTGACCGCCAGGATCTGCAGGAAGATCGAGCGCATCGGGTCAGCTCCGTCCCAGCGCGGTGACGATGTTGAGGCGCATGGCGTTGAGCGCCGGCACCAGGCCTGTGATGATACCGAATACGACCATCAGCCCGACTGCCGCCGCGGCGATATCGGGGTATAGCGACAACGTCGGAACGAAGCTCATCAGGCTGTCCCGCACTCGCGTGATCAGAAGAAGCGCAACGCCTAATCCGGGCAGCCCGCCGAGCAGCGCCAGCAGGATCGATTCGCCGAGCACCATGCGCAGGATGCGACCACCGGAAAAACCTAGCGTCTTCAGCACGCCGATCTCGCGCGTGCGCTCGCGCACCGTCATCACCATGGTGTTGCCGACGATCATCAGGATCGTCACGAAGGCCGCCCCGACCACCAGCTCGACGATCAGCGCGATGTTGCCGAGTTGGGCGGCGAATGCCTTGTTGAAGGCCTTTTCGCTGTCGGTCGTCGTCTCATAGGGAGAGTTGGCAAACATCGCGTCGATGGCATTGGTCACGCGCTCGTTCGCGGCCACAGACGTGGTGCGCAGCGCCAGCCAGTTGATCAGGTCCTTGCCGAACGAGCGGGTCTCGTTGAAATAGTCGTAGCCCATCAGCATGACGTTGGTGTCAGCCTGCGGAATGCGGGCGGTGAAGCTGCCAACGATGATGAAGTCCCAGGCGTGCGAGCCGTTCTTCTGGGACCAGACGCTGCTCGAGATCGGAATATGATCACCGACCTTCCAGCCCCACTTCTCCATCATGCGCGCCCCGACCAGAACGCCGGTGCGCTCGCGGATGAAGGCCGCGCGCGCCTCGGGAGAAAACACGAAGTCGCTGTCGCGAAGCTTCATCCAGTTCTGCGGGTCGACCGCAAAGGCCGCGATAAAGTTCCTTGGCTCCTGGTAATAGCCCCCGAACCAGCTGAAGTGGGTGATCTGGGCGACGCCGTCGATGGCGGCGACGCGATTGTAATAGGAAATCGGCAAGGGCTGGGTGAAGTTGATCTTGTTGAGGACCACCAGGCGGTCGGGCGTGGCGCGGTCCTGGCCGGCGTTGAAGGCGCGCTCGAAGCTCGCCAGCACACCGAAGATCGCAAAGGCGATCAGGATCGAGACCATCATCAGGATGGCCCGCAATTTCCGGCGGAACAGATTCTTGCGGATCAGGACCAGGTCGTTCACGCCGCGAGTTCCTTCTCGATGAAGTGGCCCTTGTCGAGATGCAGCGATCGCTTGGCGTATTGCGCCGCCGCCGGGTCGTGGGTCACCATCACGATGGTCTTGCCGAGATCGCGGTTGAGCACTTGCAGGATCGACAGGACCTCGTCGGCGGTGGCGCGATCGAGATCTCCGGTCGGCTCGTCACACAACAGCAGCGCCGGATCGGAGACGATGGCGCGCGCAATGGCGACGCGCTGCTGCTGCCCACCCGACATTTCCTTGGGATAGTGCTTGACCCGGTCGGCGAGCCCGACCACGCCGAGCGCGGTCTCGACCCGCTGGCGCCGCTCCTTGCGGCCGAGCCGCGTCAGCAGCAGCGGCAATTCGACATTCTGCGCCGCGGTCAGCATCGGCATCAGATTGTAGAACTGGAAGATGAAGCCGATATGCGATGCCCGCCAGCGCGAGAGTTCGCTCTCGGACAGGCGGTCAAGGCGTTCACCGGCGACTTCGATCCCGCCTGCGTCGGACCGATCAATGCCACCGAGCAGATTGAGCAGGGTGGTCTTGCCGGACCCCGACGGTCCCATCACGGCGACGAAATCTCCGCGCGGAATGGCAAGGTTGAGACCATCGAAGATGGTGATCGTCTCCTTCCCCTTGGTGAACCGCTTGGACAAATCGACGATGCCAATCATCGGATCGGTTGGCGATAACATGGGTCTTGCTCCCGCGCGCTTAAGGAGGATCGGAGCGCGCCGTGGCGGGCGCGCCGTCTTCCACGAATGTCACCTTGATCGCCATGTCCGGCAGAACGCGCCTGTCCTTCACATCCATGCCGACACGGACCTTCACGGTCGCCTTCTCGCGATTGGCGGTTGGCACGATGGCGATGACGGCGCCAGGGATGCGCCAGTCCGGATAGGCATCGAGCACGGCTTCGACGCGGGTGCCGGCATGCAAGCGGCCGATCGAGGCTTCGTTGACGTCAACCTCGATCTCGATCGAGTCCATGTCGACGATGGTGCAGATGCCGGTGCGGGTGAAGCCGCCGCCGGCCGACAGCGGCGAGATCATCTCGCCGGGTTGCGCGCTGCGGTCGACCACGATACCGGCGAACGGAGCGCGGATCCGGTGCTTGCCGAGCACCTCGCCAAAGCGCTGGGCCTCGAGCCGGGCCGCCGCAAGCTGGGCCTCCGCCTGGCGGAGCTGGGCCCGCAGCACGCCGGCTCGAGCCTGCGACTTGGTCAGGTCGGCTTCGGTGGCATAATTCTTTCCCGACAGCGTCTGGGTTCGATTGAGGATTCGCTCGGCGTCGGCCAGATCGGCGGCAATCGCGGCCATGGCCGCTTCGGAGGCCTCGGCGCGCGCCTGCGCCAGCGCGTAGTCCTTGTCGGCCAGGACATCGTCGAGCCTGGCGAGAACCTGGCCGGCCTCCACCACCATGCCCTCGTCGACCAGGAGTTCGACGACCTTGCCCGTGACCTCGGCCGCGACCGTGGCCTTGCGGCGTGCCACCACGTAGCCCGACGCGATCAGGCCGCCCGCACCGGTCGCGACCGATTGGGCTGGACGCTCCTGTTGTGCGACCTGGGTGGATGGGACCTCGGCAGCCGGCGCCTGCGCGGACGGCGACAAACCGCCGAGCCAAAGCACCGTGCCGCCTCCCAGCACAAGCACTGAGACCAAAATCCCGAAGGCTGGCAGCAGCCAACTTTTTTTCCGCCGCAACGAAGGCCCGGCCGGTGGGGACCGTTCGATGACGAGCGAGCGTAACGATCGCGTCCTGTCATCCATCCGACCACAGGCCCCCGAGTAGGACAGTCGATATTATGCAACACATCCTTGGCATGAGCAATCTTCTGCCGCAACTATTAGGTGGTCTCGCTTCGGTGAGTCGGCGTTTGACTGCATCGGCTCAACTCCGACATCCCTTCGAGCAAAGAAGATCTATCGCGCGCGGCAGGTTCGTTCTCGCCCGATGCAGAATTCGGCTAGCCGATTCCTGGCCGGATCGGCCGATTCTGAAATTCTCGTCGGTGTCCGATGCCGTTGCGGCCGACCGGCTGAGTGCGTCGCGGCACAATTCAGTCGGCGTCAGGCCGGTTTGCCTTGGCCTCATTGATGCGACAACGTTTGAGAAAAGCAGCGACACTGCGAATTTTAGTCGCATGCTCTCCCAACTGAACGACCTGGGCGTGCTGAGGGAAGCCCCCCAAAGAGAAGGCCAGGGCCCATCGAGCGGGCGGCCAATGTACGCAAGACTAAATCAGCGGCGCACCCTGCCGCAGATTCATGTGGCGGTTGACGTCCTTGTAGAGCAGATAGCGGAACCGGCCGGGGCCGCCTGCGTAGCAGGCCTGCGGGCAGAACGCGCGCAGCCACATATAGTCGCCGGCCTCGACCTCCACCCAATCGCGATTGAGGCGGTAGACCGCCTTGCCTTCGAGCACGTACAGCCCGTGCTCCATGACGTGCGTCTCGGTGAAGGGGATGGTCGCCCCCGGCTCGAATGTCACGATGTTGATGTGCATGTCATAGCGCATGTCCGAAGGATCGATGAAGCGCGTGGTGGCCCATCGTCCCTCCGTATCAGGCATCGGCACCGGCGCAATCGAGTCTTCGTTGGTCACGATCGCCTCGGGCTCGGCCAATCCCGGAACGCGTTGATACAGCTTGCGGATCCAGTGCAGCTTGGCCGGGCCTGGGCCGCGATTGCGCAGGCTCCATCCGCACCCGGGCGGCACATAGGCGAAGCCGCCGGCTTTCAGCTCTCTGTCCTTGCCTGCCAACTTGAGCGTGACTTGCCCGCCCGCGACGAACAGCGCACCTTCGGCGTCCTTCTCGGGCTCAGGGATTTCGCTACCGCCATTCGGAGCGATGTCCATCAGGTAATGCGAGAACGTCTCGGCGAAGCCCGAGAGCGGCCGCGCCAAAACCCAGACACGGGTGTTGTCCCAGTGCGGCAGATGACTGACGACGATATCGCGCTGCACGCTGTTGGGAATGACGGCGTAGGCGGTCGTAAAGACCGCGCGGCCGCTGAGAAGATCCGTCTGCGGCGGCAGACCGCCCTGCGGGACATGATAGGTTCGCGATGACATCGTCAGGCCTCGTGTCGTTCGGGCATCAGATCGAGCTGCATGGTCTCGTCCAGCCAATATTCTTCGAGATTGTTGCCACCGCCCTTGCGGTCGACGACAAGGAAAGGGCTTGCCTCCTTGAGCACCAGGAGCGGGTGGTGCCAGCAGTTGCGCGCATAGTTCACGCCCTGGTGCCCGGTCGCTGTGAACGCCCGATAGCTCGCGGCATTGCGTGGGTCGGTGCAAACGACGACCAGCCACTCCGCGCCGTTAAGCGGCATGAACAGCTGGCTCCCGAGCGGATGACGCTCCATCAGGCGGATCGCAATCGGCGCGGGACGCAGCGAGGCGGCAAACCAGCTGATGTTGGTCTGTCCGCCTTCCGCGGTGACGTCGATGCTTGCGAGGTCGTTGAAACGCTTCGCAAAGCCCTGGTTGATCGACAGGGGGACCGCCCCGTCCGTTTCGATCACCTCGCCGAACGGCGCGAACGCCTGCTTCGTCAGCGGTTCAATCGAAAGTGAAGCCATCGTCAACCTCAAAAGTTTCCGCGCTCAAAGCGGTTGCAGACCCGCGACGGGAGCATCCGCACCATCGGGCTCGGCCTGCGAGGTCTCGCCCTGGGGAACGATCTCGCCATTCAGGATGCGATGCGCCTTGGCGCGATCGAGATCGCCTTCCCATGCGGCGACAACGACCGTCGCGACGCAGTTTCCGACATAATTGCCGAGCGCGCGAGCGATACCGATAAACCAGTCCACCGACAAGATCAGCACCAGTCCGATTGCCGGAATGGCCGGGATCGCCGACAGCGTCGCGGCGAGGACGACGATGGCCGAGCCCGGGACGCCGTGGGCACCCTTGGAGGTGAGCAATGCGACGCCGAGGATCGCCAGAAGGTCGCCCAGGGCGAGCGGCGTGTTGGTCGCCTGCGCAATGAAGACCGCCGCCAGGGTCAGGTAGATCGAGAACGCATCCAGGTTGAACGAATAGCCGGTCGGGATGACGAGACCGACGGTCGACCGCTTGATTCCGAGCTGCTCGAGCTTGCGCATGGTCTGCGGCAGCACGCTGTCGCCGGCGGCCGTGCCGAGCACGATCATCAGCTCCTCGCGCAAATAGCCGAGCAGCTTGAACAGGCTGAAGCCGGACAGCCGCATGATCGTTCCGAGGACGATCACCACGAAGAGGACCACGGCCAGATAGAACAAGCCGACGAGGCCACCGAGCTGCTTGAGCGAACCGATGCCGTACTTGCCGACGGTGAAGGCGATCGCTCCGAACACACCGATCGGGGCAAGCCGGACGACGAAGTTCATCATCTTGAAGATGATCTCGTTCACGCGCTCGATGAAATCGACGACCGGCCGTGCGCGCTCGCCGCACAATGACACTGCGCAACCGAACATGATCGAGACGATCAGGACTTGCAGGACATCACCGGAGCTGAACGCGCCGACGATCGTGGAGGGGATCAGCTTCATCAGGAATTCGGAGACGCCGCCGCCGGCAACCTGAGCCGCGGTCTGACTGAATCCGCTGAGCGCTTTGGCATCCAGCGTCGATGGATCGATGTTCATTCCGGCGCCGGGCTGGAAGTAATAGGCGAGCGCAATGCCGAACACCAAGGCGATTGTGGTGACGATCTCGAAATAGAGCAGCGCGCGGATGCCGACCCTGCCGACCTTCGAAAGGTCTCCGGCCGCGGAAATTCCCTGCACCACAACGCAGAACACGATGACGGGCACCAGCATCTTGATCAGCTTGATGAAGCCGTCGCCGAGCGGCTTCATCTGCAGGGCCGTATCAGGATAGGCCATGCCGAGCGCAATGCCGAGCGCGAGTGCGACGACAACCTGGAAGAAGAGTGACTTGAAGATGTTGGGCATGGCTTTCCTCGCTCGCTGGGCTTTTGTCTGTCTGGCTTGGTCGGCTTGAGCCTTTCGCCATTCTTGTCATTTGGCAGCGGCGTCACGCCGCTGCGTACGGAGCCATTCGCCCCTTGCACGCGGACGAAGGCGCCATCGGTCATTCGTTGACCAGGTGCGACATCAAGTCCAATATATAGAACGACACGATTGATAGGTTTTCACTATGGATCTTCGCCAGGTCAGGTACTTCATCGCGGTGGCCGAAGAGCGCAGCTTCACCCTCGCCGCCCGGCGGCTGAACCTCTCGCAGCCGCCGCTGAGCCAGCACATCCAGGCGCTCGAGGCCGAGCTCGGCACCCCCTTGCTCTACAGGACGAGCCGCAAGGTCGAGCTGACGCAGGCCGGTGAAGCAATGCTGTCGCGCGGGCGCGCGATCCTGCAACAGGTCAAGTCGGCGGAAGACGAAGTACGCTCGATCGGCGCCGGCCTGGTCGGAACGCTGGATCTCGGCGCAACCGGCTCCATCCTGCGCGGCCGACTTGCCGAGCTGCTCGCGGCCTACCGTGAGGTTGCGCCATTGGTGAGGATGACGGTGCATGAGCAGGCGCCGGCGCGACAGATCGCGGCCCTGCTCAACCGGACCACCAACATCTCGCTCATTCGCGGCGTTCCCACCGAGCGCGACCTGACCAGCAAGCTGGCGTGGCGCGAAGAGGTCGTTCTCGCCGTGCCTCGCACCCACCCCTTGGCGAAGCGCAAGCGCGTCGCGCTCGGCGATCTGGCGTCGGAGGATCACGTCGTCCTCGATCCCAACAGCTCCGACTTCGCGCGCTATATTCAGACCTGCTGTGTCGATGCCGGCTTCCTGCCGAAAGTGTCCCAGCAGGTCGTCGACGCGCAGTCGATCCCGAGCCTGATCGCAGCCGGCTTCGGCGTCGCGCTGGTGCCGCAGTCGATCGCGCGCTTCACGACCGCCGATATCGCGTTCCGCCCCATCAGGCCCTCACCGCCTGCAGCCGACGTGTTCCTGGTGTACCGAGCGGACGAGACCTCGATGGTGGTGCACAATTTCATCAAGCTCGCGCTGAGGTATCTGAGCCAGAGGAAAAGGGTGGGGTAGCGAATGAGCCGTCGAATTTGCGACTGAAGATCACGTATCGAACGAGCCTTGGTGCCCAAAAGCTTGACTGTACCGTGTCAGTAATCCGTTGCACCGTCGATCTTCTTGATACCGCAGAATAGCGCCGTACCCAGCTTCCTAACCGAACGAGCTCAGGCTGCCTCGGGCGAAAAGATTCGTACCCGCCAATTGGCCCGACGATCATCTTGAAAATATTTACAACAAAGTATTCGATTTTGGTTGATTTGTTGAATTTGTAAGCGTATATGTACGTCACGCTCCGGACTGGCCGGGGCATTTCAGAACGAAAGGATATTGAATGGACTTCGACCCCAAGTATCAGGACGAGAAGAATGGTCCTCTTAAAAAGGATCTTCGTGATCGCCTCAGGCGCTTCCGCAGCCTCTTCACGCTGGCCGAGATTGGCGACACGCTCGACTTTAGTGGACCGTTCGTCAGTCAGCTTCTCAACGAGAAGAACCCCGCGCGTGTGGACAGTAAGCATATTCAGCGCATTGTCCGCGCGATCGAGGAAGCCGAAGTGAAGCACGCGAAGAAGCTGGGACTGAACAAGCCCCAGCCTCAGAATGGCTCAACGACGCACTCGCCCGCTTCTGACGAGAAGCAGACGCTCGACTACCACCTTGCTGCAATTGACGCGCTTGGCTGGAAGATTACAGGACTTCAACGCAAGGACTGATTTTAGCACCTAAACAAACCGGCGGGCTCTTATTAAGAGCCCGCCGGTTTCGTTTCTGCGCGCACGAGCTCGCGCTACGATACTTGAACCAACGGAAAAGGCTGAGCAGCGGATCAGCTTTTGATGCCTGACCGCTCTTGAAGATCGGGCTTTCAGAAGAGCCATCGTGCCCCGGGAAGAAGTCACACGCAACCATCAGGTTGTTACTTGCGCATAATCTCTTCGGAAAGCCGCTCGCATTTCTTCGGATCACACCTAGTCCGTCGTCCGGCTAAGGCACGGGGCAACGGTTGCGGTCGGCCAGGAGGCCACTTCGCCTCACTTCTCCTTGAGCACGAGTGCGCTGGTCAGGTCGCCGAGCGGCGTCTGCTTGCGAGCGGCGATTGCGGTGTCACGCACGGTGATGCCGTGCAGGGTCGGCAACTCGAAGCGGCGCGTGATGAAGCGCAGGATCGAGGTCGTGTCCATCGGCGTGTGGTCGACATAGCCGCGGCGCGCATAGGGAGAAATGATGATGGCGGGAATGCGGGAGCCCGGACCCCAGCGGTCGCCCTTCGGCGGCGGTACGTGATCCCACAGGCCGCCATTCTCGTCATAGGTCACGATGACCAGCATATGCGACCATTGCGGGCTCTTTTCGAGATGCGCGACCACGTCGGCGATATGGGCGTCGCCGGCCTGGATATCGGCATAGCCCGAATGCTCATTGAGATCGCCCTGCGGCTTGTAGAAAGTGACCTGCGGCAGCTTGCCGTCGTCGATCGCCTTGATGAATTCGGTGCCCGCCAGGCCGCCGTCGCGCAGATGCTCGGCACGCGCCGCAGTGCCGGGGGCGAAGCTGGCATAATAGTTGAAAGCCTGATGGTGATACTGAAAGAACGGGACCGGCGACTTGTTGCCGTGATCCAGCACGTCCTGCCAAGCGCCGCCATACCAGGCCCAGCTGACACGCTTGAGGCTGAGCATGTCCCCGATCGTCGGTTCGGTCTGCGGCGGCAGCGTCGTCGGCTTCATGGGATCCGCATAAGCCTTGTCGCCGTCCTTCGCCGGTTCGTTGCCGCTCGGCTGATAGGGTGGCTGCATGGTGTTCACGGCGTAGAAGTCGGGCGTGAGATTGCCGTCGCTGACATATTTCGGAATGCCGTCCATCGCCGACTTCGGCGAGTTGGCGGCTTCCTTCAAGGTCACGCCATCAGCCTCGACCACGGAGATCGACGGCTTGGCGGGACTGGTGTCGGCCTTGGGATAGGTCGGGATGCAGGCGCAGACCAGCCATTGGTGGTTGAGGAAGGAGCCGCCGAACGCGCCCATGAAGAAATTGTCGGCCAGCACGTATTTCTGGGCAACCTTCCACATCGCCATCTTCGATCCGTCCCAGAGGCTCATCACGAGCGCGCCCGAGTCGGCATGAGCGACGAATCTGTCGTTACGCCCGCCATTGATCTGCATCTGGTTCTGATAGAAGCGATGCCAGAGGTCGTGCGTAATGGTGCCGTAGCTGAGATTGAAGCCCTTCGGATCGTCCAGATAGTAGGGACGATTGGGCAGATGTTCGGTCTGGGCCTGGGTGACCGGTGGCGTCACGCCCTTTGCAGTCAGGCCGTCCCAGATCGGCGGCAATTCACGGAACGGTTTGCCATCACGATCGCGCTGCGTCCGCGTCCAGGCGGGCGCCTTCGCCACGCCGTTCGCGCCCGGGAAACTGCCATAGAGATTGTCGAAGCTGCGGTTCTCGGCGTAAATCACCACCACCGTGTCGATCAATGTCAGATCGTCGGCGGCATTCTTCTGGGGGCCCGGTCCGTTACCCGCTGCCAGCGCCGGACCGAACGCACCGATGACGACACTCGACGCACAAAGGAAAACCGCTGATTTCGCCAGCATCCAAGCCCCCTGCTTCAGCCTGATTGTTGCTATCGTTCCGTTCGTCATAGCGCAGACGCTCGCCGAAGGCACGTTCGGATCGCCATGAAGATGTCCAAGGATCAACCCGGTTTGCAATATGCGGATTGAGCATTGGGTTTTCGCAGCTGTGATCGTCCTCGCGGCTTCGACCGTTGGTCCGGCCCGGACCAGTGCTGAGATGTCACGTAGCCAGGCGCGTCGGCAGGCCGAGCGACTCGGGGCTTTGGGTCAGGCCCTGTTTTTCGATCCGTCGCTCTCGGGATCGGGGAAACTCTCCTGTTCATCCTGCCACGATCCCGCGCACGCTTTCGGCCCTGCCAACGACCGCGCGGTCCAGTTGGGCGGTGGCGACATGCAGCAACCTGGCGCGCGAGCGGTTCCCTCCCTGAAATACCTGCAGGTGGTGCCGTCCTTCACCGAGCATTTCCATGATTCCGAGGACGAGGCCGACGAAAGCATCGACAATGGCCCGACAGGAGGCCTCACCTGGGATGGACGGGTCGACCGTGGTGCCGATCAGGCCAGGATTCCCCTGCTCTCGGATTTCGAGATGGGCAATCGGGATGAAACTGAGGTGGCTCGCCGGGTGCTCGCTGCGGGGCACGGCAAGGCTATCGCTGCCATTGCCGGGGCCAAAGCCGTTGCCAATCCAGCCGCGGTTTACAAGACGGCCCTCAAGGCGCTCGAGGTCTACCAGCAGGACCACCGAACCTTTTATCCCTATTCGAGCAAATATGACGCGGTGCTGGCTGGAAAGGCTGAGCTCACCGCTCAGGAAGCGCGCGGGCTCGAATTGTTCAATGCGCCGGACAAGGGCAATTGCGCGTCCTGCCACATCAGCAAACGAGGCAATGATGGCACCCCGCCGCAGTTCACGGACTACGGACTGATTGCACTCGGCGTCCCGCGCAATCGCGACATTCCCGCCAACAAGGACCCGGGCTATTTCGATCTCGGTTTGTGTGGCCCCCTGCGCACCGACTTCCTGAAGCGCGAGGATTATTGCGGTCTCTTCCGTACGTCGACGCTCCGCAATGTCGCGCTCCGCCGGACCTTCTTTCACAACGGCGCCGTACATTCGTTACGGGACGCGGTGCGGTTCTACGTCGAGCGGGAAACCCGGCCCGAACTTTGGTATCCGCGCAAAGCCGACGGCAGCATCGACAAATATGACGACCTGCCCGACAGGCCCAAGGCCAATGTCAACATGGAGCCGCCGTTTGACCGCAAGGCCGGCGATGCGCCGGCCTTGAACGCGACTGACATCGACGATGTCGTCGCCTTCCTTGGTGCGCTGACCGACGGATATGAGCCAACGAAGTGAGAAGCTCAGAAGAGCCCGTTCGTCGCCGTTCTTCAGCTCGCAGCTCAGGTTTTGCTGCCGAGACCGAGAAGGTTTGCGACCGCGTCGGCTCCCTTGCCGGAAGCGGACACCTCCCCCTTGTCCCCGACTTCGAGGGTGGCGCCGTTGGAGAAACTGAGCGTCCACCCATTATCCGCACCGTTGCGGCGCCGGTCGGTGAGTTCCATGCCGGCCGCAGAGATCAATGCAATGGCCTTGTCGGCATCCATGGTCGTCACCTCTCGTAAGATGTCCCGAATAGATTTGGGCGGCATACGCACCGCCGGCGCAGCCTAAGCTCCTCAAGCCATTCTGGACAGAGCTTGAGGGCGCTGGACATGGAAAGACCTTGTCGCGCGAAGCGACTTTCTCCAGGTCGAAGAAATTTGAGAAGTTCACGCTTCAGCGTGGGAATGGTGCCCAGGGGCGGAATCGAACCACCGACACTGCGATTTTCAGTCGCATGCTCTACCAACTGAGCTACCTGGGCGTGCTCCACGAGAGGGGCCAAAGCCCATCGAGCGGGCGGTTTATAGTGGGCTCACAGCGGCCTGTCTACCCACGCTTCACCCTCGGCTTGATGGGGCGCGGCCCAACTGTGCACAAGGTGGGGCGGGCTTGTCGCGGCGGGCGGGCTCCGCACTCAATTCCTCTTCAACCGATTGATATTACTGAGTTATTCGATATCGTCCACCTCATCATCCCGGCCGGGGATGACGTAGGAACCTTTCAGCCAGCGGTTCAGGTCGACGTCGCGGCAGCGCGACGAGCAGAACGGACGGGTGGCCTCCACCTGCGGCTTGCCGCAGATCGGGCAGGTTTTGAGGGGCGAGGCGGGCTTTTTGACGTGGTCGTCCATGGTCGGGATAGCTGTACACGCGGTGACGAGGTTCAAGTGCCCTTCGGCAAACGGGTTCCTGCGACGGGGGCGCAAGCGCGTCCCCACCCGCTTCTACTGTGCATGGGGTTGTTTTCGCGTTTTTTGTCAGACGGCGGTGGCGTTGAGCCAGCCGAAGCGGATCGGAAAGCCTTCGCCGCCGAGCAGCGTCGTGGTCTCGTAGAGCGGCAGGCCGACGACGTTGGTGTAGGAGCCCACCATCTTCACCACGAATGAGCCCGCGATGCCCTGCACGGCGTAGCCGCCGGCTTTGCCGCGCCATTCGCCGGAGCCGATATAGGCCTGGATGTCGTCTTCCGACAGGCGCTTGAAGCGGACGCGGGTCTCGACCAGGCGCTGGCGGAACGCCTCGCGCGGCGTCACCAGGGTGATCGCGGTGTAGACGCGGTGGTTGCGGCCCGACAGCAGCCGCAGGCACTGCGCGGCCTCGTCCACCAGATTGGCCTTGGGCAGGATGCGGCGGCCGACCGCCACGACCGTATCGGCCGACAGGATGAAGGCGCCGCGCAGCTCGTCGTCCAGTTGCACCGATTTCAGCGCCGCATCGGCCTTGGCCCGCGCCAGACGGTTGGCGCAGGCGCGCGGCAGCTCGCCCCGCTTCGGCGTCTCGTCGACATCGGCCGGCCGGAGCGCGTCCGGGTCGATGCCGGCCTGGTTGAGCAGCGACAGGCGTCGCGGCGAACCGGAGGCAAGAACGAATTTGGGGCGGCCGAGCATCAGGTGATTTTGGGGGTCGAGGCAGGAGGTGAATTGCGCGCGGAACCTATCGGACGAGGGCTGATTTCACAACCCGGGAACCCGGACTTTGGTGATTCGAGGTGTCCGACATGCGTGTGCCCTTAGTCTGTGACGCGGGTGTTACGTCGGCCCCATACTACCCGCTCGCCGCGCCGACCTTGGCGAAACGCCGGCGGATCCGCATCAGCAGCTGGTCGCAGACCTCGCGATAGGCCGCGAGCTTCTGGTCGCGGCTGCCCTCCATGGTGGTGGGGTCATGCGTCGGCCAGTATTCGACGTCGGCGGCGAGCGTGCGGGTCAGCTCCAGCGCCTTGTGGTGCGCTTCCGGCGAGAGCGTGATGATGAGGTCGAAATTCAACCCCTCCCAGTCCTCCAGCTCCTCGAAGGTCTGCGGCTTGTGGATGGAGATGTCCTGGCCGAGCTCGGCCATCACGGCCACCGCGAACGGATCGAGCTCGCCTTTTCTGGCGCCGGCCGATTTCACGTAGAGGCCCTGCGGGAACATGTGCCGCAACAGGCTCTCGGCCATCGGAGAGCGCACGCTGTTCATGGCGCAGGCAAACAGCACCGATTGCGGATCGCGTGTGCGTGGCGGACCCGCCATCGCACTTAGCCCTTCCAGTGCAGAACGGTGATGAGCGTGAACAGCCGGCGCGAGGTCTCGAAATCGACCCGTACCTTGCCCTTCAGCCGCTCCTGCAGCGTACGCGAGCCCTCGTCATGGATGCCGCGGCGGCCCATGTCGATCGCCTCGATCTTGTCCGGGGTCGCGGTGCGGATCGCCTGGTAGTAGCTGTCGCAGATCATGAAATAATCCTTCACGATCCGTCGGAACGGCGTCAGCGACAACAGATGCGCGACCACGGGCGTGCCGTCCTCGCGGCGGATGTCGAACATCAGCCGGCTGCCGGTGATGCCGATGTGCAGCGTGAACGGCCCCTTGCCGTCCGAACCATCTGGCGCGAACAGGTTCTGCTCGATCAGATCGTAGATCGCGATCGCGCGCTCATGCTCGATGTCGGGCCCGGAACGGCCGATCGAGTCTTCGTCGAGGGTGACCGCGACGATGCGATTGGTCGAGTCGTCCTGTTCGGGCGGCTGGGTCATGACAGATTGAGGCGCAATCCAATCGAGCGCGAATGGGCATCCAACCCCTCCGCTTGTCCGAGCGTCATTGCGGCAGGTCCCAGCGCACGCAGCTGGTCCGGGCCGCATTTCAGGATCGAGGTGCGCTTCATGAAATCGGCGACCCCGAGTCCTGAGGAGAATCGCGCCGAGCGCGCCGTCGGCAGCACGTGGTTGGAGCCGCCGACATAATCGCCGATCGCCTCCGGCGTATGCGCGCCGAGGAAGACAGCACCGGCGTTACGGATCTTTGCAGCAAGCGCATCGGGATCGCCGGTCATGATCTCGAGATGCTCGGCGGCGATTGCATCGGCGAGCGGAATGGCGTCAGCGAGAGACTTCACCATGATGATGGCGCCGAAATCGGCCCAGGACTTGCCGGCAATCCCGGCGCGCGGCAGCGTCTTGAGCTGCGCTTCGACCGCCTTCTCGACATCGGCGGCAAGGCGCGCCGAGTCAGTGATCAGGATCGATTGCGCGCTGGCGTCATGCTCGGCTTGCGCCAGCAGATCGGCGGCGATCCAGTCGGCATTGCCGGTGTCGTCGGCAATCACCAGCACCTCGGAGGGGCCGGCGATCATGTCGATGCCAACCTTGCCGAAGACCAACCGCTTTGCGGCGGCGACATAGGCATTGCCGGGACCGACGATCTTGGCGACCGGCGCAATCGTCGCGGTCCCATAAGCGAGCGCGGCCACGGCCTGCGCGCCGCCGACGCGGTAGATCTCGCTGACGCCGCCGAGATGGGCTGCCGCCAGCACCAGCGGATTGAGCTTGCCGTCGGGCGACGGCACCACCATCACGAGGCGCGAGACGCCGGCGACTTTTGCAGGCACCGCGTTCATCAGCACCGACGACGGATAGGCCGCAGTGCCGCCGGGCACGTAGAGGCCGGCCGATTCGATTGCTGAGTAACGCCAGCCGAGCTCGACCCCGAGCGGGTCGGTGAAGCGCTCGTCCTTCGGGAGCTGGCGACGATGGTAAGTCTCGATCCGGTCACGCGCGAGTTTCAGCGCATCCAGCGTCGCCGCATCGCAGGCCTTTGTCGCAGCTTCGATCTCGGCCGCCGAGATGCGCAGGCCGGAGGCGTCCAGCCTCAGCCGATCGAACTTTGCGGTCGCCTCGAGCAGCGCGGCATCGCCCCGCTTGGCGACGTCGTCGACGATGGCGCGCGCGGCCGCCTCGACATCGGCCGAGACCTCGCGCTTGGCGGCGAGGAAGGCCGCGAATCGCTGGTCAAAATCGGCGCTGCTGCGGTCGAGACGAACGGGCATTTTGGGCTTGGCTTCTGCTGGTTTTAGGGGGCGCGGTCCGGCTTACCGGCCCCCCTGCTCAATGGCGCGGCGGGAAAGCTGCGTCAACCCTTGGCAGCCCCTTTGGAAGCTGCCGTTCCGGCGAGGGCCCGCGCCGGCTCGGCTGGTATACAGGCAACCTCACCCCTCTCCCTCGATCGCCAGCCCCGTTCCCAGTTCGTCCGCGCCCAAATCGGTCAGCTCGCATTCCAGGCATTCGACGTCGAGGCGGATGGCGCCGCCCTGGGCGAACAGCAAGAGCGCGCTGCCGCCAGGCTCCTCATCGCGACCGTCCTGGGGATGAAACTCGATACCAACGAGGTCCAGGACCGCCTCAGGCGTCGCGAGATCGATGTTGCGCGACTTGCAGGCGAGCACGCGGTCGAAGCGAAGCGCTGACACCAGCCGACGCGGCTCGGCCTCGCCCGCCAGCGTCTGCTCCCAGTCCAGCCGGCTCATCCCGACCACCAGGCGCTTCTCGCCCTGCCGCCAGATGATGTCGGAAGGCTGCACCCGGGCATCCTGCACATGGGTGGAGATCACCGCGAGATCGTCCGCATCGAGCGCGATCAGTTTGAGCTGGGGAGACATCACCGACACTTCTCCTCGAGGGCTGATACGGCTCAACGCGCGGGGCTGCCGAAATTTCCGCGCAAACTAGCGGCCGCGTGGACGACCGACTAGAGGCTATTGATATCGTTCATCTCTAGCACTCTCCTGGGATAGCCAACCCTGGCCACATGGATCATGGCGCGCCCCATCTGCTCGGTCGAGGTGACGAGCCCGGGCGAGATCCGGCGCAGCACCGACCACAGCGGCCAGGTCACGTCGTAGACCGCTTGCACCCAGGCCGTCTTCGAGCGGATTCCGTGCAGGGGCTGGATCGCGCCGGGCCGGAACATGTAGGCGGCCTTGAACGGCAGCTTGAGCAGATCGTTCTCGGTCTTGCCCTTGACGCGCGCCCACATCCGCGAACCCTTCTCAGTGGAATCGGTGCCGGCGCCGGTGACATAGGTGAAGGTCATCTGCGGATTGAGCCGCGCCAGCGTCGCCGCCGCCGCGAGCGTGATGTCGTAGGTGAGATGGCGGTAGTGGTCCTCGCTCATGCCGATCGAGGAAACGCCGAGGCAGAAGAAGCAGGCATCATAGCCTGCGAGTTGCGCCTCGATCTTCGAATAGTCGGTGAAATCGTCGTGGATGATCTCGGTCAGCTTGGAATTGCGCACGCCGATTGGACTGCGTCCGACCACGAGCACATGCGCGACACCGGCATCGACCAGACATTCACGCAACACACCCTGCCCGACCATGCCGGTCGCGCCGAAAATGATGACACGCATCGGAACGTCCCCGCCGGGATCACGGCTCATGCGGCGGCCGCGATCGCGTCGAAGGATACACCGGTCAGCGTCGCCGAGACATCCCACAGCTTGGCCGCCGACGCGAAATCCTTCGCCCGCGGCATGATCCGCGCCTCGACCGGCGGCCCCTTCAATTCGTAGAACCAGTTGGGGCCGTAATAGCCGCCGGGCTCCGCGGCCGGCGAGGTCGCCGCGAACAGGGTCGGCAGCGCGCCTTCCGCCGCGGACTGGCTGATGAAGGGCTGGAGCCACCGGCTCACGCGCGACTGGAAGCTGTTGGTGCCCGGACCGTTCGGAATGAGATCGGTGCGCGCGTAGCCGGGATGCGCGGCAACACTCCGCAGGCCCCAGCCGGCCGCATCGCTGCGCCGCTGCAATTCGAGCGAGAACATCAGCATTGCGAGCTTGGACTGGCAGTAGGCGCGCCAGGGACGATAGGACCGCTGGCTCTGCAGATCATCGAAATGGATCGCGCCGGTGCGATGCGCGAGGCTGGAGAGGTTGACGATCCGCGGCCCCTTGGCGCGGCGGAGCTGCGGCAGCAGGCGGGCCGTCAGGGCGTAATGGCCGAGATAATTGGTGCCGAGCTGCATCTCGAAACCATCCTCGGTCTCAAGCCGTTTCGGCAGCGCCATCACGCCGGCATTGTTGACGAGGAGGTCGAGCTGGTCGTTGCTGGCGGCAAAACGCCGGGCGAAATCGGCGACCGACGCCAGGCTGGCGAGGTCGAGATGCTCATAGGCGATCAGGGCGTTGGGAAACTGCGCGCAAATGCCTTCGATCGCCCGCAGCCCCTTTGCGTCGTTGCGCCCTGTCAGTATGACGATGGCTCCGGCGCCCGCCAGCGCCAGCGCCGTCTCATAGCCGAGGCCGCCGGTGGCCCCGGTGACGACGACGGTCTTGCCGCTGAGCGAGGGGATGTCTGCCGTGGTCCAGTCGGTCATGCCATATCTCCGTTCAGGGCTGGAACGAGGCCCGCGACGGGTCTAAATGTGCACTGAGTGCAAGTTTGCAAGAGGTGAAATAATTTGAAGGCTTCGAAGCCCGCCGCGAACCGCCCCAAGCCGCTGAACGCCGGAGAGAAATCTCCGCCGGCCGCCGGCCTGCGCCAGCGCAAGCAGCAGGAAACCCGCGAACGGCTGAAGCGCGCGGCGATGGCCCTGTTCCTGGAGCGCGGCTTCGAGGCCACCACGATCGACGACATCGCCGATGCGGCCGACATGTCGCGGCGGAGCTTTTTTCATTATTTCGCGTCGAAGGAGGACGTGGTCGCCGCCTGGCAGGAGGATGCGGCAGCGGCGCTTGTCGCCGAAATCCTGGCGCGGCCGGCGGACGAATCCATGCTGACGGCGGCGGAGAATGCGATCGCTGCGGCGATGAAGCGGATCGATCCCACCGAGGCGGCGGCGATGTCGCGGCTCAAGCGCGACAATCCCGCGCTGCAGGCCCGCGATCAGCTCAAATACGAAAAACTCGAGCGCGCGCTGGCGGAGGGGCTTGCGCAACGCTCGGGCCGCAAGTCGGACCGGTTGAAGGCCCGTCTCGTCGCCATGATCGCCACCGGCGCGATGCGCGTCGGCGGCGAGAGCTGGCTCAGCGAAGGCCCGCGCGACAAGCCGGAGGCTTTCGTCAAGCGGACCTTCGATGCGATCAGAACGATCCTGGCGTGAGCGACCCGCTCAGCCCTTGAAGAACGCCAGCAGGTCCGCGTTGATGGTTTCGGCGTGCGTGGTCGGCATGCCGTGCGGAAAGCCCTTGTAGGTTTTCAGCGTGCCGTTCTTGAGCAGCTTGGCCGACAGCGGGGCGGAATCGGCGTAAGGCACGATCTGGTCGTCGTCGCCGTGCATCACCAGCACCGGCACGTTGATCTTCTTCAGATCCTCGGTGAAATCGGTCTGCGAGAACGCGACGATGCCGTCGTAATGCGCCTTCGCGCCGCCCATCATGCCCTGGCGCCACCAGTTCTGGATCACCGCCTCCGACGGTTTTGCACCGGGACGGTTGTAGCCATAGAAGGGTCCGGCAGCGACGTCGCGGTAGAACGCCGAGCGACCGGCAGCGAGTGCCGCCTGAAAGCCGTCGAACACGTCCTTGGGCAGACCGCCGGGATTGGCTTCCGTCTTCACCATCAGCGGTGGCACTGCGGAGAGGATCGCGGCCTTCGCCACGCGAGACTCGCCGTGGCGCGCGATGTAGTGCACGACCTCGCCGCCGCCGGTGGAATGGCCGACATGGATGGCGTTCTTGAGGTCGAGATGCGCGGTCACCGCCGCGAGATCGTCGGCATAATGATCCATGTCGTGACCGTCGGCGACCTGGGCCGAGCGGCCGTGCCCGCGGCGGTCATGGGCGACGACGCGATAGCCGCGGGTGACGAAGAACATCATCTGCGCGTCCCAGTCGTCGGCTGACAGCGGCCAGCCATGGCTGAACACGATCGGCTGGCCCGAGCCCCAATCCTTGAAAAAGATCTCGACGCCGTCCTTGGTGGTGATGGTGGGCATTTGCGGGACTCCTTTAGCGAGATGCGATCAGGCGAACGCCACCGGCCTGTAGCGACGCCAAGCGCCGATGGTGACAATCACGAAGAACACCAGCACGATGCCCTGCACCGCGGCGAACACCGGGCCACCCGGTGGATTCGGCGGCACTGCCGGTGCGAGCGCGGCCAGGGCCGGCACCTTGAGAAACGACTGGATCACCAGCACGAAGACGTTGAAATAGAGCGAGATCATCGCGGTCACGATGTAGACCGGGCGCCAGGCGCCTCTGAGCTTCATGCCGTACAGCGCGAAGCAGGCGATCGCGAGCAGCACCAGCGAGATGCCGGCGATGATGTACGAGGGCAGCAGCTCCTTGAACGGAAACAGCAGGCCGGTGACGTTGGTGAGGATGGTGAAGAGAAGAAAGATCGCTGTGAGGGCCGGCATCGGATTCGAGCCAAGCAGCCCGAACATCACGATCAGGCCGACCGCGATGGCGATCAGGCTGATGATGACATGGACCAGTGTGAAGGCTTGCAGGCTCATCCCGAGAACCATGGCATCTCTCTCCTACGCTCAGCATTGAGGTCAGAAGATTAGTATTACGGTCCTCATTGGATTGCCACATGCGGCACGATCACACATGTGCGTGCAGCCATGCGTCATCGTGCGAATCGACAAACGCATGGCTGAATTTTTTGCAGGGCTGTCACAAACGACAGCAGCTTTCGACGAAAGTTGAATCGATCGTCGCGATCACACTTCCTTGGTGTCGAAGATCAGGAGGTCGGCACCGCCACTGGCGAATTTCGGCACGTCGCCTGCGGCCGCCTTGCCCGCTTCGCTGCCGAATGCCTTCTGGATATCGCCCACGCTGTCGAAGCTGAGAATGGCGACGAGGTGAACGCCTGACGGTCCGGCGGGCGAGCCGACCGCACCCGTGCTCACGGCGTATTTCTTCAGGCCGGGAAGTTTCTTGGCGAGCGGAATGTGGGTCTCGGCATAATGCTTGTCGAAGGCGGCAGCGTCCTTGGGCGTCTTGTAGAGCACGACGAGTTCGGCCATTTAGTCCTCCCGTTGAATCTTTGTTTCCACGCGCGATTGGCCTCGCGACGAGGGGATAGTCGGGCATCGCACGGCAAGATGGCAAGCCGGATTCGACTTACCGTCTGCTTGTCTTCTGCTTGACTAAAGCGCCGGTTTTGCGGCGTCGCCGAGATAGCCGTGCAGGGAGGCTACGACCTGCGCGCCTTCGCCGATGGCGCCGCCGACGCGCTTGACCGAGCCGGAGCGGACGTCGCCGACGGCGTAGACGCCGGGCACGGAGGTCTCCAGCGGCGCCACCAGCTTGCCCTGGTTCAGCTCGGACTGCGCGCCCGTGACGACGAAGCCGCCGCGATCGAGCGTCACGCCGCAGCCGTCGAGCCAGCCGGTGGCGGGATCGGCGCCGACGAACAGAAAGAGATTCTTGATGTCGGCGGTTTCCTCATCATCAGACAGCCGGCTCTTCCAGCGGATGCGCCGCAGCAGCGAGGCCTCGTCGCCTTCGAGCGCCGTGATCTCGGTGTTGAACAGCAGCTCGATGTTCGGCGTCGCCTCGATGCGCTCGATGAGATAGCGCGACATGCTGGCGCCCAGGCCGCCGCCACGAATAATCATAAGCACCTTCTTGGCGTGTCCTGACAGGAACACCGCTGCCTGCCCCGCCGAATTGCCGGCGCCGACCAGGGCGACCTCTTCGCCGGCACACAGCTTTGCCTCGACCGGAGAGGCCCAGTACCAGACGCCGCGGCCCTCGAACTTGTCGAGGTTTGCGATATCAGGCCGGCGATAGCGCGCACCGCTCGCGACCACCACCGCGCGCGAGCGCAGGGGATCGCTGCCGTCGAGCGCGACCGCAAACGCGCCATCCCTGCGCGTACAGTCGAGCGACTGCACCGTGACGGGAATCATGATGTCGGCGCCGAACTTCTGCGCCTGGTTGAACGCGCGCGCGGTCAGCGCCTGCCCGGAAATGCCGGTCGGAAAGCCCAGGTAGTTTTCGATGCGCGCGCTGGCGCCGGCCTGGCCGCCAAACGCGCGGGTGTCGAGCACGGCGACCGACAAGCCTTCGGAGGCCGCATACACGGCGGTCGCGAGCCCCGCCGGTCCGCAGCCGACGATCGCGACGTCGTAGATGCGGTCATTGCGCGGGCCGCCGATCATGCCGATCGCGCGCGCAAGCTCGGTCTCACCGGGATTGCGCAGCACTGCGCCGTCGGACGTGACGACCAGCGGCCAGTCCTCGGGCTTTGGCGAATAGCGCGCGATCACCTCCGCGGCGTCGCGGTCGCGCTCGGGATCGAGCAGATGATGCGGCTGGCCGTTGCGGGTGAGAAAGCCCTGCAGGCGGACCACGCCGACCGAATGCGACGGACCGATCAGCACGATGCCGCCGACGCCGGCCTGGAGCAGATTGACCCGGCGCAGGATCAGCGCACGCATGATGCGTTCGCCGAGCTCGGCTTCGGCCACCAGCAGCGCGCGCAGGCGCTCCGGCGGCAGCAGCAGTGTCTCGACATCGCCTTCGGCGCGGCCGTCGACCAGCGCCGGACGGCCGGAGAGCTGGCTGAGCTCGGCCAGAAATTGCCCCGGCCCCTGGTTGATCAGCGGCGCGACATGACCGAGCCCGTCGCGCTGGGTGATGGCGACGTGGCCCTTCAGCACGACGAACATGCCCGGACCGGGCTTGCCGGTCTCGAACAGTAGCTCGCCGTCCTGGTAGGTGCGGACCTCGCCGAAATGCCGCATGCGCTCGATCTCGGCGGACGACAGCGCGGGAAACGTCTGCTCGGGGCGGGTGAACCGCGACATCATCGCGTCGCGATCGGCTTGATGTAGATCGTCGTGCCCCATGGTCACTGCATGCACTCCAAAAAATTCCAGCTGCGGGATTCGAATCTCAAGTCTTCCCGGCGGTCCCCTCATCTAGGGAACCATCGTCGACTTGCGAGGGGTCGGAACTTGCGGCGCGTTCGCGCGCCTGCACCTTCCGCCGCTTGAGATTCTCCCGCAGCGCCGATTTCAGCCGGTCGTCCCGCGAGGTCCTCGCCTGGTTCGCGCTTCTGTCGTTCTCGTCAGCCATCACGGGTCCATACAGCGGTTGGCGATAACATGCCCAGAGAATGCGGCAGCTCAAGAGGCCCGCGCGGTCCCGATCGTGCGAAACTCAAAATGGGTCGAATCTGCCGCACGGGCCAACTGGCCAGTTGGCCGGGGCACATGGAACCAAAATCGGCGGAAAGTCGGTCGTTTCCGGCCAAAACAGCCGTATTACCCCCGATATCGCCCCGATTTTCTCGTTTTGGCCGTCCTTGCAAGCTTGCACAGCGGGGAGGCCTGTGGCAGATATCGGCCCGCTTGGTAGGCCCCTCGGGCGGCCGATTCTTATCCCAGCACATGCTGCCGTAGCTCAGTGGTAGAGCACTCCATTGGTAATGGAGAGGTCGACAGTTCAATCCTGTCTGGCAGCACCATTCCATCTCTCGAAATGCGCATGAATCAACATTCTCGCGGCATCCAGCGCCCGAGTTTTGCTCGTTTCCGTTGCCCTCCTCTTCTGAAGAGGGCGCAGGGAAGACCGGGTGCCGACGGGCACCCGCGGTCCGCTGCGCGAAAGTGTAGCGCAAGGAGACCGCACAGCAGCATACAGGTGACGCCGAACACTCGGCCTTCCCTGCGCAGTGGTTTGACGGCGTATGCCGCGCTCTCCCCGGCGACGAGTTCTGAGTTGTCACCGTCACTTCGCGAGAGGTGACGCAGCGCGCCCGGTTGGGGCGAAGCATCCTCGCGAAAGCTTGGCTGTAGCAACGACAGCCGAGACCACACGGTTTGGCCGTACGCAGCGATTCCGTTTCCGCCCTGCGGGCTTCGCCGGACAAGCCCGGCTTCGGCCCAGAGCGTCTTCGGATACAGGCGCCGTTCGTACGACACGGCTTGCGACGGGCTCACGGGGGTCGGCTCAATCCTCCGCCCGCCCTGCCCTCACATCCGCGCCGGCGCTGCCGCGTCCACCGCTTCCCCAACCCACGTTCGTGACGACGTACGATCGCCCCTCTCCTCGGGCCGGGATGCAGAGAGAATGACGCAATTCCGAATTTCGGTAAAGTGGAATATTTTTAGGGAAAGGGATTGACGGGAGTTTGGCGGGAGGCTGGTGTTTTGCCCGACGGGATATCTGTCGCCATCTGCACGATTCGTTGAGCGCCGCGACAGGCATCGATGCCCCTTCAAGACCGCGATAGGTTTCGCTACGCTCTACCCATCCTACGCGGGCTCAGCGCGCCGGCGTGCCACGGGAGCCAAAACGTGCGTAGTGGGATTATCACACGTCTCATCCTGACGATTCTCGCGACGTTCGAGATTCAAACCGTCGCTTCGGCCGGCGATCTGGTGAAGTTCGACAATGCGCCCGTCATCATGGGGCAAATCCAGCAGCAGCGGGCGCGCGAGCGCGGCGAAACGCCGGCCAACACTTCCGATGCGATCGAAGGCTACCTCTCCAGACCTGAGGGACCCGGCCCCTTCCCTGCGGTCGTCTATCTCCACGGCTGCGCCGGACTGCTGGAAAAGACCCGCACGCGGATGGCCGAGCTCTTCACAGGCTGGAGCTACGTCTCGCTCAGCGTTGACAGCTTTACGACCCGCGGCATCGAACACGCTTGTGATGCGCAGACGGTTGTCCGGCAAGGCGTGTTGCTTGCCCGACAAAGGGACGCGCTGGGCGCACTGAGCTATCTTGCGAAGCTTCCTTACGTCGATCCGAAGCGGATTGTTGTCGTTGGATCATCGCAGGGCGGCATCGTCGCGCTGCAATTGGCCTCGCCCCGCTCGGTCGATTATTTTGCCGTTCCGGATGGGCTGAAGTTCAGGGCCGCCGTGGCCTACTACCCCCTATGCGCCCTGGCCGCCGACCGGTTGACGATTCCAGCAGCAATCCTGATCGGCGACCTCGACGACTGGAGCCCGACCAGGGATTGTGAACTCTGGATGGAACGGCGCGCGGGCCAGGGAGCGCGCGTCAAGCTGGTGATCTATCCCGGAGCCTATCACGCCTTCGATGCCCCCGACCTCAACGAGGGAATGCGGCTGTTCGGCCACTGGCTCAAATACGATGCCAACGCTGCGTCGCGCTCAGTCCAGGACATGCACGACTTCCTTGCGACCGAACTGAACCAATAAATGCCCTTGGAGAGGGTGAAGGGAAGCCCATCGATGGCTCGCTCCGTGATGAGAGATGATGGATTTCGCTTCCGCCTTCGCTCTTCGAGCTACGGCGGACGAGCCGCTCTACCCATCCTACGCACTGCCTGCCGGGCCGCGCAGGTAAGGTTAATTCTTCCTTTCCATTGTCGGTAAAATTTTATCTATTATCGTCTTGGTCATCGACGACGAACCAGAGGCTCCAATAGTGATTGCGTGTTGCCTGATCGTGACTGGGACTGCGCTGCTTCTCTCCGGCTTGATTGCCTTCGGTTTTCATCGAAACTCGCTGCACTCATTGGCGCTGCTGTAGCCGGACCGGCGTGCCGATCCTACGCAGGGATCAATTGTCTTCGCCCATTTGATGCCCCGCGAACCGATCATCCGAGCGGCGTAGCCGGCGGCACAGCTCGCGATTGATGTTCTGCAGGACGATCACGTAGGCGTGGATGTCGGCCTTGTAGCAGGCGTAGAGTTTTGGAGCCGTCAGCTCGTAGAGCACCGTCGGCGACTCCGCGACCACCGTGGCGGAGCGGTTTTGCATTTCGATCAGCGTCATTTCACCGAAGAAGTCGCCGGGCTCCAGAGCGGAAATCGGGACGACGTGCCCTGAGTTCGTCCGCTTGGTCACCGCCAGGCGGCCGGATTTGACGATGAACATCGAGCGTCCCGGCTCGCCTTCCGCCACGACGGTTGCGCCGGCATCAAAGCGGCATTCGACCAGCATCGAGATCAGGAGGTCGAGGCTCGCGTCCGACAGACCGCCGAAGAACGGCGTCGCGAGCAGGAATGCTTTCAGATCGGGAGCACTGACGGTCATCGCGCGAAGATATGCCTCACCGGAATTCGCGGCAAGCAGAGCAGCGGACGGGTTGCGCATCGTCCGATCGGACGATCCGTGGCAGCGGCGCAGCCCGGAATCGGCGCGATCCTTCACTGCCGCACGGCGCTCTCGCCACGCAGCGTCCGCTTCCGCCAGAGATCAGCCATGACTTTCACGGTTGCCGCGAGCACAAGTGCACACAACGCCGCCTTCGAGATGGTCTCCATCGTCCCCTCGATCAGCAGGCAATGGACGATGCCTGCGATCACGATGACGATCGCGAGTGGCAGATGGAGGATGCGCCAGGTGCGCAGCCGCAATCCCAACCGCCGACGCAATGATGCCAACAACGCGACGGCGAAGATGGCCCACATCGCGACCACGCCGAAGGGGGAGAACGGCGTCGGCGACGAGAAGGTGAGCGCGTCGATCATGTCGGGCGGGCTGGTGATCCAGAGGCCGGCGACATGGATCACCACCGCCAGAGCAAGTGCGCCGCCGATCCAGTGATGCGCACGCCGTCCGCGATAGGCCGACAGGCCCGGCAGATATCCGCCGATCAGCAGCGGCTGAACCAGCACCAGAGCGAGGGCAACGATGCCTGCGAATCCAGCGAGGATGTAGACCGGGCCGCGCCATGCGAGCTGTTCGCTTGTCGCTGCGAGCGCGATCGGCACGCCGATGGCCACGGCAAGGGCGGCCCAGATCAGTGGCACCCGGGCCGATCTCCACCCCTTCATCTGCAACGCGATCAGGCCGGCTGAAGCACGAAATGCGCCTCGAGGCTGGTGTCCTTGGCGCTCCGCATGATCGGCCGCAGAAAGACGGTCTTGAACTCACCGCTGTCATAGGCGAGGTGGCCGTGCGGCTGGCCGAAGATCGGAATGATCTGCGGCATCTCGAGCCGGAACGCGCCATCCTTGTCGGTGAGCGTGGCGCCGTGACTCTGCGGCTCGTGCTCCTGGCCTTCGACCGTGTGCGCCCAGATCTGGATGCGCTGACCGGCCAGCGGCGCACCGTCGCCGGCACGGCGCACGGTGCCGCTCATCCAGAAGCCGCCTTTGCCGATCCGATCCACGATCGCCGCGCCCTTGCGGTAATTGTTCGCCCCGCCCGTCATCGATTCGGTGGGTGCGAGGCCGTCCGCACGGGCAGGCAACAGGAGGCCGGAAACTCCGGCTGTCAAAACGCCGGTTGCGAGGACGGAACCGCCGGCCGCGAGGAGGTTGCGGCGGCTGAGTACGACGATGGTCATGTCAGGTCCTCCTGGCGACGGTGGCGTTGCATGGAGGGTACAACAACAGGCGCGAAACGCCCAGTTGCGACGAAGGGCGCCATGGGTCGCAATAACAGGGTTGTGAACGGGGTGCGGGCCAGCTTCGTAGGATGGGTAGAGCGAAGCGAAACCCATCGAGACCTTGCCCGACGGTACATGATGGTTTCGCTGCGCTCTACCCATCCTACGCGGTGACATTACATGTCATCGCAGCCTTCCACCCCCGGTACCTTCCCCATGATTCCCTTCTCCGTGCTCGACCTCGCTCCCATCAAGCAGGGTTCCGACGCCACGCAAGCCTTTCGCAATTCGCTCGATCTCGCCCAGCATGCGGAGAAATGGGGCTTCAAGCGGTTCTGGCTGGCCGAGCACCACAACATGACGGGGATCGCGAGTGCGGCAACATCCGTGGTGATCGGGCATGTCGCGGGCGGAACCAGGACGATCCGCGTCGGATCGGGCGGCGTGATGCTGCCGAACCATTCGCCGCTGGTGATCGCCGAGCAGTTCGGCACGCTGGAGTCGCTCTATCCGGGACGGATCGATCTCGGCCTCGGGCGCGCGCCTGGCACCGACCAGTTCACGGCGCGGGCGATGCGGCGCGATCTTGCGACGGCGGCCGAGAATTTTCCGCATGACGTGCTGGAATTGCAGGCGCTGCTCGGCGACGTGCAGCCGAACCAGGCGATCCGCGCCGTGCCCGGCATGGGGACGAAGGTGCCGCTGTGGATCCTCGGCTCCAGCATGTTCGGCGCACAGCTTGCGGCCATGCTCGGGCTGCCCTTCGCCTTCGCCTCGCACTTCGCGCCACAGATGATGATGCCGGCACTGCGCGAGTACCGCGCGCGGTTCGAGCCTTCGGCGCAGTTGGAAAAACCCTATGCAATGGTCGGCGTCAATGTGTTCGCCGCCGACAGCGACGGCGAGGCGCAACGCATGTTCACCTCGCTGCAGCAGCAGTTCATCAATCTGCGCCGCGGCACGCCCGGCCAGCTGCCGCCGCCGGTCGACGACATGGACGCGCTGTGGTCGCCGGCCGAGAAGGCCGGCGTCGCGCAGTCGCTGGCGATCTCCGCGGTCGGCACGCCGGCGATGGTCGAAGAGAAGCTGAAGGCGCTGATCGCCGACACCGCGGCCGACGAGCTGATGACCACGGGCCAGATCTACGATCACACCGCGCGGCTGCGCTCGTTCGAGATCGCGGCCGAGGTGCGGGATCGGCTGGCGGGGCGCAGGGCGGTGTGACGCAGCTCGGCCTGCATGGCTCGAGACGCCCGCCGTTGGCGGGCTCCTCACCATGAGGGTCTAACAGCAATACAGGACCTCATCCTGAGGAGCCCGCGCAAGCGGGCGTCTCGAAGGATGGCCGCAAGAGAGCGCCGCTTACGCCGCCCTGATCGAATTCATGAAGCTGGCGACGCCGCGCTTGAGGCGGGTGCTTTCATTGGCGAGCGATTGCGCAGCCGACTGCACCTGGGCGGAGGCACCGCCGGTCTCGGAGGCGCCGCGCTGGACGTCGGCGATGCTGGTCTCGACCTGCGAGGTGCCCGCGGCGGCGCGCTGCACGTTGCGGGAAATCTCCTGCGTCGCCGCCCCCTGCTGTTCGACCGAGGTCGTGATCGCGGCTGAAATCTCCGAGATCTTGCCGATGGTCGCGCCAATCTCCTTGATCGCCGCGACCGAATCCCGCGTCGCCGATTGGATGTCGTTGATCTGCTGGCTGATCTCGTCGGTTGCCTTCGCGGTCTGCTCGGCGAGCGATTTCACCTCGGAGGCGACCACGGCAAAACCGCGGCCGGCTTCGCCCGCACGCGCGGCCTCGATGGTCGCGTTCAGCGCCAGCAGATTGGTCTGGCCGGCGATGGTCTGGATCAGATCGACGACGTCGCCGATCCGGCTCGCAGCCTGCGACAGCTCGCTGATGCGGCTATCGGTCTTCTGCGCCTGGCTGACGGCTTCGCCCGCAATCCTGGCCGAGGTCTCGACCTGGCGGGAGATTTCGCCGATGGAGGAGGCAAGCTCCTCGCTCGCGGCAGCGACCGAATGCACGTTGGCCGACGCCTCGCCCGACGCCGTGGAGGCGCGGTTCGAGACTTGCGAAACGGTGTCGGCGGTCTTGGACAGCGTCGTCGACGACGTCTCGAGCTGGCCGGCGGCGACCGAGACCAGCTCGATGATCTCGCCGACCTCGCGCTCGAACTGATCGGCGAGCTTGTTCATGTCGACCTTGCGGGTCTCGACCTGGCGCTTCTCGGCCACCACCTGCTCTTCGCGCATGCGGTTGGTCTCGATCATGGCGTCACGGAACACCTGCACGGTGCGGGCCATCTCGCCGATCTCGTCGCGGCGATCGGCATGCGCGACCGGCGCGTCGAGCTGGCCCTGACTGAGCGAGGCCATGCGTTCCTTCAGGCTGGTCAACGGCTTCACCACGCTGCGGCCAACGGCCCAGGCGATCATGATCGAGATCAGCATCAGGACGGCGATGACCATCGAGGCCGTCTGCACCATCGACCAGAACGAATTGTCGACCTCCGACATGTATTCGGCCGAGCCGATCATCAGGTTCCACGGCGCGAAACCGCGCGTGAAAGCGACCTTGTCGAGCGGGGTGGGATCGCTGCCGCTGCGGCGGAACGAATAGCGCAAGGAGCCCTGGCCCTTCTTCGCGATGTCCATCAGCGCGACCGCGAACAGCATGCCGTTGGCGTCCTTGTTCGGACGCATGTCCTTGCCGACGAATTGCGGGATGCCGGGGTTGGAGACGCACAACCCGGTCTCGTAGTCGTAGATGTAGGCGTAGTTGCTGTGGTCTTCGTACCAGACGTAATTGTTGGCTTCGAGGAAGCGCTTCTTGGCCTCCTCCTCGGTCATCTGGCCGGCCTTGTAGGCCTTGTAATAGCCGTCGGCCAAATTCCAGACGATGTCGACGGCGGCATGCGCCTTTTCGATGCGCTCGGTGACGAGCTGGTTGCGCGCGATCCACAGCACGGTGGAGGCGACAAGCGCCATGCAGATCGCACCGACCACGGTCATGAGGGCGAGCTTGGCGCCGATCGAGCGCAGCGAAAACAGGTCCTTGAGAGCCGGCATTCTGCCTCTTCGATGTTGCTGGGCACGGCGCCATCGAGAATCAGGCGGCAGGCCATCACGAGGTGGGAATGCGCAAATTAGAGGCAATTCGTTAAGAACTCAGTTACGCCACGAAGGCGCCACGGAGCGTCTTGGGTGTTACCGAAGCGTTAACGCGGCCACAGCCGTCATTGCGAGCGCAGCGAAGCAATCCAGAGTGCCTCCGTGGAGACAGTCTGGATTGCTTCGTCGCTTCGCTCCTCGCAATGACGGAGGTACTAATCCGGAAACCCGAACAGCTTCGCCGGATTGTGCACGAGGATCTTCTCCAGCTCGGCCTGGTCCGGCGCGTAGCGATACATCAGTTCGAGCAGATCGGCATCGTTCGGCGGTTGCTTCACCGAGACCGGATGCGGCCAATCGCTGGCCCAGACGCAGCGGTCGATGGCGGCTTCGATATAGGTGCGCGCGATCGGGATCACGTCATCGTAGGGAGGACCGGCTTGCGAGGTCTTCTCGCCGAGCGAGAGCATGACCCAGAAATTGCCCTTCGCGAGCAGCTCCAGCATCTTGCGCAGGTTCGGATCGTCCTTGCCATTCGAGGGCACCGGCCGCGCCATGTGGTCGATCAGCACGGGCACGTCGAGATTTTCGTATTTGGCCACGCTGGAGACGATGCCGTCCTTCTCCGGCTGGATTTTGACGTACCAGCCGAGCTCGCGGATGCGCGCAATCGCGCGGGCGAAATCGGCATCCGACAGCACCGCGCCGAGCTCCTGCCGGAAACTGAAGCGCGCGCCGCGGACGCCCGCATCATGCAGCTTCGAGAGATAGGCATCGTTCGCCTCCGCGAACACCAGCGCGTTGGCACAGCCGCGATAGTTCGGGCCCATGGCTGCAAGGCCGTCGAGCACGACCGAATGGTCCGCGCCGTATGTCGTGGTCTGCACGATGATGCCGCGCTCGATGCCGAGCGTCTTGTGCACGCGCAGCGCCGCTTCCCAGGTCGCGGTCGGCATCCGATAAGCGGCGCCCGGGCGCTCCGGATATTTGTCGATGGGACCGAGCACGTGAAACTGGCTGTCGACGGTCTTCGGCGGCGGCGCCTTGACGGGGCGGCGCGGGTTCGGATCGAACGGCAGATAGGTCGGCATGCGCAAGACTCCCTCAGTCGATCACAGCGGAGAAGTCGCACTGCACCAGCGCGCCTCCGTCCATATTGTCCATCGGCAGCGCGTGACGCGCCGGGCGCGAATGCTCATCCGGAAACATTTTCAGCCATTCGACATTGACGGGTGCGCGCTGCGAGCGGTCCTTCAGCCACACCGTCATCTTGATGATGTCGTCCGTGGTGCCGCCGGCAGCTTCCACCGTCGCCTTCATATGCGCGAACATGTTGGCGCATTGCGCGTCGAGGCTCTCGGGCATCACGCCGGCCGCGTCGCGGCCGAGGATGACGCCGGACATCACGAGATTGCCGATACGGCAGGCGTTCGGAATCGGATTGGCGTGCTTGAAGCTGCCGATATGGATGCTCTTGCGCCGCATTGGGCCTGTCATGATGCGTTTCCTCTTATTGTTGGTTCAGACGAACTGACACGACACCGAGCCGAAGGCGCCATAGTCGGCATGAAACGTGTCGCCGCGGCGGATATCGACCGGACGCGTGAACGAGCCCGCCAGCACGACCTCGCCGGCGGCGAGATGCTCGTCATGCGGCGCCAGCCGGTTGGCGAGCCAGGCGATGCCGTTGGCGGGATGGTTGAGCACGCCGGCGGCAAGCCCGGTCTCCTCGACCTCGCCATTGCGAAACAGCAGCGCGCCGATCCAGCGCAAATCGGCATCCAGCGGGCGGAACGGCCGGCCACCGAGCACCAGTGCGGCATTGGCGGCGTTGTCCGAGATCGTGTCGACGACCTTCCGCGCCTTGCCGGTCTCGGGATCGACCCGATGCATCCGCGTCTCCAAGATCTCCAGCGCGGGCGTGACGTAGTCGGTGGCGTTGAGCACGTCGAAGATGGTGCAATCCGGCCCGCGCAACGGCGCCTTCAGCACGAAGGCGAGCTCGACCTCGATCCGCGGCGCATGAAAGCGGTCGAACGGAATCGGCGTCGCGTCGGCATAGAACATATCGGCGAACAGCACGCCGTAATCGGGCTCGGAGATACCGACCGCGTTCTGCATCGCCTTCGAGGTCAGGCCGATCTTGTGGCCCTTGATGACCCGGCCGCGGCCAAGCTGGAGCTTGGTCCAGGCGCGCTGGACGGCATAGGCATCCGCGATGCTGAAATCCGGGTAATCCTTCGAGAACATCGGGATCAGCGCCTTGGTGCGCTCGGCTTCATCCAGGCGCGCAGCAAGGCGCTCGATCGTGGCGGTGTCGAGCATGATTTATTGCTCCGCCGCGACGGTGTTGCGCAGTACGCCGATGCGGCTGGACTCGACCTCGACGACGTCGCCGACCTTCAGCCAGCGCGGCGGATCGAAGCGCGCGCCCGCCCCTGTCGGCGTGCCCGTCACGATCATGTCGCCGGGCTTGAGCGTCGCAAAGGTCGAGAGATAGGAGATCAGAAAATCGAACGGAAACATCAACCGCTCGGTGGTGTCCTGCTGGCGTACCTCGCCGTTGACGCGCGTGACGATGTCGTGCGGCCCGCGCGGGTCGAGCTCGTCTGCCGTGACGATCCACGGGCCGATGCTGCCGGAGCGGTCAAAGTTCTTGCCCTGCGTGACGTTGAACTTGCCGTGGCGCAGCCAGTCGCGGATGGTGCCCTCGTTGCACAGCGTCATGCCGAAAATGTGCGACCAGGCCTCTTCCCGCTTGATATGACGGCCACCCTGGCCGATCACGATGACGAGCTCGCCTTCATAGTCGAGCTGCTCCGACACCTTGGGCTTCTCGAGCGGCTGGCCGGAGCCCGTCATCGACGACATGCTGCGCACGAACAGGCTCGGATATTTGGGCAGGTCCGAATTGTCCTTGTATTCGGCGTTGCGCTCGGCGTAGTTGACGCCGATGCACCAGAGCTTTTCGGGCGCCAGCACCGGCGGCAACAGCGTGAGCTTCTCGAGCGCGTAGTCGGGCGTCTGGCCAGTCACCGCCTCCTGCGCATTCGCCAGTGCATTGGCTGCGATCAGCGCTTTGAGGTCGGCGAACTCGCGGCCGATCCGCCTGGTCAGATCGACGACACCGCCATCAACGGCCGCGCCATAGCGCGGCTCTCCGTCCACCAGATAGCTCACCAGTCGCATCGTCGTTCTCCAATGGTCTTCAGGCGGCAGACGCAAGGCGTCCGCACGCTCAATCCTTCGATTTGGGAGTCTGGAACACGGTGTTCAGCGTCACAATCTCGCCCAGGCGGGCATAACGCGGACCGCCGATGCGGGCGATCGGGTCGAGCGCTCTGGTTTCGACCTTGCCGTCACTGACGAGACCGTCGCGGATGTGGAACATCACGACTTCGCCGACGATCAACCGGCTGCGCGCCTCGCCAAACTCGAGGCATTGCCGGAACACACATTCCATCGCGACCGGCGCGGCGGCGAGCCTGCGCACCTTGATGCGCTCGCAAGGCGACGTTTCCAGCCCGAGATGCTCGACCTCGCTGATCTCAGGCGGATGCTCGACGGAGCTGTCGTGCACCGCCGACATCAGCGGCGTGTCGGCGATGTGGATGACATATTCCGCGGTGTCGAGGATGTTGTGCGCGGTGTCCTTGTAGTCGGCGCCCTTGCGGCCGACGCTGATGGCAAGCATCGGTGGCTTCTGCGAGACGAAGGTGAAGGCGCTGAACGGCGCGAGGTTGAGCACGCCACCGCGCGACAGGCTCGTCACCCAGGCGATCGGGCGCGGCACCACGATGCCGGTCATGAGCCGGTAGATGCGCTCCGCGCCGAGCTCGCTGGGGTCGATCCGCATCGCTCAGTCAGCCTTGATATTGGCCTTACGCACGATCGGGATCCATTTGGCGTCCTCGCGCTCGAGATAGGCCTTGAATTCGTCCGGCGTCATCGCAACGGCTTCACCGCCGAGCTTGTCGAACTTGTCGACCACGCCGGGATCCTTCAGGATCGCCACCAGCGTCTCGTGCAGCTTGTCCACGATCGGAGCAGGCGTGCCCGCCGGCGCGAACAGGCCGGTGAAAGTCTGGCCGTCGAAGTCCTTGTAGCCAAGCTCAGTGAAGGTCGGCACGTCAGGCAGCGACTTCAGCCGATGCGGGCTGGTGACCGCGAGCGCACGGAACAGGCCGGCCTTGATGTGCTGGAGGCTGACCGTGAGCTGGTCGAATGCGAACTGCACCTGCCCGCCCAGCAGATCGTTGATCGCCGGCGCGTTGCCGCGGTAATGCGCGGTGACCCACTGCAGATCGAGGCTCGACTGCATCAGCTCGCTGAGCAGATGGTTGGTGGTGCCGGGGCCGGGCGAAGCCATTGTCAGCTTGCCGGGCTCGCGCTTGGCAAGGTCGATGAACTCCTTGAAAGTCGTGGCCTGCACCGACGGGTGGACCTCGAGCACCAGCGGCGTCATCGAGATCGTCGAGATCGGCAGGAAATCCTTCTTCCAATTATAGGCGTCGCGCTTGTTGATCTCGGTCGCGAACAGCACGGGGCCGTTGGCGCCGACGAACAGCGTGTAGCCGTCAGGCGCGGATTTCGCGAACGCCTCGCCCGCGATCATGCCGCCGGCGCCGGCCTTGTTCTCGATGATGAAGGGCTGACCGAGCTTTTCCTGCAGCTTGTCGGCGACGATGCGCGCGGCGCTGTCGACATTGCCGCCGGCGGGATAGGGCACAATCAGCTTGACGCTGCGCGCCGGCCATTGCTGGGCCGATGCGGGCGCTGCCAGCATCGCCGCGACAGCAGCGATGGCGATCCCGATCAATCTCATGTTAACCTCCCGACGGCGCTTCCAATTTCAAGTCGATCGCCCTGACGTCGCGCAGGGCATCCCGATCGGAGCGCAATCTCCAGATGCCACTTTACCTGTCGAGTGAATTGTGGCGTTCTTGTCCATATTATGGACGGAAGAACTACCTCAAGTGCGACAGAACCGCGACAAGGCGCGCAGGCGATCCGGCGCGCGTTGTCGGTGCTGCGTATTCTTGCCGCAGGCCGCGAGGACGGTGTGCCATTGGCCGAGGTCGTGCAGGCGACCGGGCTGACGCGCCCGACCGTGCATCGCATCGTCCACGTGCTGATCGAGGAGGGCATTGTCGAGCGCCACGACAGGACCGGCCGCTACGCGATCGGCAACCAGGTGCCGGAACTGGCGCTCGCGCGCCCCCGGCCTTCGCCGCTGCTGGTCGCCGCAGGTCCGTCGCTGCGCCGCGCCTCTGCCGAGATCGGCGACACGCTGTTCCTGACGGTACGAACCGGCAACGACACGCTCTGCGTCGATCGCAGGATCGGCGCCTATCCGATTCAGGTGCTGTCGATCGAGGTCGGCGCGCGCCGCCCGCTCGGCGTCTCCAGCGCGGGCGTCGCCATCCTCGCCGCGCTGCCGGCGCCGGACGCGCGAAAAATCGTCACGGCAAACGAGAAGCGGTTCGAGACCTATCGCACCGACGCCGCAACCGTGCTCGGCCAGGTCACGGCGGCGCGGCGACGTGGATATGGCATGCGGGAGATCGGCCTCGTGCAAGGCACGAAATCGATCTCGACCTGGATCAAGACGCCGGACGGCCGGCCTGCGGCGGCAATGACCGTCTCCGCCGTTCGGACGAGGCTCGGTCCGCGCCGCGAGCAGGAGGTCGCGGAGATCCTGTTGCGCGAGACCCGCACAATCGAGCAGGCGATTGGCACAATTGCCTAGCGCTGCACGCGCTCGCGCGGCGCTGTCAATGGGCTGACGTGGCGCACGTTTTTGTGGCACAAGGACCGCCATCGCCGATCGACCAACGAGGCCACGCATGCCCGCGCCAAAACCGCCTGCCTTCGAAACCCTGAGCCTGCATGCGGGCCAGCATCCGGATCCCGCGACCGGCGCCCGCGCGGTGCCGATCTACCAGACCACGTCCTACGTGTTCCAGGATTCCGATCACGCGGCGGCGTTGTTCAACCTGGAGCGCGCCGGCCACATCTATACGCGCATCTCCAACCCCACCACCGGCGTACTGGAAGAGCGGCTCGCCGCGCTCGAGGGCGGCGTCGGTGCGATCTGTACCGCGAGCGGCATGGCCGCGCTGCATCTCGCCATCGCCACGCTGCTGAATGCCGGCGACCACATCGTGGCGTCGAGCTCGCTCTATGGCGGCACCATCAATCTGCTGGCACACACCTTGCCGCGCTTCGGCATCACCACGACCTTCGTCAAGCCGCGCGATCATGATGCGTTCCGGAAGGCGATCAAGCCGAACACAAAGCTCGTGATCGGCGAGACCATCGGCAATCCCGGGCTAGAGGTGCTCGACATCCCGAAGGTCGCGGGAATCGCGCATGACGCCAAAATTCCGCTGCTGATCGACAACACTTTTGCGACGCCCTATCTCAGCCGACCGATCGAGCTTGGCGCCGACATCGTGATGCATTCGACGACCAAGTGGATCGGCGGCCACGGCATCGCGATCGGCGGCGCCATCGTCGACGGTGGCCGCTTCGACTGGCGTGCGTCGGGCAAATTCGGCGTGCTGACCGAGCCCTATGGCGGCTATCACGGCATCGTCTTCGACGAGCAATTCGGCACCGCCGCCTTCATCATGCGCGCGCGCACCGAGGGTCTGCGCGATTTCGGCGCCTGCCTGTCGCCGACCAACGCATTCCAGCTCCTCCAGGGCGTCGAGACGCTGGGCGTGCGCATGGACCGCCACATCCAGAATACGCACCTCGTGCTGGAGGCGCTCAAGTCCAACAAGGCGGTCGACTGGGTGCTGCATCCCTCACTTGAAGACCACACGGACTATCAGCTCGCCAAGCAGCTGCTGCCGCGCGGTGCGGGCTCGATCGTCTCCTTCGGCATCAAGGGCGGCCGTCCCGCCGGGCGCAAGTTCATCGAATCGCTGCGCATGATCAGCCATCTCGCCAATGTCGGCGATGCCAAGACGCTGGTGATCCACCCGGCTTCGACCACGCATCAGCAGATGGATGCCGAGCAGCTCAAAGCCGCCGGCATCGGCGAGGAGCTGGTGCGGCTGTCGGTCGGCATTGAGACCGCCTCCGACATCATCGACGATCTCGCGCAGGCGCTGCGCCTCTCGCAGAAGGTTTGACACGATGAAGCTTTCCGTCAACGGCGCCGAAGTATTTGTCGCAACCGGCGGCCGCGAATTCGACAAGTCCCTGCCGACGGTCGTCTTCATCCACGGCGCCGGTTTCGATCATTCGACCTGGGCGCTGCATACGCGCTGGTTTGCCCATCACGGCTTTGGCGTGCTGGCGCCCGACCTGCCCGGTCACGGCCGCTCGGCCGGCCCCTCGCTCACAAGCGTCGCCGACATGGCCGACTGGACGGCGGCGCTGCTCGGCGCGGCCGGTAGTGCCAAAGCGCATCTGATCGGCCATTCCATGGGATCGCTGATCTCGCTGGAGACCGCAGCACGGCATCCCGACAAGGTCTCCGCGCTGAGCCTGATCGGCACGGCGGCGACCATGACGGTCGGCCCCGATCTGCTGAAGGCTGCCGAAGCCAACTCGCAGGATGCCAACGACATGGTCTCGATCTGGGGCCTCGGCTTCAACGCCGAACTCGGCGGCAGCCTCGCCCCGGGCCTGTGGATGCATGGCGGCGCACAGGCCGTGCTGAAGTCGTGCGAGCCGGGTGTGCTGTTCAAGGATTTGTCGGCCTGCAATGCCTACGCAAATGCGCTGACCGCGGCCGCGAGCGTGAAGGTGCCCACCACCCTCATCCTCGGCGAACGGGACATGATGACACCAGCCAAAGCCGGCAAGGCGCTTGCGGCCGCGATCCCGCATGCCAAGACCGTCGTCGTGCCGGGCGCGGGCCACATGATCATGGCCGAGCGCCCGGATGAGTTGCTGGCAGCGTTGAAGGGCTGAGTCGCACTCAGTTTTCTCTGGATCAGTTGGCGAAGAGTGCGGAATTCGCGCGCCGGCTGCGCTCGGAGAACACGGCGCGGGCGGCGCGCTCGGCCTCGCGTGCAGAACGGAACTGACGACCTTCGAGGCTGTCGAACAGGCGCCCGGAGGAGAAGAAACGGAAGCCGCGCTCATCTCTTGTGATGATACCGGCGGCGCGATCGTGGATTTCGATGATGTAGGCGTTGGACTGGAGCTGGGACATGACTGCTCGCTCGCCGAGATCGGCGTTCCTGTCTTGAAATTTGCGATGTGAGGTGTTGCTAGAGCGCGATCAGCAACAACAACAAGCGCCGGTTGCCGCAGAGAAACAGCGCCGAGTCATGCAGGCTTGCATGTCGTTCAGATTGCGCTGGTAATCGGTTCTCATGTCGCGGCTTTGGCTCAAGGAGCAGTTTCGATGCTCCAAATATCAATCGATTGGCCCGATTGGTCAATGAAATGGCTATCCATATTTGTAGCGGGTGCGCCGAGGCGCTTCTCCTGTCGCAACCGCAGGCAGGCAGTTTCGTCTCGCGCGCGAAAACTGCAGTGCCTCTTCCCTTCTCCCCTTGCGGGAGAGGGTAAGAGCGTCACCACATCGTCGCGGCGGCGCGCTCCGGCCAGATGCGATCATACTCATCACCGCCGACCTTATTCTGGCTCATCTCGGCGAGGATCTGGCCCGGTGTCGGCAGCGTCTTCGGGTCGATGCGCTTGTCGGGATTCCAGAGATCGGAGCGAACGATGGCGCGGGCGCATTGGAAGTAGATCTCGTCCACCTTCATCACCATGACGCTGCGCGGTGCCTTGCCTTCGACCTTGAACGAAGAGAGCAGCTCGGGATCGATCGACAGATGGGCGCGACCATTGGCGCGCACCGCATTGCCCGAGCCGGGAATCAGGAACATCAGCGACACCCGCGGGTCGCGCACGATGTTGCGCAGGGAATCGACGCGGTTGTTGCCGCGGCGATCGGGCAACATCAGAGTATGCTGATCGTGGATGCGGACGAAGCCGGGGAGATCGCCGCGGGGCGAGCAGTCGATGCCCTCGGGCCCGATGGTGGCGAGGGCTGCGAACGGCGCTTTCTCGATGAAGATGCGGTAGAGCGGGGTGACGTGGTCGGCGACTTTCACGGTCGAGGCGTCACCAACGGTGCCGTAGATAGCTTCGAGCTGTTCGACCGTTTCGATCACCGACATTCCGTTCTCCTGGTTGCGCCGGCCGTTACTCGCGCCAGCATTCGTTCCTGATGACGCGCAAAAGGTGCCGGCTGTGATACTCCGCGCTCCCGGCATTGAGGATCGTGACGTCGGCATGTGCCGATGCTTCATCGACGTTCCGCGTGAGCCGATCCGCGATGTTGCCGTCGGTGTTACGCGCGCGCGCGGCAAGGCGCTGCGCCAGCACGTCCGGCGGCGCGGTGATGGCAACCACGACGACATTGGAATAGGCTTGGCGTAGCGCAGCGATCACCGTGCGCGAGACATTGGCGACGACGGCGCGCCCCGCGCGGATGTCGTCGTTGATCTCCAGCGGCAGGGCGTAGGAATGCCCATGCGCGTCCCAATTCACGGCGAAATCGCCGTGATCGCGCGCGCGGGCGAATTCGTCCGGGCTCAACGCAATATTGTCCTCGTCGGCCGAGGATGCACGCGTCACGACCCGGCGCGGGAAGACGACATCGTGATCGCCGGCACAGGCCGCCTGCGCGAGCCGCAGCAGCGTGTCCTTGCCGGCACCGCTCGGGCCGACCACGAGCACGAGCCGCCCGGGCCCGATCGCGCCCGCCGCGTCGTTCGCCGTCGCGACGGTTTCGCTCATGCGACACGGCCTCCTTCGCGCCAGACGCTGCGCACCACGGGCACGCTGCCGGCAACGTGGACGCGGATCAGATCGGCGCGCTTGCCGATCGCGATCTCGCCGCGGTCGGTGAGGCCGACCGCATCGGCCGGCGCCTTGGTCACGGTGCGAACGGCCGCCGGCAGGCTGATCGAGGGCGCATGCTCGGGCAGTTGCAGCGCGCCCATCAGCAGGCTGGACGGGATGTAGTCGGACGACAGGATGTCGAGCAGACCTTCGCGGGCGAGATCCACCGCGGCGATGTTGCCGGAGTGAGAGCCGCCGCGCACCACGTTCGGTGCTCCCATCAGGATGTCGATGCCGGCCTGGTGCAGGCCGCGCGCGGCCTCCAACGTGGTCGGGAATTCGGCCACCGCGACGCCGTCACGCACGGCATCCGCAACGTTCTCCTCAGTGGTGTCGTCATGGCTTGCCAGCGGAATTTTGTACTCATGCGCCAGCGACACAATCTGACGCATATTGGTTGCAGCGTACTTCTGCTGATACTCGAAGCGCTTCGCGAACAGCTCGTCGAGCTCGGCGTCGGTCTTGCCGCCGTTCTTGCCGCGATAGTAGTCGCGCAGCTTTCCCTCGTCGCGGAACTGGCGCTGGCCGGGCGTATGATCCATCAGCGACATCAGCTTGACGTCGGGACGGTCGATCAGCTCCTTGGCCTCCTCGACCACGCTCGGCATCGGGATTTCGCAGCGCAGATGCAGGAAGTGGTCGGCGCGCAGGAGATTGCCGTCGCGCGCGGCCGTGATCGCGGCGGCAAGCACGCCGGCGCGGCCATCGACCTCCTCGGCGCCGTCTTCGCGCCAGACCCGGAGCGAGTCGAACACGGTGGTGATGCCCGAGGTCGCAAGCTGGCCGTCATAGGAGATCACGGCAGCGACCGGATTCCAGAACACTTTCGGGCGCGGCACGTAATGCGCTTCGAGATGATCGGTGTGGAGCTCGATCAGGCCGGGCATGATGAGATCGCCCCCTGCATCCTCAGCGCCCGCGGGCGCCCTGCCCTCGCCGATCTCGGCAATGCGTCCATTGGCAAGAGCGAGCCAGCCCTGTTCGATCACCCGGTCGGCCAGCACGATCCTGGCGTTGGCGATCACAATGTCCTTCGGCTTGGCGTTCATGTCCCTCTTCCTTCAGGCCGCGGCGGCAAAGCTGGTGACGTCGACAATGCGGTCGGCAATCAAATGGCGGATTTCGTCGTCGTGGACAATGGCGACCATGGCGACGCCCTGGCGCTTCTTCTCGGCGACCAGCGCGACCACGACGGCGCGATTGGCGGCGTCGAGCGAGGCGGTCGGTTCGTCCAGCAGCAGGATCGGCAGGTCCGAGATGAAGCCGCGCGCGATGTTGACGCGCTGCTGCTCACCGCCGGAGAAGGTCGCCGGCGGAAGCTGCCAGAGCCGTTCGGGAATATTGAGGCGATGCAGCAGCTCGCCGGCGCGCGCCTGCGCATCGGCGCGGGCCAGGCCGCCAGCGATCAAGGGCTCGGCGACGACGTCGATGGTGGCAACGCGCGGCACGGCACGCAGGAACTGACTGACATAGCCGATGGTGGCGCGGCGGACGTTGAGCACCTGCCGCGGCTCGGCGGTGGCGAGGTCGATCACCTCACCGCGATGGCGGATGCCGATGCGGCCGGAGTCACAGCGGTAATTGCCGAAGATCATCTTCAGGATCGAGGATTTGCCGGCGCCTGATGGCCCCGACAGCACGACGCATTCGCCGGGCTCGACATGGAAGGTCACGCCGCGCACCACGGGCAATTCGATGCCGCCCTGCAGGTGCATCGTGAAGGTCTTGTTGGCGTCGGCGACATCGATCATGGCGGTCATCGGAGAGCTCATGGCGGCAGAATCGAGGAAACGAGGAGTTGCGTGTAGGGCTCGCGCGGATCGTCCAGCACCTGGTCGGTGAGGCCGGTCTCGATGACGCGGCCGCCCTTCATCACCATCACGCGATGCGACAGCAGGCGTGCAACCGCGAGATCGTGGGTGACGATGACGACGGCGAGGTGCAGTTCGGCGACGAGATTGCGCAGGAGATCGAGCAGGCGGGCCTGGACCGACACATCGAGGCCGCCGGTCGGCTCGTCCATGAAGACCAGCCGCGGACCGGTGACGAGATTGCGCGCGATCTGGAGGCGCTGGCGCATGCCGCCCGAATAGGTGCGCGGCGCATCATCGATACGCGCGACGTCGATCTCGACACGGGTCAGCCAGTCGGAAGCGCTCTCGCGAATGCGGCCATAGTGATTCCAGCCGACCGCCATCAGTCGCTCGCCGACATTGGCGCCTGCGGAGACCGCCATGCGCAGACCCTGCGCCGGATCCTGATGCACGAAACCCCAATCGGTGCGGAACAGCAGGCGCCGCTCGGCTTCGCCAAGCGCGGCAAGATCGCGGGTGACGCCGTCGCGCATCCGATAGGACACCTGCCCGCCGCTCGCCGCGAGCTGGCCCGACAGCAATTGCAGCAGCGTCGACTTGCCGGAGCCGGATTCGCCGACGATCGCCAGCACTTCGCCGGGATAAAGCGAGAACGACACGTCGCGGCAGGCGGCAATGCGGCCGTAGGACTTGCTGAGGGTATCAGCGACCAGCAGCGGCTGATCGGTTTCGAGGAGATCCTGGTCAGCCATTTGCTTTCCCTTGTGCCTCTCCCTGCGCCTTGTCCTTGTACGGCGCAGCGCTCATGCTGCCGTGATGGCCGGCGGCCTGGCGGCCCTCGCAATAGTCGGTGTCCGAGCAGACGAACATGCGGCTGCCCTTGTCGTCGGTGACGATTTCGTCGAGGTAGGAATTTTCGGCGCCACACAGCGCGCAGGGCGCGTTGAAACGGTACGGCTCGAACGGATGATCCTCGAAATCGAGCGACACCACCTGGGTGTAAGGCGGGATCGCATAGATGCGCTTCTCGCGGCCGGCGCCGAACAATTGCAACGCCGGGCAATTGTCCATCTTGGGATTGTCGAATTTCGGCGTCGGCGACGGGTCCATCACGTAGCGCGCGTTCACCTTCACCGGATAGGCGTAGGCGGTCGCGATGTGGCCGAAGCGGGCAATGTCCTCATAGAGCTTCACATGCATCAGCCCGTATTCGGCGAGCGCGTGCATGCGGCGCGTCTCGGTCTCACGCGGCTCGAGGAAACGCAGGGGTTCCGGGATCGGCACCTGGTAGACCAGCACCTGGTTCGCGTGCAGCGACGCCTCGGGGATGCGGTGGCGGGTCTGGATCACGGTCGCATCTTCCGTCGACGTCGTCGTCGCGACCCCGGCGGTCTTGGCGAAGAATTTGCGGATCGAGATCGCGTTGGTGGTGTCGTCGGAGCCCTGGTCGATCACCTTCAGCACGTCCTGCGGTCCCAGGATCGCGGCCGTGACCTGCACGCCGCCGGTGCCCCAGCCATAGGGCATCGGCATCTCGCGGCTGGCGAACGGCACCTGATAGCCGGGGATCGCGATCGCCTTCAGGATCGCGCGGCGGATCATCCGCTTGGTCTGCTCGTCGAGATAGGCGAAGTTATAGGCGGGCGCGTTCATTCCGCGGCCTCCTTCATGGCATCGGGCGCGTTGGCGTCAGGTGAGGCTTCGGCAAATTCCTTGCGCAGCTTGCGGAGCAATCCGAGCTCGGACTGGAAGTCGACATAATGCGGCAGCTTCAGATGCTCGACGAAGCCGGTCGCCTGGACGTTGTCCGAATGCGACAACACGAATTCTTCATCTTGCGCAGGGGCTCCGACTTCTTCGCCGAGCTCGCGGGCGCGCAACGCCCGGTCGACCAGCGCCATCGACATGGTCTTGCGCTCGCTCTGGCCGAAGGCGAGGCCGTAGCCGCGCGTGAAGCACGGCGCTTCCGTCGCGGAGCCCTTGAACTGGTTGACCATCTGGCACTCGGTGAGCTCGATCGCGCCGAGCGGCACGGCAAAGCCGACGTCTTCGGCGGCGAACTCGACCTCGACTTCGCCGAAACGGATCTCGCCGACGAAGGGGTGATTGCGGCCATAGCCGCGCTGGGTGGAGTAGCCCATCGCCAGCAAAAACCCTTCGTCGCCGCGCGCGAGATTTTGCAGGCGCAGGTCGCGATCGGCCGGGAAGTTCAGCGGTTCGCGGGTGAGATCACCGACGCTGGCGCCGTCTTCCGTCTGCGGCGAGGTCTCGATCAGCCCGTCGCGACCCAGAATGTCCATGACGCGCGGCGTCGCCGCAGTTGACGCCTCCGATGTCGCCGGCGCTTCCGGCACAAAACCTTCAGCGAGCGAGGGATCGAGCAGGCGGTGCGTGTAGTCGAAGGTCGGACCCAGGATCTGGCCGCCCGGAATGTCCTTGAAGGTCGCAGACACCCGCCGCTGCACACGCATCGCAGCGGTATTGACGGGCTCGCTGGTGCCGAAGCGCGGCAAGGTGGCGCGGAAGGCGCGGACCAGGAAGATCGCTTCGATCAGATCGCCGCGGGCCTGCTTGATCGCGAGCGCTGCCAGCTCACGGTCATAGAGCGAGCCTTCGCTCATGACGCGGTCGACGGCGAGCCCGAGCTGTTCCGAGATCTGGTCGAGCGAGACTTCCGCGACGCGTTGGTCGCCGCGCCGTGCATTGGCCAGCAGGCGATGGGCGTTCTCAATGGCGCGTTCGCCGCCTTTGACTGCGACATACATGCGTCAGACTCCCATGCTCGTAACGCGGGTCGTGCGCGGGATCGCGACCACAGCGTCATCGGCGACCAGAACCACGTCGATGCCGCGCGGAAACAGCGTCTCGTTGAACCGCAGCTGGTCAAACAGGTCGAAGGGTTTGAACGACGCCTGCAGCGTCGCGACACCGTCGATGCCGGGGCCGCGCAGCTCGAAACTCGGACCTGAATCCAGGCTCTCGACCTGAATGATCACTGTGGTCGATCGGTCAGGATATTCGTTGGTGCCGAGCGCAAAACGCTCCAGCGGCGGCAGCAACACGCCGTCGCTGATCAGCGCAAAAGCCGCGATGGAAGAATCCTGGATCACCGGCGCGCCGGTGTGGAACTTGAGCCATTTCAGGACGTCGGAGCTTTCCGACATCCGCGCATCGAGCCAGAGCGGCGTGTCGTGGTCGAACAGCGTCAGCGCGATCGCGGCGGTGCCGCGCATCATCGGGCCGGCCGTTCCCGCCATCGGCACGATGCGCTGGACCGCGCCCGGTCGCGCCATCGCATCCATGACCGAGCGAAAGGTCGATTGCGCCGACAACACCTTGTCGACGAACCCCGGCGGCAGTTCCGCAATCGTGGTCATGGCCTCACCCCTCACCGCGCACCATGGTGTAGAAATCAACCTTCGTCGCGGCGGTCTCTTCCGCCGCGCGGCTGCGCCGAATCATAAGCTGCTCGCGCAACGGCGCGATAACGTCGCGCTCCACCAGCCCACCAAAATCGCGAGACTGCACCAGCGCGTCGCACAACGCGATCAGCCGCGCCTTCTCGCCGTCGCGCCCGAGCGTGTAGCCGAAGCCGACCTCGCCGCTCGCAAGCCGCACCGCGGCGCGCGACACCGTCGCTTCGCCGAGATTGAACGACGCGCCGTCGCCGCCGACCCGGCCGCGCAGCATCACCAGACCGTTCTCGGGCTCGCGCAGATCCTGATGACCGGGCAAGGGAATCGTGCGGAGGCGGGCGGCGATCTCGCCCGCCTCCGCGTGCGCCAGCACGACCATGGCGGCCTGGCGCTGGGCTTGCTGGGTGTTGTGTTGGGTCACCGGATCCACCGACCGTTTTGACAGAACTTGCCGAATTCAAGTTGTCTATGATAATAGACAACTTGATACGGAAGCGCCATGACTGTTTCGTGACAAGCGTGTGATTTTCGGGCTAGGCTGACCGTCGACATGAGCATGCAGGACACCGCCTCTTCAGGCGTCGCATTGTGGCGCCTCGTTGCCGACGGCATCGAGCGCGGCATCGCGGACGGCCGTTTTGCCGCAGGCGACAAATTGCCGGGCGAAATGGAAATCGCCGAAACCTATCGCGTCAATCGTCACACCGTGCGGCGCGCGCTGGCGGCGCTTGCCGAGCGCGGCATCGTGCGCGCCGAGCGCGGCAGCGGAACCTATGTCGAAGCGCAGAAGCTCGCTTATCCCTTGCGCTCGCGCACGCGCTTCTCCGAGATCGTCGGCGCCGACGGCCGCGAGCCGCATGGCCAGATGATCGAGGCATCAGACGATGTGGCGACCCGCGAGCTCGCGCGGGAGTTGGGATTGAAGACCGGCGCGCCGCTGGTGCGGATCGAGGCCATCCGCCTCGCCGACCGCACGCCGATCTGCGTCTCCACGACCTGGCTGTCGGCAGAGCTGTTTCCGGGCGCCGGCACGGTGTTTGCCGCCACGCGCTCGATGACGAAGATGCTCGAGCATTACGGGATCCGCGACTACCGCCGCGGCGCCACCCGGATCACCGCCGGTATCGTCGACGCCACCGACGCCGCGCGGCTCGATCTGCCGCTGGGGCGGCCGATCCTGGTGGTTGACGCGACCGACCTCGATCTCGAGGGCAAACCGCTGGTGACGAAGCACTCGCGATTCGCGGCGGAGCGGGTGGAGTTTTTGGTGGAGCCGTAGGGCTCTTCCCCTCTCCCCTTGTGGGAGAGGGTGGCTCGCCGCGGTAGCGGCGAGACGGGTGAGGGGTTCTCTCCGCGAGTCCAACACTCGATTGAATGCGCGGAGAGAACCCCTCATCCGGCGCTTCGCGCCACCTTCTCCCGCAAGGGGGGAAGGGAAGAAGGAGACCTCAGGCCACCGCCCTGCGGCCAATGATCGCGAACCGCAGCTTGCCCGAGATGAAATCGATCGCGGCGACCGCGACCAGGATCATCAGGATCAGGAACGACACCTTCTGCCATTCCAGCACGCGGATCTGTTCGGCCAGCTGAAGCCCGATGCCGCCAGCACCGACGATGCCGATGATGGTGGCCGAACGCGTGTTCGACTCGATGAAATAGAGCACTTGGCCGGCGATCACAGGCAGTACCTGCGGCATCAGGCCGAAGCGGATCTCGTGCAATGCGCTGCCGCCGGAGGCGCGGATGCCCTCGACCTGCTTCTGGTCGGCGCCTTCGATCGCCTCCGAGAACAGCTTTCCGAACGCGCCGAAATCCGACACGGCGATGGCGAGCACACCGGCGAACGGGCCGAGCCCGACGACATTGATCCACACCAGCGCCCAGATCAGCGTATCGACGCCGCGGATCGAATCCAGGAAGCGCCGCACCGGAAAGCGCACGACGCCCGGCACGATATTACGGGCCGCGAACAGGCTGACCGGCAGCGCCAACACGGCCGCCAGCGTGGTGCCGAGCAGCGCGATCGACAGCGTCTCGCCCAGCGCCTTCAGATAGATCGGCAGCGACGACCCGGGATCGGGCGGGATCATCATCATGCTGATCCAGCCGAGCTGGCTGAGGCCGGCGACAAACTGCGACGGCGAGAAGTCGAGATCGACCAGACCGTAGATGAAGATGCCGAGCGCCGCGACGATCATGGCCGGCATAGCGAGCCGCGCCGAGGCCGGCCGGTCGAACACATCCGGGTGGCGCGCGCGGATCTCAGCGGTATCGACCTCCTGCGGTCCCGTCACGTCCGCGCCTCCTTGCCGAACAGGCGACCGCGCAGCCAGCCCGTGCTGATATCGATGATGAAGACGGTGACGATGATGAGCAGCAGGATGGCGCTGACGTCCGAGTAATAGAATTTTCGGATGGCAACGACGAGTTCCTGGCCGATGCCGCCGGCGCCGACGAAGCCCATCACCGAGGCTTCGCGGACATTGATCTCGAAGCGCAGCAGCGCATAGCTGGCATAGGCCGCGGTCACCTGCGGCAGGATCGCGAAGCGCATGCAGGACAGCCAGCTCGCCCCGGTCGAGCGGACGCCCTCGACCGGCTTCATGTCGGCGTTCTCGACGATCTCCGAGAACAGCTTTCCGAGCGCACCGGTGGAGTGAATCGCGATCGCGAGCACACCGGCCATCGGCCCGAGGCCGAAGGCGATGACGAAGATCAGCGCGAAGACGATTCCGGGAACAGTGCGCGCGAATTCAAGCAGGCGCCGCACCACGAAGCGCAGCCATGGCCCGGGCGAAGTGTTTTCGGCCGCGAAGAAATTCAGGACAAAAGCGAAGGTGGCGCCAATCAACGTGCCGACATAGGAGATCAGCAGCGTCTCGCCCAGCATCTTCAGCCATTTGCGCCAGCCCCACAGCCACTCGCCGATATCGGTCCAGACGCGCTGGCCACTGTCGAGCGTCAGGATGCGGTCGAAATAGCTGACGAAGTTGCCGAAATAGGTGAACAGCGTGCGCAGATTCACCTCGGCGCCGATCGCTGCGAGCACCAACGCTGCGGCGAAGATCACCAACCCCAACATGAGGCGCAGCCGCTTGCGCGCGACCGCCTGACGGTAGGCGGCGTTGAGCGCGGCGAGCTGTTGCTCGGGAAGGATCGAAACCGCTGTCGTCATCGGATCAGGGCAAATGCTCGATCAAAGAGAAAGAGCCGGGTCCATCGACCCGGCTCCAGTGACGTCGCCCTGAGATCAGGACGCCTTCTTTTTACGCAGCGCGTCGACGAACTTGATCAGCTCGATCGTGGCATCCCAGTCCTTGGTGGTGGCGGGATGAAAGCCCTTCTTCTGGCCGTCGGAGAGGCGATCGAACGCCTCCTTGTCCTTGGTCGGCGAATCGAAGAACGCCTTCGCAATCGCCGCCTTCAGATCGTCAGGCAGATCGGAGCTGTAGGCGTACATCGACGGCCCGATGATCGGCGCCGACTTGTGGATGATGCGGAAATCTTCCCTCTTCATCGGCGAGCCATCGGCATTCTTCAGCATGCCCTTGGTCAGCATCTGCGCCAGGGTCGAATCGTCATCGCTGGTCCACTGATTGGCGGCGACATCGACCGTGCCCTGTGCCAGGGCAAGGATCGCGTTCTCGTGGCTACCGGTGAAGACGACCTTGCTGAAATAGGTATCCACGTCCGCGATGCCCATCTTGTCGAGCTCGAAGCGCGGCACGTTGTTGCCGGAGGTTGAATTCGGGTCGACCAGACCGAGATTCTTGCCCTTCAGCTGATCGATGTTCTTGTAGGGGCTGTTCGCCTTGACGAAGAATACCGAGTAGTAGCCGGTACCGCCGTCAGCGTTCAGGTCGCTGGCAAACGCGTCCGTCTTGACGCCGGTCAGGCGGGCGCGGGCGAACGAGGCCGAGCCGTAGCACGCGATCTGGATGTTGCCGGCGCGCTGGCCCTCGATGACGGCGGCGTAGTCGTTGGCGATGCGCAGCGTGACCTTCACGCCCAATTCCTTGGAGAGATAGCTCATGAACGGCGCCCAGCGCTCGGTAACGCCGGAGGCGTTCTCGGCCGGGACGACCGCGAAGGTCAGCTCGGGATACTTGGCCTTCCAGTCCTCGGCTGAAGCGGAAGCGGTGAACGCGAGCGCGGCGGCGCCGGCAAGAACCAGTCTGCGAGTGATCATGATACCCTCTTCATCGGTTGGGGTCGGTTGACGCGAAACAGGAAATTCAACAGGTGCCGCTCAGGCGGCCGCGGCCGTTCCGAGCGCGGGAACGCCCTCGGGCATCGGCGCAGGCGTGCCGCCCATGACGTCGGCGGCTTCGAGATCGTAGAGTTCACGCGCGACGAGGTCGGTCAGTGCGGACGGCGCACCGTCGAACACCACCCGGCCTGCCGCCATGCCGATCAGCCGGTCGCAATAGCTGCGCGCCAGGTCGAGCGAATGCAGGTTGCAGAGCACGGTGATGCCGAAATGCTTGTTGATGCGCAGCAGCGCATCCATGACGATCTTGGTGTTGCGCGGATCGAGCGAGGCGATCGGCTCGTCGGCGAGGATGATGTCGGGCTGCTGCACCAGCGCCCGCGCGATCGCAACACGCTGCTGCTGGCCGCCGGAGAGTTGATCGGCGCGCTGGGCAGCGAGCGAAGCGATATCGAATTGCTCGAGCGCGGACATCGCCAGCGCCTTGTCCTGCTCCGGCCAGATCTGTGACAGCGAGCGCCAAGCCGGCATGGTGGCGAGGCGTCCCATCAGCACGTTGGTCAGCACGTCGAGCCGACCGACGAGGTTGAACTGCTGGAAGATCATCGCAGATCGCGCCCGCCACTGCCGCAACTCTTTGCCGCGCAGCGCGGTGACGTCGAGACCGTCGAACAGGATGCGGCCCTGCGTCGGCGTCGCCAGACGATTGATCATGCGCAGCATGGTCGACTTGCCGGCGCCCGAGCGCCCGATCACGCCGACGAAGCCGCCGGGGGAGATTTGAAACGAAGCGTCGTCCACCGCGGCTTTTGCGCCGAAGCGGCACGTCAGACCTTCAACCACCAGCATGCAGGGCTCCAGAGTAGCTGGAGCCCACCGCTATCCCCGGCGCTTGACACTTGTGTGACATGCGCGATGCGGTGCGGCGATCCAACACACCTCATCCCCTGTCATTGCATCGTCATGACATTGTCATCGAGCCACTCGAAGACGAACGCCTCGCCCTCAAGCTTTCGGACGCAACATGGCCGGCAAAGTGCTTTCGGTTGAACCGACCATCGATCCCTCGGCGAAGCTGCACGAGACCCGGCTCGGGGCCTATACCGAGGTCGGCGCGCGCACCATCCTGCACGAAGTGGCGATGGGCGATTACTCCTACGTCGTCAACGACGCGCAGATCACCTACACCACCATCGGAAAGTTCTGCTCGATCGCGGCGATGACGCGGATCAATCCCGGCAATCATCCGATGCATCGCGCCACGCAGGCGCACTTCACTTACCGCTCCAGCGCCTACTTTCCGGGCGAGAGCGACGACACCGAATTCTTCGACTGGCGGCGCCAACATCACGTCCATATCGGCCATGACGTCTGGATCGGCCATGGCGCAGTCGTGCTGCCGGGCCGCAACATCGGCACCGGCGCGGTGATCGCGGCCGGCGCTATCGTCACCAAGGACGTGCCGGCCTATACCATCGTCGCCGGCAATCCGGCGCGCATCGTGCGCCGCCGGTTCTCGGAAGATGTTGCCGGACGGCTGGCCAGGCTGGCATGGTGGGACTGGGATCACGACAAATTGCGTGCGGCGCTGCCTGATTTCCGCAAGCTCGCGATTGAAGATTTCCTGACGACATATGAAGCAGGGGTACATTCCCCTGCCAGCAAACGAAGCGCGGTCGCGTGACAGACATTTTCATCGAGGGTGGCCGGACCCTGATCGGCTCCGAGCTCACCGAGACCTCCCTTGCAGTATCGGGAACCGACATCGCGCAGATCGATGCATCTCGCGGCCGCGCACGGCTGGCGATCGACGCGCGCAATCTGCTGGTGCTGCCCGGCATCGTCGATCTGCACGGCGACGCCTTCGAGCGGCAGATGATGCCGCGCGCCGGCGTCGACTTTCCGATCGACGTCGCGCTCGCCGACACCGATCGCCAGGTCATCAGCAACGGCATCACCACGGTGTTCCACGCCACGACATGGTCGTGGGAGCCCGGCCTGCGCAGCGGCGACAATGCAAGGCGCCTGCTTGAGGCGATCGAGCGGCAGCGCCCGCATTTCGCCGCCGACACCCGCTTCCACCTGCGGCACGAGACCTATAATCTCGATGCCGAGACCGAGATCGTCCAATGGCTGGCCGAGGGCCGCGTCGACCTGTTCGCCTTCAACGACCACATGGATGGAGTCGTCGCCGACATCTCCAATCCACGCAAGCGCAACCGCATGGTGGAGCGCACCGGCCTGTCGAGCGAGGAGTTCGACGCGCTCGTCGCGCGGATCGTGTCGCGTGCAGCCGACGTTCCGGCATCCATCACCCGTCTCGCTGCTGCGGCGCGTAGCGCCGAAGTGCGGATGCTCTCGCATGACGATGCGACCCCGGCGATGCGCCGGGACTTTCGCGCCATGGGCGTGACGCTCGCCGAATTTCCGGTCAACGAGGAGACGGCGCGCGAAGCCGCGGATCATGGCGACGCCATCGTCTACGGCGCGCCGAACGTCGTGCGTGGCGGCAGCCACACCGGCTGGACCAAGGCCTCCGACATGATCGCCAAGGGGCTCTGCTCGGTGCTCGCGTCCGACTACTACTATCCGGCGCCGCTGCTCGCTGCGTTCCGCCTAGTCGCCGACGGCGTGCTGCCGCTTAACGAGGCCTGGAAACTGATCTCGTCGGCACCGGCGCACGCCACTGGCCTGACCGATCGCGGTACGCTCGCCGCGGGCCGTCGCGCCGACATCCTGCTGGTCGACGACAGCGTGACGCTGCGGCCGCGGCTGATCGCGGTGATCGCCGCGGGCACGCTCGTGCATCTCACCGATGCGAGCCGGCTGCTTGGCACAGCGGTGACGCCGCGCGAGACTGTCGTTGCGGCATAAATTGGCTATGCTCCGACAATGACAGGTTTTCCCCGCTACGCGATCTATTTTGCCGCCGGCGCCGACAATGCGCTGTCACGCTTCGGCGCCGAGTTGCTTGGCTATGATGCCTATGCGGACGACGAGGTTTCGTTTCCGCAAGGCGCTCTGGATGTCGCGCCGGACTGGCGCGACATCACCGCCGATCCCCGCAAATACGGCTTTCACGGCACGCTGAAGGCGCCGATGGCGCTGGCATCCGGCAGGACCGAGGCTGAGCTCAAGAGTGCCTGTGCGACACTCGCCGAGAAGGCGCGGCCGATCCCGGTGATCCGCCCCGTGGTCGATGCCATCAGCGGGTTCATCGCCGTCATTCCAGCCGAGCCGGTCGACGCGCTCCAGCAACTGGCGGCCGACTGCGTCCGCGATTTCGATTCATTTCGTCCGGCCCTGACCGCGGAAGACCGCGCGCGGCGGAAGCCCGAAAAGCTCAGCGAGCGGCAGCGCGAGTATCTCGACCGCTGGGGCTATCCTTACGTAATGGAAGAATTCCGTTTCCACATGACGCTGACGGGGCGGCTGGATGCCGAGCGCCGCAGGCCAATTCTGGAGATGCTGCGGGCACGGTTTGCGGCGCTGAAGCTCGAGACGCTCGCGATCGATCGCATTACGCTGTTCAAGCAGGATGATGCTAAGGCGCACTTCCGCATCATCGGCGAGTGGGCTCTGGCGCATATGGATCTCAACGCCAGCTCACGAGATTGAAGGCGAGCGCTACCGCGCCGACCAGAACCAGGCTGGTCGCCCAGACTGCATCCAGATTGAACCAGCTTCGCGAGATGAACTTCAATCCCAGATAGCGATAGACCAGCCACGCCAGACATCCGCCGGCGCTGACCATGGCAGTCACGTGCACCACGGACACCAGCAACATCATCCCCAGACTTGCCTTCATCAGCGCGCCCGCCGCCCGATGGCCGGCATCGAGCTCGAAGGCCTGACAGAGTCCGAGATAAATCGGCACGAGCATCAAGGCGGCGCCGTGAGCAATGGCCACGGCAAATGACCAGAGCCCCAATTGCGTCGGCGGAATTCGTGCCAGCGCACGGGGATGGCGCCGCGCCATCAGCTGATAGATGCCGAAGCCAATGACGAGAAGGCTCGCGATGAGCTGGATTGCGCGCTGCCACTCGGCGAGGACGAGCAGGAACGCGAATGGCAGGAGCACGAAAAGTGTTGCCAGGAGATGCCCGGCCGACAGCGCCCACAACGCGCGAAAGAGCGCGCGCGGGCTCTTGTCCATGAGCCCGGCCGAAACGGCGAGCGGCCATCCCATCCCCGGATTGACCCCGTGATAGAGACCGCTCGCAACAAGAGCGAGCCAGAGCCAGCCAAACGCGAGGCTCGTGTGCCCCCAATCTAGACCGACGGGTAGCAAAAGGAGTCCGTCGAACAATCGCCGCCCTCGAGCCTGATCTGGTGCGCACGATATCCGTCGGGGAAGCTCACGAAATAGTCCTTGGCGAGCTCGAGGCCGCCATTGCGACCGACATTGGCCATGACTTCCACGCCCGGAACTCCCTCGGGATAGAACTGGTCGTCCCAGGTGGAATAGAGCGAGTTGGTCCAATACACGCGCCTGCCGTCGCGGCTGATCTCGACCATCTGCGGACCTGCCGCAAAGGTCTTGCCGTTCGGATGGGGCGTGCGGCGCGCGATGCCGCCGATGTGGACGGAGCCCGCAAGCTTCGGTTTGCGCGGATCACTGACGTCATACTGGCGCATTTCACCCGTGCCCCAGCACGAGACGTAGAGAAACCGATCGTCCATCGACAGGTCGATGTCTGTCACCAGTGGCGGCACGGCGCCAAATCCCTGGAGCAGCGGCGGCAGCTTCTCCTTCGGCGCTGGTTCGGGAGGGATCGTCGCCGTCTTTTCGGCATGGAATTTTCCGCCCTCGCGCCACCAGGTCCAAATCGATGCTTCGAGATTGGTGGTGTCGACCACGACGCCGACGAAGCCGTACTCGCGAACCGGATCGTGCGCGGGCCGTACCTCCAGCGCCATCTGATGATTGGCGCCGAGGTCGATGGTTTGCACGTTGCGCCGGGCGCGGAGATCCCAGAAATGGAGACGATGGCCATATTTGTTCGCGAGGAGATCCTCCGGGACGATCCCGTTCTCGAACTGCGGCGGCAACGCCCATTCGCTCGTCACCATGTAATCGCGCGGCAGATTCCACCAGAAGTCATAGTGCAGCGTCTGCGGGCCACGGTCGATTTCCCACCGTCCAAGGACCTCGAACGTCTCGCAATCCATGATGAAGACGCCTGGAGGTCCGTTGGTGCCGTCTTTGCCGCCGCCGCCGAGCGTGCTCACATAGATGCCGTCCGGCCCGCAATGGATCGTGTGCGGCCGCGAGTAGCCGGTCTTCTTGAAGACTTCCTCTGGTTCGATGATCTTGTGGATTTTGGCTTGGGTCGGATCGGGCTTGGTATCGATGATGTAGATCCGCGACGAGCGTATCCCAGGGATGACGAGATAGCGACGCTCGATGAAGGCGTGTCCGGCGAGCGGCGACAAGGCGGACGAGCAGGCATTCCAGCCGAAGTGATGAAACTCATCACCCTTGTTAGGCATCGTCACGGTGTGGACGATTTGACTGTAGGTCGGCGATCCCGGCTTGACGTCGACGACCGCGAGAGCATCCGGTCTTGAAAAATCGGGGCTCAGCAGCAAGGTGTAGGCAAAGTTCTCCGCAGGTGCTTCCATCGCAAGCTTGGGCGATGCGTGAAAGGTGGGATCCGGCCTCATCGTCATGGCACTGCCTCCCTGTTCTGTCGGTTCGCGCCAACCTGGCTCGGGATAACGGCATAATGAAGAGGTGTTACGCGATGTCTTGAGATGCTCCGCAGGCGTGTTGGCAGCCGTACAATATGTCATCACCGCGCTACGGGAAACCGCCCGAGCCGCGTTAATTCGACGCTTTCAGTCAGAATGGGCTGATGGATGGGCTGGAGCGTGTCCTGCACAGGCGCGCTTGCGGGACGACAGCGGAGTGCGCAGTCTCGTAGGGTGGGCAAAGGCGCGAAGCGCCGTGCCCACGTCCTTTCTCGATAATACGCAGGTCGTGGGCACGCTACGCTTTGCCCACCCTACGAGAGCTTACGCGTTGAGGGCTCCTCGCAATGGCGAGCCTTACTTCCCCCAGCGCAGCGCCAGAGCGTCACGCTCCTTGGCCAATTCCAGCAATCCCGCCCGCGTCGCCGGATGCAGCGGTTGCAGCGGATGGCGGACCGCATCCGACTTGATCACACCGCCGGCCTGCATCATCGCCTTGCAGGCGATCAGGCCGCATTGACGGTTCTCGTAATTGATCAGCGGCAGCCAGCGCTCATAGGCGGCCTTCGCCTTCTCCCGATCGCCCGCGAAATAGGGATCGATGATCTGGCGGATGCCGTCGGGATAGCCGCCGCCGGTCATCGCGCCGGTCGCGCCCGCGTCGAGATCGGCCATCAGCGTGATCGCCTCCTCGCCATCCCAGGGGCCCTCGATGTCCTTGCCGCCCGCCTCGATCAGGCTGCGGAGCTTTGACGCCGCGCCCGGCACCTCGATCTTGAAATAGCGGATGTTGCCGAAGTCGCGCGCCAGCCGCGCCAGCAGCTCGACCGACAGCGGCGTGCCCGCGACCGGCGCATCCTGAATCATGATCGGGATGTTGATCGCGCCAGAGAGCACCTTGAAGAATTCGACGATGCCCTTCTCCGGCACCCGGAAGGTCGCACCATGATAGGGCGGCATGACCATGACCATAGCCGCACCGGCGGCCTCGGCCTGCTGGCTCCGCGCCGCACACACCGCCGAGCTGAAATGCGTGGTGGTGACGATCACGGGCACGCGGCCGGCGACATGCTCCAGCACGGCATGCATCACGGTCTCGCGCTCGGCGTCGGTCAGCACGAACTGCTCGGAGAAATTGGCGAGAATGCAGATGCCATGCGAGCCGGCATCGATCATGAAGTCGATGCAGCGGCGCTGACCGTCCAGGTCAAGCTCGCCACGCTCGTCGAAGATGGTCGGCGCGACCGGGAACACGCCGCGATAGGGGCGCTGAGCCTTGTGGGGGGTGACCGGCATCGAAATTACTCCCTGTCGTCCTGCCGTTAGTTTCGACACGCCCGCGGGCATGCTTGGTACCGCTACCATTTACAGGCCGCAGGCACCCACGGCAATGCCGATCCGCTTGCCGTTGGAACAAGGAATGAAAGCCTAGGCGGTCTTCACCGCGCCAAGGAAGCCCTCGACCGCGACCCGGAGCCGGTCGGCATCGGCCGACATCTTGGTCACGGACTGGGACAGCACCGAGCCGGCATTGCCGGTCTCCTGGTTGAGCTTGGCGACGCTGCCGATGGTATCGGTGACCTCGCGGGTGCCCTGGGCGGCGTGCTGGAAGTTGCGCGAGATTTCGGTGGTGGCCGCACGCTGCTGTTCGACGGCGGCGGCAATCGCGGTCATCTTCTCGTCGATGCCGCTGATGGCACCGCCGATCGAGCGGATCGCGGCGACCGCCTGCCCGGTCGCGCCCTGGATCTCCTCGACCTGGCGCGAGATTTCCTCGGTCGCGGTCGCGGTTTGCGCCGCGAGACTCTTGACCTCGCCGGCAACCACCGCGAAGCCGCGGCCGGCTTCGCCGGCGCGCGCCGCCTCGATGGTCGCGTTCAAGGCGAGCAGATTGGTCTGGCCGGCAATGGCATGGATCATCTTCACGACTTCGCTGATGCGGCCCGCGGTCTGATCGAGGATCTCGACGGTGGCGTTGGTCTGCTCCACCTGCGACACCGCTTCGCGCGCATCGCGTGCGCTGGACTGCACCTGCGCCGAGATTTCGCCGACGGAGGCCGAGAGTTCCTCGGTCGCAGCCGCGATGCTCTCGAGATTGTTGGTGGCCTGCTCGGCGGCAGAGGAGACCGCAGCCGTCTGGCTGCTCGATTCCGACACCAGCGTGCGCACATCGGTCGCGGTCGCATCGAGCTCCCTGGTCGACGCCGCGACGCTCTGGATCACCGCCTGCACGGTGTCGTCGAAACTGCGGCATGCGTCGTCGACGGTACCGGAGCGGGCGAGTTGCAGGGCCTGCTGCGATTCGCGTTCCCGGCCCAGACGCTCCGCGGTCGCCGCGCTCTCGCGCAGGCTTTCGAGAGCGGCCGCCATGGTACCGAATTCGTCGGGATAGCGGGATTGCGGAACCGGCGTCGCATAATCGCGGGCGCTGATCCGGGCGATGGCGTCGAGAATGGCGCGAACCGGGCGCATCAGGCGATTGCGCACGACATAGACGCCGGTGAGCGTCACGGCGAGCGCGACGAGGAACGCAAGCGACTGCACCACGAGATTGGTCAGTGCCTTGGCCTGCACCGTCTCGGCGCGCGCGATCGACTGGTCGAGTGCCTTGGTCGCGACCGCGACGATCAGCGGGAACGGCGACTGGCAGAGCGTATTCCATTCCGACGCGGGCATCGCCGGCTTGCCGCTGCCGTCAAAGCTCCTGGTGAGATCGCCGATCTGCTTGAGAACGCCGTCGGTCTTGGCCTGCGCCTCCTTGGCCGCGGTGACCAGTTCCGACGTCACGTCGGGCGCCGCCAGGAGCTCGGCCATGCCGGCCCAGCCGGAGGCGATGGTGCCGTCCCACTGCGCCAGTGACCGCATCTGGGTGTCGTCGAGCGGCTTGCTGCTGTTGACGTTCGAGCGCAGCACCGAGCAATGAATGCCGTAGCGGTCACGCACCTGCCAGGCGAGGCGACGGACCTGGATCATGCGGGCAATGAAGGGATCGTTCATCCAGGCGCGGTTCGACACTGCGGTGGAAGCGAGGTTCGCGGTGTCGATCACTTTGGTGACGGCGTCGTACCACGAATTGGTCCGCTCGATCTTGCGCTCGGCGCGCGGGCGCTTGGCCTCGTCGTAGAACAGCTGGAACTGCGGTGCGGCCTCGCCCCAGCGCTGCGTCAGCGTGCTGGCGAGTTCATCGCGACGGGCGAAATCGACGGTGGCGAGCGCGGCATTGATGCCGTCATAGCCACCCAGCTCTGCCTTCTCGGCTTCGGCGAGTTTGGCGCGCGGATCGTCCTCGCCGAGGATCGCGCTCTGGGCATCGCCGCGATTGTTGCGCAGGGACAGCACGCCGTGGAAGATCGCCTTGTCGGCCGCGGCAAGCCGCGCGGTCTCGAGACTGTCGCTGTAGCGACCGAAAGCTCCGACCATCTGGATCGCCGTCGAGGCGAGCGCACCGGCCGCCAGCAGGGCCATCAGGGTCAGGAGAAGCGAGCTTACCGATTTCTTAAACATTGTCATGAGTCACAAGGGGCCTACTTCCAGGAGAGGCCACCTTGCAGCGCGACATGCCAATGTTCAGTTAAGGTTTTAGTCAAATGCCGGGAATTCCCCGGTTTGCCAAACCTTTAATCAGGCTCCGACGTCACGAAACCTTCGTGAAGTCAGGCGGACGCCGCTCCGCGAAAGCCGTGAACGCCTCGCGCGCCTCCGCCGTGCGCAGGCGCTGCGCGAACTGCTCGCCCTCCGCCAGCATCTGCGCCACCAGCGCCTCGCCGTTGCGCATCAGCTTCTTGGTTGCCGTGAGCGCGCCGGCCGGCTGCCTGGCAAGGCGTTGAGCGAGCGCAAGCGCCTCGGCATCGAGCTTGTCGAGCGGCACCACGCGGTTGGCCAAACCCCATTCCAGCGCGGCCTTGGCCGGCACGGTCTCGCCGAGCGCAAACATCTCATAGGCACGGGCATAACCGATGCGTGCCGGCATCAGCAGGCTCGATGCGGCTTCCGGTACCAGCGCGAGACTGACGAAAGGCGTCGACAATTGGGTGTTGTCGGCGAGCACGACGAGATCGCAATGCAGGAGCATCGTGGTGCCGACGCCGACGGCGCGGCCTTGCACCGCTGCGACCAGCGGGCGGGTGCAGCGCGCCAGCGACTGGATGAAGCGGCCGACATTGCGGCTGCCTTCGGACTTGCCCGACGCGACGGCCGCAAACTCGCCGACATCATTGCCGGCGGTGAACATGTCGCCCTCGCCGCGGATCAGCAGCACGCGCGCGGACGGATCGAACTCGGCCGATTCGATGGTGTCGGCGAGCTTGCCGTACATCGCGTCCGTCAGCGCGTTCTTCTTGTCGGGGCGCGCCAGCGTGAGCGTGAGAATTCCGTTGTTGGTCTCAACTCGCACATGCTCGGTCATTTGTCTCACCTCTCAGTCCTCTGGATCTTTTGTCAGGTCTCGCGGAAACTTGTCCTGAATGCTCGTCAGCCAGCGCGCGACGACATCGATCTCCGCAGCGGAGAATCCTTCCGTCAGCGCCGCATTGACCGCGGCCGCGTCGGTCTTCGCCTGCGCCAGCACGGTGCGCCCCTTTGGCGTCAGCCACACGCGCAAGGCGCGCCCGTCCTCGCGGTCGGCCCGCCGCTCGACCAGCCTCGCCGCAGCACTGCGATCGACCAGGCCGGAAATGCCGGCCGGCCCCAAGTCGAGGGCCGCACCCGCTTCGCTCATCAAGGCTCCATCCTGCTTGCCGAGGATGAACAACAATCCCGCCTGCGCCGGCGTCACCTCGCGCGAGGGCTGAGCCGCCATCCAGCGCTGCAAACGGCGCTGCGCGACGTTCAGCAGATAGATCAACCGGTGATGCTTCGCGGCTGGCTCTTTATTTCGCATGCGAAATATATAGGGCAGCTCCGGCGCATTGTCAAAGACTGCGGCCGCTAGCTTGACGCCCCGCGACAGCCGTCCAGCAGGATCGCCGCGCATATCCGCGCTCGCTTCTCGATCTCCTTGCGCGAGGGCAATGTCAGGCTCGCATAGATCGCGGCGCGCTGCGGCGCCGACACCATCATCCCAATCATCATGCCGGCGGCTTCGTCGACGTTGTCGAGCGCGATCCGCTTCTTCCTGACTTGGTCGCGCAGCCAGCCCGCGAGCGCTGCCGCGGTGCGGGCGATGCCGTCCCTGTAGAAATTCGCGGCAAGGTCGGGGAACGTGGCCGATTGCTGCAACACCATGCGCTGCAGCGCCACGACCTCCGGATCGAGCGCGAGATCGGCACAGGCGACGAGCACGGCAGCCAGACTCGTTTCGATGTCGGCCTGATTGTTGGCCTGGAGATTGACGTCGGAGAGCAACCGCTCGAGCCGATCCGCGCACATCGCTTCGAACAGCGCCGCCTTGCCCGGAAACAGCCGATAGAGTGTCTTGGTGGAGATGCCGGCGCCGCGCGCCAGCTCTTCGGTGCTGGTGGCAGCGTAGCCATCGACGGCGAAGGCATGCCGCGCGGCCTCGATGACGATCCGCTTCGTCTCCTCGTCGCTGCGCACCGGCGGCCGCCCGCGCGGGCGGCTCTCTGATGACGGTTTTGCCTGAGCCATGTTTTTAGATGATGCCTGTCATTCCATTGACTATCCCAAAGCTAGTCCTATTTTGGAAATCGTCAAGTTTCCTAATTCAGGGAGGCGGCTATGACCGTCCACACCAACCCGTCCAAGACTGAAGCCACCGTGGTCCCGCCCCCCGGACTGGAGGGCGTCCTGCCTGCCCAGTCGCAACCGGCGCGAAGCCAAAAGCTGAACCTTCGCAAGCTATTGCTCGGGGGTGTCGCAGCTGCGGCGCTGGCTGGCGCCAGCTGGTACGGCTACGATTACTGGACCGTCGGCCGGTTCCTGGTCTCCACCGACGACGCCTATGTGAAGGCCGACAACACCACGATTGCGCCGAAGGTCAGCGGCTATCTCGACCGCGTTCTGGTCGGCGATAACGAGCATGTGAAAGCCGGCCAGGTGCTGGCCCGGATCGACGATCGCGACTTCCGCGTCGCGCTCGACCAGGCCAAGGCCGATGTCGCCGCCGCGAATGCGACAATCACGAGCAAGCAGGCGCAGCTCGATGTGCAGGATGCGGTGATCGCCGCAGCCAGGGCGACCATCGATGTCGACACTGCCGCAAAAACCTTCGCGCAGCAGGAGAACAAGCGCTACACCGATCTCGCCGCGACGGGCTATGGCAGCGTGCAGAACGCGCAGCAAGCGCAGTCGCGCAACGCCGGCGCCGACGCCGCGATCCAGCGCGACACCGCCAATCTCGCCTCCGCCCTCAAGCAGGTCGAGCTGCTGAAGGCCGAGATCGCGCAAGCCAACGCAGCCGCCGCCCGTGCCGCCGCGCTTCAGCATCAGGCCGAGCTCAATCTCGGCTACACCACCATCGTCTCGCCGATCGACGGCGTCATCGGCAACCGCACGCTCCGCGTCGGCCAGTTCGTGCAGGCCGGCACGCAGCTGATGTCGATCGTGCCCGCCGAAGGCGCCTACGTCGTGGCCAATTTCAAGGAGACCCAGCTCACCCATGTCCGCGCCGGACAAGAGGTCGAGATCGAGGTCGACACGTTCCCCGGCCAGGTGGTGCACGGCCACGTCGACTCCATTGCGCCGGCCAGCGGCCAGGAGTTCGCCCTGCTGCCGCCCGACAACGCCACCGGCAATTTCACCAAGATCGTGCAGCGCATCCCCGTGAAGATCGCGCTGGATGCCGAAACGCAGCCTGCGATCGAGCTGCGGCCCGGCATGTCCGTGATCCCGACGATCGCAACCCGTTCAGCGCCGCCCGCGCAAGCGGCAACGACGCCCCAAGCAACATCCAGAGCGAAGCTTGTTTCCGGAGGGTCGTGCCATGTCAAACAGCCTCTCAATCTCGACGCCCGCAACATCGACCGCGACGCCTGAGCGCGTCGCAGCCGATCCCAACCGCGCGAGCGCCACGGTCTGGATCGCCGTCTTCGCGGCGATGATCGGCGCCTTCATGGCGATCCTGAACATCCAGATCACCAACGCCTCGCTGCTCAACATCGAGGGCGGCATCGGCACCGGCGTCGACAACGGATCCTGGATCTCGACGTCGTATCTGATCGGCGAGATCATCGTGATCCCGCTGACCGACTATCTGTCGCGGGTGTTCTCGTTCCGGAACATCATGCTGAGCTTCGCGACGCTGTTTGCAGCGTTCTCGGTTGCCTGCGCCTTCACCCACGATCTGCCGTCGATGATCGCGATGCGCGGCTTCCAGGGCTTCTTCGGTGGCGTGCTGATTCCCATGGCCTTCACGCTGGTCTTCACCAAGCTGCCGAAGGGCCAGCAGCCGATCGGGCTCGCGATGTTCTCGCTCGCGGTGACCTTCGCACCCGCGATCGGCCCGACCATCGGCGGCTATCTCACCGAGAACTACGGCTGGCAGACCATCTTCTTCGTCAACGTGCTGCCCACCGCGGTCATGGTGGCGATCCTGTTCGCGACCCTGGAGCGCCAGCCGATGAATCTCGCCCTGCTGCGCGAGGGCGACTGGTTCGGCATCGCGACCATGGCGGTTGGCCTCGCCTCCCTCCAGGCCGTGCTCGAGGAAGGCAACAAGGACGACTGGTTCGGCTCGCCCTTCATCGTGCGGCTTGCGATCATCGCCGCGGTCAGCCTGTCGCTGTTCATCTATAATGAGCTCGTGGTCGAGAAGCCGCTGCTGCGCCTGCGCCTGCTGACGCAGTGGAATTTCGGCGTCGGCACGATCGCCGCGGTGTTCCTCGGTTTTGCCCTGTTCGGCTCGGTCTACCTGCTGCCGGCCTATCTCGGGCAGGTACAGGGCTACAATGCCGAGCAGATCGGCAACGTGCTGGCCTGGACCGGCCTGCCGCAGCTGCTGCTGATCCCGCTGGTGCCGAAGCTGATGCAGCGGTTCGACACCCGTTACATCGCGACGATCGGCCTGCTGCTGTTCGCCGCGAGCTCGTTCATGAACATCATGATGTCGCTCGATTACTCTGGCGATCAGTTCTTCATCCCCAACGTCGTCCGCGCCGTGGGTCAGGCCCTCACTTTGGCGCCGCTGTCCGCGATCAGCCTCGGCAGTGTCGCGCCGCAGGACGCGCCCGCCGCCTCCGGCATCTCCAACATGATGCGCAACCTCGGCGGCGCCATCGGCACCGCGGTGCTCGCGACCATCGTCACCAAGCGCGAGCAGTTTCATTCCAACATCATCGGCCACTCCGTGACGCTCGGCCGCGAGGAAGTCCGCAGCCGCATCGCGCAGATGACAGACTACTTCATCGCCCATGGCGTGCCTGACCCCAACGCCGCGCGCGAGCAGGCTATCATCGCGCTCGGCAAGACGGTGAAGCGCCAGGCGCTGGTGATGGGCTTCTCCGACACCTTTGCGGTGATCGGCGTGGTGCTGGTGCTCGCCGCGATCGCGGTGCTGCTGACGCGCCGGGTGAAGGCCGCCGGTGGCGGCGGCGCGCACTAACGCCTCAGAGAACGAACCACCGAATTGTCGCGGCCGTCACGCTTGACGGCCGCGCCTTTTTATGTTCCCTATTTGTTCATATCGACTATAGGTTGCGTAAAGGGATATTCCATGAGCGATACTCAGGTCGCCGACCTGCCGGCCCAGCTTGTCCTGCACGGCGACGAAGATACTCCGCGTGCATTCATCGTTGATCTGTTGCGTCGCGTCTTCGGCAAGTCAGAGAGTGAAGCCGACTCCGTTTTTGCCGACATCGAGAGGCATGGCGCGGCAGCCTGTGGTCCCTATCCGTCATCCGTCGCTGGCGCCCTGCTGGAATCCGCACGGCGGCGCGTCGCGTCCGCCGGCCACCAGCTCGATATCACAAGCGAAACGGTGAAGCCTTGCTGCGAGCTTTGCGGCCAGCCTAAAGCGCAATCGGAAGCGCAATTAGTCAATCGCACAGCGTGGCTCTGCGCCGATTGCATGCTCGCTGCAGCAAGCGCGTCGCAGGATCTGCCCTCGGAGGAGTTCAATTACACGTTTGGAGTCTTGAATTGGCACTTCGCTGACGTGCCGCTGAGAGAGTTGGTGACGACGGTACGCCAGTTTCCCGGCCACATGCGGGCAGACGTCCAGGCCGCTCTCGACAGATTGTTAGCGTCACCGGTCCGCCTGTTAGGTATCGCCGAGGACCGCGGTTACGAAACGCTATCCATGTCGCGATTGATGCAGAACGACAATTTCGCGACCGCAATCGCACCGCTTCAGTACAACGACGTTGATATCGGCGAACCGACACCGGCTAAATGCCTCGGCAATGGTCTTTGGCTTTGCGCGACCTCAGGCCTTCGCTATGCAGTGCTTCTGGCCATTCATCGGGAATATGGCCGCGAGACTGGCGTGCGGATCGAATTCATGGCGCCGGCCGGGGCTGCGGGCTCGACACTTGTCCAGCAGTGCTTCACCGCACTGGAGGACGCCGTTCAGGCCGCGCGCACCTACCGCGGCAAGATTCTCTCTCTCGATGCCGATTCCGATTATCGCGGGCGTTCGCGCGGGATCACGGTGCACCGGCTTCCGTCGGTCGGTCGCGATGAGGTGATCTTGCCTGAACAGACATTGCGGCTACTTGAGCGCAACGTCCTGAACTTCGTGGGCACACGGGACATGCTGCGCCGCCTCGGGCAATCGACCAGGAAAGGCATCTTGCTCTACGGCCCACCCGGTACGGGCAAGACTCACACGATCCGCTATCTCGCGACCCATCTACCCGGGCATACGACGCTGATCATCACGGCAGAGCAAATCGGCTTGCTCGGCGCCTATATGAATCTCGCCCGCCTCTTGCAGCCCGCCATGGTGGTGATCGAAGACGTCGATCTGATCGCACGTCAACGCGAGAACATGAGCGGCTGCGAGGAACCGCTACTCAACCGGCTGCTCAACGAGATGGACGGCTTGAAGCAGGATGCTGACATCCTGTTCGTGCTGACCACCAATCGGCCTCAGCAGCTTGAGAGCGCTCTCGCGGGTCGCCCCGGCCGCATCGATCAAGCGATCGAAGTGCCGCTCCCTGACGGGACCGGCCGCGCCAAGCTGGTCCGGCTCTACGGCAAGGGACTGCCACTCGACGACGCCGTCGTCGCGGAAGCGGCAAGACGCAGCGAAGGCACGAGTTGCGCGTTCATCAAGGAGTTGATGCGACGGCTGGCACAAGCGAGCATCGCGCGCGACGGCGGCAACTCGGTAACGTCAGCCGATATCGACGAAGCGCTCGACGACATGCTGTTCTCCGGCGGCCGGCTCAATGCGCAATTGCTCGGCGGCGCACAGGCCATGGCGGCGGGGTAAATCCACCGCCGCCCTGTTCACATTGCGGCTACGGTGCGCAGCTGAAGCTCGCCGCCTCCGTCACAGGACCGGATTTGTAGTGCGGCCAGCCCGGCCAGCGGCACAGCGGCATCGCGCGCGTCACTGCGAATGACGGTGCCTCGACCTTCTGTTCGGCGACCTCCAGATCGCCCGGCGCGGTGCCCTTCTCGACCCAGTCGACCAGCGCGCTCAGCATGTCGACATTGGCCGGCGCGCCGGAGCCGACATGATCGACGCCGGGCGCGGTGTAGAGCCGCGCGAACTCGGCAGTCTCCGCCTTGCCGAGCTTGCGCTCGACGCTCTCGAAATAGCGGATGCCGGCATAGGGGCTCTGCGCGTAGTCCGCCATGTGCTCGAGCATGATCAGCCGGCCGCCGCGGGCGCGGAAGCGGCTGAGATCGGGATCAGTCGAATCCATCAGGCCCGAGACCTCGAGCAGCCGCGCCTTGTGGTCCTCCACCTTGTAGGTGGTGACGTCGAGCTTGGGATCGCGCGCGAACACGTATTGAATGCCGCCGGCACCGTAGATCCAGGCGATACCGTTGTTGGGCGCTGGCGGCTGCGCCGGCGGCGCGGCGCCGAGCCACCACGCCATCCAGCCGCCGGTCGGCCCGATCGCCGGCGTATCCTCACCCGACACGCCCCAGCCCGGATAGTCGTCGAGACCATTAGCGAGCGGGAACGGGAATTTGTAGGTGGCATGCAGCGTGTCGATCGCCTTGATCTGGGCGTCGGTGAGGCACTGATCGCCGCTCTTGCCGTCGGCGCAACGCAATGTCTCGACCTTGAACGCCGCCTTGCAGCCGACAGGATCCTGCACCAGCGCATCGTCGGATCCGTCCGCCCTGTCGCAGGCCGCGCGCACGGCATCGCCCACGAGCTTGACCTGCGCTGGATTGATCCAGCCCGCTCCCATGGTGACGAGACCGGAGCGGGTGCCCGCATGCTGCAGGCCGACCCAGTTGATGACGGGCACGCGCGCGAAGATCCCGTCGAAATCGTCGGGATAACGCTGCGCCATCGTGAGCGCTTCGCGGCCGCCTTCGGACGAGCCCATGAAGTACATTTTTTCGGGCTTCTTGCCGTAAGCCTGCTGCATCAGCGCGACCGCGGCGTCACGCACCTTCTTGTAGGCGCGGTGGGCAAAATTCTCGAACGCTTCGTCATTCAACGCGAACAACTGCGGCGGCTCGCCGGGCTTGGACTCATGACCGGAATCGGTGCCGTAGGTGACGAAGCCGCGCGCGAGTGGCGACGGCTTGTCGAAGGGATAGGCCGGCGGCAAAGCGAGGCCGGTGATCAGCACGCCGTTGAAACCGCCGCCGCCATATTGCACCGAGCGCCCGTTCCATTCGACCGGCAGATTGACCTGGAATTTGACCGGCGGCGCCTTGGGATCCACGGACTCGATATGACCGAGCACCTTGCAGAAGGCGGGATTGGCCGGCGTGACGCGTCCCGCCGGCGTCGGCCCGCGCTCGGCGACAGCGAGCTGAGACGCGGCCTGCAACGTTGCGGTGTCGATCTTGACGGCGTCAGTGCCGCCGGCGAGACCTTTGCAGACGGTATCCGCATCCTCCGGCAACGTCGCCGCCAATGCGGCGGTCGCGCCGAACGTGACTACCGCGCCTGCGAGCAATGCACACAGTCTCGCATCCATTCGCGCCATCGTTTCCTACCCTTGCTTTTGTTCGTTCCGACAGAGGGACGCATTGAAAGCGACCTTCACGGGCGCGTCAATTCATTGACTTTTGTGTCCAGATCAGAACGATCCCAACACGCTGCCCAAGGCGATCACGGCCACCAGCGCCAGCAGCGACGTCACTATGCCGACCATCACGATGTCCAGATAGCTGTCACGATGGGTCAGGCCGCAGATGGCGAGCAGGCTGACCACCGCGCCGTTATGCGGCAGAATGTCCAGCGTTCCCGAGCCGATCACCGCGACACGATGCATCAGCGCAAGATCGATGCCCGTGCGCGCGGCGAGCTCGACATAGGTCTGGCCGAGTGCGTCCAGCGCAATGGTCAGGCCGCCCGACGCCGAGCCGGTCAGCGCCGCCAGGATGTTGGTCGCGACCGCGAGCGAGACCAGCGGACCGCCTTCGATCGCGAGCACCCATTCGCGAACCAGCGCGAACGCCGGCAGCGCGGCGACGACCGCGCCAAATCCGACCAGGCTCGCGACGCTAAACGCCGGCAGCACCGACGCATTGGCGCCGGCATCCATGGTCTGCCGCAATTCCGGCAGCCGTGCCCAGTTCAACGCGATGGTCGTGACGATCGCCGCGGTCAAGGCGACCGCGACCGACCACACGCCCGCGACGGCGGCCAGCGACGTGTTGCCGAAGCGCTCCTCGGCCAGATAGGCGACGTCGAGCCGCGGCAACACCACCAGCGACATCAGGAGATTGACCGCCACGACGACGACCAATGGCAGGACGGCACTCAGAACCGGTGACGGCTGATCGCTACGACGGCCATGCTGCAACTCCGCCGGATCGAACTCGCGCGCCGTCGTTGCGCGTTCACGCACGAGTTCGTCGGATGCCGCGCGCTCTGTCGCATCCTCGACGTCATCGCCATAGCCCTCCCCGGCACGCCGGGCCTTGGCCTCGGCGCGATGCAGCCACCACAATCCCGTGCCGAGCATGATGAGAGAGGCGACGATACCCAGGCCCGGCGCCGCAAAGGGCGTCGTACCGAAGAACGGCATCGGGATCGCATTCTGGATCGACGGCGTGCCCGGCAGGGCCGACATCGTGAAGGTCGACGTCCCCAGCACGATCGCGGCGGGAATCAACCGGCGCGGAATGCCAGCTGCGCGGAACAGCGACCGCGCCATCGGGGCGATAACGAAGAAGGCAACGAACAGGCTGACGCCGCCATAGGTGACGAGTGCGCCTGCCAGCACGACCGCGAGAATCACGCGGCGCTCGCCGAGACGCTTGGCCATGAAGGCGGCGACCGACGTGACCGCGCCGCTATCGTCCATCAGTTTGCCAAAGACGGCCCCGAGCAGGAAGATCGGGAAGAACTGCGCCAGAAATCCCGCCGCGTTCACCATGAATACCTGGGTCAGGTTCGCCAGCAGCGGCTCGCCGCCAAACCGCGCGGCAACGAGCGCAGCGACCGGCGCGAGCAGCAGCACGCTCCAGCCGCGAAAGGCAAACAGGACGAGCAGCCCGAGCCCGACGAAGAGGCCAAGAAGCCCCATGCCTCAGCACTCCGCCAGGAGGACATCGAGATCGGCAGTCGATTGCCGGCCGATATCCATGCCGTGTTTGGCGAGGAACGCCTCCGCGGCGACGCGTCCCTCGGCACGCAGCATCGAGACGAACTCCCATTCCGCATTGAGCTTTGACGATGCGCCGAACTTCGCCAGCATGTCGCTCTTGATCCGGTGTGTCCGCATCTTCGCCCAGCGCGCGCCCTCGCCGCTGCCGGGATCAGCCGCCTGTCGCAGCAGCGCGATCATCCGCAGCTCCTTCATCAGCGGTGAGTTGAAGGAAATCTCGTTGAGGCGGTTGAGGATCTCTGCGGCGGTTCGCGGCTCATCCATCCGCTCGGTCGGATTGATCTGGACGAGGATGGTGTCGTGCGCGTCGCTCTCGCGGACCAGCGGCGTGATGGTCGGGTTGCCGGCATAGCCGCCGTCCCAATAGGGCTCGCCGTCGATCTCGATCGCGCGAAACATCGTCGGCAGGCAGGCCGATGCCAGCAGCACATCCGCCGTGATCTCGGCGTTGCGGAAGATCCGGCCGCGGCCGGTACGCACGCGCGTCGCGGTGATGAAGAGCTGGATCGGCGAGCGCGCGAGCCGCTCGAAATCGACGCTCTCGGCCAGCACCGCGCGCAGCGGATTGTAGCCGGTCGGGTTGAGATCGTAGGGCGACAGCACCCGCGACATCAGGTCGGTCAGGATGTAGAAGGGCGAGGTATCGAGCGTCCAGCGCCCCATCAGCCGATCGAGTGGCGAGCGCTGCAGCGGGCTGAAGGCCGCGGCCTTCGAGACGCGACGCCAATATTGCTCCAGAGCGTCACGCGCGCCCTCGGCGCCGCCGGCCGTCCAGCCATCCGCCAGCACCGCCGCATTCATCGCACCCGCGGAGGTTCCGGAGATTGCGGCGATGGTGAGCCACTTCTCCTCCAGCAGGCGCTCGAGCACCCCCCAGGAGAAGGCCCCGTGCGAACCGCCACCCTGAAGCGCGAGATCGATCAGTACGGCGTCTCGTTCCATGGCGGATACTCACGCGACTGAAGCTCAAATTCGACGTGATTTGCAGCACGCCGAAGATGATACGGACAGTGTAATGAGCTTACGCCGCGGAATGCAACCGGAACGTGACGTCGGGCTAGTGCTCGAACACCAGCCGCGCGCCGATTGTGCCTTCGAGCGCCCGGATCTGCGCCAGCAGCGCGCCTGAATCCTCGCCGCCGAGATCGGCGTCCAGCACGACATAGCCGAGATCGCCCGCGGTCTCCAGATATTGTGCGGCGATGTTGATGTCGCGCTGGAGGAACACCTCGTTCAGGCGGCGCAGCATGCCCGGCACGTTGCGATGGACGTGGCTGAAGCGCACGCCGGAGGGACGCAAATGCAGCTGCACCTCCGGGAAGTTCACCGCGCCCATGGTCGATCCCGTGATGAAATAGTCGACCAGCTTGCGCGCCACTTCGCCGCCGATGCGCTCCTGCGCCTCTTCGGTCGAACCGCCAACATGCGGCGTGAGGATCACGTTGCCGAGGCCTTGTACCGGGCTCTTGAAACGCTCCGAATTCGAGGACGGCTCGACCGGAAACACGTCGATAGCGGCACCGGCAATGTGTCCGTCACGCAAAGCACCGGCGAGCGCATCAAGATCGACCACGGTGCCGCGGCTGTTGTTGATCAGGGACGAGCCTGATTTCATCGCCCGCAGCTCCTTCTCGCCGATCATGCCTGATGTCTCGGGCGTCTCCGGCACGTGCAGGCTGACCACGTCGCTCTGTGCGAGCAGCTCTTCGAGCTTCTCGACCGGCTCGGTATTGCCATGGCGGAGCTTGTCGGTGCGATCGTAGTAGATCACCCGCATGCCCATGGCTTCCGCAAGCGTCGAGAGCTGCGAGCCGATATTGCCGTAGCCGATGATGCCGAGCGTACGGCCGCGCACCTCGCGGCTGCCGGCCGCGGATTTGTCCCAGCCGCCGTCATGGGCCGACACCGAGCGCGGAAAGATCTGCCGCAGCAGCATCACGATCTCGCCGATCACGAGCTCGGCGACGCTGCGCGTGTTGGAGAACGGCGCGTTGAACACGGGAATGCCTCGCTTGCGCGCCGCCAGGAGATCGACCTGATTGGTGCCGACGCTGAAGCAGCCGACCGCGAGCAGCCCGTCGGCGGCTTCCAGCACCTCGTCGGTGATCTGGGTACGGGAGCGGATGCCGAGCAGCGACACGCCCTTGAGCGCCTGCCGCAGCGCCTCACCGTCCAGCGCCTTGGTCAGACGCTCGACATTGGTGAAACCCGCGCTCTTGAACAGATCAACGGCGCTGTCGTTGACACCTTCAAGCAGCAGCGCCTTCGCGCTCCGCTCAGGGCTTTGGCCTGGGGCTGGCATAATATCTCCATGAATGGCGGCTTTGCCGCAGCACATAGACCGCCGGCGACGCACAGCACAATAGGGTTTGGATATGGGATTTCGCTTCGCTCCGTCCAGGTGACGCACTAAAAGCATACCGAACCGCCGGAACATCCGCCTTATGCGCCCAGCCGCTTCGCGACTTGCTGGCCGCGGATGGCGGTATCGTCGATGCGACGTGTTTTTGCCCGCAACTTCGGTGGATCAACCCGACCGCTTCAGATCACATAGAACCCGTGCGTGCCGTCCCGGCGCAGCTGATCGACGAGGCCGTACTCCCAGTCGAGATAGGCCTGCATCGCGCGCTCGGCGATGTCGGTTCCCTCATAGGGGCGGCGGTAGCGATGCGCCGGGTCGGGCTTGGGCAGCACCAGCGGCGGGCTGACCTCGAGAGTGCCGGCATAGCCGCCCTCGAGCACATAGACCTCCCAGCCCATCTGAGCGAGCCAGGATGCCGTCATGTCGGCGCGCACGCCCTTGTCGTCGGTCAGGACGATGCGTGCGCCGCGCACCGGCGCGGCCATGTCGGTCTCCTGCACGAGCTGGCCGCCCGGATAGTGCCGGAAGCCCGGGAGGTGGCCGGCCGCATATTCCTCCACATCGCGTACGTCGAAGCGATAGAGCGTGCGACTGGTCTCGGCGACCATCGCCGACATCTCGTTCGCGCCGATATGGCGGACGCCGGCGCGATAGGCCACGTCGCGGGCATTGGCCGGGCCGCCCTCGAACGACCCGATCGCGCCGCGCCGGTCAGCACCATGAGCCAGCGTGTGCCGCGCCAGCGTCCAGCCGATCGTGCCGTTGCGCAGCGCATGCACCTTGTTGGGCACGCCGGCGTTGATCAGCGACTGGGTGCCGATGATCGAGCGGGTGCGCCCGGCGCAATTGACGATGATGGTGGTGTCGGGATCCGGCGCCGCCTGGCCGGCCCGCAGCACCAGTTCCGCACCGGGCACGCTGACCGAGCCAGGAATGTTCATGGTCGCATATTCGTCGAAGCGACGAACATCGAGGATGGCGATGTTGGCCTTCTCGGCGATCAGCTTTGCCACCTCGTCGGCGCTGAACGACGGCGTGTGGCGGCGCGACTCGACCAGCTCGCCAAAGGCCTTTGAGTAGGAATTGACGTCCTCGAATACCTCATAGCCAGCCGCGCGCCAGGCTTTCAGCCCGCCATCGAGCGCACGGACATTGCTGTAGCCAAGTGCAGCAAGGCGTTCGGCGCCGGATGCGACGAGCCCCTCGCCATCATCGAAGAGCACGATCGGCGCATCCTTGCGCGGCAGCCTCACCGCAGCCTCGACTGCGATCCGGTCCACGGCCATGTTGGCCGCGAACAGCGGATGGCCGGTGGCGAAGGCGGCCTCGTACCTGAGATCGAGCAGCGCGATCTCCTCGCGCAACAGCAGCGCGCGGCGGATATCGGCGGGTGTGACGGTCGAAAGCTTCATGGCGTGAACCCTGGTGGACAGGCCATGGGCTTTTGAACGATTGCGGCGGACTTGGCTAGTCACTCCGCCGCATGGCGGCCTCATCCGGCCAGCTGCTTCTCGATGAGACTGGCGACCCGCACCGGGGTTTCCAGCATGGAGTAATGGCCGGCGTCGTCGATGATCTCGAACGTCACGCGGGGATAGGCCAGCGCAAAGGCATTCCGCAGCGGCTCGCCGCGATAGAACGGAATGTCCAGCGCACCGGTCACGACATGCAGGGGCGCAGCCAGCCCGTGGGTCTCGCCGGTGATGGCTGAGGACGTGAACATGGTGAGATAGCCGCGCTTGGCCTCGACCGTCGAGGCCTCGCGCGCGATGGCGAGCTTGCGGCGCAGCCAGCCAGCGCCGTAGCGGCTTGACGTGCGCGCCGTGATCGCTCGCCCGGCCGCCTCGTCCTCGTCGATGACGGCATTGAGCGCCTTCATCGCGGCCTCGTCGGCGCGGAAGCCGGTGGGCGGCACCGGTGAGAACAGCGTCACGCTCTGAAGCCGGCTTCCAGCCCCAAGCGCGATCTTCTGCGCCACCAGGCCGGACATCGAATGGCCGACGAGATGGAATCGGCCGATGGCGAGCTCGTCGGCGGTGCGCAGCACGTCGGCTGTGGCTTCATCCAGCGTATAGCTGCCGCTCATAGCGCGCGACCAGCCGTACCCGCGCAGATCCATGAACACGATCGTGTAGAGCGCGGGATCGAGATAGGGCAGCACCGGCTCCCAGTTGACGTGATCGCCAAGCCATTCGTGCAGCACCACGCAGATCGTCGGGCCGTTGCCGACGCGGCAGTGGCCGAGCCGGTTGCCGGTCGCCAGTTGCGGAGACTTCCAGGAGGTCGGCGCGGGCGATGGTGGCGCGCTCGCAGCGTTGCCCACGCCCTGCGCGAGAGCTGGCGTGGTGGCCATGACGGCAGTGGCGGTCAGACCCAGACCTCTCAGAACATTGCGGCGTTGCATGTGTTTCTCCCGCGCCTTCTGTTGCGGCTGGCGCTGCATGCCTGATAGCGCGCAGCCTTCGCACGGGAGAAATTGATTTCTGCAATGGCTTGATTGATAAATCTCATTCTGACTGCCCGCCTCGCCGCAGCTGTATTCGGCGGCACTGTCCGGAGCCTCGCCATGCCGACGACCCTCGATATCGATACGCTGCGCGCGCTGCTCGCCATCGTCGAGTTGAACAGCTTTTCGCGCGCGGCGGAGCAATTGGGGCGGTCGCAATCCGCGATCAGCCTTCAGGTCGCCCGGCTCGAAGCTTTGGTCGGCCATCCCCTGCTGGAGCGGGCACGCGGCCGGGTGCTCGGCCCGACGGAAAAGGGCGCGGAGCTGATCGCACATGCGCGGGAGATGATCGCGCTCAATGAGCACGCGGTCGCGGCGATGCGCCGGCCGGCGTCAGATGAGCGAATCAGGCTCGGCATGCCCGCCGATTTTCTCGAGCGCGATTTCGCCGCGGCATTCGGCGAAATCCGTTCACGCTTCCCCAAGGCGCAGCTCACGGTGCGCACCGATTTGTCGGCACGGCTTGCGGCGGACGTCGGTCACGGCCGGCTCGATCTCGCCTTCTACAAGCGTGCGCCCTCGAATGAAGCTGACGCGGCGATCGCGTTCGAGCCGATGGCATGGTTCGGTAAGGCCGCCGCATCGAGCCGACCCGGTGATGCCGTTCCGCTGGTGGCTTTTGCCGACGGCTGCGCCTATCGCGGTGAAGCACTGCGCAGCCTGCGTCTGGTCGAACGCGAATGGACCATCGCCTGCGAAGCACGCAGCCTCTCCGCGCTGGTCGGCGCCGTCAAGGCAGGCCTTGGCTATGCGGCGCTGCCGATCAGGCTCGGCGAGCGCAAATCGCTGCGGCACGCGGGCGATCTAGCGGACCTGCCGCAGCTCAACGCCGTCGAGCTCACCCTTGGCGTCGCCCAGGGTTGCAACCTGCCGTTCGCCCGCGCGATCGGCGGCATTATCGCCGAGCACTGCGCGCTGGCGTGACGGCCGCAATTTGCGGCGCGACAGGGACAACAGCACGCCGGTGATCGCGAACAGCGGCATCAGCGCCGCGGCGATCATGAACGCAAGCTTGCCGGGCCAGCCCAGCACGGCGCCGCGGTGAATATCGAGCACGCCCGCAATCGCCTTCTCGCCAAGCGTCTTGTCGGCATAGCGCTCCGCCGAGACGACCTGGCCGGTGACGGCATCGATGCGGAATTCATCGCGCATGGACTCGAGCGTCGAGTCCTTTGGCCATGACCGGATCCGCATCACCGTGCCCGGGCCAGCCTGCAGCGTCAGCTGAGCCCTGGCGAAACCGCCGCTCTCCTCTTGCTGGAGGGTCGACCATGCGCGATCGAATCCGACCGGCTCCGCCGGTTCGGAACGGCCGGCTGGACGCGATTGCTTCGGCTGCATCTTCGCTAACGCCACGTGTGGACGCGACAGCAGCCAGACCACGCCGTCCTTGTACCAATCGAACGAGTACCAGAGCCCGGTCAAGGTCATCACGAGATAGACTGGCAGGACCCAGGTGCCGATGACGGCGTGCAACGAGCGATGCAGGCCGCGACCCCTGAGCCCGAGATTCGGCTTCAGCCACGTCTTCACGCTGCTTGCCCGGCGCGGCCAGCGCAGCACGAGGCCCGAGATCAGCATCACGATCAGGCCCAGCGCGGCAACACCGGTGATCTGGCGCCCCCAGCCCTTGGCGTCGCCGGGAATGAGCAGCCAGCGATGCAGCCTGCGCACCGTTGCGAAGAACTCCTCGCCGCGCGGAACGCCAAGCACGCTGCCGTCATAGGGGTCGACATAGAGCGAGGACGGCCGCGCGCCCTGCTCGTCACGAGCGAAGCGGACATGCACGGCCGCCGACGGATCGCTCGACAGCATGATCCCCGTAACCTTGCCGGTATCCGACACCGCCTTCAACCGCGCCAACAGCGCGTCAGGCAGCAGCGCCGGCGTTGTCCGTGGCGCAACCTGCATGATGCCGGCATTCAGATGGTCGACGATCTCGTCCTCGAAGCTCATGATCACGCCGGTCAGCGCGATCAGGGACAACAGCAGCGCGAGCACGAGGCCGGCAATGGAATGGACCTGAAGCAGCGACGCCTTGATTGTGGAGCCAAGCCTACCCATCGAAGCCCGCCTTCCTGATGAGCGCGATGGCGGCTTGCTGAGTCCGGCCGATCTCGTCGATCGATAGCGCATCGGCCGTGAACGTGCCCATTTCGGCAACGATCGGCGCGCGCTCCGCGTTGGCCAGCACCGGATATTCAAGCTCGGCGGCCGCAAACATTCGCTGCGCCGGCGGCGTGGCCAGGAATTCCAGGAATTTCTGCGCGCCGGCGACGTGCGGCGCATGTTTCGCGATGGCTGCACCGGTGAGATTCACATGCGTGCCGCCACCCTTGAAAGCGGTCGGAACCACCCTGACCGCCATCGCCCAGGCGCGCCAATCGGCCCCTTCCCGTCCGTCACGCAATTGCGCCAATGCCACGGTGTTGCCGATACCGATCTCGCACGTTCCTTGCGCGATCTCGCGGATCACGTCGTTGTCCTTGCCATCGGGCTTGTGGACGAGATTGGCCTTCAGGCCGGCGAGCCAGGCCTCGGTCGCCGCTTCACCATGATGAGCGAGATAGGCGGCAACAAGCGCGACATTGTTCTGATGCAGCGGTGAGCGCATGCAGAGCTTGCCGCGCCATTGCGAATCCGCGAGGTCTTCATAGTCGATCGCCGTGATGAGGCTGTCGCTGCGCGCCATCACGACGCGCGGGCGGATCGCAAGCGCGATCCATTGCGAGCTGTCCCCGCGAAGATTGGCCGGAACGGCCTGTTCAAGACGTGGCGACGCGAAAGCTTGTGTCCAACCACCCGAGGCAAGCTGGGTGGTCTTGTCCAGTCCGATCGTCAGCAGGACGTCGGCGGGCGATGCATCACCTTCCGATGCCAGCCGCTTGACGAGACTGTCCTCGACGAAGACGATTTTCACCGTGATGCCGCTCGCTTCCGTGAAGGCCGCGACAACGGGCGCAACCAGGGCAGCCTCCCTGGTCGAATAGAGCGTGATCTCTTCGGCGCGACTCGCACGTGTGGCCGCAAGGTAGACAGACGTAAGCGCGATCAGGACCGCGATGGCTTTGCGCCGCATTCCCATCGCTAGAACTTCACCGTGGCCGACAGCGAAATGCGCCGGCCATCGCCCATCGCAACGGCCAAGGCGCTGCCGGTGGTTGACGTATAGTAGACCTTGTCGAACAGGTTCTTGACGTTGAACTGATAGGTGACGGGTACCTTGTCGATTTTTGTATCGTAGGTCGCGAAGACGTCGGCAACGGTGTAGGCCGGCAGGAAGAACGAGTTGAGCGAGTCGCCCGGTCGGTCGCCGACATAGTGTGCGCCGCCGCCGAGTCGCAGACGTCCGGGCAACCGCTCGCCGAAATCGTAGACCAGATAAAGCGACGCCGTGTTCATCGCGGCGTTCAGCAGTTTTGCGTTGCCGTTGACGGGATCGCCCTCCAGGCGCGCGTCGGTATAGCCATAGCTCCCAATCATGCTCCAATCGTCGGTCAGCTTGCCCGTCACATCCAGTTCGACGCCGCGCGACCGCGCCTTCGCGGACGTCCGAATTGCGATGACATTGTTGCCAAGATCGTCGCGGACCAGCACGTTCTTCTTCTCGATGTCGTAGATCGCCAAAGTGCCGGACAACCGCTTATTGACGTCGAATTTGACGCCGGTCTCCCACTGGGTTCCCTCTTCGGGCGCAATGGTGGAGTCGACGACGAAGCCGGTGGGGGCTCCGGAGAAAAGCGCGATCGTCGAGGTTGGCTTCAGCGACTGCGTATAGCTCACGTAATACGAGAGCTCCTCGCTCAGCTTGACGATGACGCCGCCAAGCGGCAGCACCTTGTCGCCCGCAAGATTGGTGTTGGTGATGAAGACTGGCCGGCCTTTTCCGGCGAGCTGCTCATACTCCATCCAGCGCACGCCGCCGACCACCGACAGCCAGTTGGTCAAATGGAAGGTGTCCTGGGCGAAGAAGCCGCGGGTACCGAGCTTGTCGGTCTGTTCGCTGTCGGTTGCCGAGACGGTCGTGCCAGGCGTGACCAGGCCGTAGACCGGGTTGTAGAAATTGAAGCTCGGCGTCGCCTGGCGGATCAGGTCGCGGCGATCGATCGTGCGATACATCGCCTCGCCGCCGAACAGGATCTCGTTGCGGAAGCCGCCGACCCAGACGTCACCTTGCATATAGGAGGTGCCGTAGCTGGCATTGCTGAGCGAGTTCTGGGTGCCGTCGTTGCTGCGAGTCTCGACGCCAGTTTTGGCGTTGACGTTAGTAATGCGGAGCTGGTTGGCGCTGTAGGTCTCGGTGTTGTAGCTGTACGCTGCCGTGACCTTCCAATTATCGTCGAGCTTCTGTTCGACCGAGCCCTGCACCAGGTCCGACGTTCCCCACATGTTGTTGAAGGGTTCATCAAGCCGGCGCTCCTTTGGGATCGCCAGCGGCGCGCCGTCGACGAAGGCGGTGCCGCGGTCGAACGGATAGATGAATTCGCGATGCTCATAGGTGAGCTGGACCGTCGTGGTCTCGCCGTACCAGGCGAGCGACGGGTTCACCAGCATTTCCCGGTGCCGACCGAAATTGCGCCAATAATCCTCGCTGACGCCGTAACCGATGAAACGATAGGCGAGGCCGCCATCACCGATCGGACCGGTGACGTCGAGTGTGCCGTCGGCGCCGTTGCGATTATTGGCGTAGGTCGAGCCAAGCAGCGTGACCGAGCCGTGCTGATAGAGTTCCGGGCGCTTGCTGATCGTATTGACGATGCCGCCGGGGTCCATGATGCCGTAGAGCAGCGAGGCCGGCCCCTTCAACACTTCGACGCTATCGACTGCGGCGTTCAGGCTGCGGCCCTGTACCAGCGGCATGCCGTTGCGCATGATCGAACCGTCGCGATTGTCGCCGAAGCCGCGGCGGATCACGGCGTCCTGGGTGCCGGCGAGCGTGTTGGTCTGGGTGATACCGCTGATGTTGACCAGCGCATCGTCGATATTGCGCGGCAACTGATCCTGGAGAACTTGCGCGGGCACGACGTTGACGGATTGCGAGGTGTCGAGCGGCGATGCGCCCGAGCGCAGCGTGGTCGCGCTCGGCATCGCGCGATAGCCGAGCTTTGCGGCTTGTTGTGCGGCGGCCTCAGCCGCAGCACGTTCCGACGGCGTCGGCGCTGCGGGTGGGACGGCACTCCGGTTGCGCTGGCGCGCAGCCGCCTGTGTGCGTCGCTGCGACTGCTCCGAAGCTCGTGCCTGCTTCGGCCGCTGCGTCGGCGCATGTACATTCACCGGCGGCAGCGCCGTTTGCGCCTTCACGGTGTCGAAGGGATATCCGGCGAGCAGCACGGCCGCTCCGATGAGAAGGCTTGCGCGGCTCTTGCCGGCGCGAATTCGACGACCGCTGACAAGAGGGCCGTCCACAGGAGCACGCACTTTCAATTCACTTCCAAGTCACAGCATTGAAGTTCGCGCATCTATCAGCCGCTGCGAATGAAGAGAACCTGGCGGCGATTTGAATCGCTCTAGTGTTGAATCGTTCTAAGAGCGGGGACGATCGCGCAATCAGCGATGCTCGATGCCGTGATGCTTACGTGGGCAGGAACCGGCACGTCGCGATTGGAACGCGCACGAAATGAGCGCATCTGCCCATCGTCGATGCTGGCGACACTCCGTCGACGCGACGCCGTGTCGCACCGTTGCTGCGCGGCCTCGACGCTCACGCAAGCGCGCCCCACCGACATCGCCGTGGCCGGAATGTCCGCTCACATCTTTTTGTACAGATTGACTGCACAGCTAATCTTTACAGCTTATCTTCATATATGTCATTCCTTCCACCATGATCAATTCGTCCGACCAACGCCCCTCCGCGCGCGCCGGCGCGCTCGCAGAAGAACTCCGTTCGCTGGTCGGAAAGCTCAAGCGCCGGCTGCGCGAGCAGGCTGGCCCGGAGGATTTGACGCCGTCCCAGGTGTCGATCCTGCTCCGCCTGGAAAAGGATGGACCGGCCACGGTGTCGAGCCTGGCGCGATCGGAAAAGATGCGCCCGCAATCGATGAGCACCGCGGTCGCCGCCCTCCTGGCCGCGGGCCTTGTCAGTGGCGCCCCCGACCCGGAGGACGGTCGCCAGACCATTCTGTCGCTGACGAAAGCATGCCGCGACTGGATCCGGGTCGGTCGCGCCGCCCGGCAGGATTGGCTCTCGCGCACCATTTCAGCGCGGCTTTCACCGCGGGAGCAGGACGAGCTGGCCGCCGCCGTCTCCTTGCTCAAGCGGCTCGTCGACGACTGACGCGGCCCCAGTCTCGCTGCCGGAAGGACAGATCATGGCTCTCACGCTGCTCGACCCGATCACCGCGCTCATCATCGTCGACCTGCAGCGCGGCATCGTCGACCTCCCTTCCGTTCACCCGATAGGCGACGTCGTGTCGCGCGCCAGCGCGCTTGCCGCGGCGTTTCGGCGGCATCGCCTGCCGGTCGTGCTCGTCAATGTCGCCGGTGGCGCACCGGGCCGCACCGAGCGGCCGCGCCCTGGCGGCCCGTTCCGCGACGGATGGACCGACCTCATTCCCGAGCTCGATCAGCAGCCAAGCGATCTCACCGTGACCAAACGGACATGGGGCGCATTTGCCAGCACCGATCTCGAGAGCCAGTTGCGGCAGCACGGTGTCACGCAGGTCGTCATCGCCGGCGTCGCCACCGGCACCGGCGTCGAATCAACCGCGCGGCAGGCTTATGAGGCGGGCTTCAACGTCACCCTTGCCACCGATGCCATGACCGACCCGCGTTCCGAGGCGCACGACTACAGCATCGCAAACGTGTTTCCGCGGCTCGGCGAGAGCGGCCCGACACAGGCGATTATCGACCTACTGGCAACCCGGAGCGCGCAGGCATGAACTGGCTTCATCTCGTTTCCTATTTTTGGGGCGGCGCTTTTCTGGCGAACGCCGTTCCACATCTCGTCAGCGGGCAGCGCGGGGAACCGTTCCAGACTCCGTTCGCAAAACCGCCGGGCGAAGGTCTGTCCTCTTCGACGGTCAATGTCCTCTGGGGCGCCTTCAACGTGATCGTCGGCTATCTCCTCGTCTGGCGCGTCGGAGAGTTCACTCTGCGGGACGCGGGCGATGTCGCAGCCCTCGGACTTGGCGCGTTGCTCCTGAGCCTCTTTCTCGCGCGGCGGTTCGGCCGGTTCCACGGCGGTAACCGGCCCACCGGTTCGTGAGCGCGCCGGTGGCGGGCACGTTTCGCTCACTGCGCAACTACAATTACCGCGTCTGGGCCGCGGGCGCCCTGGTATCCAACACCGGGACATGGATGCAGCGCGCTGCGCAGGACTGGCTGGTTCTGACCGAGCTCACGCGGCACAATGCGTCGGCGGTCGGCGTGGTGATGGCGCTCCAGTTCGGGCCCCAGCTTTTGTTGATGCCGTGGACGGGTTTTGCCGCTGATCATTTCAACCAGCGGCGGCTTCTGGTCGCGACCCAGGCGACCATGGGTGTACTGGCGCTGGTGCTCGGCCTTCTCACGGTCACCGGGAAGGTCGCGCTCTGGCATGTTTACGTGTTTGCCTTCCTGTTCGGTTGTGCCGCGGCCTTCGATGCGCCGGTGCGCCAGACATTCGTGGCCGAACTCGTCGGCGACGGCGAGCTCTCCAATGCGATCGCGCTGAACTCCACATCCTTCAACGCCGCACGGATGGTCGGGCCCGCGGTCGCAGGGATCGTCATCGCTTCGATCGGCACCGGATGGGCCTTCCTGCTCAACGCCGCATCCTTCATGGCCGTGCTCTGTTCGCTGGCCATGCTACGCGGCTCGGAGCTCCGCCCGAATGCGCGGGCGCAGCGGGCACCGGGCGGCATGACGGAAGGTTTTCGCTACGTGTGGGCGCGCAGCGATCTCAGGGCGATCATGATCATGCTGTTCCTGATCGGCACGTTCGGGCTGAATTTCCCGATCTTCATCTCGACCATGGCCGTCAGCGTCTTCCACACCGATGCGCGCGGCTTTGGCCTTTTGTCGTCGACGATGGCGGTCGGCACGATCTCGGGCGCGCTGCTGGCGGCAGGGCGCGCCCAGCCGCGGTTCGTCTCACTGTTGCTGGGAGCCGCGGCTTTCGGGGCAGGATGCACGCTGGCCGCGCTTGCACCCAGCTACTGGTTGTTCGCCGGCAGCCTTGTCCTGATCGGCGTCGCGGCGCTGACGGTCACCAATACTTCCAACGCCATGATGCAGCTCTCCACCGAACCAAGGATGCGAGGACGCGTGATGGCGTTGCGCCTCGGCGTCGCGCTCGGCGGCACGCCGATCGGCGCACCGATCGTCGGATGGGTGGCGGACAATCTGGGCCCGCGCTGGGCGCTCGGCGTGGGCGCGGCGGCCGGCTTCGCGGCCGCGCTGGTCGCGGCCCGCGCCATGTCGGCGCGCACCGCGGAGGTTCACAGCGAATGAGACTCGCGTTCAGGCGATCGCGGGGCTGGTCAGTTCGTCCAGCTTCGCCTTGAGCGCGGCGCCGTCAGACAACGCCCGCAGCGGCGGCCGCACACGCAACCAGCCGGCATCGCCGGTCTGCGCGGCGAGAATGGCCTTCAGCGTCGTCAGGAAGGACGGCGACTTCACCACGATATCGACCGCGGCCTGCATGCGGGCTTCGACATCCTTGCCGTCGATCATCGCCTTGACCAGCTCCGGCGTAATGTTGGCCATGCCGCAGATGGTGCCGGCGCCGCCACCGGCGATCGCACGCGCGATGTCGGTTTCGTTGCCGACGGTGATGGCGAGTTCCGGCGCAGCAGCGCGGAATGCCTGGAATTGCTTGAAGTCGCCGCTGGAGTCCTTCAGGCCCGCAACCACCTTGCCGTAACGCTTGCGCAAATTCGCGGCAACCGTCGTCGGGATCGCGACGCCCGAGACCTGCGGGATATGATAGAGATAGGCGCGGAGGCGATCGTCGGCGACACCATCGAAGATCGCCGCGAACGCATCCTCGATGCCTTCAGGCGTCGCGCTGCGGTCGAAGTACGGCGGCAGATACAGCACGTGGCGCAGACCAAGGCCGAGCACGACGCGCGTCAGTGCGATGCTGTCGCTGATGGCGGGGAAGCCGCCGCCGATGCCGATGCGCTCCGCCGGGACGCCGGCCTTGAGCACGGCCTCGACAGTCGCGACGCGCTCAGTGACGTTGAACGAGGTGCCCTCGCCGGTGGTGCCGAACAGCACGACGCCGTCCACGCTCTTGCTGAAGAGCTTTTTGGCATGAGCGGCAAGCTTGGCGGAATCCACGCTGCCGTCCGTCGCCAGCGGCGTCGCCGACGCCACCCAGAACCCGCGAATTGCCTCCGTCATAGCACCACCCATTGTGTTGCAGCTCCGGAATAAAGCCCCCGATCGCCAGCGATCCAAGAGGGCTTACCGAGCCTTGTTTTTGCTTTACTTTTAATCTTGTACCTTACATACAACATGGACGCAAATCCTTTCCGCCGTCGCCGCGCGCATGAGGCGCAGCCAAAATTGGAGGAGGTCTCGCATGAACATGGTGACCCCCGTCGGACATCCCGAGCCATTGCTCGCCGCCTTGCGTGACAAGCTCGGTGCCGCAGCCGTGCTGACCGGCAGCGACGTGCCCGCGCGCAATTGCAACGACTGGAGTGCGAGCCTGCCGCAGACGCCGCTCGCGGTGATCCGGCCGATCGATGCGCGGGGCGTGGCCGATGCGATTCTGACCTGCCGGCAGGCGCGCCTGCCCTTCGTGCCGCAGGGCGGCTTGACCGGGCTCTGCCGCGGCGCCGCGCCCGAAGCCGGCTGGGTCGCGATCTCGCTGGAGCGCATGACCGGCATCGAGGAGATCGATCGCGCCTCGATGACGATGACGGTGAAAGCAGGCACGCCGCTGGAGACGATCCAGAAAGCCGCAGATGAAGCCGGCTTCTTCTTTCCGCTCGATCTCGGCTCGCGCGGGTCCTGCGCGATCGGCGGCAATCTCTCGACCAATGCCGGCGGCAACCGCGTCATCCGCTATGGCATGACGCGCGAGCTGGTGCTCGGTCTCGAAGTCGTGCTGCCGGACGGCACCATTATCACCAGCCTCAACAAGCTGATGAAGAACAACGCCGGCTACGATCTGAAGCATCTCTTCATCGGCTCGGAAGGCACGCTTGGGATCATCACCCGCGTGGTGCTGCGGCTGTTTCCGAAGCCGCGCTCGACCATGGCCGCCCTCTGCGCATTGAAGGACTACGCCGCGGTGATCGCGCTGCTCGATGCCGCACGCAGCGGGCTCGGCCCGCTGCTGTCGGCGTTCGAGGTGATGTGGCCGGACTATTGGGACGTGATCACGACGCGTGCCGGCGTGAAGCCCCCGGTCGCCGCCGGCCAAGGTCTCTATGTGCTGGTCGAGGCGCAGGGCACCGACGAGAGCGTCGATGCGCCGCGTTTCCAAGCCTGGCTCGAAGAACTGATGGAACGCGGGCTGCTCGCGGATGCCGCCGTGGCGCAATCGCTGGCGCAGACGCAGGCGTTCTGGCGCGTTCGCGACATCTGCGCCGAATTCGGCCAGGTGCTGGGTCCCCATATCTCCTACGACATCGGTCTCGCGGTGGCGCGGATGGACGAGTTCGCCACGCGCTGCAAGGCGGCGCTCGCCTCCGGCATCAAGGGCTGCGAGAGCGTCTATTACGGCCATATCGGCGACGGCAATCTGCACCTCGTCTCCTGGGTGACGGGCCTTCCCGTCGAACAGCAGCCCAAGGAGGAGATGGATACGATCATCTATGGTCTCGTCCGCGACATGGGCGGCAGCGTCTCCGCCGAGCACGGCATCGGCACGCTGAAGAAGAAGTGGCTCGGACACGCCCGCAGCGAGCCCGAGATCGCCTTGATGCGGACTTTGAAGGCCGCGCTCGATCCCGATCAGTTGCTCAACCCCGGCAAGGTCATCTGAGGGCATCCATGCGCTCGCTGAAGCTCGATGCGCCGAAATCGCTGTCGCAGCGGGTGATGCTGCGGCTGCGGCAGGCGATCATCGACGGCGAGTTTGCGCTCGGTGCCGCCATCTCCGAGGAGATGGTGGCAAATTCCTTCGGCGTCAGCCGCACGCCGGTGCGCGAAGCGATGGGCCAGTTGCAGGCGCAGGGGCTCGTGGTGATCCGGCCGCAGGTCGGCAGCTTCGTGTTCACGCCGAGCGCCGAGGACATCACCGCGCTCTGCACGTTCCGCATCGCGCTCGAACCCAAGGCTGCCGAGCTCGCCTTTCGCCACGACCGTGACGGTGCGATCGCGACGATGAGCGAGGCGATCTCGGCGATGGAGCCGGCGGTCGAGGCACGCGACAACATCGCCTATGGCCGCGCCGACGCCACCTTTCACGAGGGCCTGTTCGCGCATTGCGGCAACCGCTACCTTGCCGAATCCTACCAGCTCGTCTCGGGCCGCGTCGCAGCGCTCCGCACCAATCTGACCTCGCCGATCGACGTGCGCACCCGATCCTCCTTCGAGGAGCATCGCAAGCTGCTCGATCTGTTCGCGCACGGCCAGCACGCGGCGTTCGAGGCGGCGATGACGACGCACATCACCAATTCGGGCCTGGTCTACGCCAAGGCGCTGAAGGTGGACTGAACTATTCAGGCTATTCTTTGAGCATGATCTTTACGGAAAGCCGCTTCACGCTTTTCCGGTTCATGCCTTACCGCGCGTCTCTCGATCCCGGCCTGTCCAGAAAATCCAGCGCGGTGTTGATCTGCTCGAGCTGCTGCTCAATTTTATCGCGGTCCTCGACCGACGATGCCTTCTCGAGCTGTTCCACAAGCTTCTGCTTCCGCGACAGCAAATTCTCTATGACTGTACTCACAGCTCCCCCATCGCCCGAGGCGAATATCGAGGTCATCCGGATCCTGGACACGAGCGCGCGCGGGCCGGGCTCGCTGCAAACCCTCCCCTCAATGTTCGCCGCGGCGGATAGTTCCTGCGCGTGAACCACAACACGTCGAGATGGAACTATCGGCGCAGGCTGGCCCAAACGCCGCCCAGGATCAGCAGACCGCCCAGGAGATGGATCAACTTCGGCGGCTCTCCGAGGATCGCAAACGACAACAGCGCACTGGCGACCGGTCCGAGATACAGGACAAGCGAGGTCCGCACCGATCCGAATTTGCCGCCGAGCCAGGCAAAGCCGGCATAGGCGAGCAGGCCCGGAACGATCCCCGCGAAGAGATAGGCCGCGAGCGCCTTGGTGCTGAAAACCTGGGCGGGCATGGCCCACATCTCCCAGGCCGCGAGCGGCAGCGAGAACAACGCGCCGGCGGCCGAGAACAGGCTGATGCGCGCAAGCAGGGAGGCCTTTGGCGCGGCGCGCGACTGCAATAGGGTGTAGCCCGACCAGCCGAGCATCGCGATCACGACGAGGCCGTCGCCCGATGCCGTCTCCAGCGCAAACAACGTCGCTGGATGGCCGCCGGAGATGATGAGCAGCGCGCCTGACAGCGCCAGTGCCGTGCCGAGCCATTGCAGCGGGCCGACACGCTCGATGCCGAGCACCGCAGAGATCATCAGCACCGTGATCGGCGATAGCGCCATGATCAGCGCAATGTGGATCGCCGTCGTCGACACGCCCGCGGCATAGACGGGACCACCGCAGACGAACATGCCCATGAAGCCGGCCGCGAGGATCGGCCAGACATTTTGGCCAAGCGGCACGCGGCCGGTGCGAATCTCCGCAAGCGCAATCGGCGCGAGCCCGATCGCAACGATGCTCCAGCGGAAGAAAGCCAACGCGAAGGGAGGGACAGAGCCCGCCAGTCCGCGCGCCAGAATCTGATTGGAGGCCTGAGCGGTCGCCACCAGGATGAAACCGATCAGCGCAATGGCGCCGAGCCAGCGCTCAGCCGACGGCGCGGCGCCGCCGGCCGCTTCGTGACCGCCTTCAGATATTTCCCTGCCCATGCAGCAACCGAATATCGGATGCGGACCACGATGAGAAGCCGGAAGACGGCTTTCTGAGGATGTGCGGCGATTGCAACGCTCCGGGAGATCCGGACAGGCTCGCGAGCAGCACCGGTGCGACATGGGTGCGGCTGACGGAGACCGAGAGCACCGTAAACAATGCGCAGATCATGCAGAGCCTCATCCGCACCGTTCTGCGATCGGTGATCGGCAGGAACAGGAAAAACAACATCGCCAGGATCAAAAGCGCGTCGACCAGAAACATGAATCTCTCCTTCGAAACTGGAGAGAGGATGACGCGCGAGAGCCCGCTGGTATGTGGACGGCATCACACAGGGGACGGCACTGGTCAGGTGGGCGGAGGACGCGGCTGCCGGGCCACCGATGGTCCGCGAACATGGCACCGAGCCGGCCGGCGTGCCACAGGTGAGGCGGGCGCTTGCGAACGGTTAACGCGCCCGAACGACTACGGAACCTTCATCTTTCACGCGTCCGTCGGTTGTATTCGCGGGCCCGGAGTCCTATGCCTGTGCGCCATGGACACCCAGATCATCACCGCCGAAAAGCCCCTGATGGCCCAGGCGCGCCCGCGCAAGCCGGCGCCGTTTCTCCCCATGAGCCGCGCCGAGATGGATGCGCTCGGCTGGGATGCCTGCGACATCGTGCTGGTGACGGGCGATGCCTATGTCGACCATCCGAGCTTCGGCATGGCGATCATCGGCCGGCTGCTGGAGGCGCAGGGTTTCCGGGTCGGCATCATCGCGCAGCCGGACTGGCATTCGGCCGAGCCGTTCAAGGCGCTCGGCAGGCCGAAGGTGTTCTTCGGCGTCACCGGCGGCAACATGGATTCCATGGTGAACCGCTACACCGCGGACCGGCGCATCCGCAGCGACGATGCCTATACGGCCGGCGGCGAAGGCGGCAAGCGGCCGGACCGCTGCACCATCGTCTACGCCCAGCGCTGCCGCGAGGCGTTCAAGGACGTGCCGATCGTGCTCGGCGGCATCGAGGCCTCGCTGCGCCGGATCGCGCATTACGACTACTGGTCCGACAAGGTGCGCCGCTCGGTGCTGGCCGACGCCAAGGCCGACCTGCTGCTCTACGGCAATGCCGAGCGCGCCGTCGTCGAGGTCGCGAACCGCCTTGCCGCGGGCGAAGCACCGCGCGAGCTCGACGACGTCAGGGGCGTCGCGCTGTTCCGCCGCGTGCCCGAAGATTACGCCGAACTGCACGCCGACGATCTCGATTCCGCCGACGAGGGCGCGACGCGCCAGAAGGGCGCGACCGTGATCCGCCTGCCAGCGCTAGAGCAGGTCGAGCAGGACAAGGAAGCCTATGCGCGCGCCTCGCGCGTGCTGCATCGTGAGAGCAATCCCGGCAATGCGCGTCCGCTGGTGCAGCGGCACGGCGACCGCGATCTCTGGCTCAACCCGCCGCCGATCCCGCTCACGAGCGAGGAGATGGACGCGGTCTACGATCTGCCCTACGCGCGCGCGCCGCATCCGTCCTATGCCGATGCCAAGATCCCCGCCTGGGACATGATCAAGTTCTCGGTCACGATCATGCGCGGCTGTTTCGGCGGCTGCACCTTCTGCTCGATCACCGAGCACGAAGGCCGCATCATCCAGAACCGCTCGGAAGGCTCGATCCTGCGCGAGATCGAAAAGATCCGCGACAAGACGCCGGGCTTCACCGGCGTGATCTCCGACATCGGCGGCCCCACTGCCAACATGTACCGGATGGCGTGCAAGGACCCGAAGGTCGAAGCCGCGTGCCGGCGGCCGTCCTGCGTCTTCCCCGAGATCTGCCCGAACCTCAACACCTCCCATGACGACCTGATCCGGCTCTATCGCAAGGTGCGCGAGACCAAGGGCATCAAGAAGGTGATGGTCGCCTCCGGCGTGCGCTACGACCTCGCGGTCGAGAGCCCGGAATACATCAAGGAGCTCGTCACCCATCACGTCGGCGGCTATCTGAAGATCGCGCCCGAACACACCGAGCGAGGGCCGCTCGACAAGATGATGAAGCCGGGCATCGGCGCCTACAACAAGTTCAAGCGGATGTTCGATGCCGCGGCCGAACAGGCCGGCAAGAAATATTACCTGATCCCGTATTTCATCGCGGCGCATCCGGGCACGACCGACGAGGACATGATGAACCTCGCGCTCTGGCTCAAGAAGAACCGCTATCGCGCCGATCAGGTGCAGACCTTCCTGCCCTCGCCGATGGCGACCGCGACCGCGATGTACCACACCGGCGTCAATCCGCTGCGCGGCGTGCGCCGCGGCGGCAGCGACAAGGTCGAGGCGATCAAGGGCCTGCGCCAGCGCCGCCTGCACAAGGCGTTCCTGCGCTACCACGACCCCGACAATTGGCCGGTGCTGCGCGAGGCCTTGATCGGGATGGGCCGCCGCGACCTGATCGGCTCCCGTCCCGACCAGCTCGTGCCAGCGCACCAGCCGCCGGGCACCGGCAAGGCCGCGGGCACCAAGCGTCCCCTGCGCCCCGGCGGCAAGACGCAGAAGTTCACGACCAAGGGCATACGGCTGATGAAGTAGCGGGCGATCGCGCCCGCTAGATGTCGAGCACGACGGCGCCCGACACTGCATCCGTGACGCCGCGTCCGTTGCCCTGGTCCTCCAGCACCGACCTGAAGCTGTCGAGGGTCTTGATCATCGCGGGCCGCGCCGCGATCATCGCGTCCTGACTGGACCAGGTGCCGATCAGGCAGAAGGTCTGCTCGCCGGTCTTGATGATGACGCCATGCTCGAGGCCCGGCCACTTGGCCTTGCCGTTCCGGTGCGCATCGAGGAAGGCAGCCTCCTCACCCTGCTTCACCTTGAACCTGACCACATTGTAAACCTGCATGATGCGCCTCCCAAAAATGGATTGATGAAAAGCGGGCACCGGACGAGGTCCGGTTCAACCTGATGATCTTGCGCCTCCCAAGACAAAATGTCGAAAACAACCCCATGCACAGTAGCGGCGGATAGCGAAATCAAGGGCTTATCGCGCGTCAAGATTTGAGCGAATCGTCATCGCGCCCGAACCCGTCGCGCGGGTGCAAAATTTCCGAAAAACCGCAAAACACTTGACCCGTCGGGCAAAACAGGCGCATCATGCCATCAACGCGGCGTATCTTCGCGGTGATTGCCAATGATTCGCGGAGAGGAATAGCTTGCGCACGGAACCGTCTTTGCAGCACGCGCCCGATTTCCAGGCAATCTTCGAAGGCGTCCCTGGCCTCTACCTCGTCCTCACCGCCGACCTCCACATTGTCGCTGTGAGCGACGCCTATCTGAACGCGACGATGACCGATCGCGTTTCGATTCTGGGGCGATATTTGTTCGAGGTCTTTCCGGATAATCCCGACGATCCGGCCGCCGACGGCGTCCGCAATCTGAAGGCTTCGCTGTACCGGGTCCTGCACAGCAAACGAACCGATCCCATGGCGGTGCAGAAATACGACATCCGCAAGCCGGAGGCGGAAGGCGGCGGATTTCAAGAGCGCTTCTGGAGCCCGCGGAACTCCCCCGTGTTCGGTCCAGACGGGCACATCGCCTATATCATTCATTGCGTGGAAGACGTCACGGAGTTCATTCACCTCAAGCAGCACGGGGTCGAGCAGGACAAGCTGACGCGAGAATTGCGCGATCAGACCGGGCGGATGGAGGCGGAAATCTTCGCCCGGGCGCGCGAAGTCAAGGACGCGAATGAACGGCTGGAAGAAGAACAACGTCAACGCCAGATCCAGAAGATGGAAGCCGTCGGGCATCTGACCGGCGGCATTGCTCACGACTTCAACAACATCCTGACGGTCATCATCGGGATGACCGAGATCCTTCACCAGGCTGTGGCCGATAATCCGCAACTGTCGTCGATCACCCGGATGATCGACGACGCGGCGACGCGCGGCGCCGAAGTCACGAAACATCTGCTGGCGTTCTCTCGTCGGCAGCCGTTGCAGCCCCGCGACACGAACCTGAACGCCCTGGTGGAGGACACCGCCAAACTGCTTCGGCGCTCGCTGGGCGAACAGATCGAGATTCAGACATCCCTCGAAGAAGACGCCTGGCCGGCCTTCATCGACCCCAACCATCTGGCGACAGCCATCCTCAACCTCGCCGTCAATGCGCGTGATGCGATGCCCGAAGGTGGAAAGCTGATGCTGGAGACGGGCAATGTCGTGCTCGACGACGGCTACGCGAGCGCAAATCCCGATGTGAGGCCTGGCCACTACGTCATGGTGGCCGTGAGCGACACCGGCAGCGGCATTCCCGAAGCAATCCGCGACAAGGTGTTCGAACCATTCTTCACGACCAAGGAGACCGGCAAGGGCACGGGACTTGGACTCAGCATGGTCTACGGCTTCGTCAAGCAATCCGACGGCCACATCAAGATCTATTCCGAGGCGGGCCACGGCACCTCGATCAAGCTCTATCTTCCGCGCGCCAGCGGGACCGGGCCCTGGTCGGAGCCGACGGCAAATGTGGAGATCCGCGGCGGCAACGAGACCATCCTCGTCGTCGAGGACGATCCTCTGGTGAGCGAATATGTCAGCGCACAGCTCGCGCATCTCGGCTATCGCGCAATCCTGGCGGCCAACGGTTCAGAGGCATTGGCGCAGGTCGCGAACGATGTTGCTTTCGACCTGCTCCTGACCGACGTGATCATGCCCGGCGGGATGAACGGGCAGCAATTGGCCGAGGCCGTGCTCGCGCGCCGTCCAACCACGCGCGTCCTGTTCACGTCGGGCTACACGGAGAACGCGCTTCTCAGTCACGGCCGGCTTGAACCGGGCGTGCTGTTGCTGCCTAAACCCTATCGCCGATCCGACCTCGCGCGAATGATCCGCGTGGCGCTCCATCGAGGCAATTGAAATCTCCACCGTCTCGATCGAAACACGGCATAGTGTGCTCGTTCGACGCATTCCAGTGCTACACCCGCCTCCGTTTCCACCGCTGGACGGGTGACGCTTCGCCAATCCGCCAGACGTCATCCCAACATCACGATCCCAAGACCACGTGCACCAGATAGCCCCATGAAGAAAATCGGATTCCTGTCCTTCGGACACTGGACGCCCTCGCCGCAATCGCAGACCCGCTCGGCCGCGGATACGCTGCTGCAATCCATCGAGCTTGCGGTTGCCGCGGAACAGCTCGGCCTGGACGGCGCGTATTACCGCGTGCATCATTTCGCGCGACAGCTCGCCTCGCCGTTCCCGCTGCTCGCAGCCGTCGGCGCGAAGACGAGCCAAATCGAGATCGGCACGGCCGTGATCGACATGCGCTACGAGAACCCGCTTTATATGGTTGAGGACGCAAGCTCCGCCGATTTCATCGCCGGCGGCCGGCTTCAGCTCGGCATCAGCCGCGGCTCGCCCGAGCAGGTGATCGATGGCTGGCGCTATTTTGGCTATCGCCCGGCCGAGGGCCAGAGCGACGCCGACATGGGCCGGCGTCATGCGGAAGTCTTTCTCGACCTCCTGCGCGGCGAGGGTTTTGCCGAGCCCAATCCGCAGCCGATGTTTCCCAACCCGCCGGGACTGTTGCGCCTGGAGCCGGTCGCCACAGGCCTGCGCGAACGGATCTGGTGGGGCGCCGGCTCGAACGCCACCGCGGTATGGGCCGCAAAGCTCGGCATGAATCTGCAGAGCTCGACGCTGAAGAACGACGAGACCGGCGAAGCTTTTCACGTGCAGCAGGCGGCGCAAATCCGCGCCTATCGCGCGGCGTGGAAAGAGGCCGGCCACAGCCGCGAGCCCCGCGTGTCGGTGAGCCGCAGCATCTTCGCGCTGATGGACGATCGCGACCGCGCTTATTTCGGCCGTGAACGCGGCGGCGAAGACCAGATCGGCTTCATCGATCCGCGCACCCGCGCGATCTTTGGCCGCTCCTATGCGGCCGAGCCGGAAGCGCTGATCGAGCAGCTCAGGCAGGACGAAGCCATCGCCGAGGCCGACACGCTGTTGCTGACGATCCCGAACCAGCTCGGCGTCGACTATTGCGCGCATGCGATCGAGGCGATCCTGACGCACGTCGCGCCGGCGTTGGAGTGGCGGTGAGACGATTGCGCCGCCTCAGGCAGGTCTGAGGCTTTTGACGTGCTTGGAGAAGATGCGGACCCGCACGCCGCGACGCTTGCCGTGCTGTTCGAAGGCGGATGACGCGACACGCTCGATGACATCGCGGAGGCGCAGGAACTGGGCCTCCCTTTCGTCGGGACGGGTGCCCTTCGTGGCATCGAGGTCGTCCAGCGCTGCGCTGCTGACCTCGCAGTCGACCATCCTGGCCCCATGCATCATCGTGAACAGAAAGGCCATCCGCTCCGCATCATACCCCAGTGGCAGGCCACGTGTCAGTTGCACGGATTTGACGGGAGCTGCTCCTGGACGCGGCAATCGTCAGCCCACCGTTTCGCCGACCATGCCTGGCGATACCTCAGCCAGGCGGCTCGCTTGCGAAGCAAAATCCTCGAATGTTGCGACTGCATCGCGCATGTTGTGGCAGCCGCGACTGTCGCGCGACGCGTGAACGCGAAGGTCGAACAACTCCATCCAGAACAACGGGCTTTGGGGCAAGCCCCCTCCCAGCGCCTCGAACATGCTGATCTCGCAATCCCCGACACGTTCGAGCGCGACGATTCGCGCGCCATGGGCGACGTCGGGAATTCCGAGCAACGTTCCGTACCCTCGCAATATCTTCACGTTGATGGGCGGTGCGGCGCCGTCGCTGCTGGACATCAAGACCATCGTAGCTTTCGGGGAAGGGGGCTGCCCCCGAGAACGCAAGACTGGTCGGAGGGCAGGCAACCGATTTAAGTCACACGACCCCCGGTTTCTTGTTATCGTGAGCCAATAACTTGATTTCTCCTGCCGCGATCACGATCTGCGAGCCAAGGGAGCAAGGCCCGCAGCGGCAACGACGAAAGGGTTCGGTGTGCCGACTGCCCGTTCGCCCCATTTTGAAACAATGCCCAGTGCCACCGGCGGAATCGCGCGCCTGGTATGGGCACGTTTGCAGGACGCCGGCATCGAGGCGGACGGACTATTATCCAGGGCCGGATTGACGCGCGAGCAGATCGAAGATCGCAAGGCGCGCCTTGGCGCTGAAAGCCAAATCCGATTTCTGGAGCTTGGTGCGGAGGTCCTGCAGGATGACACGCTCGGATTTCATCTGGCTCGGGACTTCGACCTGCGCGAAATCGGCCTGCTCTATTACGTCGCGGCATCCTCCGGCACGGTCGCCGAAGCCTTGTCCAAGGCAGAGCGTTATTGCTACCTCGCCAATGAAGGGGTTTCGCTGCGATTTGCCGCCAAGGACATGACGATTGCGCTGAGATATGTCGGCGTCAACAGGCGATCGGATCGGCACCAGATTGAATTCTGGCTGACCACCATTATTCGGATCAACCGCGCCCTGACCAATCGTCGGCTGGTTCCGAGTCGGGTGCGGGTCGCCCATCGCCGTCGCACGACGCCTGCGGGGATCAAATCGTTCATGGGATGCGAGATCGAATTCGGCTGCGACGTCGACGAGATCACCTTCCCGACATCAACAGGCCTCATCCCGATCGAGAGCGCTGACCATTATCTGAACGACCTGCTGGTGACGTATTGCGAGCAGGCGCTCGCGCACCGGAAATCCGGTGCGGCCTCGCTCAGGTCAAGCGTCGAGAATGCGATCGCCCCCCTGCTCCCGCATCGTGAGGCACGGGTCGAAGAGATCGCCCGCCGCTTGGGGATGAGCCATCGGACGCTCGCGCGCCGCCTCGCCTTGGAGGGAGTGACCTTCAGCGGCATCCTCGACGAGATGAAGATCGACCTCGCCAAGAGCTACCTGAAGGACAATGAGCTGCCCATCTCGCAAACCGCCTGGCTGCTCGGCTACGGAGAGGTCAGCGCGTTCACCCATGCGTTCAAGCGCTGGACCGGAATGACACCGAGGCAATGGCGTACTCTGGACACCCCCGAACAGGATGACGACACGGGAGACGGCTCCGCTCGCGACCAGGTTTCCTCCGAGGTGCCCATCGCAAAGGCTCCCGATCGCCACTAGATTGCCCCATGAGGAAGATCGGATTCTGTCCTTCGGGCATTGGACAGCCTCGCCGCAACACGCTGTTGATGATGATCCCGAACAAGCTCGGCGCCGACTTGCGCGCATGCGATCGAGGCGATCCTGAAGCTTGTCGCGCCGGTGCTCGGGTGGCGGACCGCCGTCCGATTCACTGCGCAAGTCAGCCCGTTTCTTGCCGACCCCGGATCTTCGCGAGCCAGGCCGCCAAACGCGGATGCCTGGTATAGCGGCCCTCCATGCTTGCCAGCTCCTGCTGAAACACCCGCAGCGACAGCAGCCTTTCGATGTCGGGCTCGCGGATCTTCCAGATCGCCGGCGGAAAGAAGCCGTGCACCTTGAGCTCGTAGAGCTCGAAGATCGAGTGAATGATCTCGTGCACGGCCCGGCGCTCTTCCGCCGTGATCTCGATGTCGCCGGCAGCCTCGTGATCGACGAACACCGAGACCGGTAGGCGGCGTCGCAGATCGGAGACCCGGTCGGAATATCGCAGGAAGATGTCCGCGCCCAAGCGCCGATTGTTGGTATGCAGCGCCGCATAAATCGCGGCCATGCCAACGATGATCGATCCGAGCGTCATGAACCTGAGAAGATGGTCGAGCACGCGTCTGTCTCCTTGCGCCGGGCGCCGGAGTGACAGAGATAAACCAGACTGCCGGCTGATAAAATGGGGCGGCCTCGGCTCGCGGACGTGCCGATACCGGCCCGGTGCCGCCCACCGCGCTCATACGGCAGCGCCGGCGCACAACCTCCGGCGACCGCGCGGCTGGGCCGACGTCATGTTATCCTCGTCTTGCCGACGGCGAACTTGCCGTCATTCGCCGGATTGAGCGATGAATCAGCATCTGTCCCTCGTCAGTCTCGTGGTCGCGGACTATGACGAAGCGATCGCGTTCTTCACGCGGGCTCTTGATTTCGAGCTGTGCGAGGACACGCCGCTCGGTGGCGGCAAGCGCTGGGTGGTGGTGCGGCCGCGCGGCAATTTGGGCTCTGGCCTGCTGCTGGCGCGGGCGGACGGTCCGGCGCAGACGGCGCGCATCGGCGACCAGACCGGAGGCCGCGTCTTCCTGTTCCTGGAAACGGACGATTTCGAGCGCGACCATGCGCGCATGATCGCCGCCGGCGTCCGTTTCGTTCGGCCGCCACGGCAGGAGGCCTATGGTATCGTCGCTGTGTTCGAGGATCTCTACGGCAACCGCTGGGACCTGATCCAATCCATCAAGCGCGGTTGACGCCCGGCCGTCTCCCGCCTCACCCCGTCTTCGTCCCCGTGACGACCGCAAGCGCCTCGACGAGGCGGTCGAGATCGGCCTCGTCGGTAAAGAGCGCCGGCGTCACGCGGATGCATTGGCCCTTGGCGACACCGGCGCGGCGCACCGTCATGATCTTGTGGCTGTCGCGGAGCTTCACCACGATCGCCTCGTTGTCGGCCTTGCTGGTCTTGCCGGCGAGGCGGAAGGACGTGATCGCGCCATAGGAGCCGGCTTCATCCGGCGTCAGGATCTCGAGGTCCTTGAAGCCGCGGGCACGGCTCACCCAGTAATCACGCAAATAGCGCAGGCGCGCCTGCTTTGCCGCGGCGCCGATCTGCTGATGCAGCGCGACGGCGGTGGGCACCGTCAGCACGGTCGCAAAATTGACCGTGCCGGTGTGAACCCGCGAGCGGATGTCGGTCTCCGCAAAATCCTCATCGCCCATGTCGCGGTCGATGGCGGCGAGGCGGTCCTTCCTGATGTAGAGGAAGCCGACGCCGAGCGGCGCGCCGATCCATTTGTGCAGGTTGAATCCGACGAAATCGGATTCGAGGTCATTGACGTGGAAGTCGATCTGTCCCCAGGAATGCGCGGCGTCGACGATGGTGTCGATGCCCTTCGCCTTCGCCATCCGTGCGATCTCGGCGACCGGCATGACCAGGCCGGTGCGATGGCTGACATGGGTCAGCAGCAGAAGTTTCGTCTTCGGATTGGCCTCGATGGCACGGGCATAGGCATCCAGCACCGCCTGGCGGGTGGCGGGCTCCGGCACGTCGAACCTGATCACGTCGACGCCGCGGCGCGCCTTGAGCGAATTCATCGCATACTGCATCGAATCATAATCGAGATCGGCATAGAGCACGCCGTCGCCGGGCTTCAGCCTGTTGTAGCCGCCGATGAGCAACTGCAGCGTTTCGGTCGCGCCGCGCGTCAGCGCGATCTCCTCGGGCGCGGCACCAACCGCCTCGGCCACCCTGGCGCGCACGGCCTCGAAATCCGCCCCCACGCGCTGCCGCGCGTAATAGGTGTTCTGGAAGTTGACCATGTCGGACTGGCGGATGAACTCGCGCCTCACGGGCTCGGGCATGATGCCCCAATAGCCGTTCTCGAAATTGACGACATCGGGCGTGACAGCATAGAGGCCCTTCACGGCGGCCCAATAGGCCTTGTCGGTGGCGATTGCGGCAGCCGAACCGGTCGGCGGCGGCGGCAAGCCTTCGGCTGCGAACGCCGGTGTCGCCAAGGACGTGACGGCTGCGGCCGCGAGGCCCCGCAAGATCGACCGACGGTCGGACGAAATCGTTTCAGTCAGATTCATATCAGCCTCTACGGATGCGCGGCAAAGAAAGCCGCAATCAATAGAGCGCGAATGACAGGGCAATGACAATCAACGATGCGGACTTCTACTTGCGGCCATCCTTCGAGACGCCCGCTTAGGCGGGCTCCTCAGGATGAGGACGGAGGGCGTGGCCACCGCTTCGACGGCTCCAGATGCCGATTAGCCTCACCCTGAGGAGACCGCGAAGCGGTCGTCTCGAAGGGCGAGGCGTGCGCTCAGGCCTTTCCAAAAGGCGATGTGCGATCACCCCGCCTTCACGCTCGCATCGATCAGCAGCTTCGCCGCTGCGAGCGCCGACTGCGCGGGGCCGTCTTCGGACTGCTGGCCGGTGACGTAGATGCCTTCGATCAGGAGCAGCAGCGCGTCGCCAAGCACGTTCGGCTGGCGTGCGCCCATGGCGGCGGCGAGCTCGCGCAGGCGTTGGCGAAAGACCTTCTTGTGCGCTTCGGCGACCTGCCGGGCGGGATTGTCGCGCGCGGGATATTCCACCGCGGCGTTGCTCAGTCCACAGCCGCGATAGCCCTTGGCCACGGCGCGCGACGAAAGCTGGCCGATATAGGCCAGCACGTGATCGCGCGCATTGCCGTAGGCCTTGCCGCCGGGGCGTTCGAAATTTTCCCAGAAGCTCAGATCGTAGTCGCGCAAGTAAGCGGCGGCGAGATCGTCCTTGGAGGCAAAGGCGCGATACAGGCTCGGTTTTGTCACGCCGGCGCGGTCCACCACCTCGTCGACACCGACAGCGCGAATGCCCTCGCGGTAGAACAATTCCCTGGCGGAGGCGCGGATCCGGTCGGCGGCCCGGAGCGGCGCTTCGGCGGATTTCTCGGCTTTCTTGGGCATCTCGCTTCGTCTCGTCTCAGGCACGGGGCTTGACAATGTTACTGACCGGTACGTATTAGTACCGCATCGCAATACGTACCGGTAAGTAACATGCCCGAACCCTCCTTTCAATCCACCTCCGTCTCCCGGCGGCCGTTCGGCCCGAACTACGCTTTCGTGGTCGTTGCCGTGATCTTCCTGGCGCTGCTCGCCTCGGCCGGCCTGCGCGCGACGCCGGGCGTGCTGATGCTGCCGCTGCAAAAAGCCTTCGGCTGGGACGTCAGCGTGATCTCGTCGTCGGCCGCGGTCGGCATCTTCCTCTACGGCCTTGCGGGTCCGTTCGCCGCGGCGGTGATGCAGCGCTTCGGCATCCGCCGCACCGTGCTGGGTGCGCTGGCATTGATGTCGGTCTCGACGGCGATGAGCTATTTCATGACCGCGCCGTGGCAATTGTTCATGAGCTGGGGACTGCTCTCCGGCATCGGCTCGGGCGCGGTCGCCAACGTGCTCGGCGCCACCATCGTCAACCGCTGGTTCACCACCAATCGCGGCCTCGTCATGGGACTGCTGACCGCGAGCACGGCCACCGGTACGCTCATCTTCATGCCGGGCCTTGCATCGCTGGTCGAATGGGGCGGCTGGAAGCCGGTGGTGCTGACGGTGGCGGCCTGCTGCGCGGCGCTGATTCCGCTGGTCTATTTTCTGGTGCCGGAGCGGCCCGCGTCGATCGGCCTGCGCTCCTATGGCAGCACGCATGACGACCAGCCGGCGGCACCGGCGCAGGGCAATCCGTTCGTCGCGGCGATCGGCAACCTCGTGCGCGCCGCGAAGACACAGACATTCTGGTTCCTGTTCGCGACCTTCTTCATCTGCGGCTTCACCACCAACGGCCTCGTCGGCACCCATCTGATCGCGTTCTGCGGCGACCACGGCATCTTCGAGGTGCAGGCCGCAAGCCTGCTGGCGCTGATGGGATTCTTCGACCTGTTCGGCACCACGCTGTCGGGCTGGCTCACCGACCGCTTCGATCCGCGCAAGCTGCTGTTCTTCTATTACGGACTGCGCGGGCTGTCGCTGATCTACCTGCCCTATTCGGACTTCTCGTTCGTCAGCCTGTCGGTGTTCGCGGTGTTCTACGGCCTCGACTGGATCGCGACCGTGCCGCCGACCGTGCGTATCGCCAACGAAGCCTTCGGCGACAAGAATGCGCCGCTGATCTTCGGCTGGGTCGTCGCCGGCCATCAGCTGGGCGCGGCCTGCGCCGCCTTCTTCGCGGGCTTCATGCGCTCGTCGCAGGGCGATTATCTGCAGGCCTTCATGATCGCCGGCTTCACCGGCATCGTCGCGGCCGTGCTGTCGCTGATGATTGGACGGCGGCCGACGCAGCCACAGCTCGCTGCGGCGTGAGAGACGACGTGCCGGCAAGGCACGGACCTTGCCGGCACAGCTGCCCGTGCCGCTTGATTTGGAGGTTGATTCCGTTAAGGAATTTGAAATATTGTGATGACGAAGCGAGCCGTACGAAAGCTCGCGCAGGAGCTTGAGAGTTCGCGTTGCGTCCAGCTCCATCCCAATCAACCGAAACGATCTGTGGCGGCCTGGCGAATGAGCGCTTCCCTCCTTTCAACGGTCGGTGACCATTTCTTCATCGGCCTGAAGCCGACCAGCGTGCTCGATGACCGCGACCGCGCGCTGCTGCGGGATCTCCGGCCCGCCGGCGTCATCCTCTACAAGAGCAATTTCCGCCACGACCTGCCCTATCGGGACTGGCTGTCGGTCCACCGGGATCTGATCGCCGCGATCCGCGACGCCTCGCAGCGCGACAAGCAGTTCATCGCCATCGATCACGAAGGCGGACGCGTGTGCCGCACGCCGGCGCCGATCACGCGCTTTTCCTACGCAGCGCGCTGGGCCGGAACGGCGGAGCAGGTCGGCGACGCCATGGGCGTCGAGCTCGCCTCGCTCGGCTGCAATCTCAACTTCGCGCCGGTGCTCGACATTCACAGCAACCCCGCCAACCCTGTCATCGGCGAACGCGCCTTCGGCCGCACTGCCGACGACGTCATCAAGGCGATGCTGCCGTTCGCCAAGGCGATGGAGCGCCGCGGCGTCCGCGCCTGCGGCAAGCATTTTCCGGGGCATGGCGACACGCAGGTGGATTCGCACCACGAATTGCCGGTCATCGATCTCGACCTCGACCAGATCAAGGCGCGCGAGCTGAAGCCGTTCGCCGCCGCGATCGAGGGCGGGATCGAGATGATGATGACGTCGCATATCCTGTACCGGAAGCTCGATGCCAACGATCCCGTCACGCTGTCGCGCGCGATCACGCAGGGGCTGTTGCGCGAGGCGATGAATTTCCGCGGCGTGATCGTGTCCGACGACGTCGGCATGCGCGCCATGGCCGGTCGGCTGGACGCGCCGGATGCCGGTGCGCGCTTCATGGCCGCCGGCAACGACATGCTGATGATCTGCTCGGCTCTGACCGACACCGGGCGTGCCCGCTTCCTCGCCCAATCGATCATCGACGGCGTGGACTCCGGCAAGCTCGACCCGGCGGTTCTGAAGGCCTCGAGCCAGCGCGTCCACGCGATGCTTGATCGCACCCCGCAGAACTCGGTCTCGGAGCTGTCGCCCGAGGTGCTTGCCAGCCATCGCAACGCCGGCGCCCAGTTCGAGGCGGCGACCGTCGAGGTCGTGTAGGGCCCCATCAGAATCCATCCGAAAGCCGGACGTTCTCAACGGAACCGCCGTTGATCTCGATATGCTACACGTGCTAATGTTACGAATGGTAGCATATCGTGCCCTGCCGATATATCAACGTCAGGTTGCTTCGTGCTAAGCAGGTTCCACCCCGGGACGATCGACCCGGCGGCCGGCTCAGGTGATGGGTTTGAACGTGAAACGCGCAGCAAAACTCCTCATCGGCGCGCTGGTCGTGTTGCCGGCCGGCACCGCGGCGTATTATTTCAGGAATGACATCAAGGACATCAAGCTCCCGTTCGCGCTGCCCTTCATGCAGGCGGCGGAGGCCGAGCGCGGTGTCGCGCCCGCTCCTCCTCCACGGCCACCGGTCGCCGTCAAAGTCGCCGCCGCGAAAGCGGAGGACGTCCCGATCTATCTGACGGGCATCGGCACGATCCAGGCCTACAACACCGTCAACGTGCAGAGCCGGGTCGACGGCGAGATCGTCCAGATCCTTTTCCAGGAAGGACAGGACGTCAAGCAAGGCGACGTCCTCGCGGTGATCGACCCGCGCCCGTTCCAGGCCCAGCTCGATCAGCAGATCGCAGTGAGGCAGAAGGACCAGGCGCTGCTGGACGGCGCCCAGATCGACATGGAGCGCTACGACGCGCTGATCCAGAAGGCCGCCGCGATCTCGCGGCAGGTCGTGGACCAGCAGCACGCGCTGGTCGAGCAGTACAAGGCGCAGGTCCGGAACGACGACGCCCAGATCGAATATGCGCGCACGCAGCTCGGCTTCACCAATATCCGCGCGCCGATCAACGGACGGCTCGGCATCCGCCAGGTCGACCAGGGCAATTACGTGCGCGCGGTGTCGCCGACGACCATCGTCACCGTCACGCAATTGCAGCCGATCTCGGTGATCTACACCCTTGCCGCGGTCGCGGTCGGCCAGACCCGGCTCAGCCTCGGCCAGACTGATGCGCCGGTGGTCGCGCTCACCGCCGACAACACCTCCGAGCTCGACAAGGGCACGATCACGCTGGTCGACAACCAGGTCGATCAGGCCAGCGGCACCATCAAGCTGAAGGCGACCTTTCCCAACAAGGCGCTGAAACTCTGGCCGGGCAATTTCGCCAACGGGCGGATCACGGTGGACACGCGCAAGAACGCGATCACCGCGCCGGCGATCGCCGTGCGGCACGGTCCACGCGGCGATTTCGTCTGGGTCGCGAAGGCGGACGATACGGCGGCTTTCCGGCCGGTCACGGTGGGGCAGATTTTCGACGGACGCGCGCTGATCGACAAGGGCCTCGCCCGGGGCGAGCGCGTCGTCACCGACGGCTATTACCGGCTCGAGAACGGCGCGCGCATCACGATCGAGGGCCAGACGCCCACCGCCAAGGCGCAGCCCACCACTCAGCCGCGCTCCGAGCCGCGCGTTGACTGAGGCCCGCCATGTCCGCGCCCTTCATCCTCCGGCCGATCGCAACGACGCTGATGATCGTCGCGGTCGTGCTGCTGGGCATGCTCGGCTACCGTGAGCTGCCGATCGCGCCGCTGCCCAATGTCGATTTCCCCACCATCCAGGTGGTGACACGTTATCCCGGCGCTTCGGCCACCGTCGTCGCAACCTCGATCACCGCGCCGCTGGAGCATTATTTCGGCACGATCTCCGGGCTGACCGACATGAGCTCGACCAGCTCGTACGGCTACAGCCAGATCACGCTGCAATTCGACCTGTCGCGCAAGATCGACGCGGCCGCACAGGATGTGCAGGCGCGGATCAATGCGGCGGCGGGCTGGATTCCGGTCGAGCAGCTGCCGAGCCCGCCGACCTATCGCATGGTCAATCCGGCCGACACGCCGATGCTGATCCTGGCGCTGACCTCGAAGACGATGGCGCTGCACGAGGCCAATGATCACGCCGCGACCATTCTGGTGCCGAAACTGTCGCAGATCCCGGGCGTCGGCGCCGTCAGCATCGAAGGCGGACAAACTCGGGCCATACGCCTGCAGATGAACCCGACGCGGCTGGCCGGGCTCGGCCTGTCGCTCGACGACGTCCGCCGCGGCATCGCCGCCACCACCGCAGACAATCCGAAGGGCTCGCTCGATGGTCCCAGGCAGGCGTTTCACGTCGACACCAACGACCAGCTGTTTACCGCGGAGGCCTATCAGGATGCGGTGATCGCCTATCGCAACGGCGCGCCGGTCTTGCTGCGCGATGTCGGCACCGCCATCGACGGCGTCGAGGATGCCGAGCAGGCGGCCTGGTTCCAGGGCGAGCGCGCCGTGCTGCTCGATATCCAGCGCCAGCCCGGCGCCAACACGATCGAGGTCGTGGATGCCATCAAGAGCATCCTGCCGAAACTCCAGGACTCGCTCCCCGCGGCGCTGAAGATCTCCGTCGTCAGCGACCGCACCACGACGATCCGGGCCGCGATCCACGACGTGCAGTTCACGCTGGTGCTGACGGTGGCCCTCGTCGTGCTCGTTATCTTCATCTTCCTGCGCAAGCTGTGGGCCACCGTGATCCCGAGTGTCACGCTGCCGGTCTCGCTGATCGCAACCTTCGGCGTCATGGCGCTGTGCGGCTTCAGCCTCGACAATCTCTCGCTGATGGCACTGACCATCGCCTCGGGTTTCGTCGTCGACGACGCCATCGTGATGATCGAGAACATCGCGCGCTATGTCGAGGACGGCGAAGATCCGCTTCAGGCGGCCCTGAAAGGCGCGCGACAGATCGGCTTCACCATCGTCTCGCTGACGGTGTCGCTGATCGCGGTGTTCATCCCGCTGCTGCTGATGGGCGGCGTGGTCGGCCGGCTGTTCCGGGAGTTTGCGATCACGCTGTCCTTTGCCGTCGTCATCTCCGGCCTCGTGTCGCTGACGCTGACGCCGATGATGTGCGCGCAACTGCTGCGACACGAGGACCCCAACGCGCAGCACGGCTTTCTGTACCGGATCAGCGAACGCGGCTTCGACGCCTCCGCCAGCTTCTATCTGTGGGGGCTCGACTGGGTGCTGAGACACCGCAAGCTCACGCTGGTCTTCACCGTGCTCACTTTGGTCGCGACCGTGATGCTGTACGTCGCGATCCCGAAGGGATTCCTGCCCTTGCAGGATACTGGTCTTTTGATCGGCACCACCGATGCGGCCCAGGACATCTCCTTTGCGGCGATGGCCGAGCGGCAGCAGCAGCTCGCCGCCGTGATCGCGCGCGACCCCGACGTCGTCACCGTCGGCAGCTTCGTCGGCATCGGATCCGTCAACACGACGCTGAACAGCGGCCGGCTCTACATCGATATCGGCAGCCCCGACGCGCGGACGTCGTCCGCGGCCGCCGTCATGGCGCGGCTTCAGCATGCCGTCGAGGGCGTTCACGGCATCACGCTGCATCTGCAACCGGCGCAGGATCTGCAGATCGAATCGCGCGTCGCGCGCACGCAATACCAATATGCGCTGCAGGATCTCGACGAGGACGAGCTCCGGCTCTGGAGCCGGCGTCTGGTCGAGGCGCTGCGCATGCGGCGGGAGCTCGCCGACGTCGCGGACGACCGCCAGGACGAAGGCCTGCAGATGTCCGTGACCATCGACCGCCAGCTCGCGGCGAGCTACGGCGTCAGCCTGAACACGATCGACCAGACGCTCTATGACGCGTTCGGGCAGCGCCAGATCGCAACCGTCTTCGGTCCCCTCACCCAGTATCACGTGATCCTCGAGGTCGATCCTGCCCTGCGCAACGATCCCGACATCCTGGGCAAGATCTATCTGACCGCCGCGGCGGCCGCAGCCAGCACCATCGATCAGTCGACCAGCGGCTTCAGCGGTGCCTTCAGCAAGGCCTCCGCGCCGGTGCCGCTGTCGGCCTTCGCGCGGATCGAGCGGCAGCACGCGCCGCTGCTGATCTCGCACCAGGGCCTGTTTCCGGCCACCACGATCTCGTTCAATCTGGCCGATGGCGTTTCGCTGAGCCACGCAACGGAGGCGCTGCGCCAGACCGAGCGCGAGATCGGACTGCCGGATGCGGTCACGACCAAGCTGATCGGCACGGCCGCCGAGTTCGCCAACTCGCTTGCGGACGAGAAATGGCTGCTGCTGGCCGCGATCGTGACGGTCTACCTGATCCTCGGCATGCTCTACGAGAGCTACATCCACCCGATCACGATCCTGTCGACCTTGCCGTCGGCGGGCATCGGCGCGCTGCTGGCACTGATGCTGTACCGGCAGGATCTCAATCTGATTTCGCTGATCGGCATCATCCTGCTGATCGGCATCGTCAAGAAGAACGCCATCATGATGGTGGATTTCGCGCTCGCCGCCGAACGCGAGGACGGCGCCTCTTCGTTCGACGCCATCCGCCAGGCCTGCATCCTGCGCTTCCGCCCGATCATGATGACGACGATGGCGGCGCTGTTCGGCGCACTGCCGCTGGCGATCGGCTCGGGCACCGGCTCCGAGCTGCGCCAGCCGCTCGGCATCGCCATCGTCGGCGGCCTGATCGTCTCGCAAATCCTCACGCTCTATACGACCCCGGTCGTCTATCTCGCGTTCGCCTCGCTGCGCACCCGGTTCGGATGGCAATCCGCATCGGCCGACGATCCGGCGGCGCTGCCGCAGGCCGAACGGCCCGCGCCATGAGCATCACCGCACAGTTCGTGCTGCGGCCGGTGGCGACCACGCTGCTGATGATCGGCGTATTCCTGCTCGGCTGCGTCGCCTATGTCCGCTTACCGATCGCCTCGGTGCCGGCGGTGGAACGACCCACGATCGGGATCTACGCGCCATTCCCCGGCGCGAGCCCGACAACGGTCGCGAATGCGCTGTCGCAACCCCTCGAAACCACGCTCGCGCTGATCCCGGGCGTGACGGAAATCACCTCGTTCAGCGCCATGGGCGGCACCAGCATCACGGTGCAGTTCGAGCTCTCCGTGGATATCGATGCCGCCGCCGGCGCGGTGCAGGCCGCCATCAATTCGGCCGGGCCAAATCTGCCGAAAGGACCTTGGCCGCCGACCTATTGGAAGGCGAACCCGGCGGGCTTCGCGGTCGTGGCGCTCGCCTTGACCAGCGACGTGTTCACGCCCGGTGAGGTCTACAGCCTCGCCGACGGCGTGATCTCGCCAAAACTGTCGCAACTGCCCGGCGTCGCGCGGATCAACGTCACCGGCGCGGAGCGTAGTGCGGTGCGCATCCAGGTGTCGCCGGCCCGGCTCGCCGCCATGAACCTGTCGCTGGAGGCAGCGCGCGTCGCTGTCCTCAATGCGTCGCAGAACCTGCCCAAAGGCGCGGTCTCGGTCGACGGCCAGCGCCTCACCATCGAAGCCAACGACCAGCTGCTCCAAGCCGTCGATTATCGCGATATCGTGCTGGCCTGGCGTAACGGCGCGCCGGTTCGCCTCGGCGATGTCGCCTCCGTGAGCGACAGCGTCATCAACAACCGCCTCGCCGGCTGGTACGGCACCGAGCGCGGCGTCGTACTGTTCGTCTACAAGCAGTCGGACGCCAACATCGTCGAGACCGTCGATGCCATCAAGGCGGAGCTGCCGGAAATCCAGCGCTGGCTGCCGCCCGGTATCAAGCTGCACACGATCTATGACCGCACCACGCTGATCCGGGCCGCCGTGAACGACGTCAAGCTCACGCTGGTGATCGCCTCCGCGCTCGTCGTGCTCGTCATCGCGCTGTTCCTCAGGCGGTTCTGGGCGACGATGATCCCGAGCGTCACCATTCCCGTCTCGCTGGCCGCGACGCTGTTCGTGATGAATTTGTGCGGCTTTAGCCTCGACAATCTGTCGCTGATGGCGCTGACCATCGCCGCCGGCTTCGTCGTGGACGACGCCATCGTCATGATCGAGAACATCATTCGGCGCATGTCGGAGGGCGAGCCCGCGCTGCAGGCCGCCATCAACGGCGCCCGCCAGATGGCGTTCACGGTCATCGCCATCACCGTCGCCCTGATCGCGGCGCTGATCCCGATCCTGTTCATGCCCGACGTCGTCGGGCGCTACTTCCGCGAGTTCGGCGTGACGCTGGTGGTCGCGATCGTCTCTTCGGCGGCGATCTCGCTGACGCTGACGCCGATGATGTGCGGACATCTGCTCGATCGCGGCCGGCAGCGGCTGCACAACCCCGACGCAGACCCCGGCCACCGCACGTTCTATGCCTGCAGCCTCGACTGGACGCTGCGCCACCGTTTTCTCACCGTATTGATGATCACCGCCCTCACAGGGGCCAGCGTCTGGCTCTATCTGCAACTGCCGAAGGGTTTCATGCCGACCCAGGACACCGGCGTCATGTTCGTGCGGACCGTGGCTCCGTCGAACATCTCGTTTCTGTCCATGGAAGACCGGCAGCGCGCCGTCGGCGAGGCGATCCTCGGGGATCCCGCGATCTCGGGTCTTACATCCTATATCGGCGAGGGTAATGGCAACGCGCTCAGCGTCGGGCAGATGCTGGTCGCGCTGAAGCCGCCCGAGGTGCGCAAGCTGTCGATCCAGCAGGTCATCACGCGCCTGCGCGAACGCATGAACCGGATCGACGGCGTCCGGGTGTTCTTCGTGCCGCTCCAGGATCTCAATCTCGGTGTCCAATCCGGCGGATCGCGGTTTCAATATACGATGTGGGGCATCGACGAAGAGGCGGTGATACGCGCCGCCGAAAACATGATCCGGCGGGTGCGCGGCATTCCGCAGATCATCGACGTCATCGCAAGCTGGGAGACCGGTGGCCTGCAGGCCGGGCTCACCATCGACCGCGTTCGCGCCGCGATGCTCGGCGTCACGCCCGTCGCGGTCGACAACACGCTCAACGACGCCTTCGGCCAGCGTCAGATCAATCTTCTCTTCCTGCCAACCAACTATGCGCGCGTGATCTTCGAGGTCGAGCCCGAAGCCGCGAGCGGCCCCGACTCCATGAGCCAGATCTACGTACCGAGCGCCAGCGGCAAAGCAGTGCCGCTGACAGCCTTGACCAAGCCGCAGCGCGCGCACGCCGCGATGTGGGTCCGTCACAGCGCCCAGTTTCCGGCCGCGACGATTTTCTTCGACATCAAGCCCGGCACGTCGATCGGCGACGCCATCGCCTCGATTCGCAAGGAGGAGGCCGAGGCAAAGCTGCCCGACGACGTCAAAGCGGAATTCCGCGGCGAGGCCAAGGAGGCCGACAAGTCGATCGTCAAGCAGGCTGCGCTGTTCGGAGCCGCGCTGATCGCGATCTACCTCGCGCTCGGCATGCTCTACGAGAGCTACGTCCATCCGCTGACCATTCTCTCGACCTTGCCACCGACCGCCTTCGGCGCGCTGGTCGCGCTGTGGGCGACCGGGACGCAGTTCACGCTGGTGACCACCATCGCCTGCATCCTGCTGGTCGGCATGGTGATGAAGAACGCCATCATGATGGTCGACTATGCCCTCGATGCGGAGCGGCATCGCGGCCTCAACGCCCATGACGCCATCCTGCTCGCGGCACGGCTGCGGGCGCGGCCGATCACGATGACGATGCTTGCCGCATTCCTCAGCGCCGTCCCGATCGCCTTCGGCACCGGCCCGGGTTACGAGATCCGCCAGCCGCTCGGCATCACCATCATGGGCGGCCTCGTCGTCGCCCAGCTGTTCACGCTGTACTCGACGCCGGCGATGTACCTGCTGCTGGACAGGCTGCGGCGCCGGAAGAAGACGCCTGCGGCGAGCGCACCTCAGGCATCCGCTGCCTTCGGCGCGCCGGCTCTTCCCGATCTCGGCGGGTAAGACACAAAGGGACCCCGAACCTCGCCGCAAGCCTCGCGCAATCTCCCCCTGCTGAAGTCGAATCAACCGCGACGCCAGAGCGGCGGGGTTGCGCCCGTCAGACGCCGCTGCCGCCACCGAGGTGGACGTTCGCCATGAACGGGACTTGAGCAGCGATGAGCACAGCAGCCGCCTTCTGCGAAGCGGGCCTTGCGCATTTCAGGGACGGACGGCCTCTCGACGCGCGTGCCTGCTATCAGCAGGCCCTCGGAATCGATGCGGAACACACCGACGCGCAGCATCTCATGGGGCTGCTGTTTCTCCAGGCCAGGCAATACAACGAGGCCCTCGCGTGGATCGTCCGCGCGATCCAGCGCGCGCCGAAGCCCGAATATCTGGCGAGCTTCGCGACGGTGCTGCAGCAATATGGGCGCTGCGACGAGGCGCTTAACGTCATTGACCAGGCGATCCAGCTTCGGCCGGACGATGCCGAGCTGTGGCGACAGCGCGGCGACATCTTGATTCAGCTTGCGCGGCTCGATCAAGCACTGCTGAGCTTTCAACAGACGCTCAAGCGCGCCCCACATCATCACGACGCTCTGTATAAGAGCGGGGCTCTCCTCCACAAGCTCGAGCGCAACGAGGAGGCCGCGGCAGCTCTTGATCTCAGCGACAGCCTGTTCCCCAACCATGCCCCGACGCTGCGAACGCGCGCATGGGTTCGCTATTGCCTGAAACGGTTCGAGGGCTCCGCGGCCGACGGCAGGCGGGCACACGAGCTCGATCCCGACAATGCCGAGATCTGCAACAATCTCGGCCTCTCGTTGCGGCGGCTCGGCCGGAATGACGAGGCGCTGGCGTGGTTCGACAAGGCCATCTCGATTCAGCCGCGCTTCGTGGATGCCTTCGACAACAAGCTGGTGGCGCTTTTCCAGCTTCATCGCTTCGACGAGGTGTTCGCGCTGTCCGATCGCATGAATGCGATCGGGCTGAGCAGCGCGGTGACAGCGTGGAATGTCTCCCTGGCCCATCTCCTGACGGGCAATTTCGAAGCCGGCTGGCGCGGACGCCAGACCCGATTGAAACTGCCTTCGGCACCACGACACCCTCAGTTTCAGCAACCGATCTGGCTCGGGGACGACGGCATCGCGGGAAAGACGATCCTTGTCGCGGCGGACGAGGGATTGGGCGACACCATTCATTTCGTCCGCTACGTCCCCATGCTGGCGGAGCGCGGAGCACGCGTTGTTCTCGTCGTGCAGGACCCGCTGCATCGGCTGATGTCGACGCTGAGCGGTGCATCTCTTTGCATTCCGCGGTTGGCCATGGGCACGCTGCCGGCGTTCGATTTGCACTGCCCGATATCCAGCCTGCCGCTCGCCTTCAAGACCCGTCTCGAGACGATTCCGTCCGGACCATATCTGCCTCCCCCTCCGGAGAGCCTCGTTGAAGCCTGGGAGAATCGTCTTGGCGCTCGAACCAGGCTCCGGGTCGGCCTGGTCTGGTCCGGCGATCCACACCACGTGAACGACGAGACCCGCTCGATTCCGCTGCGAACGCTGTCGCGTATCCTCGATGTGAATGCGAGCTTCGTCAGCCTGCAGAAGGCCCCGCGCCCGCATGATGCGGCGGTGCTGCGGGAGAGACGCGACATTGCCGACCTGACCGCTGACCTCACCGACTTCACCGACACCGCCGCGTTGATCGCCTGCCTTGATCTCGTGATCACCGTCGACACCAGCGTCGCGCATCTCGCCGGCGCGCTCGGCCGTCCGACCTGGATCCTGCTGCCCTGGACGCCCGACTACCGCTGGCTGCTCGATCGCGCGGACAGCCCCTGGTATCCGAGCGTGCGGCTGTTCCGGCAAACCGAGACGCGCGACTATGAGAGCGTGGTTGATCGCGTGCGGGAGGAATTGCGGGCGCTGGCCGCCGCGTTTGGATCGGGCCCGCGTTGAAGGCACATGCGCGGCGCCTGACGGCTCCGCCGGCAAAGGTATTATCTTCCGCGGCACAAGCGAACGTCAACCCTGCGGCAAATGCGACCGCGGTCCGTTCAATGTTAACCCGCAGCGCCGGATGCAGGCCGACATACAGGATTCGTTAACGCAGCCGCCCTAGCCTTTAAGGACTTGGGCAAAATCGCGACAATGCTGCCGGATCGTCGATGACAGGAAATCATGCTGCCTCGACCCTGCCGGACGAGGTTCGCGTACGACTCTACGATCAGGCCCTGAATGCCGCGCGCATCGGCGCCTGGGAATGCGAACTCGAGACCGAGCGCCTGAACTGGACCCAGGGCGTCTACGACATCTTCGGCTACCCCGAGAACAACCCGCTGCGGCGCGCAAGCATCGTCGATCTCTACATCGACGAATCCAGGCGCCACATGGAGCTCGCGCGTGCCGAGGTGATCCGGAGCGGTTGCCCGGTCACGCTCGATACCGAGATCAGAACCTGGCGCGGTGAAAAGCGCTGGATGCGCCTCTCGATCAACGCTGTCCGAGAGGGCGGAAGGCCGGTGCGGATCTTCGGCTCCAAGCAGGACGTCACCTCCGACCGGCAGGCCCTCGAGAGCCTGCGGCAGCAGGCCGAAACCGATCCGCTCACCGGGCTCGCCAATCGTGCGGTGTTTCAGGCCCGCTATCGCGAGGTCGTCAACGACAGCCTGAATCACGGCTTTGCGTCGGCGCTCGTTCTGATCGACCTCGACGGCTTCAAGCAGCTCAATGATACATCGGGCCATCTGGCGGGAGACGCATGCCTGTGCGAGGTCGCGCAGCGTCTGCGGCGGGCCTTCTACAATGCCGGCCTGGTCGGCCGGCTCGGTGGCGACGAATTCGCGATCATCCTGCGCGCGCCGAAAGATCCTGCGCGGATCGCGCGCGTGCTGCAACAGACCATCATGATGCTGAGCCGCCCGTTATTCTGGAACGGGCTTCGCCTCCAGGTCGGCGCCTCGATCGGAGCTGCCCTGGTTGGCCGCCCGCATCGTCGGCGGATCGTCGAATTGTTCGCGGAAGCCGACATCGCCCTCTATGACGCGAAGGCCGCCGGCCGCAACCGGGTCCGTCTGATCGGGGACGACAAGCAGGGCCTGGCGGCCTAGGGCAGATTGCGCAGACGGCTGGAGGAAGCATCGTTGCGGCACATGCGCGCGCGAACGGCTGCCCGGTCTGATCAAAACTCGCGGTTGGACAGTTTTATTCTGCACAGGGGGCAGAATGGCGCGCCCGGAACGATTCGAACGTCCGACCCTCAGATTCGTAGTCTGATGCTCTATCCAGCTGAGCTACGGGCGCGTTTTTCGCAGGACAGCGGGCTGGGCCCGCATGCAGCCTCCAGACAGCGCCGGGAGGGGTGCGAAAGAGCGCTCTGACTAACCGCTCTTGGCCGGATTGGCAAGGTCCGGGATGGGGAGATTTTGCAGGGAGATGACGGTTTTCTCGGCTCGGCGTTTGGCCGATCAGGCCCGCTGCCGCTCGTTGCGGATGGAGAGGAGTTCCACGGGACGGTCGGGAATGACGATCCGGAAGGTGGCGCCGATGGTGCCTTCGACCAGATGGATGTCGCCGCCATGGGCCCGGACGAGCTCGGCTGCGATGGCAAGGCCGAGCCCGCTGCCGCCGGGGCGGCCGGAGGTCTGGAACGCCTCGAACAGATGCTCCCGGGTCTTCTGGGGCACGCCCGGGCCGGTATCGGAGACTTCCAGGATGGCGACCCCGCCTTCGCGTTTTCCGGTGATCCGGATCTGTTGCGGGCCACCGTCGCCGGAGGCATGGCTCTCCAGCGCCTGGGCGGCGTTGCGCACGAGGTTGAGCAGCACGCGGAACAGCTGGTCCGGGTCGGCGTCGACCGCGAGCCCGCGCTCGATCGCGGCGACCCAGGCAATCGAGACGTCGTTGGCAAGACCGGCGGTCTCGCGCACCTCCAGCACGACCGGCTCGATCAGCATCATGCGCCGGTCGGGCGCGGCCTCCTGGGCGCGGCCGTAGGACAGCGTCGACTGGCAGAAGGCGATGGCGCGTTCGAGCGAGCGCACCAGCTTTGGCGCGAAACGCTGCACCCGCGGATCGGGCACGCTGGCGAGCTGGTCCGACAGGAGTTGCGCCGAGGCCAGCAGATTGCGCAGATCGTGGTTGATCTTGGAGACGGCGAGGCCGAGGGCGGCGAGCCGGCTCTTCTGATGCAGCATCGACATCAGGTCGCGCTGCATGTCCGACAATTCGCGCTCGGCGACGCCGATTTCGTCGCTGCGCTGGCTCGGCACGATGATCCGCGCCGAGCTTTCGGGATTTTCGTGGAAGCCGACCAGGCTCGCCGTCAGCCGCCGCATCGGCCGCACGAACAGGTAATGGAGCGCGAGATAGACGAGGCCGGCGGTTAAAATGCCGATGATCAGCGCGACCACCACGACGTTGCGGGAGAAGCGATACATCGACTGCCGCAGCGGCAGGTCGTCGGTCACGATTTCGATGAACTGGGCATTGCCGACGCCGGGCCCGACGATGCGGATCGGCTGATTGCCGGTCTCCAGCATCATCTGGAACGAGCCGGTGATGGCCTGCCACACCGTCATGTCGCGCAGATCGATGTCATGCTCGATCGTGGCGGGCAGATTGTCGCTGGCGAGCAGGCGGCGCTGCTGGCCCATCTTGATCGCGACCGCGCGCGCATTGATGCTCTTGAGGATTTCGCGCGACAGCGAATCCGGCACCATGCCGAGCGGCGCCGCATCGAGCACCAGCGCCGCCGTGTTGGCCGCGGCGACGCGGTCGTTGAGCCGGTTGACCCAGAAGTTCGCGATCGCAGGCACATAGAGCAGGACGGCCGCGATCATCACCAGGGGGACGGTCAGCAGCAACAGCTTGCCGGACAGGCCGAGCCCACCCGGTCCGCGGGATCGCGTCACCGGCTGGTCCAATGGCCCATCCGGATCCTGATCGGTCACGCGATCCGGATCCTGGGTCGGCTGCTGGAGGTCTGTCGCTACCACGAAATTCGCCCCTGCTGGCCTTCTGATAGAGCTCGACTGGTGGAGGATGCGACCCGACCCTGGGGGTGGTCAAATTACGGATCGCTAATCTGCCAAGGTGGGATGTAGGCGCTGATACCGCCATCCGCCACCTCAAGGGTTAAAAACCCCAAGGAAACAGTGATATTCACCGGAACTGCGCGGTCCTGTGGCGTTGACGAAAACAAGTCGCTCGCTTATAAGCCGCGCAAATTGTCCGCGATGACCCGGTGCGACACCGGGAGCGGCTCTTCTGGGGCCGGAAAGGACCCATTTGGGGCCGCATCTTCCGGACTTTACCATCAATTCTACAGGCAAATTGCCCGGTCAGCGGAGAAAAACCCGTGAAGCGGACTTATCAACCCAGCAAACTGGTGCGCAAGCGCCGCCACGGCTTCCGGGCCCGTCTCGCGACCGCCGGCGGTCGCAAGGTTCTGGCTGCCCGCCGCGCCCGCGGCCGCAAGCGTCTGAGCGCCTGAGCCGGACCCCCTTTTTGGGATTTCATTATGGATCGGCTGAGGCAGCGAGCGGATTTCCTCGCCGTTGCCAATGGCGCGCGGGTGAATAGTCCCGCGTTCGTCCTGCAAAGCCGCATCCGCGACGACGCTGGCCCGATCCGGATCGGCTTCACCGTTACCAAAAAGAACGGCAACGCCCCCGAGCGCAATCGCATCCGGCGCCGGCTTCGCGAACTGGTGAAGCGGCTCGATCCGGTTTCGATGCAACCCCATCATGATTATGTGCTGGTCGGCCGCAGGGACGCGCTCTCGCGCGACTTCACGACCATGCTCGACGATCTGCGCATAGCGTTCACGAAGCCCGCGCGGCATACGGCCAGAGGACCTAACAGGGGACCTGACAAGGGACCCGGGCCGAGGCCCGGCCCAGCCGCCAGCCGCAAACCGGATTGATGACGAGATCAAAGTGATGACCGACAATCGCAATACCATCCTCGCCGTCATTCTCTCCGGCCTGGTGCTGATCGCCTGGCAGTACTTCTACAATGTGCCGGCGATGGAGAAGCAGCGCGCCCAGCAGCAGGCCCAGGCCGAGCTGCAAAAGGCCAATCCGCAGCCGACCGCAGCCGCCACGCCGGGTGCCACCCCGCAGGCCGGCACGACGCCCACCACCGCGCCGGGCGCGAACCAGCAGGTCCAGCCGACCGTCAGCCGCGACACCGCGATTGCCGCAAGCCCCCGCGTGAAGATCGATACGCCGCGCCTCGCCGGCAGCATCTCGCTCAAGGGCGGCCGCATCGACGACCTCGCGCTGCTGCAGTTCCGCGAGACGGTCGACCCGAAATCGCCGCCGATCATTCTCTATTCGCCCTCGGGCACCGCAGAGCCCTATTACGCCGAGTTCGGCTGGGTGGCCGCGACGGGCGTGACGGCGAAGATGCCTGATGCCCAGACCGTCTGGCAGCAGGAGGGCAGCGGCAGCCTGACGCCGACCACGCCGGCGGTGCTGAAATGGGACAATGGCGAAGGCCTCACCTTCCGCCGCACCATCTCGGTCGACGACCACTATCTCTTCACCATCAAGGACGACGTGAGCAATGTCGGCAACGCGCCGGTCACGCTCTACCCGTTCGCGCTGATCTCGCGCCACGGCACGCCGCAGGTGTCGGGCTATTACATCCTGCATGAAGGCCTGATCGGCTATCTCGATGGCCTGCAGGAATATGCCTACAAGAAGATCGACGAAGCCAAGTCGGTCAACTTCAAGGCCACCAATGGCTGGCTCGGCATGACCGACAAGTACTGGGCTTCGGCGCTGCTGCCCGACACCAGTGCCCAGCTTCAGGCGAAGTTCTCCTCGAACCTCGTCGGCAACGTCCATACCTACCAGACCGACTATCTGCTCGATCCCGTCACCGTCGCGATCGGCGGCACGGCGACCGCAAACGCGCGGCTGTTCGCGGGTGCCAAGGAAGCCGGCGTCGTCGGCGTGTTCCCGTTCGCGGGGCTCGGCGGCTACAACAAGGCGCTCGGGCTGAACCATTTCGATCTGTTGATCGACTGGGGCTGGTTCTACTTCATCACCAAGCCGATGTTCCTCGGTCTCGACTTCTTCTACCGCTTCTTCGGCAATTTCGGCATCTCGATCCTGCTCGTGACCGTGATCGTGAAGCTGTTGTTCTTCCCGCTGGCGAACAAGTCCTATGCCTCGATGGCGAAGATGAAGTCGGTCCAGCCGCAGCTTCAGGCGCTGAAGGAGCGCTATCCCGACGACAAGGTGAAGCAGCAGCAGGAGATGATGGAGATCTACCGCAAGGAGAAGATCAATCCGGTCGCCGGCTGTCTTCCCGTGGTGATCCAGATCCCGGTGTTCTTCTCGCTCTACAAGGTGCTGTTCGTCACCATCGAGATGCGGCACGCGCCGTTCTTCGGCTGGATCAAGGACCTCTCGGCGCCCGATCCGACCAATCTGTTCACGCTGTTCGGCCTGATCCCGTTCGATCCGACCACGCTTCCGCTGTTCGGCCACTACCTCGCGCTCGGCATCTGGCCGATCATCATGGGCATCACGATGTGGTTCCAGATGAAGCTGAACCCGACGCCGCCGGATCCGACGCAGCAGATCATCTTCAACTGGATGCCGCTGATCTTCACCTTCATGCTGGCGGGCTTCCCGGCGGGTCTTGTGATCTACTGGGCCTGGAACAACACGCTCTCGGTGCTCCAGCAGAGCTTCATCATGCGCCGCAACGGCGTGAAGGTGGAGCTGTTGGACAACATTCGAAACGTGTTCAAAAAAAAAGTGACGACTGAGGCGACGTAGCCGTCCGACACTGCCAGGCAAACTGCCTCCACAGCGTCATGCCCGGGCTTGTCCCGGGCATCCACGTTTAGGAGGGGGATAATTTTTAGATGACCGATAAGTCAGACGACAAGCTGATCGAAACCGGGCGGAAGCTGTTCGCCCGCGACTGGCAGTTCATCTGGGCTTCGCCCTCGATCCAGACGCTGCCGCCGATGGCGGGGCTGGAGATCGCTTTTGCCGGGCGCTCCAATGTCGGCAAATCGAGCCTGATCAACGCGTTGACGGGGCGCAACGCGCTGGCGCGCACCTCGCATACGCCGGGCCGCACCCAGGAGCTGATCTTCTTCGAGGTCCCCGGGAAAACCGACCTGCGTCTCGTCGACATGCCCGGCTATGGCTATGCCAAGGCGCCGAAGAGCCAGGTCGCATCATGGACCGAGCTGATTCACACATTCCTGCTGGGGCGTGCCTCGCTCGCGCGCGTCTACGTGCTGATCGACGCGCGGCATGGGCTGAAGGACGTCGATCTCGAGGTGCTCAAGACGCTCGACCGCTCCGCCGTCAGCTACCAGATCGTGCTGACCAAGGCTGACCAGGTGAAGGCCTCCGAGCTCCAATCGCGCATCGCCGAGACCGAGGCGGCGCTGGCCAAGCATCCAGCGGCGTTCCCGAACGTGCTCGCGACCTCGTCGCGCTCATCGACCGGCATGGCCGAACTGCGCGCCGCCATGGCCAAGCTGCTGGAGGAGCGGACCAAGTGATGGCTCGCCTCCTGATCGCGCTAGCCGGCTTGATGGGCGCCGCCGGCGTGGCGCTGGCCGCTGCCTCCGCCCATGGCGCCGACGCCAGCCGGCTTGCCTCCGCCAGCGCCATGCTGCTGTTTCATGCAACTGCCATATTGGCCGCTGTCGCCCTGCTCGCGCGCGGCCTTCTGCACGGCGGAATTGGCCTGATCGCCGCCATCGGCTTCGTGATCGGCGCGGCGCTGTTCGCGGGCGACCTGACCTTGCGGCAATATGCCGGGCACTCACTGTTTCCGATGGCTGCGCCATCAGGCGGAACAACAATGATCTTGAGCTGGCTGGCGGTGACGCTGGCGGCGGTGGTGGCGAAGAAGTGACGTTTCGCCTTACCCTCCCCTGGAGGGGTCCGGGACGAGCGTAGCTCGCCCGTGGGTCGCTACGCATGCAGCGAAGCGAAATGCGTAGCGGGGTGGGGTGATCTCTCCACTCGGGCACTGTTCGTCGCGGAGAGACCGTCACCCCACCCCGCTCGCGCTACGCGCGATCGACCCTCCCCCTCCAGGGGAGGGTAAGAGCGAACACCACACTTTGCGCCTCGCCCGCCAATCAGATAGAACGCTGGCCGCGTTAGTCCCGCCAGCGAGATCCGCCTCATGACCGAAATCTCCCCGCTCGACCAGGCCCGCATCCTGTCCGAAGCGCTGCCGCACATGCAGCAGTACGACGAAGAAACCATCGTCATCAAATATGGCGGCCATGCCATGGGCGACGAGGAGACCGCGAAGAACTTTGCCCGCGACATCGTGCTGCTCGAGCAGACCGCGATCAACCCTGTCGTGGTGCATGGCGGCGGACCGCAGATCGCGACCATGCTCAAGCGCCTCGGCATCGTCTCTGAATTCGCCGCCGGCCTGCGCATCACCGATGCCGCGACCATCGAGATCGTCGAGATGGTGCTCGCCGGCTCCGTCAACAAGCAGATCGTCGGCTACATCAACGAAGCCGGCGGCAAGGCCGTGGGCCTCTCGGGCAAGGACGGCAACATGGTGAAGGCGTCGAAGACGACGCGCACCATCATCGATCCGGACTCGCATATCGAGAAGGCGGTCGATCTCGGCTTCGTCGGCGACCCCGAGAAGGTCGACCTGACGCTGCTCAACCAGCTGATCGGCTACGAGCTGATCCCGGTGCTGGCACCGCTCGCAACCTCGAAGGACGGCCAGACGCTCAACGTCAACGCCGACACCTTTGCGGGCGCCGTTGCCGGTGCGCTGAAGGCCAAGCGTCTCCTGCTGCTCACCGACGTGCCGGGCGTGCTCGACAAGTCGAAGAAGCTGATCCCGCAGCTCTCGGTGAAGGACGCGCGAAAACTGATCGCCGACGGCACCATTTCCGGCGGCATGATCCCGAAGGTCGAGACTTGCATCTATGCGCTGGAGCAGGGCGTCGAGGGCGTCGTCATCATCGACGGCAAGATGCAGCACGCCGTGCTGCTCGAGCTCTTCACCAACACGGGCACGGGAACGCTGATCCACAAGTGAGCGACGCAAAAACGAGAGACATTGTCATGGCCGGGCTTGTCCCGGCCATCCACGATCTTTCGTCTGGACCCAAGAACGTGGATGCCCAGGACAAGCCCGGGCATGACGAGGTGAGAGTTCAGAGGCATCGCCGCTCGCCTCTGACGCGTCTGCTGATGACGCTGCCGGCGGCGGCCGTCTCGTTCTTCTTCTCCTCCGCGCCGGCCTTCGCCGATCTCAAGATCTGCAACCGCATGTCCTACGTCGTCGAGGCCGCGATCGGCATCGACGACAAGGCGGCGACCGCGACGCGCGGCTGGTTCAGGATCGATCCCGCCACCTGTCGCGTCGTGGTTCAGGGCACGCTGACCGCCGACCGCATCCTGCTCAATGCGCGGGCGCTCGGCGTCTATGGCGCCTCCCCGATCCCGCAGAACGGCAGCGACATGCTGTGCGTGGCGCAGGACAATTTCATCATCGCGGCCGCGCGACAGTGCCGCGCCGGACAGACCCAGGCCGCCTTCACCCAGATCACACCGACGCAGGGCGACGACGGCAATTTCGTCGCCTATCTCGCCGAGGATTCCGAATATGACGACGAGCAGGCGCGGCTCGCCGGCATCCAGCGGCTTTTGGTGATCGCGGGCTATGACATCGGCGCGATCGACGGCGTCGACGGACCGAAGACGCAGGCCGCGCTCGCTGCGTTCCTGAAGAGCCGCGGCCTGTCCACCGACGTGGTCTCATCTCCCAACTTGTTCAAGACCATGGTCGATGCGGCGCAGGCGCCGTCCCCGAGCGGTCTGACCTGGTGTAACGACACGCCGCACAAGGTGATGGCGGCGGTCGCGACCGACGACGGCAAGTCGGTGACGAGCCGCGGCTGGTACCGCATCGATCCCAAGACCTGCCTGCACCCTGATGTGACCGGGCAGCCGAAGCAGATCTACAGCTTCGCGGAAGCGGTTGATGCCGACAACCGCGCCATCAAGTTGAACGACAAGCCGCTGAGCTGGGGCGGCGACAAGCAGATCTGCACCCGCGAGACCAAGTTCGAGACCAACGAGCAGACCGATTGTGGCGCGCGCGGATTTGCGGCGACCGGTTTCGGAGCGGTGGATATGAGCAGTGGCGGCAAGACGCTGCGGTTTGCGGTGCCGTGAGGTGATGATGGCTACTCTTGCTCATCCGTCGTCCTGGCGAAAGCCAGGACCCATTACCCCAGGATTGGGTTTGGCGAAGAACGATGACCGGAGTGCCCCATTGATGGGCTGCGGAGTATGGGTCTGGCTTTCGCCAGGACGACAATTGAAGGCGGAGCTGCTGCTTCGGCCCACAGAAGAGATTGAGATGACCCAACCCCGCACCTTCGCCCACGTCGACACCTGGGTGTTCGACCTCGACAACACGCTCTATCCGCATCACGTCAATCTGTGGCAGCAGGTCGATGCGCGGATCGGGGAGTTCGTGTGTAACTGGCTGCAGGTCGGCCCGGAGGAAGCGCGCAAGATCCAGAAGGACTATTATCAGCGCTTCGGCACCACCATGCGCGGCATGATGACCCTGCATGGCGTACGCGCCGACGACTACCTCGCTTACGTGCACAAGATCGACCATTCGCCGCTGGAGCCGAACCCGGCGCTCGGCGAGGCCATCGCAAAATTGCCGGGACGAAAGCTGATCCTGACCAACGGCTCGGTCGATCATGTCGATGCGGTGCTGGCGCGGCTCGGCCTCGGCTCGCATTTCGACGGCGTGTTCGACATCATCGCCGCCGAGTTCGAACCCAAGCCGGCGGCGCAGACCTATCAGAAATTTCTCGGCCTTCATGCCGTCGACCCGGCCAAGGCCGCCATGTTCGAAGACCTCGCCCGCAACCTCACCGTCCCGCATCAGCTCGGCATGACCACCGTGCTGGTGGTGCCTGACGGGACCAAGGAAGTGGTGCGCGAGGACTGGGAATTGGAGGGCCGCGACGCCGCCCATGTCGACCACGTCACGGATGATCTGGCGGGGTTTTTGGCGCGGCTGTCCCACCCCAAGTAGCCGTCATACCCCGCGAAGGCGGGGTATCCAGTAATCACAGCCATCCCGATTCATCACGACCGCCGCGGCGTACTGGATCACCCGCTTTCGCGGGTGATGACACCGAACCAAGCTTGACTCCGTCCCCTCAAATCCCGAAAAAGCGCCCAATCCCCTCAAAATCCCCGATCCAAAGAGGAAATCCCGATGTCCCTGTCCGCCCTGGAATCCACCATCAACAGTGCCTTTGATGCACGCGACGGCATCTCGACCTCGACCAAGGGCGAAGTGCGCGAGGCCGTGAACCAGTCGCTGGAGATTCTCGACAAGGGCGAGGCGCGTGTTGCCGAGCGCGGGGCCGACGGCAAGTGGAAGGTCAATCAGTGGCTGAAGAAGGCCGTGCTGCTCTCCTTCCGCCTCAACGACATGGACGTCATTCCCGGTGGCCCGGGCCAGGCGAACTGGTGGGACAAGGTGCCCTCGAAGTTCGAAGGCTGGGGCCCGAACCGTTTTCGCGACGCCGGTTTTCGCGCCGTGCCAGGCGCCGTCGTGCGCCGCTCGGCCTTCATTGCCAAGAACGTCGTGCTGATGCCGTCCTTCGTCAATCTCGGCGCCTACGTCGATGAGAGCACCATGGTCGACACCTGGGCCACCGTCGGCTCCTGCGCGCAGATCGGCAAGCGCGTGCACATCTCCGGCGGCGCCGGCATCGGCGGCGTGCTCGAGCCGCTGCAGGCAGAGCCCGTGATCATCGAGGACGACTGCTTCATCGGCGCTCGCAGTGAGGTCGCCGAGGGCGTCATCGTGCGCAAGGGCGCGGTGCTGGCCATGGGCGTGTTCCTGGGTGCCTCGACCAAGGTCGTCGACCGCGAGACCGGCGAGGTCTTCATGGGCGAAGTTCCGGAATATTCGGTGGTGGTGCCCGGCGCACTACCCGGCAAGCCCATGAAGAACGGCCAGATCGGCCCGAGCACCGCCTGCGCCGTCATCGTCAAGCGCGTCGACGAGCGCACGCGGTCGAAGACCAGCATCAACGAGCTGCTGCGGGATTAATCGGCTCTACGCGCGTCACTCCCTCGCCGTCACCCTGAGGCGGCCGCTTCTTCAGCGGCCCTCGAAGGGCGACGGCCCGGCTGCATCTCGGCCGTCCATCCTTCGAGGCTTCCCATGCGCCGCTTCGCGACGCATGGCGCGCACCTCAGGATGACGGGTCGGAGAGCGGAATCGAACCGTCCAGCGCTCCATCGCGACCAACAACCGGGCGGCTCCTCCCGTCCGGAGCCTTTGCGATGAACTGGCGCTGGTATCTTTTTCGCTTCGACGGCCGCGTCAACCGTGCCCTGCTGTGGCAGGCGCTTCTGATCGTGGCCTTGCTGGCGGGCTTGCTGGAGATCGTCGGTCAAGTCATGCGGGCCGTCGAAGGCGGCACGACCCTCGCCCTCAAGCTCGGCTTCGACATCGATCTTGATTTCGCCCTCGACGACGTCTTCAAGGCTGTCGATCCCCGAACCTACCGTTCGCTGGCGTCAACGGATCGCGCGACGCTGATCCTCAAGGCGCTGGGCACGTCGCTGTTCTTCTGGATCTTCCTCGCGACCGCCATCAAGCGACTGCACGACCGTGACAGGAGCGGATGGTGGATCATTCCCTTCGTCTTCGTCCCGAGACTGTTCTTCCATTTCTCGGACTTGCTTCCTGCCTCGGGCTGGTTCGTTCCGTTCGACTGGGCGATCTCCGCGCTGTGGCTGTGGGGCCTCGTCGAATTGTTCATCGTGCCCGGCACCTCGGGCCACAACCGGTTCGGCCCCGATCCGCTCGCCGAGATCGAGGCCTCTTCCCCACCCGCAGCCTCCCCTGCGAAAAGCTGGGATCAGAGCCGCGAGCTCGAATTCGTGCCGCCCAGCGCTAGCCCACCCGGCGGCATGCATGTTAAGCGGGGCTCATGACCGATGCTCTTTCGATTGCCCGCGACCTCATCCGCTGCCCCTCGGTAACGCCGGCCGACGCCGGCGCGCTTGGCGTGCTTGAACAAGCGCTCAACGCAGCCGGCTTCACCTGCCACCGCGTGACCTTCAGCGAGGAAGGCACCGCCGACGTCGACAATCTCTACGCCCGCATCGGCACTGAAGCGCCACACATCACCTTTGCCGGTCATACCGACGTGGTGCCGCCCGGCGACGAGAACGCCTGGAGCGTCGGCGCCTTCTCCGGCGAGGTGAAGGACGGCTTCCTGCATGGCCGCGGCGCGGTCGACATGAAGGGCGGCATCGCCTGCTCGGTCGCCGCGGTGCTGGAGCATCTCGCGGCGAACGGCGGCAAGCCGCGCGCCGACGGCACGGGATCGATCTCGTTCCTGATCACCGGCGACGAGGAAGACGTCTCCATCAACGGCACCATCAAGCTGTTGCAGTGGGCCGCCGAGCGCGGCGAAAAATTCGACCATTGCGTGCTCGGCGAACCCTCCAATGTCGAGACGCTCGGCGACACCATCAAGGTCGGCCGCCGCGGCTCGCAGTCGGGGACCCTCTATGTCGACGGCGTGCAGGGCCACGTCGCCTACCCGCATCGTGCGGCCAATCCGGTGCCGGATATTTCGCGACTGATCGTGGCGATCTCCGACGAGCCGCTCGATAGTGGCAGCGCCCAGTTCCAGGCCTCCAATCTCGAATTCACCTCGGTGGACGTCGGCAACAAGGCGAACAACGTCATCCCCGGCGAGGCCCGCGCCAAATTCAACATCCGCTACAACGACAACCACACGCAGGCGAGCCTGCGCGAGCTGGTCGAGACGCGCCTGACCAAGGCGTGCGGCAACCGCATCAAGGCCCGCATCGTCTGGGAGCCGTCGAACTCCAACGTGTTCGTGACCAAGCCCGGCCCATTCACCGATCTCGCCGTGTCCGCGATCGAAGAGATCACGGGCCGCAAGCCGGAACTGTCGACGAGCGGCGGCACCTCGGATGCACGCTTCATCTCGAGCTATTGCCCCGTGATCGAGTTCGGCCTGGTCGGCCAGACCATGCACCAGGTCAACGAACGCGTGCCGGTGGTTGACCTGGAGAAGCTGACCAAGGTCTATCGCGGGATTCTGACGCGGTATTTTGGGTAGGCGCGTCGCCTCCACAAACACGGCTGTCATCGCCCGACTTGATCGGGCGATCCAGTATTCCAGAGATAGCAGTGATTGAGCCGAGAGGCCGCGGCGTACTGGATGCCCCGGTCAGGCCGGGGCATGACAGCGGCGGGGGTGGCGAGAGGGCGCGCGATCTCTACGGCTCACATCCCTCAATAATCCACCTTCATCAGATACAGCCCCTCCGGCGGCGCGACGATGCCGCAGGCGGCGCGGTTGCGGGCTTCCAGCGCTGCGGAGAGATCGTCCGCGGTCCAGCGGCCTTCGCCGACCCAGACCAGCGATCCCACCATCGAACGCACCTGGCTGTGCAGGAACGAGCGCGCCGAGGTGACGATGACGATCTCGCGCCCGTCGCGCAGCACGTCGAGCTGGTCGAGCGTCTTCTCCGGCGATTTGGCCTGGCACTCGGTGTCGCGAAAGGTGGTGAAATCGTGCTTGCCGAGCAGGCGCTGCGCGGCCGCATGCATCGCATCCGCATCGAGCCGGCGCGGCACGCGCCAGGCATGGCCGACGTCGAGCGCGAGATTGGCGCGGGTGTTGACGACGCGGTAGCGGTAGTGGCGCTTCACGGCCGAGAAGCGCGCCTCGAACGTATCAGGCACAATGTCGGCTTCGAGCACGGCGATCGGATGCGGGCGCAGATGCGCGTTGAGGCCATCGCGAAAGCGGCCCGGCGGAAACTGCTTCTCGATGTCGACATGCGCGACCTGGCCGCGCGCATGAACGCCGGCATCGGTGCGGCCCGCGCCATGGACCCGCAGGTCCGCGCCCGTCATCGCCTTCACCGCCGCTTCGAGCGCACCCTGCACCGAGGGCAACGTCTCCTGCACCTGCCAGCCGAAAAACGGCGCGCCGTCATATTCGATGGTGAGCTTGTAGCGGGGCATCAGGCCAGCCGCATCGGCGGCTTCACAGGCACACCGCGCAGGAAGTCCGCGGCCTGCATCCGGCCCTTGCCCTCACGCTGCAGCTCGATAATGCGGATCGCGCCTTCGCCGCAGGCAATCGTGAGCTGCTCGTCCAGCACCGCACCCGGCTCGCCCGAGCCTTTCGCCAGTTCGCAGCGCAGGATTTTCAGGCGCGCATTCTCAAGCTCGGCCCAGGCGCCGGGAAACGGCGACAGGCCGTGGATGTGACGGAGCACCGCGCGCGCGGGCTTGCTCCAGTCGATCCGCGCCTCGGCCTTGTCGATCTTGGCGGCGTAGGTGACGCCATCCTCGCTCTGCTTCTTGAGCTGGAGCCCGCCGCGATCGAGCGCGGCCATCGCGCGCACCATCAGATCGGCACCAAGCCGGGACAGGCGATCGTGCAGATCGACCGCGGTCATGCTGTCGGTGATCGCGAGACGCTCGGCCATGGCGACGTCGCCGGTGTCGAGGCCGACATCCATCTTCATCACCATCACGCCGCTCTCGGCGTCGCCCGCCATGATCGCGCGGTTGATAGGCGCGGCGCCGCGCCAGCGCGGCAGCAGCGAGGCGTGAAGGTTGTAGCAGCCGAGCTTCGGCGCATCGAGGATCGCCTGCGGCAGGATCATGCCGTAGGCGACGACGACGGCGGCATCGGCATCAAAGGCGCTGAACTCGTCGAGCGCTTCCTGTGTCTTCAACGTCTTCGGCGTCAGCACGGGCACGCCGAGCTTTCGTGCGGCTTCCTCGACCGGAGTGGGCTGCATCTGCAGCCCGCGCCGCCCGCCCGGCTTCGGCGCGCGGGTATAGACGGCCACGATCTCGTGGCCATGCGCAACGAGCTCGAGCAGCGTCGGCACGGAGAAATCGGGCGTGCCCATGAAGATCAGGCGGAGGGGCATGACAAGGACTCGGTACGTTCCCTCCCCCCTTGTGGGGGAGGGCTAGGGAGAGGGGTGCCACACGACGTGCTCTATCGGTTTGAGCGCGGGCACTTTGCTTACGCTCCGCAAATCAAGAGCACCTTTTGCTGGGCTACCCCTCTCCCCCACTCTCCCCCACAAGGGGGGAGGGAGCGCAGGGGAGTGTGGGGCAACACCAAAACTTACTCCGCGCGCTTGGCGGCTTTCTCGAACTTCTTGAGCACGCGGTCGCGCTTGAGCTTTGAGAGATAGTCGACGAACAGCACGCCGTTGAGATGGTCGATCTCGTGCTGGATGCAGGTGGCGTAGAGGCCTTCGGCGTCCTCTTCGTGCAGCTTGCCGTCGAGGTCGGTAAAGCGCACCCGCACCTTCGCCGGCCGTTCGACCTCCTCGTAATATTCGGGGATCGACAGACAGCCTTCCTCGTAGACCGACATATCCTCGGACGACGCGATGATCTCCGGATTGATGAAGACGCGCGGCTCCGGCTTGGTCTCGCCGTCCGGGTCGGGCTTGGCGAGGTCCATGGTGATCAGCCGCAGCGGCTGTGCGATCTGGATCGCCGCCAGGCCAATGCCGGGCGCGTCGTACATCGTCTCGAACATGTCGTCGGCAAGCTTGCGGATCTCCGGCGTGACCTTCTCGATCGGCTTGGAGACCAGACGCAGCTGCTTGTCGGGCAGGATGATGATTTCTCTGAGGGCCATGGCGGGCGATTTAAGCTGCGCGCGACAAGCGGTCAATGCGGCCGGGAACGCGTTAACGGTCCGCTAACCATAAAACTTCAGCTTTTGTTAACCATAAAAATAAGGGATCGGTTAACCATAAATGTTCGCTATTCGTTCGTGCACCCCGGCGAATCGGTTAGAAAGACTGGCATGAACGAGATCATTTTCATGCTGGGCGACTGGCCGGTGCGCACCATTGATGCGCTGATCGGCTTCGGCGCCCTGGTCCTCATCCTGCTGATTGTCATTGCCATCGTGATCGCGCGCTCCGGACGGCGCGGCGCGGAACTCGCCATGGCCCATGCCATCCGTGCCGACGAGCTGGAGGAGCGCCTCAGTCAGGTCCTGCACGCCCAGAGCGAGGCTGCCGGCCGGGCTGACGCCATGACCCAGGCGCTGGCCGGCCGCCAGGCCGAGATGGCGCGGGCGGTCAACGAGCGGCTGGATTCGGTGACCCATCGGGTCGGCCAGTCCATGGAACATTCGACCCGCAACACCATGGAGAGCCTGCGCGCGCTGCACGAACGGCTCGGCATCATCGACAACGCGCACAAGAACCTCACCGACCTCACCACGCAGGTGACGACGTTGCGCGACGTGCTCGCCAACAAGCAGTCGCGCGGCGCCTTCGGGCAGGCTCGGATGGAGGCGATCGTCCAGGACGGCCTGCCGAAGGGGGCCTACGAATTCCAGTTCACGCTCTCGACCGGCAAGCGGCCCGACTGCGTCGTGTTCCTGCCCGACCAGCGGCCGCTCTGCATCGACGCGAAGTTTCCGCTGGAGGCGATGACGGCGCTGCACGATGCCCGCACCGACGAGGAGCGGCGAATGGCCACGCAGCGGCTGCGCGGCGACGTGATTAAGCATGTCAGCGACATCGCCGAAAAATACCTCGTCACCGGCGAGACCCAAGAGATGGCGCTGATGTTCGTGCCGTCGGAATCGGTCTACGCCGAGATCCATGACGGTTTCGACGACGTGATCCAGAAGGCCTATCGCGCCAAGGTCGTGCTGGTGTCGCCCTCGCTCTTGATGCTCGCGATCCAGGTGATGCAGCAGATCATGAAGGACGCGCGCATGCGCGACGCCGCCGACCAGATCCAGACCGAAGTGATCAAGCTTGGCGACGATCTGGGTCGTCTCAGGGATCGCGTGCTGAAACTGCAGAAGCATTTTGCCGACGCCAACGAGGACGTCCGCCAGATCCTGATCTCCGCCGACAAGATCGAAAAGCGCGCAGGCCGGATCGAGGAGCTCGATTTCAGCAAGACCGACGCACCCGCGGACGGCCCGCGGCTGGTATCGACCGGCGCGCCGGAGCTGTTTCCAAGGAAGCTCCAGGCGGGGGAGTGAGGTTCTTCCCAGGTCCGGTACGCTGCCGCTCCAATTTCGCTGTCGTCGCCCGGCTTGACCGGGCGACCCAGTATCCCAGAGGCGGCAGATGGGTGAACGCCACTACTACGTCTACATTCTCGCCAGCAAGATCGGCGGCACACTGTACATTGGCGTGACGAATGATCTCATCCGCCGCGTGGCCGAGCATAAGTTGAAGTTGATCGAGAGCTTCACGAAGCAATACGGCGTCGTAAGGCTAGTCTATTTCGAGCAGTTCGACGATCCAGAGAATGCGATCAAGCGCGAGAAGCGGCTGAAGAAGTGGAAGCGAGACTGGAAGATCGCGCTGATTGAGAAGGACAATCCGAATTGGAACGATCTCTACGCTGAGATCGCGGGTCCGCCATAACACCGGCCTCTGGAATACTGGGTCGCCCGGTCAAGCCGGGCGACGACACTTCCCTTGTGGCCGGCAGCGACGACACCTCCCTCGCCGCCCCCAGAATCTGCTAACACCTCCCCATGACCGCACCCGACGCGACCTCGCCCGCCGCTGCATCCGCCCCTGCGACCTCCTGGCGCGACAGTCTGGCCGTTTACCTGCAACCGCGGGTGCTGATCGTGCTGTTCCTCGGCTTTTCGTCCGGGCTGCCGCTGGCGCTGTCGGGATCGACGCTCCTGGTGTGGATGCGCGAGGCAGGCGTCGATCTCAAGACCATCGGGCTGTTTGCGCTGGTCGGCACGCCCTACACGCTGAAATTCCTGTGGGCGCCGCTGGTGGACGCGCTGCATGTCCCGCTGTTCACGCAAGCCTTCGGGCGGCGGCGCGGCTGGCTGGTGTTTTCGCAGATACTGCTGATCATTTCGATCCTGCTGCTGGCGATGACCGATCCGGCACGTTCGCCGTTCTACGTCGCGCTCGGCGCCCTGCTGGTGGCGACGACGTCCTCGACGCAGGACATCGTGGTCGATGCCTTCCGCGTCGAGAGCCTGCCCGAGAGCGAGCAGGCCGCGGGCATGGCGGCCTATGTCGCGGCCTATCGCATCGGCATGCTGGTCTCGACCGCGGGTGCGCTGTTCATCGTCTCCGGCTTCGAGAGCACCGGCATCACGCGCACCTCGGCCTGGATGTGGGGCTATGTGGTTATGGCGGCGATGGTGCTGATCGGGACGATCACGGCATTGGTCGCGACCGAGCCCGAGCAATCGATGCGCGCGGAAGCTGCGACGCACGAAGAGACCGCGTTCACGCGCGTGCTCCGCGCGGCAATCGGCGCCTTCTCGGAATTCCTGTCGCGCAAGGACGCGATCGCGGCGCTCGCCTTCGTCGTGCTGTTCAAGTTCACCGACGCGTTCTCCGGCACGATGACAGCGCCGTTCGTGATCGACCTCGGCTTCACCCGCAACGATTATGCGGCGATCGTGAAGGGCGTTGGCCTCGCTGCGACGCTGATCGGCGGCTTCGCCGGCGGCTTTGTCGCGCGGCGCTATTCGCTCGCGACCTCGCTCTGGATCGGCGGCGTGGTGCAGGCGCTGGCGAACCTCACCTTCTCCTGGCTCGCGATTGTCGGCACCAATCAATGGGCACTGGCGCTCGCCATCTGCGCCGAGAATTTCACCAGCGCGATCGGCACCGTGATCTTCGTCGCCTACCTCTCGGCGCTGTGCCAGAACCCGTTGCACACGGCGACGCAATATGCGCTGCTCACTGCGCTTGCAGCGGTGGGGCGGACCTATCTGTCGTCAGGGGCAGGCTTCGTGGCGGCCGCGACCGGCTGGCCGCTGTTCTTCGTGATCTGCGTGCTGGTGGCGATCCCGAGCCTGGTGCTGCTCGTCTGGCTGCAGAAGCGCGGGCATTTTGAGGCGCTGGGGCCGGTGCGGATTTGACGGTCCCGTAGGGTGGGCAAAGCGAAGCGTGCCCACGGCATCCAAATCGTGGGCACGGCGCTTTGCGCCTTTGCCCATCTTACGGCACCTCGATTGCCGCTTCCTACTTCTTCACCAAGCTCCACTTCGTCACCACGGCTTCGCTCATCTGGCCGGGATCGCTGGCGCAGGCGATTTCGTCGACCTTGACCGAGATCTCCTTGCCGACGAACGATTTCAACTGCGTGGCCTGCGCGTCGCTGGAGGTGACGAGCTGGAAGGTTTCGGGTCCGGTTTCGAGATCGCACAGCCCGTTCGGCGCGGGCAGGCGGCGCGGCTCGGAGGTGATCTGGTACATCGCAACCCGCTTGCCGGCGTTCTTGGTGTCGCGAATCTTCATGGCGTTGAGCTCGCCCGAGAGCACCTCGCCGGCGCTGATCAGCTTGCCGGGCTTCGAGGGCGGCGGCGCCCCATCGTCCTCCTGCGGCGCGGCGATGGCCGGTGTCACCAGCAGCAGCATCGTCGCGACCAAAGCCGATCGTGTGGCGAAAAGTTTCGTCATGTCGTCCGTTCCGTCAAGTCTGGATGGAAATTCTCGTTTTGACGCGTTTTCTTCACGCGAACCGGTATCCACTTCGCTCGAAAACGCTCTAGAACAGGGTCCGCTGCCGCATGGCGGCCGATAGCGTGCCCTCATCGAGATAATCAAGCTCGCCACCGACCGGCACACCGTGCGCTAACCGGGTTACTTTTACGTTGGCGTCCTGAAGCAGGTCGGTGATGTAATGTGCGGTGGTCTGTCCGTCGACTGTCGCATTCAGCGCAAGAATGATCTCGTGCACCTCGGCCGCGTGGGCACGCGCGACCAGCGCGTCGATGGTGAGGTCCTGCGGGCCGACGCCATCGAGCGGCGACAGGGTCGCGCCCAGCACGTGGTAGCGCCCCTGGGTCGCATTGGCCCGCTCCAGCGCCCAGAGATCGGCGACGTCGGCGACGACGACGATGATGGCGGGATCACGCTTCGGATCGGTGCAGACCGTGCAGGGATTCTGCGTGTCGATATTGCCGCAGGTCTTGCAGACCTGAACCTTGTCGAGCGCAACCTGCAGGGCTGACGACAGCGGCATCATCAGCGCTTCGCGCTTCTTGATCAGATGCAGCGCGGCGCGCCGCGCGGAGCGCGGGCCCAGACCCGGCAGCCGCGCGAGAAGCTGGACCAGCCGCTCGATTTCGGGACCTGCAACCGCGCCCATGTTACTGGCCGAACAGCCCCGGCGGCAGGCCGAGCCCGCCGGTGAGCGACTGCATCTTCTCCTGCATCGCGGTCTCCGCCTTGCGGCGGGCATCACTGAGCGCGGTGACGAGCAGGTCTTCGAGCACCTCGCGCTCCTCGGCCTTCATCAGCGAGGGATCGATCTTGATGCCCTTGACGTCCATCTTCGCGGTCATGCGCACCGCGACGAGGCCGCCGCCGGAGATGCCCTCGACCTCTACGTTGGCGAGCTGCTCCTGCATCTCCTGCATCTTGGATTGCAGCTGCGCTGCCTGCTTCATCATGCCGAGGAAATCAGCCATGGGTTTTCGTCCTTGGAAAGAATGGCTCTAGAGATCGTCGTCGGCGTCGGAACCGTCGGGCGGATCGTCAGAGCCATAGTCGGCGTTAATATTGGATTCCGGCGTCTCGGGGGCAAGCCTGCGGACCTCGACGACCTTCGCACCGGGGAAGCGCGACAGCACCTCCTGCACGCGCGGATCGGCCTCGGCGTTGCGTGCATGTTCCTGCTTGGCGGCCTGGCTCACCGAGCGCAGCGTCGCCTGGCCCTGCTCGTTGGACACGATGATGGTCCAGCGGCGCCCGGTCCACTGCTCGAATTTGCGCGCGAGCTCGGAGATCATCGTTTTCGACGCGTTCGGCTCGAGCGCGACCTCCAGCCGGCCCTCCTCGAAACGAACGAGGCGCATGTCGCCTTCGAGCGCGCCCTTGGTCATGAGGTCGCGCTTCTGCCCGGCAAGCGCGACGAGCTGGGTAAAGCTGGTGATGCGCAGCTGGGGTGCGGCCGCCTGCGGGTCCGGCGCGGGGGCCGCCATCTGCGGCCGGGCACCGCCGCCGAACGCAGTCGGCGACGAGGTCGGCATGCGAACCGGCGCAGCAGAGGTCACGGACGCCGCGGAGGCCATCGGGGCCGCCGGCGCGCCGCTGCGCGCAGCACCGCCGCCGCCCACGACCGGCGAACCGCCGCCGTTCTGCTCCAGCATCCTGATCGCCTCATCCGGCGTCGGCAGGTCGGCGACATAGGCGATGCGCACCAGCACCATCTCGGCGGCCGCAGCCGGCCGCGTCGCGGCCTGCACCTCGGTGATGCCCTTGAGCAGCATCTGCCACATCCGCGACAGCACGCGCATCGAGATCTTCGAGGCGAAATCCTTCGCGCGCACGCGCTCGGTCTCGCCATAGGCGACGTTGTCGGCGGTCGCCGGCACGATCTTCACGCGGGTGACGAAATTGACGAACTCGGCGAGGTCCGAGAGCACGACGATCGGGTCAGCGCCGACATCGTACTGGTCGCGGAACTCCTTGAAGGCGCTCGCGATGTCACCACGCGCCAGCGAATCGAAGAGGTCGATGACGCGGGTGCGGTCGGCAAGGCCCAGCATCTGCCTGACCGCATCGGCCTTCACCTGGCCCGCCGCATGCGCGATGGCCTGGTCGAGCAGCGACAGCGAATCGCGCACCGAGCCTTCCGCGGCGCGCGCGATGATGCCGAGCGCCTCGGGCTCGATCTCGACGCTTTCCTTCGCGGCGATGTTGGCGAGATGCTTCATCAGCACATCGGCCTCGACGCGGCGAAGATCAAAACGCTGGCAGCGCGACAGCACCGTGACCGGAACCTTGCGGATCTCGGTCGTGGCGAACACGAACTTGGCGTGCTCCGGCGGTTCCTCCAGCGTCTTCAGGAAGGCGTTGAACGCCGCCGTCGACAGCATGTGGACTTCGTCGATGATGTAGACCTTGTAGCGGGCGCTGGCCGGCGCGTAGCGCACGCTGTCATTGATCTGGCGGACGTCGTCGACGCCGGTATGCGATGCCGCGTCCATCTCCAGCACGTCCATGTGCCGGCTTTCCATGATCGCCTGGCAATGCACGCCGAGCGTCGGCATGTGGATGGTCGGGCCCCTCACCGAGCCGTCCGGCATCTCGTAGTTGAGCGCACGGGCCAGAATACGCGCAGTGGTGGTCTTGCCGACACCGCGGACGCCGGTGAGGATCCAGGCCTGCGGAATGCGCCCGGTCTCGAACGCATTGGAGACGGTGCGGACCACGGCCTCCTGGCCGATCAGATCGTCGAAGCTCGAAGGGCGGTATTTGCGCGCCAGCACCCGGTACGGTGCGTTGCCGGCCTGGCCGGCGCTGTCGGGATTTGGAGGGTCGCCAGCGTCGGTCATCGGTCAATCCGCAATGGAATGTCTCTCGGCTGGCTTTTGCGGACAGGAGCGCGCTGGCGGGAAGCCCGCCGGCGCAATTCGCTCGAAAAAACAGGTAGGAGACTGACGAGCGACCCGATCCGGACCTCGTTAGGGCTGCTTCCTTCCGGACCTGACCCGGTTGGCGAGTGGCTCGTCCACCGCCAATCTCCCGGTCCCTATTTGGGGCCAAAAGGTCGGGAAAGCAAGCGGGTATCACTTTGACCAGCTTGATCTTGCCCAGCATCCGGGCAATTCCTGACCTGCCCAGCCGATAGGCTGTGCTTTCACAGCCTCCGTCGCCTTGGTAAGAACGCGTGGCGGAACTCCACCTAACCAGAAAAGCGATTGATCCCAATGGTTACACGTCGTGATGTTGCATCGATTGTCGGACTTGGTGCCCTTGGCGCGGTAACCGCGAGCACGCTGGCCTCTCCGGCCGTGGCCCAGGCGGCCGATCCCAACGAATCGACCTTTGCCCGCATCCGCCGCACCAAGAAGATGCGGATCGGCGCGGTCGGCGGCGGCGCGCCCTATTACATGAAGGACCTCGCCAGCGGCCAGTGGAAGGGCTTTTACGTCGACATCGCCAAGGCGCTTGCCGACGACATGGAAGCCGAGCTCGAGATCACCGAAACCACCTGGGGCAATTCGGTGCTCGATCTGCAGTCCAACAAGATCGACATCTTCTTCGGCCTCAATCCGACCCCGAAGCGCGCGCTGGTGGTCGATTTCTCGGTGCCGGTCTTCAACAACGCCTTCGGCATCCTCTGCAAGAAGGACTTCAAGCCGAAGAGCTGGGCCGAGTTGAACTCGCCCGACGTCAAGATCGCGGTCGACCAGGGCTCCTCGCACGACCAGGTCGTCAGCCGCCTGACGCCGAAGGCGCAGATCTCGCGGCTGAAGACCGCCGACGACGCCACCGCCGCGCTGCAGACGGGCCGCGTCGATGCGCAGTGCCTGATCACCATGCTGTCGCTGACGGTGCTGAAGAAGAACCCCTCGCTCGGCCAGTTCGTGCTGCCGACGCCGATCTTCGCCACGACGTCGAATGCCGGCTTCCGCCGCGAGAACGACAAGACCTTCCGCGACTACGTCAACACCTGGATCGACTTCAACAAGGGCCTCGGCTTCATCCGCAACGCGATCATCACCAACATGGAGCTGGTGGGCGTGACCGAAGCGGACATTCCGCCGGGCGTTTCGCTGTAAGGCATGATGAGCTTGGGTCGAGCTCTGTCGGCGCGCTCCGCTTCTCTCCCTCTCCCGCTTGCGGGAGAGGGTCGGGGTGAGGGTGCCTCCGCTGGCAAGACTCCCCCAGAGGAAAGAGCCCTCACCCGCATCGCATCTTCGATGCGACGCGACCTCTCCCGCAAGCGGGAGAGGTGAAGCAAGAAAGCACGCATGTATCAGTGGGACTTCGGCATCCTCTGGAGCTATCGCTGGCTCTTTCTCAACGGGCTAGGCGTCACCGTCGGCTTCACGGTGGTCATCGTGCTGCTCGGCCTTGTGTTCGGCCTGTTCGGGGCGTTCGGCAGCCTGTCGCGGTTCAAGGCGGTGCGCCTGGTCGCCCTCACCTTCATCGAAGCGTTTCGCTGCACGCCGATCCTGGTGCAGCTGATCTGGTTCTATTACGCGCTGCCGATCCTGGCAGGTGTCGAGATGACGCCGATCACGGCCTCGGCGCTGGCGCTCTCGCTCTATGGCGGCTCGTTCTATTCGGAGATCATCCGCGGCGGCATCATCTCGATCGACAAGGGCCAGTCGGAAGCCGGCGCTGCGCTCGGCATGACGCCGGGGCAGAGCATGCGGCGCATCGTGCTGCCGCAGGCGATCAAGCGCATGATCCCGGCGCTGATGAACCAGTCGATCATCCAGTTCAAGAACACCTCGCTGGTCTCGGTGCTCGCGGTGCCCGATCTGGTCTATCAGAGCCAGGTCGCGGCGCATGACAGCTACCGGCCGCTGGAGACCTACACCGCGGTTGCGGTCGCCTATGCGGCGATCCTGATCCCGCTCACCATCATCGTCCGCCGCGGCGAGAAGCGACTGGCGGTCAGCGAATGAGCGACACCTCGAAAATCGAGATCCGTGGCCTGCGCAAGAGCTTTGGCAGCAACGAGGTCCTGAAGAACATCAATCTCGACGTCGCCAAGGGTGGTGTCGTGGCGCTGATCGGGCCGTCAGGCTCGGGCAAATCGACGCTGCTCCGCTGCATCAATCTCCTGGTCGTGCCCGACGGCGGCAGCGTCCGCGTCGGCGACACGCGCTTTGCGTTCGGTGATGGCTCAAAGCTTCCCGACGTGAAGACACTGGCAAAATTCCGCGCCACCACCGGCATGGTGTTTCAGCACTTCAACCTGTTCCCGCATATGACGACGCTCCAGAACGTGATGGAGGGACCGGTCACGGTGCGGCGCATGGCCAAGGCAGACGCCGAGAAGCTCGCGCGCGCGCAGCTCGCCAAGGTCGGGCTTGCCGAGAAGGCCGACCAATATCCGGCGACGCTCTCCGGCGGCCAGAAGCAGCGCGTCGCGATCGCACGCGCGCTCGCGATGGAGCCGGATGTGATGCTGTTCGACGAGGCAACGTCGGCGCTCGATCCGGAGCTCGTCGGCGAGGTGCTGAACGTGATCCAGCAGCTGGCCTCCGAGGGCATGACCATGGTGATCGTGACCCACGAGATCGCCTTTGCCCGCGAAGTCGCCGACCGCCTGATCTTCATGCGCGACGGTGTCGTGGTCGAGGAAGGCCCGGCGCGGCAGGTGATCGACAATCCGCAGGAAGCCGCGACGCGCGCCTTCCTCAGCCATTTCCACCGCACCGGCGCGCTGCCGCCGGCCACCACAGCATCCTGATGCCCGATATTGACCGCGTCTATCTCGTCACCGGGGCCGCCAGCGGCATCGGTCGCGCCACGGCAAAATTGCTCGCGGCGCCGGGCGTCGCACTTCTGCTGCACACGCGCTCGAACGCGGAAGGTCTCGACGCCACGGCGGCGGAGGCGCAAGCGAACGGCGCTGTAGTCGCAAAATGTCTCGGCGATCTCGCCGAGGAAGCGGCCGTCACCGACGCGCTCAGCGCCACGCAACGCGCCTTTGGCCGGCTGGACGGATTGATCCTGGTCGGCGGCCACGCCCGCCGCGGCAGCGCGATCGGTACGCCGACGGATCAGTTTCGGCAAGCGATGGACGAGTCCGCATTGGCCTTCACGCGGATGGTCGATGCCGCGCTGCCACTGTTGCGCGCCGGGAATGATCCACGCATCGTTGCAGTGTCGTCGTTCGTCGCGCACGCGATCCGGCCCGAGTTCGCGCCCTTCGCGGCCACCGCTGCGAGCCGCTCCGCGCTGGAAGCACTCGTGCGCCTGACCGCCGTTGAGCTCGCCAGGGATGGCATCACCGTCAACGCAGTCGCGCCGGGCCTCATCGTCAAGGACAAGCCGAGCGAAAGCAGGCTGTCGCCCGAGCAGATCGCAGCCACCGAAGCGCTGATTCCGATGCGTCGCCGCGGGCGGCCGGAGGAAGTCGCCGAGATCATCGCCTTCCTGGCGTCCCCGAAAGCATCCTACGTCACCGGCCAGGTCTGGCACGTCAATGGAGGCCTGACATGACCGAAGCAACCGTCGAACGTCTCCGCCTGTTCCTGATCGAGAGCCCGATCAAGATGGCGCGCCTGCAGGGCGTCGGCAACGTCAAGGGCACGGTGAAGCGCGTGCTGATCGAGCTCACCTCGAGCGACGGCGTGGTCGGATGGGGCGAAGCGGCGCCGTGGGAGGTGTTCACGGGAACGCCGGAAGCGGCGTTCGCCGCGCTCAATATCTATCTGCGGCCGATCCTGCTCGGCAAACCTGTGCGCCGTATCCGCGCGCTGATGACCGAGCTCGACCGCGCGCTGGTCGGCCACGCAGAAGCAAAAGTCGCGATCGAGATGGCATTGCTCGATATTGTCGGTAAATCCTCCGGCTTGTCGGTCGCCGATCTCCTCGGCGGCCGCGTGCGCGACACCATTCCGTTGTCGTTCTCGATCGCGGATCCGGATTTCGCCGCCGATCTGGAACGCATGCGCAAGATGGTTCCGGACGGGAACGTCATCTACAAGGTCAAGACCGGCGTAAAGCCACATCGCGAGGACCTCGATCATCTCTCGGCGATCCGCAAGGAATTCGGCGACAAGGTCGACCTTCGCGTCGACTACAACCAGGCGCTGGCGCCGTTCGGCGCCATCAAGATCTTGCGCGATGTCGAGGAGTTCGCACCGACTTTCATCGAGCAGCCGGTGCCGCGCAAATTTCTCGACGTGATGGCGCAACTCACCGCGGCATTGGAAACACCGGTGCTCGCCGACGAAAGCTGCTTCGACCGCCGCGACATGATGGAGGTGGTGCGCCGCGAGGCGGCCGATGCCGTCTCGATCAAGCTGATGAAGGCCGGCGGCCTGTTCGAGGCACAGGCGATCATGGCGATCGCCGACATCGCCGGCCTGCCCGGCTATGGCGGCACGCTATGGGAGGGCGGCATCGGTCTTGCCGCCGGCACGCAGCTGATCGCGGCGACGCCGGGCATCTCGCTCGGCTGCGAGTTCTACATGCCGCATCATGTGCTGACCGAGGACGTGCTCGAGGAGCGCGTCGCCAACCGCGCAGGTCACGTTGTCGTGCCCGATGGCCCCGGCCTTGGCATCCGTGTCAGCGAAGCTTCGATCCGCGCCAATGCGCGGGTGCTGGCAGAGGCGTAAGACGGCGCCACAACCTCGCTGTCGTCCCGGGCAAGCGTCAGCGCAGCGGAACGCCGATCCGGGACGACAGCGGAGCATGCCGCCCCCGCGGCTCCGATCCTTCCCCTCCGGGAATCGGTATCGTATGGTTCGGCCCAACGCGCCCGACCTCATCGGGCATTCTGGAAACACCTATGTCCGATCCCGCCTGGTCGCTGCACTCCCGCCTGAAAGAGGACACCATCGATATCGGCGATCTGCCGCTGTCGAAGGTGCTCGTCATCAAGGACGCGCATTATCCCTGGCTGCTGCTGGTGCCGCGCCGCGCCGATGCGGTCGAGATCATCGATCTCGACGAGGTCCAGCAGGCGCAATTGATGACCGAGATCTCCCGCGTCTCGCGCGCGCTGAAGGAGATCACCAAATGCGACAAGCTCAATGTCGCAGCGCTCGGCAATCTCGTGCCGCAGCTTCACGTTCACATCATCGCGCGCCGCACCGGTGACGCCGCCTGGCCGCGGCCGGTCTGGGGCGTGATGCCGCCGCTCGCGCATGACGCCACTGAAGTACAGAATTTCATCAGCGCACTTCGCCGAAAAATCTGGTTGGGTTGAAAGAACAAGAAATGTCAGCATTCGACTCGTTTCCGCTCGGGCAGCCGGCCTTCGTCACCAACATCCTCGACCGCGCCGCGCATCTGCGCCGCGATGACGAAAAACTGTTCGCGATGGAGCAGAAGCCGTCGTCGCGCGCCTATGTCGTCTACCGCGACTCGCTGCTGGTGAAGCGCGACGGCGACAGGACCCGCGCGCTGCTGTCGATCGACGAGGCGCTGAAATGCGGCGCCAATCCCGGCACGATCTTTCTGGGCCTGCGCGACGACGCGGCGATCTTCGGCATGGGCATGCCGCAAGCGGCCGCCGAAAAGCTGATCGGCCGCGAGGATTTTACCGTCACCGAGTTGCGCGGCATGGCGATGCAGGGCGCGATTCCGCCCGAGGAGCTGTCGGCGATCGCGATGGCGAAGTCGATGGTCAGCTGGCACCAGCGCCACGGCTATTGCGCCAATTGCGGCACCCGCAGCGCGATGAAGGAAGGCGGCTGGAAGCGCGATTGCCCGGCCTGCAAGGCCGAGCACTTTCCGCGCACCGATCCCGTCGTGATCATGCTGGTGGCGTCCGGTGAAAAGTGCCTGCTCGGCCGCCAGAAGCAGTTTCCGCCGGGCATGTATTCCTGCCTTGCCGGCTTCGTCGAAGCCGCCGAGACCATCGAGGACGCGGTGCGCCGCGAGATCCTCGAAGAATCCGGCATTCGCTGCACCGACGTGCAGTATTACATGACGCAGCCCTGGCCCTATCCGTCGTCGCTGATGATCGGCTGCAGCGCACGTGCGCTGAACGAGGACGTCGTCGTCGATCATTCCGAGCTCGAGGATGCACGCTGGTTCACGCGCGAGGAGGCGGCGCTGATGCTGAAGCGCACGCATCCGGACGGGCTCGCCGGCCCGCACCCCTTCGCGATCGCGCATCATCTGCTCGGCCGCTGGGTGCACGACAAGAGCTGACCGCCGATGGCGCTCTCCGAGATCGCGCCGCGCATCCTCTGCATCGGCATTCCCGTGCGCGACCTGACCTTTCGGGTCGAGGCGGTGCCGAAGCGCGGCAGCAAGGCCAATGCCACGCATCTTGCCGAGATCTGCGGCGGCAATGCGCTCAATGCCGCGATCGCGATGGCGCGGCTCGGTGGTCGCATCGCGTTTGCCGGGCCGATGGGCGATGCGCGGGAGACGTCGAGCAGCTTCATCCTCGAGCGGATGGCTGCCGAGGGCATCGACGTCGGGCATATCGTGCGCATGAGGGATGCGGCCACGCCCGTCTCCGCGATCATCATCGACGCGACCGGCGAACGAACGCTGACGATCTATCGCGATCCCGCGCTGTGGGCCGTGACGCTATCGGATGCCGACGAACTCCTCGCCGATTGTCAGGCTGTCCTCGTCGAAAGCCGTTGCGGCACCTTCTGCATCGATCTCTGCATTGAAGCACGCCGGCGCGGCATTCCCGTCATCGTCGGCGTCGACCGCGCGATGGCGCTCACCGACAGTCTGCTCACGGCCGCCTCGCATCTGCTGTTCTCCAGCGAGCAGGTCCAGGAGACCGCCGGCGTCGCTGACGACGGCGAGGCCTTGAAGCGGCTGGCCGGGCTGACGCCTGCCTTCCTCGCCGCCACCCGCGGCCCGCGCGGCACGATCTGGCTGAACGAGGCGGGCACGCTGGAGGAAACCCCGGCTTTTCCGGTCGACGCCGTCGATACGCTCGGCGCCGGCGACGTCTTCCACGGCGCCTTCACGCTTGGGCTTGCCGAGGGCAGCGGCGTGCGGGAGGCGCTGCGATTCGCCGCGGCCGCCGCAGCCCTGAAATGCACCCGCCATGGCGGCGGCCCGGCCGCGCCGCAACGCATTGAAGTTGAAGGGTTTTTACGAGACAGGTATTAGAGCCATTCTGGCTTCCCGCCGAGATTATGGGCTTGCGGTAGAAGATTTTCCTCTATATGACGGAATTCAGCCCTCATATTGGAACAAAGTTCTTCAAATGACCGACGTCGCTGTCCAACTCCCCGAGACCAGCCGCCGCCTCGACGCCATCGACCGCAAGATCCTGATGGTACTCCAGGAGGATGCCTCCCTGTCCGTTGCCGAAATCGGCGACCGCGTCGGGCTGTCCTCGACTCCCTGCTGGAAGCGCATCCAGCGCCTGGAGGCCGACGGCGTCATCCTGAAGCGGGTGGCGCTGGTCGACCAGAACAAGATCGGGCTCGGCATCTCCGTGTTCGTCTCGGTGGAGAGCTCCGATCATTCCGACGCCTGGCTCAAGAAGTTCGCCGAGGCCGTCAGCGCCATGCCCGAGGTGATGGAATTCTACCGCATGGCCGGCGATGTCGATTACATGCTGCGCGTCGTGGTCGCGGACATGCAGGCCTATGACATCTTCTACAAGAAGCTGATCAGCGCCGTGCCGCTGAAGAACGTCACCTCGCGCTTCGCGATGGAGAAGATCAAGTCGGTCACCGCGCTGCCGATCCCGGCCGTGGTCGCGGCGTAAATCCGGCGTTCAGCTCCGGACCCCATCAATTCGAATCAGCGGCAAAGCGCCGCTGATTTCCGTTCGACTCCAATTCCTCGCCCGATTCGGCACCTCGGTAAGCAAGCATTTACCGAGAATTAGGTCCGCTCGCCTATTGTCGCGCCATGGAGGGGAGAACGGCGAATCCGTCCCGGCGGTGGCCCGCCTGGGCAAATGCGACTGCATTGCTGGTCGCAGGCTGGATCGCGCTGGCTATCCTCACCCTACAGGTTCGTCCGGGTGCGACTGTTGTCGCGGTTGCGTTTCCGCCCTGGTGGAGCACGCAGCAGGTTTTTCAGGCTGCGGGATCCGCGCAAGCGGCGATCGTCGGGGCAACCGCCCTTCCCACTCTCCTCGTCGTCCGCCCGGATGACCATGACGGACTGACCCGCCTGCATGATGCCGGCGCATGGTTCGTGATGGACGCGCAAGCGGTCTCAGCATGTTTCGGTAGGTAGCCTTTTGGCGTGGAGCCATTCGGCTCGCAGTCCTGGAGAGGATGAGATGGTTGTCGAGAACGACGGACTGGAATCGCTGCGTCAGACCACCAGCAGAATTCTCGTCGCGGTGCTCTGGTTGCACGTGCCGATCAGCGTGACGGTCGGCCTTGCACTCGGCAAGGCCTGGCTCATCCCCGCAATCTTCATGGCGATCTTCGCGCTCGTCGCGACCCTGTCCTGGCGCATGTCGGGCAATGGCCTCTCCACGCGTCTGGTGTTCTCCGTCGCACTGATGAGCGGCGTGTCGATGTTCACCTGGCAGTTCGAGGGACATCCCTGGCAGATCGACATGCACATGTACTTCTTCGCGGCGCTGGCCTGCACGGTCGCCTATTGCGATTACCGGCCGATCGTCGCCGCAACGGTTGCGGTCGCGCTGCATCACATCGCGCTGAACTTCCTGCTGCCCGCGGCGATCTATCCCGGCGGCTCCGATTTCGGCCGCGTCGTGCTGCATGCGGTGATCCTGCTGATCGAGGCCGGCGTGCTGATCGCGCTGGCGCACAAGCTCCAGGAGCTGTTCGAGACGACGGCGGTGAAGACCGCCGAGGCGCAGACCGCGATGGCCGCGGAAGCGCGCGCCAACCAGGAGCGCGGCGAGGTCGAGCAGCGCGCCAAGCAGGACCGTGAAGCGGCCAAGCAGCGGCTTGCGACCAATTTCGAACGCAGCATCGGCGGCATCGTCGAAGCGGTGGCGATCGCAGCCGGCCAGGTCCAGCATCTGTCGTCCGCGATGAGCAGCAACAGCGCCGACACGGCACGTCAGACCGCAGCCGCAGCGGCAGCCTCGACCCGCGCCTCGGGCAATGTCGAGACGGTGGCCGCCGCGACCGAGGAATTGACCGCGTCGGTCACCAGCATCACGCAGCAGGTCGCCCGCTCCGCCGAGATCGCCGCGCGTGCCGCGGACGAAGCGCGCCGCACCAATCAGGTGGTCGAGGGGCTCGCCAGCGGCACGCAGAAGATCGGCGAGGTCGTCACGCTGATCCAGAACATCGCAAGCCAGACCAATCTCCTCGCGCTGAACGCCACTATCGAGGCGGCGCGCGCCGGCGAGCACGGCAAGGGCTTTGCGGTGGTCGCGAGCGAAGTGAAGGCGCTGGCGAACCAGACCGCAAAAGCCACCGAGGAAATCTCGGCGCAGGTGCAGAACATCCAGAGCGCCACCGGCGATGCCGTCAACGCCATCCAGGCGATCGGTGCGACCATCGCCGAGATCGATGAGATCTCCGGCCAGATCTCCACCGCAGTCGATCAGCAGGGCCTGGCAACGCGCGAGATCGCCGGCAGTCTGCAGCAGGCCGCCACCGGCACCCGTGAGGTCAACGACAACATCACGAGCGTCAGCAAGGCCTCCAACGAAACGGGCGCGGCCGCCTCGAAGATGCACCAGGCCGCCGCCGGACTGTCCTCGCAGTCCGAGCGCCTCAAGGCCGAAGTGGATGGTTTTCTGGGGTCGCTGCGGACGGCGTGAGTCTCGCTTGAAAAGCGCTGTCATCGCCCGGCTTGACCGGGCGATCCAGTACTCCGAGACGCCTGTGATTCACCGAGAAGCCGCGGCGTACTGGATTCCCCGCTTTCGCGGGGAATGACAGCGCAGCATACGGCAAGCGCAGACGCGCGCCTCAAATCTTCTGATTGTACTCGCCGACTTCCGGATGATTACGCAGCACGCTGTTCACCATCTCGAACATGTCGTGCATGCGCTGCTCGGAGACCGGGCTCTCGACCACGACCACGAGCTCCGGCTTGTTCGAAGACGCGCGCACCAGGCCCCAGCTGCCGTCCTCCACCGTGACGCGCACGCCGTTGACGGTGACGAGGTCGCGGATCGACTGTCCCCCGATCTTGGCGCCCTTGGCCTGCAGGCCTTCGAAGTGCTTCACCACTTGGTCAATGACGCCGTACTTGGTCTCGTCGGCGCAATGCGGCGACATGGTCGGCGACGACCAGGTCTTCGGCAGCGCGTCCTTCAGATCGGCCATCGACTTGCCGGGGGCGCGGTCGAGCATGTCGCAGATCGCGATCGCCGAGACGAGGCCGTCGTCATAGCCGCGTCCATACGGCTTGTTGAAGAAGAAGTGGCCGGACTTCTCGAAGCCCGCGAGCGCACCCGTCTCGTTGGTGCGGCGCTTCATGTAGGAATGGCCGGTCTTCCAATAGGCGGTCCTGGCGCCCTGCTTCTGCAGAACGGGATCGGTGATGAACAGGCCGGTCGACTTCACGTCGACGATGAACTGCGCATCCTTGTGGATCGCCGACATGTCGCGCGCCAGCATCACGCCGACCTTGTCGGCGAAGATCTCCTCGCCGGTGTTGTCGACGACGCCGCAGCGATCGCCGTCACCGTCGAAGCCGAGGCCGACATCGGCCTTGTGATGCAGCACCGCGTCGCGGATCGCGTGCAGCATCTCCATGTCTTCCGGATTCGGATTGTATTTCGGGAAGGTGTGATCGAGCTCGGTGTCGAGCGGGATCACCTCGCAACCGATCGCTTCCAGCACCTGCGGCGCGAATGCGCCGGCCGTGCCGTTGCCACAGGCCGCGACGACCTTGAGCTTGCGCTTGAGCTTCGGACGATTGGTGAGGTCGGCGATGTAGCGCGCCGGGTAATTCTCGTGGAACTGGTAGGAGCCGCCGGCCTTGTTCTTGAAATCGGCGTTGAGCACGATCTCCTTCAGCCGCGTCATCTCGTCGGGGCCGAAGGTCAGCGGGCGGTTGGCGCCCATCTTCACGCCGGTCCAGCCATTGTCGTTGTGCGAGGCCGTGACCATGGCGACGCAGGGCACGTCGAGATCGAACTGCGCGAAATAGGCCATCGGCGTCACCGCAAGGCCGATGTCGTGCACCTTGCAGCCCGCCGCCATCAGGCCGGAGATCAGCGCATATTTGATCGAGGCCGAATAGCCGCGGAAATCATGGCCGGTCACGATCTCCTGTTTGACGCCGAGCTCCGCGATCAGTGCGCCCAGCCCCATGCCGAGCGCCTGCACGCCCATGAGGTTGATTTCCTTCTGGAACAACCAGCGCGCGTCGTATTCGCGAAAACCGGTGGGCTTCACCATCGGCTCGGATTCGAAGGCGTAAGTGTTGGGCAACAAGACGGATTTCGGCTTGGGAAACATTGAGACAATCTCGTGAAAAGGGCAGGATTTGGTGCAGCCTTAGCGAATGCCGGGCCGCAGCGGAAGGCGGGAATGAAGGCTTATGGCCGATAATTGCGGCAGTTTGGTAACGGAAAAGCGCGGCCGGGCGCGAGACCTTCCGCTTGGGGCCGTCCCAGGAAATTCGTGCGAATGGCGGTTCGTCAGCGCGACAGGGCGCTCTTACTGCTCCAGCACCATCTGGCTGTTGGCGTATTCGAAACGCTTCAGACGGGACAGGAAGGAGAGGCCGAGCAGATTCTCGGACAACGCTTCATCCGGCAGCACCATGGCATCGACGTCGCGCACGATCAGGCCGCCGACATCCAGCATGGCGATGCGGGTGCGCGCGGCCTTGATGGTGCCGTTGGCGGTGGTGACGGTGGCGTTGTAGTCGCTGCGCGAGGGACGCAGGCCGAAGCGGGCGGCCGAGGTTTCGTTCAGCGCCACCACGGAGGCGCCGGTGTCGACCATGAAGCCGATGCGCTGGCCGTCGATGCGGCCTTCGGTCTGGAAGTGGCCACGGCCATCGCGGGGAATGTTGAGGCTGCGGCCGCCGACCGGCGCCACGGTGGCAACCGCGACCGTCGTCTGCGGCGCCGACGTGGCGGAGGCGGAGCTCATCTTGTCCGCCATCTGCGCCATGAAAGTGCCGAGGCCGATCATGACAGCCGCGATGATCATAATGTTACGCATCACACCACTTCCGAGCCGGAACGCTCGATTTCACCATGCGGCGCGCCCGTTCGCGAGCGACGCCGCGGCCGAGCCGGTGCTATTTTGACGAAAAGGATGAGCGTACGGTTAATGCGACCCGTCCTCATCCTGAGGAGCCCGCTGAAAGCGGGCGTCTCGAAGGATGGCCACGGGCGAGAGCTGGGCCTGCATGGTTCGAGACGCGCGTTCCGCGCTCCTCACCATGAGGGTCGACACTTTCACGTCCCGCGCGGCTTGACCCGCCGGGTGGGCAGCGCGCTTGCCGGATCTTCGGGCCAGGGATGGCGGGGATAGCGGCCGCGCATGTCGGAGCGGACCGCAGCGTAACTGCCGCGCCAAAAACCGGGGAGATCGCGCGTCACCTGCACTGGGCGTTGCGCCGGCGACAGCAATTCCAGCACCAGCGGCACCCTGCCGGCAGCGATCGACGGATGGGTGTTGAGGCCGAACAATTCCTGGAGGCGCACCGCGATGGTCGGCCCCTGCTCGGCCTCGTAGTCGATCGCGAGCACGCTTCCCGTGGGCGCCTCGAAATGCGTCGGCGCCTCGCGGTCGAGCCGCGCGCGCATCTCCCACGGCAGCAGCGCCATCAGCGCATCGGAGAGATCGCCGGCGGAGATATCCTTCAGCGCGATCTTGTCGTAGAGCGCCGGCACCAGCCAGTCGTCGCGCCGCGCGATCAACCCGTCGTTGGAGAGATCGGGCCAGCTGTCGCCTTCCGCCTTGCGCAGGAACATCACGCGGTCGCGCCATTGCTTTGCGGCCTTCGACCAGGGCAACCGATCGAGGCCGGCGGCGATCAGCCCATCGGCAAAGATGCGCGCGGTGTCTTCGGAGGGCGACACGGCAAGCGTGGCCTCGGACAGCGTGATCGCATGCAGCACGCGCTTGCGCCGCGCGCGTAGCGCCATCGCGCCGCGGTCGAAGGAGATCTCGTCGGCCGTGTCGATATGCTCGGCAAAATGCCGCTCGATGTCGTCCTCGGCGATCTGGGCCGCGAGCAGGATGCGGCCGCTCGCAGCCGTCCCCGTCATCTCGCCGATCGCGATATAGGGCGCGCGGGCGAGCGAGGACGTCTGCTCCACCGCGGCGCCACGGCCGTTGGCAAGCACAAAGCTGCCGTTGCCGCGGTTGCGCGCGACGCGATCCGGAAACGCATAGGCGAGCATCAGGCCGGTCGAGAGGTCTTCCTGCTGTCCCGACTTCTCGGACGCCGCGACCTGCGAGGCCCAGCGCCGCGCCAGATCGCGCGCGCTTGCCGCCCGCGGCGAACGGTCGCGGCGAAACTGGTCGCGCCGGTGCTCGAGATCGGCGCTGTCGCCGCCAAGTCCGCGTTCGGTGAGAATGGCCGCGATCTCGGCGGCTTCTTCGCCGCTGCCTGCGCGATGCGAATCCACGATCATGCGCGCCAGCCGCGGCGGCAGCGCCAGCGCGCGCAGGCTCTTGCCCTCCGCCGTGATGCGGCCGTCGCCGTCGAGCGCGTTGAGCTCTTCGAGCAGGCTCTTGGCTTCCTTCCACGCGGGTTGCGGCGGCGGATCGAGAAACGACAAAGCGGCAGGGTCCGCGACGCCCCATTGCGCGAGATCGAGCACCAGCGAGGAGAGGTCGGCGCTCAGGATTTCCGGCTGGGTATAGGGCGCAAGCGACGCCGTCTGCGGCTCGTCCCAGAGCCGGTAGCAGACGCCGGGCTCGGTACGGCCGGCGCGGCCGCGGCGCTGGTCGACCGCGGCGCGCGCGGCGCGCACGGTCTCGAGCCGGGTCAGGCCGATGTCGGGCTCGTAGCGCGGCACACGGGCGAGACCGGAATCGACGACGATGCGCACGCCTTCGATGGTGAGCGACGTCTCCGCGATCGAGGTCGCGAGCACCACCTTGCGCGTCCCCTTCGGCGCCGGCGCGATGGCGCGGTCCTGCACGGCGGCATCGAGCGCGCCAAACAGCGGCACGATCTCGATGCTGGCATCCTGCACGCGCTCACCGAGGAAATTCTGGGTGCGGCGGATTTCGGCGGCACCCGGCAGGAAGGCGAGCACCGAGCCGCTGTCGGCACGGAGCGCCGACGCGATCGCATCCGCCATCTGCCGCTCGATCGGCGCATCCGCCTTGCGGCCGAGATAGCGCGTCTCGACCGGAAAGGCGCGGCCCTCGCTCTCGACGACGGGCGCCTCGCCAAGCAGCTTTGCGACGCGCGCACCATCGAGCGTGGCCGACATCACGAGGATGCGCAGATCCTCGCGCAAGCCCAGCTGCGCATCGCGCGCCAGCGCCAGGCCCATGTCGGCGTCGAGCGAGCGTTCGTGGAATTCGTCGAACAGGACGGCGGCAACGCCCGAGAGCTCGGGATCGTCGAGGATCTGGCGCGTAAAAATGCCTTCGGTCACGACCTCGATGCGCGTGGCCCGCGAGATCTTCGAGCCGAAGCGGACGCGGTAGCCCACGGTTTCGCCGGCGCGCTCGCCGAGCGACTTGGCCATGCGATCGGCGCTGGCGCGGGCCGCAATGCGCCGCGGCTCCAGCACGATGATCTTTTTGCCCTTGGCCCAGGGCGCATCGAGCAGCGCCAGCGGCACCCGCGTGGTCTTGCCGGCGCCGGGCGGGGCAACCAGCACAGCCGCGTTGTGCGCCTCCAGCGTGCGCGAGAGGTCGTCGAGCACGGCATCGATGGGGAGGGGCGTGTCGAAGGTGCGGGGCAAAAGTCTCGGTCCGTCATCGTCCGCCGTGAGCGCAATTATGCGCCGGGGCAGACGATCCAGTCATGTCGGATCCCGGCCATTCCGAAGATCCCAGCGTACTGGATACCCCGCCTTCGCGGGGTATGACAATCATATGTGGCTATCAGCCCTGAACCGACGGCCGGCCGACGCTCTCATAGGTGAAGCCGGCGGCAGCCATGTCTTCGGGGCTGAAGATGTTGCGGAGGTCGACCACGACGGGCTGCACCATGACGCTCTTCAGCCGGTCGAGATCGAGACCACGGAATTGCACCCATTCGGTGACGACGACCAGCGCATCGGCGCCTTGGGCGCAGGAATAGGCGTCCTCGCTATAGGCGATGCTCGGCAACTCGCCCTTGGCCTGCTCCATGCCGACCGGATCGAACGCCTTCACCTTTGCGCCCATGTCGAGGAGGCCGGTGACCAGCGGAATCGACGGCGCATCGCGCATGTCGTCGGTGTCGGGCTTGAAGGTGAGGCCGAGCACGGCGATGGTCTTGCCGCGCAAAGAGCCGCCGAGCGCCTGGCTGACTTTCCGTGCCATCGCGCGCTTGCGGTTCTCGTTGACCGCCAGCACGGATTCGACGATGCGCAAGGACACGTCGTAATCCTGCGCGATCTTGATCAGCGCCTTGGTGTCCTTCGGGAAGCAGGAGCCACCGAAGCCCGGACCGGCATGCAGGAATTTTGTGCCGATGCGGTTATCGAGGCCAATGCCGCGCGCAACTTCCTGAACGTTGGCGCCGACCTTTTCCGAGAGGTCCGCGATCTCGTTGATGAAGGTGATCTTGGTCGCGAGGAACGCGTTGGCGGCGTATTTGATCATCTCGGCGGTGCGGCGCGCGGTGAACATCAGCGGTGCCTGGTTCAGCGACAGCGGACGGTAGATGTCGCCCATCACCTTGCGGCCGCGCTCGTCGGACGTGCCGACCACGACGCGATCGGGGAACTTGAAGTCGCGGATCGCAGCGCCCTCGCGCAGGAACTCCGGATTGGAGGCGACGACGACGTCGGCCTTGGGATTGGCCTCGCGGATGATGCGCTCGACCTCGTCACCGGTGCCGACCGGAACGGTCGACTTCGTCACCACGACGGTGAAGCCGGACAGCGACTGCGCGATCTCTTTCGCGGCAGCATAGACGTAGGAGAGATCGGCGTGGCCATCGCCGCGACGCGACGGTGTGCCGACCGCGATGAACACAGCATCGGCATCCGCGACCGGCTTCGACAGGTCGGTGGTGAAGCTCAGGCGCTTGGCCTTGACGTTGTTCGCGACCAGCTCGTCGAGCCCTGGTTCGTAGATCGGGATCTCGCCGCGATGAAGGCTAGCGATCTTCTTCTCGTCCTTGTCGACACAAATGACGTCGTGACCGAAATCAGCAAAGCAGGCTCCGGACACCAGTCCCACGTAACCCGTGCCGATCATCGTGATGCGCATAGAAGACCCTGTCTGTCTTGGTTAACGAAACCCCAATCCGGGGGCGGTTTAGCATTTTCCCGTCGGGAAGGAAGAGCCTGTGCTCAGAAACCGGCACGCGATTTGTACCGGTAAAGAAGTCGGAAACCACAAGGCCCCACACTGCCCCACGCCCACACAGGACCGGGCGGAACACGCCTCGAAACGGGACACCATGGCATCAACAGGCACAATCGCCGCGAGCGGGGGCACCAAGGGCCCAGCCGCTGCGCGTGTCGATTGGGTCGACTATGCCAAGGGTATCTGCATCGTCATGGTCGTGATGATGCATTCGGTGCTTGGGGTCGAACTCGCCGCCGGCGAGACCGGTTTCATGCATGTCCTGGTGGCCTTCGCAAAGCCGTTCCGGATGCCGGACTTCTTCCTGATTTCGGGCCTGTTCCTGCCGCTGGTGATCGATCGGGACTGGCGAACCTATCTCGATCGCAAGGTTGTGCATTTCGCTTATTTTTATGTCGTCTGGGTGACAATCCAGTTCGCCTTCAAGGCACCTGCGTTCGCGGCCGAAACCAGCTGGCGCGACGCCGGCCTGCTCTATCTCGAATCCTTCATCGAGCCGTTCGGCACGCTCTGGTTCATCTACCTGCTGCCGATCTTCTTCGTCGTCACAAAACTGACACGGCGAATCCCCGCACCCGCGATCTGGCTCGTGGCGGCCGCGCTGGAGACGGCGCGCATCACGACCGGCTGGACCGCGATCGACGAGTTCTGCGCGCGCTTCGTCTATTTCTATTCGGGCTATCTGTTCGCGCCCTACGTGTTCGCATTGTCGGACCGCGCGCGCAGCCATCCCGCACGCGCGCTTGCAGCGCTCGCGAGCTGGGCGCTGGTCAATGCCGGCCTCGTCGCGTTCGGCGCCAGCGAATGGAAGATCGTCTCGCTCGTGCTCGGCTTCGCCGGCGCGTGCGCCATCATCACGTCGGGCACGCTGCTGGCCCGCATGCATTGGCTGAATTTCTTCCGCTTCTGTGGCGAGCATTCGATCGTGATCTATCTCGCCTTCTTCCTGCCGATGGCGGCGACGCGCACGCTGCTGCTGCGTACCGGCATCATCCCGGACATCGGCACGGTGTCGCTGATCGTCACCATCGTCGGCGTGCTGGGATCGCTCGCGATCTGGCGGCTGGCTCTGCGGTTCAATGCGCACTTCCTGTTCGAGCGGCCGGATGCATTCTGGATCGCGCCGAAGAAGGCCGGGCCGGTGTTGCAGGCGGCGGAGTAGCTTGTCGTCCCGGCGAAAGCCGGGACCCATACCGCGTGATCTATCGATAGATTGCGGCCTCCGTACCACGCCCCAATTAACTGCCGATCTTCGCCAAATTTCTCCCTGTGATTATGGGTCCCGGCCCCCCGTGCGCAATTGCGCACTAGGCCGGGACGACAATTGAGTGTGGGATGCGCCCAAAAATCCCCCTCCCAAGGCTGTCTTTTGCCGCAAAAATTCATACATTGCGGCCATGCCAAAAACCTCCCCGAAGACCTCCGCCAAAGCCGACACCAAATCCGCTGCTGCGACAGCTGCTGCCAAACCGGTCGCGGCGAAGGCGGCCGGCAAGGGCGACCACATTTTCCTGGTCGACGGTTCCGGCTACATCTTCCGCGCCTATCACGCGCTGCCGCCGCTCAACCGCAAGTCCGACGGGCTGCAAGTCAATGCCGTGCTGGGTTTCTGCAACATGCTGTGGAAGCTGTTGCGCGACATGCCCGCCGACAACCGGCCGACACATCTCGCCATCGTGTTCGACAAGTCGGAAGTCACGTTCCGCAACAAGATCTACCCCGACTACAAGGCGCACCGGCCGCCGGCGCCTGATGATCTGATCCCGCAGTTCGCTCTGATCCGCGAGGCCGTGCGCGCCTTCGACCTGCCCTGCCTGGAGCAAGGCGGTTTCGAGGCCGACGATCTCATCGCGACCTATGCGCGGCAGGCCAGCGACCGCGGCGCCCACACGACCATCGTGTCCTCCGACAAGGATCTGATGCAGCTCGTGAACGACAAGATCACGATGTACGACACCATGAAGGATCGCCGCATCGGGATTCCCGAGGTGATCGAGAAGTTCGGCGTGCCGCCGGAGAAGGTGGTCGAAGTCCAGGCGCTGGCCGGCGATTCCACCGACAATGTGCCGGGAGTGCCCGGGATCGGCATCAAGACCGCGGCGCAGCTGATCGTCGAATATGGCGACCTCGAACAGCTCCTGTTCCGCGCCACCGAGATCAAGCAGCCGAAGCGGCGCGAAGCGCTGATCGAGAATGCCGAGAAGGCGCGCGTCTCGCGCCAGCTCGTGCTGCTCGACGACAAGGTTGATCTCGAGGTGCCGCTCGATGACCTCGCCGTCCACGAACCGGATGCGCGCAAGCTGATCGCCTTCCTGAAGGCGATGGAATTCACCACGCTCACGCGCCGCGTTGCCGACCATTCGCAGATCGACCCCGCCAATGTCGATGCCGATGCGTCGAACAGCAGCGGGGCGAGAGGCGGCGACAGCACGAAGGCAAAATCGTCCGAGACGTCAGGCGATCTCTTCGCGGCTCCTGCGGTGCCCGCCAAGGGTGGTGACAAGGGCGACAAATCGGCGAGCCTCAAGGGCGCGCCGATCTCGCTCGCCGCTGCGCGCGAAGAGGCGCTGCGCAAGCTTCCGGTCGATCGCACCAAGTACCAGGCGATCAAGTCGCTGAACGAGCTCAACGCCTTTATCGCGCGCATCCATGATGCCGGTCATGTCGCGATCGAGATCAAGGCGAACTCGATCGATCCGATGCAGGCCGATCTCTGCGGCATCGCGCTGGCGCTGGCGCCGAACGAGGCCTGCTATGTGCCGCTGGCGCACAAGCAGTCCGGCGGCGACGGCGGCCTGTTCGACGCGGGCCTTGCGCCGGATCAGGTCAAGCATGCAGATGCGATCGAAGCACTGCGCCCGGTGCTGGAATCGGCGGGTATTCTCAAGATCGGCTTCGACGTCAAATTCGCGGCCGTGATGCTGGCGCAACACGGCATCACCTTGCGCAACGCCGACGATGCGAAACTGATCTCCTACGTGCTGGACGCCGGTCGGGGCTCGCATGAGCTGGACTCGTTGTCCGAGCGCTGGTTCGGTCACGCCATGCTGAAGGAGAGCGAGCTGCTCGGCAGCGGCAAGGGCAAGATCACCTTCGACCAGGTGCCGATCGACAAGGCCGCGCCACTGTCGGCCGAAGGCGCCGACATCGCCCTGCGTGTCTGGCGCGTGCTGAAGCCGCGCCTCACAGCCGAGCACATGGCCACCGTCTACGAGACGCTGGAGCGGCCGCTGGTCTCCGTGCTTGCGCGGATGGAGCGGCGCGGCATTTCGATCGACCGGCAGGTGCTGTCGCGTCTGTCCGGGGACTTCGCCCAGACCGCGGCGCGCGTCGAGGCCGAGATCCAGGAGATCGCGGGCGAGCCCGTCAATGTCGGCAGCCCCAAGCAGATCGGCGACATCCTGTTCGGCAAGATGGGACTCTCAGGCGGCACCAAGACCAAGACCGGCGCGTGGTCGACCACGGCACAGGTGCTGGACGAGCTCGCCGAGCAGGGCCACGATTTTCCGCGGAAGATTCTGGAGTGGCGCCAGGTCTCGAAACTGAAATCGACTTACACCGACGCGCTGCCGACCTATGTCAATCCGCAGACCCATCGCGTCCACACGACCTACGCGCTGGCCGCGACCACGACGGGCCGGCTGTCCTCGAACGAGCCGAACCTGCAGAACATCCCGGTGCGCACCGAGGACGGCCGAAAAATCCGCCGCGCCTTCATCGCAACACCCGGGCATAAGCTCGTCTCTGCCGACTATTCGCAGATCGAGTTGCGGCTGCTGGCGGAGATCGCCGACATTCCCGTGCTGAAGCAGGCGTTCCGCGATGGGCTCGACATTCACGCGATGACCGCGTCCGAAATGTTCGGCGTGCCGATCAAGGGCATGCCGAGCGAGATCCGCCGCCGCGCCAAGGCGATCAATTTCGGCATCATCTACGGCATCTCGGCGTTCGGCCTCGCCAACCAGCTCGGCATCGCCCGCGAGGAAGCCTCGGCCTACATCAAGAAGTACTTTGAGCGCTTCCCCGGCATCCGCGCCTATATGGACGAGACACGGGATTTCTGCCGGCAACACGGCTACGTCACCACGCTGTTCGGCCGCAAATGCCACTATCCCGACATCAAGGCCTCCAACGCCTCGGTGCGCGCCTTCAACGAGCGCGCCGCGATCAACGCGCGTCTCCAAGGCACCGCCGCCGACATCATCCGCCGCGCCATGACGCGCGTGGAGGACGCGCTGGCCGAGAAGAAGCTCTCGGCGCAGATGCTGCTCCAGGTGCATGACGAATTGATCTTCGAGGTGCCCGACGCGGAAGTCGAGAAGACGTTGCCCGTCGTGCAGCACGTCATGCAGGACGCGCCATTCCCGGCCGTGCTGCTGTCGGTGCCGCTGCATGTCGACGCGCGCGCCGCGAACAATTGGGACGAGGCGCACTGACGGCCGCCGCGATGAAGATCGCCGCTATCTCCGGCAGCCTGCGTGCAGGCTCGAGCAATACCGCAGTCCTGCGCGCGGCCGCGCGGCTCGCGCCTGCTGGTGTCGAGGTGATCCTGTTCGAGGGCATTGCGGACCTGCCCTTCTTCAATCCGGATCTCGATGGCGATGATGTGCCTGCGCCGGTCGGCGCGATGCGCGCTCTGATCGGGAGCGTCGATGGCCTGCTGATCTCGAGCCCCGAATATGCACGCGGCGTCGCGGGCGTGCTGAAGAACGCGCTCGACTGGCTGGTCGGCAGTCACGAATTTCCCGACAAGCCGGTTGCCTTGATCAACACGTCGCCACGGGCGACGCACGCGCTCGCCGCCCTGACGCTGACGCTGGAGACGATGTCGGCCCGGCTCGCCACGGAGGCCTGCGTGACGCTGCCGCTGCTCGGCGGTGCCTGGGACGAGCACAGCATCGTCGCCGATCCCACACTTGCCGAGCCATTGCGTCTGGCAATGGAGAGCTTTGCTTCGTTCATCGCCACCGTGCAGGCAGAGGCGTAGGACCCGCGAACGCGAATTGTCCTCCGTGCAATTGCGCGATGGCTCCATGGCGCCGCGCGTATTAGAAGGCGTGCATCTCCCGCACCGGTTCATCATGCCCCATACCTCCGCCCTGCTCGGCTTCGCCCTCGTCTGCCTCGGTCTCGTGCTCACGCCCGGGCCGAACATGATCTATCTGATCTCGCGCTCGATCACGCAGGGGCCGGCGGCCGGCATCGTCTCGCTCGGCGGCGTCGCGCTGGGATTCGTGTTCTACATGCTGTGCGCGGCATTCGGCATCACCGCGCTGCTGCTCGCGATTCCCTTCGCTTATGATGCGCTGCGCTTCGCCGGCGCCGGCTACATGCTGTGGCTCGCCTGGCAGGCGGTGAAGCCGGGCGGGCGCTCGCCATTCCAGGTGAAGCAGCTGTCGATCGACAGCCCGCGCAAATTGTTTGCGATGGGGCTCGTCACCAATCTGCTCAATCCGAAGATCGCGATGCTGTATCTGGCGCTGCTGCCGCAGTTCATCGACCCCACGGCCGGCAGCGTGCTGACGCAGTCGGTGGTGCTGGGCGCGATCCAGATCGCGCTCAGTGTCAGCGTCAATGCGATCATCGCCCTCGGAGCCGGATCGATCGCGCTGTTCCTGGCGAGCCGGCCAAGCTGGATGCTGGTGCAGCGCTGGCTGATGGGCACCGTGCTGGCCGGACTTGCCGTGCGGATGGCGGTGGAAGCGCGGAAGGTGTAGTCCAACCACGAAGAAAGCTCTCGTGTCCCGGACGCGCTGCAGCGCTCTTGCGCTGCTGCGCAGAGCCGGGACCCAGAAAGCCAAGAACGAGATCGTAGAGGCATGGGCCCCGGCTCAGCGCCGCACCGCTTGCGCGCTGCAGCGCGTCCGGAGCACGAGAGGTGATCGCTTGACTAATCCAGCTTCGCCTCCATCCCCCGCTTCACGGCCGGGCGCGCCATCAGGGCGTCGTACCAGCGCTTGACGTTGGGGAAGTCGGCAAGCTCGACCTTGTGCCGAGGGTGGCGCCAGGCCCAGCCCAGAATGGCGAAATCGGCAACCGAAAGATCGCCGGCGACGAAGTCGCGGCCGTCGAGACGACGGTCCAGCACGCCGTAGAGCCTGCGCGTCTCCGCCATGTAACGCTTCAACCCGTAGGCGCGGTCCTGCTCGTTCTCGAGCGCGATGAAATGGTGCACCTGGCCCGGCATCGGCCCGAAACCGCCCATCTGCCACATCAGCCATTCGTAGACGGGGATCCGGCCGGCCAGCGATGTCGGCAGGAATTTACCGGTCTTTTCGCCGAGATAGAGCAGGATCGCGCCGGACTCGAAGATGCTGACCGGCTTGCCGTCCGGCCCCTCGGGGTCGAGGATCGCGGGAATCTTGTTGTTCGGGGAGAGTTTCAGGAACCCCGGCGCCATCTGCTCGCCCTTGGAGATGTTCACCGGGACCACCTTGTAGGGCAGCCCCATTTCCTCCAGTGCGACCGAGATCTTGCGGCCGTTCGGCGTGTTCCAGGTGTGCAGCTCGATGGTCATTTTTGCCTGTTTCCTTGCCCAGTTTCCTGCCCGGGATATCGGGCATCCACCTACCCCAGAAAGTTGCAGCCCCACAACCGGCGCGCAGGGATGGCCGATCCCTATTGACGGGGGACGCCCCCTCTGGAATGTCACCGCCGTCGCGGATAAATTCCGCCACCTCCAAGAACGCCCCCGAGGGACCGCCGTGTCGAAATCCGCCTCCCGCGCCCGCCTGTTCGAAATCATCCGCCGCCGCTCCTTCGGCCGGGGCGAGGTGACGCTCGCGTCGGGCCGCAAGAGCGATTTCTATTTCAACCTCAAGCCGACCATGATGGACCCGGAGGGCGCGACGCTGCTCGCCGAGCTCACCTTCGAGACGCTGAAGGACGACAATCTCGACTTCATCGGCGGGCTGGAGATGGGCGCGGTGCCGCTGGCCGGCGCGCTGGCGCAGATCTCCTGGATCAAGGGCCATCCGATCGCGGCCTTCTTTGTGCGCAAGAAGCCGAAGGAGCATGGCGCGAGATTAGCAATCGAAGGCTTGCCGAAGGGCGAGACGCTTGCAGGCAAGCGCGTCGTGATCGTCGAGGACGTCACCACCACTGGCGGCTCGGCGATGAAGGCCGTGGAATCCGTGCGCGAGACCGGTGCCGAAGTGGTGCTGGTGCTGACCATGGTCGACCGCGAGGAAGGCGCCACCGACACCTTTGGTGCGGCCGGCCTGCCGTTCCGCTCGCTGTACAAGGCGTCGGAATTTTTGAAGGCGTAACGGCGCGAGGCGCCCCCTCAACCGCTCATTTACCATCCCGCTTTATGGTGAATCATGTGCTGAGACCTGATGGTCCCGGCCGGTTTGGTGGCGTTGGGTGGAGTAAGCGTTGCGTACAGAGTTGTCCCATGCGCGCCGGCGGCGTCGCGCGATGCTAGTGGCCGCTACCCTCGTTGCAGCACCGCTGCTTGCAGCTCCTGCCCCGGTTTCGGCCGAAGGCCTGTTCGATTTCTTCTTCGGCGGAGCCCAGCAACGCCCGCAGCGCGACGTGCCGCAGCAGGCGAACTCCTTCGTCGATCCCTTCGCCAGTCAGCAGAACTCGGCCAGCCAGCCACAATATGTGCCGCCAACCCGCTCGGCGGCGGCCGGCGGCTCGGGCCCGGCCTTTTGCGTGCGCAGCTGCGACGGCAAATATTTTCCGCTGATGCGCGGCCTCGCCTCGCCGGCACAGATGTGTCAGGCCTTCTGCCCTGCCAGCACCACAAAAGTCTTCTTCGGCTCCTCGATCGACGGTGCCTATAGCCAGAGCGGCGAGCGTTATGCCGACAGCGAGAACGCGTTCGCCTACCGCAAGGCGCTGCGCGCGGACTGCACCTGCAACGGCCGCGAGCCGGTCGGGCTCGCGCCGGTCGACCTCACGCTCGATTCGTCACTGAAGGCCGGCGACGTCATCGCCACCACCGACGGCCTGGTCGCCTATACCGGCGTCCGGCTCGGCATGGAGCAGACCGCCGAATTCACCCCCGTCGCCTCCTATCCCGGCCTCACCGCGCAGGTCCGTGCGCGGCTCGGCGAGATGAAGGTGGCCCCGGTGCGTGCAGAGACGGTGGCAGCAGATGCGCCGGCAGCCGAGATCGTGCGCGAGGCGCTGCCGGATGTCACGGTGCCGAAGACACAGCCGAAATCGGCGAAGCGTGCGGGACTGGATTAAGACCAACCTTCAACCAAGCCGTCATTGCGAGCGCAGCGAAGCAATCCAGAGTCCGTCCGCGGAGACAGTCGGGATTGCTTCGCTGCGCTCGCATTGACGAGGAGAGACCACTACCGCCCGATGATCACTCCGATCACATTCGGCGCCGCCAGATATTTCTCCTCGATCGCCGCGCGCGCGGCAGCGCGATTTTCGGCCGTCAGCAGGCCGCGCTTCTCGGCCAGGATCATCCAGCAAAAGCCCCACCAGTCGGTCAGCATGCCCGTCTCGCTGACGAGGTCGTAGCCCTGCTCGGCCGCGAAGATGCGCGCATTCGCTTCGTCGAGTGTGTCGAGGAAATGATGATCCTCGGGCGCGAACAGATCGTCGCTGATGTCGTCGATGGTGTAGCCCCAGATCGACTGGCACACCGCGTTGAATTCGCGATCGAACTGGTCGTCGTCGACGGCATAGCGCCGCGCCGCCTGATGCAGCCGCGACAGCGATCGCGCGAAATCGGCGATCCGGGTGAGGGCAAATTGATCGAAGGCAATGGTGGACATGTAGTCCTCGCGACGGCTGTCAGACCCTAGATATTGTGTCGGCAATGCGCCGAATCACAATGATATATCAAAGACTTGCTAAAGTGTTCTTAATTTGTTCCGATGCTGAACAGTTGATTATCGAGGCCGTCGTTTGAGATCGTCGTCCTGGCGAAAGCCAGGACCCATTACCCCGGTCGGCGTTGCCTTTGCGGGCTTGAGCCATGAGCACCAGCAGCTACTTCGTCTACATCCTCGCAAGTCGTCATCACGGTACGCTGTACATTGGCGTCACCAACGACATCGGTGGTCGCGTTGAGCTACATCGCGCAGGACAGGGCTCGAAGTTCGTTTACAAGTACAAGATCTTCCGTCTCGTGCATGTCGAAGCGTTCGCCACTCCGCAAGAAGCGATCGCACGTGAGAAGCAGCTAAAATTCTGGAAGCGCGACTGGAAGATCAAGCTGATCGAGCAGGAAAATCCCGATTGGAGTGATCGATCGGGCCTCATTTGACAGTCGGGGTAATGGGTCCTGGCTTTCGCCAGGACGACGATGTGGATGCAGTTTCGCCCTACTCAATTCGCCGCCGATATCAACCGATCCCCGCACGCACTCGCATAAAACTTGCCGCCGCATTGGCGCTTGATGGCGGCGCAGCGGGCCGCGGGAGTTGCGTTTTGCGGGACGGTAAAGCCGCAGCTCAGGCCATCGGCGCTGCGCTGGCCGGCGGCGAAGGCGGCGCTCGAGGTGGCGATGCAGATGACAAGGAGCGCTGCGGCAGCGATTTCGATCAGCAGTCTCATGGGGCGTCTCCTCCACAGTGATGGCTGAATCTGTGATCAATCTAGCACCAAATCGGCGTTCTCCGTGCTCGTCCGGGTTCCCAAACCGGCCCGTTCCTTGCATAATTTTACGCCAGCGCAGTGCACGGCCGCGCCAGCGATGGTTTCGGTGCAGGGGCAAGACGCGTAGGGTTCAGTGGTGTTCTCGCGACCAGGAAGTGACGGCCTTGCAAGATCAATCGTTCCAGCCAAATTTCCCCGCCCCGGGTCAGCCCATCGACGAACTCGCGTTGTCGGAGATCAAGGGCGCGATCCTGGCGAAGCTGCGCCTTGCCATCGGCAAGGATGCGGGCATGGCGACCAAGCACGACTGGTACCAGGCCGCGGCGCTGGCGCTGCGCGACCGCATCGTGCATCGCTGGCTCACGGCCGAGAAGCGCAGCTATGACGCAGGGCGCAAGCGCGTCTATTATCTCTCGCTCGAATTCCTGATCGGCCGCCTCTTCACCGATGCGCTCAACAACATGGGTCTGTTGAAGATCTTCGAGGTCGCGCTCGGCGATCTCGGCGTGTCGCTGCCTGAGCTGCGCAAATGCGAGCCGGATGCCGCGCTCGGCAATGGCGGTCTCGGCCGTCTCGCGGCCTGCTTCATGGAGAGCATGGCGACACTGTCGATCCCCGCAATCGGCTACGGCATCCGCTACGATTACGGCCTGTTCCGCCAGATCATCAATCAGGGCTGGCAGCAGGAATATCCGGACGAATGGCTCGGCTTCGGCAATCCCTGGGAATTGCAGCGGCCCGAAGTGATCTACGACGTGAATTTCGGCGGCGGCGTCGAGCATGTCGACGACAAGGGCCGCGACCGCGCGATCTGGCACGCGGGCGAGACGGTGCAGGCGATCGCCTATGACACGCCGATCGTCGGCTGGCGCGGCCAGCACGTCAACGCATTGCGGCTGTGGTCGGCGCGTTCGCCCGATCCGTTGAAGCTCGACGCCTTCAACAAGGGCGACTATGTCAGCGCCAGCGCCGAGCAGTCGCGCGCCGAAGCGATCTGCAAATTCCTCTATCCGAACGACGAAAGCCCGGCGGGCCGTGAATTGCGGCTGCGCCAGGAATATTTCTTCGTCTCGGCCTCGCTGCAGGATCTCATCAAGCGGCATCTCGCTTCCGACGGCCAGCTGCGCAGCCTGTCGTCCAAGGTCGCGGTGCAGCTCAACGACACGCATCCGAGCCTCGCCGTCACCGAGCTGATGCGCATCCTCGTCGACCTCCACAATTTCCGCTGGGACGAGGCCTGGAAGATCACGGTCGCGACGCTGTCCTACACCAATCACACGCTGCTGCCGGAAGCGCTGGAGACGTGGCCGGTCGAGCTGTTCGAGAAGCTCTTGCCGCGCCATCTCGAGATCATCTACCGCATCAACGTGCAGCATCTCGCGCTGGCCGAAGCGCGCGCCCCCGGCGACATCGACTTCCGCGCCTCCGTCTCGCTGATCGACGAGAAGAGCGGCCGCCGCGTCCGCATGGGCCAGCTCGCCTTCGTCGGCTCGCACCGCATCAACGGCGTCTCGGCGATGCATTCGGACCTGATGCGCGAGACCGTGTTCCACGATCTCAACCATCTCTATCCCGGCCGCATCACCAACAAGACCAACGGCATCACCTTCCGCCGCTGGCTGATGCTGGCGAATCCGAAGCTCACCGACCTGCTGCGCGAGACGTGCGGCGAAGCCGTGCTCGACGACCCGACCCAGCTCTCGCTGATCGAGGCGCGCGCCAGCGACGTCGAATTCCAGAAAAAATTCCGCGCCGTCAAGCTTCACAACAAGACCGCACTGGCACGCCTGATCGGCGAGCGGCTCGGGATCAAGGTCGATCCGACCGCATTGTTCGACGTGCAGATCAAGCGCATCCACGAATACAAGCGACAGCTGCTCAACGTCATCGAGACGGTTGCGCTGTATCAGTCGATCAAGGACGACCCCAACGGCAATTGGGTGCCGCGGGTGAAGATTTTTGCGGGCAAGGCGGCCGCGAGCTACCGCTACGCCAAGCTGATCATCAAGCTGATCAACGACGTTGCCGAGGTCGTCAACAACGATCCCGCCATCGGCGGCAAACTGAAGGTCGTCTTCCTGCCCGACTACAATGTCAGCCTTGCCGAAGTGATCATTCCGGCGGCCGACCTGTCCGAGCAGATCTCCACCGCCGGCATGGAAGCCTCCGGCACCGGCAACATGAAGCTGGCGCTGAACGGCGCCATCACCATCGGCACGCTCGACGGCGCCAATATCGAGATCCGCGACCAGGTCGGCATCGAGAACATCGCGATCTTCGGCATGGAAGCCGGCGACGTGATGATCCGGCGCAAGCAGGGACTGGATGCCTCCGACGTGATCCGCAATTCGCCAAAGCTCCAGCGCGCCATCAATGCGATCGGCGCCGGCGAATTCTCGCCCGGCGATCCCGGCCGCTTCGAATCCATCGCGCATGCGCTGCGCTATCTCGACCACTACATGGTCAGCGCCGACTTCGATTCCTATTACGAGGCGCAGCGCAGCGTCGACGCACGCTGGCAAGTGGCGCCAGCCTGGACCCGCGCCTCCATCCTCAACGTCGCGCGCATGGCGTGGTTCTCGTCCGACCGCACCATCCGCGAATACGCCGAGGAAATCTGGAACGTTCCGGTCAATCCGATCACGCCGCCGTTCCAGATGGCGGAGACCCTGCGCGACGCGGCGAGCTGATTTTCCCCAGCGTGAAATCGGCGTTACCTGCGGGGTTATTGCATCCCGCTGGGCGGATGATGATATGACTATCGTCATCCCCAAGCGCCGTCGATCTGCATTGCGTCGCTGCGCTCGAAATGACGACGGGGTCGGCATCAAGGACCAAGAATGCACGCCAAGCTCCCGCACCCCTTCGACGACGCCACCCGCATCACCGCCGGTGACTCGCACTGGCAGGGGCACACCAGCGACGACTACTGGGCGTTCGTCGGACCGTTCGGCGGCGTCACCGCCGCGACCATCCTGCGTGCGCTGATCGAGCATCCAGAACGCTCCGGCGATCCGCTGGCGCTGACCGTCAATTACTGCGCGCCGATCGCCAAGGGCCCGTTCGATCTCGACATCCGGCTGGTGAAGGCCAACCGCTCCAGCCAGCACTGGAGCGTCGAACTGTCGCAGGGCGGCGGCGAGGTCGCGACGCTCGCGACCGCCGTGTTCGCCGAACGCCGGCCGTCCTGGGAGCACCGGGTGGCGCAATATCCGGATACAAAGCCGTTCGAACAGACGCTGCCGTTCCCGAAGATCAAGGCGTCCTGGGCCAACCAGTATGAATTCCGCTTCGTCGAGGGCGAAATGCGGCTCGGCCCGCCGCAGCCCGAACTCGCCGGTACTTACTCAAAGCTCTGGATCAGCGATCGCGAGCCGCGCAAGCTCGACATGCCGTCGCTGATGTCGATGTCGGACGCCTTCTTCGGCCGCATCTTTCACGCAAGGCGCGAGCTGGTGCCGTTCGGCACGGTGTCGCTGACGACGTATTTCCACACTGACGTGGCGGAGCTTGCCGCCGAAGACATCACGCGCGTGCTCGCGACGGCCGATTCGAAGATCATGCACAAGAGCTACGCCGACCAGAACGCCGAGCTGTGGTCGCCGAACGGGCGGTTGCTCGCGACGACGACGCAGATTGCGTATTTCAAGGCCTAAGATCTCGCTCCGCTGTCGTCCCGGCGAAAGCCGGGACCCATAACCACAGGGCGTAGTTTGACGAAGACGCGCAGTGACCTCTTCTTCGCCGGTACTTGCACCGCACGCTATCGATAGATCACGCGGTATGGGTCCCGGCTTTCGCCGGGACGACACTGATTGTGTGGCGCGCGCATGTCCCGCACAAACAAAAAGGGCGGCCTCGCGGCCGCCCTTTCGCATTCCAACGAAGCGAAGATTACTCCGCCGCGAGCTTCACGTCCGGCGCAGCGGCGCGCACTTCGGCGTCTACCTGGGCTTCGAACTTGGCAAAGTTCTTCTGGAACATGCCGACCAGCGCGCAGGCGGTCTTGTCGAACTCGTCCTTGTCCTTCCAGGTGTTGACCGGGTTGAGGATCTCGCTCGGCACGCCCGGCAGCGCGGTCGGGACCGCGAAGCCGAAATATTTGTCGGTGCGGAATTCGACGTTGCGAAGCGAGCCGTCGAGGGCTGCGGTCAGCAGCGCGCGCGTCACCTTGATCGGCATGCGCGAACCCGTGCCGTACTTGCCGCCGGTCCAGCCGGTGTTGACCAGCCAGCAGTCGACATTGTGCTGGGCGATCAGGTCACGCAGCATGTTGCCGTAGACGCTGGGGTCGAGCGGCAGGAAGGGTGAGCCGAAGCAGGTCGAGAATTCCGGCTGCGGCTCGTTGCCGAGGCCGCGCTCGGTGCCGGCAACCTTGGCGGTATAGCCGGAGAGGAAGTGGTACATCGCCTGCGCCGGCGACAGCTTTGCGATCGGCGGCAGCACGCCGAAGGCGTCGGCGGCGAGCATCACCACGTTCTTCGGCTGCGGCGCGCGGCCGGTGCGCGAGGCGTTCGGGATGAAGTCGAGCGGATAGGCCGAGCGGGTATTCTCGGTCTTGGAGCCGTCGTCGAAATCGACGATGCGGGTGTCCTCGTCGAGGACGCAGTTCTCGAGCACCGCGCCGAAGCGGGTCGACGCCGCGTAGATCTGGGGCTCGGCTTCCTGCGAGAGCTTGATGCACTTGGCGTAGCAGCCGCCCTCGAAATTGAAGATGCCGTTCGGGCCCCAGCCGTGCTCGTCGTCACCGATCAGCGTGCGGTTGGGATCGGCCGACAGCGTGGTCTTGCCGGTGCCAGACAGGCCGAAGAAGATCGCGGAGTCACCATTGGCGCCGACATTGGCCGAGCAATGCATCGGCATCACGCCGCGCTCGGGCAGATAATAGTTCAGCGTGGTGAAGACCGACTTCTTCATTTCGCCGGCATAGTAGGAGCCGCCGATCAGCACGATCTTGCGGGCGAAGTCGATCGCGACGACGTTCTCCGACTTGCAGCCATGGCGCTTCGGATCGGCGCGGAAGCTCGGCATGTCGATGATGGTGAGCTCGGGTGTGAAGCTCGACAGCTCGACCGCCTCGGGGCGGATGAGAAGCGTGCGGATGAACAGCGAGTGCCAGGCGAGTTCGGTGAAGACGCGGGTCTTGATCCGGTAGGCCGGATCGGCGCCGCCATAGAGGTCTTGCGCGAACAGGCTCTTGCCTTCGGCGTGCTTGAGGAAATCCTGATAGAGCGTCTCGAACTGCTCCGCGGTGATCGACTGGTTGCCGGCCCACCACATCTTCTTGTCGGTGGTGGCGTCACGCACCGTGAATTTGTCCTTCGGGCTGCGGCCCGTGAACTCGCCGGTGTCGGCGCAGAGCGAACCGTCGGCGGACAGCACCGCCTCACCCGCGGAGAGCGAGTATTGATAGAGCTGCGGTGCGCCCAGGTTCCAGTGAACCTGCTTGAGATTCTTTAAGCCGAATTTGTCGGCACCGAAAGCACCGTTGCGCACGCCCGTCTCTTGCACGAAAAACCCTCCTAGAACCCGCGACACATAGCGCGACCTAAGTTGGCGCCGTCGCAGTCACCGTGAATTACAGGCCATCGGCCTCGGTTGGATGACCTAATACTGATGAACGCTGACGTTGCCAAGCTGATCCCGCAGGATTTGGTTTATTCAAGGACCGCGCCAAACGTCGCGCATGACAGCCCTGAGCGAGCCTGCGCAAAAATCACGAATGATCGCGCAACCAAATGCGTGTTTCAGCGTTGATCGGAGTTTTGCGACGCACAAACGCGCGGGTCTATCGTACCGCACCTTCGCCGATCAGTGCGAATGGCCCCCACATCGCGGGGTAGGCATTGCGGGGCGACGAGGCGTCATCAACGTACGTTAACATCGCGCGGCGCAGAGCTTCGGCTCTGCCGATTGTTGGTTCGTTTTTGAGCAGATCGAAAGTCGAAGTGGTCAAGCGGGTAGCAGCCTCCGAATCGACTGCCCAATGCGAAACCAGCAGTGCGCGCGCACCTGCATAGAAGAAGGCGCGCGCCAATCCCGACAGGGCCTCGGCGCCGGGCTTGTCGCCGGCAATCGTGTTGCAGGCCGACAGCACGACCCAATCGGCATTGAGCTTGAGCTGGGCGACTTCGCTCGCCGTGAGCAGGCCATCATCGAGCTCCGAGGGCTGGTCGGGAATCGAGAGCGCAAGCGACGGCTCGCCCACACCCTTGACGTCGCCGGCGACGAGGCCGTGGGTCGCAAAGTAGATGATGCTGTATTGAGCAAGCGGTGCACGCTTGAGCGTCGCTTCGCTGGCATCGCGACCGAGATGAATGTCGGCGTCAGTCGCACCGACATCTTTCGCCACGGCATTCAGCTCGTCTGCAGTATCGGGCAGTTGCGGCAGCGCCTGCGCAAGTCGCGCGCGATCGACGCCTGCACCGCGCCAGAAGTCGGTGTAAGCGATGGTCGCGATGCTGCGCGCGGCAACCTTGCCGCTCGCTGCGCGACGATCGGCGGGGCCGCCCTCGGCGGGATTGAACACGGGATCGCCAAAGCCGGTCATCGGTTTGACGCCCTCGTCCTTGCGCGCAAAAGCACGCAGCGATTTCAGGCTGACCACCGATGGCAGCACCGAGACAGCCTGACGCCGCAGCAGCCAGGCAGCGCTGCGATAGCCCTCGAGCGTCTCCGGGATCGCAGATTGCGGTGTCTCCGTGACGAGCAAATGAAACGGTAACGCAGTGAGCGCGCCCGACGGCACCGAGAGCAGGCTGCGCTTGTCCCTGGTCAGCGCCTCGACCGGGCCGAGCAGCGTGACATAGAGTTCATTGGCGAGGGCGAGGTCGAACAAGCCCGATTTGCCGGAGCCATCGCGCGCCTTGCCGACATCGAGGCCGCGGCGGAAAGCCGTGACCTTCTGCGCCAGCGCGTCCGCGCCAAGCGGAATTTCCTTCCAGTCGGCGCCCTCGCGCGTGATGGCAATGACGTAGCTGCGGTTGTCGACGACGGAATAAAGCACCATCGCCTCATCGGTCGACAGCAGCGGCTGGACGTCCTTGACCGTCAGCGGCACCGGGTTGGAGAGCGAGGCGTAGTCTGGGAATTCGATGGCAAGCGTCTTCTGCAAGCCGGCACGCTCGCTTGCGATGCCTGCGATCCGGGCGCGGCTGCGCTGCTCGGAAGCGACGTCGCGCTGCGCCGACGGCTTCGACACGGCCGCGATGATCGCCTTGTCGAGCGATTCAGATTCGGCGCCGAGATCCTGGTCCTTACGCACCAGCTCGGCGAGACGGTCGCTGCCGGCGGCGAGCCGCACCGCGAGCTTGTTCACGGCCGATGCGGCGGAGGATTGCGTGCCGCGCTGGATCGCAGCGAGCGCCTCGTCCAGCGCCTTGTCTTGCGGCAGCAGCGATTGCTGGCGCGCCGCAAACAGGATCGGCAGCACCACGCGCAGCTGCGCGCGATCGTTCGCAAGCGTTTTTTCCGCGAGCGGCAACGCGTCCGCAATTCGCCCGGACACAAAGAGGAAATAAGCGAGATTGCCGGTGGATGTCGCGACGTCGGGATGATCCGGCCCCAGCGCACGCTCGCGGATGGCGAGCGCGCGGCGATACAGCGGCTCGGCATCGGCATAGCGATGCTGATGTTCGTAGAGGCCGGCGAGATTATTGAGGGAACGTGCGACGTCGGGATGATCCGGTCCCAGCGCTTTTTCGCGGATCGCGAGCGAGCGCTTGATCGGCGCTTCGGCATCGGCGTCGCGGCCGAGATCGCGATCGACCTGGCCGATGTTGTTCAGGACCGTGGCGACCGCAGGATGCTCGGGCCCGGCGGCTTTCTGGTAGATCGCGAGCGCGCGCTGAAACAGCGGCTCGGCTTCGGCCTGACGCTGCTGCCTGACATAGAGCGTGGCCAGATTGTTGAGGGCCTGGCCGACATCGGGATGCTCGCGTGACAGGCTCTTCTCCCGGACGGCCAGCGCCCGCTTGAACAGCGGCTCGGCCTCGGCGAAGCGGCCCTGCCGCTGATACAACGCGGCGAGATTGGTCAGCTCGGCCGCGACCAGCGCGTTGTCGAGCCCCAGCGACTTCTCCATCAACGCGATCGAACGCTTGTAGAGCGGCTCGGCGAGGTCGTCCCGGCCCTGACCGGCATAGACCTGACCGAGATTGTTCAAGGCGGCGGCAAGTTCGCGACCGTTGTCGCTCTTCTCCAGGCTCGCGACCATCGCCTGCGCCAGGGGAAGCGCCTCCGAATATCTGCCGGCCTTGGTCAGCTCGTTGATCCTGGCGCTCTCCGTCGCGAGATTGCCCTTCTGCGCAAGGCCGGGCGTGGCCAGCGACGCAGCGATCGCGAGCGCCAAGCCCGCGAGCATCAAACGACGGCGTGTCATGAACCCTCTCGCTGCGCGCCTTGCGACCATTACGGTCTTGGGTCGCAGCGATGGGCAGCAGCGTTCAAATCATTGCGCCTGGCCGGCCTTCGCGCGCGCCTCGCCGGCGAGGCGGACCAGCATCTTGCGCAGTGCCGTGCCATTCGTGACCCGCTCCGGAAAATCCAGCCTCAGCGCAGTCTGGCCGTCCTGCATGTCGAGGCCTTCGGGGTCGCATCCGGTGCAGCGCCAGTCGGCTGCGGCCGCGCCGAGCAGTTGGGTGGCGTAAAGGCCCATGGCCTCGCGATGGTCGGCATTCATGTGCTCGACCGCCCCCTCCTCGGCCGCCAGCAGGTCCTCGGTGCCGGCGAGGTCCGTGAGGAACTGTTCCGGCTTGAGATCGACGATTCGGCCAAAGCCCGCGACCAGATGGGTTCCGGTCGGGCGGATCCGGAAGAACGAAAAATCCTTAAATGAAACAAAGGCCTCCGCTGAAGGATGAGCATTGAGATACCGCCGCTGCAGCATATCCTTCTCGTCCTCGGCCTGTTCGGCCCGGCCGGACAGCATGATCCGGGCGCCTTCCAGCGGATCGCCCGCGGCGCGCTCGTCCAGCATCAGGGAGACCCGGCTGTCTGCGAGGATGTTCTTGGTATGAACCGCCAATCGGGAGATCAGCAGGATCGGCGAGCCGTCGGGATGGCTGGCCAGATTGACCAGGGAACAATAGGGATCGCCGCTGCCGGGCATGAGCGTCGCGAGCGCTCCCTGTCGCGACCGCCTGAGCAGCGATTTGGCGAGCGTTTGGGGAGCGAAATCAGGGGTCGGTTGCATGGGCTTTCTCGGCTCAGGTGGTTGCAAGGCAGGCCTTTTTTCGGGTAAACGAGGGTCTGGTTATGGGTCGAAACGCGGCGAATCTGCCGTGTTTCGTGGAACTTGGTCACACTTCAGCCCAGCTTGCATTGCTCGGTGACAAGGTTCGAATGCCAATTCGGCACCCATGTATGCGGCGCATCACTGGATTGCTCGCCGTTTTAAGCCACGACCCAAACGGAAAGCAGAAAGCAGAGGCTCATGCCCACAATCGCTTTGGTCGACGACGACCGCAACATTCTCACATCCGTCTCGATCGCGCTGGAAGCCGAAGGCTATCGCATCATGACCTACACCGACGGCGCCTCCGCGCTCGACGGTTTCCGCACGACCCAGCCTGATCTCGCCATCCTCGATATCAAGATGCCGCGCATGGACGGCATGGAGACGCTGCGCCGTCTCAGGCAGAAGTCCGACCTGCCGGTGATCTTCCTGACCTCCAAGGACGAGGAGATCGACGAGCTGTTCGGCCTCAAGATGGGCGCCGACGATTTCATCCGCAAACCGTTCTCGCAGCGCCTGCTGGTCGAGCGTGTCAAGGCAGTGCTGCGCCGCTCGGCGCCGAAGGATCCGACCGTCGCGCCGAAGGAGAACGACGCCAAGGCGCTCGACCGCGGCCTGCTGCGCATGGACCCGGAACGCCATACCTGCACCTGGAAGAACGAGCCGGTGACGCTGACGGTCACCGAATTCCTGATCCTGCAGGCGCTGGCGACACGGCCCGGCGTGGTCAAGAGCCGCAATGCGCTGATGGACGCCGCCTATGACGACCAGGTCTATGTCGACGACCGCACCATCGACAGCCACATCAAGCGGCTGCGCAAGAAGTTCAAGGTGGTCGACAACGATTTCGAAATGATCGAGACGCTGTACGGCGTCGGCTACCGCTTCAAGGAAGCCTGAGGCGCACGCGCCTTCACGACAGATGAGGGCTGCGCCGGTTCTGATTCCATCGGAACCGGGCATGCTCTGAAGCGCAATCGCGCTTCAGTTTATTGTTTGAGCATGATCTTTCGGAAAACCGCTGCACACTTTTCCGGATCATGCTCTAGGATGCGGGGACCGTCACACGAGCTGTCCTAACGTGGGCGTAAGCATTGCTTGACCGAACGCAGCCTGATCCGAGTTCGAACGCCGAGGACGTTACCGCCCACGGCGCCTCGGAGCATGAGGACAAGCCGGCTACGCGCGGTTGGGGACCGCTGAACTGGCTCAAGCGCGCCGGCCAGTTCTTCTTCGCGCTGTCGTTCTCGAGCCTCACCCGCCGCATCGTCTCGCTCAATCTGGCGGGTCTCGTCGCCCTGGTCGCGAGCATCCTCTATCTGTCGCAATTCCGCGCCGGCCTGATCGACGCGCGCGCGCAGAGCCTGCTGGTGCAGGCCGAAATCATCGCCGGCGCGATCGGCGCCTCGGCGACGGTGCAAACCAACGCGATCACCGTCGACCCCGAACGGCTGCTCGACCTGAAACTGGGCGAGAGCTATGGCGGGCCCGACGATTCGCTGGATTTTCCGATCAATCCCGAGCGCGTGGCGCCGGTGTTGCGCACGCTGATCTCGCCGACCAAGACCCGCGCGCGGATCTTCGATCCCAACGGCTCGGTGTTGCTCGACAGCCGTGACCTCGACGTTCTCAGGGCCTTTCCGCTGCCGCCACCGTCCGAGAAACCCGGGCTGGTCGAGCGCGCCATGGTCGCGACCCGCACCTGGCTGAACCGCGGCGACCTGCCGCTCTACCGCGAACTCGGGCGCGAGAACGGCAACGGCTATGTTGAAGTCGCCGATGCGCTCCAGGGCCAGAAGCGCTCGATGGTGCGGGTCAATGCGCGCGGCGAGGTGATCGTCTCGGTCGCGGTCCCCGTGCAGCGCGCGCGCGCGATCCACGGCGCGCTGATGCTGTCGACCCAGGGCGACGAAATCGATCAGATGGTCACGGCCGAGCGCCTGGCCATCCTGAAGGTCGGCGGTGTCGCCGCCGCGGTCATGATCATGCTGTCGCTGCTGCTCGCGAGCACGATCGCAGGTCCCGTGCGCCGGCTCGCCGACAGCGCCGAGCGGGTCCGCCGCCGCATCAAGACCCGCGTCGAGATTCCCGATTTCACCCGCCGCCGCGACGAGATCGGCCATCTCTCCGGCGCACTGCGCGACATGACCAGCGCACTCTACAAGCGCATCGAGGCGATCGAGATGTTCGCCGCCGACGTCGCCCACGAGCTGAAGAACCCGCTGACCTCGCTGCGCTCCGCGGTCGAGACAATGCCGCTGGCGCGCAACGAGAACAGCCGCGCCCGCCTGCTCGAGGTGATCGAGCACGACGTCAAGCGGCTCGACCGCCTGATCTCCGATATCTCCGATGCAAGCCGGCTCGATGCCGAATTGCAGCGGCAGGATGCGATCCCGGTCGACCTCAGGCGGCTCCTGGGCACGCTGGTTGCGGTCGCCAATGAAACCAAGCTCGGCCACGACGTCGCAGTCGAGGCCCGATTCGAGGGCCGCAGCCCGACTGACACGTTCGCGGTCACCGGTCATGATTCGCGGCTCGGGCAGGTGGTCTCCAACCTGCTCTCCAACGCGCAATCGTTCTCGGAGGCCGGCAGCAAGGTGCGCCTGACCTGCCGGCGCGTGCGCGGCGAGATCGAGATCGTGGTCGACGACGACGGTCCCGGCATCCGCGACGACGCGCTGGAGCGCATCTTCGAGCGCTTCTACACCGACCGGCCGCATCAGGGCTTCGGCCAGAATTCCGGCCTCGGCCTGTCGATCTCCAAGCAGATCGTCGACGCCCATGGCGGACGCATCTGGGCGGAGAATCGCGCCGGCCCCGCTGACGAGGACGGGGCGCCGACCGTTGCCGGCGCGCGCTTCGTGGTGAGGCTGCCGGCGCTATGAGCCAAGGCAGCTTGGACGAAGGCGAGCGAAGCGTTCACGCCTCCGCAGTCAAGGTCGGCTCCCGGGCAGTGCTGATCCGCGGGCCCTCGGGCGCCGGCAAGTCGCGCCTTGCCTTCGATTTGATCATGGCGGGACGCTCAGGCGTGGTCGAAAGCGCCATCCTGGTCGGCGACGACCGTGTCCATCTGGCGACAGTCGGCGATGAAATTGCGGTCCGTCCTGCCCCCCTCCTGGCCGGCCTGATCGAGATTCGGGGACTGGGAATCCGCCGCTGCGACTTCGTGGAGCATGCGACGGTCGGCCTCGTGGTCGATCTGGACGCCGACGACGCTGAAAGGCTGCCGGCGCCGGAATCGCTGAAAACCACCATTTTTGGTGTCGAAATACCGCGAATCCCGGTCGGGCGCGGCTATTCGCCCCTCCCCTTGGTTGTCGCAGCCTTGACCACTACCAAGAGTTAACCTCCACCTAACCCTTGCGGCGATTGTTTGAAGGGAAATGGTAACCATATGAAACGCACACTCGCGACCGAATAGACCGGCGCAGCTCCCCTTATCCATCCGTCTAGATTCAGGGAGATACGCAACATCCCCCCTTGCGCGGGGGCTCTGGATGGTCAAAGTGGCGCGTTCGTGCGGTGCACCAAAAGCGCCCGCGGGAGTTTTCCGATGATTGGTCTAGTACTTGTGACCCACGGGCGCCTTGCCGACGAATTCAAGGCAGCGCTTGAGCATGTCATGGGCCCACAAAAGCAAATCGAAGCGATTACGATCGGCGCTGAAGACGATTCCGATCTGTGCCGAAGCGACATCATCGAGGCGGTTAACCGCGTCGATTCAGGCGACGGCGTCGCGATCCTCACCGACATGTTCGGCGGCACCCCGTCGAACCTCGCGATTTCCTGCATGAGCCGACCGAAGGTCGAAGTGCTCGCGGGCATCAACCTGCCCATGCTGGTGAAGCTCGCCAAGGTGCGCGAGGAGCGTCCGCTGCCCGACGCGATCGCGATGGCTCAGGAAGCCGGCCGCAAATACGTCACCATCGCCAGCCGCGTGCTCGCCGGCAAATGAGTGACGACGCACCACAAGCGGGGACAGGCGTGCCCGCGGGTGCGATCTCCAAAGAGCTCCTGATCATCAACAAGCGCGGCCTGCACGCCCGCGCCTCGGCGAAATTCGTCCAGGCGGTCGAGCGCTTCAACGCGCAGGTGTGGGTGACGCGCGGCGGCGAGACCGTCGGCGGCACCTCGATCATGGGCCTGATGATGCTCGCGGCCGGACCGGGCACGACGATCACGGTCGCCGCCGCCGGCACTGACGCAGAAGCCGCGCTCGCGGCGATCGCCGAGCTCGTTGAAAGCAAGTTCAACGAGGAAGGGGTCTAGGCCCCTCGGTCACTTCGCCGGCGGCGCGATGTAGACGTTCCACGTCATCGACGGGCCGGCCTTGCCATGGGTGAAGCGGCGCGTCGTCATCACGATGCGCTCGGCGTTCGGCGCGATCTCGGACACCCACTTCTCGAATGCCGGCAGGCGGCCATCCGTCGGGTCGAACACGCCGATGAAGCCGTATTTCTTGACGTCATCCAGCGATGTCAGCCCGGAGGACCACGCCTCGTTCGGGATGAACGCAACCGGATGGTCGGGGCTGTAGAACACCATCGGCTGGATCGATTCCATCGTGCCGGCGACGATCGCCCAGCGCGAGGCGAAGCGCGAATGCCAGGCCTGGGTCAGCTCGCGCGCAAGCTCCGAGCGCGCGCCATAGGTCGCGGTGTTGCCGGCATTCGCAGCCATCTCACGCGCGGCGATCCAGGGTGAGGCGACGAGCGTCGCCACGCTGAGCACCAGCCAGATCGCTACGATATTGAACAGCACCGCGCTCTGCACCCGCAGCGCCGGAATCGCGACCAGCGCAAGCGGCACCAGGAAGAACAGCGAGATGCCCCAATCGGTCTTCATGTAGATGCTGAAGGCGAGCGCGCCGAGCGGCGGCCCGGCTGCAACGATGATCTGGATGATCCAGATGTTCAGCGCCTGGGAAACATTGACGCCTGCGTTGGCGCCGCGCGCCCAGGCCCGCGTGACGATGCGCGAGGGCGCGCGCACGAGCAGCGTCAGCCACGGCGGCACCAGCGCCATCGCAAGGGCTGCGAGCGCCACGGGAAGCGCCAGCAGCGCGGCATTATGCAGGACATAGCCGAACACGAGCTGCCGCACCTGGCCGGCATCCTCGATGCTGTAGGTGTCGCCGGCATAGGTCAGCGGCACGAAATGCGCATCCGCAAGCCAGACGATGTGCGGGATCATCGCCACCAGCAGCGTCGCGATCGCGACCCAGGGCGCCGGCGACAGCAGGAATTTCATGCGCTCCGGGTGGATCAGTACGGCGAGCCCGATGGCGCCGATCATGGTCAGCACCCAATATTTGGTCATCAGCGCCAGCGCGCCGGCGAGCCCGAGCCAGACGCCGGACTGCCAGCTCCGCTTCTCGAACGCGTTGAGGTAAGCGAGCACGACGAGCGGCAAGGTGACGAGCTGAAGCAGATCGGGATTGTACTTGAACCCCTTGAAATTGAAGATCGGGTAGAGCGCGACCATCACCACGACCAGGAACGCGCGACGCGGGTCCACCACGCGCATCGCCACCAGCCAGCAGATCACCATGCCGACGCCGACCGTCGCCATCGCCAGCGCATAGGTCGCCCAATCCGTCGCCGGGAACACTTTGAACCAGACGCCGGCGATCCAGCCCGACAGCGGCGGATGTTTGCCGTAGCCCCACAGGAATTTCTGGCCCCAGCCCCAGGCTTCTGCGACGTCCATGTGAACGTCCTGCGCTGCCTTGAGATTGATCAGGATGAGGGTCCAGATCACCGCATGCAGGATGGCGAACTGGATCACCAGCCAGAGCCGGGCCGAGGGATCGGTCGCGTAGGCGACCAGCCAGGCCCGGAAACGGTCAAAGCTCACCCGGGGTTTTACGCGGGCGCGGGCGGAGGGGATCGAGGTCGTTGACATGGCCGTTGCGTAGCGCGTTTTGGGCCATCGTGGAATCAGCTTGGCGTGAAGAAAGGCCCTGAAAATACAGCAATATGGTTGCCGCACGGGGATGTGAGTGGTATCCCGCGCCCATGACGACCGTCCCCATTTCCAACATCCGCAATTTCTCCATCGTCGCCCATATCGACCATGGCAAATCGACGCTGGCCGACCGTCTGATCCAGATGACCGGCGGCCTCTCCGACCGCGAAATGGCGGGCAAGGAGCAGGTGCTCGATTCCATGGACATCGAGCGCGAGCGCGGCATCACCATCAAGGCGCAGACGGTGCGCCTCGCCTACCGCGCCAAGGACGGCAAGGATTACGTGTTCAACCTGATGGACACGCCCGGCCATGTCGACTTCGCCTACGAGGTCTCGCGGTCGCTGGCCGCTTGCGAAGGTTCCCTGCTGGTGGTCGACGCCAGCCAGGGCGTCGAGGCGCAGACGCTCGCCAACGTCTACCAGGCGCTCGACAACAATCACGAGATCGTTCCGGTCCTGAACAAGGTCGACCTTCCGGCGGCCGAGCCCGAGAAGGTCAAGCAGCAGATCGAGGACGTCATCGGCATCGACGCCTCCGATGCCGTGATGATCTCGGCCAAGACCGGCCTCGGCATCCCTGATGTGCTGGAAGCCATCGTCACCCGCCTGCCGCCGCCGAAGGGCGATCGCGACGCGACCTTGAAGGCGCTGCTGGTCGACAGCTGGTACGACGTCTATCTCGGCGTCGTCGTGCTGATCCGTGTTGTCGACGGAGTCATGAAGAAGGGCAGCCGCGTCCGCATGATGGGCACCGGTGCGGCCTACGACGTCGAGCGCGTCGGCTTCTTCACGCCGAAGATGCAGCAGGTCGACGAGCTCGGTCCCGGCGAGATCGGCTTCATCACCGCCGCGATCAAGGAAGTCGCCGACACCCGCGTCGGCGACACCATCACCGACGACCGCAAGCCGGTCACCGAGATGCTGCCGGGCTTCAAGCCCGCGATCCCCGTGGTGTTCTGCGGCCTGTTCCCGGTCGACGCCGACGACTTCGAAACGCTGCGCGCCGCGATGGGCAAGCTGCGGCTGAACGACGCCAGCTTCTCCTTCGAGATGGAAACCTCCGCCGCGCTCGGCTTCGGCTTCCGCTGCGGCTTCCTCGGGCTGCTGCATCTGGAGATCATCCAGGAGCGGCTGTCGCGCGAGTTCGACCTCAACCTGATCGCGACCGCGCCGAGCGTCATCTACAAGATGAAGCTCACCGACGGCAGCGAGCTCGAGATCCACAATCCCGTCGACATGCCTGACGTGGTGAAGATCGAGGAGATCCAGGAGCCCTGGATCGAAGCCACGATCCTCACGCCCGACGAATATCTCGGCAGCGTGCTGAAGCTGTGCCAAGATCGCCGCGGCTCGCAGAAGGAGCTCACCTACGTCGGCGCCCGCGCGATGGTGAAATACGATCTTCCGCTCAACGAGGTCGTGTTCGACTTCTACGACCGGCTGAAGTCGGTCTCCAAGGGCTACGCCTCGTTCGACTATCATCTCACCGACTACAAGCCGGCCGACCTCGTCAAGATGCAGATCCTGGTCAACGCCGAGCCGGTCGATGCGCTCTCGATGCTGGTGCATCGCACCCGCGCGGAAGGCCGCGGCCGCGCCATGGTCGAGAAGATGAAGGAGCTGATCCCGCCGCACATGTTCCAGATCCCGATCCAGGCGGCGATCGGCGGCAAGGTGATCGCGCGCGAGACCGTGCGCGCGCTGCGCAAGGACGTCACCGCGAAGTGCTACGGCGGCGACATCACGCGTAAACGAAAACTTCTGGAGAAGCAGAAGGAAGGCAAGAAGAAGATGCGGCAGTTCGGCAAGGTCGACATCCCGCAGGAAGCTTTCATTGCCGCGCTGAAGGTCGACAGCTGAGGCGGATCGAGATCCGGCCCGGGATGTCCGGGGCCGGACAGCATAAATCTCCAAAACAACCCCTTGCACAGTAGCCGACGTCTTGCCGGCATTGCGCAATTTCGATTTTTACGAAAACTGTTTGACTCGTCGGGCAAAACACCGGCAGGATGGCATCATGGCAGTGGTGCAGCCGGCAGGCGACGATGTCCCATCAACCCATCCCCGTCACGTTTGCGCTCATCGCCCGGATACCCGCGGAGGGCATCGCGGACTTCAGGGCCTACGAGGATGCGGTGCTGCCGCTCCTGCCCGCGTTCAACGGACGTCTGGAGCGTCGGCTTCGAAACTCCGATGGCACGATGGAAATGCATATCGTCAGCTTCGCATCGGAAGCGGATTTTCAAAGTTATCGGAATGACCCTCGGCGGACGGCTCAAGCCTGGCTGCTGGAAAGATCCGCCGCCAGGCTCGAATTGATTCCGATGGCGGACATCTGACGGGCTTCACGCCAGGCGCGAAGAGACCGCCCTCACCCGATCGCGAAATCGGCCACGGTCTCGGCGCGCGTGGCCGTCGTGTCCAACGTCTCGACCGATGTGTCGGCTGTTCGACCAACTGCTCGATGATCGCTTCATGACTGATGACGTCAGCGAATGCACGCGGCGCAACGCCCGTAGATGTACGGGACGTGCGTCGGCGGTAGCCTTTGCAGATTGCGCCAGTTGCGCGCGAAACGCGATTTGAAGGTGTAACGAAGTCGAAGCGCGCTTCGCGGCTGAAAATTAGTTTTGCCTCATAATCGTAATGACTCCGACGCAAAAAAAGAAAATAGGCTGCTTCAACAAGAATAATTAGTGGGAGGAGTACATGGATACTGCGGGTCGCCTGCGCGCGATGGCAGTGCTGTGCCGTCAGACAGCCGCGCGTCATCCTGATCGAAGTTGGAAACTGCTCGCCGAAGCTGAGTTTTGGGAGCATTTGGCCAATGATGCGGCGCGCGATCATGTCGACCAATGCTCGATTTGCTCACCGCTTCCTGAGGAGCGCAGTATTGCACGACCAGCTGCGGCCCCTGTGGAGTGACTGGGAAACAAAATAATTTGTTAGTGTCTGTGTGCGTAACTTGATGAGTGCCGCCCACCGCCGATTGCGGCACATTGGAATGGGAATGCCGGCCCCGGCTGTTACCCCATCCTGCGGCTGGGGCCGTTTGAACTTTCACAGCATCGTTCAACCCGGTCCACAACCATGATGAGAGGCATCGCCATAGCGCTATTCGGGATTGGGTTCCTTACCCAGCTCGATCAAGCATTCCTCTATGGTCGCAATACCGACGCCGCGCTCCGGCTCATGCGGGACATCAGCAGAGGTTTTGGACTGTAGGACATTGTCCGGTGCCCCCGTTGATCGGGCAGCGCTCCGCCAGGCCGCTACTTCTTCAATAATATGTCTTTCGCTCGCGCCATCCGCCTGACTGATCCGGCGTGACGGCCCAATTCCGCGGCTATCTTCGATGCGCCAACGCCCCGCCGGGCCAGCGCGATCAACCGCCGAATCTCCTGCTCGGTCCATTGCTTCGGCTTTGGTGTTTTCATGGTGCGACCCCACGAGCCGCACCACTTAACGGCTGCGGCTGGGGGCCGGCACTTGGGAATTTTACGGGTGGCGCGCCCGGGACGGCCACGAAGCCGCAGTGAGTTGGTTAGTCAGGTCTGCTTGGGGCACAGCTGACTTCCGCACCGACTTGAGCTGGTCGGCTTATCTCCCGAAGACGGACATAGATCGCGATTCTCATCTAAGCCGACTCTCTGCACCCCAAAAAGTTCGTCAGCCGTCCAGTAACGTCAACGCCTCGCGCACGCGGTCGATGACGCTGTCGTAGTCACGGCCCTCTGTTTGCCTGAACAGGCGGACGGTGGGGTACCAGGGACTGTCGTCCCGACCGAGCAGCCATCGGTAGTCGGGAACGTAGGGAAGAAGGATCCATGTCGGGCGCCCGAGCGCTGCAGCCAGATGTGCGACACTGGTGTCAACGGCGATGACGAGATCGAGCGCCGAAATCAGCGCGGCCGTATCAGAGAAATCGGCGAGGTCGCCGGTGAGATCGACGATATCCGGTCGTTGATCGAGAGCCTGCTTGTCGAGCGGCCTCGGGTCCTTCTGCAGGCTGACGAACTGTGCGTCGACATCCATCAGGCGGCTGAAGACGCTGAGAGGCACGGAGCGGTTGCGGTCGTTCCAGTGCCGTGGATTTCCGGACCAGACCAATCCGATCCTGCGTCGATCGCGACGCCCAAGACGCGTTTCCCAATGCGCGATCCGATCTGGCGAAACGGCCGGCAAGTATGAGCGAGCCGAGGGAATCGTGTTGAGCGTGGTTCCGAAGATCAGTGGCAGGCTGTCGAGCGCACAGTGAAAATCGAAGGCGGGCAGGACGGAATCGTCTCGCTTGAGAACGCACTGGACCAATCCGTCCATGCCCGAAAAGAGTGACGCCAGGGACTCCTCGACCAACAGGACAACCCGAGCACCTTGCGCGGCCAGGAAGGGAATATAGCGGACAAACTGAATCGTATCGCCCAGCCCTTCATCAGCACAGACAAGCACGGTCTTGCCGGCAATACTCTCATCGCCGAGCCATCGCGGGGAGCCCAACTGAGGATAGCCGCGAGACAGATGCGGGATCTCCCATCGGGCTTCGCGCCCCCGCCAGCCCTTTTCGAATTCTCCAGTCAGCAGCTGGAGCAGCGCAAGGTTCCATTCCGTGACAGCCAATTCGGGGGCGATCGCCAGCGAACGTTCATATTCCGTCTTGGCCTGGTCGAGGCGGCGAAGCTCGACAAGAGATGCCGCCCTGTTGGTGATGGTTCGTGCAATGTGCGGCGCCATCGCCAGCGCCCGGTCGAACGACAAGACAGCCTGATCGTGCTGACCGAGCGCCTGCAGGACGTTGCCGAGGTTGCCGTGGGTATCCGCGTTGGTCGGATCAAGCTCGATGGCGCGCATGTTGTCCGCGCGCGCCTCGTCCAGCCTTTTCAGGCTCTTCAACACCAATGCCCGCATGTGGAACGACGGAGCATGATCAGGCTTCGCTTGGATGCTGCGATCGAGAAAAGTGAGAGCGTCGTCGAATTGCTCCAGCCCGTGCAGCAGGTGGCCGGCCTTGTAAGCCGCCTCCCACAGATGTCCATCGAGCTCAAATGCGTGCTTGAAGCAAAGCAGTGCGTCAGAGGATCTGGTCGCGTCGATCAGGAGGTTGCCCATGAGCGACCAAAGCGAGGCGTCGCCTGGCGCCAATTGAACAGCCTTGTCGGCCACTTGCAGGGCCTGTTCGATCCGCCCTTGCTTGGCCAACGCTGTCGCCAAGTTCGCCAGATAGCGTGGGCGAGCTTCGGTTCGAACCGCCTGCGAAAACCACTCGACCGCCTGCCCGAAATGACCTGCGCTGAAAAAGACCTCGCCCATGAGATGCAGGATCTCGGCCTTGTCCACGCCAGACGCCGACAGGGCCTGCTCACAAAGGCGCTGCGCATCAAGGTGGCGCCCCTCCTTGAGATAGGCGGAGACTGACTCTCGAAGATTGGCCTCTCTCAGGTTCTTGGCTGGCTGTATCTTGTTCCGCTTTTGGCCGCGGTTCCCGGGAGACATTCCAAATTCCAAGTCGAGACAATAGGTCCCACTACCTCTAGATGATTCGTCGTCACGATGGCCAAAAAACCTCGCTCATTGGTTGCGACCAAAAAATACTCCAAGCCGCGGTTGGAACCAACTCCGCTAAAGGCAGATGAGTGGTGGCTATGGGTCAAAATGCGAAAACTCGGGTTGAGCAAATGCGGTCCGCTCTGCCGCGACGAGCGGACCTCAGTCAGATGAGACGCAACTCCGCAGATGGGCCAATTCTGGAAGTGAGCACTTTCATTCGATCACCTCGTCTGCGCGAGCGACCAGCGAAGGTGGGATGTCGATTCCAAACGTTTTTGCAGTTTTGAGATTGATGAAAAGTTCAAACTTGGTGGGTTGTTCGACCGGCAAGTCAGCAGGCTTCGCGCCTTTAAGTATCTTATCAACATAGGCGACGCAGCGCCGGTTGAAATCCATAATGTCCGCTCCGTAGGATATGAACCCACCGAGTTGTACAAACTCTTTTCCCATAGCCACTATAGGCAACCGACGCGGTGTCGCGAGGTCGACAATGCGTTTTCGTTGATTGAAAAGCATCGGGCTCGGAAATATGAGAATGGCATCCGCACGTTCTCCAATCATCGTTGAAAATGCGAGATCCAAATCGTCGGGGGCGTGCACAGCAACTAGTCGGAGCTGCACTCCCAGGGTTAGTGCCGCCTCTTTTGCTTCTGCCATCATGTCATTCATCGTGCGCTCGCCATAGGCGCCGGGATGCCAAAGAGCGGCCACCCGCGAGGCCGTGGGTAGCGCTTCCTTGAGCAGTGCTAAGCGCTTGGGCACAAGCTGCGGGCCGAGGAAGGTCAACCCAGTGATGTTGCCCCCCGGTCGAGCGAGGCTGGCCACCAGCCGATCCCCCACAGGATCGCCCATCACCGGAACGACAATGGGAATTGTGGTGGTCGCTTGCTGTGCGGCCCGCGCGGCGGGCGTATTCGAAGCGACGATGAGATCCACCTTAAGTCGGACCAGTTCAATCGCCAGAGCCGGAAACCGTTCGACCTTCAGGCCTGCAGCTCGAATCTCTACGAGCACGTTCTGACCATCGACATAACCAAATTCGCGTAGTCCTTGGTCGAAGGCTTTGATGGCGGCGCGCGCCTCGGGAGATTCGATCGCACCCGTCACCAGGAGGCCAATTCGAGGTATTTTCTTGGATTGCTGCGCCCGCACCCCTAGCGGCCATGCTGCCGCTCCGCCAATAACACCAAGAAGTTCTCGTCGCTTCATGGATCTCGCTCATAAACCGTGGCAGATCGTCATTGCCCGATCTGTTGAAGCACCGCGAACCACAGCGCGAGCGGTTCTCTGAGCGCTCCCGGCTCGGACGGCTTCTGACGAACGGCAGTGTGCACCATCACAAGCTTCGAGACGGGATCGACCAGGATGACCTGACCGCGTATGCCAAGCAGAGCAAATCTGCGCTGCTCGCCAGGGAGGATCCACACCTGATAGCCATAGCCGAAATAGGGTGTGGCCACGCGCGGAGCAAGATAGCCGTCGCTCGGCCTGACGGTCGTGGCATCCAACAACCACTGCCGGGGGATCAGCTGACGACCTTCCCAAGCGCCATCATGTGCAAGCAGCCGACCCAGGCGCGCATAGTCGCGCAAGGTCGCGTTGAAGCAGCAAAACGCGATCTCCTGGCCGCTGCCATCTATCGCCCATGAAGCATCCGCTTCGGTGCCGATGGCATCCCAGATCCGATCGTGGAGATAGTCGGCAACCGGCGTGCCAGTAGCGGAGCGCAGGACCAGGCCCAGGATCTCGGTTTCCACGCTTGCGTAGTGCCATCTGGTACCCGGCGGCGCGATTCGGGTATTGAATTGCGCGATGACGGCGGCAGGATCTTTTGTCTCTTCAACGAACAACGCTCGCCCAAGCCGGGCTATATCGTCGTGCCCGTCATAGACTTCCGAAAACTCGACGCCCGACGACATATTCAGCAAGGCTCGGATGGATGTGTTTCCATATTCCGTTCCCGCGAGGCCAGGGACATAAGTTGAGGTAAGGTCGTCGATCGACTTGATCCGTCCCTCCGAGACCGCGATGCCGACCAGCATCGACACCAGCGTCTTGGCCATCGATTGCGAAAGAAAGCGGTCGTGATCGGTCCGCGAATATTGATAGTGCTCGTACAGGATGGTGTCGTCCCTGGCGATCAGGAGTCCTGTCACCGGGTTTCGCTTGAGGTAATCCCCGATGCTCAGCCGCTCGGTGCCAAAACTGTAGGCGATTGATGGCTCTGGTGCGCGCTTGAATTGCCAGGGTACCGCCGCGCGACTGATCCGGCGAGAGGGATAAATCTCGTCGAAGTGGCTGTAGGCTCCGACGAGCTTGTCAAGCTGTGTGGTGGTCGCCCGCGTGCCCTTTGGATAGCCGGACGCCGCGCCGTAGATATCAGCATCGGGGCCGCTATTTGAAAAAACCGGTCCCGCCGCGCCGGAAGAGCTTTGGACGTCCTCTGCGCATGCCAAGGGCGCCCAGACCGCGGAGACAACGATCACGGGCAAGAAAAGCCTGCAGCAACCGCGCGGCGTGCAGAGCGCTCCCCAGTTCACTGGACTTAGCCTCCTCAAACGTTCTTGCGTACGCATTTACCAGAACGACTTTGCAGGCATGTGAGGAGAGCATGCTATCACCACGGCTAGACGGTGTCAGCATGGTGCACGTAGGATGGGTTGAGCCGTTGCGAAACCCATCGTCTAAACAGACGGGCGCACTAGCTCGACCCGATCGTGAAGGAAGTTTGATGGGTTTCGCTTCGCTCTACCCATCCTACAAGCTGCACCACTTAACGACTGCGGTCAGGGGCCGGCACTTGGGAGTTTGACGGGTGGCGCGCCCGGGTCGATATCCGCGTCCGGCCCCAGAGCTGCTATCCGCCGCCTCGCACAAGAAAAACCGCCGACGGCTCCACCTCGACAAGGAATTGCTCCCTGGCGAGGCTTGGCACTCCAATCCAGGTTGTACACGGCGGGTTATCGCCGAACACCGATTTGAGAGCAGCGCTGATTGCCTCGCCCTCGTGCATGTGGGTTTGCTTGATGTAGAGCCGCAACGCGCCGACCTGATCGAGGGTCGCACCGACCGTCCCCAGCGCTACGCTGAGGTTTTCGAGACTCTTGCTGAGTTGACGACCGATGTCGCCGGCTCCAATGACGTTCTGATCTGCGTCCCAAGCCACCTGGCCGGACACATACACGATGTCGCCGAACGGTGTGGGGACAGTGGCGACCTGCGCGAAGCCATATCGCGAGCTATCGAAGATTCCGGTGGGAACATGCATCGTTCGGCTCATGAGAGCTCCCTTGGCCAGAGCGCCAGTCAGCGACGCCACGACAGTAGAGCAGAAAGCCGGCAATGGGAAAATCGACCTATCGAGCCTCCACCGACATTGCCCTCACCCGATCGCAAAATCCGCCGCCGTCTCCGCGTGAATGGCCGTCGTATCGAACGTCGCGACCGACGTATCGGCGGCCCCCACCAGCATCGTGATCTCGGTGCAGCCGAGGATGATGCACTCGGCGCCGCGCGCCACCAGCGTGGCCATCACGTCCTGATAGCGGCGGCGCGAGGGCTCTGCGACGACGCCGAGACATAGCTCGTCGTAGATGATGCGGTTCACGTCGGCGCGCTCGTCGGCAGACGGAATCAGAACATCGAGATCATGCGCACGGAGACGGTCGATGTAGAAGTCTTCCTCCATGGTGAACTTGGTGCCGAGCAGCCCGACCCGCCGATATCCCTTGGCCCGGATGCGTTGCGCCGTGGCGTCGCCGATGTGAATGAAGGGGATGGTCAGCTGCGCGGTGAGTTCAGGCGCCAGCTTGTGCATCGTGTTGGTGCACAGAATGATTGCACCGGCGCCCGCGCTTTCGAGCCGCCTGGCCACGTCCGCGAGGCTTGCCGCCGCCTCGGCCCAGCGGCCGGAGTACTGCATCTCCTTGATCTCCTGGAAGTCGTAGGAATACAGCAGCAGCGGCGCCGAATGCAGCTTGCCCATGCGATCGCGGACGCGTTCGTTGATGAGCTTGTAATAGAGCGCGGTGCTCTCCCAGCTCATGCCGCCGATCAGGCCGATGGTTCGCATCCCCTTGCCTTTCGAAATCCGGTTCACAGGGATCGTAGACGAAGACGGTGACGCCCGCCATCGCGGCACGGAGCGAACGGCTCCATGTCAGCGGGTTGAACCCGATCCGGCCTCGGCGACACTATCTCCTGCAGGGTAAACGGCTTCGCCCGTCCGCGAGCGATACGGGGAGTGTCTCGCATGCGACAGCGAAACTGGCGATTGATTGCGGTGGGCACCGTGCTGCTGGTGCTGGCCGTGCTGTTCTTCCTGTCGATGCGCGACATGACGCTGTGGTCCAATGATCCTGTCGCCCTGATGCGCACGGTCGGAGAGGTCTCCGGCGTCGTCGGCGGCATCAGCCTCGTCATGATCGTGTTCGGCCTGATCGGCAGGAAGGCGCCGGTTTGACGCGACGCCGGCCGGAAGGCTCGGTCACGGCGGCATCACGCCTCCGCTACGAGCGGAATAACGGGTCTCCGACGCAAATCTGAATGTCAGAACCGCGCATTGCGCGCGGAATGGCATCTGGAGGCCGCGATGATCACCTCAAAACTCTTGGTTGCGCTCGTCCTCGCATCGACGATCGGCGCCGCGTCTGCGCAATCGTTCCATCCATCGGTGGCCGGAAAGGAAACGACCACAAGACCCTGGACAGCGCCGGTCGGCCATCGCCAGCCGCATGCCGCCGATATCCCGGCAACGACGATGGGTCCCTTGGATTTCCTCGATCAGGAGGATGCCAATGTCGACCGCAAGATCAGCGGCATTTGTCGGGGTTGCTGAATGCGTTGCTCCCAACGCCTGCATGGCCGAACAGGAGTTGGCGTTAACGACGTTTAACGGTTCCAGCCCGAACGGAAATCGCTTCGAGGTTTCTTAAAATTTGCTGGGTACCTCTTCCGGGCATCGTGATCCGGAGAGAAATATGGCGAAGCGGGCCAAGCGTGGAAAGGCGGAGACGCTCGCAGTACCAATGGCCGCGAGAGTTGCCATTGGCGCTGTGGCCGTCGCCGCGCTGGGGTACGGCTTGCTGTCTCACCCAGAGACAGTTCAACCGACGCGGAAGCCGTCCGTGCACGAGGCCCAGGCATCGTCATCTGCGGTTTACGTGGCAACACCGGCTCATGTCTCAGCGCCAACGCCGGCTCCGGTTCCCGCCCCGGCCCCGGCCCCTCTGGTCGAACCGCCAAAAGCCACCGATGGTCCCGGAGCATTTGTCCGGCAGGTGGTTGACTACGCCAGTCACCAGACGCCGGGCACCGTGATCATCGATACCAAGAACACGTTCCTCTATCTCGTTCTGAACGACGGCCAAGCGATGCGCTACGGCATCGGCGTCGGCCGCGAAGGTTTCACATGGTCCGGCGAGCAGACCGTGGCCCGCAAGACCGAATGGCCGGATTGGCGTCCGCCGACAGAGATGCTCGTGCGTCAGCCCTATCTGCCGCGGTTCATGGCAGGCGGTCCCACCAACCCGCTCGGCGCCCGGGCGATGTATCTCGGCGAGACCGAGTATCGAATTCACGGCACCAACAAGCCCGATACGATCGGCAAGCGGGTCTCGTCCGGCTGTATCCGCCTGACCAACGACGACGTCACGGACCTCTACGAGCGGGTGAAGGTCGGCGCGAAAGTGATCGTGCTTCCACCAGCCGCTGCCCGCGCGACGCCCGACGCCGCGGTCCGGTCGCCGGATCCGGCGTCGCCGTCGAGGCGGCCCTCGGCAGCCAATGCGCAGATGCTGTCATCCGGACCGAAGATCGCCGAGGCGCAGTAGCGCTGTCCTTGGTCTGCGAGTGAGAGCGAGCAGACATTCAAGTCGCAGCTTTCAAGTCAGCTCGCGGCCAATAGCGAGCGTCCAACGGCCCCTGGTCCGACGTCTGCCTGAAACCTGAAGCAGACGCCAACAGATTAGCGCTTCATGTCATCCAGGTGGGGGTGATCGTTATGGATATTATCGAGAAGCAGGGTGTCTACCCGAGCGATGATATCGCCAACCGATGTCCTTAATCTCAAAAATTCATCTGTTGGAGCGGCTTCTTTGGCGAGCGTGAGCGCCAAGGACAACTCCGCAATAGCCCGTTCTGCGTGCTGCTTGAATCTTGTGGCTGAGTTCGCGTCCATAAGGTCCCTCATTATTTCGCGAGATCACGCAACTGAAGCCCAATCTCCTTTGTACACTTGGCGCTTCTCCGCCACCATGATGGCGGAATGGCCTATCACCCAATTGTGGCGCAGCTTCATGAAATTGCAACCGGCCTCGGCCGCACTTATAGATGAGCGCGGGAGCTTGACGATTGGCCAGCTGGTAGCGAGATGACGAATCGGAACAGCTTGGAAAGTCCGCTGCGCGACATCGCGGCGATATGGCGGCGGCTCACGACCCGGCTCCGCGAGCTTCTCGGATGGGAGCCGAGTCATCGCATTGAACTCTCCAATGGATTGTCGCTCAAGATCACGGAGCGTTGGGTTGAACTTCAGGCTGATGGCGAGGGGCCGCAGTACCGCCTCACGCGTGAGGACGCTGCATTCTTCGTCCGGCAGGCGCTGAACGCTTTGGCCGCCCAGGAGCGGCGCGAGATCGCAGTATCGCTTGATCTGTACGCCGCGGTGGATGCGAGAACCGAACGCATCCCCGAAACCCTGTTTCAGAAATTGGCCTACAGATTCATCAGGCCTGAACAAGTCATCCTGTCGCTTGGTCGCGGTACATTCACATATCGGGCAACGCTGGACAGGACGGGGGTAGAAGCACGCTTAAAAGAGGCCGACGCAATTCTGGGCAGTGCGCGGCCGGCCGCATCATAAGACGTGATGTCCAGCGACATTGTCGACACCGCCTTTTGACCCCCGCCAGATCCCACAAGGGAGCCGACGGCGTGCGCCGGCTTCCCCGTCTCTTGCCCCATACGCGCCCTACGACGCCTTCTTCGCTTCCACGTATCGTTTAAAGCTGTCGAGGATCGCCTGCCAGCCGCCCTGCTGCTGCTCGACCGAATGCGTCTGCTCGGCATCGAAGGCGACGCGGACGACGACGCCCTTTGCCTCGGGCACGAATTCGACCTCGGCCTTGCGATCGCCGAACGCGTATTCGATCCGCTTGTGCTCGACGATCTTGGTGTAGGTGCCGGCGAAGTCGAAGCCCATGCTGCCGTCCTTGGCCTCCATGCGCGACGAGAACACGCCGCCTTCGCGCAGGTCGACCGTCGCCTTGGTCGTGTGCCAGTCGTCCGACGCGGCGTTCCACTTCACGATGTCCGCAGGCGTCGTATAGGCACGCCAGACCTGATCGATGGGGGCGGCGACGCTGGTTTCGACGGTGATCCTCATGGGTATTGCTCCAGTTCGATTTTGACGGCTCGAGGTGACGACGTCACGTAGGGGGTCTGTACAGGACGCCCGAGACGTGTCGACCCAAGGACGGTCGAGACCAGTCGATGCCGACATGGCCCGACCGTCAATGCGACAAAAAATGCGACGAGAAAGATGTTGCCGAAAAGGCGCACGCCGCCGCTTGCCTTCGGTCGGCGCCTCAGCAAACCTTCTGGAAACGCGCGCGCCAGCGCGATGCGCTGGTCGGCGGCAGCACGTAGCTCTTGCCCTCCGCCGAGATCGTCAGGGGTTGGCCGGAGCCCAGGAGATCGAGGACGCGGGTTTCCAGCGCCCCCCATTTGCCTTCGGCAAGTTCGGGATGGCCAAGGTCTGCCTGGTTGAACATCGCAGTGTTCGGCGGGAAGGACTCGGGGCCGGCATAGGTGAAGCCGGCGAAATCCATCTGCGTCTTGCCGTTGCCGATCGTGATCGTGGCCGCGGTGTGCTCCTGCCGCGGCGCTTCGCCCGGATAGACCGCATCCAGCTCGTAATGCGTCCCGCAGCCGAAGCGAAACACCGTCTTGCGGTTCGTGTCGAAAAAGGTGAGCCAGGGCCGATCGTAACGGTCCATCTCGAGCGTCCAGGCGCCGCGCCACATCTCCTTCGACGGGCCGCCGGCCGCCATTGCCGCAGACAATCCGAGCCACGACAGCGCGACAACGATTCCGAGCAGCCTTGCGTGCGTCGCCATGACAAGCTCCCAACGCGATCCGCGGATGATCCCTACACGAAAGCGGATCGACCGGCCGGTTCAGATCGCGCCCGTCTTGCCGCGGATGGCCATCGACCGCTTGATGACCTCCCGGGCATCGGCGTAGCGCCCCTGATCCTTGTAGAGACCGGCCAGGTTCTCCAGGACATCGGCGAGATCCGGATGGTTCGGACCGAGCGTCCTCTCCATGGTGGCCACCGACTGCTTGAACAGCCGTTCGGCATCGGCGTTGCGCCCCTGACGCGCGTAGAGCGCGGCCAGATTGTTCTGCGCCTGCGCGACGTCGGGATGGTCGGGTCCATACGCCTTCGTCGTCACCGCCATGGCGCGCTTGAGCAGCCGCTCGGCATCGGCATAACGGTGACGATTGATGTAGGCGTCGGCGAGGTTGCTCATCAGCACCGTAGCTTCGGGGTCGTCGGGACCGTTGGCCTTCTCGAGGACGGCCAGCCCGCGCTTGAACAGCGGCACGGCCTCGTCGTACCGTCGCTGACCGCTGTAGACGGCGGCGAGGTTGCTCAACGGCAGCACGATCGACGGATCGTCGGGACCGATCGTTTTCTCGTCAATGGCGATGGACCGCTTGAGAAGCGGTTCAGCGTCCGCGTAACGCCCTTCCGCGCGGTAGAGGTCGCCCAGATTGTTCAGCACCATCGCGACTTCCGGATGCGCCGGACCGAGCGTCTTCTCCCTGATGGCAAGTGCACGCTTGTACAGCGGCTCGGCGACCGCGTACTGGCCGAGATTGTAGTGGATCGTGCCGAGATCGTTCAGCGGCATCGCGACGTTGGCGTCATCGGCGCCGAACTCCTTCTCGCGCAGGGCCAGCGCCTTCTGGGCGAGCGGCAGCGCTTCGATGTACTTGCCGGCCCGATAGAGCTCTTTCATCTGCAGGGTGAGCGTGCCCGCGTCATCCTCTCCCGCCCGGGACGGCGCGCTGAGTGACAGGGTCAATGCGAGCGCGGTCACCGCGACACGGATCGATGCTTTCAAGGCCTTCATCGCGCGTTCCTTCGTCGCAGTTCTCGGGGCATACGCGCTTTTGGTGCGCCCGGGGGCCGGACAGGTTCAATGCGGATGGGGTTACCGGAGCGAGCCCGGCAGGGCGGCGTCCCCTGCGATGTTCGCCTTACGGTCCTGCTTCCCGTGTGCGATCAGGTGAAGAAGCCGCCCAGCCTGTCAATGACGAGTTCCGGCGCCTCCTCGGGCAGATAATGTCCGCAAGGGAGGCTTTCGCCGCGCACATCGACGGCCTTTTCGCGCCAGGTTGCGCGCACGTCGTAGGTCGATCCGACGACGCCTTTTTCGCCCCAGAGCACCAGCAGGGGGCAGCCGATCCGCTTGTCCGAATCGGCCGCGTCATGGAGCAGGTCGATGCCCGCGGCCGCGCGATAATCCTCGCAGACCGCGTGCAGCGTCTCGCGCGTATAGCAGCGGCGGTATTCCTCGAGCGCAACCGGATCGATCGCACCTAGCGTCTTGTTCTGCTTGTTGATGTGCGCCTGCAGATAGAAATCGAGATTGTTGCCGATCAGGGTTTCCGGAAGCGGCGCGGGCTGGCTCAGGAAGAACCACCACATGTAGCGCATGGCGAAATCCTTGGTCACCTTCGCATACATCGTCGCGGTCGGCGCGATATCGAGCAAGACAGCCTTGGTGACCGCAGCGGGATGATCCAGCAGCAACCGGTGCAGCACGCGTCCGCCGCGGTCGTGACCGGCCGCATAAAAATGCTCGAAGCCGAGCGCGCGCATGACCTCGACCTGATCGCGCGCCATCTCGCGCTTGGAATAGTTGATGCTGTCCTTGCCACCGTCCGGCTTGCTGCTATCGCCATAACCCCTGATATCAGTGAGCACGACCGTGAACCGCTCGGCCAGTTTCGGGGCAACCTTGTGCCAGCACACGACCGTCTGGGGATGACCATGGAGAAGCAGCAGCGGCGCGCCCTCGCCCTTCACCAGCGTGTTGATCTCCGCGCCATCCGTCCTGATGCGGCTGCGACGAAAGCCCGGCAATAGTTTTTCGATCTGGTCGCTGTGCACGGTCGTCGTCTCCTCGGCAAGAGCGGGCAAATCCAGCATCGTCGAACCGATCGCGCCCGTGGTCGCCGCTGCGAGCGACATCAGGCGACGCCGCGTCAGCCTCGGATCAAATGGACGTTCTGCCTGATCATCATCGGACATGTCGCGTTCCCCGGAAGGAATTGGGCCCTTGCGGAGAAGGTGCCGGCCGGATCAGCGAAAATCCAATGTCAGGTCAAAATATCATTATGCACGGCCTGCATAAGCGACCGTGCGCACCAGCGCGGCGCCGCAATGGCCGCGATCAATTCCGCAACGTCGCCGGCAGGATGTAGTGATCCAGCAGATCCAGCTCGGGTGCGACCATGTGCTTGGATTCCCGCCCCGCGTTGAAGACGACGACCATGTCGAGCGCGGGGATGATGATAGTCTTCTGCGAATTGAAGCCTTTCGCGGCGGCCCATTCGATGGTGCGATCGCCGTCCTGTGAGCGACCGACCCACCATTGGTAGCCGTAGGAATGCGGCTCCGTGGTCTTGATGTGCTCGGCGGTCGATTGATCGACCCAGGAGGCCGAGACGATCTGCTTGCCTTGCCAGGCGCCGCGGTTGAGCACGAGCTGGCCGATCTTCGCCCAGTCGCGCGGCCGCAGGCTCAGCCCGCTCGCCGACGTCGGAAGGCCGCTCACCGGAGTCTTGTACCAGGCCACATCCTTGATGCCGAGCGGCGCGAAGATGCTGTCCCGGGCCAGCACATCGACGCCCTTCCCGGTGATCTTCTTCAGGATGGTGCCGATCAGCTCCGTTTCCGCATTGTTGTACTGGAAGGACACGCCGGGAGCCCGCTCGGCGCCCAATCCTGCCGACATCGTCAGGAGATGGCGGAGCGTGATCCGATCCTTGTCGGATGCGCCCAACCCCGCATAATCGGGGAGATACGACGAGATCGGCGCGTCCAGATCCTTGATCAGGCCGCGATCCATGGCGATGCCGACCAGCAGCGAGACGACGCTCTTGGTCATGGAATAACCGTTGTGCCGCGTGGTCGGGTCGTAATTCATCTGATGCGGATAATCATAGTAGCGCTCATAGACGAGCACGCCGTGCCTGATGACGACGATGTCGTCGACATCAGCGAGCTTGCCGCCGCTGATGCCCTCGTCCATCGCGCAGAGCAGCGCCGCGTTCAGCCCCTGCTTGTCCGGCGAGCTCATCGCCCATCCGTCATGGATTTCGTGCGGAATGCCGCAACCGGATGCAGGCGCGGCCGCGACAGGACTTGAAGCGAAAGCACACGCGGCCGCGATGACGCCGATCCATGTCCGCATGTCAGGCTCTCCCCCACCCTTGCCCACGACGAGCAACCCAAGGATGCCGTTCCGTGTGTGACCGTTTTGCGGCGTTGCAGGTTTTGCAGGAGCCTTCATTGTAGGCAAATGCCTGAGTGCAACACAGTCCGGCCATTTTACTCCACTAGGTCAACGCCACATTTTGGAGCCGCGTCGATGCGCCGGTTGTATTTGTTTTGCCTGGCTTTGTTTTTTGGCCTGGCCTCGTCCGCGCATGCGGCAGGTCTGCAGCTTCTGGACACCGATCCCACTTTGGCCGGCGCGATCTGGTATCCCTGCGCGGCGGAGCCGCAGCCTGTGCCGCTCGGCAAGGTCTCGATGAATTTCATCACCACCTTGCAGGGCGTGAAGGATTGCCCGGTGTCCGGGAGCGGATTGCCGCTCGTCATCATCGCGCATGGCCGCGGCGGCTGGTTCGGTGGACACGATGATACGGCGCAGGCGCTCGCCGACGCCGGCTTTGTCGTCGCCGCCATCAACTATCCCGGCGACAACGGCGCCGACCGTTCACAGAGCGACAGCCTGTCCATCATCGCCGCGCGTCCGAAAGAGACGATCCGCCTGCTAGACTTCATGCTGAACGAGTGGCGCGATCGCGCGGTGATCGATCCCGCGAGGATCGGCTTCTTTGGCTTTTCCGCCGGCGCCTATACCGGATTGATCCTGGCGGGTGCCAAGCCGGACTATCAGAAGATTACGGGACTCTGCACCGAGGGCAACCATTCGCCGGGATGCGAGCAGTTTCGTCGTGGCGACATTCCGCCCGAGCCGCAGCACGATCCGCGCATTCGCGCCGCGGTGCTCGCTGACACCGCTTTGAACTTCATGTTCTCTGCGGACGGACTGACCGACGTGCACATTCCCCTGCTGATCTGGCGATCGAAATCGGGGGGCGGTGGCATCGATCCCAAAAATGTGGTGCTGACGGCGAGCAGCCTGCCGGGCAAGCCGGAGGTGCGCGTCATGCCCGCCGGCCACTTTGGATTCCTGGCGCCGTGCACGGAGAAATTCGCCGCCGAACTGCCGCGGCTATGCACCGATCCGCCGGGCTTCGACAGAACCGCGTTTCATCACGAGCTCAACGCGAGTATCGTGAGCTTCCTTCGCGATCATCTCGCTGCCGAGCGGAAACCCTAAAGCCCGCCGGGACACGGCACAGACATCCGCTGGAAAGAGAACGATGGCTTTCTGGATTGCAGGCGCGACTGGATTGGTGATCGCCTATCTGCTCGGCTCGATACCCTCGGGCTATCTGGCCGGGAAGCTCCTCAGGGGCATCGACATTCGCGAGCACGGCTCCAGGTCCACCGGCGCCACGAATGTGTTGCGGACCCTCGGCAAATGGCCTGCGCTCGCGGTGCTGATCGCCGATGTGCTGAAGGGCGCGGCTGCCGTCGTCGTGGCGCGCTGGTTCTGCCCCTGGCTCGCCGCCGAACTATCGCCGGCACCGCCGGCCGCGACCGATCTGCAAGTCTGGGTGCCGTGGGCGGTGTGTCTCGCCGGCATTGCCGCGCTGCTGGGCCATGGCCGCTCGATCTGGCTGAACTTCACGGGCGGCAAATCGGCTGCAACCGGGCTCGGCGTGCTGCTGGCGATGTCGTGGCCGGTGGGACTGGGTGCAGCGGCCGTGTTCGGCGCCGTGCTGGCGCTGGTGCGGATCGTTTCGCTTAGTTCGATGCTCGCGGCTTTGACGGCGATCGTCCTCGTCTGCGGCTTCGAACACCCTCTGCCCTATCGCTTGCTGGTGATCGCAGGCGGCCTCTACGTGATCATCCGCCATCGCGCCAATATTGAACGGCTGCTGGCGGGGACGGAGCCGCGGCTGGGCCAAAGCAGCCCGGACGTGAAAGCCGAAGCGCAGGTCTAATTCACCGCCTGAAGCGCGGCCGTGAAGGTGGCGAGATCGGCGCGCGCCAACTCGTCAGGCGCCCATTTCGGGAGGTCTGCGAGCTCTGCGATCACGCGGGCCCGATCCTGCGGCAGCAGAAAGCTTGCCCAGACGTCGCGCGTGTCGCGCAGCGCAGCCGCCACCAGCCGCGCGTTGGCGGGCTTGCTAGCGCCCTGGATCGCCGCGCAGACCGTGGTCAGGATGTAGACGGCGCTGTTCTTGCGAAAGCCTGTCATTCCTTCCTCGCGGATGCGGGTGCGTTGCTCCGGCGGGAGCTCTCTCCAGAACAATTGGCCCGCCTCCGCCTCGCGCGCCATGCCGCGGATCATGAAACTCATCGCCACCGCGTATTGGTCGCCATACTCGGTCATGTTGCGCCCAAGCGCAGCGAAATCGGGCTGCGGCCCCGGCTTCGCGCCGTAAAAGATGAACAGCTTGTGGGTCTGGTTTGCGGTGTCCGTCCAGTCCATCAGCCAGCCCATGTCGCTGCCCTGCACGGGCGGCAGCGCGGCGAGGGCGTCGAGATCAAAGACATGGCCAAGCAAGGCTGCGATCTCCGGCCGGGTCAGATCCGGCCGCTCGCCCTTCTTCGCGACGCCATCGACATAGGCCTTGAAGGCCTTCGCGGCATCGCGCGCGGCGGCCAGATCGCGCGCACCGTCCTGCGCGAATGCGGGCGACGCGAAAGCGAGCAGGATCAGGAGAATTCTGACGATCGGCATGGGAGTTGGTCGTGCGCCACGCCGCCGAGGTTCAGAGCGCCGGCAGCCCTGGCGGCGGCTTGCGCCTATTCGATGCCTGCTCATAGGCATAGGCGAGACGCAGCAGCTTGTGCTCGCTCCAGGCACGTCCCGCAAAGCTCACGCCGAGCGGATAGTCCGGCGTCTCCTTGTCGCCGGCCCCGGAGACGAAGCCCGCGGGCACCATGACGCTGGGATAGCCCGCCTTCGCCGAGATCACGCAACCGCTGCTGCCGGGGAACAGCACCGCATCGAGCTTGTGCCGGTTCATGTAGGCATCCATGCCGTGCGTCCTGGCGGCGAGCAGGTCCATCGCGCGCGCGGATTTGTATTCGCGCTCGCTCAGGTCGCCCCTGGTGAGGTCGGCGGCGAGAAACAGATCCTGGCCGAAGCGCAGCGCCTTCTTCGCGTGCGCCTCGTTGAAGGCGATAATGTCGGCCATGGTCTTGATGTCGGTATTGGTCGCCCAATCCTTGAGATAGAGATTGAGGCCGTATTTCAGCTCGTAGAGGAACACGATCGGCGAGCCGGTCGGATTGCCCTTGTTGATGCTCAACGGATTGCGGTTGAGCACAGCCATGCCCGTGCCCGGCCCGCCGAGCCAGCCACGCGTCGGCATGTTGGCGCGCACGATGACGGCGCCGAGATCCTCGAGCACCTTGATCGTCTCGGTCATCACCTTGGCCCAACCGGGTTGCAGCTTGCCGTAGTAGCGATCGTTCAGCGGATCGGCCGGGTCGCCCGGCAGGCCGATACGCGCGCCCTTCATGGCGTCGCGCGAGAGGCCTGCGGTGTAATCGGCCGGCCGCCGCTGCCGCTTTGTCGCGGGATCGAGCGGGTCCTGGGCCGCCAGAACATTGAGCAGCATCGCCGCGTCGCGCACCGTGCGCGTCATCGGCCCTGCGGTGTCCTGGCTGTGCGCGATCGGAATGATTCCGGCGCGGCTGATCAGGCCGACGGTCGGCTTCACCGTGACAAGCCCGTTCATGCTTGCAGGATACAGCAGTGAACCCGAGGTCTCGGTGCCGATCGAGGCCGCACATAGGCCGGCCGCGACGGCGACCGCCGACCCCGAGCTGGAGCCACCAGGGACCACGACCGGGATGTCGTATTCTCCCATCAGCGCCGGCGCATAGGGGTTTTTGACCTGACCGCCCAGCGATGAGTAACCCGCGGGCATCTCGATCGCGAGGATGTTGGCGAACTCCGTCAAATTCGCCTTGCCGAGAATCACCGCGCCGGCCTTCCGCAGCAATTTGACGACGGTGGCGTCGCGCTTCGCGCGTGCGCCCTCCAGCGCCAGCGAGCCCGCCGTCGTCGGCTGCTTGTCGGAGGTCGCGATGTTGTCCTTCACCAGGATCGGCACGCCCGCGAGCGGCCGCTTGGCTGATGGCTTGGTGCCGTCGAACCCGGCTGCAATGGTGAGCGCATCGGGATTGAGGGCGCGGACCGAATTGAGCGCCGGCCCGGCACGGTCGTAGGCTGCGATCCGCGCGCGATAGGCTTTGGTGAGCGCCGTCGCGGTGACCTGCCCGCCTGCCAACGCATCGATGATGTCGCTCATCGGCGCGTCCTCGAGCCTCAGCTCGGGCAGCGCTGCGACGCCTCGGGTCGGCTTCTTCATGACGCGCCTCTACTCGCCTGTCTTGCCGCGCGACTTCTTCGCCTTGTCCACGGACGGGGCGGCTTCAATCAGCGCCTTGAGGAAGGTCAGCACGATGCGCCCGCCGCGATCGTCATCGCCACCGGTCGGAGAGAGTGCGAGCCCGCGGCTCAGCGCGGCAAGGCCGCTCGCGATCTCCGACGGTTCTCCCGGCACTTTCTTGCCGAACAGTTCGAACAGATGCGCGATCATCGTGCCGAGCGCGCGACGATGCTTGCGGTTCGACTCGTTATAGACCTTCGCGAATGCGGGGCTCCGCAGCGCGTGCAATTGCAGTTCGATCGCGAGCACGCCGAGATCAGGGTCGGAATTGACTGTCTCCGCCCACGCCTCGATGCCCGCCATGGCCACATCGGCGTCGCCTTGCGCGCGCGCCAAATTCTCCTCGATCCGCGCCCGCTCCTCGGCTTGATGCTGCTGGATCAGTTCGAGCAGTATGGCTTCCTTGTCTGGGAAGTTCGAGTAGATCGCGCCCAGCGAGAAGCCCGCAGCCTCCGCGATGTCGCGGATCGAGGCTGTCGCAAAGCCCTTTTTCACGATTTCCCGGCGGGCGGCCTCGATCAGGAGGCCCCTGGTACGAGCCTGGCTCTCTTCGCGATTCAGCTTCGCCACGCGGACATTCTCTCTCGTCTTCAAATATCACTTGATATTCGAATATCAATTGATATTTGTATTGCATCGATGGTTTCTCAGAGGGCATATAACATGGATCAGAAAAGCCTGGACCGCACGCTGGCGCTGCTCGCCAGTCTCGCAGCGTTGACAGTCGCCGCGATGGTTGCCTCCATCCTCGCGACCCACAGCTCGCAGGACTTTTTCCAGAGCGCACGCGCGATCGACGATTACCGCGCCTTCATTGCCTCGCCGCTTGCGGTCCTGGGGCTTCGGCTCAATCTCGGCCTCGACAATCTCTTCATGGTTTTCTACGGCGCCTTCTTCGTGGCGCTGGCCGCCCGGTTGCGCGGGCTGGTGGATTCGCGGCTGATCGGCGTCGCGCTGGCCGCTGCCATGCTGACACTGCTGCTGGATTCGCTGGAAAATCATCACATCATGACTGTTGTGCACGCGCTCCAGACGGGCCTGCCAGTTTCGGCCGCCGACGGCGAAGTCCAGATGGTCGCCTCTCAGGTCAAGTTTCACGCCAGCTATCTCGCGACGTTCCTGTTCTCGCTCGGCTTTCTCCGCCTCGGCAAAATGGGGCGCATCATTGCGATCGTGCTCTGGTGCTACATCCCCTTCGGCATCCTGATCTCGGTCGTGCCGCCCGAGCAGGCCAAGGTTTTGGCATTGGCGCGAACGATCTTCTTTGTCCTCGCCTTCGTGCTGTCGGCCCGCCTTTTCTTCTCGCTGGCCCGGAAAGACGACGCGACGACTGCCGTTGCGACTTGATTGAATTGCGCAGATAGACCACCATCGCGTTTCACCGCTCACGGCAGAATGGGCGAGGAAACGCGGATATGGACGGAACCGTTGAAGTCGATCTCGTCGCGCGGGCGCGGGCCATCGCGCCGCTGATTGCGGGTCAGGCCAACGAGATCGAGCGGACGCGGCGGCTGACGCCTGCCGTCGTCGACGCGCTGATCGAGAACGGGCTCTATCGCGCGCTGCTGCCGCAAGACCTCGGCGGGTCGGAAGCGCCGCCCGAGATCTTCATGCAGATGCTGGAGGAGATCGCGAAGGCCGATGCATCCACGGCCTGGTGCCTCGGCCAATGCAGCGTCTGCGCGATGATCGCGGCCAGCCTCGACCACGGCAGCGCGCACGAGATCTTCAACACCGCGCCCGGCATCCTCGCCTGGGGCGCGGTGGCGCATGAGGCGCGCGCGGTCGAGGGCGGCTACCGCGTCACCGCGCGCTGGGATTTCGCCTCGGGCTCGCGGCAGGCGAGCTGGCTTGGCGCGCATGTCCGCATCGTCAATGCCGACGGCACGCCGCGCAAGAACGCCGACGGTTCGCCGGAGATGCGCACCATCCTGTTCCCGCTCGCGAGCGCCGTGATGCACGATGTCTGGCAGGCGATCGGGCTCGCCGGCACCGGAACCGATTCCTACGAGGTGAAGGATCTCTTCATTCCCGATCGCTTCGCCGTGTTCCGCGACGTGCCGAGCGCCCTGCGCGAGCCGGGCCCACTCTACCGGCTCCCGACCAGTTCAACCTTCAGCCTCGGCTTCGCAGCGGTCTCGCTCGGCGTCGCGCGCGCGACGCTGGATGCGTCGATTGCGCTGGCGCGCGCAAAGCACCAGTCGCTGGCGGCCAGCGCCATGCGCGACAACCAGGCGGTCCAGGGCCTGATCGGCCGCACCGAGGCGGATTTGCGCGCCGCCCGCGCCTATCTCTATGCGACGGCGAATGCGATGTGGCGCGATCTCTCCGCGACAGGCACTTTCAGCCCGGCGCATCGCAGCGCCGTCCGCCTCGCTTCCACCTGGACCATCCAGCAATCGGCAAAAGTGGTCGACACCGCCTATCACATGGCCGGCGCCACCGCCGTATTCCGCAGCAATCCATTCGAGCGGCGGTTTCGTGACATGCATGCGATCGCCCAGCAGATCCAGGCGCGCGACACGCATTACGAGGATGTCGGCAAGGTGATTTTGTCGTCGCCCGCATCCTGAAGTAGCATATCACAACAGCGTTGCGGTCGCATGCATCTACAGGAATCGCGACAAAAGGGGGTGATATGCGCCGGCTTCCAACTGTGATCGGTACGGCCCTCTTGACGTTAGTCATGGCGGGCTCCGCCCACGCGGAGAAAGTCTATTATCTTCACGACCCCGGCGGCAACACCGCCGCGCACATCTACACCTATACGCACATCAATGCGGAGTATGACCGCGTGGTGATCGACGGTCGTTGCAAGTCGTCCTGCACGACGGTCCTCGGGGTCGTTCCCCTCAACAAGATCTGTATCACCCCGAGCGGTTACTTCATGTTCCACGCCGCGCATCACGGTGACCGCAGCATCAATCCCGGCGAAACTCAGCTGATGATGTCGGCCTATGCGCCCCCGGTACGGGACTGGGTGATGAAGCACCACGCGCTCGAACAGGTGGACCCTTACACGTACCTGTACGCCAGGAATGTAACCTTCATCCGCCAGTGTCGCCGGTAGCCGATGCTTCAGCCTTGAAGCGGACACCCCAACGCCAGGCTGCAATCCGTTCGAGCAACGGTTTCGTGACATGCATGCCATCGCCCGGCAGATCCGGGCCCACGACACGCATTACGAGGATGTCGGCAAGGCGATCCTTGCCGAAAACCGCTAGTCGCCTGCGCGCGACGCCGCGTCGCTTTGTCTCTGCCGATAGCGAACGATCAATCCCTCCATGCGCTTACCGCATTGAGTCATGCAAAAGGGCCGTAGCGAATCCGTGGAAACACGGAGCCCATCCGCTCTTGTTGTTAAGCAATTTCTGGGACCGTTCTGCAAAACCAAGATCAATCTTTGGAATGCCCGGGAATTTTCGATGTTCATGCTCAAGTCGATTGCGGCTCGCCTGATTCTCACGATCGCGCTCACCGTTGCGGTGGCCTGCGCCATCCTCTCCGGCTTCTCGATCACCCAGCAGCGGGCGCTGACACGGATGGCGCTCGATCAGCAGCTCAAGCTGCAATATGAGAGCGTCATCGCAGCGATCGACTATGAGGGACGTTCGGCCCTGGCGGTCTCCGCCGTGATCGCGGCACTCCCGCCGGTTGGAGATGCCATCGCCAAGGGCGACCGCGACAGCCTGGGCACGCTGCTCGGCGACGCCAACAAGGCGCTGAAGGCGCAGGGCATCCCCCTGATCACCTTCCAGCTGCCGCCGGCGACCTCGTTCTATCGCGTCCACGCGCCCAAGACCTTCGGCGACGACGTCTCCGCGCGCCGCGCCACCGTGGTCGAGGCGCTCAAGACCGGCCGGCAGATCGTCGGCGTCGAGCCGGGCCGCGAGGCGCTCGGCATCTTCGGCCTGACGCCGATCGTGCGCGACGGCAAGAACCTCGCCAATGTCGACGTCGGCGCCGCCTTCGGCAAGGAGTTCGTCGACCGCGCCAAGAAGCGTTTCGGCATCGACCTTGCGGTCTATTCGGTCGACGGCGCATCGCTGAACAAGCTGTCCTCGACCTTCGGCGAGAACGCCGTCGCCAAGCCGGACGAGCTGAGGGCCGTGATCAGCGGCGCGCCGCTGCTGCGCGAGGCCGAGCTCGACGGCCACCCGGCCGAGGTCTATGCCGGGCCGATCAAGAACTACGCAGGCCAGCCGGTCGGCGTGCTCGAGATCATCAAGGACACCACCGAATACGAGGCCGCTTTCGCCGCCTCCGAACGCAATCTGATCCTCGGCACGGTCGCAATCCTTGCCGCCGCAATTCTGCTGGCGTTCCTGCTCGGGCGCGGATTGTCGCGGCCGCTCATCGCGATCACCGCGGTCATGAACAAGCTGTCGAGCGGCGACACCAGCGTCACCATTCCCGGCAGCGAGCGGGCGGACGAGCTCGGCACCATGGCCAAGGCGGTCGAAATGTTCCGCCAGGGCATGCTCGAAACGGGCGCGCTGCGCGAGGCGCAGGAGGCCGACAAGGCCAAGGCCGCGATCGAGAAGCAGGCCCTGCAGCGCCAGATGGCCGACCGTTTCGAGGCCGACGTCAAGGGCGTGGTCGCAGCGGTCGCCAAGGCGACCGAGGGCATGCAGCATGTCGCGGGCGAAATCACCTCCAGCGTCAACGGCACCTCGCAACGCGCTTCCGCCGCGGCGACCGCGTCGGAGGAAGCCTCGACCAGCGTCAATGCGGTCGCGGCCGCGACCGAGGAGCTCGCCTCCTCCGTCACCGAGATCGGCCGCCAGGTCACCCATTCCAGCCAGGTCGCGAGCGGCGCGGTGGTCAAGGCCACCGAGACGACGGAGATGGTCACGAGCCTTGCTGCCTCCGCCGAGCGGATCGGCGACGTGCTGCGGCTGATCAGCGAGATCGCGAGCCAGACCAATCTGCTGGCGCTGAACGCCACGATCGAGGCGGCCCGCGCCGGCGAGGCCGGCCGCGGCTTTGCCGTGGTCGCCTCCGAAGTGAAGGAGCTGGCGAGCCAGACCGCGAAAGCGACCGATGAGATCGCGACCCAGGTCAATGCGATCCAGGCCGCGACCGGCAATTGCGTCACCGCGATCTCCGACATCAGCGGCACCATCCGCGACATCAGCGGCATCGCCACCACGATCGCCGCCGCCGTCGAGGAGCAGGGCTCGGCGACGCGCGAGATCGCCCGCAGCGTGCAGCAGGCCTCCACCGGCACCACCGAAGTCTCGGCCAACGTCGCCGGCGCAAGCCAGGCCGCAGACCAGTCACGGGCGCTGGCCGGCAATGTCATGGTCGCCTCAGGCGAACTCGGCCAGCACGCGACCGCGCTGATGAAGAGCGTCGATACGTTCCTGGCGGGGCTGCGCGCGGCCTGATCAGGCCTTGCGCGCGCCGAGCAGCTGGCCACGCCAGCCGAGGGCGAGGACAAAGGCCAACACCACCAGGAACACGATGCCGGCAACGGCGTCGACGATGCGGTCACCGCCTGTGCACATGCTGCTGTAGAAGCAGGCTCGCGACAATATGCCGGCTCTGAGCAAGAGGTCGAGCGCTATCACATAGAGAACAAAGCAGACACCGAGATAGGCCACCGTCACAGCGGCGCGCCGCAAGCGCGACGGCGTCCCCGCACCGTCGAACTCGCGCCGCTCAGTAATGAATTGCGACGGTGTGGCCTTTGCGGGGTCGCGAATCTGCACAGTGGAGCGCGTCAGAAGATCATGGACCGTCTGGTTGCGGCGGGTCGCCGCCATGCTCAGGAACGAATACCAGCCTAACAGACTCTTCAGTGCAAATCGTCCGAGCGCCCTGGCGAAGCTCAAATTGCCGCCATCGTCGGCGACAACACGCAGGTTGGTCCAGTAGTGCCCGAGCGTGGCGCCGCCCCACCAGACCAGTAGCGGTTCGTAGAGCAACAGGATCAGAACGACTCCGACGCCAAGAACGCGGGCGAGCGCATTGCTCTCGACATTAGCGGCAACGGCCAAGGCGCCGAATATCAGGGCCATCGCCAGCATCCAGTCGAGCAATATGGCTTTCAGCCGACGCGAGAACCGGGCATAGCGTGGCACGTCCGGCGCCGCTGGTGCATTGGGGTTCATAGGCGCTGGACTCCGCGATCCTATTCAATCGTCAGGCGCTGACAATGGCGGAGGTCCGACCAGGCCACCAGCGCAGCGTCCTCGCCGCAGGTTGTATCTGCGCTACGCTAGGCCTTCAAGAGGCCGACGATCTCCGCATTGCCGAGCTCATACCGTCACAGCAAATCGGCTCTACTCGATCACCTCTCGGCTTCGACCAGCATCGTCGGTTGCACGTGCGAGCCAAGCCACCGATCACTCACGGGCCGAAGAGCGTCGATACGTTCCTGGCGGGACTGCGCGCGGCACAAGGGCTGCGATCTGTTTGACTTGAATCAAGCCTGGCGCAGCAAAGCTGCCCCGAATAGGCTGTTGACGGCCGCGCCAGGGCGCCGCCGCACAGCACGGAGATGGTCATGAGGTTCTCGAACTCTCTACGGACGACCGTTCTCGCCGCGGCCGGTGCCCTGCTCGTCACAGGCGCCCAGGCGGGCCCGATGCCGACATCCGTGGCCACGATCAAAGCGATGGTCGATCCCGTGACCACCGAAGTGCGCTGGGGTTACGGCTACCGCGGCGGCTACGGCTATCGTGGTGGCTATGGCTATCGTGGCGGCCTGGCCTATCGCGGCTACGGCTACCGCCGCCTCGATTACGGGGTCGCCGGCGCCGTCGTCGGCGCCGGGATCGCGAGCGCTTACTACGGAGGCCATGGAAGCTATTACGGCGGCGACTATGGCGGCGGCTATTCCGCCTACGGCTATCCTTCCGGATACGGCTATGGCGGCGGCTACCACTATGTCGACGACTCCTGCATGCCGTCCGGTCCCTACTCGGGCTACTAGAGTCCGATCTGCCGAACGCTAGGCCACCAGCGCGGTATCGCCATCGATCCCGCGCTGCGCCGCCAGCAGGCTGATGATCTCGGCATTGGGCCGGGCCTTGCTGAACAGAAAACCCTGGCCCTCGTCGCAGCCCTCGGTGCGGAGGCAGCTCAGCTCGGCTTCGGTCTCGACGCCCTCGGCGGTGATGATGACGCCGAGGCCTTTGCCGAGGCTGACGATGGAGCGGATGATCGCCTGCGCCTCGCGATTGGCGCCGAGATCGCGGACGAAGGACTGGTCGATCTTGATCTTGTCGAACGGAAAGCTGCGCAGATAGCTGAGGCTGGAATAGCCGGTGCCGAAATCGTCCATCGAGATGCGGACGCCGAGCGCGCGCAGCGCATGCAGCGTCGCCAGCACCTGCGCGCTCTTCTCCAGCAGCAGCGTCTCGGTGATCTCGAGCTCGAGCCGCCGCGGCGGCAGGCCGGAATACTTCAGCGCGTCCGTGACCATCGAGAGCAGATTGCCGCTGCGGAACTGGAGCGGCGACAGATTGACGGCGACGCGGACGTCGTCCGGCCAAGTCGCGGCATCGAGGCAGGCGCGGCGCAGCATCAGGCCGCCGAGCGGATTGATCAGACCCGTCTCTTCCGCGACCGGAATGAACTCGGCCGGCGAGACCATGCCGCGCTCGGCATGCGGCCAGCGCACCAGCGCCTCGAAGCCGGTGATGCGGCCACTCTGGAGATCGACCAGCGGCTGGTAATACGGGCGCAGCACGTCGTTCTGGATCGCGTCGCGCAGCTCGACCTCGATCTTGCGGCGGCTCTGCGCTTTTGCATCTAACGCAGCCTCGAAGAAGGCGAAGGTGCCGCGCGCGTCGGACTTGGCCCGCGACAGCGCCATGTCGGCGCTCTTGAGCAGCTTTTCGGACTCGTCACCGTCGCCGGGCGCCATCGCGATGCCGATGGAGGCGCCGATCACCACCGAATGACCGTCGAGCAGATAGGGATCGGCGATGGCTTCAAGCAGGCGCTTTGCCAGGCCCACCGCGTCCTCGGGCCGGGTCAGGCCGCTCTGCACGATCGCGAACTCGTCAGAGTTCAGCCGCGCCAGCGCGTCCTCGTCGCGCAAGGTCGAACGCAGCCGCTTGGCGACGCCGCGCAGCAGCTTGTCGCCAACCGCGTGTCCCAGCGTGTCGTTGACCGCCTTGAAATTGTCGAGCCCGAGCATCAGGACTGCGACCTTCTCGGGGCTGCGCCGCGAATGCTGCAGCATCTCGTCCATGGTCTGGCGCAAAAGATTGCGGTTGGGCAGGCCGGTCAGCCCGTCATGCTGCGCCATGAAGGCAAGCCGCGCTTCGGCGCGCTTGCGCTCGGTGATGTCCATCAGCGCGAGCAGCACGGCGGGCCGTTCATCATAGCTCAGCTCGCGGGAATAGATCGCGAGATCGATCAGCGCGCCGTCGGCCTTGACGTGCTTCCAGGTGCGCGCGGCCTGCTCGTCGCTGGAGCGGTCGGTGGTCCAGGGCGGCTCGCTGTCGAAGGCCTGCAGTGAACGGATCTTCAGCTTCTCGAACTCGGCGCGGCTATAGCCGTAATGCGCGATCGCGGCGTCGTTGACGCCGAGAATGCGCTCGTCGTCGAGCGCGCAGACGATCATCGGAACGGGATTGCCATCGAACAGCAGGCGGAACGAGGCCTCGCGCTGCTTCAATTCGGTGATGTCGACGCGCAGGCCGACGACACCGCCGTCATCGGTGCGGCGTTCCTCGATCAGGATGACGCGGCCATCGGACAGCGTCTGCTCGTGGCGCTTGCCGGGCTCGTGGAGCTTCTTCAGTCGCTCGGCGATCCATTCGTCCTCGTGGCCGGCCGCTTCCGGATAATCGCCGCGGGCGACGCCGACCCGCAGCGTGTCTTCGAGGCGCGCGCCTTCGGCGAACAGATCGGCGGTCCTGCTGTAGATCTCGGAATATTGCTTGTTCCAGAGGACGTAGCGGCCTTCGGGATCGAGGATCACGATGCCTTGCGGCAGCAGGTCGACGGCCTGGCGCAGCCGCTCATGCGATTTGCGCGCTTCGATGATGGCGGCTTCGGCTTCTGCACGGCTCTGCACGAGCTGGTCGCGTTCGGCGGGCGGATGCGGCGCGCGCGCAAATCGCGGCTTGCGCGGCTGTCCGCCGCCCCTGGCAAGCACGTTGCGCTTTCGCTTTCCTGTTTTTTTGGACCCCAAACTCAACTTCACACGTCCTAGCCGCGCCCAGCGGACGCAAGTCTTGCTCCAAGTGTCTGAAAGAAAAGTAATCTTGGGTGGTCTCGTCCTCCGACGACGCGCCTTGCAGTAGCCGGACGGCGGAGCGTTTTGCCTGTTTGCGAGGCGCAATCGGCGCCGGCGGCGCGTCGAACCTGCTTGCTCGTCGCGATCGTCGAGAGCGGAGATGCAAAAACGCGCAGTCTCCATGAATCAATTCCGGAATGCAGGCCGCTTGCATGCAGGAGCCGGGTGCATCTCGTTCCGCGCACGAATTTTGGTCAATGCAGGATAGAGTTATCGCGCCGTTAAGAATCGCACCGCCGCAGCGGAAATTTGCGACTTTCGCACGATGTCCCAGCTGCCTTGAGGGCGCTCGGGTCGGAACTATGGATCGTGGCGTTACAGACTCTCACGCTTGATCGGCGCCAACGGCTGTAAAGACGTTGTGAGGCGGCGCCCCGCCGAAGGCCTCATCCTTAACCCTGACGCAGGCTTGGGCTATAAGAACGTCAGCATGAGTCCCCGCCGAATCGCCCCTCTCCTGCTGATGATGACGCTCCTGGCCGCCGGCAGCGCGCTGGCCCAGGACAAGGGCAGCGTGAACGCAAAACCGTTGCCGCCGCTCGCCAATCCGAACGATCCGCATCTCGGTGCCAAAGAGCTGTTCGCGCGAAAACTGCTGCCCTCGACGGGACCGGCGCATGTCATCGGCTCCTACGTGAAGGGCTGCATCGGCGGCGCCCAGCAGATGCCGCTCAACGGCGACAATTGGCAGGTGATGCGGCTGTCGCGTAACCGCAACTACGGTCATCCCGATATGATCGCGCTGATCAAGCGCCTGGCTGCCAGGGCGCACAAGGACGCGGGCTGGCCGGGCATTCTGGTCGGCGACATCGGCCAGCCGCGCGGCGGGCCGGCGCTGTCAGGTCATGCCAGCCATCAGATCGGGCTGGATGCCGACATCTGGCTGACGCCGATGCCGGACCGTCGGCTATCGCGCGAGGAGCGCGAGGAGATGTCGGCGGTGATGATGGTGCGCGAGGACCGGCTCGACATCGATCCGAAAGTGTTCACGCCGGCCCACGTGCTGGTGCTGCGCGATGCGGCGCAGGAGCCGGCGGTGCAGCGCATCTTCGTTAATCCCGCGATCAAGAAGGCGCTCTGCCGTGAAGCCAAGGGCGACCGCTCGTGGCTGTCGAAGATCCGGCCGTGGTGGGGCCACGACTATCATTTCCATATCCGCATGCGCTGCCCGGCGGGATCAGGCGAATGCGAAGGCCAGCCCTCGCAATCCGAGGACGAAGGCTGCAAGCCCTCCGATTTCGCCTATTGGTTCAGCGAGGGCGTGCTGCACCCAAAGCCGCCGCCGGAGCCGCCGAAGCCGAAACCGCCGATGACGCTGGCCCAGATGCCGGCGGCCTGCAAAGCGGTGCTGCGCGCGGCGGATGCGAAGCCGTAGGGCACACTGCCGCTCCATTTTCGGTTGTCGTCCCCGCGAAGGCGGGGACCCATAATCACAGGGAGGAGTGTGGGACATCGCTCCCACTCCGGGTCTTCGTCAAACATCTCCCTGGGGGTATGGATCCCGGATCTGCGCTTCGCTTGTCCGGGATGACGGACTGCTGACTGGTCCGCATCCCCCCAAATGCGCTAGGATCGCCCGGCCGCGCGGCCGTAAGCCCGCGGCATTCCGGGATGCGCATCCCGTTCGCCGACAAAACCTGACTGCAAGCTGCGCCCACGCGCGGCCAACGATGAGATTTGACATGCGCGTCCTCGCTCTTCTTGCCGTGCTCTCGATCAGCGCGACCTCCGCTCTCGCGGCGGAGGAGCCCAGCGGCTGCGACAAGTTCAAATGGCCGATCGAGCGCGACCGTGCCGCGCTGACCGCGCCGGATCGCGCCAAGCTCGCCTCGGGCGCCGAACAGGCCGGGATCCCGACATCGGCAATCACGCTGGGCCTGGTCGCGCCCCAGGACGCAAAACTGCCGACGCCGCCGGAGCGGGCGCCCAAGGACGGCACCTTTGCCGGCTTCACCAGCATCAAGGCGGCCAAGGCCGGACTCTACACCATCAGCCTGTCCTCCGGCGCCTGGGTCGATCTGGTCCAGGACGGGCATTTCCTCAAGCCGGTGGCCTTCAGCGGCGCCACCGATTGCGACGGCATCCGCAAGACCATGAAATACGAGCTCTCGGACAAGCCGTTCGTGCTCCAGGTCAGCGGCGCCAAGGATAGTTCGCTGTCGATTTCGATCCTGCCGGCGCAATAAGCGGGATGTTATTGTTTGCGCATGATCTTTTCGGAAAACCGCGACACACTTTTCCGGATCATGCGTTGGACAAAGGGTCGCCTTTGACCTGAAGCCCCGGCCTGCTATCTTCGCAGCTGCGATATCCCCGTCGGCCGTAAGCCGTTGCGGGGACACGTGGAACAGCGCTTCCGCCGGTCGCGACCTGAACCCACCCAACGCCAGATTTGCGCGTGCGTTAGCGCGCGCGGGCTCGCACGGAGCGCCATCCATGTATCGTATTGCCGGACTTTTCACCGCCTTCATCATGCTCGCGGGCGCGAGCCTCTCGCCCGCCGCCGCCGAGGACAAGACCATCACGGTCTTCGCCGCCGCGTCGATGAAGAATGCGCTCGACGAGGTCGACGCCGCCTACACCGCCAAGACCGGCGTCAAGTTTTCCGTGAGCTATGCCGCGAGCTCGGTCCTGGCAAAACAGATCGAGCAGGGCGCGCCGGCCGACGTGTTCGTCTCGGCCGACACCGACTGGATGGACTACGCCGCCTCCAAGAAGACCATCAACGAGCCTTCCCGCGTGAACCTGCTCGGCAACAGCATCGTGCTGATCGCGCCGAAGGATTCCAAAATCGACAACGTCACCATCGCGCAGGGTTTCGACCTCGCAAAACTCGCCGGCGACGGCAAGATCGCGACCGGCGACGTCAAGTCGGTGCCGGTCGGCAAATACGCCAAGGCGGCGCTGGAGAAGCTCGGCGCCTGGACCGCCGCAGAGCCGAAATTCGCCATGGCCGAGAGCGTGCGCGCTGCGCTGACGCTGGTCGCCCGTGGTGAAGCCAACCTCGGCATCGTCTATTCCACCGACGCCAAGGTCGAGCCCGGCGTCAAGATCGTCGGCACCTTCCCGGCGGATTCGCATCCCGCGATCATCTATCCGGTTGCGGCGACCACGACCGCGAAGCCCGAGACCAACGACTATCTCGCCTTCCTGCGTACCTCGGCCGCCAAGACCATTCTGGAAAAATACGGCTTTAAGTTCCTGATCAGCCCGACCACTTGATCTTCGCGATCTGATATTACGACTTGATGCTCGACATCTCTCCCGCCGAATGGACGGCGATCCTGCTCTCGCTCAGGGTCGCCGTCATCGCGACGCTGGTGGCAACGCCGTTCGGCATTGCGCTGGCGTGGCTGCTTGCCCGCAAGGATTTCTGGGGCAAGTCGGTGCTAGATGCCGTCGTGCATCTGCCGTTGGTGCTGCCGCCTGTCGTCACCGGCTATCTGCTGCTGCTCACCTTCGGCCGCCGCGGCCTCGTCGGCGGCTTTCTCGCCGATCATCTTGGCATCGTCTTCGCCTTCCGCTGGACCGGAGCTGCGCTCGCCTGCGGCGTGATGTCGTTTCCGCTGCTGGTGCGCCCGATGCGGCTGTCGATCGAGGCGATCGACCGCCGGCTCGAACAGGCCGCCGAGACGCTCGGTGCGGCGCCCTTCAAGGTGTTCTTCACGGTGACGCTGCCGCTGGCGCTGCCCGGCGTGCTCGCCGGCATGGTGCTCGGCTTCGCCAAGGCGATCGGCGAGTTCGGCGCGACCATCACCTTCGTCTCCAACATTCCCGGCGAGACCCAGACGATTTCATCCGCGATCTACTCACTGATCCAGACGCCGGATGGCGATGCTGCCGCTGCACGACTCGTGATGATCTCGGTCGGGCTCGCGATCGGCGCGCTGATCGCGGCCGAATGGTTCGCCCGCCGCGCCACGCAGCGCCTGCACGGGAACTGACCATGCTGCGCGTCGATGTCGAAAAACAGCTCGGTGAATTCTCGCTTCAGGCGTCGTTCTCAAGCGAAGGCCGCGTCACCGGCCTGTTCGGCGCATCCGGCGCCGGCAAGAGCTCGCTGATCAACATGATCGCAGGCCTGCTGCGGCCCGATCGCGGCACCATCGTGATCGATGGCGAGACCGTCGACGACAGCGCCGCCGGCATTCATGTGCCGACCTGGCGCCGCCGCATCGGCTACGTGTTCCAGGATGCGCGGCTGTTTCCGCATCTCAACGTCGCGCAGAATCTCGACTATGGCCGGCGGATGAACCGCCTCGCGGCCGATCCGGCGCAGCACAAGCGCGTCGTCGAGCTGCTCGACATCGGTGCCCTCCTTGACCGCCGCCCCGGAAAACTCTCCGGCGGCGAACGCCAGCGCGTCGCGCTCGGCCGCGCATTGCTGTCGAAACCGCGCCTGCTGCTGCTCGACGAGCCGCTCGGCGCGCTCGACGAGGCCCGCAAGCTCGAGATTTTGCCCTATCTGGTCCGCCTGCGCGACGAGGCCAATGTCCCCATGGTCTATGTCAGCCACGACGTCGCCGAGCTGCGCCAGCTTGCGACGCAGATCGTGATGCTGAGGCAGGGCCGCGTGACGTCGTTCGGCGGGGTGAAGGTGCTGACGTAACTTTCAGCCGTCGTCCCGGCGAAGGCCGGGACCCATACCGCGTGATTCATCGGTAGCGCGCGGTGCCGGTACTGGAAGGGTCAATGCCAGTCTTCGCCTAACTGCTCCCTGTGGTTATGGGTCCCGGCCTTCGCCGGGACGACACAGGAGAGTGTACTGGCAGCAAGCACCCGCGCCCTCTAAACCCCCGCCACCGACGTCCAGATCTCCGCGAGCTTCTTCCGCAACGCCTGCCTGCGCGTCAGCGGCGCCGGGGTCTCGTCGTCTTCCGGCAGGCGGAGGCCGACGACGTTGACGCGGCCGCCGGAGATGCTGCGCGCGACCAGCACGATCTCGCCCAGCGCGAGCTCGGCGCCTTCCTTTGGCGCGCGATCGAGATGAACGTCGAAATAGTCGGCCAGCGTCAGCTTGCTGTCGTCGTCGCTTGCCGGCACGCCGTAGATCTCGGCAAGCTCGGCGAGCGTGTGCTCGCCGGAGACCATGAAGTCGCCGAGCAGATGCGGATCGGGCGCCGAGCTTGGTTGCATATCGACGAAGAAGCGGTCGAGCGCCTCGGCCTTTTCCGGCGGTGCCAGCAGATAGATGTAATCGCCGGGCTCGATCGGCTCGGCTTCCACGGGCGTCAGAATGCTCTCCTTGCGGATCACCAGGGTCGGCTTGGACCAGGAGGGGATCAGACCGCGGCGGAAATACAGGCTCTTCGGCCGCACCGGATAGCCGACCAGCTGCTGTTCGAGCTGGCCGGGCAGATCCAGTTCGACGCGGCGCGGGCCGCGCTCGGCGCGCGGCAGCGCCACATGCAGCTTGCGCGCGGCGGGTGCGAGCGTCCAGCCTTGCAGCAGGAGCGAAATGATCACGACGACGAAGGCGACGTCGAAATAGAGATAGGCCTTTGACAGGCCGACCAGCATCGGGATCGAGGCCAGGAAGATCGCGACCGCACCGCGCAGGCCCGTCCAGGCGATGAAGATCTTTTCGCGCCAGTTGAAGCGGAACGGGGCGAGACACACGAACACCGCGATCGGCCGCGCCACCAGCATCAAGACGAAGGAGATACCGATCGCGGGCAGCACGCTGGAGCCGAGCCGGCTCGGTGACACCAGCAGGCCCAGCAGCACGAACATTACGATCTGCGCCAGCCAGGTCGCGGCATCGAGAAACGCCACCACCGAATTGTGCGCGCGCGTCGGCCGGTTGCCGATGATGATGCCCGCGAGATAGACGGCGAGGAAGCCGGAGGCGTGCATGATCTGCGAGCCGCCGAAAATCACGAGCGCGGCCGTGGTGACGAACGGCGCGTGCAGGCCCTGCGGAAGCGCGACCTTGTTGAGCCCGATGACGACGAGACGTCCGCCGATCACGCCGACGACGGCGCCGAGCGCCGCCTCCTGGACGAACTCCATCACCACATGGCCGGGCGAGCTCGAGCCCAGCGAGATGTATTCGACCAGCATCAAGGTGAGGAAGATGGCGAAGGGATCGTTGGTGCCGGATTCGGCTTCCAGCGTCGCACCGACGCGCGGGCGCAGGCGCAGGCCCTGGGTATGCACCAGCAGGAACACCGCGGCGGCGTCGGTCGAGGCCACGACGGCGCCGACCAGCAGCGACTCGGCCCAGTTGAGATCGAGCGCGAATTTCGCGAACGGCGCCGTGATCAGCGCGGTCAGCAGCACGCCGACGGTCGCGAGCACCACAGAGGGCGCGAGCACGGTGCGGATGCTGGCGAAACGCGTCTTCAGGCCGCCGTCGAACAGGATCAGCGCCAGCGCTACCGAACCGACCAGATAGGTGGTGCCGACGTCGTTGAACTGGAGCTGGCCGGGACCTGAATCACCCGCCAGCATGCCGATCGCGAGGAAGACCAGCAGCAGCGGCGCGCCGAAGCGCAGCGCGAGCAGGCTCGAGAGGATACCGGCCATGACGAGGACGGCGCCGAGCAGAATGGCGATGCTGAAAGAGTCGAGGGAGGCCATCCACCTTCCGGGTTCAAATCGCTGGAATTGCATCCTTATCGTCGCCGTACCGGCGCGCCAACCCATTTTCTCCCGCTCGCGGCAATCTGCCCGTATTTTGCGGCCTTAACGCGCTTCACTTCGCGGTGTATCGATGGCCGGGCCGCTTCCTTTGTGGGATTCTGCGGCACTTTCGAATCAAATCCTCGCCCGACGAGACCTGTCCCGACGCGACCTTTCCAACGAGACTTGCCCGATGGACCTCAAAGACTTCATGGAGTTCGTGCAGACCACCGCGCGCAGCGTCGGGGCGGAAATCGCCTCGCCATGGTTCTACCTGCAGTTCGGGCTCATGCTGGCGGCGGCCGGGATCGCCTATGCGGCGGAAGCCGCCATTCGCAACCGGGTCGACATCACCTCGCTGGCGATGCGCTGGCCGCTGCCGCTTCGCCAGTTCGCCCGCGTGATGGTCGCGAGCGGCTCGACGGCGGTGTTCACCCTGCTCGTGATCATCTCCCGCATCGTGATGTATCATGCGACCTGGCCGAGCCGCAGCTACCTCCTCATGGTCGCCGCCAAGCTCGGGCTCGCCTGGCTCGCGATCCGGCTCGTGACCTCGGTGCTGCGCAACGCCTTCTTCGTCAAGCTGGTGTCGGTTGCGGCCTGGTTCTTCGCCGCACTGTCCATCCTCGGCCAGCTCGATACCACGGTTGAGCTGCTCGATTCCTACGCCATCGTGCTCGGCGGCTTGCGCTTGACGCCGCTGCTGGTGATCAAGGCCGGCGCGCTCCTGATCATCGCGCTCTGGCTCACCAACATCGCCAGCAATTTCGCCGAGAGCAAGATCAACTCGACGACCGACCTGACGCCGTCGGTCCAGGTGCTGCTGGTCAAGATCATCCGCATCGGGCTGCTTTCGATCGCGATCGTGATCGCGCTCGGCGCGGTCGGCATCGACCTCTCCGCGCTCGCGGTGTTCTCCGGCGCGGTCGGCGTCGGCATCGGTATCGGCCTGCAGAAGATCGTCGCCAATTTCATCTCCGGAATCATCCTGCTCGCAGACAAATCGGTGAAGCCGGGCGACCTCGTCACCATCGGCGACAACACCGGGCGCATCAGCGCGATGAAGACGCGCTATATTTCCGTAGCCGCCGGCGACGGCCGCGAGTTCCTGGTGCCGAACGAGGATCTGGTGACGCAGAAGGTCGTCAACTGGACCTATACCGACAAGAACACGCTGGTGAAGATCATCTTCGGCACCAATTACGACGCCGATCCCAGGCTGGTCTGCAGGCTCGCGATCGAGACCGCGGCCGCCCATCCGCGCGCGCAGAAGGGCAAGCCGCCGAACTGCATCCTGACCGAGTTCGCCGAAGCCGGCATGAAGTTCTCGCTGACCCTCTGGCTCGCGGACCCCGACGGCATGGACAACGTCAAAAGCGACGTGATGCTGTCGCTATGGGACGCCTTCAAGCGCGAGGGCATTCGGGTTCCCTACCCGGTCCGCGAAATCCGCGTCCGCGGCGGGGCGCTGCCGGTCGAAACCACCGTAGAAGTCCCGAATTGAGACCGCTTTCGGGCACATGGCGGGTCGGCCCCTTGTTTTGACGCGCTTTCTTCATGCGAACCAGGACCCACTTCGCCCGAAAACGCCCCAGCCAAGCTTGCGCGAAGGCCCGCAATCATTAAATTAGGGCCTCAAATCAAGCCCTTCCGCCGTATTCCAGAAGATAGCGCCCGCATGAGCTACGTCGAAGCCACCGATACCTCCCTGCGCAAGACCGGACAGATCAAGCTGCATGGGCCGGCCGCCTTTGCCGGCATGCGCAAGGCGGGTGCCCTGGTGGCGAAATGCCTCGACGAGCTCACCGACATCGTCGGCCCCGGCGTTGCGACCGACCGCATCGACGAGTTCGTCCGCGAGTTCGCCTTCAGCCACGGCGCCTATCCGGCGACGCTGATGTATCGCGGCTATCGCTACTCGACCTGCACCTCGCTCAACCACGTGGTCTGCCACGGCATGCCCGGCGACCGTCCGCTGAAGGAAGGCGACATCGTCAACATCGACGTCACCTTCATCGTCGACGGCTGGTACGGCGATTCCAGCCGGATGTATGCGGTCGGCCCGATCGCACGCAAGGCGGAGCGGCTGATCGAAGTGACCTATGAAGCCATGATGCGCGGCATCGCCGCCGTGAAGCCCGGCGCCACCACCGGCGACATCGGCCACGCCATCCAGAGTTTCGTCGAGCCGCAGGGCATGAGCGTGGTGCGCGATTTCTGCGGCCATGGCCTCGGGCGCATGTTCCACGACGAGCCGAACATCATCCATATCGGCCGGCCCGGCGAAGGCGTGCAGCTCAAGCCCGGCATGTTCTTCACCATCGAGCCGATGATCAATCTCGGCAAGCCGCATGTGAAGATTCTCTCCGACGGCTGGACCGCGGTCACTCGCGACCGCTCGCTGTCGGCACAGTTCGAGCACTCGGTCGGCGTCACCGCCACCGGCGTCGAGATCTTCACGCTGTCGGAGCGGCACGGCGAGAAGCAGATCGGCTGATCTGCCGGCCTCGCGCCGTCAGTCCAGCGCGAACAATTCGGCGCCTTCGATCGCGTAGTGCGCGAACAGAAAATCCCTGATGTTGACGATGCTGCCGTTCTCCCAGTCGAGGAGCACGAAGTAGCGCGGCGGGCCTGACGGATCCTGCGGATCGAACATGATGATCGCAGGGCGCCGGTCGACGAATCCGGGAACGCAGTGCCAGGGGCTGGTCTGCGCGTAACGCCCGAAATACTCGGCGACGTCGTGGCGGCCGGTACGGCGTGTCCTGTTGACCATCTCCAGCCGCACGTCGTCGGCCAGCATGTCGCGCAAGGAATCGAAGTCGCGGGCGTTGAAGCGCTCGACATAATGCATCAGGCGGGCGCGCTCCGCCGTGTCCAGCTCCGGAGGCCTGATGTCATCGGCTTCCTCCGCGAGCTCGCGGAGGCGGACGCGACCGCGTTGCAGGGCGCCCTTGGTGGCGGGAATGCTGCCGCCCATGATGGTGCAGACCTCGTCGACGGAATAGCCGAGCACGTCTCGCAGGATCACCGCACTCCGCTGCGCCACCGGCAGCCGCATGAAGGTCTGCAAGCTCGCAGCCACGATCTGGCGGTCGTTCACGGGGCTGGTCAAGGCGGCGATCATGTCCAGATCTTCATCGGAGTGAGCAGCGTTGTAGCGCGCGCGCCGGCGCAAGAAATCCAGCGCGGCATTGTGGGCGATGCGAAACAGCCAGCCTTCCGGATTGTCGAGCGGCTCAGTCCGCGGCGCCGCCTCGACGGCCTTGAGCAGCGCCTCCTGAAGCACGTCCTCGCCGTCGATGACCGAGCCCGTCATGCGCGCGCAGTAACGATGCAGCTGCGGCCGCATTTCCACCGCCAGGCGGTCGAGGGCTTGCTGGGCGGTCTCCCGGACCGCCCCCGAGTTGTTGCTGGTCACATCGTCGGTCAAGCAGGCTCTCCCCGTCGCCGACAGGCGTGATACGTCAATCGGAATCGAGATACCACCCACTGAGGGTCAGGCATGATTGACCTCGACGACCTCGCACAGGATCGTCTCGGCCTTCGCGATCGCAACAAGGCGCTGGACATACGGTGCGAACTTCGGATCCTTGCGGAAATTCTCGATATCCGCAGCACTTCGCCATTGCGAGTAGTTGATCGCACGCCCGCCCTCCTTGCCGGCGTGGACGCTGGACGAGATGAATCCGGGCTGCTTGCTGAAGAAGGTCTCGGTACCCTCCTTCAGGAGCTGGACCAGCTTCTGCTGGTTGTCCGGCTCGACCGTGAAGACGTTGACGAGGGTGGCGACGTCGCTGCCGGTGCGAATGGTGGCTTCCATTTTCGAACTCCTGTTCTGGCTGTAGGACGGGACGCTTTGAGCGGCAAGCAGGACGCCGGCACTCACGCCGGTGGCAACGACGGCGCGACGCGATGGCGTGGCTTTGATCTCTGACATCGATGTTCTCCCTTGAGGAAACCCTGCTGGCCGCTCGACGAGGCCCACAGCGCTAGAGACGAACGAGGAGGTGCAAAGGAAACGGTCGGTGCGGATTTTTTTTCGTCGGCGCCAGGCCCTAACGGCGCCGCGGGAACGACGACGGCGGCCGCCTGTAGGTCGCGGCAAAGGCATCGTTGAAGCGGCGAACGCTGCCGAAGCCGGCGGCGAAGGCGATCTCCGCCAGGGTCATCTCGGTCTGGTCGATCAGACGCTTGGCCTCCTGCACGCGCCGGGTCGCCGCGATATCGCTCGGGCTCGCGCCGGCATGACGCAGGAACAGGCGCAGCAGGTGGCGCGGCCCGACGCCGAGCGCGCCTGCGAGTTCCGTCATGGTGGCGCGATCGAGAAAGCCATCGTCGATCAGCCGCATCCCGCGGGCGACGGTGGTGGCCGTCCCCAGCCAGGCCGGAGAACCCGGCGCGGTTTCCGGCCGGCAGCGCAGGCAGGGACGGAAGCCGGCCCGCTCGGCCGCGGCTGCCGTCGCGTAGAAGGTGACATTCTCCGAGCGCGCCGGCCGAACCGGACAGACCGGCCGGCAATAGATGCGCGTCGAGCGAACACCGGAGAAAAACAGGCCGTCGAAATCCCGCGCACGTGCCAGCCGCGCCCGGTCGCAGGTCTCCCAGTCGAGATGCGGTGGCAGGGTTTGCCGTTGCGCCGGGCTCGTCATCATGCCGCGAGGATAGTTTCGATGCGGCCCGCCGAGTAGCTGAAATCGGACTCGATCGGACGATGAGGTCCGAATTCGGCCAGCCCGCGCCGCGGCTTCCTGATCATGCTGCCGGCAAATCAAGGAGCACACCGCATGAGCACGCAGGCCGAACAGGCAACATCGGACCAAGGTACCCTCGCCTGCGAGATCGCCCTGTTGCTGCTGCTCTCGCTGATCTGGGGAAGCTCGTTCACGCTGATCAAGGTGGCGATCCCCGCGATTCCGCCGTTCACGATGGTTGCGGCACGCGTGACCCTCGCGGCAGCTCTTCTCCTTCTCATTGCGACGGCGCAGGGGCACGCACTTCCTCGCCGGGGATCGGTCTGGGCTGCGTTTCTCGTGCAGGGCGTGCTGCAAAGCGCGCTGCCATTCACCCTGATCAGCTGGGGCGAGGCGCATATCACCAGCGGCCTCGCCGGCGTGCTCAATGCGACGCCGCCGATGTTCGTGCTTGCGATCGCCTTGATGACAGAGCGCGGGCGACAGGCGATCAGCGGCCGCAAGATCGCAGGCGTCGCTCTCGGCCTTGCCGGCGTCGCCGTGACCGTGGGGATCGACGCGCTGTCCGGAATCGGCACCGCCGCACCGCTGGCGCAGGCGGCCGTGCTCGGGGCGAGCCTTTGCTACGCGCTCGCGCCGATCTGGGGACAACGGTTCACAAGGCTTCCTGCGATCGTCACGGCGGCAGGCGCCATGAGCTGCGCCGCAATCCTGATGCTGCCTGCGGCCGCGATCCTCGAGCGACCATGGCTGCTGGCGCCGCCCCAAGCGCAGGCGATCGTAGCTGTCATCGCACTGGCCGTGGTCTGCACGGCGCTCGCGATGGTGATCTATTTCCGGCTGATCCGCACGATCGGCCCACTCGGCACCACCAGCGGGAGTTATCTGCGGGCGGGTTTCGCGGTGATGCTCGGCACAACCCTGCTCGGCGAGAGCTTCACCTGGTCAATTCTCGCCGGAATGGCGCTCATTCTCGCCGGGGTGGTCATCGTCACGCTGCCCGCGCGACATGATCAGAAACCACGGGGCTGATTGTCGCCATCTTCAAAGCCTGATCTTGCCATCCTGTTTCCCGATGACGATCTCTCGTCAAGCAGACAGGAGAGACGGAGTGAGCACATCGACGCGCCGCGGCTTTCTCGGGTTTGTGTCGGCCAGTGCCGCGGGCCTGTTGCCCGGCCGCGCGGACGCTGCGCCCGTTGCCGCGGACGCCCAGCCCGCCTGCATCCTGACGCCGCAGGCGGAGGAAGGGCCGTTCTATTCCGACCCGAAACTCGTGCGATCCGACATCGCCGAGGGCAGGCCCGGGGTGCCGCTGACCTTGCGGCTACGGGTGATCGATGCCGGATCGTGCACGGCGATCCACGACGCGCGGATCGACATCTGGCACTGCGACGCGAAGGGGCTCTATTCGGCCTTCGCCGGCCAGAGCGACGACCACAATGTCGATGCGACCGGCCAGACGTTCCTGCGCGGCACGCAAACGACCGACGGCGCCGGCTGGGTGACGTTCAACACCATCTATCCCGGCTGGTATGACGGCCGCACCACCCACATTCATTTCAAGGTTTTTCTCCGCGACCGGACCGTGCTGACCGGGCAGACCTTCCTGCCGGATGCGCTCAACGAGTTCATCTATACCAACGTCCCCGACTACGGCGGCCGCGCACGGCAACGCATGGTGATCAATGCCAACGACCACGTCATCGAGCGCTCCGATCCCGAGCATCGCGCCTTCTGCGCGGTGAAGGAGGAGCGCGACCGCTACGTCGCGACATTGACGCTCGGCGTCGATCGCCGCGCAGAGGCGACGGTCGGACGTGCGGGCCCGCCGCCACCGCCGCCCGGCATGCACGGCGGACCGCCACCGGGGCCGCCGCCCGGCGGCATGGGCGGGCCCGTGTTCGGGCGTCCGATCAAGGACCGGCTGGCTGCGCTGGTGCCGGGGTTGAAGCGCGACCGTTGAACCGTCGTTGCCGCTCCGCGCGATCTTTGCTACGCAGGGCGCGCCGAAAAAGGCATGGCCGGATTGGTAAGCCCGGCCTGTTCCTGATCGTCCAGGAATTCTGCCACCGTCTTCACGGGTGGACCCACGGCCGGACAGAGTGACGCGATCGTCACGCTGACCGGCGTGTCGTGTCACCGTGTCAACCCGGCCGCCGCCTCAGCGTGGATCTCGCCTCGTCCGTTCTTTCACCTTGAACGGAGACAGAGCTATGCGACTGCAACATCTCAACCTGGCGACGTCGGACGTGGCGACCCTTGCCGCCTTCTTCGAGCGCTTCTTCGGCTTCACGCTCTACGCGGGGCGCGGCGACGCGCTCGTCGTCCTGCGCAACAAGGAGGATTTCGTCCTCACCGTGATGCGCGGCAAGACAGGCGAGGCGGCCGACTATCCCGCCAACTTCCACATCGGGTTCTATTATGACGAGGTGAGCGAGGTCGAGGCCAAGCATGCCGAGCTGACGGCCGCAGGCCTGAACCCGGGTCGGATCGCCTTCATGGACCGCGGCGGCGGCGCGCGCGTGCCGCATTTCTACTGCAACGCGCCGGGCGACGTGCTGGTCGAAATCTGCACGCCGCCGGGCGGCCTGACGGCGTAGGCTGGATGGCGCCTCCTGCGGGCGGCAGCGAAACCGCCCGCAGGACGTCCCGACACTTCATGGTTGCAAAACGCGCCGCGTACGGCATGGTTGTGCCGATGCCCGCCAAAGCCAAGCCTGACGACAGCACGCCCGAAGAGACGCCGCATTATCTCGGCCATCGCGAGCGGCTGCGCGAGCGCTTCTACACCGCCGGCGCGGATGCGCTCAGCGACTACGAGCTGTTGGAAATGGCACTGTTTCCGGCGCTGCCCCGGCGCGACACCAAACCGCTGGCAAAGACGCTGATCAAGACCTTCGGCTCGTTCGCCGAAGTCGTCCATGCGCCGGTGGCGCGGTTGCGCGAGGTCGACGGCGTCGGCGAAGCCGCGATCAACCAGCTCAAGCTGATCGCGGCGGCGGCACATCGCGTCGCCAAGGGCGAGGTCAACAGCCGCAACGCGCTGTCGTCCTGGAACGAGGTGATCGCCTATTGCCGCACCAGCATGGCCTTCGCCGACAAGGAGCAATTCCGCCTGCTCTTTCTCGACAAGCGCAACCAGCTCATCGCCGACGAGATACAGCAGACCGGCACCGTCGACCACACCCCGGTCTATCCGCGCGAGGTGATCAAGCGCGCGCTGGAGCTCTCGGCGACCGCGCTGATTCTGGTGCATAACCACCCCTCCGGCGATCCTTCGCCGTCGCAGGCTGATATCCAGATGACCAAGGCGATCATCGACATCGCCAAGCCGCTCGGGATTGCCGTGCATGACCACATCATCGTCGGCAAGAACGGCCATGCCAGCCTGCGCGGGATGCGGCTGATCTGAGAAACCTTCACGCAAGCGATGAGATGACATGAGCGACTGGCTGCACAATCTGCCCGTGCCCTTGATGGCGCTGGTCATCTTCGGCTTCACCTATCTGCTGGCGGCGGCGGTGTTCGGCTTCGTCGCGCTGGTGGCGACGGAGGAGCGGGCGAAGGCGCTGAAGGCGATCTCGCCCGGCATGCTGCCCGTGCTCGGCATCATCTTCGGCCTGTTCGTCGCCTTCACTGCGGCGCAGGTCTGGGGTGACAGCGACCGCGCCGGCGCGGCGGTGAGCCGCGAGGCCAGCGCACTGCGCGGCGTCGTTCTGCTCGCCGCCGGCCTGCCGGCGGAACAGGAAGCAAAGCTCAGCCGGCTTGTGCGTGACTATGTCAATCAGGCCGTCACCGTGGAATGGCCGATGATGGCGCATCAGGAGGCTTCGCTGAAGGCAACGCCGCCTCCGCTCGCCGAGGCCTTGCAGCTCGTCATCGCGATGACGCCACAGGGCACGGGTCAGTCGACCGCGCAGCACGAGATCGTCGCCGCGCTGGAGCAGGCGCTGGATGCGCGGCGACAGCGGATCATCGTCAGCCTGGCCTCGGTCAACGCGGTGAAATGGTGGTGCCTGTATCTCCAGGCCCTGTGCGAGCTGCTGGTGATCGGCTTCGTTCATTGCGACAACCGACTGGGATCGGCGATCGCGATTGCGCTGTTCGCGACCGGCGTCGCTACCTCGGTGCTCCTGATCGCGGCGCATGATCGTCCGTTCACCGGCCAGATCTCGATCTCGCCGGAGCCGCTGCGCCAGATCATGCCGGAAGCGCCCGCCGGACGAAATTGATCAAGCCGGCAGCCAGGCTCTCGCCCTACTCGGGCGCCAGCGTGCAGTTCAGCATCCATTGCACACCGAAGCGATCGGTGAGCTTGCCGTAGTAGCCCCAGGGCTGGATTCCGAGCGGCGTGGTGATGGTACCGCCTTCGGCGAGACGCGCGAACAGGTCTGTCGTTTCCTGCGCGTCGTCCATCATCAGGTGGTGCGCCGAGCCGCGCATCGGCTCGGCATCGTCATTGTCGGATGCATAGAACTGGATGCCCGGTCCCTCGAATTTCGCGTGCATGATCTTGCCCTGCATCGGCCCGGCGGCGCCGTGGCGCTTGATCTCGGTCACCTCGCCGAGACCGCAGGCGGTATAGAACGCGAGCGCCGGCTCGCACTGGGTTGTGAAGAAGAGATAATTCGACATCTGCATCTGCGGCTCTCCCCTTCGGTCGATCAGGTTTCGGCACAGGCTTTGAGCGCAGCCGCGCGGCACGCCGAGGCAATGGCCGCGCTGACATCCTTGTCGGCGACCGCCCTTGCCATCGTGACACCGCCGGACAGGATCGAGAGCAGCGCCCAGGCGCGCGCGCGTCTGTCCTTGGACGATCGACCGGGCAGGCCGTCGGCCACCGCGCTCACCACGCCCTCGATCTCGGCCTCGAACACGGTCTTGATTCCGACGTCTGCGCGCTGCACCTCCGACGTCAGGCTCTGCAAGGCGCAGCTCGAACCGAGCTCGCAGACCCGCTTTTGCCCGAGATAGAAATCGACGAATGCCGCGACCCATTTGGCACCGTGCTCGGCCCGCAGGGCTTCGACACCCTGGCGCAGCTCTTCGAGGCCCGCCACCAGCGCAGCCTTGAACGCCTCGCCCTTGGACGAGAAGTGCCCGTAGAACGCGCCCGAGGTCACCTCGGCCTCCTTGGCAAGGCCGTCGACACCGATGCCGCCAAAACCCTGACGACGAAAACCGCGGCCGGCGGCCGCCACCATGCGCGCGCGGGCTTCTTCCTTGTGTCCGGACTTGTATCGCACCAGCGCACCTCGTCATATAACGATCGTTATTTTAATGTTGACGGCACCGCCCTCGTCGTGCGAATGCAATCACGATCGTTATATAACGATCGCAATATTATCGCAAGCCGCGATCGCAGCCGGCGTTCGCGGCGCTCACACCACGAAGGGAGTTTTGGTCATGCCGATCACCGTCGTCGCCACGGATGGCATCTTCAGTGCAACCGCCGAGAAAACCATGTTCGCCGATCTGACCGCCTCGTTTCTCAGGCACCATGATCTCGCGGGCAATGCCTTCATCACGCCGAACGTGATCGGCGAGATCAGCACGATCCCGAAAGGCCGGTCGTTCGCCGGCGGGACGTCGAACGACATCGTCGTGGTCGAATTGAAGGTCCCGTCCTTCGCACTGGCGAGCCCGGAGCAAAAGGCGGGCTTCATCGCAGACGCCACCGACATCGCGTTCAAGGCCGCGGAAGGCCGTCATCCGCGGGAGCGGATTTTCGTCAACATGGTCTACGCGGTGGACGGCCTGTGGGGCATCGGCGGCAAGGCCTACACCAATGCCGAGCTTGGCGACGCCGTCAGCCGGGCTAACGCTGCCTAGCGGCAGGGGCAGACACGGCAGCGCCGGCGCGTGCGAGACGACGCCGGCGCTGTCCGCTCAGTAGCAATATCTCGGATCGACCGGGACGTAGCGGCCATCCGGGCGCTGCATGTAGCAGCCGCGCTGATAGGCGTAATAGCCGGACCGGCGACGCTCGCCTTCGGAGGCGATCGCAGCCCCCGTGCCGGCGCCGACGACGGCACCGATGGCGGCGCCGCGGCCGCCACCAAGCGCACCGCCCACGATCGCTCCGCCGACGCCGCCGAGGATGGCGCCGCCGATAGCGTCCTGCGCCACCGCGTCATGGACCGGGATGGCCATCGCGACCGCGAAACATGCTGCAATTCCAAGACGTCGAAGCATTCCCGAATCCTCCCATCTGATGCGGCCAGTCATAGCGTTTGGGACGATCCCGGGCCAGAATAATCGCGTGAATCCAGCTTGTTTCCGCCCTTTACGTCACGGGGCCAGCCTGTCGCGACAACCAACGGATCCTGATCGGCCTCAGACCGAAGGCCCCTTGTCCAGGGCGAAGGAAAGCACGATCGCGTCCGGCGTCTGCTTGAATTCCTTGGTCACCGCCGCGCGCACCAGGCTTGCGAGATCACCAAGTGGCCTGCTTTCATCAAGCTTCGGGAACAGGACGGTCACTGATGTGAGGCGTCCGTTGCGCCAGTTGAAGCCGACCCGCGGCTTGACGCCGGTCGACTGTTCGAGATCGGCCTCGACCGCCTGGGCTTGCTGCAGTCCGTCCTTCAGCGTGGCCACGGCATCGCAGGCGGACAAGGCAAAGGCGAGAAAGACAATGACGACGGCTCTGAACATCGAAGGGCCCGGACAACGTTGAACTCTCCACATGGTTGCATAAACAATTTTATGCAACAAGCAGACCGCGCGATAAGAAAGACACGCCGCGACGTGCGCGCGTGCGCCGATCTGATGTTGCGTCCTTTGACCGCAACCTTTCGCGCTGCACGTGTAAGCCATTTCACATGCGCTCCGGCGATGGCCTGCCACATTTGCCGAACCACACCCAGAGCCCGTGCCTGCCGGCAGTGGCATGCGGCTCACGCCTGATTGCACAACGACCTGATAATTTTAACAATTCGCGGGAGCGGGAGATGGTGTCATACGAGAGTCTGAAAAGCGGGTATGAGAGGAACTGGGCCAATCTCCAGATCCGGCCCGCCCGCCTTGGCGAGGCCAACGCGACGGCACGCAAGGCGATCAACGGCAAGGCGACCTATCAGCAGATCGAGCGGCTGACCGGTGTGCCCTGGTACTTCATCGCGCTCTGCCATTATCGCGAATCCAATTTCGATTTCGACACCTATCTCGGCAACGGCGAAACGCTGAAGCGCGTGACGTGCCTCGTTCCGAAGGGCCGCGGCCCGTTCGCCTCGTTCGTCGACGGCGCCGTGGACGCGCTGCGGATCCAGCACTTCGTCGGCACGCAGGACTGGTGCATCGCGCGTACGCTGTACCGGCTCGAATGCTTCAACGGTCTCGGCTATCACGCCAAGGGCGTCAACTCGCCCTATCTCTACGGCGGCTCGACCCTCTACGGACCAACCGAGGCAAATGCCGGCAAGTTCGTCGCGGACCACGTCTTCGACCCGAGCCATGTCGATACGCAGCTCGGCACCGCGGTGGTCCTGCATGCGATGATGTCACAGGATTCCTCGATCACCATCGACGACAGCCCGTCCATTGCCCCCCGTTCCGAGCCGGACGAGGACGTGGCGTCGTCGGTGCTGCTGATGCAGCAGACGCTCAACAGGCTCGGCGCCAATCCACCGCTCGACGAAGACGGCATCAGCGGACCGAAGACCAAGGCGGCGGTCTCGCAATTCCAGCAACAGCACGCCCTCGAGGATACCGGCCTGCTCGACGGGACCACGATCGCCGCCATCACGCGCGCCGGCCTGCAACCGGTCCGGACGGCAAATATCGATCTCTCCCAGATTCTGGGGCGGCTGGAAAACCTTGCACAGCTTCTGCAGCCGGGAGCGACCCCGACCGGTGCAACGCCGATCGCGATCCCGCCGATAGGGACAGTGCCTGCAGGGTCATCCAACCAGCTATCCCAGATCCTCAACCAGTTGCAGAACCTCACGCAGGCCTTGCAGCCGGGAGCAACAACGCCAGTAAGTACGACTCCCGCGGCCAACCCGACGGTCAATGTGCTTGGACAGCTCCTCTCTCTCATCACCAAGACCGTTCCCGGCACGCCGACGATAGCAAATCCCGCTTCGACCGATCAGCTCAAACAGGTGGTCGATCTGCTCAGCGCCTTGCTCAGCAACAAGCCTGTGCTCGGACAGGTCAATGGCGCGCTCGGCCAAACCATCGGCAAAATGCTGGATGGCAAGAAGACGGCGCTCGGAATTGGCGGCTCGCTCATTACCGCGCTGCTCTCTGCCGTGACCGCAAGCCCCAATGCGGGAGGCCTGGCCGGATTGTTCGGGACGATTGCGTCGGCGGTGCCGGGCCTGAGCCAATTCGCGCTTCCCATCTCGCTGGCACTGACGGCCTGGGGCGTGCTCGGCAAGATGGAGAAATGGGCGCAGGGCACTGCGCCACCGCCCAAGCCGACGACCTAAAGCTGCTCGCCTGCGAGCGCCGCGGCGCGGCGCTCCATCAGCGCGCGTTCGCGTGCGTTGGTCGCAAGATGCGCGGCGGCCTCGAACGCCTGCCGCGCCTCTGCGCGCCGTCCGAGCTTCTGCAGGAAATCACCACGAACCGCCGGCAGATGATGATAGGCCGACAGCGCCGGTGCGCCTGCGATCCCGTCCAGCACGTCGAGCCCGGCCTGCGGTCCCTCGGCCATGCCGACCGCGACCGCGCGATTGAGCTCGATGATCGGCGAGCGCACCAGAAACGCCAGCTCGGCGTAAAGCTGCGCGATGCGCCGCCAGTCGGTATCTGCAGCCGTTTCCGCCGTGGCGTGACACGCCGCAATCGCGGCCTGAAGCGCATAAAACCGTCCCGCACCGCCGAGCTCGCGGGCCCGTTCGAGCGACCGCAGGCCTCGACGGATCTGCGAGCGATCCCAGAGCGCGCGATCCTGGTCCATCAGAAGAATGGGGTCGCCGCTTGCATCGGTCCGTGCGCGCGCCCGCGCGGCATTCAAATCCATCAGGGCGACGAGGCCGTGAACCTCGGGCTCGTCCGGGGCGAGGCCGGCGAGCACACGGCCCATGCGCAGCGCCTCGTCGCAGAGCTGCGGCCGCAGCCATTCGTCGCCGCGCGCCGCGAGATAGCCCTCGTTGAAGATGAGGTAGACGACCTCCAGCACCGAGGCGAGACGCTCCGACAGAGCCTCGCCGCTGGGCGTCTCATAGGCGAGGCCGGAATTCGACAGCGTGCGTTTGGCACGGACGATGCGCTGGGAGATGGTGGCCTCTGGCACCAGATAGGCGCGGGCGATCTCGGAGGTGGTGAGCCCGCAGATCATCCGCAGCGCCAGCGCCGCGCGTGCCTCGCGCGACAGGATCGGATGACAGGCGGTGAACACCAGCCGCAACAATTCATCGCCGATATCATCGTCGAGCGCGGCGTCGAAATCGGGCACGATCTCCTGCTCCTGCAACATGTCGCGCGCCAGCATGTCCTGCTTCTCGCCAAGCATCTTGCCGCGGCGCAAGTGATCGAGCGCGCGTCGCTTTGCGGTCGTCATGAGCCAGGCGCCGGGATTGTCAGGCACGCCGATGGCCGGCCAGGCTTCCAGCGCCGCAACCAGCGCGTCCTGGGTCAGCTCTTCCGCAAGCGGCACATCGCGCAGCATCCGCGACAGCGTCGCGATCAGCCGCGGCTGCACGACGCGCCAAGTTGCGTGAATCGCGGCGCGGACGGCTTGATCAATGTCGGCGGCCGTCATCGCCGCCGACCAGAGCCTTTTCCGTTCCGACTGGGTCGGAACGGGGCTCTCGTTTCTTGTTTTGACGCGTTTTCTTTGCGCGAACCGGTCCCCACTTCGCTCGAAAACGCTATGGAACGCGCGATGCTCGTCATTAGGCGTGAGCGGCTACGCCCGACTTCGCATCGACCTCGCAGGCCCCGTCCACCCCCGGCGTGGCGAAGGCCCGCAATTCGCAGGTGCCATCCCAGCCCGGCATGTGATCGAGGTGCAGCTGCATGAACTCCTTGGCCATGGCCAGGGCTTCGGCCTTGTCGCGCAGCTCGAAAATGGCGTAGCCACCGACCACTTCCTTGGCCTCGATGAAGGGGCCGTCGATGACGCTGAGCTCGCCGTCGACGATCCGCACCCGTGCGCCCGTGGCAAGCGGCATCAGGCCGCCATTGTCGATCATCCGGCCGGCCTTGATTTCCCGCTCGGAAATCTTCTGCATGGCCTCCATCAGCGCTGGGCTGGGGCCTCTCATCGGCTGGCTGGAGGTGACGATGTACATAAAGCGCATGCAAAACTCCTGTTGAGGCGAGACGCGGCCGGTTCGGCCGCGCGATCAGCTCGCTATTGGGATGACGATCCGGCCGGGGCCGGATCGACATGGGCGCAGGAAAAATTGCCGGGCAGAAAAACAGGAACGGACGGGCGCCTATTGGCGCAGCATGATCAGGGGATCGGCCGTATCGGGAACCCGACGCCATTGGGCATTGTCGTCGGCCTCGAACTGCCAGACCTCGCCGGATTTCGACATCAGGATGATCTGGCCGCGCTCCAGCCGCCATTGCGTCGGGTTGAACTGGGCGATCGCCGCGTCGCATTTCGGCTTGAGGAAGACCTGGAAATTGTCCTGATCGGCTTCCGTATTGGTCAGCGTCAATCCGCAGATCGGCTGGCCGTTGCCGCGGACCATGGCCCAGTCGCCGATCATCTGGTCCATCGACTTGGCCATCGAGCGCGCGGCGGCGAGGTCCTGCAGAATGTAGACGCCCTCGCCCTGCCGCAGGCCCTCGAAGATGCCGGCCTCGACCTCAGTGAAGTCGATCACGGACTCACCGGTTGCATCCTGCAGACGGACGATGTCTCCGAGACCCTTGATGCTCCAGGCCACGATGTCCTTGGTGAAGGGCAGCGCCGTCTTGCACGCCGGCTCCAGTTCCAGCTTGAAGCCCTGCGCCACCGGATCGCCCTTGATCGTGACAACGCAAGTCTTGCTGCGCTCGGTGGTCGAGAGCTCCCACTGCCCGATCATCTCCTTCTTCAGGGTCGTCGCATCCTGCGCATGCGCGGCACCGGTCGCGGCGACGCAGGCCGCGATCAGCAAAGCAACGACCCGAAGAGCGGTCATCAGCGCCCCTTGAACGGCGTTTCGGCGACCGGCGTCAGCGGCGCCTTGCCGGAGAACCAGGATTTGAGGTTGTCGACAACGAGCTGGTCCATGGCGTTGCGCGTCACCACGGAGGCCGAGCCGATATGCGGCAACAGCACCACGTTCTGCATGGTCTTGAGCTCGTCCGGCACATTGGGCTCGGCCGCGAACACGTCGAGACCGGCGGCGAGGATGGTGCCGGATTTCAGCGCCTGGACCAGCGCCTGTTCGTCGACCACGGAGCCGCGCGCAACGTTGACCAACACGCCGCGCGGGCCGAGCGCCTTGAGCACCTCGGCATTGATCATCTTGTTGGTCGAGGCGCCGCCCGGCACGATCACCATCAGCGTGTCCACCGCCTTCGCCATCTCGATCAGGTCGGGATAGTGCTTGTAGGACACGTCCTTGGACGGATTGCGCGAGTGATAGACCACCGGCACCAGCGACGCATCGAGCCGGCGCGCGATGGCCTGGCCGATGCGGCCCATGCCGACGATGCCGACCTTGCGGTCACGCAGCGAGCCGACGCTGAGCGGATAGTTCTGGGTCTGCCAGAGGCCGGAGCGAACGTAGCGGTCGGCCTTGATGAATTCGCGCACGGTGGAGATCAGGAGGCCCATCGCGACGTCGGCGACCTCCTCGGTCAGCACGTCGGGCGTGTTGGTAACGATGATGTTGTGCTCGGCCGCGTATTTGGCGTCGATGTGGTCGTAACCGACGCCGAAGCTCGCCACCATCTCGATCTTGGGCAATTGCGACAGCGAATCCTTGTCGGCGCGGACGGTGTGATAGGTCACCGCGACGCCGCGGATCTTGTCGCGGACCGCCGGCGTCAGCCGCTCGAGGTCGCCGCGCGTCTCGGCCTTGTGCACGACGAAATGATCGGAAAACCCGTTCTCGAGGATCGGCCGCACCGGCCCATAAATCAGAAGGTCGATCTTGTCGGACGAAATCGAACCGGTAGACATCAGTTTTCCTTTCCAAGCGCGCTCTCATGCCAGCGCCGTAAAACGAGGTGGGAAATTAGCGCCAGCACCCCATAGATGACAATCCCGGCAAGCGACAGCAGAAGCAGCGCTGCGAACATGCGGGGTATGTTCAATCGATAGCCGGATTCGGCGATTCTGTAGGCGAGGCCCGAGCCGGCGCCCGCCGTTCCGGCCGCGATCTCGGCCACGACCGCGCCGATCAGCGACAGGCCGCCGGCAATGCGCAGGCCGCCCAAAATATAGGGCAGCGCTGCAGGCAGTTTCAGGAAGCGCAGGGTTTGCGGCTTTGATGCGCCATAGAGCTGGAACAGGCCGGCAAGGTTGCGGTCGACCGAATTCAGCCCGAGCGTGGTGTTCGACAGCACCGGAAAAAAGGCGACGATAAAGGCACAGACGACGACCGCGGTCTGCTGTTCCAGATAGATCAGCAAGAGCGGCGCGATCGCGATCACCGGCGTCACCTGGAGCACGACGGCATAGGGGAACAGCGAATATTCCATCCATTTCGACTGGTTGAACAGCAGTGCCAGCGCGATGCCGCCGATGCTGGCCGCGACAAACCCCTCCAGCGTCGTCAGCAGCGTGGTCGCGAGCGATTGTGACAGCACCGCCCAGTCCTTGATCAGCGTCAGGAAAATCACCGAGGGCGCCGGCAGCACGTAAGGCGGGATCTCCCGGAGGCGGACGACGAGCTCCCAGGCGGCAAGGCCGGCCGCGAACACGATGACGGGCAGCAGGAAGCGCACCGCGCTTTGCGCGCCGGACGGCTTTGCAGTGACGGGGGCTTGCGCGTTCATAGCATCGACTGTCCCGAATAGGACGGCGCCAGCGCGGCCGACACGCGCCGGCAATAATCGGAATAAGCCGCCGAGGTGCGAAACTCCTCCCCGCGCGGCTCGACGGTCTCGATGCGGATGTCGGCCTGGATGCGGCCGGGCCGCGCCGTCATGACCACGACGCGCTGCGACAGATAGACGGATTCGAACACCGAATGCGTGACGAAGATGACGGTCTTGCCAAGGCTACGCCACAGCGCGAGCAGATCGTTGTTGAGGCGGAATCGCGTGATCTCATCGAGCGCCGCGAACGGCTCATCCATCAGCAGGATATCCGGATCGGTGACGAGCGCGCGCGCCAGCGACACCCGCATCTTCATGCCGCCGGACAATTCGCGCGGAAAGGCATCGGCGAAATCGGCAAGACCGACGCTGGCGAGCGCTTCGTCGACCCGCGCCCGCGCTTCGGCTTTCGGGGCGCCGCCGAGCTTCAAGGGCAGCCGCACATTCTCGCGCACACTGGCCCAGGGCATCAGGGTCGGCTCCTGGAACACGAAGCCGATGCCATGGCCGATCTGCGCCGGGCCGTCATGACGCGACATCCGCACCGTGCCCGATGACGCCGCGCTGAGCCCGGCAATCAGCCTCAGCGCCGTCGACTTGCCGCAGCCGGATGGCCCGAGCAGCGAGATGAACTCGCCCTTGCGCACCGCGAGATCGAACGGACCCAGCGCCATGACGCCATTGTCATAGGTCTTCGTCACGCCGCGCAGGCTGACGGCAAGTGCCGTCAGGCTGGCCTCGACCATGGGCGAAGTTTTGCTCTCTACCATAGGCCGCAAGATGCTGTAAGACGCGGCGAGTCGACCACCTCTCCCCAACGGGGAGAGGTCGGCGCGTAGCGCCGGGTGAGGGGGATCACGGCCCACGAGAGGACAGAACCCCTCACCCGCATCGCATCTGACGATGCGATGCGACCTCTCCCTTCGGGAGAGGTGACCGATGCCGCCGCACCCTGGTCCAATCTCAGCATGCGTTACGGCTTGGCGGGGCGCAGCTCGACACCGACGCCCTTGTTGACGAAGCGCAGCGTGTAGGACTTGCGGAAGTCGAGATCGCCCTTCACGACGCCGGCCTTCACCATCTTGTTGAAGAAGGAGGTGTAGCGATCGTCGCTCATGGCGCCGATGCCGTTCTTCAAGGAATCGCCGGAATCGACGATGCCGTATTCCTTCATCTTGGCGACGGAATAAGCGAGCAGCTCGTCGGTCATCTCCGGATTGAGCTGCTTGATCATGGCATTGCCGGCGGAATTGTCGCGGTAGATGTAGTTGTACCAGCCGATCATCGAGGCATCGACGAAACGCTGCACCAGGTCCGCCTTCTTCTCGACCAGGTCGCGGCGGGTCTCGATCAGGGTCGAATAGGTGTTGAATCCGGCATCGGCGAGCAGGATGACGTTGGGCTTGAAGCCCGCAGCCTTCTCGACTGCGAAGGGCTCGGAGGTGACGTAGCCCTGCATCGCGCTCTTGGGGTTCGCGATGAAGGGTTGCGGATTGAAATTATAGGGACGGACGTTCTTCTCGCTGAAGCCGTATTCGGACTTCAGCCACTGGAAGTAGCTGGTCATGCCCTCCTTGGAGACGAACAGCGTCAGCGGCTTGAGCTCCTCGATCTTGGTGACCTTCGCATCCGGCTGCGTCAGCATCACCTGCGGGTCTTTCTGGAAGACCGCGGCGATGGTGACCACGGGAACGTTGTTGGCGACCGCATCGAACGACATCAGCGTGTTCGCGGCCATGAAGAAATCGATCTTGCCGGCGATCAGCAGCATCCGGTTGTTCTCGTTCGGACCGCCGGGAACGATGGTGACGTCGAGGCCGTATTTCTTGTAGGTGCCGTCGGCGACCGCCTGGAAGAAGCCGCCATGCTCGGCCTCGGCGACCCAGTTGGTGCCGAAGGTGACCTTGTCCAGGGTCTCGCTACGCGCCGGCAGGATCGACACGACCGTGGCCAGCAAGCCTGCCGTTAACGCTTGCCGCAGATGGGAAGGGCTCATCAATGCACTCCGTCGATCGTGTCTGGCCGATGTGAAAACAACGCGATAAAACCGCAAGACATTCGGGGACGCGAGCCGGCCAGGCCCGCGTCCCCTCCATAACACCAAACTACGTGACAAATTCGGGCAAAGAAACCTTGATGACGCCTTCCCGCGACTGGACCGCGATCCGCTGGGCCGATGCCGCTCCTGCGGATGTTGCGCGCTGGATCGCGGTGCTGCCACTGGCGGCGACCGAGCAGCACGGCCCGCATCTGCCGCTCGAGACCGATGTGCTGATCGCGGACGCCTATCTTGCCCGCGTGCGGGAGCTTTTGCCTGAGACGATGCCGGTCACATTCCTGCCCGTTGAACGGATCGGGATTTCCACCGAGCATATCGACTATCCCGGCACGCAGACGCTGCCGACCGAAACGGCGTTGAAGCGATGGACCGCGATCGGCGAGGACATCGCACGACGCGGCGTGAACAAGCTCGTCATCATCACCAGCCATGGCGGCAACAGCGCGGCGATGATGCTGGTGGCGCAGGATCTTCGCGCGCATCAAAAAATGTTCGCGGTGACGACATCGTGGTCGCGCCTGTCGGGCGCCGAAAAACTGTTCCCGGCCGATGAAGTGCGCCACGGCATCCATGGCGGCGCGGTCGAGACCTCGATCATGCTGGCGCGCTATCCCGATCAGGTGCGCGCCGATGCGATCGCGGATTTTCCGGCGAGCAGCATCGCGATGGAAAAACAATACCGCTGGCTCTCGACGCAGCGGCCCGCGCCCTTTGCCTGGCAGGCGCAGGATCTCAACGCCAGCGGGGCCGTCGGCAATGCGACGCTGGCCGTGACCGAGAAGGGCGAGCAGCTCATCGACCAGGGCGCGCGCGCCTTTTGCGAGCTGCTGACCGAAGTCGATAACTTCGACGTGAACAGGCTCGCCAGAGGCCCCCTCGGCTAACTCGCATCCAACTGAAATCATTCGGGAAAGAGCCGATTTCCCGAGCCGGCCGAGGCGCTTTCGAACCGGTTTCGGCAAGCCTCCGTCCAATTGGGCACGCGGACCACAACGGACCGCCTCAACCCGGATGGAGTTTCACATGTCGATCAAGACCAAGATTGCCGCCGTCGCTCTCGCCGCTCTCACCGTCACCGCTGGCGTCGCGTCCACCACGTCGACCGCTCAGGCCAAGCCGCTCGGCTGGGGCGTCGGTGTCGGCCTGGGCATCGCGACCGCCGCCGTCGTCGGCACCGCGATCGCCGCCAGCAGCGACCCCTATTACGGCTATCACCGCTGCGGCTGGTCCCCCCGTTACAACGCTTTCGGCCAGTACGTCGGCAGCGTTCGCACTTGCTACTGATTTGAGGCTCTGAGGCCGATCTTACGTGGATCCTGCGTCCGACACGGGCGCCTCATCCACCCCGTGTCGTGCCCCGACCCCGCCCGGCTGTCCCCCCGGGCGGGGTCATCCTTTTTCCGCACCGGGAAGTTGTTGCAGTCCCGTCACATAACGGTGCGAACCATCGCCTGCGACATTCCTGACTAGTTGCTATTGCGAATTATTAGCAATAAGGTTCGCAACAAGCGCAGGGACTTGGCAAGATCTTGGGGTGAAACGCGTCGAAACGAGCTCGTCTCGTCCGATCGCGCGAACAGCCAAGCCCCTGATGACAGGAGCACCGCGAATCGGCAGGGATGTCGGGAGCGGTTGGGCACAGTCGCGTCTGGGGGCGTAGTTTTGACGTTGAGAGGTCACCGTTACAGGTATCTGCGGGCAGCCACGGCGCTTGCCTCGGGCGTGCTCGTGCTGCCGGGTGCCGGCTTCGCCGCCGACCTGCCGCTGAAGGCGCGCGCCGCGAAAACCGTCTACGAGTGGACCGGCTTCTATGTCGGCGGCCATTTCGGCTACGGCGACGCGGGCTTCGGACCCGGCACCAATCCGTTGCCCGAGCAAGGCGTCGTCCTGCCCCACAGCGCAACCGGGCTCAGTGGCGGCTATCAACTTGGCTACAACCGACAACTCGCAAATCGCGTCGTGCTCGGCATCGAAGCCGACGCAACGTTCACGGGTCCGACCGACGGCCCGGCACTCGCGCGTTCGCCGGTGCCCTTCAACACCACGATCGACTACATCGGCACGGTGCGCGGCCGCGTCGGCTATGCCTTCGACCGGTTCATGCCTTACGTCACCGGCGGCGTCGCGTGGGGACACACGCATATCAACGTCAACGATGCCGATGGTGTCTCGCCGCTCTTCCCGGTCGGCCACTACCAGGCCGGATGGACTGCGGGCCTCGGTCTCGAATACGCGGTCAGCGGCAATTGGACCGCGAAGGCCGAATACGAATATGTCGACCTCTCCCGCAAGACCTACGATCTCAGCGGCTTTGGCCTCGGCAGCGTCAACATCGATCCGCGCATTCATCTGTTCAAGCTCGGCCTGAACTACCAGTTCGGCGACACGCCGTGGATGCCGGTGGTCGGCGGCAAGACCAAGCTGCCTGAATCCGACGACTGGAACGTCCACGCCCAGACCACCGTGCTGCCGCAAGGCTATGGCCCGATCCATTCGCCCTATGCGAGCCCGCAGAGCCTGCCCGGCGGCGGCCAGTTCCAGGCGACATGGACGACGACGGCGTTTCTGGGCGCGCGGCTCTGGGACGGCGGCGAATTCTATTTCAATCCCGAACTCGCGCAGGGCTTCGGCCTCAACGGCACGCTCGGCCTCGCCGGCTTCTCCAACGGCGAAGCCCAGAAGGCCGGCGCGCCGTTCCCAAAAATCCGCGCGCAGCGCTACTTCTTCAAGCAGACGTTCGGACTCGGCGGCGAGCAGGAAGCGGTCGAGGACGCGCCGAACCAGCTCGCGGGCAAGCGCGATATCGACCGCGTCACGCTGATTGTCGGCCGTTTCGCCGTCGGCGATTTCTTCGACGGCAACTCCTATGCAAAGGACCCGCGCGCCGATTTCATGAACTGGGCGATGTGGTCGTCGGGCGCCTACGACTTCCCGGCCGATCTGCCCGGCTATACCCGCGGCGCCGTGGTCGAGCTCAACCGCAAGGACTGGGCGATCCGCGCCGGCCTGTTCCAGGTGCCGTCCGCGCCGAACAGCGACGTGCTGACCTTCAAGACCGGCGGCAGCGTGGTCGAGTTCGAGGAGCGTCACACGCTCCTCGAGCAGCCCGGCAAACTGCGCGTCGGCGTCTTCGCCAACAGCGGCAACACCGCGAACTACAACGATGTCGTCGCACAGGCCGCCGCCAACCCCGCACTCGACATCAACGACATCACGACCGCGAACCAGCGCACCCGTTCGAAGTACGGCTTCTACGTCAATCTCGAGCAGCAGATCGTCAACGACGTCGGACTGTTCGCGCGGGCAAGCTGGAACGACGGCCAGAACCAGATTCTCTCCTTCACCGACATCGACCGCAGCGTCTCAGGCGGCCTCTCGATCAAGGGCAGCCGTTGGGGACGTCCGGATGACACAATCGGCATCGGTGGCGCCATCAACGGCCTGTCTGACGCACATCGCGCTTTCCTTGCCGCCGGCGGCACCGGCCTGCTGATCGGCGACGGCCAGCTCAACTACCGCAACGAACGCATCCTCGAGGCCTACTACGCCTATTCGGTGATCAAGGGCGTGACGATGACCGCGGACTATCAATTGATCACAAACCCGGCCTATAACGCCGACCGTGGGCCGGTCTCGATCTTCTCGGGCCGTCTGCACGCCGAGTTCTAGCCCCAGGATTCTCGTCTAGCATTCTAGTCTGGGATTCTTGCCCAAAAGGCAGGCCCATGAAGCCGAGAGATATTCGCACGGTCGCGATCGGCCGGGCGCTGCGCCCCAATGTCTGGGATGTCGTCGCGCTGATCCTCGTGATCGGCGCCATGGTGCTGATCGTCTATGGCGGCGAGCAGACCGTCGCGCCATTGTCGGAGCTGGAGCGCTCACCGGTCTCGCTCGATCCGGTCAACCTGCCGCTCTATGCGCTGCGCACAGTCCTGCGAATGCTGCTTGCGATCGTTTGCTCGACGATCTTCACCTTCGTCTACGCTGCGATCGCCGCCAAGAGCCGACGTGCGGAGATGGTCATGATCCCGGTCCTGGACATCCTCCAGTCCGTGCCGATCCTGGGCTTCCTGACCTTCACGGTCGTCTTCTTCATGAATCTGTTTCCAAGCCAGGTGCTCGGTGCCGAACTGGCTTCGGTGTTTGCGATTTTCACGAGCCAGGCCTGGAACATGACGTTCAGCATGTACCAGTCGATGCGCAACGTGCCGAAGGACCTGGAAGAGGCAACGCAGAGCTTTCATCTGTCCGGGTGGCAGCGATTCTGGCGCCTCGACGTGCCCTTCGCAATGCCGGGACTGATCTGGAACGCGATGATGTCGATGTCGGGCGGCTGGTTTTTCGTGGTCGCGTCGGAAGCGATCACCGTCGGCAACACCACCGTAACGCTGCCGGGCGTCGGATCCTACGTCGCGCTGGCGATCCAGCAGCGCGATCTGCCGGCGACCTTCTACGCCATCCTGGCGATGCTGCTCGTCATCATCGCCTATGACCAATTGCTGTTCCGGCCCATCATTGCCTGGGCCGACAAGTTCCGCTTCGAACAGACGGCGTCCGGTGAGTCACCCACCTCCTGGATGCTCGACCTGTTTCGCCGGACCCGCGCCCTGCGGGCCGTGACGCTGCCCTTCTCCAGCATCAATCGCGCGGTCTCGAATTTGCGCATTCCGCTCCCCAAGCTGGGGGCGCCGACAAAGAGCAGAGACGCGCCGTCGCGGCTGATCGACGGCCTCTGGCTTGCTGTCGTCCTCGCAGGCACGGCCTACGCCGCGTGGCTGACCTACCGCTATCTCTCCGCCAGCCTCGGCCTGAGCGACGTGCTCGTTGCGATCCGCGACGGGCTGGTCACCTTCCTGCGCGTCATCGTCCTGATCAGCCTTGCGACCCTGATCTGGGTGCCGATCGGTGTCTGGATCGGCTTGCGTCCAAAACTGGCCGAACGCATCCAACCGCTGGCTCAGTTTCTCGCGGCGTTTCCAGCCAATCTCGCCTTTCCGGTCTTCGTCGTCGCCATCGTCAGCTTCAAGCTCGACCCAAATATCTGGCTCAGCCCGCTGATGATCCTCGGCACGCAATGGTACATCCTGTTCAACGTCATCGCCGGGGCCAGCGCCTTTCCGAGTGATCTGCGCGAAGCGGCGAGCAGCCTTCATCTCGGCGGATGGCGGTGGTGGTTCAAGGTGATCCTGTCGGGCATCTTCCCTTATTACGTCACCGGTGCGATCACGGCGTCCGGCGGGTCCTGGAACGCCTCGATCGTCGCCGAGGTCGCCAGCTGGGGCGACACCCATCTGAACGCCACCGGGCTCGGTGCCTATATCGCGGCTGCGACCGAAGCGGGTGACTTCCCGCGTGTCGTTCTCGGAATCGCCACGATGTGCATCCTGGTGACGCTGTTCAATCGTCTGGTCTGGCGACCGCTCTACGCCTTCGACGAGCGCCGCCTGCGGCTCGGCTGACGAGGAGACCATCATGCTCGATCACCCCCCTGCGCTCATCGATATCCGCGGTGTCTGCCGGTCCTTTCCGAAGGGCAGCGGCGAGCAGTTGCTGGTGCTGGAGAACGTCGACCTGACGATCCGCTCCGGCGAGATCGTCGGGTTGCTCGGCCGCTCCGGCTCCGGCAAATCCACGCTGCTGCGGATCATCGCCGGTCTGGTCGCACCGTCCACGGGACAGGCGACCTGCCGCGGCGAGGTCATCGCGGGACCGCCGAACGGCGTCGCCATGGTCTTCCAGTCGTTCGCGCTGTTTCCCTGGCTGACGGTGCTGCAAAACGTCGAGCTCGGACTGGAGGCACTGGGCGTCGATGCCGCCGAGCGGCGCAAGCGCGCGCTCGCCGCGATCGACCTGATCGGCCTCGACGGATTCGAGTCGGCCTTTCCCAAGGAATTGTCGGGCGGCATGCGCCAGCGTGTCGGCTTCGCCCGCGCGCTGGTCGTGCATCCGGACTTGCTCCTGATGGACGAGCCGTTCTCGGCGCTCGACGTGCTCACCGCCGAGACACTGCGAACCGACCTGATCGATCTCTGGGTCGAAGGCCGGCTGCCGATCAAATCGATCCTGATGGTGACACACAATATCGAGGAGGCCGTCCTGATGTGCGATCGCATCCTGGTATTCTCGTCGAATCCGGGGCGGGTCGCCGTCGAGATCAAGGTCGAGCTGGCACATCCACGCAATCGGCTCGATCCGCATTTCCGCCAGCTCGTCGACAGCATCTACGCGCGCATGACGCAGCGTGCGGAGCCCAAGGTGCCCGCGATCGAAGGCATTCCCGGTTCCGGCGTCGGCATGACCCTGCACCATGTATCGTCCAACGTGCTGTCCGGCCTGATCGAGACGCTGGCGGGCGCGCCCTACAACGGACATGCGGACCTGCCGGTGCTCGCCGGCCAGCTTCAGCTCGAGGCCGACGAAATCCTTCATCTCGGCGAATCGCTGCAACTGTTGCGGTTCGCCCATTTGAGCGAAGGCGACCTCGTGCTCACCGACGCGGGCAAGCGTTTTGCCCATCTCGAGACCGACGCGCGCAAGAAGCTGTTCGCCGAGCACCTCGTCACATACGTTCCGGTGATGGGATTGATCCGTCGCGTGCTCGACGAGCGGCCCTCGCACACCGCGCCCGCGGCACGGTTCCGCAACGAGCTCGAAGACTACATGTCCGAAGACTATGCCGACGAGACGCTGAAGACCGTCGTGTCCTGGGGCCGTTATGCCGAGCTGTTCGCCTATGACGAGCAGTCGGAGACGTTCAGCCTGGAAAATCCCGGCGAAAGCACCTGAACTTCGCCTGCGACAATTTGGTCGGAACCGGGCAAAGCGCGCATCGCTTTCATATATAAAGGACTTGGCCCGGCGACCGCCGGGCTGATTGTCCCTCCCCCTTGCGCACAATGTTGTCTGTCGAACTCATCATCGTCGTCGTCCTGATCGTCATCAACGGCCTGTTGTCCATGTCCGAGCTCGCCGTGGTCTCGTCGCGCCCCGCGCGGCTGTCGCTGCTGGCCGCCAAGGGCGTGCGCGGCGCCGAGCGCGCGCTGATGCTGGCCGCCGATCCCGGAAAGTTCCTCTCGACGGTGCAGATCGGCATCACGCTGGTCGGTGTGCTCTCGGGCGCGTTCTCCGGCGCAACGCTCGGGCAGCGGCTGACGCAATGGCTGGTCGAGCTCGGCCTGTCCTCGGGCATTGCCGACATCGTCGGCGTCGGCATCGTCGTCACGATCATCACCTATGCGACCCTGATTGTCGGCGAGCTGGTGCCGAAGCAGGTCGCGCTGCGCGATCCCGAAAGCATCGCGGTCAAGGTCGCGCCCGCGATGCATGTGCTGGCACGGGTCTCGCTGCCGTTGGTGTTTCTGCTCGACCTCTCCGGCAAGCTGATCCTCACGCTGCTCGGCCGCGGCGGCAAGGCCGAGGAGAAGGTGTCGGAGGACGAGATCCATCACCTCGTCAACGAGGCCGAGAGCGCAGGCGTGCTCGAGCCCGGCGAAAAGGAGATGATCGCCGGCGTGATGCGGCTCGGCGACCGCCCGGTCGGCGCCGTGATGACGCCGCGCACCGAGGTCGACGAGATCGACCTCAACGACGATCAGGCAGCGATCCAGGCGCTGATCGCAAAGAGCCCGCATTCGCGCTTTCCCGTCTCCGACGGCGATCGCGACGCACCGATCGGCGTGCTCCAGGCGAAGGACCTGCTGGTCGCGTACATGAACGAGCGCACGCCGGATCTGCGGGCGCTTGTCCGCGAAGCGCCGAGCATTCCCGCGTCGGCCGATGCCCGCGATGTGCTGGCAATCCTGAGGGCTGCGCCGGTTCACGTCGGGTTCGTCTATGACGAATACGGCGCCTTTGAAGGCGTGGTCACCGCCGCCGATATCCTGGAGTCGATCGTCGGCGCCTTCCATTCCGAGGAAGGCCCGCCGGAGCCGGCTTATGTCAGGCGCGCCGACTCATCACTGCTCGTCTCGGGCTGGATGCCGGTCGACGAGTTCGGCGAACTCCTCAGCATCGAGCTGCCGCCGCATCATCGCTACAACACCGTGGCCGGACTGGTGCTGCAGCAATTCAACGTGCTGCCCAATGTCGGCGACGCCTTCGATCTCAGTGGCTGGCATATCGAGGTGGTCGATCTCGACGGCAGGAGGATCGACAAGATCCTGGCGAGCCGGCTGGGTGAAGTCGAGACGGGGTGAGCACCGATCTCAGCTGTCGTCCCGGCGAAGGCCGGGACCCATACCGCGTGATTTATCGATAGTGCGCAGGTAGCAGTACCGCGCAACTGACAGTCTTCACCAAACCTAATCCTGGGGTTATGGGTCCCGGCCTTCGCCGGGACGACACCTGAATTTGCTGGGCGAGCTTACGCCACATTCCTCACCCGAACCTCACCCCGATCCGCTTTTCCTTGCGCCACACCACGGTGCAGGCGAGATGCGCGCCATCTGCCTTGATCGACAGGGTAAACTGCTCGGGAATGCCGACCGGGCTGGTGACGTCGAGGGCGGCGCCGGTGTCGGAGAAATTGCGGACGGTGCAGTCGATCGCGCCGCCGCCGAACTCGATGGTTCCGGCCTTCAATACGCGGTGCCTGGCCTTGTCGCGCCGTTCTTCGTCCATCGGGCCAATTTACACCCGAAGCTGACACAAAGGTTAAGATACAACCTTTTCGCGACGAATTTACGCCGCGGCAGGCCGCGGCGGTATCATGCGGTGGGCTGCCGCCTCACAGCGCCGGCTGGAATGATGCCGCCTGTGCCATCCGCCAGGCGTCTCGGAACCGCGGGTCTTCCGTGCCTTCGAGCAGTTCACCCGGGCGCAGCGGCGGATAAAGCTGCGCGAAGGATTGCACATGGGTCGTCGAGGTCCGCTGGCTGAAATGGACCGGGCGCAGTTCCTGCGGATGGGTCAGGCCGGCCGCGGCGATCAGCTCGGTCAGCGAGTGCAGCGTCGCGTGGTGATAATTGTGCACGCGGTCGATCTTGAGCGGCACGTAAAGCGCGCGCGCTCGCGTCGGATCCTGCGTCGCAACGCCGGTCGGGCATCGATCGGTGTGACAGCTCAGCGACTGGATGCAGCCGAGCGAGAACATGAAGCCGCGCGCCGAGTTGCACCAGTCGGCGCCGATCGCCATCGCCCGCGCCATGTCGAAGGCGGTGGCGATCTTGCCGGACGCACCAATCTTGATGCGGTCGCGGGCATTGATCCCGACCAGCGCGTTATGGACGAAGTTGACGCCCTCGCGCATCGGCATGCCCAGATGGTCCATGAACTCCAGCGGCGCGGCGCCGGTACCGCCCTCGTTGCCGTCGACCACGATGAAATCGGGATAGATGCCGGTCTCCAGCATCGCCTTGCAGATCGCCAGAAACTCCCAGGGATGGCCGATACAGAGCTTGAAGCCGGCCGGCTTGCCGCCGGAGAGTCGTCGCATCTCGGCGATGAACTGCATCATGCCGACAGGCGTGGAGAAGGCGCGATGCGAGGCCGGCGAGATGCAATCCTCGCCCATCGAGACGCCGCGGATTTTCGAGATCTCCTCCGAGACCTTCGCCGCCGGCAGCACGCCGCCATGGCCGGGCTTGGCGCCCTGGCTGATCTTGAGCTCGACCATCTTGATCTGGTCCTGGCCGGCGACACGCGCGAACGCCTCGGGATCGAAGGTGCCGTCGAGATGACGGCAGCCGAAATAGCCGGAGCCGATTTCCCAGATGATGTCGCCGCCCATCTCGGCGTGATAGGGGCTGAAGCCGCCTTCACCGGTGTCGTGGGCGAACCCGCCCTTCTTGGCACCGGCATTGAGCGCGCGCACGGCGTTGGGGCTGAGCGCGCCAAAACTCATCGCCGAGATGTTGAACACCGAGGCCGAATAGGGCTTTGCGCAATCCGGCCCGCCGATGGTGACGCGAAACTTCTCCTCGGCATGCGCCTTCGGCGACACCGAATGATGCATCCACTCATAGCCCTCGCGATAGACATCCTCCTGGGTGCCGAACGGACGCTTGTCGAGCTGCATCTTGGCGCGTTGATAAACCACCGCGCGGATGTCGCGCGAGAACGGCATGCCGTCCTTCTCGCTCTCGAAGAAATACTGCCGCATCTCCGGCCTGATCTCTTCGAGCAGGAAGCGGATATGCGCCGAGATCGGGTAGTTGCGCAGGACCGCGTGACCTTTCTGCATGAGATCGCGGACGCCGAGCAGCGTCAGGGCGCCGAAGATGCAGATCGGGATCAAGAGGATGTCGAAGATCTTGCGGTCAGCGATGCCGATGCCGATCAGCAGCGCAGTGACGACCGCGCAGATCGTCAGGATGATGAAGCGTGGCGAAAATGGAAGCAGCAGGGTTTCCATCAGCCCTTCGGACGAAGCTTGCGTCTTGTTCTCGTTGGCCACGACCACGTCCTCTCGTCAGCATGACGGGGTATGATACGCCCGCGCCGCGTCTATGGATATGACGCGGACCTGTCTTGAGGCTACCGAATCCGCACGCTTCAGATCAATCCGTCCGGACGGGCAGCTTTCGCACTGCAATAGATTCAATCACATGACAAATCAGTGACCAATTCAATGGCCGTGCAGCTGCGCCTCGTGCGGGATCACACCGTGCCGTTCGAGGCCGCCCCGCGCCAGCCATTCGCCGGTCGCTTCGATCGCGCGATCGATATGTTCGCCTGTGCGCGAGAAATCGTAGGGTGATCCGACCATCGGGCACAGCGGCGGCACCACGACATATTCGATATCGGGGGAGAGTGCTTCGAGCTCGGCCACCAACTGCCGCGCGGTCAGCAGCGTCAGCGCATGCAGGGCATTGGCGACCGCACCGACGGGAGGCGTTTCGACCGCACAGGCATGCCCGGCCGGCAGCACGATCAACCGCTTTGCGCCCATCTTCACCGCAATCCGGACCGGCGTATTCGAGGAGATCGCACCGTCGGCAAGGAAGAGGTTCCGGTAGTGGACCGGCGTAAAGGCGCCGGGGATCGCGGTCGACGCCAGGATCGCCTCGACCACCGGGCCATCCGACAGCACCACGCTCTCGCCGGAGACGAAATCGGTGGTGACGATGTGCAGGGGCAGCTGGGCCTCCTGCACATTGCGATAGGGCAGATGATCCTCGATCAGCTTGCGGATGCCGTCATGCGGAATCAGGAAGTCCCGCCGCCACATGAAGCCGAGCAGCGTTCGCCATGTGACCGGGAAGACGTCTTGCCGTTTCAGGCTGCGCCAGATCGCTTCCAGCCCGAGCACGCCCTTGAGCGAGGGATCGCCGGCATAATAGGCGCCGTTGATCGCGCCGACGCTTGATCCGACCACGAGGTCGGCGACGACCCCGTGCTTGGCCAGCGCATGCATCATGCCGACCTGGATCGCCCCGAAACTGCCGCCGCCCGCCAGCACATAGGCAGTCGGTCTCGGCGGACGACCATGGTCGATCGCTGACAAGGCGTGCGCAGCTCCCCCACTTCTCGCATCGCAACATCGCTGCGAGATTTTGACGCGAGCTTATAACAAGGCGCACGCGGGCGACGCCAATAACAAAGTCGGGGGAGGATGGTGAGGGGGAGTGGCGGCAGCCGGCGAGTGTGAGGTGAGATTCCAATCACACGTCGTCCCGGCGAACGCCGGGACCCATAACCCCAGGGAGTAGTTTGATGAAGACTAGTCGTTCGGTACGCCTACCATCCGCAATCGATAGATTCCGCGGTATGGGTCCCGGTGTTCGCCGGGACGACAGCTGTGCTTACGCCAATCAGCGCTCGACGAATGCCTTCTCGATCACGAAATGGCCGGGCTTGTTGCCGGAGCCTTCGATGAAATCGCGGCCTTCGAACATCACCTTCAGTTCTTCGAGCATCGCCGGGCTGCCGCACATCATGATGCGGTCGGTTGCGATGTCGAGCGGGCCCTGGCCGATGTCGTTGAAGATCTGCTCGGAGCTGATGAGGTCGGTGATACGGCCGCGGTTGCGGAACGGTTCGCGGGTCACGGTCGGATAATAGATCAGCTTGTCCGCGAGCAGCTCGCCGAACAGCTCGTCCTCGCGCAGGCTCGCGACGAGCTTCTCGCCATAGGCGAGCTCGGAGACCTGGCGGCAGCCGTGCACCAGCACGATGCTCTCGAACTGCTCATAGACCTCGGGGTCCTTGATCAGGCTGGCGAAGGGCGCAAGCCCGGTGCCGGTCGAGAGCAGCATCAGCCGCTTGCCGGGAATGAGATTGTCGGTGATCAGCGTGCCGGTCGCCTTGCGGCCGACCAGGATGGTGTCGCCTTCCTTGATCTTCTGCAGGCGCGAGGTCAGCGGACCGTCCTGCACCTTGATCGAGAAGAATTCGAGCTCTTCCTCGTGATTGGCGCTGGCCATGCTGTAGGCCCGCAGCAGCGGACGGCCGTCGACCTCGAGGCCGATCATCGCGAACTGGCCGTTCTGGAAGCGGAAGCCGGTATCGCGCGTGGCGCGGAAGCTGAACAGCGTGTCGGTCCAGTGCTGGACGGAAAGAACCTTCTCTCGGTAAAACGCGCTCATGATTTTCGATATTCCGAATAATTGCGGTTTTAGGGCAAAAGCATTGCCCGGCCCTGAAAACGGGGCGGACACCATTGCCATGGCGGAGGATTTCGCGTGTGTGATCTACGCCATTGAGACCAATAATCAACCTCGTTCCGGATGCAATTGATGCCGGTCAAAGCGGCATTTGCGGCGGAAATGGCCACATCATTAACGGATCTGCTGTCCGGGGCGCACGGAGGGCAATTTCTTTTCCCTTTCTGGCGCAATTGCAGCACTTAATTTCCATCCTGCTCGCGAGAATTTCATTAAGAATAGCTCTGACTTTCACCCATGCCTGGCGTCGTTTCCCGCATTTTTGCGGCTTTTGGCGACAGGAACGATGATCCGGACAGGCGACTGAACAGATGGCGGCAAGCGGCGAGCGGATCTTCGTCCAGGCGATCAGGAGCTATGGCATGCGCCATGGCATCGCCGTCGACGTCCGCGCGGGCGGCTGGCTGATCGCGATGCGTCGTGGCGGGATGCGCCGCTTCGCCTTCGGCTACGACACCGGCCTCAACAGCGCGATCGCACATCGGCTCGCCAACGACAAATCGGCGACATCGGAGGCGCTGTCGCTTGAAGGCGTGCCCTGCATTCCGCATCACCTGTTCCTCAACCCGAAGCTCGGCAGGAATGTCGTTGATGCCGCCTGGCGCGAGGCCATGCTTGGGCTGCTTCACGACCATCCGCAAGGCGTCGTGGTGAAGCCGAACGAGGGGACGTCAGGACGATCGGTCTTCAGGGTGGCGACAGGGACGGAGCTCGACCGCGCGGCTGACGAAGTCTTTTCGATGAGCACCGGGCTCGTGATCTCGCCCTATATCGAGATCGAGGACGAGGTCCGCGTGATCCTGCTCGATGATCAACCCCGCGTCGTCTACAGCAAGCAGCGTGGCGCGGACTGGCGCCACAATCTCGATGCCGGCGCAAGGCCGGTGCTGCTGGAGGACGGTGAGACTCGCGCAGCTTGCGTGAAACTCGCGATCGAGGCCGCGAGCGCCATCGGCATCACCTTCGCGTCGATCGACGTGGTGCGCGTCGACGGCGACTGGCGCGTGCTGGAGATCAATTCCGGTGTGATGATGGAAGCGCTGGCAAAGCTGCATCCGGAGCTGGTGCAGGCGACGTATGACGCGGCGTTGGATCGGGTGTTTGGGGGAGCTCCCCGCGAACACTAGTTCATCACCGTCACCCTGAGGTGGCCGCTTCTTCAGCGGCCCTCGAAGGGCGACGGCCCGGCTGCAGCAGCGCGGCCGTTCATCCTTCGAGGCTCCTCCCGCGATGCATTCGCATCGCGGGCTTCGCACCTCAGGATGACGGAATTTACAGCGCACGCCCCTCCGAAGAGCGTCTCCTAATTATTCGCGCTGGCGGAATCGTCCATCGCCTTGAAGGCTTCCTCGAGCTGCAGCGAGATCGGCACGTTCATCCGCTCGCCGGTCGGCATCCGCGCGGTGAACCACTTGTTGTACAGCGGCACGAGGTCGTGGTTGGAGCCGAGCTTGCGGAAGGTCCGATCCACCACCGCTGACAATTGCGGTTCGCCCTTGCGGAACATGATGCCGTAGGGGTCGTAAGACAAATAGTCGCCGGTGACGCGGAACTTGTCCTGCGCCTTGTGGCGGACGATCAGCCCCGAGAGCAGAATATCGTCGGTGGCGAACGCGTCGGCCTTGCCGTCGACCAGCATCTGGTACGACTGCTCGTGGTCGGCGCCGACGGCGATGTTCAGCCCCAGCGAAAACTTCTTGTCAGCCGCCTGGATCGCCTGCTCGTTGGTGGTGCCCTTCGTCACCACGATGGTCTTGCCCTTGAGATCGGTCAGCGACTGGACGCTGGACGCCTTCGGCACCATCAGCTTGGTGCCGGCGACGAACATCAGCGGCGAGAAGGCGACGCGCTTGCCGCGCTCGGAATTGGCGGTGGTCGAGCCGCATTCCAGATCGATCTTGTTCTGGAGCACGGCGTCGATGCGGTCGTCCGAGGTGACCTTGACGTAGTCGATCTTCAGATTGGGATCGTCGACCTCGACGCCGATCTCCTCGACGATGGCCTCGCAGAGCTCGAGGCTGTAGCCGATCGGCCGGCCCGACTGGTCGAGGAACGAAAACGGCGGCGAGCTTTCGCGGTAGCCGAGCCGCACGGTGTGCGCGTTCTTGATGGCGAGCAGCGTCGGGCTAAGCCCTTCACTGCCGCCGCTCTGGGCCGAGGCAGGCGTTGCCAGCAGACACGCTGCCAGCAACAGGCCGCCCGAAATCGCCGTCAAAGGGCGCATGACGTACTCCCGTCAGTGGCCGGCCATCGCGGGCACTTCGCCCGGCACCATGTCGCCCGGCACGGCATCGCCCGGCCCCATCGCATGCTCGGGCCCGAGCTCGCCTTCCCACTTCGCCACGACCGAGGTCGCCAGCGTGTTGCCGATCACGTTGGTGGCGCTGCGGCCCATGTCGAGGAAGGTGTCGATGCCCATGATCATGAGCAGGCCTGCCTCGGGGATGCCGAACTGCGACAGCGTCGATGCGATCACCACGAGGGAGGCGCGCGGCACGCCGGCGACGCCCTTCGAGGTGATCATCAGCGTCGCCAGCATCGCGAGCTGCGTCGAGAGCGACATCTCGATGTGATAGGTCTGCGCGATGAAGATGCTGGCGAAGGTGCAGTACATCATCGTGCCATCGAGATTGAAGGAATAGCCGAGCGGCAGCACGAAGCTCGAGATCCGCGACGAGGCGCCGAAGCGGTTGAGGCCTTCGAGCGTCTTCGGGTAGGCGGCTTCCGAGCTCGCGGTCGAGAACGCGATCATCAGCGGCTCGCGGATCAGCCTGAGCAATTGGCTGTAGCGCGGCCCGATCACGATGAAGCCGACGGCCACCAGGATGCCCCAGAGGATGAAGAGCGAGAGGTAGAAGCCGCCCATGAACACGATGAGCTTCCAGAGCACCAGCAGGCCGTTCTTGGCGACGGTCGCGGTGATGGCGGCCCAGACGGCGAACGGCGCGAACAGCATCACATAGCTCGTCACCTTGAGCATGATGTGGCCGAGATCGTCGATCAACGACAGGATCTGCTTGGAGCGCTCCGGCAGGGCGCCCATCGCCACCGAGAAGAACACCGCGAAGATCACGATCTGAAGGATCTCGTTCTGCGCCATCGCATCCGCGATCGAGGTCGGGATCAGATGGGTCAGGAATTTCTCGATCGAGAAGGCCGAGACCGGCAGGCCGGTCGACTGCCCCGCCGCAGGCAGCGTGCCGGGGAAGTTCGCGCCGGGCTGCAGCAGGTTGACCATGACGAGGCCGAGCAGCAGCGAGACGAAGGAGGCGCTGACGAACCAGCCCATGGTCTTGGCGAAGATGCGGCCGAGCTTCGAGCCCGAGCCCATATGGGCGATGCCGCCGACCAGGGTCGCAAATACCAGCGGCGCGATGATCATCTTGATCAGGCGCAGGAAGATCACGGCGATCAGGTTGATGGACGAGGCCCAGTCGCCCCGCGTCTCGGGCATGAAATTGAAGATCGCCGAGCCCATGATGATGCCGAGCACCATCGCCGCCAGAATGTATTGCGTAAACCTGTTCGACATTGAATACCCCCAACTACACCGGCCGCTTCATGATGTCGCAGATATGACAGCGACGCAACACGCTTTGCGTGCGGCTGCTCGAGCCGGATGTTCCCGTTGCGAAACGGAACGCGGAGATCTAGCCTTCATGCAGCGCACAACGAATGCGGCTTGCTCGTTTTCTTGGCTACAGCTGCATCAATAATCGTCAAGCGATCAGGGAGGAACGCCATGAGTGGAAGCCGCAATCGTCAAATTCTTTTGGTGGAAAAGCCCAGCGGCAAGCTCGGTCCCGAGCACTTCAAGATGGTCGAGAGTTCGTTGCCGGAACCGAAGGACGGCGAGGCCTTGCTGCGCGTGCGTTACATCTCGCTCGATGCGGCCAACCGCGCCTGGATGCACGGCGCGACCTACCGTTCGGCCGTGGAGGCGAACAGCGTGATGGCCGGCGGTGGCATTGCCGAGGTCGTCAGCTCGAAGGCGCCGGAGCTGGCGGCAGGCGACATCGTGTTCGGCGACACCGGCTGGCAGGAATTCGCCGCAGTGCCCGCAAAGCATTTGACGAAAATGCCGAAGCTCGAACCGATGACGCATCTGCTGAGCGTGTTCGGCATCGCCGGCCTCACCGCCTATTTCGGCCTGCTCGAGGTTGGCAAGCCCAAGGAAGGCGAGACGGTCGTGGTATCGGCGGCGGCGGGCTCGGTCGGCTCGATCGTCGGACAGATCGCCAAGATCAAGGGATGTCGCGTGATCGGCATCGCCGGCGGCGCCGACAAGTGCCACTGGCTGACCTCCGAGCTCGGCTTCGATGCCGCCGTCGACTACAAGGACGGCGCAGTGTTCAAGGCGCTGCGCGCGGCCGCGCCAAAGGGCATCGACGTCTATTTCGACAATGTCGGCGGCGATATTCTGGAAGCTTGCCTGCCGCAGATGAACAATTACGGCCGCATCGCCTGCTGCGGTGCAATCTCGCAGTATGATGGCGCACCGTCGGCACACGGCCCGCGCGGCGTGCCCGGCCTGATCGTGGTGAAGCGGCTCGTGATGCAGGGCTTCATCGTGATGGATTACATGAAGGAGAGCCCGCGCGCGCTCGCCGATCTTCAGGCCTGGGTCAAGGCCGGCAGACTGAAGGTGCAGGAAGACATCATCGACGGATTGCAGAACACGCCGAAAGCGCTGATCGGATTGCTCGCCGGTGAGAACCGGGGCAAGCGCATGGTCAAGCTCTAACGACGTAGTTACGTCGCAATTGCACTGACATTATCTACTTGCGGTAGAGCTCGCGGCGGCGAATGATGCCGCACGCGGTATTGGCCGCAACGATTGCTTGCATCACTTTTCATAAATCATCGGCGTTGCCGACAGGGCAGGAATACACCCAGATGTTCAACATGTTGAAACATGTTTCGACGCGTCACGCGTTGCTCGCCGCAGCACTCTTCGCAACTGCAACAAGCGCATACGCGCAAGCGCCGACCGAGGCTCAGAAGAGCGCCATCCGCTCCGCATGCCGCTCGGACTTCATCGCACATTGCTCGAGCGTGACGCCCGGCGGCGTGGAAGCCTATCAATGTTTGCAGAGCCACATGTCGAGCCTGTCGGGGGGATGCCAGACCGCGGTCCGCGCGGTCGAGCCCGCTGCAGCACCCAAGACCGAAGCTGCGCCCGCAAAATCGGAACCTGCAAAGACCGATGCCGCGCCGGCTGCCGAGCCTGCGGCGAAACCGGCCGCGGAATCCGCACCCAAAGCAGCGGCGGCCAAGCAGCCGAGCAGCGCACAGATTGGCGCGGTCAAGAGCGCGTGCCGCAGCGACTATCCCAAGGTTTGCGCCAGCGTGCCGCCGGGCGGCGCTCCCGCGCTCGAATGCCTGGAGAAGAACAAGGCCAAGGTTTCGGCGGCTTGCGCAAAGGCCGTGACCGCTGCGGCCGGTGGCGGCGGCGCAGCAGCGACGGCCGCGCCGGCAACTGGTGCAGCGCCCGCTGCCGGAGCAGCACCGGCGGCTGCGCCGAGCGTGATCGTCCTGCGCCCATTGCGACCGCGTGAAGAGCTGTTCATCGTCCGCTCCGCCTGCGGCGCCGACATTCGCTCGCTCTGCGCCGGCGTTCAGCCGGGTGGCGGCCGCATCGTGCAGTGCATCTCCAGCAACGCGGCGTCGCTGTCGCCCGGATGCAAGGAGGTGCTTGCCCCGTTCGCCGCGCGATAAGTAGCAAACAGCTCGCGGGGCCATTGCTGGCGGACGGCCCCGCGTGAATTTTCGCACGCCTCTTGCGACTAATCTTTTGCCGACATCCGATTTCAATCACGACAAGACCGGGAGAAAAACATGCGTTCATTTCTGCTCGTCGCTTCCGCATTGCTCGCCTTCACCGCAACCATGACGTTTGAGACCACCGACGCCAACGCGATGGTATGCGCCCGCGGCGTCTATCGCGCCGGTTGCGCCGGACCGAACGCAGCCGTCGTGGTCCGCAGGCCGGTGCCGGTGGTCCGCTGTACCAGGGTGCTGGTGAACGGGGTCTACGTGAAGCGCTGCGTCTGACGCGCGGGTAGTCAATCCGGCGCAGTTTGGCTATGATTCGCGGCGGACGGTTTCGGGCACACGCGAAAATTGTGCTCGCGGCCGCGCTGCGGCGTGCCACGCCTTTCCGATAATTCCGCTGGCGTGGGAAGCCGGAGCCCATTAGTCTACCCTGAGATAGTAAGTATACTGTCAATTAGGGAGGCAGACTTTGCGGATCGCCGTGATTGGCGGGGGGCCCGGTGGGCTCTATTTCGCCTATCTCTGGAGGAAGCGTCACCCCGAGGATCAAGTCGACCTGTTCGAACAGAACCCGGCCGACGCGACCTGGGGCTTTGGCGTCGTGTTCTCCGACCAGGCCCTGGAGTTCCTGCGCGCCGACGACCCCGAGACGGTCGACACGATCGCGCCGCACATGGAGAGCTGGGAGAACATCACGCTGAACCACGGCGGCGACAGCGTCGCGATCGACGGCGTCGGCTTCTCCTCGATCGGACGGCTCGAACTCCTGCAGTTCCTGCAGCAGCGCGCGCTCGATGCCGGCGTCACGGCGCGCTTCGACACCCCGATCCAGACGATCGACCAGCTCAACGGCCACGACCTGATCGTCGCCTCCGACGGCTTGAATTCGCTGATACGCCGCACCTATGAAGGTGATTTCGGCACCTCGCTGTCCTACTCCTCCAACAAATTCGTCTGGTATGGAACCTCGAAGCGTTTCGACACGCTGTCGCAGACGTTCGTGAAGACCGACCGCGGCGCGTTCAATGCCCACCACTACCGCTACTCGCCGAGCATGAGCACCTTCCTGGTCGAGTGCGATCACGCGACCTGGCAGGCCTATGGCTTTGCCTACAAGGACGTCGAGCAGTCCAAGGGCGTCTGCGAGGAGGTGTTCGCGGACACGCTCGGCGGCCACTGCCTGGTCTCCAACAAATCGGTCTGGCGCAACTTTCCCTGGGTCTGGAACGAGCACTGGTCGTTCAAGAACATGGTGCTGATCGGCGACGCGCTGCACTCGGCGCATTTCTCGATCGGTTCGGGCACGCGGCTGGCGATCGAGGACGCGATCGCGCTGGTCAAGGCCCTTGAATCGGATGCGCATCTCACGACGGCACTGCAACGCTACCAGGCCGACCGCAAGCCGGTGGTGCAGAAGCTCGTCAATGCCGCGCGCACCTCGGCCTTCTGGTACGAGCACTTTGCCCAGCACATGCAGCTCGGCCTGATGGACTTCGCCTATAGCTACATCACCCGCTCCGGCCGCATCGACGATGCACGCCTGCGCCACATGTCGCCGGCCTTCATGGCGCGCTACGAGGCCGAGAAGAACGGCACAGACGCGAGCGGCGAGGCCACGGCATGAGCAGCGAGATCCGCGACCAGGTGCCCGCGGACAGCGCGGGCGCCCGCGAGATCGGCTTTGCCGTTCCGCAAATCTACAACGCCAGCCGCGTGCTGTTCGACAATCTCGCCAAGGGCAATGGCGACAGGCTCGCGTTGATCGGCCCGGCGGGCTCGCGGAGCTATGCCGAGCTCTGCGCTGAGGCCTGCCGCTGGGGTAACGGCCTTGCGTCGCTCGGCCTGCAGCGCGGCGATCGCGTGCTGTTGTTCCTCGACGACACGCCGGCCTATCCCGCCGCCTTCTTCGGCGCGGTGCGCGCCGGCTTCGTGCCGCTGCTGATCAACACGCTGACCCCGCCGGAACTGCTGCAATTCTATCTCGCCGATTCCGGCGCCGCCGTTGCGGTGACGGATGCCGAGTTCTGCGCGCGTTTCAACACCGAGGCCTGCAAGGGCACGGAGCTGCGCGCGCTGATCGTCGTCAATGGCGATGTGGGTGACCACGCCGCGCCGAAAGCGATGGCCGCCGGGGACTGGCTTTCGCAATTCCCGGCCGAAATGGCCGAAGCGCCGACGCATCGCAACGAGATGGCGTTCTGGATGTACTCTTCCGGCTCGACCGGCCGGCCCAAGGGCATCGTGCATCTCCAGCATGACATGGCCTATAGCGAAGTCGCCTTTGCGCAGAACGTGCTGAAGCTGACCCTGGACGACATCTGCTTCTCCGTGCCGAAGATTTTCTTCGCCTACGGCTTCGGCAATTCCGTCACCTTCCCGTTCTCGGCGGGCGCGGCAACTTTGCTTCTGCCGGGACAGCCGAAACCGGCATCGATCTTTGCCGCGATCGAGCAGTACAAGCCGACGGTCTTCTTTGGCCTGCCGACGCTCTATACCTCGCTGACCAAGGCCGAGGGCGCGACCAACACGAACTTCTCCTCGCTGCGCATGGCGCTCTCGGCAGCCGAAGTGCTCTCGGCCGAAGTCTTCAACGGCTGGAAGACGCTCACGGGCCTCGAGATCGTCGAGGGTCTCGGCTCGACCGAGGTGCTGCACATCTACCTTTCCAACCGGCCCGCGCAGAAGAAGCTCGGCGCGGCGGGCCTGCGCGTTCCCGGCTACGAGGTCGCACTGCGCGACAAGGAAGGGCGCGACGTCGGCGACAACGAGGAAGGCATCTTGTGGGTGCGTGGCGATTCCAACACGCCGCTGTACTGGAACCGACCGGACAAATCCGCCGAAACCATCCGCGAGGGCGGCTGGATCTACACCGGCGACCGTTTTGTTCGCGACAGCGACGGTTTTCATTTCTTCCGCGGCCGCGCCGACGATCTCATCAAGATCTCAGGCCAGTGGGTCTACCCGCTCGAGGTCGAGCTGTGTCTCGCCGACCATCCCGAGATCCGCGAATGCGCGGTGTTCGCCGCTGAGCTGCCGGACAGGCGTATGACGCTGAAGGCGGTCGTGGTGATGAACAACCGCACCACCGACCAGAGCGAGGCGACGCGGCGGCTGCAGGACTATGTGAAGGGCAAGCTCTTGCCGTACAAATATCCGCGCGAGGTGATCTTCATCGACGAACTGCCGAAGACGGGCACGGGGAAGATCGATCGGCAGGCGTTGTTGCGGATGTGAGGGGACGGCGGGCTAAACATTCGCTGTCATCCCGGCGAAGGTCGGGACCCATACGCCGCAGCAGTCGTTGTTGTGCGAGATGGTCATTGCCTGTCTTCGCCAAACTCCTGCTGCGGCGTATGGGTCCCGGATCTGCGCTTCGCTTGTCCGGGACGACGGCGGAGTGCGAGGCACGAACATCGCCTCACACGCCCCATCACCCCGCCTTCCCAAGATGCTCCAGCGCATCCTCGGCCCGCAGTGGCACCCGCGAGGCCTCGTTGTTGAGGTCCACGAGCTGGGACATCAGCCCCATCAGCGCCTTGCGCTCGGCGGGCTTGAGCGGCTCCAGCATGCGTGCCTGCGCACGCTCGACGGCGGGGATGATCTCACGCAGGATCGCGGCACCCGGCTTGGTCAGATAGAGCAGCTTGATCCGCTTGTCCTCCGGCGCCGGCTTGCGCTCCACAAAATCCTTGGCCTGGAGCCGTTCGATCACGCTGCCGAGCGTGGAGCGGTCGAAGGCGATCACCGCCGACAGCCGCGTCGCGTCGATGCCGGGATGGGTGTGGATCGCGATCAGCGCAGCATATTGCACCGGCGTGAGGTCGAACGCCTTGCACTCCTCCATGAAGATCGAGACCGCGATCTGCTGCATGCGCCGGAACAGATAGCCCGGCGCGGCATAGACCGCGTCTATGGTGATCGGAGTGGCAGGCTTACTCGGCATCGGGTTGCTTCTCCGGAGCGGCATTGGCGAAGGCCGGCAGCGCCTTGGCGGCGGCTTCGGCCTTGAGCAGACGCGGATACGCCGCGACATCGACGCCGAAGCGGCGCGCATTGGCAAGCTGCGGCACGAGGCAGAGATCGGCGAGCGTCGGCACATCGCCGAAGCAGAACGGCCCTTTCTCGTCCCTGATCAGCGTCTCGCAGGCCGACAGACCCTCGCGATTGACCCAGGCGGCCCAGTCCTGGACCTTCTCTTCGGGCAGACCAAGCTCGCGCAACCGCGCCAGCACCTTCAAATTCTGCACCGGATGGGTGTCGCAGGCGATCGCCAGCGCGAACGCGCGCACCTTGGCGCGCTGCAATGGATCCTTCGGCAGCAATGGCGGGTTGGGATGCGTTTCATCGAGCCATTCGATGATCGCGACCGATTGCGTCAGCACCGCACCGGCATCGTTCTCCAGCGCCGGCACCAGACCCTGCGGGTTGATGGCAAGGTAGGCCGGCGCGCATTGTTCGCCTTTGCGAAGATGATGCGGCAGATGTTCGGCGCCGAGGCCCTTGAGATTCAGCGCGATCCGGACGCGGTAGGCCGCGCTGGAGCGGAAATAGCCATGCAGCTTCATCAAACCCTCCCTTCGAATTTTCTCGTTACTTAGCAGGAGCAGCCGCCATTGACGCTACAAAGATTGTCAGTATGCTGTCAATCTAAGGAAAAACGACGGGAGCCGCGCCATGGAAGCCGTGACCAAGACGCCGGAACGCGAGGCGTTCTACAAGAAGATCGATGGCGAAAATCTCACCGCGCTGTGGACGGTGATGAGCGATCTGATCACGCCGGAGCCGAAGAGCGCCTGCCGGCCGCATCTCTGGAAATTCGACATCATCCGCGACTACATGACGGAAGCCGGCAAGCTCATCACCGCCAAGGAAGCCGAGCGGCGCGTGCTGGTGCTGGAGAACCCTGGCCTGCGCGGCCAGTCCAAGATCACGACATCGCTCTATGCCGGCGTGCAGATGGTGGTGCCCGGCGACGTCGCGCCCGCGCACCGGCACAGCCAGTCGGCCCTGCGCTTCGTGCTCGAGGGCAAGGGTGCCCACACCGCCGTCGACGGCGAGCGCACCGCGATGGAGCCCGGCGACTTCATCATCACGCCGTCGATGACCTGGCACGATCATTCCAACGAGACCGATGAACCGATGTTCTGGCTCGACGGCCTCGATATTCCCTTGGTGCAGTTCTTCGACTGCTCCTTCGCGGAAGGCTCCAAGGAAGACCAGCAGAAGATCACAAGGCCCGCCGGCGACAGCTTCGCGCGCTACGGCCACAATCTGCTGCCGGTCGATGTGAAGCGGTCATCGAAGACCTCGCCGATCTTCAGTTATCCCTATGCCTACACCCGCGAGGCGCTGGAGAAGGCCCGGACGAGCCAGGAATGGGACGCCTGCCACGGGCTTAAGCTGAAATTCAGCAACCCCGAGACCGGCGATTTCGCGATGCCGACCATCGGCACGTTCATCCAGCTGCTGCCCAAGGGCTTCAAGACCGCACGCTACCGCGCGACCGATGCGACCGTGTTCTGTCCGATCGAAGGCCGGGGCCGCAGCCGCATCGGCGATGCCGTTTTCGAATGGGGCCCACGCGATCTGTTCGTGGTGCCGAGCTGGCAATGGGTGGCGCACGAAGCGGATGCGGATGCCGTGCTGTTCAGCTTCTCGGACCGCCCGGTGCAGCAGAAGCTGGATTTGTTTCGGGAAGATCGCGGCAACGCATAAGACAGACTGTTCGCCACATCTTCGGTGTCGTCCCGGCGAAAGCCGGGACCCATAACCCCAGAGCGCAGTTTGGCGAAGGCTCGTAGTTATCTTCGCGGTACGAAGATCGTCATTCCTCGATAGATCACGCGGTATGGGTCCCGGCTTTCGCCGGGACGACGTCAATCACCGCCAATGCAACAACCGCACCTCCAGCCAGCCGATCACCTTCCCTACCACCAGCCCGAACACCGACAGGATCACCACGCCCGCCAGCAGCTGATCGGTCTGCATGAGATTGCCGGCCTGGAGCACGAAGGCGCCGATGCCGTATTGCGCGCCGATCATCTCGGCGCTGACGACGAGGAGCAGCGCGACGGAGGCGGTGATGCGGAAACCGGCGAGGATCGCGGGTAGCGCGCCCGGCCAGACCACCTTGCGAACGATGGTGGCGAAGGGAACGTTGAAACTTTGCGCCATGCGGATGAGGTTGCGCGGCACCGCATCGACGCCGCTATAGACCGAGATCGCGGTCGAGAAGAACACGCCGAGCGCAATGGTCGCGATCTTCGGTTCTTCGCCGATGCCGAGCCAGAGGATCAGAAGCGGCAGCAGCGCGATCTTCGGAATCGGGAACAGCGCCGAGATGAAGGTGATGCCGACGCTGCGCGCCAGTCGCGACAGGCCGATGGCGAAGCCGACCGCAACACCGGCCGCCGTGCCCAGCAGCCAGCCGACACCGATGCGCAGCAGCGACGCCGAGAGATGCTGCCAGAGCGCGCCCGACAGTGCGAGTTCGTAGATCGCCCGCACGATCGCCGAGGGGGCCGGCAGGAACAACGGATTGACGAGGCCTGTGCTTCCCGCCGCCTGCCAGATGGCGATGACCAGCGCGAGCGCGATCCAGCCGCCGAAACGGCTGGAGGCCGGCACGAAGCCCGCGCCGCGAAAGCGGACGCGCCGCGTCGTATCGTCCTTGGCCGGTGTGTCGGTCGCGCGATCAAGCATGCTGGACCTCACGCTCGGCATCGATCGCCTCGTTGCGGATCAGCGACCAGATCTGGTTCTGCAGTGCGAGCAGCTTTTCGCGTGCCGCCGCTTCGCCGCGCTCGGCGCGCGTCATCGGCACCGTCACGACCTCGCGGATGCGGCCGGGCCGCCGCGACAGCACCACGATGCGGTCGGCCAGCCGCGCCGCCTCTTCGAGATTATGCGTGACATAGACCGCGCCCATGCCGCCATCGGCGAGCAGGCGGACGAAGTCCTCCATCAGCAGTTCGCGCGTCTGCGAATCCAGCGCCGACAGCGGCTCGTCCATCAGCAGGATCGCAGGCTTCACTGCGAGCGCGCGCGAAATGCCGACGCGCTGGCGCATGCCGCCGGAAAGCTGCTTTGGATAGGTTTTGCGGAAATCGGTCAGGCCAGTGCGGCGCAGGGCATCCTCGACCAGCGCACGGCGCTGCGCGGCCGAGAGCTGGGTGTGAAGCAGCGGAAATTCGACGTTCTCTTCCACCGTGGCCCAGGGCAGCAATGCAAAATCCTGGAACACGAAGGTCAGCGGATTGAGGCTGTCCGCCGGCGGTGCGCCACGGAGTTCGGGTGCGCCTGAGGTCGGCTGCAGCAAGCCGCCCAGGATCGACAGCAACGTGCTCTTGCCGCAGCCGGAAGGACCCACGATCGCCACCACCTCGCCCGCGCTCACCGTGAACGAGATGTCATCGAGCACGGCGAGATCGCCGAAGCGGTGGGAGATGTGGTTGGCGATCAGGTCCATGTCAGGTCCTCAGTGTCGTCCCGGCGAAAGCCGGGACCCACAACCACCGAGTTGAATTTGGCGAAGACAGGCAATGATCATTTTGCGTCACAACTCCCACCCGGCGTATGGGTCCCGGCTTTCGCCGGGACGACATCGAGCATCAATCCGCCTTCACATAGTCCTTGGCGATGATCGTGTCCGCATCATAGCCCTTGTCGGCAAAGCCCTGCTCCTGGAGCCATTTGATCTGGTTGTCGACGTTCTTGACGTCGAGCTTGCCGTCGGGATCGATATAGGCGCAGTTGCCGACCACCTGCTCCACCGGCAGGTTGGTGTACTTTGCGATGATCTCCAGCAGCGGCTTGGTCTTGTCGTTGATCGGCGCGACGCCGTCCTTCATCGAAGCCAGGATCACGTCGTGATATTCGCGATCGGCTTTCGCGAGGACGCCCAGGAACTTCGTGACCAGCACCTTGTTGGTCAGCGTCTTCGGCGAGGCGAACACCGCGCCCAATTGCCAGGGCGTCTCGTCACCGACCCAGCCCAGGAATTTTGCGCCACCCTCGTCCATCAGCTTGCGTGCGGTGGAGATCGGCAGCAGCGCTGCGTCAACCGTCTCGCCCTTCAGCGCCGCCGCCGCGTTCGAGAGCGATTGCAGCGGCACGATCTTCACGTCCGCGAGCTTGAAGCCGTATTTGTCGGCGAGCAGGCCAAGCGAATAATGGAAGCTCGATCCGACCTGGGTCATCGCGATGCGCTTGCCCGCGAGGTCCTTCGGCGTCTTCAGGCCGGCCGCATAGGCGTTGTTGCTGGCGAAATAGCCGATCAAGGGATAGCCGGCCTTCTCGCGGCTCATGCCGCCGATGACCTTCAGCACGCCCTTGCCGGCGAGATTGTAGAGGCCAGCGGTGAAAGCCGTGACGCCGAAATCGACATCGCCTGAGGTGGTGGCGACCGCGATCGGCTGCGCCGCGTCGAAGAATTTCAGCTCGATGTCGAGGCCGGCCTCGCGGAAATAGCCCTTGTCCTGCGCGATGAAGACCGGCGCGGAGGACGACAGGCGCAGCACGCCGACCTTGGCCTTCAGCGCATCCTCGGCCCTGGCCGTGCCCATCGCCGTCATAGCCAAAAGGCTAAGTGCCGCGACCCGCGCAATCCCGATCATCCCGCTTCCTCCAATAATTCTCTTTTTGCAGTCCGTTACAGGCCCTTTGGCACGGGCTGATCCCGCCCGATGAAGGCGCCCTGTTGTTTCAACGTTTCCTGCAATTTTTCAACCGGTATGTCACGGGGGATCCGGTTTCCGGAGAGCGCTAGCGCAGCGGCGGAACCGGCGGCCTCGCCCATCACGAAACAGGCCCCGGAAACCCGCGCCGCCGACTGGCCCTCGTGGGTCATCGAGGCGCAGCGGCCGGCGACTAGCAGATTGTCTACGCCCTCCGGCACCAGCATGCGATACGGCAATTCGTTGTAGCCGCGCGATTCCGGGATCGGCGGGAAGGTGAAGATGACGTCGCCGGCAACATGGGCCTCGATCGGCCAACCATTGACGCCGATGGAATCCTCGAACGAGGCACAGCCGAGCACATCCTCGCCGCTGAGCTGGTAACCGCCCCTGATGCGGCGGGTCTCGCGGATGCCGAGTTGCGGCGGCAGATCGACGATGTAGGACTTTTCAAAGCCGGGCACGGTGCGCAGGAACTCGAAGGCTGCGAGTGCCTGCTTGCGGCCCTCGATCTCGCCGCGGGTCAGATCGTCGGGCTCGATGCCATTGATGGCGTGGCCATCCTCGCGCGCCACTTGCGTGAAATTCACCCGCCATTCGATGCCGGATTTCTGCGGCCGCACGATCGCGCTCTTGCGCGGGAATTTGTGCGTGCCGGCCGCGGTGGCCTCCTCCATCAATTGCGGGATGGTCCGCCAGGCATCGCCCGCCTTTGCGGGATCGATGCCGTTGAGACGGAGCATCATCGACGGATACATGGGATGACCGTGTTCATCGCCGATGTCGAATGGCGCGCCGGCCCAGACCGCAAGATCGCCGTCGCCGGAGCAATCGATGAAGATCTCCGAGCGTACCGCCTGCCGGCCGGCCTTGGTCTCGACCATCAGGGCGTCGATGCGGCGGTCAGCGCCCATCACGACACCGGCACCGAGCGCATGGAAGAGAATGTGGACCTTGTGGCTCGCCAGCAATTCGTCGGCCGCGATCTTGTAGGCCGCGGTGTCGTAGGCCTGGGCAAAGACCTTGCCGAGGATCAGATGCGGCGCGTTGAGGCCGTTCAGATGGTCGATCCGCGCCAGCAGGTCGGACGCCATGCCCTGCACCAGCCTGACAGCCTCGCCGTAGACGTTGCCGTGCAGGCCGCAGAAATTGGTGACGCCGGCCGCGGTGCCCATGCCGCCGAGGAAACCGTAGCGCTCGATCAGCAGCGTTTTGCGCCCGGCACGTGCTGCCGACGCCGCAGCGACGATGCCGGCCGGGCCGCCGCCGAGCACGACGACTTCATATTCGCCGTAAAGCGGCACCTGGCGCGCTGGTTCTTCGATTGTCGTGGCCCGCATGGCGCGTCCTTCTCCCAAATCTCTTGCTTGGACTGGACTATGAATTAGCGCGGGGCGGGCTACAATCCACCAAAATACGCGATCAGCTTTCGCGAATCGAGAAAGGTCGACATGGACATCCTCGTGAACCTCCAGGCCTTCCTTGCCACCGCGGATGCGGCCGGCTTCTCCGCCGCCGCGCGCAAACTCAATGTCTCGACCTCGGTGGTGGCAAAACGCGTCACGCAGTTGGAGGCGCGGATCGGCACGCCGCTGTTTCACCGCTCGACCCGGCAATTGCGGCTGACCGAGGCCGGACAGCGTTACGTTCACCGCGCCCGCGGCGTCGTCACCGACGCGACAGATCTCCTCTCGCGCATGGGCGAGAAGGGGCACGATCTCGTCGATCACCTCCGCATCAAGGCCCCGACCTCGATGACGGTGGCGCGGCTTGCGGACGCCTTCAGCGCGTTCCAGACGCAGAACCCGAGGCTGAAGCTGGAGATCGTGCTGATCGACCGCCCGGTCGATCCCGTCAGCGAAGGTTTTGACATCGCCATCGGCGCCTTCCCGCATTCCTTCGGCGGCGTGGTCGACGAGCCGCTGGTCCCGTTGAAACGATTGCTGTGCGCCTCGCCGGCCTATTTGAAGACGCACGGCACGCCAAAGCATCCGCGCGACCTCGTCGAGCATCGCTGCCTCAGCTTCATGCCGACCGGGCCCGAATGGATCTTCGATGGTCCACGCGGCCGCATCACCATCCAGGTCAGCCCGCTGCTCTCCTCCAACGAGGGACATGTTTTGGCGCGCAGCGCGATCGCCGGCAACGGCATCGCGCTGATGTCGCATTATCTCGTCGCGGACGCGTTGCGCGACGGCTCGCTAAAGCCGGTGCTGCGTGAGTTTCCGATTCCGGAATTGTGGGTGAAGGCTGCGATCCCCGAGCGGCGACGCAACGCCGCCGCGGTGCAAGCGCTGCTCACTTTGCTGAAAACGTCACTCGCACCGTCGCTGTAAGCCGCATCACGCCGCCGTCACAACATCGCGGTTGCTCTCGCCGGGCGGACCTGAGAGAAGAGCCGCCATGGATTCGACACTTGTGAAATTTGCTCTCGCAGCCCTGACCATCCTCGCGATCTCAGCCGCTCCCGCCGCGGCACTCGAGCAGAACTGCCGCTTCATCCAGGCCAAGCCTGATCGTGAGTCCTGCTACAAGCGGCAGGAAGAGGAGCTCGCGGCGAAGCGTAACAAGCCTGCGCCAGCGGCAACTGACGAGAGCAAGACGCTCGAATCGCTGCGGCAGATGCGGCAGGACGACGACGCCGTCTATCGCAGCATCAACAACATCTGCCGCGGCTGCTGATGCTCAGCCCTTCCCGCCGCCCCACTTCGCCGCCCGCTTCTCGGCGAACGAGGCCAGCCCTTCCGCTGCCTCCGCGCTCTGGCGCTTGAGCGAATGCAGTTGGACGAGCCGCGTGTAGGCCGCATCGTCGACCGCCATTCCGCCGAACGAGCTCTCCAGCGCGAGCCGCTTGGTCTCGGCCATTGCCTCCGGACCATTGGCGAGCAGCTGCTCCACCACCTTGCTGCCTGCGGCATCGAGATCGGCAAGCGGCACCACCTCATGGACGAGACCGATGCGGCGGGCGTCTTCGGCGCCAAAGCGTTCGCCGGTCAGCGCGTAACGGCGGACTTGCCGTACACTAATGGCGTCGCAGAGCTGCGGGATGATGATCGCGGCGGTCAGGCCCCAGCGCACCTCGGTGATCGAGAACAGGGCGTTGTCGGCGGCGACCACGACGTCGCAGGCCGCGATCACGCCGGTACCGCCACCAAAGCAGCCGCCCTGCACCAGTGCCACGGTGGGAATCGGCAACGTGTTGAGCCGCTGCACGGCCTCGAACGTCGCCCGCGACGCCGCCTCGTTGGCCTCCGCCGATTGCGGGCGGACGCCGTTGATCCATTTGAGGTCCGCGCCCGCCTGAAAGTGCTTGCCGTTGCCCTTGAGGACGACGACGCGCAGGTTTGGCTTCTTGCCGAGCTCGTCCATGGCCGCGAGCACGCCCGAGATCAGGGCGCCGTCATAGGCGTTGTTGACCTCGGGCCGGTTCAACGTGACGGTCGCAACCCCACGCTCGTCGAGGGTCCACAGGACGGGGCTGGCAGTCATCGGCGATCCTCCGGTCGTTCGTTTGGCGCGCACTATGGCCGAGGCAACGCGTCCCGATCCATATCTTTCCAGCGTGGGGCGGCCGCGTCCATCGCATGGCGGCTTGTGTCATGCTGCCGCCGGGCGGCGACTTGGGATCAGGGACGGGACATCATTTATGCGCATCTGCATTTTCGGCTCGGGCGCCGTCGGAAGCCATCTTGCGGTCAGGCTCGCACGCGCCGGCCACGAGGTCTCATGCGTGATGCGCGGCGCGCATCTCGAGGCGGTGCGCGCCAACGGCCTGAAGCTGCGGGTCGGCGATTCCGAGGTCTCGGCCAAGGTGAACGCCTCCGGCGATCCGGCCCAGCTCGGCCCGCAGGATGTGGTGATCTCGACACTGAAGGCCACGGCGCTGACCGGGCTGGTCTCCAGCCTCAAGCCGCTGCTCCAGGACGACACTGCCATCGTGTTCGCCCAGAACGGCATTCCCTGGTGGTACGGCATCGGCCTGCCGCCGCGGCATCCGACGCCGCCGGACATTTCCTTCCTCGATCCGGGCGGCCGCCTGCGCGCCTGCATCCCGAAAGAGCGGATCATCGGCGGGGTGATCTTTTCCTCCAACGAGGTGACCGCGCCCGGCGTGGTGCAGAACCTGACGCCGGACCGCAACCGCCTCCTGATCGGCGAATGCGACGACCGCAATTGCGAGCGCATCACGAAGCTGCGCGGCGTCTTCAACGATGCACGGCTGGAATCGCCGCCGGTGGCCGATATCCGCGAAGCGATCTGGTCAAAGCTGCTGACCAACATGTCGCTGTCGGTGCTGTGCCTGCTGACCGGCCAGACCGCGCGCGGCGTGCGCGACGACCCCGCCTTCGCCGAGGTCATCCCGCGCATGTTGACCGAGGCGAACGACATCGCCCAGCACTTCATCCCCGAGGTCAAGCGCGTGACGCGCAGCGGCCCCGCCCCCAACCACAAGCCGTCGCTGCTGCAGGATTACGAGCTCGGCCGCGCCATGGAGATCGACGTGCTGGTGAAGGCCCCTGCTGCGTTCGCGCGCACCGCCGGCCTGTCGACGCCGACGCTTGATCTCATCGCCGCGCTCGCGATCCAGAAGGCGCGCGACAAGGGCCTCTATTCCGCCTGAGCCTCAGCCAAGCTTGTCGATCCAGGCCGCAAGCGTATCGAGCACCTCCGCGAGCGCCTCCTCATTGGTACGGCCGGACCTCTTCGGCACGGCGAAGGAGTGATCGCCGCCTTCGACCTCATGCAATTTCGCGTTCGCGCCGAGCGCAGCGACGACGGGCCTGAGCAGGCCGAGATCGGCGAGCCCATCGCGCGTGCCCTGCAGGAACAGCATGGGAATCCCGACATGGGCGAGATGCTCGGCACGCTCCGTCGACGGCTTCTTGTCGGCATGCAGGGGAAAGCCGAGGAAGGCGAGCCCCTTCACACCCGGCAGCGGCGCCTTGGCCTGCGCCTGCGACGTCATGCGCCCGCCGAACGATTTTCCGCCGGCGATCAGCTTCAACCCGGGACACAGCCGCGCCGCCTCCGCGACAGCCGCGCGGATCGTGGCATGCGCGACCGCCGGCTGATCCGGACGGCCCTGCTTGTTTTCCATGTAGGGAAAATTGAAGCGGAACGTCGCAATGCCTCTGTCTGCGAGGCCAACTGCAATCTTGTCCATCGACGCATGCCGCATGTCGGTACCGGCGCCGTGCGCCAGCACGTAGCACGCGCGCGCATTGTCTGGCCGCATCAGGATCGCGGAGATCTTGCCGATGCGCTCGATGTCGAACTTGAGCTCTTTGATTTTGACGGCTTGCGTTTTGACAGTCACAATCAACCATCCCGACAGACACGTTTCCGGCCGCCTTGGTAGCGTCACCGGCGCAGCCTGAAAACACAATAATTACCGCATCGGACTGGCCTACCAAGCCGGCAAGCCGCATCAACCGAGGTAATCATGTCCTACCGCTCCTCCTGGATGACCGAAGAGCTCGACGTCTTCCGCGACCAGTTCCGGAAATATCTCGCCAAGGATCTGGCGCCGCATGCCGAGAAATGGCGCGAGCAGAAGATGGTCGACCGCTTCGCCTGGCGCGGGCTCGGCGAGATGGGCGCATTGCTGGCGAGCGTCCCGGAGGAATATGGCGGCCTGGGCGCGACCTTCGCCTATGACGCCGCCGTGCTGGACGACCTCGAAAGCACGGTGCCGGAACTGACCACCGGCGTCTCCGTGCACAGCGCCATCGTCGCACATTACATTCTGAACTACGGCTCGGAGGAGCAGAAGAAGCGCTGGCTGCCGAAGATGGCCTCGGGCGAAATGGTCGGCGCCGTCGCCATGACCGAGCCCGGCACCGGCTCGGACCTTCAAGCCGTCAAGACAACGGCGAAGAAGCAGGGCAATTCCTACGTCATCAACGGCCAGAAGACTTTCATTACCAACGGCCAGGCCGCCGACCTCGTCATCGTGGTCGCGCGCACCGGCGAGGCCGGCGCCAAGGGCATCTCGCTGCTCGTGGTCGAGACCGCGGGCGCCGACGGCTACAAGCGCGGGCGCAACCTCGACAAGATCGGCCTGCACGCCTCCGACACGTCGGAGCTGTTCTTCGACAACGTCACGGTGCCGCCGGAAAACCTGCTCGGCAAAGAGGAGGGCCAGGGCTTTGTCCAGCTGATGCAGCAATTGCCGCAGGAGCGCCTCGCGCTCGCGGTCGGCGCCGTCGCCGCGATGGAGCGCGCGGTCAAGCTCACCGTCGACTACACCAAGGAACGGAAAGCATTCGGCAAGCCGCTGATGGATTTCCAGAACACCGCCTTCACGCTCGCCGAGCGCAAGACGGAGGCGATGATCGCGCGCGTCTTCGTCGACTGGTGCATCGAGCGCCTGGTCGCAGGCGACCTCGACACCGTCACCGCGTCGATGGCGAAATACTGGTGCTCGGACAAGCAGGTCCAGACCGCCGACGAGTGCCTCCAGCTGTTCGGGGGCTACGGCTATATGCAGGAATATCCGATCTCGCGCATCTTCATCGATTCCCGCATCCAGAAGATCTATGGCGGCACCAACGAGATCATGAAGCTGCTGATCGCGAGATCCTTATAATCAGGTCGCTGTAGAGCTTACCTCGCCCCGGTGCTACCGCGCCCGCCAGTCACCCGGGCGGCAACCAAAACGCTGCTTGAAGCGCCGCGTGAAATGGGAGAGGTCCGAAAAGCCCCAGTCGAACGCAATGGCGCCGATCGCGCGGCCGCCCAGCGCCGAATCCTTCAGGTCCGCCGCCGCGCCCACGAGGCGGCGATCCATCACATAGTCCGAAAACGTCGTGCCGGAGCGCTCGAACAGCTTGTGGACATAGCGCTCGCTGATGCCGACCGCGCCCGCGACCGCCGCGACCGTCAACCCCGGCTCGCGCAACCGCTCGTGAATGGCGCGGCGCAGCGCCAATACGGTGGCATCCGCGAAGCTTGCGGCTTCCGCCGTCTGCGCCCGCGAGCGGCGCGACAGGCTGAGCGCAACGAGATCGAGCAGCACGTCGAACAGCCGAACGCTGTCCTCCTCCGCCATCCGCAATGCGCCGGCATTCAGCGAACGCGCGGTCTCGACGATGAGATGGCCGACATGCGGATCGTCGGACACGCGCTCGGCCCTGAAATCGAACGAGGGCGGCAGCCGGTCGCGCAAGGCACGCGACGGCACCCAGAACGAAGCGACCTCCAGCGTCGGACCGCGATCGTGCAACAACGTCACCTCGCGGTCGCTATCAATGATACCGACCTGGCCACGCGACAGGCTGACCTCGCGGCCATCCTGAAGCATGCGGCATCGCCCGGCGAGCTTGAAGTTGAGATAGAAGCAGCTCTCTCGCGACGCCGCGATGTCGGCACGTGAGCGATTCACGGTGTGCTCGGGAAACACCACCCGGTTGATTGCTCCGGCACCCAGGGCGATCGTCTCCACCTTGGCCGGGAAGCGTGATGTCGTCGCCGATTCCGGCGTCAGGTTCATGAAGGCCTGGCAGATCGCCTCGCGGTAATAAGAAAACTGCTCGTCCGGCCGGGTCTCGGCGGTGTTCCAGACGACGTACCGCGGCCGGCTTGTGGAATTGACCTGCTGCATCGGTTCACTCCGAGACCAATCCGGTTCACTTCCAGCCAAGCGGAAAACGGCCAGCCGGTTCACACTTCGCACAACAAGAATTGTCCGCCGCGCCTCGCGAGCGCCGCAAAGGACCCCATCCATGCCGATCTAACCACATCCTGCGGAGAAGCCACAACATGTCGACCTACGTTCTCGTCCACGGCGCCTGGCACACCGGTGCCGAGTTCGAGCCCGTCGCGGCCCCGATCCGCGCCGCCGGCCATCAGGTCTACCTCCCGACGATCAAGGGCAACCGCCCGGGCGACGCCAAGACGACGGGGTTGAAGGAGGCGATCCAGTCGATCGCCGACTATCTTGCCGAGAACAATCTGAAAGACGTCATTCTGCTCGGCCATTCCTATGGCGGCATGATCATCACCGGCGTCGCCGACCTCGCACCGGAGCGGATTCGCCGGTTGGTCTATTGGAACGCCTTCGTTCCCAACAACGGCGAATGCCTCAACGACATGGTGCCGCCGCACTATGTCGGGCTGTTCGACATGATCGCGGCCGAGCGTGGCGACGGTTCGGTGGTGCTGCCTTTCCCGATCTGGCGCGAGGCCTTCATCAACGATGCGGATGCCGAGACGGCGCAGCGCGCCTATGACGTGCTCAATCCGCATCCGCTGGCGACCTTCAGCGACAAGATCACGCTCAAGGCCAACCCGGCCGAGATGCAACTGGCAAAGTCCTACATCAACTGCACCGAGGACACCGCGCTGCCGCACAGCTATGGCTGGCATCCGCGGCTGTCGGAGAAGCTCGGCCTGTTCCGCCTGGTGCAGGTGCCGGGAAGCCACGAGCTGTGCTTCTCCGATCCGGCACGCCTCGCCCGGGCGATCATGGAAGCGGGGCGCGACTAGCGCGCACGCTATCTCATCCGCTTGTCGGCGGCGACGAAGTCGATGAAGGTCCTCACCTTCGCGGAAAGGTATTTGCGGCTCGGATAGACCGCGAACAGCTTTCCGACGAAGATGATGTGCTCGGGCATGACGTGTTCGAGACGCCCGGTGGCGATGTCGTCGGTGACCAGCCATTTCGGCAGGAACGCGAGACCCATGCCTTCCAGCGCGGCCATGTGCAGCAGCGTTTCATTGCCGCTGCGCAGCACCGGATTGAGCTTGATGGTCTCCGTGCCGTGCTCGCCGGCGAAAGAGAAGCTCTCGCCGGGATAAAGTGCATAATGCAATAGCGCCTGGCCGGCGATATCGGCCAGCTTGGTTGGGCGCCCGGCGCGTTTGAGGTAGGCGGGCGCCGCAACCATGTAGAACGGCACGTTGGTGATCGGACGCGCGATCAGCGACTCGTCCGGCGCACCGGTCGCGCGCAGCGCGAGATCAAATCCCTCCTCGACCAGATTGACCAGCCGCCCGCTGAGATCGACGTCCAGGCACACTTCCGGGTAGCGCGCCTGATAGTCGGCGAGGATGCGCGTGAACATCGTGTTTGCCATCCACACCGGCGCGGTCAGCCGCAGCGTGCCGCGGGGAACGACGGTCGCCTTGCTGACGGCGGCTTCGACCTCGTCGAGCGAGTCCAGCATCTGCCGGGCCTGCTCGAAATAGAGCGTGCCGCTCTCGCTCAGGCTGACCCGCCGGCTGGTCCGGTTGAGCAGCCGCGTGCCCAGCCGCTTCTCGAGCTGCATTACGTGCTTGCTCGCCATGGCGGGCGATATGCGCAGGCGTTCGGCGGCGGCCGCAAAGCTCTTCAGCTCCGCAACCAGGCAAAACACCCTCATGCTGACCAGCGAATCCATGAGATCATCAACATCCAGGAAATGAATCACTGCCGGAACATATAATGATCAAATGAATGGAAACCATCAAATGGTGGCAACCCGCTCATTTTGGAGAACCACCATGTCCACCACCGCTCTTGAAACCCCCACCTCCGGCCGCGCCCTTCGCATCGGCCTCTGGGCCGCGCAGATCCTCATCGCCTTCGCCTTCATCGGGGCGGGGCTGGTCAAGCTGACCACGCCCATTCCGCAGTTGGCCGCGATGATGCCCTGGGCCGGCCAGTATTCCGAAACCTTCGTTCGCTCCATCGCGCTGATCGATCTCGCCGGCGGGATCGGCATCATCCTGCCCGCCCTGACGCGGATCCTGCCGCGACTGACGGTGCTCGCCGCGCTCGGCTGCTCCGTCTTGCAGGTGTTTGCTCTGGTCTTCCACATTTCGCGCGGCGAGGCCGAGGTCACGCCTCTGAACGTGGTCCTGCTGGCTCTCAGCCTGTTCGTGCTGTGGGGACGCAACAGCAAGGCGCCGATCGCGCCGCGCCAGTTCTGACCCGCGGAAATACCGCGGTCATGATCTCTGGCAACGGATGGTCCCGCAGGGGCCTGCTCGCCGGCGCATCGATCCTCACGGCCGGCGGCCCAGCCGCGGCCAGGGAGGCCCGCCTCGCGGACGGCGTCGTGATCCTGATCGACAGCAACGAACCTTACGTGATGGGACACGCGATCAGCTACTCGGCCAATTTGGCAAAGCACTTTGCCGACAAGGGCGCGCGGTTGCTGATCGAGGTCGTCGCCAACGGCAAGGGTATCGACGTCTTCCGGACCGACAAGACGCCACTGGTCGAGCCACTGGCGACGCTGCGGCAGTCGCTGCCCAACCTCACCTACAGCATGTGCGCATCGTCAAAGGCGATCGCGGAAGCCAAGGAGCAGGTCTCGATTCCGCTGATACCGGGTGCGAGCCTCGTCCCCTTCGGCATCGGACGCGTCGTCGATCTGCAACTCAAGGGTTTTGCCTATATCCATGCGTGAAAGACCTCGTGCGTTATCCCGGCGATCGCTCCTGATCGCCGCGCCGGCGCTTTTCGCTTCCGCGCCCGCGATCCGTGCGCAGGACAGCTGGCCACCGGTGTTCGAGGCCGGCCGCAGCCAGTTCACGGTCGTGCGGCCACGAGCGGCGATGCCGCAGCTCAGGCTTCAGGATCCGAACGGCCGGGATGCCGTGGTGACTGCGAAGCCGGGCCGCATCACCCTGGTCAACTTCTGGGCGACCTGGTGCGCAGCCTGCCGGCTCGATCTGCCGACGTTGGCGCGCCTTGCGGGATCGCGGCCCGATCGGCTCGACATCGTCGCGATCTGCACCGACACCAGGGATTTTCGCAAGATCCGCGCCTTTCTCGGCAGCCTCGCCGTGCAAAACCTCGCCTGCTATGTCGATGCCTACGGCGCAGCGGCGCAAGCATCGACCGAGATGTTCTCGATCGTCGGCATGCCCATCACCTATCTGGTCGGGACGAGCGGCCATGTCGAGGGATACATCGCAGGAGCGCCCGAGTGGCTCTCGCCCGCGGGCGCGCGCCTGCTGCAATTCTATCGCGAGCAAGCCTAGACCGAGCCAGCTTGCCGTCGCGCCACCGGTTCCGATGGCCCCTGCTCGACCGCAAACGAAGTCGGATTTGCGGGACACCCCTCATTGCAAGGCAGGGCGGCAAACCATACGCTGCCCGCCATCGGCAGCCGCCGTCTGGTCTGCTTGCATCGGGAGAATTGCGAATGGTTCACGTCTCGCGACGGAAACTGCTTCAGCTTGCGGCTGTTACACCATCGGCACTTACCGCTGCCTGGACGTCGGCTGCATCGGCTGCGACCGGAAAGAAGATCCTGACTGCAGTGATGCAATCGGACCTTCGCGTCACCGACCCCGGCTTCACGACGGCCATCATCACCCGCGACCATGGCTACATGGTCTACGATACGCTGCTCGGCATCGATTCCACCTTCAAGGTGCGGCCGCAGATGGCCGACTGGACGGTGTCCACGGACGGGCTGACCTACACCTTCACCCTGCGCGACGGCCTGAAGTGGCATGACGGCGCGCCGGTGACGGCGGAGGATTGCGTCGCCTCGCTGAAGCGCTGGGGCACGAGCGTCGACGGCATGGCGCGCAAGCTGATGGACTTCACGGCCGGCATCGAGGCCGCAGACACCAGGACGATCGTCCTCAAGCTGAAGGAGCCCTATGGCCTGGTGCTGGAGACGATCGCCAAGCCATCGTCGATCTGCGCCTTCATGATGCCCAAGCGGCTTGCGGAGACCCCGATCACCAAGCAGATTCCCGAGCAGATCGGCTCCGGCCCGTTCAAATTCGTCGCGGGCGAATTCCAGCCCGGCGTGAAAGCCGTCTACGAGAAGAACACCGACTATGTGCCGCGCAAGGAGCCGGCCGAATGGACATCGGGCGGCAAAGTGGTGAAAGTCGACCGGGTCGAATGGATCACGATGCCGGACGCGCAGACCGCGCTCAACGCGCTGCAATCGGGTGATGTCGATTTCGTCGAAACGCCGCCCTTCGACATGCTGCCCGCGCTCGAATCCAATCCGGATGTCAACGTGACCATCCTGAACAAGTTCGGCTTCCAATCGTTCGGCCGGATGAACTTCCTGCATCCGCCGTTCGATAATGTGAAGATTCGCCGCGCCGCGCTGCTCGCGATCAACCAGAAGGACGTGCTCGACGCCCAGATCGGCAATCCCAAATACTACAAGCTCTGCGGCGCATTCTTCATCTGCGATACGCCGCTGGCCAGCGACGCCGGCGGCGAGACCCTGATCAAGGGCAACGGCATGGCGGACGCCAAGAAGGCCCTGGCCGAATCCGGCTATGACGGCACGCCCGTGGTGATCCTGGCGCCAGGCGACCAGATCCTGCTGAAAGCGCAGCCGATCGTGGTCGCGCAGCTCCTGCGCGAGGCCGGCTTCAAGGTCGACCTTCAGGCGATGGACTGGCAGACCGTGGTCACCCGCCGCGCCAACCAGAAGTCGCCGAAGGAAGGCGGCTGGAACATGTTCTTCACATACCAGGGCGCCGCCGATTCGATGAACCCGCTCGTCAATGGCGCGATGGTCGGCAAGGGCAAGGAGGGCGGCTGGTTCGGCTGGTCCGAGGACCCCAAGCTCGAAGAGCTGCGCGACGCCTTTGCCCGCGCCGCCTCACCGGAAGATCGGAAGAAGATCGCCTTCGCCGTGCAGAAGGAGGCCTACGATCAGGTGATCTACGTCCCGCTCGGCCAGTTCCAGGCGCCGAGCGCATGGCGCAAATCGCTCACCGGCGTCATCGACGGCCCGGCGACGCCGATGTTCTGGAATGTTGACAAGAACGAGTAGGCTGTTCTCCCTCTCCCCGTTCTTACGGGGAGAGGGTTGGGGTGAGGGGCTGCTTCCGCAAACACGGTGAGAGTTAGACTCGCGGAGAGTCCCCCTCACCCGGAATTTGCTCTCGCAAATTCCGACCTCTCCCCGCAGGCGGGGAGAGGCGAAACTCCGCGACGTCTTGTGCTCCGCCTAATTCGGATGCCACCAGCGGCCGCCGATAACGACGCCTTCGGAGACGATCTTCTTGTCGCCGATGAGGTGCTCGCCGACGACGTCCTCATAGTCGAACTGGCCCTGCTTCACCGAGATCAGCGTGGCGTCGCCGACGCTGCCCGGCTTGAGGCTGCCGAGCTCGGGCCGTCGCAACGCCATCGCGGCGTTCTCGGTCGAGGCCGCAATCACGTCCGACAGCGACATACCCATGCAGAGGAATTTCGACATGGTCGTCACCTGGTCGAAGGCCGGCCCGTCGATGCAGAGCTGATGGATGTCGGAGGAGATCGTGTCCGGGTAGAAGCCGTTGGCGAGCATGGCGCGCGCGGTCTTGAACGCGAACGAGCCCTTGCCGTGGCCGATATCGAACAGCACGCCGCGCTCGCGCGCATCCAGCACCGCCTTTTTCACGGTGCCCTGCGCGGTCGCCGGCGAATTCGGGAACGGACGGAACGCATGGGTCAGCACGTCGCCGGGACGCAGGCGCGCCAGCACCTCTTCATAGGTCGGCGGCGGATGGTCGATATGTGCCATCAAGGGCATGCCGACCTCGTCGGCAACCTGGAGCGCGATATCGAGCGGCACGGCGCCCGAGGTGCCCGAGGAGTGCAGCCCGACGCGCACCTTGATGCCGACGATGACATCGCGGTTGGCGTCCGCCACCTTCGCCGCCTCGATCGGATTCATCAACCGCAATTCCTCGCTCTCGCCGACCATGATCCGGTGCGAGAAGCCGAAAATGCCGGCATGGGAGACGTGCAGGTATGCGAGGATGCGGACCTGGCTCGGCTCGATCACATGCTTGCGGAAGCCGGCGAAATTGCCGGGGCCGGCGCTGCCGGTGTCGACCGAGGTGGTGACGCCGGAGGCGCGGCAGAATTCCTCGGCATCGATGCCGAGCGAGGTGCCGCCCCAATAGACGTGGGTGTGGAGATCGATCAGGCCCGGCGTCACGATGAACTGCGAGACGTCGCGCACGTCTGTGCCCGGATCCGCCTTGAGCCCGCTGCCGACGGCAGCGACCTTGCCACCGGAAAAGGCGACATCGGTCACCGCATCGAGCTTCTGCGAGGGGTCAACGACCCGTCCGCCGCGCAGGATCAAATCGAAAGGCATCATTGTCTCCGAATGTGGGCAAGCAACTTGGGCAAGCATGGACCGGGCTGGAAGGCGCGCTTCCAGCCCGGTCGCTTCTGTTAGCAATTTTCACGCCGTTCAAGCAAATCAACAGCGCTCAATGCCCGTTCGGCCTGCGCTCCGCGCGCGGCGCCTCTTCCTTCAGCCGCTCCAGCGCATCGGGCATCATGCGGCCGAACATCGAGCTCAGCATCGCGGTCGGGATCAGGCCCGCATTGTTGCTCTCCTGGCCTTGCGCGCCGGACATCAGGAATTGCGGCACCAGGGGCTGGTTGATCTTGGTCAGGGCTTCCGCGAACTTCGCAAAGTTCTGCTCGGCGAGCCTGAACTCCGGCCCGCCGTAAGCGTCGACCGAGAGCTTTGTCGACTGAGCGTTGGCCGTACCGACCGCAAGCACGCGATCGGCCTCGCCCTGGCCCTCGAGCCGTGACTGCTCGCCGACCGCGGCGGCGGTCACCTTTCGGGTCTCCGCGTCCTTTTGCGCGCGGGCGAACGCGGCAGCGCCCTCGTTCTCGTTCACCTTGATCTGGATCAGCGACTGCGTCAGCGCGGTCTGCGCCGCCGCGGTTGCCTTCGCTTCGTTGAGCGCGCGCTCCTGAACGGCGGCCTTCTCCTGCTCCTGGTAGGTCTCGATCTGCTCGCGCGCGATCTGGCGCGAGCGGAGCTGGATCAGGATGTTCTCGATGGTGTGGTCGCCGGCAGCGGCACGCGGCGTGCCGATCAGGACTTCCTGGAGGTCGAGCGAATAGCTCTCGAACTTCGCCTTCATCTGCGCCGCCGATTCCTCCTGAATTTGCGCCCTGTTCTGCAGCAGCTCGATCAAGGTCATCTTCTGCGCGATGTTCTTGAAGAACGCGCTGACCATCGGATCGAGCGTCTGCTCGACGAGCTTCTTCACGTCGCCGAAGCGCTGGATGATCATCGGCGCCTTCTTGTAGTCGATATGCATCACCACCGAGAGCGGCAGCGTCGGCTCGAACGCATCGCGGGTGATCAGCGAGATCTCCGACAGGTTCTCGTCCAGCTTCATCGCACCGACCTCGCCGCGCACCCATTTCAGGATGAAGTTGACGGTCGGGATGATCTCGATCTTGCCGGCATAGGTGTTGAACGCGTATTTGCCGGGCAGCAAAGGGTCCTTCCAGACACCGCGCCCGCCGTTCACGACCAGTTCGCCATGGCGATATTGCTCGCCCGACACGTCGTCGCTATGCGGGCCGGTGTAGAAGATGACGACGCCGACATTGCCGACCGGGATCACCGTTTTCGGCACGGCCTCGACGGTCGCGAACAGGCGGTTGATGTACCAGGTGCCCTCGACGATGACCTGGAGCTGCCGGCCACGGTAGCCGCCGGCCGCCAAGAACTTCTCGGGCTCCTGGAAATTGTTGTGAAAGATCTCGTCGTCGCGCAAGTCCGTGCCGACCTCGGGCGCGATGATCTCGCCCGACGGCAGCGACGGGCCGTCATGCACGGTGACCACGCCGACCAGATCATGATCGGCCGCGAGCACGACGGGCGCGAAGCCCCAGCGCTCGGCGATGGTGAGCTGCATGGCGTCGAGCACGCTACGCTCCTGCCCGCTGAGGGCATGACCGTAGACGCGTTCATCGGTGATGATCGCGAACTGCGTCGTGTTGATCGCATAGGTGCCTTCGCGCAGGATCTTGCGCTGCGGCCCCTTCTGGCCACCGCCGAGCAGGAAGCGCCGCACGTCCTGGAAATCCGACCTGTCCTCGGTGTCGTTGGCGCCGAGCACCTGCGATGGCTGAAGCGGCGCGCCGTCGCGCGCGAACACATAGGCGATCTTGCCCTGTCCGACCGTGACGAGATCCGATTTGTGGATCCGGTACATGAACGGAAAGAACACGTGCAGGCCGCCGCGCAGCACTTCAGGCTCGTAACCGGCCTCGCCGTTCAACGCGATGAAGCCTTCGTCGATCGACCCGGTCGTCGACCACAGCTTCTCGACGATGCCGACCTGATTATTCGGAATATAACGAAAGATATTGGCAATCCGCAGCAGGATCACGAGCGCGATCGCTGCCGCGGCCCAAAGCGCCGGCTGCATCAGCCAGGCGCCATCAAAACCATTGACGTTCATAGTTCATCTCCACAATTCGCAACTGGGCGGCCGTGTTAACCAAGGCCACACCCCAGAATTGCGGGAGCGGAGATGTGAATACGGCTCTCGCTTCGCAAGCACGATGGCGCGCAAAGCCGTGCCGATCTTTTTTTATTGGAGCCTTGACGCGCGGCAAAACCGCGAGAACCGCCGGCGGCGCAACTGACTCAGCCGTGCCAGTGCGAACCGCGGATGACGCTGCAGAAATTGCCGCGGTGGAAATGCGGCTCCTTGTCGGCGATGACGTCGGCCTTGACGTTGCCGAACGTCGTGTCCGGCTTGTGCTTGATGCCGTCGTAGAATGCCTGGATGATGTCTTCCTTGAAGTGCGGCGTGCGCGGAAACGCTCTCACCACTGTCTCGCGCTCGGCGTCGGAGTATTCCTTGTAGGTCAGTCCGAGCACGTCCATCTCGACGCCCGCCGTCACCAGCGCGACGACGGGATGCATGTGCTGCGGCACGCCCGGCGTGGTGTGCAGCGCGATCGCGGTCCAGACCGTGTAGGCATCGTGTTCGGAGATGCCGTGGCTGCGCAGGAAATCGCGCGCGGCGTGCGCGCCGTCGACCTCGAACCGCTCGTGCTTGCTGCCATGGCCCGGCATCAACCCGATGTCGTGAAACATGGCGCCGGCATAGAGCAGCTCGCGGTCGAACTTCAGCCCGCGGCGGATGCCGGCCAGCGCGCCGAAATGATAGACGCGGCTGGAATGGTTGAAGAGCAGATCCGTCTCGGTGTCGCGGATGTACTCGGTGATGGCGCGCGCCAGCTTGCTGTCGGGGATGGCGGCGGCTTCGGTGATCTCTTGCATGACGGTCTCCTGAAAATCCCAGCTCGACCGCAAGCTAGATCGGAGCTAGCTTGTCCTCAAATGACGTAACACGTCTAAAACAGACAAATACCGACCGAGCCGGACATGAGCGCGAAGCTGAAATCGAGAACTGTCGTGATCATTGCGCTGCCCGGGGTGCAGCTTCTCGACGTTGCCGGGCCTCTCGACGTTTTCGCCGAGGCGAACTTTCAGGCCGGGCACGAGGCCTATGCGCTGATGGTGGCGGGAGCAGAGCCGGGTCCGATCCGCAGCTCGTCAGGCGTGCGGCTGATGCCCGACCGCGTCATCGATCGCGGTTTCCAGGACAGCATCGACACCTTGTTGATCGCGGGATGCCCAAACGCCGCCGACGTGCCGGCGGACGGCGTCGTGATCGATTGGCTGCGCCGACGCGCTTCCAAGACCCGGCGCTTCGGGTCGGTATGCTCGGGCGCTTTCTTCCTTGCCGCGGCGGGGCTTCTCGACGGCCGACGGGTCACGACGCATTGGGCGGTCGCAGACCGGCTCGCCGAAAAATTCCCGTCAGTCAGCGTGGACAAGGACGCGATCTACGTCACCGACGGCAAGCTCCGCACGGCTGCCGGCGTGACCGCCGGGCTCGATCTCGCTCTCGCGCTCGTGGAGGAGGATCTCGGGCGCGAGATCGCGATGAAAGTCGCGAGCCAGCTCGTCATGTTCTTTAAACGCCCGGGTGGACAAATGCAGTTCACCCGCAAGGGCGAGACCGTCCCCGCCGGCCGCGCCGCGCTGCAGGAGCTGCAGCGCTGGGTCGCCGCCAATCCCGGACTGGATCACAGCGTCGCGAGCCTCGCGGCGCGCATGGACATCAGCCCGCGTCACTTTGCGCGGCTGTTCCGCGCCGAAGTCGGAATCACGCCCGCAACCTGGGTGGAGGAAGCCCGTGTGAATGCTGCGAGGCGCCTGCTGGAGCTTGGAAACGAAGCCCCCAAGCAAGTGGCCAAGCACTGCGGCTTTGCCGACGCGGATACGCTGCGCCGCGCCTTCGCCCGCCATGTCGGCGTGACGCCCGCCGAATTTCGCAAACGCTTTGCGCGGATCTCGGCTTGAAGTGATCTAAGAGGAGTAGGAGAATGGCGATCCCGGCATGACTCGAACATGCGACCTACGGTTTAGGAAACCGCCGCTCTATCCGGCTGAGCTACGGGACCGCGGAACCCACCGGTCAGGCGGGTTGCCTGGAGCTGTACATATCAAAGCGGGGGCCGGATCGGAAGCCCTTCGCTTGGCCGAATCCGTACACACTTCAGGTCGTCCCGAAACCCGACCCCGCCTTTTTGTATTCGGGCCGTGGTGGACTGAAAATATCGAGCACGCGGGCGCCGTCAGGGCCGGCGCGCATGGTGTGCGGCACATTGCCGGGTGTGCGCCAGAAGTCGCCCTTCTCAACGGCAATCTCCTCGCCGCCCTGGACACGGATCGCAGAGCCTTCGAGCAGCACGCCCCATTGCTCCTCGGCATGATGATGCAGCTTGCCTTGCGCATGCGGCGCCAGCGTCACCACCGACAACATCGCTTGCTCGCCGGAGAAGATGCGCGTGGTCACCCCTGCCGCCAGCTCGCGAAACAGCCCATCGGCGGCATTGTCGAGATTGTGGAATTCGTCCTTCTGGCTCACGGCGCTATCCCTTTATCTCTATTTAGCTGCAGACTGACGCACAGTGGCCAAGAGCTGGTCCTTGAACTCGCCCCTCAGGGTAACGAACAAGCTCGACCATTTGCGGCTCCGGAACTCGCAGCGGCCAAGCGGACAATAATCCTTATCATGATAGTCTCCGAAGACGATGCCGACCATCGTCATTCGGCGGCCCCACTGGCGAAACAGGGCGCTGCCTGATGCTCCGAATTCGAACTCGCAGTTTGTTTCAAAAGTCCGCCAATCCCTCGCGTCGCGGATTTGGCACTCTTGTATCGTCTTGTTGAACGGCCCGGCTTTGTCCATCTTACCGGTGGCTTCGATATCATAGCCCACGACCGCCAGAACACGCTCTCGCTCCACCAGAGTTTCGGGCTGCTCATAAATTTCGTAGGGCGTCACGTCGGCAGGAAATGCGAGCTTTGCGACGGCCCAATCGGCGCTGCCCTGTTTTGGCGCACTGTCGATGCAGGATCCCATCCATACGGCCGCCGACAAAGGAATGGTGCGCTTCTCCGCTCCCAAATAGTATTCGAATCTACATTTTTCAGGCGGCGTGTGGGGCTTGCAAACGTCCCGGAATGCGTGAGCAACCGTCGTGATCACGTCGCGCGCGCCAGTGACTTGAGCACTGCTGGCTCCGCCAGGGCATCGCAAGATTCCACTTGCCGCAAACCGCTTTCCAACTGCATCCACGGCAAGATCGTTTGCTTTTGCGTACGTCTCTTCCGTCATTCGACCGTAAGAAGTCGTCGACGCACCATCCGAAGCAAGAGTCCCAATCTCCGGTGGTCCTCCGGAGGTGAACAGAAGCAGAATCAAAACAGCAAGCAGGACGAATGCGTAACTCCGCAGCACTTGAAGTGATCTCCGCTAAAAGCGCGTTGGCGAGGAAAATATTTGGAAATAGCCTCCGACAGCGGCAACGGTCGGCAAATCATCTCGCGCAGATCACGACTTGCCGTAAGACCCCTGATAACGGCCCTCACGGATCGCCTTCAGCGTCTCGTCCTCGCGCTTGATCTGGGCGCGTACCGCCTCCAGCAGCGCCACCGCACCCGCGGTCGGAAACGACACCACGCCGTCCTCGTCGCCGACCACGATGTCGCCGGGCGAGATCACGCTGCCGCCGACCGTGACAGGCACGTTGATCTCACCGGGGCCATTCTTGTAGGGGCCGCGATGGATCACGGCACGGGCAAAGCAGGGGAAGTCGTCGCCGGCGAAGGCCGCGACATCGCGGATCGCGCCGTCGATCACGTAGCCTTCCGCCTTCCGCCACTGCGCGATGTTTTTCATGATCTCGCCGACGAGCGCCCGGGTCTCGTCGCCGCCGCCATCGACCACGATGACGTCGCCGGGACCGACCAGCTCGAGCGCGCGGTGAATGGCGAGATTGTCGCCGGGCCGGGTGCGCACCGTGAAGGCCGCGCCGATCAGCCTGCCGCTGCGATGATAGGGTTTGAGCCCGACCGCGCCCGGCAGCCGGCCGAGATTGTCTGAGATGATCGAGGTCGGCGCGTTCCAAAAGCCCTCGATGATATCGGCCGGCGGCTTCGACACGCTGTTCGCTGCGATGGTGATCGTCATAAAGCTCAGTCCTTCTGTGATGTCTTATTCGGCGTGCGCTCGCGCCTTCGCCGGCATGATACGGAAGGCGCGGCCCTCCTTCATCCACGCCGCGCGCTCGTCGCGCAGCAATGTGCGGCGAACCTTTCCGGAATCGTCGCGCGGCGGCGTGCTGACGATCTCGAAACTCTCGGGATGCTTGTAGCGGCTGAGCCTGTCCTTCAGGAAGTCCGCCATGCCGTCCGCGATCGCCTGGCCATCGGCATTCGCCTCCGGCTCGATGATGGCGTGCACGCGCTGACCCAGTTCCGGATCCGGCAAGCCCACCACGACGCAGGAGCGGACGCCGGGACATTCGGAGACGGCGGCCTCGACCTCGGCGGGATAGATGTTGGCGCCACCGCGCAGCACCATGTCGGCGAGGCGGTCGCCGAGATAGAGATAGCCTTCGGCATCCAGCCTGCCGATATCGCCGAGCGATTCCCAGCCGTCGGCGCGACGCTTCGGCTCGGCGCCGAGATAGTGATAGGTGGCATCCTTGCCGTCATTGTTGAGGAAGTAGATCTCGCCGGTCTCACCTAGCGCGACGTCGTTGCCGTCCTCGCCGATGATGCGGAGCTTCGCCGTCTCGCCGATCTTGCCGACCGAGCCCTTGTGCGTCAGCCACTCCGTGCCGGAGATGATGCAGGCACCCTGCCGCTCGGTGCCGCCATAGAGCTCCCAGACCCGTTCCGGCCCGAGCCACGCGATCCAGTTCTCCTTGAGCCAGGGCGGCATGGGCGCCGCCATGTGGAAGACGGTCTGCAGGCTCGACACGTCGAAAGCGTTGCGAACGTTCTCCGGCAGCGCCCAGATCCGGTGCATCATGGTCGGAACGAAATTGACCCATTGCACGCGCTCGCGTTCGATCTGCCGCAGCGTCTCCTCGGCGTCGAACTTGACGAGGCCGGTGAGCTTGCCGCCGTAGAACAGCGCATAATGCGACACGATGAACGGCGCATTGTGATAAAGCGGGCCCGGATTCAGCAGCGAGGCGCCGAAAGGCATGTTGAGCGGCGGCGGTGCGGCCGTGTCGACGACCGCGGGATTGTGATCGAGGATCACCTTGGGGCGGCCGGTCGAGCCGCCTGAGGTCATGGCCTTCCAGTAGCGCGCCACCGGCGGGTCGATCGGCGCGTCGGAAAAACCTTCCGGCACGAAATCCGCCGGCAGGCGATTTTGCGCATTCCAGTCGGCCTCGCCGCCGACCACCAGCGCCGGCCGGAGGATCTCGAGCACGGCTGCGGCTTCACCGCGCGGCAGCCGCCACGACAGCGAGGTCGGCGTCGCACCGCATTTCCACACGGCAAACGTGGTCTCGAAGAACGCGTTGCCGTTGGGCAATCCGATCGCGACGAAATCACCGGGCTTGACGCCCTTCGCCGCAAATGCCCGCGCGCGCCGGTTGGCACCGCGCTCGAGCTGGTCCCATGTCAGTCGATCCTGCCCATGCTGGACGGCGATGCTGCCTTCGGGTTTGCGTTGCGCATACCAGCGCGGCACATCGGACAGGGGCAGTAGCATCAGGCGTTTCCACTTCGTCTTCTTGGCGGCGCCTCAGGATGAGACGCTCACGGCGCGAAGTGTAACAGCCGGGGCCGGACCTTCAAGGCATCAACGCTCCGCACCGCAGCCCGGAATATCGAACAGCGCCGCGAGGCCGCATTTCGAAGTCAGCATCTTGTCGCCGTCGTGGCCGACGCCGGCGACGTCCCATACCCTGTGATTGGGCGTGCCGTGGTCGCGCTTCGCCATCACGCCCACATAGTTGTGGCCACGCGCGTAGCGATACGGGCCCTGGGCCTTCGCCATGCAGCTCTTGTCGAGCGCAGGATGCTCCGGATTGGTATCGAGCGTACCGAGCAGATAGATCACCTCGCGTTCGACATAGCGCTGCTCGAGCGCAACCGGCATCGCGTCGGCCAGATAGGGCGGACGCGCGTCCATGCCGTATTTCCAGTTGTTGTAACCCGGGCAGGATGCGGCGATCTTCGGCTCAGGCCGTTCGCTGTTGAAATAGGCATAGGAGGAAGGATTGGCGACGACATAGCGCACGTCGATGTGCTGGCGCGACAGAGCCACCTCGCCCTTGCCGGCAATCGCGTAGCGCTGCGCGACCTGGCCGCCGCCGGAATGACCGGCCACCACGACCTGCTTCAAATTCGGGAATATACGCCGGTCGGAAAGCTTGGCGAGGATCGCGTCGAGTGCCTCGAAGGAGGACACCGGGTTCGGCGCCAGTGCGGCATCGCCACCCTCCCACCCTTCCAGCGACCAGCGCAGCGTGTCCGCGGACAGCTTGTGGGCTTCGATATCGATCTCGGCCAGGAACTGCGGCACGATCATCAGCGCGCTCTGGCCATCGCCGCCAGCCGCGAGCTGCGCGGTATGAGCCGACATATAATAGTCGTCGGCATTGCGCAGGCGTCCATGCAGCACGATGATGGCGCGGGAAATTGCCGGCAGCGGCATCGACCAGTCGCTGGAGAGATAGAGCGGCAGCATGCCCTGGCCGCCGACCGAGAGCCGCGCATCGGCAACGACCTTCACCGGCTTGCGATTGGGCGCATCCTCGTCCGCGGCAAACGCTCGATCGCAAATCAAAACCAATGCGACAGCGGCGATGCAGGCCAGCACTCTCATGACCGACTTTCCCCTTTGGATTCAAACCGATAAAATTCTAAACGCATCCAGTGCCGTGCGGCTGTGACTCCCGCGCCACGTCAAGCAAAAAATGTCAGCAACCCAGCCATGATTTTCCGGGGTTCCACGGGTGACAAGGCGTCGATAATGGAGCAAAAATCAGGCCCGACTCAGGTTGGGTTGAGTTTCGCAGGGAATGCTCTCGTAAAATGTTGTTCGTGTTTGCATCGCGTCGTGCGGCGCCGCTTCTCGTTGCCGCAGCAGGAGTTTTTCTGCTGACGTCGTCGCATGCCCACGCGCAATGGTGGAAGCGCGCACCGGTTGACTTCGAGGAATGCGCCGACGCTGCCGAAAAAGCCCCGACCAAGGCCGAGAAGACCTCGGCGCTCGCAGACTGCAACGCCAAGTTCGCGGGCCGGCGCAAGGCGGGCGGCGGCTACACGTATTACGACTTCCTGCAGGATCGCACCTTCGACATCGCCGGGCCGAACCCGACGCCGGACGAGCAGAAGAAGATCGACGAATCCTACACCGCCTATCTCGCCGATCAGCGCCGCAGCAATGAAGCGGCCCATGCCACGGCACGGCAGCAGCGCGAGCAGCAGGAACAACAGGTGCAGCAGCTTCAGCAGGTCGCACTGCGAACCGAGGTCGAGCGGGTGCCGGTGCCCGTGGAACGGCCGAAGGCGCTGCGCCAGAAGGGCACGCCCTGCACCAAGGGGTCGTTCTCCTGCGAATGGCCGCGGCTGTCGGAGAGCCTGAACGATATCAAGAAGCTGTTCAGCCCGACGCCGAGCAAGCCGGCGAAGAAGGGATAAAGTTGCGGCGACAGTGGAGTTTGTTGCCTCAGTTCGGCAGCTTCTTCTTGCTCTTCTTGGGTGTCGTCACGGGCGGCGTAGCCGGTTCCGGAGCCGTCTGTGAATTGCTCAACGCCTTGCGGCTCTCCTGCAAGCGCGCATCGTAGCCGGGAGAGTTCGTGACGGTCGGTGGCCGGGCGCAGGCCAGCGTCGACGCGCCGCACAGCGCGGCCAGCGCGAGCCCGATCATCAAACAACGCTTCATCCCGCTCCTCCCTCGCGCTCAAGCCGCGCCGCGGATCTGCTGCGGCGAAAGCCCCGGCGGGCCCTTCCCGGCCGTCTCCGCCTGCTTGATCAGCGCAACAATGCGGCGCATCAGCGGCGCATCGACATTGTTCTGCTCCGCCAACGCAATGACCGCGCCCTGGAGATAGTCGATCTCGGTCTTGCGGCCCTGCTTCAAATCCTGCCACATCGAGGAGCGTGCCTCGGGATCGATCTTCATCGTCCGCCCCAGGATCGCGTTGAAGATCATGTCGGGCAATCTCAGCAGGGTCGGCGTCCAGTTCGACGGGATTGGCGTTGCCGAGGCCGGCGTGATGCCGGCGGCCTTCAGCGCGGTCAGACCTTCCGCCATCTGGTCGGCGAACAGTCTTCGCCAGTCGCGGTTCGCCAGTTGCGCGGCGAGCGGCATGTCGGACAGCGCGCTGAGCGCGTTGTTCAGATTGATGATCAGCTTGCCCCATTGCACGCCGGCGATATCGCGGCTGGCGCGCAGATTGAGCCCCGGCACCGAGAGCGCCGCAGCCGTGTTGTCGGCATCTTCGCCGACAGTGATGTCGCCGGAGGTCGAACGGTGGAAACGCCCCTCACCCATTGCGACCACATTGAAAGGCACCATGCCGGCGAGCGCGCGCCGGCCGCCGAGCCGCTCCTGCAGCACCGCGACATTGCCGACGCCGTTCTGCAACGACACGATGACGGCATCCCGAGGCGCGTGCCGCGCGATCTGGTCCGCGACATCGGCCGTGTCGGCGCTCTTGACCGTGACCAGCACGATGCCGGCGCTGTGGAAGATGGAAGGATCCTCCGACAGCGCGAGCCGGCCCGCATCCAGCTTCGTCTCGGCGCCGTCGAAATCCGTCAGCCGCAGGCCAAACCGCTCGATCTCGGTCTTCACCCGCGGCCGCACCAGCAGTGCGACCCGACGGCCGGCAGCCGCCAGCTGGCCTCCGACAAAACAGCCGATGGCGCCGGCGCCGGCCACCACGATCGGTCGATCCGTAACCACCAGACCTTGCTCCCCTTAACGACCGGCCTTCGATAGCAGAGGTAGAGCGGCATGCCCATCACGACGCATCCGCCTTGTAACCGTCATGAGAGCCCCATATGTTTTTGCTCCGGGGGCAGTCAGCGGCGAGAGCTCGCCGAACGAGACGCCAAAGGAGAGCACCATGGGTCTACTCGACGTCCTCAACGGCATGCAGAACGGTCCCCGCGGCCCGAGCACCCCGAGCTCAGAGCAATCGTCCGGCGGCATGTCGCCGATGACGATGGCAATCCTCGGCCTGCTCGCCTGGAAGGCATTCAAGCATATCACCGCAGGCCAGCCGGGCGCCGCGCCGCAATCGGCGCCGACACCTGTCCCTCCCCCGGTGAACGCGGGCCCGGGCGGCAGCCTCGGTAGCGCGCTTGGTGGCGGTGGCGGCCTCGGTGATGTCCTCAAGGGCGGCCTCGGCGGCCTGCTCGCGGGTGGTGCGGCGGGCTCCGTGCTCAGCGGCGGCCTCGGCGATCTCCTCAACCAGCTCCAGCAGGGTGGCCACGGCGAGACCGCGAGCACCTGGGTCGGCAAGGGCGAGAACAAGGCCATCAGCCCCGGCGATCTCGCCAACGCACTCGGCGCCGACCAGATCCAGAGCCTGTCGGCCCAGAGCGGCCTGTCGCGCGACGACCTGCTCTCCGGCCTCAGCCAATATCTGCCGCAGGTGGTCGATCATCTGACGCCGGATGGACGGCTGCCGACCGAGAACGAGATCTCGGGACGAATTTAATCGAAGTTGGATCTACGCATTCGGCAAGGGGAGCACTGACATGAGCATGGGCGGCCTGTTGTGGATCATCGTGGTCGGCTTCGTCGCCGGCCTCATCGCGCGTTTTCTGGCACCGGGACCGAACAACCCGAGCGGCTTCATCCTCACCACCATCCTCGGCATCGTCGGTGCGTTTCTGGCGACCTTCGTCGGCCAGGCCATCGGCCATTACAGCCCGGACCAAGGCGCGGGCTTCATCATGGCCACGATCGGCGCGGTGGTGGTGCTGTTCATCTGGCACCGCCTGGTCGCGAGCGGCGTGATCAAGGGGTAGTCACGGCCGCTTTGCGCTTCGCCTATCAACAAATTCGGTGTCGTCCCGGCGAAGGCCGGGACCCATAGCCACCGAACTTGGTTTGGCGAAGATTGGTAGTTGCCGACTTCGCGCCATAACCACGCCCTGTGGTTATGGGTCCCGCCCCCCCGTGCGCAATTGCGCACTAGGCCGGGACGACGGCTATGTTTGCCGCGCGAGCGAAGCGCGACTTCACGTAATTAAATGCATCCCTGCGTCCATGCGCACGACCTCGCCGGTCATGTTGCTGGAGGCCGGCATCGCCAGGAAGCAGACGAGCTGCGCGATGTCCTCGGCAGAAGATGCGACCTTGAGCGGCACCTTCGCGATCACGCTGTCGCGCACCTGCTTTGCCTGTTCCTCGCCGCGGCCCTTGGTGAACCAGGGCGTGTCGATATAGCCCGGGCATACCGTGTTGACGCGGATCAAGGGCGCCAGCGCGCGCGACAGCGACAGCGTCATGGTGTTCAGCGCGCCCTTGCTCGCAGCATACGCAATCGACGAGCCGACGCCGCTGATGCCGGCGACGGAGGAGATGTTGACCACGGCGGATGGGCGCCCCGACGCGCTTGCACCGGCCTCGAGCAGGCTGCGCGCAGCGCGCACCATCTGGAACGGGCCGATCGTGTTGACGGCATAAAGCCGCTGGAAATCTTCCGCCGAGAGCCCGTCGAGATTGCCGTGGGCAACATGCTTGGTGGTGCCGGCATTGTTGACGAGAATGTCCAGCTTGCCCCAGCCGCTCGCGGCCGCAACGATCCTGCGGCAATCGTCATCCTTCGAGACGTCGCCCTGCGCGACCAGCACTTCGGCAGCGCCCGCCTTGCGGCAGAGCTCCGCCGTGGCCTCGGCTTCGGTCTTGCTCGACGAATAGTTGATGACGAGCCGCGCCCCGCTCCGCGCGAGAATTTCTGCGGTCGCAGCGCCAAGCCCGGATGCGGACCCCGTCACGATTGCGCACAAACTGTCCTTGGCCATCCGGATTTCCTTCCCCGTGATTGAATGTGGCGCCTTGTTTAGCGAGTTTGCCGCGCCCTGCAAATCGAGCAAACTCCGCTAAGCGGAATTAGCATTTTTTGATCCTCGCCCCCATGCCGGCGATGCAGATGGGCCTGCGATCAACGCTTGTCAGGGCCATGGCTTTTTCGGATCATCGGGCGCAAGAAGAGATCGCGCGCCGCCCCTCGGGCAGGATGCGCCAATGGCAAAACACGGGGAACGCTGTGGCGGAGAGTGACAATATCGTCGTCGAGACCGCGGAGAAGATCTTCGCCGATCTCGCCGATCCGCAGACCATCAACAACGACAAGAAGAATTCGTGGCAGGCGCCGCTGTGGCAGGCGCTGAGCGATGCCGGCTTGCCGTTGGCCTGGGTGCCCGACGATCTCGGCGGCTCTGGCGCGAGCCTCGCCGATGGTTTTGCCTTGTTGAACGCTGCCGGTCGCTTCGCCGTCGCGGTTCCCCTGGCCGAGACCATGCTCGCGGGCTGGCTGTTGGCGCAGGCGAAGATCGCTTCGCCCGAAGGCGAGATGACGGTGCTGCCGGCCTCGCCGAAGGATCGCATCACGATTGATGCCGACGGCTCACTCTCCGGCCGCGCCCGCGGCGTGCCCTTTGCCAAGGCGGCCAAGCATTTTGCGGTGCTCGCGCATGGCAAGGACGGCGTCTCGATCGCGCTGGTCGATGCCGGCAAGGCCCGCATCGAATCCGGGCTCAATCTCGGCTACGACCACAGCGATGCCGTAACGCTCGACAAGGTGCAGCCTGTCACCATCAAGGTTGCGCCTGATGGCGTTGACCAGACCAATCTGATGCTGATGGGCGGCGTCGCGCGCAGCCTCCAGATCGCCGGTGCGCTGGAATCCATGCTCGACATCTCCGTGCGCTACTCCAACGAGCGCGTCGCCTTCGAGAAGAAGATCTCGAAATTCCAGGCGGTGCAGCACAATCTCGCACGCCTCGCGGGCGAATCCGCCGCCGCGCTGGCAGCCGCAACCTCGGCCGCCGACGCCATCGCAAACGCCACTTCCTTCAATGATGAGGTCTACCTCGAAGCCGCCTCGGCGAAGATTCGCTGCGCGGAAGCCGCGGAAAAGGGCGGCGGCATCGCGCATCAGGTCCACGGTGCGATCGGCTTCACCATCGAGCACATCCTGCACCGCTACTCGCTGCGGGCGCTGGCCTGGCGTGACGATTTCGGCTCCGAAAGCCACTGGGCCGTCGAGCTCGGCAAGCTCGTCGCGTCCAGAGGCGCCGATGAATTGTGGCCACTCGTGGCGTCGCGCTAACAGGGAACGAAACACATGACCGCTGCTCTTCGTTTCGATCCGATCCGCCTGCCCGAGAAGTGCGAGCAACTGCGCAAGGAAGTGCGAGCCTTCCTCGCCGAAGAGATCGCTGCCGGCACCTTCGATCCGCACAAGCCCAATCGCGAAGACACCGACGCGCCGGAATTTTCCCGCCGGGTCGGCGCCAAGGGCTGGCTCGGCATGACCTGGCCGAAGAAATATGGCGGCCAGGAGCGCTCCTTCCTCGAGCGCTATGTGGTCACCGAGGAGATGCGCGTCGCCAACGCACCGACGCGGCGGTTCTTCGTCGCCGATCGCCAGAGCGGGCCCGTGTTGATCAAATACGCGCCCGAGCACATCAAGATGGATATCCTGCCGCGCATCTGCCGCGGCGAGATCTGCTTTGCGATCGGCATGAGCGAGCCGAACTCCGGCTCCGACCTGTTCGCGGCCAAGACGCGCGCGACCAAGACCGATGGCGGCTATCTCATCAACGGCACCAAGATCTGGACCTCATCGGCCCACATCGCCGACTACATGATCGCGATTTTCCGGACCTCGCCGCCGACCAAGGAAAACCGTCGTCACGGCCTGACGCAGTTCCTGGTCAAGATGAAGCAACCGGGCATCAAGGTGAACCCGATCGGCCAGATCACCGGCCAGTACGAGTTCAACGAGGTCGTCTTCACCGACTTCTTCGTGCCCGAGGATCACGTGCTCGGCGAGGTCGACGGCGCCTGGAAGCAGGCGACGTCAGAGCTCGCCTATGAGCGCTCAGGCCCCGAGCGTTTTCTCGAGACCTATTACGTGCTGACCGAGCTGGTCCGCGCGGTCGGCCCCAATCCGGATACGCGCAGCGCCGAAGGCATCGGCCGGCTGGTGGCGCAGCTCCACACCATGCGCCGCATGTCGGTCTCGGTGGCCGGCATGCTGCAGGCCGGCAAGGAGCCGGTGGTGGAAGCGTCCATCGTCAAGGACATCGGCACGGTCTGGGAGCAGCAGCTCCCGCATCGCGTGCGCGATCTTGCGGCCTTCGTCGAGGAGACCGCGACCAACCGCGAGACGCTGGAGCGGCAGCTCGACTTCGCGATCAAGACCGCACCGAAACTCACCATCCAGGGCGGCACCACCGAAGTGCTGCGCGGCATCATCGCCCGCGGACTTGGTCTGCGCTAGATGGGATCGAAACCCTGGCGTCGGGCTCCGTTCACCTCTCCCATGGGGAGAGGTCGGCGCGTAGCGCCGGGTGAGGGGTTAGGGTCGCACGATAGAGTTGATCCCCTCACCCGATTTGCTGGCGCAAATCGACCTCTCCCTATGGGAGAGGTGGTTCTTCGCTACTGAGATATTGGAGACAAGAATGAGCACCTACAAAGATATCGGCGTCGAGAAAGTCGGGCACGTCGGCACCATCGAGATCCGCAGGCCGCCGCTCAACTTCTTCGACATCTCGCTGATCAACCAGATCGCGGACGCACTCGACGAGTTCGATCGCGACATCGAGATCCGCGCCTCCGTTCTCTCGGCGCAAGGCAAGGCGTTCTGCGCCGGTGCCAATTTCGGCGATCCGGCGCGGCAGGCGCAGGAAGCGCAAGAAGCCGAGAAAAAGGCCAAGGGCGATCCCGCCGACAATCTCGGCCCCATCAACCATCTCTACATCCAGGCCGTGCGCATCTTCCGCGCCAAGAAGCCGATCGTCGCGGCCGTGCAGGGCGCCGCCATCGGCGGCGGCCTCGGGCTTGCCGTATCGGCCGACTTCCGCGTCACCTGCCCCGAAGCGCGTTTCTCCGCGAACTTCACCAAGCTGGGCTTCCATCCCGGCTTCGGCCTGACGACGACGCTGCCCGAGCTGATCGGCAAGAACAACGCCGAGCTGATGTTCTACACCAGCCGCCGCGTCACCGGCGAGGAAGCGTACAAGTGGGGCCTCGCCAACGAGCTGGTGCCACAGGACCAGGTGAAATCAGCCGCGATGAAGCTCGCCGGCGAGATCGCCGAATGCTCCCCGCTCGGCCTGCTCTCCACCCGCGCCACGATGCGCGCCGGCCTCGCCGATCGCGTCATGGCCGCGACCAACCACGAGCTCGCCGAACAAACCCGCCTGCGCGCGACCGAGGACTTCAAGGAAGGCGTGAAGGCCACGGAAGAGCGGCGCGTCGCGAATTTCAGGGGACGGTGACTGCGGCGGCGTTCGCCATATCACTCTGGCGTTACCACATTCTCCCATGTCGTCCCGGCGAAAGCCGGGACGACAGTGTGGATTTGACGCGCTACTTCCGCCCCACCACCAGCGCATCGACGATCGTCACACCCTGCCCTTCCGGATGCACAAGCACCGGATTGAGCTCGATCTCCGCGATCTCTCCGGCATGCCGCGCGGCAAGCACTGAGACATCCGCGATCAGCTGCGCCAGCGCCGCGACATCCGCCTTTGCCGCTCCACGAAATCCGTTCAGCAGCGGCGCAGCCTTCAGACTTGCCAGCATCGCGCCGGCTTCCTCAGCACTCACCGGTGCGGGGCGATAGACGACGTCGCGAAACAGCTCGGTGGTGATCCCGCCGAGGCCCACCATCATCATCGGGCCAAACGTCTTGTCCGTCATCGTGCCGACGATAATCTCGACACCTCTCTTCGCCATCGGCCCGACCAGCACGCCCTGAATGGCCGCCTCCGGCCGATGCTTGCGGGCATTGTTGACCAGCGCCTCGAACGCCAGAAACACTTCACCCTTGGTGCTGATATTGACGCGCACGCCGCCGACTTCGCTCTTGTGCGGAATGTCGGGCGACTGGATCTTCATCACCAGCGGAAGGCCGACGCGGGCGACCGCCGCATCCAGCTCGCTCTTCTCTTTGACCAGCACCTCATCCGGCAGCGTAATGCCGGCGGCTCGGAGCAATGCCTTGCTGTCTGCTTCGGACAAAACCGGCGACGTCAGGTGCGCCGAGAGATCGCGCGCCGGCAGCCGCACCTCGTCGGCGGCCCTCGGCAGGCTGAACTTCGCGTAGTCGACGATCCGCCGCATCGCAACGCCGACATGGGTGAGGCCAGACAGGACCACAACGCCCGACTTCGCCATCTCGCGCCGCGCGAAGTCGGACGGTACCGTATAGGAATAGAACACCACGGGCTTGTGCTGCACGGCCAGAACCGGTGTCAGCTCCGGCTCCTTGAAGGGCTTGCGCACGTCGCTCGACAGCGACAGCACGACCAGGATCGCATCGACTTCTTCGGACACCGTGAGCAGATCGACGCTCTTCTGCAGGCCGCCTGAGGTCACGCCCTGCGCGGTGACATCGATCGGGTTGCGTGCGGTGCCGTAGGACGGCATCAGCTTGCCGATCTCCGCTTGAATGGGCACGGACAGTTCCGGCACCTGCAAGCCTTGCAGCGCAACCGCATCTGCGCCCCAGATACCGGCGCCGCCCGACGTCGTAACCACGGCGACGCGATCGCCTTTCGGCAGCGGATTGCTCACGAGCAAAGCCGCGATCGTCAGCGCCTCGTCGAGATCATTGGAGACGATGAAGCCGTATTTCGCGAACACCGCGTCATAGGCCGCCGACCAGCCGGCCATGCTCGCGGTGTGCGAGGCTGCCGCCCGCTCGCCCGCACCGGAGCGGCCGACTTTGGTGACGATGACCGGCTTCTTCAACTCCGCCGCGCGCCGCGCGGCCGCGAGGAATTTGTCGACGTCGCGGATGCCCTCGATGAACAGCAGGATCACATCGGTTGCGGTGTCCTGCACCATGTAGTCCAAGAATTCACCGGCGCCGAGATCGGATTCATTGCCGGCGCTGACGACGTAGCTCGTCGAGATCCCGAGCGCCTTGGCGCGGTGATAATAGGCAAAGCCGATGCCGCCGCTCTGCGCGACGATGCCAATCCGCTTCGTCGTGGCGACCAGCGGCACCACACCTGGCTTGACGTCTACGGCCGGACTGAACGTCGCCGCCACGCGCTGCACATGGCTGAAAAAGCCCTCGGCGTTTGGGCCGGATATCCGCATGCCGGTGCGCTTGGCCAGCGCTGCGATCGCGTCCTGCATGGCCGCGCTGTCGCCGCCCTCCTCGGCGAAGCCGGACGAGATGATGACGGCGTTCTTGACGCCGGCAGCCGCGCATTGTTCGAGCGCCGGCAACACGGCACGAGCAGGGATGATGACGACGGCTAGATCGATCGGTGCACCGATCTCCGCGATCGATTTGTGGCAGGCGAGCCCATCGATCTCGGCGTAGTTCGGGTTCACCGGATAGATCTTTCCCGAATACTCGTTCTTGCGCAGCATCGCGAGCAATCGGCCGGGGATTTTTTCGTGGTCGCGCGATGCGCCGATCAGCGCGATGCTTGCGGGGGCGAAGAAGCTGTCGAGCGGATGCGGCATATTGAACCCTTGCTCTTATATTGCTCCGTCATCCTGAGGTGCGAGACACGTGGCGCAACGCGGCACGTGCGGAGCCTCGAAGGGTGAACGGCTCCGCCGGTGGCCGTCGCCCTTCGAGGCTCGCCGAAGAGGCGAGCACCTCAGGGTGACGGATCACGACCAACCAATCAACTCACCCGGAACGTCACCCCACCCAGCAGGAACTCATTTCCGGCTACCGCCAACCCCTTCGCCTTGGCGGAGTGCAGCACCTGGGCCACGTCGGCCACCTGAAACTCCAGCGCGCTCATGATCTCGCTCGCCCCCTTCACGAAGCGGAACGTCGCATTGGGCAGCTTCAGCTCAGGGCCATCAGCCGCGACCCCGATGATCTTGCCCCAATGCGTCGCCAATCCCTTCGGGTCCGGGCTCTGCATCTCGACGGCCGTCAGCGCCTGCGTCACATCCTTGCGGATGAAGCTTTGCCAATCCGGTCCCGCGGGCGGGTACGCGCCAAGAATGTCGTCACTGCCTGCGGTGTGGTTGAACTCGATGAAAGCGGCGCGGCAGTCGCGGGGGTGGAGCTGCACCCCGTGATAGGGCGCATGGTCGATGACGTTGGCGGTGCGCACGCCGAGCGCATTGGCGTAGCGGCCGCGCTCGTCCGGATCGTTGCAGCAGAAGATCGCCATATAGCCACCGCGGCCGCCGGTCTTCTCGATGAAGCGGCCGGCGGTGGTCCCGCCCTTGAAGGGCGCGACGACCTCCAGCATGATCGTGTCGACCGGAAGCAGCGCATTCTCCAGGCCGTATTTGGCAACATTGCCGTCGCGGTAGCAGACGGCGAGGCCCATGATCTCGGCGATATCGGAGATGACAGGTGCGAGCTGCGGCGCGACCAGACAAATCTGCCGCAGCCGCATATAGGGCGCCATCGTCATGCGCCCCTGAAGGCCGGCTTGCGCTTCTCGACGAAAGCCTTCGCGGCCTCCTTGTGATCCTCGGTATCGCTGCAGCGGGTGTGATGGATGGCTTCGCCGTCGAAGCAATCTTCCAGCGGCAAGTGTTCGGCATTGTTGATGTTGCGCTTGATGTAGCCGAGTGCAATCGACGGCCCCTGCGCCAGCGACAACGCGAGTTCATGCGCGGCCGCATCGATCTCGGCGTCGGGCACAACCCTGGTCACCATGCCGATCGCATGCGCCTCCTTCGCGGTCAGCACCGGCGAGGTCAGGTAAAGCTCGCGCGCCCGCGCGCTACCGAGCAGCTGGGTGAGAAAATAGGTGCCGCCATAATCGCCGGAGAAGCCGACCTTGGCGAAGGCCGTCGTGATCTTGCAGGACTCGCTGGCAACGCGCAGGTCGCACGACAGCGCCATCGAAAGGCCGGCACCGGCCGCCGCACCATCGAGCTGCGCCACCACGGGTTTTGGCATCTGATGCAGGATGCGCGAGACCTCCATGCCGCGGCGGAGGTTCGCCATCTTCACTTCGAACGGCAGCGGCGCGCGGCCCGCCGCCATCGACTTGACGTCGCCGCCAACACAGAACGAGCCGCCCGCCCCCTTGAACAGCACGGCCCGCACTTCGGGATCGTCGGCCGCGCGCCGCGCCGCCTCGACCAATCCTGCGACCATCTCGGGATTGAGCGCGTTCTTTCGCTCGGGACGGTTCATGGTGATGGTGAGCAGTCCGCCTTCGAGCTTCTGCAGGACCATGTCGTTCATGGGACGTCTCCCTTGTTGTTGTTTTGCTTGTCCATAACCACGCCGTCATTGCGAGGAGCGAAGCGACGAAGCAATCCAGATTATCTCTGCGGAAACATTCCTGGATTGCTTCGCTTCGCTCGCAATGACGATCTTTATTTCTTCACCAGCGGGCAGCGCGACTGCTCCAGCGACTGGAACGCCTCGCTGCCGGGCACGGTGGCGACGAGCTTGTAGTCGTCCCAGCGGCCCTTGGACTCCGACGGCTTCTTGACCTCGAACAGGTACATGTCGTGGATCATGCGACCATCCTCACGGATCTTGCCGTTCTTGGCGAAGAAGTCGTTGATCGGCGTGTCCTTCATCACCTTGATGACCGCAGCCGCATCGGTCGTGCCGGCCGCCTTCACCGCCTTCAGATAGTGCATGACGGAGGAATAGACGCCGGCTTGCGCCGAGGTCGGCATCCGTTTGGTCCGCTCCATGAAGCGCTTCGACCACGCGCGGGTGTCGTCGTTGAGATCCCAATAGAAGGCTTCAGCCAGCAGCAGGCCCTGCGCGGTCTCGAGACCGATCGAGTCGATATCGGAGACGAAAGCGAGCAGCGGCGAGACCTTCTGGCCGCCCTTGGTGATGCCGAACTCGGCCGCCTGCTTGATTGCGTTGACGGTATCACCGCCAGCATTGGCGAGCCCGATCACCTTGGCTTTCGAGGCCTGCGCCTGCAACAGGAACGACGAAAAGTCCGACGTGTTGAGCGGATGACGCACGCCGCCGAGCACCTTGCCACCGGTCTTCGTCACGACCGCGCTGGTGTCTTTCTCCAGGTCCTGGCCGAAGGCATAGTCGGCGGTGAGGAAGAACCAGGTGTCGAGGCCCGACTTCACGGCCGCAAGGCCGGTCACGTTGGCCTGGCCGTAGGTGTCGAACACGTAGTGGATGGTGTAGGGGCCGCAGGCTTCATTGGTGAGACGGATCGAGCCCGGGCCGTTGAACATGATGATCTTGTTGCGTGCCTTCGCGATCTCGCCGGCGGCAAGTGCGGTCGCGGACGCCGCGACGTCGTAGATCATTTCGACGCCCTGATTGTCGAGCATGTCGCGGGCGAGGTTGGCGGACAGGTCGGCTTTGTTGAGATGGTCGGCCGCGATCACCTGGATCTTGCGCCCCAGCACCTCGCCGCCGAAATCTTCCACCGCCATCTTGGCTGCGGTCTCGCTGCCGGGGCCGGTGATGTCGGCATAGAGGCTCGACATGTCGAGGATGCCGCCGATCTTCAGGGGTGGCTTGTCCTGGGCCTGCGCAGCATTCGCGCTGAGAGCCAACGCGGCAGCAAAAATGCCCGACAAAACATGCTTCATCGAAAAACCTCCCTTGATCGCCTGGCTCTGAATGGCGGCTTGATTATTGCTCTTGGCAAACGCTGTTGCCGCAATCATGCCGCATGCGCAAGAGCCCAGCAAGCGCAGGTGCGAAGAGGCCGCATGTTCTGTCCGCGATTTCCGCAAAGCGGAATGGTGTGTTGCGGACAAATATATTTACGTCATTGCGATCGCAGCGAAGCAATCCAGACTGTCTCCGCGAAAAGATTCTGGATTGCTTCGCGGCGCTCGCAATGACGGAGTGTGAGGAAGCCCTTTCGCGCCACACCGCGCTTGAGTTAAAATCGGTTCGTAACGCAACCTCTCCGGGTCTCGTGGCGCAACGGCTTCACCTCATCGTCGTATTTGTTCTCGCCGCGGGTCGCACCGCCTTCGCCGCGCCGTGCCAATTCGAGGCACAGGGCGAAGGTCGCGTTGCCGCCGTCGTCGACGCGCGCAGCATCCGCCTCGACGATGGTCGCGAAGTTCGCCTCGCCGGAATCGAACCCACCGCATCGACCAGGCAAGCGCTGACCTCGTTGCTCGTCGGCCGCGACGTGGCACTGCGCAGCGCGGACGACACACCCGACCGCTATGGCCGCCAGGGCGCGCTGGTGTTCGTCGCCGAAAGCGACACCTCGGTGCAGGCCATGCTGCTCGCCCAGGGCGACGCCCTGGTTTCGGCGGAGATCGCGGACAAAGCGTGCGCCGCCGCCCTGATGTCGTCAGAGGCCGAGGCGAGGCGCCAAAAAAAGGGCAACTGGGCTGACCCGTCGGCCATAAAAAACGCGGAAAGTCCGGACGATATTTTGGCCGGGATCGGGCGCTTTATGGTGGTCGAGGGCAAAGTCCTGTCAGTCCGGCAAGCTGGGGCAACGACCTACCTCAACTTCGGACGGAACTGGACACACGGCTTTGCTGTGACTATTTCAAAGCGCGCGCTGCCGGCGTTTGAGGGCGCCGGAATTCCCCTTAAGTCTCTGGAAAATCGACGTGTTCGTGTCCGAGGCTGGGTTGAGGGGACTGTGGGGCCGCGTATCGACGTACGTCTCTTGGGACAGGTTGAATTGCTGGGCGCAAGCGAGCCTATTGGGGTAAGGCCTTAAAGGGCCGGGCACGGGTTAAACGACGTGAATGGGGTGCTAGAACGGCACGGACGAGGTGATGGCCGCCGCCTGCGGGCTGCGCCGGCCGCGCTTTGCCTTGTGCTCGGCACCGCGCTTGCCGGTTGCGGGGACATGAACCGGTTCCAGACCGCGGCGGCGCCGCCGACGGTGGCGATGCCGAAACCCAAGCCGGCCGTCGCGCAGACCCCCGCCACCGAAAAGGAGCACGAGCGCATCCTGGCGAGCTACGGCGGCACCTATGACGACCCCAGGCTGGAATCACTGGTCAGCAAGACCGTCGACCGGCTGGTCGCGGCGTCCGATCGCCCCGATCAGGGCTACAAGGTCACCATTCTCAATTCCGGCGCAGTGAACGCCTTCGCGCTGCCGAACGGCCAACTCTATGTCACCCGCGGGTTGCTCGCGCTGGCCAGTGACACCTCCGAATTGTCCTCCGTGCTCAGCCACGAGATGGCGCATGTGCTGTCGAAGCACGCCGCGATGCGCGAGGACCAGGCCCGCCAGGCCGCGATCGTCACCCGTGTCGTGACCGACATGAGCAACGATCCTGATCTCACCGCGCTCGCGCTCGCCAAGACCAAGCTCACCATGGCGAGCTTCTCGCGCAATCAGGAATTCGAGGCCGACGGCATCGGCGTCGGCATCTCCGCCAAGGCGCATTTCGACCCGTATGGCGCCGCTCGCTTTCTCTCCGCGATGGAGCGCAATGCCGAGCTGAAGGCCGGCAAAAGCTCGCTCGATCCGCGCGCGCAGGATTTCACCTCGTCGCATCCGGCCACGCCCGAGCGTGTGCAGAATGCGCAGACCATCGCGCGGCAATACGTTGCCCCGGAAGGCGGCGAGCGCGACCGCGAGAGCTATCTCGCCGCGATCGACAACCTCGTCTTTGGCGAGGACCCGAGCGAAGGCTTTGTCCGCGGCCGTCGCTTCCTGCATCCCAAACTCGGCTTCACCTTCCAGGCGCCGGACAATTTCACGCTCGACAACACCGCGCAGGCGGTAATCGGCGTGCGCGAGGGCGGCTCGCAGGCGATGCGCTTCGACGTCGTGCGTGTGCCCGCCGAGCAGTCGCTCGGCGACTACCTCAATTCCGGCTGGATGGAAGGCGTCGAGAAGGCCTCCACCGAGGACATCACGATCAACGGTTTTCCGGCCGCGTCCGCCGCCGCCAAGGGCGACCAGTGGTCGTTCAAGGTCTATGCGCTGCGCTTCGGCAGCGACGTCTATCGCTTCATCTTCGCCACGCGGCAGAAGTCGACCGAGAGCGAGCGCAATGCGCGCGAGACCGTCAATTCGTTCCGCCGCCTGACCCTCGAGGAGATCCAGGCTGCGCGTCCGCTGCGCATCAAGGTCATCACCGTCCAGCCCGGCGACACCGTGGAATCGCTGTCCCACCGCATGGCCGGCGTCGATCATCCCGCCGAACGATTTCGTGTGCTGAACGGCCTCGATCGTACCGCGCAGGTGAGGGTGCGTGACCGCGTGAAGATCGTGACGGACTGACGAAACGACTGGTGCCGTAGGGTGGGCAAAGCGGAGCGTGCCCACCATCCATAAATAATGGAAACGGGTCGTGGGCACGGCGCTTACGCGCCTCTGCCCACTCTACGAGACCTGCTCTTCCGCCCTATCGCGCCTTTTCCTTCAAATACGCGATGATGTCGGCACGATCCTGCGCGTCCGGGACATCGAAAAACATCTTGGTCTCCGGCACCATGGCCTGTGGTCCGGTCAGCCATTTGTCGAGATTTTCCTCGGTCCAGACGATCCCCGAGTTCTTCAGATCGGGCGAGTAATCGTAGCCGGGTACGCTGCCCGCCTTGCGCCCGACCACGCCCTTGTGCATCGGCCCGACGCCGTTCTCGGCGATCGAGTGGCAGTCGGCGCAGCCCTTGTAGAGCGTCTGGCCGCGCGCGACGTTGCCGGTCGCGCCGGCGGGGCCGGCTGCGCATAGCAGCGCGATCGCGATCGCAGCGAGAGCCGGGCTTGTCGTGCTTCGCGGGAGGACGGAATTCGACCGGACGTTCATGTGATCTCCTGTTTGCGGCAGCAAACAGGATCGTCCGGCCCGAGTTTTATTCCCGTCAGTTCGAGGTTTCGCCCGCGTCCATGTCGCCGACCTCGCGCTGGCCGCTGAGCCAGAGCGCGAGCAGGGTCCAGAACGCGCCGGAGAGCAGATAGGCACCCGAGGCGATGACGCCGAGATTGGTGGCGAGCAGCAGCGCGACCAGCGGAGCGAAGCCGGCGCCAAACAGCCAGGCCATGTCCGATGTCAGCGCGGACGCCGTGTAGCGATACATCTGCTTGAAGTTCGAGGCGATCGCGCCCGAGGACTGGCCGAAGGAGAGGCCGAGCAGGATGAAGCCGATCACCATGTAGATGGTCTCACCGAACGCGCCGGCATCGAGCAGCTGCGGGGCGAAGCCGCTGTAGATTGCGATCGCGATCGCCGACCCCATCAGCAGCGATTTGCGGCCGACCCGGTCGGCGATGACGCCGGAGGCCACGATCGCGGCGACGCCGAACACGGCGGCGACGATCTCGATGATCAGGAAGCGCACCGGGCTTTCGCGAGTGAACAGGAACACCCAGGACAACGGAAACACCGTGACCATGTGGAACAGCGCGAAGCTTGCCAGCGGCGCGAACGCACCGAGCATGATGTTGTGGCCTTCGCGCGCAACCGTGTCGGAGATGCGCGAGGGCTGCAGTTCGCGGGTCTCGAACAGCGATGCATATTCCTCGGTCGTCACCATGCGGAGGCGCGCGAACAGCGCCACGACGTTGATGGCGAAGGCCACGAAGAACGGATAGCGCCAGCCCCAGTCGAAGAAATCGTCAGCCGAGAGGTTACCGGCGAAATAGGCGAACAGCGCACTCGCCACGATCAGCCCGAGCGGCGCGCCGAGCTGCGGCACCATCGCGTACCAGCCGCGCTTGGAGGCCGGTGCGTTCAGCGCCAGCAGCGAGGCCATGCCGTCCCAGGCACCACCCCACGCCAGACCCTGCGCGATACGAGCCAGCGCCAGCAGCCAGATCGCCGCAACGCCGATGTCGTGATAGCCGGGCAGGAACGCGAGCGCCACGGTGGCGGTGCCGAGCAGGAACAGCGCCGAGACCAGCTTGGCCGTCTTGCCGTACTCCCGGTCGACCGTCATGAAGATGACGGTTCCGATCGGCCGGGCGATGAAGGCCAGCGCGAAAATCATGAAGGAATAGAGGGTGCCGGTCAGTTCGCTCGTGAACGGGAACACCAGGCGCGGAAACACGATCACCGAGGCGATCGCGTAGACGAAGAAGTCGAAGAATTCCGAGGTGCGGCCGATGATGACGCCGATGGCGATCTCGCCGGGACTGGCCAGGTCGTGGCCGTGCTCGCCCGAGTGGAGGTCTGCCATTGCGGGGGTCTGTGCCGTCGCCATGCGTGCGCCCTTAACGTCCTGAAAACCAAAGCCGACCGCCCGGCGGGGCGCCGGACAATCCGGCCCTGTTTGGCGCAACATTCCGCACTGCAACATTGGACAAATTGTCCAATGTCCGGATTGTTGCGCCGCAGCTACCCATTGGCCCCGCAAAGGAAACTCATTCTCAAAGGCTCGGCCCGTGTCCCGTCTCAAGATCCTGGGGCTGCTACCCCTGGCAGTCGCGCTCAGCGGCTGCAACTACGTCGTGCTGGCGCCAGCCGGCGATATCGCGGCGCAACAGCGCGACCTCGTCATCATCTCCACCGTCCTGATGCTCCTGATCGTCGTCCCCGTGATGGCACTGACGGTGCTGTTCGCCTGGCGCTACCGCCAGTCCAACACCTCGGCCCGCTACGAGCCGGATTGGGACCACTCGACCAAGCTCGAGCTGGTGATCTGGTCGGCACCGCTTCTGATCATCGTCTGCCTCGGCGCGCTGACCTGGATGGGGACGCATCTGCTCGACCCCTATCGCAACATCGGCCGCATCCATGCGGAGCGTGCCGTAGATCAGTCCAAGGCCCCGCTCGACGTCGATGTCGTCGCGCTCGATTGGAAGTGGCTCTTCATCTACCCCGACTACGGCATTGCCACCGTCAACGAGCTCGCCGCGCCGGTTGACCGCCCGATCAACTTCCACATCACCGCCTCTTCGGTGATGAACTCGTTCTACATCCCCGCGCTCGCCGGACAGATCTACGCGATGCCGGGCATGGAGACGTCGCTCCACGCCGTGATCAACCACGCCGGTGCTTACAAGGGCTTTTCGGCGAACTACAGCGGCGCCGGCTTCTCCGGCATGCACTTCACCTTCCACGGCCTCGACGACAAGGGCTTTGACGCCTGGATCGCGCAGGCCAAGTCAGCCGGCGGCTCGCTCGGCCGCGCCGAATATCTCCAGCTCGAGAAGCCGAGCGAGAACGAGCCGGTGCGCCGTTGGGGCACGGTCGATGCCGACCTCTATCGCCTGATCCTCAACATGTGCGTCGAGACCGGCAAGATGTGCCAGAGCGAGATGATGGCGATCGACGCCAAGGGTGGCAACGGCCATGAGGGCCTGAACAACACCCTGCCGCTGGCCTACGACAAATATGCCCGCCGCGGCACCGTGTTCGGTCCCGAGCCGACCTTCGTCGCCGGCACCTGCACGCCGGAGGCGCCGCAAGGCGTCACCACCGCCGCGATCAAGGCGCCGCTCGACACCGCACCACTGACCGGCGCCGGCCTGAAGCGGCCGACCTTCGCGCCGCTGAAGTCCTCGTCGTTCTTCCTCGGACAGCGTCCGAAGTCAGATTCCTAAAGAGATCCAGCATGTCTCCTGATCTTCTCAAGCTAATCTTCGGCCGTCTCGGCCTCGATTCACTGCCGCTGCACGAGCCGATCCTGGTCGGCACCTTCGTGATGGTCGCGCTCGGCGGCGGCGCGCTGTTCGCCGGCGTCACCTATTTCCGCCTCTGGGGCTATTTGTGGCGCGAGTGGTTCACCACCGTCGACCACAAGCGCATCGGCATCATGTACATGATCCTCGGCATCGTGATGCTGCTGCGCGGCTTCGCCGACGCGCTGATGATGCGCGCGCAACAGGCGCTCGCGTTCAACGGTTCTGAAGGCTTCCTTCCGGCCCATCACTACGACCAGGTCTTCACCGCCCACGGCGTGATCATGATCTTCTTCGTGGCGATGCCGCTGGTCACCGGCCTGATGAATTACGTGGTGCCGCTGCAGATCGGCGCGCGCGACGTGTCGTTCCCGTTCCTGAACAATTTCAGCTTCTGGATGACGGTCGGCGGCGCGGTGCTGGTGATGGCCTCGCTGTTCATCGGCGAATTCGCCCGCACCGGCTGGCTCGCTTATCCGCCGCTGTCGAACATCGGCTACAGTCCTGATGTCGGCGTCGACTATTACATCTGGGCGCTGCAGGTCGCCGGCGTCGGAACGACCTTGTCCGGCATCAACCTGATCTGCACCATCGTCAAGCTGCGCTGCCCCGGCATGACCATGATGAAGATGCCGGTGTTCACCTGGACCGCGCTCTGCACCAACATCCTGATCGTCGCCTCCTTCCCCGTCCTGACCGTCGTGCTCGCGCTGCTCTCGCTCGATCGCTACGTCGGCACCAACTTCTTCACGAACGATTTCGGCGGCAGCCCGATGATGTACGTGAACCTGATCTGGATCTGGGGCCATCCCGAGGTCTACATCCTGGTTCTCCCCGCCTTCGGCATCTTCTCGGAAGTGACCTCGACCTTCTCCGGCAAGCGGCTGTTCGGCTACACCTCGATGGTCTACGCCACGGTGGTCATCACCATCCTGTCGTACCTGGTCTGGCTGCACCACTTCTTCACGATGGGCTCGGGCGCCAGCGTCAACTCGTTCTTCGGCATCACCACGATGATCATCTCGATCCCGACGGGCGCGAAGATGTTCAACTGGCTGTTCACGATGTATCGCGGCCGCATCCGCTTCGAGCTGCCGATGCTGTGGACGATCGCCTTCATGCTCACCTTCGTGCTCGGCGGCATGACCGGCGTGCTGCTCGCAGTGCCGCCGGCCGACTTCGTCCTGCACAACAGCCTGTTCCTGATCGCGCATTTCCACAACGTGATCATCGGCGGCGTGGTGTTCGGCGCGTTCGCCGGCATCAACTACTGGTTCCCGAAGGCGTTCGGCTTCAGGCTCGATCCGTTCTGGGGCAAGCTGTCGTTCTGGTTCTGGGTCACGGGCTTCTACATGGCCTTCATGCCGCTCTATGTGCTCGGCTTGATGGGCGTGACCCGCCGCCTCCGCGTGTTCGACGATCCCTCGCTCCAGATCTGGTTCGTCATCGCCGCGATCGGCGCTGGCCTCGTCGCGCTCGGCATCGGGTGCATGCTGATCCAGTTCGCGGTCTCCTTCCTCAAGCGCGAGCAGCTCAAGGACGTCACCGGTGACCCCTGGGATGCACGTACGCTGGAATGGGCGACCTCCTCGCCGCCGCCGGACTACAACTTCGCCTTCACCCCCGTTGTTCACGACAATGACGCGTGGTGGGACATGAAGAAGCGCGGCTATCAGCGCCCGCTCACCGGGTTCAAGCCGATCCATATGCCGAGCAGCACCGGCACAGGCGTCATCCTCGCCGGCTTTGCCACCGCGATGGGCTTCGGTCTGATCTGGTACATGTGGTGGCTGGCGGCTGCGAGCTTCATCGCGATGCTCGTCGTCGGGATCGGTCACACCTTCAACTATCACCGCGACTTCGACATTCCGGCTGACGACGTCATCCGGACCGAGGACGCGCGCACCAAGCTGCTCGCCGGAGTCAAGTAAATGACTGTCGCTATCAATCCGTCACAAACTGGCGAGCCGGTCTTCTATCTCGCTGACGAACACCCGCATCCGGAAGGCTACAGCACCTCGCTCGGCTTCTGGATCTACCTGATGAGCGACTGCCTCATCTTCGCGATGCTGTTCGCCGCCTTCGGCGTGCTCGGCGCCAACTACGCCGCCGGGCCCGCGCCAAAGGACCTGTTCGACCTCAACCTGGTTGCGGTGAACACCTCGATGCTGCTGCTGTCGTCGATCACCTATGGTTTTGCGATGCTGACGATGCAGCAGAACAAGGTCGGCCAGACCCAGATGTGGCTGGCGATCACCGGCCTGTTCGGTGTCGCCTTCATCAGCATCGAGCTCACCGAGTTCGCCCACATGATCCACGAGGGCGCGACGCCTCAGCGCAGCGCCTTCCTGTCCTCGTTCTTCACCCTGGTCGGCACCCACGGCCTGCACGTCTCCTGCGGCCTGATCTGGCTGGTGACCCTGATGGTGCAGGTCTGGCGCTTCGGCCTGATCGAGGCCAACCGCCGTCGCCTGATGTGCCTGTCGATGTTCTGGCACTTCCTCGACGTGGTCTGGATCGGCGTATTCACCTTCGTCTATCTCCTGGGAGTTCTGCGATGAACACCGACACCCACGCCGCCCACGCGGGCGACCATCACCACGATACCGGCCACGCCCACAGCACGTTCTCGGGCTACATGCTCGGCTTCGTGCTCTCGGTGGTGCTCACCGCGATCCCGTTCTGGCTGGTGATGAGCGGCACGCTGCCGAGCAAGCAGATCACCGCGCTGGTCATCATGGCGTTCGCGGTCGTCCAGATCGTCGTGCACATGATCTACTTCCTGCACATGAGCCCGAAGTCCGAGAACGGCTGGAGCATGATGGCGCTGATCTTCACCATCGTGATGGTGGTGATCGCGCTGTCCGGTTCGCTGTGGGTGATGAACCACCTCAACAGCAACATGATGCCGATCCACGAGATGACGGGAATGAAGTGAGCGATCTCGTGAGCCCCGTGGACAACGACGTGCGCGGCCCCGCAAAGGCTGCGCGCCCGTCCCTGTGGCTCACGGCTCTCTCGCTCACGGCTTTCGTCGTTCTGATCGCCCTCGGGGTCTGGCAGGTCGAGCGCCGCGCCTGGAAGCTCGCGCTGATCGACCGCGTCGAGCAGCGCGTTCATGCCGCGGCCCAGCCGATTCCCGCGCGCGCGGCTTGGCCGGCGATCACCGCCGCAGGCGACGAATACCGGCATGTCAGCGTGTCCGGCCGCTTCCTGCACGACCGCGAGACCCTGGTTCAGGCCGTCACCGAGGAAGGCCCCGGCTATTGGGTGCTGACGCCGCTCCAGCGCAGCGACGGCACGCTTGTCCTGATCAATCGCGGCTTCGTGCCGTCCGAGCGGCGCGACCCATCGACGCGCCAGGCCGGCAATCCTGACGGCCAGATCGAGGTCACAGGGCTGCTGCGCATCACCGAGCCGAAAGGCGGCTTCCTCCGGGACAACGTACCCCAGCACAACCGCTGGTATTCGCGCGATGTCGCCGCGATTGCGGCCGCGCGCGACCTGAAGAACGTCGCCCCGTTCTTCGTCGATGCTGACGCCGGATCACGATCCGGCAGCGGTCCAATCGGCGGATTGACCGTGGTCCGCTTTCCCAATAACCACCTGATCTACGCGCTGACGTGGTTTGCCCTGGCTTTCATGCTGGCCGGCCGGCTTTTCGTCACATTCCGCGGCGGGCTGTTCCGCCGCACACGCTTCGTCCACGAAACGGCCGGCGGCTCGGATGCCTCCGCTCGCAGGACGGGATCAGATGCTGGAACGATCGTCGAACCGACCTGACGACGGGAACACTTACGGCGAGCTCGCCGTCACGCTGCAATCGCAGGCGGACGCGCGCAGCGAGCTGATCGGCGCTGCCCCAACCGACGACGAGACCAACCGCAAGAACATGGCGCTGCTGATCCAGCTGCGCTGGACCGCGGTGGTCGGCCAGATCGTGACGATCGGCGGCGTACATTTCTGGCTCGGCATTCCCCTGCCCCTCACCCGCATGGGCGCGGTGATCGGCGCGCTGGTGCTGCTCAATGTCTCGAGCCTGGTCTGGGTGCGCCATCGCGCCGCGATCACCAACAACGAGCTCCTGGTCGCGCTGATGCTGGATGTCGCCGCGCTGACCGCGCAACTCTACCTCAGCGGCGGCGCCACCAATCCCTTCACCTCGCTGTTCCTGCTCCAGGTGACGCTCGGCGCGGTGCTGCTCGATGCCCGCTCGACCTGGTCGCTGGTGGCGCTGAGCTGCGCGAGCTTCGTCTGGCTGACGATGGCCTACCGGCCGCTCGATCTGCCGCCGAATCCGCTGAGCGAGACCTATACGCTCACCGTCACCGGCATGCTGCTGGGCTTCATCCTCAACGCCGTGCTGCTGGTCGTGTTCGTCACCCGCATCAACAGGAATTTGCGCGAGCGCGATGCGCATCTGGCGGCGCTGCGCCAGCACGCCGCCGAGCAGGATCACATCGTCCGTATGGGCCTGCTCGCCTCCGGCGCGGCGCACGAGCTCGGCACCCCGCTCGCCTCGCTCTCGGTCATCCTCAGCGACTGGCGCCGCATGCCGGATCTCGCCGCCGATCAGGAGCTTGCCGAGGACCTCACCGAGATGGAAACCTCGCTGCAACGTTGCAAGACCATCGTGACGGGCATTCTGGTCTCGGCCGGCGAAGCGCGCGGCGAGGGATCCTCGCCGACGACGGTGACGGCCTTCGTCACTGCGCTGGTCGAAGAATGGCGCGACGCCCGCTCGGCGCGCACCCTGTATTTCGTCAACACCTTTGGCGAGGACGTCGCGATCGTCTCGGACATCGCGCTGAAGCAGGTGATCTTCAACGTGCTCGACAACGCCTATGAAGTCTCGCGCGAGTGGGTCGAGCTGGTCGCCGAACGCGAAGGCGACAATCTGGTGCTCTCGATCAGCGACCGCGGCCCCGGCTTCGCGCCGGAAATGCTGGCGCAGCTCGGAAAACCCTATCAGTCGAGCAAGGGCCGCGCCGGCGGTGGGCTCGGCCTGTTCCTGGTGGTCAACGTGGTGCGCAAGCTGGGTGGCGGCGTGACGGCCGAGAACCACAGGAAACGTGGCGCTACCGTCCGCCTGACGCTGCCGCTCGCTACACTCGCGATCGGAGGCAGCTTTGACGCCTGACCGCTCGCTCATCGTCGTCGAGGACGACGAAGGTTTTGCGCGCACCCTGAAACGCTCGTTCGAGCGCCGCGGCTATGAGGTCGTGCTCGCGGCTTCGATCGAAGACGTCAGGAAGGTTTTGGAGGAGCGATCCTTCGGCTATGCGGTGGTCGACCTCAAGCTCGGCGGCGCCTCCGGCCTTGCCTGTGTCGAGCTGCTGCACACCCATGACGAGGAGATGCTGATCGTGGTGCTGACGGGCTTTGCCAGCATCTCGACCGCCGTCGAGGCGATCAAGCTCGGCGCCTGTCACTACCTCGCCAAGCCTTCCAACACCGACGATATCGAAGCCGCCTTCACCAAGGCCGAAGGCAATGCCGAGGTTGCGCTCGACGTGCGGCCGACCTCGATCAAGACGCTCGAATGGGAGCGCATCCACCAGACGCTGATCGAGACGGATTTCAACATCTCGGAAGCGGCAAGGCGGCTGGGCATGCACCGGCGTACGCTGGCACGAAAGCTCGAGAAGCGGCCGGTGAAGTGAGCGATTCGCTAACGCGGATGGAAAACACTCATCCGGGCTGATGACCTCGTAGCCATGCATCACTAGACTGTCGAATGCGGCGGCTGACGGCCGCCGCCAGTGCTGCAACGGCCCAAGCGAGGAGACTGCCCCGTGACAATGCTCGTCGAGCGCCTCGACTCGTCCGCCTCGCCTTCACGCGCGCGCAGCCAGCGCGAGACCGAAACCGTCCAGTTCGCGCAGGCCGCACTCGCATCAGCCAAGCAGGAGGGCCTGCAACTGGCCGTGCGGGCGCGCTATGTCGCGCTGGCCGTCATCGCCTGCCTGCTGCCCGCCATCAACCCGGCCTGGGAGCAGCTCTACTACGTGGCGCTGCTCGGCCTGTTCGCACTGATCGGCTGGGCCCAGGTGAGGGTTGGGCGGGTCGGTGTGTCGCGGTCTGAACTAGCACTCATATTCTGCGACCTGGCGCTTCTCACATTCGTCATCATCGTCCCGAACCCCTTCGGCACGACGCACTGGCCGGTGGCGATGCAATACCATTTCGGCAACTTCATCTACTTCTTCGTACTGCTCTCGGGCGCCACGCTGGCCTATTCCTGGCGAACGGTGGTTGCGGTCGGAACATGGACCGCAGCGCTCTGGGCGATCGGCGTGGCCTGGGTGTGGTGGCAACCCGATCGAGATCCCGCACTGACCGCCCGCATTGCCGACGCGGTAGGCAGCGATCACAGGCTGTTCGCACTGATCTCGCCCGCCGCGATCGGATTCGGTTTGCGCATCCAGGAAATCGTCGTCTTCATGATCGTCGCCGTGACGCTGGCGCTCGCCGTCCGTCGTAGCAACGATCTGCTGATCCGGCATGCCGCCGTGGAACGGGAGCGCGGCAATCTTGCGCGCTACTTCTCGCCCAACGTCGTGACGGAATTGTCGAAGCACGACGAGCCACTGAAGCAGGTGCGCACACAGAACGTCGCGGTGCTGTTCGTGGATATCGTCGGCTTCACGGCCTTTGCCGATGTACGCCCCCCGGAGGAGGTGGTGCGGACGTTGCGCGAATTTCACGGATTGATGGAGCAGGAGGTTTTCCGTCACGACGGCACGTTGGACAAATATCTGGGCGACGGATTGATGGCGACATTCGGCACGCCCTTCGCCGGCACGCGCGATGCAAGCAACGCGTTGCGCTGCGCCCAGGCCATGATTGCGGCGGCGGACAGGTGGAGCGCGCAGCGAACAGCATCCGGTGAGCCGCCGATGCACGTCAGCTTTGGTCTGCATTACGGGCCGGTGGTGCTCGGCGACATCGGGCACACCTGCCTGGAATTTGCGGTGATCGGCGCGACCGTCAACGCCGCCAGCCGCCTCGAAGCGCTGACGCGCACGCTCGACTGCGCGCTGGTGGCGAGCCACGATCTCGTCAGCCGCGCCAAACTGGAGCTCGGCAACACAGCCGAGACATTTGCATCATTGATCGCCCTGGATCCCCAAGCGATCCGCGGGCTCGAGCGGCCGATCGCGATATGGACCCAGCCGCGCGCAGCGCCATAAGGCAAGTCTCGACCGCAGTTGCATCACAAACAAAAAGCCCGGCCGACCGGCGGCCGGGCTTTTGATTGCGTTGCGATCGACGCGAGCGCCTACGCGGCCTCGTCGGCGACGTCCGCCTTCACAGTGCGAACAATATTATTGGCTCGCGATGTGTCCGCTGGAGTCGAAATCATTCTTCGGGTTGTAGCCGGAATCGTGCAGATTGCGGAGATAAGTGGCGTGATCGGTGCTGTTCGGCCCGCCCGTCCACCCCGTCGGAGGCTGAGAAGCAGGATCCGGAACGCCAGCCTGTGTGTTCAGCGCGTGGTGATGATGATGCGCTGCCAAGGCGGCAGAAGCCGAGAGAGAAAGGATTGCAAGAGCGACGAATAGTTTTCTTGTCATGGTTGGCTCCCTTGAGGTTTCTTGAGGTTCTCCCCTGTAGCGTTACAAGCGATAGCACAACCTTTGCGTCACACGTTCATTACAAACCGTCTCCGTCACTACAAAGTGAAATGCGCGCCTGCTCGTGACACGTCTCGCAAGAATTCAGGACGACGGTGCGAGCTTGCCCACTTCCGAGAGAAGCAGCTTCAGGATCGGCGACTTGTTCGCCTTGTGATAGGCGACGACGAGATCGAGCATCGGTGCCTCGCCCCGCACCGGCCGGGTGGTGATCGTCTCCGGCAGATATCGCTTCGTGTAGGCCGGCAGCATCATGACGCCGCGCGTGGACGCGATCATGGAGATCGCGTGGACGACATTGTGCACTTCTCTGTCGGGCTTGAGGTCGATTCCGGTCCGACTGAAATAATCAGAAACAATACGGCGAACCGCGGGAGCGGATTTGGACGGTAGGTAGAAAATTTCATCCCTAATCTCCTCGGGCGCCACCGTGGCTTGCGATGCGAGCCGATGGTCGCTCGGAAAGACGAAGACCAGCGGATCGGTGCGGACGCGTCGGCAGAGCAGATCGTCCATATGCTCTTCCGGCCGGATGAAGGCAGCATCGAGCTTTCGCCGCATCAGGGCCTTGGCAAGCGAGGGCGAGTAATCGCTCGACAGGCGAATGTCGATGCCGGGAAATGCGCCGCGCAGAACGCGGTCCACCTCGGGCAGCAGATCGATCTCGGCGCCCGACAGAAAGCCCAACGAGAAAGCGGGCTGCGGGGGCTGCGCGGCCCGAAGCGCCGCTTCCCTGGCAGCCTCCGCCTGAACCAGTGCCATTCGGGCGTGTTCGAGAAAGGCCTTGCCCGCCGCCGTCAGCGCGATGCCTTGGGCGCTGCGGTTCATCAAGGAAACGCCAACCTCCTGCTCGAGATCGCGGATCTGCCGGCTGAGCGACGGCTGCGACGTGTGCAGCTTCTTCTCGGCGGCAACTGTCAAACTGCCTGCATCGGCAACGGCGACGAAATAGCGGAGATGCCGAAGCTCCATCGCGATCTCCCATATCTCGTGGGCATGGGGCCAGCTTACAAAGTCTTTTTCCACGCGACCAGCTGCCGATATAGCCGGCGTGAACGAGATCTGCCTGGCAGGCAGAGGCGCACGGCAGCGAGCTTCACATGCTCAAGAGCATTCAATCGTCACTGCTGATCCTCGCGCTGGCGGGATCCGGCGAAGCGGCTGCGCAATCCTCCAACACGCAAGCGAAGGCTAACAGCATGGAACTGGATCTGACAGGATTGAAGCAGGCGCTGCTCGGCGACTGGGAAAGCATCGCGCCGGAGGTGCGCCCGAGCACGGCGAAGAACGCCGACGGCACGCTCAAGTCGTTCTATCTCAAGCGGGCCTTCAAATATCTTCCCTCCGACCGTTTCGAGCTCGAGATCGTCAACTCGGCCGATCCCTATGGCGCCGTGCCGCTCGCGCGGATCAGGATCGGCGGACATTTGCTGTGGAGGGGCGCGCATCCCGTCGCTCCAGGCGCGCAGAAAGTCGACTTCGTCGCCGATGAGACCTACGAGGTTACACCGCAGGCCCAGGGATTTGCCGATGTGCTCAACAAGGTCGCCGCGGTTGGATATGCACCATGGGCCGTAGGCGCGCCCCAGAGCATCTTCGGCAAGACCTTCGCTCCCTTTGGCCTCGCCGAGGCCACGAACTTCATGGAATATGATCTCGTCTATCTCAGGGGTGACCTTCTGTTCTGGGGCGCCCGCAATATCGATGGACGCGGCTTCGATACCGAGCAGAACCGGCCGACCAATTTGCAGATTCCGCTGATCAGGAAATGATCCGGGTCGCGTTCGTCACACTCTCCCTCGATGCGATGCTCTCTCCACGGGCCCGAGCACCCACGGCCGTGCGAACGCATGGGTCGCACCGTCGCAACGTTTGATCCGCCCAAAGCAAAAAAGCCCGGCCAACCGGCCGGGCTTTTGATGGCTTGCGATCGATGCGAGACGCTTACGCGGCCTCGTCGGCGACGGTGGTGTCGTCGCCATCGGTATCGTCGGTATCGCCCTCGGCATCCGTCTCGCCTTCGCCGTCGGCGGCTTCCGCCTTGGCGTTGGTACGGCGCGGGCTCTTGGCGAGCTGGGCCTCGATCTCCTTGACCGCTTCGGTCTCGGTCGAGTGCTGCACCACCGCGATCTCGCGGGAGAGACGGTCGAGCGCCGCTTCATAGAGCTGACGTTCGCTGTAGGACTGCTCCGGCTGCGACTCCGAGCGATAGAGGTCGCGCACGACTTCCGCGATCGCGACGATATCGCCCGAGTTGATCTTCGCTTCGTATTCCTGGGCGCGGCGCGACCACATGGTGCGCTTGACGCGGGCGCGGCCCTTGAGGGTCTCCAGCGCCTTCTTGACCAGCGCGGGCTCGGACAGCTTGCGCATGCCGACGTTGGCGACCTTGGCGGTCGGAACGCGCAGCGTCATCTTGTCCTTGATGAAGTTGATGACGAACAGCTCGAGCTTCGCGCCGGCAATCTCCTGCTCCTCGATGGCCAGGATCTGGCCGACGCCGTGAGCGGGATAGACCACGAATTCATTGGCCTTGAAGCCCTGACGCTGGGTCACGACCTTCTTTTCCTCGACCTTCGGCGCCGGTGCAGCGGCCTTCACGGCCGGCTTGGCAGCAGCAACGGGGGCCTTGGCAGGGGCGGCAGCAACAGGAGCCTTCGGAGCAACAGGCTTGGCAGCGGGAGCCTTGGCAGCAGCAGGCTTGGCAACGGTCGCTTTCGCGGCCGGTTTGGCAGTCTTGTTAGGCATTGCGCTTCTTTTGTTCTTCGAGGACTTTGCAGCCGGCGGCGCCTTGGCAGCGGCCCGACCCTTGGATGCGCTACGGCTGGCCGCGGCGACTTTTTTGGCCTCCTTATGGGAAGCCCTCGCTGAAGTACTCTTTTTACGCGTTTTCTGTGACACAGCCTGCGCGCGGAAACTGCCACGCCCCTGTTCGACATTTGGTTTCACGGGAACCCGGCGGGGCCAACTGGGCTGACGGGGGTTCAGCTTAATGTGCCCAATATAGCACATTTCCCGCAAAAATCAATGATTTAGGGGTCTTCAGGGCTCGTTTTCGACGCTGACGAAGGTATTAGGGTTAAGTTTGCGCCGGAATTTAGTCCCCGGAGCCGGGGTTCGGAGAAAAATATTTCTCGAACTTTCCTTCCATCCCGTCGAATTCCTTCGCGTCTTCGGGTGATTCTTTCTTCTGGGTGATATTCGGCCAGCTCTTGGCATAGTCGGCGTTGACCTGGAGCCACTTTTCCAGGCCCGGTTCCGTGTCCGGCTTGATGGCGTCGGCGGGGCATTCCGGCTCGCACACGCCGCAATCGATGCACTCGTCCGGATGGATGACGAGCATGTTGTCACCCTCGTAGAAACAGTCGACCGGGCAGACCTCGACGCAGTCGGTGTACTTGCACTTGATGCAGTTTTCAGTGACGACGTAAGTCATCCAACGCTCCGAAAAGCTCTTTTAAAAGTCGCGGCTTGCGTAGCGCGGATGGCCCGGCGCCGCAAGGTCGGGAACGCCCGATCATGACGGCTTTATGTGGTTGATCGACCAAGAAATGAATACGAAGCGCAATTAATTGCGCTTTACGTCGCCGAGTTCTTCGTACCGAGCTCTTCGTAGAGCAAGCGCGCAGAGGCCGCATCGCCGCGGCGCTCGTTGAAGCCGGTCACCTTCAACACGCGCACGGTGCGATCGAGCGCGACGGTGACGACGTCGCCGATCTTGATGGCGTGGCCCGGCGATTTCTCGCGCGTGCCGTTGATGCGGACGTGGCCGGACTCGACCAGCTCAGCAGCCGAGGTGCGCGCCTTCACCACCCGCGCGTGCCACAGCCATTTGTCGAGGCGCTGCCGCTCGGTCGTGGGATCACTCCTTGCGACCGGAAAGCTGTTCTTTCAGCGCGGCGAGCTTTGCGAAGGGCGAGTTCGGGTCGGCCGGACGATCGCGCTCGCGCGGGTTCGCGCTCGAGGCGTACGGCCGCAGCGACGGACCACCCTGGCGGTCGCGGCCCTTGTCGCGGTCGCGGCCACGGTTGTCGCGGCCCTTGTCACGATCGCCGCCGAACTTCTTGTTGTCGCGGTTGCGATCGCGATCCTTGTTGTCGCGGTCCTTGCCCTCGAAGCGGCGATTCCGATCGCCGTCCTGGCGCGGTGCGCTCTCGGCACCACCTTCGCGCGGCTTGCGGAAATCCCTGCCACCGTCCCTGCGATGACCGCCATGACGATGACGCTCGTTACGCTTCTCTCCGTCGGCGGCTTGGGCTGCTTCACCTTCGGCGGGCGGGCTGCTTGCTTCAGCACCGGCCTGCGGACGGTTGTTGTTGTGACGCTGATGGCGATGGCGCTCGTGGCGCGGCTTGCGATCGTCGTGTCGGCCGCCGGGACGCCAGACTTCGACGAGTTCGGGCTCAGTGGGCGTCGCCGCAGCTTCCGCAGGCGCCGCAGCGTCGGGAGATGCAGCGGCTTCCGTTGCGGCGATCTCGGCCGGAGCGGCTTCAGCGGCAGCCTCGGCGGGCGCAGCGACTTCTTCCGCCGGCGGCGCGATGCCGGGGGCATCTTCGGGCGTGACGGGCGCGTCAGGCGAGGCTTCGAGCGCCGGCTCTTCGTGTGCCGGCTCGTCGTGCTGCTCCATGCCGGGCGCGTCTTCGACGGTGACGGCTTCGATCGCGGCATCCGCGGGCGCAGCCGCCTCCTCGGTCGCGGGCACCTCGGCAGACGCTTCAGCCGCCGGTGTCTCCGCAGCAGCGGGCGCAGCCGGCTTCGGCGGCAGCGGCGCACGCTTCTCCATGCGATAGCCGAGCGCGCGCAGCACCGAGGCAAAGTCTTCGCCGGCGGAGCCGGTGAGCGAGGTCATCGCCTGCGTGACGACGAAACCGCGGCCGTCGAACGCGCCGGCGGGCTTTTCGCCGGGCGCGTTGTCGCGCCAGGCCAGCGCCGGGCGGATCAGGTCGGCGAGGCGCTCCAGGATGTCGACGCGGACGGCGCGCTCGCCGGCCTGCTTGTAGCCGAGCACGCGATAGGCATCGCGCGGCAGCTGCTTGTCGACCGGGAACGAGGTGCGGCCCGACGATGCGAGATGCTGAGCGCCCGACAGTGCCGAGAGATCGACATTGTCCTGCTTCAGCGCCCACAACAGCGCGGCCAGCGCACGCGCGGCGGGCTTCAGGATGCCGGGGAAATAGATGTGATAGGCGCCGAAGCGGACGCCGTATTTGCGCAAGGTCGCGCGCGAGGGCTGGTCGAGATCCTTCAGCTCGTTGGCGATCTTGGGACGCTCGAGCACGCCGAGCGCCTCGACGAGCTGGTAGGCGATGCCGCGGGCAATGCCGGTGACGTCCTCGGCCTTCGACAGCTCGAACATCGGCCCGAGCAGCTTTTCGATATGCGTCTTGAGCCAGAGGTCGAGCCGCGCCTGCACCTTCTCACGGGGCGCACCGGTCAGGCGCTCGTCCGAGATGATGCGGATGCGCGGATGCAGCGCTTCCTCTGCCGCGGTCAGGCGCGCCACGGCGTCGCCGGTCCAGCGGATGGTGCCGTCCGAGGTCAGCACGAACTGGTCGTCCGGCGCGTTGCCCAACCTTTCGGCGCGCGTATTGATCTCGCCGGCGAGCACCGCTTGCGCGGCAGCCTGCAAGGCTTTCGCATCGGAGCCGGCTTCCGCCGCATCCGGTGCAAAGGTGAAGCCATCGAGGCGGCCGATGACATGGCCTTCGACGATGACTTCGCCGGTCTTGCCGATTTCCGTATTCAAGCTCGTGTTCTCCCGCAGGCGGCGCATCAATACACTGGTCCGGCGATCAACGAAACGCTCAGTCAAGCGTTCATGGAGCGCATCCGATAATTTATTTTCGACCTCGCGGGCGATCCCCTGCCAGCGTTCGGGGTCTCGCAGCCAGTCCGGCCGGTTGGCGACGAAGGTCCAGGTGCGAATCTGCGCGATCCGGGCCGACAGCGTGTCGATATCGCCATCGACGCGGTCGGCCTGGTCGACCTGGGCCGCAAACCAGGAATCGGGGATGCAGCCCTTCTGCATCAGGAAGCCGTACAGCGTCGTCACCAGCTCGGCATGGGCGGCCGGCGACAGCTTTCGGTAGTCCGGGACCTGGCAGGCCTCCCACAGCCGCTCCACAGCGGCCTTGCCATGCGCGATATCGCGCACCTCGACGTCGCGGGCGGCATGGTCGAGCACGCGCATGTCCTCGGCGATGGGGGCGCGGGTCAGCGTGTCGTGCCCCGGGGCCAGGTTCAGCGAGACCTGGAGCGCGCCGAGGGAGGAGAAATCGAGCTTCGAGTTGCGCCATTGCAGCATCTTCACGGGGTCGAAGATGTGGTTCTGGAGCGCGTTCACGAGCTCGGGCTCGAACGGGCCGCAGCGGCCCGTGGTGCCGAATGTGCCGTTGCGTGTGGCGCGGCCGGCGCGGCCGGCGATCTGCGCGAACTCGGCCGGCGTCAGCCGGCGGAACTGGTAGCCGTCGAACTTGCGGTCGGAGGCGAAGGCGACGTGGTCGACGTCGAGATTGAGGCCCATGCCGACGGCATCGGTGGCGACGAGATAATCGACGTCGCCGTTCTGGAACATCTCCACCTGCGCATTGCGCGTGCGTGGGCTGAGCGAGCCCAGCACCACGGCGGCGCCGCCATGCTGGCGCTTGATCAGCTCGGCGATGGCGTAGACCTCGTCGGCCGAGAACGCGACAATCGCTGTCCGGCGCGGCTGGCGCGTGATCTTGCGGTCGCCGGCGAATTCGAGCTGCGACAGCCGCGGACGGGTGATCATGGAGACGCCCGGCAGCAGCCGCTCGATGATCGGGCGCATGGTGGCGGCGCCCAGCAGCAGCGTCTCGTCGCGGCCGCGGCGATTGAGGATGCGGTCGGTGAAGACGTGGCCGCGCTCCAGATCGGAGGCGATCTGGATCTCGTCGACGGCGAGGAAGGAGACGTCCAAATCGCGCGGCATCGCCTCGACGGTCGAAACCCAATAGCGCGGATTCCTCGGCTTGATCTTCTCCTCGCCGGTGATCAGCGCGACGGCCTCGGGGCCGACGCGCGCGACGATCTTGTTGTAGACCTCGCGCGCGAGCAGCCGCAGCGGCAGGCCGATCAGCCCCGAGGAATGCGCGAGCATCCGTTCGATGGCGAGATGGGTCTTGCCGGTGTTGGTCGGCCCGAGCACCGCAGTGACGCCGGCGCCAGGCACTCGATCGGAAGGCGCGCGCTCGGAGGCGAAGGGGGAAGAAGAAAAGGCCATGTCTGAATGATTAGGTAGTGGCGATTGGGGCGAATGTCAGTGCTGTTTGGGGCGGCGAGGTGAGAAGCGCCCGATCCGTCATCCTGAGGTGCGAGCCGCGCGGCGCGCTGCGCCGGGCGGGGAGCCTCGAAGGATGAACGGCCCGTGTACCGGCCGAGCGGCAGCAGCCGGGCCCGTCGCCCTTCGAGGCTCGCTGCGCGAGCACCTCAGGGTGACGGGACATGATCCCCAAATCCCGCGCAACTGTCTCACTTTGCGACGCTTTTCCCACTCGCCTTTAAGCTTCGGAACGACTCTAGAACGAATCGCGGCCGAATCGCTGACTCCCCCTTGAGTCCTGTTACGTTCACGCAACATGTCGCGGGACTCTTGTTTCCGTCGCACTAGATGGAGTTTTGTGACGTCGCACAAGCGACGATTTGGTGACGGATTTCGTTAAGTTGGGGATGGCGCCGAGTCGAATCAGAATCGGGGAGGAGTCAAATGGATTCCCCGGATCTGCGGCGCTCCAATGCATGTCGCGAAAACAACCCCATGCACAGTAAGTAAGTCATTGAAATGGCTATCCCTCTTACCCTCCCCTGGAGGGGGAGGGTCGTGACGCATGGAGCGGAGCGAAATGCGGCGCGGGGTGGGGTGATCTCTCCGCACGGGGACTGCCCGCGAGGAGAGATCACCCCACCCCGCTCGCGCTCCCGCGCGATCGACCCACGAGCGAGCTACGCTCGTCTCGGACCCCTCCAGGGGAGGGTAAGAAAGGCTTACTGCGTCTTCGCGACCCTGGGCGGCTGGGCGGTGGTGATGAAGCTGGTCGCTTCCAGCATCGCGGGCCCGAGCGGCGTCGGCACTTTCAGCCAGAACGGGACCAGGACGCGGGTGCCGGCGACAGGTGCGAGCGCGATCTCGATGTTGCGCTGGGCGGCGAGGTATTTGATCACGGGGCGATCGGGGATGTAGCCGGCCACGGGCACGAAATAGAGCGCGCAGACCACGACCGGGCCGTGATAGCCCTTCTCGGCCTTCACCGTCTCCATGCGCTTGAAATCGAGCTTCAGCTCGTAGCGCATGCGGCCGTCGAACACCGGCGCGCTGCCGTGACAGGCGTCGGGCGACAGCACCTCGCCGGTGCCGGGTACGCGCACCAGCGAGGCCGTCATCGGATCGAACACGCCGCGGCGATGCGCGTCGGTGACGATGATGCGATCGGGATCGACCGGCGGCTCCGGAATGATGCCGAACTCCTTCACATTGCCCTTGTCGAGGGTGATGTGGATCTCTTCGGTCTTCTTCGAGGTGGTGGTGGAGGCCTGGTAGGCCGACGCAACCAGCGCGCCATTGACGACGCGGCCCTGCGCGGCGCCGGTGCCGGACCCGCCCGCGAACGACTTCAAAATGCCGGTGGTGCCACCGGAGGCCGCCGCGGAAAACACGTCGTCCTGGATATCGATGTTCCAGGCGCCGCGGCCGACGGGAATGCCGGCCAGCGTGGCCTCATACTGCGCCTCGAGCTTGCCCTGCGCCGCCGCCGGCTCCGCCGCCCACGCCAGCACCAGCCCGCCGATAGCGGCCAAAGCCAGCCTGCCGGCTGACCGCAGCCGGGGCGGAAAGAGGGAGGGCGTGTGCACGAGACGATCCAATCGGGAAGCGAGTGGTTGTTACTTAAGCCTGTTACGGCCGCAAGCAATGCATCCGGGCCACAAGAGCCGGGAACTCACCGAAGTCTTTCGGCGGTGAATGTGCCCTTTATGTGATGGTAAGGCGCTTTAAACACTGCCGTTTTGGTGATCGGAGGATGCTCTTCTCCTTCTCCCCGCGCGCGGGGAGAAGGTCGGGATGAGGGGGGCTCTCCCCGGGGGAGGTTAAAGTCGGTGCACCCAACCGGCCCCACCCCCGCGGAGACGCCCCCTCACCCGGAATCCGCGCTATTCGCGCGCATTCCGGCCTCTCCCCGCACGCGGGGAGAGGCGAAAAGACCGCCCAAAACCTTGACGTCCCGCCCCTCACCCCCTATACGTCCGCCCGCTCCCTGCAAGGACACAGAATTAGCCCCCGTGGCGCCCAGAATGGCGGCCGCAATCGTTGGGGGTTCGAACCTGAGGATTTTGAGATGTCTCGCCGCTGCGAACTGACGGCCAAGGGCCCCCTCGTCGGCCACAAGGTCAGCCACTCCAACATCAAGACCAAGCGCCGGTTCCTGCCGAACCTGGTCAACGTGACCTTCATCAGCGAAGCGCTGGAGCGCAACGTGCGCCTGCGCGTCTCCACCAACGCGGTGAAGAGCGTCGACCACAATGGCGGCCTCGACGCCTTCCTGCTCAAGGCCAAGGCCGACGCCCTGTCGCCGCGCGCCCTCGAGCTGAAGCGCGCCATCCAGAAGAAGGTCGGCGACGCGCCGGTCAAGAAGGCCAGCTAAGCAATTTTTTGAATTGGGCGGGGGCTAGGTTGCGTCGCGTGGCGTAGGCTTAGCCGAGTAGAGTTTTGCGTTACGGCCGGATCGAAAGATCCGGCCGTTTTTGTTTGTGCAAGCGGCGGCATTATACCTCCGCATACCTTGCTCTGACTCCATTGCCCGCTATGATCGCGAAAAATGATAATTCAACTAGGGGGTAGTGGGTTGGGGCTCAGTGTCAGTCAGCTGCGGGCTATTGCGCAGCAGCGCGATCGATATCAAACGCAACTGTCTCGCCTTAAGGCGGCTGGCAAGCAGACCTCCTGTATCGAGGCAGCCGTTACAAGCGCTTGCGAGACCCTCAGCAGTAAGACGACATCGTTCGTGATCTACGGCGAGCCGCAGAGCGGCAAAACCGAGATGATGATCTGCCTCACCGCAAGGCTCCTGGATGACGGACATCGAGTTGTAGTGCACCTGCTGAACGACAGCGTGCAGCTTCTCCAACAAAACCTAGATCGCTTTCAGCGGTCGAAACTTTCACCCGCAGCTCGCAACTTCTCAGAAGTTATTGACCCCGACTACTCACTAACGACTGGGTATCACGTCATCTTCTGCAAGAAGAACGCGAGCGACCTTACCAAGCTGAATCAAAAGCTGGAGAAGATCGGTAGCAAGGTCATCGTCGACGATGAAGCTGACTTCGCAACGCCGAACGCCTTGATCAACAAGAGCGACGTAACTCGCATAAATGCACTGATCAAAAAACTGATCAGTCACGACGGCATATACATCGGAGTCACAGCAACCCCCGCCCGTTTAGACTTGAACAACACGTTCGACAACGACAACGAGAAATGGGTCAATTTCCCACCCCACGACGCTTACACGGGGCAAGACATCTTCTTCCCACTCGATACGGATGTGCAGTTCTCACTCCACACGCTGCCAGATACCGACGATAGTCCAAAATATCTGCGCGAAGCCATCTTCCGATTTCTCGTGCGAGTCGCCGCCCTGAACATGGCGGCAAAGTCCGACGAGAACTTCTCTATGCTCATCCACACAAGTGGAAAGAAGCTTGATCATAAATCCGATAAGAAGCCGATAGACGACGTGATGAATGCACTGACAGATGTTCACTCTAAAAAATTTGAGAGCTACACACACGAAATAGACAAAATAGCCACCAAGCTCTACGGCCCAGAGCAAGCAAGCAGTATCCTGGCCTATATCGTGAAGAACTGCGACCAAACCAGCACTGTCATCATGAACAGTGAGAGGGACAAGAACGTCGACTTCAAGTCAGCAACATCGCCTGCAGCAATGTTCACCTTCGTGATTGGCGGCAACATTGTCTCCCGCGGAGTCACATTCGACAACCTGCTTTCGATGTTTTTCACACGAGACTCCAAACACAAGATCCAGCAAGACACATACATTCAGCGCGCACGAATGTTCGGGTCGAGAAAGAAACATCTCCCATATTTTGAGCTGACGATACCTCAGCAGCTTTATCTCGACTGGCAACGCTGCTTTGCGTTTCACAAGCTGGCTTTAGAAGCAATTAAGACGAAGAAGGGCTCTCCTGTCTGGCTGGCCGACCAAAGAATTTCTGCCGTTGCTTCAAACAGCATTGATAAGGCCAACGTACTCCTTGATAAAGGAGAGATGACATTCCCGATCTTTGACTACTCGACAGACCTTGAGCAGATTGTAGTAGGCAGCAACGACCCCATCAGTGGATTGAAGCAACTTCAAGAGAGAATAGGCAGCGACGCCCTCCCCGACTATTTGCTTCGCTACGTACAGAGAATTCTTCCCAAGGGATCGGCCTCTATAGCCTTGCATAAATCGAGCGATATCGAGGGAATGAAAGACGCAGATCACGAAAAGATCGAACGAAAGAAGGGCCTTTTCGGTCAAGTTAAACGCGAATTTCCCGAGGCCGTTCATCACTTCAAGATATTTCGCAACAAGAAGAACAAGGCGAGAGTGATTTACAAATTCGACGGCAACATCAGCTTTTTGAAGAACGTGAAAAATGTTGGATGAATATGAATTCTATCAAGGCGTCGTTTTAAGGCAACTTGCTGTCGAGAATGACTACTCTATGTCCGCATCTTTTCGCCCGTTTGTTCGCGAAGGGCGCATAAACGCCTTCGTAATGAATGCTCGCGTTGGCGTGTACATAAAGCACTCATCCAAACGCATGTCGCCCTGGCGATTCACATTCACTATCGAGCAGGCCGCCGACCTCCTCGACCTCGAGCACAAATTTCCGGACTCCTTCATGGTATTCGTCTGCGAAGCGGACGGCCTTGTGACACTCTCGATGGCCGATTTGCACAGCATCGTCAGCTTCCAAGAGAGCGAGAACGCGTGGGTCAGCATATCGAGGTCGCCTCGCACTCAGTATGAGCTAGCGGGAAATCGTGGAGAGCTGAAATATAAGGTCGCGAGAGGAATTGGCTTGATTCCTGAGACCCTCAAGACACGAGGGCGCGAGCGCTATGCCTCAGGTTAGTCACTTCTATTGCAAAAACTTGATCCATTCCTCTACCCCCTTTGACCCATTTCCAGATGGGGAAGAGACATGAGCAAAACTTACAAGAAGACTATCCAACAGGCACTTGGGCGCGACCCGGTTCATCCATTTCCGGCCAGAATGGCCCCGGGAATCGCACTCGATATCCTGACCAATGAGCAGGACAGAATTCGAGTTCTCGATCCCATGATGGGCTCTGGGACGGTACTTGCGATGGCACGAGCAAGCGGTCATTCGGCGATAGGTATCGACATCGATCCGCTCGCCGTTCTGCTCGCACGCGTTTGGACGACGTCGGTAGACGCATCGCAGGTTCGAAAGGTTGGCACTAGCGTCTTGGAACGAGCGAAAGACATCTTCCCTACGCGGAATGTCGGCGATGCTTATCCGCGACATTCGGATTTCGAAACTCGTCGTTTTGTTCGCTACTGGTTTGACGACTACGCTCGCCGTCAATTGAGTTCGCTGGCTGAGGCGATTTTTGACGTAAAGAGCGATTCCGTGAGAGACGCATTATGGTGCGCTTTCTCGCGTCTCATCATCACTAAGCAGGCTGGCGCGTCGCTAGCGATGGACCTATCGCATAGCCGGCCTCATCGCGCATTTGAAAGCGCGCCGATAAAGCCATTCAATAAGTTCCTTGCTGCGGTCGAACTCGTGCTCAAGAACTGTATCGCCAAGAACGAGCCCGATAAGGGACCGGCCACCCGGACAATCCTCGGCGATGCTCGCGACCTTCCAATAAAGGCCGGCTCCATTGATCTTGTATTGACGTCTCCACCCTACCTAAATGCAATCGACTACATGCGCTGTAGCAAGTTCTCGCTGGTCTGGATGGGGTACACGGTTAGCGAACTGGGGAATATTCGCACCGAAAGTGTCGGCACAGAATGCGGGGATCAAGATGCCAGGGACGATGAGGATATTAGAGAAATTATTTCGGAATTGAGACTGTCACCTAAGCTTTCCACCCGTCACGACGCAGTGCTAGCTCACTATATAGATGACATGATGCAAGCTGTCGGTGAGGCAGCGCGCGTTCTTTCTCAGGGTGGGAAGGCAGTATACGTCGTTGGCGAGAATACGGTCCGAGGCACGTTTATTCCCAATGCAAAGATCGTAACTGCTGTCGCCGAGCGATCCGGCTTACAGACTCAGCGGCGGCGCGCGCGCACGCTTCCTGCTAATAGGCGATATCTCCCACCTCCTGCCGCGAAGCAGGCAACTGATTCCATGGATGGGCGGATGCGTCGCGAAGTAATCCTCTCGTTTGTGAAACCTTAATGGCGAGAGCTCAATGGATGCGTTTGAGCAAGTCGTTGCAGAAATCCTCTGGTTGCAGGGGAATTGGGTCCGAACGTCCATGAAGGTAGAGTTGAGCAAAGAGGAGAAGAGAAGAATCGGACGGCCATCATCCCCTCGATGGGAGCTGGACATTGTCGCTTATAGTGGCCGAGACAACGTGCTCTCTGTCGTTGAGTGCAAGAGCTATTTAGACTCGTACGGGGTGCAAGCAAAAGGATTTGACCTAACAGCGCCGGAAGCTAGTCGATACAAGTTGTTCAACGATCCTGTGCTTCGCGATACGGTGTTTTATCGCCTTAAGCGGCAGCTCTTCGAGGCCGGTTTCTGTCCCGACAACCCTGAGATACGGCTCTGCCTTGCTTGCGGGAAAATTGACGAGAAAAGCAGAACTACGATCGAAGCGCACTTTCGTCGCAACCGATGGGAATTGTGGGACGAGATCTGGCTAAAAGAGCACTTAGCCTTCATTGCAAAGAGAGGTTACGAGAATAACACCTCGGCAGTCGTATCCAAATTGCTCCTTCGAGGCGAGCTCTCTCGGGAAGGCACTTGAAGAGATTAGATTGTTCAAGACAGCGCTACACTCCTACATCTAAAGTTTCTCATGATAGAATTGCACGAGCGGCTGTCCGAATTCTCCTATGGGTATGGTGCGACCAGAGAGGCAGAAGACCTATTATTGAGTGTGGGCATCAAAACCGTACCTTTCCTACCAAGCCTAATACAGGAGAAAGACCTCGGGTTTGATGTCAGTTTCAGCAAGCCCGGCGTGCCGCTGCTTCTCCAGTTCAAGCTTGGACAATCTCTTGAGAAGTTTGTCCGCACGGATAAGCGCTTCCCTGCTCCAGAGGTTAGCCGGCCGTTCTTTAGATTCTCGATAGATACAGCGGAGCCCGACGGACAGTTTGAAACCTTACTGAAAGCAGAGTTGGATGGGGCCGAAGCATACTATGTAGCGCCTAGATTCGTGGACTGGCCTCAGTACGCGACATTCTATGAAGAGAGGGAAATCTTAGACCAGTCGGTGATGATCTCCCCCGTGAGCATACGCAATGCACTGATTGCAAAGAACTCTCCTGATGGCCCGCACCGCATTGTATACGACCGGCGATCCGTTCACGTTTGCTCCGAGCCGTCTAAAATTGAGGAAGTCCGCGCGAGCTCGATCGCCGACGATGTTCGCCGGCGAGTAAGCGACGAATCTCAGAGCCTTGGCGATGTAATTTGGCACATCTACGAAGGTTTTGAGAATCGATCTGAGTTACGGCGCAGTCGCCTGCGTGACCCAGGTGTTGCTTCGGCTCCAGAGACTTCAACTCGAATGCCCGATGATCGCCGTCGCGCGCAGAGGCGTGATCGTCTCGAACGCTTGAAAGCGCAAGCGCGGAGCGCCGAAGATGCGATCGGTGCTGCTTTGGGTCTCGAATTGTGGGCACTAGGAGCCCGTCCAGATATCTTTCTGGTTGGCGCATTTTGACACGAATCCCGCTCATGCGGCCCTTGCGAGGTTAGCGAGCTTCACGAGGTTGTGGGCGGTGCAGATCATCGCCCATTCGGCACGCACGTTGGCCAGGCCCCGCAACAGGAACTGGCGGAAGCCGCGTGCCTGCTTGATCTGTCCGAACACCGCCTCCACGATCTGCTTTCTTAGCCGGTAGGGGGTGTCGAAGCCGCCATCGGCAATCTTTTTTCTCATCGCCTGTGTCAGCGGTCCGCCGACCTTGCCGTTGTCGGCGGTGGGGCGCTTGGCGCGTCCGGTGGCGATGTAGCCGTCGATCCCGCGCTGCTCGAGGCTCGCAAGATTGGCCTCGCTCAGATAGCCGCTGTCGGCGGAAGCTTGTTGTGGCTTGTGGCCGAGATTGGCTTCGATGCCATCGACCAGCGGCACCAGTTGGCCATGGTCGCTCGTGCTCGGCGTCAGCCCGTGTGCAACGATGATCTGCGCTTTGCCATCGACGGCCGCCTGCGCGTTATAACCCTGGATGAAGCCGTCCTTGGTTTTGAGAATGCGGCTTTCAGGATCGGTGAAGTTGCGCTGTGCCTTTGCGGCAGGCTCGTCGGATGGCGGCGCGGCGGGCTTGCCGGTCTTCTTGCGACCCTCAGCCTCGCGGCTCTTCTGCTTCTCGGCCTCGATGCGACGCTCCTCGTCGGCCGCGGCCTTGGCCTCCGCCTCCAGCTCAGCCTTGGCCGCAGCGATCCTGGCGATCCGCTTCTGCTTGTCGGCGACCCAGTCGGGCAGTTCGTCGCCACGTTTGGTGCCGTGCAGCTTGTCGTCTTCGGCATCCGCGGCCTCGGCGGCGGCCAGCCAGCGATCGACCTCGGCCTGCAGTTCGGCTTGGCGCTTCTTCATGTGTCCATAGCTCATCGCCTTGTGTTTGGACGCATTCGCCCTGATCTTGGTGCCATCGAGCGCGACATGCCCAAGCCGTACCAGCCCAGCCTTCTCGGCGAGCTTCAACACCTGCACGAATAGCCCGGCCAGCTGGTTGAGGTGCCGCTTGCGGAACTCGGAGATGGTGCGGAAGTCCGGCGCATCGAGGGCTGCGATCATCATGAAGTCAGCGCGCTCGATGCACGCCTTGGCGATGCGCCGGGAGGAGTAGATGCCGCTCGCATAGCCGTTGAGCAGCAGCCCCACCATCAGGCGCGGATCGAACGGCGGCTGGCCGAGCGCACTCGTGTAGCTGCCGCTAATCTCGGTGAGGTCGAGGCTCTCCCGCACCAGTTCCACGATGAACCGTGACAAGTGGTCCCTTGGTACGAAATCCTGCACGCTGGGCGGCAGAAGCTGCGGCTGATCAATCTTCCAGAGGCGAAAATACTTGCTCATCGCCGCCAATAGAATCAGAAACCCACCCAATTGAACAGGGACTACTCGGACAGGCTCCTAGGGGTTCAATTGCTTCTTGCAAGCAGCGAATAGCGTAAGGAGATTGCGCTCCATTGATCTCATTTTCCGCTATACTCGCCCCGGTAGCATCACTCGGAGGCGCGTCTCGTGGACCACGCGCACGAACCCGTACCCAAAAACCTCGTCGTCTGCTGTGACGCCACCGGCAACGAGATCGCGGAGAACATCTCCAACGTCCTGAAGCTCTCGCTGCCTGCGCAAGGCCGCCAAGACGCAGCCGCGACAGATGGTGCTCTCCGATCCCCGGGTCGGCTCTCCGAACCCCGGGTCGGCCTTCCGATCCCCCGGGGGTGGCACGGTGACGGCACCCGTAAACAGCACGGCGCGCGTGTTAACCATGCATTAACCAACGCAGCCTAGCCTGCTGCAATCGTCCAGCCATCATTAGCCCGAAATGCCTTCCCGGTTTGCTCCAGGAGAAGCGCCGATGTCTGTTGCGTTGTTGACGTATGCCGATCTGGGTGCCCGCCTCAATATCTCGCGCGAGGCCGCGCGGTCGCTGGCGCGACGTCGCCGCCTGCCGCGCTCGCGTTCTGATGACGGCAAGGCGCTGGTGAGGGTTGATTTCTCCGAGCTGCGGTACACGCCCCGCCCGCGAACGGGCCGCCGGGCAGATCCCATCGATCACTCCATGGCAAGGATCGAAGCGTTAGAGCCATTTCCGTTCCGACGGAGTCGGAACGGGGCTCTAGATTCTTATTCTGACGCGTTTTCCTTGCGCGAACCGGTCTCCACTTCGCTCGAAAACGCTTCTGAGACCGAGGCCTTCAAGGCGGAGATTGCGCGGCTCGAAGACGTCGCAACCGCCTACAGGGTGGTGTTCGAGCGCGAGCGTGAGCGCGCCGAGCGCCTCGCGGTCGAGCTGCAGCAGGCGGGCGCCGAGACGAAGGCAGCCAATGCGTGGGCAACACGACTGGAAGACGAAATCGCGGCACTGCGGACCGAAGGCCGCCCTGGCGGCTCGTTCGCGGGACGCGCCGCGCTTCGCTTGGGACATCTGGCCGCTTCGATCGTGCAAGCAGACCGCGCGGCCCGCAGATAGCATTCGAAACTTTCTCTAATCCCCGGCTTGCCGGAACAATCGCGAGAGAAGAATGACTGGCACCACCGATATCCATGAAATGAAGGCCCGCATCGTCGTGTTCGGCGTCGGCGGCGCCGGCGGCAATGCCGTGAACAACATGATCACGGCCGGGCTGCAGGGGGTCGAGTTCGTCGTCGCCAATACCGACGCGCAGGCGCTGGCCATGTCGAAGGCAAGCCGCCTGATCCAGCTCGGAACGAAGGTGACCGCGGGCCTCGGCGCCGGCTCGCAGCCGGAACTGGGACGCGCCGCGGCCGAAGAGGTGATCGATACGATCCGCGATGAATTGACCGGCGCGCACATGGTGTTCGTGACGGCCGGCATGGGCGGCGGCACCGGCACCGGGGCCGCCCCCATCGTCGCGAGGATCGCGCGCGAGCTCGGCATTCTCACCATCGGCGTGGTCACCAAGCCGTTCTACTTCGAGGGCCAGCGCCGCATGCGCTTCGCCGAAGCCGGCATCGAGGAGCTGCTGAAGGCGGTCGACACCCTCCTGATCATCCCGAACCAGAACCTGTTCCGGGTGGCCAGCGAGAAGACCACATTCGCCGATGCCTTCGCCCTTGCCGACCAGGTGCTCTATTCGGGCGTCGCCTGCATCAGCGACCTCATCGTCAAGGAAGGCCTGATCAATCTCGATTTTGCCGACGTCCTCTCCGTCATGAAGGAGAAGGGCAAGGCCATGATGGGACGGGGCGAGGCTTCGGGTGAGAAGCGCGTGCTTGCCGCCGCCGTGGCCGCGATCTCCAATCCGTTGATCGAGAATCCCTCGATCAAGCGCGCCAGCGGCCTCATCATCTCCATCACCGGCGGCAAGGATCTCATGCTGTACGAGGTCGACGAAGCCGCGACCCGCATTCGCGACGAGGCCGACCCGGATGCCAACATCATCGTCGGCGCGTCCTTTGACGATAGCCTCGAAGGCATCGTCCGCGTCTCGGTGGTGGCGACCGGCATAGATAATCTCGACGCGGAGCAGGCGCTGCCGGTGGAAACCGCCCTCGCCCAACTCGCCGGAAGGCTGCGCAATGACGGCCGGCGCATCGCCGATCGCATCGAGCGCAGCGCACCCCTTCCGCAAGGAGAAAGCCCGCCGCTCCGCCCGCAGCCGCATCATCCCGTGGGACCACCAGCAAGGCCCGGCCTGGAGTATGCGCGCCACGCGGCGATTGCGCCGCTCCATCCCTCCGGCCGCGCCCCCGCGCGCAACGCGCCCGACGAGGCCGTTCTCGATATCCCGGCCTTCCTGCGCCGCGCCGCCAACTGAGCGGTGGCTGGAGGAGGGATTACCGGGCTCCAATGCCGGACATGGACTGCCGCTAAGCGGCTCCAGAGCGCGATGAGATCAGGCGAGGCTGGTTTGCCTTGAAGAAGATGCGCTCCCGCTTGCGCGGGACGGCTCCCGCATATGGCAATATGGACGGCCTAAGCGCGCGCCTCATCCTGAGGAGCCCGCCGAAGGCGGGCGTCTCGAAGGATGCGCCGCGACGAAGCCAGCGCGCCGATGCTTCACGCTGCCGTGCTGCGCGGGCTCTCTGTGGTTTCCGTCTTGTCCGCCTCCTTGTCACGGGACAGCCACGCCGGGAAGCGAAGCAGGCGCTCGTTGGTGTCTTTCGGCAGCTCGACGGGCGGCGCTTCATTGGCCGAACTCGGCAGATCCGGCACCGCCTGTCCTGCTCGCACCGCATCCGCGCGCTGATCCAGTTCGCGCAACAGGGGATCGAGCACGCTGTCGATCTCGCTCGCCACCGACACCAGGAAACTATTGAGCTCACGCGCCTCGGGTACGACTGCGGTCGCCTGCTCGATCGCCTTGGAAAGGCCGTCGACGACAGGTGCAAACGCGCCGGCGGCTTGCATGATTCGCGTCTTGATCGCTTCGATCTCGCCCAGGACGCGCTCGCGCTCCCGCTTTTTCTTCTCCTCGATGAGGCGGGCTTCGATTTCGGCGATCTGGGCCGTCAGGGTCGTGGCTTCGGATGCGAGTGCATCGCGTCTTCCGCGCGCGCGATCGAGATCGCGGCTGAGATGGTCGACTAAGTCGTCCTTTCCGAACATGGCTTTGCTCCGTAGGACAGGCGTTTTGCCTTGTAGGACGGCCCTGGCGCGTACCGCCAGCCTCGCCACCGACCGGATGGCCGGATCGGCCGAAACCGGCACCAACTTCAGTCGCGTCACATGGGCCGACATGGTGAATCCCCCATCACCAACATTAGGCGACCGCATGGTTAACAGATGGTTAATGTCAACAACCGATGCTGCCACGGGGCATCATGCCGGCGTGCCGGGTCGCCTTAGACAAGGTCACCTTCGACAAGGTAGCCTGCTCCCTACCCCCGAAAATCAATGCTCCGCAGCACGATCCCCGGCGGCGTGCCCTCGAACTCGGTCGCGCGGTACTTGCTCGCCGCGCGCGCTTCGATGCGGTCGCGGAGGCGGGTGAACTGCGCTTCGCGCTGCTCGGGGCGGGTCTGCGGGCCGCGTTCGAGGGTATCCATGGCGGAGGTCGAGATCGCGCAGGGGACTTCCTTCGCGCCGTCCTGCATCGAGAACTGGACGATGCCGCGGTCCTGTTCGTGTCCGATGAAACGGCCGCTGGTGAGGGTCATGGCTTACTCCTGTTACGCGGGTTGTTTCGCGGATCGATGATCGCTTGACGTCGTCCTGGCCTTGGTGCGCAATTGCGCACAGGCGCCAGGACCCATTACCTCGGTCAGCTCTGGCGAAGCACGCTGTGGCACAAGCCTGCGTAACAACTCGCTTCGGTGGCTATGGGTCCTGTCGTTCGCCAGGACGACAAATTTACTCCGCGCACGGGCCGTGATTACCGCAGGCGGCCCACGGCTTCCTCAGCTATCCCCGCCAAGTCTCGCAAAGTCGTCGAACAACGCGGCGACCAGCGCGCGGTGGCGGGTGTCCTCGACGGGGAGGCTTGCGGCATAGAGGTTGAGCAGATGGCGCGCCTTGACCGCGGCCTCGGGCCACGACATCGCCGGCACCGTCAGCATGCGGCTTTCGAGCTCGGCCTCGCGCTCGCGCAGCTCCCTGACATGGGTCTCGACCTCGGCCAGCGCACGGCGCAGATCGGTCGCCTTCTGCGCGGCCATGCCGCGGTGCTTGTCGAGATCAACCGGATGGTCGGTCATCGGCGACACGCGCGACGCCGGAACGGATGCCTGGATGTGACGATGTCACGCCGCGAGCGGATGGTCATGCGCGCCTGCCTTTCGCAAAGAGCGGCCCCAACCGACGCCTGCCGGCTGCGACCATGCGCCCGTTGCACGGCAATAGCCAGCACTATCGCCGCCGCGCGCGTGCGTCGCGGTCGCAGGCAACAGCGCTCGCGCGCGACGGTTTTAGTCCTCGCTATCGGGGAGGTGCAGGCGTAGGCTCGATCGCGTCAGCGCCACTCACGCAATGGTCGTTAGTCCATATCGCGCTGCATCTTCCGCGTCTCGTGCGCGCGGCGCTTCGTTGGCTGACACTCATCGCGCACGTTATCTGGTCGCGGCTCGCGCATACGGCAGCGCCAATCTTGCGAATTCGAACCCCGGAGGAGACGGACGTCATGCCCAAGGGACAGCAACGCAGCAATCGCGAAGTCAAGAAGCCGAAGAAGGACAAGATCAAGGCGATCGCCGCGGCACCAAGCCGCAAGGACGCGGCCTGGCAACCGGAGATCGGTCAGGGGAAGAAGAAGTAGGTCTTTCGCCTCTCCCCGCGTGCGGGGAGAGGCCGGGATTTGCGCAGCAAATTCCGGGTGAGGGGGACTCTCCGCGAGTCCAACTCTCACCTCCCTCGCGGAGCCTCCCCCTCACCCCAACCCTCTCCCCGCAAGCGGGGCGAGGGAGCACGCCACCCTCGTCTCCTCGCCGTCGCGCTTTTTTGCTATGCTCGCCCCGGTAGCATCACCCGGAGGCGCATCCCGTGGACCACGCGCACGAAACCGCACCCAAAAACCTCGTCATCTGCTGTGACGGCACCGGCAACGAGATCTCGGAGAACATCTCCAACGTCCTGAAGCTCTATCGCTGCCTGCGCAAGACCGACAGGACGCAGCCGCGGCAGATGGTGTTTTACGATCCCGGGGTCGGCACGGTGACGGAGCCGTCGACCTGGAACAGGTGGAAGGCCAACATCAAGCTGGTGCTGGGGCTTGCCACCGGCTACGGGCTCGATGACAACGTGCTCAATGCCTATTGCTTCCTGGTCGAGCATTATGCGCCCGGCGACCGCATCTATCTGTTCGGTTTTTCGCGCGGTGCCTACACGGTTCGCGTGCTGGCGGGGCTGATCCACAAGGTCGGACTGATCTCGCCGGAGCAGGCGAACCTCGCAGGAAGTGGCCTCGTCGCCTACAAGCAATATTCCGGGACCGGGCATGGCAACGACATCGAGGACCTCAAGAACATCGCGGTCGACGACGAGGGCCCGCTGCCGAAGGACGCATTCGACCTCGCCGCCCAGTTCGCGCGCATCACCTCGACGCGCTGGCCGACCATCCATTTCATCGGCGTGTGGGACACGGTGGCGAGCGTGATCGTGCCGCGGCGCGACGTGTTCTTTCTCGTGTTCAGCCTGGAGGAGCTCGCCTTCACGCTGCGCAATCCGAGCGTCAACATTTTCCGCCAGGCGATCGCGATCGACGAGCGGCGCTGCATGTTCCGCCTGAAGGCGTATGAGGAGCCGCAGGAATACTGGAGCAACCGCTACGTCCCCGACGAGAAGAAGGAGCCGCAGGACATTTTGCAGGTGTGGTTCGCCGGCGTGCATTGCGACGTCGGCGGCGGCTATCCGGAGGCCGAAAGTGCGGAGTCCAAATATCCGCTGATCTGGATGATCGAGGAGGCGGCGAAGGCCGGGCTGAACTTCAACCCGCGCACCGTGAACCAGCTCGCCTGGGGCATCCAGCGCAAGAACTCGCCGTTCTCCTATGTCGGGCCCGCGTTTACCGGCAAGGCGGGCATGCTGCACAATTCGATGAGCGCGGCCTGGCGCGTGCTGGAGTATTTGCCGAAGAGCGCGAAGTACAAGGAATGGCCGGAGCGGAAGGTGTTTTTCGGCTTCTACATCCCGGATTGCGAGCCGCGCGTCATTCCCGAAGGCGCGCATGTGCATGAGAGCGTGTTGAAGCGGATGGCGGTAGAGCCGGATTATCGGCCGGTGAATATGCCGAAGGATTTCGTGACGGTGCCGATGCCGGTGGCGCCGGGGGGCGGTGTTGAGGCGGAGGCGGCTGGGGAGGTTGTAGCGGAGACGTGAGGGGGCACGCTGACGCTACACTCACGGTGTCGTCCCGGCGAAGGCCGGGACCCATACCCCCAGGGAGGGGTTTGGCGAAGATTCGTCGTTGGTACTTTTACCTTCCGCAATCGTGAGATCACGCGGTATGGGTCCCGGCCCCCGTAGGCCGGGACGACAGCGGAGTTTGGGGCGCCCTGAGGGGCAAGAGCCCTAAGCTTAACCCGCTACCGCCACTTTCCTCAATCGCCGCTACTTTTCATTAAAATTCTCCGCCCCGCCTTAGCTTCATCGCATCAACTGCTCCTCCACACTCGGAACCTGCCACCGCGCTGTCCGCGGTATTGGAGGAGAGTGCCAATGCATCCGCGCCGACATGCCCGTGTGAAGCCGTCGGGCCTGGTGTCCCGCCAGGCCAAAATCATCACCGACCCGCGCGCGCCCATCATCGTCTGTACGCTGGTGGACTATTCGCCGGGCGGCGCCTGCATCGATCTCGGTGGCCAGGTGAAGATTCCCGATCGGTTCGAGCTGCTGCATGTGAACACCAAGAAGCGCTGCCGCATCGCATGGAAGCGCGGCACGCGGGTGGGTGTGGTGTTTTAGAGGAGAGCTGTTCGCTTACCCTCCCCTGGAGGGGGAGGGTAAGAAAGCTACGCCCGCATCCGCGCTTTCGCACCCGCGACGATCTGCATCGCGACGCCGGCGATCCAACCCAGCAATACCAGCCAGCTCAACGCGCCCTCCGCCTCCAGGCGCAGCACGATGACGGCGACCGACGCGAGCGCTGCGAGCGTGGCGCAGAGGGTGCCGGCGGAGCTCAGGAATTCCGCGGCGTCGATGTGGCTGTGCGCCTCGTCGAAGGGCAATTGCGGCGTGTCGATGCCGAGATAGAAACCGACGGCGCCGAGCAGCATCATCAACAGCAGAAAGCCCTGCGTGGTGAGCGATGCGATCGCCGATCCGACATAGGCGCCGACGAACAGCCCGCACGCCGCGCCGGCCATCGCGAGGCCCACGCGCTCGAGAAAGTGCGCAGTCTTGCGAACACGAAACCGCATGGCCGGCCTCCGTGATGCCCCGAACGGACGGAGGTTAGGCCAGATTTGCGACGGGCGGAAGGTGAGGAGAGTTACGGATGCGTGAGGTCCGGTTCACTCCCTCTCCCCGCATCCGCCTTCGCCAAGGCTTCGGCGGACGAACGCGGGGAGAGGTGAGAAACTACCGCGCTCCGAACGTGGTCTTGCCGAACAGCGCCTTCTGCGTCGAGGGCTGCGAGCGCCAGTATTGCGGTGGGGCCTCGACTTCGCCGCCGATCTCGGCCGCGGCGTGCCAGCCCCAGCGGGGGTCGTAGAGCATGCCGCGGGCGAGCGCGACCATGTCGGCCTTGCCGGACGCCACGATGTCTTCCGCGTGCTTGCCTTCGGTGATCAGGCCGACCGCGATGGTCGGCAATCCCGTCTCGCGCTTGATGGCGTCGGCGAACTGCACCTGATAGCCGGGGCCGAGCGTGATCTTCTGCTGCGGCGAAACGCCGCCGGAGGAGGCATCGATCCAGTCGACGCCGCGCGCCTTCAGCGCCCTGGCAAATTCGATGGTCTGCGCCAGATCCCAGCCGCCCTCGACCCAATCGGTCGACGACACCCGCATGCCGACCGGTTTTTCGCGCGGGAATACGGCCCGGACAGCATCGTAGATCTCGAGCGGGAAGCGCATGCGGTTCTCGAGCGAACCGCCATATTCGTCGGTGCGCTTGTTCGAGATCGGCGACAGGAATTGATGCATGAGATAGCCGTGCGCGCCGTGCAGCTCGATCGCGTCGATGCCGATGCGCTCCGCGCGCTTCGCACTGTCGACGAAGGCCTCGCGGATGCGCTTCAGGCCGGCCGTATCGAGCGCCACCGGCGCGGCCTCGCCCTCCTTGTGCGGCAGCGCCGACGGCGCCACCGTCTGCCAGCCGCCTTCGCTGATCGGAATGAGCTGGCCGCCGTCCCAGGGCCGCGCGCTCGACGCTTTGCGGCCCGCATGCGCGAGCTGCATCGCGATCGCCGTGCTCGAATGTTTCCGCACCGAGGCGAGGATCTGCTTCAGCGCGGCCTCGGAGGCGTCGCTGTAGAGCCCGAGGCAGCCCGGCGTGATGCGGCCGATCGCCTCGACATGGGTGGCCTCGATGCAGAACATCGCCGCGCCCGACAGCGCGAGATTGTTGATGTGGGTGAAATGCCAATCGGTGGGAACGCCGTCTTCGGCCGAATACTGGCACATCGGCGACACCACCAGACGGTTCTTCAAGGTCAGGCCACGCAGCTTGATCGGGGAAAACAGGGCGCTCATGCGGGGGATCCGGAGATGGAGGGCGATCGGGGCGGATAAAAGCAATTGCATGAAGTGTAGTGGGGGATGCGCGGATTGCGAGGTGCGCGGGGGACATGGCGGATGGCGGGGCCATGCATTACGCAGCGGGTTTGGCGTGAGGTAGCGCGTAAAATTCCGCTGTCGTCCCGGCGAAGGCCGGGACCCATAACCCCAGGGAGAGGTTTGGCGAAGATTCGCAGTTCGGTACTTCTACCGCTCGTGATCGACAGATCACGCGGTATGGGTCCCGGCCTTCGCCGGGACGACGGCGGAGAATGTGGCGACGAGCGACCCTTACGGCAATTCCTCGAACTTCCCCGGCTGCGGCTTGCCCATGCGGATCTTGCCATCGGGCAAGAGCTCACCATCGGCCTCCGCCGAGAACTGGATCGTATTGCCGCCGCCGTCGCGCTTCGAGGCCTTGCCGAGCGGACCGAGCTTGTCGGCGAGCGCGGTGTCCTCAGTGACGAACACGCGGTAGTCGGTGAGGTGGAAGCGGCGCGGCGCGAGCCAGGTCAGCGCCGGCACGGAGCTGCGCATGTCGAGATCCTTGGCGTTATCGGCGCTGATGCCGGTGGCGTCGCGGAACAGGTCCGGACCGTCGAGCAGTTTCGCGCGTGCGCCGTCGATGGCGTAGACGTTCAGCGTGACGATGTGGCGCTCACTGCGGAACGACACCACCAAGTAGCGCGAATCCGCCGACCACGCCGCGTGGAAGGCATCCGGCGCGGAGTCGAGGATGTTGTCGTCGGTGACGTTGTCGAGCGTCGTCAGCTTGCGATGCGCGGGCTCCGCCATCAGCGAGAGGCGGAAATTCTCCGAACCGGCATCGCCCTCGCCATGCGCGGCAACGGACAGCTTCCCGCTCGGCGCCTTGCCGCCGAGGATGATGGCGTATTCGCCCTTGCCGTATTTGTGCTCGGCCGTGGCGAAGGCGGGCGATGCGGCGAGGGTGAGGAGAAGGGCGAGGACGGCGCGGCGGTGGGGCATGTGAATTTGTCGCAGGACTGCGTGCGGCGTTCAAGCCCGCCGGCGCTCCGCGGCGGCGCGATTGCGAACGGCGGTTCGTGCCTTACTGCGCTCCGGCTCGCGTTCACTCCGCCAGCGTGAACTGCAACAGCAGCGTCCGCTGGAGCAGCGAGAAATTGTCGTCCGACACCATCGTCAGCACGGTCTCGCCCTCGGCCGTGACATGGGCGTCGATGCCTTCCATGTTGTCGATCTCGTGGCCGAGATCGGCCTCGAACAGCACGGGGCCGTCGACCACTGCGCCCGGCGCGATCGACTTCAGCTGTAGCGAGCGGATGCGGATGTTGATGCCGGTGAACCAGGAGAATTTGCGCTCGAGAATCAGCAGCTGGCCTGACGGCAGCAGCACGGCGTCGCTGATGAACTGCTTGTCGGTGCGCCTGATGCTGAACTGGCCGGGCGACGGGCCGCCGATCAAAAAGCCGATCAAATTGCCGTCGGCATCGAAGCCGCCTTCCGACATCGCGATCAGCGTGCCCGCGAGCGGCTGCCCCTTCATGTCCTTCGGCACGAACACCAGCGCCTCGAGCCCCTTGTTGTAGGGCAGCTTGCGTAACCCCGGCGGTGTCGGCACCACCTCGCCGCGGGCGCGGGTGCCGCCCTTGGCGAAATCGAAGCGCATGATCTGGTTGACGCGTTCGAGGCCGACATAGACGAGGTTGCCGTCGCGCGCGAGCGACTCGGTGTCGTACCAGAGCCGCTTTTCCGTGATCGGCCGCCCCTCGGTGTTGAGCATCGGCGCGGCCTCGACGTCGTCGAGCCCGATCATCCTGCTACCGGAATAGCGGATGCTGCCGGTGAACCAGGTGCCTTGATCCGACAGCGCGAGAAACCGCGCGCCCTTGTCGTCGAGGAAGCGGAAGCCGGACAGGCCGCCAAAGCCGCGATGCGGCGAGGTCAAAACCAGCCCGCTGCGATAGACGAGCTGACCGAAGCGCGTGCGCACGCGGTCGCGCGGCTCGAAATTCGGGATCGGCCGCGCATTGACCTCGATGCCGGCAGGCTCGGTAACGGCGTGCTCGGGCTGCGCCGGCTTAGGCGCGGCCTGCGCTTGTGCGAGCCGGGAAAGAGCGAGAGTTGAAAATCCCGCCGCCGCGTGGCCGAGAAAGAGGCGGCGGGATTGCTTGTTGCTCACGAATGCAGTTTGCGTCGCGGGCGATTGGCCGGTTGCGTGGGCGCGGTGTTGGTCTCGCTGAAGAGTTCGGCGAGTTTTTCGGTGATGGCGCCGCCGAGCTCTTCGGCGTCCACGATCGTCACCGCGCGGCGATAGTAGCGCGTCACGTCATGGCCGATGCCGATCGCGATCAGCTCGACCGGCGAGCGGGTCTCGATCTCCTCGATGATGTGGCGCAGGTGCCGCTCGAGATAGTTGCCGGGATTGACCGACAGCGTGGAATCGTCGACCGGCGCACCGTCGGAGATCATCATCAGGATCTTGCGCTGCTCGGGCCGGCCGAGCAGGCGCTTGTGCGCCCAATCCAGCGCCTCGCCGTCGATGTTCTCCTTCAGCAGCCCTTCGCGCATCATCAGGCCAAGGTTTTTCCGCGCACGGCGCCACGGGGCGTCGGCGGACTTGTAGATGATGTGGCGGAGATCGTTGAGGCGACCGGGATTGGCCGGCTTGCCGGCGGCAAGCCACGCCTCGCGCGATTGCCCGCCCTTCCAGGCGCGCGTGGTGAAGCCGAGGATCTCGACCTTGACGCCGCAACGCTCCAGCGTGCGCGCGAGAATGTCGGCGCAGGTCGCCGCCACCGTGATCGGGCGGCCGCGCATCGAGCCGGAATTGTCGAGCAGCAGCGTCACCACGGTGTCGCGGAACGTCGCCTCCTTCTCGTGCATGAAGGACAGCGGATGATGGGGATCGGTCACGACGCGCGACAGGCGCGCGGGATCGAGGATGCCCTCTTCGAGATCGAACTCCCAGGCGCGGTTCTGCTGCGCCATCAAGCGCCTCTGCAGGCGGTTGGCGAGACGGGCGACGATGCCCTGCAGATGCGCGAGCTGCTTGTCGAGATAGGCGCGCAGGCGCTCCAGCTCGTCATGGTCGCAGAGATCTTCGGCCGCGATGACCTCGTCGAACTTGGGCGCGAAGGCGTGATATTCCGGCCCGCGCGGCTCGTTCTTGCCGTGCGCGTTCGGACGCGTCGCCTCGCCCGGCGTCTCGTCGTCGCCGAGTTCGCCGTCGTCGAGCGTATCCGAGGTCGAGGCCTGCGCGCTTTCCATCGCGCTGTCGCTCATCTCTTCCGACGACGCCTGCGCCTGGTCGGCGCTCATCTCCTGCGCGGCATCGGAATCGGGCGAGCCCTCGGCGCCGGACTGATCGTTGTCGCCGTCCTGGTTCTCGTCGTTGTCGTCATTGTCTTCGCTGTCGGCGCTGCGCTCGTCGCCGAGCTCGAGCGCAGTCAGCAGATCATGCACGGCGTCGCCGAACCTGGTCTGGTCCTCGACGAGGTTATCGAGCCGATCGAGCCGCTTGCCGATCTTGTCTTCGAGAATCGGACGCCAGAGATCGACCATCTTCTTGGCGGCCGTCGGCGGCGCCATGCCGGTCAGGCGCTCGCGCACCAGCATTGCCAGCGCATCAGCCAGCGGCGCATCGGCGCGGTCGGTGATCTCGTCGAACTTGCCGCGGTGAAAATGATCGTCGAGCATCGCGGTGAGATTCTTGGCAACGCCGGCCATGCGGCGCGCGCCTATCGCCTCGACACGGGCCTGCTCGACCGCCTCGAACACGCCGCGCGCCTGCGGATTGCCGGGCATCAGCTTGCGATGCAGCTTGGCGTCGTGACAGGCGATCTTGAGCGCGATGGAGTCGGCGTGGCCCCGTACGATCGCGGCATCGCGCTTGGTCATTTTTCGCGCCGGCTCGGGCAGCCGCGCCTTGCCGGGCGCGAGGCCCGGGCGCTCGGCCGCGAAGCTCACGTCGAGCTCGGGCGCCTTGGCGATCGCCTTGAGACACGAGGCCACCGAGCGCTTGAACGGCTCGGTCGGCGCTTCCTTGGTGTTGCGGAATTTGGAGTTGGAGGGCGTGCTCATCTCGATCTCACCGTCGTCCCCACGAAGGCGGGGACCCATAGCCACCGACGGTTGGTGCGTCAGGGAAAACTATCAGCGTCGCGTCATCGAGAGACCTCGCGGCATGGGTCCCGGCCTTCGCCGGACCCATGCCACGAGAGAGATCAGGACAGCGCCACGTTGACTGCCGATTCCGGCAGCTCCGCATTGAAGCAGCGCTGGTAGAACTCGGCGACCAGCGGACGTTCGAGCTCGTCGCACTTGTTGAGGAAGGTGACGCGGAACGCAAAGCCGATATCGCCGAAAATGTCGGCGTTCTCGGCCCAGGTGATCACCGTACGCGGGCTCATCACCGTCGACAGATCGCCATTGGCGAAGGCGTTACGGGTGAGATCGGCGAGGCGGACCATCTTGTTGACGATGTCGCGGCCTTCCTGGGTGCGATAGTGCTTGGCCTTCGCCAGCACGATCTCCACTTCCTCGTCGTGGCTGAGGTAGTTGAGCGTGGTGACGATCGACCAACGGTCCATCTGGCCCTGGTTGATCTGCTGAGTGCCGTGATAGAGGCCCGAGGTGTCGCCGAGGCCGACCGTGTTGGCGGTCGCAAACAGGCGGAACGACGGATGCGGCTTGATCACCTTGTTCTGATCGAGCAGCGTCAGGCGGCCGGAGACTTCCAGCACGCGCTGAATCACGAACATCACGTCCGGACGGCCGGCGTCGTATTCGTCGAACACCAGCGCGACGTTGTTCTGCAGTGCCCACGGCAAGATGCCGTCACGGAATTCGGTGACCTGCTTGCCGTCGCGGACCACGATCGAGTCCTTGCCGACGAGATCGATACGGCTGATGTGGCTGTCGAGGTTGACGCGCACGCAGGGCCAGTTCAGGCGGGCGGCGACCTGCTCGATATGGGTGGATTTACCGGTACCGTGATAGCCGGTCACCATCACGCGGCGGTTGCGGGCGAAGCCGGCGAGAATGGCAAGCGTGGTGGCGCGGTCGAAACGGTAGTCGGAATCGACTTCGGGCACGTGAGGATCGACTTCGGAATAGGCCGGCACTTCGAGATCGCTGTCGATCCCGAACACCTGGCGCACCGACACCTTCATGTCGGGCAAACCGGAAACTTCCTCAACTTTGGACAGGGCGGCGGTCGTCATCAATCCTCCGAGGCCCCGGGCGGTCCCGAGACCAGTTATTTGCACGTTGGCTGCGGCTGGGTGCGTCTGCGAACGTATCAGAGACAACGTGCCGGCAGAAGCCCATGCACCAATCAAAGTTCCGTTGTCTTTTCATTTAGATAGGCAAGGAACGCGATTTTTGGAAGGCTGCCCTGCAAATCCCGCCCAAATTTCGCGCCGGATAGGCGCCCTGCCCAGGCAAATGGCACTTTCATCGCCCCACCCTACTTATGTAAGGGTCTGAACCCGAATGCCCCAGCCCGCTACAGAGACCTCGTGACGTCGTTCCTTGACCCCCTGATATCGTTCGTCTCAGTCCATGCGTGGCTGGCCTACCTGACCCTGTTCCTGGCGGCGCTTCTCGAGGCGGTCCCGGTGGTGGGGTCGGTGATTCCGGGCTCGACCATCATCCTGGCGCTGAGCGCCCTGGTTCCCGGCGGCGACCTGAAACTGCAATGGGTCTTGCTCGCGGCCGCCGTGGGCGCCGTGATCGGCGACGGCTCGGCCTACTGGATCGGCCATCGGCGGCAGCGCGAAATCCTCAACACCTGGCCGCTGACGAACTATCCGCGCGTGGTCGAGGAGAGCGAGACCTTCTTCCACCGCTTCGGCACCTGGGCCGTGTTCTTCGCGCGCTTCGTGCCGCCGATCCGCGCCTTCGTCCCCGTGACGGCCGGCGCGCTCGGCATGGCGCCCGCGAAGTTCTATGCGGTCAACATTCCGGCGATCCTGGTCTGGGCCCCGGCCCATGTGCTGCCGGGCGTGCTGGCGGTGTCGGCCTTCCACCAATATTTCGGGGTGCCGCACGAGGGGCATCCGTTCAAGCATCTCTGGATTTTGACTGTGGTGGCAGTCGCGATCGTGGCGGGCATGGCAATCTGGATCTATCGCAGGCGGCAGAACGGCGTCGTCGCAACGGCCAAGCCGCGGGCGTAGTGCTTACCCTCCCTTGGAGGGGTCCGAGACGAGCGTAGCTCGCTCGTGGGTCGCTACACATGAAGCGAAGCGCAATGTGTAGCGGGGTGGGTGACGGTCTCTCGTCATCGAAATCTGCCCGAGTTGAGAGATCACCCCACCCCGCTCGCGCTGCGCGCGATCGACCCTCCCCCTCCAGGGGAGGGTGACAGCGTGGCCTATCCCCCTGCCCTCCGCCCCGGCGCCGGTCCCACATACCTTGCCCGCGGCCGGATCAGCTTGCCGAACTGCAATTGCTCGCTCGCATGCGCGATCCAGCCGACGCTGCGGGCCATCGCGAACAGGGCGAGCTCGCTGCCCGCGGGTAAGCGCAGCGCGTGGACGAGCACGGCGAGGACGTAGTCGATATTGACGAACTCTCCGGTCGCCTCCGCAATCCGCTCAGGCACCTCTTTGGTGAATTTGCGCGGCGCGCCGGCACGGGCCAGTGCGTTCAGCAGCGATTGCGCGCGGGGATCGCCGCGCTTGTAGACGCCGTGGCCGAAGCCCGGAAAACGCTCGCCGAGCGCGACGCGCTCGCGCACCATCGGCTCGACGTCGCGGTCGACCAGCGTCTTGACCAGCTGCGAGGCCAGCACGCCGGCGCCGCCGTGTTTGGGGCCTTTCAGCGCGGCGAGGCCGGCGATGACGGCATCGTAGAGATTGAGCCCGGTGGACGCCGCGCAGCGCGCGGTGAAGGTCGAGGCGTTCAATTCGTGATCGGCGAGCAGCACCAGCGCGCGGCGGATGAGGTCGGGCGCATGCTTGTTGTCGCCCGCCCAGATACGCGCGATCTGCTGATGCAGCGGCTCCGATGACGGTTCGGAATTCAGCATCGTGGCAACGAGCAGCCGGACGATGCGCGCGCCGACCATCGCGCGGCCATCGGGCGCGCGGGTGAAAGCGCGCGAATCGGCGCTGGCCGCGAGCGCGAGCACCGCGATGGCGCGATCGATCGGGGCTGCGCGGCGCGCGGCGTCCGCAATCGCACGCATCTCGTCGGACATCTTCGGCTGATTGTCCGGCGCGAAGGGATCGACGTCGGAGACGTCCCAGAGCAGCGTTGCGGTGTGCTCCAGCGTGTCGTTCTCGGCGAGAACGATGCAGTTGACGCCGCGGTAGATCGCGCCCTCCTCGGTGATGGTCGAGATCTCCGTGTCCATGACCGGCAGGTCGGCATCAAAGCTGCGCAGGCCGCGCGGCTCCGGCGACGGCACCCGGCGCTCCTTCAGGGCGCGAACATCCTCGGCGCGGTAGCGGTTCTTGCGCGAGTCCGGCGTCGGCTCGGAGCGGATCAGGCCGCGGCTGACATAGGCGTACAGCGTGGCCGGCGAGATCGCGAGCTCCGCCGCGGCTTCCCGGGCAGAGAGATAGAGACCTTCAGAATTTTTCATATTGATTGATGTAATCAAGATTGATCAATCTATCGAGAGGTCCGATTTTCTCCTGGTGCAGTGCAAAAGGAGATTGGGCCATGAACATCCACCTCACCAAAAGCCAGATCGGGCTGGACGGCGTTCCCGCGGCCGAAACCGTGCTGAGCCATGTCGACGGCGAACGCGGCGAGTTGATCATCGCCGGCGAGCATGTCGGTACCCTCGCCGCCAAATCGAGCTTTGAGGGCGTCACCGCCCGGCTCTGGAACGGCGCCAGCAAGACCACCCTGACCGAAGCCAATGTCCGGGCGAGCCTGGGTGCGGCGCGCGAGCGCGCTTTCGCACGGCTCACTGAGCTGCTGCCGGCGACACAGGGCATGGGCATCATCGACGGGTTTCGTGCAGCGGTCGCGGGCCTGCGCGCCGAGCACGGGCTCGCGCATGAGGCGACCATCGTCGGCGCGTTTCCGGTGATCGCCGGCGCACTGGTCCGGCGCGCGAAAGGGCTTGATCCGATCGCACCCGATCCGAACGTGAGCCATGCCGCCGATACGCTGCGCATGCTGCATGGGCGCGCGCCCGCTGCGCGCGAGGTCACGGCGTTAGATGCCTATCTCGTCACCGCCAGCGACCACGGCATGAACGCCTCGACCTTCACCACGCGCGTGGTGGCCTCGACGCAGGCCGATCTGTTTGCCGCCGTCACCGCCGGCTATTGCGCACTGACGGGTCCGCTGCATGGCGGCGCGCCGGAGCCGGTGCTGGAAATGCTCGATGCGATCGGCTCGCGCGAACGCGTCCAGCCCTGGGTCGATGCGGCGCTGGCGCGCGGCGAACGGATGATGGGCTTTGGTCACCGCGTCTATCGCGTGCGCGATCCGCGCGCCGACGTGCTCAAGACCGCGGTCGAGGCGCTCGCGACCAACGGCACCGACCTGCCGTTTGCCGGCGAGGTCGAGGCCTATATCCGCGCAGCGCTGCGCAAGAAGAATCCGGAGCGGCCGCTGGAGACCAATGTCGAGTTCTTCACCGCGATCCTGCTCGATGCGCTGGCGATCCCGCGGCAGGCGTTCACGCCGATCTTCGCGGTGGCACGTAGCGCCGGGTGGACCGCGCACGCGCGCGAGCAGCAGCGGACGGGACGGCTGATCCGGCCGAGTTCGTCGTATGTGGGGGCGATGCCGGAGGGGTGAGGCGGCGGCATGCGAATGAAATGCGACGGCAGAGCCAAACACTCCGCCGTCGTCCCTGCGAAGGCAGGGACCCATACCGCGTGATCTATCGATGAAATGACGGCGTCAGTACCGACGAAGACTTCACTGCGAGTCTTCGCCAAACCTCTCCCTGGGGTTATGGGTCCCGGATCTGCGCTTCGCTTGTCCGGGACGACACCGAGGGTTGGGCGCCGTAGTGCCTATACGGCAAGCACGGAGGCCTTACGCCTCCCGCACCACGGTCTTCAGGTAATTATACGCCTTGATGATCTCGATCAGGCGATCCTCGGTGGAGCGGTCGCCGCCATTGGCGTCGGGGTGGTGCTGCTTCACCAGGGCCTTGTACTTGGTCTTGACGTCGGCGAGCGTGGAATCCGGGCCGAGGCCCATGACCTGGAGCGCCTTGCGCTCGGCGTTCATCACCTTGCGCGTCTCGGCCTTGGGCTGGGCGGTCTCTGGACCCTTGCGCCAGCCGGTACGGCCGTTGAGCTCCTGGAACATGCTGAACGGATCGAAGGCACCGTCGATCTCGGCTTCCGCGCCCTTCTTGACGCCACCATTGGCGCCCATCTTCCAGGTCGGACGATGGCCCGTCAGCGCATCTTTCTGATAGCGCGCGACGGCGTCGGCATTCATGCCGGAGAAGAAATTGTAGTTCTGATTGTACTCGCGGACGTGGTCCAGGCAGAAGTGCCAGTACTCGCGCTGGTTATCACGGCCCTTCGGCGCGCGGTGCGCGCCCTTGTTCTGACACCCGGTCCATTCACAGGCGACCACTGTGTCGCGCGGCTTCACCTCGGGCTGCTTGCCCCGCGGCTTCACGCGGATGGAGTCGAAGAACTTTGATGAATCGATTGGCATGGCTGACTTTGACTACGCAATGCAAAAACCTTCAAGTCTTGACATTGCAATTAGCTGGCTACCCCGGCAATTGACGGAGCGTGATCGCAGGATTTAATGGCACCCATGGTTATGAAAGACACTATCAGCAACAAGTTGCAGGAAGCTTTCACGCCGGAAAGCCTGCAGGTCGTCGACGAGTCACATTTGCATGAAGGCCATTCCGGCCATCGGCCGAGCGGCGAGACGCACTTCCGCGTTTATATCGTGTCTCAGGCCTTCAAAGGGAAGAGCCGGGTCGACCGTCACCGCATGATAAATGCGGCGCTGGCCGCGGAACTTTCCGGCAGCGTGCATGCGCTGGCGATCCATGCGCAAGCCCCGGGGGAAGGCTGATCTCTTACCCTCCCCCTCCAGGGGAGGGTAAGAAAGAAATCAGAACGACGTCCCGGCCCGCTTTGGCCTCGCCTCTTCCATTTCCGCCTCACGCGGGACCGGTGAAATACGGAGCGCGGTGATGCGGTTGCGTTCACGGCGGAGGACGCGGAAGCGGAAGCCGTGGAAGGTAAAGCTCTGGCCGCGGTCGGGGATCGAGCGCGCCTCGTGAATGACGAGGCCGGCAACCGTGGTGGCCTCTCCATCGGGCAGACGCCAGTCCATGGCGCGGTTGAGGTCACGGATCGGCACCGAGCCGTCGACCACGACGGAGCCATCCGGCTGCGCCCGCACGCCGGCGACCACGACGTCGTGCTCGTCGGAGATGTCGCCGACGATCTCTTCCAGAATGTCTTCCAGCGTCACAAGGCCTTCAACTTCGCCGTACTCGTCGACGACGAGCGCGAAATGGGTTTTCCGACGCCGGAATGCCTTCAACTGCTCGGACACGGGCCGCATCTCCGGCACGAACCAGGGCGGCAGCGCGATGGTGGAGACGTCGATGCGCGAGGTGTCGCCGTCGGAGGCGCGGATCGCGCGCAGGAGATCCTTGGCGTGGAGCACGCCGATGATGTTTTCGGGCTTCTCGCGCCACAGCGGGATGCGGGTGTATTCGGTCGCCAGCACCTCGCGCACCAGATCTTCCGGCGGCAGATCGGCGTTGATCATCATCATCTCGGTGCGATGGATCATGACGTCGGAGACCTGGAGCTCGCGCAAATCGAGCAGGCCGCCGAGCATGTCGCGGTCCTGCTTCTCGACCTTGCCCTCATGGTGCAAGAGGTCGACGGCGCCGCGCAGGCGCTCGGTCGGCGACAGGATCGCCTGGTGCTCGCCGGCGAGGCCGAACAGGCGCATCAACACGCGCACGATGACCTCGACCACCCGCAGCAGCGGCCCCAGCACGTACATGGTCAGCCGCATCGGGCGCGCGACCGCGAGCGCCATCCGGTCCGGCGCGTTGATGGCGATGGTTTTCGGCAGAACCTCCGCGAAGATCACGACCAGCGCCGTCATCACGCCGGTGGCATAGAGCACGCCGACATCGCCGAACCAGGCGGTGAAGATGGAGGTCGCCAGTGCCGAAGCGCTGATATTGGCGATGTTGTTGCCGAGCAGCAGCGCGCCGATCAGGCGCTCGCGCATGTCGAGCAGTTGCGAGACCACGTCGGCGTCGTGATTACCCTGCTTGGAGAGCCGCAGCATGCTGGCGCGCGAGGCGCCGGTCAGCGCGGTCTCGCTCGCAGCGAAGAAGCCGGACACGAGCAGGCAGATAATGACGATGGTGAAGCCGAGCCAGTCCATGAACCACTCTGGTTTCTTGTCTAAGTGCCGTTGAGCCGCGTCTCACGCCTTGAGAGCGAGCTTGTCCTTGAGGAAGTCGCGCACCGGCGTCGGCTCGACATCCTTGGCGATGACGGCACGTCCCACGGCCTCCAGCAGGATGAAGGTGAGCTTGCCGCGCTTGACCTTCTTGTCCTGGGCCATCAGCGCCATCAGCGCGTCGGCGTCCGCCAGGCCTTCCTGCGCGAAACCCGCAATGTCCTGCAGGCGCGTCGGCAGGCCGGCTTCGACGAGATGCCGCTCGACGCGCGCTGCATCAGCCTCGCCGATCATGCCGAGCTTCGCCGAGAATTGCGCCGCCAGGGTCATGCCGATCGAAACGCCCTCGCCGTGGAACAGGCGATCGGAGAAACCGGTCGCGGCTTCCAGCGCGTGACCAAAGGTGTGGCCGAGATTGAGCAGCGCACGCTCGCCGGTCTCGCGCTCGTCGCGCGAGACGACGCCGGCCTTGGCGCGGCAGGAGGTCGCGATCGCGTGCTCACGGGCCGAGCCGCCCTTGAAGATGTCCGAATGGTTCTTCTCCAGCCAGGTGAAGAAGGCCTCGTCGCCGAGCACGCCGTATTTGGCGACCTCGGCATAGCCGGCACGGAATTGCCGCGGCGACAGCGTGTCGAGCACGGCGGTGTCGGCAATCACCAGCACCGGCTGGTGGAAGGCGCCGAGCAGATTCTTGCCCTGCGGCGAGTTGATGCCGGTCTTGCCGCCGACGGAGGAATCGACCTGCGCCAGCAGCGAGGTCGGCACCTGCACGAAATCGACGCCGCGGCGCAGGATCGCGGCGGCAAAGCCGGCGAGATCGCCGACCACGCCGCCACCGAGCGCGATGACGAGATCGTTGCGCTCGATTTTTGCCGCGATCAGGGCCTCGCTGACCTTTTCCAGGCCGGCATAGGTCTTGGAGATCTCGCCTTCCTCGACGACGACGCGCGAGGTCGGAATGCCGGCGGCGGCGAGCGAGGCTTCGGTCGGCTCGAGCCAGTATTTGGCGACGGTACGGTCGGTGACAACAGCGGTGCGCACGCCGGGACGCAGAGCGGCGATCCGCTCGCCGAGCGAGGACAGCACGCCACGACCGATGACGATGTCGTAGGCGCGGTCACCGAGCGCGACATCGACATTGACGGGGTCGGAATGCTTGAGGGGCGTAGTCATCGAACGGCACTCGCGAGGTCGGCTGGTGGTTGGCCGCAGAGATACCCATGCAGCGTCTCGATCGTCTCATCGACGATCCTGTCGTGCGGCACATCGCGCGAGGCGATGGTGAGGTCGGCCTTGCCATAGAACGGCTCGCGCTCGGTGAGCAGGCGCGTCACGGTTCCTTCGGGATCGGGGGTCTGCAGGAGAGGGCGGTCGGCGCGGCGGCGGACACGGCGCATGATGACGTCGTGGTCGGCCCTGAGCCAGATCGAGATCGCCTTCGCCGCGATGCGGCTCCGCGTCTCCTCGCGCATGAAGGCGCCGCCGCCGGTCGCCAGCACCACCGGCCCGCCGTCCAGCAGGCGCGCGATCACCCGCGCCTCGCCGTCGCGGAAATGCGGCTCGCCATGGCGCTCGAAAATCTCCGGTATGGTCATGCCGGCCGCCGCCTCGATCTCGGTGTCGGCGTCGACGAAGGGCAGCTTGAGCCGCGCCGCCATGCGGCGGCCGATGGTCGATTTGCCGACCCCCATCATGCCGACCAGCACGATGGAACGCGCGCCCAACGCCGACAGGATGTCGGTCTCGGGGCTCGCTTGTGCTGGCAGCGCGGCGTCGGACATCATCTCGCTCGATTGGATCTCGCTCAAACTGCCGCCAAAGGCGGCATCCCCGGCCACCTATACGACCCCCTCGGGGCCCTCGCCAGAGGACTCTTGCCACGAAACGGCGAACATGTTGGATGATTTCATTGGTTAATTTGCAAACCTGAGACCTCGTCGAGACCTTTTCCGATGCCCAGCCTGTTCCGCTTCCTGACGGTCGTCGCCGTGATCGCCGGCATCGTCTATGGCGTGGTGTTCACGCTGGCCAACTTCGTCAATCCGAAGCCGCGGGAAATGACGGTGACGATCCCGCCGGATAAATTTCTCAAGAAATAGCGGCTAGCCTCCGGGGCATGCGCAAATCCTCCGCCAGCAAGCCCTCCGACGCCAAGCTCACCGGCCTGTTCCTCGACATGCTCGCGGCGGAACAGGGCGCCGGCCCCAATACGCTCGATGCCTATCGCCGCGACCTCACCGACCTCTCCGAATTCCTCGGCCGCGTCGGCCACGGCTTCGTGGACGCACAGACGCAGGTCCTGCGCGATTATCTCGGCGATCTCGATGCGCGCGGCTTCAAATCCTCCAGCGTCGCGCGACGGCTGTCGGCGATGCGGCATCTCTATCGGTTTCTCCTCAACGAGCGCATCCGAACCGAGGATCCCGCCGCGATCCTGTCCGGACCCAAGCGCGGCCGCGGCCTGCCAAAGGTGCTGTCGATATCGGATGTCGACCGCATGCTTCGCCGCGCCAAGGAGATGAGCGAGGCGGCGGACGCCTCGCCGTCGCAGCGGCTGCGCGCTTTGCGGCTCTATTGTCTGCTCGAGGTGCTCTACGCCACGGGCCTGCGCGTCTCCGAGCTGGTGTCGCTGCCGCGCACGGCCGCCAAGCGCGACGCCCGCATGATCGTGGTACGCGGCAAGGGCGACAAGGAACGGCTGGTACCGCTCAACGAAGCCTCACGGCAGGCGATGGCGGATTATCTGTCGGCAACGGAAGCTGCCAAGGAAAACAAAAAGGGCGAGAAGGGCAGCGTCGTCACCGCGAAATGGCTGTTTCCCTCCTTCGGCGAGAGCGGACATCTGACGCGGCAGCATTTTGCCCGCGACCTCAAGGAGCTTGCGGTGGCCTCGGGGCTGCAGGCCCGGCTGGTCTCCCCGCACGTGCTGCGCCATGCGTTCGCCAGCCACCTTCTGCACAACGGCGCCGACCTGCGGATCGTGCAAACCCTGCTCGGCCACACCGACATCTCGACCACCCAGATCTATACCCATGTGGTCGAGGAGCGGCTGAAGAGCCTGGTGCGCGACCTGCACCCGCTGGCGGAGAAGTAGAGGCCCACCGTGCGGCGGTAGCCGAAACCGCCTTGACTTCGGCCACATCTCCGCAGAAAGAGCCGTGGCCTTGTTCGTGATTTGGAGCGCTCCCGGGAGTGCACAGGTCAAGCCTTTGAAGAAGCTACACTTCTTTACGAGAAGCCAACCTCGCTTCGCCTCTTCGCCCCGTCCTCCTATATTGAGTTGATGCCAGACCAGATGCGCAGCTATCTCGACTTCGAAAAGCCCGTTGCCGAGCTCGACTCCAAGGTCGATGAGCTCAGGACGTTGGCTGCCTCCGGCACCGACATCGCCGAGGAGATCGGCCGGATCGAGGACAAGGCAGCGCAGGCGCTGGCCGACCTCTATCAAAACCTGACGCCGTGGCAGAAGACGCTGGTGGCGCGGCATCCGCAGCGGCCGCATTTCAACGACTTCATCAAGGGCCTGATCACCGAATTCACCCCGCTCGCCGGCGACCGCAAGTTCGGCGAGGACGAGGCGCTGGTGGCGGGCTTCGGCCGTTTCCGCGGCGAAGCGATCTGCGTCATGGGCCAGGAAAAGGGCGATTCCACCGAGAGCCGCATCAAGCACAACTTTGGCATGGCGAGGCCGGAAGGTTACCGCAAATGCGTGCGGCTCATGGAGATGGCCGAGCGGTTCGGCCTGCCGGTGCTGTCGCTCGCCGATTCCGCCGGCGCCTATCCCGGCATCGGCGCCGAAGAGCGCGGCCAGGCCGAGGCGATCGCGCGCTCGACCGATGCCTGTATGGCGCTGACCGTGCCGAACGTCGCCATCATCACCGGCGAGGGCATGTCGGGTGGCGCCATCGCCATCACCACCGCCAACAAGGTGCTGATGCTGGAGCACGCGATCTACAGCGTGATCTCGCCGGAAGCCGCCTCCTCCATCCTCTGGCGCGACGGCAGCAAGGCGCAGGAAGCCGCCAACAACATGAAGATCACCGCCCAGGACATGCTGCGCTTCGGGGTGATCGACGCGATCCTGAAGGAGCCGGTCGGCGGCGCCCATCGCGACCCCGCCGCCATGATCGCCACCACGGGCGACGCCATCGCCAAGGCTTTTGACGAGATGCGCGGCCTGGACGGCGACGCCATCCGCAAGCAGCGCCGGCAGAAATTCCTCGATATCGGCCGGAAACTGGGCTGATTCGGACGGATTCTCGTGTCCTGGACGCGGTGCGGCACGAAGTGACGCTCCGCAGAGCCGGGACCCAGCAGCTTCTTGGGCCCCGGCTCTGCGTCGCACCGCTGCGCGCTGCGCCGCGTCCGGGGCACGAGAGAACGCCCCGGTAACCCCGTATTAACCCTTTTTTTGCCCAAATCGGCGATCTCTGTGGCAGCTTGGCTGCCAAGCCCAATTGAGTCCCAAGTTACGGCCCAGTTTAAGTCTCTGTTGACCACGCCGCCTCGCCAACGGGCTCGTGATCCCCGGTCGGGTTGCGACCCTGAGGTGCGGAGGTTAGAATTTTAATCAATGGCTTCAGGGCATAAGCGCTGGGGCTTGGTCTGAACAAAGTCCGGATGTCCGGTCAGGCCATGCTCCAAAATCGGGGTTCGCGCTGCTTGCCCGGCACGTTGTGGGGTCCATCTTGAATTCTCGTTCGCTTGCTCGTGCGCTTTTGGCTTCGGTCGCGCTTGCCGCCAGCATTGTGCTGGCCGGCTGCGACACCGACCAGGTCTCGCTCGCGACCAATGCCAAGGCCAACCAGCCGGTCTCGCCAAAGCTCGTCGCCGCGATGGGCGAGAAGGACATGGATCTGCAATCGCCGATCCTGATCCGCCTGTTCAAGTCGGAGGCCGAGCTCGAGATCTGGAAGCAGACCCGCTCCGGCCAGTTCGCGCTTCTGAAGACCTATCCGATCTGCCGCTGGTCCGGCGATCTCGGCCCGAAGGTGCGCGAAGGCGACCGCCAGGCGCCGGAAGGATTCTACTCGATCAACCCGAGCCAGATGAATCCGCAGTCGGCCTATTACCTCTCGTTCAACACCGGCTTCCCCAACGCGTTCGACAAGGCGCTCGGCCGCACCGGCTCGCAGCTGATGGTGCACGGCGATTGCTCGTCGCGCGGCTGCTACGCGATGACCGACGAGCAGATCGCGGAGATCTATTCGCTCGGCCGTGAGTCCTTCTTCGGCGGCCAGAAGGCGTTCCAGTTCCAGGCCTATCCGTTCAAGATGACGCCGGTGAACATGGCCAAGCACCGCAACAATCCGAACATGGCCTTCTGGAAGATGATCAAGGAAGGCTATGATCATTTCGAGGTGACGCGGCAGGAGCCGAAGGTCGACTTCTGCGAAAAGAAGTACGTGTTCGACGCGGCACGCGCACCCGACGCCAAGCGCGATCCCGTGTTCGACGCCTCCGCCAAGTGCCCGGCCTATATCGTCCCCGAGGACATCGCCGGCGCCGTGCGCGAGAAGGAGCAGCGCGACGAGGCCGAGTACAACAAGCTCGTCGCCAAGGGCACGCCGGTGGCGCGCATGAACACCGGCATCGACGGCGGCATGAACAAGGTCTTTGCCGCGAAGATTCCGGAAGGCTCGACCGGCCTGTCGGAAGGCGCCGAAGGCAATACGCTGCAGATGCTGGCGATGTCGAAGGCGCCGGGCACGATCCCCGGCACCGTCAACCCGCCGAAGCCGAATCTCGAGCCGGCCGCAGCCGCGCCGCAGGAAGAGCCGGTCGTCGCCGTCAGCGCACCCGCGACCAACACCCGCGTCGCCTCGGCCGAGAAATCCGGCGGCTTCTTCTCCAATCTCGGCCGCAAGATGGGCCTCGGCGCCGCCGACACGACGGCGACCGCATCCGCGCCGCAAGCAACCGCATCGGTGGCCCCGGCGCCCGCAGCGCCGAGCACGGCGTCCAAGCTGAAGGCCGCCGTGACGAGGTTCGTGCCTGGTCACGACAAGTCGAAGGACGCACCGGCTGTTGCCGCGAAGCCTGCCGAGCCCGCGAAGCCCGCCGAGACAAAAGTCGTCGCCGCAACGCGGCCGGCGCTAAAACCGTCGGTGAACGGTGGCACGAGTGACGGCGCGCAGATGGCCGGCGCAGCGCCGGTGGTGTCGTCGAACTCGTTCGACAGCCGGTTTGGCGCGGTGAAGTAGGCGGGCTTTCCACGCTCTCGTTCCGGCCTCACCCAATCGACAATCTCTCACCGTCACCCTGAGGTGGCCGCCTCTTCGGCGGCCCTCGAAGGGCGACGGCCCGGCTGCCAGCTCGGCCGTGCATCCTTCGAGGCTCCCGGCGCGATGCCTGGCATCGCGCCACTCGCGCCTCAGGATGACGGGATTGGCAGGGGCTCGCAGTAAGAGATAGCCGCCGAACTTGCTGATAGATCTACGGCGCCAGATACCGCAGCAGCTCCGGATTGCCCCTCACCTCGCCTGCCTCGCCTTGCAGCGCGACGCGGCCTCGGTCGAGCACATACGCATAATCCGCGACGCGCAGCGCCAAATCGAGGTGCTGCTCGACGATGATGACGGCGATTTGCTTGGCGAGTTCGATCAGGCGCTCGGTGATTTCCTCGATCACGCCGATCCAGACGCCTTCGGTCGGCTCGTCCAGCAGCAGCAATTTCGGATCGCCGAGCATGGCGCGGCCGATCGCGAGCATCTTGCGCTCACCGCCGGAGAGCGTGCCGGCGGGTTGATCGAGGCGCTGGCCGAGTTTCGGGAAGATGGCCAGCACGCGGTCGACCGCGGTGGCATCCTTGTTGAAGAGCGAACCGACCGCGAGATTGTCGCGCACGGATAAGCGCGCAAACACCGAATGCTCCTGCGGCACATAGCCGATGCCGGCGCGGACGCGCTCCTCGGGCCGCCGGCGGCTGATGTCGCGGCCGTCGAAGCCGACCTCGCCCTTCCATGCCGGCAACTCGCCGACGATGGTCTTCATCAGCGTGGTCTTGCCCGCGCCATTGCGCCCGAGCACCGCGACGCCGCCGCGCCAGGGGATGCCGAGATTGACGTCGAACAGGACCTGGCTGCGGCCATAGCCGGCGTCGAGATGCTTGATGTCCAAAAATTCAGGCACGGCGCAGATAAATCTCCTGGACGGATTTGTTGGCCTGGATCTCGGACACCGTGCCGGACGCCAGCACCTTGCCCTGGTCGAGCACGGTGAGGCGATCGCAGATGTCGCGGATGAAATCGAGGTCGTGCTCGACGATGACGAGCGAGCAATGCTGCTTGATCGGCTGCAGCAGTTCGCCGGTGACGCGGCGCTCCTCCAGGCTCATGCCGCCGGTCGGCTCGTCGAGCAAAAGGAGCTTGGGTTTGCCGGCAAGCGCCATCGCGATCTCCAGCCATTGCTGCTGGCCGTGCGACAGCGCCGCGGCTGCGTCGAAGGCGCGGTTCGCGAGACGGAACTGCGTCAGCATGGTCATGACCTGATCGTGCAGCGCGACGCGCGTGCGCGAGAATACGAGGTCCAGCAGTGAGGACTGCGCCTGCAGCGCGAGCAGGATGTTGTCGTACAGCGTCAGCGACGGCAGCACGCTGGTGATCTGGAACTTCAGGCTCATGCCCGCCCGCGCCCGCTCGGTCGGCGTGAAGGCCGTGATGTCGGTATTGGTGAAGCTCACCTTGCCTTGCGTCGGCACTTCGGCGCCGGCAATGCACTTCATGAGCGTGCTCTTGCCGGACCCATTCGGGCCGATCAGGCCGTGAAACTCGTTCTCGCCGACGGTGAGCGCTGCGCCATCGAGCGCGGTGAGCTTGCCGAAGATCTTCGAGATGCCCGCGGCTTCAAGGAGCGGCATTTTACTTCCCCTTGATCCTGGCACCGAAGCTGCCGACCCGCTCGCGCTCGCCGAGGACGAAGCTGATCAGGCCCAGCGGCCGGAACAGGATCACGAGCAGCAGCAACAGCCCCAAAATGATCGGCCAGATATCGCGATAATTGTCCGAGAGCCAGAAGCTGACGCCCTCGACGATCACAGTGCCGATCACGGCGCCGATCAGCGTGCCGGAGCCACCGAACAGCACGTAGAGCACGACTTGCGTCGAGACCACGACGCCGACCATGTTGGGCCAGACGAAGCCTTCGTGGAAAGCATAGAGACTGCCGGCGAGACCCGCGATGGCGCCGCCGATCGCGAAGATGATCGCCTTCAGATGCTGCGCCTTGTAGCCGAAGAAGGCGATGCGCTGCTCGTTTTCGCGTAAGCCCGCGAGCGCCAGCCCGAACTGCGAGCGCACCAGGAAGCGGCAGAGCAGATAGACCACGATGAGGATGCCGAGGACGAGGTAGTAGAACGACGGGCCTTCCGAGAATTCGTAGCCGCCAAGCGTCATCGATGAAATCGAGGGAATGCCGTTCTGGCCGCCGAGATAATACCAGCCGCGCGCGAGGCGATCGGCGGCGTAGGAGCCGGTCAAGGTGCCGAGCGACACGAAGATCACGCTGGAGGGATGCCGGCCCAGCAGCAGGAAGCCGCCGAGCAGCAGCGCGAAGGTAAGGCCGATCAGCGTGCCCGCCGGCAGCACCAGGAAGATGTTGGTGATGTCCAAGTCGCGCGCGAGCAGCGCGACGCCATAGCCGGCCGAGCCGAAGAACAAGGCCTGGCCGAAGCTCATGATGCCGGCATAGCCCCAGACCAGATCGAACGACAGCGCGAACAGCGCGAGGATGACCACGCGCGTCGCGAACACCGTGAGATAGTCCTGCAGCACCAGCGGCGCGGCGAGCGCGGCAACGAGCACCACGCCCTCCACGATCGGCAGGACCTTTCGTCCCGCGACAGCCTGTGCCGTCGCTCCGCGTTCAGCCATTGCGACGTCCGTCTCCCCGCCGATCTCGGCGGGGATCGCCTGTTTCACTGCGCCCATCGACTTCGGCATCTGACCTTAGCATTCCTTGGGATCGACGAGACCGTCGCTACGTCCGACGATCTCGTAATTTCCGGCCTTGGCGACGGCGGTGTACATCTTCATCTTGCAGTGCCGCTTGCCCGGCACCATCTCGGCCGGGCCGCCCGGGCCTTCCGCGATCTTGGCGTGGTCGAGCGCGGCGGCGACCGAGTCGCGGTCGACCTTGCCGGCTTCCTTGACGGCCGCTTCCCACAGCTTGAGGCCGCGATAGGTGCCGGTCGCGGCACTTCCGGCAGCGAACAGGAAGTTGCCGGGGAAGTCTTTCTCGTAGGCCGCCTGGATTTTTGCGTCGAACGGATTCTCCTTGGTCAGCACCTTGAAATAGTCGAGGCAGCTCGCGAGGCCCTCGATCTCGGCGGCCTGATTGATGTTGAGCGTGTTCTCATCATAGTAGACGCAGGCCAGACGGCCGCCGTTCTTGAGGAAGCCGGCTTCATAGAGCTGCTTGAAGAACGGACCCACGCCCGGCGGGATGACGGTGTTGAAGACGACGTCGACCTTGTTGGAGATGATGCGGTTGACGGTCGCGGAGAAGTCGACCTGATCGAGCGGATAATACTCCTCGAACACGACCTCGCCGCCGTTGGATTCGATCACCTTGCGGGCATAGACGTTGAGCGTGTGCGGCCAGACATAGTTGGCGCTCGGCAGCGCGAACTTCTTGCCGCCGTTCTTGATCAGCCAGGGGATGAACTCGTCGCATTGCTGGGCCGGCGTCGGCCCGGTGCAGAACAGATACGGCGTGCACTCCTTGCCCTCATAGAGCTGCGGATAGATGTAGAGCGTCTTGCCGCGCGCCACGATCGGGTCCTTGATCGCGTTGCGCATCGACGAGGTGATGCCGCCCAGCACCATGTCGACCTTGTCGCGCTGGATCAGTTTTCGGACGTTGCCGACAGCGACCGATTCATTCGACGCGGTGTCCTCGATGTAGAGCTCGAGCGGGCGGCCGAGCAGGCCGCCTGATGCGTTGATCTCCTTGATCACCATCTTGGCGACGTTGGCGTCGGCATTGCCGGCATACGCGATCGGGCCGGTGAGATCGGTCGCGATGCCGACCTTGATCGGGGCTTCGGCGGCATTGGCCCAGGGCGCCGGAATCACCCAGCTGCCGACCCCGGTCGCGACCGCACCGGAGGCGAAAGCGAAATTGGACATAAAGCGGCGGCGTGAGAGTTGACGATCGAACATATGACTAAACCCCTTTTCCAGCGATGAGGCCCTGCGGCCGGAATTTGATGAAGGCAATGGCGAGAACGAAGACCAGGACATCGGCGACCACGGGCGCCATGATCCAGGGCAGTGCGGCACTGAGCGTGCCGATCACACCCGCGCCGGCGACCGGGCCGATGAAGGATCCGACACCGCCGACCATGACGGCGACAAAGCCCTGGATCAGGAAGCGGATGCCGAGATCGGCATAGAGGCTGAACACCGGCACGATCAGCGCGCCGGCAAGGCCGGCGAGCGCCGACCCAAAGGCAAAGGTGGCGCCGTACATCAGGGGCGTGGAAATGCCCGATGCGCGTGCCAGCGACGGGTTCTCCAGCGTGGCGCGCATGCGCAGACCAAAGCTCGTGCGCGACAGCAGGAGATAGCAGCCAGCCATCACCAGGAGCGTGATGACGATGATGGTGAAGCGCCACGCCGAGATGTGCATGGTGCCGATATCGATCGAGCCGCCGATCGGCTCGGGGACGGTGAGATAGAAGCCGCCGATCAGGCCGCGCACGGATTCGCGGATGATCAGGCCGAGCGCATAGGTGCCGAGCATCGCCACGATCGGCGCGGCGTAGAAGCGGCGGATGATCAGCGCCTCCAGCACAAATCCGAGTGCGCCGACGACAAAGGGCGCGGCGACCATGCCGGCCCAGATCGGCAGGCCCTTAGCGTAAGCGAGATAGGTGATGTAGGCCCCGAGCAGGACGAACTCGCCCTGCGCGAAGTTGAAGATACCCATCATGCTGGCGATGATCCCGAGCCCCAGCACGATCAGGACGATGATCGCGCCAAAGCTCAGGATCTCGAACGCCGCGACGAACGCGTTAGCCATGCGACAGAGCCGTCTGCATCAATGCCTCTCGCTCACATCTTCTTCCAGTCGCCGATCTGCTCGAACGCATGGGCGGCGCGGTAGATGGTGGATTCCTCGAACATGCGACCGACCAGCATCAGGCCGACCGGCAGGCCGTCGACCATGCCGCAAGGCAGTGACATCGCGGGATGATGGGTGATGTCGAACGGCGCGGTGTTCGAGATCATCTCGAGCGCGCGCGCGACGTAATCCTCCCGGCTGGCGGTCGGCTCCGGCAGCTTGGTCGCCTTCATCGGCGTCGTCGGCAGCAACAGGAGGTCGTAATCCTTGAAGGCCTTGTCGTAGGCTGCAGTGAGGCGGCGGGAGATGTTGAGCGCCTTGCCGTAGTAACGGGGACCGAAGGTGTTGTTGATGTAGGTGCCGAGCAGCAGGAACAGCTTTGTGGTCTCGGACAGCGAGTCCGCCTGCCGGCGCCAGCCGCGATGGAAATCCATCAGCGTGGTCGAGTAGAGGTCGCCGCGCGACAGGCCATAGCCGTCGCCGTACATCATGGTCTGGGTCATGCCCTCGGTGCCGATCGGCGTCCAGATCGCGGGGCCGGCGAGATGCATCGGGATCGAGACCGTCTCGACCGTTGCGCCGAGATCCTTGAAACGCTTCGCGGCTTCGCGCACGCTTTCATTGACGGCGGCCTCGGCAGTCGCCTGCTCGAAACCTTCCTTCAAGATGCCGATCTTCATGCCCTTGACGCCCTGGCCGAGCGCCTTGGTGTATTCCTCGACCTTCGGTGCCTTGATGCGGGGATCGTAACCGTCATCGCCGGCGAGCACTTCGAGCAGCAGCGCGTTGTCGGCGACCGTCGCCGTCATCGGGCCGGTGTGATCGACGAAAATCTCGATCGGCATGATGCCGGTATAGGGCACGAGGCCCCAGGTCGGCTTCATGCCGTAGGTGCCGCAGAACGAGGACGGCATGCGGATCGAGCCGCCCTGGTCACCGCCGATCGCCATGTCGACTTCGCCGAGTGCGACGACGACACCGCTGCCGGAGGACGAGCCGCCGGCCGAATAGCCCATCTTGTAGGGGTTGTGGACGGCGCCGACCGCATTGGTGTGGCTGCCGCCTGACATGCAGAAGGATTCGCAATGCACCTTGCCCGCAATCTCGGCGCCGGCATCGAGCATGCGCGTGACGATGGTGGCGTCGAAATCGGGAACATAACCTTCGAGCGTGGTCGAGCCGTTCATCATGGGCACGCCGGCCAGCATGATGTTGTCCTTCAGCGCGACGGTCTTGCCCTTGAGCTTGCCGCTGGCGGCGCCCTTCACGGTCGACTTGCGGTACCAGGCGTTGCGGGGGTTCTCTTCCGCCGACGGCTGGTAGCCCGGCGTGCGCGGATATTTCACCGCCGGCACCTCGTCGGGCATGGCGCCGACGAGATTGTAGGCATCGATCGAGCCCTGCATCAGGCCGCGGAACGAGGCGACATCGTCGTCGGTCAGCGCGAGGCCGCACTGCTCGGCGACGCTGCGAAGTTGGGCTGGCGTGGGAAGGACAACTGTCACGGCGCTCTCCTGAAGTGTCTTGAAACGGACGTTGGGCGCGACCGCCCCGGCGCGACGCACGCACCATCGGCGCCGCCAAAACATTCAAAACGGAAATATTTTCCTTTTCAAGTATTATTTTGCGTTTGCGCGTATCCCGATTGCCGCGGCGACGTCAGATCGGCTTGATCAGCTTGAAGTCGAGACCGTCGGCCACGGCGAGATGCATCGGCATCCGCGCAAGCCCGTTGCGGACGGTCACCGTTCCGCGGGCGCCGCTGTAGACGATGTTGCGGCCGGCCGCGAGCATCGGCCTCATCGCCAGCGTGCCGGCCTTCTTGGCGACCGCCTCGAGAAACAGCAGGCCTTCGTAACTGGACTGTCCGACCGAGCCGATCGGCGGCGCATTCGGTCCGAACATCGCGCGATAGCGGCTCTGGAAGTCATCATTGGCGCGCGCGCCGGTGCCGGTGAAATAGCCGGAAGCGCAGAACATGTTCTCGCTGTTGTCGGCGCCGATGCCGAGCAGCACGGTGTCGTCCATGGCCCCTGCAAGCCGCAGCGTGGTGGCCCCCAGGCCGCTTTCGCCAAAGGCGCGATTGAAGGCGCTGCTGTCGGTTCCGATCAGCGAGATCAGCACGACGTCGGGCCGTGCGGCTCGAATGCGCGCCAGATGCGGCTCGTGATTGTCCTCGCCGAGCGGAACGAACTCCTCGCCGACAACGTGGCCGCCAGTTTCCCTGATATAGTTCTTCACGGCGCGGTGCGATTGCCAGGGCCAGACGTAATCGCTGCCGATCAGGTACCAGCGCTGCGCCTTTTTCACGTCGGCCAGCCAGTGGATCGACGGCCGGCTCTGCCAGCGCGGCGTCTCGCCGATCGCCATGACGCCCGGCGTGCGCTCGCCGCCTTCATAGACTGGCGTATAGATGTAGGGAATGCGGTGACGCGTGGTCACGTCGCGCAGGGCGACACGGACCGCGCTGGTGTGCAGGCCGACGATCAGGTCGACCTCGTCGAAGGCGATCGCCTGCTCGGCACGGTTCAGGACCTCGTCCAGCGGTCCGCCGGCGTCGTAGACGGAAAACTCGATCTCGCGACCGAGGATACCGCCGCGCTTGTTAATCTCGGCGACCGCGAGCTGCGCGCTGTTGGTCGCGCAGGGGCCCCAGACGCCGGGCGATCCCGTGCAGCAGATGAAGCCGCCGACGCGCAACTTGTTGGTACCGCGACGGCGAAGAAAGGCATGATCGCTCGGCGACAGCGCGCCGTCAGCCGCCGATGACGACAGATTCCTGAACAGCAGAGACGGCGGCAACGCCGGACCGCTGTGAGCCGGGAAGTTTACCGTCGCGCGCACGCCAACTCCTGTCCGGTACCAGACCTGAAAGCACATTGAGCAGGCGGCCGCGGCTTCCGCCCTTTTGTTGTGCAATCATCCTATTTTGAAAATATTGAATATTCAAGAATTGAAGTGCATATAGAAGCAGCATTGATTGCAAGACATTCACTCATTTGGGTCAAGACGAAGTCTTAGCCGTGGCAAAATCGAACGCTCCAATCACCGAACACCTCGCCTACCTGCTCGCGCAAGCTAACCGGGAGATCAACCGGCAGCTCGAACTGCGGTTGAGCAAGGAGGGAGTTCCCGTCGAGCAGTGGCGCATCCTGAAAGTACTGTCGGACGGCGATGGCCATTCGATGGGCGAGCTTGCGGACGCCGTGCTGCTCAACCATCCGACGCTCACCAAGATGATCGACCGCATGGTCTCCGACACGCTGGTCTACCGTGTGCAGGACCCGAACGACCGCCGCAAGGTACTGATGTTCATCTCCGATCGCGGCAAGGTGCTTTGCAAGAAGCTCAACTCGCTCGCGGTGGACCAGGAAGAGCACATCCTGGAAAGCTACGGCGACAAGTCGACGAGCGAGCTGAAGCGGCTGCTGGAGAGCTTGATCGATAGCTCGAATTGAGCTGTGGCGCTTGTCGCGAAAGTTGCGACGTCGCCAAATCAACAAAGACTGTCGTCCCGGCGAACGCCGGGACCCATAACCACAGGACGTGGTTGTTTCAACGATTGGTAGTTACTCTGTCTAGCGCGGTACAATGACTGCGCACCATCGAGAGATTCCGCGGTATGGGTCCCGGCGTTCGCCGGGACGACGGCGGCAAGTGAGGCGCTGACGTCGCGCCTCACAATCGCATCAAATCCTAGCCGTACCGCCCATGGCAATGCTTGAACTTCTTGCCTGAACCGCAGGGGCAGTCCTCGTTGCGGCCGACCTTGCCCCAGCTGGCCGGGTTCTTCGGGTCGCGCAACGCCGCGTCGGTGGCCTGCGGGGCCAGCGTCACGTTGGCGAGTGCCATTTCGTCTTCGCCGGTGTCCGGATTGAGCTTGTGCGCTTCCATCGCGGGCAGCACGGGAGCTTCCTGCTCCGGCGGGACGATCTCGACCCGCATCAGCTGCGCCGTGACGGCCTCGCGCAGATGCGCGCTCATCTCCTGGAAGAGGTTGAAGGCCTCGGTCTTGTACTCCTGCAACGGATCGCGCTGGCCGTAGCCACGCAGGCCGATGACCTGGCGCAGATGGTCCAGCATGATCAGATGCTCGCGCCAGAGATGGTCGAGCGTCTGCAGCAGGATGGTCTTCTCGACGTAACGCATCACGTCGGGGCCCCATTGAGCGACCTTGGCCGCCATGTGCTCGTCGGCCTTGGTCTCGATGCGCTTGAGCAGCTCCTCGTCGGCGATGCCTTCTTCCTTGGCCCAGTCCTCGACCGGCAGGTCGAGATCGAGCACGCGCTTCAGCTCGTCCTTCAGGCCGGCGACGTCCCACTGCTCGGCATAGGCATGCTCGGGCACGTGCTTGGCGACGAGATCGTCGATGAAGGCGTGGCGCATGTCCGTAACGGTTTCCGCAACGCTGTCGTCCTTCATCAGGTCGACGCGCTGATCGAAGATCACCTTGCGCTGGTCGTTCTGGACGTTGTCGAACTTGAGCAGGTTCTTGCGGATGTCGAAGTTGCGCGCCTCGACCTTCTGCTGCGCCTTCTCCAGCGCCTTGTTGATCCAGGGATGAATGATCGCCTCGCCCTCTTGCAGGCCGAGACGCTGGAGCATGCTGTCCAGACGATCCGAGCCGAAGATGCGCATCAGATCGTCTTCCAGCGACAGGAAGAATTTTGAGCGGCCGGGGTCGCCCTGACGGCCGGAACGGCCGCGCAGCTGGTTGTCGATGCGGCGGGATTCGTGCCGCTCGGAGCCGATGATGTAGAGGCCGCCCGGCTTCTTCACGGTCTTGGCGGGCTTGGAGCCCTTGGCCGGCTCGAGCTCGACGGTCTCCTCGGCCTTCAGCACGATGTCGCGGAAGTGCTCGATGTCGGCCTTGATCTGCTCGATCTTCCGGGCCTTCTCGGCCTCGTCCTCGATATCAGCAGTCTCCTGCTGGATGCGCATTTCGAGCGAGCCGCCGAGCTTGATGTCGGTACCGCGGCCGGCCATGTTGGTCGCGATCGTAATCGCGCCGGGAACGCCGGCCTCGGCGACGATGTAGGCTTCCTGCTCGTGGAAGCGCGCATTCAGCACGGCGAACAGCTTCGCCGGCTTGCCGGCGCGCGCCGCGGCGTACAATTTCTGCATCGAATTCTCGTTGCCGAAATCGATCTGCCGGTAGCCGTGCTTCTTGAGGTATTCGGCAATCACTTCCGACTTTTCGATCGAGGCGGTGCCGACCAGCACCGGCTGCAACCGCGCATTGGCACGCTCGATCTCGGCCAGGATCGCGGCGTATTTCTCGTTCTGGGTGCGATAGACCTCGTCGTCCTCGTCCAGACGGGCGACCGACAGATTGGTCGGTATCTCAACGACCTCGAGCTTGTAGATGTCGAACAGCTCGTCAGCTTCCGTCAGCGCCGTACCGGTCATGCCGGCGAGCTTTTCGTACATGCGGAAGTAGTTCTGGAAGGTGATCGAGGCGAGCGTCTGGTTCTCGGGCTGGACCTGAACGTGTTCCTTGGCTTCCAGCGCCTGGTGCAGACCTTCGGAATAGCGGCGGCCCTGCATCATGCGGCCGGTGAACTCGTCGATGATGACGACCTCGTCGTCGCGGACGATGTAGTCCTTGTCGCGGGTGAACAGCGTGTGGGCGCGCAGCGCCTGGTTGATGTGGTGCACGACGGAGACGTTCTCGACGTCGTAGAGCGACTCGCCCTTGAGCTGGCCGGCATCGCGCAGCAGCTTCTCGATCTTCTCCATGCCGGCTTCGGTCAGCGTCACCGTGCGCTGCTTCTCGTCGACGTCGTAGTCGCTCTTGTCGAGCTTGGGCAGGAACGAGTCGATGGTGTTGTAGAAGTCGGAACGGTCGTCGAGCGGGCCGGAGATGATCAGCGGCGTGCGCGCTTCGTCGATCAGGATCGAGTCGACTTCGTCGACGATGGCGTAGAAGTGCGGCCGCTGGACCATGTCCTCGAGCCGGTACTTCATGTTGTCGCGCAGATAGTCGAAGCCGTATTCGTTGTTGGTGCCGTAGGTGATGTCGCAGGCATAGGACGCCTTGCGCTCGGCATCGTCGAGGCCGTGGACGATCACGCCGGTGGTCAGGCCGAGGAAGCCGTAGATCTGGCCCATCCAGCCGGAGTCGCGGCGGGCGAGGTAATCGTTGACGGTGACGACGTGGACGCCCTTGCCGGCGAGCGCATTGAGATAGACCGCGAGCGTTGCCACCAGCGTCTTGCCTTCGCCCGTCTTCATCTCGGCGATGTCGCCCTCGTGCAGCACCATGCCGCCGATCAGCTGGACGTCGAAATGGCGCTGGCCGAGCGTCCGCTTGGCGGCTTCGCGCACGGTGGCGAAGGCGGGCACCAGCAGGTCGTCCAGCGTCTTGCCCTCGGCAAGCTGCTTCTTGAACTCGGCGGTACGGGCCTTGAGCGCCTCGTCGGAGAGTTTCGAGACCTCTCCCTCCAGCGCGTTGATCGCGTTGACGCGGGATTGATATCCCTTCACCCGCCGGTCGTTGGCGGAGCCGAAAAACTTGCGGGCGAGCGCGCCGATCATGCCTAGTTCCTGTGTTCGCGAATTAACCGCGTTGCAGCCAAGAAGTTGTCACCCGCTTGCCTATCAACTCACCGTGACGCCTGCTGGCGTCAGAGCCCGGACTGCGGGGGTCATCCGCCATATGGGTGGGAATTGGACTAGTCTGGGTTCAACGGCCAAAAACGCAGCAAAATAAACGCCATCGCCATGGTCGCGACCGGGCAGAGATATGGCCCGGTCAGGGCCTTGTCAACGGCGGGCGCATTGCGGCTAATTCATCATTTTGACAGACTTTTCGCGTTGCCAAGCCCCCCTGAATTGGGCGAGTGTCCGCCCCGCTTAAGCAGCCCCTGCTTCAACATAAGGATTTTGCATGACCACCTCGTTCCCGGTAACCACCGGACTGCGTTTCCGCCACGCGTCCGCCCTGGCTGGCTGCTTTGCCTTGGTGCTGTCCCTGGCGGTCGCCGGCCCGCTCCGGGCGGCCGACGATCCGGTCCTGGCGAAGGTCAATGGCGCTGAAATCAAGAAAAGCGACGTGACCATGGCCGAGGAAGAGCTCGGACCGAGCCTCGCCCAGATGGATCCCGCGACCAAGGACGACAATGTCCTGTCGTTCCTGATCGACATGAAGATCGTGGCCAAGGCCGCCGAGGACAAGAAGGTCGCCGACGGCGAGGAATTCAAGAAGCGGATGGCGTTCGCCCGCAACCGCCTGCTGATGGACAGCCTGCTGGCCCAGGAAGGCAAGGCTGCCACCAACGACGACGCCATGAAGAAGGTCTATGAGGAGGCCTCCAAGCAGATCACCGGCGAGCAGGAAGTGCGCGCCCGCCACATCCTGGTCGAGACCGAGGACGAGGCCAAGGCGGTGAAGGCCGAGCTCGACAAGGGCGCCGATTTCGCCGAGCTGGCCAAGAAGAAGTCCAAGGATCCGGGCTCCGCCGACGGTGGCGACCTCGGCTTCTTCACCAAGGAACAGATGGTGCCCGAATTCTCGGCCGTCGCGTTCGCGCTCGAGCCGGGCAAGATCTCCGATCCCGTGAAGTCGCAGTTCGGCTGGCACATCATCAAGGTCGAGGAAAAGCGCAACCGCAAGGCGCCGGAGTTCGACCAGGTCAAGCCCCAGATCGAGCAGTACGTCACCCGCAAGGCCCAGGCCGACTACGTCGCCAAGCTGCGTGCCGAAGCCAAGGTCGAGCGGATGGACCAGCCGGCGGCCGACGCGTCGAAGGATGCCAAGCCGGCCGACAGCAAGATGGCGCCCCCCGCCAAGAAGTAAAAATCTGCTGTCACTTCGGTGACGCCAAGAGTATCTAAGCATCGCAATGGCCGGGCATCGCCCGGCCATCTGCATATCCAGACCTCACCAAGGCACAAGCCAAGGCACCCCGCGATGTCCTCAACCGTCTCCCCGCTCGCCCCGAAGAACGTTCCCGACATGCCCGTGATCGCGGGCGTCCGCCTCGCGACGGCCGAGGCCGGCATCCGCTACAAGAACCGCACCGACGTGCTGCTGGCGATCATGGACAAGGGCACCGCGGTCGCGGGCGTCTTCACCAAGTCGAAATGCCCGTCCGCGCCGGTCGAATGGTGCCGTGCGAAACTGAAGGGCGGCAAGGCACGCGCGCTGGTCGTCAATTCCGGCAATGCCAACGCCTTTACCGGCAAGACCGGCCGCGGTTCCACGGCGCTGACCGCGAAGATCGCGGCCAAGGCCGTCGGCTGCAGCGAAAGCGAGATCTTCCTGGCCTCGACCGGCGTGATCGGCGAGCCGCTGGACGCAACCAAGTTCGACGGCGTGCTCGGCCGCCTCGCCGAGACCGCCGAGGCCGGCGATTACCTCGCTGCCGCCAAGGCGATCATGACCACCGACACCTTCCCCAAGGTCGCGACCGCGACCGTGAAGCTCGGCAAGGCCAAGGTCACCATCAACGGCATGGCCAAGGGCGCCGGCATGATCGCCCCCGACATGGCGACGATGCTGTCCTTTGTCTTCACCGACGCGCCGATCGCGCCCGCCGCGCTGCAGGCGCTGCTCAAGGCCGGCGTCGAGGACACCTTCAATGCGGTCACGATCGACGGCGACACCTCGACCTCGGATACGCTGCTGGCTTTCGCCACCGGCGCTGCCGCCGAGCATGGTGCGCCCAAGATCAGCCGCGCCAGCGATCCGCGCCTGAAGGCCTTCGTGAAAGCGTTCAACCAGATCCTGGCCAATCTTTCCGAGCAAGTAGCGCGCGACGGTGAAGGCGCGCGAAAACTGGTCGAGATCACCGTCGAGGGCGCCAAGACCAAGGCCTCCGCACGCAAGATCGCGATGTCGATTGCCAACTCGCCGCTGGTGAAGACCGCAATCGCCGGTGAGGACGCCAATTGGGGCCGCGTGGTGATGGCCGTCGGCAAGGCCGGCGAGCCGGCCGATCGCGACAAGCTCTCGATCTCCTTCAACGGCATCCGCGTCGCCAAGAGCGGCGCGCGCGATCCGTCCTATGACGAGGCGCAGGTGTCGGAAGCGATGAAGGCCCCGGAGATCGCGATCAAGGTCTCGCTCGGCCTCGGCAAGGGCCGCGACCGCGTGCTGACCTGCGACCTCACCAAGGAATATGTCGCGATCAATGGCGACTACAGGTCCTGACGGGTCAGAGCCGGCTGGAGACCTTCACGCTGACGTCGACTGTCCGCGTGATCGGCCGATTGACCGCATCCAGTCCCTGACGGGCATAAACAAAGCGATCGTCCCCGACATAGCCGGGGCGGGAAAGATAAATCACTCGATTGCCACTGATCGATACGCTGCCGTTGCCCGGCTGCGTGACCACGCGGGCGCTGAAGATGGGGCCCCGCGTGCGCGCTACGATGATGCTGCAGCGTTTTCCGCTGGCCGCATACATCGTCCCGGACACGGTTTGGTTGTCCAGGGTCTTGATGAACGGCACGATGCAGGAGTCCGCAACGGCGGGCCCGGCCATAACTGACATTGCGACGACAACAATTCCGACCGACTTCATCTTGCATGCCCCCTATCATCGAGCGCCCCTCGACGAGCTCAATTATAGATAGATGCCGAAACACAGCGCAAGCTGTTGTTGCCCGCACGGATGATCGACCCCGGAAAGTTTGCGCGTTCCCGAGCGAAGAACCGTCGATTGAATCTGACGTGTGGAGATCGTAGAAACGCCGGCCGCAACGGGGTTAGCAAAGCGTTGCGATCACCTTCAGCGAGCGACAATCACGCATGGCCGATCTCAAACTGACACTGGTGGTGGCGTGTGCACTCGTCGATGCCGACAAGCGCGTGCTGATCGCGCAGCGCCCTCCTGGTAAGACGCTCGCGGGCCTCTGGGAATTTCCGGGCGGCAAGCTGGAGCCCGGCGAGCGGCCGGAGCAGAGCCTGATCCGCGAGCTCCACGAGGAGCTCGGCATCACCGTCGCCGAGCCGTGCCTCGCGCCGCTGACCTTTGCGAGCTACGGTTACGAGACCTTTCATCTCTTGATGCCGCTCTACATCTGCCGGCGCTGGGAGGGGATCGTCGAGGCCCGCGAAGGCCAGACGCTCGCCTGGGTCCGCGCCAACAAATTGCGCGACTATCCGATGCCGCCGGCGGACATTCCGCTGATCCCGCATCTGATTGATTTGCTGATGTGAGACAGAACTCATCCTGAGGAGGCCGCGAAGCGGTCGTCTCGAAGGATGGCCATACGGCGAGAGCCGGGCCTGCATGGTTCGAGACGGCGCTAACGCGCCTCCTCACCATGAGGATCACTCTTTCCCCGCCTTCTTCACGGCCTCCGCAAGGCTCGCTTTCGCCGATCCCGGCTTCAGCGGCTGCTGCTGGCTCGCATGCGGGGCCCAGCCGGAGAGCCAGATGATGTCGAAGGTGGCGCGAATGCGCCCATCGGCATCGGCAAAGCGCTCGGCATAGATTTCGGCCATGCGCAGCAGCGTCGCGCGACGGCTCGGCGCGCGCCGCCGCTCGATCAGCACATTGGCCGCACCCATGCGGCGAAGATCCTGCATCAGCGCGAATGCGCTGGAATAGCGCACCACGACGCGGTCGACGTCGGTGACCGGCAGCGCAAAGCCCGCCCGCTGCAACAGCGCGCCGATGTCGCGCAGATCGGCAAACGGCGCCACGCGCGGCGACACGCCGCCCTCGCATTCGGTCTCCGCCTCGGCGAACGCCTGCCGCAACTCCGTGAGGCTGTCGCCACCGATCATCGCAGCCAGTAGCAGACCGTCCGGCTTCAGCGCGCGACGAATTTGCGCAAGCACGCCCGGCAGATCGTTGACGAATTGCAGCGCCAGCGCCGAAACGACGAGATCGAGGCTCTCCGGCGCAAAGGGCAATTTCTCCGCACCCGCTGCATCGAGCGCAATGCGCTGGATTGAAGGCAGCCGCGTCCGCAGCCCCGCGAGCCCCTCGCCCGGCGTCCAGAGATCGGCCGGCGCATCAAACTCGCGCATCACCGCGGCCAGCCGGTCGGACATGTCCTCGGCGACCCGGTCGAGCAGAAATGTCACCTCGCCCTGCACCTGAGCACGCCGCTGCCGCGCGCGCAGCAGGGCACGATCGAACAAGGCGGGCGGCGTGTGCGGGGTCTGGGCCATGCCGCTGGTTACGCCGATCACGAGTGTTCTGGCAATCCGGTGAATGCGGCGCTAGTACCCGGAATCAGAGCTGAGTGATACGGCGGCCTTTGAAACGGCGTTGACGGACCTTTTTCTTGGTCCAGACGAAGGGCTCGGCTCTGTCGTTGTATGCGTTGACGTAGGCATCGATGTGATCCTGAAGCTGCTTGAGGCTTGTGAAGGAGGTGCCGCTGAGCGACTGCCCCTGCAAGATCGAAAACCATACCTCGACCTGATTGAGCCAGGACGCACTTGTCGGCGTGAAATGAAATTGCACGTTGGGGTGGGCCTTGAGCCAGGGCTCGTTCTTCTTGTGGGTGTTGAGGTTGTCGAGGATGACGTGAAGCTTCCGGTTCGGAAAAGCCGCGGTGACGCTGTTCATGAAGTCGAGAAACTCGACGCGGCGTCGGCGTTTTGAATGCGTCGCGATGATCTTTCCGGTGGCGACTTCGAGCGCCGCAAACAATGTTGTCGTGCCATGCCGCTTGTAATCGTGGCTCTGGCCGGTCAAGGCGCGGCCATTGGGCAACTTCAGATAACCCTGCGCTCGCTCCAAGGCCTGGATCGAAGGCTTCTCGTCCACGCATAGCACAATGGCCTTCGCGGGCGGGGCGACGTAGAGGCCAACAACATCGGCGGCTTTGGCCGTAAAGTTCGGGTCGTTGCTCTCGCACCAGGACTTGCGAGCCACGAGGTCAATCTTGTGGATGCGCAGGAACCGCCAGACATATTGGACGTCAACATCGCCCAGTGCCTCGGCCAGCAGAGGGCCGGTCCAGCGTGCGAACCCTTGCGGGGCCGGCTTATCCAACAGCTTCAGAATCCGCTTGTCGGTAGCCTTCGTATAGATCGGCTGCTTGCCAGGCCGCGGCTTGTCTTGCAGACCTTCCAGGCCATGATCGGCATAGCGGCGCCGCCAAAGGCTGACAATCCGCGGCTGGACCCCGACTTCTTTGGCGATCGAGCGGGTGCTGCGCCCGTCCGCTGCCAACAGAACTATCCGCGCCCGCTTCAAATCGCGCTGCAACGTCACCGGCGAGCGACAACACGCCTCAAGCACCTTGCGATCTTTCCGCGAAAGGTGGACTTCTCTTGCTTCGGGGATCATCCCGACCTTGAATCATGACTCACGATCCAAGAAAAGTGGGTACTAGCCTCCCCTTATGGACGCCGACGCCGCCCCGACCCGCTCCATCGCCAAACCCTTGCGTGCCGCATGGACGGCTGGCCGCGACGTGCTGTCGCGCGCGGCGCGGCTCGCGCTCGACATTGCGCTGCCGACGCTGTGCGTGTCCTGTCGCGAGCCGGTGGATGGCGAGGGCGTTTGTGCGGCGTGCTGGGCAAAATTGTCGTTCATCGAGCGGCCCTATTGTCCGCGGCTCGGCATCCCCTTTGTCTACGATCCCGGCCCCGACATGCTGTCGATGGAGGCGATCGCCAGCCCGCCCGCCTACCAGCGGGCACGCGCGGCGGTGCGCTATGACGATGTCGCGCGCACGCTGGTGCATGCGCTGAAATACCAGGACCGCACCGATCTGGCGCCCGCCATGGGCCGCTGGATGGCGCGCGCGGGCGGCGAACTGCTTGCCGGCGCTGACATGCTGGTGCCGGTGCCGCTGCATTGGCGCCGGGCTTGGCGCCGCCGCTACAACCAGTCCGGTGCGCTGGCGCATATCATCGCGCGGCAGAGCGGGGTCAGGGTCCGGAGTGAGGTGCTGCGCCGGGTCCGCGCCACCGAGCAGCAGATCGGCCTGTCGCGGGCCCAGCGCGCCACCAATGTGCAGGGCGCATTCCAGGTATCCCCCGACCGTCAGGCCGAGGTCCAGGGCCGACGCATCATCCTTGTCGATGATGTCCTGACATCAGGCGCGACGCTGGATGCCTGCGCGCGTGCACTTCTTCGCGCCAAGGCGGCCCAGGTCGACGTGCTGGTCTTTGCCCGGGTTGTCGAGAGCCGGTAAAGTCCCATATAATTCAATAAATTCATGACATGAGAGCGCTGGACGCCATGACCTCTGCTGTCGAGATCTACACCAGGCCGGGATGCGGCTATTGTTCCGCTGCCAGGTCGCTTCTGACCCGCAAGAAAGCGACCTTCAGGGAATTCGACGTCGCCCAGAACCCGTCCTGGCGCGAGGAGATGTACGACCGCGCCGGCGAGGGCTCGACCTTCCCGCAGATCTGGATCGGCGGAACCCATATCGGCGGCTGCGACGATCTCTACGCGCTCGACCGCGAAGGCAAGCTCGACGGGCTCCTCGAAAGCGTCAAGGCGGTCTCATGAGCCAGGATCAAGCTCGAGATCAAGCTCAGAATCGCACCTTCACCGCGGCCATGATTCAGATGCGCACCGGCTTGATGCCCGAGCCGAGCCTCGCGCAGGCCACAAGACTGATCCGGGAGGCGGCAGCCAAGGGCGCCGACTACGTGCAGACGCCCGAAGTCAGCAACATGATGCAGCTGAACCGCAAGGCGCTGTTCGAGCATCTGCAGAGCGAAGAGGACGACGCCTCGCTGAAGGCGTATCGCGCGCTCGCCGCCGAGCTGAAGATCCACATCCATGTCGGCTCGCTGGCGCTGCGCTTCTCAGCCGAGAAGGCGGTCAACCGCTCCTTCCTGATCGGGCCCGAGGGCAACGTCCTCGCGAGCTACGACAAGATCCACATGTTCGACATCGAGCTGCCGGACGGCGAGAGCTATCGCGAATCCGCCAATTACCAGCCGGGCGAGACCGCCGTGATCTCCGACCTGCCCTGGGGCCGCATTGGCTTGACGATCTGCTACGACGTGCGCTTCCCCGCGCTCTACCGCGCACTCGCTGAAAGTGGCGCCTATTTCATCACCGTTCCCTCCGCCTTCACCCGCAAGACCGGCGAGGCGCACTGGCACATCCTGCTGCGGTCGCGCGCGATCGAGACCGGCTGCTTCATCTTCGCAGCTGCCCAGGCAGGCACCCACGAGAACAAGCGCGAGACCTATGGTCACTCGCTGATCATCGATCCCTGGGGCGAGATCCTTGCCGAGGGCGATGTCGAGCCCGGCATCATCATGGCCAAGATCGACCCGGCCAAGGTCGAGACCGCGCGCCGCGCGATCCCCTCGCTCCAGCACGGCCGCCGCTTCGGCGTCTCCGATCCCAAGGCCGGGCCGGATCATCTGCATCTGGTGCGGGGATCGGCATGATCCGCTACGCGCTCCATTGCGACCGCAAGCACGAGTTCGAGAGCTGGTTCCAGAGCTCGTCGGCCTACGATTCGCAGGTGAAGCGCAAGCTCGTGACCTGCCCGATCTGCGGCTCGGCCAAGGTCGACAAGGCGATCATGGCACCGCGCATCGTCAGCAAGAAAGGGCGCGCAACACCTCCGGTGGAGCCGGCCACGACGCCGGCGCCCGAGGCTGCGCCGTCTGGATCCACCTCGCTGATGATGGCGCAGGAGCGCGAGCTGCGGACCAAGCTGAAAGAGCTGCGCGACCACATCGTCAAGAACGCCGACAATGTCGGCGAGCGCTTTGCCAACGAAGCCCGCGCGATGCATTACGGCGACAAGGAGCACCGCCCGATCTACGGCGAGGCCTCGCCGGACGAGGCAAAGTCGCTGATCGACGAAGGCATCGAAGTGTCGCCGCTGCCGACACTGCCGGAAGACCGGAACTGACGCGCAGAGCGCGTCAGAAACCCACCAGCAGCGCCACGCCGAGCACGATCAGCACGATCCCAAAAATCTCGCGAGCTGCGATCGGCTGCTTGAACGAGTAGTACGCCACCGCTTGTGCGAACAGCACCTCGATCAAAGCGAGGGTGCGGACATTGGCGGCGGCTGTCAGCGCGAACGCCAGAAACCAGAATTGCGAGGCGAAGGCGCCCATGAAGCCGGCGAGCAGCGACGGCCGCCATAACCCCAGGATCGACTGAAGTATTTTTGGCGCGCGCCAGAGCAGGTAGATCGTCAGGATCAGCGTCTGCACGAACAGGCCGAGCACCAACGTGAACGACGATGCGGTCACGAACGATACGTTCGGCACGGTGATGATCGCGCCGCGGAAGCCGACCGCGGAGAGCGCGAACGCTGCCGCCGCAACGAGGCCGGTGATGGTCGGCTTCAATTCCGCAAAGCTCTTCTCGCCACCGGGCCGCAGCGCCGTGATGACGACGCCGACGGTCGCGATCACGATCGCCAGTACCTTCAGCCAGGTCAGATGGTCACCGAGGAAGACGAAGCCGAAGATCGCGGTCTGGATCGCCTCGGTCTTCAGGTAGGCCGTCGTCACCACGAACGAACGGTCGTTCATCGCGAGCAGCATCAAGCCGGTCGCGACGATCTGGCTGAGCGCGCCCAGCAGCAGCCACGGCCAGAACACGGTCGGCGGCATGCCGATGTGATCGCCGGTCGCAACCAGCACAACGCCTAAGAACAGCAGGGAGAACGGGAAGCCGAACAGAAAGCGGATATTGGTCGCGCCCCAGGTCCCCAACGGCTTCGTCAGCGACCTCTGCATCGCGTTGCGCGCGACCTGGCCGAGCGCAGCAATGACGGTGAAGGGAATCCAGAGGCTGGTGACGGTGAGCATGGGGGGTGAGGCTGCGAGGGGAGTGCTGCTGCAAACTGCCGAGCACACGGCGTCAGGTCAATGACGCCCATGTCATAGGAGCGATGCTCTCGCCTTCGGCGTCGTCCCGGCGAAGGCCGGGACACATAACCACCGAACGTGATTATGGCGCGAGATAGCAGTTACCTATCATCGTCAAACTGCGTTCACGGAGTATGGGTCCCGGCCTTCGCCGGGACGACACCATTTTTGTGTCCGCAGCCCCCCTCACACCATGCCTTCCGCCACGACCATGTAGTTCACGTCCATGTCCGACGAGAGGGTCCATTTGTCGGCGAAGGGGGAGTAGACGACGCCGGTCTGCTCGGTGATGACGAGGCGGTTGTCGAGGAGATATTTGGTCAGCTCGTCGGGTGTGACGAACTTGTTCCATTCGTGGGTGCCGCGCGGCAGCCAGCGCAGCACGTATTCGGCGCCGACGATCGCGAGCGCGAAGCTCTTCCAGTTCCGATTGAGGGTGGACACGACCATCAGGCCGTTCGGCTTCAGCATCGCGGCGCAGCGCTTCAGGAAGACGCCGACGTCGACGACGTGCTCGACCACTTCCATCGCCAGCACGATGTCAAAACGCTCGCGCGGGTCGATCTCCTCCACCGTGGTGCAGCGATAGTCGATCGACAGATGGCTCTTGCCGGCATGCAGCTTCGCCGCCGCAATGTTGCTCGCCGACGGATCGACGCCGATGACCTGCGCACCCAGCCGCGACAGCGGCTCGCACAGCAGGCCGGCACCGCAGCCGATGTCGAGGACGCGCAAGGCCCCGAGGCAGTTGAGGCTGCGCACATTGCGCTCGAACTTGCGGCAGGCCGCGTCGCGGATATAGCCGAGCCGCAGCGGATTGATCCGGTGCAGCGGCGCCATCTTGCCCTTGGGGTCCCACCACTCGGCCGAGAGCTTTGAGAATTTCGCGATCTCGGCGGCATCGACGGTCGAGCCGGGCTGGGCGGTGGCAGTTGCGGAAGTATCTTGCTGCATGCTCATGGTTGGGCGCGGTCCTACCGCGTGGTGATCGAACTACGGAAGGCCAGCGGCGAGGCGATCGTCCGGATGGTCTCGCGACCTTCGCCGACGCCGTTGATGGTCACGTCGCCGTAGTTGAGAATACGTCCAAGAATCGACTGGTTGACGTCGACACTTTCGACCTTGTCGAGCGCCATTTCAAAGGTGCGGCGCTTGATGAAGCCGGTCTTATGCACAACCCTGAGGTTGGTGACGTCGGTCTCAGTGGTGAAGCGATGGAACCAGCCCTTCAGGGTCCAGAACAGGGCGGCCAGCGCCACCAGGCCGGCGCCGAACAGGCAGACGATCATCACGCTGTAGATATCGGTCTGCCTGGACAGCACGAACAGGGCGATCGCCACGATCCAGGCCAGAATGGCCGGGAAATAGAAGATCCAGTGCGCATTGGTCGAATACAGCACCCGCTCGCCGGGCTGCAGGATCTCGTCGATGTAACGCGCCATGATCTCGGTTAACCCATACCCCCGGCTGGACCTGAAGCCTGCCCCGCAGGAACCCGCTTGCCCCCGGCCCCGCCCCTCTGTATACGCGCGGTCGGTATCCCCCTGGGCATCCGTCCCAGCGCGGGTCACCATACTGATCCTTATGAAGGAATGCACGCGTCGTCATGAGCCGCCTCGTGATGAAATTCGGCGGCACGTCCGTCGCCAACATCGAACGTATCCGCAACGTCGCAAGCCATGTGAAGCGTGAGGTCGACGCCGGCCATGAAGTGGCTGTGGTCGTCTCGGCGATGTCGGGCAAGACCAACGAGCTGGTGGCCTGGTGCACCGAGGCCTCGCCGATGCACGACGCGCGCGAATACGACGCCGTCGTCGCCTCCGGCGAACAGGTGACCTCCGGCCTGCTGGCCATCGTGCTCCAGGGCATGGGTATCCAGGCCCGCTCCTGGCAGGGCTGGCAGATCCCGATCAAGACCAGCGACGCCCATGCCTCGGCCCGGATCGAGGATATCGACGGCAGCGAGATCATCACCCGCTTCAGGGATCGCAAGGAGGTCGCGGTCATCGCCGGCTTCCAGGGCATCGACCCCAAGACCAACCGCATCACCACGCTCGGCCGCGGCGGCTCCGACACCTCGGCCGTGGCGATCGCCGCCGCCGTCAAGGCCGACCGCTGCGACATCTACACCGACGTTGATGGCGTCTACACCACCGACCCGCGAATCGTGCCGAAGGCCAAGAGGCTCGACAAGATCGCATTCGAAGACATGCTGGAACTGGCTTCCCAGGGCGCCAAAGTGCTCCAGGTTCGCTCGGTGGAACTCGGCATGGTCCACAACATGCCGATCTTCGTCCGCTCGAGCTTCGACAAGCCCGAGGATATCGACCCGCATGCCAACCAGCCGCCCGGCACGCTGATCTGCGGCGAGGAGGAGATCATGGAAAACCACGTCGTCACCGGCATCGCCTTTTCGAAGGACGAGGCCCAGATCTCGGTGCGCCAGATCGAGGACAAGCCGGGCGTTGCGGCGTCGATCTTCGGCCCGCTCGCGGATGCCAATATCAACGTCGACATGATCGTTCAGAACGTGTCCGAGGACGGCAAGACCACCGACCTCACCTTCACGGTGCCGGCCGCCGACTACAACCGCGCCAAGGACACGATTACCGCCGCCAAGGCCACGATCGGCTATGCCCGGCTCGACACCGCCACCGACGTCGCCAAGATCTCGGTGATCGGCAGCGGCATGCGCAGCCATGCCGGCGTCGCCGCCCAGGCGTTTTCGGCCCTCGCCGGACGGAATATCAACATCCGGGCCATTACAACCTCCGAGATCAAGTTCTCGGTTTTGATCGACACGGCCTATACCGAGCTTGCGGTGCGCACGCTGCACACGCTCTACGGCCTCGATCAGGCCTAAGGCGCGGTCGTCGCGCTTCAGGCTACCGTTTGAGCATGGTCTTTCCGGAAAAGCGTTTCGCAGTTTCCGGACCATGCCTGGACTAATTTTCTCTTAGCGGTCGCAGCAAACGCGAAGGTGTACACACCTTCGCGTTTGGCAGGCGTTTTGCTTGGCAAAACAAGCCTCAATTCGCTATACGGCGAATAGGGTGGGCTGCCGCAGACTGTGTCCCAGTTCAGGCTGCTGATTCGGTGCAAGCAGTTGTTTGCGCCTGAGCCGGACAGACAATTTGATTGTTTTTCTGGAATTCTAGGCCAGCCGCCGGCCATTATCGCCGGGTCGGGCAGACGGAGGAGATTGACGGTTCATGCGGAGCGCGTCGGGAGGTCCCCGCGTCTTGTTGAGACGGCTCCGCGAAACCATGGCGGAGCAGGTCTCGGCCCAGGAGCGGCTGGACAAGATCGTGGTGCTGATCGCCGCCAACATGGTGGCCGAGGTCTGCTCGGTCTATGTGCTGCGCATCGACAACACCCTCGAGCTCTACGCCACCGAAGGCCTCAACCGCGAGGCCGTGCACCATACCGTGCTGAGCGCCCATGAGGGCCTGGTCGGCCTCGTCGCCAGCGAGGCGACGCCGCTCAATTTGAACGACGCCCAGAGCCATCCCGCCTTCTCGTTCCGCCCGGAGACCGGCGAAGAAATCTACCACTCCTTCCTCGGCGTGCCGATCCTGCGCGCCGGCAACACGCTCGGCGTGCTGGTGGTGCAGAACCGCGCCAAGCGCACCTATGTCGAGGAAGAGCTCGAGGCGCTGCAGACCACCGCCATGGTGCTGGCGGAGCTGATCGCGTCGGGCGAATTGTCCGCCCTCGCCCAGCCCGGCGCCGAGCCGGCCGCGCGCCATTCGACGCAAAAGGCCGGCGCGATCCTCTCGGAAGGCATCGCGCTCGGCCACGTCGTGCTGCACGAGCCGCGCGTCGTCATCAAGGACTACATCGCCGAGGACCTGCCGAAGGAGATCAAGCGGCTCGACACCGCGCTCGCCAAGCTGCGCTCGGATCTCGACCGGATGCTCGAGCGCGGCGACGTCGCCGAGGGCGGCGAGCATCGCGACGTGCTCGAAGCCTACCGCATGTTCGCCAACGACCAGGGCTGGTCGCACAAGCTGCACGAGGCGGTCGCGACCGGCCTCACGGCGGAAGCCGCGGTCGAACGCGTCCAGTCCGACACCCGCGCCCGCATGCTGCGCGTGACCGATCCCTATTTGCGCGACCGGCTGCACGATCTCGAGGATCTCGGCTATCGCCTGATGCGGCAGCTGGTTGGCCAGGACCATGCGCCCTCGCGCGAGCAGATGCCCGACAATGCCATCGTCATCGCGCGCGCGATGGGACCGGCGGCGCTGCTCGACTATGACCGCAAGCGCCTGCGCGGCATCGTGCTGGAGGAAGGCACCGCCAACTCCCACGTCTCGATCGTGGCACGCGCGCTCGGCATTCCCGCCGTCGGCGAGGTACCGAACGCGCCCGGCATCGCCGACCCCGGCGACGCCATCATCGTCGACGGCACCTCGGGCGCGATCTATGTGCGGCCCTCGCAGGAAGTCGAGGCCGCCTATGCCGAGCGCGTGCGCTTCCGCGCCCGCCGCCAGGCGCAATATCTGGCGCTGCGCGACCGCCCCTGCGTCACCAAGGACGGCCAGAAGGTCGAGCTGCTGATCAATGCGGGCCTCGCCATCGACCTGCCGCATATCGAGGACACCGGCAGCGCCGGTATCGGCCTGTTCCGCACCGAGCTGCAGTTCATGGTCGGCCAGAGCCTGCCGCGCACCAGCGACCAGCTCGCGCTCTATCGCGCCGTGCTGGATGCCGCAGGCCAGAAGCCCGTCACCTTCCGCACCCTCGACATCGGCGGCGACAAGGCGCTGCCCTATATGGAGACGGTGATCGAGGAGAATCCCGCGCTGGGCTGGCGCGCGATCCGGCTCGGGCTCGACCGTCCCGGCCTGTTGCGCGGCCAGATCCGCGCGCTGCTCCGCGCCGGCGGCGGCCGCGCGCTGCGCATCATGTTCCCGATGATCTCGGAGGTCGCCGAGTTCGATTCCGCGAAAGCGCTGGTCGAGCGCGAGCTGACCTATCTGCGCCAGCACGGCCACACGTTGCCGGAGCGCATCGACATCGGCACCATGGTCGAGGTGCCGGCGCTGCTCTATCAGATGGACGAACTCTTGAAGAAGGTCGACTTCATCTCGGTCGGCTCCAACGATCTGTTCCAGTTCCTGTTCGCGGTCGACCGCGGCAATGCCAAGGTCTCCGAGCGCTTCGACACCATGTCGACACCGATCCTGCGGGCACTGCGCGACATCGCCCGCAAATCGCAGACGGCACAAAAATCGCTGTCGCTCTGCGGCGAGATGGCCTCCAAGCCGATCGGCGCGCTGGCGCTGATCGCGATGGGCTACCGCTCGCTGTCGCTGTCGGCGACCGCGCTCGGCCCGGTCAAGGCGATGGTGATCGACCTCGACGCCAAGAAGGCCGAAGCGATGCTTGGGCCGCTGCTGGATGCGCCGACCGGCAGCGTCTCGATCCGGCAGAAGCTGACGGAATTTGCCGAGGCCGAAGGCCTGGCGTTGTAGCGGGCCTGCCGCCCGCCTGCGCCGCCTCGCCTCCCTCCGCCTTTTGAGACCAAACCGATGTCGTCACTCCCCGAAGCCAAACTGGACGTTCTGCTCGCGCATCATGCCTCTCTCGAGGCCGAATCGCTGGGCCAGCTCTCCTCCGAGCGCTATGTGCAGGTCACGCGCGAGCTCGCCGAGATCAACCCGCTGATCGAAGCAGTGAAGACGTATCGTGCCGCCGTGAAAGAACTCGCCGACACCGAGGCGCTGATCGCCGATCCCGCGACCGATGCCGAGATGCGCAGCATGGCGGAGGCCGAGCGCGACGAGCTCAATCCGAAGATCGAGGATCTGGTCCAGAAGATCCGTGTCGCGCTGCTGCCCAAGGATGCCATGGACGACCGCAACGTCGTGCTCGAAATCCGCGCCGGCACCGGCGGCGACGAGGCCTCGCTGTTCGCCGGCGATCTGTTCCGGATGTACGAGCGCTTTGCCGCCTTGCAGGGCTGGAAGGTCGAGGTGATCTCGGCGAGCGAAGGCACCGTCGGCGGCTTCAAGGAAATCATCGCGGAGGTGCAGGGCCGCGGCGCGTTCTCCAAGCTGAAGTTCGAGTCCGGCGTGCACCGCGTGCAGCGCGTGCCCGACACCGAAACGCAGGGGCGCATCCACACATCCGCCGCCACCGTCGCGGTGCTTCCCGAGGTCGAGGACGTCGACGTCGAGATCAAGAATGACGATCTGCGCATCGAGACCATGCGCGCGCAAGGCGCAGGCGGCCAGCACGTCAACAAGACCGAATCGGCCATCCGCATCACCCACATCCCGACCGGCATCGTGGTGATGATGCAGGACAGCCGCTCGCAGCATAAGAACCGCGCGTCTGCCATGAACATCCTTCGCTCGCGCATCTACGACGCCGAACGGCAGCGCGTCGACGCCGCGCGCTCGGCCGAGCGCAAGGAGAAGGTCGGCTCCGGCGATCGCAGCGAGCGCATCCGCACCTATAATTTCCCGCAAGGACGCGTCACCGACCACCGCATCAACCTGACGCTCTACAAGCTGCCGCAGGTGATCGCCGGCGAAGCGCTCGGCGAATTGACCGATGCGCTGACCACCGAGCACCAGGCCGCACAGCTCACCGCGCAAGGCGCAGCGGCGTAAGCCTCAGCGCAGCTTGATCAGCGCGTTATAATCAGCGTGTCTTGGCCTTGAACGATCGCAGGATCTTGGCCAGCGCGGGTGCCGCGGCACTCAACTCGTCCAGATGGATGCGCGACAGCGAGCGCAGCTTCTGCTCGCCCTTGGCCGTCAGCTTGACCAGGACGCGCCGCGCATCCGCGGGATCGGCCTCGCGGCCGATCAGCTTCAGCTTCGCCATGCGATCCACGAGTTCGACGGCGGTGTGGTGCCGGATCAGCAGAAAGCCGGCGATGTCGCCGACGCTGGCGCCGTTGGAATCGGCCAGTCCCTTGATCGCCAGCAGCGCCTGATGCTGCTGCGGCGTCAGCCCGGCGTTCTGGGCCGCCGTTTCGCTGAAGGCCAGGAAGGTACGGAGCTGATAGCGGAATTGCGCCAGTGCCGTGTAGTCGGCCTCGCGCATCGCGCCGCCCTTCGAGGGCGCCGCGGAGGCCGCGCGTCCCGTCTTCCGCTTTGAGTCAGCCATTCCCTGCCTTCGACGTCGCGCCCGCCGATGGCGCGGGCGCCGCCGAGATTAGCAAGGAAGGCGCGGCGGAACCAACCGACGCTCGGCGCGGATGCACACATATCGGCGGCCTCGCGGGCCGCCTATTCGAAGCTGGACAGCAGGATTTTCACCAGGATGACCTGAAACGCGATCGGGATGCGGACGCTCTTCCGCCGGATCGAGCGCTGCAGGGCACCGGCGATCTCCGCGCTGGTCAGGGCGCCGGCCGATGCGTTGGCAATCAGCTCCGCCCACATCTGCGACAGCGAGCCGCCGGGCGCGATCACCGGCTTGATGGTGACGCCGCAGCCCTGCGCCCAGTCGACGATCTCCCGCATCGTGTGCGGGCCGCAATTGCGCGCGGTGGCGAGACGCTCGGCCGTCAACGCGCGCAGCAGTTCGCGCGAAGGCGACCAATTTCCTTTCGGCGGCTGCTCGCCGGTGAGCTCGACCGCGAGCTCCTTCAGGACATTCTGGGCGCGTACGCTCAACCGCTTCATCGGCACCGGCGCGCGCTTCGCCTGACCGGCGCCGACGGCCGGTCCCCGCTCGCCGGCCGGCCGGCTGCGCGGGTCGTTGCCCTCCATGGGCCACGCCGCCTCGGGCCGCTCCGCCTCCTGCGGCCAGGATCGTCGCTTCCCGCGACCCGCCACTATCGTCTGCCGCGCCATCTCTCTCGCCGAACCCGCCAGCCTCGTACTCACAAAGACTAATATATATCGTGATCCGATATGTTTTCACGACATAATTTTCGTCGTTCGACCAAAGGCGAAATTGACAGAAGGCCTTCACAAGCAATGCTTACGTCCAAGAGCTACACGCGGATGTGACGTGCCCGGCGCGGGCCGGCCTGTGAGGCCGGCCGCCGCCGGACAGGTCGTGTTTTGCCTGCAAACAAGAACGATGTTCGGAGGAAACGACCATGACTGACGATCTCATTCGCCGCGGCCTCTCGCGCCGTGGCCTGCTCCAGACCACAGCGGGCCTCATCGGCGGCTCGATGCTGCCGGCGATGCCGGCCTTTGCCGAAGACAAGCCGGCGATCGGCTCCTTTCCCACGGGCGTGTCGGGTTCCACCGCCTTCATCGGCATCTCGGTGCCGCGCACCGGAACCTATGCCGTGCAGGGCGAGGACGAGCTCAAGGGCTATCAGCTCGCGATCGAGCACATCAATGAAGGCCACGAGCTGATCAAGAAGATCTCGCCCAAGACCAGCAAGGGCGTGCTCGGCAAGGAGCTGAAGTTCGGCGTCGCCGACTCCGCCGCCAAGCCGAACGAAGCGGTGCAGGCGCAGCAGCGCTTCATCAGCGAGAACAAGGCGATCATGATCACAGGCGGCACGTCGAGCGCCGTTGCGGTCGCGTTGAACAAGCTCGCCCAGCGCGAGCACGTGCTGTTCGTCTGCGGCATCTCCGGATCGAACGACACCACCGGCAAGGACTGCGTGCGCTACGGCGTGCGTCAGAACTTCTTCGGCCAGACCGCCGCGGCCGCGATCGGCCCCGTGATGGTGCGGGAGTTCGGCAAGGGCAAGAAGGCCGCGTATCTGACGCCAGACTACACCTACGGCCACACCGTCACCAAGTCGATGCAGGACTTCCTCGCGACCGCCGGCTGGACCACCGTGACCAACCAGGTCGCCCCGCTTGGCGCCCCTGATTATTCCTCCTATCTGCTGAACGTCGCCAACTCCGGTGCGGACGTGCTCATCAACGTCAACTGGGGCCACGACGCGGTACTGTCGACCCAACAAGCGAAACAGTTCGGCGTGCTCGACAAGATGAAGCTGGTCGTCCCCTACCAGGTGCCGTTCATCGCGCGCGAGACCGGCGGCCTGATGCAGGGCGTCTATGCCGCCACTGACTATTGGTGGACGATCGAAGACAAGTTCCCGCTGGCCAAGATGTTCAACGAGGCCTTCGAGAAGAAGTACGGCTACAAGCCGGAATGGGGCGCCGAGAACGCCTATGTCAGCTTCGCGCACTGGGCCCACATGTGTGAGCAGGCCGGCAGCTTCAATCCGCCCGACGTGATCAAGGCCTATGAGAAGGGCGAGACGATCCCCTCGCTGGTCGGGGACGTGCATTACCGCCCCGAGGATCACCAGTGCGTTCGCCCGGTGATCATCGTCAAGGGCAAGCAGCAGAAGGACATGAAGAACAAGGAAGACTGGTACGACGTCGTCGAGATCGTCCCGGGTGAAGGCCTGATGCAGAAACCGGACGCGTTCGGCTGCCATCTCGGCGACTACACCTGAGCACGCGCTAACCCCTGTGACGCCGTAGGCCCTACTCTGAACCTGCGGCGTCACCTTTTTGACGCAAGCTCATCGCGCGTCACAACAGCGATCGTCGCATGATTAGTTGGCCCAACCTCGTTTCGCAGCTTTTCAACGGGCTCGCGCTCGGCGCCCTGCTCGCGCTGATCAGCTCCGGCCTGACCATCATCTACGGCACGCTCGGCGTGCTCAACCTCGCGCACGGCGCGATGTTCATGATCGGCGGCTATGCCGGCTTCGTCACCTATCAGTACACGGAATCGTTCATCCTCGCCGTGATCGCAGGCTCGCTGTTCGTGATGCTGCTCGGCGTCGTGATGGAACGCGTCATCATCCGCCATTTCTATCATCGCCCGCACGAGGATCAGTTGCTCGTGACCTTCGGGCTCGGCATCTGCTTCGTCGAGCTCGTGCGCCTGATCTTTTCCAGCCAGTCGCAATTGGTGCCGCCGCCGGCCCTGTTCCAGGGCATCACCAATCTCGGCTTCATGTTCTATCCGACCTATCGCCTGGCCGTGGTCGGCATCGTGGCAATCGCGCTGGGCGCGCTGTTCATCATTCTCTACCGCACTCGGCTCGGCATGATCGTGCGCGCCGGCATCGAGGATTCGGTGATGGTCGATTCGCTCGGCATCAACGTCTACCGCGTCTTCATGATCGTGTTCGGCATCGGCGCGATGGCCGCCGGCTTTGCCGGCATCGTCAACGCGCCGGTGGTGTCGCTGACACCGGGCATCGGCGACGACATCCTGGTCCAGACCTTCGTGGTGGTGGTGATCGGCGGCGTCGGCTCGTTCCCCGGCGCGATCCTCGGCGGCCTGATCGCCGGCGAGATCATCAGCGTCACCTCCATGTTCAACCCCGGCTACGCCTATGTGATGCTGTTTGCGGCGATGACGCTCGTGCTCGTGGTGCGACCGCATGGCCTGCTCGGCGTGCAGGGCCGCGAGTAAGTGATCCGCTGATGCTCAAGCAACGACCGTTCCTGATCGAGACACTGACGGCCATCGGCCTGATCGTGGCTCCCTTCGTGCTGCCCCATCTCGGCTTTGCGCCGAACACGGTGAACCGGATCCTGGTCTGGGGCCTGTTCGGCCTCGGCTTCGACATCCTGTTCGGCTTCACCGGTCTCTTGTCGTTCGGCCAGTCCGCCTTCTACGGCACCGGCGGCTTCGTCGCCGCTTACCTCTTGACTCGCGCCGGCTTCAGCAACGTGCTGGGCGCGCTGGTCATCGGCATGATCGCAGCGGCGGCGACCGGCTATCTGATCGGCCTGATCGCGCTGCGCCGCACCGGCATCTACTTTGCCATGATCACGGTGGCGATCGCGGAAGTGTTCTTCTTCGTCGAGTTCAATCCGCTCTCGGATTTCACCGGCGGCGAGAACGGCCTGCCGGGCGTGCCGACCCCGAGCTTCAATCTCGGCTTCACCACCATCCACTTCACCAATGGCTGGTCGCTCTATCAGTTCATCGCGCTGTGCTATTTCATCGGCGTCATCATCGCACTCAGGATCGTGCGCTCGCCGGTCGGGGCGATTCTGAGCGCGATCCGGGACAATCCGCTGCGCGCGACCGCCGTCGGCCACAACATCCACGGCTACAAGCTGACCGCCTTCGTGATCGCCGCGGCCTATGCGGGCTTCGCCGGCGGCCTGCTCGGCGTGCTCCAGGCCTTCATGCCGCCTGACGCTTTCACTTTCGACACCTCTGGCCAGCTCGTGATGCAGACCGCCATCGGCGGTCGCGGCACGTTGTTCGGCCCGCTGGTCGGCGCCACCGTCTGGCTGTTCCTGCAGGACTTCCTGCAGTCCGCGCTGGGCCTGGGCGCCGCCTGGAAGCTCGTGCTCGGCGTCGTGTTCGTGTTGCTGGTCTGCTTCCTGCGCGGCGGTATCGTCGGCGGCCTTGTCGATCTCTACGGCCTCGTGTCCGGCAACCGAGCCCGGAAGGCTGTGGAGACGGAGGAGGCCGAGGTCGAAGCGCCGCACCTGGTCCCGCCTGCACCGATGCGGGCCAAGGAGGTCGAGCATCCCGTCTATTCCGGCCCCATCCTCAAAGCCACTGGTCTCACCAAGCGCTACGGCGGCCTCGTCGCCAATAGCGACATCGATTTCAGCGTCAATCAGGGCGAGCTACGCGGCATCATCGGCCCCAACGGCGCCGGCAAATCGACCTTCTTCAAGATGCTGACCTGCGAGGTCCCGCCGACCTCGGGCCAGATCATGTTCGAGGGCCGCGACATCACGGGCCTGAAGGTCACCGAAGTCTGCCAGCTCGGCTTGACCAAGAGCTACCAGGTCAATCAGCTCTTCACGGGTCTCACGGTGCGGCAGAACCTGACGATCGCAGCGCTCGCAGAGCTGCGCGGAAAGTTCCGGCTCGACCTGTTCCGCACGCTCGCCGGCGTCAAGGGCCTGACGGAGCAGGTGGAGCACACGCTCGCGCTGGTCAATTTGACCCGCCGCGCCGACACGCCCGTGTCCGAGCTCGCTTATGGCGAGAAGCGCCGGCTGGAGATCGGGCTCGCGCTCGCCACATCGCCGCGCCTGCTGTTGCTCGACGAGCCGCTCGCCGGCATGAGTCCGCGCGAGCGGGTCGAGACCGTGAAGCTGCTCAAATCGATCGCGCGTGGACGCACCATGATCATCATCGACCACGACATGGATTCGCTGTTCGAGCTGGTCGAGCGCGTGACGGTGCTGCAGGAGGGCCGCGTGCTGGTCTCCGGAAGCCCAGAAGAAATCAAGACCAACGCCGCGGTGCAGGAAGCCTATCTCGGCGGCGTGCACGGAGAGATCGCCGCATGAGCCTGATCGAGGTCAACGGCCTGAACAGCTATTACGGCGACTCGCACATCCTGTTCGACGTCGACATGCATGTCGAACGCCACGAGGTGGTGGCGCTGCTCGGCCGCAACGGCGCCGGCAAGAGCACCACGCTGAAGAGCCTGATGGGCGTGGTGACGCCGCGCAGCGGCAGCGTGAAATTCGACGGCATCGACATCGCCGGGCGCAGGAGCCACAAGATCGCACAGGCCGGCATGCAGCTCGTGCACGAGGAGCGGCGCATCTTCGGCAGCCTGTCGGTGGAGGAGAACATCGTCCTCGCCGGCATCACCGCCCCGAAACGCTGGCCGCTCGGCCGCATCTACGAGATGTTCCCGCGGCTGAAGGAGCGGCGCAGCAATCGCGGCACGGAGCTCTCCGGCGGCGAGCAGCAGATGCTCGCAATCGCACGCGCCCTGGTGCGCGATCCCAAGATCGTGCTGCTGGACGAACCGTTCGAAGGATTGGCACCCGTCATCGTCCACGATCTCGTCAAGGCCTGCCGCGAGCTCGCGGCCGCCGGTCAGACCATCGTGCTGGTCGAGCAAAATCTTGCGGCAACACTGGCGCTGGCGACGCGGATCTACATCATCAACAACGGCCACATCGTTCACGAAGGGCCGGCGCAGGAGCTCAAGGCCCAGCCCGAATTGCTGCAGCGCTATCTCGGCGTTTAGCTGCCGATCGCCGCGATCATCCGCTTGGCATGCTCGGCGAGCACGGTCATGTCCTCCTTGCGCGTCTGCGCCGGCAGCAGCTCGACGCCGGCCCTGACCGGCATGACATGCATGTGCAGGTGAAGGACCACCTGCCCGCTGGCCGGCTCGCTGAACTGCTGCAGGATAATCCCCTCCGCATCGAACGCCTTCATCGACGCAATCGCAACCCGCTTCGCGGTCCGGGCGACCGCGGCGAGATCATCGTCGGCAATATCGAGGATTCCGCGCGCCGGCGCCCTCGGAATCACCAGCGTATGCCCCGGCGAGCGCGGCATGATGTCCAGGAAAGCGAAGCTGCGATCATCCCTGAATACCTCGAAGCAGGGAATCTCGCCGCGCAGGATCTTCGCGAAGACGTTCTGATCGTCATAGGCCGTCATGGATGCCCTCCTTCGCTGCGCGGTGCGATCAAACGCGCTCCTTTCCGTTGACGCAAGCAATGCCGCCGATCTATCCACGATGCCAGGCAGGATGGCTCCATTGGCGACAGGTTTCGAATCCGGACACAGCATCGAGAGTGCGCGACGCGCGCTCACGGCGCGTCTGCAATCCGCCGGCATCGAAGAGCCCTCCCTCGATGCACGCCTGCTCGTCGGCGCCGCGTTGGGGCTCGACCTGACCGGCCTGATCACGCAGGCGGCGCGACACCTCACGCCGGAGGAGGCCGCACGGCTCGAAGCATATGCGCAGCGGAGGCTCGCACATGAACCGGTCGCCCGCATTCTCGGCACGCGGGAATTCTGGGGCCTGCCGTTCCGCCTCTCCGAGGCGACGCTGGTGCCGCGGCCGGACACCGAGACGGTGGTCGAGCTGGCACTCGAGATTTTCCGCGAAGGCGCGATCGCGGGACGGCGCCCGCGTATCGCCGACATCGGCACCGGATCGGGCGCGATCCTGCTCGCGCTGCTGCACGAGATTCCCGAGGCATTCGGTGTCGGCACCGATCTCAGCCTCACTGCACTCGGCACCGCCAAGGGCAATGCGGCCACCCTCGGCCTCGCCGACCGCGCGGCGTTCGTCGCCTGCTCCTATGCATCCGCGCTTCACGGTCCATTCGATCTGATCGTATCGAATCCGCCCTATATTCCCGCCGGGGAAATTCCGAAACTGAGCCTCGAGGTGCGCGAGCACGATCCGCATCTGGCGCTCGATGGCGGCAATGACGGCTATGACGCCTACCGCGCCCTGATACCGCAGGCGGCCGAGCGGCTCGTGCCCGGCGGCGCCCTGATCGTCGAGGCCGGACAGGGCCAGGCTGGCGATATCCAGGCCTTGATGGCGGCCGCCGCGTTATCGATCGACAGGCCGCCCAGGGCCGACCTGGCGGGCATTCCCAGAGCGGTCTCGGCCCGAAAAATGCCCCCATAAAAGCCGGATTGGGCTCGAAAAAACCTCTTGGAATATCCCTTGGGAACGACTACCTTCCCATCAACACATCGGTGTCGGCCCCGTAGACCTACGGGCGAAAGCCGGGCTCTCAGGCGAGAGCTTCACTGATTTAAGGTTCCAAGCCGCAGGTCCTGTTAAGCGCGATAGCCCATTGAGGTACGCTGCTTTCCGACCGCAACGTGAACGAAAGCCTGATATTGCGCTTGAAGACTTACGCAACAAAGCAGGGCTTGTTTCGGCAGGCGATATGAATGGGTTCGCTGGCAATCAATGCTGGCGGGTGGGGAACGCGTCTTTGTTGAACGCGACGGTCGACGAACATCGGCAGGGTTCAATCCGCTCTTGCGCGCGGTGCGCGTGAGGCATGTGAACCGCTGTCATCAGGTCACTCCTAGCAATCAGTAATGCGTGCAACCTTTAGGGCTGGAATTAAAGGCAGGACATGAGAAACGGTCAGAACAAGCAGCGGATGCGCAACCGCAACAATAATAACAACAACAATAACCGGCGCGGCCAGAACCCGATGACCCGGGTCTACGAATCGAACGGCCCCGACATCAAGATCCGTGGCACCGCCTCGCACATCGCCGAAAAATATCTTCAGCTTGCGCGTGACGCGCGCTCCTCCGGCGACCCGGTTGCCGCCGAAAACTACTACCAGCACGCCGAGCATTATTTTCGCCTGATCGCGGCGGCCCAGGAACAGTTCCGCCAGAACCAGCAGCCGCGCGGCGACGAGCCCATCAGCACCTCGAGCGGTGACGACGGCGAGGACGACGGCGAGAATTTCTCGAATTTCGGCCAGGAGCCTGGCTTCGTTCCGCAGCCGCCGCAGCAGCAACAGCCCTATCAGCGTGACGGCCAGCGCGATCACAATCGTGACTACCAGCAACGCGACAACAACCAGCAGCCCTATCAGCGCGATCAGCAGCAGCCGCGCGAACACCGCGAACGCGACCATCGTCCGCAGCCGCAATATCAGCAGCACCAGCCGCAGCCGCCGAACCAGCCGCAGCCCGTCATCGCTGATGCCGGCAACGTCGATCGCCTGCCGTCCTTCATCACCGGCGCGCAGCCGCAGACGAACGGCGCTCCGGGCGGCTTCGAAGGCGGCAATAGCGGCGGTGGCGAGCGTTTCCCGCGGCGGCGCCGCCGGCCGCATAACGGCCCGCGCCCCGAGCGCGAGGCTGCTCCTGCCGCGTCCGGCGACGATCTCGCCCCGAGCGAGTGAGCCGCAACCAGATTTTCGGATTTACGAAGCATGATCGTCCCGGCCTCGCCGGGACGATTTGTTTTCAGCCCCGTGTCACCGTCGTCGAGGACGGCACCAGTACCGGCTTTGCCAGCGAGGGAATCAGCCGCGCCCGTTCGCGCTTGGCGGGGATCGCGCGATAGACCTGCTTGGTCGCTTCGACGATGTGGACGCCGGCAAATGGCAGCGACAGCGCAGCACCGGCACGCTCCCACATCTGCGCCGATTTCAGCACCCAGCGGCCCGCATAAGGCGGCATGAACAAGGCCTCGCCCCAGCCGGTCGGCGTGAACCAGGTCTGGCGCAACAGGTCGGTGATCTGCGAGCGCGAATAGGGACGGCCATGGCCGAACGGCGTATTGTCACTGCGTGTCCACACGCCGCGCCTGTTCGGGATCACAGCCATGACACGGCCGGACGGCGACAGCACCCGCCAGACCTCCCGCAACAACGCAGCCGGATCGTCGGACATCTCGAGCGCATGGACCAGCAGGATGCGGTCCACCGCGGCATCGGGAAGCGGCAGCGAGAACTCATCGACCAGCGCCGCCAGCGCGGGCCGCCCCGTGGGCCATTTCAACACGCCCTGGGCCGCCGGCATGAAGGCGATGCAGCGCTCCGCGTCCTCGCGGAACAGCCCGAGATAGGGCGTGGGATAGCCGATGCCGAGCACGCGCTGACCCTCGGCATTCGGCCAGCGCTCCCGGATGCCGCGATTGATCATCTGCCGCGCCACGATGCCGAGGCGCCGGGAATAGAACTCTCTGAGGTCAACGACGTCGATGCTCATGACGGCAATGTAACATGCACAAGGCGGCGGCCGCGCGCTGAATATTGCATTGCCTGCGCAACGTTAACGCCATATTTGTCTGACGGGGCTGAGCGCGATGGAGATGTCATGGCCGCCGAAATTCGTACTTTCAACTGTTTAAACGACAATTTCGGTTATCTGATCCACGATGTGGAAACCAAGGCAACCGCCTCGATCGACGCGCCGGAAGCCGGCCCCATCATCAAGGCGCTGGAGCGCGAGGGCTGGCAGCTCACCGATATCCTGATCACCCATCATCATGGCGATCATGTCGGCGGGGTCGCCGAACTCAAGCAGAAATACAATTGCCGCGTCGTCGCGCCGCATGACAAGACGACGAAGATCGCCGATGTCGATTTGCGGGTCGCCAATGGCGACGTGGTCAAGGTCGGCGCGCTGCTCGGGCGCGTGCTGGAAACGCCCGGCCATACGCTCGACCATATCTCCTACGTGTTCGACACCGAGAAGACGCTGTTCGCCGCCGACACGCTGTTCTCGATCGGCTGCGGCCGCGTGTTCGAAGGCAACTATCCGATGATGTGGGATTCGCTGTTGAAGCTGCGGGCCTTGCCCGACGACTTCAAGCTCTATTGCGGCCACGAATACACGGCCTCCAACGTCAAGTTCGCGCTGACCATCGATCCCGACAATGCGGCCCTCCAGGCGCGCGCGGCGGAAGTGACGCGGCTGCGCGCGGACAACAAGCCGACCATCCCCTCACTGCTTGGTGATGAGAAGCGAGCAAATGTGTTCCTGCGCGCTGATGAACCGTCGGTCGCAGCCAGGCTACACATGAAGGGCGCGGATGCCGCCGTCGTGTTCGGCGAGCTGCGCGAGCGCAAAAACAAGTCCTGAAATACAAGTTTTGACGATCAAGTCCTGACAGGGATCGATGCCGACCGCAGCCGAGATCATCGCGCGCCTGGAGCTCCGCCCACACCCCGAGGGCGGACACTATCGCGAGACCTTTCGCGACCAGACCACCGACGCCAATGGCCGCTCGCGCTCGACCCTCATCTACTTCCTGCTCGCACGCGGCGAGCGCTCGCACTGGCATCGCATCGATGCGGTCGAGACCTGGCACTATTACGCCGGCAGCCCGTTGACACTCCGTATCGCGCATGAGGGCTGCTCCCAGCACGAGGTGCGGCTCGGCACCGATCTCGTGAGCGGCGAACGGCCGCAGGCGATCGTGCCGGCGGATGCGTGGCAAATGGCGGAGACCACCGGCGAGTGGACGCTGGTCGGCTGCACCGTGGCGCCTGCCTTCGAGTTCGCAAAATTCGAGCTCGCGCCGAAGGGTTGGGAGCCCTAGCGATCGTCTCGACACGTTTTCTTCACGCGAACCGGTATCCGCTGCGCTCGAAAACGCTCTGCTCGATCTGGAATCGGGTGGGTTCGATCCGGTCAACACCGTAGGACGGCGCTCTCAACAAAGAGGAGCGCACGATGCACGGAACACTCGATCCCGCCGCCGTCCAGATCGACCCGGCCATTTTGTATTTCGGAACGCCGGTCGTCCTGATCGGATCGACCAACGAGGACGGATCGCACAATCTCGCGCCGATGTCTTCGGCATGGTGGGTGGGATGGCGTTGCATGCTCGGGCTCGCAAGCAATTCCAAGACCACCGAGAACATGATTCGCACCGGCGAATGCGTGCTCAATCTGCCGTCTGCCGCCCTTGTCGCCGCCGTCGACCGGCTCGCGCGCACCACCGGCTCGAATCCCGTGCCGCCAGGCAAACTCTATCGCGGTTACCGGCACGAAAAGGACAAGTTCGGCCACAGCGGCTTGACCGCGCAAGCGGGCGAGACGGTCAACGCTCCCCGCGCGATCGAATGCCCGGTGCAGATGGAAGCAAAGGTCGCCCACGTGCATGAGATGGCGCAGGACGATGCTGTCTGGCGCGGCAATCTCGCTGCGATCGAGGTCCGCATCACCCGCGTGCACGCGCATCCCGACATCATGATGGAGGGGACAAGCAACCGCATCGATCCCGACAAATGGCGGCCGCTGATCCTCAGCTTCCAGGAATTCTATGGTCTGACACCGCAGCGCTTGCAGCGCTCCGAACTCGGACAGATCCCGGAGACGATGTATCGGCCGCCGGGCTGGCAGCCGGCGCTCTGACGCGCCTCATCGCTTGCGCAGCACCATGTCCTTTGCCGCGATCAGGCCGCCGCCGGCGATCAGGACCGCGGCGATCGCAATGTTGGCGCTGGCTTTGGCGAAGCCGGCGGCGATGAGGAAGCCGGTCGAGAGCAGCGGCGTCGCGTAGGAGGCGGCGCCGAGCACGCGGATATCTCCACGCTTCATGCCGACGTCCCATGCGTAGAAGGCAGCGCCGACGGGGCCGATGCCGAGTGCGATCACGGCGAGCCATTGCAAATTCGTCTCGGGCCACACCGTGGTTTCGAGCAGACCATGCATCAACGCGGCGAGCACCGATGTGGCGAGGCAGAAGCCCGCGACCGCATCGGTTGGCACCGCCTTCAATCGTCGCGACAGCACCGAATAGGTTGCCCAGACGAACGCGGCGATGAAGGCCGCGACCAGTCCCGGCACTGCGCCCGGCGCGAAGCCGGAGGTATTGCCGGCAAACAGCAGCACGGTGCCGACGAGACCGAGCACGGCGCCGATGACGTGATGCACGGCAAGCCGCTCGCCCGGCAGGAACGACGAGAACAGCACGATCAGCAACGGCCACATGTAATTCAGAAGGCCGGCTTCGGCCGGCGGCGCGAAGCGCAGCGCGAGGAAATAGAGCGCGTGATAGCCGAACAGGCCGCCAACGCCGACGAGCCACACGACGAGCGGCTGACGCACGCTTTTCGCGGCATCGCCGCGGCCGATCCAGGTGAGCAGGCCGACGAGACCGCCGATCGCAAACGTCATCGCGGCGAGCTGGAACGCCGGGATCTTGCCTGTCGCCACCGTCATCACCGACAACAACGACCACATCAGGATCGCGGTCAGTCCGATCAGTGTGGCGGTGCGCGGGGTCATGGATAAAAGGGCTCTGAGGACGCTTATGCCCGGCACGAGGCCGGGCACTTGCGCCTTCACTATCGCCTTGTCTCGCCCAACGCTACAGGCTTGACATCATATCAGGCGTGATACTGACCGCCATTGATGGTGAGGGTCGAGCCGGTGATGAAGCCGGCATCGTCGGCCGCGAGGAACACGACCGCACGCGCGATCTCTTCGGGCTCGCCGAGCCGGTTGACCGGGATCTGCGGGATCACGTTCTTCTCCAGCACGTCCTTCGGCACGGCCTGCACCATCTCGGTGTTGATATAGCCAGGCGCAATGGCGTTGACGGTGATGCCGCCCTTGGCGTTCTCGATTGCGAGCGCCTTGGTGAAGCCGATGTCGCCGGCCTTGGCTGCCGAATAATTGACCTGGCCGAACTGCCCCTTCTGGCCGTTGATCGACGAGATCGAGATGACGCGGCCGAACTTGCGCGCACGCATGCCCTCGATCACCTGACGGGTCATGTTGAACAGCGAGCCGAGATTGGTGTTGATCACCGCGTTCCACTGCTCGAGCGTCATCTTGTGGAAGGCCGTGTCACGGGTGATGCCGGCATTGTTGACGAGGACATCGACCGGGCCGAGCTCGGCCTCGACCTTCTTCACGCCTTCGGCGCAGGCATCGAAATTGCTGACGTCCCATTTGTAGACGGCGATGCCGGTCTCGGCCTTGAACTTCTCCGCCGCCGCGTCATTGCCGGCATAGCTCGCCGCAACCTTGTAGCCGGCCGCCTTCAGCGCCTTGCTGATCGCAGCTCCGATGCCCCGCGTACCACCCGTCACCAATGCAACTCGTGCCATATCGTATTCCTTCCCTTGGACTCTTCGGACGTTTCTGAGTGATCGTTTTTAGTGGTGGATTATGCGGCTGGTTTGACGGACATCAAGAACAAAACGCCCGGCGTTGAGCCGGGCGTTTGTATTTAGTCGAGGCTTGCGCAGTTGCGAAGAATATTTGATTTGCAACCGCCGCCTTTTTAGTCGCGTGCAACGCACTCACTGGCGCGTGCAGCGCACGCGTCAGTCAAGTGTAAGCTCAGTCGCGCGCCAGACACATCGCGATACCCATACCGCCGCCGATGCACAGCGTGGCGAGGCCCTTCTTCGAATCGCGCTTCTGCATTTCGTGCAGCAGCGTCACCAGCACGCGCGCGCCGGACGCGCCGACCGGATGGCCGATCGCGATCGCGCCACCGTTGACGTTGACCTTGGAGGTGTCCCAGCCGAGGTCCTTGTTGACGGCGCAAGCCTGTGCCGCGAAGGCTTCGTTGGCCTCGATCAGGTCGAGATCGCCGACGCTCCAGCCGGCCTTCTTCAGCGCGGCGCGCGAGGCCGGGATCGGACCCGAGCCCATGATCTTCGGATCGACGCCAGCCTGCGCCCAGGACACGATGCGCGCGAGCGGCTTCTTGCCTTCCTTGGCGGCCTGCTTGGCGGTCATCAGCACCACGGCGGCAGCGCCGTCATTGATGCCCGAGGCCGAGCCAGCGGTGACCGTGCCTTCCTTCTCGAAGGCGGGACGCAGCTTCGCCATCGCGTCGAGCGTGGCACCGTGGCGCGGATATTCGTCGGCGCTGACGACGGTGTCGCCCTTGCGGCCCTTGATGGTGACGGGGACAATCTCGTCGTTGAACTTGCCGGCCTTCTGCGCAGCTTCAGCCTTCTGCTGCGAAGCGACCGCGAATTCGTCCTGCTGGGCACGGGTGATCTGCCACTGCTTGGCGACGTTCTCGGCGGTGTTGCCCATGTGATAGCCGTTGAAGGCATCCCAGAGGCCGTCCTTGATCATGGTGTCGACGAACTCGACCGCGCCCATCTTGACGCCGCCGCGCAGATACTGGGCGTGCGGAGCCATGCTCATGGACTCCTGGCCGCCGGCCACCACGATCTCCGAATCACCGTTGAGCAGCGCCTGATAGCCGAGCGCAACCGTGCGCAGGCCCGAGCCGCAAAGCTGGTTGACGCCCCAGGCCGGGCTTTCCACCGGAATGCCGGCCATGATCGAGGCCTGGCGGGCGGGGTTCTGGCCCTGGGCCGCGGTCAGGATCTGGCCCATGATGACTTCCGAGACCCGGCCGGGCTCGATGCCACCGCGCTCCAGCGCGGCCTTGATGGCGATCGCGCCGAGATCGTGGGCGGGAAGGGTCGCGAACGCTCCGTTGAAGCTTCCGACCGGGGTGCGGGCGGCGCTGACGATGACGACATCGTCTGACATGGGCATCTCCTGGGGTTGAATGGGGGCAGACGGGGCTGGGAAACGGCTCGCCAGTCTCGAAGGGCATCCTGTTAACGTCGTTGCGGCATGTCAATCGGCAGGTCACCGAATTCATGCCGCAGCGCATTCAAAATAGCGTTCTTGGCGATTTCGCAAGCAGGTTTTTGCTGTGCAATTAACCGTGCCGCACAAAACGGTAGCGTGACCCCTTTGAAAATGCTTATTTTGTTGCGTTGCGTACTCTTCCCGCCCTGCGGCATTTGCGCTGCAGGTTCCCGTTCTCAGCGTCTTTGAAGTGAGAGCCCATGGCGAAATCAGACCAACCCACCACCATCAAGAAATACGCGAACCGCCGGCTCTATAACACCGGAACGAGCACCTACGTGACGCTGGAAGACCTCGCCGCCATGGTCAAGGACGGCGAAGATTTCCTGGTCTACGACGCCAAAACCGGTGACGACATCACCCGCTCCGTGCTCGCCCAGATCATCTTCGAGCAGGAGAACAAGGCCGGCCAGAATCTCTTGCCGACCACCTTCCTGCGCCAGCTGATCCGCTTCTACGGCGACAGCATGCAGATGGTGGTGCCGAAATATCTGGAGCAGTCGATCGCGACGCTGACCCAGGAGCAGGAGAAGTTCCGCAAGCAGATCGCCAACTCGCTGTCCGGAACTCCGTTTGCGCCGCTGGAGGAACAGGTCCGCCGCAACATGGAGCTGTTCCAGCAGACCTTCTCGATGTTCAAGCCGTTCGTCCCCACGCCGGGCCGCTCGGAGCCAGAGCCCGATGCGAGCGCCGAGCCGGCCAAGGACAGCAACATCGACGACCTGCGCCAGCAGATGAAGGACATGCAGGAGCGCCTCGAGCGCATGTCAAAGAAGGACGAGTAGGCCTCTCGTCCACACCGGCGCGTCCGCAAATGCGGGCGCGCGAACGCCAGATTGATTGCGGCAGCGCCATCCGCTCGCCGCCCTTCCGGCCAAGGCCGGAGCCACCATGCCTGACCGGACCACCCATTGGGACAATGTCTACGCCACCAAGGGCGAGGCCGAGGTCAGCTGGTTTCAGGACAGTCCTGCGATCTCGCTCGAGATGATTCGCGTGGCGCATCCGGATCATCACGCAGCCATCATCGATGTCGGCGGTGGCGCGTCGCGGCTGGTCGATGCGCTGCTGCAAGACGGATATCGCGACATCGCGGTGCTCGACCTTTCCGCCAACGCGCTCGACGCGGCGAGGAAACGAATCGGCGCGGCCGCCTCGACGATCGACTGGATCGTCGCCGACGCCACGACATGGCAACCGGCGAAGACCTGGGATATCTGGCACGATCGCGCCGCCTTTCACTTCCTGACCGATCCGCACGACCGGGCCGCCTATGTCGAGCGCCTGCGGTCGGCGGTCGCGCCGGACGGGCACGTGATCATCGCGACGTTCGCGCCCAATGGCCCGGAAAAATGCAGCGGCCTGCCGGTTCAGAGGCACGACAGCGCGAGCCTTTCAGCCGAGCTCGGGCCAGAGTTCGAGCTGATCGAGACGCGGAGCGAGGTTCACCACACGCCGTGGCATTCGACGCAGGCGTTTCAGTTCAGCCGGTTTCGGAGGCGCGGCCAGCTCTAGTCAAGCCGCCAGCTTCACCGCATGCGCGAAATCCCAATAGAGTTTTCGTGCCTTGGTGTAGAGCGGGCCCGGCTTCAGTTCACGCGCGTCGATGCGAATCACCGGCGCGACCTTGGCGAAATTGCCGGTGGAGAAGATCTCGTCGGCGGCGAGGAAGTCGGCATAGCGAAGCGTCTTCTCGACCACGGTGACGCCGTCACCGCGGAGCAGGCTGATCACGCGCTGGCGTGTGATGCCGTTGAGGAAGGTGCCGTTCGGCACCGGCGTGAAGACGACGCCGTCTTTCGCCATGAACACGTTGGAATTGCCGAACTCCGCGACGTTGCCGAGCATGTCGAGCATCAGCGCGTTCTGGAAACCGCGCGAGGCGGCTTCCGCCAGCGCCCGCGAATTGTTCGGATAGAGACAGGCGGCCTTGGCGTCGACCGGCGCGCATTCGGCGGTGGGCCGGCGGAACGGCGACAGCGTGATCGCGTTGCCGACCGGTTTCGGCATCGGCGCCTCGTAGATGCACAGGCACCAATTGGTGGTTTCAGGGTCGAACAGCACGCCGCCGCCCGACCCGTTCTGCGCCCAATACATCGGACGGACATAGAGCTCGGCATTCGGCGCAAAGCGCGCGATGCCCTCGTGTGCGAGCGTGAGCCAGGTGCCGGCATCGACCACCGGCTTCAGGCCAAAATTGATCGCCGATTGATTGGCGCGGGCCACATGGCGGTCGAGATCCGGCGCGACGCCCTCGAATGCGCGCGCGCCGTCGAACACGACCGAGCCGAGCCAGGCCGCATGCGTGCGCGGCCCCATGATCGGCACGTTGCCGTCATGCCATTTGCCCTCGAAGAAGGTCCAGCTCGGCGAATATTCGATCGACTTCTTGATCTCGGCCATATCAGGCCTCCCTCGAAAAATATCCGGGCACTATTGTCCCAATTTCTAAACGATTTGCTGCGGGGAAGCATCAACTCTCCCCTCCCGTGAGGTTAAGACAACAACGCGGCCAAACCCGCTATAGTGTCGGGCACGTCACGGAGTTTCCCATGCCGCTCGATCCGCTCGCAAAGCGCTTGTTGACCATGATGGCTGCGGCTGCGCCGCAGGTGCGGACCCGGCCGAGCGTCGAAGCGCGGCGACAATCGCTGGCGAAGCTGATGCAGTTCGCGCGCGCCGCGGCGCCGGATGTGACCGCCTCCGACGGCAAATTGCCCGGCCCTGGCGGAGAGCTGCCTTATCGGCTCTATTCGCCGGCGTCGGCGGGCGAGCGCGCACCGGGCTTCGTGTTCTTTCATGGCGGCGGGCTCGTCGCCGGCAGCATCGCGACGCATGACCGTATCGCGGCGGCGCTGGCACATGCGACCGGCTGCCGCCTCGTTTCGGTCGACTACCGCCTCGCGCCCGAGCACAAATTTCCCGCCGCAGTCGACGATGCCATCGCCGCCACCGAATGGGTTGCGCGCGAAGCTCCGTCGCTCGGCATCGACGCCGAACGCCTGGTGGTCGGCGGCGATTCCGCAGGCGCCACACTGGCTGCGGTCGTATGCCAGGAGGCGGCGCAGAGCGCCGGCCTCTCCATCGTCGCGCAATGCCTGATCTGCCCGGTGCTGGACTTCGAGGAAACCTCGCCCTCGCGCGAGGCCTTCGCCGAAGGCCATCTGATCGACCGCATCACCATCGAGGCCGATCTGTCCGATTACCTGCCCGAGGGCCTGGATGCCGCCGATCCCCGCATCTCCCCGCTCCGCGCGACGCGGCTCTCGGGCCTGCCGACCGCCATCATCCACACCGCCGAGTTCGACCCGATGCGCGACGAGGGCAATGCCTATGCGCGCAAGCTGCTCGCCGCGGGCGTCGCGGTCGAGCACGTCTGCCATGACGGCATGGTCCACAACTTCCACGCCATGGGCGCGATCCTGCCACAATCGCAGCTCGTGCTGTCACAGATCGGCGAGCAGGTCAGGCGCGCGGTGGAGACTTAGAGGCGCGAATCACACGCGGGCCTCGAGCACGGCCCTGGCTGCCACGACATAGTCCGGCCAATGCGCATCCGCATAGCGTTCGGCCTGCCGCGCGCAGGCGAGGTCGGGCGCATGCGCGGCGGCAATCAGGCGCGCGAAGCGTTCTTCGGCAACCGTCGCATCCGCAATGGCCGGTGCCGGTGCCGCGGCCATTGCGGTCGGAGCCACGGCGAGCCCCGCCATTCCAGCGAGCAGGATGCGGCGCGACGTGTTCATGATGATCGTCTCCATTGTCCGGCCTGCACTGTGCCGGACGAGTGTGTCGGTGCAATCACAGCAGGGTAACCGCGTAGATGCGCATCGTCCATTGCCCGCGGATAGACCTTGACCACACGAACGATCACGTTCCATCTAGCGAACAGCTCCGTCACCAGAGTGCCACGCGTCGGATTGTCACGTGTCCCACCACAGCCCAGCGTCCGCCCCGGTCTTGCGCGCTGTCGCGATGGGACTGCTGTGTCTGACGATCCCGGGCGGCGCCGCCTACGCCGGCGACGAGGCCGAGGACACGGCGGCAAAGCCTGTCGTCCCGAACATCTACCTCGATGTTCGCACGACCTATGCCACGATCCCCGCGGGCACGCTCGGGCTCGGTTTCGGCAACACCTCCCTCTCGGCCGCGTTCGAAGCGCTGGCGGCCCAACGCGGCGCGACGCTGCCCAACGGCTTGCCGGCGGCGAAATCGATTGCCGTCGACCTGCCGCTGACCGTGGACGTCAGCGATCGCGTGTCGCTCTATGGCGGTGTATCAGGCTCGGCGACGGATATCGGCGGCGGCTGGTCGACATTCGACGTCACCAGCTGGAACATCGGCGTGCAGGCCGACCTCTACCAGCAGAACGGCGGCAAGATCCCGACCATCACCCTGCAATCCACCATCACGCAGTCGGTGCCGAACGCGCCGGGCATGACGAATTCGTTCAACAACATCCTGGAATTCGACTACGCGCTCGACGAGGACGAGACGCGCGGCTGGCTTGCCGGCGTGCAATACACCCACACCGACATTGCCAGCGTGGTGGCCCGGATCAGGCCGAATACGATCCTCTACGCCGGCGGCTATTACCAATGGCCGAGCAACTGGAAATTCATCGGGCGCCTCGGCATGCAGTCGTTCGGCGGTGCGCAGCTCGCAGGCCGGACCCTGGCGGAATCCTTCACCCAGCCGATCCTGCGCCTCGACCTCGACCGCATGGATGACAATGACAACCGTCTGTTCGGCATCACCGCCCAGATCGCGTGGATGCCGAAACCATCCTACCAGGTGACGCTGCGGACGCCGCTTTACGCCGTGCGCCACTGAGCGCGGGCCGCCGTGGGCCTCCATTGGAGTTCCGCGTCAACCGATCGTTAATCCTCATCCGAAAACTTCGATTGCGTTACGCCGCCGCAAGGAACGTTGCGGCACAATCAGACGGCGTATTCAGCCTTGGAGACTGCGGATGTCCCGCTTGGTGCCGGAACGGACGTTCCTGGCTGGGAAGATCATCTTCAATTTCGGCCAGTCGTCGATCGATTGCGTCGTGCGCCGGCTGACCGAGGAGGCCGCGACGCTCGAGATGCAGAGCGGTCTCGGCGTCCCCGATCGATTCCAGCTCACGCTTGCGGGACGCGACATCCTGAGCTGCCGCGTGATCTGGCGATCGGACCGTCAGGTGGGAGTCGCTTTCGAACAGCCGGGCAGCGTCGAACGCCCCGCCGGCAGCAAACAGGAGCGCTCACCCGACTCGCTGATGCGCGCCCAGATGCTGGCCCTGCGCGCGGCCCTGGATCATGTGCCGACCGGCATCGTGCTGCTCGACAACCACCTCCGGGCGCGCCTCATCAACCGCTCGTTTCGCCAGATGTGGCACCTGCCTGACCAGGTCGCCGACAGCTACCCATCCATTCTCACGCTGCTTCATCACGGGCGCGACATCGGAGCCTACGAGGTGCCGGATCCCGCCCTCGAAGCCCATGTGAAAGAGCGTGTCCGCGTGATCGAGGCCGGCGACCCGACACCTATCGACGTACGCCGAACCAACGGCGATGTCGTGCGCGTCCAATGCACGCCTTTGCCCGACGGCGGACGCATGCTGACCTATACGCCCGTCACCGACATCGTGCGCTTCTCCGACGAGCTGAAGCTGCTGCGCGACGCCCTGGAAAACGTTCAGGACGGCGTTCTCCTTCTCGACTCCAACCTGAATGCGAGCTTCATGAACCTGCGGATGCGGCGGTTCTGGGAGGTGAGCGAGGAAGAAGCCGCCACCCGCCCAGCCTATGCTTCGCTGGTGAGCCGCGCGCAACGCGCGAGCGCCCCGGACCTTGCGGCAAACGAGCTGGCGAAATTCCCCGGCAGGCGTCTCGCCGAGGTCAAGGCAGGCGATCACGTGCGCGACCTCCAGACGCCCGACGGGCGATTGATCAGGGCTCATTGCACCACGATGTCGAACGGCGGCCGCATGCTGACCTATGTCGACATCACCGATCTCAACGACAAGGCCAACATGCTGGAGCGGCTCGCGACCACCGATCCGCTCACCGGTCTGTACAACCGCCGGCATTTCCTGGGTTCGCTCGATGCGGAATGGAGCCGCTTCCAGCGCTACTACCGCTCGGTCTCCGTCCTGATGCTCGACATCGATCATTTCAAGTCGGTCAACGATCGCTACGGTCACGCGGTCGGCGACGAGGCGATCAAGGCTGTTGCGGCCGCATGCAACGAGGGCAAGCGCAAGTCCGATCTCGTCGGCCGCATCGGTGGCGAGGAGTTCGCGGTTCTGCTGCCCGAGACCAGCCTGTCACGCGCCAAGCTCGTTGCCGAGCGAATCCGCAAGCGCGCGATGGCGATGCGGCTGAACGCTCATCAGGTGCAGTTCGGCGTCACCGTGAGCATCGGCATTGCCGAAGCCAGCGTCAGCATGTCCGGCATCGACGCGCTGATGGGCGCAGCCGACCAGGCGCTCTACCAGGCCAAGGCCGAAGGCCGCAATCGTTGCATCGCCTGGATGCCCCCGCCGCCTGCAAGCAGGGCGGCAGAGTGATCGTCGCGAGGCGCTTCTACTCCGGCACCGGCGCCGGCAGCAGCGGGTTCGACGCGATCGCCTTGACCAGCTCCCACACCGGCTTGCCGAAGCGCGGCTCGCGGATCCAGGGATTCCAGGGACCAAGCAGCGCGCCATCGTCGCGCATGTTCACAAAGCCCTTGAAGTGGTCCTTGATGCCCGCTTGCATGTCGGCATAGAGCGGCTTCTGTTCGTCGCTCAGCTGTTTCGGATCAAGAATGGGAATGCGCACGGCAAGATCTCCTCGTTGAGAAGATCGAACGCTCGCGCGCGTGCGGGCGCAAGGCAAGTGAAGTTGCCGTGACGATCGTGCAATTTCGCAAATAGCAGAGAGACGCCGCTACGAAGACTTCAGAGCGTCATGGGCTCTGCGGATTGACGACGTCGTCGACCGCGAGCGCGAGTGGCTGTGCGGTCTCAAGGAACGACGACAGAGCCGCCTCGAACGGCGCCGGATCGAGACCGCGCGCGGCGAGCCAGGTGGGTTCATAATAGGTCTGCCGGTAACGCTCGCCGGAATCGCAGATCAGCGTCACCAGCGAGCCGGTCTGGCCTGCCTTGCGCATCTCCGAGGCGAGCCGGCATAGTGCCAGGAAATTGGTGCCCGTGGAACCGCCGACCGCGCGCCGCAACCGGCGCGACAGCACGTTCATCGCGGCAATCGTCACCGCATCCGGAATCTTCATCATGCGGTCGACCACGCCCGGCACGAACGACGGCTCGCAGCGGGGACGGCCGACGCCTTCGATGAGTGAAGGGCGCTCGCACACATGGGAGCGGTCCTGCGTGCGGAAGCAATCGAAGAAGGCGGAGTGCTCGACATCGGCGACACACAGCCGCGTCGGATATTGGCGATAGCGCAGATAGCGACCGATGGTGGCCGACGTGCCGCCGGTGCCCGCGCCCATCACGATCCAGTCCGGGATCGGTCGCGGCTCGCCCGCCAATTGCGTGAAGATCGACTCGGCGATGTTGTTGTTGCCGCGCCAGTCGGTGGCGCGCTCGGCGAAGGTGAACTGGTCCATGTAATGGCCGCCGAGCCGGGTCGCGAGCGCAGCTGCTTCCGCATAGAGCGCGCGGCCGTCGTCGATCAGATGGCAATTGCCGCCATAGTGCTCGATCGCGGCGATCTTCTCCGCCGAGGTCGTGCGCGGCATCACGGCATAGAAGGGCACGCCGATCATCTGCGCGAAATACGCCTCCGACACCGCGGTCGAGCCCGACGACGCCTCCACGACGGGCGTGCCTTGGCGGATATGGCCATTGCAGAGCGCGTAGAGGAACAGCGAGCGCGCCAGCCGGTGCTTGAGGCTGCCGGTCGGATGCGTGGACTCGTCCTTCAGATAGATATCGATGCCCGCGAGCGCCGGCACGATCAGCCGGATCAGATGCGTGTCGGCCGTACGGCACTGGTCGGCCTCGATCGCGGCCACGGCCTCGTCGACCCAGCCGCGCCGATAGGCCGGCCCGGCCGGATTGAGGTTGCGGTAGGGGAATGTCTGCATCGGAGGAATCTCTCATGATGCGGATCGCGCATCAATAGCGGCGGATTGTTGTTTGACGCGTTTTCATGCCGCGAACCGGTTTCCACTTCGCTGGAAAACGCTCCGGCTCAGAACTCCAGCGGCGCGTTGTCGACGACCTCCTTCATCACGAAGAAGGTGCGTGTCTGGCGGACGCCGGGGAGCGCGATGAGCTGCTCGCCATGGATGCGGTTGAAATCCTCCATGTCGCCGACGCGGATTTTCAGGAAATAGTCGAAGTCGCCGGCGACGAGATGGCAGTCGAGCACGAATTTCAGTTTTGCGATCGCCTGCTCGAAGATCGCAAAGCTCTCCGGGGTCGAGCGGTCGAGCACGACGCCGACCATCACCAGCGTGCCCTTGGCCACCTTCTTCGGCGCCACCATGGCCCGGACGGTGGCGATAAAGCCGTCCTCGAACAGGCGCTGGGTGCGGCGATGGCATGTGGCGGGGCTGATCGCGACTGATACGGCCAGCTCGGCATTGCTGAGCCGACCGTTATTCTGCAGCAATCTCAACATCTTGAGGTCGATGCGATCGAGTCGGGCGGGCATGGAAGAAGCTTCCGATATTTAATCTATCTTCGGAAGGAATTCTAGCTATTGGCCTAATTTTCGCAAGATCACATGCAATATGGGCGCAAAATTCGAAAGCACCTTTTTGCAGTGCAATGCTAGCCACATCCCAGACCAACGCCAATCGGGATGAACCAATGAACCTCGACAAATTTCCGCGTTATCCGCTGACCTTCGGCCCGACGCCCATCGAGAAGCTGGAGCGGCTGTCCAAACATCTCGGCGGCAATGTCGAGATCTACGCCAAGCGCGAGGACTGCAATTCCGGCCTCGCCTATGGCGGCAACAAGCTGCGCAAGCTCGAATACATCATTCCCGACGCGATCGCGTCGAACGCCGATACGCTGGTCTCGATCGGCGGCGTGCAGTCGAACCACACCCGCATGATCGCCGCCGTCGCCGCCAAGATCGGCATGAAGTGCCGCCTGGTGCAGGAAGCCTGGGTGCCGCACGAGGACGCCGTCTATGACCGCGTCGGCAACATCATGCTCTCGCGCATCATGGGCGCCGACGTGCGTCTGGTCGACGACGGTTTCGACATCGGCATCCGCAAGAGCTGGGAGCAGGCTATCGAGGACGTGAAGGCTGCCGGCGGCAAGCCCTACGCGATCCCGGCCGGCGCCTCCGTGCACAAATTCGGCGGGCTCGGCTATGTCGGCTTCGCCGAGGAAGTGCGCAAGCAGGAGAAAGAGCTCGGCTTCAAGTTCGACTACATCATCGTCTGCACCGTGACCGGCTCCACCCATGCCGGCATGCTGGTCGGCTTCGCGGCGGACGGCCGTGCGCGAAAGGTGATCGGCATCGATGGCTCCTTCACGCCGGCGCAGACGAAAGCGCAGGTGCTCTCGATCGCTCAGAACACCGCAAAGCTCGTCGAACTCGGCCAGGACATCGTTGCAGACGACGTCGTGCTGATCGAGGACTACGCCTATCCCGCCTATGGCGTTCCGTCGGAGGAGACCAAGGAGGCGATCCGCCTCACCGCACGGCTCGAGGCGATGATCACCGACCCCGTCTATGAAGGCAAATCGATGCAGGGCCTGATCGACCTGACCAAGAAGGGCCATTTCGAGAAGGGCGCGAAGATTCTCTACGCCCATCTCGGCGGCGCACCGGCGCTGAACGGCTACGGCTACGCGTTCCGGAACGGCTGAGGTAGACCCACAACGACTGTCGTCCCGGGGCGCGACAAAGTCGCGAGCCCGGGACCCATAACCCCAGGGAGATGTTTGGCGAAGAATGTCTCCCCGCATGCCTCAAGATAGATCACGCGGTATGGATCCCGGATCTGCGCTCCGCTTCGCTGCGCTTGTCCGGGATGACGAGAAGCCTTACCGCGTCTTGACGATCTGCAGCAGCTCGTCGCCATAGTGCTCGAGCTTCTTGTCGCCGATGCCGGGGACGTTGCGGAGCTCGTCGAGCGTGGTCGGCCAGGCCCGGACGATGCCGTCGATGGTGGCATCATGCAGCACGACATAGGCCGGCACGCCGCGCTCGCGCGCCACATCGGAACGCCAGGAGCGCAGCCGCGCGCGCAATTCGGGATCGACGTCGCCCTGCGGCGCGCTGGCCGCCGGCGCGAGGTCGCCGCGGCGGGATTTTGCGCGGCTTGACCGAACCCGGGTGCCGGGCGCTTCCTCGCGCAGCCACACCTCTGTCTCTCCACGTAGTACGCCGCGCGCGGTCTCGGTCAGCTTCAGCGCGCCAAAGGCTTCGCTGTCGCTCTGCAGATGACCCATGGCCACCAGCTGCCGCAGCACGGTGCGCCATTGCTTCTCGTTGAGCTCGCGCCCGATGCCGAACACCGACAGCTTGTCGTGGCCGAACTGCGTCACCTTCTCGGTCAACCGTCCGATCAGCACGTCGATCAAGTGCATCGCGCCGAAGCGTTGTTCGGTGCGGTAGGCGCAGGACAAGAGCTTTTGCGCCAACACCTTGCCGTCACGCATTTTCGGCGGCGTCAGGCAGTTGTCGCAATTGCCGCAGCTTTCGCCGTGCACGACCTCGCCGAAATAGGCGAGCAGGCGCCGGCGCCGGCACTGCGCGGTCTCGGCGAGCCCGACCAGCGCATCGAGCTTGCCGATCGACACGCGCTTGAAGTCTTCGGAGCCAGTGGACTCGTCGATCATGCGGCGCTGCTGCACGATGTCCGAGAGCCCGTAGGCCATCCACGCCGCGGACGGCTTGCCGTCGCGCCCCGCACGCCCGGTTTCCTGGTAATAGGCCTCGATGCTCTTGGGCAGATCGAGATGGGCGACGAAGCGCACGTCGGGCTTGTCGATACCCATGCCGAAGGCGATGGTCGCGACGATGACGATGCCGTCCTCGTTGAGGAAGCGGTCCTGGTTGCGCGAGCGCACCTGACTGTCGAGCCCGGCGTGATAGGGCAGCGCCGCAATGCCGGCCTCGGCGAGTGCGCCAGCAACCTCCTCGACGCGGTTGCGGGACAGGCAATAGACCACGCCGGCATCTCCGGCATGGCGATCCCGGATAAACTCCTTCAGCTGCGACACCGCATTGCGCTTATCGACGATCTCGTAGCGGATGTTGGGCCGGTCGAAGCTCGAGACGAATTGCGGGCTATCCGTCAGCTGGAGCCGCTGGACGATTTCTTTCCGCGTCAATTCGTCGGCGGTCGCGGTCAGCGCGATGCGCGGCACATCGGGGAAACGCTCGGCGATGACGGAGAGACCGACATATTCGGGCCGGAAGTCATGCCCCCATTGCGAAACGCAATGCGCCTCGTCGATTGCGAACAACGCCACTTTGGCTTGTGCCAGCATCGACAGGCAACGCGGCGTCACCAGGCGCTCCGGCGCGACATAGAGCAGGTCGAGATCGCCCGCGATCAGGCGCCGCTCGATCTCGGAGGCCTCCTGCAAGGTCAGCGACGAGTTCAGCGCGGCAGCATTCACGCCGGCCTCGATCAGGCCCGCAACCTGGTCGCGCATCAGCGCGATCAGCGGCGAGACAACGATGCCGCAGCCCTCACGCAACAGTGACGGCAATTGATAGCACATCGACTTGCCGCCACCGGTCGGCATCAGCACCAGGCAATTACCGCCGTCGGTGACGTGCCGGATGATTTCGCCTTGCGCGCCTCGGAACCCCGGCAGGCCGAACACCGAATGCAGCACCGACAGCGCATCGCGGCCATCGGCCGGCGCTGGCAGCGGAACGGTGGAAGGGACGGGCATGGGGCGTGTCGGGGGTTTGCGAGATTCGGCACAACGCAAGTCGCATGGCCGTACGGGCGTTGCAAGACGATTTGCGGGGGCTTGCACCGTTGCTTCTTCTCCCTCTCCCCGTTCTTACGGGGAGAGGGTTGGGGTGAGGGGCATCTATCCGCAGATGAGATGGTGGTGAGACCTGTACCCCCTCACCCGGATCGCGCCGGACGATGCTGCGCATCGCCGGGGGCGATCCGACCTCTCCCCGCAAGCGGGGAGAGGTGAAAACTACGCCCCGATCCTGCGCAAGGCCTCGGCGACCGTCACGATCGGCATGTCGCGCTTGTCCGCGGCCGTCAGCGCGTGGCGCATCAGGGCCGGTGTGCAGCCATAAGGGCTTGGCGCATCGACGACGTCGTGACCGTAGAAGATCAGCCAGCCGCCGCTCGCGACCGCCTCGTCGAAGTAGCGATCCACGCCCGCCGCATCGATCTCGCAATTGACCAGCGGCGAAGCGCGCAGGAACTGGAGATCGATAACATCGCTGTTGACGCCGGGAAGGATGCCACGCGCCGAGCGAAAGGTTTTGGCGAGCTGCGGTTTCCGCCAGACCGAAGCGAGGCCATAGGGATAGGCAAAATTCTCGAGCTTGATCGAGGAGTCGATACCGCGGAAATGACTGCGGTTCCGCTCGATCTCGCGCGCCATCGCGCTCTCGTCGAGATCGACCGCGCGCAGATGCGAGAACGTGTGGCAGGCGATCTCGTGGCCGCCGCGATGCAGACGAATGATCGCGTCGTTCGACAGGCCGTGCCAATGGTCCCCGGGCTGATCGATCAGGCTGCCGGCGAGGTAGAACGTGCCGCGCCCGCCATGCGCTTCCAGTAGCGAGGCGCCCTCGTCCGCGGCGCTGTCGGGGGCGTCATCGAAGGTGAAGCTCACCATCGGCGCGTGCGCCGGCAAGCGGTGCGGCGCGGCGCGGAAATGCCGGGCTAGCCGATTGCTCAAGCGTCCGTTGAGGGCCGACAGCACGGGTGCATTCCCTGTGATTCTATATGTCTCGACTGAAACATTTACGCGCGGCTCGAGGCAAGCTTAACGCTCGGGTAATCCTAACGCGGAACCCACAGCCCTGGGTTAACGCGCCAGCAGCGGAGCCTCGGTGTCCGCATCGAGATATTGCAGCCAATTGCGGAAAAGCGCCGCCGCGGCGCTGCCGGCCGCAATATCGGGGCGCAAAGTCAGCGCCGGCAATTCATTGGTCAGTGCCGGATGCCGCTGATGCCTGGCCCGTTTTTCGAAGCGAACGAGCTTTTCCTCCGTCGCTGCGTCAAAATAGCTCACGGGGAGCGCCGGATAGGCCTCCCGCTCGCGCGCGAGGAAGCGGCCGATGTCGCGCAGATATTCGCGCTGGAGCGACAGCGCGTCATATTCGGGATGGCCCTGGAAGAACACGAAGCGGCTGGCATATTGCCGAACGAAGACGTCGACGCCAGCCCGGGCCGACCTGGTCAGCACCTGATAGCCGGCCTGCGTGAGATCTCCCTCGGTGACTTCGTTGAGGCGGGAATGCGAGACCTTGAGCGGCGCTGGCGCACCGCGCGTGAGCGGATCGCCAGTCACGGTCTCGCAGTCGAAGATGCCATGGCATTTGGACGGCAGCCGCTGTCGTTCGATGCGATCGAGGTGCAGCACCGCCGCATGTGCGGCAAGGCATGACCAGATCGTCGAGCGGGTATTGATCCTCGCCCAGTCGATCAGCTCGGTGAGGTCGCGCCAGTACGGCTCCTGATCGAGCTCGGGCGCGACCGGTTCGGCGCCGGTCACGATCAGCCCGTCGAACCTCTGACGCTTGAGATCGGAGAGATCGGAATATTCGCTCTCGACATGCCACTTCGCTTCCGGCGACCGCTTCACCGACGGCAGCGAGAAGCAATGAAAACGGATGCGGCGCGGCCCCGCAGCAGCCTGCAGCAGCTTCATGAACTGCCGCTCTGTCGCCTTCAGCGCCGTATCAGGCATATTGTTGATCAGCCCGATGTTGAGCTCGGCACCGGCGTGATCGCGCGCGAAGTCACCTTCGGCCGGTACCAGCGCCGGGCTTACAATACCTTGATCCCTGTCGATCAAGATGCTCATCGGCGCGATTGCCTACTCCGCGGCCTGAAGATGCGCAGCCGGGCAGGCCTTTTCCAGCGCCTGGTCGATATCCTCTATGATATCGGCGGCATGCTCGATGCCGATCGAGAGGCGGATCGTTTCCGGTAGCACGCCGGCCGAGCGCTGCTGCTCCGGCGACATTTGCCGGTGCGTGGTCGAAGCCGGATGGCAGGCCAGCGACTTGGCATCGCCGATATTGACAAGGCGCGTGATCAGCTTCAGCGCATCATAGAACGTCTTGCCGGCCTCCATGCCGCCCTTGATGCCGAAGGTGAACAGCGAGGAGGCGTTGCCGTCGAGATACTTCTGGACCAGCGGATAATAGGGGCTGTCCGGGAAGCCGGTGTAGTTGACCCAGGCGACGCGCGGATCGTTGCGCAGGAATTCGGCGACCTTGCGGGCGTTCTCGCAATGGCGCTCCATGCGCAGCGCCACCGTCTCGATGCCCTGGAGCAGCAGGAAGGCGTTGAACGGCGACAGCACCGAACCCATGGTACGCTGATAGACGCTGCGCGCGCGCTCGATATAGGCGGTCTTGCCGAAGCGCTCGGCATAGACGAGGCCGTGATAGGAGGCGTCCGGCTTGTTGTAGGCCGGGAAGCGGTCGGCGTGCTTGGCCCAGGGGAAATTTCCGGAATCGACGATGGCGCCGCCGAGCGTGGTGCCGTGGCCGCCCAGAAACTTGGTCAGCGAATGCACGGCGATATCGGCGCCGTAATCGAACGGCTTAAGCAGGATGGGCGTGGCGACGGTGTTGTCGACGATCAGCGGCACGCCATGGGCATGCGCGATTTTCGCCAGGGCCTCGATGTCGCAGACATTGCCGGCGGGGTTGCCGATCGTCTCGGCGAACACCGCGCGGGTGTTCTCGTCGATCAGCTTCGCGATCGCGTCCGGCTTGTCGCTCTCGGCGAAGCGGCCGGTGATGCCCTGTCGCGGCAGAATGTGCGAGAGCAGCGTATGGGTGGTGCCGTAGAGCTGCGGCACGGACACGATATTGCCGCCGTGGTCGGCGACGTTGACGAAGGCGAAATGCAGCGCAGCCTGGCCGGTCGCAACCGCGAGCGCGCCGACGCCGCCTTCGAGCTGGGCGATGCGCTTCTCCAGCACGGCGCTGGTCGGATTGGCGATGCGGCTGTAGCGGAAACCTTCAGCTTCGAGATTGAAGAGGGCCGCGCCGTGGTCGGCGCTGTCGAAAGCGTAGGCCGCGGTCTGGTAGATCGGCACGGCAACCGCGTGCGTGGTGGCCTCGGGCTCGTAGCCGGCGTGAATAGCAATCGTCTCGTTGCGCATCGTACCACCTCCGCGTGGGACGCGGGCCGCACTTATTGGCCTGTATGAGGCATGTGCGTTGTCCGCCGTCCCTCTGTTAGAGGCGGGTGGTAAAGCGGACAATAATTCGCTTAGAGATCGAGGAAGTAACCCTAATGGTTGTTGGTGAATTGGCTAAAATTTGAGTCAACTTGGATTAACTACTCCGCCGGCGTCACCCCAAACCCCGCGCGCGGAAAATGGACGACGATGTCGCCCGCGATATCGTCGTGGCGGCGGATGGCGATGCTCTGGGCTGACAGCGAAACGATCCGTCCGCGCACGGCGATCCTGCCGTAATCGTCGGGCCTGACGTCGACGAGATCACCGACCTTGCGGCCGTTCGGATCGTGCGGGTCGTTGGCCTCTCCTGTCTGCGGCGTCGCTGCCCGACCGATCCTGAGCGCCTCTGCGGTCGACATCTCGGTTCGCGTGCCATGACCGATCGCGCGGATGCGCTCTTCCCAGGCGCGCACCTAGGGAAATTCAGCCAACAGCTGATCGGCGACCGCCAGGTTGGAGCGGACGTACCAGACATTCATGTAAGCATTGATGTCGACGAGGTCAGCCGCGGCGCCGCCGAGCCACGGGTGACCTCCGGCAAGCTGCGTCTCGATCCAGCCGACGTGAGCGCGGTACTGGTCGCGCATCTGCGGGATCGCCGCCGTCATCGCCGCAATGTCGAACTTCGCACCGCGCAGCTTCTCGCGATCCTCGATGAAGCTCTGCGGCACCTTGTCGGCGAGCGAACCGAACACCAGGTTCACCGTATTCTGAAAGAACGACTTGTCGGTCCACATCGCGCTGGCCCAGGCGAGCCCCTCGCCTCGATCAGAAGACAGGGTCGGCGCGGGAAAACGGTGCTCGAGCTCGCGGATGATGCGCTGGGTGTCGCAATAGATGTCCGCGCCGATCTGCATCACCGGCGTACGCCTGTAACCACCGGTGAGCGGCATCAGATCCGGACGCGGCATGATCCTGGAGATGCGGACCGAGGTCCAGGCGATGTTCTTCAGACCGAAGATGAGGCGGATCTTCTCGGAGAATGGCGACTCGTCGAAGTGATGCAGGATGATCGGAAGATGCTCCGGCATGTCGCCTCCCTACTGAAGGTTGATGCGCGCTGCTACGGCGCGGTGTCCGTGCATGTTGGGAGCAAACGCCGACGTGCGTCAAGCGCGCACACCGGAGTACTACGGGACCAGTCGAACTCGACGCGCAGAAACAGCTACTTTTTTTCGGAGTTTTCGTTCGGTCGGCGACACGATCAGCAATATCCCGACACGCGTTTGTGGAACCGGGTCAACCCTTGCGTAAGTTCCACAATGCTAGCGTCCACGCACTGTTGTTCGCGTAAGGATATGCTTGCTTGTACCTTGCTACCCGTAATGCTCATCGCCTGCTCTCGTCCTTTGCTTCAGATCGCCGTGGCAATATCGCCGTCATCTTCGCGCTCTCGCTGCTGCCGATACTGTCCTTCATCGGCGCCGCCATCGATTATTCCATGGCCACGCGGGCCAAAACGAAGCTGACGTCCGCGCTCGACACCGCCGTGCTGGTCGCCACCGCCAAGACCGAGATCACCAAGAGCGCCTCGACCGCGCAGAGCGATGCGCAGAACGCCTTCACCGGACAGCTGGCCGCGCTCAGCATGACCTCGACCTCCGTGAACATCACCGTGACCGACAGCGTCACCACCCGAACGGCGTCGGGGACGGCGACCGCGACAGTGACCACCTATTTCATGGGGATGTTCGGCTACAAGACCCTCGGAGTCTCGGCGTCCTCGAGCGCTGCAGCCTCGCTGCCGGCCTACATCGACTTCTACGTGCTGCTCGACAATTCCCCATCGCAGGGACTGGGCGCGACCACGGCCGACATGACGGCCTTGCAGAACGCGACCTCCGACAGCTGCGCCTTCGCCTGTCACGACACCTATACGTCGAGCTCGAAGAAGACGCTTCAAACCAACAGCTACTATTCGATCGCCAAGAAGCTCGGCATCAAGATGCGGATCGACCTGGTGCGCGACGCAACGCAGTCGCTCACCGACACCGCCACCGCGAGCCAGCTCGTCAGCAACCAGTACCGGATGGCGGTCTACACCATGGGCAGCGATTGCGCCGCATTGGGCCTGACGACGATCTCGGCGCTCTCCTCGAGCATGTCTTCGGTCAAGACGGCGGTTGCCGGCGTCGACCTGATGACGATCCCCTACACCAACTACAACAACGACATGTGCACCGATTTCGACGGCACCATGACGTCGATGAACACCACGATCCCGACGCCGGGCGACGGCTCGTCCTCCTCGCCGCAGAAATGGCTGTTCTTCGTCTCCGACGGCGTCGCCGACTACTATTATCCGTCGAGCTGCAGTCAGACCGTGATCACCTCGTCGGGGCGATGCCAGGAGCCGCTGACGACGACGATCTGCAACACCATCAAGGCGCGCGGCGTCAAGATCGCGGTGCTCTATACCACCTACCTCGCGATCACCAACAACAGCTGGTACAACACCTACATCGCACCGTTCCGCAGCTCGATCGCGACCAAGATGCAGGCCTGCGCGACGACCGGCTATTACTACGAAGTCTCGAGCGATTCCAACATCACCACGGCGCTGAATGCACTGTTCCAGAAGGCGATCGCGGCCTCCCATCTGACCAACTGATCTCGGCGGACGCATCGGGGCTTCGCGCGTATTGCGCGAAGCCCCGACAGCGAGACAACAGCAAGTTCAGGCCATCGTCTCCCAGAGCCGGTGGGTCAGCACGCCGGCGCGCTTCTCGATCGCGGCGGCAGCATCCAGCGCCAGATCCTCGCGATAGCGGCCCGCGATGAGCTGCACGCCGATCGGCTTGCCGTCGTGCACGGCCACCGGCACCACGGCGCCGGGCAGCCCCAGCACGTTGATCGCAGAGATGAAGCGGATCTCGCCCCAGAAGATCTCTTGCACGCGTTCGGCGCTGACGGTGTCGTCGCGCGGCCCTGGCGTCGGCTTCACCGTGGTCGGCGCCAGCACCACCGGATACTCCTCGAAGAACAATTGCCACGCACGGATATGGCCGTTGCGGGCGGCCGTCGCCTGCATCCAGGCCTTGAGATCGAGCGTGCTCGCCTTGGTCTTCATGCCGCCCCACGCCTTGTGGAAATCTTCCGACGTGACCTTCAGCATGCCGGCCTCCTGCATCACCACCGTCTCGTTGGTGATGATGTCGCACCAGGTCTGCCAGACGCCGTTGATATCGGGCACCTCGACTTCGCTGACGCGATAGCCGGAGCGCTCCAAATGATCGGCGGCCTGGCGAAGCGCCGCGCTGACCGCCGGATCGACCGCCATGTCGTCCGGGATCTTGGCCAGCGCGACCTTGACCGGCCCCTTCGGCTTCGGCCCGGTCAGCGGCGCCGGCACCCACCAGGGATCGCGCGGATCGCGCTGGCTCATCACCTCCAGCGCGAGACGGACGTCGCCGACGTGGCGGGCGAGTGGCCCCTGCGCCGACATCAGATGCGCCAGCATCGGCCGCTCGGCCGTCGCGCTGGCGTTGAAGGCGGGAATGCGCCCCTGCGTCGGCTTGATGGTGGCGACGCCGTTGCAATGCGCCGGCCAGCGCAGCGAGCCGCCGATGTCGTTGCCATGCGCGATGGTGCCGATGCCGGCGGCGACCGCCGACCCCGCGCCGCCCGAGGAGCCGCCGCAGGTGATGTTCGGATCCCAGGGATTGAGCGTCAATCCGTGCAGCGGATTGTCGGTGAAGCCGCGGAACGAGAATTCCGGCGTGTTGGTGAGGCCGATGACGATCGCGCCGGCCTTCTTCAGGTTACGCACCACGGGCGAATCCGACGGCGCGACCAGATTCTTGTTGGCGGGAACGCCGTTGAAATTAGGCCGGCCTTCGTAGTCGACATTCTCCTTGATGGTGACGGGCACGCCGTGCAGGAGGCCGAGCTCGGCGCCCTTGGCGCGCTGCTTGTCGGCCGCATGCGCGGCCTTCAGCGCGTCCTCGCCGAGATCGACGACGACCGCGTTCAGCCGGGGATTCACCGCATGCATGCGCTCCAGATGCGCCTCGACGGTTTCCACCGCCGAGATCGCGCCGGAGCGGATCGCCGCCGCGGTCTCGACGGCCGACCATTGCCAGGCCGGCCCCTTGGGACGGCGCGCGGCGGCCTTCTTGACTGCTGTCTTGAGGGTCTTCTTGGCCGGTTTCGCAACAGCGCCCTTGCGGACGGTGGCCTTCTTGTTCGAGGTCTTCGCTGCTTTCTTTGAGTTGCTTTTCTTCTTGGTCGCCGTCTTCTTCGCCACGTCGCATCTCCTGAAATTGCGGCGCGGAGGTTACGGAGCGCGTTGAGACCTGTACAGCGGCGTTTCTGCATGGCGCATTGGCGGCAGCCGCCAATGCGACGAATTGTCAGGGATCGATGCACTCACGCAAGCGGCGGATTCAGCCGCGCAAAGCCCTCCTGGACGCGATAGGGATAATAGGGATAGGGCGGCATCACCACGCTGACCTCGTCGAGGCGCTTGAGCTGATCCGCGCTCAGCGACCAGCCGACCGCACCGAGATTGTCGCGCAACTGCGCCTCGTCACGCGCGCCGATGATCACGGACGATACCGTCGGGCGCGACAACAGCCAGGCGATGGCGACCTGCGGCACGGTGCGATCCGTCTCGTCAGCAATCGCGTCGAGCACGTCGACGATGGCATAGAGCCGCTGCTCGTCCACGGGCGGACCGAACTGCGCGGTGGCGTGCAGCCGACTACCTTGCGGAAGCGGCTGGCCACGACGGATCTTGCCCGTGAGCCGGCCCCAGCCGAGCGGGCTCCAGATCAGCGCGCCGATGCCCTGGTCGGCTGCGAGCGGCATCAGCTCCCACTCATAGTCGCGGCCGAGCAGCGAGTAATAGACCTGATGCGCGACATAGCGCGGCCAGCCGTGACGATCGGCGATGGCGAGCGACTTCATCAACTGCCAGCCGGCGAAGTTGGAGACGCCGACATAGCGCAGCTTGCCGGCGCGCACGAGCGTATCGAGCGTGGACAGCACCTCCTCGATCGGCGTGAAGGCGTCGAACGCGTGGAGCTGGAGCAGGTCGATATAATCCGTGCCGAGGCGCCGCAGTGCCGCCTCGACCGAGGCCAGCAGGCGATGCCGCGACGAGCCGGCGTCGAGCGGACCATCGCCCATCGGCAGGCTCATCTTGGTCGAGACCAGCACCTTGTCGCGCCGGCCCTGGATCGCGACGCCGAGAATCTCCTCGGAGGCGCCGTTCGAATAGACATCGGCGCTGTCGAACAGATTGACGCCGGCCTCGAGGCAGATGTCGACCAGCCGGCGCGCCTCGTCGGTGCCACTGCGGCCCCAGGCCGAGAACAGCGGGCCCTGGCCGCCAAAGGTGCCGGTCCCGAAGCTGAGAACGGGCACTTTAAGTCCGGAAGCGCCGAGATTGCGGTATTGCATGTGCATCTCCCCCTATTCCGCCGGGCAGGCCGCAACGGCGACCTGCCTGCGATCGAGTTGAAGGCTCCACAGCGCCAGCAAGAGTCCGATCGCGGTGATGCCCGCCGCAACCAGCGGCAGCGCGGAAAGGCCGAGCCCGCGATCGATGGCGACGCCGCCGACCCAGGCACCGAGCGCATTGCCGAGATTGAACGCGGCGATGTTGAGGCTCGAAGCCAACGTGCGGCCACTCGGGCCGGCCGCTTCCAGCACGCGAAGCTGCAACGGCGCGACCGTTGCAAACGCCGCGACACCAAGCAGCAGGATCAGCGCAATGGTGGGGATCTTGACCGACAGTACGGCGGAGAGACCGAGCAACACGATCGCGAGCGCGGCGAGCGTGCCGATCAGTGCACGCACGAGCCCACGATCGGCGAGCTTGCCGCCGACAACATTGCCGACCGCAAGCCCGACGCCGAACACCAGCAGGATCGGGGACACGGCGGCATCCGAAAAGCCGGTGAAACGCGTCAGGATCGGCTGGATGTAAGTGAAGACGACGAACAGGCCGGCAAAGCCGAACACGGTCATGGCCAGGCCGAGCAGCACCTGTCCGCGTCCGAGCACGGCAATCTCTTCGGCCAGCGAGATCGGCTTGTCGCCGTTGCCGACATGGCCGGGCACCAGCGCCGCAACCACCGCAAAGGCGATCACGCCAATCGCCGTCACCGCCCAGAACGCCGCGCGCCAGCCGAGCATCAGGCCGAACCAGGCACCGAAGGGCACCCCCAACAGGGTCGCGACCGTGAGGCCGATGAACATCGTGGCAATGGCGGACGCCCGCTTGTCCTCGGCAACGAGGCCGGTCGCCACCACCGAGCCGACACCGAAAAAGGTGCCGTGGGCCAGCGAGGTCAGCACCCGCGCGGCCATCAGCAATTCATAGTTAGGCGCGAGCGCACAGGCAGCATTGCCGAGCGTGAAGATCGCCATCAGCGCCAGCAGCACGGTCTTTCGCGGCAGCCGGCGGGTGGCGAGCGTCAGCACCGGCGCGCCGACGAACACGCCGAGCGCATAGCCGGAGATCAGCAGGCCCGCGACTGGCACGGAGACATGCATGTCGGCAGCGACCTGAAGCAGCAGGCCCATGATGATGAATTCGGTGGTGCCGATGCCGAAGGCACCGGCGGTGAGCGCGAGGACGGCGGGAGGCATGCGTAGCTCCAATGGATGAAGACGAGCCACGCAGATAGCCGCGCCGCGGCAAAACCATTAGAATGTCCACAATCCAATCATTTGTGACGTGAATTCAACATGGCTCGTTTCGACACCAACCGCTCCGCCGAGATGGAGGTTTTCGTCCGTGTCGTCGACCTCGGCGGCTTCACCCAGGCCGCCCGGAAGCTGCGCCTGACGCCGTCAGGCGTCAGCAAGCTGATCTCGCGGTTGGAGACGCGGCTGGGCTCGCGGCTGATCAACCGCACCACGCGCAAGCTGACGCTGACGGAGGAAGGCCAGGCCTTCTATCAGCGCTCGTTGCGCATCCTCGGCGAGATGGAGGAAGCCGAGCGCGAGGCCGCCTCCGGCGCCGCGCCACGCGGCCGCCTCACGGTCAACAGCAACATTCCCTTCGGCATGCTGCATCTGATGCCGCTGATCCCCCGCTTCCTTGCGGAGCATCCCGAGGTCACGCTCGATCTCGTGCTGACCGACACGCTGATCGATCTGATGCAGGAGCGTGCCGATGTCGCTATCCGCGTCGGTCCGCTGAAGACTTCACGCCTGATTGCGCGCAAGCTCGGCACCAGCCGCATGGTGGTCGTCGGCGCGCCGGATTATCTGGCACGCGCGGGCACACCGAAGACGCCGTCGGATCTCGCCGAGCACCGCGGCATCGGCTGGACCTTTCCGCGCATCCGCGGCGGCTGGCCGTTCAGGCGCGGCGACCGCACCGAGGAAGCCGTGCCGTCTCCCGCCGCGCGCGCCAGCGACGGCGAGATCGCCCGCCGCCTGGCGCTCGGCGGCGTCGGACTCGCGCGCCTCGCCCTCTTCCACATCGGCCCCGACATCGAAGCCGGCCGCCTTGTGCCGGTGCTGCAAAGCTACAATCCCGGCGACCGCGAAGATATTCACGCGGTCTATGTCGGCCACGCCGCTCCTCTGCCCGCCCGCGTGCGCGCCTTCATCGATTTTTTGGCGGAGCACGTGCGGGTGAGTGACCCGGCGCTCAAACGTGCGCAGGATGGGAAGTGGAAGTTGGTGTAATGAGGCGAATGGCGAAGAGCGTATCAGTCAATCGCACTGCCTACATTTGCGTCACAACGCGAAACTCCAGAAATTGTCGCACGCGAAGCGGCCTGTGCGATGACATGAATGCGACAGCTAGCTTCGCGACTCTCGCATACGTGGGATTTCTTTCGGAAGCTTGACAGACACTCCGAGCCCGTGCACCCTCAAGTTGAAATGCCGTCACACGATTTTGCTTAGTTTGATTTTCCAAACGCGAATCGTGGAGCATTGAAATGACGGCTGTTCCTCCCGCCAGTGGCGTTACCATCCACAATGGCGACACGATGGATGTCACCGGGGGCGTTTCCGTCGACAGCACGACGATCGAAACTGGCGGCTTGCAGACGGTCGGTGGATCTTCCTCGACAAGCACGGCGACCCACACTGTCATCAATGGTGGAGAGCAGGACGTCATCCTGGATGGCGTCGCCAGTTATACGACCATCAACTCAGGTGGCATCCAGCGTGTCACCGGCGAATTCGTCCATGAAGGCCCAACCCCCGGCGCCGTTGATCACACCACGATCAATAGCGGCGGCGAGCAGGACATCGATACGGGCACCGCAACGGCGACGACGGTCAATTCCGGCGGCGTCCAGAATGTGACGAATGGCGGCAGCGCCAGCGGCACCATCGTCAATTCCGGCGGTAGACTCAACGTTTCCGGCGAAACCGTAGAGACGGCACCCGTGTATCCGCCGCCGGTCATCCAAAGCGTGGCGACCGGCGCCACCATCAACTACGGGGGTGAATTCGACGTCACCGGCGGCGGGACGTCGGTGAATGCGACCGTCAATGGCGGCGCCATGACGGTCTCGGGATCGATACCCGATCCGTTCGCGGGCTTCCCCGGCCAGCCGGCCGTCGACGCCAGCATGGCGACCGGCACCACCGTCGAAGGTTTTGGAACCTTGACGGTATCGAACGGCGCGCTGGTGTCCGGGACAATCGTCCAGAACTACGGCACGCTGAATGTGGCTGCAGGTGGCACGGCGACCGGCACGACAATCAGCAACGCAACGATGCAACTGTCGGCCGGCGCGACGGCGACCAACACGACCGTCAATCAATACGGCGTTCTCATCGTCCTTGGTAATGCCAGCTTTTCGGGGACAGTCTTCAACGCCGGCAGCGCTCTCGGGATCGGCGACGGTACGGTTGAAAACGGATTTACCGTTGCGAAGAGCGTGACGCTGCAGGTTCTGGACGGCGGCGTCCTCGAGAACAGCATCGTCTCCGCAGGAGCAACGCTCATCCTCGAGGCCGGCGCGACGCTGTCCAATACCACTGTCCAGAGTGGCGCAACGCTTATTGCCGACTATGGCTACACGGAAGATGGCTTCACCGTATCGAACGGCACATTGTTCAAGGTGTTCGGCGCAGCCACGAACACGACGATATTGGCGGGTGGCAAGCAGGTCCTGGGCAATTACGATTTGGAAGCCACCGCCAGCCACACGATTATCGATGGCGGCGAACAGGATGTCGGGCTTGCGTCCGCTGCGAGCTATACCACCATCAACATGGGCGGCATTCAGCATGTCGCCGGCCTGTATATGCATGATGCGCCGGGTCCAGGACGGGCGGATCACACCACCGTCAATAATGGCGGCGAGCAGGACGTCGACACCGGCTACGTGACGTCAACCACCGTCAATGCCGGCGGTGTCCAGAATCTCACCAATGGTGGCTTTGCCAGCGGCACCGTCGTCAACTCGGGCGGTGTCGTCAATGCTTCGGGAGAGACGGTCTATTATCCTCCGGGAGGCCCGTACGGCATCGTCATCAGAAGCGAAGTCGATTCGGCCGTTGTCGGCAGCGGCGCCCAATTGCACCTGTCCGGGGGAGCGATCGCCAAGAACGCCACCATCAACGGTGGCGTGATGACGGTTTCGGGATCCATTGCGGACCCCACGAATGACCCAAGCGCACCTGCGATCGACGCCAGCGCGGCGAGCGGAACAATCCTGAATTCAGGAAGCCTCTCCGTCTCCAACAGCGGCATCCTCACCTCCACCACTCTGAACGGCGGCACGCTTGATGTGCTCGATCAGGGCACCGCGAACGCATCGACGATTCATCTCGGCGCCACAGAACTCGCCGAAGCGGGCGGCATTGTCGGCGCGACCACGATCGCCGGCGGCGTGCTTGATCTCAAGGCGGGCGCGGTGTCCGACGACGCGATCAGTTTTTCCGGCCAGGGCACACTGAAGATCGAGCAGAAGCTGGTTTCGGGCGCATCGACCTTTGCAAGCCAGATCAAGGGCATCTCGCTCGGCGATCAGATCGACCTGTCCGGGCTGTCCTATGCCGCCGGCGCAACGGCGACTGTGTCCGGCTCGAAGCTCACGGTCAGCAACGGTACGGCCAGCGAGACCTTCACATTGGCGAATACCTCGGTCGCGCAGTTCGGCATCACGAAGGACAGCAACGGCGGCATTCTGCTGACAGCCGCGGCCCTGCCCACCATCGCGGGTGCCGTATCGGGGCAAACGACCAGCAACGAAGCTGCGATCAATCCATTCGCGACCGTCAGCATCACGGATCCCAACGCCGGAGCAACGGACGGCCTCATCATCACGCTCGCGGGCGCGGCCGGCATCCTGTCGGGGACAGGATTGATCTCGCTTGGAAACGGGATCTACGAACTTGCAGCGACCAGCGCCGACAAGCTGACCGCCGAGTTGCACGGCCTCAGCTTTGTGGCCTCGCCGCATGGCGACGGCAGCGCAACGACGACGTTCACCCTGAGCGACACAAACAGCGTGGGCCTGACCGTCAGCGACGCCCACACGACCATCATCGACACGCATCAGGCCGGTCCCACGATCATCGACGGCCCGACATCCGGCTATGCCACCATTCAGGGTACGACGGGCAACGACATCATCCATGCCTATGGCATGTTCAATGTCATCCACAGCAATGGCGGGAACGACACGATCTACGCCGGACTCTACGGGACGGTTGACGTGTCGAGCGGCGACAGCACCGTCTATCTGGAGGGATTCGGCAACCTCGTCACCGGTGGCGACGGCAATATCTCGGTGAAGGGCTCGACGGGCGCCACCATGATGACGCTCGGCAATGGCAACGACACCATCGACGCAGGCGGATTCGGAAACTTCATCACGCTGGGCAACGGCAACAATGTCGTCCATCCGGGTGACGGAGCGAGCACGATAAAGGCCGGCAACGGCGACAACCAGGTGACGCTGTCCGGATTTGGCAACACCGTCATCCTCGGAAATGGCAACGATCTCGTCACGGGCGGAGGCGGCGCCAACAGCGTCACGCTCGGCGATGGCAACAACACCGTGAAGCTCGACGGCATGGTCAACCAGATCACCGTCGGTTCGGGAACAAACACGATCATGGCCGGCAACGGAGCAGACAGCGTCGTTGCCGGCGCGGGCCACGACGCAATCACACTCGGTGGGGTCGGCAATCACGTGGTGCTCAACGGATCCACGGCAACCGTGACAAACCAGATTGGCCTGGACGTCGTGACGGCCAATGGCGGATCAGACCAGTTCAACTTTGTCGGGTTCGGCAATCAGGCGATCATCAATGGCGCGGCCCATGTCAACATCAGCGATCAGAGCTCGGGCCTGACCGTCTTCATCAACTCCAGCAATCAGATCGACACGATTTCCGGATTTGGCAACGACCCGCTCGGCGTCATCGATCTTGCAAACGGCGTCGGCAATTACCACTCCGTCGCCGACATCATGAGCGCGCTGAAGAGCGATGGACACGGCGGGACCCTGCTTGCCCTGGGCAGCGCCCCCAACGCGGGGTCTGTCGATTTCGTCGACACCGCCATCAGCCAATTGCACGCATCGAACTTTGTGATCGTGTAGGGCTGATCTGACGATGGTCAGGGGCCGCGTTGGCGCGGCCGCCTCACCCTCGTCCACATCGGTCCCGATATCTAATCCGGCGACCTTGTGCCGGCGGAAGAGCTACAATTTCGGAAGGCTGTCTTTGAGGCATCCCCACAACTCTTCGGCAACCGGTCCATGAGGCCGATCGATACGCCGCATTGCCGCCAGAGTTTCGGTGCGCCCGGGGATATAGCGCCCCTGCATGTTGATCAGTTTGCCCGTGCGAAGTTCGTTCTCGACCATGAATTCCGGCAGATGGCCCCAAGCCATCCGATGCAGAATCAACTCCCTCTTCATCGTGTGGTCGGGCACGGAGCAGTGCGGCGCGCCGTCGATCAGAAAGTGATCCTCGGGAGTGGTGTCGCGTGCCGTGTCACGGATCACGCACTGCGTAACGAGCTGCAATTGCCGAGGTGTTATTTCGGCGCCTGCCTCGGCGGCCAGGAAGCCCGGCGCGGCGACCGGCAGCAGCCGGATCTCGCGAAACCTGATCTGCTCCAGATCGTAGCGCGAGTCGTCGACGCGGTGGAAAATCAAATCCGCGGAGCCATCAGCCAGTCGCTCGAAGGGTCCGCTCACTGCTTCATAATCGAGGTGCAAGCGCGTGCGCGGCCTCCCCGCGAAGAACGCCGAGAGCGTACCGAGGACCGCAGGCCGGTCGCATAGATCGCCGAGGACGACCCGCAGCACCGGCTCTTCGCCAGTCGCCAGCTGCCGCGCGTAACCATCGAGATTATCGATGTCGCGCAACGATGTCGCAGCGCGGGCATGAAACATCCGCCCGACCTCGGTCAGCTCGACGCGATAGCCACTCCGATCGAGCAGCGTCAGGCCAAGGCGTTGCTCCAGCCGCGTCACGGCCGCGAAGACCGACGGGTGCGTCCGATGAAGTGCATTCGCCGCGGCCTGAAAACTTCCCAGACGTGCCACCGCATCGAAGCAGCGCAGGTCGTGCAACTTGAATGAAGCCGGATTGTTCGTTTCTTCGACAGACATTGGTCAAACATAGTAATTCTCCGCCTCCGGCGCGAGCGCTAGATCGGTTGAACACTCGCGCACGGAGATACTGAATGAGCGACATCAGCCACGTCACTGCCGGAGACGGCTGCCGGATCGCCTACCAATTCGATAGCCGAGGCGACAACCCGGTGCTGATCCTCTCGAACTCGATCGCAACCGACCACCGCATGTGGGACCGGCAGATCGCAGAGCTCTCGAAGTCCTTTCGCGTGCTGCGATACGACACACGGGGGCATGGCAGCTCGGATGCTCCCCAAGGCCCCTATTCGCTCGACCGCCTCGGACGCGACGTCATCGAGCTGATGGATGCGCTCGGGATCGCGCGTGCGCATTTCTGCGGCCTCTCGCTCGGCGGTTTTGTTGGCCAATGGCTGGGTTTTCGCGCGCCCAAGCGGATCGACCGGCTCATTCTTTCGAATACGTCACCCTATCTCGGCCCGTCTCCGCAGTGGGATGACCTCATCAAGCGCGTCCTTCGCGAACGGAACATGGCGGCCATGGCCGACATGTTCATCGGCAACTGGTTTCCGCCACAGATGATCCGAGATGAATCGGCGACGGTCGATGCCTTTCGCAACATGATCCTCGCGACAGCGCCCGACGGGCTTGCCGGATGCTTCGCCGTCGTACGCGACGCCGATCTCCGGCGCACCAACACGCTGATCAGGGCACCGACACTGGTGATCGGAGGCATCGACGACACCGTCACCCTGGCAAGCCACAGCGAGGCGATCGCCAGCGCCATTCCGGAATCGCAACTTGTCCTGCTGCCCGGCGTCCATATGCTCAATATCGAGCGGCAGGCTTCCTTTCTCGAAGCCGTGCTGGAATTCCTGCGAGAGGACTAGGGTGCGCGCGTACCGGACTAGGAAGGTTGTGGGGTCGCCGGCCAGATGGCGGAGAGAGTGGGATTCGAACCCACGGTACGGTTTCCCGCACACACGCTTTCCAAGCGTGCGCCTTAAGCCACTCGGCCATCTCTCCGGAGCGCCTTCTCTTGAAGGGGCGCCGGTGATTTTGCAAGGGATCGCGGGTAAATCGGGTGAATTTTCCGCAACATATTGTATTTGCTTAGGAATATCTCGCGACATGAGACCGCCCGGAACCCGCCTGAGGCTGAACCCGTCGCGGGTTTGGCGCGACGATTCACCTGAGGACGCCAAACACGACCGGGGACGCCATGACCATCTGCAAAACCATCGCCGCGCTGAGCCTGATTTTGGCCCTTGGCGCCGCCTTTACCGCGCCGGCCAACGCACAGGCCTGCACCCGGCAGGGCGTCGATGTGACCTGCGACGACGGGCGGCGCGGGGTGCTTTCGGGCGACGCCATCCTCTGGCCGGACGGGACCCGCTCCAGCTCGACCCCGCACCAGAGCGTGATCATCGGCAACAAGAGCTCGGTGCATGTCGGGCCCGGCGTATTCGTCGGCCAGGGCAAGGGCATGGTGCCAATGGACGACCCGAACGCGCCGAACAAGCGGCAATGCGCGATTCTGGATGGCGTGTCGTATTGCTATTGAGGCTTTCCCTCTCCCCGTGGAAGCGGAGAGAGGGAAAGAGAACTAGATCAACCGCACACCTGAGATCGCGGACTTCAGCCAGCGCAGCGCCTGCGGCGGCTGCGCCGCGAGCGGGGCGGCCGCGACTTTCTCGGGGCGGCAACTCTCGAGCTCGGCGACGAAATCCGACGACCATTGCTGGATGGTGTGGCCGCGCAGCGTCTTCATCATCGCCTCCCAGCGCATCTTGCGCTCGGTGAGTGGCATCGCGGCGGCGACCGCGATGGCGCGGGCCATGCCGTCGATGTCATGCGGGTTGACCAGCAGCGCGGTCTCGAGCTCGTTGGCCGCACCGGCGAACTTCGACAGCACGAGCACGCCGGGATCGGCCGGGTTTTGCGCGGCGATATATTCCTTGGCGACGAGGTTCATGCCGTCATGAAGCGGCGTCACGACGCCGATCTGCGCGGTGCGATAGAGGCCCGCCAGCACGGCCTGGCTGAAACCCTTGTTGAGATAGCGGATCGGCGTCCAGTCGACCTCGCCATGCCGGCCGTTGACGTCGGTGACGAGGCGGGCGACTTCGTTCTGAAGATTGCCATAGGCTTCGATCGCGCCGCGTGAAGGGTTGGCGATCTGCAGCAACGAGATGCTGCGCGCAAACTGCGGCTGATCGGTCCAGAGCCGGTCGAACGCGCTGATGCGGTTGACGAGGCCCTTGGAATAATCGAGCCGGTCGACGCCGATCGCAAGCCGCTCGCCGTTGAGACTGCGACGCAGCCGCGACACGTCGGGATGCGAGGCCGACTTCGCGGCATAGGCTGCAAACTTCTCCGCGTCGATGCCGATCGGAAACACTTCGCAGCGCGTCCGTCCATGTTGCGACAGCACCACGCCGTCCTCGATGGTGAGATCGAGCTCGCCACCGGAATAGCCGAGGAAATTCTGGCAATCCTCGTCGGTCTGGAAACCGAGCAGATCATAGGCCAGCATCGCGGTGATCAGCTCACGATGATTGGGCACGCCCTGCATGACTGCAGCAACCGGCCACGGCGTGTGCAGGAAGAAGCCGATGGGATCGTCGACGCCGAGATCGCGCAGCTCCGCGCCGAGCGCGAGGAAATGATAATCCTGCACCCAGAACGCAGTTTTGGTTTTGCGGAAGCGCATCAGGGCGCGCGCCATGAACGCGTTGACCTCGCGATAGCTGACATAATCTTCGCGCGAGACGCGGATCAGGTCGCTGCGCGAATGCAGCGCCGGCCACAGCGCCGAATTGGCAAAACCTTCGTAATAGCCACCGTAATGCGCAGCCGGCAGGTCCAGCGTCGCAATCGCACCGGAACCCAGCGCCTCGATCTCGGCGAACGGTTCCTTCTGATGGCCGTCGCGCACGCGGCCGGAGGAACCCACCCAGATCGCACCTGAATGCTCCACGACGGGAAGCAATGCCGCTGCGAGGCCGCCCGTCATGGGCTCGTTGGGTTTACCGCGCGCAACTCGATTCGAAACGACGACTAAGTTCACAGGTCGTCCCCTCCTGTTCATTCCACCCGTTTAACTGCTGTTCATCAATATGGTTCCTGTCATCATTTCTACGAAATGAAACCAAAGTCAGGCACGCGCGTTGGAACCTGTTTTCCTGCGAGGGAACCCGGCGTTTCCACTTGGAAATGAGAGTCTTGGCGTGAAATTCACGCAACACGAGCCATGTGCGCAATGGAACAGCGCGCGCGACAATGTGGCTCTGCGATGACGCTCGCCTTATTCCAACCTTGTATCGTCGAGCAGGCGCGCAAGGAACGCACGCACATCGTTCGGCGCGTCGAAGTGACCGTTGACGCCGATGGCGCGGCGGCCGACCGAGAAGGAGAGCCCGTTCATGTCGGGCATGATCGCGAACACTGTTTCATCGGTGACGTCGTCGCCGATGAAGATCGGACGGCGTCCTTTGAATGGCTCGTGCTTCATCAGCTCGCGCACGCCGGTCGCCTTGGTGAAACCGGAATGCTTGATCTCGCAAACGAACTTGCCGGGCAGCACCTCGATCGGCGCATTCGGCAGATCGGCTCGGATCAGCGAGACAGCTTCGTAGATCGCCTTCTCGGCATGCGGCGCAAGGCGGTAATGCAGCGCCAGCGAATAGCCCTTGTCCTCGAGCAGAATGCCGGGGCTGAGCTTTGCGATCGCAGCCAGCCGCCGCTTCAGCTCCTTGTCCATCGGCGGCGCGTGCACGTCGTCGGCTTCATTGTCCACCGACAGGCGCATCTCCGCGCCGTGTCCGGCGACGGCGCGGAACACATCCGGCGCGAAAATCAGGTCAATGTCGTTGAGTGAACGGCCGCTGACCATGGCCAGCGCACCGGAAGTGCGCTCGGTCAGCCGGTTGAGCGTCTCCGACAAGCCAGGCGGCACCCACACCTCGCGCGGCGTCGGCATCAAATCGAGCAGCGTGCCGTCGATGTCGAGCAGGATCGCAGTCTCGTTGAGATGCGGGACGAGCGCATGGGGCACGGGCACGGCGTCGGGTGCTTCATCTTCCAGCATGGGACGCCTCTGATCCAGTTCAGCAAGTTCTGATTTCATAAGTCTACTCCATAGAAGCCAGCGGCCGCGCGATTTGTTCGAGCGATTTGAGTTCCGCCGAGATGGCGTAGCGCCACGCCACGATCGCAGCCACGATCATGAGGACAGCCCCCAGCAGATAGCCGGCGAACACGCTGTTGCGTGATCCCGTATCGATCAGCGCGCCGAACAGCGCGGGGCCAGCGACCCCGCCAATACCGGTGCCCACCGCATAGAACACGGCGATCGCCAGCGCGCGAACCTCGAGCGGAAAGGTTTCGCTGACAGTGAGATAGGCGGCGCTCGCCGCCGGCGAGGCAAAGAAGAAGATCACCATCCAGGCGATGGTCTGCCCCTGCGCGCTGAGCGCGCCGATCGAGAACAGATAACCTGACACCGCCAGCAGCAGGCCGGAGATACCATAGGTGAACATGATCATGGTGCGGCGGCCGAGCGTGTCGAACAGGCGGCCGAGCAGCAGCGGGCCGAGGAAGTTGCCGGCCGCGAACGGTAGCAGGTACCAGCCGACGTGATCGGCGCTGATGCCGTAGAAATCGGTCAGCACCAGCGCGAAGGTGAAGAAGATCGCATTGTAGAAAAAGGCCTGCGCGACCATCAGCACCAGGCCGACCAGCGAACGCTGGCGATAGGTGACAAACAGCGTGTGCACGACTTCGCTGATCGGGGTGTGATCGCGCATCTTCAGCCGCATCTTGGCGAAGCCTCGATCGCTCGCATCCTGATCATGCCCGATCACCGAACGCTCGATGTCGTCGACGATCGCGTGCGCCTGATCGGGGCGACCGTGGATCATCAGCCAGCGCGGGCTTTCCGGAATCCACATCCGCATCAACAGCACGACGAGACCGAGGGTCGCGCCGATGAGATAGGCAAGACGCCAGCCGAGATCGGGGCCGATCAATGCTGGGTCAAGCAGCACGATGGCGGCGACCGCGCCCATCGCCGCACCGATCCAGAAACTGCCGTTGATGACGAGATCAGTCCAGCCGCGGTAGCGCGCCGGCACCAGTTCCTGGATGGTCGAGTTGATCGCGGTGTATTCGCCGCCGATGCCGGCACCGGTCAGAAAGCGAAACAGCGCATAGCTTGCAATATTCCACGACAGCGCGGTCGCGGCCGTCGCGGAGAGATAGAGCGCGAGCGTGATGAAGAACAGCTTTTTGCGGCCGATGCGATCGGTCAGCCAACCGAAGCCGAGCGCGCCGAGCACGGCGCCGGCGAGGTAGGCCGAGTTGGCAACACCAAGATCGAGGTTCGAGAAGTGCAGTGTCGGGCTCTGCTTCAGCGCACCTGAGAGCGCGCCGGCCAACGTCACCTCAAGCCCGTCGAGGATCCAGGTGATGCCAAGCGCCAGCACCACGCGGGTGTGAAAGCCGCTCCAGGGCAGCGCATCGAGCCGCGCGGGAATGCTGGTCTCGACGATGCGATCGGTCGCGGCCGCCGTCGAGACTACAGGTCCATCGTTCAGCGCTCGGCTCTGCTGCAATTCCATCGCGTTGCTGGGTCATGGGGGTGCGGCATTCCGCCTGCCAACTGCGACAACGCCTGCGGCAAGGGCCGGTTCCCTTGGGAACTGCGTCCGGGCAGATGCATGGCTCGACCCGCAAAGATGACACATTCGCGGACAGCAGGAGCCCGCGAAGGTGGAGGGAACGTTTGAGGAAATGAGACTCGCGCAGCTAACTCCGCTGTCGTCCCGGACGAGCACAGCGAAGATCCGGGACCCATAACCGCAGGAAGTGGTTTGGCGAAGACCCGGAATTACCAGCTCACGCGGCAACTTCTCCCTGGGGTAATGGGTCCTGGCTTTCGCCAGGATGACATCGGAGCAAGTAGCGCGGTCCGAGCCCCTACGCCGCCCGGATGTTCGCCATGAACCGATCGAGCTCGGCGCGCAGGCGGGTGCTCTCGGACGACAGCGTCTTCGCCGAGTTCAGCACCTCTTCCGAGGCCGAGCCGGTCTCAGCCGCGCCGCGATTGACCTGACCGATGTCGGTCGCGGCGGTCTGGGTGCCCTGCGCGACGGTCTGGACGCTGCGCGCGATCTCCTGGGTCGCGGCGCCCTGCTGCTCGACGGCGCTCGCAATCGACGTCGAGATCGACGAGATCTGGCCGATGGTCGCGCCGATCTCCTTGATCGCGGCGACCGACTCGGCGGTGGCGCCCTGCATGCCCGTGATGTGCGAGGAAATCTCGTCGGTGGCTTTCGCCGTCTGGCTCGCCAGCGACTTCACCTCGCTCGCGACCACCGCGAAGCCGCGGCCGGCCTCGCCGGCGCGGGCCGCCTCGATGGTGGCGTTGAGCGCCAGAAGATTGGTCTGCTCGGCAATCGCCGTGATCAGCTTGACCACCTCGCCGATCTGCTGGGCGGCATGGGAGAGTTTTCCGATGCGGCCGTCGGTCTCCTTGGCCTGCACCACGGCGGCCTCGGCAATGCGGCTGGAGTCGCGGACCTGGCGGCCGATCTCCTCGACCGAGGCCGAGAGCTCTTCCGTCGCGGTTGCGACCGACTGCATGTTGCTCGAGGCCTGCTCGGAGACACCGGCGACCTGGCTCGACAGCGCCTGCGTGGTCTCGGCGGTGCGGGTCAGCGTGGAGGCCGAGGATTCGAGCTGCACGGCGGAAGCCGAGACGTTGGACACGATGGCGCCGACGGCGCTCTCGAAATCATCGGCAAAGCGGATCAGCTCGCCGCGGCGGCTTGCGGCCTGCTCCCGGTTCTGGGCTTCGCTGGCGGCGGCATCGCGTTCCGCCTTGGCGACCGCCTGAACCTTGAACTCCTCGACCGCGCCGGCCATCTCGCCGATCTCGTCCTTGCGTCCCAAGCCCGGCAGGACGACATCGAAATTGCCCGAGGCCAGCTCGCGCATCGCCTTGCACATCGCGATCATCGGCCGCGAGATGCCATTGCCGAGCATCAGGGCCAGCACGGCACCGATGGCGAGGCCACCCAGCGCCAGCATCAGCATCAACCGCTCGGTTTCCGCGATCGTCACATTGGCGCTCGCCTCGATCCGCTGCTGATCGGCCGACAGGTCCGACCGCAACTCGCCCGAGAGCTTCAGAATGGACGCGGCCGTCTTGGTCATCTCGCCGTTCGACTTGACGATGATCTTCACGTTGTCGGAAAGCTTCGCAAACGACGTGCGGTACTGCTTCAGCAGACCGCCGATCTCGGTGACACGGTCGGTGATCTTCTGGTCGTTGGCGTAGATCGAGACCAGCAGCGTCTCCAGGAACTTGATGCGGGCGACCACACCGTCGGCGGTCTTCGGCTCCGGCTTGGCGACGAAGGCACTGACCGAGGTGGAGACCGCGAGATATTGCGAGGTGATGTCCTTGGCCGTGGTCTGGACCGAGGCGAGGCCGGCGAGCGCCGCGGTGTCGGCGAGGTCGTCGAACTTGAAGCGGATCTTGTTGCCGACGCTGTTCAGCTCATCGGTCGCGATCTTGTTGTTCTCGCGCGTCAGCGTGATGATCTCGCCGAACACCTTTGCGAAGCGCTGGAACTCGGCCTCGAGCTTGCCGACCTCCTCGCGTCGCGCCGCGCCCGTCGTGGCCGACATCGACTTGGCGATCGCCGCCTTCAAATTCTCCTCGGCCGCCTTGGCCGCGGTCTCGTCGTCCGCAGCACCAGTCAACGTGTAGGCCCGGGTCAGCCCCTGATAGCTGATCAGTTCGCGATCGATGGTGCGCGCCAGGTCTGCCTCCGCCACGCTGGTCCGGTAGGACGCGACGGCACCCGCGATTCGCTCGAAGCCGAAATAGGCAAATGCCATGCTGACGGCGAGGATGGCCAGCACCGCCACGAAGCCGAGGATGATTTTTGCACGAAAACGCAAGGTGAAGAGCTTCGATGAGCTCGGCTTCGACTTCGCAGACATTCCCCCACCCCATTCCATTCGCGGAAAACCAGGCGCAGCCGGGAAGCAGCCCGCTCCCCGACTCAAATGCACGGTAAATGGCAAAGGATAAGCCGCGGTAAATTTACCGCTGTCGCAACTTGCGGTTAGGTGACGCGGGGCGGCTGCTCTTACGCCGCCCGAATGTTCGCCATGAATCGATCGAGCTCGGCGCGAAGGCGGGTGCTCTCGGACGACAGCGTCTTCGCCGAGTTCAGCACCTCTTCCGAGGCCGAGCCGGTCTCAGCCGCGCCGCGGTTGACCTGGCCGATGTCGGTGGCGGCAGCCTGGGTGCCCTGGGCAACGGTCTGGACGCTGCGCGCGATCTCCTGGGTCGCGGCGCCCTGCTGCTCGACGGCGCTCGCAATCGACGTCGAGATCGACGAGATCTGGCCGATGGTCGCGCCGATCTCCTTGATCGCGGCGACCGACTCGGCGGTGGCGCCCTGCATGCCCGTGATGTGCGAGGAAATCTCGTCGGTGGCTTTCGCCGTCTGGCTCGCCAGCGACTTCACCTCGCTCGCGACCACCGCGAAGCCGCGGCCGGCCTCGCCGGCGCGGGCCGCCTCGATGGTGGCGTTGAGCGCCAGAAGATTGGTCTGCTCGGCAATCGCCGTGATCAGCTTGACCACCTCGCCGATCTGCTGGGCGGCATGGGAGAGTTTTCCGATGCGGCCGTCGGTCTCCTTGGCCTGCACCACGGCGGCCTCGGCAATGCGGCTGGAGTCGCGGACCTGGCGGCCGATCTCCTCGACCGAGGCCGAGAGCTCTTCCGTCGCGGTTGCGACCGACTGCATGTTGCTCGAGGCCTGCTCGGAGACACCGGCGACCTGGCTCGACAGCGCCTGCGTGGTCTCGGCGGTGCGGGTCAGCGTGGAGGCCGAGGATTCGAGCTGCACGGCGGAAGCCGAGACGTTGGACACGATGGCGCCGACGGCGCTCTCGAAATCATCGGCAAAGCGGATCAGCTCGCCGCGGCGGCTTGCGGCCTGCTCCCGGTTCTGGGCTTCGCTGGCGGCGGCATCGCGTTCCGCCTTGGCGACCGCCTGAACCTTGAACTCCTCGACCGCGCCGGCCATCTCGCCGATCTCGTCCTTGCGCCCCAAGCCCGGCAGCACGACATCGAAATTGCCCGAGGCCAGCTCGCGCATCGCCTTGCACATCGCGATCATCGGCCGCGAGATGCCGGTGCCGAGCAGGAAGGCGAGGATCGCGCCGAGCAGCGTGCCGCCGACGGCCAACATCAGCACCAATTGCTCGGTCTTCCCGATCGTCGCGGCCGATTCCGAATCGAGCCGCTGCTGCTCGGCAACCAGATCCGCCTTCATCGCGGTCGCGCCGCGCAGGATCGCGCCCGCCGAGCCGCTCATCTCGGTGACGAGCTCGTCGACCATCTTGGCGTTGGCGATCAGCTTCTCCAGCGCTTCGCGGTAGGCGACGAGGATGGTCTTGGCGTCCTTCAGGCCGGCGACGATCTTGTCGTCCATGGAATAGACCGCGCCGAGCGAGTTCTCGACGAATTTCAGCCGCGCCAGCGCACTGGTCGCGATCGCCTGGTCTGACGTCAGCACGAAATTGGTCGCCGCCGCGCTTGCGGTCTGGAACTGGGCGTTGACCTGCTTGGTGCCGAACTCGATCGACTGCGCCTCGGAATCGGATGCGTTGTTGCCGATGTCATCAAGCTTGTACTTCAGCAGATTGGCCTGGCGCGAGAGCTGGTTCTGCACCAGCAGCGTGCTGTCGCGCTTGGCCTGGAGGACCTTGGCGAAGGTCGCGGCGAAGTTCGCAAATTCCTTGGCGAGCTTGTCGAGGCCGTCCTGCCGCGCCGGTGTCTTGGCGCTCTTGACGGCCAGGTCGATGGCAGCCTTCAGGCTGGCTTCGGCATCCAGCGCCGCCTTGGCGTCTTCTTCCTTGCCGGTGACGACGAAAAATTTGACGGCCGAGCGGTAGCCGAGCAGCTCGCGGTCGATATTACGGGCGAGATCGGCCTCCGAGACGCTCGAGCGGTAGGACCCGACGCCGGATGAGACCCGCTCGAAGCCGAAATAGGCAAAGGCCATGCTGCCGGCGGAGATCACCAGCACTGCGGCAAAGCCGAGGATGATCTTGGCGCGAAACCGGAGGGTCGGAAACAAGCTGCGCTTAGACGGCGACGCGGTACGCCCGGACATTCCAACCCCCATTTATTCTCTTCAGCCGCGACCGGAGGCGCCCCGCCCCCAGACCCGGATGCGCAAAACTAGGGCACAATGAATAAAGGGCGGTAAATTTGGCACACCCCGCGCGACCCGAGGCGTCATGGGCCAAAGGCCGACCGCTTGGGATGACGGCTGGCATCCCACCCGGGCCCGGCCACACTGTCCGGGGATCGCCTGGCCCGCCCGCAAACCATCGTGCGTCCGCCGGAATCAAATGACTTTTCCATGACCGGAGCGACCAAAATCCTAGTTGCCAAGCCCGGGGGCGACGGTCTCTAATTAGAAACAATCAAAATCATCCCGGGAGGACTACAACCGTGTCTACAGTCAAACTGACGGTGAACGGCAAGGCCGTTGCTGTCGACGTCGAGGACCGCACGCTGCTGGTCCATCTCTTGCGCGACCATCTCAACCTCACCGGAACCCATGTCGGCTGCGACACCAGCCAGTGCGGCGCCTGCGTCGTCCATATGGACGGCAAGGCGGTGAAGTCCTGCACCATGCTGGCCGGCCAGGCTGATGGCGCCAAAGTCACCACCATCGAAGGCATCGCCAAGGGCGACGAGCTGCACCCGATGCAGGCTGCCTTCCGCGACAATCACGGCCTGCAGTGCGGCTATTGCACGCCGGGCATGATCATGTCGGCGATCGACATCGTGCAACGCCATGGTGGCCAGCTCGACGAAGCCACCGTGCGCCACGAGCTCGAAGGCAACATCTGCCGCTGCACCGGCTACCACAACATCGTCAAAGCCGTGCTGGATGCAGCCGGACGCATGAAGGTCTCGCAGGCGGCCGAGTAAAGCGGCTCGCCTCGAATAAAGAACCACCGCTGCGGCTTTCGAGGGAAAGCGCAGTCAAAACAATTCCGGTCGGGAGGACCAGACATGGGTGTTGAAGGCATCGGCGCGCGCGTCGTGCGCAAGGAAGACAAGCGTTTCATTACCGGCAAGGGCCGGTACGTTGACGACATCAAATTGCTGGGCATGACCCATGCCCATTTCATCCGCAGCCCGCACGCGCACGCCAAGGTGAAGAAGATCGACTCTTCCGCCGCGCTGAAGATGCCGGGCGTGGTCGCGGTGCTCACCGGACAACAGCTGGTCGACGACAAGGTCGGCAACCTCATCTGCGGCTGGGCCATCACCTCCAAGGACGGCAGCCCGATGAAGATGGGCGCATGGCCGGCGATGGCGCCGGAGACCGTGCGTTTCGTCGGCCAGGCCGTCGCGGTCGTGGTCGCCGACAGCAAGAATCTAGCGCGCGACGCAGCGGAAGCTGTCGTCGTCGACTACGAGGAACTGCCGGCCGTCGCCGACATGCAGGCCGCGATCAAGGCCGGCGCGCCCCAGCTTCATCCCGAAGCCCCCGGCAACCAGGTCTATGACTGGGTGATCGGCGACGAGGGTGCGACGGATGCCGCTTTCGCCAAGGCCGCCAATGTCGTCAAACTCGACGTCACCAACAACCGCCTCGCTCCGAACGCAATGGAGCCGCGCGCGGCGATCGCCGATTACGACGCGGCGGAAGAACACTTCACGCTCTATACGACCTCGCAGAACCCGCACGTCGCCCGCCTGGTGCTGTCGGCGTTCTACAACATCGCCCCCGAGCACAAGCTGCGCGTGATCGCCCCCGACGTCGGCGGCGGCTTCGGCTCGAAAATCTTCATCTATCCGGAGGAGATGGTGGCACTGTGGGCCTCGAAGAAGGTCGGCCGTCCCGTGAAATGGACCGGCGACCGCACCGAGGCCTTCCTCACCGACGCGCATGGCCGAGACCACGTCACCCATGCCGAGATGGCATTCGACGCCAGCAACAAGATCATCGGCCTGAAGGTGAAGACCTACGCGAATTTCGGCGCCTACATGTCGCTGTTCTCGTCGTCGGTGCCGACCTATCTCTACGCGACGCTGCTGTCGGGCCAGTACAACATCCCGCAGATTCATGCCGAGGTGATCGGCGTCTACACCAACACCACGCCGGTCGATGCCTATCGCGGCGCGGGCCGTCCCGAGGCAAGCTACCTGATCGAACGTCTGATGGAGACGGCGGCGCGGCAGCTCAAGGTCGATCCGGCCCAGCTGCGCCGGAGCAACTTCATCACCCAGTTCCCGCACCAGACGCCCGTGATCATGGCCTATGACACCGGCGACTTTAATGCCTCGCTCGACGCCGCGATGAAGGCGATCGACTATGCCGGCTTCGCCGCCCGCAAGGCGCAAGCCAAATCGCAAGGCAAGCTGCGCGGCATCGGCGTCTCCTGCTACATCGAGGCCTGCGGCATCGCACCGTCGAAGGCTGTCGGCAGCCTGGGCGCCGGCGTCGGTCTGTGGGAATCCGCTGAAGTCCGCGTCAACCCGGTCGGCACCATCGAGATCCTCACGGGCTCGCACAGCCACGGCCAGGGCCACGAGACCACGTTCTGCCAGCTCGTCGCGGATCGCCTCGGCGTTCCCATCAGCCAGGTCTCGATCGTCCATGGCGACACCGACAAGGTGCAGTTCGGCATGGGCACCTACGGCTCGCGTTCGGCGGCCGTCGGTCTCACCGCGATCCTGAAGGCCATGGAGAAGATGGAATCCAAGGCCAAGAAGATCGCTGCGCACGCGCTCGAAGCCTCGGAAGCCGACATCGTCATCGAGAACGGCGAGTTCAAGGTGACGGGCACTGACAAGGCGATTGCGCTGCCGATGGTCGCGCTCGCGGCCTACACCGCGCACAATCTGCCTGACGGGATGGAGCCGGGCCTGAAGGAAAGCGCCTTCTACGACCCGACCAACTTCACCTTCCCGGCCGGCGCCTATATCTGCGAGCTCGAGGTCGATCCCGGCACCGGCAAGACCTCCTTCGTCAATTTCGTCGCGGCCGACGATTTCGGCCGGCTGATCAACCCGATGATCGTCGAGGGCCAGGTCCATGGCGGCCTGGTTCAGGGCATCGGACAGGCGCTGCTCGAGCACGCCATCTACGACGGCAACGGCCAGCCGGTGACGGCCTCGTTCATGGACTACGCCATGCCGCGCGCCGACGATGTGCCTTCGTTCAATCTCTCCCACACCACGACGCTGTGCCCGGGCAATCCCTTGGGCATCAAGGGCTGCGGTGAGGCCGGCGCAATCGGCGCCTCTGCGGCCGTGATCAATGCGATCACGGATGCGATCGGCAAGAACAATCTGGAAATGCCCGCGACCCCGGATCGGGTGTGGCGCACGATCCACGCGGCTTGAGAGGGAGGAACGAAAATGTACCAGACCACATATCATCGTGCTTCCTCGGTCGACGAAGCTGCCAGCCTGTTCGGAAAAAGCAGCGAAGCGAAGTTGCTCGCGGGCGGCCAGACATTGCTGCCGGTGATGAAGCAGCGGCTCGCGAGCCCCTCCGATGTCATCGACCTCGGCAAGATCAAGGAGCTGATCGGCGTCGAGGCCTCGGGCGACACGCTGACCATCAAGGCCGCCACGCCGCATTATGATGTGGCGACCAGCGATGCCGCGAAGAAGGCAATCCCCGCGGTCGCCTATCTGGCCTCGCTGATCGGCGACCCTGCCGTGCGCTATCGCGGCACCATCGGCGGCTCGATCGCCAACAACGATCCGGCCGCGGACTATCCGGCTGCGCTGCTCGCGCTCGGCGCCACCGTGAAGACCAACAAACGATCGATCTCGGCGGAGGATTTCTTCAAGGGCCTGTTCACGACGGCGCTTGAAGACGGCGAGATCATCACCGCCGTGTCGTTCCCGGTCCCCGCGAAAGCAGGCTATGCCAAGATGCGGCATCCCGCTTCGCGCTTCGCGCTGACCGCCGTCTTCGTCGCACAGACGAAGTCGGGCGAGATCCGCGTCGCCGCCACCGGCGCTTCGCAGAGCGGCGTGATGCGGGTTGGTGCGATCGAAGCCGCGCTGAAGGCGAACTGGTCGCCGTCGGCGATCGACAGTGTCAACATTCCGGCGAGCGGATTGTTGGCCGATATCCACGGCACGGCAGAATACCGCGCCAATCTGATCAAGGTGATGGCACAGCGCGCGGTGGCTGCCGCCGGCTAACATCGCGACCTAGCGACTCAACACAAATCTTCCGCGGCGCGCAGCAATGCGCGCCGCTTTTATTATGCGCCCATGCATGAAAAGCGCTTGCCTCGCTGGCGTGAAGGCGAGAAAAGTTAATCAGCCAATTAACTCGCCCCAGAGAGGAACGTCAGAGGCGCCAGCCGAACCATCGGCATCTGCCCGCGACCCGAGGAAACAACAACGTGCTCGACAAACCAGCCCAGACCACATCCGTCCGCACCTCCGGCCCTCTCGCGGGCTTCCGCGTCGTCGAATTCGCCGGCATCGGACCGGGCCCGTTCGCCTGCATGATGCTGGCCGACATGGGTGCGGAGGTCGTCACGCTCGACCGCGTCGGCGCGAAGAAGAGCATGAAGTCGGTGGCAGGCCGTGGTCGCAAGGTGATCGAGCTCGATCTCAAGGACAAGACGTCCATCGCGCAGGTGCTCGACCTGCTCGCCAGCGCCGACGCGCTGGTCGAAGGTTTTCGTCCCGGCGTGATGGAGCGGCTCGGGCTTGGGCCGGATGTCGTGCTCGCACACAATCCAAAGCTGGTTTACGGCCGCATGACCGGATGGGGCCAGCAAGGCCCGCTTGCGAATGCCGCCGGTCATGACATCAACTACATCTCGATCACCGGTGCGCTGGCCGCGATCGGCACCAGGGAAGCCCCGGTGCCGCCGCTCAATCTGGTCGGCGATTTCGGCGGCGGTGCGCTCTATCTCGTCGTCGGCGTGCTCGCCGCACTGCTGGAAGCATCAAAGTCCGGCAAGGGCCAGGTGGTCGACGCCGCGATGTGCGACGGCGCGGCGTCGTTGATGTCGTTCTTCTTCGACATGAAAACGCTGGGACGCTGGACCGAGGGCCGCAACCGCAACTTCCTCGACGGCGGCGCTCACTTCTATGGCGTCTATGAATGCGCCTGCGGCCATTTCGTTTCGATCGGCTCGATCGAGCCGCAGTTCTACGCGCTGCTGCGCGAGCATGCGGGCCTCACCGACGCCGACTTCGACGCGCAGATGGACCCCAAGGCATGGCCTGCGCTGAAGGAGAAGCTGAAGGCCGTGTTCAAGAGCAAGACGCGCGAGGATTGGTGCAAGATCATGGAAGGCAGCGACATCTGCTTCGCACCGGTGCTGACCATGTCGGAAGCGACCGAACATCCGCACATGGTCGCTCGCGACGTCTTCATCGAGCGCCACGGGGTGAAACAGCCGGCGCCGGCGCCGCGCTTCTCGCGTACGCCGTCGACGGTTCGCGAGCCGGAAGGCGCCGAGATCGGCGCGGTCACCGCTGCGTGGAAAGCGGGCCGCTAAGGCACTCTTGCGGGTTGCCACAAGGCACCTTTTGCGTCACTTCGCGTTCATGCCAGTGACACAAGGTGCTTCCCGTGAACCAGACTGACCGTCCGCGTCCCTCCCAGACCATGCGCGTCGGCGCGGCCATTCTCGGCAACGCGCTCGAATTCTATGATTTCACGGTCTACGCGGCCTTTGCCGTCTGGCTCGCCAAGGCGTTCTTTCCGGCGGACAATCCGAACACGAGCCTGCTGCTGACGGTTGCGACCTTCGGCGTCGGCTTCGTGGCGCGACCGCTGGGCGGCATCGTCATCGGCGCCTATGCCGATCGCTACGGCCGCAAGCCGGCGATGACGCTGACCATCTGGCTGATGGCGCTGGGCACCGGAATGATCGGCCTGTTGCCGACCTACGACCAGATCGGATTGCTGGCGCCGGTCCTGCTGGTGCTCGCGCGGTTGCTGCAGGGTTTTTCGACCGGCGGCGAGATGGGGCCGGCGACGACCTATCTGCTGGAGAGCGCGCCTTCGCACCGCAAAGGTTTCTTCGGAAGCTGGCAGCTCGCCAGCCAGAACCTGGGCAGCCTGTTCTCTGCGCTCGTCGGCCTTGGCCTGGCATTTCTGATCACGCCCGGCGCCAACGACAGCTGGGGCTGGCGCGTTCCCTTCCTGCTTGGAATCCTGATTGCGCCGGTCGGCTACTTCATCCGCAAGAATCTCGATGAGACGCTGGATGCCGAGGAGGCCCATGGCACCATGGGCGGCGTGCTCTCCGACATCCTCGCCAACCACTGGGGCAAGATCGTATTGTGCATCTTGCTGATCTCCGGCGCGACGATCGGCCAGTACTTCTTCCTCTACACCGCGACCTACGCCATCAACACGCTGCATTACAGCCAGAGCTGGGCGATGACGGCCAACTTCGCCACCTTCGTGAGCGGCACGATCTTCGCGCTGCTCGGTGGCGCGCTCGCGGACAGGTACAGCCTGAAGACCATCGCCGTGGTCCCGCGCATCATCGTGACGTTGCTGTTCTACCCCGCGTTGCTCCTGGTGGTGTCGTCGGGCTCGCCGGCCGTGTACGTGGTCACCGTCGCCGTGCTGATGGCGTTCCATGCGATGTCCGGCGGCGCCGGCATCATCCTCATCCCGCTGATCTTCCCCGCGATCGTCCGCACCTCCGGACTGTCGATCGCCTACGCACTCGGCGTCACCATCTTCGGCGGCACGGCGCAGCTCGTGTTCACGGGGATCATCGGGGCGACGGGCGACAAGCTGTCATGGGTCTGGTACGTCGTCGCCATGGGCGCGGTCAGCATCCTCGCCACGATGGTGATGCGAATGCCTGAGGGAGTGGAGCAGCGGCGGAGTGCCACGACGGATGCTGCGGTGGCAGGGTCGTCGCGCTAGAGCTGGCGAACTCGCTCTCGTAGGGTGGGCAAAGGCGCGAAGCGCCGTGCCCACGGTCTTTCTGAAGCAACCAATAGTGGTGGGCACGCTTGCGCTTTGCCCACCCTACGGCAGTGTGCGTGACGGCAGAAGTGCCTGACGTCTACGCCTTACGCCGCCGTATCCACCTTCAGCACCCCGCGACGGATCTGGTCTTCCTCGATCGACTCGAACAGGGCTTTGAAATTGCCCTCGCCGAAGCCGTCATCGCCCTTGCGCTGGATGAACTCGAAGAAGATCGGGCCGATCGCGTTGGCCGAGAAGATCTGCAGCAGCACCTTGGTCTGGCCGCCGTCGACGACGCCCTCGCCATCGATCAGGATGCCGTTCTTCTGCAAGCGCGCGACGTCCTCGCCATGCTTGGGCAGGCGCGCATCGATCCGCTCGAAATAGGTCTCGGGCGGCGACGGCATGAACGGCAGGCCCGCATCGCGCAGCCCCTCGATGGTGTGATGGATGTCGCGGCAGCCGCAGGCGATGTGCTGGATGCCCTCGCCGCGGTAGATCGACAGATATTCCTCGATCTGGCCGGAATCGCCGGCATCCTCGTTGATCGGAATCCGGATCTTGCCGTCCGGGCTGGTCAACGCGCGCGAGAATAGGCCCGAGGCGCGGCCCTCGATGTCGAAGAAACGGATCTGGCGGAAGTTGAACAGCTTTTCGTAGAAGCCCGTCCAAACGTCCATGCGGCCGCGATGAACGTTGTGGGTGAGATGGTCGAGATAGAACAGGCCGGCACCGTGGGGCCGCGGGTCGCGCGCATCCAGCCACTCAAATTCGGTATCATAGGCCGAGCCCTTGGCACCGTAGCGATCGACGAAATAAAGCAGGCTGCCCCCGATGCCCTTGATCGCGGGCACGTCGAGCGTCTTCTGTGCGGATGACGCGTCCGCCGGCTCCGCACCAAGCGCAATCGCGCGGTCGTAGGCCGCCTTCGCATCGACCACGCGGAACGCCATCGACGGCGCGCAGGGGCCGTGCGCGGCGACGAACTCGTAACCGTGGGTGCCGGGCTCCTCGTTGACGAGATAGTTGATGTCGCCCTGGCGATAGACCGTGATCCTCTTGGTCTTGTGGCGCGCGACGGGCGCGTAGCCCATCAGCTTGAACAGATCGTGCAGCTCCTGCGGATTGGGGTGCGCGTATTCGACGAACTCGAACCCGTCGGTGCCCATCGGATTGTCGGCGCTGATCGTGGCCGGCGGTGCATCGTGCGGAAACGGACCCATGGTGTTCTCCCAGATTGCTGCTGGAAAGAATTATCCTTCATCATCCGCGCAATGAGCGTGCAAATAGGCGACGATTTGGCTATCTTATGCACGATCCGTGCACGAAGTGGATAAAAGACGCATGATCTCGGTAGATGCCTTCGACCTCAAGATCCTCGGCGCGCTCCAGGATGACGGCCGCCTCACCAACCAGGAGCTTGCCGAACTCGCCGGCCTGTCTGCCTCGCAATGCTCGCGCCGCCGGATGCGGCTGGAGGAGGAGAAGGTCATCGCCGGCTACCACGCCGACCTCTCCAGCGAGGCGCTCGGCTTCGGCGTGATCGCCTTCATCCAGGTGGGACTTGCGACCCATTCGCCGGACAATTCAAAACGCTTTCGCGCGCTGGTGAACCGGATCGACGAGATCCAGGAGGCCTATTCGCTCACGGGCGACGCCGACTACGTGCTCAAGGCTGTGCTGCGCGATCTCAAGGGACTCTCCAATCTCGTCAACGACGTGCTGATGCCGCATCAGAGCGTGGCGCATGTGCGCTCATCGATCGTGCTCGACCGGCTCAAGGAAAGCTCGCGGCTGCCGCTGAAGGATTTGAAAGCTGGCTGAAATCGAGGGAACTACGCCATTCGCGTCGCTGGCGCGATCTGCGATGATCGGGCCCAATTTGCGGAGATTCACCCATGGCCCTCCAGCTGCGACCGAACTGCGAATATTGCGACCGCGACCTGCCGCCAAGCGCAACGGATGCGCGGATCTGCTCCTATGAATGCACGTTCTGTGCGGATTGCGTGGAGACAAAGCTCTCCAACGTCTGCCCGAACTGCGGCGGCGGCTTTGCCCCGCGCCCGATCCGCCCGACGCAGGAATGGCGGCCGGGCGTCTGCACGAGCAAGCAGGCGCCCTCGGACAAGCGGGTGCATTTGAAATACAGCCTAGACGACGTCGCGGCGCATTGCGCGCGGGTCAGGAACGTGGCGCCGGAGGAGCGATAGGTCTCGTTGGGTGGGCAAAGGCGCGTTAGCGCCGTGCCCACGTCATCGATATCGTGGGCACGCTTCCGCCGTCGCTCTTCGAGCTATGGCGGACAAGTCGCTTTGCCTACCCTACGGCACTGAGCTCGCAACTCACTCCGCCGCCAAAATCGTCCCCTCGACCTCACCGAACCCGACGCGATAGCCGTTGCCCTGGCACCAGCCGCGCATCACGAGGCTGTCGCCGTCCTCCAGGAACGAGCGCTTGGCGCCACCGGGCAGCTCGGCCGGCTCGGTGCCGTTCCAGCTGATCTCCAAGAGACTGCCGCGCTGGTTCTTCTCCGGGCCGGAGATGGTGCCGCTGCCGAGGAGATCGCCGACATTCATCGCGCAGCCGGAGGAGGCGTGATGCATCAGCTGCTGCACCGAGGACCAGTACATGTATTTGAAATTGGTCCGGCTGATGCCGGCGGGCGCATTGGCGCCGGCGGCACGCAAGGAGACGTCCAGCTCGAGATCGTAGTTCTGCGGCTTGGCCTGCTTGAGATAATCCAGCGGCACCGGCTCCTGCGCCGGCCCCTTCAGCCGGAACGGCTCCAGCGCCTCGCGCGTCACCACCCAGGGGCTGATCGAGGTCGCGAACGCTTTCGCCAAGAACGGCCCGAGCGGCACATATTCCCATTGCTGGATGTCGCGCGCACTCCAGTCGTTGAGCAGCACGAAGCCGAAGATCATCTCCTCGGCCTGTTGCTCGCTGAGCATACCGCCCATCGGCGACGGCTGGCCGATCACCACACCCATCTCCAGCTCGAAATCGAGCCGCTTGCAGGGCCCGAAGCTCGGCACGTCCACATTCGGCGGCTTCAACTGCCCGCGTGGCCGCTTCACCCTGGTGCCTGACACGACGACAGTCGAGGCGCGGCCGTTATAGGCGATCGGCATGTGCAGCCAGTTCGGCTGCAACGCATTGTCCTTGCCGCGGAACATCACGCCGACATTGGTGGCGTGCTCTTTCGACGAATAGAAATCGGTGTAGCCGGAGACCGCGAACGGCATGTGCAGCTTTGCATCACGCATCGGCACGAGCGCGCAGCTGCGCAGCTCCTCGTTGTCGCGCAGTTCCGGATGATCGTGGCGCAGCAGCTCGCTGATCCGCGCTCGTGTCTTTGTCCAGACCTTTGGCCCGAGCGCCATGAAAGGATTGAGCGAGGAGCCGGAGAACACACCGAGCGGACCGACATCAAGCCGGGAATCCTGCTCGAGCTCCCAGAGATCGAGCACAAAGCTGCCGATCGCAACGCCGACGCGCGGCGTCGGATTGGCCGCGGTCGAGAACACGCCATAGGGCAGGTTCTGGATCGGGAAGTCGGAGGCGGGGTCGACCTCGATGAAGGAGCGGAGGCTGGGATCGTTGGGGTGGGGCATTGGTTTCCCGTGGCGCAGCGGTGACAGTGTCACCCTCCCCTGGAGGGCGAGGGTCGGCTCATATTGAGCGCAGCGAAATATGAGACGGTGTGGGGTGATCTCTCAACACGGGCAGTGTTTCCCGCGGAGAGACCGTCACCCCACCCCGCTACGCATTTCGCTTCGCTACATGCGTAACGACCCTCCCCCTCCAGGGGAGGGTAAGAAATCTCACGGCTTGTTCGGATCGAACCGCTTTTCAAGCCCCTTCCAGCAATCCGCGTAATCGTCCTGCAGCGTCGACGCATTCGCGGCATGCGCTGTCACGCGCTGCGGGTAGCGGGTTTCGAACATGAAGGCCATCGTGCCCGTGAGCTTGACCGGCTTCAGCTCGCCGTTGCTGGCACGCTCGAAGGCGTCGCGGTCCGGGCCGTGCGGCAGCATGCAATTGTGCAGGCTGATGCCGCCCGGCACGAAGCCCTGCGGCTTGGCGTCGTAGACGCCGTAGATCAGGCCCATGAACTCGCTCATGATGTTCATATGATACCAGGGCGGGCGGAAGGTGTTGTCGGCGACCATCCAGCGCTCGGGGAAGATGACGAAGTCGATATTCGCGGTGCCCGCGGTCTCCGACGGCGAGGTCAGCACCGTGAAGATCGAGGGATCGGGATGATCGAAGCCGATCGCGCCGACCGGTGAGAAGGTGCGCAGATCGTATTTGTAGGGCGCATAATTGCCATGCCAGGCGACGACGTCGATCGGCGAATGCGTCAAGGTGGTCTTGAACAGCGAGCCGCCCCACTTCACGAACAGCTCCGTCGGCGTGTCCTCGTCCTCGTAGTTCGCGACCGGCGTGAGGAAATCGCGCGCATTGGCGAGGCAATTGGCGCCGATCGGCCCGCGCTCCGGCAGCGTGAAAGCGCCGCCGTAGTTTTCGCAGAGATAGCCGCGCGCCGGACCGTTCGGAATCTCGACGCGAAACTTCACGCCGCGCGGGATCACCACGATCTCGCCGGGCTCGGCATCGATGCGCCCGAACTCGGTGACGACGCGAAGATTGCCCTGCTGAAGCACGAACATCAGCTCGCCGTCGGCATTGTAGAAGTGCTGATCCACCATCGACTTGGTGATGAGATAGACATGCGCGGCCATGCCGGCTTGGGTGTTGACGTCACCGGCCGTTGTCATGGTCTGCACGCCCTGAAGGAAGGTCACCTCCTCCTTCGGCAGCGGCGTCGGGTCCCAGCGCAGTTGCGCGATCGGCAGATCATATTCGTGGCACGGTGCCGAGCGCCACAAGCCGGCATCGACCTTCTCGAACCGGCCGGAATGCTTCACCGAGGGGCGAATGCGATAGAGCCAGGAGCGCTCATTGGTGCCGCGCGGCGCGGTGAAGGGCGAGCCCGAGAGCTGCTCGGCATAGAGGCCGTAAGCGCAGCGCTGCGGCGAGTTGCGTCCGATCGGCAGCGCACCCGGCAGCGCCTCGGTCTCAAAACTGTTGCCGAAGCCGGACATGTAGCCCGGCGTCACCTGCGCCGAGCTCCGGATGATCTGATCAGGCGAGGTATTGATGTTCATGACTATCCTCCTCCTTGCAGGGCCGCCCACATTTCCTGGTCGCGCTTGTCGGTCCAGATCACGGGATCGTCGATCCCGGATGCTTCGTCATAGGCGCGCGAGACGTTGAACGGCAGGCAATGCTCGTAGATGGCGAAGCTGTGGAATTTCGGATCCATCACCTCGCGCGTCGCGGCCATCGATTCCTTCAGCGTCCGGCCCCTGGCGACCGAGACTTCGGCCGCGCCATAGAGCGAGGTGACGAAGTCGCGCGTCATCGCGATGGCCTCGCGCACGGTGGCTGTGCCCTTCAGCGCATCGCCGCGGCCCGGCGCGATCGCCTTGGGATTGAAATTGCGGATCTCGTTCAGCGTCAGCGGCCATTCGCGCAGATGCGCATCGCCGCAATAGCAGGCCGAGTGATATTCGATGAGGTCGCCGGAGAACATCACTTCGGCGTCCGGCACCCAGGCGACGATATCGCCGGAGGTATGGCCGGCGCCGAGTTGCATCAGCCGCACCTCGCGCTTGCCGAGGTAGATCGACATCTCGCCTTCGAAGGTCAGCGTCGGCCAGGTCAGGCCGGGAATGCTGGCAGCATCCTGGAACAGGCGCGGGAAGCGGCCATACTCGGAATCCCAATCCTGCTGGCCGCGCTCCTCGATCAGACGATAGGTCTCCTGCGAGGCGACGATTCCTTGCGCCTTGTAGGCGGAGGCGCCGAGCACGCGTACGGCGTGATAATGCGATAGCACGACATATTTGATCGGCTTGTCAGTGACGGTTTTGACGCGCTCGATCACCTTGTTGGCCATCGCCGGCGTCGACTGCGCATCGAACACGAGGCAGCCGTCGTCGCCGACGATGATCGCCGTGTTCGGATCGCCCTCGGCGGTGAAGGCGTAGAGATCGGTGCCGATCTCGGAGAAGGTGATCTTCTTCTCGGAGAGATCGCCGGTGGATGCGAAGTTCTTCGCCATCAGTTCGTCCTTCAAGTCTCGGGTTATTGTTGTTGCTGTTGCTGTTGTTGCTGCTGGCCGTCGATCATGCGGCGTCTCGCCAGCGCGAGCGCTTCCCGCAATACGTCGATGTCGCCGATGTGATTGGCGAGGATCAAAACCAGCGCGGCGTCGAAATCGGCGCTCTGCTCGTCAGTAAGGCCGCGATGCGCCTCGACGACGGCGCGAAAGGCATCATCGGGTCGCGCAAAATTGGAGCTGGTGGAAAGCGGCATGCGAAACCTCAATTCAAGCCTGCGGCCCGCGACAGTGCCGCCGTGATCGCCGCACGCGTCGGATGGCGGAAGCGCGCGGCGACGTAGCCGTCGGGCCTCAGGAGATAGGCAGAGCCCGGCTCGGCGTCATAACGCTTCGCGACAAAGCCGGAGGGATCGGCAAGTCCGCCCTCCCCGCCGATGCGGATATCCTTGACGCCATCGGGCGTATCGATCGCCGCGCCATTGCTGAACGACAGCAGGGTAAAGTCCGTTCCACCCTTGCGGAACGCATCCGTCAGATAGGCCTGCTGGCCAATGGGTGCGTCCGGCATGGAGCAACCGGGCGAGGGTCCGCCGCTCCACGCCTCCGCATCCGGTGACGACAGTGACGTGTCGTAGCTGCATGGCACCGACAGCCTTCCGCCGTTGACCATGCGCTTGCCGAACTCGGTTTCCTTGGCCAGCGACAGCACCGCCTGACGCAGCCGGGCTTCCTGATGCGAATTCGGCGCCATGAAATCGGTCGAGCGGGTGGATTCGCGGATATTCTCATCGGCCGCCAGGCTGCGCTCGACATGGTAGCTTTCGAGCAGGCTCGCGGGCGAGGTGCCGCGCAGCACGCGGTCGAGCTTCCAGGAGAGATTTTCGGCGTCTTCCAGTCCCGAGTTCGCACCGCGAGCGCCGAAGGGCGAGACCTGATGCGCGGAATCGCCGGCAAAGATCACGCGGCCGTGGAGGAAGCGATCCATCCGCCGGCACTGGAATTTGTAAAGCGAGATCCACTCGAACTCGAACTTGTCGTGCCCGAGCATGCGCGCGATCCGCGGCCGCACGTTCTCCGGCTTCTTCTCGACTGTGGGATCGGCATAGCGATTGAGCTGGAGATCGATGCGCCAAACATTATCTGGCTGCTTGTGCAGCAGCGCCGAACGTCCCTGATGAAACGGCGGATCGAACCAGAACCAGCGCTCGGTCGGGAATTCCGCCGTCATCTTCACGTCGGCGATCAGGAACTGATCCTCGAACACCTGTCCCGCGAACTCGGCGCCGACCATCTGCCGCAGCGAGGAACGCGCGCCGTCGCAGGCAACGACATATTGCGCATGCAGGCGGTAGGCGCCTTCGGGTGTCTCGATCGTAAGCGCGACGGAATCGTTGCGCTGTTCGACCGACGTGACCTTGTTGCGCCAGCGCAGGTCGACCGCGGGCAGATCGCCGATGCGATCGACCAGATAGGCCTCGGCGTAATATTGCTGGAGATTGATGAAGGCCGGCCGCTTGTGGCCCTCCTCCGGCAGCAGGTTGAACTGATAGAGCTGGGACTCACCGTGGAAGATGCGGCCGACGCTCCACACAACGCCCTTGTCGACCATGCGGTCGGCGACGCCGAGCCGGTCCCAATATTCCAGCGAGCGCTTCGAGAAGCAGATCGCGCGCGAGCCCTCGCCGATGCGGTCGGCATCGTCCAGAAGGACGACGCGCTGGCCGCGCTGGGCGAGATCGATCGCCAGCGACAGCCCGACGGGCCCGGCGCCAACGACCACGACCGGATGCTCGGCCGGGTTTTGACCGGGGCGATCCTGATCGGGGTGGCGGCGATAGCCGAACTGGGTTTTGGCCTGATGCGTATTGGCCTGCGCCATACACTAACCTCGGCTCTGGTCAGGGGAGGACTGATCTGCTAGATAGTCTCACGTGCAACTATTTTGGACCGGAGCCGGCCGGCCGTCAACTGGAATTCGGAGCGCGCCCCTTGGCGAGGACATCCAGCGACATCGCGTTGAAGACACGGCAGGCCGATGAGGCTTCGCCGCGGCCAAAGTCACGGCTCGATCTGTTCAAGTTCGTGCCGTTCCGCCTCAACCGGCTCGCGGCGGAGGTGAGTTCCGCGCTCGCGGTCGAATATCAGGAGCGTCACGGCCTCGACATTCCGGCATGGCGCGTCATTGCCACGCTCGGCTTCCGCAACGATGCCTGTAGCGCGCAGTACATCTCGCAATGCACCCGCACGCACAAATCCACCATCAGCCGCGCAGTGACGGCGCTGCTGCATGACGGCTTGATCGAGCGGGTCGAGAACGAAGCCGATCGCCGCGAATTCCGCCTGCAACTGACGAAGAAAGGCCGCGCACTGTACGAGGAATTGTTTCCGCAATTGCTGCGACGGGAAGACGAAATCCTCGCCTGCCTGTCCGCGCAGGAGCGCAAGCAACTCTCCGCGCTACTCGGCAAGATCGAGGACAGCCTCGACCTGATCCAGACCAGCGAAGAGGCAGATGCGAAGCAGGCGTATTAGGGCGCGCACGCATAGAGGCGCAGACGTCGGCTTGTGGGAGTCCGGTTGAAAAAACTTGGTAGGCCGTGACGGCAGTGGCGTATATGGCGATGCTATTTGTGGCGTTTGCCGCAACTCGCGCATGCGCCGCTGACATAGGTTATCTGGCTCCCCCTGGAGTCGCTGCAAGCGAGTTTCCCTCACCGCAGCGCCCTGTCGCACGGATCGTCAGCCCACGCCGCTCCGCCGAAGAGCGCCGCGACGCCCTCAATGAGGCCGGTCAAATCGCACGCGTTCTTGAACTGAAACCAGGCATGACAGTCGGCGACATTGGAGCAGGCAGTGGCTACCACACGGTCAGGCTCTCGCACCTCGTCGGCCCCGCCGGCTCTGTCATTGCCCAAGACGTCACGCGGGATTACCTCGTCGAACTCGCCAGGCGAACAGAACTTCTGAAGTTGACGAACGTGCAATTTGCGCTCGGCGAACCACACGACCCGCGTCTGCCCGCTTCCTCGCTGGACGCCGCAATCCTTGTGCATATGTATCACGAGATCGCCCAACCCTATGCCTTCCTCTACAATCTCGCGCCCGCCCTGAAGCAGGGTGCGCGGGTCGGAATTGTCGATCTTGAGCTTCCAACGTCGAAGCATGGCACGCCAATTGAGCTCTTGCGCTGCGAATTGACCGCCGTCGGCTATCGCGAGGTTGCCGCATACAAGCTCGCGGGGGATGCAGGATACCTGGCGGTATTCTCTCCGCCGGAGCTAGCGGCTCGAAGATCTCCCCGCGATGTCGTTGCTTGCGAGGATCCTGCCGGCGCTCGTTGACATCACGCCCGCCGCCCGCGAATCTCGCCTCACCGCCTGATGTCCGCTGCGCTCAGGACTTACACGGACGCGCCCTGGCTCCGTCACTTCGCAAACGACCGCGTCGGCGGCACATGCAATGCCCAGGCGTCGACCTTGTCGCTCGCGCGGGGATAGATCTCGGTCACGATCGGATCGTGGCCGGGAATGAACCGGTCGGGATGGCCGGCGAGACGTTCGATCGTCTCCCAGCCCACGGCCATATCGCCGACATTGTAGACGATCGGAAACGGGCTGCGGCGCTGCAGATTGGCGTAGTAATGCGCGGCGTCTGACGCCAACACCACCGGACCGCGCGCGGTCTCGACCTTGACCACCTGCAAGCCGTCCGAATGGCCGCCGACGCGGTGCACGGTGACACCAGGCGCGATTTCACCGTCGCCGGAATAGAAATTGACGCGCTCGCCGTAGACATGGCGCACCATCTGGGTGACGTGCTCGACCGAGAATGGATGTCGCAACAGTCCGTTACACATGCAGCGGCCCGTGGCGTAAGCCATCTCGCGCTCCTGGAGATGGAAGCGCGCATTCGGGAAGCGATCGAGGTTGCCGGCGTGATCGTAATGCAGATGCGTCACGATGATGTCGCGAATGCTCGACGCGGCGACGCCGAAACGCTCCAGCGCATCGACCGGATTGAGCGTCAGCTTGCGCGCGCGCGAGATGGCCTCCTCGGCATTGAAACCGGTATCGACCAGAATATCGCACCCCTGCCCCCGGATCAGCCAAACGAAGTAGTCGAGATCCTGCGCCGCGCTGTCATGCGGGTCGGGCGCCAGAAAATTCATGCTGGGGGTGCGCGGCGACATCGTCGCATAGCGAAGAGCGTAGATTTCGTAGGCGTTTCCCATGATCTTGATCCCGGCTTTTGCTTTTTCTGAATGGACCTGCCGCGCACCAAGCCATTGCCCACCATAAAGGTCAAACGCCTGAGCCCGCGATGGACGCAGGGCGCAATGTGAGACCAATCACATTTTCGTCGCGAGTGCCGGCCTAACATGACGGCCGGAACCCTGAACGAGAACGCGTCGAGGAGAGCCGTGACCGCCGATTTATTCCCCTCGCGAGCTGCCCATGCGTCGCGGTCAATTGTCGCGATAGTGCCGAATCTCCAAGCGGTTGACGCCTCCACTCCCCGGTTTGATAATGCACTTTGCGTAAGTTAAGGTCGCCGCGGCGCAAGCTGGGAACGGCGCCTTTTTGGCTGGACCGCGCTGATTATGAAAATTCGCTTCCTTTTTCTTCTGCCCTTGCTCGTCTCGCTCATCCCGACCGCGCCGTCGCACGCCGCCGGCGACCGCTACGCGCTGGTCATCGGCAATGCCAAATACCCGGATGCCGACAGCCCGCTGAAAGAGCCGCTCAACGATGCCCGTGACGTCGCCGACGAGCTCAAGCGCGACGGCTTTTCCGTTGAGGTCGGCGAGAACCTGACCGGCGACGCGATGCGCCGCGCCTTCGACAAGCTCTACGGCAAGATCAAGCCGGGCTCGGTGGCGCTGATCTTCTACAGCGGGTTCGGCATCCAGTCGGCACGCCAGAGCTACATGATCCCGGTCGACGCGCAGATCTGGACCGAGTCCGACGTCCGTCGCGACGGGTTCAGCATCGAAGCGATCCTGGGCGAGCTCAACACCCGCGGCGCGGGCGTCAAGATCGCGCTGATCGATGCCTCCAGGCGCAACCCGTTCGAACGGCGGTTCCGCAGCTTCTCGGCGGGCCTGACCCCCGTCATCGCGCCGAACGGCACCCTGGTGATGTATTCGGCGGCGCTGGCATCGGTGGTATCGGACGCCGGCGGCGACCACAGCCTGTTCGTCCAGGAACTGCTCAAGGAAATCCGTGTCCCCGACCTGATGGCGGAGGAAACGCTGAACCGCACCAAGATGGGCGTCACCCGCGCCTCGCGCGGCGAGCAGGTGCCGTGGATCTCGTCCTCGCTCGCCGAGGATTTCTCGTTCATTCCGGGTGCAGCCGGATCGCGCCCGACGGCGACGACCCCGCCACCGGCGCCTCCCGCACCACCGCCGCCTGCGGTCGCCAACAACCCGCCTCCGGCACCGCCCGCCCCACCGCCAGCAGCACCACCCGTGGCCGCGAACAATCCGCCGGCGCCGCCTGCACCTCCGTCACCGCCGCCCGCGCCGAAGCCGCAGGTTGAAGCTGCGCTGCCTCCGCCGACACCGCCGGCCAAACCGGCCGAGCCCGCCCCGTCGCCGAATGCAGATGGTGGGCCGAGCGCGTCCGCGCTGGCGGAGGATCCCACCATCAAGGGCCTGACGGCCAAGATCGCCGCCAATCCGGACGATGTGAATGCGCTGTATCGGCGTGGCCAGGTCTATGCCAGCAAGGGGGCCTACAGCCTTGCCATCAAGGATTTTGACGAGACGCTCCGGATCAATTCGAAGGACGTCGAGGCGCTGAACAACCGCTGCTGGACCCGTGCCGTGGTCGGCGACCTCCAGGGCGCGCTGAAGGATTGCAACGAGGCGCTGCGGCTGCGGCCCAACTTCGTCGATGCGCTGGACAGCCGCGGGCTGGTGAACCTCAAATCCGGGGCGGCAAAGAACGCCATCGCCGATTTTGACGCCGCGCTGAAGATCAACCCGCGCCTGACCTCCTCGCTCTATGGACGGGGCGTCGCGAAGCAGCGCAACGGCTCCGCCCAGGAGGGCGCGCTCGACGTCGCCAATGCCAAAGCGATGGACCCGAACATCGTGCAGGAATTCGCAAGTTACGGAGTGCGTTGATATTTTTTTGATTTGAGGCCGGCAGCGCCTCGAACCCGCGGCGGTCCGGCAAGACTAACAGAACGGGTGCCGCAGGCGGCCTTGCCGTGGGGGCCACTTGCAGGAATTTTGGAACCGCGCGGGCTCGCGCAGGAGGGACTGGCAATGAGATTGGCTGCAAAGGGACTGACCGCGATCCTGTCCATCTTCACCATCGGCGCCGCGCTGACACTCCCGCCCGCTTTCGCCGGCGACGACGGCAACAGCAAGAACGTCACCGAGGACGAGATCGTCCGCGCACTGGCGCCGCCGCCGAAGAAGCCCCTCACCCGCGGCCTCTCGATCGCTCCGCAGGCCGATCCGGCGCCGAACGCGGCGGAAACCAAGCTGATCCAGTCGGTCCGCGGCCGCGCCACGCGCTCTCTGTCGTCGACCGAGCGCGAGGAGATCGCCTCGGCCGCCAAGGACAAGCCGAATATCGATCTCGAAATCACCTTCGACTACAACTCGGCCGACATCAGCACCAAGTCGCTGCCTTCGGTGCAGGCGCTGGGCCGCGCACTGACCAGCCCCGATTTGAAGGGCTCGACCTTCGTGGTCGCCGGCCATACCGACGCCGCCGGCGGCGAGGGCTACAATCAGGAGCTGTCGGAACGCCGCGCGGATTCGATCAAGCGTTACCTCGTCGAGAAGTACAGCATTGCCGCCACCGATCTCGTCACCGTCGGCTACGGCAAGAGCAAGCTGAAAGATCCCAGCCAGCCGATGGCGGAGGTGAACCGCCGCGTTCAGGTCGTGAATATGGAAAACAAGACCACCGCATCGAAGTGACCACGACGTAATCCTTTGCAGTGACAAGTCGTGATGTGGTGTAAAGTCTTGCTCCCAGCGCGCGTCCCGCAGCCCTGCGGGACGCCGCTTCGTTTCAGGGAAACGATCCCAGCAACCCCGAGCCAGGCCAGGATGATCCGGCGATGAACATCTCCGAATATCTCAAGCCTGCGGGAACCGTGGCGTTCATCGTTGCGCTCGGCCTCGGCTATTACTGGTTCGAGCATCGGCATCGCCCCGAGGCGAAGGAGACGCCGGGCGAGGCCCTCGTCATCGTCGCGAAGTCGACCAACGCCTGCTTCTCCGATCTGGTGCGCGTCACCGGCTTCTTCGTGCCGCGGCGCGAGGCCGTGGTCATGCCCGACCAGGAAGGATCGAAGGTCACCGACGTCTTCGTCACCGAAGGCGCGATCGTCACCGAAAATCAGGAGCTGGCGCGCCTGACGGCGCCGCCGCAGATCCCGGGCCAGCCGCAAAGGCCGGGCCCGCAGGGTCCGATCTCGCTGAAGGCACCGGCCCCGGGTCTCATCACGGAAGTGCGGACCGTCGTCGGTGCACCGGCATCGCCGCAGGCCGGACCGATGTTCCGCATTGCCGTCAACAACGAGATCGAGCTGGATGCGCAGGTCCCGGCCGTGCACATGCCAAAACTCAGCCCCGGCGCGACGGTACGGATCAGCCGGGATGACGCCGCCGATCTGATCGGCCGCGTCCGGCTGGTTGCGCCCGAGATCGACCGCGCCACGCAGCTCGGCCGCGTCCGCATCAGCGTCACCAACAATCCGTCGCTGAAGGTCGGCGTGTTTGCCCGTGCCTCGATCGACGCCAAGCGAAGCTGCGGTGTCGCGGTTCCCAAGACGGCGATCGACCATCTCACCGTGCAGGTGGTCAAAGGCAATACCGTCGAGACACGTCGGGTGCGCGTCGGGCTGACATCCGACAGCCAAACCGAAATCCTTGAAGGGGTCGACGTCGGCGAAATCGTCGTCGCCGACGCCGGCTCTTCGCTCCATGACGGCGACCAGATCAAGACCATGTTCGCCGATGAACTCGATCGCACGCGGGTACGCTGATGGCTCTCAATATCTCGGCATGGTCAATCCGGAATCCGCTGCCGTCGGTGGTGTTTTCGATCATCCTCCTGATCCTCGGCTGGACCTCCTTCACCAAGCTCGCGATCACGCGACTGCCCTCGGCCGACATTCCCGTGATCTCGGTCGCGGTGGCGCAGTTCGGCGCCGCCCCGGCGGAACTCGAATCCCAGGTCACCAAGACGGTTGAAGACGCCGTCTCAGGCGTCGAGGGCGTGCGGCACATCACCTCCTCGATCACCGACGGCGTGTCGGTCACCACCATCCAGTTCGCGCTGGAAACCAACACCGATCGCGCACTCAACGACGTCAAGGACGCGGTGACGCGCGTGCGCTCGAACCTGCCGCAGAACGTCACCGAGCCGCTGATCCAGCGCGTCGACGTGATCGGCCTGCCGATCGTCACCTATGCCGCGATCTCGCCCGGCAAGACGCCGGAACAACTGTCTTATTTCGTCGACGACGTGGTCAAGCGCGCGCTGCAGGGCGTGCGCGGCGTCGCCCAGGTCGAGCGCATCGGCGGTGTCGAGCGCGAGATCCTGGTCTCGCTCGATCCCGACCGCCTGCAGGCGATGGGGCTGACGGCCGTCAATGTCAGCCAGAGCCTGCGCGGCACCAATGTCGACGTCGCCGGCGGCCGCGCCGAAATCGGCAAGAACGACCAGGCGATCCGGACGCTGGCCGGCGCCAAGACGCTGAGCGACCTCGCCGGCACCATGGTCCCGCTGTTCGGCGGCGGCGAGGTCCGTCTCGACGATCTCGGCACCGTGACCGACACCATCGCCGACCGCCGCACCTTCGCCCGCTTCAACGGCGAGCCGGTGGTCGCACTCGGCATCAAGCGCTCCAAGGGCGCCAGCGACGTGAAGGTCGCCGAAGCCGTGCAGAAGCGCATCGACGCACTCAAGGCCGCTTATCCCGATGTCGACCTCAAGCTGATCGACACTTCGGTCGAATACACCAACGGCAACTACGAAGCGGCGATCTCGACCCTGTTCGAGGGCGCCATCCTCGCCGTGGTCATCGTGCTGCTGTTCCTGCGCGACCTTCGCGCCACCATCATTGCCGCGGTCTCGCTGCCGCTGTCGATCTTCCCGGCGTTCTGGGCGATGGACATCCTCGGCTTCTCGCTCAACCTCGTCAGCTTCCTCGCCATCACGCTATCGACAGGTATTCTGGTCGACGACGCCATCGTCGAGATCGAGAACATCGTACGGCACATGAACATGGGCAAATCGCCCTACCGTGCCGCGCTCGAAGCCGCCGACGAAATCGGCCTCGCCGTGATCGCGATCTCGCTGACCATCATCGCGATCTTCGCGCCCGCGAGCTTCATGTCGGGCATCGCCGGACAGTTCTTCAAGCAGTTCGGCATCACCGTGTCGGTGCAGGTGTTCTTCTCGCTGCTCGCGGCGCGCTTCGTGACGCCGATGCTGGCGGCCTACTTTCTCAAACATGGCAATCATGAAGAGCCGCCGCCCGGCCGCATCCTGCGGACCTATCACGGTCTCGTCTCGTGGTCGGTGAAGCACTATTTCATCACCGTGCTGATCGGGTTCGGCATCTTCGCGGCCTCGATCTGGAGCATCACGCTGCTGCCGCAGGGCTTCCTGCCGGCGCAGGACAGCGCCCGCTCGCTGCTCGCCCTCGAACTGCCGCCGGGCACGCAGCTCGCCTACACCGAAAAGGTCACCGAGGACATCGTCGCGCGGCTGCGCAAGCGGCCCGAAGTGAAGAGCATCTTCGTGGACGGCGGCCGCGTTCCGCCAGGCACCCAGGAAGTCCGGCGCGCTGCCCTGATCATCAATTACACGCCCAAGAACGACCGCAACATCACCCAGCGCGAGCTCGAGTTCTCGATCAGCCAGGAGCTGGAGAACGTTCCCGATATCCGCTTCTGGTTCCTGGACGAGAACGGCCTGCGCGCGATCTCGCTGGTGGTGACCGGCGTCGATGCCAACATCGTCAACAACGTCGCCAGCGAACTCGCGACGCAGATGAAGCGGATTCCGACCATCTCCAACGTGATCTCGGAGACCTCGCTGGAGCGCCCCGAATTGCGCATCGAGCCGCGCGCCGATCTCGCCGCACGGCTCGGCGTCTCGACCGAAAGCCTGTCGCAGACCATCCGCGTCGCAACCATCGGCGACGTCGGTCCGGCGCTCGCCAAGTTCGACGTCGGCGACCGTCTGGTGCCGATCCGCGTGCAGCTCGAGGATGCCGCGCGCGGCAATCTCAAGACGCTGGAGCAGCTGCGCGTGCCGCTCGGTGAGCACGGCGAGAAAGGCGGCGTGCCGCTGTCCGTCATCGCCGACGTCAAGCTCGACCAGGGCCCGACCAGCATCAACCGCTACGACCGCGAGCGGCAGGCAACCGTCGCCGCCGACCTCGTCGGCTCCGCGGCGCTCGGCGATGCGACCAAGAAGATCTACGATCTGCCTGTCATGAAGAGCCTGCCGAAGGGCGTGAAAGTCTCCCCCTCCGGCGACGCCGAAAGCCTCAATGAACTGTCCGACGGCTTCGCCACCGCGATCACCGCCGGCCTGATGATGGTCTATGCGGTGCTGGTGCTGCTGTTCGGCACATTCCTGCAGCCGATCACCATCCTGTTCTCGCTACCGCTCTCGATCGGCGGCGCGATTGCCGCGCTGCTCGTCACCGGCAAGCAGCTCACCACACCGGTGTGGATCGGCATCCTGATGCTGATGGGCATCGTCACCAAGAACGCGATCATGCTGGTGGAGTTCGCGATCGAATCCATCAATGCCGGCAAGCCGCGCGACGAGGCGATGATCGACGCCGGCATGAAACGCGCCCGCCCGATCGTGATGACCACGATCGCGATGGCCGCCGGCATGATGCCGAGCGCGCTCGCGGTCGGCGCCGGCGGCGAGTTCCGCTCGCCAATGGCGCTCGCGGTGATCGGCGGCCTGATCTTCTCGACCATCCTGTCGCTGGTGTTCGTGCCCGCGATGTTCATGGTGATGGACGACCTCGGCGCCCTGATCTGGCGCTTCGGCAAGCGGCTGATCGTGCACAGCGAAGACGCTGAGACCAACGGTCATCATGAGGCCGCGGAAGCGGCACATGCGCCGAAGAGCATCGTGCACCCGGCGGCGGAATAAGTTCCCGCCGGCGCGGCTGAAGCAAGCGAACTGAACCCCCTCGTCGCGATCGCTACTCGTTCCGTGCGATCGCCGTCAGCTTGGTCATGTTCCGCAGCAGGATACGGCCGCGCTGCAGATCCAAAATCGCTTCCTTGCGCCAGGCCTGAAGCTGGCGGTTCACGCTCTCGCGAGCGGCGCCGACGAAGACGCCGAGCTGTTCCTGCGAAATGTGCACCTCGGAGCCGAAATCGGCGGCGAGCGCGCAGAGCCGCCGCGCCAGCCGGACCGGCAGCGGTTGCAACATGGATTCCTCCATGCGCTCGCTCTGCCAGCGGATGCGCTGGCACAACAGCGCAATGATCTTGATCGCGACCTTCGGCTCGCGTTCGAGGAAGGCGAGGAAGTCTTCGCGCCGCAGCACGAACAATTCGCTCACTTCGCCGGCGGTCGCGTCGGCGGTGCGGCTCTGGCCGTCCAGCACCGCGACCTCGCCGAACAGGTCGCCCGGCCCCATGAAGTTCAATGTCAGCCGGCTGCCGTCGGAGGCACCGGTCTCGATACGGACCTGGCCGCGGCGCACGCCGTACAGCGCGTCACCGGGATCGCCCTTCTGGAACAACACCTCGCCATTCGCCAGATGCTGGGTGTGGCAGAGATTGGACAACCGCTGGAGTTCGTCCGCACCGAGATCGGCGAACATGGCATTCATTTTCAGAATGACCGCAAATTCGGCCTGCTTGCTCATTTCAACGTCCTTGTGAATTTCTTGGCCAGTTTCTTTGGCAAATCGCTTGCAAATCGCTTGGAAGCATCATCGTCAGAATCGCGTAAAACCGCGTCGGAGAAGTGTGTCATAAGTCACATAACTTTGCAGCACCTCCCGACTAATTTTAGCCGCTTGGAGCGGCTTCCCGTCCCGGGATAAACTCGGGCGCGAAGGACGGGCAATCTGCCGGATTCGACGCCGCTCGTCCGTCGTTGGAAAGTCGACATGAGAGCAGTGAAATTCGCCGGCGTAGCTTTGCTCGCCGTCATCGTCGTGATCGCACTCCTGCAGGTGATCGGGATTCCCTCGGGCTTCCTGACCGCGACCATCGCCTCGCGCGTCGAGCAGGCGAGCGGCTATCGCCTGTCGATCGACGGAACCACCAAGATCAGCCTGTGGCCGACGCTGAACGTCACGCTGAACGATCTCACGCTCCAGGACCCCAAGGACCGCAGCGGCATCACGCGCGTGACGATCGACAGCGTGCAGGCGGACATGTCGCTCGCAAGCGTGTGGTCGGGTCGTCCGAAGATCAGCGAGATCATCGTCACCCATCCGGTGCTGTATCAACCGCTGCTGCGCGAGCGCCTGCCCAACGCCGATACCTCGCCGAAGCCGCTTGCGCTCGACATGGACGGCGCGACCATCGACCGCATCAAGGTCACCAACGGCGAAGTCGCATTCTCGCGCGTGCGCGATCGCGTCGACGGCCGCATCAGCGCGATCGATGCCGACGCCGTCATGGGCCGCGACCGCAAGGTCAATATCGCCGGAACCGCGCGCGTCGGCGATCATCCGACCAAATTCGACATCAGGGCCACGACACCGGCGCCGCCGATCGAGCGGCAGACCATCCCGGTGGATTTCGCCATCGATATGCCCGACGTGCTGAAGTCGCAGCTCGCCGGCCACGCGGAGCTGCGGCTCAACGGTGCGGTCGTGATGGTCAATGGCGTCAACGGCACGTTCGGCGATGGCGCATTCAACGGCTGGGCCTCGGTTGACATCGCGAGCAAGCCGCTCGTGAAGGTCGATCTCGATTTCCAGCGGCTCGCGATCCCGCTGGCGAAATCGCCTGACGGTACGACCGGGCAACCCTGGAGCGATGCGCCGATCGACGTGTCCGGACTTAATTATGTCGACGCGCAGATCAGGATCTCGGCCAACGAAGCCGTCGTCGGCGACGCCCGTCTTGCGCCGCTGGCGGTCGATGCCAAACTTGCCGGCGGCATCTTGAAGGCGGGCACCGCCAATCTCGGCGCCTATGGCGGCCAGGTCGCGGGCGAGGTGATTTTGGATGCGACCAGCGGCGCGCCGAGCTTTGCGATGCATTCCGACCTCGTCGGCGTGCGCGCGCTGCCGCTGCTGCAGGGCCTTGCCGAGTTCGACCGGATCGACGGCAAGCTGCAAGCCAAGCTCGCGTTGCGCAGTGCCGGCACCAGCCAGCGCGCGCTGATGGCGAACATGCAGGGCACCGCCTTCGTCAGTTTCCAGGACGGCGCCATCCGCGGCATCAACGTCGCGCAGATGATCCGTTCGCTGACGTCGGGCACGCTGTCGGGCTGGCAGGACAGCCAGGAGCAGAGCACGGACCTGTCGCAGCTCTCGGCGTCCTTCCGCATCGACAAGGGCCAGGCGGTGACGACCGATCTCAATCTGATCGGGCCGCTGGTGCGCGTCACCGGCGCCGGCACCATTGCGCTCGACACCAAGATGATGGGCTTTCGCGTCGAGCCGAAACTGGTGATGACGACCGAAGGCCAGGGCCGCACCTCCGATCCCGTCGGCTTCGGCATTCCCGTGATGATCACCGGCGCGTGGTCGCAGCCGCGGATCTATCCCGACATGGCCGGTGTGCTCGACAATCCGGATGCCGCCTATGCCAAATTGCGCGAGATGGGCAAGGGCCTGTTCGGGCCTGACGGAGCCGGGCTCGGCAACATCCTGAACAGTTTCGGCCTCGGCGGCACCGCCGCACCCGGTGGCGGCAACGCGGCCGGCAATGCCAATCCGCAGACGCAGCAGCAAGGGCAGGGACAGGGGCAAAACAATCTGCTCGGCGGCCAGCTGGGCGAGGCGATCGGCAACCTGATCCAGCAGGGGCTCTCGAGCGGCGCCGGAAACGGCACCGGCCGGAGCCGCAGCCTGCCAGGCAGCCCGACCACACCGGCCCCCCAGGCTTCGCCGACCCCTCCGACCCAGGACCCGCCCGAGGCGCAGCAGGACAGCCAGCCGATGAACGACGTGATGCGGCAGTTGTTTAATCGGTGATTGGCGGACCAAGGCGGCGAACTCCGCGCGCAGCCTTACACGGCCTCATCACACAGTTCTTCATCCGAACGGACGAGGCGGCCTGCCGGCTGCGACAATTCACCGCCCGGCCAGCCGCCCCCACGTCGGCGGCGGGTAACCACACCCGCCCTTGACCGGCCCCCTGCCGGTCCAAAGGCCCAAATTGTGGTAGAAGAGCCGCGGGGCCCGTACGGCCCATAGCGCCGGCGTCGGTTGCGGCGCGAGAGGATCCGGATGGCGGGAGCGAAAGACAAGACCTGGTTTCTGCGCGAGGGCCTTTTCGTCAAATACGTCGCCTCCCTCGTCGGCCTCGTCGTGTTCGTGCTCGCCGTCAACGGCGCGATGGAGACCTGGATCTCCTATCGCGCCACCAAGACATCGCTGACCGACGGATTGGAAGACAAGGCGCAGGCCGCCGCCCGGCGCATGGAGCAATCCATCTCCGAGCTCGAGCGCCAGATCAGCTGGGTGACGACGGCAAGCCGGGACACGCTGGAGAAGCGCCGCGCCGATTACGCCCAGCTGCTGCAGCAGGTCTCCGTCGTCTCCCAGCTGTTCCAGCTCAACGGCGACGGCCACGAGGTGCTGCGCGTCTCGCGCCAGTCGACCACGACGGGCGGCCACGCCGACCTCGCCCGCGACATGCGCTTCACCGACGCGGTGGCGCGCGGGGTCAGCTATTCGGCGGCGAGCTTCGTCGATCAGAAGCCGGTGATGTCGATCTCGGTGGCGCATTCTGGCTTCAATGCCGGCGTCACCGTGGCGGAGATTGATCTCAGCTTCCTCTCCGACTTCCTGTCCGACGCCCAGGTCGGCAAGGCCGCCTTCGCCTATGTGGTCGACGCGCGCGGCCGCGTGCTGGCGGCCTCGTCGAAGGGACCCGAAATCGGCAAGGATCTGTCGAAGCTGGCGCAGGTCGCGGCTGCGATCTCGCCCGGCCGTGAGCCCGACACATCAGGCACCGACTTCAACGGCCATTCGGTGCTGACCGCCGCAAGCCCGGTGCCGAAACTCGGCTGGAGCGTGTTGTTCGAGCAGCCGACCGTGCAGGCGCTGACACCGATCCGCGACCAACTCGTGCGCATCGCGCTTTTGATCGGCATGGGCCTGCTGGTCGCGATCCTCGCCGGCACGCTGCTGGCGCGCCGCATGATCATCCCGATCACCGCGCTGCGCGACGGCGCGCACAAGCTCGGCGAAGGCGACTTCAGCCACCGCATCGACGTGCACACCTCCGACGAGCTGGAGGAGCTCGCCGGCCAGTTCAACCGCATGGCCGGCCAGCTCCAGGAGACCTATTCGGATCTCGAAACAAAGGTCGAGGCGCGCACCCGCGATCTCGCGCAGTCGATCAACGAGCTGAAGGTGCTGGAAGAGGTCGGCCGCGCGGTCGCATCCTCGCTCGACCTCAACGCCGTGCTGCCGACCATCGCCGCGCGTGCGCTGGAGATCAGCCACGCCGACGCGGTGGCGATCTACGGCTACGACGCCGAGCGACGCCGCTTCAACCTGGTCGAGGCCGACGGCATCGACAAATCGGTCGAGGGCGCCCACGTCACGATCGACGAAGGCGAGAACATTTTGAGCGAGGCCGCCGCGCGCGGCGAGCCGATCGCGATTGCCGATCTCGATCACGCCGCCGGGCAGCCGCTGCGCGACGTCGCGGTCAGCGCCGGCTTCCATTCGGTGCTGGCGGTGCCGCTGGTCGATCAGCAGGGCACGCTCGGCTCGCTGGTGGTGCTGCGCCGTGCCAGCGGCGCGTTCGAAGGCAGCCTCACCGGCCTGATGCGCACCTTCGCCAACCAGGCGGTGCTGGCGATGCGCAATGCGCGCCTGTTCACCGAGGTCGACCACAAGAGCCACGCGCTGGAGACCGCGAACGAGACCGTGCGCGCCCAGGCCGACAAGCTGCGCGAGCAGACCGAGCAGCTGAAGAACTGGAACAAGTCGCTGGAGGAACGCGTCGAGACCCAGCTCGGCGAGATCGAGCGCATCCGCAAGCTCGAGCGTTTCCTGGCGCCGCAGGTGGCGCAGCTGATCGCCTCCTCCGACAGTCCCGAGGGGCTGCTGACCAGCCAGCGCCGCGAAGTCACCGTGGTGTTCTGCGACCTGCGCGGCTTCACCGCCTTCACCGAGGCGACCGAGCCCGAAGAGGCAATGAACGTGCTGCGCGAATATCACGCCGCGCTCGGCAAGCTGATCTTCAAATACGAGGGCACGCTCGACAAATATGCCGGCGACGGCGTGATGATCCTGTTCAACGCGCCGATCCAGTTCGAGGACCACACCGCGCGCGCCGTGAAGATGGCGGTGGAGATGCGCGACACCATCGGCCCGCTGACCGAGCGCTGGCGCAACCGCGGCCACAGCCTCGGCTTCGGCATCGGCATCGCGCTCGGCTATGCTACGCTCGGCCAGGTCGGCTTCGAACAGCGGCTGGAATATGCCGCGATCGGCAGCGTCACCAACCTCGCCTCCCGCCTCTGCGGCGAGGCGCTGGCCAACCAGATCGTGGTGAGCCGCCGCGTCTACGGCATGGTCGAACACTCCGTCGAAGCCCGCGCGCTCGACGATCTCCAGCTCAAGGGTTTCAATCATCCGGTGCTGGCGATGGAGATCTTATCCTGGCATGACGAAGCGGACGCGCTGGTCGATGCCTCCGCCGCGCGGCGCAGAGGGTAACCGCAAACAAAAAGTCGAAAACAACCCCATGCACAGTAGGCGGGGCTGTGGGATCGACGATTTGCGCAAGCGCCACGCCGGGGCGGTCAGCGCCGTTTGACACGTCGGGCAAAACACCGGCATGATGGCATCATCGGGCGTTTGGGGCCTGAGATCACCAAGCTCTGATGTGTTTGAAGCCGCGAGTTGCGGTCGTCCCGGCGAAGGCCGGGACCCATACCGCGGAATCTATCGATTGCGGTTGGTATTAGTACCGAACGACCAATCTTCGCCAAACTGCTCCCTGGGGCTATGGGTCCCGGCTTTCGCCGGGACGACAACGGAGTTTGTGGCGCCCCCACGAACCACATCGCTTCTCCCCGCGACTAACTCAGGCCTCAGCGACGAGGCCTGACTTCGGATGGGAGAGACCTGTGGCGTTTGCCTTGCCTTCGCGTGCGTATGATCTGCAGATGCTGGACCGCCCCGCCGACCGCACACGCGACCATGGCTGGGTCTATGGCTTGCCGCCGGGCATCGCGAGCGAGCAATGGCCGCTCGATCCCGTGACCGGTTACCCGCTGATGCACGGCTTCACGCTTCTGCTGCCGGAGGATTACCGCGTACATGGCGAGGACATCGTCGCGGTGTCGTTCTTTGCGACCGCGCCCGACCACAATGACGGCGGCGCGCCGGATGACCCTGAAATCCGCGAGGCGGTGGCGGCGCGCCCCGCGCATCCGCGCCTCTCGCGCATGACCGACATTCTCGATTACGAATATGCCGCGATCCTATTGACCAAGGCCGAATATGGCGGCGCGTTCGCAACCCCGCCGGCGCCGCTTGCGCTTGCGACCGCGGAGCGGCCGCGCTGGCTCGATGTCGGCGGCGCTAGCGCGTTTCACGAATCCGCGCCCGCTTACGCGAAGAAGCTCCTGCCGAGCACGCCGCGCAACGATCTCGCCGAAAACCGCGCCATCGGGCTGACGGCCCGCGCCGATGATCCCAACGCCGGCAAGGGCCCTCAGGACAAGCATGTGAAGGAAGGGCCGCCGACCGGGTACCAGCCCTACTATTACTATGTCGACGGTGTCGTGAGCCGCGACAATTTCCGCCTGCACGATTGGGGCAAGGACCACGCCCAAAATCATCTCGGCGGCACGATGCGGCCGTGCCAGGCGGTGCCGGAGATGAGCCCGTTCTACATCGAGTTCGAGGAATATTTCGGCGGCTACAATTTTGGTGGCGGCAATGCACAGCTCGACTTCAAGGACATGAAATTCGACTGGGCGTGCGGGTAATCCGCCTTTCTCTCCAACGCATGTAGCCCGCATGGAGTGGAACGAGATGCGCGGTTGAGGTCCCGGATTGCGCTTCCGCCTTCGCTCTTCGAGCTTCGGCGGACAAGTCGTTCCATCCGGGCTACGATCTTTGTACGTGATCTAACAGCGCGTCATCCCACCGTCATGTCCCGCCGATACCGCTCAGGCCCCACAAACATTTTGCGGTGCCGACTGGCGCCGAATTTCCAGGGCACGTCAGGGAGGGATCATGGCTTCTTTCACCGTGGCAAGCGGTTCCACAGTCACGTCCGCGAAGACCGTCAGCGGCACCGACACCGGCATCATCCAGGCCGGCGGCACGCTGTCAGATACCACCGACATCACCTGGACCGGCGGCACGGCCGGGCAGACCGTCGTGATCGACAACGCCGGCACCATCACGGCGACGACGCGCGGCATCGACACCAAGGGCTCGTTCACATCGGGCAATCTCTCCTTCACCAACGAGGCCGGCGCCAAGCTGATCACGGGCGACGATTCGTTCCGCATCAACACCGCGCTCTCGGGCGGCACCATCACGGTCGACAATTCCGGCAGCATCGTCTCCGGCACGGTAGATGCGTCCGGCAACATCGTCGCGGGCACGAGCGGCCAGGCGCTCGACTTCGCCGCGATCGTTTCGCCAACCGAGACGATCAACATCACCAATCACACCGGCGCCGTGATCGGCGCCTCCGGCAATGACGCGATCCGTCCCGGTGCAGGCATCATCACCATCGACAATGACGGGCTGATCGACGCCACCGCCTCGGCGAGCCGCGCGATCAACCTCAACACCTCGAATCTCACCAACATCACCTCGTTCACGCTCGACAACGACCAGCACGGCGTGATCCAGTCGCAGGGCGATGCGGTCCGCATCACCGCCGCGACGCTGACCACGACCGCCACCTACTCTGTCACCGTGGACAATGCCGGCACCATCCAGTCGACAGGATCGGGCTCCAGCAACGGCCAGGCGATCGATTTCACCGACCTGGTCTCGATCAACGGTACCATTCACCTCACCAACGAGGCGACCGGGCTGATCAAGGCGGCCGATGCTGACGCGATCCGCGGCGGCGTCAACATGGTGATCGACAATTACGGCAAGGTCTTCGGCGGCAATGCCGGCGGCGACGACAATGACGGCATCGACTTCCAGGGCAATGCCGGCGGCACCGTCAACAACCATACCGGCGGCAATATCGAGGGCACCCGTCACGGCATCACCGGCGACCAGCCCGTCACCGTCAACAATGACGGCACCATCACCGGCGATCTCGGCAGCGGTATCAATCTGGACACGCCCAGCCTGTCGATGACCACAGTGACCAATCACGGCATCATCATCGGCACCGGCGGCTATAACGCCGGCGTGGCGGTGGACGGCGACGGCATCGACGTGGACGGCCTTTTGACGCTCGACAATTTCGGCACCATCCAGGCCACCGGCGTGCATGTCGTCGAGGCCGACGGGACGGTCGACCTGCAGGAGGCCGTCACTATCGGCGGCGGCACCATCATCAACGAGATCGGCGGCGTCATCACCAGCTTCGAGCGCGCGATCACCGTCAACGACAGTGACGGCACCGGCGGCCCCGATGGCAGCAACGGCAGCAATGGCGGCAACGGCTGGGCGCCGACGACGATCGTGAACTGGGGTCTCATCCACGGCGGCAATGGCGAGGCGATCTCCATCACCGACACCTTTGCCGACACCATCACCAATCACGGCACGATCGAGGGCAGCGTCGCACTCGGCGGCGGCGACGACATCGTCAACGACTACACCGGTGCTGTCTTCACCAGCACGATCGACGGCGGCGACGGCACCGACACCTTCAACCTGCTCGGCACCGGCTCCGGCACGCTGGCGCACACGGTGAATTTCGAGGTGCTCGATGTGCAGGGCGGCAGCTGGTCCGTGACCGATGCCGAAAGCTTCACCTCCGGCATCAGCATCGAGACCGGCGCCAGGCTGACTGTTTCCGACGGCGGCTCGCTCGCCGGCAACGTCATCGACAACGGCGTGCTCGCCTCGACGCATTCCGACGTCTTCGTGTTCAACAGCACGATCTCGGGCAACGGCTCGCTCGATCAGGCCGGCACCGGCACCACCGTTCTGAGCCAGACCAGCTTCTATACCGGCGGCACCACGCTGCATGCCGGCACGCTGGAACTCGCGGCGCTCGACGCGGCCGGCACCGGGGCGATCACCTTCGAGAGCGGCGCGCAGACGCTGAAGATCGACAAGGCGGCGCTGGACCATGGCCATCTCGACAACACGATCGAGGGCTTTGGCGTCGGTGACACCATCGACCTCGCCGGCATCGGCAAGGCGACGAAAGCGACGTTGTCGGCCGACAATGTGCTCACCATCACCGGCGGCAATTCCGGCACCATCACGCTCCAGCTCGACTCGCATGCCTATGCGTCGGGGCTGAACTACCAGCTTGCGTCCGACGGCCATGGCGGCACCACGATCACCGTCGTCTCCGACAATCTGGTCGAGGGCAACAGCGGCAACAATCTCTTGATCGCCAATCTGTTCAGCCCGGTCGGCAGCTTCCTCGACGGCAAGGGTGGCAACGACATCCTGATCGGCGGGCTGCATTCCGACGTGCTCAACGGCGGTGGCGGCAACGATCTGCTCTATGGCGGCGCCGGCGCGGATCAATTCCGCTTCAACGGCACCGACCAGGCCGCCGGCCAGCGCGCCACCGACACCGTGTTCGACCTCAACTTCAACAAGGGTGATGCACTGGTGCTCTACGATTACGAGGCCAGCACCTTCGCCTCGTCAGGCGCGCATCCCGCGACCGTGCTCAACACCGGCGAAGGCGCCGGCTCTGGCGTGGTCGTGAACTCGATGGCGGCGCTGGCCGATCTCGTCAAGGCGTCGGCCGACGTCACCGCCCAGCGCGGCGGCGCCAACGACCTCGTGATCGACATCAGCCAGAGCAACGGCAGCCACGAGACGATCGTGCTCGATCATCAATGGCAGGCCTATGCGCAGGCCTCGGGCGGGCATTTCTTCAGCTAGGGCGCGACGGGTCGAAGTCGTATCGCGTTCGGCCGACAGCAACGCTGTCTTCCTACCCTCCCCCTTTGTGGGGGAGGGCTATCGCATATGGGCTTGGCGAGGCCTGAGCGAGCGCCTCGTCCTTCGAGACGACCGCTCCGCGGTCTCCTCAGGATGAGGCTCCGCAGCATCGTCGCCCCCTTGCAATTGCCGCCACACACTCCGTCCTGATCCTGAGGGCCCGCCGGAGGCGGGCGTCTCGAAGGATGGCCACAGGCGAGCTTCCCGCAACGGCGACAGCCCTGCCTTGGACGAGGGTACGAGGACGAACCTCAGTTCAGCGTCAAGAACTCCACCCAGTTCGGCTTCTTGCCGGTGGGGTAGGATTTCAGCTTGCTGAGTGCGCCGCTGCTCTGGTCGATGGCGTAGACCGTCATGCCGTCGGACAGCTCGCCGACCGCGGCGAGGTAGCGGCCGGTCGGATCGATGTTGAAGCCGCGCGGCTGCTTCTCGGTCGGCACGCTGCCGATCGTGGTCAGCTTGCCGGTTGATGCATCGACCTTGTAGGCGGTGAGCGTGTTGGTGGTGCGCTCGGACGCGTAGAGGAAGCGGCCGTCCGGGGTGATGTGGATGTCGGCCGCCCAGGGCTTTCCGTTGAAGCCTTCAGGCAATGCAGTCGTGCGCTGAACCTCGTCCCAGGCTCCGCTCTTGGCTTCATAGCTGTAGGCTGCGACGTCGCCGTTCAGCTCGTGGATGAGATAGACGAACTTGCCGTTGGGATGGAACACGAAGTGCCGCGGCCCGGATTTCTCCGGCGTCTTGATCGACGGAGGATCGCTCGGCGTCAGCGTGCCCGCAGCGGCATCGAACGCAAAGCTCAACACCTGGTCCGAACCGAGATTGGTCGCGAACACGAAACGGTTGTCGGGCGAGGGCAGGAAGGCATGTGCGTTCAGCCCGGTCGGGATCACCTGCTTCGGCTCGGCGACGACGCCGTTGGCTTGAAGCGGATTCAGCGCGACCTTGTTGCCGCCATAGGAGGCGCTGAACAGCACCTTGCCGCCGCGGTCGGTGGCGATGTTGGCCATGCTGTCGGCGAGCGGCCCGTTGCCGATATGGCTGAGGAGACCCGTCTTGGGATCGATCGCAAAGCTCACCGCGAGGAACGGCTGCGAGCGGACGCCGGCGATCAGCACGCGATGGTCCGGCGTGATCGCAAGCGGCGTGGAGGAGCCAGGCTTTTCGACGCCGGTGAAGGCGGCCGTCTGCACCGGCGTCATCTCACCGTTGTCGGCGATCTTGAACACGCTGATGTCGTTGGAGTCGGCATTGCCGACATAGGCGAAGGTTTCGGCCATGCCGGCACGGACTCCGGAAACGAGGGCAAGAGAGGCGACAAGAGCGGTGAAGAGTGTGGTGGTCGTCGCAGCGCGGGATGCGGTGCGCGTCGGTCTGATCATGGGCGTCCTCCGGCCGGTGTGGGGTCGTTGTTTTGCGGCAGAAGATAGCGGCTCGTGTTCCGCTGTACCAAAATCCAATTGGGATCGATCGATGCCGAAATTGTATCGGTGCGGTTGCGGGCGTTAACGCACCGCAGCCGTCAGGTCGCGCGAGGGCAGATGCGGGCCGGCGGGACGGTCGGGCGGGCCGAGCACGGTCCAGACCGCGACCGCGACCAGGGCCGAGGTCAGGATAGTCCAGGCGACGAGTTGCTTCCGCATCAGGCCAAATCCGTCCGTCCAGGGTTCGGCCATCCTGCACTGCAAAAGGCGGCGAGCGTATGAACTCGTTCACAGCCGATACCGTGCGGGTTAATTAAGAACCATTGCCGGCCGCGCGCATTGACCCGGCATGCCCCGCGAAAACGACCTCGAAGGCAAACCCGATATGGGCGGCAAGCACGGCGGCCAGTCCGGCCAGCCCAAGCCGCCGCCGCGCCCGCGTGAAGGCCCGCGGGATGAAGACGTCGTGGCAAAGCGCCACACCGGTCAGGCCGATCAAACCGATCGCAAGGTATCGCCGACCAACACCAGAAAGCGCTAAGCTTCGTCGGCTCCTGCTCGAGCCGAGGCCCGGCCACGGGATCTCCAGGGAACGGCAGCCTTGTCGCGCCGTTACTCCGGTCCCGCGGGCGGAGGACGCCAAACGGAGGCTGGCAAAACGGAGGCTGGAAAGTGTTTTGGATTTATTGGGACACCGCCTGGTCGCTCATCATCAGCGGCATCATGTTCACGACCATCGTTACGCATCCGGACGCCGAGTTCGTCGAGATCCAGGCCGCCAGACGGGCGAAATGAACCGCGCGACCTGAGCTAGCCAGCCCTCCCCGGCTACCGATCGGGCCTCGCTCGCGCGCGGCCTGCGGACCCGGGTAGATGTGGTGAACCAAATCTTAGGGGCACGCCGGTATTTTTCTGCATCTTTTTCAGATTCAGAGATCCGGCGCTCCCCATGGCATTGTTCGGCAATCCCTCCATTCGTTCGGTTCTCGGCGCCATCATCGGCGTCCTCGGCCTGTTCCTGGTCGGGCAGCTCTCGACCGGGCTGTTCGGCGCCATCGAGCGCAACAACGCGGCGCAGAAGGTCGAGCGCTTCGCCAGCACCGACCAGCAGCTGTTTGCGACCCTGCTCGGCTTCCGGCTCGAGCGCGGCACCTTCCTGTCGGCGCTGGTGGCGGACGCCCCGGCCAATTCCAATGCCGACGACCGCATCGCCACCAACCGCGCCGTATCGGAGGCCGCCTACAAGAACGTGCTCGACCGCCTCGCGGGCGTGAGCGATTCCCGTCTGGCCGCCGGCACCAGCAAGCTGGTCGCGATCCACGACGCCCTCGTGCCGTTGCGGACCAAGGCGGAAGGCGCCATCCATCAGCCGAAGGCCACGCGTGACGCCAAGGTCGGCGACGAGTTTCGCAAGGGCGCGCAGGATTATCTCGATGCCATTCTGGCGCTGACCGGCGAGATCGAGAACGCGCTCAAGCTCACCGATCCCGTGGTCGATCATCTCCTCGGCATCAAGCAGTCGGCCTGGGCGGCGCGTGCGAACGGTGGCTCCGTCGCCATCCGTCTCGAAGCCGCAGCCGCGGCCGGCAAGCCGTGGAGCGCCGCCGACATGGTCGGCGCCGCCGAGGACACCGGCCGCGCCAAGCAGGCCTGGAGCCAGGTGCTGGATGTCGCGGCGCGCCCTGATGCGCCGGCCAGCCTCACCGACGTGATCGCGCGCTCGAAGCAGGGCGAGGCCGCCGCCATGACCGAGCGCCAGCAGGGCTTCATCAAGGCGCTGAGCAACAACCAGACCATCGACATCAAGGTCGAGGATCTCTCCAAGCTCAACACCGCAATCCTCAATTACACCGTCGAGGCCGGCCAGGCCGCGCTGGCTGAAATGGTCTCCCGCGCCGGTCAGCAGATGACATCGGCGAAATGGAGCCTCGCGCTCAATGGCGGCATGATGCTGGTCGCGCTCGCCATCACGGTGTTCGGCTTCATCCTGGTGAACCGCCGCGTCAGCGCGCCGATCCGCAAGCTGACGCAGGCGATGCGCTCCCTTGCCGAGCGTGACTATGCGATCGAGCTCGCCGGCATCGAGCGCGGCGACGAGATCGGGGAAATGTCCCGTGCGGTGTCGGTGTTCAGGGAGAACATGATCACCGGCGATCGCCTCGCCGAGGAGCAGGCGGCCGAGCAGGGCCGGAAGGAGCGGCGCCAGCATGCCGTCGACGGCTTGATCGAGCAGTTCGAGAAGACCGTCACGGAATCGCTGCACACGCTGGCCTCGGCCTCCGGCGAGCTCAACGCCACCGCGCAGTCGATGTCGTCGACCGCCGAGCAGGGTTCGTCCAAGGCGGCCTCGGTCGCGAGCCTGTCGGGCGATGCCTCCTCCAACGTTCAGACGGTTGCGGCGGCCACCGAAGAGCTCTCGGCCTCAATCACCGAGATCAGCCGTCAGGTCGCGGAATCCTCCAGCATTGCAGGCGCCGCCGCCAGCGAAGCCGATCGCACCAATACCGAGGTGCAGGCGCTCGCCGATGCCGCCCAGCGCATCGGCGATGTCGTCGCGCTGATCACCGGCATTGCGGAACAGACCAATCTGCTCGCGCTCAACGCCACCATCGAGGCGGCGCGCGCGGGCGAAGCCGGCCGTGGTTTTGCGGTGGTCGCATCCGAGGTGAAGAACCTCGCGACCCAAACGGCGAAAGCGACCGAGGAGATCACCGGGCAGGTCGCCGCGATCCAGGGCGCGACCAAGTCGTCGGTGACCGCGATCCAGTCGATCGGCACCACCATCCAGCGCGTCAACGAGATCGCGGCTGCGATCGCCGCCGCGGTCGAGGAGCAGGGCGCCGCAACGCGCGAGATCGCGCGCAACGTGCAGCAGGCTTCCCAAGGCACCAACGAAGTCTCGCGGCACATCTCCGGCGTCTCGCAGGCCGCAGGGCAGACGGGGGCAGCCGCCGGCGAAGTGCTGGATTCCGCCAAGATGCTGGCGCGCCTGTCGGACGATCTCAAGCGCGACGTCGACCGCTTCGTCGGCGATCTCCGGGCGGCGTGAGCTAGTTACGATCTCGTGCCCCGGACGCTGCGCAGCACGAAGTGATGCGCTGCAGAGCCGGGGCCCATGCCGAGGCATCCTGGGTCCCGGTTCAGCAGCGCAACGTTGCACGCTGCGCTGCGCCCGGGACACGGAAGCCGATCACTGCATCATCCCGGCCGCGATCTTCTCCGCCGACATCAGCACCGGAAAATTGGTGTTGGCGCACGGCACCACCGGGAAGATCGAGGCGTCGACGACGCGCAGGCCCTGGATGCCCTTGACGCGGCCCTGGGCGTCGACCACCGCCATCGGATCGTCGGCCCGGCCCATGCGGCATGAGCACGAGGCGTGCCACACGCCGATGGTCGCCTTGCGCACGAAGGCTTCCAGCGCCTCGTCGTCGTTGATCACCTGGTCGAAGGTGAAGCCTTCGACGACGAAATTATCGATCATGTAGTGGCGCAGCGCCGCCGGCCCGTCCATCAGCGTCGCGGCGATCCTGGTCAAGATCCTGTTCCTGGTGTTGACCACGCCGATCTTGCGGACCTTGTCGGTATAGGCGGCCGGAAACGGCTTGTCCGTCACCTTCTTCACGATGTCGCTCATCTGGATGGCCGCCATCTTGCGGAAGCCGCTCATCAGGCGCTCGAGATCGCGCCGGTCGGACAGGAGATTGAACTCGACGATCGGCTCGGCCGACGGATCGCGCGAGGCGAGCTTGACCTGTCCGGTCTCCGAATAGGTCTTGTTGACGAAGGTCAGCAGCGAGCCGATCTGCTCCCCGACCGCATGCCAGGCGGACTTGCTGAGCAGGACGACGAACATGTCGCCCTTCGGCACGCCCGCGAGGCCCGACGAATAACGCAGGCCAAGCTGCATGTGGCGCCGCGTGTGCTCGTTCATGCGCGCGCCGCGGCGGACGAAGGACGACAGCGAGATCGAAGGATGATCCATCAGGCGCTGGCCGACGCCGGCGAGCCCCATCCGCACCGGGATGCCCATATCCTTGAGGTGGCCGACCGGGCCGATGCCGGCGCGCAACAGATGCGCCGGCGAATGGATGGCACCAGAGGAGAGAATGATCTCGCGTCCGCGGAATTCCTGCGCGCGACCGTCGACGACGGCCTTCACGCCGACGCATTGCGTGCCGTCGAAGATCAGCTCTCTCACCTGCGTGTGGGTGGAGACCGTCAGGTTCGAACGCTTGCGCGTGTCGCGATCGAGATAGCCCATCGCGGCCGAGACGCGCTGCTCGGCCTGGTTGGAATGCGTCACCGGGAAATAACCGTCGACGAATTCGCCGTTCTGATCCGGCAGATATCGATGGCCGGCCTGATCGAAGGCATCGGCGAAGGCCTGCGAATGCCGGGTCCAGTGCTCGCGCGGAATGCGGCGCACGGGAATGCGGCCGTCCTTGCCGTGATACGGGCCGTCGAAATCGAGGTCGCGCTCGACCTTCTTGAAGAACGGCAGCACGTCGTTCCAGGTCCAGCCGGAGGCCCCGCGCGCGTCCCATTCGTCGTAGTCGGTCGGTGCGCCGCGATTGGCCATCTGGCCGTTGATCGAGGAGCCGCCGCCGAGCACGCGCGCCTGCTCGTATTTGCGCAACGGCGGACGCGCTTCGTTCGGATTGTTGTGGCTGACGACCTGCGTCGTGACCTTCAATTCCGTCCAGTGGAAGCGCGGATCGAAATAGGCGGTGCCGGGATAGCTGTCGCGGATTTCGGCGGGTTCATTGCCGGGTGGTGTGTCCTGTCCGGCTTCGCACAGCAGGACCTTGTTGGCGCTCCTGGCGGAGAGCCGGTGGGCCAGCACGGACCCCGCCGAGCCGCCGCCCACGATAATGTAGTCGTACACGATTGGCGTTTCCTCTTGTTCTTGTCCCAAGAGGGTAGCGTGGTTTCAGGCGGAGGTCACGCCTGCGCCGGTCGGTCTGCGTGCACTGTCGGGGTTATCTACTGCAGGACCTTCGGCATCACGACGACGACATCGACCTGGCGCTTCAGCACACGCGATGCGACAGCGGCAATGTAGATCGAATAACCGTCCTCGATGTCGGATGCGATCTCCTCGTCCTTGGCGAAGGCATAGAGCATCGTACCGTCGAGCCTGTCGAAACGGATGCCTGCAAAGAGGCGATCGAATGTGTCGGCGCCGACGGCGCCTGCCATCAACGCCTGTATCGCCTGGTCCTGAACGAGAGTGAGCTGCATCATGCCAGTGAGATATGGAAACGCCGCGCGAATACAAGGTGCGGAAGATCGAGACTGATGTAACCGCACCTGTCTGAGCGAACGCTGAACGCGCGTGCCGGCATGAGCACGCCCGACTGGATTAACTTGGCTGGACTAACCTGGCTGGACTAGCCCGGCTCCTGGTTGCCCTCGCCGCTCGGCTTGTGTCCATCGGGTCCGCGGTCGAACAGACCGTAATGGCTGGAGCGGCTGCCATCGGCCTGCACCGGCTTGGCGGCGAGCCCCAGCTTGAGCAACTCCCGAATCGCCGCCGCCCGGGTCGGCATGCGGTGGGCAAACCTGAAATCATCAATGAGCGAAAGCTCTTCCGGGGTGAGCATGATTTGAAGACGTTCTCCGCGGAGATCCTGCATGGCCTTTCTCGCTGCAGTGGGTTGGGCACTGTTGGGTTAGTAAATTACTCAATTCACTCATTTGCCTAAAGTTCCTCAAACTCCCTGAAAATCGGCTTATGAGCAGAATACTCTTTTTAAAACAATGGGTTGCGAGACTCGCATCGCCGGGTATAGTTCGAGCCGGGCAGGGAGTTTGGGATGCTCCCGATGCAGACGCGACGACGGTTCGGACAAGGCCGATCCTTGCAACAGCGCCTGGCCGCAGAGGCCGGGCCGCTCGGTCTCGACCGTGCGCCCACGAGCGAACGGCCGGTCTCGCCTGGCCTGCGGATGCCGGAGTAGCGCTTGCCCTTCCTCGTCAAAGTTGGATCGCTGACGGTCGTCGCGCGCAGTGCCTCGGACGTAGTGAGCACGGTCGACAGGCTGCTCGGCGACGATCAATCGCTGGAGCCGGTGGTTTCGACCTTCGAAGGTTCGATCATCGACATCGAGCAGCTGCGTGGACTGGTCGGCGACCCCGACGAGCCCTGATCGCGCGCCATCGACGTCCGTATCCTGAGAATTTGCCGATACGTTTTAGGCCAATCTTATGGGTTGCATCCCTAGATTGCAGCCGATCTGCATGTCGGGAGTTACCGCAATGGCGTTCGGCAAGCGTCAATCCGGAGTTGGTGCGGCTGCACAGGCAGTCAATGCCGGCGCGACCGTCACTTCAAGCCCGGTGGCCAATGAGATGGCCGGCGGTGTCAGCCCGCTTCGCTGGTTCATCATCCTGGTGGCTTGCAGCGCGGGGCTTTACTTCCACCTGGTCAGCTATGGTCCGGACCTCTGGCGCGACCATCGGCTGGCCGGGACCTGGCAGCCGGCGTACGATCTGCAGGTCACGGATGGGAAGTGCGAACGATTCAACTTCGTGATCACCACCTGCAACGCCAAGATCAAATCGGTCGCCAGGCCTGATCAGGCGCCGATCCCTCACAGCTTCATGATGCTTTTTTCGAGCGGTGGCGGCGAAGCCCTGGTGCCGGTGCGCTCGACGACCGACCGCTCGGCGGTCTCGATCTTCTACGCCGCGGAGACCAAGCTCTGGAATCGTACGCTGTCGTTTGTAGTCCTGGCGGGCATGCTGGCCCTGTTTGATTTCACTGCGCTGCTCCTATTCTGGCGCGCACTCAATTCATTCAACCCATAAAAGCGTCCTGCGCCGTGACACTGCTCAAGACCCTGGTCTGGATCGGCGGCATCCTGCTCGTCTGGGGCTACTTCCAATTGCCCTCGGGCTCCGGCGATATGGCATCTCGGCAAACCCTGTCCGTGCGCGAGGAGCCGGATCGCATCCTGCTGGGCTGGAGCGGGCCCGTGCAGGAGCCGATGAGCGAACGTGTCGCGGCGGCGCTCGATCGTTACAAGACGGATCAACGCAACCTCGTCCTCATTCTCAATTCGCCGGGCGGCTCGGTCGAGCACGGGCGCAAGGTCGTCGCCGCGATCCGCACACGCGACCGGGCGATCGACACCCTGGTCGAGAAGGCCGGCGTCTGCGCCTCCATGTGCGTTCCGATCTTTCTCACAGGCCGCGAGCGCAACGCCGACCCCGAAGCCTATTTCATGTTTCACCAGGTCAGCCTGGATCGGAGCGCCAAGGAAAATCTGAAGCGGAAAGAGTTCAGTGACTCCGACCGAGCTGCCCTCTCGCAAATGGTCAAGACCCTCGAGACCGCGATCACTGACGATTTCTTCCACACCGATTTCGACATCCGCGGCGTCAACCCGGCCTGGCTTGCCATGATGCGGCGGAAGATCGCGAGCGGCGATGTCTGGATGAGCGGCCAGGATCTGGTCGCCGAGGGCTCGGGCGTCGTCGACAGCCTGGTCCGCACGCCTGCCCGCTAGCGGTACGCGCGCTTTAAGCCGCGGCCGCCTGCTTCGACAGCAACAATTTCAGCTTCGCCGCCGGCACCGCCGGGCTGAACAGCCAGCCCTGCATCTGGCTGCAGCCGAGCTGCCGCAGCACTTCGCGCTGCGCCTCGGTCTCGACGCCTTCCGCCGTCGTCGCCATGTGGCGGGCGGCGGCCATGTGCACCACGGCCTGGACGATCGGCGAGGAATCCTCGGATTGGCCGATGTCGCTGATGAAACTGCGGTCGATCTTGATCTTGTCGAAGGGGAAACGGTGCAGATAGCTCAGCGACGAATAGCCGGTGCCGAAATCGTCGAGCGCGATGCGCACGCCGAGCTCGCGCAGCTGCTGCAGGATGGTCAGCGCCTCCTCGTCGTCGCGGATCAGCACGGTCTCGGTGATCTCCAGCTCGAGCCGTCCCGGCGCGAGGCCTGACTCGGCGAGTGCGGCGGCGACCTTCAGCGCCAGCGTCTTGGATCGGAACTGCACCGGCGAAACGTTGACCGCGATGTGGATGTCGCCGGGCCACGAGGCGGCTTCCGTGCAGGCCTGCTTCAGCACCCATTCGCCGATCTCGCCGATCAGGCCGGTGTCTTCCGCGACCGGAATGAAGTCCGCGGGCGAGACCATACCGCGCTCCGGATGGCGCCAGCGCAGCAGCGCCTCGCAGCCGTTGACGACATTGGCGGAGAGATCGACCAGCGGCTGGTAGTGCACCTCGAACTCGCCGCGCGCGAGCGCCTGGCGCAGATCGAGCTCGAGCTGGCGGCGCTGCCGCGCCTTGGCGTCGTATTCGCTCACGAAGATACGGAAGGTGCCGCGTCCTTCCGACTTCGCGGCGTACATCGCGAGATCGGCGCGCTTGAGCAGGTCTTCGAGATTGTCGCCGTGGTCGGGCGCGATCGCGATGCCGATGCTGGCATCGGTCGTGATCTCCTGGCCCTTGCAGTCCACCGGCATGCGCAGCGACGTCAGGATCTGTTCGGCGAGCGCACTCAGTGCGGCCTGGTCGCAGGTGCCGGCCTTGACGATGGCGAACTCGTCGCCGCCGAGACGCGCCACCAGATCGTTGCCGCTGACGCAGGCGCGCAGGCGGCCGGCGACCTGGCGCAGCAATTCGTCGCCGACCTCGTGGCCGAGCGAATCGTTGACGCCTTTGAACTCGTCGACGTCGATGTAGAGGATCGCAAACGGATTGCCTTGGGCAAGCTCCGCCACGCGCCGTTCCAGATGCCCGCGCATCAGCACGCGGTTGGGCAGGTCGGTCAGCGCGTCGTAATGCGCCATATGCGCGATGCGCTCGTCGGCACGGATGCGCTCGGTGACGTCGTCGTGGGTGGCGAGCCAGCCGCCGGCCGCGCCGGGCTGGTTCTTGATCTCGATCAGGCGGCCGTCGGAGGTCTCGACGATGTTGCTCTGGATCCGTCCGACGCTGTTCAGGATGTCGTCGCAATAGGAATCGACGTCGCCGTCGAACGAGCCGGTGTCGGCGCGATGCTGGATCACGTCGCGGAAATAGGCGCCGGGTTTCACCACCGCGGTCGAGAGCCCGTACATGTCGATGTAGCGGCGATTGCAGACGATCAGCCGCTCGTCCTGGTCGAACATCAATAGGCCCTGCGTCATCGTGTTCATGGCGGTGTCGAGCCGCTGCTTCTCCAGCGAGACGCGCCGCGTCACTTGGCGGAAGATCAGGAACAGCGTGAGCACGAGCAGGCCGATCGACAGCACGGCGACGGCAACGAAGAATTTGGTCTGGGTGCGCCAGGTGGTGAGCGTCGCGTCCAGCGATTTGGTGGCGACCACGACCAGCGGTTCGCCGGTCAGCATGCGCGAGGCGACGATACGGTCCTTGCCGTCGATCGGGCTCGTGAGCTGCGTCGTGACGAAGGTGCGCTCGAACACGGCCATCTGCTCCGGCGAGCCGGTGCGGTAGTTCTGCCCGATCATGGCGTCGACATGCGGAACGCGCGCCAGCAACTGACCGTTCTGGTGATGCATCGCGATCGAGGATTCCTCGCCGAGACCGGTCGAGGCAAAGAAGGATTCGAGCTGCTCCGGCGTAATCGCCCGCGACACCAGGCCGAGGAATTCGCCATGCGGGCCCGACACGCGTCGCGCGATCACGATCGCCGGACCATTGCCGAACCGGCCGGGCACGACCTCGATCTCTTCCTGCGAAGCCGGGTCGTTCGCGAGACGTTGAAAGAAGCCGCGATCGGCGATCGAGATATCGGCGACCGGCCACCGCTTCGACGAGTTGATCAGCGTGCCCCGGGAATCGAACACGTTGGCGCCGGCGACGTCGGACCAGCCGCTGGCCTTGGTGCGCAACACCTCATGCATGGCGAGCGTCGCCATCTCGCTGCGGAACACGTCGGCGGAATCGATGCCATGGCCTTCGAGTTCGGCGATGATGCTCTTCTGGAGTACCGCAAAGTCCTCGAACTCGCGGTCGAAATGGCGGGCAAGCAGACGGACGGAGCTTTCCAGGCTGTCGCGGCCGCTCTCGATGGCGTTCTGGCGGAAGCGGTCCACGGTGAGTCCGGTGCCGATGGCCATCGCCGCCATCAGCACGAAGCCGCCGACGATCAGCCACGTCAGCGGCGCGCCCCGCCATTGGCGAAGCAGCACGCGCAAGCGCGCGGTCCATCGGATTGATGCGCCCATCCCGTCCTCCCGTGGGATGCAAGATGCAGCAAAACCGACAAGACCCCGTTACCAGTCAGGGTTAGGAAAATGTGAATCGGAACAAAATCAGGGAGTTGATGCCCCCGCGCGGCAAGCGATGAGGCAGGCGATGAAACGTCACCGCTTGATCTCCCAGTTCAGCGCTTCCGCGTTGGTCTTGGCGAACATCGCCGGCACATCGAACTTGCCGGTCTTGAGATCATAGCGACACTTCCAGTCGGCCAGTCCCTTCACGGCGACGTTCTTCGGATGCTTGTCCATCTCGCCCGACAGCGAGATCAGGAGGTAGCGGTTGTTGGGCCAGTCGACGCCGAGCCAGCGATAGGCGTCCTCGGTACCTTTCATGAGATTGGCCGAGATGTGGTAGTCGAGCTTCATGGTCTTCGTATCGGGCCGGCTGTGAAAATAGTCCCAGGCGAGATCGCTGAGCGACTTCCGGGTGGCGCTGACGAAGGCGCCGTTCTCGACATGGTAAAGAAACAGATCCTGCTCGCCCGAGCCGGTCTTCTGCATCCGCACCAGCCATTGCGAGTCGCTGGTGAAGCGGAAGCCGGCACCATAGCCCTGCTCCGGCTTCAGCTCGGTCATCTGGTCGCCGTGCCGCGCCCAGACCTGCCATTTGACGTCCCAATTACCGCCGTCCTTCATATACTGCTCGAGCTTGGTGGCGCCGTCGGGCGAGGTGAAGGCGAGATCGGCATCGTCGGTGAGGACAAAACCGGACGGCGGGCCGGAGGCAGCGCGCGCGGGGGCGGCGACGAGCATCAGCGCAAGCGCCAGCCATGGCGCGGCGCGATAAAATGCGGTCACGAGAAAAATCCTTAAGAAAATGCCGCAGTGCGGCCTCGCCCATTTGACGCGGCAGGGGGTAGCTCGGTTCATCCCATTGAACGTCTTGCTGCCGTAGCCAAAACGGCGCACTTTGCCGGAGTTGATTTGCGACCTGAGGTTTGACGACTGATGATCACCGCATCCAAGGCCTTCATTGCATTCTGTCTGCTCGCGGTGGGCGGCACCGTCCTGGTGATCGGCCCGACCGAGCTGCGCCGTCTGCTGCCGGGCGGGACGGGCACCGAAGTCGCGGTCGTCGCCAAACCTGATTCCAAGCCTGAGGTGAAGGCGGAGGCCAGCGCACAAGCCAAGGCCGAACCCAAGACCGACTCCAAGGCCGAGCCCAAGACAGAGCAGAACGCTGAAGAACCGAAGCTCGCCGGGGTTGCGCCATCCGCCTCGCCGGCACCCGTCGACGCGCCGAAAGCGGGCGCGCTTGCCGAGACCCAGAAGCAGGTCGCGGCGCTGGCCGACATCGCGCCGGCCAAGCCGCAGCCGGCCGTCAAGGACACCGGCCCCCGTTTCGACGTCGCCCGCGTCGACGATCATGGCGAGGCCGCGGTGATCGCGGGCCAGGCCGCGCCGGGTTCGAAGGTCGAGCTGCTGCGTGATGGCCAGCCGCTCGACAGTGTGGTGGCCGATGCGTCGGGCCAGTTCGTGATGACCCCGCCGAAGCTTCCCGCCGGCAGCTATGAGCTGACGCTGCGCGCCAAGGCGCCCGATGGCACCGTCACGCAATCCAGCCGCACCATGCCGGTGGTTGTTGCCGAAGTCGCACCGCCACCCGCGCGCGTCACGCCGGTTGCGAAGCAGGACGCCAAGCCGCAAGAAGACAAATCGGACGTGGTCGCGTCGCTGCCGGCGCCGCGCCTGGCCGCGATACCCGACCGGTCCGCGTCTCGGCCGCGCATGATGGGCACGCCCAAGCCCAGGTCCATGGCACGGGTGCCTGCAGCGGGTGCGACGGTCGCATCCGCCTCGGCCGCGGACGCCCTCAGCACCGCGCCGGCGGAAGCCGGCGGCAGCCGCGTGGTGTCTCGCGGCGACAGCCTCTGGGCGCTCAGCCGTCTCGCTTATGGCGACGGCAACCGCTACGCGCTGATCGTCAACGCCAACCGTGACAAGATCCACAATCCCAATCTGATCTATCCCGGCCAGACCTTTGTGATGCCGCAAAGGGCACCGTGAGGCGCGGTTTGTCCTTCTCCCTCGCCCCGTTCTTACGGGGCCGCGACGAGCTGCGCTCGCGCTGAGCGCGGGGTGAGAGGGCTCTCTCCGCGAGCGTCGTCCCTCGATAGATCTTTACCCCCTCACCCGGAACGCATCTGACGATGCGTTCCGACCTCTCCCCGCAAGCGGGGCGAGGTAAGGGCACCGCATCGTCACACTCCGCGACGCTTTGACCGTCTCGGCGCGGAACCTTTGGTTCCCCGGCGCGTCTTCTTGATGAGACGTGGTGCGCGCTTGGCGCTGGAGGAGGGCCAAGAAGTGATCATCTCGGTGGTCAACTCAACGGTCATGTCGCGATCGCGCTTGGGACTGCCGTTCGTGGGTGCGGTCTTCGCGATTCTGGCAATGCTGTTGCCGAATCGCGCGGAAGCGCAGTTCGGATTGCGCGGCGGGCCGCTCGGCGTTGCGCGCTTCGCCGTCGGTCACGTCATCGGCCTGTCGCGATTGCGCCACGCCCGGATGGGCGTGCGAAGCGGCCGCACCCGTGACGCCGCGTTGAGATCGCAGGACCCACGTGGTGCCGAGCGCGGTCAGCCCGCCAACCCCTACGTTTTGCGTGCCGCGCTCACCGCGGGTGCCGCCCTGTCAGGCTGGCACGGCGGCCGCCGTCCGCAGGGCTGGTGGCGTCACCCCGACGGCAGCTATGGCTGGATCGGTCCCGTGTTCTGGCCGTTCGCGCATGACGATCTCACCACCGCGGTGGTCTTCGGCGACACGACCAGCCTCTCGCTTTACGGCTATAGCGATATCTATGCGGCGATCTTCGCGCCCTATGCGGCCCCGGAGCTCGCCGCCTACACCGCCCCACAAGGACGTCGTGCGCGAAGAGTCCCGTCGGTGGAGGCGGTCTGTGATGGCAGCGACACCGGCGGCTTGCCCGTCGACCGCATCGCCGCCGCGGTGCAGCCGAACGAGATGCAGCGCACAGCGCTCGACGATCTCAACGCCGCCTGGGCCTCGGCGCGCGATACCATCCGCGCCTCGTGCCCGGCGCAGGCGCCAATGATCGCGGCGGAACGCCTTGGCGTGATGCAGACAAGGCTTGATGCCATGATCAAGGCAACGGATGCACTGACGGCACCGCTGGTCAAATTCGTCGACCTTCTCGATGACAGCCAGAAAGCAAAGCTCGAGTCGCTGGCCAACGAACGCCGCGCTGCGCTTGCCTCCGCCCAGCACAAGGACGCGCAGGCCGCCTCGGCCTGCGATCCGAACTACGACCCCCGCTACGATGTGCAGGCCCAGCGCCAATACGAGCAGCTCGTGCAACAGCAATGGCCCGCGGCCGATATCGTCGGCGCGCTCAAGCTCGACGACACCGCGCGCGCCCGGCTCGACGTGCTCCAGGACACCACGCTGCGCACGATGGAGACGCTCAGTCCTTGCACGATCAAAGCGGCCGCGACACCACAGGCCCGCCTCGCCGCCGTGAAGGCGCGGCTCGAGAAGATGCGGCAGGCGGTCGGCGGCGTCGTCGATGCGCTCGATGATTTCGAAGCGGACCTGAGCGACGGGCAGAAGGCCGGCTTCGAGGCGATCGGACCGAAGCGCGCGATGTGAGCGGTCGGCACTCTCTCTGTTCCCTCCCCCTTGCGGGAGAGGGCAAGGACGGCGAACCTCTTGGCTTGTGCAGTGACTAATTCAACAGGCGGCACCTCGCCGCCTGCGCTGCTGCGGCATTTCTCATCCGGTCAGCCCATGGCCCAGTGCTGCCGCTTCTGCTATCGATTGAAGCCTTCTTGCCGCCAACCGGACTGACCGATGCGTTCATTGCCTGCGCGTTCCTTTCCCCAGACCTTCGTTGCCCTTGCCGGACTGGTGCTGGTCTCCACCCAGCCGGTGCGCGCGGCCGATGACGACGCGCCCAAGGGGCCGGCGGTCACGGTGCTGAAGGCGGCAAAATCCTGTTTCTCCGACATCGTCGAGGCCACCGGCACGATCATCGCGCGCGAGGAAACCTCGGTGCGGCCCGAGCGCCCGGGGCTGAAGGTGACGGAAGTTCTGGCCGAAGCCGGCGATACCACGACGGCGGGCCAGGTGCTGGCGCGGCTGGCGCTGCCCGAAGGCGGCACGCTGCAGGTCACCGCCCCCGTCGCCGGCGTCATCGCCACCTCGACCGCGCAGATCGGCAACCTCGCCTCGGCCAAGGGCGAGGCGCTGTTCACCATCGTGGCGCGCAGCGAATATGATCTCGTCGCCCTGGTCGCGACCAACGATGTCAGGAAGCTCGCGGTCAATCAGCCTGTCACCGTGCGCATCGCCGGCGCCGGCGATATCGACGGCAAGGTGCGCCGCATCGGCCCGACGGTCGAGCCGAACATCCAGCAAGGCATGGTCTATATCGGTATCTCCTCGCAGAAGCGGCTGCTGCTGAATGCGAGCGGGCGCGCACTGATCAAGACCGGGCAGAGCTGCAACGTCGCGGTGCCGCTGACAGCGGTGCAATATTCATCCGCCGGCACCGTGGTGCAGGTGATCCGCCGCAATCGCGTCGAGACCAAGCGCGTCGAGACCGGATTGATGTCGGGCGGCAATATCGAAGTCCGCGACGGCCTCAACGAAGGCGATATCGTCGTCGCCCGTGCCGGCGCGCTGTTGCGCGAAGGCGATCCCGTGCGCCCGGTGATGGCCGCGGAGGCGGCGAAGTAGCTCGCGCCGCACGGTGGAGAGGCAGTCGTGCGGCACACACGCATGCCGTAGGGTGGGCAAAGCGTAGCGTGCCCACGTCCTCTATCGAATTGAACCTTGGGAGATCGTGGGCACGGCGCGTTGCGCCTTTGCCCACCCTACGAGAGCTCGCAAGCTCTACGAGAAAGAACTAGCCGCCGGCCTGATCGAAATGCACGTCCTCGAGCAGCGAGGACGAAACCGCCGGGACCTGGTCGCCTTCGGAGGCGCGGGAGATGGCGACGCGGGTCTTGTTGAAGACGCTTTCGGCGCTGCCCTGCGCATCGAGATTGGCGAGGAGCTCGCTGACCAGCGTCGAGTGCTCGCCCTTGCCGTCGTCGACGACCTTGCCGGGCGAGGCCGAGGAGAGGATCAGCGCATTGTCGGGCGTGCCGATCGGCGCGAGGCCGTGCGAGTAAGAGCGGAAGCGGCGCTCATAGGGATTGCGGCGGGACGCATCGACGACGACGAGCTTGGCCTTGGCGCCCTGCTCCTTCATCATGTTGAGCACGCCCTCGATGGAGACGCCCTGGCGGCGGACGTCGCTTTCCTTCCAGATCACGGCATCGACCGGCAGCATGTAGCTCTCGCGACCGGCCTGCACGCCGTAGCCGCCGAAGAACAGCATGACGGTGGTGTCGTGCTTGATGCGGGACTTGAGACGGTTGACGGCGCGGACCATGTCGTCCTTGCTCGCGTCTTCCACCATGTCGACGTCAAAACCGCTCTTGCGCAGCGACGAGGACAGCGCCCGCGCGTCGTTGATCGACTGCGTCAGCGGCGCGGTGGCGTCGGGATAATGGCCATTGCCGATGACGAGCGCGAGACGCGAGCTCTGGCCCACCGAACCCGTGACCTGATCGGTCGAGACGGCCTTGGCGGCGTCGAGCGAGCGCATGTTGAGGGCAGCATGGGCGCCAATCGCCAGCGACACCGTGCCGATGAGGGCTGCGGCCAGGGCAATCGAACGTCGGGAAATGTCGAGCTGCCTTACATTCATCTCGCTTCATTCCTGTCAGTGCCAAAGACCGGCCTAGCGCGCGCACACTGTTTGAGTAGCGCGATGGCGTCTTCAGGTTTGAGGGATTGGCCGGGGATGTGTCCCCGAATTGCGCGCAATTTGCGGCGCCGCACCAAACAAACCCTTAACCGGATATAGCCAGCACGGCAATAGATCGCCCAAAATTTGATCTAAGCCGCTGAATATGTTGGTTAATTACGCGATCCGAATTTCTCCATTTTGAGCCTCCCCGTAGCCTTCCGGAGGTTGATCATGCAGCTCCCGTGCCGGGTTTTTCTGTGACGTCAGTCACATTTGAATTTCCTGCGAATCCGGGTAGCTTTTTCAAAGACTTGCAGGGGGTGGGTCATCGACCCTCTCCCCGGATAAGTCCCCCGCGACCAGGTATTTCATGAGCTTTCATTATTTCGCAGGAGCCGCGTGCCGGGCGCTGACGGCGCGCAAAGACGGCCCCTCTCTTTATGACGTCTGCGATCCCATATTGTCGGGCCAAGCCAGCGGCGATCCGCATCTGGCAAAATTCTACAAGACCGCGCTCGGCAATCCCGCACTGCGGGTGTTGCTGCGCCGCGCCGGCCTGAGCGATCTGCGCGACGAGGCCAGGCTGACCCGGCTGCGCGAGGCTTTGGTCCGCGCCCGCGACGAGACCGAGCCCGACTGGGCTGCGGTCGGCCAGCCCATTGCCGACCTCGTCGACACCATCGCGCTCGACCATCCCAAACCGCCGCCGGTCAATTTCGTCGGCGCGATGCCGGCGCAATCGCACATCGACGGCGTGATCCGCGATTGCGCGCAGCATCTGCTCGGCTCGTACCGCAAGAACGGTTTCCTGCCGACCTATGCCGCGTTCAACCTGATCGGCGATCCCGACTTCCGCGGGCGCGAGCTGATCATGGCGCTCACCGGGCTGAACGCGCGCGGCTACAAGAACTCGTCGCTGCTGTTCAACCTCGCCCGCGTCTTCATCGCGCGCTCGAAGGCCGCCGCCGTGGTCAATCCGCCCTGGCGCGGCATTGCCGAACCGATGTGGGAGCCGGTGCAGATCCGCCACCGCTCGGCCTATTACGACGCGTTCTTCATCGAAGCATTGCTCAGCTACGTCGAGACCGGGCTCGCCACGCCAGCCGACAAGACCGCGGCCGAGCGCGCGATCGCCGACATGGTCGATTTCTGCGTCAACATCAGCCGCGAAGAAGTCGAGGGTATCGACGGCCAGCGCTTCAACGTCATCACCGCGCTCGCGCCGGCGCCGCATCCGCGCTTTTCGCGCTATTTTGCGCAGATCAAGCAGGACCTCGGCTTCGGCGTCTATGTGCCGGATTGCGACACCACGGCGTGCTCGATCTCCGCGGCGACGCAGGCCGGCTGCACCGATGCGATCATCGACCAGCCGCTGCTGGATTTCTACTCCGGCTACCAGGTGCATGCGGGTGTCAACGAGCCGCGCGTGACGGTGCCGCTCAATGACAATATCGATTACGAGGGCGGCGTTGCGACCTGGATCGACAACCTCAAGGGCGAGCGCCCCTACGGCAACGATCTCGATCCGACGCTCAATCTCGACATTCTCGAAGTGAGCTTTCGCAATCTGGCGCGCTGGAAGATTCTGGAGACGCCGGCGCGGCTCGCGACCGTGCATCGCATCATCGGCTTCCAGAAGCGGCTGGCGGCGAGCGGTGCCTTCGCCAATCCGCGCTCGCACATCTATTATCTGCCGGAGCTCTACAGCGCCTATTTCGGCCGCTGCTATGCCGCCTTCCTGGCGCTGCCGCTGGCCGCGCAGGCCGCGATCGATCCCGATGGCGATTTCGATTTCATCCGCCATCGCGTGCTGTCCTATGTCAAGGGCGAGCTGATGGCCGCGGAAATGAACGTGTTCGACGCAGCACTGGCGCTGATCGCACTCGGCCATCTCGGCGCCGACCCGCGCGCCTTTGCCCCCGCCCTGAACGTGATCGTCGATGCCCTCGGTGAAGGCGGCCGCCGCGGCCCGTTCCGCGCCTATGAATGGAACAAGATGAAGACCCCGACGCGGATCCTGGTCGGCGGGCCCGAGGTGACGTCGGCGTTCGTGTTGCTGGGACTGGCGGTGGCGAAGCGGGCCATGGCGGGGCGGTGAGGTCGTGCTCTTACCCTCCCCTGGAGGGGTCCGAGACGAGCGTAGCTCGCTCGAGGGTCGGCACGTGACGAGCGAAGCGAGATTGCGTGACGGGGTGGGGTGATCTCTCCACTCGGGCACTGTTGATCGCGGAGAGACTGTCACCCCACCCCGCTCGCGCTTCGCGCGATCGACCCTCCCCCTCCAGGGGAGGGTAAGCAAGACCGCAATGACGGGAAGTTGAAAGCCTCTCCGTTAGGCCTATGCTGGTCGCGTGGCCCAAAGCCGACCACAATTGCGCGGCTTATCAAGTTCCCAAGACGATGCGGACGACAATGCGGACCGGCATGTTGCGAAAATTCCTGATTGCGCTGTCTCTGCTCAGCCTGCCTTCACTGGCGCAAGCGGCTGACATCACCGGCACCGCCAAGGTCCGCGATGGCGATTCCGTCCTGATCGGCAGCACGCGGATCCGGCTTGGCGGCATCGACGCGCCATCGGCCGACCAGCTCTGCCTCAACAACAAATCCGAGCGCTGGACCTGCGGCGTCGCCGCACGCGACGAGCTCGCCAAATACACCGAGGGCAAGAACTGGGTCTGCCATGCCCGCTCGATCGACCGGCGCGGCCGCACGGTGGCGCGCTGCGAGGTCGGCGGCGAAGACATCCAGAAATGGCTGGTGCGCAGTGGCTGGGCGCTGGCCTATGTCCGCATCTCCAAGGACTACGAGGCCGACGAAGCTGCCGCGCGTGAGGCGAAAGCCGGGATGTGGCAGGGCGCCTTCATCGCCCCCTGGGACTGGCGCGTGCGCAACAAGAAGACGACGATTCTGGGCGCCACCAAGCCGCCCGAAGGCGCCCATTCGGTGCTGCTCGCCTCGGCCTCGGGGCCGGTTGCGCCCTCGCCGGACTGCACCATCAAGGGCAACGTCAACACCGCCGGCGAGTGCATCTACCACACCCCGACCAGCCGCTGGTACACCCAGATCAAGATGAAGATCAGCAAGGGCACCCGCTGGTTCTGTTCGGTCGAGGAGGCCGAGGCCGCCGGCTGCCGGGAAACCAAGAGATAAGAGCCCCAGACCTGCGTTTTGCGCGCTTTTCTTGCAGGCCGCCGGCGCGTAAAAGCGTAACGAAGCAACCCTCCAGACAGTCTTCACGACACAAGGAAGATAGCAATGACCGTTCGCGCGGGCCGGGAATTTCTGGCCATCCCCGGGCCCACCACGATGCCCGACGCGGTGCTGCAGGCGATGCATCGTCCGGCGATCGACATCTATTCCAGGGAGATGCTCGACCTGACCGAGAGCCTGCTGCGCGACATCTCTGGTCTGTTCGCGACCAAGGGCAAGTCCTACATCTACATCGCCAACGGCCACGGCGCCTGGGAAGCCGCGCTGAGCAACGTGCTGTCGCGCGGCGACAAGGTGCTGGTGCTGGAGAGCGGACGGTTTGCGATCGGCTGGGGCAATGCGGCAGCCTTGATGGGCGCCGAGGTCGAGGTGCTCAAGGGCGACTGGCGCCGCGCGGTGCGGCCGCACGAGGTCGAGGAGCGGCTGCGCCGCGACACCGAGCACAAGATCAAGGCCGTCGTCGTCGTCCAGATCGACACGGCGTCGGGCGTGCAGAACGACATCGAGGCGATCGGCAAGGCCATCAAGGCGGCCGGCCATCCCGCGCTGTACATGGTCGACACCGTGGCGTCGCTCGGCTGCATGCCGTTCGAGATGGACAAATGGGGCGTCGACGTCGCGATGTCCGGCTCGCAAAAGGGCCTGATGACACCGCCCGGCCTTGGCTTCGTGGCCGCCAGCGCACGCGCGCAGGAGGTCCACAGACGCGCCAACATGGCGACGCCCTATTGGAGCTGGAGCGAGCGCGAGGGCACGGAGAATTATCGCAAATATGCCGGCACCGCGCCGGTGCATCTGCTGTTCGCGCTACGCCAAGCCATCGATCTCATTCACGAGGAAGGGCTGGAGAACGCGTTCCGCCGCCACGCCCTGCTTGGAGAGGCCACGCGACGCGCCGTCGGCGCGTGGACGGAGGGCCAGGTGCTCGGCTTCAACGTCGCCGAACCGCACGAGCGCTCCAACACCGTGACCACGGTGACCATGACCACCGGCCATGATCCCGCGGTGCTGCAGCGCTATTGCAAGGAGAAGTGCGGCGTCGTGCTCGGCACCGGCATCGGCGATCTCTCCGGACAAGCGTTCCGCATCGCCCATATGGGCCATGTCAACGCGCCGATGCTGCTCGGCACGCTGGGCGTGATCGAGGTCGGCCTCAACGCGCTGAAGATCCCGCACGGCAAGGGCGGGCTCGAGGCGGCGGTGGCGTATCTGGGCGAGCAGGTCGCGGTGTAGGCGCAGGCGCGCGCCACACACTCGGTGTCGTCCCGGCGAACGCCGGGACCCATACCGCGTGATCTATCGGTTGCCCGCGATCTACCGGAGCCAGGCCCGTTAATTGCCAGTCTTCGCCAAACTCCTCCCTGGGGTTATGGGTCCCGGCGTTCGCCGGGACGACGGCGGAGTTTGAGGTGGCTTCGGCGCGTCACATCGGCTTTGGAGCTTCTTTAAATCCCCCACATTCGATCTGATATAGAGGCGAGACACTCCGCCTGTATCGAGGATCGATTTGCCCAAATCCGCCAGCACGACCCCGACCGCTCCCGTCGCCCCGCGCCGGCCGCATTCCTTCACCCACCACGGCATCACCGTCACCGACGACTATGCCTGGCTGAAGGACGCGAAATGGCAGGAGGTGCTGCGCGATCCCAAGGTGCTCGATCCCGACATCCGCAAATATCTGGATGAGGAGAACGGCTACACCGAGAGCCTGCTCGGCCACACGGCAGGCCTGCAGAAGACGCTGGTGCGCGAGATGCGCGGGCGCATCAAGGAAGACGATTCCAGCGTGCCGTCGCCGGATGGACCGTTCGCCTATTTCCGTAAGTTTCGCGAGGGCGGCCAGCATGAATTGTTCGGCCGCATGCCGCGTGACGGCGGCGAAAGCCATATCGTGCTCGACGGCGATGCGCTCGCCAAGGACCACAAATACTTCAAGTTCGGCGGCAGCCGCCACTCGGACGATCACAGACTGCAGGCCTGGAGCGCCGACACCAAGGGTTCGGAATATTTTACGATCCGCGTGCGCGACTGGGCCGATGGCAACGACCTCGACGACGTCGTCGAGGAGACCGACGGCGGCGTGGTCTGGAGCAAGGATGCGAAATCCTTCTTCTATGTTAAGCTCGACGACAATCACCGTCCGATGCAGGTGTGGCGGCACCGGCTCGGCACCAGGCAGGCCGACGATACGCTGGTCTATGAGGAACAGGATTCCGGCTGGTTCACCCATCTGCATGAGAGCACCAGCGGCCGCTTCTGCGTGATCGCCGGTGGCGACCACGAAACCTCCGAGCAGCGGCTGATCGATCTCGCCAACCCCGACGCGCCGCCGCGTCTCGTCGCGGCGCGCGAAGAGGGCGTGCAATATTCGCTCGCCGATCGCGGCGACGAACTCTTCATCCTCACCAATGCCGACAACGCCATCGACTTCAAGATCGTCACCGCGCCGCTCAGCCAACCCGAGCGGAAGAACTGGCGCGACCTGATCCCCTATCGTCCCGGCATCTACATCATCGATCTCGACCTCTATGCCGGCCATCTGGTGCGGCTGGAGCGCGCCAATGCGCTGCCGGCGATCGTGATCCGCGAGCTCGCCGGCGGAGAAGAGCACGCCATCGCCTTCGACGAGGCCGCCTACTCGCTGGACACGATGGGCTCCTACGAATTCGACACGACGACTTTGCGCTTTGCTTATTCGTCGATGACGACGCCGTCGGAGGTCTACGACTACGACATGGCCAGGCGCACGCGCACCTTGCGCAAGCGCCAGGAGATTCCGTCCGGCCACGATGCGGCCGACTACGTCACCACGCGCATCATGGCGAAGGCGCAGGACGGCGCCGAGGTGCCGGTCTCGATCCTCTATCGTCGCGGGCTCAAGCTCGACGGCGCGGCGCCGCTGCTGCTCTATGGCTACGGCTCCTACGGCATGGCGATGCCGGCCTCGTTCAACGCCAACCGTCTGTCGCTGGTCGACCGCGGCTTCGTCTACGCCATCGCCCATATCCGCGGCGGCGCCGACAAGGGCTGGGGCTGGTATCTCGACGGCAAGCGCGAGAAGAAGACCAATTCGTTCGACGATTTCGCCGCCAGTGCCCGCGCGCTGATCGATGCGAAATACACGAGCGCCAAGCGTATCGTCGGCCATGGCGGATCGGCCGGCGGCATGCTGATGGGCGCGGTCGCGAACCGCGCCGGTGAATTGTTCGCCGGCATCGTCGCCGAAGTGCCGTTCGTCGACGTGCTCAACACCATGCTCGACGACACGCTGCCGCTGACGCCGCCGGAATGGCCGGAATGGGGCAACCCGATCGAGAGCGAAAAGGATTTCCGCACCATCCTGTCCTACTCGCCCTACGACAATGTCGCGGCCAAGGACTATCCGGCGATTTTGGCGATGGGCGGCTTGACTGATCCGCGCGTCACCTATTGGGAGCCCGCCAAATGGATCGCACGCCTTCGCGCGACCATGACGGGTGGCGGTCCGGTCCTGCTCCGCACCAACATGGGCGCCGGCCACGGCGGCGCGTCGGGGCGCTTCGACCGGCTCGACGAGGTCGCGATCGTGTATGCGTTCGCGCTGTGGGCGACGGGGATGGCCGAGGCGGGGGTGTAAGCCACACCCACCGCCGTCGTCCCGGCGAACGCCGGGACCCATACCGCGTGATTTATCGGTGAAGTGCGGAAGCAGTACCATCGAAGATTCTTTAACTGCGAGTCTTCGCCAAACCACTTCCTGTGGTTATGGGTCCCGGCCTTCGCCGGGACGACGGTGGAGTTTGTGGGGCGAGTTACCGCCCCACAGCCGTCCTCACACCGCGCCCTGCGCCTCCACATAGAGCGCGTAGATCGAGTGGCAGCTCGCCATGTAAAGGCGGTTGTTCTTGGGACCACCGAAGCAGAGATTTTCGCAGCGTTCGGGCAGCTTGATGAAGGCGAGCGGCTTGCCTTCGGGGTTGAACACCATGACGCCGTCGAGGTCTTCCGACTTGCCCTTGAGCTGATAGACCTTGCGGCCGCCGACGTCGCTCGGCTCGGACTGCAAGGCGCCGTTCGAGCCCCAGCCGCACCAGAGATTGCCGTCGCGGTCGACGCGGAAGCCGTCGAGCGAGCCTTGATCCGCGGCATCGATCAGCTTGGTCTTGCCGCTCAGCGAGCCATCGTCGCCGACATTGTAGCTCCAGATGCTGCGATTGGGCGTGCCCTTCCACTCGACGACATAGAGCTTCTTCTCGTCCGGCGAGAAGGCGATGCCGTTGGGATTGACGAGATCAGTGAGCACGGCGGTGAGCTTGCCGTCCTTGGCGATGCGATAGACATTGGTGGTGGCCTGCTCCGGCTTCTCCTTCTTGCCCTCCCACTCGCCGCCGATGCCGAAGGTGGGATCGGTGAACCAGATGCTGTCGTCGGACTTCACCACGATGTCGTTCGGCGCGTTCAGCCGCTTGCCGTCGAACTTGTCGGCAAGCACGGTGATCTTGCCGTCCTTCTCGGTGCGGGTGATGCGGCGCGTGACGGAGTGCTCGCAGGTGACGAGGCGACCCTGACGGTCGCGCGCATTGCCGTTGGCGTAATTGGCGTTGGCGCGGAACACGCTGGTCTGGCCGGTCTTCTCGTCGAACTTCATGATCCGGTTGTTGGGAATGTCGGAGAACAGCAGATAGCCGCCTTCCGGAAAATAGACCGGACCTTCGGCCCAGCGCAGGCCGGTCGCAACCTGCTCCAGCGTCGAGGAATAGAGGCGGTATTTTGTAAAACTCGGATCGAGGATCTGGACGGCCGGGTCCGGATAGCGCTGGGCCGGCGTGAACGGAAACGACTGGGCGCCGGCCGCGCGGGCCAGCAGCATCGAAGCCGCCGCGCTCCCTGCGCCGGACAAGAGACTGCGTCGCGTGAAATTCATAAAAGTCCTCCCTGCTTGTAAAAGGCCGGCACTTGATGTGGCCGGCCTGTTTCTTGAAGTGGTCGTGATGCGTGGCCTTAGCGGCCGTTCTTCTTCCGCCATTCGGCGAAGTCGATCAGCGTCTGCGGATCGGTGGCGGGATAGAGACCGAAAATGCCGCGGCCTTTGCCGACTTCCTCGGTGACGAAATCCTCGAACGCGGTCATCTCGAACGTTTCGTTGGCGATCTCATCGGCAAGATGCGCGGGGATGACGATGACGCCGTCGGCATCACCGAGGATGACGTCACCGGGAAACACCGGCGCATCGCCGCAACCGATGGGGACGTTGATCTCGATCGCCTGGTGCAGCGTGAGGTTCGTCGGCGCCGAGGGGCGGTGATGATAGGCGGGGATGCCGAGCTTGGCGATCTCCGCGGAGTCGCGAAAGCCGCCGTCGGTGACGACGCCGGCGACGCCGCGCTTCATCAACCGCGTCACCAGGATCGCGCCGGCCGAAGCCGCGCGCGCGTCCTTGCGGCTGTCCATCACCAGCACCGCGCCCGGCGGGCAATCCTCGACCGCCTTGCGCTGCGGATGGGAGTGATCCCTAAAGACGTCGATGGTGTTGAGATCCTCGCGCGCCGGCATGTAACGCAGCGTGAAGGCCTCGCCGACCATGGTCGGCTGGTCGGCCCCGAGCGGATGCACATCCTGGATCATCTGGATGCGCAGGCCGCGCTTGAACAGCGCGGTGGCGACGGTCGCGGTGGAGACGGATTTGAGCTTGTTGCGGGTGGCTTCGCTGAGTTTGGACATATTGTTCTCTCTAGTAAATCGACGGCTCGCCGATCGGCGCGCCGAAATCGGTCTCGAGGAAGTCGAAGTCGCAGCCGTCATTGGCCTGCTTGATGTGTTTTGTGAACATCCAGCCGTAGCCGCGCTCGAAGCGGCGCTCGGGCTGCTTCCAGGCGGCGCGGCGCTTGTCGAGCTCGGCCTCTGATACATCGAGATTGATGGTGCGCGCGGCGACGTCGAGCGTGATGCGATCGCCGTTCTGCACCAGCGCCAGCGGGCCGCCGATGTAGGACTCCGGCGAGACGTGCAGGATGCAGGCGCCGTAGCTGGTTCCGCTCATGCGCGCATCCGAGATGCGCACCATGTCGCGCACGCCCTGCTTCACGAGTTTTGTCGGGATCGGCAGCATGCCCCATTCCGGCATGCCCGGCCCGCCCTGCGGCCCCGCATTGCGCAGAATGAGAATGTGATCCTCGGTGACGTCCAGATTGGGATCGTCGACCGCCTTCTTCATCGACGGATAATCGTCGAACACCAGCGCGGGACCGGTGTGCTTGAGGAAACGCGGCGCGCAGGCGGACGGCTTGATGACGCAGCCATCGGGGGCCAGATTGCCCTTGAGCACGGCGAGCGCGCCTTCCTTGTAGATGGGATTGTCGATGCCGCGAATGACATCGGCATTGTGCACCTCGGCGCCGTCGATGTTCTCACCGAGAGTCTTGCCGCTCACCGTGATGCAGTCGAGATGCAGATGGTCCTTGATCTGGCCCATCAAGGCCGGCAGGCCACCGGCATAAAAGAAGTCTTCCATGAGGTAGGCATCGCCGCTCGGACGAACATTGGCGATAACAGGGACCTTGCGGCTCGCGATCTCGAAATCGTCTAGCCCGATGTCCTGGCCGGCACGGCGGGCCTGCGCGATCAGATGGATGATCGCATTGGTCGAGCAACCCATCGCCATCGCGACCGCAATGGCATTCTCGAAGGCTTTTCGGGTCTGGATCGTCTTCGGCGTCAGGTCCTCCCACACCATCTCGACTATGCGGCGACCGCATTCGGAGGCCATGCGGATGTGGTTGGCATCCGCCGCGGGAATCGAGGAGGCACCCGGCAGCGTCATGCCGATCGCTTCCGCGATCGCGGTCATGGTCGAGGCCGTGCCCATGGTCATGCAGGTGCCGTAGCTGCGGGCGATGCCGGCTTCGATGTCGAGCCAGTCCTTGTCGGAGATCTTTCCGGCGCGCCGCTCGTCCCAATATTTCCAGCCGTCGGAGCCGGACCCGAGCGTCTTGCCCTTCCAGTTGCCGCGCAGCATCGGACCCGCCGGCAGATAGATCGCCGGAATGTTCATCGAGGTCGCCCCCAACAGCAGCGCCGGCGTGGTCTTGTCGCAGCCGCCCATCAGCACCACGCCGTCAACCGGGTGGCTGCGCAGCAGCTCCTCGGCTTCCATCGCCAGGAGATTGCGATAAAGCATGGTGGTCGGCTTCAACAGCGATTCCGACAGCGACAGCGCCGGCAATTCCACCGGCAGGCCCCCGGCCATCAGGATGCCGCGCTTGACGTCGTCGACGCGCGACTTGAAGTGCATGTGGCAGGGCTGCGCTTCCGACCAGGTGTTGATGATCGCGATGCACGGCCGGTCCTTCCACTCCTCCGGGGCGTAGCCCATCTGCATGGCGCGGGAGCGGTGGCCGAACGAGCGGAGATCGTCGGGTGCGAACCAGCGGGCGCTGCGGAGCTGGTCGGGTGTTTTCTTCTTGGTCATGATTGGGTGCCCCATTTTTGCACGGTGTTCCGCTCGATGGCGCGGAAGATCAGGTTCTCGACAAAGAGCCCGATGATAATCACCGTCAAGAGGCCTGCGAAGACCGCAGGTATGTCGAGGAGGTTGCGGTTCTCAAAGATGAACCAGCCGAGCCCGCCTTGCCCGGAGGACACACCGAACACCAGCTCGGCCGCGATCAGCGTGCGCCAGGCGAAGGCCCAGCCGATCTTGAGGCCGGTCAGGATCGAGCCGAAGGCCGCCGGGATCAGGATCCTGGCCACATAGGGCAGCCCGCGCAGGCCGTAATTGCGGCCGACCATGCGTAGCGTGTTGGACACGCTCTTGAAGCCGGAATGGGTGTTGAGTGCAACCGGCCACAGCACCGAATGGATCAGCACGAAAACGAGACTGCCATTGCCGAGCCCGAACCAGATCAGCGCCAGCGGCAGCAGCGCGATCGCGGGCAACGGGTTGAACATCGCCGTCACCGTTTCCAGGAAGTCGGTGCCGATGCGCGTGGAGATCGCGAGCACCGTGAAAACAGCGGCCAGCACGATGCCGGCCGAATAGCCCATGAACAGGACCTTCAGCGAGGTCCAGGCCCGCATCGGGATGGTGCCGTCCTTCACGCGATCGAACAGCGTCATGATCGTGTCGTGCAGCGTCGGAAACAGCAGGGGATTGTCGAGATAAACGCCGTAGGCCTCCCAGACCGCGCCGAGGAACAGGATGATGACGGTCTTGCGGACAAAGCCGTCGTTCCACAGCAACTCGGCTACGCTCAGCTTGCGCTCGACCTCACCCGCACCGCTGACAGCAGCGACCGGGGCATCACGCAGCAAGATTCTCGCTTCGCCCATGAGCGGCTCCCCCTAATGCGCCGTGGCTTCGCCGGCGAACAGGAGATCATGGATCTCCTTCTCCAGCCGGCCGGCGCTGCCGTCGTCATTGCCGACCTTGTCGACGTCCACCACCTCGGCCTTGACGCGGCCGGGATGCGGCGACAGCAGCAGGATGCGGTTGCCGATGCGGATGGCTTCCGCGATCGAATGCGTCACGAACAGCACGGTGAATTTGGTTTCGCTCCAGAGCTGGAGCAGCTCGTCCTGGCAGGTCCGGCGCGTCAGCGCGTCGAGTGCCGCGAATGGCTCGTCCATCAGCAGGATGTCCGGCTCCATCGCCATGCCGCGCGCGATCGCGACGCGCTGCTTCATGCCGCCGGAGAGCGTGTGCGGATAGGCATCGACGACGCGGGTGAGGCCGACCTTCTCGATATAGGCCCGCGCGCGGGCTTCAGCGTCCTTGCGCGACAGCTTTCGCGCGGTCAGCAGCGGAAACATGACGTTGGCGAGCACGCTCTTCCAGGGCAGCAGCTGGTCGAATTCCTGGAAGATCATCATGCGGTCGGCGCCGGGACCGCGGATCTCGCGATCGCCGATCGTCATGCGGCCTTCGCTCGGTGACATGTAGCCGCCGACCGCCTTGAGCAGGGTCGACTTGCCGCAGCCGGACGGTCCGAGCAGCACGAAGCGGTCGGACTTGTCGACGGTGAAGCTCACCCTCTCCGTGGCGGTGACGACGGAGCTCGAGGTCTTGTAGCGCAGCGTCACCCCACTGACGTCGAGCAGTGCCATCAGTTGCCCTTCAGGTCGTGCGCGACGGGGAGATAATAGTCGGTCCAGGCCTTGGGCTGGGTCTTCAGAGTGCCGGTCTTGTAGAGATGGGCGGCGAACTTCATCGTGCCCTGCGGCTCGAGATTCCATTCCATCATGCCGGGCTCTTTCAGGAGATCGAGCAGCTCCTCGACCGAGGTCTTGTCGCCGGTGATTTCCTTGTAGATCTCGACGGCCTGCCTGGTGTCGCTGCGGATCAGGTCCTGCGCTTCCTTGGTCGCATCGCGCACGGCCTGGATGATTTTTGGATTGGCATCGGCGAATTTGGTCGTGGTGAAGAACTGCGCCTGGCTGAGCGGGCCGCCCATCACGTCAGGCGAATTCAGCACGACATGCGCGCCCGGCACGTTCTTCAGCTCCAGGAAGGTGAAGGGCGGGATCGAGAAGTGCGTATGCACCTCGTGCTTGGGGTTCGACAGCGCAGCATAGGCGTCGGGATGACCGAGCTGCACCGTGTTGGCATCGAGCTTCGACCATTGGTCGGCGCCGAAGGCCTCTGCCGCCGCGATCTGCAGCACGATGGCCTGCGTCGACACCTTGACGGTCGGCACCGCGATCTTGTCGCTTGGGCCGAAATCCTTGATCGACTTGATGTTGGCGTCGCGGCTGATCAGTGTCATCGGCTGCGCCGATGTCGCGACGATGCCCTTGACGCCGCCGCGGGTGCGATCCCACAGCAACAGGAGATTGCCGGTGCCGGTGTTGAGGATATCGACACCGCCGGCGAGCAGCGCATCGGTCTGCGCGCCGCCGCCCGAGAAGGTGACCCATTTGGTGGTGACGCCGGGCACGCCAAGCAAGCCTGCGTGCTTCTCGATCAGCTTCTGCTTCTCCATGATGTGGCTCGGCATGTAGAAAATGCCGGGCTGCCGCGACAGGGAGATCTCGGATTTCTGCTGTGCCTGCGCGGGCGAAGCCGACAGGACTGCCGCGGCGATCAGGGCGAGGGCTGCGCAGCCAAACTGGAATTGCTTGATCATTGTTGTTCGTTTCCTCCGGTCGGCATTGACGCGCGGCCGAGCTGATGCACTAATGCATTAGTGCATCAAAGGCAAGTCCGCCGGAGCAGCCCGCCATGGAATCAGCTCATCAAGCCCCGCGCGGGGCCGCCCGGCTCGACCGAGCCCGGCAGGCCGCGCCGCAGGTGTTCGAGCGGCTGCGCAATGCAATCATTGCGCTCGAATTGCCGCCGGGCGCGCCGCTGTCGCGGGCTGAGCTGGCCGGGCAATTCGGCGTCAGCTCGACGCCGGTGCGCGACGCGTTGATGCGGCTCGAGGAAGAGGGCCTGGTCGACGTGTTTCCGCAGCACGCGACCGTGGTCAGCCAGATCGACGTCGACCGCGCGCAACAGGCGCATTTCCTGCGCCAGGCGCTGGAGCTGGAGATCGTCCGGCTCCTCGCGGAGCAGCCTGATCCGACGCTGATCATCCGCCTGGATCACGCCATTACGCTGCAACAGCAATTCACCAAGGCCGGCGACTTCCAGGCCTTCATGATCGCCGACAATGATTTCCACGCCCAGCTCTACGCCGCCGCCGGCAAGCAGGATCTCTGGATGCTGGTGCGAAGCCGCAGCGGACATATCGACCGGCTGCGCCGGCTGCACCTGCCCTCGCCCGGCAAGGCCCAGAACATCGTGCGCCACCACAAGCTGATCACGCGCGCGATCGAGGCGAAAGATGCCGATGCTGCGCAGCAACATCTGCGGAAACATCTCTCAGGCACGCTGAGCGAGCTGGATCGGATCCGCGAGCGCTATCCGGAATATCTCTCCGACTAGGCGCTGTCGCCGTGGTCATCTGCACGTAAACATGCATATGATCCGTACCCAATTAATGGCCGGGTGACCACACTTCGCAACAGCCGCGAAGTGCTTGCAGGCCAGGCACGATCCGCGCAACAATTTCGCATTTGATGCTTTGATTTGGGTCGCAGGGAACCTCCCTGCCCGACCCGGAGGTTTTTGACGTGGCCAACATCCTGATCGTGGATGACGACCCGGCCGTTCAATTGACGATCCGGCTGCTCCTGGAGCGGGCCGGTCACCAGGTGACGGTCGCCGGCGACGGCCACAAGGGGCTCGCCCTGTTCGAGGGCAGCCAGTTCGACCTGCTGTTCCTCGACATCTTCATGCCCGGTATGGACGGGCTGGAAACGATGCGCCACGTCCGGGCGCTGCAGCCGAAGATCCCCATCATCGTCATTTCCGGCCGCTCGATCACGCCGGACGCCTACGCCGAGCCGGACTTCCTGAAGATGGCGACCAAGCTCGGCGCCGTCGCCAGCCTGCAGAAGCCGTTCCGGTCGGACGCGCTGCTGGCCGCGGTCGACCGTTGCCTGATATCGGCACCATCATCCCTGCCGCAACGCGATGCCGGCGCCGGCAGCCGATGACGGGGCCATCGATGTCGCATCAAACATTCGGGTCCATTCTTGACGCCGGGCGACGACCGACATGACGCTCGCAACCCGGCTGGCCATCGCGATGATTCTGCTGGTCGCGGTTGCGGTCTCCGCGGTCGGGTGGCTGAGCCATTACAGCCTGGAACGGGCGTTCCTGCCGCGCGTGATCGACCGCATCGAGACCCAGTCGGGGCTACTCGCCTCACAGCTCGAGGCCCAGACCAACGGTGCGCATGCCGATATCGTGACGTTCCGCGCCAATGCAGCCGTGCGCGGCGTGATCGATGCGCATTTCAACAACGGCATCGATCCGGTTGATCATCTGACCGAAAAGACCTGGCGCGATCGGCTGCTGACGCGCCTTGTCGCCGACGTCGAAGCCAACCCGACCTACGCAAAATTTCGCGTCATCAGCGCCGACGGCACCGAATATCTGCGCGTCGACCGCTCGGGATCGAACGGAACGGTCCGCATCGTTCCCGACGAAGCGCTGCAAACCAAGGACGATCGCTCCTTCTTCCAGGACGCGATCAAGCTCGCCGAAGACCAGATCTATGTCTCTCCGGTCGATCTGAACGTCGACAACGGCACGATTCAGCTGCCTTACGTCCCGACATTGCGCGTCGCCGCGCCGCTGTACGGATCCGATCACCGGCTGTTCGGCATCGTCGTCATCAATGTCGACATGCGCCAGGTGCTCGACCGCATCAGGATCACCGGCCGGCGGGGTGAACAGGTTTACGTCGTCGGGCGCAACGGCGACTACATCGTGCACCCGGACCGGACCCGCGAGTTCGGCTCGCAACTGGGCACACCGACGCGCTGGCAGGACGACTTCCCCTATTTCGCCGGCGTCACCGGATCGACGCAAGGGGAAACCCATGTCGTGCCCGAAAGCGACGGCAAGCCGAGCGGCACCGCGATTGCGCCGGCGATCCTGGCCGAGGGCCAATGGGTCGGCATCATCCGCGTGGTCCCCTATGCCGTGTTCATGGCGCCCGCCGTCATCATCGAGCAGACGAGCCTGATGATCGGCATCATCGCGGTGCTGGTCGCGGCCGCGCTCGCCCTGCTGCTGGCGCGATCGCTGACCCGGCCGATCGGACGGCTCACCAAGGCCGTCGAGGCGATCGGGCGCGGCAAGCCGGCGACGATTCCGATCGACGCCGGCGGCGAGACCGGCATGCTGGCGCGGGCCTTCGCCCACATGGTCGAGGAGACCAAGGCCAAGACCTCGGCGCTGGAGCACGAGATCGAGGAGCGGCGGCGCACTGAAGCGGCCCGCGACCAGCTCGCCGTGCGCGAGCGCCTGTTCAGCGCGGCGGTCGAATCCTCCGACGATTCGATCGTGATGCAGACGCTCAACGGCACCATCATCGGGTGGAACGCGGCGGCCGAACGCCTCTACGGCTATTCGGCCGAGGAAGCCGTTGGGCAATCGACGTCGATCATCCTTCCAACCGACCGTAACGATGAGCGCAGCGATTATCTCGCGCGGATCGCGCGGGGTGAACGGATCGACCATTTCGAAACCGTCCGGATCCGCAGGGACGGCACTCCGGTCGAGATTTCGGTGAGCCTGTCGCCGATCCGGGGCACCGCGGGCGAGATCATCGGCGCGTCCGGCGCGGCACGCGTTCTGACCGATGCGCGGCGGACTGAACGCGCGCTGCGGCAGCAGATCGAGGAGCGGCGGCAACTGTTCGACGCTTCCGAGGATCTGATCATGATCATGAACTCGCGCGGCCATCTCGTTCAGATCAGCCCCAGCAGCGAGGCCGTGCTCGGCTACAAGCCCGAGGAGATGATCGGCCGCAGCGGCGCCGATTTCATCCACCCCGCCCATCTCGATCAATCCCGCGAGGAGATGCGCGCGCTCCGGCGCGGCGAACATCCGAAGCTCGCCGACACGCGCTGCATTCACAAGGACGGGCACGAGGTCTGGCTGTCCTGGCTCGGCAACTGGTCCGACCAGGCCAAGCGCTTCTTCTTCGTCGGGCGCGACATGACCGAGGCGAGGCGCGCCGCCGAATCCCTGCGCGACAGCGAGCAGCTTGCGCGCAACATCGTCGAGACCGCGCTCGACGCCTTCGTCCAGACCGACGATCGCAGCACCATCCTGAACTGGAGCTCGCGGGCCGAGGAGCTGTTTGGCTGGCGGCGCGACGAGGCGCTGGGCAGGAATGCGGTCGACCTGATCGTCGCCGAGAGCGAGCGCGACAGGGTCAAGGACGGCCTCGCCCGCTTCCTCGAGTCGGCCGACGGCCAGACCCTCAACCGCCGCCGCGAGCTCATGGTCCGCCGCCGCGACGGCAAGGAGTTCAAGGCGGAGCTCAGCGTTACGGCGCTGCGGCGCCGCGAGGGCATCCTGTTCAACGTGTTCTACCGCGACCTCACCGACAAGATCGCCTCCGAGGAGCGCATCCGCCACGCCGAGAAGATGGAGGCGGTGGGCCAGCTCACCGGCGGCGTGGCGCATGATTTCAACAACATCCTCACCGTCATCACCGGGACGATCGAGATCCTCGCCGAGGCCGTGGCCAAGGATCCGGGGCTTGCCGCGATCACGAAGATGATCGACGAGGCCGCCGGCCGCGGCGCCGAGCTGACCCAGCATCTGCTCGCCTTCGCGCGCAAGCAGCCGCTGCAGCCGCGCGAGATCGACATCAATTCACTGATCATCGACACCGCAAAGCTGCTGCGGCCGACACTGGGTGAGCAGATCCAGATCGAATCCGTGTTCGAGGACGAGAGCTGCGTCGCGGTGGTCGACCCGAACCAGCTCACCACGGCGCTCCTCAACCTCGCGCTCAACGCCCGCGACGCCATGCCCGGCGGCGGCAAGCTGATCGTGGAGACGGGCGCCGCCTATCTCGACGAGGTCTATGCCAGCGTCAACGACGTCCGGCCGGGGCACTACGTGCTGATCGCGGTGAGCGACACCGGCACCGGCATTCCAGCCAACATGCTGGCGCGCGTGTTCGACCCCTTCTTCACCTCGAAGGGTCCGGGCAAGGGCACCGGGCTCGGGCTCTCCATGGTCTACGGCTTCATCAAGCAGTCCGCGGGCCACATCAAGATCTACAGCGAGGAAGGCCACGGCACCACGATCAAGATGTACCTGCCGCCGGGCAAGACGCCGACCGCCGTCGCCGATGGCGTGATGCCGGCCTCGATCGAGGGCGGACACGAGACCATCCTCGTGGTCGAGGACGACCGGCTGGTGCGCGACTACGTGCTGGCCCAGCTGCATTCGCTCGGCTACGTCACCCTGCAGGCCGCCAATGCCGCGGAGGCGCTCACCATCGTCGCGAGCGGCAAGCCGTTCGACCTGCTGTTCACCGATGTGATCATGCCCGGCAAGATGAACGGACGGCAGCTCGCCGACGAGGTGTTGAAGTCACGCCCCGACCTCAGGGTGGTCTACACCTCGGGCTATACCGAGAACGCGATCATCCACCACGGCCGGCTGGATTCAGGCGTGCTGCTGCTGGCAAAACCCTATCGCAAGTCCGACCTGGCGCGGATCATCCGCAAGGCGCTGCAGGGATGACGGTCTCGTGTCCCGGACGCGCTGCAGCGTGAAACGCTGCTGCGCAGAGCCGGGACCCAGAAACTTGCTACGATTATGAGGAGAGATGGGCCCCGGCTCGGCAGCGCATCACTGCGTGACGCGCTGCGTCCGGGGCACGAGAGAAAGAGCTTGCCGCTTACGACGCGCGCTGGGCCGCGGTCATCACGATGCGGATCAGGTCGGCGGCGTTGCGGGCGCCGAGCTTCTTCATGATGTTGGCGCGGTGATCCTCGATGGTGCGTGGGCTGATGCCGAGGGTGCGACCGGCTTCCTTGTTGGAGGCACCGGCAGCGAACTGCTCGAGCACCTCGCGCTCGCGGCGGGTCAGCGGCTCGCGCCCGGGGAAATGCAGCGAGCCGAATTTCGGCGACACACTCTCTGTCTGCCGGCGTGCATAAGCGCCGATCGCTTCGTCCAGCCGGCCGACGATCTCGCTGCCGCGGAACGGCTTCTCGATGAAGTCGAGCGCGCCGCTCTTGATCGCCCCCACCGCCATCGCGATGTCGCCCTGGCCGGAGATCATGAAGATCGGTGCGGGATAGTCTTCGCCGTGCAGCTCCTTGAGGATGTCGAGGCCCGACTTTCCGGGAATGTGCACGTCGAGCAGGACCGCAGCCGGCGTGCGGCTTCGCGCGACCGAGAGCAGTGCCGCGCCGTCCGCGAAGCAGATCACCTCATAACCCGCCGCCTTCAACACCATCGACAGGGTGTCGCGAACAGCCGGGTCGTCATCGACCACGAAGATCTCACCACGGGAGGTTTGTTCGACCATGTGCCATGTCCATTCGCCAAGCCACGTCGGCATTCAAGGACTCGCGTCCGCGCCTAACGCTATGGCTTTTGGCGCGGATTCGGCCCACCCGCATTTGTACGGGACATGAACTTAACGCACAAGTAGCGCCGAGGTGCCTTATTGCGGGGGACGGAGAATATCCATGCTAAATTACGCAGGCACACCCCCGCTCGCCGCGATGGCTGAAACCGACAGCCGTCAGTTGATCGCGGCCGAGCTTCGCTCCCTGATCGCGCGCATCGAGATCAGCGTGCGTCTGATCGACGCTGCGATGGAGCCTGAAGACGATAGCGCTATCTCGGGTTCCACCGAGATTGTCGTGCTCGACGACGTGACGCCCCGTTACGCAACGGTGGGCGCCGCCCTCAATGCCTGCCGGGCGGAGCTCGGCAACGCCCTGCAGAATCTGTCGGAATCCGGCAATCCCGCGTAGGCCGCAATCGGCGCGGCTGATTTGCCGCAGCCGATTGCATGGCAGTTCCGCGCCTCAGGCGCGGTGCCGCTCCACGATCGCGTCGGTGGCGACGCCACCCCAGGTGTGTATGGTCGGCAGCCCCATTGCCGTCTTGCCGAGATTGGCGAGGCTGATGCGCAGCGCCGCGAGGTCCAGCGGCTTCGGCAGGCTCTGAAGCTCGATCCCGACGGAGCGGGCGAAGCTGCGAGCGGCGCTGCGGCGCTTGCCGTCCATGCCGCTGATGACGATCACGGAGCCCGTGAACTTCGCCGCCGCCATCTCGCGCAGCACGTCGATGCCGTCGCCATCCTCCAGCACGAGATCGAGCGTCACGCAGTCGAAGCGCGCGGCGCGCAGCTTCTCGATGGCCTCCGCAACCGACGGCGCAACGGCGACTTCGTGGCCGGCCTGCTTGGCGGCGACCGTGATCAGGCTGCGCTGCGTGGCGTCGTCATCGACCACCAGGAGCTGAAGCGCGCGCCGCTCGGCGACGTCGGGCAGGTTTGAGGGGATGGGGGAGAGAGAGCTTCTTGGCATGGCCGGACCCTGAAATTGCGACCGTCAGTTGATACACGGCACGCGCTTAGGCGACGTAAAGCCGCCTCTGCCAATTCGTTCGGATGTTTTCAGAAAATGTGAAGCAACGCGTCGGCAAAGGGCGGCACATGGCGCGTGGCGATCACGCCACCGCATCATGGCTGGCCGCGCCGCGCTTCTTGCGGTTCTTGCCGCGCAGGAACTGGATGTCCATCTCGGCGCCGTTGACGCGCACCAGCTCGCAGCGGCGATAGGCAAGGCCGGTGGACGACAGCAGCAGGAAGAACTCCTTGAGGTTCAACCCCTGGATCGAGCCCTCCACCGTGAGGATGGCATCGGTGTCGGAAATCGCATTGAGGGTGCAGTCGCGTCGCCACGTGCCGTCGATGGCCATGATGCAGACATCATAACCTCGACTGAACGTGACGCGCTCTGCGCCCTTGCCTTCCTCGGCCATTCTTATCGTCCTGCCATCGCCGCCATGCGCGGCGCCCCGGCACCGACCGGCGCCGCTGCCGCACGCGGATCGTTCGGCCTGTAGAGGCCGCGGCGATCGGCAAGCGGCTTGAACGTATCGGTCAGTCCGACCACGGTTTCCGCAGCGCCGAGCACCAGGAAGCCGTCGGGCTCGATCTGGCGGGCCAGGCGGTTGAAGATGTTGATCTTGGTTTCCTGGTCGAAATAGATCAGCACGTTGCGGCAGAAGATGACGTCGAACGTGCCGAGGTTGGAGAAATCCTGCAGCAGATTGAGCTGCCGGTGCTGGATCATCGCGCGCAGCTCGGGATTGACCTGCCAGGTTTCGCCGGTCTGCTTGAAATATTTCATCAGCATCTGGATCGGCAGGCCGCGCTGCACTTCGAACTGGCTGTAGACGCCGGCCTTGGCCTTCTCGAGCACTTCCTGCGAGAGGTCGGTCGCAATGATCTCGACACGCCATCCGGTCAGTGCCGCGCTCATCTCCTTCAGGGTCATCGCCAGCGAATAAGGCTCCTGTCCGGTCGAGCCGGCGGCGCACCAGATCCGCACGCTGCGGCGGCCGGCACGGGCCTTGAGGACCTCAGGCATGATGGTGTCGCGGAAATGGTCGAACGGCACCTTGTCGCGGAAGAAGAAGGTTTCGTTCGTGGTCATGGCTTCGACCACGTTGGTCATCAGCGCGCTCGAGCCGCCCTGCAGCTTCTGCACGAGCTCGGGAATGCCGGAGAGCCCGGCCTTGCGCGCCAGCGGCAGCAGGCGGCTTTCGATCAGATATTGCTTGTCGGCGGACAGGTCGAGACCGGAGCGCTCTTTCAGCAACTTACGCAGATACTCGTAATCGGGCGCGTTCACAGGATACCTCTTGACGCTACGAACAGGTGTATTTTCAGGCAGCCGTCTCTTCTTCGCGCGCGACCAGCCCGACTTCCTGGAACTTCGCCAGCACGATTTCCTTGTCGAACGGCTTCATGATGTACTCGTTGGCGCCGCCGCCCATCGCCTTGGTGATGTGGTCGATGCCGTTCTCGGTGGTGCAGAACACGACCTTGGGCTCATCGCCGCCGGGCATGCGGCGCAGCGTTCCCAGGAACTGGAAGCCGTCCATGACAGGCATGTTCCAGTCGAGCAGGATGGCTTCCGGCATCGCCTTCTTGCAATGAACCAGCGCCTCGACACCGTCTTCCGCTTCAATGACTTGAAAGCCCAGCGCTTCGACGATGCGACGGGCGACCTTGCGAACGATGCTGGAATCGTCAACCACCAAACAGGTCTTCATCTTGGATCTCCGGCTAAAATGTCTTTTGTGAAAGTTCAGGCAGCCATTTGCACGTCGGTCTTGAGCTCGAGGACGCGATCGACATCGAGGACGACCATGAGCTGGCCGTCGAGACGGTGGACGCCGCCGGCGAGCTTGGCCATGCGGGGGTCGAGATTGACCGGGTTCTCTTCCATGCCGTTCTCGGACAGGCGCAGCACCTCGCCGATCTGGTCGATCAGGAGGCCATAGGATTCACCGCGCAGGTCGACGCCGACAGCCATTGGGGTCTTGCCGTCCTCGGGCTTGGGCAGGCCGAGGCGGGCGCGCATGTCGACCACGGTGACGATGCGGCCGCGCAGGTTCAGCACGCCCGCGATCTCGCGCGAGGACAAGGGAACGCGGGTGACGCGCTCGGGCATGAACACGTCCTGGACGCGGGAGATCGGCAGGCCGAACAGCTGGCCACCGATCATCGCGGTGACGTACTCGACCATGGCGCCTTCGCCGGACTGGGTCTTCTTGGTCATATCGATATCTCCTGATCCCTGTCGTTACGCCGCTGCCCGGTTCAGCTCGGAGGCGCCGGCGGCACCCGCGGTCTGTTCCTTCAGCGCCGCGATCAGACCGGGACGGTCGAACTTGGCGACATAGTCGTGGAAGCCGGCCTGACGGCCGCGCTCGATCGCGGCCGGCGACACCAGGGCGGAGAGGCCGATGATCGGCATCGCGCCCAGATTGCTGTCGGAGCGGATGGTCTCGGCAAACTCGAACCCGTTCATGTCGGGCATCTCGATGTCGGTCAGGACCACGTCGAAGGTCTGGGCACGGAGCGCGGCGAGGCCCTCCTGCGCGGTCGGCGCGGTGCGGACGCGGTAGCCGGCCGCTTTCAGCACCGGCGCCAGCATGTTGCGGAAGAATGCGGAGTCGTCGACCAGCAGCACCGACTGCGAGTGCATCGACGGCTTCATCTCCTTGCGGGTGAACCAGTCGGAGAACGCCATCGGCAGGAAGTGGCCGACGTCGATCACCTCGGTGGCCTGGCCCTTGATCACGGCCGAGCCGAGAATGCCGCTAGCCGAGCCGCCGACCTCGATGTTGAGCCGCTCTTCGACGATGTCGATGATCTCGTCGACGACGAGACCCATGGAGCGGCCGTCATCGGCGAACACCAGGATCGGCTGCGCGCCCTGGCTGGCGATGGTGACGCCGTCCATGGCCACCAGCGGCATCAGCTGCTCGCGGTACTGCACCATGTAGCGGCCGTTACTGAACTCGATCTTGTCGGCGGGGAGCTCTTCGAGGCGGGTGACGAGCCCGAGCGGGACCGCCTTGGGCTGGCTGGAGCCGGCGCGGAACACCAGCAGCGAGGTGGTCTGCTCGCCCGAGCCGATGTGGTGCGCGCCATTGTCGTCGGCCATGTCATGGGCCGAGGAGCCGGCGGCGCCGAGCGCCTTGGCAATGCCGTTGGGGTCGATGATCATGATCACAGCGCCATCGCCCAGGATGGTGTTGCCGGAGAACATGTCGATGTGACGCAGTTTTGTCGACATCGGCTTGACCACGATTTCTTCGGTGTGGAACACGCCATCGACGACGATGCCAAACGTCTGGCTGCCGACCTGCGTCACCACGATAAAGCCGTTCTCGGGATCGGAAGCCGCGCCGTCGTCGATCTTGAGCAGCTTCTTCAGATGGATCAGCGGCAAGAGCTTGTTGCGCAGGCGCAGGACCGCGGTGTCCTTGATGCGCTCGATGCGGTGCTCCGAGTTGGCGCGGGCACGCACCAGCTCGACCACCGAGAGCTGCGGGATCGCAAAGCGATCGCCGGCGGCTTCCACGATCAGCGCCGAGACGATGGCCAAAGTCAGCGGGATCTTGATGGTGACGGAGGAGCCTTCGCCTGCGACCGACTTGATGTCGATGGTGCCGCCGATCTGGTCGATATTGGTGCGGACCACGTCCATGCCGACGCCACGGCCGGAGACCGAGGTGATGGCGGCCGCGGTGGAGAAGCCGGGCGCGAAGATGAACTTGTGGATCTGGGCTTCCGACATCTTCTCCAGCTCAGCCTCGGTGACGAGACCTGAGGAGAGCGCCTTGGCCTTGATCTTCTCGGTGTTGAGGCCGCGGCCGTTGTCGGCGATGCAGATGATGATGTGGCCGCCCTCGTGATAGGCGGACAGACGAATGGTGCCCTGCTCGCCCTTGCCGGAGGCGAGGCGCTCGGCGGGGGTCTCCAGGCCATGATCGGCGGAGTTGCGCACCATGTGGGTGAGCGGATCCTTGATCAAATCGAGCACCTGGCGGTCGAGCTCGGTGTCGGCGCCGTGCATCTCCAGGTCGATCTGCTTGCCGAGTTCGGACGAGAGATCGCGGACGATGCGGGGCAGCTTCTGCCAGGCATTGCCGATCGGCTGCATGCGCGTCTTCATGACGCCCTCCTGCAGCTCGGCGGTGACGTTGGAGAGGCGCTGCAACGGCACCTTGAACTCGGTGTCCTCGTTGCGGCGGGAGATCTCCAGCAGCTGGTTGCGGGTCAGCACCAGCTCGGAGACCATGGTCATCAGGTGCTCCAGCGTATCCACGTTGACGCGGATCGACTGGTTGGCGACGCGGTCGCCTTCGGCGCCCGTCTCGTCGGCGGCCGACTTCTTGGCCGCTTTTTCCCTGGGCACCTTGGCGTCTTTGGCAACAGGTGCCGGAGCCTCGGCAACGGGTTCGGCCTTTGCAACAGGCGCGGGCGCTTCGATCGCGGTCTCGCGGAAGGCACGCTCGAGATCGTCGAGCGAGACTTCGCCGGGACGCAGCGGACGTTCCAGGGTCTGGTCGATCAGCGTGCCCGTGGTCATCTCCTTTGCGGGAGCGGGCGCAGCCGCAACGGGCGCCTCCGGCACCAGCGGCGGGGCTTCAGCGACAGGCGCAGCGGCGCCGGCGGCCATCGCGGCCATGCCCTGCTCGACCATCGCTTCCAGCTTGTCGATGAGATCGCGGTCGTTGCCCTCGGGCTCGGCTTCGGTTGCCTCGAGGCCTGCGAGGATCTCCTTGATGCGGTCGATCGAGGACAGGATCAGCGTCACGGCCTGTCCGGTCACCGGCATGCCGTCGCGGAATTTGCTCATCAGCGTCTCGCCGGCATGTGCCAGCGCTTCGAGCCGCGGCAGTCCGAGGAAGCCGCACGTACCCTTGATGGTATGGACCAGGCGGAAGATGTTATCGAGGATCTTGGCGTTGTTCGGCTCCTGCTCGAACTTCACCAGCTGATTGTCGACGGTGTCCAGGCTCTCGCTGGTCTCCGTCAGAAACTCCCGCAACAGATCATCCATGAGCTACGCCTTGACTGAGCTGGACCTCGACGCCTGCGCCGCGCTTGGAATCGGCGGAAGTCCGCTCTTAAATCGTTAGACAACCCATTTCACGGTCCCGTTAATTTCATCCTCCGTGCTAATACGGATATTGAAGCGAAGTTTGCCGTTCGACCGCGCGAGGCTGCGATTTTCAGCAAATCCCGCACGCGGCATCGGGCCTGAAACGCAACAAGTAAACGCGCCGATAACGGCGTCGCGACGTGCGCAAAAAAATCCCGGCGGAATCGGGAGATATGCACGGCTTGCGCGAATTGACTCAAATCACGCGCGATCGGAATCGCGCATGCGACCGTCTCTCGATGCCGTGCTGAAATCCGCAAGGACTGCGCTCGCGGTAAACGGACTCTTACCTCGTGCGCGTCACGGACAATAACGCGCTAACTCAGCCGCGCAGCAGCGGCGCGAGACTCGGCAAGACAGTCCTTGATGGCGTCCAGCAGCGCATCCGGCGTGAACGGCTTGCGCAGGCAGCACGCGGCGCCGGCCTTGTGCAGCACGCGAACGGGATCGACGCGAGATCCGCGGCCAGACCACGCGATGGCGCGAGGAAATTGCCGACGGCTGAAATGCATCGACGAAGGAGAAAGGTGGCGCAGACCGGCGGACGATCGACGGACGTGCGGATGCGACGTCTGCCGTCGATGGCCCGTTTTCGGCTCATGAACGCCCCCTTGCCACTCCTTCCCGGTTGATGACGCAAGACGGACTCGCCGGGTGCGTGCACGAATCAGCGCGCAGTTCTCATTTCGGCTGCAAATGCGACAAGCTGCCTGCCCCCCAACGGGTATATCGGCAGTGACACAACCAGTAAGATAGTTTATTTTGACACGCAACCAGGTGTCGAATGCGCGACCCAGACGTCTCATCGAACGCGCTGGATGATTCTGCATGATCGCGAGCGGACCACCGCCGAACCGATTGCTGCAAATGCTCGATGCTGCGGACATGGATCTGTTGCGCCCGCATCTCATCACGATTGAATTGGTCAGAGAGACTGTCTTGGGTGAAGCAGGCGCGGTGCTGCGACACGTCTACTTTCCGCACGATGGAACCGTTTCAATCACCGTGGGTCTCTCCGAAGGGCAGACGATCGAGGTGGCGATGCTCGGCCGCGACAGCGTCGTCGGCGGCGGTGCGGCACTCGCCGACGGGATCGCAGCGTCAGACGCCGTCGTGCTCTTTCCCGGGACCGCGTCCATGCTTGAAATTGCGGCCTTTCGAACCATCGCAGCGACCAGCGCGCCGTTCCGCAGCCTGATGATCCGGCATGAGCAGGCGCTGCTCGCGCGTGCACAGCAATCCCTGCTCTGCAATACGCTGCACCCGGTCGAGGCGCGACTGGCGCGCTGGTTGCTGCGGGCCCAGGATCTGTCCGACAGCGAAACGCTGCCGCTGACGCAGGAGACGCTGGCTCAGATGATGGGCGTCCGGCGCAATGCCATTTCACTGGTCGCTCACGCGCTGCAGCGCGCCGGCATCATTCGCTACAGCCGCGGCCAGATCGTGATCACCGATCAGCGGGCGCTGGAGGCGACCTCATGCGATTGCTATGCCGTGATGAAGGCCCACGACGTGCGTCTGCTGGCGAGGCCTCGATGATGTGAGCGCTACCATCTTCGGCTGCATGCCGGTGTGCACACCAAGCGGTATCAGCCGATTGGGGCACAGCTGTGAACAATGCACCAATTGCCAATATATCCCGTCGTGAACATGATGGAACTTACCGTGCAGGGGACGGCGGATTCGGTGGCGGGCGTTTCACCGGCGGATGAGACAGGAGGCAGATTTGGAGACGATGGTACGCCCGTCCAACGGTTTCCTGTCGGCACTGTCGGCAGACGATTATGAACTGATCCGTGCACATCTGCGCACGGTCGATCTGCCGCATGACGCCGTGCTGGTGGAAGCCGGCGAAACGCTCAAGCGCGCCTATTTCCCGCACCGTGGCGTGATCTCGCTGGTCGTGAAACTTGCCAAGGGCGAGCATGTGCAGGTGGCCATGATCGGCCGCGACAGCCTGCTCGGGACACTCTCGACCATGGGCGATGCCTGCGCGCTGAACACGGCGATCGTGCTGGTTCCGGGCGTCGGCTCGGTGATCGACCTCGACCGGCTGCGCATCGCGGCCGAACAGAGTCCCACCCTGCGGACGTTGCTGACGCGCCACGGTCTCGCTGTCTACGCGCAGGTGCAGCAGACTGCGGGCTGCAACGCGGCGCATCCGGTGGAGTCGCGGCTGTCGCGCTGCCTTCTGCACACCCATGATCTGTCCGGCGACTTCCGGTTGCTGCTGACCCAGGAGGCCATGGCGCAGATGATCGGGGCGCGGCGCAACAGCGTGTCGCTGGTCGCCAATACCTTGCAGCAGGCCAATTTCATCCACTACAGCCGCGGACACATCCAGATTCTCAATCTGGACGGGCTGCGCCAGACCGCGTGTGAATGCTACGCCACGGTCAAGGCCCAATACGACCGGCTGCTCGGGCCCTGACGGGCGCGGCACATGGTAAAGCAAGTGCTTAACCCCGCCTGCAAACACCGCATATCTCGTGACCAGAACCGAAATCGGAATGGCGTAGATCTCCCGGACGCGTCGCACCCGACGCGCATCACGGGGACCGGGACACCATGTTCGACGCCGCTTTCGCGCCCACGCAGGGCGCGCACGACACCGCCCCCCTGCGCGAGCTTGAACCGCTGCGCGAGCCTGAACCGCTGCGCGAGCCTGGCGCGTTCGACGTGCTGGTACGCGAGATCGGCGAGGACGGCGCCAGTGAAGTGCGCGCGGTGTTCTGGAGCGAGACGCGTGCGCGGCTCGAGCTGTTTCATGCACTCCCGCTTGGCCAGCATCGCGGCCGGATCGCGCGCGAGGCCCATTCGCTGAAGAGCACGGCCAGGACGTTCGGCTATCTTCGGCTCGCGGCGCTGGCGTTGCGGCTCGAGAGCACCGCGGACACAATCGACGACGCCGAATTCAGCGATCTGCTTGAGCGGATGGATGTGGCCTTCGCCGCCGCGAAGGCGCAGGAGCCGCAGGGCTGACCCGCCTGCACCCCGCCGTACTTATACGGTTTGCAATTTTCACAGATGACTAATCATAGGTGGCGATAGTCGCCGGAAACCAGGAGGGTTTCCATGTTCACCTATGAGACTGCGGACCAGAAAGAGGTCCGTCGCTTCCGCATCGCACAGTTCAACGGCCGGATGGCTACGGTGAAGGCGGGCGAGTCCACGGTGACGGGTTTTGTCCGCTCGGTGCTGGAGCAGGATTCGACGATCCCGCCGCGCTGGACCATCACCATCATCCCGAATGCGCCGAAGGAAGAGCCGAAGGCGCTGCGGCCCAATTCGCGCGTGCGCCCCTTCGCCGAAGATTACTTCTAGGCACGGACCGCGCTGCCGCCACGGCAGCGCAAGATCACGGCTTCAATCGATCGAATGCAGCAGCGCGGCGCGGACGAGGTCCGCGGTGTTGCGTGCGCCGAGCTTGCGCATCGCCTCGGCCCGATGGCTCTCGAAGGTGCGCGGGCTGATCTGCATGCGCAGCGCCCCCTGCTTGTTCGAAAAACCCTCGCTGATCAGCCGCAGCACTTCGCGCTCACGCTTGGTCAGCCGCTTGCCCGACAGGCTCGACAGTTCGGAGCCGGTCTCGCGCGGCGCCGGCAGCACGCGGCCGGCCTTCAACTCGGCATCCTCGGTCGTGGACGGCGCGGGCAACGCGCCCTTGTGGGGGCCGGCGAGCTGCTTGACCACGCCGCAGACGCGCTCGGTCTGCGCCAATGCATTCTCCACCACCTGCTGCAAATAGGCGCGATCGGCCGAGACCGGCGCGAGCTGGTCGCTGTGGTGCTTGATCTCGCCCATGTAGAGCAGGAGTGCAGTCAGGGGGCCGTTGAGTTCGCGGGCGATGGCCGCGGCCATCTCATCGGCCGCCTTGGCACGGGCAGCGTTCAGGCGAACGAAATCAGCCTCTTCGGCCGGAGCAGTGCTGCTTTCGAACCATTCCGACGGCCGCGAATCAGCAACCGTATCGTTCTGTGACCCCATGTGACCCGTTTAGCGGAACCCGGGGCGATCTGTGGTTAACTTTCTGCTCCGTAAGACTACGGTGATTTTGTCAGTTCTGTGCTGAAATGACGACGGCGGCACAATTTATGCTCGCATTGACCCATCGTTGACTATGTCAGGGTTGATAAATCTGCCTAAAACATAGGCATACCGCCCGAAGCCGTCTTAACGATCGTGACCCGGCTCGCCCGCGGCGCCCCCGGATTTTACGGATAAATTAACGGCGGCCTGCTTCTCTTTGTCACAATTGAGAGCGCGCAAATGCCTCCATGCATTGGGCCGGTCGGCCTGCTGGAATCGTTGCGAGAGATTGCGTGCCATGGACGAGATCGACCAGCTTTCGGAGTTCCTGCAGAAGCTGACGCCGTTGTCGCGCAGCTGTCTGCTGAGCGAACTCGAACGGCTCGAACTGTGCGGCATCGACATGCCGGGCTCGACCGAGATCCAGGCGAAGCTGCGCGCCGAATTCCGCAAGGACGGATCGACCCAGGCGCGCGCCACCAATCCTTCGCGCTATTTCTTCGCGCCGCTCGAACTGCTGCTGATCGACGGTGCGCCCGAGCACGCCAATGCGGGACGGATCTCGCGCAACACGCTCACCCCGATCTGGGAGTGGATCTGCCGCGACCTGCTGCCGACCATGGCGCGCGACTACGTCAAGGCGATCAACGACCAGGTCACCGCCAACAATCCCAAGGAAGTGCAGAAGATCGCGACGACCTTCCAGGGCAAGGTCGTCAAGGTGCTCGAGAACACGCTCGCCTCAGCCGAGAGCACCGAGTTCGCGCGCGGCAAGCTCGCGCAATACACCGCTTCGCGCACTGCCTTCGACGACGTGAAGAAGATGCAGCAAGTGCTGCGCGCCGGCGACGCATTGGCGAAGTTCAACGAGAAGCTGCCCGAGACCATCACCAAATTCGACGACGGCCAGGTCGCCCAGATCACTGCGCAGCTCGACGCGTTCAAGAAGGCCAATCCCGATGCGCTGCCCTTTGCGCTGGCGCTGGTGGCGAGGCGCCTGAAGACATTCTGGCAACTCACATACCTTGCGACCAGGGCGGCCGCGAGCAAGAGCGCAGCCGAGGTTGCCGCGGCGCCCTATGCTTGCGTCGTCCCCATGGTGCTCGACCGGCTCGACGACAAGCGCCTCGCCCTGCGGATCGCACTCCGCCACAACCGTTTCCTCGTCGCACGCGATCTGCTCACCGAAATCTACGACGCCGAGCATTCGCTCAAGCTTCGCATCGACGGCATCGAACAGAGCGAATGGGGCGTCCGGCTGCAGCAATTGATGGACGCGATCGCGGCGCTGGTGTCGGCCGAGGTCAGCCGCTTCCCCGCCAATGTCGGTCACATCCTGGGATCGCGCCGGCTACGCAGCCAGGATACGCTGGGCGGCAAGCTGAGCTATCTGGCCTGGAAGGGCCGCGACGCCATGCAGGACGGCGCGGCGGCATTTCGCAAATTGATCGGGGCGACCTAGTTCCCCGGCATTCCCTCTAGGCTATTCGGGCGCGTGCGGCAGGCACAGGAAGCGATCGAGAAATCGCCCTGACATCACGAATCTGAACCACCAATAGATCAACCGCCGCGTCGTCATAGCTGCAATCCTTGACAGCCCACCACCGGCTGATGGAACCAATAGCGCAGCTGTCGCAATACGCATGTGAGCTGCTTCACACTTGTCGGCTCGGCGCCTGCGCGAGTTGTCGCATAACCGTCACGCGCGACGGGCAAAGATGCGCGCATCGCGCGAAAATGAATTCGTGGACGGAGTGTATCGCTTCTATCCTGCGCCGCATCGCATGCTGCGATGGAAGGACATTCGCGATGAGATCGATCCGACTGACGTTGACCCTCATGATGTGGCTGGCTGGTGCATGCGCGCTCGCGTCAACGACGATGGCGCAGACGGCACCGCCCCCGGGCAACGCCGCGCCGACGGCCGACAATGCCGTTCTGCTCACCGTCTTCTTCAAGCACGACCAGTCGCGCCCGCTCAGTGAGCTGAATGCGCAACTCGACAAGCAAGGCTTCCGCAAAGCCTTTCCACCGGCGGGCGTAGAGGTCGTGAGCTGGTACGTGATGATGGGCGTAGGCCAGGTGATCACGCTGCGGCTGCCGGCCTCGCGGCTGCGCGAGGTCAACCGCATCATCGAGGACACCGCGTGGGGTCCGTACCGCACCGAGTTCTATCCGACCTATGACTACAAGGCGGTCGGCATCGCCGAACACGACAAAGCGGCAGCCAATTGAGGCGTCCATTATTCAATTGGGCGAAGCACGCGCAGCTTCGTCCAATTACAGGACACGGCCCCACGCGCCACCGAACAGAGCACCGGGAAAATCCTGCATGATTGTCGCACGCACGAGCGCAACGCACGGACAGACGTAAACACTTCCCGAAAGAGGTCCGAACAATTTTAGGAATGATGGGGGCTTTAACGTTACCCAGATAATTCAACAATCGGCTGAAGCCCTCCTTATTTGAAACTGCTCCCGTCGCTAACACCGGCCGCGGAACGGGAGTGGTTTGAGATGGACGACAGGATCAGTGAGCTCGCCGGACGAAGGCTGAAGACCTTCGGACGGCGGAAGATGATGCCGCGCGCATGCGTGGCCGACAGCAAGCGCCATCTGCGCGCCTTCATGAGCGAAGTGCTCGAGGACCTCGGCTTCGTCACGAGCGAATGCAGCAGCGCAAGCGAGCTGCAGACCATGCTCGCCACCGACCTGCCGGACCTGATCCTGCTCGGCATCGCCGCCGACGGCATCGAGCCCGGCCAATTCCTGGAGACCCTGGTGCGCGAGGCCTTCGACGGCAAGGTTTTGACCGTCGGCGCCCGCGAGTCGATCATCGTGAAGGCCGTGCAGCAGGTCGGCGAGGAATACGGGCTTGCGATGCTGCCGCCGCTCACCACGCCCTTTGCCGCGGAGACGTTGCGCGAGCGCGTCGCGATGCTGCTGCCGGAGGAGCCGGCGCCGAGCCCGGCCGTGCATGTCGGCGAGGCCCTGCATGCGGGCTGGCTCGAGCTCTGGTACCAGTCGAAAATCGACGCGCGCTCGCTGGTCCGCTGCGGCGCCGAGGCGCTGGTGCGGATGCGGCATCCGACCTGGGGCGTGGTGCCGCCGGCCTATTTCATCCCGGAGGAGGACGATCCGCATTTCCGCGACCTGTCGGAGTTCGTGATCGAGCGCGCGCTGCAGGACTGGCACTATCTTCTGGAGCGGCAGAGCGCGGTCGATCTCTCGATCAATCTGCCCGCGCCTTATCTGAAAGAGCCGCAGGCGGTGCGCGACCTCTGCCGCCGGGTGCCGACGCATCCGGCCTTCGGCGGGCTGACGATCGAGATCGCCAGCGCGGAGGCGCTCGACGATCTCGCCTTCCTCACCGAGATCGCGCGCGAGATGCGCTTCCACAATATCGGTCTGTCGATCGACAATCTCGGCGCCAACTGGCCGGCGCTGATGGGGCGGGACAGGATCCCCTTCATCAAGCTGAAGGCCGACCGGCAATTCGTCACCGGCTGCGGCAACGACCGCCTGAAGCGAACGGTGTGCCGCCACATCGTCGAGCTCGCGCAGGGCTATGGCGCGCGCGCCGTCGCCGAGGGTGTCGAGAGCCGCGGCGACCTGATGGCGGTCAACGAGCTCGGTTTCGACATGGTGCAGGGCTATCTGTTCGGCAAGCCGATGCCGCTGAAGAAGTTTGCCAGAAACACGCAGACGCGAACGGTGATGGCACAAGAGTGAGGCGCGAAGGCCTCACGCATATCGCCGTGCGAAGAACACGCAGACGACCACGAGCGCGGTCGCGGCGATCATGCTCCATGCGACCGGCTCGTGCAGCAGGAAGCCGGCCAGCGCGAGACCGAAGAAGGGCTGCAGCTGTTGCAACTGGCCGATGCGCGCGATGCCGCCGATCGCGAGCCCGCGATACCAGAAGATGAAGCCGACGAACATGCTGAAGATCGAGACGTAAGCGAGCCCGATCCAGGCCGGCAGGCTGACGCCGCTCCATGCCTGTGGCCAGGTCCAGATCATGACGGGCAGCATCAGCGGCAGCGCCAGCAGCAATGCCCAGGAGATCACCTGCCAGCCGCCGATCCGGCGCGACAGCGCGGCACCCTCGGCATAGCCGAGCCCGCACAGCACGATCGCGGCCACCATCAGGAGATCTCCGGCGACCGATGCGGTGCCGCCATTCGAGAGGGCGAAGCCCGCCACCGTGGCGCTGCCGAGAATCGCGAACAGCCAGAACAGCGGCTGCGGCCGCTCGCCGCCGCGCAGCACGGCGAAGATCGCGGTCGACAGCGGCAACAAGCCGATGAAGACGATCGAATGCGCCGAGGTGATGTGCTGCAGCGCCAGCGCCGTCAGCAGGGGGAAGCCGACCACGACGCCGATGGAGACGATGACGAGCGAGGCGAGATCCCTGCGCTCCGGCCACGTCTGGCGCAGCAGGCCGAGCACGGCCGCACCGATCAGCGCCGCGATGATCGCGCGCGCCGACGTCAGGAACAGCGCCGAGAAGCCGCCGACCGCGACGCGCGTCGCCGGCAGCGAGCCGCTGAAGATGATGACGCCGAGAAGCCCGTTGCCCCAGCCGCTGCCCGCAGATTGCATGTCCGTCCCGCTGTCTTGAGTTGCCATCATCGGCCTTCGGCAGTGGCGAGACCAGTCACAATCCAGTACAATCTCGCCAAACTGTATTGGTGTGGAAGGCAGTACACCTTGAGCATCGAAGCCCGCATGAAGGGTCGCGGCGGCACGCGGACCGTCGACGTGATGAGCGCGATCCGCGCCAAGATCGCCGGACGCGCACTCAGCGCCGGCGACCGGCTGCCGTCGATCCGCAGCCTTGCCGCGACGATGGGTGTTGCGCCGTCCACGGTGGTGGAAGCCTATGATCGTCTCGGCGGCGAAAGCCTGATCCGCGCGCGCCGCGGCTCGGGCTTCTATGTGTCGCCGACGGTCACGCCGCCACTCGCATTGACCGAGGTCGAGCCGCGCCGCGATCGGGCGGTCGATCCGTTCTGGGTCTCCCGGCAATCGCTCGACACCGACGCCGCCGTGCCAAAACCCGGCTGCGGCTGGCTGCCGCCGGAGTGGATGCCGGAAGCGGCACTGCGGCGCGCCGCCCGCGCGATTGCCCGCACCGACGCGAGCGTGCTGACCAATTACGGCTCGACATCCGGCTTGCTTGCGCTGCGCCGGCTGCTGCTCGCCCGCCTCGCCGAAGACGAGATCGAGGCCTCGCTCAGCCAGCTGATGCTCACGGGCTCGGGCACGCAGGCAACCGACCTGATCTGCCGCTTCCTGCTCCGCCCCGGCGACACCGTGCTGGTCGACGATCCCTGCTACTTCAATTTCCGTGCGCTGCTGCGCGCGCATCAGGCGAAGATCGTCAGCGTGCCCTACACGCCATTGGGCCCCGACGTCGCGCGCTTCGAGCAGATCCTTGGCAGCGAACGGCCACGGCTCTACATCACCAATTCAGCGCTGCATAATCCGACCGGCGCGACACTTTCGCTGCAGACCGCACATCGGCTTTTGACCGCGGCGGCCGCGCACGACCTCACCATTATCGAAGACGACATCTTTGGCGACTTCGAGCCGGAGCGATCGCCGCGCCTTGCCGCGCTGGATGGCTTGAACCGGGTGATCCGGATCGGCAGCTTCTCCAAGACGCTGTCGGCCTCGGTGCGCTGCGGCTACATCGCCGCGCGGGCTGACTGGATCGAGCATCTCGTCGACCTCCAGGTTGCGACCAGCTTTGGCGGCCCGAGCCCGGTGGCGACCGACATCATCGCAAGAGTGCTGGCCGGCGGCAGCTATCGCAAGCACATGGACGAGCTCAGGCAAAAGCTCACGCGGACGCGTCGTGACGTCGCGCGAAAGCTTGGGGCACTGGGCATCGAGCCCTGGCTGATGCCGCGCGGCGGCTTCTTCCTGTGGTGCCGCCTCGCCGATGGAAAGGATGCCACAGCCGTTGCGCGTGCCGCGCTCGAGGAAGACGTCGTGCTCGCACCCGGCAACGTGTTCAGCGTGTCGCAATCAGCGTCGAAGTCCATGCGGTTCAACGTGGCGCATATGAGCGATCCGCAGATGTGGGACGTGCTGCGGCGGGCGTTGAAAGCGGGCTCTGCCGCGCGAAATAATCCGACTTAGACAGAAGCAAAGAGCCAGCTAACGGATCAGCAGCCTCACTAGCTGAAACAAGACTCCAAATGCAGCGGCAACGGCGCCGGCCTCGACAGCCCAGGTCACGTAGCGATACTGTGCCGGTCGCGCCTTTTGTCGTTGCAGCCAATCATTGAGGCCAAACGAAAACGCCTTGGCAAAGTAGAGCCGGGTGTCGACGAACGGAGCTTGAGCGCTCTCGCCAAGAGATGACCGCCTGTTGCGGAGTCCTACGATCGTCAAGGTCGCGCCGGCGATATTCGTAATCATCCAAAACGACGCAACCGCGAGCACGAGATAGTCGTGGGTAGTCATGGCCGCATAATCCCGATCACCGCAGAAACGATCCAAGCGACGCCCGCGAGAACGCCGATACCCGTACCTACTGCCGCTAATATATTGACGAAAGTCGGCTCTGAAAGTGCTAGCGCCGCAGTGCAAAGCGCCGCACCTAAGGTCGCCAAGATAGCAGCGGCCAAGTTCCACTTGGCAGCATTCATATTATCCCCCAACAAAAACGCTTACAAACATATATTTAAAGTTGTATTTTTGCAATCGCTCTCTGCAATCTAACGATGTACCCCCTTGAAAATCAACCCCACGCGCCTCTTAGGCGAAGTCTTGGCTCGCCTGAGGGCAGCTAGAATGCACTCGGGGATTCAACGTGGCTCGATCATCCATCCGCAGATGTGGGACGTGCTGCGGCGGGCGTTGAGGGCGGGCTCCAGATAGCCGGCAGCTAGTACCACGGCTCCTCATAGACCGGCTCGCCGTCGAGCAGCAGCCGCTTGATGGCCGCGCGGCCCGAGGGCAGCACGGCGGCGACGACACGCAGCTTCTGCTGGTTACGGGCCTGCTCGAGCTTCCTGCCCTCGCCTTCCGGCACGAAATAGCTTTCGAGGCCGTACCTGATCGTGAGCTTGTCGCAGAAGATGCGGCTGGTCGAACCGCAGGAATAGCTGACGCGGCCCCGGATCAGCACTTCGGGCGCCGCGACCGTCACAGGCTCGGCATGCACGGAAACGGCCTGGTAGAGGCCGTTGGCATCAGGCGCGAGCTTGACGAACACGACGGGATTGCGTTCGGCGGTCGGCTGGCCGGCGAGCGCACCCGCCGGCAGTTGCGAGATATCGTAGCCGAGCACGACATAGTCGCCGCGCAGGAGATCGCGCGGATCGACCGGCCGGGTCTGCAAGGTCACCTCACGGCCTTCGCGCAGGATCCGCACGCGGTCGACAACCATCAGAACCAGCAGCGCGCATTGAAGCAGGATGGCGGCACCGAACAGCACGGCCTTCGGGATACGTTGCCACAGCGCGGCGAACTTGATCATCGTTCAGCCCTCGGCAGCGCGCGATTGAGCGCGGTTGCGAACACGACGGCGATGATTCCCGCCACCGCCAGGAAGGCCGAGCGGCGCAGCAGCGAGCCCTTCACCGCCCAGGTGATCGCAGCGATGACGCCGGCGATGCCGAGCCAACCCGCGACGATGCGCGGACGCACGTCGTCGAGCACGCCGGAGACGACGAGACAGAGCATAGCGCAGAGCAGTGCGGCATAGGCGAACCATGGCTCGCCGGCGGCGGATGCCGGCCAGATCGGGGCCGCGACCAGCACAAGGCCAATCGCACAGGCTGCGAGGACTTCGCCAACGCGCTTCGTGATCGCGGCGGACGCGAGCGCAAGGATCACACCTGCGACGCCGCACACAATCGCCCACGGCGCCTGGGCCGCCATCGTGGCCGTCCGAAGGCGGAAGAGATCGTCGACCGTCGTCACCTCCAGGAAGGCGACGATAGCCAGCGAAAATGCGCCATAGATCGACAGAACAGATCCAAGCTGGCGCGCCCGCGGCGACGGCGCCGCGGCGATCGCGAGCCCCGCGCCGAACAGCAGGGCCGCGCCGTTCGCCAGCAAGAAGGACGGCTGGGCACCGTCGAAGTCGAAGCGAAGCGACGTGGCGACCCACCACGGAAGCACCGCAATCGCGACGAGATGGGCAGCCACGCGCGAATTCCACGCGAGCGCGACGGCGGCGGCGATGAGCCAGACCACCACAAACTGAAGATGGAGGGCGTCCGGCGCATCATAGACGCGCATGCAGGTCCAGATGCAGCCGGCCGCGAGTCCGACCGCAAGCGCGCCGCGCGAGCCGGTCAGCAGTGCCGCCGCAAATGCGCCGATCGACCACAACAGCATGCCGCCGGCAAAATCGTCGCCGAGATGATACATCTGGCCGACCAGCGCGATACCGGCGCCGAAGACGATCGCGCCGATGCTGGCGCAGAGGTCGGCGAGAACGATGCGCCCGGTCGCGGCGAACCACGCCCCGAGGCCGCCGGCGACGACCATACCGGCAAGCAGGATCGCGAACCGCAACAGCCGCGCGATCTCGGTCCAGTGCGCCGCGACGAAGGCGAGGAATGCGGCTGCAATCAGCAGGCCGCCGACGATGGCCACGACGACCGCGATGTTGATGCCCGGCGAAAGCGGCGGCAGCGCATTGCGAATGGAGGCGGCGGCCGCCGGCGCAATCACGCCATCGGCTTCCCATTGCGCAAGATCAGCCTCTAGGCGTTGCCGGTAGGTCTTGTCGAACATGGTCGTGGATCACAGGCTCCCTGCCGGCCGCGGAATGTTGGTCGGACCGCGCCGGTGACAGGTTCAACCTATCACCGCTCCGGTACATATCCGCAATATCGGGATTCTGCTGCCAATCTCCGGGCAGACCTGGAGAAGCCGGAGTGACGTCCGCCGCGGCTAGTTCGCCTTGATGCCGGCCTCGCTGATGAGCTTGCCCCATTTCGTGCTCTCGCTCTGAATGAAGCGGCCGAACTCTTCCGGAGACGTTGGTGCAGGCTCTGCGCCGAGGGTTCGGATCTTCTCAGCCACCGACGGGTCCTTCAGGGCTTTCACGAAAGCCGCGTTCAGCCTGGCGACAATGTCGGGAGGCGTGCCTGCGGGCGCGACCAGCCCGAACCAGCCGACGGATTCGAAACCCGCAATGCCGCTCTCGGCCAGCGTCGGCACCTCGGACAGGGATGGAACGCGACGCGCCGACGACACACCGATCGCGTTGAGCTTGCCGTCGAGGATCAATTGCATCGACGCGGGAATATCCAGCACTGCGAAGGGCACATGGCCCGCGAGAACGTCGACCGCCGCCGGTGCCGTGCCCCGATACGGGACCAGCTCCATCTCGATCCCGGCCTTCTGCGTGAACAACGCGGCCGTCAAATGCATCGCCGTCGAATTGCCGCCATGGCCGATCGACAGCGCGCCAGGCTTCGCCTTGGCAAGCGCGATCGCCTCCGCAACATTGTGCGCGGGAATGTCGGCCGACGAGACCAGCACGAAGGGGATTTCCGCAAGCAGCGTGATCGGCGCGAGATCCTTCGGATCGAACGGCATCGACGAATTGAGATGCGGGTTCACTGTCAGCGCGCCCGCCGGCGCGACGCCGAGCGTGTAGCCATCGGGCTTGGCCTGCGCGACGGCCGCCATGCCGATATTGCCCCCTGCCCCCGCACGGTTCTCGATCACCAGGCTCTGCTTGAGCTCGGCGGTGACGAGCGGCTCGAGCGCGCGGATGACGGTGTCGGCGCTGCCGCCGGGCGGGAAGGTCACGATGATCTTGATCAACTGCTCCGGATAGGCCGCGTCGACTGCCTGCAACGGCAGCGCGGCGAGAACCGCAGCCGACAGCCCGGCCAGAATGCGGCGCCTTGCAACGTGGAACACGCTCTCCTCCCTGGTACTCTTTATGGGTTGCTTACGACGCCGCGCCGGTGAGACGCGCCAGCAAGGTTTGTGGATCTTCCGGCGCTGCCTGCCCGCGCCAGGCGATGTGCTGGTCGGGCCGCACCAGCACGAGCTTCTCGGCATAGGCGCCGTTGGCCTCGTCCGGCGCGACGTCGATCAATGCGAGCGGAACACCCCACGCTTCCGCGGCGGACTGCAAACGCGCCACATCGATCGCCGGATCGAACCGCAGCAGATTGTAGCCGGTGCCGAAGGCGTCATAGAGCGATCGCCCGTCGCGCAGGAAAACGTGCGGCGCGCGGGCGCCCGGCACGGTGGAGGGCGTAAAGCTTCCCATCGCGTAAGGAGGCGGCGTCTCGCCGTCATAGGCGATGATCGGCGAGGCGTCGTAGTAATAGCCGAAATTCAATCCGGCGCAGCAATATTGCTGCACGTTGAGATCATAGGCGGCTCTCGCGAGCGCCGCGCGTGCCGCGTGGCCACGCGGGGTGTCGTCCTCGATCTCCGCGGACACGCCGCCGCGTTGCGCCATCATCTTCATCGCGTGGTCCATCGCGAAGCGCGACACCTGGTCGGTGATGGGCTGACGTTCCGCCTCGTAGGCATCGAGGATCGAGGCCTGCGCCCAGCCGCTCAGATGCGCGGCCAATTGCCAGCAGAGATCGACGGCATCCGCGATGCCGGCATTCATGCCGTAGCCGGCATAGGGCATCCAGAGATGCGCGGCGTCGCCGCAGATGAACACCCTGCGGTCGCGGAAGCGATCGGCCACCAGGCGGCGCCCGACCCAGTCTTCCTTGCTCAGGATCTTGTACTCGAAACGCTCGTCAACGCCGAGGATCGCCCGGATCGACCAGTCACGATCGACCGAATCGAACTCGGGCTCGTCGGGCTTGAGATGGTTGTGAATCAGCCAGCGGTCGTGGCCGTCGATCGCCACCGTGGTGCCCGAGCGCCGCGGGTTGAGCGACAGCACCATCCAGGCCGGCTTGTGCGCGCCCATCAACGCCTTCAATTGCGGCGCTTCGATAAAGGTCGATTGCACACGCTGGATCACCGGCGTTCCGGACAGGCTCGCGCCGATCGACTTGCGAACCAGCGAGCGGCTGCCGTCGCACCCGATGACAAAACCGGCTTCGATTCGGAGCGTCTCTCCGCTGTCGAGATTGCGCCCATGCGCGACCACGTGGTCATCGTCCTGCTCGATCTCGGTGATTTCCGTGCGCGCCAGAATGGTGATGCGCGACTGGGCGGCGGCGTGCGCGAACAGGATCGGCTCGAGATAGACCTGATTGATCCGGTGCGGCGGCTCCGGCGTCGGCCACCAGGTGTCGGGGCCGCCGGTGGCGCTGTAGCGGCGCGCGCGGGACGGAATGTCGATGCGGCAGAGCTCGATGCCGGTCGCCGTGGTCCGGTAGGAGCAATCATTCGGGAAGTCCGCGGGCAGGCCTGCATCGCGCAGCTTTGCCGCCACGCCGAGCCTTCGGAACACTTCCATCGAGCGCGCCGAGACGTGATTGCATTTGACGTTGGGCGGATCGCCGGCATGACGGATCTCGGCGACGACGACGTCGATGCCGCGCGAGGCCAGATCCATGGCCGCGGTCAATCCGACCGGGCCGGCACCCACGATCAGGACCTGTGTCCTCATGCTCGTCTCCATCCCAGAGCCGCGGACTTTGCCGCTGGCGCAGCATGCATTTTATTGCAGGCCAGCTTATAAGATAAGCCGGAAAGAACTCATCAATTCATGAGCTTGACCTATGAATGTCACTCTGCGGCAGCTGCGGGCTTTCACCGGCGTGTACCGCACGCGCAGCATCACGCGGGCGGCACGCGAGCTCGGAATCACGCAATCCGCCGCAAGCCTCCTGATCCAGCAGCTCGAGGTCCAGCTCGGCGTCAGGCTGTTTGACCGCTCGACGCGCTCCGTGCAGCCGACGCCCGCGGCCGACGAGGCCTATCATTCCGCCGAACGGATGCTGGGCGACGCGCTCGGCCTGTCACGCCGCATGCGCGATCTCGCCCAGGCGCGCGCCGGCCGCGTCGCGTTTCTGGCCTCGGCCGGCGCCGCATCGTCGCTGCTGCCGCGGGTGCTCGCAACGTTCCGCACCGCTCATCCCGACATCGAAATCGACATGCGCGACATGGCGGCCGACGATCTCGTGCCACGCATGATGTCGACGGACGCGGAATTCGCGATCGGTAGTGTCGAGGGCGAATTCCCCGAGATGACGATCGAGACCCTGACCCGCGGGCGCCTGAGCGCAATCGGCCGGCGCACGGCGGACTTCGCCGCGCGGCGCTCCCTGACATGGGACGAGCTGGCGGAATGGCCGACGATCGCGATGCGGCGCGAGACCCGCATCCGCATGCAGATCGATCAAGCGCTGAGCGCGCAGGGCAAGCGCCTCACGCCCACCCATGAAGTGACGCTCATCAACACCGCACTCGCCATGACGGCGCAGGGACTGGGACTTGCCATCCTTCCCGCCACGATGCTGCCGGCCGATCAGTTTCCGACCCTGATCGCGAGGCCTCTGGTGCGGCCGGCCATCACGCGGCCGGTGTCGCTGCTTCAGCGTCAGGGCCGATCGCTGTCGCCGGCAGCGCAGGCCTTTGTGGCGACGGCACGAACGGTGTTGGCGCAGCGATCCGGGTGAGCGCTACTCCGCGAGATTGTGCTGCTGCCAGCGCAGCAAATAGGCCTGCAATCGCCAGATCAACGCGGACAGCGCGACGCCCACCAGCATCAGAACGATGACGGCGACCATCATTCCCGAGGCTTCCGCGCGCGCCTCGGACTCGATGATCAGGCGCCCGATCCCCCGCTCCGCGCCGATGAACTCGCCGACGATCACCCCGATCAGCGCGAAGGAAATCGCAGGCGTCAGCGAGGCGAAGACCCAGGCCATGGTCGAGGGGATGACCACCGTGCGGGTGATCTGCCACTCGCTGGCGCCGAGCAGCCGCGCAGCATTGACAAAGCCCTCGTCGATCGAGCGCGCACCCTCGAACGTGTTGAAGAAGACGAGAAACACCACCACGATCCACGACGTGACGATCTTCGAGGTATCGCCGATGCCGAAAGCCAGCACGATGATCGGCGCCAGCGCGATGCGGGGAATCGAATTCACCGCCGTGATGAACGGCTGGAAGATGGCGCTCAGCCGATCCGAACGGCCGAGCACGAGGCCGGCGGCAAAGCCGCTGCTGACGCCGGTGACGAAACCGAAAAACGTGTTCTTCAGGGTGACGGCGGTCGCGATCCAGAGATTGTTTTCGGATCGCGCCATGCAGCGGCCGAATTCGCCATTGAACCAGCCGTTGAACACGCCGAGCTTCGACTTGAGGCAGCTCAGGATCAGGAAGTGCTCGAAGATGTCCGATGGCTTGGATATGAAATAGGGATCGAGCAGATCCGGCACCAGCCAAGGAAGACGGCCGTGCAGATCGTAGCCCCACTGCCAGATCGACAGCAGGCCGAGGCAGATCAGCGCCTGCCATGCCAATGTTCTGCCGGGATGACGCGCGCGTCTCATGGCTTGCGGCCCTTGATGAATTCTTCCCCAAGCGAGTGCCAGATCAACTGAAACAGCTCGGCATAACGCGGGGTTTCCCGGATCTTCACCGCGTTACGCGGGCGGGCAAAATCCACCGCAAAACTCTCCTTGATCCGGCCGGGCCGCGCAGAAAACAGGATGATGCGATCCGCCAGCGTCAGGGCCTCGCCGAGATCATGGGTCACGAACAGCACGGTCTGCTGCTCGCGTTCCCAGATGCGCAGCAGCACATCGTGCATATCAATCTTGGTGTGGGTATCGAGTGCCCCGAACGGCTCGTCCATCAGCAGAACCTGCGGCTCGACGACCAGCGTTCGCATCAAGGCCGCGCGCTGGCGCATGCCACCCGACAAGGCGGAAGGATAGGCATTACCAAAGCCTTCGAGCCCGGCCTGATTCAGGCAGGCATTGACCCGATCCTTCCGCTCAGCAGCCGGGACGCCTGCCAGCTCGAGGCCATAACCGATATTGTCGGCGACGGTGCGCCAGGGAAACATCGTATCGCGCTGGAAAACGTAACCGACATCAGGCGTCGCCTTCCCGTGAACGACGGGCGTTCCGTCAATCAGGATCTCGCCGCTGGTTGGTTTGAGCAGCGTCGCGATCATGTTGAGGACGGTGCTCTTGCCCGAACCGGATGGTCCCAAAAGAGCGACGAATTCGCCGCGCCGGACACTGAAGGAAACGTCGCGCACTGCCTCGATGGCGGTCCCCGCCAGCTGGAAGGTCTTGCACAGGCCGCGCACGTCGATGCGCTGCGTCTCGGGCGACGCAACGAACTCCGACGCATGCATGGCCTGCACGGTCAAGCCGGATAGGCCTTGCGAGCCGCTTCGATGAAGCTGGTGTTGACGACGTCGGCCATCGCGAGCGGCTTGATGCCGGTCATTTCACGGAACCAGACCTTCTCACCGCGCGCAAAGCTCGCCGCATCGATGATGCAGTCATAGTCGGTGACCTTCTTCATGACACCGATGTCGAGAAGATTCGCCTCGCGCGACGTACTCCCGACGTAGGGCTCGATCGCATCATAGATCTCTTCCTGCGAATGCCCCTTGATCCACTGGGTGGCGCGCCACAACGCCGTGACGAACGCCTGCATCTTCTGCGGGTCCTTGTCGATGGTCGACTGCAGCGTGAAGTGCGACGTCACCGGGACCTTGCCGCCGATATATTTGGCCCAGACCGCCTCGTCCGTTCCATCGAACAACAGCGCGCCCCAGCCCTGCTCGACCGAATCCTTCAGGATCGATGGCGAGTTGATGAGAACATCGACCTGTTTCGTTTTCAGCGTGCCCATCATGGTGTCGACATTGCCGGTGCCGATCCAGGTCACCTTGTCGTCCAGACCCATGGTTTCCATGTAGTAGGAGGCCCAGACGTGGTTGGTGCCGCCCAGCGACGACACCGAGACGATCGGCTTGCGTCCGTCAGGCCTTTTCCACTTCACCAGCGCATCCAGCGTGGTGATGCCCTGGTCGAACAGGTCCTTGCGGATGATGAAGATCGCCGCGTTGCTGCGCGTATCGACCGGCATCAGGACGCGCGCACTGCGACCGTGATTGCTGAGCTGCATCGGGTGGGTGATGTCGCCGATGCCGATATCACCTTGCGACGAGGCGATGATCTCGCGCGTCTTCACGCCACTGCCGCCCTGGATCAGCTTGCAGTCGAGACCGGCGTCCTTGAAGAACCCGGCCCGGTCGGCGACAAATTGAGACTGATAGATCGGTATGGCCACCGGATAGATCGCCCGACCGGACGGGGTATCCGCCCACACCCGTCCCGCCGCGATGGAAGCGCCTGCTCCGGCGACAATCGTCAGCGCGGACCGTCTGGTGACCGTGGTCTTCATCACGCGTGCTCCCTCTCCTTGCCCGCGACTTTGTCGAGCGCGTTCAGCACCGCATCGCCCATCTCCTGGGTCGACAGTCTTTTTGCGCCGGGTTCGGCGATATCGGCTGTTCTTGCGCCGCCTGCGAGCGCCGTATCCACGGCCTTCTCCAGCAGCGTGGCATCATCGGGCCGATTGAGGGTGATGCGCAACATCATTGCGACGCTGAGGATCGAACCGAGTGGATTGGCGATGCCCTTACCCGCAATGTCAGGCGCGCTGCCATGAACCGGTTCATAGAGCGCCTTGCGGCGGCCGAGCCGGTCCGGCGGGCCGAGCGAGACCGACGGCAGCATGCCGAGCGAGCCGGACGCCATCGCGGCGCAATCGGAGAGAATGTCGCCGAAGATATTGCAGGTCACCATGACGTCGAACTGCGAGGGCGCGCGAACGATCTGCATGGCGGCGTTGTCGACATAAAGATGCGTCAGCTCCACATCCGGGAATTCCGCCTGATGCAGCGCGATGACTTCCTCGCGCCACAGCACACTGGTTTCCAGCACATTGGCCTTGTCGACGGAGCAGACCCGGCCCTTGCGCGTCCGCGCCAGCTCGAACGCGGTGCGCGCCACCCGGCGGATCTGGCTGGTGGTGTATTGCTGGGTGTTGAAGCCACGACGCTGGCCGTCGGGCAGCGTTTCGATGCCGCGCGGCTCGCCGAAATAGATGCCGCTGGTGAGCTCGCGGATGATGATGAAGTCGACGTCCTTCAGCACCGCGGCCTTGAGCGGCGCAGAGTCCGCCAGCGCCGGATTGGCGACGATGGGCCGCAGGTTGGCATAGAGGTCGTACTTGCTGCGCAACGACAGCAGGCTTCCCGCCTTGCGCGCCGCCGGAGGCACTTCCGTGGTTTCCGGGCCACCCGTCGCGCCCCAGAGGATCGCATCGGCCTCCTCCATTGCCTCGACGGTGTCATCGGGCAACACCTTGCCCGTCGCGAGATAGGGGATGAGACCATATTGCGCTTCGCGCAGGACCACCGGAGCACCGCGGCGGTCCGAAAACCATTTGAGAATGCGATGGGACTGGTCGGTCACCTCCGGACCGATGCCTTCACCACCGACTACAGCCACCTTGATCGTATTCGAGAGCGTATTCATGCCGTTTGTCCTGAAAAATGAATCCACGGCCGCGCATTGCGGTCGGATGCCTGGAAGGCGCGGATCTCGGGGTCGCGCCGCAACGTCAGCGAAATCTCATCCAGGCCTTCGAGCAGCCCTGCGCGCCGGCGCGGATCGATCTCGAAGACGTGGCGCACGCCCGATGGCGAGGTGACCGTCTGCTCCTGCAGATCGACACTGAGGCGCCCGGCGCCCTGGCTCGCTTCGATCTCGGCGGCGAGGCCATCGATGACGGCCTTGTCCAGCACCACCGGCAGGATGCCGTTCTGGAAACAGTTGGCGAAGAAGATGTCGCCGAAGCCGGATCCGATGATGGCGCGGACGCCCATCTCCTGCAGCGCCCACACCGCCGCCTCCCGCGACGAGCCGCAGCCGAAATTCGGACCCGTGACCAGGATTTCCGCCGCGCGATAAGGCTCGCGATTTAGGATGAACGCCGGATTGTCCGAACCATCCGGCAAATAGCGGAGCGATCCGAACGCCCATTTGCCGAGATGGCCGCGGACGGAGTTTCCGATCATCCGGTTGATGCTGATGATGACATCGGTGTCGACATTGGTGCGCATGATCGGCGCAGCAATCGCGGTCAGCTTGGTGAAGGCCTGCGCCATCTAGCGCTCCATCGTTCGGACATCGGCGATGGCACCGGAGACCGCCGCCGCGACGGCCATGGCCGGGCTCGCCAGATGGGTGCGGGCACGCGGCCCCTGCCGGCCGATGAAATTCCGGTTCGAGGTCGACACCGAGCGCTGGCCGGGCGGCACGGTCTCGCCGTTGGCGGCGAGGCACATCGAGCATCCGGGCTCGCGCCATTCGAAACCTGCCTCGATGAAGACCCTGTCGAGCCCCTCAGCCACCGCATCGCGCTTGACGGTCTCCGAACCCGGCACGACCCAGGCCCGCACGCCCGGCGCCACCTTGCGGCCACGCGCGACCTCGGCCGCGGCTCTGAGATCGCTGAGGCGGCTGTTGGTGCAGGAGCCGATGAAGACCCAATCCACCTTCGTGCCGGCAATCGGCGCGCCCGGCTTCAGGCCCATATAGTCGAGCGCGATCTCGATCGCGCCGCGGCGCGCCGGATCGGCAATATCTGCGGGATCCGGAATGCGGCCATCGACACCGAGGACATGTTCCGGACTGGTGCCCCAGGTGATCTGGGGGATGATCGTGGCGACATCGATCGACACCTCGCGATCGAACCTGGCGTCACTGTCGCTCCGCAGCGTCCGCCACGTCGCGACGGCCTGCTCCCACATCTCGCCCTTCGGCGCATAAGGACGGCCGCGGATGTAGTCGAACGTCGTCTCATCCGGCGCGATCAAGCCCATCTTGGCGCCGAGCTCGACCGACAGGTTGCAGATGGTGAGCCGCCCTTCGATCGGCATGGCCCTGATGGCGCTGCCGGCATATTCGACGGCGTAACCGGTGCCGCCGGCGGCGCCGACATGGCCGATCAGAGCGAGGATGAGATCCTTCGCCGTCACGCCGAACGGCAGTTTGCCGTCGAACGTCACTCGCATGGTCTTGGGCCGCCGCTGGATGATGGTCTGGGTCGCCAGCACATGCGTGAGCTCGCTGGAGCCGATGCCGAAGGCGAGCGCGCCGAGCCCGCCATGGGTGCAGGTGTGGCTGTCGCCGCAGACGATCAGGCAACCGGGCAGGCTGAGACCGAGCTCCGGACCGATGACATGGACGATGCCCTGCCCGGGCTGGTCGATGTCGAACAGCTGGATGTTGTTGGCCGATGTCTCGGCCCGCAACGCCGCCAGCAGATCCCAACCGGTCTTGATGGTCCCGGCGCGCCCGGACGCGGTCGAAATCGCGTGATCAGGCGTCGCGAAGGTCAGCTCGGGATTGTGGACCGGAATGTTGCGGCTCTTGAGGTCGATCAGGCCGCGGGAGCCGCCGAGGTCGTGCAGCAAATGGCGATCGACATGAAGCAGATCGGTGTCATCGCTAACCTGCGCGATGACATGCTGGTCCCAGATTTTGGCCAGCAGCGTGCGACCACGCGTGTCCACGATCCGTCCTCCCTGTTCGGCCTCTGACGTGCCGTATTGTGTTGCCGATCATGCCGACCGGCAGCGATGTTGGGAAGCAGGATAGAAGTCCGTCGCAGAAATGTGCAGTGACGGTTGGGCAGGGAGCCATCGCGGCCGGCGATGGCAGGCCTCGCTCGCGCGCGACGTCAGCTTCTGCCGCGCACGACCGTCAGCCGGTCGGAGACGCCGCTGGTGACGAGACGGGCATCATCATGGCTCCGCAGATGGTCCACCAGCAGCTTCGTCACCGGCGGCAGCGACTTGTAATCGCGCACGCCCATCACCAGCTCGCGGCGCGCCCAGGACTCATCGAGCGGGACGGTGACGAGACTGTCGACGCCGTAGCGGTCGCGAACGATCTCGAGCGGAACGATTCCGACCCCCATTCTGGCATCGACGACGCGGAACAGCGCGTCGAAACTGCTGACGCGGATGCGCACCTTCATGTGCTGCCCGAGCGCCGCGGCGGCCCTGACGCACAGCGTCTCGATCGAGCTGCCCTTCTCCAGGCTGACGAAGTCGAAATCGACCAGCTCGCGGAAGCGAACGCTGCTCTGACCCGCCAGCGGGTGATCGCGCGTGACCAGCGCGACCAGGCTGTCGCTGCGATAGGACAGCAACTCCAGATCCTGTCCGTCGATGTTGCCGCCGAAAATGCCGATGTCGGCCCGGTTCTCCACCACGGCGCGCACGATCGCGGGGCTGAGATCCTCCTCGATGTCGATGTGGACCAGCGGATGCCGTTCCAGGAACAGGCTGAGCTCGTCGGCCAGCGCCTCGAGGATCGCGGACTTGTTGGCACAGACCCGGATCAGCCCGCGCTTGCCCTGCCGAAATCCCGTCAGCTCGGCCTCGAGCTTGCTGAGGTTTCCCAGGATGATGCGGGCATGCTCGAGCAGGGCGAAGCCGGCAGGTGTCGGCTCGATCCCTTTGGAATGGCGGTGCAGCAACTCGACCTGGAAGCGCTCCTCGATATCGGAGATGCGGCGGCTGACCGCGGACGCAGCAATGTTCTTCTTCTCCGCCGCCTTCGCGATACTCTGCTCCTCGACGATCGCGACGAAGAGTTGGAGCGTGAGGAGATCGATCTTGGCGGTCATCCGAAGGGTCCTCGGGCGGGTCTCAGACGAGCCATTGTGGAGAAGCTTGGCGGTCGGTCGCAAGTGCGGCGTCAGATTGCAGTCCGCTAGGGGACGCGACACCATTCGACATGCGAGGGTGGGGCTTTCAGGCCGTTTGTTTTGGCGGAGAGGGGGGGATTCGAACCCCCGATAGGCTTGCACCTATGCCGCATTTCGAGTGCGGTACAATCAACCACTCTGCCACCTCTCCAAGGCGCCAAAATCGGGGGCGAGCCCCCGTGGTTGGGGCGTTAATAAGCGAGGACGGCGGGACAGACAAGGCGCGAAAGGGGAAAATCCGCTGCCTCTTTCACCGCCCCCCTCGTCTAGAGCCCCGTTCCCATGGGAACGGGACTCTAGATTCCAATTTTGACGCGTTTTCTTGACGCGAACCGGCGTCCACTTCGCTTGAAAACGCTATGCTTGGGAAGGAACTGCCGTGGAGCACCTGACGATCTCCGCCAATGGCGCCGAATTCCACGTGGTTCGCGCCGGATCGGGCAAACCGCTGCTTTTGCTGCATGGTTGGCCGGAATTCTGGCTGACCTGGGAGCCGGTGATATCGAGGCTTTCGGACCGATTCACGCTGGTCGCGCCCGACCTGCGCGGGTTTGGCGACAGCGACAAGCCGGACGGGCCCTTTGGGCCGGATGGCCATGCGGCCGACATGCTGGCCGTGATGGATAGCCTCGGCATCGCGCGATTCGGGGTCGTCGGCCATGACGTCGGCGGCGCCGTGATGCAGCCGCTGGCGCGGCGGGCGCCCGAGCGGCTCGCCGGGCTGTTCTTCTTCGATTTCGTCTATCCCGGCATCGGGCCGCGGATGGCCGCGCCCGACCGGCTCAACCACATCTGGTATCAATCCTTCCACCAGATGGAGATGGCGCCCCGGCTTGTCGGTGCTAACAGCGACAGCTGCCGGCTCTATATCGCGCACTTCCTGAAGAATTGGGCGCATCGCAAGGACGCCTTCGATGACGTCCTCGACCTCTTCGGCGACAATTATTTCAAGGACGGCAATCTCGCCGGCGGCTTTGCGCATTATCGGGCCTCGCATGCAGGCCGCGTCGCGATGATGAAGGGCGAGGCACCGCAGCTTGCGCCGATCGATTTGCCGACCTGCGTGCGCTGGGCCGAGCACGATCCGCTGTTTCCCTATGAATGGACCGACCGGCTGGGAGAGACGTTTCCCGAGCTCGATCTCGCGATGTTTCCGGGTGTCGGACATTTCCCGCACCGCGAGGATCCGGATCGGGCGGCGGCGGAGATCGCGGGGTTCTTTCAGCGCATCGGCTGGAGCTGAATTCGGGCGCGCTAGAGCAAGTTCAACTCTCTACGCACCTTACCCCTCTCCCTAACCCTCCCCCGCATCCGCCTTCGCCAAGGCTTCGGCGGACAAGAGAGGGAGGGAACGCAGCTCCGTTGGGGCGCGAACCAGTCTCATTATGCGTTGGAAAGAACGGGTGGGACCGCCAGACGCGGTAAACACTGGCGGTCCCGTGCCGCTCATCGAAATGCTGGCCAGGAAGGGCGGCTTCGCAGGCCTGCTTGAGGCGACGATTCGACCCTAGCGTGCAGCCGCTGCGCCGCAACGCAATCCGCTCCTTAACCTAACCAGTCAAGGTTACTCCTTGCCGTTCTTGTTGTTTTCCTTATTGTTTTCCTTGGACTTTTTCTTGGCGACGTCCTTGCCGTTCTCCGCAGCGTCCTTGCCGTTGCCGCCGTCCTTGCGGCGGTTGGTGAAGCGCGCATTGCCCAAGCCGGTGCCGATGGTGAGCACGCCCCAGCGATCGACATCCTGCATGAACGGCACCTCGGAGAGGCCCTGCACCACGCCGTCATTGTGCATCAGGATCGCGGTGTCGTGCTCGCCGATCTGCGGAATGCCCTCGATCAAACTCGCCGGCAGGTTGAATTTGCTGCTCTCCCAATTGCCCGGCAGGTTCTGCGCGCCTTTTTCGATGGACCCGTCCTCGTTGATCACGCCGGGACAGGCGATGCCGATGAAGGGCGCAATCTTGAAGCCCTCGGTTTCGGCTTCCGTGATCAGTCCCTTCAGCATCTTGATGAGACGCTTCACCGCGCCTTCGCGCGTCGGCTCATCGTCGGCATGACGCCACAGCTCCGACTTCCAGACCGACGCCTTCGACAGATCCTTGGCCTTCTTCCAGCGCGTCTCGACCACGCCGCAGCGGATATTGGTGCCGCCGATATCGACCGCGAGAATCGCGTCGTGCGCCTCGAAAATCCACGACGGCGCCAGATGCAGCGTGCCGATCAGGCCGGCTTCATCCGGATGCGCGCGGATCGGCACCAGGTCGATCTTGAAATCCTCGGCCTTGAGGATGATGTCGGTGCGCGCGATCGCGAGCTCGCCGAGCCGCGAGTCGCGAAAGCCGCCGCCGACCACGATGCGCTCGGTCTTCGCCCAGGCCTTGGTCTTGAGGAAGCGGCGCGTGACATAGGCGAGCTCCTGGGCGAATTCCTCGATGGCGCTATGCACCACCGCGGAGGCCTCGGTGTCGTCGCCGACCAGCATCTCGTCGAGCACCTTCTTGCTGATGCTCTCCGACGGCTCCTTGCCGAACGGATCTTCGCCGGTCTTGCGCAGCGGCTTGCGCCAGCGGTCGAGGATCTTGCGGAACGCGCCCTTGCTGGCGCGATCGCCGAGATAGCCGTCCTCGTCCTTCATCTCGATGTTGAAACTGTCGACGTCCACCGACGGCAGCCGCTCGGCGCCGTGATGGGCGATGCCCGTCGTCCTGACCAGCTCGTCTGTTGCCATGGAAAGCCCTTGCCCGAGTGCCAATTCGCGGGGACAACGGCGGTGGAACCCGTTGGTTGCAGCGCGGGCCGAGATTCATGGCCGGCGGGGAAACGGCCCAAATCCTTCCAATCCGGGCCGTTTTCGGCAGTTTTCCTTGACTCTTCGGGTTTGGCGGCTATAAGTCCCACAACCGGCGCGGGGCGTTTCTCGCGCCGCTTGTTTTTGCGTGGGTTTTCAAAGGGATAACTCCCGCCCGCACAAAACTCAGTAAACCCATAGCGACTGACAAAAAGCCGGCCCCTGACGTGACAGTCGTGAGGCCGGGATTGAACACGAAGGAAAACAACGATGTTCGCAGTCATCAAAACCGGCGGCCGGCAGTACCGCGTCGTTCCGGATGATGTCCTGGAAATTGGCAAGATCGAAGGCGAAGTCGGCACGATCGTGCAGCTGAGCGAAGTCCTGGTGGTCGGCGGCGACACGCCGGTGCTGGGTCTGCCCACGGTGGCCGGTGCGACCGTGGCGGTCGAGGTGCTCGACCACAAGCGCGGGCCGAAGGTCATCGCGTTCAAGAAGCGCCGCCGCAAGAATTCGCGCCGCAAGCGTGGCTACCGTGACGAGATCACGGTCGTGCGCGTCAGCGAGATCCTGACGGACAATGCGAAGCCCACCAAGGGCCCGCGTCCGAAGAAGGAAAAGGTCGCGAAGGAAGAAGCAGCCGCCGCATAATCGATCACGCCAATTCACGAATTGATGCGTGAGAAATTGTGAAATGATTCCGTCAAGGAATTGACCTAGACATACGCAGGATCTTGGAGACGAGCCATGGCTCACAAAAAAGCAGGCGGTTCATCGCGCAACGGTCGCGATTCAAAGGGTAAGCGCCTTGGCATCAAGGTGTTCGGCGGGGAGCGCGTGATTCCCGGCAACATCATTGCGCGTCAGCGCGGCACCACCTGGCATCCGGGCCTTAATGTCGGCATGGGCACGGACCACACTCTGTTCGCCAAGATCGAGGGTCGTGTTGAATTCCAAGCCAAAGCCAACGGCCGCACCTTTGTAGCGGTACTCCCGCTCGCAGAGGCTGCTGAATAGACGGTGGATCTTATTTGGAGTCCGCCGGGTCCTTGACCGAACCGGCGGAGTCCAGAGATCAAAAGATCGAAGGCTCCAGGGGAGGCAGGGAAACCGGCCTCCCTTTCGTTTGTCGTGTTCACTTTTCCCTTAGTGACTTTGACGGAGCCGGACATGTTGCAGGACTTTTCGAGCGTGACTCTGCGGGAGGCGAGACCGAGCGTCGTTGCCACCGAGCGGCTGACCTTGCGGCGGCCGACCCTCGCCGACGTCAGGCCCATCGCCCTCCTCGCCAACGACCGCCGTGTGGCGGAAAACACCCGCCGCCTTCCGCATCCCTATTCCCAGGACGACGCCGTCGCGTTCATCCGCGCCACCGCCGCACGCGGCAGCGAGAGCGTGTTCCTGATCGAGCACGACAGCGGACCGGTCGGCATGGTCGGCATCGACCGCTCCACGCCCGACAATGCCGAGCTCGGCTACTGGCTCGGCGTCGAACATTGGGGCCAGGGCTTTGCCACCGAGGCCGCGCGCGGCGCGATCGACTTCTTCTTCGAGGAATTCGAGGACGACCATCTCTATGCGGGGGCGCGCGTCACCAATCCGGCCTCGCGCAACGTGCTGGAGAAGTGCGGCTTCCAGTGGAGCGGCGTGCAGCTGCACCGCTTCCTGGCGCTGGGCTCCTCGACCCCGGTCGACTGCTTCCGCCTCTCGCGTGGCGTCTGGTCGTCGCTGAAGAGCTGGAGCAGCGCGCGGCGGATGAGGTAGGGCGGGCGTTGCGTCATTCTCCACTGTCGTCCCCGCGAACGCGGGGACCCATAACCACAGGGCGGCGTGTGAGGCAAAACTCCCACTCCGAGTCTTCGCCAAACCACTCCCTGTGGGTATGGGTCCCGGATCTGCGCTTCGCTTGTCCGGGACGACAGCGGGCTACACCGGCGGATTGACCTCTTCGCTCGCACGCCCGAGATCGCGCTCACGAAGAAAGATGTAGAACCCGGCGCCGATGATGATCGCGGCGCCGACGATCGTGGCCACCTGTGGCACATCGCCGAACACCACGAAGCCGAAGATCACGGCCCAGACGATCATCGAATATTGATACGGCACCACGACGCTCGCCGGCGCCAGCTTCAGCGACCGGTTGACGCAGAACAGCGCGGTGACCGAGATGCATCCGGCAAGCGCGAAGAATACCAGGCTGCCCGGCGTCGGCGGCACCCAGTGGAACGCCGACAGCACGGCGCCCAGTGAAAACGTCCCGATGAATTGCGAGGACGCCATCACGATATCGGGCGTCTTGCGCAGGCTGCGCGTGATCAGCATCAGGGTTGCAAAGGAAAGACTGCCGCCGAGCGCGATCAGCGCCGGCAGGCTCACCGTCTGCGCCGACGGTCGCAGCGCGATCAGCACGCCGCAAAAGCCGATCAGGATCGCCGTCCAGCGCCGCCAGCCGACCCGCTCGTGCAGGAAGATCGCCGACATCGCGGTGACGAAGATGGGCCCCGCGAGATAGTAGGTGACGACGTCGGCGAGCGGCAGATAGACGGTGGCGAGGAAGAAGGCGGCGACCTCCAGCGTCGACAGCACGACGCGAAACAGCTGAAGCCACGGCCGCTCCAGATGCAGGAACTGATGACGCTGCTTCCAAATCAGCGGCGCCAGCAGCAGCAGTGCCGCGCAGGCGCGCAGGAACAAGAGCTGCCCGACCGAATAGGTCCCGACCAGGAACTTGCCCATGGCGTCGCCGAACGAGAACATGGAGATCGACAGCACCATGAGGGCAATGCCGGCAAGGCGCGCCGAGCGGTCGTCATAGGCGGAAAGATTTTTGAAGAAGGGCATCGCTGTCGATCGTGGAAACGCGTCATTGCGAGGAGCTCTTGTGACGAAGCTCGCAATGACGGGCGGAGAGAGCGTCGGAAACCGGCGAATAGAGTCGCTTGCGGTCGTTTTAATGACGTGGGCCGCCGCGACAAGCCCGCGCAAGCCGAATTGAACGGATTGTCGCACTCTTCGCGCCGCGGTAGCGATAGATGCCTCACCGACAAAAGAGCCGCAGACATGACCGACTTCGACCCCGCCCAGCACCGCATGATCACGGCGCAACGCTGGTTTGAGGATTTCGTGGTCGGCGAGCGTTTCGTGCTGCCGAGCCGCACCCAGACGTCGGCGGTATTTGCCGCATTCCAGACCGCGAGCGGCGACACCCATCCGGTGCATTACGACCTGGAATATTGCCGCGCCCGCGGCATGCCGCATCTGCTCGCCCACGGCTTCCAGACGCTGATCCACACCGCGCCCGGCGCCGGCCTGTTTCCGTTCATGGTGGAGGAATCCCTGGTCGGCTTCCTCGAGCAGTCGAGCCGGTTCCTCAAGCCCGTGTTCGCCGACGACACCATCTATCCGGCGCTCGAGGTGACCGAGCTCGTGCCGGGACGCACGACGGGTGCGGTGACGCTCAAAAGCACCGTGTTCAACCAGCGCAAGGAGCTGGTGCTTGAAGGGATGCAGAAATTCCTGATCCGGCGCCGCCCGACCGGTTAATCAAGGGCGCAAATTCGCGGAATTTCGGCCGATTTGCGGGGTCATCCGGGTTGCCGCGCGGGACCGGCTGGCCTACCTATGCCCCATGAAATTCCTCGACGAAGCAAAGGTCTATATTCGTTCCGGTGACGGCGGGAACGGCTGCGTGGCGTTCCGCCGCGAGAAGTTCATTGAGTTCGGCGGTCCCTCCGGCGGCAATGGCGGCCGCGGCGGCAATGTCATCATCGAGGTCGCCGACGGCCTCAACACGCTGATCGACTATCGCTACCAGCAGCACTTCAAGGCCCAGAAGGGCGAGAACGGCCAGGGCTCGGACCGCCACGGTGCCAACGGCAAGAACATCGTGCTGAAGGTCCCCGTCGGCACGCAGATCTTCGACGAAGACCGCGAGACGCTGATCCACGACTTCACCAATGTCGGCGAAAAGTTCGTGCTCGCCGAGGGCGGCAATGGTGGCTTCGGCAACGCGCATTTCAAATCGTCGACCAACCGCGCGCCGCGCAACGCCAACCCCGGCCAGCCCGGCGACGAGCGCTGGATCTGGCTGCGGCTGAAGCTGATCGCGGATGCCGGTCTCGTCGGCATGCCCAATGCCGGCAAGTCGACCTTCCTGTCCAAGGTCAGCGCGGCGCGGCCGAAGATCGCCGACTATCCCTTCACCACGCTGCATCCGCAGCTCGGCGTCGTGAACGCCGACGGCCGCGAATTCGTGCTCGCCGACATTCCCGGCCTGATCGAGGGCGCCCATGAAGGCACCGGCCTCGGCGACCGCTTCCTCGGCCATGTCGAGCGCTGCCGCGTACTGCTGCATCTGATCGACGCCACCTGCGAGCACGCCGGCAAGGCCTACAAGACCGTGCGCAAGGAGCTCGACGCCTATGGCGGGCTGCTCACCGACAAGATCGAGATCGTCGCACTGAACAAGATCGACGCGGTCGAGCCGGACGAGCTGAAGAAGCAGAAGGACCGGCTGAAGCGCGCTGCCAAGAAGACGCCGCTGCTGCTCTCGGGCATCACCGGCGACGGCGTCAAGGAAGCGCTCCGCGCGCTCGTCGAGGTGATCGGCGAGGCCCCGGTCTCGGCCAAGGCCAAGAGCGCGGCCGAAGCGGAGCCCTGGTCGGCTTGAGGCGAGCGCCGCTCTCTCCACACCTCTCCCCAACGGGGAGAGGTCGATTTGCGCAGCAAATCGGGTGAGGGGGCGCAGGTCCCACGAGAGAGCGTAACCCCTCACCCGGCGCTACGCGCCGACCTCTCCCTCCGGGAGAGGTTGTCTTCGCACCTTCGATAGCGCAGCATCCGGCAAATCAAGAAGGGGTGGAGCGAGACGCATGGCGCGCGCAAAAAACGTTCTCTGGATCATGTGCGACCAGCTTCGCTATGATTATCTCGGCTGCACCGGCCACCCCACGCTGAAGACGCCGAACATCGACGCCATGGCCAAGCGTGGCGTGCTGTTCTCGAAGGCCTATGTGCAATCGCCGATCTGCGGCCCGTCGCGAATGTCGTTCTACACCGGTCGCTACATGCGCTCGCACGGTTCGCACTGGAACGGCTGGCCGCTGCGCGTCGGCGAGCCCACCCTTGGCGATCATCTCAAGAAAATCGGCGTCCGCAACGTGCTGGTCGGCAAGACCCACATGGCGCCCGACCTCGAAGGCATGAAGGCGCTCGGCATTCCGCCGGAATCAATGATCGGCGTGCACGTCGCCGAGTGCGGTTTTGAACCCTATGAGCGCGACGACGGCCTGCACCCGACCGGACGGCCGCGTCCGAAATACGACGAATATCTGCGCCAGCAGGGATTTGAGGCGACGAACCCCTGGGAGCACTGGGCCAATTCAGGCGCAGCGGAAGACGGCTCCTTGCAGAACGGTTGGCTGCTGGTGCACGCCGACAAGGCCGCGCGCGTGCCGGACGAGCATTCCGAGACGCCCTACATGACGCGTCGCGCGATGGATTTCATCAGCGAAGCCGAGACCGACGGCCGGCCGTGGTGCCTGCATCTGTCCTACATCAAACCGCACTGGCCCTACATCGCGCCCGAGCCCTATGCGAGCATGTATTCGACAGATGACATGATCCCGGTGATCCGCTCCGAGCGCGAGCGGCAAAATCCGCATCCGGTATTCGGCGCCTATATGGACATGCGCTACTCCCGCAACATGGCGCGCGACGACGCTCGGGAGAAGGTGATCCCGACCTATATGGGCCTGATCACCCAGATCGACGACCAGATGGGCGTGCTGATGAAGTTTCTGGAGGAACGCGACCTCTTGGAAACCACCATGATCGTGTTCACCTCCGATCACGGCGATTATCTCGGCGATCACTGGATGGGCGAGAAGGACCTGTTCCACGAGCAGTCGGCGAAGATCCCACTCATCATTATCGATCCGTCGAAAGAAGCCGACGCCACGCGCGGCACGCGCAGCGATGCGCTGGTGGAAGGAATCGATCTCGCACCGACCTTCGTCGATTATTTCGGCGGCAAGGTGCCGGGCCATATTCTCGAAGGCCGCTCGCTGCTGCCGCTGCTGCGCGGGCCGACGCCGCCTAATTGGCGCAAGGTGGCATTCTCGGAATACGACTACGCGATGCAGGACGTGCGGCTGAAGCTGAACCAGCCGATCGAGCGCTGCCGCCTGTTCATGGTGTTCGACGGCCGCTGGAAATATATCCACGCCTCCGGCTTCCGCCCGATGCTGTACGACCTCGAAGCCGATCCGCAGGAGTATGTCGATCGCGGCGACGATCCGGAGTGCGCCGGCATCATCGCGCGGCTCCAGGCCGAGCTGTTCGACTGGGCGCTGCATCCGAACGACCACATCACCACGCCGCGCGAGAAGATCGCGAACTATGCCGATAATCAGCTTCAGGTGAAGGGCGGGATCCTGATCGGCGTCTGGGATGAAGCCGAGCTCGCGTCGATCAAGGACGGCATCGCCCAGCGCGCGAAGATGTAGACCCTCATGGTGAGGAGGCGCGAAGCGCCGTCTCGAACCATGCAGCCCCCCGCTGCAGCAGCCGGGCCTTCATCCTTCGAGACGCGCGCAAGGGCGCGCTCCTCAGGATGAGGGGATAGAGCGCGAGCGAGGTTCAGTTCTCGATCTTGTATCCCGTCGCCTTCACGATCGGCTGCCAGAAGGCCGTGTTCGCGGCGAGCTCTTTCGTCAATCCATCCGCGCTGCTGCCGACCGGAATGAGCCCGATCGCCGTCAGCTTCTCCTTCACGTCGGGCTTCGCCAGCGCCGCACTCGCGGCCGCGCCGAGCTTGCTGGCAAACTCCGGCGGGCTGCCGGCGGGAAGCCACATGCCGTACCAGGCGTCCGCGACGAGATCGATGCCGCTCTCCTTTAGCGTCGGGACGTCAGGCGCGAACGGCGACCGCTCCGCGCTCGAGACCGCGATGATCTTCACGCCCTTGGCACGATGCTGCGGCAGCGCATCCGCCAGCGTGGTGATCCCAAACGAAATGTGGCCGCCGATGATGTCGTTGAGGATTGGCGCACTGCCGCGATAGGGCACGCGCGTCAGGGGAATGCCGAGATCCTTTTCCAGCTTCGAGCCGGCGAAATGCGGAATGGTGCCGTTGCTCGGGACGCCAAACGAGGTCTTGTCGGGGTGCGCCTTCAGCCACGCGACAAACCCCTTGAAGTCGGCGACATCCATGGCCGGGCCAACCACCAGTGCGAACTCGAACCGCGCAAGCAGGGACACCGGCATGAAATCCTTCGCTGTGTCGAAGCTCGGTGTCGTTTCGACCATCGGCAGCAGATACATGGTCGGCCCGGTCGTCACCAGCACCATGCTGCCGTCAGGGCTTGCACCTTTCACCGCCTTGATGCCGATCAGGCCGTCACCGCCGGTGCGGTTCTCGACCACGATGGTCCGTTGCAGCACGGGTGCCATCTCCTGCGCGATCAGCCGGCACAGCGTGTCGCCGCCGGCGCCTGCCGCGAACGGGAAGATGATTTTGCTCAGCCCGGCCTGCGCTCGGGCCTCGCCGATCTGCGACAGCAGCGGCAACCCGAAACACCCAGCCATGAAATTGCGGCGATCCATTCGTTTCCTCGTCCAGCCCGCGATTGGTTGGCGGCATTAGAACCGGGCTGGCACGCAAGACAAGGCCGACCTTCGCCGTTTACCGTCCCGCCCGCCTTGCGCCGGCCATCGTCCTGCTGCAAAAGCAGGCCTTAGCCGGCGCCGCTCTCCGCTCCGCCGTTTCCAGAGCAATTCGTCACACGCGCCGACACATACGCACATGGCCAGCCCCGAACTCAATCAATTCCGCCGCATCGTCGTCAAGGTCGGCTCCGCACTGCTGGTCGATTCCGACAGGGGCGAGGTGCGTGCGTCCTGGCTCGCCGCACTCGCGGACGACATGGCCAAGCTGCACGAGCAGGGCCGCGACGTCCTCGTCGTCTCCTCCGGCTCGATCGCACTTGGCCGCAGCCGGCTCAAGCTGCCGCGCGGAGCGCTGAAGCTGGAGGAAAGCCAGGCGGCGGCTGCCGTCGGACAGATCGAACTGGCGCGGATCTGGTCGGAGGTGCTCGGGGCGCACGGCATCGGCGCCGGACAGATTTTGGTGACGCCTGGGGACACCGAGGAGCGACGCCGTTATCTCAACGCCCGTTCCACCATCGGCAAGCTGCTGGAGTGGCGCGCGATCCCCGTGATCAACGAGAACGACACGGTCGCCACCAACGAGATTCGCTACGGCGACAATGACCGCCTTGCGGCGCGCGTCGCCACCATGGCGAGCGCCGATCTGCTGGTGCTGCTCTCCGACATCGACGGGCTCTACGACGCCCCGCCGAAGAACAATCCCAACGCCAAGCTGATCCCGGTGGTCGAGAGCATCTCCTCCGAGATCGAGGCCGTGGCGGGAGATGCCGAATCCGAGCTGTCGCGCGGCGGCATGCGCACCAAGGTCGAGGCGGCCAAGATCGCCACCACCGGCGGCACGCACATGCTGATTGCATCCGGCAAGATCGAGCATCCGCTGCAAGCGATCGCCAATGGCGGCCGCTGCACCTGGTTCCTGACGCCGGCCAACCCCATCACATCGCGAAAACGCTGGATCGCGGGCACGCTGGAGCCGAAGGGGACGCTGACCATCGACGCCGGCGCGGTGACGGCGCTGCGCGCCGGCGCCAGCCTGCTGCCGGCCGGCGTGATCAAGGTCGAGGGCCAATTCGCCCGCGGTGACGCCGTCATCGTCCGCGGCCCCGACACCAGCGAGATCGGCCGCGGCCTGATCGCCTATGACGCCGAAGTCGCCGAGCGGATCAAGGGCCGGTCCTCCCCGGACGTGATGACGATCCTCGGGATCAGCGGCCGGTCCGAGATGATCCACCGCGACGATCTGGTGGTGGGCGGGTAACTCGGGCTATTGCATATCGTCGGCGCCAATATCCTGACGACCATGCATGACGCGGATGACCTCGATGCCGTCTGGCAACGGGACGTAGAAGATCACGTAGTTGCCGACGGCGAAGCTGCGCAGGTCCAGGCGCAACTCTCTGCGTTCTCGCCCGGCGAGCGGACTTTCCAGAAGCATCTCGAAAATCTCGCCGATGCGCGCGATCTGCTGGTCCGCGGCCCGAACACTGTCCGATGCGATGAAATCCCAGATTGAATCGAGATCTTGATCGGCTTGCGGGGCTTTGCGGAATCTATTCGCCACGTTTGCGCGCGGCCAATCGTTGCCGTCCCCGCGCCTTGATGTCGTTCATCCACTCTTTGGGATCGACCTCTTCCATCGGCCCGCTATCAAATCCCTTCTGGATTTCCTCCCGCAGCACCTCCAACTTGAGCTTGCGCCGCTCTTCGCGTTCCTCGACCAGACGAAGCCCTTCGCGCATCACCTCACTGGCGGTGGCGTAGCGGCCGCTCTCGACCAGGTTGTCGATGAGGTCCTCGAAATGCTTGCCAATGCTGTAGCTGCTAGCCATGGGAAGCTCCCTATCAAATAATGATACTTATTGATATCCGAGCTATTCGCAAGCCCTTGTCCGACTACCCGCGCAACCCGGCCATTGGCCGACCCGATGGCGCAACCGGGAGACCAGCCATACCCTCCCCGCCCTTCGCAAAAGCGGGATTTCCGTGCTAGGACACTGCCTTAGCAGAAGGTTGAACTCCCCATGGCCGCCCCTCTCAAAGCCGTTGACGGCAATGCCGATCTTCAGGCGCTGATGTCCGATCTCGCCACCCGTGCCCGCGCCGCCGCGCGCGTGCTGGCGCTGGCGCCGCCGGAGCAGAAGAACCGGGCGCTGGAAGCCATGGAGCGTGCGATCCGCAGCAATGCTGCAGCGATCCTCGCCGCCAATGCCGAGGACGTCGCGGAGGCTCGCGCCTCCGGCAATGCCACCTCGTCCTTCATCGACCGCCTGACGCTGACGCCTTCGCGTGTCGAAGGCATGGCCGCAGGCATCGCCGTCGTGCGCGGCATCGCCGATCCCGTCGGCATCGTGACCGAGAGCTGGCAGCGGCCGAACGGCATGACGATCGAGCGCGTGCGCGTGCCGCTCGGCGTCGTCGGCGTCATCTTCGAGAGCCGGCCCAATGTTGCGGCGGATGCCGGCGTGCTGTGCTTGAAGTCCGGCAATGCCGTGATCCTGCGCGGCGGCTCCGACAGTTTCCGCTCGTGCCGCGCCATCCATGAATGCCTGGTGCAGGGCCTGCGCGAAGCCGGCCTGCCCGAAGCCGCGATCACGCTGGTGCCGACGCGCGACCGCGCGGCGGTCGGCATGATGCTGTCCGGCCTCAACGGCGCCGTCGACGTGATCGTGCCCCGCGGCGGCAAGAGTCTCGTCGCGCGCGTCGAGCAGGAAGCGCGCGTGCCGGTGTTCGCGCATCTCGAAGGCGTCAATCACGTCTACATCGATGGCAGCGCCGATCTCGCCATGGCGAAGTCGATCGTGCTCAACGCAAAAATGCGCCGCACCGGCGTCTGCGGCGCGGCCGAAACGCTGCTGGTCGATCGCGCCGCTGCCGACAAAAATCTGAAGCCGCTGGTCGAGATGCTGATCGAGGCCGGCTGCGAGGTGCGCGGCGATGAAACAGTGCAAGCGACGAATGCGCGCGTAAAACCTGCCAGCGAAGACGATTGGGACACCGAATATCTCGACGCGATCATCGCGGCAAAGGTGGTCGACGGTGTCGACGGCGCGATCGCACACATCCAGGATCACGGCTCGCATCACACCGATGCGATCGTGAGCGAGAATGAATTGGCTGCGAAGAAATTCCTCAGCGAAGTCGATTCCGCGATCGTGTTGCACAACGCTTCGACGCAGTTCGCCGATGGCGGCGAGTTCGGCTTCGGCGCCGAGATCGGCATCGCCACCGGCCGCTTCCATGCGCGCGGTCCCGTGGGGGCCGAGCAGCTGACCAGCTTCAAGTATCGCGTTCACGGCACAGGGCAGACGCGGCCGTAAGGAATGGCGCGAGGCGTGGGGCATTGAGTAACAATTTCGTCGCGCCACGTTTCTTCGCGCAAGCCATACCGCCCTACACGGAAGGCATGCGTATCGGCTTGCTCGGCGGCTCGTTCAATCCGCCGCACCAGGCCCATCGCGCGATCAGCCAATTCGCGCTGAAGCGCCTTCAGCTCGATCGTGTGTGGTGGCTGGTGACGCCGGGCAATCCGCTGAAGGAGAACGGCACGCTGCATGAGCTCGGCGCGCGCATGCAGGCGGCGCGCGACGTCGCCAACGATTCCAGGATCGAGGTGAGCTGTCTCGAATCCGTCATTCGTACCCGCTATACTATCGACACGATCAACACCTTGCGCCGCCGTCTCAGTGGCCTGCGCTTTGTCTGGATTATGGGCGCCGACAACCTCGCTCAATTCCATCGTTGGCAGCACTGGCGGCGCATCGCCGACCAGGTGCCGATGGCGGTCATCGATCGCCCGCCGCAGAGTTTTCGTGCCCTTGCCTCACCCGCTGCCCAGGCGCTTGCGCGCTATCGCCTCCCCGAGAATAAGGCAGCATTGCTTGCGGATCAGCGGGCACCGGCCTGGGTCTTCCTGACCGGCTTGAAGCTCAACCTGTCCTCGACGGGCTTACGGAACCCGGACGGGAGCTGGAAAGGTACGAAGTGAGACAGAGTTGTGGGGACTTACGGGCTCTCTGGCATATTGAAACCCTTAACCCCACATGATGTAGTGTAACCGGTGAGGGACGGATTCGGCCCTCGCGATACAGTGAAAGGAATGGTCCCTGGCCACGTCTGTATTGTCCAAGTCTGTTTTACCCAAGGCTACGAAACCGACGCGTAAAACATCGACCAAAGCTGCGGCCTTGAAGGCGCAACCCGACGCCGACAAGACGCTGAGCCTGATCCTCTCCCGCCTCGAGGATATGAAGGCGGAAGAGACGGTCACCATCGACCTTCGCGGCAAATCGGCATACTCCGACTACATGATCGTCACCACGGGCCGTGTGAACCGGCACGTTGGCGCGATCGCGGAGAACGTCGCGAAAGGCCTCAAGGAAACCGGCATCAAGAACATCCATGTCGAGGGCTTGCCCAACTGCGACTGGGTGCTGATCGATTCCGGCGATGTGATCGTGCACGTGTTCAGACCCGAGGTCCGCGAGTTCTACAATCTCGAGAGATTGTACACGCAGGGCCCAGGGGCGGCGAAGGCGATCTAGGCGCGGTCTGAGAGGCGACTGGCCGATTTCGAATCGGCCGACGCGCATGCTAGCGTCGTGCGCGCGCGGATTGCGCGCGGTCTGGAAACGCGACCCTAAGATCTCATGCGTGTTGCCGTCATTGCAGTGGGCCGGCTGAAGCAAGGGCCGGAACGGGAGCTTGCCGACCGGTATTTCGAGCGGTTCGACGAGGCCGGCCGCAAGCTCGGATTCCGCGAGCTCACCATCCACGAAATCCCCGAGAGCCGCGCGCGCGACACTGCCACACGGATGGCCGAGGAGGCCGCGGCGATCGCCGCGCATATTCCCGAAAAATCGATTCTGGTGGCGATGGACGAGCGCGGGCAAAACCTCGATTCCACCGTATTCGCACGGAATCTCGGACGCTGGCGCGACGAGGGCGCCGGTCATACTATCTTCGTGATCGGAGGGGCGGACGGACTTTCGCCCGAATTGCGCCGTAAGGCCAAGCTCGCGATCGCGTTCGGCTCTGCGACCTGGCCGCACCAAATGGTCCGCGTCATGCTTCTGGAACAGCTGTATCGGGCCGCCACCATTCTGGCCGGCCACCCCTATCATCGCGCGTGATTCGCGCCACAACGAGCACTTTGCCCAAGAATCCTGTCCAACAGATGCGAGCGCCGATCCTCAATTTGCTGTTGATTGCGAGCTGCGCCGGCGCAAGCCTCTTCGCCGAAGAAAGCCTCGCGCAAGCCCAGTCGGCGGCACCTGCGCCACAGACCGCAGCCATCTCGCCCGACGCCATCAAGCAGCGCGAGCAGGAGCTGGAAGCCGCGCGCGCAAGCAAGAAGAGCGCGGAGGAGGCGCAGGCCAAGCTGAAGGCCGAGATCTCCTCGCTCGGCCAGGACCGCACCCAGCTCAATCAGCAGTTGATCGACACCGCCGCCAACGTCCGCACCGTCGAGACCAAGATCGACGAGGCCGAGACGCGGCTGCGCACACTCAACGGCCGCGAGCAGCAGGCGCGCGCCTCGCTCGATTCGCGCCGCGCCGACATCGTCGAGGTGCTGGCGGCGCTGCAGCGCGCCGGCCGGCGCACCCCGCCGGCGCTGCTGGTGCGGCCCGAAGATGCGCTGCAATCGCTGCGCACCGCGATGCTGCTTGGCGCCGTCGTGCCGGAATTGCGCGGCCGCGCCGAGAAGATTGCCGGTGAGCTCGGCGAGCTCGTGAGCTTGCGCAAGAACATCGCCGCCGAGCGCGACCAGCTCGCCTCCGATCGCGACAAGGTCCGCAGCGAACAGACCCGGCTCACCGCGCTCGTCGACGAACGGCAGCGCCAGCAGTCCTCGCGCGAAAAGGACCTCGACGCCGAGAATTCGCGCGCCATCACGCTGTCAAAGCAGGTCGGCGATCTCCAGGGGCTGATCGCCAAGATGGAGCAGGACCTGCAGAGCGCGGCCAAGGCGGCCGAGAAGGCGGCCGAGGCCGCAAAGCAGGCCGAGGCCAAGGCAGCCGCGGCCGCCAACGCCAAACCCGGCCCCGCCGTGTTCAAGGACCGTTCCCGGACCAGCCCGGCCATCCTGTTCGCCTCGGCCAAGGGGCTCCTGCCGTTGCCGGTTAACGGTAACAAGATCAGGGACTTTGGCGGTTCCGACGGGGTCGGCGGGGTCCAGAAGGGCATTTCGCTGGCAACCAAGCCCGGTTCGCAGGTCACAACGCCGTGCGACGGCTGGGTGGTCTATGCCGGCCCGTTCCGCAGCTATGGACAACTCTTGATCCTCAACGCCGGGGGCGGGTATCATGTCCTGATCGCCGGGATGGAGCGCATTTCGGTAAACATCGGACAGTTTGTGCTCACGGGGGAGCCGGTCGCGACCATGGGGTCGACCTCTCAAGTCGCCTCCATTCTCGCCACCAACGCGAGTCAACCTGTGTTGTATGTCGAGTTCCGCAAAGACGGCACTCCAATCGATCCAGGCCCATGGTGGGCCGCAAATGAAGGCGAGAAGGTTCGCGGATGATGCGCAAGACTTCAGTTATCCTCCTCAGCGCTGCGACCGGTGCGGCGCTGACGCTGTTCGTGACCCAGCCGCGTGCGGTGTTCATGGGCTCCAGCGCGCGAGCTGCGACCGCTGACACCTATCGCCAGCTCAACCTGTTCGGCGACGTGTTCGAGCGCGTGCGCTCCGACTATGTCGAGAAGCCCGACGACACCAAGCTGATCGAATCCGCCATCAGCGGCATGCTCACCGGCCTCGATCCGCATTCGAGCTACATGGACGCCAAGAGCTTCCGCGACATGCAGGTGCAGACCCGCGGCGAGTTCGGCGGCCTCGGCATCGAGGTCACCATGGAAGACGGCCTGATCAAGGTGGTCTCGCCGATCGACGATACGCCCGCCTCGCGCGCCGGCGTCATGGCCAACGACATCATCACCAATCTCGACGATGAAGCGGTGCAGGGCCTGACCCTGAACCAGGCGGTCGAGAAGATGCGCGGCCCCGTCAACACCAAGATCAAGCTCAAGATCATCCGCAAGGGCCAGGACAATCCGATCGACGTCACGCTGGTGCGCGACAACATCCGCGTCCGTTCGGTGCGCGCGCGCGTCGAGGCCGACGACATCGCCTATATCCGCATCACCACCTTCAACGAGCAGACCACCGAAGGCCTGAAGAAGGAGGTCGCCAACCTCTCGACCCAGATCGGCGACAAGCTCAAGGGCTACATCATCGACCTCCGCAACAATCCGGGCGGCCTGCTCGAGGAGGCCGTCACCGTCTCCGACTCGTTCCTGGAGAAGGGCGAGATCGTGTCGACCCGCGGCCGCAACGCCGAGGAAACCCAGCGCCGCACCGCGCATGCGGGCGACCTCACCAAGGGCAAGCCGGTCATCGTGCTCGTCAACGGCGGCTCGGCCTCGGCGTCGGAAATCGTCGCCGGCGCGCTGCAGGACCACAAGCGCGCGACCATCGTCGGCACCCGCTCGTTCGGCAAGGGCTCGGTGCAGACCATCATCCCGCTCGGCTCGGGCAACGGCGCGCTGCGCCTCACCACGGCGCGCTACTACACGCCGTCGGGCAAGTCGATCCAGGCCAAGGGCATCGTGCCCGACATCGAAGTGCTGCAGGACGTGCCGGACGAGCTGAAGTCGCGGACCGACACCAAGGGCGAGGCTTCGCTGCGCGGCCATCTCAAGAACGACGGCGACGAGAAGACTGGCTCGCAGTCCTACGTCCCGCCGGATGCCAAGGACGACAAGGCGCTCAAGCTCGCCGACGATCTGCTCCACGGCATCAAGAACAGCGCCTCCGCGGCGCCCGCGCCCGGCACCACCGACAAGGCGGCCGCCGACAAGCCCAAGGCCGCGAACTAAGTCGCAAGCACAGTCATCTACGGAAAAGGGCGGCTCCCGGAGCCGCCCTTTTTGCTTGGGAGCTGATGTTGGGACTCCTGGCATCCCCGGCCTATCCCGGCCTGCCGCCGCTTGACCTCGGCGTGGTATCGTCGGTGGAGTGATTCGGGATCTCGCATGACTGAAACGGCCGATGATCTGAGCGCCCCGCTCGGACAGGACAAGCCGCGCCGGAAACAGCGGCTGCGGCTGCCGTTCACGGCCATGCAGGCGCTGGCCGTGATGCTCGGCCTGTTCCTGGTCGCCTTTGCCGGCTTCGCCATCGTCAACAAGGACCCGCTCGGCGGCGAGCCGATGACGCGGATTGCGATCCGCGATTCCAAGGGCACTGACGAGAAGCCCGCCGCCGAGGCAGTTGCGGCCGGTCATAGTCAGGACAGCAAGCACGCGACCAAGGAAGCGCCGAAGGAAGCGGCTTCCGGCGAGCAAAAGACCGTCACCATGATCGACGGCTCGACCGGCGCGCGCCACGACGTGGTGATCGGCGCAGGCGACGGCGCCGATAAAGGCGAGGCGGCGTCCGCAGCACCCGCCGTCATGGCCGGGATCGATCCAAAGCTGCTGGAGAAATCCCGCTACGGCATGATCCCCGCGGTCTCGGGCGATCTCAAGCCGTTCAACGTCTACGCAGCGGAGGCCGACCGCGCCAAGGCCGCGAAAATGCCCGTGGTGGCGATCGTGATCGGCGGCCTCGGCGTCGGCGCCGCCAAGACCACCGATGCGATCATGAAGCTGCCGGGCGCGGTGACGCTGGCCTTCACGCCCTACGGCGCCGACCCCGGCAAGCTCGCCGAGCGCGCCCGCGCCCAGCGCCACGAGATCTTCCTGCAGATCCCGATGGAGCCCTACGACTTCCCCGACAATGATCCCGGTCCGCAGACGCTCCTGACCTCGCTGACCGCCGACCAGAACACCGACCGCCTCTACTGGCACCTGAGCCGGATCCAGGGTTATGCCGGCATCACCAATTTCATGGGCGCGCGCTTCGTGGCGACGGATGCGGCGATGCAGCCGATCATCCGCGAGGCGTCCAAGCGCGGGCTCGGCTTCTTCGACGACGGCTCCTCGCCGCGCAGCATCGCGCCGCAGGCCGCAGGCAGCCTCGCCGTGCCGTTCGGCAAGGGCGACATCGCGCTCGACGCGGTGCCGACCCCGACCGAGATCGACCGCGCCCTCAACAAGCTGGAATCGGTGGCGAGGGAACGCGGCGTTGCCGTCGGTACCGCCTCCGCACTCCCCGTCTCGATCGAGCGGGTCAGCGCCTGGATCAAGACATTGAGCGACCGGGGTATCCTATTGGTGCCATTGACAACCGCGATGCTGAAATCAAAATCCAGCTAAATCAACGAATTGGTACGGTGCGGGCCCCCACAGCCCAGCCGGCAGTACGCGAGGGGTTTGGCGGAATGGCGCGTTACGAAGATCTGCCCTACCGAACCTGCGTCGGGGTGATGCTGATCAATGCGAAGGGCCTGGTGTTCATCGGCCGTCGTGCCGGCGGGATCGAGCATGTCGACGACAGCCACGTCTGGCAGATGCCGCAGGGCGGGGTCGATCCCGGCGAGGACAATTGGGATGCCGCCAAGCGCGAGCTCTACGAAGAGACCAGCGTGCGCTCGATCGAGCGGCTCGGCGAGGTGCCGGACTGGCTGATCTACGACATCCCGCGCACGGTGGCCGGGCGCGCCTGGAAGGGCCGCTACCGCGGCCAGCGCCAGAAGTGGTTCGCGGTCCGCTTCACCGGCAAGGACAGCGAGATCAATGTCGAGAAGCCCGGCGGCGGCGGCCACAAGGCCGAATTCGTCAGCTGGCGCTGGGAGCCGATGAAAAACCTTCCCGGGCTGATCATCCCGTTCAAGCGCCCGGTCTACGAGCGCGTGGTGAAGGAATTTTCCGCGCTCGCCGATGACTAAATCAAATTGTCATCCCGGCTTTGATGCTAAGGCACCGGCTGGGCTGACAACGAGAGCTTCCGCGTGACGAACGAAAAACCCTACCGTCCCAATGTCGGGATCGCGCTGTTCAATGCCGACGGCCGCGTGCTGATCGGGCACCGCTTCAAGGGCGACGGCCCCGAGATCATCCTGCCCGGACTCGACTGGCAGATGCCGCAGGGCGGCGTCGATGAGGGCGAGGTGTTGCGCGATGCCGCCATGCGCGAGCTCTGGGAGGAGACCAGCGTCGTCAGCGCCGATTATCTCGGCGAGACCGACTGGCTCACTTACGAATTCCCGCCCTATGACGGCCCGCAGACGCATCGGCTGGCCAAGTTTCGCGGCCAGCGCCAAAAATGGTTCGCGCTGCGTTTCACCGGCAAGGACGATGAAATCGATCCGCTGACGCCGCGCAACGGCCAGCCCGCGGAGTTCGACGCGTGGCGCTGGGAGCGGCTCGACCGCATCGCCGATATCGTGGTGCCGTTCCGGCGTGAGGTCTACCGCGCGGTGGCGCGAGAGTTTGCGGCCTTCGCCGGGTAAGTGGGCGAAAACAACCCCATGCACAGTAGAACGGGGGTTGAAATCATTGGCTGATTTTCGCCGGGCATGGGCGTGTCAGCCGGCACCCTTTTCAGTTCGTCGGGCCGACCGTGAACGGGCCGATCGCGATGACGTGGCAGTCGCTGTCGTGCTTGACGCAGTCGGCCAGTGCGCCGTTGACCGCGGTCTGCTCGTCGGCGGCCTTCAGGCCGAGGCCGGGACGGCCCGCAGTGCCGACGGCGACCGCGTTCCAGCCCATGCCCTCGCCGAGCTTGCGCACGACATCGTCGCGCGCATCGGCCACGATGGAGGAATTGGTCGCGGCGTGGAAGAAGCCGTTGGGCTTCAGCAGCGTCGGGATCGGCACGACGAAGACATCGTCGACCGCCACGATCATGCAAGCCGAGCCCGCGATCGCGCCGCAGGACTCCAGTGAACGCCGCGCGGTCTCATCGACCGACGACGCCCCCAGCACCATGAAATATTGCCCGCCCGGTCCGAGCGCGACCGAGCGCGATTTTGCCGCCGGCGCATAGATGTTCTCGACGCGAGTCCTGGCCTGATCACGCAGCATCGGGAAGTCTTTCGATGCGAACGGGCGCTCGGTCATGGTGTCGTGCCGCACCCAGGGCTGCGGCGGCATCGGCGGATTGCCATGGCTGTAGACGACCTTGTTGCCGACCGCATAGAGCTCGCAGCGCCGCGGCGATTGCGCGGCATCCGCGCGCTTCTGGCACTGATCGAGCGCCATGTTGCGCGCGGCCTCCTCGTTCGGCTGATTGAGCGCGGAGCCGTTGAAGCCGCCGATGTTCAGGGCGAAGGCCTTGTAATCGCCGGCGGCGGCATATTCGTTGCTGAGAAAGGCACGCTGGCGCTCGCCGAGGAACGGCACCGCGTCCACTGCAATCTTGCCGCCCGACGCGGCCGGCGGTGACGGCATCGGTGCCGGCGGCGGTGTCACGGCTGCCGTTTGTGTCGGCGTCGACGTCGGCACGGGCGATGGCATCGGCGCCTTCGCGGCCATCGTCGGCGTGGGGCTCGGGGATGGCGCAGCGACGGGGCTGGGCGACGGCGCGGCCGCAGTCGTCGACAGCTGGGCGGTCTCGAGCTTGGTGAAATAGAGGAAGCCGCCGACGCCGATGGCGACGACCGAGACCACGCCGACGACCAGCGGCCACATCCAGTTCGGCGCGGGTGCAGCCTTGGCGACCTTCTTCACCTGCGGCGTCGTGTAAGTCCCGTCCTCGCGCCGCATCGCCACCATATAGGCGTGCACCGGCGTCGGGATGTTCTTGACCTCCTGCGCGCCGATGTCTGCGAACTGCACCGACAGCTTGTTGGCGACCTGCTCGTGCACGGCACGCGAGACGCAGATGCCGCCGACCTCCGCCAACCCCTCGAGCCGGGCCGCGATGTTGACGCCGTCGCCGAGCAGATCACCGTCGCGCTCGACCACATCACCGATGGTGATGCCGATGCGGAACGACATCTGCCGGCTCGGCGGATAGGCCATGTTGCGGGTCCGCAAGCTCTCCTGAATGTCGATCGCGCAGCGCACCGCGTCGACCGCGCTCGGGAATTCCGCGAGCACGGCATCACCTGCGGTGTTGAAGATGCGACCGTTGGCTTTTGCGATGAAATCGTCGATGACTTCACGGTAGGACGCCAGGCGCCGCAGCGTCTCTTCCTCGTCTTCCGCGACCAACCTCGAATAGCCGGCAATATCGGCTGCAAAGATCGCTGCGATCTTGCGTTTCATCTGCAAATGCCCTGGAACAAAATCCGCGAGCGCAGAATGCCGCTATCGGCGGCGCGGTGCAACAAAGTTCAGCGCCCGCCACAACCGTGACGAGCGCTGAACTCATTCAGGAATTTCGCGTGAGCCCCGAAGCCGCGCTCCGGGGCTTAGTGCATGGCCGTCGAGCTGAGCTGCTGCTGGATGCTCTTGTAGTGATCGAGCCGCTCGAGGGCTTGATCGAGCTCGTTGCCTTCGTGCTCCTTCAGCCCTTCTTCCATCTCCGAGATGGTCTCGGCGAACTGGGCGCGGTCGAGCTCGTCCAGCGAGGTCGCGACGTCGGCGAGCACGGTGAGGCCCTTTTCCGAGACTTCGGCAAGGCCGCCGAGCACGATGATCTTCTCGTGCTTGCCAGCGGTGGTGACGGTGAGGATGCCGGGGCGGATGGCAGCCACGACCGGCGCATGACCTGCCAGCACGCCGAAGTCACCCTCGACGCCGGGAATGTCGACCTGATCGACTTCGCCCGAGAACGCGAGCTTTTCCGGAGAGACGAGATCGAAGTGGAAGGTGGCCATTGAGATGCCTTGCGAAACGTGAGGAGCGAATGGCGGGCGATTGAAACAGGAAGCGGCTCTTCACCGCTCCCTATTCGCACTTCGCCGGCTTAGGCGGCTTCCGCCGCCAGCTTCTTGCCCTTCTCGACCGCCTCTTCGATGGTGCCGACCATGTAGAAGGCAGCTTCCGGCAGGTGGTCGTACTTGCCTTCCACCAGGCCCTTGAAGCCCTTGATGGTGTCGGCGAGGTCGACGAACTTGCCCGGCGAACCCGTGAAGATTTCGGCGACGTGGAACGGCTGCGACATGAAGCGCTCGACCTTGCGGGCGCGGGCCACGGTCAGCTTGTCCTCTTCCGAAAGCTCGTCCATGCCGAGAATGGCGATGATGTCCTGGAGCGCCTTGTAGCGCTGCAGCACCTGCTGGACCTGACGGGCGACCGCGTAGTGCTCCTCGCCGACGACCAGCGGGGAGAGCATGCGCGAGGTCGAGTCGAGCGGGTCCACCGCCGGATAGATGCCCTTTTCAGCGATCGAGCGCGACAGCGTGGTGGTCGCGTCCAAGTGCGCGAACGAGGTCGCGGGCGCCGGGTCGGTCAAGTCGTCGGCCGGGACGTAGATGGCCTGCACCGAGGTGATCGAGCCCTTCTGCGTGGTGGTGATGCGCTCCTGCAGCGCGCCCATGTCGGTGGCGAGCGTCGGCTGATAACCCACGGCCGAAGGAATACGACCGAGCAGCGCCGACACTTCCGAGCCGGCCTGGGTGAAGCGGAAGATGTTGTCGACGAAGAACAGCACGTCCTGGCCCTTGTCGCGGAAGTCTTCCGCGATGGTCAGACCGGTGAGCGCGACGCGGGCGCGGGCGCCCGGGGGCTCGTTCATCTGGCCGAACACCAGCGCGCACTTCGACTTCACGCTCGGATCCGGATTGTGCGGATCGGCGTTGACCTTGGACTCGATGAACTCGTGATAGAGGTCGTTGCCCTCGCGGGTACGCTCACCGACGCCGGCGAACACGGAGTAACCGCCGTGCGCCTTCGCGACGTTGTTGATCAGCTCCTGAATCAGCACGGTCTTGCCGACGCCGGCGCCGCCGAACAGGCCGATCTTGCCACCCTTCGCATACGGAGCAAGAAGATCGACGACCTTGATGCCGGTGACGAGAATTTCAGCCTCAGTCGACTGGTCGGTGTAGGTCGGCGCTTCCTGGTGGATCGCGCGCAGGCCTTCCGACTTGACCGGACCGGCTTCGTCGATCGGCTCGCCGATGACGTTGATGATGCGGCCGAGCGTGCCTTCACCGACGGGAACGCGGATCGGCGAACCGGTGTCGGTCACTTCCTGGCCGCGGACCAGACCTTCGGTGGTGTCCATCGAAATGGTGCGGACGGTCGACTCACCGAGATGCTGGGCAACTTCGAGCACCAGGCGGTTGCCGCCGTTCTTGGTCTCGAGCGCGTTGAGAATGGCCGGCAGGTGGCCTTCGAACTGCACGTCGACGACGGCGCCGATGACCTGGGTGACGCGACCGAGCTGGGCTGCCATTGAATGTCTCCTTCGATCCGAATTTGTAGACCACGGTCGGCTGGTTGACCGGGATGTTGAGTTTGACGGGTACCGATGCGTCTTCGCTAGACGGCTTCGGCGCCCGAGATGATTTCGATCAGTTCCTTGGTGATCTGCGCCTGACGCGTGCGGTTGTAGACCAGCGTCTGCTTGCGGATCATTTCGCCGGCGTTGCGCGTCGCGTTGTCCATCGCGCTCATCTGAGCGCCGTAGAACGAGGCGTTGTTCTCGAGCAGCGCGCGGAAGATCTGGACCGCGAGGTTGCGCGGCAGAAGACGGGTGAGAATCTCGTCCTCTTCCGGCTCGTATTCGTAAGACGTCGTGTTGGCGGCACCGCCCTCCTCGACGACCAGCGGGATGATCTGCTGGGCGGTCGGGATCTGCGCGATCACCGAGCGGAAGCGCGAGTAGAACAGCGTGCAGACGTCGAACTCGCCGTTGTCGAAACGCGCCAGGATCTTCTTGGCGATGTCCTCGGCGTTGACGAAGCCGATCTGGCGCACGCTGCGCAAATCGAGATGCTCGACGATCTGCTTGTCGAACTGGCGGCGAAGCTGCTCGTAACCCTTGCGGCCGACGCAGAAGAACTTCACTTCCTTGCCCTGGTTCATCAGGGCCAGCGCGCGCTCGCGGGCGAGACGCACGATCGACGAGTTGAAAGCGCCGGACAGGCCACGCTCACCGGTGCAGACCAGCAGCAGGTGAACCTGGTCGCGGCCGGTGCCGGCCAGCAGCGTCGGCGCGCCGGGCGAACCCGCGGCCGCGCTCGCGATGTTGGAGATCACCGCGCTCATCTTGTCGGCATAGGGACGTGCAGCTTCCGCGGCGGTCTGCGCACGGCGCAGCTTCGAGGCCGCGACCATCTGCATGGCCTTGGTGATCTTTTGCGTCGCCTTGGTGGAGGCGATGCGCACGCGCATGTCTTTAAGTGACGCCATTCTTCGTTCACCCCGGCGGTTCGACTGATGCGTCGGACCGCTAGCCTGTCCCTATCGCAATGCCCGGCCGGGCGCCGGGCACGCTTGATATTGTTTTGCCTCTCGCGAAGCGATCATGGCCGGAAGATCCGGCCATGAGGCTCTGCTTAAGCGAAGCTCTTGGCGAAGCCTTCGACCACCGACTTCAGCTTGGCAGCCACGTCGTCAGAGAGGTCGCGGCTGTCGCGGATCGAATTGAGGATGTCGGTGTTCTTGCCGCGCAGCAGCGAGAGCAGACCGTCCTCGAACGCGCGGACCTTGTTGACCGGAAGCGGATCGAGATAGCCGTTGGTGCCGGCCCAGATCACGCAGACCTGTTCTTCCATCTTCAGCGGCGAGAACTGCGGCTGCTTCAGGAGCTCGGTGAGGCGCGAACCGCGGTTCAGCAGGCGCTGGGTCGAGGCGTCGAGGTCGGAACCGAACTGCGCGAACGCCGCCATTTCGCGGTACTGCGCGAGCTCGCCCTTGATCTTGCCGGCGACCTTCTTGGTGGCCTTGGTCTGCGCCGACGAACCGACGCGCGACACCGACAGACCGACGTTCACCGCGGGACGGATGCCCTGGAAGAAGAGGTCGGTTTCCAGGAAGATCTGGCCGTCGGTGATCGAGATGACGTTGGTCGGAATGTAGGCCGACACGTCGTTGGCCTGGGTTTCGATGACCGGCAGCGCCGTCAGCGAGCCCGAGCCCTGGTCCTTGTTCAGCTTCGCCGCGCGCTCGAGCAGGCGGGAGTGCAGATAGAACACGTCGCCGGGATAAGCTTCGCGGCCCGGCGGGCGGCGCAGCAGCAGCGACATCTGGCGATAGGCGACGGCCTGCTTGGACAGATCGTCATAGATGATGACGGCGTGCATGCCGTTGTCGCGGAAGTACTCGCCCATGGTGCAGCCGGTGAACGGCGCGATGTACTGCATCGGCGCCGGATCCGACGCGGTGGCGGCGACGACGATCGAGTATTCGAGCGCGCCCTGCTCTTCCAGCACCTTCACGAACTGGGCAACCGTCGAACGCTTCTGACCGACTGCGACGTAGACGCAGTACAGCTTGATGTTCTCGTCGGGCTGCGCGTTGAGCGGCTTCTGGTTCAGGATGGTGTCGAGCGCGATCGCGGTCTTGCCGGTCTGACGGTCGCCGATGATCAGCTCGCGCTGGCCGCGGCCGATCGGGATCAGGGCGTCGATCGCCTTGAGGCCGGTCGCCATCGGCTCGTTCACCGACTTGCGCGGAATGATGCCGGGCGCCTTGACGTCGACGCGCATACGCTTGTCGGCCTGGATCGGGCCCTTGCCGTCGATCGGGTTGCCGAGACCGTCGACAACGCGGCCGAGCAGGCCCTTGCCGACCGGCGCGTCCACGATGGCGCGGGTGCGCTTGACGGTCTGGCCTTCCTTGATCTCGCGGTCGGCACCGAAAATAACGACACCGACGTTGTCGGTTTCGAGGTTCAGCGCCATGCCGCGGGTGCCGTTCTCGAACTCGACCATTTCACCGGCCTGGACGTTGTCCAGACCATAGACGCGGGCGATGCCGTCGCCGACGGACAGCACCTGTCCGACTTCGGAGACTTCAGCTTCCTGGCCGAAATTCTTGATCTGGTCCTTGAGGATCGCGGAAATTTCCGCGGCGCGGATGTCCATCAGCCTGCCTCTTTCATCGCGTGCTTGATCGAATTGAGTTTGGTGCGAAGCGAACTATCGATCATGCGGCTGCCAAGCTTCACGACGAGGCCACCGATGATCGAGGGATCGATCTTCACGTTGAGCGCGACGTCCTTGCCGGTCACCGACTTCAGGGCAACCTTGAGGGCGTCGAGATTCTTGTCCGAAAGCGCTTCCGCGACCGTGACGTCCGCGGTCGCCTCGCCCTTGAACTTGGCGACGAGGGCGCGGTAGGCGCGGATGACGTCAGCCACCGCGAACAGGCGGCGGTTGGCGGTCAGCACTTTCAGGAAATTGGCGGAGATGCCGGCAATGCCGGCCTTGTCCAGGACGGCCGAGAGGGCCTTGGACTGGGCGTCAGCCGCGAAAACCGGACTGCGGACGAGGCGCTTGAGATCAGCGCTTTCGTTCAGCAGACCCTCGAACTTGTCGAGATCGGCTTTGACCTCGTCGACCACCTTCTGGTCGCGGGCCAGTTCAAACAAGGCCGTTGCATAACGGCCGGACACACCTGAAACGGACGTATCTTCTGCAGCCACAGACGCGCTCTTTTAGCTGTCAAATTCGCAAGGGAAAAACCGTCGCCACAACGCGGCGCCTAGCGATCCAAGCCCTTGGAATTCAAGCGGGACTTTGATTCTCGGCCGACACAGGACGTGCCGGGTCCGTTAAAATCGCGGCTTTGCTAACATAGCAGGCGCGCACGTGCAACATGACGGCAACCTAAAGGCTTGGGTGTTTCTCGCCAGTTCGTCGCACGCTGCGATCATCCATTGCTGGCTGCGATGAAGCTGCCCTGAACCTGCCATGCCACGGAATTGCCACGACCGTTACGTCGGCAACCGGCCCGTTGGTTCCTGCCTCCAGCGCATAGCGGCCATGAACACGGATCGCTGAGGCGTGACCGAAGCCGCACCGGCCTCGACCTCGGAATACTTACCTAATTCTAAACGCAAAGCATAACAACTTCGTTTTACAGTATTCGCGAGTAATCGACTAGTTAACAAATCATTAAAGTGAAAGATTACGGAACTTCGGCTGAATATCGATTCAGATCACAAGATATTTCAGCGTGGCACCGAACGGGTTTACTGCCCAATTCACGCCTCATTGAGAATCGAAACGCCAAACCGCTCACAAACTGATGGGGGCTCCATTAGCCACACATGTGGCAATACTAGCGTAGGGACCAATAAATGCTGTCTTTGACCCGGCCGCGTACGGCGATCGCTTTCGTCGCCGCGACTCTCCTCGTGGGGGGAACCGCAACCGAAGCTTCCGCCAAATCCCGGCATCACCACCGCTATTCTGCGCATCATCACCGCCACCACGCCGAGAACGATTCCAACGCGACCTCCGATTGGCGCAACGCCAATGCGTCGATGACGCCGACGTCGGGCACGGGCCGCAGCTTCTCGGGCATGGCCTCCTATTACGGCAACGAGTCCGGCAGCCGCACGGCGTCGGGCGCGCGCTTCAACCAGAACGCCATGACCGCGGCGCACCGTTCGCTGCCGTTCGGCACCAAGCTGCGCGTCACCCATGGCGGCTCGAGCGTCATCGTCACCATCAATGACCGTGGCCCGTTCGTGCGCGGCCGCGTGCTCGACCTCTCCACGGGCGCTGCCCGCGCGATCGGCCTCACCGGCGCCGGCGTCGGCCGCGTCACCGCGGAAGTGATCTCGTAAGGCGCAGTTTAGCTGCGTGAAATAAGCCCGCCGTCTTGGGGGACGGCGGGCTTTTTGTTGTCTGGTCGTAGCCCGGATGGAGCGAAGCGAAATCCGGGTCTTCGCGCGCGGGTCAACCTGTCCCGGATTACGCTGCGCTCCATCCGGGCTACGGACGCTCTCTCCCCATCATTGCGAGAAGCCCTTGCGACGAAGCAATCCAGACTGCCTCTGTGGAGGAATTCTGGATTGCTTCGCTTCGCTCGCAATGACGGGGAGAGAGCGGTGGGGCCCTTACAAAAAGCTCTGTGGATCGACGTCCACCTCGAGCTTCTGATTGCCCTTCGGCTTCGGACATACCGCGAGCCAGTTCCGCAAATAATCCGACAGATCGAAGCCCCGCGCCGCCTTCACCAGGATGCGGAAGCGATAGCGGCCTTTGATCACGGCGAGCGGGGCTTCGGCGGGGCCGAGCACCACCACGCGCTCGTCGCGCGGCGCGAGCGCAACGAGGCGGCGGCCCAGGCCTTCCGCGCTCGGACGATCGCCCGCCGAGATGATCAGGCTCGCGAGCCTGCCGAACGGCGGATAGAGCGTGCGCTCGCGCAGATCGATCTCGCTGTCGTAGAAGGCCTCGCGGTCGCAGGCGATCAGCGCCTTCATCACGGGATGATCGGGCTGATGGGTCTGGAGATAGCCGACGCCGCGGCCCTGCTCGCGCCCCGCACGCCCGATCACCTGGTTCAGCAGCTGCCAGGTGCGTTCCGCCGCACGCGGATCGCCGTTGGACAGACCGAGATCCGCATCGACCACGCCGACCAGATTGAGCCGCGGAAAATTGTGGCCCTTGGCGACGAGCTGCGTGCCGATGATGATGTCGACGCGGCCCTCCGCGATCTCGGCAAGCTCGCTGCGCATCGTCTCGATCGAGGTGATGAGATCGCTCGACAGCACCATGGTGCGCGCATCCGGAAACAGCGCGGCCGCCTCCTCCTGCAGGCGCTCGACGCCGGGGCCGACCGCGACCAGCGATTCCTCCGCCGCGCAATGCGGGCAGGCGTGCGGACGCGGCATCGAGAAGCCGCAATGGTGACAGACGAGGCGCTGGCGAAAACGGTGATCGACCAGCCAGGCATCGCAGATGGTGCAGGCGAAGCGATGGCCGCAACCGCGGCAGAGCGTCAGCGGCGCGTAGCCGCGGCGATTGAGGAACAGCAGCGCCTGCTCACGCTTCTCGACCGCTTTTTTGATCTCGGACGCCAGCCGCGGCGAGATGAAGCGGCCGCGCGCCGGCGGCTCGCGACGCATGTCGATCGCCTCGATATGCGGCATGTGCTGGCCGCCGAAGCGCGACGGCAGCGCGACGCGCTGATAGCGATTCTTGCGCGCGTTCACCTCGGATTCGACCGACGGCGTGGCGGAGGCCAGCACGATCGGGATCTTTGCGATATGCGCGCGCACCACCGCCATGTCGCGGGCGTGGTAATGCACGCCCTCATCCTGCTTGTAGGCCTGGTCATGCTCTTCATCGACCACGATCAGGCCGAGATTGGCGTAAGGCAGAAACAGCGCCGAGCGGGCGCCGACCACGACAGGGGCGGTGCCTTCCGAGATCGCCGCCCAATTGCGGGCGCGGGTGCGCGGCGTCAGCTCGGAGTGCCACTCGATCGGCCGCACGCCGAAGCGTTGCGCGAAACGGTCGAGGAACTGGCCGGTGAGCGCGATCTCCGGCATCAGGATCAGCGTCTGCTTGCCGCGACGGATCGATTCCGCGATCGCCTCGAAATAGACCTCGGTCTTGCCCGAGCCGGTGACGCCGTCGAGCAGCGCAACGTGAAAGGTGCCGTTGGCCGCGAGCGCGCGCATCGCATCGACGCCGGCACGCTGCAGCGGCGAAAAATCCGGCCGGCCGAACTCCGGATCGGGCGCCGGCGGCGGAGGCGGCGGCGGCATCGCCTCGACCGTGAGCGTGCCTTCGTCGACCAAGCCGTCGATCACGCCGGCCGATACGCCGGCTTCCCTGGCGGCCTCGGATTTGCCGTGCAGCAGCCGGTCCGACAGCACCTCGAGCACGCGCTGGCGCGCCGGCGTCAGCCGCCGCGGGAGATCGCCAACCAGGCGCACGCCGGCGCGCACGCGCTCGGGGCCGAGATTCTCGCCCATCCGAAGGCACATGCGTAGCACCATGCCGCGCGGGCTCAGCGTGTAATTGGCGACCCAGTCGACGACCGCGCGCAGCTCGGGTTTCAGCGGCGGAAGATCGAGCTTCTCGTTGACCTCCTTGAGGCGGTTGTGCAGGCGCGGATCGGGATTGGCGTTTTCCGCCCAGACCACGGCGAGCACCTCGCGGGCGCCCAGCGGCACGCCGACGAGATCGCCGGCCTTCAGCTCCATGCCGCGCGGCACCTTGTAGGAATAGGTCTGGTCGAGCGCGACCGGCACCAGCACGTCGACCATACGGGTCGCGTTGGCGGGGGCGGTTTGGCTGCGCGACGAATGATCCATGGAGGGAGAATCGGAACCCGGGGGCAGTGAGGCTAGCGCCGTGGAGCCGCCTTAGCGAACAGTAAACTGGTGTGATGCGATATACTGTGCGGAATCATTCCGTCCAGAGCGCATGAGCAAAGCAGCCGCCCCCCTTATCGAGCTCGCCAGCGCCGATCCCTCGATCGCGCAGGAGATGACGCGCTGGCTGGCGCATCTCGGCGCCGAGCGGCGGCTGTCGCCGAAGACGCTGGAGGCCTATGGCCGCGACTTGCGGCAGTGCCTGGATTTCCTGTGCAGCCATTGGGGCGAGCGCGTGACGCTGGAACGGTTTTCGTCGCTGGAAGCGACCGACGTCCGTGCCTTCATGGCGATGCGTCGTGCCGACGATATTGCCGGCCGTTCACTGATGCGCGCGCTCGCGGGCCTGCGTTCCTTCGGCCGCTTCCTCGAACGCGAGGGCAAGGGCAAGGTCGGCGCGCTCTCCGCCATCCGCGCGCCGAAGGTCGCAAAAACTCTGCCGAAGCCGCTGCCGATGGCATCGGCCAAACGCCTGGCCGACGCCGACGAGCGCGCCGGCGAGGATCGCGAGACCTGGATTCTGGTGCGCGACGCCGCGGTGATGGCGCTGCTCTATGGATCGGGCCTGCGCATCTCCGAAGCGCTCGGCCTGAAGCGCCGCGAGGTGCCGAAGCCGGGCGAAGGCGACGTGCTCGTCGTCACCGGCAAGGGCAACAAGACGCGCATGGTGCCGGTGCTGCAGAACGTGCTGGCGCTGGTGCAGGAATATGTCGCGATGTGCCCGCATACGCTGCCGCAGGACGGGCCGATCTTCGTCGGCGCGCGCGGCGGTCCGCTGAGCCCGCGCATCATCCAGCTCGCGATGGAGCGGCTGCGCGGCGCGCTCGGGCTACCCGACAGCGCCACGCCGCATGCGCTCCGGCACTCCTTCGCCACGCACCTGCTCTCGCGCGGCGGCGACTTGCGCGCGATCCAGGAATTGCTCGGCCATTCCTCGCTCTCGACCACGCAGATCTATACCGGCATCGATTCTGAACGATTGCTGGAAGTCTATGCGAGCGCGCATCCAAGACGCTGAACCCTGACATCAAGCTGTCATCGCCGCCATGCCTCTTGCGCAGGCCGCGCGGTTCGGTCAATCGTTACCGGACCGACACAGGAGGGGACTCATGAGCGCACACGAAAGCATGGAGCATGCCGAGCATGCCGAGCACGCATCCGGCGAGAACAAGAAGATCGCCCTGCTGATCGCGGTGCTGGCGCTGTTCCTGGCAATCTCGGAAACACTCGGCAAGGGCGCGCAAACCGAGTCCATCAGCAAGAATGTCGAGGCCTCCAATCTCTGGGCCTTCTTCCAGGCCAAGAGCATCCGCCGCACCGTGGTCCAGACCGCCGCCGACCAGGGCAAGCTGACGCTGGGCGCCGCCACCGACGACGCCATGAAGGCCGCGGTGCAGAAGCAGATCGACGACTGGCAGAAGACCGCGGCGCGCTACCGTTCCGAGCCCGAGACCGGCGAAGGCACCGAACAGCTCGCCGAGAAGGCCAAGGAAGCCGAGCATCAGCGCGACGAGGCGACCGCGAAATATCATCACTTCGAGCTGGCGTCGGCCGCCTTCCAGATCGGCATCGTGCTGGCATCGGCCACCATCATCACCGGCATGCTGCCGCTCGCCTGGATCGCCGGCCTGCTGACGCTCGCTGGCCTTGGCATGACCGTGCTCGGCGCATGGGCGCCGCATCTGTTGCATCTGCACGGGTGAGGAGGCGGCTACACTCCGCCGTCGTCCCGGCGAAAGCCGGGACCCATACCGCGCGATCTATCGATTGCAGACGGTAGAGGTACCGAACGACGAGTCTTCGCCAAATTCTTCCCTGTGGTTATGGGTCCCGGCTTTCGCCGGGACGACACAGGAGAGCTAGCGCGCCTCGTGCACGCTCTTGCGGAAGCGCTGGATCAGACGGAGCGTGCGCGAGGACCAGCCTTCGCCGTTGCCCTTGATCAGCTCGCGGATGCGCCGCTTGATCGGCTCGACCAGCTCGGTCGCCTTGGCGCGCACTTTCAGCACCAGCTCGTAGAGCCGCTCGAACCAGTGCATCTCCAGAAGCTTGTCGCGCGTGACGTCGAACACGAAGGCGGTGACGCCGACGCCGAGCATCTTGGCGAACAGGATCGTGAAGACCGCGCTGGTCCAGTATTCATGCGTGAGCAGCCAAAGGCCGACCAGCTTGAGCGGAAACAGCGGGATGATCGGGACGGCGAAGACGATCAACGTCATCGCCGGCGACAGTGCGTCGACGCGCTCCGACAGCCAGGCCTTGAACCGGGCGAGCGGGATCAGTGCGACAACCCGCGCGACGATCGGTTCGAGGTGGTCCCACAGCCAGGCTTCGATCAGGAAGATGATCGCCAGCAGGACCCAGACCGGTTGAAGAAGGCGGCGCAGCATGTGTTTCCCGCCCGATTTAGCCCTGGGCGCGGACCTACATATGGATGGCCCGCTTGCCGACTGCAAGCGCGGCTTCCTTGACGGCCTCCGAGCGGGTCGGATGCGCGTGGCAGGTGCGGGCGAGATCTTCCGCACTGCCACCAAACTCCATGAGAACGCAGGCCTCATGGATCATTTCGCCGGCCTCGATGCCGATGATGTGCACGCCGAGCACGCGATCGGTCTTCGCATCTGCGAGAATCTTCACAAAGCCGTCGGTGGTCTGGTTGACCTTGGAGCGGCCGTTGGCGGTAAAGGGAAACTTCCCGACGGTATAGGCGATGCCCGCCTGCTTCAGCTCGTCCTCGGTCTTGCCGACGGAGGACACTTCCGGAGTGGTATACACGACGCCTGGGATAACGTCGTAGTTCACGTGGCCGGCCTGGCCTGCGATGATCTCCGCAACGGCCACGCCTTCATCCTCGGCCTTGTGCGCGAGCATCGGGCCGGCGACGACGTCACCGATGGCGTAGACGCCCTTCAGGCTGGTGGCGAAGTGCGGATCGATCTGGACGCGGCCGCGGGGATCGAGCGCGACGCCGGCTTCCTTCAGGCCGAGGCCATCCGTGTACGGCACACGGCCGATGCAGACGAGCACGACGTCGGCCTCCAGCGTCTCGGCGGCACCGCCGGCGGCGGGCTCGATCGTCGCCTTGAGCGTCTTGCCCGAGGTGTCGACCGCGGTGACCTTGGCGCCGAGCTTGAACGCAAAGCCCTGCTTCTCGAGGATGCGCTGGAATTGTTTTGCAATTTCGCCGTCCATGCCGGGCAGGATGCGGTCGAGGAATTCGACCACGACGACTTCGGCGCCGAGCCGCTTCCACACCGAGCCGAGCTCGAGGCCGATCACGCCGGCGCCGACGATGAGAAGCTTGCCGGGGACCTTGTCCAGCGCCAGCGCGCCGGTCGACGACACGATGCGCTTCTCGTCGATCTCGATGCCCTTGAGGCGCGCGATGTCGGAGCCGGTGGCGATGACGATGTTCTTGGTCTCGATCACCTGCGACTTGCCGTCGGCGGAGACTTCGACCTTGCCGGTGCCCAGGATCTTGCCGGTGCCCTTGAGCACGTCGACCTTGTTCTTCTTCATCAGGAACTCGACGCCCTTGACGTTGCCGTCGATGCCCTGCTGCTTGAAGTTCATCATCGTCGGCAGATCGAGCTTCGGCGCGGAGACGCTGACGCCCATCTTGGCGAAGGAATGCCCCGCTTCCTCGAACATCTCGGAGGCATGCAGCAGCGCCTTCGACGGCATGCAGCCGACATTGAGGCAGGTGCCGCCGAGCGTGGCGTTCTTTTCGACCACTGCGACCTTCATGCCGAGCTGGCTTGCGCGCACCGCGCAGACGTAACCGCCAGGTCCAGTGCCGATGACGACGAGATCGTAGGTAGCCATGAGAGAAAGTCCCGTGAGTTTAACGTTGTGAGGATGTGTCAGCGTCCGCCGGCGCGTCAGCGACCGCCGGACACATCGAGAATGGCCGAGGTGACGTAAGAGGCCTCGTCCGACATCAGCCAGACGATGGCATTGGCGATTTCCTCCGCGGTGCCGACGCGCTTCATCGGCACCATATGGGCCAGGCGGTGGTGCCGGTCGGGCTCGCCGCCGGAGGCGTGGATGTCGGTGTCGATCAGGCCGGGGCGAATGCCCGCGACGCGAATGCCTTCGGCCGCGACCTCGTAACCGAGGCCGATGGTGAAGGAATCGATCGCGCCCTTGGACGCCGCGTAGTCGACATAGGTATTCGGCGCGCCGAGCTTGGCAGCAACCGATGACAGATTGACGATGACGCCGCCCTTGCCGCCGTGCTTGGTCGACATCCGCTTCACGGCTTCGCGTGCGCAGAGGATCGAGCCGGTGACGTTGACCGCCAGCACGCGCTGGATGCGCTCGGCCGACATCTCGTCGACGCGCACCCCGCTCTTGCCGACAATGCCGCCATTGTTGACGAGCGCGGCCAACGTGCCGAATTTGTCGGCCTGCTTGAACAGATCGATGATGTCGCCTTCTTCGGCGACGTCGCATTTCACAGCGATCGCCTTGCCGTTACCGGCTTCGATCTGCGCGACCACCTCGTCTGCGGCCGCCTGGTTGCTGGCATAGCCGACCACGACGCGGTAGCCGCGCGCGGCCGCCGCAAGCGCGGTCGCGCGACCAATGCCGCGGCTGCCGCCGGTGATGACAACGACCTTATCCGTCACGCGCGCCTCCATGGTTCGACAGGCGCCGTCACCCGAAACAGCGACGGCGCTCGCAGAGCATCAGCGATCAGAGGTCCAGCACCAGACGCGCCGGATCTTCCAGGCTCTCCTTGACGCGAACCAGGAAGGTGACGGCTTCCTTGCCGTCGATCACGCGGTGATCGTAGGACAGCGCCAGATACATCATCGGGCGAACCTCGATCTTGCCGCCGACCACCATCGGACGATCCTGGATCTTGTGCATGCCGAGGATGCCGGACTGCGGCGCGTTCAGGATCGGGGTCGACATCAGCGAGCCGTAGATGCCGCCATTGGTGATGGTGAAGGTGCCACCCTGCATCTCGTCGATCTTGAGCTGGCCGTCACGGGCGCGGCGACCGAAATCGGCGATGCCCTTCTCGATGTCGGCGATCGACTTGTTGTCGCAATCGCGCACCACGGGAACGACGAGACCCTTGTCGGTGCCGACGGCGACGCCGATGTGGTAGTAGTTCTTGTAGATCAGGTCGGTGCCGTCGATCTCGGCGTTGACCGCCGGGATGTCCTTCAGCGCCTGCACGACGGCCTTGGTGAAGAAGCCCATGAAGCCGAGCTTCGAGCCGTGCTTCTTCTCGAACGCATCCTTGTAGTGAGCACGCAGCGCCATCACGTTGGTCATGTCGACCTCGTTGAAGGTCGTCAGCATGGCCGCGGTGTTCTGCACGTCCTTGAGGCGGCGCGCGATGGTCTGGCGCAGGCGGGTCATCTTGACGCGCTCTTCGCGGGCGGCGTCATCGGCCGGCGAAGCGCTGCGCACCTGCACGGCGGCGGCGGGCTGGTTGACCGGGGTCGGTGCAGACGCCGCACGCTCGATCGCGGCGAGCATGTCGCCCTTGGTGACGCGGCCGTCCTTGCCGGAGCCCGGAACGGTCGAGGCATCGACGCCGGTCTCGGCTGAAAGCTTGCGCACCGACGGGGCGAGCGGCGCATCGGCCGGCGGGGCCTTCGCGGCCGGAGCCGGCGCGGGGGCAGCAGCAGCGGGAGCCGGAGCAGCAGCGGGCTTGGCGGGCGCGGCGGCGGGCTTTGCGCCGGCGGCACCTTCGGTGATCTGTCCGAGCAGCGCGCCGACTGCAACAGTCGTACCGTCAGCAGCGATGATCTCGCTCAGCGTGCCCGCGGACGGCGCCGGGACTTCGATGGTGACCTTGTCGGTCTCGAGCTCCACCAAGGGCTCGTCGACGGCGACGGCGTCGCCGGCCTTCTTGAACCAGCGGCCGATGGTGGCCTCGGTGACGGATTCGCCGAGCGTCGGCACACGAATTTCAGTCATGGTCTTTTCCTTAAGGGATCGCCAATGCGGTCGTGAATTCGGGGGGTGTCATCGGCCGGCGAAAAGCAAGCCATCCAGCAAGCCGGGACGCATCGCATTCACGAGGTCGTCACGACTTACCGGATGCTCCGCCTTGTGGGCGGGGCATGACGCAGTTCGAAAAGATCAGCTCAATGCTTCGTCCAGGAACGCCTTCAGCTGCGCCTGATGCTTGGACATCAGACCAGTGGCGGTCGCGGCGGAAGCGGCGCGGCCGACATAACGCGGACGCCGGCTCACACCGTTCACCTGGTTCAGCACCCATTCCAGATAGGGCTCGATGAAGTGCCAGGCACCCATGTTGCGCGGCTCTTCCTGGCACCAGATCACTTCCGCCTTCTTGAAGCGGGACAGCTCGGCCACCAGCGCCTTCAGCGGCACCGGATAGAGCTGCTCGACGCGCATCAGATAGATGTCGTCGATGCCGCGCTTCTCGCGCTCCTCGTAGAGGTCGTAATAGACCTTGCCCGAGCACAGCACGATGCGGCGGATCTTGTCGTCCGGAACGAGCTTGATCGCCTCGTTCGGCAGCATCTGGGCGTCATCATACAGGATGCGGTGGAAGGTCGTTCCCTTCGCGAGCTCCTCGAGACGCGAGACCGCCCGCTTGTGACGCAGCAGCGACTTCGGCGTCATCAGGATCAGCGGCTTGCGGATCTCGCGATGAAGCTGACGGCGCAGCACATGGAAGTAGTTCGCCGGCGTGGTCGGGTAGACCACCTGCATGTTGTCTTCCGCGCACATCTGCAGGTAACGCTCCAGACGCGCCGAAGAGTGCTCCGGTCCCTGGCCCTCATAGCCGTGCGGCAACAGGCAGACGAGACCGGACATGCGCAGCCATTTGCGTTCGCCCGAGGAGATGAACTGGTCGAACACGACCTGCGCGCCGTTGGCGAAGTCGCCGAACTGGGCTTCCCACAGCGTCAGCGTGTTCGGCTCGGCGAGCGAGTAGCCGTATTCGAAGCCGAGCACGGCTTCTTCCGACAGCAGCGAGTTGATGACCTCGTAGTGGCCCTGCTCGTGGCCGAGATGGTTGAACGGCGTGTAGCGGCTCTCGTCCTCCTGGTCGATCAGGACCGAGTGGCGCTGCGAGAACGTGCCGCGCTCCGAATCCTGGCCCGACAGGCGCACGTGGTGGTTCTCGTTGAGCAGCGTGCAGAACGCCAGCGCCTCACCGGTCGCCCAGTCGATGCCGGCACCGGTGTCGATCGCCTTCGAGCGATTCTCGAGGAAGCGCTGGATGGTGCGATGGACGCGGAAACCGTCCGGCACCTTGGTGATCTTGCGGCCGATGTCCTTCAGCGCGGTGATGTCGACGCCGGTGACGCCACGACGCGCGTCCTCTTCCTGGTCGGCGATCTTGAAGCCCGCCCACTTGCCGTCGAGCCAGTCGGCCTTGTTCGGCTTGTAGGAGGTGCCGGCTTCGAACTCGGCATCGAGCCGCGCGCGCCAGTCGGCCTTGGCCTTGTCGACCTCGCCCTCGGTCATCACGCCTTCGCTGACCAGACGGCGGGCGTACAGCTCCAGCGTCGAGGGGTGCGCCGCGATCTTCTTGTACATCACCGGCTGGGTGAACGCCGGCTCGTCGCCTTCGTTGTGGCCATGCCTGCGGTAGCAGAACATGTCGATGACGACGGGCTTGTGGAATTTCTGCCGGAACTCGGTCGCGACCTTTGCCGCGAACACCACGGCTTCCGGATCGTCGCCGTTCACGTGGAAGATCGGCGCGTCGATCATCTTCGCCACGTCCGACGGATACGGCGAGGAGCGCGAGTAACGCGGATAGGTGGTGAAGCCGATCTGGTTGTTGACGATGAAGTGCACGGAGCCGCCGGTGCGGTAGCCCTTCAGATCCGACAGGCCGAAGCATTCCGCGACCACGCCCTGGCCCGCGAACGCCGCGTCGCCATGCATCAGGAGCGGCATCACCGAGATGCGCTGATCCGGCGGATCGCCGTGCTGGTCCTGCTTGGCGCGGACCTTGCCGAGCACGACGGGATCGACGATCTCGAGATGCGAGGGGTTGGCGGTCAGCGACAGATGGATGCGGTTGCCGTCGAACTCGCGGTCTGAGGACGCGCCGAGGTGGTACTTCACGTCGCCTGAGCCTTCGACCGCGTCGGGGTTGGCCGAGCCGCCCTTGAACTCGTGGAACAGCGCGCGATGGGCCTTGCCCATCACCTGGGTCAGCACGTTGAGGCGGCCGCGATGCGGCATGCCGAGCACGACTTCCTTCACGCCGAGATTGCCGCCGCGCTTGATGATCTGCTCGAGCGCGGGGATCAGGGATTCGCCGCCGTCGAGGCCGAAGCGCTTGGTGCCGGTGAACTTGGTGTCGCAGAACTTTTCGAAGCCTTCGGCTTCGACGAGCTTCATCAGGATGGCGCGGCGACCTTCGCGGGTGAAGGAGATTTCCTTATCCGGGCCTTCGATGCGCTCCTGGATCCAGGCCTTCTGCGCAGCGTTGCTGATGTGCATGAACTCGACGCCGAGCGTCTGGCAGTAGGTGCGCTCGCAGATCGCGGTGATTTCGCGCAGATTGGCGTATTCGAGACCGAGCACGTGATCAAGGAAGATCTTGCGGTCGAAATCGGCTTCGCTGAAGCCGTAGGTGCGCGGGTCGAGCTCTTCGCGGTTGCGCGGGGCTTCGATTCCGAGCGGATCGAGCTTGGCGTGGAAGTGGCCACGCATGCGGTAGGAGCGGATCAGCATCAACGCACGCACAGAGTCGCGCGTGGCCTGGAGCAGGTCGGCGGAGGAGATGTCGGCGCCCTTGGCCTGTGCCTTGGCGGCGATCTTGCTGCCGACCGCCTTCTCGACCTCGGCCCAGTTGCCGTCCAGCGCGGAGGTCAGGTCGTCCTTGGGCGTCTGCGGCCAGTTGGCGCGCTCCCAGGACGGGCCTTCGGCGTTCTTGCGGACGTCGGCCGGCTGGTCGTTGAGGCTCTTGAAGAACTCCTGCCACTCGGCGTCGACCGAGGACGGGTCCTTCTCGTAGCGGGCGTAGATTTCGTCGATGTAGGTGGCGTTGGTGCCCTGCAAAAAGGATGAGAGGGCAAAGGCTGCGTTCGCGTCCTGGCGAGACATACTTGAGTTCCTGGCGATTTCGGTTCGCGCATAACAAACGGCGCTGGCGTCGGGCTCCCCGGCAGAGGCCCGACGCGACTGGCACCATTTACCCTATTTGCTGCGAAACTTCGCCCGGAAAAGCACGAAGGAGTGAATTAGCCCTTCAATTTTTCGGCAAGCGTGTGGCCAAGGCGGGCGGGAGACGGCGACACTGTAATCCCTGCGGATTTCATCGCGTCGGTCTTGGAACCGGCGTCGCCCTTGCCGCCCGAGATGATCGCACCGGCATGGCCCATGCGGCGGCCGGGAGGGGCGGTGACACCGGCGATGAAACCGACCATCGGCTTCTTGCGGCCACGCTTGGCCTCGTCCTTCAGGAACTGGGCGGCGTCTTCCTCGGCGGAGCCGCCGATCTCGCCGATCATGATGATCGACTCGGTCTTGGGGTCGGCCAGGAGCATTTCGAGGACGTCGATGAACTCGGTGCCCTTGACCGGGTCGCCGCCGATGCCGACCGCAGTGGTCTGGCCGAGGCCTTCCTGGGAGGTCTGGAACACGGCTTCATAGGTCAGCGTGCCCGAACGGGAGACGATGCCGACGGAGCCGGTCTTGAAGATGTTGGCCGGCATGATGCCGATCTTGCACTCGCCGGCGGTCATGACGCCCGGGCAGTTCGGCCCGATCAGACGCGACTTGGAGCCGGCCAGCGAGCGCTTCACGCGCACCATGTCGATCACCGGAATGCCTTCGGTGATGCAGACGATCAGCGGGATCTCGGCGTCGATGGCTTCGCAGATCGCGTCGGCCGCACCCGGCGGCGGCACGTAGATCACCGATGCATCCGCGCCGGTCTTCTCACGCGCCTCGCGCACGGTGTCGAACACCGGCAGGTTCAGATGGGTCGAGCCGCCTTTGCCCGGCGAGGTGCCGCCGACCATCTTGGTGCCGTAGGCAATCGCGGCTTCGGAGTGGAAGGTGCCGTTCTTGCCGGTGAAGCCCTGGCAGATGACCTTGGTGTTCTTGTCGATCAGGATGGACATGAGGTCTGCTTTCGCGAAACTAACGAGTGAGAGGTCAGTGGATGCGGCGGTAGACGCCAGTGAGCACGTCAGCCCAGCCTTCCGCGTCCGGCGAGAACTGGATCTTCAACGAGTAGGAATTGTCGTCGATGATCTCGTAGACGTGGCGCGCATTGCCGCGGAGCGAGCCGCGCACCAGCGTCAGGGTCTTGCCGACCCACCCGCCGGAGGCGGGCGCGGGCGGCGTGTAGCCGAGTGAATCGTACCAGAACAATTTGTAGGTCCGGTCGTCGCGGTCCCAGGTGAAGATGCCGTGGGTGGCGAAGCTCCGCTTGCCGTCACGCATCTGCACCGCGTCCTGGATCAGGTAGAAGCCGTTGAGGTCCATGCGCGCCACGACATGAGAGGTGGCGGAGCCACCCTCCGTCCAGCGCGACGGAAAGACCACCTCTTCACCATTCCATTCGCCGGCGAACGCCGACAGGCGCATGTGCTCGGTGAGGGGGGATGATGCGGCGAGATGGTCCTGGGTCATGGCCTTAGCCTCCCTTGACGGCCTTCACGATCTTCTGCGCGGCGTCGTCGAGATTGTCGGCCGGCACCACGTTCAGGCCCGATTCACGGATGATCTTCTTTCCGAGCTCGACGTTGGTGCCTTCGAGGCGAACCACCAGCGGAACGCTGAGGCCGACCTCGCGCACGGCGGCGGTGACGCCCTCGGCGATCACGTCGCACTTCATGATACCACCGAAGATGTTGACCAGGATGCCCTTCACGTTGGGATCCGCGGTGATGATCTTGAACGCGGCCGCGACCTTCTCCTTGCTGGCGCTGCCGCCGACGTCGAGGAAGTTCGCCGGCGCCATGCCGTAGAGCTTGATGATGTCCATCGTCGCCATGGCGAGACCGGCGCCGTTGACCATGCAGCCGATATTGCCGTCGAGGGTGACGTAGTTGAGGTCGTACTTGGACGCCTCGATTTCCTTGGCGTCTTCCTCGGTCTCGTCGCGCAGCGCGAGCACGTCGGGGTGACGGAACAGGGAGTTGTCGTCGAACGACACCTTGGCGTCGAGCACGCGGAGCTGGCCCTGCTTGGTCACGACCAGCGGGTTGATCTCCAGCATGGCCATGTCCTTGGCGACGAAGGCCGCGTAGAGCTGCGCGGTGAGCTTCTCGGCCTGCTTGGCGAGATCACCAGAGAGCTTCAGCGCGTTGGCGACGGTGCGGCCGTGATGGCCCATGATGCCGGTCGCGGGATCGACCGAGAAGGTGACGATCTTTTCCGGGTTGTTGTGCGCGACGTCCTCGATGTTGACGCCGCCTTCGGTCGAGACGACGAAGGAGACGCGCGAAGTCTCGCGGTCGACCAGGATCGAGAGGTAGAACTCCTTGTCGATGTCGGAGCCGTCCTCGATGTAGAGGCGGTTGACCTGCTTGCCGGCGGGGCCGGTCTGGATCGTCACGAGGGTGGCGCCGAGCATCTGCTTGGCGAACTCAGAGACCTCCGCGGCCGACTTGGCGATGCGAACGCCGCCCTTGTCGCCGGCCGAGGCTTCCTTGAACTTGCCCTTGCCGCGGCCGCCGGCGTGGATCTGGCTCTTCACCACATAGACCGGACCCGGCAGCGCCTTGGCGGCAGCTTCGGCGTCAGCGGCCTTCAGGACCGGAACGCCCTTCGAGATCGCTACGCCGAACTCGCTCAGCAGCGCTTTGGCCTGATATTCATGGATATTCATATGATCGCTCCCTGAACCCGCGGGCGGAGACCCCTAGGGGCCCACCTCAGTCTTGTGGCTGGCATACCATATACCACGAGAACTGCAACCCGGATTCTTTGACATCGGAAATCTTGGAACCGGCCCCCGTCCCGGCTAGCCGGGGCCCGGAAATGAAACCGCCGAAGACCGGGTTTCGATCTTCGGCGGGGACTGCTTGCCCTTAGCGGCCGAGAAGGTCGGGTGCGATCTTCTTGCAGGCGTCTACCAGGCCCTGCACTGCGCCGACCGACTTGTCGAAGGCCTCGCGGTCCTTGCCGGCGAGTTCGATCTCGACGACGCGCTCGACGCCCTTGGAGCCGATCACGACGGGGACGCCGACATACATGTCCTTCACGCCGTATTCGCCGTTGAGGTAGGCGGCCGACGGCAGCACGCGCTTCTTGTCACGCAGATAGCTCTCGGCCATCGCGATCGCCGAAGCGGCGGGCGCGTAGAAGGCCGAGCCGGTCTTGAGCAGATTGACGATCTCGGCGCCGCCGTTGCGGGTGCGGTCGACGATCTCGTCGAGGCGCGCCTGCGAGGTCCAGCCCATCTTGACGAGGTCAGGCAGCGGGATGCCGGCGACGGTGGAGTACTTCACCAGCGGCACCATGGTGTCGCCGTGACCGCCGAGCACGAAGGCGGTGACGTCTTCAACGGAGACGTTGAACTCGTCGGCCAGGAAGTAGCGGAAGCGCGAGGAGTCGAGCACGCCGGCCATGCCGACGACCTTCTTGTGCGGCAGGCCCGAGGCCTTCTGCAGCGCCCAGACCATGGCGTCGAGCGGATTGGTGATGCAGATGACGAACGCGTCGGGGGCGTACTTCTTGATACCGGCGCCGACCTGCTCCATGACCTTGAGGTTGATGGAGAGGAGGTCGTCGCGGCTCATGCCGGGCTTGCGCGGCACGCCGGCGGTGACGATGCAGACCTTGGCGTTGTCGAGGGCTTCGTAGGAGTTCGCACCGGTGTAGTGCGCGTCAAACCCGTCGACCGGCGAGGACTGCGCGATGTCGAGCGCCTTGCCCTGCGGCACGCCCTCGGCAATGTCGAACATCACGACGTCGCCCAGTTCTTTCAGGCCGATGAGGTGAGCCAGCGTTCCGCCGATCTGACCGGAGCCAATCAAAGCAATCTTGTCGCGCGCCATGTGAACCTGTCCTTTAGACACGTGAGGAGGGGAAAACTGAGAGGGTGGTTATCCCTTTCGCTTCCGCCGTTCAAGTCGCCCAATGCCCAATTGTCGGGCTTGCTGCGCATCCGAGCGCAACCCTGTCATTCCCGGGCGCGCGTGGGCGTTAACCCGAAAGTCACGCACCAGATTTCGAGCTCGCCCGCGAAGGCCGGCGCGGCGGAATGACAGCGCTGGCAAATAGGACTTAAGTCTCGACCAAACCCTTGGTGGAGCCGCTGGCGGTGGAATCCTTGCGGCCGTGAGGCAGCGCCAGATAGGATTCCGAGCTCATCTCGATCAGACGCGACGAGGTCCGCTTGAACTCCATCGCCTCGTTGCCTTCGTGGGCGAGGTAGAGCGAGATCGGGTTGGCATCGGCCGAGGCCATCAGCTTCACGGCATTGTCATAGAGGGTGTCGATCAGCGTGATGAAGCGCTTGGCGGCGTTGCGCTGGGAGAAATCCATCACTGGAATATGGTCGACCAGGATCGTGTGATAGTCGTGCGCCAGCCTGAGGTAGTCGGATGCGCCGAGCGGCTTCTCGCAGAGATCGGCGAAGCCAAAGCGCGCCACACCATGGGCCGAGCACGGCACGTGCAGGGTGCGGCCCTTGATCTGGATGTCGCGCGACTTGCACTTGGCGTTACCCGTCATCTTCGCCCAGGCTTTGTTGAGCGCAGCATCGGCGTCGCCATCCGCGGGCGTCAGCCACATCGGCACGCCCTGAAGTTTTTCCAGCCGGAAATCGGTGCGCGCATCCAGCCGCCGCACGTCCATGTGGTCGGTGATCTGCTTGATGAAGGGCAGGAACAGCGCGCGGTTCAGGCCGCCCTTGTAGAGATCATCGGGCGCGACGTTGGAGGTCGCGACCACGACGGTGCCGAGCTCGAACAGCTTCGCGAACAGGCGGCCGAGGATCATCGCGTCCGCGATGTCGGTGACGTGGAATTCGTCGAAGCAGAGCAGCCAGCTCTCCTCGAAGATCGCATGCGCGGTCAGCGCGATGACGTCGCCGTCGGCGATCTCGCCGCGCGCGATGCCCTGGCGATAGTCGTAGATGCGCTCATGCGCTTCCGCCATGAATTCGTGGAAATGCGCGCGCCGCTTGTGCTCGACGGTGGAGTGCTGGAAGAACAGATCCATCAGCATGGTCTTGCCGCGGCCGACCTCACCATGGACGTAGAGTCCGCGCGGCGCCTCATCCTTGTCGCCGCCGCTGAACAAGCGGGCGAGCAGCCCCTGCTTGCGCTGCGGCTTGTAGTTCGCGAGCCGCAGGTCGAGCGCCGTGTAGGCCTCGGCGACGTCGGCCTGCGCGGCATCGGGCTCGATCGCGCCGGATGCGATCTGGGCCTGATATGCTTCGCTGAAGGAGGAATTCTGGGTGGAGAGCATCGCTCCTTACCGCCAGAGACCGGCGGAAATTGCAAGCCGTCAATTGGTGCGGGGCGCTATGCGTTCCCCGTCCCGCTGCGCAGAGCGGGGACCCACTGTTTCGTACATCGTCGCGAGCGACCTACTCGCACAGCTCGTAGGCGTCCTCGACCACATAGGGGCCGCCGCCGGTCGACGCGCGCGACGAGAACAGCACGAACCGCTCCGCCATGAACGCCTTGCTCGGGAAGTAGCCGCGGATCGAGAGATAGTCGGCGACGTCACGGTCGGTGGCGTCGTGCAGCCGGGCCAGCGTGACATGCGGAATGAATTTGCGCCCTTCGGGATCGAGGCCGATCCGCTGCATCATGCGTTCGAGCTCGGCCTGCAATTCCATCAGCGGCCTGCTCGGCGCGATGGTGGCGACCACCGCGCGCGGCTTGCGGCCACCGAAGCTTTGCAAGCCCTGCACCTTCACTTCGAAGGGCTTGCGATCGACGCGAAACAACATCGATGCGATCTCGTTGGCGGAGATGCCGTCGATGTCGCCGATGAAGCGTAATGTAACGTGATAATTTTCGGGATCGATCCACCGGGCGCCGGGAAGGCCGCCCCTGAGATTGGAAAGCGACTGGCCGATCTCGGCCGGAATTTCCAGACCAGTGAACAAACGCGGCATCGTTTCTCACTCCCGATGCTTGGGTACGGTCCTCTCAGCAAGGACCCTATCCAAATTAGAGCCGGCGACGAATCACCGGTACCCTGATTCCTATCGCAGTTGTGTGACTCTGCGAAGTGTTGCCAAGGCTACACCGGGAAAACCCTGGGTGTTAGGGTTAGCATTGCCTGCTTTTCAACGGCGCTGCTCGCCGATCGTGCGCAGGAATGCCTCCACCGTGGGCAGCATGTTGTTGACGACGATATCGACGCCTTCAGCGGTCGGATGAATGCCGTCGGCCTGGTTGAGCTTGGCATCGGCCGCGACACCTTCGAGGAAGAAGGGATAGAGCGGCAGATCGAACTGTTTTGCCAAATCCGGATAAATCGAATTGAAGCGCGCGCCGTAGTCTGCGCCGAAATTCGGCGGCGCCAGCATGCCACACAGCATCACGGCGATCTTGCGCGCCCTGAGACGCGTAACGATGTCGGTCAGCGCCGCGCGCGTCAAGTCGGGATCGATGCCGCGCATCGCGTCGTTGGCGCCGAGTTCGACGATGACGCCCTCGGTTCCCTCGGGCACCGACCAGTCGAGCCGGTCGCGGCCGCCGGACGAGGTGTCGCCGGAGACGCCCGCGTTGATCATGTCAACCGCTATGCCTTTGGCCTGCAAGGCCTTTTGCAGCTTGGCCGGAAACGCCTGCTGGGCCGGAAGGCCGAGACCGGCGCTCAGGGAATCGCCCAGAACGACAAGCTTGATCGGCTTTGTCGTTTCTGCCCAAGCCGGGCCACCGACCGTCATCAAAGCGAGCATCAACACGGCTATGTGCATGAAGAAACCGTAACGCCTCTCGACCGCGCGTGCGGAGTTGCCATATGACCGGACCATGGACAGTCGCATCGAATCCTCTTCGCTCGCCGGCACCGCGCCGGACACCATCGCCATCTCCAACGTCAATCTCTCATTGGGGTCGGGGGCGGCACGCGTTCACATCCTCAAGGATATCAGCTTGCGCGTCGGCTCGGGGGAGACGATCGGCCTGATCGGCCCGTCAGGCTCGGGCAAATCCACGCTGCTGATGGTGATGGCGGGGCTGGAGCGTCCTGATAGCGGAGAGGTGGTGGTGTCAGGCACGCCTTTCAATGCCCTCGACGAGGACGCGCTCGCTCGCTTCCGCGGCCGCCAGGTCGGCATCGTCTTCCAGTCCTTCCATCTGATCCCGACCATGACGGCGCTGGAGAACGTCGCCGTGCCGCTCGAGCTCGCCGGCAATCCCGATGCCAACAAGCGCGCAGCCGAGGAGCTGCAATCGGTCGGGCTCGGCGATCGCCTGCATCATTATCCGACGCAGCTCTCCGGCGGCGAGCAGCAGCGCGTGGCGCTGGCGCGCGCGCTGGCACCCGATCCCGCCATCCTCGTCGCCGACGAGCCGACCGGCAATCTCGACGAGGCGACCGGCAAGCAGATCGTCGATCTCTTGTTCACCAAGCATGCCGAGCGCGGCATGACGCTGGTGCTGGTCACGCACGATTCCTCGCTCGCGCATCGCTGCGATCGCGTGATCCGCCTGCGCTCGGGCCGCATCGACACGCAGACGACCAACGCATGAGCACCGCTATCGAACCGTTTGCGAAGCCGAACGGCGTCGCGCTGTCGCTGCGCTATGCGCTGCGCGAATTGCGCGGGGGCTTGCGCGGCTTCTACGTCTTCATCGCCTGCATCGCGCTCGGCGTGATGGCGATCGCCGGCGTCGGCTCGGTGTCGGCGAGCCTCAGCGACGGCCTTGCCCGCGAGGGACGTACACTGCTCGGCGGCGACGTCTCCTTCGTGCTGTTCCAGCGCGAGGCGAAACCCGAAGAGGTGGCCTTCCTGCGCTCGCGCGGCACCGTCTCCGTGGCCTCGACCCTGCGCGGCATGGCGCGCTCGGCCGATGGCAAGCTGGCGCTGGTCGAGATGAAGGCGGTCGACGACACCTATCCGATGCTCGGCCAATTGACGCTGGCGCCGCAAGTCCCGCTGACCGATCTGCTCGCGATGCGCGACGGCGCATTCGGTGCCGCCGCCGATCCGACGCTGCTGGCGCGGCTGTCGCTCAAGATCGGCGACCGCGTCACCATCGGCTCGGCGACGTTCCAGATCCGCTCCAGCGTCGAGGCCGAGCCCGACAAGCTCGCCGGCGGCATCGGCTTTGGTCCGCGCTTCCTGATCAGCGAGGCGGCCCTGCGCGCCACCGGGCTGATCCAGCCCGGCAGCCTGGTGCGCTGGGTCTACCGCGTCAAACTGCCGGACACCGCCAACAGCGATCGTGCCACCGACGCCTTCATCGCGGACGCGCGCAACGCCGCGCCGCAGGCCGGCTGGGAAGTCCGCAGCCGCTCCAATGCCTCGCCGCAGCTCGAGCGCAATATCGGGCGCTTCACGCAATTCCTGACCCTGGTCGGCCTCGCCGCCCTGCTGGTCGGCGGCGTCGGCGTCGCCAACGCCGTGAAGAGCCATATCGACCGCCGGCTCGAGGTGATCGCGGCCTTCAAGGCCGTCGGCGCCACGGGCCGCGACGTGTTCGGCATCTACCTCGCGCAAGTCGTCCTGCTCGCCGGGATCGGCTCGGTGATCGGGCTGGCGCTCGGCGCGGCGATGCCGTTTGCCATCGTCGGCCTGTTCGGCAAGCTGTTGCCGCTGCCGGTGGTGCCGGCGGTGCATGCCGACGAGCTCGCGCTGTCCTTTGTCTACGGCCTGCTGACCGCGCTTGCCTTCGGCCTGTGGCCGCTCGGGCGCGTGCACGACGTGCCGGTCGCCGCACTGTTCCGCGATACCATTGCTTCCGAATGGCACCGGCCACGCTGGAGCTATCTCGCATTCATGGGTGTCGTGGTCGTCCTGCTGGTTGCGGTTGTGATCGGCCTGTCCTTCGACAAACGCATCGCTGCGGTGTTCGTGGCCTCCTCCGTCGTCGTGTTCGCCGTGCTGCGCGGCGTCGCCGCCGTGCTGATGGCGATCGCGCGCCGGCTGCCGCGCACGCGCTTCACCATGCTGCGGCTGGCGATCGCCAACATCCACCGGCCGGGCGCGCTGACGCCCTCGGTCGTGCTCTCGCTCGGGCTTGGGCTGGCCGTGCTCGTCACCATCACCCAGATCGACGGCAATCTGCGCCGGCAGTTCCTGGCCGCGCTGCCCGATCGCGCGCCGGCGTTCTACTTCATCGACATTCCGAGCACCCAGGCCGCACCGTTCGACGATTACCTGCGCCAGATCGCCCCTGGCGCGAAGGTCGAGGACGTGCCGATGCTACGCGGGCGCATCGTCGCCGCCCGCGGCGTCCGTGCCGAGGACCTCAAGCCCACCACCGATTCCGAATGGGTGCTGCAGAGCGACCGCGGCCTGACCTATACCGGCGAGCTGCCGAAGGGCTCCAAGGTGGTCGAGGGCGAATGGTGGGGCGCCGACTATTCCGGCCCACCGCTGGTCTCGATGGAGAAGAAGATCGCCGACGGCCTTGGGCTGAAGCTCGGTGACGAAATCGTCGTCAACGTGCTCGGCCGCGACATCCCGGCGAAGATCGGCAATCTCCGCACCATCGACTGGCAGGGGCTCGGCATCAATTTCGTGCTGGTGTTCTCGCCGAACGCGTTCAAGGGCGCGCCCCACACCCACATCGCGACGCTGACCGAAGCCGGCGGCGATGCGACCGGCGACGGCAATATCATCAAGCAGGTCGCGGACGCTTACCCAATGGTGACGAGCGTGCGCGTGCGCGAGGTGATGGAGACGGTCGGCGCGGTCGTGACCAATCTCGCACTCGCCATCCGCGGCGCCAGCGCCGTGACCCTGATCTCGGCGATCCTGGTGCTGGGCGGCGCGCTCGCCGCCGGCCATCGCCACCGGGTCTATGACGCGGTGATCCTGAAGACGCTCGGCGCCACGCGGCTGCGGCTGCTCGGCGCCTATGCGCTCGAATATCTCCTGATCGGGCTTGCCACCGCGGTGTTCGGCGTGATCGCCGGCAGCATCGCGGCCTGGATGATCGTGACGCGGCTGATGACGCTGACCTTCGTCTGGCAGGCCGGCAGCGCCGCCGGCGTGGTGGTCGTCGCCCTGGTCGTCACCGTCGGGCTCGGGCTCGCCGGCACGCTGCTGGCGTTGAACAAAAAGCCCGCCACAGTGTTGCGCAATTTGTGACAAAAGGTAGCGGGTGACTACGCCGGAGCGGAATCGCACGATTCTTGCGATTAACCACGCCTACTCGTCTGGATTGCGCGACAAGGGCGACATTCAGCCGCGCGTGGACGGTTGCAGCGAATGTGTTAGTTTCCCACATATCGGATGGGTTCGGAGACCCGATTGTTAGCCAAAATTAATGTCGGCAGACATCGGTATCCGAGATAGAATTAGACGACCCGGCGGCATGGCAACCCTCGTGCCGGACCGGGCAACCAACGGGAATTCGACCATGTCGGACCTAGACCGCAATTACGCTTCTCCTTTCGGCCGGGCCGCCGGGCGTGTTGACGCCGCGACGGTCGACGCCGGTCTGCGCGCCTACATGCTGCGCATCTACAATTACATGAGCATCGGCCTGGCCATCACCGGTCTGGCCGCGCTCGGCGTCTACATGGCTGCCGTGACTGACGTTCCGACCCCGGAAGCCGTCCGCGTCGGCAAGCTGTTCCTGACGCCGTTCGGCTACGCGATGTTCGTGAGCCCGCTGAAGTATCTGTTCATGCTGGCGCCGCTCGCCATGGTGTTCGTGATCTCGGCCGGCATCAACCGTCTCGCTCCCTCGACCGCCCAGATCCTGTTCTGGGTGTTCTCGGCGCTGATGGGCATCTCGCTGTCCTCGATCTTCCTGGTGTACACGCACACCTCGATCGTGCGGGTGTTCTTCATCACCGCGGCGACCTTCGGCGCGCTGAGCCTCTACGGCTACACCACCAAGCGTGACATGAGCGGCATGGGCTCGTTCCTGTTCATGGGCCTGATCGGCATCATCATCGCGAGCCTGGTCAACCTGTTCCTGGCCAGCACGGCGCTGCAGTTCATCGTGTCGGTGGTCGGCGTCCTCGTGTTCGCGGGCCTCACCGCCTGGGATACGCAGCGCCTGAAGAACGACTACATCTACGGCTACGCCTCGGCCGGCGGTGACATCGCCGAGCGTGCGGCGATCTCCGGTGCGCTGTCGCTGTACTTGAACTTCATCAACCTGTTCACGCTGCTGCTGCAGCTCCTCGGCCAGCGCGACTAAGCGCCAGACCCGAGAGAACGGACACGAACCCCGGCCGAAAGGCCGGGGTTTTTGTTTGGGGCTGGCTCTCGCGACGACTTGTTGTCCGCAAAAGCCTTTGGCGAAGACGGAAGCAATCCAGAGCCCCGACGCGGACGCATTTCTGGATTGCTTCGCTGCGCTCGCAATGACGGGTAAGGAAGCATCCCTGCCCCTTCCAGCCGTGGCGAGAACGCTCTAATCTTCCCCCCATGTCCGCACCCGAAATCAGGCCCACCATCGAGGCCGACCTCCCCGCCATCACCGCCATCTATCAGCAGGCCGTCCGCGAGGGCACCGCGACGTTCGAGCTGGAGCCGCCCGACCTCGCCGAAATGACGCGGCGCTATCGCGCGCTGGTCGACGGTGGCTATCCCTATTTCGTCGCCATCCTCGACGGCCGCGTCGCCGGCTACGCCTATGCCGGCGCCTACCGGCCCCGTCCGGCCTATCGCTTCACGGTCGAGAACTCGATCTATCTCGACCCCTCCTTCCACCGCCGCGGCATCGGCTCGATGCTGCTGGAGCGGCTGATCACCGAATGCGAGGGGCGCGGCTTCCGCCAGATGATCGCGGTGATCGGCGATTCCGCCAATGCCGGCTCGATCGGCGTGCACACCAGGGGCGGCTTCAAGATGATCGGCACGCATCCGAATGTCGGCCTGAAATTCGGCCGCTGGCTGGATACGGTGATGATGCAGCGGGATCTCGGCGAGGGCGCGAAGACGGTGCCGGGGCAATAAGTCTCGTAGGGTGGGCAAAGGCGCGAAGCGCCGTGCCCACCATCTCTCTCTATCTCAAAAGGTCGTGGGCACGCTTCGCTTTGCCCACCCTACGGCACCGTTCGCTTGGCTACACCACCGCCAGCTTCCGGTCGATCACCAGCAGGACGCGGTCGAGCTCGTGGCCGCGGCGCAGGATCAGGCCGGTCGCCGTGATCACGCTGTACATGCCCTGCTTGCGGGCCAGACGCGGATCCTTCTCGATGCGATAGATCGGCACTTCGGAGGCGCGGCGATAGACCGAGAACACCGCACGGTCCTTCAGGAAGTCGATGGCATAGTCGCGCCACTCGCCGTCGGCCACCATGCGGCCATAGAGATTGAGAATTCGGTTCAGCTCGAGCCGGTTGAACGTCACCCGGTTCGGCTGGGCGTTCGCAGCGGCGGGGCGCGCCACTGCGCGCTGCTCGCTCGGATCGGCATCCTCCGGCGTCAAACTCATGCAGCGCCTCCTGTCGCATCAGCACGACCCGCCTCCGCGAAGACCGTCCCCGGAGCCGCGGATCATGACAATTGCATGATTGCGCCAACTGTTCCCCGCCGCAAGGGCCTCTTGAAGGACCTCTTGAGGGACCGCTGCTCAGCTCGCCCGGGTTGCGAATCATGACACACGCAACGGTGGAACTTCTCAGTGGCAAACCGTCACGGGATCGTTAGCAAGAATCACAGGATCGCCGCTTTTCCGCCCATCGCCCGCCGCCCTGCATTGCGAAAAGACTTGTGTGCGTTGACCCGGTCCTTTCGGTTCCGGATTCCTCAGCCCCCAGCCCCCCGGGGTCGGACAGGATCGGGTCTGTACGCGCGACAAGGAGGGCCAACGCAAGTTGGTCCTTTTTTGTTTGTGTCGGGGTGTTGCCGCCGCGACGAACTGCTCTCCGAACATCCGCGCGAAGCCTCTCGCCCCTCATCCTGAGGAGCCGCGCATTCGCGGCGTCTCGAAGGATGAAAGGCCGGGATGCGTCAGCGGGCCCGCATGGTTCGAGACGCGCGCAAGGGCGCGCTCCTCACCATGAGGATTGAGATGGAGTTCGCGGCAGAGCGAAAGCGAAGCGCGCTTCAGTGCAGCGACGTGTACGCCGCGCCCAGCATCGCACCGGGCTTCTCGCGGCTGCCGTCCTGGACATAGACCACCGCGCCGTCGACGCCATCGCGCGAGGTGAGATTCTCCAGCGGGACCGTCCAGCTTTCCGGATGTCCGTTCCAGTCGCCGACCTTGAGCAGATTCCGCACGACGTTGTGGTAGGTGATCTGCTGACCGCGATTTTCGCCGCGGCTGATTTCGATCGGCACCGACTTCGCAATCGAGCAGATCCAGACCTCGCCGTGCGAGATCGCCGGCTCCTTGCTCGCCGCCACCGACACGTTGATCTGTTTGCCTGCCAGCGACATCGTCACCGGCACGCTCATCACGCCTGTGCCCGCGTCGGTCTTGCCGATCGCGCTTTCGATGCCGGCGCGATCGCTGCCGATGACGTGGGTGGCGCCGTTGACCACGACCTGCGGCGTGTAGACCTCGCGGTCACCGCGCATGCGTGAATAGGCGCGCTGCCGCGCCGAGAAACGTGAATCTGCCAGCGTGTCCTTCCAGCCGAGATAATCCCAATAGTCGATCGGCATGCTCAGCGCGATGATCGAAGGATCCTTGGCGAGGTCGCCGATGACCTTGTCCGCGGGCGGGCAGGACGAGCAGCCCTGCGATGTGAAGAGCTCGACCACGGCGCGGGGATCGGCCTGGGCGGGACGGATGACAGCGACGATAGCGCAGATGCCGAGCGCTCCCGACCAGAGTGCGCCGGACCAGAGTGCGCCGGACCATCGCGAAACCAAATGAGAAGCCATCATTCCAGTCATGTCGAACGTCACATCTCGTCGTCGGGGAGGGATATCCTATCGCCTGATGGTCACCGTAATCTTACGGGCGCGGCACATTCAACCGTCCGATGCGAACTGTCGCCGGGCGGGCCCATCTGAAACATGCCGCAAACGTACAAAGGCGGCCTTGTGATAGGCCGCCTTCGTTTAACCTTCTACTCACGTCGCGGTGAGCCACCGTTCACAAATTCGCGCTTAGGCCGCGAGCTTGCGCAGCACATAGTGCAGGATACCGCCGTTCCGGTAGTAATCGAGCTCGTCCAGCGTATCGATGCGGCAAAGCAGCGAAACGCGCTGCAACGAACCGTCGCCGGAGACGATTTCCGCGGTCAGCTTCTGGCGCGGCTTCAGGTCGCCGACCAAGCCACGCAGCGTGACCTTCTCGTCGCCCTTCAGGCCGAGCGACGACCAGGAGGTGCCGTCCTCGAAGGTCAGCGGCAGCACGCCCATACCGACCAGGTTGGAGCGATGGATGCGCTCGAAGCTCTGGCAGATCACGGCGCGAACGCCGAGCAGACGCGTCCCCTTCGCGGCCCAGTCGCGCGACGAGCCGTTGCCGTATTCGGCACCGGCGAACACCACCAACGGCACCTGCTCCTGCTGGTACTTCATCGCGGCGTCGTAGATCGACATCTGCTCGCCGTCGGGCCAGTGCTTGGTGAGACCGCCTTCCGGAATGTTTCCATCCGCGCCCTTCAGCATGAAGTTCTTGATGCGGATGTTGGCGAAGGTGCCGCGCATCATGACTTCATGATTGCCGCGACGCGTGCCGTACTGGTTGAAGTCGGCGGGACGCACCTGGTGCTCGCTGAGATATTTGCCAGCGGGCGAGGTGAGCTTGATCGAACCGGCCGGCGAGATGTGGTCGGTGGTGATCTTGTCGCCGAACATGGCGAGGATGCGTGCCTCGACGATATCGGTGACCGGCTCCGGCTCCTTCTTCATGCCGTCGAAATAGGGCGGGTTCTGCACATAGGTCGACGACATGTTCCAGCGATAGGTCTCGCTCTCGACCGTCTTGATCTTGCGCCAGTTGGTGTCGCCCTTGAACACGTCGGCATACTTCTTCTTGAAGATCGACGCGGTCACGAACTTCTTCATGAAGGCGTTGATCTCCTTCGTCGTCGGCCAGATGTCCTTGAGGTACACCGGCTTGCCGTCCTTGCCTTCGCCGAGCGGCTCGACGGCAAGGTTCTTGGTGACGCTGCCGGCGAGCGCGTGCGCGACGACCAGCGGCGGCGAGGCGAGATAGTTCGCCTGCACGTCCGGCGAGACGCGGCCTTCGAAGTTGCGGTTACCGGAGAGCACGGCGGCGGCGACGATGCCGTTGTCGTTGATCGACTTCGAGATCTCTTCCGGCAGCGGGCCGGAATTGCCGATGCAGGTGGTGCAGCCGAAGCCGACCAGGTTGAAGCCGACCTTGTCGAGATCTGCCTGCAGGCCGGAATCGGCGAGATAGCCCGCGACCACCTGGCTGCCCGGAGCCAGCGAAGTCTTCACCCACGGCTTTGCCTTCAGGCCCTTGGCGGCGGCGTTGCGCGCCAGGAGGCCGGCACCGATCAGCACGCTCGGGTTCGAGGTGTTGGTGCAGGAGGTGATGGCGGCGATCACGACGTCGCCATGGCCGATCTCGTAGTTCTTGCCTTCGACGGCAAAGCGCTTGTTGGGCTCCTCCGCCTTCTTGTACTCGGTGCCGAGCGCGAGCGAAAAGCCTTCGGCGACCGACGGCAGCGCGATGCGGCCTTCGGGACGCTTCGGACCGGCCATCGACGGCACGACGTCGGCGAGATCGAGCGTCAGCGTTTCCGTGAACACCGGATCAGCCGACTTGGCGGTGCGGAAGAGCCCTTGCGCCTTCGCATAGGCCTGCACCAGCGCGACGCGCGGTGCGGCGCGGCCGGAGGTCTTGAGGTAATCGATCGCAGCAGCGTCGACCGGGAAGAAGCCGCAGGTCGCACCATATTCCGGCGCCATGTTGGCGATGGTCGCCTTGTCGGCGACGGAGAGATTGTCGAGGCCGGGGCCGAAGAACTCGACGAACTTGCCGACCACGCCGAGCTTGCGCAGCATCTGCGTGACGGTCAGCACGAGGTCGGTCGCGGTGACGCCTTCCTTCATCGCGCCCTTCAGCTTGAAGCCGACGACGTTGGGCAGCAGCATCGACAACGGCTGACCGAGCATGCAGGCTTCCGCCTCGATGCCGCCGACGCCCCAGCCGAGCACGGCGAGACCGTTGACCATGGTGGTGTGGGAGTCGGTGCCGACGAGCGAGTCGGGATAGGCGACCTCGAAGGTGCCGGTCTTCTTGCCGACCGTCATCTTCTCCTTCTTGGTCCACACCGTCTGGGAGAGATATTCGAGATTGACCTGGTGGCAGATGCCGGTGCCGGGCGGCACGACGGAGAAGTTCGAGAACGCCTTCTGGCCCCACTTCAGGAACTCGTAGCGCTCCTGGTTCTGCTTGTACTCCTCGGCGACGTTCTTGCCGAAAGCCTTGTTGTCGCCGAAGAAGTTCACGATCACGGAGTGGTCGATGACGAGATCGACGGGGACCAGCGGATTGATCTTCTCGGCATCGCCGCCGAGCTTCTGCATCGCGTTACGCATCGCGGCGAGATCGACCACCGCCGGCACGCCGGTGAAATCCTGCATCAGCACGCGCGCCGGGCGGAATGCGATCTCATGCTCCAGCGACTTCTTGCGCAGCCACTTCGAGACCGCGACGATGTCCTCTTTCTTGACCGAGCGGCCGTCCTCATTGCGGAGGAGGTTCTCGAGCAGGACCTTCATCGAATAGGGAAGTTTCGAAATTCCCTTCAGACCATTCTTCTCGGCCGTGGGCAGGCTGTAATACACATAGGTCTTGGCGCCGACCTTGAGGGTCTTTTTGCATTTGAAGCTGTCGAGCGAGGTCATGTAGGAAATCCCAATTGTTAGTTATACCCGGCAGGGGGTATTTTAACACCGTCAGCGAATCCGGCTGGGTCGCTTGCAGGGGCAGGTTGAGTTGCTGCATCAAGTAGTTCCGGGCTTATAGAAGCTTTCTAACCGCGCCGCCACAGCCACAAACGTACCGAGCAAGTCGCGAGCCAAAAATTCTGATGCGCTACCCCAAGGTTTCCTGAGGCATGGCTTGAGCGGGTTGAGACCAGGCCAGATGCAGTTGTCCGGACGCGGGGTGACTTGCGTGCGGGGCGGCCGCGAGGTGTTTTCGGCGCTCGATTTCGAGGCGGTCTCCGGCGAAGCCGTGGCGGTGACGGGGCGCAACGGATCGGGCAAGACCTCGCTGCTGCGGCTGATTGCCGGCCTGCTCATTCCGGCCGGCGGCACAATCGTACTGGACGGGGGCGACGCCGACATGACGCTGCCCGAGCAATGCCACTATCTCGGCCACCGCGATGCCCTCAAGCCCGCGCTGAGCGTGGCTGAAAATCTGTCATTCTGGGCTGATTTTCTAGGCGGCGAGCGCGGCGACGCCGCACAAAGCCTCGTCACCGTCGGCCTCGACCACGCCACCGATCTGCCCGCGGCCTTCCTGTCGGCCGGCCAGCGCCGCAGGCTGTCGCTGGCCCGGCTGCTGACGGTCCGCCGCCCGGTCTGGCTGCTGGACGAACCGACCAATGCGCTGGATGTCGCCGGCCAGGACATGTTTGGCGGGTTGATGCGAGACCATCTCGCCCGCGGCGGGATGATCGTCGCGGCGACCCATGCCCCCCTCGGGATCGAAACGCGCGAATTGCGGATCGGGGGTGCAATGTGATTCCGACAGACCCTCAGCTTTTCGAGCGGCCCGGCCCGGCTCCCTCCGTTCCCTCCCCCCTTGCGGGGGAGGGTCAGGGAGGGGGGTGCCGCACGGCAAGGCATTTCGGTTCTAGCGTTGCCGACGCAGGCGCCTGGTTGTTGGCGGCCCACTTCTCAAAAACATCTCTCCCGGGGCTACCCCCCTCCCCGCCCCTCCCCCACAAGGGGGGAGGGAGCACAGTGTGCCCGCGGCCGGCGCACGACCTTAGGGGGGCCACCCCATGACCGCCCTCGCCGCCCTCATTCGCCGGGATATCCGGATCGCGCTCCGCGTCGGCGGCGGGGCGCTGATCGGCGTGCTGTTCTTCCTGACCGTGGTGGTGCTGATGCCGTTCGCGGTGGGGCCGGACCTGGCGCTGTTGTCGCGGCTGGGACCGGCGATCCTGTGGCTCGGCGCGCTGCTGGCGAGCCTGCTGACGCTGGACCGGCTGTTCATGGCCGACCACGAGGACGGTTCGCTCGATTTGATCACGATGAGCCGGACGCCGCTGGAACTGGCCTGCGCGGCCAAGGCGCTGGCGCATTGGCTGGCGGCCGGCCTGCCGCTGATTGTCGCAACCCCGGTGCTGGGCCTCTTGCTCAACCTCGACATGGTCGCGACCGGTGCGGTGGCGCTGACGCTGCTGGCGGGAACGCCGGCGCTGACCTTTACCGGCATGATCGGCGCGGCGCTGGCCGTGACCCTGCATCGCGGCGGCCTCTTGATGGCCGTGCTGGTGCTGCCGCTGTCGATTCCGGTCCTGATCTTCGGGGTCGCGGCCTCGCAGGCCGCGATCGTCGGCCCCATGACGTTCGGCGCGCCGTTCTCGATCCTCTGTGCGCTGTCGCTGGTCAGCCTCGTGATCGGCCCGTTTGCGGCGGCGGCGAGCCTGAAACATGGACTGGACTGAATGAGTTCGCTTGCCTTGACCCCGATCAACTTTCGCTGCGCGCATTCGTGCTGATTGCGTGAGCGCCGACCTGTGATTATCAGAATGCCATGACGCTGATCGACCTCGCCAATCCCACCAGGTTCCTCGCGCTCTCAGCGCGGGTGCTGCCGTGGCTCGCGGCCGCGACCGTCATCCTGCTCGCGATCGGCCTCTATCAATCGGCGTACGCGCCCGACGATTATCAGCAGGGCGCGACCGTGAAGATCATGTTCATCCACGTGCCCAATGCGTGGCTGTCGATGTTCGTCTGGGGCGTGATGAGCGTGGCTTCACTGGGAACATTGGTTTGGCGGCATCCGCTGGCCGACGTCGCCGCGAAAGCCGCAGCTCCCATCGGCGCAGCCTTCACCTTCCTGGCGCTGCTGACGGGCTCGCTGTGGGGCCGGCCGATGTGGGGCACCTATTGGGAATGGGATGCGCGGCTGACGTCGGTGCTGATTCTCTTTCTGATGTATCTCGGCCTGATGGCGCTGTGGCGCGCGGTGGAAGATCCCTCGCGCGCGGCACGCGCAGCCGCCGTGCTGACGCTGGTCGGCGCGATCAATCTGCCGATCATCAAATTCTCGGTCGATTGGTGGAATACGCTGCATCAACCGGCCTCGGTGATGCGCATGGGCGGCTCGACGCTCGACAAATCGTTCCTGATTCCACTTCTCGTGATGGCGATCGCATTCACGCTGCTGTTCGTCACGCTGCACCTGGCTGCGATGCGCAACGAGATTTTGCGACGCCGTGTCCGCTCCCTGCAGATGATGCAGGCGAGCCGCGTCGCGTTTTCAAGCGAGTTAAGCCCCGGTTCGCGTCAAGGAAACGCGTCAGAGGGAGCTGCATGACGATGTCGCTCGGTCCCTACGCATCCTTCATCGTGACATCCTATGCGGCCGCAGCCATCGTTGTCGCGATCCTGATCGGCTGGGTCGTGTTCGACTATCGCAACCAGACCCAGCGCTTGCGCGCGCTCGACCGCAGCGGCGTCACCCGCCGCTCGGGCCGCAGCGCCGTGGACACGCCAAGAACGACGACATGAGCGAGCAATCGACCTCGGCACCGCCGCAGCGCCGCACCTTCCTGATGGTGCTGCCGCTGCTCGCCTTCATCGCCCTTGCCGTGCTGTTCTGGTTCCGGCTCGGCAGCGGCGATCCTTCGCGAATTCCGTCCGCGCTGATCGGCCGGCCCGCGCCGCAGACCACGCTGCCGCCGCTCGAGGGATTGCAGGCCGGCGGCGCGCAGGTGCCCGGGCTCGATCCCGCCGCGTTCAAGGGCAAGGTCAGCCTCGTCAACGTCTGGGCCTCCTGGTGCGTGCCCTGTCACGACGAAGCGCCGCTGCTGACCGAGCTCGCCGGCGACAAGCGCTTCCAGATGGTCGGCATCAATTACAAGGATGCGCCCGACAACGCGCGGCGTTTCCTCGGCCGCTACGGCAATCCGTTCGGCCGCGTCGGCACCGACGCCAACGGCCGCGCCTCGATCGAATGGGGCGTCTATGGCGTGCCGGAGACCTTCGTCGTCGGCCCCGAGGGCACCATCGTCTACAAGCTGGTCGGCCCGATCACGCCGGAAAATTACAGGGCGGTGCTGCTGCCGCAGATGGTGAAGGCGTTGAAGGCGGGGAGCTGACGCGGCGCTCGTGCGCGAGGCACTCGGCCACACACACTGCAGTCATGCCCCGGCTTGACCGGGGCATCCAGTACGCCGCGGCCTCTCCGTATCTCACTGTTGTCTCTGGAATACTGGATCGCCCGATCAAGTCGGGCGATGACAGATGAGGGTGGGTTGCGCGCCTTCGCTCGCGAAAGACCCTCACCCCTTCCGCACATCCCCCGCCTCGGCCTCGCTGGTCTCCAGCGAGACCGGCTCGACGCCGTAGCGCTTGGTCAGCGGCATCTGGGCGATGGCGAAGATCATGGTGATGGGCGTGACGCCGAACACCTTGAAGTTCACCCAGAAGTCCGTGCTCTGGGTGCGCCAGACGATCTCGTTCAGCACCGCCATGCCGGCGAAGAACAGCGCCCAGCGCAAGGTGAGGATACGCCAGCCCTGCGGCGTCAGATTGAACATCTGGTCGAACATCACGGCGATGAAGGAGCGGCCGAACAGAAGCCCGCCGCCGAGGATCGCGGCAAACAGCCCGTAGATGATGGTCGGCTTGACCTTGATGAAGGTCTCGTCATGCAGCACCAGCGTCAGCGTGCCGAACACCAGCACGATCACGCCGGTCACGATCGCCATGATCGGGATGTGGCGCGTCACCACATAGGAGGCGACCATCGCCGCCACGATCGCGACCATGAAGGCGCCGGTCGCGGCGAACAGATTGAACTTCGCATTGACGAAGAAGAACACGAGCAGCGGACCGAGCTCGGTCGCAAGCTTGAACAGCGGATGCGGCTGGGTCTTGTCCATTCTCTAGCTTTCGATTCCAGCGATGGCACGGGCGAAATCGCGCGCGGTGAACGGCGCGAGATCGTCGACGCCTTCGCCGACGCCGATGAAATGCACCGGCAGTTTGAATTTCTCAGCGAGCGCCACCAGAATGCCGCCGCGCGCAGTGCCGTCGAGCTTGGTCATCACGAGGCCGGTGACGCCGGCAGTGCGATGGAAGGCCTCGACCTGCGACAGCGCATTCTGGCCGACGGTTGCGTCCAGCACCAGCAGCACGGCATGCGGCGCAGTGTCGTCCACCTTGCGGATCACGCGCACGACCTTCTCGAGCTCGTTCATCAGCTCGGCCTTGTTCTGCAAGCGGCCGGCGGTGTCGATCAGGAGCACATCGACGGCCTGCTCTTTCGCCGCCGTCAGCGCATTGAAGGCGAGGCTCGCCGAGTCGGAGCCCTGCGCGCCGGCAATGACCGGGGTCTTGGTGCGCTCGCCCCAGACCTTGAGCTGCTCGATCGCGGCTGCGCGAAACGTGTCGCCGGCAGCCAGCATCACCTTGCGGCCTTCGGATGCGAATTTCTGCGAGAGCTTTCCGATGGTGGTGGTCTTGCCGGAGCCATTGACGCCGACCACGAGGATCACGAACGGCTTCCTGGCCGCATCGATCTCGAGCGGTTTTGCGACCGGCGCCAGCACCTTCTCGACCTCGGTCGCGACCACGTCCTTGACCTCGTCGGCCGAGATCGCCTTGTCGTAGCGCCCGGTGCCGACCGCATCCGCGATCCGCACTGCGACCGAGGTGCCGAGGTCGGCGCGCAGCAGCACATCCTCGATGTCGTCGAGCATGGCGCGGTCGAGCTTGCGCTTGGTGACGAGGTCGGCGACCGCGGTCCCGAGCGAGGACGAGGTGCGCTTCAGCCCGTTGGACAGGCGGCGCCACCAGCTCAGCTTGGGGGGATCTGACGTGGTATCGTTCATGGCGGGGGTGTGTTAGCCGTTCCCGCCCCTAAACGAAAGTCTTGTCCAAAGGTCCTGCAATTGCTCGATGTTCCCGAATTGACCGCCGACGAGATTTTGGCGCGCGTGCTCCACCGCGACGGGCTGATGCTGATCATCGACAAGCCGGCCGGCCTGCCGGTGCATCGCGGTCCCAAGGGCGGCGCCAATCTGGAGGACTCCTTCAACGCGCTCTGTTTCGGCCTGCCACGGCCGCCGGTGCTGGCCCACCGGCTGGACAAGGACACCTCCGGCTGCCTGGTGCTCGGCCGCCATCGCAAGGCGACCGCCTCGCTCGGCCTCCTGTTCAAGCATGGCAAGATCGGCAAGACCTACTGGACCGTGGTCGAGGGTGGCCCTGCCGAGGACGAAGGCACCGTCGACATGCCGCTCGGCCGGCTCAATGCCGAGCGCGGCTGGTGGCAGAAGCCTGATCCGGAGGGGCAGAAGGCCGTCACCAACTGGAAGGTGATGGGCCGGGGCGACGGTTTCACCTGGCTCGCCATGGAACCGGTGACCGGCCGGACCCATCAATTGCGGGTGCATTCGTCGGCGACCGGCTGGCCGATCTTCGGCGATAACATTTACGGCAACGGTCCGCGTTTCGGCGAGCCGAAGCTGCACCTGCATTCCCGCGAGATCGTGGTGCCGATCTCCCGGAACAAGGACCCGGTCCGCGTGGTCGCGCCGGCCCCGCCCCACATGCACGAAAAACTCCGCGCCTGCGGCTGGAACGGGGAATAGCAAATTGCTCAACCCTCATGGTGAGGAGGCGCGTCAGCGCCGGCTCGAACCATGAAGGCCCGCATCTCGCCTGCGGCCATCCTTCGAGACGCCCGCTTTGCGGGCTCCTCAGGATGAGGAGGAGTGCTCGGCTACCAAGCCATGGTTTACGAAACGTTCAGGGCTCGTCTCTAATGATAGTGGTTGCTTAGAACAAGCTTCCCATCCGCTCAGGACGAGCAACGCGTCATGTCCAAGGCCGAGCTATCGATTGTCGACGAGGTCGAATCCGCCATTCGACTGGGCTCCGCGGAAAAGGGCCTCGAAACGGCCCGGCGCGTCACCGACCTGTTCCTGTCCTCCGCCGGAAGTTTTGACGACGAGCAGGTCGCGCTGTTCGACGACGTGCTCGAACGCCTGATCGGCACCATCGAGCTGCGCGCCATCGCCGACATGGGTGCACGCGTCGCGCTCGCCGAGATCAGCGCCCAGCTCGCGCCGGTCGCGCAGGCCCCGCCCTCCGTCATCCGCCGCCTCGCCAACAATGACGAGATCCGCATCGCCGGTCCGGTGCTGCAGGAATCCGCGCGCCTCGACGATGGCGAGCTGGTGAGGATCGCATCATCCAAGGGCGAAACGCATCTGCTCGCGGTTGCCGGCCGCTGGTGGCTGAAGGAGATCGTCACCGACGCGCTGCTGGCGCGCCGTTACCCCAGCGTCAGCCGGCGTCTCGCCGCCAATCCCGGCGCGCGGATGTCCGGCAAGGGATTCGCCGTCGTCGTCGGGCAGGCCGAGAGCGATCCCGAGCTCGCGGTGAGCGTCGGCGTTCGCGTCGACCTGCCGTCGGACCTGCGCCGCCAATTGCTGCGTTCCGCGACGGATACGGTTCGCACCCGGCTGCTGTCGCGGGCGCCGCCCGATCTGTTCGATGAGATCCAGAGTGCGATTGCCGCGGTCACGGTTGGCGTCGAACGCGAGATGTCGGGTGTCCGCGATTTCGAAGGCGCCAAGCGGGCGATTGCCAGTCTCAAGGCATCCGGCCAGCTCAACGAAGCGACGCTGCTCGGCTTTGCAAGACACCGACGCTACGAGGAGGCCGTGGCGGCTCTCGCAGCCTTGTCAGGATCGACCGTCGAGGTGATTCGTCCGCTGATGCAGAGCCTGCGCGAAGACGGGCTGCTGGTACCGTGCAAGGCGGCACAACTGAGCTGGGAAACCACCGCCGCCGTGCTCGAAAGCCGCTTTGCGACAGGCGCCATGAAGCCGGCGGATGTTGCGAGAGCGCAGAGCAATTTTGCCCGGATGTCGCCGGAGAACGCGCGGCGCACGCTGCGGTTCTGGCAGGTGCGGGCGTCGTAGCTATATCGTGAGCCGCTCGCCATCGCAGCCGGCGATCGCCAGCGGCATGACGCTGCCGATGCGCTCGCCCGCAATCGCCACCGGCAGATAATGCTCGGTGCGCCCCTGCTCCTCGCTCTCGATCAGCACGTCGCGCGTCGCGCCGATCTCGGCTTGCAGCCGCTGCCGCAACGCCGCCTCGCCCGCTGCGCGCAGCCGCTTCGCGCGCGCCTTGATCGCACCGCCCGCGACCTGCGGCATCCGTGCGGCCGGCGTGCCGGGACGTGGCGAATAGGGGAAAACGTGCAGGAATGTCAGGCCGCATTCCTCGACCAAATCGAGCGAGCGCGAGAACATCTCCTCGGTCTCGGTCGGAAAGCCCGCGATGATGTCGGCACCGAAAACGATGTCAGGGCGCAGCCGGCGCACCTGATTGCAGAACGCAATCGCATCCTGACGCGAATGCCGCCGCTTCATGCGCTTCAGAATCATGTCGTCGCCGGATTGCAGCGACAGATGCAGATGCGGCATGAGGCGCGCATCGTCGGCGATCGCATCCAACAGATCGGTGTCGGCCTCGATCGAATCGATCGAGGAGATGCGCAGCCGCTTCAGCTCCGGCACATGCCGCAGGATCTGCCTGGTCAGCATGCCGAGCTTTGGTGCGCCCGGCAGATCGGCGCCGTAGCTGGTGAGATCGACGCCGGTCAGCACGATCTCGGCATGACCCCGCTCCACCAGCGTCCGCACCTGATGGACCACCGCGCCCATCGGCACCGAGCGCGAATTGCCGCGGCCGTAGGGGATGATGCAGAAGGTGCAGCGATGGTCGCAGCCGTTCTGCACCTGCACGAACACCCGCGGCAGGCCGCTCGCAAAACCGTCGATCAGATGCGGCGCCATTTCCCTGACAGCCATGATGTCGCTGACCGCGATCTTCTCGCTGGCACCGAGATCGAAGGCATCCCGCGCCGCGCGCCAGGCTGTGCCGCGCATCTTGTCGTCATTGCCGACGACGCGATCGACCTCGGCCATGTCGGCGAACATATCGCTTTGCGTCTGCGCCGCGCAGCCGGTGACGACGATGCGCGCACCGGGCCGTTCGCGTTTCAACTTGCGGATCGACTGCCGCGCCTGCGCCACCGCCTCGTTGGTGACGGCGCAGCTGTTGATGACGATGGTGTCGGAAAGACCGGCGCCCTCCGCTTCGCGGCGGATCACCTCGGCCTCGAAAGCATTGAGGCGGCAGCCGAAAGTGACGACCTCGACAACCATTACCCGGCCGGCGCAAACAGCGCCGGATCGAAATTGCCTTCATATTCGAAGGTCGCGGTGCCCGTCATCAGCACGTGGTCGTCGCGCTCGCGCCATTCGATGCCGAGCTTGCCGCCCGGCAGCGTCATCTCGACCTTGCGTTCGGTGCGCTTCAGGCGTGCCGCCGCAACCGCGGTCGCACAGGCCGCCGAGCCGCAGGCCCGGGTGAGACCCGCACCGCGCTCCCAGGTACGCATCGTGATGTGCTCGCGATCGACGATATGAGCCAGCGTGATGTTGGCGCGTTCGGGGAAGATCGGATGATTTTCCAGGAGCGGACCAAAGCGCTCGAGATCATAGGCGTTGACGTCATCGACCCAGAAGATCGCGTGCGGATTGCCCATGCTGACCACGGACGGCGAATGCAGGATCGGCTTGTCGATCGGCCCGATCTGCAATTCGATGTAGCGGGTGTCGCGAAACTCTTCCGCCAGCGGAATGTCCTGCCAGCCGAACTTCGGCGCGCCCATGTCGACGGTGTAGAGGTCTGACGCCGGGCCCTGCCAGGCATTGAGCAGGCCGGCCGCCGTCTCGAACGTCGCCGTGGCCTGTCCGCTCTTCTCGAAAATGCGGCGAACCACGCAGCGCATGCCGTTGCCGCAGGCACCGGCTTCGGAGCCGTCATTGTTGTAGATGCTGATGAAGGCTTCGGTGCCATCGAGCCGAGGCTTCTGCAGCACCATGAGCTGGTCATAGGGGACGCCACCGTCCGCGGAGGCCACCGCGCGGGCGTCGGCCGGCGTGACCTTCCCTGCGGAATCGCGCATGTCGACAACGACGATCTCGTTGCCGATGCCGTTCATCTTGGCAAATGCGTGGTTGGCCAGCGCGCTCATGAAAATTCCTGAATTTCGCGTGCCTTATATAGCGATCCTTGCCGGCTTGGCCAGTGTTTTGCCGTCGAGACCCAGGGCGCCTGCCATGACGCATCTGTCATGGGACGAATTCGGCGCTTGCGTGTTAGAACGGCGCGGTTCGCGCGAGCCGGGATGTACGGCCGGGTTAAGGCCTTGGTGGGCAAGGTCTGGGGAGAATAAAATGAATGGTTTTCGTCGTCTCGCTCTGGCCGCGCTGATCCCGGCAGCAGCATTATCGTTTGGTCTGTCCGGCGCTCACGCACAGACCCCAAGCCCGGCACCCGCCGCGTCGGCCAGTCCCTCGCCGGCACCATCCGCCACGCCCTCCCCGGCCGCAAGTGCCACGCCGGCCCCCGCCGCAACCCCCGCGCCGGCCCCATCGCCGGCGGCCAGCGCCTCGCCGAGCCCGGCAACCCCGCCGCCCGCCGCGGCCGCCACCCCCGCCCCGGTGCAGACCGCCGATCCCTTTGGCCTGGAGACCACGCTCGAGGCCAAGAAGGTCGTGATGGTCAAGGGCACTGCCAATTGGGACTCGGCCTTCGACACCCTGGTCGACGCCTTCAAGGCGCTGAACGCGCTGCTCGACAAGCAGGGCATCAAGCACGCCGGCAATTCGATGATCGTCTACACCTCGACCGACGACACCGGTTTCACCTTCCTTGCCGAGATCCCGATCGAGCAGGATCCCAAGAACCTGACCAAGGACATGAGTATCGGCAAATCGCCGGAGGGCAAGGCGCTGAAATTCGTCCATCGCGGCTCCTACGACAACATGGACAACACCTATGAGGCGATCACTAATCACCTCGACGACAAGAAGCTGGAAGCCAAGGACACGTTCATCGAGGAGTACCTCACCGATCCCCTGAAGACGGCCGAGGACAAGCTCGTGATCAATGTGTTCGTACCGCTGAAGTGAGACCGATGAAAAAGCCCGCTGCCCTCGCCGCCCTTCTCGCCGCCACGCTGCTGGCCGCGCCCGCACGCGCCGACGATTTTCCGTCTGCCATCACCGTCAGTGGCGAGGCCACCGTCTCCGTCGCGCCCGACCTCGCGCAGATCGATGCCGGCGTCGCCAACGATGCCAAGTCGGCGAAGGAAGCGTCCGACGCCAACAACGCCGCGATGGGCAAGGTGCTGCTGGCGCTGAAAGGCGCGGGGATCGACGAGAAGGATTATCAGACCTCGCGGCTGTCGCTGCAGCCGCAATACGGCCAGAACAAATCGACAGGCGCCTCGCCGGTCGTCGGCTTCCGCGCCTCGAACCGCGTCACCGTGAAAATTCGCGACGTGACCAAGGTCGCCGGCATTATCGACACGCTGGTCAGCGCCGGCGCCAATGACATCGGCAACATCTCGTTCGAGGTGACGCAAGCCTCAAAGCTGCTCGATGACGCGCGCGAACGGGCCGTGGCCGATGCCCGCCGCAAGGCCGAGATCTACGCCAGGGCCACCGGCGTCACCCTGGGCGCGCCGCTCAGCGTCTCCGAAGGCGGCGCTCCGATGCCGCTGTTCAAGGGCCGCATGGCCGCAGCCCCGATGGCCGCGCCCGCGGCCGTCGCGCCGGGTGAGGAAACGCTGTCGGTGACGGTGAATGTGAGCTGGGCGATCAAGCCGAAAGAGCAGTAGGCCGTAAAGGGCACGCTGCGCACAACAGCAACGGTGTCGTCCCGGCGAAGGCCGGGACCCATACGCCGCAGCTGTTGTTGTTGCGCAAGACGATCATTGCCTATCTTCGCCAAACCGCTGCTGCGGCGTATGGGTCCCGGATCTGCGCTTCGCTTGTCCGGGACGACAGCGGAGAATGAAGCTCAATCTCTGCTAAATCTCCACCACCTGCCCCGGCTTCATCGCGACGAAGCGCTCCTGCGGAATCTTTGCGGCGTCGAGCGCTTCCACCAGCGCCTTGGCCGGCGCATCGATCGCCTCGTCGGTCAGCTGGAACGTGCCGTGATGATGCCCGAGCGCCTGTTGCGCACCGCAATCATCCATCGCTTTCACGGCGTCTTCCGGATTCATGTGTTGGTCGCGCATGAACCAGCGCGGCTCGTAGGCGCCGATGGGCAGGATCGCCAGGCGCAGCGGCCCGTGCTTCTCGGCGACGCGGCGGAAGTGTCCGCCATCGCCATAGCCGGAATCGCAGACCACGTAGATCTTCCCCGCCGGCGTCTCCAGCACGAAGCTCGCCCACAGCGACTTGTTGCGGTCGAACATGCCGCGTGCCGTCCAGTGCCGGGTCGGCACCAGCGTTACGGCGATGCCGCCGCCGAGCTCGACGCGGTCGTGCCAGTCGCGCGCCTCGGCCTTGATGGCGGAGTCGGCGCTCCGCATCGTCACGTCATTGCCGAGCGGGGTGACGACGCGCGGCGCGAAATTCTTCGCGAGCCGCGACAGTGTCGTGATGTCCAGATGATCGTAGTGCCCGTGCGAGACCAGCACGACGTCGATCTTCGGCAGCTTCTCGAAAGCGATGCCGGGATCGTTGTGCCGTTTCGGCCCGGCCCACCCCACCGGCGAGACCCGCGAGGACCAGACGGGATCGACGAGAATGTTGAGGCCACCGGTCTGGATCAGCCAGCTCGCGTGGCCGACGAAGGAGAGCCGCACCTTGTCGCCGTCGACGCCCGCCGGCGGAGTGTCGGCATGAGAATTAGGCACCCAATCCGGCCAGGTCTCGCGCTTCCGCCGCCCGCCGAACTGCCAGCGGAACACCTCGCCGAGCGATCTCGGCGGCGCGCCGTTCGGATCGAAGAAGTGCAGACCGTCGAAATGATCGGAGACAGGGCCGTCATAGTTTTTCATGCGGGAGATCCAAAAGGACGGGATTCCGACCAGCGCGGCCCCGCCTGCGAGCAGTCCGAAGATGCGGCGGCGGGTGATCTGCACGGGTCGGGCTTCAGGGATGGTCGGGGCGGTAAGGCATCTCCGCCTATATGGGCGGGGCGGCAGGAAAAGGAACCCGCCCCCAAAACGATCACGTTTTCAGTATCTTGCCCTGCCAACCGGCCTCCAGCCCCCTAACTTTCCTTGACTTTCGGGCGTCAGCGGCGTTTAACCCGCCCACTTTCTCGGAAAGGCTTTCTTTTCGACCCGCCGCCTGGCCCCGGAGGCCAGAGGTCAACGCCCGACAGCGCTGTGCGCCCTCGGGCGTAAAGGTGTTTGGAAGATCGCCTTTCCGGCGGGCATGACAAGGGACAATTGCATTGTTCGACAATCTGTCGGAACGGCTTGGTGGCATTCTCGATCGTCTGACGGGGCGCGGTGCGCTGACCGAAAAGGACGTCGACGCCGCGATGCGCGAGGTGCGCCGCGCGCTGCTCGAGGCCGACGTCGCGCTCGAGGTCGTTCGCAGCTTCACCGAACGCGTCCGCGAGCAGGCGATCGGCGCCACCGTCGTCAAGTCGGTGACCCCCGGCCAGATGGTGGTCAAGATCGTCCATGACGAGCTGATCAACACGCTCGGCGCCGAAAGCCAGACCATCGACGTCAACTCCGTGCCGCCGGTGCCGATCATGATGGTCGGCCTGCAAGGCTCCGGTAAGACGACCACCACCGCAAAGCTCGCCCGCCGCCTGGTCCAGCGCGACAAGCGCAAGGTGCTGATGGCCTCGCTCGACGTCTATCGCCCGGCGGCGATGGAGCAGCTCGCCGTGCTCGGCCGCGACCTCGACATTCCGACGCTGCCGATCGTCGCGGGCCAGCAGCCGCCGCAGATCGCAAAGCGCGCACTCGAGGCCGGCAAGCTCGGCGGTTACGACATCGTGCTGCTCGACACCGCCGGCCGCACCACGCTCGACGAAGAGATGATGGCGGAAGCGGCCGCGATCAAAGCGGCTGCCAATCCGCATGAAGTGCTGCTGGTCGCGGATAGCCTCACCGGCCAGGACGCCGTGAATCTCGCGCGGTCGTTCGATCAGCGCGTCGGCCTCACCGGCATCGTGCTGACACGTGTCGACGGCGACGGCCGTGGCGGCGCTGCGCTGTCGATGCGCGCGGTCACCGGCAAGCCGATCAAGCTGATCGGCACCGGTGAAAAGACCGATGCGCTGGAAGATTTCCATCCCGATCGTATCGCCGGCCGCATCCTCGGCATGGGCGACGTCGTTTCGCTGGTCGAACGCGCCGCCGCCAATATCGACGCGGAGAAGGCGGCGCGCACCGCCGAGCGCATGCGCAAGGGTCAGTTCGACCTCAACGACATGCGCGAGCAGCTGCTGCAGATGGCGAACATGGGCGGCATCAGCGGCCTGATGGGCATGATGCCCGGCATCGCCAAGATGAAGAACCAGATCGCGGCCGCCGGCATCGACGACAAGATTTTGAAGCGCCAGGTCGCGGTGATCGATTCCATGACGCGCGACGAGCGCCGTCATCCCGACCTGCTCAAGGCCAGCCGCAAGAAGCGTATCGCTGCAGGAAGCGGCCAGAGCGTCGAGCAGGTCAACAAGCTGCTGAAGATGCACCGGAACATGGCCGACGTGATGAAGGCCATGGGCTCGGGCAAGCGCGGCCCGCTCGCCGGCATCGCGCAGGCGATGGGCTTCGGCGGCGGCATGAAGATGCCGTCTCCGGACGAGATGAAGGCGCTGCAGGAGAAGATGCAGAGTGGCGGCGGACAGGGTCTGCCCAGCCTGCCGAAGGATTTGCCGGCCGGTCTTCGCACCGGTCTGCCGAACGTTCCTGGACTGACCGGGCTGAGCGGCAAGCCGACGCTGCCGGGCCTCGGCGGTTTTCCAGGCAAGAAGAAATGAGGAATTCGTCGCGAAGGACGCAGGTCTCGCGCGGCGCGAAAATACCAATCAACCGAACATAACGTACTTTGAAGGAGAACTGAATGTCCGTCGTTATCCGCCTCGCCCGTGCAGGCACCAAGAAGCGTCCCGTCTATCACGTCGTCGTCGCCGACTCGCGTTTTCCCCGCGATGGCCGCTTCATCGAGCGTCTCGGCTATTTCAACCCGCTGCTGCCGAAGGACAACGAGACCCGCCTGAAGCTCGACATGGACAAGGTGAAGGCCTGGCTCGCCAAGGGCGCGCAGCCGTCGGACCGCGTGTCCCGCTTCCTCGATGCCGCCGGCGTCAAGAAGCGCGAAGCGCGCAACAACCCCGAGAAGGCCGTGCCGCGCAAGGAGCGCAAGGCGCAGGCCGAAGCCGCAGCGAAGGGCTAAGGCTCATCCATGTCGGCGCTGATCTGCGTCGCGCGGATCGGCGCCGCGCATGGCGTGCGCGGCGCGGTCAAATTGTGGACCTTCACCGAAGATCCCTTTGCCGTGAAGCGCTACGGTCCGCTGCTCTCCAAGGACGGCAAGCGCCAGTTCGAACTGGCGCAGGTCCGCGAAGCCAAGGACCATCTGGTCGCGACCTTCAAGGGCGTCACGACCCGCGATGAGGCCGAGCGCCTCAACGGAATCGAACTCCACGTCGCGCGCGAAAAACTGCCCGTGACCGACGAGGACGAATATTACCACGCCGATCTGATCGGGCTCGCCGCCGTCACCACGGCAGGCGATGGGCTCGGCCGCGTGCTCGCGATCCATAATTTCGGTGCCGGCGACATCATCGAGATCGCGCCCCTCAAGGGCCCGACGATGCTGCTGCCGTTCACCAACGCAGTGGTGCCCGAGGTCGATCTCGCCGGCGGCCGCGTCGTGATCGAGCTGCCCGAGGTGATCGAGGGCGACGATCCGAAATCGTCGTCATGACGGCACTGTAACGGCACGCTGACCATTCTCCGCAGCAGGGGCTTGCGTTTGGCATCCGGCTGGTTCACGCTTGGGTTGCACCTTCCAACCCAGCGATTCCCGACATCCGGAGATAATCATGCTGCGCCGCTGTCTTCTGGCAACGATTGGCCTGCTCGCGTTTGCGGGGGCCGCAACAGCCCAGACTGCCGCCCAGCCACCCGCGCCAACGGCCCAGGCCACGTCATCGCAAGAGACGATGGAAGAGCCGGAAATCGGCGATCACTGGACCTATGAGGTGCGCGACGAGATCACGGGTGATCTCAAATCGACCATCACGCACACCATCACGGACATCTCGCCGACGGAGATCGGCATCAGGCTTGCTGTTCTCGGCAAATCCGACCTCGGTTTTCAGAGCTACGATCGCGCCTGGGACATGATCACCAACGGCATCTGGCGATCGACGCCCAATGACGGCATGGGCATCCGCGCTCCACTCGCGGTCGGCAAGAGCTGGCCGGTGAAGGCCACCGACTTCAACAGCTCCAACGGCATCAGCCTGAAGCGGACGGGCACGGCGAAGGTGACGGCTCAGGAGAGCCTCACCACCCGCGCCGGAACGTTCGAGACCTACAAGATCGAGATCGCGATCGAGTCTCGCAATGCCAACGATACCACCAAGAAATATCTGTCCGAGCAGCAGATCTGGTACGCGCCGTCGATCAATCACTGGGTGAAGCGCGCCAATGTCAGCCGTTCCGACGGCCGCGTCCGCGACCGCAGCATGGCCGAGCTGGTCGAGTACGGGCGCCGCTAGTCGATCAGGCTGCGAACAGAGACATGGTGGGGGACGTTACGATGCTTCGCAAATCGATGATGGCGATGACTTGCCTGCTTGTTGCAAGCACATCAGCCTCGGCCGCTGACGATGCGCCCGCAACCCCGTCGGCGCCTGCCGCGGCAAAGCCGGTGACGGCCATGGAGGAGCCGCTCCAGGGCGACTTCTGGACCTTTGAGTTGCGCGATGAGATCAGTGGAAAGATCACTGCAGTCCGCACGCACCTCGTCACCGAGGTCTCGCCGAGCGAGATCAGCATCCGCGTCACGACCCAAGGCAAGGAAACCGAGGGCATGATCGTCTTCGATCGATCGTGGAACGTGAAGACATCGGGCGAATGGAAATATCAGCCCGGCGACGGCAGCGGCATCCATACGCCGCTGAAGGTTGGCGACAGCTGGAGCTTCTCCGCCGACGACGTCAACAACGCCAAAGGCTACATCTGGAAGCGCTCGGGCCGTTCGAAGGTGGTCGGTCAGGAGACCGTCACGACCAAGGCCGGCACGTTCGAGACCTACAAGATCGAAGCGACGTATCTGCGACGGCCGACCAACGACCCGACGCGCAAGAACGACATCACCACCGTGGTCTGGTACGCACCAGCCATCGACCACTGGGTGAAGCGTTCCCTTGCCTCGCGGGCCAACGGCCATTTGCTGCTCAACAACACCTTCGAGCTCGTCGAATACGGCCGCAAGAACTGAGGCCTGCGGGGCCTCGACCTGCCGGCCGCAATGCCCTAACCAGCGGCGATGACCAATCCCTCCCCTTGGCGCGCGACGGTGCTGACACTGTTTCCGGAAATGTTTCCGGGGCCGCTTGGCGTGAGCCTGGCCGGCCGGGCGCTGGCCTCCGGCCTCTGGGAGATCGAGGCGCGGGACATCCGGGCTTCCGCCACGGACCACCACCGCAGCGTCGACGACACCCCCGCCGGCGGCGGCCCGGGCATGGTGCTGCGGGCGGACGTTCTGGCCGCCGCCATCGACGCCGTGGGGATCAGCCCGGACCGGCCAAAGCTGCTGATGAGCCCCCGGGGTCAGCCATTGACCCAGGCCCGCGTCGCCGAACTTGCCCAGGGCCCCGGCCCCTTGATCGTCTGCGGGCGGTTCGAGGGGATCGACCAGCGGGTGATCGACGCCCGCGCCCTCGAGGAGGTCTCGATCGGCGATTACGTGCTCTCGGGAGGCGAAATCGCAGCATTGGCCCTGATCGACGCCTGCGTCCGGCTGCTGCCGGGGGTGATGGGCAAGGAAGCCTCGGGAACCGAAGAGAGTTTTTCCGATGGCCTGCTCGAATACCCCCAATACACCCGCCCGCAGCTGTTCGAGGGGGTTCCGATCCCTGAGATCCTGACCTCGGGCGACCACGCCAAGGTCGCCGCCTGGCGGCGGGCGCAATCGGAGGCCCTGACAGAGGCCCGGCGGCCGGATTTATGGGCCCAAATCCCGCCGAAAGCCCCGAATCGGCCGAGGCGCCAAAAAACGCCAAAAAACAAGACAGACGGGTGACAAACGCTCCGGCTTGCCTTATAGGAGCGCCCACATCCGCAATGGCTGGATAAACGAATTTCGCGCAGCCCCCGTTTCCAAGGCTGGGCGCGCCGATGGAGATTTACCCATGAACCTGATCCAACAGCTTGAAAAAGAGCAATTCGACAAGCTCTCCGCCACCAAGGAAATTCCGGAATTCGGTCCCGGCGACACCGTGATCGTCAACGTGAAGGTCGTCGAAGGCGACCGCACGCGCGTGCAGGCCTATGAAGGCGTTTGCATCGGCCGTTCCGGCGCTGGCCTCAACGAGAGCTTCACCGTTCGCAAGATCTCTTACGGTGAAGGCGTGGAGCGCGTGTTCCCGGTGATGTCGCCGATGATCGACTCGATCAAGGTGGTGCGCCGCGGCAAGGTGCGTCGCGCCAAGCTCTATTACCTCCGCAACCTTCGCGGCAAGTCGGCCCGCATCGTCGAGAAGCAGGACCGCCAGACCGCGGTCGGCGAGTAAGCCCCGCCACCAGGCAAGTTTTCGAGAGCGCGGGGCAAAACCCCGCGCTTTTTTGTTGCGTCAGCCGTGCGTGTCAAAGCTCTCGCGCTTCCAACTCGGCCTGCTATATATTCTTGGAATGTTTCCAGATCTGACCAGCTTCGTAGCTCCTCAGCGCATCGTCATCGACGATCGCTCGCGGCTGCCTGGCCGGTTCTTCGGACGCTTCGCGACCTCGGCAACGTCAGAGCTTAGTCCCGCAGCTTAAAGGCTGCGCTGAAGACTGCCCTGTTGCCCCGCGCGTGACCGCGCATATCCGCTGATACAACATTGTTCGGAGCTGAAGCTCATGTCCAAGCCGACCACATTGTACGACAAGATCTGGAACGACCATCTGGTGCACGAAGCCGATGACGGCACCTGCCTGCTCTACATCGACCGTCACCTGGTGCACGAGGTGACCTCGCCGCAGGCGTTCGAAGGCCTGCGCGCCACCGGCCGCAAGGTCCGTGCGCCCGAGAAGACGCTCGCCGTCGTCGACCACAACGTGCCGACCACCGATCGCACCAAGCCGAATCCCGATCCGGAGAGCATCGAGCAGATCAAGGCGCTGGCCGACAATGCCAAGGAATTCGGCATCGAATATTACAACGAGTTCGACAAGCGCCAGGGCGTCGTCCACGTCATCGGGCCCGAGCAGGGCTTTACCCTGCCCGGCACCACCATCGTCTGCGGTGACAGCCACACCTCGACGCATGGCGCGTTCGGCGCGCTCGCGCACGGCATCGGCACTAGCGAGGTCGAGCACGTGCTGGCCACGCAGACGCTGATCCAGAAGAAGGCGAAGAACATGCGCGTCACCGTTGACGGCAAATTGCCGGACGGCGTGACGGGCAAGGACATCATCCTGGCCATCATCGGCGAGATCGGCACCGCCGGCGGCACCGGCTATGTGCTGGAATACGCCGGCGACGCGATCAGCGCGCTGTCGATGGAAGGCCGCATGACGGTCTGCAACATGTCGATCGAAGGTGGCGCCCGCGCCGGCCTCGTCGCGCCCGACCAGAAAGCCTATGACTTCCTGCGCGGCCGCCCGAAGTCACCGAAGGGCGCGGACTGGGATGCGGCGATGCGCTACTGGGAGAAGCTGCGTTCCGATGAGGGCGCACATTTCGACAACGAGCTGCGCCTCGACGCCGCAAAGCTGCCGCCGATCGTGACCTGGGGCACTTCGCCTGAGGACGTCATCTCGGTGACCGGCATGGTGCCCGATCCCGACCAGATCGCGGACGAAGCCAAGCGCCTCTCCAAGCATCGCGCGCTGAAATACATGGGCCTGACGGCGGGGACGAAGATCACCGACATCAAGCTCGACCGCATCTTCATCGGCTCCTGCACCAACGGCCGCATCGAGGATCTGCGCGCTGCCGCCAAGATCGCGGAAGGCAAGCATGTCTCGGGTCACGTCAACGCCATGGTCGTGCCGGGCTCCGGTCTCGTGAAGGAGCAGGCCGAAGCTGAAGGTCTGGACAAGATCTTCATCAAGGCCGGCTTCGAATGGCGCGAGCCGGGCTGCTCGATGTGCCTCGCGATGAACCCCGACAAGCTGGCTCCGGAAGAGCGTTGCGCCTCGACCTCGAACCGCAATTTCGAGGGACGCCAGGGCTTCAAGGGCCGCACCCATCTGGTGTCGCCGGCAATGGCGGCGGCAGCTGCGATCGCCGGTCACTTCGTCGACGTCCGGGATTGGCGCTGAGCCACTCCTTGCAATTGTAGTGATCGCGGCAAACGGCCGTTAATCCGCGTCACCCACATTGTGTCCTCGCGACGGTTTCGCGGGGACACCTCATGGCCAACAAGCCCGAATATGTCGATCTGATCAGCGATGCGACCCGCCAGCACCGGCGGCGCGCAACGCCGCTGCGCATCGTCGCCAAGCCCGAGGTCGAGGAGACATCACGGCTCAGCCATTGGCCACCAGCGATGTTCAAGCGGTGGAAGGTCGAGAATTTGATGCCGTGGAAATCCACGTCGTGGAGGCTGAAGGACTAGTACCTCGTCACACTGATTATGACTGGTTGATTCCGAGCCAGTTCAGGATGGGCAGGTCTTTCGGAGCCACGAGGATTTGGATGCTTCGAGCGACGCCGGGTTGGCGCCGAATGAGACCATTTCGTTCGAGGGTCACGATCATCTGGTGGACCGAAGGCGGGCTGACTTGAAAGTGGCGCTGCATGTCGGTCTCGGCGGGCGGGCGTCGGAACATGTGCGCGTAGGTGTAGATGAAGGCCAGGTACTGGCCCTGCTTTTCGGTGAAGCCTTGAGGGCTGAGGCTGCGAGCGGCGCCTGATTTTCGATTCATTTGTCGATTCGTCCGGTCCTCCGACAAGGAGGTCGCGATGAATGTACGTTATCGGGTCGAATTGAGCCAAGCCGAACGCTGTGAACTCACCGCGATGTTGAGCAAGGGCAAGCGGGCTGCCCGCAAGCTCAAGCGCGCCCAGATATTGCTGGCGGCCGATGCCGGCCGCAGCGATGAAGAGATTGCCCGCGCCGTGGCGGTGGGCGGTTCCACCGTGTACCGGACCAAACGGCGCTTCGTGGAAGGCAATCTGGAGCGGGCGCTGAGCGAGGATCCGCGTCCAGGCGCGGAGCGCAAGCTCACCGGCAAGGAGGAAGCCCTGCTGGTGGCAACGGCTTGCGCAACCCCTCCCGAGGGTCGCGCCCGCTGGACGCTGGAGCTTTTGGCCGACGCCATGGTCAGGCTCACCGACCACGAGAGCCTGTCGGGCGAGACGGTGCGCCGGCGGCTGGCCGAAAACGGCCTCAAGCCGTGGCGCAAGGATATGTGGTGCATTCCAAAGGTCGATGGCGAATATGTCGCCCGCATGGAAGACGTGCTCGACCTATATGCCGAGGCGCCTGATCCCGACCGGCCGGTGGTCTGCTTCGACGAGAGCCCGGTCCAGCTCATCGGCGAGGTTCGCGAGCCGATCCCCGCCGAGCCGGGCCAACTCGAACGTTACGATTGCGAGTATCGCCGCAACGGCACCGTCAATCTCTTCGTCTGCATCGACGTGCATCGGCCATGGCGCAAAGTCAAAGTCACAGAGCGACGGGCGGCAGAAGATTACGCCCAGTGCATGCGCGAACTCGTCGATGTTCATTATCCCGACGCCGGGTGCATCCGCGTCGTGCAGGACAATCTGTCGACCCACTCCGTAGGCTCCCTCTATGAGGCATTCGCGCCTGACGAAGCCCGGCGAATTCTGCGCCGCCTGGAGTTCCACTACACCCCAAAGCACGCCAGTTGGCTCAACATGGTCGAGATCGAGATCGGCGTGCTCCGCGGTCAGTGCCTCGACCGCAGGATCGACGACCCAAACTGGCTCCGCCGCGAAATCGCCGCATGGGAGAAACAACGAAATGCCGCTGGCGCCCGCATCAAATGGATGTTCACGACCGAAAAAGCCCGCGCCAAAATGGGCCGCGCCTATCCCGCAACGTCCAAAGAGTCACAATCACTGTGACGAGCTACTAGCTCCAGGCAGCTCGATGAACAAAGGGCGCCGCTGGGGCGCCCTTTTCATTTCCGCACTCACCAATAGCGGTACGGATAGTGCCAGCGATGCCAGTGGTGCCAGCGGCAGATGCGGCGCGGGCCGTAATAGGTCCAGACGATCCGGCAGCGGCGCGGATAGTGGTAAGTGGGATAGTAGCCGCCGTAGTAGCGGCGGTGGAAATGGCGATAGCCGTAGTGCGGGCGATAATAGCCGCCGCCCCAGTGCCGATGATAGCCGCCATAATGGATACCGCCGTAGCGCATGCCGCCGCCATGGAAGGCGGGCGCGGCGCGGAAGCCACCGCCGTGGAAACCACCACCATGGAAGCCACCGAAATGGCCTCCGCCACCGTGGAAGCCACCGCCGCCGTGAAAACCTCCGCCATGTCCGCCACCGCCATGTCCACCGCCGCCGCCGCCACCGTGGCGGACCTGGATCATCATGTCGCCGCTTGCAGCTTTCGCCAGCGGCAGTGCGGTCGGATTGATCGGCGTCATCGCTTCAGCGCGACGCGCAGTCCCGGCCGACAGCACCAACGTGGCAATGGCCGCAAGCCCGAGCAATCGCAACGCGCTTGTGCGCGGACCCAATATCCTCAGCATGGAATGTCTCCCTGAATGTGGACAGCGTCATTGCGGCGCTGCGTCTCGCGCCATCGCTGTTCAATTGCAGCCGCTCCCGAGATTAAGCTAGGGACAGGGACGTGAATGCGCCATGAATGAACGACGTTCCGCGCAGTGCCAGAACAAGGTGCACGGACAAAAGGAATTCGGGAGATGACCGTCTACGCGATTGCGCAGCTGAAGATGACGGATCGCGCGGCCTATGACCGCTACCAGGCGCGGTTCTTCGACGTGTTCAGGAAGTTCAATGGAAGGCTGCTCGCCGCTGACGAGCAACCGCGCGTGCTCGAAGGCGAATGGCTGCACGACAAGCTTGTCATGATGTCGTTTCCCGACGAGGCTGCATTCCTCGCCTTCTCGAACTCGCCCGACTACCAGGACATCTCGCGCGATCGCAAGGCAGGCGCGCAAGCGACGGTGCTGCTGGTGAAGGGATTTGCGCCTGCGGCCTGAGGTATCACCAAAACGGCCCGTAGCCGATCACGAAGGGTGCGGGCACGCCGTAAGGATAAGGCCGATAATACGCAGGCCGCGCGTAATAGTGCGGATCAGGACGCGGCGTGTAGCGCGCAACATCGTATCGGACGTGTCGTCGCCCATCGAACACCGCGCGCCCCGCCGAGGCATCCGGAAGCTTCGTCACGCGCTGCGCAGCGGAAGCGTGAGGCAGGCCCGCGGCGAGCCCGACAACAACAGCCAATGCGATCCATCTCGTCATGACGACCTCCGCCCGCAGCATGAGGGCAACGCACGGCCGCCTGCAAGTTAAAACAGGCCCGTCATGCGGGCCTGTTCTCAACGCGACCCGCGCATCACCAGCGGCGATGATGATGCCAGCGGTGTCCGCGCCAATGACGCGGGCGCCAGTGATGGCGATGCCAGCGCACCTCGGTCGTCGGCCGGGCTTCATCCTGCACTGATTGCGCGGCGACGGGATTGATCAGCGACACCGCCTGCGCGCGCTCCACCGGCGCGGCGAGGACGAACAGCGCGCCAGCGGCCGCGAGGCCGAGCATTTTCATTGACTGCATTTCGTTGGATCTCCTGACATCGTTGCGGGTGCACGCACGGATCAGGCGTCGCGTCGCAGGCTCGGCGAGCGCCGAACCTGGAACCGCGGGCCTGAATCTGCTATGGATGAAACGCGCCCCGGATTTGAATGCAGAGAACACGGGCTAGGTTCCTCGGCAGCGGCGCAACATTTCACGCGCCACCAAAACCAGCCGTCAGCGACGTACGTATCTTCTGGTCGAGCGAATGCAGGAGATGGTCATGGCAAGTTTCTTGGCAAGTTTCTTGGCAAGTTCCAGCAGACTGCGGATATCTCGCCTCGCGATCACAGCGAGCATGCTGCTCGGCGCGAGTTCGGCGCTGGCCTCGCAAGGGCCCGGCGTCGAGGGCGGCACGGCAAGCCCGCTGACGCAGCTCGTGATGGCGATCCTGGTCTATGGCGCCTCTGCGCTCATCGTCGGCGCCGGGCTGATCGGCGCGCTGCGCGGGCACTGAGCGCGGATCAGCCGCGACGCCAGTAGCAGCTCATATGCGGCACGATCACCGTGCCGCTCGGACGGAATTCCTGCACGTAAACGGCGTTGCACTCGCGGACCGCATCCGGGCCCGGGTTGTATCGCGGATAGACGCCGTCCGGGGTGTAGTAGGGCGTGACGCGCAGGCGGGTCTGGGGCCGCTTGCGCGGCGGCGGGACGTCGTCGGGCGAGACCGCCTGGGCCAGGCGGAGTTCGGTGCCCGCCGTCTGGGCAAGAGGCTGGGCATGGGCACCACCAACGCAAACCAGCGAAAACAACCCCATGCACAGTAGCGTCAGCGCTGTGTTTGCTCGCATTTTATCGCCCACCTGACCCGTCCCCCATCGAGGCCCCAAGCTCCCCGTTTTGGCGGCGCCCGTCAACCTCGCGCGCTTATAAAGCCGGATGCATCGGCGGGAAACCCGCGCTATGAGAACCCGATGTGGACGGACCTGAAAGCGCCCTCGCTGGCCGAGATGGAAGTGACGGCGCACGACATTTTCGAGCGCCTGCCGGCGGAATTTCGCGGCCTCTGCGAAGGCGTGATCATCCGCGTCGACGACTTCCCCACCGAGGAGGTCCTGGACGAGATGGAATGCGAGAGCGAGTTCGACCTGCTCGGCCTGTTCCAGGGCGTCGGCCTGCCCCAGCAGAGCTTTGGCGACGTGGCGCGGCTGCCCAACATGGTCTGGCTCTACCGCAGGCCGATCCTCGACTACTGGGCCGAGCACGACGAGACCATCGGCCATATCGTCCGCCACGTCCTGATCCACGAGATCGGCCACCATTTCGGCCTCTCTGACGCCGATATGGAGGCGATCGAGGCTCAGGCGGAGTAGGGCGCGGACGTCTCGAGGCGCGCTGCAGGGAGAAGCATCGTCAGCCGATAGTCGGACCAACCCGCGAGAGACAGCGACACCTGCTGATAGTGCAGCAGCCCCATGGTCGGATGATCGAATGTGCGCTCGCCTCCTTCGCGCGCCAACACTCCCTGTGTTTCCCAGCAGCGTTCGAAGTCGGGGCTTCCCAGTCTCAGCTCCTCGATCAGCCGGCGAATCTCCGGATCGTCGGAGTAGGCCGTCACCGCGGCGCGGAACTCCGCGACGACGCGACGCGCGCGGGCAGTCCAGTCAAGGATCAGGGTTCGCGCCTCTGGCCTGAGGAAGATGTAGCGCAGCAGATTTTTCTCGCCGTCCGCGTCGAGCCATCCTGCAAACAGCAGCGACGCCTTCGCATTCCAGCGACGCGCGCGCCACGTGCGATCGAGGATGTAGGCGGGTCCATCGATCGCATCGACGCAGGCCAGGATCTCCTCGGGCGGATCATCGCTGATGCCGGGACGTTCGGGATCGCGCTTGCCGGCGACTTCGAACAAATAGCTGCGCTCGGCTCGTGACAGGCGCAACCCGCTGGCGAGGCGCGCGAGGGCCGACGCCGAGACGGACACGTCGCGCCCCTGCTCGATCCACGTGTACCAGGTGACGCTCAAGCCGCAGAGCTGGGCGACCTCCTCGCGCCGCAGCCCGGGCGTGCGCCGCCGTGGCCCGGCGGCGAGGCCGAATTCGGCCGGCGACTGGCGCTCCCGAAGCGCCCGCAGGAACGCGCTGAGCGAGAGAGCCGGGGCGGCCGGGTCTTGTCCGATCATGGTGATTTTTATACCAGCATAAAGTAGATCATTAAACCGGTATTAGATAAGTGCTAGCTTTCTGTCCAGACTTCGTCGCCGCCTAAAGGACGCCGGACTTGGGCAAGCAATTCGCGAAGATCGAACCCGAGCACCGGGCTTTCATCGAGCGTCAAAAAATCTTCTTCGTCGCGAGTGCCCCGCCGAAGGGGCGCATCAACGTGTCCCCCAAGGGCCTGTCCTCGTTCCGGGTGCTCGGAGACAGTGACGTCGCCTACCTCGATTGCACCGGCAGCGGCAGCGAGACCCGCGCGCACCTGCTTGCCTCCGACGACAAGCGCCTGACCATCATGTTTTGCGCCTTCGAAGGACCCCCGGTGATCCTGCGGCTCTATGGCCAGGGCCGGTCGCTGATGCGCGGCACGCCGGAGTACGCCGATCTCGCTCCTGAGTTCGAGGACATGACCGGAGCACGCCAGATCGTGCGCCTCTCGGTCGAGCTGGTGCAGACATCGTGCGGCATGGGCGTGCCCCTGTTCGACTACAAGCAGGAGCGCGGCAGCCTGGTGCGCTACTGGACGAAGCAGGGCGTCGACAATCTGCGCAAATACTGGGGCCTGAAGAACATGAAGAGCATCGACGGCCTGCCGACCGGCTTTGTCCCCGAGAGCATGGCCCCGCCACTCTGACAGACCAAGATTGCCGAATCCGGCCTAGGATTTGCGCGCCAACCGGGCTAAACAGCCCTCCCCTGAGTTCCAACCGGGAAGCCCAAGATGGACAAGTTCACCACGCTGGAAGGCGTCGCGGCGCCGCTGAAGATCATCAATGTCGACACCGACATGATCATTCCGAAGCAGTACCTCAAGACCATCAAGCGCACCGGCCTTGGCAAGGGACTGTTCTCCGAGCAGCGCTACAAGGACGACGGCAGCGAGAACCCGGATTTCGTCCTCAACCAGCCCGCCTATCGCACCTCGAAGGTGCTGGTCGCCGGCGACAATTTCGGCTGCGGATCGAGCCGCGAGCACGCGCCCTGGGCGCTGCTCGATTTCGGCATCCGCTGCGTGATCTCGACCTCGTTCGGCGACATCTTCTACAACAACTGCTTCAAGAACGGCATTCTGCCGATCCGCGTGTCGCAGGAAGACCTCGACAAGCTGTTCGACGACGCCGAGCGCGGCGCCAACGCGACGCTGACGATCGACCTGCCGAACCAGGAGATCCGCGGTCCCGACGGCGGCAAGGTCAAGTTCGAGATCGACCCGTTCCGCAAGCACTGCCTGATCAACGGCCTCGACGACGTCGGTCTCACGATGGAGAAGAAGTCCTCGATCGACACCTATGAGGACAAGCTCAAGCGCGAACGCGCCTGGGCTTGATCTCAAGTCTCATTCGAAGCCCCGGTGCGAGACGCGCGCCGGGGCTTTTTCTTTGCCTTTGATATCCCGTATATCTCTGCCTCATGCTGCCCGAGATCGTCACCTTCTGGCATGGCCCGATGGACGCGCTGCGCCAGACCTGTCTGCGCTCGCAGCTCGCTGCCGGCCACAAGGTCACGGTCTATAGTTTCGACACCATCCCCGGTCTTCCGGCGGGCGTCGACAATGCCGATGCCGAGGCGATCCTGCCGCACGCATTCTCCGAACGTCTGCGGCCACCGCAGCCGGACGGTAGCTGGCGCGACTGGACCACGCTGCAGTTCAGCGATTTCTTCCGCATGAAGCTGATGGCGAAAGGCCTCGGCCTCTGGCTCGATGCCGACGTGCTGTTGCTCAAGCCGGTCGAGATCAATCCCGCAAGACCGTATTTCGCCTGGGAACGGCCGCGCCAGCTCGGCAACTCCGTGATCTACCTGCCGCCGGAGCACGGCATCGTCGCCGCCTTCGAAGAGCTGATGGAGCAGGAGGAGCTGACGCCGAACTGGCTGTCGGCGCGCCATCGCATCACCTTCCTGATGCGGCGCCTGCGCGGCGGCTCGAACCGTCTCTCGGATATTCGCGTCGCGATCTACGGGCCGGCGGCACTGACCGCGCTGGCGCGCCGCACCGGCGAGTTGCAGAACGCGCTGCCGAAGCAGTCGTTCTACGCCGTGCACGCGGAGCCAAAGCTGTTCTTCGATCCTTCGAGCTATCTCGGCCTCGTTACCGATCCCGAGATCATCGGCCTGCACATCTCCCCCAAGGGCCGCGGCGGCGAGAAGCCGATTCACGGCAGCCTGTATGCGTGGGCGACGGAGCGGTTTAGCTGAACGCCAATTCTCCGCTGTCGTCCCGGCGAAGGTGGTTGTTGCGACACTGCCGCACACCTCCGCGACACGAGAGCCGCTTCCTCGATCCCTTCCCAATTTGATCCAGCGCAACGCGCGTCTGCACCATTGTGCCTAGTCTGGCTCCCATCGCACGAGCCCCATGGAGCTTCGCATGAGCACCGCAAGCAGGCCCTATCCCATCGTTCAGGACCTCATCGAATCCTTTGCCGGCTGGCTGAAGCATCGCCGCGAGCTGAACGAGTTGCGGCAGCTCGATCGCTCCGATTTCGACCGCATCGCCAACGATCTCAGGATCGCACCCGACGATCTCGAAGACCTCGTCCGCCACGGCCACCACGCCGCCGACGAGCTGCCGCAGATGCTCGACCGGCTCGGCATCGACAGCGACCGCCTGCAGCGCGCGCAACCGCTGCTGCTGCGCGACATGGAGCGGGTCTGCTCGCTGTGCCATCACAAGGCACGCTGCAATCTGGAGCTCGTCACCGGCACTGCCGCCGAGAACTACCCCGGCTATTGCGGCAACGCGTCGACGCTGGAATCGCTCGATCGCGCCGACATCGCGCCGCACTGAGGCGACGCGACGGGCGCTCATTTCGCGTCAGAAGTCGACCGACATCGACAACCACAGCGTCCGCGGCATGCCGCTGATCACGTAGCCGGTCGGGTTGCCGATCCAGTAGCGGTTGTCGAACAGGTTGGTGACGGACGCGCGGAACGTGGTGGGCCGCCCGGCCAGGCTGGTCGCATAACGCGCACCGATGTCGAAGGTCATCCAGGCCGGCACGCTCTGGATGTTGTCCGAGCTGACATAGGCCCGGCTGGTGTAGATGGCGCGCGCCGTCGTTGTCAGTCCGGGCAGGAAGGGCGCGTCCCACTCGATGCCGAGATTGCTCTGCCAGCCGGGCGCACCGATCGCATGATTCCCGTCATAGAGATGGCCATCGGTCTTGGTGAGGCGCGCGTCGAGATAGGTTACGCCGCCCAGAACCCGAATGCCGGGGCCGACCTCGCCGAAGGTATTGAGCTCGATGCCGCGATTTCGCTGTTCGCCGTCGAGGCTGTAGATTTTTGTGACGGGATCGGTGACGCCGCTGGGCAGGCTGATCTGGAACGCCGCCAGGCTCGCGCCGAATCGCCCGAGATCGAGCTTGGTCCCGACCTCGTACTGCTTCGTCTTGAACGGAGCGAACACCTGGTTGGTGTTGGCCGCACCGGACGGAGGCGTCGGCCCGGGCGTGAGACCTTCGATGTAGCTCGCATAAAACGAGACTTCCTTGATCGGCCGTACCAGCAGTGCCACGGAGGGCGATGTGGCGCTCTGATCGTAGTGGGTCGTTTCCAGCCCGCTGACGCTGTCGTAGTTGTTCGCGATGACCTGCTGCTGCCGGGCCCCGACGATCACCTGGAGCATCCCGTTCATCATCGAGAGGGTGTCGGCGACACCAACGCTGCGAAGTCCGAGAAAAGCCGACTTGCCTTCCGGGAATGAAGAGACCGGCGTGCCTGGGCTCGCCAGGATCGTCGGCGCGTAGATGTTCGTCAGGTAGTTTCCATAGTTGGTCTGGCCGAGCCAATCGGTACGGTTCAAAGCGCTGCCGCTGACGACCACCTCGTGACTGACCGGACCGGTGTCGAAACGGGCCCGCACACCGGCTTCGCCGGACACGCCCTCGGACTTGCCGGTCTGGAAGCGCGACGTTGAAAGTGCGTCACCCGACGCCGTGAGGAGCGTCGCGCCCGGCGCCTCCCGCTTGTCGTAGCCGAACTGATTGCCGCCGATGGCGCCAAACACGGTCACGTTGTTCGACAGATCATATTCGGCGCGCGTCAGGCCCGTCAGGCTCTTTGCGCGGGCATAATCAAATGGCTGGGCGAGATTGATGCGCGGATCTGGCGCATTGGGCACGGCGATGCCCTTGACCGGGGTATAGCCACGCGCCGCAGCCTTCATCCAGTCATCTTGATAGATGACGTCGGCAGACCATCGGAATCGCTCGCCCCGGTAATCGACGCCGAGCGAGCCGACACCATCACGCACCGACTGGCGATCGATCGTGGTGTTTCCACCATCGATCCCGCCATTGAACCGGACGCCCCATTCCTTCTGATCGCCGTAGCGGCGCGCCACGTCGACCTCCGTGCCGAAGCGGGCGTTCGAGATGTAGCCGACGGTCAGGCGCGTCAGATCCTCGTCGGCACGTTTGGTCACCACATTGACGCTGCCGCCGATGCTTCCCTGCGGGGCCATGCCGCTGAGGAACGCCGCCGGGCCCTTGAGCAGTTCAATGCGTTCGATCGGCGCCGGGTTGATGCGATAGGCCGGCACGAGACCGTACAGCCCGTTCAACGCGATCTCGCTGTTTTCGACGCGGAAGCCGCGAATGGTCAGCGCGTCATAGCGATTGCTGCTGCCGATGGCAGCGCGCACCGACGGATCGGAATTGGTGAGAACTTCCGCGACGCTGGTCGCCTGCTGGTCACGGATGGTCTTCTCCGTATAGCTGGTGAGGCTGTACGGCGTTTCCATATAGTCCTTGTTGCCGAGCAGACCGAGCCGGCCGCCGCGCGCGATTTGTCCGCCGACATAGGGCACCGGCAATGCGGCACGCTGCGCACCGACTGTCGCCGGCGCTGCGGCCGCCGGCGCGCTTTCGCCGCGACCGGCCTGACGTCTCGATCGCGCCGGACTAGACGCATGCTGCCTCCGGGCGGGCGCAGCGCGGTGCTCGGGCGCGGACACGGTCACGGGAGGAAGTGGCTGCGCAGTTCCAGCCGACGATGGACGGTCCGATTGCTGGGCGAACGATGCGGTCGTGGTCAGCAGCATCGATACGCACACGAATCCAATCGTGCGCGTGCACTTCAAGTCGTAAATCATAACACCCCGGAGACTTTTCTTATTGATGCCCCGCCTCATCGCGCCGACGAGACACGATGTGCAATAAACAGCGAGACGCGCGTCGCCTAATAGAAGGCATCTAATATTTTGAGAGCGATCCGGCGCGTCGCGCACGAGAGAACGTCATCTATTGATGTTTTGATTCCACGCGGGGACAGGCGCGACACTTGAAATTTCTGCGCGCGTTCGCATGACACGCTTCCGCGCAACGTCGAAACGAAGCCTGCATGGACGAGCTGTCGTGAGACGGATGTGAGTAATTGTCGCAGCCGCCGGACGCCAATCTGGAATCGTTCAAACGCGCCGATATCGTGCCTCACCGAGGGGCTGGTGCAGATATCCTGAATGGCATTGTAGTCGCGGGCTGGAGGGGTATGGTGTCGGGCATCCTGGTGCGAACGAAGCCGCATGACCAACCCAGCCGAGAACGGGACGAAGAAGCGACGGTGGCTTTTCCGTTTGGCAATTGTGCTGTTCGTCTATCTGGCGCTGGCGTATTTCCTCGTGCCCCTGCTGTGGATTCACCACGAGCACGAAGCCGGACTTGCTTCGTTGCCGATGGTCACCAGGACGTCGGACGATATCCCTGCCGATCCCCTGAACGTCGGTATCGTCGGCAACGACGAAGACCTCGTCCGCGCCATGAATGTGGCCGGATGGTTTGCGGCCGATGCCGTGACCCTGCGTTCGAGTGTCGAGATCGTCGGGAGCGTGGTGCTGGATCGCCCCTATCACAACGCTCCCGTCAGCCCGCTCTACTATCTGGGAAAAAAGGAGCAATACGCTTTCGAGAAACCCGTCGGACGCAGCGCGGACCGACGGCATCACGTTCGGTTCTGGAAGGCCCTCGACAAGGGTGACGACGGTCGACCGGTCTGGCTGGGCTCGGCGACCTTCGACCGGGGTGTCGGACTAAGCCACGACACCGGACAGGTCACTCATCATATCGATCCCGACATCGATGCCGAGCGAGATCTCCTGATGACCGATTTGCGCAAGGCCAACGTCGTCAGCAATTTCTTTCAGATCTCGGGCATAGGCCCGACGCTGTTCGGCCGAAATGGCGGTGGCGACCCCTACTACACCGACGGCGAGATCCATGTTGCCGTGCTGGTGCCGGGCGCGGCAAATGGACCTGCCGATCCGCCGACCATCCCACCGCCTTCGCTCATCGCCCTGAAGGACGCCGTGTGGCACGGCATCGCCGGCCAGGCCAAAATCGAACCCTAGCCCTTCCCCATCGCCGCGATCGCAAGGCTGAAAAATATCCGTCACGATTGCGCTTCCCACCGCGAAGCCGACGATTTGATTAAGATCCGCCACGCCTCCATACAAAGGCGCGGACGTACGAGCCTGTGGCGCTTGTTCGACGGCACGTAAGACAATCCCGCTTACTCAATGGCACCGCCTCGGAACATCTCCGAGTTGTGAACGTGCGGAACCTATTAGCTGACGAGAGACGTTTCGGTCTGTGTTAAACGTTGGCCGCGCATATCAAGCGGATCAGGGGCAGCACTTCAAATCAGAACAGGAGTGTTCAATGTCAGACCTTGTTGCGATCGTATACCCATCCGAAGCCAAGGCAGAAGAAGTTCGGCAGAAGATACTCAAGCTCCAGAAGGAATATCTGATCGCGATCCAGGATGCCGTGATCGCAGTCAAGACGGAGGATTCCGTCAAGCTCAATCAGCTCGTGAACACTGCGATGATGGGCGCCGCAAGCGGCAGCTTCTGGGGATTGCTGTTTGGATTGGTGTTCCTGAATCCTCTTATCGGCGTGGCCCTCGGTGCCGGCGCAGGCGCATTGGGTGGCGCGCTGACCGATTTCGGCATCAAAGATAACTTCATGAAGGAGCTCGCCGCGAAGGTGAAATCGGGCGACGCCGTTCTGTTCCTGCTCATCAAGAGCATGACCGCAGACAAGGTTCTCAACGAGATCAAGGATGCGGGAGGGACGGTTCTCAAGACCTCGCTCGATGAAAAGAAGGAACAACACCTGCGCGATACCCTCGCAGCCGCCAGTCAGTCCAAAGCGGCCTAGCAAGGCTGATGCAATCCGTCATTCCGGGGCCCGCGCGGAGCGCGGGAGCCCGGAAATCCACGACCGCCGCGCCGCCAGCTATCAGCGAAGAGCAGCGCGATCGCGCATCGCCGTGACGATGTCGATCGGATGGCTGGGCGCGCGCCCTAGCCCTTCCCCATCGCCGCGATCGCATCCGCGATCTCGATCGTGCGTCGCGCCATGTCGGCGTGCAGGCGCTCGACCATTGCGCCGTCGAGCCGGATCGCACCGCGCGACACGTTTTCCGGCAGCTCGAACGCCGCGATGATTTTTCGGGCGCGCGCGATCTCCTCGTCCGGCGGGGTGAAGATCGCGTTGCAGGCCTCGATCTGCGACGGATGAATCAGCGTCTTGCCGTCGAAGCCGAGATCACGGCCTTGCGCGCATTCGGTGGCAAAGCCGTCGGGATTGTTGATGTCGCTATAGGGGCCGTCGAGGATCTCGAGGCCGGCGGCGCGCGTCGCCAGGATGCAGTGGGTGATCATCGGAAGCATCGCGGCGCGGCCCGGCATCATCTTGATGCGCGTCTCGCGCGAGATGTCGTTCGGGCCGAACACGAAACCGGAGAGGCGCGTCTTCGGATCGCGGCCGGCCACGGCCAGCTCCTCGGCATGCAGCACCGCACGTGCGGTCTCGATCATGGCCCAGACCTTGACGGTCGGCGCCGCGCCGAGTTCGGCGAGATGGTGGCCGATGGTCTGGAGATCCTCGATGCTTGAAACTTTCGGAACCAGGATGCCGTCCGGCGACGCCTTGGCCGCCATCGCGACGTCATCGGCCCACCATTGCGTGTCGAGGCCGTTGGTCCGGATCAGGATCTCGCGCTTGCCGAAGCCTTTTGCGGCGATCGCGGCGGCGATGCCGTCGCGCGCCACCGCCTTGGCGTCCGGAGCGACGGAATCTTCCAGATCCAGGATGAGGCCGTCGGCGGCGAGATTTCGTGCCTTTTCAAGGGCGCGGGGATTGGAGCCGGGCATGAACAGGTGGCTGCGGCGCGGGCGGGTCATGCTACGTTCCTTCCGGTGTCGTCGTCTCTATTATGGCCGAAGCCGATAGCATCTGGCCTGCCTATTCGAAAGGCTTGTTCGCGCTACCGGTATATGATTAGGCATAGGCCATGATCACATTCCCGAAGCATTTGCTGGAAGGCTACAACGCCTTCGCCACTCAGCGGCTGCCGGCCGAGCAGAACCGCTATCGCGAGCTGTCGGTGAAGGGACAGTTCCCGGAAGTGATGGTGATCGGCTGCTGCGACAGCCGCGTCGCGCCGGAGACCATTTTCGACGTCGGCCCGGGCGAATTGTTCGTCGTCCGCAACATCGCCAATCTGGTGCCGGTGTATCAGCCCGACGGCAACGCGCACGGCGTTTCGGCCGCGCTCGAATATGCCGTGACGGTGCTGAAGGTGAAGCACATCGTCATCCTCGGCCACGCCCAATGCGGCGGCATCCGCGCCTTCGTCGACAAGATCGAGCCGCTGACGCCCGGCGACTTCATCGGCAAATGGATGCAGATGTTCATCAAGCCGGGCGAGGTGGTCGAGCAGCGCGAGCGCGAGAGCATGGCGCAATTCGTCGAGCGCATCGAGAAGGCCGCGGTGTTCCGCAGCCTGGAGAACCTGATGACGTTCCCGTTCGTGCGCAAGGCCGTCGAGAGCGGCCAGATGCAGCTGCACGGCGCCTATTTCGGCGTCGCGGAGGGAACGCTGTTCGTGCTGGACCAGGCGAGCAAGGAATTCAGGAGCGCGCGGAGCGTGGTGTAGAGCTGCGTCGGCGCGGTTTGAATTCGTAGGGTGGGCAAAGGCGCAACGCGCCGTGCCCACCATCTTTTCCGATTATGCGCAGGTGGTGGGCACGCTTCGCTTTGCCCACCCTACGAGACCTGTGGCGGGGTTACGCCGCCTTCTTCTTCGCGCTGATCAGCTTGCGGTTGATCAGGACTTCCGCGATCTGGATCGCGTTGAGCGCGGCACCCTTGCGCAGATTGTCGGACACGCACCAGAGCACGAGACCGTTCTCCACCGTGGCGTCCTCGCGGATGCGGCTGATGTAGGTCGCGTCCTCGCCGGCCGCTTCGTACGGCGTGGCGTAGCCGCCCGGTTCCTGCTTGTCGATGACGAGACAGCCCGGCGCCGTGCGCAGGATGCTGCGCGCTTCGTCCGCGCTGATCGGATTCTCGAACTCGATGTTGACGGCCTCGGAGTGGCCGACGAACACCGGCACGCGCACGCAGGTCGCGGAGAGCTTGATCTTGGGATCAAGAATCTTCTTGGTCTCCGCCATCATCTTCCACTCTTCCTTGGTGTAGCCGTCCTCCATGAAGACGTCGATGTGGGGGATGACGTTGAAGGCGATGCGCTTGGGGAATTTCTTACTGACCAGTTCCTGGTTGGTGTAGACGGACTTGGTCTGCGCGAACAACTCGTCCATGCCGTCCTTGCCGGCGCCCGACACCGATTGATAGGTCGACACCACGACGCGCTTGATGGTGGCCTTGTCGTGCAGCGGCTTCAGCGCGACCACGAGCTGCGCGGTCGAGCAGTTCGGGTTGGCGATGATGTTCTTCGTCTTGAAGCCGGCGGTCGCATCCGCATTCACTTCCGGCACGATCAAAGGCACGTCCGGATCCATGCGCCAGGCGGAGGAATTGTCGATCACGACCGCGCCGGCGGCGCCGATCTTCGGCGACCATTCCTTCGACACCTCGCCGCCCGCTGACATCAGGCAGATGTCGACGTCGGAGAAATCGTAATGCTCGAGCGCCTTGCACTTCAGGGTGCGGTCGCCATAGGAGACCTCGACACCGACGCTGCGGCGTGACGCCAGGGCCACGACCTCGTCCGCGGGGAATTTGCGCTCATCCAGAATGTTGAGCATTTCCCGTCCGACATTGCCGGTCGCGCCGACGACTGCGACTTTGTAACCCATCGTTCACTCTCCGATGAAAAAGCCCGTTCCTGAAGCTGACGCTTAAACAGGAAGAGCAGCGCTTCTATGCGAGAACCGGCCTCAAGACAACGTTGGACCATGCCTGAAGGCCGTGGATGCAATCGCCTGAGGCCAGCACGGCCGCAACGCCCACCCAGATCCATCTGGCGCTTGCCAATTTCGCCGACGAGGTCGTCGGCACGCTGGCACGCCTGTTCGCCTATGTGGGGGCGCTGGCGCTGTTTGCCATCCTCGCGCTTGCCGGGCTCGGTCAGCTGCCTGACCTGCGCGACGACGAGCCCGCGGAGAAGCCAGGCTGGGCCGAGGCCTCCCGCTCGCACCCGGCCTTTGCTCTCAGCCGGCTCGATTCATCAGAGAAAACAGCCTCTTACACCATTTTCAGGCATCCCGAGGGCGGCCGGCGCGACGTGATGCGCTGGACCGGCGAGGCCGACAAGCCTGTGGCCGAGCTCGAGATCTACCGGGAAGGCAGCGAATTCGACGTGACGCGGCCGGCGGCCGCGGGCCTCGCCGTCCAGATGGGACTGGGTGCGGCCACCGCGCTCGAGCAGGCCGGCCTGATCGACACCAAATTCGGCCCCGTCGCCCTGTTCCGGCCGACCGGCACAGCGGACGGGACGCCGGCCTGCCTCGGCTACCTCAAGCGCAACGAGGAGCCGGGCTTGCAGATCTCCGGCTTCTCCTGCCAGGGCGACACGATGCCGGCCCGCCGCGCGGCGATCGCCTGCACCCTGAACCGGCTGACGCTGCTCACCTCCGGCAACGAGCCGAAGCTCGCGGAATTGTTCGCCCATGCGGAGCTGAAGCGGCGCTCCTGTGACGCCGGCGGCTCGGCGGACTGGCTGCTGGGTGCCGCCAATGCGCAATTGCGCGGCGCGCTTTGATCCTCATCAAGCTCAAGTCACTGGTACGCATGCAACTTTTGCCGGCGCGCACGATTATTCCGGCGCGGTGTGACTGAATTGACCTAGTTGCGGCCACCCCGGCCGGGCTAGTATGGGGTGAAATCGACTGGCGGCTTGCCGCCTGAAGGGGACGTGATGAGCTCGAATTTCTTTGCCGCGAACAAACTGGCGACGTTGCTTGCGGCGGGCGCCGCGATTGCCGTGGCCTTCGCGACACCGGCTGCGGCCGACACCAAGACCAAGCAGCGCTATGACGATCGCGGCCGGCCGATCTACGGTCCGAGCGGCCCCAATGCGGTCTACCAGCAGGGTCGCACCCGTATCTATGTGAGCAAGCGCTCCTGGCTCGACGGCGGCACCGAGGTCAATCCGGGCGACCGCAAGTTCAGCGACTACGCCTTCCCGCCGGCGGTGGGCTATCCGTCGTTCGCCCGCGAGAACAACAACCGCCCGATCGATCGCCAGCCGCTGCCGACGCCGTCCGATCTCGGCGGCTATCCGCAGAATTTCCCGCTGTACTGAGCGGATCGATTCTCGAATCAGAAAGGCCGGGCTCGCGCCCGGCCTTTTTGTTTTGGGAGATTACGAATTGGCCGCCGGATCGTATCGCCGGCAAAACTCCTCGATCGCCTCCGAGCGGAAATCGGCGAGGCGCTCGAAGATGAGCTGATCCGGCCAATCCCACCAGGCGATGCGGCGCAGGCTGGCCGCGACGGCATCGTCAAACCGCTTGCGGATGGCGCGTGCGGGAACGCCGCCGACGATCGTATAGGGCGCGACATCGCGGCTGACGACCGCGCCGGCGCCGATCACCGCACCGTCGCCGACCGTGACGCCCGGCAGCAGGATCGCGGCATGGCCGATCCACACATCATTGCCGACGATGACGCGATCGCCGCGGCGATCCGCGAAGAAGTCGCGGTCGCGCGACGCGCTCGCCTCGTAATATTCCGGGACATAAGTGAAGCGATGTTGGGAGGCACGGCCCATCGGATGATTGGGCGCGCCGATGCGCACCGAGTTCGCGATCGCGGTGAACTTGCCGATCACGGCATCGGCGACATCGCAGTATTCACCGAGATAGGAGTAGTCGCCGAGCGTCGCGTATTCGATGCGCGTGTGGCTCAGGATCTCGCAGCGACGCCCGATCTGCGCCTCGCGCTGGCGCACCGTGTCATGGATGATGGTTTCCGCGATCTTGGGGCGGGAAGAGGCGTCCATGAGCCAGGCTCCGAGAGCAGGTGCCGTAGGGTGGGCAAAGGCGCTGAAAGCGCCGTGCCCACCATCTCGCTCCAATAGCAACGAAGTCGTGGACACGCTTCCGCTTTGCCCACCCTACGAGAGCTGCGTTCGCCGCTTAAGCGTGCAGCTTCTGCAGTTCCTTCAGGATCGCTTCGCCCATCTGCGTGGTCGAGGCGGCCGTGGTGCCTTCCGACTTGATGTCGGCGGTGCGCAGGCCGCTCGCCAGCACGGCGGCGATCGCGGCGTCGACCTTGTCGGCGAGCGCGCCCATGTCGAAGGAATAGCGCAGCGCCATGCCGAACGACGAGATCATCGCGATCGGATTGGCGAGACCCTTGCCCGCGATGTCGGGCGCCGAACCGTGCACGGGCTCGTACAGCGCCTTGCGCTTCTTGCTCTTGACGTCGACTTCGCCGAGCGAGGCGGACGGCAGCATGCCGAGCGAACCGGTCAGCATCGCCGCGATGTCGGACAGCATGTCGCCGAACAGATTGTCGGTGACGATGACGTCGAACTGCTTCGGCCACTTCACCAGCATCATGCCGCCGGAATCGGCAAGCTGATGCTCGAGCGTGACATCGGGATATTCGCGCTTGTGGACCGCGGTCATGACCTCGTTCCAGAGCACGCCCGACTTCATGACGTTGCGCTTCTCCATCGACGTCACCTTGTTCTTGCGCTTCTTGGCAAGCTCGAAAGCGACGCGGCCGATGCGCTCGATCTCATAGGTGTCGTAGACCTGGGTATCGACGGCGCGCTTCTGGCCGTTGCCGAGATCGGTGATGGTCTTGGGTTCGCCGAAATAGACGCCGCCGGTGAGCTCGCGCACGATGACGATGTCGAGACCCTCGACCGCCTCGCGCTTCAGGCTCGAAGCGTCGGCCAGCGCCGGATAGCAGACGGCGGGGCGGAGGTTGGCGAACAAAGCGAGATCCTTGCGCAGGCGCAGCAGGCCGGCTTCCGGGCGCACCTCGTAAGGCACGGCGTCCCACTTCGGGCCGCCGACCGCGCCGAAGATGATGGCGTCGGCGGCGAGCGCCTTGACCATGTCGCCCTCGGAGATCGACACCTTGTGGGCGTCATAGGCCGAGCCGCCGACCAGGCCCGTATCGGTCTCGAATTTGGCGATCCCGGCCGAATTGAGCCAATCGATCAGCCGCTTCACCTCGCCCATCACCTCGGGGCCGATACCGTCGCCGGGGAGCAGCAGCAATTTGTGGGTCGCCATGGTCGTTCTTCCTCCGTTTCGTCATGGCCGGGCTTGTCCCGGCCATCCACGTCTTGCCTCAACAGCGCCGAAGACGTGGATGCCCGGCACAAGGCCGGGCATGACGGCATCTCGTGAATTTCGGCCGGAGTGCTAGAGCGGCGTTGCGCGCTTGGCAAGACACCATTGCCGCCGCGCGGCTGTGCAAGCCGGGCAGGGCCTGCCACACTGAGGGTCGCCGGAGTACCCCTTGCTCGCCCCAGATCGACCCCCGCCCGTCGCACATCCCGCGCGGCTGATCCTGACCCTGTCGCTGGCCGCGACCGTCGGGCTCGGCATCGGCCGTTTTGCCTATGCGCTGGTGCTGCCCGACATGCGGGAGGACCTCGGCTGGTCCTACTCGGCGGCGGGTTTCATGAACACCATCAACGCCGTCGGCTACCTCGTGGGCGCCCTGGTGGCATCCCGGCTGATCCAGCGCGTCGGCTGGGCGGCGGCGATCCGCGGCGGAACCGTGGCCTGCGTCGCCGCGCTTGCGACCTGCGCGCTGACGGGCAATTTCATCGCGCTGAGCCTGGCGCGCCTCGTGCTGGGCCTGGGGGCCGCGGCCGGCTTCGTCGCCGGCGGCGCATTGGCCGCCACCATCGCGCAGTCGCGCCCGGAGCGGGCCAATTTCCTGCTGAGCCTGTTCTATGCCGGCCCCGGCATCGGCATTCTTTGCTCCGGGCTGATCGCGCCGTTCACGCTGCAATATTTCGGGCCCGGCTCGTGGTGGATGGTGTGGTGGGCGCTGACGCTGCTCTCGACCATCATGACCGTGCCGCTGTTCCTGGTCCGGATCGAGAGCGGCGCGCGTTTCTCGGAAGATGGTCACGGCTCATTCCGGATTCTTCCCGCATTGATCTATCTCGCCGCCTACTTCCTGTTTGGCGCGGGCTACATCGCCTACATGACCTTCATGATCGCCTATGTGCGCGACGGCGGCGGCGGCGCGGCGGCGCAAGCCGGCTTCTGGGGCCTGATCGGCATGAGTGCGTTCGTGACGCCCTGGGTCTGGCGCGGCGTGCTCGCGCTCGATCGCGGCGGTCTCGCCACCGCGATCATCCTCGGCACCAACGCGATCGGCGCCGGCCTGCCGATGCTCGGACATTCGACCGCATGGCTCGCGACGTCGGCGGTGGTGTTCGGCGTCGCTTTCTTCGCCGTGGTCGGCTCGACCACCGCCTTCGTGCGCTTCAACTATCCGCCCGAGGTATGGCCGCACGCGATCGCGGCGATGACGATCTCGTTCGGTGTCGGCCAGACGCTCGGCCCGATCGTGGTCGGCGCCATCACCGATGCGCTCGGGAGCCTGAGTTACGCGCTGAACGTCTCTGCGGCGCTGCTGGCGTTGGGGGCGGTGCTATCGTTGCTGCAGAGGAAGGTGGGGCCAGTATAATTTAGCGTCGTCCCGGCGAAGGCCGGGACCCATACCGCGTGATCTATCGATGGCGATCGGTCAAAGTACCGAACCACGAATCTTCGCCAAACCGGGCCTTGTGGTTTTGGGTCCCGGCCTTCGCCGGGACGACAACAGCTAGCTTCCGCTGTACGAATTGTACCCCTGGTCTTCCCAATAGCCGCCCTTGTAGTCGTTGGTGACTTCCATCGAGACGACGTATTTCGGGTTCTTGAAGCCGAGCTTCGTCGGCACGCGGATCTTCATCGGGAAGCCATAGGCGCGCGGCAGGGTCTCGCCAGCGTATTTGAACGTCATCTGCGTCTGCGGGTGCAGCGCGGTGCGCATGTCCAGCGGCGAATTGTAGCCGTCCTTGTCGGCGCATTGGAACCAGACGTATTTCGCACGCGTGTCGGCGCCGATCAGTTTCAGGAAATCGCGCAAGGGCGTACCGGTCCAGCTGCCGATCGCACTCCAGCCTTCGACACAGATGTGGCGGGTGATCTGGGTGAACTGCGGCAGCTTGGTGAGCTCGGGCAGCGTCCACGACTTCTTGTTGTCGACGAGGCCGCGCACCTCGAGCTTCCAGTCATCGGCCTCGATCTCCGGCGCGTCATCGAGATCGTAATAGGCGTTGAACGGGAACGGCTTTGTAATCGCGCTCTCCGGAAACGTCGGCGCCAGCGCGTCGGGATTGAAGATGAAATCCTGCACGGCGTCGTTGAATTTCGAGATCTTCGCCAGCATCGTGTCTGCCGAGGACGAGTCGATCACGTCGCAGCCGGTGAGCAGCGACAGCGCGCCGAGGCTGGCGCCGCCGGCGATGAACCGGCGGCGGGTGACGTCCGGCATGGTCTTGAGGGAGTCCTTGATCAAGAGCCGCTTGTCGACGCCGGGGATCAGGAATGAACGCTTGGCCATGACTTCCTCCCTCAACGACCGATGATCATCGCGCGCAGGCTCTTCGGCACCAGCAGCGCAAGCAGCACATGAATGACGAGGAAGGCGCAGATCGCGGCCATGCAGAAGAAATGGACGTAGCGCGCGGTCGGGTAATCGCCGAACAGCGTCACCAGCCAGTGCAATTGCACCGGCTTCCACATCGACAGGCCCGACAGCACGATCAGGACGCCAACGACGATGATGCCGGCATAGAGCGCGCGCTGCACGTAATTGTAGACGCTGAGATCGTCATGGCTGAGCTTGAAGGTCAGCGCCGCCCTGACGTCGTGGAGCACGCCCGCCGGCGTGATCGGCAGCAGTTTCTTGCGGAAACGGCCGGAGACGAAACCGGTCACGAGATAGGCGAGGCCGTTCACCATCAGCAGCCACATCGCCGCGAAATGCCAGAGAAGACCACCACCGAGCCAGCCGCCCAGCGTGTACTCGCGCGGGAAGCTGAAGCCGAACAGCGGCGAGGCGTTGTAGATCTGCCAGCCCGACAGGATCATCAGGATCATGGCGACCGCATTGGTCCAGTGCATCACGCGGACCCAGACCGGCTGGATCGCCTTGGCCGGCTTGGCGCCGATGTGCTCGTCCGTGACTGTAAGGCTCGACATGATGGTTCCGTCCTGAACGTCGTGTGTCAGCGATTATACGCCGCTCCGCCCGCCTTCGTTACGCCGGGCCGGGACACGAATCGCCGGCCATGGCGGTCACAATAAAGCGAGCCGGGTCTCCCCGGCTCGCTGTTTCGCCGCATCCTGTGGGGGATGAAACAGGGGTGCGCGGTGTTACGTTGCCGGCATCAGCACGGTGTCGACCACATGGATCACGCCGTTGGACTGGTTGACGTTGGAGATCGTCACCATCGAGGTTCCGCCCTTGGCGTCGACGATCCAGACCTTGCCGTCCTGCTTCTTGACGGTCAGCTCCTCGCCCTCGACGGTCTTGAGCTTCTTGCCATCGGTCAGGTCGGAGGCCTCGAGCTTGCCGGCCACGACATGGTAGGTGAGGATCTTGGTCAGCGTCGCCTTGTTCTCAGGCTTGACCAGGGTGTCGACGGTGCCGGCCGGCAGCTTGCCGAAGGCGGCGTTGGTCGGCGCGAACACCGTGAACGGGCCCTTGCCTTCCAGCGTCGGCACCAGGCCGGCCGCCTTCACCGCCGCGACAAGCGTCGTGTGATCCTTCGAGTTGACGGCGTTCTGGACGATGTTCTTCGACGGGAACATCGCGGCGCCGCCGACCATGACGGTCTTTTCCTCGGCGCGAGCGGGCGCGATGACGGTCGCGGTGATGGCCAGCGCGCTGAAGGCAGCAGCGGTGAGATAGGCAATGCGCTTCGACATGGAGAAACTCCCGATTGGATTGTGACCGGCAATTCGCCGGCGTTTGCGTTGGGGCAACAACGGCGACTGCGACCGTTTGACGTGAAGCAGCAGCGCGTCGTTGGCCGAACTACGGGACGGTCTGCGAAGGGGTTTCGAGAAATAATTTATTGTGATGCGTGAAACTATGGGGCGTTGTGACCGTGTGGTGGGTGCGCCGTCATTGCGAAGAGCGAAGTGACACACTCCGCTGTCGTCCCGGACAAGCGCAGCGCAGATCCGGGACCCCTAACCACAGGGAGTGGTTTGGCAAAGACTCGGAGTTACCTTCTCGCGCCGCAACTTCTCCCTGTGGTTATGGGTCCCGGGTTCGCGACTACGTCGCGCCCCGGGACGACGGGCGGAGATTGTGGCGCACGCCTCCGCACTAATCCCTGTTGTTCGGCGTCTGAATGAACCCGCGATTGTGCGTCGGGCTGATCAGGAGTTCGTTGATGCAGACGCGTGGCGGCATACTGGCGATGAACGCGATGGTGCGTCCCAAATCTTCCGACTGCAGCATCTTCGCCTGCTCTTCCTCGCTCGGCACCACCGGGCGGAGCTTCAGGATCGGTGTCGCCACCTCGCCCGGCATCAGGCAGCAGGCGCGCAAGCCGTTGACGCATTCGTCCATGTTGAAGGAATGGGTCAGCGCCAGCACCGCATGTTTGGTCGTGGTGTAAGCGGGCCCCGGCATCTTGGAGACGTGGCGACCGGCCCAGGACGAGACGTTGATGATCGAGCCGTCCTGCTGCTTGCGCATCGTCGGCAGCACCGCGCGCATGCAATAGAGCACGCCATTGAGATTGACCTGGACCAGCCTGTCCCAGCCCTCCAGTTCCATGTCCTTCCAGTTGCGCCTGGGGACGTTGATGCCGGCATTGTTCACCAGCAGGTCGATGCGGCCGTGCTTGGCGACGATGTGATCGGCCGCCGTCTGGGCTTCGGTGGCGTTCGACACGTCCAGCGCCAGCGCCTCGGCGGTCCCGCCGGCCTTGGCGATCTTCGCAACCACGGTATCCAGGGCTGACTGCCGCCGGCCGGAGACCACGACGATCCAGCCGTCGGCCGCAAGCGCCTCGGCGCCGGCCTCCCCGATCCCGCTGCCGCCGCCGGTGACCCAGGCTACGCGTTTCCCATTTTTGGTCATGCAAACTGTCTCCGTTGCTTCATTGGGGCGGTTTTTGCTAATCCAGCCCTCGGTTTTGACCGGCCTTGTCGTACGAGCCTTGTCGTACAAGCCTTGCGGTCGAGGAAATCTTGCATGAACCCAGCTGCCAACGCCAATCTGTTTTCCCGCCTGTTCGATGGCCTCGACGATCCCAAGCGCCTCGCCATCGAGACGCAGGACGGCGCCCATATCAGCTATGGCGATCTGATCGCGCGGGCAGGCCAAATGGCGAATGCGCTGGTCGCGCGCGGCGTGAAGCCCGGCGACCGCGTCGCGGTGCAGGTGGAGAAATCAGTCGCCAATATCGTGCTGTATCTCGGCACGGTACGGGCCGGCGCGGTCTATCTGCCGCTCAACACCGCCTATACGCTGAACGAGCTCGATTATTTTATCGGCGATGCCGAGCCGTCGCTGGTGGTCTGCGATCCCTCCAAGGCCGAAGGCCTCGCGCCGATCGCCGCCAAGGTGAAGGCCAAGGTCGAGACATTAGGGCCCGACGGCAAGGGCTCGCTGACGGAAGCCGCCGACAAGGCGAGCCACGAATTCGCGACCGTCTCCCGCGCAAACGACGATCTCGCCGCGATCCTCTACACGTCGGGCACCACCGGCCGCTCCAAGGGCGCGATGCTCAGTCACGACAATCTCGCGTCGAACTCGCTCTCGCTGGTCGATTACTGGCGCTTCACCGACAAGGACGTGCTGATCCACGCGCTGCCGATCTATCACACGCACGGCCTGTTCGTGGCGACCAACGTGACGCTGTTCTCGCGGGCGTCGATGATCTTCCTGCCGAAGCTCGATCCGGACCTGATCATCAAGCTGATGGCGCGCGCCACCGTGCTGATGGGCGTGCCGACGTTCTATACGCGCCTGCTGCAAAATCCCGCGCTGTCGCGCGAGACGACCAAGCACATGCGGCTGTTCATCTCGGGCTCGGCGCCGCTGCTCGCCGAAACCCATCGCGAATGGTCGGCGCGCACGGGCCACGCCGTGCTCGAGCGCTACGGCATGACCGAAACCAACATGAACACGTCGAACCCCTATGACGGCGAGCGCGTTCCCGGCGCGGTCGGTTTCGCCCTCCCCGGCGTCTCCGTGCGCGTGACCGAGCCCGAGACCGGCAAGGAATTGCCGCGCGAGCAGATCGGCATGATCGAGGTGAAAGGCCCGAATGTCTTCAAGGGCTATTGGCGCATGCCGGAGAAGACCAAGTCCGAATTCCGGCCCGACGGCTTCTTCATCACCGGCGACCTCGGCAAGATCGACGACAAGGGCTACGTCCACATTCTCGGCCGTGGCAAGGATCTCGTGATCTCCGGCGGCTTCAACGTCTACCCCAAGGAAATCGAGAGCGAGATCGACGCCATGCCCGGCGTGGTGGAGTCCGCCGTGATCGGCGTGCCCCATGCCGATTTCGGTGAGGGCGTCACGGCGGTACTGGTCTGCAACAAGGGCGCCGATGTCACCGAGGCCGCCGTCCTGAAAGCGCTCGACGGACGCCTGGCAAAGTTCAAGATGCCCAAGCGCGTCTTCGTCGTCGACGAACTGCCGCGCAACACCATGGGCAAGGTGCAGAAGAACGTGTTGCGCGATACGTACAAGGATATTTACGCGAAGAAGTGAGGAGACGGCTCGTCGCGGGTTTTGCGACGAGGACCATCCGCACAACGCGCTGTCATGCCCCGGCTTGACCGGGGCATCCAGTACGCCGCGGCCTCTCGGCTCAGTCACCGCTGTCTCTGGAATACTGGATCGCCCGATCAAGTCGGGCGATGACAGCGGAACGCTTGGTGAGCGCGGGTCACCCCGATCACTGCCCGCCCACAAGACTCATCACAAACCGGCTGCCCACGATAAACAGATAGCATCCGAACGCGACCTCCAGCGTCCGCTTCGACATTGCATGTGCGGCCTTCACACCGAGCGGCGCCGTCACGAGGCTCATCGGCATCACCAGCACGGCGCCGATCAGCGAGACGTAACCGAGCGCGAACGGAATTTGCAGCGCTGCGACGCTGGGATACGTCGCCGCGGCCGGCCAGCCGGCATAGACGTAGCCGAGCGCGCCGGGGATCGAGATCAGCACCGCCAGCGCCGAGGAGGTCGCGACCGCCTGATGGATCGGCCGGCCGTAGAAGGTCATCAGCAGGTTCGAGAACAAGCCGCCGCCGATGCCCATCAGCGTCGACAAGATGCCGACGCAGAAGCCGTAGACGCGCATCAAGGGACCGCGCGGCAGATCGTCGCCGAGCTTCCAGGTCTCGCGCGCGAAAATCAGTCGCACGGCAGCCGAATAGGCGACGCAGACGAAGACGATCTTGAACAGCCGCTCCGGCGCGTAGCGCGCGACCACGCTGCCGGCGACGACACCGATCAGGATCGGCAGCCACCAGACGCGCAGGATCGACATGTCGACGGCGCCGCGCTTGTGATGCGCCTGGAACGAACGGATCGACGTCGGGATGATGACCGCGAGCGATGTACCGACGCAAAGCGGCATGCGCACGTCCAGCGGCACGCCGGCAATGCGAAAACATTCGTAAAACACCGGCACCAGAATCGCGCCGCCGCCGATGCCGAACACACCGGCCAGAAACCCGGAGAGCGCGCCGACTGCGATCAGCAGCAGCGCGAGCTCCACGAGTTCACGAATATCAAGACCTGCAATCACCCGGACCTGCCCCGACAACCGGCCGCAACGTCTCCGATTCGTCCGCTCGGAATGAGCTGCGCATGAAGCTGTAGGCGATCCGATCTGCGCGGTCGACACGACGCGCCTTCCGGCTGGGGTGGAATGCAAGTTGCGCATATCCGCCGCCGGACGGAAAATCGATGCGCAGGACGGAAATCGCGAATGGTCCGTCGGTCAACCGCGTTGCTTCGGGGCGCTGAACTGACTGGTTCGAACCGTGGCAAGCGCGCGGTGGCTTAGAGCCGTTCCAATAGTAATTTCAATGGGCCTCGCCCACCGCCATAAAGAGTGAATTAATGTTCGATTTTTGGTCGGTGCACCATCGATCTGGTATACCAAGGCCCTGATTGGCTTGTTGCATCAACGCCGTAAGGCTGAACTGCGATTCGATTTATGGCGATTTGGTGATTGCGCCGGCCAAATCGACTCCGTAAATAGAGCCGACCTTTCGCGATCCCCGCGCGCCCCCTGCTGGGCCGCCATAAACATCAAAAGCCCATGACCGCACGGATCGAACGACCGCTTTCACCACACATGCAAGTCTACCGCTGGACGTTGACGATGGCGCTGTCCATCGTCCACCGCGCCACCGGTATCGCCCTCTACGTCGGAACCCTGCTGCTGGCCTGGTGGCTGATCGCTGCAGCCTCCGGCCCGGCCGCCTATGCCCACGTCCAGGCCTTCACCGGCAGCATCATCGGCCGGCTGATCATGTTCGGCTACACTTGGGCGCTGATGCACCATATGTTGAGCGGTATCCGGCACTTCGTGTGGGACCTTGGCTACGGCTTCAAGGCCAATGAGCGCGAAGCGCTGACCTGGGGCGCCCTGATCGGCGGCATCGCCCTGACGGTGCTGATCTGGATCATTGCCTACGCGACCGGAGGTGGACGATGAGCACGGCTGATACGCCGAAGCGCAGCATGCGCACCCCGCTCGGCCGCGTCCGCAACCTCGGCGCCGCGCATTCCGGCACGTCCGATTTCTGGCGCCAGCGCCTGACGGCGGTGGCGATGGTGCTGCTGATGCTCCCCGTGATCGTCGTCATCATGATGCTGCTCGGCCGCAACCAGGCCTATGCGAAGCAGATCCTGGGCTCGCTGCCGATCGCCATCATCATGGTGCTCTTCATCATCGCCAGCGCCTGGCACATGAAGATCGGCATGCAGGTCGTGATCGAGGACTACGTCCACAACGAGAAGCTCAAGCTCGCGACGATCATGCTCAACAATTTCTTCTCGATCGCGGTCGCGCTCGCGTCGATCTACGCGATTCTCCAACTGTCATCCGGAGTGTAACCCATGGCCAACGCGACGAATGGCAAGGGCAACGGCGCTCCCGCCACCAACGGCAAAGCCTATCCGATCGAGGACCACACCTATGACGTCGTCGTGGTCGGCGCCGGCGGCGCGGGCCTGCGCGCCACGGTCGGCTGCAGCGAAGCCGGCCTGAAGACGGCCTGCATCACCAAGGTGTTTCCGACCCGCTCGCACACGGTCGCGGCGCAGGGCGGCATCTCGGCTTCGCTCGGCAACATGCACAAGGACGACTGGCGCTGGCACATGTACGACACCGTGAAGGGGTCGGACTGGCTCGGCGACCAGGACGCGATCGAATACATGGTGCGCAACGCGCCCGACGCGGTCTACGAGCTCGAACATTGGGGCGTGCCGTTCTCGCGCACCGAGGACGGCAAGATCTACCAGCGTCCGTTCGGCGGCATGACCACCGAGTTCGGCAAGAGCCAGGCGCAGCGCACCTGCGCCGCCGCCGACCGCACCGGTCACGCCATGCTGCACACGATGTATGGTCAGTCGCTGCGTCACGCGGCCGAGTTCTTCATCGAGTTCTTCGCCATCGACCTGATCATGGACGACCAGGGCACCTGCCGCGGCGTCATCGCGCTCAAGCTCGACGACGGTACGCTGCATCGCTTCCGCGCCCAGACCGTGATCCTCGCGACCGGCGGCTACGGCCGCGCCTACGCCTCCTGCACCTCGGCGCACACCTGCACCGGCGACGGCGGCGGCATGGTGCTGCGCGCCGGCCTGCCGATGCAGGACATGGAGTTCGTGCAATTCCACCCGACCGGCATCTACGGTTCGGGCTGCCTCGTCACCGAAGGTGCGCGCGGCGAAGGCGGCTACCTCGTCAATTCCGAGGGCGAGCGCTTCATGGAGCGCTATGCGCCGTCGGCAAAGGACCTGGCGTCACGCGACGTCGTCTCGCGCGCGATGACCATCGAGATCCGCGAAGGCCGCGGCGTCGGCAAGAAGAAGGACCACATCTTCCTTCATCTCGACCATCTCGATCCCGCGGTGCTCGCCGAGCGCCTGCCGGGCATCTCCGAATCCGCAAAAATCTTCGCCAATGTCGACGTGACGCGCGAGCCGATCCCGATCGTGCCGACCGTGCACTACAACATGGGCGGCATTCCGACGAATTATCACGGCGAAGTGCTGACCAAGAAGGACGGCGACGACAACGCCATCATCCCGGGCCTGATGGCGATCGGCGAAGCCGCTTGCGTCTCCGTGCACGGCGCCAACCGCCTCGGCTCGAACTCGCTGATCGATCTCGTCGTGTTCGGCCGCGCCGCGGCGCTCCGTCTCGCCGAGAAGCTGACCCCGAACGCCAAGCAGCCCGAGCTGCCGGCGAACTCGGCCGATCTCGCGCTCGGCCGCCTCGACCATTATCGCTACGCCTCGGGCGGCACGCCGACCGCAAAGCTGCGCGAAGGCATGCAGCATGTGATGCAGAACAACTGCGCCGTGTTCCGCACCGGCGACGTGCTGAGCGAAGGCCAGCACCTGATCGAGAAGGTCCACAGCGGCATCACCGACATCGCCGTGTCCGATCGCTCGCTGGTGTGGAATTCGGACCTGATCGAGACGCTCGAATTCGACAATCTGATTTCGCAGGCGGTGGTGACGATGGACTCGGCCGCCAACCGCACCGAGAGCCGCGGCGCGCATGCGCGCGAGGACTTCTCCGCGCGCGACGACAAGAACTGGATGAAGCACACGCTGGCCTGGCTCGACGACAACGGCAAGGTCAAGATCGAGTACCGCCCGGTTCACGACTACACCATGACCAACGACGTGCAGTACATCCCGCCCAAAGCGCGCGTGTACTGAGCGAACAGCGAAAGCCTTATCGAAATGGTTGAATTCGCACTTCCGAAGAACTCCAAGATCACCGGCGGCAAGACCTGGCCGAAGCCCGCGGGCGCGACCGAGACGCGCGAGTTTCGCGTCTATCGCTGGAATCCGGACGACGGCAAGAATCCGAGCGTCGACACCTATTACGTCGATACCAATGATTGCGGTCCGATGGTGCTGGACGGCCTGATCTGGATCAAGAACCACATCGACCCGTCGCTGACCTTCCGCCGCTCCTGCCGCGAAGGCGTCTGCGGCTCCTGCGCCATGAACATCGACGGCCAGAACACGCTGGCCTGCACCCGCTCGATGCACGACGTGAAGGACGGCGCGGTGAAGATCAACCCGCTGCCGCATCAGCCGGTGGTGAAGGATCTCGTTCCCGACCTCACCAATTTCTACGCCCAGTACGCGTCGATCGAGCCTTGGCTGAAGACGACCTCGCCGACGCCGCAGAAGGAATGGCGCCAGACCCACGAGGATCGCGAGAAGCTCGACGGCCTCTACGAGTGCATCCTCTGTGCCTGCTGCTCGACCTCGTGCCCGAGCTATTGGTGGAACAGCGACCGTTATCTCGGTCCGGCCGCGCTGCTGCAGGCCAACCGCTGGGTGTCCGATTCGCGCGACGAGGCCACCGGCGAGCGGCTCGACAACCTCGAGGACCCGTTCCGGCTCTATCGCTGCCACACCATCATGAACTGCGCCAAGGCCTGCCCGAAGGGCCTCAACCCGGCCGAAGCCATCGCCGAGCTCAAGCTCAAGATGGTCGAGCGCCAGATCTAGGCGCTGCGGACACCGTCCCCCCCGGCCAGGACGGCCGGGGTATGCTACGACCGGGCCTGCTTCGGGTAAAATTTACCTTATCCCGCGTCGCGGGCGAATCGGCGGACCACAACCTCCGGTTCCGGCCATAAGTCGCTTCCTTCCCGGCGTCAGATTCAAGTAAGCTTCCCGTCGGGGGACCGGGAGCGACCTTGCAGGGCGCACAACGCAATTCGCTGAGACTCTTGCAGTGGATGATGGCCGCATCCCTGGCGCTGCCGATTGCGCTGTTCGCCATCGCCTCCACCATCTCCTTCAATTCGACCCGCGACATCGCCGACCGTGAGATCGAGCGCACGCTCGATGTCGCCCATGAGCACGCGCTCAAGGTGTTCGAGACCATCGACCGCAGCCTCGCCGAGATCAACGAGGTCGTGCGCGACCTTCCCGACGACGTCATCCGGTCGCGGGAAGGCGCGCTGCACCGGCGCCTGAAGCAGCTGACCGACGCGCTGCCGCAGCTCAAATCGGCCTGGATCTTCGATGCGAACGGCAAATCGCTGGTCAACAGTCTGGCGTCGCCGGCGCCGGATCAGAGCTTTGCCGACCGCGATTACTTCTATGCCCATGTCGACCAGAGCATCGGCACCTTCATCGGCGCCTCGCTGACGCCGCGGCAGCCCTACCAGGGTGCGCGCTTCTTCGGCGTCAGCCGCCGCCGCACGACCGACGATGGCAGCTTCACCGGCGTGATCCAGGCGTCCGTGCTGCCGGAATATTTCGAGAGCTTTTACGCCAGGATCGGCACCGATCCCGGCTCCTTCTTCGCGATGGGACGCACCGACGGCGTGCTGCTGGCGCATTTCCCGCGGCTCGACCACCAGATCCAGCTCGATCCGAACGGTCCGGTCGGCCGGAGCATCGCGGCCCATCCCGATCATGGGCTGATGACCATCGCCTGGCCGTCGGACGGGATCGAGCGGCGCATCGGCTACCGGCGCGTCGCCGAATATCCGATCTATGTCAGCGCCGGCCTCGAGACGTCGGCGATCCGCGCGCGCTGGCTCGCCACCATGAGCCAGCATCTGGTGTTCGGCGTGCCCGCAACCGCGCTGCTGTTCATCCTGCTGGCCTTCGCCTTCCGCCGCACCCAGACTCTCCAGACCGAGGCGGCCAGGCGGCGCGAAGCCGAGGACGCACTCAAGCACAGCCAGCGGCTGGAGGCGCTGGGCCAGCTCACCGGCGGCGTCGCGCACGATTTCAACAATCTCCTGACCGTCATCCGCGCGTCCGTCGATCTGTTGAACCGGCCGCAAATCAGCGAGGAACGGCGGCAGCGCTACATCACGGCGATCGCCGAGGCGGTCGCGCGCGCGGCCAAGCTGACCTCGCAGCTCCTGGCCTTCGCGCGACGCCAGACCTTGAAGCCCGAAGTGTTCGACATCGGCGACCGCATGCAGTCGCTGCGCGACATGCTCGCCACGCTGCTCGGACCGGCCATCGAAATCGTCACGCAGCTGCCGATCGAGCCCTGTCTCGTCAATGCCGATGCCGGCCAGTTCGAGACGGCCATGATCAACATGGCGACCAACGCGCGCGACGCCATGCAGGGCAAGGGCCGGATCGTCTTCACGGTGCACGCGGCGACCAATGTCCCGGACACGCTGGCGCACCTCTCGGGAAGTCACGGATTTGTCTGCGTCGCCGTCAGCGACAGCGGCATCGGCATTCCCGCCGCGCAATTGGGCCGCATCTTCGAGCCGTTCTTCACCACCAAGCAGGTCGGCCAGGGCACCGGCCTCGGCCTGTCGCAAGTGTTCGGCTTCGCCCGGCAATCCGGCGGCGAGGTGACCGTCATGAGCGAAGTCGGCCAGGGCAGCACCTTCTCGCTCTATCTGCCGCGCGTGCCGGCAACGCTCTTGCCGCGAAGCCAGGCGCCGACCACAGCGCCGGCGGTCGCCGGCAGCGGCATGTCGGTGCTGGTCGTCGAGGACAATATCGAGCTCGGCAATTTCGCCGCCGACGGACTGACCGAGCTCGGCTACAGCATCACGCTGGTCGACAACGCCACCGATGCGCTCACCGAGCTGGTCGGCGCGACCGATCGTTTCGACGTCGTGTTCTCCGACGTCGTCATGCCCGGGATGACCGGGCTCGATCTGGCCCAGGCGATCCGTGATCGCGGCATCGGCGTGCCAATCGTGCTGACCACGGGCTACAGCCACGCTTTGTCCCAGGACGGCGTCGCCGGCTTCGAGCTCGTGCAAAAGCCCTATTCCATCGAGGAGCTGTCGCGGGTCCTGCACCAGGCGGCGCGGCTGAAGCGGGTGCGTGACGGCGCTGCCGAGTGATCGGCCCAGCGGAACTCAACGGAACCGGCTGATTTGTCTGGCGTTATCCGGCCATGCAAAAGCCAGCCGCAAAGCGCGAACAGGGCAGGAAGCCGCCCATCGTCGACATCAAGGGCGAGGACGGCGATGCGATCGCACCGCCGCCGCCCGAAGTGGTCGAACCTGATTCAGACCTCTCGCCCGAAGAGATCGAGCAGGCGCGCAAGGATTATCTGCTGACGCGGTTCTGGATCAGCGCGCGCGGCTTCTGGGCACGCAAGGGCGACCGCCTCGCCTGGCCGTTCTCGATCGGGCTCGTCGTGCTGATCGTCCTCACCGTCGGCTTCCAATACGGCATCAATGTCTGGAACCGCGCGATCTTCGACGCCATCGAGAAGCGCGATGCGACCACGGTCTTCCATCTCACCGCGGTGTTCTTCCCGCTCGCGATCGGCAGCATCGTGCTCGGCGTCGCGCAGGTGTTTGCCCGCATGGGCATCCAGCGGCGCTGGCGTGCCTGGCTCACCAACAGCGTGCTGACGCGCTGGCTCACCAACGGGCGCTATTACCAGCTCAACCTCGTCGGCGGCGACCACAAGAATCCGGAATACCGCATCGCCGAGGATCTGCGCGTCGCAACGGACTCGCCGGTCGACTTCCTCGCCGGCGTGACCTCGGCCCTGCTGTCGGCCGCGACTTTCATCGTCGTGCTCTGGACCATCGGCGGCGCACTCACCGTCACGCTTGGCGGATCGTCGATCACCATTCCCGGCTTCCTCGTGATCGCCGCGATGCTCTATGCGGGAATCGCCTCGGGCTCGATCCTGGTGATCGGCCGTCAATTCGTGCAGGTCTCCGAGGACAAGAACCAGGCGGAGGCCGATTTCCGCTACACGCTGACGCGCGTGCGTGAGAACGGCGAGAGCATCGCGCTGCTCGGCGGCGAGGAGGAAGAGCGCGGCGGCATCGACCGCAATTTTACCAGCGTGCTGCGGCAGTGGGCGCGGCTCGCGGGCCAGCACATGCGCACGACGCTGGTGTCGCAGGGCTCGAGCCTCGTCGCACCCGTGGTCCCGCTCCTGCTCTGCGCGCCGAAATTTCTCGATGGCAGCATGACGCTGGGCCAGGTGATGCAGGCGGCCTCCGCCTTCACCATCGTGCAGAGCGCGTTCGGCTGGCTGGTCGACAATTATCCGCGGCTCGCCGACTGGAACGCCTGCGCGCGCCGCATCGCCTCGCTGATGATGTCGCTCGACGGCCTCGAGCGCGCCGAGCAGGGTGACGGCCTCGGCCGCATCAAGCGCGGCGAGACCAGCAACGAGACGATGCTGGAGCTGAACGATCTCTCCGTCACGCTCGATGACGGCACTGCCGTGGTCGGCGAGACCGAGGTGGCGATCGAGCCCGGCGAGCGGCTTTTGGTCGCCGGCGAATCCGGTACCGGCAAGAGCACGCTGGTGCGCGCCATCGCAGGCCTGTGGCCATGGGGCGACGGCAGCGTCAATTTCCATCCCGACCGGCGGCTGTTCATGCTGCCGCAGCGGCCCTACGTGCCCTCAGGCAGCCTGCGCCGCGCGGTCGCCTATCCCGGCGCCGAGGACGACTGGACCGTCGAGGAGATCGGCGAAGCCCTGCACAAGGTCGGCCTCGACCATCTCAAGGAGAAGATCGAGGAAGAGGGGCCGTGGGACCAGACGCTGTCCGGCGGCGAAAAACAACGCCTCGCCTTCGCGCGGCTCCTGCTGCACAACCCCGACATCGTCGTGCTGGACGAGGCGACCTCCGCACTCGACGAGAAGAGCCAGGACAAGATGATGAAGATGGTCACCGACGAGCTGCGAGAGGCCACCATCGTCAGCGTCGCGCATCGTGTCGAGCTCGAAGCGTTCCACAGCCGCAAGATCGTGCTGGAGCGCCGCAAGGGCGGCGCCAAGCTCGTCAGCGACATCGACCTGATCCCGCGCAAGGGCAAACGCAAGCTGCTTGGGCGATTCCTGCGTCATCGGAAGCCGGCGGCGGCGAAAAAGGCGGCGTGACTTCGTAGCCCGGATGGAGCGAAGCGTAATCCGGGCTACGAACCTCTCGCGAAAGATTGGAGTCCCCGGCAAAACCGGCTATGCATGCGCCGCCTGCAACGAGGATCGCCTGCTTGACGCCCGACAACGCCCTTTCATCCGCGCCGTTCGGCGCGTTTGCGCCGAACGCAGCGCAGGCCGCGATTATCAGCCTCGCGCAAGGATCGGGGCTGAAGCGCGGCGCGTTCCGGCCGTGGATGTCGCGGCTGGTCAATCTGCTCCGCGGCGGCCCGGTCGACGTGCAATATCAGGGCGCCTCGTTCCGCTTCTATCACCAGGGCAGCGCGACCGAACGCGGCGCGTTGTTCAACCCCGACTACAATCTCGACGAGCTCGACTTCCTCCGCCAGCACACGCAAGCCGGCGGCACGTTCGTCGATGTCGGCGCCAATGTCGGCACCTTCGCGCTGGTGATGGCGCGGCAGGTCGGCACCAACGGCAAGGTGGTCGCGATCGAGCCGCATCCGCTGACGTTTGGACGGCTCTCGTTCAATCACGCAGCATCGAAGGCGACGCAGGTGCGCCTGGTACAGGCCGCCGCGGGCGATAGCGACGGCGAGCTGATGATCGAGAGCGGCGGCGGCAATCTCGGCGCCACGCACGTCGTCACCGGCCCGGCCAGCACTGATGCGATCAAGGTGCCGTCGCTGCGGCTCACGCGCATTCTGGAAGAAGCCGGCGTCACCCAGGTCGATTCGCTCAAGATCGACGTCGAGGGTTTTGAGGACCGCGTGCTGATCGGCTTCTTCCGCGACGCGCCGCAGGCGCTGTGGCCCCGCGCGGTCGTGATCGAGCATCTGTCACAAAACGAGTGGCAACAGGATTGTATCGCCGACATGGTCGCGCGCGGCTTTACGATCGCGCGCAAGACACGAAGCAATACGTTCCTGTCATGCTGACGACGAACCACGGAGGTTACGATGATCGATCACCTGGGCCTCTCCGTCTCCGACTACGAGGTCGCGAAGGCATTCTATAGCAAGGCACTGGCGCCGCTCGACTACAGCCTGATTATGGAGGTGACGGAGGCGCAGACCGGTCACGCCGCGGCAGCCGGATTCGGCGCCGGCGGCAAGCCTGACTTCTGGATCGGCGGCGAAGGCGCGATGAACAAGCCGGTGCATGTCGCGATCCTCGCAAAGGACCGCGCCACCGTCGATGCGTTCTACAAGGCTGCGATGGCCGCCGGTGGTCGCGACAACGGGCCGCCCGGCCTCCGCCCGCATTATCACGCGAACTATTACGGCGCCTTCGTGCTGGACCCCGACGGCCACAACATTGAGGCGGTCTGTCACGCACCGGAATAGCGCGGCGCGACCAAAGCGCGATGTGACCATCTCATCGCGCTTCCGGTTGTTGTTTGAGCATGATCTTCTCGGAAAACCGCCAAGCACTTTTCCGGATCATGCTCTCGGAACATCGGCGCGGCATCATCGTTGTCGTTCTCCGGACAACTGATCTTTGTGATGCCGATGCCGATTGAACCGCCCGAGATACCGCCATCGACACCCGGCGCGCCCAGCGAGCCACCGCCTGGAATTCCGCCGGGCAACCCGCAACCTGAAATCACGCCGCCGGTGCGCGAGCCCGGCGAATCACCGCGGCCCGATGAATTGCCGGGTCGCATGCCCGAGGAGATTCCGTCGCGCGGACCGAGCGGTCCGCTCACGCCGAATCCCGCGACGGATGCCAATTCGTCGCAGCATCACATGTGAGACGCGAGCGATCACATGTGAGGCGATTGCAACATGCGTCTGAATGCGCAATGAACGTTGTCATAGTGACGTGATTTGCGTGCAGAAATAAATCGGGCCGCGACCGCTTCGCCCGCCACAATGCGGCCTAACGCGTAGCCGTTCATTCCAACACTTCGTCAAACCAAGACTTCGTCAAAGAACCTTCCGGGGAAGTTGAACCACATGACCAACCTTCGTCTCTTGCTGCTTGCCACGACGGCTCTGACCGCGATGCAATTCGCAAGCTCCGCATCGCATGCGCAAAGCGCGCCGCCGCTCGTGGTCGCGCAGGCCCAGCCAGAACTGGGCCCTGACGGAAAACCGAAGCAGCCACCGAAGGAAGCGCCAAAGGGTCCGCCGCCCGCCGCGCGCCCGGCGGCACCGCCTCCGCCAGCCGCAGCACCGCCTGCTCCGCCCAAGGCACCGGCCGCGCCGCCGCCGGCGGCTGCCCCGCCGCACCCGCCCGCCGCACCTCCGCCGGCTGCTGCGCCCGCACGTCCGACGCCACCGCCTCCGCCGCCCGCGACGCATCAGGCTCCGCCGCCACCCCCGCCGCCGCCTGCTGCCCCCAAGGCGCCGACGCCGCCTCCGGCCGCGGCTCCGCAACAGCACGCTCCGACACCGCCGCCTCCCGCGGCAGCCCCGCAGCAGCACGCACCGACGCCGACTCCGCCGCCCGCGGCAGCACCGGCGCGCCCGGCGACCTCGCCGACACCTCCGCCTCCGCCTGCGGCAGCCACACCACCTTCAGCGGGACCTGCCGCACGGCCTGCGCCGGCGGCAACGCCAGCTCCGACCCCGACGCCCACTCCGTCGCCCGCAGCACCGGCAGCTCGCCCGGCCACGACGCCTGCTGCCCCGACGACCACTCCGACCGCAACGCCGGCGCCCGGCACCACGCCGCCCGGACGCCCCGGCGGCGCTCCTCCGGCTGCAGGGGCACCCGCTCCAGGCGCCACGCCGGCGCCAGGTGGCACCCCGACGACGCCGTCCGGACGTCCCGGCCCCGGTGGACCGCCGGCCGCAGGAACACCCGCTCCAGGCGCCACCCCGGCCCCGACGGCAACGCCGGCTCCCGGCGGCGCGGTGACCCAGCCTCCCGGACGTCAGGGTGGAGCGCCTGCCGGCGCGCCGGCAGCCGGTGCTCCGCCTGTGGCACCGCAGGCCGGCGCCGGGCCGCGTCCGCCGGCGCCGCCGCCCGGCGCCGCGGCGCCGACTGTCGTCCCTGCGACGCCAGCCGCAGCACCGCCGCCGGACAAGGCGCAATACGCCCCGCCGACGGTTCAGCCGGCCTTCCGCGCCGCGCCGACCATTGCCGCTCCGCTGCCGCCTCCGCCGCGTCCGCCGCAGCGTGACCTGACGCCGCTTGCGTTCGGCGCAGGCGTCGTGGCCGGTGCCGTGATCGGCGCCACCATCGCCGACTACCGCAATCAGCGGCAGGAAGTCGTCGAAGGCGGCCGCACCGTCTACACCGAGCCGGATCGCATCATCATCCGCGACCCGGGCGGGCAGGAATACGTCCGCGGCAACGATCTCTATCGCTTCCGCTACGGTGCCCGCGACATCCGCACCGAGACTGTCGGCGGCGAAACCCGCACCGTCGTGATCCGTCCCGATGGCAGCGAGGTGATCACCGTGGTCGGTCCGGACGGTTCGCTGCTCCGCCGAATCCGCAGGGACCCCCGCGGGCAAGAGCTCGTCATCATCGACAACAGCTACCGCGATCCGCGCGCGGTCGGCGGCTTCTATGTCGACGTACCGCCGCCGGTCGTGAACATTCCCTATGATCGCTACATCGTCGATGCCCAGGAAGCGACGCCGGACGTGATCTACGAGACCATGGAGGCACCGCCGGTGCAGCGGATCGAGCGACGTTATTCGCTCGACGAGATCCGCTACTCGCCGAACGTCCGCATGGCGATGCCGAGCATCGACGTCAACACGATCAACTTCGAGACGGGATCGTGGACCATTCCGCCGGATCAGGCGGCGCGGCTGCAGGTGATCGCCGACGGTCTCAACCGTGCGATCCAGCGCAACCCGCGCGAGGTGTTCCTGATCGAGGGACACACCGACGCGGTCGGCAACGACGTCGACAATCTGTCGCTGTCGGATCGCCGTGCGCAGTCGGCGGCCGAATTGCTGACCCAGCAGTTCGGTGTGCCCGCGGAGAACCTGACCTCGCAGGGCTACGGCAAGCAGTACCTGAAGGAGCAGACCGACGGGCCGAGCCGCATCAACCGGCGCGTCACCGTCCGCCGCATCACGCCGCTGCTCAATGGTGGCACGGCCTCGTTGCCGCCGCCCCCGCCCGGCACCACGCCGCCGCGCCAGTAAGGCGATCGCAAAAAGAAAATGGCCGGGAGCGATCCCGGCCATTTTTGTTTTGGATGTTTTGCGCGACGTTGCGGAACGGCGCGAACTCGTAGGGTGGGCAAAGGCGCGTAGCGCCGTGCCCACGATCTCCTCCATCATGGACATGGTGGGCACGGCGCGCGAAGAGCGCGCCTTTGCCCACCCTACGGCACCGAGGGGTATCAGTCCTTGTCGTTCTCGAGCTTGAAGATCTGCGAGCCTTCACTCCCTGACAGCAGGCCGGTCTTCGCATAGAGACCGAGCTTGGTCCGCGTGTCGGCGATGTCGAGATTGCGCATGGTGAGCTGGCCGATGCGGTCGGCCGGCGTGAAGGCGGCGTCTTCGACCTTCTCCATGCTGAGCCGCTCCGGCGCATAGGTGAGGTTCGGGCTCTCGGTGTTGAGGATCGAATAGTCGTTGCCGCGGCGCAGCTCCAGCGTGACCTCGCCGGTGACGGCGCGCGCGACCCAGCGCTGCGCGGTCTCGCGCAGCATCAGCGCCTGCGAGTCGAACCAGCGGCCCTGATAGAGCAGGCGTCCCAAGCGCATGCCGCTGATGCGGTACTGCTCGATCGTATCCTCGTTGTGGATGCCGGTGACGAGCCGCTCATAGGCGATGTGCAGCAGCGCCATGCCGGGCGCTTCGTAGATGCCGCGGCTCTTCGCCTCGATGATGCGGTTCTCGATCTGGTCGCTCATGCCGAGGCCGTGACGGCCGCCGATCGCATTGGCTTCGAGGAACAGCGCGACGGGATCAGAGAAGGTCTTGCCGTTCAGAGCGACGGGCTGGCCCTCCTCGAAACGCACCACGACCTTCTCGGCTTTGACGTTGCAGTCGTCACGCCAGAACGGCACGCCCATGATCGGGTTGACGATCTTGATGCCGCTGTCGAGGCTTTCGAGGTCTTTTGCCTCATGGGTGGCGCCGAGCAGATTGCTGTCGGTCGAATACGCCTTCTCGGCGCTCATCTTGTAGGCAAAACCCTGCGCCGTCATGAACGCCGACATCTCGGCGCGGCCGCCGAGCTCGTCGATGAACTGCTGGTCGAGCCAGGGCTTGTAGATGCGCAAGGACGGGTTGGTCAGCAGGCCGTAGCGGTAGAAGCGCTCGATGTCGTTGCCCTTGAAGGTCGAGCCGTCGCCCCAGATGTTGACGCCGTCTTCCTTCATCGCCGCGACCAGCATCGTGCCGGTGACGGCGCGCCCGAGCGGCGTGGTGTTGAAATAGGTGATGCCGCCGGTCGAGATGTGGAAGGCGCCCGACTGGATCGCGGCGATGCCCTCGTGGACGAGCTGGGTGCGGCAATCGACCAGCACGGCCTTTTCGGCGCCGAACGCTTCGGCCTTGCGCGGGATCTCGTTGTAATCGGCTTCGTCGGGCTGGCCGAGATTGGCGGTATAGGCGTAGCAGCGCGCGCCCTTCTGCTTCATCCAGAGCAGCGCCGCACTGGTGTCGAGACCGCCCGAAAACGCGATGCCGACTTTCTCACCCTTGGGCAGGCTTTTCAGGATCGTGGTCATGGGGCTTCCAATCGGGTCTCAAGGGGCTGATGCCGGGGTGTAGTTTGACCGCGCGAATATCAAATTTCGCGGGGCTCGGCACCCCTTTAATGGCTCAAATCGACGGTGCGGGGCCGGTCTTGCCGCCGAACAGGCGCTTGCGGAGGCGGTAGGCGGGCATGTTCAGCCGGGTCAGGGCGGCATCGACCGCCTCGTCCGAAAACCGGGTCCGCGGCCAGCGGTAGATCAGTGCGTAGCCGAACCAGATCACGACGAAGGCGACGAGGCCGGCGGTCGCGACATCGGTGAAGAAATGTCCGCCGAAGGCCATGCGGAGCCCGCTGGTCGCGGCGCCGAACACCACTGCGCCGGCATAAGCGAGCGGCCGCCATGCGGGCGGCGCGAGCGCGGCGGGCGCCAGGGTCCAGAACGCCGTCGCGCCTTCGCCCGAGAAGAACGAGCAGTTGCGCGCGCAATCGCCGCGCGGATCCCACCACGCCACGAACTGCTGATCGCCGGCAAATTCGGTCACCACCACCGGCCGCGGCCGGCCCCAATAGGTCTTGAAGGTGAGATTGGTGAGGATGCCGGCCGACAGGATGATCGTGACGAGCAGGAACACGATCGCGCGCCCCGACACCATCAAGGGACGATCGGGCCGGATCATCTTGACCACGAGTGCGACCAGCGGAGGCAGCACGAACGCCCAGGACACCCACATCGCAGCGTCGCGCGCAATTCCGGCCCATTCGTTCAGCTTGAGCGGAAAGGTTTTTGTCTCGGGGTCGAAGAACAGCGCGGCGAGCTTGAGATCGAGCTCGGGATAGAGGCCGAAAACGACGCCGATCACGAGCCACAGCGCCAGGGCGATGAAGAGTCCGGTACGGTTCATGGCGCGCGGTTTAGCGGAGGCAAGCGAGGATGAAAACCCCGGAATCCGTCATTGCGCGCCGCTATTCCGGCCTCGAATTCAACGGCAGCGGCGGAGGCGGCTTGCGCGGCGGCGGCGGGATGCGCCAGGCGCCGGCGTTGCGGCCGGCGATCAGCCAATACGCGACGCCGGCGACGATGCCCGCGCCGGTCATGATTTCGAGGTGACGGCGCACGATGCCTTCGAACTGAAACGTATCGGGGTGAAACGGGATCAGCCCGAGATAGCAGGCAAGCCCGACGAGGCCGCCGCCCACGGCATAGGCAAGTGCGCTGCGGATATAGAGCGCCTCAGTGATCGCGACGATCACCGCCGCCGGCACCAGCGCGAAACCCGAGACGAATATGAAGCCGAAGCCAAGCAGGATGTCGATCGTGCCCTCGTCGACAGGGCCGGCGCCAAGATCGGAAAACTCCGGGAACAGCAGCGCGCCGACGACGATCATGCCCCCGACGAAACAGGCGGCGAGAAAGCCGATGAAGATGACGACGAGGCGGCCGATCAGGGACATCAAACGACTCTCTCCGTCATTGCGAGCGCAGCGAAGCAATGCAGACCGCCACCGCGGACAGGCTCTGGATTGCTTCGCTGCGCTCGCAACGGCAAGGACGCGAGAGCGCGGGCACTCATCCTCAATCCGTCATCGCCATCGCACGCAGCGCCTGGCGCTCGCGGGCCGACAGCTTTTCCGTCTCCGACTTGAGCTGGCCGCAAGCGGCGAGGATGTCGCGGCCGCGCGGGGTGCGCACCGGCGAGGAATAGCCGGCGTTGAAGATGTATTCGGAGAATTTTTCGATCTGATCCCAGTCCGAACACTCGTAGGCCGTACCGGGCCAGGGATTGAACGGGATCAGATTGATCTTGGCGTGAATGCCCTTGAGCAGCTTGACCAGCAGCTTCGCGTCATCGAGCGAATCGTTGACGCCCTTGAGCATCACATATTCGAAGGTGATGCGGCGCGCGTTCGAGGCGCCGGGATAGTCACGGCAGGCCTGCAGCAGTTCCTTGATCGGGTATTTGCGATTGAGCGGCACCAGCTCATTGCGCAGCTCGTCGCGCACCGCATGCAGCGAGATCGCGAGCATGACGCCGATTTCCTCGCCGGCGCGCACGATGTTCGGCACCACGCCCGACGTCGACAGCGTGATGCGGCGGCGGGAGATGCCGATGCCTTCATTGTCGCCGACGATCAAGAGCGCATCGCGCACCGCGTCGAAATTGTAGAGCGGCTCGCCCATGCCCATCATCACGATGTTGGTGACGCGGCGCGTGCCGTCCTCGCGATCAGCCCAATCATTGAGGCGATCGCGCGCGACCATGATCTGGCCCACGATCTCGCCGGCGGTGAGGTTGCGCACCAGGCGCTGCGTGCCGGTGTGGCAGAACGAGCAATTCAGGGTGCAGCCGACCTGCGAGGAGACGCAGAGCGTGCCGCGGTCGGTCTCGGGGATGTAGACGCACTCGACTTCATGCGCCTTCTCGACATTGTCGCCGCTCGGCAGCCGCAACAGCCATTTGCGGGTGCCGTCGTTGGAGATCTGCTCGGCCACGACTTCGGGCCGGTCGACCGTGAAGTGCTGCGCCAGCTCCGCGCGAATGCCCTTCGAGATCGAGGTCATGTCGTCGAAGCTCTGGGCACCGCGGAAATAGAGCCAGTGCCACAGCTGCTGCACCCGCATCTTGCGCTGCGCAGGCGCGACGCCGATGTCGCCAAGCCGATCGGCAAGCTCGGTGCGCGACAGTCCGATCAGCGACGGTCTTGCCGGCGGCACATAGGTTTCGAGCGGAGTCTTCTCCACCAGGATTGCGTCGCGCGGCTCGGTCGTCGGTTGCATCGGTTGCCTAAGTAGTTGCTGTCTCGTCATGCCCGGGCTCGTCCCGGGCATCCACGTTGTTCTGGCCCGTGGCTAGCACGTGGATGGCCGGGAAAAGCCCGGCCATGACGGCTGTACCTTTGGGATACGTCTATATAGCAACCGGAACCGCCGATTGCGACCGTGGCTATTGCCTAGCCCTAAAGGCTTAAGCGGGCAGCCTTAACGCCGGCAATCCTGCGAGATCCGGTCCAGCGCCTGGGCGAGGCCCTTCAGCGAGAACGTGTCGGTCGTCTCCGTCCCCTTGGCCGAGACGCCCTTGACCACGAGATCGGCGGATTTGCGCATGGCCTCGACCATCCGCTCCTCCTCGGCTGCATTCTTGATCCAGAGGCCGTCGCCCTGCGTGTACATCGCGAACGCGGCGCCCCCGACCTCGACCGAGGATTCCGAGCCCGGCTTCAACGCATAGCCGATCATGACCGAGACTTCGTTGTTCACCTTCTCGGCCGGGCGGGTCGAGACGAAGGCATAGGCGGGATCGCGTGGCCGGTTCGGCGGATTGGTCTTCGACGACGAGGGCTTGGCCAGCGCAAAACAGACCTTCTTGCCGTTGGGCGTCGCCGAATAGGCGCCCCAGGTGCCGAACTGGCCGATCAGGGTCGGCTCGGCGCCGCCCGCAACCGCCGCGGCAGGGGCGGCCGGTTTGCTCTCGGGCTTGGCAGCGGTTTTTGCGGCGGCAGGGGCTGCCGGCTTAGCCGCAGCCTTCGGCGCCGGTTGCGCGGGCTGCGCCGTCTGCGCCCGCGCGGAATCGGCGATTCCACAGGCCATCACGCCAGTCATCAAAGCTAAAATCAGCACCCGCCACATGCTGGAGTGGTTCCCTCAATATTATGACTGGAAGATGGCCCGGCCGTGGGTTGTCCCCGTCGCAGGGATAACCGGGAAAGTCCAATTTGGGAAGGCAGTTAGCGGGTCAGCCCTTGGATCGCACGGCGCGTTGCTCGGCCCATTGCGCATCGGTCCAGCGCAACAAATCCTCGGCGCCGGAACTGCGCAAATGCGCGCCACCGTCGATCACCACCATCTCGCCGTTGATGTAGCCGGCGCGGTCCGAGACCAGGAAGCTGGCGAGATCGGCCAGCTCGCTGTGCTCGCCGGTGCGGCCCAGCGGATTGCGCGAGGTCCAGCCCTCGTCGCGGCCCTCGGGACGGAGCTGGCCCGATGCGCCGGCGGTCGGGAACGGTCCGGGTGCGATCGCGACGGTGCGAATGCCCTTCGGGCCCCACTCGACCGCAAGGCTCTTGGTCATCGCCAGCACCGCCGACTTCGCCATCGCCGAGGGAACCGTGAAGGCGCGGCCGGTGATGGTCGAGGTCGAGAGGATCGACAGCACGACGCCATTGTGCCTGCCGTCGATCCAGCGCTTGCCGGCGGCGAGCGTGCAGTACATCGCACCATGCAGCGTCGGCGCCAGGATCGCGTCCGCGGCGCGGAACGACAGATGCTCGCTCTGCGCGATGAAGGTCGCGGCAGCATTGTTGACGAGGATGTCGAGCGGCGCCTCGCGCCAGATCGCATCCATCATGTTGTCGACGGCGGCACCATCGCGTACATCGCACGCGATTGTCGTGACCTTGCCGCCGGTCTCTTGGCGCATCTCGCTCGCCGTTGCTTCGAGCCGGTCGAGCTTGCGGCCGCAGATCACGAGCTCGGCGCCGAGCGCGAGAAAGCGACGCCCCATCGCGGCACCGAGGCCGGAGCCGCCACCGGTGACGAGGATGCGCTTGCCCTTGAGCAGACCTGTTTCAAACATCGTTTGAATCCTTCTTTTTGTTCTTCGGCCCTTGCGAGCGCAGCGAAGCAATCCAGAGTCCGTGCCACGGAAAAAAATCTGGATTGCTTCGCTTCGCTCGCAATGACGGAAGGATAGGCCTTCGCATTGCTCAAGACAAAGAATCCGGATTGTCCGGTCGCAGTAAATCCGGCAGAAACAGGCCAACCATAACTCCACTCGAAACGCCCCAAGGTGCCGCCATGAAAGCCATCCTCTGCTCGCAATATTGCCAGCCCGACGATCTCGTGCTCGCCGATGTGCCGGATCCGGTGGCTGGTCCCGGCGAAGCCGTGATCGCGATCAAGGCGGCGGCGCTGAACTTCTTCGATATCCTGATGATTCAGGGCAAGTACCAGATCAAGCCGCCGTTCCCGTTCTCGCCGGCCGCTGAAGTCGCAGGCGTGATCGAGAGCATCGGCCCCGGTGTCACCGACCTCAAGGTCGGCGATCGCGTTGTCGCCTCTTGCGGCCACAACGGCGCGCGCGAAAAGATCGCGCTGCCGGCGGCAGGAATCGTGAAGATCCCCGACAATCTCGACTATGACCGCGCGGCCGGCATCATCATCATCTACGGCACCGCGCTGCATGCGCTGGAAGATCGCGCGAGCCCGAAGCCGGGTGAGACGCTCGCAGTGCTGGGCGCTGCCGGCGGCACCGGCCTCGCTGCTTGCGAGCTCGGCAAGCTGATGGGCCTGAAGGTCATCGCCTGCGCCTCGTCGGACGAGAAGCTCGCATTCGCCAAAGCGCATGGCGCCGAGCTGACGCTGAACTACGGCAAGGAAGATTTGAAGGAAGGCCTGCGCAAGCTCACCGGCGGCAAGGGCGTCGACATCATCTTCGATCCGGTGGGTGGCGCCTATGCCGAGCAGGCGCTGCGCTCGATCGCCTGGGAAGGCCGTTTCCTCGTGATCGGCTTTGCCGCCGGCGACATTCCCAAGATGCCGCTGAACCTCGCGTTGCTAAAGGGCTGCGACATCCGCGGCGTGTTCTGGGGTGCCTGGACCCGGCAGAATCCGGAGAAGAACCGCGCCAATCTCGAGAAGCTCGTGAAGTGGACGGCGGAAGGAAAGATCTCTTCCCATGTCGACCGCACCTTCCCGCTGGCGCAGACCGCCGACGCATTGAAGGTGCTCGCGGGACGCCAGGCCATGGGCAAGGTGATCCTGCATCCGTGAGGCGACACAATCGCAATGACTGCCCCTGACGAATAGTCCTGGCGAAAGCCAGGACTATTTTGGGGCATGCTATCGCGCCTCCACCTCGTCCACGCCGCGCTCGAGCGCGGCGCCGTCTGGTTGAGTCCTCCTCAACCATCGCCGCCAAAATTGCGGTGTATTCCCCCGCTCCGCCTCAATCAAACCCAACTATTTCCCAATTCGCGCCAACCGCCGTCGTTTTTTGGGCTGATTCAAATTGCGATTTACCGGTTCCAGTTTGCCGGGGCGCTTCTGGACAACAATAAAAAGACTGAAGCCGGGAATGCCCCTGCGTTGCGTAGTAATGGGGAGCATCACCATGGAGACGACGGCAAATCGCCCGTCGAAGGAGTCGAGAGCGCTCGACTTCGATCGAGCCGCATCACATCCGTCGACCGCGTCCTTTATTCGTGCGCGCGCCGCGCGGGCCGATCTTTCGCAGGACGATCCAATTCCACTGTTCTTGTCCGATCCGCTCGGTGCGCCGGACCCAAGCGAATATGCGCCCGTGGAGGTGCGTTCCAGAATGGTCCCGCGTGTGCTCGCGGCCGTTCTGGCGGCATCCGCCCTGGCAGTCCTGGTCACACTGTTTCAGCCCGACTTTCGCAACCTCTTGCCCGCCAGTGCCGGTAACTGGGTGGGCTTCGCACCGGAGCAGGCCATGGCGAAGGCCAGCGCGCCGGCCATCCCGCAGACCCCGCTCAAGGATCCGGCCCGCGCGACCGACCCGAGGCCGGTGAGCGCCGACGCGCAGAATGTCCCTGCACCGTCGACCCCGAGCCGCGAAGCGATCGCGACCGCCTATCAGACGGCACTGCAAGCCCAAACGCTTGTGGCCCTGCCCGCGCCCGTCGCGGCGGCGCCTGCACCGCCTCCCCCGGTCAAGACGCTCGACGCCGACACGCTGGCCGGGCTGATGACGCGCGCGAAGAGCCTGTTGAAGATCGGCGATATCGCGGCGGCCCGCCTGCTGCTCGAACGCGCGGCCACTGCGCAGGATGCGACGGCGGCGCTTCTGCTGGCGCAAACCTATGATCCGGCGGTGCTCGGCACACGCGACACACGGAGCGTCAATGCCGACGCTGCGGCAGCTCGCGACTGGTATCAGAGAGCCGCAGCGCTCGGATCGTCCGAGGCAGAACAGCGCCTCGCTCTCCTCTCGAACTAGAACGGTTCAGGTGACATCATGCGTAACACTTTGAGAATGGCGCTTGCCGCCATCATGACGATCTGTGCCTTCGCCGCACGCGCCGAGCAGACCGAATATGACCCGGCCAAAGTCTCGGACAGCCTGAAAGCCATCTTCCAGTTCGGCTCGAGCTCGACCAAGCAGGCGTTGAACGCCAACACCGTCACGCTGATCACCGGCACGATCGGCGGCACCTATGTGCAGTTCGGCGCCGACCTCGCCTCCGTGCTCGACGACGGCAACAAGATCCGCGTGCTGCCGATCGTCGGCCGCGGCTCGGTGCAGAGCGTCGCCGACATCCTGTTCCTGCAAGGCGTCGACCTCGGCGTGGTGCGCGCCGATACGCTCGACTATCTCGAACGCAAGGGCTTTGCCAAGGACATCAAGCGGCAGTTCACCTATGTGACGAAACTCTACAACGAGGAGATGCAGGTGATCGCGCCGAAATCGGTCGCGACACTGAAAGACCTCGAAGGCAAGACGGTCAGCGTCGACCTGCCGAATGGCGGCACCTTCGTCACCGCGCTCACCGTGTTCGAGCGGCTCGGGATCAAGGCCAAGTTCGTCTATGTCGAGCAGCGCATCGCGATGGAGAAGCTGAAGGCCGGCGAGATCGATGCTGTGATCGTGGTCGGCGGCAAGCCGTACAAATCGGTTTCGACCTTCAGCAATGACGGTCGCTTTCACCTTGCGAAGGTCGACTATGCCAAGCCGCTCCAGAACGACTATCTGCCGGCGACGCTGACCGCCAAGGACTACCCCAACCTGATCAAGGACGGCGAGAGCGTGGACACCATCGCGGTGCCGGCGGTGCTCGCGGCCTATAATTGGGCGCCCAACACCGAGCGCTATCGCAAGATCGCGCTGTTCGTGGACGCGTTCTTCACCAAATTCCCCGCGCTTCAGAACCCGCCGTTCCATCCCAAATGGAAGGAGGTTTCGCTCGCGGCGCCTCTGTCCGGCTGGAACAGGTTGCCGGTGGCGCAGCAATGGCTCGACCGGCACGGCGTCGAGCCGGTGACACAGCAACGCTTCGAGGCGTTCCTGAAGCAGAGCCCGACAGGTGCGAAAGTGTCCGACGCGGACAGGGAAACGCTGTTCAAGCAATTCCAGGCGTGGGATGCGGAGAAGGCGCGGGCGGAGAAGAAGTAGCTTTCTCAAAGTCGTCCTGGCGGAAGCCAGGACGACGCCCGCTTCTACGCCACTTCAGCCTCATCCACCCCGCGCTTGAGCGCAGCGCGCGCGGCCTCGCGATGCTCTGTCGTGATATGGCTGGCGACCATGCGAATGGCCGTCGCGAGCACGGCGGCGTCATCGGTGAAGCCGAGCACCGGCATCACGTCGGGAATGAAGTCGAACGGCAGGATGAAATAGGCGATCGCACCCAGCAGCGACGCCTGGACATGGCGCGGCGTCTGGCGGTCGAACGCACAGTAATAGGCGGCGAGCAGATCTTCGGCAAACGGCAGATGCGCGACGACGCGCTTCAGCTTGCGCCAGAAACGACGACGCACGCTTTCGCGATCTTCCGCGAGCCGATCGGCCGGCTCGAAGCCGACGCTGTGTTCGGCAACCATCTTTCGAAACTCCCGCTCAACCCGGCGCGGCTGAAGGCCGCATCCGACAACGATCACAAGATGGGGATGCGGCTCCGGCCCGCAAGGCGTCAGCCCTGCGTCAGCCTGGCGATCGCGTTCATCGCGGTGGCAAGCTGAACGTCGAGCTTGGTGACGCCGCCGGCGTCATGGGTCGACAGGACCACCTCGACCGTCTTGTAGACATTGCGCCATTCGGGGTGGTGATCCATCTTCTCGGCGACCAGCGCCGCGCGGGTCATGAAGCCGAAAGCCTCGTTGAAATCCTTGAAGACAAAGGTCTTCCCGATCCCTTTGCCGTCCTGAACCTCGGCCCAGCCGGGGATACCGCCCAACGCCTGCTTGCGTGCATCCGCCGATAGAAGCTCTGCCATGATGACCTCCGTTTTCAGGGGAACTTTACCTTAACCCCGTGCTTACGCCCCGGGTTCATGCGGCAATTCGCCGATCCGCTAACCATGACGGAGATGTAACCCTGCGGAACAAGAAATTTGCTACAATTGCGGGCGTAAATCGCCGGCCAAGATGAAACTGAGCCTGAAGCGCCTGTTTGGGAGATCGATGACCGGGGCATCCGACCTGGCCGAAACGCCCTCTCCGCCTTCGCCGCGATCCGCGGCGCGGAAGACGGCGCTCGTGTCGCTGGCGCTGGTGTTCGCCATCGTCGGCGCACTGGTCGGCGGCTATTATTTCGCGATGCGACCGGTGACGCTGAAGATTGCGGTCGGTCCCGCCAATAGCGACGACGTCAAGGTGGTCCAGACGCTGACGCAGGCCTTCGCGCAGAGCAAAGGCTTCGTGCGGTTGCGCCCGATCCAGACCGACGGCGCCACCGCCAGCGCGGATCTGCTCGCCGAGGGCAAGGCCGATCTCGCCATCGTGCGCGGCGATCTCGATGTCCCCAAGAACGCGCAAGCCGTCGCGACGCTGCGCAAGAACGTCGTGGTGCTGTGGTCCGTGCCCGGCAAGGGCAAGAAGAAGGGCGCGAAGATCACCAAGATCGCGCAGCTCGCCGGCCACCGCGTCGGCGTCGTCGGCCGCACCCCGGCCAACGTCAATCTGCTCAAAGTGATCCTGCAGCAATACGGCGTCGATCCCGCCAAGGTCGAGATCGTGCAATTCCCGGCGAGCGAAGTCGCCGAAGCGATCAAGGCCCAGAAGGCCGACGTCTATCTCGCAGCCGGCCCCGTCAACAGCAAGATCACGGCGGACGCGATCGCCGCCTCCGCCAAGGACGGCGGCACGCCGACCTTCCTGGCGATCGATTCGGCGGATGCGATCGCGCAGAACCATCCGGTCTATGAGGCGTCAGAAATCCCGGCCGGCACGTATGGCGGCTCGCCCGATCGTCCCGACGACGAGGTCAAGACCATCAGCTTCTCGCACCACATCGTGGCGCGCAAAGGCCTGTCCGAGACCACGGTTGCGGCCTTCACCCGACAGCTCTTCGCCGTACGCCAACAATTGCTGACCGATTTCCCGCAAGCCGCGAAGATCGAGACGCCCGATACCGACAAGGATGCGGTGATCCCCGTGCACCCGGGCGCGGCCGCCTTCGTCGACGGCGAGGAGAAGACCTTCCTCGACAAGTACAGCGACTACATCTGGTGGAGCCTGATGGCGCTTTCGGCCACGGGCTCGATCGGCGCCTGGTTCGCGGGCTATCTGAAAAAGGACGAGCGCGACAACAACAGCCATCTGCGCGAACGCCTGCTCGACATGCTCGCCGCCGCGCGCAAGAGCGAGACGGCCGACGAGCTCGACCAGATGCAGGCCGAGGCCGACGAGATCCTGCGCGACACGCTGCGCTGTTACGACCACGGCGCCATCGAGGAAGGCGCACTGACCGCCTTCAACATCGTGCTCGACCAATTCCACGCCGCGGTCGCCGACCGCAAGGCGGTGCTGTTCAGCCTGCCGCAGAACCTGCAGCGCACCGGCGCGCAATTCCGCGCCGCCGGCAACGCATAAGCGCTTGCGCGCGTAATTGCCGCGTCACATTGTCTCAATATAGCGTCGGACTTCATCCTGGCCACCGCCGTCTCGGCGGGCCCGCCGCGCGATATCGAGAGCATCGCCATGAAGATCAAATTCTCCCGCCGTCGTTTCCTCACCACCAGCGCCGGTGCGCTCGGCGCGATCGCGATGCCGCATCTGTCGCGCGCGGCCGACCGGCCTGCGGTCACCCACGGCGTGCAATCCGGCGACGTCACCGTCGACGGCGGCGTGGTCTGGGCGCGCACCGACCGGCCCGCGCAGATGCTGGTCGAGGTGGCGACGACGGATACCTTCAAGGATGCCCGCGCACTGCCGCCGATCGCGGCGCTGCCGGAGACCGACTTCACCGCGAAGATGCTGGTGGACAATCTTCCTGCCAGCCAGGACATCTTCTATCGCGTCCGCTTCCGCGATCTCTCCCACACCGCCATCGAAGGCGAGCCGGTGGTCGGCCGCTTCCGGACCGCGCCGGCCGACCGCCGCGACGTCAGCTTCGTCTGGGGCGGCGACGTCGCCGGCCAGGGCTGGGGCATCAATCCCGATGACGGCGGCATGGTCACGTTCGCAGCCATGCGCAAGCACCGGCCGGATTTCCTGCTGCATTCCGGTGACACCATCTACGCCGACGGCGTGATCCCCTCCGAGGTCAAGCTTGCCGACGGCAAGGTCTGGAAGAACGTCACCATCCCCGAGAAGGCCAAGGTCGCCGAGACGCTGGACGAGTACCGCGCCGCGCACAAATACAATTTCACCGACGACAATGTCCGCGCCTTCAATGCCGAGGTGCCGATCTTCGTGCAGTGGGACGATCACGAGGTGACCAACAACTGGTCGCTGTCGAAGGATCTGCCCTCGACCTACAAGGTGCGCGACATCTCGCTGCTCGCCGCGCGCGCGGGGCGCGCGTTCCACGAGATGTATCCGATGCGCGAGAGCATCGTCGAACCGGGCCGGGTCTATCGCAAGATTTCCTACGGGCCGCATCTCGACGTGTTCGTGCTCGACGAGCGCAGCTATCGCGGCGGCAACGGCGCCAATCTCGAGACGGAGTACGGCCCGGCCAGCTATTTCCTCGGGCCGGAGCAGATGGCCTGGCTGAAGCGCGAGCTGCTCAACTCGCGCGCGACGTGGAAGGTGATCGCCTCCGACATGCCGCTCAGCCTGATCGTCTATGACGATGCCACCAACAAGAAGGGTTCGGAAGCGTTCGCGCAAGGCGACGGCCCGGCACGCGGTCGCGAGTTGGAGATCGCCGACATCCTGCGCTTCATCAAGATGGCGCCGATCAGGAACACGGTATGGCTGACGGCGGACGTGCACTACGCCGCCGCGCACTACTACGATCCGAACAAGGCGCAATTCCAGGATTTCGAGCCGTTCTGGGAATTCGTCTCGGGCCCGCTGCACGCCGGCACGTTCGGTCCGAACGAGCTCGACAACACGTTCGGACCCGAGGTGCGTTTCATCAAGGCGCCGGGCCTCGACAAGCAGAACCTGCCGCCGTCCGCCGGCATGCAGTTCTTCGGTCACGTCAAGATCGACGGCGCCTCCGGCCAGATGACGGTGACGCTGCGCGACCGCGCCGACGTCGCGCTGTGGTCGACTACGCTCGATCCGAAGTTCGCCTGAGACTACCGCGCCGTCACGCGCCGCGCGCCTGCAACGCCGCCTCCAGCGCATCGCTGGAGCACGGCTTTTGCAGCCGCGGACGCGCGGCAAATTGCGCCGGGATGCTGGTCTCCGCGCCGTAGCCGGTGACGAAGACGAAGGGAATCTCGAGGGCTGCGAGCCGCTCGGCGATCGCAAAGCTCTTCTCGCGGATCAATTCGACGTCGAGCAGTGCGAAGTCGGGCGCGCGCGTCGTGATCGCATTCAGCGCCTGCGCCACCGAACCCACGGTGCGCACGTTGGTCACGCCAAAGCCGAGCAGTCGATCCTCGAAATCGATCGCGATGATCGGATCATCCTCGACGATCAAGACGTCGGCAGGGATGGCGGCCGCGCCGTCGGGGGAAACAGGTATCATGATCCTGGCTGCTATCGAGGGCTGCATTTTTCTACCGATCTGGACAGCCTCATACCGACGCCTGCGCCCAGCGCATCGGAGGGTTCCCGGAACGAAACTCACCACAGAACAGTTTTGACGTCTGTCCACATGTGCACACAACGGACGGACGGAACTGACTAGAGTTGGGAAGGAGAGCAGGGGATTTGCGATGGACGTGCGGATCAGCAAGACAAACGAGATCGACAGCCGCCCTGCCAACAATCTGCTACGCCGCCTCAATCCGGCGGATTATGCGCTGCTCGCGCCGCATGTTGGCGTTGACAACGTCGGCGCGAACCATTTGCTCTACAGTCCCGGCGACGATGTCCAGGTCGTGCACTTTCCCTGCGGGCCGTCGCTTGCGACGTTCCTCGTCCCGAACGAAGACGGCCGCGATGTCGAGACCATTCTGGTTGGCCGCGAAGGCGCGGTGGGCGGCATCGTCAGCGAGGGATTTCTGCCGGCCTATACCCGCATCTGCGTGAAATTCGGCGGCCCGTTTGCACGCATTCACGTCGGCAAGCTGGAGGCGGCCAAGGCGCGCTCGCCGTCGCTGCGCAATATCTTCGCACGCTACGCCGACTGCATGCTGGCGCAGATTTTCCAGTCGACCGCCTGCAACGCCATCCACTCGATCGAGCAGCGCACGGCCAAATGGATCATCGCGGCGATGGAGCGGACCGGCGACGAGAGCAGCGTGCCGCTGACGCATGAGCAACTCGCCACCTTGCTCGGGGTCGGGCGCAGCTATGCGAGCCGCGTGCTGCAATCGTTCAAGGCCGAAGGCGTGCTCGACACAAGGCGCGGCGCGATCCTGGTCCGCAACCATGACGGCCTGCGCCTGCGTGCCTGCCTCTGCAACGACGCCGTGAAGATGCACTTCGAGGAGGTGCTGCGCGGGGTCTATCCGACCGAGGAGACGAACAGCAGCTCCCCCCAGGGCTAGCCGGGGCGGCCGTCCCGCGAATAAAGGGCCGATTTGGCCCACTATCGCCCAAGCTCCGGGGATTCCCGGACAAAATTCAATCAACCAACCCCGAAAGAACGCATTGTTTTTTGGCGTTTTTTCCCTATATTGCGCCGCAAACGCATAGGCTACCCGGTCGATATGGCCGGGTTTCCTTTTAGGGCGTAGCAGGCCCCGTTTTTCACGTTTCAGCGTTGTCCGAGAAGAGGTCCCGGCTTGACCGGCGAGATCGCGCTTAACCCATTGTCCGACCGCAAAGAAGCTCACTCATGAATCTTCGTAACGTCGCCATCATCGCCCACGTCGACCACGGCAAGACGACCCTCGTCGACAAGCTCCTCCAGCAGTCCGGTACGTTCCGCGAGAACCAGAAGGTCACGGATCGCGCCATGGACTCCAACGATCTGGAGCGCGAGCGCGGTATCACCATTCTGGCCAAGGCGGCCTCGGTGCAGTGGAAGGACACCCGCGTCAACATCGTCGACACCCCAGGCCACGCCGATTTCGGCGGTGAGGTCGAGCGCATCCTGAACATGGTCGACGGCGCGCTGGTGCTGGTCGACGCCGCCGAAGGCCCGCTGCCGCAGACCAAGTTCGTGGTCTCCAAGGCGCTCAAGGTCGGCCTCAAGCCGATCGTCGTCATCAACAAGGTCGACCGTCCGGACGCGCGCCCGACCGAAGTCATCAACGAAGTGTTCGACCTGTTCGCGGCGCTCGACGCCAGCGAGGAGCAGCTCGACTTCCCGATCCTCTACGGGTCGGCCAAGCAGGGCTGGATGGCCGAGAGCCCGGAGGGTCCTCAGGACAAGGGCATGGAGCCGCTGTTCGACCTGATCCTGCGCCACGTCGCGCCGCCGAAGGTCGAGGAAGGTCCGTTCAGGATGATCGGCACCATTCTCGAGGCCAACCCCTATCTCGGCCGCATCATCACCGGCCGCATCTCCTCCGGTCAGCTCAAGCCGAACCAGGCGGTCAAGGTGCTGAACGCCGAAGGCAAGCTGGTCGAGTCCGGGCGTATCACCAAGATCCTGGCATTCCGCGGTCTCGAGCGCACGCCGCTCGATGAAGCCGAAGCCGGCGACATCGTCGCGATTGCCGGCCTGACCAAGGGCACCGTCGCCGACACCTTCTGCGATCCGACCGTCGAGGTGCCGCTGCCGGCGCAGCCGATCGATCCGCCGACCGTGTCGATGTCATTCATCGTCAACAACTCCCCGCTCGCCGGCACCGAAGGCGACAAGGTGACGAGCCGCATGATCCGCGATCGTCTGCTGCGCGAAGCCGAGGGTAACGTCGCGTTGCGCGTGGTCGAGGCCGCCGACAAGGACGCGATGGAAGTCTCGGGCCGCGGCGAATTGCAGCTCGCGATCCTGATCGAGACCATGCGCCGCGAGGGCTTTGAGCTCTCGGTGTCGCGCCCGCGTGTCGTGTTCCAGAAGGACGAAGCCACCGGCGGCGCCTTGGAGCCGATCGAGGAGGTCGTGATCGACGTCGACGAGGAGCATTCCGGCGTCGTCGTGCAGAAGATGAGCGAGCGCAAGTCCGAGCTGATCGAGATGAAGCCCTCGGGCGGCAACCGTCAGCGCCTGGTGTTCTACGCGCCGACCCGTGGCCTGATCGGCTACCAGGGCGAACTGCTCACCGACACCCGCGGCACCGCGATCATGAACCGCCTGTTCCACGGCTACGCCCCCTACAAGGGCGAGATCCAGGGCCGCCGCAACGGCGTGCTGATCTCCAACGACCAGGGCGAGGCGGTGGCCTACGCCATGTTCAAGCTGGAAGACCGCGGCCCGATGATGATCGAGCCCGGCTGGAAGGTCTACAAGGGCATGATCGTCGGCGAGCACACCCGCGACAACGATCTCGAGATCAACGTGCTCAAGGGCAAGCAGCTCACCAACATCCGCACGACGTCGAAGGACGAAGCCGTGCGCCTGACCCCGCCGATCCGCATGACCCTCGAAAAGGCGCTGGCCTATATCGAGGACGACGAGCTCGTCGAGGTCACCCCGAAGTCGATCCGCCTGCGCAAGAAGCATCTCGATCCGAACGAGCGCAAGCGCGCCGAAAAGGCCAAGGAAGCGGTGGCGTAAGGCTTTCGCTCTCTCGTGCCCCGGACGCAGCGCAGCACGCCAGTGGTGCGCTGCTGAGCCGGGGCCCAGTTACTTCACCACCCACACATCGCCTCGACATCGTCCTGGGTCCCGGCTCTGCGCCGCACCGCTGCGCGCTGCGTCGCGTCCGGGACACGAGAACGGCATATCTGGCCGGCTTCAGCACATCCAGCGAACGTGCTAGAGCCCACCCATGTCCTTCCCCTCCTCCGTCGACGTCGCGATCATCGGCGCCGGTGCCGCCGGCCTCGGCGCAGCACACGCGCTGGCAGGCTCCGGCCGCTCCGTGATCGTGCTGGAGGCGCGCGACCGGCTCGGCGGCCGCGCCTGGACCGTGCAGGCCTCGCCTGAGGTCACTTTCGACGTCGGCTGCGGCTGGCTGCACTCAGCCGACAAGAACTCCTTCGCTCCCATCGCACGCGCGCTCGGCTTCGAGCTCAACAAGGACCTGCCGCCCTGGCGCGAGCGCGCCTATGGCAATGCGTTTCCGCAAAGCGACCGCGACGATTTCATGCGCGCGATGGACGCGTTCTACGAGCGGCTCTGGCAGGCCGCGCAGAAGGGCATGGACCAGCCCGCGAGCCTGAGCCTCGAGCCCGGCAATCGCTGGAATCCGATGATCGACGCGATCTCGACCTATATCAACGGCTGCGAACTCAAGGACATGTCGACGCTCGACTGGGACGCCTACGAGGACAGCGAGCTCAACTGGCGCGTCCGCCGCGGCTATGGTGCGCTGGTCGCAGCCTATGGCGCACCATGTCCCGTCGCGCTGAACTGCAACGTCACGCTGATCGATCATTCGAGCAAGCGCATCCGCATCGAGACATCACAGGGCACGCTGACCGCAGCCAAGGTGATCGTCACCGTGCCGACCAACCTCATCGCCGATGAGGCGATCCGCTTCTCGCCGCCCCTGCCGGTCAAAGTCGATGCAGCGCGCGGCCTGCCGCTCGGCGTCGACGACAAGGTGACACTGGCACTCGACGATGCCGAAGCCTTCCCGAAAGAAGGCAATCTGCGCGGCGCCACCATGCGCACCGAGATGGGCACCTACCACATCCGCCCGTTCGGCCAGCCCTGCATCGAAGGCTTTTTCGGCGGCAGCTTTGCCCGCCAGCTGGAAGCCGCCGGCGATGGCGCCATCGCCGCGCACAGCATCGACGAGATCGCGGGCTTCCTCGGCAACGACATCCGCCGCAAGCTGAAGCCGCTGTACGAGTCGCGCTGGGGGCATGATCCGTTCGCGCGCGGCTCCTATTCGCACGCGCTGCCGGGGCATGCGGGGGACCGCGCGGTGCTGGCCGCACCGGTGGATGGGCGGTTGTTCTTCGCCGGGGAGGCGACCTCGCCGAATTTCTTCACGACGGCGCATGGCGCGCGGGATAGCGGGGAGCGGGCGGCGAAGGAAGTTTTAGCTGCGAAGCGCTAGCCCATCCCCAGCGTCGTCCCGGCGAAGGCCGGGACCCATACCGCGTGATCTCTGGATGAACCTCGATCGCAGTACCGCGGATTGATGCCTTAACTTCTAGCCTTCGCCAAACTCGGGCCTGTGGTTATGGGTCCCGGCCTTCGCCGGGACGACATCGAGTTTGTGGCGCCGCTATCGAGTCACTCGATCACCCTTGCCCGTAAATCTGCATCCGGCACGAAACACACCTCGTACTTGCCAAAGATGCGATAACGGTTGTGCGCGATGAGGCTGTAGGCCGCATTCCGTAGCGTCTTCGGCACGGCGAACAGCACGCGCACCCAGCCCCAGCCGGGAAGCAGCGACAGCACCGTCAGCGCGGCATCGGACTGCATGAACGCCTCGCCACCATGGACGACCGCATTGGTATCAGGATCATCCGGATCGATGCTGAACGTCCGCGCGAGCTTCGCGCCATAATCCGACTGGATCGGCGTGAATCGAAACCGCTTCGCTTTATCGCGCTGCGCGACAAAGCGGACCCAGCGCGAGCAGAAGATGCAGACGCCGTCGAACAGGATCACGTCGTCGTCAGGCCATTTCGGCATCAGCGATTATCCAGCATCAGAAGTGCGACCAGCATGAGCACGATAGCAGGCCCTGTTTTCACCAGCGCGCCGAGCGGCTCGATCCAGAGGTCGGGCGTCAGGATCGCTGCGCCGAACATGTAGCCGAGCGAGGCGACGATGCCTACAACGAGCCCGACCGCAGCCGTGCGGCGGAAAGCGATCAGCACGCCGATGCTCATGTCCATCAGGCTGGTGCCGATGGTGACGGGAGCGACCAGCGCCGGCGGGAAGCCGTGCGCGGTGAGAATCCCGGCGGCGGCGCGATACGACACGAACAGCGCAATGAAGCCGGAGGCGATCCAGAACACGACCAGGCTCGCTACAATTAGCGCCTTGACCAGGAACAGCCGCGCGAACCACTTATCCTGGATGGTGGCGGGATGACGCCCGATCGTCTCGGCCAGCGTCTTCGGCACGATGCCGGTCGCGGCGATCCACGCCGAGGGATCACCGCTCACGCCGCGGCGCAGCTCGGCGATGGCGGTGGAGCGCATCGGCGGCATCCAGCCGAGGTAATTGGCGAGATCGCCAAGCCTCGCGCCGAGATCGAGCATGAAGGACGGCATCGCGACATGCGGCCAGCCGGCCGTGCCGAACGCATGCCGGAACTGCTTGACGACGCCGGCCATCGTGATCGGCTCGGATTGCATCAGGTCCCAGCTCACCGCTTTCACGGATGCATCGTCGATCTCGCGCACGGCGAGCCAGGCGATGGTGGCCGAAATATCCTCGACCGCGACCGACTGGAATCGTGTTGCCATCTCGCTATCCGGCAGATCGAGCGGAAAGGCGGCGAGGGCGCGCAGCATGGCGCTGCCGCCATAGGCAGACGGCGCAACCACGAAGCCGGGCCGCAGGATGGCGTGGGGAATGTGGGACGTCGCAATCAGCCGCTCGGCCTCGCGCTTGGTCGTCGCGAAGGCGGTGCGATCCGCTTCGGCCGTTCCGGGAATCGAGATGTGCACCAGCCGGATCGCACGACCGCTGCCGGCGATGGCCTGAAGCAGGCGCGCGACGAAATCGCGATGCACGGCACTGGTATCGCTGCCGGGGCCATCCTGGAGCACGCCGAGGCAGTTCACGACCACATCCACTGCGTACTCACTCAGCAGGCGTGTCAGCGCGGAGGCGTCGATGTTGAGGATCGGCAGCGCGATATCGAGCGCACTCATTGCCTGCGCGGACGACAGGCTGCGCGCCAGACCGACCACGCGAAACCCTCGCGCGCGCAGATCGTCGGTGACGAAGCGGCCGATCAGGCCGGAGGCGCCGAGCACCAAAATGGTTCGCTGGTTCATCGCGTCCTTCAAAACGGTTTTGCGATCATCAGCCAGAGGATCGCCATCGTGGCGCCGAAGCCGGGGAAGCCGAACGCGAACCAGCGGCGGAACAGGCTGAAATAGCGCTGCGGCAGCGCCATGCGCTGCTCGGCGGCCTTGCGCGCGAGATCGCGCATCTCGATCTGCATGAAGACGACGGGGATCCAGAACAAGCCTGCAAAGATGTACAGCGCGAGCGAGGCCAGCAGCCAGCGCTCGGTGATCGGCGTCGCCGAGAGCATCATCAGCAGGCCGCCCGTGACCGGCTGCAGGACCACGGCCGACAGCGTGAAGATCGCGTCCGCAATCACCACCACGGACGCCGTGCGTGCGATGAACGCCGCGTCGTTGGAGCGATGGGCCATCAGCATGAAGAAGGCGATGCCGGTTCCGGTGCCGAGGATGACGATGGCGCCGAGCACGTGCAGATATTTGACCAGGAAATACAGCGTCATGGCTTCTTGGACGCCACAGGCTTTGGCAGGTTCAGCGCGCGCGCGAGCTCGCTGCTTGCGGCCTGGACGCCGGCATCCAGCTCGATCATCCAATGGCCCTCACTGCCCACGGCCGGCAGGATGCGGACATCGTCCTTGCCGCCGCCGCCGCGAAACACATTCGCGATCTCTTTCGAAAAGGCCGGTGCAAAATAACTGTCATTGGCTGCGACCAGCGATGTGACGGGAATGCGCGCCGCCTTGCCGAATTCGGCCGCAGCCGCGAGCAGCGTATGGGGCGCGCAAACCTTGTTCGGCTCGTCATTGGCGTGACCGCCGCGTCCGGGCGCAAACGCAATGATGGCGGAGATGGTCTTCGGATCGGCATCGGCAAGCGCCAGCGCGCCCCAGCCGCCTGCGGAATGTCCGATCACGACGGCTGCATCCTTGCGGATAAAATCCTGCTTCTGCAGATAGTCCAGCGCGAGCGAAATTTCCTCCGCGGTGGCGCGGCCGGCGCGGGCGTAGTCCGCTTCGTCGCAGCCGCCCTGGTCCTCGACATAGCGGCCACCGGTCGCGCCATGGCCCAGCCGCTCCGGCACCAGCACGGCAAAGCCGCGCGCGACGAGAAACGCTGCGAGCGCGCGATATTCCGGCTGCGGCATTTGCGCGCGACGCAGCACGTTCTGCGTCGACGCATGCGCGATCACCGCAAGCCGGAACGGCCCGCTGCCTGCGGGACGAAACAGCAGCGCGCGCGCGGCAATCTCGGCATCCGGCGACGGCACCCGCCATTCCTGGCGGCGAAACGGCTCGCTCTCCGCGCCCGATGCCCCGAACGTGATCTGCGCGCACACAGGCGACGCCGTCAGCAGGACCAGCAGAGACAGGAGCGCAGTTGTGTTGAAGAGCCGCATGAATGGCCGAGGGCGAACACGGATAACGCAGGCGAGACTAATCGGAACGAATCACTCTGGGCGGACTTTCTGCGTTGCCATCGGCGTTCATTCGTTGAGACCGCGGAGTTTTGCACCGGCGCATGGCAGTCCATTGCCGCACGAAATGGCGTCTTGTCTTTTTTCGGTACAACATGGTTAAAATACTGATGCAGAAAGTCCACACGTTAACCGATAATTAACGATAGGTCTTGCCGCCGGCGCGGCGACTTGGTTTGATCACGCCCATGAGCACAACCCTGATCGAGGTCCGGCCGGCCAAAGCTGCAGATGCAACTGCGGTGGCGTCCACCCATGACGAAGCCTGGCGTTCGGCCTATCAGGGCATCATTCCCGGCGCCGAGCTGGAGAAGTTGATCAACCGCCGCGGTCCGCAATGGTGGGACAGCGCGATCCGCAAGGGCAGCCGCGTCAGCGTGCTGGTGTTCGGCGACAAGATCGCAGGCTACGCCAACTACGGTCGCAACCGCGCCCGCAGCCTGCATTTCGACGGCGAGATCTACGAGCTCTACCTGCGTCCGGAATTCCAGGGCCTCGGCTTCGGCCGCCGCCTGTTCACCGCCGCGCGCCGCGACCTCATGCAGAGCAATCTGAAGAGCATGGTGGTGTGGGCGCTCTCGGACAACGACCCCGCGACCGAGTTCTACCGGGCGCTGGGTGGCCGCATGGTGGCGCGCTCCTCGGAGCGATTCGGGCCGAAGTCGCTCGACAAGGTTGCCTTCGCTTGGACCAATTGAGCTGCTGAAAGCTTAATCGGCAGCGCTACCCATCCGTCGATACCGTCCGCCTGCTGCGCCGGTGATCGCTGGATTCATTATTTCACAAAAACACGATGGATCAGCGGGCCAAGCCCGCGTATGACAGCGCCGAAAATCGCTGCCGGGCGAGATTTAACTTCGGCAAATAACGGAGCCTTTCTAATGCGTATCGATGCGGTCTCGATCGGAAAAAACGTCCCCGAGGACGTCAATGTCATCATCGAAGTCCCCGTGGGCGGCGAGCCGATCAAATACGAGATGGACAAGGAAGCCGGCACGCTCGTCGTCGACCGCTTCCTCTACACGCCGATGCGCTACCCCGGCAATTACGGCTTCATCCCGCACACGCTGTCGGATGACGGCGATCCCTGCGACGTGCTGATCATCAACACCCGCGCCATCATTCCCGGCGCCGTCATGAGCGTGCGCCCGGTCGGCGTGCTGTTCATGGAAGACGAGGCCGGCGGCGACGAGAAGATTCTGGCGGTGCCGTCGTCGAAGCTGACGCAGCGCTACGACAAGGTGAAGTCGTATTCCGACCTGCCCGACATCACGCTGCAGCAGATCCAGCACTTCTTCGAGCACTACAAGGATCTCGAGAAGGGCAAGTGGGTGAAGATCACGCGCTGGGGCGGCCCCGAGGAAGCCCAGAAGCTGATCCTCGAAGGCATCGAGCGCGAGAAGAAAAAGAAGGCGTAAGCCTTGCTCCCTCGCCCCGCTTGCGGGGCGAGGTGGCTACACCGCCGGCTTCGGCAGGCCCGCGATCGCGCAAGCCGCGCGCAGCGTATTGACGAGCAGGCAGGCGACCGTCATCTGGCCGACGCCGCCCGGCACCGGCGTCACCGCACCGGCCACGCCCAGCGCTTCCTGATAGGCGACATCGCCGACGAGGCGGGTCTTGCCGTCATCCTTGGGAATCCGGTTGATGCCGATATCGATCACGGTCGCACCCGGCTTGAGCCAGTCGCCGCGCACCATCTCGGGCCTGCCGACAGCCGCGTAGACGAGGTCGGCCTGCTTGACGATCCCGGGCAGGTCGCGTGAGCGCGAATGCGCGATCGTCACCGTCGCGTTCTCATTCAGCAGCAATTGCACCAGCGGGCGACCGACCAGATTGGAGCGGCCGATCACGACGGCATTCATGCCTTCGAGAGACGGGTGCACGCTCTTGGTCAGGATGATGCAGCCGAGCGGCGTGCAGGGCGACAGCGCCTCGAAGCCTCCGGCCAACCGCCCGGCATTGTTCGGATGCAGGCCATCGACATCCTTGGCGGGATCGATGGCATTGATCACGGCCTCGGTGTTCAGGCCCTTGGGCAGCGGCAGTTGCACGAGGATGCCGTGCACGGCGGGATCGCGGTTGAGCTTTGCGACCACCGCCAGCAGATCGGCCTGCGAAACGTCGGCCGGCAGCCTGTGCTCGAACGAGGCCATGCCGGCGGCTTGCGTCTGCGTATGCTTGGAGCGGACATAGACTTCACTGGCGGGGTCGTTGCCGACCAGAACCACCGCGAGGCCCGGCACCAGATCGTGCTCGCGCTTGACGCGGGCGACCTCGTCCGCGACGCGGGCGCGAAGGTCTGCCGCGATGACCTTTCCATCGATGATCTTGGCCGTCATGTCAGTTCCCTTGGTCTGTCGATTTGACGGAAGCGAGCTCGCGCAACGCCTCGGTAAGCCGTGCCGGATCACCCGCGACCGCGATTTGCTTCAACCGCGACGTCGCCCCCGACAAGAGACTGACGCTGGCCTTGGGCACGCCGAGCGACTTCGCCAGCAGCGCCAGAACCGCGCGATTGGCCTCGCCGCCATCGGCGATGGCCCGCACCCGCACCTTTAACACGCTGCGGCCGTCGGAGAGCTGCTCGATCCCGTCGATGCCGTCACGCCCGCCACGCGGCGTCACGCGCAATGCGATGCTGACGCCCGTGGTGGAGGTACGCCAAGGAACCATCAAGGGACCATCGAGGCTCCGCCACGGTTCCGCCGGGCTACGGCACGTTCGGATAGACGTACTCGGCGAGATAGAGCTGGATCAGCCAGAGCACGAAGAAGGCGACGATCGGAGACAGATCGAGCCCGCCCATCGCGGGCAGCCTGCGCCGAATCGGACCCAAGACCGGCTCGGTAATCCGATAGAGAAACTCCCACACGGCACCGACGAACTGGTTGCGCGTGTTGACGACGTTGAACGCGATCAACCAGGACAGGATTGCCGATGCGATCAGCAGGTAGATGTAGAGATTGATGATCTGGATCAGAATGAAGACTATCGGGCGCATCAGCGAAACACTCTCTGGGCCTGTGTCGTTGGTCGGCGTTTGGGGTGGTGTTTAGGTTGTCTTGGCTAGATATCGGTTCCCCCCGGCCCAAACAAGGGAAGTCGGTGCCCGGATGGCTAAAACCGGGTTACACCCGTCCTTGACTTGACCTTGGCGGGGACTTAAATGGCGCCCGGTTGTCGGCCGCGTTTACCAGAGCGGCCAGCAAAGGGGCCATAGCTCAGCTGGGAGAGCGCGTCGTTCGCAATGACGAGGTCGGCGGTTCGATCCCGCCTGGCTCCACCAGCCTTCGCTCGCTTCGCGAGCTACGGCTCGGCAAGCCAGCTTGGCTGCTTCGTAGCGAAGTGAGCGAAGGCTGCCGCGCCGAAGCCCGCAGGGCGAAGGCGGGCTCTATCGACAGCTCCTCTCCCCCTACTTCCCCGTAAACCTCGGCGGCCGCTTCTCCATGAAGCTCGCGACGCCCTCGCGAAAATCGCTCCCGTTCAGCGCCACCATCATCTCCCGGTTGGCCTCGATGGTTGCCTCGGCCAGGGTCTGGAACGGTACCTCGTAGAGTTGGCGCTTGATCACGGCCATCGCGCTCGGCGAAACCATGTCGGCGAGGTCGCGGGCATAGGCGTAAGTCTCCTCGCGCAGCTTTTCGGGCGAGCAGAGCCGGTTGACCAACCCGATTCGCAGTGCCTCTTCGCTCGGAACACGGCGCGCCGAGAGCAGCAGATCCATCGCATTGGCGTGACCGACGATGCGCGGCAGCATCCAGCTGATGCCGTGCTCGGCAATCAGGCCGCGCCGCGCGAAGGCCGTCGTGAACACGGTGTTGTCGGCGGCAAAACGCAGATCGCAATAGAGTGCGTGGACAAGACCGATGCCGGCGGTGGCGCCGTTGAGCATGGCGATGACCGGCTTGCCGATCGACGGATAGAAGCCATAGCGCGTTTGCCAATCCGGCCGACGGTTCATGTCGAACGGCGGCAGGTTCGAGGCGCGCCTGACGTCGTTGGGATCGAGCCCTTTCAGCGCGTCTATGTCGGCGCCGGCGCAGAAGGCGCGGCCCGCACCTGTCAACACGATGACGCGGACATTGTCATCGGCGCTCGCGGTTTCCATCGCGTGGCGTACGTCGCGCTCCATCACCGGCGTCCACGCATTCATGCGATCGGGGCGATTGAGCGTGATGGTCGCGATCCTGTCGCTCACCTCGTAGAGAATATGCTCATAGGCCATCGCGCTCTTCCTTTTTGCCGGCACGCGTTCTCGCGCGCTCGTTGGCAGCGAGCCTAGCATATCAAGGGATGAGGCAAGGACTTGCGCCAAGGACTTATGCCAAAGACCTGCGCAATAGCGCGATCTACTCGGCGGCTTGCGCCAGCACCGGGCGGCGCACCAGCCAGCCATCGATGAAATGATCGAGCCAGGCGCGTTCCGCGGCGTCATGGACTGCACGGTCGGCAAAATGATGATGCCGCTCGCGCGCGCCGGGCGCGCTGAGACCGTCATAGCCGCGCGTGGTCCAGCAATGCATCATCGCGTAGGTCACGTCGGGATGAAACTGCACGCCGAAGGCATTGCCGGTGCGGAACGCCTGGATCGGAAAATCATCGCCTTCCGCCAGCAATTCGGCACCGCGCGGCAACTGAAATCCTTCGCGATGCCAGTGATACACCTGCGCCGGCCAGTCCGGGCAGAGCGCGCGGCCGGCCGCGGTCGGGCGGATCGGATAGTAGCCGATCTGGGTCAGCGCCTGCGCATGCGGCGCGACGCGTGCGCCGAGCTGCATCGCGAGCATCTGCGCGCCGAGGCAGATGCCGAGGAACGGCCGCTGTTCGCGAAGTGGAATTTCGATCCAGTCGATCTCGCGGCGAACGTAGTCGTCGGGGTCATTGGCGCTCATCGGGCCGCCGAAGACCACGGCGCCGGCATGCCGGTCGAGCGTGTCGGGCAGGGGATCGCCGAAGCGTGGCCGGCGAATATCGAGACGATGGCCGAGCGCGCGCAGCGCATTGCCGACGCGGCCGGGTGTCGAGGATTCCTGGTGCAGGACGATCAGAACCGGCAGGAGGGGTTCGGAGGCGGCCGCGCTCGGCGTCCTTCCGGGGAAGGGCACCACTTCTGCGCCACCAAACCTGTCCGTCCGAAACGACATGGCCTCTGCGAGTGCTATCGGTTCAAGCCGCCAGCATAGCTAAGCGACGGTTAACATCGTGTGAGTTTGCGCACACGCGCACCGATATTGAAGCAAGCTCCGGGCCACTACGGGGCTTGCAGAGCGTTTTCGAGCGAAGTGCGCACCGGTTCGCGTGAAGAAAACACGTCAAAATCAGAATCTAATGCCTCTGCCGCTGAAACCGGCTGGTGGCGGACAGGATGAAGCCGCGCGGGAAGAAGCGCAGCGCGAACGGTACGATCTTGATACCGAGACCGGGCAGCACTGCCCGTTTGTTCGCCATCAGGCCACGATAGGCCTGCTGTGCGACATCGGCGGCCGGGACATTGAGAATCGCCGTATCGTGGCCGGCGCCAACGCCGGCGCGCCCCTGGAATTCGGTCTGCACCGGTCCCGGGCACAGCACGGTGACGCGAACGCCGCGCGGCGCGAGCTCCGCCCGCAAGGCCTCGGTGAGCGAAATCACATAGGCCTTGGACGCGTAATAGACCGCCATGCCGGGTCCCGGCAGGAAGCCCGCGACGGAGCCGACATTGAGCAGGCCGCCCTTGTTCCTGATGAGCTGGTCGGCAAAGCGCAGCGACAGGTCGGTCAGCGCGCGGACGTTGACGTCGACAATGCCGACCTGCTCGTCGCGGTCGCGCTCGATGGCGTCACCGAACACGCCGAATCCGGCATTGTTGACGAGATTGTCGAGCTCGACCTCTTCGGCAGCGAGTGCGGCGGCGATCCTTTCGCCGGCATCGGCCTGCTGCAGATCGCAGGCGATCACGATCGGCTTCTTGCCGCACTTGGAGGTGAGCTCGTTTGCGAGCGCCTCAAGCCGGTCGGCACGTCGCGCCGTCAGCGCGAGCCGGTGTCCGTTCGCGGCAAACACACGCGCCAGCTCCGTGCCGATGCCTGCCGAGGCACCGGTGATCAACGTTACCCGCTCAGTCACGATCGCAGTCTCTTGAATTGAAGTTTTTTGGCCCCGTAATGGCGGAACTGGAGCATAGGCCACACGCGACAGGCAAGCGGCGCCGGCGGCATGGCGGCCTGAGCGGGCAACAGGGAGCGGCAAAAACGGCGGATTTACAGGGGATTCCGGAACCGGGAGGTCCGGTGGTCACATTAAAGTTTCGTCATGTGGTCCATACAACCAGGAATCATGCCGCGCTGGCGATCGTTCAGCCGCCGACGGCGTTGTCCTTGACCTGACCGCCGGCGCGCTCCGCGACGGCATGCTTCAGATCGATCCGGTCGCGCTGGGAGATCCCGAGCAGGTCGGAGGCACGCCAGACGACGTTGTCCTCGAACTCGGTGACCTGGCCGTCGGCATAGACCAGCTCCCACATCATCTGGACGATGCGCTTGCGGCCCTCTTCGTCGAGCGAGCGCATGATCACGCTGGTAAAGTGATAGAGATCGACAGCCTCGCCCTCGACCTGGGTCGCATCCGCAATCAGCCGGTCGGCCGTGCCCCGATCGAGCTTGAAATGGCTTTCGATCAGATTGTGCAGCTTGCTCTGCTCAGCCTGCGTCGGCTGGCCGTCGAGCGAAACCACGTGGACCAGCAGCGCGGTGGCCGCCAGCCGATAATCGCTGTCGCCGAAGGCGCGGTCCTGGGCGTGAGGTGCAACAATGTCGGCGATGAACTGGCGCAGGCCGTCGAGCATAAGATCCTACCGAAATCGATGAGGCGGCGAGGCCGCTACCAGCCTTATATGAGCGGAAACCCAACCGGCGCAACGTGCGTCAGTGCCGCGCGCTGATTACGTTTCGGCAATCTGGATGACGGTATTCCGGCGAAGGCCGGGATCCATAACCACAGGCCACTGTGTGGCGAAGGCTCTGGCAACGACCATCCTGCCCATTTCAGAAATCACGCGGTATGGGTCCCGGCCTTCGCCGGGACGACCAACTACGGTATCTCGTACACCACCATCTTGTCGGCGATGCCGCGCAGCGCCGCCTGCTTCTGGATCGGCTTGATGGCGCGCTGCTGCAGAACCTCGGCGACCGCCGGCGCATCCAGCACTGGGCCGGTGATATGGATCTCCTGCGCGGTCGACAGGCTCTGCACACGCGCGGCGATGTTGACGGTCTGGCCGAAATAATCCTGCCGCTCGTTGAGCATCACCGCGAGGCAGGGGCCCTCATGGATGCCGATCTTGACGATGAGATCATCGGTGCCGCGCTGCTTGTTGAGCTCATCCATCGCCGCCCGCATCCGCAGGCCCGCGACGATGGCATGCTCGGGACGGACGAAGGTGGCCATCACGGCATCGCCGATCGTCTTCACCACCGCACCCTTCTCGGACGAGATGATCTCGAGCAGCGCGTGGAAATGCGCACGCACGAGATCGAAGGCGGCGAGATCGCCGACGCGTTCGTAGAGCGCGGTCGAGCCCTTCAGGTCGGTGAACAGGAAGGTCAGCGAGGTGATCTGGAGCCGCTGGTCGAGACTGAGATTGTCGGCCTTGAAGACATCGCGAAACGTCTGGTTCGACAGCATGCGCTTGGCGGTGAGGAACGGCTTGCGCTGGCCGATCAGATGATGGAGCGCCTCGGCCGCGATGAACACCGACGGTAGCACGCGCACGCCGGCCTGGTTTTCCAACGACAGCCGCAGCGGCCCCGGCCGCATCGTCGTGGTTCCCGTCGGCGCCTGCACCTTGTTGTACATGATCGAGAGCTGCTGGCGGTCCTTGGTCGGCTCGCCCTGGACGTCGATGAACTGGGCGGCGTGGGTCACCGGCTCGAAGATGATGATGAAGTCGTTCGGGAGTTGCAGCGACATCGTCGCCTTCTCCCCGGCCGGCAGCTCCATCGTATCCAGCGTCACCTCGTTGGCCAGTGTCGCAAACGATTCCTTGTTGAAGTCGACACCGGAGCTCCAGAACACCTGCTTGAAATACTCCCACACCGGAAGCGTATCGGGATCGTGCGCGGCGATCCGCCGGACGCGCGGATTCACGGTGAAGGAAACCTCGACCTGATCGTCGACCGAGGCCTTGTAGCCGCAGGCGCAGAGCGCGCAGTGATAATCGTCCGGCTTGAGCGCCTTCAGCGTCGTATGGGCGCCAAGCACGCCGCCGCAGCCGGGGCACAGCACGTTCCAGCCGAGATCGAACAACCCGAGCCGCGCCGAATGCAGGAAGGTGGAGATCGCGTGCTCTTCATCGACGCCGTGCTGCGTGGCGAAGTCGAGCACATTGACGCGGTTGAGCTCGTGATCCTCACCATCCTTGATGAGGCGCGCAATCGCATCGACCACCTTTGCGTCGGCGGTCTGCTTCAGAACGGATAGCTGGGCCTGGATGTCGCTCATGACGCAACTCTATTTGGGGTGGATCACGCCGAGGGCCAGAACCTGTCACCGGCGCGTGATGCGGAACAGGGGTGAGTGGTCAGGTTGGGTCGTCACGACGCCACACGGAATGACCGGTGTCGCATCCGCCAGTTCGACGCGGAACGCGCCGATCAGCCGGGCCAGCGCCAGCACGGACTCGGCTTGCGCGAAGGGCGCGCCGATGCAGACGCGCGGACCCGCGCCGAACGGCAGATAGGCGAAGCGATCGGGCGCCTCTTTCGTCATGAACCGTTTGGGAATGAACGCGTTGGGCTGATCCCACAGCTTCTCGTGCCGGTGCAGCAGCCATGGCGCGATCATGATGATGTCGCCCTTGCTGACCCCGGCGCCGGCCACAACGTCTTTGTCGCGCGCGGCGCGGGCGACAAGGAACGCCGGCGGATAGAGCCGCATGGTCTCGTCGACCACGGCGCGGGTGAATTTTTGCCGGTCGATATCGGCCATGCTGTCGAGATGCTCGCCGCGGGTCTCGGAGGCGACCTCCTCCTGCGTATCCGGATCGAGCGCCAGCAGATAGAGCGCCCAGAACAACGCGGTCGCGGTCGTCTCATGACCCGCCAGGATCATGGTCGCGACCTCGTCGACGAGTTGCGCATCGGAAAAGCCCTTGCCCGTTTCAGGGTCGCGCGCCTCGTCCATGAGATCGAACAGATCGCGTGGCGGCGCGCCGTCCTGCTTGCCTGCCGCGCGCCGCTCGGCGATCAGCATCGCGACGAATTCGGTCCAGCGCGTGCGGAAACGGGCGCGAGCCCGATCCATCGGCGTCGGCCAGGAGACCGGCAGCACCATGTCGAGGAAGTAGGCCCGCCCGAGCCGCTCGGCATATTCCATGACGAAGTTGCGCAAGGTCGGACCGTGCCGGTCCATGCCGAACGAAAACATCGTGCGTCCGGCAATCTCCAGCGTCATGCGCTGCATGACCTCGCGCAGATCAATCGGCTCATTGGTACGAACATCCAGCTTCGCGATGGTCTCGTCGAGCACCGCCGTCATGTGCGGGACGAGATTGGCGGTGGCGCGCGGCGTGAACGCCGGCGACAGCGTGCGCCGTTGAAATGTCCAGGCGTGGCCTTCGGCGAGCAGGAGACCCTCGCCGAGCACCGGACGCAGCATGCGGATGCCGGCCGGCGTTCGCGTGTAGTTCTGGTAGTTGCTGAGCAGAACGTGCCGGATCGCATCCGGCTGGTTCAGGATGAAGCTCTTGTGCAGGAAGAAGCGGCCCTGGATGATCTCTTCCTCATAGGCGCGCTGCCCCCAGGTCGCGATCATGTTCTGCCGGATCACCGCCAGCCGGCCGAAGAACGACAGATTGTCCGGCGCGCGCGGCGGTGTCGGGGGGATGATGGGCCGACGCACGCTGGCGATGTTCATGGCTCTCTCCCGCAGATACGACGCAGGCAATTAGCTAATAAGTCATCTCGGCAACCGCAATCCTGTTCTCGGCGGCCGGCCAGGCGCGGGCCACAATTCGTTCTTCGTTGAACTGGGCCACGATGTTACGCCGGCCATCGCTGGCCGGAAGGCGCAAGGTCGCTGTCGCATCCGTGGGCACGCCCGGATGGACGTCGGCGGGCTCCTTGCCGTCGAACAGGACGGTATCGCGCGGCAGGCCGAAATAGCCGCGCGGGCGCGACATGATCACGACCGCTCCGGCATCCTTGTCCGCGGGAAGGAACGGGCGCGCGGCGCGCAAATGCACGACGTCGGAAGAGCGCGGGAACGGCGAACGGTAGAAGTGCGTGATCGGGGCGTCCGGCGACGTCAGGACGATCTCGAGCGGCGACGTGGAATCGACCGAGGCCACCCCCCAGCGGCCGTTGGCGCCCGTCGTCGAGCGATGCACCACGCCCCTGCGCTCGCCGCTCTCGCGGTCGACATAGTTGACCTCCACCACCGCCCCGGCGACCGGGCGATTGGTCGGCACGCCGTCCACCGCGCCCGTGACCAGTCCGCTGAGCTGGACGGTGTGCTCCGGCGTGATCGCGATGCGTGCAGGCTCACGGCCGGCGATGAACTTGTAGATCTCGCGGAAGGCGCGCGGGTGATACGCCGTCTCGCGATGGTCGATCGTGCCGAGCACGAGATTGGTCGCGCCCTTCAGCTCCGGTCCCTCGGCGGTGACATTGGTCGGCACGCCCGGCTTGCCCATGAAGCGGCCATCGGGTTGCGCATATTTGTCCATGCCGTCGCTGCGCAGGGTGAGGAAAGCCGTGCCGGGCGTCACCTCGCTGTCGCCGCCGTTCAGGCCACTCAGGAAGGGGCCGCGTCCGTTGAACTCGTTGCCGAGGAGATCATCGAGCGCAAACACGCCGTGATTGGGCGTGCCGCACAGGACCGCGTGGCTGACATCGCCACCGCCGCCGTTCTTGATGACGTTGCGGATGGAATTGCCGCCGCGCGAATTACCGACCAGCGCCACACGCGCCGCGCCGGTGCGGCGCTTCAGCTCGGCGATGGCGGCCGCCAGCTCGCGGCGCTGATCCTCGGTGGAGGAGCGGTTGGCCTGCTCGACCGTATCGTCGGCGCGCGCGGTGGGATTGGTGAAATTGATCGCCATCATCCGGTCGCGCGCGATGCCGTTGCATTCCATCCGCCACAGCGTCGTCATCCACAGCGCATCGTAGTCGCCATTGCCGTGAACGAACAGGATCGGCGGCACCTCAGGGTTGCTGCCGGGATCTTTGGCCGCGGACGATGTTTGCGCCAGCGCATCGCTGCGAAAGTTCGCAACCGCGAAAGCCAGGCCACCTGCACCCTGCAGGATCGTCCGTCGTGACAGCATCATCTTCTCCTCCCCGGCAAAACCCGTCTTTGCACTGCTTATAGCGGCCTAACCACTGGACAGCGAAGGACTTTCGCAGGCATCACTGACGACGCCGGAATCATCGAAGCCATTTCTGCCAGACGACTTGGAAGAGGATATGACCGAGCAGACGAACCGCCAGAGACAGTCCGCCGACGGCATCACCGCACCCCTGCGGTACACGATTTTCCGGCGCATCTGGCTCGCGAGCCTGCTCTCCAATCTCGGCCTCCTGATCCAGGGCGTGGGTGCGGCCTGGGCGATGACGCAGATGGCGGCTTCCGCCGACAAGGTGGCGCTGGTGCAGACCGCCCTGATGCTCCCGATCATGCTGATCTCGATGCCGGCGGGCGCCATCGCCGACATGTATGACCGCCGCATCGTGACGCTGGTCTCGCTCATGATCGCGCTGACCGGCGCATCCGCCCTCACCATCCTGGCCGGGCTCAAGCTCATCACCCCGGAAGCGCTGCTGGCCTTCTGCTTCGTCGTCGGCAGCGGCAATGCGCTGTTCGGACCGGCCTGGCAATCCTCGGTCAGCGAACAGGTGCCGCCCGAAGCCCTGCCGTCGGCGGTCGCGCTGAACGGCATCAGCTACAACATCGCGCGCAGCTTCGGTCCCGCGGTGGGCGGCGTCATCGTCGCCTCGCTCGGCGCGGTTGCGGCCTTTGCCTGCAACGCGATCCTCTATCTGCCGCTCCTGGTGGTGCTGCTGCTCTGGCGGCGCGTGGTCGAACCCTCGCGACTGCCGCGGGAGAAGCTCAATCGTGCCATGGTGTCGGGCTTCCGCTACATCACCAACTCGCCGCCGATCAAGATCGTGCTGCTGCGCACGCTGGTGATGGGCCTGATCGGCGGCGCCATCATGGCGCTGATGCCGCTGGTGGCCCGCGACCTCCTGCATGGCGGCGCGCAGACCTACGGCATCATGCTCGGCGCCTTCGGCATGGGCGCGGTGGTCGGCGCGCTCAACATCCACGAATTGCGCAAGCGCATGAGCGGCGAGGCGGCGATCCGCGCCTGCACGATCTCGATGGCGTTCGCGATGGCGGCGATTGCCTTGAGCAGCGAGCCGGTGCTGACCGCGGCCGCGCTGGTGCTGGCCGGCGCGGTCTGGATGGCCGCGGTGGCGCTGTTCAACATCGGCGTGCAGCTTTCGGCGCCGCGCTGGGTCGCGGGACGCTCGCTCGCCGCGTTCCAGGCCTCGATCTCCGGCGGTATCGCAATCGGCGCGTGGGGCTGGGGTCATCTCACCGACTATGCCGGCGTCGAGGTTGCGCTGCTGACCGCGGCGGGCCTGATGCTGGTCTCGCCCTTGCTCGGCGTCTGGCTGACGATGCCTCGCGTCGGCGCCCGCAACGAAGACGCGGATGTGCTGGCCGATCCCGAGGTCAAGCTGTCACTGACCGGGCGCAGCGGTCCGCTGGTGGTGGAGATCGAATATCGCGTCGCCCAGGAGAACGCCCGCGGCTTCCACAACGTGATGCAGGACGTGCAGCTGTCGCGGCAGCGCAACGGCGCCTATGGCTGGTCGATCGCGCGCGACATCGCCGATCCGGAATTGTGGACCGAGCGTTATCACTGCCCGACCTGGTTCGATTATCTGCGCCAGCGCAACCGTTCGACCCAGTCCGAACGCGCGCTGCATCAGCAAGCGATCGATTTCCACATCGGTCCCGATCCGGTGCGGATCCGCCGCATGCTGGAGCGGCCGTTCGGTTCGGTGCGCTGGAAGGAAGAAACGCCGGACCGCGCCAGTGCCGAGGTGCTGCCGGTGGTCGCGACCGCGGCAGGAAGCAGCACGTAGGCCTTACTGCCCGTGATCCGTCAGCACCTTGTCGCAGGCCTTGCTCAGCTTGGTGCGGTTCTGCTTCAGGCAGGCGAGCACGGCGCTATCGCCATTGTTCATCACGGCGCGGCAATGACGCGTGACGTCGCGCGCGCAGGCGTCGTGGCCGGGCTGCTGCTGCGCCGAGGCGCCGGATGCGCACAGAACCAAAGAAACAATGAAAAGAAATCTGGTCATCGCGTAATGCCTCGTAGCCGGTAGATATGCGGGCGAAGCTAGTGCGACGATCCCCTAGCCGCAACGGCTTTATTGGCAGGCCGACGTTGCAGGCTGATTGGCGCCGCCGCGTGGCCCCGGCTTGACGCCGGGGCGCATCGCGAGGGGAGCTGACTAACGCAACGACGCGATCGTTGCGCGCTTACTGACCGTCCTGGGCGTCAGCGACCTTGCGTGAGGCGCCCTTGGCGAGGTCCTTGTCCATCACCGCGCGGCAACCGGAGCTCAGATCCGAACGATGCTTCATCATGCACGCGGTGATCTTCGGGATGTTGGGGATCTCCGACGAGCACAGGCGGAAGGCATCGCCGGTGCACATCTGCTGCGCTTCGGCCGAGAAGGCGAAGCTCGAGGTGGTCGAGATGATCGAGACGATGGCGGCAAAGCCCAGAGCCAGGCTGGTGTCGCGGATCTTGGCGGTCAAGGACTTGGTGTTCAGAGAGGTGGTCATTTGAAGCTCCCATTGGCACCGCGGGACGCGGGCCCGTTGTTGATGGGAATGACCATGCTCCCGGAAAATCCTTTCCACTGTGATGACCGTCACGGGCGGCCTGCTCTCCGTGAGGTCGGTCACTTTGGCGCACCGGCCTGAAATTCCTCCGCAACCGCTGTCGTGTTGGTGTCACGTTAACTGTTCCTTCGCATTAATGACCGGGCGCGCGGGAAATTCCGCCGGTTTGGTTGCGTATTTGGAAAGAGTAACGATGCGTAATGCGTTGGGCCTGATGCTGGCCAGTGTCCTTGCGGCGGTCGTGATCGCCGGGGGTTGGTATTTTTATTCCTCTCGCGCCGACCAGGGCGCTCCCAAGACAACAGCTGCCCGTGCCGCCGATCCGCTCCCGGCACAGGCCAAGCTCGCCGCCAAGGATGACGTCGAGACCACGGCGGCACTCGCGGGCAAGCCCGCCGCTCCTGCCGCAGCGTCCGCACCTGCGCCGGCACCGGCCGTGGCGCCGGTTCAGCAGACGACGACCTGCACCAATCCGAATGCCTTGGGCGTCGCGCGCGTGGTCGAGATCGACACGACCGGAGGTCCGGGCTTCGGCTTCGAGCAGTACAAGCAGTTCGATTTCCTGGCCGACAAGGAGGTCGTGCTGACCTTCGACGACAGTCCCTGGCCGCACAACACGCCGGCCGTGCTGAAGGCCCTGGCCGATGAATGCACCAAGGGCCTGTTCTTCTCGGTCGGCAAGCACGCCACCTGGCATCCGGAGATCCTGCGCCAGGTTCTGGCCCAGGGCCACACGGTGGGCACGCACACCTGGTCGCACCTCAATCTCAACGGCAAGAAGATGACGGAGCAGCAGGCCAAGGACGAGATCGAGAAGGGCTTCAGCGCGGTGAAATGGGCGCTCGGCACCAACCCGTCGCCGTTCTTCCGCTTCCCGCAGCTTCAGCAGAATCCGGCGCTGGTGAGCTATCTCGGCAGCCGCAACGTCGGGATTTTCTCGACCGACCTCGACTCCTTCGACTTCCGCAAGGAGAGCACGCCGGACAAGATCATCAGCAACGTGATGACCAAGCTCGACAAGCTCGGCAAGGGCATCATCCTGATGCACGACTTCCAGAAGCGCACCGGCGAAGCGCTGCCGACGCTGCTCGCCCGTCTCAAGGCCGGCGGCTACAAGGTCGTGCAGATCAAGGCGAAGACGACGTTCGACTCGCTGCCCGAGTATGACGAAGCCGTGCTCAAGGAATTGAAGGTGCCGGCGACCAATGCGACGAACGCGCGCCCGGTGTCGAGCGTGGTGCAGACGGTCTCGCAGCGCTAGGCGCGTCGGGTCTCAATAAGCATGATGGCCGGGCTCAGCCCGGCCATTTTATTTCGAGAGCTTCGCGCTGATTACCAATAGATGCCGTGGCGATGCAGCTCGGCGATGATGCGCCCTTCGGTCCACCGCTTGTGCCGGGGCTTTTCGGCCTTCGCCGTCGTCTTCGCCTTCGGTGCAGGGTTGCTCGTCGTGAGCGGCGCCGAGGCCGTCGTCGTGGTCGCGGCGGGAGCCGTCGCCACGGCGGGCTCCGCCGCCGGGATCGCCGGCGGGCGGTCGACATATTTCGGCGCTTCGACCGCCGAGGCGACTTCGCTGATTTGCGTGGTCGTGGTGGCTTGTGGCGCGGCTGTGACCGCAGACAGCGACAGGCTGCGGTCACCTGCCTGAGCCGATGCAGAGACCAGAACCATGGCGGCAACCAGAATGATCTTGCGCATGTGACATCTCCCCGTGTTTGCGTGACCGGGACAGTACGGGAGGCCTGCGCGAGGTTATGTGATGGAAATCACGCTGGCCGACCTGCGCCTTAAGCCGAGCTCAGCATCCGCGCCGATGGGGCTGTCGGCCGCGAGGCGCAGCAGAATTACTTCGAATGAAAAATTGCGACGAGCGTGGCAGTGGCAAAGCCTGCAGCCAGAGCCGCCCATTCTTTTTGGGTCACCGCCATCACGCCGAATGCGCTGGCGCAGCCGAGGATGCTTGGAAAACCGCCCTCGAGGCAGGCCGCCGCGACGAAAGCGACGAAAAGGTTGCCCGGCGCCAGTCGGAAGAATGTCACGAGCGTCCTGTCTTCGCGCATCAGCCCGGCGGCGAGAAACCCACCTGACCGCATGACGTAACTGACGAGGCCGAGCACGCCGATTGCCGCAAGAGTTCGCCAATCAAGCATGATCCCCCCGCAACATGCTGAATCCTGTTCCGACCGCGCCACCGATGAGCATGGCCCAGTTCGGCGCCATGAAGCGACTGACGAGGACTGCGGTGATGGCAGCCAAAAGCCAGGGAAGTATAGAGCGCTTGCCACGCCACTGGCTTGGAAGCAGCGTGGCGATGAAAGCGGCTGGCAACAGCGCGGCGGCAATCGCGAGTGGACCGTCAGGTTGCAGAGGCAAGCCGTAGCCTAAAGCTGTTCCGCCCACCCAACCGATTGCCATCGGTGCGCTCGCGCCCAGGAGATAGCCAGCATCGGCATCATTGCGTTCCGCGTCGGCGGTCGTCATCAGCCATGACGCATCCGCCAAGAAGAACAGGATCGGAAGCGTGATACGCTTGCGAAGCCTGCCGAAGAGTTGATGGAGGTGGGCCCCCATGACCAGATAGCGTGCGTTGGTCGCCACGCACGCGATGACCATGGGTATGATTGGTGGGGCCGCAGCCCACATTCCGAGCGTGACGGCCTGCGCTGTGGCGGAGTAGACAACGACGCTGAACAGCACCGCTGGAACAAAGCCCAGTCCAACACCGCGATAGGCGACACCCATGACCACGCCCGCGAGACCGTTGCTGAGAAGGAACGGCAACGCCTTGACGAAACCACGCCTGAACCCGGCGCGCGAGCAGCGGGCCTTTGCCGCTGGGATGGCTTCGTTTATAATGGCCATGGGCATTAGATAAGCCACGACCGCAGCAGCCATGTCAAGGGATCCCCTCCGAGCAGCAACGCAGTTTTTTGGCGGGCGCGTTTGCCTGGATTTCGGGAACACGCTTGACTGGCGAACATCTGACGACCCGCAGGAGCTGATACCCGATTACGCCGCGTTCCTCGGATGGTGCGCGCGTCGCGGAATCATGTCGGCGTCGGCGGTCGAGGGTTTGATTTCGGCCGACAAGCGGGAGCCATCCGCCGGGGCGGCGGCACTGGCAGAACTGGTGTCCTTGCGTCAGGATATCTGGAAGATTTGTGACGCCCTGCGCGGCAATAGGCAGCCAGACTTAGGTCTCGTGAACGAGCTTCTCTCGCAAGCGCCGCCTCAGCCGGGTCTTGTTGACCGCGGCGGAGTGTTCTTGCACGACCTTCCGGGGCGTGATGTCCGCGAACCACTTTGGCCGTTGCTGTGGTCTTTGAGCGCCGTTCTGACGTCGACAGACGCGGGACGAATTGGTTGCTGCCAAGCGGCCGGCTGTGGCTGGTTCTATGTCGATGAGAGCCCGAACCGCACCCGGCTGTGGTGCTCGAGCGAGGTGTGCGGAAATCGCGAGCGAGCGCGGCGCGCTTATACGAAACGCCGGAAGGAAAATCCTCCCAAGGCGGCACGACCATCACAGCGCAAATGATCAATTCCTCGCGGCGCAACAGGCGCGCGAGCGACCGCCGATCATGGGCGTGGAAGATGCCGCGTCGAAAAACGGAAAATGGTGCCGCAAGAGGGACTCGAACCCCCGACCCCGTCATTACGAATGACGTGCTCTACCAGCTGAGCTATTGCGGCGAACCCTGCGGGGCCCGGGCGATGCCGGCCCCGATACACGCGCCCCTGATATCGGGCATGGCCCGAATTGGCAAGGACAAGCGGCAGGCGAAATAGGCCTCACGCGCCCCAACGGGACCAGAATCCGCGCCAACCGCCGGCCTGGGCCTTCGCATGGTCCCTGGGCGTGCCGATTTGTTCCGTAAATTCATCGCTGGGGCCGTCGTCATCGATGCCGGGATCATCCGGCGCGCGGACGATCGGGATGACGGCCTGGATCGGTGCCTGGGTGGGCTTGCCGAGGTCCGCACGGGTCCGGAACACCGGGGTTGCCGCAACCGGCGATGATTCGGCGGCCTCAGGGGCCGGCTTGATCGGCTCGGCGGGTGCTACCACCGGTTCTTCCGTCGCCGCCGGGGGCGCGTTGTCCTGCGCGGCCGGAGCAGGGGCAGGGGCTGGGGCTGGGACCTCTGCGATCACGGCCGGTTCCACCGGCGCCTCGCTAACCACCGTCACCCGCTTCGGGGGCGGGGCGGCGAGCATGGCTTCCTCGAAGGCCGAGGACTCGATCGTGGTGCCCTTGTCGGACGGCAGGCTCGCCACCGGCGTCTGCCACTGGAAGGCATCGAGCCGGCCGGTGACCGGGGAGACCGGACGCCAGCGGTCGCTGACATAGCCATCCGCGGTCCAGGCCGGGTCGTGACGGGCGCGCACCGCGCGCAAGGTCCAGGCACGGGCACGGCCGCCGTCACCATGCTCGGTGCGTTCGAGCTCGGCCATCAGCAGCGCCACGCGCTGGGTCGGATCGTTGACGTAAGGCGCCAGCACCTCGCGCGCACGGGCGAACTCGGTCGCATCGATCGCGGCACGCGCGATCGCAAGCTGTCCCTCGACATGCCCGGCCTTGTCGGCGGGCGTTTTCGCCGCAAGCGTCTCGACCCGCTGCAGGCGCTGCCGCGCGGCATCGCCGAGCTTCACATGCGCATAGGCATCGGCAAGGTCGGGATGCGGATTGGCGAGCCAGGCCGCCTCGACCAGCTTCATGGCGCGGCGCACCTGGTGCGCCTCGCTCTCGAATTTCGCGGCGAGCACGGCGGCCGGCACCAGGGTCGGCGCGAGCTTGACGGCTTCCATCACGCTCTCGCGCGCGACATCGCGGTCCATCGTCTCCAACTCCAGTGCGCGCGCCGTCAGCAGCACGCCGCGCTGCCGGCGATAGCCCTGCTTGTCGATCAGGCCGGCGGACAGATTCGAATCCAGGATCGCGAGCGCGCCGCTCCAGTCGCCGCGCGCACAGCGGAAGCCGAGCACCGCGTGCGAGGCCCAGGTCGAGGACGGCGACAGCTTGATCGCCTCCTCCGCGATCATCACGGCGCCGACCGCATCGTCGGCGCGCTGCGCCTCGATGAACAGGCCGCGCAGGCCGAGCAGCCGCGTATCCTCGCGCTCGGCCATGGCGCGGAAGGCGCGCTGGGCCTCGTCGCGGTTACCGTCGAGCTGGGCCGATTGCGCGTGCAGGAGAAGCGCGAGCGGATCGTTCGGCGCGTGCCGCCGCGCCGCGTCGGCGTGACGGCGAGCCAGCGCGGTGTCGCCATGACCGATCGCGAGCAGGCCGTGGGTGATGGCGTGGCGGCCACGGGCGTGACGCTTCTCGTGCCGGCGGCGGCGCATGCGCCCCGGCGTGCGCCAGATCATCGTCACGATGCTCCAGAGCAAGACGATCAGGACGGCGAATATGCCGAGGCAGAGCACGAACACCGGAATGCTCGGCGAGGCCCGGAAACCGCCCCAGGTCAGCACGACATCGCCGGGCTGATCGGCAACCCAGGCCGCGCCTGCGCCTGCGAGCGCAATCAGAACAAGGAAGAAGACGATGCGAAGCATGACTGTTCCTATACGCGCGGATTGTTGCGCGAATCTTATTGAGCGGGCTTGGCGAGACCAGCGAGAGCGTCGTCGGCGAATTTGCGGGAGGCCGCGAGCGCGGCATCGCGCGCGTCGGCCTTGTCGAGCCAGGCTTGCGCAGGCGCGCGATCGGCATCCGGCAGCGTCTTCAGCTCGCGCCGCGCTTCGACGAAATCGTTGCGCAGCGCTGCGGCCGTGATCCGCGCGACGATGGCGCCGCGGTCGTTGCCGACCCCGTCGGTGCGCTCGATACGGACGAGCTTCGACGCGCCCGCCTGAAGGCGCTCGACGATGCCGGCATTGCTGCTCGGCGTCTCCGGCGGCGGCGCCAATTTCGGCACGATGTTGAGGAGCTCGCGGGTCAGCGCGACCGGCGTCGGAATGCCCGACGCCGCAAACGCATCGAGCGACTTCAGCAGTTCGGGCTTGGCGGCGAACGACCGCGCAGCCGTGAGCTGTGCCTCATAGGGATCGTTGTGGCGGACGGCGACATCGAGCAGGGTGGCGGCGATCACGTAGCGCAACGGCCTGTCGTCCGCCGCTTTGGCGTCGGCGATCTTTTCGCCCTGCTGCGCGAGCTCGGCGCGTGCGGTGGTGCTGGCGCGCTCGAGCTGGGAGATGCGGTCGTCGAGGGCGGCGAGGCCGGACGAGGCTGCTGCATCGCGCGGCGCGGATTTCGCATCGTTCAATGCGCTCGCGGTCTTGTCGGATTGCGCGCGCAAGCCGGCGATGTCGCCGCGCAGGGTGCCGACGGATTTCTCCAGCGCGTCGAGCCGCGCGACGATGGCCGGATCGGCGGCGGGCTTGCCCGCCTTGGCTTCGACTGCGGCGACGCGACCGCTCAGCGCATCGACCGTGGCACTGGTCACTTGCGGCGCGGCCGGCGGCGCTTGCACCGCGGGCCAGCCCAATGCCCAACCGACCGCGATCACGACCGCGGCTGCGGCGGCGCCGGAAAATGGCGCGATGATCCAGGGCGAAATGGCGCTCGATGCAACGGCAGCCTGCGCCTCGCCAGGCTCCGGCTCGGTCTTGGCTGTCTCAACCTTGGCCGTGTCGACCTTGGCCGTCTCGACTTCTGCGTCTTCGGCAGCGGTCTGCGCGGCATTTGCCTGTTCGGCCGATGGCTGCGCCTCCGGCTCAGCCGCCACATCCTGCGGCTGGGTGGAGACTTCGGTCGCCTCGAGGTCGATGGTGGGCGGGGTGCGCTTGGCACGGCCGGACTCGGGGGCGAGTCCTACGTTTTCACGCTTGCCTGCGTCTTCCGGCTTGTCGTCGGCCATCGTGACGGTTCCTCACACTTTCATACCAGAGACGAGCCCGATTGCCTCGGATTCGGCCCGTCCTCTTACGCCAAACGGGTCCGCAAAGCACGCTCCAAGGCGTCAAACAGGGCATTTTCGTCCGGGGTCGCGGCCACCAGGACCTGCGATGCCCCGGCATCACGCAGCACGCTGGCGACCGTCTCGGACAGGCAGCATTGCGGGATCGCCAGTGCCGAGATTTCGACGCCTTCGTCCCGGGCCGCGTCCAGGAAGGCCCGCGCGCTGCGCCGGGAGTAATGCAGCACCGCCTCGATACCATGCGCGGCAAAGCCGTCGCAGACGTCGCGCGGCAGAAGCTTGACCGGGGCCATACGGTAGGTCGTCTGAGTGACCACGCTAAACCCCTCCGCGCCGAGCTCGCCGCCGAGATCCCGCGACAGGTCGGCGCCCGCAAGATAGAGCAGCGTACTCTTTTTCTTCAGCACCTTGTCGCGCGCGCTCTGCATCACCTTGTCGCGCAAGGACGCGGCGTCGCCGCCGGCGACGATCACATCCGCAAAGCCGACTTCGCGCGCCACCGCAGCCGTGTGCTCACCCACCGCGAACAGCGGCAGCTCCACGAGGCCGAGGTCCCGCAATTGCGGCGCGACGGCGCGGATCGCATTGGCCGACGTCACGATGATGGCGCTGTAGCCCGCCTCACTCTCGTCATGGAAAGCCACCGGCTCGAACTTGAGCACTGGCGCAAGCAGCACCACATGTCCCCGCACGCGCAAATTTTCCGCCGTCGCCTCATTGTCGGGATGCGGCCGTGTGACAAGAATGGACATCGCTTGTGTTCCCGGACCACGTGGCGGTGACGCATTCGAGGGATGGCTGCGCGTGACGATTGCGCAAGCCGACCCCGGAATGCTACCGCGTTACCAGAACTCTGCTTTACGGATGAGCGCAAGGGCGCAAATTGGATAACAATTCGCCAATGCTGGTACTGGGCATCGAGACCACCTGCGACGAGACCGCCGCGGCCGTGATCGAGCGCGCGCCTGACGGGAGCGGCAGGATCCTGTCCAATATCGTGCGGTCGCAGGTCGAGGAGCATGCCCGCTTCGGCGGCGTCGTGCCGGAGATCGCGGCGCGCGCCCATGTCGACGTGCTCGACGGCATCATCGACCGTGCCATGCACGAGGCCGGCATCGACTACGCCCAGCTCGACGGCGTCGCGGCCGCTGCGGGACCGGGCTTGATCGGTGGCGTCATCGTCGGGCTCACCACCGCGAAGGCGATCGCGATGGTGCACGACACGCCTCTGGTTGCGGTCAACCATCTCGAGGCGCATGCACTGACGCCGCGCCTGACCGATGCGATCGAATTTCCTTATTGTCTGTTCCTCGCCTCCGGTGGCCACACCCAGATCGTCGCTGTCACTGGCGTCGGTCAGTATGTGCGGCTTGGCACCACCGTCGATGACGCGATCGGTGAGGCCTTCGACAAGGTCGCGAAGATGCTGGGCCTGCCCTATCCGGGCGGTCCGCAGGTCGAACGCGCGGCGGCGAACGGCGATGCGGGGCGCTTTGCTTTCCCGCGGCCGATGCAGGGACGTCCCGATGCCAACTTCTCCCTGTCAGGACTGAAGACGGCCGTCCGCACCGAAGCGAGCCGGCTGGCTGAGATCACGCCGCAGGACGTCAACGATCTCTGCGCGAGCTTTCAGGCCGCTGTGCTGGATTCCACGGCCGACCGGCTGCGGGTCGGTCTCCGGCTGTTTCGCGACCAATTCGGCGCGCCGCGCGCGCTGGTCGCGGCCGGCGGTGTCGCCGCCAATCAGGCGATCCGCGGTGCACTGTTTGACGTCGCCAGCGAAGCGCAGACGCAGCTGATCATGCCGCCGCCCGCACTCTGCACCGACAATGGCGCGATGATCGCCTGGGCCGGCGCCGAACGCCTGGCGCTCGGCATCACCGATACGATGGAGGCACAGCCGCGCGCGCGCTGGCTGCTCGACGCCAACGCCACCGCGCCCGCAGGCTACGGCAAGACGCGGGCGGGATACTAGCAATGACCGCGTTCCAGTCCGTCGCGGTGATCGGCGCGGGTGCCTGGGGTACGGCGCTGGCGGCGGTGGCCGCACGTGCGGGGCGGAACGTGACATTGTGGGCGCGCAACGCGGAACACGCCGCGCGGATCGCATCGACCCGCAACAATCCGCGACTGCCGGGCGTGCAACTGGCGCCCGAGATCGTGGTGACGAGCGAGCTCGCCCTGGCGGCGCGCGCGGACATGCTGCTGATCGCGACGCCGGCGCAGCATTTGCGCGGCGCGGTCAACATGCTGGCCTCGCACGTCACGAAGCCGGTGCCGATCATCGCCTGTGCCAAGGGCATCGAGCACGGCACCCACAAATTCATGACCGACGTGATTGCGGAGGCCGCACCGCATGCGCAGCCAGCAATCCTGTCGGGCCCCAGTTTTGCCGACGACGTCGCGCGCGGCCTGCCGACGGCAGTGACGCTGGCGGCAAAGGACGAGGACTTGGCGAGCGCCCTGGTGCAGGCCCTTGGCTCGGCGACCTTCCGACCCTACCACACCACGGATGTCCGCGGCGTCGAGATCGGCGGCGCGGCCAAGAACGTGCTCGCGATCGCCGCCGGCATCGTGGTCGGCCGCAACCTCGGCGCCTCCGCGCTCGCCGCTTTGACGACACGCGGCTTCAGCGAACTCGCACGGCTCGGCCGCGCCTATGGCGCGCGCACTGAAACGCTCTCCGGCCTCTCCGGCCTCGGCGACCTCCTCCTCAGTTGCTCGACCGCGCAGTCGCGCAATTTCGCACTCGGTATCGCGCTCGGACGCGGAGAAGCTGCCCCCGCCGGCAAGCTGGCGGAAGGAGCATTTACCGCGCCGGTGCTAGTTGAACTCGCGGGCGCAGGGAATGTCGACATGCCGGTCTCGCAAGCGGTCGCTGCCATCCTGAACGGTCAGCTGACGATCGACGCCGCGATCGAGGGATTGCTGACTCGGCCGTTCAAGGCCGAGGAGTAAGGCGACCTCGGCATCTCAGGTAGCACTTCACGGCCTGTACACGCTGGTCTAGCCTGGCGGCACACCGCAGGATCCCGGTCCAACAACAACGAAACGGATCCCAGGGGAAAACGCATGCGCAAACCGCATCGCGCGATCGTTTCGATCGCCATCACCACACTTGCCGCCATGACATTACCCGTCGCTGCCTACGCCCAGGCGGCGATCTCCTATAACGAACTCGCCAAGAACGAGGCGGCCGCCAATGCCGACAACGGCAAGCGGGTCGCACCCGTCAAATCGATCGCCAATCCCTCCAACGACGTCAGCGCCGACATGCAGGCCATGATCGGCGCGCCGTTTCCGCCGCATTTCAATGCCGACCCGAAAACCCCTGCGGAATGGAAGGAGCTGATCGACCGCCGCGCCAAGCTGGCGATCGCCGGGATCCCCGCGATGAAGGAGAAGCTCGGCGTCAAGGTCGAGGAGACCAAGATCGCCGGCGTGCATTGCTTCATCGTCACGCCGAACAGGATCGCGCCCGAAAACCGGCGTCGCCTGCTCGTTCATGTCCATGGCGGCGGCTATGTGTTCGGGCCGGGCGAAGCCGCACTGCCGGAAGCGATCATGATGGCGGGCTTTGGCGGCTTCAAGGTGATCTCGGTCGACTACCGCATGCCGCCCGATTTCCCCTATCCCGCCGCGATGGACGATGCGATGGCGGTCTGGAAGGAAGTCACCAGGGATCACGATGCCCGCCGGATGGCGATCTTCGGCACGTCGACGGGCGGTGCCATGACGCTTGCGATGGTGCTGCGGGCGAAGGACGAGAAGCTGCCGAAGCCGGCCGCCATCGCACCGGGCACGCCCTGGGCCGATATCGACAGGATCGGCGACACCTATGCCAGCAACGAGTGGGTCGACAACGTGCTGGTGACCTGGGACGGCTGGCTTGGCCGCGCCGCAAAACTCTATGCCAACGGCACAGATCTGAAGAATCCCTACATCTCGCCGATCTACGGCGACTTCAAAGGTTTTCCGCCGACCATCCTGACATCGGGCACGCGCGATCTGTTCCTGAGCAACACGGTTCGCACCCATCGCAAATTGCGCCGCGCCGGCGTGATCGCCGACCTCAACGTCTATGAAGGCCAGTCTCACGCGCAGTACCAGTTCAACATCAATGTGCCGGAGACGAAGGAGGCATTCACCGATATCGCAAAATTCTTCGATCGATATCTGAAGGAGTAAGTCGCGCGATGGATAGCGGATGCCCGCGCTTGTCGCAGGCATCCGCGTGGCTGTATGGTCGCGGCACGAGAGGCGCGCATATCCGGGAATGAGGCAGGTTGCGATGAACTATTGGCTGGTGAAATCCGAACCATCGGTGTGGTCCTGGGACCAGCAGGTCGCGAAGGGCGCCAAGGGCGAGGCCTGGACCGGCGTGCGCAATTACACGGCACGCATCAATCTCGTGAACATGAAGAAGGGCGACAAGGCGTTCTTCTATCATTCCAACGAGGGCAAGGAGATCGTCGGCATCGCGGAGATCATCAAGGAGGCCTACACCGACCCCACCGACAAGACCGAAAAGTTCGTCTGCGTCGACATCAAGGCCGACAAGCCCCTGAAGACACCGGTGACGATGGCGGCGATCAAGGCCGAGAAAAAACTCGCCGACATGGCGCTGGTGAAATATTCACGACTCTCGGTGCAGCCGGTGACGGCCGAGGAATGGAAGCTGGTTTGCAAGATGGGCGGGATGTAATTCGCTCCGATTGAAGGCCGACTTGTGACGGCATTGTGATAGCGCGACAATCCCCTCACAACCATTGATATCCGCCGACAGAATTCCTAAATTCGGCCGGAGGAATGGACGTTCAACGGGTCTTCTCGCGTCATGGCGATGCAGGAAAGGGACGGCGGCGAGCAATCGCCAGGGTCCACGAACGGCCCCACAGGGGAGTTTCCATTCCGTCCCCGACAAAATGTTTCATCGATGCTGGCGATGCTGCTGGCTGGCGCGGCAATGATCGGGGCCATCATGGGATGGTTCCTGACGACGCGCACGGAGCCCGACGCACCCGTCATCGCGCTGGTGCCGCAGGAGCAGGTGGCGGACGCCATCCCGACCCTGACGCCGGATGGCCAGCGGGTCGCGCAATCCGACAGCCGGCAATGCCGTTATCCGGTCGCCTTCATCACGGTGTCGACGCCGGGCAATCCTGCCGGCGGAACCGTCACGTTTCGCACCAGCAAGTACCGCTCGCCTTCCTTCCACGTCACCGATCAGCCGCAGAGAATTGCCCTGCCAAACCCGCTGCCTGACAGCGGCGGGCTCGACCCGCTGACCGCGGACGGTGACGCCAAGGGTTTGCTCGTATCCCTTTATCCGACGGCACGGATGGAGCCGGTCAGCGGCTCCAGCACCGTCACGGTGCGATGGCCTGCGCGCCCGCCGTGCAAGTGAGATTTGCGTGCAGGTGAGATTTCCAAGTGAGTTTTGAATGCAGAATTTTCTGAACGCGCGCTTCATTCTCGCCTTCATTCTGATCGGCGTGGCGACGGCAGGGGTCAGCGCGCTGCTGTTCAATCCGCAGCTCGGCTTTTTCGGCTGGATCGGCTCGCTCTTCTCCGAGATGACCGCGCTACGCTTCGTCGGCGTCGCGCTGACGATGGTCTCCGCGGCCAGCGTCGGCTACATCGCGTCCCGCCTCGGAGCCGACCCCGCGGCATCGGGCTTCGTCCCGATCGGAAGCGGCTACACCTACGGCCGCAGGCTGACGACCGATTCCGCGACCGGCGAGACCCGGATGGTGACGCGCACCGCAGACAATGCGCTTGACGACCTCGACATGATGGTCGGGCTCGCCTCGGTCAAGACCGAGATCAACAAGTTGCTCGCGAGCCTGGAAGTCGAGCGTCGGCGGCGCGAGCAGGGCCTGCCGGTGTTCGCAACGAGCCGGCACATGGTGTTCACCGGACCTCCTGGCGTCGGCAAGACCGTGGTGGCGCGCGCCATCGGCGACATCTATCGCTCGCTCGGCGTGCTGCGCAAAGGCCATCTGATCGAAGCCGATCGCAGCCAGCTCGTCGCGAGCTATGTCGGCCAGACCGCGCCGAAGACGCTCGACGTCTGCCGCTCCGCACTCGACGGAGTCCTGTTCATCGACGAGGCCTACAGCCTGAGCGCTGCGGAATGGAAGGGTGATTTCGGCCGCGAGGCCATCGAGGCGCTGCTGAAATACATGGAAGATCACCGCGATCGCCTGGTCGTGATCGTTGCCGGCTATCCCGCCGAAATGCACCGGTTCATCGCCAGCAACCCGGGGCTTGCCAGCCGCTTCACCAAGACGATCGACTTCCCGCCCTATGACGCGATCGAGCTCTGCGAAATCTTCCGCGCCATGGCGTCCGAGCAGCAATATCTGCTGCCGATCGGCTTCGAGGCGGCGCTCGCGCCATGGATCGACTCGCAACGCGACGATCCACAATGGGGCAACGCGCGCTCGATGCGAACGCTGCTCGAAAAGACCCGCGAGGCGCATGCCCTGCGCACGTCGCGAGACCCCAATGCGAGCGTCGCCGAGTTCGAGCTCAGCGACATTCAATCGGCGATCCGGGACAGCTGACATGACGACCGCGGCCCGCATCGTCGCGCTGCACGGCGCATTGTGGAGCATCGATCCCTGGTATCGATGGTCGTGGTACGCATGGCCCGCCGCGATGGCCGTGCTGATCACCGGCTGGATCCTCATCAGCAAGCCGGTCAATACCGGTGCCTGGGGCAACGCCGGTACCAATGCCGGTACTTGGGCCAAGCCGATCGCGCAGAAGGCGGCAACGTCGACCGCCACGCCGGTCAAGACAACGACGGTCAATCCTGTCGATCTCGAGATGATGAGTTGCTTTGCCAATCGCGGCACCGCCTCGGAGACCGCCTGCACCGATTTGATCAATGGCGGCAAGATATCCGGCGCGAAGCTGGCGTCAGTCTACACCCAGCGGGGCTTCATGCAGCGCGACAGAGAGCCGGACAACGCGATGTCCGACTTCAATGCCGCGCTGAAGATTCAGCCCGATTACGCCGCGGCGCTCAACGACCGTGCCTGGATCTACATGACTCGCGGAGAGTACGACGCGGCGCTGCAGGACCTGAACAAGACGGCCAGCCCTTCGACCGCCTGGCTGACCGCAGCCGTCGCTTACTACTATCGGGGCTTTGCTTACCTGGGGCTGAAAGATTATGCGAAGGCGGTCGCCGACCTGAACGAAGCGATCAGGCGGCAGGCCGGCAATGCCGACTACTATTTGGCGCGCGGCGAGGCCCAACAGGCTCAGGAGAACTATGACGCCGCCCTGCGCGATTTCGACGAGTTCAGCAAGCGCGCCCCGAAAGATCCGCGCGGCCTGCTGGCGCGGGCCGTGATCTTCGAGACCACGGGCAAGCCGCGTGACGCCCTGACGGCGCTGGAGAACGCGGTCACGCTGGCGCCCGACAACGATTTCGCCAGGTCGGAACGCGATCGGCTGCGCGGGCAGGTGAAAGACAATGATCCTGCGAAGAGCAATCCCGGCGAGCTGCCGCCGACCTGATTTTCAGACCGCCGCGGTCGCGACGACCGGCTGCAGAAGCTGCGCCCTCCGGGTTACGATGTCCGTCCGTGCGTCTCCGGCAGCGTGAGCACCTCGCATGGCGAGGCGATGCCACGCAGCTTGTGCAGCCCGAGCGCGACCAGGGGCATGTCCGTCTCGGCGGCGAGTGCGCCCGACACCAGCACGGTCCGGCCGAGCGGCTTGCACAGGCCTTCGAGCCGGCTGGCGAGATTGACGGCGGGACCGATCGCCGTGAAGTCGAGCCGATTGGCGGCGCCGATATTGCCCCAGAGCATCTCGCCGAGATGAAGCGCGGCACCGAACGCGAGCGGCGGCAACCCTTGCGCGCCGCGCTCGGCATTGAGATACGCCATCCCGGCTTCGGCTGCACCTGCCGCGCGCAGAGCGGCCTCGCAGGCGCGACGCGGTGACGCCTCGACCACAGGAAAGATCGCGAGCACGCCGTCGCCAATGAATTTGAGCACCTCGCCGCCGAAGGCATGAACGGCACCGGCGATGCGATCGAACCAGGCATCGAGCGCCGCGATGACATCGGCCGGCAGGCTGGCTTCCGACAAGGTGGTGAAGCCGCGCAGATCCGCATAGAGCAGCGCGGCCTGGATGGTCTCGCCGAGGTCGCGCCGCAGCGGCGCCGCCAGCACCCGCTCGGCGCTGCGCTTGCCGAGATAGGCCTCCAGCGTGGCCCGCAACGTGGCGCGCCCAGCGAGCACGGCGAGCGGCGTCGCGGCAAAGCGCGCGGCCTGGCGCAATTGCTCGATTTCGCCAGCCGTGAACGGACGCGGCCCGATCCAGCCGAGCAACGGCCCATCGCGCCCGACAACGTCTTCATGGACTTCGCCGCCTGCGATGTCGCGCAGCCAGCGGCGGCCGGCATCGTTGGGCAAATCGGGCGCGAGCCCGCCGGGCGCAAAGCCAAGCGCCTCGATCACCCGGCCGTTGTCCGCCCGCCACAGCCATGTCCGCTTCGCGATCAACGGGTGCGGCACCTCCAGCGTCAGGCTGCCTGCCGCAAGCGGCACACCATCGGCAAGCAGATGCGCGCCGAGTTCCGCGAGCAGGCGATCGGCGCCGGGACTATCCGAGGCGGCATCGACGAGCCAGGCGAGGGTCGGAGAAAGTTGCATCAGACGATGATGGCGAAGGTCGGCGGTGTTTGTCACGGGCAATCCTTGACGGGCTGCTTTGGCGCCGCCATGTGCCAGTATCTGCCCAGGGATGATCGCCGATGACCGAGCCGTTCGTATTGCGACGCGAGACGCAGATCGCAGCCCCGCGCGCCACCGTCTTCGCCTATTTGACCGATCCTGAGAAAATCCTGAGCTGGATGGGCTCGGATGCGACCACCGAGCCGCATCCCGGCGGGCTCTATTTGCTCAAAGGCATCGGCCCGCGTGCCAGCGTCGCCCGCGGCGCCTTCCGCGAGGTCGTACCCGTGCATCGCCTGGCCTACACGTTCGGCTGGGAGGGCGGCCAGGAGGTGCCGCCCGGCTCGAGCCTGATCGAGATCGACTTGATCGAACGCGACGGCGGCACGCTGCTGCGCATGACCCATAGCGGGTTGCCGACCGAGGAACAGGTGGCCGCCCACGCGAAAGGGTGGGCGCATTATCTGGCACGGCTCACAAACGCAGCCGCTGGCCGCGATCCCGGTCCGGACAAGGGTCTTTCGGACAATATGTAGCGATGCGGCGGGTTACACCGCCGCGGTCGCGACCACCTGCTGCAACAGCTGCTCGCGCCGGGCCTGCGAGCGCTGGCCCTTCATCGTTGCCGCGAAACGCTCGAGGATGCCGTCCTCGAAGGCGGTGACGATGGTGTCGTGCACGTAGCTCTTGCGGCAGATCGCCGGCGTATTGGAGAGCTTGTCGGCGGCGGCGCGGATCGCATCCAGCACCTGCTTCTTGCGGCCGCGCTGGCTGGTCGCCGGCGTGATCCGCGACAGCGATTCCACGACGACGGCCGAGGCCATCAGCGTGCGAAAATCCTTCAGCGAAATCTTGATGCCGGCGATCTCGCGCAGGAACGCATTCACCTGCGTGGTGCTGACCGCGCGCACGATGCCGTAGGCATCGCGATACTGGAACATGCGCTTGCCGGGAACGCCGTTGAGGATGCCGATGGCGCGCACCAGCTTGGCCGCGTCGCACTCCTTGCGCACCGCCTTGCCGCCCTTCGCCTTGAAGGTCAGCACGAAAGAATCGTCCTCGAGCGTGACGTTCGACTTCAGCATCGTGGTCGCGCCGCGGGTGCCGTTGAGGCGGGCATAGGATTCGTTGCCGGGACGGATCGCGGTACGCGCAATCAGCTCGATCACCGCCGAAAGCGCGAATTCGCGCGTCGGCTCGTCGCCCGACAGGAACGCCGAGACCTTGCGCCGGATCTTTGGCAGCGCGCCGACGAGCTTTTCCAGGCGATGCGCCTTGCGGTGCTCGCGGACCTTCTCCCAGTCGGCGTGATAGCGATATTGCAGCCGGCCCGCGGCATCGCGACCGACCGCCTGAAGATGCGAGCTCGGATCGGCCGAGTAGCGCACCTCGCGATAGGCCGGCGGCACCGCCATGGCGTGGAGCCGGCGGATGGTGCGGGCGTCGCGGATATGGGCGCCGTTGGGGCGGACGAAGGAATAGCCCTTGCCGCGGCGGATGCGGCGGATGGTCAGCTCGTTCTGGTCGCCGAGCCGCAGGCCGAGTTCCTTGGCGAGCGCCTCGACCGCCGCCGGGGAGGCGGAATCGAACACCTTTTTGGGGCTGGGACGGGTGGAACCGGCCGGTTTCGGCCATTGTCCGAGGGCTTTGGCCAGCGCAATGGCAGCAGGATCGGCCGAGGCAGGCCGCATCGTCCCGAGATTCTGCTGATCCATCATAGTCTTACGCCTTGGCCCTGTCTGGTACCGTTCAATGCCGCTGTTCTGATGTTTGTTCCAAGCCTCGCTTGGGGGGCCTCTTTGGGACCCGGGTTAGCCACTTAGGGTGTTCCGAACCGCATTGCGAGTCCCGAATCAGTGAAAAGCGGTTTCTAAATACCTCCTGCGACGCATGGGCGCCCTGCGCAGGCCTGTTCCGGAGATCTGGGTAAAGAGCCCAAAACCTCCGCCGGCCTGTTTCAGATTTGCGACAGCCGGCCTTTGCCGCTTGATTTCCCGCATGGCCGGCCGATCACCGAAGGTCCAGCTTGTGCTCCTTGTCGGGTCCGGTTAGCCCGACGCATAATCGGTGCAACGATCAAGTCGGCTTGCGCATCGCCAGCGTTTGGCTTGCCGTATGTGGAGGGAAACATGTCCGAGAAGATTTACGACGTCCCCGCGGAATGGGCCAAACGGGCCTGGGTCGACCAGGCCAAGTACAAGGACATGTACGCCCGCTCGATCGCGGACCCGAACGCGTTCTGGGCCGAGCAGGCCAAGCGCATCGACTGGATGCACGCACCGACGAAAATCGAGAACGTCTCCTTCGCGCCCGGCAACATCTCGATCAAATGGTTCGAGGACGGCATCCTCAATGTCGCCCATAACTGCATCGACCGCCATCTCGCCAAGCGCGGCAACCAGACCGCGATCATCTGGGAAGGCGACGATCCCTCGCAGTCCAAGCACATCACCTACAAGGAGCTGCACGACGAAGTCTGCCGGATGGCCAACATCCTGCGCACCCGCAACGTCAAGAAGGGCGACCGCGTCACCATCTACCTGCCGATGATCCCGGAGGCCGCCTATGCGATGCTGGCCTGCGCCCGGATCGGCGCGATCCACTCGGTGGTGTTCGCAGGCTTCTCGCCCGACAGCCTCGCCCAGCGCATCAACGACTGCCAGTCCAAGATCATCATTACCGCGGACGAAGGCCTGCGCGGCGGCAAGAAGGTGCCGCTGAAGGCCAATGTCGACGCGGCGATCGCCAAGGCCGACGGCGTCGACTGGGTCGTCGTGGTCAAGCGCACCGGCGGCAAGATCGACATGAACCCGACGCGCGACCTCTGGTACCACGAGGCGGCCGCCATGGTGACGACCGAATGCCCGGTCGAGCACATGCACGCCGAGGACCCGCTGTTCATCCTCTACACGTCGGGCTCGACCGGCCAGCCCAAGGGCGTGCTGCACACCTCGGGCGGCTATCTCGTGTTCGCGTCGATGACGCATCAATACGTGTTCGACTATCACGACGGCGACATCTACTGGTGCACCGCCGACGTCGGCTGGGTTACCGGCCACAGCTACATTCTCTACGGGCCGCTCGCCAACGGCGCGACCACGCTGATGTTCGAGGGCGTGCCGAATTACCCGGATAATTCGCGATTCTGGAACGTCATCGACAAGCACAAGGTCAACATCTTCTACACCGCACCGACCGCGATCCGCGCCTTGATGCAGTCGGGCGACGAGCCCGTGAAGAAGACCTCGCGCGCGAGCCTGCGCCTGCTCGGCTCGGTCGGCGAGCCCATCAATCCGGAAGCCTGGGAGTGGTATCACCGCGTCGTCGGCGACGACCGCTGCCCGATCGTCGACACCTGGTGGCAGACCGAGACCGGCGGCATTCTGATCACGCCGCTGCCGGGCGCGACAAAACTCAAGCCGGGTTCGGCAACGCAGCCGTTCTTCGGCGTGGCGCCCGAGATCGTCGACGCCGACGGCAAGGTGCTGGAGGGTGAGACATCAGGCAATCTCTGCCTGACCCGTTCATGGCCGGGCCAGATGCGCACGGTCTATGGCGACCACGCACGCTTCGAGCAAACCTATTTCTCGACCTACAAGGGCAAGTACTTCACCGGCGACGGCTGCCGCCGCGACGCCGATGGTTATTACTGGATCACCGGCCGCGTCGACGACGTCATCAACGTCTCCGGCCATCGCATGGGCACCGCGGAAGTCGAGAGCGCGCTGGTCGCGCATGAGAAGGTGTCGGAAGCCGCCGTGGTCGGTTATCCGCACGACATCAAGGGCCAGGGCATCTACGCCTATGTGACCCTGATGGCCGGCGTCGAGCCGAGCGACGAACTGCGCAAGGAACTCGTCACATGGGTCCGCAAGGAAATCGGCCCGATCGCGGCACCTGACCAGATCCAGTTCTCGCCCGGCCTGCCCAAGACCCGCTCGGGCAAGATCATGCGCCGCATCCTGCGCAAGATCGCCGAGGACGAGCCGGGCAGCCTTGGCGACACCTCGACACTCGCCGATCCCGCGGTGGTCGACGACCTCGTGAAGAACCGGCAGAACAAGAAGTCGGCGTAGGAACGGCCTCGTGCCCCGGACGCAGCGCAGCGCTTCTTCAGCGGTGCGCTGCAGAGCCGGGGCCCATCTATCCACGAAAAGAAGAAGCTGGGTCCCGGCTCTGCGCAGCAGCGCAAGAGCGCTGCAGCGCGTCCGGGACACGAGACTGCCTTTCGCGCCAACGTCGTCCCAAACAAACCCCCGTTCACGCCCTCACGCACTTGTCAGGACGGACACCGGCGCGGCGGCATCTTTGCCGCCGAGTGTTGTTTTCAAGTCATTTACTTTGTTTCGAACATTTCCTTTGTTCCCCCTGCTGGCTGGCCCTCGGCGGCCGTGCGTGGAAACCATCCGGTTAACAGGTGCGGTTAAGAATCTCTGGGCGAGCGGGCGATTGCCGGTTTTTGCGTCATTTTGAACGATGGGAAATATCGATGTCGATGAAGGTTGCTGTGGCGCTGGCCGCCACCATCGGGGCAGGGGTCTTGATGTCGACGGCTGCCGAGGCGCGGCCGGAAATGGTGGGAACGCACGTCGCCAACTATTCGCCCGGCACCATCGTGGTCAAAACCAGCGAGCGCCGGCTCTATCTCATTCTCGATGACGGCCACGCCGTGCGCTATCCGGTCGGCGTCGGCAAGTCCGGCAAGCAGTGGGCCGGCACCACCCGCATCGACGGCAAGTACCGTAATCCGGCCTGGTCGCCGCCCGCCGAGGTGAAGCGCGACAAGCCGCAGCTTCCCGACGTGATCCCGGGCGGCTCGCCGCACAATCCGATGGGCGTTGCGGCGATGACGCTGGCCGGTGGTGAATATGCCATCCACGGCACCAACGTGCCGGGTTCGGTCGGCGGCTTCGTCTCCTATGGCTGCATCCGCATGCTCAACGACGACATCACCGATCTCTACAGCCGCGTCTCCGTCGGCACCACGGTGGTCGTGGCGCGCTGATCGTCGCAACCCAAACAGAGTTTGAAAGAGCCGCGTTTCGACGCGGCTTTTTTGTTACCAGAACCGCCAGCCGCGCGTGCACCAGCCGTCGCGATGACCGCCATTGTAGCTCCGCGCGAAGCCACCAGCGAGCATCGCCGCCGAAACGTTCGCGGTCCGTCTGGTCGCGACATCGGCGAGAACGCGCCCGTATTTCTCCGAGCCGAGATTGTAGATGGTGACGCCGCCCTGGCCGAGCAGATTGCGCAGCGCCCCGGTGGCCGCTTCCGCCTTGTCCAGCTCGTCCTGGCAGGACGCCTTCATCTCGGGCGCATCGATGCCGCGCAGACGAATCCGTGCGACGAGATCGCGCCCGTCGCGTTGATGCACGCGCGCGAGAAAAGTGTCGCCATCGATGGTGCGGATGACGTCGATCGGCAGGCGGCTGTCGGGATTGCCGGACTGCTGCAGGATGATCTCGGCATCCTGCGCGCGCTCGTCAGCCGGATGCGGAATCCGCCAGTCGGTGCCGTGCCGGAAGGTCAGCACGATCGCCATGACGATGCCGACCACGAACATCCAGGGCAACAGCCCGGAGAAGCGACGGCCAAACGGCGAACCGCCGAACTGCGGCCGATAGGAGCTATCTGGATCGAAGCGCGGCATCCGCGCACGCTAGGGCTGAGTCGGCCAAATCGACAAGTCAGCTTGAAAAGACCAGCGTCTCAGAAATCCGAAGCGATGCCCTTGCGCTCCCAATCGCCGTAGCGCGTCGGCTCAGGTCCCTTCGGCCCCTGCAACTCCTTCGGTGCCGCCTCGGCATGAACAGCGGCGGCTTGCCGGCGCGCCTCGGCTTCGGCCAGCGCGCGCTGGGCGGCCGGCGGCAACGGTTTGCGATCGGGAGCGGGAGGCTGGTCGTTCATAATCCGGGTCCTAGCGCAGGATCGCGACATGCGCGACGTCCAATTACGCATTGCTGAAATGGCCGCGACGGGCTGAAATCGCCAGAGGCCATTCTTACATTTGGCATATTCGCATGCCACAGCTGGTGTTCTTAAGGCATGCGCCCATATTGGCGGAACTGCCGCTCGCTCAGAACCTTACTTCCGCATGCCATCTCAACGTTTTGCCCCTCCGTCCGAAGTGCCTGGTCTCGCGGCACGGCGGATCGCTGCCGACATCGTCGACGGCGTCCTGCACAAGCACCGCACGCTCGATGACCAGCTCGACGGTTCCGGCGCCCATCCCGGACTGAAGACGCTCGCCGACCGTGACCGCGCGCTGATGCGGCGGCTGGTCGCAACCATCCTGCGCCGCCTCGGCACGCTCGGCCATGTGCTGTCGCGCCTGCTCGACAAAGGCATTCCCTCCGAGGCACCGCGCGCGCAGAGCGCGCTCCTGATCGGCGCTGCCCAGATTCTCTGGATGGACGTGCCGGATCATGCCGCGGTCGATCTCTCGGTGCGCCTGGTGCAATCCGACCGGCGCGCAGCGCGCTATGCCGGCCTCGTCAACGCCGTGCTGCGCCGCTGCGCGCGCGAAGGCCAGGCGCTGGTCGAGGAGGTCTCGACGCAATCGCTCGATCTGCCGCCCTGGCTGCTGACGCGCTGGAGTGCGCATTACGGCGAGGCGACTGCGCGGGACATGGCGCTCGCGCTCGGCCACGAACCGTCGCTCGATCTCACCGTGAAGTCCGACGCTGCACAATGGGCGAGCCGGCTGCATGGCGAGGTGCTGACGACGGGATCGGTGCGGACGCTGCTGCATGGCTCGGTGACCATGCTGCCCGGCTTCGCCGAAGGACAATGGTGGGTGCAGGACGCCGCCGCCGCGCTGCCGGTCCGGCTGTTCGGTGACATCAAAGGCAAATCCATCGCCGATCTCTGTGCTGCACCTGGCGGCAAGACCGCGCAGCTGGCACAGGCCGGCGCGCATGTCACAGCGATCGACCGTTCACCCGCCCGGGTGGCACGCCTGCGCGAAAACCTGACCCGGTTGTCGCTCCAGGCCGAGACTGTCGTCGCCGACGCCGTGGAATGGGCCGGCCCGGCGGATGGCCTCGACGGAATCCTGATCGACGCGCCCTGCACCTCGACCGGGACGATCCGCCGGCACCCCGACGTCGCGTGGCTGCGGCAGGAATCCGACGTCGCCGCGATGACGGTTCTCCAGCAGCGGCTGCTGAAGAAATCCGTTTCGCTGCTCAAGCCCGGCGGGACGCTGGTCTACTGCACCTGTTCGCTGGAACCCGAAGAAGGCGAGCGGGCCGTCGCCACGCTTCTCGCCGCCGAGCCTGCGCTTCGCCGCGTGCCGATCGAGGCCAGCGAGGTCTCCGGGCTCAGCGAGATCATCACCGCCGAGGGCGATCTGCGGACCCTGCCGAGCCACCTGCCGCACGCCGACCCGAAGCTCGGCGGGCTCGACGGATTTTTCGCGGCCCGGCTCGTTAAATCCTGATTTTGCACCGGATTTTGCTACCACTGGACTGATTCGGGGCCATTCAAGGTGGTGTCCGCGGTCCGATTTTGGGATTAATAAGGATTCGTCGGAATCCTCTCCCCCTTCAAGGCAAGGCGTGTCGGTCGCTCAACGCAGACGTATCTCGACGCTGGTGATGAACCGCTTCGCGCGGAACATGCTCGCGCGCGCGAGCGGCGGTCCGGTTGCGCTGTCGCGGGTCTGGCCCGGCCGCACCGATCGGCTGATCATTGCGCCGCATGATCTGCGCACCGCGGATGCGACGCGCGCCGCCGAGATCTATGCCGGGCGCTTCGTCTTCGCCGGCAAGATCGTCAACTGCCACGGCCGCTCGATCTTCGATCTCGATCCGCCCTCGGAGGATTGGGAGGTCGCGCTGCTCGGCTTCGGCTGGCTGCGGCACCTGCGCGCGGCCGACACCGCGCTGACCCGGGCGAATGCGCGTGCGCTGGTCGAGGACTGGATCAGCAATCCCGCCAACAAGCGCCGGCCCGTCGCCCGCCGCGCCGATGTGCTGGCGCGGCGCGTCATCTCGCTACTGTCGCAGGCGCCGCTGGTGCTCAACGACACCGACAACAAATTCTACCGCCGTTATCTGCGCGCGCTGGCACGGGAAATCCGCTTCCTGCGCTTCACCATGGTCAACATCCCGGACGGGGTGCCGAAGCTCCAGGTGCAGATCGCGCTGTGCTACACGACGCTCTGCCTCGCCAACCAGGCCCGCCACATCCGCAGCGCGTCGAAAAAGCTCTCCGACGAATTGCAGCGGCAGATTCTCCCCGACGGCGGCCACATCTCGCGCAACCCGGGCGCGCTGATCGAGCTGCTGATCGACCTGTTGCCGCTGCGGCAGACGTTTGCCGCGCGCAACATCGCGCCGCCGCCGGCGCTGCTCAATGCGATCGACCGCATGATGCCGATGCTGCGCTTCTTCCGGCACGGCGACGGTAATTTCGCGTTGTTCAACGGCATGAGCGCGACGCCGTCGGATCTGCTCGCCACGCTGCTTGCCTATGACGACACCCATGGCGCGCCGATGGCGAACATGCCGCACACCGGCTTCCAGCGGCTCGACGCCGGCCCGACCACGCTGATCATCGACACCGGCCCGCCGCCGCCGCCCGGCGTCAGCCACGACGCGCATGCCGGCTGTCTGTCGTTCGAACTGTCCTCCGGCATCAGCCGCATCGTCACCAATTGCGGCATGCCGACTACCGGCCGCGACAATTGGCGGCCGTTCGCGCGCGGCACCGCGGCGCATTCGACGCTGACCTATCACGAGACGTCGTCCTGCCAGTTCGTCGAGATGTCGGCGATGAAGCGGCTGCTGCACGGCGCACCGATCATCAGCGGCCCCCGTGAGGTGGAGAGCTATCGCGAAGTCGTCCAGGACGGCACGCTGCTCACGACGTCGCATGACGGCTATCTCGCCAAGTTCGGCGTGATCCATCGCCGCGTGCTGATGGTCGCCAATGACGGCGCGCGGATCGACGGCGAGGACACGCTGTCACCGCCGCAGGGCGCGCGCCTCAAGGGCGCCGACGCCGATTTCGCGCTGCGCTTCCATCTGCATCCCGCGGTGAAGGCGAGCCGGCTGTCGGATGCGCGCGGCGTCATGCTGGTGCTGCCGAACCGCGACGTCTGGACCTTCGAAGCGCTCGACGACAAGGTCGATCTCGAGGACAGCGTGTTCCTGGCCGGCAATGACGGCCCCCGCCGCACCGCGCAGATCGTGATCCGCCAGGATGCGCGCCAGGGGCCCTCGATCCGCTGGAGCTTTGTGCGTTCCTCGGCCTCGCCGGCGGTCACCAATGCCCGCCGCAACGCCCGGCGCGAACCGGAACTTCCGTTGTAAACAGGCACGATTCGGTCCCATCTGATCGTTGTGAAGGGCCTCGAAAACTGCTATCGAGCGCTCGTTCGCGCGACTGGCGACCTTGGATGGAGCACCATCGGGAAGCGCGACACATATCCGCCGCGCGCCTGGGCATAGACACTCCTTAAGACAGAGGATCTTGCTCATGACTGACCATCCCCGCCGCGTCACCCGCGCCCTTCTCTCCGTCTCCGACAAGACCGGCCTGATCGAATTCGCCAAGGCGCTTGCCGCGCATGATGTCGAGCTGGTCTCGACCGGCGGCACGGCGAAAGCGATCGCCGCGGCCGGCCTCAAGGTGAAGGACGTCTCCGACCTCACCGGTTTCCCCGAGATGATGGACGGCCGCGTCAAGACGCTGCATCCGAAAGTGCATGGCGGCCTGCTTGCGATCCGCGACAACAAGGAACATGCCGAGGCGATGAAGGCGCACGGCATCGCGCCGATCGACCTGCTCGTCGTCAACCTCTATCCTTTCGAAGCGACCGTCGACAAAGGCGCGGGCTTCGAGGATTGCATCGAGAACATCGACATCGGTGGCCCCGCGATGATCCGCGCCGCCGCCAAGAATCATGACGACGTCGCCGTCGTGGTCGAAGCGGACGATTACAAGGCCGTGCTCGACGAGCTCGCCGCCAACAAGGGCACAACGACGCTCAAGCTGCGCCGGCGGCTTGCCGCAAAGGCCTATGCGCGCACCGCGGCTTACGATGCTGCGATCTCGAACTGGTTCAACCGCCAGCTCGAAATCGACGCGCCCGATTTCCGCGCCTTCGGCGGCAAGCTGATCCAGTCGCTGCGCTACGGTGAGAACCCGCACCAGACCGCCGCGTTCTACGCGACGCCCGACAAGCGCCCCGGCGTTTCGACCGCGCGGCAGCTGCAGGGCAAGGAGCTCTCCTACAACAACATCAACGACACCGATGCGGCCTATGAATGCATCGGCGAGTTCGACGCCAAGCGCACTGCGGCCTGCGTCATCGTCAAGCACGCCAATCCCTGCGGCGTCGCCGAAGGCGCGAACCTCGTCGACGCCTATCGCAAGGCGCTGGCCTGCGATTCGACTTCGGCCTTCGGCGGCATCATCGCGATGAACCGCGCGCTCGATGCCGATACCGCGCGCGAGATCACGAAGATCTTCACCGAGGTGATCATCGCGCCTGATGCCAGCGAGGAAGCGATCGCCATCATCGGCGGGAAGAAGAATCTTCGCCTGCTGCTCGCCGGCAGCCTGCCCGATCCGCGCACCGCCGGTCTCACCGCAAAAACCGTCGCAGGCGGTCTGCTCGTCCAGAGCCGCGACAACGCCGTGGTCGACGACATGACCTTCAAGGTCGTGACCAAGCGTGCCCCGAGCGATGCCGAGATGCGTGACCTCAAGTTCGCATTCCGGGTCGCAAAACACGTCAAGTCGAACACCATCATCTACGCCAAGGATCTCGCCACCGTCGGTATCGGCGCGGGCCAGATGAGCCGCGTGGATTCCGCGCGGATCGCCGCTCGCAAGGCGCAGGATGCGGCCAACGAGCTGAAGCTCGCCGAGCCGTTGACCAAGGATTCGGTCGTCGCGTCGGATGCATTCTTCCCGTTCGCCGACGGCATGCTGGCCTGCATCGAAGCCGGCGCCACCGCCGTGGTGCAGCCCGGCGGTTCGATGCGCGATGACGAGGTGATCAAGGCCGCCGACGAGCACGGCATCGCCATGGTGTTCACGGGCACCCGGCATTTCAGGCACTGATACTGATCTCGCCACACGTCGTCCCGGACAAGCGCAGCGAAGCGGAGCGCTGATCCGGGACCCATACCCCCGAAGAGGCGTTTGGCGAAGACTCGGAGTGGGGCTCTCGCGTCAAACTTCTCACTGTGGCTATGGGTCCCGGCCTTCGCCGGGACGACAGCGGAGAATGGGGCAAGAGAGGAGCTAGGACTCCCGCACCCGCATCAGCAGCGCAAACCCTGTCACGAAGAACACCACCAGCACGGCCATGCCGGCCTTCTGGCTCGCGGTGGCCGCGGTGATCACGCCGATCAGCAGCGGTCCGATGAAGGACGTCACTTTTCCGGTCAGCGCGAACAGACCAAAATACTGCGCGATGCGATCCTTCGGCGCGAGATGGATCAGGAGCGTGCGTGACGCCGCCTGAAGCGGGCCGCCGGCTGCGCCGATCAGGCAGCCCAGCACGATATAGGCACGCTCGGCGGCGGCGGCGAACATCGGACCGCCCGGGACCGGCGGCGCGACCTTGACGAACAGCACGCTGTCCTTGTCGACCAGCAGGATCGCCGCGACCGCGAGCAGCAGGATCAGCAAGCTGCCGGCAATGACGCGCTTCGGCCCGAGGAAGTCGTCGAGCTTGCCGCCGAGCCACGCACCGAAGGTGCCGGCAACGGCGAGGATGATGCCGAAGGTGCCGATCTGGATCGTGTGCCAGCCGAAGGTGCCTGCGGCATAGATGCCCCCGAACGCGAACAGCGACACCAGACCGTCGGTATAGATCATGTTGGCGAGCAGAAACGCCGCGAGCGATTTCTGCTTCGGCAGATCCTTCAGCGATCGCTTCAGATCCGCCAGGCCTTCATGCAGCGCCTCGCGCACCGGGCGCTTCGCCGGATAATCCGGCGTGAACAGGAACATCGGCGTCACAAAGACGATGAACCACAGCCCGGTCAACGGTCCCGCGGCACGATCGCCCTCGTGGGTGGCGGGATCGAGCCCGAACAGCGGCGTGAAGCCGAGCAGCGTGCGGCCAGTCTCCGGATTGGCCGCGAGGAAACCGAGCACGATGATCAGGCTGACGATGCCGCCGATATAGCCCGTGGCCCAGCCCGTGCCGGAGAGACGGCCGATGCGCTCCGGCGGCACCAGGGTCGGCATCATCGCATTGTTGAAGACGGTGGCGAACTCCGCGCCGACACTGGCCAGCGCGACCGCGATCAGCAGCGGCGGAATGATGGCGTGATTGCCGGGCTTGCCGATCCACAGCGCGCAGGAGGCCAGCACGAGCACTGCGCCGAACGCGGCGATCCACGGCTTGCGGCGGCCGGCGGCATCCGCGATGGCACCAAGCACGGGTGATAGCAGCGCGATCGCCATGCCAGCTGCTGCCATCGCAAACCCCCAGAGCGATTGACCCGTGGCGGGATCCGGCGCGATGCTGGTGGCAAAATAAGGTGCGAACACGAAGGTCGTGATCAGCGTGAAATAAGGCTGCGCGGCCCAATCGAAGAAGATCCAGCTGACGACAGCGGCGCGCGGCGGATAGGTCCGCGAGGCGCCGGCCATGCGCGCCCCCGGGGCGATCGTCGTCATCAAGCAGTCCCCATCACAAACAGTTTTGTCTCTCTTAGCGCAAACCGTATAGCATTACAGCGACACCTTTGAATTGGCCTGAAGGCCCCGCGGAAATTTGATGATGTCACTATTTTCGACACGCCGGACGTTTTTCGCTGTCATCGCCACTCTGGCGTTTGGTCTTGCATCGGCGACCGCGCAGGATGCGCGACGGGCTTATGTCCCGCCCGCGCTCGACACGGTGCATGCCGTTCCCGCCGAACACGGCATGGTGGTGGCGCAGGAGAAGATATCCGCGCAAGTCGGCGCCGACATCCTGCGGCGTGGCGGCAATGCCGTCGACGCGGCCGTCGCTACCGGCTTTGCAATGGCGGTGACTTACCCGCGCGCCGGAAATATCGGCGGCGGCGGCTTCATGGTGATCCATTCCGCCGAACGCAACGAGGACATCGCGATCGACTACCGCGAGACCGCGCCGGCGGCGACCACGGCGCAGATCTTTCTTGGAGCCGACGGCAAGCCTGATCCCGCCAAGTCGCGCGACTCCGGACTTGGCATCGGCGTGCCCGGCACGGTCGCCGGCCTCGCTTTGGCGCTCGAGAAGTACGGCTCGGGCAAGTTCACGCTGGCGCAATTGCTCGAACCCGCGATCGCGCTCGCCCGCGACGGATTCATCGTCACCGATGACATCGCCGATACCCTGCCGGGCTGGTACCCGCGGCTGGCACGCTGGCCGTCCTCAACGAAAATTTTCGCAAAGCCGGATGGCAAGCCGTTTGGCGAAGGCGACAGGCTGGTGCAGAGCGATCTCGCCGACACGCTGGCGAGTGTCGCAGCGCAGGGACCACGCGGCTTCTACGAGGGCCCCGTAGCGGAGAAACTCGCCAAGGCCGTGTCCGACGCCGGCGGCATCATGACCCCAGCCGATCTGAAGGCCTATCAGGCCGTGATCCGTTCGCCGGTGCGCGGCACTTATCGCGGCTACGACATCGTCTCGATGCCGCTGCCGTCGTCAGGCGGCGTCGTGCTGGTGGAATCGCTCAACATCCTCGAAGGCTTTCAGCTCCCGGATCTGAAACAGGGCTCGCCGGCATCGCTGCATCTGTTGATCGAAGCGATGAAGCGCGCCTATGCCGATCGTGCGCGCTATCTCGGCGATCCTGCCTTCGTCAATGCACCGATCGAAACGCTTACCGCGAAGAACTATGCGGCCAAACTGCGTGCGAGCCTTTCGACCGATCGCGCGACGCCGTCGAAGGAGATCGTTTCCGCTCCGCCCGCACCGCGTGAAGGCAGCAACACCACGCATTTCTCCGTCGTCGACAGCAGCGGCAACGCCGTCAGCAACACCTACACGCTCAACTTCAGCTACGGCGTTGGACTCGTCGCCGATGGCACCGGCGTGCTGCTCAACAACGAGCTCGACGATTTCACCGCCGCCGTCGGCGCCTCCAACGCCTATGGCCTCGTCGGCTACGAGCCAAATCTGCCCGGGCCCGGCAAGCGGCCGCTGTCCTCGATGTCGCCGACCATCGTGCTGAAGGACGGCAAGCCGGTGCTGGTGACCGGCTCGCCCGGCGGCAGCCGCATCATCTCGACCGTACTCCAGGTGATCGTGAACGTGCTCGACTACAAGATGGACGTCGCCGCCGCCGTCGCCGCACCGCGGCTGCATCATCAATGGCTGCCGGACGAGGTGCGCATCGAGCGCGGCTTTCCCGACGATGTGCTGTTCGAGCTGAAGGCGATGGATCATCTCATCGTCGAGCCGATGGGACAGACCTCGGCCAATTCGATTGCGATAACGCCGAACGGCCCCTTCGGGGCACCCGATCCACGCACGCGCGGCGCGGAAGCGGCAGGACAGTAACCCTGCCCCTGCAACCCCGTCCCTGCATGGCACGACCGCGCGCGCCGGCTTGCGCCGGCCGCCGCGCGTGCTACCACCGCCCGGCCAAACGAATTTGCCGGGGAAACGCACATGACCACAGCCGATCCGACTGGGCGCATCGAACGCGCCGAGATCGAGGACACCAGCCTTCTCGCCTTCTATCGCGACATGAACGCGCCGGAGCGAAGGACGTTCTGGGCCTGCGCTGCGGGCTGGGCGCTCGACGGCATGGACTTCATGATCTATCCGCTGGTGATCGGCACCATCATCGCACTGTGGAAGGTCGATGCGGCCTCAGCCGGTCTTGCCGGCACGGTGACACTGCTGGCGTCCGCCATCGGCGGCTGGCTCGGCGGTTACCTCTCCGATCATATCGGGCGGGTCAGGACGCTCCAGATCACCATCATCTGGTTCTCGTTCTTCTCTCTGGTCTGCGCGGTCGTGCAGAATTTCGAACAGCTGTTGATCGCGCGCGCGGTGCTTGGTCTCGGCTTCGGCGGCGAATGGGCGGCAGGCGCCGTGCTGATGGGCGAAGCGATCCGGCCGCAATATCGCGGACGCGCGGTAGGCTCGGTGCAATCGGGCTGGGCGGTCGGCTGGGGCCTTGCCGTGCTGTCGCAGGCGATCCTGTTCTCACTGATGCCGGCGGAGACGGCGTGGCGCTGGATGTTCGTGATCGGCGCGCTGCCGGCGCTGCTGGTGTTCTACATCCGCCGCTCCGTCACCGAACCCGAGATCGCGGCGGAGGCCCGCGCGAAGCAGGCCGCGGCCGGCGACCGCCCCGCGCTCTGGGAGATCTTTTCGGGCCCGATCCTGAAGACCACGATCCTGGCGTCGCTCGCGGCGACGGGCTGTCAGGGCGGCTACTACGCGATCACCTTCTGGGTGCCGCAGTTTCTGACCAAGGAACGGCATCTGTCGATCGTCGGCTCCACCGGCTATCTCTCGACGCTGATCATCGGCTCTTTCATCGGCTATCTCGTCGGCGCCTGGCTCGCCGACCGGATCGGGCGACGCAACCTGTTCCTCATCTTCTCGATCGGCGCGATGGCGATCGTGCTGCTCTATACGCAGCTGCCGCTCACCAACGAGATCCTGTGGGTGCTCGGCTTCCCGCTCGGCTTCTTCGCCTCGGGCTATTTCTCGGGCGTCGGCGCGTTCCTGACCGAGCTCTATCCGACGCGGTTGCGCGGCTCGGGCCAGGGCTTTTGCTACAATTTCGGCCGCGGCATCGGCGCGCTGTTTCCGTTCCTCGTCGGCGCGCTGTCGGCATCGACATCGCTCGCCAACGCGATCGCGATCTTCGCGGTGGTGGCTTACGCGCTGTTCTTCATCGCCGCCTTCGCGCTGCCGGAGACGCGCGGGCGCGTGCTCCACGCGGACTGACGGATCATCGCGGGGCGGTGAGGAAGCTTACCGCCCCACCTGGTACGGCCCGCCCTTCTCGAGGGCACGCGCGTAAGCCGGCCGCGCATGGATGCGCTCCAGGAACGCCATCGCCTTGGGATGGCCCTGCTCGAGCCCGCCGCGGGCTTGGGCTGCTTCCAGCGGAAAGCTCATCTGGATGTCGGCCGCGGTAAACTCGCTGCCGGCGAACCATTCGCTCTTGCCGAGCTCGCCTTCCCAATAATCCATGTGCTGCTTGAGCTGCGGATTGACCAGCGCGGTGAGCGCCTGGTTCGAGACCTTGCGCACCAGCGGACGAAGCAGCGCCGGCGCGCGCTTCGGCATCAGCGTGAACAGCAGCTTCAACAACAGCGGCGACATCGCTGACCCTTCCGCATAGTGCAGCCAATAGGTGAAGCGCAGCCGCTCCGGCGTATTCTGCGGCGGGATCAGGCGGCCGTTGCCGTAGGTCGCGATGAGATATTCGATGATCGCGCCGGACTCGGCGATGGTGTTGCCGTTGTCGGTGATGACCGGCGACTTGCCGAGCGGATGGATCGCCCGCAGCTCTTTCGGCGCACGCATGTCGGGCTGGCGCTGATAACGCACGATCTCGTAGGGGACGCCCAACTCCTCGAGCAACCACAGCACCCGCTGCGAACGCGAATTGTTGAGGTGGTGGACGGTCAGCATCGCGAGATCCTCGGGGCTTAAGCGTGGTCGGTCGGTCGCGTAGGTGCCAGCCCGGGACCGCAATGTCGAGCCATCCGGATGGGTATTTTCATCCGGGTATATTGACCTTCGCAATTTACCCGGGTATTAAATCGCCCAAGATCGTCAATATGGCAATGATTTCAATGCAGAAGATTTTCACCGCTTTCCAGGGACCGCGTCGTCTGGTGTCCGGGCCGGCAGGAGAGGTCGCGCTGGTCGTCAAGCGGGTGGCGCCGCGGCCGGACGAGCCGATCATCATCTTCGAGGACGCCACCGGCCGATCGATCGACTTCGATCTGCGCGGCGGCGACCGCGAGGTGCTGGCGCGCCTGGCGAGGCTGATCCCGCCGCCGGTCGAGGAAGATGCACCACCGACCGAGCCGCGCGGGCGCGGCCGGCCGAAGCTCGGCGTGGTCGCGCGCGAGGTGACACTGCTGCCGCGACACTGGGAGTGGCTCGGCGCGCAGCCGGGCGGTGCTTCGGTCGCGCTGCGAAAACTCGTCGACGAGGCGCGACGCGCGAGCGGCGACAAGGATCGGGAGCGGCAGGCGCGCGATGCGGCCTATCACTTCATGTCGACCATGGCCGGCAATCTCGCGCAGTTCGAGGAAGCCTCGCGCGCACTGTTCGCAGATGACCGGCGGCGCTTCACCGGACTGATCGCCGACTGGCCGACCGACATCCGCGACCACATCGTCAAACTCGCCTACAGCGACCGCGCGTAAACCGCGCGGCGCTCTCCAACAACCCCATCGACGGCTGGGCCGCGCGTGCTTCGCGCGGCAACGGCTTCGCTCGCCCTGATGAAAGGCCCATCCATGTCCGCTCCGACACCGCTCTGGAAACACTTCCTGCGCTTTCTCGCACCGTTGATGCTGAGCAACGCGTTGCAATCGCTGTTCGGCACCGTCAGCAATGTCTATCTCGGCCAGATGATCGGCGTGAACGCGCTCGCGGCGGTCTCGGTGTTCTTCCCGGTGTTCTTCTTCCTGTTCGCCTTCGTCATGGGCCTGAGCACCGGCGCCACCGTGCTGATCGGCCAGGCCTATGGTGCGGGTAAGCACGACAGAATCAAGATCGTGGTCGGCACGACGCTCGCCGTCGGCCTGCTGCTCTCAATATCGGTGGGACTGACCGGCGGCCTGTTCAGCCGGCAGCTGATGATGCTGCTCGCAACGCCCGCGGACATTCTCGACGAGGCCAGCCGCTATGCGCGCATCATGCTGCTGACGATGCCGCTCGGCTTCACCTTCCTGCTGATGACGGCGATGATCCGCGGCGTCGGCGACGCAGTGACGCCGCTGCTGGCGCTGGCATTGTCGACGGCGATCGGGCTGATCCTGACGCCGATGCTGATCCGCGGCGCTTTCGGACTGCCGGCGTTCGGCATCACCAGCCCGGCCTGGGCGGCCGCGATCTCCAATACAGTGACGCTGCTCGCGCTCGCGGCCTATCTGCTGCGGAAGAAGCACGCGCTCGCGCCGGATTTCTCACTGCTGCGACAGGTGCGGCTCAATCGCGCCGTGATCGGGCAAGTCCTCGGCATCGGATTACCCAGTGCGGTCGGCATGGTGGTGATGGCGATCGCCGAGCTGGTTCTGCTCGGCCTCGTCAACGGCTTCGGTTCGGACGCGACCGCGGCTTACGGTGCGGTCAACCAGGTGATGGGCTACACGCAGTTCACGGCAATGTCGATTTCGATCGCCGTCTCGATCCTCGGCGCGCAAGCCATCGGCGGCGGCGACCGGGCGCGGCTCGACGGCATCGTCCGCACCGGGCTGACGTTCAACCTCGTGCTGACTGGCGGGCTCGTGGCGTTGATCTATCTGGCGCCGCGCGCCGTGCTCGGTATCTTCATCACGGACGGCGCCGTGCTCGATCTGGCGAAGGGGTTGCTCTTCGTCGCCTTGTGGAGTTCGGTGCCGTTCGGCCTTGCGACCACGTTTTCCGGCGCGATGCGCGCGGCGGGCGTGGCGTTGACGCCGATGCTGTTGTCGATATCAGCCATCGTCGCGATCGAGCTGCCGGCGGCGGTGATCCTGAGCCGCACCATCGGCCTCGAGGGCGTGTGGGCCGCCTATCCGATAGTGTTCTGCGCCATGTTCGTTTTGCAGATGGGCTATTACCTCCTGGTGTGGCGCAAGAAGGCGATCCAGCGCCTGATCTGACCATCAAGATATTATGACCATCATTAAACGGTGGACCTGTGGCGCGCCCTGCGCCACAATGGATGAAAAGTGACGTCAGGGAGAACGATTTTGACCCGCACAGCCCCGCAATTCCTGTTCGATTTCGGCAGCCCGAACGCCTATCTCAGCCATCTGGCGATCCCGGCGATCGAAAGCCGCATCGGCGTCAAATTCGAATATGTGCCGATCCTGCTCGGCGGCATTTTCAAGTCGACCAACAACAAGTCGCCGGCCGAGACGCTCGCCGGCATCAAGAACAAGCGCGAATTCCAGCAGGTCGAGACCGAGCGCTTCCTGAAGCGATTCAAGGTCCAGCCTTACGTCTTCAATCCCAACTTTCCCGTCAACACGCTGAACCTGATGCGCACCGCGATCGCGGCGCAGCTCGAGGGCGTGTTCGAGACATATGTCGACGCCGCCTTCCACCACATGTGGCGCGAGCCGAAGAAGATGGACGATCCTGAAGTGGCCGCGAAGGCGCTGGCGTCCTCGGGTCTCGATGCCCAGAAGCTGTTCGCCCGCGCCCAGGAGCCGGAGGTGAAAGGCAAGCTGATCAAGAATACCGAGGAAGCGGTCGCGCGCGGCGCATTCGGCTCGCCGACCTTCTTCGTCGGCAACGAGATGTTCTTCGGCAAGGAGCAGCTGCGCGAGGTCGAGGAGATGGTGCTGGAGACGTAGTCACCACATCTCCAGCGACAGAATGTGATCGCGGCACCATTCTGGATTGCTTCGCTTCGCGGGCAAGGGCGATTATAGATAGACCGCCAATAGCAACAATAAGGACTTTCCCATGCGTATCCTCGTGGTCGGCGCCGGCGCCATCGGCGGCTATTTTGGTGGCAGGCTGTTGCAGGCCGGCCGCGACGTCACCTTCCTGGTCCGCCCCAAGCGCGCCGGCGAGCTCGCGAGCGACGGCCTCGTCATCAAGAGCCCGAATGGCGACGTGACCTTGAAGAACCCGCCGACCGTGCAGGCCGACGCGCTCAAGGAAAAATTCGACGTCGTGCTGCTGAGCTGCAAGGCGTTCGACCTCGACGATGCCATCAAGTCATTCGCGGCCGCAGTCGGTCCGAATACCGCGATCATCCCGATGCTCAACGGCATGAAGCATCTCGACACGCTCGATGCCAAGTTCGGCAAGGAACGCGTGCTCGGCGGTCTCTGCGCCATTGCCGCGACATTGAACGAGAAGCGCGAAGTGGTGCAGCTGCAGCCGATGCAGGCGATCAGCTACGGTGAGCGCGACGGCAAGCCGTCGGACCGCGTCAAGGCGATCGACGAAGCCTTCAAGAGCGGCATTGTCGGCGCCACCGCCAGCCAGAACATCATGCAGGACATGTGGGAGAAGTGGGTGTTCCTGTCGTCGCTCGCAGCTTCCACCAGCCTGATGCGCACCTCCGTCGGCAACATCCTCGCCGCGCCTGGCGGTCGCGACTTTTTGCTCGGCATGCTCGACGAAACCAGCTCGATCGCCACCGCGTCGGGCTACACGCCGGGCGGACCGTTCTTCGAGCGTGTGAAGGGCAATCTCACCACCGAGGGCTCGCCGATGACGGCCTCGATGTTCCGCGACATCAAGGGAGGCTTTCCGGTCGAGGCCGACCACGTGATCGGCGACCTCATCGCACGCGCAGATGCCGCCAAGGTCCCGGTGCCGAAGCTGCGCATCGCGTACACGCATCTGAAGGCGTATGAGAAGCAGCGGGCCGGGTAGTTTACCAACCGCACACTCCGTGGTCGTCCCGGCGAAAGCCGGGACCCGTAACCACAGGGTGCGGTTTGGCGAAGACCGATAGTTGTTCAGCTTTCCGCGGTACTCATACTTCCAATCTCGGATGGGTCACGCGGTATGGGTCCCGGCCTACGCCGGGACGACAGCTGGACTTGTCGCAACAGCACCGCGGCGCTATTTGAAATACGCGAGATAGTGCGAGACCGCGGTGATTTCCTCTTCGCTCATGTGATAGGCGACGTCGGCCATCGCGGCGCCGCCGCCGCCGACGCGCTGGCTGCTCTTGTAGTCTTGCAGCGCCTTGACGAGATATTCCTCGCGCTGACCCGCAAGCCGCGCGACGGCCTTGGTGCCGGCAAAGCTGTCCGTGTGACATGAGGCGCAGCGGCGGCCGACCGCGACCTGCGCGCCCTTCTTCGAGAGGTCCGGATCCTTGTCCTCCGCGGCCTTCGGCGGCGTCATCGCCGCGAAATAGGCGCCGAGGCTGCGGATATCCTCGTTGGTGATCTCCTGGGCGATCGGCTGCATCTGCTCGTTCTTGCGCGAGCCGGCGCGGAAGAACACGAGCTGCCATTGCAGGAATTGATCGGGCTGACCGGCCAGCGAGGGAATGTTCTCGGTCTGCGAGATGCCGTTCTCGCCGTGGCAGCCGGAGCAGACGGCAGCCTTCTCCTGGACCGCGGTATTGTCGGCGGCGCTTGCAGAGAGGGCGCCAAGCGTGAGGAGCGCAGCCGCGCTGATTGCGTGCGAGATGATCTGCCGGCGCATGATGGAATTCCGATCTGTCGACTGCGTCATTCCGGGGGGCGCGAAGCTCGCGCCCGGAATCCATAACCCCCAGTCGAGGGTATGAGTTCCGGAGTTGCGCTGGCACGCATTCCGGAACGACATCGAAGTTGAAATGAAAGAGGCTGCGGCGCCTCCCGGCCACCGCAGCCTCGTGTCGTCGTACGCTACTTCTTGCTGTAGCTGATGCGATAGATCGCGCCGGCCCAATCGTCGGCGACGAGGATCGAACCGTCCTTGGCGAGGATGATGTCATCGGGGCGGCCGAGATAGCCCTGGTCACCCTCGATCCAGCCGGAGGCGAACACCTCCTTCTTGGCATTCTTGCCGTCGGGTCCGACGATCACGCGCGTGATGTTGCCGCCCTGGTACTTGTGACGATTCCAGGAGCCGTGCTCGGCGATAAAGATGTTGTTCTTGTATTCGGCGGGGAACTGGTCGCCGGTATAGAACTTCATGCCGAGCGGAGCGACGTGGGCGCCGAGGTTCAGCACGGGCGGCGTGAACTCGGAGCATTTGTGGCCCATGGCGAACTTCGGATCGGGAAGGTCGCCCTGGTGGCAGTAGGGATAGCCGAAGTGCTCGCCCATCTTCGAGACCATGTTCAGCTTGTCTGACGGCAGATCGTCGCTGACCCAGTCACGGGCGTTCTCGGTGAACCAGTATTTTCCGGTTCGCGGATCGACGTCGCCGCCGACCGAGTTGCGGACGCCGAGCGCCACGATCTCGGCATTGCCGGTCTTGGGATCGACGCGCCGGATCTGCGAGACGCTGGTCGGGGGAATGCCGACGTTGAAGGGAGGTCCGAACGGAATGTAGAACCAGCCGTCCTTGTCGGCCGCGAGATACTTCCAGCCATGCGCGGCGTAGGACGGCATGTCGTCATAGACGACCTTGCCCTCGCCGGGATTGTCGAGCTTGTTCTCGATGTCGTCGTAGCGGATCAGCTTGTCGACCGCGATGACGTAGAGCGCACCGTCCTTGACGGCCAGACCCGTGGGCATGTTCAGGCCCTTGAGGATGGTCTTGACCTCTTTCTTCCCGCCATTGTCCTTGATGGCATAGACGTTGCCGAGGCCGAACGAGCCGACGAACAGCGTGCCCTTGTCACCCCAGGCCATCTGCCGCGCGGCCAGCACGCCGGAGGCGTAGACCTCCATCTTGAAGCCCGCCGGCAGCTTCACCTTCTTGATGATGTTGGCGAGCTCGGCATCGGAGGCGCCGGTCGGCGGACCCGAGGGCGGCGCGAGGCCCTTCTGCGCCTCGGTCTCGTCGCCGAGGAACCAGTCATCCGGCGGATGGGTCCAGAATTCCTTGGTGCCGGATTCGTACTTCTTCAGGGCCCGGCCCTTGTCTTGTTGTGCATTGACAACGCTGGTCCCGGCAAGAAGGGCAACCGCTGCAAGCGCCAACACGGATCGATGGATGATCGATTTCATCGCGTCACTCCCCTAAGGCAGCCGTCAGGGCTGCACATTATTTTGTTCTGATAGTTCGAGAGGCGAAGTTTGGAGTCTGTCGAGGTGGCAGACGCAAAAAGGTTAGCACATCTGCGAACGGTGAAAAGCGCGTCACGTGCACTGCAGTTGCGCTCAATAAAAATTGAGACGGATCTTCCATTCGAACGCACGAGATAACGACAACAATCTCGCTGCAACGCGGAATCGCAATGACGTGCGCCTCATTTGCAGGCAGCAGAATGGTCGACCAATCCAGAACCGCGAAAACAACCCCATGCACAGTAGAACGGTCGAGACCGGACGATGCGCGGTGCCACCAGCCACGCAGCTGAAACATCGTGCGATTTGACAAAAGCGGCGACTGTTTGGCGGGGGACAGGTTCGTTGTCAAATTGCGCGTCGTGATCCCCTTTCCCGGCCTGCGCCGCACGAGCTGCATGCGGGCACCACGCAGTGAAGCCGTTCACATATGGCATCGATGATCCCTGCTAGCCTTGCCGCGGGGCCGCACTTGACTTTCGGAGTTTCCAACCAACTCGCGTTTTAGTAGCTTGAGAAGGTAACACTTCCCTTCGTTGCACCCGATCGACTGGGAATTGAGAGGTCTGATCCCCTTCCTGCCTGGACGATGAGAATGTCGGATTCAGGAGATTTGCTGGAATCATGTCTCGCCGGGGGTGGAGAGATGGGCGCTGCCATGCGCCAATTCGATTGGTCCAGCACCAGGCTCGGCACGCCTGATCGCTGGCCAGAACCTCTGCGGATCTTTTTGAAAGTCCTTCTGACGACCAATCACCCGATGCTGGTCTGGTGGGGACCGGACCTGATCCAGTTCTACAACGACGCCTTCTCCGCGATCGCAGCGAACGCACTCCAAAAGCCGGCGCTCGGGACATCCGGACGCTCCTATTGGCGGGCTCTTTGGTCGGTTATCGGTCCTGACGTCGAGCACGTCATGAGCGGCAAAGGCGGCGTTTGGCGAGAACATCGATTGATGCCGGCGGACCTCGCCGGATCACAGCAGCACTACTGGACCTACAGTTTCAGCCCGATCGAGCAGGGAGACACTGTCCAGGGCGTGCTGGTTGTCTGCCGCGATGAGACCCAGGAATATCGGGCGACGCTGGCCCTGTTGGCACGCGAGGCGGAGTTGGCTCGCGTTCAGCAGATCGGAAAGATCGGTGGCCTTGAGGTCAATCTCACCGCCGGCTTCCGCAATCGTCGCTCGCCCGAATACCTCGCCATCCACGGCCTGCCGCCGGAAGCCGCCACCGAAACCCACGAAGATTGGGTGAGGCGCATCCATCCGGAGGACCGATCCAGGGCCGAAGGCACGTTTCTCGACGCCATCAACGGCGACGTCGAGGGCTACTCGATACAGTACAGGATCATTCGGCCCTGTGACGGCGAGACGCGGTGGATTCTCGCGAAGACGGAGATCGAACGCGACGACAACGGAAAGGCCGTCCGCCTGGTCGGCGCTCACGCCGATGTCACGGATCAGGTGCTAGCCGAGCAAGCGCTTCGCCAAAGCGAGGAAAAATACAAGAAGCTGGCGCAGGAGCTTTCCCAATCACTCGAAAAACTGCGCGCCACGCAAGACCGGCTCATTCAAGCGGAGAAACTGGCATCACTCGGCCAGCTGACCGCCGGCATCGCGCACGAGATCAAGAATCCGCTGAACTTCGTCAACAATTTCGCCCGGCTATCGAGCGACCGGGTAGCGGAGCTGATGGCCGTTCTCGGCGACGCCACGACGGCGTCGAAGACGGTCGTCGACATCAATCGCCTGACGATCACCATCCAGAACAATCTCGCGAAGATCGTCCAGCACGGCAAACGGGCGGACAGCATCGTCAACAACATGCTGATGCACTCGCGCTCCGGATCGGGTGATCATCGCCCCATCGAGATCAACGGCCTCCTGGATGAGACGCTCAATCTGGCGTTCCATGGTGCACGGGCGCAACGACCAGGCTTCAGCGTGAAGCTGCAGCGCGAGCTCGACGATGACGCCGGGAAACTCGACCTCTACCCGCAAGAGATTTCCCGCGTCTTCCTCAACCTGATCTCCAACGGCTTTTACGCCGCAACCCACCGTCGGACTGACAGCTCGGGAGAAGACTTTGAGCCGATGCTGAGCGTCAAGACCGTCAATCTGGGCGATTCAGTCGAGGTGCGAATCCGCGACAACGGCGACGGCATCTCGCCGCTGATCCGGGACAAGATATTCGATCCCTTTTTCACGACCAAGCCCGCAGGCGAAGGGACCGGCCTCGGCCTGTCCATCTCGCATGACGTGGTGGTGAAGCAACACGGCGGCACCATCGATGTCGAGACGGAGCCGGGCGACTTCTGTGAGTTCATCGTACGCCTGCCCCGCGGAAAGCTCGAATAAGCCCGGATTGGAATTGCCATGACCGCAACAGTTCTTGTTGTCGATGATGAGCCCGATCTGAAGGATGTCATCCTTCAGCATTTCGAGCGGCAGATCGGCGATGGACAGATCAGCTTCCTGTTCGCCCATGACGGGTTGGAGGCGCTGCAGTCCGTGCAGGGAAATCCGCAAATCGAGGTCGTGCTGCTGGACCTGAACATGCCCCGGCTGGACGGCCTGTCCACGCTGCAGAAACTGCAGCAGGCGGACGACATGAAATCGACGATCATCGTTTCGGCCTATGGCGACATGGAGAATATCCGCGGTGCGATGAACCGTGGGGCCTTCGACTTCGTGACCAAGCCGATCGACCTCGAAGACCTGGAGCTGACGCTCAAAAAGACAATACGTCACGTCGGCATGATGCGCGATATTCGCAGGCGTCAATTGGAAGCCGAGCGCGCCCACACGTCCCTTTCACGCTATTTTTCTCCCCAGCTTGCCACACGCCTGGCCCGCGGCTCGGAAAGCGACGGCATGAATGCGCACTCTCGCGAGATCGGCGTGATCTTCACCGACATCACCGGCTTCCTGTCTCTCGTCGAGAAGATGCCGCCCTCGATTCTGGGCGACTTGCTGAACGAGTACATGTTCGGCATGACCGAGATCGTCTTCAACTATGAGGGCACGGTCGCGAAGGTGGTCGGTGACGCGATCCAGGTCTTGTTCAACGCGCCGGCCGACCAGGCGGACTACGCAACGCGTGCCATTTCCTGCGCGCATGCACTCGATGGCTGGGCCGAGAATTTCAGGTTGCGCTGGAAGCAAAGGGACGTCGATTTCGGATCGACCCGCATCGGCGTACATGCCGGCACGGCGCTCGTTGGCAATTTCGGAGGAGAAAGGTTCTTCGACTACACCGCTCACGGGGACACCATGAACACGGTTGCGCGGCTGGAGGCTGCGAACAAGTTCCTGGGAACCAGGATTTGCGCAAGCGGCGCCGTCGCCGGCCGGGCGGACCGATTCCATGGCCGGCCGATCGGCGAGTTGATGCTGCGCGGCAGGAGCGAGCCCATCCAGGCTTTCGAGCCGATGTCGGCCGCGGACTTCGCGACCGAGAACACCGCCGGCTATCTCAAAGCCTATGCCAAGCTGGAGGGAAAAGAGGCGGATGCCCTGCCGGCCTTCGCGGCGCTGGTCGCAAACAACGCGGGCGATCGCCTGGCCGGATATCACCTCAGGCGCCTGCTGAACGGAGCCGGCGGTGTGCAGATCCGTTTGGAGTGACGGCGAGAGCTACCCGGCGACAGGATACGGCCCGTCGTCAAACTGCCTGTCGTGATAGCCCTTCGAGCCCACCTCGCGCGCCAGGGAGCTGCGGACATCGGAGCCATCGCGCAGGCTGCGCAGCACATGGGCAAAATCGAACTCCGGATGCCAACCCAGCTCGCGCCGTGCGCGCGCGTTGACATAGACGCGGTCGATCTCGGGGAATAGCCGCCAGCCGCGCGTCGCATAGAGCTGGGCGCAATCCGGGTAGAGCTCGCGCACGACACCGGCCGCGTCACGGGCGAGGGCCGCAAGATGGTGCCGTCCAAAGGGGGTTGTAGCCGGCACGATATAGCGGGCGAACCCGATCTCCGGCGCTCGCGTCACGGCGAGCAGATGGGCGCTGACCGCGTCCGCTATGTCCAGCCGCCGATAGAGCAGCTCGTTGGCTTGCGCGTTGTCCAGCTCGTAGGCCGACCGCATTGCGGGATCGTCGTCGTCCTCCGGAAAGAACCGCGAGGTCCGCAGCACGACGACCGGCAGTCCACGTTCGCGAAAGAACAGCTCGCACAGATTTTCGGCCATCAGCTTTGTGGTGCCATAGATGTTCTTCGGGCTCGCCGGTAACTCCTCGGTGACCCACACCGCGGCTTGCCCGGCCTCGGGCCTGAGCTGCGAGCCGAACGCGCTGGTGGTGCTGGTGAAGACAAAGCTCTTCACGCCGGCGGCGACCGCCGCCTCGAGCAGATTGAGCGTGCCAGTGACGTTGGTGTCGACAAGGGCCTGCTTGCTGTGGGTCGCCACATGCGGCTTGTGCAGCGTTGCGGTGTGGATGACGGCAGTAACGCCGTCCATCTGCGCCCGGACGAAGCCGGGATCGACGATCGAGCCGACGGCATCGGTGAAAGGCGATGCTTTCAGGTCGAGCCCGCGCGCAGACGACCCGCGATGCCGGAGCGTCCGCAAGATGGCCTCGCCGAGGTGGCCGGCGCTGCCGGTGACCAGAATTGTCATGGGAGACCCAAGCCAGCCGCCAGCGGCGTGGAAAACCACGGCCCGACCCGGTTTGGCTGGATGCGCTGGGAAAAATTGGAGCGGGCGAAGGGGCTCGAACCCTCGACCCCGACCTTGGCAAGGTCGTGCTCTACCACTGAGCTACACCCGCATCCTGTGTCGGTCGCGTGACGCGCCGGCAACGGCTGTCGTATGCCAAAAGCGGGCGGCGAATGCAACAGCTACCGGCGGCATCAATTCGCTTTCCGAGCCCAAATATGAACCCGAACCCCGCCGAATCACCCCAAAACGCCCCGGAACTGCCGAATCGCCGCGGATGGATTGAAATTCGGCCGACCCGGCCCAATTTTAGGGCCTGAAACGAAGCATATCTGATGGCGACGTGCTAAAGACCCGCCATTCCAGACATCAGACGAGGGGATCCCGTGACGATCATCGACCAGGGTAACGGAGCGAGCCCGGCTGCAGCCGATCTGATCAAGGACACCACCACACAGACCTTCGTGAAGGACGTCATCGAGGAATCGAAGCGCCAGCCGGTGCTGATCGACTTCTGGGCGGAGTGGTGCGGCCCCTGCAAGCAGCTCACCCCCGTGCTCGAAAAGGCCGTCAAGGCGGCCAAGGGCAAGGTCAAGCTGGTCAAGATGAACATCGACCAGCATCCGGCGATTCCGGGCCAGATGGGCATCCAGTCGATCCCGGCCGTGATCGCCTTCGTCAACGGCCAGCCCGCCGACGGCTTCATGGGCGCGGTGCCGGAGAGCCAGATCAATGCCTTCATCGAAAAGGTGACCAAGGGCGTGACCGCGCCCGGTGAGCCCAACATCGCGGAGATCCTGCAGGAGGCCGAGGCCGTTCTCGCCGAGGGCGACGCCGCAGCCGCAGCCCAGATCTACGCCGAGGTGCTCCAATACGATTCGACCAACATCGCAGCGCTTGCCGGCCTCGCCAAATGCTACGTCAGCTCCGGTGCGATGGAGCAGGCCAAGCAGACGCTGGCCATGGTGCCGGAATCCAAGCGCAACGACCCGGCCGTGAAGGCCGTGCAGACCGCGATCGACCTCGCCGAACAGGCGGAACAGCTCGGGCCCATCACTGAGCTGGAACAGAAAGTCGCCGCAAACCCGCTCGATCATCAGGCCCGCTTCGACCTCGCCACCGCGCTGAACGCGCAGGGCAACCGTGCCGCCGCCACCGAGCAGCTGCTCGCGATCGTCAAGCGCGACCGCAAATGGAACGACGACGGCGCCCGCAAGCAGCTGGTGCAGTTCTTCGAGGCCTGGGGCGGTGCGGACGAAGCGACCGTCGAGGGGCGCAAGCGCTTGTCGACGATCCTGTTTTCATAGGATTAGCGCGTCAGCGGGGACCAGATGCCGATCAACATCGAATATCGCGGCCCCGCCGACCTTCCGGAAATCATCCCGGTGTTTCCGTTGCCGGGCGCGCTGCTGTTGCCGCGCGGCCAGATGCCGCTCAACATCTTCGAGCCGCGCTATCTGGCGATGGTCGACGACAGTTTTCGCGATGGCCATCGCCTGATCGGCATGATCCAGCCGGACGCGGCGCATTCGCCGAAAAATTCCGACAGGCCGGCGCTGTTCCGCGTCGGCTGCGTCGGTCGCATCACCCAGCTCGCCGAATCCGGCGACGGTCGCTACATCCTCGAGCTTACCGGCGTCGCACGCTTCAAGGTGGTCGAGGAGCTCGAGGTGCTGACCGCCTACCGGCAGTGCAAGGTGGACTTCTTCGCCTACGTCGACGACTTCACCGCGCGCAAGGGCGAGGACGACGTCGATCGCGAGGCGTTGCTGACGGTGCTGGCGGATTTCTTGAAGGCCAATAACCTCAAGGTCGACTGGGAGGGCGTCGAGAGCGCGCCCAACGAGGCGCTGGTCAATGCGCTGGCGATGATGTCGCCTTACGGCCCCGCCGAGAAGCAGGCGATGCTGGAAGCACTGGATTTGAAGACCCGCGCCGAGATCTTGATCGCGGTGACCGAGATGGACCTCGCCAAGAAACGCACCAGCGGCGATCCACCGTTGCAGTAAGGGATACGAGGGTTCATGCCGCGCAGACGGCTGCCTTGTCACCTCGCTTGGCACCCCGCCTCAGGATTTTCGCGACGCCGGATCCGGGCATCGGCCGGCTGAAATAATAGCCCTGGGTTTCGGCACAGCCTTCCTCGCGGAGAATATCGAGCTGCTCCTTCGTTTCGACGCCTTCGGCGGTCGTCGTCTTGCCGAGGCTGACCGCGAAGCGAACGACCGCCCGCGCGAGATGATGCGCGTCCGCGCTTGCGCTGGACAGTTCGTTGACGAAGCTGCGGTCGACCTTGATCTTGTCGAACGGGAATCTCTGCAGAAAGCTCAGCGATGAATAGCCGGTGCCGAAATCATCCAGGGCTACGCGCACGCCGAGCTCGCGCAGCTGGCCAAGTGCTGCGAAGACGGCTTCGCTGTCGTGCATGATGACCGTCTCGGTCACCTCGAGCTCGAGCCGGTGTGGCGCAACTCCCGAACCCGCCAGTGCGCCGACGATGACCGGGACAAGCTCGTTGCTCCTGAATTGGGCCGGAGACAGGTTGATGGCGATCCGGAGATGGGCTGGCCATTTGGCCGCCTCGCGACATGCGGTCCTCAGGATCCATTCTCCTAGCGGCACGATCAAGCCGGCCTCCTCCGCGAGCGGAATGAATTCGCCGGGCATGACCAGGCCTCGCCGCGGGTGATGCCAGCGCAGCAGGGCCTCGAAGCCGCGGATCTCGCCGGTCGCGGTATCGACGAACGGCTGGTAGTGCAGCTCGAATTCGCGGCCGGCGAGCGCATCCCGCATGTCGCGCTCTAGGTTGCGCCGCGCATGCATGAGCTCGTCGAGTTCCGGCTCGAAGAAGCGGAATGCGCCACGTCCACCACTCTTGGCCGAGTAGAGGGCGAGATCCGCGCTCTTCATGAGCACGTCGGAATCGTCGCCATCGCGCGGCGCGATGGCAATGCCGATGCTGGTACCCACCGTGACGCGGTGATCGTCGAGATCGAAGGGTTCGCAAAGCGCCTTCCTGATGTTCTCGGCCAGGGCGGCGGCCTCGACGACCGGGTTGGTCACGTAATCGATCACGGCGAACTCATCGCCGCCCAGCCGGGCAATCAACGCGGTTTCCGTGACGCAGTCGCGCAGACGCGCAGCGACGGCGCGCAGCAGCGCATCGCCCGCCGGATGCCCGAGGGTGTCGTTGACTTCCTTGAAGCGGTCGAGGTCGAGCATGAGCACGGCCAGATCGAGGCCGCCGTTGCGCGTCACCGCAATCGCATGCTCCATCCGTTCCCTGAGCAGCACGCGATTCGGCAGATCGGTCAGCGCGTCGTGTTGCGCCATATGGGTGATCTTGGCCTCGGACCGGCGTTGCTCGGTCACATCGAGATGCGTGGCCACCCACCCGCCGCCGGCCATCGGCTGTCGCGTCACGCAGATCAACCGACCATCCGCGAACTCATCTATCCTGCTCGAGACTGCATCGAACGGCAACGCGGCCAGTTTCGTCGTGAATTGCTCGGCGGCGCCTTCGCTGGCTTCACCCTTGAGGATGCCGGTCACGACGCGATGCCTGATGATGTCGGCGTGCGGGGTCCCGGTTTTCAGCAGCTCCGGCGGCAATCCATAGAGCCGGGCGTAACGCTCGTTGCAGACGACCAGCCGCTTCTCCGCATCGAACATGCAGAGCGCCTCGACCATGTTGTTGATGGCCGTATCCAGCCTGAGTTTCTGGTCCTGGATTTCCCGTTGCGAGTCTTCCACCTGTTGCCTGGCGCGCGAAAGTTCGCTGATGATTTCCCTGAACCTGCTGGTTCGGGTCGCAAGGCGACGATCCGCCAGGACGCCGACGAAGCTCATCCCGAGCACCGACAGGGCCACACCCGCAATTGCAACGGCAAGGAAGGCCGGCGAAAGCGACAATGCATCGTTTTCCAGCGTCGGATCGGGAACGATCTGCACGGCTCCCATGGCCGTGAAATGATGCGACACAATGGCGAGCGTCAGCAGCAACGCCGCGGCGAAGGTCGCCCGCTTGCCCTTGCGGCCCATGGCGACCGCGAGGGCCGCGTAACCCAGGACCATGCCGAGGCCGATCGAGACCAGCACCAGTCCCGGCGACCAGGTCACATGACCCGGCACTTCGAGGGCCCACATGCCGATATAGTGCATGCTTGCGATACCGGCGCCGATGATGCCGCCACCGGCAGCTGCGCGCCAGCGGCCCGAGTTGTTGACGGCAACTCCGAAGCCGCCCGACGTCAGGATCATCGCCACAGCGAGCGACAGCGCTGTCAGAACGAGGCCGTAGCCGGTCGGGACGCCGGGTTCGTAGGCGAGCATCGCGACAAAATGCGTGGCCCAGATTCCATAACCGATGGCGGCACCGGCGATCGCAATCCAGATCAGCCGCGTCCAGGCGCGCGACGCGATCGCACGATGAAAGATGCTGACGGCTACAATGCTTGCAGCGAAGCAAACCAGGCCAGCGAGTACAACGAGCCGCCAATCGTGCTCGGCCGTCAGGCAGCTAAAAACGCGGAACATGCAATATCGCTCCCTCGTCAATACTACCGAGAATTGATCCGGTCGGACTTGCTCTGCGTTAATTTTCCGCAATGCCCAGTTGCATGCCTATCGCGAGGTAAACGTTGCGCGGCAAATGGCGTCCGTTGCCAGTAGTTGTGCGGATAAGAGAGAGTGCGAGTTCCGTGAAACTACGCGGGTGAGTGAGCCCGCGGCTGTATCCGTTCGAACGCTGCGCGTTCCGCCTAAGGACGGTTTCGGATGCGCTTGCGGCCCGTGATCATCGCGCGGATCAGATTTTCGCGCTGAAGCAGGCCCATCGCGACCACGCCGACGATGTGCAGCACGACCAGGACGATCGCGGCGTCGGATGCGTAAGCGTGGGTGTCCTCGATCCACCAGACGCCGAAGAAGGTGACGGTCACCGACAGGGCGCCCGTGATCGCCGAGACGGTGAGCGACAGCAGCAGCGCGACCAGCATCAACGTGCCGGCGGGATTGAGCCCGATGTAGCGGCCGGTAATGCCGCGACGCAGATTCCAGAGATAGTTGGGCGCAGCGCGAAGCCTGACGCCGATCATGCGAAAGCGCGCATAGCGGCTGCCCCAAAATCCCCAGACCAGGCGGAACGCCAAAAGCCCGATGACGGTGTAGCCGACGATGCGGTGAAGGCTGTCGTAGACGGTGGGCGTGAACCACGCGGCCAGGACACTGGCCGCGAGCGCCCAGTGCCAGAGCCGCAGCGGAAGGTCCCAGACCGCCACCGTCCGATCCGCGGGGCGTCGGTCGGACACCCCGCGCGTCTCTCGCAGCGCTTTGTCGTTCAAGCCGGGACCACCCTTGACCACCCTTTGGCGCAGAGGCCTACTTGGCGATCGTGTGCTTCAGGCTGAGATCTTCCGGGCTGTAGAACAGCTCGTAGAGCTTGCCTTCCTTGACGCCGTAGACCTCATAGCACGAGCCTTCGATCTTGGAGCGGCGCACTTCGTAGCCCAGTGCCTTGGCCTTGGCTTCGGCTTCGCTCGCCGGCTTCCACGACGCCTTGTCGAGCTTGGTGCAGTTCTTGAAACCGTCGGCCATCGCCGTCGACCCCATGCCGATCCCGACCGTCAGTGCGATGGCAAGAACACGAATGACTCTCACGAATGTCTCCTCCTCTGTCGTGTGCGCGAAGCGCGCCCGAAGGAAACAAAGGAGAGGGTGAAGTCAATCGGGGTTCGGAGCCGCGACGCCTTAGAGATATTCTAACGGTCGCCAAAACATCAGCGCGGTCCGAGGGCAGGGCGGGTTTTGCGGCGCGCTGCGGCCTTACGTCTCACGGATTCGACGGGCTGCAATTCCGCACCGCCCTCAGTAGCCGGCCACCGCCATCGCCACGACCACGCTCAGCGCCATCCAGCCGAAATGCCGGCCACGCGTCGCCCATGCATTGGCGCAGGCGGAGAAGCCGAACACGCAGATCATGGTGAGGACGATCCAGCGGCGCGCCGGCGCGGAGTCCATCCAGGGCGTCGCGATCAGGAGCACGCCGCAGCCGATCCAGGCGACGGTCGAAGCCTGCCAAACCAGGCGGATCAGGGTGCGGAGCCGCGGCGGCTCGATCGTGGCGCGGGGGAAAACCTTGGTCTCGCCGAGGACGCCATGGATGACGGCCACCACGATGGCGAGGATTCCGGCGCACTGGAGCAAGAGATCACGCATCGAAGCCTCCATACATCTGTGTATGGTGAGATAGAGGCTGGCCTGCCGCCTGTCAATACACTAGTGTATGGCCCGACTTCGGAACCCGACATGACCGACCAGCTTTCCGCCGACGACTGGATCAGCCAGGGCCTCAAGGCACTCACCAGGAGCGGCTTTACCGCGCTGAAGGCCGATCCATTGGCAAAAGCCATGGGCGTCTCCCGCGGCAGCTTTTACTGGCATTTTGCCGATCTCGGCGCGTTCCACGCGGCCGTTCTGAAGCGCTGGCGCGAGATCGCCGCCGAGGAGATCATCGCGCGCGTCGAGGCCGACAGCGACGAGCCGCTGACGGCGCTGCTGCGCCGGACCTTCGGCGCCCGGCTCGATCTGGAGCGCGCGGTGCGCAACTGGGCGGCGTTCGATCCGGCGGCGCAGGCGGCCGTCCGCGCCATCGACCGCCGCAGGCTCGACTATATCGAGGCCCTGCTGCAACGACGCGGATTCCCCGCCTCAAGCGCGCAGGCGCGCGCGCAGATCCTGTACTGGACGTTTTTGGGCTACGCGCTCTCGGCTGCGCCGGTGCCGGCCGCACGTCTGCAGGGCCTGCTCGACGAGATCCAGCGGATGGTCTCGGCCTAGCCCGCGATGGGCGGGCGAATTATTCTATGCTACAGGCAGCCGATCGCCGGAGACCACGATGAACACGCCCACCGAACGTCCCGAAGCCAGCGTCGATCCCAAACTGCTGGAGATCCTGGTCTGCCCGCTGACCAAGGGCCCGCTGGAATTCGACGCGGCCAAGCAGGAGCTGATCTCGCGGTCCGCAAAACTCGCTTATCCGATCCGCGACGGCATCCCGATCATGCTGCCGGAAGAGGCGCGGAAGATCGATTGAGACCGGCGCGAGATTTACGCGATAGCGTCGCAACACTCTCGCTGTCGTCCCGGCCTAGTGCGCAATTGCGCACGGGGGGCCGGGACCCATAACCACAGGGCGTGGTTCGGGGCGAAGCTGGTGACTCCGAATATTCGCAAAACTCTTGCTGCGGCGTATGGGTCCCGGATCTGCGCTTCGCTTGTCCGGGACGACGAGGAGGGAGCTCCCTACAGCGCCTCGCCCTTCAGCAACTTCGGAATCTCGCCCGTCAAACCCGCCGCCTGGCGGATGAACAGATTCTTCAGCGGCGGGGTGCGGTCGACGATACCGAGGCCGATATCGCGCACCGTGCGCAACAGCGTCGACTGGTTGGAGAACAGGAAGTTCAGCGAGTTGGTGGCAACCCCCATCGCCATGGTGTCGAAGCGACGCCAGCGCTGATAGCGCTCGAGCACATCGGCGCCGCCGAGATCCATGCCGAGCCGCGCGGCATCGACCACGACTTCGGCCAAGGCTGCGACATCCTTCAGCCCCATGTTGAGGCCTTGCCCCGCGATCGGGTGAATGACGTGGGCGGAATCGCCGACCAGCGCGAGGCGCTCGGCGACGAAGGAGCGCGCGACGAAATAGGACAGCGGAAACGCACGCGGCTTGTCGAGCGCCTTGATCTCGCCGAGATGCAAACCAAAACGGCGTTCGAGCTCGCCGTGAAACTCTTCGTCGCTGAGCGCAATGATGCGCGCGGCCTCTGCTCGGCGCTCCGTCCACACCAGCGACGATCGCTTCCCTGCGAGCGGCAGGATCGCAAAGGGGCCCGCGGGCAAAAAGTGCTCTTCGGCACGGCCGTCGTGATCGCGCTCGTGGCCGACGGTGACGACGATGCCGGATTGATCGTATTCCCAGCCATGGGTGGCGATGCCGGCACGCTCGCGCAGCTTCGACTTCGCGCCATCGGCCGCGACCAGCAGGCTCGCGGCAATCTTGCTGCCGTCGCCGAGCGTCACGTCGACGCCATCGGCGCTCGCGTCGTAGGACGCAACAATCGTCGCGCGGAGATCGATCCCTTCAGCTTCGGCGCGGACGACCAGCGCATCGATCAGGCGGCGGTTCTCGACCATATGCGCAAAGGGCTCGCCGGGCGCGACGTCGCCGGCGAAATTCAGGAATGCCGGGCGGGTGGCGTCCTCGAGCTTGGAATCGGTGACGACCATGTCGAGGATCGGCTGAACCTCGGCCTTGACGTCGTCCCAGGCGCCGAGCGCCTCGAACAGGCGGCGGCAGGCCGCAACGATCGCGGTGGCGCGGGGATCGCGGCTCGGCCGTGTGGCAAGCGCAGGGTCGGCGACGATGACTGGGATCTCGGGTCCGAGCCCCTGGCGCAAGGCAAGTGCGAGCGCCAGGCCCGCGAACGCGCCGCCGCCAATGACTATGCTATTCTGTGACATACCAAATTCCCGGCCAACTCTTGGTCTTGCTAGCAGACTTGAGGTGGGCGAAACAGTGCGGTGAAACAAGGGCGGAACGCCCCCATTGTGTCATTCCGGAGCAGCGAAGCTGGGATGACGATGCGAAAGCTGAATTCCATGTCCAAGAGCCTGATCGACCTGATCTCGATCCTCGACCTCGAGCAGCTCGAGGTGAATTTGTTCCGCGGCAACAGCCCGAAGACGAGCTGGCAGCGGGTGTTCGGCGGGCAGGTGATCGGACAGGCGATGGTCGCGGCCTGCCGCACCGTCGAGGGTCGGCTGCCGCATTCGCTGCATTGCTATTTCATCCTGCCGGGCGATCCGCAGATCCCGATCATCTACCAGGTCGAACGGCTGCGCGACGGCAAGAGCTATTCGACCCGCCGCGTCACCGCGATCCAGCACGGCAACGCGATCTTCTCGATCATGGTGTCATTCCATGCCGAGGAAGCGACCGCGTTCGACCACCAGGAGAAGATGCCCGACGTGCCACCGCCGGAAAAGCTCACGGCGGAGGAGGTGGCGAAGCAGCCGATGTTCCGCGAGATGCCGGACTTCATCCGCCGCTACTACGAATCGGATCGCCCGATCGAGCTGCGCCCGGTCGAGCTCGGCCGCTACTTCGGCCAGAAGATCGAGGACGGCCGTATCCATGTCTGGATCAAGACGGCGGCTACGCTGCCGGACGATCCGGCGCTGCACATGTGCGCACTCGCCTATGCCTCGGACTTCTCGCTGCTCGATGCGATCATGGCGCGCTATGGCCGCACGCTGTTCGACAAGCGCATGATGCCGGCGAGCCTCGACCACGCGATGTGGTTTCACCGCCCGTTCCGCGCCGACGAATGGCTGCTCTACGCGCAGGATTCGCCGAGCGCGCAAGGTGGCCGCGGCCTGACCCGCGGCTCGATCTTCAAGCCCGACGGCACGCTGGTGGCGTCCGTGGCCCAGGAAGGCTCCGTGCGCGAGCGGCGGAGCTGATCGCGCCCCAAGCGCGATCGATCGCGCTCGGGGCTGTTTGGGTCGTGCTTACATCGCGCCGCGCGGCGCGAGCTCGGTCTGCGATGCGAACCAGTTCATGATCCAGCGATAGACCCACGGGATCGGGATGATGAAGCTGCACAGGATCGCGGCCACGATTCCGCGCCAGAGAATCCCGAGACCGCTGCCCCGGAAGATGATCTCGCGACGCGTGCCCTGGATGTTGCGGTAGGTCCAACGCAACTGTGCCGCGGCGACCCAAGCCCATCCGATGATGGTGATGATGGAGATCGCGAACAGCAGGTTCCAGCCGATATAGGCCAGCACCGAGCCGGTGAAGCTGAGGCCGAGCGGCTGCCCGTTGGAGGCGATGTTGGCGATCAGCCATTTCAGCAGCATCCAGTAGAGAACGATCTGGACGATGTAGAATGCGGTGCTCAGAATCTGGCTGCCGATGTAGCCGATGACAATGGCTGCAACGATGAAGCCGAAGAACCACGGCACGATCGCCATGGCAGTGCCGGTGAAGGAGAGGTTCGGCCGCCCCGGGACCCTCACGCAGGACACGATCCATTGCGTGTACCAGACGAACAGCCACGGAATCGGGATGATGAAGCACGAGCCAATCACCATCACCAGCGTGCGCCAGGTGAAGTCGAGGATGCCGAAATCGACCGACAGCGATCCGCCGGCCGCACTGCCGGCACCGGTATAGCTTCCGCCGCCCATCATCGGCGGCCCTCCGGCGGGAATGATCGGCGGCGCGCCGCCGCCTGCCATCAGACCGGGAGTTTCGGCCGCCTTCTGCCAGCCCGCCATGCCCTCGGACCAGACCAGCGTATCGCCGCGCACGACGCCCTGGGCGATCAGGTCGCGGAATTGCCCCTCCGGATAGGGCCCCTGCTGCTTGCCCTCGGATGCGTAGAACCAACTCGCCATGAAGCGCCCCCCAAAATACTTATGTACCGCTCGACAGGTGCGGGTTCACCGCATCCATGCGAAAAATGCATTGTGAAGGATGAACCGTTGCCCTGTACAGAGGCGGCCGTTCACATGGCCTCCCTTGGCCAAACGTTTTTCCGCTTCAATCTGCAAGTTTTTTGTGCCATTTGCCCGGAAAGATGCCAGATTGACGCGGCGCCGGGGACATACGGCGCGGCGCATCCCCGGGGAATAGGCCTGACCATGAAACTCGTCGTCGCGATCATCAAACCCTTCAAGCTCGATGAGGTCCGCCAGGCCCTGACGGCGATCGGTGTCCACGGCATGACCGTGACCGAGGTGAAGGGCTATGGCCGCCAGAAGGGTCACACCGAGATCTATCGCGGTGCGGAATATGTCGTGAACTTCCTGCCGAAGCTGCGGATCGAAATCGCGGTCGCCTCCGACGTCGCCGACAAGGCGGTCGCCGTGATCACCGCGACCGCCCGCACCGGGCAGATCGGCGACGGCAAGATCTTCGTCACGCCGATCGACCACGCGCTGCGCATCCGCACCGGCGAGACCGACAGCGACGCGCTCTGATTTCGAATGCGTTACGAGACCCTCATCCTGAGGAGCGCGGAACGCGCGTCTCGAACCATGAAGGCCCAGCTCTCGCCCGTGGCCATCCTTCGAGACGCGCGCAAGCGCGCTCCTCAGGATGAGGGGCGGAGTTCTTGGAACGCAGTTGCGACTGGCTCTTTCTTCTTCGAGACACACCGGGCAACGACGCCACAGTGTGCGTCATCATCTACATGCCGGGGGAAATGACATGGCGGGATTGTTGCGCCGCGTAGCCGCTGTGGCTGCGCCGATCGGATTTGCTTTGGTCATGGCTTCGCCGGCGCGCGCCGCGACGGGCGAGATCAACACCGCCGACACCGCCTGGATGATCGTCGCCACCGCGCTGGTGCTGATGATGACGATCCCGGGGCTCGCGCTGTTCTATTCCGGCATGGTCCGCAAGAAGAACGTGCTCGCGACCATGGCGCAGAGCCTCGCCGCGGTGACGATCATCTCCATTCTCTGGGTCGCGTTCGGCTATTCGCTGTGCTTCGTCGGCGACGGCCCGTGGCTCGGCTCGCTCGACCGCTGGTTTCTCGCCGGCATGACCATGGACAGCGTCAACCCGGCGGCGAAGACGATCCCGGAAGCGCTGTTCATGCTCTACCAGATGACGTTTGCGATCATCACGGTGGCGCTGGTCGCGGGCTCGGTCGCCGACCGGATGCGGTTCTCCGCCTATCTGCTGTTCTCCGTCGCCTGGTTCATCTTCGTCTACATTCCGCTGGCGCATTGGGTGTGGGGCGGCGGCTTCCTCAACAGCATGGGCGTGCTGGATTTCGCCGGCGGTCTCGTCGTGCATCTGTCGGCCGGCACCGGTGGCCTCGTCGCCGCGAAGGTGATGGGGCGCCGTCACGGCTACGGCACTGAAAATCTCTCGCCGTTCGATCTCTCGCTCGCGGTGATGGGCACCGGCCTGCTGTGGGTCGGCTGGTTTGGCTTCAACGGCGGCTCGGCCGGTGCTGCGAATTCGCGCGCGGTCATGGCGATCATCGCGACACATCTGGCGGCCTGCTCCGGCGCGTTGACCTGGGGCGCGATCGAATGGTCGACGCGGCGCAAGCCTTCCGTGCTCGGCATGATCTCGGGCGCGGTGGCAGGCCTCGGCACCATCACGCCGGCGTCCGGCTTCGTCGCGCCGTGGCACGGCATCGTCATCGGCATCGCCGCAGGCGGGATTTGCTATTGGGCCTGCACCTGGTTGAAGCACCGCTTCAATTACGACGATTCGCTCGACGTGTTCGGCGTCCACGGCATCGGCGGACTGACCGGCACGCTGCTCGCCGGCGTGTTCGCGACCAGCGCGATCGGCGGCACCGCCGGCCTGCTCGAGGGCCATCCGCAGCAATTGCTGATCCAGCTCTACGGCGTCGCCGTCACTTTCGTCTGGTCGGCGGGGGTGAGCTTCATTCTGCTCAAGCTGGTCGGCCTGTTCGTGCCCTTGCGCGTGTCGCGCGAGCACGAGCTCGAGGGGCTCGATATCTCGCAGCACGGCGAAGCGCTCCAGTAAGCGGGACTTGTCAGGAAGGGCTTGCACGACACATAAGCACGTGCTTATGTGTCGGCATGATCGAAGCCGACATCTTCAAGGCGCTGGCGGATCCGACGCGCCGAAAAGTCTTTGAGAAGCTCGCCGGCGGAAGCCTGAACGCCAGCGCCTTGCGCGATGGTCTGGAGATCAGCCAGCCGGCGATGTCGCAGCATCTTTCGGTGCTGCGCGCGGCGGGCCTCGTGCGCGAGCAGCGGCAGGGCCGCTTTGTGAATTACGAAGTCGACCCCGACGGAATCGTGGCGATCGGGGCATGGCTTGCGCGCTACCGCGCCTATTGGCCGAAGCGCATGGAAGCACTCGCTGACCTCCTGAAGGATATGGATCAATGAGCGACGCAGCCGAAACTGATCGTCCCGATGCAAAGCTGGTGCTCGAATATGAATTCGATGCGCCGCCGGCAAAGGTCTGGCGCGCCGTGACCATTCCGGCGCTGCGCGAGCGCTGGCTGCCGGATTGCGACCTTGCGGGCGCCGAGCCGGAATCAACGATCACGGGCGAAGAGGTGCGCTACCGGCTGCGCGATTCAGAACCGCCGTTTCGCGAGAGCCAGGTCATCTTCCGGATCGAGCCGAACGAGGACGGCGGCACGCGCTTCCGCATCATCCAGCAAGCCTGCGAGGTCCCGCTCCCGCGAGCGGCCAACAGCAATTGCTGCCTGATGCGCGCGGCGGCCTGACACCAACTAAGACTTCATCACCTGCAGACATGGAGGTCGCCGATGCGCGACATGCTTCAGCTCGTCCCTATGGTCGTCGAACAATCCGCGCGCGGCGAACGATCCTTCGACATCTATTCGCGGCTCCTGCGCGAGCGCATCATCTTCCTCAACGGCGAGGTCAATGATGCGATGTCGGGCCTCGTATGCGCGCAGCTGCTGTTCCTGGAGGCGGAGAATCCGAACCGGCCGATCAATCTCTACATCAACTCCTATGGCGGCGTGGTCACCTCCGGGCTCGCCATGTACGACACCATGCAGTTCATCAAGGCGCCGGTTCATACGCTGTGCATGGGCACCGCGCGCTCGATGGGCTCGTTCCTGCTGATGGCCGGCGAGCCCGGTCACCGCGCCGCGCTGCCCAATGCGAGCCTGCACGTGCATCAGCCGCTCGGCGGCTTCCAGGGCCAGGCGTCCGACATCCTGATCCATGCCAACGAAATGCAGGAGACCAAGCGGCGCATCACCCGGCTCTATGCCCAGCATTGCGGGCGTACCGAGGAAGAGGTGGAGCGGACGCTCGACCGCGACCACTTCATGACCGCCCAGCAAGGGGTGGAGTGGGGATTGGTCGACCGGGTCTTTGCCGAGCGCGAGGCCGCCTGACGGTCCAGGTCCAGGTCCAGGTCGGTTGCGCGCATCCCGTGAGCACACCGAGAGCCGGTTCGACATTTCGCAGCGCGGAGGGGCCCCTTGGCGGACCTCTCCTGTAACAAAATACCTTCAACCTGCCCGACGCGTGGGCAGCAATTGTGTCGGCAGCCTGTCGTGCCCGATTTTTGATCAGGTCTGACCACGGATTGAGCGCGACGTAATAGCGCACTGCACCGCAATACCCGTCAAACGCGAAAACCCCCGTTTTCATAGTCCGTTAGGCAAGCCGCCCGATCTGGCACGGCATTTGATTCTAAGGGTCCCGGCTGTGCCCGCGTAGTGAACTTCTCCCTCGTGGCGAACCAGTCGAGAAACGCCCGGCCACGTCCGGACCGGGCCCAAGCGGGGATAGGACCCATGAAAATTGTTATGGCGATTATCAAGCCATTCAAGCTGGAAGAAGTCCGTGACGCCCTGACCGCCATTGGCGTTCACGGTCTCACGGTGACGGAAGTCAAGGGGTATGGCCGTCAGAAAGGCCACACGGAAATCTACCGCGGCGCCGAATATGCCGTGAGCTTCCTGCCCAAGATCAAGATCGAAGTCGCTGTCGCCTCTGAGCAGGTCGACAAGACCATCGATGCCATCACGTCGGCTGCAAAAACCGGACAGATCGGCGACGGCAAGATCTTCGTCATCAACCTCGACCATGCGGTCCGCATCCGCACCGGCGAGGCCGACGCCGCGGCCCTTTGATTTCGCGCTCAACCAAAATCCAATCAGGAGTAAATGAAATGACGTTTAAGCGTCCCTATGGCGCGGGATTGGCGGCTCTCGCAGTCGGCCTGTTCGCTGCGACCGCGGCCTATGCCGAGCCAACGGTCAACAAGGGAGATAACGCCTGGATGCTGACATCGACAGTGCTCGTGCTGTTGATGACGATCCCGGGTCTCGCGCTGTTCTACGGCGGCCTCGTTCGTTCCAAGAACATGCTCTCGGTCCTGATGCAGGTGTTCTACACCGTCTGCGTCGTTACCGTGATCTGGGCCGTGTACGGCTACAGCCTCGCCTTCACCGGCGGCTCCGACTTCATCGGCGGCTTCTCCAAGGCCTTCATGATGGGCGTCACCACCGACTCGAAGGCCGCGACCTTCTCGGTCGACGCCAACATCTCGGAGCTCGTCTATATGTGCTTCCAGATGACCTTCGCGGCGATCACGCCCGCCCTCATCGTAGGCGCCTTCGCCGAGCGCATGAAGTTCTCGGCGATCGCCCTGTTCATCCCGCTCTGGGTCACGCTGATCTACTTCCCGATCGCGCACATGGTCTGGTACTGGCCCGGCCCGGACGCGATCCAGGACGCTGCCAAGGCTCTGGCTGCTGCGGGTGACGCGGCTGCGAAGACCGCGGCTCAGGCCAAGCTCGACGAGATCAACGCCGACGCCGGCTGGATCTTCAAGAAGGGCGCGATCGACTTCGCTGGCGGCACCGTGGTGCACATCAACGCCGGCATCGCAGGTCTCGTCGGCGCTCTCCTGATCGGCAAGCGCACCGGCTACGGCAAGGAGTTGATGGCTCCGCACTCGCTGACCATGTCGATGATCGGCGCCTCGCTGCTTTGGGTCGGCTGGTTCGGCTTCAACGCCGGCTCCAACCTCGAAGCCAACGGCGGCGCTGCCCTCGCCATGACCAACTCCTTCGTCGCCACCGCAGCCGCCGCGCTGTCGTGGATGTTCGCGGAGTGGATCGTGAAGGGTCATCCGTCGGTGCTCGGCGTCATCTCCGGCGCTGTCGCGGGCCTCGTGGCCGTCACCCCCGCCGCCGGCTTCTCCGGCGTGATGGGTGCGATCGTCCTCGGTCTCGTGGTCGGCGTGGTCTGCCTGTTCTTCTGCACCGTGGTGAAGAACGCGCTCGGCTACGATGACTCGCTCGACGTCTTCGGCGTGCACTGCATCGGCGGCATCGTCGGCGCCCTCGGCACCGGCATCCTGGTCAATCCGGCTCTCGGTGGTGCGGGCATCATCGACTACACCGCGATCCCGCCCAAGGTTGCCGATTACGACTTCGCGGCGCAGATGCTGTCCCAGATCGAAGCCGTCTGCACCACGCTGGTGTGGTCGGGCGTCGGTTCGGCGATCCTCTACAAGGTCGTCGATGTGATCGTTGGCCTCCGCGCCAATGTCGAGAGCGAGCGTGAAGGCCTCGACATCACCGACCACACCGAGCGCGCCTACAACATGTAACCTCTCCTCCCGGACGCGATCTCTCCTCGGGGATCGCGTCCACAACTACGGTTTGGGCACATACCCGGCAATGCCCCGACCGTTGAGGGGCTCCAGCGCAAGTTGGAGCCCCTTTCTTTTTGGCGGGATTCTTTTTTGACCCGCGCGCAGCAGAAAAAGATTGCCATTCCAGGTAGCCGGCGCAGAAATAACGACCACAACGAACAACAAAACGGGAGGTCGTCATGCGTTTGGAAGGCGGATGCTATTGCGGCGAAGTGCGCTACGTGGCCGAGGGCGATCCGATGATGCAGGCCCAATGTCACTGCCGCGAGTGCCAGTACATTTCGGGCGGCGCGCCCAACACCTTCATCGCCATGCCGGCGGCAGGCTTCAGCTACATCACCGGCCAACCGAAGCAATTCACCCGCAAGGACCTCGAGCGCGCGGTCACCCGTGAATTCTGCGCCGAATGCGGCACCCATCTGGTGACCAAGGTTCCGGGACTGCCGGCGGCCATCCTCAAGGTCGGCACGCTGGACGAACCCAAACAGTTCCATCCGCAGATGGCGATCTACACCTGCGACAAGCAGGAGTTCCACGCGATCCCCGCGGGCATGGCGACCTTCGAGAAGCTGCCGGCGCATTGAAGCTGCGATGACGGTGCGCTCCCTCCTCCGCTTGCGGGGGAGGGTTAGGGCGAGGGTGTTTCAACATTGGGACAATCCCTGCGTGGAGAGAACCCTCACCCGGCACGCTCGGGACGATGCTTCGCATCGCCCCGGGGCGCGCCGACCTCTCCCGCAAGCGGGAGAGGTCGGGGAACCAGCATCCGCCCGTAACCCCGCCATCCCGTTGTTATCCGGCCTTATTATTCCCGCTCTGGACGGGTCGGCCGACCGATGGTTAATCGCGTCTTAACCTCGCCCTATCTATGGTGAACTGAACCGCTTTCCCGCCGGCGCCTGCGCGCGACCGGCCGTTCCGAGAGTACTGGCGCCCAGAATGGTCATGACCGCTTCATCCCGTGCGCCGCAGGCCAGTGGAAGCTCCGACACCGAACGCTCGCCCTTTGTCCGGCTGAACGAGCTGTTGGCGCCGCATCAGCCCGGCAAGCCCTTGATTTCGCTCGCAGTCGGCGAACCGCAGCATCCGGTGCCCGATTTCGTCGGTCCGGTACTGGCCAAGCATATCGCCGATTTCGGCCGTTACCCGATGAACCAGGGCACCGAGCCATTCCGCCAGGCGGCGAGCGCCTGGCTGTCGTCGCGCTTCAGGCTGCCGCGGCCGCTCGACCCCAAGGCCGAGATTCTCGTGCTCAATGGCAGCCGAGAGGGGCTGTTCCTCGCCGCGATCGCGGCCGCGCGCTATGTCGGGCCGAAGCCCGGCAAGCCCGCCATCCTGATGCCGAACCCGTTCTATCCGGTCTATGGCGCCGGCGCCGGCGCCGCGGCCTGCGAGTCGGTCTATCTGCCGACCACGCTCGACAACGGGTTCCTGCCCGACCTCGACGCCATCGACGAAGCGACGCTCGCGCGCACGGTGGCGTTCTACCTGGCGTCGCCCGCCAATCCGCAGGGCTCGGTCGCATCGCGCGATTATTTCACGCGCCTGAAGAGCCTCGCCGATCGCCATAACTTCGTGATCCTGAGCGACGAGTGCTACTCCGAGATCTACACCCGCGAGGCACCTGGCAGCGCGCTCGAATGCGCGGGCCCCGATTTCACCCGCGTGGCTGCGTTCCAGTCGCTGTCGAAGCGCTCCAACCTGCCGGGCCTGCGCGTCGGCTTCGCTGCCGGCGACAAGAAGCTCATCGGCATGTTCCTGGAGCTGCGCAACATCGCGGCGCCGCAGGTGCCGGTGCCGCTCCAGCATGTCGCGACCGTTGCCTATGGCGACGAGGCCCATGTCGAGGAGAACCGCCGGCTGTACCGGATCAAGTTCGATCTCGCCGACCAGATCATCGGCAATCGTTACGGCTATCGCCGGCCCGACGCCGGCTTCTGCGTCTGGCTCAATACGTCCGAGATCGGCGACGACGTCTCGGTGACTCTCAAGCTTTTCAAGGAAGCCGGCGTGCGCGTGGTGCCCGGTTCCTATCTGGCGCGGCGTCAGCCCGACGGCTTCAATCCCGGTGCCGGCTACATTCGCCTGGCACTGGTGCAGGATAGTGAGACCACGGCGCAGGCGCTGCACCGGCTGGTCGAAACTCTGGGTTAGGCGGGCCCATGAGCATGTCGGCAATCGAACGTGTGATTCCCCTGGTCGGCCATCTGCCGCCCTCGATCCGCGAGGCGCTGAGCCGGCGCGTGCGCGAGCTCACCGGCCTCGGCCTGATCACGCTGTCGGGTATCGCGTCTGCCGCGCTGATGACCTGGTCGGTGCAGGACCCGAGCCTCAGCCACGCGACCTCGCGGCCGATCCACAACATTCTCGGCTATGCCGGCGCCATCGGCGCCGACCTTGCGATGCAGATCCTCGGGCTCGGCGCGATCGTGCTGATCCTGACGGTCGCGGTGTGGGGCTGGCGGATGATGACGCATCGCCCGTTCGACCGCGAGGCGCTGCGGCTCGGCTCCTGGATTCTCTGCACCGTGATCGCGGCGGGCTTCGTCAGCTGCTGGCCGCATGGTGGCGCCTGGCCGCTGCCGACCGGGCTTGGCGGCGTGGTCGGCGATGCGCTGGTGCGCGCGCCGGCGGTGATCTTCGGGCCTCCCGGTGTGATCTATCGCATGGTGCTCGGAATCATCCTGTTCGTCGCGCTGGCTGCGACCTTCCTGATCGCCTGCGGGCTCGGCGCACGCGAGCATGACGAAGAGCTCGCGGAGATCGAGGACGACGACAAGCCGCTCGAGGACGACGAGGAGAGCGATCGTGGCTCGGTATCGCTGGGCTGGCTGTTCCACGCGCTGATGAGCACCAAGGCGCGGCTGATCTGGCTGTTCGGCGCGGCGTATCGCTCGCTGGTGTCGAGTGGCTCGAAGACCAAGGCCGTTTCGTTCAGCCGGCAGGAACCCAATCTCGGCGGCCGCGCCGCGCCCTCGATCTCACCGCAGTCCGAGGACGAAGAGCACGAGGACGAGCAGGAAGAAGAAGAGGAAGACGAGGAGGAGGAAGAAGAGGAAGAGGCGCCCGCGCGCGCGACGCGCAAGAAGGCTGCACCGAAAGCCGCTTCCAAGAAATCCTCCGACAAGTTCGAGCTTCCGTCCGTCTCCGTGCTGGCTGCGCCGAAGGCCGGCGATCGCCAGCCGCTCAGCAAGGCCGAGCTGGAAGCCAATTCGCGTTCGCTCGAAGGCGTGCTGCAGGATTTCGGCGTGCGCGGCGAGATCGTGAAGGCCAATCCGGGCCCGGTCGTCACGCTGTACGAACTCGAACCTGCGCCCGGCATCAAGTCGTCGCGCGTGATCGGGCTCGCCGACGACATCGCGCGTTCGATGAGCGCGCTGTCGGCGCGCGTCGCCGTCGTCCCCGGCCGCAATGCCATCGGCATCGAGCTGCCGAACGCGCATCGTGAAAAGGTCTATCTGCGCGAGCTGCTGGTCGCCAAGGAGACCGTCGACACGGTTGCAAAGCTGCCGCTCTGCCTCGGCAAGACCATCGGCGGCGATCCCGTCATCATCGACCTCGCGCGCACGCCGCACATGCTGATCGCCGGTACCACCGGCTCCGGCAAGTCGGTCGCGATCAACACCATGATCCTCAGCCTGGTCTATCGGCTGCGCCCGGACCAGTGCCGGCTGATCATGGTCGATCCGAAGATGCTCGAACTCTCCGTCTATGACGGCATTCCCCATCTGCTCACCCCCGTCGTGACCGATCCGAAGAAGGCGGTGGTCGCGCTGAAATGGGCCGTGCGCGAGATGGAAGAGCGCTACAAGAACATGGCCAAGCTCGGTGTGCGCAACATCGACGGCTACAACACGCGCCTGGGCGAATTGAAGGCCAAGGGCGAAGAGCCGACGCGCACCGTGCACACCGGCTTCGACAAGGAGACCGGCAAGGCGATCTACGAGGAAGAGAAGCTCTCGCTCGATCCGCTGCCCTACATCGTCATCATCGTCGACGAAATGGCCGACCTCATGATGGTCGCCGGCAAGGACATCGAAGGCGCCGTTCAACGTCTCGCGCAGATGGCGCGCGCCGCCGGCCTGCATGTGATCCTCGCGACGCAGCGTCCGTCGGTCGACGTCATCACCGGTACCATCAAGGCGAACTTCCCGACCCGCATCGCCTTCCAGGTCACTTCGAAGATCGACAGCCGCACCATTCTGGGCGAGATGGGCGCCGAGCAGCTGCTCGGCCAGGGCGACATGCTTTACATGGCCGGTGGCGGCCGCATCAGCCGCGTGCACGGTCCCTTCGCCTCGGACGATGAAGTCGAGAAGGTGGTGCGCCACCTCAAGACCCAGGGCCAGCCCGAATATCTCGAGGCGGTTACGGCCGAGGAGCCGACCGAGGACGAGGACGGTGGCGCCGTGTTCGACGCCAGCGGCATGGGCGCGGATGGCGGCGGCGACCTGTTCCAGCAGGCCGTTGCCATCGTCAAACGCGACCGCAAGGCCTCGACCAGCTACATCCAACGCCGCCTGCAGATCGGCTATAACCGCGCCGCATCGCTGATGGAGCGCATGGAACTGGAAGGCATCGTCGGACCCGCCAACCACGCCGGCAAGCGCGAGATTCTGGTCGAGGAAGAAGACAGCCATATGTGAGGCAAGCCGCCTCAAAGTCCTATTTCACGCAAAATCGTTATCTGCTTTTGCCCGAAATCACGCTAAAACGACGCCCAGCCATACAGGACGACGCGTTGACCCAACATCCGGACATTCGATTCGCGGCTTCTTTTGCCACGCGCGGCGCGCGCGTGGCGGCCGTGCTTCTCGCCACCGCCGCGATGGTGACCTCGGCGTCGATGGCGCAGACGGTGCCCGTGCCGAAGCCGGCGCCGAAGGCCCGCGACGCGGCTCCGCCGTCGGGCGGACCGTCGATCACCGGCGCGACGCAGACACCGCCGAACCCGATCATTCCCGATCCGCGCCGCAACGTGCCGAGCAGCATCTTCCAGACCTTCGACGACAAGCAGAAGGCGCAGGCGGCCAAGGTCAGCGCCTATCTGTCCTCGCTGTCGACGCTGGTCGGAAACTTCGTCCAGGTCGGCCCCGACGGCAGCAAGACACAGGGCGATTTCTACATTCAGAAGCCGGGCAAGCTGCGCTTCGAATATGATCCGCCGAGCCCGATCGACATCGTCGCCGACGGATCCTCGGTGGTGGTGCGTGACCGCAAGCTCGCGACCCAGGACGTCTATCCGCTGTCGCAGACGCCGCTGCGCTTCCTGCTGTCGGACCGCATCGACCTGATGAAGGACACCAACGTGGTCAACGTGACCGCCGACGATCTCTTCATCAGCGTCACCATCGAGGAGAAGCAGGCTTTGGTCGGCACCAGCCGCCTGCTGCTGATGATCGGCGCCAAGGACGGCCAGCTCAAGCAATGGACCGTCACCGATCCGCAGGGCTACGACACCACGATCGCGGTCTACAATCTCGATGCCGGCAAGAAGCTCGATCCCAGCATGTTCAAGATCGACTTCACCAATTACAGCGTGCCGTCGCCGGGGTAGGCACCGCCCCTGTGGACAAGCGATTCCCCCACGCCAATCCATGCTAAGACGCAATTCCCATGCGTCTTTCCCTGACAACCTGGAACATCAATTCGGTGCGGCTGCGCATCGATCTGGTCGCGAAATTTCTCAAGAGCGCGCGGCCGGACGTGCTGTGTCTCCAGGAGACCAAGTGCATCGACGACGCCTTTCCGCTAAAGCGCTTCAAGCGGCTCGGCTACGAGCACGTCGCGCTGAACGGGCAGAAGGGCTATCACGGCGTCGCCATCGTCTCGAAGATTCCATTCGAATCCACGGACATCCGCACCTTCTGCGACAAGGTGGATTCGCGTCACATCTCGGTGTCGTTCGGCGGGAAGGCGAACATCGCGAAGCCGCTGGTGCTGCATAATTTCTACGTGCCCGCCGGCGGCGACATTCCCGATCCCGCGCTGAACGAGAAGTTCGACCACAAGCTCCGCTTTCTCGACGAGATGAAGACGTGCGAACCGCTGCATCCGCGCGGGGATGATCGCCACATCCTGGTCGGCGATCTCAACGTCGCGCCGCACGAGAACGACGTGTGGTCTCACAAGCAGCTGCTGAAGGTCGTTTCGCACACGCCGATCGAGACCGAGAAGCTGCAGGCCGCACTCAGCGCCGGCGAATGGGTCGACGTCGCGCGCGACCGCATCCCGATGTCGGAAAAGGTCTACACGTGGTGGAGCTATCGCTCCGCCGACTGGACCGTCGGCGACCGCGGCCGCAGGCTCGACCACATCTGGGTCTCGCGCGCGCTGAAAGACGCGGTCCAGGATTTCAAAATCTTGCGCGATGCGCGAAGCTGGGAACGGCCGTCGGACCACGTGCCGGTGACGGTGACGCTGGACGTCTAGGCCTTCGGAGACGACGATGGGCACGCCCGCACCGTCAGAGCACCCAGAACCGCCGGTTCGTGCGTGGTGGAATTCCCGTTTCGTCGTGCCGGGATTGATGTTGCTGAGCACGGTCCCGTTCTGGTTCGTGCACACGCCGCCGCTGATCGATTACCTCGCCCATATCGGCCGTTACCATGTGCAGCTGCACCTGTCGGACTCGCCGGCGCTCCAGCAGAACTGGGATTTTCACTGGCAACTGGTCGGCAATCTCGGCGTTGAATTGCTCATCGCGCCGCTGGCGCCTCTGCTCGGTCTCGAACGCGCGGCCTGGCTGATTGCGCTGGCGCTTCCGCTGCTCATGATCTCCGCGATCGGGCGTATCAGCCGGGCGCTGCACGGCGAGCTCACGCCCTTTGCCATCGCGGCCGCATGGTTCGCGGTGGCCTATCCGTTCCAGCTCGGCTTCGTGAATTACTGGCTCGGCTGTGCGCTCGCGTTGCACGTTTTCGCATCCTGGGTCGAGACGGCCGGGAAGAACGGCTCGCTGATGCGCGTCGCGCTGTTCGCGGCGGCTGCCTGCGTGGTCTGGCTCGCTCACGCCTATGGCTGGGTCGTTCTGGTCGTCCTCGTCGGGGCCTTCGAGCTCTGCCGCAGCTGGAAACGTGCGCCGGCAGCATGGCCTGCCATGGTGCTCGTCATTCTGCGACGCGCCTGGCCCGTCATGATTCCCGCTTTGCTCATGATCGTCTGGCGGCAGGGCAATGGCGCCGCCGCGACGGGGCATTTCTTCGACATCAGTACGAAGATCACTGGACTGGTCTGGACGCTGCGTGACCAGAATATCTGGCTCGATACGCTGAGCCTGCTGCTGGCCATCGGCCTGCTGTACTTTGGAATCCGCAGCCGCGACGTCAGGCGCAATCCGGCACTGCTGGTCGGAGCGGCGAGCCTCCTCATTCTGATCCTGCTGATGCCAGGCGAGATGTTCGGCGCGGTCTATGCCGATGTGCGGCTATGGCCCATCTTCTTCATCGTCGGCCTCACCGCCATCGCGCCCACCGACCGCCTGCGGCGCGCCGCCGCGATGATCGCCGTCATGGCCCTGACTGTTTTTGCGATTCGGATCGCCGCCATGGCTGTCGGATTCGCGATCTATGATTCCGGTTACGCACAACATCTGCAGGCCCTGAACGACGTTCCGCGCGGCGCAAGCATCGCGGTCCTGACACGGCCGCCAAGCTGCGAGCGATGGCGTGCACCGCGTGTCGCGCATCTGGGGTCGCTCGCCATCGTCCGGCGGGACGCCTTCGTCAATTCGCAATGGGACGCATCGGGTGGTCAGCAACTCCTGACACCGCTCCGTGCACGCGGCACCGCGTTCAACGCGGATCCGTCGCAGTACATCGAAATCGCCCCGGTCGACTGCGACGGCGATCTGAGCGCTGCGCTCGCGCAAAGGATCGCGCAAATTCCGCGCGATCGCTTCGACTATATCTGGCTGCTCGACGTCGATGCGTCGCGCCTGCCGGTCATGCCGGGACTGCGGCGGCTCTACCAGGACGACCGCAGCGCGCTGTACGCCTTCAACAAGGAATGAAATCGGCGGAGCAGGGCCCGGCCAAATCCGCCGCGCTCAGGTGCTCAGCTTCGCACCTGCCATCAGAATATCGCTCGCGATCTGGCTGGAGCGTACCGCAAACTCGTCGCGGAGGCGGAGCGCCGCGGCGGGATCGCTTTCGAGCACGCGCTGAAACAGGCTGCGCGCGACGCGGATGACGGAGGAATGTTCCAGCGCCACCGCGCCCGAGGGCCGCTTCATCGGCACGACCAGCGCGAGCTCGCCGATCAGCGTACCGGGGCCTGCAATCATCTCGGCGCCGGCGCCGTCGTCGACGCGAAAGGCGCCGCGCTGGACCACGAAGCCGGCGTCGGCATCGTCACCGAGATTGAACAGGATGTCGCCGCGCACGAAGTCACGCTGCTCGGAGCCGATCGCCAGCATGCGCAACGAGGCGTCTCCCAACAGGCGCAGTGTCGGGACACGCTCGAGCAGCGCTACGTCGTCATCGATTGACATTCCGGTCCGAGGCTCGTGGAACGCGCTAATTTACGACGAATCGCGCGTTCCTGGAACGTATCACGGCACCAGCTTGTAGCCACCGGCTTCCGTCACCAGGATTTCCGGGTTGGCGGCATCCTTCTCGATCTTCTGGCGAAGACGGTAGATGTGGGTTTCCAGCGTGTGGGTGGTGACGCCCGAATTGTAGCCCCAGACCTCCTGGAGCAGGGTCTCGCGCGACACCGGCATCTGGCCGGCGCGGTAGAGGAAGCGCAGGATCGCCGTTTCCTTCTCGGTGAGACGGACCTTGCGCGCATTGGCAGCGGTCAGCATCTTCGAGCCGGGACGGAAGGAATAGGGGCCGACCGAGAACACCGCGTCCTCGCTGGCCTCGTGCTGGCGCAGCTGGGCGCGGATGCGGGCCAGCAATACGGCAAAACGGAAGGGCTTTGCGACATAGTCGTTGGCGCCGGATTCCAGGCCCAAAATCGTGTCGGAATCGGTGTCATGCCCCGTCAGCATGATGATCGGCGCCTTGAAGCCGCCCTTGCGCAGGGAGCGGACCACTTCGCGACCGTCGGTGTCGGGAAGTCCGACATCCATCAGCACGAGATCGGGGGCGTTGGCCTTTGCGGCGCTGGCGCCCTTGGCGCCAGTATCGACGGCGGAGGCTTCAAATTCTTCGTGCAGCGATAATTGCTCCACCAACGTGTCGCGCAGATCGGTATCGTCATCCACGATCAGGATCTTGCGGGCATTGGCCATGGGGGATCATCCTTTTGGGGTCGACCAGGCGCGCATGCATGCCGCACCCAGCCGTGATGGGAAGTTTAAAGGGTCGCTGTTTTTATTGTTGTTCGTGTTGAAGTAGTGGGCTGTTACCGATTCACAAGCCGGAATTACTCTAACCCAGAATAGCAGGGCGGATTGATGAATGTCCTGTAATGAATTCGATACCGCCCGGTCACATGAAAAATCACGCCAAGTCAGATGCTTATACCATGAATCGACGCGTCCAGCAGCTCTCGGCGATCCGCGTTAAGCCTGCCGCCGGCAATCCGCGCCGGGGCTGGCTGACGGCCGGACAGCTGACGATTCCGGTGGCGCTGGGGCGCGGCGGCATTCTGGCCAACAAGCGCGAGGGTGACGGCGGCACCCCCAGGGGCAGCTTTCGACCCCGGCAATTGTGGTGGCGGGGCGACCGGCACAGCCGGCCCCGGACGTTTCTGCCGGCCCGGCTCATCACCGGCGCGGACGCCTGGTGCGAAGACCCCGGCGATCGCCACTACAACCGGTGGATCCGGCGCGGGGAGGGCGAGGGCGGTGACCGGCTCAAGCGCGCCGACCAGCTCTATGACTTCATCATCGAAATCGACCACAACACCAGGCCGCGCATCGCCGGCCGCGGCAGCGCGGTGTTCCTGCATCTGGCGCGCGACAATTTCGGCCCGACCGCGGGCTGCGTCTCCATGACCAAGGCGGCGATGCTACAATTGCTGCGGCTGATCGGACCAAGAACAAGAATCATCATCGGGTGAGGACACATGCTCGACAAGGATCAGATCGCCGCTGCCTCGCAGGTCCTCGTTCAACATTGGCGCGACGGCAGCAAGCTTGACGCGCTGGAAGCGCCGCTGCGGCCACAAAGCCGCGCTGACGGTTACGCGGTGCAGGCCGCACTTGGCGATCAAGTATTCGGCTGGAAGATCGCCGCGACGAGCGAGGCCGGACAGAAGCACATCAATGTCGCGGGCCCGCTGGCCGGTCGCATCATGCGCGACACCGTCATCGCCGATGGCGGCACCGCATCGATGAAGGGCAACGCGATGCGCGTTGGCGAGCCCGAATTCTGCTTCCGCATGGGACGCGATCTGGCGCCGCGGCCTTCGCCCTACAGCGTCGACGACGTGCTTGCGGCCGTCGACAGCTTGCATCCCGCAATCGAAATTCCGGATTCGCGCTTTACGGATTTCGCCAGCGCCGGCGAGGCGCAGTTGATCGCCGACAATGCCTGCGCGCATTTGTTCGTGCTGGGTGCCGCGACGTCAGCCAACTGGCGCGCGATGGATCTCGTCGAGGAGCGACCGCAGATCACGCTGCGCGGCGAGCGTTATGTCGGGCACGGCAAGAACGTGCTCGGCGATCCCCGCGTGGCCCTGGCCTGGCTCGCCAACGAGCTGCGCGGACTCGGCATCACCTTGCGGGCAGGGGAGGTGGTGACGACGGGCACGTGCCATCCGCCACTGCCGATCCAGGCCGGCGATCACTTTGCGGTGGATTTTGGCGTGTTGGGGAATGTGTCCGTGAGGTTCGCGTAGGGGGCAGCCTCACACTCCACCGTCGTCCCGGACAAGCGAAGCGCAGATCCGGGACCCATAACCCAAGGGAGAAGTTTGGCGAAGACCAGAGTTACCTTACTTTCGCCGGTACGAAGACCGCGCACCAATCAAAAATCACGCGGTATGGGTCCCGGCCTTCGCCGGGACGACAGCAACTACCTGTGCCCGAAGATCGCGCTGCCCACGCGCACATGGGTGGCGCCCAGCATGATGGCGGTCGCATAGTCCGCGCTCATGCCCATCGACAGGTTCTGCAATCCGTTGCGCGCAGCGATCTTGGCGGTCAGCGCGAAATGCGCCGCCGGCGGCTCGTCGACCGGCGGGATGCACATCAGGCCGGAGATCGTCAGGCCGTAGGTGTCGCGACAGCTCGCGAGGAAGGCGTCGGCGTCAGCGGGCGCGACGCCGGCCTTCTGCGGCTCCTCGCCGACATTGATCTGCACGAAGAGTTGCGGGTGCTTGTTCTGGGATTCGATTTCTTTGGCTAACGCCTGGCAAATGCTCGGACGGTCGACCGAATGGATGGCATCGAACAGCGCCACCGCCTCTTTCGCCTTGTTGGATTGCAGCGGCCCGATCAGATGCAGCGCGATGTCCGGGTAAACGGACGTTAACGCCGGCCACTTGCCTTTGGCCTCCTGCACGCGATTCTCGCCGAACACGCGCTGTCCGGCGCCGATAACCGGGATAATTGCATCCGCCGCGAAAGTCTTGGACACCGCGATCAGCGTCACGGAGGCGCGCTCGCGCCGCGCATCCTTGCAGGCGCGTGCAATTTCCGCTTCGACCGCGGCGAGCGCATTTGGTGAATCGCCGGTTACCGGCGCGGCGTTTTCATCTGTCATGACGTCGATCAATTGCAGGAGTAACGGAGGTAGTTCCAATTTTACCGAGTTCAAGAAAGAGTTTTTGAACCCTTCGCTTTACCTTGCCCGCGGGGTGGGCAGTGAAGATGGCAAACGTTAGTTTCAACCGCAAACGAGCAAAACTCAAGCAGGTCCTCGGCATCAGGGCCCGGCTTGCGTTGCTCGCGGTGATTCTGGTCGCGCCGTTGATGCTCGAGCGCATTCGCTCGCTCGAGGACACCCGCACCAAGCAGATCGCGCAAGCCACCGCCGAATTCACCACCGTCGCACGGCACAGCGCCGATGCGCAGCGCGAGGTGATCTCGTCGGTCGAGACCATCCTGAAATCGGAAGCCTTCATCCGCGCCTCCGCCGGCGGCGTCAGCAAGAGCTGCGACGTGTTGCGCGCGAGCCTGCCGACGAGTCTTCCCTGGATCCGCACGCTTCTGATCGCCGGCCAGGACGGCCGCATCCAGTGCGCGACCAACAACATGTATGTCGGCCTCGATCTCTCCGACCGGCCCTACTTCCAGCAGGCGCAGGAGACCGGCCGCTTCGTGCTGTCCGACTTCATCCTGTCGCGGCCGGTGCAGTCGCCGACCGTCATGGCGGTCTATCCGGTCTCCGCGTTCAGCGGCGTTGCCGATGCCGTCGTGCTCGCCACCGTCAACCTCGACTGGATGTCGAAGGTCATGAACAATCTGGGCGGCCGCGCCGGCATCACGGCGGTGCTGGTCGACAGCGCCGGCACCGTGCTGGCTGCGCCCGCCGACCAGCACAGCGCGGTCGGACGCCCGCTCGACAACATGCCGCTGATGTCGGCGATCGCCGACATGGCCTTGCGCTCCGACCAGGACGAAGGCTCGCTGTCGTTTCTCGCCGCCGACGGCTCGCGGCGCGCGGTCAGCTACACCCGCATCGCCGGCACCAATGCCCGCCTGATCGCCAGCATCGACGAGGACAAGGTGTCCGCGGCGGTCAGCCGCGACATCCGCACCGCCTATCTGCAGCTCGCCTTCGTCGTCGTGTTCGTGCTGCTCGGCGCGCTGATCGCCGCCGAGAAGCTCGTGATCAAGCCGATCGAAATGCTTGCCGACATGGCCAAGCGTCTCGGCGAGGGCGACCTGTCGGCCCGCGCGGCGCGCAACCGGCTGCCGTCCGAATTCGTGCCGCTGGCGCGCGCCTTCAACGCGATGGCGGCGCAGCTCAGCCAGCGCGAGCGCGAGCTGATCGCGACCAATGACCGGCTGACGGTGATGGCGTCGATCGACATGCTGTCAGGGCTTGCCAACCGGCGCGGCTTCCAGAGCCGTCTCGACTTCGAATGGATGCGCGCGCAGCAATATGGCAGCGAGCTTGCGCTTCTGATGATCGACGTCGACCATTTCAAGCTGTTCAACGACACCTACGGTCATCTCGAAGGCGATTCCTGCCTGACCCGGCTCGGCGAGTCGCTGTCCGGCATCGCCGCCGACACCATGGGCTTTGCGGCGCGTTATGGCGGCGAAGAATTCTGCCTGCTGCTGCCGAACACCGACGTGCACCGCGCCGTCGAGATCGGCGAGCTGGTGCGTGCCGCGGTGCTGAAGCTTTGCCTGCCGCACATCACCTCGGCCCACATGGTGGTGACCGTGTCGATCGGCGTTGCGGCGACGCGGCCGAACGAGACCTTGCGTCCGGGCGATCTGATCGAAGCCGCCGACGCTGCGCTCTACGCCGCCAAACATCGCGGCCGCAACAATGTCGTCGAGCACGGCATTTTGCGGATCGAGGGCACCACCGCCGAAATCGCGATGGCAGGTTAAAGCGCGACGGCTTGTTCCGCGCGCGTTGTGCTCGATCTAACCCGCAGCCTCGGCACGATCGAGCTCGCTCTCCGTCACCACGCGATTGCGCCCACCGCCCTTGGCGAGATAGAGCGCGCGGTCGCAGCGCTCGATCAGATCGGCAACGTTCTCACCCGTCCGATACTGCGCCACGCCGATTGAGACCGTGATGTTCGGCAGCACTTCGCCGGTCGAGCGGCGCGTGATGGTGCACTCCGCAATCGCGCGCCTGATGCGCTCGGCCGTCTCGGCGCAAGCCGCAAGATCGGCGTCCGGCAGCACCGCGATCAGCTCCTCGCCGCCATAGCGCGCGGACAGATCCTGCGGGCGCACCCTTTCGCGCAACACCTTGGCCATCAGGCGCAGCACCTGATCGCCGACGCCGTGGCCGAAATTGTCGTTGAAGGTCTTGAAGTGGTCGATGTCGAGCAGAAGCACGCTGAGCGGCTCGCCCCAATCCGCCGTCGTCTGCGCCTTGCGCAGGAATTCATCCAGCGCCCGCCGGTTTGCCAGCCCGGTCAGCGTGTCGGTCCGGGCGCGCTCTTCGGATTTGGATAGCGAATCACGGATCACGTCGAGCTCGCGTGTCTTTTCCGCAAAGCCCGCCTCGAGCCGCGTCGTTCGGGTGGCCGCCCGCGCCAGCTCGTTCATGAGCTGGGCAACCAGTGTCTTCGGATCGACGCCGGCCTGGCCCTGGTCAGCCACCTGGCTGATCGCCTGCATCTGGGAGCGATTGTCGGCGATCGCGGTGGCCAAAAACTCCTTCGCCGCGCCCATCAGGGCATGCAACCGCTCGGACGTGTGAACCACGACGGCGCTCACCTGGGGCGCGATATAGGTCTCGAACAGGTCCTGATTGGTCCTGGTGTCGAACGGACGGTTGTGGTCGATCAGGAGGTCGATGGCGTTGCGCAGGTCATCATGGCTGCCGGCGTAATACTGGAACCAGATGGCAAAATTGGTCGGCGTCGGCGGAATCCGCTGGTCTTCCATGCTCCGCACCGCCCGTCCGGCGATGGACGCGGCATAGTCGTAATCGGGATCGTCGAAGCCTGAATCCATCGCCTGCAGGGGGTGCTGTGAGGGCCAAATTCGCACCGACCCCTTAATCCGATCCCAATGCCCTCATCGGTACTTTTGCGGAGCAGCATTGCGGGGCGCCACCGCCCGCGGCAACCCATTGACCCCCCGAGGACTTCTATGGCCTAGTCCGGCCTCTTCAGGCCGCCGAAACCACGAAAACGCAACGATTCCATGACCTCCGAACGCTATAACGCCCGCGACGCCGAACCGCGCTGGCAACGCCAATGGGACGAACAGGCGATCTTCGTCTCGAAGAACGACGATTCGCGGCCGAAATACTATGTGCTGGAGATGTTCCCCTACCCGTCCGGGCGCATCCATATCGGCCATGTCCGCAACTACACGCTCGGCGACGTGCTGGCCCGCTTCATGCGCGCCAAGGGTTTTAACGTGCTGCATCCGATGGGCTGGGACGCCTTCGGCCTGCCGGCCGAGAACGCCGCCATCGAGCGCAAGGTCGCGCCCAAGGCCTGGACCTACGACAACATCGCCGCGATGAAGAAGCAGCTCCGCTCGATCGGGCTGTCGCTGGACTGGAGCCGCGAGTTCGCGACCTGCGACCCCAGCTACTACAAGCATCAGCAGAAGATGTTTCTGGACATGCTCGCCGCAGGTCTCGCCGAGCGCGAGAAGCGCAAGCTCAACTGGGATCCGGTCGACATGACCGTGCTCGCCAACGAGCAGGTGATCGACGGCCGCGGCTGGCGTTCCGGTGCTGTCGTCGAACAGCGCGAGATGAGCCAGTGGGTCTTCAAGATCACGAAGTACTCGCAGGAATTGCTGTCCGCGCTTGATAGCCTCGACCGCTGGCCCGACAAGGTGCGGCTGATGCAGCGCAACTGGATCGGCCGCTCCGAGGGACTGCTGGTCCGCTTCGCGCTGGACCAGGCGACCACGCCTGCCGGCGAGAGCGAGCTGAAGATCTTCACGACGCGCCCCGACACGCTGTTCGGCGCGAAGTTCATGGCGATCTCGGCGGATCATCCGCTGGCGCAGGCGGCCGCGGCGAAGAACCCGAAGCTTGCGGAGTTCATTGCCGACATCAAGAAGATCGGCACGGCGCAATCGATCATCGACACCGCAGAGAAGCAGGGTTTTGATACCGGCATCCGCGCGGTGCATCCGTTCGACCCGAGCTGGAAGCTGCCGGTCTATGTCGCGAACTTCGTGCTGATGGAATACGGCACGGGTGCGATCTTCGGCTGCCCCGCGCATGACCAGCGCGACCTCGACTTCGTCAACAAGTACAATCTCGGCAACACACCGGTCGTGTGTCCCGAGGGCCAGGATCCCAAGACGTTCGTCATATCCGACACCGCCTATGACGGTGACGGGCGCATGATCAATTCGCGCTTCCTCGACGGCATGACCATCGATCAAGCCAAGGACGAAGTCGCAAAACGTCTGGAAAACGAGCTGCGCGGCAATGCGCCGGTCGGCGAGCGCCAGGTCAATTTCCGCCTGCGCGACTGGGGCATTTCGCGCCAGCGCTATTGGGGCTGCCCGATTCCGGTCATCCACTGTCCGAAGTGCGACGTGGTACCGGTGCCGGATGACCAGTTGCCGGTGGTGCTGCCGGAGGACGTGAGCTTCGACAAGCCGGGCAATGCGCTCGATCATCATCCGACCTGGAAGCACGTCACCTGCCCGAAATGCGGCGGCAAGGCGCAGCGCGAAACCGACACCATGGACACCTTCGTGGATTCGTCCTGGTATTTTGCGCGCTTCACCGATCCCTGGAACGAGACCGCGCCGACGACGCCTGCGGTCGCCAACCGGATGCTGCCGGTCGACCAGTATATCGGCGGCGTCGAGCACGCGATCCTGCATCTGCTCTACAGCCGCTTCTTCACCCGCGCCATGAAGGCGACCGGGCACATCGCGCTCGACGAGCCGTTCGCCGGCATGTTCACGCAGGGCATGGTGGTGCACGAGACCTACCAGAAGGCCGACGGCAGCTGGGTGCAGCCGGCCGAAGTGAAGGTCGAAGGCACCGGCAGTGACCGCCGTGCCACGCTGCTCGCGACCGGCGAAGCCGTCCAGATCGGCGCGATCGAGAAGATGTCGAAGTCGAAGAAGAACACGGTCGACCCCGACGACATCATCGCGACCTATGGCGCCGACGTCGCCCGCTGGTTCATGCTGTCGGACTCGCCGCCCGACCGCGACGTGATCTGGAGCGACGAGCGCGTCCAGGGCGCCTCGCGCTTCGTGCAGCGGCTGTGGCGGCTGGTGAACGATGCGGTTGAACTCGGCAAGGCCGCCCCCGTGGCCCGGCCGGCCTCGTTCGGCGACGACGCGCTCCTCCTGCGCAAGGCCGCCCACGGCGCGCTCGACAAGGTGACGACCGGCGTCGAGCGGCTGCACTTCAACGTCTGCCTCGCCCATATCCGCGAATTCACGAATACGTTTTCGGAGGTGTTGCAGCGCCCCGGCCAGCCGGCGGCCGATCTCGCCTGGGCCATCCGGGAGGCCAGCCAGATCCTGGTCCAGCTGTTCTCCCCGATGATGCCGCACCTGGCCGAGGAATGCTGGCAGGTTCTCGGCCACAAGGGGCTGGTTTCCGAGGCCAATTGGCCGCAAATCGAACGCGATTTGCTGGTTGAAGACAGCGTGACCCTCGTGGTTCAGGTCAACGGCAAGAAACGGGGTGATGTCACAGTTGCAACAGCGGCCCAGAATCCGGAAATCGAGGCTGCCGTTTTGGCCCTCGATGCGGTAAAATTGGCCCTGGACGGCAAGCCCGTCCGCAAGGTGATCATCGTCCCCAAGAGGATCGTGAATGTTGTCGGCTAGGATCCGTATCGCAGCCCGCTTGCTGGCGGTTGCCGCCTTGGCGGCGACGACGGCCGGCTGCTTCCAGCCGATGTATGCCGAGCATACCGACGGCACCCCCGGCTTGCGCGAGAAGCTGATGGGTGTCGATCTTCCGCCGATCGACAAGGCAAATGCCTCCCGCGAGGCCCGCGTCGGCGTTGAAGTCCGCAACGCGTTGGCGTTCAAGCTCTACGGTTCGGCCACGGGCATGCCGCCGACCCACCGCCTGGTGATCCGCTTCACCTCCAGCAAGACGTCCCTGATCGTCGATCCCAACACCGGCTTGCCGAACAGCGAGAACTACGGCATCGACTGCCAGTACAATCTGATCGAGATCGCGACCGGCAAATCGGTGATGACCGGCACGACGTTCTCGCGCGTGTCTTACGACATGCCCGGCTCCTACCAGCGCTTCTCCCGCAACCGCGCGGTGCGTGACGCCGAGGATCGTGCCTCCAACGAGATTGCCGACAACATCAACACAAGGCTCGCCGCGTTCTTCACCGCGGGCACCTAGTCTGTCCTTTCGGGGTGCCTGACGGGCGAGCCCGGAATCTCGATCCATATTGGGCCCGATGGTCGCGTTGCGCGGAAAAGAGATCGACGCCTTCCTCGCCCGCCCCGACGCGGGCCGCCCGATCATCCTGCTCTACGGCCCCGATGCCGGCCTCGTGCGCGAGCGAGCCGACGCACTGATTGCGTCCGCCGTCGACGATCCCAACGATCCCTTCTCGCTGGTCAAACTCGACGGCGACGAGCTCTCGGCCGAGCCGTCGCGCCTGGTCGACGAGGCCATGACCGTGCCGCTGTTCGGCGGCCGCCGCGCCATTCGCATCCGCGCCGGCTCGCGCAGCTTTGCCAGCGGCGTCGATACGCTGGCCGAGATGAACGTGAAGGAATGCCGCATCGTGATCGAGGCCGGTGAGCTGCGCCCGGAATCGCCGCTGCGCAAGGCCTGCGAGAAAGCCAAGACGGCCGTGGCGATCGGCTGCTATCCCGACACCGAGCGCGACCTCGCCAAACTGATGGAGGACGAGCTTCGCATCGCCAACCTGCGCATCGCGCAAGATGCCCGGGCCGCGCTGATGTCGTTCCTCGGCGGCGACCGCCAGGCCTCGCGCAACGAGCTGCGCAAGCTCACGCTCTATGCCCACGGCAAGGGCGAGATCACGCTGGATGATGTGATGTCCGTCGTCGCGGATGCCTCCGAGCTGAAGCTCGATCCGATCGTCGATGGCGCCTTCGCCGGCCGGCCCGATATCGTCGAGACCGAATTCGCAAAGGCCATGATCGCCGGCACTTATCCCGGCGTGATCATCTCGGCCGCGCAGCGCCAGGCCGCGTGGCTGCACAAATCCGCGCTCGCGATCGCAGACGGCCAGCCTGCCTCCGCCGTGCTCGACGGCGGATATCCGCGGCTGCATTTCTCACGGAAGCCCATGGTCGAAACCGCGCTGCGCAATTTCAGCGTGGCACGGCTCGCCGGCATCATCGAGCAGCTCGCGACCGCCGCGCTCGACACCCGCAAGCAATCAACGCTCGCCGCCGCCATCGCCCAGCGCACGCTGATGGCCATCGCCGCGAATGCGAAGCGGCGGGGTTAGGCCCAGCTCTCTCCCCGTCATTGCGAGCGCAGCGAAGCAATGACGATGTGGATGCAGAACCGCTCACAACAAAGAAGCGAAGCGCCAAACTCGTCATCCTGAGGTGCGAGTGGCGCGATGCGCAGCATCGTGCCCTGAGCCTCGAAGGATGAACGGCCCCGATGTAGCCGGGCCGTCGCCCTTCGAGGGCCGCTGAAGAAGCGGCCACCTCAGGGTGACGGCGATAGAGCGTGTGCGTGAGCTACAGCGCGCCCTTCGCGAGCCGCTTCATCACCTCGTCGAGCTGATCGAGGTTGCGGTAGTTGATCTGGACCGAGCCGCCGGGATCGCGGTGATTGACGGTGACCTTGAGGCCGAGCGCATCGCTGACGCGCTTCTCGAGATCGATCGTATCCGGATCCTTTTCCTTCCCGGCAGTCGCACGCGCCTTCTGCGGCTTGCGCTCCGGCACGCCCTCTTCATGCGCGAGCGCTTCGGCCTGGCGGACGTTGAGGCCCTCCGCGACGATACGCTTCGCAGCGGCGAGTGGATCGGGCACACCGATCAACGCGCGGGCGTGACCGGCGGTCAGATCGCCGCTGGTGATCAAGGCCTGCACCTCGGCCGGCAGCTTGGTCAGCCGCATCATGTTGGCGATGTGGCTGCGGCTCTTGCCGACGACCTTGGCGATGTCGTCCTGGCTGCGCTTGAATTCGTTGGCGAGCGCGTGGTAGCCGAGCGCCTCTTCCATCGGGTTGAGGTCTTCGCGCTGCACGTTCTCGACGATCGCGAATTCCAGCGCATCGCTGTCGCTGATGTCGACCGGCACGATCGGCACTTCATGCAGGCCGGCCATCTGCGAGGCGCGCCAGCGCCGTTCGCCGGCGATGATCTCGAAGCGATCCTGCGTGCCCTTCACCGGGCGCACCACGATCGGCTGGATCACGCCGTGTTGCTTGATGGATTCGGAGAGCTCCCTGAGCTCGGTGTCCGAAAAGGTCCGACGCGGATTGCGCGGATTGGCCTTGATGAATTCGATCGGCACCTTGCGCTGCGCGCGCGGACGGTCGACGTGCTGAGCCTCGCCGCCGACATCACCGATCAGACTTGCAAGACCCCGGCCCAGTCGCGAACGCGCTTCGTCGGCCATCGCCAGCTCCCTTGGATTCACGCTGCAGCACTCCAGAACTGAATTATCGAAACTTGTAGGATGGGTAGAGCGAAGCGAAACCCATCGCTGTTCGTGCAAGTGATGATGGGTTTCGCTGCGCTCTACCCATCCTACAAATCAACGTCGCTTCAATGCGTGACGCGCAGCTCGCGCTCGCGCTGGATGACTTCGGTGGCGAGTCGCAAGTAAGCTTCGCTGCCGACGCATTTGAGATCGTAGACCAGCACCGGCTTGCCGTAGGACGGCGCTTCCGAGATGCGCACGTTGCGCGGGATCATGGTCTTGTAGACCTTCTCGCCCATGAACTGGCGGACGTCGGCCACGACCTGGTTCGAGAGGTTGTTGCGCGAGTCGAACATGGTCAGCACGATGCCGTGGATCGACAGGTTCGGGTTCAGCGTCGAGCGCACCTGCTCCACCGTCTGTAGCAATTGCGACAGACCTTCGAGCGCGAAGAACTCACACTGCAGCGGCACCAGGATCGCGTCCGACGCGGCCATCGCATTGACCGTGAGCAGGTTCAGCGACGGCGGGCAGTCGATCAGCACGTAGGTGTAGTCGGCGTCCGGCGAGACGTTGTTGTTGAGCGCACCGATCGCATCGCGCAGCTTGAATGCGCGGCCGGGCGTGGTGCCGAGCTCGAGCTCGAGGCCGGAAAGGTCCATGGTCGAGGGCGCGATGTGCAGCCGCGGCACCGCGGTCGAGACCAATGCTTCGCGCAGCGGGGCTTCGCCGATCAGCACGTCATAGGTCGAGCACGAGCGGTTGCGGCGATCGATGCCGAGGCCGGTCGAGGCGTTGCCCTGCGGATCGAGATCGACGATCAGGACGCGCTCGCCAATCGCAGCGAGTGCCGTGCCAAGGTTGATCGCCGTGGTTGTTTTTCCCACGCCACCCTTCTGATTCGCCAGCGCCAGGATGCGCGGGTGACCATGGGGCACTTGATCGGTCTGTTCTTGCTGCGGCTCGTCAATCACGGTCATCGAAAATTCCCCAACTCAACCCCTGAGCGCCTCACCCGCGCCGTACAACTGAAGTCAGCTCGACGATCCAACCGTCACCGGTCCGGCTTCGGTGGAGTTGCGGCTGAATATTCCAATATTTAGCGGCTTCGGTCAATTCAGCCTCTACATCTTGACCCTTCGGAAACAGCGCTTTTGCACCCTGGCGCATCAGCGGCTCCGCAAAGCCGATGAGTTGATGTAGCGGAGCCAGCGCGCGGGCGGTGACGCAATCGACGGGGCCGGTGATTCTATCCACATTATCCCCGATCTCAGCGAGATGTACGACTCCCGGAGATGTGGTGACGCGGATTGCTTCGCGCAAAAAAGCGGCCTTCTTGGCGATTCGCTCGACGAGGTGGACGCTCGCGCCCGGCGACCCCGCCATGGCGCACGCCAGCACGACGCCTGGAAATCCGCCGCCGCTGCCGAGATCGGCCCAGCGCTTTGCGGTCGGCGCGAGATCGACGAGCTGGAGCGAGTCGGCGATGTGCCGGGTCCAGAGGTTTGGCAGGGTCGAGGGTGCGACCAGATTGGTCTTGGCCTGCCACTCCCGCAGCAGCGCGATATAGCGATCAAGCCGCGCCTCTGTTTCATGTGAAACGGGCGCGAGCTTCAGGGCCGCGCGCTTGTCGGCGGCGATGATGGAATCGAGCGCCTGATCGTTGGCGCTGGCCTTGTCGATCTTGGGCCTCGTCGGTGCCGGCGGTTCGGTTCGACGACCGGCGCCCTCACCTGTGCCGGGTCGTCGGGAGAGCGGTTTGTCCCCGCCGCGCTGTTTCACGTGAAACGCCTATGCGATTGCTTTGGAAATCTTGCGTGCCTCGCGACGGAGATAGGCCGCGAGGATGCCGAGGGCCGCCGGCGTCATGCCGTCGATCCGACCGGCCTGGCCGACGGTGAACGGCCGCGCCTTCTCCAGCTTGGCCCGAACCTCATTGGAGAGACCGGGGACGAGGCTGTAGTCGACCTCCGACAGCACCATCCCCTCGTCGCGCCGGAAGGCTTCGACGTCAGCGCTCTGGCGCTCGAGATAGACGTCGTACTTGGCGTCGATCTCGAGATGAGTGGCGATGACGGGATCGATGGCGGACAGCTCCGGCCAGATCGCTCGGACCTGGCTCCAGCCGATATCCGGATAGGCCATCAGCTCGAAGGCCGAGCGGCGCTGGCCATCCCGGTTCAGGGACAGCCCGTGTTTGATCGCCTCGTTCGGGGTGATGGTCCGTGACTTCGACAGCGTCCGCGCAGCATTCAGGGCGTCCATTTTGGCGCGATGATGCTGGGTCCGGGCACTCCCGACACAGCCCAGCGCGATTCCCTTCTCGGTCAGACGCTGATCGGCATTGTCGGCCCGCAAGGTCAGCCGGTATTCAGCCCGTGAGGTGAACATCCGATAGGGCTCGCTGATCCCGCGGGTCACGAGGTCGTCGATCATCACGCCGAGATAGCCGTCCGCACGGTCGAACACCGTCAGCGCGGCTCCGCTGGAGGAGAGCGCCGCGTTGAGGCCGGCCACGATGCCCTGCCCGGCGGCCTCTTCGTATCCCGTCGTGCCATTGATCTGCCCGGCCAGGAAAAGACCGCGCAGACGCTTGGTCTGCAGGGTCGGATCGAGTTCGCGGGGATCGATGTGGTCGTATTCGATGGCGTAGCCCGGACGGACCATCTTGACCCGCTCCAAGCCAGGGATGCTGGCGAGGATCGCGAGCTGGACCTCCTCCGGCAGAGAGGTCGAGATGCCGTTGGGATAGACCGTGGTGTCGTCGAGACCTTCCGGCTCCAGGAAGATCTGGTGGCCGTCCCGGTCGCCGAAGCGGACGATCTTGTCCTCGATCGAGGGACAATAGCGCGGACCGGAGCTCTTGATCTGACCGGAGTACATCGGAGAGCGATGAACGTTGGCCCGGATCACCTCATGGGTGGCGGTCGTGGTCCGGGTAATCCCGCACTGGATCTGTGGGGTCGTGATCCCCTTGGTCATGACCGAGAACGGCTCCGGCGGCTCGTCTCCGGGCTGCATTTCGACCGCGGACCAGTCGATCGTGGAGCCGTCCAGACGCGGCGGAGTCCCGGTCTTCAGCCGTCCAAGGGTGAAGCCGGCGCGCTCAAAGGAGGCCGAAAGACCCATCGCCGGAGCCTCACCGACACGGCCGGCAGGCCAATTCTTCTGGCCGAGATGAATCAGACCGCGGAGAAAGGTGCCGGTGGTGATGACGACAGCCCCTGCCCGGAGCGCCCGACCGTCCGCCAGGCGAAGTCCCGTGACCCGGCCATCGACCACGATCAGTTCGTCGGCCTCGCCTTCGATGACGGAAAGACCCTCGGTCGCCCGGATCGCGGCCTGCATGGCGGCGGCATAAAGCTTCCGGTCGGCCTGGGCCCGCGGACCACGGACAGCCGGGCCCTTGCGGCGATTGAGAACGCGGAACTGGATGCCGCCGGCATCACCGACTCGGCCCATCAGACCATCGAGCGCATCGACCTCGCGGACCAGATGACCTTTACCCAGACCACCGATCGCGGGATTGCAGGACATCGCGCCGATGGTCGAGAAACGGTGTGTCACCAGAGCGGTCGTCGCCCCCATCCGGGCAGACGCAGCCGCGGCCTCACAGCCGGCGTGGCCGCCGCCAATGACGATGACGTCGAAACTCTCTCGCTCTGGTCGCATGGGCGGACTTTCTAGCTCAGCGGCAGGAAAGCCGGAAGTGGAAACTGGGGAGGCGGGTGTTTCACGTGAAACGGAAGTGCTGGAGCGCTCGGCGCGGCTCCGCGACAACAACCCCATGCACAGTAGGAAGTGCGTCCAAACGGCTGCTGTTTTACGTGAAACAATGTGCGGAACAGGTCCTGTAGGGTGGGCAAAGGCGCGCCCTTTGCGCGCCGTGCCCACGAGCCGCTGGCATATTCGGACCGAGATGGTGGGCACGCTCCGCCTTGCCCACCTACGGTACCTGTTTCACGTGAAACGGCCCGGAACCCCCAAACCCTGTTTCACGTGGAACACAAGCAATGGAACAAGCGCTAGTTCTACATTGAAGAACTAGCGCTACTTTCCGATGCAGAATTTCTGGAAAATGGCCCCGAGGACGTCCTCGACATCGACCCGGCCGAGCAGTCGGCCCAGGGCATAAGCCGCGGCACGCAGCTCTTCGGCCGCGAGCTCTTCGCCCTGTTCTACAAGGTCGAGACTCCGGCGCAAGCTGTCCGAGGCGCGGCTCAACAAGTCTCGCTGCCGGGCCCGGGTCACCAATGCGCCCTCGGTGGTCCCGAAGAAGTCCGCCGCAAATTTCACGAGGGCCTCGACCAGCTCCGGAATGCCGTCGCCCCGGCTCGCCGAGATCCCGAACTCGCCGCGTGCCCCTGTTCCCCCAAGATCGATCTTGTTGCGGACGATCCAGACCTGGCCGCCGGATGGATCGACGGCGCGCTCGCCCTCCACCAGCCACAGCACGAGGTCGGCGTCTTCGGCCCGCGCCCTCGCCCGGCGCACACCTTCCTGCTCGACAGGATCATTGGTCTCGCGGATGCCGGCCGTGTCGATCACCGTGACGGGATAGCCGTCGAGATCGAGCTGCACCTCGATCACGTCGCGGGTGGTGCCGGCGTGCGGCGAAACGATCGCGACGTCGCGGCGGGCGAGTTGGTTCATCAGCGTCGACTTGCCGACATTCGGCTCGCCTGCGATCGCAACCACCAGACCGTCGCGGAGGCGTTCGGAATGTCCCTGTGCCGCAAGGACTTTTGTGATTTCGTCGTGAAGCGCCTTGATCGCTTTCACCGCAGGCGCACGCAATTCCGCAGGCACATCGCCTTCATCGGAAAAATCGATTCCCGCTTCGATCAGCGCCGAGGCCTCGATGATGCGCTCGCGCCAATCACGCGCGCGATCGCCGAGCAGGCCTTGCAACTGCCGCAGCGCCTGGCGGCGCTGGCGATCGGTATCGGCGTGGATGAGGTCGTCGAGACCCTCGGCCTCGGTGAGATCGAGCTTGCCGTTCTCGAACGCGCGCCGCGTGAACTCGCCAGGCTCGGCCGCGCGCGTATTCGGAATTAACGAAATAGCAGCGAGGAGCGCGGCCAGCACGGCGCGTCCGCCATGGACGTGAAATTCGGCGACGTCCTCGCCGGTCGCGGTCCCCGGCCCCGGAAACCAGAGCACGACCGCATCGTCGATGGGTTGGCCGGAATGGTCCCGGAGCAGCCGGCGGCTGGCCTGCCGCGGCGTCGGCAGCTTGCCCGCGAGTGCCGTCAGCACCAAGCTCGCCTGCGGACCGGAGACTCGCACCATCGCGATCGCGCTCGGCGGACGGCCGGACGACAGCGCAAAGATGGTCTGGTCACGCGGGTGCATGGCCTATTTGTCCGGCTGGCGAGGAAAAGGCAAACGTCGCGTCCGCGACCGCGGTCAGGACGATTTTGCTGCGGCCTGGCACGCAACAACTCCCACATTGCAGTGCAATAAAATCTTCGGATTTCGCTGCAGAAATCGCCGTCCAAGACAATTTCGGTCGGTCAGAAGTCAATCATTATCCAGATATATCAACAGCTTCAAAGAAATACGGGATTGAAGTCCAGCTGCTCGTCATGCTGCACTTTTCCCGCAGCAAAGCCGCACAACAAAAAGGGCGCCCGAAGGCGCCCTTTGATTTTTTGCTGCACCCTGGCTCAGGTGTTCATGGAGTCGAAGAACTCCGAATTGCTTTTGGTCGAGCGCAGCTTGTCGAGCAGGAAGTCGATCGCATCCATGGTGCCCATCGGGTTCAGGATGCGGCGGAGCACGTACATCTTCTTCAGCACCTGATTGTCGGTGATGAGCTCCTCCTTGCGGGTGCCGGAGCGCGAGATGTCGATGGCCGGGAAGGTCCGCTTGTCCGAGACCTTGCGGTCCAGGATCAGTTCGGAGTTACCGGTGCCCTTGAACTCTTCGAAGATGACTTCGTCCATGCGGCTGCCGGTATCGACCAGCGCGGTTGCGATGATGGTCAGCGAGCCGCCCTCCTCGATGTTACGGGCGGCACCGAAGAAGCGCTTCGGGCGCTGCAGGGCGTTAGCGTCGACGCCGCCGGTCAGCACCTTGCCGGATGACGGCACCACGGTGTTGTAGGCGCGGCCCAGACGCGTGATCGAATCGAGCAGGATCACGACGTCGCGGCCATGCTCGACGAGGCGCTTGGCTTTCTCGATCACCATCTCGGCGACCTGGACGTGACGTACGGCCGGTTCGTCGAAAGTCGACGATACGACCTCGCCCTTCACCGAGCGTTGCATGTCCGTGACTTCTTCCGGACGCTCGTCGATCAAAAGCACGATCAGATAGCATTCGGGATGATTGTGGGTAATCGAGTGCGCGATGTTCTGCATCAGCACGGTTTTACCGGTGCGCGGCGGCGCGACGATCAGCGCGCGCTGGCCCTTGCCGATCGGCGCCACGATATCGATCACGCGGGCAGACAGGTCTTTCCGCGTCGGATCGTCGATTTCCATGCGGAAACGCTGATTCGGAAACAGCGGCGTGAGGTTGTCGAAATTGACCTTGTGCTTGGCCTTTTCCGGGTCTTCGAAATTGAGCGTGTTGACCTTCAGCAGCGCGAAATAGCGTTCGCCCTCTTTCGGGCTGCGAATGTGGCCTTCGATGGTGTCGCCGGTGCGCAGGCCGAAACGGCGGATCTGCGACGGCGAAACGTAGATGTCGTCCGGGCCCGGCAGATAATTCGCGTCGGGCGAACGGAGGAAGCCGAAGCCGTCGGAGAGCACCTCGACGACGCCCTCGCCGACGATGTCGGTCTCGGCCAGCGCAAGCTGCTTGAGGATGGCGAACAGCAGCTCCTGCTTGCGCATGGTGCTGGCATTCTCGACCCCGTTCTCTTCCGCGAACGAGACGAGCTCGGCCGGCGTCTTCGACTTGAGGTCCTGGAGTTTAATTTCCCGCATTGGGGTGGTCCTGTGGGGTAACCTTGGGAGGGGTGCGAGGAGGCTCTGAAATGCGGACGTGAGAAGGTAAGGTCCGCAGGTCTGGCAAGGTTAAGTGCCGGTGGGGGCTTCAAACCTGATGCGGTGTCCGGCCTTCAAAAAGCTCGGACACAACCACATCCGCCTGCGTTGGGTGGGATATCGATAATATAGAAAATCGCTTCCCACTCCGCAAGCCGAAGCGCTGGGCGATCATTCCCGATCATTGCCTAGAACGGCTTCACGATCACCATGAAGACGATGATGATCATCAGGACGGTCGGCACCTCATTGATAATGCGGAAGAATTTCTGGCTGTGCGGGCGCCGGTCCGCAGCGAAGTCCTTGAGCCAGCGGGAAAAAAAGCCGTGGACCGCAGACATCGCCAGCACCAGTGCCAGTTTTACGTGCAGCCAGCCGAAGGTGAACCAATGGCCGGCCCAGGCAAGGTAAAGCCCGGCAAGCCAGGTGACGATCATGGCGGGGTTGATGATCGCCTTGAGCAGGCGACGTTCCATCATCTTGAAGGTTTCGGACTGTTTCGAGCCGATCTCGGCCTCGCAATGATAGACGAACAGTCGGGGCAGATAGAGCATGCCGGCCATCCAGGAGATGACGGCGATCACGTGCAGCGCCTTGATCCAGAGATAGACGTCTTCAAACATGTCCGGCGTCCATCTGTGCGCCCAGCCGTTCGGCGATCTGGGGATAGTAAGAACTCGTTAAGATCTCACCTGCACACATATCTCTCTGGAGCGCCCTTCTCCAATAAAGAATCTTAGATTCTTAAGGTTTGAGTCTGAGTGACCGTGGATTGGACTCACACAATGCCGTCCGCCACTTCGCAGACGCTTGTTCACATCCATCAACATGTCCGCGACAGTTCCCGCCCGACCAGATAAATGGTCCGGACTCAAAGGCTTGCGCATTTCCATCCGCAGCCTATCAAGGGGCTTGTCCGCGCAATCCCGCTTCTCGCGCGACCGGCCGCCGGAGTTATTCTGACGGGCAGTGGTGTGAAGAAAATTGGCACTTGTCCCGCCCCTGGTGTCGCGCAACCCTTTCCGAGGGGTTAAGGTCCACAGAAATCCACAAACCACACCGCCGACATACAAAGAGATTTTGTGCCGACCTCGAACAATTATTTCCATCTGCACCTCGTCTCCGACTCCACCGGCGAGACCCTGATCACGGTCGCGCGCGCCGTCGCCGCGCAATACGCGAACGTCACGCCGGTCGAACATGTCTATCCGCTGGTGCGCAGCCAGAAGCAGCTCGACCGCGTGCTCGACGAGATCGAGGAAGCGCCGGGCATCGTGCTGTTCACGTTGCTGGAGAAGGATCTGGTCTCGCGGCTCGAGGACAAGTGCAAGGCGATCAATGTTCCGAGCCTGTCGATCATCGGCCCGGTCATGCAGCTGTTCGAAGCCTATCTCGGCGCTGCGACGACGGGTCGCGTCGGCGCGCAGCACGTGCTCAACGCCGAATATTTCAAGCGCATCGACGCATTGAACTACACGATGATCCATGACGACGGCCAGCACGTCGAAGGGCTCGAGGAAGCCGACGTCGTCCTGGTCGGCGTGTCCCGCACCTCGAAGACGCCGACGTCGATCTATCTCGCCAATCGCGGCATCCGCACCGCGAACGTGCCGCTGGTGCCGGGTATTCCTGTCCCGGCGCAATTGGAGACGCTGACCCGGCCGCTGGTGGTCAGCCTGCATGCGACACCGGAACGTCTGATCCAGATCCGTCAGAACCGCCTGCTCTCTATGGGCGCCGAATCCGGATCCGGCAGCGACACTTATACCGACAGGCAGTCGGTGACCGAGGAGGTCGCGTTCGCGCGCAAGCTGAGCGCCAAGCACGACTGGCCGCTGCTGGACGTGACGCGACGCTCGATCGAGGAAACCGCAGCCGCGATCATGAAGCTCTACAGCGATCGCCAGCGTAACCGGCCTTCTGAATAGCTTTTGAAAATGGCTCTGTGGCGCGGCAAAACTCCGTTGATCCTGGCCTCGCAGAGCAGCGCACGCAAAATGCTGCTGGCGAACGCCGGGCTCGAATTCGAGACTGCGACCGCCGACATCGACGAGCGCGGCATCCAGGCTGCTTCGAGACTTTCAAGCCCGCGCGAGATCGCCCTGCTGCTGGCGGGCGAGAAAGCCAAGGCCGTCTCGGCCAATCGTCCCGGAACTTATGTGATCGGCGCCGACCAGACGCTCGCGCTTGGCGAGCGCCTCTTCAACAAGCCGGCCGGTCGGGCCCAGGCGCTGGCGCAGTTGCGCGATCTCGCCGGTCACAGCCACGAGCTGAATTCCGCCGTCGCGGTGGCGCATGACGGCAAGATTGTTTTCGAGGATGTGTCGATTGCCCGCATGACCATGCGAGCTATGACCGAGGCCGAGCTTTCGGCCTATCTCGACGCCGCCGGTGATGCCGTCACCACCAGCGTCGGTGCCTATCAGCTCGAAGGCCTTGGCATCCATCTGTTCGAGCGGATCGAGGGCGACCATTTCACCATTCTCGGCCTGCCGCTGCTGCCGCTGCTTGCGTTCCTGCGGCGCGAACGGCTCATGACGGTGTGATTGACAGGGATGGTTTTGCGCTGATGCGGATTCTCGGACTGACCGGCTCGATCGGAATGGGCAAATCCACCACCGCGAAATTGTTCGCGGAGGCCGGTGTGCCCGTCTACGACGCCGATGCTGCCGTCCATCAGCTCTATGAAGGTGAGGCTGCGCCCGCGATCGAGGCCGCCTTCCCCGGCACCACCGCGAACGGCAAGGTCGATCGTCCCAAACTGTCGGCGCGCGTGGTGCATGATCCTGCCGCGATCAAGCAACTGGAGCAGATCGTTCACCCCATGCTCGGTGCCTCCCGGCAGAAATTCTTTGCCGATGCCGAAGCCGCCAAAGCACCGGTCGTGGTTCTCGATATTCCGCTGCTGTTCGAAACCGGTGGCGAGAAGCGGGTCGACGCCGTGGTCGTGGTCTCGACCTCGCCGGAGGTCCAGCGCGAACGGGTGCTGGCGCGGGGAACCATGGACGAAGCAAAGCTCGACGCCATCATAGCCAAGCAGACGCCCGATGCCGAAAAGCGCAAGCGGGCCGATTTCGTCGTGGATACCTCACACGGACTTGAGCCGGTGCGCGCGCAAATCACGCACATCCTGGCTGAGGTCGTTAAGATGCCGCAGCGGCGAGCCTGATTCGCCGCTCCACACGGCGCCTCAGACCTCTCAGAATCATGCGTGAAATCGTTCTCGATACCGAAACCACCGGCCTCGATCCCTTGCGCGGCGATCGCCTGGTCGAGATCGGCTGCGTCGAGATCTTCAACCGCATGCCGACCGGACAGACGTACCACGTCTATATCAATCCCGAACGAGATATGCCGGCGGAGGCCTTCGCGGTGCACGGGCTGTCGGCGGAGTTTCTGTCGACCAAGCCGCTATTCCCCGAGGTGGTCGACGCGTTTCTGGAATTCATCGGCGATGCGCCGCTGGTGATCCACAACGCCTCGTTCGACATCAGCTTCATCAATGCCGAGCTCGACCGGATCAAGCGTCCCGCGATCCCGCGCGAGCGGCTGGTCGATACGCTTTTGTTGGCGCGGCGCAAGCATCCTGGCGTGTCGAACCGGCTCGACGATCTCTGCTCGCGCTATTCGATCGACAATTCACACCGCACCAAGCACGGCGCGCTGCTCGATTCCGAACTGCTCGCTGAAGTCTATGTTGATCTGGTCGGGGCGCGGCAGTCGCAGCTGCTGCTGGCGTCGGACACCCAGGAGATTCGCGTCAATGCCGCGGGCGATGCGCCGCGGCGGCAGCGGTCCGTGCCGCTCGCGCCGCGGGTGTCAGACGCCGAGCGCGAAGCCCACCGGGCTTTCATCGCAACGCTCGGCGACAAGGCGATCTGGAACGAGTTCCTGCCCGCTCCAGCTACCGTCGATCCTGCTGGTTAGGCCTTAGCCTTACGCCTGGCCGGCCTGACCACCGGCGGCCATTTGCCGCTCCATGTTCTGGCGATAGAGACCGACGAAATCGACCGGGTCCAGCATCAGGGGCGGGAACCCGCCGTCGCGCACGGCGGTCGCGATGATCTCGCGGGCGAACGGGAACAGCAGGCGCGGGCACTCGATCATGACCAGCGGGTGCAGGTTTTCCTTCGGCACGTTGACGATCCGGAACACGCCGGCATAGGCGAGCTCGAACGAGAACATCACCTTGCCCGCGTTCTCGGCCTTGCCCTCGACCGACAGCGTGACCTCGAACTCGGAATCGCTGAGGTTGTTGGCGCTGACATTGATCTGGATGTTGATCTGGGGCGCCTGGTTTTGCGGCTGGAGCGAGCCCGGTGCGTTCGGATTTTCGAACGAGAGGTCCTTGGTATACTGCGCCAGCACGTTGAGCTGGGGAGCCTGGGCCGCCTCGGGAGGGGTACCGTTACCGTTGGTCATCGAAGTGTCTCCTTACCCGATTTGGGCTGAATTTCGCGGCGGTTGGCTAACATAGGGCCGCCTCATTCGACAAGGACGAACGGCTCCGGAGGATCGATCCGGGCCGCGCCCGTAACTGTGACGTTTGACCCGTCCCTAACCCGAAATCGCATGTTAAACGCTTGAAGATGCGCGATTTCCGGCCAGGATCGGGTTTCCCCTTAAGCATAAAACGCGCTACACTCCGCGCTGTGCCAAAAGGCGCCATTGGCCGGGCCAAATTTCGTGCCTACATCCGGCGGACGTGACGCTCGGACCCAAAATGGTGATGTAGACTTGCCGTTCCCGTATGGAACGGTCTACTGGCCGGATCGATTTTCCCGGCGACGGCCCCTTCTCGAAAAGACCAGAAAGCGAATACCACGTGGACATCTACACCATCATTTTCCTGGCGCTGGCGGTCTTTATTTTCCTGCGACTGCGCAGCGTGCTGGGGCAGCGGACCGGCAACGAACGGCCGCCGTTCGACCGCACGGCTCGCAATACGCTGGGTGGTGCCCCGGACAAGAACGTCGTGACCATGCCAGGCAAGGTGATCGACCAGGCGCCCGTGGCGCCGACGGCCGAGCCGGCTCCGCCCTCCGATCGCTGGAAGGGCCTGACCGAACCGGGCACTGCGCTCGCCCAGGGCCTCGATGCCATCGTCGACAAGGATTCCACCTTCGATCCGCGTCACTTCATCTCGGGCGCCCGCGGCGCCTATGAGATGATCGTGCTGGCCTTCGCCAATGGCGACCGCCGCGCGCTGCGCGACCTGCTGTCGTCGGAGGTCTATGAGAGCTTCGACGCCGCGATCAAGGACCGCGAGAAGAACGAGCAGAAGACCGAGACGCGCTTCGTCTCGATCGACAAGGCTGAGCTGGTCGGCGCCGAGTTGCGCGACCGCACGGCGCAGCTGACCATCCGCTTCGTCTCGCAGATGATCTCGGCCACCCGCGACAAGGCCGGCAACATCGTCGACGGTAGCGCCGACAAGGTCGCCGATATCACCGATATCTGGACTTTCGCCCGCGACACCACCTCTCGCGATCCGAACTGGAAGCTGGTTGGCACCGGAAGCGCGAATTAAGATCTTTCTGAAGAACAGCGCGACGGCGCTTTGCGCAGGCCTCGTCGTGCTGGCTTCGTTTTCGCTTGGCGCCGAGGCTGCGCGGCGTCACTACCGCAGCCATTACCACCACCTTCCCGAAGTCGCTGCGATCCCGCCGCGGGCTTTGCCCTACCCGCAGCTCCCGCTCCCGTTCGAGATTCCCGGCGCGCAATATCTGCCGCTGGCCTGGGCCGACGTGAAGGGCTGGAGCGAGGACGATCATCTCGCGGCCTACAAGACCTTTCGCGCCAGCTGCCGCTCGATCAATGCGCAGACCGGCGCTCCCGAACAGAAGGCCCTGGGCGGCTCGTTGAGCGAACCCTGCCGGGCCGTCAAATCGCTCGAGCCGGCCGACGACGCCCAGGCGAAGATTTTCTTCGAGGAGAATTTTTCGCCGCTGCGGATTTCGCGGCTCGGCGAGCCCGACGGCTTCGTCACCGGTTATTACGAGCCGGTGCTGGACGGATCGCGCACGCAGACCGATGTCTACAACGTCCCGGTCTATCGCCGCCCCTCCAACCTGTTCGTGCGCGGCTTCAATCAGGCCTCGGTCAGCCTGCCCAACAAGGGATCGGTCTACCGCAAGATCGGCCGCCGCAAGCTGGTGCCCTATTACGACCGCGGCGAGATCGAGGACGGCAAGATCGCCGGCCGCGGGCTGGAGGTCGCCTGGCTGAAGGACCCGACCGATCTGCTGTTCGCCCAGATCCAGGGCTCGGCGCGGATCAAGTTCGACGACGGCAGCACCCTTCGGCTCAACTACGATTCCTATAACGGCTATCCCTACACGGCCGTCGGGCGTGTCCTGATCGAGCGCGGCATCATTCCGAGGGAGGAGATGTCGATGCAGAAGATCAGGGAGTGGATGGCGCAGAACCCTGATGGCGCCAAGGAGCTGCGGCGCCAGAACCGCTCCTACATCTTCTTCCGCGAGGTCAATCTGTCCGACAAGGACGAAGCGGTCGGTGCGCAAGGCATCCCGCTGACCGCCGGCCGTTCGATCGCGGTCGACAAATCGCTCCACGTCTACGGCACGCCGTTCTTCATCGAGGGCGAGCTGCCGATCGAGTCCGACCGCGCCAAGACGCCGTTCCATCGCCTGATGATCGCGCAGGACACCGGCTCGGCCATCATCGGGCCTGCCCGCGCGGATCTCTATTTTGGCGCGGGCGCTGACGCCGGCCGCGTCTCGGGCCGGCTGCGTCACCCCATGCATTTCGTGATGCTGGTGCCGAAGAGCCTCGATCCCGGCCTGCGCGCCGCGCGGCTGCCGGTGCCGGATCCGCGGCCGTCGGAGAAGATCGCAAAGCTGTTTCCGCAGACCGATCCCAAGGAGGCGGCCAAGGACACGGCCAAGGACCCGACGAAGGGCGAGACCGTCGCAATCGCCGGCCCGGTGCCGCTGCCGGCGCCGCGTCCTGTGATAGAACCTGTTCGCGAACCGCGCAGGCACATGAAAAGTCGTCCCCACCAGCAATGAAGCGATCGTCCCGTCCGCCCGTGCTGGATCCTCCGCGTCCCTCGCCGCGCCGTCGTGGGCTCACCGAGGAAGATCGCGAGCTGTGGGAGCTCGTCGCAAAACAGGTCAAGCCGCTGCGGAAGCATCGCGCGACGAAGCTGCATCCCGCGCCGCGCGCGGAGCCTGCGCCTGCCGCGCATGTCGCCAAGCCGGCGCTGTCGCCGCGGCCATTGGCTGCTGCGGCCGCCCCGCGCCCATCAAAGCCAGCGATGCCGCCACTCGCGCCGCTCGGCAAGCGCGAGCGGACCAAGCTGTCACGTGGCCGCAGCGAGATCGAGGCGCGGCTTGATCTGCACGGCATGACCCAGATGCGCGCGCACCGCGCCTTGACCGGTTTTCTCCACCGCGCCCATCAGGACGGCCTGACCTTCGTGCTCGTCATCACCGGCAAGGGCCGCAGCGGCGGCGAAAGCGGCGTGCTGCGCCGGCAGGTGCCGGAATGGCTGAGCCTGCCGGAATTCCGCGCCTTCGTCGTCGGCTTTGAAGAGGCCGCTATCGGTCATGGCGGCGAGGGTGCACTCTACGTGCGGATCCGGCGGGCGCGGTTCTAGAACGGCCGGACGATGCCGACGCGCGGGATCAGTGTGATGATCAGGCCGAAGATGTTGGTCTTCTGGTCTTCTTCCGGAATCAGAACTGTCTCGTGCTTGGCCGGCAACATCTTCACGGCATGCAGCATCAGGAACATGCAGACCGCCCAGTTCGAGATCCAGCGCGAATAGTCGAACACCATCGCGAACATCACGAGATAGGCGAGGCTGATTCCGATCAGCGCTGCGATGACGAGACGCCGGTGTGTCTGGTTCGCGAGATTGCCGATCAGCTTCGCAAAATAGCGCCACAGCGGTGTGTGCAGCCAGATCAGCAGCGCGAACACGGGAATGCCGAGGCTGTTGTGCGGCAGGCGGCCCCAGGTATCCGAAAGCTCCTTCGCCAGCGGCTGGTACCAGATGTAGCTGAATTGCAGCAGATCGGTGCGCGAGGGATCGGCCATCCGCGTTTTCAGGTACGCGACGAAATCCGCTTCCGGCACCGGCATCGTTCCGAGGAACTGCGCCGCAAAGAACAGCGCGGAGACCGCGGCGAGGGCGGCGATGCCGAACGCGACATTGCCGCGATTGAGGCCGTAAGCGAGATAGTGCCTGGTCACGACGATGGTGATGATCGTCGGCACATACATCAGCAGATGAATGTGGTGGATCAGCACGAGGATGATCGAGAACAGCGCCGCCGTCGCCACGAACACGAGTGAGCTGGCCGGCATCAGCAACAGGATGATCGCCAGCGCACAGCCATAGATGTCGAAATGGCCGAGCGTGTGCATGAAGTTCTTCAGGAAGAACGGCGATCCCGCGATGAAGACGAACAGCGGCAGCGTCTTCGCGGTGAAGCCGAACGTCTTCTGAAACAGCTTTGCGTACAGCGCCGATGTCACCAGCCAGGTCCCGCCGCCGAGTGCGAACACCAGCCACACAGGCACGTTGCTGGTGAACAGCGCGACAACAGCCCCGATCAGGCCGCGCTTGATGAAGCCGAAATGGTAATCGACGAGGAGGTGGATATAGGGGACGTAAGGCGGCAGCTGGATCTTGTGAACGAACACGCCGACGATGACCGCCGCGTTGATCGCGAGCAGCAGCCGCCAGGGATTTTGCCAAATGCTAGCGGGCACGCGGCACCCGGCGCGCGTCAACCTCCGGCGTCGTCCCGGCGAAGGCCGGGACCCATAGCCACGAATGTTCGTTTTGAGCCAAGGCTGGGGCCGCTATCATTTCCAACAATAAGCGTTGGTGGTTATGGGTCCCGGCTTTCGCCGGGACGACGGCGGAATGAATAGCGCGGCCGCCCTGAATTACAAAATAAACCGGCTCAAATCCGCGTTCTTGGCGAGGTCGCCGACATGCTTCTGCACGAAATCGGCATCGACCCGGACGGTCTCGCCGTTGCGGTCGGGGGCGGTGAAGGAGATTTCGTCCAGCACGCGCTCCATCACGGTCTGCAGCCTGCGGGCGCCGATGTTCTCGACGGTCGAATTGACGGCGACCGCGACGTCGGCGAGCGCATCGATGGCATCGTCGGTGATGTCGAGCGTGACGCCTTCGGTCTGCATCAGGGCGACATATTGCTTGATCAGCGAGGCCTCGGGCTCGGTCAGGATGCGACGCATGTCGTCGCGGGTCAGGGCCTGCAGCTCGACGCGGATCGGCAGGCGGCCCTGCAATTCCGGCAACAGGTCGGACGGCTTTGCGACGTGGAAGGCGCCGGAGGCAATGAACAGGACGTGGTCGGTCTTGACCGCGCCGTGCTTGGTCGAGACCGTGGTGCCCTCGATCAGCGGCAGCAGGTCGCGTTGCACGCCCTCGCGCGAGACGTCGCCGCCGACGCGGCCATCGCGGGCGCAGATCTTGTCGATCTCGTCGAGGAACACGATGCCGTTGTTCTCGACGGCGCTGATCGCCTCCAGCGTCAGCTGGTCGGTGTCGAGCAGCTTGTCGGACTCTTCGTTGACGAGGATCTCGTGCGAGCCCTCGACCGTCAGCCGCCGCGTCTTGCTGCGGCCGCCCATCTTGCCGAAAATATCGCCGATCGAGATCGCGCCCATCTGCGCGCCCGGCATGCCCGGAATCTCGAACATCGGCATGCCGCTGCCGGACGACTGCGTCTCGATCTCGATTTCCTTGTCGTTGAGCTCGCCGGCGCGCAGCTTCTTGCGGAAGGATTCCCGCGTCGCCGAGCTCGCATTAGCGCCGACCAGCGCATCGAGCACGCGCTCTTCCGCGGCGAGCTGGGCGCGCGCCTGCACATCCTTGCGCTTGCGCTCGCGCACCTGGGCGATCGCGACCTCGACGAGATCGCGCACGATCTGCTCGACGTCGCGGCCGACATAGCCGACCTCGGTGAACTTCGTGGCTTCCACCTTCAGAAACGGCGCATTCGCGAGTTTCGCCAATCGCCGCGCGATTTCCGTTTTGCCGACGCCGGTCGGGCCGATCATCAGGATGTTCTTCGGCAGCACCTCTTCGCGCAGCGAGCCGGTCAGCTGCTGTCGCCGCCAGCGGTTGCGCAGCGCGATCGAGACGGCGCGCTTGGCATCGGCCTGGCCGACGATGAAACGGTCGAGTTCGGAAACGATTTCGCGGGGGGAAAAGTCTGTCATGGGACCTTAGCTAGGATTAGAAGCCGGCGGGGACAAGCCGGTTTTTTGACCGTCAAATGATCGGCGGACCGGATTGCCATTCCTTCACGGCCTCGATCGGATGGATGAGCATCAGGACGTTGAGCGTCAGATTGTCGCGAATGTGCAGCGCCAGCATGATTTCGAACGCGAGCCCGATCACGACGGTTGCAGGGATCGGCAGCACGCGCGCGGTGAGGAAGCCCAGCACCATGAACAGATTGTCAGAGACCGAGTTGACGATGCTGTCGCCGAAATAATCCAGCGAGATCGTGCCGGCGCGGTAGCGCTCGATGATGAACGGCGAGTTCTCGACGATCTCCCAGGCGCCCTCGATCAGCATCGCGATGATCAGCCGCGCCGGCCAGGAGAGCTGCAAAGAGCTCAAGCGTCGCGAGAACAACAGCCAGGTCAGCCCATAGAACAGGAAGCCATGCAGCACGTGCGAGAAACTGTACCAGTCGGCGATGTGCTGGGAGTTCTCCGAGCTGTTCACCACGCCGTGCCAGAGCTTGACATACCCGCAGGTGCAGATCGGCACCCGCCCCATCGCGAACAGGATCGAGGCCTGCAGCGCCAGCAGCAACAGCGCGATGCCGACCCAGGCGAGCGCCGGAAACGCGGGTCGGGTCGGGCTGTCGCTGCGGGCCAATGCCATCCGCTCAGCCGGCCGTCAGCGTTTCGATGGTGACGTTGCGGTTGGTGTAGACGCAGATGTCGGCGGCGATGTCGAGCGAGCGGCGGACGATGGTCTCGGCGTCCTTGTCGGTGTCGATCAGGGCGCGGGCCGCGGCCAGCGCATAATTGCCGCCGGAGCCGATCGCCATGACGCCGGCCTCGGGCTCGAGCACGTCGCCGGTCCCGGTCAGGACCAGGGAGACGTCCTTGTCGGCCACGATCATCATGGCCTCCAGCCGCCGCAGGTAGCGGTCGGTGCGCCAGTCCTTGGCGAGCTCCACGGCGGCCCGGGTCAGTTGCCCCGGATATTGCTCGAGCTTGGATTCGAGCCGCTCAAACAGCGTGAAGGCGTCGGCGGTGGCGCCGGCGAAGCCGCCGATGACGTCGCCCTTGCCGAGTTTCCGGACCTTTTTGGCGTTGGACTTGATCACGGTCTGGCCGATCGAGACCTGGCCGTCGCCGCCGACCACCACCTTGCCGCCCTTGCGGACCGTCAAAATCGTGGTGCCGTGCCAGACCGGCGAGCTGTTCTGGGAATCCTGCATCTTAAACCTCGTTGTCCGGCTGATTTAGGCGGTCGCGGCGAAAGGGACAACCGGGGCACAACGGGCCGTTCCGGGCCGAATTCGCTCACCATAGGCAGAAGTAGAGGCCCGGCCAGCCGTTCCCGCAGTAGCGAAGGCGTCATTTGGCTGTTAAGAGACAGGCGTTTTCAGCTCCAAGCTAGGATGAAAGCCAGCTTTCAATGCGCACCGCGACGATCAAGCGCAAGACCAAGGAAACCGACATCGAGGTCTCCGTGAACCTCGATGGCACCGGCGTGGCCAATATCGCGACCGGCATCGGCTTTTTCGACCATATGCTCGATCTCCTCGCCCGCCATTCCCGCATCGACCTTACGGTCAAGGCGGTGGGCGACCTGCACATTGATCATCACCATACCACCGAAGACACCGGCATCGCGCTCGGCCAGGCGGTCAGGCAGGCGCTCGGCAACATGGCGGGCATCACCCGCTATGCCGGCGTGCACATGCCCATGGACGAGACGCTGACGCGCGTGGTCATCGACATTTCGGGCCGCCCGTTCCTGGTGTTCAAGGCCGACTTCCCCCGCGACAAGATCGGTGAGTTCGACACCGAGCTGGTGCGCGAGTGGTTCCAGGCCTTCGCCATCAACGCCGGCGTGACTCTCCACGTCGAGACCCTATATGGCGATAACAGCCACCATATCGCCGAGTCCTGCTTCAAGGGCCTGGCGCGGGCGCTGCGCACCGCGGTCGCGATCGATCCCAAGGCGGCGGGCGAAATCCCGTCCACCAAGGGCTCGCTTGGCGGCTGACATCTCCGTTTCGGTGGCCAGGCGCCGCCGGCGGCATTGACCTCAATTCTCGAGAACGGGGCATCGAAAATGCCTGTCTACACAGTTCATGCTCCCACCCCAGGCGGGGCCGACCTGCGCGCGACTGACAAATTCGTGTTCGTGCGCGACGGCTTCCATTTCTGGGCCATGGTGTTCGGTCCGTTCTGGCTGGCCTGGAACAGGCTTTGGCTGGCCCTGATCGGCTGGATCGTCTTCCTCGCCGCGTTCGATGCCGGGCTGCATAGTCTCGGCGTCGGCCGCGGCTCGATCTTCTTCGCCAACATCATCGTCGCGCTGCTGATGGGCTTCGAGGCCTCGAGCCTGCGCCGCTGGACGCTGTCGCGCGGCAGCTGGCGGCAACTCGATGTCGTCGTTGCCGATGACGAGGACACCGCGGAGCGGCGTTTCTTCGAGCGCTGGAGCCAGAAGCAGCGCGGCATCGTCAACGATCAATGGGCTGTCGATCGCGGCGGCCCGCCGCCGACCCGCAACGTGCCGGGTCAGCAATTTTCCAACCCGCCGCCAATTCCGGCCGGCGGCATCATTGGATTGTTTCCAGAACCGGGAGGGTCAAGATGAGCGTCGCCATCATCGATTACGGTTCCGGGAATCTGCATTCCGCCGCGAAAGCATTCGAGCGCGCCGCGCGCAGCCTGGAAAATCCGCAAAAGGTCTTCGTCACCAGCGATCCCGATCAGGCCTATGAGGCTGATCGCCTGGTGCTGCCGGGCGTCGGCGCCTTCGCCGATTGCCGGCGCGGGCTCGATGCCGTCAACGGCATGGTCGAGGCGATCACCGAAGCGGTCCGCGTCAAGGCGCGGCCGTTCTTCGGCATCTGCGTCGGCATGCAGCTGATGGCGAGCCGCGGCAAGGAACATGTCATCACCGAAGGCCTCAACTGGATCGGCGGCGACGTCGAGAAGATCACGCCGCGCGACGAGAGCCTGAAGATCCCGCACATGGGCTGGAATACGCTCGATGTGCTCGCGGAGCATCCGGTGCTGAACAAGCTGCCGCTCGGTCCCAAGGGCCAGCACGCCTATTTCGTGCACTCCTACCACCTCAACGCCGCCAACGAGGCGGACGTGCTCGCGCGCGCCGATTACGGCGGTCCCGTCACCGCGATCGTCGCGAAGGACACCGCCATCGGTACGCAGTTTCACCCCGAGAAGAGCCAGCGTTTTGGGCTAGCCCTGATCTCGAACTTTTTGCGATGGAAACCGTGATTCTTTTTCCTGCCATCGACCTCAAGAACGGCCAGTGCGTGCGCCTCGAGCAAGGCGACATGGCGCGCGCGACCGTGTTCAATCTCGATCCCGCCGCACAGGCCGAGAGCTTTGTCACGCAGGGCTTTGAGTATCTCCACGTCGTCGATCTCGACGGTGCGTTCGCCGGCAAGCCGGTGAATGCGCAGGCCGTCGAGGCGATGCTGAAGACGATCAAGATCCCGGTGCAGCTCGGCGGCGGAATTCGCGATCTCGCGACCGTCGAAGCCTGGCTCGAAAAGGGCATCACCCGCGTCATCATCGGCACCGCTGCGGTGCGCGATCCGGAGCTGGTGAAGGCAGCCGCAAAGAAATTCCCCGGCCGCGTCGCGGTCGGGCTCGACGCGCGTGACGGCAAGGTCGCGGTCGAAGGCTGGGCCGAGACCTCGCAGGTCACCGTGCTGGAGATCGCGCAGCGTTTCGAGGATGCCGGCGTTGCCGCCATCATCTTCACCGACATCGCGCGCGATGGCCTGCTCAAGGGCCTCAACCTCGATGCGACCATTGCGCTGGCAGACGCCATCTCGATTCCCGTGATTGCGTCGGGCGGCCTCGCCTCGATCGAGGACGTCAAGGCCATGCTGACACCGCGCGCGAAAAAGCTCGCCGGTGCGATCGCCGGCCGTGCGCTCTATGACGGCCGGCTCGACCCCGCCGCCGCCCTCACTTTGATCCGCAACGCGCCCGGGAGCTGACACATGTTCAAGGTGCGCGTGATCCCCTGCCTCGACGTCAAGGACGGCCGCGTCGTCAAGGGCGTCAACTTCGTCGATCTCCGCGACGCCGGCGACCCCGTCGAAGCCGCGATTGCTTATGACGCCGCCGGCGCCGACGAGCTGACTTTTCTCGACATCACCGCGACCCATGAGAACCGCGGCATCATGCTGGACGTGGTCCGGCGCACGGCAGAGGCCTGCTTCATGCCGGTGACCGTCGGCGGTGGCGTCCGCAAGGTGGACGACATCAAGACGCTGCTGCGCGCCGGCGCCGACAAGGTCTCGATCAACAGCGCCGCGGTGTCGCGGCGCGAGTTCGTCAAGGAAGCGGCCGAAAAATTCGGCGAGCAGTGCGTCGTGGTGGCGATCGACGCCAAACGGGTGAAGCGCGCCGGCGGTGGCGAGCGCTGGGAGATCTTTACCCATGGCGGCCGCAACTCGACCGGGATCGACGCCATCGAATATGCCCAGGAAGTGGTCTCGCTCGGCGCTGGTGAAATTCTGCTCACCTCGATGGACCGCGACGGCACGCGGCAGGGCTTTGACATCCCGCTGACCCGGGCGATCGCTGACAGTGTCCCCGTTCCCGTGATCGCCTCGGGCGGTGTCGGCAATCTCGACCACCTCGTCGACGGGATCCGCGATGGTCGCGCTACCGCGGTGCTCGCCGCCTCGATCTTCCACTTCGGGGAATTCACCATCCGTGAAGCCAAGGAGCACATGGCCCGGCGCGGATTACCCATGCGCCTGGATGCCTGACGACTCCCGTTCATAAAAGTGCTACATCAACCGGCGGGGACTGGCCCAACCGGCCAGACGCGCGTTTCGAGTATTCAGTATGCCGCGTTTCACGATCCACGATCTCGCCGTCACCATCGATGCCCGTGCGGCCTCCGGTGGCGAGGGCTCCTATACCCGCAAGCTGCTCGACAAGGGCGCCGAACATTGCGCCAAGAAGTTCGGTGAGGAAGCAGTCGAAACCGTAATCGCAGCAGTCGAAAACGATCGCGATCATCTGATCGCCGAGGGCGCCGACCTGCTCTATCACTTCCTTGTGCTGCTCAAGGCGCGCGGCGTAAAATTGGAAGAGGTGGAAGCGGCGCTGGACAAGCGTACGAACATGTCCGGGCTGGAAGAGAAAGCGTCTCGCAAGAGCGGCAGCTAGCCGAGCTGAGCTCGTTACGGAGAAGGTCGCGTCATGGATATCCGCGCACCCGAGCAGCAATATAATCCATACCGCGTCTACACGCGCGAAGAGTGGGCGCGGTTGCGCGACGACACGCCGATGACGCTGGAGCCGGGCGAATTTGACCGGCTGCGTTCGCTGCACGACCGCCTCGACCTCAAGGAAGTCGAGGACATCTATCTTCCGCTGTCGCGCCTGCTCTCGATCTATGTCGATGCGATGCAGCGGCTGTATTACGCGGAACGCCAGTTCCTCAACATCCGCGACCGCAAGGTGCCCTACATCATCGGCGTCGCCGGCTCGGTTGCGGTCGGAAAGTCGACCACGGCCCGTGTGCTCCAGGCGCTGCTGGCGCGCTGGTCGCCGCGCCCGAAAGTCGAGCTGATCACGACGGACGGATTCCTCTACCCGAAGGCCCTGCTCGAGCAGCAAGGCATCCTTCAGAAGAAAGGCTTTCCGGAAAGCTACGACCTGCCGCTGCTGCTCAACTTCCTGTCCGACATCAAGGCGGGCCGCCGTCATGTGCGCTCGCCGGTCTATTCGCATTTGACCTACGACATCGTGCCGAACGAATGGGCCGAGGTCGACCAGCCCGACATCCTGATCGTCGAAGGCGTCAACGTGCTGCAGACCGGCAAGCTGCCGCGCGACGGCAAGGCAGTGCCCGTGGTCTCCGACTTCTTCGACTTCTCGGTCTATATCGACGCCGACGAGGCGGCGCTGCGGCGCTGGTACATCAAGCGCTTCCTGGCGCTGCGCGACACCGCGTTCACCAATCCAAAATCCTACTTCAACCGCTATGCGCTGTTGTCGGATGAGGAGGCCACCGCGACCGCCACCGCGATCTGGGAGCGCACCAACCTCGCCAATCTCGAGGACAACATCCTGCCGACCCGCCCCCGCGCGACGCTGATCCTGAAGAAGGGCGCGGATCATGCGGTGGAGAGCGTAGCGCTGAGAAGGCTGTAGCTTCGCAGCCTCCTATTTGCCCGCCTTTGCCGTCCAATCTGCGAACTTGATGCGTGCCATGAAAGTCGCGGGCCCGGAGCCGTTGGCTCGGTAGACGAAGGCTTCGCCTTCCTGAACGTCTCCGGCCTCCTTGCCGAAGGCATCGGCAATGTTCGTCTTGTGCGTGACGAGGACGGTGTTCGTGCCGGGGGCCGGAGATTGATCGACGAGCTGACGCACGGCGGCTCCGGCCTTTGCGTTCGCCGCGGTGGGGTTTGCCATTCCCGATGCGCTGGCGTTGCTGCTGTCCGTCAATGCGTCGACCGGTTTACCATCCTTGCCGGCGATCAGCTTGCCAGCTTCGATCGCGCGGTTCAGACGGCTCGTGTAGACATTCCCGATCGGAATCGCGCGCTCCTGGATTGCCGCCCCGATCTGACGCGCCATATCCCTGCCCTTCTCACTCAGCTGGCGCTGGGCACTCATGTCGTCGAACTTGAAGGGATAGACGTCCTTCTGGCTGTCGTCGGTCGCGGTATGCCGAAACACCAGCACATAGCCGCCTCGCTTGAGCGATGAGTTCCGGCGTATCGGCGGCAGCGCCCGGGGAGAGGCCAGCGAGAAGGACAATGATTGCGAGCCGGACAAGCACACCCATGCGCAAAATCCTCGATTCAAATGCCCCGGAGGATGGTGGCGCGCCGCGCAGTCGATTTCAATCGTCGATTGCCGGCCGATATCAGGTTGTCGTGAAGTTGTCGATCAGTGCCGTAGGGTGGGCAAAGGCGCGAAGCGCTGTGCCCACGGCCTCTATCCGTATTGCCAAATGCAAATACGTGGGCACGCTTTCGCTTTGCCCACCCTACGGCAGCGTCGCCTGCCGCTACACCGCCAGCTGCCGCGACGCGGCCAATCCCGCCAGTGCCTCGTCCAGCTTTTCCCGATCGAGCGGCTTGATCAGAAACCCGTTCATGCCCGCCTCGAAGCAGGCATAGCGATCTTCCACCAGCGTGTTCGCGGTGAGCGCGAGGATCGGCGTGTGGCGGCCGCCGGTGGCCGTCTCATGGGCGCGGATGCGTTTCGTTGTCTCGATGCCGTCGAGCTGCGGCATCTGGATGTCCATCAAGACCAGATCATAGGGCGTGCCGGCCGAGCTCGCCGCAAGCCAGGATTCCAGTGCGGCCTCGCCATGGACCGCAATGACGACGCGGTGGCCGAGTTTTGTGAGGAGCGACCGCATCAGCAGCGCGTTGATCTCGTTGTCTTCGGCGACGAGGATTGAAAGACCTTTCGCGGGCGTTTTGATCGCGGCAGGCTCGACGGGCTCGGGCGCGAGATCGGGCGAAGCGACTTCGGGCGTCAGCGCAAGACGCGCGGCGAGGGAGGCTGCGCGCAGCGGCTTGACCAGGAAGCCGGTGAAGGCCGGCGAAAGCTTGTCATGACGCGAGCTCGGCGTCAGCAGCACGAGCCGCTGTGTCGCGTGACCGCGGGCGACTTCGCCCAGGCGGTCGGCGACGACCGGACCGAGCGCGCGGTCGATCAGCACCGCATGCCATGGGCGTTCCGGCAGCAACGCTTCCGCGACGGACGTATCGGAGACCAGGCAGGTCTGGCCACCCCAGCGTTCCAGCCGCCGCGCGATCAGCGACGCCTCGATGCCGTCGGCCACCAGCAGGATCGACTTGCCGGCGAGATCGGGGCTCGGAAACGCGGTATGTCCGGCGTCGCCGTGCGACGGCGCGAGCGGGATTGCGACCTCGAAGGTCGAGCCCTGCGCCGGCGCGCTCTCCAGCGTGATGCGACCGCCCATGCGCTTGACGATGCGCTCGGAGATGGCGAGGCCGAGCCCGGTGCCGCCATAGGTGCGGGCGACGCGGTCGTCGGCCTGCTCGAATTCGCGGAAGATGCGCTGCTGCGCGTCCGGCGCAATGCCAATGCCGGTATCGCGGACCAGAAAACTGATCTCGTTCGGCCAGATGCCGGGCTCGACGATCAGCGCCACGCCGCCGCTTGCGGTGAACTTGATGGCGTTGCCGGCGAGGTTGAGCAGCACCTGGCGCAGCCGTGCGGCGTCACCGACGACTTCCAGCGGAAGGCGCTCGTCGACGTAAGCCGCGATCTCGAGGTTTTTCGCCTGCGCGCGCGGCGCCAGCAGTTCGGTGACCTCCTCGATCAAGGTCGAGAGCGCAAAGGGACGCTGGTCGAGATCGAGCTTGCCGGCTTCGATCTTGGAATAGTCGAGCAGCTCCTCGATCAGCGCCATCAGCGCTTCGCCCGAGGTTTTCACCGCGCGGGCGTAGGTGGTTTGCTCCGGCGTCAGCGAGGTGTCGAGCAGAAGGCCGCCCATGCCGATGATGCCGTTCAGCGGCGTGCGGATCTCGTGCGAGGCCATCGCAAGGAAGCGCGATTTGGCGCGGTTGGCGGCGTCGGCCTGGTCGCGGGCATCCGACAGCGCGCGTTCGGTCTCGGTGCGGTCGGTGACGTCGCGCCCGACGCTCTGCAATTCCGCGGGCTGGCCGGCGTCGTGCCGCACAAAGCCCTCGCGCCAGGCGATCCAGCGCGCGCCGACCGGCGTTGCGATCTTCTGATCGTGGATGCGGGTGCCGTTGCTTTCACGGGCGCTGTCGCCCTGCTCCAGCACGTCGAAATCGAAGCGCGTGCCGACCAGCGCGCCGCGCTCCTGTCCGGCCAGCGCGCAATAGGCGTCATTGGCGAAGGTGATCCGTCCCTGATGGTCGCGCAGCACGATCAGATCGCCCTGTGATTCGAACAGGCTGCGGGCGCGCTCTTCGGCTTCCTTCAGCTCCCAGTTGCGATCGATCAGCACCTCGTTGTGGGCGGCGAGCTTCTTCATCCGCTTGTTGACGAAACGCAGCCGCATGCTGAGGGTTGCCAGCCCGAGGCAGGCCAGTGCAAACAGGAAGCTCGCACCGATCGCAAACGCGTTGGGATCGTAGCCCGAATTCGGCGCGCGGCTGCCGGTGACGAAGCCATAGGCGCCGCCGAACGTGGCCGAGAAGATCATGAAGGAGCGGATCGCGAAGGCAATCTTGGGGTGCTGTCGCCTGAAGCGGCGCATGCGCACCTTGATCCGGAACGTCCGACCCATTGCCACCGACCCCGACTCTTATCCGAAACCTGCCACCGCCGTTCGCGACGATGTCTCGCGGACCTTGCGAACAACTTGAGGCTTTGCGGCGGCCTCCAAACAGGGTTGACGAGGCGTTAACGCCTCAAAGCGAGGCGGCCTGGAGGGGGAGCGGGCGGTTGCCGCGGGCGCCGACGATCAGGGCTGCCGCTTCCTTCTGCGAGAACGTCTTCGAGCGGACATAGATGCGGTAGTCAGCAGGGCCGTCGGTGGCGAGATAGATCACCGGACCGCCGTCGACGGGCTGCGAGGCAATCGTAATGAGGCGGGTCGACGGATTGCCCTGGCAGGCGCCCGGCTCGTCGCTTGTGCCATCGTCGACGACCGCGAAGTCGGCAGCGTCGGCATCGTCGGTGATTTGAACCCGTACCGTGGCCCGTTCCGGATCCTCGGTGAAGGCGACATGCACGCCGGCGGTCCAGAACAGGGAGGTGAGCTCGACCGAGGTCTCGCCGAAGGCGATGCAGGGATGCGAGACCGATCCGATCTCGTTGCGGGCGAACACCGCAGCCGCCAACAGGGGAACCACCGAGGCCAGGATCTTGAAACGCAACATGACACGCTACTCGCCAAGGACACGCCCAAGCCCGAACTGGAACTTGTGGGCCTATGGTTTGCAGAGCGTAAAGGAAACTCGTTACCGCCGGGTTGATGCGCTGGATGATCAGGCGAGCTGTCGTACATCCTCCGCGAGTGCGCGGTAGGACAGCGCTTCGGCGAGATGCAGCCGGCCGATCTTGTCGGCGCCGTCGAGGTCGGCGAGCGTGCGCGCCACCCGCAGCACCCGGTGATAGCCGCGCGCCGACAGCCGCATGGTTTCGGCGGCATCGCGCAGCAGCTTCTGTCCCTGCGCGTCCGGCTTGGCGATGTCCTCCAGAACGGACGCCGGCGCCTCGGCATTGGTGCGAATCTGCGGCAGTCCGGCATCCGCGTAGCGCGCGAGCTGGATGTCGCGCGCGGCTGCGACGCGCGCGGCGACCTCAGCGGAGCCTTCGGCCGGCGGCGGCAGGATCAGATCGGCTGCGGTCACGGCCGGCACTTCGATGCGCAGATCGATGCGGTCCATCAGCGGGCCTGAGATGCGCGCCTGGTAATCGCCGGTGCAGCGGTCGATGCGGCCGCGCTTGCAGGCATAGCCGGGCTCGAACGCGTTGCCGCAGCGGCACGGATTCATCGCCGCGATCAGCATGAAGCGGGCAGGGTAGGTGACGCGATGGTTGGCGCGGGAGACCGAGACCTCGCCGTTCTCCAGCGGCTGGCGCAGCGAATCCAGCACGCGTGGATCGAACTCGGGCAGCTCGTCGAGGAACAGCACGCCCTGATGCGCCAGCGAGATCTCGCCGGGCCTTGCGCGCGCGCCGCCGCCGGTGAGCGCGGCCATGCTGGCGGAATGATGCGGCGAGCGGAACGGCCGCTGCGACGTCAGCGCGCCACCCTCGATCTCGCCGGCGACGGAGGCGATCATCGAGACCTCGAGCAATTCGCTCGGCGACAGCGGCGGCAGGATCGAGGGCAGGCGCGCCGCCAGCATCGATTTGCCGGCGCCGGGCGCGCCGATCATCAAGAGGTGATGACCGCCCGCGGCCGCGATCTCCAGCGCGCGCTTGGCGCTCTCCTGGCCCTTGATGTCGCGCAGGTCGAGCCTTGAGGCGGCAGCCTCGTGCACCTTCGGCTCGGGCCGCGACAGCACTTGCGTGCCCTTGAAATGGTTGGCGATCTGAATCAGCGAATGTGCGGCGACGATCTGGATATCCGGGCTCGCCCATGCCGCTTCCGAGCCGCAGGCTGCCGGACAGATCAGGCCTTCCTCGCGCACATTGGCGCCGATCGCGGCGGGCAGAACGCCGGCCACCGGCGCGATCGAGCCGTCGAGGCCGAGCTCGCCGAGCACGGTAAAGCCGGTCAGCGCATCCGGCGGAATCGCGCCGATCGCCGCCATCAGGCCGAGCGCGATCGGCAGGTCGTAATGGCTGCCCTCCTTGGGCAGGTCGGCAGGGGCAAGATTGACGGTGATCCGCCGCGCCGGCAGCGCCAGGCCCGAGGCGATCAGCGCCGAGCGGACCCGCTCGCGCGCCTCCGACACCGCCTTGTCGGGAAGGCCGACGATGGCGAAGGCCGGCAGGCCCGGCGCGACCTGCACCTGCACGTCAACCGCGCGGGCCTCGATCCCTTCAAAGGCGACTGTCGAAACCCGCTGGACCATTCTCGAACCAGATTTGCCCCTCGCACAATTAGGGGTAGCAGACCCCGATCAATCTGACAAGAACAATACGGGAACGAAGGTGCGGGCGCCGCATTCCCTAACGACCGGTCAACGGGACGACGACATTAAGCTTCGACTACGCCTCGAATGCGACCGGCTACGCTCAGCACATTCCAACGAATGTTCGCTACTCCTAAGGCTGCGGGATGGGCCGTGGTCTAACGGGTGAAGAATTCAAATGCTTGCAAATCGCCGCAGAAGCGAACGTCGGGTGTGCACGCGGCTCGCCAAGATCCATTTTGGTGCGGGCTCGCTGCCGCGGGACTGCACGATCACGGATATCTCGGATGGGGGCGTGAAGGTCGTGGCGGAGTTTCTGGAAGTGCCGCCGCAATTCACCATCATCTTCGCGCCCGATTATTCCCGCCAGTGCCGCCTGCGCTGGCGCATCGGCTGCGAATTCGGTGCGGAATTCACCGACTAGTCCTGCCAGACGCGTTTCCTTAACCGGACTTTAGCGTTAATCGGCAAAGCATCTCTGATCAGTCCGCCGGCGGTGATCAGAGTATGTCCAAGCGTTCGTCCCTTGCCTCTCCCCCGGCGAGATTTCTGCTTCCCGCGCTTCTGGTGCTTGCCCTTGGTGGCTGCCAGACCACGAGCCTGGAGGACGTGACCGGCGCGCTCGGTGGCGGCAGCAAGTCGGAGCCTGCCGCGACGGCGGACGCCAGGCCCATGGACGCCCTGCGCGAGCGCTATCGCGCCAAGCCCAGCGATCCCAATGTTGCGCTCGAATACGGCAAGGCGCTGCGCGAAAGCGGCCAGCGTGCCCAGGCGGTCGCGGTGATGGAGCAGGCCGTGCTCGCCCATCCCAGCAACAAGGCGCTGCTCGCCGGCTATGGCCGCGCGCTCGCCGACAATGGCAATTTCCAGCAGGCTTTCGACGTGCTCAGCCGCGCGCACACGCCGGAGGATCCGGACTGGCGCATCCTGTCGGCGCAGGGCGCCGCGCTCGATCAGCTCGGCCGCAACGAGGAAGCGCAGCAATATTACGCCGCAGCGCTGAAGATCGTGCCCGACGAGCCGACCGTGCTGTCCAATCTCGGCCTGTCCTACATGCTGCAAAATAATCTGTCGAAGGCCGAACAGGTGCTCGGCCGCGCTCATCAGCGCAATCAGAACGATGCGCGGGTCCGCGCCAATTTCGCACTCGTGCTGGGATTACAGGGCCGCGAGGCCGAGGCTGAAATCCTTGTGAAAGCAGATTTGCCGCCGGATCAGGCCGCAGCCAAGGTCACGGCGCTGCGCCAGCTGCTGTCGAAGAAGCAGCAGCAGCGGGCGGAGAAGTAATCCGCCGCCGCTGAGAGTCCTACGCGCTCGAAAAACGCGCTCGTGCTTACGACGCCTTGCGATGCGGAGCGGATCCGCGCCCCGATTTGCCCTTCAGCTTCTTCAGCAGCGGTTCGAGCAGCGAACGCTTCGGCTTCTTCACCTCGCCGCGTCCGGCCAGGCGGTTGGCCATATTCTGGAACAGCACGGTGGTGCGGTGGCTCTTGGAGACCTCCGCGATCATCTGGCCGTTATTGGCGGCGGTCGAGAACAGCTTTGAATCGAACGGGATCACCGCGAGCGGCTGGCTCTCCATCGTCTTGGCGAACGATTTGACGTCGATCTCGGCGCGCTTGTGCATGCCGACCTGGTTGATGCAGTAGAGCGGCGGCCGGTCGTTCGGCCGCGCCGCCTTGAGCACGGTCAGCATGTTCTTGGTGTTGCGCAGGTTGGCGAGATCCGGCTCGGCCACGATGACGATGTCGTCGGCATTGACCAGCGCGCGTTTTGTCCAGGCCGACCATTGGTGCGGCACGTCGAGCACGATGCAGGGCGTGGTCATGCGCAGCGTGTCGAAGATGGCATCGAACGCTTCCGCGCCGAAATCATAGACGCGATCGAGCGTGGCGGGTGCAGCGAGAAGGCTGAGGCGCTCGGTGCATTTGGAAAGCAGGCGCTCCATCAGCGCCGTGTCCGGCCGGTCCTGCGACAGCACCGCGTTGGCGATGCCCTGCGCCGGATCCTGGTTGTAGTCGAGGCCGGCGGTACCGAAGGCGAGGTCGAGATCGATCACGACGGAGTCGAGCGCGAGGTCGCGCGCGATGGTCCAGGCCACGTTGTGCGCGACGGTGGAGGCGCCGACGCCGCCCTTGGCACCGACCACCGCGATGACGCGGCCGGTGATGATGGTCTCGGACGCCGAGAACAGGCTGCAGATCGAGCGCACGACGTCGAGGGTCTCGACCGGCCCGACCACGTAATCGTTGACGCCGCGACGCACCAGCTCGCGATAGGGCGCGGTGTCGTTGGGATTACCGATCACGACCACGCGGGTGCCGGGATCGCAGACGCCGGCGAGATCGTCGAGCCCCTCGAGAATGTCGCGCGTGCCGTCGGATTCGATCACGATGACGTTCGGCGTCGGCATCGTGTCATAGACTTCGATCGCCGCGGCGAGGCCGCCGCTCTTGGCGGTGAGATGCGCCTTGGCGAGACGGCGGTCCTGGCCGGCCGCGGTCACCGCGGCGAGCGTCTGCTCGGTCTCGCAAAAGGCCTGCACCGAGATACGGGGAACCGGCGCAATGTGTTCCTCGGGGTGCTGCGGATCGTCCGCTTCTTCGTCGTGGATGTCCGTCATTTGCCTGTGTCGCTGAGTTTGGCCTTGTCAGCCTCGGGATAAGAGGTCGCCGTGGTCGTGCCCTTGCGGTAGCGGTCGAAGGCGATGTCGCGCCGTGCGGTATAGGCCGGCGTCTCGGCGCGCGGCTGCTCGAGGTCGGCGGGGTTGTCGATCATCGCGGCGAGGTTGCGCTGGGTGGCGCAGCCGAGATTGAAGTAGGGCCGGTTCTCGTTGTAGCCGGGGTCGAGGATCGACGGTCCCATGTCCTCGGGCCACAATCCGCAGGGGCCGGCCACCGCCGCGATCTTGGAATAGCTCAGCCGGATGGTCGGAAGCAGTCCGGGATCTTCGGGACGATAGGGATGCTGCACGATGGCGCGCGACGGCACGCCGCCGCTGCCGAGCACCGCGCGGATCTCGCGATAGGTCGCGGCCGCCGCGCGCGAATTCGTGGTATCGATGGGCACGTCGACGACGACGGAGCCGGTGCCTTCGCGCACCCAGTCCTGGGCGATGCCCGTCACGTCGGCGTGCTGCTCGGCCGAAAGCCCGCCGCGCGCCTTGCCGACGAAGATCACGATCGAGCGCTTGCCTTCCTGGACCGCGATCGGGTGACGCATGCGGTAGTCGGTCGGCACCGTCTGGGTGGTGACGACATCACCCGTGGTGTTGCAGGCGCCCAGCGCGACGGAGAGCCCCGTCAGCGCGAGCGCGATGCGCCAGTTGCGACGTCGATCATTTGTCTTCGTCATCGCTTCATCCCCCTTGCCCGTATCTCGCCCGGTCCCCGAACCGTTGGTGTCAGTCGATGATGAAGCCGAAATCACCGGCATTGCCGTCGATCGGATCGACCCGGCGCGCGATGCCGTAGAGGCGGTTCATGCGGCCGAGCAGCGCCGACTGCGCATCGGAGGACGGCGCGAAGCCGTCATCGGGCCGCGACAATTCCTTCTGGGCGACCGCGCGCACCACATAGGGGGTCACGATCACCATCAGCTCGGTCTCGTTGTTGACGAAGTCCTGGCTGCGGAACAGCGCGCCGAGGATCGGCACCTGGTCGACGCCGGGCAGGCCGTTGATGGCCTGCTTGGTCTGCTGCTGGATCAGGCCGGCCATTGCCATCGAGCCGCCCGAGGGAATCTCGAGCGTGGTCTCGGCGCGGCGGGTCTGGATCGAGGGAATGGTGATGGAGTTGTTCGCGGTCGACGACACCGCCTGCGTCACGGTGATCGCCTGCTGGTTCGACAGCTCCGAGACTTCGGTCATCACGCGCAGGCTGATCCGGCCCTCGCTGAGCACGACCGGGGTGAAGTTCAGCGAGATACCGAACTTCTTGTAGGAGATCTGGGTGGTACAGACATGCGTGGTCGGATCGCAGGAATAGCCTGCGGGGATGGGGAATTCGCCGCCCGCGATGAAGGTCGCAGATTCACCGGAGATCGCGGTCAGGCTCGGCTCGGCCAGCGTCCGCATCACGCCCGCGCTTTCCATCGCGCGCATGGTGGCGCTGACGGTGGCGACGCCCTTGGCGAGGCCGGCGACGCCGAGCCCGTTGCTGGAGACCAGCGGGCCGCCGGAGACCGAGAACGGGTTGGAATTGTTGAAATTCACCACCGCGGTGCCGGCATTCAGGCTGGCGCTGAGATCGACGCCCAATTGCTTGACGATGTCGCGGCGGACTTCGCCGACGACGACTTTCAGCATCACCTGGTCGCGGCCGCGCACGACGATGTTGTTGACGACCTTGTCGGCGCCGCCGACGAGCTTGGCGGCGACGTCGCCGGCCTGCTGGGCCTCGACCGGGCTCGACACCGAGCCGGTCAGCATCACGCTGTCGCCGACGCCCTCGATCTGCACGCCCGGCAGCGATGAGCGCAGCGCCGTGCGCATGCCGTTGAGGTCGCGCTTGACCGCGATGTCGTAGGACGCGACCTGCTGACCGTCGGCGGAGAAGAACACCACGTTGGTCTGGCCGACCTGGCCGCCGATGATATAGGCGCGCTGCGCCGAGCGGATCACCGCATTGGCGATCTTGGGATCGGCCACCAGCACATCCTTGACCTCGCGCGGCAGGTCGATCACGACCGACTTGCCGATGCCGAGCGACAGCGAACGCATCCGCGCCGGCATGGTTGCAACCGGCGACACGCCGAGGTCCGGCGCCTGCATCGGCGCCTGGTCTCCGACCGGCGCATCCGCAGCGCGGACGAGATCGGGGGCTGCGACCAGCCCCAGTAACAGCATTGCCCCTGCCCAGATCGAGCCGGCGCGCTTCCCCCGAATGCGCAGGCCCATCCGATTGTCCCCGTAGGTCATCATGTCCCCATCACTTCTGTGACGTCAGTTGTCTCGCTTGCACGCCGTAGCGGATCACGTTCACGCCGTTCGAACGCTGCTTGAATGCCTGGTCCTCGGGCCCGTCTGCGGCGCTCGCATCGGCGATACTGCGCAGCGCAAGTGTCAGCGTGCCGCCCTGGCGCGAGACCGAGAGTGTCGTGATCTGGTCGGGCCTGAGCTCCAGCGTGACGGTCTTGCCGACCACGGCGTTCTGGCCTTCCTTTTCCTTCGGCGCCTGATCGATCGCGAGCACGCGGATGTTGGTCAGGATGACCTCCGACAGGATCAGGTCATTGCCGCCGGTCGAGCCGCTGGTGCCGACCCCGTCGGGATTCTTCAGGCGTCGCGTCAGGACGATGTCGACGCGGTCGTTCGGCAGGATGAATCCGCCGGCCGCGGTCTCGGCTGAAATCTCGGTGGACACGGCCCGCATGCCGGATGGCAGGATCGCGGCCATGAAGCCGGAGCCGTCGGCCCGCACCAGCTTTTGCTCGCGGATCGGCTCGCCCTGCATCAAGGGCACGCGTGCGATCGAGCCGGCGATCTGGGTCTGCGCGTCGGGCCGGTTGTCGCGGCGGATAAAGGCGCTGCTTGCGGTCGATTGCGGCCAGGTCTGCCATTGCAGATCCTCGGCCTTCACGGCCTGGCCGAGCTGAATGTCGGATTTGGCGACGAGCACCTCGACCGTCGGCAGCTTCTCGGCCACCGGGAGCGCGGTCGCGGGCTTGTTGTCGTAGCTGCTCGCCAGATACGCAGCGACGCCGCCGGCGCCCAGCGCGATGACGAGAACCACAATGCGTGCGGTGTTCATACGCTTCTACTCTTACGCGGGGTACGCGAACCGCACGTGGCGGGTTCCCCTGCATCGATGAGTAGGGAGTAAAAGTATAAGGGGTGTTGCGAGACCGAGTGTGATGGTCAGTGATGCTGCTGGTTTTCGGCAGATGGTGAATGCCGCGTTATTCGAACGGCGCCGACCCCGTAGATTCACGCATACGCGCTCGTGCGTTCGCACGAGGCGCGGGGCGCGTCATGGTGAATGGGTGGTTAGTGATGGGCGGTGCTGCATCGCTACGGCGATGAGACGGAAACAACGCGACACATCACCGGTGTCGTCCCGGCGAAGGCCGGGACCCATACCGCGTGATCTCTCCATTGTAGAAGGTGGAAGTACCCACCCCCAGTCGTCGCCAAACTTCTCCCTGTGGGTATGGGTCCCCGCGTTCGCGGGGACGACACCGGGGAGATTGCGCGCGCCATAACCGGCGTTATTTCGCCCGCTTCTGCTCGATCACGTCCCAGATCCTGGCCGCGACGTCCGGGCCGCCGAGGCGGGCGATGGCGCGAATGCCCGTCGGCGAGGTCACGTTGATCTCGGTGAGGTTGCCGTTGATGACGTCGATGCCGACGAACAGCAGGCCGCGCTCGCGCAGCGCAGGTCCAACGGTGGCGCAGATCTCGCGCTCGCGCGGGGTCAGCTCGGTCTCCTTGGCCGCGCCGCCGCGCACCATGTTGGAGCGGAGGTCGTCGGCGGCCGGCACGCGGTTCACCGCGCCCGCGAACTCGCCATTGACCAGGATGATGCGCTTGTCGCCGAGCTTCACCTCGGGGATGAACTGCTGGATCACCCAGGCCTCCTTGAAGGTGACCGAGAACATGTCGAACAGCGAGCCGAAATTCATGTCCTGCGGCATCACGCGGAACACCGCGGCGCCGCCATGGCCGTGCAGCGGCTTCATCACGACGGCGCCGTGCTTGTCGCGGAACGCGTTGATCTCGTCGAGGTCGCGCGAGATCAAGGTCGGCGGCATCAGCTGCGGAAAATTCATCACGAACAGCTTTTCGGGCGCGTTGCGCACCGAGGCCGGATCGTTGACGACCAGCGTCTTCGGATGAATCCGCTCGAGCATGTGCGTCGAGGTGATGTAGGCGAGGTCGAACGGCGGGTCCTGGCGCAGCAGCACCACGTCGAAGCCGTTCAGCGCCTCGCGCCGGGGCTCGCCCAGGGTGAAATGATCGCCGGGCTCGTCGCGTACGGTCAGGAGCTGGACCGGCGCGACGATCTCCTCGCCGACCATCGAAAGCTTGTCGGGCGTGTAATAGGACAGGCCGTGGCCGCGCTTCTGCGCCTCCAGGAGCAGCGCAAAGGTGGAATCGCCCTTGATGTTGATGCGGGCGATGGGGTCCATCTGGACGGCGACGTTCAGTTTCATGGTCTGCCTTTCAGGTCGAGGCGTCGAATGCCGCCAACACATGGCGTGGAAGTGATCGCGGCGCAATCAGCATGGCGTCGAATCGCAATTCGAATTCCGCATGCTCGGGATGCGTGGCCAGCCAGCCCTGCGCGGCGTCGATGATGCGCTGCTGCTGGCGCGGCGTCACCGCGTAGGCGGCCTCATCGAGGCTGGCACGCGCCTTGACCTCGACGAAGGCGATCAAATTGCGCCGCCGCGCCACGAGGTCGATCTCGCCATGCGGCGTCCGGTAGCGCTTGGCGAGGATGCGGTAGCCCTTTGCCATCAGGAAGGCTGCGGCGCGACTCTCGGCCGAGATGCCGGTGCGGAACGCGGCGACGCGCTCGGGCGAGGCCGGTTTCGGTTCCGCTGCATCCTTAGTCTTCGCCATCGCCGCCCCGCAAATTCTTTGCGAGCTCGAGCGCGCGGGCATAGACCTCACGGCGGGGCCGCCCCGAGAGCGCGACCGCGTGCGCGACGGCGTCCTTGACGCTATGCGCGGCGAGCTGCGCGCGCAGGAGATCGTCCAGCGCATCCGCCGTCAGCACGTCGGCATCCGCAGCAGGCGGGCCGATCACCAGCACGAATTCGCCGCGCGTCTCGAGGCTGTCGGCGTCGCGGGCGAGCTCGCTCAGTGTCGCGCGGGAAATCTCCTCGTGCAGCTTTGTCAGCTCGCGGCAGATCGCGGCTTCACGCGTGCCCATGATCTCGGCGAGATCGGCGAGAGTGTCCTGCACGCGGTTTCCGGAGTCGAACATCACCAGCGTCGCATCGATGCGGGCGAGCTCAGCCAGGCGCGACCGCCGCGCGGCGGATTTCGCCGGCAGAAAGCCCTCGAAGAAGAAGCGATCGGTCGGTAGCGCGGCGACCGACAGCGCTGCCAGCACGGAGGACGGGCCGGGCAGTGCATAGACCGCATGGCCCGCGGCGCAGACCTCGCGAACCAGCTTGTAACCGGGATCGGAGATCAGCGGCGTGCCGGCATCCGATACCAGCGCGACCGAGCCGCCGGCGGCAAGCGCCTCCAGGATCTTTGGGCGGGCGGCTTCGGCATTGTGCTCATGATATTGCTTGAGCTGCGCCGAGATGTCGTAGCGCTCGGTCAGGCGCCGCGTGATGCGGGTGTCCTCGCAGGCGATGACGTCGACCCCGGCGAGCGTCTGCAGCGCGCGCAGCGTGATGTCGCCGAGATTGCCGATCGGGGTCGCCACCAGATAGAGGCCGGCCGCCGGCTTCGGCACCGCGAGCCGATGGGCGTCGATGGAGAAACCGCGCGGGGCGGCGTCTGGGCCTTCAGGCGTATTTATCGGGGCCGGCTTTGCGCGCATAATGATTCGAACTTAGGCATGATCCCCGGGGCTGGGAACCGGTCCTTCGAAAAAGATCGTGCCAGATGAGGGGCGAGGAAGGACTGGAATGTGATCCATCCGGCATCACATTCTCAACGGAACCAAGCGTCAGCGCCATATTCGCGGCGGAAAGCCCGCCTTGATGCTGGATGACGGACGGCGAACAGCCAGCCAGGCAGCGAGGGCAGCCGCGTTAAGCGGTCATTATCCTTTTGTTTTGGTTAACTATTTGCCGACAATATGCCTGAATCCGCGGCTTCTGTCGCGGCAAGATTTGCTGTGATCGGCCGGCGACGGACGATCAGAAGAGAAGTTGCCATGGTGGGCCCGCGTGATCTGAAGTCTCCCGTTGAGGGGCCCCGTTTCGCGGGTGCGACCCGGCGGAGTGCGCTTGGCCTGCTGCTCGGCACGCCCCTGCTGTCAGCCTGCGCCGGCGTGCAGCAGAGCCTCAGCCAGTTTTCCAACCCGTTCTCGAGCTCCTCTCCGCCGCCGGCCCAGCCGGCAGGCCCGCCGCAGCAGGCGACCACCGCCGGCACCGGCGGGGTGAAGGTTGCGGTGATCCTGCCGCTGTCGGCCGCGGGCAATGCCGGGCTCGCCGCGCAGTCGATGCGCAACGCTGCCGAGATGGCGCTGGCCGAGTTCCAGAACCCGAACATCCAGCTCCTGATCAAGGACGACAATGGCAGCCCGCAGGGCGCGCAAGCCGGCGCGCAGCAGGCGGTCGACGAAGGCGCCGAGATCATCCTGGGGCCGTTGTTCGCACAGTCGGTCCCGGCCGTGGCGCAGGTCGCGCGCACGCGGGGCATTTCGGTGATGGCGTTCTCGACGGATTCGAGCGTCGCCGGCCGCGGCGTCTATCTCTTGAGCTTCCTGCCGGAGTCCGACGTCAATCGCATCGTCGAATATTCCTCCAGCATCGGAAAACGCTCCGTCGCCGTGCTCTTGCCCGACAATGCCTATGGCAATGTCGTCGAAGCCGCGGTGAAGGCCGCGGTGCCTAGGCGCGGCGGACGCATCGTCGCATTCGAGAAATACGGCGCCGATCGCGCCACGCCCGCGCGCACTGTCGCGCAGCAGCTCGGCAGCGCCGATGCGCTGTTCATTGCCGATGACGGCGATGCCGTCGTTTCCGTCGCGGATGCGATGACGGCCGCTGGCGCGAACTTGCGCAACATCCAGCTGCTCGGCACCGGCCTCTGGGATAGCCCGCGCGTCTATGCCAGCCCGAACTTGCAAGGCGGCCTCTACGCCGCGCCGGATCCCGCCGGCTTCCGCGCATTCGCCGGCCGTTACCGCACCAAATACGGCGCCGAGCCGATCCGCACCGCGACACTTGCCTATGACGCGGTCGCACTCGTGGCCGCACTCGCGCGCACGCAGGGCACCACGCGCTTCTCGTCCGACGTGCTCACCAATCCCTCCGGCTTCGCCGGCATCGACGGCCTGTTCCGCTTCCGCGCCGACGGCACCAATGAGCGGGGCCTTGCGGTGATGAAGGTGACGACGGGCGGTGGTGTTGCGGTGGCGGGTTCGCCGAAGAGTTTTGGGGCGTAGCAGGCTTCGCCTAAAAATCTATCCTGGCTTGGCCACGGCCGGGACCTGCGCCTCGTACCGGCGCCGGTTGCTCCAATAGATGTTTGCGAACAGAGCGGCTTCCTGGCGATAGGGAATATGATCGTCGGTGTCCTCGCCGGCGTGCGCCTCGATCCAGGCCAGGTGCTCCGCAATGGCGCCAGAGCGGTCGCCCTGCAGGGCACGGATCTGGAATTCGTACATGTGCTGCTCGATATCGAGGTAGCGATCGTACCAGCACGTCGACCACTGACGGTTTTGCAGGGCAAAGCGCCTGATCCAGCGCTCTGCCAGGTCCATCTCATGCTCGGGCTTGGAGAACATCACGTCGCGGCGCGCTTCTTGCAGCGTCTCGATCGCGACCGGCTTGTTCTTCCGCCAGAGCGTCTGCATCGAGGTGTCGGAGAGGAAGCGGTCGGCATAGATCGGATGCTCGAACGCAAGCTCCCGCAAATGCGGCAGTTCGAAATAGACGCGAATCTCCGAACAAACGCTCGCCTTCAGTTCGTTGTCTTCCATCTTGCGATGAAAGGCATCGAAGCCGATGCCGGGAAAGTAAGGCATGAAGGCCGAATGAAACATCTCGTGCAGGCGGTATAGATCCTCGATCGCTGGATTGTCGTAGGTCCGGTTCATCGACACGCCCCACCACGAGCAGAAATGAGCGCGTTCGAGCCGGTCATTGGTGGTATCGCAGAACAAGCGCGGCAGGCTCGCGAATTGTTCGACGATGTCATGGATGAAGCCGCGATTGGCGTGCGAATCGCGGATCGGCTCGCATCGCCACAAGCCGTGCACATGGCGGTGGATGTCTTCGGGATCAGTCACCGCGACGAGATTCTTCAAGATGCGCCTCCGGGGATCGGGCCGGCGGTGCCGATCATTTGCGCCATGGCGGGTGTGAGACAAACGCGCAAATGCGCCTGCGCGTTATTCGCGGGTCGCCGTAGGAAGGCGGCGAGCGCGGGGTCCAGAGTGTCAGACCGGGACGCCCGCGCAAGGATCGTGACGTCACTCGGTGTGAGCGCGATGCCGAGCCGGCGGCCGACTTCCGTGGCAGCCTCGCGCTGAACACGCTTATAGCGGCGCGGCAGGTCGTAGACGTCATGACGCTCGATCAGCGCGAGACCGAGCTGCAGCGAGGTGAGGTTCTTGAACCATTGATTGCCGAACAGGGACGGCATGGCCTCGCGACAGAAGATGCCGCCGATGCGGTCGTAATAGACCCCGAACGGCTTTGAGAGGCTGAAGGCAACGGCCTGCACCGCGGGACTGTCCGCGGCAATACGCGATCCGAGCTCTTCGGCAATACTTCCGACATAGGTGACGTCGAGCAGCAGGCGAGGTTTTGAGGCGCCGGCCGATAGCAGGTCGAAGAAAGCGTTTGCCTGCGGCCAGACATCGCCGTCAATCGCAGAGGGTTGGCTGATACAGAACAACGCGGTCGGCGGAAGCAAACGTCCGACCTTTTCCCAATCGGCCCGGTCATGCTCGACGACTGTTATCCCGCATGCCTCGGCATAGGCCTTGTAGCCCTCGTACTCGCCAGAGAAGACGTGGACTTCGGGATCGAAACGCTCGCTGCGCGCGCGGTTGCCATAAGCGGTTATGACGTGAAACAGGGCTTCGCTGCCGCCGGCCGTCGGATAGCGCCAGGGAAATCCGGTGGGCGAAAGCGCAACCACTGGGTCGGCCCAGGCCATCCAGCGTGCGAGGAAGGCTTCGTGAAGCGCAAACTGCTTGCCGGTCCAGGCGTCGCGGAATTGCTCGAGATATTGTCGCCGCGCGGCATCCGGTGACGCCGGGCAGTTGCCGAGGATTGCGTGCTTCGCCGCTTCGGTCTCCGGCGTGACGAGGGCGTAGACCGTCTTGCTCGCACCGGCATCCTTCACGAGCCGGTCGAGTTCGGGATCGTGGATCGCAGGGAGAGGGGCTCGCTCGTTCATGGCCGTCCGGAGGCGGGGCAAGATGACGCGCGAGCAAATCTAGCACGGCATAAGGTCAGCTGCCGGAAATACCGGCGGTTCGCTTATCAAAGCCTTTACGCCGCGAGATCCGCGACCACAGCGTCCAGCACCGGGAATCCGCTGCTCGTGACGCGCAGCCGGCCCGTTGCATCGACCGTGATCGCGCCTTCCTCGCGCAACAGCGCGATGCGACCGGGGTCCAGCGGGCGACCTGAGAGCGCCGTGTAACGCTCGGGGTCGATGCCCTCGGCGAGGCGCAATCCCATCAGCAGGAATTCGTCGGCGCGTTCTTCGCTGTTGAGGAGATCGTCGGTGACGACGCCGTGGCCGCTGCTTTCGACGCGCATCAGCCAGGCTTCGGGCCGCTTCTCGGTGGCGGTGGCATGGCGCACGCCGTCGATGTCGAGGCGGCCGTGCGCGCCGGGACCGATGCCGGCATATTCTTCGCCGCGCCAGTACACCAGATTGTGCCGGCACTCGGCGCCGCGCCGCGCGTGATTGGAAATCTCGTAAGCCGGCAGACCGAGCTTGTCGCAGGTCTCCTGCGTCACGTCGTAAAGCGCGCGCGCGACGGCCTCGTCCGGCGTCTTCAGCTTGCCGGCCTGGTGCAGGCCGAAGAACGGCGTGCCTTCCTCGATGGTGAGCTGATAGAGCGACAGATGCTCGGCCGCTTCATCGATGGCGAGACGCAGCTCGTCGGCCCACATCGCCGGCGTCTGGTCCGGGCGGGCGTAGATCAGGTCGAACGAATAGCGATCGAATGAACGGCGCGCGATCGCGACGGCATCGAGCGCCTCGCGCGCGCTGTGCATGCGGCCGAGGGCCTTCAGCGAGGCATCGTCGAGCGCCTGCACGCCCAGTGAAACGCGATTGACACCGGCTGCGCGATAGCCGGCAAAGCGCGTGGCTTCGACACTGGTCGGGTTTGCCTCGAGCGTCACTTCGACGTCCTTGGCAACGTTCCAATGCTGGCCGATCGCGTCGAGCACGGCGCCGACGGTCGAAGGCTGCATCAGTGACGGCGTGCCGCCGCCGAGAAAGATCGAGGAGACCTCACGGCCGGGCGCGCGCTGTGCGGTGGTTTCGATCTCGCGGGCGAACGCGGAGGCAAAACGCGCCTCGTCGATCGCGGCGTGGCGGACATGGCTGTTGAAGTCGCAATAGGGACACTTCGACAGGCAGAACGGCCAGTGCACGTAAACGCCAAAAGCTTCAGATTCTTGTTTTGACGCGTTTTCCTGGCGCGAACCGGTGTCCACTTCGCTTGAAAACGCTTTAGCGCGGCTCAAGGCAGATCTCCGCCAGTTTCACGAAGGCGCGGGCGCGGTGCGACAGGCCGAGGCCGAGTGGCGGCAGGCCGTGCTTTTCGATGCTTTCCATCTCGCCGAAGGTGCGCGTGTGACCGTCGGGCAAGAACATCGGATCGTAACCGAAGCCGGCGGTACCGCGCGGTGGCCAGACCATCGTGCCGTCGACGCGCGCCTCGACCTCTTCGAGATGACCGTCGGGCCAGGCGACGCAGAGGGCCGAGACGAAATGCGATTTACGTTTGTCGGGCGTGGCGGCGCCGCGCTCCTGCAACAGGCGCTCGATCTGCGCCATGGCCGCGGCGAAATCCTTGGACGGTCCGGCCCAGCGCGCGCTGTAGATGCCGGGCGCGCCGTCGAGCGCATCAACCACGATGCCGGAATCATCGGCGAAGGATGGAAATCCGGTCGCCTGCGCCGCCGCGATCGCCTTGATCGCGGCATTGCTGCGGAAGTCGTTGCCGGTCTCGTCGGGCTCGGGCAGGCCGAGCTCGCCGGCCGACACCACCTCGATGCCGTGAGGCGCGAGCAGCTCCTTCATCTCGGCGAGCTTGCCGGGATTGTGGGTCGCGATGACGAGCTTTCCGGTGATTCGGCGGTGCATGGGCCTATTGACTACGCGACAGCCAGTTTCTGCAAGTCCACCAGACGCGCGATGCCTTTTTGCGCCAGGGCGATCAGCGCGAGGAACTCGTCCTGCGTAAACGGCTCGCGTTCCGCGGTGCCCTGCACCTCGATGATGCGGCCGTCGCCGGTCATGACGAAATTGGCGTCGGTTTCAGCTTCGGAATCCTCGGCATAGTCGAGATCCAGCACCGGCTTGCCCTGATAGATGCCGCACGAGATCGCGGCGACGTTGTCGCGCATCACGTTGGCCTTGATCATGTTGCGCGTCTTCATCCAGTTGATGCAGTCGGCGAGCGCGACCCAGGCACCGGTGATCGAGGCCGTGCGGGTGCCGCCATCGGCCTGGAGCACGTCGCAATCAACCGTGATCTGGCGCTCACCGAGCGCTTCGAGATCGACGATGGTGCGCAACGAACGCCCGATCAGGCGCTGGATCTCGACGGTGCGGCCGCTCTGCTTGCCGGCGGCCGCTTCGCGGCGGGTGCGTTCGGAGGTCGCGCGCGGCAGCATGCCGTATTCGGCGGTGACCCAACCGCGGCCCTGGCCCTTCAGCCACGGCGGCAAGCGGTCTTCCAGAGTGGCGGTGACCAGCACATGGGTGTCGCCGAATTTCACGAGGCAGGAGCCTTCCGCATACTTCACCACGCCACGCTCCAGCGTCACGGGGCGCAATTCGTCGGGCGCACGGCGGCTTGGCCGCATGGGGAATCCTCCAAAACTCTCGGAAAAGGGCTATTCGCGGTGCTTGTAGGTGGGGTGAGGGTGGGCGGCAAGGGGAAAGGACAAGGCTTTTTCACCCCGGGTTTTCCACCCCGCAAACGCCACGCTTGTCAGAACCCTCGGGGATGGACAAATTATGAGCATCTGAGAGGAGTTACCGTCTGTGGCCCATCACGATCCGATCCATCTGATCGCGCCGCGCGCAGGCCTCGCCCAGCTCAACGAGCGTTCACGCGACATCTTTCGTCAAATTGTCGAAAGCTACCTCGCGACCGGCGAGCCGGTGGGCTCGCGCAACATCTCGCGGCTGATTGCGATGCCGCTGTCGCCGGCCTCGGTCCGCAACGTCATGGCCGATCTGGAACATCTCGGCCTCATCTACGCCCCGCACACGTCTGCCGGCCGGCTACCGACGGAACTCGGCCTGCGCTTCTTCGTCGACGCCTTGATGCAGGTCGGCGATCTCAACGAGGCGGAGCGGCAGTCGATCCAGAGCCAGCTGACCTCCGTCGGTCAGGCCCAATCGGTCGAGGCGGCGCTCGATCAGGCGCTGACGCGGCTGTCGGGTCTCACCCGCACCGCGGCCGTCGTTTTGACGCCGAAATCGAATACGCGGCTGAAGCACATCGAGTTCGTCCGCCTGGAACCCGAAAAGGCGCTGGTCATCCTGGTTGGCGAGGACGGCCAGGTCGAGAACCGCGTGCTGACGCTGCCGCCGGGAGTTCCCTCCTCCGCCATCATCGAAGCCGGCAATTTCCTCAATGCGCGGATTCGCGGCCGGACGCTCGCCGAGGCGCGGCTCGAGCTGGAAACCGCGCTGGGCGAGGCTCGCGCCGAGCTCGATCAATTGACGCAAAAGGTGATCTCGGCCGGGATCGCGAGCTGGTCTGGCGGCGAGAATGAGGACCGCCAGCTCATCGTCCGCGGCCACGCCAATCTGCTGGAGGACCTGCACGCGCTGGAGGATCTCGAGCGCGTTCGCCTGCTGTTCGACGATCTCGAGACCAAGCGCGGCGTCATCGACCTGCTGGGGCGTGCCGAAACCGCCGAGGGCGTCCGGATCTTCATCGGCAGCGAAAACAAGCTGTTTTCGCTGTCCGGGTCCTCCACCATCATCTCGCCCTATCGGGATGCCGCCGGCCGCATCGTCGGCGTTTTGGGCGTGATCGGGCCGACGCGGCTGAATTATGCCCGTGTGATCCCGACCGTGGACTACGCCGCCCGCATCGTCAGCCGCCTGCTGGGGGGCTGACCGGCATTTGAGACGATCACGGGCGCTTGATTTTCAGCGCCCGAAGCACGATATCCGGGCCAGCAAAATCCCGTAAGACCAGTTCGAAAAGAGAGCCGATGACCGATCGAGACCGGCAACCCGAAGACACGACTGCCGCGACCGGCGAGCCCGTGGTGTCGAAACCCTACATCATGCCCGACGACCCCGAGCCGGGTTCGGTGGAATTGCTGCAGAAGGAAGCCGCCGAGGCGCGCGACCGCATGCTGCGGACGCTGGCCGAGATGGAAAATCTGCGCAAGCGCACCGCCAAGGAGGTCGCTGACTCCAAGCTCTACGGCGTCACCGGCTTTGCCCGCGACGTGCTCGACATCGCCGACAACCTTCAGCGCGCGCTCGATGCCGTTCCGGCCGAAGCGCGTGCCGCGGCCGATCCCGGCCTGACCGCGCTGATCGAGGGCGTCGAGCTCACCGAGCGCTCGCTGCTCAACGCGCTGGAAAAGCACGGCGTGAAGAAGTTCGATCCGCAGGGCCAGAAGTTCGATCCGAACTTCCAGCAGGCGATGTACGAGGTGCCGGATGCGTCGGTGCCCGCCGGCACCGTCGTGCAGGTCATGCAGGCTGGCTACACCATCGGCGAGCGCGTGCTGCGCCCGGCGCTGGTCGGCGTCGCCAAGGGTGGCGCCAAGCCCGCGCCGGCTGCGAACAGCAACGAAGCGAACTGAGCGATTTTGAGGAGCGCGCTCGCGCGCGTCTCCTCATCATCAAGGTTTGACAACGTGAGCGCCTTACGCGCTCACCGCGATATCCGCAGACTGAATCCGCTTCACGCCGGCCTTGGCCATGTCGGCCCAGGCTTTCGCGAGCGAGCCCTGATTGTCGATGCCGCGGCAGGCGTCTTCCACGACATAGACCTCGAAGCCCGCCTTGCGTGCATCGAGCGCGGTCCAGGCGACGCAGAAATCGGTGGCGAGACCCGCAACGAAGACGCGCTTGATCTTGCGCGACTTCAGATAGGCGGCAAGGCCAGTCGTTGTCTTGCCGTCGGCCTCGAGGAACGCCGAATAGCTGTCGACGTCCTTGTGAAAACCCTTGCGGATGATGAGCTCGGCCTGCGGGATCGAAAGGTCCTTCGACAACGAGGCACCGTCGGTGCCCTGCACGCAATGGTCGGGCCACAGCACCTGCTTGCCGTAGGGCAGGTCGATGGTCTCGAACGGCTTCTTGCCGGAATGCACCGATGCGAACGAGACGTGGCCGGGCGTGTGCCAGTCCTGCGTCATCACCACGTTCGAAAACGCTTTCGCCATCTTGTTGATGACGGGCACGACCTGCTCGCCTTCCTTCACCGCGAGGCTGCCGCCGGGCAGGAAGCAGTTCTGCACGTCGATCACGAGCAGCGCGGAGGTGTCATCCGGCTTGATCGAGGCTGCTGCGAAAAGTGCGCTTGGTGCGAGGCTCGCGAGCGCCGTGGTTCCCAGCGCCGCCAAGATTTGTCGTCGGTCCAGCATCGTCCACCTCCCCTCAAAGGTTGATCCAATGGAGGGAAGCCTAATTCCGTTCGTGTACGAACAAAAGCCCGAAAATGCAGCCGGCTTTGGCTAGCGGTTGAGCTGCCAGCCCCAACATCGCCGTCGTCCCGGCGAAGGCCGGGACCCATACGCCGCAGCAATAGTTATGCGACGACTCGGAGTTACCAGTTCGCCCAACAACCTCTCCCTGTGGTTAGGGTCCCGGCCTTCGCCGGGACGACACCGAGGGTGCTGGACGAGCCGTGCTAGCCCTTCGGCTGGATGCCGTCGCGCACGGCGCGGAAGCGGGTGAAGGCGTCCGACCACTGGTCGCGCGGCGCGCTGGCGATGATGCGCAGCGAGGTGCCGCCGCCGAAGCGGATCCACTGCACCACCGTCACCGGGGTCTTGTCCTTGCCGCTGACGCCGTCGATCCGGGTCTCAAAGCCCGGCTGGCCGTTGATGCGGATCGGCTCGGACATGGTGACGCGGGACTCGCGTACGCCGGGAATCTGGAGCGCGGCTTCCTGGGCGAAGCGGGCGCGGTCGTCAGCCTGCTGCGGGGTGGCGCCGATCAGGCCGAGGATGATGAAGGGCTTCGATTCATAGCCCGAGGCTTCGTTGCCGTCGGCCAGGATCAGGCTCGAGCCCGGCACCAGCGTGCGGACGTCCTTGAAGCCGGCGAGATCGGTGATCTTGAACGGCATCAGCCCGATCTGCTCGTCAGCCGACACTTCCTTGCGGGTGGTGGCGGTCGCAAACATCTGGCGTACCGCCTCATCGGTGTAGATCTTCGACGCGTTTTCGGGGACCTGCACCGCGACGTAGCCGGAGAAGCCGGTGCCCGGCACGATCATCGAATAACGCTTCACCGGCGTCGTGCCGGCCTTGCCGCTCTCGGTGGTGAAATAGGCAAGGCCCGCCGGCGTCTCGATCTTGTCCGGCTTGACGCCATTGTTGCCGGCCGGATTGGCGGTGAAGGCGCTCACGACCTCGCCGTAAGCCGCCGGCGGCAGTTCGGTGACCAGCACCTTGACGCTGCCATCCTCGTTCTCGAAGCCCGGAAAGGTTTTGGCCGTGTTCAATCCGACCAGCGGCACCATGCCGAGGCGCAAGCCGGGCGGGTAGACGGCATCGGCGGCAAGCGCCGGAAGTGCCGTGGCAACGAGGAGGGCGAGCGCGGCGAGGGGGCGGGTCAGCTTCATGGGCACTCTGATTGGTTCACATTGAGGCCGTTCAATGGTCGGCGATTGGGCCGCTTTGTCGCGCGAGGCGGCCCCATGGCGAGGCTGTCCGGCAGGTCGGCCTTGTAGCGGGTTTGGCGCGCCGGTAACAGGGCCGGGGCCGACCACGGCGGCAGGGCCGGCAGATCGCCGAACCTGTTAATATTTCCTCACCCGCAAGGGCGGTTGAGCCCGGATATGATCTTCCAAAACCCAATGTTTTCACGGCCGAAACTTGCGTTCGGTCCTTGCGGGCCCCTCCCCCCCTCCTATATGAGCGTCAACCATCGCAATATCGCGAATGTTTGATCTTAGGGGGTTTCGGTTCGGGTGCCTTCTGGGCCCAGCCAACCTGCCGCAAAAACAAGGATATCAGGACCATGGGAAAGGTCATTGGGATCGACCTCGGCACCACGAATTCGTGCGTCGCCGTAATGGATGGCAAGAACGCCAAAGTCATCGAGAATTCCGAAGGCATGCGCACGACGCCTTCGATCGTCGCCGTGACGGACGACGGTGAGCGCCTCGTCGGCCAGCCTGCCAAGCGCCAGGCCGTAACCAATCCAGAGCGTACGTTCTTCGCAGTGAAGCGCCTCATCGGCCGCCGCTACGACGACCCGATGGTCGAGAAGGACAAGAAGCTCGTTCCGTACAAGATCGTGAAGGCTTCCAACGGCGACGCATGGGTCGAGGCCGACGGCCAGACCTACTCGCCCTCGCAGGTTTCGGCGTTCATCTTGCAGAAGATGAAGGAGACCGCGGAAGCCCATCTCGGCCAGAAGGTCGACCAGGCGGTCATCACTGTTCCCGCCTACTTCAACGACGCCCAGCGCCAGGCGACCAAGGACGCCGGCAAGATCGCGGGCCTCGAAGTGCTGCGCATCATCAACGAGCCGACCGCGGCTGCGCTGGCCTATGGTCTGGACAAGACCAAGACCGGCACGATCGCCGTGTACGACCTCGGCGGCGGCACGTTCGATATTTCCATTCTCGAAATCGGCGACGGCGTGTTCGAGGTGAAGTCGACCAACGGCGACACCTTCCTCGGCGGCGAAGACTTCGACATGCGCCTCGTGGGCTATCTGGCCGACGAGTTCCAGAAGGAGCAGGGCATCAACCTGCGCAATGACAAGCTCGCGTTGCAGCGCCTGAAGGAAGCCGCTGAGAAGGCCAAGATCGAGCTCTCGTCGACGACGCAGACCGAGATCAACCTGCCCTTCATCACCGCGGACCAGACCGGTCCGAAGCATCTGACGATGAAGCTCACCCGCGCCAAGTTCGAAGCGCTGGTCGACGACCTCGTCCAGAAAACCGTCGAGCCCTGCCGCAAGGCGCTGAAGGACGCCGGCGTCACCGCCGGTGAGATCGGCGAAGTCGTCCTGGTCGGCGGCATGTCGCGCATGCCGAAGGTCCAGGAAGTCGTGAAGCAGCTGTTCGGCAAGGAGCCGCACAAGGGCGTCAACCCGGACGAAGTCGTGGCGATCGGTGCCGCGATCCAGGCCGGCGTGCTCCAGGGCGACGTCAAGGACGTGCTGCTGCTCGACGTGACCCCGCTGTCGCTGGGCATCGAGACGCTGGGCGGCGTGTTCACCCGCATCATCGACCGCAACACCACGATCCCGACCAAGAAGAGCCAGGTGTTCTCGACCGCCGAGGACAATCAGAACGCGGTCACCATCCGCGTCTTCCAGGGCGAGCGTGAAATGGCGGCCGACAACAAGATGCTCGGCCAGTTCGACCTGATGGGCATTCCGCCGGCTCCGCGCGGCATGCCGCAGATCGAGGTGACCTTCGACATCGACGCCAACGGCATCGTCAACGTCTCGGCCAAGGACAAGGCGACTGCGAAGGAACAGCAGATCCGCATTCAGGCCTCGGGCGGCCTGTCGGAAGCCGACATCGACAAGATGGTCAAGGACGCCGAAGCAAACGCCGCGGCCGACAAGCAGCGCCGCGAGGCGGTCGATGCCAAGAACCACGCCGACGCGCTGGTGCATTCCACCGAGAAGGCACTGGCCGAGCACGGTTCGAAGGTCGGCGAGACCGAGCGCCGCGCCATCGAGGACGCCGTCAGCGACCTCAAGGAAGCGCTGAAGGGCACCGATGCCGAGGCGATCAAGGCCAAGACCAACACGCTGGCCCAGGCTTCGATGAAGCTCGGCGAGGCCATGTACGCGCAGCAAGCCGAGGCCGACGCCAAGAGGGATGCGGCCAAGGATGACGTCGTCGACGCGGAATTCACCGAAGTCGACGACGACAAGAACAACAAGAAGTCCGCTTAAGCCCGAGAGGGTATGATGCGGACGGCTTGGACCCCACACACTGCAATGGCCTCCCCCCTCAGGGGGGAGGCTTTCGTGTCGGGTGCGACGGGCGGCGGATCTGTTTCGATCGGTCCCGTTACGATCAATCAATTCCCAGCCACTAAGCTCAACGCTGCCATGCAGCCCTCTGCCATCGCGCGGAAGGCTGCCTATATGGTCGCGTGGCGACGTTGCTTCGCGCCGACTTGAACCGCGATTGGATAGGCCGAGTCAGAAATGTCCACCAAGCGCTGCTATTACGAAACCCTCGAAGTCGAACGCTCTGCCGACGATTCGGTCCTGAAATCGTCCTTCCGCAAGCTTGCGATGAAGTTTCACCCCGACCGCAATCCCGGGGACGACAGCAGCGAGGTCAAGTTCAAGGAAATCAACGAGGCCTACGAGGTCCTGAAGGACAAGGACAAGCGCGCGGCCTATGACCGCTTCGGCCACGCCGCTTTCGAGCAGGGCGGTCCCGGTGGCGGCGGTGCTGGTTTCGGCGCGGGCTTCGCCTCTTCCTTCTCCGACATCTTCGAAGATCTGTTCGGCATGGCCGGGCAGCGCGGCCGCGGCGGCCGTGAGCGTGGCGCAGACCTGCGCTACAACATGGAAATCACCCTCGAGGAAGCCTTTGGCGGCAAGACGGCGCAGATCGAGATCCCGGTCTCCGTCACCTGCGAGGCCTGCTCGGGCATCGGCGCCAAGGCCGGCACCAAGCCGAAGACCTGCTCGACCTGCGGCGGCGCCGGCCGCGTGCGGCAGTCGCAGGGCTTCTTCACCCTCGAGCGCACCTGCCCCGGCTGCCAGGGCCGCGGCCAGATGATCGAGGACGCCTGCCCGTCCTGTTCGGGCCAGGGTCGCGTCACCCGCGAGCGGACGCTGTCGGTCAACATTCCGCAAGGCGTCGAGGACGGCACCAGGATCAGGCTCGCCGGCGAAGGCGAAGCCGGCGTCCGTGGCGGCCCGCCCGGCGACCTCTACATCTTCCTGTCGCTGGCCCAGCACCAGTTCTTCCAGCGCGACGGCGCCGATCTGCATTGCCGCGTGCCGATCTCGATGGTCACGGCCGCGCTCGGCGGTGAATTCGAGGTGCCGACCATCGACAAGGGCAAGGCCAAGGTGAAGGTGCCGGCCGGAACCCAGTCCGCCCGCCGATTCCGCATTGCATCAAAGGGCATGCCGGTGCTGCGCTCGCGCCAGATGGGCGACATGTACGTCCAGGTCGTGGTCGAGACCCCCCAGAACCTCACCAAGAAGCAGCAGGAATTGCTGGCCGAGTTCGAAAAGCTCTCCTCCGGCAACACCCAGCCGGAATCCGAGGGTTTCTTCACCAAGGTCAAGGATTTCTTCGGTAATCGGGCGAGTTGAGCCGTCTTGACCGTACCGCCTTCGGCCTATACGTGTTTATGACCATTTTCTGACACGCCGCGATCATGCGGTCTCGTCCCGTCCGGTCCAGACATGCCATTGCCGTCGTCCGCGCGTGCGTTGAAGAAGCCTCGTCTTGATGACGAGGTGCGCTTTCTCAGATCGTGGATCGAAAAGCCCCTCCACATGGGCGCGGTGATGCCGTCGGGCAAGCTGCTTGCCCGGACCATGGCTCACTACGTCGATGTCGATTCGGATGCTCCGGTGGTCGAGCTCGGGCCCGGCACCGGCGCCATCACCTCGGCGCTGGTCGAGCGCGGCGTTGATCAGAAGCGCCTCGTCCTGGTCGAATACAATCCCGGCTTCTGCGCGCTTTTGCGCGACCGCTATCCGCAGGCCAAGGTGGTGCAGGGCGACGCCTACCGCCTGCGCGACACGCTCTGGAACGTGCTGAGCGCGCCCGCCTCCGCCGTCGTGTCCGGCCTGCCGCTGGTCACCAAGCCGATGCTGACGCGGCTGCGGCTGATCCGCGATGCCTTTACGGCGCTCTCGCCCGGCGCGCCCTTCGTCCAATTCACCTATGCGGTGGTGCCGCCGATCCCGAAATCGCTGCCCGGCGTGTCCACAGAGGCCTCGGAACGGATCTGGATGAACCTTCCGCCGGCCCGCGTCTGGGTGTATCGCAAGGACTAATTCCGCCGGCTTCCTTTCATGCGCGGCGGGCTCGTTTCGCCGAACGTATGGAAGAGGATGTCAGCCCCGAAAATCCTGGTCATTCCCGGCTCGCTGCGCACCGGCTCGCACAACGCGAAGCTGGCCGCGGTCGCCGCCTATGAATTCGCCCAGGCCGGCGTCGACGTCACCCGCATCTCGCTCGCCGATTTTCCGCTGCCGATCTACGACGGCGATCTCCAGGCCAAGTCGGGCATCCCGAAGCACGCCATCAATCTCAAGCGCATGATCGGCACGCATCATGGCGTGCTGATCGTCTCGCCCGAGTACAACGCCTCGGTGCCGCCGCTGCTCAAGAATGCGATCGATTGGGTCAGTCGCGTGCAGGATCTGCACGAGGCGCGTGGCGACGTCTTCCGCAACCGCGCCTTCGCGCTTGCCGGTGCCTCCCAGAGCCGGCTTGGTGCGGCCCGCGCGCTGCAGGCGTTGCGGCTGATCCTGACATCCTGCCACGCCAATGTGATTGCCAGCCAGCTCACGCTCGCCTTTGCCGACCAGGCCTATGACGATATGGACAGGCTCAAGAACCAGGGCGATATCGACGCCATGAAAGAGATGGTGCGGCAGTTGATCGACATTTCCCAACGCATGATGTGAGGTGACATGACGCAAGCCGAAATCGCCCCGAAAGACCGCCTGATCGTTGCGCTCGATTTACCCAGCGTCGATGCCGCGGAGGCGATGATCGCAAGGCTCGGCGACAGCGTCACCTTCTACAAGATCGGTTATCGCCTCGCCTATGCCGGCGGGTTGCCGCTGGTCGCCAAGCTTGCCGACAAGGGCAAGAAGGTCTTTCTCGATCTCAAACTGCACGACATCGGCAACACCGTGACGCAAGGCGTCGAGAGCATCACCAAGTTGGGTGCGACCTTCCTCACCGTGCATGCCTATCCGCAGACCATGAAGGGCGCCGTCGAAGGCCGCGGCTCTTCGCAGCTGAAGATCCTCGCCGTCACGGTGCTGACCTCCTACAACGAGGACGATCTGCACGCGGCCGGCTACCGGCTCGGCGTCTCAGAGCTGGTCGAAGCGCGCGCGCAGCAGGCGCAGGTGCTTGGCGTCGACGGGCTCGTGTCCTCGCCCGAGGAAGTCGGAGCCTTGCGCAAGATCGTCGGCCACCAGATGCATCTCGTCACGCCCGGCATTCGCCCGGCGGGTTCGGCAACCGGCGATCAGAAGCGCATCATGACGCCCGGTCGTGCGATTGTCGCGGGCGCGGATTATCTCGTCGTCGGGCGGCCGGTGGTGGAAGCCTCCGACCCCAAGGCGATCGCAGAGGCCATCCAGGTCGAGATTGCACAGGCTCTTGCCTAACCAACAACCAGGGAGAAGAACAATGGCAAAAGGCTACTGGATCGGACGCGTCGACGTGAGCAGTGACGAGGGCTACAAGCCCTACGCCGTCGCCAATGGTCCGATCTTCAAGAAATGGGGTGGCCGCTTCGTCGTCCGCGCCGGCAAGTTCACCACCGTCGAAGGTGCAAGCCGCACCCGCAACGTCGTGATCGAATTCCCGGACTACCAGACTGCGATCGCCTGCTACAATTCCCCGGAATACCAGGCCAACATCAAGGTGCGCCAGCCGCACTCGATCGCCGACCTCATCATCATCGAGGGCTATGACGGCCCGCAGCCGTCGGACGGCTGAGGCGCGGTCTTCTTTACCCTCCCCTGGAGGGGGAGGGTCGATCGCGCGAAGCGCGGGCGGGGTGGGGTGATCTCTCCACACGGGGACTGTGCGTCGCGGAGAGACTGTCACCCCACCCCGTCTCACATTTCGCTTCGCTCCATGTGAGCCGACCCTCCCCCTCCAGGGGAGGGTGGGAGCGCGCCGTGCGCCCATGGCCTCTCGGTTGCCGGAACTGCATCCCGCCGCTACAACGGCGCTGAGAGGATCAAACCATGTCAGATATGCGCCTGATTGTTGCTGGAGCCGGTGGCCGGATGGGCCGCGCCCTGACGCGGGCGATTGCCGACAGCAAAGGCGCGGTGCTCGCAGGCGCCCTGGAGGCGCCGGGCTCGGAGTTGCTCGGCAAGGATGCCGGCGTGCTCGCGGGCCTGCCCGAAAACGGCATCAAGCTGTCCGCCGATCTCTGGGCGATGTCCAAGGACGCCGACGGCATTCTGGATTTCACCGTGCCGGCCGCGACCATCGCCAATGTCGCGATCGCCGCCGAGCGCGGGCTCGTCCATGTCATCGGCACCACCGGGCTGTCGGCTTCCGACAACGCCGTGATCAAGAGCGTCACCAACCGCGCGGTCGTGGTTCAGTCGGGCAATATGAGCCTGGGCGTCAATCTGCTCGCCGCCGTGGTCAAGCGCGTCGCCAAGGCGCTCGACGAGAATTTCGACATCGAGATCGTCGAGTCCCATCACCGCATGAAGGTTGATGCGCCCTCGGGGACTGCGCTGATGCTGGGCCAGGCGGCGGCTGCCGGTCGCGGCATCCCGCTCGACGATGAGCATTCGGAACGCGGTCGCGACGGCATCACCGGCGCGCGCAAGCCCGGCGCGATCGGCTTTGCCTCGTTGCGCGGCGGCACCGTCGCCGGCGAGCACAGCGTGACCTTCCTCGGCCAGTTCGAGCGCCTGACGCTGTCGCATCTCGCCGAGGACCGCATGCTGTTCGCGCACGGCGCGCTGAAAGCGGCGTTGTGGGCGCACGGCAAGAAGCCGGGACACTACTCCATGGCCGATGTGCTCGGCCTCGCTGACATCTGAACCAAGCAAGCAACGGAAACTGTCAATGAGCGAACGTCTTCTCGTGCTGGTGCGGCACGGCCAGAGCGAATGGAATCTGAAGAACCTGTTCACCGGCTGGAAGGACCCTGATCTCACCGAGCTCGGCGTGAAGGAAGCCTCCGAGGCGGGCCGCAAGCTGAAGGCACAGGGCCTCGTGTTCGACGTCGCCTACACCTCGGTGCTCACGCGCGCGCAGCACACGCTCGATCTCATTCTCGGCGAGCTCGGCCAGAAGGGCCTGCCGACCTCGAAAGACCTCGCGCTGAACGAGCGCGACTACGGCGATCTCTCCGGCCTCAACAAGGACGACGCGCGCAAGAAGTGGGGCGAGGACCAGGTGCTGATCTGGCGCCGCTCCTACGACGTGCCGCCGCCCGGTGGCGAAAGCCTGAAGGACACGTTGGCGCGCGCGCTGCCCTATTACGTGCAGGAAATCCTGCCCGGCGTGCTCAACGGCAAGCGTACGCTGGTCGCCGCCCACGGCAACTCGCTGCGCGCGCTGATCATGGTGCTGGAGAAGCTGTCGCCCGAAGGCATTTTGAAGCGCGAGCTCGCGACCGGCGTGCCGATTATCTATCGGCTCAATGCGGATTCGACGGTGGCGTCGAAGCTGGATCTGGCGTCGTAATCGTTCGGGAGCTGGTGCGGAGCGGCGCAGAAAGGGCGGGCCTCCATGGACGGTTCGGCACGGAGCGGAATCTCCCGACGTGAAGCGGCCAAGCTCGGCATTGGCCTTGGTTTGATGTCGGTCGCCGGCGCCGGAAAGGCGGCCCAGTCCTACGAGGTGATCCTCGAAGCCAAAATCATGGTGCCGATGCGCGACGGCATCAGGCTTGCCACCGATGTCTACCGCCCCGCGCTGAACGGGAAGGCACTGCCCGGCCCGTTTCCTGTCATTCTCGAGCGGACCCCCTACGGCCGCAATATCGTCAGTCGATCCGAAATATCCGTCGCGGAGCCGAAGCCGAAATCGCGTGCCGAGGTTGCGGCGTTCTTTGCAAGGACCGGCTATGTCGTGATCTATCAGGACTGCCGCGGGCGCTATGATTCCGAGGGCGAGTTCGTCAAATATCTGAGCGACGGAAACGATGGCTACGATTGCTGCAAATGGATCGTGGCTCAGCCGTGGTGCAACGGCAAGATCGGCACCATGGGGCTATCCTACGCGGCTCATACCCAGGGCGCGCTCGGCTGCACCAACCCGCCAGGCATTGCCGCGATGTTTCTCGACAGCGGCGGCTTCTCCAATTCCTACCAGGGCGGGATTCGCCAGGGCGGAGCCTTCGAGCTGAAGCAGGTGACCTGGGGCTTCAACAACGGACTGGTCAGCCCGGCGGTTCAGAACGATCCAGTCCGACTCGCCGAAATGAAGGCGATCGACCTGAAGGCCTGGTTTGCGCGCATGCCCTGGAAGCGCGGCCATTCTCCGCTGACGCCCGCTCCTGAATACGAAAACTACGTCTACGACCAGTGGGAACACGGCAATTTCGACGATTACTGGAAGCAGATCGGCATTCACGCGGCTGGCTATTACGACCAGTTCAGTGACGCGCCGATGGTGCACATGTCGGCCTGGTATGATCCCTATCCGCGCACGGCGTCCGAAAATTACATAGGTCTCAAGGCCCGCAAGAAAGGCCCGGTCAGGCTGATCCTTGGCCCCTGGACACACGGCGACCGCTCGCTGACCTATGCAGGCGACGTCGATTTCGGGCCGGCCGCCACACTCGACCGCAATCTGGCGCAGGATTATCTGAGCCTGAGATTACGCTGGTTCGACGCCTGGCTGAAAGGCGAGCCCAACGGTGTGGCCGAAGAGCCGGCGGTACGGATTTTCGTCATGGGAGGCGGCTCCGGCCGCCGCAATGCTGCAGGCCGGCTCGACCACGGCGGAAGCTGGCGCGCCGAAAAGGACTGGCCTATCCCGGACGCGCGCAATACGCCGTACCATCTGCATGAGAACGGCCGTCTGGCGCCGGAACCGCCTGCGGCAGCAGTCGAGCCGCTGACCTTCGATTTCGATCCGGCGCATCCGGTGCCGACGATCGGTGGTACGGTGACTTCGGGCGCTCCCGTGATGGTTGGCGGGGCGTTTGACCAGACCGAGGGACCGCGCTTCTTCGGCTCGCGCGAGCCCTATCTTCCGCTTGCCGCACGCCCCGACGTGCTGGTCTTCGAGACGCCGGTGCTCGATCGCGACATCGAAATCACCGGGCCGATCGTGGCTCATCTCTGGGTTTCGTCCGACCAGCTCGATACCGACATCACGATCAAGCTGATCGACGTCTATCCGTCGTCTGATGATTATCCGCAGGGCTTCGCCATGAACCTGACTGACGGCATCCTGCGGCTGCGCTATCGCAATTCCTGGGAGAAGCCCGAGCTGCTGCACCCGGGCGAACCCGTTGCAGTGACGGTCGAGGCTTTCCCCACTGCCAATCTCTTCAAGCGCGGGCACCGTATCCGGCTCGATGTCTCGTCGAGCAATTTTCCTCACTTCGACGTCAACCCGAACACCGGCGCATCCGAGGGCAAGGGCCTCTCGCGCCGGGTGGCTCGCAACAGCATCTATCTGGACCGCGATCGCCCGTCGCACGTGGTCTTGCCGGTCATCCCCGAACGATCGTGACCGGTCGATGCCGCAAGCGGGAGGCATCGCGCGTCGCGTGCGCGACGATCACTGCATCCCCAGCTGCCCGGCCTCCCAGCCCAGCATCGCCTGCTTGCGGGTGATGCCCCAGTGATAGCCGGTGAGTGTGCCGCTCTTGCCGAGGGCGCGGTGACACGGCACGACGAAGGAGACGGGGTTTTTTCCGACCGCTGCACCGACGGCGCGCGAGGCCTTCGGATTGTCGATGTTGCAGGCGATGTCGGAATACGACACCGCGCGTCCCATCGGGATCTTCAACAGCGTTTCCCACACTCGCACCTCGAAATCGGTGCCGATCATCACCACCCGCAACGGCTGGTCCGGCCGCCACAGTTTCGTGTCGAAGATGCGTTGCGCCAGCGGCGCGGTGCCTTCGTGATCCTCGATGTAAGTTGCGTTCGGCCAGCGCCGCGTCATGTCGGCCAGCGACGCCTTCTCCTCGCCGGGGTCGGCGAAGGCGAGACCCGAGAGGCCGCGATCGGTCGCGATCACGATCGCAGTGCCGAATGGCGAGGGATGGAAGCCGTAGCGCAAGGTCAAGCCGGCGCCGCCGTTCTTCCATTCGCCCGGCGACATCGCCTCGTGCGTGACGAAGAGGTCGTGCAGCCGGCCCGGACCCGAGAGCCCGGAGTCGAGCGCCGCATCGAGAATGCTGGCGGAGTCCCGCAACAGTCCCTTGGCATGGTCGAGGGTGAGCGCCTGCATGAAGGCCTTCGGCGTGATCGAGGCCCAGCGGCGGAACAGATGGTGCAGCTCATCCGGCGTGACGCCAGCCGCATCGGCCATCGCCTCGATGGTCGGCTGCGCGCGCCAGTTCTCCGAGATGAACGCGATGGCCCGGCGCACGGAATCGTAATCGCGCAGCGCGGCGTTCTGGGGGCCCGGCTTGGCCAGGCGCTGGTCATGTATGGCGAGTGTCATCATGGTCGGAAATGTAGGCGCGGCGGGGGTGCGAAACCACCCGATTTCCGACTGCGCGCTAGCTCACCGGGTTGTAGGTCGGGCCACGCTTGGCGGCGTTCAGGGCCTCGATCAAGCCTTTGTAAAAACTCGCTTTTTCATCGGGCCCTAAAAAACGTGCGATCTGGATCTGGTGGCCGCGCGAGATCAGGTAGAGATGCTCGATGCCAAAATCCTCGTCGACCTCCATGTCGAGGCGGACCCAGAGCGGATTGAAGATGAATTCGGCCACCTGGCCGTGGTGGCTGACGCGGCGCACGCGCAATTCAGAGGTCGTGACCGTGATCTCCTCGCGCGCCCGCCCGGTGCGGAAATTGACCTTGAAGGCCCACCAGACCACGAGCACGTCGAGGCCGAAAAAGCCGAGCACCGGCCAGGCGCCCTTCATCAGGAAGACTATTCCGGTGACGAAGCTGACGACGCTCAGGAACAGCATCACGGCGAGGAAACCGGTGCGGTTCAGCGAGCGGTGCGGCGTCAGCAGCGCGGAGAAGATCTGCTGTTCGCGCGGATCTTCAGAAGGCTTGCGCTCAATTTCGTTGCCTGTGCTCATCGTCCCTCAGTATATCCCGATCATGGCGAAAATCACCCGCAAGCCGGCCTCGCGCAAAGCGGCGGTGCCGAAGAAAAAGGCAAAGGCAGCCACGGCCAAACCAAAGGCGCCTGCGAAGAAATCCCTCAAGGGCATCAAACCCAATTCTATTAAACCTTGGACGCCGGCGGAAGTTCGCGAAGTCTTCAGCCGTTTCCAACAGGCCAATCCCGAGCCGAGGGGTGAGCTCGAGCACGTCAATCCGTTCACGCTGCTGGTTGCCGTGGTGTTGTCGGCACAGGCGACCGATGCCGGCGTCAACAAGGCCACACGCGCCTTGTTCGAGATCGCGGACACGCCGCAGAAGATGCTCGACCTCGGCGAAGAACGCCTGCGCGAATACATCAAGACCATCGGCCTCTACCGTACCAAGGCCAAGAACGTGATCGCGCTGTCAGCCAAGGTGCTCAGCGATTTCGGCGGCGAGGTGCCGCGCACACGGGCCGAGATCGAGTCGCTGCCGGGCGCGGGACGCAAGACTGCCAACGTCGTGCTCAACATGGCCTTCGGCGAGCACACCATGGCGGTCGACACGCACGTCTTCCGCGTCGGCAATCGCACCGGGCTTGCACCCGGCAAGACGCCGCTGGAAGTCGAGCTTGGTCTCGAAAAGGTGATCCCGGCCGAGTTCATGCTGCATGCCCATCATTGGCTGATCCTGCACGGCCGCTATACTTGCCTCGCGCGCAAGCCGCGCTGCGAGGTTTGCCTGATCAACGATCTCTGCCGGTGGCCGGAGAAGACGGTGTGAACATGGCGTTCGGGCCAAGTGGTTTTGGGGGCAGTCGTTGAGTCAGCAGGAACAAGTTTCGTCACCGCCGCCCGCAGCCACGCCGGCGCCGCCGCCGAAGCCGACGCAGCGGCCGGCGTCCTCGCTCTGGAGCCGGCTCGCGATCCCGATGTTTGCCGTGATCGTCGCGCTCGCCTTCGTCGCACTGGCGACATTGCGCTTCGACGAATGGGTCGGCAATGCCGTGGTTCAGACCACCAATGATGCCTATGTGCGCGCCGACCTGACCCGGCTCTCGAGCCGGGTCTCCGGCGAAGTGCTGACCGTCGCAGTGGACGACTTCCAGCGCGTCAAGGCCGGCGACCTCCTGATCCAGATCGATCCCGCCGATTACGAGGCCCAGGTCGCGCAGTCCGAGGCCGCGGTGGCCGCCGCGCAAGCCGTGCTCGACAATCTGGCCAACCAGATCGAGCTGCAATACGCGACCATTGCGCAGGCCGAGGCCGCGCGATTGTCGGCGGAAGCGCTGGAGGTCGAGGCCAAGCAGGAGCAGGAGCGCCAGCAATCGCTGACGCAGACCGAAGCCGGCACGCGGCAGCGGCTCGAGCAGGCGGTTGCGGGCCTGGCCAAGGCGCAAGCCGATGTGCGCGCCAGCCGCGCCGTGATCGCGGCCCAGCAGCATCAGCTCGAGGTCCTGCAAGGCACCAAGAAGCAGCGCGCCGCCGATCTCGATGCCACCAAGGCGACGCTGGCGAGCGCGAAGCTCAAGCTCGGCTACACCAAGATCACGGCGCCGTTCGACGGTGTCGTCGGCGAGCGCCAGGTGCAGCCGGGCGATTACGTCAATATCGGCACCAACCTGATCAACGTCGTGCCGCTGCCGAAGGTCTATGTGATCGCCAACTACAAGGAGACCCAGCTCACGCATGTCGCGCCGGGTCAGCCGGTCGAGATCACCGTCGACAGCTTTTCGCGCGAGAAGCTGCGCGGCAAGGTCGAGCGTATTGCGCCCGCGACCGGCGCGCAGGTCGCGCTGCTGCCGCCCGACAATGCGACCGGCAATTTCACCAAGGTCGTGCAGCGTATTCCCGTCCGCATTCAGTTCGACGACAACCAGCCTTTGCTGGCGCGGCTCGTGCCGGGCATGTCTGTTGTCACCAGCATCGACACGAAGGGCGCGGATGGCGGAAAATGACGACGCCCGTCGCGGACCGGTCTCGCGCGGCGGCATCGCGCCTCAGCCGCTGTTTGCCGTGGCGGCCGTGCTGCTCGGCTCGTTCCTCACCAATGTCGACAGCCGCCTGACCACAATCGGCTTGCCGGATCTGCGCGGTGCGTTCTCGCTTTCATTCGACGAGGGTGCGTGGCTCTCCACCGCCGGCATCGGATCGCAGATCCTGATCGCGCCCGCAGTGCCGTGGCTTGCGACCGCGTTCGGCCTGCGCCGCGTGCTCGGCATCCCGAGCTTGATCTATGCCGTGATCTCGCTGATCGTCCCCCTCGTTCACGATTATCCGACGCTGATCGCGCTCAGCGTCGTGCATGGCCTCCTGCTCGGCACCTTCGTGCCGGCGACGCTGATGATCATATTCCGGAATTTGCCGATGCGCTGGTGGCTGCCGGCGATCTCGCTCTACTCGATCCGCGTCGGCTTTGCCTTCGACACGTCGAGTTCGCTGGTCGGCTTCTATGTCGATCATCTCGGCTGGCAATGGGTGTACTGGCAGAGCGTGGTGATCGCGCCCCTGATGGGCCTGATGGTTTATCTCGGCACGCCGAGCGAGCCTGTGAACCGCGCGTTGCTGCGCGAAGCCGATTGGGGCGGCATGCTGCTGCTCGGTGTCGCGGTCTCGATGATTTATGCCGGCCTCGACCAGGGCAATCGGCTCGACTGGTTGGGCTCCGGGACGGTGATGGCGCTGCTCGTCGGCGGCGCGGTGCTGTTCGCGGGTTTCATCGTCAATGAATCGCTGGTGCGCCAGCCCTGGGCCCATGTCGATGTGCTGTTCTCGCGCAACATCGGATTGGGCCTGGTCCTGATCCTGCTCTACACGCTGACCAGCCTCTCCAACTCGTCGCTGGTGCCGAATTTCCTCGGCAACGTCGGTCTGCTCAGGCCGGAGCAGAGCGGCCTCTTGTTGCTGACCTATGGCGCGTTGCCGATGTTCGTGCTGGTGCCGATCTCGATCTGGCTGCTGCGGCATTTCGATACGCGCACCGTGGCGGTCGTCGGATTTGCCTGCTTCGCGGCTGCCAATCTCTGGGGGACTCAACTGACCCATGAGTGGGCGCGCGAGGATTTCATCGGCATCGTGCTGCTCCAGGCGATCGGGCAGTCGCTGACCTTGCTGCCATTGATCATCACGCTGCTGTCCAACTCCGATCCGAGCCGCGCCACTGCCTTTGCCGCCTACATCCAGGTCATGCGGCTCGGCGGCGCCGAGATCGGCGTGGCGTTGATGGGAACCTGGTTGCGCGTCCGCGAGCAGGTCCATTCCTTCTATATCGGCCAGAACCTCGAAGTCGGCGACGTCAATGTGGTGCGCGCGCTGAAGCAGCTTGCCGATCTCTTCGCCGCCCACGGCGCCGGTTCGGCGCCGGCGCGCGCGGTCGGCACGCTCGCAAGCTTCGTTGCGCGCGAGGCCAATGTGCTGGCCTATATCGACGGCTTCTGGCTCTGCTTCTGGCTGGCGATATCAGCGCTCGGCTTCATCGCCCTGATCACCCGCGCGCCGCCGGGCCCGTTCACGCCCGCGCCATTCGGCTTCGCCAAGATGCTGCTGCGAAAGTGCGGGGTGGCGGTGACGTAGTCGACGTCACCGCATCTGTCGCGCCGGCTCGATCAGCTCGGGCCGCGGTCCCGATAGCCGCTTGTGCATGTGGACCATGAAGGCCATGCCGAAGATCGGCGTCGCCAGGTTGACGATCGGGATCGAGACGAAGGCTGCGATGAAAAGGCCCGCGGTGAAGATGGTCGCGGCATTGTCGCGCCGCATCGCCTTGGCATCTTCCGGCGAACGGAAGCGCATCGCGGCGAGCTCGAAATATTCACGGCCCAACAGCCAGGCGGCGGCGAGGAAGAAAATCAGGAAACCGGCGCCGGCAAACAACACCAGCGGCAGTGCGATCAGATAGACCAGCAGGGTCAGCAGCGCCGTCTTGATGCCCTCGAGCATGGCCTGGTTGAACGGCAGCGCCGTGCCCGGCCGCTCGGCCGGATAATATTCGCGCTCGACGACGTCGGCGACGTCGTCGACGAAGAAGCTCGCGATCAGCGAGGTGATCGCCGGCATCAGGAATACGCTGCCGAACACGACGCCGAGGCCGGCCGCAATCGAGATGATCCAGGCGAGGACTTCGAGGGACGAGTGCCAGCTCGGCCCGAGCAGGCCCTCGAGCCAGACCTCGCCATAGGTTGCGAACCAGCTCAGCAGCCGCTGCAACCCGATCGCCAGCACGACGATCAGCACCAGTGCAAGTCCGATCGATCGCCACAGGATCGTGCGCATCGGCGGCGACATCATTTGCGACAGCGCCTTCACGGCGGCATCCAGCATGGGAACCTCTCACCAAACCACCCGCGAGAGGTAGACACCCCGGGCCGCTTCGGCAAGGGAGGCTGACCCTTGGACCGCCGCGGCCTATGGCTCCGCCACGATGCTGGCCCAGCACGCGATGGCGCTGCAGACCGTGCTCCAGCGGCCAAATCCCTTGTAGATCTGGGCGGCGACCTGCTCCTGCTGCTTCAGGGTGCCCTCGGCCTTGATCTGCGGGTCGGAGACGTTGCGGATCGCGAGCCAGCGCGGCGCCTTGGCGCCCATCTCCTGGGCGACGAGACCGAGGATGGCGTCGCCCATCTCGGAGACGTCGCCAAGCCCCTGGAGCTTGAAGTGATTGTCCGAGGTGTCGAAGCCGAAGAAGTCTGTGGTCACCACGGAGGATGACAGGCCGTTCGGTGCGACGACGAAGATTTTCGGCGGTCTTGTATTGGTCTTCGGCAGTTGCCCGGCATTGGCCTTGAACAGTGTCTTGGCCGTCGCGAATTTCGTCGTTTTGGCCGGCTTGCTGGAGAAATGCTCCTGCGCAAACGGTTGCTTCTTGAACTTCGAGAGGCAGTCGAAGCGCACGATCGGGCTGACGACGACGTCGCCGACCTCGACCTCTTTGCCGATGCCGCCGGCCGTGCCCGTGGTGATCACGAGCGTGGGCTGCACCTCGGTGATGATCTGGCGCCAGACGTCGATGTTCGGCAGTTGCGGGCCGTCCTGCGACATGTGCGAATCTGACTTGAAGACGACGACCTTCTTCTTGTTGATCGTCGTGGTCCAGAAGGCGCCGAGCCGTTTCAGCTCCTTGGCCGGGCAGCCGTTGCGCATCTTCTTCGAGATGGTCGCGTAATTGTGCGTGTAGGGGACGTAGTCGTTGTGCGAGTCCTTGCCCGGCGTCAGCACGCGGCTGGTTGCGTGCCCTTCGTCGACTGTCCAGGTCACGACCAGCACGTCGGCGCGCGGCAGCGGGCCCTTGCCATTGCCCGGCTTCGGCCCGGTCTGCGGCGCGAGCCCCTTGGGCCAGGGAATATCGGTGAAGCGCGACAGCCCGGTCGCGGTCGAGAAGGCCATGAACTCGCGGCCTTCGGTCGATTCGGAATCGAAATCGATGATCTCGCGCTGAAAGTCCTCGGGCGCGACCTTCGCGGTCTTCTTCACGGCGGCATCCGCGATGCGCTTGACCACGAAGGTCCCGCGCGGTGGCGGTGTGGTGATCGGATCGAAGCCGAGGTTCTTCTCAACCCATTTGCGGTCAGCAGGCATTGCGCGGTCTCCGCCAATTGTTTTTGACAAGCATCTGTTGTCGACAAGCGTCTTTCATTGGTCGGCCAGGCCAGCCAATGGTTGCAATCTGAGGTCGAAAAAGCAGGCGCCGAATGGTCCGCACTATTGACCGATTCCGTGCCGATTTGAGGCAGTGAGAATTGACTCTACCAAACAAGGCTAGTTTTGAAAAAATCGCTCAATCATCTGAACCAATTCGCTGCTGAGATTACACCTATAGTTGAGGTGCGACAATCAGCCTTCCAATCACAAACGGAGGAAGTCATGGCAAGCTCGACTAAGCGTGTCACGCTGGCGAACAGCGCCCGTAAATTGCCGAAGGGGGCCAAGGTCGTCGGTGCGGCCGATCCCAAGCAGGAAATCGAGATCAGCATTCGCCTGCGTGCCAAGCGCTCCGACGACGAACAGGTGATGGCGCTCGGCGCGCAACCGCCGCGCGAGCGGCAGTATCTTTCCCGCGCCGAGTTCGCCGAACAGATGGGCGCCGATACCGCCGACGTCGCCAAGATCGATGATTTCGCGCATCACCACGAGCTCAACGTCAAGAGCGTGCACTTGGCTTCGCGCACGGTGAAGCTGACCGGTACGGTGAAGGCGATGAACGCCGCCTTCGGCGTCAAGCTCGACAAGGTCAAGCACGACGGCGCGACCTATCGCATGCGCAAGGGCAATGTGCAGATCCCGGCCGAGCTCGAAGGCATCGTGGTCGGCGTGCATGGCCTGGACAACCGGCCGGTGGCGCAGCCGCATTTCCGGCGCAAGCTCGCGAAGAAGGGCGCGACCGCGCGCGCGGGCCAGGGCGGCAGCTTCTCGGTCGAGCAGATCGCGCAGCTCTACAACTTCCCGGGCGGTGAGACCGGTGCCGGCCAGTGCATCGCCATCATCGAGCTCAACGACATCGACACCAAGGGCCATCCCACGGGCGCCGGCTACAAGACTTCGGACCTGAAAACCTTCTTCAAGAAGGCGGGCATCCCGATGCCGCGGATCGTCCCCGCGAGCGTCGACGGCGGCGCCAACAAGCCGGGCCATTCCGATGCGGATGGCGAGGTCGTGCTCGACATCGAGGTGGCCGGTGCGATCGCACCCGGCGCCAGGATCGTGGTCTATTTCGCGCCCAACACCACCAATGGCTTCATCGATGCAGTGAAAGCCGCCGTCCACGACAGCGCGCGAAAACCCTCGGTGATCTCGATCAGCTGGGGCGGACCGGAAGATCCGACCGGCTCGCAGCAATTCGTCGACGGCCTCAACGAGGCGATCCGCGATGCCGCCGCGATGGGCGTCACCGTCTGTGTCGCCTCCGGCGACAACGGTTCCGCGGACATGGCCGAGGGATGGGACGGCAAGCCGCATGCCGATTTCCCGGCCTCGAGCCCGTTTGCGCTGGCCTGCGGCGGCACCAATTTGCGGGCCTCGAACGGGACCATCACCGAAACGGTCTGGAACGGCGGCCCACAGGACGGCGCCGGCGGCGGCGGCGTCAGCATCGTATTCCCCAAGCCGAAATACCAGGCCAACGCGCATGTGCCGAAATCGCCGTCGCACTCGGTCGGGCGCGGCGTGCCCGATGTTTCCGGCGATGCCGATCCCGCGACCGGCTACCAGATCTTCCTCAACGGCGTCATGACCACGATCGGCGGCACCAGCGCTGTGGCGCCGCTAATGGCCGGACTGATCGCTCGCATCAACGAGGCCACGACCAAGAAGTTCGGCAAGACGGTCGGCTTCATCAACCCGCTGATCTACGCCTCGCATGCACAAGGCGTGTTCCGCGACATCACGGTCGGCAACAACGACATTACCGGCGATCTGCACGGCATGTACAAGGCCGGCCCCGGCTGGGATGCCTGCTCCGGCCTGGGTGTTCCCAACGGCGCAGCGTTGCAGAATTTGCTGGCGACGTGAGGTCGTAGAGACTCTCGCTTTTCCCTCTCCCCGTTCTTACGGGGGGAGGGTTAGGGTGAGGGGCCGTCTCCGCGGAAAGACTCTGGATTGCTTCGCTGCGCTCGCAATGACGCGAGGAGGGACCGCGGCTACATCGTATCCAACGCCTTGCCGCGCACGTTCGGGCCGAACAGCGCCATCGTGATCACCACGATCAGCATGGCCACGGTGATCAGGCCGAACACGCCGATGACGCCGGCCTCCTTCAGCATGTAGGCGACGATGAATCCTGAGAATGTCGCGCTCAGCCGGCTCATCGAATAGACGAGGCCGGAGGCCTGCGCGCGGATCTGGGTCGGGAACACCTCGGTCTGGTAGGCGTGATAGGCGTAGGACATCGTCGTGTTGCAGGCCGTCAGCAGCACGCCGCAGACGATCAGCAATCCGGGCTCGGTCAATTGCGCGAACGCCATGCCGAACACGATGATGGCGATGCAGGCGCCGGCGATGATCCATCGGCGCTCGAACTTGTCGGCGAAGCTGGCGGCGAGCAGCGGCGCGATCGGATAGGCGACGGCGACGATGAAGGAATATTGCAGGCTCTTAGTGACGGTGACGCCCTTTTCCACCAGCAGCGTCGGCACCCAATTGGCGAAGCCGTAGAAGCCGAAGGCCTGGCAGAGGTTGAACACCATGAACAGGACCACGAGCGAGACATAAGGCGGGCGGAACAGGTCGGCAAAGCCGATGCGTGCGAGCGTCTGCGCCGCCGGCCGCGCGAGCGAGGGGGCGGGGCTCGGCGCGGCGGCGCCGCCTCGGGCTTCCAGCGCCGATAGGATGCGAAAAGCTTCGTCCGTGCGACCATGGCGCGCCAGCCAGAGCGGGCTCTCCGGCAGGAACAACCGGAGCACCCAGATGATCATGCTGGCGGCGGCGCCGATCAGCACCACCCAGCGCCAGCCCTCGACGCCATAAGGCGCGAGCGGCACCAGCCACCAGGCGAGGAAGGCGACCACGGGCACGGCGATGAACATGATCGACTGATTCACCGCAAAGGCGCGTCCACGCACCCGGCTCGGCACCAGCTCGGTGATGTAGGCATCGATGGTGATGACCTCGACGCCGATGCCGATCCCGGCGAGGAAGCGCCAGAGCAGCAGGCCTTCCGACGAGGTTTGGCAGGCCATGATCACCGACGCCGCGCTGTAGCCGAGCAGCGCACAAGTGAAGATCGCGCGGCGGCCAAAACGGTCGGCGAGGAAGCCGAGGAAGAAGGTGCCGACGAACAGGCCGGCGAAGGTTGCAGCGACGAAGGCGCCGATGCCGGAGAAGCCGAAGAAGGCCGTTGTCGTCGTGGAGAGCAATCCGCTGCGGCTGAGCCCCGGCGCGATATAGCCGGTCAGGAACAGATCGTAGATCTCGAAACAGCCGCCGAGCGAGAGCAGGATAACGAGCCGCCAGACATACGCCGTCGCCGGCATCGCCTCGAGCCGCCGCGAGATCTCGTCCGGTCCGGATGGTGCAGCGCCGAGCTCAAAGCCTGTGTCGATGCCGACAACGCTCATGAAGTCCTCCCGTGGCGCGCGGATCGCGCGCGGTTCCCGGCGGCTCATCTCTGTGGTTTTTCGTAAGCCTTGCCGGACCGCGCCATGTTGGCGGGTCGATGCCGGAAATCCAGAAGAACATATCGATGGAAGCGTTCGAGATTTTCGAACTCAGGCTGATGGGGCAGGACAGTCGGTCGGCACGCTCGGTCACCTCGCCCGCTTGCGGGAGAGGTCGGCGCGCAGCGCCGGGTGAGGGTTCTTTCCGCAACGGGACAATCCCGATGAGGAGATACCCTCACCCCAGCCCTCTCCCGCAAGCGGGAGAGGGAGTGCAGCACCGTCGCCCCCTTACCCCACCAGCTCGGCCTGCCAGGCCCCCTCGCGCACCTGCTCGGCGATCAGCGCCAGTATCAACCGCCGCATCTCCTCCATCGCGTAGGTCATCGGGCGGTTGCGCAGGCGGCAGAGATAGAGCGTGCGGGTGAGTGTCGGGGCGATCACCTCGCGCGCGACCAGGCGGCCGGCGGCGAGCTCCTCCCGCGCGAACAGCTTGGTCGCGATGGTGCAGCCGAGCCCCTCCACCAGCGCGCCGGTCATGCCCGTGATCGAATTGGCGTGCAGGATGGCGCTGCCTTCCAGCCGCTTGAGCAGCACGGGGTCGTCGAGCAGTGCACGCGAGGACAGGCCGAGGCCGTAACGCAGCAAGATCAGCGGCAGCCGGCTTAGTTCCTCAAATCGGATCGGGGTTTTGGTCTTGCCGACCAGTTTTGGAATGCCGACCAGGAACATCTCCTCCTCAAGCACGGCTTCCGTAATCAGCTCCTTCTCCGACGGCGGGTTGTAGACCAGCGCCAGATCGACATTGGAGATCATCAGGTGCATCAGCGTCGCGCCCGACAGGCTCTCGGTCAGCGACAGCTTGAGCTTGGGATATTTGGTCAGCACCGTGCGCATCAGCTCGACGCCGATCGCCTTGACGCCGGAATTGGCCATGCCGATCGAGATCTCGCCGGCGATGACGCGGGCGCCCTCGCGCACTTCGGTCTCGGCCTCCGCCATCGCGCGCAGGATGATGCGGGCGTGCTCATAGAGCCGCTCGCCGGCCGCGGTCGGGTCCATGCCGCGCGACTTGCGCTCGAACAGCGGCGTTGCGAACTCGGCTTCCAGATTCGAGATATGATGGCTCAGCGCGGACTGCGCGACATTCACCTGGTCGGCCGCGCGCGACAGGTTCCGCTGCTCGTAGACGGCGATGAAGTAGCGGAGCTGGCGCGAATCCATGATGGTCCAGCGTTCTATAAGTGCGAAGGCAATCTTCGACAGATTATATTTTTAAGAAGGCTTGTGAAGGCCTAGTCTTCGACCCCGAACGGACAGGAGTGACGGATGGCTGAGACCGGATTGCCGCTCGAAGGCGTGCGGGTCGTCGAGATGACGCACATGGTCATGGGCCCGACCTGCGGCATGATCCTCGCGCAACTCGGCGCCGACGTGATCAAGGTCGAGCCGCCTGCCGGTGACAAGACCCGCTCCCTCGGCGGCATGGGCACGGCATTTTTCCCGCTGTTCAACCGCGGCAAGCGCAGTGTGGTGCTGGACTTCGAGAAGCCCGGGGATCGCGACACCATGCACCGGCTGCTGGAAACGGCCGACGTGTTCCTGGAGAATTTTCGTGACGGCCAGCTCGAGAAGCAGGGGCTCGGTGCCGAGGAATTGCGCCGCCTTCATCCGCATCTGATCATCGCCGGCCACAAGGGTTTTCTGTCCGGCCCCTATGAGCATCGCCCCGCGCTCGACGAAGTCGTGCAGATGATGTCGGGCCTCGCCGCCATGACCGGCACCAAGGAGAAGCCGCAGCGGGTCGGCTCCTCCGCCAACGACATCATGGGCGGCATGTTCGGCGTGATCGCGATTCTCGCCGCGCTCTATCAGAAGCGCGGGGGAAAACGCGACGGCGCCGACATCCGCATCGGCCTGTTCGAGAACTGCCTGTTCCTGGTCGCCCAGCACATGGTCGAATACGAGATGACCGGCAACAAGCCGCGCTCGATGCCGGAGCGCGAGCATGCCTGGCCGATCTACGACATCTTCGATGCCGCCGGCGACGGCCGCATCTTCATCGGCGTCGTCACCGAGGGCCATTGGCAGGCGTTCTGCCGGGAGTTCGGCCTGAGCGAGTTTCTCGATGATCCCACCTTGCGCACCACGACCGATCGCATCCTGGCGCGGCCGCGGATCCTTCCGCGTGTGGCCGAGATCATCCGGCAACGGGACGTGGCGGAGCTGTCGCAGAGGCTCGACGCGCTCAACATCTGCTTCTCGCCCATCAACCGGCCCGAGGACCTCCTCACCGACCCGCATGTGCTGCGGCCCGGCGGGCTCGTCACCAACATCACCGCCGACGGCAAGCCGTTCCATGTGCCGACGCTGCCGATCGAGTGGAACGGCGACCATCTCGGTGAAGGCCTGAAGGTCGCGCCGCTCGGCGCCGACACATCGGCGGTCCGCGCCGAGATCGACAACAACGACGTCACGTCAAAAGCCGCAGGGAGGCGCACATGAGCCGGATCGAGACCATCTACCCCGCGGACCGCGTCAGCTTGCGCGAGGTCGGCCTGCGCGACGGACTTCAGCTCGTGAAAAAGTTTCCCTCCACCGAGGCCAAGCAACGCTGGGTGCGTGAGGAATATGCGGCCGGCGTGCGGCATTTCGAGGTCGGCTCATTCCTGCCGGCAAAGACCTTTCCGCAATTCGTCGATGTCCGCGATGTCGTCACGACGGTGGCGAGCCTGCCGGGGGCCCATGGTGTCGCGCTTGCGCTCAACGAACGCGGCGTCAATGAAGCTCTCGAATCCGGCGTCGGCGAGATCGCCTCGGTGGTGTCGGCGACGGAGGAGCACAGCCAAGCCAATGCGCATCGTTCGCGCGACTCCGCGATCGCCAATGTGAAGCGTCTCTGCGAAATGCGCGACGCCAGCGCCCACAAGCCATTAGTGAATGCTGCGATCTCGATGGCGCTGGGCTGCTCGATCACCGGCGCGGTCGATCCGAAAGAGGTGTTGCGTCTGGTCGACAAGTGCCTCGAGGCCGGCGTCGATTTCGTCGCGATCGCCGACACCGTTGGTTACGCCGGGCCGAAGCAGGTGGCGGAGCTGACCCGCGGCGCAGTCAAGCTTTCGGGATCAAAGCCGATCTGTATCCACCTCCACGACACCCGCGGCATGGGCATCGCCAATGCATCCGCCGCGCTGGATGAAGGCGCGCGTATTCTGGACGGTTCGCTCGGCGGTCTCGGCGGCTGCCCCTTCGCGCCCGGCGCGACCGGCAACGTGGTGTTCGAAGACCTCGTGTTCCTGTGCGAGAGCAAGGGCTTTGCGACCGGCATCGATCTCGACAGGCTGATCGCGGTCCGCAAGATCCTGCGCGAGGAGATGCCGAACGAGCAGCTCTATGGCGGCCTCGCGCGAGCAGGCTTGCCGGGCGGGAGCGCCGCGAAGGCGGCGTGATCTTGCTTACCCTCCAGGGGAGGGTAAGAGTGGCCCGCTCTGCTAGTCTAACCTACTCATGCCGATGCCCGTGCTTCCGCACCTTGGCCGGCTTGCCTTCCCCCGTCGGGATCATCACCACACGTCCATAGCGCACGCCGCGCTCCGCGATGATGTGGTCGGCGAAATGCTTGACCTCGGCGGCATCGCCCTTCAGCGCCGTCATCTCCATGCAATTGTTGTCGTCGAGATGGACGTGCAGCGTCGCCAGCGCGAGGTCGTGGTGGCCGTGGAATTCCTGCACCAGCCGTTTTGAGAGATCGCGCGCGGCGTGGTCGTAGACATAGACGAGGCCGGCGACGCAGGGGCCGGTCTGGGCGGTGTCCTCGCTCGATTGCTGCAAGCCGGCGCGGGCGAGATCGCGAATGATCTCCGAGCGGTTCTGGTAGCCGCGCGCCTCGGCCGCGGCATCGATCTCCGCCAGCAAATCGTCCTCGATCGTGATCGTAATTCGCTGCATCAGGTCCTCTCCGCGCGCCTGGTCTCTCTTACCTCGCCCCGCTTGCGGGGAGAGGTCGGAATTCGAGCGTAGCTTGAATTCCGGGTGAGGGGGACTCTCCGCGAGTCCAACTCCTACCGTCCCTGTGGAGACTCCCCCTCACCCCAACCCTCTCCCCGCAAGCGGGGCGAGGGAGCGCACCTTCGCTTCACAGCCGCGTCGCCCGAAGCCGCAGCGCGTTGCCGACCACGCTGACCGAGGACAGCGCCATCGCGGCGGCCGCGATGATCGGCGACAGCAGCACGCCGAAGGCAGGATAGAGGATGCCGGCGGCGATCGGGATGCCGGCGGCGTTGTAGATGAAGGCGAAGAACAGGTTTTGACGGATGTTGCTCATCGTCGCCTGCGACAGCTTTCGGGCGCGGACGATGCCGGTGAGATCACCCTTCAGCAGGGTGACGCCGGCGCTTTCCATCGCCACATCCGTGCCGGTGCCCATGGCGATGCCGACCTCGGCTGCAGCCAGCGCCGGGGCGTCGTTGACGCCGTCGCCGGCCATCGCGACGCTGCGGCCGGCCTTTTGCAGCTTTGTCACCACCGCGCTCTTCTGGTCCGGCAGCACCTCGGCCTCGACGTCGGCGATGCCGAGCCTGCGCGCGACGGCTTGCGCCGTGGTGCGGTTGTCGCCGGTCAGCATGATCACCTTGATGCCTTCGGCGGCGAGCGCCTTCAGCGCCTCCGGGGTCGAAGCCTTGACCGGATCGGCGATGGCAAACAGTCCGGCGAGCCGACCGTCGATCGCCATGTTGATGACAGTGGCGCCGTCGCCACGCAGGCGCTCGGCCTCCGCGTCGAGTGATCTGGTATCGATGCCGATCGAAGCGAAATATTTGGCGTTGCCGAGCACGATGACCCTGCCGTCGACCTTGCCGGTCGCGCCCTTGCCCGTCGGCGAGTCGAACTCTTCGACCTGGCCGAGGCCAAGCTGCTTCTCCTTGGCCGCGCGCACGACCGCGTCGGCGAGCGGATGCTCGCTGGCACGCTCGACGCTGGCCGCAAGCCGAAGGATGTCATCCTCGGCAAAGCCGGATGCCGGCACGATCGCGACCACCTTGGGCTTGCCCTCGGTCAGCGTGCCTGTCTTGTCGATCACCAGCGTGTCGATCTTCTCCATCCGCTCCAGCGCCTCGGCATTCTTGATCAGCACACCGGCCTGCGCGCCGCGGCCGACGCCGACCATGATCGACATCGGGGTCGCCAGTCCCAGCGCGCAGGGGCAGGCGATGATCAGCACGCTGACGGCGGCGACGAGGCCGAAGGCAAGCCGTGGCTCCGGGCCGAACCACGCCCATGCGGCAAAGGCTGCGACGGCGACGGCCATCACCGTCGGCACGAACCAGCCGGCGACCTGGTCCGCCAGTCGCTGAATCGGCGCGCGCGAACGTTGTGCATCCGCGACCATCTGCACGATCTGCGACAGCAGTGTTTCGCGCCCGACCTTGTCGGCGCGCATGATGAAGCTGCCCGACTGGTTGAGCGTTCCAGCAATCACCTTGGCGCCAACCTCCTTGGTGACGGGCATGGATTCGCCGGTCACCAGCGATTCATCGAGCGAGGAGCGGCCCTCGAGAATGACGCCGTCGACCGGCACCTTTTCGCCGGGACGTACGCGCAAGGAATCGCCCGCGTGCAGGGCGTCGATTTCGACCTCATGCTCGCCGCCATCGGCATCGACACGCCGCGCGGTTTTCGGGGCGAGCTGAAGCAGCGCCTTGATCGCGCCCGAGGTGGCATCGCGGGCGCGCAGCTCCAGAACCTGGCCGAGCAAAACCAGCACGGTGATGACCGCGGCGGCTTCGAAATAGACGGCGACCGCGCCCTCATGGCCGCGGAAAGTGGCGGGGAAAATCTGCGGCACGATGGTGCCGATCAGGCTGTAGACATAAGCCACGCCCGTGCCCATCGCGATCAGCGTGAACATGTTGAGGTTGCGCGTCAGCAGCGATTGCCAGCCGCGGACGAAGAACGGCCAGCCGGCCCACACCACCACGGGCGTGGCGAAAACGAGCTGGATCCAGTTCGACAGTGTCGGGTCGACCCAGTTGTGCGGGCCTGCGAGGTGCCCGCCCATCTCGAGCATGACAGGCGGCAGCGCCAGTGCGCCGCCGATCCAGAACCGGCGCGTCATGTCGGCGAGCTCCGGATTCGGTCCGGTCTCCAGGCTCGCGACCTCCGGCTCCAGCGCCATGCCGCAGATCGGGCAGCTGCCGGGTCCGACCTGGCGGATCTCCGGATGCATCGGGCAGGTGTAGATCGTGCCCGCCGGCATCTCCGGCTCGGGCGCCTTGTCCTTTGCGAGATATTTTGCCGGATCGGCGGCGAATTTGGTGCGGCAGCCGGCCGAGCAGAAATGGAAGGTCTCGCCGTGATGGTCGAAGCGGTGCTTTGACGTCGCGGGATCGACCGTCATGCCGCAGACGGGATCAAGAACCTTTGCCGCGGCCGTTCCATGGTCGTGGGCGTGATGGTGGTCATGGCCGGCATCACCGCCATGGCCGCCGCAGCAGGACGAGGCCGCGGGTTTGGGAGGCGCGGCGGTCTTGGCGGAGCAGCCGCATCCGGAATGCGTGTTCCCCTCGTGATGATGCTCGTGGTCCGCGTCGTTCATTCCTGCACTCCGGCCTTGTAACCTATACCCGGTAGGGGTATATAGACCCCATGCGCAAGGACATCAAGGCATCCGTCGGAAAACGTCTCGGCCGGATCGAGGGCCAGGTTCGCGGCCTGTCGAAAATGGTCGAGGAGGATCGCTACTGCATTGACATCGTCACGCAGATCTCGGCGGTGCGCGCCGCGTTGCGCCGTGTCGAGGAAGAGGTCTTGAAGGACCACGTCGCCCATTGTGTCGAGCATGCCATCGCGAGCGGCGACAAGTCGGACCAGCGCGAGAAGATTGCGGAGCTGATGGCGGTGATTGGACGGGCGGAGCGGTAGGGCGCGCTCTCATTGCGAGCGCAGCAACTGTGGAAAAGCGATATCGCGCCACACCCACAGGTGTCGTCCCGCGAAGGCCGGGACCCATAACCACAGGGAGTGGTTTGGCGAAGACTCGTTGTTCTGTACTTCAACCGTCAGCAAGCGTTAGATCACGCGTTATGGGTCCCGGCCTTCGCCGGGACGACTGCTGTTTATGCAGCTCTTTCGCGAGCTAGCCGGCGGCGCCGTGGGCGGTACATCGCCAGCCGCTTCAGCAGCGGGAAACGCTCGGAGTCGGTGTCGCGTTGAACCGCTTCCGCACTCACTTGCTCAGCCGAAACCTCAGCCGGCGCTTCTTCGTCAATCGCTTCAGGAACGAGCGGCGGCGCACGGAGCGTTTCTGGAAACACACCGAATGAGCCCGCTACCTCCTCGAGCGGCTTTTGCTTGTCGGCCCAGTGCAAGGCTGTGTAGTCGAAGCCGTGCACGATGGTGGGTTTGACCACTTCGAAATAGGGCGAGATGTCGAAGTCGCGGGGCATGTAGAGCGAGGAATCGCGGATGTGCAGGATCTCGCGGCGGGCGGCGCGGCTGCCGGCCTTGGTGATCTTCGGCAGGATCGGATAGCGCACGGCGTCGAAGGCCTGTGCGATCAGCGCCGAGCAGATGATCTTGGTCGGATCGCCCGACCCGATCGCGATCATGCGTCGCCGCCATCGTTGCGGTATCGGCAGCGGGAACAGGAAGCGCATCAGATCGATGATGTTCTTGGTGTCGTAGCCGAAGCCGATGCGGTTGATCGCATAGCGGCACACCGTGGTGCGGTCCTCATAGGACAGCCCGACCGGGCGACAGACGCGGGTGTGGTACGGAAAATATTTCGACAGCGGCGCGGAGGTGACGCCTTCGCCGATATTGGCCTCGATCAGCACATGCGGCTCGCCGTTGGGCTCGACCGCGCCTTCGACCGGGCCGACATAGAGCGCGGCATGCGACCAGGTCGACTGCGTCAGATATTTGATGATGCCGGAGATGCGGTTGTTGCCCTCGACCAGCATCACGTCGCCGGGCTGGATCACGCCGCGCAGGTGCTCGGGGTCGCTCGGCGTGAACGGCTCGTAGCCCGGCACCTCCTTCGAGAGGTACGCGGCAATCACCTTGCCGACTGAATCTAGGACCGTCCCCATGAACTCCCCCTGGGCCTTTCTGGCCATCTTTTTTCCATCTGTATCATGGTCGAAACCTGTTGCAATTCAGTTCATGGGTCTGTGAGGTCAAGCACGATTGATTCACCATGATGGTTGCTGCGCAACATCAGATGCGGCAAGGTTCGCTTGCTGTTCCCGTTCGCTGCAAGTCTCCGGAAACCATGACATGACAATCACGCGCCGCAGCTTCCTATCGGCGTCGGCGGCCTTTGCTGCGATGCCGGTCCTGGGCGCAACTGCCGCACCCCTGCCGCGCGAGGCTGACATTGTCGTGATCGGCGCAGGTGCGGCCGGCATCGCTGCAGCGCGGCGCGTCATGGCGGCCAATCGTAAGGTGGTCGTGGTGGAGGCAGCCTCGCAGATCGGCGGGCGCTGCATCACCGACAGCACCACCTTCGACGTCCCGTTCGATCGCGGTGCGCGCTGGATGCACAATCCCGACACCAACCCGATGATCCGGCTGGCGCGCAGTGCCGGGCTCGACGTCTCGCCGGCACCGTCCGGCCAGAAGATGCGCATCGGCCGCCGCAATGCCCGCGCGGGCGAGACCGAGGAGTTTTTGGCAGCGCTGGTGCGCGCCAACCGTGCGATCGACGAGGCCGCGCGCGGCAAGCTCGATACGTCCTGCGCATCGGTCCTGCCAAAAGAGCTCGGCGATTGGGCGGGCGCCGCCGAGTTCGTGCTCGGTGCGAGCTTTGCCGGCAAGGACCTGAAAGAGCTGTCGGCGATCGACAAGGCGCGTGCGCAGGACCGCAACGCTCCGATCGCCTGCCGCCAGGGTCTCGGCACCCTCATTGCCAAGCTCGGCGAGCAGGCGCCGGTCGTGCTTTCGACCCCGGCAAGCCGGATCATCTGGAGCAATCGCGACGTCAGCGTGGAGACGCAAGCGGGCAAGATCGCCGCGCGCGCCGCTATCATCACCGTCTCGACCAACGTGCTCACGAGCGGCGCGATCAAGTTTGCGCCCGACATTCCCAAGCGCACGCTCGATGCTGCGTCGAAGCTCACGCTCGGTAGCTACGATCACATCGTGCTGCAACTGCCGGGAAATCCGCTCGGGCTCTCGCGCGACGACATCCTGATCGAGCAGAGCAATTCGACGCGCACCGCGCTGATGTTCGCCAATATCGGCGGATCCTCACTGTGCTCGATCGACGTCGGCGGCTCGTTCGGCCGCGATCTCTCCGAGCAGGGCGAGAAGGCAATGGCGGCCTTCGCCAGGGAATGGATCACGAAGCTGTTCGGTAGCGAAGCGGCCGCCAATGTGCAGAAGACGGCCGTGACGCGCTGGAATGCCTCGCCCTATGTCATGGGCGCGATGTCGGCAGCCTCTCCCGGCGGCCAGCTGTCGCGAAAAATCCTGAGCGAGCCGATCGGCAATGTGTTCCTCGCCGGCGAAGCCACGCATGAGACGCTGTGGGGCACGGTCGACGGCGCCTGGGACAGCGGCGAGCGCGCGGCCGACGCCGCGCTCCGTAAAATTGGCGCGCTGAAGGACGAGCCGGCCGAAGTGCCGACGCAGTCGACGAAGAAGCGTCGCGCGCCAAGGCAGTAATCATTCTCGCGTCGTCCTGGCTTTCGCCAGGACGACATTAGCGCAACACCCCGTCCAGCACCGGCAACCCGGTGATCACTGCGATCGCGATCAGCCCATAGCAGATTCTGCGAAACACGATCTCGCTGGCGCGGCCGAACAGGGATGCGCCGAAGGCGACGCCGATCGCGTAGACCGGCCCGACGATCAGCGACAGCAGCAGCGACTCGCGCGAGATCAGGCCGGTGGTGGCATAACTGACCATCGAGAAGAAATCGGACGCGCCGAAGAACAGCACGATGTTGGCGCGCGCCACGATGGGAGCGATGGGGCGGCCGAGCCAATAGCCGACGATCGGCGGTCCGCCGGTCTGCGCCAGTCCGCTGCAAAAGCCGGAGAGGCCGCCGATGCCGACCGAGAGCCAGGCATGGTCCTTGCCGCGATAGCGCCAGCCCGACAGCAGCAGCAGAAGCAGCGCAGCGACGAAGCAGGAGATGATCCAGCGCGTGGTGACGGGCTCGAGCACGCTGAGGAAATAGGTGCCGACGGGCACACCGACCAGCGCGCCCAGCACGATCACCGCGGTCGCCTTGCGATCCGCCTTCCGCCACGCATCAGGCAGCAGCGGCGCCGCCGCGACGAAATCGATGACCAGGAGAAGCGCCGCAACCAGCCGCGGCGCCGCGACGCTGCTTGCCAGCGGCATGAAGATCAGCGCCGAGCCGAAGCCCGAAAAGCCGCGCGCGGTGCCCGAAACGAAAGCGATGGCGCAGAGCGCCATCGCGATGGTGAGACTGACATCCTTGGGAAGGAAGTCCGTGAGCGTCATGCTCGATGTCTCGTGAGCATGACGTTGTCCGAAAACCGCTTCGCGCTTTTCGGCATCATGCTCTCAGAGAGCCGCCGGTCTTCTTCGTGACCTCCGCCACGATCTTCGCGGCAACCGCCTCGATCTCCTGGTCGGTCAGCGTCTTCTCGCGCGGCTGGATCGTCACCGCGATGCCGATCGACTTCTTGCCGTCGTCGATGCCCTTGCCCTCATAGACGTCGAACACGTTGACGCCGGTGATGAGCTTCTTGTCGACACCCTGCGCGGCGCGCACGATGTCGCCGGCCTTCACGGCGCGGTCGACGATGAAGGCGAAGTCGCGCGACACCGGCTGGAACGCCGACAGCTCGATCAGCGGTTTTGCGCGGGTCGGCTTCTTCTTGGCTTCCGGAATGCGGTCGAGCGTGACTTCAAACACGACAAGCGGGCCGTCGGCGCCGAGCGCCTCCAGCGCGCGCGGATGCATCTCGCCGAAGGTGCCGAGCACGTTCTGCGGGCCGATCTGGATGGTGCCGGAGCGGCCCGGATGCAGCCAGGCGGGACCGCCGGCAACGATCTGGAGCGCCTGCATCGGCGCGCCGGCCGCGGCCAGCACGGCAAGCGCATCGGCCTTGGCGTCGAACACATCGGCCTGCGCCGAGCCCGACCAGTGCCGTCCCGATCCGTCCGACGACGCAAGGCCGCGGCGCACGCCGCTCGCCGCCATGAACTGATCCTGCGGACGGTCGCCCTTGAAGACCTGGCCGACCTCGAACAGCACGACGTCGCCATAGCCGCGATCGGCATTGGCCTGCGCGGCTGCCACCAGGCCCGACAACAGGCTCGGCCGCATGTCGGAGAGGTCAGCGGCGATCGGGTTGGCGACTTCGAGCTCGCGCTGGCCGCCGCCGAACAGCTTTGCCGCGGGCTTCGTGATGAACGACCACGTCACGGCTTCGATCATGCCGCGGCTCGCGAGCGCGCGCCGGGCGCGGCGGGTGCGAAGCTGCAGCGGCGTCAGCACGGATTTGCGTGCATCCTCGCCACGCTCGAACGGCGTCATCGGCACCTTGTCGACGCCGTAGATGCGCACGACCTCCTCGACGATGTCGGCCTTGCCATGCACGTCAGTGCGCCACGACGGCGCCGCGACCTTCACGACGGGGCCCGGGCCCGCCATCATGAAGCCGAGATGGCTCAGGATGCGCTTCATCTCGACCTGCGGCACCTCGATGCCGGAGAGACGCTTGACCTCGGTGAGCGGGAAATCGATCACGCGATCGTCGCCGAAGGTCTTGCCCACCACGACGTTCTCCGACGGCGTGCCGCCGCACAGCTCCAGCACCAGCTTGGTGGCGAGCTCGAGCCCCGGGACCATGAAGGCCGGATCGACGCCGCGTTCGAAGCGGTAGCGCGCATCGGAGTTGATGCCGAGCTTGCGGCCGGTCTGGGCGACGTTGATCTCGTTCCACAGCGCCGATTCGATCAGCACGTCGGTGGTGTTTTCGTCGCAGCCCGAGGCTTCGCCGCCCATGATGCCGGCGAGCGATTCGACGCCATGCTGGTCCGCGATCACGCAGATCGAGGGATCGAGATTGTAGGCGCGGCCGTCGAGCGCGAGCAGCGCCTCGCCGTCGCGGGCGCGGCGCACCACGAGATTGCCCACCACCTTCTTGGCGTCGAACACGTGCAGCGGACGCGCGCGGTCGTAGGTCATGAAGTTGGTGATGTCGACCAGCGCATTGATCGGGCGCAGCCCGATCGCGGTCAGCCGCTTCTGCAGCCATTCCGGCGACGGGCCGTTCTTCACGCCACGCACGAGGCGCAACGCAAAGCCCGGGCACAGCGCGGCGTCCTCGACCGTGACCTTCACCGGGCAGGGGAATTCGCCCTTGATCGGCTTGATCGAGGGATCCCTGAACTTGCCCATGTCGGCGGCGGCGAGGTCACGTGCGATGCCGTGCACGCCGGTGCAATCCTGCCGGTTCGGCGTCAGGTTGATCTCGATCACGGGATCGCCAAGGGCCGCCCATTCGGCGTAACCCGCACCGATCGGCGCATCCGCCGGCAATTCCATGATGCCGTCGTGGTCGTTGGAGATCTGCAGCTCGGCCGCCGAGCACAGCATGCCGCGGCTCTCGACGCCGCGGATTGTGCCGACGCCGAGCGTGATGTCCTTGCCGGGAATGTAGGTGCCGGGCGGCGAGAATACGCTGACGAGGCCTGTGCGCGCATTCGGCGCACCGCATACGACCTGCACCGGCGCACCACCGTCACCGGTGTCGACCATGCAGACGCGCAAGCGATCTGCATTCGGATGCTGCTCGGCCGAGATCACCTTCGCGATGGTGAACGGCTTCAACGCCTTCGCCTTGTCCTCGATGTTCTCGACCTCGAGCCCGATCATGGTGAGCTTGTCGGCGAGCTTTTCCAGCGGCTCGTCGGTGTCGAGATGATCCTTCAGCCAGGAGAGGGTGAATTTCACGAGCTCAGCCCTCCCGCGAGTGTCGGCACTTCGAGCGGCTTGAAGCCGTAATGGTTGAGCCAGCGGACGTCGCTGTCGAACAGCTGGCGCAGGTCGGCGATGCCGTATTTCAGCATGGCGATGCGGTCGATGCCCATGCCCCAGGCAAAACCCTGGTACTCGTCGGGATCGATGCCGCAGGCGCGCAGCACGTTCGGATGCACCATGCCGCAGCCGAGAATCTCGAGCCAGTCCTCGCCCTCACCGAAGCGAATCTCGCCCTTGTCGCGGCGGCACTGGATGTCGACTTCCAGCGACGGCTCGGTGAAGGGGAAGAACGACGGCCGGAAGCGCATGTTGATGTGGTCGACCTCGAAGAACGCCTTGCAGAACTCGTGCAGGATCCATTTGAGGTGGCCGAGATGCGAATGCTTGTCGATGACGAGGCCTTCGACCTGGTGGAATTGCGGCGTGTGGGTCGCATCCGAATCGATGCGGTAGGTGCGGCCCGGGCAGATCACGCGGATCGGCGGCTTCTGGCTCAGCATGGTGCGCACCTGCACCGGCGAGGTGTGGGTGCGCAACAGCATGCGCGAGCCGTCCTCCTTCGGATGGAAGAAGAACGTGTCGTGCATCTCGCGCGCCGGATGGCCTTCCGGAAAATTCAGCTTGGTGAAGTTGTAGTCGTCGGTCTCGATGTCGGGGCCTTCGGCGACCGAGAAACCCATGTCGGCGAAGATCGTGGTCAGCTCGTCCCACACCTGGCTCAGCGGATGGATGCGGCCGGCTTCGGCCTGGGCATCGCGAAGCGGCAAGGTCACGTCGATTGTTTCGGATGCCAGCCGCGCATCGAGCGCTGCGGACTTCAGCAGGTCGCGCCGTGCGGCGAGCGCCTCGGTGACCTTGTCCTTGGCCAGGTTGATCGCCGCACCTTGCGTCTTGCGCTCGTCGGGCGACATCTTGCCGAGCGTGGCAAGCAGCGCCGAGATCGAGCCCTTCTTGCCGAGGGCTGCGACGCGCACCGCTTCGAGCGCGGCTTCATCGCCGGCGCCGGCGATCTGGTCGAGGATGGATGTTTCGAGCGTTGCGAGGTCGGACACAGTCAAATCCTTGCTGCCAAATTCGGCTGGGTTGTCGCCGCCCGAAGGCCGTAACGTCAAGCAAAAAGCCGGTCATTTCGGGCATGGGACCAGCTGGGTTGAACCTCGCGCGGGGGCCGGGCACCAAGGGGGATACGAGGAGACCTTTGCGATGCTTTCGAAATGCTGCCGTGCCGCTTCCCTTGCCGTCGTGGCCATCGTCCTGTCGGTCGCGGCCACCCCGACGCGCGCCATGGTCTGCATGGACACGTCCATGACGCTGGACGAGGTCGCCGACACCATCAGCGCGCAGAAGAGCTGCGAGAGCGCGATGAAGGTCTTCAGGGATTGCGAGCTGACCGCGAGCGGCGACGTCCAGCTCGGTGCCGCCGTCGAAAAGAAATGCGAGGCGGACTTCAAGCCCGGCCTCAGTGCCGCACAAACGCAGGCTTACAAGCGCGAGATGCACGCGTGCGACGTCAAGTACCGGAACAAGTCCGGCACCATGTATCTCTCGTTTACGGCATTCTGCCGGGCGGAGGTCGCCCAGCGTTACTCGCAACGCGCGCTGAAGGCTGCGGGCTCGAAGGCCCGCTAGCGCAAGCCCCAGGCTGCCAGAGCAGCCTTGCCGTATTACGCCGCGAGGGCGGCTTTGGCCTTCTCGGCGATGGCCTGGAACGACGCGGGCTCGTGGATCGCGAGATCCGACAGCACCTTGCGGTCCACGGTGATGCCCGACTTGGCGAGACCGTCGATAAATCGGCTGTAGGTCAGGCCGAACGGACGGACGGCAGCGTTGAGACGCTGGATCCAGAGCGCGCGGAAGGTGCGCTTCTTGCGCTTGCGATCACGGAACGCGTACTGCTGGGCCTTCTCCACGGCCGGCTTGGCGGCGCGGATGGTGTTCTTGCGGCGGCCGTAGAAGCCCTTGGCGGCCTTGTAGACTTTCTTGTGCTTGGCGTGAGCGGTCACACCGCGTTTGACGCGAGACATGACAAAAATCCTTCAGAGATGACTTCGGTTTGGGATCGCCGCGAAAGGCGCGGCGCGGATGGCAATGATCTTCGACGATCGCTGGACGCGATCAGGCGTTCGGCAAGAAGTACTTCTTGACGTTGTCGCCGTCGGTCTTGAACAGCACGGATGTGCCGCGGAGCTGACGGATCTGCTTCTTCGTCCGCTTGATCATGCCGTGACGCTTGCCGCGATGGGCGAACATCACTTTGCCGGTGGCAGTCACCTTGAAGCGCTTTTTAGCGCCCGATTTGGTCTTCAGCTTGGGCATTTGGCTCTCCTAATGGCCACAGAGTTCCGCCCGCGAAGGCGGCTGGCCGTCAAAAATGCTCGTTAGAGCGTTGATTGTGCTCAGGTTTTACGAACAAGCGCGAAACCCGCACGAAACACCGCCACGGCAGCCCTTAATCAGCCGGGCGATGAAGGCCGGGCTTATGACAGAGAACGGGCGAATTGGCAACGATGAACCGCCCGAACCCGGGCGCCGACTATTCGGAGTTACTACATCCTTGTCCAAGTCGTGTGGCTCGAGCAGGACCAAAATGGCCCATTTTTCCCAATCGCTTTTGTCTGTCGTCGCCCGTCCGCGCCATCTGGCGCTGCTCGCCGTGCTTGCTGCTGCCGCCGTTCCGTCGACGGCCGATGCCCGCATCCGCAGCTATGACGGTGTCTGGAATGTCACTTTCGCCACCACCCGCGGCAATTGCAGCTCGGGCTACAGCGTCCCCTTCACCGTCACCGGGAGCCGGGTGTCGTCGGCCGGCGGCGGCCGGGTGTCCGGCACGGTCAATCGTGGCGGCGCCGTTGCGGTCCAGGTGTCGGTCGGCGCCTCGCACGCCGCCGGCGGCGGTCGACTCGGCGGTGCGGCGGGGGCAGGCTCCTGGAGGGGCATCATTTCCGGAGACCAGTGCAGCGGCACGTGGCAGGCGACGCGGACCTGACAACAAAACGGCCCGCCGGGGATCCGGACGGGCCGTTGAACTCTCAGTCCTGAAGAGCTGCGCTCAGCGCGGCGCCAGGACCATGACGACCTGACGGCCCTCGAACCGGGCGTCCTGCTCGACCTTGGCGAGCTCGGCGACGTCGGTCTTGATCTTGTCCAGCAGCTTGGTGCCGATCTCCTGGTGCGCCATTTCGCGGCCGCGATAGCGCAGGGTGATCTTGACCTTGTCGCCCTCCTCGAAGAACCGCAGCATCGCGCGCATCTTCACGTCATAATCGTGATCGTCGATCATCGGGCGGAGCTTGATCTCCTTGATCTCGACGGTCTTCTGACGCTTGCGGGCTTCGGCGGCTTTCTTCTGGGCGGAATACTTATACTTCCCGTAGTCCATGATCTTGCAGACGGGAGGGCTGACATTTGGCGAAATCTCGACCAGATCCATGCCGGCTTCCTGGGCCATCTTGATGGCAAGCATCGTCTCGACGGTGCCTTTGTTGTCACCGGTCTGATCGATCAGCTGGATCTGCGCATTGCGAATATCATCATTGATGCGCGGCCCGTCTTTGGCGGCAGGCGCCGGGGCTCTATTGGGACGGCGAATGGGTAGTTCTCCAAAGTTGTGAAAGGAAGCGGCTATTTTGCAGGAAGATGCGTTTGCGGGCAAGCAACTCGCTCCTGCAGGGAGCGAAAAACCCTCAAATGCGAGGCATTTTGGTCACGCCCATCGACACGGTGCTCGACATAGACACCTTGCACCTGTTCCGCAAGCGTCCCAAAGGGACAATACCAATATAGGGTTGTTTCGCGGAATGCGCCCGGACAGCTCAAACCCCACAGCCAGAGTAAACGTTCCATGACTCCAGCAATTCCAGATGCCGTGCTTGATTTTATCGATGTGGGCGAGGGGCCCTCGGCGCGCCGGATCGCGGTGCGCCGCCGCGCCGGACAAGGGCCCGGCGTGGTCTGGCTCGGCGGCTTCAAGTCGGACATGCAGGGCGGCAAGGCGGTGGCGCTTGACGGCTGGGCCGGCGAGCATGGCCGCGCCGCGGTCCGGTTCGACTATTCCGGCCATGGTGAATCCAGCGGCGATTTCGCCGACGGAACCATCGGAAGCTGGCTCGAGGACAGCGTCGCCGTGTTCGAGCGATTCTGCACCGGTCCGCAAATCCTGATCGGTTCCTCCATGGGCGGCTGGATGGCGCTGCTGCTCGCGCGCGAGATCAGGAAGCGCTCGGGAAAGGCCTCGCTCGCCGGCCTGGTGCTGATCGCGCCGGCGCCCGACTTCACGGAAGAGCTGATGTGGAAGAATTTTTCGCCCGAGGTGAAGAAGGAGATCGAGACCAAGGGGTTTTGGCTGCGGCCGTCCGAATATGGTGACGGCACGCCCTATCCGATCACGCGCAAGCTGATCGAGGAGGGACGCAACCATCTCGTGCTCGGCAGCGCGATCGATCTCGGTTGTCCCGTCCGCATCCTGCAAGGCGCCCAGGATCCTGACGTGCCGTGGCAGCATGCGTTCGCGCTGACGCATCGCCTGCCGGCCGACGATGTCGTGTTGACCATGATCCAGGACGGCGATCACCGCCTGTCGCGCCCGCAGGACATCGCGCGCATTCTTGCCGCGGTGGCGGAGATCGGGTGAAGTGCAGCCAAGCACTCGGTGTCATCGCCCGACTTGATCGGGCGATCCAGTACTCCAGAGGCAGCAGCGATAGAGCCGATAAGCCTCGGCGTACTGGATGCCCCGGTCAAGCCGGGGCATGACAGAGAATGGAAAGGGAGAAACGCCCATGACCACCGCCGCCATGCTGCGCGCCTTCTGCGATGCGGTCGAACAACGCAACGGTCGCGCCTTTGCAGACCTGTTCACCGAGGACGGCGTCTATCACGACGTGTTCTACGGCGCATTTGCGGGCCGCGAAAAGATCGCCGCGATGGTCGATGATTTCTTCTATCGCACGGCGATGGATTTCCGCTGGGACATGCATGATCCCGTCAGCAACGGCACCACGCTCTATGCGCGCTACACCTTCAGCTACAAATCAACCCTGCCGGAAGCAGGCGGCGCGCGTGCGATGTTCGAAGGCGTCGCGATCATGACGCTGCGCGACGGCAAGATCGTCAGCTATCACGAGGTCGCCAACACCGCGCCGGCGTTCGTCGATCTGAAATTCGCGCCGGAGCGGATTGCCAAGATCGTCGGCAAGCAGGGCGCAGAGCTGAAGGCGCGGGACGAGATGAAGCGGCATCTGGCGTGATGCACCGCTCTCTCATTCCCTCCCCCCTTGCGGGGGAGGGAGCGCAGCGGAGCGAGTCGCGGATGTCTGTTGTTCCGAACTACGGCGGCGGTGGCTTCGCCATCGGCTTGCGCTGCGCCAGTGCGGCCACCGTCGCGGTGCCGATCGGGCCCTGTTCGTCATAGAGCCAGCATTCGCCGATCGCGACACCTTCGGTGGCCTGGTGGTTGACCACGTCGAAGCCGATCCAGTTCGTCACCGGCAGGCGATGCAGATAGATCGTCACGTCGCTGTTGATGTAGCCGAGCCCCTTGTCGCCGGCATTGGCGAACGGGCTCGCGAAATCGGCGCCGGTGGCGACATGGACGAACGGCGTCATCGGCACGCCAGCAACGAGCTCGCGCACCTCGCTCATCCAGAGCCGGCGCGCACCCAGCGAACCCATGTGACCGACGATCGGCCGCGTCGTCCATTTGCCGTTCATGCCGAGCCTGGGATCGGTCGGCTTTGGAATGTCCGATGGCTTCGGCACGTCCCAGTTCGGCGGCGACCAGACATTGCCGTCGGGATTTTGCGTTTTGCGCAACAGCTGGCACGAGGCCCGCGCCATGCTGACGCCGCCGGAAAAGAATTCCGCCTCGACCACGCGGATGCGCAGGCCGTCACGCACCAGTCGCGTCTTGACCTCGATCGGTTTGTCGATGGTCGGCAACTTGTACATATCGACGGTCAACCGCGCCGGCACGAATTCAGGCCCGGAATGGCGCTCCTCGATGGCAAAGCCGAGCAGGCCGATGATGACGCGCCCGTGCAGCGATTTCGGATCCCAGGGGCCATTGGCCACTTCCGTCGGATGGAATGTATCGCCGTCGCGGGTGAAGAAAGGCATGTTTGTTGTCATGATGCGCGACTTTGCGGGAATGCGCGGGGAAATCAAGCTCTCCGATCCTCATCCTGAGGAGGCGCGAAGCGCCGTCTCGAAGGATGCAGGCCCCCGCTGCTGCATCTCGGCCTCTATCCTTCGAGACGCGCGCACGCGCGCTCCTCAGGATGAGGGTCAGCTAGCACCTGCGGCGCGCCACTCCTCACGCACGCTGTCGTCGGGCTCCTTGCTCAACGCGGCCGACTTCGTTGCGTCAAATTCATCCTGCGCCACCAACTGCCCCAGCGCCCACACTGCAGCCCCACGCACCAGCGGGCTCGCATCACCGAGCAATCGCCGCGCCTCTTCGGCCAGCGCCGCGTCGCCGGAGTTGCCGATCGCGATCAGCACGTTGCGCAAAAAGCGATCGCGGCCGATGCGCTTCACCGGCGACTTCGTGAACAGCGCGCGAAACGCGGCGTCGTCGAGCTGGGAAAGTTCAGCAAGACCGGGTGCACGCAGCTCGTCGCGTGCAGAGAGTTTTGCTTCACGTCCCTCCTGCGCAAACTTGTTCCAGGGGCACGCGGCGAGACAGTCATCGCAGCCATAGATGCGGTTGCCGATGCTCTTGCGAAACTCGTGCGGGATCGGTCCCTTGTTCTCGATGGTGAGATAGGAGATGCAGCGCCGCGCATCGAGCTTGTAGGGCGCGGGGAACGCCGATGTCGGGCAGATGTCGAGGCAGGCCTGGCACGAGCCGCAATGATCGATCTCGGCATCGTCGCGCGGCAGGTCGAGCGTGGTGTAGATCGCGCCGAGAAACAGCCACGAACCGAATTTGCGCGAGACCAGATTGGTGTGCTTGCCCTGCCAGCCGAGATGGGCGGCTTGCGCCAGCGGCTTCTCCATCACCGCCGCGGTGTCGACGAACACCTTCACCTCCGACGGCGCGGTCGCGACCAGCCAGCGCGCCAGCGCCTTCAGCCGCTTCTTGATGAGGTCGTGATAGTCGTCGCCCTGCGCATAGACCGAGATCGCGGCGCGCGTGCGCTGCTCTAGGATTTTCAGCGGATCAGAGTCGGGGCCGTAATTGACACCGAGCATGATCACGCTGCGCACGTCAGCCCACAGCCCGCGCGGATCGACCCGGCGCTCGGGCTGGCTCGCGAGCCAGTCCATGTCGCCATGGCCCCCGGAGGCGATGAATTCGAGGAAATGTTTTCCGGCGTTCTCGATCGTGCCCGGCTCGGTGATGCCGATGCAGTCGAAGCCGAGCGCGCGCGCCTCGCGCGCCAGCGCCGCCTTCAGTTCAGTCGGATCGGAGTTCAGAAATCCAGGTCCACGTAGGTCCGCGACGCCGGCACGCCCGCCAGCCATTCGCTCAGCAGCGGACGGAACGACGGGCGGGACTTCACCCGCGCGTACCACGCCTTTGCTGCGTCGTCCTCGCTCCATGGCACGTCGCCCAGATAGTCGATCGCCGAGAGATGCGCCGCGGCGGCGAGATCCGCGTAGCTGAGCCGGTCGCCGGCGAGGAAGTTACGCGTCTGCGCCAGCCAGCCGATATAGGCGAGATGATAGCGCACGTTGGCCTTGGCGGCGCGCATCACGTCGGGCGAGGGCGGCCCGCCGCCATTCTCCTCGCTCATGAAGCGCTTGTAGATGCGCTCGGTGACGAGCGGATGGGAGACTTCCTCGAAGAATTTTTCGTTGAACCAGGCCATCAGCCGGCGCACCTCGACGCGCTCGGCGATCGTCTCCGGCATCAGGCGCTTGGGGCCCATCTCGGCGCCATAGGCCTCATCGAGATACTCGGCAATAATGGCCGCGCCGGGGATCGGCGGCTGTTCGTCGTCCACCAGCACCGGCGTCGTGCCGGCCGCATTGAGCAGCAGAAATGCCTCGCGCCGTTCCCAGCTGCGCTCCTCGGTCAGCTTCAGTTCGAGCCCGTATTCGCCCGCGATCAGGCGGATGAAACGCGAATGCGGACAGAACGGATGATGAAACAGCGTAAACATGAACCCTTTGACTATTTGATGGTGCTTAAGAATCCATCAATGTTTGTGCGGCGCCACACTAGTTCCTCAAAACCGCGAGGCAAGGGCGCGTTAGCGCATTTTGCGATTGCGAGCGAGGGACGAATAGGCGAGAAGAGCCCCGCTTTTCCAGCGGAAATGGACCGTAAATATGTCAGATACAATACGGGCAGTGATCCTCGGCATCATCGAGGGTGTGACCGAGTTCCTTCCCGTGTCCTCGACCGGCCACCTGCTGCTTGCGGAGCGCTTCTTCGGCCTTGGCGAGGGCGCCTTCTGGGATTCGTTTACCGTCCTGATCCAGCTCGGCGCGATCCTCGCGATCGTCGTGCTGTATTTCAAGAAATTGTGGGACGTCGCGATCGGTATGTTTACGGGCGATGCCTATGCGCGCCGCTTCGTGATCGGCGTGCTGGTGGCGTTCCTGCCTGCTGTGATCGTCGGCCTCGTCGCCGGCAAATACATCAAGAGCCTGCTGTTCAATCCCTGGGTCGTTTGCTTCTCGCTGATCGTCGGCGGCGCCATCCTGTTGTGGGTCGATCGGCTCGAGCTCAAGGCGCGCGAGCATGACGCCACCAAGTTTCCGCTGCTGATGTATCTCTATATCGGCATCGCGCAGTGCATCGCGATGATCCCGGGCGTGTCGCGCTCCGGTGCCAGCATCGTCGCCGCGATGTTCCTGGGCGCGGACAAGCGTGCGGCGGCGGAGTTCTCGTTCTTCCTCGCCATCCCCACCATGATCGGCGCGTTCGCCTACGATTTCTACAAGAACCGCTCCGAGATGACGATGGACCACATGGGCATCGTCGCGATCGGCTTCGTGGTGTCGTTCATCACCGCGATCATCGTGGTGAAGGCGTTCCTCGGATACGTCACCCGGCATGGTTTCACGGTGTTCGCCTGGTGGCGCGTCGTCGTCGGCACGCTCGGCCTGATCGCACTGGCGCTGGGGCATTAAGCTTAGGGCCCGTAGCCCGGATGGCGCGCTCCGTTTTACCTCTCCCGTAGGGAGAGGTCGGGTCGCATCGCTAGATGCGATCCGGGTGAGGGGGTCTGGTCTCGCTGGGTGCCGCGGCCCCTCACCCGGATTGCTCAGGCGCGCAATGGCGCGCCAAAGCAATCCGACCTCTCCCCGCTGGGGAGAGGTGGGAAGCGGTACCAACTGCCGCAAACTCGCTGACGCACCTCAACGCAATATCAGCTTTTGCCCGCTAGGCAGGTCCCCGAGCGGGATGGCCCGCGGGCGGAGCTGAACGATGACCCTCGTCAGCGGCTGGGGACGCTTCCCGGTCGTCGATAGCGAAGTGCTGCGGCCGCGGTCGTTCGAGGCCGTGGGCGAAGCCGTGGTGACCGGTTCCGTGGCGCGCGGCAACGGCCGCGCCTATGGCGATGCCGCGATCGGTGCCGTCAGGACGATCGGGATGACCGGGTTCGACCGGGTCAGGTCGTTCGATCCGGCAACTGGCCGCATCCGCCTGGAAGCCGGTGTGCTGCTGTCCGACCTGATCGATACCTTTGGCCCGCGCGGCTTCCTGCCGTTCGTGGTGCCGGGCACGCGGTTCGTCTCGGTCGGCGGCGCCATCGCTGCCGACGTGCACGGCAAGAACCATCATGGCGAGGGCGGTTTCGGCCGCTATGTCGACAGCATCCTGCTCCGCACCGGGCAGGGCGAGACCATCGAGATCTCGCGCGAGCAGAATTCGGATGCCTTCTTCGCGACCGTCGGCGGCATGGGCCTCACCGGAATCATCCTCGAAGCCACGATGCGACTGCGCCCGGTCGAGACCGGCTGGATCCGCGAGCGCGTGATTTCGGCGTCCGATCTCGATGCCGCGATGCGCGCGCTCGAGGCCGGTGACTCCGCGACATATTCGGTGGCGTGGATCGATTGCGTGGCGCGCGGCAACGATCTCGGCCGTTCGCTGATCTATCTCGGCGAGCATGCAGCGGCCAGCGAGCTTGCCGAGGGCGCCGATCGCTTTCCCGTGGGTAAAAATCCCGGGCTCGCGGTGCCGATCGATCTGCCGTCGATGACGCTCAATCGCATCAGCATCCGCGCCTTCAACGAGCTCTATTACCGCATGGGCGCAAGGCGGGCCGGCGGCGACCATGTGGTCTCGCTCTATCCGTATTTCTTTCCGCTCGACAGCATTGCCGACTGGAATCGCATCTATGGGCGGCGCGGCTTCCTCCAGCATCAATGCGTGATTCCGCAAGCCAGTGCACGCGCCGTGCTCGGTGATATCCTCGATCGTGTTGCGAAGCGCGGCGATGCCTCGTTCCTGGCGGTGCTGAAGAAGCTCGGCCATGGCGACGGCCTGTTGTCGTTTCCGCTGCCCGGCTACACGCTGGCGCTGGATTTCCCGGTGAAGGGCGACATCCTGAATTTCCTCGACGAGATCGACCGCCTCGTCGTCGCTGCCGGCGGGCGGCTTTATCTCGCCAAGGATGCGCGCCAGTCGCGTGCGACGTTCGAGGCCGGTTACCCCGCGCTGGCGCGGTTCAACGCGATTCGCAAATCGCTCGATCCCGCCCAAAACATCCGCTCGAAACTTTCACAACGCCTGTTCGATGAGGTTTGAACCGTGACGTCACGCAAGACCGTTCTGGTACTCGGTGGCTCCTCCGATATCGGCCGCGCCGCGGCACGCGCCTTTGCCAAGGCGGGCTACGATGTCGGCCTCGCAGGCCGCGATGCCGCCGCGCTCGAGCCTGATGCCGCCGATCTGCGCGCGCGCTACAATATTGAAGCGAGCACGCTGGTCTTCGACGTGCTCGACACCGCCTCGTTCGATGGCTTTGTCGCAGGCCTTCCGGCGCTGCCCGATGTCGTCGTCTCGATCATCGGCCTGCTGGGCGTGCAGCCGAACGCCGAGAGCGATCTCGCGCACGCCACCACCATCATGCGCTCGAACTACGAGGGCCCGTCGCTGATCCTCGGCCTGTTCGCCGAGAAGTTTTTAGGCCGCGGCAATGGCACGATCGTCGGCGTGTCGTCGGTCGCCGGCGATCGCGGCCGCGCCTCGAACTATGTCTACGGCTCGGCGAAAGCCGGCTTCTCCGCCTTCCTGTCCGGGCTGCGCGCCCGCGCCAGCCGCGGCGGTGTCCATGTCATTACCGTGAAGCCCGGTTTCGTCCGCACCAAGATGACCGAAGGCATGAAGCTGATCGGCCCGCTCACCGTCGACGCGCCTGTGGTTGGCGATGCGATCCTCAACGCGGTCGAGAAGAAGACCGACGTCGTCTATGTCAGCGGCAGATGGCGTCTCGTGATGCTCATCATCAAGACGCTGCCTGAGGCGGTTTTCAAGAAGCTGAAGTTTTGAGATCTCGCCGTATTGACGCTGCGCTCCCTCGCCCCGTTCTTACGGGGAGAGGGTTGGGGTGAGGGGCCTCTCTCCGCACGGGAAATCGTCGAGAGACCTGTACCCCCTCACCCGGATCGCGCCGGACGATGCTTCGCATCGCCGGGGGCGATCCGACCTCTCCCCGCAAGCGGGGCGAGGTTAAGCAAGAAGCCCTCACGCGTTCTTGCGCTGGAACTGGCCCTGCGGGCGGAAACGCCACAGATATTGCGGAGCGATCGCTTCCAGCGAATCGGCCGTGATGCCGAGGCCTTCCAGCGTCAGCCCGGCGGCCTTCGCCGCATCCGACACGACATTGTCGCGCTCGAGCAGCGTCACCTGGTCCGGCGTCAGCTTCATCGCGCCCGGCGCGAATTGCAGGAAATTGGCCTTGAGCCGGGCGAGCCCGAAGGACAGCGGCACCAGCATCGGCTTGCGATCGGCGATGCCGACGATGGTCTCGATGATCTCGCGCATGGTCAGCACTTCCGGCCCGCCGAGCTCGTAGGTCGCGCCGGCCTTGGCCTTGCCGTCGACGGCATCCGCGATCGCGGTGGCGACGTCGCCGACATAGACCGGCTGCATCCTGGTTTCGCCGCCGATCAGCGGCAGCACCGGCGACAGCCGCGCCAGCGAGGCGAAGCGGTTGGTGAACTGGTCCTCGGGGCCGAACATCACGGAGGGGCGGAAGATCGTGGCCGACGGCACCGCGGCCAGGACCGCGGCTTCGCCGGCCGCCTTGGCCTTGGCATAGCGCGAGGGTGATTCGGCGTCGGCGCCGATCGCCGAGACATGGATCAGGCTGGCGCCGGCAGCCGCTGCCGCCTTGGCGACGGTCTCGGCGCCCTTGGCCTGGACCGCGTCGAAGGTCTGGGCGCCGCCCTCGGTGAGGATGCCGACCAGATTGATGACGATGTGCGAATCACGCACCGCCGCCTCGACCGACGCCGGATAGCGCAGATTGGCCTGGATGGTGTGGACCTGGCCGACCTTGCCCGAGGGCTGGAGGTATCCGGCTAGTTCCGGCCGCCGCACCGCGACCCGGACCCGGTAATCCCGCCGGCACAGTGCGCGGACGACATTCCGGCCCAGAAACCCCGAGCCGCCGAAAACCGTGACGAGAGTTTCCAGATTCGATGCCATGGGTCAGATCCTGCGGGAAGAGTGCGTGTTATCAGGCTTGTATCGGGCCGGTTTGCAATGCGCAATCCGCATCCCGAACCATGAATTGACAACGGCGTCACCGAACCGTAGTAACCGCCTCCGTGCCCCAAACGGCATGCCCAGGTGGTGGAATTGGTAGACGCGCTGGCTTCAGGTGCCAGTGGCTTAACGGCCGTGAAGGTTCGAGTCCTTTCCTGGGCACCATTTTGCGGGATTTGGTCCCCAAATAGAGCTGCTTCCGATCTTTGAAGCTAGCTGGACGGCGATCCCGGGATCGCCGCCGCGAGGGTCCTTTGGGGGAGCGAGGCGCCCCTCAAACCACCCGCTTGCCCGCCCGCTCCGCTACCCCTTTCTGCACGAAATACATCGCGACCAGCGTGATGATCGTCGTCGTGACCACGACATAGCCGATCCGCTCGAAATGCAGCAGCGAGCCGTCGGGTTGTTGCGAGATGATCGCGGCCGCAAGCACCGAGCCGAGCCCGCCGGAGAGCTGCTGAAGCGATGCGCTGATCGCGCTGAACGAGCCGCGCTGGCTCTGGTCGGGGATCGCCGAGATCAGCGCCTGCGACGGGATCATGCGCGAGAAGATGCCGACGAACAGCAGTACGTTGACGGCGATGGCCGTCGTGAGCGAGACGTGGCCGAGATGGGTGTAGATCAGCACCATCAGGACGGTCATCGCGCAGCCGAACACGAAGGTCGGGTACTTGCCGAACGCATCGCTCGCCCTGCCGACCAGCGGTCCCGTGATGATGCTGAACAGGCCGGAGACGAGATAGATCGTCGGCAGATGCGCCATGTCGATGCCGATATTGTTCACGGTGAACGCGCTGGAGAACGGCATCAGCATGTAGCCGCCGGTCGCCAGCAATGTCGTCACCGCGAAGGCCAGCGTGTAACGCGGCTCGAACACGGTCGCGAGCAGATGATGGAACGGATTCCTGTCCTGCTTCAGCTTCAGATGCGCATCGACCGGCTCCATGGCGAAGGCGATGATGGCAATTGCGAGGATCGACAGGCCGACGATCGCAATGAAGCAGACATGCCAGTTCCAGTGATTGGCGAGAAACAGGCCGGCCGGAATGCCGAGCACCTGGCTCGCGGCGAACGCCGTCTGGATGAATCCCATGACGCGGCCGCGCAGCTGCAGGGAAAACAGATCGGTGACGATGGCGAGCACGATCGAACCGATCACGCCGCCGAACAATCCGGTCACGATCCGGCCGAGCAGCAGCACCTCGTAGGTCTGTGCGACGGCGCAGAGCGCGGTGCCGAGCGTGAAGCCGGTATAGAAGAACAGCAGCAGCCGCTTGCGGTCGAACCGGTCGGCAAAGCCGGCGGCGAGAATGCCGGAAAATCCGGCGCTGAACGCATAGGCCGACACCGCGACGCCGAATTGCGAGGTCGTGATGTTGAGCGAGGGCATCAGGATGGCGCCGAGCGGCGACATGATGATGAAGTCGAGGATGATGGTGAACTGGGCGAAGGCGAGCAGCGCCACCAGGAGTGACTGGTAGCGCGTAAAGCCGCGCTGGCGTTCCTGCTGATCGTCGATCGGCGCGGCGAGCGTCTGGTCTGTCATGACACCTGATGTGTGCTGAGGGGCTGGCCTCACATAGGGTGGTTGGAGGCGATTTCCACGGGCGCGGGGCCCAGGTTCCGCTGGTATATCAAGCGCGCGCCGGATTGTGGGATCCTTGCAACAGGCCGGCGTCGGCCCCTTCGACAGCCGAATTAAGCCGCCCTTAGCGAATGCTCCCTAGGCTCGCGGCCGTCCATTTTCCTGCTCCCGGCCTCCCCAACCCCTGGGCCGGTCGTGTTGCAGTCAGTCAGAGCGTTTTCGGATGGAGCAGCCCGTCAGGAAGTACGATCGGAGCGAGGCCGCGCCGCAGGCGACGATCGCGCCTGCCCGGACCCTCGTCATCGATCTCGAGGGCGCGCTGCTGCGCTCGGAGCTGCTGATGGAGGCGCTGTTCTCCGCGCCTGCGCGCATGCTGGCCCGCTTCGGCGCCGGCGGACGCGCCGGCATGGCGGCGCTCACGGATATTCTGGCACGCGCCGAGCTCGACTACGCCCACCTTCCCTATGATGCCGACGTGCTGAACCAGGCGCTGGTGGCGCGGGCGCGGGGCGAGCGGATTTTTCTGGTCGCGGGCCGCTTCGCCGATCATGCCGCCGGCATCGCCGCGCATCTCGGCTTTGACGGCGTCGTGACGCCGGCCGATCTCGCCGTGGGCGATCATCTGCCGTTCGATCGCGCGTCGATCGAGCGTATCGCACACCGAAGCAGCCACCGCGCCAGCCTGAAGATCTGGGCCAAGGCGCTGCGAATCTATCAATACGCCAAGAACACGCTGGTGTTCGTGCCCGTCATCACCGCGCATCAGCTCAATCTGGCCACGCTCGGCTCGACGCTGCTGGCGTTCCTGGCGTTCTCGGCCTGTGCGTCGGGCGCCTATCTGATGAACGATCTGCTCGACCTCGCCGCCGACCGCCAGCATCCGACCAAGCGCCATCGCGCGCTCGCGGCAGGCGACTTGCCGATCTCCTCCGCGCTCACCGCCATCCCCGTGTTGTGGGCTTTCGCCGTCGCCGCCAGCCTCTGCATTTCCGTCACTTTCCTCGGCGTGCTCGCCGCCTATCTCGCCACCACCATCGCCTATTCGCTCGTGCTCAAGCGCAAGATGCTGGTCGACGTCGTCACGCTTGCCGGCCTCTACTCCTTGCGCATCGGCGCGGGCGCAGTCGCGGCCGGCGTCATGCTGTCGGAATGGCTGATGGTGTTCTCGCTGTTCGTGTTCACCTCGCTCGCGCTGATCAAGCGTTTTAGTGAACTCAGCATGCGCGAGGGCGCAGGGCTCTCTGATCCGTCCAACCGCGACTACCGCATCACCGATCTGCAAATCATCGCCGCCATGGCCGCGGCGAGCGCCATGAATGCCGTCACCGTGTTCGCGCTCTACGTCTCGTCCTCCGCGGTGACGCCGCTCTATAGCCGTCCCTGGATGCTCTGGCTGCTCGCGCCCCTGTTGCTCTACTGGTTCGGCCGCGCCCTGATGATCGCGCATCGCCGCGAGATGCCCGACGATCCCATCATCTACGCCTTCCGGGACGGCGCCAGCCGCACCACGGTGGCGGCGATGGTCTGCATCATGCTGGCGGCGATCTGAGCGGGTGCTATCCGCGCTTGCGCAGGCCTCCGGCAGTGGATACATCGCGGGCTATCCAATTTGCTGACGATATCGACGCGACCGATTCGACCAAAGGGTTTGAAACGCCATGACCGTACGCCTGCATCGCGGTGACCTGCCTGATCTCTCCCGCTACACCGGCGCGGTGGCGATCGACACCGAGACGATGGGGTTGAACCCCCACCGCGACCGTCTCTGCGTGGTCCAGCTCTCGCCCGGCGACGGCAGCGCCGACGTGGTGCAGATCCCCAAGGGCCACACCGATGCGCCGAACCTGAAGGCCCTGCTGGCCAATCCCGCCATCACGAAGATCTTCCATTTTGCGCGGTTCGACGTCGCGGTGCTGTACCAGAGCTTCGGCGTGATGACCGGGCCGATCTACTGCACCAAGATCGCCTCCCGCCTGACCCGCACCTATACCGACCGCCATGGCCTCAAGGACCTTGTCCGCGAGGTGCTCAATGTCGACCTCTCCAAGCAGCAGCAATCCAGCGACTGGGGTTCCGACAGCCTGACCGAGCCGCAGCTCGCCTACGCCGCCTCCGACGTGCTGCACCTGCACGCCCTGCGTGAGCGGCTCGACGCCATGCTGGTCCGGGAGGGCCGCACCGCGCTGGCCAAAGCCTGTTTCGACTTCCTGCCGACCCGCGCCCTGCTCGACCTCCAGGGCTGGGAGGAAGAGGACATTTTCGCGCATTCCTGAGCCCTCTGGCCGCGGCTAGGTTCGGGCTGCCGCCCCGTTTCGGACACTTTCGTCCGGCCTGTCGCAGGCTGCATATCGTGGCGATGCCGGGTACAATGGCGCGCCTCTCGGACCGGAAGGCGAGCGACTCTCTGGAGCAGCGGTGAACTCGGCCCAGTTTTCCACCTACGACGCCGCGCTTGCGGCGAAGTTTGCCAGCGCGGCGCGCCACAGCCGCCTGGTGCGGATTCTGCGCATCGCCGTGCCGGTGACCGTGGTTCTCTCCATGGCCTCGATCGTCGCGGTCTCCACCTTCCTCAACCCCTTCACCATGATCCCGGTGAAGGTCGATTCCGGAAACTTGGTGGTGACGGGCACCAAGATCACGATGGAATCGCCGCATCTGTCCGGCTTCACGCCGGACCAGCGGCCCTACGAGCTCTGGGCCAAGACCGCGACACAGGACATCACCGACCCCGACCATGTCGATCTCAATGACCTCAAGGCGAAGGTGCTGATGGAAGACCAGTCGACCCTGCTGCTCGATGCCCGCACCGGCCGCTTCGACAACAAGCAGCAGCAGCTCGACCTGCACAAGGACATCTTCCTGCGCACTTCGACGGGCTATGAGGCGCGGCTGAACTCCGCTTTCGTCGACATGAACAAGGGCACGGTGTCCTCGGACGATCATGTCGACGTCAAGCTGACCAACGGCACGCTCACTGCCGATCGCTTGCGCATCACCGAGGGCGGCGACGTCATCCGCTTCGAAGGCAATGTCGTGATGCATCTGGACAAGATCAGCACGGATGACGCTGCGCCCGCGCCGGTCGAGCAGCCCGCGCCGGCGCCTGTGCCTCCGCCTGCGAAGTCCAAGAACAAATCTGCGAACTCAAAGTGATTTTCATGGCTCATTTTTTTCCGCGCAACGACAGTAAGCGTCGCGCCATCGTCGCAGCGCTGGTGCTTGGCGGCGCTGCGCTGGTCGCGACCGGTGCCGCCGTCGCGCAAAGCACCATGCAAGGCGTGCCCAACGCGATGCAGGGCTTTTCGCAGAACCGCGACCAGCCGATCCAGATCGAGGCCGCCTCGCTCGAGATGCGCGACAAGAAGAAGGAAGCGACCTTCTCCGGCAATGTGAAGGTCGTGCAGGGCGACACCACCATGACCTCGAAGACGCTGGTGGTGTTCTACGAATCCTCTGGCGACAAGCAGGCCGCGCCGCCGGCTGAGCCGGCCAAGGGGGCCAAGGCGGCGGCCAAGGGGACAGGAGCGGGAACGGGGACGGGGACGGGAGCGGGAGCGCCGATGCAATCGGCGACACCTGGGCCTGGCGGCGCCTCCTCGATCAAGCGGCTGGAAGCGCGCGGCAATGTCGTCGTCACCCAGAAGGACCAGGTGGTGACCGGCGAGACCGCGGTGTTCGACACCAAGACCAACCTCATCACCATGCTCGGCGGCGTGGTGCTGACGCAGTGCCAGAACGTGCTGCGCGGCGACCGCCTGATGGTCGACATGACCACCGGTGTCTCCCGGGTGGAATCCGACAGCGGCAAGGTCCAGGGTCTGTTCATCCAGACCCAGGGCGGCGCGAACGGCAAATGCGGAACGCCCGTCGCGCCTGGCGCGGGCGCGCCAATGCAATTGCCCGGTTCAGGTAAACAAAAGTAAATTCCGAACGTAACTTCAACGACTTGGCTGAGATGCGGCCGATCCGAGGTTGAAGCTTGCCCGGCGAGACTGTATCTAGCGGCAGGGCTTTCGAAGCGGCGTCCGCCGCTTTTCGGGCGTGTTTCACTGGGCATGAGACATCCCTACATTCATGCTGCGTCGGCGAAGCGAGAAGCCGGCATGGCAGACCGCGCGATGACCGCGCAGGATCCGTGGAAGGCTAGAAGGCGGGGATGGTCGATCTGTTCAGCATGTTCCGTCGGCGCCCCGCCAAGCGCGGCCGGCCAGGATTTGCCCGTCAGGACATCACCGCGCTCGGTGACAGCGTCGGCGGCCTGGTAGCGAGCCCGGTGCGGGACGCGCCGCCGATTGCCCGTGACCAGCCGATGCAGGCCCCGGACCCCTATGGCGTGGAGGCGCCGCCGCGGGCCCGTCAGCCGGCCGCTCAACCGCCCAAAGCCAGACCCGTCGCGAAGCCTGCCGTAAAGTCCAACGGCACGGGCGCGCCGCAGCTGTTGCGTCGGCCGGGCTTCCTGGCTGTGCATAGCGTGGAAAAGAGTTTCGGCAGCCGCCAGGTCGTGCGCGGCGTCAGCATCTATGTGCGCCGCGGCGAAGCCGTCGGCCTGCTCGGTCCGAACGGCGCCGGCAAGACCACCGTGTTCTACATGATCACCGGCCTGATCAAGGCCGATCGCGGCGCCATCGAGCTCGACGGCCACGACGTCACCAAGCTGCCGATGTATCAGCGCGCCCGGCTCGGCATCGGCTATCTGCCGCAGGAAGCCTCGATCTTCCGCGGCCTCACCGTCGAGCAGAACATCCGCGCCGTGCTCGAAGTGGTCGAGCCGTCGCGCAAGAAGCGCGAGCAGCAGCTCGATTCCCTGCTCGACGAATTCAACATCACGCGGCTGCGGAAATCGCCCTCGATCGCGCTGTCGGGCGGTGAGCGCCGCCGCGTCGAGATCGCGCGCGCGCTCGCAACGCGTCCGAACTACATGCTGCTCGACGAGCCCTTCGCCGGCATCGATCCGATTGCGGTCGGCGACATTCAGGACCTCGTCCGCCATCTCACCAATCGCGGCATCGGCGTGCTCATCACCGACCACAATGTGCGCGAGACGCTCGGCCTCACCGACCGCGCCTACATCGTCTATGCCGGTGAAATCCTGACGGAGGGGAGTCCGGACGAGATCGTCGCCGATCCGGATGTGCGCCGCCTTTACCTTGGCGAGGAATTCCGCCTCTAGCCCTTTTTTCCATTTCGTCAAGGCGTGTACATCGGGCCAGGACTAAGATAAGCAAGAATCGGACCAATTTTCGGGAACGGTTCTTGTTAGATGGCGCTTACGCAGAGATTAGAGTTCCGGCAATCGCAGTCGCTGGTCATGACGCCGCAGCTTATGCAGGCGATCAAGCTGCTGCAATTGTCCAATCTCGATCTCACGACCTTCGTGGAAGAGGAGCTCGAGCGTAATCCCCTGCTGGAGCGGGCCAATGACGAGGCCCCCGGCGGCGAGGCTCCGGCCGAGGCCGGCCAGTTCAGCGACCACGATGGCGATGATTCAGGCAGCCAGGGTGACGGTCATGGCGCCGATGACGGCTTTGGCGGCACCGGCAACGCCTTCGAGCCCGGCCAGGAAGAATGGATGAGCAAGGATCTCGGCACCCGCGCCGAGATCGAGCAGACCCTGGACACGGGCCTGGACAACGTCTTCTCCGAGGAGCCTGCCGAGGCGGCGGCGCGCAACGCCCAGGACGCCGCACCGACCACCTACACCGAATGGGGCGGCGGCGCCTCCGGCGACGAGGACTACAATCTCGAAGCCTTCGTCGCGGCGGAAACCACGCTCAGCGACCATCTTGCCGAGCAGCTCTCGGTCGCCTTCACCGGCGCGGCCCAGCGCATGATCGGGCAGTACCTGATCGACCTCGTCGACGAGGCCGGCTATCTGCCGCCCGATCTCGGCCAGGCTGCCGAGCGGCTTGGCGCAACGCAAAAGGACGTCGAGGACGTTCTTGCCGTGCTGCAAAAATTCGATCCGCCCGGCGTCTGCGCGCGCAGCTTGAGCGAATGCCTGGCGATCCAGCTCCGCGAGCTCGACCGCTACGATCCCGCGATGCAGGCGCTGGTCGAGCATCTCGATCTGCTTGCCAAGCGCGACATCGCCGCGCTCCGCAAGCTCTGCGGCGTCGACGACGAGGACATCGCCGACATGATCGGCGAGATCAGGCGGCTCAATCCCAAGCCCGGCATGAAGTTCGGCTCGGCGCGGCTCCAGACCATGGTGCCGGACGTCTACGTTCGCCCGGGTCCGGACGGCGGCTGGCATGTCGAGCTCAACAGCGACACCTTGCCGCGCGTGCTGGTCAACCAGACCTACTATTCCGAGCTGTCGAAGAAGATCGGCAAGGACGGCGACAAATCGTATTTCTCGGACGCGCTGCAGAACGCGACCTGGCTGGTGCGCGCGCTCGACCAGCGCGCCCGCACCATCCTGAAAGTTGCGACCGAGATCGTGCGCCAGCAGGACGGCTTCTTCACCCATGGTGTCGCGCATCTGCGGCCGCTCAATCTGAAGGCCGTTGCCGACGCCATCCAGATGCATGAATCCACGGTGTCGCGCGTCACCGCCAACAAATACATGGCGACGAATCGCGGCACATTCGAATTGAAATATTTCTTTACGGCCTCGATCGCCTCGGCCGACGGCGGCGAGGCGCATTCCGCCGAAGCCGTGCGTCACCACATCAAGCAGCTGATCGATTCGGAGGAGCCGTCCGCGATCCTGTCTGATGATACCATCGTGGAACGCTTGCGCGCTTCAGGCATTGATATTGCCCGCCGCACGGTCGCGAAGTACCGCGAAGCCATGCGCATTCCGTCCTCGGTGCAACGCCGCCGCGACAAGCAGAGCGCTCTTGGTAACGTCCTTTCAACGGCAATGTCCGATCGCTCCCGCAACACCGAACCGGCCTGATTGCGCTGGCGCGAAATCGCGCTACTCTCATCCCCCACCGCGACCGATCCAAGCTGGGCAACCAAGCGAGGCATCACATGACTCTTCGGATTTCGGGCAAGAGCGTCAGCGTCGGCGAGGCCCTGCGAGGCCGCGTGACCGACCGGACTGAAGAGGTCCTGCGCAAATATTTCGACGGCAATTATTCCGGTCACATCACGCTGTCCAAGGACGGCTTCGGCTTCCGGACCGATTGCGCGCTGCATCTCGATTCGGGAATAACGCTGGAGGCCGATTCGAACGCGCAGGACGCCTATGCCAGCGCCGACCAGGCGCTGATCATGATCGAGAAGCGGCTCAAGCGCTACAAGAGCCGGCTCAAGGACCGTTCGGCCCGCAAGGCCCACGTCGCTTCCGCGGCGCTGGCCGCGCTGGACGCGACGGCTTACGTGCTGGAGGCGCCGGGGGAGGGCGACGACGAGGACGAGGTCACCGGCTACAGCCCCGTGATCATCGCCGAGGCGACGACGTCGCTGCGGCAGATGTCGGTCAGCGAAGCCGTCATGGAACTCGACCTCAGCGGAGCACCCTGCCTGGTATTCCAGCACGGCTCCTCGGGCCGGGTGAACATCATCTACCGCCGCGCCGACGGCAATGTCGGCTGGATCGACCCGCCGGGCACCAAATCCGGGGGGTAGGAAGCCCCGTATCAACCACAGGTCTTAACAATGACCGGGGCAAAGCCGCACGCGGGAGTTGGCACCGGGATTGCGTTGGAGTAGAAGCGCCCCACATCAGGACGTAACGGGACTTGGGCTAAGTCCCCCTCCTGCTTCACCTTCTTGACGCCGGCCGGGCTCGACCTATCGAGACGGCCAATTCGGAACCTGACGGTTTAATTCACCTCGGAACACTTCCATGCCGATTACCGATCTGGTCGCGCCCGAGGCGATTCTCCCGGCATTGAAGGTCAACAGCAAGAAGCAGGCGCTCCAGGAACTCGCGGCCAAGGCCGCTGAGCTGACCGGACAGAACGAGCGCGCGGTGTTCGAGGTGCTGCTCCAGCGCGAAAAGCTCGGCACCACCGCGGTCGGCTATGGCGTTGCCATTCCGCACGGCAAGCTGCCCAAGCTCGAGAAGATCTTCGGCCTGTTCGCCCGGCTCGATCGCCCGATCGATTTCGAGGCGATGGACGGCCAGCCGGTCGACCTCGTCTTCCTGCTGCTCGCCCCCGAAGGCGCCGGCGCCGATCATTTGAAGGCGCTCGCCCGCATCGCCCGCCTGCTCCGCGACCAGGACATCGCCAAGAAGCTCCGCGCCTCGCGCGATGCCCAGGCGATCTATTCGGTGCTGGCGCTGCCGCCGGCGACCGCGGCGTAAGGCCGCTTTCCTTCCCCGCCGAGCCACGAAGCCGGATCGAAGCCGCGCTGCGACACGCGCGCGGATCGTCGCGGTCTCGCGATAGCCGAACAGGCGTCGCGAAATTTTTGCGCTTGAGACGGGCGGCACATTGTCAGGCGCCGGGGTCCGCTAGAAGTCGTTCAGCGACACGATTGGCAATGAACGGACATGATGCGGAATGGAATGCGCCGCCGCTTGCGCGCGGCGCTGCTGGGCACGGCGGCAAACGGCGCGCTCGGGCTGATGGCGCTGCAGCCGGCGCAAGCCGGACCGGGCGCCTGCACCGCGGTCGGAACCACCGCCACCTGTACCGGCGATCAATCCGGCGGGATCGGCGCTGCTGACTTCAATCAAGCCACGGTCGATACGCTCAACGTCAATTCGCTGACGACCAAGATCACGCCGGCTACGGGCACGTCCGGCATCGATTTCGAGCGCGGGAGCGGTGACGTCACGATCAACAGTGACATGACGCGCTATTCCATCGCCGTGACCGGAACTGCCGACGGCATTCATGTCTCGTCCTTGGCGACGGGATCGTGGGAAACCGGGGTGTTGACGATCAACCAAGCGGGCGACATCAGCTCGGCCGGCGGTTTCGGCATCTACGCGTTCACAGGTGGCATTTTCGGCACCCTTGGCCTCAACATCACCAGCAGCGGCACGATCACAGCATATCGTGATGGCATCAACACCGGTACCCATGCCAGATTTACCGGCGGTGATATCACCATCGCGCACGGCGGCGACATTAGCTCCAGCATTGGTAGCGGCATTTTTGCCGTTTCGTACAGCGCAGGCATCACCGTCAAGGATGTCGGAAACATCAACGCGCAGGGGGCCGGGATCTACGCAGAAGGCAACCTTGGCGTTAGGGTCGAAAGCACTGGGAACATTGTCGCCGCCACCGGCATTATGGCCGGGTCACAGTTTAGCGATATAACGATCGCGCAGAACGGAAGCATCACGGCCACTCAATACGGTCTTGTCGCGCAGACGCCGACGGGTGCCTCCCTGACAATCACGCATGATGGCGGTGATATCTCGTCCGGTGGTACCGGCATCTTTGCGACGAGCCTCGATAACTCAAGCATTACCAACCACGGCAATCTTGTCGCCCGTGACTACGGAATTATCGTGAGCGGCGGGGGCGATGTCACGATCAACAGCATCGGCGACATGACCGTGAGCAACGGCTCCGGCATGTATATCGTATCACAGCGAGCTATCTCGATTACCAACCGCGGAAACATCCGCGCCGCCGATCACGGCATCTATGCGACCATGTTGAATGTCTTCGGGTTCGTCGTCGCGGTCGACAGTATTGCCGACATCACCGCGTCCGGCGGCGCAGGAATTTTTGCGTACTCCGCCGTCGGCTATTCGACGGTCACCAGCCGCGGAAACATCAGCGCGCATGACGACGGCATCCACGCCGAGGCCGGGGGCGACGTCACGGTGAACAGCATCGGCAACGTCACCTCGCTCGCCGCAAGCGGCATCTATGCCGGCGGTGGCGGCAATGTCGCCGTCACGGTCAATGGCGGCGCGATATCGGGCGCGTGGGGCGTCTATCTGAACGGCGCAACCAATACCTTGACCATTGGCGCCACGGCATCGGTCGCGGGAAGCCTTTACGCCGTCATCGGCAACAGCGGCGACCATACGGTGAACAATTCCGGCATTGTCAGCGGCAGTGTCGCGTTCGGCGCGGGATCGAACGCCTTCAACAATCTCGCGGGCAGCGTGTTCAACAGCGGCGCGACGGTCGATCTCGGCGCCGGCAATCTGCTGAACAATGGCGGCACGCTGGCGCCATCAGGCGTCGGCACGGTCGGCACCACGACGCTCACGGGCAATTTCGTGCAGGGCGCGGGCGCGCAATTCATCGTGGACGTGGACCCGACCGCCCACACCGCGGATCGGCTCAACGTCAGCGGTACGGCGGGCCTCGCCGGCAAGGTGGTGGTGGATCCGCTGACGCGCCTTGCGACGACGACGACCTACACCATCGCGACCGCGGGCACGGTCAATGGCAGCTTTTCCGGTGTGGACTTCCTGATCGCCAACAGTTTTGCGCGGAACGCGCGGCTGAGCCAAGTCGGCAACGACGTGCTGCTGACGCTCGATCCCGGCCTGCTGTCGTACTCGCTGCCCGGCAATGCCAGCGTCAATCAGCGCAACGTCGCCGCGGGTATCGATGCTCCCTTGATCGGCGGCGCGGTCCTGCCGGCCGGCTTCACCCCGCTGTTCGCGCTGGCAGGCACGCCGCTGCTCAATGCGCTGACACAGGCCTCGGGTGAAACGGCAACCGGTTCGCAGCAGGCGACGTTCAGCGCCATGAACCAGTTCATGGGCGTGCTGACCGATCCGTTCGTGGCGGGGCGCGGCGATCCGCGCGCATCCGGTGGCACGACCGGCTATGCGGCAGAGGACAGCGAGGCGCTCGCTTACGCCGGTGGCCGCAAGGGTGCCGACAAGGGTGCCGAGCGGGAGGCCTATGCGGCGATGTCGCGCAAGGCTCTGTTGGCCCAGAGCTTCGAGTCGCGCTGGAATGTATGGGCCGCGGGTTTTGGCGGCTCTCAGACCACCGATGGCAATGCGACGCTCGGCTCGAACAGCGCGACCAGCCGTATTGCGGGCACAGCCGCTGGAGCCGACTACTGGATCTCCCCCTCTACCGTGGCCGGCTTTGCGCTTGCCGGCGGCGGCACCAATTTCTCGGTCGCCAATGGCGGCACCGGCCGCTCCGACCTGTTTCAGGCCGGCGCTTTCATCCGCCACAATGCAGGTGCGGCCTATGTCACGGGTGCGCTGGCCTATGGCTGGCAGGACATCACCACCGACCGCACCGTCACCATCGCAGGCGCCGATCACCTCCAGGCCCGCTTCAACGCGAACGCCTGGTCCGGTCGGCTCGAAGGCGGCTACCGTTTCGTCGTGCCTTCGATCGGCGGCGCCGGCGTCACGCCCTATGCGGCAGCCCAGTTCACCACGTTCGACCTGCCGGCCTATGCGGAACAGGCGCTCACGGGCAATAACACCTTTGCCCTGAGCTATGGCGCCAAGAGCGTCATCGACACCCGCAGCGAACTCGGCCTGCGCACCGACAAATCCTTTGCGATGGCCGATGGCGTGGCCACTCTGCGCGGCCGCATCGCATGGGCCCACGATTTCAATCCCGATCGTTCGATCGGCGCGACCTTCCAGGCGCTGCCGGGCGCGAGCTTCGTCGTCAACGGCGCAGCGCAGGCCGCCGACGCGGCGCTGGTCACGGCCTCGGTGGAAAAGGCATGGCTGAACGGCTGGTCTGCGGCTGCGACATTCGAAGGCGAATTCTCCAACGTCACGCGCAGCTACGCCGGCAAGGGCGTGCTGCGCTATGCGTGGTGAGAGCGGTGACGGATCCCGCTTCCTTCGTGAATGCGCGCTCGTGCGCTTCAGCAGATCGTCGGCATCAGGCGCCGGACTTCGTCGAGCAGTTCGGGCGTCGCCGTCTTGTCACCCGCGAGGTGCCTGAGCAGCGCGCTCTGGAATAGACCGTCGAACAGCGCATAGAGCGCAGCCGGCGATGACGCCGGTCGCTTGCCGCCGAGCTCGGCATAGCGGGAGGCGATGCGCCAGATCATGGCTTCCAGGCTCTTGTCGATCTCGAGCACATCCTTGCGGAACGCCGCCTCGAACATCGCCTGCGAGCGCAAATCGTACCAAAGGCGGTGCATGCGGGCTTCGCTCTGCAGCGTTGCCGCGAGCTTGGCGAGGAAACCCTCCGTCAATTCGTCGCGGCTCGTTGCCGTCGCGACGACATCGTCATATCGCGTCACGCACTTCGCCTTGTAGTGGCGGACGCAGCAGCAGATCAGGTCGAGCTTGTCGCTGAAATAATAGTGGAACACGCCGTGCGTGAACGCGGAGTTTTGCGCGATTTCGCGCAGGCTGGTGCGTGCGAAGCCGAGCTCGCCCAGGGTTTCGAGCGCAGCCTCCGCCAGCTCGATCCGCCGCGCGTTGAACTTGTCGTCCCGCACGACCTCCACCACGGCCTCACGCTTCACCGCTCCTGTCGCTCGCCGCGCCATTGTCGCGCTGTCTCCCGTCTCTTCGTTACGACGATCACATCGTCTACAGACCATCCTCTTTGACAACTGTCAAATTTTGCCTTGACAACTGTCAAGCTCCGGGAGGAGGGTGCGCGCCAAGAATTTGGACAGTCGTCAAGACGCCAGCAAATGGAGGAAATGCCCCCACCGGCGCCGCGCCGCCGGAACGGACTCGCATGCCGTTGCGCCATGGCGCCGGCACCGTGCTGCGAAGCGCAGCACGCACCGATCATCAGCGACAAGATCAGTCCAAAAGATCAGCAAAGGGAGGATGTGCGATGAGTGAGAAGAGTCTTGATGGCCGCAAAGCCCTGGTCACCGGCGGAGCCCGCGGGATAGGCGCCGCGATTGCGAATGCACTCGCGCAATCCGGCGCGGCGGTCATGATCGGCGACATCCTCGATGACGTCGGCAAGGACAGCGCCGGCCAGATTGCCAAGCTCGGTGTGAAGACCGGCTTCGTGCATCTCGACGTCACCGACGATGCGCAGTGGGAGAAAGCGGCCGCTGCGACGATCGCAACGCTCGGCGGCTACGACATCCTGATCAACAATGCGGGCATCGAGATCACCTCGCTGATCTCCGAGGTCAAGGCCGAGGACGCGCGGCGGATGTGCGACGTCAACATCGTCGGCACCGTGCTCGGTATGAAGCACGCCTTCCGCGCCATGCGTCCGGGCGGGCCGGCGGGCAAGGGCGGCGCCGTCGTCAACATCGCCTCGGTCGCGGCGACGATCGCCTTCCCGGCCATCGCGGTCTATTCGGGCACCAAATCCGCGGTCGATCGCATGACGCGGGTGGGTGCGATGGAAGCCGGCAAGCTCGGTTTCGGCGTGCGCGTCAACTGCATCTATCCGGGCCTGATCCCGACCGACATGGGCATGCAGCTCGCCAATGACATCGTGAAGATCGGGCTCGCGCCCGACGTCAACGCCGCGGTCGGCTCGGTGGTGGAGCAGACGCCGCTCGGCAAGCTCGCCGAGGTCAGGGACATCGCCGACGCTGCTGTCTTCCTGTGTTCGGACCAGGCGCGCTTCATCACTGGCATCGGCCTGCCGGTCGATGGCGGCATGGGCATGTGAGCGCGGATCACCACCAACAACCCATCAGGAGGATCGCAATGAGCAAGAAGCCCGTCATCGTCTATGGCGCGTCCGGCTACACCGGCCGCCTGGTCTGCGAATATTTGCGCGAGTACAATATCCCCTTCATCGCCGCCGGCCGCAGCACCGAGAAGCTCAACGCCGCGATGAAATCGAATGTGGCCGGCATCGAGACCGCCGACTACGAGGTGGTGACGGTGCCGCACACCGTGGCCGCGCTGACCGAATTGTTCAAGGGCGCCTCGGTGGTGCTCAACACCGTGGGCCCCTTCGCCAAATTCGGCACCGAGGTGGTGCAGGCCTGCGCCGCTGCCCGGTGCCACTACACTGACACCACCGGCGAGCAGGACTGGCTGATCACGCTCGAACAGGAGTTCGGCGCAAAGTTCGCCAATGCCGGGTTGCTGTTGGCGCCAGGCATCGCGCAGATGTACACCACCGGCGAGATCGCAGCCCAGCTGTGCCTGGAGACGCCCGGCCTCGACACGCTCGACATTGCCGTGTTCTGGGGCGGCAGCCCGACCATCGCCTCGACGCAGACTATCCTGGTCAACGCTGCGATGGCCAAGGCCTACTATCTGGAGCAGAACAAGTACGTCGAGCATCAGCCCGATGCCGGGCTCTACAACCTCGCCATCCCCGGCCAGCACGAGCTGGCGCTGGCGCTGCCCTGGGGTGGCACCTCGCATCCGGTGTGGTTCAAGCGCGATCCGCGCGTGGCCAACGTGAAGGTGCTCGGCGGCGTGTTCAATCGCGCCCTGATGCTGGGCGTGCCGCAGATCGTCGCCGGCGCGCTGGAGGCGACCAAGAACATGAACCCCGACGACCGCTACGCCGCGTTGGCGCAGACCGCGGCCAGCGTGATGAACACGATGCCGCCGCGCGAGAACCCGCGCGTCAACAAGTCGCTGGATTCGGTGCATGCCTCCGGCCCGTTGGGGCGCGCGCACTGCGTCATCAACGGCAATAGCAACTACAAGCAGACCGGCATGCTTCAGGCCTATGCGGCGGCACATCTGCTGCAGCAGCCGCCCAAGCGCGTCGGCTTCGCCTCCGGCTGCCAGGCGTTCGGCCATCACGAATTGCTCGGCCAGTTGCGCAGTTTTGGCCTTGTCGGTAAGCCGATTCTGACCGTGCACGATTAAGTCAATCGGCTGGTGGCGCGGTTTCTCTGCGCCACCGGCTGCAGCTTCGGGAGCGACCATGCGCTTCATCGATTACCTCGACAAAGGTGCTTCGCTCGGCGCCGACGCGCCCTGCCTCACCATGGACGGACGCGATCTCAGCTATCGCGAGGTGCAACGGCTGAGCTATCGGATTGCGCGTGGGCTCGACCGCTCGGGCATCGCGCCCGGCGAGAAGGTTGCGATCCTGTCCGGCAACGATCCGCTTGCCTTCTCCTGCGTGTTCGGCATCTCGCGCGCTGCCGCCGTCTGGTGCCCGATCAATCCGCGCAATGAAGCGGCCGAGAACAAGTTCATCCTCGACGGGTTCGATTGCGGCCTGCTGCTGTTCCACTCCAGCTTTGCACCGATGGTCGAGGCGGTCAGGCCGGAGCTGCCGAAGTTGCGCGCACTCGTTTGCCTCGATGCCGAGTTACCCTTCGCGCCATCCTTCGACAACTGGCTCGTGGGTCTCGACGACGGCTTTTATCAGCGCGAGACCATCGACGATCTCGCGATGATCCCGGGCACCGGCGGCACCACCGGCAAGCCCAAGGGCGTGATGCTGTCCGGGCGCAACATCGAGACCATGACGGCGCTGACCCTGATGGGCTATCCCTTCAAGGGCCGCCCGGTCTATCTCGCGCTCGCGCCGCTGACCCATGCGGCCGGCGTGCTGTGTTTCCCGATCATGGCGCTCGGCGGCCGCATCGTGATCATGCATCACCCTGACATCGGCGAATTCCTCGATTTGATCGAACGCTACCGGGTCACGCACACCTTCCTGCCGCCGACCGTGATCTACATGCTGCTCGATCATCCCAAGCTCAACTCCGCGAAGCTCGAGTCCCTGCAATGCTTCTGGTACGGCGCGGCGCCGATCTCGGCGACGCGGCTTGCGGAGGCGCTCCGGCGTATCGGGCCGATGGCGCAGTTGTTCGGCCAGACCGAAGCGCCGATGATGATCTCGATGATGGCACCGAGCGAGCATTACAATGCCGACGGCACGATCGCGATGGAGCGTCTCGCCTCGGCCGGGCGGATCAGCCCGCTGGTGCAGGCGGGCATCATGGATGGCGACGGCAATTTGCTGCCGACCGGCGCGCGCGGCGAGATCGTGGTCCGTGGCTCGCTCGTGATGGACGGCTACTACAAGAATCCGCAAGCCACGGCTGAAGCCTCAGTGCATGGCTGGCACCACACCGGCGACATCGGCTACCTCGACGACGACGGCTACCTCTATATCGTCGATCGCGCCAAGGACATGATCATCACCGGCGGGTTCAACGTCTACTCGATCGAGGTCGAGAACGCGCTGCGGGCGCATGAGGCGGTGCAGGATTGCGCCGTGATCGGGCTGGCGGACGAGAAATGGGGCGAGCGGATCGTCGCCGTGGTGCAGCCCCGCGCCGGCCATCGGATCGACCCCGTGGCGCTCGCCGCCTTCGTCAAGGGACAGATCGGCAGCGTCAAGACGCCGAAGCAGATCGAAGTCTGGGACGATCTTCCGCGCTCCAAGGTCGGCAAGGTGCTGAAGCCGGACATCCGCGCGCGATTGACCTGATCGAGCGTGCCCCTACGCCTCGGTCATTCCGGCAGTCCAGCTCGCCGCAGGCCTTCGCCATAGCGCCAGGCATCGTCGGGGCGCCGGTAGGGGCCGAAGATCGCCTCCAGATTGGACACGCGCTCGCCGGGGTTGATCTGGAGCAGCCGGGCCACGGACTTCTGCGCGGCGTCGAGCTCTCCGGCGAATGCATCGGCGGCTGCGCCGATGCGCAGTGCCGGCAACAGTCTCGGCGTGCCGCGCAAGGCTGCGTTGGCCCAGGACGAGGCTTCCGCGTAGCGGCCGGCGAAGAAGTGCGCGTGGGCGGTGGCGACCTGCATCAGGGGCATCAACGGATCGACCGGGCTGAGGCGCATCGCATACATCAGATGCGCGACGGCGGCCTCAGGCTCGCCCATCCAGCTCTTGATGAAGCCGGCGAAATAGGAGGCCCACATCATGTTGGGATTGACGGCAAGCGCCTGCGCGATGCACGCGGCGCCGGTGTCGAGATCGCGTACGACATAGGCCAACGCGCCGGCGCTCGTGGCGAGCGCGAGCGCGTCGTCGCCGCCGAGGCGAATGGCGTTCCGCGCCAGCCGATCGGTCTCGGCGATGTCGCGCGCGAGATCGTCGGTGGGCCAGCGATTGGTCCTGTCCTTGACGTAGCAATAGGCGGCCATGCCGTAGGCGGCCGCGAATTCCGGATCGAGCTCGATCGCACGCCTGAACATCTGCAGGGCCTCGACATTGGCCTCGCGGATGGTGAAGCGATAGATCGCCGCCGTGCCGCGCAGATAATATTCGTAGGTGCCCAGGCTCTCCGTCGGCTTGCGCTTGGCGCGCTCGATCGCGGAATGCTCGAGCTTCGGCACCAGCAGCCCCACGACCTGCCGCGCGATCTGGTCCTGCAAATCGAAGATATCCTCGAGCGCGCCGTCGAACCGGTCGGCCCACAGATGCGCGCCGGTCGACGCATCGATGAGCTGCGCGGTGATGCGGACGCGGTCGGCCGATTTGCGCACGCTGCCTTCGAGCACGAAGCTGACGCCGAGCTCGCGACCGATCTGCTTCACATCGACGGCGCGGCCCTTGTAGGTGAAGCTGGAATTGCGCGCGATGACGAACAGCGAGCGGAAGCGCGACAGCGTCGTGATGATCTCCTCGACGACGCCGTCGGCAAAATACTCCTGGCTTGGATCGCCGCTCATGTTCTGGAACGGCAGCACCGCGATCGCCGGTTGAGCCGGAAGGGGAGGCGCGTCGGTCGCGGCGGGAGGCAACGCGGCGACGGAGGTCTGGTGGTCTGGACTCACCGGGCCGACAAACCGATAGCCGTATTTCGGCATGGTCTCGATCCAGCGTTCGCCGCCCGGCTCTTCTTCGAACACGCGGCGCAGTGCGGCGATCTGCACGGGAAGATTGCTCTCCTCGACGATGAGGCCGGCCCAGGCCGATTTGATCAGCGCATCCTTTGAGACCGGCATTCCCGCGCGCTCGACGAGCACGCGCAGCACGGCGAGGGCGCGCTGGCCGATCGCGACCGGAGCGCTGCCGCGAAACAGGAGCGCGGCGTCCGCGTCGAGCCGGAACGGGCCGATGATGTAGCTCGTAGCCATGGCGCAATGCTTAAGAACTTTTTCAGAACGACACCATGACTTTCGGCCCGGCCAGGCGCAGATATCGGGCCATTGCTTGCAGCGCTATTCGATCCGGCCGGATTTTCGGTCGCAAAATCAAACAGGTGCAACGCGTCGTCCCGGCCGCGATCAGGGACAGGTCGAAGTTGCATCGGGATTCGTCGCGCGCATTGGCCATTCACCGGAAGACCACAGAAGGACCTGCCTCATGGCACTCGCACTCAACGACATGGCGCCGGATTTCGCGGCGCAGACCACCGAAGGCGATATCCGCTTCCACGACTGGATCGGCGATTCCTGGGCGGTGCTGTTCTCGCATCCGAAGGATTTCACGCCGGTCTGCACCACCGAGCTCGGCACCATGGCCGGCCTGAAGGGCGAGTTCGACAAGCGCAATGTCAAGATCATCGGCATCTCCGTCGATCCGGTCGAGAACCACGACAGGTGGAAGGGCGACATCCACAAGGCCACCGGCCATGCCGTCAATTATCCGATGATCGGCGATCGTGATCTCAAGGTCGCAAAACTTTTCGGGATGCTGCCGGCCTCGGCCGGCGATACGTCGGAAGGGCGTACGCCGGCCGATAATCAGACGGTGCGCTCGGTCTTCGTCATCGGCCCCGACAAGAAGATCAAGCTGGTGCTGACCTATCCGATGACGACCGGGCGCAACTTCCGGGAAATCCTGCGCGTCATCGATTCCATGCAGCTCACGGCTAAATTCCCGGTGGCGACGCCCGCCGACTGGACGCAAGGCGAAGATGTCGTGATCGCGGCGTCGGTGTCGGATGAAGACGCCGCCAAGCGTTTCGGCTCCTTCGTCACCGTGCTGCCCTATCTGCGCAAGGCAAAGCTACCGGCAGCCTGAGTCGCGCCTGACGGGCGCTACCTCGTCGTGGTCCGGGACCGCGTCTACAGCTGGCGCGAGAGGTAGCGGACCGTCTTGCTTCCGTCCTGGATGCTCGCGCTACCGACCTCGGTAAATCCGAGGGCGGCGTGGAAAGCGTCTGAGGCCGGATTCGGCGGCACGCGCTTGACTTCGCAAACGATGCGATCGTGGCCGGCCTCGGCCGCACGATCGAACAGGTCGGCGTAAAGCCGGCGCGCGCATCCCATGCCGCGTGCGGATGCTGCGACCACGATCCGGTCGACATAGACGAAGCGCGCGTAACGCGCTTGAAACCACAGGAAGTTCGGGCTGTCGTATCGCCCGTCCTGATCGAGTGCGATCAGGAAGGCATCGAGCTGGCCGATCCTGCGCGCGTAGAAGGCCTGCGCGACGAGGTCCTGCATCCGCTCGCGCTCAAGCCACGACAATTCCTCTGCATGGCTGTTGTTGAGAGCGAGCATGCTCTCGGCCAGCTTCTCGCCGGGCGACAACTCGGATGTCGTAATCGCGATGGGCATCTGCTGATCCATGACCATCGTCTAGCAGCGGCGCGGCACAAATGAAAACGGGCGCGCCTTCGTGCGAAGGCATGCCCGCCAAATTTCTAGTCGTGCGACGCGCGTGCGCTCAGTGCACGCTGACGGCTTGCAGCTCGTTGCTCCAGGCATTCGCCACTGCGGCTTCGCGGCTGTCGGTCAGCATGATCGGCGTGCCGTCGGCGGCATGTAGCGCGAACAGCTTGAGGCCGGGCGCAATCTTCGGGGCTTCGGGGAACAGGCCGGGCACATCCTCGGAGCGGATCTGCTTCACATAGGCGATGTGGCCTTCGCCGAGGTTCGCCAGCGTCTCGGGCGAGGCGTTCCTGGCTTCGTGTTCGAATACAACGTGACCTTCACTCATGGTCTCGACTCCTTCACAGAAACTAAGCGGTCGAGTCCGCTACTCGTTCCATTATTCGTGCTCATTGATAGCGATTGTCTTAACGATCCTCTCCGGTTCAGGCCGGGCCAGGTCGATCGACAACAACCCGTTCTTCAGATCCGCACCCAGCACCAGCATCCCCTCCGCCAGCACGAAAGTGCGCTGGAAGTGGCGCGCGGCGATGCCGCGATGGATGTATTGCCGGGTCTTGTCGTCCTGCTGCCGCCCGCGGATGACGAGCTGGTTTTCCTCAATGGTTACATCGAGTTGGTCGCGGGTGAATCCGGCGACCGCCAGCGTGATGCGCAAGCGCTCGGGCTGGCTGTCCGCACCGCCACACCTCTCGATATTGTAGGGAGGGTAGCCGTCGGCGCCTTTGACGACGCGGTCGAGCACGCGCTCGATCTCGTCGAAGCCCAGAAGGAACGGACTGGATAACGTAGGAACACGAGACATAGTTTACAAAGTCCTCTCGAAGCGACTTTGGCATTTCAGGGCCCGGAAGCGGCGCCCCTTGGTCAGCAATATGGGCATATCCCGGTTTGGGTTCAAGGACGTAGGAGGGGGCTGTGGATTCACTGCTTCCGCCCTCTCCCGGCCATGACGACGGTGCGGGCGAATTACCTCAATGAAAACAGCGCCCCGTCTACTGTGCATGGGGTTGTTTTCGCGGTCTTGGCCGGCCGGACCTTTCGGAACCGGTCAGGCCTCGATCCGCGTCCGGCCATCGCCGCTGAACAAATGCAGCTTTTGGCGCACCGCCGCGACCCGGATCTTCTGGCCGATCGCCGGGGCCTCGGTTCCGGGAATGCGGACGATGACCTCGCCTGCCGGTAGCTCGCCCGGGGTGGCGGCGACACGCTGCCCGTCCTGGGCGCGCGAGCCGTAAACGAAGGTCTCGGCACCGACGCGCTCGATCGCCTCGACCGTCAGCGGCAGTGCAACGCCGCCGGCCGGGGTCTGGTCGGTGATCGCAAGATCCTCCGGACGGATGCCGAGGATGCCGGCCTCGCCTGCGCTGCCGCCGAGCTGCAACTTGATCTCGTCCTGGCGCGTCGACATCAGATTCATCGGCGGGGCGCCGATGAAGGACGCAACGAAGGTCGTGGCCGGCTTCTCATAGATCGCCAGCGGATTGCCGACCTGCTCGACCTGGCCGCCGTTCATCACGACCAGGATGTCGGCGAGCGTCATCGCTTCGAGCTGGTCGTGGGTGACGTAGATCGAGGTGACGTTGAGCCGGCGCTGCAATTTGCGGATCTCGACGCGCATCGAGATGCGGAGCTTGGCGTCGAGGTTCGACAGCGGCTCGTCGAACAGGAACACTTTTGGCTGGCGCACGATGGCGCGGCCCATGGCGACGCGCTGGCGCTGGCCGCCGGAGAGCTGGCGCGGCTTGCGCTCCAGCATCGGCGCGAGCTCGAGCACGCGTGCGGCTTCCTCGACGCGGGTCTTGATCTCGGCTTCCTTCATGCCGCGATTGCGCAGGCCGTAAGCCATGTTGTTGAATACGCTCATATGCGGATAGAGCGCGTAGTTCTGGAACACCATCGCGATGTCGCGATCGGCGGGCTCGACCTGGTTGACGACCTTGCCGCCGATGTCGATCTCGCCGCCGGTGACGGTCTCGAGCCCCGCGACCATGCGCAGCAGCGTGGACTTGCCGCAGCCGGAGGGCCCGACCAGCACGCAGAACTGGCCGTCGCCGACATCGACGTTGACGCCCTTGATGGCCTCGAAGCCGCCGGGATAGGTCTTGCGGACGTTGCGCAGGGTGACGTTGGCCATGACTCTCTACTTCTCCGTCTCGACCAGGCCGCGCACGAACAATTTCTGCATGGCGACGACGACGAACACCGGCGGCAGCATGGCCAGCACGGCGGTCGCCATCACGATCGGCCATTCGGTCAGCGCATCGTTGGTGGTCATCATCTTGCGAATGCCGATCTGGATGGTCTGCATGTCGTCGCGTGTGGTGATCAGCAGCGGCCAGAGATATTGATTCCAGCCGAGGATGAACAGGATCACGAACAGCGCGGCCATGTTGGTGCGCGACAGCGGCAGCAGCGTATCCCAGAAGAAGCGCAACGGGCCGGCGCCGTCGATGCGCGAGGCCTCCAGCAATTCATCCGGCACGGTCATGAAGAACTGGCGGAACAGCAGCGTTGCGGTGGCCGATGCGATCAGCGGCAGCGCGAGGCCGGCATAGCTGTCGAGCATGTGCAGATCGGCGACGATCTTGTAGGTCGGATAGATGCGGACCTCGACCGGCAGCATCAGCGTGATGAAGATGATCCAGAAGATCGGCATCCGGAAGGGAAAGCGGAAATAGACGATCGCATAGGCCGAGATGATCGAGATCGCGATCTTGCCGATCGCGATCGCCAGCGCCATCACCAGCGAGTTCAGCATCATGTTGCCGACCGGCTCGCGGGTCGTGCCGCTCGTGCCGACGAAGATGGTCTGGTAGTAGACCTCGAAGAAATGGCCGCCGGGCAACAGCGACATCTGCCCGTTGGCGATCAGCGCGTTGTCCTGGGTCGAGGCGACGATGGCGACGTAGACCGGGAAGGCGACGATCGCGATCCCGATCCAGAGGACGATGTGGGCGACGTAGCGTCGAAAGCCCTCTTGCTCGACCATCAGTAGGTCACCTTGCGTTCGACGAAACGGAACTGGATGCCGGTCAGCACGATGACCATGACCATCAGGATCACCGACTGAGCCGCGGAGCTGCCGAGGTTTCCGCCGATCAGGCCGTCATTGTAGACCTTGTAGACCAGCGTCTCCGTCGACTTGCCGGGACCGCCGCGCGTCATGGTGTCGATGATGCCGAACGTGTCGAAGAAGGCGTAGACGATGTTGACGACCAGCAGGAAGAAGATGGTCGGCGACAGCAGCGGGAAGGTCACGGTCCAGAACCGGCGCATCGGGCGCGCGCCGTCGATCGCGGCGGCCTCGAGCACGCTCTTCGGAATGGCCGCGAGACCCGCGAGGAAGAACAGGAAATTATAGGAGATCTGCTTCCAGGCGGCGGCGAGGATGACCAGCGTCGCGGCCTGGTTGCCGTCGAGCAGCGGATTCCATTCGATGCCGGCGGCACGCAGATAGCGCGAGAGCACGCCGAGCGAGGGATGCAGCATGAAGACCCAGAGCACGCCGACCACGGGCGGCGCCACGGCATAGGGCCAGATCAGCAGCGTGCGATAGACCGCGCCGCCGCGCAACGGTTTGTCCGCCATCACCGCGAGCAGCAGTGCCACGGAGAGCGAGGACGCCGCGATCGCAAACGAGAAGAAGAAGGTCCGGACGACCGTCTCGAAATAGGCGGGATCACTGAACAGCTCGACGTAATTCTCGAACCAGACGAAGCTGGTCGAGAGGCCGAAAGCATCCTGCAGCAGAAAGGACTGGATGACGGCCTGCGCGGCCGGCCAGTAGAAGAAAATCAGAACGATCGCGAGTTGCGGCGCAACCAGCGCATACGGCAGCAGCTTTGATTGGAAAATCGCTTGCTTTTGCATGATGGGGTGGTGCCGGCGGGCCGCCGATCGTGCGGCCCGCCGGCGCCTTCGCCTTATTTTGCGGCGGTCTTTTCGAACTGGCGCAGCATCGTGTTGCCGCGCTCGACGGAGGCATCGAGCGCCTGCTTGGCGGTCTTCTTGCCGGCCAGCGCCTGCTCGATCTCTTCCGACCAGACGTCACGCAGCTGGACCATGTTGCCGAGGCGCAGACCGCGCGAATTCTCGGTCGGCTCCTTGTTGGTCAGCTCGAGCAGCGGGGTCTCGAGATAGGGCTGATCCTTGTAGAAGCCCTCGGCCTTGGCCTTCTCATAAGCGGCCTTGGTGATCGGCAGATAGCCCGAGGCCTTGTGGATGTAGACCTGACGATCGGTGTCGGAGAGGAAGGTCAGGAATTTGGCGACGCCCTTGTATTCGTCGGCCGACTTGCCGCCCATCACCCAGAGCGAAGCGCCGCCGATGATCGAGTTCTGCGGCGCGCCCTTGACGTCCGGATAATACGGCATCGGCGCGGCGGTGAAGTTGAACTTGGCCTGCGCCTTGACGTTGCCGAAGAAGGCCGACGAGGTCAGGTAGATCGCGCACTCACCCGAGGTGAAGCGGCCTTCGCCCTGGTTGGTGCGGCCGGCGTAGTCGTAGGTCTTGTCCTTCTGCAGCTCGACCAGCTTCTCGAGATGCTTCTCCTGCAGCGGCGCGTTGAACTCGAGCTTGGTGTCGAAGCCGTCGAGGCCGTTGGCCTTGCTGGCGAGCGGCACGTTGTGCCACGCGGAGAGCTGCTCGAGATTGACCCAGGTGACCCAGGAGTTGGAGAAGCCGCAGGTCGGATGACCGTTGTCGTGCAGCTTCTTGGCGACCTCGAACACTTCGGGCCAGGTCTTCGGGATCTCGGCGTTGACCTTTTTCAGTTCGTCGAGGTTGACCCACATCACGGTCGACGACGAGTTGAAGGGGAAGGACAGCATCTCGCCCTTCGAGGTCGAATAATAGCCGGTGATCGCGGATAGATAGTTCTTCGGATCGAACTTCTCGCCGGCGTCGGCCATCAGCTTGTAGACGGGCTTCACGGCGCCGGTCGCGGCCATCATGGTCGCGGTGCCGACTTCGAACACCTGCATGATGTGCGGGGCGTTGCCGGCGCGGAAGGCGGCGATGCCTGCGTTCATGGTGTCGGGATAGCTGCCCTTGTAGGTCGGGATGACCTTGTAGTCGCTCTGCGACGCATTGAAGTCGTTGGCGAGCTTGACGATGACGTCGTTGTTCGCGCCCGTCATCGCATGCCACCACTGGATTTCAGTCACGGCCAGCGCCGGCGAAGCCGTCATGCCGACCGCGAATGCAACAGCGGCAGCCGCTCCAAAATGTCGAAGAGCCATTAAGTAACCTCCCTTGGCCGTTCTCTTGGCCGTCAAAAAGAAGCGCTTGCGCTAGCAGCGCCTTATGACGTTCACATGACTGTGTAAGCGGCCGAAACGAAAGCGGCAAGCGCTGGAAAAGGGAAGCCATCAAATAGGCGAACACGGCGCGGGCAGCCTCCTCCGTTCGCGGTGCACACATGTGCCCGCGCCGCAGTGCGGCATCACCCGTTGGATGCGCGGAGGCTGGGCCCTAGCGCTTGCGCTCGGGCCCGCAGACGACGCCGTTCGCGACCATCGCGTCGATCTCCGCCTTTGAGTAGCCGAACTCACCCAACACCTCCTGGGAGTGTTGGCTGAACTTCGGCGGCAGGCGGCGCAGGCTCGGCTTGCTGCGATCGAGCCGGATCGGCGAGGCCACGCCCTTGTACCAGTCCTTCTCGATGACATCGCCGCGCGCGATCGTGTGCGGGTTGGTCAACGCCTGGTCGATCTTCTGCACGGGACCTGCGGGCAGGCCTGCGGCCAGCAGGCGATTGCACAGCGGTTCGGCCTCGTGCTGGCTGAACACCGCGGCAAGCTCGGCGCGCAGCGCGTCGCGATTGGCGATGCGGTCCTTGTTGCGGGCAAAGCGCGGATCGGTGCCGAGCTCGGGCTTGCCGATCTCCTTGGCGAGCTTACGGAAGGTGCCGTCATTGCCGACGCCGATGAAGATGTTGTCGGTCTTGGTCGGGAAGATCGCGTACGGCACGAGGTTCGGGTGCTCGTTGCCGGTGAGGCCGGGCGGCTTGCCATGCATGAAATAATTCGCGGTGTGCGGATGCATGATGGCGAGGCCGGTTTCGTACAGCGTCGTCTCCAGGAACTGACCCTTGCCGGAGCGCTGCCGCTCGGACAGTGCCATCAGGATGCCGATCGCCGCATAGAGCCCGGTGGTGATGTCGACCAGCGGCACGCCGATCCGCATCGGGCCGCTCTCGGGCGAGCCGGTCGCCGCGATCATGCCGGTCATGGCCTGGATGATCGCGTCATAGCCGGGATTGCCGCCACGCGGGCCGTCGGCGCCGAAGCCGCAGATCCGGCAATGCACGAGACGCGGATATTTCTTGCTAAGCACATCGTTGCCGATGCCCCATTTCTCCAGCGTGCCCGGCTTGAAATTCTCGATCAGGACGTCGGCCGTCTCCAGCATCTTGAGCAGCACGACACGGCCGCCCTCGGAGGCCAGATCGAGCCCGATCGAGCGCTTGTTGCGGTTGATGCCGACGAAATAGGCCGCGTCGTCGTCGTGGAAGGGAGGGCCCCAGTCGCGCACCTCGTCGCCCGCGGGCGGCTCGACCTTGATCACGTCGGCGCCGTGGTCGGCGAGAATCTGGGTGCAGTAGGGGCCGCCGAGCACGCGCGTGAGATCGATGACGCGCAGTCCGCTCATTGCGCCGGTTGCGGCTTCAGTCATGCCTTCGCTTCCCCTGTGTCGATGTTGACGACAGGCCTAGCGAGGTTCGTTCAAGCCAGCAATGGCTTGTCGCGTAGAGGGTCATGCAGCGCAGGCGGCAATCCCGCGGCATGGCAAATCAGGCGGAAGCGGCCGGCCCGAGGGGGATCCCGGGCCAGCCAATCCACCGTCAGATCAGACGACCGTCAGGCGAACGTCGACATTGCCGCGCGTCGCGTTGGAATACGGGCACACCTGGTGCGCCTTCTCGACCAGCGCCTCGGCCTCGGTGCGGGACAGGCCCGGCAGCGAGACGGCCAGATCGATGTCGAGGCCGAAGCCGCCGGCCGAGCGCGGGCCGATGCCGACGGTCGAGGTCACGGAAGCGTCGGCGGGAACCTTCGGTCCGCCCTGCGAGGACACGAACTTCATCGCGCCGATGAAGCAGGCGGCATAGCCGGCCGCAAACAGCTGCTCGGGATTGTTGCCGGCGCCGCCGCCACCGCCGAGCTCCTTCGGCGTCGTGAGCTTGACGTCGAGTGCGCCGTCGAGGGTCGCGGCATGGCCGTCACGGCCACCGGTGGCTTTTGCGCTGGTCTTGTAGAGGACGTTCACGGACATTTTCGTCTCCCTTGGGGTCTTCGGGTTGGGGTGGAATCTATATCGCAAACAATTAGATTGTGCGCAATTGAAATTTGCATGCCTCACATTTAATTGTTCGCAATTGAATGTCGCCCCGCCCGGTCCCACAATGCGGGTCAATCTCGTGAGATTCCCTATGGCCCGGAAATTATCGACCCTGGATCCGCAACGTCTCGACAACCAGATCTGCTTCGCCGTCTATTCGGCCGCGCATGCCTTTAACCGCGTCTACAAGCCGCTGCTCGACCGGCTTGGCCTGACCTATCCGCAATATCTGGTGATGCTGGTGCTGTGGGAGCGCGACGACGTGCCGCTCAAGGACATCGGCGAGAAGCTGTTTCTTGATTCCGGCACGTTGACGCCGCTGCTCAAGCGGTTAGAGGCCGCGCACCTCGTCAAGCGCACGCGCTCCAGCGAGGACGAGCGTCAGGTCCTGATCGCGCTGACGCCGCAGGGGCACGCGCTCAAGGACAAGGCGCGCAGCGTCCCGCAGTCGATCCTGGCCGCGTCGGACTGCTCCGTGTCGGAGCTGGTCGCAATGAAGGACGAGATCGTTGCGTTGAGGGATCGGTTGAATGCGGTGATTGGGGAGTAGGGGGCGGAGCTAGCAGAGCCGCTTTTTCGAGAAGGCGCGACCCGAGTGCGACTTGAGATATTTCTCGAACGCCAGCGCTTTCAGCTTGTCAGGGAAGGCGCAGTACCAGACCAGCTTCCATGGCTTGAACTTCGCCGTGTGGGTGGATTTGCCGGCATCATGTTCAGGCAGTCGTCGCTTCAGATCTTCCGTGGCGCCGATGTATTCCTGGTCGGGAAATTGGATGCTTTGAATGATGTAGACGTACCACATTGACGGGCTATCGCCTGGGTCATCGTGAGCGAGCCAACCAATTGTCAGTCCGTCTTCGCCCTGCGGGCTTCGCCGGACACCACGCTTCGGCCTTCAGGCTCTGCGCGGCTGCGCCACGCGTAGCCCGAAGGGCGAAGCGTGGTGGAGCCAGGCGGGATCGAACCGCCGACCTCTTGCATGCCATGCAAGCGCTCTCCCAGCTGAGCTATGGCCCCTTAACTCTTGGGATGATCCTGGGGGATCACTCCCGACCGGCGAGCCTTCCGACTCGCGCGGTGCACCCTTTTTCACAGATCAGGACTGATCTCAAGTCTCTTCATCACCTCCGACATCACCAATGATGTCGGTAACGTCCTCATCGCCCTCTTCTTCGTCGGCAATGAAGGTCGAATCATCGTCATCGTCGTCATCGAGGGTCTCGTCGACCTCGATATCATCCTCGGATTCGGGGACGACGGCCTTCACCTTGCCGGTGTTCTCTTCGGCATCGGCCTCCTCGAGCGAGACCTCTTCGACCTCTGCCGGCTCCGGCGTGGTATCCGCGGCAGCCGCATGACGAGCTTCGGCGCCGCGGGTCGCGCGGGCCGGCGCCACGGGCGCGATCGGCACAACCTCGCCGGTATAGGGCGAGATCACCGGATTCTTGTTGAGGTCGTAGAACTTCTTGCCCGTGGTCGGGCAAATACGTTTGGTTCCGAGTTCGGACTTGGCCACGGCAGAGGAATCCTGGGATGTCTGAAAAGCGGTGTTTCACTTGGCTAGTTGGCGGCCCGCTGTCAATAGCGCATTACGAGAGAAAGACATGCTCGTGACGGCGGGGAGACCATGTGGTAGGTGCCCGCGAGCCTCTGAGGCGCATCCAAGGACACAATCTTGACCCATTCCGACAAGCCGACGCCGCTGAAGTCGCGCTCGAGCGGCCCCCTGACCGGGAAAGTACGGGTGCCCGGGGACAAGTCGATCTCGCACCGGGCCCTCATCCTGGGCGCGCTCGCGGTCGGCGAAACCCGCATTACGGGCCTTCTCGAGGGCGAGGACGTCCTCAACACCGCCAAATCGATGCAGGCGCTCGGCGCCAAGGTCGAACGCACCGGCGATTTCGCCTGGAAAGTGCAGGGCGTCGGCGTCGGAGGCTTTGCGCAGCCCAAGGCCGCGCTGGATTTCGGCAACTCCGGCACCGGCTGCCGGCTCGTGATGGGCGCCGTCGCCGGCTGCCCGATCTCGGCGATTTTTGACGGCGATGCCTCGCTGCGCAGCCGCCCGATGCGCCGGATCCTCGATCCCTTGGAAAAGATGGGCGCCAAGGTTGCTTCTGCAGCCGAGGGCGGCCGGCTGCCGCTGACCGTCCATGGCGCGCGCGATCCGCTGCCGATCACCTACAAGACCCCGGTTGCCTCGGCCCAGATCAAATCGGCGGTGCTGCTGGCGGGCTTGTCTGCGCCGGGCACCACGACGGTGATCGAGAACGAGGCCAGCCGCGACCACACCGAACTGATGCTGAAGCATTTTGGCGCGGATATCACCTCGGTGGCCGAGGGCGCTCACGGCCGCCGCATCACGCTGGTCGGCCAGCCCGAGCTGCATGGCGCGACCGTCATCGTGCCCGCCGATCCGTCCTCAGCGGCCTTTCCGGTCGTCGCGGCACTGATCGTCGAAGGCTCCGATGTCGTTCTGTCGGACGTGATGACCAACCCGCTGCGCACCGGCCTTTTCACGACGCTGCGCGAGATGGGCGCTTCGATCGAGGAAAGCGACGTGCGCGGTGACGCCGGTGAACCGATGGCGCAGTTGCGCGTGCGCGCGTCGAAACTGCGTGGCGTCGAGGTGCCGCCGGAACGCGCGCCCTCGATGATCGACGAATATCTCGTGCTGGCGGTCGCGGCGTCCTTCGCCGAAGGCACGACCATCATGCGCGGCCTGCAGGAACTACGCGTCAAGGAATCCGACCGGCTCGAGGCCACCGCGGACATGCTCCGCGTCAACGGCGTGAAGGTCACCGTCTCCGGCGACGACCTGATCGTCGAGGGCCGTGGCCATGTGCCCGGCGGCGGCACTGTCGCCACGCATATGGACCACCGTATCGCGATGTCCGCGCTGGTGATGGGCTGCGCGTCCGATCAGCCGGTGACCGTCGACGACACCGGCTTCATCGCCACCAGTTTCCCGGACTTCATTCCGATGATGCGGTCGCTGGGGGCCGAGTTTTCATGATCATCGCCATCGATGGACCCGCGGCCTCGGGCAAGGGCACGCTCGGCAAGCGCCTCGCCCATCACTATGGCTATCGTCACCTCGATACCGGCGTGATCTATCGTGCGGTCGCCTACGCCCTGATGCAGTCCGGTCATGATCTCCGGGACGAGGCGGCTGCGGTGCAGGCCGCGCTGGAACTCGATCCCGAAAAGTTCGGCAATCCCGCCCTCAAGACCCAGACGGCCGGCGAGGGCGCTTCGATCGTTTCGGCAATCCCCCGGGTTCGCGAGGTCCTGCTCACTTTCCAGCGGCAATTCGCCGCCGGTCCGCCCGGTGCCGTCCTGGACGGCCGCGACATTGGAACCGTGATCTGCCCCGACGCCGACGTGAAGATTTTCGTCGTGGCCGACCCGAAAGTCCGCGCCCGCCGCCGCACCATGGAGGCGAGGGCCAGGGGCGAGGAGGCGGATGAGGCGGCGGTGCTCGCCGACATCATCCAGCGCGACGAGCGGGACAAGAACAGGCCGATTGCGCCTTTGAAACCGGCCGCGGATGCTTACTTGCTAGATAACTCCCAACTGGATATAGAAGGCGGCGTCCGGGCCGCCATCGACATTATCGAGGCCGTCCGAGCGGGCCGGTCGCGGGGTTAAGCCGCTGCCGTCATTGGAGGAAGCGCCCGCTCCCGCTCTTTGAGGTCGATACTCTCGGTCCCTGTTTGGGGCCGACGCGATCCAGGCTCCGGACAACAGATTTTCACGTATCGAACGTGCGGGCCCAGCCGGCCCGCTTCCGCTGTTCCGGTCGCAAAACCGGAGCAACGAGCGGTCGCTCGAAGGTTTTGTGGACCTTCCGACACTGCGCGTCCGATACGCCCAACAACCCAACGGCCGGCAAGACATCCGCAACTGGAGAACAAATGGCTTCGACTTCCGCTGATACCTATAGCCCGTCGCGTGACGATTTCGCCGCGATGCTCGACGAGTCCTTCGCAGGTGGCAACCTGCAGGAGAGCTCGGTCGTCAAGGGCAAGGTGGTTGCAATTGAAAAGGACATGGCCGTCATCGACGTCGGCCTGAAGACCGAAGGCCGCGTTGCGCTGCGCGAATTTTCCGGCCCCGGCCGTGAGAGCGAGATCAAGGTTGGCGACGAGGTGGAAGTGTTCCTCGATCGCATCGAGAACGCCCTCGGCGAAGCCGTGCTGTCGCGCGACAAGGCGCGCCGCGAGGAGAGCTGGGGCAAGCTGGAGAAGGCGTTCCAGAACAACGAGAAGGTCACGGGCGTCATCTTCAACCAGGTCAAGGGCGGCTTCACCGTCGACCTCGACGGTGCCGTTGCCTTCCTGCCGCGCTCGCAGGTCGACATCCGTCCGATCCGCGACGTTGCGCCGCTGATGAACAACGCGCAGCCGTTCCAGATCCTCAAGATGGACCGCCGCCGCGGCAACATCGTCGTCTCCCGCCGCACGGTTCTCGAAGAGACCCGCGCCGAGCAGCGTCAGGAGCTGGTGCAGAACCTCGAAGAGGGTCAGGTCATCGACGGCGTGGTCAAGAACATCACCGATTACGGTGCGTTCGTTGACCTCGGCGGCATCGACGGCCTGCTGCACGTCACCGACATCGCGTGGCGCCGCGTCAACCACCCGACCGAGGTGCTCTCGATCGGCCAGACCGTGAAGGTCAAGATCATCAAGATCAACCACGAGACGCACCGCATCTCGCTGGGCATGAAGCAGCTGCTGGACGATCCGTGGCAGGGCATCGAAGCCAAGTACCCGCTGGGTGCCCGCTTCACCGGCCGTGTCACCAACATCACCGACTACGGTGCGTTCGTCGAGCTCGAGCCGGGCATCGAAGGCCTGATCCACGTCTCCGAGATGTCGTGGACCAAGAAGAACATGCACCCCGGCAAGATCGTGTCGACCTCGCAGGAAGTCGATGTGCAGGTGCTGGAAGTCGATTCCGTCAAGCGCCGCATCTCGCTCGGCCTCAAGCAGACCATGCGCAACCCGTGGGAGGTCTTCGTCGAAGGTCACCCGACCGGTTCGGTGGTCGAGGGCGAAGTCAAGAACAAGACCGAGTTCGGTCTGTTCCTGGGCCTCGAGGGCGACGTCGACGGCATGGTCCATCTCTCCGACCTCGACTGGAAGCTTCCGGGCGAGCAGGTGATCGACAACTACAAGAAGGGCGACATGGTGAAGGCCGTGGTGCTCGATGTGGACGTCGAGAAGGAGCGTATCTCGCTCGGCATCAAGCAGCTCGAAGGCGACCCCTTCGCCGAGCCGGGCGATGTCAAGAAGGGCGCGGTCGTGACCTGCGAAGTGCTCGAAGTGAAGGAAAGCGGTATCGAGGTGAAGATCGCCGGTACCGACTTCTCGACCTTCATCAAGCGCTCGGAGCTCGCGCGTGACCGCAACGACCAGCGCGCCGAACGCTTCGCCGTCGGCGAGAAGGTCGATGCCCGCGTGATCCAGTTCGACAAGAAGGCCCGCAAGGTCCAGGTGTCGATCAAGGCGCTCGAAGTCGCCGAAGAGAAGGAAGCCATCGCGCAGTACGGCTCCTCGGATTCGGGTGCGACGCTCGGCGACATCCTGGGCACCGCGCTCAAGAACCGCGACAGCAAGTAAGCGAAACGCTTGCTTTTGCAGACATCAGAGCCCCGGCGCGAGCCGGGGCTTTTTTGTTGCCGTCGTCGTCCCCGGTACCCCGCTCACAGCCTTGTTTTCTTCAAATTGCGCCGCAATTGATGTATCCAGACAAGCCATTGGTCACGTTGTGACGGCACAACGCCAGCGGCCCTTCATTTGGAGATATTCCGATGTCGCTCGATTCTGACATCATCGTCGATCGCCGCAGGATCCGCCGCAAGCTGACGTTCTGGCGCGTGGTGGCCGCGCTGATCGCGATCGCTGCGATCGCGGGCTTTGCGCTGGTCGCGACGCCGGGCGCGCGCGGCACCTTCGCCTCCGCCGGCGCGATCGCGCGCGTGCAGATCGACGGTCTGATCCGCAGCGATGCCGAGCGGACGCGGGCGCTGGAGCGGCTGGAGAATTCGCAGGCCGCCGCTGTGATCGTTCACATCAACTCGCCGGGCGGCACCACCGCCGGCTCCGAGCAGCTCTACGATTCCCTGACGCGCCTGAAGGCAAAGAAGCCGCTGGTCGTCGTGGTCGAGGGTCTTGCGGCATCGGGCGGCTACATCACTGCGATTGCGAGCGACCACATCATCGCGCAGCAGAGCTCGCTGGTGGGCTCGATCGGCGTGCTGTTCCAGTTTCCCAACGTCTCGGAGCTTCTGAAGACGATCGGCGTCAAGGTCGAGGAAGTGAAGTCCACGCCGCTGAAGGCCGCCCCCAACGGTTTTGAGCCGACCAGCCCCGAGGCCCGGGCCGCGCTGGACGCGCTGGTGAAGGATTCCTATGCCTGGTTCAAGGATCTGGTGAAGCAGCGGCGTGGCATGGATGACACGCAGCTCGAAAAAGTGGTCGATGGCCGCGTCTTTACCGGCCGCCAGGCGATCGATCTCAAGCTGATCGATCAGCTCGGTGACGAGAAAACCGCCGTGACTTGGCTCGAGGAGCAGAAGGGCGTCAAGAAGGGTCTTTCGGTGCGCGATTACAAGCTCGAGCCGCGCTTTGGCGACCTGCCGTTCCTCAAGACAGCCGCCTCCGTCACGCTGGAAGCGCTTGGATTCAGCGCGATTGCGCACCAAATCGCGCAAACCGGCGTCGTGCAGGCGGTCGATCGCGTCGGCTTGGACGGGATGCTGGCCCTGTGGCAGCCGGCTGCGTCGAATTGACCGGGAATAAGTGGGAACAACGCGAGCTCGAGAGCTTTTTCCCGTCCCGCGGGTAGCGGTGCAGCCCGCTTTTTCGGCAAATGTCACGCATTTTCACGACGCTCAACCTTCATTTAGCGTCTTGACAGATCACAGTATTTTCACGGAAATGGTCATCCGCACGCTTCCGGGTCCTATTCCTCGATGATCAAATCCGAACTTGTTCAGCGTATCGCCGAGCACAACCCGCATCTGTACCAGCGGGATGTCGAGAACATTGTGAATGCGATTCTCGAGGAAATCGTCGCAGCACTCGCACGCGGCGACCGCGTCGAGCTGCGCGGTTTTGGTGCCTTCTCGGTCAAGCATCGCCCCGCACGCGCCGGCCGCAATCCGCGCACCGGCGCCCATGTCCCCGTCGATCAGAAGAGCGTTCCGTTCTTCAAGACCGGCAAGGAAATGCGCGAGCGGCTCAACCGCGATCATCCGGATCCGGGCGCACCGGACTAGCGCTGTCGTCCGGGTTTTACCTGATGGCCGCATGATGCGGCAGCAAGCTTGATTCAAGACGGGCGCTCGCGATGCGAAAGTTCCTGACCGCGCTGATCCTGATTCCGCTGGCCCTGATCCTGGTGACCTTTGCGGTCGCCAACCGGCACTTCGTCACCGTCTCCTTCGATCCCTTTATGGCGGCCGATCCGGCCCTGTCGATCACGCTGCCGCTGTTCCTGCTGCTGATCCTGGTCGCTGCCGTGGGCGTCATCGCCGGCGGTTGCGCCGTCTGGTTCGGCCAGCGGCACTGGCGCCGTGCCGCGCGCCGCCATGAGGCGGATGCACGGGCCGCCCGGGTCGAGCTGGCCGATCTGCGGGCCCAGACGGCCCCGGCCAAGCCCGAGCCCCGGCACCTTCCGGTGCCCTCCGGGGTCGGCCTTTACGGGGCCATCGGGCGAGACAAGCAGCGCGCGACGTTGTAGAAGCGGCCCCGACCGAAAACCCTGTTTTCCGGCCGCCGCTTGCGGCCTTCACCCGCTTTGAGACCATGTCCCTGCTCGTCAAAATCTGCGGTCTGTCCACGCGTGAGACGCTCGACGTCGCGCTCGACGCGGGCGCCGACATGGTGGGGTTCGTGTTCTTTCCGCCGTCGCCGCGGCATGTCTCGCTGGAGACGGGGCGCGACCTCGGCCGCCAGGCGAAGCAGCGCGCGCTCAAGGTCGCGCTCACGGTCGATGCCGACGATGCCACGCTCGACAACATCATGGACGCGCTGTCGCCGGACATTTTTCAGCTCCACGGCAAGGAAAGCGTGGCGCGGCTGCGCGACATCAAGCAGAAATTCGGCCGCCCGGTGATGAAGGCGGTGCCGGTCGCAACCGCTGGTGATCTCGCCGTGCTGCCCGGCTATGCCGCGGTCGCCGACCGCATCCTGTTCGACGCACGCGCGCCGAAGGATGCGACGCGGCCTGGCGGTCTCGGTGCCCCCTTCGACTGGCACCTGCTCGAAAATCTCGATCTCAAACTGCCCTACATGGTCTCGGGCGGACTTCACGCCGACAACGTCGCCGAAGCCCTTCGCGTCACCGGCGCCGGCGGCGTCGATGTGTCCTCCGGTGTCGAGAGCACGCCCGGCGTCAAGGACCCCGAGCTGATGAAGGCCTTCATTCGCGCCGCGCGCGCCACTCAAGAGTTGAGCGTTCGATGAACATCGCCAAACCAAATTCCTATCGCAGCGGGCCCGACGAGCGCGGCCATTTCGGCATTTTCGGCGGACGCTTCGTCGCCGAAACCCTGATGCCGCTGATCCTCGATCTGGAGAAGGCCTACACCGCGGCCAAGGCCGATCCGGCCTTCCAGGCCGAGATGAACGGCTATCTCAAGAACTATGTCGGCCGGCCCTCGCCGCTCTATTTCGCCGAACGTCTCACCGAACATCTCGGCGGCGCCAAGATCTATCTCAAGCGCGAAGAGCTCAACCACACCGGCTCGCACAAGGTGAACAACGTGCTCGGCCAGATCATGCTGGCGCGGCGCATGGGCAAGAAGCGCATCATCGCCGAGACCGGCGCCGGCCAGCATGGCGTCGCCACGGCGACGCTGTGCGCGCGCTTCGGCCTCGAATGCGTGGTCTATATGGGCGCCGTCGACGTCGAGCGGCAGCAGCCCAACGTGATCCGCATGGAGATGCTGGGCGCAACGGTGCATCCGGTGCAGTCGGGCACGCGCACGCTGAAGGACGCGATGAACGAGGCGCTGCGCGATTGGGTCACCAACGTGCACAACACGTTCTATTGCATCGGCACGGTGGCGGGGCCGCATCCCTATCCGACGCTGGTGCGGGACTTCCAGTCGATCATCGGCAACGAGACCAAGACGCAGATGCAGGAGGTCGAAGGCCGCCTGCCGGATTCGCTGGTCGCCTGCATCGGCGGCGGCTCGAACGCGATGGGCCTGTTCCATCCGTTCCTCGACGATCCCTCCGTCGAAATCTTCGGCGTCGAAGCCGCGGGCCACGGGCTCACGCAGCTGCATGCAGCCTCGATCGCGGGCGGCCGCCCCGGCGTGCTGCACGGCAACCGCACCTATCTCTTGATGGATGCCGACGGCCAGATCCAGGACGCGCATTCGATCTCGGCCGGCCTCGACTATCCCGGCATCGGCCCGGAGCATTCCTGGCTGCATGAGATCGGCCGCGTCAATTATCTCTCCGCGACCGATGACGAGGCGCTCGCCGCGTTCCAGCTGCTCTCGAAGCTCGAAGGCATCATTCCCGCACTCGAGCCCGCGCACGCCATCGCCAAGGTGATGGAGCTCGCGCCGAAGCGACCGAAAGACCACCTGATGGTCGTCAATCTCTCCGGCCGCGGCGACAAGGACGTCCCGCAGGTCGGCGACATCCTGAAGGGCAAGAGCAAGTGACCACGCGTATCGACACCCGTTTCGCCGAGCTGAAGAAGCAGGGCCGCGCGGCCTTCGTCACCTATGTGATGGCCGGCGACCCCGATCCGGCGACGTCGCTCGAGATCGTCAAGGCGCTCTCGACATCAGGCGCCGACGTCATCGAGCTCGGCATTCCCTTCACCGATCCGATGGCGGATGGTCCCTCGATCCAGGCCGCCGGGCTCCGCGCGCTCAAGGTCGGCATGACCTTGAAGAAGACGCTCGATCTCGTGCGCGACTTCCGTAAGGCCGACAACGCCACGCCGCTCGTGCTGATGGGCTATTACAATCCGATCTACATTTACGGCGTCGACAAGTTCTTGGCTGATGCCAAGACGGCCGGCGTCGACGGCCTCATCATCGTCGATCTGCCGCCGGAGGAAGACGACGAGCTCTGCATTCCCGCGCTGAAGGCGGGGCTGAACTTCATTCGCTTGGCGACCCCGACCACCGACGACAAGCGCCTGCCTGCGGTGCTCGCGAACACGTCAGGCTTTGTCTATTACGTCTCCATCGCCGGCATCACCGGCGCTGCGGCCGCGGACGCGAATGTCGTCGGGGAAGCCGTCGCGCGCATCAAGCGGCACACCAAGCTGCCGATCTGCGTTGGTTTTGGCATCCGTACGCCGGAAGCGGCGCGCGCCATTGCCGAGAAGGCCGATGGTTCGGTGGTCGGCACCGCGCTGGTCGATGCGCTCAAGAACAGTCTCGATGCCGAGGGGCGCGCAACCGCCAAAACCGTTAATGCCGTGGCCGAGCTGACGGCCGCCTTGGCCCAGGGCGTCAAGGGTGCGAAACAGGCGGCCGAGTAGGCCATAATTCCGCTGCTCGGGCGGGTGACACGGCCGCTTGCCGGGTAAAGGCCCGGCCGCCATATATCTCTTCAGGCGATCCCCTGCGGGCTCGCACATCGGAGCAAACCATGAACTGGCTTACCAATGTGGTCCGGCCGAAGATCCGCAACATGCTGCGGCGGGAGACGCCGGAGAATCTGTGGATCAAGTGCCCGGATTCCGGACAGCTTGTGTTCTACAAGGACGTCGAGGCCAATCAGTTCGTCATCCCCGGCTCGAACTATCACATGCGCATGGGCGCGGTGGCGCGGTTGAAGTCGATCTTCGACAACGAAACCTGGTTCGATGTTGCCCTGCCCGAGGTCACGCCGGATCCGCTGAAGTTTCGCGACGAGAAGAAGTATGCCGACCGCATCAAGGATGCGCGGGCGCGCACCAATCTGAACGATGCGGTCAAGGTCGGCTACGGCAAGCTCGAAGGCGCCGGCGTCGTCGTCGCCGTGCAGGACTTCGATTTCATGGGTGGCTCGCTCGGCATGGCTGCCGGTGAAGCCCTCGTGCGCGGGCTCGAGCTTGCGGTCGAGAAGAAATCGCCGTTCATCGTGTTTGCGGCATCCGGCGGCGCGCGCATGCAGGAAGGCATCCTGTCGCTGATGCAGATGCCGCGCACCACCGTCGCGGTGCAGATGCTGCGTGAGGCAAAACAGCCCTACATCGTCGTGCTGACCAACCCGACCACCGGCGGCGTCACCGCATCCTATGCGATGCTCGGCGACGTGCAGATCGCCGAGCCCGGCGCGCTGATCGGCTTTGCCGGTGCACGCGTGATCGAGCAGACCATCCGCGAGAAGCTGCCGGAAGGTTTCCAGCGCGCCGAATATCTGAAAGAGCACGGCATGGTCGACATGGTCGTGCATCGCCACGAGCTGCGTCCGACCTTGGCGCGGCTCTGCCGCCTGCTGACCAGGGCGCCGGCGCAGGAAGGGGCGTCGAAATCGGTGCAGCCAGTCGTCAGCCCGGCACAGATCGTATCGGCTCCCGAGACGGCGCCGGCAGCGCCCCACGCGTGAACGCCTCCGCTGACAGTGCAAAGCCGCCGCTCGGTGAATTGATCGGGCGGCTGTCGGCCCTGCATCAGAAGCGCATCGATCTCGGGCTCGAGCGGATGCATCGCCTGCTCGAGCGGCTCGGTCATCCCGAACGCAAGCTGCCGCCGGTGATCCATGTCGCCGGCACCAACGGCAAGGGCTCGACGGTCGCATACTTGCGCGCCACGCTGGAGGCCGCCGGCCTGCGCGTCCACGCCTACACCTCGCCTTATCTCGTCCGCATCAACGAATGTTTTCGCCTCGGCCGCGCCGGTGGTGGCGTGCTCGTCTCTGACGACGAATTGCGCGCGGCGTTGGAAGAGGTCGAGCGCGTCAATGCCGGCGAGCCTGCGACCGTCTTTGAGCTGAAGACCGCGGCCGCCTTCCACCTGTTCGCGCAAAATCCTGCCGACGCGGTGCTGCTCGAAGTCGGCCTCGGCGGCCGGCTCGATTCGACCAATGTGGTCGATACGCCCGCGGCCTGCGTGATCACGCCTGTCAGCATGGACCACATGGATTTCCTCGGTGATACCCTGGCATCGATCGCCGGCGAGAAGGCCGCGATCATCAAGCACGGCGTGCCCGTGGTGTGCGCGGAGCAGTTGCCGGAAGCGATGGCGGTGATCGAGGCGCAGGCCAAGCGCATGCGCGCGCCGCTGTTTGCCGCGAATGAAAGCTGGCACGTCAATGTCGAGCATGGGCGTCTGGTCTATTCCGACGAGCGCGGCCTGATGGATCTCGCGGCGCCGCGGCTGTTCGGCCGCCACCAGTTCGACAATGCCGGTCTTGCGATCGCGACGCTGCGGGCGATTCCGACGTTCAAGGTCAACCACGCAGCGTTCGAGGCCGGCATCGTCGGTGCCGAATGGCCGGCACGGATGCAGCGTCTCACCTCGGGCGAACTGCTCGCTCTCGCGCCGCGAGGCAGCGAGATCTGGCTCGACGGCGGGCACAATGCCGAAGGCGGCCGCGTCGCGGCTGCCGCGCTCGGCGACCTCGAGGAGCGGGTGTCGCGGCCGCTGGTCGTCATCGCCGGCATGATGGCCAACAAGGATGCGCAGGCGTTTCTGGCCAATTTCGCAGGCCTCACCCGCCACATCATTGCGGTGCCGATTCCGGACACCGAGAACGCGATGCCGGTGGATCGTCTCGCGGACGCGGTCCGCAGCCTCGGCATGCGCGTGGAGATCGCCCCCGGCATCGAGGCGGCGCTGTGCGCTCTGTCGAAGCTCGCCTACGAGGTGCCGCCGCGCATCCTCATCACCGGCTCGCTCTATCTCGCCGGCCATGTGCTGGGGCTCAACGGCACGCCTCCTGCATAGATGGTCTCGTGTCCCGGACAAGCGCAGCAAAGCGGAGCGCAGAGCCGGGACCCAGAGTGCCACCACATGGGCCCCGGCTCTGCAGCGCACCGCTGAAGAAGCGCTGCGCTGCGTCCGGGGCAGGAGAGACCAACAATGCGTTTTGCCGCGATTGCCGACGTCCACGGAAACTATCTCGCGCTGGAGGCGGTTCTTGCCGACATCCGCGCGCAAGGCATCTCCGACATCGTCAATCTCGGTGACATGCTCAGCGGTCCGCTCGATGCACGGCGCACCATCGAGATCCTGATGAAGCTCGACGCCGTGCATGTGCTCGGAAATCACGACCGCTATCTGCTCGATCGTCCCCCGGAGAAGATGGGTTCGTGGGACCGTCCCGCGCATGCGCAGCTCACTGCGGCGCAGCTCGACTGGCTGCGCGCGCAGCCGATGACGCGGGTGTTTCGCGATCAGGTCTTTCTCTGCCACGCCACGCCCGAGGATGACGAGATCTACTGGCTCGACACCGTGCTTCCCGACGGCACGGTGGCGCTGTCGCCGCTCGACCGGATCGAGCCGTTTGCGCAAGGCGTGACGCAGCCGCTGATCCTCTGCGCCCACACGCATCTTGCCCGCGCCGTGCAGCTTCGCGACGGCCGCCTGATCGTCAATCCCGGCAGCGTCGGCAGCCCCGGCTATCGCGACGTGCATCCGTTCCCGCATCTGGTCGAAGCCGGCACGCCCCACGCGCGCTATGCGATCCTCGAGTTCGTCGACGCCGCCTGGCGGGTGACGTTCCGCCAGATCGCCTATGATCATGAAACGATGGCCGCGCTCGCCCGCCGCAACAATCAGCCGGAGCTCGCGAACGCGCTGGCAACGGGGTGGATCAAGTAGCGCCGCGCTCCATCCGTGCTACCCTTGCTATATTCGTCGATATCAAGGGGGGAACGCGTGATGGATGCCTGGCGAACCGAATATGCCATCGAGACGTCGGCAACCCCAGAGACGATCTGGAGCATTTTTTGCGACGTACCTGGCTGGAAAAACTGGAACGCGGGCATCGAGCAGATCGACATTGACGGGCCATTCGCGGCCGGCACCTGGTTCACGATGAAGCCGCCCGGTGAGGAGGCGCTGCGGTCGCAACTCATCGATGTGCGCGAGAACGTCCACTTCGTCGACGAAACGCGGGTCGGCGATCTCGTCATCAAGGTCGCCCATCGCATCGAGCCGCTCGGATCGGCGCGCACGCGAATCATTTACGCCGTTGATGCGCAAGGCCCGGAGGCCTCCGACATCGGTCCGGCTGTTTCCGCAGATTTTCCCGAGGTTCTCGCAAGCCTGGCGAAGCTCGCGGAGCAGAAATAGGTCGCTCGCCGAGCCACGGACAAAATAAAACGGCCGGCGATTGGCCGGCCGTTTTCGAAAATCATCGTGTCGCGAGGTGGATCAGACCGCCGAGGTGATCCACTGCTGGAGCTTCGCCTTCGGCGCCGCGCCGACCTGGCGGGAGGCCATCTCGCCGCCCTTGAAGATCATCAGGGTGGGGATCGACATCACGCCATACTTCGACGCGGTCTTCGGGCTCTCGTCGACGTTGAGCTTGACGATCTTGACCTTGTCGCCCATCGCGCCGGCGATCTCATCGAGGGCGGGTGCGATCATGCGGCAGGGGCCGCACCATTCGGCCCAGAAATCGACGACGACCGGACCGTTCGCCTTGAGCACTTCGGCTTCGAAATCGGTATCGGAAACCTTGCCAACGGCCATTGGAGTACCTCACTCGTTTGAAAGAGAATCGGCGCGACGTGGAATCGCGCCCGGGATCATGGCCTCAACCTATGAACGGCCCCTTGCCGGGTCAAGGACGCTCACGCCGACATGAAGGGATGCCAGCGCCGCGTCCAGCGCGGGGGCTGAAATCTCCATATATTCAAGGGCCTCGGTCCAGAGCAGGACGGCGCGGATCGGCTTTTGGGGATAAAGCCGCGTCAGCACCGCCCGGTACAGCGCAAGCTGCCGGACATAGGCGGCGGGGGCTTCCGCGGCGCTTTTCGGGGCGGTCTGGTTGGTCTTGAAATCAACGATCAAAACCTCGTCTGGGCGAACCACCAGCCGGTCGATCTGCCCCGACACCAGCGCCGGCGGGCGGCCCGGCCGGTCGAGTTTCCCGACGATGGCGACCTCCGCCCGGCTGCCCTCGGTAAACACCGGGACAAAGCGTGGTTCGGCGATCAAACCGAGCACCTTGTCGGCCAGCAACACGCGGTCGGCTTCGGACCAGTCGCCGGCATTGCGGGTCATGAAGCCAAGCGCGGCCTCACGCCGGCGCTCGGTGGCGATGTCGGGCAGGGACTGCAGCAGCCGGTGCACCAGCGTGCCGCGCTGGAGCGCCAATGCGCGCGACTGGACCGATTCGCCTGATCGCACCGCCCGGCCTTCCTCGGCCGGCTGGCCGGAGGGGCGCACCGGATCGCCGTCGAGGCTCTCACGCGGCACCGGCATCCGCAGCCAGTCGGGCAGGGTGATCGTCTGGTCCACGCTGGTCGCCGGTGTGCCCAGCGCCGCGACATCCTCGGGACGGGCGAATCGGGTCACCTTGCCGAGCGGCGTCTCGATCGTCTGCTTGTCCAGGCCGGAGCCGGTGAGCCCGGTGTCGATCAGGTCGTACCAGCTCAGCTTGCGGACCGTCCGCATGTTGCCGGGCAGGCAGCCGCCGACGATCAGCCGATCCGCCGCGCGCGTCATCGCGACATAGAGCAGGCGGCGATATTCGTCCTCGGTCTCCTCCAGCATCGCCTTGCGGGCATCGGCGACGGGCTTGGGATCGTCCGCCTTGCGCCCGGCCCAGACCACGACCTCGCCGCCATTGCCCCGCGGCACGTGAATCAGCCGGACCCGTTGCGAGTCCGCGGGCGACGACGTGGTGTCGACCATGAACACGACCGACGCTTCCAGGCCCTTGGCGCCGTGCACCGTCATCACCCGCACCTCGTCGCGGGTGATTTCCATGTCGCGCTTCACCTCGGTGTCTGCCGAGCGCAGCCAGGCCATGAAGCCCTGCAGCGAAGCCGGTGCCTTGCGCTCGCAATTCAGCGCCAGTTCCAGAAATTCGTCGAGCGCGTCGTTGGCCTCATGGCCGAGCCGGCGCAACATGCGCGCGCGGCCGCCGTCACCGCCGAGCAGCCAGGCATAGAAGGCGAACGGCGTCTCCTCGCGCGCACGGATCTCGCAGGCTTCGAGGCGTCGCAGCACTGTCGCGAACTTCTCGCTTGTCGGCGCCTGTTCGCCGAGCGCGCGGCGCAGTGATCCCTTGCGGCCATGCGCGAGCTGGAACAGATCGTCGTCGTCGAGACCGAACAGCGGGCTCTTCAGCGCCACCGCCAGCGCGAGATCGTCCTGCGGCAGCAGCAGCGCATCCGCGAGATTCATCAGATCGATGATCGCGATGTGCTCGGTCAACTTAAGCCGGTCGGCACCGGCGACGGGAACGTTGGCGTGCTTCAGCGCCTGGATCACCGCGTCGAACGCGTTGCCGCGCCGGCGCACCAGGATCAGCATGTCGCCGTAGCGCAGCGGACGGCGCTCGCCCTCGTGCCCCGTCAGCGTGCCGCTCTCGACCAGCCGCTTGATCTCGGTCTGGATGCGGCGGGCGAGCTTGACCTCGGGACTGGTGACGGCGACGCCGTCGAACGGCGCGCGCCAGCCCTCGATCTCCTGCCGGTCATCGGCCTCGGCAAGATCCCACAGCTCGATCACGCTCGGGCCGGCATCGGCGAGCGCATTGTGCAGGGGATGACCGATCTCGACCGAATGGATGCTCTTGTAGATCTGGGGATCGCGGAAGACGTGGTCGACCGAATGCAGGATCGCAGCGCCCGAACGGAACGAATAGGTGAAGGCGACCGGATCGAATTTCAGCCCGGCCGCGGTGAACTTGCGGTGCAGCTCGCGCCGGCGTGCGTCGAATTCGTGGGGAGCCGCACCCTGGAACGAGAAGATCGACTGCTTCTCGTCGCCGACGGCGAAGACCGTGCGGTTCAACCCCTCGCGCGCGCCTTCACCGGCCGTGAATTCCGAGATGATGTGCGCGACGATGTCCCATTGCCGCGGGCTGGTGTCCTGGGCCTCGTCGATCAGGACGTGATCGACGCCGCGGTCGAGCTTGTAATGCACCCAGCCTGCGGAGATGCGGTTGAGCATCGCCAGCGTCTTGTCGATGAGGTCGTCGTAGTCGAGCAGCCCGCGTTCCTGCTTCTCGCGGCGGTAGTTTGCGGCGGCGGCTGTGGCGATGTGCAGGAGCGCCGCGGTGCGGTCGCGCATGGTCACCGCGCGGCGCTTCTCGATCAATCCACCTAGGCGAAGCGCCTCGTTCTCGAACAGGCGCGCGACGGACGGATTTTGCTCGCCGAACTTCTTGGTCAGCACGGCCTTGCGCGGCAGTTTTTCGTCGGTGAGAAAAACGCCGAGATAGGCATCGACCTGCGCCGCGCCGGAAAACACCTTCGCCTCACGAAGGCGACCGGCCTGGTCGTTGTCGGACTTGCTGCCATCCTCCAGTGCGAAAGCGATGTCGTCCCAGCGCGAGCGGGGCAGGAACGGGCCATCGAGAATCTCGGTCTCGACGTCCTCGATGCGATCGCCGGCATCGACGCCCAGCACGGTCGCCATCTGCTCGGCTGCCGTGCCGGCGTTCCCGGCCTCATCGGTCCAGGCCATGAAGTGATCGCGGCTCAGGCAGGCCTCGCGGATCACTTCCTTGAAGGTGACGTCGGCGGCGCTCGCCATCGCGGTCAGCAACGCACGGCCGGTGACGCTGTCAGGATCGCGCGCGGCCTCCAAAAATACTTTCAGATTGGCGCGCTCCATCATGTCGGTCTGGTCGCGGTCGTCCATCACGGCGAAACGCGCCGGCACGTTGGCCTCGAACGGAAACTGCTGGAGCAGGCGGGTACAGAGCGCGTGGATGGTCTGCACTTTCAATCCGCCCGGCGTCTCCAGCGCGCAGGCGAACAGTTTTCGCGCTTCGCGGCGCAGTTTTCGATCCGGATGCGGGATGCCGACGGCGCGGATCGCGGCGTCGAGCCCGGTGTCGTCGAGCGTCACCCAATGGCCAAGCGTGGTGAACACGCGCTCGGCCATGTTGGCGGCAGCGGCCTTGGTGAAGGTGATGCAGAGGATCTTTTCCGGCGGCACGCCCGAGAGCAGCAGACGGATCACGCGCTGCACCAGCACGTGAGTCTTGCCCGAGCCGGCATTGGCCGACACGAACGCCGACGCGGTCGGGTCCGATGCACGCGCCTGCCGGGCACGCACTTCATCCGGGATGGGGCGCGGCACCTTTACCATTCCTCGATCCCCAGGCCGCCAGCCGCGGACCATTCCTTGATCCGGGCGAGATCGTCATAGGCACCGTAGCGGTTGGTCCACATCGGCAGGTTCAGCGAGGTGTAGGGCTGGTTCTCGTCGTCGAAGGCGCGGATCAGCGCCTCCAGCTTGGCGCGCGCTTCCGCGGCGGCCGTGTCCGGCGGTTGCGGCTCGTCGCCCTGCTTGTACTTGAGCTCGAGAATGCGCTCCTCGCCCGGCGGATTGTTGCCGCTGAGGCGGACATAGACGAGCTGGCTCACGGACGCGCCGGCGTCGATGTCGGGAAAGCCGCCCTCACGCAGGATCGCGGCTTCCAAGGTGAGTTGCGGCGACAGGCCCATGCGGACCTGCTTGCCCGTGGGCGGCTGGCCGGTCTTGTAGTCGAGGATGGCGTAGCCGCCGCCCTGGCGCCGCTCGATGCGGTCGGCGCGGGCGGAGAGGTGGAAGCTGCGCTCGTTGTCGAGCCGGATCGAGATCTCGCCACGGGTCTCCGCGGTGATGGCCTCGATCGCGTCGCGCCGTACCGTCTCCCATTCGCCGAACCAGCGCGCGATGCGCTGGAAGCGCGGCCACCACAGCGCCCGCGCCTCGGGCCGCTCCATCAGCGGGGCAAAATACTTTTCGCCGATCGCGCGCAAGACCCGCGCGGGATCCGGCGGGAGCTGTGCGGCGTAGGTCTCGGTGAACTCGCCGAGCGCATCGTGGATCGCCGAGCCGCGGTCGGCGGCCGAGAGCGGCATGTCGACCGGATCGAGCGCGTCCAGCCGCAGGATGTGTTTGGCGTAGATCGTGTAGGGATCGCGCAGCCAATCCTCGATCGCGGTCACCGACATCTTCAGCGGCCGCGTCGCGCGCGGCGGTCGCGGCTCCGGCTGCTTGATCGGCGTGACTTGGGTGGGCTGGTCCAGCGCGCCCGCGAACTGCACGTATTTCTCGCCGGCGCGAATCGCAGCCTTCCAGAGCTCGTCGCCCGCGACCGCCTCTAGCCGATGCAGGAAGCGCGACGCCACCGCCGGTGCGCCGCCGGCTTTGGCGGAATGGGTGAGGATCACCTCGTCGCCCCCGAGTAGCTGCGCGAAGTCGTGCGCGGAGAGGCCGATGCGCCGCTCCGGCAGATCGAGACCAAGCTCGTGCCGCATCGGGCGGCTGAGCCAGGGATCGATCCGCGGCGCGGGCGGCCAGACGCCCTCAATGAGCCCGCCGATGATGACGCGGTCGGTCTGCATCAGGCGCGATTCCAGCGGGCCGTAGATCTGCAGGCGCGCGCCGGGCTTGTCGCGCCGCCGCACCGCGCGATCGCCGAACGCGGTCTGGAACAAGTCGGCATAGTCCGGCAGCGTCACCATCAATCCGCTGGTCGTGCCGCCGCGCAGGAGATCGTCGAAGGCGCCGGCGAGCGCGAGGCCTTCACGCTCCTCGAAGGCGAGCGGAATGCCCAGTTCGTCGCGCGACAGCTCGATCATGATCTCGCGATGGCGATGCGCGAGCTCGGCGAAGTCAAACGGTTTCGATGACGCCAGGCTCTCGATCGGCGCCAGGGCTTTCTGCAACGCATCGATCAGGGCCTGGATGCGATCGAGGTCTTCCGGCTTGAGGCGCGCGCGGGGTTCGGCGTGGTGCAACGCGGAGACTTCGCTGCGCCACAGCTTTGCCAGCTCCTCGCGAAAGCGATTGAATTCGCGCAGCAGCCCGCCCGTGCCCGAAGGCGGGCGCGTGCCGCGCAACACGGCAAGCTCCAATCCCTCGATCGCCGTCTTCCATGCGCCAGGCGGCCGGCCGAGCCGGCACAGCGGATGCTTCAGCATCGCCAGCAGCGTCGGCGGCTCCAATCCCCTGGTCGCAGCCTCGGCTGCCAGCCGGGCAAAGACGCCGGCGGAGGTTTCCATCAGCACGTCGCCGCCGGAATCGTCAAAAGCGAGATCCCATCGCGTCAGCGCCGCCATCACCCGCCGCGCCAGCGCGCGATCGGGCGTCACCAGTGCCGCCGACTTGTCGAGATGCCGCGCCTCGCGCATCGCAATGGCGATCGCGAGCGCCTCCATTTCCGGATTGGGGGCTTCGACGACGGCAAGGTTCCTCATGCCGCCGGCGATCTTCGCGGCAACATCAGGCTGCTTCAGCCGGTCGTGCCAGACCTCCGTCTTGGCGGAGGGCCGCATCGATTCGGATGCGAGCAGATCGCGGCCACCTTCGGCCGGCGGATGAAGGATCTCGACGTCGCTGCGCTTGATGCCGAAGCGATCCAGCAGCGCATGCATCGCATATTGCGGATGGTTCGAGGTAGGATTCTCGGTGATGCCCAGCAGGTCCCTGCTGCCGCCGATGCTGCGCCAGGCCTCGTCATCGAGATCGGTATCGAGACCCGGCAGCACGACGGCGCCGTGCGGCAGCGCCGCGACCGCATGCAGGAACTTCGCGGTGGCCGGCATCGAACCGGTCGAGCCGGCCGCGATCACGGGTCCATGCGGATGCGCGGTCAGCCGCTTTGCTTCGGCCGCGATCAGGAGATCGCGCCGCGCCGCCGGCTCGATGCGGTTGATCTCGGCGAGATGGCTCGGCCAGGCGATGCGGGCGATACGCAGGAATTCGAGCGAATGCTGCCAGTAGCGATCGAGCATATCCGGCACGAGCCCGTCGAGCGCGCTCCAGTCGACACCGCGCGTGACCATGTCGTCGATCAGGCGGGCGAGGTCGCCGGCCAGCGCCAGTGTCGAGGCGGGCCCTCCGACCACCAGCGGCGCCAGCACCGGGCCCTTGGCCCAGGCGGCGACGAGCTGGGCCAGCGTCAAGCGGCGTTCGAGCTCGCCGAGCCGTGGTGGAATCTCGAGCGGCGTTGCGCCGGAAAATTGCTGTTCACCTTCATCTGCGAAGGCGAGCTCGTCCTCGTCGATGTCGCCGAGCGCGACGATGCGCGGCAGCACCACCGCGTCCGCCTTCATCTCGTCGAGGAAGATCTCGCGGACCACGCGCATGGCGCGCCGCGTCGGCAGGTACAGCGTGGCGTCCGCGAGTCGCGCCGGTTCCTTGCGCGCCTCGAATCCATCGACCAGCCGGCCGTCGAGCAGGGCCGTGACGATGGTGCGCAGGAACGGAACTGAGAGGGGAACGCTGAAAACGCGCATGGGCTGCCTGATTCGGGGATCACGGCAATATAGGGACGCAGGCTGGATTGGTCATGGGGCGGGGAGGAATCGTCCCCGCTGTTCGTCTGGCACCACGCTCGTGCCCCGGACGCGGCGCAGCACGCAGTGATGCGCCGCTGAGCCGGGGCCCAGTTACTTCGTTCCGCGAAGGACAGTGTGGGTCCCGGCTCTGCGGAGCGGCACTTCGCGCCGCACCGCGTCCGGGACAAGAGTAGCGCGGCCTACGCCACGCTCTCCAAAAACGCCTCTTCCGCGGCGTGGACCGCATCCGGCGTGCCGACATGCATCCAGACGCCATCGAGGCGCAGGCCGAACAGGCGCTCCTGCTCGTTGGCACGGTCGAACATTTTCGTCAGCGAGAATTCGCCCTCGGGCGCATCGGCGAAGATCGTCGGCGACAGGATCGCCGCGCCCGCATAGACGAACGGGACGATCTCCTTTTCCTTGCGCTTGCGCAGTGCGCCGTCGGGCAGCATGCCGTAATCGCCGCGGCCGCTATAGCCGATGCTGGTCGCGGTGGGCGCCATCAGCAGCAGGATGTCCATGCGCTCGGGATCGAAATTTTCGGCAAGCCGCGTCAGATTGGAGCGCACGCCGTCGATCCACAGCGTGTCGGAATTGACGTGGTAGAACGGCGCATCGCCGAGCAGCGGCAGCGCCTTGACCACGCCGCCGCCGGTGCCGAGCACCTGGTCGCGCTCGTCCGAGATGGTCACGCGCGGATGTTGGCGCGTCGCGGTGTGCTCGATGATCTGGTCGGGCAGATAATGCACGTTGACCACCGCCTCGGTCACGCCGGCCGAGGCGAGCTTGTCGAGCACGTGGTCGAGCAGCGGCTGGCCGGCCACGGGCACCATCGGCTTCGGCATCTTATCCGTCAGCGGACGCATGCGCAGGCCGAACCCTGCGGCGAGCACCATGGATTTGGTCGGTTTGACGGACATCCTTCGCTTTCTCGAACCTCTGGAATCTCTACGTTCGCGGCAAGCCTAGCACGAGCCCCGGTCAGCTGCACCGCATCTCAACGGCCTTAGCCACCCGCCGTGACGGTTGTACGACGTGTGTTGCTCTCACGCCCCGGCGGCTGTGGAACGCGCTTTCTTCTTGTCGCCGAGCTTGAGAAAATTGACCCCGATCTGATCGCCATTGACCCAGGCCAGTTCGCAGCGCCGGTACGCCAGGCCGGTGGACGACAGGACGAGAAAAAATTCCTTCAGATGCAGACCTTCGACCGAGCCGTCGATCGTCAGCTTGGCGCCGCTTTCGGAGACGTCCTCCATGGTGCATTCGCGCCGCCAGGTGCCGTCGATCCCCATCATCTGGGCCGGAATTCCGCGTTCGAAAACAACCCGACTATTGCCGCGATGGTCCGTCTTGACCGCCATCTGCCCTTGCTCCAGCCCCTATTTCTCCGGCGGCCTGCGGGCGATGATACCGGCGCGATGGCTAACAGCCGGTAAATCGGTTCCAGCTCAGGATTGGGGCGGCGGGACGTTAGCGAGATACCATTCGCGCAAATGCGCGAGGGCCGGATGCGCCAGCGAACGCTGCAGATAGGTCCAGATCCGCGGCTGGTGACGCAGATAATGCGGCTTGCCGTCGCGGCGGTTGAGTCGCGCAAAAGTGCCGAGCAGGCGCGTGTTGCGCTGCGCCGACATGATGGCATAGAGCTCGGCAAAGCCGGCCGGATCGAAGCTCGCATCCTCAGCGCGGCGCGCCTTGATGTAGCGCGACAGCAGCGTCAGCTCGAGGGCTTCGGGCACGTCGATGCGGGCGTCCTGCAGCAGCGACACCACGTCGTAGGAGCGCGGTCCGAGCACGGTGTCCTGGAAGTCGATCACCCCGACGCGCGCCATGCCTGTGCGGTCCGCGAGCCAGATCAGATTCGGCGAATGGTAGTCGCGGATGATCCAGGTTTTTGGCGCGGCCAGCGGCTTCTTCAGCAGCTCGCGCCACATCGCAAAGAATTCCGCGCGCTTCTCTTCGCTCAACGGCGCATTGCGATCGGGCAGATACCATTCCGGCATCAAGCCGATTTCAATCAGCAATGCCTCGGTGTCCCAGGCGGGAATGGCATGGGTTTGCCCGTCCACCGGCAACGTTTCCGGCAGTGCCTTGCCATGCAGCACGGCCAGCACGTCGGTCGCGGCTTCATAGCGCTCGGTGATCGGCCGGGGCGGATCGCCTTCGATCACGCCTTCGCTGCCAAGGTCTTCCGAGATCAGGAAGCCGTGGTCGAGATCGATATGGTGGATCTTCGGTGCCGAGATTCCGACCGCGCGCAAACCTTCGTCGATAGCGACGAATGGCTTGATGTTCTCCGCAAGATGCACCACGGCACTGTAGGATTTGCCGTTGTAGATCGCTGCACCATCGGGGCGCTGCGGCGAGTTCATGAGAATGACGACACCATCGTCGCGGACCAGCCGTGCGTAGGAACGCGTCGAGGCGTCGCCGGCCATGTGCCTGCGGCCTGCGTCGAGATAGCCGGACGCATCGAGGAATTGGCGCAACGTCTTCAACCGAGCAACGGTCGCTGCGCTCCTGCCATACCCCGTGACGTCGGCGGCGCGCGCATTCGATCCCAGTGCGGGACGATGCGTCAGCGCGATGTCGATGCGGTCCGCGGGCATGGCCGAGGGCGCGCGCTCGGGCCATTCGATCAGCACCAGCGTCGCCTCCGGCAGCGGCGACAGCCCGATCTCCTCGAGCTCGCTCTCATCCTCGACGCGATAGAGGTCGGCATGCATCACCGCAAATGCCGGCAGCTCATAGGCCTGCACCAGCGTGAAGGTCGGGCTCGGCACTTCCAGCTCGTCGTCGCCGGCGAGGTAGCGGATCAGGCTGCGGGCGGCTGCTGTCTTGCCGGCGCCGAGATCACCGGTGAGGGTGATGGTATCGCCGGGACCGATCAGCAGCGCGAGGTCGGCCATCAATTGCGCGGTGGCCGTCTCGTTATGAAGCGCGACGGAGAATGTGGTCGGTTCTGTCATTCGGCGGCGTCGCGATGCGCCGCCTGGTCGGTCGGGAAGTCGCAGATCACGACCGTGCCTTTGCCCACGACCGAATCCACCTGCACCTTGCCGCCATGCAGCTCGACGAAGGAGCGCACCAGCGAAAGCCCGAGCCCGGCGCCGCGATGACGCGAGCCCTGCGAGCGGCTTTCGAACCAGTTGAACACCTTGTCCTTCATGTCGGCGGGTATTCCAGGTCCGGAATCTGTCACAATAAAGACCACGCTGCGCTCGGTGCGGCGCGCGCTGATCCCGACGGTGGAATCCTGCGGCGAGAAGCCGACGGCGTTGGCAAGCAGATTGTAGAGCACCTGCACCACGCGCTTCTCGTCGCCGACGAAGCTGCCGACATCGGGCGCGATCTCGACCTTGAGACGGATGCGGTCGGTGGCGAGCCGGTCCTGGATACCTTCGGCGGCGAGCTCGATGGTCTTGCTGACATCGACCGGGCCGAGCTCCAGCTTCATGGCGCCGGCGTCGATGGTGGCGAGATCCAGGATGTTGTTGGTCAGCGCCAGCAGCGCATTGGTCGATTTGGTGACGTAGTCGAGATATTCGGCCTGCTTCGGCGTCAGCGGTCCGGTCGAGGGATCGCTGAGGAAATGCGCGAAGCCGATGATGGTGGTGAGCGGCGAGCGCAGCTCGTAGGAGACGTGGTGGACGAAATCCACCTTCATCTGGTCGGCGGTCTCCAGCGCCTCGTTGCGCTCGCGCAGCGCGCGCTCGACATTCTCGGTGTCGGTGATGTCGAGGAAGGTCAGCATGGTCGCGCCGTCATGCATCGGACGGATCATGCCGTCGAGCACGCTGCCGTCCTTGCGCTCGAGCTTGAGCGGCACGTCGGCGCGGTTCTCGATCGAGGTGATGGCTTCGCGGATCTGGCGCCAGACCACGGGATCGTCGAACAGCTGATGGCACCAGCCCTCGACGGTCTGGATATGCGGCTCCTCGCGCATGGCATCGTTCGACAGCTTCCACATCCGCAGGAAGGCCGGATTGAACAGCTGCGCCCTGCCGTTGCTGCCGAACACGGCAACGCCCTCGGCGAGGCTGTCCAGCGTCTCGCGCTGGACCCGGATCATGCCGTCGAAGCGGCGGGCGAGCTCGAGGCTCTCGGTGACGTCGTCGAACAGATAGGTGACGCCGCCTTCGGGATTCGGCGTGGTGACGACGGACAGCGCGCGGCCGTCGGGCAGGTACCAGGTGTCCTTGGCCGCCTCGACCGCGCGATAGGCCTCGTGCAGCTTGGCCTTCCAGGCGCGGAAGTCCGGCTGCTCCTGCAATTTGCGCGCGGCGCGGAGCTGGTCGAGCACGCTGGAATCATCGGGATGGGCGTCGAGGAAGGTGCGATCGAGATCCCACAGCCGCCGGTAGGAATCGTTGTAGAAGGCGAGCCGGCGCTGGCCGTCGAACACGGCCACGCCGGAAGAGAGCTGATCGAGCGTGCGGCGATGCGCCTCAGCCATCCGCACCAGGGCCGCGCTCAGCGCATCGGCTTCGCTCGCGTCGATCGCGACGCCGACGCTGCCATGGCCGACATTGACGGCCCGCACGTCGTACATGCGCCGCTCGCCGCCGATCACGATCGGCAGCCGCGAGGTGAAGTGAGCTGCGTCTTTCAGGCCCCGCTCCATGGCGGTGCGGTCGGCGCTGTCGAGCAGCTCGAGCTTGCGTGCCTGGGCGTCAATGATGCTGGTCGCTTCGGTCGCGCGCACATAGGCCGGATTGGCGAAGGTCAGCGCGCCGTTCTCGCCCTTGGCCCAGATCGGCCACGGCGCGGCGGCGGCGAAGCCGCGCAGCATCTCGGTTTCGTCGGCGAGTGCCCGGTAGCGCAGATGGGTCTCGGCCAGTTCGCGCCGCAGGCCGGAGAGTTCGCGAATCCGGACAATGGCCTGGCCGCCGATGGCGCGGCCGATCGCTTCCAGCGTGTGGCCGTTGGCGGTCGTCAGCGTAAGCTGGAAGCCGTCACCGCGCTCGCGCAGCGCATCGACGGCGTGATCCATCTGCAGCGCCGGTTCCGGCGGCAGCCAGGTTCCGAAGGCGAGCACGCGCTGCGGCGACGAATCGCGCGGCAGCACCATCGCGATGTCGCCCGAGATCTGCGCGCGATCGTCGCCGGCCGGCCAGGAGATCAGGATCTGCGGCTCGGCAAACAGCAGCGCGCCGAAACGGTCGGTTTGCAGCTGGAGGTCCCTGATTCGCGCGCGCAACGCCGCCTCGGTCTTGGCCTTGCCGACGCGTGTGCGCATCAGCAGGATCGCGGCCACGACCGAGAAGCCGAGCAGAGCCAGCGCGGTGGCCAGCACCGCGAGTTCCTGCCGGTTGAAGTCCAGCAATATCGAGAGTGTGTCGACGAGGTCGGCGGCCTCAGCCGGCGCAGCCGGCAGCAGCGCTGCGAGAGCGCCTCCCAACAAGCCGTTGCGCACCAACGAAGTGCACGACAACAGCGTCCGACGCATCGACACGATCACGCCTGACATAGTTGCCCCAAGACCGCACGAATTGACGCGCGGCAACCCCCGTCGCGCGCGAATCAAACGACAATACCCCCACCGCGACTCCACCGGTAAGAGTCCAGACCGTGAACGCAAAGGCGGTCCCAAAAAAATGCGGGGCGTTGAGTTCCAGTCGCACGTAATTCTGCGGGTGATTCGGTTGAGATTGCCGCGTGTTAGCGGGTGAAGAGATGAGACTCGATTGGCGCTCCAATGAAGGTGCGTTCCCTCCCCCCTTGTGGGGGAGGGTTAGGGAGAGGGGTAGCCAAGGAAAAGGTGCTCATTTGTTGATGATGCATCGCGGTTGAGAGGACGACGGAAAGAATCCCCGTGCGGCACCCCCCCTCCCCCACAAGGGGGGAGGGAACGGAGAGACCTTTGTTGTCGGCTCAGCGGCCCGTCGACCCGAAGCCGCCGGCGCCGCGATCGGTCGACGACAGCGTGGTCACGGGAACCAAGGCGGCCTGGACCATTGGTGCGATCACCATCTGCGCAATGCGCTCGCCGCGCTTGATCACGAACGACGCGGCGCCGTGGTTGATCAGGATCACCTTGATCTCGCCGCGGTAGTCGGCGTCGATCGTGCCGGGCGAATTCAGCACGGTGATGCCGTGCTTGGCCGCAAGCCCCGAGCGTGGCCGCACCTGGGCCTCGTGCCCGGGCGGCAGCGCAATCGCAAGCCCCGTCGGCACCAGCGCATATTGGCCGGGCGCGAGCGTCATCGGCTCGCTGTCCGCCACCGCCGCCATCAAATCGAGGCCGGCGGCGTCCGCGGTCTGGTAGGCCGGCAGCGGCAGGCCTTCGGCGTGGGCCAGTTGCTGCAGTTCGACGGTGACCTTCGTGCTCAAGATGCCGGCTCCAGGGATTTGTCGGTCACGCTTTTGGCGATATGCGCGACCAGTTCGATGGCGACCTGTTCCTTGGTCATCACCGGCCAGGAATCAACAATGATCTCGCCGTTGTTCTCAGCATTCTTGCTGATGAGGTGCACGGTGTTGCGATCGCCGCCCATCACGCCGGTGGCGGGCGAGACGTCGTTGGCGACGATCCAGTCGCAGCCCTTGCGGGCGAGCTTCGTCTTGGCGTTGTCGATGAGATGCTCGGTCTCGGCGGCAAAGCCGATCACCAGCGGCGGACGCTTGTCCGTGAGCTTGGAGATCGTGGCGAGGATGTCGGGATTCTCGACCAGTTGAAGCGGCGGCATGCCGGCCGAAGTCTTCTTCAGCTTCTGCTCGCCTTCATTGGCGACGCGCCAGTCGGCGACGGCGGCGGCAAAGATCGCGATGTCGGCGGGAAGTGCAGCCTGCACCTGCTCCAGCATCTGCCGCGCCGATTCCACATGCTTCACCGTCACGCCGGCGGGATCGTCGAGGTCCACCGGGCCGCTGACCAAAATCACCTCGGCGCCGGCAGCTTGCGCGGCGGCGGCAATCGCAAACCCTTGCTTGCCGGAGGAACGGTTGGCGATGTAGCGCACCGGATCGATCGGCTCGTGGGTCGGACCCGCCGTGATCAGCACGCGCTTGCCGGCGAGCGGCCGCGGCACCGGCGGCCGCAGCAGTTTCTCGGCAGCAGTGGCGATCTCGATGGCTTCCGACATGCGTCCGACCCCGGCTTCGCCCGCTTCGGCCATTTCGCCGGAGTTGGGACCGACCAGCAGGATGCCGTCGCGCTGAAGCTGCGCGACGTTGCGGCGGGTTGCCGGGTTGTTCCACATCAGCGGATTCATCGCGGGCGCCAGCAGCACCTTGCGGTTGGTCGCGAGCAGGATGGCGCTGGCGAGGTCATCGGCATGGCCGTTGGCCATCTTCGCCATCAAATCGGCGGTCGCCGGCGCCACCACGATCAGATCGCAGTCGCGCGCGAGGCGGATATGGCCGGCGTCGAACTCGCTCTGGGGATCGAACAAGTCGGTGTAGACGCGCTCATGGGAGAGGGCGCTGACCGAGAGCGGCGTGACGAACTGCTCTGCCGCCTTGGTCAGCACGCAGCGGACCTCGATGCGCCGCTCCTTCAGCCTGCGGATCAGGTCGAGCGATTTGAACGCCGCGATCCCGCCGCCGATAATCAGGGTGATGCTGGCCTCGGGGACGGCGCTGGTGCGGGCTGACGCGGCTGCAGGTGACGCTTCGGGCGGTACCGCAAACGGCGTCAGCGGCTCCTCGCGGCCCTCGATCAGCTCCCGCAGGATGACCCGGACCTCTTCCTCGACCGATCTGCGGTTTCTGGCCGAGCGCAGCCGCAAATAGGCTTTGACGGTGTCGTCGAGCTTACGGATGGTCAGGCTTGCCATGACGCCCTCCAGCACGGGATGATAGCGATGCTATCACTCGTGTGATTGCAGTGCAATCACGCTTTTGGCAATCACAGATTCCGGACGGCGATCAGGATGCCGATGAAGGTCGCGGCGATGATCCAGAGCGCCACGGTGCGCCAGCGGTTCTTGCGGCCCTCGCTGCGCCCCATCGCGGCGATGCTCTCCGGCGACAGCCGAAGGCCCTCCCGCGTCATGGTCTCGAGCTGCTCCAGCACCGCGACCGAGCGCTGGGCGATGTCAGGCAGGCGCATCAGCACTTTGGTGAGGTCGCCGCCGCCGGCCAGCGCACTCTGAACCCGGCCGATCGGCCCGAGATTGCGCTCGATCCATTCGCGCACCACGGGATCGGCGACCTTCCAGATGTCGAGCTTGGGATCGAAACCGCGCGCCACGCCCTCGACCACCACCATGGTCTTTTGCAGCAGGATCAGCTCGGGCCGCGTCGTCATGTCGAACAGGCCGGTGACCTCGAGCAGCAGCGTCAATAGCCGCGCCATCGAGATTTCCTCGGCGGTGCGGTTATGAATGGGCTCGCCGATGGCGCGGATGGCTTGCGCAAAATTTTCGACCGAATGATGCGCGGGCACATAGCCCGCCTCGAAATGCACCTCGGCGACGCGGCGGTAATCGCGCGTGATGAAGCCGAGCAGGATTTCCGCGAGGAAGCGCCGCTCCTTCATGCCGAGCCGGCCCATGATGCCGAAATCGACCGCGACGAGGCGGCCGGCGTCGTCCAGGAACAGATTGCCCGGATGCATGTCGGCGTGGAAGAAGCCGTCGCGCAGCGCGTGGCGCAGGAAGCTCTGGATCACCTTGCGGCCGAGATCGGGCAGATCGACCTGCGCTTCCGCGAGGCGCTTGTGGTCGTTCAGCGCGATGCCGTCGATCCACTCCATCGTCAGCACGTTGTGTGTGGTGCGGTCCCAGTCGACGGTCGGGACGCGGAAGTCGGGATCGTTCTGCGTGTTCTCCGCCATCTCCGACAGCGCAGCCGCCTCCAGCCGCAGATCCATCTCCATCGCGACCGAGCGGGACATCGTGTTGATGACTTCGATCAGGCGGAGCCGTCGCGCTTCGGCCGAGTAGGCCTCGGCCTTGTGCGCGACGTAGAAAAAGTCGGAAAGATCGCGGCGGAAGCGCGCGGACACGTTCGGCCTGAGCACCTTGACCGCGACCGGCTTGCGCATGCCATCGCGCTCGATCTCGCCGCGATGCACCTGCGCGATCGAGGCAGCCGCGACTGGCGGGCCGAAGCTCACGAACACGTCCTTGAGCGGCCGTTCCAGCGACGTTGCGATCGCAGCTTCTGCTTCGGCCTGCGAGAATGGCGGCAGGCGGTCCTGCAGGCTTTCGAGGTCGCGCGCCATTCCGACGCCGACGACGTCGGGCCGTGTCGCCAAAAATTGTCCGAGCTTGAGATAGGCCGGGCCCATCCGGGTCAGTGCGCGCGACAAGCGCGGACTATCCTTCGGGCCGCGCCGCTCGACGATACGCGCAAGCTTCAGCGCGAGCTGTCCGGGCGGCGGCACCAGGCTCGGATCGACGGAGCCGAACACGCCCTCGCGCGCAAAGACGAACGCGGCGCGGATCAGGCGCGAAATGTGGGTGATGGCAGAAATCACAAACGCCAGCCCGAATGCAGTGCGACGATGCCGCCGGTCAGGGTCTGAAAGCTGACGCGGGAAAAGCCGGCGTCGCGGATCATGTCGGCGAACGCATTCGGCTTCGGAAACTTGCGGATCGACTCGACGAGATACTGGTAGGATTCGGCGTCGCCCGTGACCATGCGGCCGAGCGGCGGGATCACCTTGAACGAGAACAGATCATAGATCTTGTCGAGGCCGGGCATCTCGACGGTGGAGAATTCCAGGCACAGGAAGCGGCTGCCGGGTTTCAACACGCGATAGGCCTCGCGCAGGGCCTTGTCGATCTGGGGCACGTTGCGGATGCCGAAAGCGATCGTATATGCATCGAAGCTGCGGTCGGCGAAGGCGAGCGCTTCGGCATTGCCCTCGACGAAATCGACCTGGGTTTCGAGATGGCGCTTGGCGGCGCGCTCGCGGCCCACCGCCAGCATGTCGGAATTGATGTCGCAGACGGTGGCATGGAAGCCCGGACCTGCCGCCTTGGCGGCCCGGAACGAGATGTCGCCGGTGCCGCCGGCGACGTCGAGCAACGCAAACGGCCGGTCGCCGCGGGGCGGGGCGAGTGCGTTGATCATGATGTCCTTCCAGACCCGGTGCAGGCCACCGGACATCAAATCGTTCATCAGGTCATAGCGCGACGCCACGCTGTGAAACACATCGTTCACCAGCGTCTGCTTGTCCCCCAGGGGAACGTCTTTGAAGCCAAAATGCGTGGTTTCGCCCGGCCGATCCATTACTCTACTCCACGGCGCCGACCATAGCGCGGCCGCCGCAATGGCGCTATCACACCGCCCTCATAAGGTGAATGCCTGACCATGCCTGAATTGCCCGAAGTCGAGACTGTCCGCCGCGGCCTTCAGCCCGTCATGGAGGGTGCGAAAATCGTCGTTGCGGAGGCCCGCCGGCCCGATTTGCGCTTTCCGTTCCAGCCGGACTTCGTGGCCCGGCTCCAGGGACAGGTCGTCACGGGCCTCGGCCGCCGTGCAAAATATCTCATGGCCGATCTCGCCTCCGGCGACGTGCTGCTGATGCATCTGGGCATGTCGGGCTCGTTCCGCGTCATCAAGCCGGACAACGAGGCCGCGCCCGGCGAGTTTCACTATCCCAAGGGTAAGGATTCCGCGCACGACCACGTGCTGTTTCGGATGTCCTCGGGCGCCGACATCGTCTTCAATGATCCGCGCCGCTTCGGTTACATGAAAGTGATCGCGCGCAACGCACTCGACGACGAGCCGCTGCTGCGCGACCTTGGCCCCGAGCCGCTCGGCAATGCGTTCGATGCCGCGATGCTGGCGCGCTCCTGCCAGGACAAGACCACCAGCCTGAAGGCCGCGCTGCTCGACCAGCGCGTCGTGGCCGGCCTCGGCAACATCTATGTCTGCGAAGCCCTGCACCGCTCGCATCTGTCGCCGCGCCGGATCGCAGCGACCCTGTCGACCAAGAAGGGCGAGGCGACGGATCATGCGAAGCGATTGGTCGGCGCCATCCACACCGTGCTGAACGACGCCATCAAGGCCGGCGGCTCGTCATTGCGCGACCATCGCCAGACCTCGGGCGAGCTCGGCTATTTCCAGCACTCGTTCAAGGTCTACGATCGCGAGGATGAGAAATGCGCCACCCCGCGCTGTGGCGGCACGATCAAGCGCTTCACCCAGAACGGCCGTTCGACCTTCTGGTGTCCGAAGTGCCAGAAGTAGCAGGTCATGCCGACGCCGCAGCTTGAGACCGAACGCCTGATCCTGCGCCCGCTCGCAATGTCGGACGCGCCGGCGATCCAGCGTCATTTCGACAATTGGAATATCATCCGGCATCTCTCGACTGTCGTGCCCTGGCCATATCCTGCCGATGGTGCGGAGACATTCGTCAGAACACAGCTCGACAAGATCGCAGCCGGCGAGGAGATCCATCTCTGGGTGCTGGTGCTGAAGGGCAGCGATGGCGAGGCGATCGGAATTATTCATCTGCGGCCTCGCGCCAAAGGTCTGAAAGGCAATCGCGGTTTCTGGTTGGCCGAGCCTTACTGGCGACGGGGATTGATGACGGAGGCGATCGCCGCGATGAACGATTTCGCTTTTCTCACGCTCGGCCTCGATCATTTCTACGTCTGCAACGCCGCGACCAACGAAGGCTCGCGCCGGGTCAAGCAGAAGACCGGCGCGGAATTCGTCGGCCTCATCGAGCTTGCGCATCACGATGGGCAGACGAAGTCGGAGAAGTGGATCGTGCGGCGTGAGGCCTGGCTCGGCCGGCGGCTTGATTGAAGTGCCGTAGCCCGGATGGAGCGCAGCGAAATCCGGGATCTTCGCGCGGCGGATGCAGGTGCCCCGGATTGGGCTGCGCTCCATCCGGGCTACGAAAGCTGGCGTAGCTCCGTTTTCCCCGATGATTCAAACGTCTACGCGCCGCCGCCGGGATAGCTCGGCCGCGAGCGGTTCTACTGTGCATGGGGTTGTTTTCAACAAAACGCGACGCGAAGCAATCCGGCCGGGCTGGTGGTCGGATTGCTTCGTCGCCTGGGCTCATTCACTGGATGGCGAAGAGCCCGTCCGGGCCTTGAGCGATCGCCCCGCTCAGGACGCCAGAACAGTTTCGTCCGCCGAAATCTCGGCCGCGGCATGCAGCATTCCGTTCGCCGCCGACATGACCTGATCGATCAGCAGACTGCCGGCGGAGAGGTCGAGACGGGTCTCGACCCAGCGCCAGAGGCCGCGGATTTCCTCGGTCGACTTGCCGTTCGGCGCGAACTCGCTGACGGCGAGGCCCGAGGCGAGTGAGTCCTGGTGGTCGTTGCGCATCACGATCATGGGGCGCGCGAGCACCTCGGTGAGATCGAGCGCGGCTTCCTCGCCGAGCGCGTTGGCGGAGTTGTCGATGCGCTGGCCGCGGATCGGCGTCTGGTTCAGCACGAAGCTGTAGGGACGCTTCCAGGCGCGCGCGACGCTGAGGGTGGAGACGGTGGCCTCGATGTCGGCGACGCTGGGGCGGGCCGGGATCAGGCAGAGGTCGGAATAGCGGATCGCAGCGGTGGTCACGGCGCTGAGGCCGGCCGCGGTGTCGACGATTGCGAGCTGGAGGCCGCTCCCGGCCAGCATCTTTAGCCGCGGCTCGAAATCGGCGGCGTGATAGATCGGCTCGACGACGACATCGTCGTTGTTGCGGCGGCGGGCCCAGTTCGACAGGGTGCCCTGCGGGTCGGTCTCGATCAGGCGAACGGTGAAGCCGGCCTGCTTGGCAGCCAGCGCGAGGCCGATGGCAAGCGTGCTCTTGCCGCTGCCGCCCTTTTGGGTGGCCAGTACGATCGTATGCATTGGAAGAGGATTCCTTTGGATTGCCAGGGTCTGGGAGTAACGCCACGCGAACGTGCATCGCTTCTCGATGCTGAGCTCTTCTCGCTCAGGACGTGCCCTGCCCGATCCAAAGGGGACCGCGGATGTCCGAATCAACGGTAACAATGATGGCAGAATCGGGAATGCCAGCCAATCCGTACCAACACTGGACCCATTATCGCGCGCATGGTGTGCTCGCCGCCTTGCATCGGAAGGGTGAGTGGGATGAGCGGCAATTGGCGCGACCGGACGGCAACCACCTTTGAATGCCAGAAGATGCCGGCGGTCTCGAGCCGCGGCATGGTGGTGAGCAACCATCCCCTGGCCTCCAGCGCCGGGGCCGAGATGCTCGCGGCCGGCGGCAACGCCGTCGATGCCGCGATCGCGACCCTGTTCACGCTGACCGTGGTCGAGCCGATGATGGTCGGCATCATCGGCGGCGGCATGGCGCATATCCGGCTGGCCGACGGCAGCCACCGCTTCATCGACGGCCAGAGCACGGTGCCCGCTTCGGTGCGCGACACCACCTACACCTCCAGGCCGGGCTCGGCCCATGACGTGTTCGACACCGTCGGCAACGAGAACCTCAATGGCCCGAAGGCCGTCGCCACGCCGGGCTCGCTGAAAGCCTGGTGCGAGACGCAGCAAAGGTTCGGCACCATGTCGCTCGCCGACGTCATGCAGCCCGCGATCAAGCACGCCGCGCGCGGCTATGCGGCGACGCCTTACTTGCACGAATGCATCAGCGAGAGCGCCGCCGCGATGCGCAAGGACAAGCCGATCGCGGCGATTTTTCTGCCTGACGGAGAGCCCTTGAAGGTCGGCGAGCGCGTCGTACAGGCTGAATATGCCGAGACGCTGCGTTACATCGCCGACCACGGAGAGAAGGCTCTCTACGAGGGGCCGCTCGGCGACATCCTCGCCGACTACATGGAGAAAGCCGGCGGCTTCATCCGCCGCAACGATCTGACCAACTACAAGACTGTCGAGCGGCGGCCGATCCGCGCCGACTATCGCGGCTGGACCATTTTCGGGCCGCCGCCGCCAGCCGCCTCCGGCGTGCATATAGCGCAGATGCTGAACATCCTTGAAGGCTACGACATCGGTGGCCTCGGCTTCGGCACACCGGAGACCATCCATTGCCTGGCCGAGGTCCTGAAGATCGCCTTCGCCGACCGCGCCGCCGCCAGCGGCGACCCTGACTATGTCGGCGTGCCCGTGGAGAAGCTGACGTCAAAGGCCTATGCGGAGGAGCGCCGCCGCACGATCGATCCGGCGCGGGCGCAGGCTTTTGGCGCGGGCGTGACTCAGCTCGAAAGCGCGCACACCACGCACATGACGGCGGCGGATAGTTTCGGCAACGTGGTCGCGACCACGCAGACCATCAACAATCTGTTCGGCGCCAAGATCATGATCCCGGGGCTGGGGGCCATCGCCAACAATTACATGAACCTGTTCGATCCGCGCCCCGGCCATGCGTTATCGCTCGCGCCTGGCAAGCGTGTGACGACCTCGATGTCGCCGATGATGGCGCTCCGCGACGGCAAGCTGCGCTACGCGCTCGGCTTGCCCGGCGGCAAGCGCATCTTCCCGAGCGCGATGCAGGCGCTGGTCAATCTGATCGACCATGGCATGAGCCTGCAGGAAGCGGTCGAAGCGCCGCGGGTCTGGACCGAGGGCAATGCGCTGGAGGTGGAGCAGGCCGTGCGAACCAGGCTTGCAGCGCTCGGCCACCAGGTGCAGCCCGTTGCCACGGTCGCCGGCGGCATGAACGGCATCGCCTTCCACGATGACGGCACCATGACCGGTGCGGCCTGCTGGCGCGCCGATGGCACGCCGGTCGGGATTTCGGGCGGGCTCGCGAAGGCCGGGATCAGGTTCAGGCTCGCCTAGTCTCGTGTCCCGGACGCAGCGCATCACGCAGCGGTGCGCTGCAGAGCCGGGGCCCAGAAAGCCGGACGAACGGAATTTGTGAATGCATGGGTCCCGGCTCAGCGGAGCGGCATTTCATGCCGCACCGCGTCCGGGACACGAGAGTTGTGATTGTCGCCCGGCTTACTTCCGCACGCAGATCACGCGCACGACGGCGGCTTTCGCATCGGTCGACGTGCCGTTGGCGGTGACGGCGTTCGCCTTCAGGAAATCGCGCACCGTCTCCGCAGCGACCATGACCGATTGCGACGCGGGCACGGATGCTGCAGGTCCTGCGACCATCGCCGGCTTCAGCAGTGCGACGCCTGCAAACTTGCCGTCGCCGTCGATGGCCGGGCTGCCGGAGAAGCCGACGGCGGGTGGTGGGGACAGCACAGAATCGCCGCCGCCAAGCGATGCCAGCGCGCCCTTGACGCTCGACACACCGGTCGCGCCGCCTTGGCTCTGCGGATCGGCGATGCCGACGACATCGACGCTCGTCTTCGCTGCGCCGGTCGCGAGGCTGAGCGGCTTTAGGCCGCGCGCGCCATAGATGTGCAGCAGTGCGAGATCGTGTTCCTTGTCCTCGGCGAGACGATCGGCATTGCCGTAGCCGCCGATGGTGATCGCGAGGCAACTATCGGTGACGAGACGGTCGGCCAGAATCGCGCCGTCGTCGCTGACGACGATGCCGGTGCCGTATTCGACGGTCTTGCGTGGTGGCGGTCCGGCTTGCGGTCCCGTTGGAAACGCGTTGAACGCGCTCGACATCGCGATCACGACCGGCTCGACCGTGTTCTCGGTCGCCTGGTCGTACAAGATCGTCATGATGCGGACTTCGTCGCCCTTGAAGGTGCCGCGCACGTAAAACTTCTTCAGGCCCTGCAATCCCGACAGCACGAAGAAGTCAGGCTTCACCACGGTGTAGTCGACCTTGCGTCCGGCCGGCTCCTTCTTCTCGGCGTCCGCGAGTTTTGCGGTCGTCGGGTTCGCCTCCTTGCGGCGGCTGAGCAGCACCTGCACCGTTCCGGTCGGCGAGCTCCATTTCGAGCCGTTGGCGTCCGTGGCCTGCTGCGGCACCAGCTTCGAGGGAATGCCGAGCCGCGCACCGCTGGTCATTTCTGTCACGATTTTCCAGCCGACGCTGTCCTGCTTGCGCCGTGCGGTTTCGGCGAGCGCGGCGCGCTCCTGCGGATTGAGCACGCCGGTGGGCTTGCCGCCCTTGGCCTTCTGGTACCCCTTGATGGCGTCGACCATGCGCGAGCTGACGTCGCCGGTGATGGCGCCGTTATATTCGCCGACCCATGCGAGGTCGGACTGGAGCGACAGCCGCTCGGCCTGCGCCATCCCGTCCGCGGTTTCCGACGGCGTTTGCAGGGCGGGCGGCCTGATCGGAACGGTCTGGACCACTTTCGGCTTGGTGCCGGGGACCTGTGGCGTCGTCATCTGGGCGCCGGCGCCTGTGGCAGACGCCAACATCAGTGTTGCCGCAAGCATCGATCTCATGACAAATCCAGCCAGCCCATTGAACGCGCTGCCATTGAAGCACATCTCGTTGGTCGCGAACAATGTTGAGGTGGTTCAGGTGTTGACCCTCATCCTGAGAAGCCGCGAAGCGGCGTCTCCAAGGATGAAGGCCGGGCTACCGCAGCGGGGCCTGCATGGTTCGAGACGGCGCTGCGCGCCTCCTCACCATGAGGGTGGAGAGGAACGTACGACGATGCTGAGCCCGGACGAACTCGAACGCTATGCCCGCCATATCGTGCTGCGCGACGTCGGCGGCCCTGGCCAGGCCGCGCTGAAGCGCGCCTCTGCGCTGGTGATCGGCGCAGGCGGGCTCGGCGCGCCGGCTCTGATGTATCTGGCTGCCGCCGGTATCGGAACGCTCGGCGTGGTCGATGACGACGTCGTGTCGCTGTCGAATCTCCAGCGCCAGGTGATCCACACGACGCCCGACATCGGCCGGCACAAGGTCGAGAGCGCGGCCGAGCGGATTGCGGCGCTCAATCCGCATGTCCGCTTCGTCGGCCATGCCACCTGGCTCAATGCCGACAATGCGCTCTCGCTGATCGGTGACTATGACCTCGTGCTCGATGGGTCCGACAATTTCTCGACGCGCTATCTGGTCTCGGATGCCTGCTTCTTCGCGAAGCGGCCGCTGATCACCGCGGCGCTCGGCACCTTCGACGGCTCGCTCACCACCATCCGCGCGCATGAGACGAACGAGCAGGGCGAATTCAACCCGACCTATCGCTGCCTGTTCCCGGAGGCGCCGCCGCCCGGCACCGTGCCGGCCTGCGCCGAGGCCGGCGTCATGGGCGCGCTTGCGGGCGTGATGGGCTCGATGATGGCGCTGGAGGCGATCCGCGAGATCGTCGGCTTCGGTGACGGCCTGGTCGGTCGCCTCCTGATGATCGATGCGCGCGCGATGCGCTTCGAGACGCTGCGTTACGCGCGCGATCCGGCCAATCCGCTCAATGGCGACGGGCCTGTGATCACCGATCTCAGCGCCCATCGCACCTGATCGCCGTTACTTGCTGGCCGGCTTCTCGCTGTCGAGATGCGCCATCTGCTCGGCCGCATAGCGCGTGCCGGCGGCGACATTCGGCGGGAAGGCCTTTGCCAGTGCGGCCAGATGCGCCGGCGTCAACGTCACCGTGGTCGATCCAAGCGCTTCGCTGAGGCGATTGCGGGTGCGCGCGCCGACCAGCGGCACGATCTCCCTGCCCTGGGCTGCGACCCAGGCGATTGCGACCTGCGCCGGCGTTGCACCGATCTCGCCGGCGATCGTCCGCAGCTGTTCCACCAGCGCGAGATTGGCGACGAGGTTCGCGCCCTGAAAGCGCGGCGTCATCAGCCGGTAGTCGCGGCCGGTCTTGCCTGATTCTTTCGACCAATGACCGCTGATGAGGCCGCGCGCCAGCACACCATAGGCGGTGATGGCGATGCCGAGCTCACGGCAGGTTTCCAGGATGTCGCGCTCAATGCCGCGCTCGATCAGCGAATATTCGATCTGGAGATCGACGATCGGATGCACCGCGTGCGCGCGGCGGATGGTGTCGGAGCCGACCTCGGACAGGCCGATATGCCTGACGTAGCCAGCCTTCACGAGATCGGCGAGACCACCGATCGTCTCCTCGATCGGAATGCTGGGATCGAGCCGCGCCGGCCGGTAGACGTCGATGTAGTCGGTGCCGAGGCGTGGCAATGAATAGGCCAGAAAATTCTTGGTCGCGGCCGGCCGCGTGTCCATGCCGATGAAATCACCGGCGGGCCCGCGCAGCGCGCCATACTTCACGCTGATCTGCACTTTTTCGCGCGGCACGTTCGCCAGTGCTTCGCGCAGCAGCATCTCGTTGTGACCCATGGCGTAGAAATCGCCGGTGTCGAGCAGTGTGATCCCTGCATCGATCGCGGCATGAACCGTGGCGATGGCCTCGCCGCGATCGGCGGGGCCGTAGACCTCCGACATGCCCATGCAGCCGAGGCCGAGGGCTGAGACGTTGGGGCCGGTCGAACCGAGTTTGCGCTGTTCCATGATGGCTCTCCTCAAGAGCGGCGGCCGATGGCGCCGCGTGACGACGCCAGATATGCGCCTGGTCGATTGCCGCGATAAGCTGGACAATGCGGAATAGCTTGTTCACATTGGCGAACAATGGCTGATCCCGACCTGCGCGATCTCGACGCCTTCGTGGCGGTCGCCCGCACCCGTAATTTCCGGCGCGCGGCGGTCGAAATTCGCTTGTCGGTGTCGAGCCTTAGCCAGCGATTGCGGGATCTGGAGGAGCGCCTCGGCGTCCGCCTGATGAACCGCACCACCCGCAGTGTCGCGCTGACCGAGGCGGGCGAGCTGTTGCTATCGCGGGTGGCGCCGGCGCTGCGCGACGTCGGCGATGCCCTGGATCAGGTGCGGGGCCTGCGCGAGGTCGCCTCGGGCCGTTTGCGGATCAATGCGCCGCCGCCGGCGGTTGATCTCGTGTTGGCGCCGATGGTCGTTCCGTTCCTGCAGGCCCATCCGCAGGTCGATCTCGATATCGTCTCCGAGAGCGGCTTCGTCGACATCGTCAGCGGCGGCTACGATGCCGGCGTGCGCTATGGCGAGCATCTCGCGCAGGACATGGTGGCGATCCCGCTCAGCGGCCCGCAGCACTATGTCGTCGTCGCATCGCCCGATTATGTCGCGCGGCGTGGCAGGCCAAAACATCCGAAAGATCTGCTCGATCATGATTGCATTCGCGCGCGCTATTCGAGCGGCGTCATGCATGATTGGGAATTCGAAAAGGCCGGCCAGATCGTGAAGGTCGATCCGCCGGCAAAACTGATTTCGACGAACATGGGTCTTGCGATGCGTGCCGCGCTTGGCGGCGCCGGCATCTGGGCCAGCCTCAATGGCTATGTCGGCGATGCCGTCAAGTCCGGCGCACTCGTCAGCCTGATGGAAGATTGGTGCGAGCCGTTCCCGGGTCCGTTCCTGTATTATCCCAGCCGGCGCCAGGTGCCGCCGGCGCTACGTGCCTTCATCGATTTCGTCGCGGATTGGCGCAAGCGAAATGGGCTGCGCTCTTAGACCCTCATGGTGAGGAGGCGCGAAGCGCCGTCTCGAACCATGCAGGCCGAACTCTCGCCCGCGGCCATCCTTCGAGACGCGCGTTCCGCGCTCCTCAGGATGAGGAGCGAGGGCTTGCTGCGCAGTAAAGCTACTTCACAGCATGCTCGGCAGCACGCGATCCGGCGGCTTGTGGGCGTCGAGGAAGGTGCGGATGTTGATGATCACCTTCTCGCCCATCTCGACGCGGCCTTCGATCGTGGCCGAGCCCATATGCGGCATCAGCGTCACCTTGCCGGCCTTCGCAAGCCGCACCAGCTTGGGATTGATCGCCGGCTCGTGCTCATAGACGTCGAGGCCGGCGCCGCCGATCTCGCCACCTTCGATCAGCTTGATCAGCGTGTCCTCGTCGGTGACTTCACCGCGCGCGGTGTTGACGATGTAGGCGTCCTTGCGGATCAGCTTCAGCCGGCGCGCCGAGAGCAGGTGATAGGTCGCCGGCGTGTGCGGACAGTTCACCGAGATGATGTCCATCCGCGCCAGCATCTGGTCGAGGCTTTCCCAATAGGTCGCACCAAGCTCTTCGGCGATCTTCGGCGCGACGGGACGGCGGTTGTGATAGTGGATCTGCAGGCCGAACGCGCGGGCGCGGCGCGCGACCGCCTGGCCGATGCGGCCCATGCCGATGATGCCGAGGCGCTTGCCGCCGATGCGGTGGCCGAGCATCCAGGTCGGTGACCAGCCCGCCCAGGGTTTTCCCTCCGTCAGCACCGAGGCGCCCTCGATCATCCGGCGCGGCACGGCCAGGATCAGCGCCATGGTCATGTCGGCGGTGTCTTCGGTCAGAACCTTCGGCGTGTTGGTGACGGTGATGCCGCGGGCATGCGCAGCCTCGACGTCGATATTGTCGACGCCGTTGCCGAAATTGGCGATCAGCTTCACTTTGCAGTCGGGCTGATTAACGATGTCGGCGCTGATGTGATCGGTGACCGTCGGAACCAGGATGTCGGCGGTGCGGGCGGCTTCCGCAATCTGCTCGGCCGACATCGGTGTGTCGTCGAGATTGATGCGTGCGTCGAACAGTTCGCGCATCCGGGTCTCGATCGAGTCCGGAAGCTTGCGCGTCACCACGACGAGGGGCTTTTTCTTCACCGACATGTCCTGCCCTCATGAGGCGTTGCAGGCCGCCTTTGTCGCCAAAGGCTCGCTGTTGAGGCCTCATTAACCCGGTTGTTCGACACTGCCTTGGCCGTGTCGTCCCCGGCGTTTCCTTCAAGCTGTTCCCCTACTTTCCGGCCGGAAAATCGGGGCAAACTGGTTGTTCAGATGTCCGTCCTCTCTAGCAGAAGGCCGGGCCAAGACAAGTTGGCTTCAGGAGCACCCCGCATGGGGCGGGAGAGGGGATTGCGCGGCAATGTTTGGAGTTTGGGGTGAGGGCCCGGTTGAGCCGGTTCCTCGACAGGAGACGGGTTGATGGCGTTGGGGCGTTTTTGTTCGGTGATGGCGCTCGTTTGCACCTGGTTGAGCGCTTCGGTCAGCCCCGGGCACTCGGCCAAGGACACCACGCCCCAGACGGCCAGCGGCCTTCCGGTGCCGCGCTATGTCAGCCTCAAATCCGATCACGTCAACGTCCGCGCTGGCCCGACCAAGGACAATGACGTGGCCTGGGTCTACACCCGTTCCGGTCTGCCGGTCGAAATCACCGCCGAGTTCGAGAACTGGCGCCGCGTGCGCGATTCCGAGGGCGCCGAGGGCTGGGTCTATCATTCGCTGCTGTCGGGCCGCCGCACTGCGGTGGTCACCATGAAGAACAAGGACGACCTCGCGCCGATCTATGACCGCGCCGATCCCGACAGTGCGGTGGCCGCGAAACTCCAGGCCGGCGTCGTCACGACCGTGAAAAAGTGCACCACAAGCTGGTGCCACGTCACCGGCAACGGCTTTGACGGCTGGATCCAGCAGGAGCGCCTCTGGGGCGTCTATGCGGACGAGCAGGTGAACTGACGGCCTGAAACGACAATGGCCGGGACGAAGCCCGGCCATGACGATCAGATCAGCAGCTGAGGACGACCTCAGCGCTTCTTGCGCAGGCGCACGACCATGTCGATGCGCGCGATCTCGTAACCTTCCGGCACCTCCGGCATCTTGGACAGCGCCAGATGCGGATCCTCGATATCGACCAGCTCGTGGCTGTTCTCGAGGTAATAATGGTGGTGCGTGGTGACGTTGGTATCGAAATAGGTCTTGGTACCGTCGACGCTGACCTGACGCAGCAGGCCGGCATCGGTCAGCTGGTTCAGCGTGTTATAGACGGTCGCGAGCGAGACCGGGACCTTGGCCAGCGTCGCTTCCTCGTAGAGCATTTCGGCCGTGAGGTGGCGCGCACCCTTGCCGAACAGCAGCCACCCGAGAGCCATGCGCTGGCGCGTGGGGCGCAGGCCGGCGGACTGGAGCATTTCATTGACGTCGTGCCAAGGGCAGCCGGTCAAGGCCGGCTGACGGCCAGACAGAAGGGCCGCCACCTGGGCGTCCTCGTCGTGATGGGTGGCGTTGTTTTCGCTCATTTCCAGAATTCGGGCACGCGTGAACACTATCTATCTGCAATATATGGACAGATAGATGCAGATGCAAGTTTCTCGCAACTAGAGTGGTTCTAATCAGCCGAGGAACCGGGCCGCGCCACCGTCATTTTACCTTCATGGGACCGCTTTGCCACCCGAAAGGCCTGTGTTAGAGAGCGCGCGGTTCCGCTTAACCGATTTTGGCGCAGCCGGGCATTGAGGCCCGGCCGGCAGTCCATCCGGCTCGGATTTGCGCCTGACGATGGCAATTGGCGTTGCATTCCGAACGAAACGGGGCCCATTTTTGCCAGAAACGCCGCTCAATCGGGGTTCAAACAGAGGCTTCCGCATGCTGAACAGGCGCAATGGTTACGAATACGAAGATCTGCTGGCATGTGCCCGCGGTGAGATGTTCGGCCCGGGCAATGCCCAGCTGCCGCTGCCGCCGATGCTCATGTTCGATCGCATCACGGAAATCAGCGACAATGGCGGCGAGTTCGGCAAGGGCGTGGTGCGCGCCGAGCTCGACGTGAAACCCGACCTCTGGTTCTTCGGCTGCCACTTCAAGAACGACCCCGTGATGCCCGGCTGCCTCGGCCTCGATGCGCTGTGGCAAATGGTCGGCTTTTATCTGGGCTGGACCGGAGGCGAAGGCCGTGGCCGCGCGCTCGGCCTGAACGAATTGAAGTTCAGCGGCCAGGTGCTGCCCGAGGCCCGCAAGGTTGTGTACAACGTCGATATCAAACGCGTGATGCGTTCAAAGCTTGTGCTCGGCATTGCCGACGGATGGCTTTCGGTCGACGACCAGATTATTTATCGCGCCAAGGATCTGAAGGTCGGCCTGTTCAAGCAGGGCGTGAACCTGGGCTAACGCGCATCATCAAGAAGACAACGATAGAGGCGAGGCTGTCATGAGGCGGGTTGTGGTCACCGGGATGGGTATCGTCTCGTCGATCGGAAACAACACCCAGGAAGTGCTTTCGAGCCTTCACGAGGCGAAGTCGGGCATTTCGCGGGCTGAGAAATACGCCGAGCTCGGCTTCCGGTCGCAGGTCGCGGGCGCGCCGACGCTCGATCCTTCGACGGTGGTCGACCGCCGCGCGATGCGCTTCCTCGGCCAGGGCGCGGCGTGGAATCATGTTGCGATGGAGCAGGCGATCCAGGACTCCGGTCTGTCGCCTGACGAGGTCTCCAACATCCGCACCGGCATCATCATGGGCTCCGGCGGTCCCTCGGCGCGCACCATCGTCGAGTCCGCCGACATCACCCGCACCAAGGGACCGAAGCGCGTCGGTCCGTTCGCCGTGCCGAAGGCGATGTCGTCCACGGCATCGGCGACGCTCGCGACCTGGTTCAAGATCAAGGGCGTGAACTATTCGATCTCCTCTGCCTGCGCGACGTCGAACCACTGCGTCGGCAACGCCTACGAGACGATCCAGATCGGCAAGCAGGACGTCGTCTTCGCCGGCGGTTGCGAGGAGCTCGACTGGTCGCTGTCGGTGCTGTTCGACGCCATGGGCGCGATGTCCTCGAAATACAACGACACGCCCGCCACCGCTTCGCGGCCCTACGACCTCAATCGCGACGGTTTTGTCATCGCCGGTGGCGCGGGGGTCCTCGTGCTGGAAGAGCTCGAGCACGCCAAGGCGCGCGGCGCACGCATCTACGGCGAGATCGTCGGCTATGGCGCGACCTCGGACGGCTACGACATGGTCGCGCCGTCGGGTGAAGGCGCCGAGCGCTGCATGCGCATGGCGATGTCGACGGTGAAGACCAAGGTCGACTACATCAACCCGCACGCCACCTCGACGCCGGCAGGCGATCCGCCGGAAATCGACGCGCTCCGCCGCGTGTTCGGCGCCGGCGAGAAGTGCCCGCCGATCTCGGCCACCAAGGCGCTGACCGGCCACTCGCTCGGCGCGACCGGCGTGCAGGAGGCGATCTACTCGCTGCTGATGATGAACAACGGCTTCATCTGCGAGAGCGCGCACATCCAGGAGCTCGATCCTGTGTTTGCCGACATGCCGATCGTGCGCAAGCGGATCGACAACGTCAAAATCGGCACCGTGCTGTCGAACTCGTTCGGCTTCGGCGGCACCAACGCCACGCTGGTGTTCAGCCGGCTGGATGTGTGACGACGTTGTTGCGGAATTGCTGGTAGTTTTCGTCATGGCCGGGCTCGTCCCGGCCATCCACGTGTTGGCTACTGGCTTCGACAGAACGCGGATGCCCGGGACATAGGCGAGCGAAGCGACGCCGTCCTTCAGACGGCTATGCCCGGGTAACGGAGAGCGGAGAGTAATTGAGACATGGAAGGTTTGATGCAAGGCAAGCGCGGTCTGATCATGGGCATCGCCAATGATCATTCGATCGCCTGGGGCATGGCGAAGATGCTGCATGCTCACGGCGCCGAGCTCGCCTTCACCTTCCAGGGCGAAGCGCTCGGCAAGCGCGTCAAGCCGCTGGCGGAATCTCTCGGTGTCGAACTCGTGCTCCCCTGTGACGTCGAGGACATCGCCAGCGTCGATGCCACCTTCGACGTGCTGCGCGAAAAATGGGGCAAGCTCGACTTCGTCATCCACGCGATCGGCTTTGCCGACAAGAACGAGCTGAAGGGCCGCTACGCCGACACCAGCCGCGAGAATTTTTCGCGTACCATGGTGATCTCCTGTTTCTCGTTCACGGAGGTGGCAAAGCGTGCGGCCGATCTGATGACGGACGGCGGCAGCATGATCACGCTGACCTTCGGCGCCTCCGAGCGCTCGATGCCGAACTACAACGTGATGGGCGTGGCCAAGGCGGCACTGGAAGCTTCAGTGCGCTATCTCGCCTCCGATTTCGGACCGCGCGGCATCCGCGTCAACGCGATCTCGGCGGGCCCGATCCGCACGCTCGCCGGCTCCGGCATCGGCGAAGCGCGCGCGATGTTCGCGTTCATGCAGAAGCACTCGCCGCTCCGCCGCGGCGTCACGCTCGATGAGCTCGGCGGCTCGGCGCTGTATCTGTTGTCGGATCTCTCCGGCGGCGTGACCGGCGAAATCCACTATGTCGATTCCGGCTACAACATCGTCCTGATGCCGCGACCGGACGATTTGAAGGCCCCGGAGTAGAACTCCGCAGGGTGGGCAAAGGAGCGCAAGCGACGTGCCCACCATTTCTCAATCATTGCGCACAGAACGTGGGCAGGGCGCGTTGCGCCTTTGCCCACCCTACGACAGTTGGTCTAACCCGCCGCGATCTTCTCCGCGCGCTGGAACGCCGGCCGCGCCATGCAGCGCGCGATGTAGGCGTCGAAGGCCGGGCGCGTCGGCACCATCTTGAACAGGCGCACCGCAAAGTTCAGGCCCGCGCCGATCGTGATGTCGGCCGCGGAAAAGTCCTCGCCGAGAATCCACGGGCCCTTGTCGAGCGCCGCTTCCAGCACGTCGAACACCTGTGTCGCGCTGCCCCAGGCGGCGGTCGAGGTCGGTACCTCGATCTTGGTGAAGATCTGGATGATCGCGGGCTCGATGCAGCTCGGCGAGAAGAACAGCCATTGCAGATAGCGTGCGCGGCGCGGATCGGTCACACCAGGCGCGAGCTTCGTCTCGGGATATCGGTCGGCGATATAGGCGCAAATCGCGGCGGCTTCACCGAGCGCGGCGTCGCCGTCGCTGAGCGCCGGCACCTTGCCCATCGGATTGACCTTCAGATAGTCCGGCGCCTTCTGCGCGCCCGTCGAGATATCGGTCAGCACGCGCTCATAGGGTAGTCCGCTCTCTTCCATCAGCCAGAGCGTCGAGAACGAGCGCGAGCGGGGCGACCAATAGAGCTTGATCATGGCGGGGAACCTTCCGTGGGCGAGAGGCGGGTGAGGGCTCATTCATTGCGTGTTCGCCCCGAAATCGCAACGCACTACGTCTAGGCGAATGCCACGCCCGGAAGCCGACATCTTGGTCAACGCGCTAGGTTGACGACAGTGTTTTCACGAACTGGGCCGCTTCCACCGGTAGTATTTCATCATGAAGCCGTTCGATGGCTCGAGCTCTTCCTTCTCGAACACAAAGCCCTCGCGTTCGTACCAGCGCCACGCCTTCTCGTTCTCGCGAATGCAGCGCAGATACATTTCATCCGGCATCTGCGTGCGCGTAAAGGCGAGCAGCTTCCGCCCGAGCGATTGCCCCTGATAGGCGGGGCCGACGAACAGCATATCGAGATAGAGCTTTGGCAGATGCAGCGCGAGCATTGCGGCGATGGTGCCGTTGTCGTCGGCGACGAACAGGCTCCAGCCGTCCTCGATCTCGCGGCGGATGCGCGCGCGCAGGTTTGCCAGCAGGAATTCGCTCGCCTCGGCGAGCCCGGTCGAGACCCAGCTTTCCATCCAGACGCGTCCGATCTCGTCATATTCCTCACTGCGAGCGGGACGAATGATCGGATCGGACATTGGTGCCTCAAGCCCTCTGGTTGCGCGTGGCCTGCCGCGGGCGCGCCTTGCCGGCCGACAGGCACACCACCTCGGAGATCTGGAGCAGCTGCCGCGCCAGCGGGCTGGTCTTGCGCCAGACCATGCCGATGGTGCGCGAGGGCTCGGGGTCGCGGAATCGCGACAGCGAGACCGAGGCCGATCGCGTTTCCACCGACACCGCCATCTCCGGGATCAGGGTCACGCCGATGCCGGCGCTGACCATCTGGACCAATGTCGACAGCGAATTCGCATCAAGCATCTCGCGCGGCGGCGCTGATTGCATGTTGCAGAACGATAGGGCCTGGTCGCGGAAACAATGGCCCTCCTCTAACAGCAGCAGCCGCATCTCCCGCATCATCTCGCGCGACGGCGCTGGGGTGCCCGCATCCGTGCCCGGACGTACCAGCAGGAATTTTTCCTCGAACAGGGCGACCTCGGTGAGCGAGGGTTCGGAGACCGGCAGCGCGACGATGGCGGTGTCGAGCCGGCCTTCGACCAGTTCCTGGATCAGCCGCGGCGTCATCGTCTCGCGCACGCGGATGTCGAGCTCCGGATGCATGCGCGTGAGGTTCTTGGTGATCTTGGGCAAGAGATAAGGCGCGATCGTCGGGATCATGCCGATGCGCAGACGGCCGGCAAAACGGTCCTGCGAGGCGCGGGCGAAATCGCCGAGCTCATCGACCGAGCGCAGGATGTCGCGGACGCGCTGCGCGAGTTCCTCGCCGAACCGGGTCAGCGCGACCTGACGCGCACTGCGCTCCAGCAGCAGCCCGCCGAGCGCCTCCTCCAGTTCCTTGATCTGCATCGACAGCGCGGGCTGCGAGATGGAACAGGCCTCCGCGGCGCGGCCGAAATGGCCATGACGCGCCAGCGCGTCGAAATATCGCAGCTGGCGCAGCGTCAGATTGATCATCAGAAAAACCTATCGCAGCGATCATTAAAGTCAACTTCCCCTGATCGAAGGCGACGCTTAGAGTGGTTCTACCTGGTCAAAGGCGCGAGTTCGACGCCACCAGAGGAGGTATTCATGGACGACTCATCGAAGTGCCCGTTTTCGGGCGGAAAACCCACGCCGGTGAACCGCGACTGGTGGCCCACCAATCTCAGCATCGACATGCTGCACAAGAATTCAGGCCTGTCCGATCCGATGGGCGAGGCGTTCGACTATGCCAAGGAATTCAAGACGCTCGACCTGAACGCGGTCATCAAGGACCTGACCGCCCTGATGACGGATTCGCAGGAATGGTGGCCGGCCGACTTCGGTCACTATGGCGGCCTCATGATCCGCATGGCCTGGCACAGCGCGGGCACCTACCGCATCACCGACGGTCGTGGCGGCGCCGGTGCCGGTCAGCAGCGTTTCGCTCCGCTCAACAGCTGGCCCGACAACGCCAACCTCGACAAGGCGCGCCGGCTGCTCTGGCCGATCAAGCAGAAATACGGCCGCAAGATTTCCTGGGCCGATCTGATGGTGCTCGCCGGCAACGTCGCGCTGGAGTCGATGGGCTTCAAGACCTTCGGTTTCGCCGGTGGTCGCGCCGACGTTTGGGAGCCGGAAGAGCTCTATTGGGGTCCCGAAGGCACGTGGCTGGGCGATGAGCGCTACAGCGGCGAACGCCAGCTCGCCGAGCCGCTCGGCGCCGTGCAGATGGGCCTCATCTACGTCAACCCGGAAGGTCCGAACGGCAAGCCGGATCCGGTCGCCGCGGCCAAGGACATCCGCGAGACCTTCTTCCGCATGGCGATGAACGACGAAGAGACCGTCGCGCTGATCGCGGGCGGCCACTCCTTCGGCAAGACCCATGGCGCGGGCGATCCGTCGCTGGTCGGTCCGGAGCCGGAAGCGGGCGCGCTGGAAGATCAGGGCCTCGGCTGGAAGAGCAAGCACGCGTCGGGTCTGGCCGGTGATTCCATCACCAGCGGTCTCGAGGTGACCTGGACGACGACGCCGACGAAGTGGAGCAACAACTTCTTCGAGAACCTGTTCAACTACGAATGGGAGCTGACGAAGAGCCCGGGCGGTGCGAACCAGTGGACCGCCAAGGGTGCCGACGCGATCATTCCGGATCCGTTCGACAAGTCGAAGAAGCATCGCCCGACGATGCTGACGACCGACCTGTCGCTGCGCATGGATCCGGCCTATGAGAAGATCTCGCGCCGCTTCCTCGAAAACCCCGATCAGTTCGCGGACGCCTTCGCCCGCGCCTGGTTCAAGCTCACGCACCGCGACATGGGTCCGATCGTGCGTTACCTCGGCCCGCTGGTGCCGAAGGAGACGCTGATCTGGCAGGATCCGATTCCGGCGTTGAACCACGAGGTCGTCAGCGATCAGGACATCGCTGCGCTGAAGACCAAGATCCTGGCTTCGGGCCTCTCGGTGTCGGAGCTGGTCTCGACCGCCTGGGCGTCGGCCTCGACGTTCCGCGGCTCGGACAAGCGCGGCGGCGCCAACGGTGCGCGCATCCGTCTTGCTCCGCAGAAGGACTGGGAAGTGAACCAGCCGGCCCAGCTCTCCAAGGTGCTCGGCAAGCTCGAAGCGATCCAGAAGGACTTCAACGCGGGCGCGAAGAAGGTCTCGCTCGCCGACCTGATCGTCCTCGGCGGTTCTGCCGCGGTCGAGAAGGCTGCGAAGGATGCCGGCGTCGATGTGAAGGTTGGCTTCACGCCGGGCCGCATGGATGCTTCGCAGGAGCAGACCGATGCCGCCTCCTTCGCACCGCTGGAGCCGCGGGCCGACGGCTTCCGCAACTATGTCAGCAAGAAGCATCAATTCCTGAAGCAGGAAGAGGCGCTCGTCGATCGCGCGCAGCTTCTGAAGCTCTCGGGCCCCGAATTGACGGTGCTCGTCGGCGGCCTGCGCGTGCTCGGTGCCAATGCGAACGGTTCGAAAGCCGGTGTCTTCACCGCCAAGGTGGGCACGCTCTCCAACGACTACTTCGTCAACCTGCTCGACATGAGCACGCAGTGGACGCCGGTTGCCGACGGCTCCTACGAGGCCCGTGACCGCAAGACCAATGCGGTGAAGTGGACCGGCACGCGCGCCGATCTGATCTTCGGCTCGCACTCGCAGCTCCGCGCCTTCGCCGAGGTCTATGCCTCGTCGGATTCCAAGCAGCAGTTCGTGCAGGACTTCGCCAAGGCCTGGACCAAGGTGATGAACCTCGACCGGTTCGACCTCACGGCCTGAGGTTTAACACCTCTCCCCGCTGGGGAGAGGTGAAGAGCCAAGCGGACAGATTTGAACACAAACAAAAAGGGCGGCCGCGAGGCCGCCCTTCGTGTTTTGGGGTCGCGGAGCGATTACTCGCCGGCCGCTTCGCGCGGGGCCTTCTCGCCCTCGCCGCCCTTGTCCTTGCCTTCGAGGTCTTCGCCGGTGGTCTGGTCGACGACCTTCATCGACAGGCGGGTCTTGCCGCGATCGTCGAAGCCGAGCAGCTTGACCTTGACCTTGTCGCCTTCCTTGACGACGTCGGAGGTCTTCTGCACGCGCGCCGAGGCGAGCTGGCTGATGTGGACGAGACCGTCCTTGGAGCCGAAGAAGTTCACGAAGGCGCCGAACTCCATCACCTTGACGACGGTGCCGTCATAGATCTGGCCGACTTCCGGATCGGACGCGATCGACTTGATCCACTTGATCGCGGCCTTCATCGCCTCGCCGTCGGAGGAGGCGACCTTCACGGTGCCGTCGTCCTCGATGTTGACCTTGGCGCCGGTCTTCTCGACGATCTCGCGGATCACCTTGCCGCCGGTGCCGATCACTTCGCGGATCTTGTCGGTGGCGATCTTGAAGGTCTCGATGCGCGGCGCGTATTCGCCGAGCTCGGCGCGGGCGTTGGTCAGCGCCTTGGCCATCTCGCCGAGGATGTGGATGCGTCCGTCCTTGGCCTGGGCCAGGGCGACCTTCATGATCTCTTCGGTGATGCCCTCGATCTTGATGTCCATCTGGAGCGAGGTGATGCCCGCTTCCGTGCCGGCGACCTTGAAGTCCATGTCGCCGAGATGGTCTTCGTCACCGAGGATGTCCGAGAGAACCGCGAAGCGCTTGTCTTCGAGGATCAGGCCCATCGCGATGCCCGCGGTCGGCCGCTTCAACGGCACGCCGGCATCCATCAGCGCGAGCGAAGCGCCGCAGACCGAAGCCATCGAGGACGAACCGTTCGATTCGGTGATCTCCGACACCACGCGCGTGGTGTAGGGGAACTCGTGATGCGGCGGCAGCACCGGATGGATCGCGCGCCAGGCGAGCTTGCCGTGGCCGATCTCGCGGCGCTTGGTGCCGCCGAGGCGACCGGTCTCACCGACCGAGTAGGGAGGGAAGTTGTAGTGCAGCAGGAACGTCTCTTTGTACGTTCCCGACAGCGCGTCGATGTACTGCTCGTCCTCGCCGGTGCCGAGCGTGGTCACGACCATCGCCTGGGTCTCGCCGCGGGTGAACAGCGCCGAACCGTGAGCGCGGGGCAGCACGCCGACTTCGGCGACGATGTTGCGAACGGTCTTGCTGTCACGGCCGTCGATGCGCTTGCCGGTGTCGAGGATGTTCCAGCGAACGATCTTCGCCTCGAGCTCCTTGAACACCGCGCTGATGCGCAGCTTGTCGTATTTCGGCTCCTGCCCTTCGGGGAAATAGTGGGCGATCACCTTTTCCTTGACCTTGCCGACCGCGGCGTAGCGATCCTGCTTGACCGGAATGGCGTAGGCGGAGCGCAGCTCCTGCTCGACGAGGCCGAGCATTTCCTTCTCGAGCGCGGCATTGTCGATGACGGTGACTTCGCGCGGCTCCTTGGCGGCCTTCTCGGCGAGCTCGATGATCGCGTTGATGACCGGCTGGAAGTGGCGGTGACCGAACATCACGGCGCCGAGCATGATGTCTTCGTTCAGCTCCTTGGCTTCCGATTCCACCATCAGGACGGCGTCGGCGGTGCCGGCGACGACCAGGTCGAGCTGGGTGTCGACCATCTCGTCGAGCGTCGGGTTGAGGATAAACTCGTCATTGGCGAAGCCGACGCGGGCGGCGCCGATTGGGCCCTTGAAGGGCGCGCCGGACAGGGTCAGCGCGGCCGAGGAGGCCACCAGCGCGACGATATCAGGGTCGTTCTCCATGTCGTGCGACAGCACGGTGGCGATCACCTGGGTCTCGTTGCGCCAGCCGTCGACGAACAGCGGACGGATCGGACGGTCGATCAGGCGGGAGACCAGCGTCTCCTTCTCGGTCGGACGGCCTTCGCGCTTGAAATAGCCGCCGGGAATGCGGCCGGCAGCGTAGGTCTTTTCCTGGTAGTCGACGGTCAGCGGCAGGAAGTCGACGCCTTCACGCGGCGCCTTCGCGGCGACGACGGTGGCGAGCACCACGGTCTCGCCATAGGTGGCGATGACGGCGCCGTCGGCCTGGCGAGCGATCTTGCCGGTTTCGAGCTTGAGAGGGCGTCCGCCCCAGTCGATCTCGACTGAATGCTTATTGAACATAGAGGTCTTCTTTCATGGGTTCTCGAAAGAAGGGACGGCTCGAAAAACAAAAACCATGTCAAGATTGCAGGACGCTGATCGGAGCGGGCGATCAGCGTCCTGCGATCCTGCCATGGTTTTTGGATGTCGGATGGCGTCCATCCTTTCGGGGTCATACGGGCACCTTGCCCGTTGCGCCCAGCCGCCGGATTGCTGCTGGACTGTCAGTCAGCACGAACGCGAACACCGAACCGCGGTCTTCGCTGATCATGCCCCGGATGCGAAGCATCATTGGCCCGCACCGGACGCACGCGTGAGCCTCGATCAAAAACCTAAAAGCAAACGCTTTGGCTCGAACTCACGCGCAAAAACGCGCGCCGGTGGCGCGCGCAAGAGCTCTTAACGACGAATGTTGTGCTTCTCGAGCAGCGCCTTGTACCGCGCTTCGTCCCGCTTCTTGAGGTAGTCGAGGAGCGAGCGGCGGGTCGAGACCAGCTTCAAGAGGCCACGACGCGAATGGTTGTCCTTCACGTGGGTCTTGAAATGGTTGGTCAGGTTGTTGATGCGTTCCGACAGGATCGCGACCTGAACCTCCGGCGAGCCGGTGTCGCCGGCTTTGGTGGCATTCGTCTTGATGACTTCCGCTTTACGTTCTGCGGCAATCGACATCGTCAATTTCTCTCGTTGCGACCGGTTGAGGCAGTCAAGCCGGTCAGGTTGAACACACGCTTGGGGATGATTTCGCCGTTGCCGACTTCAGCAAGCGCCAAAAGACGGCCTGCTACCGTGACATAGACTGTGCCGCTACTTGTGGGCGCATCCCGTCCGCGCAACAAAACGGCCTGGCCCCGGTGGAGCCTTGCCGCATCAGCCCGAGTGACGGCCAGTGCCGGGATGTCGTCCAGCGCGGTCTCAACGGGCATCAGCGCGTCGGCGAGGCTTCCCTCACCGGACGCGGCTCTATCGCACAAAGCCTCCAGCTGATCCAGCGGAATCATGTCATTTTCGCCAAATGGGCCGACCAGGGTCCGCCGCAGCGCGCAGATATGGCCGAAAGTGCCGAGAATCCGGCCCATATCGCGGGCCAATGCCCTGACATAGGTTCCCTTGCCGCATTCGGCCTCGAACACGGCTCGGTCGTTATCTGGTTGATCTACAAGGGTTAAATGATGAATCTCGACCGGGCGGGGCGCCAGCTCCACGACCTCGCCGTCGCGTGCGAGGTCATAGGCCCGCTCGCCCTGGACCTTGATCGCCGAATAGCGCGGCGGAACCTGCTCGATCACCCCGGTGAAACGGGGCAGCAGGGCTTCGATGGCCTCGCGGGTCGGGCGCTGGTCCGAGGTCGCAGTGACCTGGCCTTCGATGTCGTCGGTGTCGCGCTCCGCGCCCCAGCACACCGTGAAGCGGTAGCGCTTGCGGCCGTCCATGACGAAGGGAACCGTCTTGGTGGCTTCGCCGAGCGCAATCGGCAGGCCGCCCGAGGCGAGCGGGTCGAGCGTGCCGGCGTGGCCCGCACGCTTGGCGTTGAACAGACGCTTGAGCACGGCAACGGCCTGCGTCGAGGTCATCCCGATCGGCTTGTCGAGCACGACCCAGCCGTGCACGTCGCGCCGGTCGCGGCGCGGCTGATTGCCCTTCTGCTTGCCCGCGCGCGGATCGTTGTTGACCCGACGCGCCTCCTGATGCGGCTGAGCATTGCCGCCGACATCTGCAAAATTATTTTGCTGCATGTCGCGGGTATCGGCCTCGTCGCTGCCGATCGTGCCGTGAGCCGGGTCCATCATCATTGCTCTTCTTCCCGATCCGAATCCGGATCCTGTTCCAAATCCTTTTGCACCGCAGGCGTTCGCAAAAGCTTCTCGATCCGTTCCGCTTCGTCGAATCGTTCGTCGACGCGGAAACGAATATCAGGTGCAAATTTCAGGTTAACGCGCCGCGCGACTTCGCCGCGCAGGAATTTCTTGTTGCGATCGAGCGCAGTGATGACGAGCTCGGTATCGCGGCCACCAAGCGGCATCACGTAGATTGTCGCGAGCTTCAGGTCGGGCGACATCCGCACCTCCGGCACGGTGATGATGTGACCTTCGAGGTCCGCATCATGCACGCTGCCTTGCGCCAGAATCTCGGCTATCGCGTGGCGAACCTGCTCGCCGACGCGCAGCTGACGCTGCGAGCCGCCGGGCGCGGAACTTTTCTTCTGATGATGGCGCGGCATAGTCGAAAATCACCTCGTCGTGCCCGCGTATGGGACACGAGCATTGTCATTTGTCCTGCTGGAACGAATGGGGCGTGGATGGCCGGAAAAAATCCGGCCATCTCACTCCCGCTATTTCAGTTCAAAAAGATCCGGGCGCTTCGGTAAGATTTGGACTTACAGGGAGCGCTGGATCGTCTCCACGCGATAACACTCGATCACGTCACCGGCACGCATGTCGTGATAGTTCTCGAAGGCCATGCCGCATTCCTGACCGGACTGGACTTCCTTCACTTCGTCCTTGAAGCGCTTCAGCGTCGACAGCTTGCCTTCGTGCACGACGACGTTGTCGCGGATCAGGCGCACATTGGCGCCGCGTTCCACGGTGCCGTCGGTGACGCGGCAGCCGGCAACCTTGCCGACCTTGGAGATGTTGAAGATCTCCAGGATCTCGGCGTTGCCCAGCATGGTTTCGCGCAAGGTCGGCGCGAGCAGACCGCTCATCGCCTTCTTCACGTCGTCCACGAGGTCGTAGATGATGTTGTAGTAGCGGATCTCGATGCCGTTGCGCTTGGCAGCCGCGGCAGCTTCCTTGTTCGCACGGACCGAGAAGCCGATGATCGCGGCGTTGAAGCCTTCCGCGAGCGTCACGTCGGATTCCGAGATACCGCCGACGCCGGCATGCAGGATGCGGGCGGCGACTTCGTCGGTGCCGAGCTTCTCGAGCGAGCCGAGGATCGCTTCCAGCGAGCCCTGCACGTCGGCCTTGACGATCAGCGGGAATTCCTTGCGGCCCGCCGTCTTCAACTGCGACATCATCTGCTCGAGCGAGCCGCGCATGCCGGAGATCGAGGCAGCCGCGTTCTCGCGCTTCTGGTGCGCGCGGTAGCTGGTGACCTGACGGGCGCGGGCTTCGTTCTCGACCACCGCGAGACGATCGCCGGCTTCCGGCGGACCGTTGAAGCCGAGCACTTCGACCGGCACTGAGGGACCGGCTTCCTGCACCGTCTCACCCTGATCGGAGATCAGCGCGCGGACACGGCCCATTTCGGCGCCGGCGACGATGATGTCACCGACACGCAGCGTGCCGCGCTGGACCAGCACGGTCGCGACCGGGCCACGGCCGCGATCGAGCTTGGCTTCGATCACGGTGCCTTCGGCCGGACGCTCCGAATTGGTCTTGAGGTCGAGGATTTCGGCCTGGAGCGCGATCATCTCGAGCAGCTTGTCGAGATTGGTCTTGTTCTTGGCGGACACCTCGACGTCGACGACATCGCCACCGAACGATTCCACCTGCACCTCGTGCTGGAGCAGCTCGGTGCGCACGCGCTCGGGCTTGGCATCGGGCTTGTCGATCTTGTTGATGGCAACGATGATCGGCACCCGCGCCGCCTTGGCGTGGTTGATGGCTTCGATCGTCTGCGGCATCACGCCGTCATCGGCCGCGACCACCAGCACGACGATGTCGGTGACCTTGGCGCCGCGGGCGCGCATCGCAGTGAACGCGGCGTGGCCGGGCGTGTCGATGAAGGTGATCTTCTTGCCGCTCTCGGGCGAGACGACCTGATAGGCGCCGATATGCTGGGTGATACCGCCGGCTTCGCCGGACACCACGTTGGCATGGCGGAGCGCGTCGAGCAGCGAGGTCTTGCCGTGGTCGACGTGGCCCATAACGGTGACGACCGGAGAGCGGGTCTCGGTGTCGGTGGAATCGTCGACGGCGTCGAACAGGCCTTCTTCAACGTCGGACGCGGCAACGCGCTTGACGGTGTGGCCGAGCTCTTCGGCGATCAGCTGCGCGGTGTCGGCATCGATCACGTCGGTGATCTTGTGCATCGCGCCCTGCTTCATCAGCATGCGGATGACGTCGACCGCGCGCTCGGCCATGCGGTTGGCGAGTTCCTGAATGGTGATCGCTTCCGGAATGATCACCTCGCGGATCAGCTTTTCCTTCGGCTCGTTCGAGACGTGGCCCTTCAGGCGCTGGGTGCGGCGGCGGAACGAGGCGATCGAGCGCTCGCGCACTTCGTCGGCATTGAGCGCGGTGACGACGGTCAGTCGGCCGCGCTCCTTCTGCGGGCCAGGCTTATGGGTCGGCTTGGGCGCGACCACAGGACGCGCGGCGCCGCCGGGACCGCGACGGATCTGGCGCGGACCGTCATCTTCGTCCGGGCCGGCTGCGACACCGGGCGCACGAGCTGCTGGGACACCCTGCCGCGGCGCGATGGTTGCCGGGCGAGCGGTCGTGGTCGCTCCCGGTCGCGTGGTGGTGGTCGGCGCGGGGCGCGGAGCGCTGGTCGCCGGGGCGGCCGCTGCTGCGGGACGCGCGGCAGCCGGCTGCTCGCCTTCACCAAAGCGCTTCTTGGCTTCGGTCTCGGCCTTGCGCTTGGCTTCGTCCTCGTGACGGTGACGCTCTTCCTCGGCCTTGCGGCGGGATTCGGCGGCTTCGCGCTCGGCGCGTTCGGCGGCCTCGCGAACCGAGCGGCGCTGGGCCTCTTCCTCGGCCTGGCGGCGCTCTTCGACTTCGCGCACCTTGGCGTCCGCGAGCGCGCTGGCGCGAGCGGAACGTTCGTCCTCGGTCAGCGTGCGCAGCACGACGCCGGAGCCGGCGTTGCGCGGCGGAGCCGGGCGCGACGGGGCGGGCGCAGGGGCAGCGGGCGCCGGCTTTGCAACAACGGTCGGTGCCTGTGGCTCAGGGCTGCCGTCGATACGGCGCTTGCCGCGCTTCTCGACCACGACCTGCTTGCTGCGGCCATGGCTGAAGCTCTGGCGCACAGTGCCCGTTTCGACGCGCGGCTTGAGCGATAGCGTCTTGCTCGGAACGCTCAGCTTCTTGTCGTCAGGGGTCTTGGTATCAACCATTCAGCAGTCCTAATCCTGATTTATCAGTGTTGTGCGTTGCCGCACCGTCTTATCGGGTCGTCGTTATCTTCAGAAATCCTGGCCGGGCTTTTCGGCAGTCTTGTCAGCGTCCGCCATCCGGTATCGGACCAGCATCTGGCTACGTGACAGGAATGACTTGCTCGCCGGGCCCGCGAGCAGGGCAGCATGTATCACATTTGACCGGGTAAGTGCCAAATCCAATTCTATCGATTTCAGGGCCGTAACGACGGGAATCTGCGGCTCGGCACCGCGATTTCCGGCATTTTGACGCGCCAGCATGTCCAATTTGCGGATTCCGTCCGCGGCCCCGTCGCTGGCGTGGATCAGGACCTCGACCGTACCTTCCCGCAGGGCGCTCTCGACCTTGCCGAAGCCGGCAACGATCTGGCCCGCCTTGGCGGCAATCCCAAGGGCCTCGGTCACGCTCCGAACCAGGAGCGCATCGATGTCGTCGGGAAGCGTCGGGGGAATGCGCAGGTCGCGCTTGAAGGCTTTGGTAAATTGGTGACGACGGACGGCTTCCGCAACCACCCGTCGCGATGCCGTGACCCACATGCCTCGTCCGGGCAATTTGCGCTTGAGATCGGGAACTATGTCGCCTTGCGGCGATACGACGAAGCGGATCAGCTCGTCGATCGGCCGGACCTCGCGGCTGACAGCGCACATGCGCATGGTCGCGGACCTTTCGGCCCGCGGTCCATGGTCAAGGTCGGTGTCAAAGCTGGCAAGCATCCGGGCGACATTCTCCTTTGCCCTTAAGCCGGCTGATCTTCGGTCGCGTCGGCCTCTTCGGCCGGCTTGGCGAGGTCAGCCTCGGTGATCCAGCCGGCCTTGACGCGGGCCTGCATGATCATGGCTTCCGCATCGTCGCGCGAGATGCCGAGGCCGTCGAGCGCGCCGGCGAACTTGGTCTGCTCGCCGCCTTCCTTGCGCTCGGTCCAGCCGACCAGATCGTCGGTGGCGCAGCCCGCGAGGTCCTCGACCGTCTTGATGTCGTTCTCGCCGAACTTCACCAGCATCTTCGAGGTGACGCCGGGCACGTCCTTCACGGCGTCCTCGACGCCGAGTTCCTTGCGGCGGGCCTCGATCTCGGCTTCCTGCTGATCGAGATATTCGCGGGCGCGGTTCTGGAGTTCCTGTGCGGTCTCCTCGTCGAAACCCTCGATCCCGGCGAGCTCCTTGAGGTCCACCATCGCGAGTTCCTCGACCGAGGTGAAGCCTTCGGAGGCGAGCAGCTGGCCAACCACCTCGTCGACATTGAGCGATTCCATGAAGACGCGGGTGGAGTTCTCGAAGTCGGCCTGGCGGCGCTCCGATTCCTCCTGCTCGGTCAGGATGTCGATGTCCCAACCGGTGAGCTGCGAGGCGAGACGGACGTTCTGGCCGCGGCGGCCGATCGCCAGCGAAAGCTGGTTGTTGGTGTCGGGCACCACGACCTCGATGCGCTCGCGGTCCTCGTCGATGACGACCTTGGAGACTTCGGCCGGCGCCAGCGCGTTGACCACGAAGGTCGCGATGTCGGGCGACCAGGGAATGATGTCGATCTTCTCGCCCTGCAGTTCGTTCACGACGGCCTGCACGCGCGAGCCGCGCATACCGACGCAGGCGCCGACCGGATCGACCGAGGAATCGCGGGAAATCACGCCGATTTTCGCGCGCGAGCCCGGATCGCGGGCCACCGCCTTGATCTCGACGATGCCGTCATAGATCTCCGGCACTTCCTGCGCGAACAGCTTCGCCATGAACTGCGGATGGGTGCGGGACAGGAAGATCTGCGGACCGCGGGTCTCGCGGCGGACGTCGAAGATGTAGGCGCGGACGCGGTCGCCGTTGCGGAACACTTCGCGCGGCAGCATCTCGTCGCGGCGGATGATGGCTTCGCCACGACCGAGATCGACGATCACGCTGCCATATTCGACGCGCTTGACGACGCCGTTGACGATGTCGCCGATGCGGTCCTTGAATTCCTGATACTGCCGGTCACGCTCGGCCTCGCGCACCTTCTGCACGATCACCTGCTTGGCCGACTGCGCGGCGATGCGGCCGTATTCGAGCGGCGGCAGGGTGTCGGCAATGGTGTCGCCGACCTGGGCGCCGGGATTGGCGCGCTGCGCGTCGACCAGCGAAATCTGGTTGGAGTGATTTTCGACCTTGTCGACCACCAGCATGTGGCGCGACAGCCGCAGCTCGCCCTTCTTCGGGTCGATCTCGGCGTGAACGTCAGTCTCGCTGCCGTAACGGGCCCGCGCAGCCTTGGCGATGGCATCTTCCATCGCCGCGATGACGATGCCGCGGTCGATCGATTTCTCGCGGGCGACGGCGTCGGCGATCTGGAGCAATTCAAGTCGATTGGCGCTGACTGCCATGGCTAATCTCCTTCGTCAGGCTCGATCTCGCCGCGTCGCGCGCGTTCGGCGGCAAGGCGATGTTTCTTGGTATTGGTCGGGGCCGGCTTCTTTTGCTTTTGCGGCTTGGTGTTCTTGGTGGTTTTTTCGCTGATTTTCGCGTGCGCCGGCTGCGGCGGCTCAATGCCGAGATCCCTGCGCATCTGGCGCTCCTCGGCCTTGCCGCGGCGCATGGATTCAGCGATCAGCTCATCGGTCAGCACCAGCCGTGCCTCGCCGATATCTTCCATCGTCAGGAGCACGTCGGCATCGTCGCTTGCCTTGGCGTCGTCGCGATGCAGGTGCACGCGGTCGCCTTCGACGGCACCGAGGGTGCCACGGAACCGCTTGCGCCCCTCATGGGCGACCGCCATGTCGATCTTCACCAGATGGCCGGAATAGCGCTCGAAATCGGAGCGGCGCACCAGCGGACGGTCGATCCCCGGCGAGGAGATTTCCAGCCGATAGGCGCGATCGATGGGGTCGGCGACGTCAAGCACCGGCGACAGGGCGCGCGAGATCGCCTCGCAATCCTCGAGCTGCATCGAGCCGTCCGGCCGCTCGGCCATGATCTGCACGGTGCAGCCGGCTTCGCCGGAAATGCGGATCCGCACCAGGCGATAACCCATGCCCTCGAGCACGGGAGCGGCGACCGCAGACACCCGCGCCGCCGCGCCCGGCTCGACCACGAGCCTCGGCTCGGCAAGCAACTCGGCATCGGTGGAACCAGTGTTCGGTTCGGTCATAGCAGGGGTCAAGGCGCTCGATAGTCTCGATGGTTAAGGCTTGGTTAAAACGTCAAAGCCCGCTTCGGAACTTTCCCGACACTCCGTCGGGCCGCATCTTCCGCCAAGCCGCGTTCAGGTAATAAAAAAGAGCGGGTCCTTTCGGGCCCACTCTCACTACGCGGATCGTATGAGAAGATGAATTGGCGCTCATATAGCCCGTTCCGCCTGCCCGGACAAGGCCCATCGCAGCCGGATGCGGGCTTTTTGCGTCCCGGCGGGCCCCCTGGGAGCGCCGACAGGCGCCCCAAAGAGCAACGCTTCTTTCATGAAGCGGGCCTAAATTTCCCGGTTGTGGGGCGGCTTGAGCCTATGGCGCGCCCACGGCGTGCCAGATTTCGAGTTGCGTTTCATGACCGTTGCCACGTCGCTCATTCCCGGACTGGACGATATCGTCAAACGCGGCGATCCCCGGCGTCGTGGCGAGATCGCAAACGCCATCGCCGCGCTGTTCTTTCAGGACGCCTCGAGACTCCGTCCCGAGCTCATCGATCTGTTCGACAATCTCCTGATCGATCTCGTCCCGCATGCGGAGCTCGCCTCGCGCGTCGATCTCGCCGAGCGCTTCTCGCGGCTGGACAACGCGCCGCGTCATCTGGTCGGCCAGCTCGCGCGTGAAAATGAAATCCTGGTGGCGGCCCCGGTGCTGCGCCGGTCTCCGGTGCTCGATGAAGCCGCGCTCGTCGAGATCGCCCGGCTCAAGGGCCAGGGCCATCTCCTGGCGATGACGGAGCGGCCGACCCTGTCCGCCGAGATCACCGACGTGCTGGTCGAGCGCGGCGATCGCGACGTGGTGCGTCGTGCCGCCGGCAACGCCGGCGCGATCTTCTCACCCGGCGGCTATTCGGAGCTGATCAAGCGCGCGAGCCAGGATGGCGTGCTGACGCTCAAGATCGGCCAGCGCGAAGATCTCTCCGGCGAGCATCTCAAGGAACTCCTGGACGGCACGCTCGACGTCATTCGTCGTCGCCTGTCCAGCGTGGTCAATCCGGCGCGCCAGGTCGAGATCAAGCGCGCCATGGCTTCGATCGAGGAAGCCGCGCTGCCGCCCGGCCCGCGGCGCGATTTCTCCGCCGCGCAACGCACGGTGCTTGGCCTGCATCGCGGCGGCCATCTCGGCGAAAGCGCGCTGCTTGGTTTTGCCAAGGCGCATAAATACGAGGAATCGGTCGCCACGCTGTCGGCGATGGCCGGCGTCAGGCTTTCGATGCTCGATCGCCTGATCGCGGGCGACCGCTATGATCCGATCCTGATCCTCGGCCGTGTCCTGAATCTCGGTTGGCCCACGGTGCGCGCGCTGATCCTGATGTGGTACGGGCCGCATCGCATGCCGGCCGATGCCGATCTCGAGCAGGCGCGCACGAATTTCACCCGCCTGATGCCGGCGACCGCCGAGCGCGTCGTGAATTTCTGGCGCAACCGCCGAACGATCTAGCTTCTGCGAAATCGCAAATACGCCGCCTTGCGTCCCTCGCGCGCGGCCTTACGACCGTAGCGCGTCATGGTGTAGCCTTCCCAGGGCTGACGGAAATCGTCGGCGCGTTCCGCAAGCCACTGAAAATCCGGCGCACGCGCCAGATGCGACAGCGTCCAGGCGCAGTAATCGTCGATGTCGCAGACGAAACGGAATTCACCGCCCGGCTTCAGCACGCGTGCCATTGCGACGATCGTGCGGTCCTGAACGAAGCGCCGCTTCCAGTGCCGCCGCTTCGGCCAGGGATCGGGGTGGATCAGATCGATCCGCGACAGCGAGGCGTCCGGCAGCCAGGCCAGCAGCTCGGCGGCATCGCCGGCGAACAGGCGGATGTTGGCGATGTTGGCGGCCTCGATCTGCGCGAGGATCTTGGCCATGCCGTTGACATAGGGCTCGCAGCCGATGAAGCCGGTCGTCGCGAAGTTCTGCGCTTCCGCGGCGAGATGCTCGCCGCCGCCGAAGCCGATCTCGAGCCGTAAATCTTCGGCCGCGGGATCGAAGATCTCGGCGGCGTTCGCCGGCCTCTCTGACGTGATGTCGAGCGAAAGATGCGGCAGCAGATGATCGACCAGCTCGGCCTGGTGCTGCCTGAGCTTGTGGCCCTTGCGCCGCCCGAAGAATGCGCGCTCGTCGTTCGCGCGATCGGGGTCTGATTTGCGTTCGCTCATCGCAGTGTCTGGTACAGGCGGTGCAGCAGCCGCGCGCGCGGCTCGAGCGAGGACACGTAGAGCTGCTCATAATGGGTGTGCGCGCCCTTGCCGTCGACGCCGAGCCCGTCGAGCGTGCCGGTATGCGGCGCGGTGAAATTGCCGTCCGAACCGCCGCCGGTGTGGGTGTCGATCAGCTCGAAGCCGAGCTCCGCGGCGAGCGTCCTGGCGTGCTCGTACAGTGAGGCGCCCGCATTGCCCTTCTCGTAAGGAGGACGGTTGAGCTCGCCGGTGACGGTGACGGTCACGCCGTCGGTCTTCGATGTCAGTCCGAGGATCTTGCCGACGAATTCGTCGGCATCGTTGGAGCTCGGCACGCGCAGATCGACTTCGGCATAGGCCTCTTCCGGCGTGACGTTGGGCCGCGTGCCGCCGCGCACCACGCCGACATTGACGGTGACGCCGCGCTTCAGATCGTTCATCGCTTCCAGCGTCTGGATGACGTTGGCGAGCTCGCGCACCGCGCTGCGGCCGTCTTCGGGCCGCGAGCCGGCATGGGCGGGCACTCCCTTGATGTAAACCTTGAATCGCCCGACGCCCTTGCGTCCGGTGACGATCTTGCCGCCGTCGCGCGCCGGCTCCGTCACCAGCACGTATTTGGCCTTGCGCCCTTCGGCCTCGATGAGCGCGCGCGAGGTCGGGCTGCCGATCTCCTCGTCGGCGGTGAACATGTGGGTGATGCCGAGCGGCGGACGGTCGGGCTTTGCGCAAAGCTCGCGAAAGGCGTGATAGGCGATGTAGGCGCCGCCCTTCATGTCGTAGATGCCGGGACCGAACGCGCTGTCGCCGTCGACCTTGAACGGCAGACGTTCGATGAAGCCCATGGGATGAACGGTATCGAGATGGCTGAGCACCAGGATACCGGGCCGGTCCTGGCCCCAGGTCGAACGCACCACGAGATGATCGCCGCAGCCATCGACGCCGGCGACGCGTTCGAGCGTGACGGGCAGGTCGCGGTAATGATCGGCAACCACGGAGACCAGCCGGTTGACCTGGTCAGGCACTTCCGTCGGCGTCTCGATCTCCACCCAGCGGCGGATACCTGCGAGAATAGTTTGGGAATCGAACGAGTTGGAGTTCGCCATGAACGTATCTGTGCCTTCGAATCGCATCATCTTGGCGGAGGCGACGCAAAGCGCACCCGCAAATGACGACATAGGCCAGATTTGGCGCAGTCTCAAATCGGAATGAGTTGGCGCCTCAGCGCTTGTCCGGGCCTTCGCGGGCGGCGATCTGCTCGACGAGATCGACGATCGAACGGCGCAGCTTCGAATCGGTGATTCGGGTGAACGCCTTGGTCAGCGCGAGCCCTTCGGAGGTCGCGAGGAAGTCGGAGACATAAGAGGGCGATGCACCTTCCGCGAAGCCGTCGGGGCCGGCGACGCCGCTCGGTCCGCCCTCGAACAGGAACGACACCGGCACCTGCAGAATCTCGGCGATCTGCTGGATTCGGCTTGCGCCGACGCGGTTCGTGCCCTTCTCGTACTTCTGAATCTGCTGGAAAGTCAGGCCCAAAGCTTCACCGAGCTTTTCCTGACTCATGCCCAACATGATGCGGCGCATGCGCACGCGACTGCCGACATATTTGTCAACAGGGTTGGGCGCTTTCGACATTTCCTCAGCCCTCCAAACACCACCGTCGGCGCAATGATTGTATTGCCTCAGGTGACAGCGACGTCAAAACTTCACCCTGATTGGGGAAACATTGCGGAGAAATTTAGCAATGCACCGCTGTCTTGTGCAGCCGGTGCAGAATGGGGAGCCCGCGTGCAGTCTGTCAACCGTGGGACTGCGGTTGTCAAAAGTTTCCGGCCGCCTCGCCGGAAACCGCTAGCGACCGCGCGATCAGGGGTGCCGTTTGGCAACACGCCGTCGCACCGCCAAAATCACAGCCAGCGCGACGAGCATGGCTGCGGGGATGTCACCGACTCTCGCATAGATGGTGGGCGGGATTGCGGTCGGCAGGCTTGCATCCAAAATGCCTTCGATACCGAGACCGAGGCTGGCCACCGTGCGTCCCACCGGATCGACCACGGCCGAGATGCCGGTATTGGCGGAGCGGACCAGCGGCAGTCCGAGCTCGATGGCGCGCATCCGCGCCTGCTCCAGATGTTGGTACGGACCGGTCGAGATGCCGAACCAGCCGTCATTGGTGAGGTTCACCATCCAGCCCGGGCGCTCGTCGCGCGTCCCGACTTCACCGGGGAAAATCGCCTCGTAGCAGATCGACGGCAGCGCGGACGGTGCCCCCGGTATCGGCAGCACGTGGCGCACCGTGCCGGGAATGAAGCCGCCGCGCATCCGCGTCAGTTGCTCGAAGCCGAGCTTCTCCATCAAACCCTGGTAGGGAAGGAATTCGCCGAACGGAACGAGGTGCAGCTTGTCGTAGACCGCGAGCACGCTGCCGTCGTGATCGATCACGTAGATCGAATTGTAGGCCCGCGTGATCGGCGTGCCCGGCGGCACATCGGGGGCGCGAACCGATCCGGTGATCAGCACCGTGCCCTTGGGCAGCAGCTCGGCGATCTCAGCCATCGCGTCGGCTTCGCGGGTCAGGAAGAACGGAAAGGCGGATTCCGGCCAGATCAGAATCGTGGCCGCGCTCACGCCGGTTGATTGCGGTCCGGAGGCGCGGTCCGACAGCGCGAGATATTTCTTCATGACCTCCGCCTTGGCGGAGTAGTTGAACTTCAGGTCCTGCTGCAGGTTCGGTTGCATCAGGCGCAATTTGGTACCCGCAACCATCGTGGTCGGATGCAGCGCCATGCGGATGGCGCCGAAGATTCCCATCACGACCAGCAGCGCAACGGCCGCCGCCGGCACGCGCCAGGCGAGGCGACGATCGCGTGTGCGGTCGATCAGCACCGCAGGGCTCGCGAAGATCGCAACCGTGAGGAACGTCATGCCCCACTGGCCGATCAGCGAGGCGGTCTGCGCCAGCGCCAGCGGCTCCGACAGCGCATAACCGAACGCGTTCCAGGGGAAGCCCGTGAGCACGTGTCCGCGCAACCATTCGCCGACGGTGAGGCTTGCCGCGAGCGCGAGAATGCGGGTGGCATCCTTGGTCCAGAGCAGGCGCGCCAGCGCGAAGCCGATCGCGGTGAAAATGGAGAGATAGGCCGGCAGGCCCAGCACGGCGAACGGCGTCAGCCAGGCGAACACGTCGGCGTCGACGAAGAAGGCGATGCCGATCCAGTAGAGGCCGGGGACGAAATAGCCGAGCCCGAACCAGTAGCCGGTCAGCGCGGCGGCGGGGACGCCGCCATACCGCCCGGCCCCGGCGCCATCGATCAGCCAGACCATCACGGGAAAGGTGATGAACAGCACCGGAAAGAAATTGAACGGGGCCAGCGCGAACACCGACAGCGCACCGCACGCCATGGCCAGCAGCGCGCGCTTCCATCCCCAGGTCAGGATGATGGCAAGCGCAATCTGTCGAAGTCGTTGGAATGCCGTCACTGCGGGCCGGTCCCGTCGGCTGGCGGCGGGGTCGGCGTGTCGCTGGCCGGCGGCTGGCCGCTCTCGGGCGCGGCCTCGCGGCGGCGGCTCTCGCGCTGGGTGCGGGGCGCGGGGCGTTCCTTCCGCGTCGAGATGCGCAGCCGCTTGACGCGGCGCGGATCGGCATCGAGCACCTCGACCTCGTAATGGCCCGGGCCCGAGATCACCTCGCCGCGCACCGGCAGGCGTCCGACGAAGCTGACGAGATAGCCGCCGAGCGTCTCGACTTCCTCGCCGGCCTCGCCGGTGACGAAGTCCTCGCCGATCACGGTGCGCACGTCGTCGAGGCTGGCGCGGGCATCGGCGATGAAGGCGTTGTCGGGCAACCGCACGATCGACGGCGGCTCGTCGCTGTCATGCTCGTCGTCGATCTCGCCGACGATCTGCTCGACGATATCCTCGAGCGACACCAGCCCGTCGCTGCCGCCATATTCGTCGACGACCAGCGCCAGGTGAACGCGCGTCGCCTGCATCTGCGCGAGCAGGTCGATCGCCCGCATCGACGGCGGCACATAGAGCAGCTTGCGGATGATGCGCGCGTCGTGCAGCGGCAATGCGAGATCGACGGCGCGCAAATCGAGTCCGGCCGGCAGCGGCTTCTTGCGCTTGGTCTTGGTGGCCTCCGACACGCGCGCACGCACGGTCATGAAGGCGAGCAGGTCGCGGATGTGGACGATGCCGACGGGGTCGTCGAGCGTCTCGTTGTAGACCACGAGGCGCGAGTGGCCGGCGCTCTCGAAGCGGTCCATCAATTCGCCGAGCGGGATGTCGCGCTTCACCGCGATGATGTCGGCGCGATGCACCATGACGTCGGCGATGCGGCGCTCGTGCAGGCCGAGGATGTTGCGCAGCATGGTGCGCTCGACCGCGGAGAAGCCGGTGTCGTCGGGCGTGGTCGCATCGAGCACGACCTGGAGATCGTCGCGCACCGATCCCGCCTTCCAGCCGAACAGCGTGCGGATGGCGCGCAGCAGCCAGCCGTCCGCCGTCGGACGCAGCACCTCGCCGGGCGCGACCACGGCCGGCAGATTGGCCGTGTTACGCGGATTGTCGTGAGTAGGCTCTGAATCCGGCATCTCAGTGCGTCCCCGCGCGGTCTGCATAGGGATCGGGGATGCCGAGGTGAGCCAGGATCTCGGTTTCGAGCGCTTCCATCTCTTCAGCGTCGTCGTCGTTCTCGTGATCGTAGCCGATCAGATGCAGGAAACCATGCACCGCGAGATGGCTCAAATGATGATCGAACGGCTTGTGTTCCTCGTCCGCCTCGCGCCGCATGGTCTCGTAGGCGATCGCGATGTCGCCGAGCATGCGCGGCGCATCGCCCGGCTTCCACTCGCCCTCCGGCTGGAGCGCGGGGAACGACAGCACGTTGGTCGGCTTGTCCATGCCGCGCCAGTTGCTGTTCAGCGTGCGGATGCCGGCATCATCGGTCAGCATCACAGCCACTTCCGCGTCGGCAACGTCTTCGTCGACGGATTCGGCGGCGGCCGCAACGGCGCGCTGGATCACGGCTTCGGCGTCAGGCTCGCTTTGCCAGCAATCGGCGACGACGAGGACCTCGGTCATGGGAAGATTGGGATGTGACATTGTCTTTGTTCGGAACGAAAGGGCGCTTCGTCCGCGCCCGTCGGGTCCGGCTGTTGTCCCGTCAGGATTTACCGGCGGCCGGCCGCTGCGGCTGCCCTTCATAGGCAGAGACGATCCGCGCCACGAGCTCGTGGCGGATCACGTCCTCGGCTTTGAAATGAACTTGCGCAATGCCTTCGACGCCATCGAGCAGGCGCGTCGCCTCGGCCAGACCCGAGGTCTGGCCGTTCGGCAAATCGATCTGCGAGGGATCGCCTGTCACGATCATGCGGCTGTTCTCGCCAAGACGGGTCAGGAACATCTTCATCTGCATCGACGTCGTGTTCTGCGCCTCGTCGAGGATGATCGCGGCGTTGGTCAGCGTGCGGCCGCGCATGAAGGCGAGCGGCGCGATCTCGATCTCGCCGGTCTGCAGTGCGCGCTCGACGATGCGCGCATCCATCAGGTCATAAAGCGCGTCGTAGATCGGGCGCAGATAGGGATCGACCTTCTCGCGAAGGTCGCCGGGCAGGAAGCCGAGCCGCTCGCCGGCTTCGACCGCCGGACGCGACAGGATGATCTTGTCGACCTCCTTGCGCTCGAACAATTGCGCGGCATGGGCGACCGCAAGCCAGGTCTTGCCGGTGCCGGCGGGGCCGATGCCGAACACGAGCTCATGGCGCTTCAGCGCGCGGATGTAGGAGTCCTGCGCGGCCGTGCGTGCGCGCACCGGGCGTTTGCGCAGATTGATGCTGTCGAAGGCCGACTTCGCGGACTTGGCGTCGAACTCGAACAGGGAGCCCTGGGCGATGACGGCGCGGATCGCGCCTTCGACCTCGCCCTGGTCGACATCCTGCCCCTTCACGGCGTGCGCGTAGAGCGTCTCCAGCACGCGGCGCGCCGCGTCGCAACCGTCGCGGGTGCCGCCGATGGTGATGTGGTTGCCCTTGGAGTCCACCACGACGCCGAGCCGCCGTTCGATCTGCGCCAGGTTCTGGCCATAAGGGCCGACCAGCGCGGATGCGGCGCGGTTGTCGTCGAAGTCGATGACGACCTGGGTCTCGGGCGGAACTTGCATGTCGCGGTCAAATTTGCGGCTGGGAGCGATAGAAGACGAATCCGATGCGCTTTTGGGCAAGGGTTCAGGCTCCGGTGGCGATGGATGATAAAGCGGGCTCGCGCGCACTGCGTGGCGTCGCGAGCTCGCCGAGGAAACTGTAGCGCTCGAGGCTGTCGATTCGCACCGGAAGGATCTGTCCGATGATGTCGGGCGAGGCCATCACATGAGCAGGCTGAAGGAAGGCGGTGCGGCCGACGATCTGGCCGTCCTTGCGCGCCGGACGTTCGAACAGCACGTCGACCGTTGAGCCAATCGCAGCCTTGTTGAAGGCCGATTGCTGGCTGTCGATCAATTCCTGGAGCCGCTCCAATCGCTGGTCCATCTCGGCGGGGGACACCGTCTCCTGCATATCCGCGGCCGGCGTTCCCGGCCGGGCGGAGTATTTGAACGAATATGCCGCAGCGTAGCCGATTTGCGTGACAAGCGCGAGTGTGGCGAGAAAATCTTGCTCGCTCTCGCCGGGGAAGCCGACGATAAAATCTGATGAAAAAGCAATGTCTTGGCGCGCCGACCGGAAACGGTCGATGACACGCCGATAATCATCGGCGGTATGTTTCCGGTTCATGGCGGCCAGGATCCGGTCCGAGCCCGACTGCACCGGCAGGTGCACGAACGGCATCAGCGCATCGAGATCGCGATGGGCCGCAATCAGGCCGTCGTCGACGTCGCGGGGGTGGCTGGTCGAGTAGCGCAACCGCGCGACGCCGGGGATCTGCGCCAGGCGCTCCAGCAATTGGCCGAGTCCCCAGCTTTTTCCGTCCGGTCCGTCGCCGTGATAGGCGTTGACGTTCTGGCCGATCAGCGTGAGCTCGCGCACGCCATTGTCGGCGAGGCGCTTCACGTCGTCGACGATCTTCGTCACGGGGCGCGAGACTTCCGAGCCCCGCGTGTAGGGCACGACGCAGAACGTGCAAAACTTGTCGCAGCCTTCCTGCACCGTGACGAAAGCGGAAATGCCGCGTGCGCGAATCGCATCGGGCCTGGGCTGGGCGAGGAAGCCGAATTTGTCGGCCGCCGGAAACTCGGTCTCGATCGCGCGGCCTTCATGACCGGCGCGCTTCAACAGCTCGGGCAAATGATGATAGCTCTGCGGACCGACCACGACGTCGACCGTGGGCGCGCGACGTACGATCTCCTCGCCTTCAGCCTGCGCGACGCAGCCTGCCACCGCGATCTGCATGGTGCGGCCCTCGCGCGCGGCCTCGTCCTTGGCGACGCGCAACCGGCCGAGCTCGGAATAGACCTTTTCGGAGGCCTTCTCGCGGATGTGGCAGGTGTTGAGGATGACGAGGTCGGCGTCCTCGGCGTTGGCCGTCTCCACGAATCCTTCCGGAGCCAGCGTGTCCACCATGCGCTGGGCATCGTAGACGTTCATCTGGCAACCATATGATTTGATGTGCAGCTTGCGCGGCGGCGTCATGGAACCCGGAATTGAGGTGGAGGACGGCCCTCAAATATAGGCTGAGGGGCTGAAAATCCAGCGATCGGGGGCCGAAAAGCAGCGTTCCTGGGGGCGAGGCAGCCGCGAAGGGCGGAATCGAGAGGTTTGGTGCCGGATTCAGCCCGTCAGGGCGTCGGCTGCGACCCGCCGGACCAGCTCAGGCAATTGATGCATGTCCGAGAAGGTCAGGTCGGCACCGGCCTGGCGCAGGGTCTCGGCATGGCCGGCCCCGCAATGGCTGCCACCGTAAAAGCCGAATACTTTCATTCCGGCCGCGCGCGCCGGCGATGCCGGCAAGGCTGTCCTCGATCACGACACAGCGCTCGGGCGGCACGCCCATTTCCTTCGCAGCAAACAGGAACAGGTCCGGTGCGGGCTTGCCGTTTGTCACCTGCGAGGACGAGAAGATGTTCGGCGCGAGGCGTTCATAGAGCCCCGTGCTTCCGAGGCTCACTTGCATGCGCGGATGCGTGCCGCTCGAGGCAACGCAGACACGTTGCGTCACGACGTCGAGCACGTCGTGGATGCCGCGGATCGCTTCGAGGTCGGCTTCGAATGCGCGAAACAGCTCGTCCTGCAGCTCGTCGTGATAGGCCTCGGGCAGCTTGCGGCCGAGCTCGGTCTCGATCTCGAGATTGGCCTGTTTCGTGGCGCGGCCGAGGAAGCGCGCGGACACTTGCTCCGCCGTGATCGGATAGCCGTGCCGGGTCAGCACATTCGCATGCGCGCGACAGGAGATTACCTCGCTGTCCACGAGCACGCCGTCGCAATCGAAGATGATGAGGTCTATCGCCACGAGACTTAAGACGTCGGCTTGTCGTCGTCGAGCGGAACGCAATAGAGCTCGAGCCGGTGATCGACCAGCTTGTAGCCGAGCTTGCGGGCGATCTCCGCCTGAAGCTTCTCGATCTCCTCGGAGGTGAACTCGATCACCTTGCCGTCGCGCAGATTGATGAGGTGGTCGTGATGGCTGTCGCGCATCGTCTCGTAGCGCGCGCGGCCCTCGCGGAAATCGTGACGCTCGATGATGCCGGCATCCTCGAACAATTTGACGGTGCGATAGACGGTCGAGATCGAGATCTTGTCGTCGACCGCGACACAGCGCCGATACAATTCCTCGACATCGGGGTGATCGACCGCTTCAGCAAGCACGCGCGCGATGACGCGGCGCTGCTCGGTCATGCGCATGCCGGTGGCGGCACAGCGCGCCTCGATGCCGGTCGCCTTGGATGCGGAAGAAGGTTTGAGTCCAGTCATATTGTGTCCGCCTGAGGGGGCGCTTTCTGCCATCAATATTACGACAAGTCACGCCGCATCAGAAGTGCGTTCAATTGTTCCCCGTTGGCCTGCTTATAGTAGCGTTCGCGGCGCCCGACCACCACGAATCCGCCTCCGTCATAGAGCCGTCGTGCCGGCTGATTGTTCTCCTCGACCTCCAGAAATATCGTGCGCACGCCGCGCCCCGCGAGGTGCCCGAGATGGGTCATCAGCAGCGTGCGGGAAAGGCCGCGGCCGCGATGGGACTGGTCGACCGCGACCGAGAGGATTTCGGCTTCGTCCGCGCCGATCCGCGACACCGCAAAGCCGATCGTCTTGCGACCGAGCCGCAAGCGGTGGACGAGGGTGTTGCGCTCGGTGAGCATCGTCTCGAACTCGGTTTCGCCCCAGCCGTGCGCGAAGGAGGCGCCGTGGAGCTGTGCCAGCCGCGCCGCGTCGCGCGCCGACGCGGGTTCGACGGCGGCGGTGCCGCCGCGCCACCATTCCGAAAACCATCTTATCATGACGTTGCGGCTTGAGCTGCGAACAGCGGCTGGGCCGCCGGCTTTGCATCGGGTGCCTTCAGATAAAACGGTCGCGCCGGATTGGTGTCGGGATTTGCCGCAGCGCCGAGCCAGGCGACCCAGCTGATGTCAGGCGCGGGCTGCGCGTCGACCGAAACAGGTTGTGGCATATCCTGCGGCCAGCGCTCGGCGAGAATCCTTGCGGCATTGCCGACCAGATGCGGCGCGCCGAATTGCGAGGCCGCGATCGCCTCGTCGATGGAAGCGACGGCCGGCGGTACCAGCAGACTGCCGTCGCCGGCGACGATCTGGAAATAGACGTGATCATGCCGCGCATCGACTGCCGAAATCACCGGCACCACGCCGCTCTGGCCGACAATGGCGGCCGCATAGGCCGAGAGGGTCGTGAGGCCAACGGCCGGCCGCTTGGCCGCGAGCGCAAGACCGCGGGCCGCCGAAATGCCGACGCGCAAGCCGGTGAAGCTGCCGGGGCCGACCGTCACCGCGATGCGGTCGAGCGCCGTGAATGCGAGATCGGCCGACTGCATCACGCGCGCGATCATCGGCATCAGCGCCTCGGCATGGCCGCGCTTCATGAGCTGTTGCTCCTGCGCGAGGAGCTCGCCGGCGTCGGTGTCGAGAACGGCGGCCGCGCACGCCTCCAGCGCGGTATCGATGGCAAGGATCAGCATCGAATCAGCTTAGTCGGTCCCGCCGCGGTCGAACCAGTCCAAGTTTGATTTCTCGACAGGCGCACGATCATCCCCGTAATTCTACGTGTACGGGAGCTGGCAGGATTTTCGCGCCCCATTTTTGATGCGGGTGCATCGATTTGCAACCTCCCGGATAGCTAAGTATTTGAAATATTGCCATTTTAATCAATCATTAGCAAACCGGTGACACCGTCAACGAGCGGGAGAGCGAGTCAACGACGACTCGGACGGGGCGTTTCGGCAGATCAAGCCGCGCCCGTTTCGGTCATTTTGAAAGGTTCATTTATGTCTTTTTGGCGAAGCGGTTCTTCGGCTAGGGAGGCTTTGGCGCAGGTCATTGCACTTGGGAAGTCGCAAGCGGTCATCGAATTCAATCTCGACGGCACCATCCTCACGGCCAACCAGAATTTCCTCGACGCCATGGGCTACCGGCTCGACGAGATTGCGGGCAAGCACCACGGCATGTTCGTCGTGCCGGAAGAGCGCGGCAGCCCGGCCTATCGCGAGTTCTGGGCCCGCCTCGGCCGCGGCGAATATCAGTCCGCCGAATACAAGCGGCTCGGCAAGGGCGGCCGCGAGATCTGGATCCAGGCGTCCTACAATCCGATCATCGACGAGGCCGGTAAGCCGGTGAAGGTCGTCAAGTTCGCGACCGACATCACCGCGCGCAAGTTTCGCAGCCTCGAGGATGCCGGAAAGATCTCCGCGATCGGCCGGGCTCAGGCCGTGATCGAGTTCAATCTCGACGGCACCATCATCACCGCCAACGACAATTTCCTGGATACCGTCGGCTACCGGCTCGAGGAGATCCAGGGCCAACATCACAAGTTGTTCGTGGCCGCAGGCGAGCGCGACAGCGCGGCCTATCGGGAGTTCTGGGCAAGGCTTGGCCGCGGCGAATTCCAGGCCGGCGAATACAAGCGCTTCGGCAAGGGCGGCAAGGAGGTCTGGATCCTCGCGTCCTACAATCCGATCCTCGATGACGCCGGCAAGCCGTTCAAGGTGGTGAAGTTCGCCACCGACGTCAGTGCGCAGAAGCTGTCGAACGCGAATTTCGCCGGCCAGATCGAGGCGATCGGCAAGTCGCAGGCCGTGATCGAGTTCGACATGGACGGCAAGGTTTTGACCGCGAACGAAAACTTCCTCGGCGCGCTCGGCTATGGGCTCTCCGAGATCGTCGGCAAGCATCACAGCATGTTCGTGGACTCCAGCGAGCGCGACAGCGACGCCTATCGCGCCTTCTGGGCCAGGCTGAACGCCGGTGAATTCCAGTCCGGCGAATATCAGCGCGTCGGCAAGGGCGGCCGGCAGGTGTGGATCCAGGCCTCTTACAATCCGATCCGCGATCTCAACGGCAAGCCGTTCAAGGTCGTGAAATACGCCTCCGACACGACCGCGCAGGTGATCGCGCGCAAGCGCAGCGAGAAGGTGCGCGACATGATGGAATCGGTCGCCGCCGGGGCCGAGGAACTGAATGCCTCGGTGCGCGAGATCGCCGAAGCGATGACGCGTTCGCGCGAGACCGCGTCGACCGCGGTCGATCGGGTCGAGGCGGCGGATCAGCAGGCGCAGCGGCTGACGCAGGCGGCGGAGTCGATGAGCATGATCGTGCAGCTGATCGGCAACATCACCGGCCAGATCAATCTGCTGGCGCTCAATGCGACGATCGAATCCGCGCGTGCGGGCGAGGCCGGTCGTGGCTTCGCGGTGGTCGCATCCGAGGTGAAGAACCTCGCCAATCAGGCCAAGCAGGCGGCTGACCGGATCGAGCAGGAGATCGGCAATCTCAACGGCATCTCGGTCGACGTCGTCGGGGCGCTGGATGCGATCAAGAGCGCGATCCAGGGCGTCAGCGAATATGTCTCGTCAACGGCCGCCGCCGTCGAGGAGCAGAGCACGGTCACCCAGGAAATGTCGGCGAGCATGCGCAAGGCGGCCGAGGAAGCCGCGAGCATCGGGCAGGCGGCGTAGCGAGATCTCGTAGGGTGGGCAAAGGCGCTCTTGCGCCGTGCCCACCATTCTTGATCGTTGGCGAAAGAAGGTGGGCACGGCGCTTCGCGCCTTTGCCCACCCTACGGCACCTTTTTACATCGGCCGGACTTCAACCACGTCGGGCACAAAATGCTTCAGCAGGTTCTGAATGCCGTGCTGGAGCGTCGCGGTCGATGACGGGCAGCCGGAGCAGGCGCCCTTCATGTTGAGATAGACGATACCGTCCTTGAAGCCGCGGAAGGTGATGTCGCCGCCGTCATTGGCGACCGCCGGACGCACGCGCGTCTCGATCAGGTCCTTGATCATGTCGACCGTTTCGGCGTCGGCCTCGTCGAAGAACTCGTCCTCGTCATCGAGATCGACATCGGCTTGTGCCGCGCCGTCGGCGAGCAGCGGCGCGCCGGACATGTAGTGTTCCATGATGGCGCCGAGGATCGCGGGCTTGAGCTGCTGCCATTCACCGTTCGCCTTGGTGACGGTGATGAAATCCGATCCGTAGAACACGCCGGTGACGCCGGGCACCTCGAACAGCTTTTCCGCGAGCGGCGAACGCGTGGCGGATTCGCGGCTCGCAAATTCCACCGGGCTGTCGGCTACGACGCGGCCGGGAATGAACTTCAGCGTGGCGGGATTGGGGGTGGCTTCGGTTTGAATGAACATGGTTTTCTCCAGACGTCGCCGGTTCAAGGCCGGCGCGTGGGCTATCCACTAGCAGATGGCGACGCGGAACGCACGGTCAAGGGGGCGGACGATCGTTTCGCTGTTATTTCAGCGGGTTAGGTCCTCGCTTACCCTCCCCTGGAGGGGGAGGGTCGATCGCGCAAAGCGCGAGCGGGGTGGGGTGATCTCTCCACACGGGCACTGCTGGGCGCGGAGAGACCGTCACCCCACCCCGTCTCTCATCTTCGCTGCGCTCAGATGCGAGCCGACCCACGAGCGAGCTACGCTCGTCTCGGACCCCTCCAGGGGAGGGTAAGAGGCGGCGTCGCTACGCCAGCGAATCCACGCTTCCGTCGCTCAGCGCGCCGGAAATGATGGTCACCGGCACCGGGAACGTGCCGAGCGCATGCGAGAGCAGCGCCACCCACGGTCCCGGCCCCTCCGCGCCCGGGCTGGCGGCGAGCACCAGCATGGCGATGTCAGGGTCTTCATCGATCACCGCGAGCAGCTGCTCCATCGCGGCGCCCTCGCGGATGAGCCGTTCCGGCGTGATCGCGGCAATGCCGTTGGCGCGGCCGGCGGCGCGGTCGAGCGCGGCTTCCGCCGCCTCATGCGCCTCGGCGCGCATGATGTCGGCGACACCCAGCCATTGCTGGTTCTGGTCCTCGATCTCGATGATGCGCAGCATCACCACGCCGCCGCCGGCACGGATCGCCCAGCGGCTGGCGTAATAGACCGCGCGATCCCATTCGGCGGTGTCGTCGACGATGACGAGGCATTTGGGCTTGTGACCCGGCTCGAAGCAAAGTCGCTTGCTGGTCATGCCTATCCCGGAGTGTGCACGGGGCGCATGCTGCCACACTCGTTCGCGCTTGGGGAGAGGCGAAGCGGCCCGCGCCGTGGCGCAGGCCCAAGTTCGCGATCGCAATCGTCAGCGACGGCGGATGAAGCCGACGATGTCCTTGGAGAGGTTCATGGTCTCCTCGGCAATCGCACGTGCCCGGTCGGAACCATCGTTCAGGATCGCATCGATATGGCCGGGGTCGGCGACGAGGCGCTTCATCTCGCCCGCGATCGGGGCGAGCTTTGTCACGCACAGCTCAGCCAGCGCGTTCTTGAAGCTGGAGAACTGGCCGCCGCCGAACTCGCGCAGCACGTCGGCCTTGGAGCGGTCGGAGAGCGCGGCGAAAATGCCGACGAGGTTGTCGGCTTCGGGGCGTGGCTCCAGGCCCTTCTCCTCGCTCGGCAGCGGCTCCGGATCGGTCTTCGCCTTGCGGATCTTCTGCGCGATGGTGTCGGCGTCGTCGGTCAGGTTGATGCGCGAATTGTCTGAAGCGTCCGACTTCGACATCTTCTTGGTGCCGTCGCGCAAGCTCATCACGCGCGTCGCCGGCCCCGTGATGAAGGGTTCCGGCAGCGGGAAGAACAGGCCGTCATTGGCGCCCTGCGCGCGAATGGAATCGCCGAAGTCATTGTTGAACTTCTGCGCGATGTCGCGGGAGAGCTCGAGATGCTGCTTCTGGTCCTCTCCGACCGGCACGTGGGTGGCGCGGTAGAGCAGAATGTCGGCGGCCATCAGCACGGGATAGTCGAACAGCCCGACCGAGGCGTTCTCGCGATCCTTGCCGGCCTTCTCCTTGAACTGGGTCATGCGGCCGAGCCAGCCCATGCGCGCGACGCAGTTGAAGATCCAGGCGAGCTCGGCGTGGCCGGAGACCTGGCTCTGGTTGAACACGATGTGCTTCTTGGGATCGATGCCGCTCGCGATGAACGCTGCGGTCACCTCGCGGGTGTTGCGTGCGAGCTCGGCCGGGCCACCCCAGACGTCCACGCCCTGCGTGATCGCGTGCATGTCGACGACGCAATAAATGCAGTTGTGGGTTTCCTGCATCTTCACGAAGTTGACGATCGCGCCGAGGTAATTGCCGAGGTGCAGATTGCCCGTCGGCTGGACGCCCGAAAAAACCCGTTCAACAAATGGCATGGTCAGTTTTCCTGAGAAGTCGCCGGCCGTCGTTTCCAACAGCGGCGCTGCCCCGTCAAGGGCAATTCGAGGGCCTTGCGGTCAGGCGGGCCGTTTCAGGGCGTTAACCGCCTCGCGCAGGGCGACAACGCCGAGAAACTGCAGGAGCAGGCCGTAGACGGCGATGCCGGCTGTGATCTGCAGGCCCAGCGCGACGAAGCGGATCAGGCCGTGGGCCTCGACCGGCATCAGCCCTGTCGTCAGCCAGAGCAGGGCGCCCATCGCGGCGGCGGCAAGCACGATCCGCGGCAGCCGTTTTCGCGCGGCGGCGTCGACCGAGAAGCCGAACTCGCGCGTGCCTTTCCGAAGCAGCGAGAGCGCGCTGCTCCAGGCGCCCGCCGCGATGCTCGCGGCAATCCCGCTTGCGCCGAAGAAGTGGCCGAGCAGGACGGCGAGGGCGATCGCGACCATAAAACCCTTGGCGGTCGCGAGCAGCGGCGCCATCGTGTCGCTGCGGGCAAAGAAGGCCGGCGACTGCGCCTTGATCAGCACATGCGCGGGCAGGCCCAATGCCAGCCACATCAGTGCATGCGCAGTCGCGGTGCTGTCTTCCGCGCCGAATGCGCCGTGCTCGAACAACAGCCGCACGATCGGTTCGGCCAGCACCGCAAGGCCGAGCGTCGCGGGCAGGGCGAGCCCGGTCGCAAGCTCGAGCGCGCGCGATTCCGCATGGGCCACCGCGTCGCGGTCGCCGCCGCCGACGGCGCGTGTCAGCTCCGGCACCAGCACCGTGCCCATGGCGACGCCGACGATGCCGAGCGGCAGCTCGATCAGGCGGTTGGCGAAATAGAGCCAGGATACGGCGGAGGGCGTCGCCGACGCGATGATCGCGCCGGCCACCATCAGCCATTGCGGTCCGGAACTTGCGATCATGCCGGGGATCGCCTTGGCGAAGAAGCCGCGCATCTCCTTGTCGAATCTTGCGCGCAACGGTGTCGCGAGATGCGCACTCCGCTGCGACACCAGCATCAGGAGCTGCAGCAGGCCGGCAATGCCGACGGTCGCCGCCAGCATCCACGCAGCCGAGGACGCATCGGCGTGCCACAGCAGCAGCGCGGCGATTGTTGCGATCAGCGCGATGTTGAACAGCAGCGGCGAGAACGCCGTGAGCGCAAATCGCCCTTGCGCGTTCAGCAGCCCCATCAGCACCGTGACCGGGCCGGCGAAGGCGAGATAGGGCAGCATGAGCCGCGCATTCTGGACGGCGAGATCGAGCGTGGGACTGCCGACGAAGCCCGGCGCGATGATCATGATGATCAGCGGCATCGCGACGGCAATGCCGATCGAGATCACGATCAAGGCCGCACTGACCGTGCCGAGCACGCGCCCCGCAAATGCGGAGGCGGCCGCTTCGCCATCGCGGTCGCGGACGCGCAGCCAGGCCGGGATCAGGGCCGCATTCAATGCCCCTTCGCTGAGCAGGCGTCGCACCACATTGACGAGCTGGAACGCGGCCAGAAAGGCGTCCGCCACGGCGCCGGTGCCGAGCAGCGCCGCGATCAGGGAATCGCGGGCAAAGCCCAGCAGCCGCGAGGCCAGTGTTCCCGTCGAAACTGTCAGGAAGGAGCGGATCATCGGGTCGACATACCATAGCGTTTTCGAGCGAAGTGGTCCCGGTTCGCGTGAAGAAAACGCGTCAAAAGAAGCCTCTCGTTGCTTGCCCGTGGCGGCCCGGTCGTGATAGGCCGCGAGCCAGATTTCAGGCCGACAGGAAGCTGATTTCCCCGGCAATCGCAATCCGGCAAACAGGATCAAGGTGAATGGCTGACGTGAAATATGACGTTCTCGGCATCGGCAACGCGCTGTTCGACGTGCTGGTCCGGACCGATGAAGCCTTTTTGGTCAAGCACGGCATGGCCAAGGGCAGCATGTCCCTGATCGACGAAGCGCGCGCCGCCGCCATTTACAACGACATGGGTCCGGCGACGGAAGTCTCGGGTGGCTCGGCCGCCAACACCATCGTCGGCGTCGGCAGTTTGGGGGCGCGTGCCGCTTATGTCGGCAAGGTCAAGGACGACCAGATCGGCAAACTCTATGTCCACGACATCCGCGCCGCCGGCGTTGCCTTCAACACGCCGCCTGCGAAGGACGGCCCCGCCACCGGCTGCTCCTACATCCTGGTGACCGGTGACGGCGAGCGCACCATGAACACCTATCTCGGTGCCGCGCAGGATCTGTCGCCCGCCGATATCGATCCGGCCGAGATCGCGGCCGCCAAGATCGTCTATCTCGAAGGCTATCTCTGGGATCCGCCGGGCGCCAAGGAAGCCTTCCTGAAGGCCTCCAAGATCGCTCACGAGGCCGGCCGCAAGGTGGCGCTGACCTTGTCGGACTCCTTCTGCGTCGGCCGCTATCGCGACGAGTTCCTGGGCTTGATGCGCAACGGCACGGCCGACATCGTGTTCGCCAACGAATCCGAGCTGCACTCGCTCTACGAGACCTCCGACTTCGACACCGCGCTCAAGCAGCTGCGCAACGACGTCAAGCTCGGCGTGGTCACCCGCAGCGAGAAGGGTTGCGTGGTGGTGACGCCGACCGACGCCGTCGCAGCTCCGGCCTCCCCGATCAAGCAACTGGTCGACACCACGGGCGCCGGCGACCTGTTCGCGGCCGGCTTCCTGTACGGCCTCTCGCGTGATCTGTCGCACAAGCAGTGCGGCGAGCTCGGCGCGCTCGCGGCCGCCGAAGTGATCCAGCACATCGGCGCGCGGCCGCAGGTGTCGTTGAAGGAATTGGCGCAGCAGCGCGGGCTGACGGTTTAACTCCGCTGTCGTCGCCCGGCTTGACCGGGCGACCCAGTATTCCAGAGACGATTGTGATCTAATCGAGAGGCCACGGCGTACTTGATTCCCCGCTTTCGCGGGAATGACAGTCGTCGTGGAGTGAGAGCGTCAGCGCTTCACGCCGTCTTCGCCGCCTTCAGCCCCAGTCGCTGCTCGACCGCATCGCGCATCACGAATTTCTGGATCTTGCCGGTCACGGTCATCGGGAACTCGTCGACGAACTCGACGTAGCGCGGGATCTTGTTGTGCGCGATCTGGCCGTCGCAGAAGGCGCGAACCTCCTCTGCCGTCAGCGTCTCGCCGGGCCTGACGCGGACCCAAGCGCAGAGCTCTTCGCCATAGCGGGTGTCGGCGACGCCGAAAATCTGCACGTCCTGGATCTTGGGGTGCCGGTACAGGAATTCCTCGATCTCGCGCGGATAGAGGTTCTCGCCGCCGCGGATCACCAGATCCTTGATGCGGCCGACGATGTTGCAATAGCCCGCGTCGTCGATGGTGGCGAGATCGCCGGTGTGCATCCAGCCGTTGGCGTCGAGCACGTCGCCGGTCTTTTCCCTCTCCTCCCAATAGCCCAGCATGACGCTGTAGCCGCGGGTGCAGAGCTCGCCGCGTTCGCCGCGGCTGACGATCTTGCCTTCGAGGTCGACGACCTTCACCTCGACATGCGGATGGATCCGCCCGACAGTAGAGACGCGCCGCTCGAGCGGGTCGTCCGTCGCGCTCTGGAAGCTGACCGGGCTGGTTTCGGTCATGCCGTAGGCGATGGTGACCTCGCGCATGTTCATCTCGGTGTTGACGCGCTTCATCACCTCGATCGGGCAGGGCGCGCCCGCCATGATGCCGGTGCGCAATGATTTCAGATTGAACGTCGCGAATTCGGGATGATCGAGCTCCGCGATGAACATGGTCGGCACGCCATAGAGCGCGGTGCATTTCTCCTGCTCGACCGCGCGCAGCGTCGCCAGTGGATCAAAGCCCTCGCCGGGATAGACCATGGTCGTGCCGAGCGTGACGGAAGCGAGGTTGCCCATCACCATGCCGAAGCAATGATAGAGCGGCACGGGGATGCAGATCCGATCCTGCTCGGTCAGGCGCATCGCACGCCCGGTGAAATAGCCGTTGTTGAGGATGTTGTGGTGCGTCAGCGTCACGCCCTTCGGCGAGCCCGTGGTGCCGCTGGTGAACTGGATGTTGACGGGATCGTCGAATTGAAGCGCCGCGCCGAGCACGGCAAGCTGCTCGCGATGCGCAGGCCCGCCCATGCGCGCGACGTTCTCGAAGGAGATCGTCCCGGGCGCAGAAGGTCCGCCGATCTGGATCACCATCCGCAGGGCCGGCAGCCGCGCCGCCTGCAGCTTCCCCGGCGTGGCGCTCGCCAGCTCCGGCAGCAGCGTGTTGAGCATCTCCATGTATTGGCTGGTCTTGAACGCGGTCGCGGTGACGATCGCGGCGCAGCCGACTTTCTTCAGCGCGAACTCCAGTTCGCTGAGACGATAGGCGGGATTGATCGTGACCAGGATCAGGCCGGCCTTGGCCGCCGCAAACTGCGTCAGCGTCCATTCCGGCCGGTTCAGCGACCAGATGCCGATGCGCTCACCGCGTTCCAGACCGAGCGCGAGAAAGCCCGCGGCAAGCGCGTCGACGCGTTCGGCGAATTCGCTCCAGGTCCATCGCACGCCGTGGCTGGGCGAGACCAGCGCCTCGCGATTGCCCCAGCGCCGCACGGCGTGATCGAGGCTGCGACCGATGGTGTCGCCGAGCAGCGGCGTGTCCGAAATGCCGCAAACGTAGCTGTCGGCTTTGCCTGCAAGATCGTCCGCCAAGTTCGTCTCCTCGAAATTGTTGCCTCGTGCCTGAAGCCGATGGCTTTCGGCACGAGGTTATCCGTTGCCAGAGAGGCGCGCGATGCCGGGCGCCTCATACTATGGGGTTAGGCTGCCTTCTTGCCACTGCCCGCATCGAGCCCGGCATAGACGCCACGCTCGAATCCCGCGAACGCCTGCAGGCATTTCGCGTCGGCAAACGGCAACAGCTGCATCAGGATCACGCCGGTGACGTCGCGCGCCGGGTCGATCCAGTAATAGGTGTTGGCAAGCCCGGCCCAGGCGAGGCTGCCGGCGCTACGGCCCTCTGCGGTCTTGGCGGTGTTGATCATGAAGCTGAGGCCCCACTTCTTCACCTGATCCGGATAGAGATCGACGTCGTTGGTGTAGGGCGGCGCCGCCGTCGTCATCTTGGTCATCTTGAGATCGCCCATCTGGTTCTGTCCCATCATGGCGATCGTCTCTGATTTCAGCACCTGGTTGCCGTTGCCGCGGCCCTTGTTCAGGATCATCTGGGTGAACCTGATATAGTCGGCCGCGGTCGAATACAGGCCGCCGCCACCCATGTGGAATTCCGGGTTCTGCTCGAGCTCGAACGGGATCGCGGCGAGCTGGCCGTCCTCGCCGCGCGCATGCATCCCGACCAGGCGCTTGCGCATATCGTCGGTGATCTTGAAGCCGGTGTCGCTCATGCCGAGCGGCGTAAACAGATTGTCGCGCAGATAAGCGTCGAGCCGCTTGCCGCTGACGGCTTCGACGGCCTTGCCGACGAAATCGATATTAGTGCCGTATTCCCAGCGCGTGCCGGGATCGGTCATGACAGGCGTCTTCAGCGCGGCATTCTGGCAGGTGGTGATCGCGGGGATGCCCTTCTTTTCAAGATAGACCGCGAGATCGCCGTTCCACATATTGTAGGCGAAGCCGGCGGTGTGGGTCATCAGCTGGCGCAGCGTGATCGCGCTCTTCGCCGGCCGCAATTTTGGTTCGCCCTTGGCATCAAAGCCTTCCAGCACCTGCGGCTTGGCGAGATCGGACAGCAGCGATCCGATCGGCGCATCGAGCGACAGCTTGCCCTGCTCGACCAGCTGCATTGCGCCGGCTGATGTCACCGCCTTCGTCATCGAGGCGATCCAGAACACGCTATCCATCGTCATCGCATCGGGCTTGGACAGATCGCGCTTGCCGAACGCACCTTGATAGATCACGTCTTTGCCGCTGGCGGCGATCGCAACAACGCCGGGAATCTCCTTGGCGTCGCTTGTCTTGCGCAGAGTCTCATCGATCTGGGCTTTGCTTTGCATACGCATTTCCTCCGGTTTGATTATTGTTGGAAGCGATCGATTGTCCTCCTGCATCCGCTGAACGGCAAGCGTGGCCATATGCACCCTGCGGTCGCGATGTCGTGACTTGACGGTCCCGGCGTGGCGCGGGACGACTGATTTGCAACACGTCTTCACAATCTGCGGTGGATGGCCGCACTTCGCCGTGACCATGGATGGGCTGAGGCGATATGTTTCGAGTGTTTGAAGCACTCGAAACATTTTGTGCGTTGCGGCGTTCGGAATTGGGCCCAGTGGGCGGCTGACGTTAAGACTTGAAACAAATTTGGCGGCCGCTTAGCCGGCTGCGAGGGGACCTCAGATGATTTCGACCTGGAGCGAATGGAAGCGCTATCCCCGTCCCGGACGGGGCGACAATCTCGAAGCGCCGATCTCGCCCGGCGTTTACGAGGTCCGGATCGCCGGCACCGGTGCGCTCTATTCTTTCGGTGCGGTCGACAATCTGGCGCAGTCGCTGGCGCTGCTGCCGGTCGGCTCAAAGTCCTGGTTCGGTCGCCGCGACACCTCCGATGCGCCCGATCTCGAATATCGGACCTGTGCGACCTCCTCGAAGGCCGATGCCAAGGCCGCCGCCGAGCGCATGATCGGTCGGCGCGAGACCTATATGAGCGGCGCGGCGTAACGCGCCGATCTCAGCTTAATTCCGATCAGCTGTGCGTTGCGGGACGGTGCATTGTGCGCCGTCTGTCCCTATATTCCGGCCGATCCGATCGCCCCCAAATGATCGTCTGAGGAGCAACGCCATGACGCCGACCGCCGCCGCACGCGCCCAGCACGCCACCGCCACCCTGCGGGACCGGTTGAAGGACCCTTCGCTCCTGAAGGAGGCCTGCTACATCGACGGCGCCTGGGTCGGCACGCCGGTCTTTGCCGTGAACAATCCCGCGACCGGTGTCGAGATCGCAAAGGTCCCGCAGCTTGGCGCGGACGACACCACCAAGGCGGTCGAAGCCGCCCAGCGCGCTTTCCCGGCCTGGGCCAAGCACACCGCCAAGCAGCGCTCCAACATTTTGCGCAAATGGTTCGAGCTGATCACCGCCAACCGCGAGGACCTCGCGCTGATCCTGACCTCCGAGCAGGGCAAGCCGCTGACGGAGGCGCTCGGCGAGGTCGACATCGGCGCCGCCTATATCGAGTTCTTTGCGGAGGAAGCCCGCCGCGTCTATGGCGAGACGATTCCGTCGCAGCGGCCCGATGCGCGGCTGCTCGCGATCAAGCAGCCGATCGGCGTCTGCGGCGCCATCACCCCGTGGAACTTCCCGAACTCGATGATCACGCGCAAGGTGTCGCCGGCGCTGGCCGCGGGCTGCACCGTGGTGCTGAAGCCCGCCAATGAGACGCCGCTCTCGGCTTTGGCTCTGGCCGTGCTCGCCGAGAAGGCCGGCATCCCCAAGGGTGTGCTCAACATCATCACCGGTGACGCGCCGCCGATCGGCAAGGTGCTGTGCGAGCATCCGGCCGTGCGCTTCGTCGGCTTCACCGGTTCGACCGCGGTCGGCAAGATCCTCTACCAGCAGGCCTCCGTCGGCGTGAAGCGGCTCGGCCTCGAGCTCGGCGGCAACGCCCCGTTCGTGGTGTTCGACGACGCCGATATCGACGCGGCGGTCGAGGGCGCGATCGTCTCGAAATATCGCAACATGGGCCAGACCTGCGTCTGCGCCAATCGCATCTACGCCCAGGACAAGATCTACGACGAGTTCGTCAAGAAGCTGTCGGCGAAGGTCGCGGCCATGAAGATCGGCGACGGCACCGAGAGCGGCGTCACGCAGGGCCCTCTGATCAACATGAAGGCGATCGACAAGGTCGAGCGCCACATCGCCGATGCCGTCAAGCGCGGCGCCAAGGTCGTCACTGGCGGCAAGCGCAGCGAACTCGGACGCTCCTTCTTCGAGCCGACGGTGCTGGCTGATGTGAAGCCGGACTCGCTGGTGTCGCAGGAGGAAACCTTCGGCCCGCTCGCGCCGGTGATCCGCTTCAAGGACGAAGCCGACGTCATCGCGATGTGTAACGCTTCGCCGTTTGGTCTGGCGTCCTACTTCTATTCCCGCGATCTCGGCCGCGTCTGGCGTGTCGCAGAAGCGCTGGAGTCGGGCATGGTGGGCGTCAACACCGGCCTGATCACGACGGAAGTCGCGCCCTTCGGCGGCGTCAAGGAAAGCGGCCTCGGCCGTGAAGGCTCGCGTCACGGCATGGAAGAATATGTCGAGATCAAATACGTGATGATGGCAGGGGTGTAAGGCCGCGGCTCTCCCTGGTCGTCCTGGCGAAAGCCAGGACCCGTTACCCCAGGGAGTAGTTTGGCGAAGACACGTCGTTCGGTACTTCGACCGTTTGCAATCGATAGACCTCGCGGTATGGGTCCTGGCTTTCGCCAGGACGCCGCCGGGCCCTACCGCCGCAGCACCGCGATCGTCCTGTTCGCAAACGTCAGCCGCTCCGCCATGACAGACACGAAATAGGTCAGCAGCTTGTGGCTGAGCGCGGGGTCTTCTTCCCTGATCTCGTCGAACTGGTGCGTGTTGAGCACGTAGAGCACGCTGTCGACCTCGGCCTGGATCGTGGCGCTGCGCGGCGTGTGCGATACCAGGCCCATCTCGCCGATGGTGGTGTAGCGGCCGAGGCTGCGCACGCGCGTGGTGCGGTCGTCGTCGGCGGGGACCATGATGCCGACGCGGCCGTCGAGGATGAAGTGCATGGAATCGGCGGGGTCGCCGGCCTGCACGATGACCTCGCCGGCTTCGACCTCGATGCGCTGGCAGCGGCGGATCAGCTCGTCGGCGTCGTCCTCGCTGGCGAGGATGCTTGCGAACCAGTCGCGCAGGCTCGCTTCTTCCTGCGCCAGACCCTGATGCTGCGAGATCAGTTCGTTCTCGCACCATTCCAGCGCGTGATCGAGCTCGGGAATGATGGTGACGCCGTCGCCGACGAAGTCGCTGGAGCGCAGCACCTTCTCGGCCGCCGCCGACAGATGCACCAGGATCAGCTCGACGCCGAGGTCGGCGGCGCTGCGCTTGATCTGCGCAAAGCTATAGGCCGCGGAGGAATCGACGCCGGTGACGAGTTTGAAATCGAACAGCAGATAGCGGCATTCCGGACGCTCCTGGAGCAGCCGCTTGACGTGCTGATAGAGTCGGTTGGCGGAGCCGAAGAACAGATAGCTCTGGAGATTGAGCCCCTGGATCTTGCCGCCATGAGCCAGCAGCACCTCCTGGTCGTCGCGCGAGCGGTCGAGCGAGGAGCGATATTCGGAGCCGTCAAAACTGTACTTGATCGATTCGACCCGTGCCGCGCTGAAGGCGAAGGTCGCGCAGCCGATGATCACGCCGATCAAGATGCCCGGCACGAACCCCAGGCCACGATGATGACGATGATGGCGACCAGCGACAGATATTCGAGCTTCGAAAGCCGCTTGCGCGACTCGATGATCCATTTGTGCAGCTGGTCGGCGCCGAGATAGAGCAGCAGGCCGCCGAGCACGAACTTTGGAATGAAGCCCAGCAGCTCGGGCGCGATCGCGAGCATCAGCAGCGATAGTGCCGAAGCGGTGAGGCCGGACAACCGTCCGCGGCCGCCGCTGGAGAAATTGAGGATCGATCGGCTGATCGAGCTGCAGCCGGTGTAGCCGCCGAGCACGCCGGTCAGGATGTTGGCGGCACCCGTGACGTTCAGCTCGCGCTCCAGATTGGCCTCGCGATGCACGGCGACCTCGATGCCGGTGGTGTTGAACAGCGTGCTCGATGCCGTGACGAAGATGACGGCGACGAGATTGCCGAGCAGGTCCGGCACGGCAAACCAGGGATATTGGGCGAGTTCGTCGGTGTGCCAGGGCAGCATGAACGCGGCTTGCGGCGGAGGCTGAAATGTCCAGCCCATGCTACGAGCCTCGTCGAGCGAAACACCCGAGATCCAGAACGCCAGATGCGCCGTGATCACGCCGCCGACCAGGATGATCGGCAGACCGAACGGGTTCCGCGAGCGGTGCCAGGTCAGGTAGAGCACCAGTGCCATGGCGCAGGCGGCGCCGAGCTCCAGCAGCGTGGTGCCGTTGGCAAAGCGCGGCAATGTCGCGAGCTGCACCGGGTAATTGGTGATGACCCTGATCGCACCCAGCGCGATGAGAAGTCCGGTGGCGCCGAGGAAGCCGCCGACCACGGGATAAGGCACGTAACGGATGGCGCGGCCCATTCGTGTCAGGCCCAGCCCGCACAGCACGATGCCGGTGAGCACGGTCGACAGGCCGAGCGTGATCAGAACGGGCGAGAGCAGCGGCGCCGAAAGATTGGCCGATTCGATGTGCTCGACCAGCGAGGCCGCCAGAATTCCTGTGACCGCAGCCGTCGAGCTGTCGGGGGCGGCAATCGCAAAGGGAAGCGAGCTGCCGAGCCCGATTACGAGCGCAAGCACCGCCGAGCTGATGAAGGTCGCAGCGATGCCGTAGGACAAATAGGGTGAGAGCGGGCCGGCGAAGATCAGCAGCGAATAGGACAGCCCGAACGTGACGGTGAGGATGCTCGCAGCACCTCCACCCAGCATATCATTCAGCGCACGCTTGGCGGACGGGCTGACCCCGGTGACCGGATCGAAGTCAATTGCAGGATCTGTCACGCCGTGACACTCGCTCATGAAAATACCCGCCCGGAGAGGTAGACGAGTGCGAGCCTAGCGCAACAGGATTCTTGTAAATATGAAGTATCCGACAGTTCTGCGGCGCTCCGCGTGTGAACGGTCAGCCATATGGTTGATGTGAAAAACCGAAATCGCTCATCGGTGTCGTCCCGGCCGAGTGCGCAATTGCGCACGGGGGCCGGGACCCTTAACCACAGGGAGCAGTTTGGCGAAGACTAGGAGTTCGGTACGCCTATCATCCGCAAACGATAGATTCCGCGGTATGGGTCCCGGCCTTCGCCGGGACGACAATCCTCAGCCTAAATCTTCAGCTCCGTCCCCGTGACGCGTCGATACGCTTCCAGATACCGCTTGCTGGTCGCATCGACCACGCTCGCGGGCAGCGGCGGCGGCGGGGCGTCGCCGTTCCAGCGCCCGGCGCGGCGCTCGACGTCGAGATAGTCGCGCAAGGGCTGCTTGTCGAAGCTCGCCTGCGGCTGGCCGGGCTTGTAGGCATCGACGGCCCAGAAGCGTGAGCTGTCCGGCGTCATGACCTCGTCGATCAGGATGATGCGGCCGTCCTTGTCGCGGCCGAATTCAAACTTGGTGTCGGCGATGATGATGCCCTGCTCGCGCGCCAGCTCCTCGCCGAGCGTGTAGATCGCGCGCGTCATGCTCTCGAGCGTATAGGCGACGTCGTCACCGACGACCGCGCGCATCTTGGCAATGGTGATGTTCTCGTCATGGCCGGTCTCGGCCTTGGTCGCGGGGCTAAAGATCGAGGGCTCGAGCTTCTCGCTCTCGACGAGGCCGGCCTTCAGTTTCTCGCCCGCCAGCGTGCCGGAGCCGGCATATTCCTTCCAGGCCGAGCCCGAGAGATAACCGCGGATCACGCATTCGATCGGGAATACGGTGGTGCGGCGGGACAGCATGGCGCGGCCGAGGATTTCGGCGCGATGCGGCTTCAGTGCCGGCACGGCCGCGATGATCTCGTCGGTATCCGCACTGATCATGTGATGCGGCACCACGCCTTCGAGCTTATTGAACCAGAACGCGCTGATCTGGGTCAGCACTGCGCCTTTCATCGGGATGGTCTCGCCCATCACGACGTCGAAGGCGCTGATGCGGTCGGTGGTGAGGAGCAGCAGGCGGTCGTCGTCGACGGCGTAGATATCGCGCACCTTGCCGCGGCCGATCTTGGTCAGGGGCAGGTCGCTGGAGAGCATGGCGGTCATCGGCAGAGCTTTCAGGCAGAAGGCTTCAAGACAGGGCGTCCGGCCGCGTCTGATGGCGCGGCCGAAAGCCGGATTAGCCTATTCCGGCAGCGGAATGAACTCATGTTCCTGCGGAACCGCGGCGAAGCGGCCGGTTTTCCAGTCCTGCTTGGCCTGCTCGATCCGCTCCTTGCTGGAGGAGACGAAATTCCACCAGATGTGGCGCGGGCCCTCCAATGCATCGCCGCCGAGAAACATCATCTGCGTGGCCTTGAGCGCCTTCACGGTGATGCGGTCGCCGGGCCGGAAGATCAGGAGCCGCGGCCCTTCGTAGCGCTCGTTCGCGATCTCGACCTCGCCATCGACGACATAGATCGCACGCTCCTCATGGTCGGGGTCGAGCGGCACGGTCGCGCCGGCGACCGCCGTGACCTCGGTGTAGAACCAGGGCGAGACCATCTTCACTGGCGAGGCGATGCCGAAGGCGGATCCGGCGATCACGCGCGCGGTGAAATCGCGCTCGGAGATCATCGGCAGATCGCCCGCCGCATAATGCTGGAACGAGGGATCGATCTCTTCGGAGCCGGCCGGCAGCGCGATCCAGCTTTGCAGGCCGAGCATCTGCTGGCCCGAGGCGCGCTGGGCATCCGGCGTGCGCTCGGAATGCGCGATGCCGCGGCCCGCGGTCATCAGATTCATCGCGCCGGGCGCGATCTCCTGCACGTTGCCCTCGCTGTCGCGATGCATGATCGACCCGTCGAACAGATAGGTGACGGTCGCAAGCCCGATATGCGGATGCGGCCGCACGTCCATGCCCTTGCCGGACACGAACTGCACCGGCCCGAAATGATCGAAGAAGATGAACGGCCCGACCATCTGCCGCTTGCCATGCGGCAGCGCGCGCCGCACCACGAATCCGTCACCGAGATCGCGGGTGCGCGGCACGATGACGAGATCGAGCGCGTCGCAGGACATGGGATCGCCGAGCACGGGATCGTTGGAGGGTTGCCAGCTCATGGTGGACTCCTGTTTCTTGCTGGTATGATCGTAGCAGAACATCGATGGGAACGGGAGGAGACAGATGATTCCGCCGCTCAAGCCAGGCGCCAGGCTGCTCGAGGTCACCGGCCCCGAAATCGAGACGGAACGTCTTATCCTGCGTCCATGGCGCGCCAGCGACATCGCGCCCAACGCCGCGATGCTGAGCGACCCCGGCACGGCGCGGTTCATCGCGGCCGACGGCAATCCGGTCACCACCGCGATCGCCGGCTGGCGCAATGCAGCCGTGATCTCCGGACACTGGGCGCTCTACGGCTTCGGCATGTTCGTGGTCGAGGAGAAGTCGAGCGGCAACTATGTCGGCCGCGTCGGCCCGTGGTGTCCGCCGGGCTGGCCCGGTTTCGAGGTCGGCTGGGGCATTGCCAAGGAATTTCGCGGCAAGGGCTATGCGGTGGAGGCGGCCCGCGCGTCGATCGACTGGGCGTTCGACAGTTTTGAGGTCGACGAGATCATGCACTGTATCGAAAGCGTGAATGCGCCGTCGCAGGCGGTGGCGCGCAGGCTGGGTGCGCGGAAGGATCGCGTGATCGACCTGTTCGGCAAGCCCGCCGACGCCTGGATCACGACGCGCGCCGCGTGGCGGCGAAATTGAATCGATCGCCGATCTGACTTAAGTTCGCGACGCCGACGACCGGATCGATGGGATGCTGCTGACCAATCTCGACCTCGCCTTCCGCGCCGCCAGCGTCGCGCTGCTGCTGGTGCTGGCGGCGTCGCTCCTCTCTGATTTTCGCAATGTACTGGCTGCCCGCCTCGGTGCGGTCTTCGTGCTCAGCACGGTTGCGCATGCCGTGAGCTATTCGTTGGATGTCACGTCGCGGATCCCGCTCTGGCATGCACCGCTGATCGCGTTGTCGACCGGGACCATCGTGGTGTTCTGGCTGTTCACGCGCGCCCTGTTCGACGACGAGTTTCGCCTCCGCTGGTGGCACGGCTTGATCTGGGCGCTGGTGGCGGCCTTCAGCTTCGCAGGCTGCGTCTGGATCGCACCCAGCGGCCATGTGCGATTCTCGGTGACGGTGGTCAATCTGATCGTGCTCGGTTTCATCGCCCTTGCGGTCGGGCAGATGATCGTCTCCTGGCCAACTGACCTGGTCGAGCGCCGCCGCCGCGTTCGTGTCTTCATCGTCTGCGCCATCGCGCTCTATGGCGGGCTGAACGCGGTGCTCCAGATCGCCGTCGCCGGCCACCACGTCGGCGCTGTCGCCGAAACCATCAATGCCGGCGTGCTCACCGGCACCGTCGCGGCGATCGTCTATGCCATGATGCGCGTTGACGGCGCGGATCTGTTTCCGGCAGCAATGGCGCCCGCACCGCCGACTGTTTTCAGCCAGCCTGCGGCCGATGCTGCCGCCGACCAAAAGCTGATCGATGCGCTGATGCGTCTGATGGCGGACGAGCGCATCTACCGCCAGGAGAACATCACCATCGGCGTGCTGGCGGGCCGGTTGAAGATTCCGGAATACCGGTTGCGCCGGCTGATCAACCAGCGGCTCGGCTACCGCAACTTCAATGTGTTCCTGAACAACCACCGGATCGAGGAGGCCAAGGCCGCGCTCGCCGACCCCACCCAGGCCGAGGTTCCCGTCATCACCATCGCGATGGACGCCGGCTTCCAGTCGCTCGGCCCGTTCAACCGCGCCTTCAAGGCGGTCACGGGTGTGACCCCGACGGAATACCGGCGGCTCAAGGCCGACGCGGCTTAGATTTTTAAGCACCTGAAATCACGTATGAATTTCGAAATCGACTAGTCCCGATCAGTTTCGACGAGGTCGATTTTCAAATCCGGCGAGCGTGTCTCGCCCGCATCCGGCCTTGCTCTCCCGCACATGCCCCGTAGCCGGAGAAAGCCCGTGACCCGTCGCCGTAAGATCGTCCTCCTCACCACCGCCATCGCCTGTGCCGGCCTCGCGCTCGGCGCGGCGCGGGCGCGTGACGTGCCCAAGGTTGCCACCGGCTTCATCGCCCATACGCTCTGCTCGGAGACCTTCGTCTCCGGCCTCGATCCCATGCGCGATCTCAACGAGACCATCGACGCGATGCCGGGCACAGGTCTCTTGAGCTGGGCAATGAATCTGCAGATCGATCGCACGCGCAAGGATGTCACGGTGTCCCTGTTCGGGATCGGCCGCAGCCATGCCGTCTATCGCGAAGGTCTCGGTTGCTCGCTCGAGCACGGCCGGGGGATCGCCGACGTCGCGTTGCCGCCGGATGACAAGCAGCCCGCCTTACTGCCCGACATTGCCGGTCCGGGACTCGTGCCGCCGCAAAGCGAGGGGCTGTCCGCCGCGCTCGACCGTGCCTTCGCCGAGCCCGCGCAGCCGCCTTATCGCCGCACGCGCGCGATCGTCGTCATGAAGGCGGGCCGCATCGTCGCCGAGCGTTATGCCGACGGTATCGGACCGGAGACGCGGCTGCTCGGCTTCTCCATGACGAAGTCGGTGATGTCAGCGCTGACGGGCATTCTCGTGCGCCAGGGCAAGTTGAGACTGGACGGGCCCGCGCCAATTGCCGCCTGGCAAAATCCGGACGATCCGCGCCATGCCATCACCGTCGACCAGTTGCTGCGTCATACCGCAGGCCTCGCGCTCGGCAGCTCGCTGGAGGCCAAGCTTGGCTCCGTGCTCGAGCCGGTCAACACCATGAAATATGCCGAGGACGATATGGCTGGCTTTGCCGAGCGCGCGCCGCTCGCAACCGCGCCGGGCACGGCGTGGAATTATCACGACGGCAATTTCCTCATCCTCGCGCAACTGCTGCGTGACGCCGCCGGCGGCAAGCCCGCCGATGCGCTCCGCTTCGCGCGCCGCGAATTGTTCGCGCCGCTCGGCATGCACGACGTCACGCTTCAGCTTGATGGCGCCGGCACGATCGAGGGCGCCGGCGAAATGATGGCGTCCGCACGCGACTGGGCGCGGTTCGGCCAGCTCTATCTCAACGACGGCGTCGTCGGCGGCAAGCGCATCCTACCCGAGGGCTGGGTGAACTACTCCGCGACGGCCACGCCCCACGCGTGGGTCGGCATCGGTGCAGGCTTCTGGACCAACCAGGGCAACAGTTTCGGCGCGAAATTTCGCGTCGACCATGGCTGGCCGGGCGATGCCTTCTTCGCCAAGGGCACGATCGGGCAATACACGATCGTGATCCCGTCGGAGAGGCTGGTGATCGTGCGCCTCGGCCGCTCGCCGAACTTCCCGCCGGACGTGGACGGTGTGTTCGACCTCGTGCGCGATGTCGTGGCGATAACGCGCGAGAATGGGAAACTGGCGGGCGCGAATTAGGCGGCTACTGCCGCCCCAGCTCCGTCGCCTTCGCGACGCGATCGAAGCGCTCCAGCGTCATGATCGCGTCGGCGAATTTGTCGGCCCGGGCGTTCAGCACGGGCCGCGCCAGCGTCAGGAATTTCTGCTGCATCGCCTGCGCATCCGGGAACGAGGTCGGCTCGCCCGAGGGATCGGCATAGAGCCGCTCGTGCACGCCGTCATCGGTGGTGATGCTCACGCGTGCGCCGAACGGATGGGTGCGGCCGACCTCGAGCCGGTCGTCCTGCACCACGTCGAACTTGTCGGCGAGCGCGTCGATGGCGGCGTCACCCAAGCGGTTGTAATCGTCCCAGCCGAACGAGCCCTGGTCGAGCGCGAGCGCGCCGGTGAAGAACATCGAGAACTGGCCGCCGACGATCGAGGTCGGATGCCGCTTGGTGGCCGCATCGCCCGTCAGCGTGATGCCGTTGCGATGCAGGCCGATCTCGACGCGCTTGACCTGGTCGGGCGTCAGATTGTGCTCGCGCCGCATCGCGATCAGCGCGTCGATCGCGGCATGGGTGTAGCGGCAGCTCGGATAGGGTTTGACGCCGATCTTCATGGTCTCATAGGTCTTGCCGAGCCCGGCGACCGCCTTGTCGGGATGCGCATCGTCGGTGTAGCCGGCGAGCAGGCCGTGCTTGCCTTCGACCGATTCCGTCGCGCCGACGAAATCGTTGCGCGCCAGCGTCGCGGCGATCACACCGTTCATCGCGGCCGCGCCGACCTGGTAGCGCTTGTTCCAGGCGCCGTTCATCAGGAATTGCAGCGAGCCCGCGGCCTGGCTGCCGGCGACGCCGAAGGCGGCGATGATCTGCGCCTCGGAGAGGCCGAACAGCTTTGCCGCGGCCGCGGCCGCGCCATAGGTGCCGGCGGTCGCGGTCGGATGGAAGCCGCGCGCATAGTGCGAGGTCGGGTCGAGCGCGTTGCCGAGCCGGCAGCACACCTCATAGCCGGCCACGATCGCGGTCAGCACGTCGCGCCCGGAGGCGCCGACCATCTCGCCGACGGCAAACGCGGCCGGAACCACCGGCGCGCTCGGATGCAGCGAGGAATCGGCGTGCGTGTCGTCGAAATCGAGGGAATGGCCGAGCGCTCCGTTGAGCAGGGCGGCCACCGCCGGTGTCCAGGTCTTGGCATCGCCGAACACGGTGGAGTCGCCCTTGGTGTCGAGCGCGAGCGCTTCGAGCATCTTCAGCAGCGACGGGGTCGATTCCGCCTCGCTCCGCGCCCGGATGGCGCTGCCGAGGAAATCCAGCGTCAGCACCTTGGCGCGATCCAGCACTTCCGCCGGAATATCTGCGAATTTCAGGTTGGCGACATAGGCAGCCAGCGTTGCGGTTTCGTGAGCCATCGTGTTTCCTCGTTTTGGCCGGCAAGTTAGGCGGGGTGATTTGGCCTTTCAAGCGGCCTTGGGGCCGCGGGCATCAGCTATGCTTTTGGTTGGTTGCGAGGATCGGGATATTCGACGATGGCAGGCGCAAAGGAGCTGTTCGACTGGATCTGGTCGCGCAAGACGCAATTGGGCCTGGCGGTCCGGGTCACGGTCGCGGCCACCGGGGCCTATGCGCTTGCCACCGCGCTGCATCTGCTGTTGCCGCTCTGGGCCGTCCTCACCTCCATCATCGTGACCCAGATGAGCGTCGGGCGCTCGCTGAAGGCGACGCGCGACTACATGCTCGGCACGATTGGCGGCGCGGTCTATGGTGGCGCGATCGCAATCCTGATCCCTTATTCCAGCGAACTCGGTCTTCTGGGCTTGCTGGTGCTGGCCGTCGCGCCGCTTGCCTTTCTCTCGTCGATCTATCCGAACCTGAGCTCTGCAACGGTGACGGCCGTGATCGTGCTGGTGCTTCCGAGCATGCATCACGCCGATCCGATGGCGTCGGCGATTGACCGCGTCAGCGAGGTTTCGGTCGGCGCCATCACCGGGCTCCTGGTCTCGTTCCTGGTGCTGCCGTCGCGCGCGGTGCGCCAGATCCGCGCCAGCGCGGCGAAACTGCTCGAGCTGATCGCGGAGGCGTTCACGGAATTGCTCGCGGGTCTCACCCGTGGCCGCGACAACGATGCGCTGCATCGGATCCAGGATGGGATCGGCACCGCCATGGTGGGCATGAATACCATCGGTGCCGAGGCCGAGCGTGAACGTTCGGCGCGGCTGTCGAGCGGTCCCGACACCGGCCCGCTGCTGCGCACGATCCTGCGGTTGCGCCACGACGTCGTGATGATCGGCCGCGCCACGGTGGTGCCGCTGCCGGTCGAGGTGCAGGTCAGGCTCGCAGGCCCTCTCGCGGAGGTCAGCGCGGCAATCGTGCGCTTCCTGAAGTCCGCGGCCGAAGCCATCCGCGCGGGCGCCGGCGCGCCGCCGATCCACCCGGTGCACGTCGCGCTTCAGCATTATGCCGAGGCGGTCGCGGCTGTGCGCCAGGATGGCGTGATCCGCGGCCATCCCGGCGATACCGCTGAGCGCTTCTTCGCGCTCGGCTTCTCGCTGGAGCAGATGCACCAGAATCTCTGCGATCTCGATCGCGTCGTCGGCGAATGGTCGGAAGCCGCGGCCGATGGGCCGGTGAAGCTCGCGGAGTGAGCTATCGTTTCGTCAGGCCCTTGCTTTGCAGGCGCCAGACCAGCAGATCGATGCGGTCCTGGCCGAAGAACGGCTCGTTCTCGAACGTGAAGGTCGGTACGCCCCAATGGCCGGAGGCGGCGTGGTCCTTCTCGTTCTCGGCGATCACCTGCTCGTAGCGATCCGGATCGGCGCCGATCGCAGCGTCCATCGCCGCGAGATCGAAGCCGGCCGTCGCGGCGGCGCGCGCGAGATGATCGCCCTCGTTCCAGCCCGCGACCGAACCGTCCCAGAGCACGCGCGCGATCGCATCCGTGAATGCGAGCGAGCGGCCTTCGAGCTGCGCCATGGCACCGAGCCGTGTCAGGCGATGGATATAGGGCTGCTCCGTCGCGACATCGAACGTCGTCTTGTCCTGCACGATCGGATCCGGTCGCGGAAAGCGGAACGGAATGCCCTCGTGTTGCGCCACGCGCGTGCTGTCGAGCACCACATAGCGAATGAAATTCGGGCTCGCTTTCTTGAAGAAACCTGGCACGCGCACCGCGAGCGGATAGACCGGCCGCAGGTTCACCGCGAGATCATAGTCCGCGACCAGCTTCAGCGTCTTCGGCAGCGCCAGATAGCTGAAGGGGCTGCGAAACGAGAAGAACAGGTCGACGGACAGCGTCATCGCACCGGCTCCGCGATCCTCCCCATCATGCCGCGGGCCACGAGCTTGTGGAACGGCGTGATCAGCGTGAGGTAGGTCCGCCCGAGGAAATTGTTCGTTTTCACCAGGGTGGTCAAGGTGACCTGGCGGCTCGCTGCATCCCCGGCTACGTCGACGACGATGCGAAAATCGAGGTGAGAATCATTGAAGCCGGCGATCAGCCGCTCCGGCGTCTCGCTCAACACCGGAAACAGGCCGATCAGGCCGCCGGGCGCAGGCGCGCCTTCGCCCGATTGCTTCAGGCCGAATGGCGTCACGAGAATGTTGCGCAGGCGTGTCAGCGCCTCGACCCAGCGTGGCCCGTTCAGCACCATCCTGGTGCAGGCCTCGCGGGCGTTCACCGCCGCCGGGCCGATATCGACACGAAACGCGTCGATGAACTGCGCGCCCGACAGCACCGTGCCGGCATCGACGTTGGGGGTGACTTCGCGGACTGGGCTGGTCATCCCGCCAGTTTGCGCGTCAGCATCCGGAATCGCAAGATCAAGAGTCCGGCATAGACGAACGATCCGATCGACAGTCCGATCCAGACGCCGACCGCGCCGAGACCGGCGTGGAAGGCCAGCGCCCAGGCAATCGGGAAGCCCACGCACCAATAGCCGATCGCGGCGAACACCAGTGTCATCTGTGTGTCATTGATGCCGCGCAGCGCGCCGCCCATGATGGTCTGCAGCGCATCGGCGATGAAGAAGGTCGCGCCGACCAGCAGAAGCGTTGCGGTGAGCTCGACAGTCGGCGCGCTGGCTTCGCTGCGGCCGAAGAACAGCCGTCCGAGCTCGTAGCGGCCGAGGACGATGGCAACCGTCAGGCCGGCGACAAACGCGATCCCGAGCACCGCCGCGACGAGGCCCGCGCGTCGGACGCCCGCCGGGTCGTTACGGCCGAAGGCGTGGCCGACCCGCACCGTCGCGGCCATGCCGATGCCGAGCGGGACCATGAACAGGATGGCCGTGACCTGGAGCGCGATCTGGTGCGCGGCGAGTGCGGTCGTCGAGATCAGTCCCATCAACAGCGCAGCCGAAGAGAACAGGCCGTATTCCAGCAGCAGGGAGAACGAGATCGGCGCGCCGATCGCGATCAGCTGGCGCGTCAACGGCCAGTCGATCCGCCATAGCTGGACCAGCGGATGATAATCCGCGAACGGCTTGCGCAGGCCTGCGATGGCGAGCGCAGCGATGAAGGTGCCGAGATTGACCAGTGTCGTCGCCAGTCCCGCGCCGAACAGGCCGAGCTCGGGCAGGCCGAACAGGCCATGGATCAGGCAGTAGACCAGCACGAAATTCGCGGGGATCGCCGCGAGCGTGATCCACAGCGGCGCCTGCGGCCGGTTCACGGCGCTCATCATGCTGCGCAACGCGATGAAGCCGAGCGCCGGCGCGATGCCCCAGGCCAGCCCATTCAGGTAGCGCTGGGCGAGCGCGGCCGAATGCGGCGCCTGTCCGAGCGCGATCAGGATGTGCTCGCCATAGAGGGGCGAAGCCATCATCGGCAGCGAGATCAGCAGCGCGACCCAGAGGCCGACGCGCAAGGACAGGCGGATGCGCCTGACGTCGCCTGCGCCGAATGCCTGGGCTGCCAGCGGCGATACCACAGCCATCAATCCAAGCCCGAAGGTGAAGCTGACGAAATAGACGGTGTGCGCAAGTGCCGCAGCGGCGACCGAATCCTCGCCGAGCCTGCCGATCAGCGCGAGATCGCTCGTGATCATCGCGATCTGCCCGAGCTGCGTCAGCATCATCGGCAGGGCCAGCCGCAGCGTCTCGGCGAACTCCTGCGCGAGATGGCTTTGCACGCCGGTTTGCGGCTGCGGATGTGGTTCGACGGTGTCGAGCATGGCTATCCATTATCATCGCAGGGCGACGAAAACATGGCTCGGGCGTCTTCTCCCTCGCCCCGCTTGCGGGGAGAGGGTCGGGGTGAGGGGGAGTCTCCGCGGGGACGGTGAGAGTTGGACTCGCGGAGAGTCCCCCTCACCCGGAACGCGCGCCGGGGCGCGCATTCCGGCCTCTCCCCGCAAGCGGGGAGAGGCGAAGATCACCCCTTCCGTTCCGGCACGCGCCGGATCTTCGCCCCCAGCGCGTTCAGCCGTTCGTCGATGCGCTCGTAGCCGCGCTCGATCTGGTCGGCGTTGTTGATGGTGGAGGTGCCCTCGGCGCAGACGGCGGCGAGCAGCATCGCCATGCCGGCGCGGATGTCGGGCGAACTCAGCGTCGCGCCGTGCAGCCGGCTGGGACCCGCGATGATCGCGCGATGCGGATCGCACAGCACGATGCGCGCGCCCATCCCGATCAGCTTGTCGACGAAGAACATCCGCGACTCGAACATCTTCTCGAACATCAGGATCACGCCTTCGCACTGCGTGGCGGTGACGATCGCGATCGACATCAGGTCGGCCGGGAAGGCCGGCCAGGGCTGGTCTTCCAGCTTCGGCACGTGGCCGCCAAAATCGTCCTGGATCTTCAGCGTCTGGTTCGATGGCACGATCAGGTCGTCGCCCTCGACGCGGCAAACGATGCCGAGCCGCTCGAAACCCATGCGGATCGAGCGCAGATGCTCGACGCCGGCGCCCACGATGCGCAGCGGCGAGCGCGTCACGGCGGCGAGACCGATCAGCGAGCCGACCTCGATATGGTCGGGCTGAATCCGGTAGGTGGTTTCGCCCAGCGTCGCCGGTCCATGCACGATCATGGTGTTGGTGCCGATGCCCTCGATCTTGGCACCCAGCGCGACCAGGAAATTGGCGAGGTCCTGCACATGCGGCTCGGAGGCCACGTTGCGCAAATAGGTGACGCCGTCGGCCGCGACGGCCGCGACCAGCGCATTCTCGGTCGCGGTGACGCTCGGCTCGTCGAGGAACACGTCGGCGCCGGTGAGCTTCGGCGCGCGGAATTCGAGCCGGTCGGTCGCGGTGACCTTGGCGCCGAGTTGCTCCAGCGCGAGCACATGGGTGTCGAGCCGGCGCCGGCCGATGACGTCGCCGCCGGGCGGCGGCAGCATCACCTCGCCGCAGCGCGCGAGCAGGGGCCCGGCGAGCAGGATCGAGGCGCGGATGCGAACGCAGAGCTCGGGATCGAGATCGGCGGCGCGAATGCTCTTGGCGTGGATGTGAAGCGTGTTGCGGGCGGTCCATTCCGCGGACGCACCGACGGAGCGGACCAGCTCGACCAGCGTCTCGGTGTCGCGGATCCGCGGCACGTTCTCCAGCGTCACCGGATGCTCGGTGAGCAGGGCGGCCGCGATGATCGGCAGCGCCGAATTCTTGTTGCCGGCCGGCTCGATCGAGCCCGAGAGCCGGTGACCGCCCTCGACGATGTATTGGATGGGCGCCACTTGGATCTCTCCGTCCTGTTGGGTTGGGGCGGGCTGCTTTGGAGGCGGAAACTATAGGGAATTGAGCGCGGTAGCAAATGCGCCGGCCGTCGTTCGGGGCTCGTCCGTCAGTCCCGGGAAGGCTGCCAAAGGCGCCCGTCAAAACAGTCCGATGATATTTCCCACCACATAGAGGATCGCGATCAGGATCAGTGCGCCGATCATGACGAAGGAGATTTCAATCGCGATGGCGCCGGTGCCGAGCGTGGCGGCGACGGCGGCCAGAAGGCGCTCTTCCCGGAAGATCAGCGACAGGACCGAGAACAGGATGGCGAGCAGGCCGAGCGAGATCGCGGCTACCGAGGCAATTTCGCTCCAGCTCCGTCCAGCCGATTTTTCGACCTTGGGCGCCTGATACTCCACGCCCTTCACGCGCGCGACGATGCGGTCCTTGATGCGATGACCGGTGTCGACGATGACCTGGTCAGCCGGTGGCGGCGGATACACCATCGGCACGACCCAGTGCGGCAGCACGGCCGCAATGAAGGCCAGCATGCCAACGAGGCTCCCGATCACGCCAAGGCGGCGGGAGGGAATAGCTGACTTCGATGCAGGCGCACTCATGGCATCGCGTTTCCCGGCCGGAATTGGCCAATGGGTTCACGCCATTTCGTCGCGATCGCGGGCGGGGAGGTTCAGGGGCTCGGTCTCAGTGCACCTCTCCCCAGCGGGGAGAGGTGACATGCGCCCGGGGCTTGGGCCGAGTGCTAGATATCGATCGTCGCGCTGAGCGAATGTTCCTGGATGAAGTCGCGGCGCGGTTCGACCACATCGCCCATCAGCTTGGTGAAGATGTCGTCGGCCTCGTCGACCTCCTTGACCTTCACCTGCAGCAGCGAGCGCACGTCGGTGTCGAGCGTCGTCTCCCAGAGTTGCTCCGGGTTCATCTCGCCGAGGCCTTTGTAGCGCTGCAGCGAGATGCCCTTGCGGCCGGCTTCGGTCACCGCCTCGAACAGGTCGGACGGACCGTGCACCACATGCTCGCTGTCCTTGCGGCGTAGCTTGCCGGAGCGGGCGTAGACGTCCTGGAGTTTGGGCGCGTACTCGTCGAGCTTGCGGGCTTCGGCCGAGCCGAGCAGCGCATCATCGATGATGGCCGCTTCCTTGACGCCGCGCACGGTGCGCTCGAACAGGAAGCCCTGGCCTTCGACGAATTGTCCGACCCAGCCGCGCTCGACCTCCTCGGCCTGGTTGTCCAGCCGGGTCGCGATGTACTGCGCGGCGGCTGCGGCGTTCTCGGGGTTGCCGTAGACCGACTTGTTCAGCACGCCGGTGATGGCAGCCTGCTCGACCACCTTCCGGTTATAGCGGCTGTGGAGGTTGCGCAGGATGCTGCGGACGACGCGGGCGTCGTCGACCAGCGCGCGCAGATCGCGCCCGGTGCGGTCGCCGCCGGTGCCGGGAATGAAGACGCAATCGTCCAGACCGGCGTCGATCAGGTAATCTTCCAGCGCGCGCTCGTCCTTCAGATATTGCTCGGACTTGCCGCGGGAGACCTTATAGAGCGGCGGCTGGGCGATATAGAGATAGCCGCCGTCGATGATGTCGCGCATCTGCCGGTAGAAGAAGGTCAGCAGCAGCGTGCGGATGTGGGCGCCGTCGACGTCGGCGTCCGTCATCACGATGATCTTGTGATAGCGCAGTTTCTCGACCGAGAACTCGTCGCCGATGCTGGTGCCGAGCGCGGTGATCAGCGTGCCGATCTGCTCGCTGCCCAGCATCTTGTCGGGGCGGACGCGTTCGACGTTCAAGATCTTGCCGCGCAGCGGCAAGACGGCCTGGAATTCGCGGTTGCGGCCCTGCTTGGCGCTGCCGCCTGCCGAGTCACCCTCGACGATGAAGAGTTCGGACTTGGCCGGATCCTTTTCCTGGCAGTCGGCGAGCTTGCCGGGCAGCGAGGAGACCGACAGCGGGCTCTTGCGCGTCAGCTCGCGCGCCTTTCGCGCGGCTTCGCGGGCAGCCGCAGCCTGGATCACCTTGCCGACGATCATCTTGGCTTCGGACGGGTGCTCCTCGAACCAGGCCTGCAGCGCCTCGTTGAGCACGTTCTCGACCACGGGGCGCACTTCCGAGGACACCAGCTTGTCCTTGGTCTGCGACGAAAACTTCGGGTCCGGCACCTTCACCGACAGCACGGCCGTCAGGCCTTCGCGGCAGTCGTCGCCGGTCAGCGCGATCTTTTCCTTCTTCGCATTGGCTTCGGCATAGCCGTTGACCTGGCGCGTCAGCGCGCCGCGGAAGCCGGCGAGATGGGTGCCGCCGTCACGCTGCGGGATGTTGTTGGTGAAGCACAGCACGTTCTCATGGTAGCTGTCGTTCCACCACAAGGCGGCCTCGACGCCGATGCCGTTGGCTTCGGCACGCACCATGATCGGCGTGGGCACCAGGGCTTTCTTGTTGCGGTCGAGATATTTGACGAACTCCTCGACGCCGCCGGAATAGTGCATCTCCTCGCGCTTCTCGACCGCGTGACGCATGTCGGAGAGCGCGATGTTGACGCCAGAATTGAGGAAAGCGAGCTCGCGCAGGCGATGCTCGAGCGTGGCGAAATCATATTCGACGTTCTTGAAGGTCTCGGTGGACGCCATGAACGTCACCTCGGTGCCGCGCCGGCCCGGCGCATCGCCGACGACCTTGAGCGGTGCGACCGCATCGCCATGGGCGAACTCGATGTAATGTTCCTTGTCGTCGCGCCAGATGCGCAAGCCGAGCTTGCTCGACAGCGCGTTGACGACGGAGACGCCGACACCGTGCAGGCCGCCGGAGACCTTGTAGGAGTTCTGGTCGAACTTTCCGCCGGCGTGCAGCTGGGTCATGATGACCTCGGCCGCCGAAATGCCTTCGCCCTTGTGGATGTCGACGGGGATGCCGCGGCCGTCGTCGCGCACCGTGACTGAATTGTCGGCGTTGAGCACGACGTCGACGCGCGAGGCGTGCCCTGCCAGCGCTTCGTCGATCGCGTTGTCGACGACTTCGTACACCATGTGGTGTAAGCCCGAGCCGTCATCGGTGTCGCCGATATACATGCCCGGACGCTTGCGAACGGCATCGAGCCCCTTGAGCACGCGGATCGATTCCGCCCCGTAATCGCTCGGATTTGAGGGCTCGTTTTCGGCAGGCGTCTGCCGAGCAGGTTCTGTCATGAGAGGCCTTCGAAATGTCGCCCGAATCAGCGGCGCAAAAGGCGCTGATTTGCAGGCTATTTGTGCCATGAAAGACCGCTTGCGCCTAGCGCAAAGTATCCTCCGGCAACCCTTTGAGCACATAGGGTTTTTCAACGAGTTTTCAAGGCTTTTGAGGGCCGATTCAGGGCTCCTCGAAAAGCCCGATTCGAGGCCCTGTTTTTGACCCCTGAAGGCGTGGATTTTGCGGGGTTGCAGCGGCCTGTTCGGAAGGCGCCGTGGGGCCGCGGGGCCGCGGGGCGGCCCTCCGGAGTTCAGTAAATCCGGTCCGACTTCCTGTCGCCGTCATCCAACCTCAGGCCCCAGGTCTCGCCGGCGGCCACGGTGATGCTATCGGTGCGGACCCGACGGCCCGATACGAGCAGCGTGTAGGGATACGTGCCGGGCGGCAGATCGAGCATTTGTGGATGGTTGACGCCGCCCGCGATCTCGATGATCTGATCGTTGATCGCGAGCGAGGCCACATCAGGTACGAGATAGCCGAAGATCAGCCGCGCCTGTCCTGATGCGGGCAGGAAGTTGGCCTTGGCCGCGACCTCCGTATTTCGCTGGACCAGGTCGATCGTGGTCTCGCCCTTGGCACGGTCGAGCGTCAGCGTGCCCGGTCCCTTCGGGGAAGCGAACACGAGCCGCGCGCGATCGGCGGCGACCGTCGCGCCCTCCGCCTTTTCCTGCCAGCCGCGCTTTCCGAGTTCCGCACGGTAGAAGGCCAAGACGTCGTTGAGCTCTGCGGGCACCTGGGCTTCGAGCTCGACCCGGAACGGGACTTCGATGCCGGACGCGTGCGAGGTGCTGAAGCTCGAGTGGCTGGCTCGCGTCGGCACGGGCATGTCGGCGTGGGGATCCGCTGCGGTCAGCGGCTCCTGCGAACAGCCCGCAAGAAGCGTGAGGCCGCACACCAGCAGCCACCACCGTGCCGGGACCTTCGTCCTGCGCCTGACCGTCGTCATGCTTGCTCTCCGCATCAAGGGTTTGGCGATCGGATCAATACATTTGCAGCGGCAGCACTTCGCCGGTCGGCCCCACCATCAGGCCCCAGGCATCGCCCGCGGCGATGTCCAGGGTGTCGTTGCGGGCCGGGCGACCTGCCATTTTAAGCGAGTACTGGTATTTGCCCGGCGGCAGATCGAGCATCGGCCCCTTCGGCGATTGAGGGCCACCGGCACCGGCCGCAACCTTGATGGTCTGCTTGTTGATCGTGAGCTGCGCGTCCTGGGAGCCCATGTTGCCGAACAGCAGCTTGGCCTGGCCGGGCTTGGGCATGATGTCCGCCTTGGTCGCGGCATCCGGGTTCTTCTGCACCAGATTGACCGACGTCTCGCCATTGGCGCGGCCGAGCTTCAACACGGCTGGTCCCTGAGCGGACGTGAAGGCGAGCTGGACGCGATCGGCACTGACGGCCGCGCCGTCCGGCTTCTCCTGCCAGCCGAGCTTTGTCAGCTCGCTGCGATAGAACGCCAGCACGTCGCTGAGTGCGGCAGGTACGCTGGCCTCGAGCTCGCGGCGGAACGGCACCTCGATTCCGGGCAGTTTTGCCGTGCCGAGTGAGGTCGATGTGCGCTGCTTCGGCACGGGCAGCGCAGAGTCCGGATCCGCTTCCAGCGGGGCGGACGCTTTGGCCTGGGCGACGGCAGGATCGCTGCCCGCCGGCCTGGCTTTGGACGCAGGATTGGCCGCAGCCATCTTGAGGCCCGAGCCATCGGCGCTGACATTCACCTTCGGACCCATCTGCATCACGGTCATCGAGATCGACTTGCCGCCCTTCGAAAACTCCATCACCGCCATGTTCGGCTGGTTGATCACCGAGGGCTGCTCCTTCCAGCCTGCGGGCTTCAGCGAGGCCCGGTAGAAAGCCGTCAGCGCCTTGACGCTGGAGGCTGCATTGAATTCGAGCCGGCCGTCGTCGCCGTTGAACGTCACCTCCTGCGCGTTCTCGGGCAGCGGCACCGGCGTCTTGCTGTCGGCGAGCGCCTGCAGCGGCGCATCGGAGAGCGCGGCGGCCTGCACCTTGCGCCGGGCTTCGTCGGCGGCGATGACCTGTTTTGCCATCGCCTCGGCGTCCTTCATGAACTTGTCGTCGGCATCCTTCTTGGCCTTGATCCGTGCCGCGATCGCCGTGTCCGTCAGCTGCGTGGCCAGGCTGACCATGGTGAAATCATATTTGCGGCCGAGCCGCAGCACGCCGGTCTCCTCCGCCGTGGAAACCTTGATCGCAACCTCGTCGCCGGGGGCGAGCGGCGCGTTGCCATCCTCGCGCCAGCCGCGTGCGGCGAGCTCGCGATGGTAGAAGGCGAGCACGGCAGGCAGATTAGCCATCACGGCGGCCGACATTTCGCGCTTGGCGGTGGTGGCGTTGCCCTTGCCCATGGACGTCTTTGTCGCGTCCGGTCGTGGAAAGCCTGCGGAATCGCCGTCGAGCTTGAGCTCGGCGGGCAGGGCGAAGACGGCCGTCCGGATCTCGACATTGGTCTTGCCGTCGTCGCGGCGTGTCATCGTCAGCATCACGGGCTTCTGCCTGTAGAAGCCGGTCACTTCGCTGTCGGGATGCTCGTAGTAGACGCGCACGCCGTTCGGAACGGCATCGTCGAGGCCGGCATTGGTCCAGCGCGCGGCCGTTTCCGGCGTGAGCTTCTGCCAGCCGATTGCGGCCATTTCTCTGGTGTAGAAATCAAGCGTCGCCTCGAGCACCGTCGGCGCGATGCAGCCGAGATAGGGCCTGGTGCCATCGAACACGATGCCGAGCGCGCCGTCGGGGAACGGCACGTTTCCATAGATCCGGTCGGGCGTGTAGTACACCACGGATTGGTCGGGCCGGCCGAGGGCCTGCGTGAAATGGACGGACAGGCCTTGCCGGCCCTTCTTGAAATTCAGCGTGTCGCTCTTTTCCTCCAGCGGTCGCACATAGGGCACCCAGCCGTCCGCGCTGAGGAGTTTCTTCACGGCCGGCGCGGTCACGGTTTCCGGCGTCGGCATACGATATTCGACGCGGTCGCGATTTTTGAGTGACGGATCGTCCACCGCGCCCTCGAGCTGCGGCAGGGTGTGAACGTCGACGTAGCCATCATCGGCGCGCGCGGGCAACGAAGCGCTCGCCATCAGCAGAAGGCCGCAGGCAAGCAGCCGCCAGCGGGCCGGGACCTGCGCCCCGCGCTTGATCGTCGACATCGTGAAAACTCCTGGGTTTTGCGCGGGCCTTGATCCATCGCGCAATTGCAGGCTGCGACACCGTCGACGCGGCCTCAGACGACTAGTCGCGGCGGGAACCCGTGAGGTTCAAATCGGCTCAGTACAGCAGGAGGGGCGACCAGGCCTCGCCGTCGCGCCCGACCGTGAGCTCCCAGGTATCGCCGGCGGCGAACTCAAGGACATGGGTGGTGGCCGGATGGCCCGGCACGCTCAGCTCGTAGGAATATTTGCCGGGTGGCAGATCCAGCGACACGGCACGGGTGCCGGCGGCGCGCTTGATGGTTCGATCGTTGATCGTGAGCGCGGCGTCGGTCTCGCTGATATTGGAGAACACCAGCATCGCCTGGCCGGGCTCGGGCAGGACGTTGCCCTGGATCGCGACATCGCGGTTGCGCTGGACGAGATTGACGATGGTGCTGCTGTTCCTGCGGCCGAGCTCGAGCATTCCCGGCCCCAGCGGGGAGACGAAGGCGACGTGGGCATGGTCGGCGGCGACCACGCGACCATCCGGCGTCTCCTGCCAGCCGCGCTTTCCGAGCTCGGTGCGATAGAAAGCGAGGACGTCGCTGAGCTCCGCGGGAATGGTGGCCTCCAGCGTGGTGCGGAGCGGCGCTTCAACGCCGCGGATGATGGTGGTGTGGATCCCTCTGAAGCTGTACCGGGTTGGCGCGGGCAGAGTTGCCTCCGGATCCGGTGTCAGCGTAGGCGAGACCAGCGTCGCGAGATGCGGCATCCAGACGCCGGCAGTGGCCGCGAGCGTGCAGCCTGCGAGGAGGGCGAGGCCGCACACAAACGCTCGCCATCGTGCCGGAGCTTTCGCTCCGAGCCTTACCGTCCGCATGGTCACTCCTCAGGACATCGCGCGATGTGAGATCGCCGCGATTGCAACGGCTGCGACACCGTCGGCGCGGCCTCAGGGAGCTAGTCGCGACTGGAAATGACCGGGTTCAACGACGGCTCTATCGCCGGGCGGAAACGCGTCCGCTCTCGACGTCAAAGACTTCGCCGCCCGCGCCGATCTCGGCAAACGCGGCCGGGTCCGCGCCGGTCAGCCACACCTGCGCGCCGAGCTTGCGCAGCTCGTCGAACAACGCGGCGCGCCTGTTCGGATCGAGATGCGCGACGACCTCGTCGAGCAGCAGCAGCGGCACGATGCCGGTCATCTCGGCGACCAGCGTCGCATGCGCCAGCACGAGACCGATCAGGAGCGCCTTCTGCTCGCCGGTCGAGGCATCGCGCGCGGGCATGCTCTTCGGCGCGTAGACCACCTGCAGGTCGGTGAGATGCGGGCCGTCGGTGGTGCGGCCGGCAATGGCATCGCGCGGGCGGTTGTCACGCAGGATCTGGCGGTAGCGATCCTCGACCGAGGTCGCGGTCTCGGTCAGCAGCGCGTTCTCCATCCAGCCGTCGAGCGCGATCTGCGCCGAGGGAAATGCGGACTGCTGTGCGCGCGTGTTGAGCATGCCGGTGAGGCGCGCCGCGGTCTGGCCGCGCGTGGCGGCGACGGCGACCGCGAGCTCGGCGGTCTCGCGCTCGATCGCGTCGCACCAATGGTCGTCGTAATTGCGCGTCTCGAGCAGGCGGTTGCGCGAGCGCAGCGAACGTTCGAGCGCGTTGATGCGGCTGGAATGCTCGCTGTCGATCGCGAGCACCAGGCGGTCGAAGAAGCGCCGCCGCTCGGAAGCCGCGCCCATGAACAGCCCGTCCATCGCCGGCGTCAGCCACACCATGCGGATGTGATCGCCGAAGGCCGCCGCGGAAGTCACCGGCTCGCGGTCGATGCGGCAGCGGCGGTTGACGGCGGTATCCGCGCGCGGCGGCTCGATGCCGGTGCCGAGCGTGGCCAAGCCCAAAGCGCCCTCGACCTGCGCGGACACGGCCCAGGAGCCGTCGCCCTGGTTGTCGGCGACGTCCTCCAGCGTGGCGCGCCGCAAGCCGCGTCCGGGCGACAGGAACGAGATCGCCTCGATGCAATTGGTCTTGCCCGCCCCGTTCGGCCCGACCAGCGCCACCATGTCAGCCGCCGTCTCGAGCCCCGCCGCCCGATAGTTCCGAAAATGCGTCAGCGTCAGGCGGTGAATGCGGGAGGGGGTCATGCTGTCTTTGTCATCGCCGGGCCTCTGCGCCCGGCAAGGACGGATGTAGTCGATGCGGAGGAACGCCGGTAGCCCCTCACACCCGCATCGGCATCAGCACGTAGAGCGCGCTCTTGTCGTCCTTGTCCTGCACCAGGGTCGGCGAGCCGGGGTCGGCGAGCTTCAACGTCGCGACGTCGCCTTCGATCTGGGCGGCGATGTCGAGCAGGTAGCGGGAGTTGAAGCCGATATCGAGCGCGTCGGAGGCGTACTCGACCTCGATCTCTTCGGTGGCGCTGCCGGAATCCGGATTGGTCACCGACAGCACCAGCTTGCCCGGCGACAGCGACAGTTTGACCGCGCGGCCGCGTTCGCTCGAAATCGTCGAGACGCGGTCGACCGCGTTCTCAAAATCCTTCTTGTCGACGACGAGCTCCTTGTCGTTGCCTTGCGGAATGACGCGGCCGTAATCGGGGAAGGTGCCGTCGATCAGCTTCGAGGTCAGCACCACATTGCCGAGGGTGAAGCGGATCTTGGCCTGCGACAGCTCGATCGTGACCTCGGCCTCGTTGTCCTCGATCAGGCGCTGCACCTCGCCGACGGTCTTGCGCGGCACGATCACGCCGGGCATGCCCTCGGCACCCTTGGGCTGGACCAGGTCGAGCTGGGCGAGGCGGTGGCCGTCGGTGGCGACGCCGCGCAGGGTCGCGGCCTTCGCCGTGCCGGCCGCATGCAGATAGATGCCGTTGAGGTAATAGCGGGTCTCTTCGGTCGAGATCGCGAACTGGGTGCGGTCGATCAGCCGCTTGACGTCCTTGGCGGCCAGCGAGAACGAATGCGACAAATCGCCGGCGGCGAGATCCGGGAAATCGTTCTCGGGCAGGGTCTGCAGCGTGAAGCGCGAACGGCCGGCGCGGATCGCCAGCACGGCGCGGTCGCCGTCGGCTTCCAGCACGATCTGCGATCCGTCCGGCAGCTTGCGCACGATGTCGTAGAACATGTGCGCCGGCACGGTGGTGGAGCCTGCCGTGGCGGTTTCCGCCGGCAGCGTCTCGGTCACCTCGAGGTCGAGGTCGGTCGCCTTCAGCGACAATTTCGCGTTCTCGGCGCGCACCAGCACGTTGCCCAGGATCGGAATCGTGTTGCGGCGCTCGACCACGCGGTGGACATGGCCCAGCGACTTCAGGAGTTGCGCGCGTTCGACCGTAACCTTCATTGCACTACTCGCCCGATCCCCAAAAGATGGAAAAAGCCGGGCGGAGGAAAGTGCGCCGCGGCACCGAAGACCCCGGAAAGCCGGATCATCCAGCCGATATGACCAAAGCCGTCAGGGTCGCGCAAGGTGGCGCGGATGGACGGGGGATTCAAGGGATCGGGAGCCAGTTCCCCACGATTTACCCGCAGAAACGCGACCGCCGCCCGGGCGGGGCCGGGGCGGCGGGAGAATGGCAGGAGGTCGCCTAGGCGTTTATTCCTGAAGCTGGCGTTTGAGCGACTCGACCTCCTCGGACAGCGCATTGTCCTTGGAAACCAGTGCCTCGATCTTGCGCACGGCATGCAGCACCGTGGTGTGGTCGCGGCCCCCGAAGCGCCGGCCGATCTCGGGCAGCGAGCGCAGGGTCAGCGTCTTGGCGAGGTACATCGCCACCTGGCGCGGACGCACCACATTGGCGGTCCGGCGCGACGACAGGAGGTCGGAGCGGCTGACATTATACTGCCGTGCCACCACGCGCTGGATGTCCTCGATCTTGATCCGCTTCGGCTCCTGCGGCCGGATCAGGTCGCGCACCTCGCGCTCGGCCATCTCCAGCGTCACCGGCTGGTTGTTGAGCTTCGAGTGCGCCAGCAGGCGGTTGATCGCGCCTTCGAGGTCGCGGCCGTTATGGGTGATGGTGCGCGCCAGATAGTGCAGCACCTCTTCCGGCACGTCGAAGGTCGCATGATGGGCGCGGGCGGCTGCGACGCGCGACTTGAGAATGCCGTGGCGCAGCTCTTCGCCGAGCGAGGCCATCTCGACCACGAGACCGCCGGCCAGGCGCGAGCGGACGCGGTCATCCAGGCTTTCCAGATCGGACGGCGGACGGTCGGCCGCGATCACGACCTGACGGCCGGCATCGATCAGCGCATTCAGCGTGTGACAGAACTCGGCCTGCGTCGACTTGCCCTGCAGGAACTGCAGGTCGTCGATGACCAGCACGTCGATGCCGCGCAGCGCTTCCTTGAAGGCGAGTGCCGTCTGCGTCTTCAGCGCGGCGACGAAGCCGTACATGAATTTTTCCGCAGTGAGATAGAGCACCTTGCGCTCGTTGCCGGAATTGCCGGCCCAGGTCACGGCCTGCAGGAGATGCGTCTTGCCGAGGCCGACGCCGGCATGGATGTAGAGCGGGTTGAACATCACGGGGTCGCCGCGGCGACCTTCGGCGACCTGACGCGCGGCGGCATGCGCCAGCGTGTTGGAGCGGCCGACGACGAAGCTCGCAAAGGTCAGGCGCGGATCGAGCGGCGAGCCGCCGAGCGCATCATGATTGGCCGAGACCGGCGCGGTCGCGGTCGAGCGCAGCTCGGGTGCCGGCGCGCGGCGTGCTTCGACCGGCGCGGGCGCTTCCTTCGGCTGCACCACGGGGCGCACCGCGGAGCGAACGGTGAGATCGATGCGATGCACCTCCGGCATCTCGGCCTGCCAACACGACAGCACGCGCTCGGCATAATGGGCCTGGATCCAGCTCTTCAGGAAGCGGGTCGGCACCGAGAGACGCACGCTCTCTTCCTGCACGCCTTCGAGATCCATGCGCGCAAACCAGCTCGTGTAGACGTCTTCGCCGACGTTCGAGCGCAGCCGGCTCTTCACGCGTGACCAGCGATCCTGTTCCGATGTCGTCAT